>NZ_CP167996.1:0-4800000 GCF_040224055.2 Pseudomonas sp. WHRI 8519 | reverse complement strand
CAAAAAGCTCAAGCCTGACTGCCTGGAAGACCTTATCGCACTGGTGGCGTTGTTCCGCCCAGGCCCCCTGCAATCGGGCATGGTGGACGACTTCATCAACCGCAAGCACGGCCGCGCCGAGCTCGCCTACCCACACTCGGACTACCAGTACGAAGGCCTCAAGCCTGTTCTTGCGCCGACCTACGGCATCATCCTGTATCAGGAGCAGGTGATGCAGATTGCGCAGGTCATGGCGGGGTACACCCTGGGCGGCGCCGACATGCTGCGCCGCGCCATGGGTAAGAAAAAGCCTGAAGAAATGGCCAAGCAGCGCGGCGGTTTCATCGAGGGTTGTGTGGCCAACAACATCGATGCAGACCTCGCCGGCAACATCTTCGACCTGGTGGAAAAGTTTGCCGGTTACGGCTTCAACAAGTCCCACTCGGCGGCCTACGGCCTGGTGTCTTACCAGACCGCCTGGCTCAAGACTCATTACCCGGCGCCGTTCATGGCCGCGGTGTTGTCAGCGGACATGCACAACACCGACAAGGTGGTGGTGCTGATCGAAGAAGTGCGCAGCATGAAGCTGCGCCTCGACGCCCCGGACGTGAATGCCTCGGAGTTCAAGTTCACGGTCAATGACGACGGCCGCATCATCTATGGCCTTGGCGCTATCAAAGGCGTGGGTGAAGGCCCGGTGGAGGCGATTGTCGAGGCACGCGCCCAGGGTGGCCCGTTCAAGGATCTGTTCGACTTCTGTGAGCGGGTCGACCTCAAGCGGGTGAACAAACGTACACTCGATGCGCTGATCCGCAGTGGCGCGCTGGACCGGCTGGGCCCGCACTTCCATGATGAGATCAAGGCGTACCACGCCAGTATCGACATCAATCGCGCGACCTTGCTGTCGGCACTCGAAGAGGCGATCAAGGCGGCAGAGCAGACCGCACGCACCGCTGATAGCGGCCACGTGGACCTGTTCGGCGGGCTGTTCGTCGAGGCGGACTCCGATGTCTACGCCAACCACCGCAAGGTGCGTGAGCTGACGCTCAAGGAGCGCCTGAAGGGCGAGAAGGATACCCTTGGCGTGTACCTCACCGGCCACCCGATCGATGAGTATGAAGGGGAAATCCGCCGGTTCGCCCGCCAGCGCATCATCGACCTGAAACCCTCCCGCGAAACGCAGACGATCGCCGGGATGATAATTGCGATGCGGGTGATGAAGAACAAGAAGGGCGACAAGATGGGGTTTGTCACCCTCGATGACCGCTCCGGGCGCATCGAAGCCTCATTGTTCGCCGATGCCTTCATGGGGGCTCAGGCGTTGTTGCAGAACGATGCCATGGTCGTGGTCGAGGGTGAGGTCAGCAACGACGACTTCTCCGGTGGCCTGCGCCTGCGCGTCAAGCAGGTGATGACCATGGAGGATGCCCGTACCAAGCTTGCCGAGAGCCTGCGGCTGAAGATCACCCACGATGCCCTCAAGGGCGATCGCCTGAACTGGCTGGGCGAGCTGATCACCCGCCATCGCGGTGGTTGCCCGATCACCCTCGAGTACACCGGCAGCGACGCCAAGGCGATGCTGCAGTTCGGCGACCAGTGGTCGATCGACCCGGCCGATGGCTTGATTCAGGCGCTGCGTGACCAGTTCGGGCGTGAGAACGTCTTCCTGCAATATCGTTGAACCGACGAAATTTAATCTCGACCTGAATGCGCCTGATCCCTTAAGGTAGGGCGCCAAACGGATCAACCGGCCGGCCGCCTGGCCGTAGACCCAAGACGGATGACTATGAACCCGAATTTTCTCGATTTCGAACAGCCGATTGCCGACCTGCAAGCCAAGATCGAAGGGCTGCGTTTGGTGGGTAACGACAACTCGCTGAACATCAGCGATGAAATTGCCCGTCTGCAAGACAAGAGCAACACTCTGACCGAAAGCATCTTCGGCAACCTGACCAGCTGGCAGATCGCCCGCCTGGCCCGTCACCCGCGTCGTCCGTACACACTGGACTACCTGGAGCACATCTTCACCGAGTTCGAAGAGCTGCACGGCGACCGTCACTTCTCCGACGATGCCGCCATCGTCGGTGGTACCGCGCGCCTGGATGGCCGGCCGGTCATGGTCATCGGCCACCAGAAGGGCCGTGAAGTGCGCGAAAAGGTTCGCCGCAACTTCGGCATGCCGCGCCCTGAAGGCTACCGCAAGGCTTGCCGCCTGATGGAAATGGCCGAGCGCTTCAAGATGCCGATCCTGACCTTCATCGACACCCCGGGTGCATACCCAGGCATCGACGCAGAAGAACGCAACCAGAGCGAAGCGATCGCCTGGAACCTGCGTGTCATGGCACGCCTGAAGACGCCGATCATCGCCACCGTCATCGGTGAAGGTGGTTCCGGCGGTGCGCTGGCCATCGGTGTGTGCGACCAGCTGAACATGCTGCAATACTCCACCTACTCGGTGATCTCGCCGGAGGGTTGCGCCTCGATCCTGTGGAAAACCGCCGACAAGGCCGCCGACGCTGCCGAGGCCATGGGCATTACCGCCGAGCGCCTGAAAAGCCTGAACATCGTCGACAAGGTCATCGAGGAACCGCTGGGCGGTGCCCACCGTGACCCGGCGCAGATGTCCGAAAGCATTCGCGCTGACCTGGTTCAGCAGCTGGACATGCTCGGCAAGCTCGATAACGACACGCTGCTGGCCCGTCGTTATGAGCGCCTGATGAGCTACGGCCTCTGATGCACCACTGGGGGCGCCAAGCGCCCCCACGCTTTCAAGCCGCGTGAGGCGCCAATGATCAACCTCACCCCTTGGCTCAATGCCCCTGCCTGGTACATCGCTTTCTCCGGTGGCCTCGACTCCACGGTCCTTCTGCACTGGCTGGCCGACTACGCCAGCATCCACGCAACGCCTCCGCTCCATGCCATCCACATCCACCACGGCCTGCAACCCGCCGCCGATGCCTGGCCAAGCCATTGCACCGCAGTGTGCGAACGGCTCGGGATCGAACTCACCGTCATCCACGTTCAGGTCGCTGCCGAGGCGAGCCTGGAGCAGGCTGCGCGCGATGCTCGGTATGCGGCATTCGAGACCGTTCTCGGCGCGGGCGACGTTCTTTTCACGGGGCAGCACTGTGATGACCAGGCCGAAACCTTGCTGTTCCGGCTTCTGCGTGGTGCCGGCCTGCGTGGCCTGGCGGCGATGCCGCAACAGCGCCCGCTGGGGCGCGGCCACCTGGTCAGGCCGCTGCTCAACGTTTCACGTGTGCAGTTGCATGACTATGCACAAAGCCATGGGCTGATCTGGGCCGAAGACCCATCCAACGCAGACAGGGCCTTTGCCCGCAATTTCTTGCGCGCTGAAGTGTTCCCGCTACTGCAGCAGCGTTGGCCCCAGGCCAGCCAGGCCCTGGCTCGCACCGCCGGGCACCTGGGGGAGGCGCTCGGGCTGCTCGATGAACTGGCCCAGGCTGACCTCGCCGTGGCCCAGGAGGGCGCGCCGGCCATGTGGTCTGCGGTGGACTCCCTTGACCTTGCGAGCCTGGCGGCGCTGTCGCCGGCCCGTCAGCGCAACGCCCTGCAGTATTGGTTGAGCTTGCGCACCCGTTTGCCCGACACCCGGCATTGGGCTGGTTGGGCGGCTCTGCGTGATGCGGCAGTCGATGCCCAACCTGCCTGGCAGCTGACCGATGGCAAACTCGAGCGCAGCCACGGACGTATCTGGTGGTTGTCTGGCGACTGGCTGCAGCCTGTGTGCGGAACGCTGCGCTGGGACAAGCCCGGTAGCCCGTTGCCATTGCCCGGGAACGGCAGCGTCAGCCTGCAGGGCGCCCCGGAAGGCGATTTGCGCATCGCCTATCGCCAGGGCGGGGAAGTGCTGGACATACCAGGCCGTGGCAAGCGCGACCTCAAGCGCCTGCTCAACGAATCGCACGTCCCGCACTTCGTGCGACCGCGCCTGCCATTGCTGTATCGTGGCGAGCGCTTGCTGGCAGTGGCCAATCTGCCGCGACTGGCGCAGGCCGATTGCCAGCTTCATTGGCAGCCTCCGACGAACGCGCAAGGTTTGAGCTGAAGGGTACATTCCGGTAGACTACCCTCCCTTCTTGATACAACTTCTGTGCGTTCCTCGGAAACACGGCAGTTGCCGATTACCACGCAGTTTTTTGCTGGGCTGATTCTGGAAATGACGAGCGAACTCCATGCCGGGGATGACCCTGGTCTGTACAGGCGCGGCAGTTTTTCGAGATGCACTGTGATTGACGCAGGTGATCGGGGGCTTCGGCCTTCCTTCGCTTTCTCCGGCGGCGCTGGCCGCCTTAACGCAGACTTCTAGGGTTTTTCATGACGCGCTACATATTCGTCACGGGCGGTGTTGTTTCTTCATTGGGGAAAGGCATTGCCTCGGCTTCCCTGGCGGCCATCCTGGAAGCGCGGGGGCTAAAGGTCACCATGCTCAAGCTGGATCCGTACATCAACGTCGATCCTGGCACCATGAGTCCGTTCCAGCACGGTGAAGTATTCGTCACTCACGACGGCGCCGAGACCGACCTCGACCTGGGCCACTACGAGCGGTTCATCCGCACGACCATGACCCAGAACAACAACTTCACCACCGGCCGCATCTACGAGCACGTGCTGCGCAAAGAGCGTCGTGGTGATTACCTTGGCGCGACCATCCAGGTCATCCCGCATATCACCGACGAGATCAAGCGCCGCATCATCAAGGGCGCCGGCGATGCCGATGTGGCCCTGGTGGAAATCGGTGGCACCGTGGGCGACATCGAGTCGCAACCGTTCCTCGAGGCGATCCGCCAGTTGCGTTTCGAAGTCGGCGCCAAGCGCGCGATGCTGATGCACCTGACGCTGGTGCCGTACATCGCCACCGCTGGTGAGACCAAGACCAAGCCGACTCAGCACTCGGTCAAGGAGCTGCGCTCCATCGGCCTGCAGCCTGATGTACTGGTCTGCCGCTCCGACCACCCGATCGACAGCTCGTCGCGCCGCAAGATCGCCCAGTTCACCAACGTTGAAGAGCGTGCGGTGATTGCCCTTGAAGACGCCGACACCATCTACAAGATCCCAGGCATTCTGCATGCCCAGGGCCTGGATGATTTCGTCGTCGAGCGCTTCGGCCTGCAGTGCAGCAGCGCCGACCTGTCCGAGTGGGACAAGGTGGTCGACGCCAAGCTCAACCCTGAGCACGAAGTGACCATCGCCATGGTCGGCAAATACATGGAGCTGCTGGACGCGTACAAGTCGCTGATCGAAGCGATGAGCCACGCCGGCATCACCAACCGCACCAAGGTCAACCTGCGCTACATCGATTCCGAAGATATCGAGAACCAGGGCACCAGCCTGCTCGAAGGCGCCGACGCCATCCTGGTACCGGGCGGTTTCGGCCTGCGTGGCGTGGAAGGCAAGATCACCGCGGTGCAGTATGCCCGTGAGAACAAGGTGCCGTACCTGGGTATCTGCCTGGGCATGCAGGTTGCCGTGATCGAGTTCGCCCGTAACGTGATGGGCTGGCAAGACGCCAACTCCACCGAGTTCGATCGCAATAGCGGCCACCCGGTCGTTGGATTGATCACCGAGTGGGCCGATGCCACCGGCGCCGTCGAGACCCGTACCGAAGCCTCCGACCTGGGTGGCACCATGCGCCTGGGCGCGCAGGATTGCCAACTGGCAGCCGGCTCCAAGGTACATGACTGCTATGGCAAGGACGTGATCACCGAGCGCCATCGCCACCGTTACGAAGTGAACAACAACCTGCTGCCGCAACTGGTCGATGCCGGCCTGGTGGTCTCGGGTCGTTCCGAAGACGGTGCGCTGGTTGAAGTGGTCGAGTCCAAGGACCACCCGTGGTTCGTCGCCTGCCAGTTCCACCCGGAGTTCACCTCGACTCCGCGTGATGGCCACCCGCTGTTCAGTGGCTTCGTCAAGGCTGCTCTGGCACAGAAGAACAAGGCCTGAGCCCAGGCTGGGTGAGTTTTCCGACGGTATAAACCGCGCAAAGCTCATTTCTCGGGTAAAGTACCGTCCGTTCTGCCCCTGACCCCCAGGTCAGGGGCTGCTTCTGCCAGGCCTGCCTGCTGCATTTACGCCTGGTGCAAGGCAAGAATTTCCTAAAGCTGCGTTGTTTTCGTCAATTCTGGAGTGCTTACAACAATGGCAAAAATCGTCGACATCAAAGGTCGTGAAGTTCTCGATTCGCGTGGCAACCCCACCGTGGAAGCCGATGTACTGCTCGACAACGGCATCATCGGCAGCGCTTGCGCGCCGTCCGGTGCTTCCACCGGCTCGCGCGAAGCGCTGGAGCTGCGTGATGGCGACAAGAGCCGTTACATGGGCAAGGGCGTGCTGAAAGCCGTTGGCAACATCAACGGCCCGATCCGTGACCTGCTGCTGGGCAAGGACCCTTCCGACCAGAAGGCCCTGGACCGCGCCATGATCGAACTGGACGGTACCGAGAACAAGGCCAAGCTGGGCGCCAACGCCATCCTGGCGGTTTCCCTGGCTGCCGCGAAAGCTGCTGCCCAGGACCAGGACCTGCCGCTGTACGCGCACATCGCCAACCTGAACGGCACCCCAGGTCAGTACTCGATGCCGGTTCCGATGATGAACATCATCAACGGTGGCGAGCACGCCGACAACAACGTCGACATCCAGGAGTTCATGGTGCAGCCGGTTGGCGCCAAGACCTTCTCTGATGGCCTGCGCATGGGCACCGAGATCTTCCATCACCTCAAGGCTGTGCTCAAGGCCCGTGGCCTGAACACTGCAGTGGGTGACGAAGGTGGCTTCGCGCCGAACCTGGCTTCCAACGAAGACGCCCTGGGCGCTATCGCTGAAGCCGTGGAAAAAGCCGGTTACAAGCTGGGCACCGACGTGACCCTGGCCCTCGACTGCGCGGCCTCCGAATTCTACGAAGACGGCAAGTACAACCTGTCAGGCGAAGGCAAGTCGTTCGACGCCGAAGGCTTTGCCGATTACCTGAAAGGCCTCACCGAGCGCTTCCCGATCATCTCGATCGAAGACGGCCTGGATGAGTCCGATTGGGCGGGCTGGAAGATTCTCACCGACAAGATCGGCGAGAAGGTCCAGCTTGTCGGTGACGACCTGTTCGTGACCAACACCAAGATCCTCAAGGAAGGCATCGAGAAGGGCATCGGTAACTCGATCCTGATCAAGTTCAACCAGATCGGCTCGCTGACCGAAACCCTGGAAGCCATCCAGATGGCCAAGGCCGCTGGCTACACCGCCGTGATCTCGCACCGCTCCGGTGAAACCGAAGACTCGACCATTGCCGACCTGGCTGTGGGTACCGCCGCTGGCCAGATCAAGACTGGCTCGCTGTGCCGTTCCGACCGCGTCTCCAAGTACAACCAGTTGCTGCGCATCGAAGAACAACTGGGCGCCAAAGCGGTTTACCGCGGTCGCGCCGAGTTTCGCGGCTAAGCAAGAGATGGTAAAAAGACAGCAGCCGAAGCTGTCGGAACTTTCATACTGAAATTTCTGACACATGATGCGGGTTTCTGTCGACGAAGCCTGGCCTCGGCCAGGCTTCGTGCTATTTGAGGTCTGCCTTTTCGCGGCGGTCTTTTTAACCTGGATACCTTGATGCGCAGTCCCTATTGGTTGTTCCTTGTCCTGCTCCTGCTGCTTGGTGGCCTGCAGTACCGCCTGTGGGTGGGTAACGGAAGCCTGGCGCAAGTGGCTGAGCTCAAGCAGCAGATCGACGAGCAGCATGCCGAAAACGAGCGGCTGCTGGAGCGTAATCGCGTGCTCTATGCCGAGGTCCTGGAATTGAAAAAAGGTATGGAGACCGTTGAAGAACGGGCTCGTCACGAACTGGGGATGGTCAAAGAGGGTGAAACCCTCTTCCAGCTGCCGCAAAAATGATCGAAACCCTACCGGCCTTCTGGGCCGTGATTCCTGCTGCGGGTGTAGGTGCCCGCATGGCTGCCGACCGCCCGAAGCAGTATTTGCAATTGGGCGGGCAGACCGTTCTCGAGCATAGCCTCGACTGTTTTCTTGGCCATCCGACGCTCAAGGGCGTGGTGGTCAGCATTGCTGCAGATGATCCTTACTGGCCTGGCTTGCGCTGCGCCAGCGATCCTCGCATCCAGCGTGCGCCAGGTGGGCATGAGCGTGCCGACTCGGTGCTCAACGCGTTGTTGCTGTTGCATGCCCAAGGTGTGCCGGACACTGACTGGGTGCTGGTGCACGATGCGGCGCGGCCAAACCTGGCACGTACCGATCTTGACCGTCTGTTGTCGCAGTTGGCGGATGACCCTGTTGGCGGGCTGCTGGCGGTGCCAGCGCGTGACACGCTAAAGCGCGCCGATGTCGATGGCCGGGTCAGTGCGACCGTGGATCGCAGTACCATCTGGCAGGCCTTCACGCCTCAGATGTTCCGCCTTGGTGCTTTGCACCGGGCGTTGGCCGAGTGCCTGGTGTCCGATGGGGTGGTCACCGATGAAGCTTCGGCCATCGAGTGGTCCGGCCAGGCGCCGCGGCTGGTCGAGGGGCGCAGCGACAACATCAAGGTGACCCGCCCGGAAGACCTGGAGTGGCTCCGCCAGCGGTGGGCAGGGCGGCGTTGAGGTTACCGGGGCCGAAAAGCGGCCCCGGCAAACTGTCAGACCGTTCGGTACTCCGGCATCCCCGCTAACCCTTCCTTGAGATAGTCCACCAGCCGCCGGACCTTGGGCGACAGGTGGCGCTGCTGCGGATACAGCGCCCACACCGCCGTATTGGGCGGCTGATGCGCCTCCAGTAACGACACCAGCGCGCCGCTGTTGAGGTGTTCCAGCACGTAGTAATCCGGCAACTGGCACAGCCCCATCCCCAGCAAAGCGGCATCCAGCACCGCCTGGCCACTGTTGCACCGCCAGTTGCCCTGCACCCGCTGGCTGATCTCGCGGCCGTCCTGTTGCAGCGCCCACAGGTCCGAGCTGCCCACCAGGCAGTTGTGCCGGGCCAGTTCCGAAAGGCTGTGCGGACGGCCGTAGCGTTCAAGGTAGGCGGGTGAAGCGCACAGATACATGCGCCGAGGCGCCAGGCGCGTCGCCACCAACCTTGAATCGGCAAGCCGCCCCAGACGAATCGCCAGGTCCATGCCTTCGTGCAGCAGGTCCAGCGTGCGGTTGCTCAACTCCACCTCGACCCGCAACTGTGGATACAGCGTCATGAAGCGCGTCACCAGCGGCACGATGAAGCGCTCGCCATAAGCCACCGCGCAGGTCATGCGCAGTAGCCCCTTGGGTTCGCTGGCCAGATCGCCTACGGCACGCAGCGCTTCTTCACGGCCATCCTGCAGGCGTTGGCAATGTTGCAGGAATGTCTGCCCGGCTTCACTCAGGGTCACGCGGCGCGTACTGCGATACAGCAGGCGCGTTTGCAGGCGCTCCTCCAGGCGGGCGATTTGCCGGCTTATATGCGACGACGATACGCCCATGCGTTCGGCTGCAGCCGTGAATTGGCCCAATTCGGCCACCGCTACGAATTCATCGATGCCCTCCCAGCGGCTGGTCATGGATTGTCCCTATACAGCAATAATGTTTTGTCTTGGCCACGATTATTCATCAAAACAAGCTGAATTACACTGCCTGCCTGAACTGACCCTTTGTCTGGAGAACGTTGATGATCAAGTCCCGTGCCGCTGTAGCCTTCGAGGCTAAAAAACCGCTGGAAATCGTCGAGGTGGACGTGGCCATGCCCAAGGCTGGCGAAGTGCTCCTGCGCGTGGTCGCCAGCGGCGTTTGCCACACCGATGCCTATACCCTGTCGGGTGCCGACCCAGAAGGTATCTTCCCGTCGATTCTGGGTCATGAAGGTGGCGCGATCGTCGAGGCGGTAGGTGAGGGTGTCACCTCCGTGGCGGTCGGCGATCACGTGATCCCGCTGTATACCCCTGAGTGTGGTCAGTGCAAATTCTGCCGCTCGGGCAAGACCAACCTGTGCCAGGCCATACGGGCCACCCAGGGCAAAGGACTGATGCCGGACGGCACCACCCGTTTCTCGTACAAGGGCCAGCAGCTGTTCCACTACATGGGCACCTCGACCTTCTCCGAGTACACCGTGCTGCCGGAAATTTCCGTCGCCAAGATCCAGAAGGAAGCGCCGCTGGAAAAGGTCTGCCTGCTAGGTTGCGGCGTCACCACCGGCATCGGTGCGGTGCTGAACACTGCCAAGGTCAAACCCGGTGACACCGTCGCCGTCTTCGGCCTGGGCGGCATCGGCCTTTCAGCGATCATCGGTGCGGTCAAGGCCAAGGCCTCGCGCATCATCGCCATCGACATCAACCCAGCCAAGTTCGAGATCGCTCGCCAGCTGGGTGCCACCGACTGCATCAACCCGAAAGAGTACGATCGCCCGATCCAGGAAGTGATCGTCGACCTTACCGATGGTGGCGTGGACTTTTCGTTCGAATGTATCGGCAACGTGCAACTGATGCGCGCGGCCCTGGAATGCTGCCACAAGGGTTGGGGTGAGTCGGTGATCATCGGCGTTGCCGGCGCTGGCCAGGAAATCGCTACTCGCCCGTTCCAGTTGGTGACCGGTCGCGTCTGGCGCGGGTCTGCTTTCGGTGGCGTACGCGGCCGTACCGAACTGCCAAGCTACGTGGAAATGGCCGAGAAGGGCGAGATTCCGCTGGATACCTTCATCACCCATACCATGGGCCTGGAGGATATCAACAAGGCGTTCGACCTGATGCATGAAGGCAAGAGCATCCGCAGCGTGATCCACTTCTGAGGTGAGCCATGAGCCTGGATAACATCTCCTGCCAGAAAAGCTTCGGCGGCTGGCACAAGCGTTACCGGCATCACTCCAAGGTGCTGGGTTGCGACATGGTGTTCGCCGTTTACCTGCCGCCGCAGGCCGAACAGGGCGAAAAGCTGCCCGTGCTGTACTGGCTCAGCGGCCTGACGTGCACCGACGAGAACTTCATGCAGAAGGCCGGCGCCCAGCGCCTGGCCGCTGAGCTTGGCCTGATCATCGTCGCGCCCGATACCAGCCCGCGTGGCGAGCAGGTGCCAGGCGACCCTGACGGTGCCTGGGACTTCGGCCTGGGCGCCGGCTTTTACCTCAACGCCACCCAGCAGCCTTGGGCGCAGCACTACCGCATGCACGATTATGTGGTCAAGGAGCTGCCAGAGCTGATCGAAGCGCACTTCCCGGCCTCGGATCAGCGCAGCATCAGTGGCCACTCCATGGGTGGGCACGGCGCGCTGGTCTGCGCCCTGCGCAACCCGGGGCGCTATCGTTCGGTATCGGCGTTTTCTCCGATCAGCAATCCGATGGATTGCCCTTGGGGTGAAAAGGCGTTCAGCCGTTACCTGGGGGAAGACCGGGCGCGCTGGCGTGAGTGGGATGCCAGTGTGCTGCTTGCCGAGACGCCAGCGGGCCAATGCCCACCATTGCTGGTCGATCAAGGCGATCGTGACGACTTCCTGGCCAAGCAGCTCAAGCCTGAAGCGTTGGAGCAGGCGGCCCGCAAAGGGGGGCATGCCTTGGACCTGCGGCTGCAACCTGGCTATGACCATAGCTATTACTTCATCGCCAGCTTCATTGATGAGCATCTGCGCCATCACGCCGTGGCACTTGGGCGGGGGTAGGGGGGCAAGCTTCAAGCTTCAAGCTGCAAGCTGCAAGCTGCAAGGCAGTGCGGTTGGCGCAGCGCCTGCTTTTGGCTTGCGGCTCGTAGCTTGCAGCTTGCAGCTGCAAATGCAGGTAGAATCACGCCCTGACTCAATCAGGGCGTTTTTCTATGCGTATTGGCCACGGCTACGATGTGCACCGTTTTTGCGACGGTGATTTCATTACCCTGGGTGGGGTGCGTATCCCCCACAAATACGGCCTCCTGGCCCATTCCGACGGTGACGTGCTGCTGCATGCACTGAGCGATGCCTTGCTTGGCGCGGCGGGGCTGGGTGACATCGGCAAGCACTTCCCCGATACCGATCCCCAATTCAAGGGTGCCGACAGCCGTGCGCTGCTGCGCCATGTGGTCGGCATCGTCCAGGCCAAAGGCTGGAAAGTCGGTAATGTCGACACCACCATCGTTGCCCAGGCGCCGAAAATGGCCCCGCATATCGAAACCATGCGGCAACGGATCGCCGAGGACCTGCAGGTCGAGCTCGACCAGGTCAACGTCAAGGCTACCACCACCGAAAAACTGGGCTTCACTGGCCGCGAGGAGGGTATTGCCGTGCACGCGGTCGCCCTGCTGCTGCCAGCATGACCGAAATGGAACTGCTGGGCCCGCGCGCATCGGGCCAACCCCTGGGCACCGCGATACTCAAGGCTGTGGCCGAAGATTTCCAGGTCGACGAGGTGCTTGACATCCCGCTCTCTGGCCAAGGGGAGCACCTATGGCTGTGGGTGGAGAAGCGTGACCTCAACACCGAAGAAGCTGCCCGCCGCCTGGCGCGAGCCGCAGGCGTGCCGGTGCGCTCGATCAGCTATGCCGGCCTCAAGGACCGCCAGGCCCTGACGCGCCAGTGGTTCAGCCTGCACCTGCCGGGCAAGGCAGACCCTGACCTGTCGCGTGCCGAAGATGCCACCCTGCGCGTGCTCAAACAGGTGCGTCACCAGCGTAAACTGCAGCGCGGCGCCCATTCGGCCAATGGCTTCACCCTGCGCCTCAGGGCGCTGGCGGCTGATCATGCTGCCCTTGATGCCCGCCTGCAGACGCTTAAGCAGCAGGGTGTGCCGAATTACTTCGGCGGCCAGCGTTTCGGGCATGGCGGCGGCAACGTTCAGGATGCCCAGCACTGGGCGGCCCGCAAAGCCCTGCCCGAGCAGCGCAACGTGCGTTCGCGGTTGCTCTCGGCTGCCCGCAGCTACCTGTTCAACCAGGTCCTGGCCGCCCGTGTTGCTGACGGTAGCTGGCAGCAGGCCCAAGTCGGTGATCTGCTGGCATTCACCGATAGCCGTAGTTTTTTTTCGGCGGGTGAACTGGAATGTTCAGATCCTCGCTTGGCCATTCTGGACCTGCATCCTACCGGGCCAATGTGGGGCGAAGGCCCGTCTCCTGCGGCCGGCGCGGCCTTGGCACTGGAGACGGCGATAGGCGAGCAGCATGCAGCGCTGTGCCAATGGCTGGCCAATGCAGGCATGAGTCACGAACGGCGCATCCTGCGGCTCCCTATTGGCGGCCTTACGTGGCATTATCCGGAGCCTGATAACCTGCAACTGGAATTCGTCCTTCCGGCCGGATGCTTCGCCACCGTGGTGGTGCGCGAACTTGTCGATCTGGTGCCGGCAGGGCAGACGGACAGCCCATGCGTATTCTGATTTCGAATGACGACGGTGTTACGGCACCTGGCCTCGCCGCGCTACACGGTGCGCTGGTGGATTATGCCGAGTGCGTGGTGATCGCCCCGGACCAAGACAAGAGCGGCGCCGGCAGTTCGCTGACGCTGGACAGGCCGTTGCACCCGCAAACCCTGGCCAACGGCTTCATCAGCCTCAATGGCACGCCTACCGATTGCGTGCACCTGGGGCTCAATGGCCTGTTGCCGGAAACACCGGACATGGTGGTATCGGGGATCAACCTCGGTGCCAATCTGGGTGACGACGTGATCTATTCCGGCACGGTCGCGGCCGCGCTGGAGGGGCGCTTCCTCGGCGGTACCTCGTTGGCATTTTCATTACTGTCGCGTCTGCCCGACAATCTGCCGAGCGCCGCGTTCATCGCCCGCCGCCTGGTCGAGGCGCAGTCACGCCTGGAACTGCCGCCGCGTACGGTCCTCAATGTCAATATTCCCAACCTGCCGCTGGAACACATCCGTGGCATACAGGTTACCCGTCTCGGTCACCGGGCGCGGGCGGCGGCACCGACCAAGGTGGTCAACCCGCGTGGCAAGGAAGGTTACTGGATTGCCGTGGCCGGTGATGCCGAAGACGGTGGGCCGGGTACCGACTTCCACGCGGTGATGCAAGGTTATGTGTCGATCACCCCGCTGCAACTGGACCGCACCT
The DNA here is from genome assembly GCF_040224055.2 of Pseudomonas sp. WHRI 8519. Taxonomy (NCBI): domain Bacteria; kingdom Pseudomonadati; phylum Pseudomonadota; class Gammaproteobacteria; order Pseudomonadales; family Pseudomonadaceae; genus Pseudomonas; species Pseudomonas sp. WHRI 8519. The sequence goes on along the minus strand of NZ_CP167996.1, from coordinate 4,786,038 downwards.
TCAACGATGCTTTCGAGCAGCTTCATGGTTGGCTGGAGGGCGTGCTCTGATGCGCGAACAGGACGATCTGCAGCGCCGGGGTATCGGTATGACTTCCCAGCGTACCCGCGAGCGGCTGATCCAGCGCCTGTGCGAAGAGGGCGTATCGAACCCCAAGGTGCTCGATGCCATCCGCCGTACGCCGCGCCATCTGTTCGTCGATGAGGCCCTGGCCCATCGTGCCTACGAAGATACTGCGCTGCCGATCGGGCACAATCAGACCATCTCCCAGCCTTTCATGGTTGCACACATGAGTGAGCTGCTACTGGAGGCCGGGCCGCTGGACAAGGTGCTGGAGATCGGAACCGGGTCCGGTTACCAGACGGCCATCCTTGCCCAATTGGTGGAGCGGGTATTTTCGGTAGAGCGCATCAAGGTGCTGCAGGACCGTGCCAAAGAACGCCTGGTCGAACTGAACCTGCGCAACGTGGTGTTCCGTTGGGGGGATGGGTGCGACGGCTGGCAGGCGCTGGCCCCCTACAACGGCATCATCGTTACCGCCGTGGCGCCTGAAGTGCCACAGGCACTGCTCGACCAGCTGGCTCCCGGGGGGCGAATGGTCATCCCGGTAGGCCCTGCTGGCGAAGTCCAGCAGCTGATGCTGATCGTGCGTGAGGAGCAAGGCTTCTCCCGCCGTGTACTGGGCGCCGTGCGCTTCGTACCGTTGCTCAATGGCCCGGTGGCCTGAGCTGCAGGGAATATTTGTGCTGGCGACGAATTCTTGCCGCATTGCCCTGTCTATCTGGCGGGGCATCCCGGCTCTTTACCGAGCCTGTGGCCGAGCCTGCCAATACAGTCGCACTCGGTTATAATTGCAACATTATTGCATTTCTTTGCGTATTTTCGATTTTCGGCACCATGAGGGGAGCGCGGGTGGGGCACACAGTCATTCGGCAGCGCAGGGATTGGTTGAGTTTCAAGCTTCTGGTGATTGCACTGGCCATGGGCGCCCTGCTGACTGGTTGCTCAAGCACCGGCTCAGGCGGCGCACGCGTGGTCGATCGCAGCAATGCGGCGCCCAATCGGCCGACGGTGACCTCGGGGCAGTATGTGGTCAAGCCTGGCGATACGTTGTTCTCCATTGCCTTTCGCTACGGCTGGGACTACAAGGAGCTCGCAGCCCGCAATGGCATCTCTGCGCCTTACACCATCCGGCCAGGTCAGGCGATCCGCTTCAGCAGCGGCGCTACCGGCAGTACCACAGTGGTGTCCAGCCCCTCTTCTTCGAGCAAGACGACGGTCATTCGTCGGCCTGTTGGACAACCTATCACGACCCCCGCCAGCGGCGGGAAAACGACGCCAACAACGCGAACCACGCCTACTCCGGTGGTTACCACGGTGCCCGCCGCAGAGCGCGCGGTGGGCGGTTGGACCTGGCCTGCAAATGGCGTGCTGATTGGAAAATTCGCTTCAAACGGTAGTTTGAATAAAGGCATTGATATCGCCGGTGATTTGGGACAGCCTGTTTTTGCTGCGTCTGATGGTGCGGTGGTCTACGCCGGGAGTGGCTTGCGGGGCTACGGCGAACTGATCATCATCAAGCACAGCGATACCTACGTCAGTGCCTACGGTCACAACCGCAGGCTGTTGGTTCGGGAGGGGCAGCAGGTCAAGGCAGGGCAGTCGATTGCTGAAATGGGGTCCACGGGCACTGATCGGGTGAAGCTGCATTTCGAGATTCGCCGCCAGGGCAAACCCGTCGATCCACTCCAGTTCCTGCCACGTCGTTGATTGTTGTTCCCGGCCTGTTCCTCTGAGGTAGAGGGGAGAGGCTCCAGCGATGCCAGGGATGCAGGCGCCGCTCGAGTCTGAGTTCGAACTCAGCAAAGGACTATAACAATGGCTCTCAATAAAGAAGCGCCGGAGTTTGACATCGACGATGACGTGCTCCTGATGGAGACGGGCATCGTTTTGGAAACGGATGTGGTGTCAGACGAACCTGCTGTACCGTCGGTTCGGACCAAGGCTAAATCAGGCTCTACGCTCAAGCAGCATAAATATATCGATTACAGCCGGGCGCTCGATGCCACCCAGTTGTATCTCAACGAGATTGGTTTCTCGCCTCTGCTTTCGCCGGAAGAGGAAGTGCACTTCGCGCGCTTGTCGCAGAAGGGCGACCCAGCCGGGCGCAAGCGCATGATCGAAAGCAACCTGCGCCTGGTCGTGAAAATCGCCCGCCGTTACGTGAATCGCGGCCTGTCCTTGCTTGACCTGATCGAGGAGGGCAACCTGGGGTTGATTCGAGCAGTCGAGAAGTTCGACCCAGAGCGCGGTTTCCGTTTCTCGACCTACGCGACGTGGTGGATCCGCCAGACCATCGAGCGGGCGATCATGAACCAGACCCGCACCATTCGCCTGCCGATCCATGTCGTCAAGGAGCTCAACGTCTACCTGCGTGCCGCGCGGGAGTTGACCCAAAAGCTCGACCACGAGCCTTCCCCCGAAGAGATTGCCACCCTGCTGGAAAAGCCCGTTGCCGAGGTCAAGCGCATGCTTGGTCTTAACGAGCGGGTATCGTCGGTGGATGTTTCGCTCGGGCCAGATTCGGACAAGACCCTGCTCGATACACTCACCGACGATCGGCCGACCGACCCGTGCGAACTGCTGCAGGATGACGACCTGTCTCAGAGCATCGATCAGTGGCTGGGCGAGCTCACCGACAAGCAGCGCGAGGTGGTGGTACGCCGTTTTGGTCTACGGGGGCACGAGAGCAGCACCTTGGAGGATGTAGGCCTCGAAATCGGCCTTACCCGTGAGCGGGTGCGGCAGATCCAGGTAGAGGGCCTCAAGCGCCTGCGTGAGATCCTGGAGAAGAATGGCTTGTCCAGTGAGTCACTGTTCCAGTAAGCATTCAATGCCAGTATGCAAAACGCCCCGATGACCTCGGGGCGTTTTCGTTTGGTGCGCAGGCCATGGCGGCCGGCCGTTAGCTGAGTACGAGGAATATGTAACTTGCTACCCCTGATGCACTGCGTGTAAGCCTTTGCTTACTTGTTGTGTAAGCCATACACGTAACAGCCAGTAAATCATTGTCGTTTCCAGATCCGATTTTTTCTCAAGCCGCTGAAATAATTGAACTTTTTGGATATGTGGAAATGTGTCCACGGCAATGTCTTGTGAGGGTTCGCGGTTGCCTGGCCTCCAGAAGTCGTTAGTATTCGAACTGTGCACACGGACATGCACAGGCGTTCAGGAAGAGCGCCAAGGACATCGCAAGACGCGATTCATCAGGACGATGTTCAGGACAAGCAGGGACTACGGAAAAAAATGTGGGCGGGTCAAACCGCCCCTTTTTTTCGCCCGCAGAAAATGAAAAAAGGCCCGTTGCGGGCCTTTTTCGTATCCGGGCGATTAACGCTCCAGATCGGCGATCTTGCCGGGCTTGCCATCCCACTCTTCGGCGTCAGGCAGGGCATCCTTACGCTCAGTGATGTTCGGCCAGATCTCCGCCAGCTCGGCATTGAGCTCAAGGAAGTTCTCCATGCCCGCAGGCACTTCGTCTTCCGAGAAGATGGCCTGGGCCGGGCATTCAGGCTCGCACAGTGCACAGTCGATGCACTCGTCCGGGTGAATGACCAGGAAGTTCGGGCCTTCGTAGAAGCAGTCCACCGGACAGACTTCCACGCAGTCGGTGTATTTGCATTTGATGCAGTTGTCGGTGACGACGAAGGTCATTTCTAGTTCTCTCCTCAGGCAACGGCGGCGGCCCTTCCTCTCAGGGCCGCGCGGTTTACGGGCATGTGGCTGCAGGCCAGGCTAATAAACTGCAGCACCAGCAAACCGCGGCGGATTCTACCAGCTTGTAGTGGACGCCGTTATAACAGGTTCTTTAGTTGATATAGCATTTCGATAGCTTGACGCGGGGTCATGTCGTCCAGGTCCAGCTTGCCCAGCTTCTCGATGGCCGGGTGTGGCAGGCTGGCGAACAGGTCGCTCTGGTGCGGTGCTTGTGGCTCGCCCTTGGCTTTTTTCGACACGGGTTGTTCGTGGGGCAGGCTGCTGGTCTCCAGCCGCCCAAGGTGTTCGCGCGCACGCTGGATGACCGGCGACGGCACGCCCGCCAGTTGCGCCACGGCCAGGCCGTAGCTCTGGCTGGCGGGGCCAGGCAGCACGTGGTGCAGGAACACGATGCGCTCGTTGTGTTCGGTAGCGTTCAGGTGGACGTTGGCCACCAGCGGTTCGCTTTCCGGCAGGACGGTCAACTCGAAGTAGTGCGTGGCGAACAGCGTGTACGCACGCAGCTGCGCCAGGCGCTCGGCAGCCGCCCAAGCCAGCGACAAGCCGTCGAAGGTGCTGGTGCCACGGCCGACCTCGTCCATCAATACCAGGCTGCGATCAGTGGCGTTGTGCAGAATGTTGGCGGTTTCGCTCATCTCGACCATGAACGTCGAGCGGCCTCCTGCCAGGTCGTCGCTGGAGCCGATACGGGTGAAGATGCGATCGACCAGCGACAGTTCGCAGCTGGCCGCCGGAACGAAACTACCGATGTGCGCCATCAGCACGATCAGTGCGGTCTGGCGCATGTAGGTGGATTTACCACCCATGTTCGGGCCGGTGATGATCAGCATCCGAGTGCTGTTGTCCAGGCCCAGGTCGTTGGCTACGAACGGCGTGGTCAGTACCTGTTCGACCACTGGGTGGCGCCCCTGCTCGATGCGCAGGCAAGGTTCTTCGACGAAACGCGGGCAGTTCAGGTCCAGGTTCAGCGCCCGCTCGGCCAGGTTGCTCAGCACGTCCAGCTCGGCCAGCGCCGCAGCGCTGTCCTGCAGCGGTGCGAGGTGGCTGATGAGTGTCTCGAGCAACGCGTCGTACAGCATCTTCTCGCGGGCCAGGGCACGGCTCTTGGCCGACAGCGCCTTGTCCTCGAACGCTTTGAGCTCCGGCGTGATGAAGCGCTCGGCCCCTTTGAGGGTCTGGCGACGAATGTAGTCGCCCGGGGCCTGTTCGGCTTGCTTGGTCGGCAATTCGATGAAGTAGCCGTGCACCCGGTTGTAGCCGACTTTCAGGTTGGCAAGCCCGGTGCGGGCCTTCTCGCGGGCTTCGAGGTCTATCAGGAACTGGCCGGCGTTTTCGCTGATCGCCAGCAGATCGTCCAGCTCGTTGTCGTAGCCGGCCTTGAGTACGCCGCCGTCGCGGATAACCGCTGGCGGGTTGTCGATGATCGCCCGCTCCAGCAGGCTGGCCAGTTCCGGGTAGGTGCCGGTGATGGCCGCCAGGCGCGCCAGGTGTGGGGCTTCCAGCTCGGCCATGGCGTTCTGCAGTTCGGGCAGGGCGCCGAGGGCATCACGCAAGCGTGCCAGATCCCGCGGGCGGGCATTGCGCAGGCCGATACGGGCGAGGATCCGCTCGATATCGCCAATTTCCTTGAGCTGGGGCTGCAGTTTTTCGAAGCGGTAGCCATCGAGCAGGCAGCGAATCGAATCCTGGCGCGCCTGCAAGACCTTGAGGTCGCGAAGCGGCCGGTTCAGCCAACGGGTCAGCAGCCGGCTGGCCATTGCGGTCTGGCAGCGGTCGATCACCGACTGCAAGGTATTGTCGCGGCCGCCTGCCAGGTTGATGTCCAGTTCCAGGTTGCGACGGCTGGCCCCGTCGAGGATCACGGTGTCGTCCAGGCGCTCATGGCGCAAGCTGCGCAGGTGGGGCAGGGCGGTGCGCTGGGTTTCCTTGGCGTAGGTCAGCAGGCAGCCGGCGGCGCCGATGGCCAGGGTCAGCTTGTCGCAACCAAAGCCCTTGAGGTCTTTGGTTGCGAACTGCTGGCACAGCGCCTTGCGTGCCGAGTCGCGGTCGAAGTCCCAAGGGGCACGTCGGCGTGCGCCCGGACGTTTCTCGGCCGGCAGGTCGCGGGGCCAGTCGTCGGGGATCAGCAGCTCGACAGGGTTGATGCGTTCAAGCTCGGCCAGCAGGTTTTCCCAGCCTTTGATCTCTTGCACGCTGAAGTTGCCGCTGGTGATATCCAGCACTGCCAGGCCAAACAGGCGCTCGTCCCCCAGCAGTGCGGCAATCAGGTTGTCGCGGCGCTCATCGAGCAACGCTTCGTCGCTGACGGTGCCTGGGGTGATGATGCGCACCACCTGACGCTCCACCGGGCCCTTGCTGGTGGCGGGGTCACCGATCTGCTCGCAGATCACCACCGACTCGCCGAGCTTGACCAGCTTGGCCAGGTAGCCTTCCAGCGAGTGGAACGGAATTCCGCACATGGGGATCGACTGGCCGGCAGACTGACCGCGCGCGGTCAGGGTGATATCCAGCAGTTTTGCGGCTTTTTTCGCATCTTCATAGAAGATTTCGTAAAAGTCGCCCATGCGGTAGAACATCAGCTGGTCCGGGTGCTGGTTTTTCAGCTTCCAGTACTGCTGCATCATCGGGGTGTGTGCGGAAAGATCAGACATTCAGGGCCTTACAGCGGGTATCTGGTTGGCGATTGTGAAACCGGCAATGGTACAGGCTTTTCGGCCGAGATGCAGGCGGCGGGCGAGCGCCTTTGCACCCGGCTGCATCGATTGCATTTCCTGCGGCGGCGCTGCATTATGCACGCTATGCAAAAACGCAATGTAGCTACCGTACTCAGAGAACTGCTCGCCCGCCACGGCTTGTCCCCTACAGAGCTGCATCGGCGCACGGGCGTGCCTCAGTCCACCTTGTCGCGGATCCTCAGCGAGAAGATCGTCGATCCCTCGGACAAGCACGTGTCGAAAATTGCCGACTATTTCGGCGTCAGCACTGAACAGCTGCGCGGCCGCGCGGAACTTGGCGCCTCACGCGAAGCCGCCGTGCCCGCACACGGCCATGCTGACCTCAGTGACATCAGCCTGTGGGATGATGAAACGCCCGTCGAGGACGACGAGGTGTCAGTACCCTTTCTCCGTGAGGTCGAGTTGGCAGCAGGATCAGGAAGATTCGTCATCGAGGAAAGCGAGCGCGCTCGCCTGCGCTTCGGCAAGCGCAGCCTGCGCCATAACGGCGTGCAGTTCGACCAGGCCAAGTGCGTGACCGTGCGCGGCAACAGCATGCTACCGGTGCTGCGAGATGGGGCGACGGTCGGTGTCAATACCGGCAAGTGCTCGATCGGTGACATCATCGATGGCGATCTCTACGCCATCAACCACAATGGCCAATTGCGCGTGAAGCAGGTTTATCGGTTGCCCACGGGTATCCGCCTGCGCAGCTTCAATCGCGACGAACACCCTGATGAAGACTACAGCTTCCTGCAGTTGCAGGAGGAGCAGATCAGCTTGCTCGGTCATGTGTTCTGGTGGGGCATGTACGCCCGCTGACCAGGCGTTTTTTCAGAAAAACCCGCTTTGGCGGGTTTTTTTTCGCCTGGTGAACAGTCCTACAGGCCTGATGAGCAGAGACCTTCATGCGTATCAGCAAAGCCGAGCTTACTTTTCAATGAATAAATGCATTGACTGCATATGCATGTACGCATAGATTGTGTCTCAGGTCGGGCTAGACCTTTATTACGCCGGCAGCGCGGATGCCGGTGGGCATCACACGGGAGACAGGGCAGTGACGAACGAGCACCAAGTGTTACTGGAGATGCCGCTCTGGCTGGTGATCGTCCTGGCATCGCTGGGCGGCCTCAGCGGCGAAATGTGGCGGGCCGACAAGGCGGGCGCCACCGGTTGGTCGCTGCTGCGACGACTGGCGCTGCGCTCCGGCGCCTGTATCGTCTGCGGCGTTTCGACGGTGATGTTGCTCTATGCCGGCGGCCTGTCGATCTGGGCGGCCAGCGCATTTGGTTGCCTGACCGCGGTAGGTGGCGCCGATGTTGCCATGCGCCTTTATGAGTGCTGGGCGATCAGGCGGCTGGGCTTGCGTGAAAACGCGTCGAGCGATGAGTGAATGAAGGATGTGCATGCGAAAGTGTGCGCTTGGGTAAAGCAATGCCTGTCCCGATCAGCCACCTCAAATGCTAGGGTGTGGCTCTGCCTCTCTTCCAGGAACTGCACATGGACCCGATTACCGTTCTCTCCGCCCGGCTGGGCGAGCACCTGCGCCGTTTCAGCGCCCAGGTCACCACCGCCGAATCCTGCACCGGCGGTGGTATCGCCGAAGCTATCACCCGCGTACCTGGCAGCTCCGCCTGGTTCGAGGCTGGCTATGTCACCTACTCCAACGCTCAGAAGACCCGCCAGCTTGGGGTCCCTGAACATTTGTTCGCCCAGGTAGGTGCAGTCAGTCAGGAAGTGGTCGAAGCCATGGTGCGCGGCGCCCAAGCGGCCAGCGGTGCGCGTTTCGCCGTGGCGGTGAGTGGTGTGGCCGGGCCCGATGGTGGCTCGCCGGCCAAACCCGTTGGTACCGTGTGGCTGGCATGGGCCGATGGCAGTCATGTGATCAGTGAGCGTCGCCACTTCGACGGCGACCGTGAAGCAGTGCGCCGACAGACGGTGATCGCCGCGTTAGACGGCTTGTTACAGCTTGGTGCCGAGTAAATCGACGACAGGGGTTTGCTCAAGCGCTTCCCTGTGGAATAATACTGGCTACTTATACAGGTATTCCGGCCATCAGGGCCAAGTCGAACACGTGAGGATTTCAATGGACGACAACAAGAAGCGCGCCTTGGCTGCGGCCCTGGGTCAGATCGAACGCCAATTCGGCAAGGGCGCAGTCATGCGCATGGGCGATCACGAGCGCACTGGCATTCCGGCCATCTCCACCGGCTCCCTGGGCCTGGACATCGCCCTGGGCATCGGCGGCCTGCCAAAAGGCCGTATCGTCGAGATTTATGGCCCGGAGTCTTCGGGTAAAACCACGCTCACCCTGTCGGTCATCGCCGAAGCCCAGAAAAGCGGCGCCACCTGTGCCTTCGTCGACGCCGAGCACGCGCTGGACCCTGAGTACGCCGGCAAGCTGGGCGTAAACGTCGATGACCTGCTGGTTTCGCAGCCGGATACCGGTGAGCAGGCGCTGGAAATCACCGACATGCTGGTGCGTTCCAACGCCGTTGACGTAATCATCGTCGACTCCGTGGCCGCCCTGGTACCCAAAGCGGAAATCGAAGGCGAGATGGGTGACATGCACGTTGGCCTCCAGGCCCGTCTGATGTCCCAGGCGCTGCGTAAGATCACCGGTAATATCAAGAATGCCAACTGCTTGGTCATCTTCATCAACCAGATCCGTATGAAGATCGGTGTGATGTTCGGTAGCCCCGAAACCACCACCGGTGGTAATGCCCTGAAGTTCTATGCCTCGGTGCGCCTCGACATCCGCCGTACTGGCGCAGTCAAGGAAGGCGACGAAGTCGTCGGCAGCGAAACCCGCGTCAAGATCGTCAAGAACAAGGTCTCGCCGCCGTTCCGTCAGGCTGAATTCCAGATTCTTTACGGTAAGGGTATCTACCGTAACGGCGAAATCATCGACCTGGGTGTTTCCCAAGGGTTGGTCGAGAAGTCGGGGGCCTGGTATGCCTACCAAGGCAACAAGATCGGCCAAGGCAAGGCTAACGCGGCCAAGTACCTGCAAGAGAACCCGGCCATTGGCGCCGAGATCGAGAAGCAGATTCGTGAGAAGCTGCTCAAGGCGGGTGTCGTTGCCGAAGCGGGCAAGGCTGCTGCAGCCGATGCCAACGCCGACGACGTGGCTGATGCCGACGCCGGTTATTGATAGCTGCTTGGCCTGATCATGTCCGTCGTACTCGACACCCCCGTCGCCGTTCGGCGGACAGCCATGGACCTGCTTGCGCGCCGCGAGCATGGTCGCGTCGAGCTGACGCGTAAACTGCGTCAGCGCGGCGCTACGGATGAGTTGATCGAGCCAGCGCTCGATCGGCTTGCCGAAGAAGGGCTGCTCAGCGAGGCTCGCTACCTCGAAAGCTTCATCAGGTACCGTTCCAATGCCGGCTATGGTCCAGCGCGTATTCGCGAGGAACTCGGCCAGCGTGGCCTGAACCGTGGCGATGTCGACCAGGCACTGCGTGACTGTGGTGTGAACTGGGCAGAGCGGTTACAGGATGCCTGGCAGCGCAAATATGCCGGTCAACGTCCGCAGGATCCCCGCAGCCGCGCCCAGCAGACCCGATTTCTCGCTTACCGTGGGTTTCCCATGGACATGATCGGCCGCCTGCTCAGCGGCCGAGACTTGGACGACTATTGATCTAACAGCCACATCGCAGGCAGGCGTACTCAGCTGACCTTCAGCGCCTCCCTTGCCCGCTGTGTAGTATGCATCGGCTGGGGCTTGGCCCAGTTCTCCGACAGATTGATGAAATCCACCAGCTCACGCAGGCGCCCTTGGTTGCGCCCATTGAAGGCAAAGGTCAGGCGGGTCAGGTGGTTGTAGTTGCCTACTTCATGCTCTGCGCCACTGTCGGCATGTTGGTAGTACTTACCGCTGAGCCGTAAATCGGCGAAGGCTTCCTGAATTTCATGCAGTGCTGCGTCGCTGAGCCGATGATGCATGCGGATCACGAACTGGTTCTTCAGCCAACGGCTGGAGTGGTAGTTGCTGTAGAACTGGTTGATCTCCTCCACCGCCTCGTCGGCACTGTGCACCAGGCGTAGCAGCTTGAGGTCACTGGGTAGGATGTAGCGGTTTTCTTCCAGTTGCCTGCTGATGAAGTCCAGGCAGTCTTGCCAGAAGCTGCCACCTGGTGAATCCAGCAGCACCACCGGTACCAGTGGGCTTTTGCCAGTCTGAATCAGTGTCAGTACTTCCAGTGCTTCGTCGAGCGTGCCGAAACCTCCGGGGCAAAGGACCAGGGCGTCCGCTTCCTTGACGAAGAACAGCTTGCGAATGAAGAAAAAGTGGAAGGGCAGCAGCTTGTCAGTGCCGTCCACTGTAGGGTTGGCGTGTTGTTCGAAAGGGAGGGTGATGTTGAAACCCAGGCTGTGGTCGCTACCCGCGCCTTCATGCGCAGCGGCCATGATGCCGCCACCTGCGCCGGTAATGACCATCAGGTCGGAGCGGGCCAGTGTCGCGCCCAGTTCCCGGGCCAAGGCATACATCGGGTGTTCCAGCGGTGTGCGCGCCGAGCCAAAAACCGTGACCTTGCGCCGGCCCTTGTAGCGTTGCAGGCTGCGGAAGGAGTGGTCCAGTTCGCGAAGGGCCTGCAAGGTGATCTTGGCACTCCAGCGATCGGTGTCGTCGTGGGCCATGCGCAAGATGGTCAGCATCATGTCCCGGTACAGTGGCAGGTTGGGGCTGTCCGGTGCGACCAATTGCAGTTGTTCGTCTAGCTTGCTCAGGTCGATACCACTGTCCCTGAAGTGATTGAACAGATACTCATTGGGTTGGTAAGGCATTCAACGTCTCCTTCTGCAGCAAAACCTCTGACCGAGCTGATGGCTGGGCTCGGCCGCGACACTACGTGCGTCGCTGGCTGCTCTTGCTCGAGTGTGCGTCCCGAGCATTGCAGTAGGCCTTCAAGGCCCTGATGCAGTGCGTCATTCATCTTGTCGTTTTTGTGCGCTTCGCTATCAATCTAGACCCTTGCGCCACTTCGTGCAGGCACTATCGCTGCGGCCACTCGTCGGCACGCGGCCATTGATGGCAAGGGTTTGGTTAACTGGAGAAGCGAAACGTGTCGATGCAGGAGGTGGCGGTATGCATCGCTTGGTCATCGAGGTAGACCGGCAGCTGTATCAGCAGCTGGAACATGCGGCCCAGGTCCATCATGTGAGCCTGGAAGCGGAGTGCTTGCGGCGGTTGGCTGCGTTGGAATGCCAATCACCCTATCTGCAGGCGCTTTTGGCAGAGATGCGCGCCGACGAAGAGCCGCAGCGCGCGGAGGATGAGCGGGTCAGTTGATCACTTCTTCTTGTTGCCGGCAGTGCAGCTGGCAGCGTCGAAGGCCTGGTCCATGACAGGTTCGTTGGTCTTGTAGACGGTGAAGCGATAGACCATCACGGCGCCTTTGGACATCAGGTTGCGGTAGCCGCTATTGCGGCAGACGCTGTCACCCAATTGGCTACGCACCTCGGCGGGTTTTTCCTGCATGCGTGCGGCGTGCTCGGCGCGTACGCTCAGGTGATTGACCAGTGCTCTGCCTTCAACGGTATAGCCCTGGTCGAGGATATCTTCGTTGATGGCCCTTGGGGTGCCGACGCTGCTTTGCTTGGCGACCTTTTCCAGCAGCTTGTTCAGCTCGAACTCCTGCTTGGAGGCCCCCTGGGCTGCCAGTGGCAGGGTGAGCAACAGGCTCAGGGTCGGGACGATAAGACGCAGCATGAATCTCTCCTGGTTCGGTGACTGGCGCTTCGACATGCGCAGACGGCTGGTGTTCCATGAAACCCGCAGTATCGCGGGTAGGCTCGCGGCCACCAAACGCCGATTATAAAGGACCAGCCCGTCCAGCTGCACGGCAAATGACGCCCGCTCTGATAGAATGGCGCTTTGTTTTCATCGAGTTATCGCAGTGTCCAGTCACAACCTGTTCCGAGGCTTGCCAGCATGAGCCATGCGGTAGCGCGCCTGCGCGCCGAACGGCTGGCCCGCAGCATCAAGCCGTTCATTGCTCGTGGCTCACGTGCCGAACGTTGCCCTGACTGTCGGGTTATCGCCACCCATTGTCTATGTGCCTGGAAGCCAAAGGTGCAGGCCGACTCGGGTGTATGCCTGTTGATGCATGATACCGAGCCACTGAAGCCCACCAACACCGGCTGGCTGATCGCCGACGTCATCGAAGAGACCTCTGCCTTCGGCTGGTTGCGCACGGCGGTGGACGAACGATTGTTGACCCTGCTGGCAGACCCCCAGTGGCAGCCGTACATCGTCTTCCCCGGGGAATTCGTCGCCCAGGAGCGGGTGGTCAGCGAGGTAGTTCGTGTGCCGGGCAAGCGGCCTTTGTTCATCCTGCTGGACGCTACCTGGACCGAAGCCCGCAAAATGTTCCGCAAGAGCCCTTATCTTGACCGCTTCCCGGTGCTCAGCCTGCAAGCTGAGCAGATGTCGCGCTATCGCTTGCGCCGCTCCAAGCGCGATGATCATTTCTGCACTGCGGAAGTGGCTGCCATGTGCTTGGACCTTGCGGGTGACCACCAGGCTTCCCAAGCCCTGGATGCGTACCTGGATGTGTTCAGCCTGCACTACCTCAGTGGCAAGCGTCGTCTGCCACTGGATGAGCAGGACGCTACCCACCAGCGTTTGCATACCTTCCTATAGTCCAAGGGGCACAAGCCCCACTTTGGTTCATAATGACGGGGCTGGCGGCCAGGATGAAGCGAGGCGCCGGGGCGAGTGGTTTGACCCGCCCGGTTGTGCTCGGCACCTTGGCGCCGATTCCCCGCCGGGCGCTATCATTCCGCCGCTGCGCCTGGCACAGAACAGGATCCTTAGATCGATGGCCATGTACGAAATCCTGATTGCCGATGACCACCCACTGTTTCGTAGCGCTCTGCGCCAGGCCGTCACCCTCGGCCTGGGTGCGGATGTGCGCCTGGTCGAGGTGGCGAGCATCGCCGAGCTGGAAAGCCGACTGAGCGAAAAAGCCGACTGGGATCTGGTCCTGCTGGACCTGAACATGCCGGGTGCCTATGGTTTCTCCGGGCTGGTCCTGCTCCGTGGCCAGTACCCTCAGATCCCGGTGGTGATGGTCTCGGCCCAGGAGGAGGCTGCCGTGGTAGTCAAGTCCCGTGAGTTCGGGGCCAGTGGCTTCATTCCAAAGTCCAGTGGGCTGGAAGTGATTCAGGATGCAGTGAGAAAGGTGCTCGATGGCGACGTTTGGTGGCCGCCTCAGGCATTCGAAAGGGTCGATGTGTCGGCCGAGGCCAAAGCCGCCAGCGAAGGCCTGGCCAGCCTTACGCCACAGCAGTTTCGCGTGCTGACCATGGTCTGTGAAGGCTTGCTTAACAAACAGATCGCCTACGAGCTGAATGTGTCGGAAGCGACCATCAAGGCTCATGTGACAGCGATCTTTCGCAAGCTGGGCGTGCGCACGCGAACCCAGGCGGCCTTGCTGCTGCAACAACTTGAATCTGTTGCAAGCAGCTAACTGCTTGCAGCTTCACGCTTTTTTGACTCGTTTTGGACTAGTCTGCTGGCCTTTCATCGGTGAAGTGACGCACATGTCGCCATTCAAAGGCCAGACCGGCCTCAAACGTATCTTCAATGCCGCCGGCTATTCGCTGGACGGCCTGCGCGCCGCCTTCAAAGGCGAGGCTGCTTTCCGTCAACTGGTACTGCTCAATGTGCTGCTGATCCCGATTGCCTTTTGGCTGCCGGTAAGCCGCGCAGAGCGGGCCATCATGATTGCGGTGTGCCTCCTCGGGCTGATCGTCGAACTGTTCAACTCGGCGGTAGAGGCGGCCATTGACCGTATTTCGCTGGAGCGCCACCCGCTTTCGAAAAACGCCAAGGACATGGGCAGTGCTGCGCAACTCGTAGCGTTGACGATGGTGGCGTTGGTCTGGGGCGTTATCCTGCTCTAAGCGATCGGCGGCAGAACAATTTCGTCACTGCGGGTGAAGCCTGCGGTGAAGTTACGGCATAACTCGAGAAACTCGCGCATGGCCGAGGTCTGGTATTTTTGCTTGTGCCAGATGAAATAGAACTGGCGCATCAGGTCCAGCTCCGGGGTTTCAACCGGCACCAGGCTGCCACGCCGGAAGGCATCGCGCAGTGCCAGGCGCGATATGCAGCCAATGCCCAGGCCTGATTCCACGGCGCGTTTGATCGCTTCGGTGTGCTCCAGCTCCAGGCGGATGTTCAGGTTGGCGCGATGATGGCGCATGGCCTGGTCGAACGTCAGTCGTGTCCCAGAACCCTGCTCACGCAGGATCCAGGCTTCCTGGGACAGGCTTTCGATATCTGCATGGCCCACCTCGGCCAGCCGGTGTTGCGGCGCGCAGAACACCACCAGTTCGTCCTCCACCCAAGGCTGCACCTCCAGGTCTGGATGGCTGCAGTCGCCTTCGATCAGACCCAGATCAATTTCGTATTGTGCAACCTGGTGCACGATATGGGCGGTGTTCTGCACGTGCAGTTTGACCTGGCTTTCCGGGTGTACCTGCATGAAGCTGCCGATCAGCAAGGTGGCCAGGTAGTTGCCAATGGTCAGTGTGGCGCCGACTGCCAGTGAGCCAAAACCGGACTTGCCGTTGAGCAGGTCTTCGATCTCCTTGGCCTGGTCGAGCAGCGCAACCGCTTGCGGCAGCAACTGATGGCCCAAGGCATTGAGGGCCAAGCGTTTACCTGCACGGTCGAACAACTGGCAGCTCGATTGCCGCTCCAGTTCAGTGATGGACGTGCTGGCAGCCGACTGCGACAGGGCCAGCACGCTGGCGGCTCGAGAGACGCTCTGATGCTGGGCCACGGCGACGAATACCTGTAGCTGACGAAGTGTGAATCGCATATCTATATAACCGATAACACATATCTTGATAATTCAGTTAACAGATATTGTCGCTGCCCCTAAACTATCGCGCAACTGTGCGCTTTGCGCGCTGCGTTTTCTTCAGGAGCCCCATCGATGAGCAACATGAACCACGAACGTGTCCTCAGTGTGCATCACTGGAACGACACTCTGTTCAGCTTCAAGTGCACCCGCGACCCGGGCCTGCGCTTCGAGAACGGTCAGTTCGTGATGATCGGCCTGCAGCAGGACAGCGGCCGTCCGCTCATGCGCGCCTACTCCATCGCTTCGCCCAACTGGGAAGAGCATCTGGAATTTTTCAGCATCAAGGTGCCGGACGGTCCGCTGACCTCCCAGCTGCAGCACCTGAAGGAAGGCGACGAGATCATCATCAGCAAGAAGCCTACCGGCACGCTGGTCCTCGACGACCTCAACCCGGGCAAGCATCTGTACCTGCTGAGCACCGGCACTGGCCTGGCGCCGTTCATGAGCGTCATTCAGGACCCGGAAACCTACGAGCGCTTCGAGAAAGTGATCCTGGTGCACGGTGTGCGTTACGTGAATGAAGTGGCCTATCGCGAGTTCATCACCGAACACCTGCCGCAGAACGAGTTCTTCGGTGAAGCGGTGCGTGACAAGCTGATCTACTACCCGACCGTGACCCGCGAGCCGTTCGAGAACCAGGGCCGTCTGACCGACCTGATGCGCAGCGGCAAGCTGTTCAGCGACATTGGCCTGCCACCGATCAACCCGCAGGACGACCGCGCGATGATCTGTGGTAGCCCGAGCATGCTCGACGAGACCAGCGAAGTCCTCGACAGCTTCGGCCTGAAGATCTCCCCGCGCATGCGTGAGCCGGGTGACTACCTGATCGAACGTGCCTTCGTCGAGAAGTAATCGACCGGTAGCAAGCTTGGCCTGATGCCAGTCAGCCAAGCGCTTTACGGCCCACCCCCGGCAAGCCGGCCCCCACAGGTACAGCCCAGGCTTCAATGACTGCGCGGTCCCTGTGGGAGCCGGCTTGCCGGCGATGGGCTGCGCAGCAGCCCTGACAAGGCCATTAAGCCTGTGCGCCTGAGGCTGCCAGTCCCTTCAGTTTTCCCCAACGACCTCAAGCACCCGAATCACTTCCGGCTGCGGGTAGTGCCACCTGACCTGCACATCCCAGAACTTCACCCCATACACCCGCTCCGGTACTGGCACCTGATAGGCCGGTCGAGGGTCCTGTGCCAGGCACTGCTCGATCAGCTCCACCAGTGGCTCGCCCAGGCGCAGGGCGTGTTCGCGGGCCTGGGGCAGGGCACTGTCGCCCCATTGCACGGCGATCGCGGCAGGCGCATCGCTGGCCATCAGGTTGCTCGCCCCGGCGATGCTGTCGGCATAGGGAACATACGGTTTGATATCCAGCACCGGCGTGCCATCGAGCAGATCGATGCCGGACAGTAGCAGCCGCCCCGGTTCCACCCCCTCCAGGCGTACCACCGACTGGCCGATGCCATTGGGCCGGTGGGTCGCTCGCGTGGCGAACACGCCCATGCTCTTGTTGCCGCCCAAGCGGGGTGGGCGCACCTTGAGGCGTGGCTTGTCTTCCAGGGCCTGATGGAACAGGAACAACAGCCACACATGGCTGACCTGCTCCAGGCCCGCCACGGCCTCGCCTTGGTCGAACGGTGGCAGCAACTCAAGTATCCCACGTGCAGCCGGCGCCAGCTGTGGCTGCCGTGGGATGGCGAATTTCTCCTTGAAGCAGGAGCGCACGATGCCAACAGGCGAAACCGTATGGTGCATCGCGAGTCAGCCGCGTACGCGCAGGGTCAGGCCCTTGAGGAAGTTGCGCAGCAACTGGTCGCCGCAAGGCCGATAGTTGTCATGGCCCACCTTGCGGAACAGTGCGCTGAGTTCGGGCTTGGAAACCGGGAAGTTGACCGACTTGAGGATCGCATGCAGGTCGTCTTCCTTGAGCTCGAAGGCTACGCGCAGCTTCTTGAGGATGGTGTTGTTGGTCACCGGCAGCTCAACGGGCTGTGGCGGACGGCTGTCGTCCTTGCCGCGGCGATAGAAGACCAACCCGTCGAGAAAGTGCGCCATGACCCGTTCGGGGCAACGCACAAACCCGGCCTCGTCCTCTTTCTTCAGGTAGGTGGCGAGCACCAGCGGATTAACCTCCAGGCCCGAGAGCGCGATGATCTCGGCCATCTTGGCGTCGTTCACCTTGAGCATGTAGCGCAGGCTGCGCAGTACATCGTTGTGGTTCATTGCTGCAAAATCCTGTTCAAATGCCACGCCAGGGCGTGGCGCATTGCTTAGAAACGTTCAGTGCCGGCCAGGTAACGCCAGTTGCCCACTGGCAGCTTGCCCATGGAGACACCACCCAGGCGAATACGGCGCATGCTGAGGATTTCCAGGCGCAGGTAGGCGCAGATCTCGGAGATTTGCCCAGGCTGTGGATTTTTCAGGGCCAGGCGCAGGTGGGTCTCGTTCTGCCAGCTGGCCTTGGCCTTGGGCAGTTCCCGATCATTGCGCGTCGCGCCGCGCGCCAGGCGCTCCAGCGCCTGTGGCGTAGTCTCGCCGCGCACTTCGATGATGTATTCCTGTTCCAGGCGACGCAGGTCGGCTTCGATCTTGCGGGTAACCCGCCAATCCTGGGTGAACACCTGCAGGCCACTGGCTCCGCGCTCCAGGGGGGCCGAACAGGTCAGGCGGGTGAAGTGCCCGTGCAGCGGCCGCACGCCTTCGCGATGCGTTTCGCTGAGGCTGGCCATGTTGATGCTGGCGCGGGCCGTATCCATATCGACACCGGCAGGCTGGTTGAGCAGCAGGGTAACCGGGTCAAGCGCCTCGGCATTGGCGCCCGGCAACAGCTCGACCGCTTGCTGGTCAACCTTGAACTGAGGCTGCTCGACTACCACGCCATCGACCGTGACCCAGCCTCCTTCGATGTACAGCTCTGCCTCCCGGCGTGAGCAACCGAGCTGCTCGATGAGGCGTTTGGACAGGCGGACGGGTTCGGACATGGCGGGCAATTCGCAAGGCAGGGAAAGTCTTGCATTGTACCTGTCCATGGGGGGCTGATGACGGGAATCTGTGCCAAATCCGCCAATTCGGAAGTATTGCACGGCATCCTGCGACAAAGTCTTAGGACGCTGTACGAATAAGCTTCATATGAAGCAATGGATAGGGCTGCCCCAGGCCATCCGTTTCCGAGCGCCCGATCACCTCGAAGCCCTCGTGCCGGTAGAAGCCCAAGGCTTGGGGGTTCTGTTCGTTGACGTCCAGGTACTGGGCGTTCAGTTCGCTGATGGCATAACGCAGCAAGCGCTTGCCCACGCCTCGGCCGCGGTATTCCGGTGCCACGAACAGCATGTCCACACGCCCATTGGCGACACCGGCAAAGCCGCAGATGCGCTGGCGGTCCTTGCAGCAGACCAGCATCACGGCATCCAGGTACTTGCGTAGCACATGATCGCGCAGCAGCAGGATGTAAGCGTCTGGCAGAAAATCATGGGTTGCGCGCACCGAGCTTTCCCAGACCTGAACCAGTTCCGGGTAATCAGACAGGTGGGGCGTTTGCAGCGTCAATGCCGAATGCATGCCGGTGTTCCTCGGTGGCCAATGAGGAAACCATAGATGCAAAAAGCCCCGCCAGTGGGGCGGGGCTCTTTCTACTTGCGCAGCCTCAGACAGGCTCTGCCCACATGTCGTACTCGTCGGCATCGACCACCCGGCAACGGACCTTGTCGCCCGGTTTGAAGCCATGGTCGCCATCGATGAATACGCTGCCATCGATCTCAGGTGCATCGAAGAAGCTGCGGCCAACCGAGCCTTGTTCTTCGACTTCGTCGATCAGCACTTCGATTTCCTTGCCGATACGCAGTTGCAGGCGGGCGCTGCTGATAGCCTGCTGGTGGGCCATGAAGCGGTCCCAGCGCGCCTGCTTGACGTCATCCGGCACCTCTTCCAGGCCCAGATCGTTGGCAGGCGCGCCCTCGACTGGCGAGTACTGGAAGCAGCCGACACGGTCGAGCTGAGCTTCGGTCAGCCAGTCCAGCAGGTACTGGAAGTCTTCTTCGGTTTCGCCCGGGAAGCCGACGATGAAGGTCGAGCGAATCACCAGTTCCGGGCACTGCTCGCGCCAGCGCTTGATGCGCGCCAGGGTGCGGTCTTCGAAGGCAGGACGCTTCATCGACTTGAGCACTTTCGGGCTGGCGTGCTGGAACGGGATGTCCAGATACGGCAGGATCTTGCCGGCGGCCATCAGCGGGATCACGTCGTCGACGTTCGGGTACGGATAGACGTAGTGCAGCCGCACCCAAGCGCCCAGGCTGCTCAGCGCTTCGCACAGCTCAAGCATGCGGGTCTTGACGGGCCGGCCGTTCCAGAAATCGGTCTTGTACTTGACATCGACGCCGTAGGCGCTGGTGTCCTGGGAGATCACCAGGATCTCCTTGACGCCGGCCTTGACCAGGCGTTCGGCTTCGCTCAGCACCTCGCCGACCGGGCGGCTGACCAGCTTGCCGCGCATCGACGGGATGATGCAGAAGCTGCAGCTGTGGTTGCAGCCTTCGGAGATCTTCAGGTAGGCGTAGTGGCGCGGGGTCAGCTTGACGCCCTGCGGTGGTACCAGGTCGATCAGCGGGTTGTGGTCCTGGCGGGGTGGTACCACTTCGTGCACGGCGTTGACTACCTGCTCGTACTGCTGGGGGCCTGTGACCGACAGCACGCTGGGATGCACGTCACGGATGCTGCCTTCCTCGACACCCATGCAGCCGGTGACGATGACCTTGCCGTTTTCCTTGATCGCTTCGCCGATCACTTCCAGCGACTCGGCCTTGGCACTGTCGATGAAGCCGCAGGTGTTGACCACCACCACGTCGGCATCCTCGTAGGTGGGCACGACTTCATAACCTTCCATACGCAGCTGGGTCAGAATGCGCTCGGAATCAACCAGGGCTTTTGGGCAACCCAGGCTGACGAACCCTACCTTGGGGGTGGCGGGAGTGGTGGACATGACTAACCTCGGTATTGAATACAGGCCGCCCGGCCGGAAACGGCGGCGACCCTGACGGGCGCTTTTGGGCGCCTCTGATCAAAAAGTGCGCAATTCTAGCGAGCGCAAGGTCGCTTGACCAGCACAAATGCGACGAACGCTGCGCTATGCTTCGCCCCGTTGCGCCGGGGTATGTGTGTTCCCCTGGCGTGGGGCAGAATTCTACCGGTCTAGATGGCCGTTTGCGGGAGTGGTCGATGGTTCAGGCAAGCAGTCACGCCGAGGGCGGTCAGGGGGCGACGCGGTCGCTGAGCCTGTTGGTGGCAGCTGTTGGGGTGGTCTACGGCGATATCGGAACCAGCCCGTTGTATACCCTCAAGGAAGTTTTCACCGGCGGTTACGGGGTGCCGGTCAATCACGATGGTGTACTGGGGATCCTCTCGCTGATCCTTTGGTCGCTGCTGTGGGTGGTGTCGTTCAAGTACGTGATGTTCATCCTGCGTGCCGACAACCAGGGGGAGGGCGGCACCATGGCCCTGACCGCGCTGGCGCGGCGGGCCACGGCGGCCTACCCACGCCTGCGCACGCTGATGGTCATCTGCGGATTGATCGGCGCCTCGCTGTTCTACGGCGACAGCATGATCACCCCGGCGGTTTCGGTGCTGTCGGCAGTGGAGGGCATGGGCCTGGCATTCGAGGGTATCGACCATTGGGTGGTGCCGCTTTCGCTGGTGGTGCTGGTGGGGCTGTTCCTGGTGCAAAAGCATGGCACCGATAAGATCGGCAAGCTGTTCGGCCCGATCATGGTCACCTGGTTCGTGGTGCTGGCGGCGCTCGGGGTGCATGGCATCTCGCAAAGCCCCGAGGTGCTCAAGGCGTTCAACCCGGGCTGGGCGGTGAATTTCTTCATCGTGCACCCCGGCATGGGCGTGGCCATCCTCGGTGCGGTGGTGCTGGCCTTGACCGGTGCCGAGGCGCTCTACGCCGACATGGGCCATTTCGGGCGCAAGCCGATTGCCCGGGCCTGGTTCGCCCTGGTGCTGCCAGCATTGGTGCTCAATTATTTCGGCCAGGGCGCGATATTGCTGCAAAACCCTGATGCTGCGCGCAACCCGTTCTACCTGCTGGCGCCGGCCTGGGCGTTGCTGCCGCTGGTGGGCTTGGCGACCATGGCCACGGTAATCGCTTCGCAAGCGGTGATCTCGGGTGCTTTCTCCCTGACCCGCCAGGCTATCCAGTTGGGTTACATCCCGCGCATGCATATCCAGCACACCTCCAGCGACGAGCAGGGGCAGATCTACATCGCTGCGGTGAACTGGGCGCTGATGGCGGGTGTGGTGCTGCTGGTGATCGGTTTTGAGTCATCCGGCGCGCTGGCGGCTGCTTACGGCGTGGCGGTGACCGGAACGATGCTGATTACCACCATCCTGGTGGCGGCGGTGATGCTGTTGTTGTGGAAGTGGCCGCCGGTGCTGGCGGTACCGATTCTGATTGGTTTCCTGCTGATCGACGGGCTGTTCTTCGCCGCCAACGTGCCGAAGATTGCCCAGGGCGGCGCCTTCCCGGTACTGGCCGGGGGCGTGCTGTTCCTGCTGATGAGCACCTGGAAGCGCGGCAAGCAGATTCTGGTCGAGCGAATCGATGAGGGTGGGCTGCCGCTGCCGGTTTTCATCAGCAGCATTCGCGTACAGCCACCGCACCGTGTCGAAGGTACTGCGGTGTTCCTCACTGCGCGGCCTGACGCGGTGCCGCACGCGCTATTGCACAACATGTTGCATAACCAGGTGCTGCACAGCCAGGTGGTGCTGCTGACGGTTGTGAGTGAGGACCGGCCGCGGATGCCCGAGCAGGAGCGATTTGAAGTGGAGGCCTATGGTGATGGCTTCTTCCGGGTGCTGTTGCACTTCGGTTTCATGGATGAGCCGGATGTGCCGGCGGCCCTGAAGCTGTGCCACCTGGACGGCTTGGATTTCAGCCCGATGCGTACGACTTATTTCCTTAGCCGCGAAACGGTGATCGCGTCGCGTCTTGAGGGGATGTCGCGCTGGCGGGGCAACCTGTTCGCGTTCCTGCTCAAGAATGCCAACGGTAACCTGCGTTTCTTCAACCTGCCGCTCAACCGGGTGATCGAGCTGGGTACACAGGTCGAGATCTGACGCCCGTGAGGGCCGCAATGCGGCCCTCGCTACGCCTCAGTGCTGTTCTGCCACGCTGGGCTTGCCCTGGCGTGTTTCAATTTCATCGATCAAGCGCTTGGCCAGCGCCGGATAGTTCTCGTCGAAGTGGTGCCCACCGGGCAGCTTCATGCGCTCGCCCACGGCAGTCTTGTCGGTGCAACCGCTTTCGTCGGCCTCTTCCACGCCATAGATGCATACCACTTTGGCCGCCGGCAGTTTCGCCATCTCCGGCCCGGTAGGTGCTTCCTGGCCTTCCTTGCCCAACCAGCCCTCGACTTCGATTTCGAAGCTGCCACTGCGGGCGAAGGCCAGCAGCATCACCGCATCGACACGTTGCTGGTCCTCGGCAGGCAGGCGATTGTAGATGGCCGGCAGCACGTCGGCACCGAACGAATAGCCGGTTAGCACGAAGCGCTTGGTACCCCATTTCTGACGATAATGCTGCATCAGTGCCGACAGGTCGGCAGCGCTTTGCTCGGGTGTCTTGTGCTGCCAGTAGTAACGCAGGGTGTCTATGCCGACCACGGGGTAACCCAATTTGGCCATTTCACCGGCCACATCGCGGTCCAGGTCGCGCCAGCCACCATCGCCTGAGAGGAATAGAGTGACGGTGTCGGTGGTTTGCCCGGCGGGCACTTCCACCACCGGGATAGCCAGCGCGTTACCATCGTGGCCCACCAAGGCCTGGGTCAGCTGCGACTTGAGTACTTGTGGCAGGTGAATGTCGTAGTCGCTGATGCTGGTCTCGGCATTGCGCTGGTCGCGCACGAACGCGGCGCTGGCATCATCCGGGTTGTCGTTCCAGGCGACGCTCCAGTGGCCATGAGGGGCGGACTTGGGCAAGGCTGCAGTGCACCCGGGCTGCTCCATGTTGAAGTCGACGGAGATGGCTCGGGCCTTGTCGTCATTCTGTGTGGCCAGCCAACGCCATGCCTGGGTCGCACCAGGGCCGATACCGGCCACCAGGGTCGGTTTTTCGGCCAGCAGGGTCATGGCCTTGTCCATTGACTGCTGCTGGTGAGTGCAGTCCCCCGACGGCAGGATGACCTGCACCAGCTGGGCCTCACCGGCCTGGCTCAAGTCAAGCAACTGCTTGTCGGTCAGCGCCTGGTCCTGAGGCACGCCGATGGCCACCCAGGCTTTGGCATGAACGCCCGGGGTGACGCGGGTGATGTGGGTGTCATTGACCGGCAGTTGCTCGAGGTGCGCCTCTGGGGCCGGACGGGCCCACAACCAGAAGGCGGTAGCCCCGGCCAGTGCGGCCAGCAGCAGGGGTATCAGTAGGTACAGCCAGTAGCGTCGGATCATCAACGTTTCACCAATCCAGTCAGGCCGCCTGCAATCAGGGCGGCAGTGTCGGCCAGTGCCACCAGCGGGTCGAGCCCGGCCGGCACAGCCATGTAGCGGGGTTCCCAGTCCGGTTGGAACTTGTCCTTGAAGCGGCGTAGCCCCTGGAAGTTGTAAAGCTGTTCACCGCGACGGAACACCATCGAGCCCAGGCGCTGCGCCAGGGGGGCCCCGCGCCGGGGCTGCAAGCCGGAAAGCGGGACCATGCCCAGGCTGAACCGGCTGTAGTCACGGCTTTTGTAGTGCAGGATCAGGCCGATCATCATGAATTCCATGGTCAGCTTGGGTGCCTCGGGGTGGGCGCGCATCAGATCCAGGCTGGCCAGTTCGTGGCCGTGAGTCTCAAGCAGGTTGGCAAACGCCACCGGCCGGCCTTGGTAGCGAATCAGGGCGATGCGAAAATGCTGCAGATACTCAGGGCTGAAACGGCCCAGCGAGAAGCCCTTTTCGCGCACGTTCTTGCCGCCGAGCCAGGCATCCGAGATTTCCTTGAGCTCGGCCAGGGGGGCCTGGCCGGGTTCATGGATCTCCAGGCTCAAGCCGTCGCGGCCGCCGCGGTTCCAGGTGTAGCGCAGGTCTTTCATCTCCTTGCCTTTGGCTTCGATGTCGAAGCGGCGCAAGTCGACCCGGGCCTCTTCGCCGAGCTTGAGTGCGGTCAGGCCGATATCCATGTAAAACGGCAGATTCTCCGCGCGCACCTGGTAGAACACCGGGCGAGCATGGTGCAGGTCGCACAGGTCGCGGAATTGCCAGATCATCTCGGCGCGTTCCTGGGCCGGGCCGATCGGGTCGTACAGCGCTACCAGGCTGCGGCCCCGGCGTGCGTACATCAGGAAGGCGTTGTCATTGGGATGGAACAGCAGGGCCTTGTCACCGGTCAGGGCCAGGCCGCCGTCAGGTTGGTCGGAAGCCAGCAGGATGCGGTTGGCGCGCTGTATCTCCTGGTCGTCTGGTAAGTGTATGACCGGCCGGGCAGTGCGCAGCAGCCAGGTCAGGGCCACGGCCAGCAACAGTATCGCGCTGCCCATGGCGGCGCGCAGGCCGCGTGGGGCATCGGCATCGAGGGTGAATTGCCACCACAGTTCATGGCTATAGGGCACGTCTTGGTAGGCAAAAAGCAGCAGCCACACCGAAGCACCGACCACGCACGCACTCGCTGCCAGGAATACCGGTGAGAACGGCAGTTCCAACAGCCGGCTTGGGCGGTAGAACGAACGGCGGAACAACGCGAGCAGCGCTGCGGTGAAGGTCAGCAGGCAGGCCTCTTCCCAGTCGAAGCCTTTGAGCAACGACAGCAGTGCACCGACCAGTAGCAGAACGGTAGTCAGCAGCCAAGCCGCAGAGAGGCGTCGGCGCAAGCCCTGGGCCAACAACAGGCACAGCACGCCAATCAGGCTGGCACCGAAGTGCGAGGCATCTATAAGGCGGTGGGGTACCAGAAAGCCCATGTGTTCCAGGCGAGTGTCGATTTCTGGTGTGGCGCCAGAGAACAACAGCACCACGCCGGAGAGAAACACCAGGATCGCCAGGACCGGAGCGGCCAGCCCGGAGGCGGCCTTGAGCGCCTGCTGCGCAAACAGCAAGCGCCTGGCTTCGTTGGCCAGCAGCAGCACGCAGGCCAGCAGCAATGGCAGTACCACATAGATCAAACGGTACAGCAGCAGTGCGGCGGCCAGTGGCGCGGCGCCCAGCTGATTGGCGAAGGCAGCGAGCAAGATCGCCTCGAATACCCCGACCCCGCCAGGCACATGGCTAAGTACACCGGCAGCCAGGGCCAGCAGATACACCAGCACGAACGCGCCGAACGGAGGGGCTTCTGGGAGCAGCAGGTAAAGGACCGTCGCGGCGGCGGCTACATCCAGCGCGGTGATGACCAATTGCAGCGCTGCCAGGCGTGCGCCGGGCAGGCGCAGCGTCCGGCGGCCCAGTTGTACCAGCAAGCTGTCTGGCAACGGCTGCTCTGTCAGGCGTCGGCGATACAGGCCGGCCACCAGTAATGCACTCAGTACCAGCACGCCGATAGCGACTGCGGCCATTACAGAGATGGGCAGGTGCAGGGCGGCAGCCGCAGCTGGCAAGTTGCTCAAGGTGGCCAGGGCTGCCAGGGGGGGCAGGGCACAGCCCAAGGAAAGGCTGGCGAACACTGTCATGCGCGCGACTTCGGCGGCCCCCAGGCCTTCTCGAGCATACAGGCGATAGCGCACCGAACCGCCCGAGAGCATCGACAGGCCAATGGCGTTACCTATGGCAAATGCGCTGAAACCGCCCAGCAGAAGCGTACGCCGGGGCAACTTCACGGCGGCGTAGCGGCTGGCCGACCATTCGTACCCCAGCAGGATCAGAAACCCGATTGTCGCCGCGAGGAGTGCGCCGACCAGTGAGCGGGTGGGCACGCTGAGCATCGCATCGTGCAGTGCATAGATATCCAGTTCGCTGAGCAAGTGTCGGCAGGCAATCAGTGCCATCGCGAACAGCACAAGGGTGACTGCCAGGGTGATGGGTTGGCGATAGCGGCTCACCCGCTCCAGCCACGGCAAACGCTGCGCAGCCGTGGGCAGGGTTGAGGCGAGTGGGGCCTGGGCTTCTGGGTTGCGGTCTGTCATGAGTTACCCCGGGCAAGCAGCGCGAGGTAGGGGGATGGTGCGGCCAAGTGAATCTCCCTGTGGAAACGTATCCAGATATTACTCCGGGCAACGTGACTTTCAGTCCTTTGGGAGGGTTAAAGATAGTTCATCCAGCAGGTGGCGCCGCAAAGCCAAGGCTGGCTACGGGGCCCGGATTTTTCAGGAGGGGAAAAACAACAAACCCCGCGCTGCTGTTACACAGGCGGGGTTTGTTCTGACGAATATGGTTGCGGGAGCCGGATTTGAACCGACGACCTTCGGGTTATGAGCCCGACGAGCTACCAGACTGCTCCATCCCGCGTCAGAGGTGCGCATTCTACAGCGTTGACTGCGGCGGTCAAGCATTACTTTTGATTGGTCAGTAACTTACGGGTGGCCTGCTTTTCGAAGGCAAAAGAAAAAGGCCACTGCGTTAACAGTGGCCTTTTCTCGAATCTGGTTGCGGGAGCCGGATTTGAACCGACGACCTTCGGGTTATGAGCCCGACGAGCTACCAGGCTGCTCCATCCCGCGCCTATGGAAACGAATTCTACAGTGAACGTGCAGGGTGTCAAGCGTTACTTATTGATTTACTTACGTTTTCAACCAAAGACTATTGTTAGGGCAAAAGAAAAAGGCCACTGCGTTAACAGTGGCCTTTTCTTGAATCTGGTTGCGGGAGCCGGATTTGAACCGACGACCTTCGGGTTATGAGCCCGACGAGCTACCAGGCTGCTCCATCCCGCGCCTGTGAGATCGAATTCTACGGATTTAACGCCCACTGTCAAGCTTTTCGTTCAAAAAAACCTTTTTCGTTCAAACCCTTAGGCCTTCAATAAGGCAGGCAACTCAGTCGCTCTGCGGCTTTCAGGCCAATTGTCGAGCGCACCCCTGCGTTGGCTGTCTCGCTGACAGAGCATGCGGTACTATCTGTATGAATTTACAGTGCTGACGGTCATCCATGTCTTTGCGCAAGATCATTCACATCGACTGCGATTGTTTCTACGCCGCGATCGAGATGCGTGATGACCCGCGCCTGGCCGGTCGCCCCATGGCCGTGGGTGGCTCGCCGGACCACCGTGGGGTGATCGCCACCTGCAATTATGAAGCGCGTGCCTATGGGGTGCGCTCGGCCATGTCATCGCGCCATGCACTGAAGCTTTGCCCTGACTTGTTGATCGTCAAACCGCGTTTCGAGGCCTACCGCGAAGCATCACGCGAGATTCACGGCATCTTCCGCGACTACACCGACCTGATCGAGCCATTGTCGCTGGATGAGGCCTACCTGGATGTCAGCGACAGCCAGTGGTTTGCCGGCAGCGCTACGCGCATCGCCGAAGATATTCGCAGGCGTGTTGCGCGCACCTTGCACATCACCGTCTCGGCTGGGGTGGCGCCAAACAAGTTTCTGGCCAAGATCGCCAGTGACTGGCGCAAGCCCAATGGTCTTTTCGTGATTACGCCCGATCAGGTGGAAGCTTTTGTCGCCGCATTGCCCGTTGCCAGGCTGCATGGTGTCGGCAAGGTCACTGCAGACAAGCTTGCTCGGTTGGGTATCGACACCTGCCTGGACCTGCGTGACTGGTCGCGGCTGGCGCTGGTGCGGGAATTCGGCAGTTTCGGTGAACGCCTATGGGGGCTGGCGCGGGGTGTCGATGATCGCGCCGTGCACAACGATAGCCGTAGGCAGTCAGTAAGCGTGGAGAACACCTATGACACGGATCTGCCGGACTTGGCCAGTTGTCTGGAGCGCTTGCCTGAACTGCTGGTCAGCCTGAATGAACGGATCGCTCGTATGGACAGCAGCTATCGGCCGGACAAACCTTTCGTGAAGGTCAAATTCCATGACTTCAGCCAGACAACCCTGGAGCAGGCAGGGGCGGGTAGGGACCTGGACAGCTATAGGCAGTTGCTACGGCAAGCATTCGCCCGCGGTGGCAAGCCGGTGAGGTTGCTAGGGGTAGGGGTGAGGTTGCGCGACTTGCGCGGGGCTCACGAGCAGTTGGAATTGTTCGCAGACGAATAAAAGAAGGGCTGCACTGCAGCCCTCTGTTATTACTGTGCGCCTGGGTCAGCCACCAACCGGCCGGTGGCCTTGGTCAGTGCCTGCACAAACTCCTGTTGCAGCTCCGGATCGTTGCGGGTCAGCTCGATCAGGCTCTGCTCCATCTCGCTGGCCTCTTCTTCCAGGCCTAGCTCCGACAGGCGCTTCACCCGGTGTACCCACTGGCCGACATCGTCGTCTTCCAGGTCGTCGAAAATCAGCTCATGGGCTTCACGCAGCTTGTTGCGCAGGGTGGCGCTGACCAGCAGGCTGGCGTCGCCCCGCACAGCATTGTCTTCATCGACCACCTGCAGGTGCAGGGTGCCGACGTGGTTCAGGTGCTGCTCCGAGAAAGGGCTGTCCAGCAGGTTCAGGCGTAGCACGCCGTTTCTGTCGGTGGTCAGCGCGTGGGTCATCTTGCCGGCCTTGACCTCGACCAGGCGCTCGCTCCAGGGCAGGCTGGTGAACTCCTCGCGCTTGTCCTTTTGCACCTCACTGATCCCTGCCAGGTTCTGTTGGGCGCGACCGTTGGACTGCACGTTCATGAACGGGTTGAGCCCGGCGACGCCATAACTGAGCCAGTCGCGCGTCATGCTCTCAGGCAGGTTGCCCAATGCAAAAACGTTGACCACGTTGGCGCCTGCACCGGCCACTACCGCCACCGCGCCCAGCGGGATTTCGTAGATCTCCCGCCAGGGTTGGTAGGGCGTATAGCGGTCATAGCGGCGGGTAACTTCGAACTCGGTGACTTCGAAGCGCCTCTTTTCATTGATGCGTACACGTCGCTGCGGAAGCTCCATCACCTTGGGCTCGCCGACATCAATCTGCAGTGTGTGTTCGAGCAGCTTGCGCTCGACGCGCTCCTCGTGCTCGCTGCGCTGGGACATCTGGTTCGCGCAGCCGCTGAGGAACAGGGCGCCGCACAGTGCGGTGCCCCCCAGGGTAAAGGTACTTCGCTTGGACATGATCACTCGTGCATTGATTATCAGCGGCGAACGCGGGCCTGCAGGAAGGTCAGCACTTCATTGAGTGGCAGCGCTTGAGCATCCTGTTCGGTGCGGTGCTTGTATTCCAGGTTGCCGTCGGCCAGGCCGCGGTCGCTGACGACGATGCGGTGCGGAATACCGATCAGCTCCATATCGGCGAACTTGATGCCTGGGCTGGTCTTCTTGTCGCGGTCGTCCAGCAGCACTTCGAAGCCTGCGGCCGTCAGCTCGGCGTACAACTTGTCGGTGGCCTCGCGAACCACGTCGGTTTCGTAGCGCAGTGGTACCAGGGCAATCTGGAATGGCGCCAGGGCGTCGTTCCAGATGATGCCTTTGTCGTCATGGCTCTGCTCGATGGCGGCGGCGACCACGCGGGAAACGCCGATGCCGTAGCAACCCATGGACAGCACGACCGGCTTGCCGTTTTCGCCCAGTACCTGGCACTTGAGCGCCTCGCTGTACTTGGTGCCGAGCTGGAAGATGTGGCCCACTTCGATGCCGCGCTTGATCACCAGCGTACCCTGGCCATCCGGGCTCGGGTCGCCCTCGACGACGTTGCGCAGGTCGGCAACCTGTGGGACCGGAAGGTCGCGCTCCCAGTTGACGCCGAAGTAGTGCTTGTCGTCGATGTTGGCACCGATGCCGAAGTCGCTCATCAAGGCAACCGAACGGTCGATGATGATTTCCAGTGGCAGGTTGAGTGGGCCGAGGGAGCCGGCGCCGGCACCAATCGCATCGCGCAGCTCGGCTTCGGTGGCCATGACCAATGGGTCGGCAACCTGCTCGAGCTTGGTAGCCTTGATTTCGTTCAGTTCGTGGTCGCCACGTACGATCAGGGCAAGCAGCTTGCCTTCTTCCGCGCCGCGCACGATCAGGGTCTTGACGGTCTTCTCGATCGGCAAGCCGTGGTTCTCGACCAGCTGGGCGATGGTCTTGGCCTCTGGCGTATCGACCAGGCGCAGCTCCTCGGTTGGCGCTGGGCGCACGGTCTCACGCGGGATGGCTTCGGCTTTCTCGATATTGGCAGCGTAGTCGGAGCTGTCGCTGAAGATCACATCGTCTTCGCCAGACGATGCCAGCACATGGAACTCATGCGAGTAGCTGCCGCCGATGGAGCCGGTGTCGGCCTGCACTGGACGGAAATCCAGGCCCAGGCGGGTGAAGATGTTGGAGTACGCCTGGTGCATGCGGTCGTAGGTTTCCTGCAGGGAAGCCTGGTCGGCATGGAAGGAATAGGCGTCCTTCATGATGAATTCGCGGCCACGCATCAAGCCGAAGCGCGGGCGGATCTCGTCACGGAACTTGGTCTGGATCTGGTACAGGTTGAGCGGCAGCTGTTTATAGCTGGACAGCTCGTTGCGGGCCAGGTCGGTGATGACTTCTTCGTGGGTCGGGCCTACGCAGAAATCGCGCTGGTGGCGATCCTTCAGGCGCAGCAGCTCGGGGCCATACTGTTCCCAGCGGCCGGATTCCTGCCACAGTTCGGCGGGCTGGATGCTGGGCATCAGCACTTCCAGGGCGCCGGCGGCGTTCATTTCCTCGCGCACCACGGCTTCGACCTTGCGCATGACCCGCAAGCCCATCGGCAGCCAGGTGTACAGGCCGGAAGCCAGCTTGCGGATCATGCCGGCACGCAGCATGAGCTGATGGCTGATGACCACTGCGTCGGCAGGGGTTTCTTTCTGGGTGGCGAGCAAATATTGACTGGTGCGCATGGTTAGCCGTGTCGATTGCCTAAGACATTGAAATGACCCCGCATTGTACGGGGGCGAAACGAAGGCGTACAGGATGCCCCAGGGCGGGGTAATTGTCAGCCAAGAAAAAGCCCGGCGAGCGTGCCGGGCTTTTTCAGGTGCGGGGCACTATAAGCGTGGCTTACAGGATGCTCAGCGGGTACTCGACGATCAGGCGCAGTTCGTCCAGCGACGGGGAGCCGTAGTAGACGCCGTCGGAGGAGCGGTAGGTGGCCTGACGGACGCGGAAGCTGAGGTCCTTGGCGGGGCCTTCCTGCAACACGTACTTGATGTCGATGTCGCGTTCCCATTCCTTACCGTTGGAAGTGCCTGCGACATTGGCGTCGGTACCGCGCACGTAACGGGTCATGAAGGTCAGGCCGGGTACGCCGAACTCAGCAAAGTTCAGGTCGTAGCGCGCTTGCCAGGACTTCTCGTCTTCTGCGTTGAAGTCGGAACGGGCCACCGAGTTACCCAGGAAGACGGTGCCGCCACCGTCGACGCCGTAACCGTAGTCACCATCACCGTGGACGCGCTGATGCACGATGGTGAAGGTATGAGCGCCGATGTTCCACGCAGCCGACAGGCTGAAAGCGGTGTTGTCGAGCTTGTCGCCGTCGTACGCTTTGTACAGGGCGCTGCCTTCGCTCTTGGTGTCATAGATGTTGAAGTCGAACACCAGGCCTTGCTTGTCCGAAATCGGCAGTGCCCAGTTGACATTGCCGTAGTACTTGCGCCAGTAGTCTTCGACCTTGGAGTAGTACAGGCTGGTGCTGAGGCTGTCGGTCAGGGCATAGGTACCACCGACGATGTTGGCTTCAGTCAGGCGCAGGCTGTCGCGGTAGGTCTGGGCCTGGGCGTTCATGCCGGTGAAGTGACCGGCGTGCAGGGTCAGGCCTTCGATCTCGTCGCTGGTGATCAAGGCGCCTTCGGCGACTTCCGGCAGCAGTCGGCTGTCGTCGGTAGCGAATACCGGCAGGGCGGTGAACTGGTTACCGTACTTCAGCACAGTGTTGGAGATGCGCATTTTCACAGCGCCACCGGCTTCGGAGTAGTCATCCTGCGAGCGGCCGTCTGAGCCTTGCGGGAACAGGCCGGTACCGGCACGGCCTTTGCCGCTGTCCAGTTTCAGGCCGAGCATGCCGATGGCATCGACACCGAAGCCTACGGTGCCTTGGGTGAAGCCCGACTCAAAGGTACCGAGGAAGCCGAGGCCGGTTTCTTCTGTGCGGCTCTGGCGATCGCCGGTAATAGGGTCCCGATCATTGTTACGAGCGTCACGGCTGAAGTACAGCATGCGAGTCTTGACGTTCAGCTGGCTGTCTTCGATGAAACCCTTGGATTCGTCCTGTGCAGAGGCAAAGGCCAGCTGCGAGGTCCCTGCCGAAACGGCCAGGGCGATCATGCTCCACTTCATCACGCGCATCGTGATTTGCTCCTTTGGTTTTTAGGAAGAGTACCGCTGCGCCCAAGTCTTTTAGTTATATGGGGCAGCTCTTTCTTGTTATGTCGGCGGAAATGTATAGCACGCAGACTGTTGTTGGCGATATGGGCATATACAACGTTTCGCGAAGTTTACGGCCATGTCGCTTTCAGGTATTTCCATGTCGCAAATCACGTCCCGGAATTCCGAGCCGTACAACGCCAGCGCTGTTCCTGTCACCGTAACGATTCTGTAACTATCGATTTCGGTTGGGGAAACTCCCTGGTGGATCCAAAGCGGCTGTTGTTATTTGTTGCGTCCATCGCTTTATGCAGATGTCGTGCCGACTTGATGTGAGAAGAATGCAACAAGCGTGCTCAAAATTAACAACGGTTCATGAAATTTTCACAAATGCCGCTCACGTGGCTGGAAAATGCCCGTAAACACGGGGCGGCTGCTGGCTGATGGCGTATCAGGCAGCAGCCCGCCCGCAAATTAAAAACCTGCCTTGCAAGTCAATGTGTTACCGCTCGCTGTTCAAGTTGAGTCATTTGTGTGTGTGAAAGCGTAGTGGTGTACTCGTTTGCGGCCTCATTTTGGTGCGAAAAGTAGCGGAGTGTTACCGCGCCTGTGCAGGCTGAAGCGATTCCTGTGCAATAAGGGTGCAGTCTGGGGGCGTGCAGCATGCTTGCGTGGGCGAAGCAGAGTATCCTTGCGCCATAGACCCGCACGCCGGGCCCCTTTTCGTTGGTGGAGGTTTTCAGTGTTTGAGATGGATTTGCGTTTGCAGCAGGACTCTTTGGTTCTTGGAGACTTCCCGCTGTGCCGTCTGCTGCTTAGCAAGGATGCCAACTACCCTTGGTTCATTCTGGTACCCAAGCGCGCCGGCGTAAGCGAACTGTTCGACCTGAGCCCGGACGATCAGGCGCAGTTGTGGAAAGAAACCACCTGCCTGGCCGAGGCACTCAAAACGGAGTTCGCGGCAGACAAGATGAACGTTGCCACACTGGGTAATGTGGTCAGCCAACTGCACATGCATGTGATTGTCCGTCGCCACGGGGATGCCGCCTGGCCGGCGCCGGTCTGGGGCAAGGTGCCCGCTGTCGAATACGGGCCGGGGCAGGTCGATGCCATTCGCCAGCGCTTGCGCGTTCTGCTCGATGACGCCTATGAGGAGGCCTGACATGTCGCCGGAATCGCGCATAGTCGAATTGGAAACCCGTCAGGCGTTTCAGGACGACACCATTCAGGAACTCAATGACGTGGTGGTCGAGCAGGGGCGGGTGATTCAGCGCCTGCAGTTGCAGATGGCCGAGTTGATCAAGCGTTACGAGGAAATGGTCGGTCAGTATGGCAGTGAGGGCGAGGAAGCGCCGCCGCCTCATTACTGATGGGTGCCAGCCCTGGGGTTGCCCCAGGGCTGCGCAGGGTCAGCGGCGGGATACCGCGACCACGTCTTCGGCCTGCAGGCCCTTGTCGCGGTGCATTACCGAGAACTCCACACGCTGGCCTTCGACCAGGATGCGATGGCCTTCGCCACGAATGGCGCGAAAGTGGACGAAGATATCGTCACCCGAATCGCGGGAAATGAATCCAAAGCCTTTAGAGGTATTGAACCACTTCACCGTGCCGGTATCGCGCGTGCCGGTCTCCTGCGGCGCGCCTTGGCTTGGTCGGCTTTTTCTGGGGCTACGGGCCAAGCCTGCAGCCAGGTGCAGAATGACCGCCAGGCCTGCGCAGACCAAGGCCGCCAGGTTGCCCATTTCGGGGCGGGCCAGCAAGGTCAGGGTTTGCAGTACCACGGCCACCACCAGCAAGGCGCAGGCCAGATGCTGCAATTGCTGGCGGGCGCCGCGGTAATACAGCGGCACGACAGGTGCCAGCAGCAGGTTGAGCAGGCCGAGCAGGGCAAGGTAGACCGCGTCCGGTTGCTGCAGGAAGGGAGTTGCGTCGTATTTCAGGCTGGGTATGAGCGATAGCAGCAAAGCTGCAGCGCCCGTCAACAGATGGACGATCTTGAACATGGGGTTGGCTCGCAATTGATAAGGCCGATCACAGGAAGAGCTGGCGGCATGGTGCGCATGAGGTGTAGAGCGCGAACACATGGTGAGCCAGCCTATGCACCCGGCAATAACAGCACGCACGGGTGGCACAGTGCCTATTTAACAGCAAACGCGGGGCCTTCTCAAACCGCAGGTGGCTGCCGGCGATGAGTTGCCCTGTGTCATGGGCGCGTGGCGCGAAGTATTGATACAGTGTGTGAGGCCCGCTTGATCATCATCAAGCCATATGAAAAAGGGGAACTTCAATGGCAATCGATATCGGTATCAGTGAAGAAGATCGCAAGTCCATCGTCGAAGGGCTGTCCCGTCTGTTGTCGGATACCTATGTGCTGTATCTGAAAACCCACAACTTTCACTGGAACGTCACCGGTCCTTCGTTCCGTACCCTGCACCTGATGTTCGAAGAGCAATACAACGAGCTGGCGCTGGCCGTTGATTCCATCGCCGAGCGGATCCGCGCCCTGGGCTTTCCGGCGCCGGGTTCTTATGCTTTTTATGCACGGCATTCTTCCATCAAGGAAGAGGAAGGGGTGCCCGCAGCGGACGAGATGATCCATCAGCTTGTCCAGGGGCAGGAGGCGGTCGTGCGTACCGCCCGCAGTATTTTCCCGGTAGTGGACAAGGTCAGTGATGAGCCAACTGCCGATCTGCTGACCCAGCGTATGCAGGTGCACGAAAAGACTGCATGGATGCTGCGGGTACTGCTTGACGGTAAATGATCAGCCGCTTGTATGAAAAGCGGCCTGCAAAGCCCGGTCGAGTGACGCTCACCGGGCTTTTTCGTTTGTGCGGGAAGGCTTTGCCGCTGCTTTGCGCCCGGCCGCACGCGCTTCATTGGGCCTCTGGTTCCTGCTCCGTGCCTGTCTTGCGGTGCAGGGGAACATACCTGTGGCGAGGATGTGGGCGCATGATGCAAGCGAGCAAGCGTGTAGTAGGCAAAGGCCGCTGCCTGGGCAGGCAAAGCATTGATCCGTTCAAGGCGGATTTCGACATGATGCAGATTCAGCCGGTATCGCGCTCGGTCCGGCTCAACGGTTTTTCCACCTGCTTGCGCCTGGAGGCAGTCTATTGGCGCATCCTCGAGCGCATCGCAGAGGCCAATGAGTGCTCCGTCAGTGCCGTACTTTCCTATGTGGACCGTGAAGTGCACCTGCGCCAGGGCGGGGTGCGCAACTTCAGCGGCCTGGTGCGGGTGATCTGCGTCGCGTGGTTGCAGGACGCTGATCGCCAGGCGGGCTGCGCAGTGCCTGTTAACCATATATAATCCCGCTTTTTGCTGCCCCGGGCAGCCAGCGTAATGGTTGACGAGAGACACCCATGCCCCTTTATGACTATCAATGTGCATCCTGCGATCACCGGATGGAAGCGTTGCAGAAGATCAGTGCAGCGCCGCTGACCGACTGTCCGGCCTGCCAGGCGCCGGCATTGAAGAAACTGTTGTCGGTCCCTGGATTTCGCCTGAGCGGTAGCGGCTGGTACGAAACCGACTTCAAGACCGGGGCTAAAAAGAATCTGGCAGGCGGCGACAAGGCCGACTGAGTTGAATTGCAGTAGCCGGGTCTTGCAGTATTAGCCCCCTGGGGCGGCCAAGGCCTCCATCGAATACACGAATCACGAGAAGCGAAACCACCATCATGATGCGCAGCCATTATTGCGGCCAACTGAACGAGAGCCTGGACGGCCAGGAAGTCACCCTTTGCGGCTGGGTCCATCGTCGCCGCGACCACGGCGGGGTGATCTTCCTCGACATCCGTGACCGCGAGGGCATGGCCCAGGTCGTCTTCGATCCCGATCGCGCCGAAACCTTCGCTGCGGCCGACCGCGTGCGCAGCGAATACGTGGTGCAGATCACCGGCAAGGTGCGCAAGCGCCCCGAGGGCGCGGTGAATGCCAACATGGCTTCCGGTGCCATCGAAATCCTCGGTTACCAGCTCAACGTGCTCAACGAAGCTGAAACCCCGCCGTTCCCGCTGAACGAATACTCTGACGTCGGCGAGGAAACCCGCCTGCGCTACCGCTTCATCGATCTGCGTCGCCCGGAAATGGCCGACAAGCTGCGCCTGCGTTCGCGCATCACCAGCAGCATTCGTCGCTTCCTGGACGAAAATGGCTTCCTCGACGTCGAAACGCCGATCCTCACCCGCGCAACGCCAGAAGGCGCGCGTGACTATCTGGTGCCCAGCCGTACCCACGCTGGTAGCTTCTTCGCGCTGCCGCAGTCGCCTCAGCTGTTCAAGCAGCTGCTGATGGTCGCCGGCTTCGACCGCTACTACCAGATCGCCAAATGCTTCCGTGACGAAGACCTGCGCGCTGACCGTCAGCCGGAGTTCACCCAGATCGACATCGAGACCAGTTTCCTCGATGAGTCCGAGATCATGGGCCTGACCGAGAGCATGATCCGCAAGCTGTTCAAGGAAGTGCTGGACCTGGAGTTCGGCGAATTCCCGCACATGACCTTCGAAGAAGCCATGCGCCGCTACGGTTCCGACAAGCCAGACCTGCGTAACCCGCTGGAACTGGTTGACGTCGCCGACCAGCTCAAAGATGTCGACTTCAAGGTCTTCGCAGGCCCGGCCAACGATCCGAAGTGCCGCGTTACCGCACTGCGCCTGCCAGGTGGCGCCAGCATGCCGCGCAGCAAGATCGACGAGTACACCAAGTTCGTCGGCATCTACGGCGCCCGTGGCCTGGCGTACATCAAGGTCAACGAGCGTGCCAAAGGCGTCGAAGGCCTGCAGTCGCCGATCGTCAAGAACATCCCTGAAGCCAACCTCAACGTGATCCTCGATCGCGTAGGTGCCGTAGACGGCGACATCGTGTTCTTCGGTGCCGACAAGTTCAAGGTCGTCAGCGAGGCCCTGGGCGCGCTGCGTATCCGTTTGGGCCACGACTTCGAACTGCTGACCTGCGAGTGGGCACCGATGTGGGTCGTCGACTTCCCGATGTTCGAAGAGAACGAAGACGGCAGCTTCACCGCCCTGCACCACCCGTTCACCGCGCCCAAGTGCACCCCCGAAGAGCTCGAGGCCAACCCGGCCACCGCGCTGTCGCGTGCCTACGACATGGTGCTGAACGGCACCGAACTGGGTGGCGGTTCGATCCGTATCCACCGCAAAGAGATGCAACAGGCGGTGTTCCGCCTGCTGGGGATCGAAGCAGCAGAACAGGAAGAGAAGTTCGGCTTCCTGCTCGATGCCCTGAAGTTCGGTGCTCCGCCTCACGGTGGCCTGGCCTTCGGTCTGGACCGCCTGGTCATGCTGATGACCGGTGCCCAGTCGATCCGTGAAGTGATTGCCTTCCCGAAAACCCAGAGCGCCGCGTGCGTGATGACTCAGGCGCCTGGTTTGGTTGATGCCAAGGCCCTGCGCGAGCTGCATATCCGCCTGCGCGAACAGACCAAGGTCGAGTAAGCGGACCCCGGGCGCATCCAGATGGATGCGCCTTTGCGTTTCGGCGCAGGAATTTGTCGTTGCGCCCCTCTCGGGGGCGCAATTGTTTGTGTTTCAAGAGTTTGGAGTCGTTATGGCTGGTCATTCCAAGTGGGCGAACATCAAGCACCGCAAAGAGCGCCAGGATGCCAAGAGAGGCAAGATCTTCACCAAGTGGATCCGTGAGCTGACCGTCGCTGCCAAGCAGGGTGGTGGTGATCCGGCTTCCAACCCGCGCTTGCGCCTGGCGCTGGACAAGGCCCTGGGTGCCAACATGAGCCGCGATATCATCGATCGCGCTGTGGCCCGTGGTGCCGGTACCAACGAAAGCGATAACGTTGAAGAGCTGAGCTACGAGGGTTACGGCCCGGGCGGGGTGGCGATCATGGTCGAGGCCATGACCGACAACCGCAACCGTACCGCAGCCGCTGTGCGGCATGCCTTCACCAAGTGTGGCGGCAACCTTGGTACCGATGGCTCGGTGGCCTACCTGTTCGAGCGCAAGGGGCAGATCAGCTTTGCGCCGGGCGTGGACGAAGATGCGCTGATGGAAGCCGCCATGGAAGCCGACGCCGACGATGTGGTGGCCAACGAAGATGGCTCGTTCGAGGTGTTCACCTCGTTCAACAGCTTCTATGCCGTGCGTAACGCCTTGGAAGAAGCCGGCTTCAAGGCCGCAGACGCGGAAATCGTCATGCAGCCGACCACCAGTGCCGAGCTGGATCAGGAGGGCGCGGAGAAAGTGCTCAAGCTGATCGACATGCTCGAAGACCTGGATGATGTGCAGAACGTCTATTCCAATGCACAGATTTCCGACGAGATCATGGAAAAACTCGGCTAAGGTGTCGCCAGCAAGGTTGTAATTGGGGCCGCTGGGCGGCCCATCGCCGGCAGGCCTGCTCCTGTAGTCAAGCGCACCCCTCAAGCGTTGCGCTGCATCTGTGGGAGCAGGCTTGCCGGTGATGGGCTGCGCAGCGGCCCAATAGCCTTGAATTGAGCTCAGGCTTTCAAGCCCCCCCTACACGAAAGGCGTTATGACTCTGATTCTTGGTATCGACCCCGGCTCGCGCATCACCGGTTATGGCGTTGTGCGCCAGACTGCCCGTGGTTGCGAGTACGTGGCGTCGGGTTGTATCCGAACCGGCAGCGGCGAGCTGCACGAGCGCCTGCAGATCGTTTTTCGCGGTGTCAGTGAAATCATTGCCCAACATGGCCCCGTGACCATGGGTATCGAGCGCGTGTTCATGGCGCGCAACCCTGATTCGGCCCTCAAACTTGGCCAGGCACGCGGCGCGGCCATCGTCGCCGCCGCCGAGGCCGGCCTGGAAATCGCCGAATACAGCGCGACTCAGGTCAAACAGGCCGTGGCCGGTACTGGCGGGGCTAACAAGGAGCAGGTGATGCTGATGGTCATGCACCTGCTCAAGCTGACCCAGAAACCACAGATCGATGCCTCTGATGCCCTGGCGATTGCCCTGTGCCATGCCCATACCCGTTCCAGCCTGGTGCCGCACGGCCTGGCCACGGCGCGGCGGCGCGGTGGGCGCTTGCGTCTGTAGCTGCTTCATGAGCTGATACACATTTTGTCAGGGTGGCACGTTCACCCGACGTATTTGCTGATAGGGTTGAGCGGTCTTTGATCGGCTCCCCGAGAGGAAGGATCGAAACGTGATTGGACGTTTGCGCGGCACCCTGGCGGAAAAGCAACCGCCGCACCTGATTATCGACGTCAATGGCGTGGGTTATGAGCTTGAAGTGCCCATGACCACCCTGTACCGCCTGCCGAAAGTCGGCGAAACGGTCACCGTGCATACCCATCTGGTGGTGCGCGAAGATGCCCACCTGCTCTATGGCTTTCATGAAAAGCGCGAGCGCGAACTGTTCCGCGAGCTCATCCGCCTCAATGGCGTGGGCCCGAAGCTGGCGCTGGCCTTGATGTCGGGCCTTGAGGCTGACGAACTGGTGCGTTGCGTCCAGGCCCAGGACACCTCGGCGCTGGTGCGTGTGCCTGGTGTGGGCAAGAAGACCGCCGAGCGCTTGCTGGTCGAGCTCAAAGACCGCTTCAAGGCCTGGGAAACCTCACCGGCCATGTTCACGCTTGTTTCGGATGGGCCGGTGCCGGTCAGCAGCGCCTCCAGCGCCGAGGCCGATGCCGTCAGCGCCCTGGTTTCTTTGGGCTACAAGCCGCAGGAAGCCAGCAAGGCAGTGTCCGCGATCAAGGACAAGGCCGGGCTGAGCAGTGAGGAGCTGATCCGTCGCAGCCTCAAAGGGATGATTACCAAGTGATCGAAGCCGACCGCCTGATTGCCGCCAGTGGCCGCGACCGCGAAGAAGTCCAGGACCGTGCCATCCGCCCGCTGCGCCTGGACGAATACATCGGCCAGCCGGTGGTGCGCGAGCAGATGGCGCTGTTCATCCAGGCTGCCCGCGGTCGCAACGAATCGCTCGACCACACGCTTATCTTCGGTCCGCCAGGCCTGGGCAAGACCACCTTGGCCAATATCATCGCCCAGGAAATGGGCGTATCGGTCAAGAGTACCTCAGGGCCGATTCTCGAGCGCCCGGGCGACCTGGCGGCCATGCTGACCAACCTCGAACCGCATGACGTACTGTTCATCGACGAGATTCACCGGCTGTCGCCGGTGGTCGAGGAGGTGCTGTATCCGGCCATGGAGGACTTCCAGCTCGATATCATGATCGGCGAAGGCCCGGCTGCCCGCTCGATCAAGCTGGACCTGCCGCCCTTCACCCTTGTGGGGGCCACGACCCGCGCCGGCATGCTCACCAACCCGCTGCGCGATCGCTTCGGGATCGTCCAGCGCCTCGAGTTCTACAGCGACAAGGACCTGGCGACCATCGTCAGCCGTTCGGCCAATATTCTGGGGCTGGTCATCGAGGACCAGGGGGCTTACGAGATCGCCCGCCGTGCCCGCGGCACGCCGCGTATCGCCAACCGCTTGCTGCGCCGCGTGCGTGACTATGCCGAGGTGCGCGGCAAGGGGCAGATCACCAAGGCGGTGGCCGACATGGCGCTCAACCTGCTGGACGTCGACGAGCGTGGCTTCGACCATTCCGACCGCCGCCTGCTGCTGACCATGATCGAAAAGTTCGATGGCGGCCCGGTGGGCGTGGATAACCTGGCGGCAGCGATCAGCGAAGAGCGTCATACCATCGAGGATGTGCTCGAACCTTATCTGATTCAGCAGGGTTACATCATGCGCACGCCACGCGGGCGCGTGGTCACCCGCCATGCCTACCTGCACTTTGGCCTGAATGTTCCCGGGCGCTTGGGTGAGGGGGCAGAATTTTCCGAAGCAGGCGATGAATGACAGATCGAAACCCGCTTTTCGTGGTCCTACCGCTGGCATGCCTCGGGTGCGCTGGCAATACGACATTAATGAAGAAAAAACAGTTGCTGCAGCGGATTGGCAAGC
The DNA here is from genome assembly GCF_040224055.2 of Pseudomonas sp. WHRI 8519. NCBI lineage: Bacteria > Pseudomonadati > Pseudomonadota > Gammaproteobacteria > Pseudomonadales > Pseudomonadaceae > Pseudomonas > Pseudomonas sp. WHRI 8519. Next base: position 4,744,485 of record NZ_CP167996.1, on the reverse strand, counting down.
TGAGGAGTAAGCACTAGAGTATGCGCGCGCAAAATGGCCTGGAACCTTTCGCTCACCGCTGTCGCGTCTATTACGAAGATACCGATGCCGGTGGCGTGGTGTATTACGTCAACTACCTGAAATTCATGGAGCGCGCGCGGACCGAGCGCCTGCGGCACCTGGGTTTTTCCCAGCAGCAACTGGCCGGTGAGAACCTGTTGTTCGTGGTCCATTCGAGCGAAGCGCGCTATCACGCGCCGGCGCGCCTGGACGACGAACTTCGAGTGACCGCGCAAGTACTTGAACTCAATCGCGCCAGCCTGCGTTTCGTGCAGCAGGTCTGGCGGGAAAAGGATGAAACGCTGCTCTGCGAAGGGCAGTTCCTGGTGGCCGCCGTGCGCGCCGACACTTTCAAACCCCGAGCCATACCCCCCAAGCTGCGCGACGCCTTTGTGGCGGACGGCTCGGGTACTCAATCGAATGCAGGAGAATAAGCGTGGAAGCTAACGTCGTCGACCATACCTCCATGTGGAGTCTGGTCAGCAATGCCAGCGTGGTGGTACAGCTGGTAATGCTGACCCTGGTGGCCGCCTCGGTCACCTCATGGATCATGATCTTCCAGCGCAGCACCATGCTGCGCGCCGGTCGTCGTGCGCTGGATGCCTTCGAGGAACGCTTCTGGTCGGGTATCGACCTGTCCAAGCTGTACCGTCAGGCAGGCAGCAACCCGGACCCGGATTCGGGCGTTGAGCAAGTGTTCCGTGCCGGCTTCAAGGAGTTCTCTCGCCTGCGCCAGCAGCCGGGTGTGGACCCCGACGCGGTCATGGAAGGCGTTGGCCGGGCCATGCGCGTAGCCATCTCGCGTGAGGAAGAAAAACTCGAGCAGAGCTTGCCGTTCCTCGCCACTGTCGGTTCCACCAGCCCATACATCGGTCTGTTCGGTACCGTGTGGGGCATCATGAACTCCTTCCGCGGCCTGGCCAGCGCCCAGCAGGCGACCCTGGCCACCGTGGCCCCGGGTATCGCCGAAGCGCTGATCGCTACCGCCATCGGTCTGTTCGCGGCAATCCCGGCGGTTATCGCCTACAACCGTTTCGCCGCACGCAGCGAAGTGCTGATCGGTCGTTACTACACCTTCGCCGACGAGTTCCAGGCGATCCTGCACCGCAAAGTGCACACCAGCGAAGAGTAATCAGGTACAAACCCATGGCCCGAGTTCGCCACAAACGCAAGCCGGTCGCCGAGATGAACGTGGTGCCCTACATCGACGTGATGCTGGTGCTGCTGGTCATCTTCATGGTGACGGCTCCCATGCTCAATCAGGGCGTGAAGGTCGACCTGCCCAAGGTTTCCAGCGAAGCCTTGCCGCAGGACAACAATGTCCAGATCCTGACCATCTCCATCAAAGCCGACAAGACGTATTACTGGAACCTGGGCAGCGAAGTCGATACCGACAAGCAGATGGACAAGGCCATGACCTTGCCCGAAATGACCAGTGCAGTGACCAAGATCATTGCCGCCGGTCGCGACCAGGGCAAGCAGACCCAGGTCTTCATTCGTGGCGACAAGGCTGTCGACTACGGCGCGGTCATGGGTGCCATGGGCGGGTTGCAGAAGGCCGGTGTCGGTAACGTTGGCCTGATTACCGAGGCGCCCTGATGCAACAGCGAGAGCCATCCGCCTCGGAAAGCTACTTCTGGCCCAGTGTCTGGGCCATCGGCCTGCATGTGCTTGTGTTCGCATTGCTGTTCGTCAGTTTTGCCATGACGCCAGAATTGCCGCCTTCCAAGCCGATCGTTCAGGCTACGCTGTATCAGCTCAAGTCCAAGAGCCAGGCGACCACCCAGACCAATCAGAAGATTGCCGGGGAAGCGAAGAAAACCGCCGCGCGTCAGACCGAAGTCGAGCAGCTGGAGCAGAAGAAGGTCGAGCAGGAAGCCGTGAAGGCCGCGGAACAAAAGAAAGCCGATGCCGCTCAAAAGGCCGAAGAGGCTCGCGAAGCTGCTGAGGCGAAGAAGGCAGAAGACGCTGCCAAGGCCGCCGAAGCCAAGAAAGCCGCCGAAGCCAAAAAGGCCGACGAGGCGAAAAAGGCCGCTGAAAAGCAGCAGGCCGACATCGCCAAGAAAAAGGCTGAGGAAGAGGCCAAGAAGCAGGCTGCCGAAGAGGCGAAGAAACAAGCCGCCGAGGATGCCAAGAAGAAGGCAGCCGAGGAGGCCAAGAAGAAAGCAGCCGAGGACGCCAAGAAAAAAGCGGCGGCTGAGGAAGCGAAGAAGAAGGCAGCTGAAGAGGCCAAGAAAAAGGCCGCTGCAGATGCCCAGAAGAAAAAGGCACAGGAAGCGGCCCGCAAGGCGGCAGAAGACAAGAAAGCCCAGGCCCTGGCCGAGCTGTTGTCTGATTCCACCGAGCGGCAGCAGGCGCTGGCCGACGAGCAGGGCGACCAGGTGGCCGGCGATTTCGACGACCTGATCCGCATGCGAGCGGCCGAAGGTTGGGCGCGTCCCCCTTCAGCGCGCAAGGGCATGACGGTAGTCCTGCAGATCAACATGCTGCCCGATGGCACCATCACCAATGTCAGCGTATCGCGCTCCAGTGGTGACGGCCCGTTCGACAGTTCGGCGGTGGCAGCGGTCAAGAACATCGGTCGTCTGACCGAAATGCAGGGCTTGAAGCCGAACGAGTTCAATCCGTATCGTTCGTTCAAGATGACATTTACACCTGAGGATCTAGCGTTGTGATTAAACTCCTTCGAGGACTGCTGGTCATGCTGTGCTGCGTGGCAGGCATGGCCATGGCAGAGGAAAAGAACATCCTGGTCACCAGCGGCAGCGATCGGGCAACGCCTATCGCGGTAGTGCCGTTCGGTCTGCAGGGTGGCAGTGTGCTGCCGGAAGACATGGCCGATATCATTGGTAATGACCTGCGCAACTCCGGCTACTACGCGCCCATCCCGCGGCAGAACATGATCAGCCAGCCTACCCAGGCCAGCGAAGTGATCTTCCGTGACTGGAAAGCCCTGGGCGCCCAGTACGTGATGGTCGGCAGCATCGTACCGTCGGGCGGCCGCCTGCAGGTGCAGTACGCGCTGTTCAACGTCGCCACCGAGCAGCAAGTGCTGACCGGCAGCGTTGCCGGCAGCGTCGACCAGCTGCGCGACATGTCGCACTACATTGCCGACCAGTCGTTCGAGAAGCTCACCGGTATCAAGGGTGCGTTTTCCACCCGCATGCTGTACGTGACCGCCGAGCGCTTCTCGACCAACAATACCCGCTACACCCTGCAGCGTTCGGACTACGACGGTGCGCGTGCAGTGACGTTGCTGCAGTCGCGTGAGCCTATCCTGTCGCCGCGTTTCGCCCCGGATGGCAAGCGTATCGCCTATGTCTCGTTCGAGCAGAAGCGTCCGCGCATTTTCATCCAGCACATCGACACAGGCCGCCGTGAACAGGTGACCAACTTCGAAGGCCTCAACGGCGCGCCTGCCTGGTCGCCGGATGGTTCGCGCCTGGCGTTCGTGCTGTCCAAGGACGGTAACCCGGACATCTACGTGATGAACGTGGCTTCGCGCCAGATCAGCCGTGTCACTGCCGGCCCAGGTATCAATACCGAGCCGTTCTGGGGCAAGGATGGCAACACCCTGTATTTCACCTCCGACCGTGGCGGCAAGCCGCAGATCTACAAACAGTCGGTCAGTGGCGGCAGCGCCGAGCGTGTGACGTTCGTTGGTAACTACAACGCCAACCCGAAGCTTTCGGCGGATGAAAAGACGTTGGTAATGATCCATCGTCAGCAGGGTTTCACCAACTTCAAAGTGGCGGCGCAAGACTTGCAAAGAGGAAGTGTAAAGATTCTCTCGGAAACAAGTCTTGATGAGTCTCCCACTGTTGCGCCAAACGGCACCATGCTAATCTACGCCACCCGCCAGCAGGGCCGGGGAGTCTTGATGCTCGTGTCGCTTAATGGCCGCGTGAGGCTCCCACTTCCTACCGCTCAAGGCGAAGTCAGAGAACCGTCCTGGTCCCCTTACCTGAACTGATTGCGGCGTAATACGTTTTGCTTAACACACTGGGGTTTCATTAGGAGTTTCACGATGGAAATGCTGAAGTTTGGTAAATTTGCTGCGCTGGCTCTGGCCATGGCTGTAGCTGTAGGTTGCTCCTCGAAGGGCGGTGACAACGCTGGCGAAGGCGCTGTCGATCCTAACGCTGGCTACGGTGCCAACACTGGCGCTGTTGACGGTTCCCTGAGCGAAGAAGCCGCCCTGCGCGCAATCACCACCTTCTACTTCGAATACGACAGCTCGGACCTGAAGCCAGAAGCCATGCGCGCTCTGGACGTTCACGCCAAGGACCTGAAGGCCAACGGCAACCGCGTTGTTCTGGAAGGCAACACCGACGAGCGCGGTACTCGCGAGTACAACATGGCTCTGGGCGAGCGTCGTGCCAAGGCCGTTCAGCGCTACCTGGTTCTGCAGGGCGTTTCCCCTGCTCAGCTGGAACTGGTTTCCTACGGCGAAGAGCGTCCAGTTGCCACCGGCAACGACGAGCAGTCCTGGGCTCAGAACCGCCGCGTAGAACTGCGTAAGTAAGTTCTTATGCGTATGTGCCGTCGTGCTGTGACCGTCCTCGCACTCAGCCTTCCGCTTTCGGCGTGGGCTGCGGTTCCTGTAGTAGATGACAACGCAGGTGCTTATCCACCTTCGGGTTATGGCACGAGCGGCGCCTATGCCGGGGCAGGGGCTTCGACCCCTGCCTCAGCACAGGGCCAGCTGTTCATGCAGCTGCAACAGATGCAGGACCAGATATCCCGCCAGCAAGGCATCATCGAAGAGCTGCAAAACGATGTCGCCCGCATGAAGCAGGAAAGCCTGGAGCGTTACCAGGATCTGGACCGCCGCATCAACAGTGGTGGCGCGCCTGCCGCGACCCCCGATAATTCCTCCACCGGTAGTGCACCCGATGCCGCCGCCGGTGCAGCAGCAGGCGCCGCTGGCGCTGCTGCACAGCAGCCGGCCGCCAACAGCGAGCCGGGTGATCCGGCGAAAGAAAAGCTCTATTACGATGCGGCTTTCGACCTGATCAAGCAGAAGGACTTCGACAAGGCCAGCCAGGCGTTCGCCGCCTTCCTGCGCAAGTACCCGAACAGCCAGTACGCAGGCAACGCCCAGTACTGGTTGGGTGAGGTGAACCTGGCCAAGGGTGACCTGCAAAGTGCCAGCCAGGCTTTTGCCCAGGTCAGCCAGAAGTATCCCAAGCACAGCAAGGTACCGGACTCCCTGTACAAGCTGGCCGACGTCGAGCGCCGCATGGGCCATACCGACAAGGTCAAGGGCATCCTGCAGCAAGTCATTACCCAGTACCCCGGCACCTCCGCCGCACAGCTGGCGCAGCGTGACCTGCAGAAGCTCTAAGTAACACCGTTCAAAAGAAACCCGCGCCAGTCGCGGGTTTTTTCGTTAGAATCAGCGCCCTTTTTCTTAAACACGCTGCTGCGGATAACGCCATGTCGAGTCCGCGACAGTGCCTGACGGAGGCGGACAGCCTGTTTAGCTGTCACGCCCGTGGCGATCATGCAAGACACATTACGCATCACCGAAATCTTTTACTCTTTGCAGGGTGAAACACGCACGGCTGGGCTGCCCACGGTATTCGTGCGCCTGACCGGTTGCCCCCTGCGCTGTCAATATTGCGACAGTGCCTACGCCTTCAGTGGCGGTACTGTGCGTAGCCTCGATTCGATCATGGAGCAGGTGGCCGGCTTCAAGCCACGTTACGTCTGCGTAACCGGCGGCGAACCCCTGGCTCAGCCAAATGCCTTGCCGCTGCTGCAGCGTCTGTGTGATGCGGGCTATGAGGTTTCGCTGGAAACCAGTGGTGCCCTGGATATCTCGGCTACCGATGTGCGCGTCAGCCGCGTGGTGGACCTCAAGACCCCGGGCTCCGAAGAGTCCCACCGCAACCTCTACGAAAACATCGAGCACCTGACCCGCAATGACCAGGTCAAGTTCGTCATCTGCTCGCGCGAAGACTATGACTGGGCGGTGTCCAAGCTGATTCAGTACAACCTCGCCGAGCGAGCCGGTGAGGTGCTGTTTTCGCCAAGCCATCACCAGGTGAAGGCCAGTGATCTGGCCGACTGGATCGTTGCCGACAACCTGCCCGTGCGTTTCCAGCTGCAGCTGCACAAGCTGCTGTGGAACGACGAACCCGGACGTTGATTAGGAGCAAAAGCACATGACTGAGAAACGCGCAGTAATCCTGCTGTCCGGCGGCCTGGACTCGGCCACTGTCGTCGCCATGGCCAAAGCTGAAGGCTACAGCTGCTACACCATGAGTTTCGATTATGGCCAGCGCCATCGGGCTGAATTGAACGCTGCGGCGCGGGTCGCCAGTGACCTTGGCGTGGTCGAGCACAAAGTCATCGGCTTGAACCTTGATGGCATAGGTGGTTCGGCGCTGACCGACAGCAGCATCGATGTACCGGAAGCCCCGGGCGAGGGCATTCCGGTGACCTACGTGCCGGCGCGCAATACCGTGTTCCTGTCCTTGGCCCTGGGCTGGGCAGAAGTGCTGCAGGCGCGCGACATCTTCATCGGTGTCAATGCCGTGGACTACTCGGGCTACCCCGATTGCCGACCTGAGTTCGTCGAAGCGTTCGAGCGCATGGCCAACCTCGCTACCAAGGCCGGTGTCGAGGGGCAGGGCTTCCGCATCCAGGCGCCACTGCAGAACATGAGCAAGGCGCAGATCGTACAGGCCGGTATGGCCCGTGGTGTGGACTACAGCCTGACAGTGTCCTGCTACCAGGCCGACGATGACGGGCGTGCCTGTGGCAAGTGCGACAGCTGTCGCCTGCGCGCCGATGGCTTCAAGGCTGCCGGTGTAGACGACCCAACCCGTTATTTTTGAAAAAAGTTTTGATGGGGTGTTGATTTCTCGTTAGAAATCAGTATTATACGCGCCATCCAACGGGTCGTTAGCTCAGTTGGTAGAGCAGTTGGCTTTTAACCAATTGGTCGTAGGTTCGAATCCTACACGACCCACCATATGCAAAGCGGTTCGTGAGTGCTGGAGAGGGGCTTGTATCAGCCAGCTTTCTAGTCTTTCAACCGAATGGAGCGAGCAACAGGCGCGCTTCACCGTGACGTAAATATGATAAAGCCCGCAACCTTCATTGGTTTGCGGGCTTTTTCGTTGGTCCAGCCTGACTAGGCACATTGTTTTGCTCACATCCTGCCTGCCCGCATGGGTCAAGCATTTATCCTATGCAAAACAGCTTCATAGCTGATGCGGGTCATCGTTTTTCGGCGACTATCGGTTCTACCGACTCCGGCATGCATTCAAAAATGCAGCAGTTATAGCTGAGGTTTCAACTCCACCTATGCGACCAGACAACGTTGGCAGATGGCACCATGTCCATCAACGCGGTAGGGTCGAAACAATCTTCTGGGAGCTTGCACAGGGGAGAGACCAGTCATGTCACGACTCACATGGTCTTGCGTTCAGCGAGATCACGTCGAGGCGTTTTTTCGCCGTGTGGCTTCGCTTCAATAAACGATAGCAACCGCAGCCCGAAGATCGCGCCAGGAAATAGTTATTTGGATATGCAGTGTTTTCGCTATGAGGTTTGATCTGGGCATGCGGTGCTTGCAGCGCCCCTTACTGCTCGACGCAGCGTTCTTGAGCAAGGGGCTCCCCGAAGCGCGCGGCAATTTTTGCTGGTTGTTTGTGTGGACATTAGACAGCTGGGAGGGGCAGGGGAGATGGGGGCGAAGATCAGTCCTTACCACCAGAGGTATCACGAACGACGCCTTAAAAGTATAGTCAGCTCATCTACAAGCAATTTTGTACACTTCTAACTAGGACTTAAAATGATTAAAGTTGGCCAGCTGGGACGAGGCCATCTATCTGGCCATCGTCCCGATAATGCCAGTCAATTATTTTCAGCGATCTGCATAATGGGAAATGGTAAGCGCAATGAGCAGTACGATTTGGATGGCTAACATGCTTACCAGTAATCGTTTCATGTTGGGCGGGAAACGTTTGACTTCATTTAAGTCAATTAAGCCTCTGCGCAAAAAGATTGTCGGTATCGCCAGCACCAGAGAGATCGACCCCGTGCGCATGACTTTGCCCAGTAAGCCTGCATGCTGGAATATTTTTTTATTGCCGGTCACGTACGTACAGTTCGGAAGAAACGACTCAAAGTACTCAGTGTGCTTATGTGCGATGTAACACAGCACGATCATCAACAGAATTATGGGCGCAAGGATCAACAGCGCAATCAATCCAGGGTCAACTCCACTCACTCCGATACCTCACGATATAAAAATTCACCCACCTTTTCGCCTCTCTCGCTCCCGAAGTCACCGGCGATTTTACCGCCTACTGCACCGCCTATTACAGCACAAGCCAGCGCTCCTGGGCCGCCTGTACTAATCCCCAGGACGACTACACAAACACCAGTCCCTGCCATACCTCCCGCAGCCCCCCCCGAGGCTGCCGCCTCCCAGGCCACCTATCAACGCCGAGCTTTCAACATATTTGGCGCGGCGGCACTGCTCCTCCCGGCCCATTGTGCAGGCTTTATGAATCGACAAGCCTGTGGCAGCCACATCCAGCGCAGTACCGATATACGTGCCTTTCTTGACCAGATTCGACGCTTTGGCAACACCAGATACCTTATCGGCATAGCCGGCGATCTCGCCTGTATGGAGGTAGCTGCGGGTCGAGATGCCAAATGCCTGCTTGACCTTTCCTTGGTTACGTAACCCTGAACCGTACGCGGCGAAGTTTCCCAACTGCTTTTCGAGCTTCATGAACAAAGCGGTGCGCTTGGTATAAAACGCGTCGCGGGCACTCAAGGTGCCAGAGCCGAGGTAATCGCGATGTAATTTCTCGATCTCCTCAAGTGTGTCCTTGATATTTTGCAGATGCCTGCTCCAGCCGTCACCGACTGCACCAACTCCCATTGAAGCGTTGGCAAGAACGCTTTGCAGCAAGTCGAAGTGCTCCAGGAAAAAATCATCCGCGTCCACCCCACTTGTAAGCAAGCCAGCGTGCACCTGAGCAGCCTTGGCCATGAGAGCGGACGGGATTGCTCTTGGCTTCAGCATTTCATACGTCGCGGAAGCCCTTTCACCAACGCATTCCGGGCCTGTATCGTCCAGGAATACCTGTAACTGGCGCAATGCTTTGTCACCGCCAGCCTGTGTTCATCGCATCAAGCTGTGAGACCGGTAGGCTTAGGTGGGAAACTGTAAGCCATACCTACAGAACGTGGTGCCGTGTGAATGAAACCAAACTGTGCGTAAAGGTCTTGTGCTTGGCCATCCGCAATAAGGCTGACGTACCCACTTTCAGGGACGTTGGCTTGAATGTATTTAATAACTTCAGCCATGATTCGTTTTCCTAAGCCTTTGCCTTGATGCGCGGGAAGGACGGCTATATCCACAACTTGGAAGAAGCATCCTCCGTCACCGATTACGCGCCCCATTCCCACGGGTACCGTCCCATAAAGGATCTGAACGGCGAAGAGCGTATTGGGCAGGCCTCGTTCAGAGGCTTCATCCGTCTTGCCGCTAAGGCCGGAGCCCCTCCGTAGTGCTTGGTAAGTCTGCACTGACGGCAGTTCCAGTAAACATGAATATGAGGTCATCCGCGCCACCGTCCTACAAGGACTCTCAAGAGTAATGACATAGGTGCGTCCATTTATGCGGCAACACCGGATAAATTTCAAATGCTTGCTACGTAGCAAGCCGCATTAGCAAGACACAGCTGGATAAAGCGGTGCATTATCTTTCGGCGCTGGAGGGGGGCGCCTCAGCTCCAGGCCCCTATTGGCATTGCGATCAATACTGGAGTCACGCCGCAACAACTGCGCCATGTGAGTCGGCTGTTGGCCGAGCAAGTCAGTGCAGAGGCATCACGGCGTACCACCGATGCACTGAAGTTGCAGATTGCTCCACAGTAAGCACCGTCAGTAACCCCTTCCCGGGGCTACTTCCCCAAGCATCGGTTGCCCATGCTGGTAGTTGCGCAGGTTATCCAGCAATACCCAGAATGCTGATTCTGGCTGGGTCACTGCACCAATGTGCGGAGTCACCCACACATTGGGATGTCGCATGAGTTTATGTTCCGCCTGCGGTGGCTCATGGACCAGCACATCCACAATCGCTTGGCGCAGGTGACCGCTGTCCAGTGCCTGGATCAAGTCTTCCTCTACCAGGTGAGCACCGCGTCCGAGGTTGATAATGCTGGCGCCCCGCGGCAGGGCGGCGAACAGGTCGGCATCGAGGATCGCGGTGGTGTGTGGGGTAAGCGGAAGCAGGCAGATCAGAATTTCACAACCGTCGAGAAAGTCCGCTAAGCCAGCGTCACCTGCATGGCAAGCTACCCCCTCCAACTGTTTCAATGTGCGCGACCATCCCCGCAAGGCAAAGCCAAAACCTTGCAATCGGCGCAGTACCGCCTGGCCCAGATTACCCAGCCCCATCACGCCAACGCTGCGCTGCCGGGCTGGCACATTTTGCTGCACTTGCCATCGCCCCTCACGCTGCTGTTGAAGATAACGCGGCAAGTCTCGGTGCAGTGCCAGTACCGCCATCGTCGCGTACTCGACGATGCCCTCGACGATACCGGGATCAAGCATCCGCACGATCTGTACGCTCGATGGCAGTGCAGTGGTGTCGAATTGATCGACGCCTGCCGACGTCGCGAACAGCACCTCAAGGTTGGGAAAACGCTCGGCGATACCTTCCGGCGGTTGCCACGTGGCAAGGTAGCGGATATCCGTGGGTTCGCCGACCTCCGGCCAGAGCCGTACTTCGATATCCGGCGCGTGTTCGGCGAACAGGGCTTTCCAGGCCCGGCCTCGGTCTGGGTCGACTTTGAAGAGCAGTGTCATGGTGCTCGCTTCCTGGGTAGCTGGAGGGGCCTCAAGCATGTCAGAGGTGCACGCAACATTCGTCTGGGCGCCGGGGGAAATTCAGCAGGTTATGCCTGCCTCGAACGGTGAAAACGGAACATTGGCGCAGGTGATGGCGCCGATACTGTTTGCACACCGTCACTCACCCCAGCGGAGCGCCCCATGTCCTTCACGTCATTCAAAGCCTTGACCTTCGATGTTGTCGGTACCCTGATCGATTTCGAGGCTGGCATCCTCAATCATATCCGTGGCGTAGTCGCCGAGGCCGCCAAGCCCTACACCGACGACGAAATCCTCAAGGCCTACCGTGAAGCCCGCGCGGAGTCGGATGCAGGCTGGTGGCCTGACGACCTGGAGCGCTGCTACCACCGCATCGCTGCCAAGCTCAACCTCCCCGACAGCGCCGAATATGCGCGGGGCCTTGCGCTGTCGGTAGAGAATTTCCCGGCATTCCCCGATTCGGTAGAGGCCCTGCAACGCCTGCGTAAGCACTTCAAGCTGGTCGCCACCACCAACTCACGCATCTGGGCGCTCAACCACATGGCCCGTACCCTGGGTGAGCCTTTCGATGTGCGGGTCACCGTGGACGATGTGCGCTTCGAAAAGCCCGACCCGCAGTTCTTCGCTTACACCCGGGGCGTTCTGGCTACCCAGGGCATCGTCTTCGAGCAAATCCTGCATGTTGCGCAAAGCCAGTACCACGATATCGGTGTGGCCAAGCGTTTGGGTTACCAGGTGTGCTGGATCGAGCGCCGCCATGCGCAGAAGGGTACCGGCGGAACGCTGGAGTCCGAGCGCACCGAGCCCCACTACCACTTCACCTCACTGGCGCAATTGGCCGATGCGGTGGAGAAGGAACTGGGCTGAATTGGAATGGGGCCGCATTGCGGCCCCGGTGTCATGACATTGCGGACGAGTGCCTCATGAATATCCAGTCTCTATGGGCCGCCACTGCCGAGCCCGACGTGCCGCTCTCGTCGCTGCAAGGCGATCGCAGGTGCGACGTGGTCATTATCGGTGGCGGCTATACCGGCCTCAGCGCCGCCCGCCACATCGCCGACAGTGGCCGTGAACCGGTGGTGCTGGAGGCCAACAGCCTGGCCTCCGGTGCCAGCGGACGTAATGGCGGCGTGGTGTCGCCGAAGTTTCGCGTCAGCTTCCAGAGCGTGATGCAACGTTTCGATCGTGACACCGCACTGCACCTGTATCGCACCGGCTATGAGGCGGTAGACAGTGTGATAGAGACCGTCGATACCCTGGGCTTGAGCGAGGCCAAGCTGACACTCAATGGTCACATTGCGGCGGCGCACAACGATAAGGCGCTCGCTGGCCTGCAGGCGACGTCGCAATGGATACGGCAGGAAACCGGCACTCGCAGCTCGGTAATGCTGGATGCCGAGGAAGTCGCGCAGATGACGGGTTCCCAGCGCTTCAGGGGAGGCATGTTGACCCCCAAGGCCGGGGGGCTGCACCCGCTCAATTTTGCCCGTGGTATCGCACGCCACTTGCACGGGCGCGGGGTTCAGGTGTTCATCGACAGCCCGGCCCAGCGTGTGGAGTGCCGCGCCGATGGCGTAGTGGTTGAGACTGCCCGAGGGCGCGTGCACGCCCAGCAACTGGTGTACGCCACCAATGCCTACTCCGACCTAACCCCCGTCACCGCCAGCTTGCACCGGCGTATCGTGCCGTTTTGCAGTGCGATCATCGCCACCGAGCCACTGCCGAGCGCAGTGCTGGCCAGCCTCCTGCCCGGCGGCCAAGTGTGCGGGGATACCAAGCGCATGCTGCGCTGGTTCCGAGTGATTGGTGACCGCCTGATCTTCGGCGGGCGCGGGGCATTCGGCAAGGATGGCAGCAATGCTGCCTACAAGGCGCTGGAGGAGAACATGGCAGAGATCTTCCCGCAGTTGTCTGGCCAGCCGATCGCTTATCGCTGGTCGGGTTTGGTAGACATGACCCTGGACGGCTTGCCCCATGCCGGTAAGTTGGATGAGCGGCGTTTCTATGCCATCGGTTACAACGGGGGTGGGGTCGCCATGTCGACCTATATGGGCGCCCGCCTGGCCGAGCTTACCGCAGGTCGTCCGCTTGACTTGCGTCTTCTGGCTGGCGAGCGTCTCAACCCGATCCCCTTGCATGCCTTCCGAGCGCCGGGTGTGCGCCTGGCCGCCGGCTGGCAGCAGTTTCTCGATGCCATTGGCCATTGACCAGGAGCTTTCATGGCGCAGGTTCTGCATTACCGTCTAACCGATCCGATCAGCCATCAGTATGGGCCAGGTTACGAGGTGGGCCGTGGCGAAGGCGCGCAGGCGCTTCGTTGCGCAGCATTGGATGCTGTGCTGCTGGGGATGCTCGAAGAGGGCGAGCTGAAGCTGAGCGGGGAGGGTTTCGTGTTGCAGCTCAAGGCAGGTGACTGCTTTGTGGTGCCCCAGGGTGTGGCGCTCGACTGGCAGGCGCAAGGCGCGCTGCGTTATTGGTTCATTCGCATTCCGGGTGTGGAGGGGGCGGCCAGCCATGGCCAGCCGCTCAAGTTGGCACTCGATGGTCGCTTGCAATCCTGCAATCCGCCGTCCGCCGACGTACTGCTCAGCCCCACGCCACGCGCCTGGAGCCAGGCGGTGTTCGAGCAGGGCGCGTTACGCATTGGTGTTTGGGCGTGCGAGCCGTACCAACGGCGGCAGGTGGAGCCGGGTTACAGCGAGCTGATGCACATCATCGATGGCCAGATCACGCTGACGGAGAGTAATGGCACCCAACACACCATTGCAGCGGGTGAAACGGTAGTCGTGCCGGCCGGAGCCACCAACGCCTGGGCCAGTGAAGTGCTGGTGCGCAAGGTCTATTGCATTTACGGTTAGGCCGAAGGCCGCCTCATCGCCTTATCCAGACACGTCGGAAAACGGTCAGATTTAAAAATCCTGTTGGGCTCACGCAGATAGTTACCGAGCCCACCAGCCCCCAGCGAGCATTTCTACTGCGCTTCGATGATCATACGGCTTTGACCAGGCTACGCACTGGCACGGTGCTCTTGACCACGGGCGACTTGATCACGATGTAGCTGAAGTATTTCTCGATGCCGATGTCCTTCTCCAAAATCGATTCCATCAGTTCCTGGTAATGCTGGATGCTGCTGCACAGGAAGCGCACCAGGTAGTCGTAGCCCCCACTGATCAGATGACACTCCAGCACCTCATCGATGTTGCGGATACTCGATTCGAACTTCACGAAATCCGCACGCTTGTGGTCCTGCAGGGTAACTTCTGTGAACACGGTTACCGAGTTGGCGAACTTGGCCAGGTTCACGTGGGCTTCGTAGCCACTGATATAACCCGCTGCCTCCAGGCGTTTGACGCGCTGCAGGCAGGGGCTGGGGGAGAGCCCCACGGCTTCGGCGAGGCTGACGTTCGTCATCCGCCCGTCCTTTTGCAACTGGACAAGAATGTTGATGTCGATGCGATCAAGTTTGGTTGCCGCGTCCATCGTTGAGTCCTCAGTTGATTGCGCGCCGGTCTGCCTGCTTCAGGCCCTCAGTGCCCATTGGTGGGCATGGGCCATGTCGGCCAGGCTTGCGTATTCACAACGTTTGGCGTCGAGTGCCGAATGCGTGAGGTTCCAGGGAGTGGACTGTGCGCGCCGCAGGGTACAGATCGGGAAGTCGACCAAGCTGTTCCAAGGGTCGTCCGGTTCACTGCTGCGAACGGGCAGCATGCCCATCCGCTGTACTTCAATCTCCTGCAGAGCCTGTGCCAAGGCCGGTCGCCAGTCGTCGTCAGCCGGTTCAACGACAGCATCGAAGGCCACCGGCAAGCGCCGGGTCAGGCTTTCGATATCGATGCCGTGCCGGGGGGCGATGAGCACCAGGCGATAGAACTTGCTCAGGTACTGCAAGGCGCCAGGAGCGTCCTCGTAGATCGGCCACTGCGCTGCAGCGCTACCAAACGCCACACTTGCATCCCAGTCCGGAACAACAAGCAATTGCTGCGCCAGGCGTTGGTACAGTAGCCCGTGCAAGGCGGCCGGGCTGTTGGCCTGGCGCGCCAGTTGCAGTGTCAGCTGACGATAAGCGGCGAGTAACTGTTGGTCGTTGAGCCGCTGGGCAGATTGCGCCGCAAGGGGGCGCAGGCCCTCGAGAATGCCCCGTTCGCGGTCGACCAGGGTGGCATACGACAAGCCCAGTGCCTGGTAATGCGTGATTTTCATGGGTATTGACTCCTGTGGTGGTTCAGCGGGTCCGTCCGGGGCTATACCCAGGGCCGCGTCAGCGGCCCTGGGCGATTCATCAGGCACCCGCGGCATCCAGTGCCTGGCCAAGCATCTGCAAGGCCTCGGCCAGCTGCGCCGGGGTAGTGACCAGTGGCGCCAGGAAGCGCACTACGTTGCGGTGCACGCCACACTTGATGATCAGCAGGCCGGCATGCCGGGCCTCATCGATCACGCGTTGCGCCAAGGCCGCGTCCGGGCTGTTGGCAGCATCCCCGGCAACCATCTCGATCGCTTGCATGAAGCCCAGGCCGCGCACCTCGCCGATACGCGGGTGTGCCTGTTGCAAGGCCAGCAACCCTCGGTGCAGTTGCTGCGCCAAGGCTTCGCCCTGTGCCAGCAGGTCCTGGCTTTCAAACAGGTCCAGCACCGCGAGTGCGGCCGCGCAGGCCACACCGTTGCCGCCGTAGGTGCCGCCCAGCCCACCAGGTGCAGGGGCGTCCATGATCGCTGCACGGCCCACCACACCCGACAGCGGCAGACCACCGGCCAGGCTCTTGGCAACAGTGACCAGGTCAGGCTGGATGCCGGCGTGCTGGAAACCGAACATCTTGCCCGTGCGGCCGAAACCGGCCTGGATCTCGTCAAGGATCAATACGATGCCGTGGTGATCGCAGCGCTCGCGCAGCCCTTGCAGGAATGCTTTGGGTGCGGCGATAAAACCGCCGTCACCTTGAACGGGCTCGATCAGAATGGCCGCGACCCGGTCTGGCGCAACATCGGTGGCGAACAGTTCATCGAGGCGCGCCAGGGCTTCATCACTGTCGATGCCGCGATAGGGGTTGGGGTAGGTGGCATGGTAGATCTCGGCCGGGAAGGGGCCGAAGTTCTGCTTGTAGGGTTGGCTCATGCCGGTCAGCGTCACGCCCAGCAGGGTGCGGCCGTGGAAGCCGCCGGTGAAGGAAATGACTGCAGGGCGGTTAGTGTGGCCACGGGCGATCTTGATGGCGTTTTCTACGGCTTCGGCACCGGAAGTGAACAGTGCCGTCTTGTAATGCTCACCGTTGCCCACCAACGCGTTCAGGCGTGCGGCGACGGCGATATAGGGCTCGTATGCAACCACCTGGAAGCTGGCGTGTGAAAGCTGCTGAACCTGGCGTTGCACCGCCTCCACCACCCTGGGGTGGTTGTGCCCGGTGTTGAGTACGCCGATGCCGCCAACGAAGTCCAGGTAGCGACGCCCGTCGACATCCCACAGTTCGGCACCGCTGGCACGCGCTGCCACCAGCGGATGGGCGGTGGCGATGCCGCGTGGCACGTTCTCTTCGCGCCAGGCAAGCAGGCGTTGGTTTTCGCTCAAAGGTGGATTCATGGTGATCTCCGGGGCAAGTCAGGGAGTGGGGAGATTTCAGGATAAAGACTGGCCGGGGTGACAAGCGCTGAAGTTGGGGGAGGCGGTGGTGAGATCGGTTGTTTTGCAGGGGGGTTACGAAATATTAAGCTGGTCGGTGGTCCTGGCTGGATGGCGAGGACCACGCCAGGCTCACTCAACTCGCCTGGGGCACCACGATGGTGTCTTGCGGGTGCAGACGCATCCACAGGGGCGCGCCGACCTGCGGCAGGCTCAGGTTGCCTTCATGATGGCTGGGCTGACGCAGGCTGATGGTCGGCCCATCATCGAGGTCGACGAACACCTTCAGGCTCTCACCCTGAAAGACGATGTCCGAAACCCGGCCGTGCAAGCGGTTCCATTCCGGCCCTGCGCTGCCGTTGTCCAGCAGCAGTTTTTCCGATTGCAGGGCCAGGAACAGCGCACCACTGGCCGGGACCTCACGGCTGGTGCGCAGCGGGGTCGCGCCCAGGCTAAGGCCTGTAGCGCTGCGTTGCAGGGGCACCAGCGTGCTTTCACCGATGAAGCTGGCGACGAAGTCATTGGACGGGTGGTCGTGAAGCCTGCGCGGGGTGTCCACCTGCACCAGTTTGCCGCCACGCATGATTGCGATGCGGTCGCTCATGGTCAGGGCTTCGCGCTGGTCGTGGGTCACGTAGATCATGGTTGCCCCCAAGCGTTTATGCAGGGCACGCAGCTCGATCTGCATGGTTTCGCGCAGTTGCTTGTCCAGCGCAGACAATGGCTCGTCCATCAGGATCAACTTGGGTTCGAAGACGATTGCCCGGGCCAGGGCCACGCGCTGGCGCTGGCCGCCCGACAGGGCGCTGATCGCGCGGTCTTCATAGCCGGCCAGTTCCACCGTGGCCAGGGCCTTGGCTACCTGCTCGCGGCTGTTGCTGGCACTGATGCCGCGGGCGCGCAAGGGAAACGCAACGTTCTGCCCCACGGTCATGTGCGGGAACAAGGCGTAGTTCTGGAATACCACTCCGATGTCACGCTTATTGGGGGGCATCAATGTGACGTCACGCTCGCCAAACAAAATGCTGCCCGAACTCACCCGCAAAAAGCCGCCAAGGATACTCAGCAGCGTGGTCTTGCCCGAGCCGGAAGGCCCCAGCAACGACATGAATTCCCCGGCCTCGACCTTCAGGTCGACCTGATCCAGCGCCTTGAGGTTGCCGTAGTGCTTGCTTACCTGGTGAACGGTGACCGATTCGAAACCATCAGTGAAATGCATCGCGAATTCTCCTGCACTGGGCAACTGGGCTAGCGGGCTGTGTTCATCTGAGCACAGCCGGCCACCCGGTTCGTGCTGTTTTGCTCCGGTTCAAAAGTCAGATCTGCTGAGTCGGGCTCAGCCCAGGCCACCCATGTGCCAGGCTTTGATCTCCAGGAATTCGTCCAGCCCGTACTTGGAGCCCTCGCGGCCGGTACCCGACTGCTTCATCCCGCCGAATGGCGCCACTTCCATGGAGATGACCCCGGTGTTCAGGCCGACCATGCCGAACTCCAGGCGCTCGCCGACGCGCCAGGCACGGCGCATGTCTTGGGTAAAGTAGTAGGCGCCCAGGCCATAAGGCGTGGCGTTGGCGATTTCCAGCGCCTCGGACTCTTCAGTGAAGCGGAACAGCGGCGCCACCGGGCCAAAGGTCTCTTCGCTGGCCAGGAGCATGTCGGGGCTGGCGTCGCGCAACACGGTCGGCTGCACGAACAGGCCATCGCCTTGAGGCAGGCCACCGGCGATCACCGAGGCGCCCTTGGCCACGGCGTCGTCGATGTGCCGGCGTACCTTGTCAACGGCGGCGGTGTTGATCAGCGGGCCGAGGGTGACCCCGGGGGTGAAGGCATCGCCGACCTTGAGCTTGGCCACCTCGGCGCTGAGGCGTTCGGCGAACCGGTCATAAATGCCATCCTGCACCAGAATGCGGTTGGCGCACACGCAGGTTTGCCCGGCATTGCGGAATTTGCTCAGCATCACGCCCTGGATCGCCAGTTCAATGTCAGCATCGTCGAACACGATGAAGGGCGCGTTGCCACCCAGTTCAAGGCTCAGCCGCTTGATGGTGGCCGCGCACTGGCTCATCAGCAGTTGGCCGACCTTGGTCGAGCCGGTGAACGACAGCTTGCGCACACTGGGGTTGGCCGTCAGCTCGCTGCCCACGCCAGCGGGCAGCCCGGTCAGCACATTGAATACCCCGGCGGGAATGCCCGCACGCTCTGCCAGCGCTGCCAGCGCCAGCGCCGACAGTGGCGTCAGCTCGGAGGGCTTGACCACGATGGTGCAGCCCGCCGCCAGGGCCGGGGCGCACTTGCGCGTAATCATGGCATTGGGGAAGTTCCACGGGGTGATGGCGGCCACCACCCCGACCGGTTGCTTGAGCACCAGAATGCGCCGGTCGCTGCTGGGCGCGGGGATGGTGTCGCCGTAGATACGCCGGGCTTCCTCGGCAAACCATTTGACGAAGCTGGCGCCGTAGCCGATTTCGCCTTTGGCTTCGGCCAGTGGCTTGCCTTGCTCGGCACTCATGATCACCGCCAGGTCGTCCTGGTTGGCCAAAATTGCCTGGTGCCAGGCTTCCAGCAGACGGGCCCGCTCCGCCGGCGGCACGTCGCGCCAGGCCTGGAAGCTGGCTTCGGCGGCGGCGATGACGCGGCGGGTTTCGCTGGCCCCAAGCGCCGGAACATGGGCCAGCGTCTGACCATTGGCAGGGTTGACGACAGCCAGGGTGGCGCCATCGTCGGCGTCGATCCACGCACCATTGGCGTAGGATTTCTCCATCAGTAGAGACGGGTCACGTAATTGGGCTTTCAACATAGGGTTACCTGTAGCTCGGTTGCCGTGATAGGCAAAGTGTAAGAAGCCGGCGCCAGCGCCCGATGCCAAGTTGGCCCGGGTGGGCAGCCAGAGATGCCGAATTGAGTGAGGTGACAGCAGGACCTGCCGCTACGCTCGAGGCGAAGCGGCAGGGGGTCAGGCCTGTTTGTTGCGCCCGGCGATGACCACCAGCAGCAGGGAGGCGAGGATCAGCATGGAGCTGATGGCCGCGATGGTCGGGTCGATTTCGTCACGCAGTGCCGTGAACATGCGCTTGGTGATGGTCTGGTTGTCGCCGCCCGAGATGAACAGCGCCACCACGGTTTCATCCAGCGAGGTGATGAAGGCGAACAAGGTGGCCGACACTACGCTGGGTTTGATCTGTGGCAGGGTCACCGCCATGAATGCGCGAAAGCGGTTCATGCCCAGGCTACGCGCCACCATTTCCTGGGACATGTCGAAATTGCGCAGGCCTGCCAGCAAGGCAATGATCACGTAGGGCAGCGCCAGCATGATATGCGCCAGCACCAGGCCGGTCAGCGAGCTGACCAGGCCGACCCGGGCGTAAACGAAAAACACCCCAGCTGCGATCAGGATGATCGGCACCATCATCGGCAACAGCAGAATGATCTGCAGGGTGCGGATGATCTTGAGCGACGAATTGTTGATCGCATAGGCCGCGGCCATGCCCATGGGCAGCGAGATCAGGGTCGTGGCCAGGGCCGTGATCAGGCTGACCTTGGCGGCGCTCATCCACTCGATGCTCTGGAAGAACGCCGCATACCAGTTCAGCGACCACTCCTTGGGCGGAAACTGCAGAAAGCGTGCTTCGGAGAACGACATCGGCACCACGATAAGCACTGGCACGATCAGGTAGGCGAGGATCATCGCCACCAGCAGCCCGAACACAACGTTCGAGATGCGCAGGTTGCAAAACAAGGCTTTCATGTCAGCGCGCTCCCAGAACACGTTCGATCGGGATGAAGCGGTTGATGCCCCAGAAGATCAGGAACACCACCAACAGAAGGACCAGGCCTACAGCACTGGCAGCGCCCCACGCGTGGTACAGCTCGACGTTGCGTTGCACCAGCATCGACACCAGGATGGTGCGCCCGCCACCCAGCAACTCGGGTGTGATGAAGAAGCCCAGGCAGATCACGAATACCAGGATCGAGCCTGCCATGACGCCGGGGGCAGCCATGGGCAGGAACACCCGGCGGAACGAATAGAACGGCGAAGCACCGAGGCTGCTGGAAGCTTGCAACAGGTCCTGGGGGATCTTGCGCATGACTGCGTACAGCGGCAGTACCATGAACGGCAGCATCACATGCAAGGTACCGATCACCGTGCCGGTGGTGTTGTGCATCAGGTTCAGTGGCCTGTCGATCAGGCCCAGGTCGAGCAGGGTCTGGTTGACCAGGCCACGCCGCTGCAGCAGCACCAACCAGGCGTAGGAACGCACCAGTACGCTGGTCCAGAAGGGGATGATGACGCAGACCAGAATCAAGTTGCCCCACAGCCCCTGCAGGCGCGCCGCGGCGTAGGCGATGGGGAAGCCCAGCAGGATCGACAGCACGGTGACGATCAGGCTGATCTTGAAGGTCAGGGCGAAAGTGTCCCAGTAGATGCGCTCCTCGAAGATGCGCAGATAATTGGCCAGGGTGAAGCCATCATCACCCTGCACCGACTGCATGGCCAGCCAGCCCAGGGGCAGGATCAGCAACACCGCAACCATCAGCAACGCCGGCAGCAGCAAAAGCAACATGCTCGCGTGCTCTTTGCGCTCTTCACGCTGCAGTGCCTCGGGCGTGGTCATGGGGGCTGCCCCTGAGTCGGGTATCGAGTGTGTGAGATAAGCCTGTGTCATGTCGCCTCCGATTACTGCTTCTGCACGAACGACAACCAGCGTTCTTCAGCCTTGATTCCGGCGTCCGATGCCCACCACTGGGCCGACAGCAGGGCCTGGCGTTGCATGTTGCCGGGTGAGGAGGGCAGTTCTTCAGCACGTTGGGCCGGGATGACGCCGGTTTCGAAGGCCTTGGGGTTCAGCGGGCCGTAGTCGATGATCATCGGCAAAGCGGCCTGCAGGCGGGCATCGATCAATTCGTTGACGAACTTCATCGCGGCATCACGGTGCTTGGTGCCTTTGAGCACGCACAAGGAATTGGTTTCGAGGATGCCCTGGTCGTAGGTGAACTTCACCGGTGCACCGTCTGCTTGCACGGCGCTGATACGGCCGTTCCAGGCCTGGATCATGTCGACTTCGCCGTCGCTGATCAGCTGCGCCGATTGCCCGCCGGAGGTCCACCAGGTGGCGATGTGGGGTTTGATCTGTTCGAGCTTCTTGAATGCGCGGTCGACGTCCAGTGGGTAAAGCTTGTCGGGTGCCACGCCGTCAGCCAGCAGGGCGATCTCCAGGGTAGGGCGTGGCAGGTTGCGCAGCGAGCGTTCGCCCGGGTACTTGTCGGTGTTCCAGAAGTCGGCCCAGGTTTTCGGCGCGTTGGCCTTGTCGAAGGCATCGGTGCGGTAGGCCAGCACGGTGGAATAGCTGATGTAGCCGACGCTGTAGTCATCCTTGAGGGCTGCCGGCAGTTGCGCGGCATTTGGGATCATGGCGAGGTCGAGCTTTTCGAACAGGCCTTCCTCTTCACCGCGGATACAGTCGCCGGTGGGAAGGTCGACCACGTCCCAGCTCACATTGCCACTTTGCACTTGGGTCTTGATGATCGGGTAGGCCTTGGGCGAGCTGTCCTGCTTCAGGGTCAGGCCCAACTTCTTGGCCGCAGGCTCCAGGATCGCCTTGCTTTGTGCTTCCTGATAGGCGCCGCCCTGTGAGACGAAGGTGATCGAATCTTCAGCCTGGGCAAGCGATGCGCTGCCGATCAGCAAGGCGAGGGTGGAAACTTGCAGGGTGCGTAGCGTGGATATTGTCATGTGCATAACTCCCATTCGGATGTGGGCAGGTGCAGGAGGCGAGCAGGGGCGGTCTTGTTGGGCCGCTGAATGGATGACCCCTCGGTCTAATGTACCGGCAGGTCCCAGGCGCAAGGGCGCACAAATGGGCGCTGCAAAAGTGCTTTATTGCAAAAACCGAGGGGTTGACGGCATATCGTGCGCAGAGGCCCCAGATATGCCGGTTTCAACGCGAACAGTGCTCAATCGAGCCGGGCCAGGGTGTCACTGATGGCGGCGCCCACCTGCTGGGTGGAGAGTGAACCCCCCATGTCAGGTGTGACCGAACCCTCGGCGATCACGCGTTCGATGGCCTGGAGCATGTCGTCGTGGGCGCGCTGGTAACGCTCATCGCCTTGGCCCAGAAACTCCAGCATCATGGCCCCGGACCAGATCATTGCGATCGGGTTGGCGATGTTCTTGCCAAAGATGTCTGGCGCAGAACCATGCACCGGCTCGAACAGGGATGGGAAGGTGCGTTCAGGGTTCAGGTTGGCCGACGGTGCGATGCCAATGGTGCCCGCACAGGCCGGCCCCAGGTCCGACAGGATGTCGCCGAACAGGTTGGACGCCACCACTACATCGAAGCGCTCGGGCTGCAGGACGAACCGGGCGCAGAGAATGTCGATATGCTGCTTGTCCCAGGTGACCTGCGGGTAGTGAGCCACCATCGCTTCGGTGCGCTTGTCCCAGTAGGGCATGCTGATGGCCATGCCGTTGGACTTGGTGGCCGAGGTGACATGTTTGCGCTCGCGCTTTTCGGCGAGGTCGAAGGCGTACTTGAGGATGCGGTCGACGCCACGGCGGGTGAAGATCGACTCTTGGATGACGAATTCGTTTTCAGTGTTCTCGAACATGATGCCGCCGATGGACGAATACTCGCCTTCGGTATTTTCCCGCACCACCACGAAGTCGATGTCGCCGACCTTGCGGTTGGCCAGGGCGCACGGCACGCCCGGGAAGAGCCGCACCGGGCGGATGTTCACGTACTGGTCGAACTCGCGACGGAACTTGAGCAGCGACCCCCACAGGGAGACATGGTCAGGCACCTTGTCAGGCCAGCCTACTGCGCCGAAGTAGATGGCGTCGTAGTGCTTGAGTTGCTCGGCCCAGTCGTCGGGCATCATCTTGCCATGTTGCAGGTAGTAGTCGCAGCTGGCCCATTCGAACGTGTCGAACTGCAACGCCAGGCCGTGCTTGTGCGCCGCGGTTTCCAGCACACGAATGCCCTCAGGCAGGACTTCGAGGCCAATACCGTCACCAGGGATGGCGGCAATGCGAAAAGGGTGCGTGATCATGGGCAGGGGCTCTGTTCGATGAAGGAAGCCCTAGGCTAATCTTATTCATTTCGGACAAAATCAGCTCCTACGTTGAAACTTGGTTTCTGAATCGTGAACAATCTGCCTAACTTGCACGACCTTGAGGTATTCCTGCTGGTCGCCCGTCGGTCCAGCTTCACCGGCGTCGCAGACGAGCTGGGGATGTCACCCGCGTTCGTCAGCAAGCGTATTCGGGCACTGGAGCAAGACCTGAATCTGCGCCTGTTGCACCGCTCCACCCGCAGCGTGACGCTGACCGACGAGGGGGAACGGGTCAGCCGCTGGGCGCAGCAACTGCTGTATCAGGTCAGCCAACTGGGTGATGAGATCGATGCCCTTCACGGCGAGCCCAAAGGCTTGCTGAAGGTAGTGAGTAGCGCCGGCCTCGGGCGGCGGATGGTGGCGCCGGCATTGGCGGAGTTGGGCGCGCGCTATCCGGGCCTGGATATTCGCCTCGATGTTCACGACCGCCTGGTCGACTTGGTGGAGGAGGGCGTGGACCTGGACATCCGGGTGGGTAACGACCTTGCCCCCCATGTCATCGCCAAGCCGCTTGCGCAGAATCATCGCGTGTTGTGCGCCAGCCCGCAGTACCTGCGTGCCCATGGCACACCTGCTTCGCTGGCGGATCTCGGGCACCACGATTGCCTGGTGATCAAGGAGCGCGACCACCCCTTTGGCGTATGGAACCTGACGGGCCCCCGAGGCCCGGAGACGGTGAAGGTGACCGGCAGCTTGTCGACCAACAACGGGGAAATCGCTCGGCAGTGGTGCCTGGATGGCCGTGGGATATTGCTGCGTTCGAGGTGGGACATCAAAGATGACTTGCTATCAGAACGGTTGGTGCAGGTGCTCGGTGAGTATCGGCAGGCTGCGGATATCTGGGCCGTATACACATCGCCGTTGCTCAATTCGGCGAAGGTGAAAGTAACGGTGGAGTTTCTCAGTGAGTACTTCAGGGGCCGTTGTAGTTAAGAGGCTGCAGACAACGTCAAGTGGCCCTCAGCGGGCGAAAGTGCGCGTGAATTGCGCGCGCAAGGCTCACATGCTGGCCGGCCGGTCACCGCACATTGCCGCGAACCGCTGGCCCACCTGGGCTGAGAAACCAACCCCACACTGCTGCGCCATTGCCCGAGCAGTGTGGGGTTGGTACGACATTGCCTAGAGCGCCCCGAAACGCACCTCCACCGACAGGCTGCCCAGGTTATCGCTCAGGCCAGCCCCATAACGCCCAGCCAGGTCGTCGTTGATGCACAGCTGCAATTCACCCTGCTGGCCGCGCGGCAATTGCACCTGATCACCCACCAGGAACGGCACGCCGTTGCTGCCGATGCGCCCGATCAATGCCCCTTCGTTCTGCCCCGGCAGGGTGTAGCCCGGCTTGGCGATCAACGCCGGGTTGCCCTTCGCGCCTACCATGCCGGTGGCCGGGTTGGCCGTCCACTGCCCGCCCGTACACACCGCCAGCTGCCAGCTTTGCCCATTGACCTGCATGCCCGTGGCCTGCCATGCCTGGTTGGCCTGCACCTGCAGCGTGCGTTTGAGCAGGTCGCTGGCCACCACGTCGGCCGCCTGGAACGTCAGCGCGGTGATGGTCAAGGTTGGGTTGGCCGTGCCGGTGGTGGGGAATACGCCGTCGCCGACCAGAAACAGGTTGGGGTGGTCCCAGCTGCGCTGGTCCTTGTCCACCACCGATTTGGTGCGGTCCGCGCCCATGCGGTAGGTGCCCATCAGGTGGCCAGCGCCGAAGAACGCGTAGTTCTGGCCGTCGTAGTTGAACACTGTTTGCGAACCGGGCTTGAGTTCAGGGTTCAGGTTGGTCAGCTCGGTGGCGCCCATCAGTTTGGTGATGATATGGGTGGCGGCCAGGCGCGCTTGTTTGAAGCCCTCCTTGGTGTAGTCGGACAGCGCGTAGGTGATCTGCGGGCGGGGCAGGCCCAGGCCGTCGGTGAACTCCGTGCTGCGCTCCACCCGGCACAGCGCATGGTCAGGGTCTTCCTCCACCTGCTCGATCAAGAAGCCCAGACGGAACTGGCGGGTCAGCACGCTGTTGAGCTGTTGCACCAGCGCCTCGCCAGACAACGCCAGGTTGTTGGGGTTAGCGCCGCCGTCGTTGGTGCCGTCGATGAAATCGCAGACCGAGGCGTAGGGGTCGTTCACCGACCAGTTCCAACCTTCGTTGCCGATCTCGATACGCCAAGCGGCACGCTGGCTGCGGAACGGGCCATCGCGCATATCCTCGATCCCCGAGGTGGACAACGGCCCGCGGAACGGGAACAGCGGCTTGCCTTCGGGCATCAGGCCCCAGGCCAGGTACACCGGGTGGTCCGCCAACGCCTGGCCAACCTGGCCGCTGCTGTTGGCGACCCCTTTAGGGCTGTTGGGGCCGATGGAGTTGAGTAACAGCTTCGGCGTTTCGATCGCGTGGGCGGCGATCACGTAGCGCTTACCCTGGGCCGTGCCGGTCTGACGCGTGCCATTGTTCTGGTACTGGATGAAATCAATCCCCGTGACCCCATTGGCATCGACCTGCACCTGGCTCGCCACGGTCTGGTAAAGGATGCGCACATTGCCGGTATCCAGTGCCTTGGCCATGGTTACGGTGGCGTCGTACTTGGCCTGGATCGGGCAGATCGGCGTGCAGCTGGTGTTACCGGCACACACCCGGCGGCCGTTGTCGCTCTGTGAGTTGCGCCCGGCCGGGGTCTGCCGGACGTTGAGCGTGACACCGGGGTACGGCTTGCCGTCCGGTGCTTTCTCCGGGCTCTGGTACACCGCGCCCGTGACGTTCTTGCCCAGGCCCTGGTCGACCAGCGACGGCGGGATGCCGTGCATGCTGTATTCATACCCCTGCGGGAAGGTCACGCCCAGGTAGGCCTGCGAGGCGACATCGGCGGACACGCCCATTTCCTCCTCGGCGCGGCAGTAGGCGGTCTGCAGGTCGTCGTAGCTGATCGGCCAGTCGACCCCGACGTTGTACGCAGTGCGCATGCGAAAGTCGTTGGGCAACAGGCGCAGGGCGGTGCCCATCCAGTGCCACATGGTGCCGCCGCCTACCCGTTCGTAGGTGCTGGCGAACAGTTGCGGCCCCTTCTGTACCAGATAGCTTTTCTGCACCTTGTCAGGGTCGGTGCTGCCGGCGGTGATCAAGTCCTGGATCGTCGCGCGTGGGGCGAACTGGGTGGCCGGGGTCTGCTCGGTCTGCTCCGGCGGGTAGGGCGACTCCGGCGACTTGAGCACGGCAGTGTAGAAACGCTCCAGATACTCGCTGCGGTTGGGCGGGATTGCCGGGCCCGACTCGAGCACCAGCACTTTCAAGCCGGCCAGGCCCAACTGGTAGGCCATGACGCTGCCGGCCATGCCGGCGCCCACCACGATCACATCGGCGGTTTCGATATTCTGGGTGTGTACGTTGCTCATGGCTGCTGCCCTTCCTTGGCGTCGACACCGGTGAATTGTTTGAGGGTCGGTGGCTGCTCGGCCCAGTAGCCGAAGTGGTACTGGCTATAGCCCATGGGGTGAGACTGGGCGATCTTCCACGCCCAGCTTTGCTTGTAGGCTTGGTCAGACACCACGCGGGTGTCACCCTTGCGCTTGCTGCCTTGGTCATATGGCTGGTACCAACTGCCGAGCAGCCACAGCTTCATGATCGAACGGGCGCCTTGGGCGATCTGCGGGTCCGCATTGCCGAGTACGGCGCTGGCGATTTGCGCCGGGGTTTGGCCCTTGATACTGACGTACAGCTCCAGCAGGTTGCTGAACGCTGCGGTCCCCATCCCTTGCTGGGCGGTGGCGAAGAACACCGGCGGCAGGTTGATCGGGTCCACCGAAGGCGCCAGCAGCTCTGCTGACAGGCCGGTGAGGATGGCGGACAGGTCGATGAAGTTCTGCAGGTTAGTGTCGCTCATGGCATCACTCCTTGGCGCCAGTGGATTGGGCACGTTCAAGCAGGAAGGTGAAATCGGCGAAGCTGGTGCGCGGTGACTGGGTCACGCGGGTGGTCGCGTTGTTGTGGCACTCCATGCAACTGGATGAAGCTTGCGGCGTAGTGCCCTGGTTGTAGGTTTCCAGCGTGGCGTTGGCCAGGAAGTTCGGCGCAGGCGTGCCCAGCGGATTGGTTGGCGACGGTACTTGGCAGTCCTCGGCGGCGTCGGTCGGCCACTGGGTGCTGATCAACTGGTAGTTGGCCCACACAGTGCCCTTGAGCGCGCCTTGCCACTGCGCGTTGAGCTGCTGGGTCGCAGCGGTGAGCGGGATCTCGCGCACAATCTGCGAAGGCGTGGCTTTCTTCGAGGGGTCCCACGGCTGCGCTGGCGGCTCGTTCACCGGACGGTCGCTGGCCTGGGCGTCGTAGAACAGGTAGGGGCCTTTGCGCTCGTTCATCGGCGTGGTCTTTTCCGGCACGTTGCGCACGTGTTCGAAGCTCGACCATATCCACTGCGGCGCGCTTTTGGTCTTGTGCACGATGTGCAGGCCGACCAGCCCGACCTTCTGCGCGCTGCACGACTCGGGGATCACCGCGCCCTTGTTCGGGTCGGCGTTGCCGGGCGTGTAGACCAAGGCGTCGACGGCGTGGAAGTCCTGGGCGTTGTCGTTGCCGCCGAGTACCTTCCAGGACGACTTGACCATGATCGCGCCGACCTGTTGGGCCTCCTGCGAGCCGCAGGCAAAGGCGATGCGGTTATCGGCCTTGCTCAGGAACGCTTGCTGGCCCTCCTTGCTGTACAGGCCATTGTTGACGATGTCGTCGAACATCGGCTGGTTGACCATGATCGCGTTACGCGTGTAGGTGCCGTTCTGGTCCACCAGTGGGCCGGTCTTGAATGGCTGGATGAATTCGTCGAGCACACCGGCGACCTTTCCCATCTGTTGCAGCACGGGTAGGTCACCCTTGCCTTGGCAGGCGGCGGGCAGTGGCGCCTTCTGGTTCCAGGCGACCGGCTTCTGGCCTTGGGGCAGGAAAATCTCGTAGCTCTCCTTCCACGACTCCCACACCGTTTGCCCCGGCGCGCCGATCTTCGCCGAGGTGTTGGCGCTGCCGTCGGCGCCGGCGGGCCAGTTCAGGGCAACGAATGTCTGCCACGACAGCACGTCGAAAGCGTGTTGCAGGTTGTCCAGGGTAAAGGGGGATGTAGCGTGGACGTCGAAGGGAATTGCAGGTGAAAGCACCGGCGGGCTGGCCGCATCGGCCATGGCCAGCGCACTGGTAAAGCTCGCTCCCAGGCACGCCAACCGTTTCAGGGTTATTTTCATTATCGTCTCCTCAGCAGATAAAGCGTCGGGACGACGAGGCGTACTGGCCCTTCATGGACCGAATGTTCAGCGTTATCCCTGACGCTAGGCTGGAGGCTAGCCGTTGCTTCAGAACGCTCAGAAATATCCGACTAGCGGTAGGGGTATCACCAAGCAGGGCACCTGCAGATCAGCGCCAAGCGGCACCCGCGTGCTGTTGGCGCGCCTTATTCAGCCCACTCAGGGTCTGCGGTAAACACGACCGTCAACCAGCGGTCCGGCCCCTCACCACCCAGCGCATCGCCGACTTCACAGCGCAGCGCATCCCACGCTTCGATGCTTTTGGCTGGAAGGTGCTTGGGCACGATGAAATACAGTTCGATCTCCCGAGAGCGGCCAACCTTGGCCACATACGCCCGATAGGATTCCAGGCCGTGGCGTGCGACAAACGCACGGGCCACCTCATCCACGTGCAGCATCAGGTCGCCAGGCGTGACCAGGAAGATATCCGCCATGGCCTGGCGCACCACCGACAACGGCAGGGGAATGATGACCAGGCACACCAGCGCGAGCACCGCCGGGTCGATGTACGGCGATACCCACGCCCACTGCGTGCCCTGCACGGCAAAGCCAAAGCAGAAGGCGACGAGCAACGCTGCGGTGATGCTGGCCGACATTACCCAACCCTTGACGTCCATACGCACGAAATCCGAGTTCAGCTGGCGGTTGGCCCGGGCTTCGACCGCAGCGATGGTCGCGCAGGCGATCACGGTCAGCGCCGCATAAACCATGGCGATGCCGAACTCCAGGTGGCGGCCGCCTTCGAGCAGGCTGCTGACGGCATTGATCAGGGCGTACAGCGCCACTCCGCTGAGCAGGACGCCATTGAGCGCCAGCACCATCGGTTCCAGGTGCCAGAAACCCATGGTGAAGCGTTCGCGCAGCTTGCGTGACACGTGCCGGCTGGTGGCATGGGAAGTGATCAGCTTCACCACCACCAGCGACAGGCCGCTCATGCCAGCGTCGGCCAGCGAGTAGACACCGTCGAAAATGATCGAGAACGAACCGGAAGCCAGGCCGAAGGCGATGCCGATGGTGGCGATGAACAGGGTGACGGCGATCGAGGTGCGTAGCAGGCCCTGTTCGCTGGTGATGTCGAAGAAGGCGGATCTGTTGGGTGTTTCCATGGGTGAAACTCATTCAAAAGGTGGGTTGCCTGGGCGGGCCCCATTGCTGGCGAGCCGGTGATGGAGCCCGTACAGACTAGACGCGAAACTGCTCCATCAACGCCTGCTGCTGATTGGCCAGGCGGTTCAGCGCTTGGCTGATGCGCGCCGATTCGTCCGCCTGGCCCGAGAGCGATTCAGTCACGTCGCGGATGCCGGCCACGTTACGGTTCACTTCCTCGGCCACCGCGCTTTGTTCTTCGGCGGCTGAAGCGATCTGCAGGTTCATGTCGCTGATCACCGCCACGGCTTCACCTATGCGCTGCAGCGTCGGCAGTGCCTGTTCCATTTGCAAGGCGCTGGCCTGCGCCTGTTTCTGGCCATCGTGCATGGCGCCGACCACATCCTGAGTGCCTTGCTGCAGGCCCTCGATGACCTGGCGGATTTCTTCCACCGACACCTGGGTGCGCTGCGCCAGGCTACGCACCTCGTCGGCCACCACGGCAAAACCCCGCCCGGCCTCGCCAGCGCGGGCCGCTTCGATGGCGGCGTTGAGGGCCAATAGGTTGGTCTGCTCGGCAATGGCGCGGATCACCTCCAGTACCGAACCGATCTGCTCGCTGCGCTGCTCCAGTGCGCGTGCCTCGCCCATGGCGGCATCCATCCCGCATGCCAGGTTGTCAATCGTCTGGCGGGTGCTGGCGATCAGTTCCAAGCCTTCGCGGCTTGCCTGGTCGGCGCCACGTGCGGCCTGGGCTGCTTGCGCTGCATTGTGGGCGACATCCTGGGCCGTTGCGCTCATCTCGTTGGCGGCGGTTGCCACTTGCTCGATCTCGCGTTGCTGCTGCTGCATGCCACTGCTGGTCTGGCTGGCGATGGCAGCAGACTGGTCGGCGGTGCCGCGGGCTTCGAGCAGCGAGCCTTTGACTTGGGCAATCACAGGTTGCAGTTTGTCGAGGAAACGGTTGAACCAGCCGCTCAACAGGCCCAGTTCGTCCTGGCGCGCGTAGTCCAGGCGCCGAGTCAGGTCGCCCTCACCGCTGGCGATATCCTCCAGGCGTGCCGCTACGGCCAGAATCGGCCGGGTCACACCGCGTGCGGTCAGCCAGACCAGCAGCAAGCCGACGATCGCGGCACCCAGGCCGATCAACAGGCTGGTCAGATTGGCGCTTTGGTTGTGTTCGCTCAGCCTGTGGTTGAGAGCGACGGCGGGGGCTTGCAACACGGCTTCGGGCAGTTCCAGCAGCACCTGCCAGGGGGCAGCGCCTGGGATTGGCGCGAACGGGCGACCGACGCGAAGTACTCCCTGCGCCACGTCGTTGTCCAGCGGTTTGCCCAGCTTGCCGGCGTCGCGGCTGTGGCCAGCCAGCAAGCCGGTATCGCTGACGATGCTCACCTGGCCCTGGCCATCGAACAACTCTTGGCGGCCCGCCAGGCTCAGCTGCTGCAGGTTGTCCAGGCCGATGTCCAGGCCCACCACGCCCACTACCTTGCCGCCTTCCAGCAGGGGCAGGGCGATACTCGTCATCAATACCTGGCGGCCATTGACCTCATCGAGGTAGGGCTCGACGACACAGGCTTTGGCCGTATCCTGCGGGCAGGTCAGCCAGCGGTTCTGTGCTACGCCGTTGGCGCCGATCGTGCTGTCGGCCAGCATCGCTTCAGGCATCGCCTCCTGCTCAAGGGTGCCGGGGCTCGGTTGCGACCAGTACAGCGAAAATCGCCCGCTGTCGTTGCTGCCCACCGCGTCTTGGGCGACGAACTGGCTGTCCTGGTGGTCCAGCCCGTTGGGCTGGAACACCACATAAAGCCCGATCACGTCCGGGTTGCCAGCCAGCGCGGTGCGCGCCTGGCGGGTCAATTCGGCGCGCAGGTCGCTAGCGCCGTGGGCTTTGAGCACCTGCACCAGGCGGGCAAAGCCGTTGGCGTACTGGTAGGCGTCCATGAAGTAGCGCTGAATGCGCAGGGTCTGGGTCTCGCCTTGGGCCTGCAGGCGCAGGCGTGCGCTGTGGTCGAGCATTTCACTGTTGGCTTGGCTGACCAGGGCTGCACTGCGCTGCGCCTGGGTCAGCGAGGTGGCCACCAGCAGTGCGACGATGGCCAGCAGGCACAGGCCGGCAAGCAAGGTGATCTTCCACTGGATGGAAAGGCGACGCAGCGGCATGAGAACGTTCCTTTTCGAGCAAGGACAACGCCCGCGTTCAGGCGCGGGCGGTGGAGATGGCAAGTGTCATTCGGCAACGTAGTTCGGCGGGGCGGCAGTGAAGGCCTTGGTCAGCCAGGCCAGATACACCAGGCCAAGAAGCGCCCATACCCCGCCGAACATCAACGAGTGTTCGTTGAGGTCCAGCCACAGCGACACGATGATGCAGAAACCGATGGTCGGCAGTACCAGGTACCTGAGCTTGTTCGCCAGCCCCCGGCGATTGCCTTCACGCAGATAGCAGTGGTTGATCACCGATAGGTTGACGAAGCTGAACGCCACCAGCGCCCCGAAGTTGATGATCGAGGTGGCGGTAACCAGGTCGAAGAAGATCGCCGACAGCGATATCAGGCCGACCACGGCTATGTTCAGCACCGGTGTTTTGTAGCGCGGGTGCAGGCGAGCGAAGATGCCGGCCGGGATCACCTTGTCACGCCCCATCACGTACAACAGGCGCGAGACGCTGGTCTGCGAAGCCAGGCCCGAGGCGATGGTGTTGATCACCGTGCAGGCGATGAAGATCGACTGGAACAGCTTGCCACCCACGTAGAGGGCGATTTCTGGCAGCGCCGCTTCTTGGTCATGGAAGCGTGCCATGGTCGGGAAGTAGGCCTGGATGAAGTACGACACGGTGATGAACACCAGGCCACCGATCAGTGCAGTCAGGAAGATCGCCCGTGGGATGGTCTTGGCCGGGTCGCGGGTTTCCTCGGACAGGCATGTCACGGCGTCGAAGCCCAGGAACGAGAAGCACAGGATGGTCGCACCGGCCGCCAGGGCGCTGAACTGGGTCTGGCTGTCGGCGAACGGCAGCAGGCTCCACGCGGTCCCCAGGCCTTCACCCTGGTCCAGGCCACGCACGCACAGGTAGATGAATACGGCGATGATCGCGACCTGCACGGCCACGAACAGCAGGTTGAAGTGTGCCACCAGGTTGACGCTGCGCATGTTGATCAGGCTGATCAGGGTGACGAAGCCCGCTACCCAGATCCACTCCGGCACTTCGGGGAACATGGCCGACAGGTACAGCTTGGCCAGCAAGGCATTGACCATCGGCAGCAGCAGGTAGTCGAGCAGCGACGACCAGCCGACCAGGAAGCCCACATGCGGGTTGATGGCGCGCTGTGTGTAGGTGTAGGCCGACCCCGATTGCGGGAAGCGGCGCACCAGGGTGCCATAGCTCACGGCGGTGAACAGGATGCCGGCCAGCGCCAGGATGTAGGCACTGGGCACATGCCCTGCGGTAATCCCTGAGACGATGCCGAAAGTGTCGAACACGGTCATCGGCGTCAGGTAAGCCAGACCGATGATGATCACGTGCCAGAGGCGCAAGGTTTTACGGAGTTGGCCGTTGCCGGTGGCGCTGTGGTCAGGCTGCATACTGGCATGGCTCCTTCGGCTGGGCGTGAACGGCGGGCGAGTTGTAGTGCGCATGCGGCAATGGCGAGCGGGTGGGCTCCATGTTGTTCACCTTTATTGTTGGAGCAGAGGTAGACGCAGGCGATGCGCCGGGGTCGAGCTGGCAGTGCCTGGTCTAGGAAGGTGGAGCGTGCGGGCAGGGGCGGTGAGGCATCATGACGGCGCGTCTGTTCTTCTTCGTGGAGTGGCGCTGGGCAAGGTGGTGAAAATAAAAAACGATGGGTAGGTTGGTGTCAAGTTAAACATGACAAGATGTTGCTAGATTGAAATAATTATCGATTTATTGGCCTAAATGTTCGGTTTTTGCGCGCTTTTTTGCGGTTATGATCGATGCGGATGTTCGTAAAATTTAACGAATAGGAAGATTCCCAAGCGTGCGTCAGGCAGGTCGCGATTGCCCATTGCGTCCGCGTGGGACCCTCGGGCCAGGAGTAGGAGTGATACTATTCTGCTCCCGCGCAGCTCCTGGCTGTGAACACGCCCATATGGACATCAATCGGTTCTATTCATGAAGAAATCAGTAGGCATCCTTTCCGGCCTGGCCATCGCCATTGCCGTCGTCACCACAGCCGGCGCCTGGTACACCGGCAAGCAGCTGCCTGCGCAGCTGGAGCGCACCGTCAACCAGAGTAATGCTCAGCTGAAGAAGGCCCTTGTCGGGGTTGGCGGCAGCATGACCATCGAAGTGGCCTCGCTTGAGCAGCACCTTTTCACCAGTACCGCGCACTACCGCCTCAAGGTCCGCGATATTCGCCTGTCTGACGGTGAACCGGTCAGTTTCGAGGTGGGTGTCACCGATCATATCGAGCACGGCCCTTTCCCTTGGTCGCGGGTCAAGGCCTTCAAACTGATACCAGTGCTGGCAGCCAGCAACAGTTCGCTGGACAAAGACGACTTCACCGCGCCTTGGTTCGCCGCCGCCGGCGACAAGGCCCCGGTCAGCTCGCGAACCAGCCTGGGCTTTGACGGCAGTGTCGATGGCAGCATCCTCCTGGCGCCGGTCAAGCTGGCCGAAGACAACGGCACTAGCCTCGATTTTTCAGGCATGCAGTTGCAGGTCAGTGGCGACAGTGAAGGTAAAGCGTCGAAATTCCATGGCGCTGCCGATCGTTTCGAAATGAAGATGGTTGGGGAGGATCACCCACCGGCCACGTTCGAGCTCAAGGGGCTGAAAATCGGCGGTGAACTGGCCGCCACCCAGCATGATGCGATCTATGTCGGTAACGTCGATGTGTTGCTGGCCGAAGCCAAGGTGACGCTGGGGCCCAAGCAGCAGGTCCTGCTGCTCAAAGGCCTGGAGCAGCACGCCGTGCAGAACCTCGATGGCCCCGACACCGTCGGTGGTCGTGTGGATTACAAGGTCGCGGACATCAATTGGGATGGCCGCGCAGTCGGCAGCGGGCAGATGGCGGTCAGCATCAAGTCGCTCAACGCTCCGGCCTTCCAGTCGCTGTCGCAGTGGTATCAGGCTCATCTGCCGGAGTTCGAGCAGGCTGCCGCTGCAGGGCAGCCTATCCCGCAGATCCAGATGGGTGAACAGGAGAAGGCGGCTTTTCAGGGCGACTTGAAGCAGCTGTTGGCATCCAAGCCGCAGGTGGCGGTGGAGAATCTCTCGTTCAAGACGGCCAACGGTGAGAGCCGGTTCAACCTGGCGATGGATTTCGCCAGCCCCACCTCTTTCGACCTGCCGCCTGACCAGTTGAGCAAGCAGTTGATCACTCAGGTGAAGAGCAAGCTGTCGCTGTCCAAACCGATGATAGGTGACCTGGCGACCTTGCAGGCGTTGCTGGAAGGGCAGACCGATGCCCAAGCGATCGCCATGCAATCCAGCCAGGCGGGTGAGATGGTCGGCCTGATGGCGCTGCAGAGCGGCATGGCCACCGTGCAGGGTAATGACGTGGTGGCTAGCCTGCATTACGTCGATGGCATGGTCGACTTCAATGGCAAGAAGATGACCGTTGAAGAATTCGCCATGATCCTCGCGGCGCACTTTGCGGCGATGCAGCCGCAGGGCTGATCGATTGAGCCTGTACCGGCCTCATCGCCGGCAAGCCGGCTCCCACTGGTGCGCACGGGCCTTGAGCCTGTAGTCGTTCAGCGGGCCCCACTGGTGTGCGCATGCCCGGGGCGTGCACTAGTCGGTGGGAGCCGGCTTGCCGGCGATGAGGCCCGTGCAGGCCACACAAAAACCGCTTTAGAAATCCCCAGATTGTCTGTAGCCTTCGGCGTCCGATAATAATCCGCGCCCGCAGAGGGCCGTGGCGGCTTGCCTGCCGTCCGGCGCCCTTAGCCGATCTGTCAGGGCCGGGTGATACACTCGATTTGACGCGCATGCGCGCCTGCAGGTCCAGCGATCATGACCCAGATATCCGAACGCCTGTTGGTTCAGGCCCACCTCGACGCCAAGCAGCCCAACCCGCTGACAGCCGAGCAGGAGGCCGAATACCGTGCGGCCATTGCTGCCGAGCTCAAGGCGCAAAATGCCGTGCTGGTTGCCCATTACTACTGTGACCCGGTTATCCAGGCGCTCGCCGAAGAGACCGGCGGTTGCGTGTCCGACTCGCTGGAAATGGCCCGTTTCGGCAAGAACCACCCTGCCCAGACGGTGGTCGTCGCCGGTGTGCGTTTCATGGGCGAGACCGCGAAGATCCTCACCCCGGAAAAGCGCGTGCTGATGCCGACCCTGGAAGCCACTTGCTCGCTCGACCTGGGTTGCCCTGTCGAAGAGTTCTCGGCCTTCTGCGACCAGCATCCCGAGCGCACCGTGGTGGTGTATGCCAACACCTCTGCTGCCGTCAAAGCGCGGGCCGACTGGGTCGTGACCTCGAGCTGCGCGCTGGAAATCGTCGAAAGCCTGATGGACAACGGCGAGACCATCATCTGGGGCCCGGACCAGCACCTGGGCCGTTACATCCAGAAGCAGACCGGTGCCGACATGCTGCTGTGGGACGGTGCCTGCATCGTCCACGAAGAGTTCAAGTCGCGCCAGCTGGCAGACATGAAAGCGCTGTACCCCGATGCGGCGATCCTGGTGCACCCGGAGTCGCCAGAGGCGGTGATCGAGCTGGCCGATGCGGTAGGTTCCACCAGCCAGCTGATCAAGGCGGCGCAGACACTGCCCAACAAAACCTTCATCGTCGCCACCGACCGCGGCATCTTCTACAAGATGCAGCAGCTGTGCCCGGACAAGGAATTCGTCGAAGCCCCCACCGCCGGTAACGGCGCGGCCTGCCGCAGCTGCGCGCACTGCCCGTGGATGGCCATGAATACCCTGGAGCGGGTGCTGGAGTGCTTGCGCAAGGGGACTAATGAAATCTTCGTCGACCCGGCGCTGGTGCCAAAGGCGATCAAACCCTTGAACCGCATGCTTGACTTTACCCAGGCGGCTCGGCTGAAGCTGTCGGGTAACGCCTGAGGTTCAATCGCCGGCGCCCTTGCTATGGACTGCCCCCAAGAAGTTGGACGCCAATCCGACCCTTGGGGGAGCCACTGTCTTGCTCAACTTCTAAAAGCTGGCCCGATCCCTGTGGGAGCCGGCTTGCCGGCGATTGGGCTGCGAAAGCAGCCCCTTACCGCCCCATCATCTCCTGCACCATGCGCCGCTGCTCCATGATCTCGCGCTGACGCTGGTCGATCTGTGATGCCAGTGGGAAGTTGCTGCCGGCACGACGCTTGGCGTAATCCAGCTGCTGGATCGCCTGGTCAAAGTCCCCCACCAGGGTAAAGTACTCTGCCCGCGCCCGGTGCAAGCCGATGGTATTGCCCGCCAAGCCACGCACTTCGGCCATTTCGTACCAGACATCCGGGTCATCCGGGCGGCTCTTGAGCAGGTCGTTCAGCACCTTTTCGGCCTCGGCGGGCTTGTTCTGCTTGATCAGCAGGTCGGCACGCACCTGCTTGAGCGGGTAGTTGCCCGGATACAGGCCTTGCATGCGCTCCGCCCGCTGCTGCGCATCGGCCAGGCGGTTGTTGGTGATGTCCAGGTCGATCTGCGCCAGGTTATAGGTGATGTCATTGGGCGCCTTGGCCAGCAGTGGCTTCAGGTTCTCACGCGCTTCGTTGAGCTGGCCGCCTTTGATCTGCGCCAGGGCCAGGCCATAGCGGGCAGCGTCCAGCTTCGGATCTTCATCCAGCTGCGCGCGGAAGCGTTTGGCGGCCAGGCCCGGTGTGCCTTCATAGATGAGGGCCACGCGGGCGCGGATCAGCTGATAACGCTGGCTGTCCTCGACGCCGCCCTTGGGGGCCTGTTCGGCACGGTTGCGGGTGTCGGCGATACGCGATTCGGTGACCGGGTGAGTCAGGAGGAATTCCGGTGGTTTGGCGTCGTAGCGGTACTGGCGCGCCAGGCGCTCGAACATGGTTGGCATGTTGCGCGGGTCGTAACCGGCCTTTTCCAGGTTCTGGATACCGACCCGGTCGGCTTCCTGCTCGTTCTGCCGCGAAAAGCGCCGCTGCTCCTGGATCGCCGCTGCCTGAGTGCCGGCAATCATGCCGATGCCGGCATCACCGGCGCCCCCAGCCGCCAGGACGATACCGGCCAGCAGCGCCGCCATCATCGGCAGCTGCATGCGTTGTTGGGCCTCCACGCCACGGGCGAAGTGGCGCTGCGACAAGTGCGCCAGTTCGTGAGCCAGTACCGAGGCGTATTCGCCCTCGGTCTGGGCGTTGAGGAACAGGCCGCCGTTGACCCCGACGATACCACCCGGGGCGGCGAAGGCGTTCAGCTCGCGGCTGTCGATGAGGATGAATTCCAGGCGCCGGTCCTGCAGCTGGCTGGTTTCGGCCAGGCGGTACACGGTGGTTTCGACGTAGTCCTTGAGCTGGGGGTCGTTCAGCTGGTTGACCTGGCCACGCAGCAGGCTGAGCCAGGCACGCCCGAGCTGGTGCTCCTGCTGCGGCGAGACGATCGCGGAACTGGCGTCGCCCAGTGAAGGCAGGTCGCTAGCATGGCCGGGAACGGCCATCAGGCAGGCCAGCGTCAACAGGGTAGGGCGCAGTAGATTCATGCACGAAGCTCGCGTCGGGTCAAAGCCCCTACTGTAGCCGGCTCACACGTTGGCGACCAGTGGCGGTATGCTAGCCAGCCTGTTACCAAAGACGTCTGTTCCACGTTTGGAGACCCCCTGATGACCAGCACCCTGACCTGCGACGCCGAACTCGACGCCAGCGGGCTGAACTGCCCCCTGCCTCTGCTCAAGGCGAAGATGGAGCTCAACCGACTGGCCAGTGGCGCGGTGCTGAAGGTCATTGCGACCGACGCAGGCTCCCAGCGCGACTTCCGCACTTTTGCCCAGCTGGCCGGTCATACGCTGCTGCATGAAGTGGCCGAGGCCGGCACCTATACCTACTGGCTGCGCAAGGCCTGACCCAACCAAGGATCGTCAATGTTCAAAGTGCTTCGCGACTGGATAGAGCGCTACTTCTCCGATGAGGAGGCTGTGGTGCTGGCGGTCCTGCTGTTTCTGGCCTTTACCGCGGTCCTGACCCTGGGCGGCATGCTTGCGCCGGTGCTGGCGGGCATGGTGCTGGCTTTTCTGATGCAGGGCCTGGTCAATGCCCTGGAGCGCCTTAGGGTGCCGACGCGGCTGGCGGTGATGGTGGTGTTCGCTCTGTTTATGAGCGCGCTGGCGGTGTTCCTGCTGGTGCTGGTGCCGTTGCTGTGGCATCAGTTGATCACGTTGTTCAACGAGTTACCGGGCATGCTCGGCAAGTGGCAGTCGCTGCTTCTGCTCCTGCCTGAGCGCTACCCGCACCTGGTGTCTGACGAGCAGGTGCTGCATGCCATCGAATCGGTGCGTGGCGAGATCGGCAAGTTCGGCCAATGGGCGCTGTCTTTTTCGCTGTCGAGCCTGCCGCTGCTGGTCAGTGCCATGATCTATCTGGTGCTGGTGCCGATTCTGGTGTTCTTCTTTCTCAAGGACCGGGAGCAGATCGGCCGTTGGGTCAGTGGCTACCTGCCGCGCCAGCGGACCTTGCTGAACCGGGTTGGCAATGAGATGAACCGGCAGATCGCCAACTACATCCGCGGTAAGGGCATCGAGATTCTGATCTGCGGTATTGCCACCTACATCGCGTTCATCAGCCTGGGCCTCAACTACGCGGCGTTGCTGGCGTTGCTGGTAGGCCTATCGGTGGTGGTGCCTTATGTAGGGGCGGTGGTGGTGACCGTGCCGGTGACGCTGATCGCATTGTTCCAGTGGGGTTGGGGGGATCAGTTCATCTATCTGATGACGGTGTACGCCATCATCCAGGCGCTCGATGGCAACGTGCTGGTACCGCTGTTGTTCTCAGAGGCAGTGAGCCTGCACCCGGTGGCGATCATCTGCGCGGTATTGCTGTTTGGCGGGCTATGGGGCTTCTGGGGGATCTTCTTCGCCATCCCGCTGGCGACGCTGATCAAGGCCGTGCTCGATGCCTGGCCGCGGCACGAACCTGCCGTGGCGCCCATGCTGTGAGGTTAAGTGGCAAGCTTCGAGCTGCAAGCTGCAAGTAAAAGCAGATAGCGGTGTCCATGCGATCCGCTTTTGCTCGCAGCTTGCAGCTTGCAGCTTGCAGCTTGCAGCTCAGCGCTGGTTCAGCGCCTGTGCCGCTGCCAGGACGGCATCCACATGGCCTGGTACTTTCACGCCACGCCACTCCTGGCGCAGTACGCCATCCTTGTCGATCAGGAAGGTGCTGCGGTCCACGCCCATGTATTCCTTGCCATACAGCTTCTTCAGCTTGATCACGTCGAACAGCTGGCACAGGGCCTCGTCCTTGTCGCTGATCAGCTCGAACGGGAAGCCCTGCTTGGCCTTGAAGTTTTCATGCGACTTGATGCCGTCGCGCGACACACCGAACACCACGGTGTTGGCCGCCTCGAACGCTGCGTGCTGGTCGCGGAAGTCCTGGCCTTCGGTGGTGCAGCCTGGGGTGCTGTCCTTCGGGTAGAAATACACGACTACCTGACGGCCCTTGAGCTCGGCCAGGCTGACGGACTGGCCGCCGGTGGCCTGGGCCTGGAAGTCGGCGACGGGTTGGTCGAGTGCTACTGCCATGGATGCATTCCTTAAACGGGGTTCTGTGGGCGCCAAGGCTCGATCAGCGCATCCAGGTTGAGGGCGTCGGCAAAGTCGAGGAACTGGTCGCGCAGCCAGCTGATCTGGGTGCCGGCCGGCAGGATCACGGTGAACTGGGCGTTGAGCATGCTGCTGCCGGTCTGCGGTGCCAGGTAGGTGTCGCAGGTCATGGCTTCGAGCTCGACACGGTGGTCGAGGAAGAACTGGCACAGCTCGTTGATGATGTCCGGGCGGTAGGCCGCACTGACATAGGCCACATACGGCAGGGCCTGCGGGCGCACTTCCTGGTCGGCGCTGCGCACCACGTCGAGGGTCAGGCCGTGTTTCTTGCCCAGGCCGGGGAGGGTGGACTCAAGGCGTGCCAGGGCGTCCCAGCTGCCACCGACCTGCAATACCAGGGCGCTGGTCTCGCCATGGCGGCTCAGGCGCGAGGTGACGACCGCGCAGCGGTTCTCGAAGGCAGCGCGGCTGAGGACGTTGGCCAGCTCCATGGGGTTGGGGCCCAGGGCACTGATGACAAGGAATTGTTCGCGGACGGTGGGGGTGGACATGCAGCATTCCTAAAGCGATGAGCGGTCGGCACAGGACGGGCGAAAGCCTCCTGTCGGCAGGGCCCGGGGCTCGCATGCGAGGACGTGGACGCTGGCCGGGGAGCAAGGTCGACGGCCCGGCGGGCCGCGCTGCACCGATCAAAGGGTCAAGGGTAGCGAAATAAGGCGCCGAGGGGAATGCTCCACCCGCCTGCTTCGCTTGTGCAAGGCCGATGCCCCCAGTACCATTACCGCTCTCTTTTTCCGGCAGGAGCGTTTACATGATTGCGGGCAGTATGGTGGCATTGGTCACACCCATGGATGCACAAGGGCGTCTTGATTGGGGCAGCCTCGGCAAACTTGTAGACTTCCACCTGGAAAACGGCACTCACGCGATCGTCGCCGTCGGCACTACCGGCGAGTCAGCCACCCTGAGCGTCGAAGAACACATCGAGGTCATCGAATTCGTGGTCAAGCGGGTGGCTGGCCGCATTCCGGTCATCGCCGGCACCGGTGCCAACTCCACGTCCGAAGCCATGCACCTGACCCAGAACGCCAAGGATGCCGGCGCCGACGCCTGCCTGCTGGTGGTGCCGTACTACAACAAGCCGACCCAGGAAGGCCTGTACCTGCACTTCAAGCACATCGCCGAAGCCGTCGACATTCCGCAGATCCTCTACAACGTACCCGGCCGCACCTCCTGCGACATGCAGGCCGAGACCGTGATCCGTCTGTCGACCGTGCCCAACATCATCGGCATCAAGGAAGCCACGGGCGACCTGGCCCGTGCCAAGGCCATCCTCGATGGCGTCAGCGAGGACTTCATCGTCATGTCCGGCGACGACCCGACTGCCGTCGAGCTGATCCTGCTGGGTGGCAAAGGCAATATTTCGGTCACTGCCAACGTCGCCCCGCGCGAAATGGCCGACCTGTGCGAGGCTGCCCTTGCGGGCGATGCCGAGAAGGCCCGCGCGATCAACGAAAAACTCATGCCGCTGCACAAAGACCTGTTCTGCGAAGCCAACCCGATTCCGGTGAAATACGCGCTCGTCGAAATGGGCCTGATGCAAAAAGGCATTCGCCTGCCACTGACCTGGCTGAGCGAAGGTTGTCACGAAAAAGTCCGTACTGCCTTGCGCCAGTCCGGCGTACTGGTTTAATCGAGGAAGTACACCGCATGAAGCGATTGGCTGGTCTTTCCGCGCTCGCCCTGATCATTTCCAGCACCAGTGGGTGTGGCTGGCTGTGGGGCGAGGATGGCTATTTCCGCGACCGCGGCAGCGATTACCTGCAGGCGCACCCGACTGCACCGATGCAGCTCCCCCAGGACGTCAGCAACGTCAAGCGCCTTGACCCGCTGCTGCCGATCCCGCGCAACGTCGCCGACGATACCGCCAAGGGCGAGTTCGAAGTGCCGCGTCCGCAACCGCTGTCGGCTGGCGCCGACGTCACCGATTTCAGCCTGCAGCGCAGCGGCAGCAGCCGTTGGGTGCTGGCCCAGCGTTCCCCGGCCGAAGTCTGGCCGGTAGCGCATCAGTTCTTCGAAGACAATGGCTTCCGCATTGCCGAAGAGCGCCCGCAGACCGGCGAATTCACAACCACCTGGCAGCGTTTCGACGAACTGTCGGCATCGCTCGGCCAGCGTCTGGCGAGCACCACCAGCAGTGGCGACAGCGAGGTGCGCGTGCGTGTGCGCATGGAGCCTGGCGTACAACGCAACACCTCCGAGGTGTATGTCGTCAGTATCGAGCGCCCGGCGGGCAGCACTGCCGAGCCTGAGTTCCCGTCCACGTCCAGCAACACGGCCGCCGATGCGCTGCTGGTCGA
The DNA here is from genome assembly GCF_040224055.2 of Pseudomonas sp. WHRI 8519. NCBI lineage: Bacteria > Pseudomonadati > Pseudomonadota > Gammaproteobacteria > Pseudomonadales > Pseudomonadaceae > Pseudomonas > Pseudomonas sp. WHRI 8519. Next base: position 4,701,469 of record NZ_CP167996.1, on the reverse strand, counting down.
CGAAATGCTCGCCAGCATGAACCGCAGCGCCGAGAAGGGCGGTTCGGTGTCCTTGCTGGCTGCGCGCGACTTCGATGCGCCGAGCCGCGTCAGCCTGAGTGAAGACGGTAGCGGCAACCCGGTGCTGTTCCTCGGCGCCGACCTGGACCGCGCCTGGTCCGGTGTGGGGCGTGCCCTGGAGCAGGGCGGTCAATGGCGTGTGGAAGACATCAACCGCAGCCTGGGCCTGTACTACATCAACCTGTCCGAGAAGCCCGACGACAAGCAGAACCAGCCGGGCTTCTTCAGCCGGATGTTTGGCAGCGAGCCAACCAAGGAAGAGCTTGAGGCCCGCGCCGAGCGTTACCAGGTGCGCCTGAGCAAGGTTGGCGAAAGCGTGCAGGTTACCGTCGAGAAGAACATCAACACCGTGGCCCCGCCCGATGTCGCTCGCCGCGTGCTGAGCGCCATTCAGGACCACCTGGGTTAAGTGCGCTTCGCGGTACTGGGAAGCGGCAGCCAGGGAAATGGCACGCTGATCGCCAGTGGTGACACGTTCATCCTGGTCGATTGCGGGTTTTCACTGCGTGAAACCGAGCGGCGCCTGGCGCTGCTCGGGGTGCAGGCGTCTCAGCTGAGCGCCGTGCTGGTCACCCACGAACATGCCGACCATGTGCATGGGGTGGGGTTGCTGTCACGGCGCTACAATGTACCGGTCTACCTCAGCCAGGGCACATTGCGCGGCATGCGCAAGCCGGTGGAGGCGGCCGGTTTTCTTGCTTGTGGCGACAGCATGCATATCGGCAGCCTGCAGGTGAGTGCGGCGCGGGTCGAGCATGATGCCTATGAGCCGCTGCAGTACGTCATCAGTGACGGTCGCCGTCGCTTTGGCATGCTCACCGACCTGGGGTCGTACGACGCGTTGTTGCTTGAGCGCTATCAGGGCCTGGATGCACTGCTGATCGAGGCCAATCATTGCCGCGACATGCTGGCGCGCGGGCACTACCCGTACTTCCTCAAGCAGCGGGTCGGCGGCATGCAAGGACATTTGAACAACCACCAGGCCGCGCGCCTGGTGGACGAGTTGGGGTGGAGCAACCTGCAGCACCTGGTGCTGGCCCACCTCAGCAGCAAGAACAACCTGCCACATCTGGCCCGCCAGTGCTTCGTCGACACCCTCGGGTGCGACCCGGACTGGCTCCAGGTGGCGAATCAGGAACACGGGCTCGACTGGCGCGAAATCGCCTAGCCCACCCACTCAAGCAAGCGGAGCCCAATCATGGAAAAACGCGAAGAACTCTACCGCGGCAAGGCCAAATCGGTTTACAAGACCGACGACGCCGACCGCTTGATCCTGCTGTTCCGTAACGACACCTCGGCGTTCGACGGCAAGCGCATCGAACAACTGGACCGTAAAGGCATGGTGAACAACAAGTTCAATGCCTTCATCATGCAGAAGCTCGAAGAAGCCGGCGTGCCGACCCAGTTCGATAAGCTGCTGGGCGACAACGAGTGCCTGGTCAAGAAGCTGGACATGATCCCGGTCGAGTGCGTGGTGCGTAACTATGCCGCCGGCAGCCTGGTCAAGCGCCTGGGCGTGGAGGAGGGCATCAAGCTCGAGCCGTCCACCTTCGAACTGTTCCTGAAGAACGACGAGAAGGGCGACCCGTTCATCAACGAATCCCACGTTGTGGCGTTCGGCTGGGGCACTGCCGAGCAGCTGGCAGAGATGAAGAAGCTTTCGCTGAAGGTCAACGAAGTACTGAACAAACTGTTCGATGACGCCGGCCTGCTGCTGGTCGACTTCAAGCTGGAGTTCGGTGTATTCCACGGCCAGATCGTCCTGGGTGACGAGTTCAGCCCGGACGGCTGCCGCCTGTGGGACAAAGAAACCCGCAAGAAGATGGACAAGGACCGCTTCCGCCAGGGCCTGGGCGATGTGATCGAAGCCTACGAAGAAGTTGCCAAGCGCCTGGGCGTGCCGCTGTAAGCGGCGCATTCACGCAAGCGCCTGATACCACGCGATTTTTTTGAAAATAAAGGTTTGCGTTTTCAGAATTCGCTGGTATGATGCGCGGCATTGGAGAGATGCCGGAGTGGTCGAACGGGACGGATTCGAAATCCGTTGTACTGGCAACAGTACCTAGGGTTCAAATCCCTATCTCTCCGCCATACATGTAGTAGAAAAGCCCCTGAAAACGATGCGTTTTCAGGGGCTTTTTCGTTATGCCTGACTAATCCCCATCGCACGACCTTGCCATGTGCCGCTAGCGGCGGGGCCCGCCGGGCCGGGAACAGAGCGCCAGGCTGCGGCCCGATCGATAAACCGCCTCAGCCGCAGCAAGCTTGGCGTGACAACCTGCCGCTGGGACAACCTGCCGCCTTGCTTACGCGCTCGCAATTTGTTTGTGCTGGCATTTCAGATACAATCAGCGAAACGATTCAGCCCTGTCGGTCAATACGACAAAAGCCTGGGTCGTTTTCTGGTTCTTTAAGCCGCTGAACAATGATCACAAAAAGCCTGCGCACAAGAACACGAAGCACCTGGGCCAGCCACAGGCCCGTCCTCCGTTCTACAGACTGGAATTGATCAATGTTCAAGAAAGCTGGCAAAACCTTGCTGGGTTTGGCTGTCGCTGCGAGCTTCATGCAAGCGCACGCCGCAGAAACCAAAAAAGTCGATGTGCTGCTGGTCGGCGGCGGCATCATGAGCTCCACCCTGGCCGTGTGGCTGCACGAGCTGGAGCCAAGCTGGTCGATGGAAATGGTCGAGCGCCTGGATGGCGTCGCCGAAGAAAGCTCCAACGGCTGGAACAACGCCGGCACCGGCCACTCCGCGCTGGCTGAGCTGAACTACACCCCGGAAGACAAAGACGGCAACGTCAACATCTCCAAGGCCATCGAAATCAACGAAGCCTTCCAGATCTCCCGCCAGTTCTGGTCGTGGCAGGTCCGTCAGGGCGTGCTGAAGAACCCGCATTCGTTCATCAACACCACTCCGCACATGAGCTTCGTGTGGGGCGATGACAACATCAAGTTCCTCAAGAAGCGTTATGACGCGCTGCAGGCGAGCCCGCTGTTCCGCTCGATGGAGTATTCGGAGGACCACGCGCAGATCGCCAAGTGGGTCCCGCTGATGATGGAAGGCCGCGACCCGAACCAGAAGCTGGCCGTGACCTGGACGCCATTGGGCACCGACGTCAACTTCGGCGAGATCACCCGCCAGTTCGTCGGCCACCTGAAGACCCAGGACAACTTCACCTTGAAGCTGTCCAGCGAAGTCCAGGACATCACCCGCAACGAGGACGGCTCCTGGCACGTCGAGTACAAGAACCTGAAGGACGGAACCGAGTCGGCCACCGACGCCAAGTTCCTGTTCATCGGTGCCGGCGGCGGCGCGCTGAAGTTGCTGCAGAAATCGGGCATTCCTGAAGCCAAGGAATACGCAGGCTTCCCGGTCGGCGGTTCGTTCCTGGTGACCGAGAACCCGACCATCGCCATGCAGCACATGGCCAAGGCCTATGGCATCGCCTCGACGGGCGCGCCACCCATGTCGGTACCACACCTGGACACGCGTGTGCTGGACGGCAAGCGCGTGATCCTGTTCGGGCCATTCGCCACCTTCTCGACCAAGTTCCTGAAGAACGGTTCGTACCTGGACCTGCTCAGCAGCACCACGATGCACAACGTGTGGCCGATGACCAAGGTCGGCATCGATCAGTACCCGCTGGTCGAGTACCTCGCTGGCCAGCTGATGCTGTCGGACGACGACCGCTTCGAAGCGCTGCGCACCTACTTCCCGAACGCCAAGAAGGAAGACTGGAAGCTGTGGCAGGCCGGTCAGCGCGTGCAGATCATCAAGCGTGACGCCGACAAGGGCGGCGTGCTCAAGCTGGGTACCGAAGTGGTGGCCTCGCAAGACCGCACCATCGCCGGCTTGCTGGGCGCATCGCCAGGTGCCTCGACCGCTGCGCCGATCATGCTGCACGTGCTGGAAACCGTGTTCAAAGACAAAGTCGCCACCCCGCAATGGCAAGCCAAGATCAAAGAGATCGTGCCGAGCTACGGCACCAAGCTCAACGATTCGGCAGCGGCCACGCAGAAAGAGTGGAACTACACCGCTGAAGTCCTGCAACTGCAGAAGCCGCCGGTCATCGACCAGAGCGTCGAAACCAGCACAGGCGCGAGCCAGCCGGTTGAAAGCAAGCCAGAGAACGACATGGCGCTGTAAGCGTTAGTGTTTGTGAACGAAAAGCCACGGGGGAGACCTCGTGGTTTTTTTTTGCCTGTTCCGGCCGCGCTGTCAGCCTTGGCTCAGCGCTGACGCAAAATGCACTCCAGCAAACCGGGGAAGCGTGCCTCGAGCATTTCGCTGCGCAGTGAGTTCATATGCGTGGTGCCGACATTGCGTGTCTGCACCAGCCCCGCATCGCGCAGCACACGAAAATGATGGGACATGCTGGACTTCGGCCGGCCACCGTCCAGCTCGCCGCAGCTGGCTTCCGCCACGCCGGCCAGGTGGCGCACGATTTCCATACGTACAGGGTCGCTCAGCGCATACAGCAGGCGCTCGAGGATCAGGTCTTCAGCGGTGGGATGTTTGTAGGCTCGCATGGGCGTCATGATAACGGGGGTTTCATTAATTGCCATAGTTCGATTATGATCGAACTATCGTATTCAGATGACCCCGGAGTTTTCCATGTCTGCACTGTTCGAACCCTATACCCTCAAAGACGTGACCTTGCGTAACCGCATCGCCATTCCGCCGATGTGCCAGTACATGGCCGAGGACGGTGTCATCAACGATTGGCATCAGGTGCATTATGCTGGCCTGGCCCGTGGTGGCGCCGGCCTGCTGGTGGTCGAAGCCACTGCGGTGGCGCCAGAAGGGCGCATCACCCCTGGTTGTGCCGGTATCTGGAGCGACGCCCATGCCCAGGCCTTCGTGCCGGTGGTGCAGGCGATCAAGGCGGCAGGCTCGGTGCCGGGCATCCAGATTGCCCACGCGGGGCGCAAGGCCAGTGCCAACCGCCCGTGGGAAGGTGACGACCATATCGCTGCGGATGACGCGCGAGGCTGGGCCACCATCGCCCCGTCGGCCATCGCTTTCGGCGCCAACCTGCCGAAAGTGCCACGTGAAATGACCTTGGACGACATTGCCCGGGTCAAGCAGGACTTCGTCGATGCGGCACGCCGGGCGCGTGATGCAGGCTTTGAATGGATCGAGCTGCACTTCGCTCACGGGTACCTGGGGCAGAGCTTCTTCTCCGAGCACTCCAACCAGCGCACCGATGCTTACGGTGGCAACTTCGAGAACCGCAGCCGCTTCCTGCTGGAAACCCTGGCAGCCGTGCGCGAGGTGTGGCCGGAAAACCTGCCGTTGACCGCCCGCTTTGGCGTGCTGGAATACGACGGCCGTGACGAGCAGACGCTGGAGGAGTCCATCGAGTTGGCCCGGCTGTTCAAGGCTGGTGGTCTGGACCTGCTCAGTGTCAGCGTTGGCTTCACCATCCCGGAAACCAACATTCCATGGGGCCCGGCCTTTATGGGGCCGATCGCTGAACGTGTGCGTCGTGAGGCGGGTTTGCCAGTGACTTCGGCGTGGGGCTTCGGTACGCCGCAGTTGGCGGAAGGGGCGTTGAAGGCCAGTCAGCTCGACCTGGTGTCGGTGGGGCGTGCGCACCTGGCCGACCCGCACTGGGCATATTTCGCGGCCAAGGAACTGGGCGTCGACAAAGCTTCGTGGACGTTGCCTGCGCCTTACGCGCACTGGCTTGAGCGTTATCGCTGATTGCTGCAGGGGCTGCTGCGCAGCCCAATCGCCGGCAAGCCGGCTCCCACTTGGATTGCGCCGGCTTTTAGAAATGGGTAAGACCGTTGCTCACACAGGTAAAGCGCTGACTTGAAGAACTGCGCGGTCGCGGTGGGCCGGCTTGCCGGCCCACAATTGGTGTCCAACTTCTTGGGGGCAGTCCATTCTGTGGGAGCCGGCTTGCCGGCGATTGGGCCGCACAGCGGCCCCGTCTCAAAACCGATCCAGCCGGTAACGCTTCAACTCGGCCCGAGGCTCCCCTTCAGCCAACCCACCCACCCATTCCGCTGTCACCGCCGCCTGGGTCAAGCCCAGGTGCTGATGCCCAAACGCTAGCAGCACGCGCCCATCACACACCCGGTCGATCACCGGCAGCGAATCCGGCAGCGAAGGCCGAAAACCCATCCACGGCGTCGCGCCTTCGGCATTCAATTCGCGCTGGAACAAACCCTTGCTCAAGCGGTGCAACTGCCACGCCCGCTGCATGCTGGGCGGTGCATCAAGCCCGGCGAACTCCACCGTGCCAGCCAGGCGCAAGCCCTCGGCCATCGGCGTCATGATGAACTTGCGCTCCAGCGAGGTGACGGCGAATGGCAAGCGCTGGTGCTCGCCAGGCAGCATCAGGTGATAGCCACGCTCGGTATCCAGCGGGACGCTTATGCCGGTCAGAGCCGTGGTCAGTTGCGCTGAGTGCGCGCCGCAACTGATCAGCACCTGGCGCGCGTGGAACGTACCCTGAACGCTGTTGAGCTGCACGCCATTGCCATTGAGTTGCCCGCCATCGATCTGCGCCTGGACGAAGCGTACGCCAGCCGCCTTGGCGGCTTCGAACACCTCAATGACCACACGGTAAGGGTCGATGAAATGCCCGGTACGGGGGAAAAACAAGCCACCGAGGATGGACGGGGTCAACTCCGGCGCAGCAGCGCGCACCGTGTCGGCTGACCAGAATTCGGCCGGCACCGCCTGTTGCTGCATCCGGGCCAACAACGCCTCCAGAGCCGAGCGCGAATCGGCGCGCTCGAACACCAATAACGAGCCGTCTTCCTTGAACAGCTCGCTGCGGCCGATGGAGCCGAGCAAACGCTGCCAGGCGGCGAGACTGCCTTCGTTCAACGTACGGATGCCGGCTACGCTGCGCTGGAAGGGCTCCGGGCGCAGGTTGAGCAGCAGGCGGGCGAACCAGGGCAGGGCCTTGGGCAGGTATTTCCAGTCCAACCGCAGTGGGCCCATCGGGTCCAGCAGCATGCGTGGCAGGCGCTTGAGTATCGATAGGTCGGCGATGGGGAACACCTGCTCGGTGGCCAGGTGCCCGGCGTTGCCGTACGAGGCTCCGTGGCCGGGCGGTTGGCGGTCGAACAGCACTACCTGGCGCCCCTGGCGGGCCAGTTGCAGGGCGCAGGCGACGCCGACAATGCCGGCGCCGACCACGGCGATATCGGCTTCAGAGGTGTCGACCATGTTCAGCCTTCCCGGGTGCCGTCGAGCAGGCGCCGCAGCTGCAGCGGGTTACCGTGTTTCAACGCCGGCGGCAGCAGCGCATCGGGGAAGTCCTGGTAGCACACCGGGCGCAGGAAGCGCAGGATCGCCGCCGTGCCCACCGAGGTGGTGCGGGCATCGGAGGTGGCCGGGAACGGCCCGCCGTGGACCATGGCATCGCACACCTCGACACCGGTCGGCCAGCCATTGACCAGAATGCGCCCGGCCTTGCGTTCAAGGGTTGGCAACAGCGCGCGGGCGCGGTCGATGTCGGCATCGTCCAGTTGTAAGGTCGCGGTCAATTGGCCCTCCAGATGCTCAGCCACCTGACGTACCTGTTCATCGCTCGCGCAGGCCACCACCAGTGACGATGGGCCGAACACCTCGGCCTGCAAGGTTGGGTCGGCCAGGAAGGCTTCGGCCTCGGTCACGAACAACTGCGCCTGGCATTGGTTAGGGCCTTGTCCAGCCTGACCACTGGCCGCAACCTGGGCATTGGCGTTTTCCGCCATGCCACCGATACCGGCTTGGTAAGCACTGAAGATGCCCGGTGTGAGCATGGTTTGCCCAGCGGCCTGGCCAACGTGTTCGCTTGCCGCGTCGATGAACCGCTGTAACGCCGGCCCTTGGCGGGCGATCACCAGGCCGGGGTTGGTGCAGAACTGGCCGGCACCTTGGGTCAGTGAGGCGACGAAGCCTTGTGCCAGCGCCTCGGCGCGGGCCTGCAGGGCGGCCTCGAACAGGAACACCGGGTTGATCGAGTTCATTTCGGCGTACACCGGGATCGGTTCCGGGCGTGCCTGGGCCACCTTGCACAGCGCGATACCACCGCTGCGAGAGCCGGTAAAACCAACGGCTTTGATGCGTGGGTCGCTGACCAGCGTAACGCCGACTTCATGGCCGCAGCCATACAACAGCGAAAATACGCCGGCCGGCAAATCGCACAGCTGCACCGCTTGCGCCACTGCCTGGCCAACCAGTTCGCTGGTACCAGGGTGGGCGCTATGGGCCTTGACCACCACTGGGCAGCCGGCAGCCAACGCCGAGGCGGTGTCGCCACCGGCCACCGAGAAGGCCAGCGGGAAATTGCTGGCACCGAACACGGCTACCGGCCCAAGGGCGACCTGGCGCTGGCGCAGGTCGGCGCGCGGCAAGGGCTGGCGTTCTGGTAGGGCGCTGTCGACGCGCACATCCAGCCATTCACCGGCCCGCACTACACGGGCGAAGGTGCGCAACTGGGTACAGGTGCGGCCCCGCTCGCCCTGGATGCGCGCTTTCGGCAGGCCGCTCTCGGCCACCGCGCGGTCGATCAGGGGCTCGCCCAGCGCTTCGATCTGCGTGGCGATGGTTTCGAGAAACTGTGCCCGTTGTTCGAGCGTGGTTTCGCGGTACGCATCGAACGCCGCCCAGGCCTGGGCGCAGGCCTGGGCCACGTGCTCATCGCTGGCGCCCAGGTAGGCCGGCTCCAGCGCCTGGCCGGTGGCCGGGGCGATGGCGCGGATGGCTTCGCGGCTGCCGGTTACCGGCGTTTGGCCGATCAGCAGGTTGCCTGTGAGGGGCATGTAGCCTCCTTGGAAATCAGATTCGGGTATCAAGGACGTCGTGGGGGCGGGCACGGCCGCTCCCACAAGGAAAGCACCGGCGGCTCAGGCGATGTTCTGTTCGGCCGACCAGCTCGCATACCAGTTGCGGAACAGCGCGTACTGCTGTTCGGCATAGTTGCGCTGAGCGTCGGTCAGCACATCGGATTCGTTGAAGTGCAGGCTGTACTCGCTATCGCCGTTCAGCACCATCAGGTGCTTGTAATACAGCACCAGGTCGCAGCCTTCATCGAACGACGACAGCACCGCCAGCGCCGCTTCCAGCTCGCGGGCCAGGCGACGGGCCTGCGCATCGCCCTTGGCCGCCTGCTTGCTCAGGCTTACCAGGTGCAGCACCTCACGCGGCAGGGCGTTACCGATGCCGGTAATGGCGCCGGTGGCGTTGCAGTTGACGAAGCCATGCACCACTTGGGTGTCCACACCCACCATCAGGGTCACGTCGTCATCCTTGGAGGTGATGTGCTCGGCGGCGTAGCGCAGGTCGGCACCACCGCCGAACTCTTTGAAGCCGATCAGGTTCGGGTATTCGCGGCGCAGCTCGAAGAACAGGTCGGCGCGTGTAGCAAAGCCATAGTAGGGGCTGTTGTAGATCACCGCTGGCAGCTTGGGTGCGGCAGCGAGGATGGCCGAAAAGTGGTGCTTCTGGGCGATCAGCGAGGCACCGCGGCTTAGCACACGGGGGATGACCATCAGGCCGGCGGCACCGACCTTGGCCGCGTGAGCGGCATGAGAGACCGCTTCACGGGTGTTCACCGCGCCGGTGCCGACGATGGTCGGGATGCCGGCGGCCACCAGGCGGGCCACACCCTCCTGGCGCTCGGCTTCGGTGAGCAGTGGCCAGTCGCCCATCGAACCGCAGTACACCACGGCGCTCATGCCGGCCTCGATCAGCTCGCGGCCTTTGCGCACCAAGGCGTCGAAGTCCGGTTTGCGCGCGGCGGTGCACGGGGTCATCAGGGCGGGCATGGTGCCGGTGAAAATGCTATCAGTCATTGTTGTTACTCCTGGCGAAAGGGGGCGAAAACGTCGGGGCTCAGATGCCCCAGGCGAAGGGGTCTTGTTCGTCGATCAGCAGCGTGCTGTCGGCGGTCATGTAGGCGCGGCCGGTGATGAACGGGCGAATGCGCTCGCCGTCGCGCTCGTAACGGGCATGGAACTGGCTACCGGTGATGCTGGCTTGGACCCAGGTCTGGCCTTCGCCAAGCTTGCCGTCGGCGGCCAGGCAGGCCAGCTTGGCGCTGGTGCCGGTGCCGCAGGGCGAGCGGTCGTAGGCTTTACCGGGGCACATCACGAAGTTGCGGCTGTCGGCGTTGGCGTCCTCGGCGAACAGCTCGACGTGGTCGATGGCTGCGCCGTTTTCACCGGTGATGCCCTGCTGTTCGAGTGCCTTGAGCATGGCCCAGGTGTACTCGGTCAGGGCCTCACGGTTGTCCAGCTCGATACGTTGGCCGTGTTCGGAAACGAGGAAGAACCAGTTGCCGCCCCAGGCGATGTCGCCGCGTACCAGGCCATGGCCGGGCACGTCCACTGCAACCTGCTGGCGATAGCGGTAGGACGGCACGTTACCGATGGTGATGGCGCCGTCTTCATGCAGGGTCGCGCTGACCTGGCCGACCGGGGTGTCGATCGTGTGCACGCCCGGTGCGATCAGGCCCAGGTGCTGCAACGAGGCGACCAGGCCGATGGTGCCGTGGCCGCACATGTTCAGGTAGCCGGCGTTGTTGAAGAAGATCACCCCGCAGGTCGCGTCGGCCGAAACCGGTGGGCAGTACAGCGCGCCGACCAGTACATCGTTGCCACGTGGCTCCAGCAGGCAGGCGCGGCGCCATGGGTCGTGCAGCTCGCGCAGTTCGTCGCGCTGTTCGGCCATGCTGCGGCCGTGCAGTGGCGGGAAACCCTTCATCACCAGGCGGGTCGGTTCGCCGCCAGTGTGAGAGTCGATGACGTGAATCTGTTTCATGGCTTGTCCCTTGCGTAAAAGATCAGGAAGCGACGGCAGCAGGGTTGCAGGTAGCGGTGTCAGCGCTGGCTTCGCTTTCGTCTTCACCTTCCAGGCGCACAAGGTGGGCAGGCACGCCAGTCGCGGCGCCCCAGTAGTAGATGCCCAGCGCGCAAGCCGCGACGACTACAGTGTCAAACGGGTGGCCGATCACACCCAGGCCGCCGAAACTGCCAAGCCAGGACAGCAGGATGGTCACCGCGTAAAAGCCGATCAGCCAGGCGCTGGAGCGCACCTGCTGGGCCAGCGACAGGTGCTGGGTAGGGACGAAACGAGCACACAGCAGGTACAGCACGAACATCACGATCTGCAGGGCCAGCAGCCACGACACGGTGTTCCAGCCCGACCAGTACACGATCAGCGCGGCGATGATGAAAGACAGCGGGCCGAGTACGGCCATGCCCTTGACCCGGAACGGGCGCGGCATCTGTGGCGCATTGCGGCGCAGGGCGGCAACGGTGACCGGGGCCACGGCGTAGCTCAAGACCAGGGCAGCGGATACCACGTTGATCAGCGCTTCCCACGAGGGGAACGGCAGGGTCCAGAACACCGACAGGCCGAAGGTCAACCACAGGGCCGGGCGCGGGATGCCGGATTCTGCATCGATACGGGTGAAGTACTTGAAGAAGGTGCCGGTCTGGGCCCAGCCGTAGACCACACGCGGCGTGGCATTCATGTAGATGTTGCCGCAGCCGCTGGGGGAGATCACCGCATCGGCCACCACCAGGTAGGCCAGCCAGCCTACGCCCAGTGCCAGGGCGATGTCGCGGTAGGGCAAGGCCAGTTCCTTGGTCACCGCAGCCCAGCCGTCACTCAGCATTTCGGTTGGCACGCTGCCGAGGAAGGCCAGTTGCAACAGCGCATAGATCGCGGTGGACAGCAGCACGGAGAGGATCAGCGCGATGGGGATGGTGCGCTGTGGGTTTTTGACTTCGCTTGCCACCGAGATGATCGGTGTCAGGCCCAGGTAAGCGAAGATGATGCCGCCAGCCGACACAGCCATTTCCACCCCGGACATGCCGAATGGGGCGAAGCCCTGGACCTCGAAGTTCTCTGGCTTGAAGAAGCTGAACAGCACGCCGATCACCAGCAGCGGCACGATGAACTTGAACACGCTGACCAGGTTGTTGGCCTTGGCGAAGGTCTTGACGCTGCGGTAGTTCAGGAAGAAGAACAGCCCCAGCAGGGCAAACTGCACCAACCAGCCGAGCACGGTGGGGACACTGGAGCCGGCCTCGGTCAGCCCGGGGAACCAGGCCGCCGCGTACTGGCGAGAGGCGACCACTTCGATGGCGATCAGGCTAGAGAAGGCGATCAGGGTGATGAACCCCATCAGGTAGCCGAGCAGTGGGCCGTGCGAGTACACCGGGTAGCGCACCACACCCCCGGCGCGTGGCAGCGCGGCGCCGAGCTCGCAGTAAACGATGCCCAGTAGCAGTACGGCGAAGCCGCCGAGGAACCAGGAGAGGATGCCGGCCGGCCCGGCAATGGCCGAGACGTGGCTGGCGGCGAACAGCCAGCCGGAGCCGAAGATGGCGCCGAGGCCGATGAACGTGAGGTCCAGCAAGGACAGCTGTTTCTTGAATTTGCCTGACATGGGGGCGCCTTTTTGTAGGTTTTGGATAGGCAGGTCTGATGTCACCAGGTGCGGCTTCTGGGGCCGCGCTCTTATAGGTCTTGGACGGCTTGCGTGGGGCATAGAGTGGACCGAACGGGGCTACGGTTCTTGATGGTTTTCTGCAGGGGGGATGACGAAATCGGCACAATCGCAGAAAAGGCTGGCGCGCCGCTCGCCAGGCTGGATAGGCTGGAGGCCCTGTTGTTCAAGGGCTTGAGAGTTTTGCCGGCGATGGCGCCGGTGCCCCTACCAGAGAGTTGAATGATGGCCGACGCCACACTGGCAGCCCTGTACCAGAACCTCGACCAGCATCGCCCCGCTAGCCTGCAGGACCTGCTCGCGGGGGTATCCCTGCTGCTGCCGATCCTCGATGCCATCCCCAACGCCGCGATCTTCATCAAGGATCCGGATGCCCGCTATGTGCTGGCCAACAACACCCTGGTCCAGCGCTGCGGCCTCAAGCGCCTGCAGCCACTGTTGGGCAAGACCAGCGCCGAAGTCTTCCCGGCGCAACTGGGCCCCGGCTATACCGAGCAGGACCGCCGCGTGCTCAAGGATGGGCTGGTGCTGGAAGACCAGCTTGAGTTGCACCTGTACGGCAGCCGTGAACCAGGCTGGTGCCTGACCCACAAGCGCCCGCTGTACAACCAGGCGGGCGAGATCCTGGGCTTGGTCGGCATTTCGGTCGACCTGCAATCAGCCGCCGACAGCCACCCCGCCTATCAACGCCTGGCCGCGGTGGACGAGCACATTCGCAAGCACTTTCACCAGCCGATCAGCCTGGGTGAGCTGACCCGCATTGCCGGCATTTCCGTCGCGCAACTGGAGCGTTACTGCAAGCGTGTGTTCCATCTCACACCCCGGCAAATGATTCACAAGGCGCGGCTGGAACATGCCCATCGGCTGCTGCACAGCGACTTGCCGATCACCGAAGTGGCGCTGCAGTGCGGCTACACCGACCACAGCGCCTTCAGCCGGCAGTTCAAGCAACTCACCGGTTTCACCCCGCGCCAGTACCGCCAGGCGACTGCGGCTCAGGAGGGTTGAAACAGGGTGCGGGCCTCGTCAAAGCACTGTTCGGCAATGGCCGAGCGCGGCTCGCTACGGCGCAGCAGCAGGCCGACGGGGCTGTGAATGCTGGCGTCGGTGATCGGGACGATGCGCATGTGCTCGCTCAGGTCTTCCAACCCGCAATCGAGCGGCATGATTGCGCAGCACACCCCGGTATTGATGGCTTGGACCAACTGGAAGCTCGAGTCGCTTTCCAGCACGGCATTGGGTTCCAGGCTGCGGCTGCGAAAGCTCAGGTCGAGCGACTGACGGTAGTGCATCCCCTTGCTCAGCAGGCCCAGAGGGATTTCGCCCAGGTCCTCCCAGCGCAAGGTGTCGGCCTCGAACTGGAAATGCCGGGTATCGTGCAGCAGGCCCATGGTGGTGGTGCCCAGTTCGATCACCTCGAAGAAGTTGGCGTTGACCTGGTCCAGATAGCAGATCCCCAAATCGAGCTGGTTGCGGCTCAGGCCATCCATGATCTGTTCGGTGCTGTGGGAGCTGAGCTGAAACTGCAGCTCCGGGTATTTTTCGCGCAGCGGCAGCAGCAACTGCATGGGGTTGAAGCTGGCCAACGGTACTGTGCCCAAGCGCAGGCTACCAACCACTTGGCCACGGCAACTGGCCGCCTCGGCCTGCAGGCCATCATGGGCGGCGAGCAGGGTGCGGGCCCAGGCCAGGATGCGCTCGCCGGCTTCGGTGAAGCCCTCGAAGCGTTGGCCGCGCTTGACCAGCACCAGGTCCAGTTCGTCCTCCAGGTTGCGCAGGCGCATGGACAGGGTCGGCTGGGTGATATGGCACAGCGCCGCGGCCTGGCCGAAGTGGCGGGTCTGGTCGAGGGCGATGAGAAACTTGAGCTGCTTGATGTCCATGGGAGTGCCTGGGGCCTTGGTGTGCTGACCTTAACCAAGTCAGCGATAGATGTCATTGATCGGGCGGTACGGCATATCGATTGGACGCGCTCTGGTCATGTCTCTAGCGTAACGAGCCTGCCCTACAAGGAGCTTCACTGTGCGTGTTCAACCCGATGCGGTCTTCGTTCCGCTCAATATCGCCGTTCTGACGGTCAGCGACACCCGCACCTACGACAACGACACCTCCGGTGAGCTGCTCGCCAGCCGCCCGGTGCAGGTCGGCCATCGCCTGGTGGCGCGCGCGCTGCTCAAGGACGACCTGTACAAGGTCCGCGCCCAGGTGGCCACCTGGATTGCCGATGACCAGGTGCAGGTGGTGCTGATCACCGGCGGCACCGGCTTCACCGGCCGGGACAGCACACCCGAAGCGGTGGAGTGCCTGTTCGATCGGCGTATCGACGGTTTCGGCGAGCTGTTCCGGGCGTTGTCGATTCTCGATGTCGGTAGCTCGACCTTGCAGAGCCGCGCCTCGGCCGGGATGGCCAATGGCACCCTGGTGTGTTGCCTGCCAGGTTCTACCGGTGCCTGCCGCACGGCGTGGGAAGGCATCCTGGCAGAGCAGCTGGATGCGCGGCACCAGCCTTGTAATTTTGTGAAGCACCTCAAGCCCACCGCGCCCTGCACAACGCGCGGTTGAACAGCCCCGGCGATAGGGCCAGTCAGCTCAGCACATGCTCCACTGGCTGCAACGCCGGTGGCAGCGGCTCCACGCCCAAGGCCCCCAGCACATCCCGCTCGACCGTGCGCACCATGGCATCGGTCGGCAGGTCGTTCTCGTCTCGCCCGAACGGGTCTTCCAGTTCATTGCCGATGGCATCCAGCCCGAAGAAGGTGTACCCCACGATGGTGGTGAACAGCGGCGCCAGCCAGCCCAGCGGCTCGGCCAGGGCGAACGGCAGCAGCAGGCAGAAGATGTAGATGGTGCGGTGCAGCAGCAGGGTATAGGGGAAGGGCAGCGGTGTGCCCTTGATCCGCTCGCAGGTGGCCTGCACCTCCGACAGCCCGACCAGGCGTTGTTCCAACAGGCTGTAGCGCCATTCACTGATGTGCCGCTGCTCGGCCAGGCGTGAGCAGTGGGCGCCAACCTCTTGCAAGATACCGTCGCAGACATTGTGCGGACGGATCGCAGCGGGGTTGGCCAGCCACGGCCGGGCGGCGGCCACTTCATCCTCATTGCGCAACCGGGCATTGAGCGCATGGGCAAAGCCGCACAGGCTGCGCAGCAACTCGGCGCGCAGCTTTTCATCGGTGATCACCCCGCTTTCACGTATGAACGAGCGGGCCTCGATGATCATCTTCCCCCAGGCCTTGCGCCCCTCCCACCAACGGTCGTAACAGGCGTTGTTGCGAAAGCTCATGAAGATCGACAGCGACAGGCCAAGCAGCGTGAAGGGGGTAGCGCTGACGGGGTAGAAAAACGCCGGGAAGTGGCGTTCGACCAGCACGATCAGGGCGGCGAGCAAGGTGACCGTCAGGCAGCGCAAGGCAATGCGCTTGACGATCGAACCCTTGAGGGTGAACAGCACGCGCAACACGTCGGGGCGGGAGTGGACGATCATGGCGATCCAGAGACGGCGGGTCAGCCGCCGGTCATGTTCATGAAGCGCAGGATCTGCACATCGCCACCGACCTCGAAATGATGGCGATAGGGCTTGAGGTGCAGCGAATCGCGGATGGCTTTTTCCAGCCGCTCGGCATCACCCGGGTGGGCACGCAGCACCTGTTTGAGGTCCATCGAATGTTCATTGCCCAGGCACAACAACAGCCGGCCTTCGACGGTCAGGCGCACACGGTTGCAGGTGGCGCAGAAGTTGTGGCTGTGCGGCGAGATGAAGCCGACACGGGTGCTCGGCGCTTCTGCCAGGCGCCAGTAGCGCGCCGGGCCCTGGGACGACTCGGTCGATTCGATCAGGGTGAAATGTTCGGCCAGCCGCGCGCGTACTTCGTCACTGGAGCAGAACGACTCGCCGCGTTCGTGCTCGCTGATCACGCCCAGCGGCATTTCTTCGATGAAGGTGATGTCCAGTTCGCGGTCGATGGCAAAGCGCACCAGGTCGACCAGCTCATCGTCGTTACGCCCCTTGAGCACCACGCAATTGAGTTTGATGCGCTGAAACCCCGCGCGGCGGGCCGCGTCGATACCGGCAATCACCTGGGCCAGGTCGCCGGTGCGGGTCAGTTGCTTGAAACGTTCTGCATCGAGGCTGTCGAGGCTGATGTTCAGGCGTGACAGGCCTGCGTCGAACAGCGGCTGGGCCAGGCGCGGGAGCTGCGAGCCGTTGCTGGTCATGCACAGTTCTCGCAGGCCGGGCAGGGCGGCAATGCGCCCGCACAGGTCGACGATGCCCTGGCGTACCAGCGGTTCGCCACCGGTAAGGCGGATCTTGCGGGTGCCTAAGGCGACGAAGCGTTCGGCTACCTGGAACAGTTCCTCAAGGCTGAGGATCTGCTGGCGCGGCAGGAACTGCATGTCTTCGGCCATGCAATAGACACAACGGAAGTCGCAGCGGTCCGTGACCGACATCCGCAGGTAGTCGATTTTCCGGTTGAAGCCGTCGATCAGGGCCCGGCTGTTCTGTTCCACGTTCGCGCTCGGCAAGGGAGGGGGACTGGTTCCACGCTATAACCTGCGGTGTTCGCCGTCAAATTGCTTTGCCCGACCGTTTGATCAATCTCATCTATCACGGCCCACCGCGGTGCATGGCGCCAAGTGCACCCCATCATCGAAACGGCCTATCACCCCGTAAGACATTTCGATTGGACGGCACCCCGACTGTCTCCATAGGCTGGAAAAAAGCAGCGGACGACACGATCCGTTGCACTATTCGATGCCCGCGTGAGGATTGACCGCATGAGCCAGGACGAACATATCAGGGACTACAAGGGGCCTGCCGCCGGCTGGGGCGCGCTCAAGAGCGTGACCAAGAGCTGGCTGGGCAGTGACAACGCCTTCAAGAACCTGCGGGCCATGCTCAAGACCAACCAGAACGGCGGGTTCGACTGCCCCGGCTGCGCCTGGGGCGAGTCGCCGGAAAGCGACATGGTCAAGTTCTGCGAAAACGGCGCCAAGGCGGTCAACTGGGAAGCGACCGGTCGCTCGGTCGACCCGGCCTTCTTCGCCAAATACAGCGTAAGCGCGCTGAAGGACCAGACCGACTACTGGCTCGAATACCAAGGCCGCCTCACGCACCCGATGCGTTACGACGCTGCCACCGATCACTATGTGCAAACCACCTGGGAAGAGGCCTTTGCCTTGATCGCCCGGCACTTGCAGGCGCTGGATTCGCCCGATGAGGCTGAGTTCTACACCTCCGGCCGGGCCAGCAACGAAGCGGCATTCCTCTACCAGCTGTTCGTCCGCGCCTACGGCACCAACAACTTCCCCGACTGCTCGAACATGTGCCACGAGGCCAGTGGCGTGGGCATGTCGGAAACCCTCGGCGTAGGCAAGGGCACGGTAGTGTTCCATGACCTGGAGCTGGCCGACGCGATCTTCGTCATTGGCCAGAACCCCGGTACCAACCACCCGCGCATGCTCGAACCGCTGCGTGAAGCGGTCAAGCGCGGCGCCCAGGTGGTGTGTTTCAACCCGCTCAAAGAGCGGGGCCTGGAGCGCTTCCAGCACCCGCAGCACCCGTTCGAAATGCTCAGCAACGGCTCCGAACCGACCAATACCGCCTACTTCCGCCCAGCCCTGGGCGGCGACATAGCGGCCATGCGCGGCATTGCCAAGTACCTGCTGCAATGGGAGCGCGATGCCCAGGCCAAGGGGGAACCAGCGGTATTCGACCATGGCTTCATCGCCGCGCATACCAGCGGTGTGGACGCCTACCTGGCGGCCGTGGATGCCACCTCGTGGGACCATATCGTCGAGCAGTCCGGCCTGACCCTGGCCGAGATCGAGCTGGCGGCGCGCATGTACCGCAAGGCCGAGCGGGTGATCATGTGCTGGGCGATGGGCGTCACCCAGCACCGTCACTCGGTGCCTACCGTGCAGGAAATCGTCAACCTGCAGCTGTTGCGCGGCAACGTCGGCAAGCCCGGCGCGGGCCTTTCGCCAGTGCGTGGCCACAGCAACGTGCAAGGCGACCGCACCATGGGTATCGACGAGAAACCCAAGGCGGCGTTGCTCGATGCCTTGGAAAAACGCTTCCAGTTCCGCGTACCTCGCGCCCATGGGCATAACGCGGTGCTGGCGATCCAGGCCATGGAGCAACAACGCGCCAAGGTGTTCATCGCGCTGGGTGGCAACTTCGCCCAGGCGACGCCGGACACGCCCCGCACCCACGCGGCCATGCGCAACTGTGCGCTGACGGTGCAGATATCCACCAAGCTCAACCGTTCGCACCTGGTCACTGGCCGCGATGCGCTGATCCTGCCCTGCCTGGGGCGCACCGAGATCGACATGCAGGCCGGCGGGCCGCAGGGCGTGACTGTGGAAGACACCTTCAGCATGGTGCATATCTCCCATGGCCAGCTGCGCCCGCGTTCACCCCACATGCGGTCCGAACCCTGGATCATCGCCGGCATGGCCAAGGCCACGCTGGGCAACAAGCCCATCGATTGGGAATACGCGGTGGCCGACTATGGCCGTATTCGCAGCATGATCGCCGATGTCATCCCCGGTTTCGCCAACTTCAACGAGCGGCTGCAGCACCCAGGTGGTTTCCACCTGGGCAACAGTGCTGCCGAGCGCAACTGGCGCACGGCAACCGGCAAGGCGCGCTTCAGTGCCAGCCCGTTGCCCGAGCATCTGGTCAACGCCCAGGTGCTCGCCCGTGGCGACAAGCCGGACCTCATCCTGCAGACGATGCGTTCGCACGACCAGTACAACACCACGCTGTATGGGCTGGACGATCGTTACCGGGGCGTGTTTGGCCTGCGGGAAGTGGTGTTCGTCAGCGAGGCCGACATCCGCCGCCTGGGCTTCGAGCCGGGTGAGCATGTCGATCTGGTGTCGCTGTGGGAGGACGGTGTCGAACGCCGGGTGTCGGGGTTCCGCCTGGTGCCCTACGACATCCCCGATGGGCAGGCGGCGGCCTACTACCCGGAGACCAACCCGCTGGTGCCGCTGGAAAGTT
Organism: Pseudomonas sp. WHRI 8519; assembly: GCF_040224055.2. Lineage (NCBI taxonomy): Bacteria > Pseudomonadati > Pseudomonadota > Gammaproteobacteria > Pseudomonadales > Pseudomonadaceae > Pseudomonas > Pseudomonas sp. WHRI 8519. The sequence goes on along the minus strand of NZ_CP167996.1, from coordinate 4,681,936 downwards.
ACGGCGAAGGCACCTATACGCCGACCTCCAAATTCATTGCGATTCGGCTCGAGAAGGCCAAGGCGGGGAACCGCATCGAAGCGGTGGCGGCGCAGTGAAGGGGTGCTGAGGCTGGCACCGATCAGGGCCTGTGGACCGGGTAAGCCGTGGTGTATTTCATCTGTTCCATGGCAAAGCTGGACGTGATGTTGGAGAGCCCATCGGTGCTGGTGATCAGCTTTTTATAGAACCGGTCGTAGGCAGCGATATCGCCCACCACTACCCGCAGCATGTAATCCCAGTCCCCGGACATGCGATAGAACTCCATCACCTCCTCGAAGCCTTTCACCGTCTCGGCGAATTGCTCCAGCCAGGCACTGTCGTGGCGCTGGGTCTTGAGCTGGACGAACACCGTCAGGCCCAGGCCCAGGCGTTCGGGGTCGAGCAGGGCGACGCGGCCGAGGATGTAGCCATCCTCTTCCAGGCGCTTGACCCGCTTCCAGCAGGGGGTGGTGGACAGGTTGACGGCTTCGGCCAAATCCTTGAGCGAGAGCGACGCGTCGCGCTGGAGCAGGGTGAGGATGTGCTGGTCGAAACTGTCCATGGAAACCCGCTGGCGGTCAGTAAAATATTCCCCAGATTACCCCAACGATAGAAAAAATTCCCGCCACCACGGGCGTTGTGGCGGCAGGTGATTGTGCGATAGTTGCGCACTTACATCTGCCAAATGGGCCTGACCATGTCCGACAAGCCGCGCAATTTCGCCACCCGTACCATTCACGCCGGTGAGCAGTTCAGTGTCGCCGACAACGCGATCTTCCCGCCTATCTACACCGCCAGCTCGTATATCAAGCGCAGCCTCGATGACAACCCGGAATACGCCTACAGCCGGGTGGGCAACCCGACCCGGCATGCCTATGAAAGTTGTGTCGCGGCACTTGAAGAGGGTGTGGGCGCGGTGGCATGTGCCTCCGGTGTAAACGCCACCGCCACGGTGCTGGAGCTGCTCCCCAAGGACGCTCATGTGGTGGTGATGAACGGTGTGTACGGCGGCACCTTCCGCATTCTGGAAGACTACCGAGCACGCACCTCGGGCCTTACCACCACCTATGTCGACCTCAACGATGTGGCGGCCGTAGCGGCGGCGATCAAACCCGAAACCCAGTTGATCTGGATCGAGTCGCCGACCAACCCATTGCTGCACCTGGTCGACATCAAGGCGGTCTGCGACCTGGCTCGTGCGCGGGGTATTCTCACCTGCATCGACAACACCTTCTGCTCGCCGTGGAACCAGCGGCCGATCACCCTGGGTGTGGACCTGGTGATGCATTCGGCCAGCAAATACATTGGCGGCCACTCCGACCTGACCGGCGGCGTGGTGGTGGCTGCCAACGATGCCTTGCTGGGGCGCCTGCGCAAGATCAGCATGGCCGTGGGGGCGATCCAGGGCCCGTTCGACTGTTACCTGGCCTTGCGCGGCCTGAAAACCCTCGACGTGCGCATGGAGCGTCAGTGTGCCAATGCCCTGCAGGTGGCACGCTTCCTGGAAAGCCATCCGCAGGTCGAGCAGGTGTATTACCCGGGGCTGGAAAGCCACCCGCAGCACGCACTGTGCAAGCGCCAGATGCGCGCTGGCGGAGCGGTGGTGGCCATGAAGGTCAGGAACGGTGACCGGGCGGCGCTCAATCGCCTGTTGGAGGCCTTGCAGATATTTGTCCTGGCCGACTCGTTGGGTGGTGTGGAGAGCATGATCAACCACTCCTGGAGCATGTCGCACAATTCACTGAGCCCGGAACAGAAGGGGCTGATGGGCATCAGTGAGAGCGTGTTGCGGCTGTCGATCGGGATCGAGGATTACCGGGACTTGATCGAAGACCTGGACGGGGCCTTGAACGCATCGGCTGGCATGTAACGGTTGCAGGCCCTGTCGCCAGCGAGCCGGCTTGCCGGCGACAGGGCGGTTGATTCAGCAGAAAGCCATCAGGATTTCGGCGGATGAATGATTCGCTCGATCTTGTCCTTGATCAGCAGGCGCTCCTTGCGCAGGCGGTTGACGGCATCGTCGTTGGTGCCATTGCCTTCGGCGGCCACCACCTCCTTGTCTTTGGCGTTGTATTCCTTGTGCAGGGCATGCAGCGTCGGGTCCTTGTCTATCCGTGCCTGGAATGCATCGGCGGTAACGTGCAAGTCAGCGAGCAGATCATGCGGAACTGGCATTTCTTCACCTCTGTCAGGGTTGTCAGTAAGGTCCTGACCTTTGAGGATAGCCGCCTTTGCGCGGCTAGGGGACTGGGGTAGGCTGTCGCTTCCCCCAACGCCTGGAACCTGTGCCATGCCTCACCTGAACCTGGAATACAGCGACAACCTGCGCGAGCTCAATGTCGAGGTACTGCTGCTGCGCCTGAATCACGCCCTGGTCGGCAGCGGCCAGTTCGCCGATGAGGCAGACATCAAAAGCCGCGCCCAGGCGTTCGCCCATTACCGGGTGGGCACTGCGCCAGCCGAGCGGGCGTTCGCCCATGTGCGCCTGGCCATCCTCAGCGGGCGCCCGGCGGAGGTAAAGAAACAATTGTCCGCCAGCTTGCTGGAGGTACTGCGTGAGGCCATACCGGCGCAGGCTGGCCTAGACCTGCAACTGTGTGTGGAAGTGCTGGATATCGACCGCGAGCCTTACGCCAAGCATCGCTTGCCAGGCTGACCGGCAGCGCGAGCTACCCGGCGGCCGGCGCGGATGTCAGTCAGGTTTCACCCGCAGTGCCCGCGCCGTATATACTGCGCGCCAACGTTTGTGGGAGAGCCTCGTGGCCATCGAAATACACTGGATCCGTGACGACCAGACCCTGGCCGAACTCTGCCAGAGGTGGCGCACACTGCCCTTCGTGGCGCTCGACACCGAATTCATGCGGGTCGACACCTTTTATCCGAAAGCTGGCCTGATCCAGATCGGTGACGGCGAGCGCGCTTTTCTCATCGACCCGTTGCTGATCGGCAACTGGCAGCCTTTGGCCGACCTGCTGGAAGACAGCGGTGTGGTCAAGGTGCTGCACGCCTGCAGCGAAGACCTCGAAGTGCTGCTGCGCCTGACCGGCAAGCTGCCGCAGCCGCTGTTCGACACGCAGTTGGCCGCGGGCTACCTGAACCTGGGCTTCTCCATGGGCTATTCGCGCCTGGTCCAGGAAGTGCTGGGCCTTGAACTGCCCAAGGGTGAGACCCGCTCGGACTGGCTGCAGCGCCCGCTGTCGGACACCCAGATCAGCTACGCAGCCGAAGATGCCGTGCACCTGGCCGAACTGTTTGCCGCCCTGCGCCCACGTCTGTCGGACGACAAGTACGCGTGGGTGCTGGAAGACGGTGCCGAACTGGTCGCGGCCTTGCGCCGCGAGGTCGAGCCCGAAACCCTGTACCGCGATGTGAAGCTGGCCTGGAAGCTGGGCCGCCAGCAACTGGCGGTGCTGCGTGAACTGTGCGCCTGGCGCGAGCGTGAAGCACGCAGCCGCGATGTGCCGCGCAACCGCATTCTCAAGGAGCACTCGCTGTGGCCGATGGCCAAGAACCAGCCGGACAACCTGTCGGCCCTGGCCAAGATCGACGACATGCATCCGCGCACCATCCGCCAGGATGGCGCCTGCCTGGTCGAGCTGATCAAACGGGCCGCCAGCCTGCCGCCTGAGCAATGGCCGGCGACGCTGCCCGAGCCGCTTCCTATCGAAGCGGCCGGCATCCTCAAGCGCCTGCGCGCCATCGGCCAGGCCGAAGGCGAGCGTCTGGGCATTGCCCCGGAGCTGATGCTGCGCAAAAAGGCCCTGGAAGCCCTGCTCAAGAGCGGCTACCCCAATGGCCCCTATCAACTGCCCGATTCGTTGCGCGGCTGGCGCCGTGAGCGGATGGGCCAGGCCCTGCTGGACGAACTGGCGGGCGCCGGAGAAACCCGATGAAACGTATCTGCTCGATCTACAAGAGCCCGCGCAAGAACGAGATGTACCTCTACGTACTCAAGGCCGAGGGCCTGGAGCGCGTGCCCGAGGCGCTGCTGCCGTTCTTCGGCACGCCCGTACATGCCTTCGACCTGGTGCTGAGCCCCGAGCGCAAGCTCGCCCGCGAGGACATTGCCAAGGTGCTGGACAATCTTGATAACCAGGGTTACCACCTGCAGATGCCACCGGCCGAGGACGAGTACATCGAACATTTGCCGGAAGAACTTCTGCGCCGTAACGACCCGGTCTGATCCGGCCACGATCCCTCCACACCCTCAGGTAGCCCGCATGCCGGGCCGCCTTCGTTGTCTGCCAAGGTTGTCACTTTGATGCGCGTTCTGATCGCTGAGCAGGATCATGCCAACTATGCCCGGCTGCTGGCTGGCGCGGCCCCGGACCTGGAAATCCTGACCAGCGGCGATTCCGCCGAGCTGGCCTTGCAGGCACCCCAGTGTGCGGTCTGGCTGGGCCAGCCAGACTTGCTGGCAAGCCTGCTGCGCCAAGGCCACAAGCCGGCCTGGATGCAATCGACCTGGGCCGGCATCACGCCCTTGCTGGCCGATGGTCTGCCGCGTGATTACCGCCTGACCCGTGCGGTCGGCATCTTTGGCCAAGTGATGGCCGAGTACATGCTCACCTACATGCTGGGGCACGAGCGCGAAGTGCTGTCTCGCCTGGTGAGCCAGGTAGAGCGCCGGTGGGACGACCGCCCGGGGGGGACGCTCGAAGGGCGCAAGGTGTTGATCGTGGGCACCGGCGATATCGGCCAGCGTGTAGCCGAATGCCTCTTGCCGTTTGGCGTGACCCTGTATGGCATCGCCAGCACGCCCCGCGAGCAGGCGCCGTTCGTCGAGGTCGCCGGGTTGGCTGATTTGCCGCGGATGGTCGGGCAGGCCGATTACGTGCTCAACCTGTTGCCGGATACGCCGGCAACCCATGATCTTTATGATGCCGCACTGTTCAAGTGTTTCCAGCCCAGCGCGCTGTTCATCAATGCCGGGCGTGGTGTGGCGGTGGTCGATGCCGACCTGGTCCAGGCGCTGAAGCAGGGCGACCTGGCGGGCGCGGTGATCGATGTGTGCCGGCAGGAGCCGTTGCCGCAGCGTCACCCGTTCTGGACCGCGTGGGGGTTGTTGCTGACCGGGCACAGCTCGGCACCGACTTCGCCAGCGGCGATGGTACGGTTGTTTGTCGAGAACGTGCGGCAATACCAGGCAGGGCAAGGTTTGCGTGGCGAAGTGGATTTCGCGCGGGGCTATTGAACTGCAGCCATAGGGCACTGACAGGCGGTCTGGCATTGCCCAAGGCCAGGCTCTAGACTGGCGCCGCCATGGCGCCACGCTCAAAACCACAGAACAAAGCCGTATGCGCCGCAATTTGCCTGGAGCCTCCAACGTGAAGCTTGGCGCAGGCCCAATGCAGGAAACCCGTGTGATGATCGCTGAAAGCGCGCCGTTCTGGCGGCGCAAGACCCTCGAACAACTCGACCCGCAAGAGTGGGAATCGCTGTGTGACGGCTGTGGCCTTTGCTGCCTGCAAAAGCTCGAGGACGAGGACGACAACAGCGTCTATTACACCCGTATCGCCTGCAAGCTGCTGGACATGAACACCTGCCAGTGCAGCGATTACCCCAACCGTTTCGCCCAGGTGCCCGATTGTATTCAGCTCACCCCGGGCAAGGCTGACCAGTTCAAGTGGCTGCCGAGCACCTGCGGGTATCGCCTGGTCAGCGAGGGCAAGGACCTGCCGGCCTGGCACCACCTGGTCTGTGGCGATCGCACCCAGGTGCATGAACAGCGCATTTCCCAGTCCGGGCGTATGCTCAGGGAGCAGGATGTGGACGAAGACGACTGGGAAGACCACCTGATTTTTCGCGCCAGCTGAGCGGCACCCTCCGTCGCCTCTGGGGAACAAGGAGTTTCTGTATGCGTTGCCAGCTGTTGCTCCTGCTGGGCCTCGTGGCCTGCTCGCCGGCCTGGGCGAAGAAAGTCGACCTCGACTATCAGGTGCGGCTGCTGCCTGCCAATGGCCAGGCCGAAGTGCGCCTGACCCTGGCAGACGGCAGTGCCGTGCGTAGCCTGGACTTCGACCTGGGCAAGCAGGGGGCGTACAGCGGCTTCCAGGCGGACGGCCAGTGGCAGGTGCAGGGGGAGCGCGGCGTGTGGCACCCGGCGGCGGGCAAGACCAGCCTCAGCTACCGGGTCAAGCTGGACCAGAAGGTGCGCAGCGGCGCCTATTCCTCACGCATCACGCCCCACTGGGCGTTGTTCCTGGGTGACCAGCTGGTGCCACCGGCACGCCTCGACCAGCAAGACGGCACCGAACTGGTCGCGCGCCTGTCGGTCGACCTGCCTGAGGGCTGGAAAAGCATCGAAACCTCCTGGCCGCGTATCGGCAAGGACAAGTTCCGTATCGACAACGTGTCGCGCCTGTTCGATCGCCCGACTGGCTGGATGCTGGCCGGCGACCTTGGCAGCCGACGTGCGCGCCTGGGCGAGACTGACGTGACGGTGGCGGCACCGGTAGGGCAGGGCATGCGCCGCATGGACAGTCTCACCCTGTTGACCTTCGTCTGGCCGCACCTGCAGGCCGTATTCCCCCGCGACCCGGCAAAGTTGCTGCTGGTGGGGGCACGCGATGGCATGTGGCGCGGAGCAATGTCAGCGCGGGGCTCGCTGTACCTGCACAGCGCGCGGCCCATGGTCAGTGAGAGCGGTAACAGCCCGTTGCTGCGTGAACTGGTGCAGCTGTTTGCGCAGATTCGTGTGAGTGCTGACAGCGACTGGCTGGGCCAAAGCCTCAGCGATTATTACGCCAACGAGTTGCTGCGCCGGGCGGGGGGTGTGAGCGATGACCGCTATCAGGTGTGGCAGGCGCGTTTGCAGAAGCAGGGTGCCAAGGTCAGCCAGCTGCGTGGTGAGCGGGCAAGCCCGGCCCAGGTTGCCCGTGGGGTGTTGCTGCTGCAGGCGCTGGACAAGGAAATACGCATCCACACCCAGGCCAAGCGCTCGCTGGATGATGTGACGCAGGCGCTGATGCGCTTGCCGAAGGTGAGCACCGAGGAATTCGTGCAGATCAGTGAGAACGTGCTGGGGCGCCGATCCGAAGTGTTGCAGAGCAAGGCGTTGCGTTAGCGCCAGGCTGGCTCAGCCGGCCCTGTCGCCGGCAGGCCTGCTTCCACTTCTGCCACACCGTTTCAACGGTCAGGGCAGTGAGGGTGGGTGCAGGCTTGCCGGCGACAGGGCCCGTACAAGCCGCTGATCAACTACCCGTGAGCGGGTCTTTGCCCGTTACCGTCACCCCCTCCGTCGCCGCCTCGGCACTGCGTTTGAGCGCCTCCAGCTCGGTGGCACTGCGTTCGATGTCCGAGCGCAAACGGTGATATTCCTGTCGATGCTTCTGCCACCAGGCCTTGGTCGAGCAATGCCCACTGACCCCGCGCGCCACCGCAATGCCACCGACCACCATCTGCAGTAGCCCGACCAGCCCGCCGTGGCGCATACCCTTGGTGAACATCAGCGCACCACCGGCCAGTGAACCGACCCGCTCCAGGCCCTGTACGTTATGGTCCGGTGACGCCGTAGTGGAATGAATATCGAGCATGGCAAGCCCTCCATCTGAAGTGTAAGCAGCTGACCAGAGGGTTGCTGCACACGTTCAGTCGGTTTGCCAGGTGGTCACATGTGCCCATGCCGGCAGGGGCTGCGCTATTTGAACTTGGGCCCCGAGCGGGTATTGAGGCCCTTGGCCAAACGGTCGTACAACACCACGTTCACCGTCGCGGCCAGGTTCATGCAGCCTTCGGTGGGGATATAGATGGTTTCTTCGCACCACGCGCGCACGTTCGCATCGAGGCTGCCGTCTTCCGGCCCGAAGATGTAGATGGCGCGATCAGGGTGGGTGTATTCAGGCAAGGGCCGAGCACCTTCCACCAACTCCACTGCAACGGGTGTGCAACCCAGCGGGATGATGCGCTGCAGGTCGTCGATGCCGATTAACGGAATATCGTAGTGCACGCGCTTGGTGTCAGTGACGAAGTCGCGGGCGCGCTCGTAGCGCTTGCCGGTGTAGAACACCGAGTTCACGCCGTAGCAACCCGCTGCGCGCATCACCGAGCCTACGTTCTCTGCAGATTTTGGGTTGAACAGGCCGATGCAACTGTACCGTTTGTTAGCCACGTGCCGGGGCCCTTCGCAAAAAAAGCGCGATTATACGGGCTCGCCGGCGGCAGCGGGGGGCTCTGTCGACAGTCAGTCTTTCTTCAGCAAGCCAGCCAGCCCGGCGAACGGGTTGTGCGTGGCCTTGGCAATGCTCGGGGTGCTGGTGGAGCCTTCGCTGAAGTACTGCTGGTCGGTATAGCGCGAATGCTCATTGTCGTGGCAGTACAGGCACAGCAGCTCCCAGTTGGAGCCGTCCTGGGGGTTGTTGTCATGGTTGTGGTCACGGTGATGAACGGTCAGCTCGCTCAGACGCTTGCCGGCGAACTCACGGGCGCAACGGCCGCACACGTGCGGGTACATTCTCAAGGCTTTGTCGCGGTAGCCCATCTCTTTGTCGCGCTTGGCGTCGGCGAGGATACGGTCGAGGCGGGCGGTGGCGGCGGACGTGGATGCCGAACTCATGGTGTTTCCTTTGTTCTGATCAGGCAGGTAACGGTTATGCCAATGAGTCTAGCGCGCTTGCAGGGCAAGCGGACAGGCGAAAACGCGTATTAAGGCGTAGCCTGTAGAAATGTTCAGACAGGAGGTTGCTGATGTTTCGTGCGATCCTCGCCGCGCTGCTTTTAGCCGGCCTGCCCTTGGTGCAGGCCGCCGGCACGCCGCCACGTATCACCACACCGGTGCCGGGAGCACCTGGCACAGCAACGCCCACACCGTACCCTCAGATTACCCCCAGCACTGCCCCCAAGGCCTATGACAGGCAGCCCGGCGCGCCGCTGTTGCCGCCCATTCCGCTGCCAGGGCCGCCGAAGGATCAGCCACTGCCTGGGTTGCGCACCGAACCTGACAAGCCGGCTGCGAAGGATAATTAAAGCGCCAGGCGCTGCCCGTCCTGCATCCGTAGGCGTTTCGACAAGGCTACGGCCAATGCGCGGATGATCCGTGCGGCGATGCGTGGGGCTTCGTTGAGCATCTTTTCCAGCGAATCCTTGCCCAAGGTCAGCAGCAGGCAGTCGCTGGCAGCCATGCAACTGGCCGAGCGGCGCTCGCCGTCCAGCACAGCCATTTCGCCGAAGGCGCGGCCACTGCGCAGCGTGGCGATCTCCACTTGGGCACCGTGGGCGTCGGTCTTGCGCACTGAAACCACCCCCCGGTGCAGGATGCACATGAAGGTGCCGGCATCGCCTTCGTTGAAGATGGTTTCGCCTTCGACCAAGGTGGCGAGGCTGAAGTAGCCTGCGGCGGTATGGAAGTCACCGGGCTGCAAGGTATCGAACAGGTCGCAGTCCATGAGCATGTCGCGGATTTCGGCGCTGAGATGGGTCTGGTCGGGCATGTGTCGTTCTTCTTGGCGGGTGTTGTCCGAAAGTTCTGAGGCCGCCCTGATCGTCGGCTTGCCGGCAATCAGGGCCATTGGCCCTCGAAGCTATGACAACGAAAAGCGCGTTTTAAACCACGCCCAGCTCATTGAAGACGAACGCATACTCCAGTGCCACGTCTCGCAACCCCTGGTAGCGCCCGCTCATACCGCCGTGGCCGGCTCCCATCTCGGTCTTGAGCAGCAGCAGGTTGCTGTCGGTCTTGAGTGTACGCAGGCGCGCCACCCACTTGGCTGCCTCCCAATACTGCACGCGGCTGTCGTTATAGCCAGCCACCACCAGCATGGCCGGGTAGGCCTGGGCGCTGACATTCTCGTAGGGCGCGTAGGCCTTGATCCGCTCGTACACCTGTGGCTCTTGAGGGTTGCCCCATTCGTCGTACTCGGTGACGGTCAATGGCAGGTCGGGGTCGAGCATGGTGTTGAGCACGTCGACGAACGGCACTTCGGCGATGGCGCAGCGGAACAGCTCCGGGCGCAGGTTGAGCACGGCACCGATCAGCAGGCCACCGGCGCTGCCGCCACTGATGGCCAAGCGGTCGGAGGCTGTCACGCCCTGGGCGATCAGGTGCTCGGCGCACGCGATGAAGTCGCTGAAGCTGTTGGGCTTGTGCTCCTGCTTGCCGGCGCGATACCAGGCTTCACCCAGCTCGCCGCCACCGCGCACATGGGCGATGGCAAAGGCCACACCGCGTTGCAGCAGGCTCAGGCGGGCATGCGAGAACCACGGGTCGAGGCTCTCGCCGTACGCACCGTAACCGTACAGGTACAGAGGTACCGTCTTGCCCTGGTCTTGTTTGCGGCGTACCAGGCTGATCGGCACCTGGGTGCCATCGGCGGCGGTGGCCCACAGGCGTTCGCTGACGTAGTCATCGGCATCGAAATCGCCCAGCACCGGGGTTTGCTTGAGCACCGCCTGCGCGCCCGTGGCCAGATCCAGCTGACGCACCTGGGCCGGGCGGTTGAGCGCCTCGTAGCGCAGGCGGATGCGCGTGCTGGCGAACTCCAGGCTGTCCTGCACGTACAGGCTATAGGCCGCGTCAGGCAGTTCGACGCGGTAGGCCGGCGCGCCTTGCGGGCGCACTTCGATGATCGGTAGCCCGCCTTCACGCAGGCTCAAGGTGAGGGCGCTGGCGTTGAGGCTCAGGCCTTCGAGCATGACCTCGTCGCGGTGTGGTACCAGCACCTGCCATTGCTCACGGGTGGGCACCTGGTCTGCCGCTGCCTGGTACAGGGCGAAGTTGATACCGTCCTGATTGCTGCGGATGAACCATCGCCACTGGCCATCGAGCTGGCCGTGGTCGGGGAAGTACTCGTGGCCCTCGGCGCGCGGTACCAGGCAGGTGAATGCCGCCCGCGGCGTTTCAGCGTCCAGCACCCAGGCTTCGCTGGTGGTCTTGCTGTTGAGCAGCAAAACCAGCTGGCGCTCAGAGCTGGCGCGGTAACAGTGCAGGAAAAAACGCCCGTCCGGCTCTTCGAATACGGTCTGCGCGCCAGTTTCGCCCAGCGTGTGACGGCGCAGCCGCCACGGGCGGTGGGTATCGTCCAGTTCGGCGAAGAACAGCGTCTGGCTGTCATTGGCCCAGGTCAGGCTGCCGTCGCAGTCGTCGAAGGGCAGGGCGGTCAGGTTGCCGCTGGCCAGGTCCTTGACGTACAGGGTGTAGACCTCGTCGCCGCTGGTGTCGAGGCTGTAGGCCAGCAGGCGGTGATCGGGGCTGACGCTGAAGCCGCCAAGGGCCAGAAAGCCGCCGTTGGCCAGGGCGTTGGGGTCGAGCAGCAGCTGTTCCTGGCGTTCGTCCACTGTGTTGCTGTCATCGGCAGGCCGTGGGCAGCGATAGTGGCGCGGGTACTCATCGCCCGCTGTGGTGCGGGTGTAATACAGGTAGGGGCCCCAGGGGGAGGGCAATGACAGGTCAGTTTCCAGGATACGGCCCTTGATCTCTTCGAACAGCTGTTCGCGCAGGGGCGCCTGGTCGGCCAGGCACGCTTGCTGGTAGGCGTTTTCGGCCTGCAGGTACTCAAGCACCTCAGGGGTGTCGCGCTGTTGCAACCAGGCGTAGGGGTCGGCGGCCTGGTCTTGGCGGGCGATGGGGGGCTGGAGCGCGTTGGGCATCGGGGATCTCTTGGCTGGGGGGGCGCCTGCGCCCGGAAAAGTGTTTATCATAGGCAACTCTTTGCCTGGCTTGCACGATCACCATGACCGAGAACGACTATACCCTCGCCTGGGGCCTTTACGCTGTTGCTGCCCTGGGTTGTCTCTGGGTGGGTTTCAAACTCACTGGCTGGATGTGGCGCTGGCTGCGCGAGCCGCTGCGGGTGATCCTCGCGGTCCTGTTATTGACCCCGACCGTCGTTGACCCCGGTAAGGATGCCATGGCCCCGGCCATCGCCATCACTGCCCTGGACGTTGCCTTCAAGGTGGGCAACAACGCCTGGCGCGCGGTATCGGATTTTGCCATGTACGGCCTGATCGCCTTTGGCCTGTACCTGGCCTTCGTGCTGCTGCGCTGGCCGCTGGAAAAGCGTGCCCGCGAGCGTCGCGAGCAGCAGGAGGCCGCAGCCAAGCGCCTGGCTGCCGAGGACGACCCAGTGGGCGTCGGGGCACCGCTGGCCGCCGAACGCGGTGACCGTTACCGCAATGACCCACCGCCTGCCGCGGCTTCTGGTGGCCGGGTCGAGCCACGTCTGTAAGCGGAGGCAGCACCATGTGCGAACTGCTGGGCATGAGCGCCAACGTCCCCACCGACATCGTCTTCAGCTTCACCGGCCTGATGCAACGTGGCGGCCGCACCGGCCCGCACCGTGACGGTTGGGGCATCGGTTTCTACGAAGGTCGCGGCCTGCGACTGTTCCAGGACCCGGCAGCGAGCAGCGAGTCGGAAGTCGCCAACCTGGTGCAGCGTTATCCGATCAAGAGCGAAGTGGTCATTGGCCATATCCGCCAGGCCAATGTGGGCCAGGTGTGCCTGTCCAATACGCACCCGTTCGTGCGCGAAATGTGGGGCCGTAACTGGTGCTTCGCCCACAACGGCCAGCTAGGGGCGTTCCAGGGTGAGGCAACCTTCTACCGGCCAGTGGGTGACACCGACAGCGAAGCCGCCTTTTGCGACTTGCTCAACCGCATCCGTGCCGCTTTCCCTGAGCCGGTCGCGGTGGAACAGCTGCTGCCGGTGTTGGTCGAAGCCTGTGCCGAGTACCGCGGCAAGGGCGTGTTCAACTGCCTGCTCAGCAATGGTGACTGGCTGTTCTGTTTCTGTTCGACCAAGCTGGTACACATTACCCGTCGCGCCCCCTTTGGCGCGGCGCGGTTGAAGGATGTCGACCTGATCGTCGACTTTCACACCCAAACCACCCCCAATGACGTGGTCACGGTGATTGCCACCGAGGCCTTGACCGAGAACGAGACCTGGCGGCGCTACGAACCGGGCCAATGGGGCCTGTGGCGGCACGGAGAGTGCGTTACGCAAGGCCAGAGCTAAGGACGCTGCATGTTCAGAAGTTACCTGCGGTTGCTGCTGTTCACCTTCGGCCTGCTGGCCGGTATCCAGGTGCCTGGGCTGGTCAAGGACTACAGCCAGCGGGTCGAGGCGCACCTGTTCGAATCGCGCCAGGCACTCGATGGCTTCAAACAGACCGCCGAACGTTTCTTCAAGGGCGATTTGCAGGCGCTGGTGCGGCATTACCGCAGCAGTGACGATGTGGTGTTCAACAGCGATGCCAACAGCATCGAAAGCCTGCTGATCCGCAACCAGATGCTCGAGAACGAATGGCAGGCCTTGCAAGGCTCGTGGGTCAGCCGCACCTGGCATGTGCTGGTGCAGCCTGATCCGCAGATGCGCGACGAGACGCTCAAGGGGTACAGCTATCAGATTCTCCTGGTGCCGGAGGCGATTGGCTGGGGCGTGGGGGCAGGGTTTGTGCTGGCGTTTGTCGTCGAAAGCCTGTTGCTGGGAATTGGCTGGGTGATTCTTGGTGGGCGGCGTAAGGTGGTTAAAGAGAGTTGGCGTTGATCCATAGTACTTCCAAAGTTACCGGATCAATTGCCTTCTTTGAGTGGAATTTTCAGTTAGCTATGGTACGAGCTGTCAGTCTTTGCCCTATGGCGTCGTAGTCAAAGCTATTGGTGAGTTTGCCCCATGTGCGGTAGATCTCGCGGTGCAGATTGGCGCGCTCCATGTCGCTGATGACTTGGCCGTCCTGTTTCAACTAGAGCAGGTGAACGCTGCCGTAGTACCGGTGGTTGACCTTGCGTCCGCTTTGCAGGCCGAGTATTGGCGGTTCGCCCCCTAAATTAGCCCATGTAGTCATATCATAATCCGAGACGCTATTGTCGCTAGGCAACATGAAGCACCAAGTGTTGGACGCTTCTAGGCTCATGCCGCATTCCTTGCAGCCAAAACATCCAACCGCCTACGGACACCACAGCAACCAACTGTTTAAACGAAAAACTTAGATGGCAATGATTCTATCCTTTGAATACCCCACAGGCCACCTTCCTGAAAAGTACAGATCAATGACTTTGGACCAGGCGCATTTATCACCATAATAAGATTCAGATACATATTGTCTAAACGCAAAGCATGCAGCATTCCGTGCGGCAATGCTAAAGTCATGCGGCCCACAAACGAACGTGTACTTTGGAGTGCTTTTAATCGATTGCATCACTGCTTTACTAACGCTGAGTCGCGAATCCACTAACTCTTTGGGTGGCTTAGGAAACACATTGAAAGGATCCTGTTGAGTAGGCGAAGTCGGAAGCCACTCAAGATCCTTGTAACAACCTTCAAAATCGCTTTTAACAGGCTCTACAAAAACCTTAGATATACTTTCCACATAAATCACTCCACTTTTCAAATCCGAGGTGCAGCCCATTTTTGAAAAAAATTCAGTGCGCTCCACTTCATCAATTAACTTATCAACATCAAACATATCACATTCTCATGTCGGTTATTGTACCCTTCACTTAGGCGGTCCGAAGCGTCATAGGCAAAGGGTAGGCCGCGCTGTTTTCGTTGACCAGCGCAGTCAGGCGAATCGCTTTGTCGTACTCGTAACGAATCCACTGCCCTTTGGCATCCTGGCGGCTGCTGGGCAGGCCACGCGAAGTACGTTGCAAGCGCGTGGTCTGGGCACGACTGATACGATAACGCGCACTGCACCATGCAATGGCCCGCCAACTCTCTATCATTACGCCGCATGACCAACAGGCTAGATAATATCGAAATGAATGCCGGTGGAAGCAAAACGACTGGGTAGTGAGCTCGAACTTAATCGACCCATGAGCAATTTCTCGAGCACGGCAGTCAAAGTACCTTTGAAATATTCAACTTCTGGCGATCTAGAGGCAATAATCGCCACCTGCCACTCGTCGCTATTCTGCCTCGAGGTCACAACCCAAAAAATGTAATCCCCATTATCCGTTACTCCTACCGGAATTAGTCCATTCTCTACAGGATAAAGAGGGTAGTTAAAATAATCCCTATCAGACGTTACCAAATCATTAAAATTACCTAAAACTAAACTAAATTGATCAAAAAAGTTAATGTCTTCATTTTGGCTAAAAGGATTAAATACAACCAAAAAATCCGCTATCCTCCCTGACCCATATACATTTATGAATTCAACATAGTCCGACGGGAAAAACATTCCATCAATCATTGGCCACTGTTTCCCTGCACCTGCGTCATTAGGTGTGATAGGAGGCCGCAATACTGCAAGAAGATTATTTGTTGACATGATCGCATCCCTGGAAGTTTCAGAGCTGTAACATGCTCAAAAAGACCCCGTCCCCTCCGCCTTGACAGTAATCCCGGCTGGAATCCTTGAGGTACCGTGGTAAATAGGTGCTATATTAACATCCACAACCTGACCCTGCTCCAAAGCCTTACGAATCCGCCCCTAAACTGCACACATAACAGGTGTAATAGCCGGTCGCTGCTGGATAGTAATTAGGTTTCTGACATCATCTCCTGAGCCGCCTAGCTGACGGCCCAATCAGTGGCCGCGAGCCCTGTTTGGCCCTGCTCCGGCAATGAACCCTGGAAGCTGTATGCCAGGTTTCCATGTATACCTTAAATTTGCATCGAGTCGCGCTTTCGTAGGTTTTGATATCCTCGCGCGCGGCAATGAGATCGACAAAATCCCTATTGCAGATTTAAAAGGATCTCAATCAATCGGGCGTTACCGCCCCACATATATTATCTCCTATTTTAAAGAGCACCACCTCTATTTGGCTTGTAGAAAAACAAATTTTTTAGCGCTAAAGCGCATCCAATTAAGTATCATCCGCCCCATCCTGCCACGATTTCACTTAACGTCGACAAAACCTATAATTTGACCAGCATATTTTTTTGCATTTGGAATTCTAGATTTTTTTAAATATTCAAGCAGAGGCTCGAACCCTTTGATAGCCAAAGCGTACTCTATGGTATTGGTAACCAAAAAGCCTTGCGAATACTTGCCTACTTTGATTGTTTTGCTTCTCTCATCATCAGGGGGAGCCAGTCCCGGAGAATACTCTTCATCATCTTCATCTTTGGAAAGTGCAGACATTTTAATTATGGAATATTGTTTTATGGCGTCATATTTTTCGCTCATAAAAACCATTACATCTTGAGTGCTTAGACCCGCTCTAGCTAGCTTCGCTGCATCGAGCCTTACGAAGACCTCAGCATATTCTGACTCGATCTCAGTTTTAGTGACGCTAGTTAACTCTGAGATCATTTTTTGATAGAGCTCAGAGCCAACAATTTGCACCAAATTCCAATTAGCTTCGGTCACCATATATCAACTCCTTTGATAATGCGAATTAGATCTTACCCTGCGTGTCTAAATTGGTCTACTACCTCATGCTCCCACGGAGTAAGTGCCAGCAAGTTAGACGGATCATGTACCCCCGCGCCACCCACTCGCTGCGGGATATCATTATGATGTAACTCCATACTCATTTCTTTTATGGAAATCTTATCTGATTTTCGGGAAATTACTTCTATCGTCATTTTAGGAGCTTTACCCTCCGCCATCCGGGCTAGGTTTGCTGGAGAGTGTGTACGGATTGGAGCTTTAGCTTCCGCTTTCCAATAGTTTTTACGGCCAGTGCTCCAGCATTCCCACCCCCAGGGATCAATCCATCCAGTCGGACTCGGAACGTAGCGATAGAGATTAAAGCCACCATCTAAACGAATTGGATCTTGAGTAACGAAACGTTCAACTCCAGAGTCGTAATACCTAAATGTGTTGTAGTGCAAGCCAGTTTCAACATCAGAGTACTGCCCTTGGAATCGCAGATTCTGCTGGACTTTATTGACCGTCAGCTGCTCGATCGCGCCCCAAGACCGCTATGTGGCCTGCCAGACAATCTCACCCTCGCTATTGCTCATTTCTAGGGGCGTGCCGATCTGATCGGTGTGGAAGTAGTAGACTTTCTGCTCTTCTCCTTCCGCCTGGTCAACCCGTGCCAACGGCCCATAGCTACCCCCGGCTCATAGACATACAGGATGCTCTGCTCAGTCGACCGAGTGGGGCTCGTAATGCAGGTGCACCCGCACACCGCCGGGCGCGCTGATGTCGGTCAGGTCGCTGGCATAGAAGCGTGACCACTCGATTGGCATCGCCCTTGGCAGGACGGAATCCGTTTCGTTGGCCAGCAATTTGCGGCCAGTTGTCATATCTACAGGGTTACCGGTGAAACCGCCGATCGCACGTTCTATGTCCGGGCCAACGATGAAGCGCCCGGCAAGGTCAAGGTAGCTGCCCGCGATCCTCGCGCCTATTGGCGCAGCAAGATTGAGACAAGGCAGCTGATAAATTAAAACGAGGCTGACCTTGACCGACTTTAAGCATAAGGCCGGAGCCAAAAATAAAGAAGTGACTGCGGCAAAGTTGGCAGCCACTTCCACATCTAATCGTCGATGTTAATGTGCCTAGACCTGGGCAGTCTTTACACATTATTGCAGTCGTAAATTAAAGCCACTATTAGTCAATTTAAACTTTATAAGTAATTACTCACTATCACTAACCAGCTCCTTAGTCGCGCCACCATCAGTCGACCAAACCAAACAGGCAGGCATCTAAATCTTAACACCATTAATTTATCCGGCGAGACTTACAATGTAAGGGGTCGGATAATTTACCGCCCCACAGTTCTCACTTTACTTAACAGACGCTAAAAATTATAAGAATTTGCTCATAACCAGCTTCTAAAGACTAAAAGGCCTCTCCTACGCCACCCTCCCTTAAGGGTGGAGCTTCATTTGCCCAAAAACTTTGTGCATCACTTAAAGCCCATCTAGATTCGAGACGAATCGAACGCCTTTGACTGATTCCGCCTCCAGATCCTGTGCAAGGCGATCAGATAAAACAACATTAAATCTACTCTCAGACGCTCTAAAAATGTCGAAAGTTGGCAGCTTATTCAAAAGTGAAATTTTTTTGAATTTTTTTGGCCCATTTGGCATGGATTTTATAAGCGGAACATAAGTACAGTTGTCCATGTCAAAAGCTAGATCCGCATTGAGAATGTTTAGCACAAAATACTCACCAACAACCTGGTTATTAATTTTAATTTCGGCAGGTAGTAGCTGTATATCTTTAGGGCATTTATCTCTCAAGAGCTTAGCTAAATGTGCACTAACTACATCAGGACCGTCACTAAAAAGATAATCATAACTTTTTATTGACGCAATGCTAACTTTCCCTTTTGCAGTGAAGAGGACTGGGGCACCATTACCATGGATTTCTTTACCTATTGAAAACTCCATATGGTCCATGTTGGTTTCATGATCATATTTAATCCAGTAGTTTTCCGGATAGTTATCGGCTGGTACCAAAATTTTCATCTAGCAAACACCTCTGATCGAGTTTTTGTTCAGTTTTATTTCGCCACGCCTGAGCCCTTGACGGTTTTCACTGATCACATCTTTCACCGCTGAACGGTATTGCTCCTTGGTCAACCCCTGTTCGCGTCCAACCAACTCGATTTCGTTCAGACTATTGCGGACCTGCGCGTTGTAGGTAGGATGAGAGCCGCGATGAATAGTCCTTGTTGGGTGACCTTCCTCGTATTTAGGCAAGTAAATAATATTCTGCGAGGCATGGATATTCAAACCAGATGTTTTCAACACAGGGTGGTCGACCAGTTGCTGCGGGATTATATGATGCTTTTTGAATCCTGAAATCCCGGGCATAGTATTATAGGTAGCTAATCCAGTAGGATCGAGCCAAGCTTGCGGGTTTGGACCATATTGATAAAAATTAAATCCGCCCTCTAATCCTATTGAATCTTGTGTAATAAATCGGTCTATCTCAGATTGGTAATATCGAAAGGTATTCTAATGCAGTCCGGTTTCGGCGTCGAAATACTGTCCTTGGAGACGCAGATTTTGATCAACCTCATTCACAGCCAAGTGCTCAATCGCCCAGCAGCGAACGATATGCCGCCTGCCAAACAATCTCACCCTCACTTATCCTCATTTCTAGAGGCGTGTAGGCCTGACCGGCGTGGAATATAACGCCCGTTACAGCATAGCAACCAGAAATTACAGCGTAATATGCATCCCACACCCAAAAACAATCGCCATAGACAAAACGAAAAGCTATCGAGACCAATTAATTTCTAGTGGGTCAGGTTTAATGAGCGCTAAAAAAACTTTCTGCTTCTCATATTTAGCATCAACAAGGTTCTCTCCTAAGTCGGACTCGCTAAAGCTCATAATATAATCCAGTCTGTTGATCACGTTCTCAGAGCAAGCATGGAAATAATTTTCACTGTCAGTCAATACACCTTTCACAGCAAAGGTCGCTGCAGCAAGATAATCCGTCACACCCTCAGATGCATTGATATCTGACTCACTGACAGCATCTATATCCCAATCCAATGCCTCTAAAAACTTCAAATCGCACTGCAATAAATCTAAGTCGTAGTCATTAAGCCACAACTTCCTTGTCAGGGCGATAACCCTCTCCTTGGCAGAGGGGCCCAACTCCATATCAAAATAGCTAATTAACACCGACTCCGTCTCGAAGTAATACAAGCACCATGCACTGAATTTTGCTTTCTCATCAAGATCAAGCACTCTTAGTGCATCTGTAATTATCTGTTTTCTCTCGGATGGAAATGCCATTTCTACTCCCTAGTCAAATATTCCGCCAGCGATACCTACATAAGGCTGACAGCTTGCGCATGAAGCATTTCTCTGAAACCCTCCCCATGAAATACCCCACCGTGACACCACTGAGTTTTCTGGAAGACTTCGCAAAATTATACGTTCAGCCTGATTTTCAAGCCTTTCAAAATCTTTCACAAAAGCTCTACCATTGAAAACGTTTTCCTTAGGCACTCCTAATTCTTGCAACAATTCACGCTGTGCGGGCGACAATCGCCCGCCGCTACCAGCTATGCGCCGTTGGCTCGTGTTGATCTGGATGCCGGGGTTGTGCACTTGCGACAGCTTTTCCGCTGGCAAGGTCGACGCAAACTGCCACGCCTTGCGCCACATCGCGTCGTAACCAAACCAACTGGTGAGCTTCCCCTGCTTGCGATACACCTCGCGATGCAGGTCATCGCGCTCTATATCGCTGATGACCTTCCAGGTTCAGCTAGAGCCTACTAAATCAAGAGCGTCTCTTAGCATCTAACTTAGGCTCTGCAAGCAAATAACTGGTTCAGGCAGTGCCTTTGCAACAAAATTGCTCGAAATAAAAATCAAAAACGCTTCTTAATATCCGGGTTTTTCCATGAAATTAGGATGCCGGCTTCGCCCAGAGACTTATTTACGCTTTGAAGGTGACCGGCTTCGACGCACCACAGCCAAGTCGAAGAAGTTAATGTCTCGAGTGTTCCACGCCCACGATTTTCACCAATCCAATCTCTCAGTACCATCCCCTCAACTTCCCCCTCAAAATGCCGGCTACTTAATATATTAACGGGATAAACCATCCGAAGTAAACCATCCTTATAGCGCTCTCGCCCCTGAAATCTGCCAGGCACTTCTTTCTTGAAAGCAGATGATTTCTCATACGGATACATCACCGCCATGTTATTGCCAGCAGCGTAACTAAAAGCCTTGCTAACTTTTTCGCAACTATAGATAATTCCATAAGGCAGTACAATGTTAGCACTGATATCTTTAACGAACTTTATCAGGCTATCTAGCCCCACAGAGTCCTCAGAGCATTGGCCATCAAAGTGGTAGAAACTGCCAAAATCATTCGTAGAATAACCAAAGGATGCAAACCACGGGATAGTACCTGGCTTCTCGTTGTATAGCCTAAATGCAGTAGCTGTACCGTTATTTACTCTGATCTCAAGTTCGGTCAAATCCACGACTACAAAACCGTGATCACCAACATGATCCCCATCACTCAAATATTTATAATAACCCGCACCTGTAATCGACAGGTTCATGCAAGCAAAAAAGTGCTTGGCAAACTTCAGGGCCAACTTAGGGTCAATATCTTCAATGCCGTATAAAGCCAATGCAACAGACATATGCTCACCTATATTCCTGAAATCGTGGCTGAGACAAAGTTGGCAGCCGCCTCGATGGCTGATCCTTAATATTTATGACCAAAACTCGTGCTACCGTTTACGCGTCACGCCAACCGCACCTCATAACCATCACTACCCTCGAATTCACTATGCATCGAATATATAAATATGGCGGTAACTTGATGTTCAATCAACCAAAGTAGTTCCCGGTTCATTCTTGTCCTGCTGGACTAGTTTTACAACCATTTTCCAACCATTATCCTGACATTCTTTTTGACCAAAAAACACGTACGTTATCAAACCCTCGTAACGATCGCCGCTCAAGCAACCCTCCACCTCAAACTGATGTACAAAATCCATTGGCGTATTACCCAGAAATCGCCAGCTTGGCTCGTCCACCCATTTCGGCGACGCCCCGTAGCAGCGAAAACTATTGGCCAATCGGGAGGCTATCCAAGTTACGGCTTTCTTTGGACCTGCGACAATCCAGTCTACTGTCGGTACCTCCAACCCTTCGTTGATGTACTCATCAAATAAATGTTGTACAAAATCTTCGGCTTCGGCATGGCTGGTTCCGGCTTTGTATTTTTTTGCAGCCACAGCCATAACCACAGAACTGAACAATATATAAGATTTATCTCGATCTACCATGTGCCTACTCCTTTTATGACGTCAATCAACTCGTAGCCTACCTTTCTGTAAGCATCTACAGCAGCTTGCTGCCATGGGTCGACCTCCGTGAGGTTAGAAATTGTATGCACATTTGCTTCCCACCCTCTGAGGCATGTCGGTAGGATGCAGCTCATACGAGATATCCTTCACAGAAATCTTATCAGTCTTGTCACTCTTTACCTTTGCTGTAATTCTTGGGTATTACCGGAAGCCAGTTGAGCACTATTTCGACTAGAGTAAATTGCCTTGTCTTCAATTAATTCTTCTTTAGCTATGCCTTTCCAGTAATTTTTTCGCGCCGCCCGCAGCATTCCCATTCCAATGGATCAATCCAGCCAGTCAGGTTCGAACTGTAGCGATATAGATTTGACCCACCATCTAATCCGTTGCGCTTCGGGTGCTCGCCGTTTTCGCCATAGCCGATTTCGTCCAGGCGAACCAGACTGCCGCCAACGGCATAGCTGAAGCGCCGGGTCAAGTTGTCCACCCGCACTTCTTCACTCAGGCGGTCCGAAGCGTCATAGGCAAAGCGGTAGGCCGCGCTGTTTTCGTTGACCAACGCAGTCAGGCGAATCGCTTTATCGTACTCGTAACGAATCCACTGCCCTTTGGCATCCTGGCGGCTGCTGGGCAGGCCACGCGAAGTACGTTGCAGGCGCGTGATCTGGCCTTCGCCGTCGGTGTGGGTCAGCACCTGGCCGAGGGCGTTGTAGGTAAAGGATTCGGCGGTGCCATCCGGATGGCAGATGCGCAGCACTTCGCCGTCGGGTTTGCGCTCCAGCGTCGTGGTCTGGTTCAGCGCGTCGGTGACGGCGATCAGGTGCTGCCGCTCATCGTAGCGGTAGTAGGTGCTTTTGCCTGAGCAGTCCTCGAAACGATCGACCTGGGCGTAGGCGTTCCACCACAGGTACTTGGACTTGAAGGTCGCATCGATGATCGTGTGCGGCAGGCCGTCTTCGCCGTTGAGGTACTCGGTCATCTTGCCCAGCGCATCGGACTCGCCAGCAGGTTGCCCTGGTCGTCGTAGCGCGCCTGCCACGTGTTGCCGTCCGGGTAGGTTATCTTGGTCAGCAGCACGGTGTGCAGGTACAAGCGGATGCCGCTAGGGGGGGGCTGCTGTCGGCCAGCGTGCCTCACAATTATCAAGCGACAATCCTGCCACCTCAAAAATGCAACTGTTAACTGTTAAAGAACGATAAAACAAAATAATGAGGTGCAGTATAGTCTCTATGCAATCTGCACGAAGAAGCAGCCTTCAGCCATATCGTTACCCATTTGCTTATTAACAAGGAGATAACCTACAGCATCAGTCACATGTAATGCACCCTCAAATGGAGCTGGGAAGTCAGACGACTATATTTGGCAGAAAAAATTAAAAGTCGACTCCAGTACTTTGGGAGTCACCGCCCCACATGGGGCTCCACTGGAGACCAAAGATGCGACTGAGATCTCATCATCCTTAACAGCGGAGGCTTCAAGATTTGCGTATTGGAGAGGAATCGACAATCCAGGCGAATTGGTTGTAGCAACCTGATCATCATGGCCTACGTAAGTGTAGGATGCCCTCTTTTTTTGAATCTCATCAAAGGTTAGAAATCGAGAAAATAATTTTCTTTATCGCAAGTAGAGAGCTCATGTATGAATCCAGAATCTGGGAGATCCAATCTATCAAGCTGCTGCCTCGCAGCTTAAGAGCTTATAGTGAAGAGCAGCAGTAAATTGTGATTATCCAGACTTTTGGCCACGCTGAGATACGCACTATCTCCACCAAATTAAAAAACGAAATCTCACTCGAGCACTTAACCGTTATCCTGCGTGTAAAAACTATTCACCACACTGAGTATCAATTTTACTTTGCAAGTGCTAGTGCCGATTTTACGGCAATTAAATATTTTTCATCATCGCGCCTAAAAATACTCTCACCCTCAAGAAGATACGCCTTGCATAAATAGTCCACTGCATCAGGGGCTGCTTGTTCGTAAAGGCATTGGCCTAGACGAAAGATCACAAAGCAATTCTGAGGTCCGTTTGGACCATTCATAGCATCAAAAAATTCATACATCGCGCGGTGGTAGTCTCCCATGAAAAAATAGGCATCACCAATACTTGCTTTCAGCCAAACGTACGCTTCCCACTGATCGATGGGCTCAGGTAGCTTCCTCAACGCAGCAGTAAACATCTGTGCAGCGGCTGCGTAGTTACTCCGATCCATTAGAATGTTACCCTGCTCGCTTTTCAGCACAATTTCGTCATATAACTGATCCGAAAGTTCCTGCACATCACTAACCATTGAAATGGACGACGAAATTCAGATATTTTTTATCGAAGCCTTGAAAAGCTCTATCGCCTCCCATGTCGAAAGCCGTCTTGAAGGAATCAAATGCAGGCTTATTTTCGCCCAGCCCAAGCAAAGAGGCACCCAGAATTATCAAGCTAGACGTTTCTCGAGTGGGTTTGGACTCAACAGCCTTTAACGCCCATTCTTTAGCATTTTTGTAGTCGTGCCTTTTCAAATAAACCTCAGAATTACATTTGGAAATCCAATGATATAAATCCCATTTTTCCTTTGGCTCTGGAAGCATATCCCATGATTCACTATATTTCTGTAGCGCAGCATCGTAGTCACCCGACTCTTCTAGTTCGTTACCAGACTCAACAGTATCTACGATTTTTTGAGATAACTGCAGATTCGCTTCCGAAAGATCATTCATAGACACCTCAATATTGAAAGATTTCATGCGGACCAATAATGTTATCTGGTGACCTATAAAATTGATTCAGCTTTGCACCAGCGGACCTATTATACGAGTAATGCTCTAGTTCGTAGTTCTTGAGGTCAAGCATCCACTTGCGAACTTCTTTAGATTTGGCGCCGAAGAACCCACCCCTATCATTCCAATATGTCACCGCATCATATTTGTGTGACATATCAGCTTCTCGAACCGAATACCACTGCTTGTCTGTTGCGCTTTTGAACTCCATCGAGTCACCTCGGCCTCTAATCCTACCCTCATTCCTCATGTTTTCAATTACTTTTCTGCCGGTTCTGCTCGACTTGCCCGGAGTTCTACCCAAATATTCAGTGCGACAGCTCAGTCCCCATGGATCAATCCATCTTGTTGAATTAGGTGCAAAAAGATATAAGTTATCTCCACCTAACAAACTTATAGGGTCTTGCGCGGTAAATCGTCCCACCTGTGGATCGTAATACCTAAACGTATTGTAGTGCAGGCCGGTTTCACTATCAAAATACTGGCCCTGAAACCTTAGATTTTGCTCGACTTCATTGACCGCCAGCTGCTCAATCGCCCCCCAAGACCGATACGTCGCCTGCCAGACAATTTGGCCTTCGCTATCAGTTAGCTCCAGAGGCGTTCCAATCTGGTCCGTATGGAAGTAGTAGATCTTCTGCTCTTGTCCTTCCACCTGATCAACACGAGCCAACGGCGCATAGCTACCCGGCTCATAGCAATACAGGATGCTCTGCTCAGGCGTCTCCTCACGCAGCATCCTCAGCCCTTGCCAGAGGAAGCGCTTCTGCTCCGTGATGCCGTTGATCTCCGATTGCTTGGCTACCCTGCGCCCCAGGCTGTCATAGCGATACGTGCCGGTGCTTTCCAACTTGCCATTGACCAGCGTCTCCGCTCGAACCAGCCGGTTCTCGCAGTCATAGCTAAAGCTCTGCAACTTGCTATGCCCCGAGTGCTTCTCGATCAGGTTGCCCCACGGGTCATAGCGATACTCCTGGTCGCGCCAACGCTTGATGCGGTTGTCTTCGACCTTCTCAAACTGCCGCGCATTGAAGTCCAGCCTGTTGGCGGCCGGGTCGTAGCGGAACTCTTCACTACCTACGAGGGAACCGGTATCACGGCTGTGCAACTGGCCGTTGGCTTCGTACTCGTATTTGATTTCGCCACGCAATTTGTCGAGGGTGCGTACCAACTCCCCAGCCGGGTCGTACTGGTAACGGCGGTGAGTCGGGTTGTACGCATGCTCCACCAGCAACGACGTATTGATGCCGGGGTTGTGCACTTGCGACAGCTTTTCTGCCGGCAGGGTCGATGCAAACTGCCACGCCTTGCGCCCCATGGCGTCGTAACCAAAGCAACTGGTGAGCTTGCCCTGGGTACGGTACACCTCGCGGTGCAGGTCATCGCGTTCCATATCGCTGATGACCTGGCCGTCGAGATTCAGCTGGTGCAGGTGACCGCTGCCGTAGTACAGGTGGTTGACCTTGCGGCCATCCGGCAGGGTCAGCGTGGTCAGGTTGCTGAGCGGGTCGTATTTATAATCCAGTGCTCCGCTCGGGGTCAGCTCCTGCGTCAAGCGTCCCAGCAGGTCGTAGCGGTAACTCAGCGTTTCATCCGTGATGCCCAATTGTTTGCCCAGACTGCTCGGCGTGCGCTGAATGCTCAGCAATCGGTCGGCCTCGTCGTACTCGAAATCCTGGCGGGCATCACGGTTGACCTTGGCCAGCAAGCGGCCAATCGCGTCACGCTCGAACAGCGTATTGCGCTCCGGGCGCTCGCCGTTTTCGCCATAGCCGATTTCGTCCAGGCGAACCAGATTTCCGCCCGCGTCATAGCTGAAGCGCCGGGTCAGGTTGTCCACCCGCACTTCTTCACTCAGGCGGTCCGACGCGTCATAGGCAAAGCGGTAGGCCGCGCTGTTTTCGTTGACCAACGCAGTCAGGCGAATCGCTTTGTCGTACTCGTAACGAATCCACTGCCCTTTGGCATCCTGGCAGCTGCTGGGCAGGCAACGCGAAGTACGTTGCAAGCGCGTGGTCTGGACTTTGCCGTCGGTGTGGGTCTCCGCTCCCAAAACTCACATACGATTTTAAAGAGCAGTATTCCATTTTAAGAATCCTGGATGACAAACTGAGCATCTTTACACAACGCGTAGCTGGAGCCCTCAGATATCGTCCAGCTCAGACCAAGGATCGTACTTGTACGTGTCATCTATTAGCAAAAATGATATCCCTTTCAATTCTCTTGCAGCCGCAAAAAAACGCTCACTGCAAAATAGCTCCAAAGTTTCCTGACATCTAAACATATCACTCTGTATATCTTTGGATATCACAAGCAAATCTATCTTATCGATACTCACTGAGCATGGATAAAGGGAGCTATCAATTACTTTACCTGTCTCAATATCTTTCGAGACTTTGTATATTGACTTAGCTTTATCCATTGCAGCCAAGCTTTCCCCTGGAAGGAAAATAAAAAACTCACCCCGCCGAGTCTTTTGCCCTACTTGCAACTCGAGCGGGACCGCCCTATACTTGACTCCCAAACTATCGCAAACATCTAAAAATCTCTGAGAAACATAGGTAGCTCCAATCTGGTAAAAATCGAAGTCGATGTTAT
Source organism: Pseudomonas sp. WHRI 8519 (assembly GCF_040224055.2). Lineage (NCBI taxonomy): Bacteria > Pseudomonadati > Pseudomonadota > Gammaproteobacteria > Pseudomonadales > Pseudomonadaceae > Pseudomonas > Pseudomonas sp. WHRI 8519. The sequence continues at coordinate 4,654,916 of NZ_CP167996.1, read as the reverse complement.
TAATATCTAAATTCGAATCCGTCAAATGAAGTTTGTATTTATGCTTTATTTCTAGCTCTTGTGGATTGGCTTCATAGGGATCCCATTCGAACCTTTCGCAATTAAAGAAGCCCGCCATACTTACGGGGCCTCCAGCCTCCGTTAAGTCAGTATTCATAACATAATAAATGTTTTCATTAGTGCTCATAGGAGTCGCCCCGTAATAGCATCCACAACAAACTTATTAGCCTCAAGCCCTTCCCGTGCGAAATTTTGTATTTTCCCGATACCCAAAACTAACTGCGTATCTGACAATTTTTGAGCCTCAAACAGCTTATTTAATGCCGAGACCTTTGACTCAATCACATCAGTATACTTTGCATGGTTTGACCAATGCCCCGGAAGATCTATTTTTTGCGTCAAACCTTTACTACCTGGTAGAAAAATCCCATTGGAAGGTCCATCACCGTTGAATCCTGTAGATTTAAGCCGATCAAACATTTTGGCATATTGTGGGTTATTAAGGATTTCTTCAGGTATAAGGTGATGGTTTGCCATCCCGTCACCTTTTCTAGCCCCCATGTTATTGCCCAGCTTTGTAGAGCACCACCCCAGCGGGTCAATGCTGAGAACAGGGTTTGCAGCGTACGAGTAAATATTAATCCCGCCTGCCAAACCTATTGGATCCTGCGATAAAAAACGCCCAATTTCAGCGTCGTAGAAGCGAAATGTGTTGTAGTGTAAACCTGTTTCACTATCAAAATACTGGCCTTGGAATCGCAGATTCTGCTCGACTTCATTGATCGTCAGCTGCTCAATCGAGCCCCACGAACGATACGTCGCCTGCCAGACAATTTGGCCTTCGCTATCAGTCATCTCCAGAGGCGTTCCAATCTGGTCCGTATGGAAGTAGTAGACCTTCTGCTCCTGTCCCTCCGCCTGATCAACACGAGCCAACGGCGCATAGCTACCCGGCTCATAGCAATACAGGATGCTCTGCTCAGGCTTCTCCTCACGCAGCATCCGCAGCCCTTGCCAGAGGAAGCGCTTCTGCTCCGTGATGCCGTTGATCTCCGATTGCTTGGCTACCCGGCGCCCCAGGCTGTCATAGCGATACGTGCCGGTGCTTTCCAACTTGCCATTGACCAGCGTCTCAGCCCGAACCAGCCGGTTCTCGCAGTCATAGCTAAAGCTCTGCAACTTGCTATGCCCCGAGCGCTTCTCGATCAGGTTGCCCCACGGGTCGTACCTGTACTCCTGATCCCGCCAACGCTTGATGCGGTTGTCTTGGACCTTCTCAAACTGCCGCGCATTGAAGTCCAGCCTGTTGGCGGCCGGGTCGTAGCGGAACTCTTCACTACCTACGAGGGATCCGGTATCACGGCTGTGCAACTGGCCGTTGGCTTCGTACTCGTATTTGATTTCGCCACGCAATTTGTCGAGGGTGCGTACCAACTCCCCAGCCGGGTCGTACTGGTAACGGCGGTGAATCGGGTTGTACGCATGCTCCACCAGCAACGACGTATTGATGCCGGGGTTGTGCACTTGCGACAGCTTTTCTGCCGGCAGGGTCGATGCAAACTGCCACGCCTTGCGCCCCATGGCGTCGTAACCAAAGCAACTGGTGAGCTTGCCCTGGGTACGGTACACCTCGCGGTGCAGGTCATCGCGTTCCATATCGCTGATGACCTGGCCGTCGAGATTCAGCTGGTGCAGGTGACCGCTGCCGTAGTACAGGTGGTTGACCTTGCGGCCATCCGGCAGGGTCAGCGTGGTCAGGTTGCTGAGCGGGTCGTATTCATAATCCAGTGCTCCGCTCGGGGTCAGCTCCTGCGTCAAGCGTCCCAGCAGGTCGTAGCAGTAACTCAGCCTTTCATCCGTGATGCCCAACTGCTTGCCCAGACTGCTCGGCGTGCGCTGAATGCTCAGCAGTCGGTCGGCCTCGTCGTACTCGAAATCCTGACGGGCATCGCGGTTGACCTTGGCCAGCAAGCGGCCAATCGCGTCACGCTCGAACAGCGTGTTGCGTTCCGGGCGTTCGCCGTTTTCGCCATAGCCGATTTCGTCCAGGCGAACCAGATTGCCGCCAACGTCATAGCTGAAGCGCCGGGTCAGGTTGTCCACCCGCACTTCTTCACTCAGGCGGTCCGACGCGTCATAGGCAAAGCGGTAGGCCGCGCTGTTTTCGTTGACCAACGCAGTCAGGCGAATCGCTTTGTCGTACTCGTAACGAATCCACTGCCCTTTGGCATCCTGGCGGCTGCTGGGCAAGCCACGCGAGGTGCGCTGCAGACGCGTGGTCTGGCCTTTGCCGTCGGTGTGGGTCAGCACTTGGCCGAGGGCGTTGTAGGTAAAGGATTCGGCGGTGCCATCCGGATGGCAGATGCGCAGCACTTCGCCGTCGGGTTTGCGCTCCAGCGTCGTGGTCTGGTTCAGCGCGTCGGTGACGGCGATCAGGTGCTGCCGCTCATCGTAGCGGTAGTAGGTGCTTTTGCCTGAGCAGTCCTCGAAACGATCGACCTGGGCGTAGGCGTTCCACCACAGGTACTTGGACTTGAAGTTCGCATCGATGATCGTGTGCGGCAGGCCGTCTTCGCCGTTGAGGTACTCGGTCTTGTGGCCTAGGGGATCGATTTCGGCGATCAGGTTGCCCTTGCCGTCGTATCGGGACTTCCAGACGCTGCCATCGGGGAACTGGGTTTCCGTTACCAGCGGGGTGGCGAGGTGGTGCTTGTAGCGGATCGTGCGGCCCAGCGGGTCGGTTTCTTCGACCAAGCGGCCAAAGTCGTCGTACTTGAGCGCCAGGTGATTACCGTCCGGCAAGGTGAAGCCAATGATGTTGCCGAACGCATCGAATTCCATGCCGTAGCGCTCGCCGCCAAAGTCGCGGCTGGCGACGACCCGGTGGTCTTCGTTGTAGTGGATCTCCAGCTCCCGGCCCAGTACGTCCGTGGCCCAGCTCGTGCGCAGGGCGAAGTCGTAGCGGAAATGATAATGCTCGCCGTCGGTGGTCGAGTGTTCGACCACCCGGGGTTGGCCATCGATGACTTGCCAGAGGTACTCGCTGATCAGGCCAAGGGCATTGGTGTGGCGGCACATCAGGCCGTCGGCGTAGGAAAACGTGCGGGTGGTATCGCCGTTGCGGTTGACCACCTGGGCAAGCTGCCCCTTGTTGTCGTAGCTATAACGCACCAAGGTCTCGACGGCTGCGTCGGCAATGATGCGCTTGACCGAGGCCAGTCGGCCAAAGGGGGCCTCGTAGTGCAGGTGCAGCCGTATGCCGCCTGGTGCGCTGATGTCGGTGAGGCAGCCATCGGCGTTGTGTGTTAAGTGCAGGTAATGGCCCAAAGCGTTTTCCATACGCTGCAGGGGCACTTCCTGGTTGTCGTTGGCTACTTCGCCGAAATAGAAAAACAGGTTGTCGAGTGTCTGCAAGATGTAATGGCCACCGAGGGTGCGCACCAGCGTCAACTGCTCGTGTGGATTGTAGATGCGCTCGCCCGGCTCGACATCGGCGAAAGGAACACTGCGCCCCTGGTTGTCCTTGAGGTACACGAAGCACCCATTGCGGCGCAGGCTCTGCTCCCAGGGCAGAGTCCAGCCGCGCCCTAGCACGCTGCCGGTATCGAGGTCGCTGGCGTAGAAGCGTGACCACTCGATGGGCATGAGGCCGGGGATGACGAAATCAGTTTCGTCGGCCAGTACCTTGCGCCCGCGGGTGAGGTCAACCGGGTTGCCGACGAAACCAGCGATGGCCCGCTCCACGGCAGGGCCGATCAGGTAGCGGCCTGCCAGATAGCTGCCGGCGATGGTCACCCCAACCTGCAAGGCGCAGGGCCCTGCGGCCTTGAGGCCTGCCTGCAAACCCATGGTCGCGACGTTGAATACTGAGCGCCCCATGGAGGCCACGACCATCAGCACATCGACGGTGACGCGCAGCTCGTCCGGCACTTCCTCACTGACCTTGAGGTAGCGCTGCGTGCCGCCGCCGATGAATACGTTGTTCGACCCAGCTGCGATGCTGGCACCACAGGTCAGCTTGTCACCCTTGCGTGCCGCCGCGACGCCGTTGATGAACACGTTGCTGGACCCCTCGGCAACTTGTACGGGGGCTGGGTGCTGCTCGCATACGGCGGTACTTTCGGTGACATGCGCAGCGTTGCGGCCGTTGATGAAGACGTTCGGGGAACAACCGGGCTGCTCGATCTGCCCTGTGGGTGAGCCAAAGGTCGAACCGAGATCCTCACCCAGACCGGGCAGGGCGCTCGCGCCCAGGCCAACGACCATGAGCAGCAGAAAAGCACCCAACCCGCCTGTACAGACCATGAACGTTGCGGCTGCAACCAGCGCCAACCCCGCAACCGCTCCGGCAAGGAACCCTGTGAGGGCTGAGGTGTGCTCGATGTCGTCACCCCAGCGTGCTGCTTCGAACATGGCAACTACTCCCGGGCCACGGCTGGCGCGCTGGTGATATTGGCCAGCATGGCATCGAAGGTGATCAACCAGCTGGACAAGGGCTCGTGATCGGGGTCGACGATGGTGGTGAGCGTGAGCGCCTGCGCTTCCTGGCCAACACGTTCAGGCACCAGAATCATTACCGCTCGACAGTGGCGGGCCTCTGAGCCATTGGTGAAGCGGTAGTCGAGATTGAGCGCGTCGTGCCCCGCCAAGGTGCAGGGGTGCTTGCGGATAAGGGTGACCTCCGTATGGCGCTGAAGCGCCTCTGCCAGATGCTGTTCAAGCAGATGGTCGAGTGTTTGCCCTTGTGCAACGCTTAGGCGTTTTGCAGCCAGGGTCACCTGGTGCGGACCCAGTTGCAGCGTCGTGATGGACTCGTGGAGGTTCAGGCCTGGCGGCATGACCAGGCGCAACCCGGCAGCATGCAATTCGTTGTGATCGGCTACCAGTGGCAAAGGTCGGGCGCGCTCGGCAAGTGTTGCCGCTTGCAAGGCCGCTTCAGCGGCGGCCTGTCGTTCTGCTTCTTCCTTGGCGAGTGCTTCAGCGGCTTCGCGCCTTTGTGAGAGGCGGTCGTACATGTTCCCTTTAATCATGGCCTACCGCTCTTGTTCAACGGTGCTGAGACGGCCATGCGCAGTATTGCAATACTCATATCAGACGTATCTCCCTGTCAGTATGGCCAGCCCGTCAATGCGGTGCTCCGTGCTCTGGCCTTGAAACGGGGGAAAGTAAATACCTGGATAGACAGAGCTGTCAACGCGGGCATCCAGCAAAATCGCGGCATTCATGGAGGTTACGAGATATCGAATTGCCGCTTTGGCTAGGGTTCAAGCGATGTTGTGTCCACCACGATAGGGGAGGGGGAGGGCGAATTTCAGAAGGGTCTGTAGGATGTGTTACTGCACGTCGGTGGCTGTTCCCCACCCGCATCCGTGGCTCGGGGCAGGGGTTCTGCTACAACGTCGGCAAGATCATCGCCGCGATGTTCCCCTTGCTGATCGGCCTGCTTGGCCAGAAGGTGCCGCTGGGGCTGGGCATTGGCGGGTTCGCCGCGGTGTCGTACGGTGTGGTGATCCTGGCGGCCTTGAGCCTGCCGGAAACCCGCGGCAAACACCTTCAGGCGCGTTAAGGTAGGCACATGAACATCGACACGGGAGCTCGCCAGGTGAAACGCCTGCTACTCAATTGTGACATGGGGGAAAGCTTTGGCAGCTGGCGCATGGGCCTGGATGCCGAGGTAATGCCCTACATCGACTGCGCCAACATCGCCTGCGGCTACCATGCCGGCGACCCCGGCACCATGCGCCGGACCGTGGCGCTGGCCCTGCAGCATGGCGTGACCATCGGCGCCCACCCGGCCTACCCGGACCTGGTCGGCTTCGGTCGCCGCTCCATGGCCTGCAGTACCGAGGAAATTCGCGACCTGCTGCACTATCAGATCGGTGCTCTCGACGGTATCTGCAAGGTCCAGGGTGGCCGCGTGGCCTACATCAAGCCCCACGGCGCGCTCTACAACGACATGATGGCCGACCCGCTCAAGCTGCGTGCCGTGCTCGAAGCCGTGGCGGGGTATGACCCCAGTTTGCCCTTGATGCTCATGGCCACTGCCGACGACAGCGCAGCACGGGCCTTGGGTGACGAGGTTGGCGTGCCGTTGTGGTTCGAGGCATTCGCCGACCGCGCCTACACCGCCAGCGGCCATTTGCTGTCGCGGCGCCTGCCGGGTGCGGTTCATCACGATTCGGCCCTGGTGGTCGAGCAGGCCTTGCGCCTGGCCCGTGGTGAAACGCTGGTGGCCGACGATGGCAGTGCCTTGCGCCTGCAGGCGAGTACGTTGTGCGTGCACGGTGACAATGACAGCTCGGTAGCGGCGGTGCGGCAGATCCGCCAGGCGCTCGATGCGCTGGGGTCGGCATGAAGCTGCGTATCGAGGCGGTCGCGATCGATAGCCTGATGGTGCGCCTGTTCGACCGTATCGACGAGGCCAACATGCCGTGGCTGCTCGCGGCGAGCCAACGTTTGAGTGCCGCTTTCGGTGAGCACCTGGTGGACCTGGTGCCGTCCTATACCACGCTGATGGTGCAGTTCGATATGCCGCCACGGCAGGCGAGGGCGTTGATCGGCCAGGCGCTGGAGGGGCTGCAGCCAGGCTCGGGCACCAGCGGCCGCCGGCACGAGATTGCCGTATGGTACGACGCCTCTGTGGGCCCTGAGCTGCCGTTGCTGGCCGCACGCAGTGGCTTGAGCGAGCAAGCGGTGATCCGCTTGCACAGCGAGCGCGAGTACCCGGTGTTCGCCCTTGGCTTCGCTCCGGGGTTCGGTTTCATGGGGCTGGTGGACGAACGCCTGGCATCCCCGCGGCTGAGCACTCCGCGCAAGCGCGTGGCGGCCGGCAGTGTCGGCATTGCCGAGCGCCAGACAGCGGCCTATCCGGCGGTGTCGCCGGGCGGCTGGAACCTGATCGGGCGTACCCCGGTTCGCCTGTTCGATCGCGAGCGTGAAGGCTACAGCCTGCTGCAGCCGGGTGATCGGGTGCGTTTCGTGGCGGTGTCCCATGCCGAGTTCCTGGCATTGGGCGGCGATGACAGCCCGTTGGAGGCACAGGCATGACGCTGTTGAAGATCGAAGCCAGCACTGCCTTGTGCCAGTTGCAGGACGCCGGGCGCTTTGGCGTGCGGCACCTGGGGGTGACTCAAGGCGGGGCGCTGGACTGGGTGGCGATGCAGTGGGCCAACTGGCTGCTGGGTAACCCGCTGGGCGCGCCGGTGGTCGAGGTGGCGCTGGGCGGCTTCACCGTGGTGGCCGCGCAGGATTGCGTGCTGGCCCTGGCCGGTGCCGACCTGGATGCCCGCGTCGATGACCAGCCGCTGGCACCCTGGCGCAGCTTTGCCTTGGCCAAGGGCCAGCGGCTGACCTTGAAACAACCCCGGCAGGGCGTGCGGGCTTACCTTGCGGCGCCGGGCGGGTTCGAAGGTGAAGCCGTGCTGGGTAGCTGCGCCACTGTTGTGCGTGAAGCACTGGGTGGCATCGATGGGCGAGGGGCGGCGCTGGGCAAAGGGCAATCGCTGACGTTCGCCGGCCCGCAGCCAGCCCTGCGCGAAGTGCCGGAGGTGCTGCGGCCCTGTTATCCACAAAAGCCCGTGCTCGATCTGGTCATTGGCGCGCAGATCGGTGATTTCAGCGGTAACAGCCTGTTCGAGGCGTTCAACCGTGACTGGACGCTGGACAGCCGAGCAGACCGTATGGGCATTCGGTTGCTCGGGCCGCAGTTGGTTTATCAGGGCGCGCCGATGATATCGGAGGGTATTGCGCTGGGGGCGGTGCAGGTGCCCCCGGATGGTCAGCCGATCGTGCTGCTCAATGACCGCCAGACCATAGGTGGCTATCCGCGGCTGGGGGCGCTGACGCCGTTGGCGTTGGCGCAGCTGGCGCAGTGCATGCCGGGGGCGTCGGTGCGGTTCAGGGCGGTGGTGCAGGAAGAGGCTTGGCGGGAACAGCAGGCTTGTCTGAACCGGTGGCGGTGACCCTACCGGCCCTATCGCCGGCAAGCCGGCTCCCACCGCGACCGCGCAGTTCTTCAGGCCTGCACCAGGCAGCCGTCTTGCGCAATTTCTGAAAGCCGGCGCAATCCATGTGTGAGCCGGCTTGCCGGCGATAGGGCCGGTACAGGCGAAACTACTTGGACAGATACCGCATCCCATCCTCCAACCCTTGCAAGGTCAGCGGATACATCTTGTCCTCGATCAGGTCACGCACCAGGTGTGTCGATGCGGTGTAATCCCACGCCTGTTTCGGGTAAGGGTTGATCCAGATGATCTTCTTGAATTTCTCCATGAAGCGCTGCATCCACACATACCCGGCCTCTTCGTTCCAGTGCTCCACACTGCCACCGGGCTGAGTGATCTCATAAGGCGCCATGGCCGCATCACCGACGAACACCACCTTGTAGTCATCGCCATACTTGTGCAGCAGGTCGACGGTGGAGAAGCGCTCCGAAGTACGCCGCAGGTTGTTCTTCCACACCGACTCGTAAACGAAGTTGTGGAAGTAGTAGTACTCCAGGTGCTTGAACTCGGTCTTGCAGGCCGAAAACAGCTCTTCGCAGACTTTGACATGGGCATCCATCGAGCCGCCGATGTCGAACAGCAACAGCAGCTTGACCGTGTTGCGCCGCTCAGGGCGCATCTGGATGTTCAACAGCCCGGCGTCACGTGCGGTATGGTCGATGGTGCCATCGATGTCCAGCTCTTCGGCGGCGCCTTCGCGGGCGAACTTGCGCAGCCGGCGCAGGGCCAGCTTGATGTTGCGCGTGCCCAACTCCACTTGGTCGTCGAGGTTCTTGTACTCGCGCTGGTCCCAGACCTTCACCGCCTTGCCCTGGCGTTTGCCGGCGTCGCCCACGCGGATGCCTTCAGGGTTGAAACCGCCAGAGCCGAACGGGCTGGTACCGCCGGTGCCGATCCACTTGTTGCCACCGGCGTGGCGTTCCTTCTGCTCTTCGAGGCGTTTCTTGAATTCCTCGATGAGTTTGTCCAGGCCGCCCAGCGACTGGATCTGCGCGCGCTCCTCATCCGTCAGCGAGCGCTCGAACTCCTTGCGCAGCCAGTCTTCCGGGATCAGCGCTTCGAGATGCCGGTCGAGGTTTTCCAGACCTTTGAAGTAGGCCGAGAAAGCCCGGTCGAACTTGTCGAAATGGCGCTCGTCCTTCACCAGGATGGCCCGTGCCAGGTAGTAGAACTCGTCCATGTCGGCGAACACCACACGCTGTTGCAGGGCGTTGAGCAGGTCGAGCAGTTCGCGCACCGATACCGGCACCTTGGCCGCACGCATTTCGTTGAACAGGTTGAGCAGCATGGCCGGCTCCTGTCAGCGGTTGCCGCGCCGGCTCATGAAGGCCAGGCGTTCGAGCAGTTGAACGTCCTGCTCATTTTTCACCAGGGCCCCGGCCAGCGGCGGGATGGCCTTGGTCGGGTCGCGCTCGCGCAATACCGCTTCGCCGATGTTGTCGGCCATCAACAGCTTGAGCCAGTCGACCAGCTCGCTGGTGGAGGGCTTTTTCTTCAGCCCCGGCACCTTGCGCACGTCGAAGAACACGTCAAGCGCTTCGCTGACCAGCGATTGCTTGATGTTGGGGTAGTGCACATCGACGATCCGCTGCAGGGTGTCGCGGTCCGGGAAGGCGATGTAGTGGAAGAAGCAGCGGCGCAAGAACGCGTCGGGCAGCTCTTTTTCGTTGTTGGAGGTGATGATGATGATCGGGCGTTGCTTGGCCTTGATGGTTTCGTCGATCTCGTAGACGTAGAACTCCATCTTGTCGAGTTCCTGCAACAGGTCGTTGGGGAACTCGATGTCGGCCTTGTCGATCTCGTCGATCAACAGGATGACCCGCTCTTCGGCCTCGAAGGCTTCCCAGAGCTTGCCCTTCTTCAGGTAGTTGCGCACATCGTGGACTTTTTCAGTGCCCAGCTGCGAGTCGCGCAGGCGGCTGACCGCGTCGTACTCATAGAGGCCCTGGTGGGCCTTGGTGGTGGATTTGATGTGCCAGGTGATCAGGCGCGCGCCGAACGAGGCGGCCAGCTGTTCGGCGAGCATGGTCTTGCCGGTGCCAGGCTCGCCCTTGACCAGCAATGGGCGTTCGAGGGTGATGGCCGCGTTGACCGCCAGTTTCAGGTCGTCTGTGGCGACGTAGTCGCGGGTGCCTTCGAACTTCATCGGGAATGTCCTCTGCGGGGTGCCTGTTGCGGCCCTGTCGCCGGCGAGCCGGCTCCTACAGGTACCCATCGCCCTTGAACTCAGGGAGGCTCCTGTGGGAGCCGGCTTGCCGGCGATAGGGCCAGTACAGGCAACACATGTTTATCGTTTGTCAGCGACTATACCCCGGCCCCAGGCGGCTGCAAACGCAGACCGGGTATTCAGTCCCTGAATGGCTCGTCACGCCTGTTCAGTCGGAATCAGGCGCAGGCTGCTCATAGCGTGCGTTGAACGCCTGGACGAAGCCGTTGCGCAAAATCTGCAAAAACGCCTCGAAGGCGCTGATGTTCTGCTGGTGCACGCTGCCGCTGAGCTCCACACGGGTGGCGAACTGGTTTTTCGGCTGGTTCTTCAACACCGTTTCGCTGGCCCCGACCAGTGCTTCCCACACCGAGCGGAAAAAGCCCTTGTCCTTGTCCTCTATGTCCTGCTGCCAGTTGAACACGTCCACGTCGCGCAGCAACGGCTTGATGTAGCCGTTGAGCCGGCCGTTTTCCGCCTGGGCCTCGATCACCACATCGCCGTGCCCGGCATTGAAATCGAACTTGCCATAGGCACTGGCGAAGTCGTTCAGCCTGCGCAGCTCCATGCCAGTTGCGCGCAGCCGGAATTCGAAATCATCGAAGTCGCTGAACGGGTCGAAGGTCGCGCGGCTCTCGACCTTGGCGTCGCCCAGCAGCAGGGCCTTGGCTTCGAAACTGGCATCGCGCCGGCCTTTTTCGTCACGTACGTTGGTCAGGTTGCGGATGTTGGCGTCGAGCCGGGTGGCCTTGAGATCGACCGGGGGCTTGGAGTTGAAGTTGTGAAACGTAAGCGTGCCGTCATCGATGCGCACATCGTTGAGGGTGATCGGCAGCAGCTTCTCCAGCTGTTGGCGCCAGTCGGTACCTTGGCCGGTCTGAGAGTCCTGCTTGTCGCCGCCGTCGACGAAGTTGAGCTCGGGGCGTAGGAAGGTGACTTCGGCGACCACGGCATGGTCGTACCACAGTGCGTGCCAGCTCACCGACAGGTCGATCAGTGGCGCATCGAGCAGCGGCACCGGGACTTTGCCGCTGGTCTTGACGATCTTCAAGCCCTCGATCTGGTAGGCACCGCGCCACCAGGCCAGCTCCACGTCCGTGACCTGGCCACGGTACTCACCCATATCTGCCAACTTGTCGTTCAGGTAGTCGCGCACCAGGTAAGGCAGCGCCAGGTGCAGTGCCACCAACAGCATGACCAGGCTGGCCAGACCGACCAGTGGCCAGCGATAACGGGCTTTCATCGCAGCAATCTCCAAGGCGGGTGGTGCGGTTGACCGCACGCCGCCTGGGCGAGTTCGAACGGACTTTACGGGCCAACGGGGCAGGCTTACCCTTTAAGTCTTTCCCTGCCACTTCATGCCAAGGACCCTGCCATGAGCCGTATCTACGCAGACAACGCCCATTCCATCGGCAATACGCCGCTGGTGCAGATCAACCGCATCGCCCCGCGCGGGGTGACCATCCTGGCCAAGATCGAGGGGCGCAACCCGGGCTACTCGGTCAAGTGCCGAATCGGTGCGAACATGGTCTGGGACGCCGAAAGCAGCGGCAAGCTCAAACCCGGCATGACCATCGTCGAGCCGACTTCGGGCAACACCGGTATCGGCCTGGCATTCGTTGCCGCCGCCCGTGGCTACAAGCTGGTCCTGACCATGCCGGCGTCGATGAGCCTGGAGCGGCGCAAGGTGCTCAAGGCCCTGGGTGCCGAACTGGTGCTCACCGAGCCTGCCAAAGGCATGAAAGGCGCGATCGAAAAGGCCAACGAGATCGTTGCCTCGGACCCGGCGCAGTACTTTTTGCCTGGCCAGTTCGACAACCCGGCCAACCCGGCCATCCATGAAAAGACCACAGGCCCGGAAATCTGGAACGACACCGACGGCGCTGTCGACGTGCTGGTGGCCGGCGTCGGCACGGGCGGCACCATTACCGGTGTGTCGCGCTACATCAAGCACACCCAGGGCAAGTCGATCCTGTCGGTGGCGGTGGAGCCGGTGGCCTCGCCGCTGATCAGCCAGACCCTGGCCGGCGAAGAGCTCAAGCCCAGCCCGCACAAGATCCAGGGCATCGGTGCCGGCTTTGTGCCGAAGAACCTTGACCTGTCGATCGTCGATCAGGTCGAGACCGTGACCGATGACGAGTCCAAGGCGATGGCCATCCGCCTGATGCAGGAGGAGGGGATCCTTTGCGGCATTTCCTGTGGCGCGGCGATGGCGGCGGCGGTGCGGCTTGCGGAAAAGCCGGAGATGCAGGGTAAGACCATCGTCGTGATCCTGCCCGACTCCGGTGAACGCTACCTGTCGAGCATGCTGTTCGCCGACATGTTCAGCGAGCAGGAGAATCAGCAGTAAGCGGTAAGCGGTAAGCTGCAAGCTAAAGCGGACTGTGGGGGCCTTTCGCTTGAGGCTTGAGGCTTGAAGCTTGAAGCTTGCGGCTTGCGGCTTGCGGCTTGCGGCTTGCAGCTTTCGTTTATTGCAAAATCTTCATGAGTGAGTTCTCGCCCGGGTTGTTTTTACCTGGGCGTGATGGGTTTATGATGGCCGGATGATTTTTATTGGGGGCAGGCAGCGCTGGCCTGCGCCCTCTCCAAGGAGTGTTGCATGACCTTTTCCTTCGTCGCCAAGGCAGGTGTCCTGCTGGTTTTTTTCGGCAGCGTGCTGTTCGTTCACCTGCGCGGCAAGGCTCGGTTGCCGGTCCTGCGCCAGTTCGTCAACCATTCCGCGCTGTTCGCCCCCTACAACGCGTTGATGTACCTGTTCTCCGGGGTGCCGTCCAAGCCGTACCTGGACCGCCAGCGCTTCCCTGAACTGGACGTGCTCAAGGACAACTGGCAGCAGATCCGTGAGGAGGCCATGCGCCTGTTCGATGAGGGCTACATCCGCGCTGCTGAAAAAGACAACGACGCAGGCTTCGGCTCGTTCTTCAAGAAGGGCTGGAAACGCTTCTACCTGAAGTGGTACGACAAACCGCTGCCGTCGGCCGAGGCGCTGTGCCCCAAGACCGTCGAACTGGTCAGCGCCATTCCCAACGTCAAAGGCGCGATGTTTGCCCTGTTGCCTGGCGGCAGCCACCTCAACCCGCACCGCGACCCCTTCGCCGGTTCGCTGCGTTATCACTTGGGCTTGTCCACGCCGAACTCCGACAATTGCCGCATCTACGTCGACGGCCAGGCTTACGCCTGGCGTGATGGCGAAGACGTGATGTTCGACGAAACCTACGTGCACTGGGTCAAGAACGAAACCGACGTCACCCGGGTGATCCTGTTCTGCGACATCGAGCGCCCGCTCAGCAGCCCGCTGATGACCCGCATCAACCGCAAGGTCAGTGCCTTCCTCGGCCGCGCCACCGCGCCGCAGAACACCGACGACGAGCGCGTGGGCGGGATCAACCAGGCGTATGCCTGGAGCAAGCGCTTCAGCAACAAGATCAGCACCCGCGTGAAGCAGTTCAAACGCGCCAACCCCAAGGCCTACCGCATCCTGCGGCCGGTGCTGGCGGTGGTGGTGGCCTACCTGCTGTATCACTGGTTGTTCTGAGGCTGGCCTCAGGGGCGTGGTGCCCCGTTGTTCCAGCTGAGCCTTCAACGAGTAAGCCTGGGACCGTCTCCTGCTGGCCGGCGCGCCTTCATCGGCGCCGGCCAGCCAGCATGCTTCAGCTCATGCCCGCTACCTGCCGTAGGGTGCCCGTGGCGGTCGATTCGCCCGTGATCACGGCGGTATGTGGGTGGAAGGTCCATGCGGTGTTAGCACCGATTGCCTGCCCCCAGATGGCCAGATCAGGTAGCCACTGGCTCATCTGGCTGTCGTATGTGCTTTTGAACAACGCCAACTCGGACTGACTCGGTACACGCATACCCAGCCCCCTGCACAGTGTCTCAGCTCTGCTGAAGGTCGCACTGCTAGCGAGCATTTCAAGCCCCACAAGGCCGGCTACGCTCAACGCGTACTGCCTCGTGACGCCACCCGCTAGGGTGGCGGTGATGGTGGTGTTCCCATTGCGCAACACGCTGACATTGCCCGCGCTGTCTACCGTCGCGACGCTCGCGTTACTGCTCGTGTAGCCAGTGGCACCCGTCAGCGGCCGGGCAAAATGCATTTGCGCGGGAAGGTTCTGGGGCAGTTTGATCACGCCATTGTGATAGAAAACCGGCAAACGCTGGGCTGACAGATCCACCGCGTGGACACCGGAAAAGCCGTCACTGATGTCGAGGTTCAAGGGCGCGCTTGGGCCATCCTGGCCTACCGTGTAATAGACCTGCAGCCTACCGCTGCCCCGGGTGAAATACTGGTTGGCAAAGCGCAGGGTGATGGCCTGGTCGTTATGGTTGACCGGCAGGCTTTTGCTTGCCAGTTGCGTCCCATCTGCTTTGGCCAACACTACGGTGAGTTCCTGGCCTGCATACTCAGCGTCGAGCTGGATGTCGATCGCAGCGCCCTGCGGCGGCAACCTTTCAGGGTCCAGCCAGCCGGCGACGGTGTGTTGGGAACTTGGCGCGTTGAGGTTGCTCATGCGGTGTCTCCTGTTGAGGCCGCGGCGCTTTCTTTGACGCGCCGGCCTTGTCGTTGGCCCTGTTACCTACGTTGAGCGCGCAGCTTCTGCACCAGCTGGGCCTGTAAAGGCAGGCTGTTGCCGCCATAACGGCTGTCGCCCCAGGTCACAACCCTGCCATCGTCGGTCAGGGCGATGAACGCGTAGTAGGTGGCATAGATAGCCCTGACGTTGATCAACTGCCCCGTGACAGCGCTTGAGTTGCCACCTGTCGCTGCATTCCCCCAGCTTTTGACCGAGCCGTCGGCAAACAGGGCCGCGAATGCCCTACCGCTAGCGGTGACCTGAATCACATCTGCACGCCTGGCGATGTCGGCTGGAAGGGTGCCCCCGTTGGACGGATGCCCCCACGCTACGATGTGGCCATTTTTACGGCGAGCACAGAAGGCGGTCGTTGTGGCCGTCACTTCTACGATGTCGGTCAGCCTGGCTATTTCGACAGGTACCGTACCGCCATGGCCTGCATGTCCGAACGCCAGGACCTGACCCTGACTGGTCAACAGGCAGTATGCATAATAGCCATGCGCTTCGATCGACTCGATGTCCTCCCGCTGCTGGATGGCGGCGGGCATGTTGCCAGCGCCGGATACGTTACCCCAGGAGAACACTTTCTTGCGCCCATCCGCTGTCACTCGCCGGGCAATGAAACCTCTGCTACTGCCTTGGACTTCGACCACATCGTCAAATGCCGCGTAGGCTTGGGGAAGAACAGCGCCATAATCCGGATGCCCCCAGCAAGCCAGACGGCCATTACTGCGTAATGCTGCGACAGCATACGAACTCGCGGCTACGTCAGTCACATCGCGCAGGTCGAGAATCTGTTGCGGAATCCTCCCGCCGCGCGTCGGCTGACCCCAGCCGGTCAGGCGACGTTCGCCAGCCTCACTGCCATACAACGCGACGAAAGCACCGTGGTTGGAGCGCACCTTGAGGAAGTCCCGCCTGGCGATGTCTTCAGGCCTCATGGTGCCGCCGTAGCCCGCGTGTCCCCAGCACGTAATCGCACCGTTGAGCCGCCTGGCTGCCCTCGCCAAGAGAGTGACGGATAGATCGACTATGTCATCGAGCACCGGTGCAACACCTATGCTCCCCCAGGAATGGGCGCTGTAGGCACCCGGGGTCGATGTGTCGGCCAGGGCCGTGACGCCATCTGCATTGCCTATCACGTTCGCGACGTTAAGCACTACACTGTTGGCGCGGCTGCGGACCTCGAGCAGCCGTTCAGGCTGCGTATCGCGCCAAGTCTGCCCAGGCGTCCAATCGGCATCTCCGCTGTAGCGCCATTCGGCGAGTAACGGCACCGATGTCGACGCATGGACCGCAGTAAGCCGTTGTGGGGGTGTGATATCTGCCCTTCCATCGACGTTGTAACGCGCGCCCATGACCCGCAACGGTGCAGCGCTGATCTCCTGGTTGACCGAGTACAGTCGCTCGGCTGATTGCTCCTCCCGACCATCCAGGGAGCGTATGATGCGGTAACTGAGCTTCAAACCTTGATTGAGGTTGGCGGTGATGACGGCGGTCGGGACCACCACATGCAAGGCTCGATTTTCCTCGCCACTTTGCACGGGGTGAGTGAAGTGTTCCACATGATTGGAAACCAGCCCTACCAGCTGCACCACCACTATATCGCCAAGGGCCAGCCTGGCAGCTGCGGCAATGACGACCGTCGCCTGGCCTTGGAGGTCGAATGGGTTGATATTGTCTTGCATCGCCTCATTGATCACGGCCAACGGCAAAGGACCGCGTTGTACCCGGAAGGTGACCACGCCCGACCAGTCCGAAGGGCGCCTGCGATCGAAGCGGATAATTTCATATTGAACATCCACTTCGCCATTTTCACTGGCAAGTACATAACTCAGGTCAATCGGCAAGGTGCGCGGCCTGCCTTCCTCTCCGCGGGCGACCGAGTCATGTACCTCGGTCACACTGTTCGCGTGATCGCCATCCCAGTAGACCACCACCTTGTCACCGGCAGCGAGGCCCGCGGACGCCGGGATGGTCACTGTCGCGCCATGGGTGAGGGTGGAAGGGTCGAGCGTGCTCTGTTGCAGCTCATTGACAGTAGGCAGCGCCAGGTCCAACTGCGGTTGTGCGCCCAGCACCAGTTCGAGATCGTACGAGATCTGGTCGGGTTGGTTGGGCCGTACGATGCGGTAGTAGGCTGTCACGTCCTCGGCCTGGGTCAGGCCACCCACGAGCTGGGCCCGCGGAATCCGAAACCTTATGCTAGTGGCGTTCGCGTCGCTAACGCGTTGCGTGTCGTGGTGGAACCCGCCGCTGGATGTGCTCCATTCGATTTCCACATCATAGGGTACGGCGACTGTACCGGGTAGCGTCACCACCAGATCGACGCCTGCGGCATATTCCGGCAGTGACGGGTCAAGCACGCCATTTGCGGGGGCTGGATCGAGTGATGGCGGCGCCAGGGTTTCTGGCGTTTCACCGACATCCAGTAAAGCCGACTCGGACGGGAGGCGCGCGTTGCCTCGGGTCACGGTATAGGAAATGTCCAGCGTACCGCCATCCAGCGGCAGCAGCGCCGTTGCCCTGTCGAGCCGGAACTCTACATCCTCCCCGGCCCGGCTGATAGGCAACGCAGTGCGCTGGATCAGCAGCAGTGTGGTGTCTGGCCGCATACCGCGCCATGTCAGGTTGACTATATCGTTGGGCTGCAGTTGCGCGGCTGCTGGAATCACCACGATGACCGGATCCAGGTCGGCGTCCACATAGCCTTGGCTGATGCCGTTGAGCTGTGGCGGCGGCAAACGGAGTGGGGCGCCTACGAAGTTGACCCGGGTGCGCCTGGAGCGCTCCACCTGGCCGCCCTGGATGACTTCGTAGCTGGCCGTCCCACGCCCGCCCCATAACGGCTGCAGGTGCTCGGCAGGCAGGTCGAACACCAACGTACGGTTGCGCCGCACCACCCACTGTGTGCCCAGGTCGACCACGGTGATCACGCCTTGTGCGGTCTCTGCCGTCCAGGTCATGTGGACCTGCGCACCCGGCTCAAAACCCTCTGCAGGTGGGTCTACCTCCACACTCAGCCCGCTACTGCCAGGTTCGCCCGACCTGAGGCGCAAGACGTTTCTTCCCGTTTGCGGATTGACTACGAAGGGCGCTGGCAACCCTGTTACCTGACCGTTCGGGATGACCGTGTCGGCCGACCAGTCAGCGGACTCGTTACCCACCTCGTCAACTACGTAATAGCTGATTTGCACGTTTGCATCCGAGGCTCCCTCGACCGCATCCTGGGGAATGTCGATGACCACCGCTCTGCCAACTTCGTTGGGCTTGACCTCGTGCCCAAGCTCGTGCCCCGACCAGCTCAGGTGTATGCGGTCGTGTCGACGCATCTTGGCGTAGGGCGCAATCGTTACTTTTACGTTTCTGCTATCCAACTCGATCGTGGTATGGGACACCTGGGGCGCCGCCAGCTCATCCGAATTGGCGGCATCTTCACCTGGATAATTGAACCGCACCAGCACGTTCAGGCGTGCGGACTGTTCTTCGCTATCGGTGCCTGTGCGCGTAAGGCCGTAGTGCAGTTCATTGATGCCCTCTGGGATATTTTCTGGCGGGATGTTCAGCGTTAGTGGAGAGCCGGGCTCACTGACCGTGTCAGTCCCGACCAGATCGTCACCCCAGTAGACCTTGATGACATCGCGCACCTGCATGTTCGGATACGCCTGGACAACCACCGGCAGGCCGGCACTGCCTTCGTTTATCAGATCACCACTGACACCCACTTCTGCGCCCCTGGTCTTGAGCGGTCGCACAGCGTCCGGAATGTAGATATGGCTCAGCGTTCCTGCAGTCACGTTGTTGGGGTCAAGCCCTCTCAGGTACTCGATGAAATCATCGATATCAGTTTGGAGGCCATTTTCGGTAGTCGTGTCAGTCATTACCCTATTCCTCAGCCGTTGCATGAGATATGTAATGTAGGGGTGGCGTCGATATGAAAGTTTGCAAGGGATAGACGCCTTTGTGCTCACTGTTCATCTTTGAGACGACTAGCGCTAACCTATTGCGGGTTGTTATTCGAAGTACTGATCTTCAGGTCGATATGTAACCAATTCCCCATTTGGAGCCGCCCCATTAATTCGAAGCAGTGGCAGATACCCAGTGCCGGTATCTGCATGGTATTCGCGCTGATAACGCCTTCCGCCTTCCAGGCCCTCATCCAATCTTGAGAAAAAGGCTTCCAATGGCAGGCTGGCAGGAACATTGCTAGGCCAGGCTGCCATCAGCGCTTCATTCCACGCGGTACCCCCAGGCATGTTGTAGTTCGCCCTGATATCGGCGATGGTTTGAAATGAGGAAGCGTCTGTTCCGAAAGCACACGCATAGTTCTTAGTATTACGATACCGATTCAGCCATTGTTGAGCAGTTGCAATTCCCTGGGCGGCGCAAGTGCCTCTAAATGTACACCTGTCTGCCGAGTTCGTAGTGCTGTTGTTGTTGGCGTAAATGCAGCGTAATGAAACCCGTTGTTGCGTCGGGGTACCAGAGGCTAACAATATGAAACCTTGGCGGAATAAAACGTGAGTAACATTCATGTCGGCGGCAAAGTAACTAAAAGATACCCCGTTTCCCCTGATTGAATCAGGGCTCGGATTCCACGCCCTGAAATTCCCCAGCCCCGTCGCACGAACCCACACCCCATTGCAGTTATAGCGGCTCGTACCATCGTCGCAGGTGGGTGCTGTATCAGCGAAGCGCGCATTGATGCGTGACGCTACTTCATAGCCTTCAAATAGCTGTTCTCGTTGGGCAAAACCGAACGGCGTCAGCGTGTCGTCCGGCAAATAGCGAAGTAGCGGTAGCCACTCCCCTGTTGCCTGGTACCACGCCAGTTGGTGCCTTTGCCCGCGCCATAATGCGCCCGGTGCACCTAACCGGTAATACAACGCCTGGATGGCTACTTTCCCTGGCACCGTAGCATCCCAGTTACGCACTTCTACGGTGTCCGGTTGCGGTCTTGCATGCACGTCATATTCTTTTTCCTGAGCCATCGCTTCAAAACGATTCATCAGGATAAAGCCGGTTTTCTCCTGCAGCGATGCAGCGGGCAGATCTCTGCGCAGGTAGTTGAATGTTTCGCTGCCCCGCTGGCTGGCTGCCGCATCGTGTTCCCAGAAGTTTTGCGCATGAGTTTGCGGCAAAGGCCGGGCCAGTACCCCGCTGCAGGCATAATCGGGTTGATTGGCCGCGCATTGCTCGGGTGTATCGGCCAGGCGTAAATTGAGCGCATCAGCGGTTTCGGCACCACTCATGGCCCAGGTATCAAGAGTGAACAGGCAGAGCAAGGCTAAGCCGCAGGTTCGCAGCAATACAGGACTCATCTTCGACTCCTTGGCGCGTGTAGTGAGATGTTCGTTAGCGGCTTGATGCCTTGCTCCGGCATTTATTACAGGTAGGGGACTGCCGGCCAAGTATTGCACCCTTCAGCTATAGATTGCCGATGGCTGGCATCGGGTCGCACCGGCTCCAGGTTATATGTTGGTTTATTTCGTATTGGTCGACCGTTGTTAGTACCGGCCAAATGACAGACCAGTTGCCTGCGCATGCCGCCACCATACTTGTCACCGCTCCAACGTGGATCATCACCATATTTTCTCAGCAGTTCTGCATACATGGCTTCAGTTTCATCCGCTCCTATGGTTCGTGCATGCGCCGTGGGGGTAACCGATAGCGTCCAGACGCCATTACCCAAATGAGGATCGTCACGCTGGATCCATGTTGCGCTCTGAATGTAGCCCGCGGGGGAAGTCTTGTTGATCGGTCGCGGCAGGTCTCGATGCTGCGCGTCAGCCTCGCAGGAGAACCCCGCTCTGCTATTTGCGTCCCGCGGGAAGTCCATTTTGATTACCGGCACCCATCGCCCGGTCTGCTGGTAATAGTCAAACTGGTTTTTCATTGCTTGCTTTTTCCCAGTTTGAATGCTGTAGAAAAAGGCTGCTACTGGAGCTTTGTCCTTTTCCCAGGTGACAACGCGCAACTCTGTCTGTATCTCCTTCGCCTCTGGGGTATCGGCGATTGCTTGGCGGGCAGCAATGAAGTGTTCAAACGCCTGCGTGCGCTGTGCACGTGTCAGGTTCCTGTGCAGGCTAAAGCCACATTGTTTTCTATGCCGCGAATTGCGGCTACTCGCGTTTAATGAATTGTAGTGTTGGGTCCAATTCGTAGCATTGTTGACCCCCAGCGCTTGGCAGCTATCTTCCACTTCTACAGTGCGCGAATTATCCAAGCATCCTCTTCCACTTCGAAAGTCTGTCCAGGCGTCGATCGGAAACGCACAGACTACATTCAATTTTTTTTTCCTATCGTTAACGAATTGGCGTGGCGTAAATATGATCCCGTTATTTGCGCTCAAGCCCGGATCTTTAAAGGCGATACGGTCACTCCGCATCCAGGACACCGATACGCCTCCGGATTGCACCGATGCGGGGCTGGGATTCCAAACGTAGTATTTAAGTGGATCCGTGGGCGCGGGGATTTTTTCAGGGTTACCTGACCTTTCATCCCATCGATGAGTAGCCCTTAACATGACGCCACTGCAGTCGACTGCCGGATCTACACCGCACGTCGATCTTGTGTCGGAATACCAGTTAGTAATTTCCCTGGCAACACCTTCGCATGTCGCAGCGTCAGCAATTGTGGTAAAGAAAAACAGAGGTACTATAACGGCCGAGGCAAACCCGGTTTTCATGTCTTTCATAGCGGTTTCCATCCCGGTTTTTGAAACTGAGGCCCATGCTAGGACTGCGCTGAATCTGCGCCAACTGGCAAAAATGCTAGTTTTTGTGCGCTATTTTATTGCACTTAATTAATTAACTTGGCGTTCAGAGGTGAAGGTCACTCAATCGATGACATAAGGCTAGGCGAGCAAAGCCTGGGTCTCAGGCTGCTTCGCTATTCACTGTGGAAGGAAAAGGAGGAGTACTGCGCGTTCTACGAAAGATCAGGCAGCAATTGTCAGCCGCTAAGCGCCGGGCTATAGTCCAGTTCGTCAATGTCTTTTGAAGATCCGGTAATGCCAGCCACCCCTTCCACCACAAGCTTTGCCTTCGCGCCAGTCGCGGGCACGGTCGTGCGTGGCAGCCAGCAGCCGGCCATGATCAGTCATTACCCACCACCTGTAAGTGGCCTCTTAGGCGGCGTAGCTCCGCCTCCTTGCGTGGTCGTGCTGGGCTGATCGGCTTCTGGCCGCATCCCTTCACACGCGCAGCCCACTGAACACGGTCGGCTACTTCCCTGCTGAAGTTCACGCCCACCGTTCGGCTTCTTTGCCCGAATACAGGTGCAACCATGTCTGTCTTTTCCAAAGCTAGCGTGGCCTCTGCGGCTACTACCAGCCTGTTCGTCCTGCTGTGGAGCAGTGGCGCCATCGTTTCCAAACTCGGCCTGGCCCATGCCAGCCCTTTCGCCTTCCTGCTGTTGCGCTCGGCGCTGGCCCTGGCCGGGTTGTTGCTGATCGGCCCGTTGCTGGGCCTGCGCTGGCCGCGTACCGGGGGGGCGATGTTGCGGGCCCTGGGCACCGGCTGCGTGCTGCTTGGTGCCTACCAGATCTTCTACCTGCTGGCGCTCAATACCCATGTCACCCCTGGTGTGATGGCCACGGTAATGGGTGTGCAACCGATTCTCACCGTCGTGCTGATGGAGCGCCAGCGCTCGTGGAGCCGGCTGTTTGGCCTGGGCCTTGGGCTTGGCGGGCTGGTGATGGTGGTCTATCAGGGCATCAATCTCGGCGGCGTGTCGCTGGCCGGGATGCTGTTTGCCTTGCTGGCGCTGGCCAGCATGACTTTCGGCTCGATCCTGCAGAAGCGCATCACCGACAACCCCATGGGCACCCTGCCGCTGCAGTACCTGGCGGGGTTTGCCATGTGTGCGGTGTTCGCGCCGTTGCAGCCGCTGCACATTGAGTGGGCCAGCAGTTTTATCGGTGCGCTGCTGTGGATGGGGTTGGTGGTTTCGCTGCTGGCGACCTTGCTGCTGTACCGGCTGATCGCCAAGGGCAACCTGGTCAATGTCACCAGCCTGTTCTACCTGGTGCCGGCGGTTACTGCGGTGATGGATTTCTTGATTTTCGGCAACCGCCTGGCACCGCTCAGCCTGCTGGGCATGGGGCTCATCGTGGTCGGTTTGCTGTTCGTGTTCGGCAAGCCTGCCAGTCGTCTGGCCCGAGCCTAGGCCGTCAGCGAAACTCTTCGGGGATGGGGTGGCGCAGCACGCCTTCCTCGAAGTCCAGGTTGCCGGCTTCGCGCTGTGTCAGCAGGTAGTAGAGCAGGGTGTCGAGTGAGCGCGAGGGCGGGACTTCGACGGCCAGCATCCTGACCGCTTTTTCGACTTCGCTGGTGCAGCCGAACTCTTCGAGTGCTGCACGCACCTGCTCAAGGTCGCCGGCTGTTTTCACAAGAATGCGAAATACCGAAGCGCCGCCACTGCGCAGCAAGCCTTCGAACCAGGATTGCTCGCCCTCTTCGCTGATGCTGATGGTATCGCCGGGTGCGATGCCGTAGGCATAGAACGGGAGGCTGTCGACCTGGTAGCCAGCCGCGGTGCGTTTTGCCCACAGGCCTTCGACCGATGCGGGTGGATAGCCTTGGGCATCCTGCTCCAGGCGCCAGAGCACGATCTTGTAGGCTGGGGTTTGCTCGGGGGGCATGGGCATTACGTGTCTTGAGGGCTGCTTATCGTAATGCCCTTTGGCGGTGTTGTCTGTACTGGCCCTATCGCCGGCAAGCCGGCTCCCACCGGGATTGCGCCAGCTTTCAGAAATTGGGCAAGACAGTTGCTTCCACAGTTGAAGCGCTGACCCGAAGAACTGCGCGATCGAGGTGGGAGCCGGCTTGCCGGCGATGGGCTGCGCAGCAGCCCCCTAGCAGAGCTGTAATACCCCGAGCGTGCTCGATGGGACCCGCGAGCATCTGGGGCCGCGTTGCGGCCCATCGCCGGCGCGGGCAACCAAGGCGGTTAGAAGTAATAGCCGATATTGATATTGGTGCGGTAATACCAGTCATTGCTGCCCACCGAGCTGGTGCTGGTCCAGCCTGTGCCATTTTCCGCCCCACCAAACGGGTTGGCGTTGCGCGCCCAGGTCAGGTCGACCCAGGCCATGATCGGCATGGCCAGGAACTGCGCGCCAACAGTGAACATCTGCGAATCATCCCAGCCATGCTCATCCTTCATCATCCGGCTGTAGTCGGTATAGAGCTTGATTTTCTTAAGCTGCCCAAGCTTCGGGGTCAGTACGTCATAGCCGACGTTGACCGCTGCGAGGGTGGCCTTGGCGGCGATCAGGTAGGCAGGGGTCAGGCCGTTACCGCCCATCAGCACTGCGTCATTGCTGACGCCCGCCGGGTTCTTCGGATCGTACTCATAACGGATCGCCTGGCCCGTGATCGTCCAAGGGCCTGTGTTGAGCAGCGCGTGGACCCCGCCTGCCCAGTAATCGCCATCGTCATGGGTGGTGGCGTTGTACAGCTCGGCAGCCGCCAGCGAGGCCCCCATTTCGGTCTTCCAGCCATCACCGCTGAAGGTACGGGCGACACGGGCGTTGACCTGGTTGTGTTTCTCGTTGTCCTGGCGCGATTGGCTAAACGGCACGGCATTGTCGTCCAGGTCGGCATAACGCCCGACTTCTGGTGAGTAGCGCAGGCTTGAAGGCAGCATGCGCGGGAAGTAACCCAATTGCAGATCCCACTGCGCATCCTTGTAGCTGTATTTGAGGCCTGTGCCTGCGCTGACGCCGTAACCCATGAAGAACGGTATGTGATAGCTCCAGCCAAACTGTGGGTACGGCTCCAGGCCGAACGGTTTGAACGGCGCCCCGACTTGCAGGTTGGCTTGGGCGCTGAAGCGGTAGCCGATGTAGCCACGGTCGATCGAACGCTTGCCGTCGTCCTGGAACCAGTAGCCGATATCGCTGAACAGCTGGCGATGACTGGCCTGCACGTCGAGGCGGAAGGTATCGAACAGCAAGCGGCCGTCGTTTTCGGTGGTGTCCCAGTGTTCGTCGCGGTAGTTGACGCGCAGGGCGCCACCGATATCCAGGCTGCTCTGGCCGTCCTCGCTGCGCCAGGCGATGTGCGGAAAAGGCTTTTTCGCCGTGGGTGGCTGGTCCGGGGTGGCGGGGCCGGGTTCGGACGCGAAACTTGCGCAGCTGCCGAGAATCAGACCGAGGCTTATCACATATCTTTTCATGCCATGCCCTGCAAGGTTGGGAAGTTTTCCGCAGGC
Organism: Pseudomonas sp. WHRI 8519; assembly: GCF_040224055.2. Taxonomy (NCBI): domain Bacteria; kingdom Pseudomonadati; phylum Pseudomonadota; class Gammaproteobacteria; order Pseudomonadales; family Pseudomonadaceae; genus Pseudomonas; species Pseudomonas sp. WHRI 8519. The sequence goes on along the minus strand of NZ_CP167996.1, from coordinate 4,629,918 downwards.
AAAAGGGGAGCGTCGCCCGGTTCTGCGGGTATTTTGTTTTATGGGTGAGATGTTGTTTGACGAAGGGAATGGAGCAGATTCTGTGCCAAGTTCTCTTGTTAACTAAAAGTGTATAAATAACAATTATTTATATTTGAAACGGCCTTGTTTGTACCGTATCTGGAACAGGCTGAAAGTTTGGTTACTGTTATGCCCAGGCACTGTGCGTCGGTGCACTATTTTGTCTTGGGTTGTATCAGTACCTGCCTTGTCGCTGGCAAGTCGCCGATAAGGAATGAACAGTAATAAAATCAGGTCAAAAAAACCGGCCCATGAGGCCGGTCAAATTTACGCGTGAGCAAATGCTCGGTTTACAGGTCAAGCACCAACCGCCGGCTCTTGCACCCGGAAACACACACCATCATCGATTGGTTCGCCGCCCGTTCAGCTTTGGTCAGCACCCCGTCCCGATGGTCCACATCCCCCTCCAGCACCCGTGTCTCGCAAGAGCCACACACGCCCTCACGGCAGCTGTACTCGATATCGCAACCGGCTTCGAGCAATACATCCAGCAGGTTCAACCCAGGTTCGACGCTGACCGTCCTGCCTGAGCGGCTCAGCTCGACGCTGTAGCTGGCCTGGGCATCGTCCGAGGCCGCCACCTCGGCTGCGGTAAAGCGCTCGATATGCGCATGGGGGTAACCCAGGCGTTCGCAGGTCTGCTCGAAGGCATCGAGCATCGGCGTCGGCCCACAGCAGTAGAAGTGCGTGTCTGCAGGCCGCCCGTCCAGGTAGCCGGCCAGGTCCGGCAGGCCGCCTTTTTCGTCGTTGAAGTGGTAGATCACTTTTGCCCCAAGCCCGCTGATTTCCTCCAGCAGTGCGGCTTCGGCACGCGAGCGTGCACAGTAGATCAGCTCGGCCGAGCGCCCCAGCGCCAGCAACTGGCGGAACATGCAGTAGATCGGCGTAATGCCGATGCCACCTGCCACCAGTACGCTGTGGCTGGCGCGCGTGTCCAAGGCAAAGTTGTTGCGTGGCTGGGAGATCTGCAGTTGCGTGCCCACGCGCAGTTGCTCGTGCACATAGCGCGACCCCCCGCGGCTGGCCCGGTCACGCAGGATACCGACCACATAACGGCCCTGGTCGCTTGGCGCGTTCAGCAGCGAGTAGCTGCGCACCAGGCCATTGGGCAGGTGCAGGTCGATGTGCGAACCGGCATCGAACGGCGCGAACACAGTGTCGCCCCAGGGGCGCAGCTCGACGCTGATGATGCCTTCGGCTTCATGGCGCAGGGTGTGCACCCGTGCGCTGATGGTTGAGGAGTTGGACATCGGGCACCTCAGGCCAGTTGCTGGGTTTCGATCAGGGCCAACTGTTCCTTGGCCTTGCCCTTGAGGTAGCGGCGCAGGCGCACCACGCCAAGGTCGTGCTGGTAGAGGTTTTCCCGTTGGTTGGCGTCGAACTCCATGAACTCCAGCAGCACCCGGTCCTGCTCCAGCACCGCCCAGTGGCGCGCCTCCAGGCGGTTCTTGTAGAGGAAGCGCCAGGTGTCGCGCTGCCAGCCGGTCAGCGGCCGTGCGCGCCAGTGGAACACGGCCGACAACGCTCGGCTGCTCGGCGTGTAGCTGCCGATGATGGTGAAGTTGCCGCCTGGGCCACCGGTCTTGGGGTATGGGATTTCCAGGCGCAGCCAGTGGCAGCCATTGTCGAGGAATTCGGTCCAGTCGAAGTTGACCCCGCGCTGGCCTTCTTTCTCGAAGACAAAGCCTTGTTCGGTATCGCGGGTGACGAACCTGGCGGTGGCTTCGCCCTCGCTCATGGAATGGGACATCTTGTGCAAGTAGGTGCCGTGCATCGGGTCCATGACGTTGTCGAGCACGTAGCGGTAGTCGCCTTTCCATTCGGTGTAGCAAAGGAAGCTGCTCCACTGGGGCGAGGTCAGCTGCTCGGGCAATACCAGCTCTGGTGGTGTGTCCAGGTGCGGGTCGGCGGCGTTGAACAGAAAGATCGCCCCTGCAGCCTCGCGGGTGTGGAACATCCGTGTAGGGCGGCTGCCTTCGAGTTTGCAGCCTGGGCTACCGGGCACTTTGGTGACAGTGCCGTCGCAGCGCACCTCGATGCCGTGGTACGGGCACTGCAGGCGATCACCCAGCACCGGCCCTTGGGACAGCGGCGCGCCACGGTGCGGGCAGTGGTCCTCAAGCGCGTGCACCTGGCCATCGTTGTCGCGCCACAGGGCGATCTTATAGCCCAGGCGACGGATGGAAAGGGGTTTTTCGTTCAACAGTTCCGATGGCAGCACCGGGAACCAGAGGTCTTTCAGGCCATTGGCCAGGTGTTGTTCAACAGGGTCGACGGTTATATGCATGTTCATCTTGTTCTTCTCCGCAGGCTCATTCGCCCAGCCGTGCCATCAGGGTTACAAAGGCGTCTTCAGTCCACTCTCCGCTGGTCAGCGGGCAAGGCGGGCCGGCCAGGTTGAGGTGGGCGAGCAATTGCGCCAGCTCGCTCACGCCATTGCCGTAGGCGCGCTCGATGGAATCGCCGAGCAGGTCCTCGAACGGTGTGTTGGGGCGTTTGCGTGCCTGATGCGGCTGCAGGTAAACCTCGGGTGTGCTCATGGGATCGACCTCAGTTGTGCTTGGGCTTGTCGGTGAGGAATTTGCCTTGCGGTGCTTCTGCGTGCTGCTGGCGCCGGGTGTTGCCGTCGATGCCGCCGGCAATCGCCCATTCGGCGAACACCGTCGGGCCGGGTTCGAACTCGCGTGGCTGCCAGTCGCCGGTCAGCTGGTCTTCGTCGGCGTAGTACTCGACCAGCGCCCCGGCCGGGTTCTTGAAGTACCAGAAGAACGCCGATGAAACCGGGTGGCGGCCCGGGCCGATTTCGGTGGCCCAACCGCAGCGGGAGATATGCATGCCGCCGCCGAACACTTCGTGCAGGTCACGTACGGTGAACGCCACGTGGTTGAGGCCGGCGCGCGGGGCTGGCAGCTGGAGCATGAACAGGTCGTGGTGGCCGCCTTCCTCGGCGGTGCGCAGGAAGGCGCCGCGGTTGGGGTAACGGTCCGATGCCTGGAAGCCGAAACGTTCGTGGTAGAAAGCCTCGCAGGCGTTCACGTCCTTGACGAAGAACACCACATGGCCCACTTCGATGGGCGTGGCGCGGTCGTAGATCGGCGCCGGTTTGTTGATCCGGCCCTTGGTCTGCCAGGTGTTGTGGCCGCTGCACTCGATGTCCAGCGTGCGTTTGCGGGTGACCTGCAAGCGAATCGCCAGGCCGTTGGGGTCGGTGCAGCCGATGCGGCCATTGCCTTCGACAAAGCCCGGGTCATTGGCGACGCGCTGGCTGTACAGGGCAAGGTCCGCCTGGCTTGCCACTCCCCACACCACTTCACGCACGGTCGAACCGGGCTCGATGGCTGGCGGCAGGCCGGGTTTGTCGAGGGCGGCCAGCACCACGCGGCAGCCATTGAGGGTTTCGAAGATGACCTCGTCAGGCTGATCGCTGACCTTGCTCAAGCCCCAGTCGGTGAAGAAGCGGACGCAGGTGGGGAGGTCCTCCACGCCATAGGTGACTTCGTCGATGCCCAGTACGCTCATTGCCCTGCCTCCACGCCGGCCCAGGCCAGCGGCTGTTGGTTCATGCCCCAGTAGAGGCTTTTCTGTTCCATGTACTGCAGGATGCCCAGGCGGCCTTTTTCTCGGCCAAGGCCACTGTCCCGCCAGCCGCCGAACGGCGTCGAGATGGAGAACTGCTTGTAGGTGTTGATCCACACCGTACCGGCCTGAAGCTTGCGGCCAAGCGCCCAGGCACGCTTGTAGTCACGGCTCCAGATACCGGCGGCAAGGGCGTACAGGCTGTCGTTGGCCTGGGCCAGCAGGTCTTCTTCGCTGTCGAACGGGAGGGCCACCAGCACCGGGCCAAAGATCTCCTCCTGACATACCTGCTGGTGGTTGCCCAACCCTTCGAGGATGGTCGGCGGGTAGAAGTAACCCTGGTCGTACAGGCCGCCGCTCGGGCGCTCACCGCCCAGGCGCAGGCGGCCACCTTCGGCCAGGCCCAGGGCCACGTAGCGCTCCACCGACGCGCGGTGGCCGGCACTGATCAGCGGGCCCATCTGCGTGCGCTCGTCAGCCGGGTCACCCAGGCGCAGTTGCGCGGCGGCAGCGGTCAGCCGTGCCATGAACCGCTCGTACAGGGCACGGGCGACAAACAGCCGGGAGCCTGCAATGCATGCCTCGCCCGAGGAGCTGAAGATGCCGTACAGCACACCGGCAACGGCATGGTCGAGGTCGGCGTCATCAAGGACGATGGTCGGCGACTTGCCGCCCAGCTCCAGCGACACCGGCATCATCTTGTCGGCGGCGATATGGGCGATGTGTTTGCCGGTGCGGGTACCGCCCGTGAAGGACACACGTTTGACCAGCGGGTGGCGGGTCAATGCATCACCCAGTAAGGAACCCTTGCCTGGCAGCACGCTGACCAGGCCTTTGGGCAGCCCGGCGTCTTCACAGATGCGGGCCAGCTGCAGGGCCAGCAGCGGGGTGATTTCCGCCGGCTTGATCACCACTGCATTGCCACCGGCCAGGGCCGGGGCGACCTTTTGCGCCTCGCTGGCGATAGGCGAGTTCCATGGCGTGATCGCCGCGACCACACCCATCGGCTCGTACACGCTCATGCTGACGAAATCCCCGCGCGATGGGGTGATGGTTTCCTCCAGGGTTTCGCAGGCCGCGGCGAAGAACTGGAAAGTCCCTGCCGCGCTGGCGACCAAGGCGCGGGTTTCGTTGATCGGCTTGCCGTTGTCCTGGCGTTGCAGTTGCGCCAGCTCTTCAGCGCGCTCGCGGATCAGGCCGGCGATGCGGTACAGCACCGCGGCACGTTCGTGCGGTTTACGCTGGGCCCAGCCGCTGTGCAGGAAGGCCAGGTGGGCCCCCTGTACGGCGGCTTCGACATCCTCGAGGCTGGCGGCATTGAGCCAGGCGACGGGCTCACCGGTCGCCGGGTAGCACGAGGCGTAACGCTCGCCGCCGCCCAGGCGCCAGGTGCCGGCGATGCAGATCGGTAAGGTCTGTTCCAGAGTCATTGGCAGTCCCCTAGATGGAAATGGCATGGGCGTGGTTGCCGAGGGCGCGTACCACGCTGTAGACGGTCAGTGCCGAGGTCTTCGGGTTGGCCGGCAGCGGTTTGCCGCGCAGGCTCATTTCGAAGCGGCCGAAGGCGCCGGGGGCTTCGACCTTGTGCACGTTTTCTTCGCTGAGCGGGTCGGCGATCAAGGTCACACGGGTGCGGTCGAGGCCCAGCCCGGCCAGTGACAGGGTGGCCGCGACGTTGGCGTTTTTCGGGTACAGCCGCGCCGCCTCACGGGCGCTGCCGTCGAAGATCACGGTCGCTTCTGTGAGGGCGTCCAGCGCGCAGACTTGCTCGGCGGGTGTGTTTTGCCAGGCCTGTGCCGGTTTGCGGCCGGTGTAGCTGACTGCGTCCAGGCCGCCGACCTTGGCGGCCGACAGTGCGTCGATGCCACCAATGGCGCCGGGCAGCAGCTCGATTCGCGTGTTGCCGTGTGCCGCTGCCGCTTCCAGGCGCTCGACCAGGCCAGGCTCGGACAGCGCACCAACCGAGACGATCAGGCAGGCGATGCCGCGCTCCAGCGCTGGCAGCACGTGCTCTTCGATCGCCTTGTGGCCGGCGCATTCGACCAGCAAGTCAGGGCGCGCGTCGGCCGGCAGGGCGGTGAGGACCTGCGGTGGCCGGCGCAAGCTCGCCAGTCGCTGGCGTACCAGCGCTTCAGAGCCGGCCGAGGCAATCACCGCATCGACGCACAGCAGCGGGTCTTTCTCCAGCAGTTCAAGCACACCGACGCCAATGGCACCGCAGCCGATCATGGTGATATGCAACATGGCGGGGTCCTCAGGCCGTGGCCTTCTGCGCCTTGGTTTCGCTGTTGGGCGGGCCGGCGAACTGGGTAGCGAACCCACCCACGCTGAGCATGTCCACTTCCAGCAGGAACGGGCCTTGCGCGCCCAGCGCGCCTTCGAGCACCTCACCGAACTGCTTCAGGTCGCTGACCAGCCCATGGCGCAGGCCCAGCGATTCCGAGAGCTTGCTGTAGTTCGGCGTGTGCAGTTCGACGTAGGCGTGGCGGGCACCGTAGATGGCGTCCTGGATGTTGCGGATAACGCCATAGCGCTGGTCGTTCATGAGCAGGATGACCACGTTGGCGTTCTCCTGCACCAGGGTCGCCAGCTCACCCAGGTTGAGAATGAAGCCACCATCGCCAGCCAGGGCGAACACCTTGCGCTCCGGTGCCGTTTGCGCCGCCGCCACGGCAGCGCCGATGCCCATCGCCAGGCCTTGGCCGATGCCACCGCCGAGCGCGTGCACACCGGACAGGGGGTGATAGAGGTTGAGCAGGCGGTTGCCCCAGATGCTGTTGGACAGGGTCACGTCGCGCACCCAGGTGAAGTTGCGCCCAGTCTGCGCCTGCAACTGCTCCACCAGCGATGCGTACGGGCCCAGGTCGGCGACCAGCTGTTTGCGTGCCTGCTCGCGCACGGCCTTGAGTTCGGGCAGGAAGCTCGGGTCGATGTTCAGGCGGCCCTGCAGGCGGTCGGCCAGGCCCTGCAGGGCCAGCGCGGCGTCGCCACAGATGAACAGGTCGCTGGGGTAGCTGCGGCCTTCGATGGCCGGGTTGACGTCGATGCGCAGGGTCGTGCGCGGCAGCTTCAGGGCGTACTTGAAGGTCTCGTTGCTGCGCAGGCGCGAGCCCGCTACTACCAAGGCATCGCAGGTCTGCATGAAGCCTTCGACCAGCTTGTTCTGCGAGAAGGCTCCCAGGCAGCGCTCATCGTCTTCGTTGACCACGCCACGGCCTTGAGTCGAGGTGATCACGCCGACGCCCATGTCCAGCAGGCGCTTGACCTGCGCGCCGGCATGCCGGGCACCGCCGCCCAGCCACAGCAGTGGGCGGGTGGCGCTGGCCAGGCGTTCGGCAACCAGGTCGAGGGCTTCGGCGGCAGGTGCGGCGACCGGGATAGGCAGTGGCGACAGGTCGGTCGGCATGGGGATGAAAGCTGACTGGATATCGATCGGGATCTCCACACTGACCGGGCCGGTTGGGGCGGTCAGTGCGGTCTGCACGGCCAGCTTCAAGGTGCTCAGCGCGGTTTCGACGCTGCGCACGCGAAACGCTGCCTTGGACACGGCCTTGAGCATGGTCAGCTGGTCGCGGGCCTCGTGAATGTAGGCCAGCTCCTGGTCCAGGTAGGGGGTTTCGATCTGCCCGGTGATATGCAGCAGTGGGGTACCGGCGGTCAGCGCTTCGACCATGGCCCCGGCGGCGTTGCCGGCGGCAGTGCCGGTGGAGGTCAGGCACACGCCCAGGCCGCCGATGCTGCGGGCATAGGCATCGGCCATGTTGGTCGCCCCGGCTTCGCCGCGGGCCATGACGAAGCGTATATTGCCGCGCACAGCGAAGGCATCGAGGATCGGCATGTTGTGAATCGAGATCACGCCAAACGCCGCCCTGACGTCGCATTGCTCCAGGAACGCGGTGATGACGGCACCGACGGTGACAGTATTTTCGTTACGCATGACGGGACAGGCCTCCGGATACATCGATATGACTGCCAGTGGTGTAGGCCGACAGAGGCGAAGCCAGGAACAGGATCGCCTGCGCCGCTTCCTTCGGCAGGCCAAGGCGGCCCAAGGGAATGTGTTTGCGTTGCGCCAGCTGTGCGGTCCATTGCGACCAGTCCAGGTCGCGCTCCTCGCGGGCTTCGAAGCGGCGGCGCCATTGCCCGGACTCGACCAGGCCGATGAGGATGCCGTTGACCCGGATGCCGTGTTCGGCGAATTCGAACGCCATCGAGCGCACCAGGTTCTTCAGCCCGGCACGGGCGGCCGAGGTGGCGACCATATGCGGTTCGGGCTGGCTGGCCAGCAGCGAGTTGACGCACACGATCGAGGCGTTGGGCTGGCCCTGCAGTTGCGCCATGAACGCGCGTACCGGGTGGATGACCGAAAAGAATTTGAGTTGCAGCTCGTCGTTCCAGGCCTGGTCGGTGGTGTCGGCAAACGTCGATACACGGCCTTGGCCGGCATTGTTGACCAGCGCCTGGGCCGGGCCCAGCGCGGCTTGGCTGGCGGCGGCGAAGGCCTGTACCGACTCGGCATCGAGCACGTCGCACACCTGGGCCAGCAGGCCTGCCCCGGGGAAGCGTTGGCGCAGCCGGGTTTCGGCACTGCGCAGGCGGTCTTCATTGCGCCCGCAGAAGGCGACGCGGGCGCCGGCTTCGAGCAGCAGCTCGACACAGGCGTAACCGATGCCGGACGAGCCGCCGGTGACGATCACCGTGCTGTCTTGAAGTGGGTAGGGGTTCATCTCAGTCCCTCATCAGCGCGGTGACGCGGTGGTGGCCGGTGTTGGGCGTGTAGTTGAGCAACCGCGACAACTCATCGGCGCTGCCCCGTACCTGGCCCAGCAGGTTGTCGAAATTGACGTGGCCGATCTGCACGGTCGGGATGGTCAGGCCGAGCGCGGCGACTACCTGGCCGCTGTCATCACGCACGGGTGCAGCCACCGTGGAGATGGTCGACTCGAAGAAGCCTTCGCCACTGACATAGCCGCGCAGGCGGTCGGCCTGGACGAGGTCGAACAGCTCCAGCACGGTTTTGGGCGTGCACGGCGAGAACTGCTCCAGGTGTTCTTCGGGATACAGCTCACGCAACTCGCTCAGGCTCAGGTCGGCCAGCAGGATGCGCCCAAGCACCGTGGCATGGGCAGGCAGGCGTGTGCCGACGGTGACTGCGCTGGAGAACACCGAGGGCGGTGAAACCTTGGCCACGTAGACGATCGAGCGGCCGTCGCGCACCACCAGGTTGCTTGGGTAATTCAGGCGATCGCACAGCCGTGCCAGCAGTGGTTGGCCCAGTTCGGTCAGCTCCAGCGAGGCCAGGTATTCGAAGCCCAGGCGCAGCACCGACATGCCCAGGCGGTATTCGTTGCCGCTGCGGGTGACGAAGCCCATGGTTTCCAGGGTGGTCAGCAGGCGGAAGATGGTCGAGCGCGGCAGCGACAGGCGCCGGGCCAGTTCGGGGGCGGTCAGGGTACGGTTCTGCCGGCTGAATTCGCACAGCAGCAGCAGGCCGCGTTCCAGGCCCGGGACAATGTACTTGTCCTGGTTTTCCTTCGACGGATCCATTTCGTTCATAGCGCGCTACCTGTGAGAGAGGCGTCGAGGGCGCGGGCCAGCAGGCCCGTCACCGTGTCAGGTTGTTCGATGGCGCAGGCATGGCCGGCGCCGGGTATCAGTTGGAAAGGGGCGCCCAGAGCGTCGGCCAAGGCCTGGCAGTCGTCGGCGCGGGTGATGCTGTCGGCGCTGCCGCAGTGCACTTCGCAGGGCACTGCCAGCGGCGCGTGGCGCAACAGGTGGTCGCCGCACAGCAGCTCGATGGCCTGGCGGTAGCCGTGCGGCTGTAGCCGCGCCATGTTCCACTGCACCCAGGCCAGCGCCTGGGCACCTGCGTCTGGCGAGAGCAAATGTGCACTGCGCTCGCGGGCCATTTGCCCGATGCCCAGGTGCGCCAGGCTGTGCAGGCGTTTGCTGCGCACGGCCAGCCCTTGCGCCGGTTGCGCGCCGTAACCGCGTGCCGGGCTGAGCAGTACCAGGCGCTTGACCCGCTGCGGGTGGGCCTGGGCGAACGCGGCGGCAGTCAGCGCCCCCAGGGAATGGCCGACCAGCACACAGCGCTCGATGCCCAAGGCATCGAGTGTCTGCAGCAAGCGCCCGGCATAGTCGCCGGCGCCCGGCACAGCCTTGGGCAGTGGCGTGGACTGGCCATAGCCGGGGGCATCCCAGGCGATCACCCGTGCCCGCTCGCTCAGGTTCAAGGCCACTTGCAACCAGCTGGCCGCGCCCGAGCCGATGCCATGCAGCAGCACGATGGCAGCGCCGCTGCCCGCTTCACGTACTGCCTGCAGGCCCTGGTCAAGGCGTAGCAGGCGCTGGGCGAAGCGCTGTTCGAGCAGGCTGAGCAAGGGGGCGATGAGGGTGATCGGCATCATCGGCTTACCCGCGCTTGATCGAGGCCAGCGGGTGCGCTGGTGGATAGGTCGGGGTCAACGGCTTCTTGGCACCGAGCATCACGCACATCAGTGCGTCCTCGTCGCCCACATTGATCTCTTCGCGGTACACCCCTGGCGGCACCGAGATCAGGTCGCGGTCGGTGAGGATGGTTTCGAAGCGCTCGCCGTCTTTTTCGATGATCACCTTGAGCTTGCCGCGCAGCACGAAGAACACTTCCTCGACGTCGGTGTGCAGGTGGGGCGGGCCTTCGTGGCCGGCTGGGATGACCATGGTGGAGAAGGTGAAGTGCTCGGAGGCAATAGTGTTCATGTCACTGCCAACGCCCGTGCCGCCGGTGCCCACGTAGCGCATCTGCGCGCGGCGGTACTTGGGGTCGTAGTCGGCCTGGAACTTCAGCGCATCCCAGTCGTAGCGGCGCGTTTCATAGCGCGCGATGCGCGTCTGCATCCAGCTGGCCAGGTCGGCGTCGGCGGGGCGGTCCCAGGTCTTGGGGGCGTCGTGTTGCACAGAGAGGTCGGTCATGAAGGTCTCCTTTGCTCAGGGCATGACGAACCCGCCGTTGACCGGCAGGGTTTGTCCAGTGATGAAGCGCGACAAGTCGGACAGGGCGAACAGCACCGCGCCACTGACGTCGTCGGGCAGTTGCGGGCGCTGGATTGCCCGTTGTTCGGTGTACAGGCGGTGGCGGGCCTCGGGCACATAGGCGGTGGCTTCGACCAGCACCAGGCCGGGGGCGATGGCGTTGACGGTGATGTTGGCGTTGCCCAGCTCGCGGGCCAGGCTGCGGGTCATGGCGATCACCGCCCCTTTGCTGGCGACATAGGCCAGCAGGTTCGGTGCACCCCACAGGGGGGTGTCGGACGCCAGGTTGATGACCGCGCCACGGCCACTTTCGCGCAGTGCCGGGAGGGCGGCGCGGGTCATCAGCCAGGTGCCGCGCACATTCACCTGCATGACCTGGTCCCAGGTCTCGATGTCCAGTTCCTCGCAGCTCTTGCCGCCGGAATTGGTGATCGAGGCGTTGTTGACCAGGCCGTCCAGGCCGCCCAGGCGTTTGACCGTGCGCTCGATGCAGGTCTCGATAGACTCGGGGCTGGCAAGGTCCAGGCTGACGCCGCTGACATCCAGGCCCATACCGCTCAGCTCGCAGGCAGCCTGTTGCACACGCCCGGCGAGCACATCGGCGATGACCACCCGTGCGCCGGCCTGGGCTATGGCCTGGGCAAAGGCATAGCCCAGCCCGCGGGCACCACCTGTGACCAGCACGCGGCGGCCCTGGAGAAGGTTGTTGAAGCTGCTCATCATTGGCTACTCAGCATGGCTTTGGGGAGGTAGTGCAGGACGCGCTTCTCGGCCCACACCACGGCGCCGTAGGCGAGTACGCCGATCAGCGTGAGCATGACGATGGCGACGAACACGCCTGCGGTGTTGCCCTGGCCTTCGGCATCCACCAGCAGGAAGCCCAGGCCCTGGTTGCCGCCCACCAGCTCGCCGACGGTGACGCCGATCACGGCCAGGGTCGAGGCGATGCGCAGGCCGGAGAACAACGCGGCCATGGCCGAAGGGAACTCCACCAGGCGGAAGATCTGCCAGCGGCTGGCGTTCATGGTGCGCACCAGGTTGATCATGTCGGGGTCGACGGTGCGGATGGCCGAAAGCACGTTGATCATCACCGGGAAGAACACGATCAGGATGGCGATGAGGATCTTCGGGTAGATGGTGTAGCCCAACCACATCACGAACAGCGGGGCGAAGGCCACCTTGGGCGCGATCTGCAGCGCCAGGATGTAAGGTGAAAGCATCGCTTCGGCCGAGGGCGACAGCCCCAGCGAGACGCCGATAGCGACCCCCAGCAGAGCACCAAGGGCGAAGCCGACGATGATTTCGAAGGCGGTGATCAGGGTGTGTTCCAGCAGGCCGCCGGAATGCCACATCAGCACGCTTTCCTGAGCCACCCGGCTCAGTTGCGGCATGACGAACTCGGGCATGCCGACCAGCCCCGGGCCCCATTGCCAGAGCACCAGGAACAAGACCAGCAGGGCGATGCTGCCGGCCACGGAAGGGTTGAGCTTTCTCATCGGGCGCTTACCTTGTCATTGCCGGGCCGTCATTGGGCCGCGGTTCGGGTTTCGATGAACTGGTTGCTGTAGAGCTCTTCGAGCTTGGGTTCGCGGTTGACGATGCCCTCGCTGACGTAGAACTTGCGCACGGTGTCCAGGCGCACCGGGTCGATGCGGCCGAGTACCGGCTGGCCGGCGTAGACGTATTCCACGTACAGGCGCAGGGTCTTTTCCAGCGAGGCCTCTTTGCCGGCGTAAGCCGGGACTGCACGGGCGAAGGTGGCGGCGGCGGCCTTGGGGTCATCGATGATGTCCTGCAGGCCGCGCAGGGTGGCCTGAACCACACCGCGAACGATCTGCGGGTGATGTTCGATGGCGTCGTCTGACGCGAGGATCGCCTGGGCCATGCTTTCGAACACCTGCTCGCGTGGAATCAGCGCGTACTTGAGCCCGGCGTCTTCAGCGTTGACCACCCAGTCCGGTACCCCGGCCATGGCCTGGGCCTTGCTGGCCGAGAACAGTTGCCACACGCCCGAGGGGCCGGCTGCCTGGATATCCACATCGTCCTTGCTCAAACCAGCCTTGCGCAACGAAGCGAGCAGGGCGTAGTAGGTGGTGTCGGAGTAGGACATCACCGTCAGTGTCTTGCCCTTGAGCTGGCTGACCGAGTGGATGTTTTCGCCGGCGTTGGTCGCGATCATGGTCACCCCGCCGCCACCGAGCACCGCCACTGCACGTACCGGGATGCCGTTGGGGCGCACGATGATCGGCGTATCACCGATGGCGCCGCCAACCAGGGCGTTGCCGGCGCCGATCTGCTTGGCCACGTCGACGCCGCCTTTGGCGGCGATGAAAGTCAGGTCCAGATCCTGGGCCTGGTAGTAGCCTTTCTCCTTGGCGATGATCCACGGCGCGAACGCTGGCAGGCTGGGTGGAGCAGGCAGCAGGTAGGTGACCTTTGTCGGCTCGGCCTGGGCCTGGGCTGCCAGGCTCAGTGCCAAGGCTGCCAGGGCGGTATGAGCCATGCGCTTGAGGTGTGTGGTGAACATGCTAACTCCCGAGTGGTGAGTGGGGCGTCGGTCAGTGCAGGTCGAGGTCTTCGCCGACCTTCAGCAGATCCATCAGGCGGCCGGCCAGCGGGCCGATTTCCGGCAGCTTTCGGCGTTCCAGCGGGTTGTTGCGATAGGGCAGGTCGATTTCGATCTCTTCGATGATCGTGCCGGGGCGGGCGCTCATCACCAGCAGGCGGTCGGACAGCGCAATGGCCTCGACCAGGTCGTGGGTGATGAACAGGGCGGTCTTGTTTTCCTCGAACAGCATTTGCGCCAGGTCCTGTTGCAGGATCATCTTGGTCTGCGCATCAAGGGCCGAGAACGGTTCGTCGAGAAACAGTACCTGCGGGTCGATCGCCAGGGTGCGGGCGAGCGCGGCGCGCTGGCGCATGCCACCTGACAGTTGGAATGGGTAGTGGTCGGCGAAGCCTTGCAGGTGGCAGCGCTTGAGCAGATCCTCGGCGATGGCTTTGCGTTGGCTGGCAGGCATGCCCTGGATTTCCAGGCCCAGCTCGACGTTGCGGCGGATGCTGCGCCACGGCATCAAAAGGTCTTTCTGCAGCATGAAGGCGACTTTCGGGACCGGGCCGTTGACGGCTTCACCGCCGACCAGCACTTCGCCTTCAGTGGGCCGGTACAGGCCCGAGCCCATGTTGAGGATGGTGCTCTTGCCACAGCCTGAAGGACCGATGATCGACACCACTTCGCCGCGACGGATCTGGAAGTTCACGCCATGAATGGCGAACGGGGCATCGGCCTGGCCCTTGGCGGGGAACGCCTTGCCGACATTGCGGAATTCGATTTCCGTGGGGGCCGGGTGTTCGTTGCGCTGCGGTTCATGCCATTGCGGGGCGATTGCGTACATCTCTTTCACAGCCATGGGCGCGGTCTCTGGTCTGTTTTATAGGTGATACGCCGTTTAGTGCATGAACAATGCCAGGTGAGAAATTTCCAAAATTAAATATGAAAGTGTTTATTTATTAATGAGTTGCGAATTTCTGATATGTTTTGCTTTGTTTTATATATGAAACGTAGTTTTCTATGTGGCACAAAAATGCCCAGCAACTGCGCATGAGTTGGCTTCGTGCGTAGTTGCCGGGCATTTTCGGTAACGTGAAACTGTGTGGTTTTACAGGTGAAACGGTGTTGCGTTCATCGCCGGCGAGCCGGCTGCCACCGGGATGCGCCAGCTTTTAGCAGTTGACCAAGACAGTTGCTTCCACAGGTAAAGCGCAGGTCTGAAGAGCTGCGCGATCGAGGTGGGAGCCGGCTTGCCGGCGATGGGCTGCGCAGCAGCCCCCATAGCGGAGTTGTAATACCCCGAGCGCGCTCGACTGGGCCAGCGAGCATCTGGGTCCGCGTTGCGGCCCATCGCCGGCAAGCCGGCTCCCACTTGAATTGCGCCAGCTTTTACTTTTAGAGGTTGAGCAAGACAGCTGTTCCCACCGGGATCGCGCCAACTTTTAGAAGTTGAGCAAGGCAGTAGCTCTCTCTCAGGCCAGGGCGCGGCGCGTGGGCTTGAGGACCAGCCAGAGGGCGGCTGCAATCAGCACGCCGCCATACAGGTGGCCCATCGACAGCGATTCGTCCAGCAGCCACGCACCCCACAGCACGCCGAAAACCGGAATCAAAAAGGTCACGGTACTGGCCTTGACCGGCCCTATCTCGGCCAGCAGGCGGAAGTACAGGATGTAGGCGAAGGCCGTGCACACAAGGCCCAGGCCCAGCAGCGACAGCCATACCTGCCAGCCGCCCCAGCTGGCAGGCGGCTGGGTCAGCGCACTCCAGGCAAACAGGGGCGTCATCATCAGGGTGGCACCGAGCATGCTGCCGAGCGCTGACAGGCGGCTGTCCAGGCCACTGATCCAGCGCCGCGCCAGAAAGCCTGCGAAGCCATAACAGGTGGTTGCCGCCAGGCAGGCCAGGGCGCCTTGCAGCAGTGCCAGGTCCAGCGCCACCGGGCCCGCGCCACTGAGAATGCCGACACCGAACAGGCCAAGGAAGATGCCGCACAGCTTGGGCAGGGTCATGGCCTCGCGGAAGAACAGTGCGCCAATCAGCACACCCATCAGGGGCGTGGTGGCGTTGAAGATCGCCGAATAGCCTGCCGGCAGTACCTGGGCTGCCACCGAATAGAAGGTGGCGGGGATGCCTGAGTTGATCATGCCCAGCACCAGGCAAGCGCCGAGTTTGCCCTCGAAGTTCCAGCGTACGCGCGCTGCTGCGAGTATGGCGATCAGGCCCAGGCAGGCGATGGAGACGCGAAAGAAGGCGGTAGGCACGGTGCCCAGTTCAGGTGCGATGATGCGCATGAACAGAAAGCTCGCCCCCCAGACGGCGGCAAGGGTCAGCAGGCGGGTAAGGGCGATGGGGCTCACGGTGGTCTCCGGGTACAGGGCAGGGCGCGAGTGTACGCGATGGCGCTCGGGCTGTTCTTGTCCTTTCTTGCGCTGCAAGCCGGTAGAGGCTTCGCAAAGTTCCACCGGCGGCTAAGCTGTCTATCTCACCCCGCACCGAGGTGTCCTGCATGACCCAGCACTGGCCGGCCGGCGAAATCGCCCGAATGATCCTCGATGGCTTCGATGACTACCGCGAACACTTTCGCCGCATCACCCTGGGCGCCCGCGAGCGCTTCGAGCAGGCGCGCTGGCAGGATATCCAGCGGGCAGCAGCGGCGCGGATCAACCTCTACGAGCAGAAGGTCGGTGAGGTCAACGGCTGGCTGCGGGACGGGTTCGACGAGGAGGTGCTGCTGGAGGTCGAGCAGTGGCCGTTGGTGAAAAGTGCCTATATACGCCTGATCGACCCGCGGCTGGACGATGAGCTGTCGGAGACCTGGTACAACTCCTTGTTCTGCAGCCTGTTCAGCCATGATCAGATCAACGACGGCTGCATGTTCATCCATACCACCCGGCCTTCGATACGCAGCCACGAGCGCGCCGCACAGACCCACACCTATAGACCCGACGGCAGCCTCAAGGGCCTGTTGCGGTCTATCTTCTGCGCCTATGCGTTCGATTACGGTGACCTTGAGAGCGACCTGTCACGCCTTGAAGAGCAGTTGCGCGACTGCCTGCCTGACTGGGTGTGCAAGGACCCGGCGCTGGCCGTTGAGTTGTTCGTGCCGGTGCTGTACCGCAACAAGGGTGCCTACCTGGTGGGCCGGCTGTACAACAGCGACGAGCAGTGGCCCCTGGTGATACCGCTGCTGCACCGCGAAGGCCATGGCATCGAAGCGGATGCGCTGATCACCGACGAGGCCGAGGTGTCGATCATCTTTTCCTTCACCCGTTCGTACTTCATGGTCGACGTGCCGGTGCCGGCGGAGTTCGTCAATTTTCTCAAGCGCATCTTGCCAGGCAAGCATATTGCCGAGCTGTATACCTCGATCGGCTTCTACAAGCATGGCAAGTCGGAATTCTACCGCGCCCTGATCAACCACCTGGCCAGTACCGACGATCGTTTCATCATGGCACCCGGTGTGCGCGGCATGGTCATGAGTGTGTTTACCCTGCCGGGCTTCAATACCGTATTCAAGATCATCAAGGACCGCTTTTCGCCCTCCAAGACGGTCGACCGCGCCACCGTGATCGACAAGTATCGCCTGGTGAAGAGTGTCGACCGGGTCGGGCGCATGGCCGATACCCAGCAGTTCGCCGACTTTCGTTTCCCCCGGGGCAAGTTCGAGCCAGAGTGCCTGGCCGAGCTGCTGGAGGTGGCGCCGTCCACCGTGACCGTGGAGGGCGACACGGTGCTGGTCCGCCATTGCTGGACCGAACGGCGCATGATCCCGCTCAATCTATACCTGGAGCAGGCCAGCGCAGCCCAGGTACACGAAGCGCTGGAGGACTATGGCCTGGCCATCAAGCAGCTGGCCGCAGCCAACATCTTTCCGGGGGACATGCTGCTGAAGAACTTCGGGGTTACCCGCCATGGTCGTGTGGTGTTCTACGACTATGACGAGATCAGCTACCTGACCGAGGTGAACTTCCGCCATATCCCACCGCCGCGCTACCCGGAGGACGAGATGTCGGGGGAACCGTGGTATTCGATCGGGCCGCACGATGTGTTCCCGGAGGAGTTCCCGCCGTTTCTGTTTGCCGATATCGGCCAGCGGCGTTTATTCAGCAAGTTGCATGGGGAACTGTACGACGCGGACTACTGGAAGGGGCTGCAGGCGTCCATCCGCGAAGGCAAGGTGATCGATGTGTTCCCGTATCGGCGCAAAGGGCGCTGAGGCGGGTTGCCGGGCTGCCTGCCTAGCCCTTCAGGCACTTGAGCTCACTGAAGTCGGTACGCACCTTGGCCAGCCGCTGCTCAAGGTACTGCCGCTGGGCCGGGCTACTCTGTTGCAGCAGGTCGATCAACAGGCTGCGTGTCTGCTGTTCGCTGTTCTCAAAGGCGGCGCGGTATTGCGGGGTCCACAGGCTTTCCTTGCGCTGCAGCAATTGCGCAAGGCGCGGTTCGAAACTGGCATCGCTGCGCTGGTTCATGGCCAGCATCAGCTGTTGTTGCCAGTGCGCACGGTTGGCGATCCACTGGCGGTTCTGGTCGCCCAGCGCCTGTGCCCAGGCTTGCACACGCTGGCGTTGTGCGGTGGTGAGTTCGCCGAACCAGGGTGCCAGGCGTTTTTCCATGCGCTCGGCACGGCGGGCGACTTGTTTGGGCAGGGGGGTATCGACGTATTTCTTTTGCCGTTCACTGATGTCTTCACGGAATGCATCGCCCATCTGTGCGACCTGGGCGTCGCTCATGCCACGCAGCAGCTCGGTGGCCGACGGGGTGATCGCTTCTGCGACGCGACCGATCGCCTGGCGGGCTTCATTCATGCGCTGTTGCAGCGCCTGGTCAGTGACTTGCCCCTCGGCGACCATGGAGCGTATGCGGTCGAGCCAGTCCAGGTAGCCAGGCAGTTGGGTCGTGCAATGCCAGGCCAGGTGCTGCTTGAGCCGTTCGTCGAGCAGCGACCGCTGCTCGCGGTTCATGGCCAGGTAGTCGTCCAGCGACCACGGGACCAGCCGGTCGAGGTTGCGGTAGGCCAGGTCTATACGGCTGCAGGCCACCAGTGCCAGCGCGAATGCCGTGGCGATGATCAGGGCTTTGGACAGGCGTAGAAACATGTGCTGATCCCTTGCAGATGGCTGGCCACACGGTAGACGCGAGTACCCCGCGACGGTTCCGCCGAATCAGCGGTCGGGCGGCGCGCTGGCTTCAGGTGTAGAATAGCCGCCTTGTCTTGAGGAACATCGGAAATGGCTCTGCTTGGGCGTTACAACAGTTTGCAAATCGTGAAACACGTGGACTTCGGCCTCTACCTGGACGGCGGCCCCGACGGCGAGATCCTGCTGCCCGGGCGCTATATCCCGAAGAACGCCGAAACCGAGGTCGATGACTGGCTCAACGTGTTTCTCTATCTGGACAGCGAAGACCAGCTGATCGCCACCACCGAGAAGCCCAAGGTGCAGGTGGGCGAGTTTGCCAGCCTCAAGGTCAAGGACATCAACGGTGCGGGCATCTTCCTCGATTGGGGCCTGTCCAAGGACCTGCTGATGCCGTACTCGGAAGAGGCGCGGCCACTGAAGGTCGGCGATTACTGCGTGGTGCATGTCTACCTCGACAAGCGCACCCGGCGCATCACCGCCACGTCACGCCTGGACCGCTATCTGGACCGCACCCCGGCCGATTATCAGGTCGGTCAGCCGGTCGAGCTGCTGGTGGCGGGGGAGACGCCGATGGGCTTCAAAGCCATCATCAACAACCGCCATTGGGGCCTGATTCACAAGAATGAGATCTTCAAGTTCATGCGTTCGGGCATGCATGAGAAGGGTTTCATCAAAGAAGTGCGCCATGACGGCAAGATCGCGTTGAGCCTGCAGCCGGTCGGCCAGGCCCTGGCGGACGGGCTGCATGAGCAGATCATGCAGCGCCTGGAGGCCGAAGGGGGCGTGTTGCCGGTGTGCGACAAGAGCGACCCAGAGGTGATCAGCCGCATGTTCAACGTCAGCAAGGGCAACTTCAAGAAGGCCATCGGCGCGTTGTTCAAACAGGGCCGGATCGTCATCCATGACGATCGCATCGAGCGGGTTTGAGGTCAGGCCTGCACGAATGTGCTGAAGTCGAGCTGCTCGCCGCCCGGGCGGGTGTCGCGCAGCAGCGAATCACGGTCGGCGCTCAGCGCCAGGCTGATGGTCGAGCGGCGCTTGCCAGCATTGCGCACTTCCATCTGCTCCTGATGCGCCTTGAGGAAGTTGGTGGGGACCTTCAGGTGCTGCAGTTCGTCGCTTTCAGGGCTGTGCAGCAGCAGGTTGACCCAGTCGGGCTGGCCCTTGCGCAGCAGCGCCACCGGCACTTCGAACCACCACAGGTTGCGTTTGGGGTCGAGGATGGCGAACAGCGTGTTGGCACTGGTCAGCACTGGCTTGGCCAATGCTTCGTTGCGCCGGGCAATGGCGGCGGGTTTGTCGAGTTTCATGCAGGTTCCTGCGGCGTGACGCTATAAAGGGCTGCATTGTGAGGCGTGGCGGGTAGCGGAGCAAGGTTTGCGGGCCTCCTCGTCGCGTACCGGCGAGGAGGCCATCGACACTAACGGCGAAGCGGCTGGCTCAGCTCGGAGGTCGCGCCGTCTGCCGTGGTCACGGTGGCGGTGAAGCTGCGCATCCCCTCGGCATTCTCCAGCACCTGGGCAAACTGCGCCTGCCCCTTGGCATCGCTGTTCACCAGCACTTCCCCCAGGTACTGCTCGGCCTCAGTGCCTTGTACCTGGGCATTGCCAAACAGCTCGATCCGCAGCAGGCTCGATGCCGGGCCCTGCACTTCACCGCGCAGCACATTGCCTTCCAGGGCCAGCAGCCGTGGGGCTTGCTGGTTGTGGTTGGGCAACGCCTGGCAGGGCTTGGGCTGGCCCTGGGCATCGCAGATCACGGCCTGGTCCTTTTTCGGCAGCTCTGCACCGACCCCGCGTGAACCTACGTACAGTGCATGGGCCTGGGCTGGCACGCCAAACACGATGGCGCCTGTGCGCTGATCGGGTACGCAGGAGCCGCCAGCTTCGCAGCGGCGGATATCCTGGCTGTTGCCCCAGATCCGGTTACCGGTCAGGCGCGTGGTGGTGACCTCCGGCTCTGGGCGCAGGGCCACGCCGATGCGGTTGCCGTGGATCAGGTTGCCGTCGAGGATATTGCCTTGGCCGGTGACGCTGACCCCGATCGAGTTGCCGCTGAAGGTGTTGGCGCCCAGATAGTTACGGTTGCCCCAGTTGATCTGCAAGCCGTCGGAGTAGTTTTCGAAACGGTTGCGGACCACGCTGTTGTCGTTGCCCAGCAGAATCTCGATGCCTTGGGACGGCTCTGGGTTGGCGTCAGTCGAGCGGAACAGGTTGTCGGCCACCAGGTTGAACGCCGCGCCGCGGGTCAGCTCCAGGCCGTCGCCATTGTCGATCAACTGGTTACGCAGCACCTTGTTGTTCACCGTGGTGGTGGCTGTGGGGTTACCGGCACCGTCATCGCCGGTGAGCATGATGCCGGCACCGCCCTTGTTGGCGACGATGCGGTTGTCTTCGATGACGTTGTGGCTGGCGCGGTTGACCAGAATGCCGATGCAGAAGTTACGCACTTCCAGGCCACTGAGGTGGACGCCCTGGGTGTCGCGCAGCACCAGCCCTGGGTTGGTGGTGGTGCGCACGTTGGTGCCGAACTGGCCGGGCAGGGCGCCGGGGCAGGTACGTACACCCTGGTCCTTGATGTAGCCGGCGCCGTCAATGGCGATGTATTGGCCGTCGCGCGCCCAAGGCAGGCCGGTGATCTGCACCGGGCCTTTGATTTCAGGCAGCGCGCGGGTCGGCCGAATGACGAACGGCGCTTGGCCGACTGCGGCGATGTCGATGCGGTAGTGGCCGGGGTTCTGGTTGCTGGTTTCGATCGCCCAGCGCAGGGTGCCTGGCTGGCCGTCGTCGGCGTAGCGGTCGACCCGCAGGGTTTCGGTGGCCGGTGCGCCAGCGAGCGCAGGCAGGGGAAGCAGCGGCAGCAAAGCTGCGAGCAGGGGCATCAAACGCATGGGTGCAGGGTTCCGTAAGCTGTTGTTTTTATAGGCATGCAGCCGCCATTGGGCTGCTGTTTGCCCGCGATTCTAGGGCAGCAGGCCGGCAATGCGCAGGCGTAGGAAGCCGATTCAGTGCGGTATTCGCCCGCAGATTTACCGCTCAGCTTGCGAGTGCAAAAATGTTTGAAACTCCTGGCGTGGCCGCTGGGTCCACCTTCTGTCGACACGGTTTACGTGTCTCCATTTGCAGGAGATTTGCCATGAGCGGCACCAAAGACAAAATCAAAGGTATGGCCAACGAAGCAGTGGGCAACATCAAGCAAGGTGTTGGCAAAGTCACCGACAATGACAAGCTGCGTGCGGAAGGCAAGGCCCAGGAAGTCAAGGGCGAAGGGCAGCAGATCAAGGGTGACGTCAAGGATGCTGTGAAAAAGCCTTGATCGAAGTATGAGCACAGCCCCGTCGCCAGCAGACGGTGATGGGGCTGTCGTTCAAGAGTGCGAATTTTCTTCAAGTCCAGCAGGGAGCAGCACACCAGTCGCGTGGTCTATTAGACTTCCCTGATGTACTGATCAAGCGGCGAAAGGAGACGCTATGATTTTTCCCGACCTGGGTGGCTTGCCCCTTCACCGTATTCTGGTGCGCACCGTCAAGGAGTTCCTTGACGACGAGATGTCCACTTACGCCTCTGCGCTTGCTTACCAGATGCTGTTTTCCTTGTTCCCGTTCCTGCTGTTCCTCATTGCGCTGATCGGCTTTCTGCACTTGCCGGACTTTTTTTCCTGGCTGCGCCTGCAGTCGGAACTGGTATTGCCCCCCCAGGCGTTGGAACAGGTCAACCCGGTCATCGATCAGTTGCAGCAGTCCAAAGGTGGCCTGCTGTCGGTGGGTATCGTCATCGCGCTGTGGACTGCATCTGCAGGCGTACGGCTGATGATGAGTGCCATGAACGCCGCCTATGACGTGCCCGAAGGGCGCCCGGTGTGGAAGCGCATACCGTTGTCGATTTTCTATACCGTCGGCATTGCCGGTATGTTGCTGGCTGCGGCCGCATTGATGGTGCTGGGGCCGCAGGTGATGGAGTGGATCGCCGCGCAGATTGGCATGCAGGAAGTGATCGTCACGGTGTGGACGATCTTGCGTTGGCCGGCAATCATCATCCTGATGATGGTGGCGGTGGCGGTGATCTACTACGTGATGCCCGACGTGAAACAGAAGTTTCGCTTCATCACCCCAGGCTCGGTGCTGGCGGTGGTGGTCTGGATCATCGCCTCGCTGGCTTTCGCTTACTATGTGAAGACTTTCGCCGATTACAATGCCATGTATGGCAGTATCGGTGCGGTCATCGTGTTGCTGTTGTATTTCTACATTTCTGCCGCCGTGTTGTTGTTGGGTGCGGAGATGAATGCTGTGATCGAACACATGTCCGCTGAGGGCAAAGACCCTGGCGAAAAGGACTTCGATGGCGATGAACCCAAGCAGACCCTGACCGTGCTCGGCCATGAACACCCTGTCGAGCCCCAGCCCACCGAGCCGAACCCGCGATGATCCGTGACATCCTCAAGATGGGCGACGAACGCCTGCTGCGCGTCGCTGCACCCGTGCCAGCAAACCTGATCGGCAGCGCCGAACTGCAGCAGTTGATCGACGACATGTTCGAAACCATGCGCCATGTCGGCGGCGTGGGGCTGGCCGCACCGCAGGTCGGTATCGACCTGCAACTGGTCATTTTCGGTTTCGAGCGCAGCGAGCGTTACCCGGATGCCGAAGCGGTGCCACAGACCATTCTTCTCAACCCGGTGATCACCCCGCTGTCCACTGAGATCGAGGAGGGTTGGGAAGGCTGCTTGTCTGTACCCGGCCTGCGCGGGGTCGTGCCTCGCTACAAGCACATCAGCTATGAGGGCATCGACCCGCAGGGCAATCCGGTCAACCGGGTCGCTGATGGGTTTCATGCCCGCGTGGTCCAGCATGAGTGCGACCACTTGATCGGGCGGCTGTACCCTTCGCGGATTCAGGATTTCGCCAAGTTCGGTTACACCGAGGTGCTGTTCCCTGGCCTGGACGCCAGCGACGATTGACCCTGCACCATCGCTATCAGCCGTTTGCTGCGTTGATAGCGGGCCAGGCGTGACCCCAGCGCTTCAGGCAACACGCTCGCAGGGGAGAAACCCAGGCGGTGGTAAAAGGCTTCGAGGTCCGGGTGGCAGAACAGCCACGTGGGGCCACGCCCTTCGCCCAGTGCTGCGTGGACCAGGCGTGCGGCGACACCTTGGTTTCGCCACGCTGGCGCTACCAGCAGGCCGGTGAGCCACTGGCCACCGGCAACAGCGCTCAAGCTCAAGCCACCAATGATTGCGCCGCTGCGCGCCACCCACAACTCACCGTCGCTGGCTGCGCGCATACGCGAGCCATTCTGGCGATAGAAGTGGTCCAGCAGCCGCCGTTCCAGGTCGGTCAGTGGGGTACAAAGGAGTGGAGGCATGGCGTTCCGCTGGCAAACAGCTCTAGCCCAATGATTTCGGGCCATCAAACCGTTTCGCTTTGTCGCAGATTGTTGCAAAAACTGCAAGGGTGAATGTCCGAGTTCGGGGTTCAACTATTCCATACCGGGAGTAGAATTTGACCTATCCCCCCTGGCAGTACGACACAGCGGGATCGGTACTTCGTGTCATCTTTGCAGTTGATGACAACTTCTCCGCGCCATTGACGGCATATGAAGTCAATCGATCAGCTTGATTGATTCAAAGGCCAAACATCCATGAAACCATTACTGATTCTTGCATTGGTCGGTATGTCCTCGTTCGCCCTTGCCGATGAGGCCAAACCCGTCTCCACCGAGCCTGTGGCCCAGCAGTACGACTACTCCATGAACCTTGACATCAAACGGGTGATCAACCTGTCGACCATCCCCAATGTCTGCGAAGTGGTGCCTGCGACCATGACCTATGAAGACCATCAAGGCCAGGTGCACACCATTCAGTACCGGGCCATGGGCGAAGGTTGCCAGCAGGGTTGATGGTCCTGCGTCAGCGGCCTATTCGCACCGGGCAGTAGCGGGCAGGCCGCTTGCGTCACCCTCGGGTCATTGGCGGGTCAGTACCTGCCGTACCACCTCCAGCCCTCGTTTCAGTTCAGCCCGGCTGCTTGCCGCCGACAGGCTGATGCGCACGGCCTGCACCTCGCTCGCGCCAATGGCGAAGACACTCGCCGGGACGACCTCCACACCTTGCTCACGGCACCGCCGTACCACCCCCTCAGCCCCCTGCGGCGTGCCCAGCCACGCATGGGGTGAAGGCTGGCCTGTGTTGTGCAACCCATCGGCCAGCAGCCTGCGTGCCAGGCGCCAGCGCTGGCTAAGTTCTGCTTTCTGCCAGGCCAGCCGCCGGGCGGCAGTGCCGTCATCGATCCACTGGCAGGCGACATGCAGAGCCAATGGCGACACTGGCCAGTGGCTGGCCTGGGCGTGCGGGTCGACCTGTGACAGCAACTTCGGGCTGGCCACGATCCAGCCCAGCCTCAAGCCTGCAGCCACCGTCTTGGACAGGCTGCTGATGTAGATCCCCTGATCGCCCAATAATGGGTAGAGCGGCGGTCGTCCGCTGAGCGCGCCATAAACATCATCCTCGATCACCAGCAGCCCCAGGCGTTTGACCACCCCAGCGATTGCCTGGCGGCGACCATCATCCATGCAGGCGCCTGTAGGGTTGTGCAGGGTGGGGGTGGTCACCAGCACGCGGGCACCGCTGGCGCGCGCCACCCGGTCCAGGTCATCGGGCCGCAGGCCTTGGTCGTCCAGGGCCACGCCATGCACGGGCAGCCGCAGTTGCCGGCAGGCGGCCTTGATGCCCGGCGCGGTCAGGGCTTCCAGCATCACGGGCTCGCCCGCCTGGCAGAATGACTGCAGTACCAGTGCCAGCGCTTGCTGGGCGCCGCCGCACAGCAACAGTTGGTCCGCCGACAGGGCCAGGCCGCGATTGGCCAGCCAGTGGGCGCCACGGATGCGCCCCAGCAGCAACTGCTCGGGGCCCAGGTAATGATCGAGCAAGCCCTGGTCGCGATCTTGCAGCAGCTGGCGCAAGCAGTCGTGCAGATCATGATTGTGCGGATCGGCGACTGGCACATTGGTCGACAGGTCGATCAGCGTTTTTTGCCCTTCGCAGTGCTTGAGGCGAAACAAGGTCGCTTCCTTGCTTCCAGCCAGCACATAGGTCCCGCGGCCCACCTCGCCGGCCACCAGGTGGCGGGCGGCGGCTTCACGGTAGGCTTGTTGGGTGGTGCTGGGGTTCAGGCCCAGTTTCCAGGCTAGCCGCCGTTGCGGCGGCAGGCGGTCACCGACCTTGAGCACGCCGCTCTCGATTGCGTTGCCTATTGCATCGACCAAGGCTAGATACCGGGGTTGGTCATCATCGACGAGCTGCGGGATCCACACGAAATTGCTACCCATGCAATATAAGGTTGTACCCATACAATGCCCGTCGCTTAGGATCGGATCAACTACACACCGAGAAGGGATGATCGCCATGTTCGACCTCGCCGCCCTGCGCGAAGCCGCCGATTACGTTCACCAACACGTACCCGCCACCCCCCAGCACGCCTGGCCGTTGCTGGCTGAGCGGCTGGGCTGCAAGGTGTGGGTGAAGCACGAAAATCACGCACCTACCGGGGCCTTCAAGGTCCGGGGCGGGCTGGTGTATGTGCGCTCGCTGCTGGCCGGGGGCAATCCTCCCCGCGGGCTGGTGACCGCGACACGTGGCAACCACGGGCAAAGCATGGCCCTGGCGGCGCGGCAGGCAGGCATTGCGTTGGTCATCGTAGTGCCTGAGGGCAACTCCTCAGAGAAGAACGCTGCCATGCGCTCACTGGGCGCCGAGTTGGTCGAGTATGGTGTGGACTTCGATGTGGCCCGTGAGGAAGCGGCGCGGCTGGCTGAAGAATTGGGTTATGCCATGGTGCCTTCGTTTCACCCGGAGTTGGTGCGCGGCGTGGCCACTTATGCCCTGGAGCTGTTCGAGGCTGTGCGTGATCTGGACTGCGTTTACGTGCCGATTGGCATGGGGTCAGGCATTTGCGGGCTGATCCAGGCGCGTAACCTGCTAGGTTTGAGTACCCAGATCGTCGGTGTGGTGTCCAGTGCCGCCGATGCCTATGCACAAAGCTTCGAGCAGGGTCGTATCGTTACCACCGCCACTGCTGAAACCTTCGCCGATGGCATGGCTTGCCGGGTACCCCATCCACAAGCCTTTGCCCTGGTGCACGAACATGCTGCGCGGATCGTGCGGGTCACTGACAGTGAGGTCGCCGAGGCCATGCGGGTTTACCACGAGGCTACGCACAACACTGCCGAAGGTGCAGGCGCTGCAGCGCTAGCCGCGTTGATGCAAGAGCGCGAACGGCAGGCCGGCAAGCGTGTGGCGGTGGTGTTGAGCGGGGCGAACGTGGACCGGGGCCGGTATGCGCAGATTCTCACGGGTAGTGAAGGTTTTGAATGATTCTTTTGCCATGAGTGCCAGCTGGGTTTGACAGCCTTGTTGTGATGGGAACCTGATGCAACCTACTCGTGGTAGGCTCTACGGCGCTCATCAGCGGCCATCGAGTACCCCATGCCTTTCTCCAACGGTTTTCTCCTCAGCCTGTCCTTGTGCCTGGATATCGGTGTGGCCAATATCGCCATGATCACCTTGGCCATGCAGCGCGGTTTCCTGCAAGGCTTCTGGCTCGGCCTGGGGACGTGCGTCGGTGACCTGGTGTACGCAATCGCAGCGCTGGCCGGCATGACCGTGTTGCTGCAGTTCGAGAGCGTGCGCTGGGCCTTGTGGCTGGGTGGTTCGGCGCTGCTGGTGTGGTTCGCCCTGAAGATGCTGCTGGCGGCCTGGCGCGGCGGGCATATGCAAGTGCGTAGCGAGGCGGTGGCGGAATCGGCCTGGCGCGAGTTCATGCGCGGTATCTTCCTGGCCATGTCGTCGCCCACCGCCATTTTGTGGTTCGCCGCTGTCGGTGGCGTGCTGATATCCCGCTCCGGTGGCGGTAGCTTGCTGGAAGCCGGCTTGTTTCTTGGCGGCTTTTTCGCCGCAGGGCTGGTCTGGTGCCTGAGCCTGTGCGGCATCGCCAGCCATGGTGGGCGCCTGCTCGGTGACCGTTTGCTGACCTGGTCGTACCTGCTTTCGGCGGCGATTTTCTGCTATTTCGCGGTGTACGTGATCGTTTCAGGTTATCGCGAATTTATACTGGCCAGCCCGGCGGTGTAGGCGGCTACTGGGGGGCAACCACGCTCTTCAGCCTTTTTTCTGCCTGTTGTCGATTTGCAGCGGTCCCGTTCGACCAGTGGTGAAGGCGCCGAGTACCGGCGCCACCAGCACGTCGGAGAGCTCCTCATGAATACCCAGGCCGAAAGCGAAATCCGTGAACTGATCGAGCGCTGGATGCAAGCGGTGCGCGATCGTGACATCCCAGCAATCACCGCCCCCTATGCCGACGACATCGTCGCCTTCGATGCGATCAAGCAATTGCAGTTCAAGGGCAAGGCCACGTACCAGGCCCATTGGGAATTGTGCATGGGCTTTTGCACCGGCCCGATGATTTTCGAATTGGCCGAACTCACGGTATACGCCGATGGCGACCTGGGCCTGGCCCATTGGCTCAACCGCTGCGGCCCGTCGGACGACGAAAGCCAGTGCGGTTTCATGCGTGTCACCGTGGGCTATCGCAAGGCCGCCGGCCAGTGGCGGGTCATCCACGAACATTGGTCGGCGCCTTTCGATATGGAAACCCAGAAAGCGCTGTTCGATCTCAAACCCTGATCCGCTATCGCCAAACGCACGTTGCCAATGCCGTGGAGATCACCATGAAATACCTGTGCCTGGTCTATTGTGACGAGGGGCTGCTGCACAGCCTGCCCGACAGCCCCGAAGATGCCGAATGCATGGCTTACGCCGAGTCGCTGCAGCGCTGTGGGCGCATGCTCGCGGCCGAGGCGCTGAAACCGGTGCAGACCGCAACCACGGTGCGCGTGCGCAGTGGCCACATGAGCCTGACCGATGGCCCGTTCGCCGAGACCAAAGAGCAGCTCGCGGGTTTTTACCTGGTCGATGCCCGCGATCTCAACGAGGCATTGAACATTGCCAAAGGCATCCCGGCAGCACGGGTCGGCAGCGTTGAAGTGAGGCCCGTGCGCGACCTGCAACCCTGACCGCAACGGAGAACAACAAGAATGAGCCTTGCCCAACCTGCGCAAGCGCAGCACGAGTTGTCCATCAGCCGCCTGATCGACGCCCCGCCCGCCAAGGTGTTTCGTGCCTGGACCGAACCCCGGTGGCTGATGCAGTGGTGGGGGCCGCATGGCATGACCACGCCGGAATGTGAAATGCAGCTCTGGGTCGGCGGCCTGTTTCGTACCTTGATGCGCGCGCCCGACGGTACCGAGTACCCCACCCAGGGTGTGTTCCTGGAGATTGCCGCGCCACGTCGGCTGGTGTTCACCGATGCGTTCGGGCCAGGCTGGGTGCCGTCTGCCAAAGCCTTCATGACCGCAGTGGTGACGTTTGACGAGGAACATGGCAAGACCCGCTATACCGCTCGGGCCTGGCACTGGAGCGCTGCCGACTGCACGGCCCATGAAGAAATGGGGTTTCACCAGGGGTGGGGAGAAAGCCTGGACCGCCTGGTGGAGGTGGTGACCCAGCGGATGCCGGACTGATGGCAACGCTGTTGCAGGTGCGCGCTGAAATCGAGGCGGTTTACCGCCGGGACTCACGGCGTATCCTGGCCACGCTGATCCGCCTGCTGGGGGATTTCGACCTGGCAGAGGAGGCCATGCATGATGCCTTCTTCATTGCCGTCGAGCGCTGGCAACGCGACGGTATCCCGCAAAATCCACGTGCATGGCTGGTATCGACCGGCCGTTTCAAGGCCATTGACGCGGTGCGGCGCCGCGCGCGTTTCGACCGTTCCCAGGCTGACCTGATCATGCTCATCGAGGGCCAGGGGCCAGACCCCAGTGAAGAGGCGTTGCTCGCCGATGATCGCCTGCGGCTGATTTTCACATGTTGCCACCCGGCCCTGGCTGCCGATGCGCAGGTGCCTTTGACCCTGCGCGAAGTCTGTGACCTGACCACCGAGCAGATCGCCCGTGCCTTCCTGCAGAGCCCGGCGACCATCGCCCAACGCATCGTGCGCGCCAAGGCCAAGATCCGCGATGCACGCATCCCTTACCAGGTGCCGGAGCTGAACGAATTGCCTGAGCGCCTGGAAAGCGTGTTGCGGGTGATTTACCTGGTGTTCAACGAAGGCTATTCGGCGTCTTCGGGCGAGGCTTTGTTGCAGCAGGCGTTAAGTGACGAAGCGATTCGGCTGGGCCGCTTGCTGGTGCAGTTGCTACCGGACCCGGAGGCGGTCGGGTTGCTGGCGCTGATGTTGCTGCAGGTCTCACGCCAGCGAGCACGGTGCGATGCCGAGGGCAATCTGGTGCTGCTCGACCAGCAGGATCGAAGCCTGTGGGACAGTGCGCAAATCAATGAAGGTTGTGAACTGGTGCAGCGGGCGTTGCGCAGCCGGGCGTTCGGTGCCTACACGGTGCAGGCGGCCATTGCAGCGGTGCATGCGCAGGCCAGGAGCGCCAGTGAAACGGACTGGGCACAGATTGTCGGCCTTTACGATGTGCTGCAGCGGCAATGGCCGTCACCAGTGGTGGCGCTCAACCGAGCGGTGGCACTGGCCAAACGGGATGGGCCGCAGGCGGGGTTGGTGGAGGTTGAAACGATCCTGGCGACGGGTGAGTTGCGCGACTACCACCTGGCGCATGCGGCAAGGGCGGAGCTGCATTGCCAGTTGGGGCAGGTTGAAAAGGCCCGTGCGGCCTGGCGGCAGGCGCTGGACTTGACGCGTCAGGCGCCGGAGCGGCGGCATATCGAGGGCAAGCTCAAGGCGTTGGAATGACCCGGCAGCACCGGCCCTGTCGCCGGTACTGCCTGAATGATCAGCTGGCGACGAAGTTCGGCGGCGATATCAGCTCTACCGTCTGCTGCTTGCGCGGCGCCAGGATCTCTGCCTCGCCCTCTACCACCAGCTCATCGTTCTGGTTGTACACGTTGGTGGCGATACGCACTTTGAATTTGGGCAGCTTTTCGAGGATTTCCAGGCGTACGGTCAAGGTATCGCCGATTTTCACCGGCTTCTGGAAGCTCATCTTCTGGCCCAGGTAGATGGTCCCGGGGCCGGGCAGGGTGCAGGCCACTGCCGCGCTGATCAGCGCGCCGCTGAACATGCCATGGGCGATGCGCTCACGGAACATGCTCTTGGCTGCGAATTCGGCATCCAGGTGCACCGGGTTGTGGTCACCCGACATCGCGGCGAACAGCTGGATGTCACGTTCTTCCACAGACTTTTCGTAACTGGCCTTCTGGCCGACTTCTAGAGCTTCGTAAGGCGTGTTGGTGACCTGGGTCATTGGCGCTTCCTTGATGGGCGGACAAGGCCGTTATCATTCACTGCGGGCAGGGCGGCCAAGGGCCAGCGCCTGTTCCAGCCACGCGAGGATATCGGCGGTGACCTCGTCCCGGTTGAGTTCATTGAGCACTTCGTGGCGCGCCTTCGGGTAGACGCGCAGTTGTACATGTCGATTGCCGGTCGCGCGCAGGGCGTCGGCCAGATGGGTGAGACGCTTGCCGGCACTCACCGGATCACATTCACCGCCAATCACCAGCAACGGCAGGTTCGGATCGATCTGCGCAAGGTTCTTCGCCTGGCTGATCTGCGCCAGGCCGAGCAGCAAGTCTAGCCACAACTGGTTGCTGCAGCGAAAACCGCACAAAGGGTCGCTGACGTACCTGTCCACCTCGTCAGGGTCGCGGCTGAGCCAGTCGAAGGGTGTGCGGTTGGGTTTGAACGCGTTGTTGAACGAACCGAACGACAGCCACTCGATCAGCCCACTCTTGCCTTGCGGCCCTTGGCGCCAGGCCTCCAGCCGGGCGATCAGGCGCGCCAGGCGATACAGCGCCGGCGGCTGGAAATTGGAGCCACTGAGGATCGCCCCGTGCACGCTGCCACTGTGGTGCATCAGGTAGGCCTGGGCGATGTAGCTGCCCATGCTGTGGCCGAACAGGAACAGTGGTGTGCAGGGGAACTGCTGGCCGATGTGCTGGGTGAGCAGGGCCAGGTCGTTGACCACGGCATTCCAGCCATGTTGCCGGGCGAACAGGCCGAGGCTGCCCTGTTCGGCGGTACGCCCGTGGCCGCGCAGGTCTGCAGCCAGCAGCGCATAGCCGGCAGCGCTCAGCGCCTGGCCCAGGTGCTGGTAGCGCCCGCCGTGTTCGGCCATGCCATGGGCCAGCAGCACCACCGCCTTGACCGGGGTAGCCGGCAGCCATTGGTGCACGTAGAGGTTGCAATGCTCGCTGGCCGGCAGCCAAAAGGCGTCGTAAGGCATGGCGTATCCTTTGCGCTGGGGTACGATCACAGAGTATGCGCAAGCGGCCGGATTGCAGGAAGGGCACAAATAAGATTCACAATGTTAATGGCGGCCCTTGGCATATAGGCCACCTCTGGCTTACCTGCTAACGTCGGTTGAACGCCTTTTTGCCATCAGGCAAAGGGATTACAGGCTAAGAGCGGGTTCAGGCAGAGGAACAATAATAAATGCAAGCCGACTTCTGGAATGACAAGCGCCCGGCGGGCGTGCCTTCCACCATCGATATCCATGCGTATAGCTCGGTCGTCGAGGTTTTCGAGCGCTCCTGCAAGCGCTTCGCTGACCGCCCGGCGTTCAGCAACCTGGGCAAGACCCTGACCTATGGCGAACTCGACCGCCTGTCGGCGGCCTTTGCTGCCTGGCTGCAGCAGCACACCGACCTGGTGCCGGGTGACCGCATCGCCGTACAGATGCCCAACGTGCTGCAGTATCCCATTGCGGTGTTCGGCGCCCTGCGCGCCGGGCTGATCGTGGTCAACACCAACCCGCTGTACACCGAGCGTGAAATGCGCCACCAGTTCAAAGACGCCGGTGCCCGCGCCCTGGTCTACCTGAACCTGTTCGGCAAGCGGGTCCAGGAGGTGTTGCCCGATACCGGCATCCAATACCTGATCGAGGCGAAGATGGGCGACCTGTTGCCTACGGCCAAGGGCTGGTTGATCAACACCGTGGTCGACAAGGTAAAGAAAATGGTCCCGGCCTATCATCTGCCGCAAGCCAT
This sequence comes from Pseudomonas sp. WHRI 8519, assembly GCF_040224055.2. Lineage (NCBI taxonomy): Bacteria > Pseudomonadati > Pseudomonadota > Gammaproteobacteria > Pseudomonadales > Pseudomonadaceae > Pseudomonas > Pseudomonas sp. WHRI 8519. The sequence continues at coordinate 4,597,515 of NZ_CP167996.1, read as the reverse complement.
CTCGTTCAAGCAGGCACTGCGCGAGGGCGCGGCGCTGAGCCACAAACCGGTAACGCTGAGCCTCGACGACATCGCCGTGCTGCAGTACACCGGCGGCACCACGGGCCTGGCCAAGGGCGCCATGCTCACCCACGGCAACCTGGTGGCCAACATGCTGCAGGTGCTGGCGTGCTTTTCGCAGCATGGCCCGGACGGGCAGAAGCTGATCAAGGAAGGCCAGGAGGTGATGATCGCGCCGCTGCCGCTGTACCACATCTATGCCTTTACCGCGAACTGCATGTGCATGATGGTCACCGGCAACCATAACGTGTTGATCACCAACCCGCGCGATATCCCTGGCTTCATCAAGGAACTGGGCAAATGGCGGTTCACCGCACTGCTGGGGCTGAACACCCTGTTCGTGGCGCTGATGGATCACCCGGGCTTCCGGCAGCTGGATTTCTCGGCGCTCAAGGTGACCAACTCTGGCGGTACGGCGCTGGTCAAAGCCACCGCCGAACGTTGGGAGAGCCTGACCGGCTGCCGCATTGTCGAGGGCTACGGCCTGACAGAAACGTCGCCAGTGGCCAGCACCAACCCTTATGGCGAGCTGGCACGCCTGGGTACCGTGGGCATACCGGTGGCAGACACCGCGTTCAAGGTGATCGACGATGAGGGCAATGAACTGCCGTTGGGCGAGCGGGGCGAGTTGTGTATCAAGGGCCCGCAGGTGATGAAGGGGTACTGGCAGCAACCCGAGGCGACGGCGCAGACCCTGGATGCCGATGGCTGGCTGAAGACTGGCGACATTGCGGTGATCGACCCGGACGGCTTCACGCGTATCGTCGACCGCAAGAAGGACATGATCATCGTCTCTGGCTTCAACGTGTACCCCAACGAGATCGAGGACGTGATCATGGGCCACCCGAAAGTGGCCAACTGCGCCGCCATCGGCGTGCCGGACGAGCGTTCGGGGGAGGCCGTGAAACTGTTCGTGGTGCCCCGTGAGGGCGGCCTGAGCGTCGATGAGCTGAAGGCCTACTGCAAGGCCAACTTCACAGGTTACAAAGTGCCCAAGCACATCGTGCTGCGTGAGTCGTTGCCGATGACACCGGTGGGCAAGATCCTGCGTCGCGAGCTGCGCGACATCGCCTAGGGAGCTGCAAGCTTCAAGCTTCAAGCTGCAAGCTGCAAGCGGGGCGCGCATGGCTCTAGCTTGCAGCTTGCGGCTTGAAGCTCGCCACTTTAAGTCAAATACTCTAAAAATGACTTGTATCGTTCATTGAGTCATTTTTGTGACCATAAGGCCCGATTTGGCCTCTAGGCGACCCTTTGCAAAGCTGTTACTCTCGGCCCGCTTTCAGATGATTCGGTTTGCAACGAACCGCCATCTCATATCAATAATAAACGCATCGACGCGTAAATCGAACTTCGCTGTTGCTGAAGGAGTGGGCTTCCATGATCGACCATTTTTGGAAGGATAAATACCCAGCCGGGATTACGGCGGAAATCAATCCTGACGAATTTCCCAATATCCAGGCGGTACTCAAGCAATCCTGCCAACGCTTTGCCGATAAACCGGCCTTTAGCAACCTGGGCAAGACCATCACCTACGGCGAGTTGTATGCCCTGTCGGGCGCTTTTGCGGCCTGGCTGCAGCAGCACACCGACCTCAAGCCGGGTGATCGCATTGCCGTGCAGCTGCCGAATGTCCTGCAGTACCCGGTAGCAGTGTTCGGCGCCATGCGCGCCGGGCTGATCGTGGTCAACACCAACCCGCTTTACACCGCACGGGAGATGGAACACCAGTTCAACGACTCCGGTGCCAAGGCCCTGGTGTGCCTGGCCAACATGGCTCACCTGGCCGAAAAGGTGGTACCCAAGACCCAGGTCAGGCATGTCATCGTCACCGAAGTGGCCGACCTGTTGCCACCGCTCAAACGCCTGCTGATCAACAGCGTGGTCAAGTACGTGAAGAAGATGGTGCCGGCCTACAACCTGCCGAACGCCGTGCGCTTCAACGATGCCCTGGCGCGGGGCAAGGGCCAGCCGGTGGTCGAGGCCAACCCGCAAGCCAATGATGTTGCCGTGCTGCAGTACACCGGCGGTACCACCGGTGTGGCCAAGGGCGCAATGCTGACGCACCGCAACCTGGTGGCCAACATGCTGCAGTGCCGGGCGCTGATGGGGTCGAACCTGCATGAAGGTTGCGAGATCCTCATCACGCCGCTGCCGCTGTACCACATCTATGCCTTTACCTTCCATTGCATGGCCATGATGCTGATCGGCAACCATAACGTGCTGATCAGCAACCCGCGTGACTTGCCGGCAATGGTCAAGGAACTGGGCAAGTGGAAGTTCAGCGGCTTCGTCGGCCTCAACACCCTGTTCGTTGCCCTGTGCAACAACGAGGCGTTCCGTGCGCTGGACTTCTCGGCGTTGAAGATCACCCTGTCCGGTGGCATGGCGCTGCAGCTGAGTGTGGCCGAGCGCTGGAAAACCGTCACCGGTTGCGCCATTTGCGAAGGCTATGGCATGACCGAGACCAGCCCGGTTGCGGCGGTCAATCCGGCCGAAGCCAACCAGGTCGGTACCATCGGTATCCCGGTGCCCTCGACCCTGTGCAAGGTCATCGATGACAGTGGCAGCGAGCTGCCGCTGGGCGAGGTGGGCGAGCTGTGCGTCAAGGGGCCGCAGGTGATGAAGGGCTACTGGCAGCGTGAAGAGGCCACCGCCGAGATCCTCGACAGTGACGGCTGGCTCAAGACCGGGGACATTGCCCTGATCCAGCCCGATGGCTACATGCGCATCGTCGATCGCAAGAAGGACATGATCCTGGTCTCGGGCTTCAACGTGTATCCCAACGAGCTGGAGGACGTACTGGCTGCCCTGCCGGGCGTACTGCAGTGCGCTGCGATCGGTGTGCCGGACGAAAAGTCGGGCGAATTGATCAAGGTGTTCATTGTGGTCAAGCCGGGCATGACCGTCACCAAGGAGCAGGTGATGGAGCACATGCGTGCCAACGTCACCGGCTACAAGGTGCCGCGTTACATCGAGTTCCGCGATGCGTTGCCAACCACCAACGTGGGCAAGATCCTGCGCCGCGAGTTGCGTGATGAAGAGCTGAAGAAGCAGGGCCTGAAGAAGATCGCCTGATCCTCACCAACGCCCGGCAATATCCGCATCACACTGGAAATCCGGGGCCGCTTCGCGGCCCCTTTCGCGACATCCCGCCGCGCCTGCCGGGGAGTGCAATCAGCGCAGTTTTTCCAGCATCTGGTAGTACCACATCCCCGCCGCCAACAGCGGATTGCCCAGCAGGTCCCCCATCGGCACCTTGATGTGCTTGCACCCGGCAAAGGTATCGAACTTCTCCAACGTACCGGTCAGCGCCTCGGCCATGATTTCGCCCATGATGTGGCTGGTGGCGATGCCGTGCCCCGAATAGCCCTGGCAGTACCAGACGTTGTCCGAAAGCTTGCCCAGTTGCGGTATGCGATTGACCACGATCCCCATCGCGCAACTCCACTGGAACTCGATCGGCACCCCTTTGAGGGCCGGGAAGGTGCGCTCGATGCATGGGCGCAGCTCACCTGCGATATCACGTGAATCCTTGCCTGAATAATTGGCGCCGCCGCCGAACAGCAGGCGTTTGTCGGCAGTGAGGCGATAGTAGTCGAGCACGAAACGGCAGTCGTACACCGCCAGGTCCTGGGGGTTGATCTGTTCGGCCAGTTCGCCCAGCGGCGCGGTGGTGACGATGCCGCCCATGGCGGGGAAGATCTTGCCCTTGAGCTGACGCTTTTCCAGCTTGTGGTAAACGTCGCCGGCCAGCATCACCTGGCGTGCTTCTATTCGGCCTTGGGCAGTGACCACTGCAGGGCGCGGGCCGTGCACGATGTCCAGCACCTCGGAGTTCTCGAAGATCAGCGCGCCCAAGGCGTGCGCGGCACGCGCTTCGCCCAGGCACAGGTTGAGCGGATGCAGGTGCAAGTTGCGCAGGTTCTTCAGGGCGCCCAGGTACAACGGGCTTTGCAGATGTTCGGCAACCGCGTTGCGGTCGAGCATCTGCACCTGGTCGCCCATGCCGCGGCGATGCGCCTGGGCTTCGAAGGCGCGCAGTTCGTTGAGGTGTGACGGTTTCATCGCTGCATGCAGGTGGCCGCGCTTGAGGTCACAGTCGATGCCATAGCGCTCGATCCGCTGCTCGATGATCTGGTGCCCGCGCCAGCGCAAGTGCCAGATAAAGTCATCCACCTCGCTGCCCAGGCGGTCGCGCATCTGCGTGCGCATGGCCTCGTCGCCCGAGAGGCTGCCGGTGACCTGTCCGCCGTTGCGGCCGCTGGCGCCCCAGCCGATGCGGTTGGTTTCCACCACCGCCACTTTCAGGCCGCGCTCGGCCAGCTCCACGGCGGTGGCCACGCCGGTGAAACCGCCGCCGATAATCGCCACGTCCACCTGCACAGTGCCCTTGAGCTGCGGGTACTGCGTGTGGTCGTTGAGCGAGGCACTGTAATAGGAGGGCGCGCGCTGGGCCGGGCCGTTGTTCACTGCTGCGTTCATGGGTGTTCCTTATTTTGAATAGGGTGAGGCTCAGGCCTGGTGCAGGTACCAGCGCCAGTCCTGTTCGCTGACTTCGGCCATGAACTGGCGGTACTCGGCGCGCTTGACCTTCAAGTACACCCCGAGGAAGTCCTTGCCGAGTGCTTCGCGTGCCCACGCCGAACGCTCCAGGGCGTCGAGGGCGGTCAGCCAGTCGGTGGGCAGGTGCTCGGTGGCCTGGGCGTAGCCGTTGCCTTCGACCGGTGCGCCCGGGTCGAGTCGTTCGCGGATGCCGCAGTGGCTGGCCGCGAGAATCGCCGCGGCGGCCAGGTACGGATTGGCGTCGGCGCCACAGATCCGGTGTTCGACATGGCGGCTGTTGGCCGGCCCGCCGGGCACGCGCAAGCTCACGGTGCGGTTGTCGACACCCCAGGTTGGCGCCAGCGGTGCATAGCTGTTGGCCTGGAAGCGGCGGAACGAGTTGGCGTTGGGGCAGAACAGCAGCAGCGCGTCGCGCAGGTGGCGCAGCATGCCGGCAACCGCTTGGCGCAGCAGCGGGGTGCCGGCCTTGTCCTGGCTGGCGAACAGGTTGTTACCGGCGCTGTCGGCCAGGCTCAGGTGCATGTGCATGCCGGTGCCGGCCAGTTGCGCGAAGGGTTTGGCCATGAAGCACGCCTGCATGCCGTGGGCGTGCGCCACGCCTTTGACCAGGCGCTTGTAGCGCACGGCCTGGTCCATCGCTTCCAGAGCATCGCCATGCTCGAGGGTAATTTCCACCTGGCCGGGGGCGTACTCCGAAATCGCCGTGCGGGCCGGGATGCCCTGGGCTTTGCAGGCCGCGTAAAGGTCGGCGAGAAACGGCTCTATCTGCTCCAGTTCACGCAGGCCATAGACCTGGGTGCTGCGCGGGCGGCCACCGTCGTTGTCCAACGCCGGTTGCGGACGGCCCTGGGCGTCACGCTGCTGGTCGAGCAGGAAGAACTCCAGCTCGCAGGCCATCACCGGGTGGTAGCCATCGGCCTTGAGCGCTTCGATCGTGCGTACCAGTACATGGCGTGGGTCGGCGACGCTGGCCGGCAGGCCTTCGCTGGGGTGCATGCTGACTTGCACGGCGGCGGTCGGTACGCGGCGCCACGGCAGGCGCACCAGGCTGCCCTCCAAGGGGTAGGCGCGACAGTCGATGTCGCCGACGTCCCAGACCAGCCCGGAGTTTTCCACGTCATCGCCGTTGAGGGTCAGGCCCAGGATGGTGCTGGGCAGTGGGCGGCCGCTCTGGTACACCGCCAGCAGTTCCTCGGGGTGCAGCAGCTTGCCGCGCGGCACACCGTTGGCGTCGAGGATGAACAGTTCGAACAGCTCGATATCGGGGTTGTCGGCAAGGAAACGTTGGGCGTGTTCTACGGGTGCAAAGTGCATGAGAAATTCGCTCGTGAGCATACAGGGCCGCCGCCTGGTGGCGGCCCGGCTGAGTCAATCGGCCGAAGGGTGGCCGGGTTTTGTCAGATGCGCGAGTGAAGTGTCCGGTGGGCGGGCGTGGCGACAGTGCCAGAGAGCCCAGAAGGCCAGGATCACATGGACCAGCGGGTTCTCACCGGCGCACGTGCGGGCCTTCGGTAGCGAAGGGCGCGAAAGCGGCGGGGCGATGGGCTGGGCACAGATCATGCGTTGGATACTCACATGCGACGTCAGGTTGATTAAAGCAGTGAATGGCAACCTTCACTCTGGTATCGGCTAAACATTCGGGCGGGCCGGTACACACAGCAAAATGCCGGTAAATCTGCGACAATCGCGCATCCATCGAATGCCGATCATGCACAAGCAGGCTCACCTGCATCACTAAAAAGCCCCATGACTGACCACGCCATCGACAAACTGCTGCAAAACCTCGACCACGCCATGATCGCCGACCGCCATCGCCTGCGCCGGCAACTGCATGAGCTGCGCAAGCGCCCCGACGAGGCCAAGCTCGCGCAGTGGGTGGAGAAGGTCCAGGCGTCTTGCGCCCAGGTCACCGCGCGCCAGCACAGCGTGCCGCGCATCCGCTACGACGACAGCCTGCCGATTGCCGCCAAGCGCGACGAGATCAAAAAGGCATTGGCCGAAAACCAGGTCCTGGTGATTGCCGGTGAGACCGGTTCGGGCAAGACCACCCAGTTGCCCAAGATCTGCCTGGAGCTGGGCCGCGGCAGCCACGGCCTGATCGCCCACACTCAGCCACGGCGGATTGCGGCGCGCAGCGTTGCTGCCCGGGTGGCTGAAGAGCTGGGCACACCGCTGGGCGCCCTGGTCGGTTACCAGGTGCGGTTTGAGGACCAGAGCGACGCCAACACCTTGGTCAAGCTGATGACCGATGGCATCTTGCTGGCCGAAACCCAACATGACCGCTTCCTCGAGCGCTACGACACGATCATCGTCGACGAGGCGCACGAGCGCAGCCTGAACATCGATTTTTTGCTCGGCTACCTCAAGACCCTGCTGCATCGCCGCCCGGACCTGAAGCTGATCATCACCTCGGCGACCATCGACCTGGAGCGCTTCTCCAAGCATTTCGACGGGGCGCCGATCATCGAGGTGTCTGGTCGTACCTATCCGGTGGACACTTGGTATCGCCCGCTGACCAGCGAACAGGACGAAGAAGGCAACCAGGTCGAAGAGGACCTCACCGTCGACCAGGCCATCCTCGCCACCCTCGATGAGATCGCCCATCACGAGCGCGGCGAGGGCAAGGGCCCCGGCGACGTGCTGGTGTTCCTGCCGGGGGAGCGCGAGATTCGCGATGCCGCCGAAATCCTGCGCAAGGCCCAGTTGCGTCATACCGAGATCCTGCCGCTGTATGCGCGCCTGTCTCCGGCCGAGCAGCAGCGTATCTTCCAGTCGCATACCGGCCGGCGTGTGGTGCTGGCCACCAACGTGGCAGAAACCTCGCTGACCGTGCCCGGCATCCGTTATGTGATCGACACCGGTACTGCGCGCATCAGCCGCTACAGCTACCGTGCCAAGGTCCAGCGTTTGCCGATCGAAGCGGTGTCCCAGGCCAGCGCCAACCAGCGTAAAGGCCGTTGCGGCCGTGTCGAGCCGGGCATCTGCATTCGTCTTTACAGCGAAGAAGACTTCAACGGCCGGCCAGCCTTCACCGACCCCGAGATCCTGCGCACCAACCTGGCGGCGGTGATCCTGCAGATGCTGCACCTGCGTCTGGGCGCCATCGATGCCTTCCCGTTCATCGAGCCGCCCGATGGCAAGGCCATCAGTGACGGCTTCAACCTTCTGCAGGAGCTGTCGGCGGTCAACCGTGAAAACCAGCTGACGCCCCTGGGCCGTCAGCTGGCGCGCCTGCCGATCGACCCCCGGCTGGGCCGGATGCTGCTCGAAGGCGCTCGCCAGGGCAGCCTGCAGGAAGTGCTGATCGTCACCAGTGCATTGTCGGTGCAGGACCCACGCGAGCGCCCGCCGGAGCGTCAGCAGGCGGCTGACCAGGCGCATGCGCAGTGGAAGGATGTGGATTCCGATTTCGCCGCGCTGGTCAACCTGTGGCGTGGCTTCGAGGAGCAGCGCCAGGCGCTGACGGCCAACCCGCTGCGTAACTGGTGCCGCAAGCATTTCCTCAACTATTTGCGTCTTCGCGAATGGCGCGATGCCCATCGTCAGTTGTCGCTGATCTGCCGTGACCTGCAGCTGACGGTCAACAAGGAACCGTCCGACTACCAGAAGATGCACAAAGCCATCCTCAGCGGGCTGCTCAGCCAGATCGGCCACAAGACCGAAGACGGCGACTACCAGGGTGCGCGTCAGCGGCGCTTCTGGGTACACCCTTCCTCGGGTATTGGCCGCAAGCGCCCGCAATGGGTGATGGCCGCCGAGCTGGTGGAGACCACGAAGCTGTATGCGCGCATGGTGGCCAAGATCGAGCCCGACTGGATCGAGCCGCTGGCGACTCACCTGGTCAAGAAGAACCACTTCGAACCGCACTGGGAGAAGAAGCGTGGGCAGGTGGTGGCCTACGAACAGATCACCCTGTACGGGTTGATCCTGGTCGGCCGCCGCCCAGTGCACTATGGCCCGATCGACCCGGTTACCTCGCGTGAACTGTTCATACGCGAAGGGCTGGTTGGCGGCGAGATCCAGTCGCGGGCCAAGTGCCTGGCCGCCAACAAGCGTCTGCTTGAAGAGCTCGATGAGCTGGAAGCCAAGGCGCGCCGGCGCGACATTCTGGCGGATGAAGAAACCCTTTACGCCTTCTACGAAGCGCGCCTGCCAGCGGAGATCCACCAGACCGCGACGTTCGACAGCTGGTACCGCATGGGCAGCCAGAAGGACGCCAGCCTGCTGATCATGCGTGAGGAAGACGTGTTGGCCCGCGAGGCCAGCGAAGTCACGGCGGCGCAATACCCGGACAGCTTGCAGGTAGGCGAACTGCGCCTGCCGTTGAGCTACCACTTCGAACCGGGCCACCCCCGCGACGGTGTGACTGTAAGGGTACCTGCGCCGCTGCTGCCAAGCCTGCCGGGCGAGCGCCTGGAGTGGCTGGTGCCGGGCTTGCTCGAAGCCAAGTGCGTGGCGCTGGTGCGTAACCTGCCCAAGGCGTTGCGCAAGAACTTCGTACCGGTCCCGGACTTCGTCAAGGCGTCGCTGGCGCGCATGACGTTCGGCCAGGGTGCCTTGCCTCAGGCCTTGGGCCAGGAGCTGTTGCGCATGACCGGCGCCCGTGTGTCCGATGAGGCCTGGGCAGAGTCGGTAGGCCTGGTCGAAGGGCATCTGCGCATGAACATCGAGGTGGTCGATGGCCAGGGCAAGTTCCTCGGAGAGGGCCGCGACCTGGCCGAGCTGACCGCACGCTTTGCCGCCGCCAGCCAGGCAGCGCTGGCGGTGCCGCGCGAAGACAAGAGCGCGCAGCCGGTTCAGGCCAAGGCCTTCAGCGAGGTCAAGCAGACCGCCCAGCAGAAGATCGCCGGGCTGTCGATGACGGTGTACCCGGCGTTGGTGGAAGAGAGCGGCAGCGTGCGCGAAGGGCGTTTCTCGACCCAGGCCGAAGCCGAGTACCAGCATCGCCGTGCTTTGCAGCGCCTGTTGCTGCAGCAGTTGGCCGAGCCTGCCAAGTTCTTGCGTGGCAAGCTCCCGGGGCTGACCGAACTGGGCTTGCTGTACCGCGAACTGGGCCGCGTCGAAGCGCTGGTAGAGGACATTCTGCTGGCCAGCCTCGATAGCTGCATCCTCGAAGGGGAGGCCACGCTACCGCGCGATGGCGCGGCATTGGCCGGGCTTGCCGAGCGCAAGCGGGGAAGCTGGGCGGAACATGCCGAGCGCCTGGCCCGCCAGACGCTGGAGGTGCTCAAACTCTGGCACGGCTTGCAAAAGCGCTTCAAAGGCAAGATCGACCTCAGCCAGGCGGTGGCGCTTAACGACATCAAGCAGCAGTTGGCCAACCTGGTGTATCCGGGCTTCGTGCGCGAGACGCCTGGGGTGTGGTTCAAGGAGCTGCCCCGTTACCTCAAAGCGGTGGAGTTGCGCCTTGAGAAGCTTGGCAGCCAGGTGCAGAAGGACCGGGTTTGGAGTGGCGAGCTGACCAACCTCTGGGCCCAGTACAAGGCCCGTGCCGACAAACATGCCCAAGAGGGCAAGCGCGACGCGCAGTTGACCTTGTACCGCTGGTTGCTGGAGGAATATCGGGTGTCGCTGTTTGCCCAGCAGTTGGGCACGAAAGTACCGATTTCTGACAAACGTCTCAGCAAACAGTGGTCTCAGGTAGAAGCCTAAACCCGGGAACTTGTGGCAATATTGAAGCAATTCGGGGCCGCATTGCGGCCCCTCGCGGGTTCAACCTGCGCCTTGGACTTGGTACTAAAGTGCTATTACTCCAGCCAGCGCCCTGTGGCGATGGCCTTTGACCAGAGGAACGATCGTGCATAACGTCGTGATCAGCGGCACCGGCCTGTATACCCCGGCCCAGAGCATTTCCAACGAAGAACTGGTGGAATCTTTCAACACCTGGTCGCAACAGTTCAACCGCGACAACGCTGCGGCCATCGAGCGCGGCGAGGTCGAGGCTGCGCCTCTTTCGGACGCTGCCTTTATCGAGAAGGCCTCGGGTATCAAGAGCCGCTTCGTCATGGACAAGGCTGGCATTCTCGACCCGCAGCGCATGAAGCCGAGGCTGGCGGAGCGTTCAAATGACGAGCAGTCGATCCTCTGCGAGATGGGCGTGGCCGCTGCCCGTCAGGCGCTCGAGCGCGCAGGGCGCACGCCTGCCGATGTCGACGGTGTGATCGTCGCTTGCTCCAACCTGCAGCGCCCGTACCCGGCCATCGCCATCGAAGTCCAGCAGGCGCTGGGTATTGAGGGCTTCGCCTTCGACATGAACGTGGCTTGCTCCTCTGCCACGTTCGGTATCCAGACCGCAGCCAACAGCGTGCAGTTGGGCCAGGCCCGTGCCTTGCTGGTGGTCAGCCCGGAAATCTGTACCGGGCACCTGAACTTCCGCGACCGCGACAGCCATTTCATTTTTGGTGACGCCGCCACCGCCGTGCTGGTCGAGCGTGCCGACCAGGCCACCTCGGCGCACCAGTTCGATATCCTCGGTACCAAGTTGCAGACCTCGTTCTCCAACAATATCCGCAACAACTTCGGCTTCCTCAACCGTGCTGCGGAAGAAGGTATCGGGACGCGGGACAAGTTGTTCGTGCAGGAAGGCCGCAAGGTATTCAAGGAAGTGTGCCCGATGGTCGCCGAGCTGATCGGCAAGCACCTGGGTGAGAACGGTCTGCAGCCCTCAGACGTCAAGCGCTTCTGGCTGCACCAGGCCAACCTGAGCATGAACCACCTGATCGTCAAGAAGCTGCTGGGGCGTGAGGTGGCCGAGGAAGAGGCGCCGGTCATTCTCGACCGTTATGCCAACACCAGCTCGGCGGGGTCGGTGATCGCCTTCCACCTGTACCAGGATGACTTGGCCAAGGGTTCACTGGGCGTGTTGAGCTCATTTGGGGCAGGTTATTCGATTGGCAGTGTGATTCTGCGCAAACGCTGACGGTGTGCACTGGCGCTGCGCCGGGTTGCCGGCGGCGGGGCCTGTGTATTTCTGGCAGGCGAAAAAAGGCGGGAAATGCCGGATGGGGTCGGCATTTCCCGCCTTGAGTGAAGCTTGGCCGTTGCAGCTTAGAACTTGGCTTCCAGGTCCACCTGCAGCGTGTCGACATCGGCGTTGCTGTTGGGCAACTGCGACAGGTCGGTCTTGGCCATCAGGTAGGCAGCGCCCAGCGAGAAGTTCTTGTCGATTTCATAACCGACCTTGAACTTGTGGCCGCGCGAGCCGGTGTAACCGTTGCCGAAGTCGGAGTCGGTGAACAGGCTGACCACGGCGTTGCGCTGTACATCGCGGTAGTTGTAGTCCAGGCTCCAGGCGCCGACTTTGGTTTTCAGGCCAGCCAGCCAGGCCTGGTCTTCGCCGTCGGTGCTTTCGGTGTTCTTCACGTACTGGCCATAGGCCGACAATGGGATGGCGAGGCCGGTGAAGTCCAGCTGGCCGAAGCCTTCCACCAGGTTGAACTCGTTGGTGGTGTTGCCGAACGACTGCAGGATGGTCGCTTCCTTGTCGTTGTCGTAGCCATAGATGCTCGCGCCGACGGTGAGCTTGAGCACATCGGCGGGGGCGAACTTGGCGCCCAACTGGCCGTGGTAGACCTGGGCGTCGTGCTTGTACTGCACGCCGTCGCCGTCCACGTTGTCCTTGAGCGTGTACTGGCCCGCGCTGGCGAAGACTTCGGCGCCGCCGAGGTCGGCCTTGTAGGTAGCGGCAACGCCTTCCGGGTTGATGTCGCCGTCCCAGATGATGTCACCCATGCTCACCCAAGGCTGTGCCATCTTGCCGCCGATCAGGTGCAGGTTCGGGATTGCGGTGGGGTGCCAGTCGAGGTAGGCCAGGTCGACCCACAGCGATTTCTTGTCGAAGTAGTTGTCGAAGCTCTGGTTGGTCGAACGGCGGTCTGCGCTGCTGCCGGTGGCGATGCGGATGCCAGCGTCGACTTGCGGGTTGATCTCGCTGTAGAAACCGACGCGGGCGCGGACGCGCTGGCGGTCCTGGTTGCCGCTGCTGCTGTTCGGGTCGTCGACGTTGACGTCCTCGTAGCGCAGGCGCACATCGCCTTTGACCTGGGTCTTGGCAGCCCATGCCACTTTTTGTTCGAAGGAGCTCATGCGTTCAGACTGAGCTTTCTGGTCGGCCTTTTCCTTGGTTTCTTTTGCCAGGTCACCTTGCAGTTCGTTGTACTGCGCCTGGTTGATCGAGCCGTTGGCGCGGAGCATTTCGAGCAGCTTGGCGTCGACAGCCGCACTGGCCGGAGTACTCAGAGCCAGCATCATGCCGGTAAGGCTCACTCCGGTAAGTGTAGAAACAAGACGCATAAGGTTCTCCCTACTGAAAAATATTGGGGAGGCTCAGCGTCCACCCCCATGTTGGCATGTCTTCGGAAAGGGCCTGAATAGACAGGTTCTGAGGTTCCGGAAAACAGGCGCAAGTATTGCGGGGGCGAATGACAGAATAATGTCTATTTGGTGGCACTGCCGTTAAGTAATTGAGAATCAAAGGGTCGGGCCGGCATTCGGCATTTGAGTGAGAGGCCGGTATTCCCTGATACTGATGCCCTCACTCCGCGAGTCGACATCGTGACCAGCCTCTACAGCCTTGCCCATTTGCGTGACCTCCCTGCGGCGACCTGGGACGCCCTGGTGCCTGCCGGCCAGCCGTTCCTGCGCCATGCCTTCCTGAGCGCCATGGAGGACAGTGGCAGTGTCGCGCCAGCTACCGGCTGGGCGGCAGAACACTTGGTGCTGGAGCGTGACGGGCAGGTGCGTGCGCTGCTGCCGGCGTACCGCAAGTGGCACTCGTACGGTGAGTACGTGTTCGATCATGGTTGGGCCGACGCTTGTGAGCGTGCCGGTATTGCCTATTACCCCAAACTGCTCGGCGCCGTGCCGTTCAGCCCGGTCAGCGGCCCGCGCCTGCTCAGCGTCGACCCGGCCGATGGCCTGCTGGTGCTCCAGGCGTTGCCTGAGTATTTGAGCAAAGCCGGGCTATCCGGGGCTCACATCAACTTCACCGACCCTGGCCTGGATGCAGATATGGCCGGCTTGCCTGGCTGGATGGAGCGCCTGGGGTGCCAGTTCCACTGGCGCAACCGTGGCTACCGCGACTTTCAGGACTTTCTCGACAGCTTGAGTTCGCGCAAGCGCAAACAGATGCGCAAGGAACGTGAGCAGGTGGCGGGGCAGGGCATCGACTTCCGTTGGTACCGTGGCGATGAACTGGAAGAGGCCCAATGGGATTTCATCTACCTCTGCTACGCCAATACCTACGCCGTGCGTAGGCGTACGCCGTACCTGACCCGCGAATTCTTCAGCCTGCTGGCCCAGCGCATGCCCGAGGCCCTAAGGGTAGTGATGGCCCGTCAGGGCGGTCGCGATGTGGCCATGGCCCTGAGCCTGGTGGGTGGCGACAGCCTGTTTGGGCGCTATTGGGGCTGCCTGGATGAGTTCGACCGGCTGCACTTCGAGACCTGCTTCTACCAAGGCATGGACTTTGCGATTGCCGAAGGCTTGCAGCGCTTCGATGCCGGCGCGCAGGGCGAGCACAAGCTGATTCGTGGCTTCGAGCCGGTGCTGACCCGCTCCTGGCATTATCTGCTTCACCCAGGGCTGCGCAGGGCGGTGGGTGATTTCCTGCAGCAGGAGCGGGCAGGGGTCATGGGGTATGCCGAGCAGGCGCTTGAGATGTTGCCTTACCGCCGGGATTGAGACCTGCCAGGCCTCAATCCACCCCGACGAAGCCGCCCGTCTGGTGATGCCATAGCCTGGCATACAACCCTTGCTGGGCCAGCAGTTCACTGTGGCTGCCACTTTCGACGATATGCCCCTGGTCCAGCACCACCAGGCGGTCCATCCGCGCAATGGTCGAGAGGCGGTGGGCGATGGCGATCACCGTCTTGCCTTGCATCAGGGTTTCCAGGCTTTCCTGGATCGCCGCTTCCACCTCAGAGTCCAGCGCTGAAGTGGCCTCGTCCATGATCAGGATGGGCGCGTTCTTGAGCAGCACCCGCGCGATCGCGATGCGCTGGCGCTGGCCACCGGAGAGCTTGACCCCGCGCTCGCCCACATGCGCGTCGAAGCCCGTGCGGCCTTGGGCATCCGACAACTGCGGAATGAATTCGTCGGCACGGGCCCGGCGCACGGCTTCGTGCAGTGCTTGCTCGCTGGCATCAGGGCGCCCGTACAACAGGTTGTCGCGGATCGAGCGATGCAGCAGTGAGGTGTCCTGGGTGATCATGCCGATCTGCGCCCGCAGGCTGGCCTGGCTCACCTCGGCGATATCCTGCCCGTCGATCAGGATACGCCCGCCCTGCACGTCGTAAAGGCGCAGCAGCAGGTTGACCAAGGTAGATTTGCCGGCGCCGGAGGGGCCGATCAGGCCGATCTTTTCGCCCGGGCGGATGTCCAGGTTCAGCCCGTCGATCACGTTGCGAGCCTTGCCGTAGTGGAAGTCGACGTTATCGAAGCGCACCGCGCCACGGGTCACTTTCAGCGGCGCTGCCATGGGTTTGTCGGTGACTGTGACCGGCTGGGCGATGGTCTGCAAGCCGTCCTGCACCATGCCGATGTTCTCGAAGATGCCGTTGACCACCCACATGATCCAGCCCGACATGTTGACGATACGGATCACCAGCCCGGTGGCCAGGGCGATGGCGCCGACGGTGATCAGCGATTGGCTCCACAACCAAAGGGCCAGGCCGGTGGTGGCGACCACCAGCAAGCCGTTAAGGCTGGTGATGACCACGTCCATGCTGGTGATCACCCGCGACGCCAGCTGGGTCTTTTCAGTCTGCTCGCGAATCGCTTCGCGGGCGTACTGCTGCTCGTAGTCGGTGTGGGCGAACAGCTTGAGGGTGGCGATGTTGGTGTAGCCGTCGACGATACGCCCCATCAGCTTGGAGCGGGCATCGGAGGAGACCACCGAGCGTTCCTTGACCCGTGGCACGAAGTAGAACAGCGCGGCGACATAGCTGGCAATCCAGGCCAGTAACGGCAGCATCAGGCGCCAGTCGGCCTCGGCGAACAGCACCAGCGAGGTGATCGCATAGATCAGTACATGCCACAACGCATCCACCGCCTGTACTGCCGAGTCGCGCAGGGAGTTGCCGGTCTGCATGATGCGCTGGGCGATACGCCCGGCAAAATCGCTCTGGAAGAAGTTCAGGCTCTGCTTGAGCACATAGGTGTGGTTTTGCCAGCGGATCAGGCTGGTCATGCCCGGGTTGATGGTCTGGTGTACCAGCAGGTCATGCAGACCGAAAAACACCGGCCGTAGCAGCAGGATCACCACCAGCATCCAGATCAGCTCACCGCTGTGCTCGCTGAAGAAGTTGGCATTGGGCGTGCCCTGGGCCAGGTCGATGATGCGGCTCAGGTAGCTGAACATCGCCACCTCGATCAGCGAGGCGACCAGGCCGACCACCAGCAGGGCGAGAAAACTCGGCCACACCTGGCGAAGGTAGTAAAGGTAGAACGGCCACACCTGGGTGGGCGGCGACTCGCTGGGCGCATCGCGGAAAATATCGATCAGTTGCTCGAAACGTCGGTACAGCATGGGTGACAACACTCCTGTTCAACCCGACCCTCAGGCGGTTTCACGTCCTTGTGAAGCCTGCGGTCAGTCGATGCGTTTGGCTGACTTGATGAACACCGGGTCGGCCGGCACATCGCGCATGCCTTTCTTGACGGTGGTGGGGGAGTTGACGATCTGGTCGACCACTTCCATGCCCTTGGTCACTTTGCCGAACACGGCGTAGCCGGCGTCGCGGCCCGGGTTGAGGAAGTCGTTGTCGGCCACGTTGATGAAGAACTGGCTGGTGGCCGAGTTCGGGTTGGACGTGCGGGCCATCGACAGGGTGCCGCGGGTGTTCTGCAGGCCGTTGCTGGCTTCGTTGCGGATCGGGTCACGGGTCGCTTTTTGCACCATCTGCTCGGTGAAGCCCCCGCCCTGGACCATGAAGCCCGGGATCACGCGGTGGAAAATGGTGTTGTTGTAGAAGCCGCTATCGACGTATTCGAGGAAATTCTTGGTACTGAGCGGCGCCTTCTCGGCATTGAGCTCGATTTCGACCTGGCCGAAGCTGGTGTCGAGCACTACGTGAGGGGTCTTGTCGGAGGCCATGACGGTGGTGGCAAAGGCGACCGAGCAGGCGGTGAGCAGAAGTTTTTTCAGCATGAGCTCAAAGATCCTTGAGAGGTGGAAGCGGCTGCGAGGAACTGCAGCAAAGTCTGGTTGAAGACTTCGGGTTGATCGAGGGGTGTAGCGTGCCGGGAATCATCGATGACTACCAGCCTTGCCTGCGGCATCAGGGCAACGTAGCGCTCTTTGAGTTGGACCGGGGTGTAATCGTGGTCGGCAGCGACCACCAGCGTGGGACAGTGTATCTGGCCGATGCGTTCCTGCACGCCCCAGTCGACGATGGCGTCGAAACTCTTGAGGTAGGCGCGTTTGTCGTTGCGTGCCCAGCGTTGCGCCATCTTCTGGCGCAAGTCGGCTTGCTCCGGTTTGGGGAACAGGCGCTGGGCCAGGCCCTTGCCGACTGTCTCGACACTGAGGATGCGTGCCAGGCCCCAGCGCTTGGCCCACCAGGCCCAGTCGCTGGGTGTGCGGCGTTTGACCTCGGGGGCGCTGTTGACGATGCACAGGCTGCGCAGCCATTGCGGATGGTCGACGGCGAACTGGAAGCCGACCATGCCGCCCATCGACAGCCCCACGAAGTGCACCGGGCCGGTCTGCAGGTGTTCGAGCAGGGCCAGCAGGTCTTCGCTGAATGTGGCGATCTGGTAGCCCTCGCGGGGCTTGTCGGAGCGGCCGTGGCCGCGGATGTCCATGAGGATCACCCGGTAATGACGGCTGAGCGCGGGTAGCTGCAGCTCCCAGTCCTGGCTGCTGGAGCCCAGGCCGTGCAGCAGTACCAGGGGGTCGCCCTGGCCGTATTCCTGATAATGCAGCGAGCATCCTTCATGTTCGAAATAGGCCATGGGCGCGGTTCTCTCAGGCTTGCGGCGGGGCTGCGAAGGGCACGTCCAGTGGCGCGGTATCGAAATTGCGCAGCAGGTCGATGAGGATCTGCGTGGCCGGGCCCAAGGTCTTTTCTTTGCTCGAATAAAGGTAGAACAGTGGATGTCGGCTGCCACCCTGGTCCAGTGGCAGCGGCTTGAGCACCCCTTCGCGCAGTTCGCGGTCGATCATGTGCCGCGGCAGCCAGGCAAAACCCAGCCCGCTGCTGACGAAGGTGGTGGCGGTACCCAGGCTACCGACGGTCCAGCGCTGTTCGGCGCCTAGCCAGCCCACATCGCGGGGTTGGGCGCGGCCGGAGTCGCGGATCACCACCTGCAACTGGCTTTCCAGGTCCTGGAAGGTGATCTCCCGGCCCAGGCGGTGCAAGCTGTGCTCGGGGTGGGCGACGGCCACGAACTCCACAGCACTGAGCTCGGTGCCCAGATAGCCGCCGATGCTGTAGCTGCTGATGGCAAGGTCGGCGATGCCTTCATGCATGACCTCCTCCACGCCCGACAGCACTTCCTCGCGCAGGCGCACCCGGCAACCCCGGCTCTGTGGCATGAACGCCGCCAGGGCACGTACCAGGCGGGCACTGGGGTAGGCGGCATCGACCACGACCCGGACCTCGGCTTCCCAGCCTTGCTCCATGTGGTGCGCCAGGTCTTCCAGCTGGCTGGCCTGCTTGACCAGGTGCCGTGAGCGGCGCAGCAGTACGTTGCCTGCCTCGGTCAGCACGGCTTTGCGGCCATCGATGCGCAGCAGTGGCACGCCGAGCTGCTCTTGCATGCGCGCCACCGTGTAACTGACCGACGACTGAGAACGGTGCAGAGCTTCGGCTGCCTGGGCAAACCCACCGTGATCGACCACTGCCTGCAAGGTTCGCCACTGATCCAGGGTTACGCGCGGCGCTTTCATCTTTGGCTCCTGTTGACCTAAGCTGCGCTCTTTCAAGGAGAGCGCCCCATGAAGAAATGTTGTGCGGCAATACTGATGTGCCTGCCCCTCGGGGCCATGGCTTACCCCATCGACGTGGAGAAGGAACTGGCCGGAGTCAAGCTGGACTACACCGCCTACGACACCGCGTACGACATCGGCGCCATCACCCTGAACAACTATGGGCAAGTGCCGGCGGCCTGCAAGGTGACGTTCCGCAACGGCCCGGAGGCGCCACGGGTACGCCGGGTGAACGTACCGGCGGGCAAAAGTGTGGACGTCACGGCCAAGTTCAACCGGCAGATCATCAAGCTGCGTATCGCCTTGGACTGCAAAGCGGTATAAAACTGATTATTCGATAAATTGAACCCACTTTTTACGCTTTTTTATCGATAGGTCAAGCCTTAATCTCACCTCCATCGAATCGCAACCCTTTCTGCCGATGGAGGCACCCCATGTCCCGCGTACTGATCATCGAAAGCAGCGCCCGCCAACAGGATTCCGTTTCCCGTCAACTGACCCGTGACTTCATCGAACAATGGCAAGCAGCGCACCCGGCCGACGAGATCACTGTCCGCGATCTGGCGGTGGCCCCGGTTCCGCACCTGGACGCCAACCTGCTCGGTGGCTGGATGAAGCCTGAAGAACAGCGCAATGCCGCTGAGCTGGACGCCCTGGCGCGCTCCAACGTGTTGACAGATGAACTGCTGGCGGCCGACGTGCTGGTGATGGCTGCACCGATGTACAACTTCACCATCCCCAGCACGCTCAAGGCCTGGCTTGACCACGTCCTGCGTGCCGGCATCACCTTCAAGTACACCCCGACCGGCCCGCAAGGCCTGCTGACCGGCAAGCGTGCCATTGTGCTGACGGCCCGTGGCGGCATCCACGCTGGCGCCACCAGCGACCATCAAGAGCCGTACCTGCGCCAGGTAATGGCATTCATCGGCATTCACGATGTGAACTTCATCCATGCCGAAGGCCTGAACATGAGCGGTGACTTCCACGAAAAAGGCCTCAACCAGGCCAAGGCCAAGCTCGCCACGATGGCCTGAGCGGCAACGAATTCCCAACCCTGACACCTTGTTTGCTCCTTTGGGTGTACCTGCCCGGCCTCGATGGCCGGGCTTTTTTGTGGGTGAATCGCTCACGCCCATGAAATGCGCAACCCCCACACTGCGCAGGGTTGAACACATCGGTCGCAACCCGCTAAGGTCGCGGCCTTGATTTACGAGAGGCAACCATGGGCTACCTGATAATCGTCGCGCTGATCCAGGCGTTTTCCTTCAGCCTGATCGGCGAGTACCTGGCCGGGCACGTCGACAGCTACTTTGCCGTGCTCGCACGGGTGGTACTGGCGGGCCTGGTCTTCCTGCCGCTGACCCGCTGGCGCCAGGTCGAACCGCGCTTCATGCGCTCCATGCTGCTGATCGGTGCGCTGCAGTACGGCATCACCTATGTCTGCTTGTACCTGAGCTTCCGCGTGCTGACCGTACCTGAGGTGCTGCTGTTCACGATTCTCACGCCCTTGCACGTGACCCTGATCGAGGACGCGCTGAACCGCCGTTTCAATCCTTGGGCCTTGCTCGCCGCCCTGGTGGCGGTCGCAGGTGCGGCGGTGATCCGCTTCGACAGCATCAGTGGCGACTTCTTCATTGGCTTCCTGCTGCTGCAGTTGGCCAACTTCACTTACGCTGCCGGGCAGGTGCTGTACCGCCATCTGGTTGCCCGCCACCCCAGCGACCTGCCACATTACAAGCGTTTCGGCTACTTCTATCTGGGTGCGTTGATCATTGTGCTGCCGGCCTTCCTGCTGTTTGGCAACACCCAGCATTTGCCGAGCACCGACGTGCAATGGCTGGTGCTGCTGTTCCTCGGGCTGTGTCCGACGGCGCTGGGCTTGTACTGGTGGAACAAGGGTGCGTGCATGGTCTCAGGCGGTACGCTGGCAGTGATGAACAACCTGCACGTGCCGGTGGGGCTGCTGCTCAACCTTCTTATCTGGAACCAGCACGAGCCATTGGGGCGCCTGTTCATCGGTGGTGCAATCATCCTGGCCTCGGTGTGGCTGAGCCGCCTGGGCAGCCGTACGCATGCACCGCTGGTGCGCAGGGCCTGACATGCACACCATCCTGGTCATCGTCGCGCCGATCTTTGCGCTGATCCTGGTCGGTTACCTTTGCCGCCGCACCAACAAGCTTGGCGACAAGGCTGCGGCCGAGATCAACAAGATGGTGGTCTGGCTGTGCCTGCCGGCCCTGTTGTTCAAAGTCACGGCCACTGCAACCTGGAGTGAGGTATGGCACCCAGGGTTCATCGTGGCCTTTGGCGCAGGGGCCCTGGCCATGTTCGTGGCCACCCTGGCCTGGCGGCTGTGCAACGGCCACGGGCTGGTCGCGGCCAGTATCGATGGGCTCAGCGCGGGGTATGCCAACACCGGCTATATCGGCATCCCATTGTGTTTGCTGCTGTTTGGTCAGCCCGGATTGCAGCCGGCGTTGATCTCGTCGTTGATCGTGGTCTGCCTGGTATTTGCGATATCGCTGACGCTGATCGAGATCGGCCTACAGGACGAGAAGCGGATCGGCCGCGCCATGTGGGTAGTGGGCAAGGCGCTGGCGAAGAATCCCTTGGTGATTTCGCCCGTGGTGGGGGCTGCTTGGGCAATGACCGGTCTGGGCGTGGCGGAACCGGTGATGCATTTTCTCGACATGCTCGCCGTGGCGACCACGCCGTGTGCGTTGATTTCGCTGGGGGCGTTTCTGGCAGAGAAACGCAGCGGCGCCCAGGCCAGCCCATGGCCACTGATTGCGATGAAGCTGGTGGGGCAGCCGGCGCTGACGTGGGTGTTGGCGTTCAAGGTGTTCAGCCTGCCGACCATGTGGGCCGCTTCAGCGGTACTGCTGGCTGCACTGCCGACGGGGACCGGGCCGTTCATGCTGGCGGAGTATTACAACCGGGAAGCGGGGCTGATATCGCGCACGATCCTGTTGTCGACGGTGGCTTCTCTGGTCACCTTGACTGGTTTGCTGTACCTGCTGGGGTATGCGGGGTGATTTGGAGTTGCTGTGCAGCCCTTTCGCGACACAAGGCCGCTTCCATGGACGAATCTTGAAGCGCACATGGCCTGCACGCCTTACACGCTGTTACGTCTAGCGGATAACTAAATCAGATTTAGTCCCTTTCCTGTAAGGCATTTCCCAAAGATACTGCCGGTGATTGTGGTGTGCTGGGTTGGCCACTAGTCTCGGCTGGTCGTTGAGTTTCAACGATCGGCTTTGACAGGCCGACTCAAATTGCAATCCATAGCTTTGCCTTCAATGGTGGCTGTGCGTGGGGCGCCTTCGGGTGCGCCGGGTTTCTCAATTTGACCGGTCTGTCAACCCGTGCACAGCTGCCACCCTTTGTTTGACAGCAAAGGGCGGTGGTCCCGATCCACAAATTGAGGGTTACATCATGCTGAAGATAGTCCCCGATCCACCCTACAACCTCCACTCCCTGGAAGACACGCTGCTGATGGCCGCCGACTATGCGCTATGTGCAGAAACCGTTGCTCAGCAAGCCGTTTTGTTGCAACCGAGGTCACCCGTTTCGGTGTTGATGATGACGTCCATGAAAGAACTTGAAACCCTTCGTAGGCTACTTGAATCAGCGCTGGCTCAAGTCCAAAAGCCAGCGGATTCTCAAACGTTACATTAATCCGCATCATGATTTGCCTGGGCTGACCTGTGGTGATAGAGCGAGTCCAGGCATCTGGAACTTCAGGGAGATGAATCTGTGGCCACCGAAGAAACCAACTTCACTGTTGGCAGAACCATCTTTTACCAAGGTGAAAATCAAAACCATCCATTATTCCGCATCGAACCCGGCATCCCTTGCCAGAGTGCTCGCGAACAGGCCTCGGAACTGATGGGTTATGCCCGTGACCTGTCCATCGACGGTCTGATGGAAGATAAACCCCAGCTACTTTGGGCCTCGCATTACCTCTGCGCCCTAGCCAAGGCCCTGCTTGATGATGCCGAACTGGGGATGATGAAAAGCTCTTGAACCAGTCACTGCGCCGTTCCCCTTTTGTGTTTATGCGGGGTAACTGAGGGCCTCATCGCCGGCAAGCCGGCTCCCACCACGACCGTGCAGTTCTTCAGGCCTGCGCTTTACCTGTACAAGCAACCGTCTTGTCCAATTTCTAGAGGCCGGCGCAATCCAAGTGGGAGCCGGGCTTGCCGGCGATGGGCCGCAAAGCGGCCCCTGGGATCTCAAGCCTCGCTCAGGTCTTCCAGGCGATGCGGCGCTCGCTCCGTCGAAGCGCGCCCCGCCAGCCCGATGCGCATGTCATTGCCGCTCGGCTGCTGATACAGGCTCAGCCCGAACTCCGGCAACACTGCCAGCAGGTAATCGAAGATATCCCCCTGGATCCGCTCGTAATCCGCCCACACCGTGGTGGTGGTGAAGCAGTAGATCTCCAGCGGCACCCCCTCGGCGCCGGTCTGCATCTGCCGGACCATGCAGGTCATGTCCTGATGCACGTTGGGGTGGTTTCTCAGGTAAGCCAGGGCAAAGGCGCGGAAGGTGCCGATGTTGGTCAACTGGCGACGGTTGGCCGACAGCTCGGCCACAGGCCCCAGTGCTTCGTTCCACTCATGAAGTTCCTGGCGCTTGCCGGCCAGGTAGTCACCGAGCAGGCGCACGCCGCTCAGGCGCTGTTCTTCTTCCCGGGTCAGGAAACGCACGCCCGATGCATCGATGAACAGGCTGCGTTTGATCCGCCGGCCGCCCGATTGCTGCATGCCCCGGTAGTTGCGGAACGACTCGCTCATCAGCCGCCAGGTTGGGATCGAAACGATGGTCTTGTCGAAGTTCTGCACCTTCACCGTATGCAGGGTGATATCGACCACATCGCCATCGGCACCAACCTGGGGCATCTCGATCCAGTCGCCGACATGCAGCATGTCGTTACTGGTGAGCTGCACGCTGGCGACGAACGACAGCAAGGTGTCCTTGTACACCAACAGCAATACGGCCGACATCGCACCCAGCCCAGACAGCAGCAACAGGGGGGAACGGTCGATCAGCGTGGCGACGATGACGATGGAGGCGAAAATCCACAGCATCATCTTCGCCAGTTGCACATAACCCTTGATCGAGCGGGTGCGGGCATGTTCGGTGCGGGCATAGATGTCGAGCAGGCCATCGAGCAGGCACGACAGCGCCAGGGTCATGAACAGCAGGGTGAAGGCCAGCGCCATGTTGCCAAGGAAATGCTGGGCGGTATCGGACAGCTCCGGTACCAGTTTCAGCCCGAACTGGATCACCAGCGACGGTGTGGTCTGCGCCAGGCGGTGAAACACCTTGTTGTGGCGCAGGTCGTCGAGCCATTTGAGCGCAGGCTGACGGGCCAGCAGGCGCGTGCCGTGCAGGATCAGAAAGCGCGCCAGGCGGCCGATTACCAGGGAAACCAACAGCAGCACGGCCAGGCCGATGGCGGCGTGGAGCATGGGGTGTTGGTCGAGGGTGCCCCACAGGTCGAGGCTGTCGCGCCAGAGTTTTTGCATATCCATGAGCTTCAGTACGGTCTTTGCTTGCGAAACGAAGCGCCATTAGAGCGCGGTTGGCGACAAAGTTGCCAAAAGAAATTCGGCTCCGGCTGCAGAAAACGTTACCCTATGCAACTGAATTTCCCGCACTTGCCTGAGGTTACCTCCGTGTTCTCCCAATTCGCCCTGCATGAACGCCTGCTTAAAGCCGTGGCCGAGCTTAAATTTGTCGAGCCAACTCCGGTGCAGGCCGCGGCCATCCCCTTGGCCCTGCAAGGGCGTGATCTGCGGGTGACCGCGCAGACCGGCAGCGGCAAGACCGCGGCCTTCGTCCTGCCGCTGCTCAACCGCCTGGTCGACCTCAAGGGCGCGCGCGTCGAGATCCGCGCGCTGATCCTGCTGCCGACCCGTGAGCTGGCCCAGCAGACCCTCAAGCAAGTGCAGCTGTTCTCGCAGTTCACCTACATCAAGGCGGGCCTGGTCACCGGCGGTGAAGACTTCAAGGAACAGGCCGCCATGCTGCGCAAGGTGCCGGATGTGCTGATCGGCACCCCGGGCCGCCTGCTCGAGCAGCTCAATGCCGGCAACCTCGACCTGTCCCATGTACAGGTGATGATCCTCGACGAAGCCGACCGCATGCTCGACATGGGCTTCGCCGAAGACATGGAGCGCCTGTGCAAAGAATGCGAAAACCGTGAGCAAACCCTGCTGTTCTCGGCCACCACCGGCGGCGCGGCCCTGCGCGACATCATCGGCAAAGTGCTGAAAAACCCTGAGCACCTGATGCTCAACAGTGTTTCGCAGTTGGCCGAAGGCACCCGCCAGCAGGTCATCACCGCAGACCACGACCAGCACAAAGAGGCGATCGTGCAGTGGCTGCTGGCCAACGAAAAGTTCGACAAGGCGATCATCTTCACCAATACCCGCGTGCTCGCTGACCGCATCTACGGCCACCTGGTCGCCAAAGACGTAAAAGCGTTCGTGTTGCACGGTGAAAAGGACCAGAAGGACCGCAAGCTGGCCATCGAGCGCTTCAAGCAAGGCAGCTCCAAGGTACTGGTAGCCACCGACGTGGCGGCCCGTGGCCTGGACATCGACGGCCTGGACCTGGTGATCAACTTCGACATGCCGCGCAGCGGCGACGAGTATGTGCACCGCATTGGCCGCACCGGCCGTGCCGGCGGCGAAGGCCTGGCGATCTCGTTGATCACCCACAATGACTGGAACCTGATGTCCAGCATCGAGCGCTACCTCAAGCAGCAGTTCGAGCGCCGTGTGATCAAGGAAGTCAAAGGCACCTACAACGGGCCGAAGAAGGTCAAGGCGTCGGGCAAGGCGGCCGGCACCAAGAAGAAAAAGACCGAGAAGAAGGCTGGCGACAAAAAAGCGGCTGCCAAGCGTAAGCCGACCGCCAAGCCAAAGGCCAACGCGCCACTGGCGAGCTCCGATGGCATGGCGCCGTTGAAGAAGCGCAAGCCTGCTGCTGAGTAATACCCTGCGCTAAGGCGCAATCGGCGGCAAGCCGGCTCCCGGGTGTTCACCTGCGAGAGCGGCTTTGCCGGCGATTGCGCCCAGCAGTCCTGCTGTCAATCCGCTTTCTTTTCCGCCTCTTTCAATTCCTTGATCCGCTTGTCGATCAGCTGACACTTGTCGGGCAGGTCCTTGCTCGCCGTGCCCAGCTCCATCCCTTGGAGCTCATCATTGATCTCCTTCGCTTTCTGCGGGTTTTGTTCGGTCAAATGGCTCACCAGCTCTGCCAGTTCCTCACGTTTCTGGGTAGCCTCTTCCGGTGTGCAGGCCCAGGCGGGCAGGGCGCAGAACACGGCAGTCGCACAGGCGATGCGCAGCAGCGGTTTCATCCTTTATACCTCCGGCGGTGGTTGTGCTCGGTGGAGAGCTCGTGAGGCCCGGAAGTTCAGCGTCCGTGACGGGCGGCCGTGCCGGCAAATCTGGCTACCCCTGTGCCGAGAACATTGGAACGTACTCAAACCCCGGCTGGTCCCAACCTGTGTACTCCATTCGTACATAGCAAGAGGCCATAGCCATGAGCATCACCTACGACTGGGACTTGATCGAGCGTTTGTTGCACGAGGTGCAGAACGGCGCCGGTCATAGTTTTACACCACGCCCCTATGCCGAGCAGCACGCTGCGGCGATGGCCTGCGAAGGTCAACAAGTCACCGATGTGGATCAACTCAAGACCCGTGCCTGCGAGTACGAGAAGCTGCTGTTCGAGCGTGGCTTCATCGAAAGCCGGCCGCCGGAAGAGGGTGGTAACGGCGAGAACTTCGTACTGACCGAACGTGGTTCGCGGCTGATGAGCCTGATCGACAGCAGCATCCCGGGCTTCGAGCACCCCCGCCAGGTGCTCGATGAACAGGAGGATGCGCTGGACGAAACCACCTTCGAGCAGGTGTCGGCGAAGGCGCAGATCGCTTGAGGTCGTATTGAGGCTGGCAAGGCCTGCTCGGAAAAACCGATAATCGGCAGTTCCTGAATACTGCCGAGCCTTGCCCATGCCATCGATCACCCAAGAGGTCCGCCCATGAGTGCGGCCCGCAAGAATCCCGATGCGTTTGCCTTTCAGGTCATGCTGGGGCTGTGCCTGATCTGGGGTTGCCAACAGGTATTGATCAAATCTGCTGCGGTTGATATTGCGCCGGTGATGCAGGCTGCACTGCGTAACGGCCTTGCCGCCGTGCTGGTTGGCTTGATGATCTGCTGGCGCGGTGGCTGGGGGCAGGTCGGGAGCACTTGGCGTGGCGGGCTGCTGGCCGGCGGTTTGTTTGGCCTGGAGTTCCTGTTCATCGCCGAGGGGCTGAAGCTGACATCCGCGGCGCATATGTCTGTGTTTCTCTACACCGCACCGGTGTTCACGGCACTTGGGCTGCACCTGATGCTGCCCAGCGAGCGGCTGCGCCTGTTGCAGTGGCTGGGCATCGTCTTGGCGTTCGGCGGCATCGCTACCGCATTTGCCGGGGGGCTGTCGTTCGAGGAGATGGACGGGCGCATGCTGCTCGGCGATGCATTCGGTGTCCTGGCCGGTTTGGCTTGGGGGGCAACGACGGTGGTGGTACGGGGTTCGCGTTTGTCTGAGGCGCCTGCGACGTTGACGCTGTTCTATCAACTGGCGGTGGGGTTTGTCGGGTTGGTGCTGATCGCCTTGTTTAGCGGCCAGATCGACCAGGTCGTGTGGACCCCTTTGGCGGTCGGCAGCGTGCTGTTCCAGGGTATTGTGGTTTCGTTCGTCAGCTACCTGACGTGGTTCTGGTTGCTGCGCAAGTACCTGGCTTCGAATCTGGCGGTGTTTTCCTTCATTACCCCGTTGTTTGGGGTGACGTTTGGCGTGCTGTTGCTGGATGAACCGCTGAGCGTGAATTTTGTGCTTGGGGCAGTGATGGTTTTGCTCGGCGTGGTGCTGGTCAGTGCCGAGCCTTGGGTGAAGCAGCAGTTGCGCAGGTTTGTGGGATAGGCGTCGTCTTTGCTGTACGTGCCGACCGGATCGGTAATCATCCGATCGCGCTCGATGAGATCAGCGTGGCTCTGGGGCCGCTATGCGGCCAATCGCCGGCAAGCCGGCTCCCACCTCCGACCGCGCAGTTCTTCAGATCTACGCTTCAACTGTGCACTCAACCGCCTTGTCCAGTTTCTAACAGTCGGCGCAATTCATGTGGAAGCCGGCTTGCCGGCGATAGGATCGGTGCTGATCAGCCTCGATCCATCAGGCAACCCGTCCTGCAATCTGGCAGTCGCGGTTATGGCGTGTGCCCGTAAGCACCAACACCCCCGCCAGCCCCAACCCAGCCGCCGCCGTTGCCAGCGCCGGCTGCAAGCCCCCGCTGTAATGGTTGCTCAGCGCCGCCAGCAACGGGCCGCTCAACTGTCCCAGCGCAAAGCACGCTGTCAGCAGCCCGGCATTGCGCTGCGTGGCATGGGGCGCCAGCTCCCGCGAGCGTTGCATCACCAGCTGCATGCATGCCAGAAACGGCGTACCGCAGAGCACCACGCCCAAGGCCAAGCCAAGGCCGCCGCCCATCAGGCAGGCCAGTACGCCAAGGCCTTGCAGCCACAAGGTCGCGGTCAGCCAGGCCGAAGTGCGGCCGGCGCGTCGCACACTCACCAGCACCACGCCCAACGCCGCCGCCACACCAAACCCCGGCCAGAACAGGTCCGCCATCCAGTTGCCTTGGAACTGTTGGTTGGCCATTTGCGCCAGGAACGTGGCCGGCAGGATGTAGCCCACGCCATACAAGCCATACACCAGGCCAAGGCGGCCGATGCCAACGCTGCGTGTCGCGCCTCCCTGCACCGTGCTCAGCACCACAGCGGGTGCCTGAGCGCGAGGCAGCCAAGGGCGCACCGCCAGCAACATGACCAGCGCGGCAACGCTATACACCAGCCACAACGCCGCGGAGCTCAACCCAAGCGAGTGAGCGACCAGTGCCAGCAGGCCGGTCACGGCGATGCCCAGCCCAGGCCCGGCGAACACCAGGGCGCCAAGGCGCGGACGATTGTTGGCGTTGGCCAGTTGCTGGCTGAGGCTGGTGATCATCACCAGCACCCACGCACTGGCTACGCCCGTACCGAAACGCAGCAGCAGGTGGCTCCAGAACCCGTCCGCAGCCCAGGACGCCAGGGTCAGCACCACACAGAGCCACAGCCCGCCGTGCAGGCACAGCCTGACCTGGGCGGGGGTGCGGGCGAACATGGCATACGCGGCACCAACGAAATAGCCAAGGTAGTTGGCTGCTGCGACAAGCCCTGCGCTGGTCAGGTCGAACTGGCCTTCGGCGATCAGTTGCGGCAGTTGCGGGGTGAGAGCGAAGCGGCCGATGCCCATGGCCATCATCAGCGCCACGGCGCTGGCCAACAGTTGTACGAATGGCGACATGAGAACACTCCCGCAAGCCTGTAAACGATGAAGGGGAGGTTAGGGCGCTTTTGTTTTCAATAAAATTGAATAATGATGATGAAGTTGTTCTGTTTTGGAGAATGTCATGGAGTTCAGCCAGCTGCGTATTTTCCAGGCGGTCGCTGAGGAAGGTTCCATCACCCGCGCCGCCGAGCGCTTGCACCGGGTGCCGTCGAACCTTTCGACGCGCTTGCGCCAACTCGAAGAGCAACTGGGCGTGGAACTGTTCTTGCGTGAGCGCCAGCGCCTGCAGTTGTCACCCGCCGGCAAGGTGCTGCTGGATTGCGCCAACCGTCTGGCGGCGCTGCGGGACGAAGCCATGGCCGCCGTGCAGGGCGGGCAGCCGGCCGGCGATTTCATCCTGGGTACCATGTACAGCACCGCGGCCATTCACCTGCCAGCGTTGTTGGCGCGTTACCACCAGGCCTATCCGGCCGTTAACCTGCAGGTGCAGGCTGCCCCCAGTGGCGAGTTGCTCGAGGGGTTGCTCAGCCACCGCCTGGATGCCGCCCTGGTGGATGGGCCGCCGAGCCTGGCGGGGCTGGATGGTGTGCCCTTGTGCGAAGAAGAACTGGTACTGATCACCAGCCCCGAACACCCACCGGTGCACAGCGCCAGCGATGTGGCGGGCAAGGCGGTGTTCACTTTTCGTCAAGGGTGCTCCTACCGGATGCGCCTGGAGGCGTGGTATGCCCATGCCCATACGCCAATGGGGCGGGTAATGGAAATCGAGTCTTATCAGAGCATGCTGGCTTGTGTGATAGCCGGCGCAGGGGTGGCGCTGATGGCGCAGTCGATGCTCGACAGCCTGCCGGGGCGGGACCGCGTGCGGGTCCACCGGCTGCAGGCGCCGTTCGATCAGGCGGTGACCTGGCTGATGTGGCGGCAGGGGATGCGTGGGGCGAATTTGCAGGCGTGGGTCGATTTGCAACAAAGCGAAACGATTAACCAGCCGTCGGAATCCACCGTTTCCGCTTGATCCGCGTCAAACTTGCCCCTATCTGTAACAACAAGGGCATGCGTAATACAGGACATCGGACTATGATCTGTATGAAACATCGTAGGATTGATTGACCGAGAGGCTGACCCGTCAAGGGGGCACTATGAAAAACCAAATGTTCAACTGGCTCCACGACTTGGCTGTCGCCCTGGGGCTGATACCACCACCTCTACAGCCGGTGCCGATCCCGACTGATGAAGAGCAGCGCAGGCGCCAGCCGCGTCGTCGCTGAACACAACGAGGCCGCGATATCAGTGATGATGGCGCGGCTTTTTTCGTTGTTGCCGGGATGCATGCTTTGATTTTGCGCTTGTATGGGACCGAGCACTGCCCGCGCGGCACTCGATCCCAAGGGCGCTGTTAAGGCCTGCGCCATCCTCAAGCCAGCGTAACCACTCCCACCGGTTTGCGCGACAGCAGGCTGACCAGCACGAAGCTCACCAGGCCAACCGCCAGGCTGTAGTAGATCGGCGTATTGGCGTCCAACCCATCCTTGAACATGAACAACAGCGCCGTGGCAAAGCCCAGCGTCATGCTGGCAATGGCCCCTGCGGTGGTCGCACGTTTCCAGAAGATCGCCCCGATCAGCGGGATCAGCATGCCGCCGACCAGCAGGTTATAAGCCAGGGTCAGTGCGCTGATCACATCGTTCACCGCCAGCGCGATGCCCAGCACCACCAAGCCGGTGAGCAGGGTGAACAGGCGACTGACACCCAGGCTCGATTGCTTGCCGCCACGCAATTTAGGCAGCAGGTCTTCGGTAATGGTGGTCGAGGCGGCCAGCAGGCCGGCGCTGGCGGTCGACATCATCGCAGCCAGGGCAGCGGCCATCAGCAGGCCACGGATACCATCAGGCAACTGGCTCTTGATCATCTCGGCGAACGCGTTGTTCGGGTTGGCCAGGTCCGGCATCAGCACGTGCGCTGCCATGCCGATCAGGGCACAAGCCAGGCCATAGAGCACGCAGTACAGGCCTGCAGTGGTACCGGCACGTTGGCAGACCTTCTCGTCGCGGGCGGTGAATACCCGCTGCCAGATGTCCTGGCCAATCAGGATGCCGAAGAAGTAGATCAGGAAGTAGGTGATGATGGTGTCCCAGCCGATGGTGGTCCAGGCGAAGCTGGCCGCCGGCAGCTTGGCTACCAGGGTGTCCCAGCCACCAGCGTTGTACAGGCACACCGGCAGCAGGATGAACATCAGGCCCACGGTCTTGATCACGAACTGGACGATGTCGGTCAGGGTCAACGACCACATGCCGCCGATGGTCGAGTAGACCACCACCACCCCGCCGCCGAGCAGCAGCGACATCCAGAACGGCAAGTCCAGCAACACCTGCAGGACAGTCGCCATGGCCAGGGTCGAGGTGACGCCGATCATCAGCGCGTAGGCCAGCATGATTGCCGCACTGGCCTGGCGCGCCATGGGGTTGTAGCGCCGCTCCAGTACCTGGGTCACGGTGAAGATCTTCAGGCGCAGCAGCGGTTTGGCGAGGAACAGGTTGAGGGCGATGATGCCCAGGCCCAAGGCTGCGCATAGCCAGAAGCCGGAGATGCCGTGCACATAGCCAAGGCGTACGGTGCCGACGGTGGAGGCGCCGCCGAGCACGGTGGTGGCCATGGTGCCCATGTACAAGGTCGGGCCCAGGTTGCGCCCTGCCACCAGGTAGTCTTCGTGTGTTTTCGCGCGCCGCATGCCATACCAGCCCAGCCCGAGCATGCCGGCGGTATAGATCATTACAACAATGATGTCCAAGGCCATTGGGGGTCTCCCGATTATCTTTATTATGGCGAGATCGACCACTCAGGCGGCTTCACGGCGCCTGGCGGTCTTGTCTTGTGTTGGCGGGCCTCTGTGGCCCTCCCTCATGGCTCCTGCCGGGGTGCAACAAGTTTCAGCGGCGCACGACGCCCGGTAGCACGCAGAGCATTTCGAACAGCAGGTTGGCACCGAGCAGCGAGGTGTTGCCGGTGGTGTCGTAAGGCGGGGAGACTTCGACGAGGTCACAGCCGATCAGGTCCAGGCCGTGGCAGCCGCGAATGATCTCCATCGCCTGGATGGTGGTCAAGCCGCCAATTTCCGGGGTGCCGGTGCCAGGTGCCCAGGCCGGGTCGATACCGTCGATGTCGAAGGACAGGTACACCGGGCCGCCGCCGACCTTTTCACGTACTTCGGCCATCAGCGGTTCCAGTGACTTGTGCCAGCACTCTTCGGCCTGCACCACGCGAAAACCTTGGCGGCGGCTCCAGTTGAAGTCGTCGGCGGTATAGCCCTGGGCGCGCAGGCCGATCTGGACCACGCGGTCGCAATCGAGCAGGCCCTCTTCCACCGCGCGGCGGAAGGTGGTGCCGTGGGCGATCTTCTCGCCGAACATATGGTCGTTGACGTCGGCGTGAGCGTCGATGTGCACCAGGCCGATCTTGCCGTGTTTCTTGTGCAGGGCGCGCAGGATCGGCAGGGTGATGGTGTGGTCGCCACCCAGCGTCATCGGGATGACGTTGTGCTCGACGATCTCGTCGTAGGCTTCTTCGATGATGCGCACGGCATCGAGCAGGTTGAAGGTGTTGATCGCCACGTCACCGATATCGGCCACCGACAGCGAGTCGAACGGGGCGGCACCGGTGGCCATGTTGTACGGGCGGATCATCACCGATTCGGCGCGGATCTGCCGTGGCCCGAAGCGGGTGCCGGAGCGCAGCGAGGTGCCGATGTCCAGGGGCACGCCGATGAACGCGGCATCCAGGCCTTCAGCGCTTTGCAGGTGGGGTAGACGGAGCATGGTGGCGATGCCGCCGAAACGCGGCATTTCGTTGCCGCCCAGTGGTTGATGGAGAACTTTGTCCACGGTGGGCCTCATCAGTCGGTCGATTGTTTTGTTTGTTCGAACCTGTGCCGCCGCGCGCCTTGAAATACGGTGATGCCGGCGGGCAGGGACATTTCGGCCAAGTCTGCTGAAGGTAGTGCGTGGGAAAAATCGCTACCGGCAAATACTTACTTCAGGAATTTCTGAACTAAACGCCCCCGCAGCGGGTAGACTGCGCGCAAATGACACTGCGGAACCGTTGCACCATGGCCTCGACCCTGCCTGACCTGAAACTGCTGCGCATCTTTGTCAGCGTGGTGCGCCACCAAGGCTTCGCCAATGCACAGCGCGATCTCAACCTGTCGACCTCGGCCATCAGTACCTACATGAGCCAGCTCGAAGGTGCCTTGGGCATCGTGCTGTGCCACCGCGGCCGTGGCGGCTTCAGCCTGACCAGCAAGGGCGAGCTGTTCCACCAGGAGACCTTGCGCCTGCTGGCGGAGCTCGATGGCTTCGAGCAATACGCCGCAGCGCTCAAGGGGGAGCTGCGCGGTACGCTCAACCTCGGGGTGATCGACTCAACCGTGGGCGACCGCGCGCTGCCTTTGGCTGAAGCGATCGGCGCCTACAGCCAGGAGCACCCGGCGGTGCACCTGCACCTTTCGGTGTCCAGCCCCTATGAGCTGCAGCTGGGCGTGCAGGACAACCGCCTGGACCTGGCGATTGGGGCATTCTCCTCGCGCATGAGTGGCCTGGTTTACCAGCCGCTGTACCGCGAGCAGCATTGGTTGTACTGCAGCAGTCGCCACCCGTTGTTCGTCGAGCGGCGTATCCCCGAGCCGGTGGTGACCCAACAGCGTATGGTCGGGCGTGGTTACTGGAGCCAGGCGGAGTTGGCCCGGCACGGCTTCAAACACAGCGCGGCGACCGTCGAAAGTATGGAGGCGCAGCTAATTCTGATCCTGTCCGGTGCCTATATCGGCTACCTGCCCGAGCACTATGCCCAGGCTTGGGTCGACAAGGGCGACTTGCGGGTACTATCTCCGGCCACTTTCGGCTATCAAGCGCCATTTTCGTTGATCATTCGCCGCGGTCGCAGCCGGGAGCCCTTGATTCAGACCTTCCGCGATTTGCTCAAAAGCCAGCTCAATGTTGGCTGATGTACAAGGCGTTCCGGTCATTCCGTCGGGATGAGTAAATTTCCTACAAACCTGACCACTACGCTGATGGCGTTCTGCTAAACCTCTACTTGCTTTGATGATTTTCCCCTTCATCTATACAAGCAAGGACCGCCCAGATGCGCATGAATTTGCCCGTCACTGAGCATGAAAGAACCTTTTCCAGCGACCAGCGGCTGATCTCTACCACCGACCTGAACAGCCACATCACGTACTGCAACGACGCGTTCGTGGCGATCAGCGGGTTCACCTACGACGAGCTGGTGGGCCAGCCCCACAACCTGGTGCGACACCCCGACATGCCACCGGCGGTTTTCGGGCATATGTGGGACACCCTCAAACAAGGTAAACCTTGGATGGGCGTGGTGAAGAACCGCGCCAAGAATGGTGATTTCTACTGGGTGAGTGCCTATGTCACCGCCATCTATGAGAACGGCCGCATCAGCGGTTACGAGTCGGTGCGTTCGGTGCCCAGCCGTGAGCAGATCCGCCGCGCAGAGCTGCTGTATGCGCGCCTGCGCGCCGGGCGCCCGGCCGTACCCTGGGCCGCGCGGCTGGGGCGTGGCGTTGGCGATGGCTGGCCGCTGATCGGTGCAGGCCTACTGTCGGCCGCCGGCTACCTCTGGTTACCGCCCTATGCAGCGCTGGGCGTACTGATGGCCAGCATGCTGTTGGCCTGGTACCTGATCGAACAGCGGCATAACCAGGCGATCCGCCGCACACTGGCCGAACATCCCAAGGCCTTCACCAGCCCGCTGGTAGCGCTGACGTACAGTGACAATCCGGGCCTGCATGGCCAGCTCGACCTGGCAATCATCAGCGAGGAAGCCAGGCTGCAGACCGCCCTGACGCGGCTGGTGGACGCCGGCGTCGGCGTGAAGTCGCGGGCCGCCCAGTCGGCCGACCTGTCCGATGCCCAGGCACAGATGCTCGATCGCCAGCGCAGTGAGACCGACCAGTCGGCCACCGCCATTGCGCAAATGGCGGCGACCATCCAGGAAGTGACGCATAACGTGCAAAGCACCGCGCATGCAGCAGGCGATGCCGACCAGTTGGCGCAGCAGGGCAGCGAACTGGCCCAGCAGAGCCTCAAGGCGATGGGCAGCATGAGCGAGGCGGTCAGCGACATTGGCCAGGCGGTCAATGCCCTGGCTGAACAGACCCAGTCGATCGGCAGTGTGGTCGACACCATCACCTCGATTGCCGAACAGACCAATTTGCTGGCGCTCAATGCCGCGATCGAGGCGGCGCGGGCGGGTGAGCAGGGCAGGGGCTTTGCCGTGGTGGCCGATGAGGTGCGCTCGCTGGCGCAGCGCACGCGCACCTCGACCGAGGAGATCCACCAGATCATCGCCTCGCTGCGCGCTGGCGCCGAGCGGGCGGTGAGCACTGCCAGCCGTGGCGAACAGATTTCACGCGACAGCGTGCACAGTGTCGAGGCGGTGCAGTCGGCGCTGGCCGGGATCGCCCAGGCGGTCAGCCGTATCACGGGCATGAGCCAGCAGATGGCGACGGCGTCCGAGCAGCAAAGCCACGTGGCTGAAGACATCAACCAGCAGATCGTGCGCATCGCCCAGTTGTGTGACCAAACGGCGGGGCAGGCCAAGCAGGGGGCTGAGATCAGCCAGGACCTGGAGCGAATGGCGGAGTATCTGCACAGCCTGGCGGAGCGTTTCAACCGCTGATTCACAGCCTCTCCCACAAGGATGTGGGGCTTTTCCTCAGGGCTGTGGCACACTGCGCCCGGTAAGGAGAAGCCGATGTCCAGACCCCGCTGCGAGCGCTGCCAGCGCCCGCTCGATCACTGCCTTTGCCCACTGATCCCCTCGCTCGACAGCCGCACCCGTGTGGTCCTGCTGCAGCACCCCAGTGAAACCTCGCACGCCCTGAACACCGCACGCCTGGCTGCGCTTGGGCTGGTCAATGCCGAGTTGCGCGTTGGCGAGGTGTTTGAAGACCTGAGTGATTTGCTGAGCGCACCAGGGTACCGGCCGGTGCTCTTGTTCCCAGGTGAGCAGGCCCAGGTGCTCGCCGCCTATGGCGATGCAGAGGGCAGGCCGCTCATGCTGATCGTCCCCGATGGCACCTGGCGCAAGGCCCGCAAGCTTTTGTACCTCAATCCATTGCTCGAAGCGTTGCCCAGGGTGACGCTGGCGCAGGTGTCGCCCTCGCGCTACCGCCTGCGCAAGGCGCCGGAGCCGGGAGCGGTGTCGACCATAGAGGCGGTGGTGCAGGCCTTGAATGTGCTGGAGCAGCCGGCGTGTTTCGATGCGTTGCTGCGCCCGTTCGAAGCGTTGATCGAAGGGCAGATCAGGGCGATGGGGACTCAGACGTTCCAAAGAAATCATGGCGAAGGCTGATAACGGCACAGGCGGGGCCTTTATCTGCCAACGATTGCAGGCGTTTTTTTAGCCTGTAGCCTCGTGCCAGGGCAGCTGTGCGTGGGAGACCTTAAGGTCTGCCGAGTTCCAGGCTCCCGGTTCACCGCTCCCGCAACGCCTCGGTCCGTGCTTTGAGCACCGGCTTGAGCAGATAATCCAGCACGCTCTTCTGCCCGGTGATGATATCCACCGTGGCCACCATCCCGGGGATGATCAGCAGCGGCTTGTTGTCGCCGCCCAGGTGGTTCTTCTCGGTGCGTACCTGAATCAGGTAAAACGCATTGCCTTTGTCATCGGTCACGGTATCGGCACCGATCAGCTCGAGCTTGGCCTTCATGCCGCCATAAATGGTGTAGTCATACGCACTGAACTTCACCATCGCCGGTTGCCCCGGGTGCAGGAACGCCACGTCCTGTGGCCGCACCTTCGCCTCGATCAGCAGGTTGTCCTCGATCGGCACGATCTCCACCAGGTCGCTGCCCGGCTGCACCACGCCGCCAATGGTGTTGACCTTGAGCATCTTGACGATACCTCGCACCGGCGACACCACGGTGGTGCGGTTGACCCGGTCGTCGATGGCGATGCTGGTGGCGGTGATCTTCGACAGCTCCGTGCGTTTGTCGTTGAGCTCCTTGGCGGCGTCGGAGCGAAAGCCGGCCTCTGATTCCTGGATCTTGCTCCTGATCTCAGCCACGGCTGCCTCGGCACGGGGGATGGCCAGGTTGGTGGCGTTGAGTTGGCCGCGAGCTTCCACGGTGCGTTGCTTGAGCCGCAGGATTTCCACCGGTGAGATGGCACCTTTGCTCACCAGGGGGGCCGACATGTCCAATTCCTGTTGCAGCAGGCCTACCGCCGAGCGGTACTGCTCGACCTTGGAACGGAACTCGGCCAATTCCTGGGTCTTCTGTCGCAACTGCTCGTTGAGGGTTTGCTTTTCACTGGCCAGGCGACGCTGGCGCGAGTCGTACAGCGACAGCTCGTCCTCGGCCACCTGGGGCGCCTTGGCCCGTACCTCGTCGGACAGCACGAAGGGCCGGCCTTCGGCTTCTGCTGACAGGCGCTCGACCTGGGCAGTCAAGGCATAGCGGTCAGCCTCGCTTTCGCCTTTGTTGGACTGGAACCGCGTGTCGTCCAGGCGCAGCAGGGTGGCGCCTTTGTCCACCATCTGGCCTTCGCGCACGAAGATCTCGGTGACGATGCCGCCTTCAAGGTTCTGCACCACCTGCACCTTGCTCGAAGGGATCGCCTTGCCTTCGCCGACCGTCACCTCGTCGAGCACTGCCAGGCTTGCCCAGATCACGGCCGCCAGCAGTAGCGCCGCCGCCAGCCATACGGTCAGGCGCGACAGGCGCGGGGAATCCTGCAGGGTGGCGCTGGCCAGCTCTGGCATGTAGTCGTGTTCGGTGCGCTTGTCGGCGCTGCTGTGGGTGCTGCGCACGCTGTGGCCGATGAGCATGTGAACCTCCTAGAGAGCTGCGCCGATGCGGCCCTTGCGCAGGGCATCGATGACCGCATCCTTGGGTCCGTCGGCGACGATCTTGCCGTTGTCCAGCACCAGCAGGCGGTCCACCAGGCTCAGCATCGAGGTGCGGTGGG
Organism: Pseudomonas sp. WHRI 8519; assembly: GCF_040224055.2. NCBI lineage: Bacteria > Pseudomonadati > Pseudomonadota > Gammaproteobacteria > Pseudomonadales > Pseudomonadaceae > Pseudomonas > Pseudomonas sp. WHRI 8519. The sequence goes on along the minus strand of NZ_CP167996.1, from coordinate 4,559,582 downwards.
TGACCAGCAGCAGGGTCTTGCCAGGCACCCAGTTCAGCAGGCGTTGGCGCAGTTGCTCTTCACTGCTGTTGTCCATGTGGCTGGTAGGTTCGTCGAGGATCAGGATGGGCGGCTCCAGCAGCAGCGCACGGGCCAGTAGCACGGCCTGGCGCTGCCCGCCGGAGAGCAGCTGGCCGCGTTCGCCCACCGGGCGGTCGAAACCCTGCGGGTGCTGGCGGGCCAGCTCGCTGACGCCGGTCAGCTCGGCCACTTCGAGCATGCGCGCATCGCTCACGTGGCGGGCACCGAGGGTGAGGTTGTCACGCAGGCTGCCGGCCAGCAGGGGCAGGTCATGGGCCACGTAGCCAAGCTGGCTGCGCAGGTCGGCGATGTCCAGTTGGCGCAGGTCGAGGTTGTCCAGCAACACCTGGCCTTCCTCTGGGTGATGAAAGCCCATCAGTAGCCGGCCCAAGGTGCTTTTGCCCGAGCCGCTGCGGCCAATGATGCCGATCCGCTCACCTGGCTTGATGGTCACATTGACATCCTGCAGTGCCGGGCCGATCTGTGCTGGGTAACGGAAGCTGACATGGCTGAGGGTCAGGCCGCCCTTGAGGGCGGTGTGTTCCAGGGCTTGCTGTTCGGCCTGGCGTTCTTGCGGCAGGGCCATCAGGGCATCGGTGCTGCGCATCGTCAGTTGCGCTTGCTGATAGCGGGTGATCAGCCCTGCGATCTGGCCGAGCGGTGCCAGTACTCGGCTACCGAGCATGTAGCTGGCGACCAGGGCGCCGACACTGAGGTTACCCGCGATGATGCTGTACACCCCGGCGACGATGGTGGCCATGCCGCAGAACTGTTGGATGAACAGCGTGCCGTTGCTCGCCAGCGACGACAGGTTGCGGGCGTGGGCGTCGAGCCGGGCGATGGCGCCATTGGTGTGTTCCCACTGGTACTGGCGCTCGCTCTGAGCGCCGCAGGCCTTGAGGGTTTCCAGACCACCGAGGGTTTCGATCAGCAATGCCTGGCGTACCGCACCGAGGCTGAGGCTTTTTTGCACGGTGTCGCGCAGGCGTGCCTGAATGAGCAGGGCAAAGCCCACCGCCAGCGGGAAGGCGATCAGCGGGATCAGTACCAGCCAGCCGCCCAGCAGGCCGATCACCAGTAGCATGAGGGCGACGAAGGGCAGGTCGATGATGCTGGTCAGGGTGACTGCGGTGAGGAATTCGCGCAGGCCCTGGAAGTCGTGGATGCTCTGGGCGAAGCCGCCGATGCTGGCAGGTTTGGCCTTCATCGCCATGCCGGTGATGCGTTCGAACAGGGCGGCGGAGAGGATCAGGTCGGTCTTCTTGCCGGCTTGGTCCAGCAGGTGGGCGCGGACCATGCGCAGCACCAGCTCGAAGGCGGTGCCGATGAACAGGCCAGCGACCAGCACCCACAGGGTCGAAAGAGCCTGGTTGGGTACTACGCGGTCGTAGGTCTGCATCACGAACAGCGGCACCATCAGGCCCAGCAGGTTGATCAGCAGGCTGGCCAGCAACGCATCGCCGTACAGCCAGCGGGAATGGCGCAAGGTATCGCGGAACCAGGCCTCGACCCGCGGTAGCAGTGGCGAGCGGACCTCCTCCAGGGTATGACGGGGGCGTGCGAACAGGGCGTGGCCTGCGTAGGCCTGTTCCAGCGCCTCGCGCTCTACCCATTGTTCGCCGCCTTCAGCCTCGCAGGGCAGGATCAGCGCCCGGCCATCTTCGCCCCAGCGCTGCAGCACGGCACTGCGGCCGTCTTTGAGCAACAGCAGCACCGGCAGGTTGAGCGGCGAAATGGCCTCCAGTTCACGCTGCAACACACGCCCTTGCAAACCGGCACGCGCCGCAGCGCGTGGCAGCAAATCCGCCCCCAGGCGTTGCTGGAACAGTGGCAGCCCACTGCTCAGGCTGGCGCGGCTGGCCGGCCGACCATGCAGGTGGCATAGGATCAGCAGGCCATCGAGCAGCGGGTCATCGATATCGGGGCGCGGTTGTGCGCTTTGCATACTGGTCACGATGAACTACTCCCGCCACGGTGTTAGGGGGTGAGGTGCGGTACTGCGTGCCAGTTGCGAGCGGCTGGCTCAACGCATGTCAGGCAACCTGGCCTCGGTGCGTACGTCGTTGTTGGCAATGGCCTCCGGCGGCAGCGAAATACGCTGTTTGCTCAGCAGCTCACCCATGGTCGCCAGCACCCGATACATCGAGTACTCCTCGGTGTAACGCACCTCGGTGTAACGACGGTTGGCGTTGTAGAGCTCATTCTCGCTGTCGAGCACATCGAGCAGGGTGCGTTGGCCCAGGCCGAACTGGTCCTGATAAGCGGCGCGCACACGCTGCGTCGTTTCTGCGTACTCGCGGGCGGTAGGGGTCTGCTTACGCGCGTTGTTCATGGCGTTCCAGGCCAGGCTGAGGTTTTCGGTCAGCTCGCGCAACGCGTTGTTGCGGATGTCCAGCGCCTGGTTGATCTTGTGAGCGTCGGACTGCAGGCGGGCCTTGTCGCTGCCGCCGCGGAACAGGTTGTAGGTGAGTTCTACGCCGGCCTGCCAGTCGTTGTTGCTGTGGCCTTTTTCACCACCGAGGTTGTTGTTGGCGCCGGTGGCCAGCACCGCGTCCAGGCGCGGGTAGAACGGTGATTTAGCCACTTCGTACTGCTGCTCGGCGGCGTTGACGTCGGCCTGGGCAGATTTCAGGTAGGGGTTGTTCTGGCGCATGCCTTCGCGCGCCTCGTCCAGCGTGCCCGGCATTTGCACCTTGACCGATTGCGGGCCTTCCAGCTCATCCGGCAGGCGGCCGACCACGCTGTAGAAATTGGCTTCGGCATCGGCCAGGTCGACCTCGGCGGTGTCCAGATTGTTTTCTGCCAGAGCCCGGCGTGCGCGGGATTGGTCAAGGTCGGCAGTGCTGCCCACGCCCCGCTCGCTACGCAGGCCTATCTGGTCGCTGACGCGCAAGTGCGCCTGCAGGTTGTTCTTTGCCAGGGTCACCAACTCGCGGCGTTTGAGCACTTCCAGGTACACCTCGATCGCGCGCAGGGCGACATCTTGGGCGACGGCCTGTGTGTAGTAGGCGCGGGAGGTCGCTACCGCCTCGGTACGCCCCACTTCGTTGGCGGTGTTGAAACCATCGAAGATCATTTGCCGAAGACGCAACTCCGACTGGGTGTAGTTCAGGGTTTCTTTGTTGTGGTTGCGCGTACCGTCAGGGTTCAGGCCGCGGGTGTTGAGGTTGTCCGAACGCTGCCTGCCGTACCCGGCTACCAGGTCGACGGTTGGGTAGTAGCCGCCACGGGCGAATTTCACGTCCTCGTCGGCGGATAACCGGCTGTTACGGTTGGAGCTTATTTCCGGGTGGTAGTCCACGGCGCTCTGGACGGCCTCGGTGAGTGACATCGCCTGAACGTTGGCGCACGCCATGGCCAACAGAATTGCACTGGTGATGGGGTTGAAAACGCGCATGGGGTACTTCTCCCTGATCTCAAAATGGTCCTGCTATTCGCCAAAAAAATGACGATTTTTTTAGTTAAAACCGTTTCATGTTTGTAACAACAGAGCTAAGAACATTTAGCGCGCGAGCTAAGAAGATTTTTTCATAAGCCCTATGCGAAAAAAAACTTATGCGCTCTATCGAAACCAAGACATTGTTTTACCCAAGTGATTTGGGAAGCCGCTGTAGCCTGCGAGTTTCCTGCATCGCAAAGAGTTCCAGAGTTTTTATGGCTAAGGACGTGGGGTAGGTAGGTAAAAGCGGAATTTGGCGACAAAAATTTGGCATCGACTGATGGCAAATTCACATTGTTACTATCGCCAAATCAGTGACCTTCGCGCACGATGCTCACGGTTGAGACAATCGGACGAACGCGAAGCCGTTGACCTCCCTCTGCCATGTTGTTGGCTGTGTAGCCAATCGGTTAGGGAGGCGTGCGCTCATGGCTAAGTCAGTCGGTGTGGTCAGCAAGGTGGTGGGGCAGGTATTCGCCGTTGGCAGCGATGGCAGCCAGCGTCTTCTGATCGAAGGTGACCGCCTGTACGCGGGCGAGCAGCTGCAAACGGGTGTCGCTGGCGCCGTGGCTGTGCGCTTGGATAACGGCGCCGAGCTGACACTCGGCCGCGATAGCAGCCTTGTGATGACCCACGAACTCTTGGCTAACCAGCCAGCCCACGTTCAGACGCAGGATGTTGCGCCGAGCCAGGCGCAATTGAGCGACGTCGAGCGTATTCAGCGGGCGATTGCCGCCGGCGACGACCCCAGTGTCAGCACTGAAGCGCCTGCCGCTGGTAATGGTGGCAACGGCGCGCCAGGGGCACTGGGCGGTGGCCACAGTTTTGTGATGCTTACCGAAGTGGCGGATCGGGTTGACCCGGTGGTGGGCTTTCCCACGGCTGGCTTCAATGGCATTCCTGAATTGGCCAACCGCTATGTGGGTGACGAATTTGGCGCTGACAACGCAGGCAACGCGGGCTTGCCGCCCAGTCCGCCGGAGCAGCCAAATCCACCCGTCACGCCCATCGATGAAGACCGCCCGGTAGAGCTTTCCGGGTTGGACGTGAGCCCTGGCGAGCTGACGCTGGATGAGGCCAATCTGCCCCTGGGCTCGGCCAGCGACCCCGCAGCCCTGACCCAGCAAGGCAGCTTTACCGTGCTGGCGCCAGACGGGGTGTACAACCTCAGTGTGGGTGGCATCAACGTGGTGACGGCTGGTGTGGTCACCGGTGTTGGCCAATCGATAACCACAGGCCTGGGCAACACCCTGACCATCACCGGGTATAACCCTGCCACGGGCGTGGTGAGCTACAGCTACACCCTGAGCGGTGCCGAGCAGCACGTCGACGGCGCGGGCAACAACTCCCAGAGCGAACATCTCCGGGTACTGGTCAGCGACAGTGACGGCGATGTCGCCCAAGGGTCGCTGGACGTGGTCATCCGTGACGATGTGCCCCAAGCCGTGGATGACAGCAATGCGGTTGCCGCCACCGAACAGCACACCGCACTGACCGGGAATGTACTGGGCAACGACATACAGGGCGCCGACCGTGTGCCGGGTGGCCCGGTAATCGCCGGGACCTTCACCGGTACTTACGGCACCTTGGTGCTCGCCGCAGACGGTTCCTACACCTACACGCTGAACACCAGCGACCCGGACTTCAAGAACCTGGGTGGCGGCGGCCAGGGCGTGGAGAGTTTCAACTACACCATCAAGGACGCCGACGGCGACACCAGCAGCGCGACGTTGACGCTGAACGTGACCAACCTCAACGACCCGGTCTTGCTCGATGGCCTGGGTGTGCAGGGTGGCGAGCTGACGGTCTACGAGAAAAACCTGCAGGACGGCAGCGCACCCGATGCCGGCGCCCTGACCCAGCAGGGCACCTTCAAGGTCACTGCACCAGACGGTTTGCAAAGCCTGAGCGTGGGTGGCATCAGCGTGATCAGTGGTGGCGTGGTGGCGGGCTTCCCGCAGTCGATTGTCACGCCTGAAGGCAACACCCTGACCGTGACCGGGTATGACCCGGCGACGGGCGTGGTGAGCTACAGCTACACCCTGACGGGTGCAGAGCAGCATGCCGACGGCGCGGGCAGCAATTCGCTGAGCGAGCACTTCCAAGTGATCGCCAAGGATGTCGATGGCAGCACGGCGACCGGCAGCCTGGATGTGACCATCCGTGACGATGTGCCCCAAGCTGTGGATGACAGCAACGCTGTTGCGGCCACCGAACAGCACACCGCACTGACCGGGAATGTACTGGGCAATGACATACAGGGCGCCGACCGTGTGCCCGGTGGCCCGGTAATCGCCGGGACCTTCACCGGTACTTACGGCACCTTGGTGCTTGCTGCAGACGGTTCCTACACCTACACCCTGAACACCAGCGACCCGGACTTCAAGAACCTGGGTGGCGGCGGCCAGGGCGTGGAGAGTTTCAACTACACCATCAAGGACGCCGACGGCGACACCAGCAGCGCGACGTTGACGCTGAACGTGACCAACCTCAACGACCCCGTCTCGCTCGATGGCCTTGGCGTGCAGGGTGGCGAGCTGACGGTCTACGAAAAGAACCTGCAGGACGGCAGCGCACCCGATGCCGGCGCCCTGACCCAGCAGGGCACCTTCAAGGTCACTGCACCAGACGGTTTGCAGAGCCTGAGCGTGGGTGGCATCAGTGTGGTCAGCGGTGGCGTGGTGGCGGGCTTCCCGCAGTCGATTGTCACGCCTGAAGGCAACACCCTGACCGTGACCGGGTATGACCCGGCGACGGGCGTGGTGAGCTACAGCTACACCCTGACGGGTGCAGAGCAGCATGCCGACGGCGCGGGCAGCAATTCGCTGAGCGAGCACTTCCAAGTGATCGCCAAGGATGTCGATGGCAGCACGGCGACCGGCAGCCTGGATGTGACCATCCGTGACGATGTGCCCCAAGCTGTGGATGACAGCAACGCTGTTGCGGCCACCGAACAGCACACCGCACTGACCGGGAATGTACTGGGCAACGACATACAGGGCGCCGACCGTGTGCCGGGTGGCCCGGTAATCGCCGGGACCTTCACCGGTACTTACGGCACCTTGGTGCTTGCCGCAGACGGTTCCTACACCTACACGCTGAACACCAGCGACCCGGACTTCAAGAACCTGGGTGGCGGCGGCCAGGGCGTGGAGAGTTTCAACTACACCATCAAGGACGCCGACGGCGACACCAGCAGCGCGACGTTGACGCTGAACGTGACCAACCTCAATGACCCGGTCTCGCTCGATGGCCTTGGCGTGCAGGGCGGCGAGCTGACGGTCTACGAAAAAAACCTGCAGGACGGCAGCGCACCCGATGCCGGCGCCCTGACCCAGCAGGGTACCTTCAAGATCACTGCACCAGACGGTTTGCAAAGCCTGAGCGTGGGTGGCATCAGTGTAGTCAGCGGTGGCGTGGTGGCGGGCTTCCCGCAGTCGATTGTCACGTCTGAAGGCAACACCCTGACCGTGACCGGGTATGACCCAGCGACGGGCGTGGTGAGCTACAGCTACACCCTGACAGGGACAGAGCAGCATGCCGACGGCGCGGGCAGCAATTCGCTGAGCGAGCACTTCCAAGTGGTCGCCAAGGATGTCGATGGCAGCACGGCGACCGGCAGCCTGGATGTGACCATCCGGGACGATGTGCCCCAAGCTGTGGATGACAGCAATGCGGTTGCCGCCACCGAACAGCACACCGAATTGACCGGGAATGTACTGGGCAATGACATACAGGGCGCCGACCGTGTGCCCGGTGGCCCGGTAATCGCCGGGACCTTCACCGGTACTTACGGTACCTTGGTGCTCGCCGCAGACGGTTCCTACACCTACACCCTGAACACCAGCGACCCGGACTTCAAGAACCTGGGTGGCGGCGGCCAGGGCGTGGAGAGTTTCAACTACACCATCAAGGACGCCGACGGCGACACCAACAGCGCGACGTTGACGCTGAACGTGACCAACCTCAATGACCCGGTCTCGCTCGATGGCCTTGGCGTGCAGGGCGGCGAGCTGACGGTCTACGAAAAGAACCTGCAGGACGGTAGCGCACCCGATGCTGGCGCCCTGACCCAGCAGGGCACCTTCAAGGTCACCGCACCAGACGGTTTGCAGAGCCTGAGCGTGGGTGGCATCAGTGTGGTCAGCGGTGGCGTGGTGGCGGGCTTCCCGCAGTCGATTGTCACGCCTGAAGGCAACACCCTGACCGTGACCGGGTATGACCCGGCGACGGGCGTGGTGAGCTACAGCTACACCCTGACGGGGGCAGAGCAGCATGCCGACGGCGCGGGCAGCAACTCGCTGAGCGAGCACTTCCAAGTGATCGCCAAGGATGTCGATGGCAGCACCGCGACCGGCAGCCTGGATGTCAACATAGTCGACGATCTGCCTCAGGCTCATGACGATCACACCGCCGTGGATAAAGGCGGTGTGGTGTACGGCAATGTGATGTACAACGACGTGGTCGGTGCCGATACACGCGGCGACGGCCAGCACGTGGTCGGCGTGCGTGCCGGCAGCGATACCTCCACGTCGGCTATCGGCCAGCTCAATACCCAGGTCAACGGCCAGTACGGCTACCTGATCATCGATGCCCAGGGCAACGCTGAGTACCACTCCAACCCCAGTGTCGTTTCTCCACGGGACGCTGTAGACACCTTCGTCTATACCATTCGCGACGCCGATGGCGACGAAAGCACCACGACCATAACCGTGAATGTGCACAATTCGTTGATGGCCTGCGAAGACCGTGACATTACGGTTTACGAGAAAGCCCTGGACCTGCAAAAGGACGGTAACGACCTGGCCGCCGGCAATGTCACAGGCAGCGAGCCGGGTTCGAGCCAGGAAACCACATCCGGTACATTGGTCGGCTCAGCCAGCGGCGGGGTAGGTGCGCTTACCTACACACTGGTCGGAAATGCCGTAGGCCAGTACGGCCAGATTCAGCTCAACGCTGACGGCTCCTACACCTATACGCTGACTTCGCCGGCGAACTCCCCGAACCCTGCCAATGACGGCGCCAATACCGTGACCGAAACCTTCACCTACCAGGTGCAGGACTCCCTCGGCAATTCGACCACCAGTACCATCGTCATAACCGTCGTCGACGACGTGCCCACCGCCAACAGCGATTTTGTCAGCGTCTTCAAAGGCGACGTGGTGCGCGGCAACGTGATGTACAACGACGTGGTGGGCGCCGATACCCGCGGCGACGGCCAGTATGTGGTGGGTGTGCGTGCTGGCAGCGATACCTCCAGTTCGGCCATCGGCCAGCTCAACACGCAGGTGAACGGCCAGTACGGCTACCTGACCATCGATGCCTATGGCAACGCGGAATACCATTCCAACCCCGCTATCGCCTCTTCCCGGGATGCCATCGACACCTTCGTCTACACCATCCGTGACGCCGACGGTGACGAAAGCACCACGACCCTCACCGTCAATGTGCACAACGGTCTGATCGTCTGTGCTGACCGTGATGTGACCGTGTATGAAAACGCGCTGGACTTGCACAAGGACGGTAGCGACCTGGCGGCAGGCACGGTCACCGGCAGCAACCCTGGCTCGACCCACGAAACGGCGTCCGGCACGCTTACGGTCGGTGGGGTGGGCGCGTTGACCTTTACCCTGGTGGGCAATGCCGTAGGCCAATACGGCCAGATCCAGCTGAACGCGGATGGCTCCTACACCTACACGCTTACCTCGCCCGCCAATTCGCCCACCCATGCCAACGATGGGGCGAATGCCGTGACCGAGACCTTCACCTACCAGGTGCAGGATTCGCTGGGCAATTCGGCCATCAATACCATCGTGATCACCATCGTCGACGACGTACCCACCGCCAACAGCGATTTCGTCAGCGTGGACAAAGGCGATGTGGTGCGTGGCAACGTCATGTACAACGACGTGGTCGGTGCTGACACCCGTGGCGACGGCCAGTATGTGGTCGGCGTGCGCGCCGGCAGCGATACTTCGACCTCAGCCATCGGCCAGCTCAACACCCAGGTCAATGGCCAGTTTGGCTACCTGACCATCGATGCCTACGGCAATGCCGAGTACCACTCCAACCCCAACGTTGCCTCGCCGCGTGATGCCGTCGACACCTTCGTCTACACCGTCCGCGATGCCGATGGCGACGAAAGCACCACCACCCTCACCATCAACGTGCACAGTGCACTGATGACCTGTGAGGACCGCGATGTGACGGTGTACGAGAAGGCCCTGGACCTGCAAAAGGACGGCAACGATCTTGCGGCAGGCACGGTTACGGGGAGCGACCCCGGCTCGCCGCAGGAAACAGCTGCCGGCACCTTGGCCGGCTCCACCAGCGGCGGCGTTGGCGCGCTGACCTACACCTTGGTCGGCAACGCTGTAGGCCAATACGGGCAGATCCACCTGAACGCAGATGGCTCCTACACTTACACGCTTACCTCGCCCGCCAATTCGCCCACCCACGCCAACGATGGCGCGAATACCTTGACGGAAAGCTTCACCTACCAGGTGCAGGATTCCGCCGGCCATTCGACCACCAGCACCATCGTCATCACCATCGTCGACGACGTGCCCACCGCCAACAGCGACTTCGTCAGTGTGTACAAGGGCGACGTGGTAAGCGGCAACGTGATGTACAACGACGTGGTCGGTGCCGACACCCGTGGCGACGGCCAGTACGTGGTCGGCGTGCGCGCCGGCAGTGACACCTCCACGTCTGCCATCGGCCAGCTCAACAGCCAGGTGCATGGCCAGTATGGTTACCTGACCATCGATGCCCAGGGCAATGCCCAGTACCACTCCAACCCGGATGCCGTGGCACCGCGTGATGCGCTCGACACGTTCGTCTACACCATTCGCGATGGCGATGGCGATGGCGACGAGAGCACCACGACCCTCACCATCAATGTGCACAACCCGGCGCTGCAGCCGTGCGGTGACGGTGGCGTGTGGGTGTACGAGAACGCCCTGGACCTGTACAAGGATGGCAACGACCTAGCGGCCGGCAGCGTCACTGGCAGTGACCCCAGCTCAACCCGCGAGACTGCGTCCGGCAGCCTGGTCGGGCAAGTCGCTGGTGGCGTGGGGGCGTTGACCTACACCCTGGTCGGCAATGCCGTCGGCCAATTCGGCCAGTTGCACCTGAACGCTGACGGCTCCTATACCTACACGCTGACCTCGCCGGCGAATTCGCCAACCCATGCCAACGACGGCGCCAATACCGTCAGCGAATCCTTCACCTACCGGGTGGAGGACACGGTGGGCAACTGGACCACCAGCACGGTCAAGATCACCGTCGTCGATGACGTCCCGCAGGCCCATTGCGACTTTGTCAGCGTGGCCAAAGGTGACATCGTGCGCGGCAACGTGATGTACAACGACGTGGTCGGTGCCGACACGCTGGGCGACGGCGCCTACGTGGTCGGGGTGCGCGCCGGTCATGACACCTCCAGTTCGGCGGTTGGCCAGCTCGGCAGCCACGTCTACGGCCAATACGGCTACCTGACCCTCGATGCCCAGGGCAACGCGGAGTACCACGCCAACCCCAATGCCGTGGCGCCGCGCGACGCGATCGACACCTTCGTCTACACCCTGCGCGATGGCGACGGCGACGAAAGCACCGCCACCGTGACCATCAACGTGCACGACAAATCGCTGCACCCATGCGGCGATGGCGGCGTCACCGTGTTCGAGAAAGCCCTGGACCTCAACAAGGACGGCCATGACCTGGCGGCCGGTAGCGTCAACGGCAGTGACCCAGGTTCGCCAGCGGAAACCGCCTCAGGCAGCCTGGTCGGGCAGGTGGGGGGTGGAGTGGGGGCACTGACCTACACCTTGATCGGGCACGCCGTCGGCCAGTACGGCCAGATCCATCTGAACGCAGACGGTTCCTACACCTACACGCTGACCTCGCCAGCCAATTCGCAACCCCACGCCAACGATGGCGCCACTACCGTTAGCGAATCCTTCACCTACAGGGTCGAGGACACGGTGGGCAATTGGACCACTAGCACAGTCAACATCACCATCGTCGACGACGTACCGCAGGCCCATTGCGACACCGTGAGTGTCAGCAAAGGCGATGAGGTGCGGGGCAACGTGCTGTACAACGACGCCATCGGTGCCGATCTGCCCGCCGACTGCGGCTACGTGGTGGGCGTGCGCGCCGGCCATGACACCTCCACTTCGGCCATCGGCCAGCTGGGCAGCCATGTGGCAGGCCAGTTCGGCTACCTCACCCTGGATGCCCAGGGCAACGCGGTCTACCACTCCGACCCGAACGTTGCTGCGCCGCGCGATGCCATCGACACGTTCGTCTACACCCTCCGCGATGGCGACGGCGACGAGAGCACCGCGACCATTACCATCAATGTGCACGACAGCTCGATGTCCGAATGTGCTGACGGCTATGGCAGGGCGCAGGGGCAGCGGGTGATCGATCGCGGCGCGTTCACCCTCGATGCCAGCAGCATGACTGCAGCGTTGGTGGTGCTCGGCTACCTCGGCGCCACAGGCGCGGCTGCGGCGCAAGGCAATGCCGAAGAGGTGATCAACGTTAGCCTGCGCAAGGGTGAGACCCTGCAGCTCGACCACGACCAGCACGATGGCAACCTGGCGCTGCAGTGGAAGGACGCCGGTGGCGGTTACCAGCCCATTGCCGCCGGTGGCAGCTTCACCGCCAGCCATGACGGGGTGTACAGCATCCATGCCAGCGACCCGACGGGGGCGGGCAAGGCGGGCGAAAGCTACAAGCTGAGCCTGGTCGTGGACTATGCGCAGGCCGCGGCGCCGCACCTCAATGGCGGCAGTGAGCACTCCGCTGCGGGCATTTCCAGCCCGGTCGACATCGCTTCGCTGCAGGCGCCTGCACCTGCCGGCGATGAGCACGACGGCCACACTGCCAACTACGCACAGGCCAAGGCCGCGGTAACAATCGACCTGAGCCATGAAGGCGCGCAGGACACCGGTGGTGCCGGTGTGGAGACCTTGAACGGCATCCACAACCTGGTCGGCTCGGACTACGGCGATACCCTCATCGGCAACAGCGCCGACAACGTGCTCGACGGCGGCGCGGGCAATGATGTGCTCAAGGGTGGGGGTGGCAACGACATCCTGATCGGCGGGCCGGGCAACGACAGCATGACCGGCGGCAACGGTAACGACACGTTCGTCTGGCAGAAAGGCGACACTGGCCATGACACCGTCACCGACTTCACCCCGGGCAGCGATAAGCTCGACCTGTCGCAACTGCTGCAGGGGGAACACGGCACCGCCGCGTCATTGGACGACTACCTGCACTTCAAGGTCAGCGGCACAGGGGCCGATGTGGTCTCGACCATCGAGGTCAGCAGTGTGGCGGGCGCTGCGCCGGTACAGACCATCGACTTGGCTGGCGTAGACCTGGCTCAGCATTACGGGGTGTCGGCAGGGGCAGGGGGAGTGGTATCGGCGGGGCATGACACGGCGACCATCATCAACGGGATGCTGGATGACCATTCGTTGAAGGTGGATACAGTGTGAGGTGTCCGGACGTGCGTTGAACGGGCTGGCCTCATCGCGGGCAAGCCCGCTCGTACAGGGTTGCCGCTGGCCTGTAGGAGCGGGCTTGCCGCGATCAGGCCAGCACTGAGGACCCAAAACACCAAGCCCAATCACCCAACTAGCCAGTCACTATCGCCCTCGACCAACATCCCATCGTGGTCCGTCCGATCGCCTTCGCGTGCGACCTCTTTGCCCTCGATCAGATAACTCGCCGAACCACCGGTGATCACCGCACCACAACTGATGCGGTCGCCCACTCGGGCAACGGCCTTGCTATTGAAGGTGTAGTCGGCGCTGCCTGTTTCCACTACGCCAATGCCATGTATCGGGCAATCATGGCGGTGACCTACCAGGACGACGGGATTCATGGGTGTTCTCCTTGGGCGGGGGCGGTGCGGGATTCCAGGTCCATTTCGGGGGGCCATTGGACTTTGGGGGCTAGACGGTCGAACGGGTTGGAAAAGTTTTTTGTGTTCCAGTCAACGGAGCTATGCACGAACGCTGGAATAGCTTCGATACCGTCCTGCATGAAAAGCTTCGCAAGCTCCCAGTACTGCTTACCCTGTTCGAGATCACAGGAAAAGAATACCCGGTCGATTACCTCATCAGTCTCCGGGTTGCGAACTGATAACAGGATGTTTTCAATGAGTCCGCCGGCCCCCATGGGTCTGTAGATACGATAGACCTCTGCCGTAAGATCATCCCAGTTGTAGGCGACAGGTTTAACTCCCCAATTTTTTCTGCCTAAAGGGAGAAGTCGATCAAATCGGTATTGGTAGAAGTATACCTTTCGACGAGCCCTGTTGAAGCGAATAGGTTCGTTGTGCGGTGTTTCTATTTCCATTCTTATGTATGGGATCATGGCCCAATAACAAAACAGGTGTGTGGAAATGCCGACTCCAATAGTGTCCAATCTAATTTCTGATGGTGAGATCAATAATTCCAGTATCGGCGGAAGTGTCACGAATAAGCTCAGTAGCGTTATTATGATTCCTGTTACAATCCAATAGCCTCTGATTCTTATCGTCCTTCTGGTGAGCTCCAGGTAGATACTATTAACATGGTTGGGTGGTATGTCCAGTTGAGCGGTGATGCCATCCGTTTTGGCTGGAGTGTTTGGGCCGGGTAAGTTGTAAATCCTACCCCGTGGGCGATAGACTTCTGGCATTAGATGTAATCCTGAATTGTGATCTCGGCGTAACTGTTCGGGCTGTCGCAACTGCTGTAGGGTGAACGCAGAACGGCCGCGTCATTGGACGACTAGCTGCACTTCAAGGTCAGCGGCAGAGGGGCAATGTGGTCTCGACTATAGAGGTCAGCAGCGTGGCGGGAGCTGCGCCGGTGCTCGCGCAACGGCCTTGTCATTGAAGGTGTAGTCGGCGCTGCCTGTTTCCACTACGCCAATGCCATGTTTTGGGCAGCCATGGGGGTGATCTACCAAGACGACGGGATTCATGGTTGGTTTCCTTGGGCGGGGGGCGGTGCGGGATTCAAGGTCCATTTCGGGTGGCCATTGGACTTTGGGGGCTAGGCGATGAAAGGGGTTGCGCAGATCATCACTGTTCAAGTCCGTAGGCGCGTGGGTAAATGTTGGGAGGGCGTCCGGGCCTTCCTGCATAAAAATTCTCGCAAGTGCCCAGAATTGTTTGCCCTGTTCAATATTACCGGCGAAAAAAACGCGGTCGATCACTTCGTCGGTGCCAGGTTTGCGGACTGAGATCATGACTTTTTCAACTCGCCCACCGTATCCCATTGGGGCAGTAACACTATAGACTTCGGCGGTAAGCTGTTCCCAGTCGTAGGCAACAGGTTTAACACCCCAGTCTTTCCGACCAAAGGGGTGAAGTCGATCAAATCTGTATTGATAGAAATAAACCCTCTGGCGGCGCCTGTTGAATCGAATAGGCTCGTTGCGAGGGTATGTAAGGTCCATGCGTATGTATGCAAATGTGATAAAGAAAACAATTGCGTAATAGGTTGTAAAAATGAGTAGGTCACTAACGTCTACTCTGGTGGGGGAGGTGAATTCTTCGTAGATGAAGTAGACGAGCATCATTAAACCCACGAGCATGAGTGAGCCGCCTACAATAGGGTTGTAGCCTCTGAATTTGAATAGGGATCTCGGAAGCTCAATGTATATCGAGTCAACATGGCTTGGTGATGACAGAAATTCTTCTGTCACTGGGCGAAAATCTAAAGGGGTGGACGGGTCGGGTAAGTCATATTTCCAGCCGAAAGCTCTTCCGGGCAACGTCATATGTTAACTTCCTGTGGTTAAATTTCGGCCTATGCACTTGGGATGTCGCGCTCTGGCAATAGGTCAAACCTCGTCGCGGCCAAGCCCGCTCGTAAAGGTTTGTCGCTGGCCTTAGAGGCGGGCTTGCCCGCGATGAGGCCAGTAATGGCGACCCCCATCGTAGATCGTCTGATCTCCTTAGCATTCGACCTCTCTGCCCTTGATCAGATAACCCGCCGAACCATCAGTGATCAGCGCACCACTACTGATCCGGCCGCCCACTCGGGCAACGGCCTTGCCATTGAAGGCGTAGTCGGCGCTGCCTGTTTCCACTACGCCAATGCGATGTTTTGGGCAGTCATGGCGGTGATCTACCAGGACGACGGGATTCATGGTTGTTCTCCTTGGCCGGGGGCGGTGCGGGATTCAAGATCCATTTCGGGGGGCCATTGGACTTTGGGGGCTAGGCGTTCGAACGGGTTGGAAGAGTCTTTTGTATTCCAGTCAACGGAGCTATGCACGAACGCTGGAATAGCTTCGATACCCTCCTGCATGAAAAGCTTCGCAAGCTCCCAGTACTGCTTCCCTTGTTCGAGATCACAGGAAAAAAATACCCGGTCGATTACCTCATCAGTTTCCGGGTTGCGAACTGATAACAGGATGTTTTCAATAAGTCCGCCGCCCCCCATGGGTCTGTAGATACGATAGACCTCTGCTGTAAGATCATCCCAGTTGTGAGCGACAGGTTTAACTCCCCAATTTCTTTTACCTAAAGGGTTAAGTCGATCAAATCGGTACTGGTAGAAGTAGACCTTTCGACGAGCCCTGTTGAAGCGGATAGGTTCGTTGCACGGTGTTTCTATTTCCATTCTTATGTATGGGATTATGAGCCAATAACAAAAAAGGCATGTGGAAAGGGCGATTGCAGTCGTTTCCAAGGCTGTTTGTGACGGTGAGGCCAATGCTTCCAGGGTCGCCCAGCCTATTACGAAGAGGCTCAGTGGCGTCGTTATGATCCCTGTTAGAATCCAGTAGCCTCTGATTCTTATCGTCTTTCTGGTGAGCTCCATGTAGATACTACTCACATGGGTGGGTGATAGGTCCAGTTGAGCTGTGATGCCATCCGTTTTGGCTGGAATGTTTGGGCCGGGTAAGTTGTAAGCCCTACCTCGTGGGCAATAGACGTCTGGCATTAGATGTAATCCTGAATTGTGATCTCGGCGTAACTGTTCGGGCTGTCGCAACTACTGCAGGGTGAACACAGAACGGCCGCGTCATTGGACGACTACCTGAACTTCGAGGTCAGCGGCAGAGGGGCAATGTGGTCTCGACCATTAGAGGTCAGCAGCGTGGCGGGAGCTGCGCCGGTGCTCGCGCAACGGCCTTGCCATTGAAGGTGTAGTCGGCGCTGCCTGTTTCCACTACGCCAATGCCACATTTTGGGCAGTCATGGCGGTGATCTACCAGGACGACGGTATTCATGGTTGTTCTCCTTGGCCGGGAGCGGTGCGGGATTCAAGATCCATTTCGGGTGGCCATTGGACTTTGGGCGCTAGACGATGAAATGGGTTGCGCAGATCATCACTGTTCCAGTCCGTAGGCGCGTGGGTAAATGCTGGGAGGGCGTCCGGGCCTTCCTGCATAAAAATCCTCGCAAGTGCCCAGAATTTTTTGCCCTGTTCAATATTACCGGCGAAAAAAAAGCGGTCGATCACTTCGTCGGTGCCGGGTTTGCGGACTGAGATCATGACTTTTTCAACTCGCCCACCGTATCCCATTGGGGCATTAACACTATAGACTTCGGCAGTAAGCTGTTCCCAGTCGTAGGCAACAGGTTTAACACCCCAGTCTTTCCGACCAAAGGGGTGAAGTCGATCAAATCTGTATTGATAGAAATAAACCCTCTGGCGGCACCTGTTGAATCGAATAGGCTCGTTGCGAGGGTATGTAAGGTCCATGCGTATGTACGCAAATGTGATGAAGAAACAAATTGCATACGTGGCTGCAATTGTGAGTAGTCCGCTAACGTCTGCTCTGGTGGGGGAGGTGAAATCGTCGTAGATGAAGTAGATGAGCATAATTATCCCCGCGAGCATGAGTGAGCCGCCTACAATAGGGTTGTAGCCTCTGAATTTGAATAGCGATCTCGGAATCTCAATGTATATTGAGTCAACATGGCTTGGTGGTGCCAGAAATTCTTCTGTGACTGGGCGAAAATCTGAAGGGGTGGCTGAGTCGGGTAAGTCATATTTCCAGCCAAAAGCTCTTTTGGGCAAAGTCATACGTTAATTTCCTGTAGTTCAATTTCGGCATATGCACTTGGGATGTCGCGATCTGGCCAATAGGTCAAGCAGAGCGTTGCGGCTGTGATGTTGAGGACTCCCATCGTCGTTAGTGTTACCGACCCGCTGACGGTCATATTATTTTCTTCATCAGCCTGACTTTGCTCTGCTTTGCGCTTGGGCCTCGTAAACGCAATGCTATCTTTGAAGTAGTCGGCGTGGTTAGGTGCGGTAGAGACATTGAGTTCGCTGAGTGTACGCATCCTCTCCGAGATTGCCTGCGTATAGCTCATCTCATGAATGAGTATCTCTCCGCCACCAAATCGAGGTGGGTTACCATCTCCATGGCGATGGATTACCAAAATCCAATTGTAACTTGAAATGTGCTCGATGAAGCCAGGGAGTCTAAAGCGGAACTCCAAGGAGTGTCGTGTTTTGGGGTTGATAATGCCCTCGCTTTTTGAGGTTGTGGTCGTGGCTGTCCACTGAGTTTTGAACTTAAGCGCACCGCTGATGCCCAGAGTTGCCGCATTGAGTTCGGAAAAGGCAATATCGGCGTCATTCGGTGAGTGCCAATGGACAGGAGGCGTCTCATCAGCGGTTCCAAAATGGCAGCGCTTGACCCAAAGCTCGAGCGGTGTGGACTCATTGTTTATTGCGTATTTACTGAAGCTGTAGGCTGTCAGTCCCAGGGCGACGGCGTACCCTAATGGTCCTAGTAGCGAGGCGTTGTATATCGCTAGGTAAGCCGCATAAGCCCCGATTGTGCTGAATAATGCGGCGGTGAAGTGATACTTATTGGCACTGGTATCACCTGAAAGAGCATTGCGTCTAATCGCCTGTATTGACTGAAATGTGTCGATCACTCCCACTGCAACACCGATAATCGCCCCAGCTCGATAAATCATTTGTCCAGCGGCAACTCTCGTAGGATTGTATTTTTGAACAACGAGACCTAATGCCTGAATTGCACCCCCAATAATCCCTGCGCTAGATCCATAGAGCGCAAGCGTCGCCTCTGTAGACTTCGCCCCAGTTTCCTCTTCCACTTTTTTCAGGTTCTTGCCCAAGCTGTCACTCAGCAAATACAACCCGCCCAGCGTGAGCAGCAACTCTCCGCTTCCCGCCACCCCCTTCAGCCCAGAAAAACTGCGTCGCACCATCTGCGACGCCTGCAGCGCGCTGATCCGTATCCCCTCGAGCATTTTCCGCGCACCGGGCTCCAACGTGCCCGCCGCGACCCTTATGTCTACCAGGCTCATCTGCGCCGCGTGACTGAGCTGGTTCACATTCTGGCTGACCTCCTGGAGCAGCTGCTCTCGCAACACCTCAGCCTTGCCCTCGACCCAGACGCTGACGTCGATCAGCGTATGCGCCACCTTGGGATCGAGGACCGCTAGGCTCAGCAAACCGCTCTGGATAATCGGTTGTACCTTGCGGGCGTTCATCTGGGCGCCGGCTTTCAGTTCTTCGAGACTAGGCATCATCCGGTCTCGCGCTTTGGCCAGCGTGGCGCTTGCCTTGTTTTGCAATTCCCGAAGGTGCGCATTCTGCAGGGCGTAGTACTCGCTCAGTTTCATCTTTACCTGCAGCTCGACCAGGTGTACGCCGTTATAGAGGTACTGACTGGCGCTGTTCAGATGTCGCACGGCTTGCTGAATACCTGGGCCGAGCAGGGCCTGCAGGCGTTGACTGGCTGCATTCAACGCGCCTTGAGTTTGCGCGACCGCCTGATTGAGCTGATGACGCAGGTGAAGACGACCCTCTTCGCTGGTGATCATCTTGCTCAACGCCGCGTAGAGCTTTTCGCTGTCGTTCCAGTTGATTGGGGCGCTGGCGGAAAAACTGGGCAGCAGTGCCGCCAGTAGAAATTCGTTGCGTAGCAATACGGCGCGGTAGGGTGGGCTGTTTGGGTCCTGCAGCCATTTGAGCCACAGCGCTTCGCTGGTGCCGGAGGACGGCTGGCCATGCGCTGCGCTGGTTGCAGCCGCCTCGGTGACGCCGCCAGCCAGGCAACCGGCCATGGTCTTGCTGTAGGCCACGCCGGACTCACGATCATGGCCGTCATAGTCGTATTGCTCGATCAGCGTGAACATCTGGCTTTGGCAGCGTTCGGCATAGGCGTTGGCGTTCTGGTCGATATAGGCCTGAAACTGGCGTTCCTGCCGATCGTATTCGTCCTGGAAGGCGGCACGCTGGGGCTCGTGGTAGCGCTCCTCAAGGCGTTTATCGCTTTGTTGCTCCTGCACCGCGACGAGCCGTTGCCTCTCCACCTCGGGCGCAGCAAAGGCCGGTGCCCCATCACCTGTAGTCGGGGCTCCGAACGGCGCGACCTGCTGCGCCGCCCACTGTCTGTGCGTAGCCCGAATGATCTGCAGAATTTGCGATGTCTGGAATTGGTAGGCGCGCAGCGGGTCCTCGCGCCATGCCTGGCGTTTGACGAGCCAGCTCAGGCGCTGATGGTTGTACTCCTGCACCAGCCCGACCGTGTCATCCAGCACCACGGCTAGCACGCCCTGTTCCAGTTGGTGCCTGTTCATGGCATTGACCACGAAGCCACGCAGGGCGGTTCGGCGCAACAGCCGGCTGTGAAAGCCATGTGCACTGTCGAAGGGTGCGCAAAGCTGCTGGGCGTATTCAAAGACTTGCTTGTCTACCTGCAGGTTGTCCGGGGTCATCGCCAAGCCCAGCAGTTGCGGGTGCTCACGCGCCTGGACCAGGTCCAGGCCCTCGAAACGCTGCGCAGGTGCATGGCCGCGCTTGTACGCATCCAGCACGCTGCGCGGCCAGGCGTCACTGGAGAAGGCGAGCCAGGCCGAGCCGTAGGCTTCGCTGTCGAGGGTGAGAAAAGACGAGGGGATATCGTGGTTTTCGTTCAGGCACCGGGCGGGCAGCGAAGGCGGTGGGCCGGGCGGTGGCTCGTAGGGGTTGAAGCGGCGCAGGTGGCCTTGGTCGGTGACCTCGTAGGCCTGCCAGATGCGCTGGTCGAGCAGCACGTACAGATAACCGGAGCGCAAGGTGCGCAGCCCCATTCGGGTCTCGACATGGGGCTCGCCGGCCACGGTGCCGGCGTAGCCCGGGCGCGTGTCGGGCACCAGGGCGCGGCGCAGTGGCAGGATCGGCAGGCCTTGCCGCTCACAGGCCCTGCACGGGTCGACCGAGACTGCGGCTTCGGCGAGGGCGGTGGCGACGCGTTGGCTGATGCTCATGGGCGAACCTCTGAAGGGCCAAGGGTGGCGATCATTTGCCGCCAGTGCGCATCGTCGTGGCGGGCGAGCAGTGGCGCGAGGGGACGTTGCTGTTGCACAGCGGCGTCGATGATCTGGCGCACGTAGGGCGCGGCGTGCAGGCGAGGGTGCAGGTACAGGTGGTACAGGGCGAAAATCAGGATGTCATCGGTTGCGCTCAAGCCCAGCCTGCGAGCGTCATCTATGTGGTTGGAGGCTTTTACCGCAGCGAACGGCGGGAGCGGCCTTGGCTTCGGATCAGCAGGGCCTGATGGCAGGGCTCGCCAGGCCGCGAGGAG
This sequence comes from Pseudomonas sp. WHRI 8519, assembly GCF_040224055.2. Classification (NCBI taxonomy): domain Bacteria; kingdom Pseudomonadati; phylum Pseudomonadota; class Gammaproteobacteria; order Pseudomonadales; family Pseudomonadaceae; genus Pseudomonas; species Pseudomonas sp. WHRI 8519. Next base: position 4,538,503 of record NZ_CP167996.1, on the reverse strand, counting down.
CATTTCGATCAACGCCACGTCGTCCTGAATGCGCAAGGCGGACGCAGGCAAGCCGCTGCGAGGACGGGCTTCACCGCTGAAACCAGCCAGCTGCGCGCCGCTGCTCACGAACAGCCAGTGCTTGATCGGCCACCAAGGCCCGCGCTCCACGTGTTCGAAGCTCGCAGCCAGCAGTTCGAGGCGCACGGGTTCGTAGAGGGGGTAGAAACGGGGCTCGCTTGCGGAACCGGGAAGCCGGCACAGCGCCGCCAGGTGCGCAGCGATGACCGGTGCCGGTGCTTCGCTCAGCAACCAGCCACACACGTGGCGCTTTCGGCGCTGGTTATCACGTTGTGCTGCATGGGCAGTCATCTTCAGCAGTGGCGGGCTCGGTTTCGCCCCGGGTGATGACAGGCAGGCCAGCACGGGGTGCAGCTGCGGGGCATGGGGCAAGTCGGCTCGATCCACCCGACTCATCGCACCTTCCCCCAACGCTTTGTTCAAGTGTGAAAGCACGGATTGGTCGCTGTTCTCGGGTATTGCCAGCGGGTCGATCAGTACATGGCAGTGCAGCTCTGGGGTGTGGTAGTCGGCGATGAGTTGGAGCAAGGCTTCGGTGCTCATCGGCGTCGTTCCTCGCACTGGCTGCCGGTAACGGCGGCGAGGTCCAGTGCCAGGGCGTTTCCAGCGCCTTTTGCCCCGGCTTTGGTCGGCCCAAGCAGGGTGAGTGACAGGCCATTGAGGGTGATGCCTTCGGCGTCCAGCACGATGCTGCCCCCCGGGCTTCTGAACTCGATACGTTCGCTGGCGCGGAGCTGGTAGACGGTCGTTTGCTGATCCACGCCATCGCCGACGCTGATCTTCTGGCCGCCTTTGACGAGTAGTGCGCTTTGACCTCCGATGGTGACAGAGTGATTGACCCCCGTGGATTCGCAGCGGTCATTGCCGACGTGCTCGATCAGGTCGTGGCCAACCTTCACCTTGCACGTTCGCCCCGTCCGTTCGGTGCGGTCCTGGCCTATGTCCTGGCAAAGATTGTTGCCGACACTGAGCTGTTCATCATTGCCCACTTGCTCTACACGGTTGCGCCCGATGCAGGTCGACTCATCGTTGCCGACTTCGATGTTCTGGTCCCGTTGCGCATGGATATAGAGTTCCTCGCGCCCCAGCTCATCCTCGAAGCGCAGCTCATTGAAGCCTGTGCCCTTGTGAGTCTGGCTCTTGATGGTCATGCGCGTCTTGTGCTGTGGCAAATCGTAAGGGGGCAGCTGATTACCGCAGTAGGTGCGCCCGGTGATCATCGGTTGGTCCGGGTCGGCGTTGACGTAGTGGATGATCACGTCCTGGCCAATGCGCGGGATGGCCATCGAGCCCCAGCTCCCACCGGCCCATCCTTGCGATACACGCACCCAGCAGGAGCTGAATTCGTTGTTCTTGCTTTCCCGGTCCCAGGGGAAGCTGACCTTGACCCGGCCCCACTCATCGCAATAGATCTCTTCGCCGGCGGGACCGACCACGGTGCCCATGTGTGGGCCATCGATGCGCGGTTTGGGCAGCGGCTGTGGGCGCCACTCGAAGCGGCCGGGTACCAGCACTGCAGTCTGCTGGTAACGGGTACCCTGCTCGGCACCAGCGGCTTCGTCCTCCAGGCTGGAGTACTGGATGCCTTCGTGAGCCACGCTTTTCACGCGCCAGTGCACGTTGAGGTCGTCACGCTCGTGGTTGACGAGGTTGAAACTCAGGCCGGGTTGCAAGCGCTCGTCATCGCCTTCGACCTCGGCAACGCGTGCGTCATGGCGCAAACCGGTGATGCGGGTTTCGGTGAAGGGCTTGCCGACCGCGTCGCGCTTGTAGCGGCCGGGGTAATCGAAGCGTTCGTACGCCTTGGACTGGTGCTCGAGGTGAGCACCGGTGGCGCGATGCTCCTGGCGGTACTCGGGATTGGTGAAGGTATGGTCGCGTTGCACCTGGCGTGCTGTGCGTACTTGTTCGCTGTAGTGGAAACGACGCAGGCAGGGTTCGGCCTGATAGCCGCCGCTGTTTGGGTTGTACAGCACGGTGTAGCCAGCTGCGGTTTCATCGCGCTCGACGCGGGCCAGCTCTCTGTCCTTGATCACGCTGATCGTGCCCAACGAAAGCACCCGGTCAGTGATGACCAGTTCGTGCCGTTCAGCGGTGTGCTTGAAGCGATAGACGAACCCTGCCTCGCCTGCCAGGCGGGCGAAGAAGTCGAGGTCGGTTTCGCCAGCCTGGACACAAAACTCGCGGGGTGGGTCGTCGTTTCTGATAATGAACTGGGACCGGGTAATGCCTTGGCGTTCGAGCATCAGCTCAAGAATCTGTCGTGTGGTTTTGTGCTGGAAGATACGCCAGTTCGAGCGCAGGCTGGCCCGGGCCAGTTGCGGTTCGACCAGCGCTTTGTAGCGCGTACGATGAAAGCCGGTCTCCCCTTGAGTGAAGCTGCTGACCAGGCCGTGCACATAACGCACCGGGCGCTCGTCACGCCAGATCGTGAACAGCACAGGTTTGTCGAGCAGGTGACCGAAGTCGACAGCGTGCTCGAAACTGACCAGTTCCAGCGTCAGGGTGAACGGCTGGCTCAGTTCCTCTTTGAGGGTGAACGACACCACATCGAATTCGCCATCGCCCACGAGCGGCTCAAAGGTGTAACGCAGATCGGATTGGCTAGACACGGTTCCTCCTGGAAGCACTTTTCCAGCTACTGCTGCAAAATGAGGTCGAGCGATTCGAGTACTTCTGCGGTGAGCAGGCCCAGGCGGTAGCTGTAATAGCTGTACGCAGCTACCATGGCCAAAGCCGATATCACCAATGGACTCCACCAAGGCAGCCAATCGCGTGGCTTTTTGTACGGGCGCATGACGACATTGGTATAAGGGTCGCAAACGTCTTCAGGCACGGGCCCGCGAAGTTGGCGGATGATGCCGTGTAGTTCCGTTATCAGTGCGTCCAGCAGTTCATCGCCTTTGGGCTCTAGGGCGTACTTGCCTTTCAGGCCAAAGCACAGGCACAAGTAGAGAAATTCCAGAACATCCTGGAAACGCTCAGGCTCTTGCATCATGCGCGAAAGCACCGCGAATATTTTTTCGCCACCCTGGGTGTCCTGATGAAAATCGCTGAGCAATGTTCGGCCACTCCAGACGGAGTTGCTGCCCCACGGTGTGGCCATGACGATTTCGTCGAGGTGCAGGCACAAGGCATAGGAGTAGGCCTGCATCTGGATAGCGTCGTAGCCGCGCTGGCCCACCTCTTCGAGAATGGCGCAAATCTGCGTGTGCACCTGCTGGCGTAGCGCCGCGATATGGGGGAGTGCGTCCAGGGTGCGAAGGCGCATGGCCAGGCCGAACAGCGGCATGGCTGCATCGACCATCAGGTTGCTGTGGCCGCCCCTCAGCTGGAATTGCGGGTCGGCTGGATAGCCGCACACGTTGATTTCAGGGCCCGCTGAAGCGCCTTGAGCCGATGAGGGGGGATCGCCCCACACCGCCTGTTTGAGCAGCAGATTTGCTCGGCGCTCGGTTACGTCGTAAGGAGGAGTGTTCGAATCGTCCGTTTCAGTGCAACGCCTCGTTTTATCTGGCATTGGTAATCCTCGCGCACTGTTAGTGTCCATGTTTTAGCTGTGGACCTAACACTAACGGGGAACTGAATCTTAGTGCAGATTTTGGCGTCCTAAAATGATGTAGGAATTGTCGCTAATATATATTTGTAATTGTTGCAGTGAAAATAAACGGCAACAATTAATCAACAGGAAGTACCCGTTGGCAACAGGGCCAATTCAGTCAGGTTTGCGCAACGTCTTCTGCTTCAGGATGTACAGGCTGACCAGCACCGCACTGGTCAGCATGAATGCCCGCGCCCAAAACAGGGGTACCAGGAAGCACGACAGGCCGATGCTCGCCCACATCAGGCCGATGGCGTACACCTTGCCCTTCAAGGGGATACCTTCACCGCTCAGGTAGTCACGGATCCACGGCCCCAGGGTGGGGTGGTTGACCAGCCAGTGATGAAAGCGTGGCGAGCTGCGGGCGAAGCAGGCCGCCGCCAGCAGCAGAAAAGGGGTGGTGGGCAACACCGGCAGGAAGATCCCCAGCACCCCCAGCGCAACGCTGAGCCAGCCGATGGCCAGCAGCAGGTAGCGCACAGCCGACTCAGTGGTGGCGGGGCTTGAGCAGCGCAGGCTTCTCGTCAGGCGCGTGCAGCAGCAGGAACAACGCGCTCAGCGCCTCTGGGATCTGCACGATCATGTCGTCCTGCAGGTTGGCGTTGCTGGCGATGTCGGCGAACTCCGGTTGCTCGTCGAACAGGCCCGAACCGACCATGATCGGCAGCAGCATCTCGCTGACTTCTTCTTCGGCGTTCTCGAACCAGGCCTCTTCACGCAGGAAAACGCCTTCCATGAAGCCGATGCACCAGCCGCGCAGGTCGGAGTCGTCCGGCTCGTCGGTCAGGTCCAGGTCGCACGGCAGGTCGAATTCTTCGTCGCTGGCCAGCTGGCGGGCGATGTGGCCCTTCAGTGCCACCAAGGTAGCTTCGATCTCGGTGCGCTGGGCATCGCTGGCGTAATGAGGCTCTTCGGCGAACAGCGCGTCGATCCATTCACGCTCGGGGACGTCTTCCGAGCAGATCGACAGCGCGGTCAGGTAGCCGTGGGCGGCGACGTAGTCCAGCGCTTCTTCGTGCAGCTCGTCGGCGTCGAGGAAGGCTTGCAGGCGGGTCAGTTGCTCGGCGAAGGACATTACAGGGCTACCTTGGGGAATAAACGATAGTGAATTCTAGCACCTTGCGGCGATGGCGGGGCAAAGGGAACATCTGTCACCGGGCATCCTGTACAGGCTGGCACTGGGGTATACTTCGCGGTTTTTCACCCAGGGGCGGGTTTCCCCGGCTTCTGGCAAAAGCCGCTTACGCATTTGGCGTGTGCGGAGCGGGTTTTTCGTCCAGCCTGTGTCCAGGATGGTACGGCGATTTGTGGAGTTGCACATGCTCGAACAGGCTCAGCGCGTTCTCAAGGATATCTTCGGCTACGACAGTTTCCGTGGGCGCCAGGCAGCAATCATCGAATGCGTGGCCAATGGTGGCGATGCCCTGGTGCTGATGCCCACCGGCGGCGGCAAGTCGCTGTGTTTCCAGGTGCCGGGGTTATTGCGCCCGGGCCTGACCGTAGTGGTGTCGCCGCTGATCGCGCTGATGGACGATCAGGTCGCCACGCTCGATGAACTCGGGGTCGCGGCCGCGGCCCTGAACTCCACCCTCAGTGCCGAACAGCAGCGTGATCTGGCCGGGCGGCTGCGCCGCGGTGAAGTGAAGATGCTGTACCTGGCGCCTGAGCGCCTGGTGCAGCCGCGGATGCTGGATTTCCTGCGCGGCCTGGACGTTTCCCTGTTCGCCATCGACGAGGCCCACTGCGTTTCGCAATGGGGCCACGACTTCCGCCCCGAATACCTGCAACTGGGCCAGTTGGCCGAGCTTTTCCCGCATGTGCCACGCATCGCCCTTACCGCCACCGCCGACATGCGTACCCGTGAGGAAATCGTCCAGCGCCTGCACCTGCAGGGCGCCGAGCGGTTCCTGTCGAGCTTCGACCGGCCCAATATCTTCTACCGCATCGTGCCCAAGGAGTCGCCGCGCAAGCAGTTGATGGCCTTCCTCGGCGAGCGCCGCGGCAATGCCGGCATCGTCTACTGCCTGTCACGCAAGAAGGTCGATGAGACCGCCGCCTACCTGTGCGCCCAAGGCTTCCCGGCGCTGCCGTACCACGCCGGCCTGGCTGCTGAAACCCGTTCGGCCAACCAGCATCGCTTCCTCAACGAGGAAGGGCTGATCATGGTCGCCACCATCGCCTTCGGCATGGGCATCGACAAGCCCAACGTGCGCTTCGTCGCCCACCTCGACCTGCCCAAGTCGCTCGAGGCTTACTACCAGGAGACGGGGCGTGCCGGCCGGGATGGCTTGCCGTCCGATGCCTGGATGGCCTACGGCCTGCAGGACATGGTGATGCTCAAGCAGATGCTGCAGAACTCCGACGGGGACGAGCGCCACAAGCGCGTCGAGCAACACAAGCTCGATGCCATGTTGGCGCTGTGCGAGGAAACCCGTTGTCGCCGCCAGGCGTTGCTGGCCTATTTCGATGAAGTCCTCGAACAGCCGTGCGGGCATTGCGACAACTGCGTCGACCAGGTCCAGACCTGGGACGCCACTGAGCCTGCGCGCCAGGCGCTGTCGGCGGTGTTCCGTACCGGCCAGCGGTATGGTGTCGGCCACCTGATCGATGTGCTGCTTGGCAAGGATACCGAAAAGGTGCGCAATTTCGGCCACGAGAAACTGTCGGTGTTTGGTGTTGGCAAGGCGATGGCCGAGGTCGAATGGCGCTCGCTGTTCCGCCAGTTGGTGGCGCGCGGCCTGGTCGACATCGACCTGGAAGGCTACGGTGGCCTGCGCCTGTCCGACAGCTGCCGGCCGCTGCTGCGCGGCGAAGTGACCTTGCAGTTGCGTCGCGACCTAAAGCCCCAGACCGTGGCGAAAACGTCCTCGGGCGGCGGCAGCCCGGCCAGCCAGTTGGTGCGCGCCGAGGAGCGCGAACTGTGGGACGCGCTGCGCACGTTGCGCCGCAAGCTGGCCGAAGAGCACAGCGTGCCGCCTTATGTCATCTTCCCGGACTCCACGCTGCTGGAGATGCTGCGTAGCCAGCCTACCAGCCTCAGCGACATGGCCCAGGTCAGCGGCGTGGGTGCGCGCAAGCTGGAGCGCTACGGGCAGGCCTTCCTCGAAGTGCTCAATGACGCCGGTGGCACCACGGAGGCGCCCAAGGTGGTACTCGATCTGCGCCACGAACTGGTCAGCCTGGCCCGTGCCGGCATGACCCCGGCGCAAATCGCCGGCCAGCTCAATTGCAGCGAAAAGAACGTCTACAGCCTGCTGGCCGAAGCTATCGGCCGTCAGGAGCTGAGCCTGGACCAGGCGCTGGACCTGCCAGAAGACTTGCTGATGGAGGTGCAGGATGCCTTCCTCGATGGCGAAGGCGAGCTGCCGCCGGTTTCGGCCATCGCTCCGCTGTTCGGCGCGCGCCTGCCCGAAGGGGTGTTGTACTGCGTGCGTGCTGCGCTGGCAGCTGAGTTCGAGCTTTGATGATGGAAGACATTTCGGACATCCACTGATCAATGTCATCCTTTTTGACGACTTTCAGACATTTCCGGGCGGGGCAGCCTTGCCTGATGGCCCGGGGCATGGTTAGCTGACTAATAATTAGTTCTAGTCAATGAGTTGTTTATGCCCCTGACCGACAACCAACACCGTTTCGGCATGCAGCTGGCCCAGATGTCCCGTGGCTGGCGCGCCGAACTGGATCGCCGCTTGGCCGGGCTCAACCTGTCCCAGGCGCGCTGGCTGGTGTTGCTGCACCTGGCTCGTTTCGAAGAAGCGCCTACCCAGCGCGAGCTGGCCAAAAGCGTCGGCGTTGAAGGCCCGACCTTGGCGCGTCTGCTGGACAGCCTGGAAAGCCAGAGCCTGGTTCGACGCCAGGCGGTGCTTGAGGACCGGCGGGCGAAGAAGATCCAGCTGTGTCCTCCGGCAAAGCCGCTGATCGAGCAGATCGAAACCATCGCCAATGCCTTGCGCCTGGAATTGTTCACCGGGGTTGATGAGGCTGACCTGGACGTGTGCATGCGCGTGCATGCAAAGATTCTGGCCAACCTGGAAAAGTCCTGAGGCCCGATTCGGCCTTCAGGCTTAGAACGTGTTCCCCAGGTTCAAGTAGATTGCCTGCTCATCCGCGGTGTTAGCGCCATAGCTGAGGCTCAGCGGCCCCAGGGGCGTGTCCAGCCCCAGGAAGATACTGGCGGCATTGATGTAGCCACTGTCGAACTCATTGTCATTGTTCCACGCCCGCCCGCGCTCCAGGGACCCGCCGATGTAGAGTGGAAAGTCCAGCGGCAGATAAGAGCGCGGCGTGAGGCGGCGGTAATAGACCATGCGCAGCAGGCTCACGTTCTGCCCGGATACCGAGTCCTGGCGGAAGCCGGACAGTTGCCGTGCCCCGCCAAGCACAAAGCTCGACGTCACCACCTCGGTGTCGTCGAGCGTGCGACCATACCCCCCACCGAGCACCAGCGTGTTCGGCCCGCTGCTCAATGCCTTGTCCAGATTGAACATCCATTGGCGGTAGTCCGCGTCCGAGTCCAGCGATTTGTCGTATTTGCGCAGGGTCAGGCCTATGTTCTCGCCACTGTGCGGGAAGTACACATTGTCGAGCGTGTCGAACGAGTATTTCAGCTCGTAGAAGCCTTCGTTGAAACTGAGCTTGGGCAGGTCCTGTTCGCCGATGCGCACCTCGGCCTCGCCCCAGGCCTTGCCCGCACCCAGGCGCACTTCGCCATAGGTGCCGATCTGGCGGCCGATGTTGAGGCCAAAGCCATAGCGTTCGAGGCGGTATTCGGCTATCGGATCGCTGTCCAGGGTGGCTTCGATATTCTGCGAGCCGAAGTCCAGATAAGGGGCGATGAAGTAGCGTGAACCCACGTCAAGTGGCTGGTAGAACTCGCTGTAAAGCTCTTGCTTGTCCCCGATCTGCGCGCGCGTCAGCCACTCGGCGCCCAGTTGGTTGATACCGTTGACCCGATAGCTGGCGCCCAGGTTGAAGGCACTGTCCCCGCGCAGGTCATCCGACAGGTTCAGGCCCAGGCGCAGGTAATCGGTGCCGCCGCGCTTGCCGCGGGCGTTGATCACCAAGGTGTTGTCGTTGCCTTTGTGGACCACGCGGTATTGCACGCGGTCGAAGTAGTCCAGGCCATACAAGGTGCCCATGTCGGTTTGCAGCCGGTCGAGCTCCAGCGGCTCGCCGATCGGCTGGCGGATGTAATAGCGGATCACGTCATCGCTGACCTTGGAGTCGTTCTCCACCTTGATGGCGGTGATCACCGGGGTGCGTTGGCGTGGTGAGCGTGCCATGGCCAGTTCGGCATCCCCTTCAGGCTGGCGCAGGGCCGCCAGGCGAGGGTCGAGCAGGCGGGTTGCGCGGTAGCCGGCTTCGATCATGTCGCGCGCGCGGCCGAAGTCGGTGACGCCGAACGCGGCCAGCTGTGGCTGGATGAGGATGTCATCTCTGTGCAAACTGGCCAGCTGCTCTTCGGAATTGCGCCGGGTCATCAGCGTGATGGACTGGTTGAGTACGTCCACCACCGTGGCCAGTTGTTTGCGGTCACGCAGCGGGGTGCCGATATCGACCACGATGGCCAGGTCAACGCCCATGTCCCGGGCGACATCCACGGGTATGTTGTCGACCATGCCGCCATCGACCAGCAGGCGCCCATCAAGCTCGACCGGGGCGAATACCGCCGGGATCGACATGCTGGCGCGGATCACTTGGGGCAGGTGGCCGCGGCGGAATACCACTTTCTCGCCGCTGGCGATGTCGGTTGCCACGGCGCGGAACGGTATCGGCAATTTGTCGAAATCGCGGGTATCGGCGGTGTGGGCCAGCTTGCTTTCCAGCAGCAGTGCGAGGTTCTGGCCTTGAATCACGCCCAGTGGCAGGCCGAGGCTGCCGTCGTCTCGAAAACTCAGCTTCTGCTTGACCAGAAAGTCGCGGTCGTCCTGCTTGCGCCGGAAGGGCACGTCCTTGCGCGGTGGGGCATCGGACAAGGCTTCCTGCCAGTCCAGCGTGGTGGCGAGCTTTTCCAGCTCCTCGACGCTGTAGCCGGACGCATACAGGCCGCCAACCACAGCGCCCATGCTGGTGCCGGCGATGGCGTCGATGCGCACGCCCTGTTCCTCCAGGGCCTTGAGCACGCCGATGTGGGCCAGGCCACGGGCGGCGCCCCCGGAGAGTACCAAACCGACCTTGGGGCGTGCCGCCTCGGCGAGCACGGTGAAGGAGCTGAGCGTCAGCAGGAGGCAGAACAGCAGGCGGCGCATCGTGAGTCTCAAACAGGGGGCTAAAGACCGCTAGTATAAGCGGCCATTACCTGGAGAAAGCGCACCATGGCCGACAACAAGCCGGAAATCATCATCACCTATTGCACGCAGTGCCAATGGCTGCTGCGCGCCGCCTGGCTCGCCCAGGAACTGCTCAGCACCTTCGCCGATGACCTGGCCAGGGTGGTGCTGGAGCCTGCTACCGGCGGTACTTTCCGCATCACTTGCAATGGCGTGCAGATCTGGGAGCGCAAGGCTGACGGTGGCTTCCCTGAGGCCAAGGTGCTCAAGCAGCGTGTGCGTGACCAGATCGACCCGCAGCGCGACCTTGGGCACAACGACCGCTGATCAGGCGCCCTCGGCCACGGTGCGTGGCCTGGGCGGCTGCTCGGCGGCAAGGCGGCTGGAGAGCACGATGGCGAAGATGATCAGTGCACCGCCCAGCAGCATGCGCAGGGTTGGGGTTTCGGCGAACACCATCCAGGCAACAGCGATGCCGTAGATCGGTTCCATGCCGAAAACCAACGCGGCAGTACGTGCCTTGATCACCGCCAGGCTGGCGACGAACAGGCTATGGGCGACGCCCGTGCAGAAAACCCCCAGCAGGGCGATCCACAGCCAATCCATGGGCTCTACCGTACCCAGGCCCTGCGCAGCGAACGGCAGCAGGCACAGGCCGACCACGAGGTTTTGCCACAGCGCTGCCTGAACGGCAGGCAAGCGCCCGGAGCCTGCCCGGTTGGTCAGCGACAGTAGCGAAAACAGCAGGCCGGAAAGCAGGGCCCATAGCAGCCCGCCCGTGGCGTCGCTGGCCAGGTCGAAAGAGGGCGTCACCAGCACCAGGCCGATACTCACCAGCAACACCAGCAGCGCTTCGTTGCGGCGGATGCGTTCACGGAACAGCAGCCCTTCGAGCATCACGGTAAATGCCGGGAAACTGGCGAAGCCCAGGGTGGCGATAGCCACGCCACCGACTTTGACGGCGATGAAGAAGCTGACCCAGTGGCCGGCCAGTAGCACACCGCCCAGCAAGAGGCGCTGGACGTCCTGGCTGCGCAGGCGCTGCCAGCCTGGGCCGGCGATGCTGGCGAACAGCGCAAGGGCAAGCACGGCAAAGGCGGCACGGCCGAAGACGATGATGGCTGGGCTCGCGCTGGCGGCCAGTTTGCCAAAGACGCCGGTCAGGCCGAAGAACAGTGCGCCGATGTGCAGGGCGCCCAGGGCGGTACGGTGGTTCATGGTGGTCCTTTGAAATCCTTCTGGTCAGGCCCGGCCTTGTCGTGCGGTTACCCCACAGGCCGGGGCAGGCACAGTGTAAAGCCGCTGCCAAGCCCGGTCTGTCGCCACCCTAGCGTGGTTTGTCGCCAGATTCTCGTCGCAATGCACTCGGCACGCATCCGAACATGCGCAGCATCGCCGCCGAAAACGCACTTTGTGAGCTGTACCCCACCTGCGCGGCAATCTCTCCCATCGGCAGCAATGTCTGGGTAACCAGCTCGCGCGCCTTGAGCAAGCGCCGCTGGCGGATGTAATCCATTGGCGTCATGCCGCACTCGGCCGTAAATCGCGCATGCAGCCGCGCACTGGACAATCCGGCGATGCGCGCCAGGTCGGCGACCTGCAGCGGGTAGGCTGCATGCTGCTCGATGTGGCTGTCGAAAGCGGCGTAAGGCAGGCGATGGCTGGGTGTGACATTGGCCGACGCCGCAGGGTTGAGGCAGGCCAGCAACAGCGCTGCGCCTTGGCGGGCGATCAGCGGGTCGTCCACCGGGCTTGCCGCCAGCCAGTCCACCAGTTGCTGTTGGCGAGGGTCCAGGCCCAGCGCGCCAGAGCGGTCCAGCAGCCGGCGGCTGGCGTCGGCATGCTCGCCGAGTTGCTCGTCCAGCCAATGGTCGCTCGGTACATCGAGCACCAAGCAGTGGCTGCCAGTATCGCTGCCACAGGTATGGTGGGCACCGGCGGGCACCACGATCAGGCCCTGACGGTCGATCCGCGCCCCGTGCCCTTGTACCTCGAAATCCAGCCGGCCGCGCAGGCCGAACACCAACTGTGGGTGGTCGTGGCTGTGAGCGATCACGTCATCGCGGTAGTGGCGAAGGGAAAGAATCGGGCCGGCGGCCATGGTGGGTCCTCGCAGGGCAGAGCGCCATTGTGCATCAATCCTGGCTGCTCAGCACCGGTCACATCGCTGCCACCAGCCTGTCATGTACCGATGCCAGTCTCCAGCAAACAGCGCCGGAGCCCGCCCCATGACCCATGCCGAACTCTCTCGCCCGTCGCGCAAGCAGCGCGTACGCACCCTGTGGATCTCTGACGTGCACCTGGGCACCCGCGACTGTCAGGCCGAACACCTGTCGCGCTTCCTCAAGGGCTACCAGGCCGACCGTCTCTACCTGGTCGGCGACATCATCGATGGCTGGAAGCTGCGTGGCGGTATCTACTGGCCCCAGGCCCACACCAATGTGATCCGCCGTTTGTTGACCCTGAGCAAACGCGGCACCGAGGTGATCTACGTGACGGGCAACCATGATGAGTTCCTGCGGCGCTACTCCAGGCTGGTTCTGGGCAACATCCACCTGGTGGACGAGGCTGAGCACCTCACGGCCGATGGCCGTCGGTTGCTGGTGATCCATGGTGACCAGTTCGATGTGATTACCCGCTACCACCGCTGGCTAGCGTTCCTTGGCGATCGTGCCTATGAATGCACCTTGGTGCTCAACCGCTGGCTCAACCATTGGCGGGCCCGCTACGGGTATGGTTATTGGTCACTTTCGGCCTACCTCAAGCACAAGGTCAAAGGTGCGGTGAACTTCATCAGCGATTTCGAGGATGCCATTGCCCATGAGTGCACCCGTCGTGGCTTTCACGGGGTGGTGTGCGGGCATATCCACCATGCCGAAATCCGCAAGGTCGGGAACGTGGATTACCTCAACTGTGGCGATTGGGTGGAGTCCTGCACTGCGCTGATCGAGCATTGGGATGGCAGCATCGAGCTGTACCGGTTGGCCGACGCCCAGCTACGGCAGGCAGAGGGCGTGGCGGCGTTGCGCGAACCTGCGTGACAGCCGCCCGGGCAACTAGAGGCTGATCCTGCCCAGCAGAATGTCGCGGAACATGGCGAAATCGCCAATCAGGCTGTACAGCGGATGCTTGAAGGTCGCTGGCCGGTTTTTCTCGAAAAAGAAGTGCCCGACCCAGGCAAACCCATAGCCGAACACCGGCACCGCCAATAGCAGCAGCCATTTGCCGCTGGCGATGGTGTACGCCAGCAGGGCGATCACCAGGCTGGTGCCGACGAAGTGCAGGCGCCGACAGGTGGGGTTGCTGTGCTCCCCCAGGTAATAGGGGTAGAACTCGGCAAAACTGCGAAACTGCGCTGAGCTGTTCATGGGCAGTGCTCCAGGATTGACACTTTTTGACAGGATACACGGCGTGGAGCCTGAATCGAGTCTAGAGTCATTGGCGGAGCCTACCAGTGACAATAGGCGCCAAATGAGTATCCTTGGGGTTAACCGCATGAAGCGGTGAGCATAAGAAGCCTGTCATGAGCGAGAGAACCACGTCAGCCAGCTGGGCATCAGGGATTGTGAAGGCGCTCGAGCTGGAAGGGCTCGATTGCCCGGCCATGTTCGAGCAGCTCGGCCTGGATTTCGCTGCCCTCGACGACCCCGATGCGCGCTTCCCGCAGGATGCCATGACCCGCCTTTGGCAACTGGCTGTAGAGCTGTCGGGCAATGAAGCGATTGGCCTGAACATGGCACGGGTGGTCAGGCCGGCTTCGTTCCATGTGGTGGGCTACGCGTTGATGTCCAGCCGCACCTTGGCCGAAGGTTTCGAGCGCCTGGTGCGCTACCAGCGCATCATCGCCGAAAGCTCCGATCTGAGCTTCCGCCTGGGGCCTGAGGGGTATTCGCTGATCCTCACCGTGCACGGTGATCACCTGCCGCCGACGCGGCACAGTGCGGAGGCTTCGCTGGCCTGTGCGCTGGCGCTGTGCAAGTGGCTCAGCGGGCGACCCATCCAGCCGCGGCGGGTACTGATCCAGGGGCCTCAACCCAAGGACGTCGAGCCCTACAAGGTGGCTTTCCATTCCCCGCTGGTGTTCGGTGCGCCCCACGATGCGCTGGTGTTCGAGCGCGCCGACATGGAAGCTGCGCTACCTACCGCCAATGAGGCCATGGCCATTCTGCACGACCGGTTTGCCGGGGAATACCTGGCACGCTTCTCTGAAAGCCGGGTGACCCACCGGGTGCGCCAGGTGCTATGCCGCATCCTGCCTCAGGGCGAACCGAAGCGGGAAACCCTGGCCCAGGCGCTGCACCTGTCCCAGCGCACGCTGCAGCGCCGCCTGCAGGAGGAGGGCACCAGCTTTCAGGCATTGCTGGACGACACCCGTCGTGAGCTGGCCGAGCAGTACCTCGCCCAGCCCGGCATGACCTTGCTGGAAACCGCCTACCTGTTGGGGTTCGCTGACCCGAGCAACTTCTACCGGGCCTTCCGCCGCTGGTTCGACGTTACCCCCAGCGAGTACCGCGCCCGTCTGGGCGCGGACCCCGAGGCGGTCAGTGACGCCAGAACGCCGGCATGCACAGCACCAGCACCGTGATGATCTCCAGGCGGCCGAGCAGCATGCCGCCGGCAAGAATCCACTTGGCAGCGTCCGGCAGCATGGCGTAGTTGCCTGCCGGGCCGATCACTTCACCCAGGCCCGGGCCGACGCCTGAAACGGTTGCCGCGGCGCCGGTCAGTGCGGTCATCCAGTCCACGCCCAGCAGCGACAATAGCAACGCCATCACGCAGATGGTGATCGCGAAGAAGAACGAGAAGGTCAGGATCGAGCGCACGATCTCTTCGTCCAGGCGATGGCCGTTGTATTTCTGCTTGATCACCGCACGTGGATGGATCAACTGGTTGAGGCTGGCCTTGAGCAGGATGTAGGCCACTTGGAAGCGGAAGATCTTGATACCGCCGGCGGTCGAACCAGAGCAGCCACCGACGAAGCCCAGGTAGAAGAACAGCATCAGCGAAAAATTGCCCCACAGGCTGTAATCGCCCAGGGCGAAACCGGTGGTGGTGACCACGGAGGTCACGTTGAACGCAACGTGGCGCAAGGCATCGAGCCAAGGCAGGTTGGTGGTGACCCAGTACCAGGTGCCCAGCACCAGCCAGGTGACCACCAGCAAGCCAAGCAGCCCCTGGACCTGCTGGTCGCGAATCAGCGCCCTGCGGTTGCCGCGCAAGGTGGCCACGTACAAGGCGAAGGGCAGGCTGCCCAGAATCATCACGACCACCGCGACCCAGTGCACGGCAGGGATGTCCCACTTGGCCAGGGACTGGTCAGAGGTGGAGAACCCCCCGGTGGAAATGGCTGACATGGCGTGGTTGATGGCGTCGAACGGCTTCATGCCGGCCCACCAGAAGGCCAGGGCGCCAAGCACCGAGAAGCAGACGTACACCCCGACGATAGACTTGGCGACCATGTGTGAGCGCGGCATGACCTTTTCCGAGCGGTCGGACGATTCGGTCTGGAACAGGCGCATGCCACCGATGCGCAGCAGCGGCAGGATCGCCACCGCCATGGCGATGAAGCCGATACCGCCGAGCCAGTGCAGCATCGAGCGCCACATCAGGATGCCCGGCGACATGGTATCCAGCCCGCTGAGCACGGTGGCACCCGTGGCAGTGATGCCGGACATGCTTTCGAAGAAGGCGTCGGTGTAGCTGATGTGCTGGGTCAGCAGGAAGGGCAGGGCGGCGAATACGCCTACCACCAGCCAGCTGCTGACGGTCAGCAGGTACATGTCGCGCGGACGCAGGTGCACATGCTCCGGACGGCCTTGGACGATCAGGAGCAAGCCTGCGACGAAGGTGATCAGGCTTGACCAGAGGAACGACGGCATGTCGCCGGTACGTTCGAAGATCACCAGCGTCGCCATGGGTACGACCATGCTGACCGCCAGGGTGATCAGGAAGATGCCGATGATGAAACCAATGATCCTTAAGGTCGGCAACGCCATGTGATCTGCTCTGACTTTGAACGGAGGGGCGCCATTCTACCTATGGGCCTGCCAGCTGCAAGCCGAGAGCTGCACGCAGGCAGAAATGGCAGTGTGCACCGGGTGGCTTCTGCGTGGCGCTTGCAGCTTGTGGCTTGCAGCTTGAGAATGGCCGCACATTCAACTGCCAGGAGGGTAGCCGATGGAGGCTCTCGACGCATTGCTCAACCGTGTATCCGTGCCACGCCTGACTGAACCTGCGCCCAATGCCGCCCAGCGCGAGGCGCTGTTCCAGGCTGCGCTGCGCGCGCCCGATCACGGCCAGCTGCGGCCATGGCGCTTTCTGACCATCGAAGGCCAGGGCCGCGACAAGCTCGGCGAGCTGTTTGCCGAAGCGGTGCAGAACAAGGGCGATGCCACCCAGGCTGCGCTGGACAAGGCCCGCGCCATGCCGTTGCGTGCGCCGCTGCTGATCGTGGTGATCGCCAAGCTGCAGGAGCACTACAAGGTGCCGATGTCAGAACAGCGCCTGGCCGCTGGCTGTGCCGCGCATGGCATTCTGATTGCCGCGCATGCCCAAGGCATCGGTGCCGTGTGGCGTACCGGCGACATGGCCTTCGATGCCCATGTGCACAAGGGCTTGGGGCTGGGCGAGAACGAAGAGTTGATCGGCTACCTGTATGTCGGCACGCCGCTGGCCGAGCCGCGTACGGCGCCAGTGCTGCAAACCGCCGAGTTCGTCAGCGCCTGGGGCCAGTAACGCCAGGGCCGCTGTGGCTTGATCGCCGGCAAGCAGGCCCCCACAAGGTGGTTTGCGTCAACGTTTAGACATTGGGTAAGGCAGCTGCTCCCACTGGTGCGGGAGCGCTGAATTCAGCTGCCAACCTCCACTTCCAGCGGCAACTCCAGGCGCGCGACAAAACCACCCTGTGGGTGGTTCGCAAGTACCAGGCTCCCGCCATGGCGCTCCGCCGCCTTGCGCGCAATCGCCAGCCCCAGGCCATGCCCCGCTGCTTCCTGCCCGGGGGCACGGAAGAAGGGCTCACCCAGCTGCGCCAGGTGCTCGGCAGACACCCCAGGCCCATGGTCACGCACACTCACGACGATGCGCCCCTGCTCGCGCCCGGCGCGCACTTCGATCGGCTGCCCCTGTGGGTTGAAGCGCAAGGCATTGCGCAGCAGGTTGTCAACGGCACGTTCGATCAGCGTTGGCCAGCCTTGCAAGGTCAAGCCTGGTTGCGCCTCCAGCCGAACGTCCTGCTCTGGCGCGCTGAGCTGTGCGTCCTTGCGCACGCTGCCCAGCAGGGCGTTGAGGTCGACCGTTTCGGCGTGAGACTGTTCGGCATCGACCCGGGCCAGCGTGAGGATCTCGCTGATCAGGTCCTCCAGGCGGTCACATTCGCGGGTCAGGCGCGGCCACAAGGCTTGGCGTTGCTCGGCTTCAGCCCGTTCGGCGAGCGCCAGGGCGATGCGCAGGCGTGCCAGCGGTGAGCGCAGTTCGTGGGAAACGTCGCGCAGCAACTGGCGCTGGCTACCGATCAGGCTCTGCAGGCGGGCGCCCATCTTGTTGAAGTCCTTGGCCAGCACGCCGAACTCATCGCGCCGTGCAGCCAGGCGCGCCAGGCTGTTCTGCTGGTAGCTGGCCTGGCCAAGGTCGTGCACGGCACTGCGCAAGCGGCTCAGAGGGCGGGTGATGGACAGGGTCACCAGCAGGCTGAACAGGGTCAGCACCACCAGGGCTATACCCAAGGCACTCAACGGCCAGAGCAGGCTCTCGCGGTGCCAGGCATCCAGTTCCGGGTGTGGAATTCGGTAGATCAGCAGGTACGTCTCGCCGCTCTCGGGGCTGGTGTACTCCTCGGTCAGGCGACGCCACGGCAGGTGCCGCTCGTCATTGCGCTGGCGCGCCTCGAAGGCTGCGGCACGGCGCGGGAAGGTACCGGGCACCACCGCCTGGCCACTGTCGTCGAGTACCTGTACATCGATCTTGAAGCGCTGCTTGCGACGTTCGAGGAAATGCTGGGCCGACGCCAGGCCTTCGTGTTCATAGTGCTTGACCCAACGGCTGGCGAGGGTACTGAGGCCGGGGTGGCGGCTGAGTATCCAGGCATCCTGGTTGAGCATGTGGCCCAGCAGGATCGACAGGCCTGCGACCAGGGTGATAGCCAGCCAGAAACTGGCCAGGATGCGCCAGAACAGAGAACGCAAGAGCACCTCCTAAACGGGAAAAGCCCGGCCCGCTTGGGGGCGGGCCGGGCATGGGTGGGACAGCTTACTGGGCCTTGGCGGCTTTTTCAGCTTTCCAGGCCTGGAATTCCTTCCATTCAGCCTTGCGTGCTTCGCGGGCTTTCTGCAGTTCGTCGAACTTCTTTTGCTGCTCTGGCTTGAGCAGGGCGCGGACCTGGCTGTCGGTCTTGTCGCGGCTGGCCTTGAGTTCGTCCTTCATGGCTTTCTGGTCTGCTGCTGGCAGTTTGGCCAGGTAGCGTTCGGTGATGTCGTGGCGGTTTTTCATCTGCTCGCCCATCAGCTTGCCAATCTGCTGGCGCTGGTCGCGGCTCAGGTCCAGTTGGGCGAAAGGCGCGTCACCGCGATGATGCGGGCCGTCGTGACGCGGGCCGCCGTCGGGCATGGCCATGGCCACGGTCGGCAGGGCAGCGGCGAACATCAGGGCGATCAAGGTCTTGCGCATGGTGTCTCTCCTGTCATGGGCCGGTGGTTACCGGATGAGCTCAGTTTAGGGAGATCAAGGTCAGGCGCGGTCAGCGAACGGTAAAGGCTGGGTAAAGAAGGGGCTTTGAGCTGCGAGCTGCAAGCTTCAAGCAAGAGCAAGAGCAAGAGCGAGCGCGCACGCCGGGCTTTTTCTTGCAGCTTGCAGCTTGAAGCTTGCAGCTCAGAGACTGTAGTAGTAGCCGCGGCTACGCAGTGCGACGATGCGCGGGCGGCCGTCGGCGTGGGGGCCGATCTTCTTGCGCAGGTTGCTGACATGCATGTCCAGGCTGCGATCGTAAAGGGTCAGCTTGCGGCCAAGGCCGATTTGCGCAAGCTCCTGCTTGTCCAGCGGCTCGCCAGGCTGGCGCAGCAAGGCTTCGAGGATGCGGCTTTCAGACAGCGTAAGGGTCATCTCGCGGCCATCGATGCTGACCACCCCGCGCACAGGGCTGAAGGCCAGATCGCCGATCTCCACCTGCGTCGTGGTGGCTGTCGGGTGGCTACGGCGCAGCACTGCGCGCAGGCGGGCGGTCAGTTCGCGCGGGTCGCAGGGCTTGGCCAGGTAATCATCAGCGCCCAGTTCCAGGCCAAGAATGCGGTCCAGAGGCTCGCCGCGGGCCGACAACATCAGCACCGGCAGTTCAGCGTGGTCGCTACGCAACTGTTTGAGCAGCTCAAGGCCGCTACCGTCAGGCAGCATCACGTCGAGCACCACAGCTGCCGGCGCATGTTCGGCCAATGCCTGGCGCGCGCTCTGGCCATCATGGCAGGCGCGGACGGCAAAACCTTCCTGGGTCAGCCAGCTGCCGAGCAGCTCGCAGAGTTCCTGGTCATCATCAATCAGTAACAGCTCGCTCATGACTCACTCAATTCAAATCGACGGCGTCTGACGCGCTCGCCAGTGGCAAAGATACCGCAGACGCCGACAATTTATCGATCAGGGCAAGACTTGCTTGAAGGGTTTGACGATGACCTGGTCGTAAACACCCGCAGCGATGTACGGGTCGGCATCGGCCCAGGCCTGGGCAGCGCTCAGGGAATCGAACTCGGCGACGATCAGGCTGCCGCTGAAGCCGGCTTCGCCCGGGTCGTTGCTGTCGATGGCCGGGTGCGGGCCGGCCAGCACTACGCGGCCTTCGCTCTGCAGCTGCTTCAGGCGCTCGATGTGCGCCGGGCGCGCGGCCAGGCGTTTTTCCAGGGAATTTGCGACGTCGCTGGCAATGATGGCGTAAAGCATGTCAATCCTTGGGTTTGGAGGTAGAAGGGTCGTCGTGCAGGTGGCGCGACAGGTACAAGCCTTGCGCTACCAGGAATATCACGGTCATGCCCAGGCTGCCGAACACTTTGAAGTCGACCCAGAAATCCTGGAAGGTGAAAGCGACAAACAGGTTGGCCGCGCCACAGAACAGGAAAAACGCGATCCACGCCACGTTCAGTCGGGTCCAGATGGCATCGGGCAAGCTCAGGGCGTGGCCCATGATGCGCTTGATCAACACCCGGTCGCCGATGAAGTGGCTGCCGGCAAAGCCCAAGGCGAACAGCCAGTTGACCACCGGCGCCTTCCACTTGAGGAAGGTTTCGCTATGGAAGGTCAGGGTCAGGCCGCCGAATACCAGGCAGGCCACCAGCGTCAGCCACTGGCCTTTCTCCAGCTTGCGCTGGCGCAGGAACAGCGCGCCATACACCACCAGCGAACTGATGATCAGCATTGCCGTGGCGCTGTAGATGCCGCCGAATTCGAAGCTGTGCCCGGCAACTTCCAGGGGGCGTGGGTCAAGCTTGTAGACGATGAAGAACAGCAGCAGCGGGATGAAATCGATGAATTGTTTCACAATGGCAGCCAGAATCGGGATGTGGCGGCATAATAACAAACATCGAATCCAGCGGTAGCGCTCCTCCATGAATGTTGATCTGCACTGTCACAGCACGGCCTCCGACGGCGCCCTGTCGCCTACGGTCCTGGTCGCCCGGGCCCATGAGCACGGGGTGCAGACCTTGGCACTGACCGACCACGATACCCTTGAAGGCCTGCCCGAGGCCCGCCAGGCCTGCGTCGAACGGGGTATGCGCTGGGTCAGCGGCGTGGAGCTTTCGTGCACGTGGGGGGGCGCGACCATCCATGTGCTGGGGTATGACTTCCCGCTTGATGCCCCGCCGTTGCTCGAAGCGATCGAAGCCCTGCACCGTGGCCGCTGGCTGCGAGCCGAGGAAATCGACAAGCGGCTGGCGGCCAAGGGCATGCCAGGTGCCCTCGAGGGTGCCCGCGCCGTGCAGCAGGCGTTGGGCGACAGCGGTAACGCGCCGGCGCGGCCGCATTTTGCCGAGCACCTGGTGCGCGCGGGCCACGTCAAAGACCGTGGTGAAGCGTTTCGCAAGTGGTTGGGGGCCGGCAAGCTGGGTGACGTCAAACTGCATTGGCCGACGCTCGAGGAAACCGTTGCCACCTTGCGCCGGTCCAACGCCTGGGTGAGCCTGGCCCACCCCATGCACTACGATCTGACCCGCAGCAAGCGCAGGCGCCTGATTGCCGACTATATTCAGGCAGGCGGGCAGGCGCTTGAAGTGGTCAATGGGATGATGCCTGCCGAGCAGGTGGGCACGATGTCCATCCTCACTCGTGAGTTCGGCCTGCTGGCAAGCGCTGGCAGCGATTTCCACGGCCCCGGCACCTGGGGCGAGATCGGTGCCTACCGGCCATTGCCTGAGGATCTGCCACCTCTGTGGCGCCGATTCAGCCATGAACAACCTATGGCGATATGAACAGGAAGACTTCGTGAGCCAATTTTTCCAGATTCATCCGGAAAACCCCCAGCCGCGGCTGATCCGTCAGGCGGTGGAAATCATCCGCAAGGGCGGTGTGGTCGTCTACCCGACCGATTCGGCCTACGCACTGGGATGCCAGATCGGTGACAAGGCAGCGATTGAACGGGTTCGGCGTCTGCGTGGGCTGGACAAGACCCACAATTTCACCCTGATGTGCTGCGACATGTCGCAGCTGGGCCTTTACGCCAAGGTCGACACCGGTACCTTCCGCCTGCTCAAGGCCCACGTACCCGGCCCCTACACGTTCATCCTCAATGGCACCCGTGAGGTGCCGCGGCTGTTGCTGCACGAGAAGCGTCGCACCATCGGCCTGCGCGTGCCGGACCACGCCATCACCCTGGCATTGCTGGCTGAGCTGGGTGAGCCGCTGATGAGCGTGAGCCTGATCCTGCCCGGGGATACCGAGCCGATGACCGACCCGTATGAAATCCGCGAGCGCCTGGAACACCATGTGGACCTGGTGATTGACGGCGGTTTCGGCGACCTCAAGGCCTCGACCATCATCGACCTGTCCGGCGAAGAGCCTGAACTGATCCGCGAAGGTTGCGGCGACCCCACGCCTTTTCTGGTCAACGCGTGAGCCAGATGGAGCTACCTGAGGCTTCGGCCATCGAAGCCGAACTGCCTCGGCAATTGCAGTTGGCCCTGGTCTACGGCGAAGCCCTGACCGAGATGCCGGTGGACCTTTACATTCCGCCGGACGCACTGGAGGTCATCCTCGAGGCCTTTGAGGGGCCGCTCGACCTGCTGCTTTACCTGATCCGCAAGCAGAACATCGACATTCTCGACATCCCCGTGGCGGAGATCACCCGCCAGTACATGGGTTATGTCGAATTGATGAAAAGCGTGCGCCTGGAGTTGGCCGCCGAATACCTGGTGATGGCTGCCATGCTTGCCGAGATCAAGTCGCGCATGTTGCTGCCACGCTCCGCCGAGGTCGAGGAGGAGGAAGGCGACCCGCGTGCTGAACTGATTCGCCGCTTGCAGGAGTACGAGCGTTTCAAGGCTGCAGCCGAAGGCATCGACGAGCTCCCGCGTGTTGGCCGTGACGTCGTGGTGCCGCGTCTGGAGGCGCCCCAGGCCAAGGTGCGCAAGCTGTTGCCCCAGGTCAGCCTGGAAGAATTGTTGGTCAGCATGGCCGAAGTCATGCGCCGCAACGATCTGTTCGAAAGCCACCAGATCACCCGTGAAACGCTGTCTACCCGTGAGCGCATGAGCGAAGTGCTGGCGCGCCTGAAGGGCGGCGGCTTCGTGCCTTTCGTCGAACTGTTCACGGCTGAGGAAGGCAAGTTGGGTGTGGTGGTCACCTTCATGGCGATTCTTGAGTTGGTGAAGGAATCGCTGATCGAACTGGTGCAGAATGAGCCTTTCGCCGCTATCCATGTCCGGGTGCGTGCCGAGTCTGTCGAAGAACCTGATGAATCTGAATGAACCCCGCGACCTGGCGTCGCTGATCGAGGCGTTTCTGCTCGCCTCAGGCAAGCCGCAATCTCTCGAACGGCTGTACGAGCTGTTCGAGGAGGCCGAGCGCCCTGAGCCGAAGGTATTCAAGAAAGCGTTGGAAGTGCTCGGCAAATCCTGCAGTGGTCGGGCCTTCGAGCTCAAGGAAGTGGCCAGTGGCTATCGCTTGCAGATTCGCGAGAATTTCGCGCCTTGGGTGGGCCGCCTGTGGGAAGAGCGCCCGCAGCGCTATTCCCGTGCGCTGCTCGAAACCATGGCCTTGATCGCTTACCGCCAGCCCATCACCCGCGGCGAGATCGAGGACGTGCGGGGTGTTGCGGTCAACAGCAACATCATCAAGACCCTGATGGAGCGTGAATGGATCCGGGTGGTTGGCCATCGCGAGGTACCTGGGCGGCCGGCGATGTTCGCCACCACCAAGGCGTTTCTCGATCATTTCAACCTCAAGAGCCTGGACGAGTTGCCGGCCTTGGCCGAGCTGCGTGAAATGGAGCCGGCGCCCTCGATCGACCCGGATGATGCACCGGTGCCAGCGCATTTGCAGGCGTTGGCCGATGCCAGCCTGGCCGACGAGCAGGCGGTTGCCGAACCTGAGGAGAAAACGAGCTTTCGTAGCCTGCTGGTGGAACTGGATGCGATGGAGGAGGGGCTCAAGACCGATTTCGATGATTTGCCAGAGCAGGATGCGCCAGAGCCAGAGCCAGAGGCCTCGGTCGAGGATCAAGGTAAGCTGCAGCCCTGAGTCTTGTGCGCCAAGATCACAGGCGCTGCGCGGTCGGGTGGGCACCGGCTTGCCGGCGATGAGGCCGGGGCTTTCAATACGAAACCGCTGGGCAGAAAACCACTTCACCCCCTGAAAACCCTCTAAGCTCCAGTGCGTTCCCCGTTAGAAGCGCGTATGATGCGCGACCTTTTGGCGCGTTCGTCGCCAGAATCTCTGTTTTCATTCCTACACCGGGAGGTGCCCAGATGAGTGAGCAAGACCTGCAAAACACCGAAATCACCCCGCCAGCCGGCGAAAAGCTGCAGAAAGTGCTGGCGCGCATTGGCGTGGGTTCGCGCCGTGACGTCGAGGCTTGGATCAGCCAGGGCCGTATCAAGGTCAATGGCGTCGAGGCCACCCTCGGCCAGCGCGTCGACCTGCACGATGCCATCGCTGTCGACGGCAAGCTGATCAAGCGCGAAGAGGCCGCCGAGGCCACGCGCCGGGTGATCATGTACAACAAGCCCGATGGCGAGATCTGCACCCGTGACGACCCGGAAGGCCGCCCGACCGTGTTCGACCGCCTGCCGCGGCCGAAGGAAGGCCGCTGGATCAACATTGGCCGCCTCGACATCAACACCACCGGCCTGCTGCTGTTCACCACCGACGGTGAGCTGGCCAACCGCCTGATGCACCCGTCCTACGAGATGGACCGCGAATACGCGGTGCGTGTGCGTGGCGAGGTCGATGACGAGATGATCGAACGCCTGAAGGCGGGCGTGATGCTTGAAGACGGCCCGGCCAAGTTCACCGACATCCAGAAGGCTCCGGGTGGTGAAGGTTTCAACCACTGGTACCACTGTGTGGTGATGGAAGGGCGCAACCGTGAGGTACGCCGCCTGTGGGAATCGCAGGGCATGGTGGTCAGCCGCCTCAAGCGCGTGCGTTTCGGCCCGGTGTTCCTCAACTCCGATCTGCCGATGGGCCGCTGGCGTGAAATGACCCAGGGCGAAATCGACATCCTGGCCGCTGAAGTGGGCCTGCAGCCGGTGGCGCTGCCTGCCATGAACCTGAAGGCCAAGGACAAGATGGAGCGCCTGCAGCGCAAGTCGACGCGGCCGATGGGGCGTAGCGAGCGTGTGCGCAGCCTGCGGCCGGCGCAGGATGCCGCGGCTGCCGAGCGTCCGGCTCGCCAGCCGCGTGAAGAGGCGCCACGCAAGGGCAGCCGCGGCAGCGCCGTTGCTGAGCGTCCGAGCGAGATGCGCAAGCGCCCGGCCAAGCCTGACGGTGACAAGCCGGCAGGGCGTGGTCGCGGCAAGCCGCGTGGCTGATCCGCTACGGCCCGTCAGTTAAGCGACTTGGGGCCGCTGTGCGGCCCATCGCCGGCAAGCCGGCTCCCACCCGGGCCGCGCAATCTTCAGATTTGCGCGGTGACCTGTGGGCCGGCTAGCCGGCGATGGGCTGCACAGCAGCCCCAGCAACGCTGACAGGCACCACCCCATCCTTCAGGCCGGCTTTCTAAAGCCCAACGCGGTCCAGGTGGGAGCCGGCTTGCCGGCGATGGGCTGCAAAGCAGCCCCAACAACGCTGACAGGCAATACCCCATCCTTCAGGCCGGCCTTCTGAAGCCCAACGCGGTCTAGGTGGGAGATTCTATGGTTATCAGCAAGCCATTTTCCCGCCTTTGGTAACGTATTCGTCCTGATTTCTCATCAGGGCGAATGCCACTCGTGCGAGCTTCCTGGCCAGAATTACCAACGCCTGGGTCGTTGCCTTACCGCTGTTTCTGTACTGCTCATATACCCCTTTCCAAGCGGCCGACCTGCTGGCCGCCATTGCTGCGTTATGCAGCAAACGACGGATTTCCGAGCAGCCGCGCTTGGTGAGCCGACGACGTCCATTCTTCTCTCCAGAATCATTAACCCGTAGGTCCATTCCCAGGAATGCGATGTACGAATCACTGCTCTTGAACTCGCCCCTTACAAAAGCCATTACCAGGGCTGTAGCGGTAAGAAACCCAATTCCCTCTACCGCCTGACAGCGGGCAACTTGCTCGTGCAGCCCAGCCTCTCGTAGCACTTCCTTAATCTTTTTTTGTATCAGCTGATCCAGCCGATCTATCGATGTTACGAAGGTTTTGAAGGCGGCCTTCAGCAGGCTTTCGTTTGTCCAGCTCTGAGCTAATGCAGTGCGAGCAGTCACCAAGACAGCTCTGCGTCGAAGGAGGCTCTGAAGCTTGCCGTAGACAGCAGGAGGCGGGGTCCAAGGACGAAGATCGTCGCCCTCGTTTTTCAAAAATCGGGACAGCAACCGAGCATCAGAGGGGTCAGTTTTAACCCGCCCTCCAACACTTTTCCTGTAGTTGCTCAGTTGGAAACCATCGATGACATAAACGTCGAAACCGAAGCCATGGGCTAGCTCAACCAGGTCCAGATGGTAGACATTGGTCGCCTCAACAGCGATTGCAGTGCCGAGGGGCTGTTGCTTTAGCCAGCTTTTGATTTCGGGCTTGGTATTTTTCAGCCTGATAATTTCATCACGATCATCGTGATGAATCACTAATTCGGCTTTTGCGACATCCGCACCCACGATCAGTTTGTTTACCTGCATTGCCATGGGCGGCTCCTCGCGTTATGGTTTTTGAGCTTGAAGGGTTTTCACCAAGAGGCGCTGGCTTGCTTCTATCGTCGTTTGCAAACGATGCATTCTTTATCGGCGCTTTGGTGGAAGGGGTGGGGCGATGTCTCCCACAGTCTGTACTGCGTCAACAGTCAGAATCCGGCATTTAGTCCCACCACCCCTTCAAGTCTAACCATACAAGCCGGCTTGCCGGCGATGGGCTGCAAAGCAGCCCCAACAACGCTGACAGGCAATACATCAACCTGCATCCTGGCCTACTGCGCCCGCAGCAGCTCCGCACCCGCCTCACCGCGCGCCAAGATATTGAAGAAAAAGATTTTTTCGGACGACTGGCAAGTTTTCGAACCGCGCTGTAAAGAAAACTATACGAATTCACCCGCTTTCTCTACTCGGCCCCCCTCCCTGTAAACAGATCTTGCCGCGCCCCACCGCCTAAGACCCCACCTGCGCCCGTCAACCCTATTGCTCAAACCCCCGTCCCACGCTGATATAGCGACCATTGCCGTGCGCAAAAGCCCGTCCACAGAGCCGGGCAGACAGAACAACAAATGGAGGCGCCATGTACGCCGATCACTCCGCCTTTCTAGGCTTCCTACCACAGGATCGCTGCGTTTTTTCTGAGGAAACGACGCAACGCGTTGACGCCTGCGCGCTTGCAGGGGTATACAGTGCGCCGCGTTTTACCTGTGACCCTCTTGCGTACCGCGCACTCTTGCTCACACCCGGCTGATCCGCTCCGGCAGCGGCTGTGTTCAAGAAACCAAGGTAACCACCTTGCCCATTCCGCTGCGCCACGAGCGCGGTGGGTCCGATTCCGTCACAGATAAAAACAATGCAGGTGACTTCGTTCATGAGTGAACACAACATGCATTCAGGCGAGCTCAAGCGGGGCCTGAAGAACCGCCACATCCAGTTGATCGCCCTTGGCGGCGCGATTGGTACCGGCCTGTTCCTTGGCTCGGCAGGCGTGATGAAATACGCCGGCCCGTCGATGATCCTGGGCTACGCCATCTGCGGTTTCATCGCCTTCATGATCATGCGCCAGCTTGGGGAGATGATCGTCGAAGAGCCAGTGGCCGGTTCGTTCAGCCACTTTGCCCATAAGTACTGGGGCGGTTTTGCCGGATTCATGTCGGGCTGGAATTGCTGGGTGCTGTACATCCTGGTGGGCATGTCGGAGCTGACGGCGGTCGGCAAGTACATTCACTACTGGTGGCCGGAGATCCCGACGTGGGTCACGGCAGCAGGCTTCTTCCTGCTGATCAACGTCATCAACCTCATGAACGTGAAGGTGTTCGGCGAAGCCGAGTTCTGGTTCGCCATCATCAAGGTCGCCGCCATCGTCGGCATGATCGGCCTGGGTGCCTACCTGCTGACCAGCGGCAGCGGCGGCCCCGAAGCTTCGGTGACCAACCTGTGGGCGCATGATGGCTTCTTCCCGAACGGTGTCAGCGGCCTGGTCATGGCACTGGCGTTCATCATGTTCTCCTTCGGTGGCCTGGAAATGCTCGGCTTCACTGCAGCCGAGGCAGACAAGCCGAAAACCGTGATCCCCAAGGCCATCAACCAGGTCATCTACCGCATCCTGATCTTCTACATCGGTGCACTGGTCGTCCTGCTGTCGCTGACCCCGTGGGATACCCTGGTCGCCAGCATCGATGCTTCTGGCGGCAGCTACGGCAGCAGCCCGTTCGTGCAGGTGTTCTCGCTGCTGGGCAGTGATGTGGCCGCCCACCTGTTGAACTTCGTGGTCCTGACGGCGGCACTGTCGGTGTACAACAGTGGTACCTACTGCAATGCCCGCATGCTGCTGGGCATGGCCGAGCAAGGCGATGCCCCCGCAGCGCTGGCCAAGGTCGACAAACGTGGTGTGCCGGTGCGTTCGATCCTGGTGTCGGCAGCCGTTACCCTGATCGCCGTGCTGCTCAACTACTTCATGCCGCATGATGCGCTGGAGCTGCTGATGTCACTGGTCGTGGCGACCCTGGTGATCAACTGGGCAATGATCAGTTTCTCGCACCTGAAATTCCGCCAGCATTTGAACCGCACCGGCCAGAAGCCGCTGTTCAAGGCGCTGTGGTACCCCTATGGCAACTACATCTGCCTGGCGTTCGTGGTGCTGATCCTGGGCATCATGCTGCAAATCCCGGGCATCCAGGTTTCGGTATATGCCATTCCAGTGTGGGTGCTGATGATGTTCCTGTTCTACATCATCAAGCCCAAACGCCGCGAGCTGGGCAACGGCGCAGCAGCCGGTACTGTTGCCAAGTAAGCGCAGCGGGCGGTGAACGAAACCCGATGTCAGGTAGCTGGCATCGGGTTTTTCATTGCCTGCCCTCAGCGTTTTTGCGGGCATTGCTGGAGGCTTTCTGCGTCGCCTTGGCAGCGACAGGGCCTGTGACGGGAGAAAGCACTCAGATCTGCTCGAGCAGCCAGCCACGAAACGCCCGCAGCGAGGGCAGCGCTTCGTTCCGTGGGGGGTAGATCAGGTAATAGCTGCGCTGGCTGGCGAACGCCGTGCCCGGGCTGAACAGTTCGCCCTTGGCCAGCTCCTCGTCCACCAATATCCGCGGCACCAGGCCGATGCCGATCCCTGCGCGCACCGCCTGAATCAGGTGTGACGTCAGCTCGAAGCTCGGCCCCAGGCGCATCGCCCGGTGCGCCAGGCCATGGTGCGAAAACCATTCGCCCCAGGCATGAGGATTGTTGGCGACGTTGAGCAGTACCTCGGCACTGATGCGTGCCGGGTCCCAGGCCTGGGCATCGCTGCCGGCTTGCGGCGGGAGGATCACCACCAGCTCCTCGGCATGCAGCCGATGGCAGATAAGCCCCGGCAGGTCATGGCTGGCCACGCCGATGGCGGCATCGATCTCGCTGGTATCGAAGTTGATCGCTTCGATCCGCGAATGAATGTGTACCAGCATGCCCGGGTGGGCGCTGTAGAAGGCATGCAGGCGCGGCAGCAGCCACTTGGAGCCGAAGGTGGGCAGGGTAGCCAAGCGCAGCGTGCCGACCCCGGACTGGTAAGCCAGGGCTTGCAAGGTGGCGCTGCGGATGCGGCCCAGCGCCTCGCTGAGTTCGCGCTGGTACAGCCGGCCCACGTCGGTGAGTTGTACCTGGCGGCCTTCGCGGCGGAACAGGGTCAGCCCGAGTTGCTGTTCCAGCGCCTGCACTTGCCGGCTGACCGCGCTCTGGGTCAGGGACAGTTCGGCAGCGGCGCGGGTGTAGCTTTCATGCCGGGCGGCAGCCTCGAAAGCCAGCAGCAATGACATGGAGGGTGTCAGGTGACGGTAATTCATTCATTAAAGTCATTGATAGCGGCAGGATTATCCGTTTGCCCCTGGGGCGAAACTACAGGAACATTGGCCCATTCGTCATCCTTGCCTGGTTCGATCCATGCCAAGGCGACAGGAATCCCGTGAATTAGCCCATTTCAAGAGGCCATCCTTCGATGATCGCCCAACTGCCGACCACTGCGCCAAGCGCCGGTTACCCAGAATTCCTCGAAGCCCTGCGCAACAGCGGCTTCCGTGGCCAGATCAGCGCCGATTACGCCACCCGTACCGTGCTGGCGACTGACAACTCCATCTATCAGCGCCTGCCCCAGGCGGCGGTATTCCCGCTGGACGCCGACGATGTCGCGCGGGTGGCCGCGCTGATGGCCGAAGAACGCTTCCAGCAGGTCAAACTGACCCCACGCGGTGGCGGTACCGGCACCAATGGCCAATCGCTGACCGACGGTATCGTGGTCGACCTCTCGCGGCACATGAACAGCATCCTCGAAATCAATGCCCAGGAGCGTTGGGTGCGAGTGCAGGCTGGCGTGGTCAAGGACCAGCTCAATGCCGCGCTCAAGCCTCACGGGCTGTTCTTTGCGCCTGAACTGTCCACCTCCAACCGCGCTACCGTCGGGGGTATGATCAACACCGACGCCAGCGGCCAGGGCAGTTGCACCTACGGCAAGACCCGCGACCACGTGCTGGAACTGCACAGCGTGCTGCTCGGTGGTGAGCGCCTGCACAGCCTGCCGATCGACGATGCGGCGCTGGAGCAGGCTTGTGCGGCCCCCGGTCGGGTGGGTGAGGTGTACCGGACTGCCCGCGACATCCAGCAAACCCAGGCCGAGCTGATCGCAGCCACCTTCCCCAAGCTCAATCGCTGCCTGACCGGCTACGACCTGGCGCACCTGCGCGACGAGCACGGCCGTTTCAACCTCAACAGCGTGCTGTGTGGCGCCGAGGGGTCGTTGGGTTATGTGGTCGAAGCCAAGCTCAACGTGCTGCCGATTCCCAAGTATGCGGTGCTGGTCAACGTCCGCTACACCAGCTTCATGGACGCGCTGCGCGATGCCAATGCACTGATGGCGCACAAGCCCCTGTCGATCGAGACAGTGGATTCCAAGGTGCTGATGCTGGCGATGAAGGACATCGTCTGGCATAGCGTTGCCGAGTACTTCCCGGCCGACCCGCAGCGCCCGACGCTGGGTATCAACCTGGTGGAGTTCTGTGGCGATGAGCCTGCCGAGGTCAATGCTCGGGTTGAAGCCTTCATCGATCACCTGCAGCGCGACACCAGTGTCGAGCGCCTGGGCCATACCCTGGCCGAAGGGGCTGAGGCCGTGACTCGCGTCTACACCATGCGCAAGCGTTCGGTGGGGCTGCTGGGCAACGTCGAGGGCGAGGTGCGCCCGCAACCTTTCGTTGAAGACACTGCGGTGCCGCCCGAGCAACTGGCCGACTACATTGCCGATTTCCGCGCGCTGCTCGACGGCTATGGCCTGGCCTACGGCATGTTTGGCCACGTCGACGCCGGCGTGCTGCACGTACGCCCGGCTCTGGACATGAAAGACCCCGCCCAGGCGGCGCTGGTCAAGCCGATTTCCGATGCAGTGGCAGCGTTGACCAAACGCTACGGCGGCCTGCTGTGGGGCGAGCACGGCAAGGGGTTGCGTTCGGAATATGTGCCGGAGT
This sequence comes from Pseudomonas sp. WHRI 8519, assembly GCF_040224055.2. Taxonomy (NCBI): domain Bacteria; kingdom Pseudomonadati; phylum Pseudomonadota; class Gammaproteobacteria; order Pseudomonadales; family Pseudomonadaceae; genus Pseudomonas; species Pseudomonas sp. WHRI 8519. Next base: position 4,507,292 of record NZ_CP167996.1, on the reverse strand, counting down.
ACTTCGGCGAACTGTATCCGGCTCTGCAGCGCCTCAAGGGTGCCTTCGACCCGCGCAACCAACTCAACCCTGGCAAGATCTGCACCCCGCCGGACAGCGCCGAAGGGTTGACCAAGGTAGATGGCGTGACCTTGCGGGGCGACCTCGACCGTACCATCGACGAGCGTGTATGGCAGGACTTCGACAGCGCCGTGCACTGCAACGGCAATGGCGCCTGCTACAACTACGACCCCAACGACGCCATGTGCCCCTCGTGGAAGGCCACCCGTGAGCGCCAGCATTCGCCCAAGGGGCGCGCCTCGTTGATACGTGAATGGCTGCGCCTGCAGGGTGCAGCGAACATCGATGTGCTGGCTGCGGCGCGCAACAAGGCATCCTGGCTCAAAGGGCTGCCGGCGCGGCTGCTCAACAACCGGGCACGCAACCAGGGCCAGGAGGACTTTTCCCATGAGGTCTACGACGCCATGGCCGGCTGCCTGGCGTGCAAGTCATGTGCAGGCCAGTGCCCGATCAAGGTCAACGTGCCAGACTTCCGCTCGCGCTTCCTCGAGCTGTACCACGGCCGCTACCAGCGCCCGGTGCGTGACTACCTGATAGGCTCGCTGGAGTTCACCATCCCCTACCTGGCCCATGCACCTGGGCTGTACAACGCGGTGATGGGGTCGAAGTGGGTCAGCAGGTTGCTGGCGGACAAGGTCGGCATGGTCGACAGCCCGCTGATCAGTCGCTTCAACTTCCAGTCCACCCTCACGCGCTGCCGGGTTGGTGTGGCCAGCGTTCCAGCGCTGCGCGAGCTGACCCCGGCCCAGCGCGAGCGCAGCATCGTGCTGGTGCAGGATGCCTTCACCCGTTACTTCGAGACACCGCTACTGGCGGCGTTCATCGAGCTGGCCAATCGCCTTGGCCACCGTGTATTCCTGGCGCCTTACAGTGCCAATGGCAAGCCGCTGCACGTGCAGGGCTTTTTGGGGGCATTCGCCAAAGCGGCAATCCGCAATGCCACCCAGCTCAAGGCCCTGGCTGACTGCGGTGTGCCGCTGGTGGGCCTGGACCCTGCCATGACCCTGGTCTACCGCCAGGAGTACCAGAAGGTGCCGGGCCTGGAGGGCTGCCCCAAGGTGCTGTTGCCGCAGGAGTGGTTGATGGAGGTGCTGCCCGAGCAGGGGCAGGCCGAGCCTGCAAGCTTCCGGCTGATGGCCCACTGCACCGAAAAAACCAACGTGCCGGCCAGCACCCGCCAGTGGGAGCAGCTATTCGCGCGCTTGGGCCTGAAGCTGGTGACCGAGGCCACGGGGTGCTGCGGTATGTCCGGTACCTACGGGCACGAGGCACGTAACCAGCAGACGTCGCGGACCATCTTCGAGCAATCCTGGGCGACCAAGCTGGACAAACAAGGGGAGGCGCTGGCAACCGGCTATTCGTGTCGTAGCCAGGTCAAGCGCATGACCGAACGGCAGATGCGTCATCCGCTGGAAGTGGTGTTGCAGTACGTCCGCTGAAGCGAGGAGTGGGGGCGCTTCGCCCCCACTCAACTCTGCCTGAAACGCCGTGCCTGACGGTACAGATACAGGCTCAACAGCAGCCCGCTGCAGGCTGCCGCTGCCGCGAACAAAAACATCGAAGCGAAGCCGAACCCCGAGGCCACCGCGCCCACCAGTGGCCCGGTAATCCCCAGCGACAGGTCGATGAACAGCGAGTACGCCCCCACCGCCGCCCCGCGATTGGCTGCCGAAACCTGGTTCACCGCTTCCACGCCCAGTGCCGGGAATACCAGCGAGAAGCCGAAGCCACTTAGCGCCGCGCCGGCCAAGGCGAGTTCTGCACTGGGTGCCAGCCACAGCATCAACAGCCCCAGTGTCTCGACCGACAGGCACGCGATCGCCACCTTGAACCCGCCAATCCGGTTGATGAGGTTGCCGAACAGCAGCCGCGCACAGATGAAACTGGCACCGAACAGGCTCAGGGTCAGTGCTGCGTTCGCCCAGCCGCGGCTGGCGTAGTAAAGGGTGATGAAGGTGGCGATGGTGCCAAAGCCGATCGAGCCCAAGGCCAGGCCCGAACCGTGTGGGAACACCTTGCCCAGTACCCGCAGAAACGGCAGGCGCACGCCGCTGACGATCGGCGCAGCGCGTTTTGGCCATGCCAGCAGCAAGCCTGCCGCGCACAGCGCGATGATGCTCGCCCCCATGCTCCACAGCCCCAGGTGCTTGACCATCAGCACGCCCAGTGGGGCGCCGATGGCCAGTGCACCGTAGCTGGCGATCCCGTTCCAGGAGATGACTTTAGCGGTGTTCTCGGCGCCGACCCGGCCAATCCCCCAGCCTATCGAGCCCGAGCCGACCAGGCTCTCTGCACTTCCCAGTACCAGGCGGCCGACCAGCAGGCAGGCCAGGCTCAGCCAGGGCAGGTGGGTGAGAAAGGCGCAGGCGAGCATGAACACGCCACTCAGGCCGCAACCGGCGAGGCCATACATGACGGCCTTCTTGCTGCCCAGGTTGTCGATGATGCGGCTGGCTGTGGGGCGGCTGAGCAGGGTGGCGAGGTATTGCACGCTGATCACCAGGCCGGCGACGACGGTGCTGAAACCCAGATCGTTGTGCACATAGCCAGGCAGTACGGCGAGGGGGATGCCGATGTTCAGGTAGCCGATGAAGGTGAACAGGACGATGGAGACGACTTGCAGGGTGACCGCAAGGGGGCGCGGTGAGTCGGGCATGGGGGCCTACGTGGCAAAGGTTCTGGACGGTGTGAAAACGTGATGACAGCGGTAGTCCGAAAGTCAGCCGTTTTCACACAGTCGGGGTTGCGCGGTTATTCCTGGTCAGCGCTGGATTGATCGTCGCCATCCTCGACGGCAGGCGTCGGTTCGGAATGAGCGGCAACGGTTTGCTCTTCGGGGTTCAGGCTTGGGAAGGGAAGATTCGGGATTTCGTGCATCTCGTCGTTCCTCGCAAGTGTGAGTCAAAAGGCTGCGCCAGGCGCGTTTGGAGCTTCGCAAAGCTGACGCAGGATACACAAGTCTGGATGACAGTTTGTAATTTTTCCCGGTCGCTTGTCGGTTTTGCGGGCGGATACCGGACATTGCCGGGGCACGAAAAGGCCGCTGCGCACCCCGCGAACAGGGCGCGCAGCGGCCTTGGCCAGCGCGTTTACTTGCGCCCTTCAGCGGTTTCGGCAACCTTGTCGGTGCGCGCGCACATGATGAAGTCGTTGCGGTGCAGGCCTTTGATGGAGTGGCTCCACCAGGTGACAGTCACTTTGCCCCACTCGGTCAGCAGGCCTGGGTGATGGCCTTCAGCTTCAGCGATTTCGCCTACGGCATTGGTGAAGGCCAGGGCGTGCTTGAAGTTCTTGAACAGGAACACGCGCTCCAGCTCCATGTGACCGTCACGTACTTCGATGTTCCAGTCCGGGATCTCGCGGATGAGTTCGGCCAGTTCCTCGTCGGTGACTTTTGGCGCATCGGCGCGGCAGGCTTCGCAGTGGGCTTGGTTCAAGGCATTCATGAGGTGTTTTCCGATTCGAGTTGTTGTCGGCGAGGTCGCTCAGGCGGCGACCTTGGGTGGAAATTTCGGTGCATGCAGCCCCAGCTGCATGGCTTGCTGGACCATGCCCATGATGTCTTCGTGGGCCAGGTCGAGCAGGCGCTTGAGGTTCGGTAGCACGAAGTACAGCGGCTGCAGAATGTCGATACGGTAGGGGGTGCGCATGGCTTCGATCGGGTCGAAGGCCTGGTGCTCCGGCTCACCGGACAGACTGTAGACGGTTTCCTTGGGCGACGAGAGGATGCCGCCGCCATAGATCTTGCAGCCCTGCGCGGTTTCCATCAGGCCGAACTCAATGGTCATCCAGTACAACCGCGCCAGGTAGACGCGCTGCTCCTTGGTCGCGGCCAGGCCCAGCTTGCCATAGGTGTGGGTGAATTCGGCGAACCAGGGGTTGGTCAGCAGTGGGCAGTGGCCGAAGATCTCGTGGAAGATGTCGGGCTCCTGCAGGTAATCCAGCTCTTGTGGGGTGCGAATAAACGTGGCGACCGGGAAGCGCTTGCTGGCCAGCAGCTCGAAGAAGGTCTGGAAAGGGATCAGCGCTGGCACACGGGCAACTTGCCAGCCGGTGGTGGCGCCCAGCACCTTGTTGATCTCGCCCAGCTGCGGGATGCGGTCATGGGGCAGTTTGAGCTGATCGATGCCATCGAGGTACTCCTGGCATGCCCGGCCTTCGATGACCTTCAGCTGACGGGTGATCAGGGTATTCCACACCGCATGCTCTTGCTGCGGGTAGTCGATGAAGCCTTGCGCATCGGGCTCGCGTGCCACGTATTGCGTCTGTTTCATGTGGCTCTCCTGGTGAGGGCTTTTATTGTTATGTCCACGACATACCCAAGAAATATCCCTTCATCCGACCGATTGCACGGGGTGCCCGAACCCTTGGGCGGCAGTTCCCAGGTGATTTTCGTAACGATAATTTTACAAATGCCGGAGGGTCGCGGAAAATTTGGTGTGTCGGGCTGACCATTACTGAGTTTTTGTCAGCTTTTCTTTACGGATTTTATGCGGCCGGTTGAAAAACTTCGCCGCTTCGAGAGCTTTCATGCGTATCAAAGTGCATTGCCAGAACCGCATCGGCATCCTGCGCGACATTCTCAACCTGTTGGTGGAGTACGGTATCAACGTGCTCCGTGGTGAAGTCGGTGGCGACCATGGCAACGCCATCTACCTGCACTGCCCGAACCTGATCAACCTGCAGTTCCAGGCTCTGCGCCCGAAATTCGAGTCGATCGCCGGGGTGTTCGGGGTCAAGCGCGTCGGCCTGATGCCCAGTGAGCGACGGCACATGGAGCTCAACGCGTTGCTGGGTGCCCTGGACTTCCCGGTGCTGTCGGTCGACATGGGTGGCAGCATCGTCGCCGCCAACCGCACCGCGGCGCAGTTGCTGGGCGTGAGGGTCGACGAGGTGCCGGGCATCCCGTTGGCGCGTTATGCCGAAGACTTCGACCTGCCGGAACTGGTGCGGGCTAACAAATCGCGAATCAATGGCCTGCGGGTCAAGGTCAAAGGCGACATTTTCCTGGCCGACATCGCCCCGTTGCAGTCCGAGCATGACGACAGCGAGGCATTGGCTGGCGCGGTATTGACCCTGCACCGTGCCGACCGCATCGGCGAGCGGATCTACAGCGTGCGCAAGCAGGAGCTGCGCGGTTTCGACAGCATATTCCAGAGCTCGCGTGTGATGGCGGCGGTGGTGCGTGAGGCACGGCGCATGGCGCCACTGGACGCGCCATTGCTGATCGAAGGCGAGACAGGCACCGGCAAGGAGCTGCTGGCGCGTGCCTGTCATCTGGCCAGCCCGCGGGGCCAGGCGCCCTTGATGGCACTCAACTGTGCCGGCCTGCCAGAGTCCATGGCGGAAACCGAGCTGTTCGGTTATGGCCCCGGTGCGTTCGAGGGCGCGCGCGCCGAAGGCAAGCTGGGCCTTCTGGAGTTGACCGCGGGTGGCACACTGTTCCTCGACGGGGTGGGGGAGATGAGCCCGCGCCTGCAGGTGAAGCTGCTGCGCTTTCTGCAGGACGGCTGCTTCCGCCGGGTAGGCAGTGATGAAGAGGTGTACCTGGATGTACGTGTGATCTGCGCCACCCAGGTGGACCTGTCCGAGCTGTGCGCCCGGGGTGAATTTCGCCAGGACCTGTACCATCGCCTCAATGTGTTGTCGTTGCACATACCGCCGTTGCGCGAGTGCATGGACGGCCTGGAAGGGTTGGTGCAGCACTTTCTCGATCAGGCCAGCCGGCAGATTGGCTGTGCCATGCCGCGCCTGGCGCCTGCGGCGATGGACAAGCTGGCGCACTACCATTGGCCGGGCAATGTCCGGCAACTGGAAAACGTATTGTTCCAGGCGGTATCGTTGTGCGAAGGCGCAATGGTGAAGAGCGAACATATTCGCTTGCCGGATTACGGCGTACGGCAACCCTTGGGTGAGTTTACCCTTGAAGGTGATCTTTCGCAGATTGTCGGGCGCTTCGAAAAGGCTGTACTGGAAAGTCTGATCGGTGAATACCCAAGTAGCCGGGCGCTGGGCAAACGGCTGGGTGTTTCACATACGACCATTGCCAATAAGTTGCGGGATTATTCGTTGGGCAAGTCGAACGAATAGTGCTGGAGTGAACTCAAGCGGTTCATTATGCAATCGTTAATGAATGGGCCCCGCAGGGCCCAGATCATTCATCAGCCGTTGGAGCAGCCGTTACCCATCACGCGGTATTCGAGAATATGCTTCTGGCCCTTGGAGTCCTCATAGGTCATGCGGGCCGGCACGACTTCGCACACGTTTGGCACTTCGCTCATGGAGATGACGCGGGCGATGTCCAGGTGCTGCGAATAACTGTACTGCTCAACCGGAATCTGCTCGACATCCTTTGCTTCACCGGCGATTGCCGCACTGCAAAGACCGCCAAGTACCAATACCAGTAACGCTTTCATTTTCAATTTACCTGTCTAAGGTCGTGAGAGGGCATGCGGCGCTTGTGGCGCCACAAGTAAAGCCAAGTGTTCAACTGTCGGATTAGCGTGGGATTAACGTATTGCCTTCGTGGGGGCTGTTACTGTTACCAGTTGTTAATCGCCTTGCCGTTGCTGGCGAGGTGAATGTTATGCCTGGGTAATTACGGGAAACAGTAGGGGTTTTGATAAAGTTTTTTCGCCTTTTGACAGAAACTGTAACAATCCCCCCGGCAAAATCTTGTGCATTACCTCTCGCCAGGCTGCCAGCTGCGGCCTAGAGCCTTTCCGGCGGGTCACGAGGTGCGCAGCCCGTCGCGTTACTACCATCGTCGTATGGCTTTTGCCGCTCTGGTACAGTTACAAACGGTTCCATACAAAAACAACTATTACACCGAGGTAACACAGATGAGTGCGGCTCCACTGTATCCCGTTCGTCCCGAGGTTGCGGCCACTACCCTGACCGACGAGGCCACCTACAAGGCCATGTACCAGCAATCGGTGATCAATCCGGACGGCTTCTGGCGTGAGCAGGCCCAGCGCATTGACTGGATCAAGCCTTTCACCAAGGTCAAGCAGACTTCCTTCGACGATCACCATGTCGATATCAAGTGGTTTGCCGATGGCACTCTGAACGTTTCCTCCAACTGCCTGGACCGCCACCTCGAAGAGCGCGGCGACCAACTGGCGATCATCTGGGAAGGCGACGACCCTTCCGAACACCGCAACATCACCTACCGCGAACTCCACGAGCAGGTCTGCAAGTTCGCCAACGCCCTGCGCGGGCAGGACGTGCACCGTGGCGATGTAGTCACCATCTACATGCCGATGATCCCCGAGGCCGTGGTGGCGATGCTGGCCTGTGCCCGCATCGGTGCGATTCACTCGGTCGTGTTTGGCGGTTTCTCGCCTGAAGCGCTGGCCGGGCGCATCATCGATTGCAAGTCCAAGGTGGTGATCACCGCCGACGAAGGTTTGCGCGGCGGCCGCCGTACTCCGCTCAAGGCCAACGTCGACCTGGCGCTGACCAACCCTGAAACCAGCAGCGTGCAGAAAATCATCGTGTGCAAGCGCACCGGTGGTGACATCGCCTGGCACCAGCACCGCGACATCTGGTACGAAGACCTGATGAAGGTGGCTTCCAGCCATTGTGCGCCAAAGGAAATGGGCGCCGAAGAGGCGTTGTTCATTCTTTACACCTCCGGCTCCACCGGCAAACCCAAAGGGGTGCTGCACACAACGGGTGGTTACCTGGTGTACGCCGCGCTGACCCACGAGCGCGTCTTTGACTACCGCCCCGGCGAGGTCTACTGGTGCACCGCGGACGTCGGTTGGGTCACCGGCCACAGCTACATCGTCTACGGCCCGCTGGCCAATGGTGCTACCACGCTGCTGTTCGAGGGCGTACCGAACTACCCGGACATTACCCGGGTGTCGAAGATCGTCGACAAGCACAAGGTCAACATCCTCTACACCGCCCCTACCGCGATCCGCGCCATGATGGCCGAAGGGCAGGCGGCCGTTGAGGGGGCCGATGGCTCGAGCCTGCGCCTGCTGGGTTCGGTCGGTGAGCCGATCAACCCTGAGGCGTGGAACTGGTACTACAAGACCGTCGGCAAGGAGCGCTGCCCGATCGTCGACACCTGGTGGCAGACCGAGACCGGCGGCATCCTGATCAGCCCGCTGCCAGGCGCCACGGGCCTGAAGCCGGGTTCGGCGACCCGTCCGTTCTTCGGTGTGGTGCCGGCGCTGGTGGACAACCTGGGCAACCTGATCGATGGCGCGGCCGAGGGCAACCTGGTCATCCTCGATTCCTGGCCGGGCCAGTCCCGCTCGCTGTATGGCGATCATGACCGCTTCGTCGATACCTACTTCAAGACCTTCCGTGGCATGTATTTCACCGGCGACGGTGCGCGCCGTGACGAGGATGGTTACTACTGGATCACGGGCCGTGTGGATGACGTGCTCAACGTTTCCGGCCACCGTATGGGTACCGCAGAGATCGAAAGCGCCATGGTCGCCCATGCCAAAGTGGCTGAGGCTGCGGTGGTGGGTGTGCCGCACGACATCAAAGGGCAGGGCATCTATGTGTACGTGACCCTCAACGCCGGTGTGGAGCCCAGCGAGCAGTTGCGCATGGAGCTGAAGAACTGGGTGCGCAAGGAAATCGGCCCGATTGCCTCGCCAGATGTCATTCAGTGGGCGCCAGGGCTGCCGAAGACGCGCTCGGGCAAGATCATGCGGCGTATCCTTCGCAAGATCGCCACGGCGGAATACGGCTCGCTGGGGGATATCTCCACCTTGGCCGACCCGGGCGTGGTGCAGCACTTGATCGATACGCACAAAGCGATGAGCCTGGCATCGGCTTGATGAGCTGAGCAGGGCTGCAGCGCAGTTCTGCTTCAAACGAAAACCCCGTACGGGCGACCGGCGGGGTTTTTGCTTTACTGTTACCCGACATTCATCGGTAACTCTGTTTGTCACCGATTACGCACAGTCACGGGGCGAGCGGGAACACTCATGACTCGTTTCGGTGCGTTCATGGCGCCATTTTTCCCATGGCGGCACGCTGCACTTGCCGTCGTACAAGGCTTTGCCAATAATAGGCCCAGTAATTGCTAGGTCTGTAGGTTGTTTTTCTTGCGCTCTTGCATATCTTGCAGGGGCTGTCAACCTCGCCCGCTGCCGTTTCAAGCGCTTCTGTAAGTAGTTGTCGCTTTGAAGAAATATCGACTACCGGGCTGTCGTTAAAATGCCACTCACTCGCTCGTGGTCTGCGACCTTGGTCGAACCCTGCGCGGCTCGCGTTGTACCCATTCGCATATCGGGCAGTTGTTACTCCTGCCTTGTATTGCCCCGTACCGATGGAGTTACCTGATGAAGAAGCTCGCACTGCTTGGCGCCCTGGCGCTTTCCGTGTTTTCCCTGGTGTCGCAGGCTGATGAAAAGCCGTTGAAAATCGGTATCGAAGCCGCTTACCCACCCTTCGCCTTCAAGCAGCCCGACGGCAGCATCGCTGGTTTCGACTACGATATCGGCAACGCCCTGTGTGAAGAGATGAAAGCCAAGTGCACCTGGGTAGAACAGGAGTTCGATGGTCTGATCCCGGCACTGAAAGTGCGCAAGATCGACGCGATCCTGTCGTCCATGTCGATCACCGAAGACCGCAAGAAGTCGGTCGACTTCACCAAGCGTTACTACCTGACCCCGGCTCGCCTCGTGATGAAGGAAGGGACTGCCGTGAGCGACAGCCTGGCTGAGCTCAAGGGCAAGAAGATCGGCGTGCAGCGTGGTTCGATCCACGACCGCTTCGCCAAGGAAGTGCTGGCCCCGCAAGGCGCTACCGTGGTGCCGTACGGTACCCAGAACGAAATCTACCTGGACGTCGCCGCTGGCCGCCTGGACGGCACCGTGGCCGATGCCACCCTGCTCGAAGACGGCTTCCTGAAAACCGACGCTGGCAAGGGCTTCGCCTTCGTGGGCCCGTCGTTCACCGACGTGAAGTACTTCGGTGACGGTGTCGGCATCGCCGTGCGCAAGGGTGACAAGGCCAACGCCGAGCGCATCAATGCCGCGATCGACGCCATCCGTGCCAACGGCAAGTACAAGGCGATCCAGGACAAGTACTTCAATTTTGACATCTACGGTCCAGACTCGAAGTAAGACGTCGGGTTTCACCTGTGCAATGGTGCAAACAGCAGAGGCTCTGAGGTTTGCACCATTTTTCATTCTCTAGGTCGAGGACCTCATCATGTTGAAAGGCTACGGGGCAGTCATCCTCGACGGGGCGTGGCTGACGCTGCAGCTCGCCCTGTCGTCGATGGCCCTGGCCATCGTACTCGGCCTGATTGGCGTGGCGCTGCGCTTGTCGCCGGTGCGCTGGCTGGCCTGGTTGGGCGATATGTATGCCACGGTGATCCGTGGTATTCCGGACCTGGTGCTGATCCTGCTGATCTTCTACGGCGGGCAGGACATCATCAACCGTGTGGCGCCGCTGGTCGGCTATGACGATTACATCGACCTGAATCCGCTGGTGGCAGGGATCGGTACCTTGGGCTTCATCTTTGGCGCCTATCTGTCGGAAACCTTCCGTGGTGCCTTCCTTGGTATCCCCAAGGGGCAGGCGGAGGCCGGCGCGGCCTACGGTATGAGCGGGCGGCAGGTGTTCTTCCGCATTCTGGTGCCGCAGATGATCCGTCTGGCGATTCCGGGCTTCACCAACAACTGGCTGGTGCTGACCAAGGCTACGGCGCTCATTTCGGTAGTGGGCCTGCAGGACATGATGTTCAAGGCCAAGCAGGCGGCAGACGCCACCCGCGAACCTTTCACCTTCTTCCTGGCGGTGGCTGCGCTGTACCTGGTGCTCACCAGTGTCTCGCTGCTGGCGCTCAAGTATCTCGAGAAGCGCTACTCGGTGGGCGTCAAGGTGGCTGAGCTATGATCTTCGACTACAACGTCATCTGGGAAGCGATGCCGCTTTACATCGGCGGGCTGCTGACCACGCTCAAGCTGCTGGCGCTGTCGCTGTTGTTCGGTTTGCTGGCGGCGGTGCCGCTGGGCCTGATGCGGGTGTCCAAACAGCCGCTGGTGAACATGACGGCCTGGCTGTACACCTACGTCATCCGCGGTACGCCGATGCTGGTGCAGTTGTTCCTGATCTATTACGGCCTGGCCCAGTTCGAGGCGGTGCGCCAGAGCATCTTCTGGCCGTGGCTTTCCAGTGCGACCTTCTGTGCCTGCCTGGCGTTCGCCGTCAACACCAGCGCCTACACCGCCGAAATCATCGCTGGCAGCCTCAAGGCCACGCCGCATGGCGAGATCGAGGCAGCCAAGGCCATGGGTATGTCACGCATGAAAATGTACCGCCGCATCCTGCTGCCTTCGGCCTTGCGCCGGGCGCTGCCGCAGTACAGCAACGAAGTGATCATGATGCTGCAGACCACCAGCCTGGCGTCGATCGTCACCCTGATCGACATCACCGGTGCCGCACGTACGGTCAATGCCCAGTATTACCTGCCTTTCGAGGCCTACATCACGGCGGGCGTGTTCTATCTGTGCCTGACCTTCATCCTGGTGCGCCTGTTCAAGATGGCCGAACGCCGCTGGCTCGGCTACCTGGCGCCGCGCAAGCACTGAACGCTCTGTGAGAACCGACAGCATGTACAAACTAGAAGTCCAAGACCTGCACAAGCGCTACGGCAGCCATGAAGTGCTCAAGGGTGTGTCCCTGGCGGCCAAGGCAGGCGATGTGATCAGCATCATCGGCTCCAGCGGTTCGGGCAAGTCGACCTTCCTGCGCTGCATCAACCTGCTCGAGCAGCCGCACGCCGGCAAGATCCTGCTCAACAACGAAGAGCTGAAGATGGTCGCCGGCAAGGACGGCGCCCTCAAGGCTGCCGACCCGCGCCAACTGCAGCGCATGCGCTCGCGGCTGTCGATGGTGTTCCAGCACTTCAATCTGTGGTCGCACATGACCGCGCTGGAAAACGTCATCGAGGCGCCGGTGCATGTGCTTGGCGTGAACAAGAAGGAAGCCCTGGAAAAAGCCGAGCACTACCTGGCCAAGGTGGGCGTGGCCCATCGCAAGGATGCTTTCCCGGGGCATATGTCCGGCGGTGAGCAGCAGCGTGTGGCGATTGCCCGGGCGCTGGCCGTGGAGCCGGAGGTGATGCTGTTCGACGAACCGACGTCGGCGCTGGACCCGGAGCTGGTCGGCGATGTGCTCAAGGTCATGCAGGCCCTGGCCCAGGAAGGCCGGACCATGGTGGTGGTGACCCACGAGATGGGCTTTGCCCGCGAAGTGTCCAACCAGCTGGTGTTCCTGCACAAAGGCCTGGTCGAGGAGACGGGCTGCCCGCGCGAAGTGCTGGTCAACCCGCAATCGGAGCGGCTCAAGCAGTTTCTCTCTGGCAGCCTGAAGTAAAGGCTGCACCTTTGCACCAGAATAGGGCATGCTGCGCAGCAGTGCGCAGTCTGCCCTGGCGCCACAGACTCGAACGACTTCAGGTTTCGGACCTTACCCTATGACCACCCAGCGAATCGGTTTTCTCATCTGGCCAAGCACCAAGCCCTTGACGTTGGCGCTGGCGGAGGAAGTATTGCTGGTGGCCCAGCGGGTACATCCTGACGTGGTATACGAGCTGGCCTTTCTCCAGGCCGAGCCTGCGCAGGAAGGCGCCTGGCGCCTGCCGGGCGAGCCCTGGAGCGGGCGCCTGGAGGGGTGTCACAAGCTGTTCCTGCTCGCTGACGAACTGCCCCAGGCATTGGGGTCGGCGCTGTCCACGGCGCTCAAGCAACTGGCCCGCAGCGGCTGCATCATCGGTGGGCTGTCTGCAGGTGTGTATCCGTTGGCCATGCTCGGCCTGCTCGACGGTTACCGCGCTGCGGTGCATTGGCGCTGGCAAGACGATTTCGCCGAGCGTTTCCCCAAGGTCATCGCCACCAGCCATCTGTTCGATTGGGACCGTGATCGCCTGACCGCCTGCGGCGGTATGGCGGTGACCGATCTGCTGTTGGCGGTGCTGGCACGTGATCACGGGGCCGAGCTGGCGGGTGCGGTTTCCGAGGAGCTGGTAGTCGAGCGCATCCGTGAGGGTGGGGAGCGTCAGCGCATTCCGCTGCAAAACCGCCTCGGCTCCAGCCATCCGAAGCTGACCCAGGCGGTACTGTTGATGGAGGCCAATATCGAAGAGCCGCTGACCACCGACGAAATCGCTCAGCATGTGTGCGTATCGCGCAGGCAGCTGGAGCGCATCTTCAAGCAGTACCTCAACCGTGTGCCTAGCCAGTACTACCTGGAGCTGCGGCTGAACAAGGCACGGCAGATGCTGATGCAGACCAGCAAATCGATCATCCAGATCGGCCTTTCCTGTGGCTTCTCCTCCGGCCCGCATTTCTCCAGTGCCTACCGCAATTTCTTTGGCGCCACGCCCCGCGAAGACCGTAACCAGCGGCGTAACAGCAGCCCCTTCGAATTGAGTTCGGCGCCTGCCGAAAAGGGCTGAACGCTGCCCGGTGCACTGCGCCTCTGTCGCCTGCAAGCCAGCGTCCAGGCTGATCGGGTTGCCGCCGGCCCGGTGGCGGCCGGCTTGGCGGTGAGGGAGGCGGTGCAGCCGGCCTATCTTCTTATGTGAACACCCGTTCACCCAGTCCCGCTCTGCCGTTACACTGCGCGATTGCGACAGTGTTTGTCGCATTGCCGAAAGCCTGGGTAAAACTGGGTTTTGCGCTGTAACAAGTTGTCGCTTGGCCGCAAGGACAGGCGCAGATCAGTCCTTACAATCCCCCCATCGCTCGCCACTTCCAGGCCAGCGTTCCTCTTCAGGAGACTCAGATGTCCGTTGAGCAAGCCCCGGTGCAGCGTGCCGATTTCGACCAGGTCATGGTCCCCAACTATTCTCCGGCGGCCTTCATTCCTGTGCGAGGCGAGGGTTCCCGCGTGTGGGACCAGTCGGGCCGCGAGCTCATCGACTTTGCCGGCGGCATCGCGGTGAATGCCTTGGGCCACTGCCATCCGGCACTGGTCAAGGCCCTGACCGAGCAGGCCAATACCCTCTGGCACGTTTCCAACGTCTTCACCAACGAGCCGGCACTGCGCCTGGCGCACAAACTGGTCGACGCCACCTTTGCCGACCGGGCTTTTTTCTGCAACTCAGGCGCCGAATCCAACGAGGCCGCCTTCAAGCTGGCCCGTCGCGTCGCCCATGACCGCTTCGGTCCTGAGAAGCACGAAATCATCTCCGCCGTGAACAGCTTCCACGGTCGCACCCTGTTCACCGTCAGCGTCGGCGGCCAGCCGAAGTACTCGGATGGTTTCGGCCCGAAGATCACTGGCATCAGCCATGTGCCCTACAACGATCTGGAAGCGCTGAAGGCACAGATTTCCGACAAGACCTGCGCCGTGGTGATCGAGCCGATCCAGGGCGAGAGTGGTGTGGTCCCGGCCGACAAGGCGTACCTGGAAGGCGCCCGCAAGCTGTGTGACGAGCACAACGCCCTGCTGATCTTCGATGAAGTGCAGACGGGTGTGGGCCGTACCGGCTCGCTGTACGCCTATCAGCATTACGGTGTGACGCCAGACATCCTGACCAGCGCCAAGAGCCTGGGCGGTGGCTTCCCGATCGGCGCCATGCTCACCACCACTGAGCTTGCCAAGCATCTGGCGGTCGGTACGCACGGCACCACCTATGGCGGTAACCCGTTGGGCTGCGCCGTTGCCTGCGCGGTACTGGACGTGATCAATACCCCAGAAACCCTGGCCGGTATCAAAGCCAAGCACGAGCGCTTCAAGGCGCGCCTGGAGCAGATCGGCCAGAAGGCTGGCCTGTTCTCTCAGGTGCGTGGTGTCGGCTTGTTGATCGGCTGCGTGCTGACCGAAGCCTGGCAGGGCAAGGCCAAGGACATCCTCAATGCCGCCGAGAAAGAAGGCGTGATGGTGCTGCAGGCCGGCCCGGACGTGGTGCGCTTCGCGCCGAGCCTGGTGATCGAAGATGCCGATATCGATGAAGGTCTGGACCGCTTCGAGCGGGCTGTGGTCAAACTGACCCAGGCCTGATTCGCCGGCGGTCCCTTCGCCGGCTCCGTCGGGCCGGCGATTGCAGAATCCCAGTGCGGGCGCGTGCTTGCAGACTCAACACGCGCCCGCCGTTTTTCCGTGCCGCCAGAGCGGCCAGTTTTTCCAAAGGAGTGACACCATGCTGGTGATGCGCCCCGCGCAAATGGCTGATCTGAACGAAGTGCAGCGCATGGCTGCAGACAGCCCCGTTGGTGTCACTTCGCTGCCAGATGACGCTGCCCGTCTGGGCGACAAGATAGCCGCCTCGGAAACGTCGTTTGCTGCCGAAGTCAGTTTCAACGGCGAAGAAAGCTACTTCTTCGTGCTCGAGGACAGTGTCACCGGCAAGCTGGCCGGTTGCTCGGCAATCGTCGCCTCGGCAGGCTACTCCGAGCCTTTCTACAGCTTTCGTAACGAAACCTTCGTGCACGCCTCCCGCGAGCTGAAGATCCACAACAAGATCCACGTGCTGTCGCTGTGCCATGACCTCACCGGCAACAGCCTGCTGACCAGCTTCTATGTCCTGCCTGAACTGGTGAACAGTGGCTGGGCCGAGCTGAATTCGCGTGGTCGCTTGCTGTTCATGGCTTCGCACCCTGAGCGCTTTGCCGACTCGGTGGTCACCGAGATCGTCGGTTACAGCGATGAGCAAGGCGAGTCGCCGTTCTGGGATGCCATAGGGCGCAACTTCTTCGACCTCAACTACGCCCACGCCGAGCGCCTGTGCGGCCTGAAGAGCCGTACTTTCCTCGCCGAACTGATGCCGCACTACCCCATCTACGTACCCCTGCTGCCGGACGCTGCGCAGGAGGCCATGGGGCAGGTGCATCCGCGCGCGCAAATCACGTTCGACATCCTCATGCGTGAGGGCTTCGAGACCGAGCACTACATCGACATCTTCGATGGCGGCCCCACCTTGCATGCGCGTGCCTCGGGCATCCGCTCGATCGCCCAGAGCAGGGTGGTGCCGGTCAAGCTCGAGGAGCTGCCGGCCAAGGGCGGGCGCCCGTACCTGGTGTGCAACGGCCAACTGCAGGATTACCGTGCGGTGCTGGTCGAGTTGGACTGGGTGCCGGGCAAGCCTGTGAGCCTCAGTGCCGAGGCTGCCGATGCGCTGGGTGTGGGCGAGGGCGCCAGCGTGCGCCTGGTCGCGGTCTGAGGCCTGGGAACAGAGAGTTTTGCGGTAGCCACAGCGGCCGCACAAGGAGATAGCATGATCGTTCGTCCTGTACGCAGCAGCGATTTACCTGCGCTGATCGAGTTGGCACGCAGCACCGGTACCACCGGGCTGACCACCTTGCCGGCCAACGAGGAGCGCCTCGGGCACCGTGTCGGCTGGGCCGAGAAGAGCTTCCGGGGTGAAGCCGAGCGCGGAGACACCGACTACCTGTTCGTGCTGGAGAACGACGAAGGCCTGGTGGTCGGCATCAGTGCCATCGCCGGCGCCGTCGGCCTGCGCGAGCCCTGGTACAACTACCGGGTGGGCCTGACCGTCAGCGCCTCGCAAGAGCTGAACATCTATCGCGAGATCCCCACCCTGTTCCTGGCCAATGACCTGACCGGCAACTCCGAACTGTGCTCGCTGTTTTTGCGCAGTGACCACCGCTCTGGGCTCAATGGCCGCTTGCTGTCGCGGGCGCGCATGCTGTTCATCGCCGAGTTCCCGGAACTGTTCGGCAACAAGATCATTGCCGAAATGCGCGGCATGTCCGACGAGCAGGGCCGTTCGCCGTTCTGGGAGAGCCTTGGCCGGCACTTTTTCAAGATGGAGTTCAGCCAGGCCGACTACCTCACTGGCGTAGGCAACAAGTCGTTCATTGCCGAACTGATGCCCAAGTTCCCGTTGTACACCTGCTTCCTGTCGGAGGCCGCACGCAGCGTGATCGGCCGTGTGCACAGCGACACCGAGCCTGCGCTGGCCATGCTCAAGCAGGAAGGCTTCAGCTATCAGGGGTATGTGGACATCTTCGACGCAGGCCCCGCCATCGAGTGCGAAACCTCGAAGATTCGTGCCGTACGCGAGAGCCAGACCTTGGTGCTGGCCGTGGGTACGCCTGGCGATGACGCAACCCCTTACATCATCCATAACCGCAAGCGCGATGACTGCCGTATCACTGCCGCGCCCGCACGCCTGGCGGCGGGCACCCTGGTGGTGGACCCGCTGACCGCCAAGCGCCTGCGCATGGGCGCGGGTGACAACGTGCGCGCCGTGCCGCTGTCGGCAAGCCGGGAGGCCCAGTAAATGACCACGCATTACATCGCCGGCAGCTGGCAGGCCGGCCAGGGTGAAGCCCTGCGGTCGCTCAACCCGGTCACGCAAGCCGTTGTCTGGCAAGGGCAGGGCGCCGATGCCGGCCAGGTCGAGGCTGCCGTACAGGCTGCGCGTCAGGCTTTTCCAGCCTGGGCGCAACTGAGCCTGGAGGCGCGCATCGACGTACTGGAAAAGTTCGCCGAACAGCTGAAGCAGCATTCCGAGGCGCTGGCTCACTGCATTGGCGAAGAAACCGGCAAGCCGCTGTGGGAGTCGGCTACCGAAGTGAGCAGCATGGTCAACAAGGTCGCGATCTCGATACAGAGCTACCGCGAGCGCACGGGCGAGAAAAGCGGCCCGCTGGCAGATGCTACCGCGGTACTGCGGCACAAGCCCCACGGAGTGGTGGCGGTGTTCGGCCCCTACAATTTCCCCGGCCATTTGCCCAATGGGCACATCGTTCCGGCACTGCTGGCGGGTAACTGTGTAGTGTTCAAGCCCAGCGAGCTGACCCCCAAGGTCGCTGAGCTGACCGTCAATTGCTGGATCGCCGCGGGCCTGCCTGCCGGCGTGCTGAACCTGGTGCAGGGCGCGCGTGATACGGGGGTGGCGCTGGCTGCCAACCCGGGTATCGATGGCTTGTTCTTCACAGGCTCCAGCCGCACCGGCAACTTGCTTCATCAGCAGTTTGCCGGCCGTCCGGACAAGATCCTTGCCCTGGAAATGGGCGGCAACAACCCATTGCTGGTGGATGAGGTCAAGGACCTCGATGCGGCGGTGTACACGATCATCCAGTCGGCGTTCATCTCCGCGGGCCAGCGCTGCACCTGCGCTCGCCGCCTGCTGGTGCCGCAGGGCGCCTGGGGCGATGCGCTGCTCGCGCGGTTGGTCGAGGTGTGCAAAGGCATCACGGTCGGCGCTTTCGATCAGCAGCCGGCACCTTTCATGGGCTCGGTCATTTCGCTGCAGGCTGCGCAGGCGCTGATCGCGGCCCAGGCTGAGCTGCTCGCCAAAGGCGCCACCCGGTTGCTGGAGATGACCCAGCCACAGGCCGATGCCGCATTGCTGACCCCGGGCATCATTGATGTCACTGCCGTGACCGACCGGCCCGACGAAGAATTTTTCGGCCCGCTGCTGCAGGTGATTCGTTACGCGGACTTCGATGCCGCCATCGATGAGGCCAACAACACCCAGTACGGCCTGGCGGCTGGCCTGCTATCCGACTCCCGTGCCCGCTACCAGTACTTCTGGCTGCGCAGCCGCGCCGGCATCGTCAACTGGAACAAGCAACTGACCGGTGCCGCCAGCAGTGCGCCGTTCGGGGGGGTAGGCGCCAGTGGCAACCATCGCGCCAGCGCCTATTACGCCGCCGACTACTGCGCTTACCCCGTGGCTTCGCTGGAGACTGCCAGCCTTGCCCTGCCGGCGACCCTGACGCCGGGCGTCACCCTATAACAACAGGTCACGGAGCCTAGCCGATGAAATCCTATGAAGTGAATTTTGATGGCCTGGTGGGGCCTACCCACAATTACGGCGGCCTGTCCTACGGTAACGTGGCTTCGCAGAGCAACAGCCAGCAGGCCTCGAACCCGCGTGAAGCGGCGCGCCAAGGCCTGGCCAAGATGAAAGCGCTGGCCGATATGGGCTTCAAGCAGGGCGTGCTGGCGCCGCAGGAGCGCCCGGACGTGGCCGCTCTGCGTCGTCTGGGCTTCAGCGGTAGCGATGCCGAAGTGATCCGGCGCGCCGCCAAAGAGGCCATGCCGCTGTTGGTCGCCAGCTGTTCGGCATCGAGCATGTGGGTGGCCAACGCGGCCACCGTCAGCCCCAGCGCCGACACCGCTGATGGCCGCGTGCATTTCACCGCTGCCAACCTCAACTGCAAGTACCACCGCAGCATCGAGCATCCGACCACCAGCCGTGTGCTGGCCGCCATGTTCAGTAATGAGCAGCACTTTGCCCATCACCCGGCGCTGCCTGCCGTGGCGCAGTTCGGCGACGAGGGCGCGGCCAACCATACGCGCTTCTGCCGCAGCTACGGCGAGGCGGGCGTCGAGTTTTTCGTCTATGGTCGCAGCGCGTTCGACGGCCGTTATCCCGCGCCGCAGAAGTATCCGGCACGCCAGACCCTGGAAGCCTCACAGGCCGTGGCACGGCTTCACGGTCTGAGCGATGACGGTGTGGTCTACGCTCAACAGAACCCATCGGTGATCGATCAGGGTGTATTCCACAACGATGTGATTTCGGTGGGCAATGGCGAGGTGCTGTTCTACCACGAAGATGCTTTCCTCGAGACTGACGCGGTGCTTGGCCAGCTGCAAGCTAAACTGGCCAGCAAGGGTGGCAACTTCCAGGCTATCCGTGTACCACGGGCAGCGGTGGCGGTAGAGGATGCGGTGCGTTCCTACCTGTTCAACAGCCAACTGCTCAGCCGCGACGACGGCTCGATGCTGCTGGTGGTGCCGGAGGAGTGCCGCAACAATGAGCGGGTCTGGGCGTACTTGCAGCAACTGACCCGCCAGGGTGGCGCGGTGAAGGAGGTCAAGGTGTTCGACCTCAAGCAAAGCATGCAGAACGGCGGCGGCCCGGCATGCCTGCGCTTGCGCGTGGCTTTGAAGGAATCGGAACTGGCGGCGGTCAATCCAGGCGTTATCATGACCGCCCCGCTGTACGACACACTGGTGCAGTGGGTCGACAAGCACTACCGCGACCGCCTGGGCGAAGCGGACCTTGCCGACCCGCAGTTGCTGGTCGAATGCCGTACGGCGCTGGATGAGTTGACCCAGATTCTGAAGTTGGGCTCGGTGTATCCGTTCCAACGCCAACCTTGAAGAGAGACTTTTGTAATGACCGACGCCCTGCGCCTGATCCTTGAAGATGTAGACGGCACCCAGCTGGAAACTTCCTGCACCCGCTTTGCCGTTGTCTGGCAGGGCAAGGAAGTGTGGATTCAGCAAGACGGCCGTGGCCAATTGCTGATCGGTGTCGACGTCGATGAGAACGACACCGAGTACGCCAACCTGCTCCTGCGCCCGATGGCTACCAACCTGGTCAGCCTGCAGCTGGAGATGGAGCCGGCAGAAGTCGGTGAAGACGATGACCACGTCCATGGCCCCGACTGCGGCCACGACCACTAAGGAAGCGCCTATGCTCGCCCTTGGCAAATTGCTTGAGCTGACCCTGACCGATCACGAGCCGGCCGAGAAGACCCAAGTTACACCCAAGGGCGTGCGTTTACGCTGGCTGGGGGAGGGCGCACTCGAGGTGCGTCCGCCCGACGGCGACGATTGCAGGCTGGACCTGCTGTTGTCGGCCGGTATTCATGGCAATGAAACAGCGCCGATCGAATTGCTCGAACGGCTGCTGCACGGCGTGGCCGATGGCACGATCAAGCCGCGTTCGCGTGTGATGTTCCTGTTCGGCAACCCAGCGGCGATCCGCAAGGGCGAGCGCTTCATCGAGCAGGACATCAACCGCCTGTTCAATGGTCGTCACGAGCTTTCCAGTGGTTTCGAGGCACTGCGTGCTGCGGAGCTTGAGCAGTTCGCCCGGGTGTTCTTCAGCAAGCCTGAGCGTACCCGTCTGCATTACGACCTGCACACCGCCATTCGTGGCTCCAAGATAGAGCAGTTTGCCCTTTACCCCTATAAAGAGGGGCGCAAGCATTCCCGCCGCGAGCTGGCTCGGCTGGCTGCTGCAGGCATGGAAGCGGTGCTGCTGCAGAGCAAGTCATCGATCACCTTCAGTGCGTTCACCTATGAGCAGCTGGATGCCGAAGCATTTACCTTGGAGCTCGGCAAGGCGCGGCCGTTCGGGCAGAACGAGCAGGTCAACCTCGACAAGCTGGAGCAGCGCCTGATCCAGATTATCGAAGGCGATGAGCCTGAGGCCGGGGAGTCGCTCGATGGTCTTAAACTGTTCAGTGTGGCTCGCGAGATCATCAAGCACAGTGAGGGCTTTCGCCTGCATCTGCCGGCGGATATCGAGAACTTCTCCGAGCTGAGCAAAGGTTATCTGCTGGCCGAGGACCTGGCTGAAATGCGCTGGGTGGTGGAGGAGGAGGGGGCGCGGATCATCTTCCCCAACCCCAAGGTCAAGAACGGGCTGCGCGCCGGGATTCTTATCGTCCCGGACTCAGGCCAGCGTCTGGGCTGAGTTTGCGCAGTGCCTGGCAGGAGCGGCCTTGTTGTCGCCAAAGGGCGCTTCTGCCAAGGCCGGTCGTCGCTGAACCTTGCCCATGACAATCATTTAATTCACCGCCTGTTCCATTTTCCCTTCCCTTGAGCGGTAATAGGCTTGCCAGCGGCAAAAGCCTGCATTTAGCATCCGGTCATGTCATTTTCGTTTGCACGCGCTTCAAAAGCCGTCCAATCGACGTTTTGCATCGCATAAACACACTGCACCGAGATTGCAGGACCGATATAATGCGGCCCTTTGCCGTCGTTTCGTCGACGCGTTTGCCCCCAGGGGCCGTCGTTTCCGTGGAAGAACCTATGAAAAGCGCAGAAATCCGTGAAGCCTTCCTTCGCTTCTTCGAAGAGCAGGGCCATACCCGAGTCGCCTCCAGTTCGCTGATTCCGAACAACGACCCGACCCTGCTGTTCACCAACGCAGGCATGAACCAGTTCAAGGACTGCTTCCTCGGTGCCGAGAAGCGCGCCTACACCCGTGCGGTCAGCAGCCAGAAGTGCGTGCGCGCCGGTGGCAAGCATAACGACCTGGAAAACGTCGGGTACACCGCGCGTCACCACACCTTCTTCGAGATGCTGGGCAACTTCAGCTTCGGCGACTATTTCAAGCGCGATGCGATCACTTTCGCCTGGACCTTCCTGACCTCCGACAAGTGGCTGAACCTGCCCAAAGAGAAGCTCTGGGTCACCGTCTACGCCAGCGACGACGAAGCCTACGACATCTGGACCAAGGAAGTCGGTGTGCCGGCCGAGCGCATGGTGCGCATTGGTGACAACAAAGGCGCCCCGTACGCCTCCGACAACTTCTGGACCATGGGCGATACCGGCCCGTGCGGCCCTTGCACCGAGATCTTCTACGACCACGGTGCCGATATCTGGGGCGGCCCACCCGGTTCCCCGGAAGAAGACGGTGACCGCTACATCGAGATCTGGAACAACGTCTTCATGCAGTTCAACCGTACTGCCGATGGCGTGCTGCACCCGCTGCCAGCGCCGTCGGTGGATACCGGCATGGGCCTGGAGCGCATCAGTGCGGTCATGCAGCACGTGCACTCGAACTACGAGATCGACCTGTTCCAGAACCTGCTGAGCGCTGCGGCCAAGGCCATCGGCTGCAGCAACGACGGCCAGGCTTCGCTGAAAGTCGTGGCAGACCACATCCGCTCCTGCGGCTTCCTGATCGCAGACGGCGTGCTGCCGTCCAACGAAGGCCGTGGCTACGTGCTGCGCCGCATCATTCGTCGCGCCTGCCGTCACGGTAACAAGCTGGGTGCCAAGGGCAGCTTCTTCTACCAGATCGTCGCAGCCCTGGCTGCCGAGATGGGCGAGGCGTTCCCCGAGCTCAAGAGCCAGCAGGCCCACATCGAGCGCGTGCTCAAGGCCGAAGAAGAACAGTTCGCCAAGACCCTCGAACAGGGCCTGCGCATCCTCGAGCAGGACCTTGCCCAGCTCAAGGGCGACGTCGTGCCGGGTGACGTGGTGTTCAAGCTCTACGACACCTACGGCTTCCCGATGGACCTCACCGCCGACATCGCCCGTGAGCGCGAGCTGACCATCGATGAAGCGGGCTTCGAGCGCGAGATGGATGCCCAGCGTGAGCGTGCCCGTTCGGCCAGTGCCTTCGGCATGGATTACAACAGCCTGGTCAAGGTCGACACCGCCACCGATTTCGTCGGGTACAACGCCACCGAAGGTCAGGGCAAGGTCATTGCCCTGTACAAGGACGGCCAGTCAGTCGACCAGTTGGGCGAGGGCGAGCAGGGCGTCGTGGTGCTGGACCGCACCCCGTTCTATGCCGAATCCGGTGGCCAGGTCGGCGATACCGGCTACCTGCAGTCCGGCGCCGTGCGCTTTGACGTGCAAGACACCACCAAGACCGGCGGCGCTTTCCTGCACCATGGCGTGGTGGCCAGCGGCGCGCTGCTGATCGGTTCTCCGGTCGAAGCCAAGGTCGATGCCGAGGTGCAGCACGCCACCTCGCTGAACCACTCGGCCACGCACCTGCTGCACGAAGCGTTGCGCCAGGTGTTGGGCGAGCATGTGCAGCAGAAGGGCTCGCTGGTCGACAGCCAGCGTCTGCGTTTCGACTTCAGCCACTTCGAGGCGGTGACGCCTGCGCAGATCAAGGCGCTGGAAGATATCGTCAACCGCGAAGTGCGCAAGAACACGCCGGTGGAAACTGAAGTTACCGATATCGAAACCGCCAAGCGCAAGGGCGCGATGGCCCTGTTCGGCGAGAAGTACGGCGATACCGTGCGCGTGCTGAGCATGGGTGGCGATTTCTCCGTCGAGCTGTGCGGCGGTATCCACGCCAAGCGCACCGGCGATATCAGCCTGTTCAAGATCATCAGCGAAGGCGGCGTGGCCTCTGGCGTGCGCCGTATCGAAGCGGTGACCGGCGCTGCTGCACTGGCCTACCTGAACGCTGCCGAAGAGCAGGTCAAGGAAGCCGCGCAGCTGGTCAAGGGCAACCGTGACAACCTGATCGACAAGCTGTCGGCTGTGCTCGAGCGCAACCGTCAGCTTGAGAAGCAGCTGGAACAGCTGCAGGCCAAGGCCGCCAGCGCCGCAGGGGACGATCTCTCCAATGCGGCTGTTGAGGTCAAGGGTGCCAAGGTCCTCGCCGCCCGCCTGGATGGGCAGGATGGCAAGGCCCTGTTGGCCCTGGTCGATCAGTTGAAGAACAAGCTCGGCCACGCAGTGATCCTGCTGGGCAGCGAGCATGAGGGCAAGGTCGTGCTGGTGGCCGGCGTGACCAAAGACCTCTCCAGCCAACTCAAGGCTGGTGACCTGATGAAACAAGCCGCTGCGGCAGTGGGTGGCAAGGGCGGTGGCCGTCCGGACATGGCTCAGGGCGGTGGCGTCGACGTCGCTGCGCTGGACCAGGCCCTGGCGCTGGCCGTGCCGTTCGCAGAGCAGGGACTTTGAGATGGAGGGGCCGATGGTCTAGTCATCGGCCCCTCCATGTTGGATGGTTTTTTTGAGGCCCGGTATGGGCTGAGGCACCATTGAAATGGCGTTGATCGTACAGAAATTTGGCGGTACCTCTGTCGGTTCCATCGAGCGGATCGAGCAGGTTGCCGACAAGGTCAAGAAACACCGTGAAGCGGGCGACGACCTGGTGGTTGTGCTGTCGGCCATGAGTGGCGAAACCAATCGCCTGATCGACCTGGCCAAGCAGATCACCGATCAGCCGGTTCCGCGTGAGCTGGACGTGATCGTGTCCACCGGCGAGCAGGTCACCATTGCCCTGCTGGCCATGGCCTTGATCAAGCGTGGTGTGCCGGCGGTGTCCTACACCGGCAACCAGGTGCGCATCCTCACCGACAGCGCGCACAATAAAGCACGCATCCTGCAGATCGACGACCAGAAGATTCGCGCCGACCTCAAGGCCGGGCGCGTGGTGGTTGTAGCCGGTTTCCAGGGCGTTGACGAGCACGGCAGCATCACCACCCTGGGCCGCGGCGGCTCCGATACCACGGGCGTGGCCCTGGCGGCCGCGCTCAAGGCTGACGAGTGCCAGATCTACACCGACGTCGATGGCGTTTACACCACCGACCCGCGCGTCGTGCCACAGGCGCGCCGCCTGGAGAAGATCACCTTCGAAGAGATGCTGGAGATGGCCAGCCTCGGCTCCAAGGTGCTGCAGATCCGCTCGGTGGAGTTCGCCGGCAAGTACAACGTTCCGCTGCGCGTGCTGCACAGCTTCAAGGAGGGTCCAGGTACCCTCATTACCATTGATGAAGAGGAATCCATGGAACAGCCGATCATTTCCGGTATCGCCTTCAACCGTGATGAAGCCAAGCTGACCATTCGCGGCGTGCCGGACACCCCGGGCGTCGCTTTCAAGATCCTCGGCCCGATCAGCGCTTCGAACATCGAAGTGGACATGATCGTGCAGAACGTTTCGCACGATAACACCACCGATTTCACCTTCACCGTACACCGCAACGAGTACGACAAGGCTCACAGCGTGCTGGAAAACACCGCACGTGAAATCGGTGCCCGCGAAGTGATCGGTGATACCAAGATCGCCAAGGTGTCGATCGTCGGTGTTGGCATGCGTTCCCACGCGGGTGTTGCCAGCCGCATGTTCGAAGCCCTGGCCAAGGAGAGCATCAACATCCAGATGATCTCCACGTCCGAGATCAAGGTGTCGGTCGTCATCGAAGAGAAGTACCTGGAGCTGGCCGTTCGCGCGCTGCATACCGCGTTCGAGCTTGACGCTCCGGCCCGACAGGGCGAGTAAGGCGTTGCCTTGAGGGGCGCGGCTTGCCGCGCCCTTCGCGTTTCTGCGCGTCACGCAGGCCCTGTCCTGCCAGCGTGACGTGCTACGGAGCCCTGTGTCGTCGTCCACGGCCAGGCCCTGTTGTTCCCAGACTGTTATCCCTGAATGTCTTGCGTAAGGAGAAAGCTATGTTGATTCTGACTCGTCGGTGCGCCGAGAGCCTGATCATTGGAGATGGCGAGATCACCGTGACGGTGCTCGGCGTCAAAGGAAACCAGGTGCGTATCGGCGTCAGCGCGCCCAAGGAAGTGGCCGTTCACCGCGAGGAAATCTACCTGCGGATCAAGAAAGAGAAGGATGAGGAGCCAAGCCTTTAATTTTTTTGAAGTTTTTTTCAAAAAAAGGGTTGCAAACGAGGAAGAGCCTGTTTAATATTCGCCTCGTGTTGCGGTGAGGTGGCCGAGTGGCCGAAGGCGCTCCCCTGCTAAGGGAGTATACCTCATAAGGGTATCGGGGGTTCGAATCCCCCCTTCACCGCCATTATTCGCTTAGGGCGCTGTAATCGGTAAGAACGCTAAGTCGTTGAATTTAAACGAAAAAGTTCTTGCAAAAATGTTTCAGCGACCTATAATGCGCGGCAAGATACGGACTCATAGCTCAGCTGGATAGAGTACTCGGCTACGAACCGAGCGGTCGGAGGTTCGAATCCTCCTGAGTCCGCCACTTTTGAAGTGGCTTTGCTTACAAAGCTGCTTCAAGCAACCAGTGGTAATCTGGTCTAAAACTACCAACTACGGACTCATAGCTCAGCTGGATAGAGTACTCGGCTACGAACCGAGCGGTCGGAGGTTCGAATCCTCCTGAGTCCGCCACTTTTTGAAGTGGCTCTGCTTGCAAAGCGGCTTCAGTCAGCCAGTGGTAATCTGGCCTAAAACTACCAACCACGGACTCATAGCTCAGCTGGATAGAGTACTCGGCTACGAACCGAGCGGTCGGAGGTTCGAATCCTCCTGAGTCCGCCACATATCAAGAAGCCCGCTCAATTGAGCGGGCTTTTTGTCTTCTGCCGTTCACTGATTTATCAGTGATGCCCGCTAGACTGAAAATCAACCCGCCCGACACTTCTTTGCGCCGCATGTGTTTTTTCGCTGGCTCGTGCCGTCGCACACATGGCTTCGAGCGTTGTCATAGCTTTATCGCGCAAACGATTGTTCTGGCCAAAAATTTAAGCGATCTGACAGCTTAGGCAGTGTATGATTGCGCCCGTCAGCCCCGCCGGGGCTTGTGGAATACCACCATGGACTTACCCAGTAGTTACTCGTTAACAAGATTCTTACAGCCTGATCTGACCGATTGATTCCCCCGGCGTGCTCCGCTGCTGGGAGTGGAGTTCGCCTATGACTGAAGTAGAAGTAAAGAAAGCGCAAGAGAGCCTGCAGGATCGCCTGGCCCAGGTGGTCGAACTGTTGCAGCGTCAGCGCGTCGTTGAAGACCTGACCCATCGTCAGGAAGGTCATCACCACGACCTGGTGGAAAACCTCGTCCACCGTCAAAACCTCGTCGAGTTGCAGCGTAAGCTCGACGACCTGCACCCCGCAGATATCGCCTATATCCTCGAAGCTTTGCCCCTGGAAGACCGCCTGACGGTGTGGCAGCTGGTGCGCTCGGACCGTGACGGCGACATCTTGCTTGAGGTTTCCGACTCGGTTCGTCAATCGCTGATCGCCGACATGGACGATCACGAGATCCTCGCTGCGGCCAAGGAAATGGACGCCGACGAGCTGGCGGACCTGGCGCCGGAATTGCCGCGTGATGTCGTCCATGAGCTCATGGAAAGCCTCGATGCCCAACAGCGTGAGCGTGTGCGCTCGGCATTGAGCTACGACGAGGAGCAGGTTGGTGCGCTGATGGACTTCGAGATGGTGACCATCCGTGAAGATGTCAGCCTGGAAGTGGTTCTGCGTTACCTGCGCCGCCTCAAAGAGCTGCCCAACCACACTGACAAACTCTTCGTGGTCGACTACGACGGCATCCTCAAAGGTGTGTTGCCGATCAAGCGCCTGTTGGTCAACGACCCGGACAAGAAGGTCGCGGAGGTCATGGCGGTTGATCCGGTGTCCTTCCACCCCGACGAAGATGCCTACGACGCTGCGCAGGCTTTCGAGCGTTACGACCTGGTTTCGGCGCCAGTTGTGGACAAGAGCGACCGCCTGATCGGCCGTTTGACCATCGATGAGATGGTCGACCTGATTCGTGAAGAGAGCGAGAGCGAAGTGCTCAACATGGCGGGTCTGCGCGAGGAGGAAGACATCTTCGCCTCGGTCTGGCGTTCATTGCGCAACCGTTGGGCCTGGCTGGCGATCAACCTGATAACTGCGTTTCTGGCCTCGCGGGTGATCGGCCTGTTCGAGGGCTCGATCGAGAAGCTCGTGGCCCTGGCGGCGCTGATGCCGATAGTGGCGGGTATTGGCGGCAACTCCGGCAACCAGACCATAACCATGATCGTTCGCGCCATGGCGTTGGACCAAGTGTCGCCAGGCAATACCAGCCGCCTTATGCGCAAAGAGCTGGCGGTGTCGCTGCTCAATGGCCTGATCTGGGGTGGGGTGATCGGTGCTGTGGCGTTCTGGCTGTATGACAGCTGGTCACTGGGGTTGGTCATGACTGCGGCCATGACGTTGAACCTGTTGCTGGCAGCGCTCATGGGGGTATTGATCCCGATGACCCTGACGCGCCTGGGGCGCGACCCTGCCATGGGGTCCAGCGTGATGATCACGGCCGTGACCGACAGTGGTGGCTTCTTCATCTTCCTGGGGCTGGCTACGCTGTTCCTGCTGTGATGGTGCAGGTGTATGCGCCGCCCGTGCGGCGCTGGATACCCAGGCCGCCAGGGCGATCAAGGCATGTGCCCGGCCGGATCACCACCGACCAGTGAACAACCCAAAAAAAAAGCCAGCTTACGCTGGCTTTCTTATTTTTGCTGCGCGCCTCAGGAGGCGTCGGCTGCCATTTCCACATCGTGAGCGATGAGGGCGACCAGCGCGTTCTGCTGTCGGTGGGACAACTGGCGGAAGCGTTGCAGCAACTCGCGCTCATGCAGGGACAGTTCCGGGCTGTCCAGGCGCATGCTCAGCTCGTCGCCCAGCGCACCTTCCTGGATAAGGCTCTGCTCCAGGCGTGCGATGATCTCGGAGTTCATGCTGCGGTGATGATTGCGCGCTACCTCGGCAATGCGCTCACGCATTCCGTCTGGCAGGCGGACGACAAACTTGTCAGCGGTGCGGCTCGAATAAATAGCCTGTTTCATTGGGCGCATATAAATTAACCGGTTTTTGGTTCAGGGGAAGCGGTTCACAAATTGGCCGCACGGGATGCTGGTACGACCGTGGCGACGACAAAATGTTCAACCGCCTGGAAAATTTGGTGCTCATCTTGCCTCAAGGTCGCCGTTTCCTTGGCGTCAATTCTGTGACAAATAGTGATCTCGGTAAAGGCTTTTTGCCAGTACCAATTATCAGAAATGAGTACTGGTTGGAAAAGTTTTGCATTTCCAGGATCGCCTTACCGTCAGCCCTCTGCCGTCAAAAACCCGTAAAACGCGGCAAAGGGTAGAGAAAACCCTTAAAATGCGCGGGTTTCCTTCCATAGAGCATAGTGGCTATGCAACATGACGCAAGCTCCCACGATAAAGCCTCGGGTCGCCTGATTTATTTGATAGGCCCTTCCGGTTCGGGAAAAGATTCTCTGATCGAGGCCGCTCGCTCACAACTGGCTGCCGCCGGTGTGGAAATCGCCCGGCGAGTGATCACACGCTCTGCAGAGGCCGCAGGTGAGGCGGCGCTGAGCGTCACGCCACAGCGCTTCGAAGCGATGCGTGCGGCAGGCGAGTTTGCCATGCATTGGCAAGCCAACGGCCTGGAGTACGGCATACCCAAGCAAGTGGACATCTGGCTCGCACAAGGGCGATCGGTGCTGGTCAACGGTTCCCGTGGCTATCTGCCCGAGGCGCGCAGGCGCTACCCCAGCCTGCTGGCAGTGCGCCTGGAGGTTGACCCAGCGGTGTTGCGCGCGCGCCTGGTTGCCCGGGGCAGGGAGGCAGCGCAAGAGATCGATCAGCGCCTGGCGCGCAGCGCCAGGCTCCAGTCCTGCCCCGATCCCCGCGTGCATGTGCTGGACAACTCAGGGCCACTGGCCGCGGCGGTCAGCACCTTGATGGACCTGCTGCGTCAGCACGGGGTGCCCGTTTGACACAAGCCTCCGAAAAGCCCTACGTGCAAAAAGCCCGATAGATGCATGACAAACGGCTGCCCGCTGGTTAACATGCTCGCCGTCCAGCTGTGCAGCGTTCGCTGCCGGTTCTCGTGTCTCAGTAGCTCAATTGGATAGAGCATCCCCCTCCTAAGGGGAAGGTTGCAGGTTCAAATCCTGCCTGGGACGCCATATCTTCTCTCGCTCCATACGCCTACTTGCAGTTCCCTGCCTTGCGGTAACCTGCACGCTGCGCTTCTGCTTCACTGCCAAAGGCTACCTGGTTTTTCTGAGCGACCTGGCTGTAGCTGGGGCAACCGCTGGCCAGGTGGTACACGTGACTGTTACGGTTGCCAATGATCGCACCGTCAGCTGGCGCATTCGCCAGGGTCGGCTTGCCGACATCTCTCGCAGCCGTTTTCGCGGGAGCCGAAGCTACCACGTCCATCGCCCCGACAGGCTTGTAGCCCAGCGTCCATGTGCGCTCGCCGGTGACGAAGGGGTTCGAGTGCCCCATGATCGCGGCGATGCGCTGATTGCGCTGCTTTTCCCATGCCGACACCGGGTGCTGTTTATCCCAGGCCATGAGCACCTGCTGCTGCTGGCGCGACATGCTCAACTTGTACCGGTCGAACATGTAGAACGTGGTACGCGCAACCAGGCCTTTGACTTCGTCACGCGGCTCGGCGGTTTTTTGCTGGAAGTCGACCTTGGTGGTGCACTGTCCATACTGGCGCTCAACGCCGGAAACCATGCCGTAGTTGAAATTGCTGCGGTCACCGTTCACTTCACCCACAGACGGGTAAAGGTTGAACAGGTCCGCCTCCATGGCGCGGAAGGTCGGGTCTTCATTGACGCAATGCTCGCGACCACCGTTCTGCCAGCATTTGCGCTGGTGGCCAAACGTCCAGGCCGGCACGATGTGCTCCCATTCGGTACGCTCGGCGCGGGTTTGCACTTTGCGGGTTTCGTAACCGCAGGACTTGGCATCGACACGGCCACCGGACTTGCCGACCCACTTCCATTTGCAGCCACAGTACAGCTCGCCCATGGGGCTGTCGGCCTGGTCGAGGTAGATTTTCTGTTTGGCGACAACCTTGGCTTCGGTAAACGTTGCGGGGGGGTTGGCGAAGGCGGCGGGGATGACAGAGAGGGCGAGGGTAAAGACGTACAGCAGTTTCTTCATGAGAAAGCATCATCGGATTGCGGGGGCAGAATTATACGGCGTACTGACGTCAATTGAAGAAATGTCCGATCACGTTGCTGTATTGCGCCTGTTGCGCGGTGCTGATTGGGTTTCTCGATTTGGGGCTACTCCTGTTGCATAATGTCCCGGAACCAACGGTCATGATTTGAAGAGCACGGCCGATAACTGGGTTGCTGCACTACGCCCTTGTTGACCCCTTCGAAGCGAGTACCATGCTCCCCATCTATTTGAACCTAGGTTGCGCCGATCACCCTCGCCAAGGCTTTATCAATATTGATGTGGAGTCCACGGGCGCCGATCTGCAATGGAAGCCGGGCCAGGCTTTGCCGTGGGACCAAGGCACGGTGCCTGGGATCTATAGTGCTCATCTTCTGGAGCGACTCGAGCGTAATCAAGGTATTCGCTTGCTGCACGAATGCCGCCGAGTCCTGCAGCCGGGCGGGGTGATCCGTCTCGTCTGCGCCGACCTGGAAGCGTTGGTGGACGATTATGTTAATAACCGCACACGCCCTGAGGCGCCGGGCGTCGGTCGCGCTGAAAGGCTGAACAAAGCCCTGCGCCAGCATACCTGGACCTTCGACGCCGAGGAGCTCACGCGGATCTGCACGATGGTAGGGCTGGAACCGATAGCTATCACCGCAGAAGCCAATAGCAGCGATCCGCATCTGAGTGGGCTGGACGCTTCGGTGGCGGGCCAGTTAGTGCTGGAATTTTGCAAGCCGCAGCGTCAATTGGCGGCGGATGCCCAGCCTCTGGTCAGCATTGTCATGCCGACCTACAAAACCGAACACCTATACGACGCCTTGGGCAGCGCGCTTAACCAGACTTACCGCAACCTGGAAATCCTGGTGTGCGACGACTGCCCGACTGATGAGATCGAAAAGATCTGCGCCGACCTGAGCCAGGACGACCCGCGCGTGCGTTATGTGCGCAACCCTGATGCCGGAAAAGACATTGGCCGTCTAAATCATGTACTTTGCTTGAAAGAGGCTCGTGGCGAATTCGTCAAGTTCCTCAACGACGACGACCTGCTGGAACTCGAATGCGTGGAACGGATGCTCGACAGCTTCCGCTCTCATCCAGACGTTACGCTTGTAACCTCCAAGCGCCAGCGCATCGACCAGTATGGCGAACCTCTAGCCGATATCGCAGCAACCCAAGCCCCCGTGGCAGACGATGCGATGATCGAAGGCCTGTCGCTGGGCACCGCACTGATGCAGTCGCAGATCAATTTCGTTGGCGAGCCAAGCACGGTCATGTTCCGCCGCGCTGACATGCTGGACATTACTCCGGATTTCATGTCGGTAGACGAACAACCCATCGCCTGGGCCTCCGACGTAGCGATTTTTCTCAACCTGGCACTGCGCGGCAACACCGTTTATCTGGTTCAGCCACTGAGTAGCTTCCGCATCCACGGCGAGCAATGTCAGGTGCTCTACGGCGCCGCTGCACAGGGTGAATCCCGACGCTGCTGGGCAATCATGCGCGACTTCTGGGCGCGGCATGAATTCGACAAGGCGCTTTGACATTGCGCATATGACCACGCCTGAACAACACAAGGTTGGCCACCGTCGCCGGCCACAGGAACACCGCTCATGATTGGTCGGCCACCCGTTTTCGTGACCCAGCCTGCGTTGCCCGAGCTGGAGGCTTTTTTGCCATACCTGCGGGAAATTTGGGACAGCCGCATGCTGACCAATGGCGGAGCCATGCACCAGCGACTGGAAGCGGCGTTGTGCGCTTACCTGGGCGTGGAACATATTTCGCTATTCTGCAACGGTAGTCAGGCGCTGATTACAGCGTTGCAAGCGGCCGGGCTCAGCGGTGAGGTGATCACAACGCCTTACTCCTTTGTTGCTACTGCCCATTCGCTGCTATGGAACAATTTGACGCCAGTATTCGTCGATATCGACCCGCACACCCTGAACCTTGACCCGGCACGCATCGAAGCGGCCATCACCGACAAAACCACGGCCATCCTGCCAGTACATTGCTATGGCCATCCCTGTGATGTCGAGGCTATACGCGCGATTGCCGAGCACCATGGATTGCAGGTGATCTATGACGCGGCTCATGCTTTCGGTGTGCAGGATGAAAACGGTAGCCTGCTGCGTCACGGCGACCTGGTGACCCTGAGCTTTCACGCTACCAAGGTGTTCAGCACCTTCGAGGGCGGCGCTGTCATCTGTCGCGACGAGGAGACCAAGCGGCGCATAGACCAGTTGAAGAACTTCGGTCTATCTCCCGACGGAAGTACCGTAGAACTGACCGGTACTAACGGCAAGCTCAGCGAAATTCACGCGGCCTTTGGCATGTTGCAGCTGGATGGCCTGGATGAGGCGCTGGGGAAACGGCGGCTGATCGACCAGCGTTATCGCGAAGGCCTTGCGGGTATTGCGGGTATTCGCTGTATCGAGGGGAGGGGCGAGGCAGTCGCCAATCATGCGTACTTCCCGATACTGGTAGGGCCTGAGTTTGCGCTTGGCCGTGATGCACTGTTCTCGCACCTCGCCGCCCACAACATCCATGGGCGGCGTTATTTCCAGCCCCTGATAAGTGGCTTGCCGATGTACTGCGGGTACCCATCGTCCAGTGCCGACAACCTGCCAGTAGCGCATCAGGCGGTGGAGCAGGTTATCTGCCTACCGATCTATCCTGATCTGGATCTCTGCACCGTGGACTTCATTATCGGTTTGATCGTCGGGGCCAGTGCATGACCAGGGTGGCGATCATGCAGCCGTACCTGTTTCCCTACATTGGCTATTGGCAACTATTGAAGGCTGCAGACTGCTTCGTGGTCTACGATGACGTTAACTTCATCACGCGGGGATGGATCAACCGCAATCGCATCCTCATCAACGGGGCGCCAGGGCTGATCACGCTGCCGTTATTGCAGGCGTCGCAAAACCGCAAGATCAACGAAATAGACATCGCGCCTGCTGCCCAGTGGCAACGACGTATGCTGCGCAGCGTGGAAATGGCCTACCGCAAGGCACCCTGCTTTGATCAGGTATTTCCAGTGATAGAGCGTATTCTGGCGCACGAAGACAACAATCTCGCGGGTTTTCTGAGTCATCAAATTCAGGTGTTGGCCAACTTCATGGGCCAAACGACTCGGCTAGTTACGAGTAGTGAGGCTTACGGCAATGCTCAACTTAGAGCGCAGGCGCGGATTCTAGATATTTGCCGCCACGAAGGTGCTACCTGCTATATCAATGCTCAGGGCGGGCGCTCGCTCTATGAGGCGGAGCGGTTCGCCGACGCCAACATCGATCTGCGTTTCATCGGTATGCGGGTAATGGGCTATCGCCAACGCTGCGGGGGTTTCACACCGTACCTGTCGATCATCGATGCCCTGATGGAGGTCGGCGCCGAGGGCATCGGGCCGCACTTGGCGGCCTACGACTACCTCTGAGGTTCAAGCCTGGCAGACTACATAGATACTCGCGGTGAGGTCCGGGTATTTCATGCCCATCTTGTAACAGCCCTCGAAGAATGCCTGGTCGATGATACCGGCACGCAAGGCTGCATCGAACTGAAAGTTGGCCATCGGCTTGAACAGGATACCGCCGCGCTGGGTCACTTCGAAGCCCGCCTGCAACGCCTCGTGCTCCAGTGTGTCGAGGCTGTAAGTGCAACGGTGGCCGTGCTTGCGCTCGCCATCGGTAACAGCTGCATTGAAGTCGATCAGCCCCATGTTCACCGCGATCTGCCGCGACGCCGCATTGGCATTGGGCACGACGATGAATAGCCGGCCACCCGGCGCCAGCCACTGGCGTATCTTCTTGAGCACCGGCTGCGGCTCGGTCAGATGTTCGAGGGTATGGATCAGGAAGATGTTGTCGAAGCGACGTTCCAGGGTAGTGTCTTCGAACCGACCCAGGATGAATGTTGCGCGCGAATCGGCAACGTTTTTGCGGGCGACTTCGAGCAGGTCACAGGCCCCTTCAAGCACGGTCACGTCATCGAAGACCTGCAGCAACTTTTTGGTGAACTCGCCGTGATAGCATCCCATTTCCAGCGCATTCCCGGGGCGAAACTGCCCGTTTAGCGCCCTGAGCATGTAGTCGCGGTGTATATAGTCGAAATCGTAGGCGTACAGGCGGTTTTCCGTGTCCTGGTACTCGGTATTCAGATCTCGTGACATGGTTAACCCTGGTTGGAGTGATACATGCGCCTGGCCGGTGGCTGATACCACTCGTCCAGCGATGCGGGTACCCGCGCGTTGTAGCCGATGACCTGGCGCATCAATGGGTCGAGGTTTGGCCCCAGGTCATAGCCCAGGGCCCGCGGGTAGTCGAATTGCTGCTTGATGAACGGCTTGGAAAACATTGGCGTCACCGAGCGGCGCACCTGATCGGTAACGTTGCTGCCCCCCGCATGCCAGACATTGGAGTTGAACATGAGGATGCTGCCGGCCGGTGCGATCGCCTGTTCGGCGTGGGCCATGAAATAGTCGTCCGTCGGCTTGGCTTCGGCCTTGTGCGAACCGGAGAGCATCCAGGTCGCGCCATTGGCGGCGGTGAAGTCGTCGAGCATCACCAGCGTGTTCAGTAGCAACGGCATGTCACCGGAAAACGAACGGATATCACGGTGAACGCGCTGGGCGTAAGATTGGCTGTCGCGGGTGTTGATGGCGCCGCCATACGAGTTAAGGATGAACTGCCCGCCGAAATAGCGCTCGATGAAGGCATAGATAGGGTAGGCCTTCAGACAGTCGAGAAAACTGCCAAACTGGCCGATCAGGTGGTGCACGGTGTAACTGGTGTCCTGATCGATGCCGTTTTTTATCTGGTAGTGGCGGCAGATTGCATAGGCCTCGTGGATGTCTTTACGCATCTGCTCGACGATAGTGATCGGGATGGCCTTCTCAAAGATCACCCAGCCTTGTTCCGCCATGCGCTGGTCGAATACCTCGGAAGAAATCATAGGCGCTTCACCTGATCGTGACGATGCATTTTGAGGGGTACAGCTCGCACTTCTCCAAGGTGTATCCAGCAGGGGTGAAGACTTCTTTGAAGGCCAGCGCTTCGCCTGGTGCTTGAGCCCATGTCAGCTCATCCATCAATAGCATGCTGCCGGAAACCAGATGGGGCTTGACCGCCTTGAGCGCTGCCAGGGTTGGCTCGTACAGACCCATGTCGAAGTAGGCGAAAGCGACGATGGCCGAGCCGTTGTTCTTGAAGAATTCGGGCGCGGTCTGACAGACGTCCCCCGCAACCAGTTGATGTACTCCGCGCTTGTGTCCCAGCACGTTGTTGCCTTCGTGCACCTGCAACAGTTCGCTCAGGTAATCCTTGTAGCTGGCTTTGGTGGAGTAGGAGTTCTCAACCCACACACCGCTCTCCTTGCAGTCTTTTTCACCCGGCGCGCAATAGCCTTCAAAGGTGTCGAAACCGACGATCTGCCGCTGTTTGTTGAACGGTTCGTACATGGCCCTCAGGTTTTCCAGCAGCACCAGGTTGTGGCCGTACCAGGTGCCAAACTCGCAGATCATCCCCGGGATATGCTTGAAGCGTTTGTAAAGGTCGCTCAAGACGATGAACTTCACCAATACTGAGCTGCGGGTATAAAGGCCGATATTGAAAAGCACGTCGTCGTCAGAGAGCGGGCTGTTCAGGTACATGTCGCGCAACTTGTCACGAAAGGCGTACTGCAAATCCGATGCAGTGGATTCGAGTTTGTAGACTTCGTTTTGAAGCTGTTCGTTATTCATCATCACTCCACTGGGCCAGGCCGAAGCCGCTGGTCCCGAAACGGTTGCCGTTGTACAGCATGTAGGTGCGCTCGCCGCTCTGGAAGATGAACGGGTAGCAGGTCATCAGCGAGTCCCAGCCTTCGGCTGACGGTGAGATACCCGCATCGTCGTAGCGAGTCCAGGTCTTGCCGTCGGGCGACTCTGCGTAGCGTATGCGATACGAGCCGGCGCCATTGCGGTAGTCCTGCGATGCGCGTGAGCAGTACCACATCTTGAAAATCCCGTTTTCCTTGATGACGCAGGGGCGGGAAAAGGCTTCGGTCTCAAAGCGCGATTCAAGGCATTGCGGCGCGAAGCGGGTGAACTCGAATCCGTCTTTGGATTCGGCGTACTTGATCACGTACAACGGCTCGTATTTGCCGTCCACCTCCAGCCAGCGTGTACCGGACACGTACCACATCTTCCACAGGCCTTGGTCGAACAGCACGGTGGGCGTCACGGCCAGGTAGGGCTCGGTGGCAGTGCGATCCATGATCGGGCCTTCGAACAGTTTTTCGAAGTGCAGCCCGTCGTCGTCAGAAACCGCGATGCCCATGGCATTGTGGTAGGGCACGGTCAGGCGCTGGTTCCACCCGCTGTAGTACAGGTAGGTACGGCCATCTTTCTTCAGGGCGTAGCTGGGCATCACGCCTTCGTCATCGAAGGTGCCGGGAGCGCCGAAACCCAGGCAAGGTTCGCGGTGGCGGGCAACGACGGTGCGCGGGTCCTGCTTGTCCAGGTCAACCGCATAGCACAGGCTTTTGCCTGCGCTGTTGCGGGTGGAGATGAATACCCGAATCACATCGTCCAGCACCAGCGCGGTGGGCACTTGGGCGTGGGAGCCGACCCAGTCTTTATCGGGGTCGAAGGTTCTACCGAGTTTTTTCCAGGCCATGCTCTACCTAAAAATCCAGTTCCTGACTGCTCTTTACTGCGCGCGCGGGTGCGCCGATGTAGAGCTGCCAGGGTTGAGTGTCTTTTGAAATCAGTGCCCCCATGGCGACGCAGGTACCTGCACCGATCGTGCAATTGTTGGTGATGGTCGCGTTGACGCCGAACCAGGCGAAGGGCTCGACCAGGCAGTGCCCGGAGAGGACCACGTGGGAAGCGAAGAACACATGATCGCGGATCTCGCCATGGTGGCCTATGTGGTTGCCGCTCCACATCACCACATTGTTGCCGATGGTGGTGAATGGTTGCAGCGTGTTGTCTTCGAGAATGAAGCAGTTCTCACCGATGACGTTGTCGTTTACCGTGGCATTGGGGCTGACATAGCTAATGAAGTCGTAGCCCTTTTGCTTGCCCTGAATGTACACCGACTCACGTAGGCGGTTCATCTTGCGGCCGGTCATGGGCGCAAACAGCTTGTAGTCGGTGCTTGGGAAATAGTCCTGCAGGGTTTCAAAGGGCACCACCGGCAGCCCTTCGAACATTCTCGATTCTGGCAGGTAGCGTTCGTGCACGGTAAAGCCTACCACGTCCACTGCAGGGTCTTTTTTCAGGTAGTAGTGCGCCAGTTGGGCGGTGTCCAGCACTCCGAAAATGACAACTTTTTGCATCAGGGTATCCAGTGTGTTCGAGGATGAGTCAGGTCAACCGGTGCTGAGGGTACGCTGTGTATACTGCTGGCCACGATAGCACCTCCGCTTGCGTAACAAAAAAGGGCACCGGGCCGATGGGAAAGATTCTTGATCGAAATCAAATCCGCTTTTATCGCGAGCAGGGTTATCTGGTCGCCGAAGGCATTTTCGACCCGCGTCATCTCGACGAAACCCTGGTCCACTTCAATCTGGCATTTGCCCAACAGTTGGACCGGCTTGCTCTACCTGTCGCTGATGGTCCTGCCGTTGAAGCCCTGCATCTGAACATGGCCGTACTGCTGGGGGCGAGCGTTCCTCTCTACTTGGCGACGCTGCGCATGTGCTCCAAGCTGTACGGCGTCTACCGGTTGATGACCGCCGATCGACTACGCGAAGCGGCTGCCGACCTGGGCGTCGTTACTCCGTTGTTCCAGACCACCCCTGTGTTGCATCTGATGTCGAAAAAGTTGGTGATCCCGGGAGGTTATCAGGGGTTTGACGTGCATCAGGACTGGACTTCAGTCCAGGGCAGCCTGGATACCATCACCACCTGGATCCCGTTCATGGACATCGACACGCAATTGTTCACCATGGAGGTGATGCCCGGCAGTCATTTGCTGGGCCTGCTTAGCGGCGACCAGGAACAGCATGTGTTGAGGGTCGACGAAAAGCACTTCAAGGAAGATGACTTCGTTCCTGTCTGTGTCGGCAAGGGTGGCGTTTGCTTGATGTCGAACTTCACCATTCATCGGTCTTCTCGTGAAGGGGATGAGCGCTTGCGGATTTCCGTCAGTGGGCGTTATGAAAATGCCAGTGAGCCGACGTTCATCGAGCGCGAGTATCCGTTCACCCAGCACAAGACAATGCAGCGCGGGTTGATTACCGAGCACTTTCCGAGCGTGGAACAGGTGCGCGCTGTGTATGCCATTGAAGGCCACTAATTAGCCGATATTTGGCCAGCATCGGCGTCACGCGCGCTTAAAGTTTCCTGCCGGCATGCCGATCACTGAAGCACTGGATACAGGTAATACACCTGTATCGCCATGGTTGGAGTTCCCGCCCTCAGCGGCTGGATGCGTCGCCTTGCGTCCGCTTCAATCCATGCACCGCTGCCAGCCCACGTAGTTCGTGGTGGACATTGGTCTCAATGAGGTCCTGAAGGGACAAGTATGAATTTTTATGTCAATCAGGTGAAGAACAAGCCGGACTACCGGGGCTCGCTGTTCAGGGGTGATATCTTCCTGGAAACCGCCCTTGGCAATGCACATGAGCTGTGTGCATTGGCCCGGCAGAGTATTACCGCCGCCTTTGATGGCGAAACCGACCACCAGTCGCTGCACAAAATGATGCCGGTGGAGACCTTCGTAGAGCGTGTCACTGCACTCAAGCG
Organism: Pseudomonas sp. WHRI 8519; assembly: GCF_040224055.2. Classification (NCBI taxonomy): domain Bacteria; kingdom Pseudomonadati; phylum Pseudomonadota; class Gammaproteobacteria; order Pseudomonadales; family Pseudomonadaceae; genus Pseudomonas; species Pseudomonas sp. WHRI 8519. The sequence goes on along the minus strand of NZ_CP167996.1, from coordinate 4,467,416 downwards.
GCAGTTTACCAATGGTCCGCAGGCCAAGGCGTTGATCCGCGATTTCATTCGCGAGATCGGGGCCGATCCCAAGGACTATATCTTCGACGTGCCTCGTGTGCGTGTAGTGCCCAACTACGAGTACCTGCATGCAGGTGTGAGCTACGCATACAAGCCCCACCGCGATACCTGGTACGGCAGTGTGGAAAGCCAGGTGAATACCTGGATGCCGGTGTACAGCATCGAGCCCGAACAGACCATGATGATCAACCCGGCCTATTTCGAGCGGCCGGTGCGAAACAGCTCCGCTGATTGGAGCCTCAATGACTGGATTCATGTGCAACGGCACAAGGCTTCGCAGAACATCACTGAAGAAACCCGGGTACACCCGGTGCCGCTGGAAGACATCGATACCAGCGCCGAACTGCGTGTGGCTGCAAACAGCGGCGAAATGCTGATTTTCTCTGGCGCTCATCTGCACGGCACCGTAGCCAACTTCACCGACAAGGTGCGTTTCAGCGTGGACTTCCGTCTGATCCACTTGCAAGACCTGCTGCATAAGCGCGGTGCACCGAACGTCGACAACGGTTGTTCGGATGCAGAGGCCGGCTTCAAAGACTTTTTCAACGCCAGCGACTTTTCGCAATTCCAGGGAGTTAACCCATGACCAAGCGTCGTCTGACTGCTGCCGAGGTCGAGTACAACGAAAAGCGCGCCAGCGTGCTGAGCCGTGTCGATGCCCAATACGTGGCCGATGCGCCGTTCGTGTTTGCCAACCGTATCGCCGTGACCGCTGCGCTTTCGCGCATCGAACTGTTCAAGATGGTGCAAGACATTCCGGGCGCTATCGTCGAGTGCGGCGTATACAAAGGCAACTCGTTGATGCTGTACATGCAGCTATCGATGATTCTGGAACCCTATGCGATCAACCGTTCGATCATCGGTTTCGATACCTTCGGCGGCTTTGCCAGCATCGATGCCGAGCAGGATCCAGCCGACATCAATGAAAGCATGTTCTCCGACACCGACGAGACCCTGATTCAGGACATGATCGAGGCCAACGATCTGATTCGCCCGGTCAATCGGATCCCGCGCTGCGAGATCGTCAAGGGCGACATTCTGGAAACCGTGCCTGCCTTTGTGAAAACCCGCCCCGATCTGGTAGTGGCCATGCTGATCCTCGACACGGACCTGTATTCGTCCACCAAGGTGGCGCTGGAGACTTTCCTGCCTTACATGCCTAAAGGCGCGATCGTGGTGCTGGACGAAGTCGCCTACCGCAACTTCCCTGGCGAAACTGCCGCGCTGCGTGACGTGCTGGATCTGAACAAGATCGAACTCAAGCGCCTGCCGTTCGATTCGTCGGTGGGCTACTTCCGCGTTTGAACTGATCATCGGCATGTCTGCAGGCCAATGCAGCATCGCCGAATGAAAAAAAGCCCGCAGCGCCGAGGGCGCTGCGGGCCAAATCGGCCGCAGCCGCTTCAGTGTCAGATGTGCAGGGCGTGGCCCAGCGCGCGCAATGCCGCTTCCTGCACCGCTTCGCCCAGGGTCGGGTGAGCGTGGATAGTGCCCGCGATATCCTCCAGCCGCGTGCCCATTTCCAATGACTGGGCAAACGCTGTGGACAGCTCTGAAACCGCCACGCCAACCGCCTGCCAACCCAGGATCACGTGATTGTCACGCCGCGCCACCACGCGCACGAAGCCGGTTTTCGACTCCAGGCTCATGGCGCGGCCATTGGCGGCGAAGGGGAACTGCGCGACGATGCAGTCCAGCCCTTGCTGGCTGGCCTGTTCCGGGGTCTTGCCGACCACAACGACTTCCGGGTCTGTAAAACACACTGCTGCAATTGCGCAGGGTTCGAACCGTCGTGCCTTGCCGGCAATGATTTCCGCGACCATTTCACCTTGCGCCATTGCGCGGTGTGCCAGCATCGGTTCGCCGGCCACGTCACCGATGGCCCAAACGTTGTGCATGCTGGTCTGACAGCGTTCGTCGATGGCGATGGCCGCGCCGTTCATCTTCAGTTCGAGGCTTTCCAGATTGAAACCGTGCGTGCGCGGGCGGCGGCCAACCGCCACCAGCACCCGGTCGGCCTCCAGGCGCAGCTGTGCACCTTGAGCATCGCGGGCCAGCAAGCAACCGCTGTCGTAACCTTCGACGCTGTGCCCAAGGTACACAGTGATGCCCAGCTTTTTCAGCGATTCGGCTACCGGCGCGGTCAGCTCGCTGTCATAGGTCGGCAGGATGCGCTCACGCGCCTCCACCACGCTCACCTGCGCGCCCAGTTTGCGGTAGGCGATACCCAGCTCCAGGCCGATATAGCCGCCGCCAACCACCACCAGGTGCCGAGGTAGGGTTTCGGGGGCCAGGGCCTCGGTCGAGGAGATGATCGGCCCGCCCAGCGGCAGCATGGGCAGTTCGACGCTGTTCGAGCCGGTGGCCAGCAGCAGGTGCTCGCACTGGATGCGCTGGCCGTCGACGTCGACGTGCTTGCCGTCAAGGATCTTCGCCCAGCCATGGATCACTTTGACCCCGTGCTTTTTCAGCAGCGCGGCGACGCCGGTGGTCAGGCGATCGACGATACCGTCCTTCCAGGCCACGCTCTGGCCGATGTCCAGGCGCGGCGAGGCGACGCTGATGCCCAGGGGCGAGGGTTCGGTAAAGCGCGAAGCCTGGTGGAACTGCTCAGCCACATGGATCAGCGCCTTGGACGGAATGCAGCCGATGTTCAGGCAAGTGCCGCCCAGCGCCTGGCCTTCCACCAGCACGGTGGGGATGCCCAATTGCCCTGCGCGGATGGCGGCCACGTAGCCACCAGGGCCACCGCCGATGATCAGCAGGGTGGTGTCGATAGTCTGTTGCATGCTTACTCCACGAACAGGCAGGCGGGTTGTTCAAGCAAGCCACGTACAGCCTGGATGAACAGCGCGGCATCCATGCCATCGACCACACGGTGGTCGAACGAGCTGGACAGGTTCATCATCTTGCGGATCACGATCTGGCCGTCGACCACCATTGGCCGCTCGACCATGCGGTTGACGCCGACGATCGCTACCTCCGGGGTGTTGACCACCGGTGTGCTGACGATACCGCCCAACGCACCGAGGCTGGTCAGGGTGATGGTCGAGCCGGACAGTTCCTCGCGGCTGGCCTTGTTGTTGCGCGCTGCATTGGCCAGGCGGCCAATCTCGCTGGCATTGCCCCACAGGCTGCCGGCCTCGGCGTGGCGCAGCACCGGCACCATCAGGCCGTTGTCGCCTTGGGTGGCGATGCCCACGTGCACCGCGCCATGGCGGGTGATGACCTGGGCTTCGTCGTCATAGGTGGCGTTGATCTGCGGGAAGTCGCGCAGCGCCACGACCAGGGCGCGCACCAGGAACGGCAACAGGGTCAGCTTGCCGCGGCTGTCACCGTGCTTGCTGTTGAGTTGCTGGCGCAGGGCTTCCAGCGCCGTGACGTCGATTTCCTCGACATAGCTGAAGTGCGCCACGCGGCGCTTGGCATCCTGCATGCGCTGGGCGATCTTGCGGCGCAGGCCGATCACCTGCACCTGCTCGCTGTCGGTGCGCTTGGCATAACCGCCAGGTGCCTGGCCGGCAGGGCTCTGCGGTTTGCTGATGAAGGCATCGAGGTCTTCGTGCAGGATGCGCCCGGCCGGGCCGCTACCATGCACGTAACGCAATTCGATACCAGCATCCAGGGCGCGCTTGCGCACAGCGGGGGAGGCCAGCGGCTTTTCGTCGGCCTGGCGCGGCACGATAGGGGGGGCACTGTGCGACGTGGTGGCCGGGCAGGCAACCGGTTGTGCGTCGACACGGGGTTCCGGCTTGACGGCGACCGGTGCGGCCTGCGGCTCGACCGGCTTGGCCTGCGGCACATCCACGTGGTTGCCGCTGCCTTCCACTTCGATGCGGATCAGCTCGCTGCCGACCGCCATCACTTCACCCGGCTGGCCACCCAGGGCCAGCACCTTGCCACTGACCGGCGAAGGGATTTCCACGGTGGCCTTGTCAGTCATGACATCGGCGACCACCTGGTCTTCGGCGATCACATCGCCGACCTTGACGAACCATTCGACCAGTTCGACTTGCGCGATGCCTTCGCCAATGTCCGGCATCTTGATGACGTGCGTGCCCATTCAGACCTCCATGACCCGTTTCAATGCCGCACCAACACGAGAAGGGCCTGGGAAATAAGCCCACTCCTGTGCGTGAGGGTAGGGCGTGTCCCAACCGGTGACGCGCTCGATGGGCGCTTCGAGGTGATGGAAGCAATGCTCCTGCACCAGCGCCACCAGTTCGGCGCCGAAACCGCAGGTCCGTGTGGCTTCATGCACGACCACGCAGCGGCCGGTCTTCTTCACCGACGCGACGATGGTGTCCAGGTCCAGCGGCCAGAGGCTGCGCAGGTCGATCACTTCAGCATCCACACCGGTTTCCTCGGCGGCCACCTGGGCCACGTAGACCGTGGTGCCGTAGGTCAATACAGTGACGTCGTTGCCTGGGCGGGTGATGGCCGCTTTGTCCAGCGGCACGGTGTAGTAACCGTCCGGCACGGCACTTTGCGGGTGCTTGGACCACGGCGTCACCGGGCGGTCGTGGTGGCCGTCGAACGGGCCGTTATACAGGCGCTTGGGCTCCAGGAAGATCACCGGGTCATCGCATTCGATCGAGGCGATCAGCAGGCCTTTGGCATCGTACGGGTTGGAGGGCATGACCGTGCGCAGGCCGCACACCTGAGTGAACATCGCTTCGGGGCTCTGGCTGTGGGTCTGGCCACCGTAGATGCCGCCACCGCAAGGCATGCGCAGGGTCAGTGGCGAGATGAATTCGCCGGCCGAGCGATAGCGCAGGCGCGCCATTTCCGAGACGATCTGGTCGGAGGCGGGGTAGAAGTAATCGGCGAACTGGATTTCCACCACCGGCCGCAGGCCATAGGCCCCCATGCCCACGGCGGTGCCGACGATACCGCTCTCGGAGATCGGCGCGTCGAACACGCGCGACTTGCCGTACTTGGTCTGCAGGCCCTCGGTGCAGCGGAACACGCCGCCAAAGTAACCCACGTCCTGGCCGTAGATCACCACGTTGTCGTCGCGCTCAAGCATGACGTCCATGGCCGAGCGCAGGGCCTGGATCATGGTCATGGTAGTGGTGGCCATGGCGGTTTCCGGTTTGATGCTGTTGTTGTGGTCGTTCATCTCAAACCCCCAGTTCCTGGCGCTGACGGCGCAGGTGGTCGGGCATTTCCTTGTACACGTCCTCGAACATCGAGGCTGCACTCGGGATGTGGCCGTTGGCCAGGGTGCCGTATTGTTCGGCTTCCTTTTGCGCGGCGATGACGGCCGCTTCGAACTCTGCGGTGACGGCCTGGTGTTCTTCCTCGGACCAGTGGCCGATCTTGATCAGGTGCTGTTTCAGGCGGGCGATCGGGTCGCCCAGCGGGAAGTGGCTCCAGTCGTCGGCAGGGCGGTATTTGGACGGGTCGTCGGAAGTGGAGTGGGGGCCTGCGCGGTAGGTGACCCACTCGATCAGGCACGGGCCCAGGCCGCGGCGGGCGCGTTCGGCGGCCCAGCGCGAGGCGGCATATACAGCGACGAAATCGTTGCCGTCCACCCGTAGGGAGGCGATACCGCAACCCACGCCACGGCCGGCGAAGGTGGTCGATTCGCCGCCGGCGATGGCCTGGAAGGTGGAGATCGCCCACTGGTTGTTGACCACGTTGAGGATCACCGGGGCGCGGTATACGTGGGCGAAGGTCAGCGCGGTGTGGAAGTCGGACTCGGCCGTGGCGCCGTCGCCGATCCAGGCCGAGGCTATCTTGGTATCGCCCTTGATCGCCGAGGCCATGGCCCAGCCGACCGCCTGCACGAACTGCGTCGCCAGGTTACCGCTGATGGTGAAAAAGCCGGCTTCGCGTACCGAATACATGATCGGTAGCTGGCGGCCTTTTAGCGGGTCGCGTTCGTTGGACAACAGCTGGCAGATCATTTCCACCAGCGACACGTCGCGGGCCATCAGGATGCTTTGCTGGCGGTAGGTGGGGAAGCACATGTCGGTGCGGTTCAGCGCCAGCGCCTGGGCGCTGCCGATGGCTTCTTCGCCCAGGCTCTGCATGTAGAAGGACATCTTCTTCTGGCGCTGGGCAAGCACCATGCGGCTGTCGAAAATCCGCGTCTTGAGCATGGCGCGCATGCCTTGGCGCAGCAGCTGTGGATCGATGTCTTCGGCCCATGGGCCAAGAGCATCGCCATGCTCGTCGAGCACGCGGACCAGGCTGTTGGACAGGTCGGCAGTGTCGGCAGCATCGACATCGATGGGCGGTTTACGGACTTGACCCGCGTCGTTCAGGCGCAGGTAGGAAAAATCGGTCTGGCAGCCTGGCCGGCCGGTAGGCTCGGGCACATGCAAACGCAGGGGGGCGTACTCGTTCATGCTTTTTACGCTCGCTCGGATGTTGTTTTTGTGAGCTTTGAAGCGGCCGCCGCTGACTACCGGCTTGTGACTGGCAGGTCAGCGTCAATTACATAGTAGTGACACCCCGGGAGAATTTTTCTCTCAAGTTGATTGCCTTTAGCGAGCGGTCCAGATAAACATTCTGCATAAACACAAAAAACCGGTGAATTTGTCTCATGCGCAAACTCGATCGTACCGATATCGGCATTCTCAACAGCCTTCAGGACAACGCCCGCATCACCAACGCAGAACTGGCGCGGTCGGTGAACCTGTCGCCCACGCCTTGCTTCAACCGGGTCAAGGCCATGGAAGAGCTGGGTGTGATCCGTCAGCAGGTGACCCTGCTGTCGCCAGAGGTGCTGGGGCTGGATGTCAATGTGTTCATCCATGTCAGCCTGGAGAAGCAGGTAGAGCAAGCGCTGCACCGCTTCGAGGAAGAAATCGCCGAGCGCCCGGAGGTGATGGAGTGCTACCTGATGACTGGCGACCCCGACTATTTGCTACGGGTGCTGTTGCCGAGCATTCAGGCGCTGGAGCGGTTTCTCGATTACCTGACGCGACTGCCAGGGGTAGCGAACATACGCTCGAGTTTTGCCTTGAAGCAGGTCCGGTACAAAACGGCGCTGCCATTGCCTGCCAACGGCATGACCCTGCGCGAGTGAGGGGCAAGAACTGCGTCGTCGCGGATGCAGGTGCTTGATATTTTAAACACCCCCAGCCTATGTTGTTGCCAGCCCATAACAACAAGGACAAGCGTCATGACCACCGCAGCCCCGCGCTCGCTCGCCGAGCATCTTCAGGGCATCGACCAGATCGAATGTGTCACTCCCGACCTTAACGGCGTTCCCCGTGGCAAGGTCATGACTGCCGATGGCTTCCTCGAAGGCCGGCGCCTGCAGATGGCACGTGGCGTCTTGTTGCAGTGCATCATGGGCGGCTACCCGCCAGCGAAATACTACGGCAGCGACGATGGTGATCTGGCCTTGGTCGCGGAGCCTGCGCAGATCCACCGCTTGCCCTGGAGCGAGGAGGGCCTGGCGCTGGCGATCTGTGATGCCAATGAGCTCGATGGCCGGCCGTCAGGGCTATCCACCCGCGGGCTACTCAAAGGGGTGATCGCCCGCTATGCCGCGCTGGGCCTGACGCCGGTGGTGGCCACCGAGCTGGAATTCTTCGTCTTTGCGCCCAACAGTGACCCTGTACAACCGTTTGTGCCGCCGCTGGGCAAGGACGGCCGCCGTGAGCTCGGCCACTCGGCATTCAGTGTCAGTTCCAACAACGGCCTGCGGCCGTTCTTTCAGGAGGTTTACCGGTGCATGGCCGCGCTTGGCCTGCCGCGCGACACCTTCATGCATGAAATGGGCGTCAGCCAGTTCGAAATCAATCTGCTGCACGGCGACCCCTTGCTGCTGGCCGACCAGACGTTCCTGTTCAAGCACCTGCTCAAGGAGGTCGCGCTCAAGCATGGCCTGACGGTGGTGTGCATGGCCAAGCCCCTGGCGCATACGCCGGGCAGCTCGATGCATATCCACCAGAGCCTGGTAGAGACAGCCACGGGGCGGAACGTGTTCAGCGATGACCAGGGGCAGCCGAGCGAGACCTTCCATCATTTCATTGGCGGCCTGCAGGCGTGCATGGCCGATTTCACTGCGCTGTTCGCACCCAATGTCAACTCGTACCAGCGGCTGTGCCATCCCTATGCGTCGCCGAACAATGCTTGCTGGTCGCATGACAACCGCGCTGCCGGGCTGCGTATTCCGGCCAGCGGCCCCGCGGCGCGGCGCGTCGAGAACCGCCTGCCGGGCGCGGATGCAAACCCCTACCTGGCCATTGCCGCCAGCCTGGCAGCTGGCCTGCACGGCCTCGAGCAGCGCCTGGCGCCTGCACCGGCCATCCAGGGTGAGTTCCAGGTCCCTGAGCACCTGAGCCTGCCCTGCACCCTGCATGCGGCGCTGGAACGTCTCAAGCGCAGCGCCTTGGCCCGGGAACTGTTCGGGGCTGAGTTCATCGAAGGTTACGCTGCCAGCAAGACGCTCGAGTTGACTGATTTCTACAACGAGATCACGCCGTGGGAGCGGCGCGTGTTGGCGGCACAAGCCTGATCGCGACACGAACGCTACTGCATGCGCCCCTGTTCTGCTATTTCGCAGGCAGGGGACTGCGCCGCGGCTGATTTGCTTTTATGCTTGCCAGCAAGCCAACGCCACCTGACCAGGGAGCCCTACGGGACGTATGCGAAACATCTGGAAGCCGTTTCAGTCGTTGTATTTCGCTGCCTTGATGATGCTTATCGGCTCGGGTCTGCTCAGTACTTACCTGGCTTTGCGCCTGGCGGCCGACAATGTCGACAGCCTGTGGGTCGGTGCGTTGATGGCGGCCAACTATTTCGGCCTGGCTGTTGGTGGCAAGGTTGGCCACCGGCTGATCAGCCGGGTAGGGCACATCCGGGCCTATACCACCTGCGCCGGCATCGTCTGTGCGGCGGTGCTGGGCCATGGCATGACCAACTGGCTGCCGGTCTGGGTCGGGCTGCGGATGCTCGTTGGCCTGGGCATGATGTGCCAGTACATGGTCATTGAGAGCTGGCTGAACGAGCAGGCTGACGCCAAGCACCGCGGCGCTGTGTTTGGCGGGTACATGATCGCCTCTTACCTCGGGCTGGTGCTCGGTCAGCTGATTCTGGTGGTGCATCCCGAACTTGGCCCTGAACTGTTGATGCTGGTCGCGATGTGCTTCGCCCTGTGCCTGGTGCCGGTGGCGATGACCCGGCGCATTCACCCGGCGCCGCTGCGCCCGGCACCGATGGAGCCGAAATTCTTCATCAAGCGCGTGCCGCAGTCGCTGAGCACGGTGCTGGGGTCGGGTTTGATCGTTGGCTCTTTCTACGGCCTGGCGCCGCTGTATGCGTCCAGCCAGGGGCTCTCCACCGAGCAGATCGGCTTGTTCATGGGCAGTTGCATCTTTGCCGGGTTGCTGGTGCAGTGGCCGTTGGGCTGGTTGTCCGACCGCTATGACCGGGCCGTGCTGATCCGCAGCGTGGCTGTGGGGCTGGCGCTGGCGGCGGCGCCGCTGGCGATTCTGCCCAATGTGCCGTTGGAGTTGCTGTTCGGCATCGGCTTTCTGATTTCGCTGTTGCAGTTCTGCCTTTATCCGCTGGCTGTGGCATTTTCCAACGACCACGTGGAAAGCGAGCGGCGTGTCTCGTTGACCGCCATGCTGCTGGTCACCTACGGCGTGGGGGCGTGCGTCGGGCCGCTGGCGGCGGGGGTACTGATGAAGGTGCTGGGCGCGCAGATGCTGTATGCCTTCTTCGTGTTCTTCGCCCTGGTGCTGGTGTGGCGGATTCGGCCGAAGGCGGTCACCGGGCTGCACCAGGTACAGGACGCGCCGTTGGGTCACGTGGCCATGCCGGCGGCGGGCTCGCCATTGTCGGCGGCGCTCGACCCGCGGGTGGATGAACAGACCGTGCAGGAGGTAATGCAGGCGCCTGTGGCGGCTGAGGATACCGAGGCTGAAGAAAAGGCCGAACCGGCTGATCCGGGCGAGGTCAGCAAGCCGGTTTGAGGCGGGCCCAGGGTAGGCACAAACGAATAGCCAGTCTCAGGTCAATGCCAGTGAGTACGCTTCATCAGGGCTGCTATGCAGCCCATCGCTGGCAGGCCAGCTCCACCAGTGCGGCGTAGGCTTCACCATACGGGGTTGCCCAAGACATTGGATGGATGGGTGTCCAACATCTGGGGTGCAGCCAGATCCCGGTGGGAGCCGGCTTGCCGGCGATGGGCCGCAAAGCGGCCCTGATCGTTCAAAAGACTGGCATCAGCCTTCAGGGGGGGCGTTCTAAGCAGACGATCAATAATCGTCTTTATCGAACCGCCGCGCTTCGCGCTGCAGCTGGTACACGAAGCTCTCTATCTTGCGTTGCGCCTGGCCATTGAGGTTATGGAAGCGTACGCCGGCAAAGGTGGTGTTGATCCGCTCTTCGTAATGCAGGTGGCGCAATTCGACCATCATGTCCACCAGGCCCAGCGGGTTGCTGGCTTTGAAGCGCTCGTAAACCTGGCCCAGTTGCAGACGCGCCTCGACGTTGCCGTCGAACCGCAGCTTGCAGCCAGTGGCGGAGATGTCGAGCAACTTGCCGCGCAAGGCACCATTCCCCTTGAGATGGGTACCATCGAGAATCACATCGACCAGCTGCGACAGCTTCAGCGCAGCGCGAAATGCATTGCGCCGCTGGTGGTAGGTCACCTCGTCCGGCAAGGCACCGCGGTAGGAGCGATGGCCATCGACCTCGGTGATCCTCAGTTCGTGGTTGCACTCCCACGCAATGCGTACGCCGTCGTGGAACCCTTCAACGCGGAACGGCTCGCCGTTCTCGATGAATTTTTCGCCATCGCGCGGGATCATCTCGTCCAGCGCCAAAGTATTGCTGTCACGGTCCACATGAACCACGTAGCTCTGGAAACGCTGGCTGCGCTCATGGAAGGTGATGATCAAAGGATCATGGCTCTCCAGCAACTGGCGCAGGTTGGCCGCAATCTCCAAAGGAGTGTTCAGCACCTTTGGCGGCTGCGGAGCATCGGTTTCATTGAACACGGGTTATCAATCTCCAGGCAAAAACGACACACGCAAGTAAAGGCATTTTGCCAGTATGTTCCGTGCCTTGATAGAACTAATCACACTTGGCTGAGCGCCCGAGGCTTGGCCAGTGGCGAAGTGGCGCCACGGCTGTCGTAGAGCGACGGAGAATCGCCGCCCATGAGGATTCTGATCTGGTTGGCGGTGACGTGCTGCTGTACCTGGACGATCCGGCCATTGGTTTCGTTGACCTTTTGGCAGGTTTCCATCAATTCGGTCAGCGCTCTGAGTTGTTGCATGATCACTTCACCGTTTGGCGACTGTGCAGCAACGGCCTGCACCCCGGCGCGGTCGGCGCTGAGGCCGAGGCTGGTGAGCAGGTTGTGGCGGCGGATGCCTTGCTGCTCGAGCAGAACGATCAGCGATTGCTTGCGGGCCAGGATGCCCTCCAGCGGTGCCATATCGCGCCCGTGCAGGGCGACTGCCTCCTGCTGAAGCAGGTCGAGCAGCTCCTGGGTGGGGGCGATGTCGTCTTCGATCAGTTGCAGCAATGTGATGTCGTGCATGGCTAACTCTTGGCTTTTCAAGCGTCCGTGAAGTCAGCGCGCCGAACGGTCAGCGCTGGGCTTCGAAATCGAGCAGTTTGCTGGCGACCCGGCCGGCATCGACCTGGTAGCTGCCATCTGCGATCGCCTGTTTCAACTGTGCCACGCGGGCATTGTCGACAACGGGCTGGTCGCGCAGCTTGTCGCTGACCTTTTGCAACTGCTGGGCCTCTTGGCTGAGGTGTACCGCTTCTCCGCTGGCGCTTGCGCTATTCGGCGCGGTGGTTTCGCCGGACTTGTCGGCGTTGCCGGGCGCGGCATTGCCGCGAACGCCGCCCGTGATGGACGGAGAGTTATTCAAACGACTGAAGTCGATGACCATGATCAGAAACCCCTGGGTATTTGGACGCTTGCCATGTTTTCGGCCATTGCGAAAGAAACTTTAGGCATAAATGCTCAGCCGCCTCTCGGCAAGCCCGCGAACCCGTTCCTGATACAGTTTAGAAAAAGCGGTAATACACTGCCAGCCCAATCTACATAGCGACCTCCACCTGGCCGGGGGCCGTGACCCGGGCCTTCACTACCCTCTGCGAATTCAGGTTGCGCACCCGGATCTGCTCGCCCTGGCCGCCTTTGCTGAGGGCCTCGCCGGGCATGCGTACGGCCAGGCTGCCGCTGCGGGCGATGATCACCACATGGTCGCCCTTGCGTACCACCTCGGCCTGCTCCAGGTGCTGTGGGGTCAAAACCTGGTCGATCACCGTCGGGCGCAGCATCTTCATGCCAACCACCTGATCAAGGTCGGTGAGAAAGCCTTGGGTGAGGGTGCCAACGTCACGTTCGCGCAGGGCCACGTCACCTTCACCCACGATATTCTGGCGCTTCAGCGGGCGGGTAACCACCACCACATCGCGGAACAGCCGCACCGTTGCCGGCACGAAGACGGTCCACGGCGCGGCGCCGTCGCAGCGTACACGTACCGTGACACGCCCCAATGGCTGCGCCGGGCTTTCCAGCGAAGCGTCCAGTTGCTGGCTGCACAGCGGCATGCGCAGGCGCGGATCGAGCGAGTTGACCTGTATTTCGTAGCGGCCCGGTGTCTGCGTCGTGGCCAGGTAATCCTCTACGGTGAATTCAAGAAACCCTTGGGTGACACCGATAAGCTGTTCAGGCAAGGTAACCGCGTCCGCCAGCGTTCGAGCGCCGGGTGCCAGCAGGCACAGTGCAGCCAGCGAGCCGCTCAGCAGGTGCGTCAGTCGTCGGAAAATTGTCGTTTTCGTGTACATGACGCTCAAAAAAGCAAAGCCCGTGCCGACTCGCTGTAGGAGTGGCTACGATATGGCAGAAATAAAAAGGAGTCAGGCATGGCGGGGGTTATGGATTCAGTCAACCAGCGCACACAGCTGGTTGGGCAGAATCGCCTGGAATTGCTGTTGTTCCGCCTCAATGGCGCGCAGCTTTACGGCATCAATGTGTTCAAGGTCCGCGAGGTGCTGCAATGCCCTGAGCTGACCGTGCTGCCCAAGTCCCACCCAGTGGTGCGTGGTGTGGCCAACATTCGTGGGGCGACCATTCCGATTCTCGACCTGTCGATGGCCACCGGCTTGCCCGGGCTGCAGGAAGAGACTCGCAACAGCTTCGTGATCATCACCGAGTACAACACCAAGACCCAAGGTTTTCTGGTGCACTCGGTCGAGCGCATCGTCAACATGAACTGGGAAGAAATCCACCCGCCACCCAAGGGCACCGGTCGCGACCATTACCTGACTGCGGTTACCCGGGTGGACAACCGCATGGTTGAAATCATCGACGTGGAAAAGGTACTGGCCGAGGTGGCGCCGTCGTCCGAGTCGGTGTCAGCCGGTGTGGTCGATGCCGACACCCAGGACAAGGCCGTGCTGCTGCGTGTGCTGACCGTTGACGATTCGTCGGTGGCGCGCAAACAGGTCAGCCGCTGCCTGCAGACGGTCGGTGTCGAGGTGGTGGCGCTCAACGATGGGCGCCAGGCCCTGGACTACCTGCGCAAACTGGTGGAGGAGGGCAAGCGGCCGGAAGAAGAGTTCCTGATGATGATTTCGGACATCGAGATGCCGGAGATGGACGGTTATACGCTGACCGCCGAGATCCGCAGTGACCCGCGCATGCAAAAGCTACATATCTGCCTGCATACTTCGCTGTCCGGGGTGTTCAACCAGGCGATGGTCAAGAAGGTCGGTGCCGATGACTTCCTGGCCAAGTTCAGGCCGGACGACCTGGCCCAGCGCGTGGTCGACCGGATCAAGGCAACGCATTGAAGTAGCCGGGAGGCGACTCCCGGTACCTGTGATTGAAAAGAGGCCGCAGTAGTGTCTACGGGTAATTTGGATTTCGAACAGTTCCGGGTATTCCTGGAGAAAGCCTGTGGCATCCTGCTGGGTGAGAACAAGCAGTACCTGGTCTCCAGCCGTCTCAACAAGCTGATGGAGCAGCAGGGCATCAAGAGCCTGGGCGAACTGGTGCAGCGCATCCAGGCTCAGCCGCGTGGGGGGCTGCGCGAGCAGGTGGTGGATGCGATGACCACCAACGAAACCTTGTGGTTTCGCGATACCTACCCATTCGAAGTGCTGAAGAACAAGGTCATTCCCGAGTTCATCAAGAACAACCCCGGCCAGCGCCTGCGCATGTGGTCGGCGGCCTGCTCGTCGGGCCAGGAGCCGTACTCCATTTCGATGGCCATCGATGAGTTCGAGCGCAGCAACCTGGGCCAGTTGAAGATGGGTGCGCAGATCGTTGCCACCGACCTGTCCGGGTCGATGCTCAACAACTGCAAGACCGGTGAATACGACAGCCTGGCGATCGCCCGCGGCTTGTCCCAGGAGCGCCTGCAGCGCTACTTCGACACCAAGGGGCCGGGGCGCTGGGCGGTCAAGCCGGCGATTCGCAGCCGTGTCGAGTTCCGCTCGTTCAACCTGCTCGACAGCTACGCGGCGTTGGGCAAGTTCGACATCGTGTTCTGCCGGAATGTGTTGATCTATTTCTCGGCACAGGTGAAGAAAGACATCCTGCTGCGTATTCACAGCACCCTGAAGCCAGGTGGGTACCTCTTCCTGGGGGCGTCCGAGGCGCTCAATGGGTTGCCGGACCACTACCAGATGGTGCAGTGCAGCCCGGGAATCATTTACCAGGCCAAGTGATCGGCTGCGAGCCTGCCGGTCTGTTCCAGGCAGGCGTGAGAGCGAACGCTGCCCGCGCGGCGCTCGCGCTCAAAAGCCTGATGTTCCAAGCAGCAGGTTGCCCTCCCCCAAACGCCACCCACGCCTGTTGACGTCAATTTTTTGTTTTGCCGCTTTTTCCGCCCGGCAATTGCCGCTTTGCGTTGTTCAGGCGGAAGCCTTTTGCCGCTTTTCTGGCATCGCGCCATCAGCCATCTCCGCCCCAGCCCAGTGTTTCTGGCCTTTCAGGATATTGGCACAGCCCTTGCTATAGCTTGGCCAACGATATTCCGGTCAACCTTCGAAGGTTTCCCCGACATGAGCATCAGTTTCGACAAGGCGCTTGGCATCCATGAAAAGGCACTGGGCTTCCGCGCTCAGCGCGCCGAAGTGCTGGCCAACAACATCGCCAACGCTGACACGCCCAATTACAAGGCGCGTGACATGGACTTCTCTTCGGTGCTCGCCGCCGAAAGCCAGAAGCAGCAGAGCGGTGGCCGCTTTGCCATGGACCGAACCAACAGCCGTCACATCGAGGCCGAAGGCCTGGCAATGGCTGACGACACGCTGCAGTACCGCACGCCGACGCAGCCGTCGATCGACCAGAACACCGTGGACGCCCAGATCGAGCAATCGAACTACACGGAAAACGCCATTGGCTTCCAGGCCAGCTTCACCCTGCTCAACAGTAAATTCAAAGGGCTGGTTTCTGCCCTGCGAGGAGAATGACCATGTCCCTGTCCAGTGTCTTCAACATTGCCGGTAGCGGCATGAGCGCGCAGAACACCCGCCTCAACACCGTTGCTTCCAACATTGCCAACGCCGAGACGGTTTCGTCGAGTATCGATCAGACCTACCGCGCGCGGCACCCGGTGTTCGCCACCACCTTCCAGAATGCGCAGGCCGGCGGCAGCCAGTCGCTGTTCGAAGACCAGGGCGAGGCAGGGCAGGGAGTGCAGGTCAAGGGCATCATCGAAGACCAGAGCAACCTCGAAGCACGCTACGAGCCCAACCATCCGGCGGCGAACAAGGACGGTTACGTCTACTACCCGAACGTCAATGTGGTCGAGGAGATGGCTGACATGATCTCCGCCAGCCGCGCGTTCCAGACCAACGCCGAGCTGATGAACACCGCCAAGAACATGATGCAGAAAGTGCTGACCCTGGGTCAGTGATAAGGAATCCGGACCATGGCAGTCGATAGCACCAGCGGTGTGAACCTCAATGATGTCCTGACAGCGTCGGGCGTCGGTGGTACCACCAAGAAAACCACCGATACCGTGTCCAAGACCGGTACCGATACGCTTGGCAAGGACGCGTTCCTGCAGTTGCTGGTTACCCAGATGCAGCACCAGAACCCGCTGGATCCGCAGGAGAACGGTGAGTTCGTGGCCCAGCTGGCGCAGTTCAGCAGCCTGGAAGGCATCACCTCCCTGAACGAGTCGGTCAGCAGCATCACCAATGCCATGGCGTCGTCCCAGGCCCTGCAGGCCTCCTCGCTGGTCGGCCGTTCGGTGGTGGTACAGAACGACAAGGCGGTGGTCGATACCACTGAAAGCTTCAATGCACAGTTCGTCGTGCCGCAGGCAATCAGTGAAGCGAAGATCACCATCAAGGACAAGGACGGCAACACCGTCAAGACCATCGAGCTGGGCGAGCAGAAAGCCGGCTATGCCGACTTCATCTGGGACGGCACCAACGACAGCGGCGAGAAGGTCGACCCGGGCACTTATACCTTCGCCGCCAGCACCACCGTGGATGGCCAGTCGGTGCAGATGAGCACGCTGCTGCCGGCCAAGGTGACCAGCGTCAGCTTCAATGCCACCGGCGAAATGGTGCTCAACCTTGCTGGCGTCGGCAAGGTCTCCCTCTCTGACATACAAACCATCGGTATCTAAGGTCCGCCAGCGCGGCGCAGGAGCGAATTCATGTCTTTCAATATCGGCCTTAGCGGTCTGTACGCAGCCAACAAACAGCTGGACGTTACCGGCAACAACATCGCCAACGTCAACACCACTGGCTTCAAATCCTCGCGTGCCGAGTTCGCCGACGTCTATGCCGGCGCCAATCGCCTGGGTGTGGGCAAGAATCAGGTCGGCAACGGCGTGCGTCTGGCGGCTATCTCGCAGCAGTTCTCCCAGGGTGACGTCAATAACACGGGCAACGTGTTGGACATGGGTATCCAGGGCCAGGGCTTCTTCGTCCTGTCCGACAACGGTTCTCGCGTCTACACCCGTGCCGGTGCGTTCCAGGCCGACAAGAACAACTTCGTGGTCACCTCGGACGGCCTGCGCCTGCAAGGCTACGCGGCCGATGCGACCGGTAAGATCCAGAAGGGTGTGCTGACTGACCTGCAGATCGACACCTCGGCGCTGCAGCCAAAAGCCACCTCGCTGATTGACCAAGGCATCAACCTGAACTCCTCGGCCACCGATATTCCACTGGAAATCGATGATGGCACGGGTGCGATGGTGCCTAATCTGCCGTTCGACCCTACCGACGAGACGACCTACACCAAGTCGTTCCCGACCAAGGTGTACGACAGCCAGGGTAACGAGCACACCATGGAGCAGTTCTACCGCAAGACCGGTACGAACGAATGGACCATGTACACGTTGGTCGACGGTCGAAACCCGTTCGATCCTGCTTCCACCACGCCGCTGACCGGCACCATCAGTTTCAGCAGCGATGGTTCTGTGAGCAGCATGACTGCCGATAACACAGGCCATCCGGCGGGTGCTTCGTTCACCGTGACCAACAACACCTTCACCATGACCGGTTGGGTGCCAGCGGTCGAGGATTCGGCAGGCAACTGGGCGTCCAATGGCGCTGCGGGTAACGCCGATGGCATGAAGCTGTCGATGAACAGCACCACGTCCTACAACACCGAGACCGCGCGCATGTCGCAGTCCCAGGATGGTTACGCCACCGGTATCCTGTCGAGCCTGAGCATCGACTCCACCGGCGTGATGTTCGCCAGCTTCAGCAACCAGCAGTCGCGCGCCATTGGCCAGGTGGCGCTGGCCAGCTTCGCCAACGAGCAGGGCTTGCAGCAGATCGGCGGCACCCGCTGGACCGAAACCTTCTCTTCCGGCATTCCCGGCATCGATGAGCCCAAGACCGGTACGCTGGGTAGCGTCGAGTCCAATGCCCTGGAGGCTTCGAACGTCAACCTGACCCAGGAGTTGGTCGAGCTGATCAAGGCGCAGAGCAACTATCAGGCGAACGCCAAGACCATCTCCACCGAAAGCACCATCATGCAGACCATCATCCAGATGACCTGATGGTCGCGGGTTGATTGTGTGATGACGAACCCCTTTGCCATGAAGGGGTTCGTCGTTTTTGTGGGAGGGCTTATGAAAAAGTGGCTTGTCGCCGCGCTTGCCGTGTTCTGCCTGTATCAGGCCCATGCGGGTACTGCGCCCTGGTGGCGCTGGGAAAGCCAGGTGGATGGGCGCCTGGTATGCTCGCAATGGTCGCCGGGGGAGGGCTGGAAGCGTTTTGCCGGGCCCTACAACAATGGCGGTTGCCGCGATCGGTGATTGCCTGCGCCGGCCTCATCGCCGGCAAGCAGGCTCCCACAGGGTTTTACAGCGCTGCGGATATTGGGGGCAACCGTCTTACCCAATATCCAGAAGTTTACGCGATCCTTGTGGGAGATTCTATGGTTATCAGCAAGCCATTTTCCCGCCTTTGGTGACGTATTCGTCCTGATTTCTCATCAGGGCGAATGCCACACGTGCGAGCTTCCTGGCCAGAATTACCAACGCCTGGGTCGTTGCCTTACCGCTGTTTCGATACTGCTCATATACCCCTTTCCAAGCGGCCGACCTGCTGGCCGCCATTGCTGCGTTATGCAGCAAACGACGGATTTCCGAGCAGCCGCGCTTGGTGAGCCGACGACGTCCATTCTTCTCTCCAGAATCATTAACCCGCAGGTCCATTCCCAGGAATGCGATGTACGAATCACTGTTCTTGAACTCGCCCCTTACAAAAGCCATTACCAAGGCTGTAGCGGTAAGAAACCCAATTCCCTCTACCGCCTGACAGCGGGCAACTTGCTCGTGCAGCCCAGCCTCTCGTAGCACTTCCTTAATCTTTTTTTGTATCAGCTGATCCAGCCGATCTATCGATGTTACGAAGGTTTTGAAGGCGGCCTTCAGCAGGCTTTCGTTTGTCCAGCTCTGAGCTAATGCAGTGCGAGCAGTCACCAAGACAGCTCTGCGTCGAAGGAGGCTCTGAAGCTTGCCGTAGACAGCAGGAGGCGGGGTCCAAGGACGAAGATCGTCGCCCTCGTTTTTCAAAAATCGGGACAGCAACCGAGCATCAGAGGGGTCAGTTTTAACCCGCCCTCCAACACTTTTCCTGTAGTTGCTCAGTTGGAAACCATCGATGACATAAACGTCGAAACCGAAGCCATGGGCTAGCTCAACCAGGTCCAGATGGTAGACATTGGTCGCCTCAACAGCGATTGCAGTGCCGAGGGGCTGTTGCTTTAGCCAGCTTTTGATTTCGGGCTTGGTATTTTTCAGCCTGATAATTTCATCACGATCATCGTGATGAATCACTAATTCGGCTTTTGCGACATCCGCACCCACGATCAGTTTGTTTACCTGCATTGCCATGGGCGGCTCCTCGCGTTATGGTTTTTGAGCTTGAAGGGTTTTCACCAAGAGGCGCTGGCTTGCTTCTATCGTCGTTTGCAAACGATGCATTCTTTATCGGCGCTTTGGTGGAAGGGGTGGGGCGATGTCTCCCACAGTCTGTACTGCGTCAACAGTCAGAATCCGGCATTTAGTCCCACCACCCCTTCAAGTCTAACCATACAAGCCGGCTTGCCGGCGATGAGGCCGGTGCGCACACTTGCTTTGCCGCTACCGGCAACCCGGCGCCGGATAACCGGCGTTCTCCTGCCCGGTAGCACCCTTCAAAGCCCGTATTTACGGGCTTTTTCAGCATTTCAAAAAGTTGGTTCGGAACTTGCTTTAGTGCCTGCACAGCAACGGCGAGCGGCAAACGATCGCCAGTGCAGCGGAGGATGACTGTGGACAAGATGCTTTACGTGGCCATGACCGGCGCCAGCCAGAACGCGCTGGCGCAGAAGGCCCACGCCAACAACCTGGCGAACATTTCCACCAATGGTTTCCAGCGTGACCTGGAGCAGGCGCGCTCGATGCCGGTGTTCGGTGACAGCTTTCCGTCGCGGGCGTTTGCCATGACCGAGCGTCCGGCCACCGACTTCAGTGAAGGGCCCATGGTCGAGACCGGGCGTGACCTGGACGTGGCGGTGGCGGGGCAGGGCTTCATTGCCGTGCAGGCCCCCGATGGCAGCGAAGCCTACGTACGTACCGGTAGCCTGAACATCGATGCCCTCGGCGTGCTGCGCGCCGGTAATGGCATGCCGGTGATCGGCAACGGCGGGCCGATCGCCATTCCGCCAGAGCAGAAAGTCGAAGTCGGCGCTGACGGCACCATCAGCATCCGCTCAATGGGTGAAGACCCGCGGGTGATGGCTGAGGTCGACCGGATCAAGCTGGTCAACCCGGACACCAAGGGCCTGACCAAGGGCCTGGACGGGTTGATCCACACCACCAGCGGCCAGCCGGCAGCTGCCGATGTCAACGTCAAGGTCGTATCTGGCTTCCTCGAAGGCAGCAACGTCAATGCCGTCGAAGAAATGACGTCGGTGCTGGCGCTGTCTCGCCAATTCGAACTGCACGTGAAGATGATGAACGCGGCCAAGGAAGGCGATGAAGCCATGGCGCGTGTTTTGCAACTCGGCTAACCACACTTGAACGGGTGCCGTAAAACAGGCGCACGAGGAGAATACTGATGCTTCCGGCTCTTTGGGTCGCTAAAACCGGCCTGTCCGCCCAGGACACCAACCTGACGGTCATTTCCAACAACCTGGCCAACGTTTCGACCACTGGCTTCAAGCGCGACCGCGCCGAATTCCAGGACCTGCTGTACCAGATCAAACGCCAGCCAGGCGCGCAGTCCACCCAGGACAGCGAACTGCCGTCGGGCCTGCAGGTCGGTACCGGTGTGCGCATCGTCGGCACCCAGAAAAACTTCCAGACCGGCAGCCTGCAGACCACCGAAAACCCGCTGGACATGGCGGTAAACGGCCGTGGTTTCTTCCAGGTGTTGCAGCCGGACGGTACGGTTTCGTACACCCGTGACGGTACCTTCCACCTGAACTCCGACGGCCAGATCGTCACCGCCAACGGCTTCGCGCTGGAGCCTGCGGTGGTCGTGCCGAACGACGCCCAGACCTTCACCGTAGGCCAGGACGGCACCGTGTCGATCACCACCGCTGGCAACCCGGCAGCGCAGGTCATCGGCAACATCCAGACCGCCGACTTCATCAACCCGGCCGGCCTGCAGGCGATCGGCGACAACCTGTTCCTGGAAACCGCTGCCAGTGGTGCCCCACAGGTCGGTACCCCAGGCCTGAACGGCTTCGGCACCACCCTGCAACAGACTCTGGAAAACTCTAACGTCAGCACCGTGGAAGAGCTGGTGAACATGATCACCACGCAGCGCGCCTACGAGATGAACTCCAAGGTCATCTCCACTGCTGACCAGATGCTGTCGTTCGTCACTCAGCAGCTGTAAGCCCAAGTCCCTGTTACACCGTGAGGTAAGCGTCATGAATCGTTTGTTGTCCCTGTTCGCCCTGGGGGGGGCGGTGTTGCTGGCTGGTTGCGTCGCGCCGACGGCCAAGCCCAACGACCCGTACTACGCGCCGGTTTTGCCGCGCACCCCGTTGCCGGCAGCGGCCAACAACGGTTCGATCTACCAGGCCGGCTTCGAGCAGAACCTGTACAGCGACCGCAAGGCGTTCCGCGTGGGTGACATCATCACCATCACGCTCAACGAACGTACCTCGGCCAGCAAGAATGCCGGTTCGCAGATCCAGAAGGACAGCAGCGCCAACATCGGCCTGACCTCGCTGTTCGGTGCCACGCCGAACACCAACAACCCGTTCGGCGGCGGCGACCTGTCGCTGGAGGCGGGCTACAGCGGTGAACGTGCCACCAAGGGTGACAGCAAGGCCACCCAGGGCAACACGTTGACCGGCTCGATCACCGTCACCGTCGCCGAAGTGTTGCCCAACGGCATCATCGCCGTGCGGGGTGAGAAGTGGATGACCCTGAACACCGGCGAAGAGCTGGTGCGCATCGCCGGGCTGATCCGCGCCGACGACATCGCCACCGACAACACCGTGCCGTCCACCCGTGTGGCCGACGCGCGCATCACCTATTCGGGTACCGGTTCCTTCGCCGACGCCAGCCAGCCTGGCTGGCTGGACCGTTTCTTCCTCAGCCCGCTTTGGCCCTTCTGAGTACGGATGAACATGTTCAACGTCAGGCAACTGATTGCCGCAACCTTGCTTCTGTCCTGTGCGTTTGGCGCCCATGCCGAGCGCCTCAAGGACATCGCCAGTATCTCGGGCGTGCGTTCCAACCAGTTGATCGGTTACGGCCTGGTGGTGGGCCTCAACGGCACGGGTGACCAGACCACCCAGACGCCGTTCACGCTGCAGACGTTCAACAACATGCTGTCGCAGTTCGGCATCAAAGTGCCCGCCGGCTCCGGCAACGTGCAGTTGAAGAACGTCGCCGCAGTGTCGGTGCATGCCGACTTGCCGCCCTTCGCCAAGCCGGGCCAGGTGGTGGACATTACCGTGTCCTCGATCGGCAACTCCAAGAGCCTGCGCGGCGGTAGCCTGCTGATGACCCCGCTCAAGGGTATCGACGGCAACGTCTACGCCATTGCCCAGGGCAACCTGGTGGTCGGCGGCTTCGATGCCGAAGGCCGCGATGGCTCGAAAATCACCGTCAACGTTCCGTCGGCGGGTCGTATTCCAGGTGGCGCTTCGGTGGAGCGTGCAGTACCGAGCGGGTTCAACCAGGGCAATACCCTGACGTTGAACCTCAACCGGCCCGACTTCACCACCGCCAAGCGTATCGTCGACAAGGTCAACGAACTGCTCGGCCCAGGCGTCGCCCAGGCGGTGGACGGCGGCTCGGTGCGCGTCAGCGCGCCGATGGACCCGACCCAGCGTGTGGACTACCTGTCGATCCTCGAAAACCTGGAGATCGACCCGGGCCAGGCCGTTGCCAAGGTCATCATCAACTCGCGTACCGGCACCATCGTGATCGGCCAGAACGTCAAGGTTTCGCCGGCGGCGGTGACCCACGGCAGCCTGACCGTGACCATCACCGAAGACCCGATCGTCAGCCAGCCGGGGCCGTTCTCCAATGGCGAGACCGCCGTGGTGCCACGCTCGCGGGTCAACGCGCAACAGGAAGCCAAGCCAATGTTCAAGTTCGGCCCGGGCACCACGCTGGATGAAATCGTCCGTGCGGTGAACCAGGTGGGCGCAGCGCCCAGCGACCTGATGGCCATCCTCGAAGCCCTGAAACAGGCCGGCGCCTTGCAGGCCGACCTGATCGTGATCTGAGGACGCCACGCATGAACTCGAAAAGCCTGGTTTCCAGCGCGGCCGACAGCGGCGCCTACACCGACCTCAATCGCCTGAGCTCGCTCAAGCACGGTGATCGCGACAGCGATGCCAACGTGCGCAAGGTGGCCCAGGAATTCGAGTCGCTGTTCATCAGCGAAATGCTCAAGGCCTCGCGCAAGGCCAGTGACGTACTGGCCGACGACAACCCGATGAACAGCGCGACGGTCAAGCAGTACCGCGACATGTACGACCAGCAGCTGGCTGTGAGCATGTCCCGCGAGGGGGGCGGTATCGGCCTGCAGGACGTGCTGGTGCGCCAGCTGTCGAAGAACAAGAGCGCGCCGGTCAACACCAGCCCGTTCCCCCGTAGCGAAGGCAGTGCGCCGGCGCTGTGGGGCAACAAGGTAGCCGACCCGGTACATGCCGTGCAGTCGACTGCCACCCGCAACGACGTTGCCGCGCTCAATTCAAGGCGTCTGGCGTTGCCGGGCAAGCTGACCGACCGCTTGCTGGCCGGTATCGTGCCCTCGGCGGGCAACCCGGCGGCAGCCACCAATACCGCCGCTGTGCCGGCCCGCGATGGGCAGCAGGTGGCGCAGAGCTTCGCCGTGCCCGAGCGCGGGCTGCGCATCACCGGCCGTGCCGTGGCGCAGCCGCCTCTGGCGCCGAAAAAAGCGTTCACCGACAGCGACGCATTCGTCGCCACCATGCTGCCGATGGCCGAGCAGGCCGCCAAGCGCATCGGTGTCGACCCGCGTTATCTGGTGGCCCAGGCAGCCCTTGAAACCGGCTGGGGCAAGTCGGTCATGCGCAACAGCGATGGCAGCAGCAGCCACAACCTGTTCGGCATCAAAGCCACGGGCAATTGGGAAGGCGATTCGGCGCGGGCGATCACCAGCGAGTTCCGTGACGGCCAGTTCGTCAAGGAGACCGCAGCGTTCCGCTCCTACGACTCCTATCAGGACAGCTTCCACGACCTGGTCAGCCTGCTGCAGAACAATTCCCGCTATCAAGAAGCGGTGAAGGCGGCCGATAAGCCAGAACAGTTCGTGCAAGAGTTGCAAAAGGCCGGGTACGCCACCGACCCGAATTACGCCAGCAAGATCTCGCAGATCGCAAGACAGATGAAGTCGTACGAGAGCTATGCATCGCTCGGTACCACAACACCACTTTAAGGGTATGGAAACATGGCGAGTTTGATCAACATTGGCATGTCGGGATTGTCGGCCTCCCAGTCGGGTCTGCATACCACAGGCAACAACATCGCCAACGCCGATGTCGCCGGGTACTCCCGTCAGCAGAATATCCAGCGTGCCAAGGGCTCGCTCCAGGAAGGCCAGCTGTTCATGGGCACCGGTACGACGCTGGCGGATGTGCGCCGGGTGTACAATGCCTTCCTGGATGCACAGTTGCAGACCGCCACCTCGCTCAACAGTGACAGCACCGCCTACCTGAATCAGGTCACGCCCCTCAACAACTTGTTGTCGGACAGCAACACTGGTATCACTGGCGCGCTGACCAACTTCTTTTCCGCCTTGCAGAGCGCTGCCAACAAGCCGACCGAAGACGCTTCCCGTCAGTTGTTGTTGAGCAATGCCGATGCGCTGGCCAATCGTTTCAACAGCCTCTCTGCCCAGTTCAAGGAGCAGAACACCAACATCAATGGCAACTTGAGCTCGATGACCGCCCGGATCAACGAGCTGACCTCCAGTATCGCGCAGTACAACGAGCAGATTTCCAAGGTGTCGGCGGTCAACGGCCAGCCCAACGACCTGCTCGATCAGCGCAACGAGGCAGTGCGGCAGCTCAATGAGTTGGTGGGCGTGCAGACCGTCGAGCGTGACGGAAATATCGACGTCTACCTGAAGAACGGGCAGTCGCTGGTACTGGGCAAGACCACCAACAAGATGAGCGCTGAGCCAAGCGCCACCGACCCTACGCAGTTTGCGATCAAACTCGATCGTGGCAGCACCACCATGGATATCACCAACAGCATCACCGGCGGTGAAATGGGGGGGCTGTTGCGCTACCGCAGTGAAACCCTCGCGCCGGCCATGAACGAGCTGGGTCGTATCGCGTTGGTGGTGTCGCAGCAGATCAACTCGCAGCTCGGCCAAGGTATCGACAAGAACGGTGAATTCGGCGCTGCTCTGTTTGGCGACATCAATAGCGACAAAGCCATGTCTGCGCGCAGCACTGCCAAGATTGGTAACGCTGGCGACGCCGCCCTGAATGTCGTCATCCGAGATACCGGCAAGTTGAGCACCAGTGACTATCAGGTGACGTTCGTTGGCCCGACTGCGGACAAGTTCCAGGTCAAGAAGCTGCCTGACGGCACGGACATGGGCACCTATAGCACCAACGACGACCCGGCACCGGTGATCGACGGTTTCAGCATCGACCTCAAGAGCGGTACTGCGGCAGTGGGGGATAGCTTCAAGATTACCCCGACCCGCAATGCCTCGGCAGAGATCGACGTAGTGCTCACCGACGCCAAGCGGCTCGCCTTGGCCGCACCGCTGACCGCCACATCCGGCAGCGGCAATTCCGGTACCGGGGTGATCACCCAGCCGGTACTGACCTCGGTGTTGGACATCGCTGACCCTGCCCAGCGCCTGGAACTGCAAACCGGCATAAAGTATTCCACCCCGGTGCGCCTGGTGTTCGGTGACGAAACCGCCTCACCACAAACCTACGAAGCCTTCGATGCCAAGGGCAACAGCATTGGCACCGGCACCTTCATTCCGGGGCAGAGCAATACCCTGAAGCTCGATGTGCCAATGATCGACGCCTCGGGCAATCCGATCAATGACGCCAGCGGCGTCCAGAAGTCATTCAGCTTCGAGATGGATGTAGCCGGCTCGCCCAAGAATGGCGACAGCTTTACCGTATCGTTGACCGGCGCAGGCTCCTCGGACAACCGCAATGCACTGTCCCTGCAAGAGCTGCAGACCAAACAGACGATGGACATCGGTTCGACCAAGGGCATCAGCATCACCGATGCCTACGGCAAACTGGTGGAAAGTGTGGGTGCCCAGGCCAAGCAGGGCCAGATGGATACCCAGGCAACCGGCGTCATTCTGACTCAGGCTGCCGGCGCCCGCGACTCGTTGTCCGGCGTGCAGCTGGATGAAGAAGCCAGCAACCTGATCAAGTACCAGCAGTACTACACGGCCTCGTCGCAGATCATCAAGACGGCGCAGGACATCTTCAACACGCTGATCGCTGCGCTTTAAGGAGTATTGATCCATGCGTATTTCCACGGCCCAGTTCTACCAGACCAGCGCGGCGAACTACCAGCGCAACTATTCCAACCTGATCAAGACCAACGAAGAGGCCAGTTCCTTCGTCAGGGTCAATACCGCTGCCGATGATCCGGTGGGGGCTGCACGTCTGCTGCAGCTGGGTAATCAGGCAGACATGCTGGCCCAGTACAAGACCAACGCGACAAACATCACCAACTCGCTGAACCAGACCGAGACCACGCTCAATTCGATCAACACGATCCTGACGCGGGTCAACGAGCTGGCGATCGAGTCGGGTAATGCCGGCTACACCGACACCGAACGCAAGGCCAAGGCAGCCGAGCTGGGGCAGTTGGAAGACCAGCTGTTGAGCCTCATGAACAGCCGTGATGAGAACGGCCAGTACCTGTTTGCCGGTTCCAGTACCGACACCGCGCCGTTCGTGCGCAATGCCGATGGTACCTATTCTTATCAAGGTGACCAGACCCAGCTGGAGCTGCAGGTTGGTGACATGCTCAAGATGGCCGGCAACAGCTCTGGCTATAGCGTATTCGAGCAAGCCCTCAACACCAGCCGCACCGAAACCAGCCTGAGCGCCCCCGCGGTGGATGATGGCCGCGTGAAGCTGTCCAATGGGCAAGTGTCCGGCAGCGTCACGTACAACGATCGCTTCCGCAGTGGTCAGCCGTACACAGTCACCATGCTCAGCAGTACCGAGTTCAGCATCACCGACAGCTTGGGCAACGATGTGACCGCCGAGGCCACCCAGGGCGGTAAATTTGATCCCGATACCGTAGGCGGATCGATGATCAGCTTCCGTGGTGTGGACATGCGGCTGAACATCAACCTTCA
Source organism: Pseudomonas sp. WHRI 8519 (assembly GCF_040224055.2). NCBI lineage: Bacteria > Pseudomonadati > Pseudomonadota > Gammaproteobacteria > Pseudomonadales > Pseudomonadaceae > Pseudomonas > Pseudomonas sp. WHRI 8519. Next base: position 4,440,098 of record NZ_CP167996.1, on the reverse strand, counting down.
GGACGGCGACGTTCCGGATGCAGCGGTGGCAGGTCATACCTTCACCCTGCAAAGCAAGCCCGATACCATCACTGCGACCCGTAGCCCGGGCAACCCGTCGAGTGCTCAGGTATCGTCGATCAGCATCACTGATCCGGCCCAGTACAAAGCGATGTTTCCCAATGGCGGTGCGGTCATCAAGTTCACCAGCGCCACGGACTTCGAACTCTATGCCCAGCCGCTGACCGCTGACAGCCGCCCGGTGGCCAGTGGTGCCATGACTGGCAACGTCGCCTCGGCTGCCGGTGTGGACTTCACCTTCACCAGCACGCCCGCGCAGCAGTCCGGTGACCAGTACGTGGTGAACGTCGACAACCACCAGACCCAGAACGTTCTGGACACCGTCGCCCAGTTGCGTACGGCGTTGAGCAAGCCGATCGACGGAGACAACGCGGCCTACCAGCAACTGCGTGCAGACCTGGATTCGGCCATCGCCAATATCCAGAGCGGTCAGGACGCGCTCAACACGGCAGTCACCGATATCGGTGCCCGTGGCAAGGCGCTGGAAATCCAGCAAAACACCAACGAGAGTCTGAGCATTGCCAACAGCACCACGCAGTCGTCGATCCGTGACTCGGACCCTGCCACCGTGCTGGTCCGCCTTACCCAGCAGCAGACCTTGCTTCAGGCTTCGCAGGCGGCTTTCGCACGCGTCAGCCAGCTGAGCCTGTTCAACGCCATCGGTTAAGTGCGCCCGTCGCCTTCACCGCTTACCCCTCGGGTACGCGGTGAAGGCGCATTGATTTCCCCGTAGTATCGACTGTTCTGAATTCCCTGCGGGCAGTCATCGGTCGAGAGATTTCCTCGTGAACCCAGCCCCTCTAGTCAGCCTCGTCATTCCCGCCTGCAACCCCCGTTACTTCCGTACTGCTCTGGTCAGCGCCCTGGCTCAGGATTACGCAAACCTCGAAGTCATCGTCTGCGACGACAGCCCAGGTACGCAGATCGAGGCGGTGGTCGATGAGCTGCGCAGTCTTGCACGTCATCCACTGATTTACTTGCGTAACCCGCAACCGCTGGGTTTTGCCGGGAATTTGCAACACGGGCTGGAGCAGAGCCAGGGCGACTACATCAAGTTCCTCTGTGACGATGACCGCCTGATGGCCGATTGCGTGTCCAGCCAGGTGCGACTGTTCCAGGCCCATGACGATGTCAGCCTGGTCGCGGCCAGGCGCCACCAGGTCGATGCTGAAGATCACATTTTGCCGCAGCGTCTGGAAACCAGCCCGGTCACGTTTGGCGACACACTGTTCAACGGTGACGACCTGCTGGATTTCTTCGAGACCCGCCAGCTCAACTTCATCGGCGGGCTGAGCAGCGTGCTGGTGCGTACCCGCGATCTGCGTGAATTGCTGCCTGCGCTGGCGCCGGGCTTTGTGGCAATGCTCGATTTCGTGTTGTTCGTGTGCCTGCTGCGTCGCGGCCATCTGGGCGTGACCGCCGGGGTGCACTGTGTCGAGCGGGTTCATCCCGACCAACTGCGTCGCCAGAGCGATGTGAAGGCTGCCGCTACCAGTGAATCACAACACCTGCGCGACATGTTCGCCGCGCGCACTGCAGTACGTGAGCCGTTCTCCGGTTGGGTGCGGGTGCAAATCCTCCAGGGCGACGAGGGCGATACCCAGCGTATCTGGGAGAACCTGTTCCTGATCCATACCCTGCGCTGCTTGCAGGCGATCCAGGAATCTCATGTCGGCAGCGACAGCGACAGTTTTGCCGAGCTGTACAGCAAATGGCTGGCCTGCCGACAGGATCCGCTGGTGCTCGCGCGTCTGATGCGCCTTAGCGAGCACTGGCCAACTCGTCCGCGTATCGTGCCCGTGGTTATCGACAGCGAGGGTGATGCACAAGCTCTGCAGGTTACCCTGGACAGCATTGAGCGCCAGGCCTATGGCGCAGAGATGACGCTGGTATTGTCCAGCGCGCCGCTGCCAGGCGGCCCAGATGTTCGCAGGGTCCACCAGCCATTGCAGGCCGACTGGGCTGAACAACTGAACACAGCGATTGACCAGTTGGGCGAGGTGGACTGGATCTACCTGCTGCGTGCTGGCGACCGGCTCAATGCCTTCAGCTTGATGCTCCTGGCCGAGCGGGTCGTATCGCGCCCGCAGATCGCCTGCTGCTATGGCGATGAGGGGGGCGTGCGGGATGAGGCGTCCGTAGAGCCGGTGTTCAAGCCCGACTTCAACCTCGATTTGATGCGCGGTTACCCCTATACCGGTCGCATGCTGGCGTTCTCGCTTGACGCCTTGCGGGCATTGGGCGGTTTCACGCCCGGATATCGCGAGCTGGCGCCGCACGATCTGCTCTGGCGTCTTGTGGAAAGCCGCGGCCCCCATGCCATCGAGCACATTCCGGAAGTGCTGGCCGAAAGCGCGTTCAGCTACGCTGCCTGGCTGTCTTCGCAGGCAGTGGTTGAGGAAAATCCGAAACTGCTGGATGCCCACCTCAGGCGCTTGGGCGTGACCTACCGGCTGCAGAACAGTGGCGGGGCAATCAACCAGGTCCGCTACCTGCACGCCACCCAGCCACTGGTAAGCCTGGTGATCAGTGCCCAGGACCAGTTGCCTGCCCTCGAGCGCTGCCTGGAAAGCGTGCTTGAGAAGACCGCCTACGGTCACTACGAAGTGCTGATTGTCGACAATGCCAGTCAAGGTGCCGAGACTCACGCCTGGCTCAGCGCCCTTCAACAGCTGGGCGAAGACAAGTTGCGGGTCCTGATGCTGGGCGAGCAGGCCAGCTTCGCCGCTGTGCAGAACCTTGCCGCGCAACACGCCCGGGGTGAATACCTGCTGATGCTGAGCCCGTTCGCTGTGGTCACCGAGCCAGACTGGCTCGACGCACTGCTCAGCCATGGCCAGCGCCCTGAAGTCGGAGCGGTGGGTGCCAAGCTCTGCAACGCCCACGGTCTGATCGTGCATGCGGGCGGCGTGCTGGGCCTGCGTGGCGCCGTGGGGTCGCCGTTCGTGGGCGAGACGATGGAGGCGGGCGGTTACATGCAGCGCTTGCAAGTGGCGCAGAATTATTCTGCTGTCGGCGCTGATTGCCTGTTGGTGCGCAAAGAGCTGTTCCTGTCGTTGGGCGGGCTCAATGAAAGCGTCTTCAGCCTGGCCTTCAGCGATATCGACCTGGGCCTGCGCCTGGGCGAAGCCGGGTACCTCGTGGTGTGGGCGCCGGATGCCCGGCTGGTACTTGACCCGCCAGCGCCGGCGGCGATCGATGCGCAGGCTGAAGCCGAGCGCCAGGCCCGGCTGGCGCAACAGCATGATGCCTTCTTCAAGGCCTGGATGCCGGTGGTGGCGCGTGACCCCGCTTACAATATCAACCTGTCCCTGAACGGCTCCAGCTTCTGTCTGGATCCGGGCCTCAAGGCCGCCTGGACGCCTTTCGTCAGCCGTCCACTGCCCCATGTGCTCGCATTGCCAATGAACAAGACTGCGGTCGGGCATTACCGGGTGATCCAGCCGCTGGTCGAGCTGGAGAAGGCTGGCTGGGTGACCCAGCAGCAGTACTTCGAGATACCGAGCAACGTCGAGCTGGAACGCAGCTCGCCGGATGTGGCAATTCTGCAGGGGCGTTATACCGAAGGGTTCGTCAAGGAGATCGAGCGCCTCAAGACCTTCTCCAAGGGCTTTTGCATCTACGAGCTGGACGACTACGTGATTGATGTGCCGAAGAAGAACGGGCACCTCAAGCACACGCCAAAAGATCTGGAAAAATCCCTGCGCCGAGGTATCGAACGCTGTGATCGGCTGGTGGTCTCGACCCAGGCGCTGGCGGATGCCCTGCATGACACCCATAGCGATATCCGGGTAATGCCGAACATGCTGGCCGAGCAGCTCTGGACCGGTTTGCGTAGCCAGCGCCGCAGCGCGCGCAAGCCGCGGGTGGGTTGGGGCGGTGGCACCAGCCATACCGGCGACCTGGAAGTGATTGCCGAGGTGGTCAAGACCTTGGCGAACGAAGTCCAATGGGTGTTCTTCGGTATGTGTCCGCCGGCATTGCGGCCCTACATCAGCGAGTTCCATCCGCCGGTGCCGCTGGAGCTGTACCCGGCCAAGCTCGCCAGCCTGAACCTGGACCTGGCCTTGGCGCCACTGGAGTATCACATCTTCAATGACTGCAAGAGCAACTTGCGCTTGCTGGAATACGGCGCGTGCGGGTACCCGGTGATCGTCACCGATACCAGTGCCTATGAAGGCTACTTGCCGTGCACGCGGATCAAGACCAACAGCACCGCCGAGTGGCTGGAGGCGATCCGCATGCACCTGGCGGACCCTGACGAAAGTTTCCGCCAGGGCGACCGTCTGAAGCAGGAAGTGCTGCGTGACTATGTGCTGCGCGAAGAGCACGTTCAGCATTGGTACAGCGGCTGGATGCCGGGCTGACTGCGGGGTGTATGGACGACACCAGTAAAGCGCCTTCTGGCGCGTTTCCTGCAAGCCCCCCGTCATATCGCCATAAATCGTGCAGCCACACGACTTATGGCTGGTGACGAACACGAGGGGACGACATGAAGGCGGTAATTCTGGCGGGTGGACTGGGCACGCGTATCAGCGAAGAGTCTCACCTCAAGCCTAAACCCATGATCGAAATCGGTGGGAAGCCAATTCTCTGGCACATCATGAAGCAGTACTCGGCTCACGGCATCCACGACTTCGTGATCTGCCTGGGCTACAAGGGCTACGCGATCAAGGATTTCTTCGCCAACTACTTCCTGCACACCTCGGACGTCACCTTCGACATGCGCGAAAACCGCATGGACGTGCACCAGAACTACAGCGAGCCATGGCGCGTGACCCTGGTCGACACCGGTGAAGAAACCATGACCGGTGGCCGCCTGCGCCGCGCCGCTCGCTACCTTGAGGGCGAAGATGCCTTCTGTTTCACCTACGGGGACGGTGTTTCGGACCTGAACATCGGCGCCCTGGTGGATTTCCACCTGGCCCACGGCAAACTCGCCACCGTTACTGCGGTACAGCCTCCTGGGCGCTACGGCGCGCTGGCACGCGACGGCGACAGCGTCACCGGTTTCGTCGAAAAGCCCCGTGGTGACGGTGGCTGGATCAACGGTGGCTTCTTCGTGCTTTCGCCCAAGGTGCTCGACTACATCGCCAACGATCAGACTTCCTGGGAGTCGGAGCCGCTTGCCTGCCTGGCCGCTGAGTCGCAACTTAACGCCTTTGAGCATGATGGCTTCTGGCATCCGATGGATACGCTGCGTGACAAGAACCATCTGGAACAACTCTGGCAAAGCGGGGAGGCTCCATGGAAGCAGTGGGCCTGAGTCCAGCGTTCTGGCAGGGCAAGCGTGTTCTGCTCACCGGTCACACGGGTTTCAAAGGCAGTTGGCTGGCGCTCTGGTTGCATGAGCTCGGCGCTCAGGTCACAGGCTTCGCGCTGGACCCTGGCACCGAACCAAGCCTGTTCGAACTTGCCCAGGTCGGCAGCGACATTGCCGACGTGCGCGGCGACCTGCGCGACCTCGGCGCGCTGCTTGAAGCGATGGCCCAGGCCCAGCCGGAAATCGTCCTGCACCTGGCGGCTCAGCCACTGGTGCGCGAGGCCTACCGTGACCCGCTAGGTACCTATTCCAGCAACGTGATGGGCACCCTTAACCTGCTTGAAGCGGTGCGCCAGGCTGGCGGGGTGCGTGCGTGCGTCCTGGTCACCACCGACAAGGTCTATGCCAACCAGGAATGGCCCTGGCCGTACCGCGAGAACGAGGCCCTGGGCGGGCATGACCCGTACAGCAGCAGCAAGGCCTGCTGCGAGCTGCTGGCGCAGTCCTACGCCGCGTCATTCTTCCCGGCCGCCGAGCATGCCGAACACGGCGTGGCCCTGGCCACCGCGCGCGCCGGCAATGTACTGGGCGGCGGAGACTTTGCCGCAGAGCGGCTTGTCCCCGATGTGCTCAAGGCTTGGTCGGCCGGGTCGCCGGTCACCCTGCGCTACCCGCAGGCCGTGCGCCCTTGGCAGCACGCCCTGGAACCGCTGGCCGGCTACCTGCAGTTGGCCGAGCGCCTGTATACCCAGGGGCCGGCCTGCGCCGGTGCGTGGAACTTCGGCCCGAGCGAAGGCGACATGTGCAGCGTCGGTGAGGTGGTCGACCGCCTGGCCCGGCAATGGCCGCAGGCACCAGGGGTGCGGGTCGAGCCAAGCGAGTTGCATGAAGCCCGGTTGCTACGCCTGGACAGCTCTCGTGCCCGCCAGGTGCTGGGCTGGCGCACGCGCTGGTCGTTGCACGAATGCCTGCAGCACACGCTCGACTGGCACCTGGCGTGGCAGCGTGGCGACAACATGCGCGCCGTCACGCTGCACCAGCTGAACCTGTACACGGAGTTGCCGTGACTGATCTGCTGCTGCAAGCCTTGCCACTGGGTGGCCTGTTCAGTGTCCAGCACAAGCGCCATGGCGATGCCCGCGGGCAGTTCGCGCGGCTGTTCTGCGAATCCAGCCTGGGCGCCTTGGATGCGCCGTTCCATGTGCGCCAGATCAACCACTCGCACACTCAGGGCTCAGGTAGCGTACGCGGCCTGCACTACCAGACCGGCGACACCCCGGAGGCCAAGCTGATCACCTGCCTGCGCGGTGAGGTGTGGGACGTGGTAGTGGACCTTCGCGAAGGCTCGCCAACCTTCCTGCACTGGCACGCCGAGCACTTGCGGGCCGGCGATGGCCGCAGCCTGTTGATACCGGCCGGCTTTGCCCATGGTTTCCAGGTGCTGAGCGAGGATGCCGAGCTGCTTTACCTGCACAGTGCCGACTATGCGCCGGGCCGCGAAGGCGGGCTGTCGGTACTCGATCCGAAGTTGGCCATCCGTTGGCCGCTTGCTGTCAAGAATCTGTCGGCCCGGGATGCCGCTCATCCCTGGCTGGACCTGTCGTTTACCGGAGTGCGTCCATGAACTGCCGTGGCTGTGGTACCTGCCTGAGCCTGCCCCTGATCGACCTTGGCACTGCGCCGCCGTCCAACGCCTACCTGCGCGCTGACCAACTGGCCGCGGCCGAGGCTTGGGTGCCGCTTAAAGTGGCGGTGTGTGAGCAGTGCTGGCTGGTGCAGACCGAGGATTACACCCGCGCCGAGACGCTGTTCGATGCCGACTATGCGTATTTCAGCTCCTATTCCAGTTCGTGGCTGGCCCATGCCCGCGACTATGTCGGGCAGATGGTCGAGCGTTTCGGCCTGAACGGCGAGAGCCGGGTGGTTGAAATCGCCGCCAACGACGGTTATCTGTTGCAGTATGTGGCCGAGCGCGGCATTCCCTGCCTAGGTGTCGAACCCACCCGAAGCACCGCACAGGCGGCCCGGGAGAAAGGGCTGCAAATTCGTGAGGTGTTCTTCGGCGAACAGGCCGCCCATGACCTGGCGAGTGAAGGTTGGTCGGCTGACCTGATGGCCGCCAACAACGTGCTCGCTCACGTGCCGGACATCAACGATTTTCTGCGCGGTTTCGCGACCCTGCTCAAAGCCGATGGTGTGGCCACTTTCGAGTTTCCGCACCTGCTGCGCCTGATGGCCGAGCAGCAGTTCGATACCCTTTACCATGAGCACTACTCCTACCTGTCGCTGACGGCGGTCAACACGCTTTGTGCCCGCAACGGCCTGGTGATCTTCGATGTCAGCGAACTGCCGACCCATGGCGGATCGTTGCGGGTTTTCGTGCAGCGCGCCGATGGCCCGCGCCCACGCCAGGCCAGTGTCGACGACCTGCTTGGCATCGAGGCGCGGGTCGGTGTCAGCACGGCGGCGTTCTACAGCACCCTTGCACCGGCGGCGCAGCGGATCAAGCACCAGCTGCTGCGCTTCCTGTTGCAGGCCAAGGCCGAAGGCAAGCGAGTGGTTGGCTATGGCGCCGCAGCAAAGGGCAACACCCTGTTCAACTACGCAGGCGTGAAGCCCGACCTGCTGGCCTGGGTGGCCGACGCCAACCCGCACAAGCAGGGCAAGTTCCTGCCGGGCAGCCGAATTCCCGTGGTCGCCCCCGAGCGCCTGGCCATCGAGCGGCCGGACTATGTGCTGGTACTGCCGTGGAACCTGCTCAAGGAAGTCAGCGAGCAGCAGGCGCACATCCGCAAATGGGGCGGGCGCTTTGTGATCGCCGTGCCTGAGCTGACCGTCCTGTGACCGCGATGAAGGTGCTTGTCACCGGTGCCACTGGCTTTGTGGGCCGGCATCTGGTCGCCGCCTTGCTGGCGCGCGGGTACCGGGTGCGTGCGCTGGCACGTCGTCTGGAGCCGGCTCAAGCCATGCCGTGGTTCGGCCAGGTCGATTTCGTCGCCGCCGATCTGCATGACCCGCAGTTGGACGTCAATCAGTTGTGCGACGGCATCGATGCGCTGGTGCACCTGGCCTGGCCTGGCCTGCCGAATTATCAAGGGCTGTTCCACCTGGAGCGCAACTTGATGGCTGACTATGCCTTCATCAAGCGTGCCGTCGCAGCCGGTGTCGGCCAGGTGCAGGTGGCCGGCACCTGTTTCGAATACGGCCTGCGCAATGGCGCGCTGGACGAGGCGCTGGCCTGCCAGCCGGCCAACCCTTACGGGCTGGCCAAGCACAGCTTGCGCCTGTTCCTCGAAAGCCTGGCCCGCCAGCAACCGTTCAACCTGCAGTGGGTGCGCTTGTTCTACCTGTTTGGCGAGGGGCAAAACCCAGGCAGTCTGCTGGCAGCCTTGGACAGCGCAATCGACCAGGGGCAGCCGCATTTCGACATGTCCGGTGGCGAGCAACTGCGCGACTACCTTGCCATCGAAAGCGCCAGTACATACCTGGCCGACCTGCTCGGTCAGCGCGATTTCAGCGGCGTGGTCAATTGCTGCAGCGGCCAGCCGATTTCGGTACGCAAGCTGGTGGAAGCCCGCATCGCCGAGCGCAACGCCACCCTTGCGCTGAACCTTGGCCATTACCCTTATCCTGCCCACGAACCCATGGCGTTCTGGGGCGATGCCCGCAAGTTGCAGGCTCTGCTGGGAGCACGCCATGAAACATGAGTTGTATAGCGCCACCGGCCTGCCGGTGCTGCAGAACCGCACATTCGCCGATGCTCAGTCGGCCCGAGCCTCAGCCAGCGCAGACATGCGCTTGGTGCAGGACAGTCGCACAGGGTTGGTTTACAACGATGCTTTCGATGCCGACAAGCTCAACTACGACAGCGACTATCAGAACGAGCAAGCGCATTCGGCGCGCTTCCAGCGCCATCTGGACGATGTCGAAGGTGTCATCGCCCGTCACTTCAGGGGCCAGCGCCTGATCGAAGTGGGCTGTGGCAAAGGCTGGTTCCTCGAACTGTTGCGCGAGCGCGGTTATGCCGTCACCGGCATCGACCCGGCCTACGAGGGCGACAACCCGGACGTGGTCAAGGCGCCCTTCACCCGTGAGTTGAACCGCCAGGCCGAAGCCATCGTGTTGCGCCATGTCCTCGAGCACATTCAGGACCCGATCACGTTCCTTGGCGCCATCGCCGATGCCAACGGCGGGGTAGGGCAGATCTACATCGAAGTGCCGTGCCTGGACTGGATCATCGAGCACAAAGCGTGGTTCGACCTGTTCTACGAGCATGTCAATTACTTCCGCCTGGCCGACCTGCGCCGCCTGTTCGGCAAGGTCGCCGAGGCCGGCCACCTGTTCGATGGCCAGTACCTGTACATCGTTGCCGACCTTGCTAGCCTGCAGACTACGCTCGAGCCCGTGCCGCCGCTGTCGTTGCCGGCCGATTTCAGTGCCAGCCTGCAGCATGCCGCATGTCTGGTGCGCCGCGATGCCGGACGTGGTTCGGCGATCTGGGGCGCATCGTCCAAGGGCGTGATCTATTCGCTGTTCCTGCAGCGTGCCGGTGCTCCGGTGGACCAGGTTATCGACATCAATCCTGCCAAGCAGGGTCGCTACCTGCCGTTAAGTGGCGCGCGGGTGTCATCGCCGCAAGAGGCGATGCAAAGCCTGCCGGATGGCGCCCACCTGTTCGTGATGAATTCCAATTACCTCGAGGAAATCCGCCGCATGACCGATGGCCGTTTTGTCTATCACGCCGTCGACAATGCCGATTTCACCGACCAGCCAACCGAGTAAAGAACCATGACCGACACGCCGATCAAAGCCTTCGAAGCCGAGTGCAACGCGCAGATCGCCTCCCAGGGCGAAGACAAGGAGCTGCAGCAACTGTCTCGCGACTTCTTCAACAAGTCCGCCGAGCACAAGTACAGCTACCATTTTTCGTGGATGGGCCGGCCGATCATCCAGTTGCCCCAGGACATGATGGCGATGCAGGAGATCGTCTGGCAGGTCAAGCCTGACCTGATCATCGAGTGCGGCATCGCTCACGGCGGTTCGATCCTCTACTACGCCTCCCTGCTGGAGCTGCAGGGCCATGGTGAGGTGCTTGGCATCGACATCGACATCCGCCCGCACAACCGCCAGGCCATCGAGGCGCACCCGATGAGCAAGCGCGTGCGCATGATCGAAGGCTCGAGCATCGATGCCGACATCGCCGGGCAGGTCAGGGCGCTTGCCGAAGGCAAGAAGGTCATCCTGGTGCTCGACTCCAACCACACGCATGAGCACGTGCTCAAGGAGTTGGAGCTGTATGCGCCGCTGGTGGCCGTGGGCAGTTACTGCGTGGTGATGGACACCGTGGTCGAGGACATGCCGGCAGACTTTTTCCCCGATCGCCCGTGGGGGCCTGGCGACAACCCCAAGACCGCAGTTTGGGAATACCTCAAGGGTAACGACAGCTTCGAAATCGACTATCAGCTGCAGAACAAGCTGCTGGTCACCGTGGCACCGGACGGCTACCTGCGCCGGGTTCGCTGAGACATTCAACAGAGTTCGATTTCTTCGGCGGCAACGCCAATGGTGGGTAAGACTATGCAAGGCAATTTCTCGGCAGACCAGGCAGCCACACTGCGCGAGCGGTTCACGCTGGTATTGATGACGCACAACCGGCCGGCGTTCCTGCAGCGCACGCTGCAGTATTACAGCGGCTATCGGTGCTCGATCCTCGTGCTGGATTCCTCGAGCGAATCTGCCGAGGTGATGGCCGCGCAGTACCCCGGCGTCGAGTACCTGCACCTGCCACAGTTTTCCTACCAGGGCTTCCAGGCCAAGCTGGCCTATGGTGTGGGCCGGGTGAACACGCCGTTCATGGCCTTCGCCGCTGATGACGATTTCCTGCTGTACGACGGGCTGAACCAGTCGCTGGACTTCCTTGAGGCCAACCCCGATTACGGCCTGTGCCATGGCTACTGTCTGAACTACCTGGCCGAAGCCACCCAGGTGAAGTACTACCGGCGTAACAAGAAGGTCCGTGAGGACTACAACGCTCCGCGCGCTGAACAGCGCCTGCTGGACTACATGGGTGAGTTCATCCCACCTTTCTTCGCTGTCACCCGCACTGCATTGCTGCGCCAGTGGTTTGAGCTGCTGCCCGAGGGCACGAGCTTCGAGTGGCAGGAGATCGGCCACGCGTACTTCCTGCTGACCAACGCCAAAGCGCGGATCCTGCCAATCCCCTACGCGGTACGTGAAACCAACTACGGTGTCTCCGAGCATCAGACCGAGGTCATTCATGTGCTGGCCTTCACCGACGCCAAGTCGGTGGCCGAGCGCGAACAGTTCGCCGACTTCCTTGCCGGCCTGCCGACCGCCATCGAGGGGCTGGACCACGAGGCGCGGCGCCAGCTGGCCCTGGACAGCTTTGCAGTCACTGCCGAGGGGCTGTTCAAAGGCCGGGCGATGACCCTGGAGCTGATCTGGGAGTCAAGCTGGACAGACCCGCTGAACCCGCCGGTGCGTACCTTCCAGCCGTCCCAGTACGTGGAAATGCCGTTCTACAACCAGGCATTCTTCGATCAGCTTACGGCACTGGAGTTTCTGATCCATGCCATGCCGGCCGGGCGCCTGCAGTTGCAGCAACTGGAGCCGCTGCTATTGCGCCAGGAACAGCTGCTGCTGGCACAGCCCAGCGACACTTCGGGCACCGTACGTACCCGCTTGTGGGAGGCACTGCAGTGCAACGCGTTCAACCGTGAGGTGGTGCGGCACCTGGCCGGACACCTGCGTGACAGTGATGAGACCGAGGAGAGCGAGGCGCTGTTCGCTTGGCTGGCACGGCTTGAAGGCGTATTGAAGCAAAGCGGTCGCGAACTGCTTGGGAGCATGCATTCGGGTCGCCTGCTCGACTGGCTGGAGGCGCGCAAGCCGGACACCGCCGCGCTAGCGACCATCAACGAGCACCTGGCGCTGCATCAGGGGGGTCCGCAGTTCGGCATCCTGCTGTTGGACCTGGACAACAACATGGCCAAACTCCAGGACACGTTCGACAGCCTGCTGGGCGGCCTGAGCAAGGCGTTCCGGATCATGGTCTTCACCACAGGCGAGCCGCCTGTGGCCACCTCGCTGCAGAACACCCTGCATTTCATCAAGGTCAGCCGCGAAGACTACGTCGAGCGGATCAACCAGATCGCCCGGCAGACGGCCTGCGAATGGCTGTTGCTGGCTGAGGCGGGTGACCGTTTCACCGCCACCGGTCTTTTGCGCGCCAGCCTCGAGCTGCTGAACGCTCCCGATTGCCGCGCGGTCGCGGTAGACGAGATCCAGCAACAGGCCGATGGTGCCTGGCGAGAGCTGCTGCGCCCGGGAGTAAACCTGGACCTGCTGCAGGCCAATCCCGCGCTGATGGCACGCCATTGGCTGCTGCGTCGGGAGGTGCTGGTGGAGGCGGGTGGCTTCGATAAGGACTTTGCCGAGGCGTTGGAGTTCGACCTGCTGCTGCGCCTGATCGAGCAGGGCGGCCTCAATGGGCTGGCCCATCTCGACGAGCCGATGCTGATCACCCCGGCACCGCAGGCCAAGGACAGCGAGCATGCCCGCCAGGCCTTGATGCGACACTTGGCCGGCCGGGGCTACAAGGCCCAGGTCAGTACGCCGCTGCCTGGCACCTTGCGTATCGACTACAGGCATGTCGAGCGGCCGCTGGTGAGCATCGTGCTGCGCAGCGAGGACAATCTGGACGAACTGCAGCGCTGCCTGAAGAGCATCCTGCAGCGCACTCGCTATGCGCGCTACGAGGTACTGATCGCCGACAACGCCAGTCAGTCACCGCAGTTGCTCGAATGGCTGGCGCAGCAGCAAGTTGGCAAGGTGCGCGTGCTGCAAAGTGCCGAGCGCCTGAGCGCGGCAGCGCTATGCAACGCTGCCAGTGCCGAGGCCAAGGGGCAATACCTGATATTGCTGGCGGCGGACGCCGAAGTGGTCAATGCCAACTGGATCGAAGCGTTGCTCAACCAGGCGCAGCGTCCGGAAGTAGGCGTGGTCGGTGCCAAGCTGCTCGATACTGACGGCAAGCTTGCCCAGGCGGGCTTGCTGCTGGACGCCGAAGGCGCAGTTGCGCCAGCTTTTGCCGGTGAGGCCGCAAATGCCGTGGGTTACCTGAATCGGCTGGCGGTCGAGCAGAACTGTCCAGCGGTCTCGGCGAGCTGCCTGATGGTCCGTAGCGAAGTCTTCCGTGCTCTGGAGGGGCTCGACGAAACCACGTTCGCCCATGCCCATGGTGATGTCGACCTGTGCCTGAAAGCAGCCGCGGCCGGCCTGCTGACAGTCTGGACGCCACAGGTGCAGGTGATTCACCCCGGCGTGGTCGCCGAGGACGAGGCGGCGCTGGCGGCATTGCGCGCCAAATGGTCGGCGCAGTGGCAAGGTACAGTCCAAAGCCAGGTGCTTGCCCCCGGCAAGGCGGCACTGGACTGGGCCGGGCTGATCGCCTGACGCGGCACTGGCCTGCATCTTGCTTCGAGCTGGTTCATTGGGGGCGCGAGTCAGAAATCTGTACGCTGTGCGCCCTGCCTTACAGTGCAATCGGGCGCCTTCGTCAGCTGACGGCGCCGCCCCTAGGAACCAGGTATGTTCGACGACAAGTCCATTTTCATCTCCGGGGGGACCGGATCGTTCGGGCGCCGCTTCATCGAGCGGTTGCTTGAGCGCTACCGCCCACGGCGCGTCGTGGTGTTCTCCCGCGACGAGTTGAAACAGTATGAGATGCAGCAGCGTTTCAACGCGCCGTGCATGCGCTATTTCCTGGGCGATGTCCGTGATGCCGAGCGCGTGCGCCAGGCCATGCGCGGTATCGACTATGTGGTTCATGCCGCCGCGCTCAAGCATGTGCCCGCGGCCGAGTACAACCCCACCGAATGCATCCGCACCAACGTCAATGGTGCCGAAAACATCATCGCCGCGGCGATCGAGAATGGCGTGCAGAAGGTCGTCGCACTGTCCACCGACAAGGCGGCCAGCCCGATCAACCTGTATGGTGCGACCAAGCTGCTGTCCGACAAGCTGTTCGTGGCCGCCAACAATTTTGCCGGCCAACAGGACACCCGCTTTGCGGTTGTGCGCTATGGCAATGTGGCGGGCTCCCGGGGCTCGGTGGTGCCATTCTTCAAGCGCCTGATCGAGGAGGGTGCCCGCGAGCTCCCCGTCACTGACCCGCGGATGACGCGCTTCTGGATCACCCTCGACCATGGCGTACAGTTCGTGCTCGACAGCTTTGCCCGCATGCACGGGGGGGAAGTGTTCGTGCCCAAGATCCCGTCCATTCGCATCGTCGACCTGGCCCGCGGCATGGCCGGGCACTTGCCGCAGAACGTGGTCGGCATCCGCCCGGGGGAAAAGCTGCACGAACTGATGATCCCACTGGACGATGCGCGGATGACCCTCGAGTTTGGTGATCATTTCACCATCGTTCCGTCGATCCGTTTCAACCATACGGATGTTGATTTTGCGGTCGATTGCGTGGGTGAAACCGGGCGTTGGGTTGCCGAGGATTTCGAGTACCGTTCCGATACCAATCCCGCCTTCCTCACCGTAGACCAGCTGGCAGACCTGCACGCAGGGTTGCCGGCATGATCCCCTATGGTCGGCAGAGCATCGATCAGGCTGATATCGCCGCGGTCGTCGAGGTGCTGCAATCCGACTGGCTGACTCAGGGACCACTGATCGAGCGCTTCGAGCAGGGCATCGCCCAGCGTTGTGGCGCAACGCACGCGGTAGCTGTGTGCAACGCCACTGCGGGGCTGCACCTTGCCTGTCTCGCCGCCGGCCTGGGGAGCGGGGACTGGCTGTGGACCAGCCCCATCAGTTTCGTTGCATCAGCTAACTGCGGGCGCTACTGCGGTGCGGGTGTCGATTTCGTCGACATCGACCCGCACACCTGGACTATCGACGCCCAAGCACTTGCGCTGAAACTTGAGCAGGCCGCCCGGGAAGGTCGCCTGCCCAAGGTGGTAGTCGCCGTGGCCTTTGCCGGGCAAAGCGCCGACATGCGTTCGATCGCGGCGCTAGCCCGGCAGTATGGCTTTACCCTTATCGAGGATGCTGCCCACGCGGTCGGCGCGCGTTACGCGGGTAAGGCGGTCGGCTGTGGCGAATATGCCGACATGACGGTGTTCAGCTTTCACCCGGTAAAGATCATCACCACGGCCGAGGGCGGCATGGTGCTTACCGCGCGTGCGGATCTGGCCCTGCGTTTGCGCAGGCTGCGCAGTCATGGGATCACCCGTGACCCGGGTCAAATGACCGAAGAAAGCCATGGCGCCTGGTACTACCAGCAACTTGAACTGGGCTTCAACTATCGCATCACCGACCTGCAAGCTGCCCTGGGGCTGTCTCAACTGACTCGGCTGGATGCGTTCCTTGCCCGTCGCCGTGAGTTGGCGGCTCGTTATCAGCGCTTGCTGGCGGACCTGCCCGTGAGCGTCCAGGCGCCTCAGCAGGGCGCCGAATCTGCGTGGCATCTGTTCGTGGTGCGCCTTAAGGGCGATCGTCTCCAGGGTTCACACCGGGAGATTTTCGATGGTATGCGGGCTGCAGGAGTTGGGGTCAACCTTCATTACATTCCCATTCATCTGCAACCCTATTACCGCGATCTGGGCTTCAATCCGGGCGATTTTCCGCAGGCTGAAAGTTACTATGCCCAAGCCCTGAGCCTGCCAATGTTCCCAGAGCTGACTGACGCTCAGCAAGATCATGTGATCGACAGTCTGCGTGGGTTGCTGCAGGTTCCGGTGGGCTGCGTCCATGCCTGAGCGAATGGAAATCAGTGTCGCGATCATCCCGGCCCGTGGAGGCAGCAAGCGGATCCTGCGCAAGAACCTCAAGATGTTCGCAGGGCTGCCGATTATTGCCCACTCGATCCGCGTGGCACTGGCCAGTGGCTTGTTCGAACAGGTGGTGGTCAGCACCGACGACCCGGAAATAGAGGCGGTGGCACGGGAATACGGTGCACAGGTGCCGTTCCGTCGGCCGGCGCACCTGGCTGACGATCATGCCACCACCCAGGCCGTGGTCAGCCACGCCCTGCAGGAGCTGGCCAGCCAAGGCCAGGTCCTGACCCATGCCTGTTGCATCTACGCCACTGCGCCTTTCGTGCAGCAGCGTTACTTGCAGCAGGGGTTGGCGTTGTTGCGGCAACACCCTGAGCGCTCTTTCGCTTTTTCGGTGAGCAGCTTCGGTTTCCCGGTCCAGCGGGCGCTATCACTCGATGACCAAGGTGCGCTGGTACCTCTATATCCACAGTATCGTGATACCCGGTCTCAGGACCTGGCGCCGGCCTATCAGGATGCCGGCCAATTTTACTGGGGGCGGGTGCAGGCCTGGCTGCAGAAAGAGGCTCTTCATTCCGAACGGAGCTTGCCAGTGATCATCCCTCGGCATCTGGTTCAGGACATCGACACCGAGGAAGACTGGTTGCGCGCACAGTACCTGTACGCAGCGCTCAGGGCTGGCGGAGAGCTGGCGCCATGAAGGTGCTGGTACGTGCTGATGCCTCTTCATCGATTGGCGTCGGCCACACGGCGCGCTGCCTGACGCTGGGCAAGGCCCTCCGAGAGCTCGGTGCGAAGGTGAGCTTTGCCTGTTGCCTGCTTGACGGTCATCGCCGGGCCGCCATCGAGCAGGAGGGTTTCAAGGTCTTTGCATGGCCGCAGCGCGAGGAAAAACCGGGCATCGAACCCTGGGCTGCGGATGTCGCGGCGCTGCGTGATGTGCTGCCGGCACAGGCCCGATTCGACTGGCTGGTCGTCGATCATTACGCCTTGGACGCCCGCTGGGAGCAGGCAGCCCGGGCGTTCGCCCGGCGCATCGCGGTCATCGATGACCTGGCTGATCGTGATCATGCCGCCGACCTGCTGCTGGATCAGAATTTCAGTGCCAGCGAGGCGCTCTACGCGCCGCGGCTGGCAACGGAGTGCCGGCGCTTGCTGGGGCCGCGCTATGCGCTGGTGGGGCCGGCGTTTCAGGGGGTGGCGATATCGCCGCCCCTGCAGGCAAGAAGGGTGCTGGTGAGTTTCGGTGGCTACGATGTGGCTGGCATGCTGCCCAAGACCTTGCAGGCGCTGTCCGGGCTGGAAGGGTTGCAGGTCACCTGCATCGCTGGGCTCAGGCATCGGCAGGGTGAGTTGCTGGCCCAGTTGTGCAACGCGCGGGCGGGTTGGGAGCTGCATGACTATGTCGACGATCTGCCAATGCGGATGGCTGCGGCAGACTTGTTCATCGGCGCCGGAGGCGGTACTACCTGGGAGCGCGCCGCACTGGGCTTGCCGAGCCTGTGCGTGAGCGTGGCAGACAACCAGCGGGCCAATGCCCAGGCCATGGCTCGGGCGGGCATGCACCTTTACCTGGGTGAGGCTGGGCAGGTCCAGGTGCCTGCGCTGCGCCAGGCGATTGCCTTGTTGCTGATCAATCAGGCACTGCGCCAGAGCTTCGCCGAGCGCAGTCGGGCACTGGTCGATGGCCTGGGGGCGCAGCGGGTGGCGGTGGCCTTGCTGGGGGAAGGGCTTGCGCTACGTCCGGCTCGCAGTGAAGACGCGCGGCTGTTGTTCGACGGGCGCAACGCGCCCGAGGTACGGCGCCGTTCGCAGCAGGCGCGGGAGCTGGACTGGGCGGGGCATCTGGCCTGGCTGGCTGCTACGCTGGCTGATCGGCAGCGTTTGCTGCTGATCGCCGAGACAGCCGACGGGCCGGTGGGCTGTGTTCGCTACGACCGCTTGCCCGGGCAGCGGGCGAAGGTGTCGTTGTATCTCTTCGCGGGGCGTTGCGGGCTGGGTTGGGGCAGAGCGTTGCTCGCCCGTGGCGAGGCCTGCGTGCGTGAGTTCTGGCCGGACCTGCGTGCGATCGAGGCCCAGGTGCTGCCCGACAATCAGGCGTCATTGCAATTATTCGCGGGTGCCGGCTTCGCTCAGTCGCCGTGCTCGTTCGAGCGGGTATTCCAGGAGTAGCCCATGAACAGATTCAACATCGGGCACCGCTGTGTCGGCCCGGACCAGCCACCGCTGGTGATCGCGGAGATGAGTGGCAATCACAACCAGTCGCTGGCCCGGGCACTGGAGATCGTCGAAGCGGCCGCCGCCGCCGGCGCCCATGCGCTGAAGCTGCAGACCTACACTGCCGACACCATGACCCTGGACCTGGCGCATGGTGAGTTTTTCATCGCCGACCCGAACAGCCTCTGGTCTGGCTCATCGTTGTATACGCTGTACGAAAAGGCCCATACCCCCTGGGAGTGGCACCCAGCGATCTTCAAGCGCGCTCGTGAACTGGGCATGCTGGTGTTCTCCACGCCGTTCGACGAAACGTCGGTGGATTTCCTCGAAAGCCTGGATGTGCCGGCCTACAAGATTGCCAGCTTCGAGAACACCGATCTGCCGCTGATACGCAAAGTGGCGGCCACTGGTAAACCTATGATCATTTCCACCGGCATGGCCAGCCTCGCGGAACTCGAACGTACCGTGCGGGTGGCGCGCGAAGGAGGGTGTCGCGACCTGGTGCTGCTCAAGTGCACCAGTACCTACCCGGCCAGCCCGCAGAACAGCAACGTACTGACCATCCCGCACATGCGCGAGCTCTTCGGTTGCCAGGTCGGGTTGTCGGATCACTCCATGGGGGTTGGGGTTGCGGTGGCGGCAGTGGCCCTGGGGGCGACGGTGGTGGAAAAGCACTTCACGCTTGACCGTGCCGATGGCGGCGTGGATGCGGCATTTTCCCTGGAACCCCAGGAAATGGCAGCGCTGGTGCTGGAAACCGAGCGTGCCTGGCAGTCGCTGGGGCGGGTGCACTATGGCGCGACCCAGGCCGAGGAGGCCTCGCGGCGTTTCCGCCGCTCGCTGTATGTAGTGCGTGACATGGCTGCTGGCGAGATCTTCGACCGTAGCAACGTGCGCGCCATCCGCCCAGGTTTGGGGCTGGCGCCAGGCCATCTCGATGCGGTGCTTGGCCGCAAGGCCAGGCAACCACTCAAGCGCGGTACGCCCCTGGACTGGCAACTGCTCGACTGAAAGTTGGCTCCAGCCGGGGCCAGGTTTGCCCTGCATGGCAAACTCGCAAGCGCTATGACGACGTGACGCGGCCAGGCAAAATATGCGATTGTCTTGAAATATTCGTGACCTATCGGTCAGAGCGGGCATCTCTTTCTGTAACCGTTAATGGGGCAGGTGTGCAATTGCCGCCTGCCAGCCTGCCTGTCGCCACTCCACCTGGGCGGCAGATCCCGTTCTTCAGGCGCCGCTCGAGTCATCCGGGCGGTGGTATTGAGCTGTTATTTATTGGGAAGCCATGATGATCGGCATTAAAAGCATCGCGAGCTATGTGCCCGCTTCCGGCCTGGACAACTATGTACAAGGCGCGAAATTCGGCAAGGACGAAGAGTTCATGTTCGGCAAGATCGGCGCAAGCTTCCTGCCGCGCAAGGACGATGAGCAGGAGACTTCCGATCTGTGTGTCGAAGCGGTCAACAACCTGTTCGCCGCTAACCCGCAACTCAAGCGCGAGGCGATCGATGCGCTGATCGTCGTCACCCAGAACGGTGACGAGGAAGGCTTGCCTCACACCGCTGCCATCGTCCAGCACAAACTCGGTCTGCCGACCCATGTCGCGGCCTTCGACATTTCCCTGGGCTGCTCCGGCTACGTCTATGGCATTTACGCGCTCAAAGGCTTCATGGAAGCCGCAGGCCTGAAGAATGGCCTGCTGGTGACGGCTGATCCGTACTCCAAGATCGTCAACACAGAAGACCGCAATACCACCATGTTGTTCGGCGACGCGGCCACTGCCACCTGGATGGGTGAGGGCGCTACCTGGCAACTGGGCAAGGCGAAGTTCGGTACCGATGGTGCTGGTGCGCCGCACCTGAAGGTGACTGATGGCGAGTTCTTCATGAACGGTCGTCAGGTCTTCAACTTCGCTCTGATCAAGGTGCCGGCGCATCTGCATGAGCTGCTGCGCGAGTCAGGGCTGGAGAACAAGGATATCGACGCCTTCTGCATCCATCAGGGCAGTGCGGCGATCGTCGATGCCGTGGCACGACGCTTCGAGGAAGACCCGGAAAAGTCCCAGGCCGACAAGTTCATCAAGGACATGCTGGAGACCGGTAATACCGTGTCATCGAGCGTTCCGCTGCTGTTGCAGAAACACATGTTCGACAGTGCCTGGAAGCGCGTGGCCATTAGCGGCTTCGGTGTCGGCCTGTCGTGGGGCTCGGCGGTTCTCTACAAGGCTGAATAAGCGCTGCCAGTCGGGTACTCTTCGGTGTTTCGCAGGTAAGGGAAGCTCAACCCATGAGCGAGTTTTTCCAGCGTAACGCTGAAGTGCTGCAGGCCCGCTGGCCGGCACTGTACGAGCGCCTGCAAGGCGAGGCGTGTAGTGCGCTCGAGGTCGAGCTGGTGGAGGGGCTGGGGTCTACCCTGAGCGTGTGTGGCATCCAGCTCACAAGTCGTCACGATCGTATTGCCGAGGCTCGCCTGCAGGCCGCGAGCCTGCCTG
This sequence comes from Pseudomonas sp. WHRI 8519, assembly GCF_040224055.2. Classification (NCBI taxonomy): domain Bacteria; kingdom Pseudomonadati; phylum Pseudomonadota; class Gammaproteobacteria; order Pseudomonadales; family Pseudomonadaceae; genus Pseudomonas; species Pseudomonas sp. WHRI 8519. Next base: position 4,419,256 of record NZ_CP167996.1, on the reverse strand, counting down.
AAGACAGTTCCACTCTTCATCTCTATGGCAGTGGGCTGGGTGACTTGCAGCGTGTGCTGCTGGAGCGGCCTGGGCTCGTGCGGTTGCAGGTGTACCTGCTCAATGGCGCACTGTTCCAGCTGGTGCTGCAACTGCTGGATCAGTCCGACTGGCTTGCCGACCCGCGCGTCGAACTGGCCTATGCCGGCGACAGCGCGGAAATCGCCTTGCCGTTCTTCGCCTTGCCTTCCGAACGGGTGCTGGCCGATGACTTCAATGCGAAGGTGCGCGACCGTCTGATCAGCGAGGCCCACCTGGCAGACAGCAATCGCGCTTTCGATGTGGCCGACCCGCGCTTGCAGAAGCTGCTCGAAGACAGTTTGCCATTGCTGCGTCTCGACCCCGATGTGGCCACGCTGTTCGGTAGCCAGGCCGGGCGTGACTGCTATGTGATTGCCACCGGGCCAACCTTGGCCGGGCACCTGCCTGCGTTGGCAAGGGTGCGCGCTCAGGCCGAGCGGCCACTGTTCATCTGCGTCGACACCGCTTATATCCCCCTGCTGCGCGCCGGAATCCAGCCTGACATCGTGGTCAGTGTCGACCATAAAATCCGCCTCCATCACTTGCCGCCGCAAGACTCGGCTGCGACCACTCTGGTCTACATGCCGATGCTGGACGTCGAGCTGCTCGGTAATTGGCGTGGGCCACGCTACACAGCCTATTCCGGCAGTGCGCTGTATGCACAGGTGCGCCAAGCCATACCGCGCGCCGAGTTGTTCGTTGGGGGAAGCGTGATTCACCCTGCTACGGACCTGGCTGTGAAGATGGGGGCCGTGCGCATTACGTTTTTCGGCGCTGATTTCGCCTTCCCGGGTGGTCGCACCCACACAGGCTGGGACGATGGCGTACTCGGCCCGGCGATTGCGGCGGCGCAGCACTGGGTGCTGGATGGCCATGGCCAGCGGGCGCGTACCCAGCTCAATTTCCGCAGTTACCTGATCGAGCTTGAGCGGTTCATTGCGCGCCATCCCCAGGTGCGGTTCCACAACACCAGTCGTGCCGGCGCGCACATCGCCGGCACCACTTTCGATCCGGAGTTCTGTTCATGAATGCTGCCGATCAAGGGCGCGCGGCCCGCGAATGCGCCGCGCTGTTACGCCTTGGGCGGGATGTGGAGGCGGCGTTGCGTATGGTCGAGCTGTTCGATGAGGTATTGCCGCAGGTCGATCCAAAAGCGGGGGCGGTGGTCATGCAGGCCATGCTCGATGCCCAGCAGCGCCAGGACTGGCTGGCGCTGGCCGATTACCTCGAATATGAGCTGCTGCATCTGATCGAGCAGGCGGCGTCGCGCTGAAATGTGATCTGTATCACACTCTGTGGTTGGCGAAAATATCGCACGGCAGGGCTGCAAAGCCCGGTTTGTAAGGGGGTGGCGTGGTGATGGCATTTTTTTTTGGAAAAGCCCTAAAGCAACTTGCAAACCCGACGATAACCATTACGAAGGTTCTCTAGGCCACACCCGGCGGACGCCAGGGCCGGAAGCCGCAGTATCCATCCAACGAGGAATTCGTCATGGCTTTAACCGTAAACACCAACACCACTTCGCTGGGCGTGCAGAAGAACCTGAACAAAGCTTCCGACGCGCTGAGCACTTCGATGACTCGCCTGTCTTCCGGCCTGCGTATCAACAGCGCTAAAGACGATGCTGCTGGTCAGCAGATCGCCAACAAGCTGCAGACCATGGTTACCGGTACCACCGTTGCCATCAAGAACGCCAACGACGGTAACTCGATCACCCAGACCGCTGAAGGCGCGCTGTCGGAAATCACCAACATCCTGCAGCGTATGCGTGAACTGGCTCTGCAGGCACGTAACGACTCCAACGGCACCACTGAACGCGCTGCTCTGAACAAAGAATTCGCGGCCAAGTCCGACGAGATCACTCGTATCGCGACCTCCACCACCTTCGGTACCAGCAAGCAACTGCTGAACGGCACCGCTGGCACCATGGAGTTCCAGGTTGGCGCGATGACTGGTACCAGCCAGATCCTGAGCGTTTCGATGACTTCCTCGTTCGCTGCTTCGACCCTGGCTGTCGGCACTGGCACCCTGGCGATCTCGGGTACTTCCGACTCCGCCGTTCACACCTCCGTCGACGCCGCCATTACCGCGATCGACGCTGCTCTGCAGACCGTTGACACCAAGAAGTCGGACCTGGGTGCTATCCAGAACCGCTTCCAGTCGACCATCAACAACCTGCAAAGCATGAACGAAAACTCGGCTGCCGCCATGGGCCGAGTTCAGGACACCGACTTCGCCGCAGAAACCGCTCAGCTGACCAAGCAGCAGACCCTGCAGCAAGCTTCGACCTCTGTTCTGGCTCAGGCTAACCAGCTGCCATCCGCCGTACTGAAACTGCTTCAGTAATAGCGCGATGAAGTTTGGCGAGGGAGTGCTCATGCGCTCTCTCGCTTTTTACTTTTTAAAGGTGATGTGCGATGGACATAAGCGTCAAGTCAAGCCCGTCGTATCCGGTGTCGTCGCTGGTTGGCAACACCGAGCACAATACAGCTGCTGACAAGGTTTCAGGTCAGTTGCGCAAGACATTGCAGCAAGACGCTCCCAAGAGCGAGGCCGAGTTACATTCGGCCGTCAAGGAAATTCAAGATTTTGTCCAGTCGTTGCAGCGCAACCTGGAATTTTCGGTGGATGATTCCACCGGAAGGTGGGTCGTCAAGGTCGTTGCCCGCGATAGCGGTGAGGTGATCCGTCAGATCCCGTCGGAAACAGCGCTCGAACTGGCCCGAAGCCTGCAAGATTTCAACAGTCTGCTCTTCGATGAGAAAGCCTGAAAGCTGGTCGGTCAGTTGAATTGTTACGCCGGCGCTGATGAGGCAACTCTGCGTTTGGGCGTTAACCAGTAAGGAGGATGTAATGGCAAGTCCAATTCTACCGAGTTTGGGGCTGGGTTCCGGTCTCGATACCTCGGCCATTGTGAAGGCCCTGGTTGATGCCGAAAAGACTCCCAAGCAGAGCCAGCTCGACCGCCGCACGTCGGCGAACACCGCATCGATTTCGGCGGTGGGTAGCCTCAAAAGTGCGTTGACCGCCTACAAGACGGCGCTGGAGAAGCTTAACGACAGTGCCAACCCTGCGTTTCTCGGGTCCACGGCAGCCTCCTCCAACGACAAGTACGTCAAGGCCACGGCAGGCAGTGCGGCAGTCAACGGCAGCTATTCGATCCAGGTTACCCAGCTGGCCACGGCGTCGCGCGTAGCCAGTCAGCGTTTCACCGACAGCAGCTCGGTTGTTTCCGCCAGTGGTGGCACGTTGACCATCACCCAGAATAGCGTCGACTTCGATGTGACCATTCCGGCCAATGCTACGCTGCAGCAGGCGCGTGATGCGATCAACGCCCAGGCGAGCGGCAAGGGCTTCACCGCCAACATCGTTAACGACGGTACCGGTTCGCGGTTGGTGTTGAGCTCCGAAACCATGGGTGAAGGTTCGGACATCTCTACTTCGGGGGTCGCTGACCTGACCATCGACCCAGCAACGCAGATGGCCGATGCGGGCGGTGCTGGCCGTATCGGCGAACTCGCAAAAGATGCCGAGTTCGATATCGATGGCATGAAGCTCACCAGCAAATCGAACAAGGTCGATAACGCGATCAGTGGCATGACGTTCGAACTGCTGTCCAAGACCGAAACGCTCAGCCCGGTCAGCGTCACCGTGGCTGCCAACACTGAGGGCCTGAAAAAGTCGGTGCAGTCGTTCGTCGATGCCTATAACGCGTTGGTGAATACGATAAACAGTGTGAGTGTGTCGACCAAGGCGGCAGACGGCAGCTGGAACACTCCGGCTCTGTCGGGTGACCCGGCAGTGCGCAGCATGCTGTCGGCCATGCGTAATGAGCTGGTGGTCTCCGGTACCGGTGGTTCGGGGCAATTGACGGTACTTTCGCAGTTGGGGATCAATACCGCTCAGAGTAGCGGCCTGCTGGAGTTCGACAGCACCAAGTTCACCAAGGCGATCAATGATCAGAAGCTTGGTGGCGAGGTGCAGAATCTGTTCAATGGCGACGGCGGCTTGCTCGATCGCATGGTCAAGACCATGGAGCCGTTCTCCGCGTCTGGTGGTGTGCTGGATGAGCGCAACAAGTCGCTTGAGGTTGCCAAGAAAAGCCTGACCATGGAGCAGAGCTCTTTGGATGCCCGCATCAAGGACCTGGAGGCGTCATTGACCAAGAAGTACAACACCATGGACACCTTGGTCGGGCAACTCAATGCTCAGCGCGACAGTGTCGTTTCCATCTTTGAAGCGATGGCAGCACAGCAGAAGAACTCCTGATCGGCCATGGGCTACATGGCAGGTCTGCGGCATCACGCTGTGCGATGCCGCGCCCGTGCTACGATTTACGCAAGACAAACAAACGCCAAAAGCCCGACGAGGCGTGACGCTCAGTCGGGCATTTTTGTATTCTTCCTAAAGTTTTTTGACGCCGCGCCGATAGCCCGGTCATACAGCAACCCTGCGGTGACGAGGTACCCATGAATCCAATGTTAGCCCTTCGGCAGTACCAGAAGATTGGCGCCCAGGCGCAGACCTCCGAAGCGAGCCCGCATCGCCTGGTGCAGATGCTGATGGAAGGTGGTCTGGACCGTATTGCCCAGGCCAGCGGCGCGATGCAGCGCAAGGATATCGCCGGCAAAGGCATCGCGATCGGCAAGGCTATTGGCATCATTGGTGGCCTGCGCGAAGGTTTGGATCGTGACAACATGACCGACGAGCTCATTCGTCTCGATGGTCTCTACCTGTATATGACTCGCCGTCTGAGTGAGGCCAATATCCAGAATGATCCGGCGATTCTGGATGAGGTCAGGGACTTGCTGAGCACTGTCAAGGAAGGCTGGGACGCGATCGCTCCGCAGTCGATGGTTCCCTGACCCGGGAGGTTTCATGAGTAAGGTGATCGAGGGTATCGAGCGGACCCGTAGCGCGTTGCTTGCTGCGTTGGCCAGTCGTGACTGGGAAGCGGTAGGGGAGCTTGACCTGAAGTGTCGTCTTTGTATCGAGGAGGTTCTGGCCGAAGCGCTCAGCAATGAAGACGCGGTACGCTCAAGTCTTGAGGGCCTACTGGCGGTCTACGGGCAGTTAATTGATGTTGCAAGCGGTGAACGTCAATCTATAGTCGATGAGATGACGCAAATCCGTCAGGCGAAAAGTGCCGCCAAGGTATACCATCTGTTCACTTGACCACAGATGTCCTAAAAGCCGTGCGCCATTAATTTGACTGCATACTTTTTTTTGACTTTACTAGTGGCTGTTTTCGAATTTCAGACGTCCGAACACTGACCATTCAGTCTGAATGATGTCGCGCACGCCTTCGGGCGCCGATATGACTAGGGAAGTTGCTATTGCATGTGGCGTGAAACCAAGATTCTCCTGATCGATGACGACAGCGCCCGCCGCCGCGATCTGGCGGTGGTCCTGAACTTTCTCGGCGAAGAAAACCTGCCCTGCTCCAGCCAGGATTGGCAGCAGGTGGTGGGGGCGTTGTCTTCCAGTCGTGAAGTGCTCTGCGTGCTCATCGGAACCGTGAATGCTCCAGGCAATGTGCTTGGGTTGCTTAAGACAGTGGCCGGGTGGGATGAGTTCCTTCCGGTGTTGCTGATCGGCGAAATTTCTTCTGCGGAGTTCCCGGAAGAGCTTCGTCGACGCGTGCTGTCCAACCTTGAGATGCCGCCCAGCTACAGCCAGCTGCTCGACTCCCTGCACCGGGCCCAGGTTTATCGCGAGATGTACGACCAGGCCCGTGAGCGCGGCCGTCAGCGCGAGCCTAACCTGTTCCGTAGCCTGGTTGGCACCAGCCGCGCCATCCAGCATGTTCGGCAGATGATGCAGCAGGTCGCCGACACCGACGCCAGCGTACTTATTCTTGGTGAGTCCGGTACTGGCAAGGAAGTGGTCGCGCGCAACCTGCATTACCACTCCAAGCGCCGCGAAGCGCCGTTCGTGCCGGTCAATTGCGGGGCGATCCCGGCCGAGTTGCTGGAGAGCGAACTGTTCGGCCACGAGAAGGGTGCGTTCACGGGCGCCATCACCAGCCGTGCCGGGCGTTTCGAGCTGGCCAATGGCGGCACGCTGTTCCTCGACGAGATCGGCGACATGCCGTTGCCGATGCAGGTCAAGCTGCTGCGTGTGCTGCAGGAGCGTACCTTCGAGCGGGTTGGCAGCAACAAGACCCAGAGCATCGATGTGCGCATCATCGCAGCGACCCACAAGAACCTTGAGACCATGATCGAGGGTGGGACCTTCCGTGAAGACCTGTACTACCGCCTCAACGTGTTCCCGATCGAGATGGCGCCGTTGCGTGAGCGTGTGGAAGACATTCCGCTGCTGATGAACGAGCTGATTTCGCGTATGGAGCATGAGAAGCGTGGCTCGATACGTTTCAACTCTGCTTCGATCATGTCGCTGTGCCGGCATGGTTGGCCGGGTAACGTCCGCGAGCTGGCCAACCTGGTCGAGCGCATGGCGATCATGCACCCGTACGGGGTGATTGGTGTGTCGGAGCTGCCGAAGAAATTCCGCTACGTCGACGATGAAGACGAGCAGTTGGTCGACAGCCTGCGCAGTGACCTGGAAGAGCGCGTGGCTATCAACGGCCATGCGCCGAGCTTTGCCAGCCATGCCATGCTGCCGCCTGAGGGGCTGGACCTCAAGGATTACCTGGGCAGCCTGGAGCAGGGGCTGATCCAGCAGGCGCTGGACGATGCCAACGGTATCGTGGCGCGGGCGGCTGAACGTTTGCGTATTCGCCGCACCACCCTGGTGGAGAAGATGCGCAAGTACGGCATGAGTCGCCAGGGCGGTGAGGAACAGGCGGAAGATTGACTTCGCCTGTACCGCCCATATCGCCGGCAAGCCGGCTCCCACATGGATGTGCGCCGGCTTTAAGAAATTTTGCTTGCACAGGTAAAGCGCAGGCCTTCAGAGCAGCGCGGTCGTGGTGGGAGCCGGCTTGCCGGCGATAGGGCCCGAGCAGGCAGCACAAACCCCCAGCCCCGGCACGGCTATTGCTACACCGCTGGCATCACACCGTTTTTATGACGGTCAGCCACGCGAGAGAGCACGATGCCCCAGGCCGCCCACTTTTCCCGAGTCCCTGATCCGCAGGGGCCTACCCCCGTCGAACAGGAGAGTCGACAGGGGCTGGAGCAGGCGTTCGCCCTGTTCGACCAAGTCTCCACCCAGCTCAACCAGTCCTACAGCATGCTCGAGGCCCGCGTCAGTGAGCTCAAGGGTGAACTGGCGGTAGTCGGCGCCCAGCGCATGGCCGAGCTGAACGAGAAAGAGCGCCTGGCCAATCGCTTGCAGAACCTGCTGGCCCTGCTGCCTGGCGGGGTGATCGTCATCGATGACCAAGGCCTGGTGCGCGAAGCCAATCCGGCGGCCTGCGAACTGTTGGGTGAGCCCTTGCTCGGCCAGTTATGGCGCCAGGTGATCGCCCGCAGCTTCGCCCCGCGCAAGGATGACGGGCATGAGGTGTCCCTGCGCGATGGCCGCCGTTTGTCCATTGCCACGCGTTCGCTGGATGCCGAGCCAGGGCAGTTGGTGCTGCTCAATGACCTGACCGAAACCCGTCGCCTGCAGGACCAGTTGGCACGCCATGAGCGCCTGTCGTCATTGGGGCGCATGGTCGCTTCGCTGGCCCATCAGATACGCACACCGCTGTCGGCAGCCATGCTCTATGCCAGCCACCTGGCCGAAGACGAGCGTGAGCTTGCGCCAGAGACCCGCCGGCGTTTCGCCGGCAGCCTCAGGGAGCGTCTGTACGAACTGGAACACCAGGTGCGCGACATGCTGGTGTTCGCCCGGGGCGAGCTGCCACTGGGTGACCGGGTGAGCCCAAAGGGCCTGTTCCAGGCCTTGCAGCAAGCCGCCCAGCCTCATGTCCAGGGCCATGCCGTGCGTTGGCAGTGCGACAGCCACTTGGGTGAGTTGCTGTGCAATCGCGACACCCTGGTCGGCGCCATCCTCAACCTGATCGAGAATGCTCTGCAGGCCAGCGTTGGCGCTGCGCGGCTCAAAGTGCACCTGTATCGGCGCGACCACACCCTGCACCTGTGCATCAGTGATGCCGGCAGCGGCATCGATGCCGAGCTCCTGGGGCGGCTCGGTGAGCCGTTCCTCACGACCAAGGCTACCGGCACCGGGCTCGGCTTGGCCGTGGTCATGGCCGTGGTGCGGGCGCACCACGGTAAGTTGCAGCTGCGCTCCAGGGTCGGGCGCGGCACCTGTGTGAGGGTGGAGTTGCCATTGATCGGCGGGCAGCCTGCGGAGGTCGCATGATGCTCATCAAGGTGTTGTTGGTCGAGGATGACCGGGTACTGCGCCAAGCGCTTGGCGATACCCTGGAGATCGGCGGTTTTGCCTATCGCGCTGTGGGCAGCGCTGAAGAAGCGTTGGAGGCGGTGCAAAGCGACGGCTACAGCCTGGTCATCAGTGACGTGAACATGCCGGGCATGGATGGGCATCAGTTGCTGGCGCACCTGCGCCGCCAGCAGCCGCAATTGCCCGTGCTGCTGATGACTGCTCACGCTGCCGTGGAGCGCGCTGTCGAGGCGATGCGCCAGGGCGCTGTGGATTACCTGGTCAAACCCTTCGAGCCTAAGGCGCTGCTGAGCCTGGTCGAGCGTCACGCCGCCGGGCGCCTGAGTGCGGCCGAGGACGATGGGCCGGTGGCCTGCGAAGCTGCCAGCCGTCAACTGCTGGAGCTTGCCGCGCGTGTGGCGCGCAGCGATTCGACCGTCCTCATCTCGGGTGAATCGGGCACGGGCAAGGAAGTGCTTGCGCGGTACATTCACCAGCAGTCGCCGCGTGCGGCGCAGCCATTTGTCGCGATCAACTGCGCGGCCATCCCGGACAACATGCTCGAGGCCACTCTGTTCGGCCACGAGAAAGGCGCTTTCACCGGCGCCATTGCCGCGCAGGCCGGCAAATTCGAGCAGGCTGAGGGCGGCACGCTGCTGCTCGATGAGATTTCTGAAATGCCTCTGGGCCTGCAGGCCAAGCTGTTGCGTGTGTTGCAGGAGCGTGAGGTTGAGCGGGTAGGGGGGCGCAAGCCGATTACCCTGAACATCCGCGTGCTGGCAACCAGCAACCGCGACATGGCCGGTGAAGTGGCGGCCGGGCGTTTCCGTGAGGACTTGTTCTACCGCCTGTCGGTGTTCCCGTTGGCCTGGCAGCCGTTGCGCGAACGTGCTGGCGACATCCTGCCCTTGGCCGAGCGCCTGCTGGCGCGGCACGTGGCGAAGATGAAGCATGCGCCGGTGCGTCTGTCGGCGGCGGCGAAGGCCTGCCTGCAGGCCCATGCCTGGCCGGGCAATGTGCGTGAGCTGGACAACGCGTTGCAGCGGGCGCTGATCCTGCAGCAGGGTGGGGTGATCGAAGCGGCGGATTTTTGTCTGGCCGGCGCCATTCCCTTGTCGGCGGTTGCACCCGCCACGCCGCTGCCCGTCGCGGTCGAGCCGGCAGCTGATGCCGGTGGCCTGGGCGATGACATGCGCCGCCACGAGTTCCAGATGATCATCGACACCTTGCGCGCCGAGCGCGGTCGCCGCAAGGAGGCTGCCGAGCGGCTCGGCATCAGCCCACGTACCTTGCGCTACAAGCTTGCGCAAATGCGCGATGCCGGACTGGACGTGGAAGCCAGCCTTTTTGGGTGAGCTGCGCCGAGCTGCAAGCTACAAGCTACAAGCTACAAGCTACAAGCTACAAGCAAGAGCGCCGCAGTCCAGCTTGAAGCTTGAAGCTTGAAGCTTGCAGCTTGCAGCTTCCAGCTAGCTGGCACTGTTGTTGCTTTAGAAGGGCTATCCGCCGCATGAGTGTCAAAAAAATGCGGCAGCCGGAGAGAGAAGTTCATGAGCCAAGGTGTTGAATTCAATCGTCTGATGCTGGACATGCGTGCCATGCAGGCCGATGCCATGTCGCTGCCCAAAGCCACCGCCGCGCCCGAATTGGCAGAAGGCCAGAGCAGCTTCGCCGACATGCTCGGCCAAGCCATCGGCAAAGTGCACCAGACCCAGCAGGCGTCGACCCAGCTCGCCAATGCGTTCGAGATCGGCAAGAGCGGCGTCGACCTGACTGACGTGATGATCGCTTCGCAGAAAGCCAGCGTTTCCATGCAAGCGCTGACCCAGGTACGCAACAAGCTGGTCCAGGCGTACCAGGACATCATGCAGATGCCGGTTTGAGGACGGAAGTAAGTCATGGCTGAAGCAGTCGTCGATAACGTCCCCGCCAAAAGCGGCCCGCCAGCGTCCAAGCCGCCGCTGTTCGGCATGGCGTTTCTGGAAAACATCTCGCAGATGCCCATGCTGCGTCAGATCGGCCTGCTGGTCGGGTTGGCGGCGAGCGTGGCGATCGGCTTCGCCGTGGTGCTGTGGTCGCAGCAGCCCGATTACCGGCCGCTGTACGGCAGCCTTGCCGGTATGGACACCAAGCAGGTCATGGATACCCTGGCCGCTGCAGACATCCCCTACAACGTCGAGCCCAATTCCGGTGCTCTGCTGGTCAAGGCCGACGACCTCTCCCGTGCGCGCCTGAAACTGGCAGCCGCAGGCGTTGCGCCTAGCGACGGCAATGTCGGCTTCGAACTGCTCGACAAAGAGCAGGGCCTGGGTACCAGCCAGTTCATGGAAGCGACTCGCTACCGCCGCAGCCTGGAAGGCGAGCTGGCCCGTACGGTCTCCAGCCTGAACAACGTCAAGGCCGCACGCGTGCACCTGGCGATCCCGAAAAGCTCGGTGTTCGTGCGCGATGAGCGCAAGCCCAGCGCCTCGGTCCTGGTCGAACTGTACCCCGGCCGCTCCCTGGAAGCCGGCCAGGTGATGGCGATCGTCAACCTGGTCGCCACCAGCGTGCCCGAGCTGGACAAGTCGCAGGTCACCGTGGTCGACCAGAAGGGCAACCTGCTCTCCGACCAGCTGCAGGACACTGCATTGACCATGGCTGGCAAGCAGTTCGACTACAGCCGCCGCATGGAAGGCATGCTCACCCAACGTGTGCACAACATCCTGCAACCGGTACTGGGCAACGACCGCTACAAGGCCGAGGTGTCTGCCGATCTTGACTTCAGTGCAGTGGAATCTACGTCCGAGCAGTTCAACCCGGACCAGCCGGCGCTGCGCAGCGAGCAGTCGGTCAACGAGCAGCGTGCCAGCAGCTCGGGGCCGCAAGGTGTGCCTGGCGCGCTGAGCAACCAACCGCCGGCAGGTGCAGCAGCGCCTGAAAACGCCACCGCCGCAGCCCCTGCCGCCGGTGCGGTCCAGCCTGGCCAGCCGCTGGTGGATGCCAACGGCCAGCAGATCATGGACCCGGCCACCGGCCAGCCAATGCTCGCGCCATACCCGGCCGACAAGCGTCTGCAAACCACCAAGAACTTCGAGCTGGACCGCTCGATCAGCCACACCCGCCAGCAGCAGGGTCGCCTGACCCGCCTGTCGGTGGCGGTAGTGGTCGATGACCAGGTCAAGGTCGACGCCGCCGGCGAGACCACCCGCGCGCCGTGGGGCGCCGAGGACCTGGCGCGCTTCACCCGCCTGGTGCAGGACGCCGTGGGCTTCGATGCCAGCCGTGGCGACAGCGTCACGGTGATCAATGTGCCGTTCGCTGCCGACCGCGGCGAAGAAATCGCCGACATTGCGTTCTATCAACAGCCGTGGTTCTGGGACATCGTCAAGCAAGTGTTGGGCGTGGTGTTCATTCTGGTACTGGTGTTCGGCGTGCTGCGCCCGGTACTCAACAACATCACAGGCGGCGGCAAGCAGGCTGCTGCAACGGACAGCGACATGGAGCTGGGCGGCATGATCGGTCTGGATGGCGAACTGGCCAACGACCGCGTCAGCCTGGGTGGCCCGACAAGCATTCTGTTGCCAAGCCCGAGCGAGGGTTACGAGGCACAGCTCAACGCAATCAAAGGCCTGGTGGCCGAAGACCCGGGCCGTGTCGCCCAGGTCGTGAAAGAGTGGATCAACGCCGATGAGTGATAACCGAGCCGTTACCGCCAAGCTGAGCCGCACCGACAAAGCGGCAATCCTTTTGCTCTCGCTGGGTGAAACCGATGCCGCCCAGGTGCTGCGGCACATGGGCCCCAAAGAAGTCCAGCGGGTCGGTGTGGCCATGGCTCAGATGGGCAACGTGCACCGCGAGCAGGTCCAGCAGGTGATGAGCGAGTTCGTCGAGATCGTCGGCGACCAGACCAGCCTGGGCGTAGGGTCCGACGGTTATATCCGCAAGATGCTCAACCAGGCCCTGGGCGAGGACAAGGCCAACGGCCTGATCGACCGCATCCTGCTGGGCGGCAATACCAGCGGCCTGGACAGCCTCAAGTGGATGGAGCCGCGGGCGGTGGCGGATGTGATCCGCTTCGAGCACCCGCAGATCCAGGCCATCGTGGTCGCCTACCTCGACCCTGATCAGGCTGGCGAAGTGCTGAGCAACTTCGACCACAAGGTGCGCCTGGACATCATCCTGCGCGTGTCCTCGCTCAACACCGTTCAGCCAGCGGCGCTCAAGGAACTGAACCAGATTCTCGAGAAGCAGTTCTCGGGTAATTCCAATGCCGCACGCACCACCCTGGGTGGCATCAAGCGCGCCGCCGACATCATGAACTTCCTCGACAGCTCCGTGGAAGGTGCGCTGATGGACTCGATCCGCGAGGTCGACAACGACCTGTCGGAGCAGATCGAAGACCTGATGTTCGTCTTCAACAACCTGGCCGATGTCGATGATCGCGGCATCCAGGCGCTGCTGCGCGAAGTGTCCTCCGATGTGCTGGTGGTGTCGCTCAAGGGCGCCGACGAGCGGGTCAAGGACAAGATTTTCAAGAACATGTCCAAGCGTGCTTCGGAGCTGCTGCGCGACGACCTCGAGGCCAAGGGCCCGGTGCGCGTCAGCGACGTGGAAACGGCGCAGAAGGAAATCCTCACCATTGCCCGACGCATGGCCGAGGCCGGCGAGATCGTGCTCGGCGGCAAGGGCGCCGAGGAAATGATTTAAGCGGCAAGCCACACGCTGCAAGCGGCAAGGGAAAGCCAGACGCTGCACAGCCTGCTTCTTCTTGCAGCTTGCAGCCCACAGCTTGCAGCTCATCCCGCTTTCAACACCAGGCATGCCAATGTCCAGCAAAGAACAGCACCCCAGCGACCTGATTCGCGCACGTGACCTGGAAGGCGTCGATGTGTGGGCACTGCCCAGCTTCGACCCTGAGCCGGAACCTGAGCCCGAACCGGAACCGGAAATCATCGAGGAAGAGGTCGAGGAAGTACCGCTGGAGGAAGTCCAGCCACTGACCCTTGAAGAGCTCGAAGCGATCCGGCAGGAGGCCTATAACGAAGGTTTCGCCACCGGCGAGCGCGAAGGTTTTCACAGCACCCAGTTGAAGGTGCGACAGGAGGCCGAGGAGGCGCTCAATGCCCGGCTGGCCGACCTGGAACAGCTGATGGCGCACCTGCTCGAGCCGATCGCCGAGCAGGACACACAGATCGAGAAGACCCTCGTTCACCTGGTGGCGCACATGGCGCAGCAGGTGATCGGTCGCGAACTGCGCAGCGACTCCAGCCAGATCACCCAGGTACTGCGCGAAGCGTTGAAGCTGCTGCCCATGGGCGCGGACACTATCCGCATTCACCTCAACCCCCAGGATTTCGAACTGGCCAAAGCCCTGCGCGAACGCCATGAGGAGAGCTGGAAGCTGCTTGAGGATGACGCCCTGTTGCCAGGGGGTTGCCGCATCGAGACCGCGCACAGCCGCATCGACGCAACCATGGAAACCCGCATCGAAAAGGCCGTGGCCCAGCTGTTCGATCAGTTGCACGACCAGGCCCTGCACCCGGCGGCGCCGGATGTATCGATCGAGTTGGGCGCCGACGATGCGCCTTGACCGCACCAGCTTCGGCAAACGCCTGGGTGGCTACGCCGAGGCGATCACGCTGCCCGTGCAGCCTGTGGTCGAAGGCCGTCTGCTGCGCATGGTCGGCCTCACCCTGGAGGCTGAAGGCCTGCGCGCCGCAGTGGGCGCACGCTGCCTGGTGATCAATGACGACTCCTACCACCCGGTGCAGGTCGAAGCCGAAGTCATGGGCTTCGCGGGCAGCAAGGTCTTCCTCATGCCGGTCGGCAGCATCGCCGGTATCGCCCCCGGGGCGCGGGTGGTACCGCTGGACGACAGCGGTCGTTTGCCCATGGGCATGAGTATGCTTGGCCGGGTGCTCGATGGCGCCGGCCGAGCCCTGGACGGCAAGGGCGGGATGAAGGCTGAGGATTGGGTGCCGATGGACGGCCCGATCATCAACCCGCTCAACCGCGACCCGATCAGCCAGCCACTGGATGTGGGCATTCGCAGCATCAACAGCCTGCTGACCGTCGGCCGGGGCCAGCGCCTGGGCCTGTTCGCCGGTACCGGTGTCGGTAAATCGGTGTTGCTCGGCATGATGACTCGCTTCACCGAAGCCGAAATCATCGTGGTCGGCCTGATTGGCGAACGGGGCCGCGAGGTGAAGGAGTTCATCGAGCATATTCTGGGTGAAGAGGGGCTCAAGCGATCGGTGGTGGTCGCATCCCCGGCCGACGACGCGCCGTTGATGCGGTTGCGTGCGGCCATGTATTGCACACGCATCGCCGAGTACTTCCGTGACAAAGGCAAGAACGTCCTGTTGCTGATGGATTCGCTGACCCGTTTCGCCCAAGCCCAGCGTGAAATCGCCTTGGCCATCGGCGAGCCGCCGGCGACCCGTGGTTACCCGCCATCGGTGTTCGCCAAACTGCCCAAGCTGGTGGAGCGCGCCGGTAATGGTGAGCCCGGCGGTGGTTCGATCACGGCCTTCTATACCGTGCTGTCCGAAGGCGACGACCAGCAGGATCCGATCGCCGACTCGGCGCGTGGCGTGCTCGATGGCCACTTCGTCTTGTCCCGCCGGCTGGCCGAGGAAGGCCATTACCCCGCGATCGATATCGAAGCCTCGATCAGCCGGGTGATGCCGCAGGTGGTCGATGCCGATCACCTGCGCCAGGCGCAGAAATTCAAGCAACTGTGGTCGCGCCTGTCGCAAAGCCGCGACCTGATCAGTGTCGGCGCCTATGTGGCAGGCGGCGACCCGGAAACCGACCTGGCCATTGCGCTGCAGCCTAAACTGGTGGACTTGCTGCGCCAAGGGCTGGATGAAAATGTCGGCATGGAGCAGAGTCGACAGCAGTTGGGGGCTATCTTCACGCCTCCGGCGAACGGTTGATAGGCCATGAGTACGCCTGGTCGTGCCGCGCGTCTGCTGCCAGTGGTGCAGATGGCCGAGGAAGCCGAGCGCAAGGCAGCCCAGCGGCTAGGACATTTTCAGCAGTTGGTGGCCCAGGCCCAGGCCAAGCTGGCCGAACTTGAGTCGTTCCGTGAGGGCTATCAGGCGCAATGGATCGACCGCGGTGGCCAAGGCGTCAATGGCAGCTGGCTGGTCAACTACCAGCGCTTTCTAGGCCAGCTCGAAACGGCCATGACCCAGCAGCGCCAGAGCCTGACTTGGCACCAGAACAACCTGAAGAACGCCAGGGGCACCTGGCAGCAAGCCTATGCCCGGGTGGAGGGCCTGCGCAAACTGGTGCAGCGTTACCAGGAAGAGGCGCGCCGCGCCGAGGACAAGCGCGAGCAGCGCTTGCTGGATGAATTGTCCCAGCGATTGCCAAGGCAAGGTCACACCTAGCTTGCAGCTTGCAGCTTGCAGCTTGCAGCTTGCAGCTCTGCCCCCTGCCTGCTAAACCTTGAACTGTTGCATTCGCCATCATCGAAGGAATCGCTAGCATGGCAGTCGAGACCGATTTTTCGCAGGACGAGAAAAAGCTGACGATCAAGATCAAGGGTCGTTTCGATTTCGGTAAGCATCAGGAGTTTCGCGATGCTTACGAGCGTCAACCCAAGCGTCCGGACTCGGTTGTGGTCGACCTCAAAGACACAACCTACCTGGACAGCTCGGCCCTCGGCATGTTGCTGCTGCTGCGTGACCACGCCGGGGGCGATGAATCGGACGTGCGCGTGGTGCATGCCAGTTCAGACGTGCGCAAGATCCTTGCCATATCCAACTTCGACAAACTGTTCGCTATCAGTTGAGCGTCATGACGCCGGCCGAACAGCCATTGACCGTGCTGGTGGCCGAAGACGGGGCGACGGACAGGCTGTTGCTGGCTCAGATCGTGCGGCGCCAGGGGCATCACGTCTATACCGCGGAAAACGGCCAGCAAGCCGTTGAGCTGTTCGCCGAAAAGCGTCCGCAACTGGTCCTGCTCGATGCCCTGATGCCGGTCATGGACGGTTTCGAAGCGGCGCGGCAGATCAAGGTGCTGGCCGGCGAGGCCTTGGTGCCGATCATCTTTCTGACTTCGCTCAATGAGGAAGAGGCCCTGGTGCGTTGCCTGGAGGCGGGCGGTGACGACTTCATGGCCAAGCCCTACAGTGCGGTGATCCTCGGCGCCAAGATCCGCGCCATGGACCGCCTGCGCAGGCTGCAGGCCACGGTGCTCGAGCAGCGCGACCTGATCAGCCGGCATCACCATCACCTGCTCAACGAGCAGCGGGTGGCCAAGGCGGTGTTCGACAAGGTTGCCCATTCTGGCTGCATCACGGCGCCGAACATTCGTTTCCTGCAGTCGCCTTACGCACTGTTCAATGGCGACTTGCTGCTGGCGGCGTTCACCCCATCCGGCGACATGCATGTGCTGCTGGGTGACTTCACCGGGCATGGGCTGTCTGCCGCAATCGGTGCCATGCCCTTGGCGGAAGTGTTCTATGGCATGACAGCCAAAGGCTACGGCCTGGCGCACATGCTGCGTGAGATGAACGCCAAGCTCAAGCGCATCTTGCCGGTGGACATGTTCTGTTGCGCACAGCTGCTCAGCCTGAGCGTGCAACGCGGTTCGGTGGAGGTGTGGAACGGGGGCATGCCGGATGGCTACCGCCTGTCGCCTGGCGGTGAGGTGCTTTCGATGCTGGGTTCGCGCCACCTTCCGCTGGGCATTCTGGCGCCTGAACGCTTCGATGACAGTACCGAGGTGTTGCCGCTGGCGCCGGGGGAGCGGGTGTTGCTGCTCTCCGACGGTGTTGTGGATACAGCCGATGAAGCGCAGACGTTGTTCGGTGTCGAGCGCCTACGCGCGGTGCTGGCGGCCAACCGTGATCCGGCGCGGCTTTTCGACGAGGTGATGGAGGCGCTGGAGCGCTTCGGCGGGCGCCCCAGGGATGACATCAGCCTGTGCGATATCCGAATGTTCACCGCCCAGGAGCGGGTGCCGGCGCCAACCATCTATTCTGATAGTGGGCGCTCCAGCCCATTGGACTGGTCGCTAGGCTTCGAGTTGCGCGGTGAGAGCCTCAAACGGTTCAACCCGGTGCCGTACCTGGTGCAGTTGCTGCAGGAAATCCACGGTTTGCGGCCCCGCACCGGCGCCCTGCACAGCGTGCTCAGCGAGTTGTATTCCAATGCGCTGGAGCACGGTGTGCTGCGCCTGGATTCGCGGCTCAAGCGGGATGTGCATGGGTTTGCCGACTACTATCAGGAACGCGCCCGCAGGCTCGCTGCGTTGACCGAGGGCAGCGTGCGCATCGATCTGAAAGTGGAACCGATGGCCGAGGGTGGTCGTCTGATGATCGAAGTCCGTGACAGTGGTGCGGGGTTCGATGTGCAGCGGGTGCTGGCGCGTCCTGCCCGTGAGCACGGGTTGAGTGGTCGTGGGTTGCACCTGGTGCGGCGCCTTGGCAGCCGTGCCGGGTGGCGTGAAGGTGGCCGTTGCGCATGGGTGCAGTTCGATTGGTGAGCTGTTTGGCGCTTGAGGCATAATTCTGCTTGATCAGGGAGTGAGCAAGTGACTGACATACATATTGACCACAGGGTGCTCAGTGAGCTGCAGGAGGTCATGGAAGATGGCTACCTGCAGCTGGTTGAAACCTTTCTGGAAGATTCCGGGCGGCGTCTTGACGCACTTCACGGCGCCCGGAACGCCGATGAGCTTGGCGTGGCCGCGCACAGTTTCAAGGGCAGCAGCAGCAACATGGGCGCGGTCGGGCTGGCGCAGCTTTGCCATCAGCTGGAGGAGCGGGTCAAGCAGCGCTCGTTCAATGGCATAGAAGAACTGATCAACCGCATCGACCAGGAGTATCTGGAGGTGCAGCGTTTCTATCAGGGCGAACGCAAGCGTGTTTCCGCAGGCTGATCGGGCAGTTGGCTCGACTTTTGCCTGTATGTGCCTCAACGATACCTTTGTTTCTGGCGCGGAGACCCCTCAATGCCTGTCGCACCTAATCCTTTGTTGCAAACCAGTACGCTGAGCAAGCCGTCGCGTGCGGGTTCCTCGCAGGTGGACAAGCCGCTGCAGGCGGCGGGCGGGCAGGGCGGCGGCTTCGATCAGGTCATGGCCAGGCAGGGCAATGACAAAGCGCAGGTCCGTGATGACAAGGTTGCCCAGGCCAAGCCCAAGGACAAGAATGAGGTCGGCCAAGACGGCAAGAAAGAGCCTGCCGACAAACCGGCGGCTGCCGATGACGGCAATAAATTGCCAGCGGACGATCAGGCGCAAGCCAGTACCGATAGCGCACCTGGCAGTGATTCGACCTCGCTGGACGCCAGCCTGGTGGCGGGCCAGGTGACCGATGCGCAGCCGGGGGCACAGTTGCTGCAAGCCCAGGCTGAAGCGGTGGCGCCGGTGCTTCAGGCTGCGGGCCAGCTACCGCAAGCTGCGATAACCGAAGCGCTGCCCGAGGATCCGGCAGCGCAAGCCTTCGACCCTGATGCCGACCCCTTGGCCAACTTGCCGACACTGCGCCTGGCGCTGGAGCAAAGCGCTCACGCCAAGGGCACGACCTCGGCCCACGCCGCCGACCCCTCCCAGGCCAGTGCCGAGGATGGTCAGCCTGCCGTCAATCCCTTGGCGAACTTGATCGACAAGGTTGAGGCCGAGGCAGGGCAAGCGGAAACCGGTGACAAGGCCTTTGGTGCGTTGCTCGACGATGGCCTCAAGGATACCAAGAGCGCCTCCAGCGACACTCGGATCGACGATTTCGCCAACCGCTTGGCGAGCCTGACCCAGGCTGCCACGGCCAAGACCGCCAATGCCGTGCCGGTGACCGGCAACCCGCTGCACCAGCCATTGTCGATGAACCAGAACGCCTGGGCTGAAGGGTTGGTCAACCGCGTCATGTACCTGTCCAGCCAGAACCTGAAGTCGGCGGACATCCAGTTGGAGCCCGCCGAGCTTGGCCGGCTGGATATCCGCGTCAACGTCGCTGCCGACCAGGCGACCCAGGTGACCTTCATCAGCGGCCATGCAGGCGTGCGTGATGCGCTGGACAGCCAGGTGCATCGCTTGCGCGAGCTGTTTGCCCAGCAGGGGCTGGCGCAGCCGGACGTCAACGTGGCTGACCAGTCGCGCGGGCAGCAACAGCAAGCGCAGCAGGACGGTTCACAGTTGTCCGGCGTTGCCGCACGGCGGGCCCAGAATGGCGGTGGTAGCGAGCAGGGTGAGCTCGCTGACGCCTCCCGGCCGGTCGAGCATCAGGTCGTGGTCGGCGACAGTGCCGTCGACTTCTATGCGTGAGTTGCTGTTCTCTGCCATGGCCGGTCGCAGGCGATAGGGCCGGTCCCGGCAAAAAATCCCCAATCTGGCATAACACTTGCTCAAGCCACGTCATCCTCATTTGAAACCCCGATGGACGACGGATTATTGGCATGGCGAAGAGCGACGCAGTGAAAGACCCCGCCACTAAAGGCAAACTCAAGCTGATCCTGCTGTTGGTGCTGGCCCTTCTGCTGGCGGTCGGCCTGTCGGTGGGCGCGACCTGGTTCTTCATGCACAAGAGCGAGTCGGCTCCAGCGGCCGATCCGGCAGCGGCCAACGTCAAGCTGGCGGCAATCTACGAGCCCCTGGCGCCGGCCTTCGTGGTCAACTTCAACCAGAACGGCCGCCAGCGCTACATGCAGGTGAGCATCACCCTGCAAGGGCGCAACCAGGCTGACCTGGATGCCCTGAAGGTGCACATGCCGGTGATCCGCAACAACCTGGTGATGATGTTCTCCGGGCAGGGCTTCGACACCTTGGCCGCCAGCTCCGTGGGCCAGGAGATGCTGCGCCAGAAAGCCACCGCAGTGGTTCAGGAAGTGGCGCAGAAGGAAGTCGGCAAGCCGGTGATAGACCAGCTGCTGTTCACCAATTTCGTATTGCAGTAGGAGTCCGCAATGGCCGTACAGGACCTGCTGTCCCAGGATGAGATCGACGCCCTGCTGCACGGCGTCGATGATGGGCTGGTACAGACCGAGAGCGCTGCCGAGCCTGGCAGCATCAAAAGCTACGACCTGACCAGCCAGGATCGGATCGTGCGCGGTCGCATGCCGACCCTCGAGATGATCAACGAACGTTTCGCCCGGTACACCCGTATCAGCATGTTCAACCTCCTGCGTCGCTCCGCCGACGTTGCGGTGGGGGGTGTGCAGGTGATGAAGTTCGGCGAGTACGTGCATTCGCTGTACGTGCCGACCAGCCTCAACCTGGTCAAGATCAAGCCGCTGCGCGGCACTTCGCTGTTCATTCTGGACGCCAAGCTGGTGTTCAAGCTGGTGGACAACTTCTTCGGGGGTGACGGTCGTCACGCCAAGATCGAAGGCCGCGAATTCACCCCCACTGAACTGCGCGTGGTGCGCATGGTGCTGGACCAGTGCTTCATCGACCTCAAGGAAGCCTGGCAGGCGATCATGCCGGTCAACTTCGAGTACATGAACTCCGAAGTCAACCCGGCCATGGCCAACATCGTCGGGCCGAGCGAAGCCGTGGTGGTCTCGACCTTCCATATCGAACTGGACGGTGGCGGCGGCGACCTGCACGTGACCATGCCCTATTCGATGATCGAGCCGGTGCGCGAGATGCTCGATGCCGGTTTCCAGTCCGATCTGGACGACCAGGACGAGCGCTGGGTCAAGGCCCTGCGCGAAGACGTGCTGGACGTTTCGGTACCGCTCAGTGCCACGGTTGCCCGCCGTCAACTCAAATTGCGCGATGTGCTGCACATGCAACCGGGTGACGTGATCCCGGTGGAGCTGCCCGAGCACCTTGTGCTGCGTGCCAATGGCGTGCCGTCGTTCAAGGCGCGCTTGGGTTCGCACAAGGGCAACCTGGCGTTGCAGATCATCGACCCGATCGAACGCCGCTGACGGCGTGCCGGTCGCTCACTACGAATTGAATGCCTGTCGAGGACATCATGGCTAACGAAAACGAGATTACCTCCCCGGATGAACAGGCCCTGGCCGATGAATGGGCTGCGGCGCTGGAAGAAACCGGTGATGCCGGCCAGGCTGACATCGACGCGCTGCTCGGCGGCGACGGCGGTAGCGCCGGTGCCGGCCGGTTGCCGATGGAGGAGTTCGCCAGCTCCCCCCGGCCCAAGGAAAACGTCAGCCTGGAAGGGCCGAACCTGGACGTGATCCTGGACATCCCGGTGAACATCTCCATGGAAGTGGGCAGCACCGAGATCAACATCCGCAACCTGCTGCAGCTCAACCAAGGCTCGGTGATCGAGCTCGACCGCCTGGCCGGTGAGCCGCTGGATGTGCTGGTCAACGGCACCCTGATCGCCCACGGCGAGGTGGTTGTGGTCAACGAGAAGTTCGGCATCCGCCTGACTGACGTGATCAGCCCCAGCGAACGCATCAAGAAGCTGCGCTGAGTGAAGGGCACGATACGGGCTGTCACGGCCCTTGCCGCGCTGCTCGCCAGCGAAGTGGTGATCGCCGCTGCCGCACCGGCCGTGGTGGCCACGCCGCCGGCCGCAGCGCCCGGCAGCCTGGGTGGGCAGCTGGCGCAAATGGTGCTGGGCCTGCTGCTGGTGGTGGGCCTGATCTTCTTTCTGGCCTGGCTGCTGCGCCGCATGCAGGGCGCAGCACCCAAGGGCGGCCAGGTGATCGAAGTGATCGGCAGCCGCGCCATTGGCCCGCGTGACCGGCTGTTGCTGGTGCAGGTGGGCAAGGAGCAACTGCTCATCGGCCACACTCCAGGCAGCATCGAAGCACTGCATGTGCTGGCCGAGCCCGTGCAAGTGCCGGCCAGCGCCCGCCAGGCCACGCCGGAGTTTGCCCAGCGCCTCATGGAGCTGATGGGCAAGGATCATAAGGACAAGAAGTGATGAGCGGCGCGCTACGTACCCTGTCGGGCCTGTTGTTGATGCTGGTGCTGCTGTTGGCAGCGCCTCTGGCCCTGGCCGCCGACCCGCTGTCGATCCCGGCCATCACCCTGTCCAACGGCCCGGACGGGCAGCAGGAATACTCGGTCAGCCTGCAGATCCTGCTGATCATGACGGCGCTGAGTTTCATCCCTGCGTTCGTCATCCTGATGACCAGCTTCACCCGAATCATCATCGTGTTCTCGATCCTGCGCCAGGCCCTGGGCTTGCAGCAGACACCGTCGAACCAGGTGCTGACCGGCATGGCGCTGTTCCTGACGATGTTCATCATGGCCCCGGTGTTCGACCGGGTGAACCAGGATGCACTGCAGCCGTACCTCAACGAGCAGATGACCGCCCAGCAGGCGATCGACAAGGCCCAGGGGCCGCTCAAGGACTTCATGCTGGCGCAGACCCGGCAGAGCGACCTGGACCTGTTCATGCGCCTGTCCAAGCGCACCGACATTGCCGGCCCGGATCAGGTCCCGCTGACCATCCTGGTGCCGGCGTTCGTCACCTCGGAGCTCAAGACCGCGTTCCAGATCGGTTTCATGATTTTCATCCCGTTCCTGATCATCGACATGGTGGTCGCCAGCGTGCTGATGGCCATGGGTATGATGATGCTGTCGCCGTTGATCATCTCGTTGCCGTTCAAGATCATGCTGTTCGTTCTGGTCGATGGCTGGGCGCTGATCATGGGCACCCTGGCCGGCAGTTTCGGCGGCGTCTGACGCCGTCAAGGAGAGCCTTGCATGACCCCTGAAGTTGCCGTCGACCTGTTTCGCGACGCCCTGTGGCTTACCACGCTGATGGTGGCCATTCTGGTGGTGCCGAGCCTGCTGGTCGGCCTGGTGGTTGCGATGTTCCAGGCTGCCACGCAGATCAACGAACAGACCCTGAGCTTCCTGCCGCGCCTGCTGGTGATGCTGGTGACACTGATCGTCGCCGGCCCTTGGCTGACCCAGAAGTTCATGGAATACATCACGGGCCTGTACACCAGCATCCCGCAGCTGATCGGTTGAGGCGGCCATGCTGGAGCTGACCGACGCACAGATCGGCACCTGGGTCGCCACCTTCATCCTGCCGCTGTTCCGGGTGACCGCAGTGCTGATGACCATGCCCATCTTCGGTACCCGCATGCTGCCGGCGCGCATACGCCTGTACGCAGCCGTGGCCATTACCGTGGTGATCGTGCCAGCGTTACCGCCGTTGCCGGAATTCGACCCGCTGAGCTTGCGTGGCATGTTGTTGTGCGGTGAACAGATCATCGTCGGGGCATTGTTCGGTTTTTCGTTGCAGTTGCTGTTCCAGGCGTTCGTCATCGCCGGGCAGATCATCGCGATACAGATGGGTATGGCGTTCGCATCGATGGTCGACCCGGCCAACGGCGTCAACGTGGCGGTGGTCAGCCAGTTCATGACCATGCTGGTGAGCGTACTGTTCCTGGTGATGAACGGCCATCTGGTGGTATTCGAAGTGCTGACCGAAAGCTTTACCACCTTGCCGGTCGGTCACGCGCTTGTGGTCAACCACTTCTGGGAAATCGCCGGCCGCCTGAGCTGGGTATTTGGTGCCGGTCTGCTGCTGATCCTGCCGGCAATCGCCGCGCTCCTGGTGGTGAACATCGCCTTTGGCGTGATGACCCGCGCTGCGCCGCAGTTGAACATCTTCTCTATCGGGTTCCCGCTGACCCTGGTGCTGGGTATCGGCATCTTCTGGGTCGGCCTTGCCGATATTCTTCCGCACTACCAGGCATTGGCCAGCGAAGCGCTGCAATGGCTGCGTGAACTGGCGAGGGCGCGCTGAGCATGGCTGAGAGCGAGAGTGGTCAGGACAAGACAGAAGACCCCACCGACAAACGCAAGCGCGACGCGCGCGAAAAAGGTGAGATCGCCCGTTCCAAGGAGTTGAACACCGTGGCGGTGACCCTGGGGGGCGCGGGTGGGCTGCTGGCGTTCGGCGGGCACCTGGCCGAGACGCTGCTGGAGATGATGCGCCTCAACTTCAGCCTGACCCGTGAAGTGATCGTCGACGAGGGTGCCATGGGCGCCTTCTTGCTGGCCTCGGGCAAGATGGCGATCTGGGCAGTGCAACCGGTGCTGATCCTGCTGTTCGTGGTGGCCTTCATTGCGCCCATCGCGCTGGGCGGTTTCCTGTTCTCCGGCAGCCTGCTGCAGCCAAAATTCAGCCGCATGAACCCGCTGTCGGGGATCAAGCGCATGTTCTCGATGAATGCCCTGACCGAGCTGCTCAAGGCCGTTGCCAAGTTCGTCGTCATCCTTGTGGTGGCGTTGGTGGTGCTGGCCAACGACCGCCAGGCGTTGCTGGCGATCGCCAACGAGCCGCTGGACCAGGCGATCATTCATAGCGTTCAGGTGGTGGGGTGGAGTGCATTGTGGATGTCGGCCGGGTTATTGCTGGTGGCTGCGGCAGACGTGCCGTTCCAGCTTTGGCAGACGCACAAGAAGCTGAAGATGACCAAGCAGGAGGTCAAGGACGAGTACAAGGACAGCGAAGGAAAGCCTGAGGTCAAACAGCGGATTCGCCAGTTGCAGCGCGAGGTATCGCAGCGGCGGATGATGGCTGCCGTGCCCGATGCGGATGTGATCATCACCAACCCGACCCATTATGCCGTGGCGCTGCAGTATGACCCGGAGAAGGGTGGGGTGGCGCCGTTGCTGCTGGCCAAAGGTACGGATTTCATTGCCTTGAAAATCCGCGAGATCGGGGTCGAGCACAAGGTGCAGATTCTCGAGTCGCCTGCGCTGGCGCGTGCGATCTACTACTCCACCGAAATCGAACAGGAGATCCCCGCAGGGTTGTACCTGGCGGTGGCGCAGGTGCTGGCGTATGTGTTCCAGATCCGCCAGTACCGGTCCGGCAAGGGCAAACGGCCGGAGCCATTGAAGGAAGATTTGCCGATACCGCCGGATTTGCGGCGTGATAGCTGATGGCGGAGACGGTGCGCCATTGTGTGTTTGAACGTGTCGAGATCAAACGCCGCCTGCGCGGCGCTTAATCTTAACCGCGTGATTGATAGATGCCCACCGGAAAAGATCACCTACCACACTGCAGCCCCCGGTGAGGCAATGTTTTCTTAGTCTCACGTCAGCAGTGTAGGCAACGTTCCAAGTTCATCCATTGATTGCATAAGCAAAAAGTATTCTCTCAACTTTTTGTCAGGTCCCCCCCAATTGCTGTTTGCCCAAGCGCCTTTGCTTTCTTGCGCAAGGCTTGCCGCGCAGCGGCATGCGTTAAATAGGCTGACAGGGTCAGTGCTGGTTCAAGGCCCTGCCTGATTTGCAGCCGCACGCAAGAACGCTCGCCCCGGCTCCCCCCTTTGGTGATCTGTAAAGCCATGGTCTTCCTTTCCTGGAGATCGGCAAATGCCGTTGTTATTGTTTTTGGATATTGGATACAGTAGCCAAAATTTCCAGGCTGAGGTCTCTCGATATGAAACAAAATGTGATCGCACTGGTTTTTGGGGGGAGGAGCTCAGAGCACTCAGTGGCGCTCCGCTCCGCCTCTACGATTCACGCGGCGCTGATGGCCCTCGGTCAGCGTGTGCACTGTGTTGGGATAGATCGTGAGGGCAACTGGAGATATCAGGGGGAGCCTGGCCAGTTTCCAGGCGAGGTTGATCTGTCGGCGCCTTTGATTTCGATACGTCCAGGTCATCCTTCGCTCTCATACACAACTCATGGGAGCGACACGGTGGAGATTGCGATCGATCTGCTCTTTCCGGCACTGCATGGTCGGTGGGGGGAGGATGGAACGATTCAAGGCTTGGCAGCGATGTGCAGTTTGCCTTGTGTGGGCTCCGGGGTGCTGGGTTCAGCAATGTCCATGGATAAGGACGTTACGAAGACGATGGTCCAGTCTTCTGGGCTGGTTGTGGGGCCTTGGAGGGCCATGAATTTCATGCGCCCGTGGGAAGAGCTGGTTGAGTGCTTGGGTAGCAGCACGCTCTTCGTCAAGCCCGCCAATTCGGGGTCATCGATTGGTGTTTCTAAGGTATCCAATGCCTTGGAATATGCTGAGGCATTTGCTATTGCAGCGTGTCAGGACACAAAGGTGCTGGTGGAGGCGGAAATCTGTGGAAGAGAGATAGAGTGTGGAGTGCTCGAACTTGAGGGAGGTTTGATGGCCTCGGTAGTGGGTGAAATACTCAAAAAAGAAGGGCACGGATATTACGATTATCAGGCGAAATATGATTGCAACAGCGGAGCAGATCTTCGTGTGCCATGCCTACTGCCGCCGGACATTGTCGAGCGCATTCAGGCATTATCCGTTCAAGCATTCAGATGCCTTGATCTGAAGGGGTACGCCAGGGTGGATTTTTTCTTGACAGAGGGTGGTTCAATTATTCTCAATGAGGTCAACACGTTACCTGGATTTACAAGTTCCAGTATGTACCCGAAAATGTTTGAGTGCTCAGGTTATCCCCCTGTGAAGCTAGTAGGAGCGCTAGTGGAATATGCGCTCTCGTCGGCATCGAAGGACCGTATTACGGCACGTCCTGTCGTCGCCGTGTCTCA
Organism: Pseudomonas sp. WHRI 8519; assembly: GCF_040224055.2. NCBI lineage: Bacteria > Pseudomonadati > Pseudomonadota > Gammaproteobacteria > Pseudomonadales > Pseudomonadaceae > Pseudomonas > Pseudomonas sp. WHRI 8519. Next base: position 4,392,493 of record NZ_CP167996.1, on the reverse strand, counting down.
AGAAACGTAACGATCGAATCTCGGCCCTCGGCAAGGTGCTCGGCCAAATATTGCTTGGCGGCTTCGCGATCACCCTGAGCGCACGCGTTCACAATGCGTTTGTGGTCTTGTTGCGATTTCTTGTGGTAATCGAGATTTGTCAACAAAAAACGAAGATGGCGATCCACCGAGTCATGAAGGGACTTAATCAACGCAAGTAACCTGGGGCGATTGGCTTTTGAATACAGAAGGTGATGAAAATTTTCGTTAAGTTCGCTAAGCTGGTGCGGGTATGTTGCATGCTCCATTGTAGACACGAGGTCATACATCTGCGCCAGATCATTCTCTACAATGTTGGCAAAACCAAAGTCCAGGGCTGTGCATTCTGCCATGATCCGCATGTCATAGATCTCGACAATATCTTCAATCGTCATGATCGCGACAGATGCGCCTTTATGGACTTCGTAGGTAACAAGTCCTTCGGCCTCCAATTGCCTTATGGCGTCCCTTACCGGCATTCGGCTCAAGCCGAATTTTGAGGCTAGCTCTTCTTGCCGCAAAGCCGTGCCTTCGGCTATTGCGCCAGAAAGTATGCCTTGGCGTAGCGACTCGACTACATAATCCATCGCGGTTTTATGGCGATGTTTGTCAGGAACGATAAAGCTATCGAGAGAGTTTGCCACCATATGCTCCGGGTCAAGCGATGCAGTCAAAACGCTGGCGAAGGTACCACAGACTCACTAGGGCTACCAATCGAGTCATTGGCTGATGTTCGAGGCTTTATAGCTGGCATTTGCCTCGTGCGTCGGTATAGAAACCACGCTTTTTGCATGAGCATATCGGTGTGAGTTTTCCATTGGGCAGCCTCTCTGTAGATTTTCAAGAGTGAAGCATTGCGTCATTGCCGTTGAAGCGGGTGGGGTAGGAGGTATTGTTGCTCTTGTTGATTGCCCGCTGATGAGCCGCCAGCCAACGCAATTGGGCTCGGCTGGTTCACGTTTCGCGTGGGCCAGGTCAAAGTTGGAAAGCTTCTTGCAGAGCCACGCCCAAGCGCCCCTGGGGCGTCAAAGTTTTGCTTGAAGAGGGCTCTCGGTGGATCGCAGTCAGTTAATCAACAACGCACGCCACAACCTGGCCGGCCTGGGCCGGGGCAACCTGGGTGTGCCGCTGTTGCTGCTGGTGATGTTGGCAATGATGATGTTGCCGATACCGCCGTTCCTGCTCGACGTGTTCTTCACCTTCAACATCGCCCTGTCGATCGTGGTCCTGCTGGTCTGCGTGTATGCCTTGCGGCCGCTCGACTTTGCCGCGTTCCCCACCATTTTGCTGGTGGCGACGCTGTTGCGGCTGGCCTTGAACGTCGCCTCCACGCGTGTGGTCATGCTCCACGGCCAGGAGGGCCATGGCGCTGCGGGCCAAGTGATCCAGGCTTTCGGTGACGTGGTGATCGGCGGCAACTACGTCGTCGGTGCAGTGGTGTTCGCCATCCTCATGATCATCAACTTCGTGGTGGTCACCAAAGGTGCCGGGCGCATCTCTGAAGTGAGCGCGCGTTTCACGCTGGACGCCATGCCCGGCAAGCAAATGGCAATCGACGCCGACCTCAATGCCGGCCTCATCGATCAGGCCCAGGCCAAGGCGCGACGCGCCGAAGTCGCCCAGGAGGCCGAGTTCTACGGTTCGATGGACGGTGCCAGCAAATTCGTGCGCGGTGACGCCATCGCCGGCCTGCTGATCCTGTTCATCAACCTCATCGGCGGCATGCTCATTGGCATGCTCCAGTACAACATGTCCTTCAGCGAGGCCGGCAAGGTCTATGCGCTGCTGACCATTGGTGACGGTTTGGTGGCGCAATTGCCATCACTGCTGCTGTCCACCGCTGCCGCGATCATGGTGACCCGTGCTTCCGGCTCCGAGGACATGGGCAAGCTGATCAACCGGCAAATGTTCGATTCGCCCAAAGCGCTGGCGGTATCGGCAGGCTTGATGATCGTCATGGGCCTGGTGCCAGGCATGCCGCACTTCGCTTTCCTCAGCCTTGGGCTGGTGGCCGGCGGTGGTGCCTACCTGGTGTGGAAGAAGCAGCAGAAGGCCAAGGTCGCCGCGCAGCAAGAGGCGCAGCGCCAGCAGGACCTGCTGCCGTCGCCGCAACGGGCGATGGAAACCAAGGAGCTTGGCTGGGATGACGTGACGCCGATCGACATGATCGGCCTGGAAGTCGGCTACCGCCTGATCCCGCTGGTCGATCGCAACCAGGGTGGGCAACTGCTGGCTCGGATCAAGGGCGTGCGCAAAAAGCTCTCCCAGGACCTGGGCTTCCTCATGCCCACCGTGCACATCCGCGACAACCTCGACCTGCAGCCCAGCGCCTATCGCCTGACGCTGATGGGCGTGATTCTGGCCGAGGCCGAGATCTACCCGGACCGCGAGCTTGCCATCAACCCTGGGCAGGTCTTCGGTACCCTCAACGGCATCGCCGCGCGTGACCCGGCCTTCGGCCTGGAAGCGGTGTGGATCGATATCGGCCAGCGTGCCCAGGCGCAGTCGCTGGGCTACACCGTGGTCGACGCCAGTACCGTGGTGGCCACGCACCTCAACCAGATCCTGCAGAAGCATTGCCACGAACTGATCGGTCACGAGGAAGTGCAGCAATTGCTGCAGGTGCTGGGCAAGGCTTCGCCTAAACTTGCAGAGGAACTGGTGCCGGGTGTCATTTCCTTGTCGGGCCTGCTCAAGGTCCTGCAGGCATTGCTCGCCGAGCAGGTGCCGGTGCGTGACATCCGCAGCATTGCCGAGGCCATCGCCAATAATGCGGGTAAGAGTCAAGATACCGCCGCGCTGGTGGCGGCAGTGCGCGTCGGATTGTGTCGCGCCATCGTGCAAAGCATTGTCGGCGTTGAGTCCGAGCTGCCTGTGATCACGCTTGAGCCAAGGTTGGAACAGATTTTGCTCAATAGTCTGCAAAGGGCCGGGCAAGGTCAGGAAGACGGTGTTCTTCTGGAGCCGAGCATGGCCGAAAAGCTGCAGCGTTCGTTGATTGAAGCGGCCCAGCGTCAGGAGATGCAGGGCCAGCCGGCCATCCTTCTGGTGGCCGGCCCGATCCGTGCCATGCTGTCGCGCTTCGGCCGCCTGGCTGTACCGAATTTGCATGTTCTGGCGTATCAGGAAATACCGGATAACAAGCAAGTCACCATCGTTGCCACCGTGGGCCCCAACGGCTGAGGTAGTGGGTTATGCAAGTTAAGCGTTTTTTCGCCGCCGATATGCGCCAGGCCATGAAGCTGGTCCGTGATGAGCTGGGCTCCGACGCCGCCATCATCGGTAACCGGCGCATCGCTGGCGGTGTCGAACTGACGGCCGCGCTGGACTACAAACTGTCCGCGTTGGCCCCGCGCGTGCCCAATGCCGAGCTCGAGCAAGAGCTGCGCAAGACCCAGACGCGCATCGCCACTGCCCAGGCTGAGCTGGACAACCGCAGTGATGCCAGCGAAGGCAGCCGCCAATTGTTCGCCGGGCAGTCGCTGACCGCCTCGCAGCCCTTGATCGAACCGCATGTGGACGTGCCGGCCCCTGCAGCACCTGCTGCGCCGGCAGCGGTCGACCCGCGCTTGTTCGATGCGATGCGCTCTGAGCTGTCGGGCCTGCGCGAGCTGCTGGAAGTGCAGCTCGGCTCGCTGGCCTGGAACCAGCTGCAAGGCAGCAAACCGGCGCAGGCCAACCTCTGGCGCCGGCTGCAGCGCATCGGCCTGTCCGGGCCGATCGCCCGCGAGCTGCTGGACCTGATCGCCGAAATCGAAGAGCCACGCCAGGCCTGGCGCATGCTGCTGGCGCACCTGGCACGCATGATCGAAGTGCCGGAGATCGAGCCGATCGAAGAGGGTGGCGTGATCGCCATGGTCGGCCCTGCCGGTATGGGCAAGACCACCACGCTGGCCAAGCTGGCGGCGCGCTATGTCCTCAAGTACGGCCCGCAGAACGTGGCCCTGGTCAGCATGGACAGTTTCCGCATTGGTGCCCAGGAGCAGCTCAAGACCCTGGGGCGTATCCTCAACGTGCCGGTGACTTATGTAGACCCCGGCCAGTCGCTGGCCCAGGCGTTGGAGCCGCTGCTGCGCAAGCGCGTGGTGCTGATCGATACCGCCGGCCTGCAGGCCAGCGACCCGGCCCTGCGCATGCAGCTGGAAAGCCTGGCCAGCCGCGGCATCGCTGCGAAGAATTACCTGGTGCTGGCCACCACCAGCCAGAAGCAGGTGCTGACGGCCGCCTACCACAGCTACAAGCGCTGTGGCCTGGCCGGCTGCATCCTGACCAAACTCGATGAAACGGCGAGCCTCGGCGATGTGCTGAGCCTGGCCATCAGTCATGAACTGCCCGTCGCCTATCTTACCGATGGCCCGCGCATTCCTGACGACCTGCACTTGCCGCGGGCGCACCAACTGGTTAGCCGCGCGGTCAATGTGCAGTTGCAGGATGAGCCCAGCGAAGAGGCCATGGCCGACATGTTCGCTGATCTCTATCACAACCCAAGGAGAGCGGGTTGATGATCAAGCGTATGCAAAATACCTACACCAAGGGGACCGCTGTCATGCCCCACGTGTGGCTTGGGTCCAAGCGAGACAAGGTGAACAACGAACATGGGTAGCATGCATCCCGTACAGGTGATCGCCGTGACCGGTGGCAAAGGTGGCGTCGGCAAGACTAACGTTTCAGTGAACCTGTCCCTGGCACTGGCCGAACTCGGCCGCCGGGTCATGCTGCTTGACGCCGACCTGGGCCTTGCCAACGTCGACGTGTTGCTGGGCCTGACCCCCAAACACACCCTGGCCGATGTCATTGAAGGGCGCTGCGAGCTGCGCGACGTGCTGTTGCAGGGCCCGGGCGGTGTGCGCATCGTGCCGGCGGCCTCCGGCACCCAGAGCATGGTGCACCTGGCGCCGGCCCAGCATGCCGGGCTGATCCAGGCCTTCAGCGAGATCGGCGACAACCTCGACGTGCTGGTGATAGACACCGCTGCGGGGATTGGTGACTCGGTAGTCAGTTTCGTGCGTGCAGCCCAGGAAGTGCTGCTGGTGGTGTGCGACGAGCCGACCTCGATCACCGACGCCTACGCGCTGATCAAGCTGCTCAATCGCGATTACGGGATGAACCGTTTCCGCGTGCTGGCCAACATGGCGCAAAGCCCGCAGGAAGGGCGCAACCTGTTCGCCAAGTTGACCAAGGTCACTGATCGCTTCCTTGACGTTGCCCTGCAATACGTCGGCGCCGTGCCGTATGACGAGTGTGTGCGCAAGGCGGTGCAGAAGCAGCGGGCAGTCTACGAAGCCTTCCCTCGTTCCAAGTGTGCGCTGGCCTTCAAGGCCATTGCCCAGAAGGTCGACAGCTGGCCGCTGCCGGCCAACCCGCGCGGGCATCTGGAGTTCTTCGTCGAACGCCTGGTGCAGCCAACCAGTGCAGGGCCGGTCCTATGAGTGCGAGCGGGTTCAAGATGTACAGCAAGGCGTCCAAAGACGCCCAGTACGATCTGGTTGAACGCTACGCGCCGCTGGTCAAGCGCATTGCCTACCACCTGCTGGCGCGCCTGCCTGCCAACGTGCAGGTGGAAGACCTGATCCAGGCCGGCATGATCGGCTTGCTTGAGGTCGCCAACAAATACGACGCCAGCAAGGGCGCCAGCTTTGAAACCTACGCCGGCATCCGCATCCGCGGCGCCATGCTCGACGAGGTACGCAAAGGTGATTGGGCACCGCGTTCGGTGCACCGCAACACGCGTATGGTCAGCGATGCGATGCGCGCTGTGGAAGCAAGAACCGGCCGCGACGCTAAAGATCATGAAGTTGCGGCCGAACTCAAGTTGAGTCTCGATGATTACTACGGGATTTTGAACGATACCCTGGGTAGCCGCCTGTTCAGCTTTGACGACCTGTTGCAGGACGGCGAGCACGAAGGGCTGCACGAGGAGGGCGCCAGTGGCCAGGTCGAGCCGTCGCGCGACCTGGAGGACGAGCGCTTCCAGGCCGCCCTGACCGATGCCATCGCCAACCTGCCGGAGCGCGAGCGGCTGGTACTGGCGCTGTACTATGACGAAGAGCTGAACCTCAAGGAAATCGGTGAGGTACTGGGGGTCAGCGAATCGCGTGTCAGCCAGCTGCACAGCCAGTGCGCCGCGCGTTTGCGCAGCCGTCTTGGGGAATGGCGGGCGCGTTGAGCCCGGGGTCGTTGCAGTCGTTTTCACGTTGTACCGAATTGATTGAATGCGCGCTCGGGGCCGAGCGCGTTTGAGACTGCTTGGAGGTCTAATTGAACAAAGACATGAAAATCCTCATCGTTGACGACTTTTCGACGATGCGGCGGATCATCAAGAACCTGTTGCGTGATCTGGGCTTCACCAATACCGACGAAGCTGACGACGGCACCACGGCGTTGCCGATGCTCGAAAGCGGCCATTACGACTTCCTGGTGACCGACTGGAACATGCCTGGCATGTCCGGTATCGACTTGCTGCGCAAGGTACGTGCCCACGAGCGCCTGAAGGGTATGCCGGTACTGATGGTGACGGCCGAAGCCAAGCGCGACCAGATCATCGAAGCGGCTCAGGCCGGTGTGAATGGGTATGTGGTCAAGCCGTTCACCGCCCAGGTGCTCAAAGAAAAGATCGAGAAGATCTTCGAACGCGTCAACGGCTGAACAAAGTCAGGGGGCGCCATGGAATCAACACAAACGTCTTTGGGGGAGTTTGAGTCAACCCTGAAGAAGCATGCTCAGGAACTGGTCGAAAGCCTGGAACGGGGCCGGTTCGGCGAGGCGGTGCAGCTGATTCATCAGCTCAACCAGACCCGCGACCGCGGCTTGTATCAGGAAGTCGGCAAGCTCACGCGCGAGCTGCACAGTGCGATCGTCAGCTTCCAGATCGACCCGCGCATGCCGCAGGCCGAGGAAGTCTCGCAGATCACCGATGCCACCGAACGCTTGTCCTATGTGGTCAAGCTGACTGAAGGCGCCGCCAACCGCACCATGGACCTGGTGGAGGAGAGCACGCCCGTGCTCAACGACCTGGCTGCTGAAGCGCAGAGCCTCAGTGTCGACTGGCAGCGTTTCATGCGCCGCGAAGTCGCTGCGCCGGAATTTCGCGAGTTGGTCAAGCGTGTCGACAGTTTCCTGACGCACAGCGCTGAAGGTAACCGCAAGGTATCCGGCCACCTCAATGACATTCTGCTGGCTCAGGACTATCAGGACCTGACCGGCCAGGTGATCAAGCGGGTGACTGCGCTTGTGACCGAAGTCGAAAGCAATCTGCTCAAGCTCGTGCTGATGGCCAGTCAGGTCGACCGTTTTGCCGGTATCGAACATGACCACCAACAGCTGCGCGCGGAAAAAGATGAAGAAAAATATCCGGCTCGGGGTGAAGGTCCGCAGATTCATGCCGATAAGCGTGAAGACGTCGTGTCCGGTCAGGACGATGTCGATGATCTGCTGTCCAGCCTGGGTTTTTGAGGAGCACGTTTAATGAGCTTCGGCGCCGATGAAGAAATCCTTCAGGATTTCCTGGTAGAAGCCGGCGAAATTCTTGAGCAACTGTCCGAGCAACTGGTCGAGCTGGAAAGCCGGCCCGATGATGCCGACCTGCTCAATGCGATCTTTCGCGGTTTCCACACTGTAAAAGGGGGCGCCGGCTTCCTCCAGCTCAATGAGCTGGTGGAGTGCTGCCATATCGCCGAGAACGTGTTCGACATCCTGCGCAAAGGTGAGCGCCGGGTCGACGCGGAACTGATGGACGTGGTGCTCGAAGCACTGGACACGGTCAACAGCATGTTTGGCCAGGTGCGCGAGCGCAGTGAAGTCACCCCGGCCACGCCCGAGTTGCTGGCGGCCCTGGCACGCCTGGCCGAGCCGGCTGGCCCTGAAGCGGCTGCGCCGGTGGTCGAGGCTGCGCCTGCGCCGGCCGAACCTGCCGCCGAGGCCGACATCACCGACACCGAATTCGAGCAGCTGCTCGACTCGCTCGATGCGGTCAAAGCCCAGGCAGCCGCTGCCGAACAGCAGCTGCAAGGCGAAACGCTGTCCGGTTCGGGTGACGAGATCACCGACGACGAATTCGAATCGTTGCTCGACCAGTTGCACGGCAAGGGCCAGTTCTCGGCCGAAGGCGTTGCCACAGAGCCTGTGGCCGCTTCTGCCAGCGCGCCAGCCAGCGACGAGATCACTGACGAAGAATTCGAGTCGCTGCTCGATCAGCTGCACGGCAAGGGCACGTTCCAGGCGGATGCGCTGCCTGCTGCCGTGGCTCCGGTGGCCAGCGAAGCGCCAGCTGCCGGTAGCAGCGATGAAATCAGCGAGCACGAGTTCGAGGCACTGCTCGATCAGTTGCATGGCAAAGGCAAGTTCACCGGCGATGCGGTCACCGCCGAAGCGCCCGCCGCCGTTGCCACCCCTGTGGCCGCCAAGGCGCACAGCCAGCCTGTGGCCAAGCCGGCACCTGCACCTGCACCTGCACCTGCTGCGGCGGCCAAGCCCGCCGCGCCGGCCCGCGCGCCTGCACCTGCTGCCGAGAAGCACGCGGTGAGCGAAGCGGAAACCACCGTGCGCGTCGATACGGCGCGCCTGGACGAGATCATGAACATGGTCGGCGAACTGGTGCTGGTGCGTAACCGCCTGGTGCGCCTGGGCCTGAACAGCGGTGACGAGGCCATGTCCAAGGCCGTGTCGAACCTGGACGTGGTCACTGCCGACCTGCAGACCGCGGTGATGAAAACGCGTATGCAGCCGATCAAGAAAGTCTTCGGCCGCTTCCCGCGCCTGGTCCGCGACCTGGCCCGCCAGTTGAAGAAAGAGATCAACCTGGAACTGGTCGGTGAAGAGACCGACTTGGACAAGAACCTTGTCGAGGCATTGGCCGACCCCCTGGTGCACTTGGTGCGCAACGCGGTTGACCACGGTGTGGAGATGCCTGAAGAGCGTGAAGCGTCGGGCAAGGCGCGTACCGGCCGCGTGGTGTTGTCGGCCGAGCAGGAGGGTGACCACATCCTGCTGTCGATCTCCGATGACGGCAAAGGCATGGACCCTAACATTCTGCGCGCCAAGGCGGTGGAAAAGGGCCTGATGGACAAGGACGCCGCCGACCGTCTGAGCGAGTCGGACTGCTACAACCTGATCTTCGCCCCAGGCTTCTCGACCAAGACGGAAATTTCCGATGTGTCCGGCCGTGGTGTCGGTATGGACGTGGTCAAGACCAAGATTTCCCAGCTCAACGGCTCGATCAACATCTTCTCGGCCAAAGGCCAGGGTTCGAAGATCGTCATCAAGGTGCCGCTGACCCTGGCGATCATGCCGACCCTGATGGTGATGCTGGGCAACCAGGCGTTCGCCTTCCCGCTGGTCAACGTCAACGAAATTTTCCACCTGGACCTGTCGCGCACCAACGTGGTCGACGGCCAGGAGGTGGTGATCGTGCGCGACAAGGCGCTGCCGCTGTTCTACCTCAAGCGCTGGCTGGTCCAGGGCCAGGTGCACGAGGAGCAGCGCGAGGGCCATGTGGTGATCCTCTCTGTGGGCACCCAGCGCATCGGCTTCGTGGTCGACCAACTGGTGGGCCAGGAAGAGGTGGTGATCAAGCCGCTGGGCAAGATGCTGCAGGGCACCCCGGGCATGTCCGGCGCCACCATCACCGGTGACGGTCGCATTGCGCTGATCCTCGACGTACCGAGCATGCTCAAGCGTTACGCGGCGCGGCGTATTTGATTTCGGTGGCGCGCCCTGCGGGGCTGCGCCACCTAATGGAGTGTTTATGGCAGTCAAGGTCCTGGTGGTGGATGATTCGGGTTTCTTCCGCCGCCGCGTCTCGGAAATCCTCTCGGCGGACCCGACGATCCAGGTCGTCGGTACCGCGACCAACGGTAGGGAAGCGATCGACCAGGCGCTGGCGCTCAAGCCCGATGTCATCACCATGGACTACGAAATGCCCATGATGGATGGCATCACCGCCGTGCGGCACATCATGCAGCGCTGCCCGACACCGGTGTTGATGTTCTCCTCGCTGACCCACGAAGGCGCCCGTGTGACCCTCGACGCGCTGGATGCCGGTGCGGTGGATTACCTGCCGAAGAACTTCGAGGACATCTCGCGCAACCCGGAGAAGGTCAAGCAGATGCTGTGCGAGAAGGTGCACACCCTTTCGCGCAGCAACCGTCGTTTCGGTGGTTACCCAAGCACCGCAGCGGCGCCTGCGCCGGCACCTGCCAGCGTGGCGCACGCCCCCGCCAGCAGCCTGGCCAGCACGGCGTCCACACGCAGCGTGGCGCCTGCCCGAGCGGCGGCTGCACCGGCGTCAAGCCATTCGCCCGCGCCCAAGCGCAAGCCCTACAAACTGGTGGCTATCGGCACATCGACCGGTGGCCCGGTCGCGCTGCAGCGGGTACTGACGCAATTGCCTGCCGGGTTCCCGGCTCCGATCGTGCTCATCCAGCACATGCCGGCGGCGTTCACCAAGGCGTTTGCCGAGCGCCTGGACAAGCTGTGCAAGATCAGCGTCAAGGAAGCCGAGGACGGCGACGTGCTGCGCCCAGGCCTGGCCCTGCTTGCCCCCGGTGGCAAGCAGATGATGATCGATGGCCGGGGCACGGTGAAGATCCTGCCCGGTGACGAGCGCTTGAACTACAAACCCTGCGTGGACATCACCTTCGGTTCGGCAGCCAAGTCGTACGGTGACAAGGTGCTGTCGGTGGTGCTGACCGGCATGGGCGCCGACGGCCGTGAAGGCGCGCGCCTGCTCAAGCAGGGCGGCAGCACTGTGTGGGCCCAGGATGAAGCCAGTTGCGTGATCTACGGCATGCCCATGGCCATCGTCAAAGCCAACCTGGCCGATGCGGTGTACAGCCTGGATGAGATTGGCAAGCACCTGGTCGAGGCGTGTGTGTAATGGATGTCCTTAGCCTGATCGGACTGATCCTGGCCTTCGTCGCCATCGTCGGTGGCAACTTCCTCGAAGGTGGCCATGTCGGCGCGCTGCTCAATGGCCCGGCAGCCCTGATCGTACTGGGCGGTACCCTGGCGGCGGCGCTTTTGCAGTCACCGTTGTCATCGTTCAAGCGTGCCTTACAGATCTTGCGCTGGATCATCTTCCCGCCGCGGGTCGATCTGGCTGGCGGCATCGACAAGGTGGTGAACTGGAGCCTGACCGCACGCAAGGAAGGCCTGCTTGGCCTGGAAGGTGTGGCCGATGGCGAGCCCGACCCGTATGCCCGCAAAGGCTTGCAGTTGCTGGTCGACGGCGCCGAGCCCGAGGCCATTCGCAGTATCCTCGAAGTCGATTTCCTGACCCAGGAAGGCCGCGACATCCAGGCTGCCAAGGTGTTTGAAAGCATGGGCGGCTACGCGCCGACCATCGGCATCATCGGTGCGGTGATGGGCCTGATCCACGTGATGGGCAACCTGGCCGACCCGTCTCAGCTGGGCAACGGCATCGCCGTGGCGTTCGTTGCCACCATTTATGGCGTGGCCAGTGCCAACCTGATTCTGTTGCCGGTCGCGAGCAAGCTCAAGGCCATCGTCATGCGCCAGTCGCGCTACCGCGAAATGCTGCTAGAAGGCCTGTTGTCGATTGCCGAGGGTGAGAACCCGCGTTCGATCGAACTGAAGCTGCAAGGCTTCATGGAGTAACCTATGCGTCGCCGTCGCCATACTGAAGAACATGAAAACCACGAGCGATGGCTGGTGTCGTACGCCGACTTCATTACCTTGCTGTTCGCCTTTTTCGTGGTCATGTACTCGATTTCCTCGATCAACGAGGGTAAGTACAAGGTCATTTCGCAAGCGCTGCTCGGGGTGTTCAACGACCCTGAGCGGAGCATGAAGCCAATCCCTATCGGCGATGAGCAACCGCTCAGCGTCAGGCCGGCCGAGCCGTTGATCAAGGACAGTGAGCAGACCGACGCAGGCCTTGCGCAGACCAGCGTCGACCCGCTCAAAGCCATCAGTGAAGACGTGCGCGATGCCTTCGGTGACCTGATCAGCTCCGACCAGATGACCATTCGCGCCAACGAGCTGTGGGTGGAGATCGAGCTGAATTCCTCGCTGCTGTTCGGCAGTGGCGATGCCATGCCCAGCGACCAGGCGTTCGACATCATCGAGAAGGTGGCGCACATCCTCAAACCGTTCGCCAACCCGGTGCACGTCGAGGGCTTTACCGACAACCTGCCGATCCGTACCGCGCAATACCCGACCAACTGGGAGCTGTCTTCGGCGCGGGCGGCAAGCATTGTCCGCCTGCTGGCGATGGAAGGCGTCAACCCGGCGCGCATGGCCTCGGTGGGCTATGGCGAATATCAGCCTGTGGCCAGCAATGACACTGCAGAGGGCCGGGCGCGAAACCGCCGGGTGGTGCTGGTGATCTCGCGCAACCTTGAAGTGCGCCGCAGCCTGACGGGCTCCGGCAGTGCCAATACCACCCCGGACGCCGCCCTGCGCCGCGCTGGCACACAAAGTGCACCGGCAACCCCAGCAGCGACGGCGGGGCAGTGACTCGTCAATTCTCTGTCACCGCGAACCCTGTGGCGGCTGCAAAGCCGGATCGCACAGGGTTCAGCGGCCTCCATGAATCAAGAGTTGTCCTATGAGAGTCTGGGCAGTAGCCAATCAGAAAGGCGGGGTCGGCAAGACCACCACCACTATCGCCCTGGCCGGTTTGCTGGCCGAGGCGGGCAAGCGCGTGGTCGTCGTCGACCTTGACCCGCATGGTTCGATGACCAGCTATTTCGGGCACAACCCCGATGCGCTGGAGCACAGCTGTTACGACCTGTTCCTGCACAAGGGCCAGGTGCCGGATGGCTTGCCCGGGCAGCTGCTGCTGCCGACCAGCGACCAGCGTATCTCGCTGCTGCCTTCGAGTACCGCATTGGCGGTGCTGGAGCGGCAGTCTCCGGGGCAGAGCGGGCTGGGCCTGGTGATCGCCAAGAGTCTGGCGCAACTGTGGCAGGATTTCGACTTCGCCCTGATCGACAGCCCCCCGCTGCTCGGGGTGCTGATGGTCAACGCACTGGCCGCCAGCCAGCAGCTGGTGATCCCGGTGCAGACCGAGTTTCTCGCGGTCAAGGGCCTGGAGCGCATGATCGGTACGCTGGCCATGATCAACCGTTCGCGCAAGCAGGCCTTGCCCTACCAGATCGTGCCGACCCTGTTCGACCGCCGGACTCAGGCTTCGCTGGGTACGCTGAAAGTATTGCGTGATACCTATGAACATCAGGTGTGGCAGGGCTACATTCCGGTCGATACGCGCCTGCGCGATGCCAGCCGCAACGGCGTCACGCCGTCACAGTTCGATGGCAAGAGCCGCGGCGTGATCGCTTACCGGGCGCTGCTCAAGCACCTGCTCACCTACAAGGCTGCAGTACAGGTGGCGTCATGACGGTGAAGACGGGTACGCGGCCGCAACTGGCCTTGCAATCTTACCTGGACGGCCTGCTGCAGGAAGCCACCGAGGCTGAAACCAATCTCGAGCTGCCGGCTGCGAGGGACGAATTTGCCGCGGCGGTGCGCGAAGAACAGGCCCGAGACGCGCAGCCACAGGCCCAGAAGCCTGCAGTGAGCGTCCCGGCAAGGCCTTTCGCCGAACCGCAGGCCGGGGTACTTGCGACTGTCTTGCCGGTCGAAGCGCCGGTGGTGGCGGTGGTCGAGGCCAAGGTGGTGGCCGAAGCCGCCATTCCAGTACTGACCCAGGTTCAGGCGCCCGAGCCCGTCGCGCCGTTGGTTGAAGTCAACCTGCCCGCGCCGAGCGCGCCTGTGCCACCGGCCACGGTCGATGGTCGCCCGGCCTGGGCGGCCGAGCCCTTCGAGTGCCTGCTGTTCGACGTCGCCGGGCTGACGCTGGCAGTGCCGCTAGTGTGCCTGGGCTCGATCTACAGCCTGGAGGGCCAGGAACTGACGCCGCTGTTCGGCCAGCCGGACTGGTTCCTTGGCATTCTCACCTGCCAGGCGGGCAACCTGAAGGTGCTGGACACGGCGCGCTGGGTCATGCCAGATCGTTACCGGGACGATTTCCGTCAGGGCTTGCACTATGTCATTTCCGTTCAGGGCTACGAATGGGGGCTGGCGGTGCATCAGGTCAGCCGTTCCCTGCGCCTGGACCCGTCGGAGATCAAATGGCGCAGCCAGCGTGGTCAGCGACCGTGGCTGGCCGGCACGGTGATCGAACACATGTGTGCGCTGCTGGACGTGGCCGAACTGGCCGAGCTGATCGCCAGTGGCGCGGTCAAGCAGCTGCATACCAAACACAAATAACTGCGAACACACCGCCATTGGCGGATTTTGAGGGCTAGGGGAATGAAAAAGTCGTCTGCACAAGGTTCGGAAGATCCGATTCTGCAATGGGTAACCTTCCGTCTGGACAACGAGTCCTACGGCATCAATGTCATGCAGGTGCAGGAAGTCCTGCGCTACACCGAGATCGCCCCGGTTCCGGGTGCGCCGAGCTACGTGCTGGGGATCATCAACCTGCGCGGCAATGTCGTGACGGTGATCGACACCCGCCAGCGCTTCGGCCTGATGCCTACCGAGGTGACCGACAACACCCGTATCGTCATCATCGAGGCTGACAAGCAAGTGGTCGGCATCCTGGTCGATAGCGTGGCCGAGGTGGTCTACCTGCGTCAGTCGGAGATCGAGACCGCGCCGAACGTGGGGAACGAAGAGTCGGCCAAGTTCATCCAGGGCGTGTGCAACAAGAATGGCGAACTGCTGATCCTGGTCGAGCTGGACAAGATGATGACCGAGGAAGAGTGGTCCGAGCTGGAGAACATCTGAGTTGATTTTCGAGGTTGCTGTCATCTTCCTGGCGCTGTTGTGGGCGCTGAGCCTGTGGTTTTTCCTCAACTACAGCAAGCGCCAGCGCGAGCTCGCCGCCCAGCAGGCCCAGGGCGATGCCGTGCGTGACCAGCGCATCAAGGACCTGGCCAAGCGCCTGGATGATTACCAGAACGGTACCGTGCGCATGGGTGAAGCCATCCATGAGCTGCGCGCGGTAGTGGCGACCTTGCCAGACCGGCTGGAGCGTCTGGAGCAACGTGACCCGAGCGATGTAACCTTCAGCCAGGCGGCAAAACTGGTAGGGATGGGGGCGAGTGTGTCGGAGCTGACCGAAAGCTGCGGTTTGACCCAGGCCGAGGCCGAGCTGATGAGCAAGTTGCATCGTGGCGAGTAGCGTGAAAAGGCGACCTGAGGTGAGTGCCAGTCGGTAGGCGTAATCAGGGCTGCTGCGCAGCCCATCGCCGGCAAGCCAGCTCCCACAGGTACGGCGCAGGCCTGAAGGACTGCGGCATTCCACCCTTTGGGAGATACGGCGCAGGCCTCAAGGACTGTCACAGTCCAACCCTGTGGTAGATGCAGCACAGACCTCAAGGATTGTCACAGCCCAACCCTGTGTTAGATGCAGCACGGACCTCAAGGATTGTCACAGTTCAACTCTGTGGGATATGCAGCACAGACCTCAAGGACTGTCACCACCCGGTGGCCGGCTTGCCGGCGATGGGCCGCACAGCGGCCCCAAATCGCTTGCCTGGCTGGCATCGGACCTGAGGCAGCAGGTGCTTGCTGAGCCTGCGCTCAGGGCCTGGCCCAAGAATTGTATCCGCCGATCCTGGCGATGCGGTTGAGTGGAAGCAGCTGCCGTTGCGCTGCCTCAAACTCCACAAGGCTGACGAACTGCCAGGAGTTGGTGCGGGGGAACGCATACAGGTTGATGATCTGACGCATCACGCCCAGCTCAGGCAACAGCCGGTCGACCACGTCGGTGAGCAACCTCGGCCCGGTGAGGCGGCTCAGCGTCTGAGCATAACCATAGAAAGCTTGCGGGTCGGTGTGCAGGGAGGGCCTGCTGTTGTAGAAGCCCGGCGCTTGCTCGAAGCGCGCCTGCATTTCCTCCAGGATTGCCCTGAGCGTCGGGTTATCTGCATGGCTGCCTACCAGGCTGCCGTTGTAGAGGCAGTTCATGCCCAATCTTTCATTGGATACCGCCGGGTGCAGCAGCAGCCCATTTTCAGTGGTGGCGAGTACCACGTCATCCAAGTGCTCTCCCGGCGTGCCCCTGGGGGCGCCGTCGATTGACACCGGGTATTCGCCAGGCGCCAGCAGGGTGTCGTCGACGTCCATGTACAGGCCACCTTCCTGATCCAGCAGGGCATAGCGCAAAACGTCCGACGCCGACGAAAAGTTGCTCGCCACCCCACCATTGCCTTGAATCGCCGCCTGGTATTGGGCGAAGTTGGCACTCTCGCTGAAGCGTTTATAGAACGGCTGGTCCTCAAGCGGCATGACCTCCACCCCGGGCGCATGCGCCGTCAACAGCCGCAGGTTGGCCTGGAAGGCACCTGGCTCGGCCCTGGAAAGATACAGGCGATGAACATACTGGGTGTTCTGCAGCGTGCGGGCGTTGCGGGCGATAGTGTCGATCAGGCTTTGCTCGATCACCTTGTCGCCCACCCAAAGGTTCATCACCTGTTTAGGGATGGGCCGCAGTGCTTCGGTGCGCAAGGCCGGCAGGGCGACGGGCAGGTGCAGATCGACGCCCAATGCACGCAGGGTCGCCATGCGCATCTGATCGGTAACCTGCCGCGTTCGGGCATCCACCTCGACCAGATTGAGCGAGCCTGGCGCTGCGATGTAGTAGGTGGGCTCAACCTCATTGAGGCCGCTCTCCAGGCCAAAGGCATCGGCCTGCATGTCGTAGAACATATGCTCATGATAACCGCCGATCATCGCCGTAAGCAGGTCGGCCGAACCGTCGTAGCGCGGGATCCTCACCACTGCACCGGCCACAGCGTCGTCGCCACCGGGCAGCGGTGCAATGGGGTCTGTGGTCTGGAGAAAATCCGCCACATCGGCCAGCGCCAGATGCGGTGGGTCGAGGGGGCTCAAGGGGTAGCCGATCTGTTCGTTGACCCTGCTGGGCACCACGAAGCCGTCACGCTTCAAGCGCAGCAGCACCGGTGCCCTGGACAGCCCGACAGTCACCAGCGGTGCTGCATTGAGCACCCCGAACACCGACATGCTGACGCCTTCGGCGCTTTGCTGGGCGGTCTTGGCGTGGATGGCCTGGTCCAACCCCAGGCCAAACTGGGCGATGCCGCCGAGGGCGAACAGCGGGGCGAGCTCGGGCACCACCAGGGCCAAGGGGGCCAGCAGGTTGATTGCCGAATTCAAGTAGCCGCGCCATTTGGCCTTGGTCACTTCGCTGTCGCTGGTGATGATGAAGTGTGCGTCTTGGTAACTGCGCTGCTTCTGGCGCCTGGCAAGGGAAAGGAACAGGTCGCCTTCGATCAGGGGGCTGTATTCCTTGGCCTTGTAGTTGATGTAGTCCTGGGGGGGCCAGATGCCTTGCACCGTGAAACCGGGGCGGTTGCTGTCGAGGTGATAGGGGGCTGGGTAGCTGCCCAGGCCGCATAGGGCGGTGTGAAGGCCGCTGTAACTCAAACCGTCTTCGCGATCGGCCAGGGCGAAGTGGTCCTGCAAGGCATCGCGCGTGCGAGGGTCGCGGCACTGGTGGGCAAACCAGTCCAGCATGGCTTGTTTGTCGCTGAATTCGTGCAGGGGCGAGGCGTTACCCGGAATGTAGAGCAAGACCAGGCCGCTGACGGCGTCGTACAGGCACAGCAGGTCAGTGGCGCGGTAGCCATAGACGTTCAGCCACCGGGCGCGCAGCCTCGGTTTGCTGCTGGTTTTGCCGTCACTGGGCGCCGTCGGCGATGAAGCCTGCACGCCGCACGCCTGCCAGGCCAGCTGTCTGCCGGCATCACTCAGGCTGCCCTCGGTGACTTGCTTGTTGCATGCGGCGATGAAGTTGATCTTGGCGCTGACACGGTAGCGGTCCAGGTTGGCATCCCAGTAGCGGTCGAGCATCGACTTGTACTGCACCTGCAAGTCCAGGCCCCAGACGAACGACTGGAATTGCTCGGCCGCCAGCGCTACATGCGTATCTGCGTTGTATAGCGGCTGGTCGCTGTGCCTGAACAGCCCGTTGTAGATGCTGTAGGGGGCATGGTAGTCAAACAGGCCGCGCTCGCGCAGCGTCTGGACGATGGTCAGTGGCCCTTCGGGCAGTTCGCCAGCCCATGGGGCATGGAGCGCCGCCCCCAGCCAGTTGTTGGCCGACTCGCCCTGCCAGTTCGAGAGTACCGCCTGGGTCAGGGTCATCTTTTGCGCGACGATCGCAATCCAGCCGAGCTTGGGGTTGAACTGGTAGTGGAGGGTCACTGCGTCGACGCGGTCCGGGTCCAGGTCCATGGCGCGCTGGTGGGCCCACTGGCGTATGGCGTCGGCTGCCGCGCGGTCCGGGCGCGGAAAGCCGGCAAGGCTGTCGCGCACGAATTGCGTGCCCTTGGCATTGATGTACTGGGTCGTCATGACGGTCACCTTTGAGTCTGTAAGGGCTGGCCAAGGTGACCTGCGTGCAGGTAGGAATGGCGCTATTTATGTAGGTACATCGCAGGGTTCGCTAACCTGGGCAAACCGGGCCGAGTCGGGCGAACCGCCAGTGGATCGCTCAGGTGTAGGCCCAGCTATGCTCGCGGCCAATGCGCGCAACCCTGTCGAGCGGAACGTGCTGCTGCAGCACTGCGTGGAACCGGCGCAGGTTGAGCGTTGCATGGATGTCGTAGACCGGGGACATCAGCAGATGGCAGATTTCCCGCAGCTGTTTGAGCAGCGGCAGCTGTTGGTCAACTACGTCATTGAGCACCGCTGGGCCGGTCAACAAACTCAGGCGCCGGGTATAGGCCTGGAACAGCAGCGGCGCCTGGCGGGCGTGTGGGCGGCTGTTGTAGAAGTCGGGCTCCAGGCCGTAGCGGCGCAGGATTTCTTCAGAAATTGCGTCCAGCGTCGGGTTGCCCGGGTGGCTGCCAATCATGCTGCTGTTGAATTTGACGTACATGCCCAACTGGTCGTTCGACACCGGTGGCGAGAGCAGCAGGCCATCCTCCGTGGTCTTGAGTGTCAGGTTGGCCAGGGGAGGGCTGAACTGGCCGCTGCTGGCGTCCAGCAACCGATCGTCGGCATCCAGGTAAAGCCCGCCATAGTGCTTGAGCAACCGGTACCGCAGGATGTCGCAAGCGGAGGCAAGGTTGCGGCCGGGTCCGCCATTGCCGGCGATGGCGGCCAGGTATTGCGGGTAGTAGGCTGAATGGGCGAATTCCCGGAAGAAGCCTTGCGTTTCCAGGGGCAGCAGCTGTGCGCCTACCGCGCGCGCGCGCAGCAGCAGCATGTTGCGCTCAAACACCTGTTGGTCGTTTTGCGAAAGCAGTATCTGGTAGCGGTAACCACTGATGCGGGCCACGCGCGTGTTGTGCACCAGGGCTTCGAGGAATTCGCCTTGCAACACACTGTCGCCCAACCAGACACTGCTGATCAGCCGGGGGATCGGCGTGCGTTGCAGTTGCTCATAAGGCGCGTAGTCGATGGGCACCTCTAGGTCGATACCCAATGCCCGAAGGGTGGTGGTGCGCTGTACGTCGGTGGCGATATGCCGCTGGGTGGACAGGGCCAGGGCTGTGTCCTGGCCGTCGGCGAGCCGCCAGCGCAGCGGAGCGATCATGTGCGTGTCTCGGGCGCGGACGAAGCTGTCGCTGGCAAACTCATACTCGACCCATTCACCGACCACGCCTTTGGGCGTCTGCAGCCATGCCATGAAGCGGTGCTCAAGGTTTTCGTCGACGCGCGTCACCACGGCCGCCAGGCTGCTGGAGGACACGACCGCCGGGGCCCGGAATGCCAGCTCCACCGCATCGCTCGCCTGGGCAACAGGCGCCGCGCCGACCGGGGCGCCCAGCAAATCCGCAACGCGGGCGGAGCCGAAGAACCCTGGACGGGAGTATCGAAACACCGCTGCCTCCCTGGCTAAGCCCTGCCCGGCCACGGGCAGGGCGTTGAACAAGCCGAACGTCTGGTCGGCGACACCCGCGTTCTTGCTCTCCAGGCTCTTGCCATTGATGGCCTGGTCGAGGCCCAGGCTGAATTGGCCCAGGCCACCGATCACCAGCAGCGGCGCAAGCTCGGGCAGGACGATGACCAGGGGCGCCAGCAGGGCGGTGACCAGCGTGAGGTAATTGCCCCATCGGGACTTGTCGACCTCATGGTTGCTGGTGATCTGGCTGTCGGCATCGGCATAGGTGCGCTGCTTGCGCTGCAAGGTCAGGTGCTCGAAAAGGTCGCTGGTGATCGGAGGGGAATAGGTATCTGGGCGGAAATCGATCATCTGTTGCGGGTCCCAGTAGCCGCTGGTGGCAAAGCCAGGGTGATGGGCGCTGAAACGATGTGCGACGGGGTACAGGCCCAGCCCCGTCAACGCCGTGCGCAGGCCGCTGAAATCCAGGCCGTCGGGCCAGTCGGCGCGGGCGAAGTGGCCCAGCATCGCCCTGCGTTTGTCTGCGGCCTGGCACTGGCGGGCAAACCAGTGCTTCATGGCTTGGGCGTCAGGGAATGCATGAAAGGGCGATGAGTTGCCGGGGATGTACAGGACGGTCTCACTGCTGGTGCCCTGCTGGATGTACAGGATGTCGGTCGAGGTGTAACCGTAGACGTTGAGCAACGACACACTGAGGTCGCCGTAAGGCAGCAAGCCGCAAGCTCGCCAGACCAGACGGCGCTGGGCGTCGGACAGGCTTCCCTGCGCCACCTGGCGGTTGCAGGCGGCGATGAAGGCGATGTGAATGGCCCGCCGGTACTGGGCTTGCTGCTGCTCCCAGTAGGTGTCGAGTTGCTGTTTGAACAGGGTGTGAAAATTCAGCTTCCAGGCCGCGGTCTGAAAGTCCTCGGCGCGTATCGGCAAGCGCGTGTCCGGTGCGTACCGGGCAGGCTCGGTGCGCGTGTACAAGCCGTTGAACACTTGGTAAGGCGAGGCGTTGGAGAGCGGGTCGATTGGCTCGAGCCTGTCTACGATGGTCAACGGGTCCTGTGGCGGGAGGCCTGCCCAGTCGCCATAGTGAAAACCTCCGTAGCCTGCCGCGGATTCGCCCTGCCAGTTGGCGAGCAATGCTTCGACCAGGTTCATTTTCTGGGTGATGACCGCTTTGGTATAGGTACTGGCGCGGCCTTCACCCGCCGGTTCGGTCCGGTAATGGAACGTGACCACGTCGATCAGCAATGGCGATTGCGCCACGCCCTGGGGGGTGAGCCAGTCGGTAAGTACCTGTTGGGCCAGCAGGTCGGGGCGCGGTAAACCTTTCAACGCCTGGCGGATCAGGGCCGGGCTGGGGGAGGGAGCGGGCTGCATGGGGATACCCTTCTGTCGAGGAAGGGGCACAGGGTGGTGGAGCGGGGCGGCAAACGGCGTCAGGTAACGCTACCACCCGTGGGCAGGCCCAGCGGCGTTGGCGTGACGTCACGGGGCGCTGCCGGGTCGTCGGCGAAGCCTGCCGGCACACGGCCGCGCAGTTGCCAGGCGAAGGCAATGATTTCGGCGATGGTCAGGTACAGCGCTTCAGGAATCTGTTCGCCCAGCTCAAGGCGAGCCAGCAGGCGCACAAGCTCGGCATTTTCGTAGATCGGTACCTCGTGCTCGCGGGCCAAAGCCAGGATGGCCTCGGCCAGCGCATCGTCACCCTTGGCGCTGAGGGTCGGGGCCTGCTGCCCGTCGTAGGTCAGGGCAATGGCCTGGCGTGTTGGTTTCTGTGTCATGCGTTTTCGTCTACCCAGCGTTGCTCCACCCGTGTGCGCGGGCCTTGAGGGGGGATGCCCGGGTGGCATTCCAGGTCACCGACGTCCAGGCCGCGTTCCAGCAGGCGATTGCGCAAGGCACCGAGCTGGCTGTCGATGAGCCTGGCTGTTGGTTCGCGCTCTGCCCACAGGTGCCCGCTCAGGCGGCCTTGGCTCAATTGTGCCTGTACTTGCAACGGGCCAAGGGGCGAGAGGTCGAACGCGAGCTCCAGGCGCCACAGGGCTTGCAGCGGGTCTTGCGATTCCTGTTGTTGTTCGGCCTGCTGTTGCGGGGTTTCCTCGCGCTGGATCTTGACCTGCAGCGGGATGAACTCCTGGCCGTGGCGGATCGGTACTTCTGTCTGCCAGGTGGTCTGCAGGTTGCCGTTTTCCAGCGTGCCGGTTTGTTGCAGGCTGCTCATGGCATGGTTTTGCAAGCGTGAAACGGCAGCAGCAGCCAGGCGCAGCAGTTGTTGCAGGTCACCTTCGTCTTCCAGGGCCTTGAGCAAGCGCGATGGCAGCGGAAATGCCCCAGGCTGCGGCTTGGGGCTGACCCGTTCAAGCATGCCCAGGGCACTGCGCGCCAGCGCCGGCATGGTCACGGCCAGGCTGGAGGGTGCCAGGTTGGGGTTGCCCGCCGGCAGGACCGGGGCTTGGGCAACCAGGCGCAGCACGTGTGCCTTGAGGTCTGTGGCGATGCTGGCGGGGAAGCCGCCGAGCAATTTCGCTTCAAGAAAGGCGCCACTGTTGTTCAGCGCCTGGGCCACGCCTTTGGCGTCGCTCAGTTGCCGGGCGTCCGGCAGGCCCGCCAACAGGCGTTCGGCACTGGCGCGCAGTTCGCCATCGGCGCTCGGGTCGCGGGTCAGCTGTTGCAGCGCGTTGAGCAGGCCGGGCAGCGAGGCCTGGCGGTTTTGCTGGGTCAGCAGCTGCTGGGCAATGCTCAGTTGGTCCTGCCTGCCACTGAGCGGCACGAAACGCAGCGACTGGTCACCCTGCACCAGTGCGCTGAGCAGGCTGCCAATGGCCAGTGGGCGCGGGCTGTCGACGCTCAAGGTGGCGCCGGCCTGTGCACTGTTGAGCAGGCTGACCAGCGCCCGGTAGATCGGCGCTTGGCCAGGCGCCTGGGCCAGTGCCTGGTTGGTCAGGACTTTGCCCTGCAGCAGGGTCCCGACGGGTACTTTGCTGGTGTCCAGGCGAGTAAGGGTGGCGATCTGGCTGGCGTTGGCCTGCTGCAGCATGATTGCCAGGCGGTTGCTTTCGGGCTGGGTGACGGTGACCTGGCTGCCGGGGGGCAGGGGCTGGTTGGCATTGGCTTGCAATTGCGTCTGCACGCCGTTGGCCTGTATCAGGCGCAGCACCAACTGGAACTCCTGGCCTGCCTGGCGCATCGACACGACTTCGGCCTGCGCGGTCTCGCCGGGGGCCAGCAGGCCGGGCTGTGCCTGGATCAGACGCAGCAGTTCGCCGGTCATGCCTGCCTTCATGGCTTGGCTGTTGATCGCGGTTTGTGCGCCGAGACTATTGATTTCAGTCATGATTGTATACAACCTGTCGAGCCCGGCCTCTTGGCAGCGCGGCAGCGCGTGTAATAATGCCGCGCGCCGGTGGTTGCCAGTATAACGGCAGCGCGCGGGGCGACTTGAGACACAAGGGCTCTGGAGCGGTGTTGGCTGCCACGCGGGTTCACCCGTGTAGCAGCCAACAACGGCCCGAAGCCCTACAATGATAAGGCGAAACCGTGACCCTTCACCTTCAAGCCGCAGGCTTGGCCTGCGAGCGCGACTGGCGCCTGCTGTTCGAGCAGCTCGATTTCGAGCTGGGCGCTGGCGACATGCTGCAAATCAGCGGCCCCAATGGCAGCGGCAAGACCAGCTTGCTGCGCCTGCTGGCCGGCTTGATGCAGCCTACCGCCGGGCAGATTCTGCTGGGCGGCAAGCCACTGGCCGAACAGCGTCACGCTTTGGCCAGCATCCTGCTGTGGATCGGCCACGCTGCGGGCATCAAGGACCTGCTCAGCGCCGAGGAAAATCTCACCTGGCTGTGCGCGTTGCACCAGCCGGCCAGCCGCGAGGCGATCTGGGCGGCGCTGGAGGCGGTAGGGCTGCGCGGTTTCGAAGACGTACCCTGCCACACCCTGTCCGCTGGCCAGCAGCGCCGCGTGGCCCTGGCCCGGCTGCACCTGGCTTGCCCGCCGCTGTGGATTCTCGACGAACCGTTCACCGCTCTGGACAAGCAAGGCGTGGCTCAGTTGGAAGCGCACCTGGCGGCCCACTGCGAGCAGGGCGGTACGGTGGTGCTGACCACCCACCACACGCTGGAGCGCAAGCCCTACGGTTACCGTGAACTGAACCTGGGGCAATGGGCGGCATGAGCGTATTCATTTCGCTGTTGCGTCGCGAAGCGCGCCTGCTGTTCCGTCGCCCTGCCGAGCTGGCCAATCCCTTGGTGTTCTTTGCCATCGTCGTTGCGCTGTTTCCCTTGGCGGTTGGTCCGGAAAGCCAATTGTTGCAAACCTTGTCGCCTGGGCTGGTCTGGGTAGCGGCACTGTTGGCAGTGCTGCTGTCGCTGGACGGCTTGTTCCGCAGCGACTTCGAGGATGGCTCGCTGGAGCAGTGGGTGCTGTCGCCGCACCCGCTGGCGTTGCTGGTGCTGGCCAAGGTGCTGGCGCACTGGACCTTTTCCGGGCTGGCACTGGTATTGTTGGCGCCGCTGCTGGCGCTGATGCTGGGGCTGCCGAGCCATTGCCTGCCGGTGCTGCTCGGCTCCCTGCTGCTGGGCACGCCGGTATTGAGCCTGCTGGGTGCGGTGGGCGCGGCACTGACGGTCGGTCTGAAGCGCGGTGGTTTGTTACTGGCGTTGCTGATACTGCCGTTGTATATCCCTGTATTGATCCTGGGCAGTGGTGCGTTGCAAGCGGCATTGCAGAATATGCCGGCCACCGGCCACCTGCTCTGGCTCGCCAGCCTGACGGCCCTGGCTGTAACCCTGGCCCCCTTTGCGATAGCGGCCGGCCTGAAGATCAGTGTCGGTGAATAACGAGTCGCGGGCTCTCAAGCCCGGCAAATACCCTGGATGTACCCTGATGAAAATAAGCTGGACGTGGTTCCACAAGCTGGGCTCCCCGAAATGGTTCTATGCCATCAGCGGCCGCATGCTGCCATGGCTGGCCGGCGCTGCCGTGCTTCTGCTGCTGGTCGGTATCACCTGGGGCCTGGCGTTCGCCCCGCAGGACTACCAGCAAGGCAACAGCTTCCGCATCATTTACATTCATGTGCCGGCGGCGATGCTGGCGCAGTCCTGCTACGTGCTGCTGGCAGTCGCCGGGGTAGTGGGGTTGGTGTGGAAGATGAAACTGGCCGACGTGGCCCTGCAATGTGCCGCGCCCATCGGCGCCTGGATGACCGCCGTGGCGCTGGTGACCGGCGCCATCTGGGGCAAGCCGACCTGGGGCAGCTGGTGGGTGTGGGACGCCCGCCTCACGTCCATGCTCATTCTGCTTTTCCTGTACTTCGGCATCATTGCGCTGGGCCAGGCGATCAGTAATCGTGACAGCTCGGCCAAGGCGTGCGCCGTGCTGGCAATCGTCGGCGTGGTCAACATCCCGATCATCAAGTACTCGGTGGAGTGGTGGAACACCCTGCACCAGGGCGCCACCTTCACCCTCACCGAAAAGCCGGCAATGCCCGCAGAAATGTGGCTGCCGTTGCTGTGTACGGTGTTGGGTTTCTACTGCTTCTTCGGTGCCGTGCTGTTGCTGCGCATGCGCCTTGAAGTGCTCAAGCGCGAGGCGCGCGCCAGTTGGGTCAAGGACGAAGTGTTGAACAGCCTGGGGCGGAGGGCCGCACAATGAGCTTTGCCACCTTCGGTGATTTTCTCGCCATGGGCCACCATGGCCTGTACGTGTGGTCGGCCTATGGCATCTGCCTGGCGGTGCTGGCGCTGAATGTCGCCGCGCCGCTGCTGGCCCGTCGTCGCTATCTGCAAGAAGAGGCGCGCCGTTTGCGCCGGGAGAACAACCAGTGAATCCGCAGCGCAAGAAACGCCTGTTGCTCATCGTCGGCCTGCTGGTCGGTGTCGGGGTTGCCGTCGGCTTTGCCTTGAGCGCACTGCAGCAGAACATCAACCTGTTCTACACGCCCACCCAGATCGCCAATGGCGAAGCGCCGCTGGACACCCGCATCCGTGCTGGCGGCATGGTCGAAAAAGGCTCGGTGCAGCGCTCGTCCGACTCGCTGGACGTGCGCTTTGTGGTCACCGACTTCAACAAGTCGGTGCCGATCACCTACCGCGGCATCCTGCCCGACCTGTTCCGCGAAGGGCAGGGCATCGTCGCCCTGGGCAAGGTCAACGCCGAAGGCGTGGTGGTGGCCGATGAAGTACTGGCCAAGCACGACGAGAAGTACATGCCGCCCGAGGTCACCAAGGCCCTGAAGGAAAGCGGCCAGGCCGCCACCGGTACGGAGGCCAGACCATGAACGCAGCACTGGTGATCCCCGAACTTGGCCAGTTGGCGATGATCCTGGCCATCTGCTTCGCCGCGGTGCAGGCCAGTGTGCCGCTGCTCGGCGCCTGGCGTGGCGATAGCCTGTGGATGAGCCTGGCGCGGCCGGCGGCCTGGGGGCAATTCGCTTTCCTGGCCTTTGCCTTCGCCTGTTTGACTCATGCCTTCATGACCGACAACTTCTCGGTCGCCTATGTGGCCAGCAACTCCAACAGCGCCTTGCCCTGGTACTACAAGTTCAGCGCCGTGTGGGGCGCGCACGAGGGTTCGCTGCTGCTCTGGGCGCTGATCCTGGGCGGCTGGACCTTTGCCGTGTCGGTGTTTTCGCGGCAACTGCCGCAGGTGATGCTGGCCCGCGTGCTGGCGGTGATGGGCATGATCAGCGTCGGCTTCCTGAGCTTTTTGATCATCACGTCCAACCCGTTCCAGCGCCTGCTGCCGCAAGTGCCCACTGACGGCCGCGACCTCAACCCGCTGCTGCAGGACTTCGGCCTGATCGTCCACCCGCCCATGCTGTACATGGGCTATGTGGGCTTCTCGGTGGCCTTTGCCTTCGCCATTGCCGCCTTGCTCGGTGGCCGCCTGGACGCTGCCTGGGCGCGCTGGTCGCGGCCGTGGACCATCATCGCCTGGGCCTTCCTGGGGGTGGGTATCACCCTGGGTTCCTGGTGGGCCTACTACGAACTGGGCTGGGGCGGCTGGTGGTTCTGGGACCCGGTGGAAAACGCCTCTTTCATGCCCTGGCTGGTGGGCACGGCTCTGATCCACTCGCTGGCAGTGACGGAGAAGCGTGGCGTGTTCAAGAGCTGGACCGTGCTGCTGGCGATCGCCGCGTTCTCGCTGAGCCTGCTGGGGACGTTCCTGGTGCGCTCCGGCGTGCTGACCTCGGTGCATGCCTTCGCCTCCGACCCGTCACGGGGTGTGTTCATCCTGATCTTCCTGCTGTTCGTGGTCGGTGGTTCGCTGACCCTGTTCGCCCTGCGTGCCCCGGTGGTCAAAAGCCAGGTGGGCTTTGCCCTGTGGTCGCGCGAGACGCTGCTGCTGGCCAACAACCTGGTGCTGGTAGTGGCCGCTGCGATGATCCTGCTCGGCACCCTCTACCCGTTGGTGCTCGATGCCCTGACCGGGGCCAAGCTGTCGGTGGGCCCGCCCTATTTCGATGCCTTGTTCCTGCCGCTGATGGCACTGCTGATGGTGGTGCTCGGCGTCGGCGTGGTGGTGCGCTGGAAGGACACCCCTGGCAAGTGGTTGGCCAGCATGATGACGCCGGTACTGATCGCCAGCGCAGTGCTGGCGCCAGTGGCCGGTTTCATCGTCGACGACTTCGACTGGCCGACCCTGACCGCCTTTGCCCTGGCTGCCTGGGTGGTGCTCAGCGGGTTGCGCGACATTGTCGACAAGACCCGCCACAAGGGCTTGGCCAAAGGCGTACGTGGCCTGACGCGCAGCTACTGGGGCATGCAACTGGCGCATCTGGGGCTTGCGGTGTGCGCGCTTGGCGTGGTGCTGTCGAGCAACAACAGTGCCGAGCGTGACCTGCGCCTGGCGCCGGGTGAAAGCGTGGAACTGGCGGGCTATCAGTTCCTGTTCCAGGGCGCCAAGCACTTCGAAGGGCCGAATTTCAGTTCCGACAAGGGCACCGTCGTGGTCAGCCGCGATGGCCGTGAAGTGACCACGCTGCACCCCGAGAAGCGCCTCTATACCGTGCAGCAGTCGATGATGACAGAGGCCGGCATCGATGCTGGTTTCACCCGCGACCTGTATGTCGCCTTGGGCGAGCCGCTGGACAACGGCGCCTGGGCCGTGCGCGTGCATATCAAGCCTTACGTCCGCTGGATCTGGCTGGGCGGTCTGTTGACCGGCCTGGGCGGTTTGCTGGCGGCCCTCGACCGGCGCTATCGCGTCAAGGTCAAGACCCGGGTGCGTGATGTCCTGGGCGTGTCTGGAGCAGCTGCATGAAGCGTTGGATCATGGTGGTGCCACTGGCGGTATTCCTGCTGGTGGCTGTTTTCCTCTACAAAGGCCTGTTCCTCAAGCCCGACGAGCTGCCCTCGGCAATGATCGGCAAACCGTTCCCGGCGTTTTCCCTGGCCTCGACCCAAGGTGATCGCACCCTGACCCAGGCTGATCTGCAAGGCCGCCCGGCGCTGGTCAACGTATGGGCCACCTGGTGCCCGTCGTGCAAGGTCGAGCACCCTTACCTGAACCAGCTTGCCGGGCAGGGCGTGGTGATCTACGGCATCAACTACAAGGACGACAATGCTGCCGCCCAGAAGTGGCTGGCCGACTTCCACAACCCCTACCAGCTGGATATTCGCGATGAACAGGGCAGCCTGGGCCTGGACCTGGGCGTTTATGGCGCGCCGGAGACGTTCCTGATCGACGCCAAGGGCATCATCCGCTACAAGCATGTGGGCGTCGTCGACGCCGGCGTCTGGCGCGAGCAACTGGCGCCGCTGTATCAGGGCCTGGTCGACGAGGCCAAACCATGAAGCGCTGGCTTGCGGCCGCAGTATTGGCTTTGGGCGTGGCCGGCGTGGCCAAGGCGGCGATCGATACCTACCAGTTCCGCGACGACGCCGAGCGTGAGCGTTATCAGCAGCTGACCAAAGAGCTGCGCTGCCCCAAATGCCAGAATCAGGACATCGCCGACTCCAACGCACCGATTGCCGCCGACCTGCGTCGTGAGATTTTCCGCATGCTGGGTGAAGGCAAGAGCAACCAGCAGATCGTCGACTTCATGGTCGACCGCTATGGCGATTTTGTGCGCTACAAGCCAGCCCTCACTGGGCGTACCTGGCTGCTCTGGTTCGGCCCGGGCATTCTGCTGGTCGGTGGCTTTGCGGTGCTGTTGGTGATTGTCCGCCGGCGCCGTGTGCCAGCTACTCCGGGCTCGCAGGAGCTGTCCGTCGAAGAACGCGAACGTCTCGCCAAACTGCTGGAAAAAGAACAGAACCATGACTGAATTCTGGCTTGGTGCGGGCCTGCTGCTGCTCGCCGCCCTCAGCTTTCTGCTGATCCCGATCCTGCGTGGCCGTCGCCAGCAGCAGGAAGAAGACCGTACTGCGCTGAACGTGGCGCTGTACCAGGAACGTGTCGCCGAACTGGCTGCCCAGCAGGCCGCCGGGGTGCTGGATGACGCGCAACTGGCCAGCGGCCGTGATGAGGCCGCCCGTGAACTGTTGGCCGACACCGAAGGCGCCGAAGCGCCGCGCCAGGGGCACCTGGGCAGGGTGCTGCCGCTGCTGGCCGCTGTGCTGGTGCCGGTGGTGGCGCTTGGTCTGTATCTGCACTTTGGTGCTGCGGACAAAGTGCAGTTGACCCAGGAGTTCGCCGCGGCGCCCAAGACGATGGAAGAAATGACCACGCGCCTGGAGCGCGCCGTCCAGGCTCAGCCGGATTCGGCCGAGGGCCTGTATTTCCTGGGCCGCGCCTACATGGCCGAGCAGCGCCCGGCAGATGCCGCCAAAGCCTACGAGCGCGCCGTGGCCCTGGCCGGCCGCCAGCCCGAATTGCTGGGCCAATGGGCCCAGGCCCTGTATTTCGCGGCCAACAAGCAGTGGAGCGCACAGGTGCAGGCGCTGACCGACGAGGCCCTCAAGGCCGACCCTAACGAAGTGACCAGCCTTGGCCTGCGCGGCATTGCGGCATTCGAAGGCGAGCGCTACCAGGAAGCCATCGATTACTGGAACCGCCTGCTGGCGCAACTGCCTGAAGGCGACGCCTCGCGCGCGGCCTTGCAAGGTGGCATCGACCGTGCGGCAGAGCGCCTGGGCGGCAACGCTGGCAAGCCTGCGACCCCGCTGGCAGCACGCCTGAAGGTCCGGGTCGAGCTGGCCCCGGCGCTCAAGGATGAGGTCCAGCCCGGCGATGCGGTGTTCATCTTCGCCCGGGCTAGCAACGGCCCGCCCATGCCGCTGGCGGCCAAGCGGGTGACCGTGGCCCAATTGCCGCTGGAGGTCGAATTGTCTGACGCCGATGCGATGATGCCGCAGATGAAACTGTCCGACTTTGCCGAAGTCCAACTGGTTGCACGGGTATCGCGCGCTGGCCAGCCCACCCAGGGTGAGTGGATCGGCCAAGGCGCACCGCTGCCCAGCACCACCCAGGCCACCCAACTGCTGATCATCGACAGCCCCGACCGGTAAGAGAACCCGCCATGCGAAACGTCGTCCGCCTGACCCTGATCACTCTCGCCGTGGGTTTGTCTGCGTGTACGGTGCGCGAGCCGTACGAACAGCCGGCCCCACCGATCGAAACGGTGCCTGCGCAAAAGGGGCCGGTGGTCAAGCCGCTGCCGGGTAGCCAACCCTCCACGCAGCCGAGCAAACCGGCCGCGACACCCAAACCGATGCCGCGGACCTCAGCAAGCTTTGCCCCACCACCGGGGGGCGCCAGCCATTGGGATCCGAAACTGGGTGTTTATGTGTTGGAGAAGAAACCCAATACGTTCTACCGGCAGCGCACCTATTACCGCTATGACAATGGCTGGAGCTGGTCTCTGAGCCCGGATGGCCCGTGGCAGGAGACCGACAGCAGTGGTGTACCCGGTGGGCTGGGTCGGGCGTTCGCTCAGTAATCGCGTTGTGTTTTCTGGCCGTGTCGTCGGCAAGCCGGCACGGCCAGTAGCAAGCAACCGATACAGTACAGTTTACCCGCGATTTATCGATTGACTGTACCGCCCGCCGACTCCGCATAATGCCCCTTCGAATTAGAGCCGGAGGGGTGCATGAGCAAGACAGTCCTGGTGTTGGTGGAAACCGTCGATGATTACCTGCCCCTGCTCGAGCAGGCTGGCTACCGGCTGATTCGCGCACCGTCCGCGCAGCTGCGTGGCGACGCCATCCGCCGCCATGGCGCTGAAATCGATGCGGTGCTTACCCGCGGCCCGCTGGGCCTGACCGCTGCTGAAATCCAAGCGTTGCCCCACTTGCAGATCATCTGCGTGATCGGTGCCGGTTACGAACAGGTCGACCTGGCCGCCGCCGCTGCTCGTGGCATCACCGTCACCAATGGCGCCGGTGCCAATGCCGCCGCCGTGGCCGACCACACCCTGGCGATACTGTTGGCCCTGCTGCGCGACATTCCACGCGCCGATGCCGGTATCCGCCTCGGTGCGTGGAACCGGGTCATCAGCCCCTCGATAAGTGGCAAGCGCCTCGGCATCCTCGGCTTGGGCGCAGTTGGCCGGGCCATCGCCAAACGTGCCAGCCTGGGCTTCGAGATGAGTGTCTGCTATCACAGCCGCACGCCGCGCCAGGACGTGCCTTACACCTGGTACGACAGCCCGTTGCACCTGGCCGATGCCGTAGACATTCTGGTCGTAGCCACCCCGGGCGGTACCAATACCCACCACCTGGTCGATGCTCGGGTGCTTGAGGCACTGGGCCCCGAGGGCTACCTGGTGAACATCGCCCGTGCCAGCGTTGTGGATACCCCGGCGCTGATAAGTGCCCTGCAGCACGGGCAACTCGCAGGCGCAGCACTTGATGTGTTCGACGACGAACCGGCCGTGCCCGATGCCTTGAAGGCCCTCGGCAATACCGTGCTCACCCCGCATGTGGCCGGGCAATCCCCTGAAGCGGCGCGTGACACGGTGGCCTTGGTCCTGCGCAATCTACAGGCCTTCTTTGCCGGCGAACCGGTACTTACACCCGTCCATCTGTAACGTTCGTTTTTAATTCTGCCCGGCGCTGGCTGGGCCACAAGGAGTGTTCGCATGCAACTCGAGATCTTTCAGGTCGATGCCTTTAGCGCAGAACCGTTCGGTGGCAACCCGGCTGCCGTGATTGCGCTTGAAAGCTGGCTGCCTGATGACGTGCTGCAACGCATCGCCGAAGAGAACAACCTCTCCGAAACCGCCTATTTCGTGCGCAGTGGGGAGACCTTTGACCTGCGCTGGTTCACCCCGGCGGTGGAGGTCGACCTGTGCGGCCATGCCACCTTGGCATCGGCCTATGTGCTGTTCGAGCAGTTGGGCGAGCAGGCTGAAGTACTGCGCTTCAACACCCGCAGCGGTGAATTGCGGGTAAGCCGAGGCGCCGACGGCTTGCTGGCCATGGACTTCCCGGCCAAGCAGCCGGCCGCCGTCGAGGCGCCCGCCGGTTTGCTCAAGGCACTGGGGCTGAGTGGGGCGAGTGCGGTGTATCGGTCCGACGACTATGTAGTGATGATCGATGACGCCTCGCTTCTGGACCCGCTGCAGCCGGACTTCGTCGCCTTGTCGGCGTTCGATGTGCGGGGTATCGCCGTGACTGCTCCCGGGCGCGGATACGATTTCGTCACGCGCTGGTTCGGCCCGCGAGTGGGTGTCAATGAAGACCCGGTCACAGGTTCTGCGCACACTTCGCTTGCGCCTTTGTGGGCGCAGCGGTTGGGCAAGAGCACCCTGACCTGTGAGCAGGGTGGTGCGCGCAAGGGCCAACTGCACTGTGAAGTGCCGGGCAATGGCCGAGTGATCATCAGCGGGCGGGCGGCGCTCTACCTACGCGGCAACGTGTTCGTCTGACCGGCCCGGTGGGGTTGCGAGCCGTTGTGCGGGGGCGATCTATACTTGCCCTC
Source organism: Pseudomonas sp. WHRI 8519 (assembly GCF_040224055.2). Lineage (NCBI taxonomy): Bacteria > Pseudomonadati > Pseudomonadota > Gammaproteobacteria > Pseudomonadales > Pseudomonadaceae > Pseudomonas > Pseudomonas sp. WHRI 8519. The sequence goes on along the minus strand of NZ_CP167996.1, from coordinate 4,359,783 downwards.
CACCCAACGCAAGGAGCCTCACCATGACCCTGGAAAAGCACGGCAGTTGCCTTTGTGGGGAAACCCGGCTGCACGTCACCGTCGACACTACCCACATCAGCGCTTGCCATTGCAGCATGTGCCGCAAGTGGACCGGGGGGCCATTGCTGGTCGTTCACTGCAGCCAGCCACCGGTCATCGAAGGGCGTTCGCCCAGCGTCTACGATTCTTCCGATTGGGCCCAGCGCGGTTTTTGCGGGCGCTGCGGCACTCACCTGTATTACCGGCTCAAGGCCAACGATTTCTACGCGGTGCCGGTGGGCCTGCTGGACGGCGAGGAGGCCTGGGATTTCGACCTGCAGATCTTCGTCGAGCAGAAACCTGCCTGGTACTGTTTTGCCAACCAGACTACCGAGCTGACGGGCCAGCAAGCTTTCGAGCAATTGGGGTGAGTGGTGCTTGCCAATACCGTGCATTCCTGAGAAAAGGGCGGCCTTGAATGTCACCCTTGGAGCATGCCCATGAACAGCGAACTGCAAATCACCGACCTCGTCGAAGGCGACGGTAAAGCTGCCGTCAAAGGCGCCCTGATCACCACCCAGTACACCGGCTGGCTGGCCGATGGCAGCGAGTTCGACTCGTCCCGGTCGCGCGGCAAACCGTTCCAGTGCGTGATTGGCACGGGCCGGGTGATCAAGGGCTGGGACCAAGGCCTGATGGGCATGCGGGTAGGGGGCAAACGCAAGCTGCAGGTGCCTGCGCACCTGGGATATGGAGAGCGCAGCGTGGGTGCGATCCCACCGAATTCGGACCTGACGTTCGAGATCGAGTTGCTCGAAGTGTTGACGCGGGATGACTGAGCCTCGGGCGCGGCTGGCAGGCTTGGAATAATTTCGCAACATGTGTGGGTTACCCTAGGCCTTGCCCAGGGAGGAACCAAACGCGTTGAGGGCACTCTGACCCCTACTCGTTAGCCAGGGATGGCATTCACTACAAGGATGCCGGGCCTCTTGGGCCTCAGGGCAGTGTGGCGGGTCGACCCAAATTGTCTGCCACAAGAGCCTGCCTTCATGAAGTTGCCCACGTTTGTTCGCCGTCGTCGCCATCTGCTGTTGGGCCTAGCACTCGCTGCTGCGGCGGTGCCCTTGGCCCTGGAAGTGGTCGAAAACCGCGTTCAACCTGTCGACGGTACCCAGACCCTGGTGTTTCTGCGCCATGCCGAAAAACCCGGCGAAGGGTTGGGGCAGTTGAACTGCCAAGGCCTCAACCGCGCGCTGGACCTGGCCAGGCTGCTGCCCGAGCGCTTCGGCAAAGCCGATTTCGTCTTCGCCGCCAACCCGACGCGAGAGGTCGAGGAAGGCGTCGATGACCAGCGTTACAGCTACATCCGCCCACTGATGACCATCACCCCGAGCGCGATACGTCTCGGCTTGCCGGTGAATATCGATTACGGTGCGAACGATACCGATGAGCTCGCGGATGAGTTGCTCAGCGGCAAATACCGCAACGCCACTGTCTACACTGCCTGGTCCCATGGTTATTTGCCGGAGCTGATCAATACCGTCGCCGGCAAGGCGCTGGGTGAGGACCGGGTGATCACCGAGGACTGGCAGGGCGACGATTTCGACACCCTGTATGTACTGACCCTGACCTGGCGCGACGGCAAGGCCAGCCTGCTCAGCCGCAACGTACGCCAAGGCCTGGATGGCGGCGCGCACAGCTGCCCGACCTGATTCGTGGTCACTTTCCTGGCAACCAAGCTGAAACATCAGGCAAGTGTTGATGCTGCTGGGTTTGGAGCTGCTGGTCTGTCGGCCTTGGGGGTGCTCGGCGCTTGGCCTGGATGACAAGGCGACTGCGCTGGCCCTATCGCCGGCAAGCCGGCTCCCACCGCGACCGCGCAGTTCTTCAGGCCTGCGCTTTACCCGTGGAAGCAACCGACTTGCCCAATTTCTGAAAGCCGGCCCAATTGGACTGCCCCCAGGGGCCGACGGTGCTGCTGGTCTGTGGGGGCGGGAATGCGCCTTGGCGCTTACCGGCCGAATCGCATCGGCCAGCCCACTACCTTCTTGGCCCGCGGGGTGGCGTAGGTCCGCACCTTGGAGGTGCTCAGCCCCATCCGCACCAACGACTCGGCAATGGTCACCGCCGCGCTCACGCCATCGACCACCGGCACCCCGGTGCGCTGACGAATCTGCTCATCCAGCCCGGCCATGCCGCCACAGCCCAGGCAGATCACCTCGGCCTTGTCATCGCGCACCGCCCGCTCGGCTTGTTCGACGATCGCCTGCACTGCACGCTGTGGATCCTCCTCCAGTTCCAGCACGGCAAGGCCACTGGCGCGCACCGAGGCGCAGCGGTCGTACAACCCCGAAAGCCTCAGGCGGTCTTCGATCAGCGGCACGGTACGGTCCAGGGTGGTCACCACCGAGTAGGCGTGGCCCAGATACATTGCCGTGCTGGCGGCGGCATCGGTGATGTCCACCACCGGCACGTTCAGCAGTTCCTGCAGGCCTTCGCGGCCATGTTCGCCGTAGCCGGCCTGGATCACGGCATCGTACGGCCCCTCATAAGCCAGCACGCGGTCCATGACGGCGATGGCAGCCAGGTAGCTCTCGAAATTGCCCTCCACCGACTCGGCACCGAACCAGGGGGTCAGGCCGATGATCTGCGTGTCGGGGCCCGCCACGCTGCGGGCCTGCTCGGCGATGGCCTCGGTGATGGCTTCGGTGGTGTTGACGTTGGCGATCAGAATACGCATGAGCACTGCTCCTTGATCAGTGGCTGCTGTGGTCGACGGCGATGCATTCGCCGCTGACATCAGAGTATTGACGGTTGCGAGGGGCGATCAGCAGGTACAGCGCGGCGGCGATGCCGGCACCGATCAGCCAGGAAAACGGCGCGATGGCATGGAAGTTGGGCACCAGCGCCAGGACGATGGCCAGCAGCGCTGCCGGCAGGAACGCGGCGACGGCACGCAGGTTGATGCCCTTGCTGTAGTGGTAAGCCCCGGCCGGATGTTCGCTGTACAGCTCCGGCACGTTGATGCAGCCTTTGCGCAGCAGCCAGTAGTCGGCCATGATCACCCCATACAGTGGGCCCAGCAGGGCGCCCAGGCCAGACAGGAAATAGACGATCACCAGCGGGCTGTTGTAGAGGTTCCATGGCAGGATCAACACGGCCACGGTGGCGCTGATCAGCCCTGCGCGGCGGAAGTTCAGGTGCCGCGGCGCCAGGTTGCTCAGCACGAAGGCCGGGGCGACGAAGTTGGCCATGATGTTCACCGCCACGGTGACGATCAGGAAGGCCAGGCAGCCGAGGACCAGGAAGGCCGTATTGGGGATGCTGGCAACGATCTGGGTCGGGCTGTCGATGATCTGGCCGTTGATCTGGAACTGTGCGCCGCACAGCACCACGGTGATCAGCGCGAAGACCACGATGTTCACCGGCAGGCCCCAGAAGTTGCCGACGCGGATGGTCTTGCGGCATGGCGAGGAACGGGCGAAATCGCAGAAGTTGAGCACCAGGGTGCCGTAGATCGCCAGCCACAGCGCGCCGCCGGCGAATATGTTGCGCCACATCTCGTACCCGGTCAGCGGCTCGGCCACCGACCAGGCGATACGCGCATCGGCCTTGAAGTACATGAACACCGCCAGGCTGGCGACGGTCAGCAGGATCACCGGGCCGGCGAATGCCTCGTAGCGGCGCACCATCTCCATGCCGTAGGCGAGGATCACCAGTTGCACCAGCCAGATTGCCACGAAGCACACCCAGCCCAGGCTCGACAGGCCGAGGATGCTGTCTTGGTCATAACTGGCGAGTTGCGGCCACACCGCCGTCAGCAGCACGCGTAGCACCACTGAAGCCAGGTAGGTCTGGATGCCGAACCAAGCGATGGCGATCACAGCACGGATCAGCGCGGGAATTTGCGCGCCATGAATGCCGAAGGCAATGCGGCTGATTACCGGGAACGGCACGCCGGTCTTCTGCCCCATGTAGCCGGAAAGGTTCATGAAGAAGTACACCAGCGCGGCGCCGATCGCCAAGGACAGGAGAATCTGCCAGCCGCCGAGGCCAAGCGCGAACAAGCCCATGGCGAAGGAGTAGTTGGCAATGTTGTGCACATCGTTGGTCCACAGCGCGAAGATGCTGTAGCGCCCCCAGCGGCGGCCTTCGATACGCGTCGGCGCCAGGTCGCGGTTATGCAGGCGCGGGCTGAGTTCAAGTTGCGGCGCATGGCCGGCCAGGGAGGACGAGGGGTGGGTGCTGGCGACGGATAGTTCAGGGGCAAGGTCGAGGCTGGTACTCATTCCGGCAGGCTCCTGATGCACGTGGACTGCGATGAGCGGGCATGCGCACGGGCTCGCCATCTCGTCAGTCCAGCGTTGGCATCACTGGGTTCTGGGCGCGGCGGCCGGGTTGGGTCGGCGTCGCGGGTTCTTGTGTATTTATGTTTAGTTCAACTTGTATACAAAACACGAACACACAAAAGCGAGTTCCATGCCAGGCGGAGAACGTACATCAAGTTGCATTTACTTCAAAGCTATCGCTTTGAAAGCTAAGTTTATGAATTGAATTAACTATAAGTTGACCAATTGAACAGGTTTAATTTTATTCATGCATAATTAGTTGATCATTTGGTCAGATTTAGTTGCGCAACGTATGTAACGTATTGGGGCAGTGCTAGCACTTATGCACACAAAAATGGCACTTAAGGTGACGTTTGTGTGTACAGGTGTGGGTCAGGTTTTTCGGCGCTTCAATTCATCGGCGGCAAGCGCCGCTTCACCGGGCTTTTCTTGATGATCGCCGTGTTGGTTTCAGCGAGCACATTGATACGGTCGAGCAGGGTGTCGAGCTGTTCCATCGACCGCACATGCAGCCGGGCAATGAAGCAATCCTCGCCCGTTACCTTGTCGCACTCGGTGAACTCGGGAATCGCGATGATCTGCCGTTCCACTTCCTGCAGCTGCCCGGGCAGCGGGCGAATGCGTACGATGGCCTGCAATTGGTAACCAAAGCAGCGCGGATCGACATCCACGGTGTAACCGCGCAGTACGCCGCGCTCTTCCAGGCGGCGCAGGCGCTCGCTGACGCTGGGTGCAGACAGGCCACTGATGTGCGCCAGCGCTTTGAGTGAGCGGCGGGCGTCTTCCATCAGGGCGTTGATCAGGAGCTGGTCGATGGCATCGGTCATATACGCCTCATAAGGGCAAATTGGTGGTTTGCCTTGATAGTAAAGGCTGAGGAGGAATTTTTCCTTGGTTATGCGCTGGAGGGTCCACTGCGAGCCTCTGCATACTGTCCGTCATCGTCAGGGGAGGTGTGAGATGGACAGTTCGTTGCGCCGTGGCTCGCTGGAAATGGTCGCTGCCATGCTGATTTCCGGGACTATCGGCTGGTTCGTGCTGGTATCGGGGCAGCCGGTCCTGGAAGTGGTGTTCTGGCGGTGTGTGTTTGGCACCGGCACGTTGCTGCTGGTCTGTGCGGCGCTCGGCTTTCTCAAACCTGGTGTGATCAGCCGCACGGCCTTGCTCTTGGCAATCGCCAGCGGCGTGGCCATCGTCGGCAACTGGGTGTTGCTGTTCGCCTCCTATTCGCGGGCGTCGATCGCCATCGGCACCGCGGTGTACAACGTGCAGCCGTTTCTGCTGGTGGGGCTGGCGGCAGTGTTTCTGGGCGAGAAGATCACTGTGGCCAAGGTCACCTGGCTGAGCGTGGCGTTCCTCGGCATGCTGGCCATCGTCAGCGCCCATGGCGCAGGGCAGGGCAGCGGTGAAGAGTACCTGCTGGGCATTGCCCTGGCGTTGGGGGCGGCGTTTCTTTATGCCATTGCCGCGTTGATCATCAAGCGCCTGAACGGCACGCCACCGCATCTTATCGCCCTGATCCAGGTAGCGACCGGGGTGTTGCTGTTGGCGCCGTGGGTCAAGCCGGGCGGTCTGCCTGGCGAGCCCTCGGCCTTGGCCAGCCTGGTGATGCTGGGCGTGGTGCACACCGGGCTGATGTATGTGTTGCTGTACAGCGCCATCCAGCGCCTGCCCACGGCATTGACCGGCGCCCTTTCATTCATCTACCCGATCGCCGCGATCCTGGTCGACTGGGTGGCCTTTGGGCACCGCCTGGTGCCGTTGCAATGGCTCGGTGTGGCGTTGATCTTGCTGGCGGCGGCGGGCATGCAGCAGGGGTGGTGGTTCCGTTCGGCGCCGATCACTGCCAAAGGCCAGTGAGGCGCGGTTGCGCGCCCCACCAGCAGCCTCGCGGGGTAGAATGCTTCCTTTTATTTGCTTGCGACCCGCCATGACTTCGCCGATCCACACCCTCGAACAGCATCTGCTTACCGCCCTCGACCCCGCACCGCAGGAAACCCGTCGCCTGTTTCACGGCCGCGGCCGTTGCTGGCCGGGGCTGGAGCAGGTCACCGTCGACTGGTTGCAGGGCGTGCTGTCGGTAGCGCTGTTCCGTGAGCCAGCCGCAGGCCAGCTGGCTGAACTGCAGGCCATGCTGCGCACCCTCGCCGAGCGCCCGCAGTGGACCGGCCAAGCGATCCTCATCCAGCACCGTTACTTGCCGGACAGCCCGGGTGAGTGGTTGTGGGGCGAGCCGTGCCAGCAGCGCGAAGTGGTCGAAGATGGCCTGACCTATTTGCTCGACCTGGGCGTGCGGCAGAACAACGGTCTGTTCCTCGACATGCGTTACGGCCGCCGATGGGTACGTGAACAGTCGGCGGGCAAGCGTGTGCTCAACCTGTTCGCCTACACCTGCGGCTTTTCGGTCGCGGCGCTCGCCGGCGGTGCCGAGCAGGTGGTCAATCTGGACATGGCCAAGTCGGCGCTTTCGCGTGGCCGCGACAACCACCGGCTCAATGGCCACGATGCATCACGGGTGGCGTATCTGGGGCATGAGTTGTTCAAGTCGTGGGGTAAGGTGCGCAAGTACGGGCCTTACGATTTGATCATCATCGACCCGCCCACCTTCCAGAAAGGCAGTTTCGTGCTGACCCAGGATTACGCGAAGATCCTGCGGCGCTTGCCAGAGTTGCTGACCAAGGGTGGCACTGTGCTGGCGTGCGTGAACGATCCGGGCATCGGGCCGCAGTTTCTGATCGACGGGATGGCGGAGCAGGCCCCAGCGTTGGCTTTCGTGGAGCGTTTGGATAACCCGCCGGAGTTTCCGGATGCCGATCCGGCGGGTGGCTTGAAGGCCTTGGTGTTTCGCGATGAAGCACCAGCCTGATGTAGTCGGGAAGCTTCACTTGGGCGCAATGATGGCGCTCAAGTGAAGGCAGCACGCGATTACGGGTTGGTATAGATCTGGTCGAACACGCCACCATCGTTGAAGTGGGTTTTCTGCACGGTGCGCCAGTCGCCGAAGGTTTTCTCCACCGACAGGAAATCGACCTTAGGGAAGCGGTCGGTGTACTTGGCCAGTACCGTTGCATCACGCGGACGCAGGTAATTCTGTGCGGCGATTTCCTGAGCTGCCGGCGACCACAGGTACTTGAGGTATTCCTCGGCCACGGCCTGGGTGCCCTTCTTGGCTACCACCTTGTCGACCACACTGACCGGTGGTTCAGCCTCGGCCGACACGCTCGGGTAGACCACTTCGAACTGGTCGCGGCCGAATTCGCGGGCGATCATTTCGGCTTCGTTCTCGAAGGTCACCAGCACATCACCGATCTGGTTGGTCATGAAGGTCGTGGTAGCAGCGCGACCGCCGGTATCCAGTACCGGTGCCTGCTTGAACAGCTTGCCGACGAAGTCACGGGCCTTGGCCTCGTCACCGCCTTGCTTGAGCACATAGCCCCAGGCCGACAGGTAGGTGTAGCGGCCGTTACCCGAGGTCTTCGGGTTGGGCACGATCACCTGCACGCCGTCCTTGAGCAGGTCTGGCCAGTCTTTCAGGGCTTTGGGGTTACCCTTGCGCACGATGAACACAGTGGCCGAGGTGAACGGCGCGCTGTTGTTGGGCAAACGGGTGACCCAATCGTCCGGCACCAGCTTGCCGATGTCGGCAAGCGCGTTGATGTCGGTGGCCATGTTCATGGTGATGACATCGGCCGGCAGGCCATCGATCACCGCGCGCGCCTGCTTGCTCGAGCCGCCGAACGACATCTGCACGTTGACCTTCTCGTCATGCTCGGCTTCCCAGTGCTTCTGGAAGGCCGGGTTGTAGTCTTTGTAGAAGTCACGCATCACGTCGTAGGACACATTCAACAGGGTCGGGGCGGCGTGGGCCAAGTTGCCCAGCGCCAGGCCGGCCGCCAGCAGCGAGGCGGTGAATAGCTTTTTCACGAAGCATTCCTTGTTAGGGTTCAGAGGGTTGGCATTGTGCCAGTGACTATAGCCGTTCGCTTCGCAGCGATTAAAGACCGAATGGCTCTTTGCTTATGCGCGCGCCCAGCCGGGTGTTAGGTATCTAACCACTTTCAGCCCTGGGCCATACCTAAGCTCGCGCCTCCCGAAGGAGGAGCGCGCCATGACTTACCAAACCGACCCGCAGCCCGATGGACTTGCCCTGGAACAGGCCTTCCAGGATCAATTGATTGCCGCACGCCTGCCCCAGTGGCTGCGAGCAGCCCGCGCCGAACATTTGCCGGGCCTGAGTGAGGCGTTGCGCCAGAGCCTGGCCGTGCGTCAGCAACTCAGTGCAGTGCTCGCACGCCTGGAAGGTATCGACAGTTTCGCGAAAACCCGTCTGGAGCAGGCCTTGGAAGGGCCCGATGGCGAGCCTTTCAACGTGCATCTCTGGTCCTTCATTGCCGGCCACCGTGAACCGGTGATCAATGCACAGCCTGTGGGCGTGCACCTTACCGAGCTGGTGTATGACGACATGCCGCTGCTGGAAGCGGCGCTGCGCAATTTCACTGAAGATCAAGCCGAGGAGGGCGGCCAGCCGCGGGGTAACCGGCTGACCAGTGCGCGTAAAGGCGCAGCCAAACCACCGTCGGCCGTGGCGTTTGCCAAGCTGTGTCGCAGCCTCGACCTGGGCGGTCAATATCAGGCTCACCTCAACAGCGTGCTGCTGGCGCCGACAGCCCAGGGCGCAAGCGTCGCGATGCTGTTGGGTAACGCCCAACGCCAGCAGATGCTGGTGGAGGCTTACAAGGCCAGGCAGAGGGGTGTACTCGACGACGACGAACTGCAGATGATTGTGGGCTTATGCCGCGACGGCACGCCGCCGCGCCTGCAAGGCGATCCGGTGGTGGCCAGGCAACTGAGCCTGGTGGGCTGTACCCTGGAGCAGATAGTGCTGCTGGACGTCATCGATGAGGGTTGGGTTCGCAACACCACCCGGCGTTTGCTGGCGTACGTGCCGGATGATCCCCATGGGCCGTGGTGTGTGTCCAGCAGCCTGCGGCATCTGGCCAATGACCTGGGGCGGCGCCTACGTACGCGTGACTACCAGCGGTTCTTCAGCCGCTTCGTGCGGCGTCGGGACAGCCAGGCATTTTTCTCTGTGATCATCCCGGCTTACGCTGATCTGGCGGATTGGGCCAACTACGACCTCGATGAGCACATGCAGGCCCTGCGCCTGCCATTGTTCGAAACCCTGGGCACGGCGCGTATCGCGCAGATCAAGGATGACGCGGCGATGATCGCCGCCCCTGTCGCCAGCATCGACCGGGCCGTGCAGCAGGCCCACGACCAACGCCTGGCCGCAGAGGGCTGGGCGCTGCTGAACCTGGCCGGCCTGTTCATTCCGGTGATCGGCACAGGTTTGCTGGCATTCACTGCATGGGGCTTGCTCAAGGAAGTGTTCCATGGCGTCGAGGCCTGGCATGAAGGCGACACCAGCGCGGCGCTCGATCATTTGACCCATGTCGCTACCGACCTTGCCGTGATGGGCGCCACTGCTGTCGGTGTGGGGGTGGCACTGCGTACCTGGCGGCGGTCGCTGAGGGTGGACAGCTTGCTGCCTGAGCAACTGGAAGACGGTAGTACCCGGCTGTGCCGTCCGGTATTGGCCGATTACCGCAGCGTGCCACCCCTGCAGGCGCACGTGGATGAAGAGGGCGTGCATCGGCTCGATGGCCGCGCCTGGGTCGAGATGGAGGGCCACTGCTACCCCGTGGTGCAGCATGGCGCACAGGGTGAGTGGCAACTACGCCCGCGTGACGGGTATGGCCCGCAGCTGCGCCACAACGGCGCGGGGGCGTGGCGCCTGTGGTTCGAGCAACCGGCGCAGTGGGATGACCGCTATGGTTTGTTTCGCCGGCTTGGTGGACGCCTGCACGCGTTGGATGATGAGCGGATCGAGCAGATTCTGCTGATCCACGACCTGCACGCCGATCATCTGCGCGCTCTGCATGTCGAGGGCCAGGCCCCCGACGCTGTGCTGCTCGACAGCGCCGAACGCTTTGTGCTGGACCGGCGTATCAGCGTACTGATCGAGCGCCTGCGCGCCGGGCAGCCGGTGGACGACGCTGCGCTCTTGCAGCAAGCACGCGCATTGCCTGGTGGCCAGGGGCTGGGCGATCAGGCGTTGGCCGAGCTGGCCGCCGCTCGCCGTCGGTTGCTCTTCCAGCAGGCCTACGCCGCTACCCAGCCTCCATCGAGTGCAGAAACCGCAGTTCTGCGTCGCGTCTTTCCAAGCCTGCATGAATCGGCGGCACGCGCTTTGTGGCGCACTGCTCACTTGGCAGACCGCGAGCGGCTGGTGGACAGCGGGCGCGTGGCGTTGAGGCTTGCTGAGGCGGCGCGCGTGCATGTCCGGCAGATTCGTCAGGTCAGGGTGTTCGAAGCGTTCTACCTGGAAGTGGAGCAGCAGTTGGACCTTGCCCGGGTGGCGCTTGCCATGCTCAGGCACTTGCCAGCGGGCGGTGGCGTGCGCTGGGCCTTGTTCGATGGCGATGCCGGTGCCCCCTTGCTGGTCACCGGGGAAAGCGGCCCTGAATGTGCGATCCGCCATGAAGATGGCCAGTTTCGCCGCCTGGATGGCGCAGGCCAGCCGCTGGGCCAGGCTGGCGAGCTGTTCGAGGTCATGGCCTCTGCCTATGACGATCAGCTGCGCGATACCTTGGGGGTCGGCGAGCCATTCGCCCACAACTTGCGCGTACTGCTCAGCCGCCAGGCCGTAGCGCATCGCGCCGAGGTCACTCAGCTGTTGGGTGAGCCACCCTCGCGCGGCTGGTTTCGCCTGCCGCAGCGCCAGCCCGATGGGCGTCTGGGGTACCCGCTGAGCGGGCGGCGTGGAAGGCCTCCACAAGGGTTGTTTGCCTCAGTGCGCAATTTGTACCCAGGCTTCTCCGACGAGCAGATACTGGCCTGGATTGAAGGCCTGCGCACCTCAGGCAGCGATGTCCATGGGGAAATCACCCGGCTGGGCAACGAGCTTGCGGCGTTGCGCGAACGGCTGCAGCAGTGGGAGCGTCAGGCAGCATCACGGGGCCTGCGAGAAGAGCGCCGTTATTTCCGGCGTTGCCTGATCGACTGCTGGCAGCGGCGGATCACTGCGGGGGTGAACGATATCCAGGCGCCGCAGAGTTTCCGCTTTGCCATGTTCGCTGCCATGCCCGGCCAGTTGCCAGAGCTGCCCTCCCACGTCAGGTTTTCCCATATTTTTGAACTGGCGTTGTTGGGGATGCAGCTAGAGGACATTCCCGTGGCATTCCTGGGCGCTTTTCCAGAGCTTCGCATCCTTGAGCTCAGTGGCAATCGCCTGAGCCGGGTGCCGGCGGCGATCGCCCAGATGCCCAGCCTGAACGAGCTGGACCTGTTCAACAACCGCATCGTGCTCGACCCGGAACAGGCGGGCATCCTCGCCCATTGCGAGTCCCTGGAGTACCTCAACCTGTCGTTCAACCCTTTGGGCCGCGGCTTTTCTCTGCGCGCGCTGCCTCGGCTGCGACGGCTGTATTTGCGCAATACCGGCCAGACGGAGTTGCCGCCCGGGGTGCTGCGTTGCCCCGACCTGCTGCAAGCCGATTTGCGCGACAACCGTATCGCCACATTGCCTGCAAGCTATTATCGGGCACCGGTATGGAGCCGGCGCATGCTCATGCTCTGGGGCAACCCGTTGAACGATCACGACCTTGAGGGCCTGCAGACGTCGATGCCACACCTGAACATGGAAGCGCAACCGGGGACCACGTTCTTGCGTCAGCGCTGGCTGGACAGCGCCAACGTGCTGGCACGTGACGAACTGTCGGCGTGCTGGGAGGCGCTGGAGATGGAGCCCGGTGGCGACGACTTCTTCCGGTTGCTGGGCCGCTTGCTGGACACCGCAGAGTTCAGGCAGAACGGCGAAGCATTGGCGGAGCGGGTGTTCATCATGCTACAGGCCATGCAGGACCACGCCAGCCTGCGAGAGATGTTGTTCCATCAGGTCAACCAGGAACTCACTTGCCAGGACAGCGTGGCGTTGTGTTTCAGCAACCTGGAACTGAGCATGCTGGTCTGGCGTGCGCGTATCGAGGCCGGGAGTGGCGATCAGCAGGGCGCCTTGCTGCACCTGGGCCGACAACTCTGGCGGCTGGATGAGGTCGATCGCATCGTTGTGCAAGACATTCAAGCTCGCCGCGCCGCAGGCGCCGATCCGGATGAGATCGAAGTGGGCCTGGCCTATCGCGTGGCCTTGCGTGATGCACTCGATCTGCCCGCCCAACCTGGGAGCATGCTGTTTACCGCACTGGCCGGCGTGGGGCCTGAACGCGTGGAGGCGGCGCGAGCGCGGGTGCAGGCAAACGAGACAGATGAGCAGATTGCCGTCTCACTGGCTCAGCGCGAATTCTGGCAGGAGCATCTGCAACGCACGCAGGCAGCACGCCTGGAGGCGGCCGATGCGCCCTTCCACACGCGCATGCAAGCATTGCTGGAAAGCGCCGATTCGGTACCCGAGGCCGAATACCTGGCCAGGGTCGGGGTCGTCCACGCCGAGCGCCAGGCAGCGCGCAGCGACGTGCTGCTGGCGTTGACACGCGAGGCGCTGGCGCAGGATCAGTCGCGCTTGCCGAACAGTGCCTGACCACAGCGCGAGCAGAATGCCGCGTCGTGGCCATGCGTGCTTTTCTGGCAGTTTGGGCAGTCATGGTGCAACTGTTCGCCACGCATGGCATTGGCCAGTTCGGCAGTGAAAATCCCGGTGGGCACGGCGATGATCGAATAACCGGTGATCATCACCAGCGAAGACAGCACCTGCCCCAGCGGCGTCTTGGGCACGATGTCGCCGAAGCCCACTGTGGTGAGGGTGACGATCGCCCAATAGATGCCTTTGGGGATACTGGTAAAACCGTGCTCCGGCCCCTCGATCACATACATCAAGGTGCCGAACACAGTCACCAGTGTCGATACGCTGAGCAGAAACACGATGATCTTCTGCTTGCTGCCGCGCAGTGCCGCCATCAGGTAATTGGCTTGGTTCAGGTACTGGCCGAGCTTGAGCACCCGGAAAATCCGCAGCATGCGGATTACCCGGATGATCAGCAGGTACTGCGCGTCGCTGTAGTACAGGGCGAGGATCCCGGGCACGATCGCCAGCAGGTCGACCAGGCCATAGAAGCTGAAGGCGTAGCGCATGGGCTTGGGCGAGCAGTACAGGCGGGTGATGTACTCGGCCAGAAAAATCGCGGTAAAGCCCCATTCGATACCCGCCAACAGGCCTGCGTAGTTCTGGTGCACTTCATCGATACTGTCGAGGATGACGGTGACCAGGCTGGCCAGGATGATCAACAGCAGCGTCTTGTCGAAGCGCCGGCCGGCGACGGTGTCGGTCTGGAAAACGATGACGTAGAGCCGTTCGCGCAGGCTCGTAGGGTTATTCATGGGCTCGTTCCACAAAAGCAATGGGGTGAGCCTAGGGGTTGCGTTTCAGCTGTGCAAGCGGCTGGCATTGCGTTGCCTGGGTTGTGCCAGGTGGCTGCCCAAGTGCATCAGCCAACAGGCGGCGACGAACGGTGCGGTCAGGCCGGGAGCCGGTAGCAGCTTGAACAGCGATTGCAGCACTACCGCCAAGGCAATCGCCAGCAGGGTCACCCAGGGCTTTTCACCCTGTCTGCTGAAGGCTAGCGCGGCCAGTGCGGCGTTGAAGCCGTGCAGACCCAGCCAGGCAGATTGCGCTTCGGCGAACAAGCCCACGCTGCCACCGATGGCCGAGCCGATGACAGCCCACATTGCGGCATAGGGATTGGCGACGAACATGCCGACAATGATCAGTACGCCGGCCAATGGCTGGTCGAGCAGAAAAATCTGACCTACTCCCCGCGCCAGGGCATACAGCGGGTCGGCTTCGACGAAGCCGCCGGGCGAGGGGCTGGCGAACAGCAGCACGGCCCAGCCCAGCAGCACAAACGGTGCGGTATAGGCAATCAGCAGCTTGCCACCGCGCTTGCGCCACTGGTGGGTAATGATGCTCGACAGCCCGCCAGCAGCGATGATCAGTGGCGGCAGAATGGCCGACCAGGGCAGCACGGCGCTGATCAGCAGGCCGATGAGCACGCCGTTGTAGCTGTACAGCCCGGCCTGGCGGTCAGCGCGGTCGTAGCCGCGGGCCTGGGCGGTGAGCAGGCCGGCCAGGGCGCCGAGTAGGGCGCCGCCGACCAGGTTGGGCGCGGTCAGCAGAATGGCCAGCAGGCAGCACAGGCCGCACAGGGGATTGCGCAGCAGCAGCACCTGGCTGAAGCCGTTGAGCAGCGCCGTGGCCCAGTCGGGGCACGGGTTGACGAAATTTTTGGTGTACATGGGCAGTCGGCAAGGTTGATGGAAGAGCGGTGGGCCTCTTTGGGCCTCGGTTTTCCGCGTGTCTGTCGTTGCAGTGCCAGGGGAGGGCGTTGCTTGAAGCCACCCAGTCAAGCGCTTTGCAGCCGCTTCACGGCCCGCCGCCGGCAAGCCAGCTTCCACCAGGGCCGCGCAGTTCTTGAGGCCTGCGCGTACCTGTGTGAGCTGGCTTGCCAGCGATGGGCTGCGTAGCAGCCCTGCTAGCGAAACTGGCGCAAAGCGCCCCCGACACCCTCAGATCAAGGTCTCGATCCGCAGGCTGTTGGTCGAGCCCGGCTTGCCGAACGGCACACCGGCAGTGATCAGCAAGGTGTCACCACGGCTTGCCATACCCTGCGCCTGGGCGATTTCCAGTGCGGTGGTGACCACTTCATCCACCTGGCGCAAACGGTCATTGACCACCGAGTGCACGCCCCAGGTCACGCTCAGGCGGCGGGCAGTGACCAGGTTCGGCGTCAGGTTGAGGATCGGCGCCCGTGGCCGCTCGCGTGCGGCGCGCAGGGTCGAGGCGCCCGACTCGCTGTAGTTGACCAGCACCGCCACCGGCAGGATGCCGCTGATGCGGCGGATTGCGCAGCTGATGGCGTCCGACACCGTCGCTTCAGCCTTGGGCCGGCCAACGTCGAGCTGGGCCTGGTAGTCCGGGCCGTTCTCCACCTGGCGGATGATCTTGCTCATCATCTGCACCGCTTCCAGTGGGTAATCACCCGAGGCGGTCTCAGCCGACAACATCACCGCATCGGCGCCCTCGGCCACGGCATTGGCCACATCAGTGACTTCGGCGCGGGTCGGGGCCGGCGAGAAACGCATGGATTCGAGCATCTGCGTGGCCACCACTACCGGTTTACCCAGCTGACGGCAGGTGCCGATGATGCGTTTCTGGATTTGCGGCACGCTCTCGGCCGGCACTTCCACGCCAAGGTCACCGCGGGCCACCATGATCGCGTCTGCCAGTTCGGCGATGGCTTGCAGCTGTTCGACTGCCGATGGCTTCTCGATCTTGGCCATCAAGTAGGCGCGATCGCCAATCAGCTGGCGTGCTTCGACGATGTCTTCAGGGCGCTGCACGAACGACAGGGCCACCCAGTCCACGCCCAGTTCCAGGCCAAAGGCCAGGTCACGGCGGTCCTTTTCAGTCAGCGGGGAGAGGTCGAGTACTGCTTGCGGTACGTTGACGCCCTTGCGGTCGGACAGCTCGCCGCCGTTCAGCACTTCGGTGTCGATGGCGTCGTCGTGCTTGGCGGTGACGCGCAGGCGCAGCTTGCCGTCGTCCAGCAACAGGTCCATGCCGGGCTCAAGGGCTGCGATGATTTCAGGGTGTGGCAGGTTGACCCGCCGGCTGTCGCCCGGGGTCTTGTCCAGGTCCAGGCGCAGGGCCTGGCCGCGTTGCAATTGCACCTTGCCCTCGGCGAAGCGGCCCACGCGCAGCTTCGGCCCCTGCAGGTCCATGAGGATACCCAGCGGGTAGTTCAGTTGCTGCTCGACTTCACGGATCCACTGGTAACGCAGGGCGTGGTCGGCGTGTTCGCCGTGGCTGAAGTTGAGGCGGAAGATGTTCACCCCGGCTTCCACCAGCTGGCGGATGTCGTCGATGCCGTTGATCGCAGGGCCCAGGGTGGCGAGGATTTTGACTTTCTTATCAGGCGTCATGATTGTGCAGTCTCAAGGATCAGGATGGCGCGGAAGTCGTTGACGTTGGTGCGGGTAGGCTCTGTGACGATCAGCGCATCGAGTGCCGCGAAATAGCCGTAGCCGTTGTTGTTGTCCAGCTCGTCGCTGGCCGACAGGCCCAGTGCCTCGGCGCGGGCGAAGCTGTCTGGCGTCATGAAGGCGCCGGCGTTTTCTTCCGAGCCGTCGATGCCGTCGGTGTCACCGGCCAGGGCATACACGCCCGGCAGGCCCTTGAGGCTTTCGGTGAGGCTGAGCAGGAACTCGGCATTGCGCCCGCCACGGCCATTACCGCGTACGGTGACAGTGGTTTCTCCGCCAGAAAGGATCACACAGGGCGCCTTCAGCGGCTGCCCGTGCTGGACGATCTGCCGGGTTATACCCGCGTGCACCTTGGCCACCTCGCGTGACTCGCCTTCCAGGTCGCCGAGGATCAGCGGGCTGAAGCCGGCCTGGCGGGCCTGGACTGCAGCGGCTTCAAGCGATTGCTGGGGCTTGGCGATCAGCTGGAAGTGGCTGCGGGCCAGGGCCGGGTCATCGGCCTTGACGGTTTCCGAGGCCGGGTCGTTGAGCCAGTCGATGACCGCTTTGGGCGCTTCGATGTTGTAGCGCTTGAGGATCGCCAGGGCATCGGCCGAGGTGCTTGGGTCGGCCACGGTAGGGCCGGAAGCGATGACCGTGGCCAGGTCGCCAGGGACATCGGAGATTGCATAGGTGTAGACCGTGGCGGGCCAGCAAGCCTTGGCCAGGCGGCCGCCCTTGATCGCCGAGAGATGCTTGCGCACGCAGTTCATCTCGCCGATGGTGGCGCCGGATTTGAGCAGCGCCTTGTTGATGTGTTGCTTGTCGGCCAGGGTCAGGCCTTCGGCTGGCAGCGCCAGCAGGGCAGAACCACCGCCGGAGAGCAGGAAGATGACACGGTCGTCTTCGTTCAGGTTGCTGACCAGCTCCAGCACGCGTTTGGCCACAGCCAGGCCAGCGGCGTCGGGGACCGGGTGGGCGGCTTCGACCACTTCGATCTTCTGGCAGTTGGCGCCGTGGCCGTAACGTGTGACAACCAGCCCGGACACTTCGCCCTGCCAGCTCTTCTCGACCACTTCGGCCATGGCTGCAGCGGCTTTGCCGGCGCCGATGACGATGACCCGGCCGCTACGGTCGGCGGGCAGGTAGGGTTCGAGGACTTGACGGGGGTGGGCGGCAGCGATGGCTGTGTCGAACAGGTCGCGGAGAAGTTTTTGCGGATCGACCGACATGGCAGGCTCCCAATTATTGTTGTTCTGCAGAATCGAAAACGCCCCTGGAACTGCCTCCGTGCAGGCCGAACCAGGGGCGGTCCCCAGAGCTGCAAGCTTCAAGCTACAAGCCACAAGTAAAAGCAGACCTGCTTTTGCTTGCCGCTCGAGGCTTACAGCTTGAAGCTTATTTCTCGCCGCGGATCGAGAAGTTGGCCATGTGTTCCAGGCCTTTGATCAGCGCCGAGTGGTCCCAGTTGCCGCCGCCCAGTGCCACGCAGGTGCTGAACACTTGTTGGGCATTGGAGGTGTTGGGCAGGTTGATGCCCAGTTCCTTGGCGCCTTGCAGGGCCAGGTTCAGGTCCTTCTGGTGCAGGTTGATGCGGAAGCCTGGGTCGAAGGTGCCTTTGATCATGCGCTCGGCGTGCACTTCGAGGATTTTCGACGAGGCGAAACCGCCCATCAGTGCTTCACGTACCTTGGCAGGGTCCGCGCCGTTCTTGGCGGCGAACAGCAGGGCTTCACTGACGGCCTGGATGTTCAGGGCGACGATGATCTGGTTGGCGACCTTGGCCGTCTGGCCGTCGCCATTGCCGCCGACGCGGGTGATGTTCTTGCCCATGGCCTCGAACAGCGGCAGGGCGCGTTCGAAGGCTTTCGGGCAGCCACCGACCATGATGCTCAGGGTCGCGGCCTTGGCACCGACCTCACCACCGGACACCGGGGCGTCCAGGTAGGCGGCACCGGTGGCCTTGATCTTCTCGGCAAAGGCCTTGGTGGCGGTCGGCGAGATCGAGCTCATGTCGATCACGACCTTGTTCGGGCCCACGCCTTCGGCAACGCCGTTCTGGTCGAACAGGACACTCTCGACCTGTGGGGTATCCGGCACCATGACGATGATGAACTCGGCTTCCTGGGCAACCTCTTTCGGGTTGGCCAGCGCCACGGCGCCAGCGGCGATCAGGTCAGCCGGTGCGGCCTCGTGGTGGGTGGAAACGAAAATGCTGTGACCTGCTTTTTGCAGGTTCTGAGCCATGGGCTTGCCCATGATGCCGGTGCCGAGGAATCCGATTTTAGCCATGAGAAATTACCTCTTTCATTGTTATGTGAGCAGGCGACCCGGCCCCGCCAGGAGTGGCCGGGTGTCGCGAAAGGGGCGCGCAGTGGCCCCTCGGTCTCAGTGGCGCAGGAACCTGCCAGGGCTGATCTGCAGCCCACAGGTTCTGCGGGCGTTCTTAGAGTGCGTTATGGGTTTTCAGCCAGCCCAGGCCCGCTTCGGTGGTGGTCAGCGGCTTGTACTCCGCGCCTACCCAGCCTTGGTAACCGATGCGGTCCAGGTGCTCGAACAGGAAGCGATAGTTGATCTCGCCGGTGCCCGGCTCGTTGCGGCCCGGGTTGTCGGCCAGCTGGATGTGGTTGATCAGGTTCAGGTTCGCTTGCATGGTGCGAGCCAGGTCACCTTCCATGATCTGCATGTGGTAGATGTCGTACTGCAGGAACAGGTTGTCGCTGCCCACTTCGGCCTGGATTTCCAGGGCCTGCTGGGTGGTGTTCAGGTAGAAGCCCGGGATGTCGCGGGTGTTGATCATTTCCATGACCAGGCGAATGCCAGCGGCTTTGAGCTTGTCGGCGGCGAATTTCAGGTTGTCGACGAATGTCTTGCGTACGTCGGCGCACTGCAGGCCTTGCGGGCGAATGCCGGCCAGGCAGTTGACCTGGGTGTTGCCCAGGACCTTGGCGTATTCGATGGCCTTGTCGACACCCGCGCGGAATTCTTCCACGCGGTCGGGGTGGCAGGCGATTCCGCGCTCACCTTTGCCCCAATCACCGGCCGGCAGGTTGAACAGCACCTGGGTCAGGCCGTGGGCGTCGAGTTGCTGCTTGATGTCGGCAGCGCTGAAGTCGTAGGGAAAGAGGTATTCGACGCCGCTGAAACCAGCATCGGCGGCAGCCTTGAAGCGGGCCAGGAAGTCCTGTTCGGTGAACAGCATGGACAGGTTGGCAGCGAAGCGAGGCATGATGTGTCTCCTTGCGATGAAGGCCCCCGGCGCCCTCGGTCAGGGCGCAGCGCGGGGGCGTCAGGCGATCAGTCCAGCATCGAGATGGCGGTTGGCGCGTCGTTGCCGACCAGGGCCAGGTCTTCGAACTCGTTGACCGCGTTGATCTCGGTGCCCATGGAAATGTTGGTCACGCGCTCGAGGATCACTTCCACCACGACCGGTACCCGGAACTCTTCGGCCATCTTCTGAGCCTTGAGCAGGGCCGGGGCGATTTCACCTGGTTCGAATACCCGGATGGCCTTGCAACCCAAGCCTTCGACCACGGCGACGTGATCGACACCATAGGTGGCGGCGTCGGTGGAGTTGATGTTCTCGAACGCCAGTTGTACACAGTAATCCATGTCGAAGCCACGCTGCGCCTGACGGATCAGGCCCAGGTAAGCGTTGTTCACCAGCACGTGTACGTACGGCAGGTTGAACTGCGCGCCCACGGCCAGCTCTTCGATCATGAACTGGAAGTCATAGTCGCCCGACAGTGCCACGACCTTGCGTTTCGGGTCGGCTTTGACCACGCCCAGTGCCGCCGGGATGGTCCAGCCGAGCGGGCCGGCCTGGCCACAGTTGATCCAGTGGCGTGGCTTGTACACGTGCAGGAACTGCGCGCCGGCAATCTGCGACAGGCCAATGGTGCTGACGTAGCAGGTGTCCTTGCCGAACACCTGGTTCATCTCTTCGTAAACGCGCTGCGGCTTGACCGGCACGTTGTCGAAGTGGGTCTTGCGCTGCAGGCTCGCCTTACGCTGCTGGCAGTCTTCCAGCCAGGCCTTGCGGCACTGCAGCTTACCGGCGGCTTTCCACTCGCGGGCTACTTCGATGAACACGTCCAGCGCCAGGCCTGCGTCGGAGACGATACCCAGGTCCGGGGTGAACACGCGGCCGATCTGGGTGGGCTCGATGTCGACGTGGACGAACTTGCGGCCTTCGGTATAGACGTCAACGGAACCGGTATGGCGGTTGGCCCAACGGTTGCCGATGCCGAACACCAGGTCGGACTTGAGCAGGGTGGCGTTACCGTAGCGGTGCGAGGTCTGCAGGCCGACCATGCCAACCATCTGGGCGTGGTCGTCCGGGATGGTGCCCCAGCCCATCAGGGTAGGGATCACGGGCACGCCGGTCAGTTCGGCGAACTCTACCAGCTTGTCGCTGGCGTCGGCGTTGATGATGCCGCCACCGGCCACCAGCAGTGGGCGCTCGGCGTCGTTGAGCAGGGCCAGGGCTTTTTCAGCCTGCACGCGGGTGGCGCACGGCTTGTTGACGGCCAGCGGCTCGTAGGCGTCGATGTCGAATTCGATTTCGGCCATCTGCACGTCGAACGGCAAATCGATCAGCACCGGGCCTGGGCGGCCAGTGCGCATTTCGTAGAAGGCTTTCTGGAAGGCATAAGGCACTTGGCCTGGCTCCAGCACAGTGGTCGCCCACTTGGTGACGGGCTTGACGATGCTGGTGATGTCGACTGCCTGGAAGTCTTCCTTGTGCAGGCGGGCACGTGGCGCCTGGCCGGTGATGCACAGAATCGGGATGGAGTCGGCCGACGCGCTGTACAGGCCGGTGACCATGTCGGTGCCGGCGGGGCCCGAGGTGCCGATGCACACGCCGATGTTGCCTGGGTTGGCGCGGGTGTAGCCCTCGGCCATGTGCGAGGCGCCTTCAACGTGACGAGCGAGGACGTGATCGATGCCACCGACTTTTTTCAGGGCCGAGTACAACGGGTTGATGGCAGCCCCTGGGATGCCGAACGCGGTATCTACACCTTCACGGCGCATGACCAGAACGGCTGCATCGATTGCTCTCATTTTGCTCATGGGTTGTGCCTCATCGATTTTGTAATTGTATACAACTTGCTTTGTGCCAGAGTGTATTCACGGCTGGCGGTTTAGGTCAATGGGTTTTCATCGGGGGAGGTTGCTTTCGTCCGAGCGCCCATGAAAACGGCGATTTGCGTCACCGCATACGATCGTTTCAATTTATTGTATACAAAAACAATCTTACTTGTGTTCTATTTGATGAATCGTTTTTCAACTGCCCTACGGGCTTCTCACAACAAGAAGAGGACCTTTCCATGAACGCTTTGAACCTGAAAGTCGCTGTCAGCCTGGTGAACGCGGCGCTGGCGGCGGGCCGCAAGATCAATGCTGCGCCGTTGACGGTGGTGGTGCTGGATGCCGGTGGGCATGTGCTGGCCCTGCAGCGCGAAGATGGCGCCAGCCTGATTCGCCCTGGGGTGGCCACGGGCAAGGCCTGGGGTGCGATTGCCTTGGGCAAGGGTTCGCGCTTGCTGGCGCTGGATGCGCAGCAGCGGCCGGCGTTTTTTGCCGCGTTGAATGGTGTGGGTGAGCGGCCGGTAGTGCCGGCGCCCGGTGGCGTGCTGATTCGTGATCAGGATGGCAAGGTGCTGGGTGCGGTAGGGATCAGCGGCGATACGTCGGATATCGACGAGCAGTGTGCGATCAGTGCGATCGAAGAGGTGGGGTTGACGGCGGATGCCGGGGTAGCGGCCTGAATTTCTGTTGGCTGTACCGGCCTCATCGCCGGCAAGCCGGCTCCCACAGGTACTCCACGATCTGTTAACTGTGGTGTACCTATGGCAGCAACCGTCTTGCCCAATGTCTTAAAGCCGGCGCAATCCATGTGGGAGTCGGCTTGCCGGCGATAGGGCTGCAGAGCAGCCCCTCGCGTCCTGTCAGGCTGCCTCGGGCTCGCAGCCTTTGAGCACCAGCCGGATGATGGTCTCGGCTGCTGCTTCGTAATCACTGTCAGCCAACTTGGCCTTGCCGGTGATCACTGAAATCTGCCAATCGAAGTCGGCATAGGTCTGAGTCGCTGCCCAGATGCTGAACATCAGGTGGTGCGCGTCGACCTTGGCAATCTGCCCGCGCTCGATCCAGCGCTCTATGCACTCGATGTTGTGGCGGGCCTGCTCGTTGAGCTGTTCCACCTGGTTGGGTGAGAGGTGCGGTGCACCGTGCATGATCTCGCTGGCGAACACCTTCGAAGCATGGGGCAGGTCGCGCGAAATGCGAATCTTCGAGCGGATGTAGGCACTGAGCACTTCTTTGGGGTCGCCGTCGGCATTGAACGGCGTGGAGGCCTGCATGATCGGCGCGATGATGCTCTCCAGGACCTCGCGGTAGAGGTTGTCCTTGGACTTGAAGTAGTAATACACGTTCGGCTTGGGCAGGCCGGCCTTGGCCGCGATATCGCTGGTCTTGGTGGCAGCGAAGCCCTTGTCGGCGAATTCCTCGCTGGCCGCGCGCAGGATCAGTTCCTTGTTGCGCTCGCGAATGGTGCTCATGGTCAGGGATCTTCCTCGTGTCTGGCCACCTCTAAGAGGGATCGAGCATGGTAGCACCGGGCTCGATGGAGGCTCAAGGCAGCGACTTTGGGCTAGACTGCGGCCCATTCATTTCACGGGAAACAGGCAGACATGGCAGGAAGCAGTTTACTGGTACTGATCGACGACATTGCCACGGTACTCGACGATGTCTCGTTGATGACCAAGGTCGCGGCGAAGAAAACCGCAGGTGTGCTGGGCGACGACCTGGCACTCAACGCCCAGCAGGTCACGGGTGTGCGCGCCGACCGCGAGATCCCGGTGGTGTGGGCAGTGGCCAAAGGCTCGTTCGTCAATAAGGCGATCCTGGTGCCGGCGGCGCTGCTGATCAGCGCGTTCATTCCATGGGCGGTGACACCGCTGCTGATGATCGGCGGGGCATACCTGTGTTTCGAAGGCTTCGAAAAGCTGGCGCACAAGTTCTTGCACAGCAAGGAAGAGGATGCTGCCGAGCACAGTGCGCGTAGCGAGGCCATTGCCGATACCAATGTCGACCTGGTGGCGTTCGAGAAGAGCAAGATCAAAGGGGCGGTGCGCACCGACTTCATTCTCTCGGCAGAAATCATCGCCATCACCTTGGGCACCGTGGCCGATGCGCCGCTGACTCAGCAGATCATCGTGCTGTCGGGTATTGCGATCGTCATGACCGTGGGTGTCTATGGGTTGGTGGGCGGTATCGTCAAGCTCGATGACCTGGGCTTGTGGATGACTCACAAGGCCTCGAAAGCGGCCCAGGTGGTGGGCAATGGCATTCTGCGGGCGGCGCCCTACATGATGAAGAGCCTGTCGGTGATCGGGACGGCGGCAATGTTCCTGGTCGGTGGCGGGATTCTGGTACACGGTGTTGCGCCATTGCATCATGCCATCGAGGCCTTCAGCGAAGGGCGGGGCGGGGCGCTTACTGGCGCGTTGCTCAATGGTGGTGTGGGGATTGTGGCGGGTGCCGTTGTGCTCGCTGTCGTGGCGCTGGCGAGCAAGTTGTGGCGGGCGGTGAAGCCTGCCACCTGATGTGCCGGGCCGGGGCTAAGCCCCGGATCGCCGGCAAGCCGGCCCACATTGTCCCCGCCTGTCTCAGGCGCGGCGCCATTTCTGTGGGACCGGCTTGCCGGCGCTGGGCTGCAGCGCAGCCCGCTGTCAGAAGTGGACCTTGACCAGGAAGCTTGCCGTGTTCTGGTCGGTGGTGAACCCGTCGGAATCCTTGATCCCGTACTTGTTCTTCCAGTAGTCGTACTCAAAGCCTACGTACAACTGCTTCTCACCCAGGTGCAACGCCTTGCCCAGGTCATATTTGACCTGAGGGTTGAAGTGCAGGTTGGCCTGGTAGGTGCCGCGGCGGTTCTCGTCGTTGTCGACCACCCAGTCCATGAAACCGTCGATGAGGATGTCGGAGGAGCCCACAGGAATGGTGTACGACCACACCGGCGTGATCTGCCAGACATTGTCACCGGCACGGCTGCCGTCGGTGGTGCGCTGGTAGAAGTTCAGCTGGAAGTAGTCGAAGCCCGGGACGTCCAGGTCGAAGCCAGGGCCGATCAGGTAGGACTCGGTATCACCCTCGCCGAACTCGTAGGTCATTGCCAGCAGCACGTCCTTGACCGGGCCGAACGCCAGCTTCTGGTCGAAGATCTTGCCGAACGACAGGCGTGGGCTGATCTCACCGTAGTAGGTGTTATCGCCGTTACCCGAGTCCTTCTTGCCGTTGTAGAAGATCTTGTCGACGAAGATGAAGTTGTCGCCGTACTTCCAGCCATCGGCGTGCTCGAACGTGACGGTTTGCTGGATCGCTGGGTTGACCTTGAAGTTCTTGCCCCACAGGTAGGTCAGGCTGTTGTTCTGCCACTGCAGCAGGTCATCGGCGTAGGTGGTGCCGCAGGCCAGCAGGCCGCCCGCGAGAATCAGGCTATTGATGGTACGCATTGCGAGTGTCGCTCCCTTGATTGGTCTGTTGTCAGCGCTCGGTATTGGCGCTTTTTTGTCTTTTGAGTCAGCTTTTTTCGATTGGCCACAGTTGTTTGGCAAGAGCTGCGCCAACTTTCCGGATTGGCTACAACCTGCCTGCTCGACTCGTTCTGAACGGCTGAAAATGGGTATTTCCGGCTGGCAACACGTTGGCCAACCGCCCGAATTCATTGACTGAGCGGTCAGTAAACGCGGGCAGAATCCCTCCTGCCCTGTTCGAGGGGGCGCGCAGATTACTGGCTTGCGCGCCTGGCCTCAAGTGCTCCTTCCTGGAGCAGTGTGTATCAAACTTGGGCGTTTGATCAGGTTTTCAGAAATGGACCTTGATCAGCGCGCTGGCGACACTCTGGTTGCTCTGAAGATTGCCGCGGCTGTCGATGCCGTACTTGTCCTTCCAGTAGCTGTACTCAAAGCCCACATACAGCTGTTTGGCGCCCAGGTTGAGGGCCTTGCCCAGGTCGTACTTGACCTGGGGGTTGAAGTGCAGGTTGGCGTGGTACGTGCCGCGGCGGTTCTGGTCGTTGTCGGGCACCCAGTCCATGTAGCCGTCGATCAGAATGTCCGACCTGCCCACGGGAATGGTGTAGGACCAACCGGGGGTGATTTGCCAGACGTCGTCGCCAGGGCGGCCGCCTTCGGTGTTGCGCAGGTAGAAATTGAGGGTGAAATAATTGAAGCCGGGAATGTTCAGGTCAAAGCCCGGGCCGATCAGGTAGGCCTCGTTGTCACCTTCACCACGCTCGTAGGTCATGGCCAGCAACACGTCTTTGATCGGGCCGAAGGCGAGCTTCTGGTCGAAGATCTTGCCGAACGACAGGCGCGGGCTGAACTCACCGTAGTAGGTGGTCACGCCTTTGCTGGCATCGGGCTTGCCGTTGTAGAAGATCTTGTCAACGAACAGGAAGGTGTCGCCGTACTTCCATTTGTTGGCGTGCTCGAACGTGATGGTCTGCTGGATGTCTGGGTTGACCTTGAAGTCCTTGCCATACAGATAGGTCAGGCTTTCGCCGTGCCACAGCAGCCATTCGCCTGCATGCGAGGGGAGGGTGGCCAGCAGGCTGCTGCCCAGCAACAGGGTTGATGCGATGCGCTTCATGTTGTGATTCCCGGACTTATTGTTTTTGTTGGCGGATTGTTCGGCGCGCAGGCGCCCCGGGCGGCCCATTCCGGCGGGCCGACGGTGTGGCAGTTGCAACGGATAGGCGCGGGGCGACGCAAGCGCCGCCCCGCTTGGCTCAATGCTGGTGACAGGCGTCGTTGTGCGCTGCGCGGTCGGCACCACCGAGGATGTTGAACAGTACGTTCAGCACCAAGGCGCTGACCGTGGCCATGGCGATACCACTGTGGGTGATCGGTTCCATCCACTGCGGCATCTGGGCGAAGAACTCCGGACGCACCACCGGGATCAGGCCGAAGCCGACGCTGACCGCAACCAGCAGCTGGTTGCGACGGTCGCCGATGTCTGCCTCCTGAAGGATCTTGATCCCGGTGGCGGTGACCATGCCGAACATGGCAATGGACGCACCACCCAATACTGCAGGCGGGATCGAGGCGATCAGGTAAGCCGCCTTGGGCAGCAGGCTGAGCAGGATCAGCAGCGCACCGGCGACCACGGTGACATAGCGGCAGCGTACGCCGGTCATCTGCACCAGGCCGATGTTCTGGGCGAACGAGGAGTGGGTGAAGGTGTTGAAGAACCCGGCGATGAACGACGCGCCGGCATCGCACAGCAGGCCGCGGCGCAGCATCCCTGGCGTGACTTCACGATTGGTCACCTTGCCCAGGGCGAGGAACATGCCCGTGGACTCGACGAAGATGATCACCACCACAAGGCACATCGACAGTATCGGCGCCAGGCTGAAGGTCGGCATGCCGAAGTGCAGTGGCGTTACCACTTGCAGCCACGGTGCCTGGCTCAGGCCGGACAGGTCGACCATGCCGATCGAGCCGGCCAGGATGTAACCCAGGCCCATGCCTACCAGCACCGACACGTTGACCCAGAAGCCGCGCATGAAGCGGTTGATCAGCAGGATCACGGCCAGCACCAGGCCCGCGACCATCAGGTAGATCGGCGAGCCGAAGGCTTCTGCCTCATGGCCGCCACCGGCCCAGTTGACTGCGACCGGGAACAGCGAGAGCCCGATCGAGGTGATCACGGTACCTGTGACCAGCGGCGGGAAGAAGCGTACGACCTTGGACATGAACGGTGCGATGAGCATGCCGAAGAACCCGGCGGCGATGGTCGCACCGAATATCCCCTGCAGGCCAACGCCAGGCATGCCGGCCATGGCCACCATGCTACCGACGGCAGCGAAACTGGCCCCCATCATCACTGGCATGCGGATCCCCACCGGGCCGATACCGAACGACTGGATGATGGTGGCGACGCCGGCGACCAGCAGGTCGGCGTTGATCAGGAAAGCGACTTCTTCACGGGACAATCCGGCTGCCTGGCCGATGATCAAAGGCACGGCGATCGCGCCTCCGTACATCAGCAGAACGTGTTGCAGGCCTACCAGGATCAGTTGGAACAGGGGCAGAGGCTCTCGCGGTGGCGCCACAGGAATGTACGCCTTGCGTGACTCGGACATGCAGCACCTCGAGTTTTGTTTTTATTCTCGGATCCAAGCGGCAAGCCCCAGGCAGCAAGCTTCAGGAAGAAGCTTGGTGATCCGCGTGGAGCCTGACGCTCGATGCTTGCTTGTTACCTACGACTTACAGCTTGAGGCTTGAAGCGAGTGGCTTCGATCAGTTGACCTGGGCGCCTTTGGCGATCCAGTCACCGACGAGCTTGCGCTCTTCGACGGTCATCTGGGTGATGTTGCCCAGCGGCATGATCTGGCTGGCGACCGCTTGCGCCTGAATGCGCGCGGCCTGAGCCTGGATCTGCTGCGGGGTGTCGAACATCACGCCGCCAGGGGCGGTGCTGAACAGCGGGCTGGTCGGTTTCGACGAGTGGCACACGGTGCAGCGTTCCTGGATGACCGTGTGGATCTTGTCGAAGGCGCCGCCGCCGGCCTGAGCAGTCGCCTGGGCTGGGGCTTGAGCCGGTGCGGCAGGGGCTTCGGCCGCCTTGGCAGCGTCCTCGGCGCGCTGCTCGGCAGCGGTCTTGCCACCCACTGCAGTCGCGGGCAGCGGCTGGTACTCGATCTTCGCCGCGGCCTGCTCTGGGTCAACGGCCATCGGTTTCGGGCCGGTGACGTAAGCCAGGCAGATCATCGCCAGGGCACCGGCTGGCAGGGTCCAGGCGTACTTGTTGCTGTCGTGGCGGGTGTTGAAGTAGTGGCGGATCAGTACCGCAGCTACCGCAATGCCGGCCAGGATCAGCCAGTTGTACTGGCTACCGTAGGTGCTCGGGAAGTGGTTGCTGATCATGATGAACAGCACCGGCAGGGTGAAGTAGTTGTTGTGACGCGAACGCAGCAGGCCTTTGGCCGGCAGGCGCGGGTCGGGGGTGGTGTTGTTCTCGATCGCAGCCACCAGCTGGCGCTGGGCCGGCATGATGATGCGGAACACGTTACCGACCATGATGGTGCCGATGATCGCACCCGTGTGCAGGTACGCGCCACGGCCGCTGAACACCAGGCTGAAGCCCCAGCAGGCGGCGATGATCAGGACGAACAGCACGGCGCCAAGCAGTGCCGGGCGTTTGCCCAGTGGCGAATCGCAGAGCAGGTCGTAGATGAACCAACCGGCCACCAGCGAACCGATACCGATGGCCACACCCTCGGCACCGCTCAGGGTGCTGCCAGGGGCCAGCAGGTACAAGGTCGGGTTCCAGTAGAACACCACGCACAGCAGGGCGATACCGGACATCCAGGTGAAGTAGGCTTCCCATTTGAACCAGTGCAGGTTCTCGGGCATTTTCGGCGGCGCCAGCTTGTACTTCTCAAGGTGGTAGATACCACCGCCGTGGATGGCCCAAAGGTCACCCGACAGCCCGTCACGCGGATTGCTCCGGTTCAGGTTGTTTTCCAGCCAGACGAAGTAGAACGATGCACCGATCCAGGCCACGCCGGTGATCATGTGAACCCAGCGAATGCTCAGGTTCAGCCATTCGTGAAGGTGTGCTTCCACAGTATGTACCTCTGCCGATCACCGAACGATGATCGACCTTTTCTTATTGGTGGGGATTGAGGATCAGCATCTGTTCCTCGGTGAAGTAATGCTCATCGCAGTTGTTGCCGGAACCACTGCGATCAACCACCAGGAAATCATCCCGCTTTTCGATCGTAAGCACCGGGTGGTGCCAAACGCCGCGATGGTAATTGACGCCCTGCCTGCCATTACTGCGGAAGGCACGGACCAAGCCTGATACAGGTGCATCGCCAACGGGCGCGACCACGATCAGAAAGGGGTTGCCGAGCAGCGGGATGAAAGCCTGGCTGCCCAGCGGATGGCGTTCCAGCATGCGCACGGTCAGCGGCATGTCCAGCGCGTCGGCGCGGAAGATGCTGATGATCGCTTTGTCTTCAGGCTCGGCGGTCTCGACCGTGGCGAGCTTGTGGAAGCGCATGGTCGAGCCGTTGTTGATCATGAAGTGGTCACTGCCGTCGGTTTCGATCACGTCACCGAAGGGGGCGAAGGCTTCTTTGGTCAGGGGCTCGATCATCAGGGTGCGCATGCGGTTATCTCTTCTATGTTCGTTGTTCTGGATAAAGCTGTGACGTTGCCGCGCCGGTTACAGCTGCAGCAGACGGAACAGGGCGATCAGGTTGATCTGCGCCAGGGCTTCCTTGAATTCGGCATCGCTGTCGTTGTGGATGCGTTTTTCGAAAGCGGCGAGGATCTGGTGCCGGTTGCTGCCCTTGACGGCCATGATGAACGGGAACTGGAACTTGGCCTTGTAGGCATCGTTCAGTTCGGTGAACCGGGCGAACTCTTCGGCGGTGCACTGGTGGATACCGGCGCCGGCCTGTTCGTTGGTGCTCGATTCGGTCAGCTCGCCCTGGATGGCGGCCTTGCCGGCCAGGTCCGGGTGAGCGTTGATCAGCGCCAACTGGTCGGCGTGGTTGGCACTGAGCAGGATGTCGCTCATGCGCTGGTGCAGCGCTTCGATCTCGTTCAGTTCCTCCAGCTGGCCCAGGTCGTAGGCTTTTTCGGCGACCCACGGCGAATGCTCGTAGATGTCGGCGAAGACCTTGACGAAGGTGTCACGGTCCAGGGTCGATGGCTTGAGGGTCTTGAAGGCGGTCATCAGGCGTTCTCTTTCTTGTACGGGTGGGTGGTGTGCCAGTGGCGGGCGATGTCCGCGCGACGGGCGAACCAGACCTGGTCATGGCTCTTGGCGTAGTCGACGAAACGCTTGAGCGCGGCCAGGCGCGCCGGGCGGCCGACCAGCCGGCAGTGCAGGCCGATGGACAGCATTTTCGGGGCTTCGGCGCCTTCGGCGTACAGCACATCGAAGGCGTCCTTGAGGTACTGGAAGAACTGCTCGCCGCAGTTGAAGCCCTGTACCTGGGTGAAGCGCATGTCATTGGTGTCCAGGGTGTAAGGGATCACCAGGTGCGGCTTGCCGGTCGGGTTGTTGGGTTCCCAGTAGGGCAGGTCGTCATCGTAGGTATCGCTGTCGTAGAGGAAGCCACCTTCCTCCATGACCAGGCGACGGGTATTGGGGCCGGTGCGGCCGGTGTACCAGCCAACCGGGCGCTCGCCGGTCAGTTCGGTGAGGATGCGGATGGCCTCGAGCATGTGCTCGCGCTCCTGGGCTTCATCCATGTTCTGGTAGTCGATCCAGCGGTAGCCGTGGCTGCAGATCTCGTGGCCGGCCTCGACCATGGCGCGGATCACGTCCGGGTGGCGCTGGGCGGCCATGGCTACGGCGAACACGGTCAGCGGTACACCGCTGTCCTTGAACAGCTTGAGCAGGCGCCATACGCCGGCACGGCTGCCGTATTCGTACAGCGACTCCATGCTCATGTTGCGCTGGCCCTGCAGTGGCTGGGCCGCGACCATTTCGGACAGGAAGGCTTCAGACTCTTTGTCGCCGTGCAGGATGTTGCGCTCGCCACCTTCTTCGTAGTTCAGGACGAAAGACAGCGCGATGCGAGCATTGCCCGGCCATTGCGGGTGAGGTGGGTTGTTGCCGTAACCGATCAGGTCGCGAGGGTAGTCAGCGCTCACTGCAGTCTTCCTTCTTGTGCGTTAGTGCGGGGTGTGGGCGGGCCGCGTCGGGATGTCGCACCACCGGATGGACTGATTGTATACAACTTCTGAAATCATTTGTAAGCCTGTTTTTCCGCATTTCTTCCCATTTGTCGCCTGAGAATCTGTTGCAAGAAACCTGCCTGATTGGTCAGTTAATCAGATTGGCAACGGCACAGCGCTTGATTTTGCGACTATTGACCGGTTTGACCGGGCCCTGGCGGAAGGGCTCAAAAAATTGTGTACAATCTTTCGATGAAATGTCTTAATAACGCTATTCCCGCCCGTCGCAGGTTGTTTGCCGTGCGGATGGCTGTGTATTTTTTGCCCACAGATTGAACAAGAGGCGACAAGCAATGGGACGTTTGACTACACACGTACTGGATGCAGCTCACGGTTGCCCGGGCAGCGCGATCAAGGTCGAGCTGTACCGTGTCGAAGGCCAGCAGCTTGAGCTGGTCAACACCGCCCTGACCAACAGTGACGGCCGCGTGGACGCGCCGCTGCTGCAGGGTGACGATTACCGTACTGGCGTTTACCAGCTGCAGTTCAGTGCTGGCGCCTACTACCGTGCTCGCGGCGTACAACTGCCGGAGCCGGCGTTTCTGGATGTTGTCGTGCTGCGCTTTGGCATCGACGAGAAGCAGGAGCACTACCATGTGCCGCTGCTGATCTCGCCGTATAGCTATTCGACCTATCGCGGGAGCTAGTTGGTCGCTAGAAGAATCTTCGTAGGTCCTTGGCCCGCTCTCACACTGGCGGGCTTTTTTTCGTCTGCTGTTTTGTGTTTCCCCTGCGCCCTCATCGCCGGCAAGCCGGCTCCCACCTGGATTGCGGCGGCTTTTAGCAATGGGTAAGCCCGTTGCTTCGATAGGTAAAACGCTGACCTGAAGAACACCGCGGTCGGGGTGGGAGCCGGCTTGCCGGCGATGGGCTGCGCAGCAGCCCCCTTAGCAGACCTGTATTAGCCCAAGCGCGCTCGGCGGGACCCGCGAGCATCTGGGTCCGCTTTGCGGCCCATCGCCGGCAAGCCGACTCCCACCTGGATTGCGGCGGCTTGTAGAAATGGATAATACCGTTGCTTGCACAGGTAAAACGCTGACCTGAAGAACACCGCGGTCGTGGTGGGAGCCGGCTTGCCGGCGATGGGCTGCGCAGCAGCCCCCTTAGCAGACCTGTATTAGCCCAAGCGCGCTCGGCGGGACCCGCGAGCATCTGGGGCCGCTTTGCGGCCGATCGCCGGCAAGCCGACAGCACAAAAAGGGCGCCGAAGCGCCCTGATCTGGTGCATGTGTCAGTTCAGAGGAACACGAACTTGGCAATGAAGATCGCGCACAGCACCCACAGGCTGGCCGAGATCTCTTTGTACTTGCCGGTACCGGCCTTCAGCGCCACGTAGGTGATGAAACCCAGGGCAATACCGTCTGCGACCGAGAAGGTCAGCGGCATCATGATCACCGTGACGATCGCCGGAATGCTGTCGGTGGCTTCATCCCAATGGATGTGCGCCATGCTGCCCATCATCAGCATGGCCACGTAAATCAGCGCACCCGCAGTCGCGTAGGCTGGAATCATCCCGGCGAGCGGTGCAAAGAACATCGCCGCCACGAACAACAGGCCAACCACCACCGCGGTCAGGCCAGTGCGGCCGCCTGCGGCAACGCCCGCGGCACTTTCCACATAGCTGGTTACCGGCGGCACGCCCACCACGGCACCGAACACGCTGGACGCGCTGTCCGCCTTCAATGCCTTCGACAGGCCTTCGATGCGGCCATCTGGCGCCACCAGGTTGGCCCGCTGGGCGACGCCCATCAAGGTACCGGCGGTGTCGAACATGTGCACGAAGAGGAACGCCAGCACCACGCTGATCATGCTCACGTTGAACACGCCGGCCACGTCCATGGCCATCCAGGTGGGTGCCAGGCTCGGCGGCATCGACATCACCCCGCCAAACTTCACCAGGCCCAGGCCCCAGCCGGCCAGGGTGACGCCGATGATGCTGATCAGGATGGCGCCGAACACGCGCTTGTAGCTGAGGATTGCAATCGACAGGAAGCACAGTGCCGCCAGCAAAGGGCCAGGCTCATGCAGCGAACCCAGCTTGATCAGCGTGGCGGGGCTGTCGACGATGATGCCTGCCGTCTTCAGGCCGATCAGCCCGAGAAACAATCCGACGCCGGCCCCCATGGCATGGCGCAGGCTGACCGGAATACTGTTCAGCAACCATTCGCGCACTTTCGACAAGGTCAGGAACATGAACAGCACGCCCGAGACGAACACCGCGCCCAGAGCCGTTTCCCAGTTGTAGCCCATGGTGCCGACCACGGTGTAGGTGAAGAAGGCGTTGAGCCCCATGCCTGGCGCCAGCCCCACTGGCCAGTTGGCATAAAGGCCCATCAGCAGGCAGCCCAGTGCCGCTGCGATGCAGGTGGCAACGAAGGCTGCGCCGTGATCGATGCCGGCGTCAGCCATGATGTTCGGGTTGACGAAGATGATGTACGCCATGGTGATGAAGGTGGTCACCCCGGCGATCATTTCGGTTTTGACGGTACTGCCGTGCTGCTTGAGTTTGAAAATCCGCTCCAGCCAGCTCGTTTCGAGCGGTGGAGCGAGATCCAGCGTAGGTGCGTCGGATTTGCGGCTTTCCACAGCGATACTCCTCAAGTCTTTCTTGTTGTTCTTGGAGCCAGTGACCTGCGCAATGCACTTGGCGGCTCCGCGAGGGATGGCAGACGTCTGACGCCGCTTTGTTGACTTACGGGTCAAGAAGTTGCCCGATGGATTATGCTTTTGTGTACAAAGAAAGCAAATAATGTTTTATTTTTTGTACGCATCATATGCCGCACATCAGCTATATAGATAAAACCCCACCTGCAGAAACGGCTCAGCTTGTGTACAATGCCGCCATACTTTCCTTCGTGCCTCGAGAGCCCATGAACGAACAGCTGCAACCTCTGAAGAAACCTGCGCGTGCCGGCAAGGCTGGCCGCAGCGGTACCCAGGACGATATCGTCTATGCGCACATCTTCGAGGCGATCCTCGAGCAGCGACTCGCACCGGGCACCAAGTTGAGCGAGGAAGCGCTGGGCGAGATATTCGGCGTCAGCCGCACCATCATCCGCCGTGCCCTGTCGCGCCTTGCCCACGAAAGCGTTGTGCTGCTGCGCCCCAACCGCGGTGCCGTGGTGGCCAGCCCGACGGTCGAAGAAGCCCGTCAGGTGTTCTTCTCGCGGCGCATGGTCGAACGCGCCATCACCGAACTGGCCGTGCAGCACGCCACCGTCGAGCAGCTCAACGAACTGCGGCATATGGTCCGTGAAGAGCGTGACAGCTTCTCGCGTGGTGATCGGGGGGCCGGCATCCGGCTGTCCGGGGAGTTTCACCTGAAGTTGGCCGAGGCGGCCGGCAATGCCCCGCTGGTCAGTTTCCAGCGCAGCCTGGTGTCGCAGACATCGCTGATCATTGCCCAATATGAGAGCGGCAACCGCTCGCACTGCTCGTATGACGAGCACATGCAACTGATCGATGCCATCGAGGCGCGTGATGCCGAGCAGGCGGTCAGCCTGATGATGCATCACATGGACCATATCGACAGCAAGCTCAACCTGGACGAGGAGAGCGCCTCGGACGACCTGCATGCGGTGTTTTCGCACCTGCTGAAAAAGCCCAAGGTCTCGCTGAAGGGTTGATCGTTTGCCTGGCTGAATGAGGGGCCGCTTCGCGGCCTGTCGCCGGCAATCCGGCTCCCGTGAGGTTGTGCGGGGGTCGCCTTGCCGGCGATGGGCGCCATGCGGCCCTCGTTGTTGCTGGTCATTGTTCAAAGGTCTGCTAAATTCTTGTGGGCAAACCTTCATCAAGCAGTTGGGCTTGCGCATCCGTTGCGTTCCACTTCTTGAGGAAAGGTCCATGACCATGTCTCTGGGTAAACGTATGGGTGCCGAGCTGATCGGCACCTTCTGGTTGGTACTCGGTGGCTGCGGCAGTGCGGTACTCGCAGCCAGCTCTCCCCTCGGCATCGGCGTTCTCGGTGTCGCCTTCGCTTTCGGTCTTACCGTCCTGACGATGGCATTCGCCATCGGCCACATCTCCGGTTGCCACCTGAACCCTGCCGTTTCCTTCGGGCTGGTAGTGGGCGGGCGTTTTCCGGCCAAGGAGTTGCTGCCATACGTGATCGCTCAGGTGATCGGTGCGATCATCGCGGCTGCGGTGATCTACTTCATTGCCAGCGGCAAGGCCGGCTTCGAATTGTCGGCGGGCCTGGCGTCCAATGGCTACGCCGACCACTCGCCAGGCGGTTACTCGCTGGGTGCGGGTTTTGTCAGTGAAGTGGTGATGACGGCGATGTTCCTGGTGGTGATCATGGGCGCAACTGACGCCCGGGCACCGGCGGGCTTTGCCCCCATCGCCATCGGCCTGGCCCTGACGCTGATCCACCTGATCTCGATCCCGGTGACCAATACCTCGGTCAACCCCGCGCGCAGCACGGGGCCGGCGCTGTTCGTCGGTGGCTGGGCCTTGCAGCAACTGTGGCTGTTCTGGCTGGCGCCGCTGATCGGAGCAGCGATCGGCGGCGCACTGTACCGGGGGTTGGCCAAAGCGCCTTAGCGCTGGTGCACGCAGCGGCCGGCGGCGTAGGTTTCGCGCACGGTGCGGTCGTCGCCCAGGGTGGCGAGCACGAACAAGGTCTCTTCGATGCTGCCCGACTGCTGGATACGGTAGTCGAGCAGCGGCGTGGCCTTGTAGTCGAGCACCACGAAGTCGGCATCGTTGCCGGGGCGCAGGCTGCCGATCCGGTCATCCAGGCGCAACGCACGGGCGCCGCCGAGGGTGGCCAGGTACAGCGATTTGTAGGGGTGCAGGCGCGCGCCCTGCAGCTGCATGACCTTGTACGCTTCGTTCAGGGTACTGAGCAGCGAGAAGCTGGTGCCGGCGCCGACGTCGGTGCCCAGGCCTACGTTTACCTTGAAGCGTTCGGCCTGGGGCAAGTTGAACAGGCCACTGCCCAGGAACAGGTTCGAGGTCGGGCAGAAGGCGATCGCCGAGCCGGTTTCGGACAGGCGTTGGCATTCGTCGTCGCACAGGTGCACGCCGTGGGCGAAAACGGAGCGCTCGCCGAGCAGTTCGAAGTGGTCGTAGACGTCCAGGTAACCTTTCTGCTCAGGGAACAGTTCCTTGACCCAGTCGATTTCCTTGAGGTTCTCGGACAGGTGCGTGTGCATGTAGACGCCCGGATGCTCCTTGAGCAACTGCCCGGCAAGCTTCAACTGCTGCGGGGTGCTGGTGGGGGCGAAGCGCGGGGTGACCGCGTAGTGCAGGCGGCCCTTGCCGTGCCAGCGCTCGATCAGCGCTTTGCTGTCGGTGTAGCTGGTTTCGGCGGTGTCGGTCAGGTAGTCGGGCGCGTTGCGGTCCATCATCACCTTGCCGGCGATCATCCGCAGGTCCAGGCGCTCGGCCTCCTCGAACAGTGCATTGACCGACTGCGGGTGCACACTGCCGAACACCAGGGCCGTGGTGGTGCCGTTGCGCAGCAGTTCCTTGAGGAAGATTTTCGCGACTTTGTCGGCGTGATCCTTGTCGGCGAACTGCCTTTCACAGGGGAAGGTATAGGTGTTGAGCCAGTCCAGCAGCTGTTCGCCATAGGAACCGATCATGCCGGTCTGCGGGTAATGGATGTGGGTGTCGATGAAGCCCGGGGTAATCAGGGCGTCCTGGTAATGCACCACTTCGATGTCGGCATCCAGCGTCGGCAGCAGTTCGCTGGCATGGCCCAGTGCACTGATGCGGCCATCGTCGATCACCAGCAGGCCGTCCTCGTAGTACTCATGGGACGCGTCCAGGCCCACCTCGGCCGGGTCAGCGATGCTGTGCAGGATGGCGGCACGGTAGGCTTTGCGGGTAGCGGTCATAACTCACTCGTCAATTGGCTTGGCTGCGCCGGGACGGCGGCAGCAGTTGGGCGATGGGGCCCGCATTGACGCCAGCGTCATGCTGGCCAAAGCAGGCGTTGTAGGTGGCAATGATTTCGCCGGCGATGGACACGGCGATCTCGATCGGCAACTTGCCCTTGACCTCGGCCAGGCCCATCGGGCAGCGCATGCGCGCCATCACGGTCTCGTCGAAGCCGCGCTCGCGCAGGCGGTGCTCGAACTTGACCCGTTTGGTCTTCGAGCCGATCAGGCCGAACCAGGTGAAATCGTTGCGCTTGAGAATGGCGGCGGTCAGCTCCAGGTCGAGCTGATGGTTGTGGGTCATGACGATGCAGTAGCAACCAGGTGGCAGCTCGGCCACTTCGTCGACCGGCTCCTCACTGACCACCTTGGTCACCCCGTTGGGGATGAGCTCGGGGAATTCCTGTTCTCGCGAATCGATCCAGCGCACCCGGCAGGGCAGGGCGGCGAGCAAGGGTACCAGAGCACGGCCGACATGGCCCGCGCCGAACACGGCGATTTGCGCCTGTACAGCGGTCATGGGCT
Organism: Pseudomonas sp. WHRI 8519; assembly: GCF_040224055.2. NCBI lineage: Bacteria > Pseudomonadati > Pseudomonadota > Gammaproteobacteria > Pseudomonadales > Pseudomonadaceae > Pseudomonas > Pseudomonas sp. WHRI 8519. The sequence goes on along the minus strand of NZ_CP167996.1, from coordinate 4,322,223 downwards.
CGAACAGCAGCACGGTGACGCCGCCACAGCACTGCCCGAGGCTGGCGCCGAGGCTGAAGCGCTCCAGGTGCGGCGTGCTGCGCTGCTCTTCAAGCATCTGCCGAGCGATGTGCAGGGCCTTGTATTCCAGGTGGCCGCCGCCGATGGTGTCGAACAGGCCGCTGGCACTGACGACCATTTTCGAGCCTGCGTTGCGTGGGGTCGAGCCGCGCTCCTCGATGATGGTCACCAGCACGCAGGCTTCGCCACGGGACTGGTGGTCGGCGAGGGCGTTGATCCATTGGTGCATGATGCAGTTCCTCATTCCAGGTGGCCTGTTCGAGCCTTGTCGCTGGCAAGCCTGGTGCCCGCAGGTACAGCGCAGGGCTTGCTGGCGACAGGGCCCGAACAGGCGCCCACCCAACCTCAGTGTGTGACGGTTTCCCGTTGCGGTTCTGCAGGCTCGGTGGCAGCCACCGCCTTGCGCATCTGCTCGCAGCCCCACAGCACCCGCTCCGGTGTCGCCGGTGCGTCGATGTTCGGTTGCAGGCGGTAACCGGCGATACTGGCCACGGCATCCTTGATCGCACACCAGGCGGCGATGCCGAGCATGAACGGTGGCTCGCCAACAGCCTTGGAGTGGAACACGGTGTCTTCCGGGTTCTTGCGGTTTTCCACCAGCTTTACCCGCAGGTCCAGCGGCATGTCGGCCACGGCCGGGATCTTGTAGCTGGCCGGGCCATTGGTCATCAGCTTGCCCTTGCTGTTCCACACCAGCTCTTCGGTGGTCAGCCAACCCATGCCCTGGATGAAGCCGCCTTCCACCTGGCCAATGTCGATGGCCGGGTTCAGCGAATCGCCGACGTCGTGGAGGATGTCGGCGCGCAGCATCTTGTACTCGCCGGTCAGGGTGTCGACGATCACTTCCACGCAGGCGGCGCCGAAGGCGAAGTAGTAGAACGGCCGGCCGCGTGCCTGGCTGCGGTCGTAGAAGATCTTGGGCGTGCGGTAGAAGCCGGTACTCGACAGGGAGACCTGGGCGAAGTACGCCTGCTGCACCAGTTGTTCGAAGCTGACGATCTGGTCGCGCACGCGCACATGGCCGTTACGGAACTCGACATCTTCCTCGGTGACCTGATAATGCCGCGCGGCAAACTCGGTCAGGCGCTTTTTGAGAATCTCGGCCGCATTCTGCGCCGCTTTGCCGTTCAGGTCGGCGCCGCTGGAGGCTGCGGTCGGCGAGGTGTTGGGCACCTTGTCGGTATTGGTGGCGGTAATCTGGATGCGGCTGAAATCAACCTGGAAAATCTGCGCCACGACTTGGGCCACCTTGGTGTTCAGGCCCTGGCCCATCTCGGTGCCGCCGTGGTTCAGGTGGATGCTGCCATCGGTGTAGATGTGAATCAGCGCACCGGCCTGGTTGAGGAAGGTGGCGGTGAACGAGATGCCGAACTTGACCGGGGTCAGCGCCAGGCCCTTCTTGAGGACCGGGCTGTTGGCGTTGAACCGGCGGATCGATTCGCGGCGTTCTGCGTAGTCGCTGCTGGCTTCCAGCTCGGCGGTCATCTCCTCGAGCATGTTGTGCTCGACGGTCTGGTAATAGTGGGTGACGTTGCGCTCGGTCTTGCCGTAGTAGTTGGCCTTGCGCACGGCCAGCGGGTCGCGCCCCAGATGGCGGGCGATGTGGTCCATCACCTGCTCGATGGCAACCATGCCCTGTGGGCCGCCGAAGCCGCGGTAGGCGGTGTTGGAGGCGGTGTTGGTCTTGCAGCGGTGGCCGTGCACGGTGGCATCGCCCAGGTAGTAGGCGTTGTCGGAATGGAACATGGCACGGTCGACGATCGAACCGGAAAGGTCGGGCGAGTAGCCGCAGTTACCGGCCAGGTCCATGTCGATGCCCTGCAGGCGCCCTTCGTCATCGAAGCCGACGTCGTACTCGACATAGAAGGGGTGGCGTTTGCCGGTCATCATCATGTCTTCGACGCGCGGCAGGCGCATCTTGGTCGGCTGGCCGGTCAGGCGTGCGATCACGGCGCACAGGCAGGCCGGGCTGGCGGCCTGGGTTTCCTTGCCGCCGAAACCGCCGCCCATGCGGCGCATGTCGAGCACCACCTTGTTCATCGGCACGTCCAGCACTTCGGCGACGAGCTTCTGCACTTCGGTAGGGTTTTGCGTGGAGCAGAAGACGATCATGCCGCCGTCTTCGGTGGGCATCACCGAAGAAATCTGCGTCTCCAGGTAGAAATGCTCCTGGCCACCGATATGCAGGGTGCCCTGCAGGCGGTGCGGGGCGCTGGCCAGGGCAGTGGCCGAATCACCGCGCTGGTGAGTGTGGCTGTCGAGTACGAAGTGCTTCTTGCGCAGCGCCTCGACCACGTCCAGTACCGGCTCCAGGTCTTCGTATTCAATGATCGCCGCCATGGCGGCACGGCGCGCGGTGTCCAGGTCGCGCGCGGCCACGGCTAGCACCGGCTGGCCGAAGAACTCGACCTTGTCGATGGCCAGCAGCGGGTCACCGGCCACCACCGGGCCAATGTCCTTGAGGCCTGGGATGTCTTCATGGGTGATGGCGATGCGCACCCCTTCGAAGGCATAGCACGGCGTGGTGTCGATGCGCAGGATGCGGGCGTGGGCACGGTCGGCGGTGCGCGCATAGACGTGCAACTGGTTGGGGAATTCCAGGCGGTCGTCGATATACACCGCTTCGCCTGCCACATGCTTGTCGGCGCTGTCGTGCTTGACGCTGCGGCCGACCCCGGTGGTCAGGTCCTGGCTGAACAGTTCGGCCATCTCGGCCTGGCTCTTGACGGCGTGATGGTTAGACATAGTCGGTCACCCGGGTTTCGATGTGCGGCGTTTGCTGTTCGATGAAGTACTTGCGCAGCAGGTTCTGCGCGGTCAGCAGGCGGTATTCCTTGCTGGCGCGGAAGTCGCTGAGCGGGGTGAAGTCCTCGGCCAGGGCCTGGCAGGCGCGCTCCAGGCTCGCCTGGTTCCACGGCTTGCCGCGCAGGGCAGCTTCACAGGCGCGGGCACGTTTGGGGATCGCGGCCATGCCACCGAAGGCGATGCGTACCCCGCTGACCACGCCGTCTTCGATGCTCAGGTTGAAGGCGCCACACACAGCCGAGATGTCGTCATCCAGGCGCTTGGAGACTTTATAGGCGCGGAAGGCCCAGTCATTGCTGGCGCGCGGTACGATGATCTTCTCGATGAATTCGCTGTCCTGGCGGGCAGTGATGCGGTAGTCGATGAAGTAGTCCTCCAGCGGCATCGTACGCTGGCGCTCGCCCTGGCGCAGCACGATCTGCGCATCGAGGGCGATCAGCAAGGGCGGTGAGTCGCCAATCGGTGAGGCGTTGCCGATGTTGCCGCCCAGGGTGCCCTGGTTGCGGATCTGCAGCGATGCAAAGCGGTGCAGCAAGTCGCCGAAATCAGGGTATTCCTCGTTGAGCGCGCCATAGCAATCGGTCAGCGGTGTGGCAGCGCCGATTTCCAGGTGGCTGGCGGTCTTGTCGATGCGTTTGAGTTCGGCCACGTGGCCGACGTAGATCATCACCGGCAAAGTCTTGTGGAACTGGGTGACCTCCAGCGCCAGGTCGGTGCCACCGGCCAGCAAGCGCGCTTCGGGGTGCGAGCTGTAGAGGTCGGCCAAGTCGGCTACGGTCAGCGGCACCAGGCAGCGTTTGTCGCCGCTGTTGAGCTCGCCGGTCTGGGTCGGCTCGATGGCTTTGAGGCGGCTGATGGTCTGGGCTTTCTGCGCGTCGAACTGATCGCGGCACGGCTGGCGGCAGCTCTGTTCGGCGGCATCGAGAATCGGCCGGTAGCCAGTGCAGCGGCACAGGTTGCCCGCCAGCGCTTCCTGGGCCTGATGCAGGTCGTGGCCCTGGCTGTTCTTCTGCAGGGCGAATAACGACATGACGAAGCCTGGGGTACAGAAGCCGCATTGCGAACCATGGCAGTCGGCCATGGCTTGTTGCACGCTGTGCAGTTCGCCCTGGTGCTTGAGGCCCTCGACGCTGATCAGCTGCTTGCCATGCAGCGACGAAACGAAGGTCAGGCAGGAGTTGAGGCTGCGGTAGCGCAGGCTGTCCTGGCCTTGATCATCCTGGGTCAGCTCGCCGACCACCACGGTGCAGGCGCCACAGTCGCCGCTGGCGCAGCCTTCTTTGGTGCCGGGTTTGCCCAGGTGCTCACGCAGGTACTGCAGCACCGTCATGTTCGGGTCCAGGGCGTGCTCGCTGCGCAGCTCCTGGTTGACGAGAAACTGGATCACGGGGATGGCCTCGCAATGGTTTTATTGTTGTTGAGCGGACAATAAGCAGAGCTGACACGCTGGTCAATAATTTTCTGACTTAAGGGTCAAGAAATTCTCCGCACGAAGGTCTGGCCGCCCAGCCTGCCCATATATAAAGCATAGATCGGGCCGCCTTGACCGTTGCCTGGCAGCATAAATAAAGGCTGTCGCCCCTCTGCGCGACGGCTGGCCAAGTGCGCTACAATCGCCCACTTGTGCCCAGTTCAATGATTTCGAAGGAAAACCATGACGTTCAAGGCGCCGGACAGCCTCTCCGAGCAGATCGCCGACTACCTGGCCGAACGCATCATCCGCGGCGAGCTCGCGCCGGGTGAGCGCATCCAGGAGCAGAAGGTCACCCAGGCGCTGAATGTCAGCCGCGGCTCGGTGCGTGAAGCGTTGTTGATCCTCGAACGTCGCCATCTGGTTGCGATCCTGCCGCGCCGCGGCGCTCATGTGACCCGGCTCGACGAACGCAGTGTGCGCAGCCTGTGTGCCCTCATGGGCGAGTTCTACATCCTGCTGGGTAATGCCGTTGCCCAGAAATGGCGCCTCGATGCAGACCTGCGCCCGTTTCTGGACATCCAGCAACGCCTGCAGCAGGCCCGTGAACGGGGTGACATCAAGGCCTTCGTCGCCGACAGTTTTGCTGTAATGCGCGCCGCCTATCCGTTCGCCGACAATCCTTACCTGCAGGAAACCGTCGAAAACCTGCAGCCGGCCATGAGCCGAGCCTATTACCTGGCCCTCGATCAGCGCCAAGCCAACATGCTCGATTACCTAGACCTGTTCGCCCACCTGCTAGACGCCGTGGTGGCCCGTGAACTGCCGCGCATCCGCGAGGTACTCACCGCCTATTGCCAGCGCAGTTGCGAGCTGGTGCTGGCGGCGCTGGCCCGAGGCTGACCGATGCGCCTGAAGTGCATTCGCCTGGCTGGGTTCAAGTCGTTCGTTGACCCCACCACCGTCAATTTCCCCAGCAACATGGCCGCCGTGGTCGGCCCCAATGGTTGCGGCAAGTCCAACATCATCGATGCGGTGCGCTGGGTGATGGGCGAAAGCTCGGCGAAGAACCTGCGCGGTGAGTCGATGACCGATGTCATCTTCAACGGCTCCACCAGCCGCAAGCCGGTCAGCCAGGCCAGCATCGAGCTGGTCTTCGACAACAGCGAGACCACGCTGCTGGGCGAATATGCCGCCTACGCGGAAATCTCCATCCGCCGCAAGGTCACCCGTGATGGGCAGAACACCTATTACCTGAACGGCACCAAATGCCGCCGCCGCGACATCACCGACATCTTCCTCGGCACTGGCCTGGGCCCGCGCAGCTACTCGATCATCGAACAGGGCATGATCTCCAAGCTGATCGAGGCCAAGCCCGAGGAGCTGCGCAACTTCATCGAGGAGGCGGCGGGCATCTCCAAGTACAAGGAGCGCCGCCGCGAGACCGAGAGCCGCATCCGCCGCACCCAGGAGAACCTGGCGCGCCTGACCGACCTGCGCGATGAGCTTGAGCGCCAGCTCGAACGCCTGCACCGCCAGGCGCAGGCCGCTGAGAAATACCGTGAGTACAAGGCGCAGGAACGTCAGCTCAAAGCACGTCTGGCGGCGCTTCGCTGGCGTGATCTGGATGAGCGTGTACGCCAGCGCGAGTCGGTGATCGGCGATCAGGATGTGGCCCATGAGGCGCTGGTGGCCGAACAGCGCAACGCCGATGCGAGCATCGAGCGGCTGCGTGACGGCCATCATGAGCTGTCCGAGCGCTTCAACCAGGTGCAGGGCCGCTTCTATTCGGTGGCCGGCGACATCGCCCGGGTCGAGCAGAGCATTCAGCATGGGCAGCAGCGCCTGCGCCAATTGCAGGATGACCTGAAGGAAGCCGAGCGCACGCGCCAGGAAACCGAGTCACACCTTGGGCATGACCGCACCCTGCTGGCGACCCTCGGTGAAGAGCTGGCGATGCTCGAACCGGAGCAGGAAATGACCCTGGCCGCAGCCGAAGAGGCTGCCGCCACCCTCGAAGAGGCCGAGCTGGGCATGCACGGCTGGCAGGAGCAGTGGGACAGCTTCAACACCCGCTCTGCCGAGCCGCGGCGCCAGGCCGAAGTGCAGCAGTCGCGCCTACAGCAACTTGAAGCCAGCCTGGAGCGCTTGGCCGAGCGCCAGCGCAAGTTGGGTGAGGAACGCGACCAGTTGGGCGCTGACCCGCAGGAAAGCGCCATGCTGGAGCTGTCCGAGCAGTTGGCTGCCAGCGAGATGCTGCTTGAAGAGCTGCAGTTGTCCGAAGAACAGGTGGTCGAGCGCCTGGAGGGCCTGCGCGCGCAATTGCAGCAGGCGACCCAGGCTCAGCAGCAACAGCAAGGCGACTTGCAGCGCCTGGGCGGCCGCCTGGCATCCCTGGAGGCGTTGCAACAGGCTGCGCTCGAACCCGGTGCAGGGGCTGCCGACTGGTTGCGCGAGCAAGGGCTGGAGCAGCGGCCACGCCTGGCGCAAGGGCTGCGTGTGGAGCCGGGTTGGGAGCTGGCGGTGGAAACCGTATTGGGCGCTGACCTGCAAGCGGTGCTGGTGGACGGCTTCAACGGCTTGGATTTTGCCGGGCTGGAGCAAGGCGAGTTGCGTCTGTTGGTGGCGGGGCAGGAAGGTGCGCGCCGGCCCGGCAGCTTGCTCGACAAGGTCGAGGGGCACACCGACCTGGCCCCTTGGCTGGCCCAGGTGCGGCCAGTCGAAGACCTGGCTCAAGCCCTCGCTGAGCGCGCCGGCCTTGGCGAAGGCCAGAGCCTGGTCAGCCGCGACGGCTACTGGGTTGGGCGGCATTTTCTGCGCGTCAGCCGCGGCAGCGAAGCCCAGGGTGGGGTGCTGGCGCGGGCGCAGGAAATCGAGCGCCTCGGCCAGGAACAGCTGGAGCTGGAAGCTACGCTGGAGCACACGGAGCAGCAGCTGCAAGCCTTGCGTGAGCAGCAACTGGGCCTGGAAGAGCAGCGCGAGCAGCTACGCCGGCGCACCCAGGAAGAAAGCCGCCAGCATGGCGAGTTCAAGGCCAGCCTTTCGGCAGGCCGGGCCCGTGCCGAACAGGTCGAGCTGCGTCGGCGCCGTCTGCAGGAAGAATTGAGCGAACTTCAGGAGCAGCGCGCCCTGGAGCAGGAGCAACTGGGCGAAGCCCGCCTGGTGCTGCAGGAGGCCCTGGACCTGATGGCCCAGGACACCGAGCAACGCGAACAGTTGATGGCCCGCCGCGATACCTTGCGCGAAGGCCTTGACCGGGTCCGCCAAGAGGCTCGCCAGCACAAGGATCATGCCCACCAGTTGGCTGTGCGCCTGGGTTCGCTGCGCGCCCAGCACGACTCGACCCGCCAGGCACTGGAGCGCCTGGAGCTACAGGCGGCCCGCCTGAGCGAGCGGCAGGAGCAGTTGAGCCTGAACCTGGAAGAGGGCGAGGCGCCGCTGGAAGAGCTGCGCCTGAAGCTGGAAGAACTGCTTGAGCGGCGCATGAGCGTCGACGAAGAAATGCGCCAGGCGCGCCTGCACATGGACGACGCCGATCGCGCCCTGCGCGACGCCGAAAAGCGCCGCACCCAGGCCGAGCAGCAGGCGCAGTTGCTGCGCGGCCAGCTCGAGCAGCTGCGCCTGGAGTGCCAGGGGCTCGATGTGCGGCGCAAGACCTTGCAGGAGCAATTATTGGCCGACGGCTACGACCTGCAGGGTGTGCTTGCCACTGTCGAGGCCGAGGCCAGCCAACAGGGCACCGAGCAGGAGCTGGAGCAGATCGACGCCCGTATTCAGCGCCTGGGCGCGATCAACCTGGCTGCGATCGAGGAGTACGAACAGCAATCCGAGCGCAAGCGCTACCTCGATGCCCAGGACGCCGATCTGGTCGAGGCGCTGGAGACGCTGGAAAACGTCATCCGCAAGATCGACAAGGAAACCCGCACCCGCTTCAAGGATACCTTTGATCAGATAAATGCCGGATTACAGGCACTTTTCCCAAAAGTTTTCGGTGGTGGCAGCGCTTATCTGGAACTGACGGGCGAAGATTTACTCGATACAGGGGTGACGATCATGGCGCGCCCGCCTGGCAAGAAGAACAGCACCATCCATCTGCTGTCCGGCGGCGAGAAGGCACTGACCGCATTGGCGCTGGTGTTTGCCATTTTCAAGCTGAACCCCGCACCGTTCTGCATGCTCGACGAGGTCGATGCGCCGCTGGACGATGCCAACGTCGGCCGGTATGCCCGGTTGGTCAAGGAGATGAGTGAAAGCGTGCAGTTCATCTACATCACGCACAACAAGATTGCCATGGAGATGGCGGATCAATTGATGGGGGTGACCATGCACGAGCCTGGGTGTTCACGTCTCGTTGCAGTGGATGTGGAGGAGGCACTGGCCATGGTTGACGCCTGATGAGCCAAGAGAAGGCGGAATGTGCAGGTAAATGCCCCCGCCATGTGCGACAGACGGTGTAAAGTTGTCTTTGGTCGTGCTAGCTTAATGTCACTCGTTTTATGCGTGGGTAAAACGCCTGTCAGAACATAGAGTTGGCGCCACGTGTTAAAGGGCTTTGAAGCCTTTGTTTTCAAGCATATTTTTATAGAGGCACGGGATTACATGGAAATCGGTCTGCGCGAGTGGCTGATCCTCATCGGCATCATTGTCATCGCCGGTATTCTTTTCGACGGCTGGCGCCGCATGCGCGGCGGAAAAGGCAAGTTGAAATTCCGTCTGGATCGCAGTTATTCCAACCTCCCGGACGAGGAAGGCAGCGCTGAGGTGCTGGGCCCGTCGCGCGTGCTCGATACCCAGAAGGAGCCGGAGCTGGACGAAAGCGACCTGCCGTCGCTCAGTGCGCCGGCGCGTGAGCGTGAGCGCGAGCAGAAACCGGCCAAGGCCAGCAAGCGTGGCAAGCGTGCCGCTGAAGTGCAGCCGCAGGGCGACCTGGACCTGGTGGCCGAGCCGCGCGAGCCCGACTTGTTCGCCGATGCCGACGATGATTTCGCTGCCGATAACAACCGCAACGGTGGTTTTGCTGCCGCGGGCAGTGCTGCCAAGGAGCTGCCACCGGTCGAAGAGGTGCTGGTGATCAGCGTCATCTCGCGTGATGAAGGTGGCTTCAAGGGCCCGGCGCTGCTGCAGAACATTCTTGAAAGTGGTTTGCGCTTCGGCGAGATGGACATCTTCCATCGCCATGAAAGCATGGCCGGTCACGGCGAAGTCCTGTTCTCCATGGCCAACGCTGTCAAGCCCGGCATCTTTGACTTGGACGACATCGATCACTTCAGCACGCGCGCGGTCAGCTTCTTCCTCGGGCTGCCAGGCCCGCGCCATCCGAAGCAGGCCTTCGATGTGATGGTCGCCGCAGCGCGCAAGCTGGCCCACGAGCTCAATGGTGAGCTCAAGGATGACCAGCGCAGCGTGCTGACCGCCCAGACCATCGAGCATTACCGCCAGCGCATCGTCGAGTTCGAGCGCCGCGCGCTGACCCAGAAACGCTGATGTCATCGAGCGAGCGGACCATGCCCTGGTCTTGCTCGCTTCGTTTCAAGCGCAAGAGCAGCCTAGGGCTGATGCCAATCAGTGAGTGCGAGCAGGGCTGTTCTGCAGCCCATCGCCGCCAAGCCAGCCCCACAGCCGCAGCGCAGGCCTCTGGCGCTGCGCCATCTCTGTGGGAGCTGGCTTGTCGGCGATGGGCCGCAGAGCGGCCCCAAACCGCTTGCCTGACTGGCGTTGAGCCAAGGGCTGCTCTTGTGCTTCGCAAGAGAACCTGAAGAATGAACGCCGAATCCCGAATCCACGCGCTGCGCGCCGAGCTCGACCAGCACAACTACCGCTACTACGTACTCGACGAGCCCAGCGTACCGGACGCCGAATACGACCGCTTGTTCAACGAACTCAAGGCGCTCGAAGCCGAACACCCGCACCTGGTCACCCCCGACTCGCCCACTCAACGCGTCGGCGGTACCGCCCTGGCCGCGTTCAGCCAGGTGCGCCACGAAGTGCCGATGCTCAGCTTGGGCAACGCCTTCGAGGAAGCCGACCTGCGTGAATTCGGCCGCCGTGTGGTGGAGGGTCTTGACCAGCCGGGCGCGGTCGATTACAGCTGCGAGCCCAAGCTCGACGGCCTGGCGGTCAGCCTGCTCTACCGCGATGGCCAGCTGGTGCAGGGTGCGACCCGGGGTGACGGCACCACCGGCGAAGACATCAGCGCCAATGTGCGTACCGTGCGCAATATCCCGCTGAAGCTGCAGGGCGAAGGCTGGCCAGCGGTGCTCGAAGTGCGTGGTGAAGTGTTCATGAGCAAGGCGGGTTTCGACCGCCTCAACGCGGCCCAGGCCGAGGCCGGTGGCAAGACCTTTGCCAACCCGCGCAACGCCGCTGCCGGCAGCCTGCGCCAGTTGGACTCGAAAATCACCGCCAGCCGCCCGCTGGAGTTCTGCTGCTATGGCGTTGGTCAGGTATCGGCAAGCATTGGCGAGAGCCATATTGGTATCCTCGAACAGCTCAAAGCATGGGGCCTGCCGATCAGTCGTGAGCTCAGGCATGCGGCCGGTATCGAGGAGTGCCTGGCTTACTACCGCGACATCGGCGAGCGGCGCAACAGCCTGCCGTACGAAATCGATGGGGTGGTGTTCAAGGTCAACAGCCTAGCCTCCCAGCGCGAGCTGGGTTTTCGCGCCCGCGAGCCGCGTTGGGCCATCGCCCACAAGTTCCCGGCCATGGAAGAGCTCACCGAGGTACTGGATGTCGAATTCCAGGTCGGGCGTACGGGGGCGGTCACGCCGGTCGCACGCCTCAGGCCGGTCAAGGTGGCTGGCGTGACCGTGTCCAACGCCACCTTGCACAACATGGATGAGATTGCCCGCCTGGGCCTGCGCATCGGCGATACGGTGATTATCCGCCGTGCGGGTGACGTGATCCCGCAAGTCATGCAGGTGGTGCTTGACCGCCGTCCTGAAGACGCCCGCCCGGTGCAGGTGCCAAGCGCGTGCCCGGTGTGCGGTTCCCAGGTCGAGCGCACCCAGTTGGTCAAGCGCAGCAAAGGCAAGGAAACCACCAGCGAAGGCGCGGTGTACCGTTGTGTCGGCCGTCTGGCCTGTGGCGCCCAGCTCAAGCAGGCGATCATTCACTATGTTTCGCGGCGCGCCATGGATATCGACGGCCTGGGCGAGAAGAGCGTCGAGCAGTTGGTGGACGAAGGCCTGATCGGTTCGCCGGCGGACCTCTACAAACTGCAGTTCGAGCAGATCGTCGGTCTGGAGGGGTTTGCCGAAGTCTCCAGCAAGAAGCTGCTGGATGCCATCGAGGCCAGCAAGCGCCCGAGCCTGGCGCGATTCATCTATGCCCTGGGCATCCCGGACGTGGGCGAGGAGACCGCCAAGGTGCTGGCCCGCTCGCTGGGCAGCCTGGCACGGGTGCAGCAGGCGTTGCCGCAGGTGCTGACGTACCTGCCGGACATTGGTCTGGAAGTGGCCTACGAGATCCACAACTTCTTTGAGGACGAACACAACTGCAAGGTCATCGAGCAGTTGCTCGCTTGCGGCATGCAGTTGCAGGACGAAGGCGAGTTGGCGGCAGAGTTCGCTGCGAGCACCACCCTGGCCGGGATGATCGCCAAGCTCGACATCCCATCGGTCGGGCCAACCGGCGCGCAGAAGCTGGTAGCCAAGCTGGACAGCCTGGAAAAGATCATCGCCGCCGATGGCATCGACCTGCGCCAGGCACTGGCGGCGAAACAGGCCGAAGCCGTGCGCGAATTCTTCAAGGAGGAGGCCAACCAAAAGCTGGCCAGAGACATCGAAGCCCAGTTGCTGGCGTTCGGCATGCACTGGACCAGCCAGAAGAAGGTCGCCGAGGGCTTGCCCCTGGCTGGCCAGACCTGGGTGCTGACCGGCACGCTGGAGCGTATGAGCCGCGATATCGCCAAGGAGAAGCTGGAAAGCCTGGGTGCCAAGGTGGCCGGCTCGGTGTCGGGCAAGACACACTGCGTGGTCGCTGGCCCAGGCGCGGGCTCCAAATTGGCCAAGGCCAGTGAACTCGGGGTCAAGGTACTGGATGAGGATGCGTTCGTCGTGTTTCTGGGCGAGCAGGGCATTGCCATCTGATCGTCCAGGCCTCATCGCCCCCAGGCTCGGCGCAGCCCCTGTGGAAGCCGGCTTGCCGGCGATGAGGCCAGGCCAGGCCCCTCGATCTGGACAAGTCATTGAGAAATGATGACTTTTTCTCCGGTTAAAGGTTGTAACTTCGCCCCAGACCGGTACAATGGCGCGGCTCGCTACTTGGCGAGCCGCGTAGTGGTGGCCCCATCGGTCCCCCCGCATTGATTACCCGTTAACCTGGTCAGGCCCGGAAGGGAGCAGCCATAGCGGGAACATCGAGTGCCGGGGTGTGGCTGGTGGGGCCGCCTCCATTTACGCCAGCCTCTCTCAAGAACCCCTCGCACTGCCCCCTTTCAGATGTTCACTATTTTGCCGGTTCATGGCGCTATAGCCTTTTCATCACCAGAATAACCGCCACAAGTCCAGCCAGCCCTAGCCCATGCCCAAGGTAAACGGTATCAGGACCCGCCAGGGTGAACTCATCCTTGCTTTGCGCAGGTCTTCGTCGAGCGCTTCCAGTTCGCGTTGAAACCTGATCGCGCTTTCCTCGTTCAGGCGGGACATCGTCGTTCCTCATGTAATTCCATTGGGCTCGCGTCGCTTGGGTGTCTGGATCCCACGGGTATTTAAGAAAGGTCGTACTGCTATTTGACTGGTGTGGAAATATTCTATGCAACCTGTCGACGCCCGTCTGATTGCCCCTGGAAACCTCGCCCTATAGTCTTTTGCGGTCGCTGTCGGTTCAGCGATCGGGTGTGGAAGCCTGGGGTTCGGTTTTTGTCGTTATGACAGTTGTTCGCGGGAGGCCTTCGGGCCTGCCGGGTTCACCGTACCCCTGGTCTTCCACCCCGCGTACAACTGTCACCCTAAAGTGTGGAAGCGAATGGGTGCCCTCAATCCGGTACGGTGCTTTCATGAAAAAACTTGTCCCTGATCCACCACACACCTTCGAACTTCCTCCCGGCAAATCCCTCTCCCGCGCCATTAGCGACGGCATCGTGCCGATTGAATTCGTGATGATGAATGTCACCCATTACCTGATGTTCGCCTACAGCGACAGCCGGCGCGCGCTGGAGCGGATCGAGGATGAAGAGACGCGGCAGCAGCTGGAGCGTGGATTGCGCGCGATGCAGATTGCCTGGGGGCAGGCGGATGCGGTGGCGATGGCGGTTGAGCGGCGGCGCTAGTTTTTCAGCGTTCGTACGCCCCATGAAGAAAGCCCCTACATCTATCCACCTTTGTAAAAAATAAGGTCATGCCTGCTGAAATAGGAGAGCAGGCATGGGAATGTGCAAACGGGATTTGACCATCGGTGTTCTGGTAACGGTGCTGTGGGGTTGCAACTACGGCGTGATCGAACTGGGCTTGAGCACGCTCGAACCCTCCGTCATGACACTGCTGCGTTTCACCCTCTGTGCGGTGCCGCTGGTGTTCTTCATCAGGCGGCCGACGGGCGTTTCCATGGCGGTCATGGCGCTCTACGGCGTGCTGTTCGCAGTGGGGATCTGGTGGATGGTCAATTTTGCCATGTACCAGGGGCTTAGCCCCGGCATGGCCTCGGTCTTTCTGCAGTTCAGCGCATTTTTCACCATCCTGCTGAGTGCGGTCTTCCTGCGCGAGCGCATCACTGCCGCACACTTCTGGGGAATGGCGCTCGCGGCCTGTGGCCTGGGCATGATGCTGCTGTCGAGCAGCCAGTCGTCGACGGTGATAGGGCTATTTCTCGTGCTGCTTGCCGCGCTTGCCTGGGCATTTTGCAATCTGCTGATCAAGCTCAAGCGCCCTGGTGAGATGACGGCGTTCATCGTCTGGTCGAGCCTGTTCTCGCTGCCTTTCATCCTCGCCTTCATAGTCGTCTCGCAAGGCTGGAAGGCATTCGAAGGCCTTGGTCATGGCCTGGCGTGGGAGGCGCTGTTCTCCGTGCTGTTCCAGAGCCTGATCACCACCATTCTGGGTTATCGGGTCTGGAACAACCTGATGAAAAAGTATCCGGCTACCCAGGTCGCCCCTTTGTCGTTGCTGGTGCCGGTATCAGGGCTGGTCACATCCTGCATGTTCTTCGGTGAAAGGCTGGGCGCGGGCCAGTGGTTGGCCATTGGCCTGATCTTGACGGGAATGATGGTATTTTTCGCTGGCCACTTGCTTCGGGGTATCGGGCGTCGGGTTGTGCGGCTGCTTTGACGGAGTTTTCCGACGCCGTGGCAGTTATTTTCCAGGTTGTTGTGCAGCAACCTCATCAATAGCCACCCTGGCACCGTAACGCTGCATGATCCGCGCGATCTCGCCAGACTGTTGCATGCGTACCAAAGCCCTGAGTATCCCCTGCGTTGGTATCGCCGGGTCGTTCCTCACCATGCACCCCAGCGCCTGCTCCTCTAGCACCGCCAGCACCTGCAGGCGCTGCTCGGCCGGCAGCCGCTGGTTAAACCACTGCAAGGACAGCTCATTGCTGACCGCGTGCCGATAACGCCCTATTTGCAGCTTCTGCAGCGCCAACGCCTGGCTTCGGCTGTCCTCGCGGCGCAACTGCCCCTGCTCGAACAAAGGCTCCAGCGTCGTGTAGGTGTAGCCCAGTACCGTGCCAATGGCCTGCCGCGGCAGTTGCTCCGGCCGGGTCGGGGCGTTGTCACCTGGCTGCCCGACCAGTACATCGCGCTGATGGAACAACGGTATGCTCCAGACAAAATGCCCTGGCCGATCATTGAACCACTGCGTGCTCACATAGCAGCGCACGTCGATGTCGCCCTCATCCATCGCCTGCTGCAGGCGCAGGCGGGCCAGTACGTGGTATTCGGGGCGGGCGCCGACTTCGCGAGCAATCCCTTGCATCAGGTCGAACAGCAGCCCTTCGACCGGCTGCTCGCCCTCGACGCGCACCAGCGGCATGCTCCAGCTTTCGGCTACGGAAAAGCGCAGCACCGGTGGATCGGCCAGGCTGCAAGAGGTCCACAGCAACAACAGGGCCAGCAGTCTTCGCAAAGCACATCCTCCATGAACAACGTGCGCCAGTTACTGAGCGTAGACGAACCATGCAGGGTGCAATTTCGGCCCCGCTCCGCTAGCATTAGCGATCTTCCGCTCGATCAGGCTGCGATGGTTTTTCGATGAGTTATCAGGTTCTTGCACGTAAATGGCGTCCGCGCTCGTTCCGCGAAATGGTCGGCCAGGCCCATGTGCTCAAGGCCTTGATCAATGCCTTGGACAACCAGCGCCTGCACCATGCCTACCTGTTCACCGGTACGCGGGGTGTGGGCAAGACCACCATTGCGCGAATCATCGCCAAGTGCCTCAACTGCGAGACCGGCATCACCTCCACGCCCTGTGGCACCTGCTCGGTGTGCCGGGAGATCGATGAAGGCCGTTTCGTCGACCTGATCGAGATCGACGCCGCCAGCCGTACCAAGGTCGAGGACACCCGCGAACTGCTCGACAACGTGCAGTATGCCCCCAGCCGCGGGCGCTTCAAGGTCTACCTGATCGACGAAGTGCACATGCTGTCCACGCACTCGTTCAACGCCTTGCTCAAGACGCTGGAAGAGCCGCCACCCTACGTCAAGTTCATCCTCGCCACCACCGACCCGCAAAAGCTGCCGGCCACCATCCTTTCGCGCTGCTTGCAGTTCTCGCTGAAGAACATGAGCCCGGAGCGGGTGGTCGAACACCTGAGTCATGTGCTGGAGGCCGAGAACGTCCCGTTCGAGCCCGATGCGCTGTGGTTGCTTGGCCGTGCTGCCGATGGTTCGATGCGTGATGCCATGAGCCTCACTGACCAGGCTATCGCGTTCGGCGAGGGTAAGGTGCTGGCCGCCGATGTGCGGGCCATGCTCGGCAGCCTCGATCACGGCCAGGTCTATGGTGTGCTGCAGGCATTGCTGGAGGGGGATGCACGGGCGCTGCTGGAGGCGGTGCGCAACCTCGCCGAGCAGGGGCCGGACTGGAGTGGCGTGCTGGCCGAAATGCTCAATGTGCTGCACCGTGTTGCCATCGCCCAGGCGCTGCCCGAGGCGGTGGACAACGGCCAGGGTGATCGCGAGCGGGTGCTGGCGCTGGCGTCGGCGTTGCCTGCCGAGGATGTGCAGTTCTATTACCAGATGGGCCTGATCGGTCGCCGCGACCTGCCCTTGGCACCCGACCCGCGGGGCGGTTTCGAAATGGTCCTGCTGCGGATGCTGGCGTTCCGCCCGGCCGACAGCGACGATGCACCGAAACCGGTACTAAAGCCGGTGGGGATCAGCCAAGCCACAGCTGATCCTGCAACCCCGGTGGCAGCGCCTGCGGTGCTTCCCGGCGCGTCTGTCGTTGCCCAAGCCCCCGCTGCAGTGGTGATGGCCCCGCAAGCCGAGCCTGCGGTCGTCGCCGAGGCGCTGTCGGCGGCGCCACCACAACCTGAGCCGAAGGCTGAGCTGGCAGAGCCCGAGCCCGAGCCCGAGCCCGAGCCGGCACTGGAAGAGGAAGTCATCGACCTGCCCTGGGAGGAGCCTGCTGCACAGCCTGAGCCGCTGGCCGTTGAGCCCACACCTGCGCCGGCTGCCGCGCCCCGGCCTGCAGTCGCCGAGCCGCAAGCTGCCCAGCCGGCCTATGATGCGCCGCCATTCGATCCGTCGGAGTACGCCTCGGTGGGCATGGAGCGTGATGACGAGCCGCCCATGGATGAGGATTATTACGGGGGCGAAAGCGACCCGGTGGGCTTCAGCTATCTGGACGAGCTGGTCGAGCACGTCCAGGAAGACGCCCCCATCGCTGCGCCCGAGCCGCTGCCGGCTGCCAAGCCCGCCACCGGCCTGGCCCTGCAATGGCTGGAATTATTCCCACAGTTGCCTGTGTCCGGTATGACAGGCAACATCGCCGCAAACTGCACGCTGATCGCTGCAGACGGTGACGATTGGCTGCTGCACCTTGACCCAGGCCAAGGCGCCTTGTTCAACGCCACCCAGCAACGGCGCTTGAATGACGCGCTCAACCAGCACCTGGGGCGCACGCTGAACCTGCGCATCGAGCTTATCCTGCCCGAGCAGGAAACCCCGGCCCAGGCAGCCTCGCGCAAGCGTGCCGAGCGCCAGCAGGACGCGGTGGCGTCGATCGAGCAGGATCCGTTGATCCAGCAGATGATCAAGCAGTTCGGTGCTACCGTGCGGCAGGATACTATTGAACCTGTAGCGGCCCTGGTCAGTCAGGGTCAGTAACGGATAACCATGCGGCCGCCCTGTGGCGGGCTGCATCACACGACCCAATCGAGGTATACCCCCATGATGAAAGGTGGCATGGCCGGCCTGATGAAGCAGGCCCAGCAGATGCAGGAAAAAATGGCCAAGATGCAGGAAGAGCTGGCCAACGCCGAAGTGACGGGCCAATCGGGTGGCGGCCTGGTCAGCGTGGTGATGACCGGTCGTCATGACGTCAAGCGCGTCAGCATCGATCAAAGCCTGATGTCGACGGATGAAGACGACAAGGAAGTGCTCGAAGACCTGATTGCTGCTGCGCTGAATGACGCCGTACGCAAGGTCGAGCAGAGCAGCCAGGAAAAAATGGGTGGCATGACTGCTGGCATGCAGCTGCCGCCGGGCTTCAAGATGCCGTTCTAAGGCGTTTGCTGTTCAAAAGCCGCCGTGGGGTTCCAAGGCGGCTTTTTTTGTGGTGATGTTTACAGGGGCGTAGGGGTGTGGCCGTGCGATCATTCTGGCGGCCTCAAGATGGAGCGCCGCTTGTGATGTGTGAGATTTGACGCTGTCACCCTGCGCCGGTATAAACCGCCTCTCATAGAATTATCAGGCCTTTCCCATGAGCTTCAGCCCCCTCATCCGCCAACTGATCGACGCCCTGCGCACGCTGCCGGGCGTTGGCCAGAAAACCGCCCAGCGCATGGCCCTGCAGTTGCTGGAACGCGACCGCAGCGGGGGTGTGCGCCTGGCCCAGGCGCTTACCCTGGCCATGGAAGGGGTTGGCCATTGCCGCCAGTGCCGCACGTTGACCGAGCAGGAGTTGTGCCCGCAATGCGCTGACCCGCGCCGCGACGATACCCAGCTGTGCGTGGTGGAGGGGCCGATGGATGTGTATGCGGTGGAGCAGACCGGTTATCGCGGTCGTTACTTTGTGCTCAAGGGGCACCTGTCGCCGCTCGATGGCCTGGGGCCTGATGCTATTGGCGTGCCGCAGTTGATGGCGCGGATCGAGGAGCAGGGCAGCTTCACCGAGGTGATCCTGGCCACCAACCCGACCGTGGAGGGTGAGGCAACCGCCCATTACATCGCCCAGTTGCTGGCCGAGAAGGGGCTGGTGGCCTCGCGGATTGCCCATGGCGTGCCGCTGGGCGGCGAGCTGGAGCTGGTCGATGGCGGCACCCTGGCGCATGCCTTTGCCGGGCGTAAGCCCATTGCGCTTTGAGAGCTGCAAGCTGCAAGCTGCAAGCTGCAAGTAAAAGCAGGTCCGCGTTCGCGTTCGCGTTCGCTTGTAGCTTGTAGCTTGTAGCTTGTAGCTTGTAGCTTGTAGCTTGCGGCTTGTAGCTTGCGGCTTGCCGCTCAGTACTCGCTCAGGGAAAACTCGGTCAGGCAGAAGGTCGGCACACCCGCCGCCTGCAGTCGGCGCGAACCGTCCAGCTCAGGCAGGTCGATGATTGCCGCCGCCTCGAACACCTGCGCTCCGGTGCGGCGCACCAGGTTGGCTGCGGCCAGCAGGGTGCCACCGGTGGCGATCAGGTCATCGAAGATCAGCACCGAATCGCCTTCACACAGGCTGTCGGCGTGCACCTCCAGGAAGGCCTCACCATACTCGGTCTGGTAACCCTCCGACAGCACATCAGCCGGCAGTTTGCCCTGCTTGCGGAACAGGATCAGCGGCTTGTTCAACTGGTGGGCGATGATCGAACCGATCAGAAAGCCACGGGCATCCATGGCGCCGATGTGGCTGAACTCCGCCTCTACATAACGTTCGATGAACTGGTCGGCGACATAGCGCAGCCCACGTGGCGACTGGAACAGCGGGGTGATGTCGCGGAAGATCACACCCGGCTTGGGGAAGTCCACTACCGGGCGGATCAGGGCTTTGAGGTCGAAGGCTTCGCTGTGCATTGTTGCAGGTATCCTGAAAAACGAATGCGCCAGTATACCTTTTTCAAGCAGCCTTTCAGGCCTCCATCGCACCACCGGCCAGCGCACACAACTGGATCGGATCAAGAATGTGCACTTCCTTGCCCTCGGCGCGCAGCAGGCCGTTCTGCTGGAAGCGGGTGAACACCCGCGACACGGTTTCAACGGCCAAGCCCAGGTAATTGCCGATTTCGTTGCGCGACATGCTCAGGCGGAACTGGTTGGCCGAATAGCCGCGGGCGCGGAAGCGTGCCGACAGGTTGACCAGGAAGGTGGCAATGCGCTCATCGGCGGTCTTTTTCGACAGCAACAGCATCATCTGCTGGTCGTCGCGGATTTCACGGCTCATCACCCGCATCAGCTGGCGGCGCAGCTGGGGGAGTTGCACAGACAGCTCATCGAGCCCCTCGAACGGGATTTCACAGACCGAGGTGGTTTCCTGCGCCTGAGCCGAGACCGGGTAGGCTTCAGTGTCCATGCCGGACAGCCCGACCAGTTCGCTGGGCAGATGGAAGCCGGTGATCTGCTCCTCACCGCTGTCGCTCAGGCTGAACGTCTTGAGGGCGCCGGAACGTACGGCGTAAACCGAGCCGAAATTGTCACCCTGTCGGAACAGAAACTCGCCTTTTTTCAGCGGGCGCCCGCGTTTGACGATTTCATCCAGTGCATCCATGTCTTCCAGGTTGAGCGAAAGAGGCAGGCACAGGGGTGCCAGGCTGCAATCCTTGCAATGGGCCTGGCCGTGGGCGCGCAGTTTGACTGGCTCGGACATTTGAATCGATCCTTGTGGGAAAGCACACATAAGTCGTAAGGGTAACCTACGGCATAGGGTGTAGGCCAGCGTGCGCGAGGATGATGCGCCTCGGCCGAACCCCAGCTGCATCATGCCGGGGGTCCGTCATTGCCCATAGTGTGCCTGGCAAGCGGGCTTGTCCACACGGTCGAGGGTTCGCCTGGCTAGATCACTCGCGAAAAACGCTGACGGTCATGCATCGCCAGGTACGCGTCGAACACCATGCAGACCGAGCGTGCCAGCAGACGCCCGGCCGGCAGGATGCGGATGCCCTGTTCATCGAGGCGGATCAGGCCGTCCCGTTGCATGTTCAGCAGCGCTGGCCAAAGGTCGTTGAAATAGCCGCGAAAATCGATGGTGAAGGCGCTTTCGATAGGCTCGAAGTCGAGTTCGAAGTGGCAGATCAGTTGCTGGATCACTGCGCGTCGCACGCGGTCATCGTGATTGCACAGCAAGCCGCGCTGGGTGGCCAGCTGCGAGCCGGAGAGCGCGTCCTGATAGGTGATGAGGTCGCTGCTGTTCTGGCAGTACAGGTCGCCGATCTGGCTGATTGCCGAAACCCCCAGGCCGATCAGGTCGCAGTGGCCGTGGGTGGTGTAGCCCTGGAAGTTGCGCTGCAGGGTGCCTTCTTCCTGGGCGACGGCCAGCTCGTCGTCGGGCAGGGCGAAGTGGTCCATGCCGATGTAGCGATAGCCGGCGGTGGTGAGTTGCTCGATGGTGGCCCGGAGCATCTCCAGCTTGGCAGCCGGGGCCGGCAGGTCGTTGCTGTCGATACGCCGTTGCGGCATGAAGCGCTCAGGCAGGTGGGCATAGTTGAAGACCGAGATGCGGTCAGGCTGCAGGCGGATCACCTCCTCGATGGTACGGGCGAAGCCCTCCGGGGTCTGCTTGGGCAAGCCGTAGATCAGGTCCAGGCTGACCGAGCGGAACTGCAAGGTGCGCGCCGCCTCGATCAGGGTGCGGGTCTGCTCCAGGCTCTGCAGGCGGTTGATCGCGCGCTGCACCGCAGGGTCCAGGTCCTGCACGCCGAGGCTCACCCGGTTGAAGCCCAGTTCGCGCAGCAGGCCCATGGTCGACCAGTCGGCCTCGCGCGGGTCCAGTTCGATGCCGTAGTCGCCGGAATCATCGTCCAGCAGGTTGAAGTGCTGGCGCAGGGTGGCCATCAGCTGGCGCAGTTCCACATGGCTGAGGAAGGTCGGCGTGCCGCCCCCCAGGTGCAGTTGTTCAACACGCTGTTTAGGGTCCAGGTGGCAGGCGATCAGCTGGATTTCATGTTCCAGGCGCTGCAGGTAGGGTGCGGCTCGGGCACGGTCCTTGGTGATCACCTTGTTGCAGGCGCAGTAGTAGCAGATGTTGGCGCAGAACGGCACATGCACGTATACAGACAGCGGGCGCACGGCCCGGCGGCTTTCGCGCAGGGCGTGGAGCAGGTCGAACGAGCCGACTTCGCTGTGCAGTTGCACCGCAGTCGGGTAGGAGGTGTAGCGCGGGCCGGCCAGATCGTAGCGGCGGATCAGGTCGGCATCCCAGCGTAGATCTTCGAGCATGTGGGCGGTCCCCGGAATGAGCAGCAGTGCCCCGGAGTCTATGGCCGTCTGTAGGAATCTGTGTTGATTTGTGTCAAGCGCTATGGGGGCCGCTGTGCAGCAGCCCGGTCAGTGCCCCATCAACCAATGCTGGTGCGGCCCCGGCAGGGTCCACAGGCCGAACAGGATGACCAGCAGTCCGCCTGCCATGCGTACGCTGCGCCGCCGTAACAGGGTGTTGACCCGCTCCGCCGCCAGCCCTGTGGCCAGCAGCACTGGCCAGGTACCCAGCCCGAATGCCAGCATCAGGGCCGCGCTGTACCCCGCGTTGCCTTGGCTGGCTGCCCACAGCAGGGTGCTGTACACCAGCCCGCACGGCAGCCAGCCCCACAGCGCGCCAAGCAGCAGGGCCCGGGGCAGGCTGGAGACCGGCAACAGGCGCGAAGCCACGGGCTGGATACGCCGCCACAGCCCCCGGCCCAGTGCTTCGATGCGTGTCAGCCCGCTCCACCACCCGGCCAGGTACAAGCCCATGGCGATCAGCAGCAACGCGGCCACCACCCGCAGTGCCAGGGCAGCAGGGCTGCTGGCTACGGCCCAGCCGGCCAGGCCCAGCAGCAGGCCGGCGCAGGCATAGCTGAGAACACGCCCGACGTTGTACGCCAGCAGCAGACGCAGGCGCCGGCCGCGTTGCTCCGGCGGGATGGCCAGCGTCAGCGCGCCCATCAGGCCGCCGCACATGCCCAGGCAGTGGCCGCCGCCCAGCAGGCCGAGGACCAGCGCGGAGCCAAGCAGGGGAAGCAGGTCAGGCACGGGGTGGTTGGTCCTTGTCTTGCGGCTCGGCGGGCTCGGGGGTGACGGCAGCCTGGTGGCGGGGGTCCTGGTCGTCGAACAGGATGCTGTGGGCAGGGCTTTCAAGGTCGTCGTACTGGCCGCTGTCCACCGCCCAGAAAAAGATGTACACCGCGACGCCAACGAGCAGCAGGGCGGCCGGGATCATGACATAGAGGGCTGGCATGGGCGGCTCCTGATCAGGCAATGGCAGGTTGTGGGGCGCTGGCCCTGGCCGCCACGCCAGGCAGCCGGGTCAGGCGCAGGGCATTGAGGACCACGATCAGCGAGCTGACCGACATGCCGACAGCGGCCCATACCGGGGTGATCCAGCCGAGCGCGGCGAACGGCAGCATGAGGCCATTATACAGGGTCGCCCAAAGCAGGTTCTCAAGGATGTTGCGGCGGGTGCGGCGGGCCAGGTCGAAGGCATGTACCAGCGCTTGCAGGCGGTTGCTCAGCAGCACGGCATCGGCACTGGTCTTGGCAAGGTCGGTGGCACTGCCCATGGCAATGCTGATATCAGCGGCGGCCAGCACCGGCACATCGTTGACCCCGTCACCCAGCATCAGCACCTTGCGCCCGGCGGTCTGCAGGGCCTTGAGCCGGTCCAGCTTGTCGTCCGGGCGCAGGCCGCCAATGGCCTGGTCGATACCCAGCTGGGCGGCCACCTCGGCGACCATCGGCGAGCTGTCGCCCGACAGCAGCAGGGTGCGCCAGCCACGCGCCTTGCATGCCGCCAGCAGGGCAGGGGCGTCCTCGCGCAGGCGATCGTCCAGGCCGAACCAGGCCAGCGGGCCTTGGCGGTCGCCCAGCAGCAGCCATTGACCGCGAGGTTCCGGGACAGTCGGGATTTCCGCGCCGCTGAGGGCGCAAACGAATGTGGGCTGGCCGATGCGCAGGCGCTGCCCGCCGACCAGCCCTTCCAGGCCCAGCCCGGGCACCGTTTGCACCTCGTCCGCGGGCTCGGCATTGCGGCCGAAGGCGCGGGCGATGGGGTGTTCGGAACGGTTTTCCAGGGCGGCGGCAAGCGCCAGGCAGCGGTCGGCGGCCACCGCGCCCAACGGGCGAATGCTGCGCAGGGTCAGGCGGCCCTCGGTGAGCGTGCCGGTCTTGTCGAAAATGACCGTGTCGATTTGGTTGAGGCCTTCGAGCACGTGACCGCGGGTGACCAGCAGGCCGAGCTTGTGCAGCGTACCGGTGGCGGCGGTCAGTGCAGTAGGGGTGGCCAGCGAGAGCGCGCAGGGGCAGGTGGCTACCAGCATGGCCAGGACAATCCAGAACGCCCGTGTCGGGTCCAGGTGCCACCACCACAGGCCGATGACGATGGCGGCCACCAGCGTGAACAGCAAAAACCACTGCGAGGCACGGTCGGCAATCTGCGCCAGGCGTGGTTTTTCCGTCTGCGCGCGTTCCAGCAGGCGGACGATGGCCGACAGTCGCGACGCCTGGCCGAGTGCTTCGATTTCCACGTTCAGCAGGCTTTCGACATTCAGGGTGCCGCCGGTGACCCGATCGCCGACCCGCCGCGGTTGCGGCAGGTACTCACCGGTCAACAGCGACTCGTCGACGCTGGAACGGCCCTCGACAATGCGCCCGTCAGCCGGGATCACCGCACCGGGCAGCACCTGCACGGTGTCGCCGCAGTGCAGTTCGCTGAGCAGGATGCGCTCGCTGCGGCCAAGGCTGTCCAGGCGCAGGCAGGAGGCCGGCAGCAGGTTGACCAGTTGCGCAGTGGCCGCCGCCGTGCGCTCTCGGGCGCGGCGTTCAAGGTAGCGGCCGGTGAGCAGGAACAGTGCGAACATGCCCACGGTGTCGAAATACAGCTCGCCACTGCCGGTAACGGCTGTCCAGATGCCGGCACCGAAGGCCAGGGCGATGGCCAGCGATACCGACACGTCCATGGTCAGGTGGCGGGTGCGCAGGTCGCGGGCAGCCCCTTTGAAGAACGGCGCGCAGCTGTAGAACACGATCGGGATGGTAAGAAACAGCGCCACCCAGCGCAGGATGGTGTGCAGCTCGGGCGACAGGTCGATGTTGAATTCCGGCCAGGTGGCCATGGTGGCCATCATTGCCTGGAACCACAGCAGCCCGGCCACGCCCAGCCTGCGCAAGGCACTTCGGTTTTCTCGGGCCAGTTGTTCGGCGGCCTGGTCGGGTTGGTAAGGGTGGGCGGCGTAGCCGATCTGGCGCAGCTCGGCCAACAATCGCGAGAGCGGCAGGCGTTGGTCTTCCCAGCTGAGCAGCAGGCGATGGTTGGACAGGTTAAGGCGTGCGTCGGCCACCCCGGGCAGGTTGCGCAAGTGCTTTTCGATCAGCCAGCCGCAGGCGGCGCAGCTGATGCCTTCGACCAGCAGGGTGGTTTCGGCCAGCTCGCCCTGGTGGTGGACGAAGGTTTTTTGCACGTCGCTACGGTCGTACAGGGCCAGTTCGTCCTGCAACTGCTTGGGCAGGGCCTCGGGGTTGGCGCTGTTTTCGCTGCGGTGCTGGTAGTAGTGTTCCAGGCCACCGGCGACGATTGCCTCGGCCACGGCCTGGCAGCCGGGGCAGCAGAACTGCCGGGGCTGACCAAGGACCATGGCGGTGAAGCGGCTGCCAGTGGGGACGGGCAGGGCGCAGTGGTAGCAGGGGGTGGGCTGGGTCATCACATCATTGCCTTGCATATAGGGCTGGCCGGCGCGTGGCTACAGGTGTTCAGCGCCCTGGATTGCTTCATCACCCAGCTGCAAGGTCACACCGTGCGCCACCTTTTCCTCCTCGAACAAGCGCCACACCTGGCCGTTTTCGCTACCCAGCAGTTCGACGAAGCGGCGCCCGTCGACCTTGTCCTCCAGCTGCCCCACATAGCGCCCCGCCTCGACCCGGCTCAGCAGCACCTTGCGGTCCTTCTCTGGCTGGGTGGGGGAAATCAGGTTCAGCTCCAGGCGCTTCGGGTCGCTGCTACCGGTCAGGCGCAGGTCCACTCCGCCCGTCAGTTCGTCCAGGTGCACGCTGGCCTGCAAACCCAGGTTGTGCGCCAGCAACTCACGGTCCAGCGAGCGGTTGATGCCTTTGCCGGCTTCGTAGTAGTTGTCGTTGACCAGGTTGTCCGGGTTGTTCACGGCGATGCTGACCATGGTCAGGCTCAGGCACACCGAGGTGGTGAGGATGCCGATGATGATCCAGGGCCAGAGGTGCTTGTACCAGGGGCTGGTGGCGGTGGCGGCAGGCATGGTTCGCGTTCTCTCTCAGCGGATCTGTGGGCCGATGAAGCGGCTCTTGGCTTGGACCTCGGCAGCGCTGTCATCGGCGCTTTTGAGGGTGAAGGTGATTTCGTTGGTGGTCGAAGGCAGTTTTTCGGGGGCGACCGACAACTGCACCGGCAGGCTGACGATATCGCCGGCGGCCACGCGGATTTCCCGCTGGCCTTCGAGCCGCAGGTCAGGCAGGCCGGCGGCGTCCAGCACGTAGACGTGGTCACGCTGGTCCTTGTTCATGACCTTGAGGCTGTACACGTTCTCGATCCGGCCCTGGGCGTTCTCGCGGTACAGCACGCGGTCCTTGCTGACGTCGAAGCCCACCAGCGAGCGGGTGGCGAAGGCGGTGGCCAAGGCGCCGATCATCACCAGCAGCACCAGCGCGTAGCCGATCAGCCTTGGGCGCAGCATGTGGGTTTTCTGCCCCGACAGGTTGTGCTCGGTGGTATAGCTGATCAGGCCTTTGGGGTAGTTCATCTTGTCCATGATGCTGTCGCACGCGTCGATGCAGGCAGCGCAGCCGATGCACTCGATCTGCAAGCCATCGCGGATGTCGATGCCGGTGGGGCAGACCTGTACGCACATGGTGCAGTCGATGCAGTCGCCGAGGCCCTGGGCCTTGTAGTCCGTGTCCTTCTTGCGCGGGCCGCGGGTTTCGCCGCGGCGCGGGTCGTAGGAGACGATCAGTGTGTCCTTGTCGAACATCACGCTCTGGAAGCGGGCGTAGGGGCACATGTACACGCACACCTGCTCGCGCAACCAGCCGGCGTTGCCGTAGGTGGCCAGGGTGAAAAAGCCGACCCAGAAGTAGGCCCAGCCATCGGCCTGGCCGGTGAAGAATTCGATGACCAGTTCGCGAATCGGCGAGAAGTAGCCGACGAAGGTCATGCCGGTGACGAAACCGATCAGCAGCCACAGGCTGTGCTTGGTGAATTTGCGCACGAACTTGTTGGCACTCATCGGGGCCCGGTCAAGCTTCATGCGCTGGTTGCGGTCGCCTTCGGTGACCTTTTCGCACCACATGAAGATCCATGTCCACACGCTTTGCGGGCAGGTGTAGCCGCACCACACGCGGCCGGCGTACACGGTGACGAAGAACAGGCCAAAGGCGGCGACTATCAGGATGCCCGAGAGCAGGATGAAGTCTTGCGGCCAGATGGTGGTGCCGAAGATGTAGAACTTGCGCTCAGGCAGGTTCCACCATACCGCCTGATGCCCGCCCCAGTTCAGCCACACCGTGCCGAAGTACAGAATGAACAGCGCTGCCCCGCCGACCATCCGCAACCTGCGGAACAGGCCGGTGAAGGCGCGGGTGTAGATTTTCTCGCGAGAGGCGTAGAGGTCGACGGAATCCTTCCCTTTGCTGGCAGGCGGGGTGACGTCATGTACCGGAATGTGCTTGCTCATCATCAAGTCCCACGGCAGTGGAGAAATGCCGCGGCCAGTGCGTGCCGGCCGCAGTCTCGCGCATTCTGCTAGCGCTGCGACCCATGATACGCCGCTGATGGCACGCCGGGGTCGATCTGCGACCTTTAGTCGCGTTGGTTTCGTGGTGTTTATCGTGTTAAGGCGGGTGTCAATTGATCCAGGTCATGCGGCGCTGAATCTACCGGCGCTATCGCCGGCTAGCCGGCCCCCACAGCGGCCCCAGCGAACCTGAGTTCACGGGGTGACTGTGGCAGCCGGCATGCCGGCGATAGCGACAGTGCAGGCCTCACTCGGCCTTTTCAGGCTCCTGCCCTTGATGCGACAGGCTGTACACATAAGCCGCCAGCAGGTGCACTTTGTCATTGCCCTGCAGTTGCTCCTGCGCCGGCATCTGGCCCTGGCGGCCATAACGGATGGTCTGTTGCAATTGAGCGAAGCTCGAACCGTAGATGAATGCCTGCGGGTGGGTCAGGTTCGGCGCTCCCATGGCGGGTGTGCCCTTGCCTTCAGGGCCATGGCACGCCACGCAATTGGCGGCGAAGATCTTCTGCCCGTTCTCGACATCGGCCTTGGCCCCCTCGGGCAGGCTGCGGCCATCGAGCTTGCTGATCACGAAGGCTGACACGTCGGCCACACCTTGTTCGCCAATCACTTGCGCCCATGCCGGCATCACGCCATGGCGGCCGCCCATGATGGTGGCCTTGATGGTCTCCGGCTCGCCACCCCAACGCCAGTCGTTGTCGGTGAGGTTGGGGAAGCCATAGGCGCCCTTGGCGTCGGAGCCGTGGCACACCGAGCAGTTGGAAGCGAACAGCCGCGCACCCATCTTCAGTGCTTGCGGCTGCTTGGCCACTTCCTCGATAGGCATGGCCGCGTACTTGGCGAAGATCGGCCCGAAGCGGGCATCGGCCTTGGCCATTTCCTTCTCCCACTCGTGTACGCCGGTCCAGCCGGGCTGACCGTTGGTGAACTCGGTCTGCTTGTCGTTATCCAGGTACGAATACCCTGGCAACACGCCTTTCCAGTTGCCCAGGCCCGGGTACAGCACCAGGTAGCCGAGGGCAAAGATGATGGTGCCGACGAACAGCCAGAACCACCATTTGGGCAGCGGGTTGTCGTATTCCTCGATGCCATCGAAGGCATGCCCGACGGTTTCGTCGGTGACCTCTTCGCGCTGGCCCTTGCGGGTCGACAGCAGCAGCCAGGTCAATGCGAAGATGGTGCCCAGGGTCAGGACGGTGACGTACAGACTCCAGAAGGTTGTCATTGTTGTTTGCTCCCAGAAGCTTTTGCTTGCGCTTGCTCGACGTGCGTTTTGGCCTCGGGGTCATCGGCGAACGGCAGTTGGGTCGCCTCGTCGAACTCCTGCTTGCGCCGTGGGTTGAACACCCACAGCGCCAGGCCCACGAAGGCCACCATCACCACGACGGTGCCCAGGCCGCGAATCATCCCGATATCCATCAGCGTCACCGTTTGCTTTTGATGATGGTGCCAAGACCCTGCAGGTACGCGACCAGTGCGTCCATTTCGGTCTTGCCCTTGACCGCGTCGCGGGCACCGGCGATGTCGGCATCGGTGTACGGCGTGCCAAGGGTACGCAGCACTTCCAGCTTCTTCGCGGTGTCCTTGCCGTCGAGCGTGTTCTCCACCAGCCACGGGTAGGCCGGCATTTTCGACTCCGGCACTACGTTGCGCGGGTTGTACAGGTGTGCGCGGTGCCAGTCATCGGAGTAGCGGCCACCGACGCGGGCCAGGTCCGGGCCAGTGCGCTTGGAGCCCCACAGGAACGGGTGGTCCCACACGCTTTCACCAGCCACCGAGTAGTGGCCGTAGCGCTCGGTTTCGGCGCGGAACGGGCGGATCATCTGCGAGTGGCAGCCTACGCAACCTTCGCGGATGTAGATGTCGCGGCCTTCGACTTCCAGCGCGGTGCGCGGCTTCATGCCTTCGACGGGTTTGTTGGTGACGTCCTGGAAGAACAGCGGGACGATCTGGGTGAGGCCACCGACGCTCACGGCGATGACCATGAAGAAGGCCAGCAGGCCGATGTTCTTCTCGACAGCTTCATGCTTCATCAGTGGGCTCCCACAACGACGATCTTGGCGGCTTCATCCGCTTCTGCCGGGTTGGCGGCGCGTACGGTACGCAGCACGTTGTAAGCCATCAGCAGCATGCCGGAGGCGAAGAACGCACCGCCCAGTGCGCGGACGATGTAGCCCGGGTGGCTGGCCTGCAACGCTTCGACGAAGGAGTAGGTCAGCGTGCCGTCATCGTTGATGGCGCGCCACATCAGGCCTTGGGTGATGCCGTTGACCCACATCGAGGCGATGTACAGCACGGTGCCGATGGTCGCCAGCCAGAAGTGCGCGTTGATCAGGCCCACGCTGTGCATCTGTTCACGGCCATACAGGCGCGGGATCATGTGGTACACGGCGCCGATCGAGATCATCGCCACCCAGCCGAGCGCGCCGGCATGTACGTGGCCGATGGTCCAGTCGGTGTAGTGCGACAGCGAGTTCACGGTCTTGATGGCCATCATCGGGCCTTCGAAGGTGGACATGCCGTAGAACGCCAGGGATACCACGAGGAAGCGCAGGATCGGGTCGGTGCGCAGTTTGTGCCAGGCGCCGGACAGCGTCATCATGCCGTTGATCATGCCGCCCCAGCTCGGTGCCAGGAGGATGATCGACATCACCATGCCCAGCGATTGCGCCCAGTCGGGCAGCGCGGTGTAGTGCAGGTGGTGCGGGCCTGCCCAGATGTACAGGGTGATCAGCGCCCAGAAGTGGACGATCGACAGGCGATACGAGTAGATCGGCCGCTCGGCCTGCTTGGGCACGAAGTAGTACATCATCCCCAGAAAGCCGGTGGTGAGGAAGAAGCCCACGGCGTTATGGCCGTACCACCACTGGATCATGGCGTCGGTGGCGCCGGAGTAGGCCGAGTACGACTTGAACAGGCTCACCGGCAGCGAGATGTGGTTGACGATGTGCAGCATCGCGGTAACCACGATGAAGGCGCCATAGAACCAGTTGCCGACGTAGATGTGCTTGGTCTTGCGCTTGACGATGGTGCCGAAGAACACCAGCCCGTAGGTGACCCAGACGATGGCCAGCAGGATCGCCAGTGGCCACTCGAGCTCGGCGTATTCCTTGGTGGTGGTGTAGCCCATCGGCAAGGTGATCAGCGCGCCGACGATGACGGCCTGCCAACCCCAGAAGGTGAAGGCGGCCATGCTGTCGGAGATCAGCCGGGTTTGGCAGGTTCGCTGCACCACGTAGTAGCTGGTGCCGAACAACGCACAGCCGCCGAAGGCGAAGATAACCAGGTTGGTGTGCAAGGGGCGCAGGCGGCCGAAGCTGGTCCAGGGCAGGTCCAGGTTCAGTTGCGGCCACACCAGCTGCGAGGCGATGAAAACGCCCAGGCCCATGCCAAGGATCCCCCAGACCACCGTCATGATGGCGAACTGGCGGACGACCTTATAGTTATAAGCAGTCGGACTGATTGCTGTGCTCATTCTAAGGTTCCACGGTTTTGGTGTTCTTGTTGGTTGAAAAATCGGCGCCAGTATCGATAACCGCCAGGGTTATGGCAACGCAAGGAGCCCTGCGCCGACCCGTGTCCGGGCCCTTTTGCCGGTGTCCCACGGCAGTAGGGTCTGGGCGATTGTACACAAATAAATATTTGTAATGTGTACCGTTTTTCGCCTTTTTCTGATCGATCGGTCAAGCTTTTTTTGCGGGCGGTGTCAGGCGATGCACCGCGTCTGCTGCGCTGGATCGACAGCGAAGGCAACTGTGCCAACAAGCTTAGTTCTGTTCGGAGGGGGTGCAAGGCGGGGGCGGGGCGGGGAATGCCGGGGCCGCTTTGCGGCCCCGGGGTGTTACTTGGCAGTCACGGTTTCAGTCATACCACCTTGCGAAAGGCTGTACACATAAGCGGCCAGCAGATGCACCTTGTCATTGCCCTGAATTTCCGCCTGGGCGGGCATCTGCCCCTGGCGGCCATAGCGAATGGTCTGCTGCAGCTGGGCAAAGCTCGAACCGTAGATGAACGCCTGCGGATGGTTCAAGTTTGGCGCGCCCATGGCCGGGGTGCCATTGCCCTCGGGCCCGTGGCAGGCCACGCAGTTGCCGGCGAAAATCTCCTTGCCCCGGGCCACATCAGCCTTGGCCCCTTCCGGCAGGCTGCGGCCATCAAGGTTCGTCAGCACATAGGCGGCTACATCCGCCACGCCCTGTTCGCCGATCACCTCAGCCCAGGCCGGCATCACGCCGTGGCGTCCATTCATGATCGACGCCTTGATGGTTTCGGGCTCGCCACCCCAGCGCCAGTCGTTGTCGGTCAGGTTGGGAAAACCATAGGCGCCTTTGGCATCCGAGCCGTGGCACACCGAGCAGTTGGAAGCGAACAGACGGCCGCCCATCTTCAAGGCCTGCGGGTCCTTGGCCACTTCCTCGACCGGCATGGCGGCGTACTTGGCGAAGATCGGGCCGAACCGGGCGTCGGCCTTGTCCATTTCTTTCTGCCATTCGTTCGCGCCGGTCCAACCGTTCTCGTAGCCGGGCAGAACGCCCTTCCAGTTGCCCAGGCCCGGGTAGAGAATCAGATAGCCCACGGCGAACACCAGGGTGCCGACGAACAGCCAGAACCACCACTTGGGCAGCGGATTGTCGTACTCCTCGATGCCGTCGAAGCTGTGCCCCATGGTCTGGTCGGTGGTGTTGCTGCTCTGGCCCTTGCGGGTCGACAGCAGCAGCCAGGTCAGGCCGATCAGGCTGCCGATGGTCAGTACGCAGATGTACGTACTCCAGAAGGTAGTCATTGGGGATTACTCCTCATGCCAGTGTCCTGCCCGGCAGGGGGCAGGCGGTCGTCGACGAAGGGCAGCAGGCGCGCTTCGGCGAAATCATGGTCGCGGCGGCGGTTGAAAACCCACAGCGACAGGCCGATGAAGGCAATCATCACCACCAGGGTGCCCACGCCACGGATCATGCCGATATCCATTTCCATCGCTCTTACCTCTTGTTCTTGATCGCGGTGCCGAGCACCTGCAGGTAGGCGACCAGGGCGTCCATTTCGGTCTTGCCTTTGACTGCATCACGCGCACCGGCAATGTCCTGGTCGGTGTATGGCACCCCCAGCGTGCGCAGGGTGCGCATCTTGGTGTCGGTGTGGCTGTTGTCGACCTGCTGGCCGACCAGCCATGGGTAGGACGGCATCTTCGACTCCGGTACCACGTTGCGCGGGTTGTACAGGTGGGCGCGGTGCCAGTCGTCGGAGTAGCGCCCACCGACCCGGGCCAGGTCCGGGCCGGTGCGTTTTGAGCCCCACAGGAACGGGTGGTCCCACACGCTTTCACCCGCGACCGAATAGTGGCCGTAGCGCTCGGTCTCGGCGCGGAATGGGCGGATCATCTGCGAGTGGCAGCCCACGCAACCTTCGCGGATGTAGATGTCGCGGCCTTCAAGCTGCAGCGCGGTGTAAGGCTTCATGCCTTCGACCGGCTTGTTGGTGACGTCCTGGAAGAACAGCGGGACGATCTGGGTCAGGCCGCCGATGCTGACGGCGAACACCATCAACAGGGCCAGCAGGCCAACGTTTTTCTCGATGACTTCATGTTTCATAAGGCAAGTCTCCTCAGGCCAGCTGGGCGTTGGCAGGGGCGGCCTCGGCGGCCGGTGCACGGATGGTGCGCCAGGTGTTCCAGGCCATCAGGAACATGCCACTGAGGAAGATCGCGCCACCGACGAAACGCACGATGAAGCCCGGGTGGCTGGCCACCAGGGTTTCCACGAACGAGTAGGTGAGCGTGCCGTCGCTGTTCACCGCGCGCCACATCAGGCCCTGGGCGATGCCGTTGACCCACATCGAGGCGATGTACAGCACGGTGCCGATGGTGGCCAGCCAGAAGTGCGCGTTGATCAGGCCGATGCTGTACATGCGTGCCTTGCCGAACACTTGCGGGATGGTGTGGTAAAGCGCGCCGATCGAGATCATCGCCACCCAGCCGAGGGCGCCGGCATGCACGTGGCCGATGGTCCAGTCGGTGTAGTGGGACAGGGCGTTGACCGTCTTGATGGCCATCATCGGGCCTTCGAAGGTGGACATGCCGTAGAACGCCAGGGATACCACGAGAAAGCGCAGGATCGGGTCGCTGCGCAGTTTGTGCCAGGCGCCGGACAGGGTCATCATGCCGTTGATCATGCCGCCCCAGCTGGGGGCCAGCAGGATCAGCGACATCACCATGCCCAGCGACTGCGCCCAGTCGGGCAGCGCGGTGTAGTGCAGGTGATGGGGGCCTGCCCAGATGTACAGGGTGATCAGCGCCCAGAAGTGCACGATCGACAGGCGATAGGAATACACCGGGCGCTCGGCCTGCTTGGGCACGTAGTAGTACATCATCCCCAGGAAGCCTGCAGTGAGGAAGAAGCCCACGGCGTTGTGGCCGTACCACCACTGCACCATGGCGTCGGTGGCCCCCGCGTAGACTGAGTACGACTTGGTCAGGCTGACCGGCAGCTCCAGGTTGTTGATGATGTGCAGCATGGCCACGGTCAGGATGAAGGCGCCGAAGAACCAGTTGCCGACGTAGATATGCTTGGTGGTGCGCTTGATCAGGGTCCCGAAGAACACGATGGCGTAGCAGACCCAGACAATCGTGATCAGGATGTCGATCGGCCATTCCAGCTCGGCATATTCCTTGGAGCTGGTGTAACCCAGCGGCAGGGTGATGGCCGCCAGCAGGATGACCAGTTGCCAGCCCCAGAAGGTGAACGCGGCTAGGCCGGGTGCGAACAGGGTGGTCTGGCAGGTGCGTTGCACCGAATAATAGGAGGTGGCGAACAGTGCGCAGCCGCCGAACGCGAAGATCACCGCATTGGTATGCAGTGGGCGCAGACGGCCGAAGCTGGTCCAGGGGAGGTCGAAATTCAGGGAAGGCCAGGCGAGCTGGGCGGCGATGAAGACGCCGAGCCCCATCCCGACGATTCCCCACACCACCGTCATGATGGCGAATTGGCGGACCACCTTATAGTTATAGGCGGTACTGCTGGTTGTGTTCATGTATGGGTTCCCATCCACGGTTATTGGCAGGCTTTACAGCGAGGCAAGCATGATTAATGGGCAACGTGCCGGTATTGACGGGGATCAATGGGCGAAGATCGGAAATGTCCCAGGCTTGCACTGCAATCCGCCGCACACGCTGCAAGATGGCAGTGCGGCGGCGTGCCTGATCCTGGCCCATGGCGCTGGCGCGCCAATGGACAGCGGGTTCATGGACGAAATGGCGCAAAGGCTGGCGGCGCTTGGCGTCGGGGTGGTTCGCTTCGAGTTCCCCTACATGGCCGAGCGCAGGGCAGGGGGTGGCAAGCGGCCACCCAATCCACAGAAGGTGCTGCTCGAATGCTGGCGCGAGGTGTACCGGCAGGTGCGACCTTTGGTCACGGGCAAGCTGGCGATTGGCGGCAAGTCAATGGGCGGGCGCATGGCCAGCCTGCTGGCTGACGAGTTGGGTGCTGACGCGCTGGTGTGCCTGGGTTATCCGTTCTATGCCGTGGGCAAACCGGAAAAACCGAGGGTCGAGCATTTGGCGGGCTTGCAGACGCCGACGTTGATCGTGCAGGGCGAGCGGGATGCGCTGGGCAATCGTGAGGCGGTGCAGGGGTATGCGCTGTCACCGTCGATCGAGGTCAGCTGGCTGGTGGCAGGCGACCATGACCTGAAGCCGCTGAAAGCCTCGGGGTTCAGCCATGAGCAGCATTTGCAGGCGGCGGCTGAGCAGGTTGCGGAGTTTCTGTTGCGATAGCGTTGCCACCATCGCCGGCAAGCCGGCTCCCTCCAGGGTTAGCGCTGGCCTTGAGAGCAGCGCGGTAGCTGTGGGAGTCGGCTTGCCGGCGATGAGGCCGGTGCAGGCAGCGCTTAGTCGCGGTACTCGCACAGGTAGGCAGTGTCTACCGCTACCTTGAGCTGGAACTTGCTGTCGGCAGCCACATTGAACTTGTCGCCAGCGTTGAAGGTTTCCCAGTTGTCGCTGCCTGGCAGCTTGACGGTCAGCGCACCGGAAACCACGTGCATGATTTCGCGCTTGGCGGTGCCGAACTCGTATTCGCCCGGTGCCATGACACCGACGGTGGCCGGGCCTTCAGTGCCTTCGAAGGCGATCGACTTGACGGTACCATCGAAGTACTCGTTGACCTTGAACATGGGGCGACTCCTGAAAAAGAGGAATGAAAAAGGGCTGGCCAGTATGCCCAAGCCCATCCGCCTCGTCATCTGCTTTCAGGTGGCCTGCGCTCAAATGCCCGGCAGGCTCAAGGGCAATAGCCGCGCGGTATTGCGGGCATCCTCCAGCGCCCGGTGCTGTTGCCCGCAAAAGTGCATGCCGGCCAGTTGCAGGGCACCGTTCAGGCCCATCGGACGCTGCAGGTGACGAGCCTTGGCGAAGCGCTGCTTGAGGTTGATATGCGGCAGGTTGTGCAACAGGCTGTCGAGCTCATGTTGCTGCCATTCCTGAAGCAATTGCTGGCGATCGTAATCACCCCAGCTGACCCAGGCCTGCAATTGCCCACGGTGGTGCCCCAGCCAGCGCTCAAAACGCGCCCATACCTCGGGAAATGGCGCCGCGCTGTCCACGCTGGCCTGGCTGATATGAGTCAGTTCACGGCAGAACGGCGTCAGTTGCGGCCGCCGCCTGGGCCGCACGAAGCGCTGGAAGTGGTCCACTTCGCGGCCTTCACGGGTCACCAGGCTGGCGCCGATTTCAATGATTTCCATCTCCGTCACCGGCCAGCCACCGTCGTCGGTGGTGGCTTCCAGGTCGATTACCAACCAGTGGCCCATACCAGGCTCCCTCGCCATACATGCCAGAGCAGCGTAGCCAATGTCCGGCGTCACGGCATCCCCTGGCAAAATGCCCTCACTTTGGCATAACCAGCAGTTGTGCCTTGCCAGGAAAACGCCTAGCTTAGGCGCATCCAGGTATGAACCGTTATGAGTGTCCGTCTTGACTCCAGCGCCCGGCCTGAAGGCTTTGACCACCCTGTTGATGCTGGCCGCTGTATGGCTGGCGGCACCGGTCTGGGCAGCCGACGCCATCAAGGTGAAGATCGGTGCCGCGCATTTTCCGCCTTATACGGTGCGCCCCGAGCAGGGCGCGGACACCGGCTTGCTGCCGCAACTGGTCGACGCGTTGAACCGCCTGCAGCAAGACTATCGCTTCGTGCTGGTGCCCACATCGATCCAGCGGCGCTTTGGCGATTTCCAGCAAGGCCGCACCGACATGGCCATCTTCGAGAACCCGCAGTGGGGCTGGCAACGAATACCCCATCAGGCGGTGGACATGGGCCTGGAAGATGCCGAGGTGTTCGTGGCCAAGCAGGTCGATGGCCGTGACCAACGCTATTTCGATGACCTTGCCGGCAAGCGCCTGGCGCTGTTCAACGGTTACCACTATGCATTCGCCCGTTTCAACCCGGACCCCAACTACCTGCGCAAGGCCTACAACGCCACGCTGACCTATTCGCACGACAGCAACCTGCTGATGGTGCAGGCTGGCCGCGCCGACATCGCGCTGGTGACGCGCTCGTACCTCAGTGATTTCCTGGCGCGCAACCCGGCCAGCCAGGGCCAGCTGATCGCCTCCACGCGCATCGATCAGGTCTACCATCACTATGCGCTGCTGCGCCCCGGTGCGCCGATCAGCGACGCGCAGTTGGCCGCGTTGCTGCGCCGCCTGCGTGATACCGGCGAGCTGACCCGCATCTTCCAGCCTTACCAGATCACCGTCCAAGCCCCCCACGACTAAATTCCCCGATTGCAATGACGTTTTCAGAAGCGAGCCTTCAATTCATTTCTGTGAGCCCTGACCATGCCTTTCGATGCCGCTTCGCAGCCCTTGTCACAGCCCCGCTGGCGTAGCCTCAGCGCTGAAGAGGGCGACCTGTGCCTGAGCCTGACCCTGGAGGGCCGCCCGCTGATCCAGGTGCGCCTGGCGCCAGCCGCTACTCTGGCGGTGCATGTTGAACGCCTGTGCCCCGAGCGCCCGGAGCAGGCCCTGTGGGCCGCCTGTTATTGGTTGTTGTCGCGTGACCCAGCCTGCCAGCGCCTTGCCTGGCACCTGCCGAAGGCTGTCC
The DNA here is from genome assembly GCF_040224055.2 of Pseudomonas sp. WHRI 8519. NCBI lineage: Bacteria > Pseudomonadati > Pseudomonadota > Gammaproteobacteria > Pseudomonadales > Pseudomonadaceae > Pseudomonas > Pseudomonas sp. WHRI 8519. The sequence continues at coordinate 4,284,834 of NZ_CP167996.1, read as the reverse complement.
CTGAGGCCCTCGTCAGTGGCCTGTTGCTCAGCACGCAGCAGCCAGGCGTGTACCTGTGCGAGCGCTCCATGTTCTGGCAGTCGCCACAGCCCTGGCTGGCGCAGCCGGTCAAGGGCGCATACCCGCAACAGATGCAGCTCAGCGATGGCAAGCGCCACCCGCGCCGGGCACCCAAGCCCCGTGGCGAGGTGTATCGGCGCTTCGATGCGCGCCTGGGCAGCTGGGTGTCGCTGCGCACCCTGGAGATCGACCAGGACCTGGAGCGCTTCAATCGTTGGCAGAACGATCCGCGTGTGGAGCAGTTCTGGCAGGAGGGCGGGTCGCTGGAGCAGCATCGGGAGTACCTGGCCAAGCTGCAAGCCGACCCGCACACCGTGACCTTGATCGGCTGCTTCGACGATCAGCCATTTGCCTACTTCGAGGCTTATTGGGCCAAGGAAGACCGCATCGCGCCGTTCTATCAGGCCGACGACTACGACCGTGGCATCCATATGCTGGTGGGTGAGCAGGCGCATCGGGGGCCGCACAAGGTCGCCAGCTGGCTGTCGGCGCTGGTGCACTACCTGTTTCTGGATGACCCGCGCACTCAGCGGGTGGTGGCCGAGCCCCGTGCCGACAACGGCAAGATGATCGGCTACATGCGGGACCAGTGCTTCCACTGCGACAAGGAGTTCGACTTCCCGCACAAACGTGCAGCGTTGATGATCCTGGGTCGGGAGCGGTTCTTCGACCGCTGCAGCCTGGCCTAGGCCTGGAGCGGCAAGCTGCAAGCTTCAAGCTGCAAGAGAAAAGCGGGTCGGCGCTGATCCATCTTGCAGCTTGCAGCTTGCAGCTTGCCGCTGGCAGCTGGGTCAGGCCTGGCGGCTGGCGGTTTTGCGGCAGTGCACCAGCGCATCACGGATCATGAAGTTGACCAGCGTCGGCGACACGCCCAGCTCCTTGGCGATGTCTTTTTGCGGCACACCGTGCAAACGGTACATCTCGAAAGCGTAACGGGTGCGCTGGGGCAGCTCGTTCAGCGCCTCGGCAATGTGCTCGAGGGCCGCCAGGTTGATGTGCGTCGCTTCGGGCGACGCGTTCTGGATGACCACGTTCAAGCCTTCCTCCTCGCTGCCCGAATACTTCAGCTCCATCGCCTGTTTGCGGTAATGGTCGATGGCCAGGTTGCGCACGATCTGGAACAGGTAGCTCAGCTGCGCCTTGAACGACGAGGTGATCTGCGGAGCGGCGCCGAGGCGGAAGAACGCGTCCTGCACCACGTCTTCGGCGCGTGAGCGGCAGCCGGTGATGCGCGCCGCGATCTTGACCAGGATGCTGCGATTGGCGACGAATGCCTGGAGTAATGGTGAATCGCACTTACTTGTGGATAGTTGTTCCGCCATGGAAATCACCTTGTCACAGAGAGGAATAGGAGCACCCCGCACAGGGAAGCTTCCTACGACGTGCGACAAACTATGCAGAATGATAATGATTGTCAAATACGAAAGTTAATGAGTATCTATTAGTTTCAGTTCTAAGCCGGCGAGCGTGACGCGGTTCACTTTTCGCTGCGTACAAAGCCGCCTCATCCCGGTAATTTCTTCCCTCGCCCGTCCGTTCCCCTCTGTACATCCGGCCGCCGAACGCTGCCCGCCGACCTTGCGCGGGCAACCGGCCCGACTTACCCAGACACTGGCAGGAACACCCCATGACGGACGCCTTCGAACTCCCGCTCTCGCTGGTCCAGGCCCTGGCGCAACGCGCCGCACAGACCCCGGACCGCATCGCCTTGCGCTTCTTGGCCGATGCTCCAGGCGAGCAGGCCGTGCTCAGCTATCGCGACCTGGACCTGCGCGCGCGCACCATCGCCGCCGCCTTGCAGAGCCGCGCCGCGTTCGGTGACCGTGCCGTGTTGCTGTTCCCCAGCGGCCCCGATTACGTGGCGGCGTTCTTTGGCTGCCTGTATGCCGGCGTGATTGCCGTGCCGGCCTATCCGCCGGAGTCTTCGCGCCAGCATCACCAGGAGCGCCTGCTGTCGATCATCGACGATGCCGAGCCGCGCCTGCTGCTGACTGTGGCAGCGCTGCATGACGGTTTGCAGGGCCTGCCAGCCCTGGCCGCCGACAACGCCCCCGAACTGCTGGCGGTGGATGGCCTGGACCCGACGTTGGCGAGTGCCTGGCGCGAACCTGCGCTGGCTGGCGACGACATCGCCTTTCTCCAGTACACCTCCGGTTCCACCGCGCTGCCCAAGGGCGTGCAGGTCAGCCACGGCAACCTGGTGGCCAACGAGCAATTGATCCGCCACGGCTTCGGCATCGACCTCAACCCCGACGATGTGATCGTCAGCTGGCTGCCGCTGTACCACGACATGGGCCTGATCGGCGGGCTGCTGCAGCCGATTTTCAGCGGCGTGCCCTGCGTGCTGATGTCGCCAGGTTATTTCCTCGCACGGCCGCAACGTTGGTTGCAGGCGATCAGCGAATACGGCGGGACCATCAGCGGCGGGCCGGACTTTGCCTACCGCCTGTGCAGCGAACGGGTCAGTGAGGCGGCCCTGGCCGGCCTGGACCTGAGCCGCTGGCGTGTGGCCTATTCCGGCTCCGAGCCCATCCGCCAGGACAGCCTGGAGACCTTCGCCGAAAAATTCGCCCCCTGTGGTTTCACGCCCAGCAACTTCTTCGCCAGCTATGGCCTGGCCGAAGCCACCCTGTTCGTCAGCGGCAGCCGCCGTGACCAGGGCATCGGTGCGCTGGAGCTCGACGCCGAAGCGTTTGCCGCCAACCGCGCCGAACCCGGCAAGGGCAGCGTGCTGATGAGCTGCGGCTACCCGCAACCCGGCCATGCGGTGCGTATCGTCGAGCCGCAGCGCCTGCAAGTGCTGGAGGACAACCGGGTGGGCGAGATCTGGGCCGGTGGCCCAAGCATCGCCCTGGGCTACTGGCGCAATCCCGAGGCCAGCGCCCGCACCTTCGTCGCCATGGACGGCCAGACCTGGTTGCGTACTGGCGACCTGGGCTTCATGCGCGACGGCGAAGTGTTCGTCACTGGGCGCCTGAAGGACATGCTCATCGTGCGCGGCCAGAACCTGTACCCGCAGGACCTGGAAAAAACCCTGGAGCGCGAAGTCGAGCTGCTGCGCAAGGGCCGCGTCGCAGTGTTCGCCGTCGACGATCAGGGCGAGGAGGGCATCGGCGTGGCGGTGGAAGTCAGCCGCAACGTGCAGAAGGCGGTCAAGCCCGAGGCGCTGATCAAGACCTTGCGCCAGGTCATCGCCGATGCCTGCCGCCAGGCGCCGGCGGTGGTCCTGTTGCTCAACCCGGGCGCGCTGCCGAAGACCTCGAGCGGCAAGCTGCAACGTTCGGCGTGCCGCCTGCGCATGAATGACGGCAGCCTGGATTGCTACGCGCGTTTCCCGAGCGCTACCGAAGCGGCCGAGACCGCTGCAGCCGGTGATGGCCTGCAGGCCCGCATCGCCGGCGTCTGGCGCGAGATTCTCAACGCCGAAGCGGTCGCCGCCGACGACCATTTCCTGCTGCTGGGCGGTAACTCCATTGCCGCCACCCAGGTCACCGCGCGCCTGGCCGATGAGCTGGGTATCTCGCTGAACCTGCGCACCTTGTTCGAAGCGCCGACCCTGGCCGACTACAGCGCCGCTGTGGCGGCGATCATCGCCCAGGGCGGTGGTGGCGCGGCAGCTGTCGCGGCCCTCGACCGTGGCCAGGCGCTGGCGCAGTCGCTGGCGCAAAACCGCCTGTGGTTGCTGTGGCAACTGGAGCCGCACTCGGCGGCCTACAACATTCCCGCCGGCCTGCACCTGCGCGGCGAGCTGCACCAGGCCGCGCTGGAAGGCGCGTTCCAGGCGCTGGTGCAGCGCCACGAAGCACTGCGCACCGTGTTCAGCGAAGCAGATGGCCAGGCCCTGCAGCACATCCTGCCCGAGCAGCCTTTCAATCTGCAGCGCCTGGACCTGCAAGGGCTGACGGCCAGCGAAGTGGCCGAGCGCCGCGAAGCCGAAGCCCAGCAACCGTTCGATCTGACCCAAGGGCCACTGCTGCGTGTGACCCTGGCGCAGTTGGGCGATGAAGATCATCAACTGTGGGTGACCTTGCACCACATCGTCGCCGATGGCTGGTCGCTGAATATCCTGCTCGACGAGTTCGCCAAACTGTATGCGGCCCGCTGCCAGGGCCTGGAAGCCGCGCTGGCGCCGCTGCCGCTGGGTTACGCCGACTACGGCAGCTGGCAGCGCCAATGGCTGGCCGACGGCGAAAGCGCCCGTCAACTGGACTACTGGAAGGCACACCTGGGCGGTACGCTGCCGGTGCTCGACCTGCACCCCGACCGGCCGCGTTCCACCCAGCAGACTCGCCGCGCCGCACGCCTGAACCTCAAGGTACCGGCTGCGCTCAGCGACGCCCTCAAAGGCCTGGCCCGCGAACAGCAAGCCAGCCTGTTCATGGTCTTGCTGGCCGCCTGGCAAGGCCTGCTGCACCGCTACACCGGCCAGGCGGAAATCCGCGTCGGCGTGCCGAACGCCAACCGCCCTCGCCAGGAAACCCAGGGCATGGTCGGCTTCTTCATCAACACCCAGGTACTGCGTGCGCAACTCGATGGCCGCCTGCCATTCAGCGCACTGCTGGCCCAGGTGCGCCAGGCCACCCTCGATGCCCAGGCCCACCAGCACCTGCCGTTCGAGCAACTGCTCGAAGCGCTGCCCGAGGCCCGTGAACAAGGCCTGTTCCAGGTGATGTTCAACCACCAGCAGCGCGACCTCTCGGCCTTGCGCCGCCTGCCGGGCCTGCTGGCAGAAGAGTTGCCATGGCACAGCCGCGAAGCCAAGTTCGACCTGCAGCTGCACAGCGAGGAAGACCACCAGGGCCGCCTGAGCCTGGCCTTCGACTATGCCGCCGAACTGTTTGCCGAGGGCACTGTGAAGCGCCTGTCCCAGCACCTGCTGGCGCTGCTCGAACAGGTGTGCGCACAGCCGCAGCTGGCCGTGGGCGACGTCGACTTGCTGGACGAGCAAGGCCGTCAGCAACTGTTGGCCTGGGGCCAGGCCCCGGCGCCGGTACCGCAGCGTCTGGTGGTCGAACAGCTCAACGAACAAGCGCGCCTGACCCCCGAGCGCACTGCGCTGGCCTGGCAAGGCGGCAGCCTTGACTACGCCGAACTGCATCAGCAGGCCAACCGCCTGGCCCATTACCTGCGCGACAAGGGCGTTGGCCCTGACACCTGCGTGGCCATCGCCGTCGAGCGCTCGCCGCAACTGCTGGTTGGCCTGCTGGCCATCCTCAAGGCCGGTGGCGCCTATGTGCCGCTGGACGTCGACTACCCGGCCGAGCGCCTGGCTTACATGTTGCGCGATTGCCAGGCCAGCCTGTTGTTGAGCAACAGCGCCATGCTCGCCAGCTTGCCGCAGGTCGACGGCGTCAGCGCCATCGCCCTCGACCAGCTGCACCTGGACAGCTGGCCCAGCCAAGCGCCGGGCCTGCACCTGCACGGCGACAACCTCGCCTACGTGATTTACACCTCCGGCTCCACTGGCCAACCCAAAGGCGTGGGCAATACCCACGCGGCCCTGGCCGAGCGCCTGCAGTGGATGCAGGCCACCTACGCGCTGGATGACAGCGACGTGCTGATGCAGAAGGCGCCGATCAGCTTCGATGTGTCGGTGTGGGAATGCTTCTGGCCGCTGATCACCGGCTGCAAACTGGTGCTCGCAGGCCCCGGTGAACACCGCGACCCGCAACGTATCGCCGCACTGGTGCAGGCGCATCAGGTCACCACGCTGCACTTTGTGCCGCCGCTGTTGCAGGTGTTCGTGCAAGAGCCGCTGGCCGCAGGCTGCACCAGCCTGCGCCGGTTGTACTCTGGTGGCGAAGCGCTGCCGGCCAACCTGCGGGACCGCGTGCTGCAACTGCTGCCGCAGGTGCAGCTGCACAACCGCTACGGCCCGACCGAAACCGCCATCAACGTCACCCACTGGCACTGCCAGGCCGAGGACGGCCAGCGTTCGCCCATCGGTCGCCCGCTGGGCAACGTGATCTGCCGCGTGCTGGATGCCGACCTGCAGTTGGCTGCGCCAGGCGTACCGGGTGAGTTGTACCTCGGTGGCGCGGGCCTGGCCCGCGGCTACCTGGGCCGCCCAGGCCTGACCGCCGAGCGCTTCGTGCCCCAGGCCGATGGCAACGGCGAGCGCCTGTACCGCAGTGGCGACCGTGCCCGCTGGCAGGCACAAGCCCTGGAGTACCTCGGCCGTCTGGATCAGCAAGTGAAGGTGCGGGGCTTTCGCGTCGAACCGGAAGAAGTTCAGGCCTGCCTGCTCAGCCAGCCGGGTGTCGAACAGGCGCTGGTGCTGATTCACCAGGACGCTGTTGGGGCGCAACTGGTCGGCTACTACAGCGGCTCGGCCCAGGCTGAAACGCTGCTGGCCAACCTGGCCGAGCGCCTGCCGGCCTACATGGTGCCGGCGCAGTTGATCGCGCTTGAACACATGCCGCTGGGCCCCAGCGGCAAAGTCGACCGCAAGGCCCTGCCGGCACCGGCCTGGCAGCAGCGTGAACATGTCGAACCGCAAACGGCGCTCGAACAGGAGGTCGCGGCGATCTGGCGTGAAGTGCTCAACCTGCCGCGCATCGGCCTGCATGACGACTTCTTCGCCCTCGGTGGCCACTCGTTGCTGGCCACCCAGATCGTCTCGCGCACCCGCCAGGCGTGCGACGTCGAGCTGCCGCTGAAAGTGTTGTTCGAGGCCAGCGAACTGGGCACCTTCTGCGCCGAGATCGCCCGTATCCGCGATGCCGGTGAACGCAACCTGCAAGGCGAGATCACCCGCGTCGACCGCCGCCAGGCCGTGCCGCTGTCGTACTCGCAACAGCGCATGTGGTTCCTCTGGCAAATGGAGCCGGACAGCCCGGCCTACAACGTCGGCGGCATGGCGCGCCTGCGCGGCACGCTGCATGTGGATGCCTTCGAGCGTGCGCTGCAGGCGTTGATCGTGCGCCACGAAACCCTACGCACCACGTTCCCCGCCATCGACGGTGTGCCATACCAGTGCGTGGCCGCTGACAGCGCCGTGCACCTGGACTGGCAGGATTTCAGCAGTTTGCCAGCAGCCCTGCGCGAGCAGCGCCTGGAGCAATTGGCCGAGGCCCAGGCGCACCAGCCGTTCGACCTGGAGCGTGGCCCACTGCTGCGCGCCTGCCTGGTCAAGGCCGCGGAGCGCGAGCACTATTTCGTGCTCACCCTGCACCACATCGTCACCGAAGGTTGGGCCATGGACATCTTCGCCCGCGAACTGGGCGAGCTGTACGAAGCGTTCGTCGATGAGCGCGAGTCGCCGCTGACGCCGTTGCCAGTGCAGTACCTGGACTACAGCGTGTGGCAGCGGCAGTGGCTGGAAAGCGGCGAAGGGGCGCGTCAACTGGCCTACTGGAAAGCGCGCCTGGGCGATGAGCACCCGGTGCTGGCCCTGCCGGCAGACCGGCCACGCCCGGCTGTGCAAAGCCACCGTGGCGAGCTGTACCGCTTCGATCTGGACCCGGCCCTGGTGGCCCGCGTGCATGCCTTCAACAGCCAGCGCGGCTTGACCCTGTTCATGACCATGACCGCCACCCTGGCCGCCTTGCTGCACCGCTACAGCGGCCAGCGTGACCTGCGCATCGGCGCGCCCGTGGCCAACCGCATCCGCCCCGAAAGCGAAGGGCTGATCGGCGCCTTCCTCAACACCCAAGTGCTGCGCTGCGAGGTGGACGGGCAGATGAGCATAGCTGCCTTGCTCGACCAGGTGCGCCAGGCCGCCATCGAAGGCCAGTCGCACCAGGACCTGCCATTCGACCAGTTGGTCGAAGCCCTGCAGCCACCGCGCAGCAGTGCCTACAACCCGCTGTTCCAGGTGATGTGCAACGTGCAGCGCTGGGCCTTCCAGCAAAGCCGCGAGCTGGCCGGCATGCAGGTGGATTATCTGGTCAACGACGCCAGCGCCACCAAGTTCGACCTGTATCTGGAAGTCACCGACCTCGACGGCCACCTGGGTTGCTGCCTGACCTACAGCCGCGACCTGTTCGACGAGCCGCGCATCGCGCGCATGGCCGAGCACTGGCAGCAACTGCTGACTGGCCTGCTCGACGACCCCGAGCAGCGCCTTTGCGAACTGCCAATGCTGGCCGACGCCGAGCGGCAGGTGATGATCGGTCAGCTGCAAGGTGAACATCACTATGCCCTCGACCAGACCCTGCACGGCGTGTTCGCCGCCCAGGCCGCGCGCACCCCGCAGGCCGGCGCGCTGACCTTTGCCGGCCAGCACCTGAGCTATGCCGAACTCGACCAGCAGGCCAACCGCCTGGCCCGTGCCCTGCGCGAGCGCGGTGTCGGCCCGCAGGTGCGCGTGGGCCTGGCCCTGGAGCGTTCGCTGGAAATGGTCGTTGGCCTGTTGGCCATCCTCAAGGCCGGCGGCGCCTATGTGCCGCTCGATCCGGAATACCCGCTCGACCGCCTGCGCTACATGATCGAGGACAGCCGCATCGGCCTGCTGCTGAGCCAGCGCGCGTTGCTCCAAAGCCTGGGCGAGTTGCCAGGCGGGGTGGCCAGCTGGAGCCTGGAGGACGATGCCGCAAGCCTGTGCGCCCACAGCGATGCGCCGCTGGACAACCTCAACCTGCCGCAACACCCGGCCTACCTGATCTACACCTCCGGCTCCACCGGCAAGCCCAAGGGCGTGGTGGTCAGCCACGGTGAAATCGCCATGCATTGCCAGGCGGTGATCAGCGCGTTCGGCATGCGCAGCGACGACTGCGAGCTGCACTTCTACTCGATCAACTTCGACGCGGCCAGCGAACGCCTTTTGGTGCCATTGCTGTGCGGCGCGCGGGTGGTGCTGCGTGCCCAGGGCCAATGGGGCGCCGAAGAGATCTGCCAGCTGGTGCGTGAGCAGCAGGTCAGTGTCCTTGGCTTCACCCCAAGCTACGGCAGCCAGTTGGCCCAATATCTCGCCTCGCAGGGCGAGCCACTGCCGGTGCGCCTGGTGATCACCGGCGGCGAAGCGCTGACTGGCGAGCACCTGGCGCGCATCCGCCAGGCCTTCGCCCCGCAGCAGTTCATCAACGCCTACGGCCCGACCGAAACCGTGGTCATGCCGCTGGCCTGCGTGGCGCCCGACACACTGCCCGCCGACGCTGGCAGCGTACCCATCGGCCGGGTGATCGGCGCCCGCAGCGCCTACATCCTCGACGAGGACCTGGCACTGCTGCCACAGGGCGGCATCGGTGAGCTGTACGTCGGTGGTGCCGGCCTGGCCCAGGGTTACCACGATCGTCCGGGCCTCAGTGCCGAGCGCTTCGTCGCCGACCCGTTCAGCCCTGACGGTGGGCGCCTGTACCGCACGGGTGACCTGGTTCGCCTGCGCGCCGACGGTCTGGTGGAGTACATCGGCCGTGCCGACCAGCAGGTGAAAATTCGCGGCTTCCGCATCGAGCTCGGCGAAATCGAAAGCCGCTTGCAGGCGCATGCCGATGTCGACGAGGCCGTGGTCCTCGCGCTCGACCTGCCCGGTGGCAAGCAACTGGTGGGCTACCTGGTGTGCAAGCAGGCCAGTGCCGACAGCGAGGCCCAGGCCCAGCTGCGCGAAGCGGTCAAGGCCGACGCCCGCCAGCATCTGCCGGATTACATGGTACCGGCGCACCTGGTGCTGCTCGCCAGCCTGCCGTTGATGGGCAACGGCAAGCTCGACCGCCGCGCCCTGCCGATGCCCGACCTGGAGCAGGCGCGCCAGCACTATCAGGCGCCGGCCAACGAGCTGGAGGAACAACTGGCGCAGATCTGGTGCGAAGTGCTCAACGTCTCCCGCGTGGGTGTACAGGACAACTTCTTCGAACTCGGCGGCGACTCGATTCTGTCCATTCAAGTGGTCAGCCGGGCGCGTCAGCTGGGCCTGCAGTTCACTCCCCGCGACCTGTTCCAGCACCAGACCATCCAGACCCTGGCCGCCGTGGTTGGCCGCAGCGAGATAGCGAACATCATCGAACAGGGCCAACGCCAGGGTCACAGCGGCCTGACGCCGATCCAGCAGTGGTTCTTCGACAGTGAGGTGGCCCAACCGCACCACTGGAACCAGGCGGTGTTGCTCCAGGCGCGGGTGCCGTTGGACAGCGCCCTGCTGGAGCGGGCCCTGGCTGCATTGCTGGCGCACCACGACAGCCTGCGCCTGCGCTTCACCCAGGCCGATGGCCGCTGGCAGGGCGAATACGCCGTATCGCCTGGCGAGCAGTTGCTATGGACTGCCACGGTGGCCGATTTCAACGACTGCCAGGCGCTTTACACCGACGTACAACGCAGCCTGGACCTGGAACACGGGCCATTGCTGCGGGCCTTGCTGGTCAGTGACGGGCAGGGCGCCCAGCGACTGTTGCTGGCGGTCCATCACCTGGTGGTCGATGGGGTGTCGTGGCGCGTGCTGCTCGAAGACCTGCAGGCGCTGTACCGTGGTCAGGCGCTGGCGGCCAAGACCCACGCCATGGCCGACTGGGCCGCGCGCCTGGCAAGCTACGCCGGCAGCGATTCGCTGCGCGACGAGCTCGGCTGGTGGCAGGACCAACTGGGGCATGTGCGCCATGAGCTGCCATGTGATCACCCGCAGGGCGGCAACCTGCACCGGCATGCCGATACCCTGGCCATCGCCCTGGATGTGGAGCAGACCCGTCAGTTGTTGCAGCAGGCCCCCGCGGCGTACCACACCCAGGTCAACGACCTGCTGCTGACTGCCCTGGCGCGCACCCTGTGCCACTGGACCGGTGACGACGAGGTGCTGGTGCAGCTCGAAGGCCATGGCCGTGACGGGCTATTCGAAGACATGGACCTGACCCGCAGCGTGGGCTGGTTCACCAGTGCCTACCCGCTGCGCCTGAACCCTCAGGCGGGTGACGACGACCGCGCACGCGCCACCTCGATCAAACGCATCAAGGAACAGCTGCGCGAGGTGCCGCACAAAGGCCAGGGCTTCGGCGTGCTGCGTTACCTGGCTGATGACGCCGGGCGCGAACGCATGGCCGCGCTGCCGCAAGCTCGCATCACCTTCAACTACCTCGGCCAGTTCGACCAGCAGTTCGACAGTGCGGCGCTGTTCCAGCCACTGGATGCCCCTGCCGGCCTGGCCCACGACCTCGACGCGCCGCTGCCGAACTGGCTGAGCGTCGACGGCCAGGTCTATGGCGGTGCCTTGCAGTTGCGCTGGACTTATAGTCGCGAGCGTTTCGACCAGCAGACCATTGCGCGTCTGGCCGATGCCTATCGCCACGAACTGCTGGCACTGGTTGGCCACTGCCTGGCCGAGGGTACGGGCAGCTTCACGCCCTCGGACTTCCCGCTGGCGCACCTGACCCAGGAACAGATCGACGCGCTGCCGGTTCCGGCTGGCGAAATCGAAGACGTCTACCCGCTGACCCCAATGCAGGAGGGCCTGCTGCTGCATACCCTGCTGGAGCCGGGTACCGGCATCTACTACATGCAGGACCGTTATCGCATCAATAGCGCCCTCGACCCGCAGCGTTTCGCCCAGGCCTGGCAGGCGGTGGTGGCGCGCCACGAGGCACTGCGAGCATCGTTCAGCTGGAATGCCGGCGAAGCGATGCTGCAGATCATTCACAAGCCGGGTGACACGCCTGTCGACTATCAGGACTGGCGCGGCCTCGACGAGGCGGCCCAGGAACAGCGGCTGCAAGCACTGCACAAGCAGGAACGCGAGGCTGGCTTCGAGCTGCTGCGCCAGGCGCCGTTCCACCTGCGCCTGGTGCGGGTGGACGATGAGCGTTACTGGTTCATGATGAGCAACCACCACATCCTCATCGATGCCTGGTGCCGCTCGCTGTTGATGAACGATTTCTTCGAGCTTTACCAGGCCCTTGGCGAAGGCCGCCAGGCCCAGCTGCCGGTGCCGCCACGCTACCGCGACTACATCGGCTGGCTGCAACGCCAGGACCTGGACGAAGCACGAGGCTGGTGGCAGGCCAACCTGGCCGGCTTCGAGCGCGCCACGGCGATCCCAAGCGACCGCCCGCTGCGTAATGACCATGCCGGTGACGGCATGGTGGTCGGTGACTGCTACACCCGCCTGGCGGTGAGTGACGGCGTGCGCCTGCGCGAACTGGCCCAGGCTCACCAACTGACCATCAACACCTTCGCCCAGGCGGCCTGGGCCCTGGTGCTTGCCCGCTACAGCGGCGAGCGCGACGTCGCCTTTGGCGTGACCGTGGCCGGTCGGCCGGTGAGCATGCCGCAGATGCAACGCACCGTTGGCCTGTTCATCAACAGTATCGCCCTGCGTGTGCAATTGCCCGAACCGGGCCAGCGTTGCAGCGTGCGCCAGTGGCTGCAAGGCCTGCTGGAGCGCAACATGGAGCTGCGCGAATACGAATACCTGCCTTTGGTGACGATTCAGGAATGCAGCGAACTGCCCAAAGGTCAGCCCCTGTTCAACAGCCTGTTCGTGTTCGAGAACGCCCCGGTGGAAACCGCGGTGCTCGACCACGCCCAGCACCTCAACGCCAGCTCCGACTCGGGCCGTACTCACACCAACTTCCCGTTGACGGCGGTGTGCTACCCGGGCGATGACCTTGGCCTGCACCTGTCGTTCGACCAGCGCTACTTCGAGCATTCGACCGTCGAGCGTCTGCTGGCCGAGTTCAAGCGCCTGTTGCTGGCGTTGGTGCAAGGTTTCGAGGGCGAGGTCAGCGAACTGCCGTTGCTGGGTGAAGAAGAACAGCGCTTCCTGCTCGATGACTGCAACCGTACCGAACATGCCTACGCCCTGGAGCAGAGCTACGTCGCGCAGTTCGAGGCACAGGTCGCCGCGCACCCCGAGCGCACGGTGGCCCGCTGCCTCGAGGCGAGCTACGACTACGCCGGCCTGAACCTGGCAGCCAACCGCCTGGGCCATGCGCTGGTCGCTGCGGGCGTAGGCATTGATCAGCCGATCGCACTGCTTGCCGAGCGGGGCCTGCCACTGCTGGGCATGATCATCGGCAGCCTCAAGGCCGGTGCCGGTTACCTGCCGCTGGACCCCGGCCTGCCGTCGGCGCGCCTGCAGCGCATCGTCGAGCTCAGCCGCACGCCGGTGCTGGTGTGCAGCGCGGCCTGTGCCGAGCAGGCGCGCCTGTTGCTGGACGAACTGGCGGGTGGGGCACGGCCACGCCTGCTGGTGTGGGAAGAGGTACAGGCGAGCAGCGTCGCCAGCCATGATCCAGGGATTCACAGCGGGCCGGACAACCTGGCCTATGTGATCTACACCTCAGGCTCCACAGGCCTGCCCAAAGGCGTGATGGTCGAGCAGCGCGGCATGCTCAACAACCAGCTGAGCAAGGTCCCTTACCTGGCGCTGAACGAGCATGACGTGATTGCCCAGACCGCCTCGCAAAGCTTCGATATCTCGGTCTGGCAATTCCTTGCCGCGCCATTGTTCGGTGCCAGGGTCGAGATCGTGCCAAACGCCATCGCCCACGACCCACAAGGCCTGCTGGCCCATGTGCAGGCCACCGGCATCACCGTGCTGGAAAGCGTACCCTCGCTGATCCAGGGCATGCTGGCCAACGATCACCAGGCGCTGGACGGCCTGCGCTGGATGTTGCCGACCGGCGAAGCCATGCCGCCTGAGCTGGCCGCGCAATGGCTGCAGCGCTATCCGCGCATCGGCCTGGTCAATGCCTATGGCCCGGCCGAGTGCTCCGATGACGTGGCGTTCTTCCGCGTCGACCTGGCCTCGACGCGCGGCAGCTACCTGCCGATCGGTACGCCAACCGACAACAACCGCCTGTACCTGTACGGCGAGGACCAAACCCTGGTGCCGTTGGGCGCGGTGGGCGAGCTGTGCGTTGCCGGTACCGGCGTGGGCCGTGGCTATGTCGGCGACCCGGTGCGCACCGCGCTGGCCTTCATCCCGCACCCGCACGGTGCGCCGGGCGAGCGCCTGTACCGCACGGGTGACCTGGCGCGGCAGCGCCCCGATGGCGTGCTCGAATATGTCGGACGCATCGACCACCAGGTGAAGATCCGCGGTTACCGGATCGAACTGGGTGAAATCGAAGCCCGCCTGCACGAGCAGGCCGAAATCCGCGACGCCGCCGTGGGTGTGCAGGACGGTGTCAACGGCAAGCACCTGGTCGGATACCTGGTGGCGCACCAGGGCGTCAGCGCCGATGCCACGCTGCTGGAGCAGGTCAAGCAACGCCTGCGTGCCGACTTGCCGGAATACATGGTGCCGCTGCACTGGGGCTGGTTCGATAGCCTGCCGCACAACGCCAACGGCAAGCTCGACCGCAAGGCGTTGCCGGCCATCGACATCGGCGGCCAGCATGGCCAGGCCTACGTGGCGCCACGCGACGAACTGGAAGAGGTGCTCGCCGGTATCTGGGCCGACGTGCTCAAGGCCGAGCGGGTAGGGATGCACGACAACTTCTTCGAACTGGGCGGGCATTCGCTTCTGGCTACGCAGATTGCCTCGCGGGTGCAGAAGCAGCTGCGGCTGAACGTGCCGCTGCGGGCGATGTTCGAGTGCAGTACGGTCGAGGAGCTGGCTGAATACGTACGTGGGCTGCAGGGCAGTGCGCTGGACGAAGGCAAGGTGGATAGGTTAAGTGATCTGATGGCGGAGCTGGAGGGGTTGTGACCGGTACGGATTGACCCGTAGCGGCCTCTTTGCGGGTAGATCCCCTGCTTTGTGCCCCACCTCTGAACTCGAGCGCCGCGTGTGCGGCGCTCGAAAACACTGGATGGGCGAGGTTAGCGCTTGCCGAGAATTTTCCCCAATGCCTCCGGCCGTGGTGCCCCTTGCTGGCTCTGCAGGTTGCCCTGCTCATCCTGATAGAAGATCGCCGGCGTGGCCTGCAAGCCCATTTCTTCCATCAAGGCCAGGTTCGCCGCCAGTTTCTGCTGCACCGCCTCTGGCACCTTGTCCAGCGCTTTCAGGGTACTGGCCTTGCCTGCTTTCTCATGCTGCTCCAGCGCTTTGGCCGGGTCTTTGGCGGCCAGCAGTGCCGCCGACTTGCCCGGGCTGTCCTCGCGGATGATGCCGACCATGATATGGCGCAGCTGCACCTTGCCCGACTCTACCCATGGCCGCGCCTGCTGCCAGAACATGTTGCAGTACGGGCAGTTCGGGTCGCTGAACAGATAGACCTTGCGCGGTGCATCGGCCTTACCGTCAGCGATCCAGCTGGTTTTTTCCAGTTTCGCCCAGATGGCCTTGGACATAGGCCCGTACACCAGCTTTTCAAGGGGTTCGGCACTGAGGTCCTGGCCCTGTTCGTCAAACAGGCTGCCGACCAGCACATGCTTGCCATCGGGCGTGAGGTACAGGGCGATGCCGTTGTTCTGGTACTCGGCGGCGTAACCGCGCAGGCCATTGGGTGCATCGAAGCTGCCTTTGATCACGGCACCCTTGGCTTGCAGTTGCTCGATTGCCTTGGGCAGCGTTTCGGCCTGCGCCAGCGGGGCGGCCAGCAGGGCCAGGGACAGGGGCAGCAGTGCAGTCATTCGCATGTCATTTTCCTTGTGCGGCAGGGGCGGGCGCGGCGGCCCGTTCGAAAGGTTCCAGGGCACGGTGCAGGCTGGCCCGGGACAGCTCGCCCAGGTGGCTGCCGATCAGCCGCCCGTTGGCGTCGTAGAACAGGGTGGTGGGCAGGGCCATCGAACCGACTCGCTGGGCCAGAATACCGGTGCCGTCGAACAGCACATGGGTCAGGCTCAGGCCAGTGGTGGCGAGGAAGGTGCTGACGTTTTCCGGCGTCTCGCCTTGGTTGACGAACAGGAACGTCACATGAGGGTACTCACCCTGGGCGTGTTGCAGCACCGGCATTTCCCGGCGGCACGGTGGGCACCAGGTCGCCCAGATGTTGATCACCAGCGGCTTGCCGCGATAGCTGTGCAGCGCGACCGATTGCCCGCCGGCATTGCGCAGGCTCAGCTCTGGCAGCTCGGTGCCCTTGCTGTACAGATGGCTGCCAAGGCTGGCCAGGCCCCAGAACAGCGCGCCACTGAACAGCGCCCAGCCCAACGGGCGACGCAGCCCGGGGTGGCGCCAGCCTTGCCAGAGGCTGGCGAGCACGACGCCGGTCAGCCCCGACCAGAGCAGGAATCCGCCGTCGCGGATGTCGATCACCTGCACCAGGTCATCGCGGTACATCGGCCAGTAGGCCAGCACGAAGCCCAGGCGAGCGCACAGCAGGCCGATCAAGAACAGGTTGAACAGCGCCGACTCCGGGCTTTCGCCGCCACGCCGGGCCACCCACCAGCCGACCACGCTGGCGATGCCCAGGGCGGCGAGCATCAACAGATGATTGAGGGCCATGGTCAGGGGCCCCAGGGTTACCGTCAGCATCAGCCTTGGCTCCTGGTCTGGGCCCAATGTTGCAGGAAGGCGGCCGCATCCACTTCGCCGGTGATGCGCCGCGCGCGGCGTTCTTCGCCTTCCGGGCCGAGCCAGAGGATGCTGGGCGGGCCGGGTACCTGGTAGCGCTGCAGCAGGGCACGGCTGGCGGGGGCATCGGCGGTCACGTCCAGGCGCAGCAGGCGCACGCCGGCCAGGCTGGCTTGCACGTCGTCACGGGAAAACACCTTTTTTTCCATGACTTTGCACGATACGCACCAGTCGGCGTAGTAATCGACCATCACCCATTGGCCACGGGCTTTGGCCGCATCGAGCTCGCGTTGCAGGTCCTCCGGGCGGCTGACGGTGACGAACGCATCTTCGCCGTGCTCAGTGGCCGAAGGTGCGGGCCCGCCGGCAAACGGGCGCAACGGCTGCCAGAGGTCATCGCCCCCGGCGGCAGCGCCTATCAGCAGCAGGCCGCCCCACAAGGCGCCCAGCAGCGGTACGGCGCGCAAGGCAGGCAGACGCTGCAGGGCCGGCCAGGCCGCCCAGCCCAGTGCAATCAGCCAGGCGCCGCTCAAGGCCAGCAGCAGCGGTGCGGCGAGCAGGCTGCGGACGGTGTACAGGGCCATGGCCAGGAACACGAAGCCGAACACTCCCTTGACCCGCTCCATCCAGGCGCCCGGGCGGGGCAGGTAACGGTTGCCCAAGGTGACCAGCAACAGCAAGGGCACACCCATGCCCAGGCCAAGGCTGAACAGCACCAGCGCGCCTTGCAGCACATCGCCACTCTGCGCGATGTAAAGCAGGGCGCCGGCCAGCGGCGCGGTCATGCACGGCCCGAGCAGCAGGCCCGACAGGGCCCCCAGAAGCGCCGCACCGTAGAGGTTGCCGCCACGGGTGCTTTGCCCGGCACGGTCCAGGCGATCACGCAGGGCGGCTGGCAATTGCAATTCGAAAGCGCCGAACATCGGCAGGGCAAGTATCACGAACAGCGCCGCCAGGCTGCCCAACAGCCAAGGCTGCTGCAACCAGGCTTGCAGGCTGGCGCCAAGCAGCGCTGCAACCACGCCGAGCCCTGCATAGACCAGCGCCATGCTCAGCACGTAGACCCCGGCCAGCACCCAGCCACGGCGTGCGCTGGCGCCGTTGCCCATGACCAGGCCGGCCAGGATCGGCAGCATCGGCAGCGAGCAAGGGGTGAAAGCCAGCAGCAGGCCAAGGCCGAAGAACGCCAGCAGGCTCCAGAGAAGGCTGGCGCTCTGCAGGCCGCTGGCCAGGGCTTGGTCGCTGGCCTGGTCGGTGGCAGGCGCGGCGCTGCCGCCCAGGTCGATGACAGTGGTTTGTGGCGGGTAGCACAGGCCGGCGTCGGCGCAGCCTTGCCAGCCCAGGCGCAATTGGCCTTCGGCGTTGGCGGGGAGCAGCAGTTCGAGTTGCTCGCGGTACACCGCGCTGTCGCCGAAGAATTCATCGTGATGGTTGAGGGCTGGCGGCAGTTGCGGGTGCTGCTCGACGGGCAGGCCATCGAATTTCAGGCGCTTCTGGTAGAGGTAGTAGCCCTGTTTGATCTGGAAATGAAGGCGCATCTGGCCGTCGGCCTGGCGGTCGTGGGTCAGGACGAACGCCTGGTTCACCGGCAGGAAATCGGGTTTTACCGCGAACGGGTTGGCCTGCAGCGGGCCGGCCACAAGGAATGTGAGGAAGAGCAGGAGGACGCGCATGTCTTCGCCTTGGCAGATTTGAACGGGGCCATGCTGGCCTGAGCCGATTAACCCAAAGTTAACCTGTGGCCGTGTTCGGGCGCGAGCAGTGCGGACATACCGCGACATACTGTCTGCTTGACTTTGCCAAAACCTATTGGAGTGCTGTAAAGTTGACGTGAAAGTCAGTTTTTGTGGGCGTCCTGCGTAGGCGGTCACATCCTTCCGCGTTTCCAGCACAAGAATCAAAAGATGGGCAGGCAGCGGCCTGCCCAGAGGATCAAGCATGTCCAACCGTGATATTTCCCGGCGCTCCTTCCTGCAAGGTGGCCTGATCGCCGGTGTCGGCGTGAGCATGGCGCCGCTCGGCAGCCAGGCCTTCGCCGCGCTGATGGAGGACCGTGTCACCACGTCGCCGCAGAAGTGGATGAACCACGACGGCAAGGCGCGTTTCCGTAACGACGCGTTGTCCAAGGTCTGTGGCAACAAAGTCTTTGCCCGCGACATCCGCGCCAAGGACATGCCCGGCTGGCCCGAGCAGCAAGGGCATGCCATGTTGCTCAAGACCACCAAGGCCGACCGCATCTACGCCGGTTTCGACCTCGGCCTGCTCGGCGCCGAGCTGCAGCCGGACCGCATCGTCACCGCCGCCGACCTGGAAAAGGACGGTATCGCCTGGCCCGAAGCCCATTCGCCTGACCCGCTGCTGCCACCTGGCAAGGTGCCGATGTTCATTGGCCACCCGGTGGCGATCCTGATCTGGAACGACTTCGAGCGCTTCCGCCAGGCCAAGCGCAAGCTGCAGTTCAACGACAAGGCGATCCGCTACGGCGCCCAGGCCCCGTTGTACCAGCGTGACCCTTACGGCAGCTTCCGTTTCGTGCGCGTCGGCGGCGCCACGCCGTTCGACGAGGACGAGTTCTCCAGCCTGAAGAACAGCATGCTGTTTCCGACCATCCTCAACCGCAAACCGGTGTGGTCCAAGCAGCCCAACCAGCACGGTGACCTCACCGAGCAGGGCCTGTTCTACGCCCAGCGGATCGGTGAGCAACTGGACAACCCGCCGGCGGACTGGCTGGTGTTCGATGAGCGCTACAAGACGCCTTCCATCGAGCCGGCGGCGCTCGAGCCCGACAACGGCAATGGCTGGTACGACGCCGGCACCGGTACGCTGCACTTCGTGGTCGCCACCCAATGCCCGTTCGAAGTGGCGCAGGACTGCGTGCACATGATCAAGCCTTCGCGCTTCGCCCTCAACCACCTCAACATGCACCCGGGTTACACCGTGGGCTATGGCTCCAAAGACAACAACATCTTCGTCTTCTACGCCGCAGTTGCCGCGCTGTATGGTGCCGGTGTGCCGATCCGCCTGGCCAACGACCGCTATGAGCAGTTCCAGAGCGGCATCAAGCGCCATGCCTTCGACATCCGCTATCAACTGGCCGTGGACAAGAAGGACAACAGCTTCAAGATCTTCCGCGCCGACATGAGCTGTGATGGCGGTGGCCGCATCAACTACAGCCCGTCGGTGGCTGCGGTTGGCGCCACGGCGGCGCAGTCGATCTACTACATGCCGCAGAACGACCTGTCCGTCACGGCCTACCACTCGCGTGGCGTCGAGGCCGGCTCCATGCGCGGCTACGGCACCTTGCAGACCATGGCCGCCACCGAAATGATGGTCGACGAAGTGGCGGGGCGCCTGGGCGTCGATGCCATCAACCTGCGCCGCGCCAACGCGCTCAAATCGGGTATGAAGAACACCCAGGGCGCGGTCCCGGCAGGTGCCCTGCGCCTACACGAGATCCTCGACAAGGCCGCCGCCCACGACTGGTGGCGCAACCGTGACGCACGCAAGCGCGAGATGGACGCCAAAGACAAGGACCACTGGTACGGCGTCGGTTTCGCCATCTGCCAAAAGGACTTCGGCACCGGTTCCGAAGCACCGATGGCCAGCGTCGAGTTCACCGCCGATGGCCGCATCAGCCTGCGCCACATCGGTACCGAGCTGGGCACCGGCATGTCCACTTCCCAGGCCCTGGTGGTCAGCGACTTCCTCGGCCGTTCGGCCGACGAGGTGAAGACCGCAGTGACCGAGTGGCCTGAACTGCAACTGGCCACCAGCGGCAACCCGTACCTGATCAGCCAGGCCGAGCAGGACGCGGCGCTGCGCAACCCGCGCTGGGTCGGCAAGCTGGCATCGCCGTCGTCAGCGACCAACTCGGCGTTCTATTTCAGCCACGCCACCCGCGAAGCGGCGCGCGTGCTATTCAACCATGGCCTTTGGCCGGCGGCCGTGGCCCTGTGGCGTCAAGGCCCGTTCGGTGGGCAGGCCAACCCCTTGGTGGTGCGCCGCGAGAACGCGGTGTGGGTCAACGGTGAACTGACCGGCAATGGCCTGGCGCCGATCCCGTTCGCCGAGCTTGCGAAGAAAGCCCACGAAATGGGCCTGGTCACCGGCGTCAGCGTGCACGGTTTCAACCGTTGGAGCTGGGCAGAGGCCGACTTCGTCATCGACGGCGTGCGCGAGCGTTTCCCGCTCGATGCGGTGGCCGTGAAATACGGCGACGGTGCGCCGAACGCCAAGAAAGCGCAGATGAGCAGCAACGGCTACCACTTGCTCGACCGGCAGAACGCCGCCTACCCGGCCACCCAGTTGAACAACGCCATGGTCACCTACTACAGCCCGGTGGCCACCATCGTCGAAATCAAAGTGAACAAGGGCACCCATGAGGTGCAGGTCCTCAACCATCACAGCTGGGTCGAGTGCGGCCGTGTGCTGGTGCCGGAGCTGGTCAAGGGCCAGCTCGAAGGCGGCATCGCCATGGGCATTGGCCATGCGCTGACCGAAGAGATGCCGTTGCATGAGGGTGGCCCGGGGGAGGGCGACTGGAACTTCAACCGCTATCGCCTGCCGCATGCCAAGGACGTGGCGGTCTGGAAGCAGACGTCCGAGATTCTCCCGCCCTTGTCGCCCACCGACCCGTCCAAGGGCATTGCCGAGGTGGTGATGATCCCGGTGGTCGGCGCCATCGGCAACGCCGTGGCCCATGCCATCGGCAAGCGTGTGCGTGACCTTCCGATTACTCCAGCCCGCATCAAGGAGGCCCTCAATGGCTAACCGTCCGCTTCAACTGACCCTCAACGGTCAACCTGTCGGTCCGGTCGAGGTCCCCGACGACCTGGCGATGATCGACTACCTGCACGAACACCAGAACCTCACCGGCTCGCGCCTGGGCTGCGGCCAGGGTATCTGCCATGCCTGCGTCGTGATCGTCGACAACCCGGATGGCACCAGTGAAGAAGTGCGTACCTGCATCACCGGTGCCCATTACTTCACCGGCAAGAAGGTCCGTACCATCGAAAGCCATGCCAAGCAGGACGAGGCCGGCAACTTCACGCTCAACCCCATCCAGCAGAAGTTCGTCGACCTGTTCGCGTTCCAGTGCAGCTACTGCGCACCGGGCTTCGTCAACGCGGCCACCGTGCTGGTGGAAAATGCCCAGCGTCAGCCGGTGAAGAAGAGCGAGCTGGAGGACCGTATCGAAGAGAGCCTGGGGCACCACATCTGCCGTTGCACGGGCTACGTGCGTTACTACGACGCCACCCGTACGGTCCTCAACGACCTCGGCCTGGTCAAGGAGGGTTGAGCATGGCGTTCGTACGTTCCAGCCTGGCGCTGGCGCTTGGCCTCGCCGTATCGATGGCGGCCCAGGCCGATGACCCGGCACAGATCAAGCGCGGCGAATACCTCGCCCGTGCCGCCGACTGCATGGCCTGCCATACTGCCGAAGGCGGCGCGCCCTATGCTGGCGGCCTGCCGATTCACTCACCGTTCGGCACCATCTATGGCACCAACATCACCCCGGACAAAGCGTACGGCATCGGCAATTACACCGCCGACGAATTCTTTGCGGCCGTCACCGAGGGCAAGCGCAAGGACGGCGCCAACCTGTACCCGGCCATGCCCTACACCTCGTACCACCTGATCTCCCGGGAAGACTCCGATGCGATCCTGGCGTACCTGATGACCGTGCCGCCGATCAACCGCCCGGCACCGCAGACCAAGCTCAGCTTCCCGTTCAACGTGCGCATGGGCCTGTCGGGTTGGAACATGCTGTACGGCAAGAGCGTGCAGCTACAGCCCACCGAAGGTAAAAGCCCGGCATGGCAGCGCGGGCAGTACATGGTCGAAGTCATGGGCCACTGCGGCGAGTGCCATACCCCGCGTAACCCGATTGGTGCGCTGCAGCAGGACCAGCGCCTGACCGGCGGGCTGCTCAATGGCTACCTGGCACCGAGCCTGCTGGCCAAGGACCTTGCCGACCGTGGCTGGACCCAGCCCGACCTCACCACCTTCCTCAAGCACGGTATCAGCGCCCAGGGCAGCATGTTCAACGAGATGTACCCGGTGGTGCACCACAGCACCCAGCACCTCAAGGACGCCGACCTGGCTGCCATGGCCACCTATTTGTTGGGTGAACAGCCGCCGCCTGCCAAGGTCATACAGGAAGTCCCCCTGGACCAGCTCAGCGACAGCGCCAAGCGCGGCCGCCAGCAATACCTCAATGTCTGCGCCGGTTGCCACGGTGTCGACGGCGAAGGCAAGCCGCATATCGCGGTGGCAATGCAGGGCAACACGGTGCTGCGTCAGGGGGATTCACGCAACCTGGTCAAGGCCATCCTCGACGGTATCCGTGAGCAGCAATTCACAGGTTTCGAGCGCATGCAGCCGATGCCGGGCTTTGCCGACACGCTCAGTGATGAGCAGGTCACGGATATGATCAATTACCTGCGTCAGGCCTGGGGCGGATTGCCTGGTGATTTGAGCGTACAACAGCTTGCTGAGCTGAAGGCGGAGTAATACGTGCAACATCTTGATCTGCAGGTTGTACACCAGGCGATGCAGTGGTCGGGTAACGGCCAGCGGGTCTGGTTGTGCACGGTGCTGGCCACTTACGGTTCGGCGCCGCGCGCGCCGGGCTCGCTGCTGGCGGTGAATGAGGCAGGGCAGTGGGTGGGCTCGCTGTCGGGCGGCTGCGTCGAGGAGGACTTCCTCGAGCGCGTGGCCTTGGGCGAGTTCCCCGAGCCGGTCGCGATCGTGCGCTATGGCGATGGCAGCGACCGGCGTTCGAGCATTCGCCTGCCGTGTGGCGGGGTGCTGGAGGTGCTGGTGGAAAACCTGCCGGCCGATTGCGACGTGCAGGCGCATCTGCGCGCCTTGGCAAGTGCGCTGCAGGGCCAGCGGCGGCTTCTGCGCGAGGTGAGCCTGCCCGAGGGCTCCCGCCGGCTCAGCGACGACACGTGCCAGGGCCCAAGGGTCGAACGTGCCGCCACCCGTGTGCGCCTGCGTGTGGGCGCCGCTCAGCGGCTGCTGTTGGCGGGGTATTCCAGCGTTGCGCAGTATTGCGCCGAGTTCGGCAAGGGGCTGGGGTTTGAAGTCATCCTCTGCGAGCCGCGCAGCGAGGTGCTTGAAGGCGTGGTGCTGCACGGCATCGAAGTGCGCCGCGAGTTGCCGTCGGAATTCATCGCCAATGGTGGTTGCCATGCCGACACGGCAGTGGTTGCATTGACCCATGATCCCAAAATCGATGACTTGGCCATGCTTGAAGCAGTACGTACCGAGGCGTTTTACATTGGCGTCATGGGTTCCAAGGCCACCTCCGACAAGCGTCGCGAACGCCTGCAGCGCATCGGTGGCCTGGGCAGTGGCGAGTTGGCGCGCATCCACGCACCGATCGGCCTCAACCTGGGCAGCAAGACCCCCGCAGAGATCGCCCTGGCAGTGCTGGCCGATATCCTGCGCATGCGTAACGGCATCCAGCGGGCGGCGCTGTGAGCATCGTCGCGCTGGTGCTGGCGGCGGGCAGCAGCGTGCGTTTCGGTGGCGACAAGCGCCGGGCCACGTTGGCCGATGGGCGCAGCTTGCTGGTGCATAGCGTCGAGCGTGCCTGTTCGGTATTCAGCGATGTCCGCGTGGTACTGCGTGAGGGGGAGCGCGGCGCGGATCTGGGTTTACCGGGCCAATGCCGGGTCATTGCCAGCCCGGATGCCGGGTTGGGGATGGGGCATAGCCTGGCGGCCGGGGCTGCCTCGTTGATCGACAGTGAGGCACAGGCGGTGGCGGTGCTGTTGGGCGATATGCCCTGGATCGCTCAGGCAACGTTGGGCCAGCTTGCCGCGGTTGCCGATTTGTCCAGGATCGTCTTGCCAGAACATGACGGACAACAGGGGCACCCGGTGTTGTTCGGGCGCGATTTCTGGCCGGCGCTTTCACGCCTGACGGGTGATGATGGCGCGCGCTCGGTGGTGAAGGCGCACCCGGGGAGTTGTATCAGGCTTGCAGTGCAGGATGCCGGAGTGTTGCAGGACGTGGACCGGCCCGAAGCCGTCAACCGCTGAGCACGTCGTTCTGCCTATTCATTTTCTTCTTCCTCTTCGTCGAGGTCATACGGCTGAAGGTCAGCCAGTTGCGCGAGCAGAATCAAATGCACTTCGGCATCCAGTCGCTGAAGGCGCTCCGGCTCGGCAGAGCCTCCCAGCATCAGGGCAGGTACGAAACCGTACATCTCGCCGGCCTCCAGATCGCCCAATGCTTTTCTGGCCTCGTCGAAAAGCCCCAGGCCGATGTTTTCGGTCATGGCCCGCATGAGCAAGCTTTGGATTTTGTTGTCCCGTTCTTCGCTGTTGGCGCTTGGCACACTCAGGAAGTACCGGGAATGGTAGGCCGCAATGGTCAGCAGCGAGCCGGTGTTTTCACCCCACAGGTACAACTCGCCGAAAGCGCTGTGGGCAATGAGGTGGTATGTGTCGTGGGTGGTGCCACCCAGCCAGGCATCGACTACGGATTCGTATTCACGTGGGTTTACCAGCCAGAAAAGGCCGCTGCCGTAGCCGCACCAACCGTGTTCTTTCCAGTAGTCGAGGAGTTGGTTGGGGAGTTTGTCTTTGTAATGATCGAGGGCTGAAGGCGGTACGGGTTGTTGGCCTATACGGTCTCCGAAGGCTTCGAGGAAGATGGAGAAAACTACGTTCATTGGTAAATTCCTTTTTAGGGTTTTGTGTGTGAAGTTCTACTGTTTGTTATGTGATAATTGTCAAGCGTTTGGCGGAGGCTCTTTTGTGTGCCATTAGAAATCGGAGAATGGATAGGGTTCAAGGGGTGAAAGCTGAGAGAGTAGTGTCAAGTGCTCCACTGCCTTGACTTTTTGAATATTTTCAAGCCGGAGTGTTCCGCCGAACGCAAGTGCGGGGATAAAACCATAAATTTCGTCAGGTTCAAGTCTGCCTAATTTGTTTTTTGCTGGCTCGAAAAAATTCCCGAAATCGTTGGATTCACGATCCATTAATAGAAAAAATCCCTGTACCTGTTTGTCCGAGTCATTTGTTGCGGATGCTTGAATTCGGCCGCAGTAATTTGATGTGTACGGTACGATATCTAACGAAAAGCCGGATCTTTCGCCATATAGGTAGAGGTCGCCAAAAGCGCCTCGCGCGATGATGTGATAGTTATCTCGGCCTTGGAGTGGTGTACCTTCTATGAGTGAGGCAACTACACCTTCGTAGTCCTGAGGATTAACTGTCCAAAATATCCCGTCCCCATACCCGCACCAGCCGTGCTCGATCCAGTAGTCCAATAATTTTTCTGGGAATACACTTCGGTAGCGTGCTATGGTTGATGGAGGAACTTCCTGTCTGAATATAGGTTCGCCCATTTCCTCTATGAAGAGCGAGAAGATTTCGTCCATATTCATGATCCTTGTTTGTTAGCACTTATGCAGTTTGATGTTTAGGAAGCTAGAGGCGCCTCCCGCCTTGGACTGTTGCTTTACAGATTGCACGAGTACTCCAATTTTGCTTTTCCACTGAGGGCCTATGCTCGAATTGACTTGCCTGTCGCCAAAATCACTAATGAGGTCTTTGCCGCCGGCGATCAAGTCTGGATTATGCAATGCTGCAAGTGAAGACATTGTTTCTTTGGCCTGTTTTGTTGACAGTTTTTTTGCTTCGATAGGATTCATCTGCTCAGCCAAATCTCGATAAGCCCTCTTTCTCAGATCATCATACAATTTCTTTCTTGCTTTTCTGGCTATGTTTGGGTCCCGCTTTGCAGGGTTAGCAATATTTTCCAAGAATTCCTCAACTGTGAGGCGATTTAGCCCATCCTGCTGTCCCTTCAGTTGCCGTTCAAACTCAATGTGCTTAGAGGCTGGCAATTTATCCGCCTTGAAGCAAGCCACAGTATGCAACGGCATGCTTTTGGGCTTGCCCTGGGAAGACTCCTTGTCCTTCCCCGCAGGGCGATTCGCCTGCGCAGGCTGCGGATGATCCAGCGCCCCCTTACGCCGCTCCGGCACCTGCAAATCCGGCCGGTTCTTCAGCCCTTCTTCATGCTTTAGCATCCATTGCCCAAGCCGCGCCCCCTTGCTGCTGGCCGCCATCTCCTGCGCCAGCACCCGGGCATCGCCCCGACCGCGTGTGAGGTACGAAACCATTGCCCCCAATAGCAGAACCACCACTTCCACATGGCCCAAGGCAATGTGATGGGCCGCCCTGGAAATTGCATGCGGATCATCCCGCCCGAAAGGGTTAAGGCTTTCGTCCCGTGTGCCCTCCCAGGCGATGCGGATGCCATCGATGTAGTACTCGCCGATCCGGGGCAAACCATCGATAAAGAACTCGGCAATGGAGGCAAGTCCCAGTGCGCCCAGGATCCAGCCACTGACCTTGAGGCCCACTGTCGCGCCAGTGCCGGCCAAGGGGATGGCCCCTGCACCGGCGCCGAATGCCCCGATCCCGGCGCCAATCGCGCCGCCGGTTAACGTGCTGCCGACAACGATCATCGCCATCTGCCTGACGACGATCAGCAGTTCGTCAATGATGACGGCGATGTTCAGGTCGGCGAAGCGCTGGCGCAGCATGTGCGCGGCCTGCCATTCGGCCTGGTTGAAGGCAGACTGCACCGCCCTGAGTCGGCGTAGGTTGAGTGACAGTGAAGCCACTGGCTGGTTATGGTGGGTGCGGAAATGGGCGCCTCCCTGATAGCCCACTTTATCGATGACCCGTGACTCGATCTCGTGCCATGACGGCACCAGGTGGCTCAGAAACATGTGTGTCTCCCTGACAGCGCTGTGCAGGGGAAATCACATCATGGTTTGGAAGTAATCATTTCCGTGGTTCTTGTAGGAAAAGTCTTTATCGTCTTCGAATGGAGATGATCATGGTGCAAAAAGACCGATGCCCCCTGCCTGAGCTCACCGGCCTTGAACGGCATGCCCACCATGGCCCGAAAAAGGCCCATAATCCCCCGTTAATCCCTTCATAGTGCAATGCCAGCCACACCACTGCGGGAGCCCCCACCATGCACGTTTTGCTCTGCGAGGACGACGACCTGATCGCCAGCGGCATCTGCGCCGGCCTCACTGCCCAAGGCTTGACCGTCGACCGCGTAGCCAACGCCGCTGCCGCCCGGGCCATGCTCCAGGCGGCGCAGTTCGATGTCATGATCCTTGACCTCGGCCTGCCCGACGAAGACGGCCTCAAACTGTTGCGCCGCCTGCGTCAGCAGGGCATCGACCTGCCGGTGCTGGTGCTCACCGCCCGCGATGCGGTCACTGACCGGGTCGACGGCCTGCAGGCCGGTGCCGACGACTACCTGCTCAAGCCCTTCGACCTGCGCGAGCTGGCCGCGCGCCTGCACACCTTGCTGCGGCGGGTCGCGGGGCGGGCGGTGAATGTGATCGAGCATGGCCCGCTGCGCTACGACCCCAGCAGCTGCGAAGCGACCCTGGCCGGTCAGCCGGTCGACCTGTCGCGGCGTGAGCAGGCCTTGCTCCAGGCCCTGCTGCAGAACCCTGGCCGGGTGCTGTCCAGCGAGCAGCTCAAGGACTGCGTGTACGGCTTCAGTGACGAGGTCGAAAGCAACGCCCTCAACGTGCATATCCATCACCTGCGCCGCAAGCTTGGCAACAGCATCGTCGAGACCGTGCGCGGCCTGGGTTATCGCCTTGGCCCGGCGCAGGCGCCAGAGGAAGCCGCGTCATGAGCCTGCGGGTGCGCCTGAGCCTGATTCTGGGCAGTGCGTTCATCATCATCTGGGTGCTCGCGGCTGCCTGGATGCTGCGCGACCTGCGCCAGCAGATGATGTTCTCCCTCGACCAGCGCCTGGTGGCGTCAGCGCGCATGGTCGCGGGGCTGATCGATCAATTGCCCAAGCCTCTGAGCGCCAAGGGCGAAGAGGCGCATTTTTCAGCCGACCAGTTCACCGTGCCCGACGGCATGGCCTGCCAGGTCAGCTCGCTGCGCGGCGAGATTCTTGCCAGCAACCACAAGCATGATGGGGGCATGGACGATGAACAGAGCGGCTTCCGCGACCAGACCATCGACGGCGCGCTGTGGCGTACCTTCACCTACAACCATGGCGATGTGCGCATCACCACTGCCGACCGCCACATGGAGCGCGAGGCGCTCAACCAGTCCATCCTGCTGGCCGCCTCGGCGCCGGTGCTGATGGCCTTGCTCGGCAGCCTGGGGCTTGTGTGGATCGGCCTGGGCAAAGGCCTGGAGCCGCTCAATCGCATGCGTGACGCCTTGCGCAGGCGGCGAGCCGACAGCGTTGAGCCGTTGCAGGTGGCGGGCTTGCCCAGTGAGTTGCAACCCTTGCTCGACACCCAGAACCAGCTGTTTCTGCGCATCGCCCAGACCCTGGAGCGCGAACGCCGGCTGACCGACGACGCCGCGCATGAACTGCGCAGCCCGCTGACGGCGATCAAGACCCACCTGCAGGTGGCCCGCATGACCGATGGCGCAGTGCGCGAGCAGGCGCTGGAGCATGCAGAACAGGGCACCGACCGCATGCACCGGACCCTGGAACAACTGCTGCTGCTGGCGCGGGTCGAAGGCAGCCTGTCGTTCGAGGATGGCGTGCAGTGCAGCGCCGAACAGGTCGCCCGGCAGGCGGTGCAGGATGCCGGTGGGGGTGATAACCGGCGCATCGTCCTGCGTCTGCCGGAGGAGGCCACGCGCATCTACCTCGGTATGCCGGCACCGCTGGCGGTGGCGGCGCTGCGCAACTTGCTGGACAACGCCTTGCGCCATGGCGGTGACTCGGAAGTGGAGCTGGAGGTGCAGATGGCCGATGGGCAGATTGGCTTCATGGTGCGCGACCATGGGCCTGGTATTGCCGCTGATGACCTGCAGCACTTGACCGAGCGTTTCTGGCGCAACGGCCAGAGCGGTGGCTGCGGGCTGGGGTTGGCGATCGTCCAGGCGATCGTGCAGCGCTGTGCCGGCAGCTTGCGCTTCGACAGCCAGAGCGATGGCTTGCGGGTGGTGCTGCAAGTGCCGGCGCGCTCGGGCGCTTGATCTGCGCCGGCTGTACCGGCCCTATCGCCGGCAAGCCGGCTTGTATGGTTAGACTTGAAGGGGTGGTGGGACTAAATGCCGGATTCTGACTGTTGACGCAGTACAGACTGTGGGAGACATCGCCCCACCCCTTCCACCAAAGCGCCGATAAAGAATGCATCGTTTGCAAACGACGATAGAAGCAAGCCAGCGCCTCTTGGTGAAAACCCTTCAAGCTCAAAAACCATAACGCGAGGAGCCGCCCATGGCAATGCAGGTAAACAAACTGATCGTGGGTGCGGATGTCGCAAAAGCCGAATTAGTGATTCATCACGATGATCGTGATGAAATTATCAGGCTGAAAAATACCAAGCCCGAAATCAAAAGCTGGCTAAAGCAACAGCCCCTCGGCACTGCAATCGCTGTTGAGGCGACCAATGTCTACCATCTGGACCTGGTTGAGCTAGCCCATGGCTTCGGTTTCGACGTTTATGTCATCGATGGTTTCCAACTGAGCAACTACAGGAAAAGTGTTGGAGGGCGGGTTAAAACTGACCCCTCTGATGCTCGGTTGCTGTCCCGATTTTTGAAAAACGAGGGCGACGATCTTCGTCCTTGGACCCCGCCTCCTGCTGTCTACGGCAAGCTTCAGAGCCTCCTTCGACGCAGAGCTGTCTTGGTGACTGCTCGCACTGCATTAGCTCAGAGCTGGACAAACGAAAGCCTGCTGAAGGCCGCCTTCAAAACCTTCGTAACATCGATAGATCGGCTGGATCAGCTGATACAAAAAAAGATTAAGGAAGTGCTACGAGAGGCTGGGCTGCACGAGCAAGTTGCCCGCTGTCAGGCGGTAGAGGGAATTGGGTTTCTTACCGCTACAGCCCTGGTAATGGCTTTTGTAAGGGGCGAGTTCAAGAGCAGTGATTCGTACATCGCATTCCTGGGAATGGACCTACGGGTTAATGATTCTGGAGAGAAGAATGGACGTCGTCGGCTCACCAAGCGCGGCTGCTCGGAAATCCGTCGTTTGCTGCATAACGCAGCAATGGCGGCCAGCAGGTCGGCCGCTTGGAAAGGGGTATATGAGCAGTACAGAAACAGCGGTAAGGCAACGACCCAGGCGTTGGTAATTCTGGCCAGGAAGCTCGCACGAGTGGCATTCGCCCTGATGAGAAATCAGGACGAATACGTTACCAAAGGCGGGAAAATGGCTTGCTGATAACCATAGAATCTCCCACTGGGCTGCGGCAGTTGCAGCAGTTGCAGCAGTTGCAGCACTTGCTGCAGTTTTTGGGGCCAGCGCAGTACCTTGTGTGCCGGCTTGCCGGCGATGGGCTGCGCAGCAGCCCTGATCACGCTAACGGTCTGACATTTGGCGCGCAGTCCAGAGCAGCGCTACGGTCGGCGTGGTCGCCGGCTTGCCGGCGACTGGGCAGCACAGGCCACAAAAAATCCCACAACAAGCGCTAAATCCTCTCCCCAGCCAAGCGTTTTCCAAGCGACAACTACCCGCACATTCGCTTGCTTGCGAGGATTTACCCATGTCGACCGCTTCCAGCCTTGCCCAGGTCCTGCCGGCCAGCGCGCCGCAACCGCTGTACGAGTTCACCGAGTCGCCCCTGCTGCAGCGCCAGCAGCAACAGGAATCCAACGCCCGCAGCTATCCGCGGCGTATCCCGTTGGCGCTCAAGCGCGCCCGTGGCATCCATGTCGAAGATGTCGAGGGCAGGCAGTTCATCGACTGCCTGGCTGGCGCCGGTACCTTGGCCCTGGGCCATAACCACCCGGTGGTGATCGAGGCCATCCAGCGTGTCCTGGCCGATGAAATCCCCTTGCACACACTCGACCTGACCACGCCGGTCAAGGACCGCTTCGTTCAGGACCTGTTCGGCATCCTGCCCGAGGCGCTGCGCCGTGAGGCCAAGGTGCAGTTCTGTGGCCCGACCGGGACCGACGCCGTGGAGGCGGCGCTCAAGCTGGTGCGCAGCGCCACCGGGCGCAGCACCGTGCTGGCCTTCCAGGGCGCCTACCATGGCATGAGTCAGGGCGCGCTGAGCCTGATGGGCAGCCATGGCCCCAAGCAACCGCTGGGTGCCTTGCTGGCCAACGGGGTGCAGTTCATGCCGTACCCCTACGATTACCGCTGCCCGTTCGGCCTGGGTGGCGAAGCCGGGGTCAAGGCCAACCTGCATTACCTGGAAAACCTGCTGCTGGACCCTGAAAGTGGCGTGCCGCTGCCCGCTGCCGTGATCCTGGAGGTGGTGCAGGGCGAAGGCGGGGTGATACCTGCCGATGTCGAATGGCTCAAGGGGGTGCGGCGCATCACCGAGCAGGCCGGCGTGGCACTGATCGTCGATGAGATTCAAAGCGGTTTTGCCCGTACCGGGCGGATGTTCGCCTTCGAACACGCCGGCATCGTGCCCGATGTGGTCACCCTGTCCAAGGCCATCGGTGGCAGCCTGCCGCTGGCGGTAGTGGTGTACCGCGACTGGCTCGACACCTGGAAGCCGGGCGCCCATGCCGGCACGTTCCGTGGTAACCAGATGGCCATGGCCGCGGGTTCGGCGGTGATCAACTACCTGGTCGAGCATCGCCTGGCCGAGCATGCCGAGGCCATGGGCCGGCGCCTGCGTGATCACCTGCAGCGGCTGCAACGCGACTATCCACAGTTGGGCGATATCCGTGGGCGTGGCCTGATGCTCGGGGTCGAGCTGGTCGATGTGCAGGGCCAGCGCGACGTGCTGGGCCACCCGCCGGCCAATCGCGAACTGGCACCCAAGGTGCAGCGCGAATGCCTCAAACGCGGGCTGATTCTGGAGCTGGGTGGGCGCCACGGTGCGGTGGTGCGCTTCCTGCCGCCGCTGATCATCACTGCGCAGCAGGTCGATGAGGTGGCGCAGCGCTTTGCCCAGGCCCTGGCTGCGGCGGTCTGACCCCTGAGGGGTGCGTTGCGCCCCATTTCTCGGCAAGCCCGCTTTCACTTGAACTGGCGGGGCATGCCCGCCGCGTTCGCTACCGCTTACCAGCCGCGCCCGGAGTTGACCCAGAAGTTCACAGACAGCGATGTCGATACCGACTCCACCTGGTGGAACCAGCCTTCTGGCAGGAACAACAGATCCCCGGCCTGCAGCAGCACTCGCAGGAAGGTAACCCCGCGCGCTTCGGGGAAGCGCTGATAATCCGGTGCATCGGGGTTGAAGTCGCAGCCGTCCAGGCCACCCTTGGGCGAGGTCGACCAGGTGCCCAGGGCCGGGCGATGGTGTGGCGCCGCCAGGATGAACGACTTGTCCCCCCACACCTGGGCGAACAGGTTGTCGGCATCGTCGCGGTGCAACGGCGTGAGGGTGCCTTTGGGGCCGATCCAGATGCGCGGTGCGATGTACAGCGAGCGCTCGAAGTAGGGCGGGTACTGGATCAGCTCGAGCAACTGCGCAGGCACGATGTTGTTGCCCATGTAAGCCGGTGGTTCGCCGTTGCTGTCACGCGGCTGCGGGTTGTCCAGGGCGTTGATGAAATCTGCCATGGACGTGGAGCGAAAGTCGCGCTCGGTGGAGAAGGTCTTCTTCACGTAGTCGCCATGACGGGTGATGCCCTGCAGTTCGGCGAAGTGCTCCAGCGAAGCCTGACGGTCGAGGTTGAACAGCTTCCACTCACGCAGGGCGTCACTGATCACCACCGGTGTGCCGTACGGCAGATAGTGGCGCTGGAAACGCTCCACATTCAGTTGCGCGGCGGGGATTCGTTCTACTTCGGTCAACTGCGGCAGGCTGGCCGACACACGTTCGCTGTAGCGCGGTGGCGTGACATGGCGCTGGTTCATGTCAGTCTTCTGCGCCGTCACGCCCTTGCGCGCCAGGTCGATGATTTGCGGCAGCAGCGTGGCCAGGCCCAGGTTGCCGCCGATTTTCAGCCGGCCGCCGGCAAACAGCTCCTCGACGTTGGCGCTGCCGGCCATGATGCCCAGCAGGTCCTGCTGGGTGACTTCGATGGTGACATCCGGCGTTGCATGCCGGCCGGCTTCGGTGCGCGGCCGGGTACCGGCTTCACACCAGTAGGCCTGCTGCGGGCCGAAGATGAATTGGAAGATGCCTTCGACGCCTACGGCACCGGCATTGGCGAACAGCTTGTTCAGCAAAGGTTGCAGTTCCACGGCGCAGCCTCTTCGTGGGGGAGGGGTGTGAGAACGGAACGAAGGGCGGGTTGCGAAATTTAGCGCGCCGCCCAGCGCTGGCCAGGGGGTTGGCGTTGGTAATTTTTTGCAGGTTGTATCCGTTTCGTAGGGATAGCCGGGCACTGCCCGTGGTACCCCACTCGTACGGAAAGCAAGCTGATGAATCCCGAAAAGTCCCTGCAACTGGCCCGCCGTTTCATTGAATTGCCGCTGGAAAAGCGCCGCCTGTTCCTTGAAACCCTGGCCAGAGAGGGCATCGACTTTTCCCAGTTCCCGATTCCGGCCGCAGTGGCGGCCGAGGACCGGCTTGCTCCATCGTTCGCCCAGCAACGCATGTGGGTGCTCTGGCAACTGGACCCGCAGGGCGGTGCCTATAACCTGCCAGGTGCGGTCCGCCTCAAGGGGGCGCTCGACGAGGCTGCCCTGCAGCAGGCGTTCACTTGCCTGCTCGAACGCCACCAGACCCTGACCTGCGTGTTCCAGCAGCAGGCCGATGAGCGCCTGTGCCAGGTGCACCGCCCGGCCGCGCCGCAGATCCAGCGTCTGGACCTTCGCGAGCTTGCCGAAGACGCCCGTCAGGGCCGGGTACAAGCCGAGATCGAGGCCGAGTCGCTGCGCCCCTTCGACCTGGAGCATGGCCCGTTGCTGCGCATCCGCCTGCTGCAACTGGCTGAGCAGGAACATGTGTTGCTGCTCACGCTGCACCACATCGTCGCTGACGGTTGGTC
This sequence comes from Pseudomonas sp. WHRI 8519, assembly GCF_040224055.2. Classification (NCBI taxonomy): domain Bacteria; kingdom Pseudomonadati; phylum Pseudomonadota; class Gammaproteobacteria; order Pseudomonadales; family Pseudomonadaceae; genus Pseudomonas; species Pseudomonas sp. WHRI 8519. The sequence goes on along the minus strand of NZ_CP167996.1, from coordinate 4,250,559 downwards.
GATGAACGTGCTGATCGACGAATTCAGCCACTGCTATGACGCCTGCGCCGCTGGCACCCAGCCCCAACTGCCGGCGCTGCCGATCCAGTATGTCGATTACGCGCTCTGGCAGCGGCGCTGGCTCGAAGCCGGCGAGCTCGAACGCCAGCTGGCGTACTGGCAAGCCACCTTGGGTGATGAGCAGCCGGTGCTGGAGTTGCCGCTCGACCGCCCACGCCCGGCCGCGCCAAGTTTTGCAGGCAGCCGCCAGGAGCTGGTGGTGGACTCGGCGCTCGCTCAGCAACTGCGTAGTTTTGCGGCGCGGCACAACCTGACGCTGTTCATGGTGCTGCTCGGTGCTTTCGGCGTGCTGCTGCAGCGTTACACCGGCCAATGCGACCTGCGCATCGGCAGCCCGGTGGCCAACCGCAACCGTGCTGAAGTCGAGGGGCTGATCGGCCTGTTCGTCAACACCCTGGTATTGCGCCTGCAGCCGGATACCCAAACTGACGCACTGGCCTATCTGCAGGCCGTGCGGCAGACCGTGCTGGGCGCCCAGGCCCACCAGGACCTGCCGTTCGAGCGTCTGGTCGATGCGTTGAAGGTGGAGCGCAACCTGAGCCACGCGCCGTTGTTCCAGGTGATGTACAACCACCAGCCGCAGGTCGCCGACCTGGCAGCGGTCACGTTGGGCACTGGCCTGGAGCTGTCCGCACTGGAGTGGCGCAGCCGCACCACCCAGTTCGATCTGAGCCTGGACACGTACGAGCAGGGTGGCGTGCTGCGCGCTGCGTTCACGTACGCGACCGACCTGTTCGAGGCAGCGACCATCGAGCGCATGGCGGGGCACTGGCTCACCGTGCTGCGTGAGTTGGTGGCGGACCCTGCAAGGCCGCTGTGGCAACTGCCCATGCTCGACCAGGCCACCCGCCACCGGGTGCTGCAGGACTGGAACGCCACAGCTGCCAGCTACCCGCTGCAGTCTGGCGTGCATGAGCTGATCGAGGCTCAGGTGCAGCGCACCCCGCACGCGCCGGCATTGCTGTTCGACGATAGCCTGCTCAGCTATGCCGAGCTCGATGCCCGGGCCAATCGCCTGGCCCACTACCTGCGCGGCCAGGGGGTGGGCGCCGACAGCCTGGTCGGTGTCGCGGCGCAGCGCAGCATCGAGATGGTCGTAGCCTTGCTGGGGATTCTCAAGGCCGGTGGCGCCTACGTGCCGCTGGACCCGGAGTACCCTGAGGAACGCCTGGCCTACATGATCGAAGACAGCGGTATTGGCCTGCTGCTGACCCAGCAGGCGCTGCTCGACAGCCTGCCGCTGCCGCACTGTGTGCAGTGCGTGGCGCTCGATACCCTGGTGCTGGACGCCATGCCGGACAGCACCCCAGGGCTCAAGGTAGAGCCGACGCAGTTGGCCTATGTCATTTACACCTCGGGCTCCACGGGGCGCCCCAAGGGCGCGGGCAACAGCCACCAGGCGCTGACCAACCGCCTGTGCTGGATGCAACAGGCTTATGGCCTGGACGCCAGCGATACGGTGCTGCAGAAAACCCCGTTCAGCTTCGACGTGTCGGTGTGGGAGTTCTTCTGGCCGTTGATGACCGGCGCCCGTCTGGCCATCGCGGCGCCGGGCGAGCACCGCGACCCGCAACGCCTGATCCGCGCCATCGAGCGCTACCGGGTGACCACCCTGCACTTCGTGCCGTCGATGCTGCAGGCCTTCATTCACGAGCCCGGTGTGCAGGCCTGCAGCACCGTCTCGCGCATCGTCTGCAGCGGCGAAGCGTTGCCGGTGGACGCCCAGCGCCAGGTGTTCGCGCGCTTGCCGGCAGCGAGCCTCTACAACCTGTATGGCCCCACCGAGGCAGCCATCGATGTCACCCACTGGACCTGCGTCGAAGAGGGCAGGGACAGCGTGCCTATCGGCCAGCCGATCGCCAATATCCGCACCTATGTGCTCGACGGCGGTCTTGAGCCCGTCCCGATCGGTGTGGCCGGTGAGTTGTACCTGGGCGGGGTGGGCCTGGCGCGCGGCTACCACCGCCGTCCCGGGCTGACCGCCGAGCGTTTCGTCGCAGCCCCGTTCGTCAGCGGCGAGCGCCTCTACCGTACGGGTGACCGGGTGCGCCAGCGTGGCGACGGTGTGATCGAGTACCTGGGGCGGTTCGATCACCAGGTGAAAATCCGCGGGTTGCGCATCGAGTTGGGTGAGATTGAGGCGCGTCTGGCCGAGCATGCGCTGGTGCGCGAGTGTGTGGTGCTGGCCCTCGATGGCCGCCGCTTGGTCGCCTATCTGGTGCTCAATGCCATGCCTGAGGGCTGGCAAGGGCAGCTCAAGGACTGGCTGCTGCAAAGCCTCCCCGAATTCATGGTGCCCAGCCAGCTGCTGCCACTGGATGGCCTGCCGCTGACACCCAACGGCAAGCTCGATCGCAAGGCCCTGCCCCAGCCCGAGGCCGGGGCACAGGGTGACCATGTTGCCCCTCAGAGCGCGGCCGAACGCCAGCTGGCGAAGGTCTGGAGCGAGGTGCTGGGCACCGCGCAGGTGGGCCTGGATGACAACTTCTTCGAACTCGGCGGCGATTCGATCATTGCCATCCAGGTCGTCAGCCGCGCCCGTCAGGCTGGGCTGGCGCTCAGTCCGCGCGACCTGTTCCAGCACCAGACGCTGCGCGCCCTGGCCCAGGCTGCGGGCAGCGTGGACAGCCGTCAGGCCGACCAGCGCCCGGCTGAGGGCGAGGCACGCCTGACCCCGGTGCAGCTGCAGTTTTTCGACACGCCCATGCCGGTGCGCCAACACTGGAACCAGGCCGTGCTGCTGGTGCCCCGTGAGCCGCTGCAAGCGGCGCAGGTGCAGCAGGCCCTGGCTCAGGTGGTGGCGCAGCACGACGCCTTGCGCCTGCGCTTCACCCAGGCCGATGGCCAATGGCAGCAGCACCACGCGCCGGCCTCTGCTGGCGTGCCGCAGCTCTGGCAGCGCCAGGCAGACAGCGAGCAAGCGCTGGCTGCCTTGTGCGATGAGGCCCAGCGCAGCCTGCAGCTCGATCAGGGGCCATTGCTGGCGGCGATGCTGGTGGCCATGGCCGATGGCAGCCAGCGCATGCTGCTGGTGATCCACCATCTGGTGGTCGATGGTGTTTCCTGGCGCATTCTGCTCGAAGACCTGCAACGTGCCTGCCTGGGCCAGCCGCTGCCTGCCCGGACCAGCAGCTACCAGGCCTGGGCCGAGCGCCTGGCCGGGCATGCCGACGCCTGTGCGGGGCAGCTCGACTACTGGCTGGCGCTTGGCGAGGCCGGGGCGCAGGCGCTGCCACGTGACCGGGCGGTAACACAGACGCGCGTGGCCGATGAGCGCAAGGTACGGGTCAGTTTCCCGCCGGCCTTTACCCAGGCCCTGCTGCAACAGGCGCCGAGTGCCTACCGTACGCAGGTCAACGACCTGCTGCTGGCGGCCCTGGCCCGGGCCCTGTGCAACTGGAGCGGCGAGCAGCAGGTACTGGTGCAGCTCGAAGGGCATGGCCGTGAAGCGCTGTTCGACGATATCGACCTGACCCGTACCGTGGGCTGGTTCACCAGCCTGTATCCGGTCGCCCTGCGCCCGCAAGCACAGCCCGGCGCCTGCATCGCGGCCATCAAGGAACAACTGCGCGCAGTACCCCAGCGTGGCCTGGGCTACGGCGTGCTGCGTTATCTGGGCACGCCGGCGCAACGCGAGCAACTGGCGCGCCAGGCGCAACCGCGGGTGACGTTCAACTACCTGGGCCAGTTCGACAGCCAGTTCGACAAGGGCGCGCTGTGGCAGCCCGACCCTCGCGGGGCCGGGCAGGGGCAGGATAGCGATGCGCCGCTGGCCAACTGGCTGAGCGTGGAAGGGCAGGTCTACCAGGGCGAGCTGGGCATCAGTTTCGGCTACAGCCAGGCGATGTACGACGAGGTCACCATCGACGCCCTGGCCAGCGATTTCGCCACCCAGCTGCGCGCCTTGGTCGATCACTGCCTGCAACCGGGGGTCGCCAGTGCCACGCCGTCTGATTTCCCGCTGAGCCAACTGGACAGCAGCGGGCTCGCCGCTCTGGCAGTGGAGCTGGCTCAGGTGGAGGACATCCTGCCGCTGTCTCCCTTGCAACAGGGCCTGCTGTTCCATTGCCTGCATGCGGCCGCACCCGGCGACTACATCAACCAGTTGCGCCTGGACATCGACCAGCTCGACCCACAACGTTTCCAGGCGGCCTGGCAGGCGGCGCTGGACGCCCACCCGGGGCTGCGTGTCAGCTTTCACTGGCCGGTGGGCGTGCAGCAACCGGTGCAGGTGATCCGCCGCCAGGTGCAGCTGCCGTTCAGCCAACTCGACTGGCGCGACCAGGCCGTGCCGGCCGACCACCTGCACAGCCTCGCCGAGCAGCAGCGCCTGGCCATGACCGCGACGGATCAGGCGCCCTTGCTAGGCATCACCCTGGTGCGCCTGGGCGAGCAGCGCTGGCACATGATCTACACCCATCACCACCTGCTGCTCGATGGCTGGAGCCATGCCCGGTTGCTGGCTGAAGTGATGCAACGCTACAGCGGCCAGACACCCCGCCAGGCACCTGCGCACCCTCGCACCTACCTGGCCTGGCTGGCCGCGCGTGACCGCCAGCAGGACCAGTCGTTCTGGCAGGCGCAACTGCAGGGCATGCAGGCGCCGACACTGCTCGCCAGCCAGCGCCGCAGGGTTGAACCGGCTGCCTACGGCCTGTGGCAGCAACGCCTTGGCAGTGCGGCATCGGCGCAGATCAAGGCGGCGGCGCGGGCGCGCAAGGTTACCGTCAATACCTTGGTGCAGGCGGCCTGGCTGTTGCTGCTGCAACGGCACTGCCGTCAGGACACCGTTTGCGTCGGTGTGTCGGTATCGGGGCGGCCTGCTCAGGTGCCGGGCATCGAGGCGCAACTGGGGCTGTTCATCAACACCGTGCCATTGGTGGCTGCCCCGCGCCTTGAGCAGCGTCTTGATGACTGGTTGCAACAGCTGCAGGCCAGCAACCTGGCACTGCGCGAGCACGAGTACACGCCACTGGCCGACATCCAGCGCTGGGCGGGCAGAGCAGGCGAGGCACTGTTCGACACCTTGCTGGCGTTCGAGAACTACCCCGTGGCCGAGGTGCTGCAAGGTGGCGGTGACGGGCCGCGCTTCGGTGTGCCGGACAGCCACGAGCAACCCCACTACGCCCTGACCCTGTCAGTGGGCATGGGTGAGCAGTTGCAGGTCGACTATCGCGTGCGCCACGACGCCTTCAGCCTGGCCGACGTGCAGCGCCTGGCCGAGCAGTTTGGCCAGCTGCTGCAGGCGCTCGCTGGCGCGGGTAATCCATGCCTGGCTGAGCTCAGCCTGCTGGATGCCGCCAGCCGTCAGCGTTGCCAGGGGCAATGGCAGGCCGCCGACCGCAGTGTTCCGGCATGGGGTGTGCACCAGCTGATCGAGGCCCAGGCGGCGCGCAACCCGCAGGCCGTGGCCTTGGTCGCCGACGACGGCACGCTGGACTACGGCCAGCTCAATGGCTTGGCCAACGCGTGGGCGCACCAGTTGATCGCGCGGGGTATCGGCCCCGAGGACCTGGTAGGCCTGTGCAGCGAGCGAGGCCTGGCGATGGTCGTTGGCCTGCTGGCGATCCTCAAAGCCGGTGCCGGCTACGTGCCGCTGGACCCGCACTACCCACGTCAGCGCCTGCAGGACATGCTCGACGACAGCGCCGTCAGGCTGGTGCTGGGCACCCGCACCGCCGCGCAGCCACTGGCGCTGGCAGGCGCAGCCGAGTGGTTGTGGCTGGACCAGCCGCTGGCGCCGCTGGACGCCAACCCTGTGCCGCGCGCCAGCGCCGACAACCTGCTGGGGTTGATCTACACCTCCGGCTCCACCGGGCGCCCCAAGGGTGTGGCCCTGACCCATGGCGCCATCGCCGCGCACATCGCGACCATGGTCGGCCAGTACCAGGTGACGGCGCAGGACCGCTTCGTGCACTTCGCTTCGATCAACTTCGACTGGGGCACCGAGCAGTGGTTGCTGCCGTTGAGCCAGGGCGCCTGCTGCATCGTGCGTGGCGATGATATCTGGACTGCAGCCCAGGCCTTCGAGGTGATCGAGCGCGAGCGCGCCAGCGTGGTCTACTTCCCAACCCAATACGCCTGTCAGCTGGCCGAGTGGGCGCATCAGCAGGGCCGGGCACTGCCGGTGCGCTGCCTGAACGTAGCCGGGGAGGCACTGCCGCGCGAAGGCTTCGAGCGAATCCAGGCCCATTTGCAGCCCCAGCGTATCGTCAATGGTTACGGCCCTACCGAAACCGTGATCACCCCGCTGCTGTGGCAGGCCGACGGGTTGACCCGCATCGACACTGGCTATGCACCGATCGGAACACCGGTGCCGGGGCGCACCGCTTACCTGCTCGATGCAGCCTTGCAACTGCTCGACACCGGCACTGACGGCGAGCTGTACATCGGCGGCCCTTGCCTGGCGCGTGGTTACTTCGGCCAGGCGGCGCTGACCGCTGAACGCTTCGTGCCCGACCCGTACGACACGGTCGGCGGTGGCCGCCTGTACCGCACGGGTGACCTAGTGCGCCAGCAGATCAGTGGCGAGCTGGTGTTCATCGGCCGCCTGGACCACCAGGTAAAAATCCGCGGCTTCCGCGTCGAGCCCGGCGAAGTCGAAGCCTGCCTGCTGGCGCTGCCTGAGGTGCGCGAGGCGGTGGTGATGCCGGGCGGTCAAGGTGCCGACCTGTACCTGGCGGCCTGGTTGGTACCGGTCAGCGGTTCGCAGGCCGATGCCGGCCTGCGTCAGCGCATCCTCGACGCGTTGCGCGCCGCGCTGCCGCCCTACATGGTGCCGTCACGCCTGCAGCTGCTCGACAGTTTGCCGCTTAACCCCAACGGCAAGGTCGACCGCAAGGCATTGCCGGCGATCGAGGCCGACACCCCTGAAGAGGCGTTCAGTGCACCGCTGGATGCGCTCGAATGCGAGGTCGCCGAGGCCTGGGCCAGTGTGCTGGGCAGACCAGCAGTGGGCCGTTTCGAGCACTTCTTCGAGGCCGGTGGCCACTCACTCTTGGCCACCCAGGTGGTGGCGCGCCTGCACCGCGATGGCCACACCGGCGTCAGTGTGCGCGACCTGTTCAGCGCCCCGCGCTTGTGTGATTTCGCTCAGTGCCTGCGCCAGGCACAGCCAGTGAGCGATGCCGGCCCGCAACTGCGCGCCCTGGGCGACAAGGCCAGTGCACCGCTGTCGCTGGCCCAGCGCCGGTTGTGGATTGCCGAACAGTTCGCCCAGGGCAGCGGGGCGTACGGCATGCCGCTGGGCCTGCGCCTGGACGGGCCGTTGCAGCCCGAATGCCTCAAGCAGTCGTTGCAGGTGCTGGTGCAGCGCCACGAAGTGCTGCGTAGCGCGGTGGGCTGTGACGACGAAGGTGAGCCGCTGCTGCTGATCCAGGCTGCGGTAGACCTGAACCTGCCCTTGGACGACCTGAGCCCGTTGCCTGCCGCCGAGCAGCAGCTGCGCGTGCTTGAAGCGCAACTGGCCAACGTGCGTCAGCCGGTGCCCCTGGACCAGGCGCCGATGCTGCGTGCACGCCTGCTGCGCTTGTCCGGTGACGCCCATGTGCTGCTGCTCAACCTGCACCACATCATTTCCGATGGTTGGTCGATGGCGCTGATGGTCAACGAACTGATCGCCAGCTACAGCGCCCTTGCCCGTGGCCAAGCGCCCGCGCTGGCGCCGCTGGCGCTGCAGTACTCCGACTATGCGCTATGGCAGGCCGCGCGCGAGCGTGCCGGGTTGCTGCAGGCCCCGGCGCAGTGGTGGCGCACGGCGCTGCAAGGCAGCAGCGGGCGCTTGCAGTTGCCGACTGATTTGCCGCGCCCGGCCAAGGCCTCCCAGGCGGGTGAAAACCTGTATCACGACCTGCCGCCGGCTACGGTCGTGGCGGTACGTGAACGCGCCGCACAGCTGGGTGTGACGCCCTACATGCTGCTGCTGGCGGCGTTCCAACTGCTGATGCACCGCGCCAGCGGCCAGCACGATCTACTGCTGGGGGCTGATGTCGCAGGCCGCGAACACCCCGACCTCGAGGCGCTGATCGGCTTCTTCGTCAATGTTCTGCCACTGCGCTCGCAACTGGACGAACGGCTGGACTTCGCCGCGTGGCTGGCGCGCACCCGCACTACCTTGCTCGATGCCAGCGAGCAGCAGGCATTGCCGTTCGACCTGATCGTCGAGGCTGCTGGCGCGCCGCGCCATCCCGGCATGAACCCACTGGTACAGGTGCTGTTCGTGATGAACGACATGCCGGTGGCGCATGGCGGCCTGGCCGACCTGAGTGTGCAGGTACTGCCGCAGGCGGGCGGCTATTCGAAATTCGACATGGCGCTGTTCATCGACCCGGTCGCGGACGGCTGGCGCGTCACCTGGCAGTACGCCACGGAGCTGTTCAAGGCAGAACGGGTCCAGGCACTGCTGCGTGGCTGGCTGGACATCCTGGGCCAGGTGCTGGGCAACCCACACATTCAACTGAGAGAGATCACTATGGCGGTTCACAGTGAAATCGTGGCGGCGCCTGCCGCTGCCGGCGGGCAACCGAAGAAGGACAAGCTGGGCAGTTTCCTAAAGCGCGGCGCCGGCACGCCACCCCGGCCGGCCAGCGCAGTGCGCGAGGCTGCTCTGGTACCGGGGCAGGTGTTTCCGTTGTTGATCGAACCGGTCGACCCTGGCGTGAGCCTGACCGACTGGGTGGTCAAGCACCGTGCCGAGGTCGAACGCAAACTGGTGGCGCATGGCGGTATTCTGTTCCGCGGTTTCGGCTTGCAGACCCCACAGGATTTCGAAGCCTTCGCCGAGGCGGTGCAGCCCGGGCTGTATGGCCAGTACGGTGACCTGCCGAAGAAGGAAGGCGGTAAGAACACCTACCGCTCCACGCCGTATCCGGAACAGAAGATGATCCTGTTCCATAACGAAAGTGCCCACCAGGACCGCTGGCCGCGCAAGCAGCTGTTTTTCTGCGAGCTGCCGTCGCCGGTGGGGGGTGCCACCCCGGTGGTCGATTGCCGGCAGATGTACCAGCGCTTGCCCGCGCCCCTGCGCCAGCGTTTCGAGGACAAAGGCCTGCTTTACGTGCGTACGTTCACCGACAAGCTGGACGTGTCCTGGCAGCACTTTTTCAAGACCGACTCGCGTGCCGATGTCGAGCGCCGTTGCCAGGCGTCGGGTATCCAGTGGCGCTGGCTGGACAACGACGAACTGCAGATCCGCACGCCTTGCCCGGCGGTGATCGAGCACCCGGTCAGTGGTGAGAAGAGTTTCTTCAACCAGGTGCAGTTGCACCACGTGTTCTGCCTGGATGCCGACGTGCGCGAGGACCTGTTGGCGTTGTATGGCCTGGAGCGCATGCCGCGTCAGGTCTACTACGGCGATGGCAGCCCGATCGAAGACGCCGACATGGCGTTGATCGGTGAGCTGTACGAGGCCTGTGCGGTGCGTTTCGACTGGCAGGCCGGTGATGTGATCCTGCTCGACAACATGCTGGCGGCACACGCCCGCGACCCGTTCCAGGGGCCACGCAAGATCGTCGTCGCCATGGGCGACATGATGCAACGTGCCGACCTTGAAGCCCTCACCTTGAACCGCACAGGAGTGCAAGCATGAACATCACCGCCGAAACGAGTGGCCTGCCGTTGTTGCCCATGCAGTCGCTCGAGCTGACTGCACTGCCTGCCCGCTGGCAGGACGCGGCGCGCTGCATCACCTTGCAGCTCGACAACGTGCCGGCGCCCGCCGCACTGCGGGCCGCCCTGCAGCAGTGGCAGGGCCGCCATGACGCGCTGCGCCTGCGCATCGGCCAAGCCGCAGGTTATCGCGGCTTGCGTCAGTTTTTTGAGCGCGAGGCCGCGGGGGTGGAGCTGACGTGGCTGGCGGCGGGCGATAGCGCCGGCCGCCAGGCCTGGTTCGAGCGTGAGGTGGATGTGCAGGCCGGTGCGGGCGTTGCCGTGCTGGTGTGCGAGCAGGCCGAGGGGCGTTGCCAGTTGGTGCTGGGTGTACTGGCAGCGCTGGTCGACACTGCCAGCCTGCCGGCGCTGGCTGCAAGCCTTGCGGCGATCTGCCAAGGCGCATTGGAAACAACCGACGATGGCGATTTCGAACAATACCTGCAGTGGCGCAGCGAGGTGGTGGTGGATGAAGACGCCAGCACTGCGCGCAGCTACTGGAACGCGCTGAACGGCAAGCCCGCGAGCGCCCAGCAACTGCCCTGGCGCCCAGCCCCAGGCAGCCCACGCGGTGAGCGCGCGCAGGCCCGCACAGACCTCGACCCGGACGTTTTGACACGCCTGGCCGGGCTTGGCCTGCCCTTGGACAGGGTGCTGCAGGCAGCCTGGTGGCTGCTGCTGGCGCGGCTCGATGGCCAGCCTGTGCAGGTGGTGAACTGGTGCCACGACAGCCGTGGCGACTACGCCTATTTCGCCGGCAGCGCCGGGGTGTACCACAAGCAGTTGCCGGTGCTGCTCGATTATCAGGCCGAGCAGCCACTGCGTACCTGGCTGCACGGCCTGGCTGCGCAGCTGGAGCAGCATGCGGCTTGGCAGGAATACTTCAGCCCCGAGCAAACGCCCGCGCTGGCGCCTGCCGCCATCGGTTTTTGCCTGACCCCCGCCTGCCCGCCGCTGGCCGGTGGTTGGCAGGTGGTGGGCATTGACGCGCCGATGGCGGGCCCCGACCTGCTGCTGCAGGTCGACAGCGACTGCGCAGCGCCACAGGCGCTGGTGCAGTACTGGGCCGCGTGGCACAGCCCGGCACTGGCGCAGCTCCTGCTCGAACAGTACGCCACGCTGCTGGCAAGCATTGCCCAGACGCCCGACGCGAGCTTGGTCAGCCTGGGCATTGCCGGTGAACGACAGCGTCGTCTGGTGCTTGAGCGTAACGCCCAGGCCGCACTGCCAGCGGTCACCGAACTGCTGCCCGAGCGGGTCGCCCGCTGGGTGCGCGAACAGCCCCGGGCGCTGGCGATCATCGAACAAGGGCAGGGGTGGAGCTGGCAGCAACTCGACCAGCTGGCCACGGCGTTGGCCGCCCACCTGCAGGCCCAGGGCATTGGCAATGCCAGCGTGGTCGGCCTGGCCCTGCCGCGCTCGGTGCACTGGCTGGCGGCGGTGCTGGCCTGCTGGAAGTGCGGCGCTGCGTACCTGCCGCTGGACCCACTCTGGCCCGCTGCGCGACGTGAGCAGGTCAGCCGCCTGGCCGGCGCGCAGTTGCAGGTCGATGCCACGCTGTTCGAGCAGCTCGCGGAAACTTCAGCGCCGTTCGAGGCGCAAGTGCTCACGGCCGATACGGCAGCCTATGTACTGTTTACCTCAGGTTCGACCGGTGAGCCCAAGGGGGTGGTCATCGAGCATGGGCAACTGGCCGGGTACCTGCAGGCCGCTGAGCAGGCTTTGGACCTTTCGGCCTGCAGGCACTTTGCGTTCAGCGCCACGGTGGCGGCTGACCTCGGCCACACCAGCCTGTTCGGCGCCTTGCAGGTTGGCGCCACGTTGCACGTTGCCAGCGACGCCGTGATGCAGGACCCGGCAGCGTTTGCCGCGTTCGTGCGCGACGAAGGTATCGATTGCCTGAAGATCGTGCCGTCGCACCTGGCGGCGCTGCTCGACAGCGCGCAGCCTTGCCTGCCAGCGACCCTGGTCCTGGGCGGCGAAGCGCCGAGTGTGCAGTTGCTGGCGCGCATCGCACGGCTGGCGCCTCAGGCTCGGGTGTTCAACCACTATGGCCCGACCGAAGCCACGGTCGGCGTGCTGGTCCAGCCACTGCGGGCCGACGCGCCGATGGCGAGCCTGGGCCAGGTGCTGGCCGGCAACCGCGTTTACGTGCTGACGCCTGCTGGGCAACTGGCGGGCGTGGGTGAGCTGGGTGAACTGCATGTGGCCGGGCGCCAGCTGTGCCGGGGTTATCTGGGGGGCGAGCAGGGGGCGTCGCGCTTTATCGACAACCCCCTGCAAGCCGGCGAGCGTCTGTACCGCAGCGGTGATCTGGCCCGTTACCAGGCCGATGGCAGCATCCTGCTGCAGGGCCGGCAGGATCATCAGGTGAAGATCCGCGGGTTCCGTGTCGAGTTGGCCGAAGTGGAAGCGCGCCTGCTGGAGGGTGATGGGGTTGCTCAAGGTGCGGTGCTGGCGGTTGAAAACCAGCCGGGGCAGTTGGAGCTGCTGGCTTGCTACGTCGTGCACGGCGAAGGCCATGGGCTCGATGAAGCCTCGCTGCGTGCGCGGCTGGCCGAGTGCCTGCCAGCGGCCATGGTGCCAACCCAGCTGCGTCGCCTGCCGAGCCTGCCGCGCCTGGCCAACGGCAAGCTCGACCGTCGCGCGCTGCTGGAAATGCCGCAGGAGGGCGGCCAGCAGGATGTACCCCAGGACGCATTGCAGACATTGCTGGCCCAGCGCATGGCGCAGTTGCTCGGGCGCGAAAGCATCGGTATCCACACCGACTTCTTCGCGGCCGGCGGCCATTCGCTGCTGATCATCAAGCTGGTGGCTGGGATTCGTAAGTTGCTGAACTGTGAAGTGGCGCCGGCGCTGGTCTTCGAGCACCCCACCGTGGCGGGGCTGGCCGAGGCGTTGCAGGCCAACGAGGCAAACCGCGGGCAGTTGCTCAAGATTGCCCAGGCGCGCCTGCAACTGGAGCGCATGAGCCCTGAGGAAAAAGAGCAGATGCTGGCCAAGGCGAAGAACGTCACCGCATAGCTCGATCAGCGTTCATAGGGCCGCTTTGCGGCCCATCGCCGGCAAGCCGGCTCCCACCCCCTACCGCGCAGCGCTCAAGAACGGCGGTGTACCAGGGCTGGCCATCATGGGTGGGAATGTCTTGCTCAATGTCTAAAAGCTGGCGCGATCCCAGTGGGAGCCGGCTTGCCGGCGATGGGCCGCAAAGCGGCCCCAATCGCTCACCTCACCGCCACCAGCCTCCAGGTTGCCTCTCATGAGCGCTAGCTCCAGCCCCCCGTGCCTGCGAAACATTGAACGTAAATGAAAAAAGTTATCAGTTTTTTTAACGTTCGTGCGTCTTACCTGTAGGCCGCTGAAAACGTGTCGCTCGAACGCGTAAGGCTCTTATAGAAACGGTACGTCGAGACCGTCACCTACACACTCATAGAACATTCGGAGTCAGTCGCGCACATGAAGTCCAAACGTATGCGAAACAAGGGGGCAGCCTTGGCCGCCGGGCCATCGAAGTGGAGCCTGCGTGCCTCGGCACTGGTGCTGAGCCTGGCCATGGCCCACGCCCATGCCCAGCCGGTGGCGGTGGACATCGCAGCCCAACCACTGGACCAGGCACTGATCGCCCTTGGCCAGCAGACCGGCCTGCAGATGGTCTACTCGCCCGACCTGGTCAGCGGCAAGCGTGCACCGAAGGTCAGCGGCACCATGGAGCCGGACCAGGCCCTGTCGCAACTGCTGGAAGGCGCAGGCCTTACGTACCGTATCGAGAACAATTCGGTCCTGCTGATCAGCACCGACACCAGTGACGTCGGCGCCGGTGCGCTGGTCATTGGCGAAACCACCATCATGGGCCAGGGCATGGGCCAGGCGACCGAGAACACTGGCTCCTACACGCCGGGCCTGACCAGCGTCGGCTCGAAAAGCCCGACCTCATTGAAAGAAACCCCACAATCGGTGTCGGTGATCACCCGTCAGGTCATCGAAGACCGCCAGTTCACCGACATCAACGATGCGATGAAGGCCGTGCCGGGTGTGACGGTGCAGAGCAACACCTTCCGTATCCAGGACTTCTACTCGCGCGGCTTCCCGATCCAGAACATCCAGCTCGACGGTGCCGCCCCCATGGCGTTGGGTACCACCGCCGGCAGCTTCTACGCGTCGAACATTTACGACATCGCCGAGTTCGACCACGTGGAAGTACTACGTGGCGCCAGCGCGCTGTTTGGCGGCACCGGTGACCCGGGCGGTATCATCAACCTGGTGCGCAAGCGCCCGCTGGACTTCTACCAGCTCAAGTTCACCGCCTCGGCGGGCAGCTGGGACAACTACCGCAGCGAGCTGGACGTGACCGGGCCGCTGGGCTTCGATGGCAAGCTGCGCGGCCGCATGGTGGTCGCCTATCAGGACCGCCAGTACTTCGTCGACAACCGTGCCACCGACAAGCCGTTCTTCTATGGCGTGCTTGAAGCCGATGTCACCGACGACACCATGCTCACCGCCGGCTTGCGTTTCAACAAGGTCCACGAGACCGGCACCGCCTCGGCCGTGCCACGCTACAGCGACGGTGCCGACCTTGGCCTGCCACGCCATACCGGGCTGTCTACCACCTGGGCGTACGCGGACGGCTTTTCCCGCGAGTACTTCGCCAAGGTCGACCATCGCCTGAACGATGACTGGAAGCTCAACCTGAGCTACACCAACATCTACGACACCATCACCACCAACAACGCCACCACGCTGGGCTCGGTAAACCCGGTCACCGGCGTCGGCGTGACCCGCTACGGCACCTACAACACCCAGTGGAGCGAGCAGAACCTCTGGGACGTCAACGTCTCCGGCGACTTCAGCATGTTCGGCCTCGACCACCGCCTGGTGGTGGGGGGTGACTATCAAGAGATCGACAGCCGCTGGCGCGGCACTGGCCGCTTCACCACTGCCGGCGGCCCGGTCAATGTGTTCGACCCGGACTCCACCCCATGGGACGATCCTGGCGCCCGCCCGGCCATCAGCCGCGACTACAAACCCAACAGCCAGACTCAATATGGCTTGTACTCGAGCCTGCGCCTGCAACTGGCCGAGCCGTTGCACCTGATCGTCGGTGCCCGGGCACAGCGCTACAAGTTCGACCAGACCTACCAGACGGCAAACGCCGCCGGGACCTGGACCCAGCAGTCGCGGGTGGACATGCGCGAGCCGACCAAAGTCACCCCGTTTGGTGGCATCGTCTATGACCTGACGGACGAGTGGGCCGCTTATGCCAGCTACGCCGAGATCTTCAAGCCACAGCAGAACCTGCTGGCCGGGCCTGCGACCTCCGGCAGCACGCTGGACCCGATGACCGGCAAAACCTATGAGACCGGTCTGAAGGGCGAGCTGTTTGGCGGCGCGGTCAACACCAGTATCGCGTTGTACTACACCAAGCGTGAAGACCAGGCGGTGCAGGACCCGAACTACCCGTTGAGCCAGGTGGCATTCGGCGGTAACTGCTGTTACGTCAATGGTGGGGAAACCATCAGCAAGGGCATCGACATGGAAATCTCCGGCGAAATCCTGCCGGAATGGATGATGATGGCCAGCTACACCCTGAACATCAACAAGAACCGCGACACGGGCTCTGCGTTGAGCACGGTCACGCCCAAGCACATGGCCAAGCTGTTCACCACCTACCGCCTGCCCGGTGTGTTGAACGACTTCCGCGTCGGGGGTGGTGTGGACATCCAGAGCGCGACCAAGGTCAGCGGTACTGCTGCGACCTATGACGGCCTGGGCAACGTGGTGCAGTCCAATGTGCCTTTCGAATACCAGCAGAGCGGGTATGCGATCTGGAATGCGATGGTCGACTACCGCATCGACGAGCACTGGAATGTGACCCTCAACGGCAACAACCTGTTCGACAAGAAGTACTACCAGACCGTCGGTACCTCGACCTATGGCAACTACTACGGCGATCCGCGCAACTTCATGCTGACGGTACGCGCGACGTACTGATTTCAGCCAGCGTAATCAGGGCTGCCATGCAGCCCATCGCCGGCAAGCTGGCTCCCACAGGTACTGCGTAGGCCTCGAAGATTGCGCTGTACCCATCGCCGGCAAGCCGGCTCCCACAGGTACTGCGTAGCCCTCGAGGATTGCGCTGTACCCATCGCCGGCAAGCCGGCTCCTACAGGTACTGCGTAGGCCTCGAGAACTGCGCATTTCTGTGGGAGCCGGCTTGCCGGCGATGGGCCGCATGGCGGCCCCGGATCGCTTGCCCTTCGGGCATCAGGCTTGCTGGTCAGGCCAGCACCTGCTCCAACCAGCATCCTGCCGCCGCATACACCTCGCCAGTCGCCCCAGTGATACCCGACATGCGCAGAAAATCGTGGGTCAACCCCGCCTCGATACGCAGCGTGGTCGGTGTGGCGCTCGCCTCGAGCTTGCGCGCATAGTCCAGGCCTTCATCGAACAACGGGTCGTACTGTGCCAGGTTCACATAGGCCGGCGCCATGGCTGGCAACGCCGGGTGCAGCAGGGGCGAGGCGCGCCAGTCAGTGTGCGCTTGGCTGGCGCCCAGGTAATGCTCGTAGAACCAGTCCAGCGTACCGCTCTCCAGCAGGTAACCCTCGCCATACTGCCGGTGCGAAGCGCGTCGAGTATTGCTTTCGGCTACCGGGTAGAACAGCAGCTGCGCTTTGACTGCCATGGCCTGCGGGTGTTGCGCGGCTTCGATCGCCAGAACCGTGGCCAGCGTAGCACCCGCGCTGTCACCGGCCAGCACCAGCGCGCTCGGCAGGCCCAGCTCGGTAGCGTTGTGCTGCAGCCAGAGGGCGGCGTCCTGGCAATCGTGCAGTGCCGTTGGAAACGGCTGCTCGGGCGCCAGCCGGTAGTGCGGAGCGAACACCGCATAGTCACCCAGGCAGGCCAGGCGCCGGCACACGCAGTCATGCGAGTCCAGGCTGCCGACCACATAACCACCGCCATGCAGGTAGAACAGGGTGGCCTTGGGCGTGACGCCCGGGCGCACATAGAGGCGGGCGGGCAACTGCGCACCCTCGCGGCAACTGTACTGCAGGGCGCGCACGTCGACATGGGCGGGAGGGTCGGGGTCGAGCAGACGCGAGGCGTTTTCGAACTCCGCCCGTGCCTGGGCGATGCTCAACTGATGCATGGGCTGGCTCTTGCCCGTCAGGCGGCCGAGTTCGGCCAGTTCCAGGAACGCTTCCAGATCGCAATCCAGGGACATTCGGGTTTCCTTCACAGTGTTGGATAAAGGCCCGGCCGCACAGGGCGGCCGGGCGCAGGTTCACAGGGTGTGTGCGGCCACCGGCTGCAGGCGCTGAAGCACGGTTTCGAGCAGTGCGCCATGGCTGACGATGGCGTAGTGATCAGCGGCCAGGCGCTGGCTGGAGTGGATCGCATGGCGCGCTTCGAAGGCCTGGCAGACGCCCGCTTCGCTGCTCTGTGCCCACCAGCAGTCCAGGCTGGCGCCTACCGCGGGCAGGGCGTGCACTTGCAGCGACAGGGCCTTGAGGGTCATGGCGACGGTAAACGTGCGCGCCAGCTCCTCGCTGCTTTGCAGGCCGTCCCTGGCCTCTGCGCCCAGGCTCCGCTCGATCAGTGCCTGCAACTGCGTGGCATCGGCATTGGCCGCTACCGGGAACAGCGGCAGGCTGTCGGCCGAGCGGCCACCGACCACGGCGAGGAAGGCGCGCAAGTCGCCACCGCAGTCCTCGTCCAGCGCCGCACCTGGCTCACCCGGTACATACGGGTCAACCAGGCCGAGCAGGTCGATCTGCTGGCCCTGGCGCTCCAGCTCGCGGGCCACCAGCAGCGCCAGGGTGCCACCCAGCGACCAGCCCAGCAGGCGGTAGGGGCCGTGGGGCTGCTTCTGGCGAATGTACTGGGCGTAGTCGATGGCCATGGCGTCGAGCGACTCGTCCTGCCATTGGCGGTCGAGCAGCATGCGGTTCTGCAGGCCATAGACACTGCAAACGCCGTCCAGCCGCTGAGCGAGTGCGCGGTAGTCGAACACTGTGCCGAAGCCCGCATGCAGGCAGAACAGCGGGGCCTGGCGTTCGATTTTGCGGTTGAGCAGCAGCAGTGGGTCGAGCGCCGCCTGCTCGCCCGCCTCGGCCGGGCACAGTTCGGCGATGGTCGGGCGGGCGATCAGGTCGCGCAGCTTCAGGTTCAGGCCCAGTTGCGGTTGGTTGCGCAAGCGCGAGAGCACCTTGAGCACACTCAGTGAATCGCCCCCCAGTTCGAAGAAGTGATCACTTACCCCGACCTGCTCCAGGCCCAGCACATCGGCCCATATCGCCGCCAGGGCGCGCTGGCGGTCATCCGCCGGGGCCTGGTACTGGCGCTCGCGCAGCAAAGGCTCGGGCAGTGCGCGGCGATCGACCTTGCCATTGGGGGTCAGCGGCAACGCATCGAGCACCATCAGGTGCGTCGGTACCATGTAATCGGGCAGCACCTGGCGCAGGTGCTCGAGCATCGGCGTGACAGCACGTTCGCCGTCGCCACATACCACGTAACCGACCAGTTGCTTACCGTTGGCAGCCTCGCGCGCCACCACCACCGCATCGAGCACGTTGGCGATATCACGCAGGCGCGCCTCGATCTCGCCCAGTTCGATACGAAAACCGCGGACCTTCACCTGATTGTCCAGGCGCCCGAGGTAGTCGAATACCCCGTCCGGGCGCTGGCGTACCAGGTCACCGGTGCGGTACAGGCGCCCGCCAGTGGCGCTGAACGGGTCGGCGACGAAGCGCTCGGCACTCAGCCCCGGGCGGCGGTGATAGCCGCGGGCAAGGCCCTCGCCACCGATGTACAGCTCCCCGGCCAGGCCTGCCGGCAGCGGGTTGAGGCAATCATCCAGCACATGCAGCGTGCGGTTGCCCACGGCCACGCCAATGGGGGCGTACACCGCTTCACAGCGCGCCGTCACCGGCACCTTCCACAGCAACGGGGTGACCACGGTTTCGGTAGGGCCGTAGCCGTTGGTGAGGTAGTGCGGTTGGAGCACCTGCTTGACCAGCTCGAAGTTGGCATCGGCCACCGCATCGCCGCCGAAGCAGTAGATGCGCACCGGGGGCGGTGCCGGTTGGGCCTGGCCGTATTCAGCCAGTTGCTGCAGGTAGGCCGGCGGGAAGCAGGCGATGCTGATGGCCTCGGCATGCAGCACGTCCCAGGTCTGCTGCGGGGTCCACAAGGTGTTGCCACGGATCACCAGCAGGCCCCCGCTGATCAGGGTCGACAGCCAGCGCTCCTGAGCCCCGTCGAAGGCGAACGACATGAAAATCAGCTCGCGGGTCGAGGGGCCCATTTCGTAGCGTTCGATGATCGCCTGGCAGTGCATGCGCAGTGGGCCGCGGGCCACGGCCACGCCCTTGGGGTTACCGGTGGAGCCGGAGGTGTAGATCATGTAGCTGAGCTGATCGTCCAGCGCTTGCCGTTGCGGGGCGTGTCGCTGCGCGGACAGCTCGCAGCGGTCCAGGTCCAGGCGGCGCTCGGGGGCCACGCCCAGGCGTTCGCCGATGATGCTGTCGGTCAGCAACAGCGCCACGTCGGCGTCACCGATGATCCATTGCAGGCGTTCGGCGGGGTAATCGATGTCCAGCGGCACATAGGCCGCGCCAGCTTTCATCACCGCGTAGAAGGCAACGATGGTGCGCACCGAGCGATCCAGGGCGATGCCCACCCGGTCCTCGCGCCCGATACCGCGTTCGAGCAGGGTCCAGGCCAGGCGGTTGGCCTGCTCTTCCAGTTGCCCGTAGGTCAGTTGCACTCCGTCGCAGCGCACCGCCACCTGGTCTGCACGCGCCTGGGCATGACGGCCGATCAGGCTGGCCAGGTCATGCTCAGGGCTCACGCCGGGCTGTGGCTGCGGCTGCACGACGGTGTCGAGCAGGCCAAGCGTGCCGACGGCCGCCTCGGGGTGGCTCAGCAGGCGTTCGAGCAAGGCGTCGAAGTGGCTGCGGATGGCCTCCACCTGCGGCGCCTGGAAATGGTCCTGGCGGTAGAGGAACTCGATGCGCAGACGGGCATTGAGGTGCACCGCCAAGTCCATCGGGTAGTTGGTGACGTCGCGCAGTTGCGCTTCACCGAAACGCAGGCCGGCGGCACCGGCCGATTGTAGGCGTTCATCGATGGGGTAGTTCTCGAACACGATGATGCTGTCGAACAGCGCCTGGCCGTTGCTCTGGGCCCAGCGCTGGATGTCCACCAGCGGGGTGTGCTCGTGGTCGCGCACTTCCAGGTTGCAGGTCTGCAACTGTTGCAGCCAGTCCTGCACCGGTTGAGCCGGGTGCGGGGCCTGGATGATCGGCAAGGTGTTGATGAACAGCCCCAGCAGGTTGTCGGCACCCGGCAGGCTGGCCGGGCGACCGGACACGGTGGCGCCGAAGCACACGGTCTGTTGGCCGGTGTAACGCTGCAACAGCAGCACCCAGGCAGCCTGCACCAAGGTGTTGGGGGTAACGCGCAGGCGTTGGGCCTGCTCGCGCAGCCAGGTGGTGCGCTGCTCGTCCCAGTGCAGGTAGAGCGCGCCGTGGCCTTGCTGGGCGCTGCGGCTACCGGCCACGCCGGCCAGCTGGGTAGGGGCCTGCAGCTCGGCCAGGCGTGGCCGCCAGAACGCCTCGCTGGCCTGTTGTGCCGGCGCCTGCAGCCAGCGGATGTAGTCGCTGTAACGGCCTTGTTGGGCCGGCAACGCCTGGCCGGCATAGCATTGGAACAGTTCACCGAGCAGGCGGGACTGGCTCCAGCCATCCATGAGGATGTGGTGGCTGGTCAGGATCAGCTGGTGGCGCTCGTCATCCAGGCGCACCAGCAACAGGCGCAGCAAGGGTGGGGCGAGCAGGTCGAACGGGCGACGCCGCTCGGCTTCCGCGGCGGCGGCCAGGCGCGCCGGCTCGACGGCCTGGCCGCGCCAGTCCAGCGTCCTGGCGTCGAGCTGGCCCTGACGCAGCACCACCTGCAGTGGCTCGCTCAGTTGCGGCGCCTGCCAGAAGGCACTGCGCAGCATCTCGTGGCGCTCCACCAACCGGCCCCAGGCAGCGATGAAACGTGGCGCCTCCAGGCCTTGGACCTCGACGCTGGTCTGGTTGATGTAGAAGTCCCCGGCACCGGCGTCCTGGGTGTGGAACAGCATGCCCTGCTGCACGGTAGACAGCGGGTAGATGTCTTCGACCTGGTCGCAGGCGAAAGGCAGCAGGGCCAGTTGGGCCTGGCCAAGCCGGGCCAACGGCACGTCCGAAGGGGTGAGGCCAAGGCGTACGCCCTGGCCGCACAAGGCCACCACCTCACGCAACTCGGCGGCATAGTCGTCGGCCAGGTGCTGCAGTTGAGCCGGCTCGAACATCCGCTGGCTGAAGCTCCAGTTCAAGCGCAGTTCGCCGTCGAACACCTGGCCATTGAGGGCCAGCCAGTTCTGCAACGGCGCATCGGGGCTTTGTTCGCGGCCTTTGTCTGCGGGGATCGGCCGCAACAGCGTAGCGGCATCGTCGTGGCCACTGTCGAACTGGCCCAGGTAGTTGAAGGTGATGCGCGCAGCGGGCAGTGCGGCCAGGGCCTCACGTATCGCCGGGCTGGCGAAACTGCGCAGGGCGCCGAAGAACGCACCTTTGCCCGGCAGGGCGCGCAGCTGTTCCTTGGTCAGCATGATCGCTTCGGCCAGCGAGCTGCCGGCGCTGATGCGGGCCGGGTAGAGGCTGGTCAGCCAACCGACGCTGCGGGTCAGGTCGGCCTCGAAGTCGGCGAAAGCTTCGCGGCCATGGCCTTCGAGTTGCACCAGATGGTCACAGGCGCCGGTCCAGCGTTGCAGCACACGGGCGAGGGCGGCCAGCAGCAGGTCGTTGATCTGCGTGCGGTAGGCCGCCGGGCAATCCTTGAGCAGGCGCGTGGTGGTCGCGGCATCCAGATGGGTGGTGACGCTGCGGCTGTCGCACAGGCGCAGCGCAACGTCCGCATCGAGCACCGGCAGGGTGCTGTCGATATCGGCGCACTGGCGTTGCCAGAAGGCGGCTTCCTGCTCCCCGGCCGGGCTCTGTGCGTAGGCTTGCAGGCGCAAAGCCCAGTCCTGCACCGACAGGGTGCGCGGTGGCAGCGCGCAGGCTTGGCCGGCAACCGCCAGGGAATAGGCACTGTGCAGGTCTTCAAGCAGGATGCGCCAGGACACACCGTCCACGGCCAGGTGGTGGATCACCAGCAGCAGGCGCTGCTCACCGTCGACCACCCCCAGCACGGCGCGCAGCAACGGGCCTTGGCCCAGGTCGAGGCTGCCTTGAGCGCGGTCGCACAGGTCCTGCCAGCTGTCGCCCTGGCTTGGCTCGAACAGCCAGAGCAGGTCGTCGTCGGGCGTATGCGGGGCAAAGTGAGCCTGCCACTGGCCTTGCACCTGGCTGAAGCGCAGGCGCAAGGCATCGTGGGTCTCCAGCAGCGCCGCGAGCGCCTGGCGCACGTGGGCCGGGGCCAGCGCCTGGTTGGCCTTGAGCATCACCGACTGGTTCCAGCGCTGCGCCTGCGGCACGGCCTGGGCGAAGAACTGCTGCTGCATCGGCAGTAGCAGGCTGGGACCGCTGGCAGGCCGGTACGCGGCCTCGGCCGGTTCGGCCTGGGTCTGGGTGACTTGCGCCAGGGTGCGCACGGTCTGGTGGCTGAACAGGTCTTTGGGGGTGAAGTGCAGGCCGTCGCGTCGTGCCTGGCTCACCAGCTGGATGGACACGATCGAGTCGCCGCCCAGCTCGAAGAAGTTGTCATCGATGCCCACGTGCTCGCGCTTGAGCACCCGCTGCCAGACCTGCACCAGGCGTGCCTGCAGTTCATCTTCGGCGGCGCTGTAGCTGGCCTGGGCCTGAGCCAGCCCTGGGGCGGGCAGGGCCTGGCGGTCGAGCTTGCCATTGGGGCTCAGCGGCATGCGCGGCAGGAACAACCACTGGTTGGGCACCATGTAGTCGGGCAGGTGGGCCAGCAGTGCCTGGCTCAGTTGCTCGCGCTCAGGCAGCGGCTCGCCGGCCCTGGCCACCAGGTAGGCGACCAGTTGGTTGTCCACGGCCAGCACGGCGGCCTCGTGGATGGCGGGTTGCTCCATCAGCCGCGCTTCGATCTCACCGAGTTCGATGCGCAGGCCGCGGATCTTCACCTGGTGGTCGATGCGCCCGCAGTACTCGATCACGCCGTCGGCGCGGTAGCGCGCCAGGTCGCCGGTACGGTACATGCGCGCGCCAGGCTGGAACGGGCAGGCAACGAAACGCTCGGCGGTCAGCGCCGGGCGTTGATGATACCCGCGGGCCAGGCCCACTCCGCCCAGATAGAGCTCGCCGATCACGCCAGCGGGTTGCGGCTGCAGGCCGGCATCGAGGATCCAGCAGGCCAGGTTGGCGATCGGTTGACCAATCGGCACGCCGGTCTTGCCCTCGTCGCAACAGGTCCAGTGGGTGACGTCGATGGCCGCTTCGGTGGGCCCGTACAGGTTGTACAGTTGGGCCTGGGGCAACTGCGCGAACACCTGTTGCTGCGCCTCC
The DNA here is from genome assembly GCF_040224055.2 of Pseudomonas sp. WHRI 8519. Classification (NCBI taxonomy): domain Bacteria; kingdom Pseudomonadati; phylum Pseudomonadota; class Gammaproteobacteria; order Pseudomonadales; family Pseudomonadaceae; genus Pseudomonas; species Pseudomonas sp. WHRI 8519. Next base: position 4,227,355 of record NZ_CP167996.1, on the reverse strand, counting down.
ACCGGCAGCGCCTCGCCACTGCAGACGATGCGCTGCAGGCTGCTGCAGCGGCTGACCTGGTCGTCGAGCAGGAAGGCCTGCAGCATCGAGGGCACAAAGTGCAGGGTGGTGACCTGATGCTGGACGATCAGTTGCACCAGGCGCGCCGGGTCGCGGTGGTCACCCGGCGCGGCAATGGCCAGGCGGGCGCCGGTGATCAACGGCCAGAAGAACTCCCACACCGACACGTCGAAGCTGAAGGGCGTCTTCTGCAGCACTGTGTCGCTGGCATCCAGGCCGTAGGCCGCCTGCATCCACTGCAGGCGGTTGGCCAGGGCCTGGTGGCTGTTACCTGCGCCTTTCGGGCGGCCGGTGGAGCCGGAGGTGTAGATGACGTAGGCCAGTTGCTCGGGCGTGCACGGCACTTGCGGGTCATGTTCGGGCTGCGCGGCGGGCGCCTGGTCGAGCAGCAGCACCGGCAGCCCGGGCGGCAGCGGCAGACGCTCGCGCAGGTGCGCCTGGGTCAGCAGCAGGCCGATGCCGCTGTCTTCGACCATGTAGCTCAAGCGCTCGGCGGGGTATTCAGGGTCCAGCGGCACGTAGGCGCCGCCGGCCTTGAGGATGGCCAGCAGGCCAACCACCAGCTCCAGGCTGCGCTCGGCGGCGATGCCGACCGGCGTGTCCTGGCGCACGCCTTGGGCAATCAGGGCGTGCGCCAGCTGGTTGGCCTGGCGGTTGAGCTGGGCGTAGCTCAGCGCGCTGTCGCCGAACAGCAGTGCGGTGGCATCGGGCGTGCGGCGTGCCTGGGCTTCGACCAGGGCGTGGATCGACGGCGTGGCCGGGTAGGCGTGGGTGGTGGCGTTCCACTGGGTGAGCAAGCGCTGGCGTTCGTCATCGGCCAGCAACGTGATCTCGCCAAGCGCCTGCTGCGGAGCCTGCACCACGTGCGCCAGCAGGCGCAGCCAGTGGTCCCCCAGGCGTTGGATGGAGCTGTGGTCGAACAGGGCGGTGGCGTAGGTCAGGCTTGCACTCAGGCCCTGGGCGTCCTCGAAGGTGTTGAGGGTCAGGTCCAGTTGCGCGGTCTCGCCTGCCAGTGGCAGCGGCTCGATGGCCAGGCCGTGGCCGAGGGCCGATTCGTTCGGCTGGGGCGCGCCGACCTGGTGGTTGAACATGACCTGGAACAGGGGGTTGTGGCTGAGGTTGCGCGCTGGCTGCAAAGCCTCGACCAGTTGCTCGAAGGGCAGGTCCTGGTGGGCCTGGGCCTGCAAGGTGGTGGCCTTGACCTGGTCGAGCAGTTGCTCGAAGGACAGGGTCGGCTGGCACTGGCCATCGATGACCAGGGTGTTGACGAAGAAGCCGATCAGGTCTTCTGCCTCGACCCGGTTGCGGTTGGCACTGGGCACGCCGACGCGGATGTCCTGCTGGCGGGTGTAGCGGTGCAGCAGGGCCATGAACGCGGCCAGCAGCACCATGAACGGTGTGGCCTGGCGGGCCTGGGCAAGCTGGCGTACGGCCAGGGCCAGGGCCGGTGGGATGGCCAGCGGCAGGCGCGCCCCGTCGAACCGCTGCACGCTCGGGCGTGGCCGGTCCAACGGCAGTTCCAGCACGGGCACTTCGCTGCCCAGGCGCTGGCGCCAGTAGTCGAGCTGGCGTTCCTGCTCGCCGGCTTCCATCCAGTGGCGTTGCCAGATGGCGTAGTCGGCGTACTGCAGCTGCGGTTCGGGCAACTGGCTGGCCAGGCCCTGGCTGAAGCGCGCATAGCAGTGGGTCAGCTCCTTGACCATCACCTGCATCGAGCGCCCGTCGCTGATGATGTGGTGCTGCACCAGCAGCAGCACATGGTCATCGCTGCCCAGTTGCAGCAACTCGGCACGCAACAAGGGCCCGCAGGCCAGGTCGAACGGTTCACGTACCCGCGCCTGGATATGCGCCTGCAGGGCCTGCTCATCGAGCCTGGTCAGCGTCAGAGCGACGGCGACGGTGGCGTCCACCTGCTGCGCCACGCCGTGCTCGTCTTCGACGAAACGCGTGCGCAGGCTGTCATGGCGATGCACCAGCGCCTCAAGGCTGGCCTGCAGCGCAGCCACGTTCAGTGCGCCACGCAGGCGCAGGGCGCAGGGAATGTGATAGGCGCTGGCCTGGCGGTCGAACTGCCAGAGGAACCATTGGCGTTGCTGGGCGAACGACAACGGCAGGCGGTCGAACGCTTCACGTACCTGAGGGATCGGCAGGCTGGCCATCGACAGGCCTTCCTCGCGCATCTTCATCAGGTACTGCCGGCGCTTTTCCAGCGGCAGCAGGACAAAGCGCTTGGCGATTCTCGAAGCGGCAGTGCTGTCCATCAGTGTTCCTCCATTTCGTCGAGCCAGGCTTCGAGGGTGTCGAGCTTGTTTTCATCGACCGCGGTTGTAGTGGTGTCCAGGTGCAGCGCCAGGGCTTGAAGGGTCGGGTGCTGGAACAGGGCCTGTGGGGTCAGCTCGCGGCCCAGCTCCAGCTGGATGCGCGAGACGACGTTGATCACCAGCAGCGAATGGCCGCCCAGCTCGAAAAAGTCGTCGTCCAGGCCCACCGTCTGTACACCGAGCACCTGTTGCCAGATGCCTGCCAGTTGCACTTGCAACGCTGTGTGGGGCGCGCGGAAGGGGCGCTGGGTAGGGCTGTCGGCCGGTGCCGGCAGGGCGCTGCGGTCGAGCTTGCCGTTGACGGTCAGGGGCAGCTGTTCGAGCCACATGCAATGGGCCGGAACCATGTAGTCGGGTAGCTGCGCCTTGAGCGCGGCGCGCAGGGTGGCGGTGTCGCCGCCCTGGCCGTGATGCGCCACCAGGTAGGCGAGCAGGCGGGTGCCGGCGGGCCCCTGGTCGGCGATCACCACCGCCTGGGCCACCGCCGGCTGCGCCAGCAGGCTGGCCTCGACTTCGCCCAGTTCGATACGGAAGCCGCGCACCTTCACCTGTTGGTCGATGCGCCCGATGTATTCGAGGGTGCCGTCGCTGCGGCGGCGCGCCAGGTCGCCGGTGCGGTATAGGCGGCTGCCGGGCTGGGAGGAGAACGGGTTGGCGATGAAGCGCGTAGCGCTCAGCCCGGCGCGGTTGAGGTAGCCTCGGGCAAGGCCCGCCTGGCCGATGTACAGCTCGCCGATGCAGCCCGCCGGAACCGGTTCGAGCTCGCCGTCGAGCAGGTAGCCGCTGAGGTCGTCGATCAGTTCGCCGATCGGGCTCAGCGTGCGGTTCACGTCATCCAGGCCAATTGGTCGATAGGTGACGTGCACCGTGGTTTCGGTGATGCCGTACATGTTCACCAGTTGTGGCCGCTGTGCGCCGAAGCGCTCGAACCAGGGGCGCAGTGCCGCCACGTCGAGCGCTTCGCCGCCGAAGATCACATGACGCAGGGCAAGGTCTGCCGAGGCGGCGCTGCATGCGGCCTGGGTCAGGGGTTTGAATGCCGATGGCGTCTGGTTGAGTACGCTCACACGCTCGTCCACCAGCAGTTGCAGGAAGCCCTGCGGGTCGCGGCTCAAGGCGTGCGGCACGATCACCAGGCGGCCTCCATGCAGCAGCGCACCAAAGATCTCCCACACCGAAAAGTCGAAGGCAAAGGAGTGGAACAAGGTCCAGACGTCATTGTGGTCGAAGCGGAACCAGCGATCGCAGGCGCTGAACAGCCTCAGGACATTGCGCTGGCTGAGCAGCGTGCCTTTGGGCAGGCCGGTGGAGCCGGAGGTGTAGATGATGTAGGCGAGGTTGTCGACGCTGCTGCGCGGCGCGGGGTTGTGCACCGGCTGGTCGTCGTAGCTGGCCTCCAGGTCCAGGCGCAGCAGCCCGGCGTGCGCGGGCAGTTCGGCGAGCAGGCCGGGTTGGTCGAGCAGCACCTTGATGCCGCTGTCGCGGACCACGAAAGCCAGGCGCTCTGCCGGGTGCGCGGGGTCGAGCGGCACGTAGGCGCCGCCGGCCTTGAGGATGGCCAGCATGCCGACGATCAGCGCGAAGCCGCGCTCGGCGGCCAGGCCCACCGGCACATCGGCGCCCACGCCCGCCGCGATCAGGCGGTGTGCCAGGCGGTTGGCGCGCTGGTTGAGCTCGGCGTAGCTCAAGGCCTGGCCCTGATAGCGCAGGGCAACGGCCTGCGGCTGGCGTTGTGCCTGGGATTCGATGCGTGCAGCCAGTGCTTGCGTTTGTGGGTGGGCGACCGGGGCGCCGTTCCAGGCCTCTTGGACCTGCAAGCGTTCGGCCGGGTCCATCAGAGCCAGCCGGGCGAGCGGCAGCCCTGGCTGGGCGATGGCCTGTTCGAGCAGGTTCAGCCAGTGCCTGGCCAGGCGTTGCAGGGTCGTAGCGTCGAACAGCGTACGGTCGTAGGTAAAACTGGCGCTGAGGCCTTGTTCACCCTGGGCCGTGCTTAGCGCCAGGTCGAACTGGGCCTCCTGGGGTTGGCTGTCCAGTGCCTCCAGGCGCAGCGCACCCAGTGGCGTGGCGTCGGCTGCCTGGTGGTGGTTGTACAGCACCTGGAACAAGCCCTGGCGTGGGCCGCGCTGGGGCAGCAGGGCTTCGAGCAGTTGCTCGTAGGGCAGGTCCTGGTGGTCCTGGGCTTCGACCATGGCCTGGCGGGTCTGCGCCAGCAGCCCGGCAAACGACAGGTCGGCCGTGCACTCGGCGCGCATCACCAGCGTGTTGACGAAGAAGCCGATCAATTGCTCGGTTTCCAGGCGGTTGCGGTTGGCCAGCGGTACGCCGATGCGGATGTCCGGCTGGCCGCTGTAGCGGTGCAACAGGGCCTGCCAGGCCGCCAGCAGCACCATCGGCACCGTCGCCTGGTGTGCGCTGGCGAAGCGTTGCACGGCTTCGCCCAGTGCCGTGGGCAATGCCAGATGCAAGCGTGCCGCCGGGCGCTTGGCATCGTCGCGGCGGGGGTGATCGCAGGGCAGTTCGAGCACCGGTTGCTCGCCGGCCAGGCGTGTGCGCCAGTAGGCCAGCTGGCGCTCGCGTTCGCCGTCATCCAGCCAGCGCCGCTGCCAGGCCGCGAAGTCGGCATATTGCAGAGTCAGTGCGGGCAAGGCCTGGCCTTGATAGAGCGCGCACAGCTCGCGGACCATCACCTGCATCGACCAGGCATCGGAGACGATGTGGTGCTGCACCAGCACCAGCACGTGGTCGTCGGCCGCCAGGCGTGCCAGGCCTACGCGCAGCAGCGGGCCGCTGGCCAGGTCGAAGGGCTGGCCGAGCAGGCCTGTGATGAAGGCCTGGCACTGGCTTTCTTCAAGCGGCACGCCCTGCACGTTCAGCGACCATGGGGCGAGGATGTGCTGGCGCGGCTGCTCACCTTCGAGGGTGAAGCAGGTACGCAGCGCTTCATGGCGGGCGATCAGTTGGTCGAAGGCTCGGTTCAGGGCGGTGACATCCAGCGGGCCGCGCAGGCGCAGTACGCTGGGAATGTGGTAGGCGCTGCTGTCTGGGGCCAGCTTCCACAGCAGCCACTGGCGCTCCTGGGCGTAAGACAGCGGCAGTTGGTCGCGCGCGGTTCGTACCGGCATGGCCAGCGGGGTGGCCGTTTGCAGCTGCGTCAGGGCCTGGCAGAAGTCGCCCAGGCGCGGCTGGTCGAACAGCAGGCGCAGGGGGAAGTTCAGCGCCAGCTCGTGGCGCAGGCGCGAGACCGCCCGCGCCACCAGCAACGAATGCCCGCCCAGGGCGAAGAAATCATCCTCCAGCCCGACCCGTTCGGCCTTCAACAGCTCGGCCCAGGTAGCCGCAACCTGGCGTTGCAGGTCACTCGTCGGCGCCAGGTAGCGAGCCTGTGCCGGGCTGTCGTCGACCACCGGCAGGGCCTTGCGGTCGAGCTTGCCGTTGGGGGTCAGGGGCATGGCCTGCAACAGGTGCAGGCGTGCTGGCAGCATGTAGCCCGGCAGTTGCTCACGCAGCGGTGCCAGGCAGTGTTCGATGAATGCCTGGCTGTCGGCGGGCGTGCTGGCGGGTACTACATAGCCGACCAGCTGCGCGCCATCGACGCCGTCGCGGGCGACCACTGCCGCTTCACGTACCGCGTCCAGGGTGAGCAGGGCCGATTCGATCTCGCCCAGCTCGATGCGAAAGCCGCGGATCTTCACCTGATGATCGACCCGGCCAAGGAAGTCCAGGCTCCCGCTGGCGTGGCGGCGCGCCAGGTCGCCGGTGCGGTACAGGCGCTCGCCGGGCTTGCCGTAGGGGTGCGGCACGAAGCGTTCGGCGGTCAGGCCGGGGCGCTGGTGGTAACCCTGGGCCAGGCCGTCGCCGCCGATGTACAGGTCGGCCGGTACGCCCTGCGGGCTGGGCAGCAGGTTGCCGTCGAGCAGTAACAGGGCGGTGCGCTCGATCGGCTGGCCCAGTTCGGGGCGGGCGCTGCTGCGGGCCAGTGCGTGGCGCGCCGACCAGATGGTGGTTTCGGTCGGGCCGTACAGGTTCCACAGTGCGGCGCAACGGGCCAGCAGCCTTGCCGCCAGGTCATCGCCGAGCGCCTCGCCGCCGCACAGTGCAGTCAGGGCGGGCAGGCGTTGCTCGGGGTCATTGTCGAGCAGCATGCGCCAGGTCGATGGGGTGGCCTGCAGCACGTCGATGCGTTCGCTGATCAGCAGGTCGAGAATTGCCGCCGGGTCCTGCACGGTGTGCTTGTCGGCCAGCACCATGCATGCCCCGGTGCACAGCGGCAGGTACAGCTCCAGGCCGAAAATGTCGAAGGAGCAGGTGGTGATGCTCAGCAGGCGCTGCCCCGGTTGCATGCCGGGCGCCTTGGCCATGGCTGCGACGAAGTTGGACAGTGCGCCATGGGGCACCATCACGCCCTTGGGGTTGCCAGTCGAGCCGGAGGTATACAGCACGTACGCCAGTTGCTGCGGCGGGCAGTCCAGGGCCAGGGGCGGTTCGGGCTGGTGCGCGGCGTGCAGGTCGACGTCATCGAGCAGCAGTACCTGTTGGCGTGGCGTTGGCAGGGCAGCCAGCACCGAGGCCTGGCTCAGCAGCAGGGGGGCGCCGCAGTCTTCAAGCATGTAGGCCAGGCGTTCGGCGGGGAACTGGGGGTCCAGCGGGACGTACGCCGCACCGGCCTTGAGGGTGGCCAGCAGGGCGACGACCAGCGGCGCGCCGCGTTCCAGGGCCACCGCGACACGCTCGCCTGGGCCGATGCCGGCGGTGTGCAGGCGCCGGGCGAGGCGCTCGGCAGCGTTGTCGAGGGCGCGGTAGCTTAGCCGCGTGTCGCCGGCCACCAGTGCAACGGCCTCGCCGTGGCGCTGCGCCAGGCGCGCGAACTGCTGGTGCACGGCCAGGCCGTCGAGGGCATCGCCTGCCGGGCCCTGGGCCGCGGCCAACCACTGTTCACGCTGCAGGGCAGGCTGCGCATGAAGCTCACCGATGGCGCACTGGGGGTGGTCGAGCATGGCCTGGAGGATGGCCAGCCAGTCCTCGCCCAGCCGCTCAGCGGTGGCCGCCTCGAACAGCGCGGCATCGTAGTCGAGGCTGATGCCCAGCCGCTCGCGACCGGCGTGAACGTTGAGGCTGAGGTCGAACTTGGCGGCAGTGGGGGCGCTGGGCATCGGCTCGATGTGCAACCCTGGGAAACCGGCCGCGGGCTGCTCGGCATTGTCGCTGGTCCAATTGAACAGGCAGTGGAACAGCACGCCGTTGCTGCCTTGGCGTTGTTCAGCAAGCGCTTGCTCCAGCGGGTAGTCGGCATGCTCCAGGCATGCCAGGGCGTGCTTGCGCACCTGCTCGAGCAGGCTGGCCACGGACTGGCGCGGGTCCAGGCGCGCCCGGTGGATCTGGCTGTTGACGAAAAAGCCGATCAGGTCCTGCACCTGTTCCTGGTTGCGCCCGGCATTGGGCACACCAACGATGAAGTCGTCCTGCCGGGCATGGCGGCCGAGTACCAGCTGCCAGGCGGCCAGCAGCACCATGAATGGCGTCAGGCCATGGGCCCGGCAGGCGGCCTGCAGTTGGCTGAACAGCGCGGCGGGCAAGGCCAGGGTGCAGGTCCCGGCGGCCGTGGCGGGGCGGCTGTCGCGCGGGTGATCGGTGGGCAGTTCCAGCCGTTGCAGGTCACCTTGCAGGTACTGTCGCCAGTAGCTGGCGGCGCGCTCGTGGGCCGGGCTGGCCTGGTAGGCGCCGCGCTGCCAGTGGGCGAAGTCCAGGTACTGCACCGCAGGGCGAGGCAACTGGTCGTCATTGCCGGTGCAGACGTTGGCGTAGGCCTGGGAGAGGTCGCGCAGCAGCACTGGGTTGGACCAGGCATCACTGACGATGTGGTGGCTGGTCAGGGCCAGTACATGGCGTTGCGCGCCCAGCTGATACAGGCAGGCGCGCAGCAGCGGGGCCTGGGTGAGGTCGAACGGGGTGGCGGCCTCGGTCTGCAGCGCCTCGCGCAACACCTGCGGTGGTTGCCCGCGCAGGTCGACGCAGCGCAGGTTCAAGCGCGCCGCGCGGTCGACCTGCTGGCGTGGATGGCCCTGCACCTCGTTGATGCGGGTACGCAGGATGTCGTGACGGTCGATGACCCGGTCCAGCGCCTGTTGCAGGTCTTGAGCCTGCAGCGGGCCCTGGAGCGCAAAGGCGCGCGGCTGGTTGTAGGTGGCGGCATCGGGGTCGAGCTGATCGAGCAGCCACAGCTGCTCTTGGGCGAACGACAGCGGCGCGTGGTCGGCGCCGTGGGCAACGATACCGGCAGGGGCGGCGGTGTCGTCGAGCTCGCAGAGCAGGGCCAGCAGCGCGTCATCGGTGGATTGGTTCTGGGGTGTCATCTCGGTCTCGCCATCACTGGAGAATTAAGCGTACTGAGAGAGACGAAGGGGCAGGGGGGTGATTTAGGCAGGCGGTGAAACAGCTGCACCCGGCGCGCGTGGGGCGCGCCGGGTGGGGTTCAGGCAAGGGCTGGCGTGTGTTCTACGACGACTTTGCCAGCCTGCAGCCGGACCCGCTGGTCGGCGATGTCGAAGTAGCGGTCATCGTGGGAAATGACAATGATGGTCTTGCCCTGGCGCTTGAGGTCCGGCAGCAGTTCGGTGTAGAAGATGCGCCGGAAGGTCGGGTCCTGGTCGGCGGCCCATTCGTCGAACACCAGCACCGGGCGTTCTTCCAGCCACGCGTTGATCAGCGCCAGGCGCTTGCGCTGGCCAGTGGACAGGTCGGTGGTGCTGAACGCACCGTCCTTGACGCTGACCTTGTGGGCGATTTCCAGGCGCTCCAGGTAGCGGTTGGCGTCGTCGGGGATGTGCGTATCGCCCTGCACCACATCATCGAACAGGTAGTAGTCGGCGAACACGGTGGTGAACAATTGCCGGTAGTCGTCGCGCCCCTGTGCGTCGATGGCCTGGCCGTTGAGCAGGATCTGCCCCTGTTGCGGCGGGTACAGGCCCAGCAGCAACTTGATCAGGGTGGTCTTGCCACAGCCGTTTTCACCGACCACGAAGACGATGTCGCCCTGGGCGATGCGCAGGTTCACCGGCCCTACCTGGAAGGGCTGGGCGCCTGGGCTGGCCTGGTAGGCATAGCTCACCTCGCGCAGTTCCAGGCTGTCGACCACCACAGGCGGGTTGCCGTGGTCCTCCAGCAGCAGGTGCGGTTCAGGCGAAGAAAACTGCTCGGAAAGCTCGGCGATACGGCGAAAGGCGATTTGCGCGCGGCTGACCACTGGTAAGGTGCCGATCAGGTGTTCCAGCGGGCCTTTCATGTACAGCAGCACCAACACAAAACCGCTGATGGCTTTGGGGTCGGCGCTTGGCCAGAGGAACTGCAGGGTAAGGCCCAGGCCGATGACCACGAAGAACAGCATGGAGCCAAAGCTCTTGGCGATGACGAACGTATTGATCGAGCGTACCTGGGTGGCGCAGATCGCATCGGCGGTGTCCTGGATGCCCTGGCGGAACATGCGCTGGCGGCGCGGGCGGTGGATGCGCAGCTCCTTGGCGCCTTCGGCGATGGCGTGGTAGTGCTTCTGCAGCCGGTCTTCGGCGTCGCGGGCGGCCATGAAGCCTTTGATGCCACGGCCTCGGGCGATGTACTGGACGACGCTGCCGATACCGATTGCCACGAGCATCATCAGGAACATCGGCAGTGACAGCGTGGCCAGGTAGCCCAGGCAGCCCAGGGTTACGGTCAGCGAAATCGCCAGGGGTGCGAAGGCAAAGGCGAAGTCGCTGATGGTGTCGACGTCATGGGTCAGCACCGGGATCAGGCGGTGGCTGCGAAAGCGTTCGATCTGCTCGATGGGCGCCGACAGCACCTTTTCGCCCAGGGCTTTGCGCAGTTTGGCGATGATGTGCTGGCCGACATAGTTGGTGCCGATGTCGGAGCAGATCGAGCTGGCCAGTGCCAGCGCACAAAGCCCGGCGAAGCCGAGGATCACGCTGTTGCTCAGGCCACCGTCGGCGTGCAGGCCGCTGTTGATGGTGGCCAGCAGGGCGGTAACGCTCAGGCCGCCGACCATGCCCATGACGACCGACAGGGAAACGATCGGCCAGAACGGTTTGAGCAGGGTGAACAGCTCGCTCAGCGCCCCGCGGGTTTTGGAGGTCATGTTGAATTCCTGGATCAGAGGCAGAAGTACATGGTTATGACGAGTGGTCCGCAGGGCAATTTAACCGCGTACCTTCAGAGGTCGCGGACCACCCGGACACCCAGCCAGTCACCCAGGCGCTCCGGGAAATTGGTGTTGCGGTTGCCCGAGCGGGAGAAGATCGGCGCCTCGCCCCAGTCGTTGCCGCGGATGCTGACCACCTTGCAGCTGTCCTTGGCCCGGCTGGCCTGGCCCCAGGCACTGCCGTCGGCCGGGGCGCCTGCATAGCTGTTGTGGTAGCAGTCTGCGACCCATTCATAGACGTTGCCGTGCATGTCGTACACGCCAAAGGCGTTGGCCGGGTAACTGCCCACGGGCGAGCTGTAGCTGTAGCCATCCTTGGGGCCGTAGACGTTGGCGTGCTGGCTGATTTCCAGGGTGGCGTCTGGGTCGATGGGGAAGGGGTACATGCCGGTGCTGCCACCGCGTGCGGCATATTCGCGTTGGGCCTCGCTGACCATGCGGTAGTGCTTGCCGGTCTTTTTCGACAGCCAGGCCACGTAGTCCTGCACGTCGTGGTAGCTCATGCACACTGCCGGTTGCTGCGGGCCCTGTTTGTAACTCGGCTTGCTGGCGGTGCAGCGCCGGCCCGGGCGATCGTCGCCGTCGGCGATGCGCGTGCCCGTGGCCTTGAGGTAGCCATCCCATTGCTCGGCGGTCACCTGGAAGCGGCTGATGGCGAAGGGTTTGGCGAAGGTCACCGCATGCTGCGGGCCTTCGTCATCCTGGCGCCCCATTTCGTCGGGCGGGGTGCCCATGTTGAAGGTGCCGGCGGGCAGCACCACCATCTCCGGGCAGAGCGTGTCGCAGTCACGGAACACCGTGCCCGGGGGTTGGGCGGCTTGGGCTGCCAGGGCCGGCAGGCTGCAGGCGGCCAGCAGGCCGGTCAGGGTCAGGCGATGCATGGAAGCGGTCATGGGGATGCCTTGTCAGAGTTGTTGGGTAATCAGGGCCATGGCCCGGTCGATCTGCTGCTCGTCATTGAGCAGGCTGGGGGCCAGGCGGATCACCGGGCCGACATCGCGATACACCGCGTCGCACATCACCTTGTTGGCGGTGAGGTGGGCGGCGACGGCGTCGGGGTCGCGGTCCTTGATGCGGAAAAACGTGAAACCGGCCGAGTAGCGCTCGCTGCGCGGTGTCACCAGCTGCACCTGGGGGTGCTCGGCGAGGCGCCCCTTGAGCAGGCTGTTGAGTTGGTGGATGCGCTGTTGCACGTCGGCCTTGCCCAGCGCCAGGTGCAGTTTGAAGGCCTCATTGGCGGCCCAGCGGTGCTCGAAGGCGTGGTAGCCGCCCGGGGTCATGATGGTGGCGAAGTCCTCATCGCGGGAGAACGTGGCCATGGTCGGGGTGAGGTGCTCCATGCCGGTGGAGGCCGCGCAGATGATCCCCGTGCCGCGCGGGCCGAACATCCACTTGTGGGTGCCGGCGATGAAGTAGTCGCAGTTGAAGTCGGCGAAACGCGCGTTCTCCACGCCGAAGCCGTGCACACCGTCGACCACATAGAGGATGCGCTCGGCTTCGCTGCGGTTGCGGTTGTGCTGGCGCACCAGTGCGCCGATCTCGCCGACCGGCAGCTTGACGCCACTGCCGGAGTGCACCCAGGTCATGCCCAGCACGCGGGTATGCGGCTGGATGGCCTTGTCCAGGGTGCTCAGCACCTGGTCGGTGGAGACTGTCCACGGGTCGTCGAACAGGCGGATCTTGCGGGTCAGGGTGCCCTGGCGCTGGGCGCGGAAGGCCAGCGCCTTGTGGGTGGAGTAATGTTCGTGCTCGGTGACCAGGATCTCCTGGTGGGCGCCGACCTTCAGGCCGCCATAGATCATCGCCAGGCCTTCGGTGGTGCTCCCGGTCAAGGCCACCTGGCGCGGTTTGACTTCAAGGTAGCGCCCGGCCCACTCGCGCACTTCATCCTCGCGCTGCCATTCGTACTGGCTTTCCCAGTCCATCAGGGCGGCGGGGTTGCGGTCCAGCGCGGCACGGTGGCGGTCGATCGCTGCCTGTACCGGGCGCGGGTGGGCGGTCACCAGGAAGTTGGCGAAGTGCGCGACTTGTGGGTCGAGCGGGAACAGCGTGCGCAGGTTGCGCCATTTGTCGGGGCCGCTCAGTGGTGCGCTGGCGCCAGCCAGGGCCTGGGGCAGCAGTGGCAGGCTCGCGGCCAGCAGGCCGGCCTGTTTCAGGAAGCTACGGCGGTTGCTCATGGTAGGCAGGCTCGGCTCAACGGTTGGCGACAGGGTGGGCAGCGCGCTGGACTTGCTCCCAGGCGCGCAGGAAATTGCCCGCCCAGAGCTTTGCAATGTCTGTTTCGCTGTAGCCGCGGGTCAGCAGTTCGGCGGTGACGTTGCTGATTTCGCTGACGTCCTTCCAGCCCTCCAGGCCGCCACCATCGTTGAAGTCCGAGGCGATGCCGACGTGGTCGATGCCGACCTTTTTCACGGTGTAGTCGATGGCGTCGACGTACTGTTTCAAGGTGGCCTTGGGTTCGTCTTCCAGGATGGCGTACAGCGAGCTTGCATACTCGCCGAAGCGGGCCTCTGGCCAGATGGCAATCACCGCGTCGCCCGGCATCAAGGCATTGGTCAGGCCTTGCAGCGGTTGCAAGTCGAAGCGCGCACGCAGGGCATCGAGCTTGTCCACGACCGGCTGGGTCAGGGGCTTGAGGTACTGACCGAAGCCAACCACCTGAATCACGCCGCCGCTCTCTTTGATCAGTTGCATCTCTTTGTCGGAGAGGTTGCGCGGGATATCCACCATGGCCCGCGGTGCCGAGTGCGAAGCCACGATTGGCGCGCGCGACAGGCGAGCGACATCCTCGAGTGCCAAGGTGGACATCTGTGACACGTCGATGATCACGCCCAGGTCGTTCAAGCGTTTCACTGCCTGCTCGCCCAGCGGTGACAGGCCGCCCAGGGCATCGGCGGTGTCGTTGAAGAACGGCAGCGGCCGCGAAGAGTCGGCCCAGTCGTTGTTGCCGACGTAGCTGAAGCCGAACATGCGCATGCCACGTGCCGCCCACAGGTCGAGCTGCGACAGGTCGTGGCCCAGCGGGTAGGCATTGAGCATGCTGATGAAGATGGCGAACTTGCCTTCGCCGTTGAGGCGCCGGAAGTCGTCAGGGGTGTAGGCGATACCGACCTGGTTGGGGAAGTCGCGGACCATGCCGGTGATGATCTTGTAGCGCCCTTCCTGTTCTTGCCGGGCGGCATCGACGAAACCGGGGGTAGGGCGGTGCGGAGCGTTCGGGCCGTTCCAGATTTCCGGCCAGCCGAATACGGTCAGGGCGGCACCTGAGAGGCGGCCACGGTTGGCCTTGACCAGGTCGAACTGGCCGGGGCCATCCTTGTCCACTTCGTGCCCCTCGCTGCCCATGCTCAAGGGCACGGTGATATGGCTGTCGAACGAGAGCATGTGCTCGTGCAGCTGCTCAGCCTGTTGCACGATTTTCAGCGGGTAGCCTGCGTGCAGGTGCTGCCAATAGAAGTAGCCAGCGGCACTTGCCAGGGCAACGGTCAGGGCCAGGGGCAGGCCGATGTACAGGGCTTTGCGGGAACGGGTCTTGGTCATTGCCATCTCGTTGCGCGGGTGATCGGGGCGGCTGCCGGCTCAGGGTCTGCGCGGGCAGGGCTTGGGTATCAGGTGGACGAACAACGGCAGGGCAAATTTATCGTTGGCTGCGCCACGGGCGGTCCGCCCGCGGCGGTAAATTTTGCGTGGTGCACAACGTTCTAGCCTTGGACGGGCCGTGTTCCATGGCCGCAATGAATGCTCAGGTAGTGCAATGACGATTTCTCGACGCGGCTTCATCGCCGGTGTGGCATTGACAGGCGTGGCGGTGCCCGCCGCGCTGTACGTGCGGCACGTGCAGCGCCAGCAGTTCGACGAGCAGTTTCCTGAAACCCCGGGCGAAGCCGTGGTCGAACTTGCCGATGCGCCCCTGCAGCAGTTGGGGGACACCTTGCGCGGGTGCTGGCGTTGGACGGCGCAGGGCGCGGACGCAGGGCTGCACGGCTTGCCTGAGGGGGAGCTGGAGCTGTTGCTGGACGTGGCCCACAGTGGGCGTGGCCTGCGTGGTTACCTGGACACGCCCGAGCGCCTGCGGGGTACGCAAGAGCCGCGCTATCGCGTGATGGGCGACCTGCTGGGGGACAAGCCAGGGGCACTGCGCTGGCGGCTGTTTTCGACGCAGCCGGGGCAGGAGCAGGTCAGCTATGAGTGCCAGGTGGTCCTCGACGAAGCCTGGGGCGGGTTCGGCAACGCCGGCCAGGCCACCCTCAATGGCCGCATGCTGCCGCTGGGGCGCGCATTGACCCTGCCCGAGCAGGACAACCGCTTTCTTGCGCTCAAGCGCCCGTTCCCCGAGGCCCGGGAGCGGGCGCCCTTGTCACCGGCCTTGCTGGCGAGCCTGATCGCGCCGGAGCATCGATTGTTCCACCAGCTCTGGCATGCCTCGCGCGACAAGTGGCACAAGCTGAACAAGGACCAACAGGCGGCGCTGCGCGGCCTGGGCTGGCAGCCAGGGCCGCGCGGCCATGAACGCGATGCGCGGGGCCGGCACAAGGACCGCAACGGCTCGGGCGTGGATTTCTTCTTCATGCACAGGCACATGCTGGGTGCGGCCCGGGCCCATCAGGATTTACCCTCCTGGAAGCGTTTTCCACTGCCGCAACCTGAGCTTGAGCGCGACCGCATCGGCTTCGCCCGCTATTTCGACAACCATGATGGCAATGCCTTGCCGCCCACTTGGCTGGCTTCGGGCGATGCCGCGTACACCCAATGGGTGCGCGATATAAAGACGCCCGATACGTTCCACGCCAACTTCCAGGTATGGGAGTCGAAGTACACCGACCCGCACTACCTGAGCACGCTTACGCTGGGGCAGTTCGGTTCGGAAATGGAGCTGGGTTTGCACGACTGGCTGCACATGCGCTGGGCTTCGGTGCCGCGCGACCCCTCCAGTGGCCTGCCGGTGCCGTTCGCACGCAAACCGGAAGATTTTGCCGCACGCTGGTTCCAGGCCGAGAACGACTTCCTCGGCGATCCGTTTTCATCCCATGTAAACCCGGTGTTCTGGCACTTCCACGGCTGGATCGACGACCGTATCGAGGATTGGTTCCGCGCCCATGAGCGGGTGCACCCGGGGCAGGTCAGGCGCCTGGACGTCAACGGTGTGCCGTGGTTTGCGCCTGGGCGCTGGGTCGAAGTGGCCGACCCGTGGCTGGGGCCAGACACCCACGGTTGCTCGACGGTACCGGGGCTGCGGCCCGGGCGCAGTGTGGAGATGGACCCGGAGACCATGAAGTTGGCGTTACGCATCATCTTTGGCGACGATGACCTGTTCGCCAAGCTGCGGCCGAAAGTCCCGCAACGCCCCTGGTACGCGCGCAATCTGAAGTTGGCGCAGCGCTGAAAACATCGGCCGCAAGTAGTCGCGGCCTTTTCAGTGCGGTAGCTGCCAGCCACCCCCAAGTGCCTTGTACAGCGCCACGCTGCCCTGCAGGCGGGCCAGGCGCAACTGCGCCTGCTGGTCTTGGGCCAGGTAAAGCGTGCGCTGGGTCTCCAGTACGCTCAGCAGGGTCTCGGCACCCGCTTCATAGCGCTGTTGTGCCAGGCCGAAGGCCTGGCGTGCCTGCACCACTTCTTCGTCCTGCCACAGCCGTTGACGCTCCACACCCTCGATGGCGTTGAGGGCTTTTTCCACGTCGGCAAAGCCGGCCAGGATGCTGCTGCGGTACTGTTCGAGCAATTCGTCCTGCTCGGCTTCGGCCAGCTCGCGTGAGGCGCGCAGCCGGCCGTTGTTGAAGATGGGCGCGACCAGGCCGGCAGTGAGGGTGTAGTAGGAGCTGTCGAGCACCTGGGCAAAGGTGTTCGCGCCCGTGCCAAGGTTGGCGCCCAGCGTCAGCTTCGGCAGCATGGCCGCCCTGGCCACCTGCACATTGGCGTTAGCGGCGGCCAGGCGTGCTTCGGCAGCGGCGATGTCGGGGCGGCGAGTCAGCAGCTCGCTGGGAACGCCGCTGCCGATTGCCGGCCAGTGCAGGGTGGTGATCGGCTGGCGGCTGGCCGGCAAGGCCTGTACCGGGTCGCCGAGCAAGGTGGCGAGGGTGACGCGGCTGTCTTGGCGCTTTTGCTCGAGCAGCGGCACCTGGCGCTCCACAGCCGCCACCAGGCTGCGCTGCTGGGCCAGTTCCAGGCGGGTCGCGGAGCCCGCGCGCTGGCGGGTTTCGACCAGGTTCAGCACCGCCCGTGCATTGCGCAGGTTAAGGCGTGCGATGCGCAGTTGTTCTTCCAGGGCCAGGCCTTGCAGGTAGCTGTCGGCAACCGCGCTGACCAAGGTCAGTTCCACCGTCTGGCGGTCGAAGCGGCTGGCGTCGAGGCCGTGCAGCGCGCTCGCCCGCGCCGCGCGCAGGCCGCCCCAGAAGTCGAGCTCGTAGCTGGCGGTGAGTTGCAGGCCGAAGGCTGTGTAGGTGGGCTCGCTGCTACTGACGTCCAACTGGTCGGACCCTTCGCCGTGCAGGAGGCGTTGCCGGCTGCCATCGAGGCCCCCTTGCACCTCTGGCAACAGCGGCGCGCCAGCGATCACGGCGCGGGCCTGGGCCTGGCGTACGCGGGCCGCGGCTGCGGCGAGGTCATGGGCGTTGTGTTGTGCGCGCTTGACCAGGTGGTCCAGCTCACGGCTGGCGAACGCCTGCCACCAGTGCCCCGATGGCAGTGCGATGGCGGGCGCAGCTACCTTGCCTTGCCAGTGTTGCGGTGCGCTGATGCCGCTTGAGGGCGCAGGGGGGGTAGTGCAGGCGGTGAGGCCCAGGCACAGGGTCAACAGGCTGATGCGGCTTGGCAATGTCATGGATTATTCGCTGGTAAGGGCTTTGACCGGGTCGAGTCGGGCGGCCTTGCGTGCTGGCATGAAGCCGAACACCACGCCGGTGATGACGGCGCAACTGAAGGCGCCGAGAATGGCGGGCAGGGCGAAGGCCACGGCGACGTCGGCGAATATCAGCCCGCCGCCGATCAGCAGCGCCAGCACGATGCCGCTCAGCCCGCCGACCATCGACAGCATCACCGCCTCGCTGAGGAACTGGCGCAGGATGTCGCGCTGGCGCGCGCCGGTGGCCATGCGGATACCGATCTCACGGGTACGCTCGCGCACGGTCATGAGCATGATGTTCATCACGCCGATGCCGCCGACCAGCAACGAGATCGCAGCGATCGCCCCAAGCATCAGCGAAAGGCTGTTTTGTGTGCGCGCTTCGGCCTGGATCAAGGCTGCATCGTTGGTCAGCTCGAAATCGTCCTTGCCTTGATGGCGCTTGCGCATCAGGCGCTGGATCGCGGCTTCGGTCTCGGCGATCCGGGCCGAATCGGCGGCGGCGATGATCACGTATTCCGGATCGTGGCTGCCGAACAGGCGCATGGAGGCGGCGGAGTAAGGCACCACGATGCGCTCGTCGCTCTTCTGGTCACCCGAACTTGCGCCCTTGCCGGCGAGCACACCAACGACCTGGAACGGCACGTTGCCGATCAGCAGGTATTGACCCAGCGCGTCGGTGCCGGGGGCCAGCAATTTGTCGCGGACTTTCTGGCCGATGACCGCCACGGCAGCGCCACTGCGTTCGTCGGCCTCGCTGAAGAAGCTGCCCTGCACGACCGGCCAGTTGAGGATGGCGGGGAATTCGACGTTGTTGCCGCCCACATAGAACTTCTGGTTGTTGTTGCCGTGGCGCACCATCAGGTCGCCGCCGATGACCGGCATGACGCGCCGAACCCAGGGCAGTGCGGCGATGGCGGCGACGTCATCGAGCGTTACGATGCCACCTGGCTCGCGCAGCGTCGGCGGGCGCCCGTTGAGGTAGAGGATGTTGGAGCCGAACGCGGCCATCTGGGCCATGACCTGGCGTTTGCTGCCTTCGCCCACGGCCAGCATGACCACGACCGAAGCCACGCCGATGACGATGCCAAGCAAGGTCAGGGCGGTGCGGAACCGGTTGATCCACATGACCCGCCAGGCTGCCTGTAGCGCCTCGAGCAGTTCGCCTTGCCACGCACCACGCACGGTCGTACCGCGGTCCAGGCGCTGGCGCAGGTCATCGGCTTGCAGGGTGTGCGGTGCACTGTCTGGCGGCTGGTCGCCGGCCGAGTCGCTGATCATCAGCCCGTCGCGGATTTCCACCACCCGGCGCGCCCGCGCCGCCACCTCGCGGTCGTGGGTGATCAGGATGATCACATGGCCCTGGCTGGCCAGTTCGTCCAGCAGGGCCATGACCTCGGTACCGCTGCGGCTGTCCAGGGCGCCGGTCGGCTCGTCGGCAAGGATGATATGGCCGCCATTCATCAGTGCGCGGGCGATCGACACCCGTTGCTGCTGGCCGCCGGACAATTGATGCGGGCGGTTGCCGGTGCGGCTGGCCAGGCCCAGGCGCTCCAGCAGGGCGGCGGCGCGGGCGTGGCGCTCGGCGGGCGCAGTGCCGGCGTAGATGGCGGGCATCTCGACGTTTTCCTGGGCTGAGCCTGAAGGGATCAGGTGGTAGCCCTGGAACACGAAACCGAAAGCTTCGCGGCGCAGCCAGGCCAGTTCGTCACTGCCCAGCCGGGCCACGTCCTTGCCGGCGAACAGGTAATGGCCCGAGGTGGGGCGGTCGAGGCAGCCGAGGATGTTCATCAGGGTCGACTTGCCCGAGCCCGATGCACCGACGATGGCGATGAATTCGCCAGGGTGGATGCTCAGGCTGATGCCGCGCAGCACGTCGACCTTGGGGGTGTCGATGCCACCGTAGGATTTGCGGATGTCGCGCAGTTCGATCAGGGGAACGGCCATTCAACCTCCGCTGGCCAGGGGCGCACCGATGACCAGGCGCTCGCCTTCGCTGAGGCCATCGAGCACTTGTGCGCGCAGCCGGTCGCTGAGGCCGATCCGCACTGTGCGTTGTTCGACCTTGCCATCCTGGCCCAGTACCTGGGCCATGCGCAGGTCATCGGCCTGGCTGTCGTCCAGTGCCGCCAGTGGCGCGGTGAGTACCTGGCTGGCCTGGCCGGCGACGAAGAACACCTGGGTGGTCATGTCGGCCATCAACGCCCTATCGGGGTTGTCGACGTCCAGTAGCACGGTGTACTGCACCACCTGGCTGCCTGTGGTACCGGCGATGGCACTGGCAGGGCCGCCGCCGCCCTGGCTGGCATGCGCCAGCGGCTTGGGCGGGATTGGCAGGATCTGCCGCACGCTGCTGTTCCAGCGGCGTTTGCCGCCGGCCAGGGTGGTGAAATAGGCGCTCATGCCAGGCTTGACCTTGCCGATGTCGGCTTCGGACACCTGGGCCCACACGGTCATCGGCGAGAGCTTGGCGATCCGCAGAATCAGCGGCGTCTGTTGCTGGGCGTTGAGGGTCTGGCCTTCACGGGCATCCACCGCCACCACGGTGCCGTCCATCGGCGCGTAGATACGTGTATAGCCAAGCTCCGCCTCATCGCTGCGCAGGTTGGCCTGGGCCTGGCGGATCTGCGCCTGGATCATGTCGATGCGGGCCTGGGTGACCTTGAGTTGGGCGTCGGCTGCCTGCAGGTCTTGCTCGCGTGTGGCGCCGGCGCCAGCCAGTTCGCGCTGGCGCCGGTACTGCTGGGTGGCCAGCTGGTACTGTGCGCGCTGCTCGGCCAGTTGCGCCTTGAGGTTGTCGATCGAAAAACGTCCGGCGTCCAGCCTGGCTTGCTGGGTAGAGGGGTCGATCTCTACCAGCAACTGCCCCGTGTGCACCTGATCGCCAGCCTCCACGTGCAGCTTGCGGATCTGCCCGGAGGCTTGGGCGCCGACATCCACATACCTTCGCGGCTGCAGCGTACCCAGGGCGGTGACGCTGCTTTCGATGTCGGCGCGGGTGACCGCGACGGTACTCACGGGCAAGGCGCCCAAAGGAAGCGCCTTCCAGGCCAACAGGCTGCCAACGGCCAGCAGGCCGAGGCTGCCCGCCAAGAGGTGGCGGCGGGTTTTGGGTATGCGACTCATGCGGACTTCCAGCCAATGGGTGGCCACACGCAGCCAGATCAAGGTGCGCACGGAGGTGCCAGTTAAACGAAGGCGCGCGGGGCGGATTTAGCTGCGCTGGCGCAGGGGGAAGGACAGTTGCTGAGAATCATTATAATTTGTAAGATCCCACGCTGATATCACATGACCCTGTCCGAGCCTGTCAGGACGTACACCAGGTGCCGTCGTGGAACACTACTATCGCGAATTGGTGAGCTTCCTCTCTGCGCGCCTGGGCAGCCGCCAGGCGGCTGAAGATGTGGCTCACGATGCCTATCTGCGGGTGCTCGAACGCACCGGTACGCAGCAGATCGAGCATCCGCGCGCGTTCCTTTACCGCACGGCGCTGAACCTGGTGATCGACCGTCATCGCCGCCACCTGCTGCGCCAGTCCGAACCGCTGGAAGTGCTGGACCTGGACGAACGCTGGCACAGCCCGGCGCCTACCCAGACCATGCAGTTGGACCAGCGCCTGGCGCTGATGCAGAAGGCACTCGATGAATTGAGCCAGCCCTGCCGTGACAGCTTCCTATTGCGCAAGCTCGAAGGCCTGTCGCATCAGCAGATCGCCGAGCACCTGGGCATCTCGCGCAGCCTGGTGGAAAAGCACATCGTCAACGCCATGAAGCATTGCCGGGTGCGCATGCGCCAGTGGGAATCCTGAAAAAAAGGTAGTGCACCGGTGAAAATTCTGTGTGCTGGCAACTTGATTTCTAACTGTTTCAAGACAACTATCTAAATTGACCCCGCCAGGCGCCGCCCTGGTGGTTGCCTGTCACTGGCGCTGTTTGGTCAGGGAGCGTGTCCCTATTCACCTGACTGCCCAGGTCCGACAATGACCAACAAGACCCTGCGCATCCTGATTGCCGACGAGCACCCGTCCCAGCGCCTGCAGCTGGAAAGGCTGCTCAATGGCCTGGGCTATTACCGGATTGCCCCGGTGGGCTCCTTCGACGAACTGCAGCGCCTGGTACAGTGCGCGCTGGAGCCGTTCAACCTGCTGCTGGGCAATTTCGAGCTGGCCAGCCATGCGGGTGTCGACCTGGCGCGCTTCTGCCGGGTGAGCACGCAGATTCAGCATGCCTTGCTGTACCACTCGCGGCACCTGAAGGTCCCGAGTGTGCCGCCGAGCGAGCGCCAAGCGGTGAGTGTGAGCCTGCCGCAGGTGCCGGACAACGAGGCCCTTGAGTCGTTCATGGCGCTGATCGATGCGCCGGTGGTGATCGGCAAGCTGGCCTTGCCGTCCGGCCTATCCAACAGTGGGCCGCCGGCCTACCCGCGCAGGAACTTCGCCCACACGGTCTTCAGCCGATAGCCGCAGCGGGCAGGGCAAGGCAGCGGGTATTTGTTATCCTCTTGCCCTTTGCCGATCTGCGGACCTGTGCCATGACTGCCATCGATACCGCTCGCCCGCCCCGGTTCAGCCGCGGCGACCACCAGACCCTGGGCCTGGCGGCCCTGGGCGGCGCGCTGGAAATCTATGATTTCATCATCTTCGTGTTCTTCGCCCTGACCCTCAGCCAGCTGTTCTTCCCGCCTGAAATGCCTGAGTGGCTGCGCCTGCTGCAAAGCTTCGGGATTTTCGTCACCGGCTACCTGGCGCGGCCGCTGGGCGGCATCGTCATGGCGCACTTCGCCGACCACCTGGGCCGCAAGCGGGTATTCAGCCTGAGCATTCTGATGATGGCGCTGCCGTGCCTGCTGATCGGGGTGATGCCGACCTATGCCGAGATCGGTTACGCGGCGCCGCTGGTCTTGCTGGCGCTGCGCATACTGCAGGGGGCTGCGGTCGGTGGCGAGGTGCCCAGTGCCTGGACATTCGTTGCCGAACACGCACCGCAAGGGCGGCGGGGTTACGCCCTGGGCTTCCTGCAGGCCGGGTTGACCTTTGGCTATTTGCTGGGGGCACTGACCGCGACACTGTTGGCTCAGGTGTTTACCGCCGAGGAAATTCTCGATTACGCCTGGCGTTACCCGTTCCTGCTCGGCGGGGTATTTGGTGTGATCGGCGTGTGGTTGCGCCGTTGGCTGAGTGAAACCCCGGTGTTTCTGGCCTTGCGCGAGCGCAAGGAGCAGCCGGTGAAGTTCCCGCTGCGACGGGTGCTGGGCGAGCACCGTGGGGCGTTGATCCCGGCTGCGCTGCTGACCTGCGTGCTGACCTCGGCGGTGGTGGTGCTGGTGGTGATCACGCCGACAGTCATGCAGCAGCGCTTCGGCATGACCGCCGCGCACACCTTCGCCCTGAGCAGCGTAGGCATCGTCTTTCTCAATATCGGTTGTGTGCTCGCCGGGCTGCTGGTCGATCGCCTGGGCGCCTGGCGGGCGCTGATGATCTACAGCGCGCTGCTGCCGCTGGGTATCGCTGCCTTGTATGCGAGCCTGGTGGGGCAGTGGGGCATGACGTGGCTGGCTTACGCGTTGGCCGGGCTGTGCTGTGGTGTGGTGGGGGTGGTGCCGTCGGTAATGGTCGGGCTGTTCCCGGCGCAGATCCGGGTGTCGGGTATTTCCTTCACCTACAATGTGGCCTATGCCTTGTGGGCCAGTACCACGCCGTTGGCGTTGATCGCGTTGATGCCGTGGAGCCCGTGGGTGTGCGTTGGCTTTTGCCTGCTCATGGGCGCGGTGGGGCTGCTCACGGCCCTCTACTTTGGCCGCCGGGAACCTTTGGCATTCACGGCCGAGCCCATGCCGCTCATGTGCGTCGACAAATGAACGGCTAACGCCCGATAGGCGCTGCAAGCCTGAACGAAAAAGCCCCCGGGCCGTGAGGCCAGGGGGCTTTTGCTTGCTGCAAGGGCGGGCTTACATGTTCGGGTAGTTCGGCCCACCGGCGCCTTCAGGGGTAACCCAGGTGATGTTCTGGGCCGGGTCCTTGATGTCGCAGGTCTTGCAGTGCACGCAGTTCTGCGCGTTGATCTGGAAGCGCTTGCTGCCGTCTTCCTGGCTGACCACTTCGTACACGCCTGCCGGGCAGTAACGCTGAGCGGGTTCGTCGTACAGCGGCAGGTTGCTGGCGATCGGAATGCTTGGGTCGGTCAGCTTCAGGTGGCAGGGTTGCTCCTCTTCGTGGTTGGTGCTGGAGAGGAATACCGAGCTGAGCTTGTCGAAGCTGAGCTTGCCGTCGGGTTTGGGGTAGTCGATCTTTTTCGAATCGGCCGCAAGCTTAAGGCAGGCGTAGTCCGGCTTGGTGTCGTGCAGGGTGAATGGCAGCTTGCCACCGAACCAGTTCTGGTCGACATAGTTGAACGCACCACCGAGCAGCGGGCCGAACTTGTGCAGGGCAGGGCCGAAGTTGCGGCTGGCGAACAGTTCTTCGTACAGCCAGCTGGCCTTGAACGCGCTGACGTAGCCGTCGAGCAGGTCGCCGCCCTCGCGGCCGGCAGCCAGTGCGTCAGCCACTGCCTCGGCGGCGAGCATGCCGGATTTCATGGCGGTGTGGCTGCCCTTGATCTTGGCGAAGTTCAGGGTGCCCAGGTCGCAACCGATCAGCGCGCCACCGTTGAACACCATCTTCGGCAGCGAGTTCAGGCCGCCCTTGCAGATGGCGCGGGCGCCGTAGCTGATGCGCTTGCCGCCTTCGAGGTACTGCTTCATCACCGGGTGGTGCTTGAGGCGCTGGAATTCGTCGAAAGGCGACAGGTAAGCGTTGCTGTAGGACAGGTCGACGATCAGGCCGACCACCACCTGGTTGTTTTCCAGGTGATAGAGGAACGAGCCGCCGGTGTTTTCAGCGCTCATCACGTCGAGCGGCCAGCCGGCGGTATGTACCACCAGGCCTTGTTCGTGCTTGGCCGGGTCGATTTCCCAGATTTCCTTCAGGCCGATGCCGTAGTGCTGAACGTCGGCCTCGCTGTCGAGGTTGAAACGCTTGATCAGCTGCTTGCCGATATGGCCACGGCAACCTTCGGCGAACAAGGTGTACTTGGCACGCAGTTCCATGCCTGGGGTGTACAGGCCGTCCTTCGGGTTGCCCTCACGGTCGACACCGAGGTCGCCGGTGACGATGCCGCGGACCACGCCGTTTTCATCGAACAGCGCTTCCTGGGCGGCGAAGCCGGGGTAGATCTCCACGCCCAGGTTTTCGGCCTGCTGGGCCAGCCAGCGGCACAGGTTGCCCAGCGAGATGATGTAGTTGCCCTGGTTGTGCATGGTCTTGGGCACGAACAGGTCAGGGACCTTGGTCGAGTTGCCGGCATCCTTGAGCACATAGATGTCGTCACGCTTCACTTCGGTGTTCAGCGGCGCGCCGAGGTCCTTCCAGTCGGGGAACAGCTCGTTCAGGGCGCGGGGTTCGAACACCGCGCCGGAGAGGATGTGGGCGCCGACTTCGGAGCCTTTCTCGACCACGCAGACGCTGATCTCGCTACCGGCTTCGGCGGCCTTCTGCTTCAGGCGGCAGGCGGCTGACAGGCCCGCCGGGCCAGCGCCGACGATGACCACGTCGAATTCCATGTATTCGCGTTCCACTGGTTCTCTCCTACTCATCAAGGCTGGTGCTGTTGCTTTGTCTTATGGGTGTGGGGTGATCATGCGCGCCGCGCTTCACGGGAGCGGAGCTGTAGCGTCACAGAGGATGAACTACACCGTTTTGTCTTGGCCGCGCATTATATCTACACCACTTGGCGGGTCCAATACAAACGTTTGTTTGAATTTGCCGCAGGCCAGTAAAATCAAAGGAGCGCGGCTGGAGGGTGACCGATTTGCCGTATTGACCGGATTGGGTGTTGCGGTCAAGATACGAGCGGTTTTACGTTCGCCGTAGGCTTAACGCCGGGCGCAGGTACACCTCTAAAAACCAGGTGTGGGGTAAGGCTTTCGGGCCAAAACACGGTTTGTAGTGGAGTTTACACGCCACCACAGGAAATGACCCGCGGGTATTTGCCGCAAGAGTCTCAACTGGACTGATTGGTCACCGTGAAGATTGCACCGCGCGTATCGTTTTCAGAGGTGCCCTTGTACCCACGCGCATCGCCGGGCTTAGCCCCAGGCGACTATCTATTCACCGGAGAGTAACGAGGAATCCATGAAGGTTCTTGTAGCTGTCAAACGAGTGGTCGACTACAACGTCAAGGTTCGCGTCAAAGCGGACAACTCCGGCGTCGACCTTGCAAACGTCAAGATGTCCATGAACCCCTTCTGCGAAATCGCCGTGGAAGAAGCTGTGCGCCTGAAAGAGAAGGGCGTGGCAAGCGAGATCGTCGTCGTCTCCGTCGGCCCGACCACCGCTCAGGAGCAGTTGCGTACTGCCCTGGCCCTGGGCGCCGATCGTGCCATCCTGGTCGAAGCTGCCGACGAACTGAACTCCCTGGCCGTGGCCAAGGCGCTCAAAGCCGTTGTCGACAAAGAGCAGCCGCAGCTGGTGATCCTCGGCAAGCAGGCCATCGACAGTGACAACAACCAGACCGGCCAGATGCTGGCCGCGCTGACCGGCTACGCCCAAGGTACCTTCGCCTCCAAGGTTGAAGTGGCTGGCGACAAGCTGAACGTCACCCGTGAAATCGATGGCGGCCTGCAGACCGTAGCGCTGAACCTGCCAGCGATCGTCACCACCGACCTGCGCCTGAACGAGCCGCGCTACGCGTCGCTGCCGAACATCATGAAGGCCAAGAAGAAGCCACTGGAGACCCTGACTCCAGACGCGCTGGGCGTATCGCTCGCCTCCACCAACAAGACCCTGAAAGTCGAAGCGCCTGCTGCCCGCAGCGCGGGTATCAAGGTCAAGTCGGTGGCCGAACTGGTCGAGAAGCTGAAGAACGAAGCGAAGGTAATCTAAATGACTATCCTGGTTGTCGCTGAATACGAGAACGGTGCCGTAGCCCCGTCCACCCTGAACACTGTCGCCGCAGCCGCCAAGATCGGTGGTGATGTGCACGTGCTGGTCGCCGGCCAGAACGTCGGTGGTATCGCTGAATCCGCTGCCAAGATCGCGGGTGTTGGCAAGGTGCTGGTTGCTGACAACGCAGCCTATGCCCACGTCTTGCCAGAAAACGTCGCGCCGCTGATCGTTGCTCTTGTTGAACAAGGCGGGGCCAACGGCTACAGCCACGTGCTGGCCCCGGCCACCACCAACGGTAAGAACATCCTGCCGCGCGTTGCCGCGCTGCTGGACGTCGACCAGATCTCCGAGATCATTTCGGTTGAATCCGCCGACACCTTCAAGCGCCCGATCTATGCCGGTAACGCCATTGCCACTGTGCAATCGAGCGCTGCTGTGAAAGTGATCACCGTGCGTACCACCGGCTTCGACGCTGTGGCCGCCGAAGGTGGCTCTGCAACTGTTGAAGCTGTAGGCGCTGCGCACGATGCGGGTATTTCCGCCTTTGTCGGCGAAGAGCTGGCCAAGTCCGACCGCCCAGAGCTGACCGCTGCCAAGATCGTCGTTTCCGGCGGCCGCGGCATGGGCAACGGTGACAACTTCAAGCACCTGTACAGCCTGGCCGACAAGCTTGGCGCTGCCGTGGGTGCCTCGCGCGCTGCGGTTGACGCAGGCTTCGTGCCCAACGACATGCAGGTCGGTCAGACCGGCAAGATCGTTGCACCGCAGCTGTACATCGCCGTCGGTATTTCCGGCGCGATCCAGCACCTGGCCGGCATGAAAGACTCCAAAGTGATCGTTGCGATCAACAAGGACGAAGAGGCGCCGATCTTCCAGGTGGCTGACTACGGCTTGGTCGCTGACCTGTTCGAAGCGGTTCCGGAGCTGGAAAAGCTGGTCTGATCCGCCTGCTTCACTTATAAAGAAGCCCGGCCCTTTCACGAGGGCCGGGTTTTTTTATGCGGGCAAGGAGTGAAGGATGGCGTTGCGTGAAGCAGGCAAGGTGCTGGTGTGCACGATGGCGATGCTTTCACCGCTGGCGATGGCGGCTGGCAAGTGTGAGCGGCTGGTGGCGACCGGCAGCCCGGATGCGCCCCCTTACTCCTGGCAAGACCCGAAGGACCCGAAACACCTGATCGGCGCCAATGTCGATCTGTTGCGCCAGGTGGCCGGGGAATTGGGGTTGAAAGTGGAAGTCCTCAATGCCGGCAGGCGTGACCAGGCGCTGGAAGAGGTGCGCAGTGGGCGCATGGATGTGTTGCTCGACACCCCCCTGCAGGTGGAGCAGTTGACTGCCCTGGACTACATCCACCCGCCATTGCAGCTCAATGAATACCTGGTCTGGACGCGCCATGATGCTGAAGTGGAATTCAACGGCCCGGCGGATCTTGCCAGGTACCAGGGTAGCCTGTCGGAGCGTGCCCGCCTGACCCCGGCTTTCAGCGCCTTCGCCAAGGCGCAGTTGAACCTGGTGCCGGCGCAGAACCTGACCCAGGCCTTCCAGAAGCTGGTGCTGGGCCAGGTGGATTACGTACTGGCTGGGCGCTACGCGGGCATGGCCATGACCCAAAGCCTGGGCATGAGCAATGACCTGATCGCCCGCGGCCTGCCGGTCGACCGGCCCGGGCTGTTTTTGGCCGTGTCGCACAACTCGGCATGCAATGACACCTGGTTGCGTGGGCAACTGGCAAAAAAGCTGACAGAATTGCCGATCTCCGGTGCGTCTGAAGCCGTGCTGCAACGTAATGTCGAGCGCTGGAAAGCGCAGATGGATGTGCAGGCGGACGCCCCCAAACAGTAGGAAGAGTGCGTGAGAACCCAATCACTGATCCTTGCCGTGGCCATGCTCGGCCTGGCCGGCTGCGCCAACGACCCGGCGCCCAATGAACAGATGCGTATTTCCGAGCAGGCGCTGGAACAGGCCAGGGCGGTCGGCGCCACCGACCAGGTCGAGGAGTTGAAGCTTGCCGAAGACAAGCTCGCCCGCGCCAAGAGCGACATGCTGACCGAAGACTACCGCGACGCCCGTATGCGTGCCGAGCAGGCCGAGCTCGATGCCCGTCTGGCCGAGGCGCGGGTACTTAACCAGAAGAGTGAGGAGCAGCTCGACGTATTGCAGTCGCGGGTCAAGCGCTTGCGCAAGCAACTGGAGATGCAGCCATGAAGTGCTTCAAACCGATGGCGGCGCTGGCATTGCTGGCACTGGCTGGCGGCCTGCAGGGGTGCGCCAGTCAGCGCAGTGCCGCGGCGCTGGACGATGCCTCCGTGGCCTTTCAGAAGGTCAAGGATGACTCCGCTGTACTGCGCAGCGCACCACGTGATGTGATCCGGGCTGGTGAATCGCTGGCCCGCGCCGAGCGCCTGTCCAGCTACATCGGCACCGGCAGCGACGTGCGCCACTATGCGTATCTGAGCCAGCGTTACAGCGAAATCGCCGGTGAGCACGCGAAGTTGGCGCTGAACCAGGAGCGTTTGGCCAAGCTCGACCTTGAGCGCCAGCGCCTGCAGCTGGCCTTGCGCGAGGCCAAGTTGGCCAGCGTGCAGCAGCAGGGTGAATGGGTTGAAGCGCAGATCGCCGCGTTGGCCTCGCAGCAGGCCGATCGCGGGCTGGTGATGACCCTCGGCGATGTCCTGTTCGATACCGGTCGTGCGGACCTCAAGAATTCGGCCAGCCGCACGGTGCTCAAATTGGTCCAGTTCCTTCAGCTCAACCCGCGCCGGGTGGTGCGGATCGAGGGCTACGCCGACAACACCGGCGCGCCGGAAGATAACCTCAAGCTGTCGCGCGACCGGGCGCAGGCCGTGGCCGACATGCTGGTCGACCTGGGTGTCGACGAAAAGCGTCTGCAGGTTGAAGGGTATGGCGACCAGTACCCGATCGAGGCCAATGCCTCGGAGCGCGGCAGGGCGCAGAACCGCCGGGTGGAAATCGTCTTCTCCGATGACAAAGGAAGGCTGGCCCCGGCACGCTGACCGCTGGCGCCTCTTCGTGGCTGGCGAAGAGGCGCGCTGGCTAACCCTTTCGATAGCGGCCACGCCACTGTAATGTCGACTATTGTGCAATCTGTCCCAGTACACTTTGCAACTGTTACGGTATCCTCTACCGTAAGTGAGTCGCACAAGAACAATGAGCCCGTCCGCGCGTCGAGATATCGCCATGACCAACCTGCTGCTGTATCAGCGTATCGCCCAGCAACTGGCCGATGACATCCGCCGTGGTGTCTACCAGCCAGGCGAGCGCGTGCCGTCCGTGCGCAAGATGAGCGCCCAGCTCAACGTCAGCCATGCCACGGTGCTGCAGGCCTATGCCAATCTCGAAGACCAAGGGCTGATCCGCGCTCGCCCGCAGTCGGGCTACTACGTGCACCAGACCCCGGCGTTGACTGCGCAGACGCCTGACATTGCCAGGGTCGAGCGCCCCGGCCTGGTCACCCGCGCGAGCATCATCCAGCAGGTATTGACCGAGGCGCGTCGTGATGGCGTGTTCGCGTTCGGTGCCGCCGTTCCCCATGTCGACTACCTGCCGGTGCGCGCCTTGCATCAGCAGATCGCCAAGGTCACGCGCTTTCACAGCCCGCGAGCTTTCAGCTACATGTTCAGCCCAGGCTTCGAGCCGTTGCGTCGGCAGATTGCGATCCGCATGCGCGATGCGGGTGTGCTGGTCGATCCCAGTGAAGTGATCGTCACCCATGGCTGTGTCGATGCCCTTCAGATGTCGTTGCGCGTGCTGACCCGCCCGGGGGACCTGATCGCTGCCGAGTCGCCCACCTATTACGGCCTGCTGCAGCTGGCTGATTTGCTCGGGCTGAAGGTGATCGAGATCCCCAGCGACCCGTCCACCGGGATCAGTCTGGAGGCGCTGCAACTGGCGGCCAATCAATGGTCGATCAAGGCGCTGGTGCTGACCACGCGCCTGAGCAACCCGCTCGGCGGCACGATTCCCGAAGAGCGGCAGAAGCAGTTGTTGCGCCTGGCTTCGGACTTCGACATCCAGATCGTCGAGGACGACATCTATGGCGAGTTGATGTTCGAGCAGGGCAAGACCAAAGCGCTCAAGGCATTCGACCGGCTGGATCGTGTGATCTACTGCTCGAGCTTTTCCAAGACCTTGTCACCCGGCGTGCGCGTCGGCTGGATGGTGGCGGGGCGATACCAGGAGGAAATCCAGCGGCTGCAGACCTTCACCACTCACTCGGCATGCAGTGTCACGCAGATGGGGGTGGCGGCTTATCTGGAGAACGGCGGCTATGATCGCCACCTGCGCTATATCCGTCAGGAGTACCGCAAGAACCTCAGTGCCTACCAGTTGGCGGTGCAGCAGCACTTCCCTGAGGGTACGCAGATGACCCGGCCCACGGGGGGCTTCATTCTGTGGGTCAGCCTGCCGGGACGGGTCAATACTCAAGAGCTGCATGTGCGTGCGCTGGAGCAGGGGATCAGTATCGCCCCCGGGCTTATCTTCAGTAATACCGAGCAGTTCAACCACTGCATCCGGCTCAACTGTGGCATTCCGTGGAACAAGGAAGCCGAACGGGCGGTGATGACACTGGGTATGCTCGCCCAGCAATTGTGCAGGGAGTCTGTAACTGCGCTTGTGTAACGCTTGCCAGGTGCGGTCGGAACGGAGAGCATACGCACATTTCCAGCCTGCCAGCCGATGTCCATGAAACTGTTGCGTAGCGTTGCCCTGATTTTTTGCCTCGCGCCGCTCTGGGCGCCTTGTGGCCTTGCCCAGGCGGCGCAGCCTGCCGCATCGGCGCATCAGGGCGCGGCGGCTGAAAAGGCATCGGCCAAGCAGTCTGCCAAGCCCAAGCCCAAGCCCAAAGCCAAGCGCAAGGTACCGCGCAAGCCAGTGAGCAAAGCTGTGGCCAAACCGGTGCCCAGGGCAAAGCTCGACCTCAGCTTGCCGGCCGACATGGTCAACGAGCTCGAGCCTGATGTCGGCAGCGCTGCTACCCGGCGCAAACCTTTGCTGCCGGCCATGTTCACCGAAAAGCCTCACAACGACGATAGCCCGTTTCAGCTCAATGGGCGGTTGATCAGCAACGAAATGCAATTGCAGATGCGCAACGACAGTCGCCGTGATGTGGAAGGGGCGGCCATCGACTTTGAGTTCCGTCAGTAGTCGGGCGCAACTGACTGCTGGGTCACTACAGATTTCATCGGGCCAGCAATTTCAAACGTATGTTTGAGCGGTTAGTATCCGGGGACGTTCGTCCCGTTTTGTTCCAGGGAGTCCTGATTGTATGAAATGCCGTGAGGGTTGCGGTGCCTGCTGCATCGCCCCGTCCATCACTTCAGCCATGCCCCGCATGCCAGATGGCAAGCCGGCTGGCGTGCGCTGCCTGCACCTGACCGTCGACAACCTTTGCGACCTGTTCGGCATGCCCGAGCGGCCGGCGGTCTGTGGTGGGTTCAAGGCGGATGTCGAGGTGTGCGGCCATGATCGCGACGAGGCAATCAGGATTCTCGGTTGGTGGGAGCAGATGACGGCGGCGTGACAAAGCTGGATCTTCGACAACAAGGATAAAGATGATGAGATCGTTCAAGCGTATTGCACTGCTGTGTGGCATGGGTGTCCTGCTGGCGCCTGCCGCCTGGGCGGAAAACTGGCAGGTGGCCAAGGACGAGGAGGGCATCACGGTGTCCCTCAGCGAAGTGCCGGGCTCCAAGTACAAGGCCTATCGCGGTGTCACCGTGATCAAGGCGCCGCTGGCCAAGGTCGAGGCGCTGCAGGAGGATGTGGCCGGGGCTTGTGCGTGGATTCACGAGTGCAAGTCGCAGAAGTTGCTCAAGCACGAAGGTGATCAGAGCTGGACCTACACCCAGTTCAATACGCCGTGGCCGGTAACGCCGCGCGATTCGGTATTGCTGGTCACTACCGTCAAAGGCGCGGATGGCAGCCTGACGCGTAACCTCAAAGGTGAGCCGTCTTATATCCCTGAAGAGAAGGGCTTCGTAAGGGTGGCGAAAGTCGAAGGCTTCTGGAAATTGGTGCCCAAGGGCGGCAGTACAGAAGTGACCTATCAGGTGCACACCGAGCCGGGTGGCAGTGTGCCGGCCATGGTGGCCAACAAGTTCGTGGTGGATGCGCCGTTCAATACCCTGAAAAGCTTGCGCGAGCGGGCTGAGAAGAATTAAGGCCGGTGCAGGAGGGGGTGAAATGAAAAGGCTGCTTGAGGGCTAATGGCAATCAGGTAGTGTTTGGGGCTGCTACGCAGCCCATCGCCGGCAAGCCGGCTCCCACAGGTACAGCCAAATGCCCCCTGCGGGAACAACTGTCTTGCCCAACTTTTAAAAGCTGGCGCAATCCCTGTGGGAGCCGGCTTGCCGGCGATGGGCCGCAAGGCGGCCCCAAAACCTTGGCTTACTTGCGGTCTTTCAGCTCAACGATGTCACGCTGCTGCTCGCCGGTGTACAGCTGGCGCGGGCGGCCAATCTTGTACGGGCTGGAGAGCATTTCTTTCCAGTGCGAGATCCAGCCCACGGTACGTGCCAGGGCGAAGATCACGGTGAACATGCTGGTTGGAATGCCGATCGCCTTCAGGATGATGCCCGAGTAGAAGTCGACGTTCGGGTACAGCGAGCGCTCGATGAAGTACGGATCGGTCAGGGCGATCTCTTCCAGGCGCATCGCCAATTCCAGCTGCGGGTCGTTCTTGATGCCGAGTTCGCCCAGGACTTCGTCGCAGGTTTTCTTCATCACGGTGGCGCGCGGGTCGCGGTTCTTGTAAACGCGGTGACCGAAGCCCATCAGCTTGAACGGGTCGTTCTTGTCCTTGGCCTTGGCGATGTACTTGTCGATGTTCGAGACATCGCCAATTTCATCGAGCATGGTCAGCACGGCTTCGTTCGCACCGCCGTGGGCAGGGCCCCACAGTGCAGCGATACCGGCGGCGATACAGGCGAACGGGTTGGCACCCGAAGAGCCAGCCAGGCGGACGGTGGAGGTGGAGGCGTTCTGCTCGTGATCGGCATGGAGGATGAAGATCTTGTCCATGGCCTTGGCCAGCACCGGGCTGATCGGTTTGATCTCGCACGGGGTGTTGAACATCATGTGCAGGAAGTTTTCCGCGTACGACAGGTCGTTGCGCGGGTACATCATCGGCTGGCCCATGGAGTACTTGTAAACCATCGCGGCCAGGGTCGGCATCTTGGCGACCAGGCGCACCGCGGAAATTTCGCGGTGTTGCGGGTTATTGATGTCCAGGGAGTCGTGGTAGAACGCCGACAGGGCGCCGACCACGCCGCACATCACGGCCATCGGGTGGGCGTCGCGGCGGAAACCGTTGAAGAAGGACTTCAGCTGCTCATGAACCATGGTGTGGTTCTTGACGGTGCTGACGAACTGGGCCTTCTGCTCGGCATTGGGCAGTTCGCCGTTGAGCAGCAGGTAGCAGGTTTCCAGGTAGTCCGATTGCTCGGCGAGCTGTTCGATGGGGTAGCCGCGGTGCAGCAGCACGCCCTTGTCGCCGTCGATATAGGTGATCTTCGACTCGCACGAAGCGGTCGCCATGAAACCAGGGTCGAAGGTGAAGTGACCAGTGGCCCCCAACCCGCGGACGTCGATTACATCAGGACCAACGGTGCCGGTTAAAATGGGCAGCTCGACGGGGGCAGCGCCCTCGATGACCAACTGCGCTTTTTTGTCAGCCATGTGGCCTCCTATTAATGCTTGAAATCATCAGACAGACCCCCCACGCAGGGCCCGCACCACTATAGAGAAGTAAATTCGAATGTCAATTTGCCTAAAGGCTGGTTGAAACCCGCTCTGAGGCCTGATTTTTCGCGAAATTCTCGCCCATTTACGCCTTTTGCTCGCTAAAGGCAATGCGCTATTTGGGCTACCCCGTCACGTTGTCATAAGCAGCCTAACTGTCTATACTCGGCACCCGACCGCCAGGGGCTTGCAAGCCCGAACTGCTGGGGGTCGCCGTTCCCTGGGTGGTGGGTACCTGACCAGTACACTTACCAACAACTTTGCCCTGATTCGCTAGGGGCTCTTCAGTGTGAAAAAAGCCGTGAAAAGCCAACGACCTGTAAACCTAGACCTAAGGACCATCAAGCTCCCCGTCACAGCGTACACGTCCATCCTGCACCGTATCTCCGGCGTCATCCTGTTCCTCGGCCTTGCCATCATGCTTTATGCACTGGGCAAATCGCTGGGTTCCGAGGAAGGCTTCGGTGAGGTGAAGGCGTGTCTGACCAGCCCGCTGGCCAAGTTCGTGACCTGGGGCCTGCTATCCGCCCTGCTTTATCACCTCGTGGCAGGTGTGCGTCACCTGATCATGGACATGGGCATCGGTGAGACGCTGGAAGGCGGCAAGCTGGGCTCGAAAATCGTGATCGTCATCTCCGTGGTGCTGATCGTTCTGGTGGGAGTTTGGGTATGGTAACCAATGTCACGAACCTGTCGCGTTCGGGCCTCTATGACTGGATGGCGCAGCGCGTCTCGGCGGTCGTTCTCGCGGCTTACTTTCTCTTCCTGATCGGCTACGTGGTCGCCCACCCAGGCATCGACTACACCCAGTGGCATGGTCTGTTCTCCAACAACGCGATGCGGATCTTCAGTCTGCTGGCCCTCGTTGCCCTGGGCGCTCACGCCTGGGTCGGCATGTGGACCATTGCAACCGACTACCTGACGCCAATGTCGTTCGGCAAGTCGGCAACTGCGATTCGTTTCCTGTTCCAGGCGGTATGCGGCGTTGCGATGTTCGCTTACTTCGTCTGGGGTGTGCAGATTCTCTGGGGTATCTGATCCATGGCTAGCATTCCAACCATTTCCTTCGACGCCATCATCATCGGTGGCGGCGGCGCCGGCATGCGCGCAGCGCTGCAGCTGGCCCAGGGCGGTCACAAGACTGCCGTGGTCACCAAGGTCTTCCCGACCCGTTCGCACACTGTATCCGCCCAGGGCGGCATCACCTGCGCCATCGCTTCGGCCGACCCGAACGACGACTGGCGCTGGCACATGTACGATACCGTCAAGGGTTCCGACTACATCGGTGACCAGGACGCTATCGAATACATGTGTCAGGAAGGCCCGGCTGCGGTCTTCGAGCTGGACCACATGGGCCTGCCGTTCTCGCGTACCGAAACCGGCCGTATCTACCAGCGTCCGTTCGGTGGCCAGTCCAAGGACTTCGGCAAGGGCGGCCAGGCTGCTCGTACTTGCGCAGCCTCCGACCGTACCGGTCACGCGCTGCTGCACACCCTGTACCAGGGCAACCTGAAAGCCGGGACCACCTTCCTCAACGAGTACTACGCCGTTGATCTGGTGAAAAACCAGGAAGGCGCCTTCGTCGGTGTGATCGCGATCTGCATCGAAACCGGCGAAACCATGTACATCAAGTCCAAGGCCACTGTGCTGGCCACTGGCGGTGCGGGTCGTATCTACGCCTCCACCACCAACGCCCTGATCAATACCGGCGACGGTATCGGCATGGCCCTGCGTGCCGGTGTGCCGGTGCAGGACATCGAGATGTGGCAGTTCCACCCGACCGGCATCGCCGGCGCTGGCGTACTGGTCACCGAGGGTTGCCGCGGTGAGGGTGGCTACCTGATCAACGCCCACGGCGAGCGCTTCATGGAGCGTTACGCGCCGAACGCGAAAGACCTGGCCGGCCGCGACGTGGTGGCTCGTTCCATGGTCAAAGAGATCATCGCCGGCAACGGCGTGGGCCCGAACAAGGACCACGTACTGCTGAAGCTGGATCACCTGGGCGAGGAAGTGCTGCACAGCCGCCTGCCAGGTATCTGCGAACTGTCCAAGACCTTCGCCCACGTCGACCCTGTCGTCGCGCCGGTGCCGGTCGTTCCAACCTGCCATTACATGATGGGTGGCGTTGCCACCAACATTCATGGCCAGGCCATCACCATGGACGAAGAAGGCAAGGATCACATCATTCCTGGCCTGTTCGCCGTAGGTGAAGTGGCGTGCGTATCGGTTCACGGTGCCAACCGCCTGGGCGGCAACTCGCTGCTCGACCTGGTGGTGTTCGGCCGTGCTGCCGGCCTGCACCTGGAGAAGGCGCTGAGCGACGGCATCGAGCACCTCGACGCCAGCGACACCGACATCGATGTTGCGCTGAACCGCCTGAACAAGCTCAACGAGCGCTCCACTGGCGAAGACGTTGCCAGCCTCAAGCGCGAGCTGCAGAGCTGCATGCAGAACTACTTCGGTGTGTTCCGTACCGGTGAATACATGCTCAAGGGTATCGAGCAGCTGGCCGGCCTGCGTGAGCGTATCGCCAACGTCAAGATCAACGACAAGTCCCAGGCCTTCAACACCGCGCGTATCGAAGCGCTGGAGCTGCAGAACCTGTTGGAAGTCGCCGAAGCTACCGCCATCGCGGCCGAAGCCCGTAAAGAGTCCCGCGGCGCTCACGCCCGTGAAGACTTCGAAGACCGTGACGACGAAAACTGGCTGTGCCACACCCTGTACTACCCGGGTGAGAAGCGCGTGGCCAAGCGTGGCGTCAACTTTGCGCCGAAGACTGTTCCAGCCTTCGAACCAAAAGTCCGGACTTATTGAGGGTGACTGCTATGTTGAAAGTCGAAGTTTATCGCTACAACCCGGATACCGACTCGGCACCCAAGATGGAGTCGTTCGACGTCGATACCGGCGGTAAGGACCTGATGGTGCTGGACGTGCTGGCGCTGATCAAGGAGAAGGACGAGGGCTTCTCGTACCGTCGCTCCTGCCGTGAAGGCGTTTGCGGTTCCGATGGCATGAACATGAACGGCAAGAACGGCCTGGCCTGTATCACGCCGCTGTCCGGCGTGGTCAAGGGTAACAAGCTGGTTCTGCGCCCGTTGCCTGGTCTTCCGGTCATTCGTGACCTGGTCGTCGATATGAGCATCTTCTACAAGCAGTACGAGAAGGTGAAACCGTTCCTGCAGAACGACACGCCGGCCCCGGCCATCGAGCGTCTGCAGTCGCCGGAAGATCGCGACAAGCTGGACGGGCTGTACGAGTGCATCCTGTGCGCTTGCTGCTCGACTTCCTGCCCGTCCTTCTGGTGGAACCCGGACAAGTTCCTGGGCCCCGCTGCCTTGCTGCAGGCCTATCGCTTCCTGGCCGACAGCCGTGACACCAAGACCCAGGAGCGCCTGGCGTCCCTGGATGACCCGTTCAGCGTCTTCCGCTGCCGCGGGATCATGAACTGCGTCAACGTTTGCCCGAAGGGTCTGAACCCGACCAAGGCAATCGGCCACGTACGTAACATGCTGCTGCAAAGCGGCACCTGATTCAAAGCGTTGTAACTGCAGTAAGCCGAGGTGCGGGTGGTGAGCCCGCACTGAGGTAAAACCTGAGCAAGGGCCCACAAAGCCCGCGCTCGATACCTATGAAGATATGAGACCAGCAGGGGCTTTCCGGGCTGGTACCCGGAAAATCAGCAGGATCCAAGTGGCGTGGTTCAGTCGCTGTGTTCGGACTTTTCCAGGTTTGCTGTGGCTCTCGCCGATCAGTCCCCTAACCGAGGGTGACCAAGCATGCAAGAAAGCGTGATGCAGCGCATGTGGGAAAGCGCCCACCTTTCAGGTGGTAACGCTGCATATGTGGAAGAGCTCTACGAGCTCTACCTGCACGACCCTAACGCTGTGCCAGAAGAGTGGCGCACTTACTTCCAGAAGTTGCCCGCCGACGGCAGCACCGCTACTGATGTATCGCACTCGACAATCCGCGACCATTTCGTACTGCTGGCAAAGAACCAGCGCCGCGCCCAACCGGTATCTGCCGGGAGCGTGAGCAGTGAACACGAGAAGAAGCAGGTTGAAGTTCTGCGACTGATCCAGGCCTATCGTATGCGCGGCCATCAGGCTGCCAAGCTCGACCCCTTGGGGTTGTGGCAGCGCCCTGCGCCCGTAGACCTGTCGATCAATCACTACGGCTTGACCAATGCCGATCTTGATACGACCTTCCGTGCCGGCGACCTGTACATCGGCAAAGAGGAGGCGAGCCTACGCGAGATCATCGAGGCGCTCCAGAAGACATATTGTCGCACCATTGGCGCCGAGTTCACCCATATCGTCGATTCCGAGCAGCGCAGCTGGTTCCAGCAGCGCCTGGAAAGCGTGCGCGGCCGCCCGGACTTCTCCGCCGACGTGCAGGCTCACCTGCTCGAGCGCGTGACGGCCGGTGAAGGCCTCGAAAAGTACCTGGGCACCAAGTACCCGGGCACCAAGCGCTTCGGCCTTGAGGGTGGCGAAAGCCTGATCCCGATGCTGGACGAAATGATCCAGCGTTCCGGCTCCTACGGCACCAAGGAAGTCGTGATCGGCATGGCCCACCGTGGTCGTCTGAACGTGCTGGTCAACACCTTCGGCAAGAACCCGCGCGAGCTGTTCGACGAGTTCGAAGGCAAGAAGATGAACGAGCTGGGCTCCGGTGACGTGAAGTATCACCAGGGCTTCTCCTCGAACGTGATGACCACCGGTGGCGAAGTTCACCTGGCCATGGCGTTCAACCCGTCCCACCTGGAAATCGTCTCTCCGGTGGTCGAAGGTTCGGTGCGCGCCCGTCAGGACCGCCGCAACGACACCGCCGGCGACAAGGTGCTGCCGATCTCGATCCACGGTGACGCTGCATTCGCAGGTCAGGGCGTGGTCATGGAAACCTTCCAGATGTCGCAGACCCGCGGTTTCAAGACCGGCGGTACTGTGCACATCGTGATCAACAACCAGGTTGGTTTCACCATCAGCAACCCGCTGGACGCGCGCTCCACCGAGTACGCCACCGACGTTGCCAAGATGATCCAGGCGCCGATCCTGCACGTGAACGGCGATGACCCGGAAGCGGTGCTGTTCGTCACCCAGCTGGCCATCGATTACCGCATGCAGTTCAAGCGTGATGTGGTCATCGACCTGGTCTGCTACCGCCGTCGCGGCCACAACGAGGCCGACGAGCCCAACGGTACCCAGCCGCTGATGTATCAGCAGATCAGCAAGCAGCGCACCACCCGTGAGCTGTACGCCGAGGCGCTGATCCAGGCCGGTCGCATCGATGCCGAGCGCGCCCAGGCCAAGATCGACGAGTACCGCAACGCGCTGGACAACGGCCTGCACGTGGTCAAGAGCCTGGTCAAGGAGCCGAACCGCGAGCTGTTCGTCGACTGGCGTCCGTATCTGGGCCACGCCTGGACTGCGCGTCACGACACCCGTTTCGACCTCAAGACCCTGCAGGACCTGTCGGCCAAGCTGCTCGAGCTGCCGGAAGGCTTCGTCGTCCAGCGTCAGGTGTCGAAGATCTACGAAGACCGTCAGAAGATGCAGGCCGGTGGCTTGCCGATCAACTGGGGTTATGCAGAGACCATGGCGTACGCCACCCTGCAGTTCGAAGGTCACCCGATCCGCATGACCGGCCAGGACATCGGCCGTGGCACCTTCTCGCACCGCCACGCGGTGTTGCACAACCAGAAGGACGCCAGCACTTACGTGCCGCTGCAGAACCTGTTCCCGGGCCAGCCGCGCTTCGACCTGTACGACTCCTTCCTGTCGGAAGAAGCGGTACTGGCCTTCGAATACGGCTACTCGACCACCACGCCGAATGCGCTGGTGATCTGGGAAGCCCAGTTCGGCGACTTCGCCAACGGTGCGCAGGTGGTGATCGACCAGTTCATCACCAGCGGTGAGCACAAGTGGGGCCGCCTGTGCGGTCTGACCATGCTGCTGCCGCACGGTTATGAAGGGCAGGGCCCGGAGCACTCCTCCGCGCGCCTGGAGCGTTACCTGCAGCTGTGCGCCGAGCACAACATTCAGGTCTGCGTACCGACGACTCCGGCACAGATCTACCACCTGCTGCGTCGTCAGGTCATCCGTCCGCTGCGCAAGCCGCTGATCGTGCTGACGCCCAAGTCGCTACTGCGCCACAAGCTGGCCGTGTCGACCCTGGAGGACCTTGCAGAAGGTTCGTTCCAGACCGTGATCCCGGAAATCGACACCCTGGATCCTGCCAAGGTCGAACGCCTGGTGCTGTGTGGTGGCAAGGTCTACTACGACCTGCTGGAAAAACGCCGTGCCGAAGGCCGCGAAGACATCGCGATCGTGCGTATCGAGCAGCTGTACCCGTTCCCGGAAGACGACCTGGTCGACATCCTGGCGCCGTACACCAACCTCAAGCATGCCGTCTGGTGTCAGGAAGAGCCGATGAACCAGGGCGCCTGGTACAGCAGCCAGCACCACATGCGCCGTATCCTGGGCCGCCACAACAAGGCGCTGGTCCTGGAATACGCAGGCCGCGACGCTTCCGCCGCGCCAGCTTGTGGTTACGCTTCGAAGCACGCCGAACAGCAGGAAAAACTGCTGCAAGACGCCTTCACTGTCTAACGCCTTCGCGCACTTGAAACCGAATTTAAGGAAACACTGCTAATGGCTATCGAGATCAAAGCCCCAACCTTCCCGGAATCGGTTGCCGATGGCACCGTTGCCACCTGGCACAAGAAGCCGGGCGAAGCCGTCAAGCGTGACGAGCTGATCGTCGACATCGAGACTGACAAGGTCGTCCTGGAAGTCCTGGCTACCGCCGATGGCGTGATGGGCGACATCGTCAAGGGCGAGGGCGATACCGTCCTGTCCGACGAAGTGCTGGGTTCGATCGTGGAAGGTGGTGCTGCCGCCGCCGCACCTGCAGCCGCTCCGGCCGCTGCTGCTCCGGCTGCCGCTGCCCCTGCCGCCGACGCCGGCGAAGATGACCCGGTCGCCGCTCCAGCCGCGCGCAAGCTGGCTGAAGAGAACGGCATCGACCTGGCGACCGTTGCCGGTACCGGCAAGGGTGGCCGCATCACCAAGGAAGACGTGGTTGCCGCAGTTGCCAACAAGAAGTCCGCGCCTGCCGCTGCTCCTGCTGCCAAGCCTGCCGCTGCCGCCCCGGTGGTGACCGCTGCTGGCGATCGCACCGAGAAGCGTGTGCCGATGACCCGCCTGCGTGCCAAGATCGCCGAGCGTCTGGTCGAAGCCCAGTCCAACATGGCGATGCTGACCACCTTCAACGAAGTCGACATGACCGAAGTCATGGCCCTGCGTTCGAAGTACAAGGACCTGTTCGAGAAGACCCATAACGGCGTGCGCCTGGGCTTCATGTCGTTCTTCGTCAAGGCTGCCACCGAAGCGCTGAAGCGTTTCCCGGCGGTCAATGCCTCGATCGACGGCAACGACATCGTCTACCACGGCTTCGCCGACGTCGGCGTTGCCGTCTCCAGCGACCGTGGCCTGGTAGTACCGGTACTGCGCAACGCCGAATCGATGAGCCTGGCTGAAATCGAGAACGGCATCGCCACCTTCGGCAAGAAAGCCCGTGACGGCAAACTGTCGATCGAAGAAATGACCGGCGGCACCTTCACCATCACCAACGGTGGTACCTTCGGCTCGATGATGTCGACCCCGATCGTCAACCCACCGCAGGCCGCCATTCTCGGCATGCACAACATCATCCAGCGCCCGATGGCCATCAACGGCCAAGTGGTTATCCGCCCGATGATGTACCTGGCGCTGTCGTACGATCACCGCCTGATCGACGGCAAGGAAGCGGTAACCTTCCTGGTCACCATCAAGAACCTGCTGGAAGATCCGTCCCGCCTGCTGCTGGACATCTAATCGCGCAGCTGTAAGCTGCAAGCCGCACGCTTCAAGCCGAAGCCTGCTGGTCTTGCGGCTTGCAGCTTGCCGCTTGAAGCTAAAAAGGAATCTTTTATGACCCAGAAATTC
Source organism: Pseudomonas sp. WHRI 8519 (assembly GCF_040224055.2). Taxonomy (NCBI): domain Bacteria; kingdom Pseudomonadati; phylum Pseudomonadota; class Gammaproteobacteria; order Pseudomonadales; family Pseudomonadaceae; genus Pseudomonas; species Pseudomonas sp. WHRI 8519. The sequence goes on along the minus strand of NZ_CP167996.1, from coordinate 4,185,284 downwards.
GATGTAGTGGTGATTGGTGCAGGTCCTGGCGGCTATGTGGCTGCCATCAAGGCTGCCCAACTTGGTCTGAAGACTGCCTGTATCGAGAAGTACACCGACGCCGAGGGCAAGCTGGCCCTGGGCGGCACTTGCCTGAACGTAGGCTGCATCCCCTCCAAGGCGCTGCTCGACAGCTCCTGGAAGTACAAGGAAGCCAAAGAGAGCTTCAACGTCCACGGTATCTCCACTGGCGAAGTGAAGATGGACGTCGCCGCGATGGTTGGCCGCAAGGCTGGCATCGTCAAGAACCTGACCGGTGGCGTTGCCACCCTGTTCAAGGCCAACGGCGTCACTTCGATCCAGGGCCACGGCAAACTGCTGGCTGGCAAGAAAGTCGAAGTCACCAAGGCGGATGGCACCACCGAAATCATCGAAGCCGAAAACGTGATCCTGGCCTCCGGCTCGCGTCCGATCGACATTCCGCCGGCTCCGGTCGACCAGAACGTCATCGTCGACTCCACCGGCGCCCTGGAATTCCAGTCGGTTCCCAAGCGCCTGGGCGTGATCGGTGCTGGCGTGATCGGCCTGGAGCTGGGTTCGGTATGGGCTCGCCTGGGTGCTGAAGTCACCGTCCTGGAAGCCCTGGACACCTTCCTGATGGCTGCCGACACCGCAGTGTCGAAAGAAGCCCAGAAGACCCTGACCAAGCAAGGCCTGGACATCAAGCTGGGCGCTCGCGTCACCGGCTCGAAAGTCAACGGCGACGAAGTCGAAGTGACCTACACCAATGCCGATGGCGAGCAGAAGATCACCTTCGACAAGCTGATCGTCGCGGTTGGCCGTCGCCCGGTGACCACCGACCTGCTGGCCTCCGACAGCGGTGTCAACATCGACGAGCGTGGCTACATCTTCGTTGACGATCACTGCGCGACCAGCGTGCCGGGCGTCTACGCCATCGGCGACGTGGTGCGCGGCATGATGCTGGCGCACAAGGCCTCGGAAGAGGGCATCATGGTCGTCGAGCGCATCAAGGGGCACAAGGCCCAGATGAACTACGACCTGATCCCTTCGGTTATCTACACCCACCCGGAAATCGCATGGGTCGGCAAGACCGAACAAGCCTTGAAGGCCGAGGGTGTTGAGGTTAACGTAGGCACCTTCCCGTTCGCGGCCAGCGGCCGTGCGATGGCGGCCAACGACACCGGTGGTTTCGTCAAGGTCATCGCTGATGCCAAGACCGACCGCGTTCTGGGTGTACACGTAATTGGCCCGTCGGCTGCCGAACTGGTTCAGCAGGGCGCAATCGCAATGGAATTCGGCACCAGTGCCGAGGATCTGGGCATGATGGTCTTCAGCCATCCAACCCTGTCCGAAGCGTTGCATGAAGCAGCGCTGGCAGTGAATGGCGGCGCCATTCACGTGGCCAACCGTAAGAAGCGTTAATTATAAGAAACCACGGCGGGCTGCCCGTCGTGAGTCTTGCGTGCATGACTCACCGCGGAACGTCCGCCGGACCGGATCACACGGGAAAACCCGGGGTCAACGGTCACAGGTGGTGCGGCGCCAGTAATGGCGCAGCGCCGAAGCGCAGTACCTAACGAAGACGGTAAAAAGCATGAATCTTCACGAGTATCAGGGTAAGCAGCTGTTCGCTGAGTACGGCCTGCCAGTTTCCAAGGGTTTCGCGGTCGATACCCCTGAGCAAGCTGCAGAAGCCTGCGACAAGATCGGCGGTTCCGAGTGGGTTGTCAAAGCCCAGGTCCACGCTGGTGGTCGCGGTAAGGCGGGCGGCGTCAAGCTGGTTCGCAGCAAGGAAGACGCCAAGGCGTTCGCTGCACAGTGGTTGGGCAAGAATCTGGTTACCTACCAGACCGATGCCAACGGTCAACCCGTCTCCAAGATTCTGGTCGAATCCTGCACTGACATCGCCAAAGAGCTGTACCTGGGCGCTGTAGTGGATCGTTCGAGCCGCCGTATCGTGTTCATGGCCTCCACCGAAGGTGGCGTGGACATCGAGAAAGTCGCTCACGAAACGCCTGAGAAGATCCTCAAGGCTACCATCGACCCGCTGGTCGGCGCTCAGCCGTTCCAGGGGCGTGAACTGGCATTCCAGCTGGGCCTGGAAGGCAAGCAGGTTCAACAGTTCGCCAAGATCTTCGTTGGCCTGGCCAAGCTGTTCAAGGATCACGATCTGGCCCTGCTGGAAGTGAACCCGCTGGTGATCAAGGCCGATGGCGACCTGCACTGCCTCGATGCCAAGATCAACATCGACGCCAACGCCATGTACCGTCAGCCTAAGCTGAAGACCTTCCACGACCCGTCGCAGGACGACGCCCGTGAAGCCCACGCTGCCAAGTTCGAACTGAACTACGTTGCCCTGGAAGGCAACATCGGCTGCATGGTCAACGGTGCCGGCCTGGCCATGGGTACGATGGACATCGTCAACCTGCACGGCGGCAAGCCAGCCAACTTCCTCGACGTTGGTGGCGGTGCTACCAAAGAGCGCGTTACCGAAGCGTTCAAGATCATTCTGTCCGACAGCAATGTCGCGGCCGTTCTGGTCAACATCTTCGGCGGCATCGTTCGCTGCGACATGATTGCCGAAGGCATCATCGGTGCAGTGAAAGAAGTTGGCGTTAAGGTTCCGGTCGTCGTTCGCCTTGAAGGCAACAACGCCGAACTGGGCGCAAAAGTACTGGCAGAAAGCGGTTTGAACATCATTGCGGCAACCAGCCTGACCGACGCTGCTCAACAAGTTGTCAAAGCTGCGGAGGGCAAGTAATGAGCGTCCTGATCAATAAAGACACCAAAGTCATCTGCCAGGGCTTCACCGGCTCGCAGGGTACTTTCCACTCCGAACAAGCCATCGCCTATGGCACCAAGATGGTCGGCGGCGTTACCCCGGGCAAGGGTGGCACCACCCACCTGGGCCTGCCGGTGTTCAACACCGTCAAGGAAGCCGTGGAAGCTACCGGCGCTGACGCTTCGGTGATCTACGTTCCGGCTCCGTTCTGCAAGGACTCGATCCTGGAAGCAGCTTTCGGCGGTATCAAGCTGATCGTCTGCATCACCGAAGGCATTCCTACCCTGGACATGCTCGATGCCAAGGTCAAGTGCGACGAGCTGGGCGTTACCCTGATCGGCCCTAACTGCCCAGGTGTCATCACCCCGGGCGAGTGCAAGATCGGCATCATGCCAGGCCACATCCACCTGCCAGGCAAGGTCGGTATCGTGTCGCGTTCCGGCACCCTGACCTACGAAGCGGTCAAGCAGACCACCGACGCCGGTTTCGGCCAGTCGACCTGCGTGGGTATCGGCGGCGACCCGATCCCAGGCTCGAACTTCATCGACATCCTGAAGCTGTTCCAGGAAGACCCGAAGACCGAAGCGATCGTCATGATCGGTGAGATCGGCGGTTCGGCTGAAGAAGAGGCCGCGGCCTACATCAAGGCCAATGTCACCAAGCCTGTCGTTTCCTACATCGCTGGTGTTACTGCACCTGCGGGCAAGCGTATGGGCCACGCTGGCGCCATCATTTCCGGCGGCAAGGGTACTGCGGACGAGAAGTTCGCCGCCCTGCAGGACGCTGGTGTGAAGACCGTGCGTTCCCTGGCTGACATCGGCAAGGCCCTGGCCGAGCTGACTGGCTGGGAAGCCAAGAAGTAAGTAGCACCCGCTTTACGTAGTACCCCCCACGCGCACAAAGGCTACCTTCGGGTGGCCTTTGTCGTTTTTGTGATCGGTTAACGCGACCCAAAGGTTCGGAAAATTCGACCGAGCTCATCAGGTTTTTCAACCAGACATTCGCTCGAATCAGCAATAAATTGTCGTTGAACACGGTCAACCAGACGACAAACATGTACGCACATCGGACAGGCAGCACTGTGCCAGTGCGTTTGCCGGGTAAAACGGTTAATCTACGCGTTCACTCTGTGCCCGTACCCCAAAAGGGAACGACACGCTAAACGGGTCTGGCCCATCAAGCCGGGCAGCATTTCCCTCACCCATGGGGAAATCCCTTCTCGAATCCCGATTTCAGCAGTGTGGTACTACCCTAAATGAAAGTTTTAAAAGGCCAGGATATCCTGGCGCTTGGCTTTATGACGTTTGCCCTTTTTGTGGGCGCTGGCAATATCATCTTCCCCCCCATCGTTGGCCTGCAGTCCGGGCCGCATGTCTGGATGGCCGCCCTGGGCTTTCTGGTAACGGCGGTGGGTCTGCCGGTCATCACCGTGGTCGCACTGGCCAAGGTCGGTGGTGGCATGGATGCACTCAGCAGCCCGATCGGCAAGTTCTTCGGTGGCTTGTTGGCGGCGGTGTGCTACCTGTCGGTCGGCCCGCTGTTCGCCACCCCGCGCACGGCGACCGTGTCGTTCGAAGTGGGGGTTGCACCGCTCACCGGCGAAAGCCCGCTGGCGTTGTTCATCTACAGCCTGGTGTACTTCATCGTGGTACTGGCGGTGTCCATGTACCCGGGCAAGTTGCTCGATACCGTGGGCCGTTTCCTCGCGCCACTGAAGATCATCGCCCTGGCGGTCCTTGGCATCGCTGCGTTCGCGCTGCCGGCTGGCACCATTGGTGAAGCGCAGCCCGCCTATGCAGCCGCGGCCTTCTCCAAAGGCTTCTCCGATGGCTACCTGACCATGGACACCTTGGGTGCGCTGGTCTTCGGCATCGTGATCGTCAATGCCATCCGTTCGCGGGGCGTCGAATCGCCGAAGCTGATCACCCGCTATGCCATCATCGCCGGCCTGATTGCCGGTGTAGGCCTGGCGCTGGTGTACATCAGCCTGTTCCGTCTGGGGGCCAGCAGCCATGATATCGCGGCTGGCGCCACCAACGGTGCAGCGGTATTGCACGCCTACGTACAGCACACCTTCGGTTCGCTGGGCAGCGGCTTCCTGGCGGTGCTGATCGCGCTGGCCTGCCTGGTGACTGCAGTAGGCCTGACCTGCGCATGCGCCGAGTACTTCAGCCAGATCCTGCCGCTGTCGTACCGTGCGCTGGTGGTGATCCTGGCGGGCTTCTCGCTGCTGATCTCCAACCTGGGCCTGACCAAGCTGATCATGTTCTCGATCCCGGTGCTGACCGCCATCTACCCGCCGTGCATCGTGGTGGTGGGGCTGAGCTTCGTCAATGACCTGTGGAATTCGCCTACGCGCATCCTCGCGCCAGTCATGCTGGTGTCGCTGTTGTTCGGCATGGTTGACGCGATCAAGGGCAGCAGCATTGCCCACGTGTTGCCGGACTTCATGGCGCACCTGCCGCTGAGCGATCAGGGCCTGGCCTGGCTCGTGCCGTCGGTGGTGACACTGGTTGCTGCCGTGGCGTGCGACCGCATGCTTGGCAAGCCGCGTGAAGCGCTGGCCTGACAGGTTGACGCCTGCCGTTGGCACCGGCCACAAGCCGTAGGGTGCCCGCGCTGGCTGTACACCGAACCCCGCATCCCTGAGGATGCGGGGTTTTTTATTGCGTGGATGTGTCTTTGCGTGCTCGCAGGCGTCGAACAGCGGTTGCTATCCTTGTGCCCTGGCCTTCGGGAAAACTGCATGAATTTCATCCAAAGCAATCTTCACAACGTGTTGGCCCTGTGCTGGTTCGCGCTTTGCTGGGGCGGCTATACCCGCTATGCCATCTGGAAGGGCCGCGACACCGCCTGCCTGGCCAGTGTCCTGCATCTGTACCGGGAAGACTGGATGCGCCGCATGCTGCTGCGCGACAACCGCATCGCCGATGCCAGTGTCATCGGCAATCTGGAGCGCAACGCGTCGTTCTTCGCCTCCAGTACCCTGATCATTCTGGCCGGTATCCTGACCGTTCTGGGGGCCACTGACCGCGCCCTGTCGCTGCTGGCCGACCTGCCTCTCGTGCAACAGGCCTCGCAGGGCATGTCGGAAATCAAGCTGCTTTGCCTGGCGATGGTGTTCGTCTATGCGTTCTTCACGTTCAGCTGGTGCATGCGCCAATACAACTTTGCCGCAGTGCTGGTGGGGTCTGCGCCCATGATAGGCGAGCGACTGGTCAGTGAGCTTGAGCGCAAGGCTTTCGCTTCGCGGGCGGCGAGGGTGTTGTCGCTGGCGGCCAACCAGTTCAACTTTGGCTTGCGCGCTTATTACTTCGGCATGGCCATGCTCACTTGGTTCATCAGCCCCTGGTTGTTCATGGTCGTGAGTGTCGGGGTGGTATTGATCCTTTATCGCCGGGAGTTCCACTCCGATGTGCTGGAAGTGATGGTTTTCACGCCGACGGAAAGTGCGCCTACCGAGATCAGCAAGGAAGGCGTCAGCACAAACACCTGAAACGTTTAATCCATAGCCGACAGGCATAAAAAAACCCGACATTGTCGGGTTTTTTTGTGCGTCGCTATTACTGCTTGGCAGGCTCAGCGGGTGCAGTAGCCGGAGTGGCCGGCGCGGCCTCTTCAGCAGCCTTCTGCTCGGCTTCAGCCTGATCTTTGGCAGCTTCGGCGTTTTCCTCGGCGGCGTCGTTCATTTTATCCTGAGCTTCGCCCATTTTTTCCTGGGCTTGCTCGGCATGTTCCTGCGCATCTTGGGCTTTGTCTTCGCTCGCTTTATCGCAAGCAGCCAGGCCCATGGCAGCAGCCAGCATCAGAGCAAAAGCAAATGGTTTACGCATTGGGTGTTTCTCCTTGGTGGAATAAGTGACTTGTTCCTTCGAGTTCGGCCGTGCGGCAATAGTTCCGTATCGTTTACAGATATATAACACCGCATTGCGCATAGACTTTTTATCACACTTATGCAGATGTAGCTTGCGCCGGCGGCCGTGAACTGGAGTGGGGTGTACCGATGACCGATTCAAGCTTGATAGCCATGGCCGAGCGTTTTTTATCGGCACTGAAACATTGCCAAGTGCTACAGATGCGTGTGGAACAGGCGGACACTGATGGCATGACGCTGATCTTGCCCTGGTCACCGGCCATCGTCGGTAACCCGCAGACCGGCGCAGTGCATGGCGGCGCCCTGACCACGCTGATGGACACCACCTGCGGGATGGCCACGCTTTGCGTGCTGCCAAGCTTTGAGGTATGTCCAACCCTGGACCTTCGCATCGACTACATGCATCCGGCAGAGGCGGGCAAGCCCATCTATGGTCATGCCCAGTGCTATCGGGTCACCCGGGACGTGATCTTCACCCGAGGCATGGCCTATCAGGACGACCCCGCCCAGCCGATATGCCAGGTTGTCGGCACCTTCATGCGCCTGGGGCAGGAGATAAAAGGTGGCATCCGCTTCGGCAAGGCGCTGAAGGAGGGCAGGGCATGATTCCCCAAGACGTACGTCGCCAGCTCAACGCGGCCCATGCGGTGGGCGATTACCAGCCATTGCTGGCGTTGATACCTTATGCCGGCCTGATCGGCATCACCTGCGAGCGCCAGGGCGATGATTTGCTGTTCCGCCTGCCGGCCAACCCGGACAACATCGGCAACCCTCTGCTGCCGGCCATCCATGGGGGTGTGATCGCTGGCTTCATGGAGCTTTCTGCCGCCTTGTATCTGCTGATCTACAGCGAGAGCGCCAGCATTCCCAAGATCATCGATTTCTCCATCGACTACCTGCGCGCCGGGCATTTTCGCGACACCTATGCGCAGTGCCAGTTGTGGCGCCAAGGTCGGCGGGTGACCAATGTGGCGATCACGGCCTGGCAGGGCGATCGACAAGCCCCGATCGCCACTGCCCGCGCGCATTTCAAGATTGAGCCGGAAAAGCCCTTGAAATCGTCGGGGCTGCCCCCATCTGCATGACATCCGCCGTTAATGCATGCCGACTCGGCTGCAGGCGCCCACTGCCATCAGATCGGAGTTTTGAAGACCATGAGTGTGGAAACACAAAAGGAAACCCTGGGCTTCCAGACCGAGGTGAAGCAGCTGCTGCACCTCATGATTCACTCGCTGTACTCGAACAAGGAAATCTTCCTGCGTGAGCTGATTTCCAACGCCTCCGACGCCGCCGACAAGCTGCGCTTCGAAGCTCTGGCCAAGCCAGAACTGTTCGAAAACGATGCCGACCTGAAAATTCGCCTGAGTTTCGACAAGGACGCCGGTACCGTGACCCTCGAGGACAACGGCATCGGCATGAGCCGCGAAGACGTGATCACCCACCTGGGCACCATCGCCAAGTCTGGCACGGCCGACTTCATGAAGAACCTCACCGGTGACCAGAAGAAGGATTCGCACCTGATCGGCCAGTTCGGTGTGGGCTTCTATTCTGCCTTCATCGTCGCCGACAAGGTCGACGTGTTCAGCCGTCGCGCTGGCCAGCCGGCTGCCGAGGGTGTGCACTGGTCGTCCAAAGGCGAGGGTGACTTCGAAGTTTCCACCGTCGAAAAACCACAGCGCGGCACCCGTATCGTCCTGCACCTGAAGAAGGACGAGCAGGAATTCGCCGATGGCTGGCGCCTGCGTAACGTGATCAAGAAGTACTCCGATCACATTGCCCTGCCGATCCAGCTGCCCAAGGAACAGGCAGCCGCCGAAGGTGAAGAGCAGCCGGCCGAAGAGTGGGAAACCGTCAACCGCGCCAGTGCCCTGTGGACCCGCCCGCGTACCGAAATCAAGGACGAGGAATACCAGGAGTTCTACAAGCACATCGGCCATGACTTCGAAAACCCGCTGGCCTGGAGCCACAACAAGGTCGAAGGCAAGCTCGAATACAACTCGCTGTTGTACGTGCCGGCCCGCGCGCCGTTCGATCTGTACCAGCGTGAAGCGCCCCGCGGCCTGAAGCTGTATGTGCAGCGCGTGTTCATCATGGACCAGGCCGAGTCGTTCCTGCCGCTGTACCTGCGCTTCATCAAGGGTGTGGTCGACTCCAATGACCTGTCTCTGAACGTCTCCCGCGAGATCCTGCAGAAGGATCCGATCATCGATTCGATGAAAACCGCGCTGACCAAGCGCGTGCTGGACATGCTGGAGAAGCTGGCGAAGAACGAACCCGAGCAGTACAAGGGCTTCTGGAAGAACTTTGGCCAGGTACTCAAGGAAGGCCCGGCCGAAGACTTCGCCAACAAAGAGAAGATCGCCGGTTTGCTGCGCTTCGCCTCTACCCATGACGAGGGCGGCGAGCAGAGCGTCTCCCTGGCCGACTACCTGGCACGCGCCAAGGAAGGTCAGGACAAGGTCTACTACCTCACCGGCGAGTCGTACGCGCAGGTCAAGAACAGCCCACACCTGGAAGTCTTCCGTAAGAAGGGCATCGAGGTGCTGCTGCTGACCGATCGCATCGACGAGTGGCTGATGAGCTACCTCAACGAGTTCGACGGCAAGGCCTTCGTCGATGTCGCGCGTGGCGACCTGGACCTGGGCAAGCTGGACTCCGAAGAGGACAAGAAGGCCCAGGAAGAAGTCGCCAAGGAAAAAGAAGGCCTGGTCGAGCGCTTGAAATCTGCGCTGGGTGAGAGCGTTGCCGAAGTGCGTGTGTCGCACCGCCTGACCGATTCGCCGGCAATCCTGGCCATCGGTGAGCAGGACCTGGGCCTGCAGATGCGCCAGATCCTCGAAGCCAGCGGGCAGAAGGTGCCGGACTCCAAGCCGATCTTCGAATTCAACCCGACTCATCCGCTGATCGAAAAGCTGGACAACGAGCAGAGCGAAGACCGCTTTGCCGAGCTGTCGCACATCCTGTTCGATCAGGCGGCGCTGGCGGCCGGTGACAGCTTGAAGGACCCGGCGGCTTACGTTCGTCGCCTGAACAAGCTGTTGGTCGAGCTGTCTGCTTGAGTTGATGCATCGATAAGCCCGCTTCGGCGGGCTTTTTTAATGGTGAATGCCCAAGGAGTGCTTGATGAGCAAGGTAATCGTCGAATCGCTGGTTTATCACCTGTCCGGCAAGACGTATGAAAGCCGCCTGGTGTATGAGCCCGGTGCGCTGGGGCGCCCGGGGCTTGTAATGGCGCCGAACTGGATGGGTATTGGCGAAGGTGCCGAGCGCATTGCCAAGGAAGTGGCCGAGAAGGGCTACGTGGTGCTGATTGCCGACTTGTATGGGCAATCGGTACGCCCTGCCAATGCTGAAGAGGCGGGCGCGGCCATGACGCCATTGAAGGATGACCGTGCTGAGCTACGCAAGCGCATGCGCGAAGCACTGTCGCAGCTGCTGGCCCAATCCAAGGCACTGCTGACCCCCGGCAAGGTGGCCACGTTCGGCTTCTGCTTCGGCGGCTGCTGTGCCCTGGAGTTGGCCCGCGATGGCGCTGACCTGAGGGCTGCTGTGTCATTCCACGGCACGCTGGATACCCCCAACCCGGAAGATGCCAAACGTATCCAGGGCTCGGTACTGGTGCTGCACGGTGCCTCCGACCCGCTGGTGCCGAAGGAGCAGTTGCCGGCGTTCGAGGAAGAGATGAACGCGGCCAAGGTGGATTGGCAGCTGTTGAGCTACGGTGGCGCGGTGCACTCGTTCACTGACCCGGGTGCCAATGTACCGGGCAAGATGCAGTATGACCGTCGCACTTCGGAGCGGGCCTTCCGCTCGATGCACAACCTGCTGACAGAAGTGTTCCAGCGCTGACATAGCGGGGGCGCTTCGCGCCCCATTGCCGGCAAGCCGGCTCCCACCCCGACCGCGCCGTTCTTCAGGCCTGCGCTTTACCTGCGCAAGCAACCGTCTTGCCCAATTTCTAAACGCCGGCGCAAGTCCATGTGTGTGGCTTGCCGGCGATGGGCTGCAGAGCAGCCCCAACATTACCGGGGCAACTCGATCCTTGAGGTTTCCCCGGGTACCTGCGGCCAATCTCCCGCAGCCCAGCGGGCTCTGGCCTGCTCGATCAGTTCCGGGTCACTGGCCACGAAATTCCAGTTCATCCGCCGCGGCCCGTCCAGCGGCTCCCCGCCAATCAGCACCAGCTGGCACTCGCCCTGCGCATACAGCGTCACATCCTCGCCCTCCGGCAGCACCACCAGGCTGCAAGGCTCCACATCCTCATCGCCCAGCACCAACTCGCCATCGAGCAGGTACAGCGCCCGCTGCACGTGGTCAGGCGGTATCAGCAGCGTGGTTGCCGGCTGCATCTGTACGTGCGCATAAAGGGTGGGGGAGAGCACGGGCACCGGTGATTCCAGGCAAAAACCGCTGCCGGCAATCATACAAATGCGTACCCCAAGGCTATCGCTCACGGGCAGGCTGGCGGCGGGGTGATGGCTGTAGCTCGGCGGGCTTTGTTCCAGCTCACGCGGCGATGCCAGCCACACCTGCAGCCCGTGCAGGCGTGAGCCGTGGGCCAGGGCGTCGGCAGGCGTGCGCTCGACATGCGCCACACCGCTGCCGGCAGTCATCCAGCTGACATCGCCAGGCAGAACGCGCTGCTCGGTGCCCAGGCTGTCTTTGTGCAGGATTGCGCCTTCGAACAGGTAGGTCAGGGTCGACAGGCCGATATGTGGGTGTTGGCGGATATCCATGCCATGGCCCGGCGCATAATCAGTTTCGAGCATGTGGTCGAAGAACACGAACGGGCCGACGCTGCGGCACTGCGCCGACGGCAGTGGGCGCAGGATCGGCTGGCCCTCGACCGATTCGGCGCGCGGGCGAATGACCAATGGGCTGCTCATGCTGTGCTCCAGGCGGTGGGAAATAGCACCAGCATAGCGGTTTGCCGTGCACGGCTGAACCGCTGGCTAGCCCGTCAGGTCTATTCTGCTCATACCCAGAGAAGGATGCTGCCCCATGATTGCCAGAGTGCTGGCCTGCCTGTTGTTGTGCGTAACGTGGTGCCAGGCGGCACAGGCACGTGATTATCGCTACAGTGACGCCCACCTGCACTATGTGGACTTCTTTCAGGAGACTGAAGGCATGTCTGCACTGATCAAGGCCATGGATGAAGCCGGTGTCGATCACTCGATGATTTCCGGTATTCCGGTGGCCAAGAAATGGCACGAGGATGAGCCCAAGCGGCCGCGCTACTACGCCGGTGACGACGCCGATGCCTACTGGTACAGCGCAACCGACACCTACGTGGCGGCGGCGCTGCAGAAGCTGCCGGCAGAGCAGCGCAAGCGCTTTCACCCTTTCCTGACCGGTTTCAATCCGGTAGACAAGAATGCGGTCAGCCATATCGAGCGCATGCTCGATCTCTACCCTGGGCTCTGGCAGGGCATAGGTGAAGTCTTCACCCGGCACGACGACCTCACTGCGCTCACCAGCGGGGACACGCCCCGCGCCAACAACGAGGCCATGACGCGTATCTATCACCTGGCAGCCGAACGCGACATGCCGGTGCTGCTGCATTCGAACATCACCTCAAAGCGTGAGCGCAACCCGCTTTACCTGGCCGAGATCGAAGAACCGTTGCGTAATCATCCGCATACTCGGTTCATCTGGGCGCACGCGGGCACGAGCATGGAGATTCATCGGCATCAGACGCAGATGGATTTTTTATTGCCGGTGCTGACGCGCCTGCTCGAGGACTACCCCAACCTGTATATCGACTTGTCCTGGACTGTGCTCAAGCCGTACCTGCTCGATGACAAGGGTGTGCCGCGCAAGGCGTGGCTGGCGCTGGTCGAGCGCTTCCCTGAGCGCTTCATGCTTGGGTCTGATGTGGTGGGCAAGTTTGGCAGCGTGGGGGAGCAGATGCACGGCTTCGAGCCGTTTCTGGATGCTTTGCCGCAGAAGGTGGCGCAGCAGGTGGCGCGGGACAACTTCCTGGCGGTCTTGCCCAAGGCTCGCTGACGCTCTGCCCGCAGCGCTGCGCGGCACAGGCATACACAAAAGAAAACGCCCCGAACCAGTCGGGGCGTTTTCATTTACAGCGTCAAAGCATCACTTGCCAGTCCAGCGCTTGAGCACGAGGGTGGCGTTGGTGCCGCCAAAGCCGAAGCTGTTGCTCATGACCGTGTCGATCTTGGCGTTTTCTTCGGTTTTGCGCAGGATCGGCAGGTCAGCGACTTCCGGATCCAGTTCGTCGATGTTGGCGGAACCGGCGATGAAGTTGTTCTCCATCATCAGCAGGCAGTAGATCGCCTCATGCACGCCAGCAGCACCCAGCGAGTGGCCCGACAGGCTCTTGGTCGAGCTGATCTTGGGCGCCTTGTCGCCGAACACGGCGCGAACGCCTTTGATTTCGGCAACGTCGCCGACCGGCGTCGAGGTGCCGTGGGTGTTCAGGTAGTCGATCGGGGTGTCGACCGTGGCCAGTGCCTGCTGCATGCAGCGAATGGCACCTTCGCCGCTTGGGGCAACCATGTCGTAGCCGTCGGAGGTCGCGCCGTAGCCGACGATTTCGGCGTAGATCTTGGCGCCACGGGCGAGGGCGTGTTCCAGTTCCTCGACCACGACCATACCGCCGCCGCCAGCGATGACGAAGCCATCACGGTCGGCATCGTAAGCGCGCGAAGCCAGTTCTGGCGTATCGTTGCGCTTGGTCGACAAGGCACCCATGGCATCGAACAGGAACGACTGGCTCCAGTGCTCTTCTTCACCGCCACCGGCGAAGACGATGTCCTGCTTGCCCCACTGGATCTGCTCCAGGGCGGTGCCGATGCAGTGTGCCGAGGTGGCGCAGGCCGACGAGATCGAGTAGTTCAGGCCCTTGATCTTGAACGGGGTGGCCAGGCACGCCGAGACGGTGCTGCCCATGGTGCGGGTGACGCGGTAGGGGCCGACACGCTTGACGCCTTTCTCGCGCAGGGTGTCCAGCGCTTCCATCTGGTTCAGGGTCGAGGCGCCGCCGGAGCCAGCCACCAGGCCGGTACGCGGGTTGGAAACCTGCTCTTCGGTCAGGCCGGCGTCCTTGATTGCGTCCTGCATCGCCAGGTAGGCGTACGCCGCAGCGTGGCCGACGAAGCGGTAGACCTTGCGGTCGATCAGTTCTTCGAGGTTGAGGTCGATGGAGCCGGAAACCTGGCTACGCAGCCCCTGTTCCTTGTATTCCGGGTTGTAACGGATACCCGGACGGCTGTTGCGCAGGTTTTCGGTGACGGTAGCTTTGTCATTGCCCAGGCACGATACGATGCCCAGACCAGTTATAACGACGCGGCGCATGCGAATAACCCTTAGAAATTGTCAGTGGAGGTGAACACGCCGACCCGCAGAGCGTCGGCTGTGTAGATCTCGCGGCCGTCAACGCTGACCGAGCCATCGGCGATGGCCATGTTCAGCTTGCCCTTCAGGACGCGCTTGATGTGAATGTTGTAGGTGACTTTCTTGGCGGTGGGCAACACCTGGCCAAAGAATTTCACTTCACCCGAACCCAGGGCGCGGCCACGGCCGGGCAGGCCCTGCCAGCCCAGGAAGAAACCAACCAGCTGCCACATGGCATCCAGGCCCAGGCAGCCAGGCATTACCGGGTCGCCTTCGAAATGGCAGGCGAAGAACCACAGGTCCGGGGTGATATCCAGCTCGGCGACCAATTCACCTTTGCCGTACTTGCCGCCTTCTTCGCTGATATGGGTGATGCGATCGACCATCAGCATGTTCGGCGCGGGCAGTTGCGCATTACCTGGGCCGAACAGCTCACCGCGACTGCAGCGCAGCAGGTCTTCCCGAGTAAAGGCGTGTTGTTTGGTCATGCGAGCTCCTCAATAACCCCCTGTGGCAGGGGATGAATCTTCCCGGCCAACCCGGCATCAGTCCGGGCGGCAGCCTACAGGTAGACTATTGCGTTGTAGTGAAAGTCACAGCGCACCTGGCGAAAGAAGTACAGGTGTGCACTGAAACGTCTATTTTCAGGGCCGATGACGGTCCTGTCCAGTCCTTAAGACTGCCGCACTTTAGCATTTATCGCCAGTCGCGACTGTCCGGCCAGGCAGCCAGCGTTGCAACACCTGCTGCAGGTCAGTGCGACGCAACGGTTTGCTCAGGTAATCGTCCATGCCGGCGGCCATGCAGCGTTCCCGGTCACCCTGCAGGGCGTTGGCGGTCAGGGCGATGATCGGCAGCTGGCCGCCGTTGGGCAGCAGGCGTATGCGTCGGGTGGCTTCATAACCATCGAGCTGTGGCAGGCGGCAGTCCATCAGGATGGCCGCAAAGTGCTGCTGGCTGACCTTTTCCACGGCCTGGATGCCGTCCTGGGCCACGCTGACTTCCAGGCCCAGGCTGCGCAACATGGCTTCGATCACGCTCTGATTGACCGGATTGTCCTCCACCAGCAGGATCCGTTCGCCTTGGGCGAGCGGTGTGTGAGCCGCCAGCGCGCCGGGCAATGCCACAGCAGCAGGGCTGGCCAGGGTAAGCGGCATTTCCAGGGTGAAGGTCGAGCCCAGCCCTTCGTGGCTTTCCCCGCGCAGCGTGCCGCCCATGCGTTCAGCGAGGGTACGAGCGATGGACAGCCCCAGGCCGGTACCGCCATAGCGCCGTGAAATCGAGCTGTCGGCCTGCTGGAAGGCGACGAACATCATTTCCAGGCGTTCGCTGTCGATGCCGATGCCGGTGTCGCGCACGCTGCAGGTGAACCAGAGCGTCTGACGATCGAGCGCCTGCCAACGAGCCTCGACCTGCACCTGGCCCCGTTCAGTGAACTTCAAGGCATTGCCGACCAGGTTGAGGAGGATCTGGCGGATGCGTGTGGGGTCGCCGACCACCTGCAGCTGCTGGCTCTGGGGCGGTAATTGCAGTTGCAGGTCCAGGCCCCGTTGCTGTGCGCTGTGCTGGAAGGACTGCACGCTGCTGGCGATCAGCTCGCCGAGGTTGAAGTCGATATGCTCCAGTTGCAGGGTGGTGCGTTCGATCCGGGAGAAATCGAGAATGTCGTTGATCACCTTGAGCAAGTGCCCGGTGGACTCGCTGGCCACAGCGGTGTACTCGGCCTGCTCGCTGGTCAGCTGGGTGGTTTCGAGCAGTTGCAGCATGCCCAGCACGCCATTCATGGGGGTACGCAACTCGTGGCTCATCATCGCCAGGAATTCCGACTTGGCGCCGTTGGCCTGCTCGGCCTCCTCGCGGGCCTGGATCAACTGGGCAATGGCTTGCTTCTGTTCGGCGCTGGCCTGTTCCAGGGCGCTGGCCAGGTTGTTGATGTGGCGCGCCAGGTGCCCCAGTTCGCTGTCGTCGACCACTGGCAGCGGGGTGTTGTAGTCACCTTGCTGGATGGCCTTGACCGCATGGCCCATGTCGCTGATCGGCTTTGCGAGGCTCATGGCCAGGCGGCGTGCCAGCAGGAAGGTGAACAGCAGGGCGAACAGTGCCAGGATGCCGGCCTTGATGACGATCTCCTGTTGGCGCTGGCTGAAGGCGTCGTCCGACATGCCGACGATCACCCTCCCCAGATAATCGTCCCCGATCGCCGGCGATGGCGCCTTGCCCTGCTGCAGGAAGTCACTGTCCAGGCGGATCTGTTGAAGGCGGATCGGAGCCTGGAATACCTCTACCCGCTGCGCCCGGTTGGTGCTTTCGTCGGCCTGCTCGACGTAGACGAGGATATGGTTGCGGCTGTCCTGCACTTCCAGGAAGCGCACATGCGGAATGCTCAGGGTGGCGCGCATCAACCCCTCGAGCACTTCGTTGTTGCCTGAAATTACCCCATATTCGGATGCCGGGGCCAATTGGTTGGCGATCAGTTGGCCGGTATGGTTGAGCTCCTGACGCAGGTCCTGAATACGCACGAAGGTGAAGAAGCTGATCAGCAGCAACGTCAGCAGCAGCGCAGGGCCCAGGCTGATGATCTGGGTGCGGGTGTGGATATCCCAGCTCAGGCGTTTGCTCATGGGGTGGGTTCTCCTTCGGCCAAAACCTTGGCAGTGGCGTTTGGATCGATCGGTTCCAGGCCCAGGGCGCGAGCCACCTGCTGGTTGCCACTGACCCCGAAGCGGTCGGGGTACTGGCTGCGCGGCCATTGCGCTGGCGGGCGGTCGAGCAGCCGGTCGAGCACCGCCAGCCAGTCTTCCTGGTCGCTGTAGGTACTGGCCAGAGCACCGGCGCGGACAAAACCGGCGTTCGGGCCGATCAACGCCATCTGCCGGCCATAGCTGCTGAGCAGCAGGTTCTTGGCGGTCTTGGAGTTGTAGAGGTCGGGGTCTTCCAGGCCCAGCAGCACGTCGCTGTTGCCCAACAGATTCAGCAGCGGCCGGCTGTCGCGCTGGTCCGGCCATTGTTGGGCGACGATTTCCAGCCCCAGAGGCCGGGCCGCCTGGCGCAGTTCGTCAAGCAGAAAATGGCTGTGTTCTGCGTACAGCACGCCGATGCGTTGGGCTTGCGGCAACAGGTAGCGGGCCAGGCGCAACTGGCGGGCCAGGGGCGGATCACTCCACAGCAGGGTCAAGTACGCCGGTCGTGACTTTCCCAGGCGCTGCTCGGCCTCTACGCGGCTGATGCGCATGGCCAAGGCCGGCGGGCCTTTGCTCTCGGCCAGGCGCCACTCCAGTGCGGCGCTGTCAAGCAGCACCAGGCGCAGGTCGGCCTGAAGCTTGCCTGGGCTAGGCAGTTGGTCGACGGTCTGAAACCTTACCTGATCGTGGTTGCGGCGGCTTTCGAGCGCTGCGACGAAGCTACGGATGCCGGGCTGTTCCTCGCCACCGACCAACAGGATTTCGCTGGCGGACAGCGAACCCATTGGCCAAAGGCAGAACACCAGCAGGCGCAGCAGGCGGGCCATCAGAACTCCAGCTCCGCGCTGACGCTCAGGCGGTGACGGCTGTCATAGCGGTTCTGCACGGTGGTGGTCGGTTCGTCGTCCAGGCGCTGCTGCCATAACGCGGCCAGTTCGAGGGTGCTGCCCTGGATACGAAAGCGTTTGGCCAGACGCAGGTCGAGGCGCTCGTAGCGGTACTGGTTGAGTGCATCGTCCCCGTAGTAGAACAGCGCACTGGACCAGCCATCACCCCATTCGCGCATCCACCCCGCCGAGCCACTGTTGCGGGCAGTGTTGGCGCTGTCGGCGGGGTTGCTGGCCCAGGCATCGACATAGGCATAAGTGAGCCGCAGGCGGTCGCGCCGGGTGGGTCGCCAGTCCAGCTGTGCCTCGCTGCCGCTGAATCGGGCCTTGTTGGCGTTACTGGCGATGTACTGGTTGTTGCGCAGTGGCTCGCTGATCATTCCGGTGATCTCGTCGTAGAACAGCTTCACATCCATGTTCAGGTCGATATCGGTGAACTGGCCGTTGTAGCCCAGCTCACGTGAGCGCATGCGTTCCTGGTCGAGGTCGCCCGGCCCGCGGGTCTTGACGAAATACTCGCCGTTCTGCTGGCCGAACGCAGTAGGGGTCAGGTTCGTGACCGTGTAGCTCCAGTTGACGTTGTTCTCGAACATGTCCGGGGAGCGCACTGCCTCGGAGTACACCGCACGCAAGCCGTGGCGCGGGGTGATCAGGTAGTTGACCGCCATGCGCGGTGACAACGAGCTGCCGGACAGTTGCGAATCTTCGAACATCGCGCCGCCCTGCACGATCCAATGCTCGTCCGCGCGCCACTCCAACTGGCCAAAGAGGCGCCAGGTCTGATCGTCCAGGCCGCCGTCGAAATACGTCTGCGAGTCGGCGCGGTCATAACGGTAGTTCATGCCGCTGAGCAGGCGCAGGTTTTCGGTCAGGCTCAGGGTGTCCTGGATTTCCAGGTCGTAGCGGGTTTCCCGGGTGCTCTGGTCGACATCGCCGCACACCACGTTGCTGCCGCCCTGGTTGTTCCACTGGTCCTTGATGGCATCGACCAGCGCCTGCTCTTCGGGGTTGCTGCTGTTGGGCGGGTTGTTCGCGCCGCGGGCGACCTGCTCGGCGAAATTCGGGTTGAGCTGCCACAGCCGGGTCAGTTCCGGGCTGAACGACAGCGCTGCGTCGCAGGCGCGCCAGACCTGCTGGCGGTCGAAGTGCTGAGCCGAGCCCTGCACGTACAGGCTGTGGTCAGGGTTGAAGTCGATGTTCCAGCGCACGGAGCCTGCGTAGTCCTTGGCATTGACGTCGGCATTGTTGCCGCTTTCGGTGACGAAGGGGAATACGGGCTGGTAGGTATAGGGCCGCTGGTTGCTGCCTTCTTTGGCTGCCAGTTGCCACTCCAGGGTCTGGTTTATCGCGAGGTTGTGGCTGACGCTGAGGTTGAAGCGGTTCAGGCGGCGGCTGTCGCGGTAATCCTGGCCGAACTGGTTTTCATCGAAGCCGTCATCTTTCTGGCCCGACACCGACAGGCGCAGGTCACCGCCGTCCCAGCCGAAGCCGTGGCTGAGGTAGTAGTCATCGATGCCATCCTGGCCGCGGGTCAGTTTCATGCGCGTGCCGTGGCTGTCGGCAGGATTGCGGGTGAGAATGTTGACCACCGCCATCAGGGCGTTGGCGCCGTAGCTGACGGTGTTGGGGCCGCGGAACACCTCGATGCGTTCGATGTCCTCCAGCGCCACCGGGATGTCGCTCCAGTCCACCGTGGCCAGGCCGGCGCGGTACACCGAGCGGCCGTCGATGAGCACCTGCATGCGTCGGGCTTCGTTGACGTTGGTGCCGTGGTAGTTGACGGTCGGCTGGTTGCCGGCGCCGTAGCCGATCATCATCCCCGGCACCAGGCGCAGCAGTTCGGGAATGTCGCGGGCGCCGCTGGCTCGGATCAGTTCGCTGTCGAGCACGGTCATGCTGCCCGGCACGGCGGCCGGGGACTGTTTCAGCCGCGTGGCGGTCAGAACCTGTGGCAGGTCGGCGTTGTCGATGAACAGGTCGTCGGCCACGGCCGGGCTGCCGAGCAATGCTGTGAGCAGCAACAGGCGAGGGTAGGGAGGCGTGCCAGGGAACACGATACGGCCTTGTATCAGAGTTGAAACAGGCATGGTAACTGACCATGGAGCTTTTGCCAGCCAAACGGTGGGCTGCGGGCTGCGAGCTGCAAGCTGCAAGCTACGAGCTGCAAGCTGCAAGCTGCAAGAAACAGCGACCTCACTGGCCACAAGGGTTTCTTATGGCTTGAAGCTTGAAGCTTGAAGCTTGAAGCTTGAAGCTTGAAGCTTGCAGCTTGCAGCTTGCAGCTTGTAGCTCGCAATCCCTGGCTTGGTCGTATAATGGGCCCCGTCGCCAATTAACTAATGGCTTTAACGGATCGAATATGACTGAACAGCAACCTGTTGCAGTTCTGGGAGGCGGCAGCTTCGGCACCGCAGTGGCGAACCTGCTGGCGCAGAACGGCGTGCCGGTGCGCCAATGGATGCGTGACCCTGAGCAGGCCGAGGCCATGCGCATCAATCGCGAGAACCCGCGCTACCTCAAAGGCATCCGCCTGCATGACGGCGTCGAGCCGGTCAACGACCTGCTGGGCACGTTGCACAGCAGCGACCTGATCTTCGTTGCGCTGCCTTCCAGCGCCTTGCGCAGCGTCCTGGCCCCGCATGCCGAGCTGTTGCGCGGCAAATGCCTGGTCAGCCTGACCAAAGGCATCGAAGCACAGAGCTTCAAGCTGATGAGCCAGATCCTCGAAGAAATCGCGCCCGATGCGCGAATCGGTGTGTTGTCTGGGCCAAACCTGGCCCGCGAGATCGCTGAGCATGCGCTGACCGCTACCGTGGTCGCCAGCGAAGATGAAGACCTCTGCCAGCGCGTGCAGGCGGTATTGCACGGGCGCACCTTCCGTGTCTACGCCAGCAGCGACCGCTTTGGTGTCGAGCTGGGCGGTGCCCTGAAGAACGTCTATGCGATCATCGCTGGCATGGCCGTGGCATTGGGGATGGGCGAAAACACCAAGAGCATGCTGATTACCCGGGCCCTGGCCGAAATGACCCGTTTTGCCGTGAGCCAAGGTGCCAACCCCATGACCTTCCTCGGCCTTGCCGGGGTCGGCGACCTGATCGTCACCTGTTCTTCGCCCAAGAGCCGCAACTACCAGGTCGGTCACGCCCTGGGCCAGGGCCTGACGCTGGAGCAGGCGGTCACTCGCCTGGGCGAAGTGGCCGAAGGGGTCAATACCCTCAAGGTACTCAAGGCCAAGGCGGAGGAGGTCCAGGTCTACATGCCGCTGGTGGCCGGGCTGCACGCCATCCTCTTCGAAGGCCGCACGCTGAACCAGGTGATCGAGCGCTTGATGCGTGCCGAGCCCAAGACCGACGTCGACTTCATTTCCATCAGCGGTTTCAACTGAGCCTTCAGCGGCTTCAAATGAGCCTTCAGCGGCTTTGAACAGAACAAGGAGCGACACATGAACGATACCCCTGAGCGCGCCCAGCGCGAGTCGATCATCCTGCGTGTGTTATGGATGCTGGTGTTTCTGGTGGTGTGGCAATTGGCCGAGCTGCTGCTCGGCGGCCTGGTGCTGGTGCAGCTCATCTACCGCCTGATCTACGGCGCGCCGAGCGCCAGCCTGATGAACTTCGGCGACAGCCTGAGCCAGTATCTGGCGCAGATCGGTCGCTTTGGCACCTTCCATACCGACAGCAAACCGTGGCCTTTCGCTGACTGGCCCACGCCGCGTGCGCCGGAAGGCGAAGCGCCCCATGCCGTTGCCCCAGCACCCCATCCGGTGCGCGACGAGGAGCCCAAACTGTGAAACTGTGGGTATTGCGCCACGGTGAGGCTGAGCCCAGGGCCAACACCGACGCCGAACGACGCCTGACTGCCCACGGCCGCGAGCAGGTGCTGCACAGTGCTGCGCACCTGCTTGGCCAGCCGCTGCAGGCCATCCTTGCCAGCCCCTACGTGCGTGCTCAGCAAACGGCCGCCCTGGTGCATGACACCCTGGGCTTCGCCGAGCCGGTGCGCACCGTGCCCTGGCTGACGCCGGAAAGCAACGTGCAAGAGGTGATCGCCGAACTCGAACGCCTGGGGCTTGAGCAGGTATTGCTGGTCAGCCACCAGCCGTTGGTGGGCGCACTGGTGGGCATGCTGGAGCATGGCCACGCGCAACAGCCTGCGCCGCTGAGCACCGCCAGCCTGGCGCAGCTTGAAGGCGACTGGCCGCTGGCGGGGCTGATGACCCTGCAGGCCCTGCATCACGCCCCTTGAGTGATCGGCAACGGGCCTTGGTGCCTGTTGCCGTGCCCTCTGCCGATTGCTCGCATACCCGCCTGGTGAGCCCTCGGTGACCTGATCGCCCTCGCCGATGACCTTTACAGGCGTTGCCGAGCGCGAGCGGGATGCCGACAATGGGCCATCATCCCCGTACCGGACCAGGTGCCATGTCGCAGCAGATCTTCTTCGCCCATGCCAACGGATTCCCGTCGGCCACCTACGGCAAGCTGTTCGCTGCCCTGGCGCCGGATTACCAGGTGCAGCATTTGCCCCAGCATGCTCACGACCCCCGCTTTCCGGTGAACGAGAACTGGCAGAGCCTGGTGGACGAACTCTTGCACCACCTGGCCAGGCAGGATCAGCCGGTGTGGGGGGTAGGGCACTCGCTCGGTGGCGTGCTGCACCTGCATGCAGCCCTGCGCTGCCCGGCGTATTACCGCGGTGTGGTCATGCTTGACTCACCGGTGCTGACCCGCGCCGATCAGTGGTTGCTGCGCACCGCCAAGCGCTTTGGCTTCATCGACCGCATTACCCCTGCTGGCCGCACCCTGGGCCGGCGAGAAGCGTTCAGCGACCGCGCCAGCGCACGGGATTATTTCGCCAGCAAGAAGCTGTTCCGGCATTTTGACCCCGACTGCCTGGAAGCCTACCTCGAGCATGGCCTGGAAGACGTGGAGCAGGGGGTACGCCTGCGCTTCGATCCGGCTACCGAGATCAGCATCTACCGCAGCATTCCTCACGCCAGCCCGGCTCCTGCACGGCAGCTTCAGGTGCCCCTGGCGATGGTGCGGGGGGAGCGCAGCAATGTGATTCGTCGCCACCACACGTTGGCGGTGCGCGGCATGCCCAAGGGCGAATACCACAGCGTGCCCGGCGGGCACATGTTCCCGCTGGAGCGGCCGACAGACACTGCCAGCCTGATCAAAGGCCTGTTCGACCGCTGGGGCCAGGCATGAGTGCCCATGTCGAGGAAATCCGTCTCAGCCTCGGCCATATCGAACTGGCTGCTCACCTGTTCGGCCCCGAAGATGGCCTGCCGGTGATCGCCCTGCATGGCTGGCTGGACAACGCCAACAGTTTTGCCCGCCTCGCACCGCAGTTGAAAGGCCTGCGTATCCTCGCCCTGGACCTTGCCGGGCACGGCTACTCGCAGCACCGCCCGCCAGGCGCCGGCTATGCGCTGGCCGACTACGCCCATGATGTACTGCGGGTTGCCGAACAACTGGGCTGGCAACGGTTTGCCCTCTTGGGGCATTCGCTGGGGGCGATCATTTCGGTGCAACTGGCCGCCGCCCTGCCAGAGCGGGTCAGCCATCTGGCGCTGATCGATGGCGTCATCCCGCCGACCGGGGCCGAGGAGGATGCCGGCGAGCGCCTGGGGTTGGCGCTGCAGGCCCAGTTGCGCCTGGATGGCAAACGCAAGTCGGTCTACAAGACCCTGGAGGAGGGCGTGCAGGCGCGAATGAAGGGCATGGTCGCGGTCAGCCGGGACGCTGCCGAGTTGCTCGCCCAGCGCGGACTGATGCCGGTGCCTGGCGGTTACAGCTGGCGCAGTGACAGCCGCCTGACGTTACCGTCGCCGGTGCGCCTGAGCCATGCCCAGGCCATGGCCTACGTGCGCCGGGTGAGCTGCCCGGCCTGCCTGGTGGTGGCGGCCGATGGCATGCTGGCGCGCCACGCTGAGCTGCTGCAGCAGCTAACCTTCGAACAGACGGTGCTACCCGGTGGCCATCATCTGCACCTGAACGATGAACACGGTGCGACCCTTGTCGCAGACTGTATCAATCGCTTCTTTGGCTTTGCTTGACTTGAGCCGGACAAGTGTCGAGGCTTGGCGGGTTGAACAGGGAGACAACCATGCAACTGCCAGACATCCTGGAGCTTCATCACGGCGCTCGCCGCCGCGCGGGTCGCCGATGAGCGTGCCCGTCATGATTCGCACGGCCGGCGCCTGCCTGGCGCTCGTCAGCCCGTTGCTGTGGGCCGGCGCTCTGCCGGTGCCTGTGGACGCCAAAGTGGTCGAACAACGCCCGGCAGTCGAGCAGGAACGCATCTACCCGATGGGCCCACTGCGCAAGATCAGCGGCCGTCTGCGCGTGGACGCCAAGGTCGAGAGCCGGGGTCAGGTCAGCTCCATCACCTACGAGCTGCCGGAAGAACGCACGGCGCGCGAGGCTTTTGCCAGCGCCCGCGAAGCACTGCAGCGCGATGGCGGCTATCCGTTGTTCTGGTGTCTGGGGCGCGATTGCGGCGAAGCCAGCCTGTGGGGCAACGAGGTCTTCGGTAGCGCGCGGCTCAATGGCGGTGACGAGCAGCAGGCGTTCATCCTTCTGCGCCGCTCCGCCGAAGAGGCCGATACCCTGGTGGCGCTTTACGCCGTAACCCGCGGCAACCGTCGCGCCTACCTGCACGTGGAAGAGTTCGTCGCTAGCAGCCCGCTGGGTGAATTGCTGCCGACACCCGCCACGGTGCTGCTTGAAATGCGCGACACTGGCAAGCTCGACTACCCCGACCTGGGGGCACCTGAGCCTGCGTGGGTGGCGCTGTTGGGGCGCAGCCTGAAGCTGGATATCACGTTGCGCGCCAGCCTCAGCGGTGCCCAGGCCGAAGCCTGGCGTCAGCAACTGCTCAAGGCCGGCGTACGCAGCAACCGGCTCGAAGTCGGCAATGCCCCCACCGATGGCCTGCACCTGGAACTGATCCGTTGAATGAGCGCCACCATGGCCAACAATGATCGCCTGCTGATCCAGATTATCCTGCTGACCTTGCTCGGCGCCGCGTTGTGGGTGATGGCACCGTTCATCTCCGCGTTGTTGTGGGGGGCGATCCTGGCATTTGCCAGTTGGCCGCTGATGCGCCTGCTGACGCGCGCACTGGGTGGGCGTGAAACATTGGCGGCAGGCCTGCTGACCTCGGCCTGGATCCTGATCGTGGCCTTGCCGCTGGTGTGGCTGGGCTTCAACCTCGCCGACCACGTTCGGGACGCCACTGCCTTCGTGCGCGACGTCCAGGTCGATGGCTTGCCTGATGCCCCAGCGTGGCTGGGTGGCATTCCGCTGGTCGGTGAGCGGCTGGTCAGCGGCTGGCAATCCCTGGACCAGCAGGGCGCGGCGCTGATCGCGTCGGTCAAGCCTTACCTGGGGCAGGTCGGCAACTGGTTGCTGGCACGCAGTGCGCAGATCGGCAGCGGTGTGCTGGAGCTGACGCTGAGCCTGGTGTTCGTATTCTTCTTCTACCGCGATGGCCCGCGCCTGGCGGCGTTCGTCCTGCGTTTGCTGAAGCGTCTTGTTGGTGAGCGTGCCGAGTATTACCTGGACCTGGTAGCGGGCACCGTGCAACGGGTGGTGAACGGGGTGATCGGTACTGCGGCGGCACAGGCACTGCTGGCCTTGATCGGCTTCCTGATTGCCGGTGTGCCGGGGGCCATCGTGCTGGGCCTGGTCACCTTCATGCTCAGCCTGATCCCCATGGGGCCGCCACTGGCGTGGATACCCGCGACGGCCTGGCTGGTATGGAAGGGTGAGTACGGCATGGCGGTGTTCCTGGGTATCTGGGGCACCTTCGTCATCAGTGGTGTGGACAACGTGCTCAAGCCTTACCTGATCAGCAGGGGCGGCAACCTGCCGCTGGTCATCGTGCTGCTCGGGGTGTTTGGCGGTTTGATTGCCTTTGGCTTCATTGGCCTGTTCATCGGGCCGACCCTGCTGGCGGTGGGGTATAGCCTGCTGCTGGACTGGAGCCGCAACGCCGGGCAGCCAACCCCCCAACCTTAGCCTGCCTGACCCCTGGCGGGCTTACCCCGCCAATGGGCCGGTGCAGGCAATGGCCCGTCCTGATCTTTACGCATTCTTTATCCCCAGCCCCGCGCCTCGACCTCGCCCCTTTACGCCTTCCCCTCGGACAATTCCCCCAAAGCGGCTCAAGCCGTAACCAGGGGAGATCCACACATGAACATGCTCGACGGGCTGTCACTGCTACTGGCAGTGGCATTGGCGGTTTACCTGCTGATGGCGCTGCTGCGCGCCGATCGCAGCTAGGGAGCGGCCATGCACAGTTATGACTACGCGTTGCTGGTGGCGTTTTTCGCTATCGTGCTGCTATCGGCACCCTGGCTCGGGCGGTTCTACTTCAACGTCATGGAAGGGCAGCGGACTTGGCTGACGCCGCTGCTTGGGCCGGTGGAGCGGGGCTGCTACCGGCTGGCCGGCGTGCGCGCCGATCAGGAACAGAACTGGAAGCAGTACGCCCTGGCGCTGATGGCATTCAACCTGGCCGGCTTCGTGCTGCTCTTCAGCGTGCTGTTGCTGCAAGGGTACCTGCCGCTCAACCCGCAACACTTGCCCGGCCTGGAATGGTCGTTGGCGTTCAACACCGCGGTGAGTTTCGTCACCAACACCAACTGGCAGGCTTACAGCGGTGAAGCTTCGGTCAGTTACCTGAGCCAGATGCTGGGCATGACTGTACAGAACTTCGTCAGCGCCGCTACCGGGCTGGCCGTACTGGTCGCCTTGTGCCGCGGCATCGCCCGGCGCTCGACCAGCAGTATCGGCAATTTCTGGGTCGACATGACCCGTGCCACCCTGTACGGCCTGTTGCCGTTCTGCCTGGTGCTCGCGCTGCTGCTGGTCTGGCAGGGTGTGCCGCAGACTTTCGCTGACTACGCCCACGCAGTGACCCTGCAAGGCGCTGACCAGACGATTCCGCTCGGCCCTGCCGCCAGCCAGATCGCGATCAAGCAATTGGGGACCAACGGTGGCGGTTTCTTCGGTGTCAACTCGGCGCACCCGTTCGAGAACCCCACGGCCTGGAGCAACCTGTTCGAGGTGGCTTCGATCATCCTGATCCCGGCCGCCCTGGTCTTCACCTTCGGCCATTACGTCAAGGACCTGCGCCAGAGCCGGGCGATTCTTGCCTGCATGCTCGGCCTGTTTCTGATTGGCGGCGCGACCGCGCTGTGGTCGGAGCACCAGCCCAACCCGGCGCTTGACAGCGCGCAGGTTCAGCAGAGCGCACCCCTGGAGGGCAAGGAAAGCCGCTTCGGCACGACCGGCTCGGTGCTGTGGGCGGTAACCACCACCGCAGCGTCCAACGGGTCGGTCAACGCCATGCACGATAGCCTCAACCCACTCACCGGCATGGTCGCCATGGTCAACATGATGGTCGGCGAGGTGATCTTCGGCGGTGTTGGCGCGGGGCTCTACGGCATGTTGCTGTTCGTGTTGATCGCGGTGTTCCTGGCCGGCTTGATGATCGGCCGGACCCCGGAATACCTCGGCAAGAAACTGCAGGCCCGGGAAGTGCAACTGTTGGTGGCAACCCTGCTGGTGATGCCGGTGGGCGTGCTGGTGCTTGGCGCTATCGCCGCCAGCCTGCCAGGCCCTGCCGGCGCGGTCAGCAACCCGGGGGCACATGGCTTCAGCCAGTTGCTTTACGCCTACACCTCCGGCGCCGCCAACAACGGCTCGGCGTTCGCAGGTTTCGGCGCAAACACAGTGTTCCACAACGTGATGATCGGCCTGGCCATGCTCATCGGCCGCTTTGGCTACATCCTGCCGATCCTGGCCTTGGCTGGCAGCCTGGCTGCGAAGAAAAGCGCGCCCCAAGGGCTCAACAGCTTCCCGACCCATGGCCCGCTGTTCACCGGCCTGCTGCTGGTGACCATCCTGCTGGTGGGCGGCCTGACCTTCCTGCCGACCCTGGCCCTTGGGCCAATCGCTGAACACCTGAGCCTGGGTTTCTGAGGAACCGACCATGAATATGCCCATTCCTGAAGTGAACGCCCGGCACAGCGCCAAGGACCAGACCCGCTTCGCCGCGCTGTGGCGCCCGGCGCTGGTGCAGGCATTCGTCAAGCTTGACCCGCGTCAGCTCAAGCGCTCGCCGGTCATGCTGGTGGTGGCTTTGACCGCCGTCTTGACCACCGTGCTGTGCTTTGCGCCCGGCAGTGACGTGAGCACCGGCGTTGCCGTGCAGATCGCGTTGTGGCTGTGGTTTACCGTGCTGTTCGCCAACTTTGCCGAAGCGCTGGCAGAGGGCCGGGGCAAGGCCCGCGCCGATAGCCTCAAGGCCGGCAGCCAGGGGCTGACCGCAGAGCGCCGGACGCGCGACGGCACGTTCGAGACCGTTGCCGCTGCGCAGTTACGCAAGGACGACGTAGTGCGTGTCGTGGCCGGCGAGATGATCCCAGGTGACGGCGAGGTGCTCGAAGGCATCGCCGCGGTCAACGAAGCGGCCATCACCGGTGAGTCGGCGCCGGTGATTCGCGAATCCGGTGGTGACCGCTCGGCTGTCACGGGCAATACCCGGCTGGTTTCCGACTGGTTGCTCATTCGCATCACCAGCAACCCTGGCGAGTCGACCCTGGACCGCATGATCGCCCTGGTCGAAGGCGCCAAGCGGCAGAAGACGCCCAACGAAATCGCGCTGGACATTCTGCTGATCGGCCTGACATTGATCTTCCTGATCGTCGTGGTGACGCTGCAGCCATTCGCTCACTTCGCCGGCGGCAGCCTGCCACTGATTTTCCTCGCTGCACTGCTGGTGACGCTGATCCCGACCACCATTGGCGGCCTGCTGTCGGCCATCGGTATCGCCGGCATGGATCGCCTGGTGCGCCTTAACGTGATCGCCCGCTCGGGCCGTGCCGTGGAGGCGGCCGGTGACGTGCACACACTGATGCTCGACAAGACCGGTACCATCACCTTTGGCAACCGCCGCTGCAGCGCCCTGCATGCCGCCACCGGGGTGACTGCCAAGGAACTGGGCGAAGGTGCCTTGCTCGCTTCGCTGGCCGACGACACAGCCGAAGGCAAGTCGATCGTCGAGTACCTGCGCCAGTTGCATGACTTCGTCGAGCCGGACGCGGGGCAGTACAACGCCGTCGCCTTCAGTGCCGAGACACGCCTGTCGGGCATCGATTTCCAGCAGCATTGCTACCGCAAGGGCGCCGTTGATGCCGTGCTCGCCTTCGTCGGCATGCAGCGCCTGGAAATGCCGCTGGCGCTGACGCGTGAAGTTGAACGCATCGCCCAGAGTGGTGGTACGCCGCTGCTGGTGTGCGTGGACAAGCGCCTGCTCGGTGTGATCCACCTCAAGGACGTGGTCAAGCCTGGCATCCGCGAACGCTTCGCCGAGTTGCGCAAGCTGGGTATTCGCACGGTAATGGTGACCGGCGACAACCCGCTGACTGCCGCGGCCATCGCCGCCGAAGCCGGTGTTGACGACGTGCTGGCCGAAGCCACGCCGGAGAAGAAGCTGGCGCGCATCCGCCAGGAGCAGAATGACGGCCGCCTGGTGGCCATGTGCGGCGACGGTGCCAACGACGCCCCGGCCCTGGCCCAGGCTGACGTGGGCATGGCCATGAACGACGGTACCCAGGCTGCGCGCGAGGCCGCCAACATGGTCGACCTGGACAGCGACCCGACCAAGTTGCTGGACGTGGTCCAGGTGGGCAAGGAGTTGCTGGTGACCCGTGGCGCGCTGACCACCTTTTCCATCGCCAACGACGTGGCCAAGTACTTCGCCATCCTGCCGGCGTTGTTCGCCGCCATCTACCCGCAACTGGGCGTGCTCAACCTGATGCACCTGGCCAGCCCGCAGAGTGCGATCCTTTCGGCCATCGTGTTCAACGCGCTGATCATCATCGTACTGATCCCGCTGGCGCTGCGCGGTGTGCGGGTACAGGCGGCCAGTGCTGCTCATCTGCTGCGACGCAACCTGCTGATCTACGGCCTGGGCGGCATCATCGTGCCATTTGTCGGGATCAAGCTGATCGACCTGCTGCTCAACGCTTTGCACCTGGTCTGAGGAGGCCACCATGAACACATATGTACGCCCGGCGCTGAGCCTGATCCTGTCACTGGCAGTGGTCACCGGTGCGCTGTATCCACTGGCGGTGACCGGGGTTGCGCAAGTGGTTTTTCCGGAACAGGCCAATGGCAGCCTGGTGCGCGATGAGCAGGGCAAGGTGCGCGGCTCGGCACTGATCGCCCAGGATTTTCAGGGCGATGGCTGGTTCCATTCGCGGCCTTCGGCGGGGGCTTATGCCACCGTGGCCAGCAGCGCGAGCAACCTGTCGCCAAGCAACCCGGCGCTGGCCGAACGGGTCACGGGCGATGCCGCGAAGCTGTACCAGGCTGGGCAGGGGCCGGTGCCGCAGGCCTTGCTGACCACCTCGGGCAGTGGCCTGGACCCGCATTTGCCACCGCAGGCCGTGGCCTACCAGATTTCGCGGGTGGCGGCGGCGCGCCAGATACCGGTAGAGCGCTTGCAAGCCCTGCTGGAAGAGGCCACCCTCCACCCATTGATCGGGCCGCCTGTGGTCAATGTGCTGGCCCTTAACCAAGCGTTGAGCAAATTGGGGTCATGAATGTGGGGCCGCTTTGCGGCCCAATCGCCGGCAAGCCGGCTCACACAGGTCGTGCACAACTTTCCAAAGCTGTGAACCGCCTGTGGGGGTCGGCTTGTCGGCGATGCAGGCCCAGAAAA
Source organism: Pseudomonas sp. WHRI 8519 (assembly GCF_040224055.2). NCBI lineage: Bacteria > Pseudomonadati > Pseudomonadota > Gammaproteobacteria > Pseudomonadales > Pseudomonadaceae > Pseudomonas > Pseudomonas sp. WHRI 8519. The sequence continues at coordinate 4,154,966 of NZ_CP167996.1, read as the reverse complement.
ACCGATCGTGGCGCTATTGAAGGATGAAGCATGAGTGACGCAGCCCGCGCAGACGCGCTGTTGGCCAACCTGCCGCGCGAAGGGCGTGGCAGGCTCAAGGTATTTCTCGGTGCGGCACCCGGGGTGGGCAAGACCTACGCCATGCTCCAGGCGGCCCACGCCCAACAGCGCCAAGGCGTGCAGGTACTGGCAGGCGTAGTCGAAACCCACGGCCGCGCCGAAACCGAATCACTGCTCTCTGGCCTGGCCCAGCAACCTCTGCTGCGCAGCGAATACCGTGGTGTCACCCTGGAAGAAATGGACCTGGACGGCCTGCTCAAGGCCGCCCCAGATCTGGCCCTGGTCGACGAACTGGCCCACAGCAACGCCCCGGGCAGCCGTCACGCCAAACGCTGGCAAGACGTTCAGGAACTGCTAGCCGCCGGGATCGACGTGTACACCACGGTCAACGTCCAGCACCTAGAGAGCCTCAACGACAAGGTGCGCGACATTACCGGTGTGCACGTGCGTGAAACCCTGCCGGACTGGGTGCTGCAGGAGTCCTTCGAACTGGTGCTGATCGACCTGCCGCCGCGCGAGCTGCTCGAACGTCTGCGTGAGGGCAAAGTCTATGTGCCCGAGCAGGCTCGGGCTGCGATCGATGCCTATTTTTCCCAGACCAACCTCACCGCGTTGCGTGAGCTGGCCATGCAGGCCGCCGCCGCACAGGTCGATGCCGACCTGGCCCACGGCTACCGCCAGCGTGGCCAAGAAGCGCCGGCACTGCGCGGGCGTCTGCTGGTAGGTGTCGATGGTGACGACCAGGCCGAACGCCTGGTGCGCCATGCCAGCCGGGTTGCGCAGCGTCGGCATTTGCCCTGGAGCCTGGTGCATGTGGACAACGGGCGGCTGCGCGACGAAACCGCACGCCAGCGTTTGCAGGCGGCGCAACAACTGGCTGAACGCCTGGGCGGGGAAGTGGTGCTGCTGCGCGCAGGCGAGGTGGCACGCACGCTGATCCAGCATGCCGTCGAGCGCCGAGCCAGCCTGGTGCTGGTAGGCCAGTCTCGGGACCGCCTGCGTCGTCGCCTGTTCGGTGCAGGCGTGGCTGCCCGGTTGCTGCGTGAAAGCCACGGGCTTGAAATCAACGTGCTCGACCGCGATGTTCAGCCGGCCCCGGCACGTTCGACCGTGCGACGGGTGTGGGTATGGCGCCACTATCTGTTGGCACTGGCTGCCACCGCGCTGGCGACGGGGTTGTCCTGGGCGGTGTCGAGCGTGTTGGCACTGCCCAATATTTCGCTGGTGTTCCTTGCCGCCGTATTGCTGGTTGCGGTGCGCAGCAGCCTGGGCCCGGCCTTGGCCTGTGCCGCCTTGTCGTTCCTGACCTACGACTTCCTGTTCATCCCGCCGAATTTCTCCTTCAGCATTCAGCGCGAAGAAGACGTGCTGACGCTGGTGTTCTTCCTGTTGATGGCTGCGCTTACCGGCAACCTCGCTGCGCGTCAGCGCCGCCAGTTGCAGGCCCTTCGCGAAACCCAGGCGCAGACCAACCAGTTGCTCGACCTGTCGCGGCGGCTGACGGTCGCCACCGACCGGCAAGCCGTGTTCAACGCCGCCGGCCAGCACCTCAATGGCTGGCAGGACGTGCACGTGTGCCTGCTCGAACGCAACCCTGAAGGGCAGTTGCAAGTGGCCAGCGGCCAGGCTCAGGCCCTGAGCGACAACGAGCGCGCCGCCGCCGAATGGGCCTGGCAGCATGGGCAGGCCGCTGGCCATGGCAGCGACACCCTGCCTAACGGCCGCTGGTGGTGGTGGCCATTGATCGTCGACGATCATCCCCTGGCCCTGCTCGGCGTGCGCCCCCAGTCCGGCGAACCTCTCAGTGCTCAGCGCCGCCGGCTGCTCATGGCGCTTGGTCAACCGCTGGCCCAGGCGCTGGCCCGGGCTCGCCTGGCCGAGCAACTGGAAGCCGCTCGGCTGCACGGCGAGACCGAGCAGTTGCGCAGTGCGCTACTGGCCTCGGTGTCCCACGACCTTCGCACACCGCTGACCGCCATGCGTGGCAGTATCGACAGCCTGCTGGCGCTGGGCGAGGCCATCCCCACCGAAGACCGCCGCGAACTGTTGGAAGGTACCCGCAACGAAGCTGAGCGCCTTGACCGCTATATCCAGAACCTGCTCGACATGACCCGCCTGGGCCACGGCGGCCTGAAGCTGGCGCGCGACTGGGTCGCCCCGGCCGATATCGTCGGCAGTGCCCTGAACCGCCTTCGCGTGGTGCTCGCGCCGCTGCGCGTGCACACCGAGGTGCCCGCCGAGCTGCCGTTGCTGTTCGTGCACGCCGCGCTGATCGAACAAGCGCTGATCAACGTGCTGGAGAACGCGGCCCGCTTCTCACCGGCCCAAGGCCGCCTCGAACTGCAGGTGTCGGTGCACGAAGCGCAATTGCGCTTCGCGGTCAGCGATCAAGGGCCTGGTATCCCCATGGCCGAGCGCGAGAAAATCTTCGACATGTTCTACACCGCGGCCCGCGGCGACCGTGGCGGGCAGGGCACTGGCCTGGGCCTGGCGATCTGCCAGGGCATGATCGGTGCCCATGGTGGGCAGATCCTGGTCAGCGAAGGCATCGATGGCCATGGCACCTGCATCACTCTATGCTTGCCCTTGCCCCAACAACCCGAAGCCGAAAGCGAAACCCCATGAGCCAGTCCGCCACCCTCCTGGTCATTGACGACGAACCGCAGATCCGCAAGTTCCTGCGCATCAGCCTGGCCTCACAAGGCTACAAGGTAATCGAGGCGGCCACCGGTAGCGAAGGGCTTGCTCAGGCTGCTTTGGCCAAGCCTGACCTGGTGGTGCTCGACCTCGGCTTGCCTGACATGGACGGCCAGCATGTGCTGCGCGAGTTGCGCGAGTGGAGTGCGGTGCCGGTGCTGGTGCTGTCGGTGCGTGCCAGCGAACTGCAAAAGGTCGATGCGCTGGATGGCGGGGCCAATGACTATGTGACCAAACCGTTCGGCATCCAGGAGTTTCTGGCCAGGGTCCGTGCGCTGTTGCGCCAGGTGCCGCAAGCGGGTGGGGGCGAGGTGACCGCGAGCTTTGGGCCGTTGACCGTGGACTTCGCCTTTCGCAAGGTGACGCTTGAGGGCGCGGAGGTGGCACTGACGCGCAAGGAATACGCGTTGTTGGCGCAACTTGCCGGGCATCCGGGGCGGGTCATTACCCAGCAGCAGTTGCTCAAGGATATCTGGGGCCCGACACACGTGGAGAACACCCATTATCTGCGGATTGTCGTGGGGCATTTGCGGCAGAAACTGGGCGATGATCCAACAGCACCGCGGTTCATCATCACCGAGGCCGGGGTGGGATACAGGTTGGTTGCGCCTACCGCCTAGGGCCGTTGCCAGGCAAGCTGAACGTCAGTTGGCGCGCAAACCGAAACACCCCCTCCATTACTCCCCCCTTTTCTGAAGCGTCGCAGCAACCCGCCAGTTGCAGCGACAGCGCCTCCATTCGCGCTTTTTGCCAGGCGCTGCCTGGGGCGCGACCGTTCATTCCTTTGTACGCTAATTTTATTTTGTACAGGTATGCAGCGGTGAATGTGCCGTATTCACGGCGGATGGGTCTCTCCTGATATCAAAATATTGTACAGCTATCTGGATTTGTACAGGTTTTGTCGGTACTGTTGAATTCCTCGCAGGAGCGCGGAACGTTCAAGGGAGTGATCAAGTCTCAATAATGGCCTATAGCCATAACCTAGTTGCCATTCCGATCGGGGCAGGTGAAATGAACATGAATGTCGCCCCAGTGCCGTCCAACGAAGAGCAGCGCCTGGCTGCGGTCGCCGAGTGGTGTGTTGCGCACCAGGACTGCAGCACCGAGCTGCGCACGCTGGTCGAATGGGCCGGGCGGTACTTCAGTGCGCCGATATGCCTGATCTCGATCGTAAGTGAGTGCCAGCAGTGGTTCATGGCCAAGACTGCATTGGAGGCCGACAGTACGCCGCGTGATGTCGCGTTCTGTGCCCACACCATTCTTCAGGCGCAGCCGCTGGAAGTACTGGATGCGACGCTGGACCCGCGCTTTGCCGACAACCCACTGGTCACCGGTGCGCCCGGCATTCGCTACTATTGCGGCGCTCCGCTGCTGGTAGACAAGCAGGTCGCGATTGGCAGTTTCTGCATCATCGATACGGCCCCGCGTGCGGCCTTGGATGATGCCCAGCGCGGGATGTTGCAGGCGTTCGCCGACATGGCAGTGCAGATCATTGCCGGCATACGTCGTCGAAATTTCTACGACCAGCCGACCGGGCTGTTCAACCGGGTGAAACTGGAATGCGACGTGCAGACGCGCCTTGAACGCCATGATGCCCTGACCGTGGTGGTGTTCGACATCATGCCGGCGCAGGTGCTGACGCACATGATCAAGGTGTTGGGCTACAACTTCGCCCACGATCTTACCCTTCAGGTGAAAGACCTGATCGTCAGCCAGCTTGATTCCGATCTGGCGCTGTACAAGATCAGCCCCACCCGGTTTGCCGTCATCGTGCACCAGCACCCGCTGGCAATGTGCGCGCGGGTCATCGGTGTGCTGAGCGATCCTGTGCTGTGTCATCAGATTCCTGTCCTGCTGGATGCCTCGGTCGGTATTTCACCGGTGAGCCGCTGCGACGACGATGGCAGCCTTGACTGGTTGCGCCGTGCGGTCGGCGCCGCCGACGCGGCCCGTGGCAACCCTGGGCGCTGCGCGCACTATCAGCCGGAGGTGGACGCCGCACAGCGCAGGGCCTTCTCCCTACTGACCTCACTGGGGGCGGCGCTGCAGCGCGATGACGAGCTCAGCCTGCACCTGCAGCCGCGCGTCGAACTGCAAGGCCATACGTGCACCAGCGCTGAAGCGCTGTTGCGCTGGCGCCACCCGCAATTGGGGGATATTTCCCCTGCCGAGTTCATCGCCCTGGCCGAGAAAACCGCGCTGATCGCGTCGATCAGCCTGTGGGTGATGCACGCGGTGTTGAACATCCTGCAACACGCTCAGGCGCCAGACTTACGCATCAGCATGAATGTCACCGCGCGCGACCTGGAGAGCGCAGCATTCATGGATGCCTTGCTCGCCGAGCTCCAGCGCAGGGCCATCGTGCCGGGGCGCCTGCAGCTGGAGTTCACGGAAAGCGTGCTGATCGAGCAACCCGAAGAAGTGCGGCGGCAATTGCTGCGCGCCCGTCGGGCCGGGATCGACGTCGCCATCGATGACTTTGGTACCGGCTATAGCAACTGGGCCTACCTCAGCCGCATTCCTGCCACGCTGGTGAAACTGGACCGTTCGTTGATCCAGAAGGCCACGCACAGTGCCAAGGACCTCCTGCTGGTGCAGTCGCTGGTGGGGCTGGCTAACCAGCTCGGTTACCAGGTGGTGGCCGAAGGCATCGAAACCGCTGAACAGCTCACCTGTGCCAAGGCCTGGGGTTGTGCCCAGGCGCAAGGCTATTACCTGGCAAGGCCCATGCCACTGGCCGCCTTCCAGACGTGGTACTGCAACAACCGGCTTCGCTGGTCGCAGTCCTGATTTGACTTATTCGTCGCTTATCCTCAGCAGGTAGCCAGCATGTTCAACCGGCAATTGAAAACCACGCTCGCCGAGCGTGAACGCGAACTGGAAAGCCTTCGGCAATGCCTGGAGCAGATAGAGCAGGCGGGGTTTTTTCTGCGGCTCGACGGCGATTGGCGGATCCTCGACTGCAACCTCGTCAGTGCGGCTGCGTTCGGCGTGACGGTGGATGCCTTGGCCGGCACCTCCTTGAAGCAATGGCTTCCCGCCCAGGCCTTGGGCGGGTTGGCCAGCGCGCTTGCCAAGGGTGCGCCGGTGCACGATGACATGAGCCTGAGCGCGGCCAATGGCAAGTCGGCGTGGTGGCGCCTGGGCTGGTATCCGCGGTTGGATGCACAAGGGCGGGTATGCGAGGTACGGGCATTCGGGCGCGACGTGTCGCAAGAGGTCGGGCTGGCCCGGGAAAACCAGGCGCTGCTCGACGCGCTGTTACGCTCCAGCGCGGTCATCCAGTTCGACCTGGCAGGCAATGTGCTGGCCGCCAATGACACGTTCCTGGCGGGCATGGGCTACCGCCTCGATGAAGTGGTGGGTAAGCATCACCGGATGTTTTGCTGCGCAGAAGACACCGCCAGCCCGGCTTATGCAGACTTCTGGCGAACGCTCAACACCGGCCGCTACGTCACCGGCCGCTTCCGCCGGCTGGACCGGCACGGGCAGGAAGTGTGGCTGGAAGCCAGTTACAACCCGGTGAACGACGCCCAGGGAAAACGGGTGCGGGTGGTGAAATTCGCCTCGGTGGTGACCGCACAGGTCCAGCGTGAAGAGGCCATCAGGCAGGCTGCGCAGATGGCGCTGGAGGTGTCGCGCGACACCGTGGGCGGAGCGTCCGAGGGCGCGGCGGTGGTGCAGCAAGTGGAGCAGACCATGCAGGGCATGACCCAACAACTGCAATCGGCCGGCACGACGATCACTGCACTGGGTGAACAATCGGTATTGATCAGCTCGATCGTGCAGACCATCGGCGGCATCGCGGCGCAGACCAACCTGCTCGCGCTCAATGCAGCCATCGAAGCGGCCCGCGCCGGCGAGCAGGGCAGGGGCTTTGCCGTGGTAGCCGACGAAGTGCGAAAGCTGGCGGCGCGCACCAGCACCGCTACCGATGAGATCGTCTCGGTGGTGGCGCATAACCAGACCCTCGCCAGCCAGGCCGTGGGCGAAATAGAAACCAGCCGCAGTCATGCCACGCAGAGCCTGCAACTCGCCTCGCAGGCAGGTCAGGCGATTGGCGTGATCCTGCAGGGCGCGACGGGTGTGGTGAACGCTGTAGAGCGAGTGAGTCAGGATTTGCGTTGAGCCGGGCCGGCGTACCGTTCAGCGGGCATCGCTCGGTATCAGCGCGGTCAATGGTGGCAGACGCACAGCTGTTGGCCCTCTAGATTCGTGTGGCGTGCTGGAAGCCCCGAACAACAAGAAAGAGGGACCTGACGATGCCGACCGCCATCCAAGCGAACAACGCCTGGCGCATCCTGTTGCTGCTGTTTCTGGCCAACCTGTTCAATTTCTTCGATCGCACCATACCCGCCATCATCATCGAACCGATTCGCCTGGAGTGGCACCTTAGCGACTTCCAGATCGGCCTGATCGGCACCGCCTTCACCCTGGTCTATGCCATCGCCGGCCTGCCACTGGCACGGCTGGCCGACACCGGCTCGCGCAGCCGGCTGATGGGCTGGGGCCTGATGGCGTGGAGCGGGCTGACGGCAGTCAACGGCATGGTCGGCAGCTTCTGGAGCTTCCTGCTGGTGCGCATGGGGGTAGGCATCGGCGAAGCCAGCTATGCGCCTGCCGCCAATTCGCTGATCGGCGACCTGTTCCCTGCCGAGCGGCGGGCACGGGCGATGGGTATCTTCATGCTCGGCCTGCCGCTGGGCCTGTTGCTGGCCTTCTTCACCATTGGCGCCATGGTGCAGGCCTTCGGCAGCTGGCGCGCACCGTTCTTCATCGCCGCTGTGCCGGGTGTGGTGCTGGCGTTGTTCCTGTTCCTGATCCGCGAACCCGCACGCGGTGCGGCCGAAACCGTAGCCGTCTCCCAGGCGCCACTGGACCGGCCCCTGCGCCGCGTACTCAGCGTGCCCACCTTCGCCTGGCTGGTGCTCGCAGGCCTTACGTTCAATTTTGCGTCGTACGCCTGCAACTCGTTCATGGTGCCCATGCTGCAGCGGTACTTCGAGCTGCAACTGCAACAAGCCGCAGTGGCCACCGGGGTTATTGTCGGTGTGACCGGTCTGGTAGGCCTTACCCTGGGTGGCTGGGTGGCCGACAAGGTGCATCAGCGCTTTGCCAACGGCCGGCTGATGTTCGCCGTGTTGAGCATGCTGGTCGCCACGCTGGCCACCGCCTGGGCGCTGCATGCCGGGCGGATCGAGCTGGGCCTGTTCGTGGCGCTGTTCGGCGTGGGCTGGCTGTTTTCGTACAACTTCTACACCTGCGTGTACACCGCCATCCAGGACGTGGTGCAGCCTCGCTTGCGCGCCACGGCCATGGCGCTGTATTTCGCCGGCCTCTATCTGCTGGGCGGTGGCCTGGGGCCGGTGGTGGTCGGTGGGCTGTCGGACCATTTCGCCGTCGCCGCCATGGACGCAGCGGGGGAGGTACTGATGAGCGAGGCGTTCAAGGCCCAGGGGTTGCACGACGCGATGTACCTGATACCGGTGGCGCTGATGTTGACCATGGTGTTTCTGTTGGCCGCGTCGCGCTGTTTCAGTCGCGATGCGCAGCGCATGCGGGAGGGGATGGTGGCTGACAGCGAAGCCGCGGTGGGCCGGGCTGTTCAGGCTTGAGTATTTTTAGCTGAAAAGCGGTCTGCGCGGGCGCTGCAATCCAACCCCAGGCATCGGTGGCTTGCTCGCGCTGTGACGGCTCGAAATGCCACTGGTCCTATAGATGGCATTTGGCCTTGTTTCAGGTTGATGCTCATATCTGGGAAGCATTATCATTCACGCCATCACTCTAATTCAGAATTCTTTGTCAGGATTTGTACGATGGCGTCTCGCTTCCCATCGCGCCCAGCCATGCTGGCGCTCTGCTGTTCCGTAACGCTGATGGCGCAAGCGGCCGAGCCTATTCAGCTCGACGCCACTGACGTCAACGCCGACGCCGTCAAGCCCACCCCCGGCGCGCTGCCCGAGGCGTTCGCCGGTGGCCAGGTCGCCCGCGGCGGCAGCATGGGCGTGCTGGGCAATCAGGACAACATGGACGTCCCGTTCACCCTGACCAGCTACACCTCCAAGCTGATCGAAGACCAGCAGGCGGAGGACATCGGTGACGTGCTGGCCAACGACCCGTCCGTGCGCGAGTCGTTCGGCTTCGGCAACCAGTCGAAGGTCTTCGTGATACGCGGGCTGCCGCTGGCAGGGGATGACATCTCATTCAACGGCCTCTACGGCATTCTGCCGCGCCAGATCATGTCCACCGACGGTGTGGAGCGTGTTGAAGTATTCAAAGGGCCCAATGCGTTTCTCAATGGTGTGAGCCCGACCGGCACTGGCCTTGGTGGTAACGTCAACTTGCAACCCAAGCGTGCTGGCGATGTTCCTACCCGCCGTTACACCCAGGACATCAGTGCTGATGGGCGCATCGGCGAGCATCTGGACATCGGCCAGCGCTTCGGCGTAGACAACCGCTTTGGCGCGCGGCTGAACCTCAGCCAGCGTGAAGGTGAAACCGCTGTTGACGATCAGGACCAGCGGACCAAGCTAATCGTTGCCGGCCTGGACTACCGCGGCGACACGGTGCGCATCTCCACGGACTTCGGTTACCAGAAGCAGCGTATCAACCACCTGCGCAACTCAGTGCGCCCAGGCACCGCCACCCAGGTGCCAACCGCACCGGATGCCAGCCACAACTACGGCCAGGCTTGGAGCTACAGCGAGTCGGAAGATACCTTCGGCATGATTCGTGGCGAATGGGACCTGAACGAGAGCTGGACCGCCTATCTGGCGGGTGGTGCGCGCCATACCCGCGAGCATGGCACCTATGGCACGCCGGTGCTGGTGGGCAATAGCGGCACGGCTACGCTCTCCGGTTCGGATATCGTCCACGGCGAAGACAACACCAGCTTCAGCGCCGGCCTCAATGGCCGCCTGCAGACCGGGCCGTTCAGCCACCAGATTGCCGTGGGCGCCAATACCCTGTGGACGCAGGCGGAAAACGCCTACACCTTTTATCGCCCAGTCCCTGGCAATACCAATATCTACGACAAGGTCACGCTGCCCAAGCCAACCGACGGCTACCTCACCGGTGGTGAGATGGGTGACCCCGGTGTGACCGGCAAGACCCGCAACCGCAGCATCGCTATTTCCGACACGGTGGGCATGTTCGATGACCGTCTGTTGCTCACTTACGGGGTGCGTCGTCAGCAACTGCGCATCGAAAACTATTTCTATGACGGTACCACTTTCAATGGCGTCGCCAACCCGGCCAATGACGGAAGCCGTAACGGTCCTGCTTATGAAAAGGGCGTGACCACGCCTGTCTATGGGATCGTGTACAAGGCCACCGACAGCATCTCGGTTTACGCCAACCGCATCGAAGGCTTGGCCCAGGGCCCGACGGCGCCGGCGAACACTGTCAATGCCGGGCAGATGTTCCCGCCTGGCCGTACCAAGCAACTTGAGGCAGGTATCAAGCTCGATAAGCAGACCTACGGCGCGAACCTGGCTGTGTTCCGCATTGAAAAACCGTCCGATGGCTATACCGAGGGCACTACCTACATTCGCGATGGCGAGCAGGTCAACAAAGGCCTGGAGCTGAGTGTCTACGGCGAACCGATCGAAGGTTTGCGCCTGATGGCCGGCGGTACCCGCATGGCGTCGGAGCAGAAAAAGACTGCCAACGGTACCAATGACGGCAACCACGCCATCGGCGTGCCGACTTTCCAGCTGAACGCCAGTGTCGACTGGGATGTGCCGGGGGTGCCAGGGTTGGCACTCAATGCCCGGATGCTGCGCACCGGCGGCCAATACGTCGATGCCGCCAACGACCTCAGCCTGCCGACCTGGAACCGTTTCGATGCCGGTGCACGCTACAAGCTGAAAGTCGCCGAGAAGGACCTGACCCTGCGGGTGAACGTGGAAAACCTCACCGACAAGAACTACTGGGCTTCAGCCAATGGTGGCTACATGACCCAGGGCGATCCGCGGTTGGTGAAGTTCTCGGGCACGATTGATTTCTGATCCTGTGTGCCTGCGCCACTGTACGAGCGGCCTACCTCCAGCGCTGCGCTAGCGTAGCTGCTGGAGGAGGGCTTGTCCCGCGATGTGGGGTTTGCCGGTGCGATGCCAGCCCAGGCAAAACGCGTCAGGCCTGCTGCAGAGTGCGTCGCTTTGTCGGCATCAGCAGCAGGATCAGCGCTGACTCAAGCCGCACGCGTAGAGACTGGAGCTCATGGACCGTGCAGCCTTTACCCAGCCGCTCGCCCTATGTATCAATCTTTGAACTGTTTCAAGTATTCAATAATGTCAGCACGGTCTTGAGCCTTTTTTAATCCTGCAAATACCATTTTGGTTCCCGGTATATATTGCCCCGGATTTATCAAATATTCAGAAAGCGTTTCGGTGTTCCAGATTATCCCTTTGTTTTTATTGGCCGCAGTATAAGCGTAGTTTTCGGCAAATCCCGTTTTGCTGCCTACGACACCATAGAGGTTGGGACCTGTTGTGTTTGCGCGCCCCTTTTCTATGGTATGGCATACCGCACATCGTGAAGCGAATATGAGCTTACCCTTATCATAGTTGCCGACCGGTACCTCAGCGGCGCCGGCAACGGCGGGTATGTTCATGGCGATCAAAACCAGCCAAATGATAGGTTTCATTCCTGCTCTCCATTTTTTTGCCTGCAGGAGTGTTGTACGCGCTACCTCTGCTCTTGAATACTGGTAAAAATATCAGGTTTTGGCAGGCAGTCACCGTTCATTGTCATGACGCAAAAACGCTGCCTCCAATAGTTGCTGCGTATAAGCATGTTGAGGTGAATTGAAGATCTGCTGAGCCTCACCTTGCTCCACAACATGCCCATGTTTGATCACCATCAGTTGGTGACTCAACGCTTTGACCACGGCAAGGTCATGGCTGATGAACAGGTAGGTGAGGTTGTACTTCTGCTGCAGGTTGCGCAGCAATTCCACCACCTGCCGCTGCACCGTACGGTCCAGCGCAGAGGTCGGTTCGTCCAGCAGAATCAACGCCGGCTTGAGCACCAGCGCCCGGGCGATGGCGATACGTTGACGTTGCCCGCCCGAAAACTCATGCGGGTAGCGATGGCGGGTGCGAGGGTCCAGGCCGACTTCTTCCAGCGCCGCGATAATCGCCGCTTCCTGTTCCGCGGCTGTACCAATCTTGTGAATCCGCAGCCCCTCGCCAACGATGTCCGCCACACACATACGTGGGCTCAGGCTACCAAAGGGGTCCTGAAACACCACTTGCATCTCGCGTCGCAGTGGCCGCACCTGCTGCTGGTTCAAGCCTTCCAGTGCCTGGCCGTGGAAGCGGATGCCCCCTTGGCTGGAAATCAAGCGCAAGATCGCCAGCCCAAGCGTCGACTTGCCCGATCCGGACTCACCCACGATCCCCAGGGTCTGCCCCTGGGGCAGGCTGAAGTTGATCCCGTCCACGGCCTTCACGTGGTCGACCGTCTTGCGCAGCAAGCCTTTCTTGATCGGGAACCATACCTTCAGGTCGTTCACTTCCAGCAGTGGCGCACCCACTGCGGTTTGCGCCGGCAACCCGCTGGGTTCTGCATTGATCAGCATCTGCGTGTAGTGGTGCTGCGGCGCGCTGAACAGCGTTGCGCAATCGGCCTGCTCGACAATCTGTCCGCGCTGCATCACGCAAACACGGTGGGCAATGCGCCTGACCAGGTTCAGGTCATGGCTGATCAACAGCAATGCCATGCCCAACCGCGCCTGTAGTTCCTTGAGCAGTTCCAGAATCTTCAACTGCACGGTCACGTCGAGTGCAGTGGTGGGTTCATCGGCAATCAGCAGCTCCGGCTCATTGGCCAGGGCCATGGCAATCATCACCCGCTGCCGCTGGCCACCGGACAGCTCGTGGGGCAGGGCTTTCAGGCGTTTGCGTGGCTCGGGAATGCCCACCAGTTCAAGCAGCTCCAGCGTGCGCGCAGTGGCTTGCTTGCCGGTGAGGCCCTTGTGCAGCAGCAGGATTTCGTTGATCTGCTTCTCGATGCAGTGCAGCGGGTTCAGCGAGGTCATCGGCTCCTGGAAGATCATCGCGATGCGGTTGCCGCGAATCTTCTGCATGGCCTTCTCACCTTGCTGCAGCAGGTCCTTGCCTTCGTAGCCAATGCTGCCACTGGGGTGGCGTGCCAGCGGGTAGGGCAGCAGGCGCAGAATCGAGTGGGCGGTAACGGACTTGCCCGAACCGCTCTCGCCGACCAGCGCCAGGGTCTCGCCCTTGCGGATGTCGAAGCTGATGCCATCGACCACACGGTTGACCTGTTCGCCGGTAACGAACTCTACCGCCAGGTCGCGCACTTCGATCAGGTTCTGTTCACTCATCTCACTTCCTCGGGTCGAAGGCATCGCGGGCGGATTCGCCGATGAATACCAGCAGGCTCAGCATGATCGCCAGTACGGCAAAGGCGCTGATGCCCAGCCATGGCGCCTGCAGGTTGGACTTGCCTTGGGCTACCAGTTCGCCCAGCGACGGCGCGCCCGGTGGCAGGCCGAAACCGAGGAAGTCCAGGGCGGTGAGGGTGCCGATGGCACCGGTGAGGATGAAGGGCATGAACGTCATGGTCGAGATCATGGCGTTGGGCAGAATGTGCCGATACATGATCGCGCCATTGCGCATGCCCAGGGCACGGGCGGCACGCACGTACTCGAGATTGCGCCCGCGCAGGAACTCGGCGCGCACCACGTCAACCAGGCTCATCCATGAGAACAGCAGCATGATGCCCAGCAACCACCAGAAGTTGGGCTGTACGAAGCTGGCAAGGATGATCAGCAGGTACAGCACCGGCAAGCCGGACCAGATCTCCAGAAAGCGCTGGCCGGCAAGGTCCACCCAGCCACCGTAGAAACCCTGCAGGGCACCGGCGATGACGCCGATGATGGAGCTGAGGATGGTCAGGGTGAGGGCGAACAGTACCGAAATGCGGAAGCCGTAGATCACCCGCGCCAGCACATCGCGGCCCTGATCGTCGGTGCCCAGCCAGTTGTCCGCCGAGGGCGGCGCAGGGGCGGGTACGCGCAGGTCGTAATTGATGCTCTGGTAGCTGTAGGGGATCGGGGCCCACAGCACGAAGCTGTCTTTCTTGGCCAGTAGCTCCCGGATATACGGGCTCTTGTAGTTGGCCTCCAGTGGGAACTCGCCGCCGAAGGTGGTTTCCGGGTAGCGTTTGAAGGCCGGGAAAAACCACTCGCCGTCGTAGCGCACGGCAATCGGTTTGTCGTTGGCGATCAGCTCGGCACCCAGGCTCAGGCCGAACAGGATGAGGAACAGCCACAGCGACCACCAGCCGCGTCGGTTGGCCTTGAAGCGCTCGAAGCGCCGACGGTTGAGAGGGGACAAGGCCATGTCAGTGCTCCCGGCTGGCGAAGTCGATGCGCGGATCGACCAGGGTGTAGGTGAGGTCGCCGATCAGTTTCACCACCAGCCCGAGCAGGGTGAAGATGAACAGGGTGCCGAACACCACCGGGTAGTCGCGGTTGATGGCCGCCTCGAAACTCATCAGGCCCAGGCCGTCGAGGGAGAAGATCACCTCGATCAGCAGCGAGCCGGTGAAGAAGATGCCGATGAACGCCGAAGGGAAGCCTGCGATCACCAGCAGCATGGCATTGCGGAACACGTGGCCGTAGAGCACCCGTGAGCGGCTCAGGCCTTTGGCTTTGGCGGTGACCACGTACTGCTTGTTGATCTCGTCGAGAAAGCTGTTCTTGGTCAGCAGGGTCATGGTGGCGAAGTTGCCGATCACCAGGGCGGTGATCGGTAGCACCAGGTGCCAGAAGTAGTCGAGCACCTTGCCGGTCGTGGACAGCTCGTCGAAGTTGTTCGAGGTCAGGCCGCGCAGCGGGAACCAGTCGAAGTAGCTGCCGCCGGCGAACAGCACGATCAGCAAGATGGCGAACAGGAACGCCGGGATGGCATAGCCGACGATGATCGCCGAGCTGGTCCAGACGTCGAAGTGGCTACCGTGGCGCACCGCCTTGGCAATGCCCAGGGGGATCGACACCAGGTACATGATCAAGGTGCTCCACAGCCCGAGCGAAATCGACACCGGCATCTTCTCGGCGATCAGGTCGATGACCTTGGCGTCGCGAAAGAAGCTCTCGCCGAAGTCCAGTTGGGCGTAGTTCTTGACCATTATCCATAAACGCTCGGGGGGCGACTTGTCGAAGCCGTACATACGCTCGATTTCGGCGATCAGCGCCGGGTCGAGGCCCTGGGCGCCGCGGTAGTTGGAGCCGGCCACGGAGACCTCGGCGCCACCGCCGGCGATCCGGCTGGTGGCGCCCTCGAAGCCTTCGAGCTTGGCGATCATCTGTTCGACCGGGCCGCCGGGGGCGGCTTGGACGATGATGAAGTTGATGACCAGGATGCCGAACAGGGTCGGGATGATCAGCAGCAGACGACGCAGGATGTAGGCCAGCATGTCAGTTGGCCTCTTGAGCGGGCGTTTCGGACACGGCTGGCGTCACGTCAGGCTTGATCCACCAGGTGTCGATGCCGATGTCGTACTTGGGTGAAACATCGGGGTGGCCGATGTGGTTCCAGTAGGCCACGCGCCAGGTCTTGATGTGCCAGTTGGGGATCACGTAGTAGCCCCATAGCAGCACCCGGTCCAGGGCGCGGGAGTGGTCGATCAGGCTTTGCCGGGAGTCGGCGTTGATCAGTGCTTCGACCAGCTGGTCGATGGCCGGGTCACGCAGGCCGATGAAGTTGCGGCTGCCGGGGTTGTCAGCCGCCGCACTGGACCAGAACTCGCGCTGCTCGTTGCCTGGGGAGTTGGACTGCGCAAAGCCACTGACGATCATGTCGAAGTCACGTGAGCGCAGGCGGGTGATGTATTGCGAGACGTCGACGCGGCGGATGTTCAAGTCGATGCCAAGGTCGGCCAGGTTGCGTTTGAACGGCAGCAGGATGCGCTCGAATTCTGTCTGGGCCAGCAGAAACTCGATGGACACTGGCTTGCCGTTCTTGTCGACCATCTTGTCGTCGACGATCTTCCAGCCAGCGTCCATCAGCAATTTGTAAGCCTGGCGCTGCTGTTCGCGGATCATGCCGCTGCCGTCGGTGACCGGGTTGTGGAAGACTTCGCTGAACACCTGTTCGGGGACCTTGCCGCGCAGCGGCTCGAGTATCTTCAGCTCGGCAGGCGAGGGCAGGCCCCGGGCGGCCATTTCGGAGTTTTCGAAGTAGCTGCCGGTGCGGGTGTAGGCGCCGTTGAACAACTGCTTGTTGGTCCACTCGAAGTCCAGCAGCAGGCTCAGCGCCTGGCGCACGCGGATGTCCTGGAACAGCGGTTTACGCAGGTTGAAAATGAACCCTTGCATGCCGGTGGGGTTGCCGTTGGGCAGCTCTTCCTTGATCAGGCGGCCATCGCGTACAGCGGGAACGTTGTAGGCGGTGGCCCAGTTTTTCGCGCTGGTTTCCAGGCCATAGTCGAACTGGCCAGCCTTGAGTGCTTCCAGTGCGACGGTGTTGTCGCGGTAGGAGTCGAAGGTCATGGCGTCGAAGTTGAACTGGCCGCGGTTGAGCGGCAGGTCCTTGGCCCAGTAGTCCTTGACCCGCTCGTAGCGGATCGAGCGGCCGGGCTTGACCTCGGTGATCTTGTACGGGCCGCTGCCGAGCGGGATTTCCAGGTTGCCGCGGTTGAATTCGCGGCCTTCGTACCAGTGCTTGGGCAGTACCGGCAACTGGCCGAGGATCAGCGGCAACTCGCGGTTGTTCTTGTGCTTGAACGTGAACAGCACACGCAGCGGGTCTTCGGCGACGACTTGGGCGACATCGCCATAGTACTGGCGGTACAGCGGTGCGCCGTCCTTGATCAGGGCGTTGAAGGTGAATACCACGTCTTCGGCGCGCATCGGGTGGCCGTCGTGGAAGCGTGCCTCGGGGCGCAGGTAGAAGCGCACCCAGCTGTTGTCCGGGGCCTTTTCGATCTTGCCGGCAACCAGGCCGTACTCGGTAAAGGGCTCGTCCAGGCTCTGGCGCATCAAGGTGTCGTAGATGGCACCGACGTTTTCGGCGGCCACACCTTTGTTGATGAAGGGATTGAGGCTGTCGAAACCACCGAAGCTGGACTGGCGGAAGGTGCCGCCCTTGGGCGCTTCGGGGTTGACGTAGTCGAAGTGCTTGAAGTCGGCCGGGTATTTCGGCGCTTCATCATAAAGGGTCAGTGCGTGTTGCGGCGCGGCCATGGCCGGCAGGCTCAGGCAGGCGAGCAGCAGGCTGCCTGCCAGTTGGCGCAGGCGGTACGTTGGCATCATTGGGCTTTCTCCGAAGTCTTTAGCCACCAGGTATTCAGCCCGAGGGTATAGGGCGGTGTGGTGACGAAACCGAACCGGTTGCGGTAGGCCAGGCGGTGATTGTCGAGATACCAGTTGGGGATCATGTAGTACTGCCAGGAAAGCACGCGGTCCAGGGCGCGGGCGGCGGCGACCTGGTCATCGCGGGTGCGTGCGGCGAGCAGGGTATCGAGCAGGTGATCGACCACAGGATCCCTGACCCCCGCGTAATTCTTGCTGCCCTTGGTCGCAGCCTGGCTGGAATGGAAGTACAACCACTGTTCCAGGCCGGGGCTCAAGGTCTGACTCAGGGTCATCAGAATCATGTCGAAGTCGAACTGGTCCAGGCGTTGTTTGTACTGGGCACGGTCCACGGTGCGCAAGCGCGCATCGATGCCGATGCTCGCCAGGTTTTCGACATAGGGCTGCAAGATGCGTTCGAGGTTGGGATTCACCAGCAGCAGTTCCATGCGCAGCTGCTGCCCGTGTGCGTCGACCAGGCGCTGGCCGTCGAGCTTCCAGCCGGCGTCGCCGAGCAGGCTCAGCGCCTGGCGCAGGGTCTGGCGGTTGATGCCGCGGCCATCGGTGTGGCTGACCTGATAGGGTTGGGTGAACAGCTTTTCCGGCAATTGGTCACGGAACGGCGCCAGCAGCAGCCACTCCTTGCCCGTGGGCAAGCCGCTGGCGGCAAACTCGCTATTGGGGTAGTAGCTGGTCGAGCGGCGGTAGGCGCTGCTGAAAAGGGCGCGGTTGGTCCATTGGAAGTCGAGCATCAGGCCCAGCGCCTGGCGTACCCTGGCGTCGCTGAAGGTGGGCCGGCGGGTGTTCATGAACAACCCCTGGGTCTGGGTCGGGATGCGGTGCGGGATCTGGGCCTTTATCACCTCGCCACGGCGCAGTGCCGGGAAGTTGTAGCCGTTGGCCCAGTTCTTTGCCTGATGCTCGATATAGATGTCGAATTCGCCGGCCTTGAAGGCTTCGAACGCGACTGTGGCGTCCCGATAGAACTCGTATTCGACGCGGTTGAAATTGTACTTGCCGCGGTTCACCGCAAGGTCCTTGCCCCAGTAATTCTTCACCCGCTCGAACACCAGGCGCCTGCCGGGCTGCACCTGGGTGATGCGGTAGGGGCCACTGCCCAGAGGCGGCTCGAAGGTGGTGGCCTTGAAATCGCGGCCTTGCCAGTAGTGTTTGGGCAGCACCGGCATCTCGCCCAGGCGCAGGATCAGCAGTGGGTTGCCAGCGCGCTTGAACACGAAGCGGATGCGCAACGGGCCCAGGATATCCACGCGCTGCACTTCCTGCAGATTGGTGCGGTAGATCGGATGGCCGCCTTTTAGCAGTGCGTAATAAGAGAAGGCGACGTCGGCCGAGGTGATCGGTTTGCCGTCATGCCAGCGCGCTTGCGGGCGCAGGTTGAACACCACCCAGCTACGGTCCTCGCTGTACTCCACCGAGCGGGCGATGAGGCCGTAACTGGAAGTGGGTTCGTCGCCGGAAGGGTCGTACATGCCGGTGCCGACCATCAGCGTTTCGTTGAGCTCGTTGACCCCGTACTGCAGGAAGTTCGGCGTTGTGACTGGGCTTGAACCCTTGAAGGTATAGGCGTTGAGCGTATCGAACGTACCCAATGCCATAGCACGCAAGGTGCCGCCCTTGGGCGCTTGCGGGTTGACCCAGTCGAAATGGGTGAATGTCGCTGGGTACTTGAGCGTGCCGAACTGCGCGTATCCGTGGCTTTCGCTCACCATCGCGGCTGCGGGAAAGCTCAAGGCCAGGCTGAGTGACAGCAGGAGGGGACGTATCAAGTCGGCATCCGATCCAGAGGCGTTGGGCTTTGGTCGGGCTACAGTAACAGCTTGGCGGGGTTGGAAAAAGGGTGTGGCGGGAAGGAGATCGAGGGGCTGCCAAGCAGCCCCGATTCAGATCAGTGCCCCAGGTAGACGGTCAAGGTCTGGCCTGGCTTGAGGGCATGCCCGCTGCGCGGATTCCAGCGCTTGAGGTGCTTCATCTCGACGTTGAACCGTTTCGCCACCAGATACAGTGAGTCGCCTTTGCGGACCTTGTACTGGGTAGAGCGCTTGGAGGATGCCGCCACCCGGCTGCCCGCCGCACTCCCGCCACGCAGCGCCAGCACCTGGCCGGCCTTTACCCGGCTACCCGGGAGCTTGTTCCAGCGCTGGATATCCTTGACCGAAACCCGGTTGGCCCTTGCAATGGTGCTCAGGCTGTCGCCGCGCTTCACGCGGTAGCTGCGGGCGCTGGCAGGCGCCTTGGCTTCAGCCACGGCGCGAGCGAACACGGCCTTGTTCGGCTGCAGGCTGATCAGTTGTTCAGGCTTGAGGTTGGACAGGCTGTCGGACAGCAGTTGCGCCTTGGCCGTCGGCACCAGCAATTGCTTGGGCCCATCCACGGTCATGCGCTTCTTGAAAGCCGGGTTGAGCTGGATCAGTTCGTCTTCGTCTATGTTGGCGAAGGCGGCAACCCGCGACAGGTCCAGGCGGTCATTGATGGCGACGGCTTCGAAGTAGGGCTCGTTGGCGATCGGGTTGAGATTCACGCCGTAGGCTTCGGGGGTCAGCACCACCTGCGACAGGGCCAGCAGTTTGGGCACGTAGTCGCGTGTTTCCTGCGGCAGGGGCAGGTTCCAGTAATCGGTTGGCAGGCCGAGTTTCTCGTTGCGCTCGATCGCCCGGCTGACGGTGCCTTCGCCGGCGTTATAGGCGGCCAGCGCCAGCAACCAGTCGCCGTTGAACATGTCGTGCAGGCGGCTCAGGTAGTCCAGCGCGGCATTGGTCGATGCGGTGATGTCGCGGCGACCATCGTAGAAATTGGTCTGGCGCAGGTTGAAGTGGCGCCCCGTGGAGGGGATGAACTGCCACATGCCTGCAGCATGGGCGCGCGAGTAGGCCATGGGATTGTAGGCGCTTTCGATCGCCGGCAACAGGGCCAGCTCCAGCGGCATGTCGCGTTCTTCCAGGCGCTCGACGATGTAGTGCAGGTACAGGCTGCCGCGCTCACCGGCGTTTTCCAGGAACGAGGGGTTGCTGGCAAACCACAGCCGCTGCTGCTCGATGCGCGGGTTGACGTCGATGGTGTCTTGCAGGGCGAAGCCCTGGCGCATGCGCTCCCACACATCCTGGGGCGCCTGCTCGGCTGGTTTGACCGCGAGGGGAGCGGGTTTGTGTTTGATCCGCGCCTGGTAGCTGTGCGCGCGAACGCTATCGGATTCGTCGAGCTGACGGGTGCTCTGGCAACCCACCAGGGTGGCGGCCAGCGCCAGCGCACTGATTTGGGCCAGGCGCGTCAGGGCGACTGAATGAGCGGTTCTGCGGCTTGGGGAAGACATCGGCGGGGACGGGTATCCGGGCAAAAAATTTCGGCGATTCTAGAAACCGCATCCCGCCGGGTCAACCTTGCAGCGCATGTTGCGATATATCTTCAGGTTATCAGAAGGTGTCCTTCCAAGACCTCAAGGCAGCAAAAACAGCGACATGCGTGGCGTTTGAATGTCCCTTCCATTCGTCAGCTTTTTGTTTAACTAATGTTTCAGCGGTACGTAAAAAAGGGTTAGTCAGCCGTTCCAGGCCGATGGTTGATGGCAATGTGATGCGATTGTCGGCCCGCAGCCGGGTAACATCATCGAAACGTTGCAGAACGTGCGGGTTTTGCGGCTCGACGGCCTTGGCGAAGCGCAAATTGCTCAGGGTGTACTCGTGGGCGCAGTACACCTCGGTACGCTCCGGCAGCGCGGCCAACCTGGCGAGGGCGGGCTGCATCTGCTCTGGCGTGCCCTCGAACATCCGCCCGCAGCCGGCGGCGAACAGCGTGTCGCCGCTGAACAGCACCGGCGTCGCGGGCTGGTCGCTGAAGAAGGCAATATGGCCCAGCGTGTGCCCCGGCACTGCCAGGACCTGGAAGGTCACGCCCAGCACGGTCACCCTGTCACCCTCGTCCAATGCAAGGTCGCGGCACGGGATGCGCTCGTTGGCGGGGCCGCAGACGCGCGCACCGGTCAGCGCTTTCAGCTGCTCGACTCCGCCGACGTGGTCATTGTGGTGGTGGGTGATCAGGATATCCTCCAGCAGCCAGTCAGGATGGGCGGCCAGCCAGGCCTGCACCGGTCCGGCATCGCCAGGATCGACCACCGCGCAGCGGCGTTTGGCAGTATCCTGTAACAACCAGATGTAGTTGTCGGAGAAAGCGGGGAGCGCATCGATCTGTATCATGGTGTGGATCCGTATCGCCAAGCGTGGCACATGAGGGCATCTTAGCCGCGATGG
Organism: Pseudomonas sp. WHRI 8519; assembly: GCF_040224055.2. NCBI lineage: Bacteria > Pseudomonadati > Pseudomonadota > Gammaproteobacteria > Pseudomonadales > Pseudomonadaceae > Pseudomonas > Pseudomonas sp. WHRI 8519. Next base: position 4,133,627 of record NZ_CP167996.1, on the reverse strand, counting down.
CGCGGTGCGAGAACCTTCGAGGGAGAGCGCAAATGACCGACCAACCCTTTGCCCAGGCCGACCCGGCCTGGGTCGAGCTGATCAGCCTGGCCCGTGACTGGTTCCACGGCCCGCTCGGCCAGCTGATGCTCAAAGAAGAGGAAAAATTGCTGGAGGAGGAGCTCGGGCGCTTCTTCGGTGGTTACCTGGTGCATTATGGCCCCTGCGCCGAGGCACCGCCCAGCGCCCCTCAGGTCCAGCGCAACGTGCGCCTGGGCGCGCCGTTGCCGGGGGTGGAGATCGTCTGTGAAGAGCAGGCCTGGCCCTTGAGCGAGCACGCCGCCGACGTGGTGGTGCTGCAACACGGCCTGGACTTCTGCCTGTCGCCCCATGGTTTGCTGCGCGAAGCCGCCAGTGCCGTACGCCCCGGTGGCCATCTGCTGATCGTCGGCATCAACCCCTGGAGCAGCTGGGGCATACGCCACTTCTTCAGCCACGGCGCGCTGCGCAAGGCCCGCTGCATCTCGCCGTCACGGGTGGGTGACTGGCTCAACCTGCTGGGCTTCGCGCTGGAGAAACGCCGCTTCGGGTGCTATCGTCCGCCGCTTGCCTCACCGGCTTGGCAACAACGCCTGGCGGGCTGGGAACGGGTGGCGGGCGGTTGGCAGAGCTCCGGTGGCGGGGTTTACCTGCTGGTAGCGCGCAAGATGGTGGTCGGCCTGAGGCCGCTGCGCCAGGAGCGCCGCGAGCCGATGGGCAAGCTGCTGCCGTTGCCCCTGGCCAAGGTCAACCGCACCGCGGTCAGCCCGGATACCGAAAAGCACTGAACATGAGTGGTACATGAGCGATAGCGTCGAGTTGTATACCGATGGTGCCTGCAAGGGCAACCCTGGCCCTGGTGGCTGGGGCGTCCTGTTGATCTACAAGGGCGTCGAAAAGGAGCTGTGGGGCGGCGAGCGCGAAACCACCAACAACCGCATGGAACTGATGGCCGCGATCCAGGGCTTGATGGCGCTCAAGCGCGAATGCGAGGTGGTGTTGACCACCGACTCGCAATACGTGATGAAGGGCATCAACGAGTGGATGGTCAACTGGAAGAAACGCGGCTGGAAGACGGCCGCGAAAGAGCCAGTGAAGAATGCCGACCTGTGGCAGCAGCTCGATGAGCAGGTCAACCGCCACAAGGTCACCTGGAAGTGGGTGCGCGGGCACATCGGCCACCCCGGCAACGAGCGCGCTGACCAGTTGGCCAACCGTGGCGTCGACGAGGTACGCGCCAAACGTTGAGCTGGGGTACAATCCCCAGCTTTGTAACTGATGCAAGTTGGAGCGCCCCGCGTGGAGCAGCAGCAAGATAAACGCCTGGTCATTCTCGATACTGAAACCACCGGCATGCCGGTCAGTGAAGGCCACCGGATCATCGAGATCGGCTGCGTCGAGGTCATTGGCCGGCGCCTGACCGGTCGGCACTTCCACGTCTATCTGCAACCGGACCGCGAGAGTGACGAGGGCGCGATCAACGTCCACGGCATCACCGACGCTTTTTTGGTCGGCAAGCCGCGCTTCGGCGATGTAGCCGAGGAATTCTTCGAATTCATTCAGGGTGCCACGCTGGTCATCCATAACGCCGCGTTCGACGTCGGTTTCATCAATAACGAGTTCGCCCTGCTCGGCCAGCGTGACCGTGCCGACATCTCGCAGCATTGCACCATCCTCGACACCCTGTTGCTGGCCCGGGCCCGGCACCCGGGGCAGCGCAACAGCCTCGACGCGCTGTGCAAGCGTTACGACATCGACAACTCCGGCCGTGAACTGCACGGCGCGTTGCTTGACTCGGAGTTGTTGGCCGACGTCTACCTGGCGATGACCGGTGGCCAGACCAGCCTTTCGCTGGCTGGCAATGGGGCTGACGGTGACGCTGAAGGGCAGGGCAGTGGTGGCAGCGAGATCCGCCGGATCACCGGGCGTGCGCCTGGGCGGGTGATCATGGCCAGTGCCGAGGAGCTGGAGGCGCATGCAGAGCGGTTGGCGGCGATCGCCAAATCGGCGGGCGGGCCGTCGATGTGGCAGGCATTGACCGAAACGCCAGCCGGTTGATGCTGGGCCTGCCATGGCCTTGTCGCCGGTAAGCCCACAGGCTCTTTACTGAACTGCAGGCCCGTACAGGAAACGGCGTGCCTGCGACAGGGCCGCACTGACAACACCAGGCTCTACTACCCTGTGAGAGACGCTCTGTCCTTCGGAGGTAGCAGCCTGATGTACAAGGACCTCAAGTTCCCCATCCTCATCGTCCACCGCGCCATCAAGGCCGACAGCGTAGCCGGCGAGCGCGTGCGGGGGATAGCCGAGGAACTGCGCCAGGACGGCTTCGCCATTCTTGCCGCCGCAGACAATGCCGAAGCGCGCCTGGTCGCTGCCACTCATCATGGGCTGGCCTGCATGCTGATCGCCGCCGAAGGTGTTGGCGAAAACACCCACCTGCTGCAGAACATGGCCGAATTGATCCGCCTGGCCCGCCAGCGTGCGCCTGACCTGCCAATCTTCGCCCTGGGCGAACAGGTCACCTTGGAGAACGCTCCCGCTGAAGCGATGAGCGAGCTCAACCAGCTGCGCGGCATCCTTTACCTGTTCGAGGACACCGTGCCATTCCTCGCCCGCCAGGTAGCACGTGCTGCCCACAACTACCTCGACGGCTTGCTGCCGCCGTTCTTCAAGGCCCTGGTACAGCACACTGCGCAGTCCAATTATTCCTGGCACACGCCCGGCCATGGCGGTGGCGTGGCCTATCGCAAAAGCCCGGTGGGTCAAGCTTTCCATCAATTCTTCGGCGAAAATACCCTGCGTTCGGACTTGTCCGTCTCGGTGCCAGAACTGGGCTCGCTGCTCGATCACACGGGACCTTTGGCAGCGGCTGAAGCCAGGGCGGCGCGCAATTTTCGCGCCGACCATACCTTCTTCGTGATCAATGGCACCTCCACCGCCAACAAGATCGTCTGGCATGCCATGGTCGGCCGTGATGACCTGGTGCTGGTCGACCGTAACTGCCACAAGTCGGTGGTCCACGCCATCATCATGACGGGCGCCATTCCCATTTACCTGTCCCCGGAGCGCAATGAGCTTGGGATCATCGGGCCGATCCCGCTCAGCGAATTCAGCGCTGAGTCGATCCAGGCCAAGGTGCGCGCCAACCCTTTGGCCAAAGGGCGCGAACCACGCATCAAACTGGCGGTGGTGACCAATTCAACCTATGACGGGCTGTGCTACCACGCCGGGCTGATCAAGCAGGCTCTGGGTAGCAACGCCGAGGTGCTGCACTTCGATGAAGCCTGGTTCGCCTACGCCGCGTTCCATGAGTTTTTCACCGGGCGCTATGCGATGGGTACGGCCTGCACCGAGGGCAGCCCGTTGGTGTTCAGCACGCACTCCACGCACAAACTGCTGGCTGCCTTCAGCCAGGCGTCGATGATCCATGTGCAGGACGGCGCCCAGCGCCAGCTGGACCGTGATCGCTTCAATGAAGCCTTCATGATGCATATCTCCACCTCACCGCAATACAGCATCCTCGCTTCTCTGGATGTGGCTTCGACCATGATGGAGGGGCCTGCAGGGCGCTCGCTGCTGCAAGAGATGTTTGACGAGGCACTGAGCTTTCGTCGCGCCCTGGCCAACTTGCATGCACATATGCCTGCCCCCGATTGGTGGTTCAGCATCTGGCAGCCGCCGGGGGCTGAGGGTATCGACCAGCTCGCGGCGCAGGACTGGCTGCTGCAACCCGGCGCGCAGTGGCATGGCTTTGGCGAACTGGCGGGCGATTATGTGTTGCTCGACCCACTGAAGGTCACCTTGGTGATGCCGGGGTTGCGAGCCGACGGTGTGTTGGACGAGCAGGGCATCCCGGCGGCAGTGGTCAGCAAGTTTCTATGGGAACGCGGGTTGGTGGTGGAGAAGACCGGCCTTTACAGCTTCCTGGTGCTGTTCTCGATGGGCATCACCAAGGGCAAGTGGAGCACACTGCTGACCGAGTTGCTGGAGTTCAAACGCCATCACGATGGCAATACCCCGCTAAGCCAGTGCCTGCCGAGCATCGTTGCAGTCGACACCGCACGCTACCACGGCCTCGGGCTGCGCGACCTGTGCCGCCAGCTGCATCAATGCTATCGGGTCAATGCCACGGCCAAGCAGCTCAAAGGCTTGTTCGGACGCTTGCCGGAAGTCGCCCTCAGCCCGGCCCAAGCCTACGACCATATGGTGCGCGGTGAGGTGGAAGCGGTGCCGATCGAGGCATTGCTCGGCCGCGTTTCGGCAGTCATGCTGGTGCCATACCCTCCAGGCATACCCCTGATCATGCCGGGGGAACGGTTCACCGAAGCGACCCGCCCGATCCTCGACTACCTGGCGTTTGCCCGCGCCTTCAACAGCGATTTTCCCGGTTTCGTCGCCGATGTTCACGGCCTGCAGAATGAGTCGGGAAGCTATACGGTCGATTGCGTCAAGGGATGCGAATGATCTCGACGCCGGTCTGGACCAGTTCAAAGCGGTCTTCACCCAAGTGGTTGACGCGATCGCCGATGGCCAGGCGATAGGTGGTAACCGGCGCGCCCAGTGCGCTGCCGTCAGCCTGCAGGGTGGACTCTTGGAACTCGTGCACGGGGTAGATACGGCCTTCGGCGTCTCGGGCGTGGAATTGGCCGACCATTACTGCTGCCATTTAGGTGAAAACCTCTGAATTACGTGGGAAATGTCTGCAGGAATAGACCGTGGATGGTACCTGGAAGTTTTCTGCCGGAGGAAAAAAACCTTAGCGCCGGGCGATGGTCATCTATAACTACAACGTCTCTTACCCCAGCAAAGGTTGAAAATCGCCATGAGCCAGGTGTATTCGGTAGCGGTCGTCGTCGGCAGCTTGCGCAAGGAATCGTACAACCGCAAGGTGGCCCGTGCCCTTTCAGAGCTGGCACCGTCCAGTCTCTCCCTGAAAATCGTCGAAATCGGCGATCTGCCCATGTACAACGAGGATGTCGAGGCTGCGGGTGTGCCTGAGCCGTGGAAGCGCTTTCGCGATGAGATCCGGCACAGCGACGCGGTGCTGTTCGTCACTCCGGAGTACAACCGCTCCATACCGGGCTGCCTGAAAAATGCCATCGATGTGGGTTCGCGTCCCTATGGGCAAAGCGCCTGGAGTGGCAAACCTGCGGCAGTGGTGAGCGTGTCGCCCGGGGCCATTGGCGGGTTCGGCGCCAACCATGCCGTGCGGCAGTCGCTGGTGTTTCTCGACATGCCCTGCATGCAGATGCCCGAAGCTTATATCGGAGGGGCGGCCAGCCTCTTCGAGGACAGTGGCAAGCTCAATGACAAGACCCGGCCCTTCCTGCAGGGCTTCATCGATAAGTTCGCCTCCTGGGTGAAGCTGAACAGGGCAGTCTGAGCCGGCCCTGTCGCCGGCACGCCGGCTCTCACAGATACCCCATCGTTGATGAAACAGCGGGGCCGTCATGGGAGCCGGGGCGCCGACGAAAGCAGCAACGAACACCGGTCAGAACGTCTGCGGCATCTCCCCCTTGGCCAACCGCCGGTTGATATCGGCGACCACCTCGGGCAGGTCATTGATGGTATCGATCAGGTAGTGCGGGCGTGACGCTGCGAACATCTCATGAATTCGCTTGCGTTCACTTTCCAGCTTCTCGGCGCTCAGCGCCTGGTACCCTTCCCAGGTCAGCCCGAGCGCGTTGCCCGAGCACACCAGTGCCACGGTCCACATGCCGGCACGGCGCCCTTCGAGGATGCCCGGCACGGTGTCGTCGACCTTGACGCAGGCCGCCACATCATCAATGCCCAAGGCAATCACATTGGCCAGTGCCTGTGCCGGCCAGGGGCGGCCATTGGGGGTTTCGTCGGTGGCCACCACATGGTCGGCGACATAGCCGTTGCGTGCCGCCAGTTCGACGACCTTGTCCATCACCACTTTCGGGTAGCCCGAGCAGGAGCCGATTTTCAAGCCGTCCTGGCGCAGGCCGGTGAGGGTGTCCAGAGCGCCGTGGATCAGCGCCGAATGCACGGCGATCTTCTCGATCTGCAGCGGCATGAAGCGGTTATAGATGGCGGTGACGTCATCGTCGGTCGGCGTGCGGCCGAACACGTTGCGATAGCGCTCGGCAATTTCCGGCACGTCGCACAGCGTGCGAATGTGGTCCCACTTGCCCATGCCCATAGGGCCGCGCGCTTCCTCGATGGACACCTGCACGTCGAACTCGGCAAAGGCTTCGACAAAGATCTGTGTGGGGGCGAACGAGCCGAAATCGACCACGGTGCCGGCCCAGTCGAGGATGGCGGCTTGCAGCTGGGTGGGGTTGTTGTAGTTCATGTGCGCTAATTCCTGAATTCGGGTGGGCAAAGGGTCAGATGTCCAGCACTTCCATTTCCCGCAGCACGTCGGCCACGGCATTCACGGCGGCCTGCATGCCATCGGCACCGACCACGCCGATGCAGCCGACGCGGAAGGTTTCGACCTGGGTCAGCTTGCCCGGGTAGAGGATGAAGCCCTTGGCCTTGACCCGCTCGTAGAAGTCCTTGAACTGGTAGCGGGCATCGTTCGGTGCGTGGAACGTGACGATGATCGGCGCCTGGATATCGGCGGGCAGGAAGCTGCGCAGGCCGATGGCGGCCATGCCGTCGAGCAGGGTCTTGCAGTTGTCGGCGTAGCGTCGGTGGCGCGCCGGCAGGCCGCCTTCCTCGTTGTATTGCTGCAGGGCTTCGTGCAGGGCCGCGACCACATGAGTGGGTGGGGTAAAGCGCCATTGGCCGGTCTTGGCCATGTAGGCGTGCTGGTCGTGCAGGTCCATGGCCAGCGAATGGGCATTGCCCTCGGCAGCGGCCAGGGCGGCTTTTTCGGCGAAGACGAAGCCCATGCCGGGTACGCCTTCCAGGCACTTGCCGGAGGCGGCGATCAGCGCTTCGAAAGGGATTTCGCGGGCATCGATGGGTAGCGCGCCGAACGAGCTCATGGCATCGATGATCAGGCGCTTGCCGTGGCGTTGGATCACCTGGGCGATCTCGGGCAGCGGGTTGAGGATGCCGGTGCTGGTTTCGCAGTGGATCAACGCCACATGGGTCACGGCGGGGTCGGCAGCCAGCAGGCGGTCGACATCGGCGGCGGTGGTCGGTTGGTCTTCGGCGCTTTCGAAGGTGCTGTAGGTGCGGCCCAGCACGTTGCAGATCTTCGCCAGGCGCTGGCCATAAGCCCCATTGATCAGCACCAGGACCTTGCCATCGCGTGGCACCAGGGTGCCGATGGCCGCTTCCACGGCAAAGGTGCCACTGCCTTGCAGGGGGACGCAGTGGTGGCTGGCGGCGCCGTCGATGATTGCCAGCAGTTGCTCGCAGACACTGGCAGTCAACTGATTGAAGTCGCGGTCCCAGGAGCCCCAGTCCACCAGCATCGCTTGGCGGGTGCGCAGTGATGTGGTCAGGGGACCTGGGGTCAGCAGAATAGGGGCGTTGCTCATTCCGTTATTCCTCGCAAGCGGTGGGCTGAAACTACGAGGCCTAGGTTGCAATTCGCGCTTCCATCAATCAAATTGTTTGTTGTTATCCCAGCTATAAGTCAGGCCGATAAATATGAACCTGTTTCAGCTGCGTGCCTTCGATGCAGTGGCCCGTGAGGGCAGCTTTACCCGTGCTGCCGAGCGCCTGTTCATCAGCCAGCCGGCAGTGACCGGGCACGTCAAGGCTCTGGAGGAGCACTACCAGATCACCTTGCTGCGGCGCACGGCGCGGCGCGTGGAATTGACCGAGGAGGGCACGCGGCTGGCGGCCATCACCCGGGCCATGTTCGGCCTGGCTGAAGAGGCACAGGCCATGCTCGAAGCCAACCGGCAACTGCTGACCGGGCGCCTGGAGGTGGCTGCCGATGGCCCGCACCGGGTCATGCCCATGCTGGCGCAGTTACGCGAGCGCTACCCCGGCATTACGGTCAATCTGCGTCTGGGTAACGCTCAGGAGACGCTGGCTGCCCTGTTGTCCGAGCATGCCGATGTGGCGGTGCTGACAGAGATCGAGCCACGCAAGGGCCTGTATCTTCAGAGCCTGTGCCAATCCCGCTTGTGTGCGTTGTTGCCAGCAGGGCACGCCTGGGCTGGGGGCGAGGGTGACCTGGCCTTGGCCGAGCTGCACCAGCAGATCATGGTGCTGCGCGAACCCAGCTCCACTACCCGGCGCACCTTCGACAAGGCCTGCGCTACAGCTGGCGTGCAGCCCCGGGTGCAGCTGGAGCTGGACAGCCGTGAGGCGGTCACCGAGGCAGTCGCATCGCAACTGGGCATCGGCGTGGTGTCGTCTACCGAAGTGGCCAACGACCCCCGGGTGGTGGCGCGACCGTTAGGCGGCCAGGGCCTGGTCAACCAGCACATGGTTGGCTGCCTGGAGCGGCGCCGTGAGTTACGCTTGATCCAGGCATTCCTGGGCCTGGCGGCCAGCCTTTGAGCCGGGCCGAGATGCCGGCATAACCTGATGGACTGCAGATGAGCGAGAAAGACACCATTTCCATGCAACTGGTGCGTGAGGCCTTGTTGCAGACCTGCCCGGCGGGTGAGCCGGATGCGCCGCTGCTGGCCCGTGCCGGTATCGACGCCGGGCAGTTGCAGGCCCCGGATGCACGGGTCAGTGCCCAGGCCTATGCCCGGCTCTGGCGGTTGCTGGCGCGGCGCTGCAACGATGAATTCTTTGCCATGGACCCGCGCGGCCTGCGCAGCGGCAGCCTGGCGTTCCTGTGCCGGGCAAGCATGGCTCAGCCAACCTTGGGCGAGGGCCTGGAAACCGCGCTGGCGTTTCTTTCGCTGATGCTCGAGGACCTGCAGCCGAGCCTGGTGCGCCAGCAGGGCCTGGCCGAGATTGTCATCAATGAGCCGCGCGACCTCCCACGGCGGGCGTTCACCTATTTCACCTTCTGGATGATCGTGCATGGCGTGGCCTGCTGGCTGGCCGGGCGACGCATTGCCATCCTGGCCATCGAGCTGCGCTGTGCCGAGCCGCCGTACTGCGACGATTACCGGGTGATGTTCTCGCAGAACCTGCAGTTCGAGCGGCCGCGCACCCGCATGATCATCAGTGCCGATTGCCTTGACGTGCCACTGCGCCGCAGCCCCGAGGACCTGCAGCGCTTTCTGGCCGAAGCGCCTGGCAACATCCTGGTCAAGTACCGTGATCCGGCCAGCCTGGCGTGGCGCATCCGCAGCGACCTGCTGCAACTGGACCCGTCCCATTGGCCGGATGCCGACGCCCTGGCACGGGATTTGTGCCTGTCGCCGTCAACCTTGCGCCGTAGACTGGCGGAGGAGGGGCAGAGCTACCAGGTACTCAAGGACAGCGTCCGGCGTGAGCTGGCCATCGCCTGGTTGAGCCAGGCCGAAGCGCCCATGGGGGAAATCGCCGAGCGCCTTGGTTTTGCCGACGGCAGTTCGTTCTACAAGGCGTTTCGCAAGTGGTTCGGCTGCAACCCCGGGCATTACCGTGCGCTGATCCTGGCTCGGGGCGCGGCAGGCTGAAAGGGCGCCACTGCGACCTCAGGCGGTGGCTACGGTGGTATTTCCTCATGCCTTGCCCAGTGCCGGTTGGCGAGCATGCCAGCCCCATCTTTTGCTCCCGGCACACCCATGACTTCCATCGCCTTGAACCCTGTTACCCGCCATGAACAAGCAACCGATGCCTTCATCGCTGCCAGGCTACCCGACTGGCTCAAACGGGCCAGTCAGCCTCAGATCGCCGCCCTGCGCGCCAGCCTCAACGCCCACCACGCCAGCCAGGCCCGTCTGCGCGGGCTCACGTTGACCCTCGAGCCTCTGCAGCAGTTCGCCGAGAAACACCTGTCCGCAGTGCTGATCAAGCCGCTGCCCACAGGCATGACCCTGGCAGGGCTGGAGTGGCTGCAGGTATCGCCGCGCATTGGCACACTGCCCGGAACATTCCAACAGACTTACCGTTACTCGGCGGCTCGGCAGAATGGATTGCTCAGGCTGATGAGCAACTTCGGCCCTGACGAATCGTTTTTTCAGGGTACCGGGCTCGTACCCCCTGGGCGGGACACTCTGTTGACCGGCACGCCCGAGCAACTGGTTGAGACGTGCCGTGCGCTGGATGTCGGCCAGCTCTACCAGACCGAGCTGCGGAGTATTTTCAGTGCCACCACCCAAGACATTCTTGCCCAGGACAAGCGTTCGGGCCTGGCACTGGCTGCGCAGGTCGCAACCCTCAAGGGTGATATCGACGAGCAGGTGCAGCAAGCCTTGCGCAAGATGGTTGAGGGGGGTGGTGCCCATCCCGACGCGGGTCTGCACGGTTACCCCGGCTTGCTGGAGATGTTGGGCCAACGCGTGGCTGACGGGCTGTTCATTCGCTTGCGCGACGGTGTGGGCAATGATCGGGGTGTGGTCGTCTACCTGCCCAGTGATCCGGTGCAGGCCCTTCGCCGCTTCGACTCCACCGAGGCGATGAACACTGCGATGGTTGCAGCCTTGCAAGAGAAGGCCTACCGGGACTATTTCCTTCAGCTCATCAGCTTGCGGCATCGGGCAAGCGTCGCAGGTGTGCTCAGCGGACGCCTCAGGGATGCAAGGCCCGATCTGGCGCTCAAGGGCGCTACTGCGCCTGGCGACCTGTTCGCCGCGCTGGCCGCGCAACAGCTGCAGCGAGTCAAGGACGATGCCAGGCTGTTACTGGTACCCACAGCAGACGCTGATACGGCTGCCGCCCGCGCTCGCCATGCGGCCTGGCATGCTGCCGGCCTTGACTTGTTCAACCTGGCTGGGCTGTTCATCCCTGTCGTCGGCGCGCTGCTGCTGGGCCAACTGGTGGCGCAGACGCTTGGCGAAGTCTTCGAGGGCGTCGAGGACTGGGTCCGGGGGCATCAGCACGAGGCTCTGGAACACATGCTGGGGGTCGCCGAGACAGTGGCTGCCACAGGGGTGACCGCCGCCGCCGTGAGTTTTCTGCGCAGCAGCTTTGTCGATGGCTTGCAGCCTGTGAACGTGGGGGGACGGCGTGGCCTGTTGTGTTCCGATGACATCACCGCCTACGCGTCCAATCCCGGCACCATCGCCCTGCGTGACGATGGCCTCTATGGCGATGGCAACAGGCGCTGGATGCGCAGGGGCCAGCGTTACTATGAAGTACAGCGCAGTGAGCCTGAAGCCCCATACCGCTTGCGTCATCCTGGTGTGGACAAGGCGTACGGGCCAACGGTACTGCACAACGGCGAGCGCGGCTGGCGACTGCTGCGCGACCAGCCGCAACGCTGGAGCGACGTGCGCTGGATGCTCGACACCCTGTGGCCGCAGCATCCGGTCATTGATGCACAGCAGGCGGCGCAAGTGCTGCGGGTTGCCGGTATGGATGCCGAGGAGTTGCGGGGCGTGCTGGTCGAAAACCGGCCGGCGCCTGTAAACCTGCGTGAGACGTTGCGGCGCTTCGAGGCCCATGCACGTATCGAGTCGTTCTTCACGCGCCTGGCCAGCTACTCGCTGGCCACACAGGACAATGCATTGCTGGAGTGGTGCCAGGCCCGTTCCGCCAGTACCGACATCGATGTCCTGTTGCGTCAGCGCGCTGCGCTGCAGGGGCCTCTTCTCGAACAACTGAGCACGCCACCGGCTGTCGACGACGCCCTGCTGCCCTTGATAAAACGTGACTTCGCCGGTTTACCGCAAGCCTATGCGCAGGCACTGGCCACCCAGGCCAGCGAGGGTGAACGCTTCGTGGCGACGTCAGCTGGGCACGTGACGCTGGGGCTGGCAAACAAAGCCCGCTCCCTGCTGCGCTTGGCCAGGTTGAATCGTACGCTCGAGGGGCTTTACCTGCCCGCCAGCTATTGCAACGACACTGGCCAACTGGCGCTCACCCTGCTTCAGGGCGAGATGGAAAACAACGCAGGCGTGAGTTGCGAGGCGCTGAGCATCGAGTTGCGCGATACCGGCCCGCACGGGCGGCTGCTAAAGGTCGTTGGCACCGCTGTCGACCCTTTCGTGCGCAGGATCGTGGTGCGTAAAGACGGGCAGTTCCACCTTTACGATGGCTTGGGGCGCGGGTTGCCGTTCGGCCCTGGCAACCCGGCGAGCCTGTATGAAATGCTTGCCGCGGTGTTGGCGCCTGAGCATCGCGCGGCCTTGGGTATGGCCCAGGCCGACGCCGGTCCACAGCTACGCCAGCGACTGCTGGCCAGGCTTCCTGCCACGCACCGCGAGGTGGCTGAGCTCTTGCAATGGCCGGCTCAGGCTCAGTGGTTCAACCCAGGACGACGCTTGCCGGACGGGCGTGTTGGCTATCCGCTCAGTGGCCGTGCCGAGGGCGACAGCCGTTCGTTCCCTGCGCGCATTCGCGAGCGTTTGCGTCAGCTTTATCCCGGGCTGGATGAGGCGCAACTGGACCAGGAGCAGGCGCTTCTTGCAAGCGGGCAGCGGCCGGCCTATGAACGCCTCGTCGAGCTTGAGGATGACCATGATCAGTTGATTCGCCACCTCAACCGATGGAGCAGTGCTCAATTGGACGCACGGCGACGGGTACTCCGGCGGCGAGTGGCCGACGCCATTCTGCGGGCTTGGCGTTTGCAGGGGGACTGGATTTACGACGATGCGGGTACAGCAACAGGCCAGAACTTGTCCCTGAGCGGCATGTTGCTCAACAGTTTGCCGGACCTACCGGGTGTCATCGATTTCCACCGTGTAACCCGCCTGAGTCTGCAAAACTCGGCGGTCGATCTGGTGCCAGTGGACTTCTTGCGCCCATTTACTGCGCTGACCGAGCTTGACATGAGTTTCAACCGGTTGCGCAACATCCCGCTCGGGATCGCTTACCTGCCGCAACTACAGCGCTTGCGCCTGGCGCATAACCAGATCCGCTTCAACGCGCAGACCGTCGGTGTGCTGCAGGCAATGACTGCCTTGTCCCATCTTGACCTGAGCTACAACCGGCTGGAGCACCTTTATCTGGACTTCAACCATTTCTCGGCAATGACTCATCTGAACCTGCGCCACTGCCGGCTGGGAGCCTGGCCCAGCCGGCTCGAGCTGTGCGGCCAGTTGGTGCACTGCGACCTGAGCGACAACCAGTTGCGCGAACCACCGCAGGCGTTGCTGGCAATGCCTCATGCCTGGCGCCGGGGGCTGGTCGTCGACCGGAACCCGCTAAGGCGGGCGCAATTGCAACGGCTGTACGTGCTGGACCCCATCGAGGAACACGGACATTTGCCAGAATCGATGGCAAGGGTCGACTTGCCCCGTGCCCGAGCCTTGTGGCTGGGGCATGTCGCCGAAACCGATCAAGCAGCGCGCGGGTTGCTGTGGGACGGCCTGGTGGCCGAACCGGGCAGCGCGAGCTTCTTCCGTATTCTGGCGTGGCTGGAGCATACGGCTGATTATGCCCCGGCCATTGCTGATGGCGGCCGGGATGCGCTTGCGCGGGATGTATGGGCCGCGTTGCAGGCGGTCGAGAGCAACCCGGCGTTGCGCATACGCGTTTTTGAAGTGGCCAGCCAACCGGTTTCGTGCACGGACATGGTCCGTGACATTTTCAGTGATATTCATGTGAGGGTCTTGCTGGCCCAGGCTGAAACCGATGCGCGAGACCCGACGCAGCGGGGACGATTGATGGCATTCGGCCGGCAACTATTTCGGCTTGACCTGGTATGGCAGCAGGCCAGCCGGGCGATCATGCGCCTGGGCGCCGAGGGTGAACACGTGGGGCGTTCAGCCGTGTCGTTGGCATACCGGGTGCGTTTGCGCGAGCGCCTTGATTTGCCGGGCCAACCACGAGCGATGCGCTACCCGGACTCCGCCGGGGTGAGCGATGAGCAAGTCAATGACGTGCTTGCCGCTGTGCTCGCCAGTGAAACGATCGAGGCGCTGAGCCAAAGCCTGTTGAGCCGACTGTTCTGGCAAACCTGCCTTCGTGAACAGCACCGGCCGCTGTTCGAAGCGCTCAATGCCGACTATCTGCAGCGCAGGGCAAACTTGCGCGTTGTCCGGCCACCCATCCCGGCCGATCAGCTGCGTTCGCAGCTCGCTGATCTGGACGACCAAGAACAGCGCGATGCAGAGCGGCTGCTGGCAGGTTTGACCGAGTCTTACTTGCATGGGCTGGGCCGTGGAGACGGCTGACGGCCAAGGCGGCCAAACCAGTCATCCAGATTGACAGCTTTGGCCATTGCCGCCTTGCTTGAGCGGCGCGAACATCGTCGGACCGATGGTTAACACCAAAAACAAGAAACCAGGAGTCCGACGATGCGCGATTACATCGAGGCTGCTCGTGCGTTCGACCAAGGCCAGGCTGCTGCCGCGGCGCTGCATGGCGACCTCCAAGCCCTCAATGCCTGTGTCGAATGCTGTGACCGCCATGCCGGTGCCGGCAAGCTGGCGCTGATTCACGAAGACCGCGATGGCAACACGGCGCGGTTCAGTTTCGACCAGCTCAAGGCGCAGTCTGCGCGTTTTGCCAATGTGCTCAGAACCCACGGCGTGGGCCCCGGTGATCGGGTGGCTGGGCTGATGCCACGTACTCCCGAGCTTCTTGTCACCATCCTCGCCACCTGGCGCCTTGGCGCTGTGTACCAGCCTCTGTTCACTGCGTTTGGCCCCAAGGCTATCGAGCACCGCCTTGAGCAGTCGCATGCCCGCGTAGTCGTTACCGACAGCCTCAACCGTGGCAAGCTGGACGAGGTGCAGGCCTGCCCGACCATCATCACGGTCAATGCCCGCGCCGGCGAGCTGGACTACCAGCAGTGCCTGGCGGGCGCCCCGAGCGACTGCGAACCGGTAATGCGCACAGGTAACGATCCGTTCTTGCTGATGTTCACCTCAGGCACCACCGGCCCGGCGAAACCGCTGGAGGTGCCGCTGCGTGCCATTGTCGCGTTTCAGGGCTACATGCGCGACGCCATCGACCTGCGCAGCGAAGACAACTTCTGGAACCTGGCCGACCCGGGTTGGGCCTATGGCCTGTATTACGCAGTTACCGGCCCGTTGTCACTGGGCCACGCCACCACGTTCTACGATGGCCCGTTCAGCGTCGAAAGCTGCGCGCGGGTGATCGACAAGCTCGGTATCACCAACCTGGCAGGCTCGCCCACTGCGTACCGCATGCTGATTGCGGCCGGCAGTGCTTTCTCGGCGCCCGTCAAGGGCCGCCTGCGCGCAGTCAGCAGTGCCGGTGAGCCGCTCAACCCCGAGGTGATCCGCTGGTTCGCCAATGAGCTGGGCGTGACCATCCACGACCATTACGGCCAGACCGAACTGGGTATGGTGCTGTGCAACCACCACGGCCTTTCACACCCCGTGCACCTGGGGTCTGCCGGCTTCGCCGTCCCCGGCCATCGCATTGTGGTGCTGGACGAGCAGGGCGCAGAACTGCCGGTCGGCCAGCCGGGCATCCTTGCCGTCGACCGCGAGCAATCGCCACTTTGCTGGTTCGCTGGCTACCACGGGCTGCCGACCAAAGCGTTCATCGGCAAGTACTACCTCAGTGGTGACACCGTCGAGCTCAACGCGGATGGCAGCATCAGCTTCGTTGGCCGCAGCGATGATGTGATTACCACCTCCGGCTATCGCGTCGGGCCGTTCGACGTCGAGAGCGCGTTGATCGAGCACCCTGCGGTGGTCGAGGCCGCCGTCATCGGCAAGCCGGACCCGGAACGGACCGAGCTGATCAAGGCGTTCGTGGTGCTGGCCCAGGGCGTCGTCGGTTGCGCCGAACTGGAAGAAGCGCTGCGTCAGCATGTGCGCCAGCGCCTGTATGCCCATGCCTACCCCCGCGAAATCGAATTCGTCAGCGAGCTGCCCAAGACCCCGAGCGGCAAGCTGCAACGCTTCATCCTGCGCAACCAGGAAGTCGCCAAACAACACGCGCAACAGGCCACCCCTGCCAGCGCCTGAAAGGAAACCGATCATGCAGATAGCCAATAAACACTTCATTGTCAGCGGTGCCGCCTCCGGGCTGGGTGCTGCCACTGCGCAGATGCTGGTCGAGGCTGGCGCCAAGGTCATGCTGGTCGACCTCAACGCTCAGGCCGTCGAGGCCAAGGCCCGTGAACTGGGTGACAACGCCCGCTTCGCCGTGGCCGACATCAGCGACGAGCAGGCTGCCCAGGCGGCCGTCGACGCAGCCGTCAGCGCCTTTGGCAGCTTGCATGGCCTGGTCAATTGCGCCGGCATCGTCGGCGCCGAGAAGGTGCTGGGCAAACAGGGCCCGCATGGCCTTGCCAGCTTCGCCAAGGTCATCAACGTCAACCTGATCGGCAGCTTCAATTTGCTGCGCCTGGCCGCTGCAGCCATGGCCGAAGGGGCCGCCGATGAGGCGGGCGAGCGTGGGGTGATCATCAACACCGCCTCCATCGCTGCCTACGACGGCCAGATCGGTCAGGCTGCCTACGCTGCCTCCAAGGGCGCCATTGCCAGCCTCACCTTGCCGGCCGCTCGCGAACTGGCACGCTTTGGCATCCGTGTGATGACCATCGCTCCGGGCATCTTCGAAACGCCGATGATGGCTGGCATGACCGAAGAGGTACGTGCTTCGCTGGCTGCCGGTGTGCCGTTCCCACCACGCCTGGGCCGCCCGCAGGAATACGCGGCGCTGGCCCGTCACATCATCGAGAACAGCATGCTCAACGGCGAGGTGATCCGCCTCGACGGTGCACTGCGCATGGCTGCCAAGTAAGGAGCGTGAACATGACCCTCGCCAATGATCCGATCGTTATCGTCAGCGCCGTGCGCACGCCCATGGGCGGCCTGCAGGGCGATCTGAAAAGCCTGACCGCGCCACAGCTGGGCAGCGCGGCCATTCGTGGTGCCGTGGAGCGTGCCGGCATCGATGCCGCCAGTGTCGAGCAAGTGCTGTTTGGCTGCGTGCTACCGGCCGGCCTGGGCCAGGCGCCAGCGCGCCAGGCCGCACTGGGTGCCGGGCTGGACAAGCACACCACCTGCACCACCCTGAACAAAATGTGCGGCTCGGGCATGCAGGCCGCGATCATGGCCCATGACCTGCTGTTGGCCGGGACCGCGGACGTGGTGGTGGCGGGCGGCATGGAGAGCATGAGCAACGCCCCGTATCTGCTGGACAAAGCCCGTGGCGGCTACCGCATGGGCCACGGCAGGATCATCGACCACATGTTCATGGACGGCCTGGAAGACGCCTATGACAAGGGCCGCCTGATGGGCACCTTCGCCGAAGACTGCGCCCAGGCCACAGGCTTGAGCCGTGAAGCCCAGGACCAGTTCGCCATTGCCTCGCTGACCCGTGCCCAGGACGCGATCCGCAGCGGCCGCTTTACCGCCGAGATCGTGCCGGTGGAAGTCACCGAGGGCAAGGACAAGCGCGTCATCAAGGACGACGAGCAGCCGCCCAAGGCGCGCCTGGACAAGATCCCGCAGCTCAAGCCTGCCTTCCGTGAAGGGGGGACGGTGACCGCCGCCAACGCCAGTTCGATCTCCGACGGTGCTGCGGCGCTGGTCCTGATGCGCCGCTCCGAAGCCGACAAGCGCGGCCTCAAAGCCCTGGCAGTCATCCACGGCCACGCGGCCTTCGCAGACACCCCGGCGCTATTCCCGACTGCGCCGATCGGGGCCATCGACAGGTTGATGAAACGCACCGGTTGGAACCTGGCAGAGGTCGACCTGTTCGAGATCAACGAGGCCTTCGCCGTGGTCACGCTGGCTGCCATGAAACACCTTGACCTGCCGCACGACAAGGTCAACATCCACGGCGGCGCCTGCGCCCTTGGCCACCCGATCGGTGCTTCCGGCGCACGCATCCTGGTGACCTTGCTGTCGGCCCTTCGCCAGAACAACCTGCGCCGCGGCGTGGCGGCCATCTGCATTGGCGGCGGCGAGGCCACGGCCATGGCCGTCGAATGCCTGTACTGAGGTGAACCATGCTGGTAACTGACGAGCAACAACAGATCGCCGATGCAGTACGCGCATTTGCTCAGGAGCGGCTGAAACCCTTTGCCGGGCAGTGGGACCAGGAACACCGCTTCCCCAAGGAGGCCATCGAGGAGATGGCCGAGCTGGGCCTGTTCGGCATGCTGGTCCCGGAACAATGGGGTGGCAGTGACACCGGTTACGTGGCCTACGCCATGGCGTTGGAAGAAATCGCCGCGGGTGATGGTGCCTGCTCGACCATCATGAGCGTGCACAACTCGGTAGGGTGTGTACCGATCCTGCGTTTTGGCAGCGAGCAGCAGAAGGCGCAGTTTCTCACCCCCCTGGCAACTGGCGCGATGCTGGGTGCCTTTGCCCTCACCGAGCCTCAGGCTGGCTCCGATGCGAGCAGCCTGAAGGCCCGTGCGCGCCTGCAGGGTGACCATTATGTGCTCAATGGCAGCAAGCAGTTCATCACCTCCGGGCAGAACGCCGGGGTGGTCATCGTGTTTGCCGTGACTGACCCAGAGGCCGGCAAGCGCGGGATCAGCGCCTTCATCGTGCCCACCGATTCACCGGGCTATCAGGTAGCGCGGGTCGAGGACAAGCTCGGCCAGCACGCCTCCGACACCTGCCAGATCGTCTTCGACAACGTGCATGTGCCGGTGGCCAACCGCCTGGGCGCAGAGGGCGAGGGCTACAAGATCGCTCTGGCCAACCTTGAAGGCGGGCGCATCGGTATTGCCTCGCAGGCCGTGGGCATGGCCCGTGCAGCGTTCGTAGTGGCGCGTGACTACGCCAAGGAGCGGCAAAGCTTCGGCAAGGCGCTGATCGAGCACCAGGCCGTGGCCTTCCGCCTGGCCGACATGGCGACGAAAATTGCCGTGGCCCGGCAGATGGTGCTGCACGCCGCCGCGCTGCGTGATGCCGGGCGCCCGGCGTTGGTGGAAGCGTCGATGGCCAAGCTGTTTGCCTCGGAAATGGCCGAAAAGGTCTGTTCGGATGCCTTGCAGACCCTGGGCGGTTATGGCTATCTGAGTGACTTCCCGCTGGAGCGGATCTACCGCGACGTGCGGGTTTGCCAGATCTACGAAGGCACCAGCGACATTCAGCGCATGGTCATTGCGCGCAATCTTTGAAGGAGCAGTCTGCATGGCATTCGAAACCATCCTGTTGGATATTCACGGTAAGGTCGGCCTGATTACCCTTAACCGGCCCCAGGCGCTCAATGCGCTCAACGCGCAGATCGTCAGTGAGATCAACCAGGCCCTGGACCAGCTCGAGCGTGACCCGAATATCGGCTGCGTGGTGCTGACGGGGTCGGCCAAAGCCTTTGCCGCCGGCGCCGATATCAAGGAAATGGCCGAGCTCAAATACCCGCAGATCTACGTCGATGACCTGTTCAGCGATGCCGACCGCATTGCCAACCGCCGCAAGCCGATTATCGCTGCGGTGTCGGGTTTTGCGTTGGGCGGTGGTTGTGAGCTGGCGATGATGTGCGACTTCATCCTGGCTGGCGACAATGCAAAGTTCGGGCAGCCGGAAATCAACCTGGGCGTACTGCCGGGCATGGGCGGTACCCAGCGCCTGACCCGTGCCGTGGGCAAGGCCAAGGCCATGGAGCTGTGTCTGACGGGGCGCCTGATGGGGGCTGAGGAGGCGGAGCGGGCAGGCCTGGTTGCGCGCGTGGTGCCACAGGCCGAACTGGTGCAGGAGGCATTGAAGGTGGCTGCAACCATTGCTGGCAAGTCGATCCCGGTGAGCATGATGGTCAAGGAAAGCGTCAACCGGGCCTTTGAAGTCACGCTGAGCGAAGGTGTGCGTTTCGAGCGCCGTGTGTTTCATGCCGCATTTGCCACTGAAGACCAGAAGGAAGGGATGGCGGCGTTCATTGCCAAGCGTGAGGCTCAGTTCAAGGACTGCTGAGCTGCACCAGCAGGGGCAGCGAAACTGCCCCTGCCTATGATCAGGCCTGATGGTTGAAGAAGTACCGCTTTGCCGCAGCCAGGTCGATCGGGCTGCGATGCACTTCGGTCTCATGCCCGCCTGCGTTCTCTGCTCCACCGCCTGCGTTGTCAGCGTTGCCGACAGGTCTTCGATTGCCTTGATGTTCAGTGCCGCATCGGCATCGTGAACGCACTCGTCCGTCTGGTTGGCACGGGTCAAGCGCAGTTCGATGGCTGCGCGGTGGTGGTCAAGGCCTTCGCGGTGCAGCAGCAGTATCTTTTCGATCTCCATTGGCAGATAAGTGTTGGCCTTGGTGCCTTGCATCAGGGCCAGGCTGCTTCTTGCTGTCTAGGGGCGGGGGCCATGAAACCGCCCGGGTTGGTTATCTGCCTTGGCTTTAAAGATGTACTGCCAGTGACATCGTCCGGGGGCAACTTGATGCCGTCAGGCGTAAACCATGTCATTTCGGTCAATTACCCCGTGATTGGTGTTGCCCCTCGCGACGTGGGGCCTTAGACTGCCGCCCCCTGCAAAAGAGTGCCGATTGGCGCTTGAAGAATTCTGTTGCCAATGCCGAGGCGTTGGCGACACCCGAATCGCCCAAATGCACATTTTTTCATAGAGAAATCGATGACCAAGGAACAGTTGCTGGCCATGTCGGCCGATGACTACATGAACGCTGATCAGCTGGCCTTCTTCACTGGCCTGCTGCAGGCGATGAAAGTAGAAACCCATGAACGCATCGAGCTGAGCCGTGCCACCATCGAAAGCCTGGATACCCCGTCGGATCCTGCCGACGTGGCCTCGGTCGAAGAAGAGCGTCACTGGTTGGTAAATGCCATCGAACGTGATCAGCGTTTGCTGCCGCAGCTGGAAATGGCCTTGGGCCGTATCGCTGACGAAAGCTTCGGCTGGTGCGATGACAGTGGTGAACCGATCGGCCTGCAGCGTCTGCTGATCAGCCCGACCACCAAGTACTGCATCGAAGCCCAGGAGCGCCACGAGCAGCTCGATCGCCACCAGCGCCAGATCTGACCGAGCGTTGTGTGCCAGGCCCCACGGAGCAATCCTTGGGGCTTTTTGCGTTTGCTGGCGGGTACGGGCTGATTCGTTGCTGCTGACGCAATAGTGCTATACCAATGTTGGCTTTTTCGGCCGGGTGTCGGGCGTACCATGGCTGTATCGTTAGGTAGCTAAGTAAATTCCGGAGGGAATGATGAATAGCCGAGTCGATGTAGCCGTGATGATTGGCTCAGGTGTGCCCGCTGCCTTGCAGGTATTGGGCCGCCGAGTCTGCTGGGTGGTTCTGGTGGACGGTGAACGTCGGGGCCCTGCGTTTGCGACACGTGATGAGGCGCGGGTGTGTCAGGTGGCCTGGCTGGAACAGCTCGAGAAGGGCCGAGCCGCCTGACTGTGGTTCAGTTTTCGAGGCTACGGGCCAGCTCGCAGGCATCATGGTGGCGACGTCGAAACCCCTTTACTCTACCGGTAGCGCTTTCGGTGACGTGGAAGAACTCGATGCCGGCAGGTATCACGACGTAACGCGGTGTGAGGCGAGAATAAATGCGCTTTGCCTCTCGACGTGTTTCTGTGTTTTCGTGCATATTTCCTTCCCAGTAATGCGCTGATGGATTGCAGAGCCCGTTCTGCCGAAGGGCCTGGCGTTATCTATCGCATCTTTTCTGACGGAATAGTTGTAAGACATTACGCTTCCCGGTTGGGGAATGTGCCTAAACCCGTCCTTTGGGCGAAGTCTGGCAAGCAGGAGTAAAGATTCCTCCATGCTCTATAGCCAGAAGGCACAGACGTTATGCACATCGCTTCATTACTCTTTTCGCCTATCGAAATGAAAGGGCCGTGCCTCACCGATGGTGAGTGGGGGCGGATGTTACCGATTTGAGGATTACTTCATTGGCAGTCAGTACTCTGGATACCCACGCTCTGTTCGCCCTTGGCGATTTGCGCGGTAAGTTGGCCAAGCTGTTTCAGGGCCGTTTCGTTTATGTCACCGAGCAAAGTCCCGAAGGCCTCTATATGGCCGAAATCGACACCGAGAGTGCGTTGGTAGTCGATGACAAGCAGCGTTTGGAATTGAAGGTGGGGGATCACTTTCGTGCTGCCGTATTGCCCAGTCGTGAAGGCGGCAAGTTGGAAATGCGCTTTCGCGAGATCAAACTGAACGTCTATGGTGTCGGGGACTATGCCTTTGTCTCGGTGCCGCAAGGTGAAGGTATCGTGTTTCGTGAAGGCCAAGGCGTAATGCTGGTGTTCGCGGCTCAACAGCAAGTCCAGGAGGGCTTGGGCAAGCTGCTCAAGGCCGTGACCGGTAAGGTCGCCAAATGGCGCAAGGGTGAATTGACCACGTTCAAGGCGAGTGAATGAACGAGGCGCAAGAGGCGGATGGCGGCCGTGCCGCGTTCCATCGACAACATCAGGCCATGGCCTTGGCACAGGCAGAACGTTTGCTGGCGCGACGCGATGAGATGAAGGGGGCCTGGTTGACCTGGGTGGCGGCCCAGCTCTATCAATTAGGCCCACCTCCCTACGTCGCGATGGTGCGGCGAGAGTTGCAGCGGATCAGCCAGCAATGAGCCTGCCGCACCTCAATTGCCACCCTCCTGGCTGTTACTGACTTCTTCGGGTACCGCTTCCCCGGCCATGCGTTTGCGAAACAGCGCCGCCCTGGCCAGTAGCAGGGTAGTGACCGGTACGGTGATCGACAGTAGAACAGGGATCAACCAGGCGTGCAGTACCGGGCCTTGCTTGAGCCATGAAAAGTAGATGATCGAAGCCAAGGCAACGCACCAGGCTCCGATGGTCGAGGCCAGGGCTGGCGGGTGCATGCGCTGGAAATAATCCTTGAGGCGCAGCAGGCCAATGGCCCCGATCAGCGCGAACAGGCTGCCGAGCAGCAGCAGGGCGGCGGTAACGAGCTCGAGCCAGAGCGGTAATTCAAGAACCTCGGTCATTCTATTACCTCGCCACGCAGCAGGAACTTGGCCAAGGCAAACGAGCCGACAAAGCCGAACAGTGCAATCAATAGCGCACCCTCAAAGTAGGTATCGCTGGCATAGCGGATCCCCAGTACCAGCATCATGAGCATGCCCAGGATGTACAGGTAGTCCAGTGCCAGTACCCGGTCCTGGGCGGAGGGGCCGCGAAACAGCCGGATCAGCGTCAGGCCCATGGCCAGGGCAAAGATGAACAAGCTGGCGAGCACTGCGTAGGCTAGCAGGCCTGTCATTGGAAAATCTCCATCAGCGGTCGTTCGTAGGCGTGTTTGAAGTGCTCGATGAAGGCGTTTTCATCCTTGAGGTCGAACACGTGCAGCAGCAGGACGCTACGGTCCAGTGCCAGCTCTGACCAGACGGTACCGGGCACTACGGTGGTGATCATCGACAGTGCTGCCAGGCCGTGGGCATCGCGCAGGTCCAGTGGGATATGGACAAAGGCTGAGCGAGGCGGGTGTTGCCCGGCGCGCAAAACGCTGAAGGCGACTTGCAGGTTGGACTGGATGACGTCGATGCCCACGCGGCCCAGCAGCTTTACGACCATCAGCGGCCTGCGCACGCGGGCGTGCTGGGGGCGCAGTGGCGCCATCAGCAGCGGCGCCAGAATGCCAAGCGCGGCGGCGAGCAGCAGGTTGCCCGGGCTTAGCGAGAGGTTCAGCAGCAGCCACAGTACGAACAGCGCGACAGACAGCAGCGGTGCGGGGAAAAGTCGGCTCATGGCTGCACCTGTGCGTCGAGCGTGGTCGGGCCGGGTATCGGCTGCGCGGCCATCACGGCCTTGATGTAGGTGTCAGGGGCCTGCAGGCTGGCAGCCGTGTCCTGGGTGTATCGTAGCAGGGGCTCGGCCCGGAAACTGAGCATGATGCACAGGCCCAGCAAAATCACGATCGGCAGGCATTCATAGCGCCGCAGTACTGGAGAGGGGCGCTCTTCAGGCTTCCAGAAGCGCTGGATGCCCACGCGGCCGAAAGCGATCAGCGAGGCCATGCCAGACAGGACGAGCAGAACTACCAGCGCCCAGCCGGCTGCGGACAGCGGGCGTTCGTTCGGCACCCCCAACCCCAGTGGGTTGAACAGCGCACTGATCAAGTTGAGTTTGCCGACGAAGCCAGACAGCGGTGGCATGCCGATGATCAGCAAGGCGCAGGCAATGAAGCTCAGGCCCAGGAACGCCATGGTCCAGGGAATGATCTGGCCGATCACGGCCTTCTGCTCATCGTCGAGGTTGATCCCTTTGGGCGGGTGCAGTGATTCCAGTGGCGAGGGCATGCTGCCTTCTTCGTCTTCCAGCGGCGGCTCGTTGGCCGAGCGAGAGCGTTCCACCAGTTCGGCGAGCAGGAACAGGGCACACAGTGCCAACGTTGAGTTGACCAGATAGAACAGGGCCGCACCCGTCAGGGCCGGCTGGGCGAAGCCGATCGCGCCCAGCAGGGTGCCTGCCGAAACCAGTATGCTCAGTGCCGCCATGCGCTCCAGTCGCTGTGCGGCAAGGATCGATACGGCTGCGATGGCAAGGGTGACCAAGCCCCCGTAGATCAGCCATTGCCCACCGAAATGCGCCGATGCACCGGCCTGGCCCGAGAACAACAGGGACCAGAGCCGCAATACAGCGTACAAGCCGACCTTGGTCATGATGGCGAACAATGCGGCGACGGGTGCACTGGCCGAGGCATACGCCGATACCAGCCAGAAATTCAGCGGCCAGATGCCGGCCTTCGCCAGGAAGGCTACGGCCAGGATTGCCGCGCCCGCGTGCAGCAAACCACGGTCGGCCTCGGGCACCAACGGTACTTTCAGCGCGAGGTCGGCCATGTTCAGGGTGCCGGTCACACCGTAAAGCATCGCGGCGCCAATCAGAAACAGCGAAGAGGCGAACAGGTTAATGGCGATGTAATGCAGGCCGGCGCGCACCCGCGCTCGTCCCGAACCGTGCAGCAGCAGGCCATAAGAGGCCGCGAGCAGCACTTCGAAAAAGACGAAAAGGTTGAACAGGTCGGCGGTCAGGAAGGCGCCATACAGGCCCATCAACTGGATCTGGAACAGTGCGTGGAAGCTGGCGCCGGCGCTGTCCCAGCGGGCGCGAGCGAACAGCAGGGCGCTGATACCGATGACCCCGGTCAACGTCAGCATCAGCGCCGAAAGGTGGTCAACCACCAGCACGATGCCAAAAGGCGCGGGCCAGTTGCCCGGCAGATACACGCCAATCGATTCCGCCTGGCCCTGGACGCGCACCCACAACAGCAAGCTGACGGCGATGATCAGCCCGCTGAAGGTCGACAGCAGGTTGAGGCGGGCCTTGAGCAGGCGGTGCTTGTCGCCCAGTATCAGCATCACTGCGGCGGTCAGCAGCGGCAGCAGAATGGGGGCGATGATCAGTCGGCTCATCTCGCTCATTCTTCACGCTCCCGGCCATCCACATGGTCGGTGCCGGTCAGGCCGCGAGAGGCCAGCAGCACCACCAGGAACAAGGCGGTCATGGCAAAGCTGATGACGATGGCCGTCAGAACCAGTGCCTGGGGCAGCGGGTCGGTGTAGTGCAGCAGGTCCTGGGTCACGCCTTCCTTGATGATCGGCTCCTTGCCGATGAACAGGCTGCCCATGCTGAAGATGAACAGGTTGACGCCGTACGATAGCAGGCACAGGCCCATGATCACCTGGTAGGTCCGAGGGCGCAGGATGAGCCACACGCCCGATGCGGCCAGTACGCCGATGGCGACTGCAATGACTTCTTCCATCAGGCGGCTCCTGCTTGGCTGGGTTTCGACGGATTACCCGGGCGGTAGGCTCGCACCGACTGGTGGGCCAGGGCAGTGAGGATCAGCAGGGTCGAACCGACCACCACGGTGTACACGCCGACGTCGAAGAACAGCGCGCTGGCCACGTGCACATCGCCGAGCACTGGCAGGTGCAGGTGGGCGGTATGGGTGGTCAGGAACGGGTAGCCCAGCAGCATGGCGCCGCCCCCGGTCAGGGTCGCACAGAGTAACCCGGTGCCCATCCAGCGCAGTGGGCGCAGGCTCATCTGGGCCTCGACCCATTGGGTGCCTGCGACCATGTACTGGAGGATGAATGCCACCGACATCACCAGCCCCGCGACAAAGCCGCCGCCAGGCTGGTTGTGGCCGCGCATAAACAGGTACATCGAGATCAGCAGGGCGATCGGCAGCAGCAGCCGTACCAGCACTGCAGGCACCATCATGAAGCCCAAAGCTGTGTCGGTGGCATGGCGCGGGTTGATCAGGTCGGTGACCACGTCAGGTGCAAGCTGGCGCTGCTGAGCGGGCAACTGCATGCTCTCCTTGGGTGGGCGGAAGCGGCGCAGCAGGGCGAATACGGTCAGGGCGACGGCCACCAGCACGGTGATCTCGCCCAGTGTGTCGAAGCCGCGGAAGTCAACCAGCATCACGTTGACCACATTGGTACCGCCACCTTGTGGCAATGCCCGGCTCAGATAGAACGAAGAAATGTCGTTCGGCGTAGGTCGTGTCAGCATGGCGTAGGACAGCAGCGCCATGCCACCGCCGACCAGGATCGCCAGCAGCAGGTCGCGCAGGCGCCGCATGCGGGCGCGGTCGAGGCTCCCGGGCAGCGGCGAGACACCTTCGATACGCCGCGGCAACCAGCGCAGGCCAAGCAGGATCAGGACCGTGGTGACCACCTCGACGACCAGTTGGGTCAGTGCCAGGTCAGGTGCGGAGAACCAGACGAAGGTGATGCAGGTCATGAGGCCGCAGACGCCGACCATGATCAAGGCCGCCAAGCGGTGATACTTGGCTTGGTAGGCCGCGCCGATGGCGCAGGCGATAGCGATCACCCAGAGGGCGACGAACACACCTGACCCCGGGATTTTCGGGCGGTCGCCCCAGCTCAGGCCGCTGTACAGCATGGGTGTGAGCCCCGCGAGGAAGGCGGCGAGCACCAGCATGAACAGTTGCGCTTGCAGGCGGCGAGTGGTCAGCAGCCCCTCGATGCGCCTGGCCAGTAACATCAGGTGCACCTGGCCGTGCTCGAACAGGCGCTTGCCATTGAACCGCTCGATCAGGGGGGGATACGGGAAGCGCCCTCGGCGCAACTGCTTGCGCAACAGCAGGTAGAGCACGATACCGCCGCTCATGGCCACCAGGCTCATGATCAGCGGGGCATTCCAGCCGTGCCAGATAGCCAGGCTGTACTCGGGCAGCGTACCACCCACCACTGGAAGGGCTGCAGCGGCCAGCAAGGGGCCAACCGACTGGGCAGGGAAAATGCCCACCACCAGGCAGGTGAGAACCAGCAGTTCGACGGGTGCGCGCATCCAGCGAGGCGGTTCGTGAGGTGTGTGAGGCAGGTCTTGGGCGGCAGGGCCAAAGAATACGTCGACGGTGAAGCGCAAGGCGTAGGCCACGCTGAAGGTGCCGGCCAGGGTAGCTATCACTGGCAGCGTGGCTTCGACCCAGGCCGTGGAGCTGATGAACACGGTTTCGGCGAAGAACATTTCCTTGGACAGGAAGCCGTTCATCAATGGCACGCCGGCCATCGAGGCGCTGGCCACCATCGCCAGGGTCGCGGTGTACGGCACCAGCCGGATCAGCCCGCTGAGGCGGCGGATGTCGCGGGTGCCGCTTTCGTGGTCGATGATCCCGGCGGCCATGAACAGCGAAGCCTTGAACGTGGCATGGTTGAGTATGTGAAACACCGCGGCCACTGCCGCGAGCGGGCTGTTCAAGCCCAACAGCAGCGTGATCAGGCCCAGGTGGCTGATGGTCGAATAAGCCAGCAGACCCTTGAGATCATTCTGAAACATCGCTGCGAAAGCACCCAGCAGCAAGGTTATGGCCCCCGCGCCGCCGACGATCCAGAACCACTCTTCGGTGCCCGAAAGCACCGGCCACAGCCGTGCCAGCAAGAACACCCCGGCTTTCACCATGGTCGCCGAGTGCAGATAAGCTGAAACCGGGGTGGGTGCGGCCATGGCATGAGGTAGCCAGAACTGGAAGGGGAACTGCGCGCTCTTGCTCAATGCGCCGACCAGGATCAGCGGCAGCAGCACTGGATACAGCGCGTGCTGGCGAATGGTCTCACCAGCAGCCAGCACTTTGTCCAGGTCATAGCTGCCCACCACATGGCCGAGCAACAAGGCGCCGACCAACAGGCACAGGCCGCCGGCACCGGTCACCATCAACGCCATATAGGCGCCGCGTCGGGCGTCGGCGCGGTGGTGCCAGTAGCCGATCAGCAGGAACGAGAACAGGCTGGTCAGCTCCCAGAAAAACACCAGCTGGATCAGGTTGCCTGAGATTACCAGGCCGAGCATGGCGCCCATGAACGCCAGAAAGAAGGCAAAGAAGCGTGGTACCGGGTCCTGTGGCGACATGTAGTAGCGCGCATACAGCGACACCAGGGTGCCTATGCCCAGCACCAGCAGCGAGAACAGCCAGGCGAAGCCGTCCATGCGCAGGACCAGGTTCAGGCCCAGGCTTGGCAACCAGAGGAACTCTTCGCGGATTACACCGCCGTGGGCAACCTGGGGGTATAGCAGTGCTACCTGAACGGTACCGACCAGGGCCACGAGCCCAGCCAGGATGGACTCGGCGTTACGTGCGTTGTGCGGCAGCACAGCTGCCAGGCAACTGCCCACGAACGGCAGAAGCAGTAGCACTATCAAGGACATAGCGTTCTATTCTGGAAAGGTTTGTCAAGGATCATACGTGCCGAGCGGTTGATCACCAACACGCAAGCTGTCGCAGAATCATACAAACAAGGTGTGACAGGCGGTTTTTTTATAACAGTTTCTTACAGAGCATAGCTGCTGTTCGCTGTTTTACAGGCCGCCTTCGCGTTCGCCCTCCAGCTCGAGCGCTTCGCTGGCCGGGCGATGGCGTCGAACTTTGAGTTCGCTCACCACCACGGCGATGACGATCAGCAGCCCGCCGAGCAAGGCCACCCCGGGCAGACGCTCGCCGGCGAGGCGGCCGACGATCCCGGCCCACACCGGCTCGCCGGCGTAGATCAGGGTGGCGCGGGTAGGCGATACTGATTTTTGCGCCCAGTTCATCGCCACCTGGATCACGGCACTCATGGCGCCCAGGCCCAGTGCGCTGAGCAGCAACAGCCAGGAAAAGTCGGGGATGGGCTCCTGCGTCGGTACGATCATCAGGAACGAGAGCAGCGAGGCGGTGGCCAGTTGCACAACGGTGACGCGGCGCACATCGACCTGTCCGGCATACCGGCTGATCAGAATGATCTCAGCGGCGATGGCCACGGCACTCACCAATGTCACCACTTCACCCTCGCTGAAATGCAGGGACCCGCCTTCGGGGCCAGCTAGCAGCATCAGGCCGAGGAACGCCAGGCAGATACCCAGGCTTGGCATGAGCCCTGGACGGCGGCCAAGCACCAGCCATTGCAACAGCGGTACGAAGGGAACATACAGTGCAGTAATAAAGGCCGACTGGCTGCTGCTGATGGTTTGCAGGCCCATGGTTTGCAAACCATAACCCAGCATGATGGTCGCGCCGATCAGCACGCCAGCCTTCATTTCGGTGAATGTCAGCCCAGGCAGCGCGCGTACCGAGACGAGCCCCACGAACAAGGCCGCTGCAGCGAACCTCAGGCCGACGAAGAACATAGGGCCACTCACGGTCATGACGTTGTGCACCAGCAAGAAGGTGCCGCCCCACAGCATGGTGATGAACACCAGTACCACCTCGGCTTTGCTCAGGCGCAAGGAGACGGTGGTTTGCTGGCGGTTCATCGGTTGGCTCATGGTCTTGCTTACTCTGAAGGGGCAGCGCACAATCGCCGCAAAGTGGGCAGTATACTGCGCAACCGGTGAAAGTGAGCAATATAGTGCACAAAGATTCCGCGCACCGTGCTTCGGTGCTGCAGCATGTGAGCCTCAACGTTCGTGGCCTGCGCAATGCAGTGGGGATGAGCCAGAGTGCCTTGGCCGAGCGCTCAGGGGTCAGCCGGCGCATGCTGGTGGCGATCGAGGCCGGTGACAAGAACGTCAGCCTGACGACGCTCGACCTGATAGCCGAAGCGTTGGGGGTCGCCTTCAGCCGGCTGATCCAGGCGCCCGACCAGCGCGATACCAGCCGCATCGACGAGCTGGCCTGGGCCGGTGAGCATCCCCAGAGCAAAGCGGTGCTCCTGGCCAGCAGCGCCGCGCGGCGAGAGGTGGAGATCTGGGAGTGGACGCTGGCGCCGGGTGAGTGCTACACCAGTGAAGCCGATGCCGAGGGCTGGAGCGAACAGATCTATGTGGCCGAAGGGCAACTGACCCTGATCATTGAGCAGACCGAACACTGCCTGCACGTGGGCCAGTTTCACGTGTTCCCCAGTAACTGCCTGTACGCCTACCGCAACGATGGTGACGTGCCGACGCGTTTCGTACGCAATGTGGTGATTTGAACGGTCAGTTTTTCACAAGGCCATCTTCAGGCATACCAGGGGGCGTAGTGGGGATAGCGGTCCAGGCGTGCACCCGTCACCATCTCGCTGACCCACGAAGCGAGGATCGAACTGTAGGCTTTTTGGCTTTCTTCACTCGATAGTGCGTGGTCGGCACCATCGACTATGCGGTGGGTCAGTGAATGGGCGCTGATGAAGGCCGAGCGATAGCTCATCAGCGTGGTGTGCGGCACATAGTCATCCTGTTCAGACTCCACCAGCAGCACGTCACCCGCGAACTGCGCGCAAGCGGCCAGTGCACGATTGTCACTGGGGCCGAGCAGGCGTTGGCGGTAGGCATTCAGGCGTTGACGGTCCAGCGTTTGTTTGGGCGTGTCCCATTCCTCGTCCCAGTACAATGCGGGTACGCGTAGGGCCAGCCATTTCACTGACCGTTGCAGTGTCAGCAGGGTGGCCAGATAACCACCGTAGCTGCTGCCAATGACGGCTATGGCGCTGCTGTCTACGGCGGGATGGCTGACCAGGCGATCGTAAGCTGCCAGCAGGTCTTTGAGATTCTGTTCGCGGGTTACGGTGAGGCGCTGGCTTTCGGTTTTTTCGTGACCGCGCAGGTCAAAGGTCATGCAGACACATCCCAAGCCGGTGATGTGCCGGGCCCGGGCAAGGTCGCGTTGCTGGCTGCCGCCCCAACCATGTACGAAAAGGATGCCGGGCATCTTGCTGCCGGGGCTGACCAGAGTGCCGGTAATGCTTTCATCCTCGACCTGCAGCTCGATGGTTTCACTCAGAATGGCCATGCTCGCGAATCCGCGCGTATTTGCAGAATTGTCCGAGTTCACTGTCGTTTCCTTGATAGAAGAGGGTGGCGTCAGTGGGAAGGTTGGGCGTGCCGAATATTTCGTGGGTGGAGGCATGCACCCGTTGCAGTGCCGGGTCATCGGCAAAGGCCTGTAGGGCCAGTAGCTCTGCGCTGCTGGCGCCGCCCAGACGCCACGATTGTTCGAGCACGCCACTGCGCACATGGCCCTCATGGTTTTTGCCGCGGGCGATGTCGTAGTTGCGCCGGGAGGCGATGAAGCCAGGGAAGTGCTGCTCGGCCGCATGCTCATAGGTCAGGGCCTGGTTGACGGCAAGGCGCAGGTGGTCCTCCAGCGGTAGTTGCAACAAGGCATGATAGTCGCCGCGCACCACCACCAGATCGGAACCTCCGTAAACCTCGGTGCCTTGGTGGTCCAGGGTCAGTTGCTGGGTGCCGAAGTAGCTGCAGGTCAGGCCGGCGACACGCACTTGGCCGACGCTGAAAGTTTCGACTTCACTGAGGTCTTCCTCCAGCACCAGCCCCCACAACGCCAGGTCCTGATCGTCAATGTTGGCCAGCAAGGGCTCCAGTTCATCCAGTTCAACGATCACCTGTTGGCCGCGCCCCGCGCAAGCCAGCACGGGTTTGAGCCGTACTGCGCGATCCCGCAGCAGTAGCTGTGCGGCTCGCCGGGCATCGGCCTTGCTGAATACGGTGTAACCACACAGCAGCGCATCGCTGGCCTGGCGGGCGAAGTCGTCAGTCCAGCCTACGGGGAAGGTGGCATTGGCAGGCAAAGGATGGGAGATCGCCTTGGTTGCCATATAAGGGTGGCTGACCAAGCCACCGAACAGGTCATGTTCAGTGCGGATGCCCAGGTGGGCATAGCGTTGCGGATCGATGAGGGTTTCTGTGGGGAGGTAATAATAGTGGTCGGCCGCGTTGGGGGGCTTGTCAGGGGTCACTCGCGTGCATCCCAGAAGCTCGGCCAGGCCCTCAGCCAGCTTCAGGTGCACTGTGTGTTCGTGCTCTGGAGTGTGCTCGCGAGTATCGAGGAGGACGACCCCCGCTTTTGATTCGCAGGTGCTGGGCATGGGCATCAGCCTGTCTGCAATGGATGTACTGCTTGTGAAGCCCGTGGCTTGGGGAAGTTCAGGTGGAAGCGATCGGTGGTTCGTGGAGGCTCTTACTGCTTTTATTCTTGCGCGCGCAGGGATGGCCTGCAGGCCGGGAGTCGGTCGTCGAGATTGCAGGGTGAGGTTGGCTGTTCCATTATCGTGCCTCTGGATCAATCGAGATACCGCAGGAGTGCGAATGAACGTTCAAACCACCCATGAGCAGAGTGTGCCCGAGCGCCTGATGCGCGTGCGCGAGGTAATGGCCAGGGATGGGATTGATGCCCTGCTGGTGCCCTCTGCCGACCCGCACCTTTCTGAGTATCTACCGGGCTACTGGCAGGGGCGGCGGTGGCTGTCGGGCTTCGATGGCTCGGTGGGTACGTTGGTTGTCACTGCGGATTTCGCCGGCGTGTGGGCCGATAGCCGTTACTGGGAACAAGCCCTCAAGGAGTTGGCAGGTAGCGGCATCGAACTCATGAAGCTGCTGCCGGGTAAGCCGGGTGCATTGGAGTGGCTGGGCGACAATGTCCGGGCCGAAGGCGCAGTGGCCGTGGACGGGGCGGTCATGGCCCTGGCGTCTGCGCGCCAGCTCGAGGAACGTCTCAAGAGCAGGGACATTCGCTTGCTAACCCATCAGGATTTGCTGGCCGAAGTTTGGGAAGGGCGCCCTGCGCTGCCAGGTAACCCGGTGTATCAGCACTTGCCGCCTCACGCCACTGTCAGTCGGTCGCAAAAACTTGCCCAGTTGCGCCGCACCATGGAAGAGAAGGGCGCAGACTGGCACTTCATCGCGACCCTGGATGACATCGCCTGGTTGTTCAATTTGCGTGGTAGTGATGTCTCCTATAACCCGGTATTCGTTTCCTTCGCATTGATCAGCCAACAGCAGGCCACATTGTTCGTCGGTGCTGGAAAGGTTGATGAGCATTTGCGCCAAGTACTGGAAGCCGATGGTATCGAGGTGCGTGATTATTCGCAGGTTGGCGAGGCGCTGTCAGCGATACCTGCCGGCGGCCGGCTTTTGGTCGACCCTGCGCGCGTGACGTGTGGCCTGCTCAAGAACCTGGACCCGCAGGTGTCGCTGATTGAGGGGTTGAACCCGACGACGTTGAGCAAATCACGCAAGGGTGAAGAGGAGCTGGTGCACATCCGCCGCGTCATGGAGCAGGATGGCGCTGCTTTGTGCGAGTTCTTCGCTTGGTTTGAAGCGAGTCAGGGAAAGGAGGCCATCACCGAACTGACCATCGATGAGAAATTGAGTGCTGCCCGTGCACGGCGCCCCGATTTTGTCTCGCTGAGCTTCTCTACCATTGCTGCCTTCAACGCCAATGGTGCAATGCCCCATTACCGTGCCACGGAGCAGTCTCACGCGGTCATTGAAGGTAACGGTTTGCTGCTGATCGACTCGGGAGGACAGTATCTGGGGGGTACCACCGACATCACGCGGATGGTGCCGGTCGGCACGCCAAGCATTGAGCAGAAACAGGATTGCACCCGGGTGCTCAAGGGCATGATCGCTCTGTCACGCGCCACGTTCCCGCGCGGAATTCTGTCGCCACTGCTCGATGCTATCGCAAGGGCACCGATTTGGGCGGATCAGGTCGACTATGGCCATGGCACTGGCCACGGTGTCGGCTATTTCATGAATGTGCATGAAGGGCCGCAGGTCATTGCGTATCAGGCTGCAACCACACCGCAGACCGCCATGCAGGAGGGGATGATCAGCTCCATCGAGCCTGGGACCTATCGCCCTGGGGCTTGGGGTGTGCGCATCGAGAACCTAGTGGTCAACCGTGCATCGGGCAAAAGCGCGTTCGGGGATTTCCTCAATTTCGAGACCCTGACGTTATGCCCTATCGATACGCGTTGCCTGCTCACCGAGTCCCTCACCCAGGATGAACTCGCTTGGCTCAACGGCTACCACGCGACGGTCCGCGAGCGCCTTGCTCCCCTGCTGTCAGGCGATGGGTTGGCCTGGCTTGAGGCGCGAACAGCAGCTTTGTAAGCAGCCGATTTGGGCAGTGTATAGAAGAAGGGCAGCTCACGAGCTGCCCTTTCTGTTCACTTGCAGATAACGATCATACTGCGGCTGGTATAACCGGCGGGGTTGATGCCGAAGAGGTAATCACCCGGCTCCTCGTCGGTGTCTCCAGAGCGGGCGATGACCTTGTAACCGCGTGTGCTGCAAGCCGTGGCGGCCTTGCTATAGCACTTGTCCCAGGACGAGGAGAGGCCGGAGCAGTTTATGTGCAAGCCCTTCTTCCCTCTTTTGACCTCGGTCTTGGCCGTCGCGGCACATCCGGCAATGGCCAAGACGGCCAGGATGAGCAAAATACGTTTCATTCCTGTCCTTAAATGCAGGGTTGATCAGTTGTCTGACCCTGTCGTTATCGCTTCGGTTCTTCCTGAATAGTCTTTGGCATCCGTGTACATGCAAGTAGATAGCGTAGAGATTATGGTTCTGTGACAGCTTAATCAGCAGGGCTGCTTGCTACAATGGTCAATTCCGGGCCAATGAAAATATTTCTCAACTAATCCGCCGCTACCGGGGGCTTGGCGTCGCGGCGCATGGACAGCGTGGCGCCCACTGACGCGGCAATGATGGCGAGAATGGCCAGCCACTGGGTCAAGCTCAGCAGCTCACCGAGGAACAATAAGCCGGAAAGGGCGCCAATGGCGGGTTCTATGCTCATCAGCGTGCCGAAAGTGCGTGCCGGCATGCGGGTCAGGGCGACCATTTCCAGGCTATAGGGGAGGGCAGTCGAGAGTACTGCGACGCCTAGGGCCAGCGGGATGAGGGCAGGTGTCAACAGTGCGGTGCCTGCATGAGCGATGCCGATCGGGGCAACGAATATCGCTGCGACCACGACACCCAGTGCTGCGCTCTGAATCCCATGTTCTGCTCCGGCGCGTTGGCCAAACAGAATGTACAGGGCCCAGCACACGCCGGCACCCAGTGCATAGACGGCGCCCGTGAGGTCGAGGGGCTGGCCGCCATGGCCGACCGGGATCAGCAGCAGCAGGCCGCTGACTGCCAGCGCAATCCACAGGAAATCAACGGCCCGCCGCGATGCGAAAAGCGCTACGGCCAATGGGCCGGTGAACTCGAGGGCTACAGCGATGCCCAGTGGTGTTGTCTGCAGTGCCATATAGAAGAGGAAATTCATCCCGCCCAAGGCCATGCCATAGATGATCACATTACGGAGTGTCTGTATGGTCATCCGTACGCGCCAGGGGCGCAGAATCAGCAGCATGATGATGCTGGCGAATATCAGGCGCAGTGTTGTGGTGCCTTGTGCGCCAATGATGGGGAACATGCTTTTGGCCAGAGACGCACCGGACTGAATCGATGCCATGGCGATAAGCAGCAGGCATATAGGAAAAAGCGTAGTGGCCAGGCTGCGGGGCTGGGTGTTCATTTGTGCTCGGCAATCCTTCAGATGAGGGCTAGGTGTGCAATATAGTGCGCAAATGCAAGGGGGCGGTGCAAGGTGCCCTTAAAAACACCTTATTTGGCAGAATGGGTGTGATTTGAAATAACTCCTTGACGCCTTCCCGAATCCCCTTATAATGCGCCCCACTTCCAGCGTAGTCGGAACGAGAAACTCCTTGAAATTCAATGAGTTGCTTAATCCAGGTAGTGCTGGAGGTGCTTCGGTCATCTGATCGATAGGGGTTGAGATGGTGGTTGACAGCGCTTCTAAACGCTGTATTATTCGCCTCCCGCTACGAGAGATCGAAGCGAGCCAAGTGTTTGAAGCTAAACGAGTTTCTCGCAAAAAACTTCAAAATAAACGCTTGACAGACCCTGAGGAAAGCGTAGAATGCGCGCCTCGGTTGAGACGAAAAGCTCTTAACCAAACGCTCTTTAACAAATCGAATCAAGCAATTCGTGTGGGTGCTTGTGAGTACGGACTGATAGTCAAAAAGATTATCAGCATCACAAGTGGCCATGCGAGAAATCACATAGTCATTTGAGATTGCTGAGCCAAGTTTAGGGTTTCTTAAAAACCCAAGCAGTATTGAACTGAAGAGTTTGATCATGGCTCAGATTGAACGCTGGCGGCAGGCCTAACACATGCAAGTCGAGCGGATGACGGGAGCTTGCTCCTTGATTCAGCGGCGGACGGGTGAGTAATGCCTAGGAATCTGCCTGGTAGTGGGGGACAACGTTTCGAAAGGAACGCTAATACCGCATACGTCCTACGGGAGAAAGCAGGGGACCTTCGGGCCTTGCGCTATCAGATGAGCCTAGGTCGGATTAGCTAGTTGGTGGGGTAATGGCTCACCAAGGCGACGATCCGTAACTGGTCTGAGAGGATGATCAGTCACACTGGAACTGAGACACGGTCCAGACTCCTACGGGAGGCAGCAGTGGGGAATATTGGACAATGGGCGAAAGCCTGATCCAGCCATGCCGCGTGTGTGAAGAAGGTCTTCGGATTGTAAAGCACTTTAAGTTGGGAGGAAGGGCATTAACCTAATACGTTAGTGTTTTGACGTTACCGACAGAATAAGCACCGGCTAACTCTGTGCCAGCAGCCGCGGTAATACAGAGGGTGCAAGCGTTAATCGGAATTACTGGGCGTAAAGCGCGCGTAGGTGGTTTGTTAAGTTGGATGTGAAAGCCCCGGGCTCAACCTGGGAACTGCATCCAAAACTGGCAAGCTAGAGTACGGTAGAGGGTGGTGGAATTTCCTGTGTAGCGGTGAAATGCGTAGATATAGGAAGGAACACCAGTGGCGAAGGCGACCACCTGGACTGATACTGACACTGAGGTGCGAAAGCGTGGGGAGCAAACAGGATTAGATACCCTGGTAGTCCACGCCGTAAACGATGTCAACTAGCCGTTGGAATCCTTGAGATTTTAGTGGCGCAGCTAACGCATTAAGTTGACCGCCTGGGGAGTACGGCCGCAAGGTTAAAACTCAAATGAATTGACGGGGGCCCGCACAAGCGGTGGAGCATGTGGTTTAATTCGAAGCAACGCGAAGAACCTTACCAGGCCTTGACATGCAGAGAACTTTCCAGAGATGGATTGGTGCCTTCGGGAACTCTGACACAGGTGCTGCATGGCTGTCGTCAGCTCGTGTCGTGAGATGTTGGGTTAAGTCCCGTAACGAGCGCAACCCTTGTCCTTAGTTACCAGCACGTTATGGTGGGCACTCTAAGGAGACTGCCGGTGACAAACCGGAGGAAGGTGGGGATGACGTCAAGTCATCATGGCCCTTACGGCCTGGGCTACACACGTGCTACAATGGTCGGTACAGAGGGTTGCCAAGCCGCGAGGTGGAGCTAATCTCACAAAACCGATCGTAGTCCGGATCGCAGTCTGCAACTCGACTGCGTGAAGTCGGAATCGCTAGTAATCGCGAATCAGAATGTCGCGGTGAATACGTTCCCGGGCCTTGTACACACCGCCCGTCACACCATGGGAGTGGGTTGCACCAGAAGTAGCTAGTCTAACCTTCGGGAGGACGGTTACCACGGTGTGATTCATGACTGGGGTGAAGTCGTAACAAGGTAGCCGTAGGGGAACCTGCGGCTGGATCACCTCCTTAATCGACGACATCAGCCTGCTGATGAGCTCCCACACGAATTGCTTGATTCTTTGTATAAAGACGATGCTGTAACGCGACCCTGTTATAGGTCTGTAGCTCAGTTGGTTAGAGCGCACCCCTGATAAGGGTGAGGTCGGCAGTTCAAATCTGCCCAGACCTACCAATTACTTGGTGCGGCCTAGAAAATACGGGGCCATAGCTCAGCTGGGAGAGCGCCTGCCTTGCACGCAGGAGGTCAGCGGTTCGATCCCGCTTGG
The DNA here is from genome assembly GCF_040224055.2 of Pseudomonas sp. WHRI 8519. Classification (NCBI taxonomy): domain Bacteria; kingdom Pseudomonadati; phylum Pseudomonadota; class Gammaproteobacteria; order Pseudomonadales; family Pseudomonadaceae; genus Pseudomonas; species Pseudomonas sp. WHRI 8519. The sequence continues at coordinate 4,095,669 of NZ_CP167996.1, read as the reverse complement.
CTCCACCACTCTTTCAGGTTGTACAGCTTTCAGAACTTAGAAATGAACATTCGGTGATGAATGTTGATTTCTGGCTTTTGTCAGATCGTTCTTTAAAAATTCGGATATGTGATAGAAATAGACTGAACACCAGTTTCACTGCTGGTGGATCAGGCTAAGGTAAAATTTGTGAGTTCTGCTCGAAAGAGCAACATGCGAATTTTCGGCGAATGTCGTCTTCACAGTATAACCAGATTGCTTGGGGTTATATGGTCAAGTGAAGAAGCGCATACGGTGGATGCCTTGGCAGTCAGAGGCGATGAAAGACGTGGTAGCCTGCGATAAGCTTTGGGGAGTCGGCAAACAGACTGTGATCCAGAGATCTCTGAATGGGGGAACCCACTCAGCATAAGCTGAGTATCTTGTACTGAATACATAGGTGCAAGAGGCGAACCAGGGGAACTGAAACATCTAAGTACCCTGAGGAAAAGAAATCAACCGAGATTCCCTTAGTAGTGGCGAGCGAACGGGGACCAGCCCTTAAGTTGGTTTGAGATTAGTGGAACGCTCTGGAAAGTGCGGCCATAGTGGGTGATAGCCCCGTACACGAAAATCTCTTATCAATGAAATCGAGTAGGACGGAGCACGAGAAACTTTGTCTGAACATGGGGGGACCATCCTCCAAGGCTAAATACTACTGACTGACCGATAGTGAACCAGTACCGTGAGGGAAAGGCGAAAAGAACCCCGGAGAGGGGAGTGAAATAGAACCTGAAACCGTATGCGTACAAGCAGTGGGAGCCTACTTTGTTAGGTGACTGCGTACCTTTTGTATAATGGGTCAGCGACTTATATTCAGTGGCGAGCTTAACCGAATAGGGGAGGCGTAGCGAAAGCGAGTCTTAATAGGGCGTTTAGTCGCTGGGTATAGACCCGAAACCGGGCGATCTATCCATGGGCAGGTTGAAGGTTAGGTAACACTGACTGGAGGACCGAACCGACTACCGTTGAAAAGTTAGCGGATGACCTGTGGATCGGAGTGAAAGGCTAATCAAGCTCGGAGATAGCTGGTTCTCCTCGAAAGCTATTTAGGTAGCGCCTCATGTATCACTGTAGGGGGTAGAGCACTGTTTCGGCTAGGGGGTCATCCCGACTTACCAAACCGATGCAAACTCCGAATACCTACAAGTGCCGAGCATGGGAGACACACGGCGGGTGCTAACGTCCGTCGTGAAAAGGGAAACAACCCAGACCGTCAGCTAAGGTCCCAAAGTCATGGTTAAGTGGGAAACGATGTGGGAAGGCTTAGACAGCTAGGAGGTTGGCTTAGAAGCAGCCACCCTTTAAAGAAAGCGTAATAGCTCACTAGTCGAGTCGGCCTGCGCGGAAGATGTAACGGGGCTCAAACCATGCACCGAAGCTACGGGTATCACCTTTGGTGATGCGGTAGAGGAGCGTTCTGTAAGCCTGTGAAGGTGAGTTGAGAAGCTTGCTGGAGGTATCAGAAGTGCGAATGCTGACATGAGTAACGACAATGCGAGTGAAAAACTCGCACGCCGAAAGACCAAGGTTTCCTGCGCAACGTTAATCGACGCAGGGTTAGTCGGTCCCTAAGGCGAGGCTGAAAAGCGTAGTCGATGGAAAACAGGTTAATATTCCTGTACTTCCAGTTATTGCGATGGAGGGACGGAGAAGGCTAGGCCAGCTTGGCGTTGGTTGTCCAAGTTTAAGGTGGTAGGCTGAGATCTTAGGCAAATCCGGGATCTCAAGGCCGAGAGCTGATGACGAGTTGCCTTTAGGCGACGAAGTGGTTGATGCCATGCTTCCAAGAAAAGCTCCTAAGCTTCAGATAACTGGGAACCGTACCCCAAACCGACACAGGTGGTTAGGTAGAGAATACCAAGGCGCTTGAGAGAACTCGGGTGAAGGAACTAGGCAAAATGGCACCGTAACTTCGGGAGAAGGTGCGCCGGTGAGGGTGAAGGACTTGCTCCGTAAGCTCATGCCGGTCGAAGATACCAGGCCGCTGCGACTGTTTATTAAAAACACAGCACTCTGCAAACACGAAAGTGGACGTATAGGGTGTGACGCCTGCCCGGTGCCGGAAGGTTAATTGATGGGGTTAGCGCAAGCGAAGCTCTTGATCGAAGCCCCGGTAAACGGCGGCCGTAACTATAACGGTCCTAAGGTAGCGAAATTCCTTGTCGGGTAAGTTCCGACCTGCACGAATGGCGTAACGATGGCGGCGCTGTCTCCACCCGAGACTCAGTGAAATTGAAATCGCTGTGAAGATGCAGTGTATCCGCGGCTAGACGGAAAGACCCCGTGAACCTTTACTATAGCTTTGCACTGGACTTTGAATTTGCTTGTGTAGGATAGGTGGGAGGCTTTGAAGTGGGGACGCCAGTTCTCATGGAGCCATCCTTGAAATACCACCCTGGCAACTTTGAGGTTCTAACTCAGGTCCGTTATCCGGATCGAGGACAGTGTATGGTGGGTAGTTTGACTGGGGCGGTCTCCTCCCAAAGAGTAACGGAGGAGTACGAAGGTGCGCTCAGACCGGTCGGAAATCGGTCGTAGAGTATAAAGGCAAAAGCGCGCTTGACTGCGAGACAAACACGTCGAGCAGGTACGAAAGTAGGTCTTAGTGATCCGGTGGTTCTGTATGGAAGGGCCATCGCTCAACGGATAAAAGGTACTCCGGGGATAACAGGCTGATACCGCCCAAGAGTTCATATCGACGGCGGTGTTTGGCACCTCGATGTCGGCTCATCACATCCTGGGGCTGAAGCCGGTCCCAAGGGTATGGCTGTTCGCCATTTAAAGTGGTACGCGAGCTGGGTTTAGAACGTCGTGAGACAGTTCGGTCCCTATCTGCCGTGGACGTTTGAGATTTGAGAGGGGCTGCTCCTAGTACGAGAGGACCGGAGTGGACGAACCTCTGGTGTTCCGGTTGTCACGCCAGTGGCATTGCCGGGTAGCTATGTTCGGAAGAGATAACCGCTGAAAGCATCTAAGCGGGAAACTTGCCTCAAGATGAGATCTCACTGGGATCTTGAATCCCCTAAAGGGCCGTCGAAGACTACGACGTTGATAGGTTGGGTGTGTAAGCGCTGTGAGGCGTTGAGCTAACCAATACTAATTGCCCGTGAGGCTTGACCATATAACACCCAAGCAATTTGCTGCTGCAGATTGTGGTGGTGAAGATGATACGAACCGAAAGTTCGCAACGAACCACAAATATCGCATATCCGGATTCGCTGGGCTGTCCATCTGGACATTCTGGCTACAGAATTTCTTGACGACCATAGAGCATTGGAACCACCTGATCCCATCCCGAACTCAGCAGTGAAACGATGCATCGCCGATGGTAGTGTGGGGTTTCCCCATGTGAGAGTAGGTCATCGTCAAGATTCATTTCGCAAAACCCCTATCTGCGTGAGCAGGTAGGGGTTTTGTCTTTGTGCGCGGAAACGTTTTTTAGCCTCGGGCCAGTTCAGCCAGGTGCGCGATCGCCTCTTCGCTTTTGAGCACCAGCACATCGCCCACCAGCGTATCCAGCACGACTTCAGAGGTATTGCCGATCAGGGCGCCAGAGATGCCCGTGCGCGCGACAGTGCCAATGACCGTGACCACTGCATCGAGCTTCTGCTCAATATGCGGTATCAGCACATCCGCAGGGCCCTCTGCGACATGCAGGCGATCCTCGCTGATATCGTATTCGGCCTGGAAAGCCCTGCACGCCTCTCGGTAGCGTTTTTCGATGGTCTCACTGAGCTGGTAGACCGGGTCGGATGCCGCCAGCATGGGGGAGGGATGCGCAGTGATCACGTGCAGTTCACCCTTGGCAAGGCTGGCGATGTCATAGCCATGCTCGATGATGCTGGCATGCAGCCGCCGATGGTCTTCGTCATCGTTGCCGACATCCACGGCAGCCAGAATTATGCCTTGCGTCCAAGGCCGCTCGCTCTTGACCATCAACACTGCGCAAGGGCACTGGCGTAGAAGTTTCCAGTCGCTTGGCGTCAGCAATGCCTTGCGCAGGGAGTTGTCAGGCCGGTGCTCCTTGATCACCAGGTCGCAACCCTCAGCCTGCTGAACGGCAATGATCGACTCATGCAGGCTCTCCCTCCAGTTCTGTTCGTGAGAGACGTTTGCGTAGCCATCGTCGTGTAGCTGACTGCTAAGCAAGCTGAGCAGTGCGCTGTGATCCTGTTTTTTGTCGCACATCAGCAAGTGCAGGCGCGCGCCGGTTACGCCGGCTATCAGCTTGGCGCGGGTCAACGCACGGCTATGGGCATGATGAGGATCGAGTACCACTAGAATGCTACGGACAGCTTGCATGGGCATGAACTCCCCTCAAAAGGTGGTGACCTATGCCTGACTATAGTAGGCCGGCCTTGCGTCGCCGTTTGATGTACATCAAGCATAGCCACTGGCGCTCATGATCGGCGCCGGTATAATCGCCCGTCCTGCCTGCTGTGTGTGGTTGTACGTTATGTCCCTGATCCCCGAAATAGATGCCTTCCTTGGTTGCAAGACGCCAGACGCCTGGATCGAGGCGGCCATTGCTGACCAGGAAACCTTGCTGATCGACCACAAGAACTGCGAGTTCAAAGCTGCCAGCACGGCGTTGAGCCTGATCGCCAAGTACAACACCCATCTGGACCTGATCAACATGATGTCACGCTTGGCCCGTGAGGAACTGGTACATCATGAGCAGGTGTTGCGTTTGATGAAGCGCCGTGGTGTGCCTTTGCGCCCAGTGTCGGCGGGGCGCTATGCCTCTGGCTTGCGCCGCCTGGTGCGCGCCCATGAGCCAGTCAAGCTGGTGGATACCCTGGTGGTCGGTGCCTTTATCGAAGCACGCAGTTGCGAGCGCTTTGCAGCATTGGTCCCGCACCTGGATGATGAGCTCGGCACTTTTTATCACGGCTTGCTTAAAAGTGAAGCGCGCCACTACCAAGGCTACCTGAAACTCGCCCATCAGTATGGCGAAGAAGCGGATATCGCCCAGCGGGTTCAGCGGGTGCGTGAGGCGGAAGCAGATCTGATCCTGTCTGCGGATCAGGAACTGCGTTTCCACAGTGGTATTCCGATGGCGCAGGCCGCCTGATATGCAACAGCCGGCACTGCGCCTGGTAACGGTTAGTGACGGCGGCCCAGTAGCAAGCCAATTACCAGGCCAAACCCGGCAGAGACCGCAACGGTTTGCCATGGGTGGCCGCCGATATATTCGTTTGTAGCGTCTACTACCGGTTGGGCTTTGGCGCGCACCTGTCCGGCCGCCTCTCGAGCCTGGCGAAGTTTCAGGCTGACCTGCGCGCGCAGCGTGTCGGCTTCTTCACCTACCAGGGAGGCGCTGTCGTTGAGCAGCCTCTCGGATTCTTCTATCAATGCCTGCAGCTCACTGAACACCTGATCCTTGATCTGCTCGCTGTTAGCTGCAAAGGCTGATTTTCGGGCCATGAACATGTCCTCGTCGATAGGGGGGTAAGCAATGGATGCCGGTGCGCCGGGAAAGTTGCGCCTGCTTAGCGATGAAGCACCACTAAGGTGTAAGATAGCGGCCATTTCAACTGGCAGGTGCATTCATGAGTTTCAATCTGGCCAACAGGAGCTTCGAGGAACGGGCACAGATCGAGGCAGAAAAGGCGCGGCTGTTCGAACTGTGGCAGAACAACCTGGGCAAGGCGAAGGCTGACGCAGCCCGGCTGATTTCGGAAAAGCCGCGTCGCAAGGGCAAATGGGCTGAATGGGTACGTGCCGAGCTGGACGGCATGTCGCCGCCTGAATACGCCAGCATGGTACGCAGCGAGGTAAACAAGATGATGGCTGCTGCCAGCACCAACCGCTGATGATCCGCGGCCTGTCACCAGTACAGGTTGCCCCCCTTGGGCAGGTCCAGCTTGCCCTCATCGGTAAAGCGCACGGTGCCCAGGGGGCCGCCAGCCAGTTTACCGCGCAGCACATAAGGCATTCCTTGTAGCGAGTCGAGCTTGCTCAGGCCATAGGCCTGGCGCAGGAATGAAAACGCCGTGATGCTCACCGGTACCACCACCACCGCTTCACTGTAACGGCCGATATGCCCCCGCTGGTCGCTGACCCCAGAGGCAAGTGCCTGGCCGTTGACCTCCAGGTTCAGCGCGATGCCGTTGTAGTCGACGGCTGCCTCGTTGGGATTTTGCACGCGCATCTTTACCGCCATGCGCATTTCCAGTTCTTGACCCGGCAAGGGTTCGATGCCGATCACGCTGATGTTCAGCGGGTCGCGTGCCTGCAGCAAAGCGCAGGCGTTCAGCACACCAGCCAGCAACAAGACCAGCAGCAATCGGGCGTAGCGTTGCAAAACGGCAGTCATGAAAATGGACCTTGCCAATGGAAACCGGCCTTGAGTGTGGCAAATGTCAGCCAGTGTTGAAAGCAGCGGTTCTGCTGCTGGGATGCCGCAACCGCTACCTTCCAGCATCCGAAGCCTACGCCTGGCATATTCTGCAGGTGCTCAGGGCTGCCTGAGGGTCATACTGAAACATCGCGAATCGCATTCACCCTTTTTCTGCGAACGCATGACGCCTTAGGCTATCAAACGCACGAGGCGCACCTTTTCGTACGCGAGGTGGAGTATGAATATTACATTGCCGGCCCTGGCCGTCGGCCTGTTGCTGGGCCTGCCTGTACAGGCGGCGCCGCTACAGCCTTTACTGCTTGCTGCCGGTAGTAACAACCCCTACAACAGCCCGATCCAGCGAGCCAACCCCAACAGCCGCCAAGGCAGCCTGCCTGTCACGCCACCAGTGCGCGGCCCTTCGACCCAGCCGATCCAGCGCACACCTAGTCTGGACAACCGCGGCATCGGTAATGGTGACAATTTGCGCCGCCAGCAGCAGACGCCGAACCTGGAACCCACCCGCCCACCGCGTGACACCCAGCGCGCGCCCTGAGCCGCCACCCAAAGGAATTCTACATGATCAAAGCTACCTGGCTGACCACGTTTACCGCTGCTGCATTGCTGCCGCTGCTCGTGCATGCCGCCGCCGAGAAGCGCTTTCCCAGCGAGGAGGGGCAGGTGACCGTCAGTACCGTAGCGGACGGCTTGCGCAACCCTTGGGCATTGGCGTTCCTGCCCGGCGGTAGGGATATGCTGGTGACTGAACGCTCCGGTAATCTGCGTGTGGTCAATGCCGAAGGCAAGGTCGGCCCTCCCATAAGCGGAGTGCCCAACGTCTGGGCCGAGGGCCAGGGCGGCCTGCTCGACGTGGTGTTATCACCTGAGTTCGCCCAAGATCGTACCGTTTACTTGTCGTATGCCGAATTGGGCAGTGATGGCAAGGCCGGCACTGCGGTTGGCCGTGGCCAACTGTCCGAAGATCGCGCACGTTTGGAAAATTTCGAGGTGATCTTCCGCCAGCAACCCAAGCTTTCGGTGGGCAATCACTTTGGCTCGCGCCTGGTCTTCGATCGGAATGGCTACCTGTTCGTCGCGCTGGGCGAGAACAACCAGCGCGCCACCTCCCAGGACCTGGACAAGCTGCAGGGCAAGGTTGTGCGCATCCTGCCCGATGGTGAAGTGCCCAAAGACAATCCCTTCGTCGGTAAAGACGGCGTGCGCCCTGAAATATGGTCGTTTGGCCATCGGAACCAGCAAGGTGCAGCGCTCAACCCCTGGACCGGCAAGCTGTGGACGCACGAGCATGGCCCCCGCGGCGGTGATGAGATAAACATCCCGCAGGCTGGGAAGAATTATGGTTGGCCGATCGCTACTCATGGCATCAACTACTCACTGCTGCCAATCCCTGAGGCGAAGGGTGAACATGTGGACGGTATGGTCGATCCGCATCATGTTTGGGAAAAGTCGCCAGGTATCAGCGGCATGGCTTTTTACGACAGCCCCACGTTCAAGGCTTGGGACCACAATCTGTTCATCGGCGCGCTGGCCACTCAAGAGCTGATTCGCCTGCAGCTCGATGGCGACAAGGTCGTGCATGAGGAGCGCCTGTTAGGGGATTTGAAAACGCGAATCCGTGATGTGCGGGTTGGGCCGGATGGTTACCTGTACGTGCTCACCGATGACAAGGACGGGATGCTGCTGAAAGTTGGCTTGAGCCAGGGCTGAAAGCGCTTCCGGGATGTACTGGCCTATCGCAGGCGAACAGCTGAGCTGAAGTACAGTAGCGGGCGCTGGCTTGCCGATGATCGGCACCATCAACATAATGCGGCATGGCCTTAGACCCCAAAACGCTCTATCAGCAGGCCCTTGCCGAGCAAGGCTATGTCCCCGACCCGGAGCAGGCTCAGGCCGTCTATGCCTTGCAAGCCTGTTTCGAGGCCCTGGAGGGCGGTCGCCCCGCTCGGGGCCTTTACCTGTGGGGGCCGGTCGGCCGCGGCAAAACATGGCTCATGGACTTGTTCCACCGCTGCCTGAGTACTGGCGCCCGGCGGCAGCACTTCCACCATTTCATGGCGTGGGTCCACCAACGGCTGTTTCAACTCAAAGGCACCGCTGATCCGCTGCAGGCGCTTGCCCGAGCGCTGGCGGGGGAGATCCGCGTGCTGTGCTTCGATGAGCTTTTTGTCAGCGACATCGCAGATGCAATCATTCTCGGTCGCCTGTTCCAGGTGTTGTTCGATCATGGTGTGGTAGTGGTTGCCACCTCCAATCAACCGCCGCAGTTGCTGTACCAAGACGGTTTCAATCGCGATCGTTTTCTGCCGGCTATCACCGCCATAGAGCGGCACATGCAAGTGCTGGCGGTGGCAGGCGAACTGGACCATCGTCTTCACCCTGGGGCCGCACACCAGCGCTACTGGGTGGCTGAAGCTGGCAAGGCAAAGGCGCTTGAGGCGGTGTTCAGGCAGCTCAGCCCCGACGATCCGGGCACTGCGCTGCCGTTCGCAGTGGGCGCACGGCAGATCCGGGTGATCCGGCGTAGCTCACAAGCGATCTGGTGTCGCTTTGCCGACCTCTGCGAGCAGCCAATGGCAGCAATGGAATTCATGGCGCTGTGCGATCAGTTTCCGGCGATCCTGGTCGAAGGCATTCCAGCCCTGAGCGGTGAGCAGCAGGCCGGGCGTATCGCCCGTGGTACCGAGGACGGTGCCGCACGGGTGGAGGCCGGTGATCGGCAACTGCCGGCGCTGGCGGCCAAGGATGACGCCGTGCGCCGCTTCATTGCGCTGGTCGACGAATGCTACGACCGCAGGGTGGCGCTGTACCTTGAGGCGCAGGTTCCGCTTGAAGCGCTCTACACTCAAGGGTATCTGGCCTTCCCGTACCAAAGGACCCTAAGCCGGCTACGGGAGATGCAACTGCAACGCTTCGCCTGAAGGAGCCGAACCATGGAGCCGCTGTCGCATCATCTGCTGACCCAGGCCTATAACAATGGCTGGGCCAACCACCGCCTGTACAAGGCCTGTCTGCAACTGACCCAGGACGAGTTCGTCGCGCCCCGGTGCAGCTTCTTTCCGTCGATCAAGGCCACTCTCAACCATGTGCTGACGGTGGACTGGTTCTATCTGCACATGCTCGAGTGCGAGCAGCGTGGTGAGGCGCCTGCGGCCGACGGTGAACGCTTCTTCGAGCCGGAGCAGCCTTTTGCCACGTGCACCGACCTTCACGCCGAACAGGCCCAGGCTGACCACCGGCTGATCGCTTACTGCAGTGTGCTGAGCGACGACCAGTTATCGCGCTACGTGAGCATCGTGAGGCCCGACCGTGTGCAGCGTGAACAGCGCCTGCGCTTGCTTGCACACCTTTTCGAGCACCAGATCCATCACCGTGGCCAGGTCCATGCCATGCTCAGCGATACAGCGGTGCGCCCGCCCCAGCTCGATGAGTTCTTCTGTGAGGAAGAGGCCGGTTTGCGAATGCATGATTTTGCCGAGCTTGGCTGGAGCGAGGATCGCGTCTGGAAGTGAGGCCGTGCTGCACTGGCCGACTATTCAGTTGGCGGCTTTGCGCCGGGGTTGCCGCGGCTTGCTGCCTGTGGCCTTGGCACCGTTAGCTGCAGGTTTGCCTTTGCCACCGCTGCGGCGCTTTTTCTTCCACGGCGCCGCCTTGCCCATCGCTGGCCCGTTGATGGTCATGCGCATGCCGCTGCAGCGCTCCACCAGTTTGCCCATCCATGCCGACTGCCGAGCAACGAAGTCCTCCAGGCTCATTTCACCATTTTGCACCATGTCCAGCGCCTGTTCCCAGATTGCCGTGGTACCTGGGTCGGCGATGGCGCGTGGCACGGCGTCGATCAGGCTGAACGCGGCTGGGGTGGCGGCCAGTGCCTTGCCGTTCTTGACCAGATAGCCGCGGTCGAGCAGGCCCTGGATGATGCTGGCACGGGTCGCCTCGGTGCCGATGCCGGTGGTTTCCTTGAGCTTCTGTTTGAGCCGCGGGTCGTCCACCAGTTTGGCGACGTTCTTCATGGCCTTGATCAGGTCGCCTTCGGTGAAGGGTTTGGGCGGTTGGGTCCAGAGGTCCTTCAACTGCAGGCCCTGTACGGCGCAGTCCTGGCCCTCGCACAATGTGGGCAGCACTTGCGCCGGCGGCGCTTCGCGACCTTTGGCTGGAGCCAGCGCCTCGGGTAATGCGCGACGCCAGCCCGGCTCCGCGATCTGCTTGCCCACTGCACGCAGGGCATGGCCTGCACAGTCGAACTCGGCCTGGGTGCGATCATACTCGTGGTTAGGCAGGAACTGGGCCAGGTAGCGGGCGCGGATCAGGGTGTAAACCGCCTTGTGCTTGGCTGGCAAGCGTGACGGGTCGCTGGCGGCCGCAGTAGGGATGATGCCGTGGTGCGCGGTGACTTTGGCATCGTTCCAGGCCCGCGAGCGGCGGTGCGGCGCAAGGTGCGCTTGCAACGGCGCCAGGCTGCTATCGGCTCGCTGCAATGCAGCAAGGATTGCCGGCGCTTCGCTGTGCTGGCTGAGGGGCAGGTAACCGCAATCGCTGCGTGGGTAGGTGATCAGCTTGTGGGTTTCGTACAGGGCCTGGGCAATGTCGAGGGTTTCCTGCGCACCAAGGCCGAATTTCTTGGAGCACAGTTCCTGCAGGGTGCCGAGGTCGAAGGGCAGGGGGGCTGCCTCGCGTACACGTTCTGTGGCCACCTTGATCACCCGTGCAGTACGGGCGTTGCCGATGTCTGTGGCGGCCTGTTGGGCCAGCGCCTGGTCAAGGCAGCGGCCCTGGTCGTCGCAGATGTGTTGTGGCGCTCGCCACTGGGCGTTGAAGCCCATGCCGGCATGCTCGAGTTGCACGTCGATGGCCCAGAACGGTAACGGTACGAAATCGGCGATGCTGCGGTCGCGGTCCACCACCAGGCGCAGGGTAGGTGTTTGTACCCGGCCCACCGGTAGCACACCCTGGTAGCCCGACTGGCGGCCCAATAGGGTGAACAGCCGGCTCATGTTCATGCCGATGAGCCAGTCGGCGCGTGAGCGGCCCAGCGCCGAGTGATAGAGGTTGAAGGTATCCTGCCCCGGCAGCAGGCGCGCCAAGGCCTTGCGAATCGAGGCATCGTCCAGAGCGGACAGCCACAGGCGCTGTATGGGCCCACGGTAGCGACAATGCTCGACCAGTTCGCGGGCGATCATTTCGCCTTCGCGGTCGGCATCGGTGGCGATAACCAGTTCGCGTGCCTCGCCGAGCAAGCGCTTGACGGCCTTGAACTGGCTGGCGGTCTTGGGCTTGACCAGCATCTTCCACTTGTCTGGAATGATTGGCAGGTCGGCGAGGCTCCAGCGCTTGTAGCGTTCGTCGTAGCTGTCGGGCGGCGCGGTTTCCAACAGGTGGCCGATGCACCAGGTGACGCAGACGTCTGTGCCTTGCCAGCAGCCGTCGCCCTTGCGGTTGGCACCTAGGATCTTGGCGATGTCTTTTGCCTGGGAGGGTTTTTCGCAGAGGAACAGGCGCATGGCCGGGACGCTTTATCGAGAGTGATAGGCACTAGGATGCGCAAGCGCGGGCGCGGAGGCAAGTTTTATCTGGATGGATGTACAGGTTTTTATCAGTGAGGATGTTGCTGCAACCACCGTCCTCTCGCCGGCAAGCCGGCCCCCACAGGTGTATCACCGCTCCTGAAAGCTATGAGGTATGTGGGGGAGCCGGCTTGCCGGCGAGAGGGCCGGTGAGGTCAGCCGCTAGGCATCAGGCAAACTCGCGGGAGTCGCGCACCATGTCAACATGCGGGATGCCGGCTTCCAGAAATTCCTCGCTGACCACGCGAAAGCCCAGCCGCTCGTAGAATGGCGTGGCATGCACTTGGGCGCTGAGCATCTGTTGCTTGAGGTCACGGTTCTGCGCCTCGAGGATGACCGCATTGACCAGTGCATCGCCAACCTTCAGCCCGCGCCAGTCCTTTAGCACCGAGATGCGCCCGATGGTACCGTCGGCCAGCAGGCGGGCAGTGCCAATCGGGTAATCGCCTTCCAGCGCCAGAAAATGCAGCGCGTCCTGGTCTTCCGAGTCGAACTCCAGCTCAGGCGGAATGTGCTGTTCTGCGACGAACACCGCTTCACGGATACGCCGGATATCGGCATTGTCTTTCTGCCAATCGGCGAGGCGCACGCGAATCTTATTCATTGGCGAATCCCAGGCTTCCTTGTTTGATCAACTGCTGTACCAGCATAAGGCCGTCTTCATCCTCCAGCCACTGTGCAAGGTTGTCGATGTGTAACGCGTCGGCGGCACACACCAGCTTCAGCAGCTCGCGCAGTTTGGCGGGCAGCGGGCAGCTGCGGCCGCTGGCGAACAGCATCAGGTCATCGCCAAGCTCCGACCAGGCCATGCGCGCACTTGGGTTGCGAATCAGGATGGCACCGTCTTCGAGTGCTTCGATCAGCTCCTGCTCGTCCAGCTCCTCACCGACGACCTGTTCGGGGTAGCGCGGCTCGGTCATGAACTGGCCGAACCAGGTCAGCAGCAGGTCCTTGTCGTTCATGTGCTTGTCGAGCAGGCCCTTGAGACGGTCGAGGGCGTCGTGCTGGATCTGGTGCGGGTCGCTGGCAGGCTCGGCGTCGGCGTCGCTGTAGCGTTCCTCGTCCGGCAGGAACTGGCCGAGGAAGTCGGTGAAGTGGGTCAGCACTTCGGCGGCGCTTGGCGCGCGGAAACCGACCGAGTAGGTCAGGCAGTCGTCCACGGCTACGCCGTAGTGAGCCAGGCGCGGTGGCAGGTAGAGCATGTCGCCAGGCTCCAGGGTCCATTCGCCGCTCTGTTCGAATTCGGCGAGGATGCGCAGGTCGGCATGGTCCAGCAGTGGGCTGTCGCTGTTGCACATCTGGCCGATCTTCCAGTTGCGCTGGCCGTGGCCTTGCAGCAGGAACACGTCGTAGTTGTCGAAGTGCGGGCCTACGCTGCCACCGGGAGTGGCGAAGCTGATCATCACATCGTCGATGCGCCAGCTTGGCAGGAAGCGGAAGTGCTCCAGTAGTTCGGCCACTTCAGGTACGAACTGGTCGACGGCCTGAACCAGCAGGGTCCAGTCTTTCTCAGGCAGGTCGGCGAAGGTGTCTTCATTGAACGGGCCGCGGCGCAGCTCCCACGGGTGGGCGCCGTGCTCGAGCACGATGCGCGACTCGACTTCCTCTTCCAGGGCCAGGCCGGCCAGCTCGTCGGGGTCGATCGGGCTTTCGAAGTCCGGGAATGCCTGGCGCACCAGCAGCGGCTTCTTCTGCCAGTAGTCGCGCATGAATTCACGGGCCGAGATGCCGCCGAGCAGCTGCAGTGGAGTATCAGGATTCATGTTCAACCTATTGAAAAAACGTAATTTTCGTCCGGGAATAAAAACGCCCGGCCAGGCCGGGCGTTGAACTCGACGCTTAGCTTAGATGCGTTTGGCCTGCGCTACGGCGTTACCGATGTAGCTGGCAGGGGTCAGCTGCTTGAGCTCGGCCTTGGCTTCGGCTGGCATGTCCAGGCCGTCGATGAAGGTCAGCAGTGCTTCTGGGGTGATGCCCTTGCCACGGGTCAGCTCCTTGAGCTTCTCGTAGGGGTTCTCGATGTTGAAGCGGCGCATCACGGTCTGGATCGGCTCGGCGAGGACTTCCCAGCAGGCGTCCAGGTCGGCGGCGATACGTGCGGCGTTGACTTCCAGCTTGCCGATGCCTTTGAGGCTGGCTTCATAGGCGATGACGCTGTGAGCGAAGCCCACACCCAGGTTGCGCAGCACGGTGGAGTCGGTCAGGTCACGCTGCCAGCGCGAGATCGGCAGTTTGCTGGCCAAGTGCTGGAACAGTGCGTTGGCGATACCCAGGTTGCCTTCGGAGTTTTCGAAGTCGATCGGGTTGACCTTGTGCGGCATGGTCGACGAGCCGATTTCGCCAGCGACGGTCTTCTGCTTGAAGTAGCCCAGCGAGATGTAGCCCCACACGTCGCGGTCGAAGTCGATGAGGATGGTGTTGAAGCGGGCGATGGCGTCGAACAGCTCGGCGATGTAGTCGTGCGGCTCGATCTGAGTGGTGTACGGGTTGAACACCAGGCCCAGTTCGTCTTCGATGAAGGCGCGGGCGTTTTCTTCCCAGTCGATCTGCGAGTAGGCCGACAGGTGGGCGTTGTAGTTGCCCACGGCACCGTTGATCTTGCCCAGCAGCGGCACAGCGGCCACTTGAGCGATCTGGCGCTCCAGGCGGTAGACGACGTTGGCCAGCTCTTTACCCAGCGTGGTCGGCGAAGCCGGCTGGCCGTGGGTGCGCGACAGCATCGGCACGTCGGCGTGCGCATGGGCCAGGGCGCGGATGGCATCAGCGATCTGGCGCATCAGTGGCAGCAGCACGTCATCGCGGCCAGCACGCAGCATCAGGGCGTGGGACAGGTTGTTGATGTCCTCACTGGTGCAGGCGAAGTGGATGAATTCGCTGACTTTGGCCAACTCAGGCAGTTGCGCAGCCTGCTCCTTGAGGAGGTACTCGATCGCCTTGACGTCATGGTTGGTGGTGCGCTCGATTTCCTTGACGCGTTCAGCGTGCTCGAGCTTGAAGTCGGTGGCCAGGCTGTCCAGCAGGGCGTTGGCTTCGGCGGAGAACGCCGGCACTTCGCCGATCTGCGGGTGGGCGGCCAGGCGCTGCAGCCAGCGCACTTCGACCAGGGCGCGGAAACGGATCAGGCCGAATTCGCTGAAAATGGGGCGCAAGGCCTGGGTTTTGCCGGCATAACGGCCGTCTACAGGGGAAACCGCAGTGAGCGAAGAGAGCTGCATGGGGTGTTCTCGGACAGTCAGGCTTTTGGAGGGCGCATATCATACATGAAAAATGCGCCGAGGTCGGGTGGCTGACCAAAGGTCAGCCCAATCTGGATCGGGTGGCAGTCGCTGTGCAAACAGGCAGCTCAGCCCTCAGCTGGGGCTGCGCATCATATCGTACAGCTCGTTGAGCAACTTGCGCCGGCTGAACACCAGCTGCCAGCGGTGCCCGCCCAGCTGGCGCCAAAGGCGTGCGGCGCGGATACCGGCCAGCAGCAGGGCGCGAATTTTCGAAGCGTTGCTGGCCTGCTGCAGGAAGCGCATGTCGCCATGCACCTGAATGCGCTGGCGCAGGGTGCTCAGGGTGTCCTGATACAACGCGCCGCTGGAAGCGATGACGTTTTCGTGAACCAGGCCGAAATGGTCGGCCTGTGACTGGATCTGCGGCAGGCGGTTGCCAATGGTGTCGAGCAGGTCGCCCCGCTTGTTCAGCTGGCGTTCCAGGCCGAGCATCGACAGCGCATAACGCAGCGGTTCGCGCTGCAGGCTGCTGGGGTCGCGCTCCAGGGCGCCGACCAGGGCGCGATAACCGTCACGCAGGTTGAGGTCGTCGCCACCGAACACCTCCAGGGTGTCCTTGGGGTCGCGCACCAGCAGGCTGCCCAGCATGCAGCCGATATCGGCCTCGCTGGCCTGGCCGGTGCGGGCGATGCGGTCGACCAGCACGGCGGCCTGAAACACCCCGCCCAGGGCGATCAATTGCTCCTGCAGTTTGCTCATGCGCGCGGGCTCCACGGCTCGGCCGTCTCGATCACGCCGCCACCCAGGCACACCTCACCGTCGTAGAACACTACCGACTGGCCAGGGGTAACGGCGCGCTGCGGCTCGTCGAACACGGCGCGGTAGCCGCTTTCGGTCAGTTCCAGGGTGCAGCGCTGGTCGCTCTGGCGGTAGCGCACCTTGGCAGTGAGCGTACGCGGGCTGCTGAGGTCGATCGGGTTGACCCAGAAGATTTCCGAAGCGAGCAGCGCGCGGGAGAACAACCAAGGGTGTTCATTGCCCTGACCGACCACCAGTACATTGCGGGCCAGGTCTTTGTGCAGCACGTACCACGGCTCGTCGCCTGCGTCTTTCAGGCCGCCGATACCCAAGCCCTGGCGCTGGCCAATGGTGTGGTACATCAGACCGTGGTGGCGGCCGATGACTTCGCCTTCGGTGGTCTGGATCTCACCTGGCTGGGCCGGCAGGTACTGCTTGAGGAAGTCACTGAAGCGGCGCTCACCGATGAAGCAGATACCGGTGGAATCCTTCTTCTTGGCGGTGGCCAGGCCGTGTTTTTCGGCGATGGCGCGGACCTCGGGCTTTTCCAGTTCGCCGACCGGGAACAGGGTGCGAGCGATTTCCTTGCCGCCCACGGCATGCAGGAAATAGCTCTGGTCCTTGTTCGGGTCCAGGCCCTTGAGCAGTTCGGTGATCGCGCCGGTGTCGCGGCGGCGCACGTAATGACCGGTGGCGATCAGGTCTGCCCCCAGCGAAAGCGCGTAGTCGAGAAACGCCTTGAACTTGATTTCGCGGTTGCAGAGGATGTCCGGGTTGGGTGTACGGCCGGCTTTGTATTCTTCGAGGAAATGCTCGAAAACGTTGTCCCAGTATTCAGCAGCGAAGTTGGCGGTATGCAGCTTGATGCCGATGCGGTCGCACACGGCCTGGGCGTCGGCCAGATCTTCCCGGGCGGTGCAGTATTCGGTGCCGTCGTCCTCTTCCCAGTTCTTCATGAACAGACCTTCCACCTGGTAGCCCTGCTCCATGAGCAGAAGGGCGGAGACGGAAGAGTCCACGCCGCCGGACATGCCGACGATGACGCGGGTCTTGGCGGGGTCTTTGAGTGCTGGGCTGGTCATGGCTACCGATGTGTATCAAGGGGGAAAAGCGCCGATTCTATCAAACCCGAGGCTGCGCGTCAGTCGCGCAGCAAGTCGAGGCTGTGCAACGGGCCTGCGAGGTAGTCATCCAGGCAGCGTGGCACCAGTTCGCTGCGCCAGCGGTCGGGGGCGGCCAACAGCTCCTCGCGGGTGAGCCAGACGGCACGGACGATGTCGCTGTCCAGGGCGCGGTCGGCGTGGTGGCGCACGGGGCGTGCGGCGAAGCAGATGCGCTGGTAGGTCACGCCGTTGCTGGGTGCGGTGTACAGATAGATGCCGACCACGCCGGTGAGCTCGACTTCCCACGCGGTTTCTTCCAGCGTTTCGCGCAGTGCGGCCTGGGGCAGGGTTTCGTCAGGCTCCAGGTGGCCGGCGGGCTGGTTGAACACGTGCTGGCCGGCCTTGAACTCCTCGACGAAGAGGAATTTGCCTGCGTGCTCGACGACGGTGGCGACGGTGATGTGCGGTTGCCAGGACACGGTCGATGTTCTCCGATGGTTAGAAGCTGCAAGCTGCAAGCTGCAAGCGACAAGCGACAAGCGACAAGCTGCAAGCTACAAGCAAGAGCAAGAGCAAGAGCAAGAGCAAGAGCAAGAGCAGTGCGCGCATCGCTTTGTCTTGCAGCTTGCAGCTTGCAGCTTGAAGCTCAAAAAGCACAAACCCCGGTGCGTGGCCGGGGTTTGTGCTGTTACGTCAAGCGAGCCTTACAGTGCGGCGATCGCGCTGTTCAGGGTCTGGCTTGGGCGCATCACCTTGGCGGTCAGCTCTGCATCCGGAGCGTAGTAGCCACCGATGTCGGCCGGCTTGCCCTGAACGGCGTTGAGCTCGGCGACGATGGTCGCTTCGTTCTCGGCCAGGGTTTTCGCCAGCGGCGCGAAGCGCGCCTGCAGCGCGGCGTCGTCAGTCTGGGCGGCCAGGGCTTCTGCCCAGTACAGGGTCAGGTAGAAGTGGCTGCCGCGGTTGTCGATACCACCGACTTTACGCGAAGGCGATTTGTTGGTGTCGAGGAACTTGCCGGTGGCCTGGTCCAGGGTGTTGGCAAGGACCTTGGCGCGCGGGTTGTCGTACGTGTTGCCCAGGTGCTCCAGGGAAGCGGCCAGGGCCAGGAATTCACCCAGCGAGTCCCAGCGCAGGAAGTTTTCTTCCACCAACTGTTGCACGTGCTTGGGTGCCGAACCGCCAGCGCCGGTTTCGAACAGGCCACCGCCGTTCATCAGCGGCACGATCGACAGCATCTTGGCGCTGGTGCCCAGCTCCATGATCGGGAACAGGTCGGTCAGGTAGTCGCGCAGCACATTGCCGGTCACCGAGATGGTGTCCTTGCCTTCACGAATGCGGGCAAGCGAGAACTTGATGGCGTCGACCGGCGCCAGGACACGGATGTCCAGGCCAGCGGTGTCGTGATCCTTCAGGTACTTCTGCACCTTCTCGATCATCACACCGTCGTGGGCGCGGGCCGGGTCCAGCCAGAATACGGCCGGGGTGTTGCTCAGGCGGGCGCGGTTGACGGCCAGCTTGACCCAGTCCTGGATCGGCGCGTCTTTGGTCTGGCACATGCGGAAGATATCACCGGCTTCGACGTTCTGCTCCAGAACGACCTTGCCCTTGCCATCGACCACGCGCACGACACCGTCGGCCTTGACCTGGAACGTCTTGTCGTGGGAGCCGTATTCTTCGGCCTTCTGTGCCATCAGGCCGACGTTCGGTACGCTGCCCATGGTGGTTGGGTCGAACGCGCCGTTGGCCTTGCAGTCTTCGATGGTGGCCTGGTAGATGCCGGCGTAGCAGCGGTCCGGGATGATCGCCTTGGCGTCCTGCAGCTCACCGGCGGTGTTCCACATCTTGCCCGAGTCACGGATCATGGCCGGCATCGATGCGTCGACGATGACGTCGCTCGGCACGTGCAGGTTGGTGATGCCTTTATCGGAGTTGACCATGGCCAGGGCCGGGCGGTCGGCGTACAGGGCCTGGATGTCGGCTTCGATCTCGGCCTGCTTGTCGGCTGGCAGGTCCTTGATGCGGGCATACAGGTCGCCGATGCCGTTGTTGGCATTGAAGCCCACTTCGGTCAGCGCGGCAGCGTGCTTGGCCAGCACTTCGCCGTAGAAGGCTTCGACGATGACGCCGAACATGATCGGGTCGGAAACCTTCATCATGGTGGCTTTCAGGTGCACCGACAGCAGCACGCCAGAGGCCTTGGCATCGGCGATCTGCTCGGCGATGAAGGCTTTCAGGGCCTTGCGGCTCATGGTCGCGCAGTCGATGACTTCGGCGGCTTTGACGGCGGTCTTTTCTTTCAGCACGGTGATGCTGCCGTCTTTGGCAACCAGCTCGATGCGCAGGCTGTCGTCAGCCTCGATCAGTGCGGCCTTTTCGCTGCCGTAGAAGTCGCCCTGGGTCATGTGGGCTACGTGCGACTTGGAGTCGGCGGCCCAGGCACCCATCTTGTGCGGGTGCTTGCGCGCGTAGTTCTTGACCGACAGCGGTGCGCGGCGGTCGGAGTTGCCTTCGCGCAGTACCGGGTTCACGGCGCTGCCCTTGATGCGGTCGTAGCGCGCGCGGGATTCTTTTTCTTCCGCGGTGGCCGGTTCGTCGGCGTAGTCCGGGATATTGAAGCCCTTGCCTTGCAGTTCCTTGATGGCGGCCTTGAGCTGCGGCACCGAGGCGCTGATGTTCGGCAGCTTGATGATGTTGGCTTCAGGTGTGGTAGCCAGTTGGCCCAGTTCCGCCAGGTGATCGCCTACCTGCTTCTCGGTGCCCAGTTGCTCCGGGAATGCCGCGAGGATGCGGCCAGCCAGGGAAATGTCGCGAGTTTCGACGGCGATGTCAGCCGAAGCGGTGAACGCTTCGACGATCGGCAGCAGCGAGTAGGTGGCGAGGGCGGGGGCTTCGTCGGTGAAGGTATAGATGATCTTGGAACGGGTGGGCATGCGGGTTAACTCTCTATGTGCTGAGCGTACTCGAGTCTCGAGGTGCGCAGGGTAGGCGCTTCGCCCTGGCGACGCCATGAGCGGAAAGTCGAGAGGCTGCGAGCGGTGATGGTGGATGCATCAGTCGAGCGTCAAGTGCTGAACTGCGGTAACAGCCCAGGCTTTGTGGCCAGTTACTGGCCGAGGGCGAGCCGCATTTTCCTGGGATTCGCCCCGATGACCCTTCGGTCGCGGCGCAGTATATCAAACCAATCGGGCTATTCAGCAAGGCGAAGTGACATCGGCGCCATTTATAAGACCAAAGACGTAGCGGCAATGTGGCGTGATGTCGCAGCGCTTGCAGGTCGGCAGATGTGGTTTAGGCTCAGTGGGATCGCATGATGTCCAATCACACCCGAAAGCGGAGTAGTGCAAGCATGGGATACCAGAAAATCAAGGTTCCGACCGACGGCGCCAAGATCACCGTCAATGCAGACCATTCGCTCAATGTGCCCGACAACCCCATCATTCCCTATATCGAAGGCGACGGCATTGGCATCGACGTCTCACCGGTGATGATCAAGGTGGTTGACGCTGCTGTGAACAAGGCCTACGGCGGCAAGCGCAAGATCGCCTGGATGGAGGTGTACGCCGGGGAGAAGGCCACCCAGGTCTATGACCAGGATACATGGCTGCCCCAGGAAACCCTGGATGCGGTGCGCGACTATGTCGTATCGATCAAGGGGCCGCTGACCACCCCGGTCGGAGGGGGCATCCGTTCGCTGAACGTGGCCCTGCGCCAGCAGCTCGATCTTTATGTGTGCCTGCGCCCGGTGCTGTGGTTCGAGGGCGTGCCCAGCCCGGTCAAGAAGCCAGGCGATGTCGACATGGTGATCTTCCGTGAGAACTCCGAGGACATCTACGCCGGTATCGAATGGAAAGCCGGCTCGCCCGAGGCGGACAAGGTGATCAAGTTTCTCAAGGAGGAAATGGGCGTCACCAAGATCCGTTTCGACCAGGACTGCGGCATCGGGGTCAAGCCGGTTTCCCGCGAGGGCACCAAGCGCCTGGTGCGCAAGGCCCTGCAGTACGTGGTGGACAACGACCGAGAGTCGCTGACCCTGGTCCACAAGGGCAACATCATGAAGTTCACCGAAGGTGCCTTCAAGGACTGGGGTTACGAGGTGGCCAAGGATGAGTTTGGCGCCGAGTTGCTCGATGGTGGCCCGTGGATGAAGTTCAAGAACCCCAAGACCGGCCGCGAGGTCATCGTCAAGGACGCCATTGCCGACGCCATGCTCCAGCAGATACTGCTGCGCCCGGCCGAGTATGACGTGATCGCCACGCTCAATCTCAACGGCGACTACCTGTCCGATGCATTGGCGGCGGAAGTGGGGGGTATCGGTATCGCGCCAGGTGCCAACCTGTCCGACACCGTGGCCATGTTCGAGGCCACCCACGGCACGGCACCCAAGTATGCCGGCCAGGACAAGGTCAACCCGGGCTCGGTGATCCTCTCGGCAGAGATGATGCTGCGCCACATGGGCTGGACCGAGGCAGCCGACCTGATCATCAAGGGCACCAACGGCGCGATAGCGGCCAAGACGGTCACCTACGACTTCGAGCGGCTGATGGAGGGCGCGAAGCTGGTGGGCAGCTCAGGCTTCGGGGACGAAATGATCAAGCATATGTGAAACAATTGAAAACCGGCCGCCCCTTATGACGGGGCGGCCGGTTTTTCGTGTGCCGGCGCAAAGCAGGGGTCAGGCTTCTGCGGTCGATGATTGCGAGGCTCCCGTCGAGGTGCTGGTGATAGCGTTGGCGATCTCGGTCGCATGCAGGCCCTTGGGGCCCTGCACGATCTCGAAAGTCACGGCTTGTCCGGCCTTGAGGGTTTTGTAACCGTCCATCTTGATCGCCGAATAGTGGGCGAACAGATCGTCGGTTTTGCCGTCTTCATTGATGAATCCGTAGCCCTTGGCATTGTTGAACCACTTGACTTTACCGCTTGCCATCCCTATGTCCCTCTGCAAAGGACTCCATCACTGGAGTATCATCCACTTCATCCGCATACGAACCTTGCGAAAAATCTGGTTGACTGCGCGGATCTTTATCGACCACGGTGGGTTCTTATTGGTTGTAACACCGTTTTGCCGATAGTCAAGGTCGCCCCGTCTACACGCGGGCTGCGGCTTGTGCGGTCAACTCACAACCTTAACCTGTCGATCATGATGAAATTCTTTCCATGCATGCACGTAGCGAGATTCGACTAACATTCAATCAGGATCGCCCGCAATCGAATGAGGACGACGGCTCAGGGCTTGCGGTACAGGAAGCCAAGCCGATCCTGCAGGCGCCACCGATGTACAAGGTGGTTTTGTTCAACGATGACTACACGCCGATGGATTTCGTCGTCGAAGTGCTCGAAACGTTCTTCAATCTGAACCGCGAGCTGGCGACCAAGATCATGCTGACCGTCCATACCGAAGGGCGGGCAGTGTGCGGATTGTTTACCCGGGACATCGCCGAAACGAAGGCAATGCAGGTCAACCAATACGCCAGGGAAAGCCAGCATCCGCTACTCTGTGAAATCGAGAAGGACGGTTAATCGCCGACCACTTGGGTATGAGGTGAAGCTATGTTAAACCGCGAGCTCGAAGTCACCCTCAATCTTGCCTTCAAGGAGGCCCGTTCGAAGCGTCATGAATTCATGACCGTCGAGCATCTGCTGCTGGCACTCCTTGACAATGAGGCTGCTGCGACCGTTCTGCGCGCCTGTGGCGCCAATCTCGACAAACTCAAGCACGACCTGCAAGAGTTCATCGATTCCACCACTCCCCTGATTCCCGTCAACGACGAGGATCGCGAAACCCAGCCGACCCTAGGCTTCCAGCGTGTGCTGCAGCGTGCCGTGTTCCACGTGCAAAGCTCTGGCAAGCGCGAGGTGACCGGTGCCAATGTGCTGGTGGCGATCTTCAGCGAACAGGAAAGCCAGGCCGTGTTCCTGCTCAAGCAGCAGAGCGTGGCCCGTATCGACGTGGTCAACTACATTGCCCACGGCATTTCCAAAGTGCCGGGCCACGGCTCGCACAGTGACAGCGACCAGGAAATGCAGGATGAGGAGGGCGGCGAGACGTCGTCCTCGAGCAACCCCCTGGATGCGTATGCCAGCAACCTGAACGAATTGGCCCGTGCTGGGCGAATCGACCCGCTGGTCGGGCGCGAGCAGGAAGTCGAGCGTGTGGCGCAGATCCTTGCCCGCCGGCGCAAGAACAACCCGCTGCTGGTCGGTGAGGCTGGTGTGGGCAAGACCGCGATTGCCGAAGGCCTGGCCAAGCGCATCGTCGATGGTCAGGTGCCCGACCTGCTGTCGCAGAGCGTGGTGTATTCGCTCGACCTTGGCGCACTGCTGGCAGGGACCAAGTACCGTGGCGACTTCGAGAAACGCTTCAAGGCGTTGCTTGGTGAGCTGCGCAAACGCCCCCAGGCCATCCTGTTCATTGACGAAATCCATACCATCATTGGTGCCGGTGCTGCCTCGGGCGGCGTGATGGACGCCTCCAACCTGCTCAAGCCGCTGCTGTCTTCCGGCGAGATTCGCTGCATCGGTTCGACGACGTTCCAAGAGTTTCGTGGCATCTTCGAGAAGGATCGTGCCCTGGCACGGCGCTTCCAGAAGGTGGATGTCAGCGAGCCGTCTGTCGAGGACACCGTGGGCATTCTGCGCGGCCTCAAAGGGCGCTTTGAAAGCCATCACAATATCGAGTACAGCGATGAAGCCTTGCGCGCCGCCGCCGAGCTGGCATCACGCTACATCAATGACCGCCACATGCCGGACAAGGCCATCGACGTGATCGACGAAGCAGGGGCGTATCAGCGCCTGCAGCCTGAGGCGAATCGGGTCAAGCGTATCGATGTACCTCAAGTCGAGGACATCGTGGCCAAGATCGCGCGGATTCCGCCGAAGCACGTCACCAGCTCCGACAAGGAACTGCTGCGTAACCTGGAGCGTGACCTGAAACTGACCGTGTTCGGCCAGGACCAGGCGATCGATTCGCTGGCCACGGCAATCAAGCTGTCCCGTGCAGGCCTCAAGGCACCGGACAAGCCGGTCGGTTCGTTCCTGTTCGCCGGCCCTACCGGTGTGGGCAAGACCGAAGCGGCGCGGCAGCTGGCCAAGGCGCTGGGTGTCGAGCTGGTGCGCTTCGACATGTCCGAGTACATGGAACGGCACACTGTGTCGCGCCTGATCGGTGCGCCTCCTGGGTATGTCGGGTTCGACCAGGGTGGCCTGCTGACCGAGGCGATCACCAAGCAGCCGCATTGCGTGTTGCTGCTCGATGAGATCGAGAAGGCGCACCCGGAAGTCTTCAACCTGCTGCTGCAGGTGATGGACCACGGTACCCTGACCGACAACAACGGGCGCAAAGCGGACTTCCGCAATGTGATTCTGATCATGACCACCAATGCCGGCGCTGAAACTGCGGCACGCGCTTCCATTGGTTTCACCCATCAGGACCATGCGTCCGATGCGATGGAAGTCATTCGCAAGAGCTTCACACCGGAGTTCCGCAACCGTCTGGACACCATCATCCAGTTTGGCCGCCTGAGTCACGAGACCATCAAAAGCATCGTCGACAAGTTCCTCATCGAACTTCAGGCGCAGCTGGAAGACAAGCGCGTCTTGCTTGAAGTCAGCGATGCCGCCCGCGGCTGGCTGGCGGCCTCTGGCTACGATGTGCAGATGGGTGCGCGGCCGATGGCGCGGCTTATCCAGGACAAGATCAAGCGGCCGTTGGCCGAGGAGATTCTGTTTGGCGAGCTGGCCGAGCACGGCGGTGTGGTGCACATCGACCTGCGCGATGGGGAGTTGGTGTTCGACTTCGAAACCACGGCAGAAGTCGCGTGATGCAAGGGGCTGCTTCGCGGCCCCAAGCCATTTTTGCAAGCACAAAAAAGCCCGGCACATGGCCGGGCTTTTTCATGGCTGGAGCTTAGCGCGCACGGTAGGTGATGCGGCCCTTGCTCAGGTCATAAGGCGTCAGCTCGACGCGGACCTTGTCGCCAGTGAGAATACGGATGTAGTTCTTGCGCATCTTTCCGGAGATGTGCGCGGTTACGACGTGCCCGTTTTCCAACTCCACGCGGAACATGGTGTTGGGCAGGGTGTCGACGACAGTACCTTCCATTTCGAAGCTGTCTTCTTTCGACATGCAGTTGAGCCCTCGGTGTCCAGTGTTGGCCCGACGCATAACCGCACCGGGCAAAAAAGTGGCGTGGATTATGCCGGAAAATAGTGTGTCAAGCCAATGCTTTCAGTTGAGAGTGACCCAACGCTGGTTGATCAGCAGCTCGATGGGGCGATACTGGGTCTTGTAGTTCATCTTCTTGCAGTTCTTGATCCAGTAGCCAAGATAAACCGCTTCGAGGTCCTGGCGCAGGGCTTCGGTGATTTGCCAGAGGATGGCAAAACGCCCCAGGCTGCGCCGTTCTTCGTCGGGCTCATAGAACGTGTACACCGCAGACAGCCCGTTGGGTAGCAGGTCGCAGACGGCAACTGCCAGCAGGCGACCGGCCAGGCGGAATTCGTAGAACCAGCAGAACGGCAAGTCGCGCACCAGAAAGGTGGAAAACTGATCGCGGCTTGGCGGGTACATGTCGCCATCGGCATGACGGGTTTCGATGTAGCGACGGTACAGGTCGAAATATTCTTCTTTGAACGCCGGCCGTGCAGCCGTCACGGTGAGGTCTGCATTGCGCTTGAGGATGCGCCGCTGCTGGCGGTTGGGAATGAAGCGCGCGGCCGGGATGCGCGCCGGCACGCAGGCATTGCAGTTCTGGCAATGGGGGCGGTACAGGTGGTCGCCACTGCGGCGAAAGCCCATCTCCGAGAGGTCGGCATACACATGCACATCCATCGGCTGGCTGGGGTCGAGGAACAGGGTGGTCGCCTGCTCGTTCGGCAGATAGCTGCAGGAGTGGGGCTGAGTGGCATAGAACTTCAACCGCGCCAACTCTGTCATGATCGACCCCTTCGGTGAGACTTTGCTTTAAGTGTAAGCCAGCTCTCGGAACTCGCCTAGGTGCGCCAGCTGGCACTGTTGGGCTGGTCGAGGTGAAGGGCCAGGTAATCGGCGAAGCTCGCGCGGCTGATCGCGCGGGCGCCCAGGCTGTGCAGGTGATCAGTTGGCATCTGGCAGTCGATCAGCACGAAGCCTGCATCGCGCAGGTGGTTGACCAGGGTCACGAAGCCGACCTTGGACGCATTGTCGGCGCGGCTGAACATCGACTCGCCGAAAAACAACCGCCCCATGGCCAGGCCGTACAGGCCGCCCACCAGTTCGCCGTTGTGGCGTACCTCCACCGAATGGGCGATACCGCGCCGGTGCAGCTCGCAGTAGGCGTTGCGCATGGTGTCGGTGATCCAGGTGCCGTCGGCGTAGTCGCGCGGCGCCGCGCAGGCGTCGATCACGGCGGGGAAGTCGGTGTCGAAGCTGACCTGATAACGCGCCTGGCGCAACAGCCTGGCCAGCGAGCGCGAGACATGCAGCTCGTCCGGGAACAGAACGGTGCGTGGGTCGGGCGACCACCAGAGGATGGGTTGGCCGTCCTGGTACCACGGGAAGCAGCCATGGCGATAGGCCTGCACCAGGCGCTCGGGGCTCAGATCGCCACCAGCGGCGAGCAGGCCGTTAGGGTCCTGCAGGGCTTTTTCCAGGGGTGGGAAGGTCAGCGAGTCGCGAGTCAGCCAGGTGAGCATGGTCTATCGTGCGGTGGGGGAGGGGAGCCGGCAGCATGGCAAGGAGGGCGCCTGCGGTCAATGCTTGGCCCATGCGGGGCAAGTCCTGCCCGCAGGAGCGTCCAATCGGGCGATAGGGTCGGCAATTTCCTACACATTCGTGAGGCTGCAGGCACCATCTGGCACATTTGCTGTCACACCTGTGCAAAAACACAGCATAAGCCTTTGTCACAAAAGAAAATGCATGCTCAAATTGCAGCTATACGAAAGTCGCCCCCACCCAAGCGCCATAGGGCGTGCCGCCATGGCGGCCGGCGGGCAGTAATGTTAAAAGTAGGGGTTCATTGGCCTGTCATCGGCCAATCACTACTGGACGCGCAGCACGCGCAGGAATAGACGCGTTTTGAAGAAATCCACCGCAACTCCAGCTCCATTGCCTGTGCCCCTGTGGCGCCAGCAGCTGCATTACCGCCTCAAGGAAGGTGCGTTGATCGCTGTCGGCGCCCTGTGCCTGTACCTGTGGATGGCGCTGCTGACCTACGATACCTCCGACCCAGGCTTCAGCCACACCAGCAACGTCGACCAGGTGCAGAACGCTGCCGGGCGTGCCGGTGCGTATTTCGCCGATATCATGTTCATGGTGCTCGGCTATTTCGCCTACATCTTCCCTTTGCTGCTGGCGATCAAAACCTGGCAGATCTTCCGCGAGCGCCATCAACCCTGGCAATGGAGCGGCTGGCTGTTCTCCTGGCGCCTGATCGGCCTGGTGTTCCTGGTGCTGTCGGGTGCTGCACTGGCGCATATCCATTTCCATCCCCCGGCGAGCCTGCCGTTCTCCGCCGGTGGTGCGTTGGGCGAAAGCCTCGGTGATCTGGCGCGCAACCTGCTCAACGTGCAGGGCAGTACGCTGATGTTCATCGCCCTGTTCCTGTTCGGCCTGACCGTGTTCACCGACCTCTCGTGGTTCAAGGTGATGGACATGACCGGCAAGATCACCCTGGACCTGTTCGAGCTCGTGCAAGGCGCGGCCAACCGCTGGTGGGAGGCGCGCAACGAGCGCAAACGCCTGGAAGCGCAATTGCGTGAGGTGGACGAGCCAAGGTTCGATGCGCCGCCAGCGGCTGCCGAGAAACGCGAGCCGGCCAAGGCGCAACTGCGCGAGCGCATCGGTGAGCGCGATGAGGCTCCAGCGCGCCCTGTCGTCGCCCAGCGCGAACCGGTTGTGCCACGCGAGCCTGTGGTCCCCCGTGAGCCGTCGATTGCCCCTGTGATCATGCCGCCTGCCGCCCCGGCCAAGGCAGTGGAGCCGAGCAAGCGGGTGATGAAGGAAAAGCAGGCGCCATTGTTCGTCGACAGCGCCGTGGAAGGCACCTTGCCGTCCATCTCCATCCTCGACCCAGCCGAGCAGAAGAAGATCGAGTACTCGCCAGAATCCCTGGCCGGCGTCGGTCAGTTGCTGGAAATCAAACTCAAGGAATTCGGCGTCGAAGTCTCGGTGGACTCCATTCACCCGGGCCCGGTCATTACCCGCTACGAAATCCAGCCCGCGGCCGGGGTCAAGGTCAGCCGCATCGCCAACCTGGCCAAGGACCTTGCGCGGTCGCTGGCCGTGACCAGTGTGCGGGTGGTCGAGGTCATCCCCGGCAAGACCACCGTGGGTATCGAGATCCCCAACGAAAACCGGCAGATGGTGCGCTTCTCCGAGGTGCTGTCGACACCGCAGTACGACGAGCAGAAGTCGCCCGTCACCCTGGCCCTGGGCCACGATATCGGCGGCAAGCCGGTGATCACCGACCTGGCCAAGATGCCACACCTGCTGGTAGCCGGTACCACCGGTTCCGGTAAGTCGGTGGGTGTGAACGCGATGATCCTGTCGATCCTGTTCAAGTCCGGCCCTGAAGACGCGCGCCTGATCATGATCGACCCGAAGATGCTCGAGCTGTCGATTTACGAAGGCATCCCGCACTTGCTGTGCCCGGTGGTCACCGACATGAAGGACGCCGCCAACGCGCTGCGCTGGAGCGTGGCCGAGATGGAGCGGCGCTACAAGCTCATGGCGGCCATGGGCGTGCGTAACTTGGCCGGTTTCAACCGCAAGATCAAGGATGCCCAGGAGGCCGGCGAGGTCATCCATGATCCGCTGTACCGCCGCGAGAGCATGGAAGACGAGCCACCGGCCCTCAAGACCCTGCCGACCATCGTGGTGGTGGTCGACGAATTCGCCGACATGATGATGATCGTCGGCAAGAAGGTCGAAGAGCTGATCGCCCGTATCGCCCAGAAGGCTCGGGCAGCCGGTATTCACCTGATCCTCGCCACCCAGCGCCCATCGGTGGACGTGATCACCGGCCTGATCAAGGCCAACATCCCGACCCGCATGGCGTTCCAGGTGTCGAGCAAGATCGACTCGCGCACCATCATCGACCAAGGTGGCGCCGAGCAACTGCTGGGCCACGGTGACATGCTCTACATGCCGCCAGGTACCAGCCTGCCGATCCGGGTACACGGCGCATTCGTCTCCGACGATGAAGTGCATCGCGTGGTGGAAGCCTGGAAGCTGCGTGGCGCTCCGGACTACAACGACGACATCCTCAACGGCGTCGAGGAGGCTGGCAGCGGCTTCGAAGGCGGCGGTGGCGGTGGCGGCGACGAGGATTCGGAAAGTGACGCCCTGTATGATGAGGCGGTGCAGTTCGTCCTCGAAAGCCGCCGGGCGTCGATTTCGGCCGTGCAGCGCAAGCTGAAGATCGGCTACAACCGCGCCGCCCGCATGATCGAGGCGATGGAGATGGCCGGTGTGGTCACCCCCATGAACAGCAACGGTTCGCGGGAAGTGATTGCCCCGGGCGGCCCGCGCGACTGATGAACACCTTGCCAGGCGCCGACGGTGGCGCCCGGCTTCATAAATGCTCAATGAGGATTAACATGCGCGCGATTCGCATGCTGTTGGTTTCTGCCCTGACCCTGGGTTCGGTAACGGCCACACTGTCGGCTCACGCTGGTGAGCAGGACGTACAGCGCCTGACCCAGTTGCTGGAAAAGTCGCAGACCATCGAGGCCAATTTCTCCCAGCTGACCCTGGACGCCGGTGGCACCAGCCTGCAGGAGACAACCGGCAAGATGACGGTCAAGCGCCCGGGCCTGTTCTACTGGCACACCGATGCACCCCAGGAGCAGGTGGTGGTGTCCGACGGCAAGAACGTCACCCTGTGGGACCCTGACCTGGAGCAGGCCACCATCAAGAAGCTCGATGTGCGCCTGAACCAGACCCCGGCGCTGCTGCTGTCCGGTGACGTGTCGAAGATCAGCCAGAGCTTCGACATCACCTCCAAGGAGCAGGGCGAAGTGATGGACTTCACCCTCAAGCCAACCACCAAGGACACCCTGTTCGATTCGCTGCGCGTATCGTTCCGCCGTGGCCTGATCAACGACATGCAGCTGATCGACAGCGTCGGCCAGCGCACCAACATCCTGTTCAATGGCGTCAAAGCCAACCAGCCGGTGCCGGACAGCAGGTTCAAGTTCGACATCCCGAAAGGCGCGGACGTCATCAAGGAGTAAGCAGAGCGCACCATGGACCTGTTTCGAAGCGAACCTGTTGCCCAGCCCCTGGCTGCCCGGCTACGCCCGTCCAACCTGGACGAGTATGTCGGCCAGGAGCACCTGCTGGCGCGCGGCAAACCGCTGCGTGAGGCGCTGGAGCAGGGTGCGCTGCACTCGATGATTTTCTGGGGGCCGCCGGGCGTGGGCAAGACCACGCTCGCCCGGCTGCTGGCACAGTTTTGCGATGCGCACTTCGAGACGGTTTCGGCGGTACTGGCAGGGGTCAAGGAAATCCGCCAGGCCGTCGAGGTGGCCAAGCAGCAGGCCGGCCAGTATGGCCGCCGGACCATCCTGTTCGTGGACGAGGTGCACCGCTTCAACAAGTCCCAGCAGGATGCGTTCCTGCCTTTCGTCGAAGATGGCACGCTGATCTTCATCGGCGCCACCACCGAGAACCCTTCCTTCGAACTGAACAACGCTTTGCTCTCGCGTGCGCGGGTCTACGTGCTCAAGAGCCTGGACGAGCCCGCCTTGCGCAAGCTGGTCGACCGCGCACTCAACGAAGAGCGCGGTTTGGGCAAGCGCAACCTGAGCGTGGGCGACGACGCTTTCAAGATGCTGATGGCCGCCGCCGATGGCGATGGCCGGCGCATGCTCAACTTCCTCGAAAACGCCTCGGACCTGGCCGAAGATGGCAGCGAGATTGGCGTAGACCTGCTGCAGAGCCTGCTCGGTGACAGCCGCCGGCGCTTCGACAAAGGCGGCGAGGCCTTCTATGACCAGATTTCCGCCCTGCACAAATCGGTGCGCGGCTCCAACCCGGACGCCGCGCTTTACTGGTTCGCGCGCATGCTCGATGGCGGCTGCGACCCGCTGTACATCGCCCGCCGCGTGGTGCGCATGGCCAGCGAGGACATCGGCAACGCCGACCCACGGGCCCTGAGCCTGTGCCTGGCGGCCTGGGACGTGCAGGAGCGCCTGGGCAGCCCCGAGGGCGAGCTGGCGGTGGCTCAGGCCATTACCTACATTGCCTGTGCGCCGAAGAGCAACGCCGTGTACATGGGCTTCAAGACTGCCCTGCGCGAAGCCGCCGAGCATGGCTCGCTGGAGGTGCCACTGCACCTGCGCAACGCCCCGACCAAGCTGATGAAGCAGCTCGGCTACGGCGAGGAGTACCGCTACGCCCACGACGAGCCCGATGCCTATGCCGCAGGTGAAGATTACTTCCCGGACCAGCTCGAGCCACGTCAGTATTATCAGCCCGTGCCCCGGGGGCTTGAGCTGAAGATCGGCGAGAAACTGCGCCACTTGGCCGACCTCGATCGCAGCAGCCCGCGTCAACGGAGAAAGCCGTGAGCGCTCTGTGCCATGGCCCAGTCCTGCACAAGTCGCTGGCGCCTGTCGGACAGCGCGCCGGCCTTGTCGTCGGCGTCACGGCGACGTTTTCCTCTTTTTCGCTCGATACCGTGCGCCCGGTGGAAAGTGGGCAAGTGCCCCTGGCCGTGGGCTATACCGGTATTAGCGTGATGGGCGGGCTACTGGCCTGCCCCTGACCCGACTCTGAACCAACCTACACACATAACGAGAGAACGATATGCTCGATTCCAAACTGTTACGCGGCCAACTTCAGGAAGTGGCGGACCGCCTCGCCTCCCGTGGCTTCAGCCTGGATGTCGCGCGCATCGAATCGCTGGAAGAGCGCCGCAAGGCGGTGCAGACCCGCACCGAGCAGCTGCAGGCCGAGCGTAACGCCCGCTCCAAATCCATCGGTCAGGCCAAGGCCAAGGGCGAGGACATCGCACCGCTGATGGCTGACGTCGAGCGCATGGCCAATGAACTGGCCGCAGGCAAGGTCGAGCTCGATGGCATCCAGGCCGAACTGGATGGCATTGTCCTGACCATCCCCAACCTGCCGGACGCCAGTGTGCCGGTCGGTGCCAGCGAAGACGACAACGTCGAAGTGCGCCGTTGGGGGACCCCGAGGGCGTTCGATTTTCCAATCAAGGACCACGTCGCCCTGGGTGAAATCAGCGGTGGCCTGGACTTCGAGGCTGCTGCCAAGCTGTCGGGCGCCCGTTTTGCCGTGCTGCGCGGCCCGGTTGCCCGCCTGCACCGCGCCCTGGCGCAGTTCATGATCAACCTGCACACCGCTGAACACGGCTACGAAGAACACTACACCCCGTACCTGGTGCAGGCGCCAGCGTTGCAGGGCACCGGCCAGCTGCCGAAGTTCGAGGAAGACCTGTTCAAGATCACCCGTGAAGGCGAAGCCGACTTCTACCTGATCCCGACCGCTGAAGTGTCGCTGACCAACCTGGTAGCCGGCGAGATCATCGATGCCAAGCTGCTGCCGCTCAAGCTGGTCGCCCATACCCCGTGCTTCCGCAGTGAAGCCGGCGCTTCGGGCCGTGATACCCGTGGCATGATCCGCCAGCACCAATTCGACAAGGTTGAGATGGTCCAGGTGGTTGAGCCGTCCAAGTCCATGGAGGCGCTGGAAGGCCTCACCGCCAACGCCGAGCGCGTATTGCAGCTGCTGGAGCTGCCCTACCGCGTACTGGCCCTGTGCACCGGTGACATGGGCTTCGGCGCGGTGAAAACCTACGACCTCGAAGTATGGGTGCCGAGCCAGGACAAGTACCGCGAGATCAGTTCCTGCTCCAACTGCGGTGACTTCCAGGCGCGCCGCATGCAGGCCCGCTGGCGCAACCCGGAAACCGGCAAGCCAGAGCTGGTGCACACCCTCAACGGTTCGGGCCTGGCCGTAGGCCGTACCCTGGTCGCTGTGCTGGAAAACTACCAGCAGGCCGATGGCTCCATCCGCGTGCCGGAAGTGCTCAAGCCCTACATGGGCGGTGTCGAGGTCATCCGCTAAATGGATTACCTGCCGCTGTTCCACAAGCTGCAGGGCGGCCGTGTGCTGGTCGTCGGCGGCGGCGAGATCGCCTTGCGCAAGGCGCGCCTGCTGGCCGATGCCGGCGCCGCGCTGCGGGTGGTGGCGCCTGAGGTCGACGGCCAACTGGCTGCGCTGGCCCGTGAAGGTGGCGGTGAGGTCCTGGTGCGTGGCTATCAGGGGGCTGACCTGGTTGGCTGTCGCCTGGTGATTGCGGCCACCGACGATCCTGAGCTCAATGCTCAGGTGTCGGCGCAGGCGCAGGCGCTTTGCGTGCCGGTCAATGTGGTGGATGCGCCAGCGCTGTGCACGGTGATCTTCCCGGCCATTGTCGACCGTTCGCCGCTGGTGGTTGCGGTATCCAGCGGCGGTGACGCCCCTGTGCTGGCGCGCCTGATTCGCGCCAAGCTGGAAACCTGGATCCCGTCCACTTATGGCGAGCTGGCCGCCTTGGCAGCGCGCTTCCGGCACAAGGTCAAGTCGCTTTACCCGGATGTCAACCAGCGTCGCGGCTTCTGGGAAACCGTGTTCCAGGGCCCGATCGCCGAGCGTCAGTTGGCCGGGCAGGGTGCCGAGGCCGAGCGGCTGTTGCAGGCGATGGTCGATGGTGCCCCGGTGCAGCAGGGGGGGGAGGTGTATCTGGTAGGGGCGGGGCCGGGTGATCCGGACTTGCTCACCTTCCGCGCCTTGCGCCTGATGCAGCAGGCCGATGTGGTGCTGTATGACCGCCTGGTGGCACCGGCGATCATTGAGATGTGCCGCCGCGACGCCGAGCGTATCTACGTCGGTAAGCGTCGTGCCGAGCATGCCGTGCCGCAGGATCAGATCAACCGTCTGCTGGTCGACCTGGCCCGCGAGGGTAAGCGTGTGTTGCGCCTGAAGGGCGGTGACCCGTTCATTTTCGGCCGTGGGGGCGAAGAGATCGAAGAGCTTGCCGAGCATGGCATCCCGTTCCAGGTGGTGCCCGGTATTACCGCAGCCAGTGGTTGCTCTGCCTACGGCGGCATTCCGTTGACCCACCGTGACCATGCTCAGTCAGTGCGCTTCGTCACCGGCCACCTCAAGGACGGTACCAGCAACCTGCCTTGGAATGACCTGGTGGCGCCGAACCAGACCTTGGTGTTCTACATGGGCCTGGTAGGGTTGCCGACCATTTGCGCTGAGCTGATTCGCCATGGCCGTGCGTCGAGCACGCCGGCGGCGTTGGTGCAGCAGGGGACTACCCGCAATCAGCGGGTGTTCACTGGTACGTTGGCTGACCTGCCAGCATTGGTGGCCAAGCATGAAGTGCATGCGCCGACCCTGGTGATTGTCGGGGAAGTGGTCCAGTTGCGTGACAAGCTGGCCTGGTTCGAAGGTGCACAGCAGGACCAGTAAAAGCGGGGGCCGCTTTGCGGCCCATCGCCGGCAAGCCGGCTCCCACAAGATGGTGGTTTTCACCGAAGAAGTGGGCTGCAATCCAGTGACCTGGGCAGTCAGGGTTGGTCAACTTTTTGAAGGCCGGCGCCATACCTTGTGGTAGCAACTGTCCTGCTCAACTTCTAAAGCTGGCGCGATCCCTGTGGGAGCCGGCTTGCCGGCGATGGGCTGCAAAGCAGCCCTAACTCCCTCAGCCCCAAATCCCTTTGCCAGGCAACCGTTCCCGATCATGCGGCAAGTTGAAATCCTGCAGCGGGCCTTTGGGCACGATCCCGTTCGGATTGATGGTTTTGTGGCTCATGTAATAGTGCTTCTGGATGTGCTCCATGTTCACCGTCGGCGCCACACCCGGCCACTGGTACAGCTCACGCAGCCAGTTCGACAGGTTCGGGTAATCGCTCAACCGGCGCAGGTTGCACTTGAAGTGGCCGTGATACACCGCATCGAAGCGCACCAGCGTGGTAAACAGGCGCACATCGGCCTCAGTCAAATACTCGCCTGCCAGGTAACGTTGGCGATCCAGCAGTGCTTCCAGGTAGTCCAACTCGTTGAACACTTCGTCGAACGCAGCCTCGTAGGCTTCTTGCGTGGTGGCGAAGCCGGCACGGTAGACACCATTGTTCACGGCTGGGTAGATACGTGCGTTGAGCGCCTCGATGGTCGGGCGCAATGGCTGCGGATACAGGTCGAGGGTGTTGCCTGTCAGCTCATTGAACGCACTATTGAAGATACGGATGATCTCCGCCGACTCGTTGTTGACGATGCGCTTTTCCTTTTTATCCCACAGCACGGGCACGGTCACGCGGCCTGTGTAGTGCGGGTCGTCCTGGGTATAGCGCTGGTGCATGAATTCGAGGGCGTCAAGGTGATCGCCGGTGGAGCCCTGTTGCTGGTCGAAAGTCCAGCCGTTTTCCTGCATCAGCCAACTGACCACCGACACATCGATCAACGGCTCCAAGCCTTTGAGCGCCCGAACGATCAGGGTGCGGTGAGCCCATGGACAGGCCAGTGACACATAGAGGTGGTAGCGACCGGCTTCAGGGGCGGGCAGCGGATTGCGGCGTTGGGCGTTCTCGCGCTTGAAAGTGCCATCCTTGCCGTTTTCGTACCACTGGTCGTGCCAGCGGCCGTCGATCAATAGGCCCATGATGAGCTCCTCGGAACAAAGTTGTTTGTCGTTGGAGCCCAGTCTAGGGCAAAGCGTTCGAATAAATAGCGCAAAGACTGCGAAGAAATGATCTATTTATTCGATTGGTTCCGGGCGCTCCAATAGCTGCGTGCGGTCGCAAAGGCCTGCTCGCGGTCCTGCCCCAAGCCGCGCAACGCCAAGGCCATGGTCGCCACCACGGCCATTTCCCCATAGCTGTCCTGAGCCTCCCCGCGCCAAACCGCCAGCAGTTGTTCGGGCTGCAGGCTTGCAGGTTTTACATGGCGCCGCTCACTCAGCGCTGGCCACTCTTCGTCCCAGTTTTCACCT
Source organism: Pseudomonas sp. WHRI 8519 (assembly GCF_040224055.2). Lineage (NCBI taxonomy): Bacteria > Pseudomonadati > Pseudomonadota > Gammaproteobacteria > Pseudomonadales > Pseudomonadaceae > Pseudomonas > Pseudomonas sp. WHRI 8519. The sequence continues at coordinate 4,059,624 of NZ_CP167996.1, read as the reverse complement.
GCGCTAGTGCCGTACAGATGGCTGATCACATCCGGGTTAACTTCAATTTCGCCACCATCGCCCTTGATCACTACCGCGTGGTCACCCAGCAGCCGGCTGGCCTCACGGTGTACGGCCTGGTAGCCGGGGTGAAAGATGCTCTGCAGGCCACAGCGGGCGCTCAGCGGGTTGAGCACGCGCGCCAGCGAATGGATGGGGGAGCGCAGGCCAAGTATGTTGCGCAGGTCGATCATGCGCTGCAGTTGCGGGGCCCAATCGTGCAGCGGGAAAAACGCCAGCCTTTGCTGGTCCAGCGCCTGCTCCACGGCGGACCAATGGCGACAAAGCGGAATTTCCAGCAGGGCCAACAGCTGCTCGGTGTACATGCGCCCGGCGGTGTGGGCGCCACCACCATGCATCAGGATGCGCACGCCGTTGGCGGCCAGGCATTTGGCGGCCAGCAGGAACCAAGGTAGGTGGCGCTTCTTGCCGGCATAGCTGGGCCAGTCCAGATCGACAGCGATGCGTGGTGCATTCAGTTGCGCGCGCAGGGCCTCGGTGAAGCCCGCCAGCTCCTCCGCGCTCTCTTCCTTGTGCCGCAGCAGCATGAGGAAGGCGCCGAGCTGAGTGTCTTCAACCTTGCCTTCAAGCAGCAGGGCCATGGCGGCTCGGGCTTCCTCGCGGGTGAGGCTGCGAGCACCGCGTTTGCCTTTGCCAAGGATGCGCACGAATTCGGCGAACGGGTGTTCGGCCGGGGTTTGCAGGGTGAGCGGGCGAGCGTCTGTCATATGCAATTGGTCGGCTTGGGCAGGCCCGCCAGCTTGGCGGCAAGTTTGGCGGGGGTGCCGTTGAACAGGCGGTTGAGGTGCGGGCTGTTGCCCTTTTCAGGGCCCAGCTTCAACGCGGTGTACTTGATCAGTGGGCGCGTTGCCGGAGACAGCTGGAACTCCTCATAGAACTGGCGCAGCAGTTCGAGGACTTCCCAGTGGTCGTTGGTCAGGGCAATGCTTTCGCGCGCGGCCAGCGCTTCGGCGACGGCGTGGGACCAGTCTTGCAGGTCGACCAGAAAGCCGTCCTTGTCCAGGGCGATTGCCTGGTCGTCTACGGTCAGGGTGTTCATAGCCAGCTGTTGACCTTGTCATAGTGCAGTGACAGCGCGACGAACCCCTGATAGTCCACGGTGTTGGCCAACTCGCTGCGGATACCGCGCGCTTGCAGGTCCTCGTCGAGTGCAAAAAGGCGCTGCTCCAACGCTGCCGCCTGAAGCAGGCGCTGTGGTTCGCTGCCGTCACGCAGGGCATACACCGCATCGCCGCACAGCAGCAGGGCATCTTCGTCAGCAAGCAGGCGCAGGCAACTGCTCAAACGATCGTCGCCAAAAGGCGAGTGGGATATCACATGCAAAGTCGGCATCAGAGCGTCACCACTTGGTCGAAACGGGCAATCAGGGCCTTCAGGGCCGCGTCGTCCAGCACCTCAACGGGCAGGGCCAGGCTGTCGGCAGCAAGCCCGCGCAGGGCCAGGCTGTGCTGGCAGGCGAACAGCTCCTCTACACCAAACATCGGCAGTGCCTGCAGGTTGGCGGCGAGGTTCTTTTGTTGCACCGCCGCTGGTTGCTGGGCAGGGGCGAGCTGGAACACGCCGTCATCGAGGAACAGCATGCCCAGTGGCAGATCGAAAGCGCCGCCGGCCAGTGCGATGTCCAGCGCTTCGCGGGCAGACGGGCCGCTCCAGGGCGCCTGGCGGCTGATGATCAACAGGGATTTGGCCATTTCAATCGCCTCCAAAGCAGACAAGGCGGTCGGCGAGCTGTGCCGCTTCATGCAATTGACCCAGGCCGGAGAGCTCCCACGGCTTGGGCAGGTTCACCGCTTGGCGCTGGTAGCGGCTGGCTTCGGCCTCATCGAGCACGCCGCGGCGCAAGGCAGCGGCGATGCACACCACGGCGTCCAGCTGGTGCTGCTCGATAAAGGCGCGCCACTGGGCGGCGATATCCTGTTCGTCCTGGGGCGCGACCACGTTGGCCGAGGCGCTGTGCACACCGTCCTGATAGAAGAACAACCGGGCAATCTCATGCCCGCCGGCCAGCACCGCCTCGGCGTAGCGCAAAGCGCGCCGCGAGGAGGGTGCGTGGGCCGGGGAAAAAACCGCGATAGCGAATTTCATGGGCAACTCGTGCAAAGGAATGCGGCCATTCTAAAGCAAAAAGCCCGCGCGAGTAGGCGCGGGCTGGCTGGCCGGGGCAGGGCTGTCAGGCGTGTTCGTTGCGCTCTGGCAGGAACCAGTTCAGCACCAGGGCGCAGATACCACCGGTGGCAACGCCTGACTCCAGTACGTTGCGAATAGCCGCCGGCATGTGCGCCAGGAACTCCGGCACCTGGGCCACGCCCAGGCCCAGCGCCAACGACACGGCGATGATCAGCAGTGCACGGCGGTCCAGGCGCGTGCTGGCCAGAATATTGATGCCCGAAGCGGCCACGGCACCAAACATGACCATGGCCGCGCCGCCCAGCACAGGCTCAGGTACAGCCTGAATCACACCGGCAACACTCGGGAAAAGGCCCAATACCACCAGCATCACGGCAATCCAGATACCAATGTGGCGGCTGGCGATGCCGGTCAGCTGAATCACGCCGTTGTTCTGCGCGAAGATCGAGCTGGGGAAGGTATTGAACAGGCCCGCCAGCAGCGAGTTGGCGCCGTTGACCAGCACGCCGCCCTTGATGCGCTGCATCCACACCGCGCCTTCGACCGGTTGGCGTGAGACCTTGCTGGTTGCCGTAACGTCGCCGATGGCTTCCAGTGAGGTCACCAGGTAAATCACCAGCATCGGGATGAACAGCGCCCACGAGAAACCGAGGCCGAAGTGCAGCGGCGTCGGCACCTGGAACAGTGCAGCTTCATGCATGCCGGTGAAGTCCAGCCGGCCGAGGTAACCCGCCAGGGCGTAACCCACCGCCAGGGCGATGACGATCGCGCAGCTGCGCATCCACACCACCGGGAGGCGGTTGAGGATGACGATGATTGCCAGCACCACGCCCGACAGCAGCAGGTTTTCACCATTGGCGAAGGTGCCATTGGCCATGGCGCCAAAGCCGCCGCCCATGCTTATCAAGCCTACCTTTATGAGGGTCAGGCCGATCATCAACACCACGATGCCCGTCACCAGCGGCGTGATCAGGCGTTTGACGAAGGGCAGGATGCGCGACACGCCCATTTCGACGAACGAGCCGGCGATCACCACGCCGAAGATCGCTGCCATCACGCTTTCGACAGGGGTGCCCTGCTTGACCATCAGCGCCCCACCTGCAATCAGTGGGCCGACGAAGTTGAAGCTGGTGCCCTGTACGATCAGCAACCCCGCGCCGAACGGCCCAAACCGCTTGCACTGCACGAAGGTGGCGATACCCGAGATCACCAGCGACATCGACACGATCAGGTTGGTATCACGCGCCGAAACACCTAGCGCCTGGCAGATAAGCAGGCCTGGGGTCACGATCGGCACGATAATCGCCAGCAGGTGCTGCAGTGCCGCCAGCAGGCCGATCAGCAGCCGTGGCTTGTCCTCGAGGCCAAGCACCAATTCATTGGCAGGCGCATCCGCGCCCGGGCTGTGTTCGTGTGAGCTCATCGGTGAAGCTGCCCCGGAAGAAAAAAGGAGCGCATTCTACGGGGTGAAGGGGGATTGCGGTAGTGGCATGCACGATGGCGGCAAGATCGGCGAGTATGCCGCTAATAACCTGACTTTTGGGTCAGTTGGCGCGCCGAGAGCTGGCTTGAAGATAGAGGCCTGCACGAACACACAAAAAAGCCCGCCGAGGCGGGCTTTTTGAACGGGCTCTAGCAACCGCTATCAGTCGTCGCGGCCCATGATGCCGAACAGTTGCAGCAGGCTGACAAACAGGTTGTAGATCGATACATAGAGGCTGATGGTCGCCATAATGTAGTTACGCTCACCGCCATGGATGATCGCGCTGGTCTGGAACAGGATGCAGACCGACGAGAACAGCACGAAGCCAGCGCTGATCGCCAGTTGCAGGCCGCTGATCTGGAAGAAGAAGCTAGCCACTACGGCACCCAGCAGGACGAAGAAGCCGGCGGTGATGAAACCGCTGAGGAAGCTCATGTCCTTGCGCGAGATCAGCACATAGGCCGACAGGCCACCGAACACCAGGGCCGTCATGGCGAACGCCGAGCTGACCACCTCAGCGCCACCGGCCATACCCAGGTAACGGTTGAGGATTGGGCCGAGGATGAAGCCCATGAAGCCGGTGAGGGCGAAGGTGGACACCAGGCCCCACGCCGAATCACGCAGTTTGTTGGTAAGGAAGAACAGGCCGTAGAAGCCGATCAGCACAACGAAGATGTTCGGGTAGCCCACACGCATTTGCTGGGCGACGAAGGCCATGACACCGCTGAAGGCGAGGGTGAGTGCCAGCAGGCTGTAGGTGTTGCGCAGGACCTTGCTGACCTCGCGCTGCTCAACCTGTTGGCCGCTGTGTACGGCATAATCCTGTTCGCGCATGGCGACACTCCTTGGTAAACCTGTGGTTTTGGAACGTTCAGATGCTAGGAGTCTATCAGAGCTCCTGCAACCGGCGACATAGAGAGTTTGACAGCGTGTTTCATTACGGTATTATGGCGGCCGCAAACGAGCTGGAAGCGTGGCCGAGTGGTTTAAGGCAACGGTCTTGAAAGTGCGCCCATGCGCGCGTAACGAATGTGATATTGGCAGTATTGCTGAGTATCCACATTTCTCCTATATGTGTAAAGCACCTGACTAAGCGACCTCCCGAAAGAGAGGCGTGAAAGTAGCATGTCAGGAAAGGCCCTCTGAAAGCCAAGCGTTCTAACGGTCTATAGAGAGGGTCGAGCTAGGCTACATACGGCTAAAACTGATTGTTTGAACCCCAACCAACTTGGCAGACCTGCGCCACCTAGGACACGAACGCTTACGTCCCAGGGACAACGATACGAGGTTTGGTTTTCAAGAGCCCCGTAAGGAGATCGTTGTAAGTACCCCACAGAGTGCGGGATAAGGTGTAAAGGGAGCCTAAGTGTAGAGACACCATTCGTTGCGGGAACTTGGGGATCACCTAAGGGAAGTAATTCCTAAGAGGCGTAAGCCTCGCGGTGACGGAGTGCTCGTAGTACCCAAACGCCCATGGTAATGCGTGGGACAGGGGGAAGGGGCACAGCTTGACATTCACTAATTGACAGGGAAATGTTCGGATGAACACTAACGGTCTCAAGAGATTAGTGAAACTGCGGGAGTTAAACGCAAGCCAAGTGTGGGTCAATCAAGACCTGTACCGACTGATGTACGCGGAAGATCTGTATATAACCGCCTACGAACGAATCAAGAGTAGCCCCGGCAACATGACCCTCGACGCCGAGGGGAAGACCATCGACGGTTTCTCCCGGACTACCATCCGGAACATAATCGACGAAATGCGTGACGAAAGCTTCACATTCACGCGGTCACGGAGAGTTCAGATACCAAAGCCTAACGGCGGTAAAAGACCTCTGTCCATCCCATCTGCCCGAGACAAGATCGTCCAGGAGGTCATGCGAATGATCTTCGAAACGATCTACGACGGGGACAATCCTACTTTTAAGGAGTGCAGTCACGGTTTTCGCAGAGGCAGAGACACCCATGGATGCCTCAAAGAGGTTCAGAAATGGAGCGCGACAGCGTGGTTCATCGAAGGTGACATCAAGGCATGCTTTGACGAAATCCCACATGACAAACTGATTGCGGTACTTAAGAAACGCATCACCGACTCCAGATTCATTGATTTGGTCTGGAAAGCCCTGAAAGCGGGTTACCTTGAGTTCAACACTCCCAAGAATTCCATCGCGGGAACACCTCAAGGAAGCGTAGTAAGCCCGATCTTGGCAAACATCTTCCTCCACGAGCTGGATACCTTCGTTGAAGGCATAGCGGAGAAGGAGACCAAGGGCGATTTCAGGCGACGAAACCCGGTCTACACCAGGTATTCAAAGGTGATCAAACGCGCTCGGCGCGGTCTGAAGGTGTCGCAGGAAGAACACGAAGAAGCGAGACGTAATTGGAGGAAAATCCCATCGGTAATGGTGTGCGACCCAAGTTTCATCAGGGTTCGCTACGTGCGGTACGCCGATGACTGGTTGATAGGAATCGACGGGCCCAAAAGCCTAGCCATCGATATCCGAGATAGGATCCAGGAACACCTACGGGTGAACCTCGGTCTGACCTTGAGTGTCGAGAAAACAAAGATCGGGAACGCCAGGTCGGAGCCAGCCTTCTTCCTAGGCACCTACATCCAAGTTGGGCGAAGCATTAACGCAGAAGCAAAGCAGTCCAAGATCAACGTCACGGGTAAACGGCAATTCCAACGCCGCGCATCCTTGATGGGGATCATATTCAGACTGCCTACACAGCTGGTGATTCAAAAGCTACATGCCAACGACTTCTGCGACGGGATGGGTAACCCCACCCCTAAAAGAGCCTGGTCTATCCTGGAGCCTAGAGACGTCGTCACCAGGTTTAACCACCTGCTGAACGGTTACAACAACTACTACTCCTTCGTCCATAACAGACAAGGACTGGCACGGTTACAATTCATACTGCAAAAGTCGGCGATCCTGACTCTCGCACAGAAATTCCGCGTCAGACAACCCGAAATCTATCGACGATTCGGGCCAAAACTGGAAGTTATTACACCGGGTAAAGACGGAAACTTCGACTCCGTATCCCTTAACCTGATAAAGGTATGGGGGGCGAGCCAACGGTTCTCCAGCGGAGGAAACGTCAAAGACATCGCCCGAACCCAGCTAAGACTGCGTAGCAGGACGAAGCTGGAAGGGGAAGTCTGCTGCGTATGCGGGAATATAGGGGACGTCGTCATGCATCACGTGCGACACGTCCGCAAGGGTACAAGCAAAGGCTTTGCTAAGATTCTATCTGCAATAAACAGGAAGCAGATCCCAGTTTGTCCCAAATGCCACACCGATATCCACGCGGGGAGGTACGACGGGATGAAGCTAGCAGACCTGGCGGAACCTAAAATCGCCGCCAGATAAGCGAAGGGTGGGAACGGTAGACAGTGAGGTGTTTTCAAGCCGCCTTCACTCCCTCTGAAAGTGCATGCCGCCGTAGGCTACGGTGACCTCTGCACTCCCTCAAAACGCCGGATCCCTGTCTGAAAACGCCGGATTCATGCAAATCCCCAGTTTGCATGAGAAAAGTGTTGTAAGTATCTGAGCAACCTGTATAATTGCTCGTATACGGAAGAGTGGCTGAGTGGCCGATAGCGACGGTCTTGAAAACCGTTGAGTGTAACAGCTCCGTGAGTTCGAATCTCACCTCTTCCGCCACTATTTGATTGATGTGGTGATCTGGGAAAACAACCCAGATGATGTACCTGCGGGTCAGGTGGAGAGCCGTGTGCTCTGAAAGGTGCACGCACGGTTCGGAGGGGGGCTTCTGATATCCTGTGGAGACACAGGACTCGGTCGTCCTACCCTACACCGTCGATGGGCAACTATCCTAGAGTTCGAATCTCTACGCTTCCGCCATATTCAAAGCCCTGATTATTCAGGGCTTTTTGCGTATTTAGGGCATAGAAAAACTACCCATGGGAACACCCTTGGGAATGGTTTCATTTGTCAGCGCTGACAATACTTTCCTACTTGGTGGGTTTCGCTAAGGCTCCAACTCGGCGATAAACACGCTCTGTAATGTCGCCCTTGGTGTGGCCCAGCAGCAGGCTGGCGTGGTCGACATCGACGATTTCGGATGCAGCTTTCGGGCGGATGTCACGGAACTGGAACTGGCTAATACGGCCAGCCAGCACCTGATCGCCTGCCGCTACCGCGTCTTTCACTGCTTGCTCCCGGGCATCGTCCCAGCGATGGCGGAGCATGGCGGCCTTAACACGTTTTCCCGACTCGGTCAGCAGGAGATACGGCGAGCCGTGCGGCGCGTTCCGCTCTAGTATCTTCCGGATCAAGGCGCCCAGGCCGCTTTCGACCCCGTCCACCTCAAGCATGATCCTCAGCTTCTTGTGGGTCTTTTTCTGCTTCACGCCGAGGGCCTTATCCTCAGTGTCATCCCTTCTCATCACCAGCACGTCCGCCGGGCGCTGGCCCGTCAAATACGCTAGATCCATGGCGTCCTTCAACTCACCCACCACCTTGCGTAAACCGCGCTCCAAATTGTATCGTTCGCATATGAAGTCCCTGGGCACTTCCTTGTTTTTGCGCACGCCCTGGCATGGGTTCTCCTTGGTGGTGAGGTCTCATTCCCGCGCCATGTTCAAGCAGCTGATGCCGGAGCCCATACCGGTGATCCAGCACGTGACGCCGCGCTCAACGTCGTCGTAGCGGGATAGGCCGCTCGGAATGAACCGCTCTAGCACGATTGGATCTGCGCTGGCGCCGGTGGCCAGTAGCAGCACGCAGAGCGCGAGGCGGGTCATCGCGTTACCACTCGACGATCCCACCAGCAAACCGGGCCGTCGTCGGTGTTGTGGATGGCCAGGCAGAACCAGCCATCACCTTCAGGCTTGCCCGGCTCGCAGTGCCCGCAGTGCGGCTCATCGGACTGGAAGTAGCGATCTGCGATCTCTTCCGGTGCATCTGTTTCCAGGTGGACCAAGACGAGCTGCAGGCCCTGCTGCGCGATCCATGCCTTGCACTTCTCGCCGTCGCCGTCGCCGTCGCCGTCGCCTTCGTCGAAGTCGGGCAGCTCTGGGTGTTCGTACATTCCGTATTCGTCACGCACGACCGGCGCCGACTGGATCAACTCGATTTCTTCAGGCATAGCGATTCCTTGGCCGCTCATGCGACCGGCTTGTGCTTAAATGGGCGAGTGTTGAAATGGATCTTCTAGCGAGGGATAACGCTTATGTTTGCTGTCGGAATTGCGCTTGTTGCTGTTGGCCTGGGCACATCGAATCCCGGCCTCTGGATACCGGGCGCCGCGTTCATAGCCGCCGGGGTTGTGAAGCGAGCACGCAGCTGACCCCTTGGCCGCCATATCGCGGCAGTGATATAGAGGGGAGAGGGATTACAGCTGGGTTGAGTACATTTGTACCCCAAGGCGGTCTAGCCTTGTGCGCGCATGACGGCCGCCATGTCGCCCATCTGCTCAACGATGAAGCGTTCTTCGGCCTCTGCAGCTGCGATGATCTTTGTTTTGTGTTTTTGGCAGAGCAGGCAATCGACTTCGGCCCAGTCGCCTGATAGCTCAGAGGACTCCCCTAGCCAGGTACCGCAGGACGCTTGCTCAACGTCTTCCAAGTCGGTGAACGGTACGAAGTGCGTCTTCATTCCTTCGCCTCCGCGTCTGCGCTGGCAGACAGGAAGATTTCGAGGTGGCGTCGCACGCGCAGTACGTGATCGCTATCCGAGAAGCCGCCGGTTGCAACTTCGAGGAAGTCGCGCAGCAGCGCATCCCGCTCGGCCAGCTTGTCGTTCAGCTGCTCAATCGCCGAGAGGTGCTTGATCCCGTGGCTTCGCGAGTAGAACCGATCGAGCTTGGCACTCAGGTCGTCGCGCTCCACCCGCAGCCGCTCAACCTCAGTGGCACCGGTCATCGGGCTCAGCCCAACAATCTGCAGCCCAGTCTCCGCCGCATCCCTCTCTGCCTCTTCTTTGGTCCACCAGAACGCTGCGATCAAGCTTCCGACAGCAAGGTTCGGCGTCGGTGGATACTACTCAGAATTTTGTAATCACGAATGCGGTCGTTGGAGAGATGACCGGCATCAACCAGACCGCGAATGTAGCCTTCGGCTTTGCCCTGGGCTTCGCGGAGTTCACCTTCAGATGCGCTGCAGCGAATGTCATCAACGATCAGTCGCCAGCGCTGACTCTGGCGAGCACCAATCGGGTTGTCGGAGAAGTCGGGAGCAGTGAGAAGAATTTCGTAGTAGCCAGCAACAGGTGGATTGCTCAATTGCAGCGTTCCTCAAATTGAATCTGCTGCAAGGCTAGCCTGCGCACATCTAATCGCTTATTGCTGGTCAGCCCATAGGAAGGCACCTCGTGTGTAAGCTTCCGAGAGCATCACAGCATAGGAGGTAAACATGGTTATATGGCGAGCGCCGCTTTCCACATCCAAGGTTGTCGAGGTCTCGCCATCAGCCATGCCCAGCACGGTCGCCAAGGCGATGCAGATCGACTTCGATTTGGAGTTTACGGCGTACCTGTCTTCGGTTGAGTAGCCGATGTTGCCCAGCGCCCGGGGGTGCTGATTAGGAACAGGCGATCAAGGATAACATGCAGTCGATGCATTGAAACTCCCAGGGGAAAGGATGTCCTGAGCAGGATGGCTTACGGGGTTTGTCAGATGTTACTACCCAGCCGGCAATGACCAGGTCGGTAGCGGCACACGGCGCCAGGAAGTAGGTACGGGCGTCGATGCGATCATCAGCAAAGTTGCGGCTCTCCCTAAACAACGTCTCACCCATGTAGTTGAAGCAATAGCACCTTCATCGCTCAGAGCAGCCTCTGCTCAGTTCTCCGAATCAGTTGCCATCCTGTACCTACGCCTTCATCTTATCTTCATGATTTTAATGACTTTTTACTTTAATGCCGACTCGGTAACCAACACAAAAATCTGCAAAGAATACCGGGTGGTCAAAAATACCGCCCGGTTGGTTGACTTTGTTTTTGAATGCTGTCATTTTGAGTCCCATCGCGACGACAGGGACTGCCGAAACTACTTAGCGAGCACTCGAACCGCCTTGACTGAACAAACCTCTCCCGCCGTTGGTGGGACAGTTCAGTGCGGATTTAAGTGGGGTAGAACCGAGGATGTCTGCACTCAGCTTGTTCAAGGCGACCGTGTGCGTTGCCTGCCAGCGATTAGTAGAGTTGATCTGTATAACGTCGAACTCTAGGGTTTTCTGCTAAATGGCCATCAGGTAGAGGCGGGAAAATTTAGAGTGGGGTAATTAGAAACTGTTGAAGAATGGCCGCCTCATGAGGCCTGCCAGTTATTTCACGTTGGACGGATCCATAGAGTAAGCAGTTTTCGCAAGTGGAGGCTTGCGGTCTAAGCAGATTTTTAAGGTTTGATTCAAACTCAATAACAACAATTTTACCAAATCGATCTTTGGAAACTGTCTCGCTCAAAAACTCTCTCACCTCAACCAGTGGATCAAACTGTGAAAATAACTAAAAAATACTTTGCTCCTGCTCTATTTTTTGCACCTTGGACTTTTGCGAACGCGATCGACCTGGGCCATGACCTTACCCTGAGCGTCAACGTGGGGGCCTTCAGCAACTATTGGAGCAGGGGGGTGTCGCAAACTCAAAACGACCCAGCCTTGCAGGGGAGTCTAACGCTTTCACACTCCAGTGGTGCATACCTCGGCGTGTGGTCATCGAACGTTGACTTTGGTTATGGTAGCAAAACCCGTCAAGAGCTTGACTACTATGTAGGCTACTATTTCGAGCCTATGGAGAATGTCTCCTGGGATATTGCCTATTACAAATATGAGTACCCGAGGCAGTCCAGTCTAAATTACTCAGAATACTACACTAAGTTGACGGCGTATGGCTTCAATGTGGGGGGCTGGTATTCGGATGATCTCTACGGTGATCAAAGCTATCTCTACAGTTTTGTCGGGTACACTGCGAATCTACCGTTCGAATCGACTCTTGATCTCACTTATGGGAAGGTTGATTACAAAGATAACTACTTCTTCAGTAAGAGTGGGGGGGAGCGCGACAGCTATAATGCGTGGATTGCTAAACTCAGCAAAAGCGTCCTGGGTATCAAGTGGTCAGTCGCTTACGCAGACAGCAGTCTTTCGAAATCGGAATGTGCCAGTTTCAACGGATTTGATGATGTCTGCTCCAGTACTGTGATCTTCGGCGCTGAAAAAACCTTCTGACAGAGTGCTCTAGCCTCCCCCAGGTGACCCTGGTAGCGCACTAGCAGGGTCACGCCACTCTTCAATCTCTATCGGGCCCACGACCAGCATCTTTCTCCAGCGGGAAAGAGACTGAGGCGGGTTGCAACCACTTCTTGGGGGCAGATACCCGTGTCTTTCTTTATGGCATTCGAGGCAGAGAATTTTCCTTTCAAAGCCGGCGGCGGCTCTGCCAAGCAACCCCGTACATCATGATCCCATTCGCAGGGCTGCGTTGGATACTGAGGCAGAGTGCTGAACTGGCTTCGGCCTGAGCCTACAGCCCTGCTGTACTCAAGGGTGCCCGTGGGCCGAGCATCAACTGAGGGAGGCTCGCATCCAATGTGAAGTCAGGGAGCCTTGCGTGCGGGTGGATTCAAGGGCCAGCGGCCTGGCTATCGGCATGGGCTTGATATGACTGCGGAAGTGGCTATGGCAGTGAGCAGTTCGGTTTCACAAAGGGTTGCCTGGTTCTAGAGGTCTCCGTCCCCAGGCGCATTGCCGCCCTGGATAGGGCGGCAGGTTTAATTTAGACGTGAAACTGTTCAGCCAGTGCATGCTGCTTATCGGCCAGGGTGTTGAGGTGCTCACTGAGCGTCGCGGAGCTGCTCGCTTTCTCGTTGAGTTCCTGAGTAACCAAGCGGATATTGCTGATGTTGCAGTTGATGTCCTCTGCGACTGCGCTTTGTTCCTCAGCTGCAGTGGCAATTTGATGAGTCATGTCCTGGATTTTCGACACTGCCTGGGTGATGTCGTTGAACGACACGACCGTTTCGTCCATTCGCTGCGAGCTGGCTGTAGCTCGCTGTTGGCTGTCTTGGATGGCACTGGTAACCGTCAAAGCACCGGCCTGCAGTTGCTCGATAACAAGCCGGATCTGCTCCACCGAGTCTTGGGTTCTCATAGCCAGGCTTCTGACCTCGTCCGCTACAACTGCAAAACCTCGACCACTTTCCCCGGCGCGTGCAGCTTCGATGGCGGCGTTGAGTGCGAGCAGATTGGTTTGCTGAGCAATCCCACGGATCACGTCCAATACATCGCCGATCTGCTCGCTGCTGTCGGAAAGCTGCCTGGCGTCCTTCATGGATGACGTAAGGCAACCCGTTAGGTCAATGATTCCCTGGTTAGTCCGCTCCAGCATGGCATGACCTGTCTGCGCAGATCGCTCAGCATCTTGCGCTGCCTGGGCAACCATTGCGGCGTTGCTGGCCACCTCATGTGCCGTGCTGGTCATCTCGTTGGATGCTGCGGCGACCTGGTCAATATCTCGGAACTGAGCCTGCATCCCTTCACTGGTATCCTGAGAAATGCTGAAAGACTGATTCGCGGTCTGGCGAGTTTCGACGATGCTCGAGCGGATCGTTTTGATCATGGGCTGGAGTTTGTCCAGGAACATATTGAACCAGACCACGACCTCGCCCAGCTCATCTTTCTTGGTGTAGGTCAGGCGCTTCGTAAGGTCACCTTCGCCCGATGCAATGTCGCGCAGCATGGTGGACACCATGCGTATGGGGGTGGTGATTCGAGTTGCGGTCAGCCACATCAACAGTCCACCAATGAGGGTGGCAATGCCGGCGACTACCAAGGTCTTGATGAGCGATTCGGCTTGGAGTTGCTCATGGAGGTCGTGGAGCTTCTGGACTTCCGCCTGCGCCACTGATTTCGGTAGCTCAAGGACAATCCACCAGGGGGCGATGTTGTCGCCGACGTTGACTGGGGAGATCACTTTCACCGACTGAGCATCTTCAACATACGCAGACGTGTTCACGCCTTTGTTGCCACCCAGCTGCTTGATCTCGGGTAAGCCCAAGCTTTGATAGGGCTGGCCCAACTTTGCAGGGGAGAGCGTGTAGGCTGCAACAATACCCGAGCTGGTGATGAGCGAAATGTCACCGGCGCCGTTGTACAGCTTTTCCTTCGCAGACATGGCCAGCTTTTGCAGGTCTGTGAGTGCCACATCAACCCCTACCGCGCCTATCACCATGCCGCCGCTGCGGACAGGGTATGCCAGTGTTGTCATCAGGATGTCCTGGCCGGCCAATGTTGCAGTGAACGGAGGTGCCAGGCACGGGGCGTTTGTAGTCAGTGGGCACTTGTAGAAGTAGTTGAATGGCAGGCCGCTCTCACCCTTCCTCTCATCCACCAACATCTGCTCATCGGTGGGTGCGTTCGAAACTGTTCCCGTGGTGCGATTCCAGTAGCTGGCGAAACGGCCTTTGTTGTTCGAGCTGTACGGAAGCGAATTGACGAAGTCTTTGTCGTCACCCAGCTGGTTGGACTCCATGATCCCCCATACGCCGAGCAAATCGTTATCACCCACGAACGTTGCTTTCACCGCTTGGTCGGCTTGAAAGCGAGAGGCATTGGCCGCGATGCCATAAGAATTGAAAACAGTTTGAATACCTGAAAACTGGATCGCGAGCTGAGCAAGCGAGGTGTATTGCTCTCCGAAAATGCGTTCAATTTGAGCTGCCTGGCCGGCTGCCGCGCTCTCAAGCTGGCCTTTGATCGCCCGCTCAATCGCCGCATTGCTCGCTGCACTGGTCAACGCGCCGGTTGACTCATTTTGCTGGATGTTAATTGCACTGATCGCTGTGATTAGTCCGACCATGCTGATCAAGCTCAGCGCGGTAATGGTGGTTCGAATGGAGGCGTTCCCCAGCATCATGAATCCTCAGGCGAGCGTTGCTGTTGTTGTGATGTGCAGAAGACCCCGTGTTGGCGTGGGGTGTTTTTATGTACCAGTGGGTCTGCAAAAGCTACCACTGGGTATTTTGCGAGTATGTCTCGGTGTGTCGCATCCGTGCAAGGGTAAATTCGGCCAGTCCCTGCAGGGCTCAGGAACCGCTTCTCTCAGGTGCTGCTCCAGCCGATGAGCTGCTGCTGAAGCTGCTTGACGGTCATGAATGATTAAAATACCTTCTGGTCTCAAAATAATACCTACGAGTACATTTGTTTTGAGCTCGTGCTTAGGGCGAGGCGCGTGAGATGCGGAGGGCGGATATGGGCACGGGTGTTCGGGATAGAGGTATCGCAGTCGTGGGGAACGGTGTTGAGGCGCTTCTATATGCGTATGTCCTGCAGCGGTTTGGGTTTGATGCGGACGTGTTTTTGGATGACTTGGACTTTCCTCAATTCGCCTCCAATGAGTTGGTTTCAACGTGGCTCGGTCTGTATCAATCAGCAGATGCTTCCAAGATCGCTTGGCAGGGCATCGCCGAGTTTCGGGACATGGCACTTGATCTCGGGGCAGCAGTGATTTCTTCCCCATCGGGGACAATGATTTTCGAGCGTCGACCTGATCACGTAGATGCGCTGGAGGCGTTTGCCGACAATCGCCGGGCGAATGGGTTAGTGGTCAGGTTTTCGACCCGGGTCGCCCACCTTGATGTCCCTCCCTTTACCTTGGCGGTCGCCAGATTCGATCAGGATATTTCGGTCTCGCCCAAACGGCTGGCCACGCAACTTATTGAAACCATCCTCAATCGAGGCGGAAGGGTGTTCAAGGGACGTTCACTCGCCGACCTGCGCCCGGCGAGAGGGCATCATGAGGCTGACATCAACGATGAGGTTCTCGGATACGCGACAGTGCTGGAGTGTTTAGAGGCAAAGGGGGATAAGTCAGCGGATGCGTCAAGTTATGGCCAGGATGCCTGGTTGCCTGTGACAGGTCGGTACCTGTCTTTTGAGCGTGCTTCACACATTCTGACCAAGACAAGGGCCTCAACTGCAAACCGGCTGGTGTCTGCCATCTTTGATCCGATTCGTGGATTTTTCGCCAAGGAAGGAAATGGCAGGCGAGTCTCATGGCCAGGAGCCGAGGCGCATTCACACGATCCGGAGGTCACTACTGTCGGCCCGCACCAAGACATTTTTCATGCCGTAACTGGCGCTCGGGAATTTGCAGAGAGTCTCCGTCCTTACGCTCATCTCGGGCGCATCCAGGTGCCAGCCTGTGCTGGAACTGCTCTGGTAGAGCCGCCCCAATCCATACCCTGGATCATCTGAAATCATGCAACTGTGTACGGGGCTTTGATGCCCGGTCGCAACAGAGTGTTGATAATGACATACCGATTGGTCAGTTAAAAAGACTGACTGGCTGGACAGTTGTTTTGGGCTCGGATACCATCATTAGACGCCGGGCCGCGCGCTTGGCTTTGATCCATTCACCAGGAATTCAGCATGAACGAGACGCCTAAGTACTGGAGCAGCGCTGTCAGCGATGTCCAAGACAACACTGTGTACATCCGTGGCTATGATCTGGGCGACCTGATTGGCAAGCTAAGCTTCGCTGACGCCACCTACCTGTTGATTCGCGGCAAGCTGCCTACGGTTGGCCAAGCCAAGATGGTCGAAGGGGTTCTGTGTTCTGTTCTGGACTATTCCCTGCGTAAGCCAGGGACTACCGCTGCGCGCTTCTGCGTATCAAGCAATCCCAGCATGGTTGCTGGCCTGGCGACCGCCGTTCTGTCTGCAGGTGAGTACTCGTTGGCGCCGGATCAGACGGGCATTTTCCTGAATGCAACCCTTGCTGCTGCCAAGCAAGCGGCATCCCTGGATGAGGCTGCTGCGAGCCTCGTCGAGGGAATGAGAGCTCGTAAGGAGCGAGTTCCAGGTCTCGGTCACCCAGCTTTTAAGTACACCGATCCTCGTGCTCAGCAATTGAAACAGCTGGCAATCGAGACGGGTGTTTGGGGAGAAATCTGTGAGTGGTACGAAGCAGTGCACAAAGCGTTCACTACCCAGGCCAACAAGCCAGAGATCGTCATCAACGAAGTCGGGATGATGGGCGCGATCCTGGCACAGATGGGGTTCACTCCTGCCGAGATGACAGGTCTGGCGGTGATCTCGACCATGCCTGGTGTGATCGCTCACATTTCCGAAGAGATGCAGAGCAAAGTCCGTATTCGTATTATCCCGGATGATCAGGTTGATTACGCGCGTGAGCGCCGCAGCTTTGCTGAAGATTTTGCCCAGGCTAAATCGAACTGAAAAAAAGCGCGACGGGAGTCGCGCTTCTTCCGCTTTGCTGGCGGTTACTTCAGGTAGCCGCCCGACATCAAGTCGCAGTAGTAATCGGCGATCTGCTCAGGGGTATGAGACCCCTGTTCGTTGAACCAGGTGTGCAGCCAGTTGCACATGCCCATGAAGCCCGTGATCGCGATGTGAGGAGGAATGTCTTTGAATTTCTTCTCGTCGATGCCACGCTGGTAAATGACCTCAATCTTGGCGTCGTACTCGCGCTTGCGCTTGCGCATCAGTAGGCGCTGCTCGGACTCCAGCTCGCTTTCGTCTCTGAAATAGATAGCTGTCCAGTCCTTCTTCTTCATCACGTGAAGGGCATGGCTGTGAAGGATGCGGTGAAGCGCATCTTCAGTGGAAAGCTCCTGAGTCAGGATTTCGTCGATGGTTGCCTCGTAGCTCTCATGCATCCTGTTGAAAATCTGCCACAGGATCTCGTTCTTATTCTTAAAGTAGTAGTAGACAACAGATTTGGTGTAACCCAGCTGTGCGGCAACATCGGTAATGGTAATTGCTCGAAATCCCTTCTCAGCGAAGAGGGATGCTGCGGACGACAGAATTTCGTCTTGGACGTAGGCTTGCTTTTTCTGTTTGAGTTGATCGCGCAGATCTAGATTCATGGGTTACACCAAATAGTTTTTAAGCAGTACGCGTCTCGATCATTGAGGATGCAGACGCACGAATAAAGTCAGGTATCTCTATGGCCTTGCGCTTTTCGAGTTCGAAATAGACAGAGGTCATGGCGATTTCTGCACAGAGCTGGTCTTTATTGTTGTAAAGGGAGTGGTGGGACACCATCGACGTGCGGCCAACCTTGTCGATCGTGCTCTTGATATAAAAAGTCGATCCAACGTGCAATTCAGATCGAAAATCGATTTCGTAATGAACATCTGCCCAACCCTGTTTGCGGCTGAACCGCCACTCGGTGTCGTAGCCAAGGTGTTCTGCCAAGTGCCAGAAGGCCTGGTCAAAGGACGCGACGTAGTGCTGCACATTCATGTGGCCCATGGCGTCGGTCTGCGCAGGATATACAACCCCTCTAAACGTGATCATCGGTACTCCTGCTTCCTAGGGCTGTATTCAGCCTGTACCAAGCCTCTGATTGGACAGAGCCTGGCAATTGTCTTTTTTTTGTACCGTCAAGTCAATTTTGCCTTCGTATGGGTCAGCCAGGCGGTACAGCCGTTCGATTAAAAGTGCCGCCTGGTTGGTAGGCGGCAAGCGATCGGTCAAGCGCGTGGCAAGACTGCAACGCCATCTACTTCAATCCGGATGCGACCGTCATACAGGCCGTTCACCTTGAGCAACGTGTTGGCCGGCGGGCAGTCCATGTTCACGAAGCGGTTACGCACAGCCTTGAAGGTTGCGAGGGTCTCTGGATTCACGTCGGTCAGGTACGTGTTCATGCGTACCAGGGCCTCGAAGCCCACCCCTGCCGCCTGAAGAGTGCCGCGCAGGTTCTCGAAAACCGCTACGACCTGTGCTTCGAAGTCGCCTTCGATCACCTCGCCGTCACTGTCAACGGGGGCGTGGCCGGTGATGAAGAGCAGATCCCCGTCGGTGACCCGGATTGACATCGATACGCCTGGGTAACCGGGCCCTGCATTTATAGCTTGGATCATGACGACACCTTTCAATGGTTGACAGACCGTACAGTCAGGCAAAAAATCTGACTTATCGGTATTAATTCTAAACCTGAGAGTCTTGCTACGCAAGGTGAAGCCCATGGTTGGGAGCTTGACGGCGAATTTTTCGGGCGATGTCTGACCTGTGGGTCTATTGACATGCTTACCAATTCAAGCATACTGACTGGGCGGTCTAATTTTTATTACGATTGGTCTTTTTTCTGGGCTGACCCGTTACAGGCGCTAAAAAGCACGCGGGGAGCGCCCTGGTTGTGATGCCAGGGGCAGGTCGAGACCGTTCGAGATGCCAAACCTGCTGATTTCTGTTGAGGAGCACTGATGACCATCGCATGCCTAACCTTCGATTTTGATGGCGTCGCCATCTGGATGAGTACCTTCAAGCAGGTTTCTCCGACGCCTCTGTCTCGGGGTGAGTTTGGAGCTGAAGTCGGCATTCCCCGTCTTCTGGAGGTTCTGGAGCGTTGCGAAGTCCCCGCGACCTTCTTCGTGCCGGCTCACACTGCTTCCTCCTACCCTGAGCAGATGAAGCGCATTGTGGCGGCCGGTCATGAGATTGGGTGCCACGGCTATCTTCACGAATCGCCTGTGGGGCTGCCGATCGAAGAAGAGCGACGCCTCCTGACCCAAAGCCTTGAGGTGCTGGAAAAGGTCACGGGCGTGCGTCCGATCGGCTACCGCTCGCCCGCGTGGGATCTGAGCGACAACACCATTGATCTGCTCGAAGAGTTCGGACTCATCTACGACAGCAGCCTGATGTCAAATGATTTCAACACTTTCTATGCTCGGAAAAACGACGTACTCACCGAAGAGCAATTCACGCACGGCGAGCAGAGTCAGGTACTTGAGTTTCCGGTTGCCTGGGAGCTTGACGACTACCCGTACTTCCAGTTCTCCCCGCGTCCGTTAAATACCGGATTGCGGCTGGCTGAAGATGTCTACAAGGCATGGTCTGCCGAGTTCGATTATGCCCATAAGGTCGATGGCGTATTTACGCTGACGTGCCACCCGGAAATCATCGGGCGTGGCCCGCGCATCGAGATGCTTGAAAGGTTGATCAAGCACATGCAACAACCTGGCGTGCAATTCATGACCATGGGTGCCGCTGCGAAAAATATCAAGAGCACTGCTCTTTAATCTGGAGAAATACAATGAATAGTGCAGTTGAACCGAAGAGCCTGACCGGTATTGGCCAAAACGCCTTGTACTTCGATCAATTGGAAGTTGGCCAGGAATGGAACTCGCCACGCCGTACCATCACTGAAGCCGACATCGTCATGTTCGCCGCGCTGACCGGCGACCATAACCCCGTTCACACAGACGAAGAATTCGCGAAAACCACCGTCTTCGGTGGCCGCATCCTGCACGGCCCGGCTGGCTTTGCCATCGCTACTGGTCTGGAAAGCCGCCTGGGCATCAAGGAAGGCACTGCAATCGCTTTCCTGGGCATGACCTGGGATCTGCGTGGCCCAATAAAGATTGGCGACACCATCCATGTGAATCAGAAGGTCGGCTCCAAGCGTGAGACGAAAAAGCCAGGTGTGGGTATCGTCAACTTCCAAGTTTCTCTCGTCAACCAGCGCGGCGAGTCGGTGCAGGAAGGCGAGTGGAAGGTGATGATGCACTGTAAGCCTGCCTAACACGCATCTATGGCTCGGCACTAACGTTCTCTGAGGTTTTGTCATGATAGTTAGCGGTATTCAGGCTTTCTCCGGTAGCGATGTGGTAAGAGTCGCTCTTCGTTTTGAAAACGAGGCTCTCAGCTACGAGGCGTTAGTGCGCGAGGTCAACCAGACGGTATCGCGTTTGGTGAGTGTGGGCGTTGGGCGAAATACCCCAGTAGGCGTGTACTGCGAAAATAGCAGCGCGACCATGATTCTGTATTACGCAGTGTCGAAAATCGGCGGTACCTTTATCCCGCTCAATGCTGTGCTGACCCCTGCGGAGGCGGCCTATATCATCGATCACGCGCAGATCAAACATCTATTTGTCGATGAGCTGCTGGCATCGGCAGCGTTGGATGCGGTCGGCGAACGTGACTGCACCATTTTTGATACCCGTGGTTTCCTCCAGAAAGCGTCGGTTGAGGCGCAGCTGGAGGCATCCGAGATCAATCCGGATTTCCTCATTGTTTACACCTCTGGCTCCACGGGGGTTCCCAAAGCTGTTCGCTACACCCAGGCCGCAGAGTTTGCGGGAAACCGTTCCTTGATCGAGCTCTGGGGGGTAACGCCCGAAGATAAGGTGTTGGTGGCTCTGCCGTTGGGCTTCCTCTATGGACTCTCAACCGCAGCGTCGATGGCCTTGCAGGCCGGCGCAGAAGTGATTTTGCTCCGTAAATTCCGTCCAGCGGATGTGTTGAATGCCATCGTGAATCACCGTGTGACGGTGTTCCATGGTGTCCCAACCATGTTCAGCATGATGCTCGAATATGCCGAGCAAAATGATCTGCAGTTCGATTTATCCTTCATGCGGCTCTTCATCTCTGCTGGTGCACCTCTGCCGAAGGAACTCAAGGATCGCTTCGCTCGGCGGTTCAACAAGCGAATCGAAGATTACTACGCGCTGACTGAGGTTCGTCCGGTCTTTGGTAGCTACGCCTGTCGCCAGGTCGAATTGCCTGAAGGCTCTATCGGCCAAGCAGCGCCTGGTGTCGAGGTGAAGTTCGTCACTGCCTCTGGGCAACTGGCGGCTGATGGTGAAGAGGGCGAGGTATGGGTGAAGGCTCCCGCCACCACCAGCGGCTATTACAAGGCCGCAGATCTGACTGCATCAGCTTTCGTTGATGGCTTCTTCCGTACGGGCGATCTGGGCTACCGCGATGCGGATGGCTTCTATTACCTGACCGGTCGTATCAAGGACATCATTATCAAAGGCGGCGCGAACATCGCTCCAGCTGAGGTTGAAGACGTCATCTGTGAGCATCCAGCTGTCCAGCTGGCTTCTGTGATCGGCATCCCAGACACCAAATTTGGTGAGCAGCCGTTCGCATACTTTGTGACCACGGCTGGTAAGCAGGTCAACGCTGAAGAGTTGGCGGCTCACTGCCGAGCAAAACTTGCCGAGTTCAAAGTTCCGGTCAGCTTCATCCAACTGTCTGAAATGCCACTGGGATCCACTTCGAAGATCGACAAGAAGGCGTTGTTCAATATTTGGAAGGAAGCACAAGATGCTTGATCAGCTGAAAGTATCTGTCGCCGTTTTTGAGATCAGGCGTTATGCAGCGTTTCAAGACTTCGCTGAGCATGTTGAGTCGGTAGTCCTCGAGGCCAAGGCGGCAGGTAGCCGCGCACTGCTGCTCCCTGAATTCTTGCCAATGGGTCTGCTGTGGACGAGTCCGGACGCGGCCCGGGTCAGTAATCAGACTGTTTCGGCTTTTTACCGGGACGTCCTGACCCCGCTGTATCCCGCTTTTGTAGAGTGCTTGACCGCGCTGGCCAAGGCTCATGACATCTACATCGTCGGCGCAACCTACTGGCATGAAGAAAATGGCGAAGGCTTCAACAGTGCCTTTGTCTTCAAGCCAGACGGCTCGTTCGAACGCCAGCACAAGGTACACCTCACTCGTGGGGAGAAGGCCATCCAGACCTCGGGTGCGTCCTCGCTGAATGATGTTTTTGAGATTGATGGCGTGAAGTGCGGTGTCTTCATCTGCTACGACGTTCAATTCCCTGAGCTCACTCGTAGCTTTGCCGCCGCGGGTGCCGAAGTCATTTTCGTTCCAGCCCTGACAGAAGAGCGTGGATCCTGGCGTGAGTGGTTCAGTGCTCATGCTCGTGCGCTAGAAAACCAGGTGTATGTGTGCGTCTCGCCACTCGTCGGGGATCTGGGTATCCCCAATGACTATCCAGTGAGCTGTATGGGCAAAGCATTCGTTGCGTGCCCTATCGACAACCGGATGGGTGTGACTGATGGCACCTACGCTGAGGGCGCGTTGAACGTCGCAGGTCTGCTCAATGTTGAGCTGGATCTTTCGAGGCTTAGGCTTTCGCGCGAGAAGGGCGAAGTTCGCCACTTGCGCGATCGTCGGCCGGAGCTGTATTCGAATTTGAAATTGTAATAAGAGTTTTAAAAGAGTCTCATTTTTTGGGCTGTGCCAGCAGCCCATTTTTTTATAGCCCTGCCAAAAATAAAACGTAGTAAAGGGGTAAAAATATGAACGCTGAGATTTCCTTCGCGTCCTCTTCGCTCGCGCTAGATTTATCTCCTCAAAGCACTGTTTTGCGGTTGGATGGAGTCAGTAAGCGATTTGGCGATATCACTGTTTTAAAAGCCATCGATTTTGAGCTCAAAAGCGGTGAAGTGGTGGCACTGATCGGGCCTAGTGGTTCGGGTAAGAGTACGCTGCTGCGCTGCATCAATCAGCTTGAGCCTCCAACTGCTGGCACCGTGACAATCGGCGATCTGTCGATTGATGCTTCAGTCGGCGCTACGCGTGCTCAATTGGCAGGCCTGAACCGCAAGCTCGGTATGGTGTTCCAGTCATTCAATCTATTCCCACACATGAGCGTGCTAGAAAACGTTTCGTTGGCACAGCGGCGAGTGCTCAAGCGCAGTCGAGAAGACGCGGATGAGCGCTCCATGCAACTGTTGGAACGAGTGGGACTGGCAAGCAAGGCTGGTTTGTATCCCTCTCGATGCTCGGGTGGCCAGCAGCAACGCATCGCCATTTCCCGCGCACTCGCACTTGATCCTCAGATCATGCTTTTTGATGAGCCAACATCGGCCCTGGATCCGGAAGTGGGCCTGGAAGTGCTTGCCGTCATGCGGGAGTTGGCTGATGAAGGCATGACCATGATGGTCGTCACCCACGAGATGCGATTTGCCGAAAACGTATCGAACCGGGTTATTGTCATGGCCGACGGTGAGATCATCGAACAAGGCGAAAGCGCTCAAGTCATGAGGTCACCGCAGCACCCACGCGTTCAACAGTTTCTTTCCGCTGTGCGTGATCGCTAATGGACATGCTCACAGTGATCCAGAAACTGTGTGCGGGCTTGCCATGGACAATCGCCTTGACCCTGGTGTCTTTTATCGCCGGGGCGATTTTGGCGATTCCGCTCTGTGCACTCCGGTCGGCTCGCAACGCGCAGCTTTCCTACCTTGGCGCAACGGTGATCCTCATCGTCCGCTCCATCCCTCCCATCGTGTGGTTGTTCGCGGTGTTCTTTGCGATTGGGCAACACGTGATCCGGTTGAGCCCATTTACTGCTGCTGTGATTGGTCTGTCGATCATCACCGCTGCCAACCTGGCGGAAATCTATCGCGGGGCACTCAAAGCGGTTCCCAAAGGGCAGAGTGAGGCGAGCCATGTCATAGGGCTCTCAGCGTGGCAGCGGTACCGGTATGTCCTGGCACCTCAGGTGCTGCGTATATCGCTGCCGTCCGCCAGCTCTTATGCAATTGGTCTGCTCAAGGATACGGCGATTGCGTCGGCCATCGGCGTGGCGGATGTGGCGTTGATCGCGAACCAACTCACCCAGCAAACCTACCAGGGGCTGCAGATCTACGCTTGGGCGGCGGTGGCCTATTTCAGCCTCAGCTTCCTGATGGCCTACGTTTCACGTGCAGTCGACTCACGGCTTCGGATGAGGATTGAACGATGACAGGCACTTTCAATGACTGGGTTGAGTGGTTCCCACGGTTGTGGGACGGCTACCTCATCAGCCTACAGGTTGCTGCATTGAGCTTGATCATCGGCATTCCGCTTGGTCTCATCTGGGCCATTGGTGGCCAGGCTAAGGTAAGGTCGATCCGTTGGCTCTGTGTGATTCTGGTTGAGCTGGGTCGGGGTGGGCCAGTCTTGATCCTCCTGCAGTTCCTTTATTTCGGATTGCCCACTAGCGGGTTGACGTTATCCTCGCTGAGCGCGTCCGTGGCGGCGCTGGCTTGGAGTACGGGCGCGTATACAAGCGAGATCATTCGCGCCGGTTTGAATGCTGTCGCCGTCGGCCAACGCGAAGCCTCGCAGACCCTTGGGCTCAGCCGTGCTGATACGTTGCGCATCATCGTGATTCCGCAGGGCTTGCGGATCGCTTTACCTCCCTTGCTCGGGTTTGCCCTGTTAATCCTTCAAGCGACGTCGCTCTGTTTCACGATTGCGCTTCCTGAGCTCATCAGCGCCGCCAACGACATCGGTTCAGAGACCTTCCAATACATGTCGATCCTGAGCCTGACCGGATTGATGTACGCCTTGATTTGCATCCCGGCGACCTTGGCTGTCAACTACCTTGAGAGGCACCTTGGTAAGTACGACTGAGGCTACAGGGTGGTGTAGCAGCAGGCTATCGGTTGACATCAGCCCGGTATTTCGCTTGCCGTAGCGGCCATTGGCCATCAATCGGTCACTGGGCGCTGGGTTGACTGCTAAGCCTGCTGCCGCGCTTTGATCAAGGACGACCATCAACCAGGGATGATCTCGGTTTTGACTTTGCCAACGCTGTGCCGCGGTTTGTACATGAGCGGATCATCCCTATGTGCTGGTGAGGATGGCTGCCCAGAACGTGGCACTCCTGGAGACAGCCATGGTCGAACCGCTGCGCCGTTGCCACATCACTGACGGTGCTATTGCGGCAGCAGTAGCACGCCTGGAGTAACGCCTGCTGATGTTCTAGCTGCCAAGCATCACCGATGCCGGCGCAACCATGGCTGGAGATTTCGAAGAAGGGCTCGGCTACTTCTACCAGTCCACCAAGGAGCATCCGGATCCGGCCATTGGCCCCAAGAAATGGCGGCTCAGCAGGACAGAACAAAGTTAGCGCCCAAGTCAGACGTCGTTCACTTCATTTTGATGTCGATCGGAATCATAAATGTTGACATTAATGATTTCGATCGACATCAAAAATACACGGCTCAAAGCCGCAGTGACATTTCATGAGCTGCTGGGAGCCTGCGCTTGATTCAGATCTGGGCGAGTGCACATGCCTTTGTATCAATTGCGTTGGTCAACGTGACCGATTAAAGCCTTCACTACCTGGGTGGGGATTTATGAGTCAACCATCTGCAATAGTGTTTGGCGTAGGTACGACCCGAGGCGTGGGGGGAGGCGGTCTGTAAGCGTTTTACCCAAGAGGGGTATCACGTCATGATCCGGGATTGCGAATGCCCACCCAGAGCATGGCACGCGAGTATGGGCCTAAGGGTAATCATGTCGCCGATGCTGTGATCGATGGCGGCATCCTGGGTGACCGACTGCGCAATGCTGCCCCGGCCATGGTGGAGGCTCATGGATCAGATGGGTTGTCGGGATATGAAGCAATAGCTGAGAACTATTAGATGTTGCACCGGCAGTTACGCTCCGCGTGGACTCAGAACTCGATAACAGGCCGTATAAGGAAAACTGGTAGTTTTCTGTGTCGATATGGCGCAAAAATTAGCGACCTGTAGTTCGTTTTTCTACTCGATGAGAAGTGTCGGCGAGTAATTGGAATTTATATGAAAGCCTTGACTTTTAAACGCTATGGGAAGTCTCCTGATATTGGATTCACGGAAGTTGCTAAGCCATCGATCAAATCGGACGAGCTTCTGATTGAAGTTTATGCGGTGGGGCTGAATCCGATTGATAACATGATGCCTACCGGTATATTTAAAGAAGTACTGAAGTTCGAAGTGCCGGCCACCCTGGGCAGCGACGTTGCAGGTGTCGTTGTCAGTGTGGGCAGTGCCGTGACGAAATTCAAGGTTGGCGACGAAGTGTTTGCCAGTGTATTCGACCTGGGTGCGGGAACCCTTGCTGACTTTGCGGCTGTACCTGAGTTTGCAGCTGCCCATAAGCTAGAGCGCCTAAGTTTCGTCCAAGCAGCTTCTGTACCTATGGTTGGCCTGACTTCATGGCAAGCCTTGAGAGAGCGCGCCAATCTGGTAGCGGGTCAGAAGATATTCATACCCGCAGGCTCAGGTGGTATTGGGACTTTCGCTATTCAGCTTGCTAAGTATGTAGGGGCTTGGGTCGCAACAACTACCAGTGCTGTAAATGCTGGTCTGGTACGTAGCTTGGGGGCTGATGAAGTAATAGATGACAGATCACAAAAATTCGAAAATGTTCTGACGTCTTATGATCTGGTTCTTGGTACAGTCAGGGGCGATGAACTTGATCGTTCTATTGGTATTATCAGTGCTGGTGGAAAGATCGTCTCCCTCGTTGGCCCATTGGACAGCGCTTTCGCTGAGAAGCGTGGGATGAGCTTCATTTTTAACATCATATTTTCTTTGATGGGTTGGAAGACTAAGAGGCCTGCCAGGAAGCGCGGGGTAAGTTATTCATTCCTATTTGTTCGCCCCGACGGTGTTCGGCTCAAAGAGATAGCTACCATTATCAGGGCTGGTTCGATTAAGCCGGTAATTGACCAGGTATTTGCTTTCGAGGACGTTAAGGAAGCGCTAACGTATCTCGCCCAGGGACGAGCGAAAGGCAAGGTTGTTGTACAGATGAAGTGAGTAAAGGTGAGCGGTTTCTTCAGGGTGTCGTCAGCCTGCGCAGGAGGGGGATCGCATCTTACTCCCGACTCGATAAGATGTGGACAAAGGGAAGTTAAAACTGACCGGTATGGTTGAAGTTTAGTTTGTGTAGGTCTTGATCAGGCGCCTTGTCTTGGGCCTTAGCGAGTGTCAGATTGGCGAGGTTGTATGGCCCGAAAAGTGGATTGAGGTGTATTTTGCGGGTCTCAGGGAGGGGAGCACAATGGTTACGCCCGACATCTAAACATGTCAATACTTTGATGTCGACCATCATCAATGTATGATGTTTGTATTTCACACCACTCCAGGAGCAATGATGAAGGTCACTAAAAAGCAGGCGCAGGCAAACCGCGTGCACATTGTTGAGACGGCATCAGCCCTTTTCAAGGAGCGTGGCTATGACGGAATTGGAATCGCAGAGCTGATGGGCGCTGCTGGGTTTACTCAAGGTGGCTTCTATAAGCATTTCGAGTCTAAGGCTGATCTGATGGCGGAAGCGTCAGCTTGTGGTCTGACTCAATCAGCAAATCTTATGGCTGGCGCTTCATTAGGCGATTTCATCAATGCTTATCTATCGCGTGAGCATCGAGATCACCGAGCGTCAGGTTGCACGCTTGCAGCCCTGTGCGGGGATGCTGCTCGCAAAGAAGTTGAAGTAAAGGCTACATTCGCTGATGGAATAGAGAGCCAGGCTAAGGCATTTTTAGATAGTGCCGCCCAGCAGGGCGAGTCTGAGACAGCACAAATGCGTGCAAAGATTTTAGCTGCTATGGCTCAATCTATTGGGGCAATTGTAATGTCTCGCGCATGCCCAGACGACTCTCCACTGGCAGATGAAATTCTCATGACTTGTCGGGATGCAGTGCTGCAAGGCCTCAGCAAGAACTAGATAATGGAGCTCTAGTTTAATAAATTCTTTTTGAAAAATGCGTTAAGTGTGATGATAAGATTTTTGGTTGCGCTAGGTGAGAACCCCATAGTTGCACCTTTTATAACATCATAATCTTTGTAGGAGAAAGGTACACCGGTTCTAGCATTAACTAGGAGGCCTGGGCTAATTTCTTCTATCTGGCACTTAACGGTTGACTGGGCCTCTGGAAAAAATTGTGGTGGATCAAGCGCATCCCAGTCAAAAACATGATGCGCGTCAGCGTACCGATGTAATGATATATCGGCATTTCTACTTTTGGCGCGATCACAAAAGACCTGTGTTGCACCTGCAGGATTGTAGTCATCCGCGTTGCCATGATGAACGCTTATAGGCTTACAGTCGAGTAAATTATCTTCGAGGTAACGCGTTGTGCAGTTTGGATAGAGTGCAACATACGCACGGAATGTTAGGCTTGCACAAAGATGCATTCGCTGGAAGCGTTTTACTGAAGCATATAGAGCACCTTGCCCACCTCTTGAAAATCCCATAATGGCTATTTTAGCTTTGTCTATGGCAGGCATGTTTGAGCAAAAATCAAGAGCACTATATGCATCCATAGTGCCTACCAAGCGGCCAAGGGCATCTTGGTTATCTCTTACACTGGTTAGTCCTCTCCCGGTGAAGCTATCTACTGCAAATGTCGCAATGCCAATGTTTTGTAGTCGTTTTGCCCATTGATTTATCAGGGGGCCGCGACCACCAGAGCCGTGAAGTAAAATTACTAACGGACTCGGATTTTTGCCAGGGAGGGGCAGAGTCAGTACGCCATCTATGATGACTGGATCTGAGGCTGTGCCCCTTAAGAAATCACTATCGCTCGGCGTATAGCTTTTGAAATACAATTTCACTATTCTGTTACCTGCTCATTGCATTTCTATTTCTGTGTGCGAGAGGCTTATGGTTAGCCTCCCGCACTTGGGCCCATACCACGGGCTTTACCCTTTACGATGCCATTGAGGCTGCTGCTGTATTGCTCTCTAAGCTACTTGCACTATTTAGCCTTGTGAGTTGCTCATGGGAGAGCTTGAAGGATAGTGCACCAAGATTGTCAGCGAGTTGTTGCTCGGATCGAGGGCCGATGATAGGGACTCCTCCATGTGTGCATGCCCACGCAATAGCGACTTGGCCAGCACTTACATCGAGTTCTCTTGCGATATCTAGCACAGTGTCTAGAATCAGTGTTCTCTGTGCCGAGTTCTCTGCTTGGAAAACCTTTCCGCCAAAGCCCTCGGCTCGACCTTTTTCACCTTGCCTATACTTACCTGTCAGCATTCCCCCGCCGAGAGGAGACCAAGTAACTACCCCTAGCCCTAGTGCATTTGACGCTTGAAGGAGGTCAGCTTCTGGCTCCCGTCGAACTAGGCTATGCTCAAACTGCGCCGCTGCAATCGGCAACGAATTCGTCAGTTCAGCTAATGTAACTGCACGCGCCAGTTTCCAAGCCGGGAAGTTAGAGAGGCCTGCATAAAGAATCTTTCCGTCGCGTGCCAAGTCCTCAAAACCCCTTATGATTTCTTCAAGGGGGGTTACGCCGTCCGGATGATGTGCCCAATAAATGTCGATGCGATCCGTTTTAAGGCGTCTTAGACTTGCTTCCACCGAGGTCACCATGGCCCGGCGACTGTTCCCGGTAGCTAAACGATCAGTATTTGGCCCTGTACCATTCGTGAATTTCGTCGCCAGGACAAAGCTATCACGTCTTCCCGTCAGTAAAGTTCCGAGCAGCTCTTCTGATTGACCAAATTGATAAATGTCAGCTGTATCTATGAAGTTTCCGCCAGCTTCGGCGTATGCATTGAGTATAGCTTTGCTAGATTCGGAGTCGGCACCATAGCCCCAACCAGTACCAAAGTTCCCTGTGCCTAAAGCAAGCTCAGATACGCTGAGCCCCGTCTTTCCGAAAGCTTTATAGTTCATATTGATCTCCAGGTGTTCGTGGTAGCGACTTGATGGTTATCTGCTATGAGTTGGTTTGTTTGCTAAGGTTCTAGCATTAAACTACGCCATGTGATTTTGGAAGGATCCTGTAATTTAGGGCGGGCGGAACAACTATCAGTGTGAGGTGTATCCTTTTTGGGTGAGGCCATGTCTCGGCCTGCTGAATCTTCGTCGGCTACAGATGTCGCAATATCTTGGTTTTCAGCTTTAGGTTCGCCAATAGCAGCAATTCCAGTCAGCTCTGATCGCTTCGTAATTGAGTGAGCTGACAAACTGTCCCCGATTTCAGGTTCTGGGTGTTTGGAGCCCCTTGAGACTTTCCTATTCATGTCCAGTCCGAACCTAGTCACCTGGGCCGTGGGGGGTCTCCATTTCGGCAACCTCACCCGGAACGGATTTATGATGTCGATCGAAATCTAAAATGTCAATTCTTAGATTTTGATCGACATCAAAGACCGCTCGCCAAGCGCCAGGGTTGGATTCGAGGGTATCAGGCATGGATGCAGGGGGGGGCGGGGCGTGTAGTAGGTGAGGAAACGCAAGATGTGAGAAAAAAGACGGGGGCGATTAAAAACCCCGCTATCGAGGCGGGGCTTGCTCATCGCTTAACTTTTATCAGGCTTCTGGCCGCGAAACTCCGTCAGAAGTACCCAACGCTGGCTTTGATTTCAAGGTACTCATTCAGGCCGTGTGCGCCGCATTCGCGACCGTTGCCGGACTGCCGGAACCCACCGAATGGCACCAGCGAGTTCCACTCTGGGCTGTTGATATAGACAGATCCTGCACGAATCTGGCGAGCCACCTTGCGGGCGCGCTCCAGGCTTCCTGATTGAACGTAGGCAGCCAGGCCATAGTCGGCAGCGTTGATGGCATCGATGAGGGCCTTCTCGTGATCGTAGGGGAGGATGACCAGCACTGGCCCAAAGATCTCCTCCTGCACAATCCGCATGTCGGGCGTTGCGTCAGCGAAAATGGTGGGCTTGACGTAGAAGCCTTCTTTCAGATCATCAGGGCGACCCTCGCCCCCGATCACTGCGCGGGCACCTTGGGTGATCCCGGACTTGATGAGTTCTTGAATTCGGTTGAACTGATTACGGTTCGCCACAGGCCCAAGATCGGTATCTTGCGAGTCTGGATTACCGACTTGGAGTGCCGCGCCTGCATTGGCTGCGATCGAGACCGCTTCATCGTAGAGAGCAGCAGGTACGTACATCAGGGTAGGGGCATCACAGGACTGGCCGCTGTTGCTGAAGCAGTGCTCGACACCAGCCTTCACCACGGTCGCCAGATCCGCGTCGTCGAGGATGATGTTTGGGGACTTGCCTCCTAACTCCTGGGTCACACGCTTGACGGTGTCAGCCGCCGCTTTGGCAACTTGGATCCCGGCTCGGGTGCTGCCGGTGAAGGACACCATGTGAATCCCAGGGTGAGTGGAGATGGCGTGCCCAACACTCGGGCCATCGCCGTTCACCAGATTGAACACTCCCGGGGGGACGCCGGCCTCGGTGAGAATGTCGGCGAACAAAATGGCGTCCAGCGGGGCAACCTCACTGGGCTTGAGCACAATGGTGCAGCCGGAGGCGATGGCAGGGAGCACCTTGCAGACTACTTGGTTGAGGGGCCAGTTCCAGGGAGCAATCAGCCCTACCACACCAATCGGTTCCTTCGTGATCAGCGTGTTCCCCACGACTTGTTCGAAGTTGAAGTCTTTGAGCACGGCGATCATCGCATCGGCATGAGCAACGCAGGTAGCGGCTTGGGCATCGCGAGCAAAGCTCATGGGAGCCCCCATTTCGATGCTGATCAATCTAGCAATTTCGGGGGTGCGATTGATGAGGCCCTCGCGAATGCGTTCCAGCATTTCCAGGCGCGACCCGACCGAGGTCTGGCTGAACGATTCAAAGGCCTTCTGCGCGGCTATGACTGCTTTATCCACGTCTACGGAGGAACCGTTGGCGATCTGGGCGACCACTTTCTCCGTGGCCGGATTGATCACATCGATCAGCTCATCGCGAGACGGCGCAACCCAGGCCCCATCGATAAAAAACTTATCTGCATTCTTCATAACCGACCTCGAAGCTTGGTGTGAGTTTGGCGGCAGACCTCGCGGTTTCGTCTCTGAAAAGACCACCGATAGGGTTGCCAAAAAAAGATGAGCGAGGGCCAATCCAGATTGTTCAATCTGCCTCGCATAGAGGATGGCCGGCCTGAAGGGCGTTCAGTCTCCATTGAGTCGCTGCCTCGCTTCTGTCTAAACTGACCTTCCGATCTTAAAAACTGACCGATGGGTATTTTCAGTATGCTCGGTTATCCCCATCCAAAGCAAGATGGGGAAAGCTCAACGGCGCTCTCGCCATTTCACCCCTGGCAAACCGTCCACGCTCTGTTGACAAATGAGGGGTTCAATTACCATACTGACTGGACGGTCTAAAAAACTGTACTAAAGGTATGATTCGCGAGCTTCGGGTGTGGATGATTGAGAGTTGGGTGCAGTGGCGTGCCTGTGAGGGCATCTGATAAACGAGGTGGGTGACGTGAGTAAGCACGGGAATCTTGAGGTTGCGATCGTTGGTGCGGGGATCATTGGGGTTTCGGCGGCTTACTTTCTTCAGAAGCTAGGTGCCAGCGTCACGCTGATCGACAAATCTTTTGTCGGTGATTGCGTACCCAATCTGGGCTTGAGCCAGGTAATGACCTATTGCAGGAAAACCCAGCCCAGCCACTTCACCGATAGGGGAGTGGTGTTAGCCCGCACTTTGGCGATCGAGTTGGGTTACGGCGAAAGCCTCGACAACTCCGGCGACGAGCCGGGTGTACCCGACCAGAAATCGGGGGATAGTCCAAGGACGGTGCTGCTATCCGATTTTGCTCGGGATCTTGCCGCGCGATGCCGAGATGCTGGCGTGCGAGTCCTTGAGGCTGATCCTGCTCATTGCCTCCTCGGCATAAATAACCATGTGCGTGGAGTCGATGCGGCCAGTGGCGTGATCACTGCGGATGAAGTGGTGGTGTGTGCCGGTCTGCAAAGCCAGATGCTGCTGACTTCGGCAGGGCTGACTCTGCCTCTCAGCGCAGCGGAAAACCGATTGGGTGCCAGCTCCGCTCGCCAAGGTATCCCTGGGGTGTTCACGGGCATGGTTCCGATGACGCCGAATGGCGTGCCCTATGTCGGTCGGCCCGAGGGCTTCAAAGGACTATACCTGGGCATCGGCCATGGTACGAACCCTGCTGCTGCGATCGCCGTGGGTGAGGACATCGCTGCGGCGCTGTGTGGCGCAGGCGCTGCGCCCCAAGACGTGCTGCTTCGCAGTGACCTTTTCGTGGGTCACCCGATTTCGCAATCACTTTAACAACGCCTTCTTCTTGTTTTGTGGCCTCTTATGAATATGTCGCATCTCTCAGGCAAAAACAGCAAATCCGTCGTAAGGGCGGAGGTTATCCGGGCCACTGCTTTGAAATTGTTTGCCGCAGAAGGGTTTGGCTCGGTGAGCTTGCGAAGGATTGCGGACATGAGTGGCATCCAGGTTGGATCGCTCTACAACCACATAGATGGCAAGCAGCAGTTGCTGTTTGAGTTGATCTATGAGGCCGAGCAGAACCTGTTCGCAGCGTTGAAGCAGGCAGTGGATGGAGCCCTCACACCTGTCTCGCAAGTCGGGGCATACGTTGAGCAGTATTTTCTCCATGCCTCTCTGAACAAGGAGCTGCATCTGCTCGCCGTTCGCGAGAAGCGGTGTCTGGATGATGGAGATGCAACCCGGCTCAAAACCCTGCTGCTCAGTCATGAGCAGCTGATTTACCAGGTGTTGGAGCGAGGGGTGAAGGCTCGAGTGTTCACAATTCCAAGCTATGAGTTCGCGATCAAGGCGATCTGGAGCTTACTTGATGGGATGTTGGGGGGTGTATCTACGAACCCCGCCGATGTATCAAAGTGCGCTGACCAACTGAAGGATTGTGTTACCCGGCTTCTCGGAGCTGGCGCCGCTCGGTAGTGCCCTGTAACCGTGAGCTTCATTGAGCCGGTGCAGGGCTGATCGAGTGCAATTGATAAATGAAAACTGAATCTACACGAGGTGAGCCATGTTTGATCTGAAGGGTAAAGTTGCTGTTGTAACCGGTGGTGAGACGGGGATCGGTCTGGCCATTTCTCGCAATCTGGCGGTGGCCGGTGTCAAGACCGTCATCGGCGGTATTCAGCCTGAGGCTGGTGCGAAGGCAGTAGCTGAAATCCAAGAACTGGGTGGCGAGGTTCTGTTCGTCCGCACGGATGTCCGCTCCAAGGAGCAAGTCGAAGCTCTGGTTCAGACTGCTGTCGACAAGTATGGGCAGTTGGACATCATCGTGAACAACGCGGGCGTCTTTGATGGCTTTGCTGACGTCATGGAGACCACAGAAGAACTGTTTGATCAGATCACCGGTATCAACCTCAAGGGTACCTTCTTCGGCTGCCAAGCTGCCCTCAAACACATGATTCCACGTGGCGTTGGTCGGGTGATCAACACCTCTTCGATTGGCGGGTTGGTCGGTCGTGCTGATGGCGCTTCTTACACCGCCTCGAAATTTGCCGTTATCGGCTTGACCCGCCAGATGGCAACCACTCACTCCGGTTCGGGTATCACCTTCAACACCGTTTGCCCTGGCCTGATTGCCACTGACATCCGTGGTAACTCCGCCTCGATCCTGCCTAACGCTGCTCACCTGATGAACCGTGGGGTAGGCGCGGCTGATCCAGACGCCTACAAAAAGTCCATCCCAGCACGCCGCAAAGGTACGTCTGACGAGGTTGCTGCTGCGGTGCTGTTCCTGGCATCGGATGAAGCCAGCTACATCACTGGTCACTCCATGGTGGTGGATGGTGGGTTTGTTGCTTGATCTTTTCGCCTGCGAATCAACTCCAGATTCGTAGGCTACATACTGCGTTTTAGCTGGCCCCAGTGGGCCAGTTTTTTTTGCTCGACGCTTGGAGGATGTGTCCGTGGAAACTCTTTCGCAAGGGTGGAGGATGGTGGCATGCGTATGCATCGCTCTCCTCGCAATGCCTCTTTGTTTTTCTGCGGGGATTCTCGCTGTGCCGGTTATTCGCTCGGATCTCGGTGGTGGAGCGATGGAGCTGGCCTGGATAACGAATGGCTACATCCTGATGGTGAGTTGCACGATGCTCGCTGCTGGAACGTTCGCAGACGGTGTCGGGCGCAAGAAGACCTTCCTGGTTGGCCTTGTCGGCTTTACTGTCATATCCGCATTGCTCGCATGCGCTCAGAGTGCCATGGCCCTTTCGGTTCTGCGCACGATTCAGGGCCCATTTGGTGCGGCTTTGCTAGCTGCAGGATCTGCGATGCTTGCCAGCTCCTTCCGGGCGGAGGCCAAGAAGCAAGCCTTGAGCTGGATCGGAACGAGTTTTGGTGTAGGGCTCGCATTGGGGCCTCCTGTCTCTGGTCTCCTGATTGATGCGTTTGGCTGGAGATCTATTTTCTTTTTATCGGCCCTGCTCGGTCTGATCGCGCTGGTCATCGGTCGGGGAGCCCTGAAGGAGTCCAAAGATCCCGAATCCAAGCGGATTGATTGGGGCGGAATCATCACGATCTGCGCTTCACTGATACTGATGACCTGGGCCGTCCTGCAAGCACCAGCGACAGGCTGGACGAGCATCTCCACCTTAGGCTTCTTGACGGGGGCGGTGGTCTGTCTGGTCATCTTCGTAAGAGGTCAGCGACGTCAGGTTCGCCCCGTGCTGGATCTCTCGCTGTTCAGGTATCCGGCCTTTCTTGCGGTACAGGCCTTGCCGCTGGCCACCACCTGCTGTTATGTGGTGCTGCTGCTCATATTGCCGATCCGACTGGTGGCTATCGAGGAGGTATCGCCGGCAGGGACAGGGCTGATCATGTTCAGCTTGAGCCTCCCGTTGATGATTTTTCCGACCATCGCTGTTCGACTGGCACGGCATTTTTCCCCGGCGGCGATTTCCGGCTTTGGGCTCATGATCGCGAGCATCGGACTGGTGCTCCTTTCTTTGCGCCAAAGTGGAGATATGTCCGGGCTGATCATCTCCCTGCTCATCATTGGCATTGGCACTGGTCTTCCCTGGGGGCTGATGGATGCCTTGTCCGTATCAGTCGTTCCCTCCAGTCGGGCGGGTATGGCCTCGGGAGTGTTCAACACCATCCGGTTGGCGAGCGAGTCCGTGGGGCTGGCTTTGGCAGGTTCGATACTGGCGCTGTTGATCGGTTTCCAGCTGCCTTCACTGGGAACTGCTGCCTTCGAATTGGCACAGGGAAACA
The DNA here is from genome assembly GCF_040224055.2 of Pseudomonas sp. WHRI 8519. Lineage (NCBI taxonomy): Bacteria > Pseudomonadati > Pseudomonadota > Gammaproteobacteria > Pseudomonadales > Pseudomonadaceae > Pseudomonas > Pseudomonas sp. WHRI 8519. Next base: position 4,023,473 of record NZ_CP167996.1, on the reverse strand, counting down.
TTGGCGAGGTAGCCACAACTGGGCAGCTCTCTCACTCGCTGGTCTACGGCGCGTACGTATCCGCCTTCGAGACACTGATGCAAGGTCTCGCGGCCATAACCGCTGTGTTTGCAGTGTTGGTTATGGTCTTCTTGGGACGCCCGCATGCCGAGGTGAGCTGCAGAACTATGTAGCATGTTCGGTGCGCAGCACGCGGGTCTCTCAGATCGGCAGTGGCTGCGTCCTCGGTGAACTGTAAAACCAGAGGGGACTAAGTTGCCCCCAGCTCTTCTCGTTCGAGTTCAAGGGTCAGCCAATTCATTTCAAGCCCGGTGATTTGAGACTCTAAGTCGTGAATCACCAGTGCGATCGATTGGATCTCAGCAACATCAGCGGCACTGTTGATGAGCTTGAGCTCAAGTGCCGACTTCTCCCATCGAAGCTTTGTCATGTTGGACTCAACGGTTTCCAGCGCCTTTTGGAGTCGCGCTAGTCGCTTCGCTTGCTGGCTGTTGCTCGCATGTCTCTGTGCGGCTTTCGGCTCCTTCCGGACTTTTTGCGTGTTCAATTGCTGCTGTTTGACTTCACTCAGCAGGTACCGATGGTAGTCACTGAGGTCGCCCTGGAACGGCTCAACGCCACCGTCGCGCACCAGCCAGAATTCATCACAAACGGAATTCAACAACGCTCGATCATGGCTGACCAGCATGACGGTGCCGTCGAACTGGTTCAGTGCGATCGACAGCGCCTCACGAGTCGCGAGATCCAGGTGGTTCGTGGGCTCATCCAGAAGGAGGAGGTTAGGGCGTTGCCATACGATCATGCACAACACCAGGCGCGCCTTCTCACCCCCACTCAATGTCCCGACTTTCTGGCTCACCATATCGCCACTGATATTGAAGGTACCCAGGAAGTTGCGCAGCTCCTGCTCCCGGACAACCTGGCCAGATTGTGCTGCCAGCGTATTGGCAAGATCGAGCATGTGAGTCAGCGGTGTCTCTTCTTCACGCAAGACGTCCAGTTCTTGTTGGGCAAAGTACCCGATCGCCAGACCTTTGCCTTCGGTGATGCATCCTGAGAGTGGCTTGAGCGCCCTGGCGATGGTTTTGATGAACGTGGACTTCCCCCGGCCATTCGCTCCCAGAATTCCGATGCGCTGGCCAGCCAAGACGGATTTGCGCACATCGGTGAGAATCACCTTGGGTTCTTCACAGTCCTGGATGCGGTAGCCAAAATCCACGTCGTCGATGGCCAGCATCGGATTTGGCAGGTTTGCAGGCTCCTTGAATACGAATGTGAACTCGGCATCGGCGACCACGGCACTGATCTTTTCGATGCGCTCCAAGGCCTTGATGCGGCTTTGCGCCTGGCGAGCTTTTGTGGCCTTGTACCGGAAGCGATCAATGTACTTCTGTAGGTGCGCCATCTTTTCCTGCTGCTTTTCGTGAGCGGCTTGCTGTTGCTCAAGCTTTTCGGCTCGTAGGCTTTCGAATGCGCTGTAGTTTCCGTTGTACCGATTGAGCCCGGCATGCTCAAGGTGCACTGTCACGTTGGTCACTGCGTCGAGGAATTCACGATCGTGGCTGATCACCAGCATGGTGCCTTCGAACCGGTCCAGCCACGCTTCGAGCCAGACAAGTGCATCGAGATCGAGGTGGTTGGTGGGTTCATCGAGCAGCAGAAGGTCACATGGACACATCAGCGCGCGAGCTAGCTGAAGTCTCATTCGCCAGCCACCCGAGAAGCTGTTCACGGGGTTGTCCTGCTCGCCGGGCTTGAATCCAAGTCCCTGAATAAGCGTCTGGGCACGAGCGGCGGCATCATGATCGCCAGCGTCCGCGAGATCGGAATAGGCCTGGGCCATTGCCATCCCATCGTCCTGCTCGATCGCCAACTGCAAAGCGGTGCGGGCGTGCATGAGAATGGTGTCACCTTGGAGAACGAATTCCAGGGCGGTGTCCGTGGTTTCCGGCATGTCCTGGGAAACCTGAGAAATCTTCCATTTTACGGGCATCTCGAAGTCGCCCTGATCCTCCCGAATCTGACCGGTGAGAAGCGAAAATAGGGTCGACTTGCCTGCACCGTTTCGCCCAACCAGTGAAGCTTTTTCTCCGGTGTTAATCCACACATTGGCCTGTTGAAGCAGCACTTTCGTGCCCAGGCGGAGTTCGATGTTTTTGAGGGAAATCATGGCTCGCTGCTGGGCTCCGATGACATTGAGTGCGTTTGAACGACGGGCGCGTCAAGCGTTAACGAGGATAAGGTGGTAGGGGCCTGGAACGCTGCGAGACGGCCCTCTGTGGTAACTGCTTGACACTTCCGCTCATAAAAAAGCCACGCTCGCGCGTGGCTCAGAGGTTTCGAGGATCAATCAGTTGCTTTGTCGACCGATGCGTCGATAGACATGGGGCTTGGTCACGCGGAGCTTCAGAGCCCAAACGATCCCGAATGCAACGACAACTACGATCGCACCGAGCAAGGCGTCGGTAAGGTTCTCGTTACCCGTCAATGAGGACAGATTGACTGTAGCCACGCCAGTGGTCACAAAGAGGCAGGCTGCACTCAGGGTCGGGGCCCCTACGGTTTTCCAGATGCTATCGCCGGCACTCTTGCGTCGGCGGAAATACAGCATCACCGCGATGGATGTGGTCGATAGCAAGATAAGCAGGGTATAGCTCGCTGCCCCCAAGAGTTGGGAATAACCCTGGGTGGCATCTAGCTCCGAGGCCAGTAGGAAACACACCACGCCAATGGAGACGATGCTGATCAGGATGGAAGATAGGTAGGGCGATTCATGGCGGGGATGGATGGAGCTCAGTGCCTGGGGTAACACGCCGTCCACACTCAGCGAGTAGACATACCGGGCCAGGATGTTATGGCAGGACAGAAGGCAGGCGAAAATGCTCGTGCAGACGAGGACTTCAACCAGGTCGTGGCCAACTTTCCCGAAATTGATCGCAAAGGCTGCCATGCCCGTGGCAATAGGATCGGCAGATGCCTGGGCCACGACCGTTGACGGCCCAAGCGCCCAGATCACGCACACAGCAGTAGCCGAGTAGAACACGGTCAGCAACACAATCGAGGTGTATGTTGCTCTCGGAATGGTGCGCTCTGGGTTCTTCGTCTCCTCGCGAAAAATCGCAGTAGCTTCAAAGCCTGCAAAACAAATGACCGCGAAGAGCAGGGCGGTACCGGGGGAGCCTGCCATGAAGCTATCAAGCGTCATCCAGTCAAGGCTGTTTCCCTCAGGGCCACCTTTAACGGCGACGAGGCAATCCCAGACGACCACGATGCCTGCTTCGAGGATCAGAGCTGTCGATAGCACCTTCGCAGAGAGATCTATCCGGAAATAACCTAGCAACGCGACCAGGCACGCCAGCACCAGCGACCACTGCCACCAAGGCAGTGCACCAATTCCGAAATGATTCGGCAGCAGGGGCACGAAAAGAAGCCCTGCGTAGACGTAGGTTGAGATCAGAGCCAGGCCATAACAAAGAATCGCAAGGAGGGCGAAGCCCAGACCCGCAGGTCGTCCCAAGCCAGCGGTGATGTAGGCGTAATACGCGCCGGCATTTGGCAGGCGTTTGGACATCTGGGAGAAGCCGATCGCGAATAGCAGAAGCATGCAGCCGACGGCCAGATAAGCCAGCGGAGTGCCAAGGCCATTGCCCGTGCCAATAATGAGTGGGATGTAGCCGATCACTACGGACAATGGGGCTGTGTAGGCGAGTACGCTGCAGACGATATCAAAAAGCTTGAGATCGCCTGAGAGCTTGCCTTCATGACGCGAATGTGTCGTATCGGATGCAACTTGAGTGTTCACTGCAGACATTTAAGTGGCTTTCCTGATGGGGGCGCGGTGGCAGATGAACATGGGAAAGTCAGCGTGCACGGCATCGCTGTATAAATGGCAGTGTTATTGGGACTGTTCATGGCTATTTTATTTTTGTAGATAAGTTTTAGTATTCGAAGCTCTACTTCTGGCTGCTTTGCCACTGAGGCGACACGAAGTAGTTTTGCCGCTCTTCCGCAAGGCTTTTGCCTTTGATCAAATCTGCGGCTCTCTCACCAATCATGATCGTTGGGGCATTGGTATTGGAGGCAATGACCTCAGGCATTACCGAAGCGTCGGCCACCCGCAGGTTGGCAACCCCGCGTACCCGAAGATCTGGTGTAACCACCGCCATCGGGTCGTCTTTGGTACCCATGCGACAGGTGCATGAGGGGTGGTATGCCGTTGCAACGACCTTGCGGATCCAGCGGTCGAGTTGCTCATCGGTCTGGCAATCGATGCCCGGTTCAAGCTCTTCGCCACGCAACTCGTCAAACGCCTCTTGGGAAACGAGTTCACGGGTGAGCTTAAGCGCTTCCCGGAGCGAAACGAGATCGCTCTCTTCCTGGAGGTAATTGAACTTGATATCTGGCTTCACGCTCGGATCTGCGCAGGTGATCTTCAGATACCCACGGCTGTCTGCTCGCATCAGTGTCATGTGGATCTGGAAGCTGAAGCCTTGGTAGGGCGTAAAGGTGTCGTTCTGGAACGCCAGCGGCAGCATCTCAAGCTTGAAGTTGGGGTACTTCAGGCCTGGTCGGGAGCGGAGATAGGCAGCAGCCTCGAACTGGTTGCTCGAAGCAGCTCCCGATCGATTCAGGAACCAGGAAATACCCGTGAGGTGTTTCTTTGGGAACTTGAGGATCGTGCCCAGGCCTGCCGGCGTCTTGCACTGCCATTTGATCACCAGATCAGGGTGATCTTGCAGGTTTGCCCCCACCCCCGGCAGTTCATGGACAACAGGTACATTTGCTTTCTCAAGCACATCGCGCGGGCCAATGCCGGACAGTTGGAGGAGTTGTGGAGAGTTGAAGGCCCCCCCGCTGATGATCACCTCACGGCTGGCGAGTACCTGGAGTCGATTGCCTTCGTGACGGTAAATGACACCCTTGGCAGTCTTGTCGGTGATGATGATCTTTTCCGCCAGGGCACCGGTGATGACGTGAAGGTTGTTGCGCTTCATCACCGTGCTGGAGAGGTAGGCGCGCGCCGTGCTCCAACGCTCACCCTTATAAATAGTGCATTCGTTGGGGCCGAAGCCTTCCTGCTGGAAAGCGTTGGAATCCTTGGTGACTGGATAGCCGGCTTGTGCGCCCGCAAGCATGAACGCTTTATTGATGGGGTTAGCCATCACGTCAGGGCAGTTCACAAACAGTGGGCCTTCTGTGCCCCGATAATCGTTTTTGTTGCCCAGGCTGGTCTCAGCTTTTTTGAAATAGGGAAGTACGCCAGCGTAGCCCCAGCCCTTGCAGCCGTACTTCTGCTCCCAGTTCTCATAGTCCAGCGCGTGACCACGCGTGTACACCATGCCGTTGATCGAGGAGGAGCCTCCGAGAACACGGCCACGAGGATGGGCAATCTGCCGGTCGTTGATAGAAGCGTCACGCTCTGACTCGTAGGCCCAGTTGTATTTATCGTCAACAAGCAAACGCTCGACTGCCAGTGGCATATCGATCGTCCAACTCTTGTTGGTCGGCCCCGCCTCAATGAGGAGGACGCTGACACTGGGCTCTTCTGAGAGGCGCGAGGCGATTACACAACCTGCCGACCCACCGCCGACTACGACGTAGTCATACTGCTGAAGGGCCTTCGATACAATTCCCATCTCTTACTCCAAGAACGTCGATTCGGTACGTGCACGGATGCGAGGATTCGCACTGGTGCGAGGCCTTATTGAGTGCCTTCCGTGATGGCTCACCCTACTGGTGTGAACATTTGAAAGCGGAGCCGATTAGTGGCTACCGCTTCCACAGGGATGTCCCTTCGAAGCAGTGCTAATCAGTCTTCGAGCAGGTTGGTCAAGTGCTCCATGACCTCAACGTACTCGCCCAGCATCTCCGCGAAGATCTGGCGAACAGTCGTCTCCTGGTTCATGTCGCCAACGATCTGGCCGACGGCATACGTCCAGTAGTCGAAGCGACGCACGCGTTCAGCGCGGCGCAGCGGTACGCCACCCAGAATCGATTGCAGAGGGAAGGTCAGAGGTTTCAGGGTCTCTGCCTTGTCCCAGGCTTCGGTGTAGTTGCTGCGCAGGATCCGGCAGTTCTTACCGGTCAACGCCTTGCTCACTACCGCGTCTTCGGACTTCGATTCGAACATCCGCTCTTTCATGTTCGGGGTCAGATCGCTTTCGCGAGTACCCAGCCAGATCGAACCACACCAGGCACCTGCAGCACCCAGTGCCATTGCTGCTGCGAACTGACGACCACGACCGATGCCGCCAGCTGCCAGTACTGGGATTGGGGCCATCGCATCGACTAGCTGAGGCCACAGCACCATCGAACCCACTCGACCTACGTGGCCACCGGCTTCGGCACCCTGGGCAATCAGTACGTCGACGCCTGCGTCCTTCTGTTTGATCGCGTGGTCAATGTTGCCCACCAGGGCACCGACCTTCAGGCCATGTTCGTGAACAATATCCACGACGTGCTTCGGAGCCGCACCCATGGCGCTGACAATGAACTTCACGCCTGGATGGCGCAGCGCGATCTGCAGCGAGCGCTCAGAATCGCTTGGTGTCATCTTCATCTTGTCGGCGTGCTCTTGAGCAAACGCCTTCGCGTCATCGTCAGGCAGCTCGGGAATGCCTGCTTCCTTCATCATGCTGTCGACGAATTGGCGATGACCTTCTGGGAGAATTTTGGCTGGATCGCGATCATCGGTCAGTGGGGCGAAGGTGCCAGGGAACACGATGTCTACGCCATAGGGTTTGCCATCGATGCGTTCGTCGATCCACTTCAACGACACCTCCAGCTCTTCTGGAGTCATCCATGCAGCACCCAGGATCCCCATGCCACCGGCCTTGGAGGCTTCGAGCACGACATCGCGGCAGTGGGAGAAAGCGAAGAGCGGGATGTCGATCCCAAACATTTCAGTGACTGCAGTACGCATAAGGAAACGACCTCTGGTATTGCCGCCTGACGCGGCGCTTCTTTATTCAAAAAGGGCAGGCCGAAGGGGTCGGCTGGCTCCTTGGAAAATATCTTAGACCCGTGAGTCTTTTTTGTATACTGCAAAGTCAAAAGGTTGTACATTCGATCTCAAGCCACCTTCGCCAGCCCTCCAGAAAAGGGCCCATGAGTAAGCAAGAGCCCGCTATCTAGGGGCTTTGCCATGCGGGGAATAGACGAGGGCAGTCAGGAGGCGAGGACTACTTCACCGTATGAAATGCTGGCACCGTAGGAGCATCGCATGCATATCGTTGTAACTCTCAAGCAAGTCTTTGACCCAAACACTCCGCCTGTTTTGCTGCAGGTTGCTCCGGACGAAAAATCCATTGAGATGCGTTCAGGTATGAGTCCTGTTCTCAATGGATACGACGCCAACGCTGTCGAAGAAGCCCTGAAAATCAAAGACGCTGTCGGCGGCACCGTGACTGTAATGACAGTCGGAGATGACCAGGCCATCGCCCAGTTGCGTCGGGCGATCGCGATGGGCGCGGACGGTGGGGTTCATATCAAGGGCGCCGTTGGTCTTGAATGCGACAGTTTTGTCATCGCCGACCAGTTGGCAAAGGCGATCCAGAAGCTGGGTAATGTTGATCTGGTACTTTCGGGTAAGGCTTCGTCGGATACCGACGCAGGTCAAACGCACCTCATCCTTGCTGAGAAGCTGTGTTTTGCCTCCGTTTCTCCTGTCAAAGCGATTACCCAGGTCGAGGCTAAGGCCTTGACTGTCGAGCGGATGGGTGATGACGTCACTCAGCGCCTGAAGGCGCGTCTGCCTCTTCTGGTGGGTATTTCCAACGAAGCGAACAAGCCTCGAACCGCTGGCCTCAAGGGCGTGATGATGGCCAAAAAGGTCGCCATTCCTACCTGGACTGAAGCTGACCTTGGCGGTAGCTCGAACGCTCCAGCCAGCGAACTGAAACGGCTGTTTATCAAGCCTGCCGTCAAAGTGGACACCGTAATGATTTCCGAGGGCTCCGACGAAGCTAATGGTCGTGCCTTGGCAGACCGTCTGGTTCAAGAGGGGGTAATGTAATGTCGAGCATTGTCGTTTTTGGCGAACTTCAGAATGGCGTGTTGGCCCAGGTTTCGGCTGAAGCTATCACTGCTGCCCTGGCTGTACGTGACGCTGGTTCGCAGGTCATAGCCGCCCTGATCGGAAGCGGAATTCCTGACAGCGCCTTCTCGGTCGCGGGCGTCGACCACCTGCTTGTTGTCGACGATGATCAGGTCGCCGACTACACCTGCGAGGCCTTCGTCAGTGCCGCAGCAGAGATTGCCAAACAGGCCGGCGCCGAGCTGATCATCGTGCCTCACACCTCCAATGCCCTGGAGTGGGCGCCTCGTTTGGCAGCACGCTTGAACGCTGCCCTGGCGACCAACTGCAATGCGCTGGAAAAAACCGAAGGCGGTGTGCTGGCGACCAAGCCTGTATGCGGCGGTGCTGTTCAGGCGCAATATGCACTGACCAGTGAACTGAAGGTTGTGACGGTATCCGCAGGTGCTTTTGCCCCGGCAGCCAGCGGTGCTGCAGTGCCGGCTGAGAAGGTATCGCTGGGTGTGATCGACAATCCCGTCTCCTTGATTGAAACAATCGTCGAAGAAGCGGGCGATGGCCCGTCGTTGCGTACCGCAAAAGTGGTGGTGTCGGGCGGCATCGGTATTGGCAGCGCTGGCGACTGGGGCATCATTGAAGAATCCGCCAAAGGTCTCAATGCTGCTGTTGGTGCGACCCGTGCTGCAGTAGAAATGGGCTGGGCACCGACGACGAAGCAAGTCGGCTTCAGCGGCCTGAAAGTGGCTGCAGATCTCTACATTGCTGCAGGTATCTCCGGTGCCATCCACCACCTGGCAGGCATCAGCCGCGTCAAGAACGTTGTGGCTATCAACAGCGATGCTGAGGCCAACATTTTCAGCGTTGCCAAGTACGGTGTAGTGGGGGACGCCAAAGCCGTCCTGCCAGCTTTCGTCGCACGTGTACAAGAGCTGCGTAGCAAGTAGGTGTTGCCATGACTATTACAAGAGAACAAGTTGTCGTCATCGGTGCAGGTGTTGCGGGCTGTACCGCAGCACTTGAGGCTGCTCGTCGGGGACTGACCGTGACCCTGATTGATGAGCACCCGCAGAATACCGCTGCGATGAGCCTGGATGCGCCGTATTTCTACGGCGCTCGACTCGCGCCGGTGTTGTCGGATGAGGGCACCATCGCTGACCGAGTCTTGGGTTCCAACGACCTCCTCATGGAGTGCCTTGAAGCGGGTGTTGAGGTACTGACCAACACCTGCGTCTGGGGCCTCTTTGTTTCGGGGGCTAACAACGAGCATCTGGAATGCAATCAGGTCGGTCTGGCCGATGCTGAAAAATCCTGGATGCTTGGCTTCGACTATCTGATCGTTGCGGCAGGCGCTCGTGATCTGGTGTTGTCCTTCGAGGGATGGCACCTGCCCGGAGTGCTCGCGGCGAAAGGCGCAACGACGTTGATGGGCAAGTACCAGGCACTGGGTGGCAACCAAGTACTGCTGCTGGGCTCGGGCAACGTGGCCCTTCAACTGGCCAAGCAAGCCACCGAACTGGGTATCAAGGTCGTCGGCATCGTAGAAGCGGCTGATGAGTTGCAAGGCGATTCCGAGCTCGCTTCCTCGCTCAAAGATCAGGGAGTGCCTGTTTTCACGGGTTATTGCATCAAGAACACCACGGGCGTCAACGAAGTCAGTGGGGCCGTATTGGTGCCGGTTAATGACCAGTCGTTGCCGACGATCGACATTACCTGTGACACCGTCTGCATGGCCTACGGCGTGGTACCCAACGTGGAGTTGGTTGCTTCTGCAGGCGCTGCGCTTGACTACGATGCCGCTCAAGGTGGCTGGGCTCCTCGGCTCACCTCGGAATTCGAAAGCACTATCTCGAACGTGTTCGTGGCAGGTGATGGTGGCGGTGTGACTGAAGCCTCGCTCATCAACCCGGACGTGTCGATCTATCAAGGTCAGCGTATCGCTGCTGCGATTGCTGCGAGGGAAGGGCAGGCTGTGGAGGACGAGATCGAGGCACCCCAGGTGCAGTCGGATTCTTGTTCTGTTTATCCGCCACAGTACTGGCTGGATGCTCTGCTCAAGGCTGGCGGCATGGGTGTCATGGCTTGCCAGTGTGAAGATGTTTCACGCCAAGAGCTCATCGAGGTTCGTGCGCCCAAGTACCTCGCCTCCACCCACAGCAGTCCCTGCGATGCGGCCAAAACCTTCGTTGCAGAAGGGCAAGCGAGTCAGGACATGCTCAAGCGCATGACCCGCGTCGGCATGGGGCACTGCCAAGGCCGCCGTTGCCGCGAGCATTCGGCAATGCTGCTTGCAGGCATTGCGGGAGTTGAATTGAGCAAGGTCGCCCCAGGCAGCTATCGAGTGCCTGTACGTCCTCTGCCGTTGAACATCATCCGTGCGCACGATGAACCCAAAGAGATGCGTGACAACTGGCCGACGTGGTTGCACCCGGTCGAAGACACCATTGGTGGCGTTCACTGAGTAGCCTGCAGGTAAGAGGTTTGTATGCAAAATGCAGATGTTGTGATTATCGGCGCAGGGATTACAGGTTTGTCTTCCGCCTACTGGCTTGCGAAAGCCGGGGCGAAAGTAATTGTGCTCGATAAAGGTCGTACGGCAGCAGAGGCCTCCTCGCGTGCCACTGGCTTTTTGAGCCTTCGTGGTGAACAGCCGATGGAATCGGCTCTAGCTGCTGAAGCCGAAAAGCTTTGGGATACCCTGGATGAGGAATTGGGATATCCCACCGAATGGAAGCAGGAAGGCCGCCTGTGGGTCGCCACCAATGCTCAGGAATGGGCGGACATGCAACTGACCTATGAGCATTTCTGCACCACGGCGATCCCATTCGAATTGATCGATGGTGAGCAGTGCAGAAAGATCGCCCCCTCACTGATGCCTGGCATCGTAGGCGGCATCCACACTCACCGGTCAGGGCACGGTAACCCTCAGCGCACCTCCCAGGCATTTGCATGGGCATTCCAGGATCGAGGTGGCGTCATCCTCGAAAACAGCCCTGTGGTGGATATTCTGGTCGAGGGTGGCCGAGTCAAGGGTGTCCGTACACCTGATTCGACTTTCTACGCGCCGGTCGTGGTGAACTGCGCCGGCCCGCAATTGGCAAAAATAGGTGCGATGGTGGGCGTGGATATTCCCATCGCCACGGTGCGCCTGGAGTCCATGGTCACGGCGCCGCTGCCTCCGCTCTTCGATGTTGCGATGGCGGGGAACGGTCTGTCGCTGCGTCAAACCCGTCGGGGCAACATCCATTTCAATGGTGGGCCTCACGAATGGATTGACGTGAGCCTGACGGAAGAATCCGCCAAGCCGAACACGCCGATCGTGCGAAACATCGCAGGTCGCCTCGCGGAATTGATGCCTTCAATCGCTCACATCCCACTGCTCCGCAGTTGGGCAGGTATCGTCGATGTCACGCCAGATCAGGTCTGTATTGTTGACCGGCTCAGCGATCCTGAGGGGCTGATCATCGCCTGCACATCTGGACATGGTTTTGGAATGGCGGTGAGTGTGGGTGTCGCTGTGAAAGATCTAGCGCTGGAGGGGCAAACTTCGATGCCAATTAGCGCCCTGAAGCTGGATCGCTTCAAAGACCTCCCAGCTGATTGGAAGGCGCAGCGTAAATGGCAACCAGGTAGCTATAACACCTGAAGCTTTTAAGTTTATGTAACTAATCTCTGCAGTCAGTTTGTTGGTAAGTGCTCATCGGCGCCCATGTTTTCACTCAGTGATTATGTGGGTGCCTAGGGTGCGGCTTGCCTGAAACTGGACTTTTGAAAGTTAGATAGGAGTCGCAGGCATGAAGATTGTTGTTCCCGTAAAGCGCGTCGTGGATTACAACGTCAAGATCCGAGTAAAAGCCGATAATTCGGCGGTTGATCTCGATAACATCAAAATGTCGATGAACCCCTTCGACGAGATCTCGGTGGAAGAGGCTGTTCGTCTCAAAGAGTCCGGGCTCGACGCTGAGATCATCGTTGTTTCCATCGGGACAGCAAAGTGCGAAGAAACCCTGCGCACTGCACTGGCCATGGGCGCTGACCGCGCGATCCTGGTTCAGACCGACGAGAATGTCGAACCTCTCGCTGTGGCCAAGATCCTCAAGGGCGTTTGCGATGCCGAGCAGCCTGGTCTGATCTTCGTCGGCAAGCAAGCCATTGACGATGACAGCAATCAGACCGGCCAGATGCTCGCCGCGTTGCTGGACGCCTCCCAAGCCACTTTCGCTTCCAAGGTATCGGTTGAAGGCGAGAGCGCGCTGATTACCCGCGAAGTGGACGGGGGGACCCAGACTGTTCGCGTCACGCTGCCGGCGGTCATCACCACCGATCTGCGATTGAACGAGCCGCGCTATGCATCCTTGCCGAACATCATGAAGGCCAAGAAAAAGCCGCTCGATAAGAAGGCACCGGGTGATTACGGCGTCGACACCGCGCCACGATTGAAGGTCTTGAAGGTTGAAGAGCCGCCAGTTCGCAAGGCAGGCGTTCGCGTTTCTTCGGTTGCAGAGCTGGTCGAGAAGCTCAAAGCCGTCTCGGTCATCGGTTGAGGTAGGAGAAGATTATGACTGTTTTGATTCTGGCTGATCACACTTCTGGCGTACTGGCGGATGACGTTGCCAAGGCTGTGGGTGCTGCAACCAAATTCCAGAAAGACGTTCACGTTCTCATTGCGGGCCATGCTGTTGAGTCCGTTGCAGCCCAGGCTGCCAAGCTGGAAGGCGTGAGCAAGGTTTTGCTGGCCGACGATCCTTCTCTGGAGCATGCACTCGCCGAGTCAGTGGCCAGTGTTGTCGTCGGGCTTGCGCCTCAGTACGACGTGATCCTGGCGGCAGCCTCCACAGCCGGCAAATCCGTTCTCCCGCGCATTGCTGCGAAGCTCGATGTCATGCAGATCTCGGAAGTAATCGAGGTGATTTCGGCTGACACCTTTGCACGTCCAATTTATGCCGGCAACGCCATCCAAGTCGTACAGTCCTCCGATGCCAAGAAGGTTCTGACCATCCGCTCCACTGCGTTCGACGCAGTGGGCGCATCGGGTAACGCAACCGTCGAAGCTGTAGCGGTCTCGGCTACCAAGAACCCCACGACCTTCGTGAGTAACGCACTGGCTACGAGTGAGCGTCCAGGCCTGGCTTCGGCTCGAATCGTGGTTGCGGGTGGTCGTGCCCTGGGCTCAGCAGAGAAGTTCAGCTCTACCCTGAGCCCGCTCGCTGACAAACTGGGCGCCGCCATTGGTGCATCTCGCGCGGCAGTGGATTCTGGGTACGCCCCGAACGACTGGCAGATCGGCCAGACCGGCAAGATCGTCGCCCCTGAGCTCTATTTCGCTTTTGGTATTTCCGGCGCCATCCAGCACCTTGCAGGTATGACAGGCTCGAAAATTATCGTGGCGATCAATAAAGACGAAGAAGCCCCTATCTTCCAAGTTGCCGACTTTGGCTTGGTCGGTGACATCTTCGAACTTGTTCCCGAACTTACTAACGCGCTGTAATTTTTATTCTGGAGAGCGTCATGGGCGTAAAAATTAACTTCATCAACCCATTCGGTACTGATGCCTACAACGGCTTGATCATGGAGACCATGAGTCCGTACTTGACGGGGGGGGCCGAGCTTGTCGTCACCAACACCAAGAACTGCCCAGAAAACATTGATTATTACTACAGCAAGCATTTGATCGAAGAGGCCATTTTCGAGAGCTGTATCGAAGCTGAGAAAGCAGGGTTCGACGCGGTTATTGTTGGTTGCTGCTACGATCCAGGCGTTCGCGTTGCGCGTGAACTAGTGGATATCCCTGTAATCGGCCCTCTTGAAGCGACCATGCAGATGGCACCGTACTACGGCCACGAATATGTACTGGTCACTGATCACCATAAAGCAGTGCCGTACCTGCGGGATATGGTTCGCCTCTATGGTGAAGATGCTCACTGCCGCAAGGTCGATTGCATCGATTGGTGGGTGACCGACATGATCCAGGACACCGCTGGCGTCGCACGCGATGCAGTGGCTGCTGCTGACAAGATTCGCCGTGAAGCTGAGGCAGACGTCTGTATTCTTGGTTGCACCATCATTTCTGCTTCTCATGAGAAAGCGATCATGGAAGGCACGCCTCGTGACGTGGCCATCCTGAACCCAAACACAATGGCGCTGAAAATGGCTCAGTCATTGGCAGAATTGAAGCAGCAAGGTGCTTATGCCATTAGCCGCCGTGCCTACTACCAGAACCTCAAGGATCGTAACGCTGACGAGTTCGAAGGAGTTCGCAAGCAGTTCGCTAATCGCGGAAAGTAAAAGTCGATGATGAAGAACGCCCAGCAGTGATGCTGGGTTTTTTCGTTGGCCGGTAATCACCTTGAGCCACGAGTGCTCTGCGCGACCTCGTATTGCGCTGACCTTCCTCCTCAATCCTGCTCTGGGTGTCATTCATCCAAAATTTGTACCCACCCCCCCCAAAAATGGGTATCAGCTGACTGTCGAATGATTAATGTTGACTTCATGTTGATGGCTTATCTTTAAATCCGCAATGTTTGGCTTCAACGCTCCCGGCATGAATCCGTGTTCGCTACTGCATGCTAGGTGCGCTAACGAAGTTAAGCGTGTTGGCGAGCCCGGTGGTTTAATTTTGAAAAATTAGATAATTTGTGTTTAAAAATCGGAACCTGATTTTTGTTTCTATTAGGCCGAAACTATTTGGCCAGTTCTGGCTTTTTGATACCGGCTTCTAGCGCTGGTTTTTAGCGCCTTTGTACGCGGCCTGATGGTGTGAAGATTTCGCGCGTCCCCATGCAAATCTTAGAAAAGTGTGGCATAAGGTAGGGGTGAATAATAATGGGTGACGTGGATGAAAAAGCTCTCCCAAAGCACACTTAGCTGTTTGGCTGGATGCTTGATGCTCGGCGTGGTTTTCTCGCTTGGAGGGACACAACTTTTATGGCTGATCAGCGCGAACAATAGGGTGGAATCCTATGCTTATGTAATTCTTAAGCACTCTGAGGCGATTGCCGAAGACCTTACGAATGCTCTTGATGAGTTAAATGGTTTGCCTGGAGGGGATTGTGGCTTGGATGATCTGTCGCCCCTAAAAAGGGTTTCTTATAAGTATCGTTTCGTGAAAGATGCTGGGCGGATAAATAAAAACATCATTGATTGTTCTGCTATGTGGGGTTTGATTCCTGCGTTCAAACTGGTAGGGGATGGCAGGCTGACGAAGAATAAAGTTACGCTTTGGGGCGGTGTTTCAAGTTATTTTTCAGGGGCCATAAAAATTGATATATCAGCAAAGGGAGGCTATTTCGTTGTTACATCGCCCACTGCCTTTGCGCCATTTGAATCGCCACCAGTTGAGTTGAGTGCGTCAGTTGTATCTCGTGATGGTAAAACCATCATGCGCGCATTCGGGGAGCCCCATCAAGGGAACATGTTGACGCGCAGTTCCACGAAAATATGTTCTGAGCAATACGATATTTGTGTTAAATCGTACATTCAAGCTAATATTTTTCTAGCTAATGAGCCCGGCTTGCTCTTGTGTATCACATTGGGTGGGTGCTTTTTGGGGGGGTTGATTTTCTACTCTGCAAGCCAATACCGGAAAGTTAAGGGGTCACTCCGTTGTCGCTTGAAGTATGCCATTAAGAACGGATTGATTTTTACTGCTTATCAACCAATCGTTTGCGGAGTGACGGGTGAGGTTTCAGGGTTTGAGGTCTTGTCGCGATGGACTGATAGAAAATTTGGCTCAGTTTCCCCAGCTGTTTTTATTCCAGAGGCTGAGCATCTTGGAATGCAGGGCGAATTAAATGATCTTATTATTAATAAGGCGTTGGGTGAGTTTTCAAAAATACTGTCTTACAATCCTGGTTGGTATTTGAGTTTTAATATTGAGACTAAAGATTTGTTGGGTGGCGCTCTAGTGTGGAATATATCTGAAGTGGCAGGTAGGTACGGTGTATTAGCCAGTCAGATTGCAATAGAAATTCTTGAGGGTGCAACTGCCGAGATTAGTAAGATTGAAGGAAGAATTAAAAATATCCGGGCCTTGGGGTATAAGGTGTTTGTTGATGATTTTGGGTCGGGCTATTCAAGCTTATCTTATTTGGCGGGGCTAAATGTTGATGCCATAAAGATTGACAAGTCTTTCACGCAAGCTGCGGGGACAAGCTCTCCGGCAGCAACTGTTTTGCAGAAAGTATATGAAATCGCCGAGGCGTTGGGTACACAAATCGTCTTCGAAGGTGTTGAAACTGAAACGCAGAAATCTGCAATTCTTGATTTTTGTCCTGAGGCACTTTTCCAAGGCTGGCTATTTAGTGAGGCCTTGTCGATTAATGAGTTGAGTGAAAAATTTAATTTGGAAGGCAATGACGAAGCTCTGTTTTTTGCAAGGGATTGATGTTCTGGCTGGGTTCGAACAAAATACTGCCCATGATTAGGTGCTTTTTGGGTTTGCAGCGTGCGGTAGTAGGCGTGTTGTAATGGATGCGTATAAGTGCGTTGTGGTCGATGTGGTGCTCTGAAAGGTGGCTGCTGATAGCGATTTTGCGCATGCACCTACGCAGATCCATGAGTATTGCAGATTATCAGTTGGGTTATAGATCAGTTTGGACAGCCTCCGCCCTTATAGACATCTTCAGCCTAAGATTGGCCGGGTGAGGGAGCCCGGCCAGCCTCATTTCCCTTACTCGATTGCGCGTGGTTCCCCCACGTTGCTGTCCTCAGCACTCAGGCCATAGGCTTGCAGTGCCTTATCGATAGCCTTCGTCTCGCGCAGCTTTGCGATGTCTTGATTAATAGCCTTGGTAAAGTCGTCGTTGCCTTTGGCCATCGCGAATGCGATCTGAGCTGCCTCGATCGAGGCGCGTACGCGCTGATCGGGCTCAGCCCGAACAACCTTAAAGCCTTTGAAACCGCCCTGCTGCTGGGCGTACAGGCCACCTGAAAGGCTGTCTAGGCCAGCTTCAATACGACCAGCTTCCAAATCTTGAGCTAGCGCTACAGGGCTTGGATACAGCTTGATCTTGGAGCCGAACAGCTTCTGTAGGTCGCTCACCCAGTTGTAGCCTTGAACGGTACCTACGACTTTCCCAGATTCAACCAGTGCATTCAGCGATGGCGTACCCTCCTTGCTGTAGATAGCCAGGCTGTCCAGATACACAGGGTTTGTCATTTCCATCGATTTGAGACGCGTAGCAGTGCGGAACCAGTTACCGACGGCAATATCTGCCTGGCCTGAAATCACATACTGCATAACTGCACGCGTATCGACAACGATCGGCGTGATGGTCAGGCATTCCATTTCCGCGATCCTTGTGATCAGGTCTCCGTCCACACCTTTGAGGCCTCCGTTCTCTGGAATGAGGAAAGGTGGAATCATCATCGTCGCCACAGTGAGTTTTCCTGGGGTGACGGTTTTGAACTCATGAGCCGGGGTACATGCTGTGGCTGCCTGGGCCGAGACACTGATAATTGCAGCAATAGCGAGTGTGAGTTGACGGAACATGAGGTGGGTCTCCTAGGTTGCGAAACAGTGTGGGCAATGAGTAATCCTGGCGCTCAAGCGACAGGTAATGGAGTGTTCAAAGTCAGCTGGTGGATTTCCCATCGGTTGATCGTCGCTGCGACGTCTTTATCGTGCATGCCTGTCGAGCAGGCTTGTTCAAGTGTCTGGCGAAGGGCTGTGCTGAGCGGGGAGTCCTTGACGGGAGAGCGCGCGTTCCGCTGATAGCTGGATACAGCGTCCAGGAAAACCTTCAGCGTTGCCTGGTTCGTGCTGAACTCGTTGATGCTGACCTTCTGCATCGTCTGAAGGATGCTGCTACGAAGGAGCTCCATGGTTGGCCCTACGGAGTCCAGCACCACCTCGTCGGAGATCTCGTACGCCCGGCACAGCGCAACCCCCTCAATGAAGCTCAGGATGGCTGTCATGTAGAGGGTTCCTGGAAAAGCAGCTTCCAGGGCATTTGCTGCCCCGAAGCTTTCGCTCACGTACCTAGATGCACCACCCAGGACTTTAAGCACCGGGCACCAGCGCTCCCATGCTGAACGCGATCCCGAGTAGGACAGGCAGGTGCCAGGCTCACCGATTCCTTTCGGCAGTGCCCAGATTGAGCCATCAAGGTAGTCAGCCTTCACCCCTCGAATCCATCGACCGAACTCGTCCGCTTGTTCGCAGGTACCGCTTGAAAGGTTCACCACGACCTTGCCGCGCAGCAGGGATTGGTGGGGGTAGAGCACCGAACTGCATGTGTCGTAGTTGCTCAGAACGACAACGACACACGAGGAGGAATGGATCGCCGCTTCCAGAGAGTGTTCGGGAGTGATCCCGAACACTGCGAGCTGATCGGCAGCATCCGGGCTGCGGTTCCAGGCGACCACGTTGACCCCAGAAGTACTCAGTGCCTTGGCGATAGCTGATCCCATCAGGCCACAGCCAACCACGACCACTTGGGAGCGCTTCTTTGACATGGTCACGCTCCTGTTATCGTACGTTCAGAGGCTTCAGCGAATCGAAGTCAGTCAACTCCTTTAATGTGTCCTCACGCATCTGCCGGCCAATACGTTGAAACACGTCTGGCTTCGATTTCTTCAGCCAGCAGGCGTAGGCGAAGCCGAAGACGAACGTACTAACCACGGCGTACATCATGGTGTTAGCTAATGCTTGGGAGTCATCAATCAGCGTCGCGAAGTTCTGAGCCGCGAGGAGAACCATCCCCCCCAGGATCAGCACTGAGAGCGTCGGAGCGATCAAGCCCTGCCATGCATTCACCGGATGATGTTTGTTACGGCGGAAGTAGACGATGGCTGACAGGCTGGTGATTGCCATGGCGATCAGAATCGAGAACGACGCGAGGCCACAGAACCACGAGTAGATTTTCGTCGCGCTCAGGCCGGCGAAGATCATGGCCGCCGTCAGGCCCAGGTAAATCAAGCTGCAGGTCAGCGAGGCACGAGCAGGGGAGCGGTGTTTCGGATGTGCCTTGCCCAGTGCACGAGGAAATACACCGTCGATTGCCAGCGAGTAGACATACCGGGTCGTCGCGTTCTGAATCGACAGGTGGGACGCGAAGATGCTTGTCAGCAAAAGCAGGGTTACGACTTTGTAGAAGAAATCACCCACGAAGACTCTGGCGACGTCAAAGAAGGCGGTCGCAGTGTTTGCCGTGGAGCGCGCGACGGCTTGCGAGTTTCCAAGGCCGGTGATAAGCGCCCAGGACGTCAGCGCATAGAATACGCCGATGAAGATCACTACCAGGTAAGTGGCGCGCGGGATGGTCTTGTCCGGATTCTTAGTTTCTTCCCTGTAAATCGCTGTCGCTTCAAAGCCGCAGAAAAGGGCACCGCCAAATATGAGAGCTAGTCCGACGTTCCCACTATTGAAAGCCGCCCAGGTGAAGGATTCAAAGGAAATACCTTCAGCCCCCCCTTGCACCATCACCGCACCATCAAAGATCAGAGCGAGCAATACTTCAACGATCAGTACAACACCCAGTACTTTGGCGGAAACCGCGATGTGGAAATATGCCAGGGTGCCTACGGTCGCCCAGAAGATCAGCGAGTAGTAGTACCACTCGATTTTAGGGCCTCCCCAGCCCACAACCAGATCCTGGAACGCAAGTCCCGCAAATCCGTAGAAGCCCACTCCGATGCAGAAGTAGGAACCGAGCACCATGAATGCAGAGCCCAGGCCTGCACTTCGGCCCAAGCCTGAAGTGATGTAGGCGTAGAAAGCGCCTGGATTCGGGACGTATCGCGAAAGGGCGCTATATCCCACCGCGAAAATCAAAAACGCGGCCATCACAGCCAGGAAAGCACTTGGCGCGCCTAGCCCATTCCCGAAGCCTACAACGAAGGTGATGTAACCGGCAGTCCCTGCCAGCGGGCCCGCGTAGGCCAGCGTAGTCAAGGCGATGTCCAAAGTGCCTAACTGGCCTGCTAATCCTGGTGAAGCGTGGCTTTTTTTGGGCAGAGATTGACTGCCCTTTTGTTCGCTCATTTTCGGACACTCCCGTGCTGCAGCTACCTAGTCGTTGTTATAGCCCCGATATGCCTCGTGCATAGCAGGGCCCCAATTGACAATCTCACCAGCACATAAAACTGTCAACTCGGTAGACAGTAAAACTGTCTCGCGGGTACGCAAAGCGTGCTAAAAGGTCGTTTTTAGGAATGTGATGGTCGTGAATGATGGGGGATGGACGCTGGTAGGGCCGGGCAGGGAGTGCCGAGTGTGCGCAGGCTGACACCTCGATTGCCAAGGTCGCCTTGACCCACAACCTCAATGCCAACCTCGTCCATAAATGGATTCGGGTGCATGGACAGAAAAACCTGGCACTGCAAACTGCCTTTATTCCGGTTAAGCCGTTGTCTTCGACAGCAGCCCCTCAAGTTCTTCCGGCCACGATTCGAATCGAAGTGCCTCATTCAAAAGGCGTGGTCGTGGTGAGCTGGCCAGCAGAAAATGCGAGACCTGCTGCGATGATCCGCATCGACACCATCTGGCTCGCCATCGAGCCCATGGACATGCGCGTCGGCACTGAAACCGCGCTGGCGCGAGTTGTCGCGGTGTTCGGTGCGGCGAAGCCGCACTGTGCTTATCTGTTCGCCAACCGCCGCGCCAATCGTATGAAAGCGTTGGTGCATGACCGCGTGGGGATTTGGCTTGCAGCCCGACGCTTGAATCAAGGGCGCTTCTTTTGGCCGGGCGTGCGGCACGGCTCTGAAGTCGAGTTGGATGCAGAGCAACTTGAAGCCTTGGTGCTCGGTTTACCTTGGCAACGCGTCGGTTCCGGAGGAGCCATCACGGTGCTCTAACTCATCGCCGTGGCGCGCTTGCCAGCGCAAATGGCCCATCCGTCTATCGCCGCCCCTAGCCCTCTCTGGCAAAATCGGCGGCATGACTTCGCATCCGAATCTCGATCAATTGAACCCTGAAGAACTGCGCGCGTTGGCGGCGGAGTTGATCCAGCGCGTCGAGACGATGGACAAGCAAATCACTCATCACAAGTCGGTCAACGAGAAGCTGGCCCACGAGATCGCGCTGCTCAAACGCTTCAAGTTTGCCAAGCGCAGCGAGCAGCTAAGTCCGGATCAAGCCAGCTTGCTCGACGACTTGATCGACCCCGATATTGCCGCCATCGAAGCTGAGCTTGAAGCACTGCAACCGATGTCTGTCGAAGCCAAAATGCGCCAGCAGCCCAAGCGCGCTTCGCTGCCACCGCAGTTCCCCCGCACGCTAATCTATCACGAACCGGAAAACAGCTACTGCCAATGCGGCTGCGCCCTCAAGCGCATCGGTGAAGATGCCAGCGAAAAGCTCGACTACACACCGGGCGTCTTCACTGTCGAGCGTCATATCCTTGGAAATGGGCCTGCGAGCAGTGCGAAACACTGATCCAGGCGCCGGTACCGGCCCACGTCATCGACAAAGGCATACCGACAGCGGGCCTGCTGGCCCGCGTCATGGTGGCCAAGTTTGCCGATCATCTGCCGCTGTGTCGGCAGGAGAAAATCTTCGGCCGCGCGGGGCTGCCTATTGCGCGCTCGACCTTGGCGCACTGGGTGGGCAACTGCGGCGTCCGATTACAGCCTCTGGTCGAGGCACTGCGCGAAGCTGTGCTGACGCACGGTGTCGTCCATGCCGACGAGACGCCAGTACAAATGCTGACGCCTGGGGCGAAGAAAACTCATCGCGCTTACGTCTGGGCCTATGCCACCAGCCAGTTCTCCGATATGGCGGCGGTCGTTTACGATTTCAGCCCGAGTCGCGCTGGCGAACACGCCCGAAACTTCCTCGGCCACTGGAACGGTAAGCTGGTCTGCGATGACTTTGCTGGATACAAGGCAGGCTTTGAACTGGGCGTCACGGAAATCGGCTGCATGGCCCATGCACGTCGAAAGTTCTTCGATTTGCACGCGACCAGCAAGAGCCAGATCGCCGAAAAAGCGCTGCACTACATCGCGGCCTTGTACGAAGTTGAACGAGAAGTCCGCGAGCTGGAACCGGGTGTTCGGCAACAAATACGGCAGGAAAAAGCTGGGCCAATCATCGACGCACTTCATTCTTGGATGATCGCCCAGAGACTCCTTGTGCCTGAGGGATCGGCCATTGCGAAGGCATTGGATTACAGCCTCAGGCGCTGGATCGCGCTAACGCGCTATCTCTATGACGGTGCTGTACCCATCGATAATAACTGGTGCGAGAATCAGATCCGACCGTGGGCTCTTGGACGCTCGAACTGGCTGTTCGCGGGCTCGTTACGCAGTGGTAAACGTGCCGCAGCGATTATGAGTTTGATCCAATCGGCACGGCTCAATGGGCATGATCCATATGCTTATCTGAAGGATGTTCTCACGCGGCTGCCGACACAGCGGGCGAGGGATATTGCAAACCTGCTACCGCACCAATGGGTGCCCCAGTAACCAGGCAAGGTGTATAAGCAAATCTAG
This sequence comes from Pseudomonas sp. WHRI 8519, assembly GCF_040224055.2. Lineage (NCBI taxonomy): Bacteria > Pseudomonadati > Pseudomonadota > Gammaproteobacteria > Pseudomonadales > Pseudomonadaceae > Pseudomonas > Pseudomonas sp. WHRI 8519. Next base: position 4,001,008 of record NZ_CP167996.1, on the reverse strand, counting down.
GTAAGCTAGAATGCCGGATGTATAGACCTCAAGGACGCGCGATGAAATTGCAACACAGGCCAGTGAAGGCTGATGACATCAAAACTATCTGTAGCTTTCCCCTGAACGCTCGGGAACTGTTTTATATGTTCCCGAAAGCTCAATACCCTCTGACTGAAGCTCAGCTTTCTAACGCTATTGCTCAACGATTCGACTCGACGGTTGTTGAGACCGAGAACAGCGTCGTCGGCTTTGCTAACTTTTATCGGGCTGAAACGGGTGGGATGTGCTGTATCGGCAATGTCATCGTTGCCCAAGAGGCACGAGGAAAGGGGGTGGCGACCTTCATCGTGGAGACGATGACAGCTCTGGCGTTCGACCGCTATGACGCCACAGAGGTGCAGATCTCGTGCTTCAACGAAAATACAGCAGGCTTGCTGCTTTATCCAAAATTGGGCTTCTTACCATTTGCTGTCGAAGAGCGAATGTCCCTGGATAGTCGTAGATCAGCACTCATCCATATGGCCCGCAGGAGAGCGGCCCGACCATAACTCACATTGAAAGCACGCTGAATGCAGCTGCTTTCAGGTATTCGGTTGGTTGCTTCGGTTCAGGTGCGTCAGTGCTGAATGGGCAGCGCTGTGCAGCCTAGAGATCTAGGGGTGGGATTACCGGACGCTTACAACTCACTAACTCAGGTTTTTGATTTTCGGCTTACGAATACGAGTAGCGCTGCGACGTTGAGTCAACTCCCCATCTATCCCGGCCACCAGGATTTTTGGGATGGACTGGCGATGCTGCAAAAGATCTGAGGCTGTCACCCCATCTTGACGTTTACATGCGGCAATTGGTTACATTCAGGTGTTGTTGCATCTGATCAATGACTCGCCTGGCTCTGGACGAAAGAGGCCACTCTGATCTGTAGATGAGCCAGAGCGTGTCCACAACGGGGTTTCCACACTCCACCACCTGCAAAGTATCTTGTTTGTGAAAGGCGCGCCTGGCGAACCTCGGCAGCACAGTAAAGCCCAAACCTCGTGAAACCGGCTCCAGGATGAGGCCTACCTGATTACTGAAGCCTCGTTTCTGGATTGCTTGAATACCCGGTGCTTCTGGATACCTTCGGCTGAGTAGGCGCGTTGCCATAGCGGCCCCGTCGGGGTGATCGATGAAGCCAAGTTCTGAGAGCGTTTCGAACCCCACGTAGGGTTTAGCGGTTGGCAGTATCAACTCCAATGGCTCCTCGGCAAACCTCTGTGCTTCGATCCTCTCGTTGTCTGGCTTGTAAGTTACAATTCCCATTTCGAAACGATTGCTCAGTACTGCTTCGAGTACCTCCGCGTCAGGGGCGAACCTGTGGCGAATGATCAGTCCAGGATGGGCTTGTTGATAGTCCAGCAGGAGCGGATACAGTGCCAATCCTATACTGCCGGGGGACACTAAGCTGATATCACCTACGTCTTGTTCTTCTGCGCTCAGGCGGGCATCGAGTGCACGGCCAGCGCGCTCCATTTCTCTGAAGTAGTCCAACAAGGCATTCCCCGCAGGGGTCAACTCAACGTGCCGGTGGTGACGGATGAACAGACTACCGTACTGCTGTTCCAGGTGTCGTAAGTGCTGACTCACGGCAGCTTGGGTCAGATTCAGATGCTCGGCTGTGCGGGTGAAATTCCCAAGATCGGCAAGCACTGCGAAGGATCGGAGCCACTGCGGGTTAACCATCATGAAGTCTTATCGTAACCATAACGTGATCGTTGTTTTCATTATAGGTCACGGGGGATAGGGTAGGGCCAACTGTTTTGGAGGCTAGCCGTTATGTCCGTTTATCCACGCAATTTCTCTCACATTGGCCTGTCGGTCACCGACCTGGACGGCGCCGTCAAATTCTATACAGAGGTACTGGGGTGGTACCTGATCATGCCGCCGACCACCATCACTGAAGACGAAACTGCAATAGGTGTGATGTGCACGGATGTCTTTGGTGAGGGGTGGGGCTCGTTCCGCATCGCCCACCTGTCCACGGGTGATCGTATCGGCGTCGAGATATTTGAGTTTCCCAACGCCGAGCGCCCGGAGAATAACTTTGAATACTGGAAAACGGGGGTTTTCCACTTCTGCGTACAAGATCCAGATGTCGAAGGCCTAGCCGCCAAGATCGTCGCTGCGGGCGGTAAGCAGCGGATGCCGGTGCGTGAATACTTTCCAGGTGAGAAGCCGTACCGCATGGTTTACATGGAGGATCCGTTCGGCAACATCCTTGAAATCTACAGCCACAGCTACGAGCTCACCTACTCGGCGGGAGCTTACCAATCATGATTATGGCAACAACTCACCGCGCTTTTACCTGGCAGGGCAGCGCTGACCCAGCAGGGCTGAGACTCACTGAGATCCCTCTTCCTAGGCCGGAAGCGGGCGATGTGCTCATTCGCAACGTCGTGATCGGCCTCAATCCTGTGGATTGGAAAGTCTTGGGTGGGCGTCTGGTCAGTTGGCAGCCAGGTCACGTACCAGGTGTAGATGGTGCGGGGGTTGTGGTTGCTGTCGGTGAGAATGTCTCAGCTTCTTGGATTGGCCAACGTGTTGCTTACCACCAAAGCCTTAGTCGTCATGGCAGTTTTGCGGAATATACCTCTGTGAAAGCCAGAGCAGTCCTTCGGGTTCCGGCAAGCGTGAGTTGGGAACAAGCAGCCAGTCTCCCGTGCCCTGCACTCACCGCGTGGTTGGCTCTCGAAAAGCTACCACAGTCATGTCAGACGCTGCTGGTGAGCGGGGCTGGTGGATCTGTTGCAAATCATCTGATTCAGATAGCTGTGCGGCGAGGGTTCAAGGTCAGCTCGCTGAGCCACCGGCGGCATGCGCAACGGCTGACCGATCTGGGGGTGTTCGACTGCATGGAGGGCCCTCTCGTTGAGGCATGGGATGGGCCCATGGTGTTCGACGCTGTAATAGACACGGTGAACGCTGAACATGCTGCGCGACTCGTGCCCGCGCTTAGGGCCAACGGCCACTTGGTATGCGTTCAAGACCGGCTCCAGGCCTCCCCAGTACCACCTTTCACTCGGACGATTTCGATGCACGAGGTGGCACTGGGTGCATTGCATACGTTCGGTGACGATCGTGCCTGGCAAGACCTCGTAGACGCAGGCGAGAGCGTTCTCACCGCATCAGGGAGAGGCGAGTGGGAGCCTGATAGTTTTAATGTCGCCTCGTTCGAGCGTCTTCCAGATCATCTTGAAAACCTGCAGCACCGAGCCTTTAGCGGTAAAGGCTTGATTCGCATCACGAGCGATGAGCTGGGCAACTTGCCGTGACGTGCGCAATGTCTAAAGCTTTCCCCAGTGCACACAAGTGAATGATGATGAACCACTGCGACTCGAGTGCTTAATATTTCCACCCCGTCGTTTGCTACCCAAAGGTATCGCAATGCACAGTGCCCCCGAAGGAAATGAGATCATCATTGGCGCCGACTTGGGCGGTACTAAGCTGTTGCTATTATGCGGAGCTCATTCAAGACGTTTTGAAACGGGGCCCGGTTACACACCCGAAGACTTTGCTACCCAACTCCGCGCCTTCATCGAACATGTGAATCTACGCCCGGTTCGTATTGGAATCGCGGTGCCTGGTCTGGTCGCTCGCGACGGCGAGATCGTTAGCTGCGATGTCCTACCCTGCCTGACAGGCTGGCGTCCAAATACCTCGCTCAAAGCACTTGGGTGCCAAATAACAGTTATCAATGATGTCAAGGCGGCCCTACTGGAAGAGATGCAGGATGTTAGCAACGATTTTACAGGCGGCGTGATCATGGCGGGCACTGCTATCGGAGCCGCATTCATGACGCACGGACGGGAGTTACGTGGTGTTAATGGCTAGGCTGGCGAGCTTGGATACTTACCGCTGCACACTGATGGTTCAGTCAAGCGGTTGGATGAGATAGCCGGTGGCGGTGCTATGGCCACACAAATGGGTCTTAGTGGTGAGGCCCTGGCACAGTTGGCAAATGAGGATGACGCTCTGGCCATGGCTACGGTAAAGGCCGGTGGCGAGGCACTGGGTATTGGGATGGCGAGCGTCATTAACCTGCTCAATCCTTCGCGGCTGGCAGTGGGGGGTGGGGCTTTGAAACTGAAGGGCTACTGGGAGGCCGCTTTGCGGACAGCCCAGGCTCATGCCATTCCACCGCTCTGGGATGCTTGTAGTGTGACACGAGTGAAGTCGGGACATTGTGTAGCGGCGCTAGGAGCGATTCGGGCGGCTCAGCGTGAAGTAGACCACTGACGCTGGTGCTTGCCGGTATTGTTCTGTCCGAAGCCTCCAGGGTCTGAGCGGGCCCTTTCGCGGGTAAGCTGCCCGCTGTCGCGACACCAGCCTCACGCAGTGCCGCGCATGCTTCGGTAGCCGGCTTGCCGGCGTCAGGGCCCGCCCAGACAACACAGTGCTGCCGACTCAGTGCAGAGTTCGCGGCTCGGCCGGCATCTGGACCTGAATCAATGCCGCCTCAAGCAGCACACGCAGCGACTCGAGTTCATGTGTCGACGCCCTCATCAGAGCCGACGCAGGCGACCGCGGCTGAACAAGCATCGCCTGATGCGCAACGGCTAGCGCGCAGTTAGCGAAGTCTGCGGCCTGGATGAGAGTGTCTTCGAGATTGTGGAGGGCATGGGGTGGATCGGGGACTATCTTTAACATTCCTATATCTCCAAGGGGAGCACACCTATCCCGCTGTCAAACAGGTTGGGTGGCAGCTGTGTGCAGGTTGACAGACCGGCGGACATAGGAAGTTCCGGCGCACGCAAGCGTGCCCCACACACAGCCGCCATTGAAGACGCTGCCTACCTACATACCGTTACGGCCTGTCAAAGCCGTGTCGCTGTTGTGCAGCAACAGGCCGAGACTAGAGCGCGAGCAGGGCGACCGCAACGGAAATCAGGCGGCTGCAGTATGTTTGGGAAATGGACTACATGAAAGGGAAAAAGTCTGATTTTTCCGAACACAACCGGAAAACACATAGACCCAGAGCTGACATTCACTCACGGCAGGCAAAAACACTGGCGCTGCCGTGTGTGCAATGCTGTTTCCTACAGCTAAAGCGCCCTAAGCATCTCCCAGAACGATGCCCCAACGCCCGTGATGCTTTCACCGGCAATCAACCCTGCGGCCGCTGTGATCGCGAAGCGCTCTGTGACTTTCGGCCATCGGCAGTTGACCAGCCAGGTAAGCACTGCGCCAAAGCCCATCATCATTGCGATCGACGCCGGCAGTATGAACGCCAACCCCAGTGCGGCGGTGCTCGGCAGCCAGCGTGCCGCCCGTTGCGGTAGCAGGCTGTCCAGCATGCCCAGCAGTACGCCAACGGCGCTGCCGCCCAAAATCGCCCAGCGGATTTCCGGCGACAGCGCGCCCAAGCCATGTGTCAGCGTCTGGGCCACTGCTTTCCAGGTCGCGACAGCCGGCGCAGGCCACTGCTCGGTAAGCAGCATGGTTTGCGGGTCCGGGATCAGCATCAGGTAAACCAGCACGCCGACCACGCTGCCGATGAAAATACCGATGCATTGGGCAACCAGCTGCTTGTGCGGGGTGGCGCCGATCGCCAGGCCAACCTTGAAGTCGTTCATCAGGTCAGTGGACTGTCCGGCCGCGCCACCTGCCGTGTTGGCGCTCATCAGGTTGATGGCCACCTGGCCCGGGGCGATCAGGCCGAAGCTGAGTTGCGACAGCTTGCCAATCGCGCCAATCGGTGCAATGCCGGTGGCACCGACGACGCGTGCGGCGACGACAGCAAGGCAAATCGCCAAAGGAATGCTCAACAACGCCATCCACCAATCGATCCCGAACAGCAGCGCCTGCAGGGCGACGACCAGAGCGATGGACAGCAGCAGACCCGATGCAGGCCCTGGCGAAAACCGTGCCCTGACACGCGGCGCCCGACGTGCTGGCTCATTCGCAGGCAACCGTCGTGGCACTTGCAACAGACGAATTGCCAATGAAGTCAGGGTCGCACAGACCATCAGGCTTATGCCCGGCCACAACAGCCACTCCACCAGCGCGGCGAACTGGGGGCCGCTGGCGTTCGGAGCGATCACTACCAATGCGTGGTCGATCAGCCACGGCGCTAGCCCACCCCAGGCCAGCGCGGCGCCGAATAGCAACGTGAGGCCCACGCGAATGCCGATGATGCCGCCAAAGCCGATAAGCAATAGCGAAGGGTCGACGGTGAAGGTCAGGCGTTCGAGCGCAGGTGTGGGGGCCCAGCGCGGTATGGCCCAGACGAAGCCATCCATCCACTTCACCAGCCCTGACAGCAGCGCTGCACTGCACAGCACTTTGATGCGAGCCATGGCCTCGCGCCCATGATTGTAGATCTGCTGCAGCGTTTCCAGGGTCGCCATGCCTTCGGGGAACTTAAGGTCACGGTCGTTGAGCAAGGCGGGGCGTAGATACCAGGCCATCATCGGCACTGGGTCCAGTTGGTTGCCGGTGAGCAGCGTATAGGCAGGGATCGGTGCCACCAGCCCGCCGGAAATGATGGAGGCAGCCGCCGACGCCACGGTCTGGTTGATATTGCTTTCGTGCAGTGTCCACGCGGGCCGGCCCTTTGTGCGGCCCGCCATGCCCTGCCAGAGGGCGAAGCCGACCAGCAACGCGATGATCGACATGTTGAATGACCAGCCGATCTTGAGGCCCGCATACACATTCGATGGCGTGAGCAAGATGCCCAGCAGCGCGCCGGTGAGCACGGCCCGCGGGCTCAGTTCACGTTCGATGCGAACCTTTGGCAGAGCGGCGGGTGGAGCATATCCCATTACAAATCCCTTTCTCGATGGTGCAAGCGCTGTCTGCACAACTGAGCCCGCAGAGCCCTGAAGGTTCACGCCGATGGGCAGCGTTGTGGACTGGATCGTGCCATGGACGAGGCAGGCCATGGCAAATCGCGAGCAAAAGAAAGCCCGCCGGGAGGGGCGGGCAAAGGAGCGTCTATCACGTAGGGATGGCTGCAGTATCCGCGCGTTGCGGTGAAAATTGAGTGAAAGAAAAGTCAGTGCGACGTGACGGGGCCAGCATGGCAGCCGAATTTTCTCCGGCATGAACAACTCAGGCCTGCGTGCGCTCTTTCTCTGAGAACAACCAGAAGCTTGCATGAAAAAAAGCCCGGAGCTTTCACAAGCCCCGGGCTTTTGTTCAACAGCAAGCCACTATCAGTGGAACTGCTCTTCTTCGGTCGAACCGGTCAGTGCCGTCACCGACGATGCGCCACCCTGAATCACGGTGGTCATGTCGTCGAAGTAGCCGGTGCCCACTTCCTGCTGGTGCGCCACGAAGGTGTAGCCTTTGCTGGCGTCGGCGAACTCCTGCTCCTGCAGCTTCACGTAAGCGGTCATGTCGTTGCGGGCGTAGTCGTGCGCCAGGTTGAACATGCCGTGCCACATGTTGTGGATGCCGGCCAGGGTGATGAACTGGTGCTTGTAGCCCATGGCCGACAGCTCGCGCTGGAATTTGGCGATGGTGGCGTCGTCCAGGTTCTTCTTCCAGTTGAAGGAAGGCGAGCAGTTGTACGACAGCAGCTGGTCCGGGTATTCCTTCTTGATCGCTTCGGCGAAGCGGCGGGCTTCGTCCAGGTCCGGCTTGGCGGTTTCGCACCAGATCAGGTCGGCGTACGGCGCGTAGGCAAGGCCGCGGGCGATGGCCTGGTCGAGGCCGGCGCGTACCTTGTAGAAGCCTTCACGGGTACGCTCACCGATCACGAACGGCTGGTCGTAGGGGTCGCAGTCGCTGGTCAGCAGGTCGGCGGCGTTGGCGTCGGTACGGGCCAGGATGATGGTCGGTACGCCCGATACGTCAGCGGCCAGGCGAGCTGCCACCAGCTTTTGCACGGCTTCCTGGGTAGGTACCAGCACCTTGCCGCCCATGTGGCCACACTTTTTCACCGAGGCCAGCTGGTCTTCGAAGTGCACACCGGCAGCGCCCGCTTCGATCATGTTCTTCATCAGCTCGTAGGCGTTCAATACGCCGCCGAAACCGGCCTCAGCGTCTGCCACGATTGGGGCGAAGTAGTCGATGTAACCTTCGTCGCCGGGGTTCTTGCCGGCTTTCCACTGGATCTGGTCGGCGCGGCGGAACGAGTTGTTGATGCGCTTGACCACGGTCGGTACGGAGTCGACCGGGTACAGCGACTGGTCAGGGTACATGGACTCGGCCGAGTTGTTGTCGGCGGCCACCTGCCAGCCAGACAGGTAGATGGCCTGGATGCCGGCCTTGACCTGCTGCACTGCCTGGCCGCCGGTCAGGGCGCCCATGCAGTTGACGAAATCTTTTTCAGGGCGGAAGGACGGGTGGGCACCTTCGGTGACCAGCTTCCACAGTTTTTCTGCACCCAGGCGGGCCAGGGTGTGCTCCGGCTGCAGGGAGCCACGCAGGCGAACGACATCGGCGGCGGTGTAGGTACGGGTCACGCCTTTCCAGCGCGGGTTTTCGGCCCAGTCTTTCTCGAGGGCTGCAATTTGCTGTTCGCGTGTCAGTGCCATGGAAATAAACCTCGTCGCATCGATCTTGGGGTAATTGTGCTGATGCTCACGAAGCGAATCAGGGGCGTGGCGGCTGTCCTGTCCGGGGGAGTGCGGCGGCGAACGGGAAGGTTCGAAGGGGGGAAGGGGTTGCAGGCCGGGCGAGGGCATGCGCCGGCAGGTCGGCTCGTGGATGCCTTGCTGCGGTGCTACGCGATTGCCAGAACTGCGGTGATGCGCTTCCGTCCCTCGGGACAACTTCTTCGTTGCAGTCGCAATCCCGTCGAACCGCCTTGTGGGCCGTATAGACACGAGTGCCTCCAAGGGTGGGAGGAGGCGCCTCGAAGGCCCTTGCCAGGGCCCCTGATTAGCGGGAGCGAGGCCATCATGCCCTTGGGAAAAAGAGCCTGTCAAATGTTTTGTAGTGGTTTTTTGTGCTTACTACATCTTTGGTCTAGTGCGACTTGTCGGTCAGTTTCAAGGCCTTTGGTCGAGGCCTTGATTCGCCTGGGATCAGTCGAGAAGGTCGACTTTGACACGTAAAGTCATGTTTTCACCCCGTTGGGTGCTGTATGTGCGGCTTGACGCATTGAGCTCGGCCTGGCTCTGCTGGTTGAACCCTGCCAGGGTAATCCACTCGCCGAGCTTGCCGGTCACCGTCGTGTCGGTACTTTGCACTTTCACTACATCAGCACGTTCATGGCTGATGCGGTCATTATTGGTGCTTATTTGCAGACGAACCGTTTCCCCGGTCAGGCTTGGGGTCACGTAGAAACCCTGGGTGACATTGCGGTATTCGGTAGTGCTCTGGATGCGCCCGTAGCCGTCGGTGCTGGTGCTGGTGACCGGGATGCTCTGGCCGACCTGGATCAGCGCGGGTTGGCCTTCGCTGGCCTGGACCTGCTGCAGGCCACCATCCCGGTTGCTGGTGCCGTAATGGATGATGCGCGCATTGCCACGGTTGTCCTGGTAGTTGCTGTCGTTGTTGTCGACGCTGATCATCAGGCGCTTGGGCGCGGTGTCCAGCTGTTGCAGCAGGGTGCGCAGGTCGTCGATGCGTTCGGGGCTGGCATTGACGATCAACTTGTTCTCGAAGGCGCTGACGCTACCGTCCTTGCCGATGAACGACTGGGCGGCGGGCAGCAGCTCGGCGCTGCTGCGGTGCTGCAGCGGCAGCACTTCGGTGGCGGCGTGGGCGGCCAGGCTGGCGGCCAGCAGCAGGGAAGTTAAAAGGGGGCGTAGCGCCATGTCCATGATCTCCGCAGGTGGAATCAACATGATGGCAAAATTGCGCGACTCGTGCCTGTCGTGCATCACACGCTGTCTTTTATCCTGAATTTATTCTATAAAACATAAATTATAGTCGTCTGGATAATTCAGGATAGTGCCATGAGCCTTGCCCGCCCGATCTTCCGCCGCGAACAGCTGGCTAAAGCCCTGGTAAGGGACCTGGCTGGCGAGTCGTTCGTCGACTACAGCTCGGGGATGTTCCTCGCAGCGCCACGGCGCACGGGCAAGAGTACATTCCTGAACAACGACTTCATTCCAGCCTGCCTGGAACGTGGCTGGCTGCCGGTGTATGTCGACCTGTGGTCTGACCGTGATGCCGACCCTGCCGAGTTGATCAGTGGTGCCATCGGCAGCGCTCTGGCGCGTTTTGAAAGCACCCTGGCCAAAACCGCGAAGAAGGCGGGTATCGACAAGATCAACCTGCTGCGCACGCTCAGCTGGGATTTCACCCGGCCGCAGCTGCCCGCCGGTACCACACTGGCCCAGGCGCTTGCGGTCTTGCATCAGGTGTGTGGGCAAATGGTGGTGCTGGTAGTGGACGAGGCGCAGCATGCCCTCAACAGCGAGGGTGGGCTGAACGCCATGTTCGCCCTCAAGGCGGCGCGCGACCACCTCAACCGGGGTGACGGCCCGGATGGGCTGCGCCTGGTGTTTACCGGCTCCAGCCGGGACAAGCTGGCCAACCTGGTGCTCAAGAGCAAGCAGCCATTCTATGGTGCCAGCATCACAGCGTTTCCGCTGTTGGGGCGGGACTTCGTCGACTTCGTGACCGCTGTCTGGAATGGCCGTCTGGCGGCCAGCAACCAGTTCAAGGCCGAGGACCTGGAGTATGCCTTCGAACGTGTGGGCCGGCGCCCGGAGATGCTCGGTAAGTTGCTGACCGAGGTAAGTATCGGGCTGGGCGAGGCGGGCAACCTTGGCGAACTGCTGCGCACCGGCGCACTGAACCATCAGGCCGGGGTGTGGAGCGACTACGAAAGTGCCTGGAACGAGCTGTCTGCCTTGCAACAGGCGGTGCTGGCGGTGATGGCCGAGCGCACGCTGGCCCGGCAGCCGTTCTCGCCTTTCACCGAACAGACCTTCATCGACGTCAACCGCAAGCTGGAACAGGCCGCTGCTCAAGCCAATGCCACCACACCCAATGTGCAGAAGGCCCTGGATGCCTTGCGGGAAAAGGAGCTGGTGTGGAAGGCCAATCGTGGCGAGTACGCGCTGGAAGATGTGGCAATGGCCGAATGGCTGGCGCGCGGCTAGGGCTGGCTTGCTCGCGGTGGTCTCAGCCAGACAAATTCCGTAACATCCCGCCCTTCGTTTGTTTTTCAGTATCGGCCGCCTGGCCCTGCATCACAGGATACTCATGAAACCCGCCCGACTTCGCGCCGACCTGCTCGCCGGCCTGACCACTTCATTCGCCCTGGTGCCCGAGTGCATCGCCTTCGCCCTGGTGGCGCACCTCAACCCGCTGATGGGCCTGTACGGCGCCTTCATCATCTGCACCCTGACTGCGCTGTTCGGTGGCCGCCCGGGCATGATCTCCGGTGCTGCCGGCTCGATGGCGGTGGTCATCGTCGCCCTGGTGGTGCAGCACGGTGCGCAGTACCTGCTGGCCACCGTGCTGTTGGGCGGAGTGGTGATGGTCCTGTTCGGCCTGCTGCGCCTGGGCAAGTTGGTGCGCCTGGTGCCGTATCCGGTGATGCTTGGCTTCGTCAACGGCCTGGCGATCGTCATCGCCCTGGCCCAGCTGGAGCATTTCAAGGCGGGTGAGCAATGGCTCAGCGGCGCGCCGCTGTGGCTGATGATCGGCCTGGTGGCGCTGACCATGCTGGTGGTGTACGTGCTGCCCAAGCTGACCCGCGCCGTGCCACCGGCGCTGGTGGCGATCCTCGGCGTTGGCGTGCTGGTGTACCTGCTTGACCTGCCGACCCGCACCCTCGGAGACATGGCGCACATCGCGGGTGGGCTGCCGGCGCTGGCCCAGCCGGATGTGCCCTGGAACCTGGAGACGCTGAAGATCATTGCCCCATACGCGGTGCTGATGGCCATGGTCGGCCTGCTGGAGACCCTGCTGACCCTGAACCTCACCGACGAGATTACCGAGAGCCGCGGCTACCCGGACCGCGAGTGCGTGGCCTTGGGGGCGGCCAACATGGTTTCAGGCTTGTGCGGTGGCATGGGCGGCTGCGCGATGATCGGCCAGACGGTGATCAACCTGAGCTCCAATGGCCGCGGCCGGCTGTCCGGCGTGGTGGCGGGGGTGATGATCTTGTTGTTCGTGCTGTTCCTGTCGCCGCTGATCGAGCGTATTCCGTTGGCGGCGCTGGTCGGGGTGATGTTCGTGGTCGCCCAGCAGACCTTCGCCTGGGCGTCCTTGCGCGTGCTGCACAAAGTGCCGGTCAGTGATGTGCTGGCGATCATCGCTGTGACGGTGGTCACGGTGTTCACCGACCTGGCCACGGCCGTATTGTTCGGTATCGTCATCGCAGCGGTGAATTTTGCCTGGCAGCATGCTCGGGAGCTGTATGCCGACAGCCATGAAGATGCCGAGGGGATCAAGCATTACCAAGTGCATGGCACGCTGTTCTTCGCCTCGGTCACGCCGTTTCTCAACCAGTTCGACCCGGCGGGTGACCCGGCCAAGGTTACCCTGGATTGCCAGCATGTGAGCTTTGTCGATTACTCGGCAATTGCCGCATTGAAGACCTTGCGCGAGCGCTATGCCAAGGCGGGCAAGCAGCTGCGGGTGGTGCACCTGTCCGAGCGTTGCAAGAAGCTGTTGAAGCGGGCTGGCGAACACCACTGAGTTCTTGATGGGGCAGTGCCGGCCCTATCGCCGGCAAGCCGGCTCCCACCTGGATTGCGGCAACTTTTAGAAGTTGGGCAAGACAGTTGCTCCACGGATTGCGCTGGCTTTCAGAAATCGGGCAAGAAGGTTGCTTCCACAGGTAAAGCGCAGCCCTGAAGCGCTGCGCGGTCGGGGTGGGAGCCGGCTTGCCGGCGATCGAGGGCGCAGCCCTCGCGCGGTTCACTCCCCGCGATTCTTCTTCACAATCCCGTCTGCAATGCTCGCCGGCGCCTCGGCATAACGGGTGAACTCCATCGTGTAGCTGGCCCGCCCCTGAGTCATCGAGCGCATCGAGGTGGCGTAGCCGAACATTTCTCCCAGTGGCACCTCGGCACGGATCACCTTGCCGGCGGGCGTCTCGTCGCCATCCTGGATCATGCCCCGGCGCCGGCTAAGGTCACCCATGATGTCCCCCTGGTATTCTTCGGGCGTGACCACCTCGACCTTCATCACCGGCTCCAGCAACACCGCCCCACCTTTTTGCGACAGTTGCTTGGTGGCCATGGAGGCGGCGATCTTGTAGGCCATCTCGTTGGAATCGACGTCGTGATACGAGCCGTCGTATACCGCAGCCTTGAGGTTGATCAGTGGGTAGCCGGCAAGCACGCCGTTCTTCATCTGCTCCTCGATGCCTTTCTGAATCGCCGGGATGTACTCGCGCGGTATCACGCCGCCAACGATTTCGTTGATGAACTCCAGGCCTTCCTTGCCTTCATCACCTGGCGCAAAGCGGATCCAGCAGTGCCCATACTGCCCGCGCCCGCCGGACTGGCGAACGAAGCGGCCCTCGATCTCGCAGGTGTTGCGGATCTTCTCGCGGTAGGCGACCTGGGGCTTGCCGATATTGGCTTCGACGTTGAACTCACGCCGCATGCGGTCGACGATGATATCCAGGTGCAGTTCGCCCATGCCGGAGATGATGGTCTGGCCGGTCTCCTCATCGGTGCGCACGCGGAACGAGGGGTCTTCCTGGGCCAGCTTGCCCAGGGCGATGCCCATTTTTTCCTGGTCGGCTTTGGTTTTGGGTTCTACGGCCACGGAGATCACCGGGTCCGGGAAGTCCATGCGCTCGAGGATGATAGGTTTGTCCATGTCGCACAGCGTGTCGCCGGTCGTCACGTCCTTCATGCCGATCAAGGCCGCGATGTCACCGGCGCATACGTCCTTGATTTCAGCACGTTGGTTGGCATGCATCTGTACCATCCGGCCAATGCGTTCTTTCTTGCCTTTGACCGAATTGAGCACTGCATTGCCGGAGCTGAGCACGCCGGAGTACACCCGGGCGAACGTGAGCGTACCGACGAAAGGGTCGGTGGCGATCTTGAACGCCAGGGCCGAGAACGGTTCCTTGTCGTCGGCGTGGCGTTCCAGGTGTTTATCTTCGTCGTCCGGGTCGGTGCCCTTGATTGCCGGGATCTCGGAGGGCGCTGGCAGGTAGTCGATCACCGCATCGAGCATCAGCGGCACGCCTTTGTTCTTGAACGAAGAGCCAAGGATGGTCGGCACGATTTCGTTGGCAATGGTGCGCTGGCGCAGGGCGGCCTTGATCTCCTCGATGCTCAGTTCCTCGCCATCGAGAAACTTCGTGGTCAACTCGTCATTGGCCTCGGCCGCCGCCTCGACCATGTGCGCGCGCCATTCGTCAGCCAGTGCTTTGAGTTCGTCCGGGATTTCTTCTTCGCGGTAGGTGGTGCCATGGTCGGCGTCGTTCCAGTAGATCGCCTTCATCTTCACCAGGTCGATCTGGCCGATGAAGTTCTCTTCGCTGCCGATGGCCAGCTGGATCGGTATCGGGTGGTGCCCCAGGCGCTTGTCGATCTGTTTGACCACGCGCAGGAAGTCCGCGCCCTGGCGGTCCATCTTGTTGATATAGGCCAGGCGCGGGACGTGATACTTGTTGGCCTGGCGCCACACGGTCTCGGACTGTGGCTCCACCCCGTCGGCACCGCTGAACACCACCACGGCGCCATCGAGCACGCGCAGCGAACGTTCCACCTCGATGGTGAAGTCGACGTGGCCGGGGGTGTCGATGATGTTGAAACGGTACTTGTCGGCGAACTGCTTGGTCGAGCCCTGCCAGAAGGCCGTGGTCGCCGCCGAAGTGATGGTGATGCCGCGCTCCTGCTCCTGGGCCATCCAGTCCATGGTCGCGGCACCATCATGCACCTCGCCCATCTTGTGGTTGACCCCGGTGTAGAACAGGATGCGCTCGGTGGTCGTGGTCTTGCCGGCATCCACGTGGGCGACGATACCAATGTTGCGGTACAGCTCGATGGGCGTTGTACGGGCCATGACACACTACCTGCGGATGAGCGGATTCTCCCAAGGTAGCAGAGCGGGAGAATCCTGCTTTACCGCCGGGCCGTCAGTCGGCCTGGGCTTGCAGCAGCCACTGGCCGTCCACTTCGCGGGCAAGGCCGCTGGCGGGCAGCAGGGCCAGCAGGCGCTCATGCAACGCCGCCTCGGTAAAAGTCTTGAGAGTGGCAAGGTCCAGGGCCCCGACCAAGGGCAGGTCAGCCTTGGTGTACGACAGCCAGGCTTTTTTCAGTACCTGCGCGACGTCGCTGCCGGCGGTGCTGGCGAAACGTCGGTGCCACTGGCCGCCCTCGAACATGAAACTGTGGGCGTGGGTATAGGTGCTTTCGTCGCCACCTTCGCTGCAGCGGTGGCAGCGGCACGGGCCTTCGCCAAACGCGTTGCGCAGGTAGCTGTTGAAGTCCACGACGGGCTTGAGGGTCAGGCGTTTGTCGACCTCGAACAGGTCGGCGATCAGGGGTTCTTCGGCGCTCACTCGGTGTCCTCGTGTGGTGTGGCGTGCATCGGCGCGCACCCTAACAGATCAAGCCGGGGGAGGCCATTAGAGACAACAGCGTACAGCTGCCGTAATCTACGCGCCCGCAAGCCTGCATCCAATACCGAGGTAACCCCGCTTGAGCACCCAGTTCCCGTACACCGCCACCGTCACCATCAGCGCCGAAGACCGTGGGGGCGATGTCGAGGCCTCGGAAAACCCCAGCATGCGTGTTGGCCTGGAAGCCGTGACCGAAACCCTGAAGAAGGTGCATTTCGTCGGCACGCTCGCGGCCCCGGAAAAACCGGCCACGCATATCTGCGTGACGCTTGAGAACGGCCTGACCTACTACGGTCCGATCGTCAACGGCCACGCCGAACTCGAAGGCGGCTGGATCGCTTTCGAGTCCGACATGCTGACCCCGCAGGAGCTGGGCCTGTAAGCCTCAGTTCAACTCCGCCAGGCACTGCTCGAAGATGTTCAACCCTTCTTCGAGCACCTCGGCTTCGATGGTCAGTGGGGCCAGCAGGCGAATGATGTGGCGCGCCTTGCCGCTGGGCATCAGCAACAGGCCTTTGGCCCTCGCCGCGTCCATGACCTTGGCCAGCTGAGCGGGGGCAGGGCTGCCGTCGGCATTGACGAACTCGATCCCGCGCATCGCACCGACGCCTGTCAGGCGCCCGATGAACGGAAAGCGTTGCTGCCAGCGTTCTACGTGGCTGACGATGGCCTGCTCCTGGCGCTCGCCCCATGTGGCAATGTTCTCATCCGTCATCTGCGCCAGGCTTGCCAGCGCCGCCGCACAGGCAATCGGATTGCCCGAATAGGTCCCGCCGAGGCCGCCCTTGGGCAGCGCCGCCATCAACGCCTGGCGCCCGACCACCGCCCCCAGCGGCAGGCCACCGGCAATACTCTTGGCCAACAGCAGCAAATCCGGCTCGATGCCCAGCCGCGGGAAGGCGAAGCGCTGCCCGGTGCGGCCGAAACCCGACTGGATCTCGTCGATGATGATCAGGATCCCGCGCTCGTCGCAGAACCGGCGCAGCGCCTGGGCAAAGGCCGGGTCCAGGGCGAGGAAGCCGCCTTCGCCTTGCACCGGCTCCAGGATGAACGCCGCCACGTCCTCGACCGCAAGCTCGACGCTGAACAGGCGGTCCATGGCCTGGAGCGCCTGCTCGCAGGTGACACCGGTGTCGGCGCTGGGGTAGGGCAGGTGGTAGACCGGCCCCGGCAGTTCACCGACCCTTTGTTTATAGGGCGCGACCTTGCCGTTGAGGTTCAGGGTGGCCAGGGTGCGGCCATGAAAGCCGCCATCGAAGGCGATGATGGCGCGCTTGCCGGTGGCACCGCGGGCGACCTTGAGGGCATTTTCTGCTGCTTCGGCGCCGCTGTTGGTCAACATGCCGGCCAGCGGGTAACTGACCGGCACGAACGCGCGCAGGTGCTCCATGAGCTCCAGGTAAGGGCCGTGAGGCGCCGCGTTGAAGGCATAGTGGGTCAGGCGCGTGGCCTGGGCCTGGATGGCCGCGACCACGGCCGGGTTGCAGTGGCCCAGGTTGAGCACGCCAATGCCGCCGACGAAGTCGATGTAATGTTTGCCGTCGGTATCCCAGACTTCGGCATTACGACCATGGGAAAGTGTAATCGGATGAACGATGGCAATGGATTGGCTGATACTTTCCAGATTCATGGGCACGCAGACCTTGTTCGAGTTTCTTACTATCGAAGCGCGTCGAAGTGCTATTCCACAAACGAATTATTCGATTGCGATCATTCCATGGATTCGCGAACTTGGTCAGTCTCCCTCTGCCACGCGCTCACCAATCCACTGCACGAAGGCCCTGATCTTCGGTACCTCTGCCGCGTGCTCGGCATGGGCGATGAAGTGCCGCCCATTGCTCGCCACCGGGTGGTCCCAGGCCACTACCAGCTTGCCTTCGCTCAACTCCTCGGCCACCAGGTAGCGCGGGATCAGGGCGATGCCGCAACCTGCGATGGCCGCACGGATGCACAGGTAGAACGTGTCGAACCGTGGCCCGTGGTAGCTGTTCTGGCTGTGCAGGCCCAGCCCCAGAAACCATTCGTGCCAGGCTTCCGGGCGAGATGCGCATTGCAGCAAGCGGTGCTCGGTGAGGGCCTGGGCACTGTCGAAGCGGTGCCTGGCCTGTAGCTGCGGTTTGCACACCGGCACCACTTCTTCGCTGAACAGTTCGATGCAGGTCGCCCCCGGCCAGGTGCCCTGGCCGAAAAAGAAGGCGATGTCCGCCTTGGCCTGCACCAGGTCGAAGGGCTCCAGCTCGTTGCGGATGTCCAGGTGGATGCGCGGGTAGCGGTCACCGAAGCCCCTGAGCCTGGGCACCAGCCAGCGAGCACCGAAGGTGGGCTGGGTGGCGATGCGCAGCACTTCGGTTTCGTCGCCATAGCTGAGGATGTAGCGGCTGGAAATGTCGATCTGGTTGAGGATCTTGTTCACTTCGGTCAGGTACAGGGCGCCGGCCGGGGTCAGGTGCAGGCGCCGACGAACGCGCTGGAACAGCGAGTGTGCAAGCAGTTCTTCAAGTTGCGCGACCTGCTTGCTGACGGCGCTCTGGGTCAGGTGCAGCTCTTGCGCCGCCCGGGTGAAGCTCAGGTGGCGGGCGGCCGCTTCGAAACACTGCAGGGCGGTAGTCGAGGGCATCAGGCGTTTGGACATGGCAGGCGCGTACCGAGCAAAAAAGGAAGAAGTTCATTCCATACTGGAATCATGTGCTTCGAAAAGGTCGTTTGTTGACCTCGCCCTATAGATTAATACTGACCTGGATCAACGATTACAACCGGTACTGCGAACAGGAGGAAAGTGCACCGCCGGCAACTGCAAAACAAGAAAAACAGCATCACGACTTAGAAGCATTCTGCTCCAACTTTTTCAGCCGTCCCTGGGACGGCCGACCCATTCGAGGGTTCTCCATGGCTTCGCTAGAAAACAAGAAACAGCGTTCCCTGCAGCACGGCCTGACCTCCCGTCAGGTGTCGATGATTTCCATCGCCGGCATCATTGGCGCCGGCTTGTTCATCGGTTCCTCAAATGCCATTGCCACCGCTGGCCCGGCCATTCTCATCTCCTACGCCATGACGGGCCTGTTGGTGTTGCTGGTGATGCGCATGCTCGGCGAAATGGCCATTGCCAACCCCAACAGCGGTTCCTTCTCGACTTACGCCTCCGAGGCCATCGGCCCCTGGGCAGGGTTCACCATCGGCTGGCTCTACTGGTGGTTCTGGGTGCTGATCATCCCGGTCGAAGCCATCGCTGGCGCTGACATCCTGCATGCCTACTTCCCGGCGGTACCGTCGTGGTTATTCGCCTTCCTGATCATGTTCGTGCTGTCGGGCACCAACCTGGTCAGCGTGAAGAACTTCGGTGCGTTCGAGTACTGGTTTGCCCTGGTCAAGGTGATCGCGATCATTGCCTTCATCGTGGTCTGCAGCCTGGCTGTGTTCGGCTTGTGGCCACTGGCCGAGGTCTCAGGGGTGAGCCGGCTCTGGGACAGCGGTGGGTTCATGCCCAATGGCTTCGGTACCGTGCTCGGTGGCGTGTTGATCACCATCTTCTCGTTCTTTGGCGCCGAGATCGTCACCATTGCCGCTGACGAGACCGCCAACCCGAAAGACAAGATCCGCCGCGCCACCAACCTGGTGGTGTACCGCATCGCCATCTTCTACCTGGCCTCGATCTTCCTGGTGGTGTCGCTGGTGGCCTGGAACGATCCGCAACTCAAGGCGGTGGGTTCGTTCCAGCGGGTGCTTGAGGTGCTGAATGTGCCCGGTGCGAAATTGCTGGTCGACCTGGTGGTGCTGGTGGCGGTCACCAGTTGCATGAACTCCGGCCTGTATACCGCTTCGCGCATGCTGTATTCCCTGGGTGCCCGTGGCCAGGCGCTGAGCATGACCAAACGTATTTCCGGTGCCGGCGTGCCGACCGTGGCGGTGGTCCTCTCGACCCTGGCAGGCTTTGCCGGCTGCTTCGTCAACTACGTGTTCCCCGGCAAGGTGTTCGGCTTCCTGCTGTCGACCACCGGTGCGATTGCCTTGCTGGTGTACCTGGTGATTGCCGTATCGCAATTGCGCATGCGGGCCCGTGCCGATCGAGAGGGGCGTGCGCTGGAGCTGAAGATGTGGCTGTTCCCCTGGCTGACCTGGCTGGTGATCGGCACTATCGTAATGGTGCTGGGCTATATGCTGTTCAGTGATGCGTACCGTTACGAGACGCTGATGACGGCCGGGGTGACCTTGTTCATCCTGCTGGTTTCGCTGACTCAGCGCGGTGCCAGGGCGGTGGCGCAGCCTGCCTGAACATTGGGGCGCTTTGCGCCCCTTTGCATTGGCGCATGCCAAGCGCGGCGCTACCATGCAGCTTGCATCCCTACCCATTGCCACACGTAAAGGACGCGTATGAACGAACAAGCGCTCTGCCTGCAGGCATTGGCCGCACCCGACGGTATTTGCTACGGCTGCGGCGTTGCCCACCCCAGCGGCCTGCATGTGCAAAGCCATTGGGACGCCGACGGTATCCACCTGGTGTGCCGCCACACGCCCGACGGCACGTTCACCGGCTGGCCGGGGCTGGTCTACGGCGGCCTGCTGGCGATGCTGGTCGATTGCCATTCCAACTGGACTGCCATGGCCTACCACTACCGGGCCGAAGGGCGTACGCCGGGCAGCCTGCCACGTATCGATTGTGTCACCGGCAGCCTGGGCCTGAACTACCTCAAACCCACACCCCTGGGTGTCGAGCTGCTGCTGAAGGCGCGTGTGGAAGGCGAAGTCGGGCGCAAGACGCGGGTCATCTGCGAGGTCTGGGCGGGGGATGTGCTGACAGTCAGCGCCGATTCGGTGTTCGTCCGTGTGGATACCGAAAAGCTCAAGCTCAAGGCCCATGGCCAAGTGAGCTGACAACGGCAGGTGATGGTCAGCCGCCCGTGATGTTACTAAAGTGACAGGTCCATTCCCTTGGCACAGGTTGACCATGACCGATCTCAGCGCATTTCCCGTCACACGCAAATGGCCCGCGCAACACCCCGAGCGCCTGCAACTGTACTCGCTGCCTACGCCCAACGGCGTCAAGGTGTCGATCATGCTGGAGGAGATCGGCCTGGCTTACGAGCCGCACAAGGTGAGCTTCGAAACCGACGACCAGCTCAGCCCTGAGTTCATCTCCCTCAGCGCCAACAACAAGATCCCGGCGATCCTCGACCCCGATGGCCCTGGCGGCCAGCCTTTGCCGTTGTTCGAGTCAGGCGCGATCCTGCAGTACCTGGCAGAAAAGAGCGGGCAATTGCTCAGCCATGATCCGGCGACCCGCTACCAGACGCTGCAGTGGCTGATGTTCCAGATGGGCGGCATCGGCCCGATGTTCGGCCAGGTCGGCTTCTTTCACTTCTTCGCTGGCAAGGAGTATGAAGACAAGCGCCCACGGGACCGCTACGTCAACGAATCCAAGCGCCTGCTAGGCGTGCTGGACCGGCACCTGCAAGGGCGGCAGTGGATGGTCGATGAGTACAGCATCGCCGATATCGCCATCTTCCCCTGGGTACGTAACCTGGTGGAACGCTATAACGCCAGTGAGCTGGTCGGCTTCGATCAGTTCAAGAACGTGCAGCGCGTGCTGAGCGGTTTTCTCGAGCGCCCAGCCGTTCAGCGGGGCCTGAAAATCCCAGGTTGATGCGCTGTGACCCGGTCAGTGAATTTCCAAGCCTGTCGAAAGGCTGCGTGCCAATGCAGGAGGCGTCGATGATCCGCTGCAAGCGCGAGGTGCCACGGCCACGGTTGGTTGAGCAAGGCGGTGTGTGATGCCCATTGAGCTGATACCTGCGACCGATGCCCACCGCACCTTCGCCCGTGACCTCACGCGCCGGGCCATGCTGGCCTACTATCGAGAATTCGATCTGTTGTGGATCGAAGAGGCGTTCGATCAGGCCTGGGATTGGCGGGAGCAGTGGCTGATCGTGGAAGGGGGATCCGTGCTGGGCTTCTGCAGCCTCAGCAAGGACCGCCAGGCATTGTTCATTCGCGAACTGCACCTGTTGCCTGAGCATCGCGGGCGGGGGGTTGGCAGTTGGGTACTGCAAGCGCTGGCCGATAAGGCGGCGCAGCAGAGGCTGCCATTGCTGCGCTTGATGGTGTTCAAGAGCAACCCGGCGCGGCGGCTGTACCAGCGCCAAGGGTTTGTCGAAATGGGCGAGGATGAGTGTTTTGTGCGTATGCAGAAGGTGATTGGCTGATCCGCGTCATATGTGTGTTGTAAAAGCCATGCAGATCAAGACTTACGGCGCTTGGTGGAGGCATGATACTGGCTTGCGACTCCGGCGTGCGATGGGCATAGTGACCGAGTAGTCTGCAAAGGCCCACAGGGTTGTGAGCAGTTTTTGATGATGGCTAGGGAAGCAGGAGAAACATCAGTATGAATGGGCTCGGTCCGCGTCTTAAGGAAGAGCGTGAACGGCTGGGGATGACCCAGCGGGTGTTTGGTGATATCGGCGGCGTCGAACCCAATGCCCAGGGCAAATATGAAAGTGGCGAGCGCACGCCAAGGCTCGATTACCTAGCTGCGCTGGCGGCCAGAGGCGTGGACGCGCTCTATGTGCTCAGCGGTGTTCGCACCCCCGCGCAACTGGACAGTCTGACGGCGGATGAAACCGGTTTAGTGGCTGCGTTCAGGCGCCTGGCTGCTGACGACAAAGCCGCGTTCGGGCATTTGCTGGAGCGCCTGTTGGGCGATGGAGGGCGCAGTGATGCGATGCGGCCGCAGTGGCGTGAGCGTAGGGCCTTCCCTAAGGAAGTTTTACGCTAGGCCCGTCTTGAAAAATTTTGTTAAGGTGGCGGGATCCAATCGCCCTGTTGACGAGGTGTCTGCTTGATTAGGGTCCTAGTGGTCGACGACCACGATCTGGTGCGAACCGGTATTACACGCATGCTGGCCGACATCGACGGCTTGCAGGTAGTGGGGGAGGCGGATTCGGGCGAGTCGGCGCTCAAGCTGGTCCGGGAGCTCAAGCCGGATGTCGTGCTGATGGACGTCAAGATGCCTGGCATTGGTGGCCTTGAGGCTACCCGTAAACTGTTGCGCAGCCACCCTGATACCAAGGTGGTGGCCGTGACCGTGTGCGAGGAAGACCCGTTCCCCACGCGCCTGATGCAAGCCGGCGCGGCCGGCTACCTGACCAAGGGCGCGGGGCTGGACGAGATGGTCCAGGCCATCCGCCTGGCGTTTGCCGGGCAGCGTTACATCAGCCCGCAGATTGCTCAGCAACTGGCACTCAAGTCGTTCCAGCCGCAAGGTTCGCCGTTCGACGCGCTGTCGGAGCGGGAAATCCAGATTGCCCTGATGATCGTTGGGTGCCAGAAGGTTCAGCTCATCTCCGACAAGTTGTGCCTGTCGCCCAAGACCGTCAATACTTACCGGTATCGGATCTTTGAAAAACTCTCGGTCACCAGCGACGTCGAACTGACGTTGCTGGCCGTTCGCCACGGTATGGTCGACGCAAGCCTCTGAACCTCATGTCCCAAGCTTTTGATGCCAGCGCGTTCCTGGCAACCTGCAGCGCTCGCCCGGGCGTCTACCGGATGTTCGACAGCGAGGCTCGGCTGCTCTATGTGGGCAAGGCCAAGAACCTCAAGAAGCGTTTGGCCAGCTATTTCCGCAAGACTGGCCTGGCGCCTAAAACGGCCGCGCTGGTGGGGCGCATCGCCCAGGTCGAGACCACCATCACCGCTAATGAGACCGAGGCGCTGCTGTTAGAGCAGAACCTGATCAAGCAGTGGCGGCCGCCTTACAACATTCTGCTGCGCGACGATAAATCCTACCCGTACGTGTTTTTATCCGACGGCCAATTCCCACGGCTGGGCATTCACCGCGGCGCGAAAAAAGCCAAGGGACGCTACTTTGGGCCATACCCCAGCGCCGGGGCCATTCGCGAAAGCCTCGGCCTGCTGCAAAAAGCCTTCTCGGTACGCCAATGCGAGGACAGCTATTACGCCAACCGCACCCGCCCTTGTCTGCAATACCAGATCAAGCGCTGCAAGGGGCCTTGTGTGGGGCTGGTCGATGCAGAGGAATATGCCGAGGACGTGCGCCATTCGGTGATGTTCCTCGAGGGCCGCAGCCAGCAGTTGGGCAATGAGCTCAATGCCGAGATGGAAAAGGCCGCGATGGCCCTGAACTTCGAGAAGGCCGCCGAACTGCGCGATCAGATCGCCTTGCTGCGCCGGGTCCAGGACCAGCAATACATGGAAGGCGGCTCCGGCGATGTCGACGTAGTCGCCGCATTCATCAACCCCGGTGGGGCCTGCGTGCACCTGATCAGCGTGCGCGGTGGCCGGGTGCTGGGCAGCAAGAACTTCTTCCCGCAGGTAGGCATCGAGGAAGAGGTGTCCGAAGTGATGGCCGCCTTCCTGTCCCAGTTCTATGTGGGCAATGCCGAGCGCGAATTGCCGGGCGAATTGATCGTCAACGTGGTGCACGAGGACTTCGCCGCAATCAGCGAGGCATTGCAAACCCTGCGCGGCCGTGAACTGACCATCAGCCACCGCGTGCGCGGCACCCGCGCGCGTTGGCAGCAACTGGCGGTGACCAACGCCGAACAGGCGCTCAACGCCCGCCTGGCCAACCGCCAACACATGGCAGCACGGTTCGAGGCCCTGGCCGAGGTGCTGGGCCTGGACGAAGTGCCGCAGCGCCTGGAGTGCTACGACATCAGCCACTCCAGCGGCGAGGCAACGGTCGCCAGTTGCGTGGTATTCGGGCCTGAAGGCCCGCTCAAGTCTGATTACCGTCGGTTCAACATCGAAGGTGTGACCGCCGGTGATGACTACGCCGCTATGCACCAGGCCCTGACACGCCGCTATGGGCGCATCAAGGACGGCGAGGGCAAGTTGCCCGACGTGCTGCTGGTGGACGGCGGCAAGGGCCAGCTGAACATGGCCCGCGAAGTGATGCAGGAGCTGGCCTTCACCGACCTGACCCTGCTCGGTGTGGCGAAGGGCGTGACCCGCAAGGCCGGTTTCGAGACCCTTTACCTCAATGACGTGGCCCACGAGTTCACCCTCAAGGGTGACAACCCGGCGCTGCACCTGATCCAGCAGATCCGCGACGAAGCGCACCGTTTTGCCATCACCGGGCACCGCGCTCGCCGTGGCAAGGCCCGCCGAGTGTCCAGCCTGGAAGATGTTGCCGGGGTAGGGCCCAAGCGCCGCCGCGACCTGCTGAAACATTTCGGCGGCCTGCAAGAGCTCAACCGCGCCAGTATCGATGAAATCGCCAAAGCGCCCGGCATCAGTAAAAAGCTTGCCGAGTCGATTTATGCCAGCCTGCATAGCGAGTAGAATGCCGGGCTCAACCCGCAGCCAGTCGTACCGATGAATATTCCAAACCTGCTCACCGTTCTACGCGTCCTGCTCATTCCGATCTTCATCTTGCTGTTCTATATGCCCTATCATTGGAGCTATATGGCCGCCAGCACGGTGTTCGCCATCGCCGCCGCCACCGACTGGCTGGACGGCTACCTGGCGCGTCGCCTGCAGCAGAGCACGCCGTTCGGCGCGTTCCTCGACCCTGTGGCCGACAAGCTGATGGTCGCCGTAGCCCTGGTGCTGCTGGTGCAGGTACACGCCAACTTCTGGCTGACCCTGCCGGCCGCCGTGATCATCGGCCGCGAGATCGTGGTGTCGGCCCTGCGTGAGTGGATGGCTGAGCTCGGGGCGCGGGCGCATGTGGCGGTGTCAAACCTCGGCAAGTGGAAAACCGCAGCGCAAATGCTGGCGCTGATCATCCTGCTGGGCAATCCGCCGCTGGTGACCTTCTGGGTGATTCTGGGCTACGGGTTGCTGTTGGTTGCTGCGGCGCTGACGCTGTGGTCGATGGCCCACTACCTGCTGGCCGCCTGGCCGCACCTGCGTGAAGGTTCGGAACAAAAATAAAACTTTTTTGAATCAAGGGGTTGACGCCGTTTTAGATATCGCTAGAATGGCACCCATCACGACGCGGGAATAGCTCAGTTGGTAGAGCACGACCTTGCCAAGGTCGGGGTCGCGAGTTCGAGTCTCGTTTCCCGCTCCAGTTATAGATCTACAGAGTTCCATGGAAGTCTGTAAGTCGTTGAAAAAAGGGCCGAAAGGCCCTTTTTTCGTTCCAGCGAAAACCACCGAAAACCGGGGGTAGCCGCGCATTTTAAGGCCAGATTTGAGGCCAGAATGGGATAGACCCCAATTCGGTTTATCGATGGAACAGGGTCGGTGACGAGATGAGCATTTGGCTTCCGGCAGGTTCAGGAGGTCACCATGGCTCTTTCGGAAATGGCGATTCGGCATGCCCGAGTCACCGGCAAGGACTACACGCTTGCCGACAATGATGGTCTGATACTTCACGTCACCGCCCAGGGCGCAAAGCTCTGGCACTTTCGCTTCTATTGGGAAGGCAAGCAGAAGCGGATGTCCTTCGGCAGTTACCCTCAAGTGGGGTTGCGTGACGCGCGGACACGGCGCGACGAGGCGCGAACACTGATTGCTCAGGGCACCAACCCCAGTGAACAGCGCAAGCAACAGCGGCAGGCTGTGCGTCTGTCCAGCGACCAGACTTTCGATGCCGTGTTCAACCAGTGGATCGCGTTCCGCAGGCTAAGTCTCAAGGAAGGGCGGCAAAGCACGCTGTCACAGATCCTGCGCATCTTTGCCAAAGACATCCAGCCCTACATTGGCGAGCATTCGATCCATGAGATCAATCGGCATGTACTCATGGATCTGCTCAGTCGTATCGAATGCCGGAACGCCTTCACGACTGCGGAGAAGTGCCGGACCTGGCTCAATCAGTTGTTCCGCTACGCACTCGTACGCATAGCGGGCCTTGAGCACAACCCTGCCGCAGATCTGGATGTGGTGGCGGTGCCCAAGCCGCCGGTGGAGCACAATCCCTTCCTGCGCATGGAGGAGCTTCCGCACTTCCTGGGCAAGCTGCGAGCGTTTCGCGGCTCGCAACAGACGCAACTCGGTATACGTCTGTTGTTGCTTACTGGGGTGCGTACCGGTGAGTTGCGTCTGGCGACGCCCGATCAGTTCGATCTGGAGCGCCGTCTTTGGATCATTCCGCCGGAAGTGGTCAAGCAGCTCCAGCTCAAGATGCGCAAAACGCGCCGGCAAACCGCGAAGGTGCCACCTTACATCGTTCCACTTTCTATCCAGGCGGCCGAGGTCGTGCGGCTGTTGCTGGATCAGGTGGTCCCGGCGCAACGGCATCTACTCACTCATCGAAGCGATCTGAGCAAGCGCATCAGCGAGAACACGCTGAACAGCGCGTTGCGACGTATGGGTTTTGCTGACCGGCTCACGGGGCACGGCGTGAGGGCGACGATCTCAACGGCGCTCAATGAGATCGGCTATCCGAAGGTCTGGATCGATGCGCAGCTTTCACATGCTGATACGGACAAGGTGAGTTCGGCGTACAACCATGCGGAGTACGTCGAGCAGCGGCGTACGATGATGCAGGACTGGGCCAATCGGTTAGACCTTTGGGTGCAGGGGCATGCCAAGGCGGCGAGCTCGCCGTTAACTATTCGGTTGGAAGGGGCATCGCAACTCTCGCTCGGGCTGCAGAGTTTGCCTCCCTCTCCTGTACGAAGTGCTATGAAGCCAGAATTGAATTCAATGTCCACTGAAGGCAGCAGGGCCCTAGCAGATCGAGTCGGTGCATCGGAAGCGTCTGCAGTTCGGCTGGTTTCTGATATCCAGCGGACGCGTGCGGAGATGCTTGAGATCTACGAAGCGGCGACCAATTTACCTCTCCTATCATTTGCACGCCTGGCTGGAAAGTCGCGAGATCAAATCAACCGTGATATCAAGGCACGACGTCTGCTGTCACTGAGCTTGGGCAATCGAGGCCAGCGTATTCCTGACTGGCAGTTGGATCCGCTGAAACACAAGCTGGTTCTCGCCATCTTCATGTCGTTGCCTCAGCTGGACGCCTGGGAGATCTATCGTCTGCTCAGTGAGCCACACAATTCGCTGAGAGGGCGTACACCGCTCGATGTTGTACAGCCGGGGAATTTTGAGAGCACCTTGTCCGCATTGAGTCGGGGACGACAATCGGCGTAGCTGGGCACTTGTCCATTCTCTCCTTGCATGGGGTGCAAGGGTCGAGTGATCGAATCACTCGGTCCCGACCCAAAACTCCGAAAAATCCAGTCACTTTGCGGTGACTGGATTTTTTATGCTCGTGCGCTTTTCGGAGATGGCGTTTTTGCCCCTCCGATGATTCTGATAACCGAGTCGTTTTCTGATTGTCTCGACCATGGGGTAACCATGTGCGTCGGGCGTTAACTCGTGAGAATTTGAATTTAATAGTCTGCTCATAGAATCAAACCGGACTCAGGGTTGGCTGTGGCGACAGTTCATGGCGGGCCGACAGCCGATGTGCGCTATATCCACAGTATTCGTGACGAAGATAGTCTTTCCGAAGCTCCAGCCGCACTGGCCTCTTCGCTTGCGGAGGAGCGAAGTTGTAATCTTGTTTGTCTGCAGCGGGGGACGAATCGAAAGCACCTTTTGGACAATACCTCGGTTGGGCTTCCGAAGTTGCTTCTGAACAGGGCTGCCGAGCGGTTATCGCGTCACCATGGCCGCTGGATGTGAAGGTGATCTACCGCTGGTTGGGACCATTCCTTCGGGTATGGGAGGCGGGTGCGACGGTCCTCAAAGCCACGAAGATGGACAACGGGGCAGTGGGTCGAGCGCTGGGTGATGCCCCGCAGTACGCACTGGCTGTGATCGTCTTCGGTGATCTCCTACTGACCAAGGGCGAAGGTCGTCATTCAGCGGCGGAAGAGGTGCTGGTGATTGGCCGGCGGAGAAGTTGCCTCGCTTTGTGAGCATGCGCATGCCCGCCTATCCCGTAATATACGTACCGGATCACGCCTAAACTATGAGCGTTCGACCATGCTTAAGTTTGGATGGATAGCGTGGATGCTCACCACCGCTGAGACGGAGCGGTAGGCTGATAAGTTATGGAGTGCGGCGTTTCGGCAGAAAGGTTTGTACCTAGTCTCATAACTAAATTTTGGAGAGTGGAACAGGCGCGGACTTCAGAGGGTTTGACTTTGATTTTCCAATACGTAGATACACTATTGGGGTATGAGGCAAAGCACAACGATGTCGAACACATCGTTGTGCTTTGCCAAGTCAGCTTGTGCGATTAGTGCATACTACCAAAGACTCAAAGTGTAGCCTAGAATCAGTCTATTTTCGTCGATGGCATTAGTCAGCCCGCCTCCTGATCGAAAGCTACCGTAACGCCATGTGAATGAAGCGTTTTTGAGTGGGCCGCTTTGCACAACATAGGCAAGATCAACGTTACTTTCTCTTTCTTTGCCGCTGCTCACCGCCGCTGTACGTACATGTGAAGCTTTCACATATCGCGTCATCAGGGTAAGGCCAGGTAGGCCTAATCCAGCGAAATCATAGTCATAGCGGTATTGCATAGCATCGGTGTCTGCTTTGGTGAATGCTCCTATTAAGGAAAGGTTGTTCGAGTAGGGGACTACACCAAGGTACGGGAAATCGCCATCGCCTGATAGGTTTTGATAGCCAACCGTAAACTTATGAGCTCCCCAGGAAAGAGTCTCAAACGCAGCGAAAAAATTGTTATTAATCTTTCCCTGATCGACGCGGCTACTGCTTGCTAGGTTTTTATCGCCGTAGTCTGCGGAGTGGAAATAACGCAGGTCTGATTTTAATGAGATAGCATCGGTTAAGCGTTTAGTGTGCACCAGTCCTGCGAAGTGTTGGCGATAAATATTATCTAGCTGTGATGCGTAGTAAGACAGTGACAGATCTGGGCTTTGATTAAAGCTACCCCCGGCGAAGTCAAGGTGTGCTGCTTCTACTTTGGCATATAGCAAGTCATCGTTGCTAGTTGAATCGCGTAGATTTTCTTTTTCAATTCTGCCAGCGTTTATCGTAAAGTTATCTGATTCTTTAGAGCTTAGCATTGTCCCGGAGTACGTGGAAGGGAGCATGCGGCTGTCACTAAAGTTGATGACTGGTAACTTTGGTTGCAGTGTGCCTACCAAAAAGTCGGTTTTGCTTGCTCGAATTTTTGCTGTGATACCCAATTCACTAAACGTATCTTCAGGACGACCGGATTGACCGTAGGGCAATAGACCGGTACCTCGACGATCAGGTGAAGAGTCCAGCTTTAGCCCTGTAAGTAATAGGGCATCAACACCAAAGCCAATCACACCGGGGGTAAAGCCTGAGTTGAAGCGCAAAATCATACTCTGCGCCCACTCTTCAGCCTTATTTTGAGAGGCATTTGTTTGGCGAAAGTCTTTGTTTATATAAAAATTTCTAAATTCCGCGCTCGCTCGGCTGTCATCGAGTAAGCCGGCGTAGGCCCCAGGGATGGTGTTGAGGATAGGTAATGCAAGAAGTGCGGCTGATACAATTTTTGCTGTCATGAAAATACCTTTTTATTGTTATGGCACTTATACAGTTCAGCTTTTTCCGATGGATCGCGCGAATAGCTTTGGAGTACGCGAGCGATTACCAGATAGCGAGAAAAATTCAACCTAACTCCGTGTTCGGTCTTCCTTCTGCAACACTTATTGACGCCAAGGCCCTGTGCGGTTGCTACCTTGCTCACCTAGCGATCCAGGGCAAGTGATGGAACGGCACCTCCTCCTAGGCACGACTACCGTCGAACCACTGGATCCAGGTAACGATTAACATGTTTACAATGTGGCGTCATGTTTTTTTTAGTCCCGGGAGGGCCAGTCGTTTTATCGCGAGAAATTTTCTTGGCGATTTCAGAGGGTTTGCGTTACGTCGGAAAAGGCGAAATCGTAGAGGGGAGCTTTTTAAAAAACCATATAAATCAGATAGATGGGTTTTAGCTCGGATTCGTTCGATGCCGACGCCCTCCATTTAGCGAGGCCTTGCCTAGCGGGAATGAGGCATTGAAAGCTGAAAGCCTCCATCCAAAAATTAGTGAACATGTTGACAAAATTTCGCCAGGGGTATTTCCTAGATGTGCCTAGGCGGCTCTCAGGAGTCACCCTGAATGCCCATTCGCTGGTGCAGCAGGGGTTACGTATGAACAACAACAAAAACACCCTAAGCGGAGTACACCAGATGGATAGTGCGTCCTATGCACAAGAAAGCCGTGCACCTGCAGAAGATCGTACTGCGCTTGATGAAGCCGTGAAGCGATCTTTCAGACACCTTCTCCCCCTGCTATTTGCTTGCTATGTGATGGCTTACATCGACCGAATCAACTTCGGTTTCGCAGCTATTACCATGAACTCAGACCTGGGTGTGACACTCACCCAGTTCGGCTTGGCAGGCACGCTCTTCTACGCTGCCTATTTCTTCTTTGAGATACCGAGCAACCTGCTGCTCGAGCGTTTTGGGGCAAGACGCTGGATTGCTCGTATCATGATTACCTGGGGCTTAGCCTCAATGGCGACGTGCCTAGCTACAGGCCCGTGGGGGCTTTACATCGCACGCGTGGTTCTGGGTATTGCAGAGGCAGGGTTTGTACCCGGCGTGCTGCTGTATCTGACTTTTTGGATCCCTGCCGCAAAACGAGGCCGCGCTAACGCACTGTTCATGATCGCTCAGCCCATGGCAATCATGCTTGGCTCGCCTCTTTCTGGTGCAATTTTGGCCGCGATGGACGGGTATCTCGGGATGAAAGGTTGGCAATGGATGTTCATTATTGAAGCCATTCCAACAATCATCCTCGGTCTGATGGTGCTTAAATATCTGCCAGATGGGCCTCATAAGGCTCGTTGGCTTACCCCAGCTCAGAGCAATGCCTTGATGGCCGAATTGGCATCGGAGCAAGTCACTGGCAAGGTCGAAACGAGTCGTGTCTCGATCAAGCCGCTCCTTAATGCACCGTTTGTGTTCACCTGCTTTGCCTATTTTTCCCTGGTAGCAAGCTTGAGCACGCTTGGTACTTGGTCGCCGTTGATCATTAAAGAAATTTTCAGCGGATCAAGCGTTTTAAACATCGGACTCGCTGCGGCTATACCAGGCCTTGCTGCAATTATCATGATGCCTCTACTCAGTGGGTCGTCGGATCGTCGTCAAGAGCGCGCGCTCCACTTCGCACTCGCTGCAATTCTGTCTGCCTTTGGTTGGTTCGCTACCACTCAGATTGGGAATCCAACCCTTCAGCTTATCGGCTTGATCGCAGCAACTGCAGGCGGGTTTTCTGCCATGCCTATCCTCTGGACTATTCCACCTACGATGTTGTCCCGGATCGCTCGTCCTATGGGCATCGCTGTTATTAGTAGCTGCGGGATCCTTGGCTCAGTAATCAGTCCAACGGCCAATGGAATGCTGCGCGAAGCTACCGGCAGCTACGTTGCCACAGGATGGTTAGGTGTGTTCTGGATGGTGACGACCGCTGTGTTGCTGGTGACTGCAGTTAAGTTGCAGCAGAGCATGAAAAAGTCGAATGCAGGTTGATAGCGATATGGCCGAAGTTTGCGCGTAAAGCCACTGGGCAAACAATGGTTGTGTCAGACTTTGATTGAGCGAGGATTATTTGTGAGCAGGTATTACGAGCATCCAGAGCGGTTCAGCGAGGAAGAATGGGCAGCTCGAGTGAAACTGGCGTCCTGCTACAGGATCTTTGATATGCTGGGTTGGAGTGAGTCCATTTATAACCACATCTCAGTCAAAGTTCCTGGTGAAGAAGAGTGCTTCTTGGTCAACCCATTCGGCCTTCATTATTCTGAGGTGACGGCCTCGAATCTCGTCAAGGTCGATATCGATGGGAACATAATCGGTCACTCCGACTGGCCGATTAATCCGGCGGGATTCACGTTCCACAGCGTCATTCACAAAGAGGTTCCGGAAGCACACTGTGTGATGCACATTCATACAACACCCACCATGGCTGTGTGCTGCAGTGAGCGTGGCCTGGAATTCACAAACTTCTATTCGGCGATGCTCTACGATAAGTTGGCATACCATGAGTTTGAAGGCATCACTCTGCATGCGGAGGAGGGGCGCCGAATTCTTGAGAGCAGCAATGGGAAGCCGATACTGCTTTTGAAGAATCATGGCCCGGTCGTGATGGGAAATTCAATTGCCAGCGCGTTTTCGATGCTTTGGCGGCTGCAGCGTGCGTGTGAAGTTCAGCTTGCAACGGCCTCGCTTGGCAGTGGCATTCCGATTAATCAGGACATTCTCCTGCAGTGCGCCAAACAAACGCTCAGCAATAATCCAAAGTTTGGCGCTGGTGAGGACGTTTTCGCAGCCATGATTCGTTTGGCTGATCGTATCGATACACGGTATAGACATTGATTCTTAAAAAATAATTGTTTGCAATTCCTGAGCTGGATTTTCAATTGAACAATTATACAGGGTCAGGAATTTATAATGACTGGCCTTTTTTCTTTTGCATCGGGGCTGACGGCCCTGTGCTAAGGGCTTGTGAGGTAGCGGGATCCTAGCCTGGTGATCCTGTGCCCGCTTGGCGGATTAGTGTGAAATCGGGGTTGATATGTTCGAAAAGTACAGAAATATTAATGATTTGCGCTGCGCGACCCGGCAGTTACTTCCCAAGCCGATTTTCGAATATATGGATGGCGGGGCAGAGGATGAGAGTTCTCTGCGGGCTAACGTCCAGGATTATGATCTCGTCAAACTTAAGCCGAAAGTTTTGAATGACGTCAGCCAGATTCAGCGGCGCGTTAAGCTGTTCGGCTCTGAGATTTCAGCGCCTATCATGATCTCGCCAACGGGTCTTTCGGGTTTGTACCATCCTGACGGGGAACTTGCTGTCGCTCGCGCTGCTGGTTCTATAGGCATTCCATATTCCCTTTCCACGCTTGGTACTTATTCTGTTGAAAAAGTTGCAGCCTGTAGTGCAGGTCCGAAATTGTTACAAGTTTACATTTTCAAGGATCGAGGTCTCACGCGTGAGCTGATCGGTAGGGCATTCGAGGCTGGCTACGATGGGCTGATCGTGACCTTGGATACTCCGGTTGGTGGAAATAGAGAGCGCGATTGGCGTAATGGCATGAGCGTACCTCCGAGATTAGGGTTTTCCAACATCATGAAGTTTGCCCTCCGTCCTTCCTGGTCACTGCCTGCGCTCAAGCAGCCCTATCGTTTCAAGTTCGGGAATTTCGAGCATGCTTCGATTTCTTCAGTTGGTGAAGGCCCGAGCGTCAGCAAGTTCGTGAACAGTCAGTTTGATCGCTCCCTAACCTGGAAAGACATCGAATGGCTGAAGGGGCTATGGGGGCGGTCGCTAGCGATTAAGGGAATACTATGTTCCGAAGATGCAGCTCAAGCTGTTAAGGCAGGTTCCGATACTGTGATTATTTCAAATCATGGGGGGCGGCAACTTGATGGTGCTGTTTCGCCAATCAGTCAAGTTGCGGCAGTGGCAGACGAGATAGGCGGTTCGGCAGCCATTGTATGTGATGGGGGCGTTCGTCGTGGCGCACATGTATTGAAGGCCTTGGCAATGGGAGCTACAGCTTGCTCAATCGGTCGCCCCTATCTTTATGGGCTGGCCGTTGGGGGAGAAGGGGGGGTTAGAAGAGCACTTTCTCTTCTTATAGAAGAGTTTGACAGAGCAATGACTCTATCGGGCGTCTCGGACGTCAAAGATCTCAATCGCTCCATCATCATCAAGTAGCGAGATCTGCCGAGTGTAATGCCATGATAAGCGTCGATCATCATTCGACGCGCGACGTACGCCCATTCACCTTGGGTCGGTGCTGAGAAATACAAGGCATGCACCGTAGACGTCTGGTATCAAGATCACCAGATTGTCGATGCAAGTGTGGAACAGAGGGCAGATTCGGTAGAGGTGTCGGATGCCGGGGCGTAAACGCCCCGGCGTTGTTACGAGAGATATTAGCGGTCAACCTCCTTGGATTGATCTGAAGACCAGCAAATCCTCAATGCCAAATTTGCCATTCTCACGACCGAAGCCAGAATCTTTCCATCCACCAAAAGGTGTTGCCAGGTTCTGAGGCGCACCGTTGATGATGACCTGGCCAGTCTGCAGCTGTTCGGCCACTTTATTCGCTCGATTCAAATCGCGTGACCAAACTGCACCGGAGAGACCGTAGTTGGTAGAGTTGGCGATTTTAATCGCTTCTTCTTCGGTATCGTATGGGAGCAGGCAAACTACAGGGCCAAAGACCTCTTGCTGGGCGATTTCAGATGCGGCGTCGACGTTGCTGACTATGGTGGGAGCAACGAAGTAACCACTCTCGAAGCCTGCCACGGGCAGCCCACCTGAAGAGCGAACGTCAGCGCCGGCATCGAGCGCAGCCTGGATCATGCGCTGTACATGGCGGAACTGCTTTTCGTTGGCAACAGGGCCCAGGCGGGTGCCCGGCTGGCAAGGATCTCCGAGCTTCCATTGCTTGGCTTCGCTAAGGTAGCGCTCAGTGATTTCACCAACGAGTTTACGTGGCGCAATAATCCTCGACTGGCTGACACAGGTCTGTCCAGAGTTAGCTAACGACATCCGCACAATGTGCGGCATGGCGGAATCGAGGTCTGCATCATCCAGCACTATCGCTGCCGACTTGCCGCCGAGTTCCAGGGTCAGGCGTTTGAGGCTTTCAGCCGCCTTCACCATGATGGCTTTGCCAACCGCCGTGGAGCCCGTAAAGCTCACGTGATTGATGTCAGGATGCGTGACAAGATACTCACCCACATCGGCGCCGCCCCAGACCATGTTGAACACGCCTGCCGGCAGTGAGGTATCGGCTACACATTCGGCAAAGATCTCAGCAACACCTGGACTGACCTCACTTGGCTTCAAAACCACCGAGCAGCCAGCAGCAATTACTGCAGCTACCTTGGCGACGATCTGATGCAAGGGGAAGTTCCATGGTGTCAGGGCTGCAACAACGCCTGTACCCACACGCTGAACGCGGCCATTTCCGATGGTCTCTTCCCAGGTAATCTGGTCAATGCCTTCGATCGCTAGCTCAATCCCCTTTGTTGCCATACCCAGCTGCATGCTCTGCCCTAGAAATTTCGGGCAACCGATCTCAAGAGCCAGAGCTTCAGCAATGTCCTCATTGCGAGCAGATAGTGCAGTTGAGAGCTCAGTGAGCGCTTTTTTTCGATCCGAAAGCGAACTCTGACTCCAGCCCTGTTGACCCTGCTTCGCGCTAGAAATGGCAAGATCGACGTCCGCCAGCGAGGAGAAGGTAACTCGACCGACAACGCGACCGAGCACGGGGGAGACCACATCATAGCCGGTGTTGCCGGAGCAGCGCGAAGCGCTGCCCTGGCTGAAAAACTTGTTGTATTCGATCATGAGAATACGGCCTTCAGGGGATTGGCTGGGGTGTTAGGAGCAACGACCCCACCGAGCGGCTGCAGACGCAGCAGATGCCATGGGCTTGGCATTACCCCTACTTTGACTTCGATCATCAGTGGGCCGTCTTTGCTGATCGACTCGCTGACTGCTTTGCCCAGATCTTCTGGGTTGTCCACCGAAACGAAGTCGACGCCAAAGGATTGAGCCAGCAAACCAAAGTCAGGGTTGGCCAGCTCTACCGCAACTTCGGCACCAAACTGACGTTTCTGGATAGCACGAACGTTCCCATAGTGGCCGTCGTTGAAAACGATCAGAGTAATTGGCAGGTTGTAACGGTTAGCAGTAGCGAGTTCCTGGAGGTTCCAGCCGAAGCCGCCGTCACCAGTGATCGATACGACGCGACGGCCACCGCCACCAACTGCGGCGCCTAAAGCAACCGGGAAACCGTAGCCCAGAGTGCCCTGGTAGCCTGGGCCAATGTAGGTGCGCGGCTCGTAAACTGGGAATGCGATACGTGCCAAGTAGCCGATTTGGGTCAGTTCGTTTACGAAGATTGCGTCATCAGGCATGGCGTTGCGTAGTTGTGCGACGTAGCTCGCCTGTGGTTGGATTTCTTCGATCTGCTGCGAGGCCCATTCTTTGACGGATAGAGCTTGCTCATTGGTCAGCGCTTTACGAGCGTTGATTAGGTTAGCAATCGCAGGAACCACATCACCCACATCAGCTTCAATTGCGACGCTAGGAGTACGAGGTGCTGTCATGTCATCGGCGTCGATGTTGACGAAGATGAACTTGGCTTTGTCCATCGGCCAGGATGTGTCGGGGCTCAGCACGTCCATGAAGCGGCTGCCCAGCACTACCACCAGATCCGCGTACTCGAACACGGCACGCCCAGCGAGAGAGTTCATCGCGAGAGGGTGGCGATCGCTGATGGCGCCGCGACCGTTGTCGCTCATAACCACTGGAGCGCCGACTTTTTCGGCCAGTGCCAGCAGGCCTTCACGCGAAGCGTCGGACAGCGAACCGCCACCCGCATAGATCACTGGCAGTTTGGCCTGGTTGATTAGAGCCACGGCGTCATTGATCAGCGTCTGATCCAGCTTCGGGATGGCCAGGGTTGGCACCGCCGGGTCTACCTCAGCCAGGTCATAGCTTTCTTGAAGGAAATCATGGGGAACTTCGACGCCAACTGGACGAGGGCGACCTTGGTTGATCTGAGCGAACGCCTCGTCCACAGCGCCAGGGATGTCTTCGCCTTTTGTAACGAGGGTGTTCCACTTGGTCAAGCCAGCAACAAAGCCGGTCTGATCTTTGATCTCGTGGAGCAGACCATAGCCTTTGCCGATGCCTTTGGAGCAGATCTGTCCGGTCAGGAACATGACCTTGGAGTTGGAGGCGTAGGCGGTCGACAGACCTGCGCCTGCGTTGAGAGCGCCCGGGCCTGGTACAACCATCGCGGTGCCGACTTTGCCGGAGGCGCGGAAGTAACCATCAGCCATGTAGGTCGTAGTTTGCTCGTGGCGGGGAACATACAGCTTCACCTCGCCATCCTTCTGGCGCAGGGCGTCTACCGCCCAGTCAAGCTGGATGCCAGGGATCATGAAGAGATCTTTGACGCCGTTACGAATCAGGCTTTCCGTAAAGATCATTCCACCAGTTTTTTTCATTGCAAGGCACTCTCTAAGTATCGATTGTTTTTAAGGTTGCGAGTTTTATGGAGGCTCATGATGCAGTCCCCATTTGGAGCGCTTAGAGGCCTGGTGGGTATGTTTAAATGCTTAGCCGCTCGGATTAAGAACGACATGGTCGCATGTACGGCTCACGGAAAGCACAGCGAAGCATAAACTACCCTGGTTGGCGTCTAATTTTTTCCAAGTCTTTCAAGAGCTCAAGTAGCAATTCGGCTTTCTTACGACCGTAACGCTCAAACAAGTCGTCATAAATAGCTTGAGTCGCATCCGCCGCGCGTTGGGCTACTTTGCGACCCTCAGCCGTCAACGAGACGTTATAGGCGCGCATATCTACTTGAGACTTTTGTTTCTCCATCCAGCCCAAATCGCTTAGGGCAGAAACAATTCGCGCCATGCTGACTTTATGAATACAGCTCAGTCGGCACAGCTCAGCGAAAGGTATCTCCTCATATTCAAACGTGATGCGCATCACTCGCCACTGCTGCTCTGTGACGTTCAGCTCTTGCAAGATAGGCGAGAAGTTTGAAACCACTGCATCCCTGGCACGTAGACACGCGAGAGCTAAAGAGTGCTCGGCGTATCTGAAGTCCAGATTCTGGTCTGTGGGTGACATGCTTTATCCTGGTTTTCAAGTTGTTTTCTGGTCGTCGGAGGACGTTCCTGTGCTGAATCGTACCGCAGCAGAAAAGTCAAGAAAACCAAGATGTCAGCGTTTATGAAAAGATTGTTTTCAGATCCTGGCTGCTGTCAGGCAGCTGTCCTTTTTTCGCCACGGCAGTGCCAACGTATTTTTTGGCGAGCATGAACGCGCGCGGGTCGCTGATCGAATCGACGGCCTGCAGTAATTCGCCCTTGAAATACCAGAAGCTTGCGCTTGAGCCATCCGGAGAGATCCGTGATACGACATGGTCGTGATCAAAGCTCAGGCCAGCGATTTGCATTTTGTAGCTGTATTGGTCTGACCAGAACCATGGCTTCGGAGCATAGGTGCCGGCGAGGCCCACGATGTCGCGGGCGGTCATGTCGGCTTGTTCCAGGGCGTTCTGAACGGATTCCAGTCGAATGGTTTTGCCGTGGAAATCGAAGCTCGTGCAGTCACCGATCGCGTAGATGGAGTCGACGGATGTGCGGCACTGCGGATCGACCTTGATGGCATCCAGAGCTAGCTCGACACCTGCGGCGCTAGCGATTTCGGCATTTGGAATGATGCCAATGCCGACGACAACAACGTCTGCCAGCAGCTCTTCGCCGGACTGGAGCAAAACGCTGGATACCGCTGCGTCCTGGATGTTGTAGCGTTCAACTTCAGCGCTTTCGAAAATCCGCACGCCACGCTTGCAGTGGAAATGGCGCACGAAGTCCGAGGTTTCCTTGCAGGCCACGCGTTGGAGAATTCGCTCAGCTCGCTCAAGCACTGCTACCTCTACTTCAGAGGCGCGAGCGACAGCTGCGATCTCGAGCCCGATGTAGCCACCGCCGATTATCACCATGCGCTTGCCAGGCTGCAGGTAGCTGTTCAGTGCATCCGCATCCTTCAGGTCACGGAACGTAAAGACGTTGTTGAGACCTTCACTGGGAAGCCCGGGCAAGGGGCGTGCGCGCGAGCCCGTAGCGAAAACAAGCTTGTCGTAGGGGAAGGATTGGCCATCCTGGGTAAAAACCTCTTTACGCTGAGGATCGACGCTCTCAACCTTGAGATTGAGATGAACGTTGATCTTTTCCTCATCGTAGCTGTTGGCAGGTCGGATAAAGAGGTCGTCAATAGGTGCAAGCCCATTAAGGTATTTCTTCGAGAGAGGAGGGCGTTGATAGGGATGAACTGCCTCCTCGCCTAGGATAGTGACCTCACCTTGAAAGCCGTGCTCCCTAAGGCGGAATGCACAAGTTGCTGCGGCTTGGCCTGCTCCGACAATCACAACTTTCATTTCTTATACTCCGGACAGCAAGTAGCTATCGTCAAATTCACCAAACATGACTTTGGCGCGGATCTCCCCAACGTATCCAATCTCCAAGAAGCCTGAGCCGGATTTGTTACCAGAGTCGAGAGATTCTGCGATTTCTTCAGCAAACATGCCCGCAGTCTCCCGGTCGATCTCCCATTCAAGGCGAAGCTCTGGTGATCGGTGGAGGATTAGGCCGCGAGTCTTGTGGTCGCCCACCAGTTTGATGGTGACATCGTGAGTTGCCGAGGTGACAAAGGCGAGCTCCTTGATATCTACATCGCGTGGGTTGATCGACAGTTCGTAGAAGAATTCTTGAAGCTGCGAGACATCGCTGCGCTCCCCTACAATTAGCAGCAATGGATGAAAGTCGCTCGGCATATAGTGGAAGCGCAGCATAGCTTTAGATCTCTTCTTCAGTTACGTGTTCGACGATGTCCTGGCTGTGAATAAGCTCGCGGCCATTGGAGTCTTCAACTTCAACCCACTGCCCATCGCCCATATTTTCAACGCAGACAACGTCGCGCCCGCCTTTGATGACAAGTTTGTCGCCTGGTTTGATTTCGTAGAGATTGATCATGGTCTTAGAAGAACGCCGTCAGGTTTTTAACGAGCAAAACGTTTTGGTCGAGAATGATTTCTCGCTCGAGCACACGCCAGCCATCTTCGGTCTCAACAAGGGTGTCGTACCGCTTGCCCACCATCGTGTTCACCTCGTACTCCACTCGGTTGAGGTAAACCATGAAGCGGCAGCTGGTTTTGACGGTGCGCAGGCCATTTTCAGCCTTGCTTTGCTCAAGCACGCGAACGTTGGTGATCAGGTGAGAAATTCGCGACAGCGGCTCTTCGGCGTAGTGGACACCAGTAAGGATCTGCTCCACCCGCTTGGTGAGCGTCCACTTACCTTCGTCGAACCAGCTGATGTCCGAGCCCAGCTTGGTATTCTCTTTCTCAGCATGCTGACCGAACTTGACGTTGCGACGCATTGGCATGAAGTACTTGATGTCTTCATGGAGAAGGTCAAGCCACTCGTTGTAGCGGCGCTCGTCCATGAGATCCGCTTCGTAGTAAAAGAAGCTGGCGATCTCTGGAGTGACGTCCAAATGCTCGGTCAGGAATTGTTTGGTGCTCATGAGTGTTTACCCAATGGAATAGAAGAGCCTTGGTGAGCGAAGCAGCCCACATCAATGATGGTGCCGCTGATCGCTTGGGCATCATCAGAAATGAGGAAGCGGATGGCTGCCATCATGTCTTCACCGGTGATCGCACGACCCGCCACTGATCCAACAAAGTTGGTTGGGAAGGCAGCGCCAGCTTCCTCGAGTCGGCCTCGAGTCATGCCGGCGTCGATGCCGCCACCACCGGGGATCACCATATTCACGCGGATTTTCTGCGAGAAATGGTCAAGTGCCAGGGCTGCGTTCAGGGCAACCAGGCCACCCTTGCTCGCTGAGTAGGCGGCCATGTTTGGCTTGCCCCAGCCTGCGCCGGATCCCACATTGACGATGCTTCCGCCACCTTGGTTTTGCATGTGAGGAATGGCTGCTCGTGCCATTAGGAATGGGCCACGCAGGTTGACTGCGAAAATTTTGTCCCAGAGCTCCGGAGCAGTATTCAGCACGGTACCCAGTGGGCCGATCGCGGCATTGTTTACTACCGCATCGATTCGCCCATAGGCCTCTAACGTCGCCTTTATAACGCGATCAACGTCTGCCTCGAGCGTGACGTCAGCTTCCAGTGCGATGAGAGGCAGCTCTTCAGTTCGAGCTTCCTGGTTCATCGCCTCGATGGTATTCGTCGCAATGCTGCCCGCCTGCTTTTGGCCAATGCCGAAAGCTAATACCCGGTAACCCGACCTGGCGAGGCCCATGGCAACGCCATGGCCCAGGCCGAAAGTGCCACCGGAAACGATGACTACTTTGCTCATTTCACTCGCTCCGGTTCTGGAAGCGCGGATCGTGCTCGCCGCTGAGTACGCTCCAGTCCTTCTCGAAGATGTAGTCCTGCCAACGGAGGTAGAAACCGCGAGCCATGTGCTCGGTGACGGAGGTGCTCACGTCGCCTTTGATTCGCAGGCCGTTCACGATTGGGTCGGTGGTGTTTTTGTTCAGCGACTGTTGGTAGTTGAACGGGTAGCGTTTGGAAATTGTGCCGCCGCACGCTTTCGTGGCGTACAGCCAGTTTTCCATGTCGTCCTGTTCGGTCATGCCGGCAGGGCCCGAGTAGCGCATGTAGTAGTGGCGCAGGAAGTCCTTGACCTTTTCAGGGGCATCGGCGTCCACCAGGAAGAAGCGCCATCCTTCGGTCTCATTCGGGCTGTGCGGGTGCCATACGCAGAGGCTGCGGGGCTGGGTGCCATGGAATGAAGTGTTTGGGAAGATCGTGCCAACGAATGGGCGCAGACGATAGGCATCGCCCTTGGCAGCTTTGCGCTTGTTAAAGTTGTCGCGGAAATACTGCTCAATTTCCGGATCATTTTTGAACTGCTCGACGTATTCCTGACCTTCAGGCTGAACAGCCGAGTGCACACCGTGGCCATGCGGGAAGCTGACCCATACGTGTTTGGAGAACTCCAGTTCGTTGTCGCGGCGACCTTTCACGCCCTGTTCGGCCGATGGGCCAATGCCGATTAGGTCAACCGACCGGTGGCTTGGGTTGTGGTAGGTATCGCCGAGGAAGTTCTCAGCAGCGTATTTCCAGTTGGCAGGGAAGATCCATTTGTGGACACCAACTACTTCCGAACCGCCTGGTCGACCATCGCGGTGATCCAGTGCCAGATCCAAGTGGGTGACCGCATCCCCCAGGTAGTCCATGAACTCCGGTGCTTCCGGATCCCACGTGGCCCAAACGGTGCCCTTGTAGATCGCCAGTTTGGCGACTTCAATCAGCGACCAGTCGGCTTTATCGAAGCAGTCGCCATAGATGTCCTTCGCCATCGGCACGCCACGCAGTTGGCCATCCGTCGAGAATGTCCAGCTGTGGTAAGGGCAGGTGAACAGCGAGGTGTTGCCGGACTCGTAGCGGCACACTTTCATGCCACGATGGCGGCAGGAGTTCAGGAATACGTGGACTTTCGAGGCCTTGTCACGAACCAGGAGAACCGACTCCTCGCCCATGCGGGAGGAGAAGAAATCGCCCGGGTTCGGGATTTGGCTTTCGTGACCAACAAACAGCCAGGCGCGAGCAAAAACCGTTTCCAGTTCTTTTTTGTAGATCTCTGCATCAGAGAAAATCTTACGATCGATAACGCCGTTTTCGACGTCAACAAATTTTCCTGTTGAAGCGATGATGTTCATTTGTCATGCCTATCGTGGATGAAATATTTAGGCTTTGCTCGACCAGTTGCTGATGTGTCAGGCAGCCACGCAACGATCACACCCTTAGCGCAATGCTGGGTGTTCAGAACGTTGATCAATCAAAAGCGCTGGGCTCAGCTTGATAACCTTTCCAGGCGGAGTGATCCGACTGTGGAAGGGCAGTGGCGCAGGCTGGCTTGGTAGCCAGCGGTTCGGGGGATGTCAGACAAACGCAACGGTTCATGGCAGTCCTTCCTGATTTTGAGGCCAGGATCTTGTTTTTTTGGTTCTGCTCGCCGCCTCACTCGCTTGAGCAGGTACGGCTTGATTCCGAGGCTATTCCTGCAAAGGTTAAAAGTCAACATGTTAACTATATTGACCTTTGGTTCAGTGGTGCTTTTAGGCGTTTACTGGCTGTTTGAAAAACTGCCGAAAGTCTCGCACTCATTGGCTTTCAGGCGTTTTTTGTGATGGTTTATCGGGGCGGGATGCGGTGAGACTGGAGAAAGAAAGAGGTGACAAATGGAGGGTAAAGGGGCTTGTCAGAACCTCGCGAATAGCGTTTACTTGGTTAACATGTTAACTGTGCAAGGGCGCAAAAATGACAAAAATTACATTCATTCAGCCTGATGGGATTGAAAAGCAGGTTGAAGCCGCTGATGGCCACTCACTGATGGATGCCGCTGTCCGAAATGGTGTGAAGGGCATGGAGGCCGAGTGCGGTGGTGCGTGTTCCTGTGCAACCTGCCATTGCTACATTGAGGAGCCATGGTTCGAGAAGGTTGGGCCTGCGGATGGTGACGAAGAGGGCATGCTGGAGTTCGCTTTTGAGGCGAAAGAAAACTCTCGGCTCGGTTGCCAGGTCAAGGTAAGTCCGAGTTTGGACGGCTTGGTTGTACGACTGCCTTCCAGCCAAGGCTGAGTCATCGTTGGCCGTAGCCTTCGCTATCGATTCAATACTGCTCATTGGGCCTGAATCAGTCGGCATAGATCTGTGCCGGAGATTCAGGCCCTTGA
This sequence comes from Pseudomonas sp. WHRI 8519, assembly GCF_040224055.2. Lineage (NCBI taxonomy): Bacteria > Pseudomonadati > Pseudomonadota > Gammaproteobacteria > Pseudomonadales > Pseudomonadaceae > Pseudomonas > Pseudomonas sp. WHRI 8519. Next base: position 3,957,332 of record NZ_CP167996.1, on the reverse strand, counting down.
TGTTTCAGGCTATATCGCATCGCGCTTGCGGAGACCGGTACCGCGCTCGAAATCCTGGCATGCTCTCTGTGGATCCAAATGTCTAACGCAACCTATCGAATTTCCCTAACACTCGCCTTGCTCCAGGCTCGAGCTTCAGCAATGAGCTTCTTCCGGCCTGTACTTAATGCGCATGGCGTTACCAGTCAGCAGTGGAGGGTAATCCGCGTGTTACATCAGAACGGCCAAACAGAGATCTATAGACTGGCTGAGCTGTCTTGTATTCTCCAGCCGAGTTTGACAGGGGTTCTGAAACGGATGGAGGCCCAGGAATTGGTGAGTCGGCAACGTTCGGAAGTCGATCAGCGATGTGTGCTGGTAACGCTTTCTGATCGAGGGCGGGCGCTCTATGGCCTAGTCGAGCAAGACATCAATCGGTGTTATGACCGACTGGAAATGGGGCTGGGGAGAGACAGTCTTCGTGATCTTTTGGATTTGTTAGATGAGCTGAAGAGAATCAGCCCCACCAACCAGGATTGAGGGGCTGCTCAGTTAGCGGTCTGGGCAGGGGGATTAGTAGACGCCACCGCTATTCTGATCTGGAAGCTGAGTGTCTTTGAAGCGTGTCACGAGTGTCTGCAGCCCGCGCATCAAAACAGTCGTATCCACACCTACCGCGACGAACGTGGCACCGAGTTCAAGATATCGGCGAGCAAGTTTTTCATCCGCGCTGAGAATGCCGGCGGCTTTCCCTGCCTTGCAGGTTCGAACGATCGCATCTTCGATTGCAGCCTGAACCTCGGGGTGACCAGGATTGCCTCGATACCCCATCGCTGCAGACAAATCGGCGGGGCCGATGAAGACGCCATCGACGCCCTCTACTGCAGCGATCGCATCGAGGTTCTCCAGACCCTCGCGATTCTCGATTTGCACCAGAAGACAGATCTCTTCGTCAGCTTTGTTCAGGTAATCTGGCAGAGTGTTCCAGCGAGAGGCGCGGGCGAGGGCGCTGCCAACCCCTCGGATGCCGGATGGCGGATAGGTAACGGCGCGCACGAGGTGTTGTGTTTGTGCTGCAGTCTCGACCATCGGCACCAATAAGGTCTGCGCCCCGATATCCAAGACCTGCTTGATTAGTGCGGTATCGCCAACGACCGGACGAATTACAGGTTGCGAGGGATAGGGCGCTACCGATTGCAGTTGACCTAGCAGCGATCGGATGTCGTTGGGTGCATGCTCTCCATCCAACAGAAGCCAGTCGAACCCTGCATTAGCAGCCAGTTCCGCGCAGTAGGCATCTGCAAGTCCGAGCCACAGGCCAATTTGTGGCTCCCCAGACTTCAGGCGTGCCTTGAATGTATTTTTCATCACCAGGGCTCCTGTATTTAAACGAAGCGGCAGGCAATGCTGCCCAGCATGTCGTAGTCGACGTGGAAGGTGTCGCCTGGGCGTGCAGCAACAGGCCGGGTGAACGAGCCGCCCAAGATGATTTGGCCGGGCTCAAGCGTAACGTCGTAAGGCGCCAGCTTGTTGGCGAGCCAGGCCACACCTTTGGCCGGATGGTTGAGAACGGCTGCACTCACGCCAGATTCTTCGATCACGCCATTTCGGTAGAGAACTGCAGGCACCTTGCGCAAATCGATGTCGGTTGGTCGGATGGGGCGCCCGCCCATAACCACACCAGCATTGGCGGCGTTGTCAGAGATGGTGTCGAATACCTTGCGAGTTACCTGCGTCTGCGGATCTACCTGGTGAATTCGCGCGTCGATAATCTCCAGGGCCGGGATCACCCACTCGGTGGCTTCTAGTACATCAAAGACAGTGCAGTTTGGGCCTTTGAGGGGTTTGCCCAAGATGAAGGCCAGCTCGACCTCTACCCGAGGAACAATGAAACGATCAAACGGAATATCGCTGCCTTCCTCAAAAAGCATGTCATCGAGGAGTGCGCCGTAATCAGGTTCGGTAATGTTCGAGGAAACCTGCATTGCTCGAGACGTCAGGCCGATCTTGTGACCTACTAGCTTGCGGCCGGCTGCAATCTTCTTGGCAACCCACGCACGCTGGATGGCGTAGGCGTCTTCAATAGTGATGCTCGGGTAATCCAGCGAGAACTGGCGCACCTGTTCACGAGTGCGTTCAGCCTGGTCGAGTCGCTCAGCGGCCTGCTGGATGAAAGTGTTGTCAAGCATGATGGTTTCTCTTTAGAAGGTGAGCATCGCGCGGCTGATGTCAGGCAGGGCGGTTGAAGAGGGGGTGCAAGGTGCTGTGCTTGGCATCGAACACTTGCTGAGTGCTCTCGTCGATTTGCAGGGTGATGCCGATTGGGCGCTCTTGCAGCACCCGGTCTAGGCGGTTTTTCAGTACCTGCAGCAGACTGTCACCAACGCTGTTATGCACCGTCGTACTGCGGCCGCTCCCCATGCGCAGGTTGGCATACAGGAAGCCATAGTCACCGCGTCCGTCAGCCACAGCGCAGTGGGCTGCCGGGTAGGCCAGCACACGGGTGCCGCCGGTGGGGAACACAGCTTTGCCAGTGTCGTCGCGCTGTTCGAGCATGCAGTCCGCCAAGGCGCGGCATAGGCCAGGAATGTCGGTATCGCGTTCCAGGTCGGAGGTGTAGAGCAGAACCAGGTGGGGCATGACGTAGTCCTCGTCAAGGCAGCGACCTGCCGTCCTCACAGACAGCAGGTGCGGACAGGTTACAAGCGGCTGGTTGATACCACTGCGCCCGGGTTGGCAGCTTGTGCTTGCGGAATGGCCGAGCCATCCTGCGGGGTGACCGGGAAGATGGCATTGATCTGACCGGTGCCTGAAGAGCCGAAGTAGGGCGTCACGACTTCTGCGTGGCCGTCGTATTTAGACCAGCCAAGAGCACCAAGCAGCATTGCGGTGTCGTGCATAAAGCCTTCGCCGTGCCCCTTGGCCGCGTACTCTGGCAGCATTCCGCAGAACTCATCCCATTCAGCGTTCTCCCACATCTGCACTACACGATGGTCGAGCGTTTCCAGGAATGGGCTCCATACCTTGGTTGCAAAGTCCGGCGCCTGGCCGTTTTGAGCGAAGCGGTGCGAGAGCGAACCGCTGGCGAGGAACGCCACCGTGCCATCGTAGTGATCCTCAACCGCCTTGCGCATGGCCCAGCCGAGGCGGGCGCTGTCGGCAAGATAGTGGAAGGTGCAGAGGGCCGAGACCGAGATCACCTTGAAGTGTTGGTCTTGGTTCATGTAGCGCATCGGCACCAAAGTGCCGTACTCAGGGCCCAAGGTGGTCGCATGGTGGGCCATGGTCTCGACACCGAAGCGATTGCATTCCTCGGCCAGGAGCTTGCCGAGCTCGGTGTTACCGGGGAACTCGTATTCCATATTGCTGATGAAATGCGGCAGCTCATTGCTTGTATACCGGCCTTTGAAGTGCGGCCCGCAAAGCACATGGTAGCCAGCATTGACCAGCCAGTGAGTGTCAAACACAACGATGGTGTCCACACCCAGCTCACGGCAGCGGCGACTAATTTCATAGTGCCCATCGATCGCGGCTTGGCGGAAGCCTTGGCGCGGCCCAGGGAGCTCGGACAGGTACATGGAGGGGACATGAGTGATCTTGGCTGCGAGTGCCAGCTTGCCCATGATGAATCTCCTTCTTGTTGTGAGGCCACTGAGCCGGCACGTTGGCGATCCGTCAGAACTGCCTCAATTGCCGGCCCAGTGGAAAAAGTCACACCCCCCAGCGCGGGATGTGGTGGCTACCCATCGAGATGCAAACGTTCTTGATCTCGGCAAAAACCTCAAAGCTGTACTGTCCGCCTTCGCGGCCTGTGCCGGAACCCTTCACGCCGCCGAATGGCTGACGCAGGTCGCGCACGTTGTGGCTATTGATGAACACCATGCCAGCTTCAATGCCACGTGCAAGGCGGTGGGCCTTGCCGATGTCTTGAGTCCAGATGTACGAAGCCAAACCGTACTCGGTGTCGTTAGCCAGGCGCAGAGCTTCTGCCTCATCCTTGAATGTCATCAAGCACACGACCGGGCCAAAGATTTCTTCTTGGGCGATACGCATCATGTTGTCGACATCCGCGAAAACAGTCGGCTGTACAAATTGTCCTTTGGCCAAGTGCGCCGGGAGGTTTGCAGGGCGTTCCAGTCCACCTGCCACCAAGCGCGCACCCTCATCGAGGCCGATTTGGATGTAGCCGGTCACCTTCTCATAGTGCTGCTGGGTGATCATTGAGCCAACCTGGGTTTTCGGGTCGTTTGGATCGCCGACAATCAGGCGTTTGGCGCGGGCTGCAAACTCTTCGACAAAGCGTGGATAGACGCTTTCCTGGATGAAGATGCGGCTGCCGGCGGTGCAGCGCTCACCGTTCAGCGAGAAGATGGTGAACAGTGCAGCGTCCAGCGCGCGTTCCAGGTCGGCGTCTTCGAAGATTATTACCGGCGACTTGCCGCCCAGTTCCATCGAGTACTTTTTAAGGCCTGCGGTCTGCATGATCTTTTTGCCGGTGGCGGTGCCACCGGTGAAGGAAATGGCACGCACATCTGGGTGGCGGACCAGAGCGTCGCCAGCTGTAGCGCCGTAGCCCTGGATCACGTTCAGCACGCCGTTGGGGATGCCGGCTTCGACGGCTAGGCGGCCCAGTTCGTTGGCGGTCAAAGGCGACAGCTCGCTCATCTTCAGTACTGCAGTGTTGCCCAGCGCAAGGCACGGCGCGGTCTTCCAGGTCGCCGTCATGAAGGGCACGTTCCACGGCGAAACCAGTCCGCACACACCCACTGGCTGGTACAGGGTGTAGTTGAGCATCTGATCGTCGACCGGGTAAGTGTGACCGTCCATGCGGGTGCACACTTCGGCGAAGAAGTCGAAGTTGTGCGAGGCGCGCGGGATCAGCACGTTCTTGGTCTGATGGATCGGCAGGCCGGTGTCGAGGGTCTCCAGTTCGGCTAGCTTCGGCACGTTTTGGTCGATAAGCTCACCGAGCTTGCGCATCAGCCGGGCTCGTTCCTTGGCCGGCGTGTTGGCCCACTTCGGGAAGGCCTCCTTCGCAGCAGCTACGGCTTGGGCGACTTCTTTGGCACCGCCGCTGGCCACTTCGCAGATGGCGTCGCCGGTAGCCGGATTGTAGTTGACGAAGGTGTCTTTGCTTTCGACCTCACGGCCATTGATCCAGTGCTTGATCATGCTGTTCATGCCTTGTTGTTCTTGAAGAAATTAGCTTCGCTGACGATACGGTTGACCAGGCGCCCAACGCCTTCTACTTCCACCACCACTTCATCGCCCGGCACCACATCGGCTAGTCCTTCAGGTGTGCCGGTGGCGATCATGTCGCCCGGCTGCAGGGTCATGAAGCTGGAGAAGTATTCGATGAGGTGTGGGATGTCGAAGATCATGTCCGCCGTTGTACCTTCCTGCTTCAGCTCGCCGTTGATCCAGGTGCGAAGCTTGAGGCTGCTGACGTCCGGCACATCGGCTGCGTCGACGATCCACGGCCCGACCGGGGTGGTGGCGTCGCGGTTTTTTACCCGCAGGTTGGGTCGGTAGTAGTTTTCCAGGTAGTCACGGATGGCGTAGTCGTTGCACACCGTGTACCCGGCGACGTACTCCATTGCGTTCTCGCGCTTTACGTTCTTCGCCGGCTTGCCAATGACAGCAACCAGTTCGCACTCGTAGTGCATGTACTCGACGTTGTCCGGGCGCCAAGTGACCTGGTTGTGGCCGGTGTAGGTGCCCGGCGACTTGATGAATGCTAGCGGCTCGGTGGGCGGGGCGAATGCTAGCTCACGAGCATGGTCGGCGTAGTTCAGGCCCAGCGCGAACATGTTGCCGGTTGCAGGTGGTAGCCAAGTTACTTGATTCTCCTCGAGCACTTTGCCATCGGCGAACCGCACCCGATTTCCATCGATCACCTCGACGTGATGACGTTGCCCATCCACTTGAACGTGAGCGTGTTTCATGCGCTTTCTCCTTGTTCCGCTACTACGGTGTTGCTCAGGCGACCAAGGCCAGTGATTTCAACCTCAACAACATCACCGGGTTGAACATCAACTCGACCCTCTGGCGTGCCAGTGATGAGTACATCACCTTCATCAAGCGTCATGAACTCGCTCAGCTCTGCGATCAGGCGGGCGACGGAGCGCACTTGGTTGGCAGTGGTGTTTTCCTGCGCAATCTCACCATTCACATAGAGCTTGATGGTGAGGTTTTGAGGGTTCGCAATCTCATCGGCAGGAACAATGTCTTCACCTAGCGCGCAGAAACCATCACGGCATTTGGCTTTCACCGCAGGGCGGTAGTAGCTGTCTTCGGGGAGGCTGAACTCATTGACAATCACGTACCCCGCAACGTGCTGGAGGGCTGCTGTTTCGGTTACTCGGCTCGCACGTTTCCCGATGACGACTCCCAAGGCTGGGCCTGGCTGCAAGCGCTCCCCGGTAGGCTGCACCACCACGGCACGATGAGCGTTGCGCGTGTTTGGCGTCTTGATGAACAGCACCGGCTTTTTAGGCGGCTGCCTGTATGGAGGGTTTTCGAAGTCCTCAAGATTTTGCTCAAGCAGGCCTTTGTAGTTGAGCGCGATCCCGAAGAGGGTTCCATTCGCTCTAGCGTGCGGAATAGGGGGCATCAAGTAGCTCCTGGTGAGGCTGGTCGCAAGGTTGGAGCGGCGACCAACAAGGTAAACATGTTTCCTTTATAGTTAATATGTTAATAATGGTCAAGCGTCTGCTCGCTACGCTATCTGCGATTTCACACTGAGGCTGCGCTAAGCCCCTTCAATGTTTGGCTAGCCGTGGAGGGGTGGGCAATGGTTCAGGGGCTGCAGGAGAGGGTTGCACACGGGGGGAGACTTGCCTAAGCTGTGAGATATTTAGTTCACATGAATACTATATGTCTAGCCCAAGACCTTCGCTTACGCTTGCACTCCTGCAGGGGAGGGAGGCTGCAATGGCCTTCTTCCGACCTGCTCTCAATGCGCGAGAGCTCACCGAGCAGCAGTGGAGAATCATCCGAATCCTTCGGCAGCAGGGGGAGTTGGAGAGTCACCAGTTGGCGAGGCTGGCCTGCATTCTTAAGCCGAGCATGTCAGGTGTTCTCGCTAGGCTGGAGCGCGATGGTTACGTGCGGCGATGGCGGTCGACGGAAGACCAGAGGAGGGTTTTTGTTGGGCTCACTGATCAAGGCCAGCAGAGGTTTGTTGAGATGTCGGGTGATATGGAGCGTAATTATCGCCGCCTAGTCGATCAATTTGGTGAGGAGAAGCTAACCCAGTTGTTGTCCCTCCTAGATGAGTTGAAATCTGTATCGCCGTAAGTCCCCTGTCTCTCTCTTCTCTCGGTGTCGGTGATGTGCAAGCATGCCGTCGCCGCTCATCTCTCTGGTAAGCATCCCCTTTGGCAGCCTTCCTCGCCCCCATCCTGCAGGGGGTGTTGATGCTTGTTCGTCTGTCGGTTTGATTGACGATAGAGATTCAAAAGCTCATGTAAACATGTTGACTATGGTGCTCGCTGGTCACATCTGTGCCTGAACGTACCTAGGTGCCCCTTGCGCAGCTGCGTTCCATGAGCCATTCATTTTTGCGGGCGCCTCATGAGGTGGAGATAGGAAATTTCAATTTGCTGACTCTTGCGCGAGGAGTGGAAATCGCGTTTACTAGGTTAACATGTTAACCATGTGGTGGCGGTCATCCATATGAGCCTAGAGGCGCGACCATCCGGGGGGCAGTGTCATCCTCACCACGGGGGGGGGCGTCATCGACTAAGGGCGCGAGTTCGCTGGTCGTTTTAATGCCTTTTGGATCAGAGCTTGATGTTCGTGGGTTGTGACTACTTCTGCGGGCGAGGCGGGCGAGATCCAAAAGACAGGACACGCACTGCGACTGCGCCGACGGGTGCTGGCTCGAGATGGATTCATCCGTGGTTGAGCGCCTCAGAGTAGGTGTGTACTAGTGGTCAATTTTTAAAAGAAGAACAAGATATGAACCAAGTTATTGCTGGAGATCGGGCCTTCTGTGAGGACGCAAACTGCATCTGGCGTAAGGCATCTTTGCGGTTGCTACCTCTATTGATCGTCTGCTATCTGTATACGTTTATCAACCGCATTGACATCGCGTTTCCTACTGATGCCTGGGTGGTTATATCTTTCGTCTTTGCTCTTGGTGCGGGGGCGTGCGCTGCGCGCTTGATGTCTTGGCGGCTTCCTATGACCTTTATAGCTCCGGTTTTGCTTGTGGGCGGTATAGGGCTGACCAGTAGTTTTGGGGGCATGACTTCCTTTCTAGTTACTTATTTAATGGTTGTCTGGGATACAGCACACAGCTCAGCGCTCACCTTATAGTTGTTGGGGCGCCGATTTTGCTCCTGCCGGAATAGTGCTCGCTAATGCGAGAGATTGAAATCAAAGCTGAAGTCATATCCGAATTTTGCTGATCCATGATTTGGGAGGCAGTACCGGTGGTCTCTTTGCACCTGCATCATTTGAGTTTTCACGCTTCTCAGGTGGTGTAGGTGTTTTTTTATTAGTGAATTCATTTTTTTTGCACTTTCAAGGTGCGTTGATGTACCGAAATGATCGCATCTCGGTCGAGCGCTTGGCCCAGGACGAGGCCTGAACTCAGCTTATAACCTTGATGGCACTATGAGCGTGCGCTCTTGCAAAGTAGTGCCCAAAGGTGGGGCGTTGAAGGGGATTGACGTTCAATTATAAGTAGGTAGGCTAACTAACAAATACAACGTAAGCCGTAGAACAACAGCAATCCGGAGAATAATGTGAACACAACATCTGGGCTTAAGCCGTGGCGGGTAATCCTCGCAGCTACTATAGGGAACGCGCTCGAATGGTACGACTTTATCGTTTACGGTTTTCTAGCCGCGACGATTAGCAGGCTCTTTTTCCCTACTGATGATCCGTCAGCTGCACTCCTGCTCGCAACATTAAGCGTGGGGATTGGTTTTGTCGCCCGGCCTTTGGGGGCTATCATCCTGGGCTTGTATGCTGACCGGTATGGGCGGAAGCGCGCATTAAACGTCGTAATTCTCTTGATGTTCATTTCGACTGCAATGATTGCCTTCGCCCCTACCTATCAGCAAGCTGGAATCTGGGCTGCGATCCTAATTGCCGTGGCGCGCTTGATTCAAGGCTTTTCTGCAGGTGGTGAGTTTGGAAGTGCTACATCCTACTTGATTGAGAGTGCGCCTGCTCATCGGCGAGATTTCTACGGTAGTTGGCAGATGTTCGCTCAGGCGTCCGGCGCCTTATTGTCGACTATTGTAGGTGTGATGCTATTCGAGGTTTTCACGCAGGAGACAATCGATAGTTGGGCTTGGCGCTTGCCATTCCTGGTAGGTCTGCTTATTGGCCCGGTAGGCTTGTATATCAGGCGCCATCTGGATGAACCTGAAGAGTTTAAAAAGGTGCAGGGTGTTAAGGTACCATTGAACCAAGTGTTCCGGCTGTACCCCGCGCAATTGAGTGCCGGCACAATTGTAAGTGCTGCTGTAAACGTAATGTCGTATGTCATTATCACTTACCTTCCACTTTATGCGAAACAAACGCTTGGTTTGAATCAGAGTGAAGCATTCAAGGCTCTATTGATCGCAGTGCTTCTCCGAATGGCGCTAATCCCGCTGTTTGGCATGTTGAGTGATCGAGTTGGGCGAAATAAGGTGTTGGTGACGGGTCTTGCCCTATTTGCTATTACAATTTATCCAGCCTACGGATATATCATTCAGAGTCCGAGTTTTATGTCTTTGGTGGTAGTTGAATGCTGGTTTGCAGTTTTGATCGCGGCTGTATACGCCCCCAGCCCCACATATCTTTCTGAGCTCTTCCCTGTTGAGGTTCGGGGGATTGGACTTTCAATTGCGTACAACTTGGCTGCTACCGTGTTTGGAGGATTCTCTCTCTTCTTTGTTACATTGATTCAACAGTGGACTAATAGTCCGCTGGCGCCTGCTCACTACTGCGTGGTCTTCTTCGTCATGGCGGCTGTTGCAATAGTAATCACAAAGCCCAAAACCAGTCATGTGGGTGAACAGGCAAGGCCGCTAGAGGGAAAAGCTGCTTAAGCTAGTTAGTTGAGTCGTGGCGGGGCTATTTTAGACCGCTACGATGCATGTTGAGTTCTATCTTAGTTTATCGAAGATAATAAGAACGCTTTTAGTCTGTAATTGTACTTGCTGCGATTGTCAGCTTTATGCCTGTGCTTCCTAAGTATGTGCTGAGTGAGGTTTACAGTGAGTTCAGGAACAGACAGATTTCGGGGTATTACCTCCGATAGCGGTTCGATTGCAGTTTTGATGACTATGTGTGTTGCGCTGATGGTATCAATGTTCAATGCGTCAATGATTGGTGTTCTGCTTCCAGGTATTGCAGATTCAACTTCTGCTAGTCCTACTGACTTACAGTGGGTTGCAACAATTTATATGCTTGCGCTTGCTGCTTCACTAATGCCCGGATCGGCAATTGGTAAGCGTTATGGGCGACGGTTAGCGTTGCTTGCGGGACTTCTGCTTTTTTTGGCGGGGGCTTTTTTATGCGCGGTGGCGGAAAAGTTAAGTTGGTTACTGTTTGGGCGTCTAGTTCAGGCCGTCGGCGTTGGCATATACATGCCGCAAACGTTAGCGATTCTGGTTGTTGAATACTCCGATCTAAAGCGACGGGCTCGAGCTATCGGTGTTTGGTCAGGCGTGGCAAGTATAGGGCTGGTTGTAGGCCCTCTTGTCGGTGGTATCGCAGTGATGCTGGTAAGTTGGCGGGCTGGCTTTTTCTTGTCAGTGGTGCTGTGTTTTTGCGCCTTGATATCTGCATGGAGGTGGCTGTCGAAGGAGCGTCATGGTCGACCCAGTAGCGCGAATTCTTTCGATTTATTAGGAACTTTGTTTAGTGTCCTCTGGTTATCCTGCCTGGTACTTGCCGTCAACGAGTCTAGTAGGCAGGGGTGGGGCTCAGACGTGGTCGTGCAAGCGCTTATTGTGGCAGTCGCTGGATTGATGTGCTTCTTGGTCACGGAGAATTGGAAAGCTGATCGAGGCATCGAAGTACTTATGCCGCTTGGAATATGGTGCAATCGAAGATTTGTCATGGCTAATATCGGTGGTGCCGCGTTCTTCATGTCATTGTTTGGGATTTTATTTTTTTATCCGATATTTTTTTATGTTGAGCTTGGATATCACTCCGTTGCAGTTGGCGCTGCCTTCATACCCATGACATTAATGATGGCTTTATCCGCATCTGTAGGTGGTAGGCTTATGGCGCGCGTAGGGATCTTCAAGGTGTTTATTTTAGGGGCTGTCTGTGCTTCGTTGTCCTTGTCGCTTCTTTCTATTGCAACGTATTATAAATCAGAGGTTTTAGTTGAGCTGCTATTAGCGTCCGTAGGCGTCGGGTTCGGACTTCTAAGCGCATCAACCAGCAATGGGGCTGTTTCGAGCGTCGCTCCTTTGATGAGTGGGCTAGCGTCGGGTGTTCACACGACATGTAGGCAGGTTGGAAGTGCGTTAGGTATTTCTCTTTTGGGAGTATTCGTGCATGGGGAGGGAAAATCCATGGGTGCCGGATATTTCGCAGAAGGTTTAGCTACAGCAATGCAATTTTCGGCTGCAGTAGTGTTCTCTATCGCAATCTTGACTTGGCAGTTGTTACGAGAGCGATGAGGTAATTGCGTGGTGCTTGAAGTTTAATTTAATAATAATTTCAGAGGTCAACTTTGATGAAAGGCTTCAAAAATTGTGTGCTATTGATGATGCTTGGCTCCGGTGCTGTATTCGGTGCTGACGGAAGCGGGTCTGTGATTGAAGACATTAAGTTGAGCATACTTTTGCGTAATGCTGTTTTTGATCGGGACTTTAAAAATGGTGTACAGGACAGGCGCGAGTGGGGGCAGGCGGCTATTGCAAAATTCACATCAGGATATACTCCAGGATTGATTGGTGTATCGGCTGATGTTTTCGGTATGTATGCTATTCGGCTTGATGGCGGTGGTGGGCGTACTGGCAGTAGCTCCATCGATATGTTCAAGCAGGACAGCAGCGGTAATCCGGCTGATGATTTGGCACGAGCGGGTGCTGCCGTCAATCTCAAACTGTCGAATACGGTCATCAAGTATGGTGATCAGATGCCTGACTATCCGGTTCTGAGTTATTCAAATACCCGCCTGTTACCTGAAACTTATACAGGTGTTTCAGTTAACTCCAAGGAAGTTCAGGGGCTGGAGCTAAACGCTGCTCACTTTACCGCTGAGGTTCGAAAGGGGGCAGAGGGGCATGACAGTGCTGGGCTAAAGCAGATCGATCTGCTCGGTGGTACTTACGCATTGGCTGATAATCTGCAGGCGACTGCATACCAATCTTGGGATAGAGGCTATTTCAAGAAGTCTTATGGGGCTGTTTTTTATACACAACCTCTGGACAAGAGCTCCTCTATTACATTCGATTTGCGTGGTTACCATACCTCGTTGAATGATGACTACGCCGCTCGCTTGGGGAGAGGAGATGAGAATACTATATGGAGCTTGGCCACGACTTATAAGCTGGGTGGACATTCGCTGATCTTGGCGTATCAGAAGAGCAGTGGTAGCGTCGGTTATCCCTATGGTGGATATCAGAGCCTTGGTCGTCCAGGCGATGGTGGTTCAACATTTCTGCTAGCGAACTCGTTCTTCTCAGATTTCAATGCTGAGGACGAATCGTCTTGGCAGCTAGGATATGGTTATGATTTTGCCGCGATAGGTGTGCCAGGGCTTTCATACCGTTTCGCTTACGTGATGGGTGATAACATCCGTACTCCGACTGGAGATGGGGACGAGCGTGAGTTGTTCAACCAGGTAAAATACGTTGTCCAAAGCGGCAGTATGAAGGACTTGAGTTTTAAAGTTAGAAACTCAATTGTACGTGTTTCAAGGAATGCCGCCGCCTATAATGTCAGCGCGAACGAGGTTCGAGTATATTTAGAATATCCAATTAATATTTTCTAATACAGTTGCTTGGCGCCGCTTTGTGGCGCCAAGCAGGATGGGAAATCAGCACTTCGGAGCCCCCATCAGCTTATCAAGAAGCGTCAGGGTTGATTGTAGATTATCCAAATCTGCATCGCTCAACGATCTGAACCGTTGCTTGAGTGCTTGATTGCGTTTTGTTCTAACTTCCTCGCACATAAGCTTACCAGCGGTCGTCAAGCAAATTGGTTTTCCTTTGCCCGACCCTTGGGGGCGTGCAATCCAGTCTGACTCTTCCATCCGAGAAAGAATCTGACTCATGGTTGGTGTTCTGATTCCCTCTGCCGCTGCAAGCTCGCTCACCGTCATGGGGGAGACTTGCAGCAAGCTGAGTACAGCGCCCTGTGTCGTTGTAATCGGCAGCGCTTCCGCTTCCCGTCGCATAATTTGGCTTATGACTAAAAGTCTCTTGCGGGTTTCATCGATTAATCTGATTTGCTCAGAATTCAAGCTTTTCTCTCCAGTGTAATGGGTGTATAGTTAGTCTAGCTAACAAAAGTATTCAATCTCATATCATCGCATAATCGATGACTGAAATGAAGATCCTGGTTCACTGATGATCCATTGGCTTACGCTTTTGTCTGCTTTCTGCTCAGCACACAAAAATCTAATCCTGCTGGAGGATTTCGCATGCTCGAAGTGCTTAAAGAATTGCCAAGCGACTCTGTGCTCGGCTTGATCAAATTGTTTGCCGCCGATCCCAATGCCAATAAAATCGACTTGGGGGTAGGTGTCTACAAAAATGAGCAGGGCAAAACGCCCGTCATGGCTGCGGTCAAAATGGCTGAAGCTCGGATCCTCGAGACGGAAAACTCTAAAACCTACTATGGATCGGATGGAAATAGCGCTTTTCTGGAGGCGATCGCGCCACTGGTATTTGGGCCTTCGACGGAACTCGCTGATCGAATCGTTGGTTGTCAAACGGTGGGGGGGACTGGAGCTTTGCAACTGGCCGCGAAGCTAGCTATCAGTTGTAAAAAAGATGCGGCCATCTGGGTGGGCACGCCTACCTGGCCCAATCATCTACCTTTGTTTGCAGCCGCTGGCCTTGAAATAAAGACTTACGATTATTATGATGTTAAGTCGCAAAGAATAAATTTTTCAGGCATGATCAACGCTCTGCAAACCGGTCAAGCTGGAGACGTAGTTCTTCTTCACGCGTGCTGCCACAACCCTACAGGCGCTGACCTTGACCTTGAAGAGTGGGCAGAAGTGGCCAGTTTGATTGCGGAAAAGGGCATGGTGCCACTAATTGATTCAGCCTATTTGGGGTTGGGCGATAGTTTGGAGCAGGATGTAGCGGCAATTCAATTGGTTATGTCAAGAGTGCCTGAGACACTCATTGCATTTTCTTGTTCCAAAAACTTTGGATTGTATCGTGAGCGTATAGGTGCTTTGTTTGTAATTGGGAAGGATGGTCATTCTTCTTCGGCTATTAGGTCTCATGTACAATACCTTGCGCGGACTGTCTACTCGACGCCGCCTAACCATGGCGCTGCCATTGTAACCTCGATCCTAGGCGAGCCTGCCCTCAAAAAACTTTGGCTTTCCGAACTTGTTGACTCAACTCAACGCATCAATGATATGCGTCAACAACTTGCCTCTTATGGTTCTGTGGGTGGGATTGATTTAGTCGCACTCGGAAAACAGAAAGGAATGTTTGCACTTTTGCCGCTTTCGGTCGAGCAAGTTAACGCATTGAAGGAAGGCTTCAGTGTCTATATGGCCCCCTCAGGTCGTATTAATTTAGCTGGATTGAGTCGTGAAAACATCCCGTACTTCGTAAGTGCCTTAGGCAAGGTGCTTAACGGATAATGGAAGGGCTGGGCAGTTGTGTTGCAACTGCCTAGCCTTTCTTGGGCGCTCGAAGCCGTGCGTCCTACCGACCCTCCCCGGCGTCGTAGTATAATTTGGCTGGGCAATTTACTTTCGAGCCAGGAGTTCTGTCGCTCGCAGTGCAGCTTCCTGTGCGCACTCTGCATCAACAGATTCTGAGGCGCCAGATACCCCAATCCCTCCTATCGCTTGATCTTTCATTAATATTGGCTCGCCGCCTCCAAACAGAGCAATGTTTGTCTGCGCTGGAAGGCCCTGCTTGACCTCGTCAGAGCACTTTTGAAGTCGTTCTTTCCAGAGTTTGGTAGAGAATCCAAAACCAACTGCTGTTCTTGCTTTTTTCAGGGCGATCTCGGCACACTGGGGAGGTGCTCCATCCATATGAGCCATGTGTATCATGTGTCCACTCGCATCAACTATTGCGATGCTGACTCTAATGTTGAGATCAGATGCTTTACTCAGCGCAGTATCTAAGCAGTGTCTAGCTAAGCTGAGTGTAATGGAGCTTTGTAAACGAATAAATGATTCCATTAAGTTTGCCTTAAGTAGTCGTGATTTTGTGACGGCTTTTCCATGTCGAACAGCGCTGCCTTCTAGACGCTCTCTAGGAGTTAAGATTCGCTAGGGAGGCCTAGCTCTCTTGCTAGCAAAAGATAGCTTTTCAGCCGTTCCTCAAACCTATAAGTGACTGTGACTATGCCAATCTCCTCGCACGCGTAGTCGCTAGCGATATATTGAATTTTCCTCCGGCAGGTTTCAGGAGAGCCGACTACCATCTCCTCGAGTGTACTATCAAACTCGAGACGCTCATCTGAGCTCATAAGATGATATCTTCGCCAAACTTCTGAGGGATCCAGCAATGGCTCCCGAGGTGCCCTCCCTGACATCAGCTTTCGATATGCAGCAGTTCCGGCAATAAATTGTGCCTCCTCATCGGACTCTGCGCAGATCACGGCCAGCGCGATTAGCCGTGGGGGAGGAGTAAGAGATCCTGATCGCAGATACGCCTCGGAGTGATGATTAAATATTGCAGGTGTACATGACCTCGGAGCGATGAATTTCGCAAGTGCCAGACCCATGCCGAGCTTCCCAGCTAGCGCTGAGCTTCCACCACCCGACCCGAGCATCCAGAGCGAAGGCATGGTTGATGGATTAGTCCCGCATGCAAGTGCTGCATAAGGATGGGTGTTTGGGAAAGCGCCCCTTAGAAATGCACAGAGCTCCTCTGCTTGCTGAGGGAAATGATCGTGCTCCAGTACGTTGCCTGGGGCCGCCAGGGCAATTGAACTTAAATGGCTTCCTCCAGGTGCCCGGCCAATGCCTAGGTCGATACGGCCTGGAAAAAGGCTACCGATTAGAGCGAAGGTTTCTGCCACTTTGTAAGGGCTGTAGTGCGTCAGCATCACGCCACCGCTACCTACACGAATTCTTCTTGTTGTGCTGGCGATCCTGGTGAGGAGGATTTCCGGTGCCGCGCCGGCGAACTGGTTGCTGTTGTGGTGCTCGGCAACCCAGTAGCGGCTGTAGCCCCAGCTATCGCACTTGATGGCGAGCTCAACCGAGGTGCCTGGAGCACTGGCAGCGGTGCGGTTTTCGTGGATAGGGGTTTGATCAATCACGGTCAATTTCAACACTGTACTTGGTTCCGTTCAGGTCAGATGAAGTAGGTCAGGAGTGCAGTCAGGTAATGAGGGTGACATAAGGTAAACATATTAACGTTATTTTGGCCGGGAAGGCGATGGTGAGCTCATCGCGTAGATAGGTTAGACAGATGACATAGGGTTATACCTACTCATGACGTCTCATGTGGAAACGAGCTGTACCTGGCTACAGGCCTCGGCCTTCTGGGGTGTTGAGGGTGAAATGTAGCTGTCGAAACGGTGGCATCCGGGTTGGTTGTCCTAGAGGGTTTGCCAGAGCGCTTGCGCTTGACTAGCAAGCTAAAGCCCCTATAAGGTTAACATGTTACCTATATTGGGCCGCTCCCGCGACCTTTCGTTGCTCTTGCGTCCCGTTTGGTCGAATGCATGGTGACCCTGACAAAAAGCGGGGCTGCGTTGGTTGAGGGCTGCTGAAGAAAATTACCCTGAAAAATTAGTTGGTCGACACGTTATGAATAAAAGTCTCCGATTTACCCAAAAAGTGATTTTTTCCGCTACATTGATTGTCGTGGTTACATTCTTGATGTTTACTTTATACAATGATTTATTACAGCGAAAAGCGATTCGAGAGAATATCGAAAGTTATCTCCTTGAGATAGGTAATAGCACGTCGGAAAATATAAAGAGCCAGCTTGAAAGTCGTATTCAATTGATCCAGAACGTGGTGCAAAACATCGGTGCGTTCCCGGGCTCCGCGAATGCCGCTACTCTTCTGGATCAGCAAGCTCTGCTCTCGGGCTTTCGAAATGTTTACCTGGGTTACGTCGACGGCGGTTTTACTGTACGTCCGCAGATCAAGATGCCTGAAGGTTATGATCCACGTGGTCGTTCTTGGTACAAGGAAGGCATGCTCGCCAATGGGCCGATCCTAACGGAACCGTACAAACTAAGTACCGGCGAGATGGTGATCTCTGTAGTGGCCGCCGTCGGAAGCAACGTCGGAGTAGTGGGTGCTGATATGACACTCACTGGCTTGAGTGAAATTATCAACTCGCTGGATTTCGGCGGCATGGGCTATGCCTTCTTGGTCAACGATCAAGGTAAAATCCTGGTGCACCCAGACACTACTCTAGTGATGAAATCCCTATCAGACTTGTTTCCACAGAACACTCCGCGCCTGAATAAAGATTTGAGTGAAGTCCAGTTCAATGGTCAAAATCGACTGATGACCTTCACTCCAGTCAGCGGGCTGCCTTCAGCCAACTGGTACATCGGCCTGTCTGTCGACAAGGACAAAGCCTATTCGATGCTAGGCAAATTCCGAACTTCAGCTGTGATTGCCACAGTGATTGCCGTGATCATCATCATTGCCTTACTTGGCCTGTTGGTCCGTACTCTGCTACTGCCCCTGCGTGCGATGACTAGCGCCATGGAGGACATCGCCGAAGGTGAAGGCGACCTGACAAAGCGCCTAACCATTCAAAGTCAGGACGAATTCGGTATTCTAGGTAGCGCTTTCAACCGTTTCGTAGAACGTATCCACACTTCGATCGGCGAGGTTTTGTCGGCCACCGAGCAGGTAACTGAAGTTGCCCAGCGAGTATTGAGCGCTTCCAATTCCTCGATGGTCAACTCCGATGAGCAGTTTAATCGTACCAATAGCGTCGCTGCAGCGATCAATCAACTTGGCGCTGCTGCTCAAGAGATCGCGCACAGCGCCGCTCAGGCTTCTCAGCAAGCAACTGCAGCACGACACTTGGCGGAAGAGGGGCAGCAAGTAGTAGGCCGCAGTATTGCCGCGATGAGCCGCTTGTCGAACTTAATATGCTCCTCCAGCCAGCATATCGAAACACTTAATAGCAAGACGGAAAATATTGGTCAGATCCTCGAAGTGATCACCAGTATCTCACAACAGACTAACCTGCTTGCACTCAACGCAGCAATCGAAGCTGCGCGTGCCGGTGAAGCCGGTCGTGGATTTGCTGTGGTTGCTGATGAAGTGCGCAACCTCGCTCACCGTACTCAAGAGTCGGCTCAGCAGGTGCAGAATATGATTGAGGAGTTACAATTCGGTGCCCGGGAGTCGGTTGATACCATGGGGCAGAGCCAACGCCACAGCCAGGAAAGCGTCGAAATTGCTAACCGTGCCGGCGAGCGCCTGGGTAGCGTGACCCTACGAATCAGTGAGATCGATGGCATGAGCCAATCGGTTGCTACCGCCACCGAGGAACAGACCGCCGTGGTCGAATCGATCAATAAGGATATCAACGACATTAATATGCTCAACCACGAAGGCGTCGAGAACCTACAATCGACGCTGCGCGCCTGCTCTGAGCTTGAGCAGCAGGCCAGCCGTTTGAAGCGTCTTGTAGGGAGCTTCCGTATTTGATCCCGCCTCTATGTGATAAGCGAATAAGCTGGTGCAAGATGTCAATCCACTGCAACTCGTCAGATTAATGGACGGTAATTGCCGGGGCTGGTGACGGTAGCTCTGGCCAAGATTGGGCTGTCTGGCAGCTGAATCCGCTTAAGCACAAGCTGGCTCTCTCAATCTTCAAAGCGTTGCCTCAACCGGACGCTTGGGAAATCTAACGTCTGCTTAGTGAACCACACGATATGCTGAGAGGGCGTACACCGATCGATGATGTGCGATCGGAGAATTTCGAGGCCACCTTGCCGTATTAATGCGAGCCAACAATTAGCATAGCTGGTCTGTTGGACCGTCTATGCTTGCATGGGGTGCAAGGGGTCGAGTGTTCGAATCACTCCGTCCCGACCAAAAAACTCCGAAAAATCCAGTCACTTAGCGGTGGCTGGATTTTTTTATGGGCGGTGAAAAATCCAGGTCACGCAGAAATACCCCTACTTATACCCCTACTCGGAGAAAGCGCTAAATCCGCGGCAAGCCTGAGCGCTCTAAATCCCAATGAACAACTGCGTGCGGACGGTGCGTGGCAGCCTGGCATGAACCTCCAGCAGTGCTCTGTCCACGAGCACCTCTTCATGGGGACATCTCAAAGCCAGTCCGCTATGAGTTACCTTGATGCTTTCATTCAAAGGGACTAATACTAAAGGACCGCTACGAAGATGATGGTCATGCAGACACGCTTTGTTGTGATTCCCACCATGCCACAAGAGAAAGAGCAGTTTCCTCGCCGTATCGGCGTCCCAGCCGTCCTTGGTGCTGGGTACGATCTCTACGATACCTATGGCAAAACACGGCTGGTTTTGAACTACCCCACCCAAGCGGAGTTCAGAGTACGCCTGTGCAAGTCGGAATACCCAGGAAGGTGCTGAAGGGAGTCGTCTGGTAGGGCACGGGTGAGGCCAGTGCTTTCACATTCTGCTCGGCAAAAGAAAGCCCGCTGCTAGGCGGGCAAGGTCTATCACGTAGGGATGACATGATTGTCCCTATGGAGCCGTGAAAATTGAGTGAAAGAAAAGTCCTCGCTATGTGATCCGAATTAGCCAGGCTCATTCTGCCTGCTCTGGCTCAGCGTCTATTCCATAGCAGCAAGTAACTCCACCAGTTTACCCTGCGGACCGATCACCATCAGGTCGGCATCCATGTGGACCGGATCGTCAGTACACGGCAAGTGATGCCGGTAAGGTTTGCTGCCAAGCCAGTCGGCCCTTGGATTACAAGCACGAGGTTGGGGCATGCGGTTCATCTATGATTCTGAGTTCGAATCACTACGCTTCCGCCACTAATTTTCGTTAAAGCCCTGATTTTTCGGGGCTTTTTTGTGCCTATGTGTTTTTGGTCCCCCATCTGGTCCCCCATAATTAGTTTGGCTTTTGCTGGCTTACCGCGGATTGTGATGGACTGCTGTTTTCATGGGACCTAATGATTCACGCTAGGACGAGGCGATTTTTCGAAGGCAGCGGAGGAGGGCGATATGCTTGGGTCTTGCCTGCAGCTATCGACCCGGCACCTGACCATAGGGGCCGCTTCGCGACCCCATCGCTAACACGCGCGGCTCCCAAGGGAGGAGGCGGAGGTCTACTAAGATGGTGACATCCACTGCGCATTTGGGGATCCTGAAGCTTGGATCGGGCGTGTGGGACCGGTTCAACTTGGCTAGGAAACGGTCTTAAAGGGCGGCTGGACTATTAGCCGAGCCGGCCATGGCGTTCGAGTATTCGCATCAAAACGCTGTTCGCATGACTGAAGTTCTCGCGCTGATCGCGAAGCTCATAGGCCCATTTTGCGCCGTGGAAGAGATTGTTGCGTAGGCGCCAGACGATCATCAGGAGAGCCAACATTCGGTCGCGTGGGGTGTCGTTCACCCCTTCAATAACCGCCTGAACGAGATCACGGTGGTCTGAGGGCCGGAGTTGAAGGTGAGGGAAATGGTGAGTAAGTTCACCATCGGCATAGTAACGACTCCGAAAGTAGGCAAGCTCCGCCTTGTAGAGCTCAGCTCCTAGCGTTCCGTCCAAAGTCCAGGCATCGATTCGTTCGCGGATGCGATCAGACCGGGCATAGTTCTCCATGATCTGTGCCTCGAAAAGACTCCAAAGAAAGGCGAAGTCGAATATGACGCGGCGATCAAGATCTGGTAGACGCTGAAAGCCGGGGGCCCGGGCTTCAAGCCATTGTTCACTTACACTAAGTTCCCTGTCAGTCATTGCTCAGTCGTCCAAGTCTTCGTTGCGTGGGTCCAAGTCCGAGAAGTCCGTTAGCGTGTCGCAATTCAGACAGTGATACATCTGCGATGCATCTTGAAAGTGCATGCCGCACAGGCAGCCGCAGAAGGGGCAGCACTCATAGATTTCAAGGTCGCCCCATTCCCATACCCCAAGATACTCCGGCACAGCGTCACGGTCATAGCCAATGACCTGGAACGCATCCGCGTTCTTGGCGACAAATCCATCTCGGCCAGCGCGCATAAGAATGGGCAAAATATCTGAAGGTTCGATCGCGAACCACTCGCCGCGCGCGCGGGCCGATTTGAAATGTTGATGGAGCTGGCGTTCCAGCTCAAAGGCGTTGGCGACTTCGATCCATCCGAGCAGTTTCAGATAAAGAGGGTTACCGGTCTGGAGATTGCGCTTGCGCTCTGCGATGTTCTTCGCCACTCCTATCTTGATAGGAGAGCATCCGTTTTCATCTTCGCCAATGAAATAGACCGGCAAATTCTTTCCCCTAGGCTTTCAAGAGAGACGGTCGAGCAGCATGTCGACCATTTCTTTGTTCGAGCAGGCGACAATGTCGAGCGGACGGTTTTCCTGCCGCATGAGCGCGATTAGGATACAGGCTGTGAAGGCCCAGAATGATGAATCGGCTGGCAAGCTGTAGCCACGGATCATTGCTGTGAGCCGTTCGGAAATCGGTGGGTAATCGCTATTGCCCCAATGTGCATGGGACGGCGTCATCGCATGAACGATGACGGCGGCGAGCGTGATGCCCATCGCACGCTTCTGCTGGACCTGGGCGAAGTCGTGTCCGTGTGTTTTCGCATAGGCGGCGAGCTCGCTCATCATGAAAGTGCGGGCATAGGTGTCACAGGCGATTTCCTCTTCAGGTCGTGAGGAGGGCGCACTTTTATCGGCGCAGAACATGACGTGCTGGAATTCGTGTAGCAGCGCGAAGGCCAAGGCGAGCGCAATAAGGTCGAATGCCGCCATGTGCTGAATGTTGTCCAAGCCATCACGGTCGGCGCTCGGCAGGGGGATGTCCGACGGCCACACTATGTCGGAGGTCTGTTCGGCTGTGATGAGCGACTGGGCGGCGGCGATGAGCTGCTTGTAGTCAAATTCATACTGGCCGCGTTCTTCATCGACACTGAGGGTTTGGTCGAGCGGTAACCCGCTGGATGTCGCGACAACCAGTGCCGGTGCGTAGACTTCGATGGCCCGCCACGAGCTGAAGCCCAGCAGCCAGAACAGGTCGATCGTCTTAGTGTCGAGCTGAATACGTTTCCCGTTGGCATTCATCGTCACACCCTTTCTACTTGGCGCGATCTCGACGGCATGGCCGTATTGGCTCCAAAGACCGCTGATTTCGTCGGCCCGTTCAGGCACGGCGCCGCGGAGGAGATGTAGGATGATCGTCCGATTAGATGGCTTATTCGTCATTGTCGTTGTCTATTTTATGCTCGTGGGGGGCAGGTGGTTGGCGACGGTCACGCGGCTTGCTCGTCACAGCGGGTTTGCCGTCCATCTGTAGATGAGTGATCGATGAGATGACTGAGTTCGCCCAAATCGTGCTGCATTCGATGTCGCCATCGCGTTCAAACCAGTGGGTCGTGCCGGGGAGGAGATCAAAAGGGATGGGATGTGTTGCCAATGGATTGTGAAACACTTCCAGTTCCTGACACCAAGCTTCGCCCCACGGCCAGAGTGCTTGGTATTCGGCACTGTCGACGGCAAGGTTGAAATCGATAGGCTCTAATGCGCCAGGAGTTCGGTCGAAGAGAATGCCGCGTCTGATCATTGTCAGCCCGGGCGGTCGCCATCCTGCCAAGAAACCCATGCGGTTGAATTTGGCGAGCGTTGCAGAATTACTGAAGATGACGGCCGAGAGGTGTGCGAAATTTGGGTCGCGGAAGAGCCCAGCAGGAATGCTGTGTTGGCCCGTCAGATTTGCGATCGGCACTCCAATCGCGCGACGATCAGTGCCATCTCCAGTGACTTCCGCGCGTAAACCGTAAAGGTAGGTGGGAAGAGCCTCGCGGCTCCAAACCATGGAGCCGAAATCATGGAAGTCGGCGATCGCTAAGGCGAACGGCTGTCCTTTTACATGGTCCAGTTCATGATAGTTTCGCTGGAGCTTGCCGCGCAGTGTCTTTGCGAATCGTTCCGCCGGGTTGCCTGTCAGCCGTTCAATGCGATCCTTTGGGGCATGAACCCATTTTCCGATGCCGCCGGCGCGTGGCAGCATGGAGTTTGCTGTAACTGCCTCAATCCAGCATACGTTACCTTCTTTCTCGATCAAGAAGTCGGGAGAGGCATGGTCTTGTCGGACGTTCAAACCCTGCTCACGAAAGCAGCTGAAAAGGTAGAGCTCGAACAGACGGGACGCGAAGTTGTTGGTTTGAAAATCCGAGACGAAATTGGCGTCGGGGTTGGGAAGCGCGAGGTAGCATTCTCCGACCGCCATGAGCGCCGGCAGATGGTTGACCGTGGTTGTCAGCAGCTGGAACTCTGGAGAAGTCCCACGCGGCCCCGGCTTCAGCAAATGCGGGCGACGTCTGACTCCTGGCGGTAATGGTTCCGGTGGATCACTGGCACGCATAGCGACGGTGAGTCGCTCAAGTGCAGCCTCGGGTGTGGAGTAGGGCCCGCTTTCATCTACTTCGACCCAACAGTGGTCGATGCGGCGGCGCATGGCCAGATATGTGAAAGTTCCTGTGTCCGGATCAAGAAGAATGCAGCCAGTTACACCACCAGTTGCGGCCTGATAGGCACTGAAAATATGTGCTGGGTCGAAATTGGGACCGTGTTCGAGCGAGAGGGCATAGAGCTCGAATTGGCGCTGGCTGATTAAGGTGAGAAGTCTCGTTTCGCCGGTTGTGGACATGGTCGGCCTCTTAGCCTTGTATGTAGCAGATACGCGAATTCAAATTCCTCTTCACAAAGACTCTGTTGCGGCAAGGATGTCGGTGGACCTTCAGCTGTCGATCTGGCAGATGGTCACGAACTCACGGTCCCAGACGCCTCAATTCACGTTCAATGGCGCCTATGCCACCTGCATGCGGCCGTTTGGTAGAAGAGTGTGGTTCATCCTTGATTCTAGGCATAGGGCAGTTGCTGCTGGTATGGCAGAGTAATAGCCCGCTTAGGTGGCGGCAATCTACCAAGCGATGTGTTCACCTTCACACCGGCAGTTACCAGCACAATTCACAGGAGTGCCCTCACTTGTTCGTTCGCCCTGATCGGTACCAGTCAGTAGTAGCCACAGTAGTCGCCGAAGAGCCGCGCTTGGACGTCGCGGTAGCGTTCTGGGGAGAAGGCGCTGATGTACACATCCACCCTGAGATCTCCAAGCCCATCCGGATGATCGTTAACTTGCGCAGCGGGGGTACGAACCCTTGGATGATCAAGGGCCTGCAAAAAAGGGCGAAGAAGAATCCTCATATCGAGATTCAACAGTGCGACCGCCTGCACGCCAAGGTGATCGTAGGTGAAGCGAACCTGGTTGTAGGTAGTGCCAACCTCAGCCGAAATGGGCTTGGTTTGGAGGGGCAAGAGCTCGCTCATTGGCTGGAGGCCGGGATCCACACCACCACGACTGATGAAGTGCGTGCGGCTCAACAATGGTTCGAGCAGCTCTGGACATCAGCTGAGACTCGGGTCATCACCGACGATGACCTCAAAGCCGCCATCGTTGCCTATAACCGCAATCGGAACGCAAGACCTGACTACTCGCCTAAGGGGCCATTCACGTTTGCCAAATATCTACCGCACGAACTCGAAGTGCGCGATGCCTATGCACTGATTTACAACTCTCGCCCCTGCGAAGAGGCCGATGAGGCCGGTGATCGGTACCACCAGCAGATTGTCGCAGAGCAGGGAGGCGAGAAAGGCCGTAGACCCAGAAAACACTGGAATTTCGAGTCCTGGCCCAGGGCGCTCGACACTACGGGGAAGTACGAGTACCTGTGCCTTTTCCTTGAGAATAACGGGGAGCTGGTCGTTGATGGAGTATGCAGGATGACCGGCCTGCGAATTCCATTTGACTACGGTGATGAGGGCGGTGAAGGGTGGGTCGACCTGGCCAGGCCAACATCGACCTTAATGGGGCATAGTCTGAAGAGGGCTCAGTGTGAGGCGCTCGCGCTCGAATTGGGGCCCAGCATCAGCGATATTTGGGAGGAGGCTGAAATACTCGAGGAGGGCGCTCGCAGAATTCACCTGAGTGAGATTGCACGGATCCTGGCACGGCACACCGACCAATGACTCCAGTTACCCGACCCGGGCTCAGCCTCTTGTATCATGTCGGGCTCGATTGAGCCTGGCCCGTCCCCACATGACCATTGCCCCACTTGACCGCCTCATAACGACCGGCACTACTGGTGATGAAGCGAGAGACGCTCGGCCGCTCAGCAGCCTGCTCAGCGAGCCATTCATTGTGCTCCTCGGTGCCCCAGGTATGGGCAAGTCTGTGGCGCTCAGCCAGCTGGCCCAGCTGGAGGGGGAAACCTGCCACCCAGCATTCGCCGTGGTTGAGCAGCAATTTACACCCGGTTCGACAATCTACATCGATGCCCTTGATGAGATTCCGGTGGACGAGGCCAGGAGCATCGCAAGGGCATTACAGCGCATTCCGGACGTCAGGTGGCGAGTAAGTTGCCGGGCTGAAAGCTGGAATGAAGGCGGGCGCCTCTGTCAGGCTTTCGGTGATAAGGGGGCTTCAACTGGTGTGGTCCCTGTAGTTGCCCAATTGCTTCCTTTAACGGAGCAAGAGGCAGCCAGAGTGCTTCACGCGTTCGGCTGCGCAGATCCGGCAGCACTCCTCGCCAAGCTGGAGGTGATACGTTCGACGGCCTTCGCGATGACGCCTCTGGGTTTGAAATTCCTCACAAAGGCCAACATAGAGTCATCCACCGAGTTGACGCGATTCGAGCTCTACCGGTCTGGCGTTGAGCACTTGGCGTTTGAGCACAACAATACCAAACAGGAAGATGGTCAGCGTGCCACCCTCACGATGGACGCCAGGCTCGACATTGCCGGCCGCGTCGGCCTGGCACTGCTGTTGTCAGGCAAGCATCGGATCAAGCTTTCCGTTTTTACAGATGACGCCGCGGTCACTTGTGACGACTTGAGGCTCGACCGCACTGCATTGACAGCAGTGTTGGACACCGCGTTGTTTATCAAAGCCGGGGACGTGTTCCAGCCGCTTCACCGCAGCATTCAGGAATTCCTCGCCGGACGCTTTCTTGCAAGGCTTGTCACTAACGGGATTGGCAACTCTAAGCTCCCAGCTGAGCGCGCGCTGGCGCTCATCGTGTCTGCAGATGGCTTACCTGCTGACGGAATGCGTCCCCTGTACGCGTGGTATGCCGGACACTTGGTCAGCTTCGGATACCCAGATGAAGCCATGAGACTGGCACAACTAGACCCGGATTCATTGCTTTTGCACGGCGACACGGCAAAATTGCCCGTCGACGCGAGGTTAACGGTTCTTAGGGAGGTGGCTTCTAGAGACCCATTCTTCCGGTGGGCGCCTCACCAGTGGGCACCAGCAGAGATCACCACGGTAGGCCTCATCACTGCCGACATGCTTACCCAGGTGATAGGGATGCTGACCGGGGAAACGTCGGGCTACCGCATCAATATGCTTTTGGAGGCGCTGTCTGTAGGTAAGCCTCATGCCGCAGCTGCTGATGCCTGCTGGGGCATGGTAGTGAGTCAAGCCGCGGTTGAGTGGTGCCGGCGAGCAGCAGTCAAAGCCTGGCTCCACTGTGTCCAGCCCACCATTGACGCGATTTGGGCGAAAATTGATTGCCTCTGCCAAATGGCGGAGCACGATTACGGCAACCTGCGCTCGATGGCCCAGCTGTTTTGCGCTATCCCGTCAGAGCACCTGAACGTTACTGATGTGGATCGGCTGCTGAAAATGTTGATGGCGGTGCACAGTGCTCTCTATCACGCTTCGAAAAAAGTGGGTGGCCCCACCCCTACTATCACTTACGCCTTACGAGATGCTGCATGGCATGTAGCGCCGAGGTCATGGCGCGATTTGATTACTGAAGACCCGAAAAGCTGGCGCTTTGCTAGCGGTAAGGGGTCGATACAGCAAGCTTTTGCCTCGCACCTCGGCTATGCCGTTGTTACGCAGTTTGAGCCAACTGTTGAAGAATTCGCCTGCCTGTTGATCGCGACAGGTTTGATCGTAGGTGATGACTCCTCTTTCAGCCGTGCCGCGCGGGAGTACATTGAATCGCGGGGTGTGGCTGATAACCTAGTGGCTGAAATCGCCGCTGTTACCGACCTTGAGATTGCTGATTGTGGCTCGATTGGCATGGGATTGCGGATCCTCGGCATTTCACCCACCGCAACGTCCGTCAGCTTGCTTTTGAACTCAAGTCTACTGCTGGCCAGGACAGAAGGCGCTTATGTTGGGCGGCAGGTGGTGGCCTGGGTTCTGCGGCAGGGTGAGGCAGCACCTGACTGGTTACCAGCCTTGCTTACGGCCTATCTAGACCGAGAAGTGGTATCTACTATCAGGGCCGCTATCACTGCGCATGAGGAGGAGCTTTCGATCCTGCAAGCACGTGCAGCTGATGGTGTGGAGGCGCAGCTACGAAGAGCAATCAAGGCTTGCCAGGCAGCTGAAACAATTACCGATGGCCAATTGAGCGAGCTCCTCTATTGGGGGGCAGAGATTTATGCTGGAAATACACCCCTGCCTCTTGTGGCTTGCAACGGAACAGAAGCGCTGAACGAAGCCTTCGGCGAGACTCTAGCTGGGGTAGTAGTCGACGGGATTGTCGCTGACCAATGTTCTCCTGCAGGCGTTCATCTCGCAGCTCAGGCATCATTGCGAATTGACAAGGGCAGTGACCTCATAGAGTTGTCGACCGCAGAAATAACCAGGGTGTACTTGTCCGCCGAGTACCTGAGAAGCTCATACCTCAGAGATAGGCTAGAGCACCAATGCATCTCTTTGCTTGAAAGTGCCTTCCGCACAGAGCCAGAAATGCTCGCTCAGCTCTCCCGGGCGAATGACGGATCATGGCGCACCCTACTGGAAAGGCTCGGAGAGAAGCCGCGAGCTGGTGATTTGCAGGCATGGGCCGTGAAAGCACTTTTACTGCAACCAGACATGGTCGACAGAGGCTTGCTGGAGACGGCACAAAATCTAGCCTGGCTGAACCTTGACCATGATGAGCTAGTCTCCGTCGCTCGTACCTTCATTGACCGCTTGGTCGAGCAGTGCAAACAGGTGCCTCAGGGTAGGCTCTATTCCACCATCATTTCGGATCGACTTCAGTGGTCATACTTCGGCGTTTGCATTGAGCCGGACTTGTTCAGTGATGACTTCACCCGAGCATTGGAGGTGGCCGATGACCATACGATCCACCGTTTGATCGTCGACGACTACCCTCTCAAAGGCTTCAGTACTGAGCCTTCTACTACGATCAGCATCAGCACCCTCCTGATGCAGTTTTTCATCGCCCGATCGCCATCAATGGAAGGGCACTACGATCGCATTAGGGTCGACACCGCAAAGGTGATGAAATCGATCAGGCTGTCGGGTGAGAGACAGGCGGAAAGTGTCCTCAAGTCGCTGGTTGCCGCTGCGGAGGGAACAGCTTGGGAGCTGCTGCTCAGGCATGACCTCGAGGTGTATCGCCGCGATGCACGGGCTCTGGATTATTCGTTGATTACCCCGGCTGATTTAGCCAAGGTGATTGATAGCAAAGGCCCCATCAGTGTCCGTGATCTGCGAGCTCTGACCCTTATGGAGCTACGCAAAGTTGCAGCAGAAATCCAGTCTTCGCCACTAAACATCTGGAGCCTTTATTGGAATGAAGATGTGCCTAAGCCAGAGAACGATTGCCGCGATATTTTAGCAGACAAACTTCGTGATCGACTGAGGGTTTATGGTGACTTCGAGGTATCTCCAGAGGTGGCCTCAGCAGGAGGGACTCGGGCTGACATGGTGGTCACGCACGGGACCTTGTCTCTACCGTTCGAGGCTAAGCGTTCAGGCCACAGTCACCTTTGGTACGGGCATAGCGGTCAGCTTCAAACCTATACACAGGCGCCGAGCACTGAAGGGCAGGGGATCTACATTGTCTTTTGGTTCGGAAAAGGGCTGAAGATCCCGGCACCGCCGGAGGGAGCCACGCCTGACACACCTGATGCACTGAAGGTCGCACTTGAGGGGCAGTTGCCGGCAGAGCTAAAGGCCATAACATCTGTTGTTGTCCTAGACCTTACTGACGCAGGCGCCGCTGCGAAAGTACGGAAAGAGTCCGGTTATGAGCAGGGAAAAGCGGACAAACGGGAGAGCCGCGCGAGCAGCAGAGCCAAAAAATAGGATTTGGATGAGCCCGCCATAAAAGGCGAGCTGGTTCTGGGGCGTTTGCTGTAGCGATTGCTTACTGGGTGTCCTGCCTTCTCGGCCAGTCCAACGGGATAAGCGCATCGCCCGAAATCTTGTTCCAACGCTTACGAGTGGCAGCGACATACCGTGGATCATCACCGAAGTACGCATGCTCAATCAGCAACACCTGCAGTCCCTCTTGCGCAGATGTAGTATTGAACAGGAAGTCCAGGTGTTTACGCATGGCCGAAACTTCCTCGTTTTCACCGATGTCCGACTCGTCATCGCCACGTTGCGGATAGTAGGGTCGGCTGATCTGGTCGAAAGCGAGGAACCCTGGAACCGGCGCGTTCACCTTAGCCAGGTACTTCTGAAGCGCGAACGACAAGGCAATGTGGATGGCCAGGTAGTTTTCATCCGAGCCCGCATCCGGAAGTCTCAAAACCGCACCGGAATTCTGCTCGATGATCGCGATATCTGGCGGTTTGGCGGAAAACTCCAGCTCGGCACCGATACAAGGTTGGACAGTGGGCAAATCTGCGAACGCTTCGGAGAGATACTGGGAAATCTTGCGCTCCGCGCGAGAAAGCAGGATCTGCTTGGCGTCACTGTCGACAAGGGCTTCCAAGCCCTGGATCTGCTCACGCAAGACGTCCAGGTCGGGGCCTGGCAACGGCGTCGTAGGGTTCATTTCCAGGAACTGATGAACCTTGCCCAACAGCAATGTGCGGTGCTGAGCGGCGGATTCGAACTGCCTGGCTTCCTCACTTTGTCGAACCCACGTCTTGATACGCTCATCGACACCGTTGAGCGTCAGATTCAGACGAGAAAGCTCCAATTGCAGGGAGTCCTCATGCTCTACGAAACGTGGTCGCACATTCTCAACGGCCACGGTTTCAGAGCGAATGATATTCATGGAGCGGTGGATGGCCTCGGCGATCTCGATGCCACGCTCGCTAGGCGTATCACACAGCGGGCAGGCAGTCGCCGCAGGCTGAAGGTGCTCGGCGATCTTCAGCTTCTCGTATTGCCGTCGCACGGAACCTTCGAACGCAGTAATGTCCTGTAGCGTCTTCCGGGTCGCGCGGGACTTTCGGCGCACATTCTCAATATCCGTGAGCAGGCTGCGGCGCTGCGCATGGAGATTCGCCAGCTCACTTTCTTCAGGGTTCTTACCGGCGCCTGGCTTGGCTTGCCTAACGACAGTCAAGACCCCTTGTAGATCAGCCTCAGATGCAGAGTCTGATGGTAAATCGCACAAGCCAATACGGTGAGCATCCATCAACAGACGCATGGCGAATTTCTTGTAGTCACTACCCGCCGCCTGACGCGTTTTGAGCTTGCGTTCTTCGCCCTCAAGCTTCTTGCGAAGGTCGCGCAGGCGCCGCTCTTGCAGCACAGTGTCTTCATTTACCACGCCCAAGAAGTACGGCATGGTTTCGATGATGGCAGGTGCTTCATCTGCCTGGTCAAGCCCATGAAGCAGCGCTGTTTCATTGTAGATCACGTCCTTGGGAACAAACATGTAAGCCGTGGCGTGACGCAGAGTCGGGCGCCATTTGCGCGCCGTGGTGTCTTCGGGGGTTTCCTGTACTGCGCTGATGCCAAATGCTCGCTCTATATAGGCTTTACCCGCTAGCAAGGTAGTGGCGCCTTGAAACTCCTCCACAGAGCTCGGGATGGGAAGATCGCGCCCGTTGCTCACGAACATCCGGGTACTTGTACCTTGACCCACAGGTGGAACGAGACGACCAGTGATCATCTGCGCTTCACCCATCACCCATTTGACTCCCACCGCCAAACTGTGCCTTCTGACATGTGCGGCCAGCTCACATTGGCGCGATCCGAGGCAATAATCGATGGCCTTGATCAGGGTCGATTTGCCGGTACCAGACGCACCGGTGATGATATTCACCTCTCCTGGCTTTAGGTCGAGAACTCGAACCCTTCCGCCTTCACCGATGAAGAAGATGTCAGAAATATTCCAGCGGCTCATAGCTCCAGGCCCATCATGTCGAATGCCGTCCTTGTGGATCCTGCCAAAGCTAGCCAGCAGCCCAGGCGATCAATGTTCTTAAAAATTATCTGAGTCTCTTCGCTGAACTGCTTCGCGAACTGCTTCGGCAAAGGTGATCCGCCAGCAACCAGACGACCTTCTGTATCGATCGTCAGCAGTCGGCTGAAGCAGGCAAAGCGGATTGCCTCGGTAACAATGTCCAGCGAGCCATTCACACGATCTGCCAGGCGGATCTGAATGGCGGGGCTTCGCCGTAGCCATTCCAGCAGGCCGGTACGCCGGTCTGTGCGATCAAATGACGAAGCGAGGTCTCCCGACAGCGCCAGTGGCAGAGCGGCGTAGCAGAGCGAGATGTCCGGATTGACATCGTTACGGCTTCGGTAGGCCTCAACGAAGGTGGCCAGAAGCGCAGCACAGTAGCCTGGGTTCGTTTCGGCATAGATATCATGTGCGATCACCATGCCTTATTTCCCTAAACGCTTGCGGTAGTCAGCATGCCAACCCACCATTAGATCTATCGCAAGCACTTGGTAGGTACCACGGACGTAGTAGTGCCCATTCCAGCTTCGAGAAATTGGCTCGACTTGAATGGGTGCGTCCTTGTGCGACCAGCGCAACAGTTCCAGGCCTTTTGCTTCGATCTCACCTTCATCGAGACCTTCGCAATCTTCAGCCATTTCCAGGTGTCGATCTGACCATTGTTCGGTCAGTTTGGAGTCGTAGCCCGCGATCTTCGAGCGCATGCTGGGGTTATCTACGATCCATTTCGCGCGTTGCATTTTTGCCCGCCACTCCTCTCGAACTGCTTTCTGCACATCAGAAGGCTTACCGCCAACCAGTTCGATCTGGCGATACAGCATGCCGTCCGCTTGATAATCCTCCGGATGGGCCACTGAGTCGAAATCGGCAATCAGCTCCTCGTCCTCCAGTTGCGCGATGATCGAAGAGATGCAGTGCTCCATCTCACTGCGCTGAATGACACGCTCACGTTTGCCGCACAGCGTGTAAACGACCTGCTGATCCCACCATGCCAGCAGGTGCTCGGCGACCTGGGCACGTTGCGCCTTGGGAATGATGTGGAGTCGCTTTGCAACCTCAATCGGGATTTGCCCGATGGTGACGCTTTCCTGTTGAATGCGGATGCGCTTTAGCAGGCTCAGGCGGGCAGTAGCAGTCATCTTGAGGAATGCTTCGCAACCCGCAGCGCGGGCTGCATGCGGCATTTTGCTGCCAGCAGCTTTTGCAGCGACCCGTTCCTCGACCACTCGGGTCGCTTCTTCATTCATCGCCTTGAGTAGCGCTTGTCGACTTTTAACTGGATCGCACAGCGCAATCAAAGGCGAGTCGCTCGGCACTTTTCCTACCGCTACGAGGTGGAAGGTAGTGTCGGCGAGCGATACCAACGGTAAGGCGTCGATCCAAACGCGCACCGTTTTCCATAGCGCTACACAGGCAAGCGTGACAGGCGGCGGGCTGGTCTGCACAGAGTGCTTAAGCTGATAAAGCAGCTTGCCGCCATTCGCAGTGATTTCAACATCGTCGAGTCGCTCGATGGCCACAGCGGCATCATCAGCGAACTGAGAAATCAACGTGAGCAAGGCAAACTGGCTCTGGTAATAAAATCCCAACGCAGATGCTGTTGCTTCATGAACCGCGTTCGAGTCCGTGCTTTCCATCCCTTACAGCGCCTCCGACTGCAGCATGTGATCCATTTTACGGCGCAAGATGATAGCAGAGTGCTATTGCTGGGTGGGAGGCTATGCAGCAGATGCTCGATATGAATAGAAGCTACTTATCTGACCAGCATCAGATATGGGTTATCCGCTGGCGGATGAGCGAAAATATCCGCAGAGCCATGCAGTAGATAGCCATTCAGAGCGCTTGTTTTTCGAGGACCTCTCACCGTGCAGGTCCAAATATTTTGCCCATTAGCTCGTTTCTGATGGATGCCGAGCTTCTCAAAATGACGTTGAATCCGTCGCCAAGCTTCTTTCTGGGCGGCTCCGTCAGGCTGTTCTAGATGCTCGGCGGCGTAGCGCTGGAAAATGCCCGGGGTGACCAGGAAAAAAGAGCCGTCTACGGTGTGGACCTTGGCATTGCTGTCGTTGACCACCAAGCGATGACTGAGAACGCCTTGGCGCAACCATTCGAGGAAGGCCAGACCCTCGGCATCCTTGGGTGGCACAGGGGTGGATTGCAGGCTTTCCGCGCTTGGTCCAGTTTCGACCTCGCTCGGTTCTTGCAGCATGTCGATCAAATCGTCGAGATAGTCAAAATCCTGGTTTGGGTGCTCGGGTACGGGCTGTTTTTCTTCCGGCGTTGGTTGCGGTCGATCCAAAGCCGACTCGCAGCTTTCACCAGTCGGCATTGGATGTTCCATCATCTGCTCAACCGTTCCTTTAAAGCAGCTTGGTCGGGATTCGTCGGCCCAAATCAGGCTCGGTTGTAGTCGAAGAAAGGTAAAACGATGCTGCCAGTCCCCGTCTGTGACGGTGGCGCTCCACACCGCTTTCCCTTCACCTGTCGCATCCACCAATCCATGGGATTGCAGCTCATCGAATAAGGCGATATTGGAGGAGGGGATACCATCCACGGATTGAGCCAGCAGGTAGGCACGCAGTTTGTCTGTCGCAGTTTTGCTGACCAACCACAGGTGCTCCTCTGTGAGCCAGCCGGCCGCGCCGGGCTGGTTGAGCTTGAATTCGTTCTTGATCAGATGGCGCAGCCCCGTCAGCAGGTGATGCTGCAGCGAGTGTTTGGGTGCCTGCAAAGCTTTAGCAGGATTGGCCCCGATGTTCTGTGCCGTGGACACTCGGTCGGCTTGCAGTACCAGCTCCCCGAGGGTGCCGGCGAGCTCGTAGTGGTCGGCCAGCAAGAACAGCAATTGCCCCCACAAGGCAGGGTAACTGCTGAGCCAGTCGAGCAGGGCGGGGGTCAGGATCTGCGTATACAACAGCCCAGCGGCGGCGCCGTGTAGCTGGTAATCCCGGTCGGGGTGGTAGCGGAAGCGGTAAGGCTGGTTCAGGGGGCCGTGCCAGGGGTGCCAGCGTTCACCATTTTGGTACTCCACCTGGAGATCGACGGCTATTTTTCCAACGTCATGGAGCAGGGCGCCGTAGGCAATGGCGGCGCTCCAGGCATCAGCCTGCGCTGCTTGGTCTTCCGGTGCGGCACCACTGGGGAGGAGGTAGGACTGGCGCAACTTCAGGCTGCACGCTATCAGCTCCAAGCCGTGGTCGAGCATGCCACCTGGATAGGCATGGTGGTGGCTCTCACTAGCCGGTAGTTGCTGTACATAGCTGGCGTAGCGACGAATCGGTTCGAGGTAGAGTTGTTCGAACTGTAGCGGGGAGAGGGCCGTATATTGCCAGATGCGCTCGAGCAGCCTTTTGCGGTGGCCAGCAGCAAGCAGTGATTCCGCCGACAGTGGCTGATGAAAGCCCTCGGCGGCGGGGGTGGCCTCCTCGGGAAGGCCTTTTTGCGGTTTGAACCACCAGCGTTTCATCGCAGTACCTGCTTTGCGTTCAAAAGGTCCTTTTGCCTTTTCGGATAAGCCTCTTACCCTTGCGCCCCCTTCCAGTGACACCATTACCCTTTACCGCCCTGGCCTTTTTCGCGAGTGCGATAATCCGAAGTCTGGCGCGTCGGGTTAGCCGGCCGATCGGCATAGCCGACCTTTTCGAGTGGGGGTAAACTGCCCGGCATCATGTTTCTGACCAAGGGCGCTGATGACGCTGAGTGATGCTGTATTGATCGTGCTGCTGGCGGACCGAATTCATGGCACTGATGCTGCCATTCGGTCTGCCGCCAAGCGCTGTGCGAAAAGGTTACCGCGCAGCCAGCGCGAGATCTTGTTCAAGATTGGCAACAGCGCGGCGCCTCGCGAAGTAGTGGCGCACCTTTGCCAGAACTTGGCTGACTGATCTGTCACAGAGCTTTGCAATTAATGAGCATCAAATGACTCTTAGATTGGGAATTAATACTCGGATATTGAGTTTGTCTCAGTTACTATGCCTTCACATGTCTCATACTTAGGAAAGATCTCTCATGTCCAAACTTGCCGAATTCAAAGCACTGGAAGCGCAGCTGGCCGCGCAACTTCAACAGCTGGATGCGATGAAAAACGATTCCGGCCTGAAGCAGGAGATCGAGTTTGAACAAAAGCTGAAAGCCCTGCTGGAAGAGTACGGCATGAGCCTGCGCCAGGTGATCACTATTCTGGATCCGGCCAAGGGTGTGAGCGTGAGTGCCGCAAGCGCGTCGAGCGGCGCTCAGCGCAAGCCGCGCGAGGTCAAGCGCTACAAGAACCCGCACAGTGGCGAGGTCGTGGAGACCAAGGGTGGCAATCACAAGATCCTCAAGCAGTGGAAGCAGGAGCACGGCTCGGATACCGTTGAGAGCTGGCTGCAGTAATCGACTGTGCATTTGCAGCGGCCGATCCACTGCGCTGCAGGCAAAACAAAGGCCCCAAATCCGGGCCTTTTTGCTGGTTGAGGGAAATTACGCCGTGAGTCGCTCCGGCGCTTCAGTGGTGTGATCGGGTTGCAGTGCCAGTAAGTACTCCGAGGCCTCACGGGCCAAGCCACTGGCGCGGAAGATCGCTCGCTTGTCTTCCTTGAGGATCTTCAGCCAGGAGGCCAGGTACTCCTCGTGGCGTAACTCTCCATGCGTACCAGTCAATGCGCAGAGAAACGCTGCACCCATTTCCGCGACCAGTTCCTCAAAGGCATAAGCTGCGGAGCCGAACGCGTGCCCGCCGGTGATGCCATCGCGATTCAGGCGCGATCGATGACCCGACCAGTGAGTCAGCTCGTGCAGGGCCGTCGCGTAGTAGCTGCCGACGTCCTCGAATTGCGCCTTGGTGGGCAGCTGGATGCGATCGCGTAGCGGTTGATAGAACGCGCTATCGCCATAGCAATGCTCGATCTCCGCGCCGCTGGCTAGCAGCAGTTGCTCGGCCGGGGCATGGTCGATAAACGCGGGCAGCTCTGTGTGCTCAACGGGGTCCGGCTCCTCGCCAGGCAAGCCTTCGGTCTGCTCGATGTTGAACAGGCAGTGCGTGCGCAAGAGGGCGAACTGCACCATCTTGATGTTGCCCTGTTCATCGCGAACGACCTGGCCGTCCTCGTCGTGCGCCTCCTTGCTCATCGGTTTGTACAACACTGCAAGGGTGGATTGCTCGCCTTTGCGTACATGGCCACCAGCTTTGCGTGCCTGGTTGAAGGTGAGCCAGCGATCCTGAGTGAAACCTCGCAGGCGCGCCTCGGCCCACAGCAGTGGAATGTTGATGCCGGCGTAGGGGCGTCTGGTGATGGCGTTGATTGGAAAAGGGGAGTCAGCATTTGAACCGGTGGTGGTCCAGGGTTTGATCCAGGGGATCACGCCTTGGCTCAAGGCGCTGACGATCTTGTTGGTGACATCCAGATAGACATCTGACATGGCGTTCTCCGGGCGTGTAGGGGGAACGCTGCCCGGCCGGGAAGGGTTCCCGGTGGGGTAAGTGAGGCAGAAGCGGTGCTGACAGGGTCAGTAGCTGGCGATATCTACTCCGATTTCGCCGGGCAGCCGGACGAACAGAAAAGCCGGGCCGCTGCGTGGCGTGATGCGAGCCAGCTGGAGCTGCGGCAGGTGAGCAGAGACTGAAATGTCCTTGTACCGCGAGTGGTCGAGTTGCAGCTCAATGGGGCAGTGTGAGGTAGGCGGTACCGAGGTCAGCACGCTGTTGAGCAGATCTGCCAAGCGTATGGCTGACAGTCCAATCGGTTCCTCGCCTGTGGCAGGTGCGATGAACTGCTGCCAAACGCCTGGGCTCAGCACCACCGCATCGGAAAAGCGCTTCATCCTGGACATTGGGACCTCCGCGTAGCTGA
Organism: Pseudomonas sp. WHRI 8519; assembly: GCF_040224055.2. Classification (NCBI taxonomy): domain Bacteria; kingdom Pseudomonadati; phylum Pseudomonadota; class Gammaproteobacteria; order Pseudomonadales; family Pseudomonadaceae; genus Pseudomonas; species Pseudomonas sp. WHRI 8519. The sequence continues at coordinate 3,920,050 of NZ_CP167996.1, read as the reverse complement.
TCCCGCGACCCCTCAGGTGAGGTTCGTGCGTGGACCTGCTCAATCTGAACAAGGCATTGAGCAGGGTGCGTCCATGTATTAAACCGCGCTTGGACGTGGGGTCAATCTCCGATCTAAACCTCATATAGAGGGCTCTATCCAGGGAGTTCCAGCGAAGACTTCCGTCCTTGGATTCCTGACAAACGGCGATCTTCAACCAACTGAAGAAGGATGCGAGAGGCGCCCAGAGAGGCCCGGTTAAGGTGCCGCCCTGGGTACGCGTGGAGCTCGCTTCTGTGTTCAAGATTCGCCTGCCGAATCAACCTCGGCGGCCAGGTACAGGTGGGTGGAGGTGGCCTCAACCACCAGCGATCCTGCAGTGCCGCGAAGGCTGGCGAGGACAGGATCATCGATGTCGAAGTACTCGGCAAAATCATCGCCGCCGAATTCATCGCAGGCGCGATTCCACCAGGTGTCGAAGTCGTCGACGTTGGGGTTGCAGCCAGTGGCATAGGCCACGCGTTTGCGGCCACCGCCATCCGGTTTGCTTTCGCCGATCTCGGACATGAGGTAAACACCGTGGTCTTTCACCAATATCAATCTGCAACCATTGATACCAGCCTCGGCCAACACGGCGTGAAGTTCAGTGCCTGTGAAACGCAGCATGATGAGATCCTCCAGAGGGTGCGGAGGAACGCCGTCCCGTGTGGGAGAGTTCCCAGCACTGGAATGGATGTGAGTAAAGTGCATCGAAGACGCAGGCTCAGTGAGCCCGGGGGATTAGAGAGCGTTCATCACCGGGGAATGGTGACCATGCGAGCTGCCGAACGCGAATCGCATTTCGGGGTAACCATCACATGCGTGACGTAGCCTCAAAGGTTATGGCTACCTGGGTGCTGGAAAACCAGCGATTGCACAATTGGTGTACCAAGCGAACCGATATAGCGTCAATGGCGTTTTTCGGTGGAATCAGCGGTCGCGATCCAATGAGCGCCATTGGCGAATAATCCGCGTTGTCCAAGTGATCAACGGTCAAGGAATTTAGTGAGGGAGGAGTAAGCTAGAGCTTGGATCCAAATTGGCGGTAGCGGCTTGAGCGCGATCGCAGTGAAGGGTATCGGAGGCAATCAAATGTCGACTCCAGCATCCTCGACTTCTGGCCGGACCGGCATCGGCAAGTATCTCATTCGCGCTGCGGTTGGTGCTGGCCGAGTGGTAAACAGATTCGAATCCAAGGTTTTGAACTCCAGCGTTCTGGCCTCCGTGCCGTTCAAGTATCGCAAAATTGGCTTTTATGTAATTAAGTTGATTCTGATGCTCGCCGTTGCTTCAGTTGCGATTTCTCTCGCGCTCGGGATGCTTACTGTGTGGACCATTGCCGCGCTGCCAATCAGCACTGAGAGACAGCCCCGGATCCATGAAATGAGCCACCCTCAACATCATCTTAGATTCCCAGAAATGTACGACGACAATGGAGCCCCCAGGTGATTGGTTATTTCAGTCTGCGGGCACCGGACATGACCTGTGAGGATCCTTTCTCTGCTTGTACCTGAGCACCTTCTGTTCCCCGGGTGAGGAGCGTTTGCATACCGCTACCCACGTTGTATCCCGCCCAACTCATGACGCCGAGGAAAAACATCGGCAGCACTACGAACATTGCACCCATTACGTACTCAATCACCTGCGCGGTGACTGTCCCATCCATGAACCCTGCTGTCGGCAACGACAACAGTGCCTGGTCTGTGGCCGATACCTGGTTATACAGCGTTTCCAGCATGCTCGAGTCGATCCAGCGCGCGAGCTCCCACCAGAAAGTCAGCATGTGCAGGGTGAATAGCGCGAATGTAATCGTCATGAGCGCCTTGAGCTGGTAGGTGCTGATCAACAGTACCAGCGGCAGACTGATGATCGTGCCCATGATCAAAAAGGCCTGGACCATCGGCAATGCCGCGCGAAGTGCATTCATCGCTGGGAAGTTGCTGAACGAGCCCAAGGCCAGGCCGGTGTTGGTGGCTAGGTTGTTCAGTCCTTGCGTCAGCGAACCGCCGCGGGCGCTGCTGCCGTAGTCCTGAAACACCTGCCCAGGTGCCATGCTTAATGATTGCTGCCGTGGGCTTACCAGCTCGCGTAAGGTGGCGTCTTCGACCTCCGTAGAGGTGCGCCCCGTCAGCCAGCCCCGTAGCTGCGATAGCAGTGATGGATCGACCTCGGCCACCAAGCGATCGCGCAGTCCGATCGTGCCGTCGCTCCACCACTGCTTGCAGGTAGGGTAGCCAGCGCCGTTATCAAGCTGAGGCAGGGAGGTGTCCCGGGTCTCGTCGTACGGCCAATCGACACGGGGCATCCGCGAGCGATCGGTATCGTAGTAGCCCGGTGTGTTGAGCAGGTAGGTCGAGCCTATCCAGGACGCATCGTAACTTTGCGACTCGTCCAGCTCGGGGCGATTGGTGAACAGCCGCGAGCGCGAAAAGCCATAGCAGTCTCGGGTGAAGTCGGCGACTTCCTGCAGCAGCACTTGGTCATTGATGCGCGAGCTGTCGATCTCCATGCGCATCGCTCGGATGTCGGGCGCGCACGGAATCGATGCGGTCGCCGCGGCGGTGATGCCTTTGCTCATGGCATGCACGAGGAACCACCACACCGGCACGTTCGCTGACTTCTCGCCGATGGTGTTGAAGGTCGTACCCCAGGCCGTGTCGGCGGGCCTGGCCATGGACACGCCACAGCGCTGGCTCGCGGCATCGTCAAAAGTCACGGAGGACAGGTTCAGCGGGAAGAACGGCATGCAGCCGAACAGAATGACCACGTAGCTCATCCACAACCGGTTCTCGACGCGAGGGATCGACAGCAGGCCTTTGTTGCCTTCGTCAGCACCCTGTTGGCGGGCCGACAGCCATTCCTGCAGGATGACCGCACCGAAGGGGGCGGCGAACAGCCCGGTGTCCACCAGCGTATTCCAGATGCCGTTGTTGATGATCCAGGCCAGCAGCGACAGGTAGTACTCAAGGTAGCTGTTGGTGCTCATGTTCATGGCCGCACCTCACACGCGAGACAGTTCGACCAGGATGATCGAGCTGAAGCCGATCAACCCGATACGCTTTAGCCGTTGCTGGTCCACAGGCGAAGGCCGCATGCGCAACGCTGCGGCCCAACCGGTGAAGATCAGGGTGTACAGCAGGATGCGCCACCACGCGAAGTAGGCGGCAGTTGCCCGGGTTGGTGCGAGCCAATCCAGTTGTGCGGCGGGCAGTTGTAGTGCCATCCAGGCAATCAGCCACATGATCAGCATGGCGCCGATGATCAGCAGCATGTGGACGATCAGTGATCTCATAGATGACGTGATCATGGCGTGCTCTTCTCCTGTTCAGCCCGGCGCAGTCGGTCCGGCATCGGGTCGCGCTGATCGATGCTGCGCGAGGCGTCGGCACCGCCGGCGTGGCGATCAAGAACCAGGCTGGCGGTATTGGTGGCCAGCGACTGGCGTACCTGCAGCTCGGTTTGCAGCAGCCGGATCTCCCGTTCCAGGGTTTCGACGTTGCTGTTGAGGGCGGTAGTGGCGGGCTGCGCCGACGCCACGTTCGGCTCATGGCTGCCAGCGAACAGCGTGCGCTGCAGCAGCATCGCCTTGTAGATCACGCTGGACAGCGCGGTCTCACTGGCCAGGCGCCGGGCCAGCAAGTTCTGGTCGGGATCATCGCGCAGCCCCTCGATGACGCCGCGCGAGACCTGCAACAAGGGGCTGGAGACCTTGCTGAGGTTCTCTGGGGTAGGCTGGTCGGCGTCAGAGACCATGCGCTGCAAGCCTTCCAAGTGTTCCGTGTAGGTTTCCTGGATCAACGGCGACAGGCCTGTCCCGGCGGTTACGCGCAACGTCTCGCAGTCATCGCAGGTTTCCACCTCGGATTCACCGAGCACCCGTGTCGCCCATTCCGAGGCCTCCTCGGGGCTCGACCAGGCTTGGCAGATGGCGCCATTCTGGCAAGCCGAGCCGACGGCGGAGGTGTCCTCGACGGCCCGGTTGTGCAGCAGGTTGTAGCCGGCCTTGACCACGTCCGAGGTCACCCGGATAGGTTGCTGGCCGTTGCCGCCAGCTTTCTGCCCACCGACCCAGCTGACGCCCTTGTTGCCGTTGTTCGACTCGGTATCCTTCACCGCCATTACGGCATCGCCGCCGGACTGCTCGAGGTTGTGCTGCATTTCCTGGTTCTGAGCCAGCGCGCCCCAGCCGGCCTGGTCGACCTTGTCGGCCATTTTCGCGGCCATTGCCTGGCAGGTGAGTTTGGAACGATCGAAGTCGATGCGCCCCTGCAGCACGCCATTGCTCAGCAGCTCATACAGCCCAGGGTTGGCGCGCTGAATGATCATCGCCGGTAGCGACATGACCGCTTGTGTGGCGTTCTGGATGACGTTGCCCATGATCTGCTGGAAGCCTTGGGTGGCGCCATTGAGCTGATTCTGCAGGGTGTTTGAGAGGTTCATGTTTCCGCACATCATGTTGGCCCGCCAGGACATGCCCACACCGAGGCCACTGGGGCGGTAGAGCGAGGAGGGCGCACCAGCCGCCGAACCGCCGCCGATGGTGTACATCACACGGTCGTCCAGGACCGGCGCTTGGTCACCGAGGTGGTAGCCGTTGTCAGCGGCGTGACCTGCGGCACATATGAGTAAGCACACCAAACCGAGCGAGAGCTTGCTCATTACTGACCTCCATCAAAGTCGATGCTGAACAGAAACGTTTGGCCCATACGCTGGCAGCAGCGGTAGGGCCGCCACAGCGACCAGGCATAGGCACCGTCGGCGCTCTGGATCGTTGGGCTGGGGAAGATGGCGCAGGTGCTCTGGATCACCGGGACCAGCAACTGCCAGCGGTGGTTGTTGACGTTGTTCTCCATCACCGGCTGCGGCGGCCAGTAGCCGGGAGCCGGCATCGGCTGCAGCGGCAGATAAACGTGCGGCTGGCCGACGCGGGTAATGAAGTCGCTGGCGCGCTGGGCCATCACGGCAGCCGCCTTGAAATCATCAGGCTGCACCAGAAAGCCGTGTCGCGGATACACGCTGCCCCACATGTCTCCGAGTGCCTGGTTGCCGATCTCGCGCATCCCCGGGACCAGTGCCTGTGGGTAGACGGACTCGGGGATCGCCTGGCGCCACGCCAACGGGTCGAGCGTGCTGAGGTAGTAGGGCGCAAACGGTACGGCTCCGCTTGGGCACGCATAACCGAATTTATGCGCGAGAGCTGTGAGGGCTGCCCCGCCGGGATGGCCAATGCCGTCGATATTCTTGAACCTGGGCAGGTTATCGCGCTGCGGCGAAGGCGTGATCAGGCTGCCCCCCCCTTGCGACGCCGGCGTCGGCGCCGACAGCGCCGACATCTCGCTCCAGGGATTGGCGCCGGTGTCGGCATAGCTCGATACCACCAGCTCGGGAATGAAGTGACGGATCTTCGGTGAGGTTCGAACCGTGCAGCCGAAGGGTGTACAGAGCAGCCAGTAGCAGATGCCGACGACCCGGTACTCCAGGCACTGCAGCGAAGAGACGGAGGCGATGAGCGTTGGCGTGGTCAATGCCAGACACTGCTCAGCGGCCACCAGCAGAGCAGCCGCGGTGAAGGCACGGCCACGGCGAGCCTTTCTGGATTTCGGCGCTTTGCTTCGGGTGAAGGCGGTGACGTTCATGGGCAACGCTCGGCAGGTGGCAGCGGTGTGCATCCGTGCGCCAAGTTTCAGCATCGTGTATCCGAGGCAGGTGGTGGGTCGACAAACCGCGACCAGGACGATCGTATTAGTAAGTGGCCAGATAAAAGGGGCTGATAAGGCAGTAGGGCAGGAGTCCAAATGTACTCCTGTATCGCGTTATCGAATGCTGAGCGCAATGAGGCAAAGGTGGTCGTTTGACTTCGAGGATCTCGGCCGGGACCTCATCGGTAATCCGCTCATACCTTTCGGCGCAACGAGAACCCTGCCATCAGGCGGGGTTTTCTTTTTCCGGCGTCGTGCTTTGCCAATGAGGCTTACATGAACAGCGAGCAACAAACGTTAGCCGACCTGCCGATCTGGATGGTGATCGTGCTGTCCCTGGTCGGTGGTGTTTCGGGAGAGATGTGGCGGGCGGATATGGCGGGTGCTCGCGGTTGGGGGCTGTTTCGCCGGTTGGCGTTGCGCTCTGGTGCCTGTGTGACCTGCGGGCTTTCGACCAACATGCTGCTGTACGCCCTCGGCGTTTCGGTCTGGGCGGCAGCAGCGGTTGGTTGCTTGGCTGCGATAGCTGGCGCCGATGTTGCTATCAACCTCTACATGCGCTGGGCCGCGAAGCGTCTGGGGCTGGAGCGGGTGCCTCCGGCCAGCGGCGAAACGGGGCAGTGACCACCGGCGGATGCTGGCCCGGGCGGCGCCCTCCGATTTTTTGGGTCCTCCCCTGGGGAGGACCCCTGCACGGGGGCCCAGACTGTTAAATTCATTGTGTAAGTGTTGATCTAAGTATGTCTGTTCTATTAAATTGCTACTTTTTCTAAGCAGGTTAAGTAAGTCCGAATTTTATGCCGGTGGCTAATTTAATTAAAGTGTCCGACATACCGTATTTTGATATGTCACAAGCGGGAGGTAAGTTCTTTGGGTCGCTGATTTTCTTTGATGAGGGGAAGTGGCGAAGTTGGTTGCACGTAGGAGGTGGGAATTTAGAGGAGACTGGCACCATACCGGCTGAGGGTTGCTACTATGGAACAGTTCCGGAACGACCTACGGACTTGTTCCTGAGTTTCCTTGACTTTATTCTGCAGAGGGCAAGCTTTTCTGAACTCAAGAAGCCCATTGCAGGAATTCAGGACGATTTGTTTAATCTTTCTGCAAGTCTCGCTAAAGTCGCTCATATCCATAAGACTAGAGGCTCGATAGGTCTGGGCGCGGGACGAATGATTATCACCGAGATTGAGTATGTGTTCTCTATCTGTAGGAGTATGATCGATTTGTTTCAGGAGGTTGTGGCAAAACTGTGGGAGAAAGTTAGGTTTAAAGAAGAATATGCGCTTCAAAAGAAAAAGCTGAAAACTTCATTTCGTGAAATGGTTTGGTTTCAGGGGAAGTTGTCAACTCAGGAGGAACTTGAGTCTAGGTTTGGCCTACCATCAGTATGGGCTAAATTCTATCTTCGGCATGTCGATTTTTTTCAAAAAATAAGAGTTTTTCGTGACAATATTATCCATAATGGCTCCCAGGTCCAGACTGTTTTTGAAGGTGATCATGATTACCTGTTGAATTTTCATGATAGCCCTTTTGTTGGTATGGGGGTCTGGTATGACAAAGAAAGAGTTTCTGGGGATTTTGTACCGCTAATGCCAGCTCTAGCTATGGTCGCTTATCGAACTATTTTGATTTGCGATGATTTTGCAGAAATGGTGACTAGAACTTTAGAGCCGGGTAAGCCTCTGGTGCCTGGTATGACGCTGTTTATGCGAGGGTTCTTTAACGAGCACTTTACAACAGTCTTGGATGATGCCCAAAAGCGTTACTTATTAGGAGTCGAGCAAGGCATTAGAGGGTGATCGAAAGAGGAAGGAATTCGCTTTGAAGCATTCTGCGCAGGCCCAGATGTCGGCATGCGCAGGCCAAAGCACTCATCCCCCTCCCGCCGACGGGCTTCGTCTACTCATCAGGATTTGACTCAAGATATTTAAAGTACTCGCAGTAATTGTTGGCTAGAGATAATTTTTCCAGCTTTTCAATATCTTCCTTCGCGTACTTCATCGAGATATTTGTGCGGGTGAACATCAAGAAAACAAAAGAAAAAGCAGCGGCCAGCAGGGAAAGCAAACCCCCTTTAACTGAAAGAAATGCAGCGCTTAACTCCGCCCACGTGAAGGCGACGTTGGGAGTGCTGACGGCCGGCATGAATGTTAACGGATAGATAACGCCGGCGAGGAATATGCCTCCAACAAAAAGTAGTGACCAGGTTATCTGGGGTGGGGATTCTGGATTGCCTCTTACAGATTCAAGGAAATCACTTATCACTCTGGCATGATGTTTTGCCTCTAAATGACATGCGGTGATCAACTCCCTTTCCTTACGCAGCTCGACCCAAGGTGTATTGAGCCCCGCGACATCTAACACCGTTTTGCGTGTATCGAAGTTAAACATTTCTGTGTTGGAGCGCATCATTGCGGCGAACTGAGCCAGGCCCGTCAGCTGTCCGCTAGCGCTTTCCTCTTTGGCCCGCTCAGCTGCTTCTTTCCGAAGACGTTTATCGAGATTTAGCTGGCAAACGTTGTTAGCTTCTTCACGCAATTTATCAAGTATTGGCTCTCTCTCTGAAAACTTAGAGAAACCAGCGTCGTCGTAAATTTCTAGGAGCATCTCATCTGTGACTTCTGAAGCTTCCTCGTAATCTAGTTCGTCTATCTTTCGCGCGGCACTGCTATATGCGGCTGAGTTCTTTTCTCGATTGTACCAGTCGAATGCAATTGTGTCGATTCTGTCGAGAATCTTTTTGGACTCAACAACAAGAGTTTTCATTCTGTTGTTTTTTTCGGAGAACGACGCTTGGTTTGCAAATATCTTGGCAATAATGAATGCGCCGATGATACCTACGATGGCAGCAGTTGATTGCGATAGTGTGCTGAAAAACCAATTCCAATCGGGTGTCATGATCCATATCCGTGAGGTTCATCAAAACGTAGGCAGAGTGACAGCAGGCAACTCTAACAGATCGCCCAGTCGCAGTATCAGGCTGTGAATGAATACCAACTCAAAGCTCTAGGTCGCCTTGGCGGCCTTGGTGGCCCTGCTCACTCACCGGCTCAATCAGCTGTGACCCTTGATTGCGCACGTTACCGACAGCCTTGCCGACCGGGTACCATCGAAAATCCTCTGCCGGGCGGCATCCCGTCTCTATGATCGCCGCAGCGCGTTCGGGTGATGTGCCTGGGTGCAACCATTCTCTTGCCAGCTCAGGTGCAAGTACCAGGGGCTTCCTGTCGTGGATGTCGACCAAGCCTTGATCCGCAGCTGCAGTGATAACCACGAATCCATCGCGGTCGTCCGGTTCGATTCCCTGGTGCACCTCAGCAAGCGCGCCGAAGAAAAGCGGGCCGCCGTCGGCGCTCGTGATATAGTACGGCTGCTTTCGCTTGGGGTCTGCTGGGTCCGGGATCCACTCGAACCAGCCATTTGCAGGGGCTAGCGCTCTACCGCCTGGCCACAACCCCTTGAAGAACCTCCCCGTCATCACCGTTTCTGCTCGAGCATTGATCGGGTCGGGACGTTTCCCCTTTGCCCAAGATGGCGACCATCCCCATTTGACGCGATCCACACTCAGTCCTTCATCAATCTGGCGAATGATTTCGACACGCGTCGAAGGCGCCACGTTGAAGCGGCTGATTGGCTCGTGGTCATATCCATTGACCACCACCAGATCCAGCGATAGCTGGCGCAGATAGTGATCCATCGACTCATACATCGAGTACCGTCCGCACATAGCCTGCCTCTCGCTTGTCAGAATTTTCATCGCCCAGGATTGACCGAGCACCCAATGCCATATCTACTGTATATGCATACAGTTTGCATTGGACCTTCCATCATGACCATCACATTCTTGGGCGTGCCCGCCGGCGGCACTGAACCCTTACCTCTGTATTCGTTTCGCGTTCCTGCCGGCTTCCCGTCGCCTGCAGCGGATCACCTGGAAGGCCATATTTCCCTCGATGAGCTATTCGACCTCCGTGCGCCGCATGTGTATCTGGTGAAAGTGGAGGGCGATAGCATGCAGGGCGCCGGTATCTATTCCGGAGATATCGTCATCGTAGACCGGGGGCGGGAAGCAGAGCACGACGATATCGTCATTGCGGCTGTCAACAGCGAGCCGGTATGCAAACGGCTTCACCGTCGTGACGGGGTGGTAATCCTCAAATCGGAAAACCCAGCGTATCCCCCACGCTACATCATGGAAGGTGACGACCTGGTCGTTTGGGGTGTGGTCCGGTACAGCGTCCGTGATCATGCGCAGTGAGCCGGTGTTCGCGCTCATTGATTGCAACAGCTTTTACGCAAGCTGTGAGCGCGTCTTCCGGCCGGATCTGGCCAGAACGCCGATTGTCGTACTGAGCAACAACGACGGCTGTGTGATCGCCAGGTCTTACGACGCGAAGCCCTACGTGAAGATGGGGGAGCCTTATTTTCAGGCGAAGGAAAAGCTTCGCCGGCACGGCGTCGTGGCGTTCAGCAGCAATTACGCTTTGTACGGCGACATGAGCGAGCGGGTTATGACGCTGATCGAATCGATGGTGCCGGCGACTGAGGTCTACAGCATCGATGAATGCTTCGCTGACCTATCCGGCATTCCTGAAAACCTGACCGAGTTCGGGCGAAAGGTTCGATCGAGAATTTTCCAGTGCACGGGCATCCCGGTCGGTGTCGGTATCGCCAGCACAAAGACGCTCGCCAAGCTGGCTAACCATACGGCTAAACGCCTCCAGGCGCAGACCGGCGGAGTGGTGGACATCACTGATCCGTTCAAGCGCGATTGGGTGCTGCGCAATACCGAGGTGAAGGAGGTATGGGGCATTGGCCGGCGGATGACGGCTCACCTTGAGGCGATGGGCATCCGGACGGCCATGGACTTGGCCAAGGCCGACGCTTGGACACTTCGGCAGAAGTTCAGCGTGGTGGTGGAAAAGACTGCCCGCGAGCTGGCCGGCACGCCCTGCCTCGAACTGGATGAGGTCGAACCGCCTAAACAAGAAATCTGCTGCAGCCGGATGTTTGGCAAGCGGCTAACCGAGCTGGCGCCAATCAAGCAAGCCGTGGCCACCTACGTCGGGCGAGCGGCAGAGAAGCTCCGCTCCCAAGGTTCGGTGTGCAAGCGAATGCGCGTGAGCATCCGCACGGGGATGTTCAATCCGGACGAGGCCCATCACGCCCAGGGCGCTCTGGTGGAGCTGCCATACCCAACCTGCGACACGCTACTGATGACCAGACTGGCCACCGACGCAGTCGCCCGGGTCTTTCGGCAAGGGTTCCGGTACAGCAAGGCAGAGGTCCTGCTGATGGACCTGCGGCAGCCCGGCGAGTTTTCGGAGGATTTGTTTGCGCTGAAGCAGTCAGTTGCGTGTGACCGGCTGATGCAGGTGATGGACAACATCAACGAGCGCTGGGGAAGGGGGACGATGCGCGCCGGTAGTGTGCCGGTGGCGCCGGAATGGGGGATGAGAAGGGAAATGATGAGCCAATCGTTTACGACCAGGATCGATCAGTTGTGGACAGTCAAATGCTGAGCCTTCCTGCGGCGTGGCTGCTGAACTGAATGATCAGACGGCCCTTCAAGCTGATCCGTGCGGCCGTGCGTTGGTGCTGTACGAGATGGCGTATGCCGCCCATCGCCGGCGGGAGATCAGCGATGAAGATTTGGCAGAGATGCTCGAGCTCGCAGACGCCGGCAGGGAATGGGCATTGCTCGAAGATTAGGAGGATTGGCTCGGAACGGCCTGGGAGGGTGGAGGTGGCAGTCGGTATCAAGGTAGGACGGCGCTCATATCAGCGCACAGAATCCTCACTCAGATGCATGGCGCAGACCATCACCTTACCTTCGCGTAAAAGTGGCCTCAACGGTGAACGCTAAGGTTTGAGCCCGTTTTGCGTGATCGGTGCGGAAGCGGCCAAATCCTAAGACTGTCCTAGAGGGCCGCACAAACTTGAGCTGCCACTCATATCACTGTAGGACTGGGCCGGTGGTATGGGCTGCAAGCCGGTGGTGCTGGAGCAACTATGACATGCCCCGCAGATGATCGATCTCCGCCGCGACCTGCAGGGCGGCTTCAAGCTCTGACTGTTGCTCCTCCTCCATCAACCGCCAGCGCTGGGCTTTTTCCTCGGGCTCGGTCATGGCCAACGCGAGGTACAGACTCGGTGGCACCGCCCGGAACAGCGTCTCCAGGTTCTTCGACAGGACCACGCCCTCGGTGTATTTGCCCGAGGCCTTGCTCGCGGAGAGCAGCAGTGCCTTCTGCGCCGGCGTGAGCTTTTTGAAGCGGGCAATCTCCTCGATTTCCGCTGGCGGCATGTTCAAGCAGATCCACCACTCAATCATGTTGAGCATGGTCTGCGCCGCGTCGGGCAAATCGGCCATGTTCTGCGTCGCCAGCCAGAACCAGGCGCCGAGCTTGCGCCACATCTTCGTGCCCTTGACCACAAAGGGGGCCAGCAACGGGTTCTTGGTGATGATGTGGCCTTCGTCGGTGACCATGATGATCGGTCGCCCCAGGTACTGATCGCGCTCGGCGATGTTATTCACCGTGTTCATCAGGCTGATGTAGCTGATGGACATCTGCGCCTCGTAACCCTCACGGGCGTACGTGGCGAGGTCGACGATCGTCACGTCGCTCTCCGGCCAGGGTGTGCCGGGCCGGTCGAACAGGGCACCTTCAAACCCCTGGCAGAACAGGTCGATGGACTCGGCCATCTCCTGCGCACGCTCACGGCGTTTGTCGGGCAGGTGGGTGTCGCTGGCGACCTTACGCAGGGCATCGCGCACATGGCGGGTCAGCACCTGCTGCTCAGTCGTCGCGCAGTACCGGGCGGCATCGAGGATGCACTCGCGGATCAGACTGCGGTCCGCCCGGGTCAGGCGCGCCTCTTCCTTGGCTTCGCCGCCGGTGATCATCAGCCGCGCGGTGATCTCCAACTCGCCCAGCACATCGCGCTGCTCATCACTGTCCGGCGTGGACTCATCCAGGTCTTCAGTCGACAAGCTGGCGACCTGGTCCGGATGCTCGATCAGGCGCCGGGCATGGGCGAACGGCGCCAGGCTCACATCACTGCCCGGTTTGAGCTGAACCTTGTTGACGGACAACCCGAGCGTGGCGAAGTAGTCGCCCTGCAGGCCAAAGGAGTTGCCAGCTTCGACGATGAACAGTCGCGGCCGGTACACGGCCATGACCTGCATCAGGATCGAGACCAGGGTGGCTGACTTGCCGGCGCCGGTCGGGCCAAACAACAGCAGGTGGCCGTTCATGGAGCGGTCAAAGCGCGACAGCGGGTCGAATGACAGCGGCGCGCCACCGCGGTTGAAGAAGGTGATGCCCGGATTGCCGGTACCGATGCTGCGTCCCCAGAGCGGCAGCAGGTTGGCGACGTGCTGAGCAAACAACAGCCGGGTGTACCAATTGCGTGTGTCCCGTGCCGGGTTGTAGACCATCGGCAACCAGCGCAAATAGCTGTTGCAGGCGGCTACTTCATCGCCGTCGCGCACCGGCTGCAGGCCGGCGCCGAGCAGGACGTTGGCAGCCTGGACCGAACGCTGGCGCAGCTGTTGTTCATCAGCGCCGCGCAAGTACAGCGCCAACGTGCCGCGGTAGAGCTTGTGCTGGCGGCCAATCAGCGCGCGGGCTTCTTCCACGTCCTGGCGGGTCTGGGTCGAGGCGAGGTTCTCGCCGATGGCTTTGCGCGCCAGGCGGTTGAGCTGCTCCTCGAGCACATCCTGGGGCGTGATCACCAGAGTCAGGCTCAGCACCGCCTGCTCGGGCAATTGATCGAACAAGGCGTTCAACGCCTCGCCTTTGCGCGTCTCACCGGTCAGCTGGCCGATATGCGGCGGTCTGCGCAGCTTGTCGACCACCATCACGGTGTGGGGTTGCTGATCGAAGTACCACAGACCCTGCTCGCCGTCGGAGCGCGGTTCGTGGAAGAACAGCCGCTCGGCGAAGTCGTGGTCGAACGGCAGCGGCAGCTCCTCGCTGCCCTCCGTCTCCGGGTAGGGCACACGTAGATAGAACGCGGCAGGCGTTTCGTCGGTGAGGGCAGGAGCTGGGTTGAACCAAGGTAGCAACCAAGCGTAGAAGTCACGCCCAGTCAGGCGTCGAGGGCTGACCCCGCAGGCCTGCAGCGAAGCCACCAGGCGGTCGCAGGTGCGGCTCAACAGCTGGACCGGGTTCTGCCCATCTTCGTCGGCCTGCTCCCCCAGCCAGCGGTAGACCACCAGGCGAATCCGCCGGTTGCTGCCGCGCCAGGGGAGGTGAGACACCACATGGTCGTCGAACAACCCGCCCGGTTTGCCGACGGCGTCGAGGTGGCGTTGCATCGACGTGAGGAAGGCCTCGGTGAACGGCGTACCTCGCGCGCGCGGCGCGATATAGCGTTCCAGGCGTTCAAGGTACGGGGCAAAGTCACTGTCGTCCTGGCAGAAGAACTGCACCACCCAGGGCGCCTGGTCGAACTCGTCGAAGCTGTCCTGCAGCGCATCTTCCAGGGCGTCGCGTGCGGCCATTAGCCACTCGGGCTCACGGCCCTCGGTGCCGATTGGTTGCAGTTCGAACACGGCGCCCACGGAACGGTTGTCGTCGAGCAGAATGGACTGCTCCTCTTCCAGATACTCGACCCAGGGCAGGTGGTCGGCGAAGCTGGGGTTGTGCGCGTACTGGGCAGCCTCATCTGCCAGCGTGGCGCGCCGACGTTGCGCAGCGCGCCAGGGCTGCCAGCGAGGAGGGTCGCGACTCGCGTCATCGGTCATCACAGATCGTCCAGGCGCTCGCCGGGCAGCGCGTATTGGACCCTCTCGTACAACGGGAACACGGTCGAATAGCCAGGCACCGGCGTCTGTTGGGTACCGGCCAGGTGTGGGTACACGTACATGACCAAGTCTGGGTTGGGCAGGCGCGGAAACTGGGCACGGATTTCGTTGGCCGCCGTGCGCGTGTAGGCACTCTGGTCGTTGATCAGGCGTTCGGGGTCCAGCACCGGCCGACGCAGTTCGCCGCGCGCCTCCAGCAGTTGTTGCTGTGTACCGACCGAGCCACCGCCGTTCCAGATATCCAGCATGGTGTGATCGCCGTGGGGCAGCATTTCCTCTTTGCTGGTGGAGCAGCCGGCCAGTTGCAGGCCGAGCAGCAGGCTAATCCAGATCCAGTACCGAGACGGATGGGCTTTCATGGTTCACTCTCCGGCCTTTAGGTTCGTAGTCGATGCTGATTTCGTGGTCCAGGTGCAGGGCCACTTTCGCCCCGGGCGGCACGTAGATGGCGGCGAAGGCTTCACCGTAGAGCTTGTTGATCCACTCACGAATGTCGCCAATGCCCCCGCTGATCACTGAGTTGAGCGCGCTGTTGCCGCTGTTCTGGGACAGGCCCAGGCTGCCGCTGGCCGAATTGATGAATGAGGTGTTGGTCTGCTCGCTGCCCAAGGCCGCGGCAAAGCCGGCGCCGGCTGCGGTGATCAGGCTCTGGCTGCCCAGGTACTGCTGGGCGTTGGAGCGGCGCTCGCCGGAAATGCACGGAATGCCGTACGGGTCGGAGATGTAGCCCAGGCCGCCGCGGATCTTCTCGGTGTCCGATATCTGGGTGCTGCTGCGATTGCGGCTGACGACCTTCTGCGGCTGCGGCACCGTGCGGACGGTACCGTCGATGAAGACAAAGGTGATTGACTCGACCTGGCCGCGCACGCAGGACAGCGTCCAGTCACCGGCGGCGGTGCCGCTCATGACCGCGCCGACCACGTCCGGCAGGTCGATGCCGTTGGCGGTGAGGTTGTCTGGCCCCACTAGCACCTTGAACGGATAGGGATCGTTCACTGTGCCGTCCACCGGCACCCGGCCAATCAGCGCGGTCATGGCGATCGAGCCCATCAGCGTCGAATTCTCGGGGATGGTGTAGACGGGCCTGGCGCCTTCGGTACGGTCCTCGGCGTTCTCCAGATCACGCTCGCCTTTGGCGACGGCACGCAAGCGATCCTGGCCACGGTCGATGGCGTTGTTGTCCAGGGCGTGCAGGTCCTTGAACTTTGAGGTCAACGACGACAGCGGACCGTCGGCGTTGCCGGTGTCCTCTTGGCCCGCGCGGGCTTTCGACGGTTCGATCCATTGCACCGCATCTGCCGGTGCCTGAGCCCCTGCAAACTGCTGCTCGTCTCCCGGCTCAAGGCCGAATCCCGCAGGCACATCCGACTTCGTGGCTGGCTTGCCGGTGAGCTGGTCCTTGAGCCTGGAGAGCAGCCCCTGGGTCTCGCGGTGTTGCTGCTCAGCCTTCTGCCGAGCATCGTTGGCCTGCTGGCGCTGCTCGGTGACCTGTTGGTTGACGCTGCTCAGCGTGCTTTGGATGCGCGTGTCGATGTTGCCTTCGCGCGTGCGCAGCCGGTTGTTCTCGGTCTGCAGCACATCGTTGCCTTTCTTCAGCGTCTGCATCTCGCTGCGCATCGCCTTGACCTGGCCAATCAACGTGGCCACGGTGTCGCGCGGGGTGTCGCCGGCGATGCCCAAGGCCTTGGCCTGCTCCGCGGTCAGCATGGCCTTGTCCGGATCGTGAGCGGGCTCGCCGTCTGGGGTGGCCACCCAGGATTTGACGATGATCAGCACGATGCCCAACAGGACCCCGGGCACCAACCACTTCAGCAGGCTGTTAGCTTTCATGATCGTCAGCCTCCGGCTTTGGTGGAGGAAACAGCAGAGCGTGCTTCAGGTCACCGCCGCGGGTGACCAGGTACGCCACGGTGGTGTCTTCAGGCGTACCGGTGAGACCTAAATCCGCGTGCTGGAAGGTTGCGGCGTACAACGTGGCCTGTAGGTGACGCGGGTCAAGCGCGACCTTGCCGGGACCGCGGTTCACGATCTTTATCGCCGTCACCCAGTAGTCGCCCAGCCGCCAGGCCGCGAGTGCCTTGATCGAAACCCGCTCGGTGGGCAGCAACGAGCTGAACGCAACAGAGTCGCTCAGTGGCACCCGTCGCACACCGGGCAGTGGGGCCACGGTCCGCAGGGGCGCATAGAGGTTCTGCGCCGCATAGCGGGTGAGCACCACCGGTACTGGCGTCGCTGCAGGTGTCGCCTGCTTCGCAGCTTCCACCTCCGGTACCGGAGCCTGGGCCACAATCTTGACCGGCTCCAGCGTCTCGCTGCCCTCAAGGGCCTCGATGTCGATCAGGATGATGTCGCCTGACTTCAGCGACTGCAGCTGCAGCCGGGTAGGCGGCAGGGGTTCTGCGGCACGCAAGTACACCGTGCCGCCGACGGATTGCACCCGTAGCTTGCCGGCGATCGCGCCGGGCAATCCCACGCGAACATCCTCATCCAGCAGCAGGATGCGTTCCTGGCCCACCGTAAGCGGTACGGCCAGCGGCAGGCGATCCCAGTATTTGACCTCGACCGCACCGACTGCAGAACACCAGCCTGCGGCTATCGCCAGCATCATGATCAAGACACGCATCATCCCGCACCTCCAGGCAGCGTCAGCTTCTGCGGTGTGCCTTCGTAGCAGTCCAGGGCCAGGCCCCATTTGTTGTGCTCGGGGTCGACGTCGAAGCGCACCACTCGAAGCGGATAGCGCACCACCACGCGCTTCACCGGCTCAGCGGCGTAGTACTCGTCGGCGTTGAGGTCGAGCTTCACCAGCCAGCTGTGCTTGTCCAACTGCTTCACCCGCAGGTCGGGGTCGTCGCTGTAGCCGCGGCCCAGCACCTCGTACACCCCGCGCACCCGGCCGCGCAGTTCGCCCGCGGCCTTGCGATACTCGAAGTCGCCGTCGAAGAAGGTCTTGCACGCCGGAGTCAGGTAGGGCTGCAAAGCAAAGATGGCGCGGTGGTAGTCGACCTCGCCGTCGGTGGGCCACCGGTTGAGCTGGCCGAAGATGTACAGCGCGAAGGCGTAGATGTTTTCTGGCGGTACATCCCACCATTTGCGCGTACTGCCGGAGCGCAGATCAGGCGGCACGTGAATGGTCAGCTCGGAAGGCGAGGACTGCCAGCCGTACCACAGTCCGCAGCACAGGAGTGCCAGGATCGAAACGGCTAGACGCAGGCTGAAGATGTGCGCCTGCTGCGCATCCACTTTGTTGCGGAAGCGGCTCATGGGGCGGTCCTCACATGTCGGCGCGTGCGGCGCACCGTCCAAGGCCCCGAGTGGAGGACCAGCTGATGAGTGCCGATACCCCAGTGCAGCGCCAGGTGCCACTGCAGACGGCGGTACAGCCAGGTTTCGGGGCGGGCTCGCTTTGCCCGGCGCATCAGCTTACCGCCGCCCAGCAACACCAGCGCCATGCAGATGAACATGCAGGTGGGGAGGGTGGCGATGGACGCGGTGGCCACCGCCAGCGGCGCGCCGAGAATCACACCTAACCCTGCGCCGATGATCAGTGCGACCCACATCTCGTCATTGGTGAGCCCACGGAGAACGGCGGGGTCTCGGTTGAGGCGCTCGGGAAGGAAGGTCAGAGTGCCGTCAGGCAGAGTGGCTGGGGCGTCGGACATGGTGACCTCACAGGATCGTCGCGGCTTTCGTGAGGAACCACAGGATCACCACCACCAGCAGGGCGCCGACGCCGACCACGGCACCGAGGTCCTTCCAGGTCTTGCGCTGGTTTTGCACGTCGGCGTAGACGGTGAGCGAGTGCCAGGCGACGCCAAGGAAGGCAAGGGTAGCAATCAGCAGACCGAGCAGAATGCCGCCGTCGTAGGCGTAGTTCTTGATGGTGTCGATCAGGCCCGAGCCCTCACCGCGAGACGGTGCTTCCATGGTTGGCAGGTCGGCCCAGGCCAGTGTCGAACTCAACAGCATCAGACCGCCGAACAGGGCTTTCGAACAGAACTCCCGCTGCAAAGCGAGCGGGCGAGGACAATGACGGGGGAGGTTCATGGCAAGGTCTCCTGATTACGACAGCATGAAAAACATCAGCACGATCAGGGCGAGGGCCAGGCGTAGCGTGCTGCCGCCGAGCGCACCGAAGTTGAGGTTGCCGGCCGCCCAGCCCCGGTAACCGGTCCACAGGGCCCAGGTGCACCAGAGCAATGCGAGCACCAGCACCGATGAGCGCCATAGCACTGAGCTGAGCTGCGGGGTGGACCCGGCCACGGCAGAGAACGCGCTGAGTTGGGCGTCAGTCATGCTCATGAGAGGGACTCGAGTGAGGCGGTTCAGCACGGTAATCACCGGTCAGCTCGACCAGATCAGCTGGCTGCGCACGCGAGGGCGAAAGGTAGTTGTGGATGCCTTGACGCATACGTCCAAGGTCTGCTGCGAACCTCGAGTAGTCGAAGCGATAGCGGGCGCCTGCGGCATCGACTGAGCCGCTGTTGGCACGGTCGGCCAACAGTTCGATGGCAGTGATCTGTCGCTGCACCAGGCCGAGATCTGATCGCTCCGGCGCGTCTTGAGCGACGGTACCGAGAGACACCAGGCAAGCAAGAAATAGGACGGAGGAGGTAGTTTTCATGGTGAATTCCAGCCTTAGATCTGGCATTCACCCTGAGGAATTAGGACGTTTTTGGCATGGATTAAAGGGATCTTTGATCCTTCACTTTAGAGTCTAAGACTTCAGTGAGTACGTCGTGAGTCACTGGCGCAAGTGTGTTGGATCGGCTACGCATTACTCTCCAATGACCGCAATCGACCCTAGACGCTCATACCCGGTCTCTAGCTCGCGGCGCGCTCCGTCACCAATCGCTACGTTTAATGGGCTAGCCGCTCGACAATCCAGTCTACGAAGCCACGAACACGCGCATTCAACTGCTTGTTTGATGGGTAAATCGCAGAAATGGGTATCGTTGCGCACGTGTGTTTTTCAAGGATGGGTACGAGTACACCGGACTCAAACAGTCGCCCAAAACCTGGAAAGCTGCCCTGCACAATTCCATGACAAGCATGGAGTACATGGGCGGACGTAAAGGTTTGCGTGAGATGGTAACGAAGAAGGGGTTCAAGCTGCTTTAGGAATGAGCCCGCGACCGCTTCTGGCCGTTCGCCGCCCGTCCCGAACGACGGGTATCGGTCGATCGCAGCCCTTTGCGACATGTAACTGGCCGATTTCTTCGGGCCAGAGTCGGAGCGTGGGCAGGTCAAATCCGACGCAAACGACCGGTCAAGTCGAATGCAAATGGGGGGTCAAGTACATACATTTACTCAGCTAGAGGCGCGAGGGAAACAACGGCACGATAACTGTCTAAATATCGTTGGTCGCCTCCCACAAATCCGCCATTGCTCGGCTACAGCAGATGGGTAATAACCCACCCTTGCGCAGCTAACGCCGCTTTACACTCTTCTGAAACCCGTTCTGCGTTGACTGCCAGGCAAAGAAAACTGGTAGGTCGTGACATTCCGACATACAGATTGCGGTACTGAGATAGCTGGCTCTCAGGCGTTTTTTTAGCTCGAGTACCGATCCCTGCAATGATGGGCAGCGCGAGCTCCAGATCGAAACGACGACTTGGATGACCTAGAGACTCCATGACGAGGGTTGCCAAGTGCGTTTCACCTTTCATCGAGGCGAGTGTGCCGATGTGAATGTTTAAGCTGCGACCTTTTTTTTCGACTGAGCAAATCGATCGGTGAAGCCCGTGAATAGCCATGGGCGCTGGCCGTTGAAAAACCGGAAGCTCGGTGAACATCTGCAGTGTCAGATGATCTGGGAGCAGCGAGCGCAGCTTTACGTAAAGCGTATTCACGATACGGACGCGCCTTTCTTCATCTGCTTCCGCCACGTTTGCCATGCATAGATTACGAATCAGCAACCGGAAAGCCGACACGTCCTTATCAGCATCGCGCAATTTGCGAATCAGCTGATGATCAGCTTTCAAGCCTTCGACAATCTCCGCTTTGGCAGCGCGCAGCACCAGAAATAACGCTCTGCGGATCTCTTCAAATCGTGATGAAAACGATGCGTTTACGGCAGGTTTTGACCCACCGAGAAGTGCCCAAAATCGCACAAGCTTGAGCCCAGGCAGTTGGTCGCCAGTGGAAGCAGGCCAGTAGTCCAGTAGGGTACGCCCAGCTATCTGTTTTGCGGCATCGCCCTGTTTCCGAGCGCAAAGAGCTTTGACTTTCCCTTTGGTCAGGTCGGTATCGCTGAAGCGGTCTAAGACATGCTCTCCAAACGTCGAGATCACATCTTGTACACGCTCGGTGCTGTAGACGATCAACATGGAGGCGTGACGGTCTTCGCTCTCTCCAGTTACAGCGGCACCCGTCAGCTGTGTTCTGGACACGGACTGAGCGATGTGAGGACCGAAGCGTTTGCTGGAGGATATCGGCAGCGCGTCGCCTCGTGGGAACGTCAAGTGTTCCGCTCCTTCCGAACTACCTAGGATTCGCTGATTGATATCGCCGAAGCGCTGAATGATGACGGTGTCGTCGAACATCAACTGCAACAAACGCTCTTGCTCCCAGGACGTATCCTGCATTTCGTCGATGAAGACGACAGGGAACCTAAGGGATAGCTGGGCCCGAACCTTGGGGAATTGAGTTAACAGGCACTCCGCGTACGCGAACATGTCCGCGTGCCGGAAAACTCCCTCGGCGGCGAGTGTTTGTTTGATACCGACAATTGTCGGATAGGTTTTCGCGCTTGGCTTGGGGAGTGAGCCGGATTCACTGGCTAGGTCCAGAGATGATCCTTTGTAGACCAGCCCCTCTAGCATGGGCGCAACACCTGGGTTCATTTCCATATAGCGCCGCAAGCTGTAATTGGCATTGGCTAAACCTAGTGCTCGACGGGCAAAGATGTCGTTGTCGATCACATCGACGGTCATCCCCTTGCTTCGCAGGTACGGCAGAGCCAGAAACTGATTCACCATGGCGTGAATCGTTCCTATGAAGTGAGGATGCGTGAGTAGGCGACTCCCGTCATGGCTTGTACCTAACCGGCGCTGAATTTCATCACGGGCAACATTTGTATGACTGAGTACACAAACACCTGCGCGGCTTGAGGTCCATCTGCGGCTTAGCATCAACAGCTTCGCTGCAAGCACTGTGGTCTTACCACTACCTGGCGCGGCGTCGATGTCACGAGACTGGTTCTCCAGTAGCACCGTACGCCGCTCGTGATCATTGAAGTTCAAGTCGGGAGTCAGGTCGTGTAGAGCATCAAGATCACCAGCGCCGATCACAGGGACGGTCATGGCTCCGTCCTACCAGTCAGATGACGCAGCGCCTGCTGTAGATAAGGCGGCAGATTGTTGAACAGCTCATCTCCTTTCCCATAATCGCCTGTTGAAATCAGGTGAGCCGCGTATTGGGCGGTGATGGCTTTTGATGCTTCTTTCTCTACGAGCGGTTGATAGATGATGGACGCCAGCTCCGCTTTCGAATGCCCGGCATTCGAGAGTTTTTCCCAGAACGCTGCTGATTCGACAATGGCTTTCTTCTCATCTTCCTCCGTCAGCCGTTCACCCCTCGAGTTTGCCTTCTTAGCCAGATGAATCGCGTCATGCATCAACCGGTCGCATCCGTAAAAGGCGAGATCGTATTCCAATGTCCATTTGTTGGAGACACAGACAATTGTGCTGCCGCCCTGGGCACGGTCGATCTTTGTCTTGACCAACGCCTCGGCCTCCTCCGGCGTATAGTCTTTTTCGAATCGCTTACCTTTCTTGGGAGCGGATACGTAAGTGGCCTCGTCAGGAACGATGTCACGATCCGTGATGCAGGCGACAGGAATGGGAGTCGCCGAACCATCACTCGGCTGGAGGATTCGAGCGTAGTGATAAAGCCCAACCCCGCCGACGTTTACACAAGAGATCCCGTGTTCGTTGAAAGAGTATCCTGCGGCCGCCGCCAAGGCGGGCAAAAGTAGCGATTCTGCTGGCCCCTCTACGATCGCAACACCGCGAGCGAAGAACAGGTTCGCTTTGGTGGCATCAATAAAACGTCTCAAGAACTCGTAATCGCTTTTCAGCAGCTTGGTCTTCCCGTGAGCCAAGCTGAACAGCTGAGCACGGTTCACCAAGGTGAGGCTCGCGATGTCGGCGCCCGCCGCCAGAGATGGGCTGTGGGTGGTCATCACGATCTGAACAGGTCGGCTATCTTGCTCAACTGCCTTGGCGGTGCGCTCCAGAAGCTGCTGAACGCGCTCCTGCAACTGCGGGTGGAGATGGGCCTCAGGCTCCTCGATCAACAGTAATCCGAGCTCCTCACCGTCACGCAGAAGAACCAGTTCAGTTGCCATGAACAGAGCGTTGTTATAGCCGAGCCCGCGAATGCATCGCTCACCTGGATCGATGGTGGAGGATGGCAGCAGCGCCAACTCAAAACGCTCCAGAATGGGCTGCAGGCCCAGCTCCGGAGCGATCTGGATACGTGAGGACAGGGCATCGCCAGCAAACGCAAACTTGTTCAGGTAGTTGTCATTGACGTCGTCCTGAACATCCTTGATGACCTGATGCTCGCCCAGATGGTGCTGAGCAAACGCCATCAACCCTACCAGGTTGCTGGGGACGGTAGCTGGAGCAGCGACGTCGAAGTCATTTTTCTCCTGCCCATCAATACGCTTATGAGCGCCCAGAATTTGCGATAAGCGAGATTGACGACCCGGGCGTAGCTCGGCTTCGGCATCTCGAAGGGGACGCAAGTAGGTGGCCCGGATGAGTTCACGAACCGCCGTACCAATCTCGGGCCCCGTGCCATTCGGACCTGAGCAGGTGATTGCCTCGACTCGCCCACGCTTGTTGGCCTTGGGTGGTATCCAACGCGCTTGCAGATAGACGACCAAGCTATGAGACCCGTCCGCTTCGTGGGTCATCCATTCGAGAACTGAAGCCTCTTGCGCCGGGTCGAGGTCCACAAGGGTGGCCTCAATGAACAAAGAACAGGCTCGGGTCTTACCCTTGATGTGAAAATCTGTTTCGAAGAGGCGGACGAACTCATAGCTGGTTGTCCAGAGCACGTAGCGGATCGCATCAACTACCGAGGTCTTGCCTGAATCGTTTTCCCCAACAAGGATGTTGAGGCCGGGGGCGAGCTCCCAATCAAGTGCTGGCGCCGCCGTACCATCGCCAAACGCCCTAAAATTCGACGCCCTGATCCGCTTCAAATGCATCTTGCTTCTCCGTCCTGTTGGAAAGCCTGTCCCGGATGGCGTAACGCACTCCGTGCACTCTGTGTGCTGTAAATGGCTTTTATCACGGGAGCAAGCGCGTCGGAAGGGTAATTTAGTAGCAGGAGGCCATTACGGAGCAACGAATGAGAGCCTGAAAGCCAGCCACAAAAACCGCCTGGACGGGCGGTCTTTAGGTGCGCTACGAATGGACGTTCGTTTTTCAGGTCGCTGAAAAACATCAACGACCGCATAGTAGCTATGCGTGTTCACACAGTGCAACAGAGTCAAAATTGCCTCTATATTGCATAGATCGTAGGCGAAGTCGTAAAAATGCGGTCGTGTCGAAGGGCTGATCTTATGGGAAATTAAATGTAGTTAACACACACGAACACGCATCGAAATTTTTGACTACAGTTAATCTCCAGTATTTTTTATAATCCATTCTGCAAAGCTTCGGTCATGAGGGTCAGGTTCATAAATATCCCTTAGATCTGACTCATACATCTTTGTTGGAATGTCTAGGTGGATATCTGCTTGATTTGAAAGCCGGTGATCCAAAAGCTTTTCTAGCAGATAGTCTATATACATTTCTGCTTGCTCAAAATCGACCCTAAACCATTCAGAATTTGTGTCCTCGTGATTGGTGATTCTATAGTCTTTAAAATCATAGTGAATGCTCGACTCAATCTTTGAGATTGGAGCCAATCTTTTGGGTACATAGTATGCTACGTGCAACCCTAGATTGGGATCGCCAGTTCTAAGATTCCTGAACCTTATTAAAGGATTTCCATCAGTTCGACCTATCTTGCAGCGAGTGTAATCCGAAGAGCTAAGCAGTATATATATCCAGCTGCCAGGAAGTGTTATCATGAACATGATTTGCTTTTAGTTGGTGAGTCGCTCATTATAGCTCATTATGAAAACTTTGAGTTTTTTTCTGCTCGTGCCCGCTAAACGGCGACCCAGGTTATGCGGACATCTAAGTAGGATATACGGTTATGCGGGACTGACCTTCGATTTTTGAGAGCAGTGAGCTTTCGCTTTGATTGAGAACTCGTTTGGCGCGATCGAGGCAGGCAACCAGATCCCGCCACGCGAAGGAGTGAAAAAGACGCCCTACGGAAACACCGGGCGTCTTTATTCACGGCTGAACCTTCACGCTCAAATCACGGCAGGCTCGCCGAGGTTGCAATATTGCCCTTTGAAATTCAGCAGTGGTTTCCTGAAGGTTCAACGCCTTCACTTCACCGATAACGATCACATGGTCGCCTGCAGCATGCTCGCGTGAATCTCGCATTCCAGCCAATGCGGGCTGCCAGCAATGACCGGATTGCTCAGCGGCTGGGTAATTGCACTGAGTTGACGACCTGTTTGCATTCGTCTTGACCAGCCATTTGCATCGGACGTGACCAGCGCACGGGTACGTCTTGACCGGCAGGAATCGATCCATTGCGGGTGCTGAACTAGAGCGCGACGCGGACTCTGTGGGAGCGGGTTTACCCGCGAAGCAGGCGCCGCGGTGGATGGCACCGGCTGTGCCGGTGTTCGCGGGTAAACCCGCTCCCACAAAGATTGATGTTCGGCTCACCGGCGGCTATGGGTGTCGATAGCAGTCAGTCGCGAACGGCTGCAATCTACCCATAGCGGACGTTGTCACTGCACCCTGCGTCTAGTAAAAAGGTCATTTCCTGTTCCAGGCACCGAACCGAATTTATGTCTACTCACCATGGTCAACGTGTTTGTAATCGATGCGGCGAATCAATTACTGCTTACTGTCCATCAATTGAAACGCTAGCGATCATCGGGGGGTTCCACGAGAAGGGTGATCAGGCAGTAGTAGAAGAGATAGCCCGCCGAGAAAATATCGATCCGAATGTTGTCTGGGAATATTTCCGCCACCGGATGAGGCATCTGTGCAAGCAAAAAATTGCCCGCTGCTCATTCTGCGGCGGGCAGCTAAAGACTTGGCGTGCGCGTCAATGTATGCACTGTTGTAGGGAGTGGCACTGACGCACAGTGATTATCGAGCTGAGTTTTCAGATTCCGAACTGCATTCGCACGATTTCTGACTGACCACTATTGGCCGATTACCGACCTCGACGAAGGACCGCTTTGGATCGATAGCGGTCGCTCGCGAATGACCGCAATCGACCCATAGCCGTCGTTCGTGACGGCCGGTAATAGCCATTCATAGGTAAAACTTGGCATTCGTCAGGAGCCAATACCTGCGCGATTGGATGATCTAGATTGCGTGAGCTTTGTATCCATGTAACGGGTTCTTTTCCCCTGAGCCAAACGTCTGCCATTCTGAAAAACCTGAACAGCGCTATGCTCCGGTAGATACATGACTATGCCACCCGCCAGGTATTCAATCTCCACTGACGCAGATTCAGCAGGCGCCTCCACAAGCACCTTCACCGACGCTCGGCTATCAATCCAGAACTCACTTGAGGCGGGTTCGACTACAAGTAAAAGGCGGGTCGAGCCGCCGTTGATAAATTTCAATTCCTGCTCGTGTCTCATCGGTATCTCATCTGGCTCCATTGAGCTCGAGCGATTTGGGAAGGTGTACTTTGTGCCGCAACGGCAGCCGTTGAGCCCCGCAATGGCAACTGAAATACACCTCCCGGGTCCGCTTAAAAACAGGTGATTGGCAACTCGAAAATCAGCATATGCATGTTCACATCGCCATCCGGCTGTCCACGTTTTGCATCATGCATACCCTCGCGCAGACGTATCCGCAGGTCCTTGGCCACGCCGGACTGAACAACGTATCTAGCCTCCAGATCGAGTTCCTGATGTTGTGCGTCATCAGCGCTGTTCCAGGCTCCATAGTGGCTGTTGCCTGAACTCTGGATGTCGTAGCCAAATACGTATCGAGCCATGAAGCTCAAGCCTGGGAAACCGCTTGCAGCCATGTCTAGGTCGTAGCGCAACTGCCAGGACTTTTCATTCGGCCCATTGAAGTCCGACGCCATTATCGGATTACTCAGGTAAATCGAATTTCCGAAGGCTCCAGAACCGTTATTGCCAAAGCCGATGTAATCGAACGGGGTATCACCGATGATCCGCTGGTAAGCGATAGCCAGCCGGTGCCTACCAAAGGCATAGGAAACCTGGGAGGAGTAAGCCGTTGTGCGAATGTCGCCGGCGTTCGCCCGTCCTTCGTCGCGAGTATGGTAGAGGTTCACGTCCAGGGCGAACCGGGACCGGTCATCCAGTTCCCAGAGGTAGTTGCCCCCTAGATAAGCTTGCCGCCAGAGGTCCTCGAACTCCGCGACATAAGCGCTTACGCCCCACTGTTTATGGTCATAACGTCCACCGGCGAAGCTGACCGAATCGGTGGGTACAAATGCATAGTTCGCCCAGAGTTCACCTTTATTACTGGTAGACGAAGGCTCGGTGCCGGCCGTGAAACGTCCCGTCTCCAGAAGCAATCCTTCGACATCACGGTTACTTAGCAGGATGCCGGTAGCCGTACTGGGAAACAGCCGAGTGTCTGACGTGGCAAAAACCGGATTCGTAACTTGCATCTGGCCGTAGCGCATTTCAGTGAGGCCGTACTTCGCCTTTATAAGCACACCGGCGCGGCCAAAATTTCGCTGCGCCTCCCCCTCGTGGTTCATCTGGATATTGCCGTATCCCGCATGGCCATCGCCACCATCAAGCTTGAAGCCGCTGAATCCATAAGCATCAAGACCAACGCCTACCACTCCCTGAGTGAATCCCGAGGCGAAGTTGGCTCTCATGCCAAGCGAGACGTCGCGAGGGTCACGCCTGTCATGAGCGAAGCGATGGTGTCCATCGCCCTTCATCTGGCTGTTGAGCACAGTGGATCTACTTGTTATCAGCAGGTGACTATCATCAATAAAGCCTTTTTCAGCATACGAGTACGCGGAGAAAAACAACGGACACAGGAGAACGAGCGGCCTATAGGCCGATAAGTTCATCATCAATCTATTCACCCGGATCTATCTATCGATTTTTTGTTGTTGTCGAGACAGTTGGTGTTAGCTGTTACATGGACGTTTTAGTCAAGCCGCTTGCCCACGGTCTCCTTCACCATCGCCAGGCCTACCAGCGTCGCAACGAGACAGAACATCACGTAGAAGGCTGGTGCGTGTTTATCGCCAGTGAGATCAATCAGGCCAGTGGCGAAAAACTGAGCGAAGCCTCCGAAAATGCACACACCCAAGCAGTAGACGAGCGACAGCCCAGTGGCGCGGATAGAGCGGGGGAACATTTCGGTCAGCATCACCATGGATGGCACGGTGATCAGCACGAGCAGGAAAGTGGTGGCGAACGACACAAACAGCAGGGTGCCCAGCGTGGGGAAGTGGGTCATCAGCATGAAAGCCGGGTAAATCAGCAACAGCATTGGAATGGTGCCCATCGCGATGGTACGGCGTCGACCGATACGATCACTCAAGCGCCCGGCCCAGAGCGACAAAATGATCTGCACCGCGGCGCCCAGACAGGAAGCACCGATGCCGGTCTGCATGGGCAGCTTGAGAATCGCCACTGTGTAGTTGGTCATGTAGTCGAGCACAATGTAGCTACTAGCAGTGCCGCCGATGGCCATGAGTACGCCTGCAACGAGGGTGCGTCGATGCCGAGTGATGATCTGCTTCAGGACCGACGTTTCCTCGTCGCGGGTTTCACTCTTCGCCGCTGTTTCCTGAAGGTGTCGGCGCATGTAAACGCCGATGGGCAGAATGAAAAGGCCCACGGCAAACGGTACTCGCCACCCCCAGCTTTCCAGTGCTTCGGAACTCAGGCCGGTGGTCAGCGCTAAGCTGATAGCCGATCCCAGCAGAAAGCTCAATCCTTGGCTGAAGAATTGCCAACTGCCATAGAAGCCGCGGTTATGATCGCCTGCATACTCCATGAGCATGGCAGTAGATGCTCCGACTTCGCCGCCAATGGCGAATCCTTGAATAAGCCGGGCGAGCACCACCAGCACCGGCGCTGCGAGGCCTATCTGGGCATACGTTGGCGCAGTTGCCAGCACAGCCGATCCCAAAGCCATCAAGCTTAGGGTCAGCAGCATGGCAGGCTTGCGACCCGCCCGGTCGGCGTAGGCGCCGATAACAATCCCGCCCAGGGGGCGCATGACGAAGCCCAACCCAAATGTCGCCAGCGCCAGCAGAAGCTGACTCAGTTCACTTTGTGCCGGGAAATACTGGCGGCCGATCAGTGTCGCGAAAAAGCTGAAGACGGAGAACTCGAAGAACTCCAACGCCGAGCCGATGGTGATCGCCGCGATTGCGCGATAGGTCAGTGTTCGGGAAGCTGTTGCGGCCCCAGCCGCTTGGGATACGGTTGCAGACATGACAGGTCCTCTGCCTCGCAATTGTACGAGGCTGGCAGTTAGCGATGATCAGGCCAGGAAGGTTTCAACCAGGCGTACCCAGTAGCTGGCGCCCAGCGCCAGAGCTTCATCGTTGAAGTCATAGCCGGGGTTATGCACCATGCAGCCACCCTCCCCATCGCCATTGCCGATGACCAAGTAACAACCAGGGCATTCTTCAAGGATCACCGCGAAATCTTCGCTACCTGTCAACGGTTCAATTTCGCCGATAACGGAATCCGCTCCGATCCAGTCGAGCGCTACTTGTCGTGCGAAGGCGGTGGGCTGTTCATGATTGAACAACGCTGGGAATCGCTGCCCCTCATCCACCGAAACGCTCGCGCTAGCCCCAAAGCTCTCGGCCTGAGACCGCGCGATCTTGGTAATACGCTCGATGAGTTCGTCACGCACCGTTGTCTTCAAGGCACGTACGCTCAACTGCAGTCGGCAGTGTTCTGGAATAACGTTGGCCGCGTGGCCGGCGTTGAACGCGCCTACCGAGATGACGCCGCATTCGAGCGGGTCTATATTCCTGGACACTATGCTTTGGAGCGCCATGACAATCGCAGACCCGGCGAGAATGGAATCAACGGCCTTATGCGGCATGGCACCATGACCACCGACGCCGTGGACATCGATATTTACCGTATCTGTCGAGGCCATGAATGGGCCAGTGCGAAAACCGAATTTACCGACTGCCAGGCCAGGCATGTTATGCATCGCGAATACCGCGTCGCAGGGAAAGCGCTCGAACAGCCCATCCTCAAGCATGCTCCGTGCGCCCCCATCTCCTTCTTCGGCGGGCTGGAAAATCAGATTCAGGGTCCCATCAAAATTCTTATCCGCAGCGAGAGCCTTGGCAGCCGCCAGTAACATAGCCGTATGGCCGTCATGCCCGCACGCATGCATCTTTCCTTCGAAGCGGCTCGCATAGGGCAGCCCGGTTAGTTCCTCTATGGGCAAGGCATCCATATCGGCGCGAAGACCAATAGAACGCTGACCTGCACCTCGCTTGAGTTGCCCGACAACACCGGTCTTCCCGATCCCGCGATGAACTTCATAGCCCCATTCCTGGAGCTTCGAAGCGACCAGGTCGCTAGTGGCATACTCCTCGAAACTCAATTCGGGATGTGCATGCAGATGCCGACGCAAACCGATCATTTCTTCTTCGATGGCCTTGATGCCAGGTAGTACCGCAGAGTGGCTCATGATGTTTCCTTCTTGTTGTTCTTCGCACGGCTGGGCATGCTTGCGACCAATCATAAAAAACCACCCTGCGCCTCAGGCAGCCGCAAAGAGGTTGGCCTGAAAACCAAGGGTTTACACCGGAACGTCCAGTCTCATGAAACTGCATCAACTCCAGGCCCTCGTGTCCATTGCGGACAATGGCAGCATCCGTGCAGCAGCACGCAAGCTCGGCGTTTCACAGACAGCTGCTGCGAAGGCCGTCCGAGAGCTCGAAAGCGAACTGCAGTTGCCACTGCTCAACCGTAATGTCAGTGGAGTGGGCCTGACGCGCTATGGCAGATCCCTGCTCACTCACGCCCGACAGATGCTTGAGCAAATGGGGCGTGCCCAGCAGGAGCTCGCCCACCTCAGGGGCGAGACAGTGGGCCATTTACGTTTCGGAATATCACCCTGGATGGGAATGTCCCTGCTTCCTGAGGCGGTTCGCCTGTTTCGCCTGCAGATGCCTGGAATCCGCCTGGAAATCTTCGAGGGATTGATGGCTGTGACGCTGCCGCGTCTGCGCGAGGGCACCATGGATTTCGCTATAGGATTGGTTTCGGCCATGCTGCCCCGGCCGGAATTCTCCTGCGAACCCTTGTTGTCCTACGAAATGTCAGTCATCGCCCGGAAAGGTCATCCAAAGGCAGGTAGTCGCTCGATTCACGAACTGCTGGACCAGGACTGGGCGGTCAACTATCCGGATACTAACCACGAAGACTTCATGCAAGAGCTCTTCTGGCAGCATGATGCGCAGATCCCTATCAATCAGATTCAGAGGGCCCAGTCATTACAGTTGATGCTCTCACTCATGGAGCAGACCGATATGCTGGGGTATTGCCCTGAGCCCATGCTGACGGTGCCGATGTATCAAGAGCGTATCGTTCGGCTGAACTTGGCCGAGTCGTTTGCCACCGACACGATAGGCATCGTCACGCCTCGCAATGCCCAGCTGGGCGCTGCTGCCCAAGTCTTCGTCGAGTGCTTGCTGCAAACGATTCGCCGGCGAGCCCGCTCTTCCAGGCCAGAGGACACTGTGTTGTTCAACACCCTCAAGCTACTGATCTGATCTGATCTCAGCTCAGATCAACAACGCCACTGCATGCACGATTCCCTCGCTGTACTTGGCCCCATATAGATCAATCGACAAATATGAGCTCCTGGCGATTCGCAATGGATGAGAGTGATCAGGTGCTCATTCATCCCTGGGTGTTTCGCTTCTGGCTCCGCACTCATGCGTGTACGGCTTTGCAGCACTTGCAGGGTTGTTAGGCTCACCGCCTACCTAGCTCTAATCAGCCCAATCGATCCAAAAGCAAGTGTGGCAAAAGCGCGGCGGATCAGTTTATTGGCTGCCTGAGTATCAAGGATGGTGTTGATACCGCTACTTGTTAACAGATGGCGCAGTCAACGACGTAGCCCCGAACGCAATCGACATCTGTCTTCGTCACGTACAGTGTCAGAGCTGCCGCTGTCAAAGTTGAGGTGCTACGCGCAGAGCAGGCTGTCTCAGAACTCAAAACTCAGATTTTCCATAGCGGTTTTAGTCGCGATAGATTCTTTTTAGCAGCCGGAGTAACTCGGTGCGTTCGCCATCCGAAAGGCTTGATGTGGCCTCGTGATCGCTGTCCGCGGCGATCTGCTTCAACTCACTGAGCAGCGTTTCACCTCCCTTGCTCAGAAAAATACCATACGAGCGTTTGTCCGGCTTGCAGCGCACCCGCACAGCCAAGGCGCGCTCTTCGAGCTTGTTCAGCATTGGCACGACCTGGGGGGGGTCGATCGCCAGGGCACGAGCCAAGTCGGCCTGCATCAGCCCAGGGTTTTGTTCGATGATCGCCAGTGCCGAAAACTGGGCTGGGCGCAGGTCATGGGCCGACAACCTGGCGATAAGGTTCTGGAACACCTTCAACTGGGCGCGCCGCAAGGCGTAGCCAATCAGGTCCTCAAGTACCCCTTCTTCCGAAGCTGCGGGCACGCAAGCGTCGTCTGTGATGCGGGCTGATCTGGGCATCAGGCTCGGTGCTCCTCGATTATGGATAACAAGATTACCTATTTCTCTTGTCCGCTGGCAATCCGACCAAACCCTTACTGGCAAAAGAGAACCCGCTGATGGGGGGGGCGAAAGATAATTTTCATGATAGTTAATTGACATAACTAATTTGCTCGATTAACGTGAACCCATCACCTCGAACAACAAGAGTGCAGAACCATGAGCAAATACGAAGGCCGCTGGACCACCGTCAAGGTCGAACTGGAATCGGGCATCGCCTGGGTCACCCTCAATCGCCCGGAAAAGCGCAATGCCATGAGCCCGACCCTGAACCGGGAAATGGTCGACGTGCTGGAAACCCTCGAACAGGACGCTGACGCCGGCGTGCTGGTCCTCACCGGTGCCGGCGAGTCGTGGACCGCCGGCATGGACCTGAAGGAGTACTTCCGCGAGGTGGACGCCGGCCCGGAGATCCTCCAGGAGAAAATCCGCCGCGAAGCTTCGCAATGGCAATGGCGGCTGCTGCGCCTGTACGCCAAGCCGACCATCGCCATGGTCAACGGTTGGTGTTTCGGCGGTGGCTTCAGCCCATTGGTGGCGTGCGACCTGGCCATCTGCGCCAACGAGGCCACCTTCGGCCTGTCGGAAATCAACTGGGGCATCCCACCGGGCAACCTGGTGAGCAAGGCCATGGCAGATACCGTTGGCCATCGCCAGTCGCTGTACTACATCATGACCGGCAAGACCTTCGATGGCCGCAAGGCCGCCGACATGGGCCTGGTGAACGACAGCGTGCCGCTGGCCGAGCTGCGTGAAACCACCCGCGCGCTGGCGTTGAACCTGCTGGAAAAGAACCCGGTGGTACTGCGCGCCGCGAAAAACGGCTTCAAGCGTTGCCGCGAGCTGACCTGGGAGCAGAACGAAGACTACCTCTACGCCAAGCTCGACCAGTCGCGCCTGCTGGATACCTCGGGTGGCCGCGAGCAGGGCATGAAGCAGTTCCTCGACGACAAGAGCATCAAGCCCGGTCTGCAAGCCTACAAGCGCTGAGTCCGGCGGCGGGCGTTGGCCGGCTCGGTCAGCGCCCGTGGGTATTTCTCTATAACGACAACAAGAGGAATGAGCATGTTGCAGGTGCCTTTGCTGATTGGCGGACGGTCGCTTCCTGCCAGCGATGGACGAACCTTCGAACGCCGCAACCCGGTCACCGACGCGGTGGTCTCGCAAGTGGCCGCCGCCACCCTGGCCGATGCCGATGCGGCAGTGGCCGCGGCGCAGGCGGCATTCCCGGCCTGGGCCGCCCTGGCACCCGGTGAGCGGCGCAGCCGCCTGCTCGCCGGCGCCGACCTGCTGCAGGCACGGGCCGCCGAGTTCATCGCCGCCGCCGGCGAAACCGGGGCCATGGCCAACTGGTATGGCTTCAACGTGAAGCTGGCCGCCAACATGCTGCGCGAAGCCGCAGCCATGACCACACAGATCACCGGCGAGGTGATTCCCTCGGACGTTCCCGGCAGCTTTGCCATGGCCCTGCGCGCGCCCTGTGGCGTGGTGCTGGGCATCGCGCCCTGGAACGCGCCGGTGATCCTAGCCACGCGTGCCATCGCCATGCCGCTGGCCTGCGGCAACACCGTGGTGCTCAAGGCCTCGGAGCTGAGCCCTGCGGTGCACCGGTTGATCGGCCAGGTACTGCACGACGCAGGTATTGGCGATGGCGTGGTCAACGTCATCAGCAATGCCCCGGAAGATGCGCCGGCCATCGTCGAGCGCTTGATCGCCAACCCGGCGGTACGCCGCGTCAACTTCACCGGCTCCACCCACGTCGGGCGCATCGTCGGCGAGCTGGCTGCCCGGCACCTCAAGCCGGCCCTGCTGGAACTGGGCGGCAAGGCACCACTGCTGGTGCTCGACGATGCCGACCTCGACGCCACGGTCGAGGCCGCAGCCTTCGGTGCCTACTTCAACCAGGGCCAAATCTGCATGTCCACCGAGCGCCTGGTGGTGGACAGCCGCATCGCCGATGCCTTCGTCGACAAGCTGTCGGTGAAGGTCGCCGGGCTGCGTGCCGGCGACCCGCAGTCCAGCACGTCGGTGCTCGGTTCGTTGGTCAGCGCCGGGGCCGGCGAGCGCATCAAGGCGCTGATCGACGACGCCGTGGCCAAGGGCGCACGCCTGGTGTGCGGCGGCCAGCTGGATGGCAGCATCCTCCAGCCGACCCTGCTCGACAAGGTCGATGCCAGCATGCGGCTGTACCGCGAGGAGTCGTTCGGGCCGGTGGCGGTGGTGTTGCGCGCCGAAGGCGACGAGGCCCTGCTGGCCCTGGCCAACGACTCTGAGTTCGGTTTGTCTTCGGCCATCTTCAGTCGCGACACCAGCCGCGCCCTGGCCCTGGCGCAACGGGTCGAGTCGGGCATCTGCCATATCAATGGCCCGACCGTGCACGACGAGGCGCAGATGCCCTTCGGCGGGGTCAAGTCCAGTGGCTACGGCAGCTTCGGCAGCCGCACCGCCATCGACCAGTTCACCCAACTGCGCTGGGTCACCCTGCAGCAGGGCCCGCGACACTACCCAATCTAGCTTTGCGCCCCAAGCAACACGCAACAAGACCGCCGCCTCCATCGCTAGGCGGCGGCAGGATGTACAACAAGAACAAGGAGCAACCTGCGTGAATACCGAAGCTCGTTCACGGTCGACCGACCCTGGCCAACGTCCGCGCTACCGCCAGGTGGCCATCGGGCATCCCCAGGTGCAAGTCAGCCACGTCGACGGCGTGCTGCGCATGCAGCCCGTCGAGCCTCTGGCGCCGCTGCCGGGGCGTCTGCTCGAACGCCTGCTGCACTGGGCCGCCGTGCGTCCCGACACCACTTTCATCGCGGCGCGCCAGGCAGAGGGCGCCTGGCGGACGATCAGCTACGCACAGATGCTCGCCGACGTGCGCACCATCGCCGCCAACCTGCTGGGCTTCGGCCTTAGTGCCGAACGCCCGCTGGCATTGTTTTCCGGCAACGATATCGAGCACCTGCAGCTCGCCCTCGGCGCCATGTATGCCGGCATCCCGTATTGCCCGGTATCGCCGGCCTACGCGCTGCTGTCGCAGGACTTCGCCAAGCTGCGGCATGTCTGCGAGGTGCTCACCCCGGGGTTGGTGTTCGCCAGCGACAGCCAGCCGTTCCAGCGCGCCTTCGATGCGGTGCTGGACGACTCGGTCGCAGTGATCAGCGTGCGCGGCCAGGCCGAGGGCCGTCGCCACCTGGGGTTCGACAGCCTGCTGCAACCCTGCGACCTGGCTGCGGCCGATGCGGCATTCGCCGCCACCGGGCCGGACACCATCGCCAAGTTCCTCTTCACCTCGGGTTCGACCAAGTTGCCCAAGGCGGTGATCACCACCCAGCGCATGCTCTGCGCCAACCAGCAGATGCTGTTGCAGACGTTCCCGGTGTTCGCCGAGGAGCCGCCGGTGCTGGTGGACTGGCTGCCGTGGAACCACACCTTCGGTGGC
The DNA here is from genome assembly GCF_040224055.2 of Pseudomonas sp. WHRI 8519. Classification (NCBI taxonomy): domain Bacteria; kingdom Pseudomonadati; phylum Pseudomonadota; class Gammaproteobacteria; order Pseudomonadales; family Pseudomonadaceae; genus Pseudomonas; species Pseudomonas sp. WHRI 8519. The sequence goes on along the minus strand of NZ_CP167996.1, from coordinate 3,884,235 downwards.
AGCCACAACCTTGGCATCGTGCTGTACAACGGCGGCAGTTTCTACCTCGACGCCGGCAAGCCGACCCCGCAAGGCTTCGCCGAAACCTTGCGCAACCTGCGCGAGATTTCCCCCACGGCCTACCTCACCGTGCCCAAGGGCTGGGAAGAGCTGGTCAAGGCGCTGGAGCAGGACGCTGGTCTGCGCGAGGTGTTCTTCGCGCGCATCAAACTGTTCTTCTTCGCTGCTGCCGGCCTGTCGCAAAGCGTCTGGGACAGCCTCGACCGCATCGCCGAGCAGCACTGTGGCGAGCGTATCCGCATGATGGCTGGGCTGGGCATGACCGAGGCTTCGCCGTCTTGCACCTTCACCACCGGGCCGCTGTCGATGGCCGGCTATGTCGGCCTCCCGGCGCCGGGCTGCGAGGTGAAGCTGGTGCCTCAGGACGGCAAGCTCGAGGCACGCTTCCGTGGCCCGCACATCATGCCGGGTTACTGGCGTTCGCAGCAGCAGACCGCCGAGGCCTTCGACGAGGAGGGCTTCTACTGCTCGGGCGACGCCTTGAAGCTGGCCGATGCCGAGCAGCCTGAACATGGCCTGATGTTCGATGGCCGCATCGCCGAGGACTTCAAGCTATCGTCCGGGGTATTCGTCAGTGTCGGCCCGCTGCGCAACCGCGCGGTGCTCGAAGGCTCGCCCTATGTGCAGGACATCGTGGTCACCGCGCCGGACCGCGAATGCCTCGGCCTGCTGGTGTTTCCGCGCCTGCCCGAGTGCCGGCAACTGGCCGGGCTGGCCGGGGATGCCAGCGATGCCGAGGTGCTGGCCAGCGACGCCGTGCGCCACTGGTTCGCCGGCTGGCTGGAACGCCTGAACCGCGATGCCCAGGGCAATGCCAGCCGCATCGAATGGTTGTCGCTGCTCGCCGAGCCGCCGTCGATCGACGCGGGTGAGATCACCGACAAGGGCTCGATCAACCAGCGTGCGGTATTGCAACGGCGTGCCGCGCAGGTCGAGGCGCTGTACCGCGGCGAAGACCCGCGCGCGCTGCACGCCCAGGTGCGCTCATGAGTCGTCACGGGCTGTGCACGGTGTTCGAGGACGTGGCCATCGTCGAGATGGCGCGCACCCCTTGGGTCGACCTGGGCGGCTCCCTGGCTGGGGTTTCGCCCATCGACCTGGGCATCCAGGCCGGGCGCGCGGTGCTGGCGCGGGCGGGTATCGCCGCGCAGGCGGTGGACAGCGTGCTCGCCGGCAGCATGGCCCAGGCCAGCTTCGATGCCTACATGCTGCCACGCCATATCGGCCTGTATTGCGGCGTGCCGCAGGCGGTGTCGGCGCTGGCGGTACAGCGCATCTGCGGCACTGGCCTCGAGCTGCTGCGCCAGGCCGGTGAGCAGTTACGCAGTGGCGCGCGGCAGGTGTTGTGCGTGGGCGCCGAGTCGATGTCGCGCAACCCGATCGCGGCCTATGAACACCGGGGTGGATTTCGCCTCGGAGCGCCGGTCGGGTTCAAGGACTTTCTCTGGGAGGCGCTGTACGACCCGGCGGTCGGGGTGGACATGATCGGCACTGCCGAGAACCTGGCCAGCGAATACGGCCTGGATCGCGATGCCGTGGATGCCTGGGCCCTGCGCAGCCATCAGCGGGCCCTGCTGGCCCAGCAACAAGGCTGGTTCGACGAAGAGATCGTCAGCGTCAGCGCCCAGGCATTCGAGGCCGACGGCTGCTTGCCACGCGGCATCGCCTTGCCGCGTGGCGTCGGCGAGGTCAGCCAGGACAGCCACCCACGGCCGACCGATGCGGCTGCGCTCGCGCGCTTGCGCGCGGTACATGCCGGTGGCTTGCAAACTGCCGGCAACAGTTGTGCGGTGGTCGATGGCGCGGCGGCGGCCTTGGTCACGCGCTTCTCCGATTGCGCTCGGCCAGCGCTGGCGCGCTTGCTGATGGCCACGGCCGTTGGCGTGCCGCCCAGGACTATGGGCATCGGCCCGGCACCGGCCATCGAGTTGCTGCTTGAGCGCAGCGGCTTGCACCTGGAGCAGATCGATCGCTTCGAGATCAACGAGGCGCAAGCGGCCCAGGTGCTGGCAGTGGCCCAGGCGCTGCAGCTCGATGTGGACAAGCTCAACGTGCATGGCGGCTCCATCGCCCTCGGCCACCCCTTGGCCGCCACCGGCCTGCGCCTGGTACATACCCTGGCTCGGCAACTGCGCCATGGCAACCTGCGCTATGGCATCGCCGCGGCCTGCATCGGCGGTGGCCAGGGCATGGCGCTGCTGATCGAAAACCCCCATTTCGTTACCTGACCCCGAGGTATCCCATGGCCTGGAAGGCTCCCCTGCGCGACATGCAATTCGTCCTGCAACACTGGCTGCGGGCCGACCAGGCCTGGGCGCAACTACCGGCGTATGCCGACGTCGACCTCGACCTGGCAGCCCAGGTGCTGGAAGAGGCGGCCCGCTTCAGTGAGCAGGTGCTGGCGCCGCTGAATAGCTCGGGCGATCGCCAGGGTTGCCAACTGGAGGCGGGCGAGGTGCGCACCCCAGACGGTTTTCCGGCGGCCTACCGCGCCTATGTCGAAGGCGGCTGGCCGGCGCTGGCATGCGCCCCGGAGCTTGGCGGCCAGGGGCTGCCCCTGGTGCTGGACGCGGCGTTGCAGGAGATGCTGTTCGGCAGCAACCACGGCTGGGCGATGTACACCGGCATCGCCCATGGCGCCTACCTGTGCCTGAAAACCCATGCCTGCGCCGAGCTGCAGGCGCGTTACCTGCCGGGCATCGTCAGCGGCGCGACCTTGCCCACCATGTGCCTGACCGAACCCCACGCCGGCAGCGACCTCAGCCTCCTGCGCAGCCGCGCCGAGCCCCTGGGCGACGGCAGCTATGCGGTCAGCGGCAACAAGCTGTTCATCTCGGGGGGTGAACACGACCTGAGCCACGACATCCTCCACCTGGTGCTGGCCCGGCTGCCGGACGCGTCGCCCGGCAGCCGCGGGCTGTCGCTGCTGCTGGTGCCGAAATGGCGGGAAGATGGCCAGCGCAATGCCGTGTTCTGCGACGGCCTGGAACACAAGCTGGGCATTCGTGGCAGCGCCACGTGCGCGTTGCGCTTCGAAGGTGCGCGCGGTTGGCTAGTCGGGCAGGCCCACGGTGGCCTGGCGGCGATGTTCGTGATGATGAACTCGGCCCGGTTGCATGTCGGGTTGCAAGGGCTGGGGCATGCCGAGGCAGCTTGGCAGCAGGCCCGCGACTATGCCCTGGAGCGGCGTCAGATGAATGCGCCAGGGCGGGCCAAGGGTGCCGAAGGGGCCGATCCGATCCACCTGCACCCGGCAATGCGCCGGACCCTGTTGGAGTTGCGCGTGCGCAGCGAGGGCATGCGTGCATTGGCTTATTGGGCGGCGCACTGGCTGGATATCGCTGCGGTCGCTGCCGAACCTGAGCAACGGACCAGGGCGGCGACACTGGCTGCGCTGTTGACGCCCGTGATCAAGGCGGCCTTCACCGAGCAAGGTTTCAGCCTGGCCAGCAAGGCTCTGCAGGTGTTCGGCGGCTATGGCTACACCGAGGAGTTCGCCATCGAGCAGACCCTGCGCGACAGCCGCGTCGCGATGATCTACGAAGGCACCAACGAGATCCAGGCCAACGACCTGTTGTTGCGCAAGGTGTTGGGCGATGGCGGTGAAGGCATTGCGTTGCTGTTGGCCGAGTTGCGCGCCGAGGCACGGGTGTCGGCTGGCCGCCCCGGGATTGCCCTGGGCAGTGTCTGCGACACGCTGGAAGCGGTAGTGGCCAGGGTGCGATCGAGGGCGACTGACGACCCCGAATACCCGTATCGCGCCGCTGGCGACTTCCTGCAACTCTGCGCCACGGCCCTGCAGGCGTTCGCCTGGGCCCGCACCGCTCGCTGCCTTGAAGCGCTGCCGGTGGAGGCGCCACAGCGCCGCGAGAAGCAGCAAAGCACCAAGTTCTTCTTCGACTACCTGCTGCCCGACCTCGACCGGCAGGTGGCGGCCGTCGACGCGGCCGCTGCACCGTTGCCCTTCATTGCCGAATCGTTCTGAAGCCCACATGTGAGGTTGCCATGAATACCGGCTGCGGCTGACGTGCCGAGGGCCGGTAGCGCATGCAGCGGTCCGCCGAGCACAGGTGCGAGCCACCCTTGATCACTGCCACCGGCACGCCCGGCTCGGCGGGATCGTAGCTGTCAGTCAGTGCCGGGCCCGGCGGGTCGAGTACGGCGTCACGCTGGGCGTCGTGGCCCGGCTGGTAGCCACTGCGGGTCAGCTCCCAGACATTGCCGCCAGCATCGAAGAGGCCGAAGCCATTGGCCGGGAAGCAGCCTACCGGCGAGGTCCCGGTGAAGCCGTCGGCCGCCGCGTTGTGGTAGGGGAACTGGCCCTGCCAGGTATTGGCCATGAGCTTGTCCTTGGGCAACTCGCTGGCGCCCCAGCTGAAGTCCGCATCCGCCAGACCGCCGCGCATGGCGTACTCGAGCTGCGCCTCGCTGGGCAGTGCGCGGCCGGCCCAGCGGGCGTAGGCCTGGGCATCTTCCAGGGCGACCTGCACCACCGGATGGTTGTCCAGCCCGGCCAGGTTGCTCGCCGGCCCTTGCGGATGCTGCCAGCTGGCACCCGGCATGAACTGCCAGCCGGGGCTGAGCACGTCCGGTCCCTGCTGGAACACCATCGCACCGGGCACACGCAGGTCTTCGGGCAGGGAGGGATCGTCGTCAACACTGATGCCGCGCTCGGCATGGGTGACATACCCGGTGGCTGTCACGAAGCGGGCGAACTGGGCGTTGGTGACCGGGTGCACGTCGATCCAGAAGCCCGACACCCTGGCGGGATGTGGCGGGCCTTCCTCGTCGTAGAACCGGCTCGAACCAAAGCTGAACTCGCCGCCAGGCACGTGCACCATGCCGTCCCGCCACGGGCCCTGGCGCTGCGCGGGCAGGCCGCTGTAATCCGCGCACAGCAGCACCGGCGCCGGGGCTTGTGGCCAGGCGCCGTAGAGGGCGACGAGCAGGCCGGCGGCGAGCGCTGCGCCGCCGGCTACTCGAGCGATCATTCCTGCTTGGCCAAGGCTAGCCTTGCCGGACGGCCATCGGCATCGATCGCGATGTTGCTGCGCTGGGCATAGGCTTTCCAGTCGCGCAGCATATGCGCCACTTGCCCGGGGTGCTCGGCGGCGATGTCGTGGTGCTCGCCGGGGTCTTTGCGCAGGTCGTACAGGTGCCAGCCCGGCTTGCCGTCGGTGGCATCCCACAGCAGTTTCATCGGCCCCTTGCGCAGCGAGGCGCTGCCGTTGATTTCCCAGCCCAGGGCTTCATCGCTGGCGTGGATCTGGCTGTCCTTGCCTTGCAGGTAATCCAGCGCCGAGGTGCCTTGCGGCGGCACGATATCGCGGTCGCGGTACTTGATTCCGGGCAGTGGCGCACCGGCCAGTTGCAGCAGCGTCGGCATGATGTCGCGCACGCTCGCCAGCTCCTCGCTGCGACCGGCCTTGATGGTGGCCGGGTAGTAGACGAAGGCCGGTACGCGGATGCCGCCCTGGTAGGTGGTCATCTTGTAGCGGCGGCTGGGCAGGGCGCTGACTTGAGCCCAGGCCGAACCGATCATCAGGAACGAGTCGCGGCGGCCGTAGTTGTCCAGGCGGTTGTCGAAGTTTGCCTTGATCCAGTCGGGGTCGACGCGGGTGGCGTTCTCCGGCCCGTTGTCGGACATGAACAGAATCAACGTGTTGTCCAGCTCGCCGGTCCTGCGCAGGTGCTCGACCAGGCGCCCGACCTCGGCATCCAGAGCCGTGACCATGGCGGCGTACACCTCCATGGTGAGTGCCGACTGATGCTGTTGTTCTTCGCTCAGCGACGCCCAGCTCGGCACGCCTTCCAGTTGCGCCTCCAGGGGGAAGTCGGCCGGTACCAGGCCGGCCTTGCGCTGGCGCAACAGGCGCTCGTGAGCGATGGCCTCGTAACCCTGGTCGTAGCGGCCACGGTACTGCGCCAGATACTGGTCCGGCGCCTGCAACGGCCAGTGCGGCGCGGTGTAGGCGGCGAACGCGAAGAATGGTTTGTTGCTGGCCTTGCCCTGGTCGATGACATCAATCAAGCGGTCGGTGAACCAGGTGGTGGAATAGAAATCGTCGGGCAGTTCGATGGGCTCGCCATTGTGGCGGAAGCTCGCACTGTAGTTCGACTGCAGGTCCATGTTGGCCTGCTTGAAGTGAGCGGCGCCGCCTTCGAGCAGCACGTAGGCCTGGTCGAAGCCGCGATTCTGCGGTTGCTGCGCTGGTTGCATGCCCAGGTGCCATTTGCCGGAGATGTAGGTGCGGTAACCGGCGTCACGCAGCAGTTCGGCCAAGGTGGCGACGTTGCCACCGAGCACGCCTTCGTAGCCGGCCCGTACCTCTGACCCGGGCGGCAGGCGCTTGCGCGCTTCCGACATCATGCCCAGCCCGGCCAGGTGCGGGTCGTTGCCCGACATCAACATGGCGCGGGTCGGCGAGCAGCTGGGCGCTGCATGGAAGTCGAGCATCAGGCGGCCGTCGGCCAGCAGTTTGTCGAGGTTCGGCGTCTGGATTTCGCTGCCCAGGGCCGACAGGTCGGAGAAGCCGAGGTCATCGGCGACGACCAGCAGAATGTTTGGTTGTTTAACGGTTTGTGCTGCCAAGGCCTGGCTGGCGCCGAGCATGAGCACGCCAAGGGCGGCGAGGGTACGTAGATGATTCATTGCAGTGCTCTTGTTGTTCTTATGGATTGATTTTTTTGCATGACCGCACGCTAGAGGCCGCGCCATGGGAATTCTAGCGGCCAGTTGCAGCGTTCCGCAGCCGCCGGGTGCAGAAGTGTGCGATCAGCGAACGCTTGATCGTGGTGACCGCTTGCCGTAGCGATCATCCCTATTGACGGCTTAATAGTTAACAAAAATAATCATTAATAGAGTTATCCAGTTTCAAAAACAAATATAAGAACAAGCGAAGGGAAATTCTGATGACCAGGCCGTTGAAGGGGGCGTGGGTGCCCCTTGTACTGTTTTCGCTCTGCCAATCTGTGCTTGCGGCCAACCCGCTTGAGGACAGCCGACCAGGGCGGCCCGGGGCCCCTCGCTGGATCGAGGACTACCGCTTTCTCGACGAGCCTGGTAAAACCAGCGACCCGTTCGATGGCTTGCGCTATCACCGGCTGTCCGAGTCGGCCTGGCTGCAACTCGGTGCCGAAGCCCGCTACCGGGCCGATGCGCTCGACAAGCCATACTTCGGCCTGCGCGGGGTGAAAGACGATTCCTACCTGCTGCAACGGCTGCAGGCCCACGCCGACCTGCACCTGTTCGACGATGCCGTGCGCACCTTCGTCCAGGTGGAAAACACCCGCGCGTTCGGCAAGGTCCTTTACTCGCCCAACGATGAGGGCCGCAATGAACTACGCCAGGCCTTCGTCGACTTCAACCATGACTTTGCCGAGGGGCGCTATACCACCCGTGTAGGTCGCCAGGAGATGGCCTTCGGCGACCAGGTGTTCGTCACTTACCGCGATGTACCGAACATCCGCCTGAGCTTCGACGGCGTGCGCGCTGGCCTCAACCTCAAGGACGGGCGCAAGCTCGATGCCTTTGCGGTGCGCCCGCTGAAAACCGGCGAGGACAGCTGGGACGACGGCAGCAACAACAGCGTCAAGTTCTATGGCCTCTACGGTACCTTGCCGCTGTCGCCGGCCTGGAACATGGACCTGTTCGCCTTCGGCCTGGAAACCGACGAGCGCAGCCTGGCTGGCGAAACCGGTGACGAGCAGCGCTACACCTTCGGCACGCGGCTGTTCGGTCGCCAGCAGGCGCTGGACTGGAGCTGGAACCTGGCCGGGCAGACCGGCCACCTGGGCAATGCCTCGATCCGCGCCTGGGCGGTTTCCAGTGACAGCGGTTACACCTTCGCCCATCCCTGGCAACCACGCCTGGGCATGCGCATCGATGCCGCCAGCGGTGACAGCGACCCAGGCGATGGCAAGGTCGGCACCTTCGACCCGCTGTACCCACGCAACGGTGTCTATGGCGAGGCCAGCCTGACCACCCTGAGCAACATCATCGTGGTCGGGCCCACGTTCGGTTTTTCGCCCTGGCGCACGGTGCGCTTCGAACCCGGCATCTTCGAGGTCTGGAAGCAGCGCGAGGAGGACGGCGTGTACATGCCCGGCATGAGCCTGCTGGCCAACACCCGCGGCACCGGCCGGCACGTGGGCACCATCTACCGCGCCAATACCCGCTGGCTGGCCACGCCCAACCTCACCCTGGACCTCGACCTCAAGTATTACGACGTCGGCGCGGCCATCAAGGACGCAGGCGGCGAGGATTCGTCGTTCATCTCGGTGCGTGCCACGTTCCGCCTTTGACTACCCGACCGATAACAACAAGAGGGGCCACACATGCGTCATTCATCCGCAACTTCCAACAAGGCAGTACTCACCATCGGTTTGTGTTTTCTCGTAGCGCTGCTCGAAGGCCTGGACCTGCAGGCGACCGGCATCGCCGCACCGCACATGGCCAAGGAGTTTGCCCTGTCGCCGGGCATGCTCGGCTGGGTATTCAGCGCCGGGTTGCTGGGGTTGTTGCCCGGGGCGTTCGTCGGTGGCTGGCTGGCCGACCGGCTTGGTCGCAAGGCGATCCTGATCGTGGCGGTGCTGCTGTTCGGCGGTTTTTCGCTGGGCACCGCCCATGCCGAAAGCTACACCTCGCTGCTGATTGCTCGCTTGATGACCGGCCTTGGGCTGGGCGCGGCGTTGCCGATCCTAATCGCGCTGGCCAGCGAGGCGGCGCCTGATCACCTGCGCAGCACGGCGGTGAGCCTGACCTACTGCGGCGTACCGTTAGGTGGGGCATTGGCGTCAGTGATCGGCATGAGCGGGGTGGGCGAGGGCTGGCGTGCGGTGTTCTACGTCGGCGGCATCGCGCCGATTGCAATTGCCTTGGTGCTGATGCTCTGGTTGAAAGAGTCTCAGGCGTTCCGTGCCCAGGGTGGTGCGCAGGCCGACGCCGATGGCACCCTTGCCCAGCTGTTCGGGGCGGGGCAAATGAGCCGTACGCTGCTGCTGTGGGTGGCGTGCTTCTTCACCCTGACGGTGCTGTACATGCTGCTCAACTGGCTCCCGTCGCTGCTGATCGGCCAAGGTTTCAGCCGGCCCCAGGCCGGAGCGGTACAGATCCTGTTCAACCTTGGCGGGGCAGCGGGCTCATTCCTCACCGGGCGCATGATGGACCGCGGCTTTGCCGGGCGGGCGGTGCTGATCGCCTATGCCGGGATGCTGGCGTCGTTGGCGGGACTGGGGTTGTCGAGCAGTTTTGGCCTGATGTTACTGGCCGGTTTCACTGCGGGTTACTGCGCTATCGGCGGGCAACTGGTGCTGTATGCATTGGCACCAACCCTGTATCCAACCCAGGTACGCGCCACGGGGGTAGGGGCATCGGTGGCAATCGGGCGACTGGGCTCGATTGCCGGGCCGTTGGCTGCCGGGCAGATCCTGGCAGCAGGTGCCGGCGCAAGCGGCCTGGTAGTGGCGGTTTCACCTGGGCTGGTAATTGCGGCGCTGGCGGCAAGAGCACTGCTCAGACATCGCTCGTGCCCACAGTGCTCACAGTCTGTGCCTGGATCCACTACCTAGACCTCGGTAGCCTGCTCCTGCAAGTATGCAGAGCTACAGCTACGGCTCCCATCCGGGCAAAACGTTCACCAAGCCGCAGAGATGGCCCGCCCCCATGTGAAGGCGGCCATCGCTGGTGCCGTGCCAGACATTGGCACGCTGCAGGGGGGCAACTGATCCTCAATGTGGAAGTTCCGAGGACACTAGGTTGTTCAACACTCATGCTAACGATCTTTGGTCTGTTCAACGACGACTGCAGACACGATTCCGTCCACTGTGCTTGGCCTTGTACAGATACTCATCCGCATCCCTGAGTAGAGTTTCAGAACAAGATCCGCCCTGGCCGGTGCCTGCTACACCGATGGAAACAGTGATGCTGCCGACGCCAGGAACAGGATGATCGGCTATAGATTGGCGAATTCGTTCAGCGATAACTTTTGCTACCTCTATATCCGTATCCGGCAACACAACAGTGAACTCTTCCCCTCCCGTCCTGCATACCAGATCATTGGCTCTCGAGTTGATGCGAAGAATCTGGGAGACCTGCTTCAGTGCAACGTCGCCCATATCGTGGCCATAGGTATCGTTGACCTTCTTGAAGAAGTCGATATCGAGAGCCAGTACGCAATAATTCCGTAATGAAGCATCCAGCCGGGCCAGCGAGTCGGCCATGACTCGACGATTGGCCAACCCTGTCAGAGGGTCTGTCCGCGCCTCCTCGTTCAGACGCCCGATCTTCAACTGCAGTAATTCAACCCCTACCAGCATCGCTCGGCGAATTGCAGCCGCATCGCTATACCAGGTGCGAATAGCCTTCAGTCGTTCGGTTGCATCGGTCGCTGATAATTGCGCCGCAATGTTTGATAGCTGTTGCAGCGGCCTTGAGATAAGGACTGCGCCAAACCAGATCATAAGCATCCCGAGCAAGCTGGCAGGCACCATTCCCAATACCATATCTCGCATCAGGACTTTCAAAGGCGCCAGGCTCATCTCTCGGGGTTGCTGCGCGACCACCGCCCAGTTGGCATCTGGCACTTGAGCATACCCCGCCAGCATTGGTACGCCTTTGTAATTGGCTACGGCCATCGACCCGCTCTCTCCTCGAAGCGCTGCATCGACTGTTTTGCTCCATCCCAGCTTTTGGCCGATGCGTTGCTCTTCAGGATGTGAGAGCAGTTGTCGCTGGCTGTCAGCCACGAACGCAAAAGTCCCTTCATGATGGAAGTGTCGACTGATGATGGTGTGCAAAGCACTCTGCTTTTTCAGATACACCGATCCACCAATCGCGCCTAGGTACTCTCCAGAAGCAGCGAAGATCGGCTGAGAGATCATTACGACGAGGTTGCCGGCAGCAGACATGTAGGCGGAACTGACCACCGGCCGGCGCGCAGCGAGCGATTCGTCGATTCCCGGAGAATGAGGCGTGGATCCGTTGATCTGCATCGGATCCGGGTAGGCCTCTATGATCCTCCCGGTCGCATCGATGATGGCAATGGAGTTGAAATCGGTATCCTGACGTTGCAAGCGGATTGCTTCGGCTCGTAGTACTTCAGCATTTCCCCAATGCTTACCCAACTCTTCGGCACTGAAGCGGAGATGACCGTGGGCCGACCGCAGGAACTCGCCGATGCTGGAGGCGACTTTAGCTGCGTACGCGCGGTTGGACTCCAGGGCATGCTCGATCAATGCATCCTGTTGCACTCGATAGGCCGTGACCAAGCTATTGGCCAAGGTCGCCAATACCGAAACAATCACGAACATCAGTATCAACCAGCGTAAATGCAGTCTGCCGACCTTACCGGGAGGCTGGCCATCCGGGCTTGCAGTGTCGGACACTTGTTCCATCATGTATCTCCGTAAGGCGAGGGCTTAACCGGTCGAGCTGTTGTGTCACCAAGCCAGCAGGCGTGGCGGAGGTAACCGCCTCGCCTGAATCAGGATTGTGTTATCAGTTGTCCTGGCTACAGACACCGTTGGCGCCATTTTTGCCGGTGTAGGTTAGCGAGGCTGTACCGTCAGGGTTGATGCTCAGAGAAACGGTCACTCCGGCGCCCTTGATCTCGAAATACTCGTCGCTGAATTTCTTCAACTGACCTTTTTTTCCGTTGATGTAAACCGGACCACCCTTGTCTGCGTGTACCTCAATCCCCCCAGGACAGGTGGCGTTAACCAGTGGAATTGCCGCACTTGCCATGCTCGAGAAGGCCAGCAGAGAAATAACCGAAATCAGCCTTTTCATGATGTTCTCCGTTCGTTCAGTGAGTAAATCTAAAGGTTGTCGCTTCAAAACGCTGTCATGCGTTGGGAAAAGTTGATGAATTCGGCGGCGGCCATTGGTCTGGCAAACAACCAACCCTGGCCGAATTCGACGCCCCGGCTTTGCAGGAACTGCAACTGCCGCTCGGTCTCTATCCCTTCGCCAACCATGGCCAACCCCATTTCATGGGCTAGCGCGATGGTGTGTTCTAGCACCGGGTGGTCATCCACCTGGTCAATGCGTTCCACGAAGCCCTTATCTATCTTTATCAGATCGACGGGCAAATGCTGCAGATACTGCAAGCTCGAGTAACCGGTACCAAAGTCGTCCAGTGCGACAAGATGTTGCCGCAGACGACTGGTCGCCAGATTCAAACGTGCTGGCTCCAAATCCAGTCGATCGTTTTCGGTAACCTCCAGCCAGACCTGCTGTGCATGAACCCCGGCCTCGGCAATTGCACCTCCTAGAACCTCGAGATAGCGACCATTACAGATGTCGGCCGCGGTCAGATTCAACGAGACATGCCGAGAGCGATCGCTTCGCAGGTAATCGCCAAGATCAGAGCAGATGGCCATGATCATCCGGTCCGTAATGGCCTCGATCAGCCCCGCTTCCTGTGCAAGCGGAAGGAAACACTCAGGGGAGATCCAGCCACTGACGGGATGCTGTAGCCGAACCAGCGCCTCCGCACCGCGGCATTGCCCGCTGCGCAGATCAATGATGGGCTGATAATGAGCTTGGATTCGACCGTGGCGTATGGCCTGTTTCAGTTCGGCTTGCGGGGATAACCGCTCAAGGGTTCGGCGCGCCACACTTCGGAGTCCAAGGACGGCCAAAAACACCCCCGGCGGCAGCACCACCAGCAGGGTCAGCCACAATTGGCTAACCAGTTTCTCCCGCGACAAGGCCACCACGACATGCCAGTCCCCACGGCTGACTCTTCGGTATAGGAAACCTTGCTCCAGTTTCGATCGGTCACCGTCATGGATTACGGAAAGTAAGCGGGTGAACGCATCGTTACTCCCTGAGCTTAACCAGCGTCCCATGGGAGTACCGAGTGCCAGATGGAAACCTGGTTCTAACGAGGTGTCCTTCAAAGGACCAGAGTCCAGCAACAGATGGAAAGCCGCATAGCTGAGTGTCAGCAGATCATCTTCAGGTGCAACGCTCTGCGTATAACCGGGCAGGTAGACTGATACGCCGTTTTGAGTCCGGAAGTCTTCTCCGGCGTCGGGTATCGGCTGCCGTGATACGCCAGACGTGCTGCAGGCGAGTACCTCTTCTTCGGCGTAACCAACCGATTTGACAGAGAGGGTATTGAGTACAAGCAAGTTCATCTGCTCGATGCCTTCCGGTGAGCAGGCCGGTAGTTGCGAGTCAGCTACATGCCTGAGGGCGTCGCTAGCCATGGCGATGGTCTGGTCGGCACGTTGTACGGCAAGCTCAGCCAGAACATCCAGCTGCCGCTCAGTGCTCTTGAGCACCATTAGCCAGGCAAGGCCGATACTGCATCCCACTGCAACTGCCACGCAGAGGCCACTCGTCAAAGCACCGGCCATTACTATCCTTGAACGCTTCATAAAGATCTCCGGCGGAGCAAAACCAGCATGTCCTTGAGGATGCCCTCTATCGAGGGCATCCACTGACGGGTTTACCAAAGGATGCGGTAGCCGACCGTTACTTCCAGCGGCTGCTCAATCTTAGGTCCCTGCTCGTAGTGCACTTCGAGCATGACCTTTTGCCGCTCGCTGAGCTGGACGGTGCTACCAAGGCCATAGTCGGTCCGGGCGCCTGGCAGCGAGTTGTCCAGTTGATGGCCGTCTACCGTCACATGGGTTTTGCCGGCCAACTCCTCGATCTGAGAGACGCTGATATAGGACTGGATGTGAGAGCCGTTTTCCATGATGAAATCGCGCCCGGCACGACCGCCAAGTCGGCCCTCGACAGACTCCTGCGCTTGGGCATCGACCTTGAGGCCATCGCTACTGGTGTAGTGCGGACCGTCCAGGTGTACTGCTGATATCTGCGCTTGTGGTTCAACGAACCATCCATCCCCCAGGACGAATTGACGGCCTACTTCCACACTGGCGCCGTAGGCGTTGCCGTCATAACGGCCACGCACTCTGTGACCCAGGTTGTCTGTGACTTTGACTTGGCCGTCGAGGTGGTCGTATTTCACTACGGTATCGACATACAGTCCGGTGTCACCGATCCAGGTGGTATACAAACCAATCGATCGACTGTCGATCACACCCTTGCTGCGTTCGCCGAAATCCTGCTCGGAGCGGGCAGCGCCCAGCATGCCGCCGACGTAGAGACGTCCGTTGCCATCCGTGATAACGGCATCAGCACCCAGTTGCGTACCGTTGATGTTCTGGTCGAAGGCCCGACTATCGTTCGCCTTGAGATGCTGTTCAGTGGTCATCGCCCGGGCCCACAAGCCGCCCTCGTCCTCGCCAAGACGGAGCTCGCCAAGACGACGATTCAAGGTGCCCATCTCGTTATGCCAGAGCCCAGCGGCAGCAGTTTGCATTCCGAGAGCAGCGTTCGCTCCCTTAGATATGCGTTGATTTTGCGGCAGGTGTGGAACCGACTGATTTGGCTGCGACGGGGTCAGGGTAGCCATCGCGACGTTGGTACTAACCGGCGTTGGCACCGATTGAGCTGGCAGCGATGGGTTCAGGGCTGTCATGGCGACGTTGCTACTCACTGGCGTCGGTACCGGTTGAGCCGGCAGCGACGGATTCAGGGCCGTCATGGCGACGTTACTACTCACTGGCGTCGGTACTGATTGAGCCGGCAGCGACGGGTTCAGGGAAGTCATGGCGACGTTGCTGTTCACAGGCGTCGGTACCGATTGAGCCGGCAGCGACGGATTCAGGGCCGTCATGGCGACGTTGCTGCTTACTGGCGTTGGCACCGATTGAGCTGGCAGCGATGGGTTCAGGTTCGTCATGGCGACGTTGCTGTTCACAGGCGTCGGTACCGACTGAGCAGGCAGCGATGGGTTCAGGGCCGTCATGGCAACGTTGCTGCTCCCTGGCGTTGGTACCGACTGAGCCGGCAGCGACGGATTCAGGGCTGTCATGGCGACGTTGCTGCTCATCGGCGCTGGCACCGACTGAGCCGGCAGCGACGGATTCAGGGCTGTCATGGCGACGTTGCTGCTCACCGGCGTTGGCACCGACTGAGCTGGTAGCGAAGGGTTCAGGGCCGTCATGGCGACATTGCTGCTCATCGGCGTTGGTATCGCCTGGTAGGGCCGTGCGGGAGCAAGTGACTGTATGGGCACAATCTGGCCAGTCTCCGCCAGATACCAGTCACTGCCCTGGCGCTGCAGGCCGTAGCGATAGGCGCCAGCGTCCACATGGCCACCCAGGAGACTAAAGGTGCCTGCGCCACCGCTGCTGGCAACTACTTTCAACGGTGCGCCATTCGCATCATGGCCACTGTCCGCGACCATCAGCTCATGTTGACCGCTAACCGAACCCTGTACCGAGAGCAAATCCCCTTGGGTACTGGAAAGATCGGTTTTCATGAGGAAGCGTCCGCTACCGCCAAGATCGCCATGGACGGTCAGCACCTCGAAGTTGCTTGCGCCAAACATCACATCCGAATTGGTCAGGCTGAGATTGCTCACAGCCGAACTGCCCTTCAGCATCCAGCGACTGTTATCCAGATCCATGTTCAACATGCCACTTCCGGGCGCTTGCAGCAGGGTGTCGCCTCTCAGTTCACTGTTGTGTGCCGTCAGGTCGAAGCGGCCGTCGCCATTCACTCGCGCGAGTTCCACTGCGCTGACCTGAGTCGATTGCAACTGCGCTTTCAATTCGCTGCGAGCCCCCACAAGGAAGGACGTACCCTGTGATGAGATGAGGTCACTGTCGTCCAGCAAAGCCAGGCCCTGGCTACCCGGTTGGGTTTCAAAAAGAGCTTGCGGACCGGCGACATGGCTGCCACGCAGTTGCAGGTAGCCAACGCCAGGGGC
This sequence comes from Pseudomonas sp. WHRI 8519, assembly GCF_040224055.2. Classification (NCBI taxonomy): domain Bacteria; kingdom Pseudomonadati; phylum Pseudomonadota; class Gammaproteobacteria; order Pseudomonadales; family Pseudomonadaceae; genus Pseudomonas; species Pseudomonas sp. WHRI 8519. The sequence goes on along the minus strand of NZ_CP167996.1, from coordinate 3,868,381 downwards.
CTGGGAAGAGCCTTCGAAAACAACGGTGCTTCCGTCAAGGTTACCGACCGAACTATTGGCCAGGCTGATTCGACTTGCTCCTTCCAGGCCGAGCGCTGCCGCCGACGAGCCGGTGGCGAGTACCTGGCTGCGCTCCAGCTCTATAACGCCATCACTGGCAACCCTTGCAGCCGCTGCATAGCGTCCATCGGTCAGCAACGCACCGTCGGCCACGCGAATGCTCGATCCTGTTGTTGCTCGCAACGCAGAGGCGCGTTCACCCAAGGTATGTACCGTGCTGTTACCAAGCAGATCGACCCGGCTTTTCTGCTGGATGTTCACACCATCACTGGATGCACCTTCGGTAAGGATGTCGGTTCTCTCCAGTGAAAGAAGGCCGCTTGAGTTCGAAGCAAGCACACCCGCGCTTTCAGCTTTATGGGTATGAATCAATGTGCCGTTGACGACACCAGCTTGGGTATTGTCGACCTCACGGATACCGGCACTGGACATCTCGAAGGTCTCGATTGAACCTCGCGCTACGTTCAGCGTCGCATTGGCACTTATGTCGATGCCGGGACTCAACACGCCAAGGGTGCGCAGGTCCATATCGACAAGATGCAATTCACCATCACGCAAAAGAACCACTGGACTGCGTCCCCCGGAGGTTTGCAGCACGCCGGGGCCTACCAGATCTGCGCGGCTCGCACCGCTGATGCTGATCACTGGCGCAGCGCTACCGAGGGTCAGGCCATTCAGGGACTGAGCCATTAGCGCTGCGGCGGCTTGCATATCGATACCTGTGCCCGAAGCATTTCGAACCGAAACGCTATCAATGGCGAAGGTCAGCCCCTGCAGGGAGATCGCAGGATTGGCGCTGGTGACATCAACCTGTTTGCGAATCAGGTTGCCGACAGATGATTGGTTGTCGAAGCGAAGCGGGGTCGAGTAGTCCGCAGCTATCGCCGAGCCGCTGATCAATGCCGCGACCACCATAGCTATGGGTAGGAGGCGATGCGGCGGATGACGAGGAGTAGCCATGGTGGTAGAGGCATTATGGGTTTTCATGATCTTCGTCCTGAAGGTAGGTGACTGTTGCCACCATTCTTCGCAACGACGCCATTCCTAGAGAGACGGAAGCCAGTCATGGCTTGTAGGAAAATGACTACACAGCTCTGCCCCGCATGCGTAGAGTGTCCAAAAGCGCCTACAAGGAAAGCGCCATGGCTCGCATCCTGATCGCCGATGAACATCCCTTCACTAGGCACGCCTTGCGAGTGCTGCTGGAAAAAGATCGGCATGTCATCGCTGGTGAAGCGACCGACGGGCTTGAAGCCTTGAGCATGGCGGCGAATCTCAATCCGGACCTGCTGATCATCGATCTCGATCTGTCTCGCATTACTGGCCTCGATGTGATCAGTCGGCTCCGGGCGCGAGGGAGCCTCATCCCTATCCTAGGATTCAGTACCCAAGACTCGGAGCATTTTGTAGGCCGTTTTCTACGAGCCGGTGCTTCAGGCTTCGTCAGCAAACACCAAGACAGCCCAATACTCAGTGAAGCGGTAGGGGTTTTACTCCGAGGACAGACCTACTTTCCCAGCAGCATGCTGGGTACGGTCAATCGGCACAGCGTGCAGGAAGACGATGCAAAACGGGTGGCCTCCCTGTCCAACCGGGAACTCAGCGTTCTCACGCTGCTTGCCACGGGTTACGACAATCATGAGATAGCGAGTGAGCTGACGATTAGCGAGAAATCGGTTAGCACCTATCGTGCCCGGATACGCGCAAAGCTTGGCGTGTACAGCTTGTTGGATCTGGTCGATTTTGCGCGTCGCAATCGCCTGGCAGATGGCGCCAGCCAGATGACGCCTCCCGCTACTGAGACATTGGCCATCACTGATATGTGGCGGTCGATGGTCGAAAGTCTTCCTGGCGCCTTCTATGTGCGCGATACGCAAGCCAGACTTTTGTACGCCAATCCCGCGCACCTGAGGATGTATCGCGCCGATCTAGAACAGGTTCAGGGCACAAAAACCACTGAGGTTGATTGGTATAACCCGACTGATGCGAAGAACATGCTGGTTTTTCTTCAACGCGCTATTACCGAGCGACGCTCCTTCGACAAAGACATCGAATTGACCATTCATGGGCAGCGGCGGGTACTGCATCATTGGGGTACCCCCTACCTTGATCCCGAAGGCAATATGCTGGGGATGATCTGCTGTAGTACCGACGTAACCCACAGATATGAGCAATTGGATGCATTGCGCGCCAAGTCCCAGGCCAGCGAACTCGATACCCAGAGGTTGACTGAGTTGCTTGTCAGTCTTGGTGGGAGCATAGAGGCAGGTTTGGCTACCTTGAGCCAAACCCTGCTGGATGGTCAGAGCGATTCGTCGTCCTTCGCCCAAGAACAAATCAGCGAGCTTCAGGAAAAGTTGAAGACGGTGATGATCGCAGCCACCCCCTCCGAGGAGCCCACATCTAAGCTGGAAGCAGTCAATCTGGCCGGGTTTGTTCGACAAACCTTGATACGATCACCGAGAAAAGCGGCAAACAAGGGCGTCATAACACGCATCGATTCTGATCTGCTCTCGGATAATCTGGTGCTGGTCGACACAGGGATGCTCAGCCAGCTTCTTCGCCATCTGGCGAGTTACCTATCCGAAGTGATATCCGACGGTGAGCTTCATTGCTCCCTGTCCTGTACGACTAAGCAGAACAGCTTCGGTGCCAGGCTCACGTTTAGAAGCGTGCCCGTTAAAAGTAAGCAGCTCCGTTCCTACTCTTTGAGTGAGCTCAATGCATCCGGCGAAGCACAGTCCGATGATCGGGCGCCGTTAGAACTTATAATTGCGCGACAGCTGGCTGCTCGACAGGGAATGGAAATCAACATTTCTCACCATAACCCATGTGAGTTCGTCGCCCACTTACACATGCTTCTACAGCGTCCAATTAATTAAACAATCGATCGAGTTGTTATTGCTTGCCAGGCGAATATTTAAATAAATCTGTCTCCGCTTCATCTACATAACGACCTCGTGCATGTGCATTTTGGCAAGACACTCTAGGCTTGAATTTATAATTCAAGTAGTACTTTAGCCGATGTCTGGCCGGCCTTTAGATTTGAGAAGGCGCACAACGAGCGTTGGTCAGAATTAGACGAAAAATAACCCGTGATGGGCGTGCAAGCGCGTATGTCGTCGAGAACGTCAGTCTTTCGTCAGTCCTCACCGTGACGAACATTCTCCGAATTCATATATGACAGCAAGTAATCCAACGAGCGGATTAAGCTGCCAAAGAGTCGGGGACCGCTATTCGCCACCGGCCGCTTTGGGTCGATAGCGGACGGTCAAAGGTATTTTTTGAAAGTCGCAGCCGTAATTGCCACCATCCATCCAAGCACTGCAGCGCATGGCAGTAGGACCCAAATGGGATTCACCGATAAGGGCAGGGTGAGGTAGATCACCCAAGGGCTTACCATCAGCGGCAGCAACAACCGCTTCGCTCGATGGTAGACAAAGCTGCTCTCCCGGCCCGCTCCAAACTTGCGCAGGTCGCGACGCATCAAACCATCGATCGCGCCGGTGATCACCGCGAGCAGGAACAGAGGCATAGATAGTGTGAGTACGGCCAGTCGCACCACGAAGGTGAAAGTAGTGAACAGGGCCGCTAGTAGGTAGTCCTGCGTCAAAACGTAGACCTGCGCGAACTCCCCCTGCTTTGAAGGTTCTCGGCTGAGCAATCTCAGCTGGGTATCGGAATGCGCCCATCCGGTGCGCACTACGACCCAGTCGTTCAGGTGTTCGAGTACCTTGGCGGCCGCTTGCGCCGGCTCTTGCACGAGCAGCGAACTCTTGAAGTGGCCACTGAGCCAGCCCAGCTCGCTCAGCCACATGGCATGGCTGTGATGCCAGCCCTGCTCGGGCCAGAACCAGAGCATGCCTACGAACTCCAGGGCGATGGAGAAGATTAGCGACGCGAACAGCAGGCCGAGTAGCCGCAGACACAGCTCGAGCATGCCGAAGATAAGCCCCGGACTTCGCTGTGGAGGAGGTGGGCTGTCTGGGGTGGTCGGCATAGGAGCTCCACAGTACTCAGTTGCTCACGACGCGTTCATTGGGAGTGCCTGCGTCCGGGTGGAGGCATCTCTGGATCGAAATCGACTGTCGGTGCTCCGCCAGCGCTGCTCCACCAACTCCCCGCATTGGCGTTGTAGGACTCGCGCATGCGCGCAGCCAGGGTCTGCAGATCCGCCGGCATCGCATCGTCGCTAGCCGGCTTCGGTAGCGGCATGCGTACTTTCCACAGTTGCCCGCCTTCCTGGAACGAGAACATCTGCCCCTTGGGCAAGGCGATGATGTGTGCGGGTTCGATCAGGGGCACGGCGTTGGTGGTGACCCGGTCTTGCGAGGAGGAGGTGAAGTCAGTACGGGCATCAGGATCGGCGGTGTCCGTCGCTCCAGAGACTAGGGTGCGTGTCTGCACGTTGACCTTGGGCAACTGGTTGGTCAGCAGTTCTGCGGTGGCGGTCTCCCGTACCCGCAGCATCTGCAGGGTGTTGAAGTTGCCGATGACCTGACCGGCCTTGGCCCGATTACCGATCCGCGCCTCGATGTCGCTCAAGGTCTGGGTGTAGGCGGTGACCTGGATACCGGCTCCACCACCCTTGTTGATCAGCGGAATGAACTCGTCGCCCATCAGCTCGTTGAACTCGTCGGCGTGCAGGTTGATCGGCACCTTGTCCGCGGCGCTGGAAGAGCCTGGTAGACCATGATCGATACCGTGTTTGTAGATATGGCCCGCCACGGAGACCAGATCGGCAAACATCGAGTTGCCGACTGCAGCGGCCACCTCGGCATCGGACAGCGCATCCAGGCCGACGTAGACGATGCCGCGTTTGCGGATGACCTGCAGCCAGTCGAAGATCGGCCGCGGATCGTCGAGGTCGGTGTAGTTGGGGGCGAGCAGTTGCGCGGTCTTGCCGCTGGTGAGCTTTTCCAGCAGCGGCAGCAGTGAGGCCACGATCTTGTCAAAGTAGGTGCGGTCGTAGCGCACCGCCGAGCGCAGGCCGTCCATCACCGGATCGAATATGCGCTTGGCAGTCAGGTACTGCTCGATCGCCACCACCCGCTTTTCTCGGCCGATCATGTGCCGCGGGATGTTCTTCTCGTTCAGCCGACCTTCGATCTGCACGATGGCTTCCCAGGCCTGTGGATCATGGCGGGCGAAGAAGTGCTGGGCGTATTCGATGAACAGCGCATCGATGTTCACTACGTGCCGCTGGATCTGCAGGTAGTCCGGGCGCCGGCCGAGTTCGATCAGTGCCCGGGCGATGATATTGACGAAGCGCCAGGCGAACTCGCGAAATGCCGCTGAATTGCCTTCGCCGCTCAACTGGCCAGCGATGCGGGTGGCGACTTCGGAAATGCGGCCGAAGCGGCCGATGGCGTTGTAGCGGGCGGAGATCTCTGGCCAGCCCAGGTGGAACACATAGAACTCATGCTCGCGGCCGGCGCGCCGCGCTTCCACGTACATGCGTTTGAGCAGATCGGCATCGCCCTTGGGGTCGAAGACGATGACTACCTCCTGGCTGGAGCGGTGGATGTCTTGGGTGATGTAGACCTCGGCCAGGCGCGTCTTGCCGACCCGGGTGGTCCCCAGCACCAGGGTGTGGCCGACGCGCTCACCCAGCGGCAAGCTGGCTTCCTGTTCCTTTGGCTCGACGCCGTGCAGCAGTGGCGAGCCGCCCACCGGCGGCAGTGGCCGTACGGGGTTGAATTGGCTGTCCCAGGCGGTCAGGCGAGGCAGCAGTGACAGCCCCGGTGGGGCCTTCTCCAGCAAGCGCTCCATTCGCCGCGCCCACTGGTGGGCGGCCGATTGATTGACGTAGCGGGCCAGCGCTGGGTCCTGTGCCTCGAGCAGACGCTGGGTGTGCAGGCGGGTCCAGCGAAAGCCGCGGCCCATGAACAGGCGCTTGCTGCTCACCGGAATCTGCCGGCTGGTCAGCGAGTAGCGCGGCAGGCGGCGGATATTGCGCCGATAGCGCAGAACAATGCGTGCCTCGTTAAGTCGCTTCAGACCGAATGCGGTGTAGGCCAGTGCCATGCCTGCCCCTACCTCGGGCGACAGGGCTACTGCCCAGGGCGAATGCAGGCATAGGGCGCCGGCACCGGCGCAGATGCCCACGGTGTACAGCTCCACCGCAGGGCGCAGTAGGGACTCCATCGCATGTTCGCCCATGATGCACCCTCACTGTTCCAAGCCGGTGGGCGTGATCAGCACCGGGTAGTGCTGCAGCTCCAGGCGTTCGGCGATGTCGTCACCACTCACCGGCCAGATGTCCAGCCCCGGGGCTGCCGCCTGGATGCGGCGCAAGGCTTGGGCGTCGGCTACTTCAACAGCCAGGCCGCTGGCGCCCAGGTCATGCAGCCTCTGTGCATGCTGGGCCAACCATTTCAGGGACGCGGGGTCTTGCCCGACGAGGAACAGCGGCGTGAACCCTGGCAGGTCTAAGGTCCTCGGCGGCACGGCACCGGGTGATAGGCGTGCGCTGTGTACGGGCAGGGTCCAGGTCAGCGCGCGGGGATCGGGCTGCTGGTTGGGGGCCGCGAGCGCGGCAAACGTCCACCACAGGCAGGTAAACAGCATTACCCAGCACCGACGGTTCATGGCTGCGCCCCCCTCGGAGAGGACACGACTGCCTGCACACGCTGCCAGTGCTGGCTGAACTGTCGGCGGTACTGCGCTGCGGGTTTACCGCCGGCAGGACGGTGATAGCGGCCCGCCGCCACGACCCAGTCACCGCTGTCGGCATAGTGGGCGCGCAGCAACTCGGCAGTCACAGCCAGGTTGGCGCGAGGATCGAGAGCCTCGCAAGCGCTGTGGTAACGGTTCGGGTGGTAGCCGAGGTTGGTCTGGCCCAGCCCGACATCGATGCGCTTGGGATCGTGACGGATCAGCGCCTGTTTGAGTGCGGCACACGCTTCCTCACGGCGGGCGAAACGCTGCGGTGTGCCAGCGACATTCAAGGTCCAGGGCCAGGGCATGAGGTGACCCCGCAGCGGCGTACCGCTCTCCTGAAGGGCAATGGCGAACAGCACGGAAGCGGGGATGCCAGCGCGCGCAGCGGCCAGTTGATATGCCGGCGGCGGCAGCGCTTCGGCGTGAACGGCCGTGGCGCCGGTCAAGGCCAGCGCCAGGATCAGTCGATGCGCTGCCATTTCCCATCCACCTGCTGGTAGCGCGCTGGCAAGGGGCGGCTAGCGCCCAGGGCGAACCAACGGCCGCGGTCATGGTTGAGGGTGACTTGACCGCTGCTGACCTGTGCTGGGGTAATGCCTGCGCTGCGTGCCCACTGGCGTAGACGCCCATCGTCACCCTGGCTGCCGATCAGGTACACATCGAGGCGCGCGCCGCCATGCAGCCATTGCAGGGTGTTGGTGACGCAGGGCGGGCAGCGCTCCTCCACAAACAGGGCAAAGCGGCCAGCAGCGGTAGCCGCAGAATCCTCGGCCATACCCTGTACGGGCAGCATCCCAGGGAACAGGCGTGCCCAGGCGGCGGTGTAGGCCTTCTGGTAGGCCAGCTCGCGCTCGGCGCGCTTGGCCTCGAGACGGACCTGCAGCTCGGCGTAGCGTTGCCGTTCCTGGTCTGAGTCGGCCTCCACGCCGAGGGTGGTGAGTGGGTCGAGCTGCGGCGACCAGTAGTGGCGGGGCCCAGTCTGAAGACGCTCAAATTTGGCCCACTCATCATTAGACAGCCCCCAGGCCCTGGCCCGAGCCGCAGCGGATACCTGCCGATCAAGTGGCGTCTGTTCGCTGAACTGCGGAGCCGAGTCAACCAGTTCTGGCGCGCTCCACGCCGCACCTGCAAACAGGCAACTGGAGAGCAGGATGAGCGACAGAAAGGAGAACCGAGTCATACGCACCTCGTCACGGCAGTGGCAGTGTGTGGTCGCCATGCCCCGGGACATGGAACACCACCTGGTCCGCGCGGATCGCGCGCAGCTGCCAGCTGTTCAAGCTGTCGCCAGGCTGTAGCAAGTGCACGGTCGTCAGCGAATGCGCACCCGCAGGCAGGGCTGCCACAAACCTGACGTCACCTCGGGTCTCGATACCCAGCAGGGTGAAGGGCGGGGCCAGAGGCTTGGCCTTGGCTTTCTCACCACTGGAGGCCTGCGGTTGCGTGTTGGCGGTTGCTGGCGCAGCAGGGCGGGCTGACAGTTTCTCGAGCGTGGCCTCTGCCGTGGCCAACCGTTGTTCCAAAGCCGTCAGATCGTTGCTGCTCGGCCCTGGCGGTGCCGCCTCGAGCGCCTTGAGCGAGACGGCCAGCTCATCCTGCTGCTGGCCGAGGGTGGCCTGCGCTGCAGTGTGTCGACCTTGCGCCTCGCCCAACGCCACGACCTGCGGCTGCAGCGTCGTAAGCCGGTCGGCCAACTCATAGACATCGCGGCGCAAGGCCGGCGCTGGATCGGCCGGGGCGTTGTGGGCGGCAGCCTGAAGCTCAGCCAGTTGCTGATGATGGTTGTACGTTTCGGCGGCGAGCACGGCGGCGCCCAGGCACAGGGCACCGACCACTAGGGCCTGAAAATGGAGGACCTTCATGGCGTAAGCTCCAGGGTCGAAAAGGGGGGAGCGGGCGACGGCACGCGCAGGACATAGCACACGGTCCGTTCGACCGGTTCGATGTCGAGTCGCCAGGCCGGGCCGCCGATGATGGTCAGGGCGTCCAGCAGCGAGATAGGTCCGAGCTGGTGCTGTACTGCGGGCAGAGGGCGACGGAACAAGCGATCCACCGCAGCGCTATCGGCACACAGCGCGTAGCCCGAGCGTTGCAGCACGTGACGCAGGGCTTCACCGACGCTGGCATGCAGGGCTGGTGCAATTTGTACGTTGACCAATTGATACAGTGGCTGGCGCTGCTCCAGCGTCGGCCGGGTGGTGACCAGGGTGTAACGGTCCTGGCGCACCCAGGCCGGAAGCTGGGTTTTCGGCTTGGACGATGCCCCCGGCAAAGCGGGTGGTGCTGCGGATGCCGGGGCTGGAGGCGGTGGCGGCGTGCTGCAGCCCGCCAGGGCGATCATCAGTCCGAGGGTGGAGAGTGTGGGTGTGTGCATGACCGTGTCTCGACAAATGTTGCCGATACGATGGCGAAGGTGTGAGTCGAGTCCCCACTGGAAAACCGAATCTAGCCAGCCAGCTTTTCAGTCGGCTACCACAAAAAAGGCGCCCGGGAGGGCGCCTTGGTCAGTCTTCGGTGAATAGCGGTAGCTCCGCCAGTGGTGCGGCGTCAGGGTCAAAGATCAGCAGGCGGGTGTCTGCCTGGCCTGCCAGCATCAGCAGCTGGAGCAGCACCGGCGGGACATGGTCATCGCGCATGCGCGCACAGACTTCGCTGGCGCTCCAGCCGATCCTGCTGGCTTCATGTGCCGCTACCCAGGGTGTCGAGTACAGCTTGCACCCCACGGCATGGTTGCTGTGGAGCTCGAAGCACTCGAAGAAGCCCGCTGGCGAATTGCACCAGGTGCACACCTGCAGGAACTCGAACTCGTCTGCGGGCAGGTGCGCGCTGCTGATCTCCCAACTGCGGCTGTAGTGTCCGGTGGCAAAGGACAGTTGCTCGATCAGGTTACGCGCAGCCTCGACGTTGCCGAGGTCGCCGATATGCATCGAGCGTCCGAGCTGATTGCCCATGATCTGGTAGAGCACCGTGTTCACTAGGCCGTCGGCCGGGCAGCGCATGCGCACAAACTCGGGTATGCATACACCGTCGGTGATCACCGCGACGTCGTCATCGAACCGGCACGGTTGCAGGCTAATGACCTCATCGGGCAGCTCGTTCTGAGCCGGGTGCAGGGCGCGGTAGCACGGTGGGCAATCGTCGGCATAGCTGATTTGCAGGACACGCTCGTAGCGCAGGTCTTGGAAGCCGCGAAGAAACGGATTGGTAAGAGAAGGGTGCATGGTGGTTCTCCGAAAACGCCGAGGCCACCCCGAACGGGCGGTGACCTCATGGGCAAGGTGGGCTGTCACATCCAGCCGTACTCGGCCAACGAAAGCGGAGTGCCTTCGCCGATGATGATGTGGTCCAGGACGCATACCTCGACCAAGGCCAAAGCCTCGGTCAGGCGGGTGGTGAGCACCCGATCGGCGCCGCTAGGTTCCGAGCAGCCGGAGGGGTGGTTGTGGCTGAAGATCACGGCGGCGGCATTGTGTTCGAGTGCCTTGATCACCACCTGGCGGGGATACACGGAGGCACCGTCAATGCTGCCGGTGAAGAGGATGTCGAAGCTCAGCACACGGTGGCGCGAGTCGAGACAGAGCAGGGCAAACACCTCGTGGTGGTAGGGGGCGAGCTGCAGTTTCAAGTAGGCCGCAGCATCGGCGGGGGTTATCAGCACCTCGCCGCGCTGGAAGTGACGCTGGTCCAGCAACTGCAGGGCCTCGGTGATCAGCGCATCCTCACGGGCGCGTTGGGCCAATACGGGATTGATCGGGTCGACCAGGTTCAAGGCGGTGTTCATGGGCAATTCCTCGTGAGAGCTGAGGCGCCTCCTGAGGGCGTGCCCCAGGCTGGTTTAAGTGTGTGATCAAAGGCGCGTGAAGCGATGCCGAGTACCGTGCAGCGGGTTTTGGCAGCCCTCGCACGGTTGCAGGGAGAAGGCCTCGATACCGGCGCCGGTCTGCGGATCGAAATCGGCGCTCAGCGGTAGCAGGGCCTGCAGTTGGGCGCGCATGTGAGCGATGCGGTGTTCGACTTCAGCCTCGCTGTAGTACAGCGACAGTCCGCTGAAGTCGTCGTAGGCGACCGCCTGCAGGCAGTCTTCGCAGAGCCAGAAGCTTTCCATGGCGACCTCCGACGTGAATGAACAACAGCCGCTCCTAAGAGCGCCTGTTGCGGGCGGTCAACCTGCCTCAAGCAGACTGGCGTGCGGCTGTGGATTTGCGTGCAACGGCTGGGGTTGGCTGGCCTTGGTCAGCGTCACCGTCAGCCTGTTCCGACTCTGCTGATTCAGTAGCCTCAGGCGCTGCAGCAGCGTCGGTGCGAGCCGGCGCCCGGTAGCTGAACTGACCGTCGACCTTGATCCACTCGATGAAGATCAGTCGGCCTTTGAGGCTGGCGCCGGGTTGCCCCTTGCGTTCACCTTTCTCGTACATGAACGGATCGATCCAGAGGTCGCCGATGCGAAACGCGATAAGGACCTTGCGTTCCGCGCGGACGTCTTCTAGGTGTTCACGGATCAGCCGGTCGGCTTCACCGCTGGCGACCTTGCAGTCGAAGCGGGTGTACTCGACGTCGTCCGAGGCACCGTGCAGGGCAGCGATGTCACAGGCCATGAACGCTTGGCCGCGGCGAACCGGGACTTCGCGAACACGGTTCAGGTAACCGATGCCTTGGGTGTGCAGGTTGAAGTAGGTGGTGGGTGCGTTATTGCTTGCAGTAGTCATGATGGAGCTCCTGTTCAGCAGAACGCGGACATCCACCGGCCCTGGCGGCTGGTGAGTTCCGCAAGGGGAGGTGCAAACACATGATCGGTCGAGAAGGCGCTCATCACCGATGGGACGGTGACCGTGCGAGCTGCCGAGCGCGAGTCGCACTTTGGGGGAGAACCACCCGAAACGGGCGTAGCCTTGAAGGTCCTGGCTACCTGGGTGCTGTCAACGACAGCGGTGTGCAGCTCATCTATAAAACGCCGCGAAAGGCCCGTCAACCATGGTTTTAAGGCGCTCTGAGCGGGCGGAATCGGGTGGCTTTCGGTGGATTGTCGGCGGCGAAAAAATAGCCCGACGGTCATCAGGCTAGGAGGAGTTGGACCACCCTTGACCCGGCGATGTGGCACCGGAGTCCGTCGCAGACCTCCACTGCCGATCCACCTGGATCAACCGACCCTTGTCGTGGCCTGGGTCGGAATCAACTGGCACGCATCCGCGCACAAAAGGTGCCCAGTGTTTCGCCGGCGGGCACCGGAGCTGAGCATCGTCGCCGAAGCGGATGACCCCTGAGGCCTGGTGCAAGCCGCACGGGTCATCCACCTGGGAGACTTGGAACGCTGAGAAGTCATCCGCAGATGCGCTGGAGTGTGGCTCCGAACTCTAGGAGTCTGACCGAGCTGCCCGGAGCGAATCGGTCTAGGTCGCCAAGCGGCGAGGGGCCAGATCACTACACCAGCGCTGCGGTGCGCCGTCAAGTCATGCGTTTTTCGCCCGTTTGGTTTTTGCCACCGGTTTGGTGCCCTTGCATTCGGGGTAGCGGGTGCACGACCAGAAGCTGCCGGTGCGACCTTTGCGCTGGCGCATGGCGCTGCGGCACACCGGGCAGAACGGCCCCTTGCTGGGGGGCGGGCGCAAGGTGAGCGTGGCGTTACTGCGCACCAGTCGAGTCAGCCATTCTGCCTGTTTGGCGAGAAAGGTCTCGACACTCAGCTGGCCCGATTCGATGCGGTCCAGCGCCTGCTCCCACAGCGCGGTCATGACCGGGTCGGCCACCTCTGGTGGAACCGCTTCGATCAAGGTATGTGCCGCCGCTGAGGCAGCCAGGCTGCGTTTCTTCTTGGTCAGGTAACCGTGGTCGATCAGGCCTTGGATGATCGCCGCGCGGGTGGCCTCAGTACCGAGTCCGCAGCTGTCCTTGAGCTTCTGCTTCAGGCGCGGCTCGGCCACCTGGTTGGCGATGGTTTTCATCGCTCTGACCAGGGTGCCTTCGGTGTAGGCCTTGGGCGGTTGTGTGCGCTGTGCGTTGAGCGTGGCGTCGATCAGCGCTACCGTCGCGGATTCACGCAACGTCGGCAAGCGCTGCGCCTGTTCTGCCGGCTCGGTGCCGTCGGCCTCGTTGATCACTGCCTTCCAGCCGCGAACAAGGATCTGCTTGCCGCGCGCCAGCAAATGGTCGGACTGGCTGTGCAAATGCGCCTGGGTTTTCAGGTACTCGTGCTCGGGCATGAGCTGCGCGAGATAGCGGGCGCGAATCAGCGTGTAAACCGCCCGCTCGCGCTCGGAGAGCTGCGCCAGATCCAGCGTGACGGCGGTGGGAATGATGCCTTGGTGCGCGGTGATCTTGCTGCTGTTCCAGGCACGGGAGCGGCGGCTGGGGTCGACTTCCTTGAGCACTGCCCCCAGCGAGGGTGCGGCTGCGGCCAGGGCGTGAAGTACGCGCGGCACCTCATCGAGCATACTCTCCGGCAAGTAGCCGCAATCCGTCCGCGGGTAGGTCGTTGCCTTGTGGGTTTCATACAGGGCCTGTGCGGTAGCCAAGGTCTCCTGTGCACCCAGTCCGAGCTTGGCCGAGCAGATCTCCTGCAACGTGCCCAGGTCGAACGGCAGCGGCGGGCCTTCGCGCACGCGCTCGACTTCGACACTGTCGATCTGCGCGGTGCCAGCTTGAGTGAGGCGCCTCAGCGCCTGCTGTGCGGCGGTTTCGTCAATACAGCGTCCAACCGCATCGCTGACTGCGGTCGGGGGCTGCCAGCGCGCTTGAAAGCGGATCCCGTCCTGCTCCAGATGCGCATCGACGGTCCAGAACGGCTGCGGCACAAATCTGGCGATCGCCCGGTCGCGCTCGACCACCAAGCGCAGGGTGGGCGTCTGTACGCGGCCCACCGGGAGCAGTCCATCGAAACCGGCGCGGCGGCCGAGCAGGGTAAAAAGCCGGCTCAGGTTGATGCCCACAAGCCAGTCGGCACGGGAGCGGGCGAGGGCACAGTGGTACAGCGGCAAGGTCTGCTCCCCCGGACGCAAGGCGCCCAAGGCTCGACGGATCGACGTCTCATCCAGCGCGGATAGCCACAGGCGCAAAATGGGTCCCTGGTACAGGCAGCGCTCGAGAATCTCCCGGGCGATCATCTCGCCCTCGCGGTCGGCGTCGGTGGCGATGACCACTTCCCTGCAGGTGCGCAGCAGTTGGCTAATCACCTTGAGCTGGCCAGCGACCTTGGGTTTGGCGACCAATTGCCAGTGGCTGGGAATGATCGGCAAGTCATCCAGCGACCAGCGTTTGTAATCGCCATAGGTTTCAGGCGGCGCGGTTTCCAACAGATGGCCAACGCACCAGGTGACAGTGATGTCTTGCCCCTTCAGGCAACCATCACCGCGGCGGCTGGCCTGCAGCACCCGGGCGATGTCGCGGGCTTGGGATGGTTTCTCGCAGATGAACAGGCGCATAAACGTGCCCTCTCGGTGGGTACCGACAGGGTGGGGGTGTGATCGCGGAACGCCAGGGTAAATCCGAAGGTGCCGAGTTCATATCGGCGGGCAGGTGTTACTTGCGCTGTGCGAGGTGGTTCGCCAGCGTTTTCAGAGACTCCAAGGCGAACTGCTTATCTGCGTCATCGAGCTCCTTGATGATCGAGTTGATCTGCACCCCCAGGTCCTGCGGCCGAGGGCTGATCGCGAGCAGCAGTTCATCGGCGGGGCAGCCGTACAAGTCGGCCAATTGCAGCAGCTTGGACACCGAGAGGTCAACGAAGCCTCGCTCCAGGCGCGACACCGCTTCACCAGAGATCTGCAGGTGCTCGCCGACCTGCGTTTGGGTCAAGTGCCGGGTTCGACGATACTTCGCCAACTGGCGACCAATGTGATGTGGGCTAGGCTCTTTGACGGGCAAGGGGGGCGCTCTCCGATTCGACCTATATGGTCGAGCAGCAACCCAAAGATATGAACGACTCAAAAGGTTGACTAACAACCATCTGGGGCGTATCACCGAAAAAAATAGATGACTCGACCGTCACCACGGAGGCAACAACTTGCACGGAACCCACCAGAGTGAGGCAGATGCGTTAGCGATCAAGGCTTATGAGCTGTTCATGGCCACCCATCTGGAACCGGATCAGGAGCAGGCTCGCGCCCGGCTGATTGCCTGGGTTCAGGAGAGTCCGCTGCACTGGCGGGCGTTCCTTGCCCTGGACCAGTGCCTGGCGGAAGTGAAGCAATTGTTGGAAAGTGAGCGGCGCAGGAGTGCCCGGCGAGAATGAGCCAACGGCAGCACCCAGTAATGCCCGCTGAGCTGCCTGCATGGTTCCAGTGATTTCGCGTTGCAGGCGGCGATTCCACTGGATACCACGCACTTACCCGGGCTTGCGTGGTGCTTTCTTGCCAACTCCCTTGCGCGAACCACTGGCGTTATCGCTGGCTTTCTCGCGCATGGTCACCGAAGCTAGGCGGTGCGGCAGGATACCGATCCGCCGCGCCTCCACCTTGAACGTCACGCGCGCATTGTCCTCGCTGTCCTCCCATTCCTCTTTGACCGTGCGCCCCTCGACCAGGACCCGCATGCCTTTCTGGTACAGGGTGGCCCAGTGTTCGGCGTCACGGTTCCAGAGCTCGACGGGCGCCCAGTAGCCGCCGCGATCCTCGTAGCCGCCTTCGCGCGGTACCGGATTGTCGAAATAGACATTCAGCCTCAGCATGCGGCGCGGCTCATCCGGATTGGTGTTGAATTCCTGATACTCCGGAACGCTGCCGATGTTGCCTTCACCAACAAACAAAGTACTCATGCGTGTTACTCCTCGGTGGGGGAACGGGTTAGGGCGAGCTCGGCGGCCTCGAGCTTGCTGGCGCCAGAGATAGCCTGGCGGTACAGCGACTGCAGGCTGCTCATCTGCAGGTTCAGCACCACGCGGTTGGTCTCCAGCTGATACAGCGCCTGCCGCAATTCAGGATGCAGCCGCGGCTGAGCCACTGCCTCCTGCCACACCTGCACGCCCATGCGCAGAAAATCCGGGCTGCGCCAGCGCAGGAAATCGGTGCCCGTCGCGCTGTGCTGGACGACTAGTCGCAGCTCCAACAACGAGAAGGGTGGCTGGGCCATGATCGCCAGCATCACCGCCATCAACTCGGCGACCTGGGCGCGCAGGCGCAGGATCGTCTCGGCGAACTGATGCAGCTCCCCCTTACCCTTAAAAGGCTTTAAAAGGCCTTTTAGGGAGGCACCTTGTGCGAACTCGCGATAGGCATCGGCTGACAAACGCCGGGCAATGGCTTCGGCCAGGGTCATGCCTCACCCCCGTCGTTTGAGGTGTCCGCTGTAGGCTGCTCCTGGGCTTGCGGCGGATTCGAGCCTTCGATCTCGGAGGGCGCGTTGTTGCGCGCGATGAGTGGAGCGAACTGGGAGCGGCGCGTGCCCTCAAGAATGTCCTGCGGCAAGATGCCGAACTTGTCGATGGCTTCGCGGGCGCGGGCGTTGTTGGCGGCCATGTCGTCGCGGCTTACCCCGGCCAGGCGGTAGCGCTGCGCCAGGCCAAACAGGCTGCGCAGCAGATGGGCGCCGCCATCGATCCAGGACTCCATGTCGCCCCGGCCGATCAGTGCGGTGTGGTGGGCGAGCAGCACCCGCCGGACCAGGGTGTCGTAGTCGGTGAGCAGGTAGATCGCGAGAAAGCCCAGCTGGCTGCCGATGAACAGCGGCAGGGTGACGGGGTGAATATTGAGGTTGTCGCCGACATCGACTTGTGTGGGCAGC
The DNA here is from genome assembly GCF_040224055.2 of Pseudomonas sp. WHRI 8519. NCBI lineage: Bacteria > Pseudomonadati > Pseudomonadota > Gammaproteobacteria > Pseudomonadales > Pseudomonadaceae > Pseudomonas > Pseudomonas sp. WHRI 8519. Next base: position 3,851,947 of record NZ_CP167996.1, on the reverse strand, counting down.
GCCCGTTCCACTCGGCTCATTTGCTGCGTCAGCGTGGCCATGTCGAGCCTAGCCTGCAGCAGCTTTTCTTCCAGCTGCAGCATGAACCAGTCCGCGTACGGGTCGCCCTGGCTGCTGGCGTGTTTGAGCAGGTTGGTGACGCTGATGTAACCGGGCATGCCCAGGATCGGATGTACCCCGTCGCGACCGCTACGCCCCTGCCACAGCCGTGCCGCATGGTGGGTGTGCAGGGTGAGGGTGATGCTGCTGCGCAGGGAGCCCAGGTTGAGTTGGTAGTGATCGACCATCGCCAGTACCTCGCCGTCGGAATGACGCCGACAATGGGCCTAACCCTGGCCGGCGACGCGCATCATCGCGAAGGTGGTGCGGTCACATTTCCAGAAGGGTGGACGTCTCTGGAGTCAATGGCAATGGCATTATGTCCACCGAGTTCCAGCCCTATGTAGCCGGAGTGATCCCTCGGCAACGTTGTTTCAGTTCCTCAAGGCAGGAGAGGGCAAGTGGCGACGCGCTGCGCTGACTGCCACGCTTCGGTCGTTCGCGGGGCGGTTCCTCTGACGCAGAGTTGGCTGGGCGCGAAGGAGGGGTTGAGGATCTCTCTTCCTCGCTACGCGCGGCCCACAGGGTGAACTCGCCTTGGCACGCGCGCTTGATCAAGCCCATCAGGTAGGCGACGGGTTTTCGGATCTCACCGCGGGCGCAGCGCACCGCCGCTTCGTTGATTACCGCTTGTTGCTGTTCCGGCTCGAGCTGACGCATCGCCTGGGAGGCCATGCGCCGCTCGTTCGGGTTCAGCGGTAAATCTTTGGGCCATCGTGCTCGACCAAACTCCACCTGCCCCAGTACCGTACTTTTTTTGCTTTGCTCTTTCTGTACTGTACGGCCAGCGTCGGTATTCCGAACCACAACTAAATCCGCTGCTTTGCTGCAGGGTTCGGGATTGGTTGCGCCAGCCTGAGAATTCCGAACGAGGTCGAGTGCGCCAGGTTCGGAATCCCCTGTATCTGGTTCATCGCTCATCAGCGGCAGCGTTTGCTGTTGAACCGGTGGTAGCGAGCCGAGCTTGTCCTTGTCGAGTTGGGATATCTGCGGGTCGGCCTGGATTTCCGCGATCACATGCTGCGCCACGTCTCGGACCCCTTTGGTAGCATGCGAGAGGTTCTGTTGCAGCAGCGCCGCGTAGCCGCTGTCCAGTTCCAACTGCTCGGCCGCGGTCAATGGATCGCCGTGCAGCACATAGACGCAACCGCGCAGGCAGCCGTTGGCATCGCGAGACCGGTCCACCAGGCTAAGCCAGCGGGTGGTGCGTAGCACGTTGAGTGCGCGGGCGATGGTTTCGCGCGAGGCCTGGGCACCGCACGGACTGGTCGCCAGGTAGGGCTGCAGGTCCTGATAGCGTGGCGTCTTGACCTTACGTTCGGTAATCAGCCAGCGCAGTACTTGCCAAGTGTTGCGTTCCAGTGGTGTCAGGCGGCGATCCAGCAGCAAGGTCTGCGGCAGCGGGTTGTTGTCGCCGTAGTAGATCGTCCGCACCGCGGGCTCCTCAGTGGGGACAGCCAGTTTGCCGTTCGCCGCGTACCACTCATTTCGCCGCCGAAGGGCGTCGTAGCACTGACGCACCACGTCCTGCCAGTCGACCTCGTAAAAGCTCAGCATGGAGTGCCTCCGTACAGTTCGACCTGTTGCCAGACCAGAGTCAGGCTAATCTGTTGCTCCTCGGCCAGCATCATCATGGTGTCCAACGGATCGTTGTCCGGATCCTCGGTGCGCAACTGGCTCCAGCGCTTCCATACGGCATGCTCCTGCGCTTCGCTGAGCTGGACCGGCCGACCGCGGTGGGTCTCGATCTTCAGCACCCGGCGGCGCAACGCGGTTTCAGAATGGTCCAGGCCAAAGCAGCGATACATGATGTTGGAGCTCGCGCCCAACTTGAGCGCCCGGTTGATCAACCGCTCGTTCTGTTCGTCGCGCTCGGCCTGAACGATCAGGCGCCGCAAAACGGTGATGTCGACCTTCACTTCGACCCAGGCGATCGAAGAGTGCGCCAGGTGAGACAAGGTGGTCGGCGGCAGCGACTGCAGCACCTCGATGTCTTCATCGGCCAGGCCCAGGGCCTTGCAGCGCTGCAGCCGGCCATGGCGTAGCTCATGCAGCACTTGGTTCAACATGGCATGGTTCAACAGATTGAAAGTCGTGCTCATGAGGTGACTCCTCACGTTATCGAGTGGACGACAGCGTCAGTTCGATCAAGTGCCGGGCGTGGAGGATCAGCGTGAACAGCTGCTCCAGCTGGGCGTCAGGAAGGCGTTCAAGGCCCACCGTCAGGGCTGGGCGGTCGGTGAAGGGGAGGTCGTAAACGCCGATCAGCAGCTGACCAAACAGTGCTGCCGGCAACTGCTGGCGTTCCTTCCAGGCCACGTCGTCCTGCAGGCGCAGCAGGGCCGAGAGCAATAGCTGGATACCGGTGTGCCGCGGGCTATGCTCGCCATGCCCCGGTGAAAGCGTGAAGCCGAGGTCATCTGCGAGCGCGTTGACCATGTCGCCAGCGTCTGCGTAAACGGCAAGCTCGGCGGCCAAGGACGCGCAGCTCGCGCGCAAGGCGCTGATCTTTTCCAGTGATGCTGCGTCAGATGGCGACTTAACAAGCAGAGTTGGAGCATACTCGCGCTCTTCCAGGGGCTTGTCTGGCAACGGCTCGTCACCCAGCGCCTGGCGAATATCGGGCAGGCGTGGTGCTTGCTGCGCCGAGAGGCCTGCATCAGCTTTTGTCGGCTCGGGGTTGGGTACCGCAGTCGGCGCTTCTGGCGGATCCACAGGTGAAGACGAGGACTTTGCAAGCTCACCCGCTGGAGTGGACTGAGGGGTAGGAGTGCTGTCGGCAGGGGGGAGCGAAGGGCGTTGCTCCTGGTGCAGCTCCAGAGCCAACAGACGAGGTGTTTGCTCAAGGCTCACCGCCATTCTGGCAATCAAGTCATCCTGCAGCTCACCCGAATCCAGTTCCGGTTTTTCACCGTCGAACGCTGACAGAACCTCGAACCATAACAGCGGGAACTGCTCGGGGGCACCGAAGTACCGATTCCAAATCGACTCCGCTCGCCGTCGCAAACTGATGAGGCGCACGATGGCAGATTTGCCCAGCCCCGCGTACAGCATCTGCGGGATGGCAGGGAGCAGGTGCTCGAGCACGTCGAACATGCGGCTGATGTGTGACTGCGAGATGGGATAGCCACCCTCACTCAAGCGCGCCGCGAGCTCGCGCTGGGTGAGGCGGGTATCGCCGGGCTCAAACATGCCCTGAAGCTTCGCCACTGCGAGGGCCCGCTCGATAAACGTCAACTGGCCGTGCAAGTCACTCTCGGCCAGGTGCCCGAGCAAGGCATGTGACTCCGACTGCCAAGGGCGGAACAGGCAATGGATACGGAAGAACCGCTCTTCGCGCGTTTCCTGCCACAGCTCACCGAGGATGCTCAGACGCGTGTTACCGCCGTTGCGGATGATGAAGTGGCGCTCATTGGGACGCCGGGTGATCGCAGGTGGCTGATCCAGACCACGCTCGCGGATTGAGGCTTTGATGTCGTCATACAGCGGGTTGCGTACCACACGCGGGTTGAGCTCGTAGGACCGCAGTTGCTCGAGAGTGACTACCATCGGTGTATCGCCAACGGTGGCCTTGGCGAGGTCGCGATCGTGTTTCTGCGGAAAGTGCGCCTGTTGCAGCTGACGCGTGATGTCTTCGGAGGTTGGTGGCTTCATCACTCATCCTCCGATCAGACGCGACGGAGCAGTTGGTGCGCGGCAGCAGTCGGAATGCGCGGCGCACGCGCGGCGAGCGCGCCAATCTGCTTAGCCCATTGCGGGAATAGCTCGATGGCCAGGCGGCGCATCACTTCTGCGGCGCAAAGGCTGCGGCTGCCGGGCGCTGGAACTGGCTCTACCCGGTGCACAGGCAGGCCGAGCGAAGCGGCATTCGGGTAAGCCACACGATCGGGGATCACCGTGCTGCAGACGCTGACATGAGGGTCTTCCTGGAAAGAGGCTTGGAGGCTCTGCATGATCAAGCGCGTGTCGCGGCGGTTGGGATTGACCTGGTTGAGGAGCAGCTTTACTGATGGCAAGTCAACGCCCAGGTAGCGGTAGGGTTCCAACTCTTCGAACAGACCCAGCGTACCCCTGCGCAGCTCTCGTGCGGCGAGCATTTCTGGCGGGACCGGGCACAGCGCGCAAGCGGAAGCGAGGATGACCATCTCCACGACTACGCTGCGTGCGCCCTGGGTGTCGATGATCATCATGTCGTAGTGATCCTCGAAGGCAGGCAGCAGGTTGCGCAGGCGTAGGCGGCCATCGGCCGCGTGCAGCAGCAGGGTGCTGATGTGCCCGGCGCGGTCGTTGGAGACGATCAGATCGAGGCGCTGGATGACGGTGGTAGAGATCACCAGCTCGGACGCCGTCAGCCGTTGGGCAATGAGTTCGTAGCTGCCGGCGTCACGAGTCTTGCCCAAGGCGTAGTAGCTGGACAGTGTCGGCTGGCTGTCCATGTCCAGCAGCAGGACGCGAAGGCCGGAGTCGGCTAGCACACCGCCCAGGTTGGCGGCGACGGTGGTCTTGCCCGCGCCGCCCTTGGTCGATATCAGCGAGAGGACGTCCATGGGTCAGTTCCCCGTGGACAGCCGGTCTTGGACCCACTGTTCGATTTCCAGAGAATCCCAACCGACTGCACGGGTGCCAATGCGCCGACATTGCGGAAACTGGCCGGCCTTCATCAGGTTGTAGATGTGCGATCGCTTGAAGCCGGTTTTCTGCTCCACTTCATCGCGGCGCATGATGTGGCGGTCGACTGGCAGAGGGGCAGGGCTGGTGGGTTGCATGATGTCACTCCTTAGCGCCGGGTGGCGCATGGTGGGAAGTGACTGTCAGTGAAGGTCGGAGGAGGGTGAAAAACATTGTCAGGCAATGCCGGGCATTGCCTGACAATGCGGCGTCAGCCCCGTTTTACCTGGGCTATAAGCCGGCGCGCGTCGGCAAATCGCCGATCAATGGTACTTTTGCTCAAACCCTCCACACCGGGAAAGCGCAGCAGAATGGCTTGCACCAACGCTGCCTGGCTGGAATAGATCGACTGCTGCTTGCCGTTTGGGTTTTTCCCTAGAGTGGCCACGAGCATTGCGCCAATCAGCCTGTTTTGCATGGCCTCGGAGGTCTCGGACGGGATGCCAAGCGAGTCGAGTCGCGCTTTCAGCTTGTCGTTGAGCGTGGAGAGTGCTGCCATTTCATCAGCGGCGGAAGCATGGGTTTGCTGCATTTGCTCAATCTGATACAGGGCAAATTCGAGCTCGGCTTGCTTGGCTAAATGTGCATTTAAGCTGACGCAACTCGAGTGAGCAGCGTTTGGAGCAAATAGAAAGGCAGGTCTCTGATCTGGCAGGCTCCGTACGAACCAGACCAAGAGATCAGTGCGCCGAATGGAGTAGTACATCCTATGTACGTGACTGTCCGACGTAATCGGCTGCCCCAGGTAGGTCGCTGGCAATTCGCCGCTGAGAATGGCGTCGTAGATGCACTCGACATGGTCGTGGAGATTAGGCCACTGCGGGAAATGCTTTCGCAGGCTGCCTGGTTGTGACAAGTCGACCTGCAATATTTCGTCTTGGTGCTCTGAGAGATCACACCACAAGATCGCGGCGTCAATGGGGTGGTAGGAGCTTCTTATCGTGATCATGGCACACAGCCTCCAGCTGCGTTCATCCTAGAATCGCTGGCGGGGGCTGATCCGGCCCCGTCGAGCGCGCCGGGTTCCGAAAGACCATTTTCGGATCCAATGCAAATGACAATACTGCCATTACTTGGTTCTGCAAGGTGAAGCCAGTTGCGACAGATTTTGACGCGAATGGATCTCATTCCAGCGCGCTCGTTAATGCCACGCTCAGCACATGCGCCGCTCTAATTAATTTGAGACAATTCAGGGAAAATTTGGTTTTAGAGAATTAAAGCTGTCGCAGGATGCCGATGAGGTCCTTCTCATCGGCATCCTGCGATGCTCCGGGCCCTTCGCCTAGCTCTCGACTCCGTCACCCTTCCTGCACCCTGGGGACCGGCAACCAATGCTGTTGCGAATCCAACCTGATGAATCGCTCCGTTCGTATGTTGAACGAAACCTTTACCTACAATTCCGTAACTCCGATTTAGATATTCTTAAGTCGGCGGATCTCCGTTGCTACAGTTGGAACAACAGGCAAATAAAGCTCCTTGCCAGCATTATGGGGTGGCATGGCTGTTACGGGTTTAATAAACTGGTGCATTTGCATACCGATTACCCGTTTCGGAGTGTGTTTAAGCCAACAAAACTGTTAGCGTGCTCAGGGGCGGAGTTTGTATCTGGGCGATAATGTTTTGATTCCCTGGCAACTACTCGTACCTATTGCCCATTGTGCGTAAGTGAAGACATTCGATCTCTAGGTTACTCGTATTGGCGACGCTTTCATCCGCATGTAACTATATGCGTTAAGCACAACGTCGATTTGCTCTAGTACTGCGAGTTCTGTGAGCAGCCATTTTCCCGCGATGGCCACTCCATCCAGGTGATGTGGAGCGGATGTGCTGGGCGCAGCCTAGGTAGCGCGGAGCCTGTGGTCAACAAGGACCCTTTGGCATTGCGGCTAGCTCAATTCTACGAAAAAATCTGCTTCCTTGAGTACTACCTTCCCCTGGGAACTGTGCTGCTGGTGCTCGAAAGCGAATTCAAAACAATCGATAATGAGTCTGTTGACCTCAGTTTGAGGAAATGTGTCCATGATTTTTTTGGCTGAAAGGGAATTGTGGGAGCACGATGGCCACGGATTTATCATCCACGAGAATCATGTGTTTGATCTGCTTGATTTAATAACGCTGGCCTACGAGAGTTTTGAAGAATTTCTAGGCCATTACTTAAGTTTGGAATCAGACCCAGCATCAAGCAGGTCGAGGTTTTCCTCAGCAGGGATGCCGAATACAAACTCGACACCTTCGTTTTCCAGACATTGCACAACGACATCGGCGGCCTTGGCCATTGCTATCTACCTCAAGTATTGCATTGCGTGTTGGATCGCAATCGGGGGTCAAGCCGCGCCCAAACTGGCTGCTTGAGGTAGCGGACTTGCCCCACGATGAAGCTCGGTTAGGCCAGCTGGTAAGTCGTCTTCACCCGGGTAAAGAACTGCCGCGCATGCGTCCCTTGTTCACGCGAGCCCAGGCTCGAAGCCCCATTCCCCCCAAACGGCACGTGGTAGTCCACCCCCGCAGTAGGCAAATTGACCATGACCATCCCCGCCGAACTGTTGCGCTTGAAGTGCTCGGCATGGCGCAGTGACGTGGTAACGATGCCGGCGGACAATCCAAACGCGGTGTCCTCGGCGGCGGCAAACGCTTCGTCGTAATCACGCACCTTGAGCACGCTGAGCACTGGCCCGAAGATTTCTTCGCGGTAGATGCGCATGCCTGGTGCCACCTCGGTGAACAGGGCTGGGGTGAACAAGTACGCCCCCGCCTGGTTGTCGATCCGCTCGCCACCACATACCAGCTTCGCCCCCTGCTCAAGGCCGGCGGCCACGTACGACAGGTTCTGTTCCAGTTGCCGGCTATCGACCACCGGGCCGATATCGGTGCTGGCCTGCAGCGCATCGCCCACTTTCAGTGCACGGGTACGTTCGGCCAGGCGCGCGACGAAGGCGTCGTGAATGCCTGCGGTCACGATCACCCGCGAGCTTGCCGTGCAACGTTGCCCGGTGCTGTAGAACGAGCCATTCAATGCCATCTCCACCGCCTGCTCCAGGTCGGCATCGTCCAGCACGATCAACGGGTTCTTGCCACCCATCTCCAACTGCACTTTCTTCATGCCTTCGGCGGCCAACCGGGCGATCTGCCGGCCGATGTGTTCAGAGCCGGTGAAGCTGATGCCGTCAACCAGTGGCGAGCGAATGATCGTGTCACCGACGCTGCGCCCAGGGCCGATCAGCATGTTGAACACGCCCGCCGGCAAACCGGCGCGGGCGATGATTTCGGCCAGCGCCCAGGCCGAGGAGGGCACTAGCTCGGCTGGCTTGAACACCACGCAGTTGCCAAAGCAGAGCGCAGGAGCAATCTTCCACGCCGGGATGGCGATTGGGAAGTTCCACGGGGCGATGATGCCGACGACGCCCAGCGGCTGGGTGAACACATCGATGCCTACGTCCTGGCGTACCGACTGGTATTTTTCGCCTTCGGCGCGCAGGGCTTCCTGGGCATAGAACTTGAACGAGCGCCCGGCGCGGTCCACTTCGCCCAAGGCTTCGCGCACCACTTTGCCTTCCTCGCGGGCTAGCAGCGTGGCCAGCTCTTCACGGCGGGCGAGAATTTCCGTGCCGATGAAGTCCAGCGCGTCAGCGCGCTGTTGCGGATTGCTGCGTGCCCAGGCTGGCTGCGCGCGGCGGGCGGCGGCGATGGCCTGCTCGGTCTGCGCCTGGTCGGCGCGTTCGAAGCGCTCGACCACTTCACCCGGATTGGATGGGTTACGGTTTTCCAGGATGTCGGCACTGCTGCCGAGTGCGATGAAGGCGCCGTCGACATAGCTGCTCTTGGTAACGAGGGTCATGCGGTACGAATCCTTTTTGCTGAAAGTTGGCGGGCGACGAAGTCGCTGATGTTGTCCACGGCGCTGTCCATCAGCTGCTGCATGGCATCTTCGCTGCTCCAGGCGATGTGTGGGTTGAGCAGGAAGTCGTCGCGGTCAATCAGCTGGAACAACGGGTTGCTTGGGTGCACCGGTTCTACCTCCACCACATCCAGCGCCACGCCGCCCAGGCGGCCGGCCTGCAGCGCCTGGATCAGCGCTGCTTCGTTGACCACGCCACCACGGCCGGTGTTGACCACCACGGCGTCGGGCTTCATCAGGGCCAGTTGCTCGGCGTCGATCAGGTTGTGGGTTTCTGGCGTGAGCGGGCAGTTGATCGACAGCACGTCGCAGCTTTTCAGCAGCTCGGCCAGCGGCCGGCAGTCGGGGCCTTTACGTTTGCCGCCGCGGTCCTCGAACAGCACCTGCATGCCGAATGCCCGGGCCAGGTGCGCCAGGCGCAGGGCGATCGGGCCGTTGCCGATGATCGCCAGTTGCTTGTCGCGCACGTCACGGATGCGGTGGTTGAAATAGATGTTCTGGTGCGGCTTTTCGCCGGCATGTACCTGGCGCATCAGCCGGGTGAACGCGGCCGGGCGGCGGAACAGTTCGAGGATCATCGCTAGGCTGTGCTCGGCCACGGTGTTGGCGGCATAGCCTGGAACGCTCGACACTTCGATGCCATGGGTCTCGCAGTAGTCGACATCGACGATGTCGCGGCCGGTCAGGGCCAGCGAGATCATCTTCAGCTTGGGCAACTGGCGCAGGTGCTCCTCACGCAGCGGCACGCTGCAGGTCAGTGCCAGCGTCGCGTCTTTCAGGTGCTCCAGCACCTGGTCGGGGTGGGTGTAGGTAAACTGCTGCCAGCTGTGCTCGCAGGCAGGGCGCTTGAGGCGGGTGGAAGGCGCCAGGCCTTCGTCATCGAGGAAGACGATATGTTCGCTCATGCTGGGTTCCTTATTTCTTCTGCGCCGGTACGTAACCGGCCGGTGCCATGCCAACCAGCTGGCGGGTGATGAAGCCAGCGTCCTGGTCGTGGTCTTCCAGCGATTCCTTGCGCACCAGCGCATCGCGCACCAGGTGCGCGCCAAAGAAGCGGAACGGTTCTGGCGGCAGCAGCTTCATCTTCTGGTTGACCAAGCCACAGTTGGCCCACTCGTCATTGGCATGGGTGGCCAGCGACTTGATGATGCGGCTGGCGAACACCGTGGTGGCCACGCCATTGCCCGAGAAGCCGATGCCGTAGCTGACGGTCTGGTGCTGGTCGAGGTAGCCGAAGTTCGGCAGGCCTTTCATGGCCCGGTCGATCGGCCCGGTCCAGCTGCTGACCACTGGCACGTCCTGCAGTTGCGGGTACAGGCGGCGCAGTTCGGCGGCCACCTTGTCGGCAGCCGGCGAGGGCTTTTCATACAGGTTGCCGATGCGCCCGGCATAGGCGAATTGGCCCAGCGGCTTGCCGAATACCACGCGCCCGTCCGGGGTGTTGCGCCAGTAGTTGAGTACGGTGCGCGAGTCGGTCATGCATTCGCCGCGGCTGAAGCCGATGGCGTCGAGCTTGGCCTTGACCGGCGCGGTGGCGACCATGTCGCTGGACATGATCGCGATCATCCGGCGCAGCTCGGGGAACTGTGCGCCCCAGGCATTGAGGGCCAGCACCACGTGGTTGGCCTTCACATGACCCTTGGCGGTGTGCACCACCGGGTTTTTGCCGCGTTCCAGGTGGGTGAACGGCGACTTTTCGAAGATCTGCACACCCAGTTTCAGCGCCACGCGGCGCAGGCCGCGGGCGAGCATGGCTGGCTGCACGGTGGCGGCGTTAGGGTCGTAGATGCCGCCCAGTACCATTGGCGAGCCGACGCGGCCGCGAATGGTCTGGGGGGCCATCTCCTGGAACGGGTTGACGTCGAGCTTCTGCAGGCCGTCGGTGAGCACGCGCCAGGAGTTCATCTGCCTTTGGTTAGTGGCGGTCCATAGCCAGCCGTCCTTGCGGTACTGGGCGTCGATGTCGTGTTCGCGGCAGAAGCTGCCGATTTCGTCGATGGCCGATTCGGCCGCCTCGCAGATGCGCCGTGCCTCGACATCGCCGCAGATGGTGCGCACCGACAGGTACTTGCCCCACCAGTTAGTGGCCACGCCACCGTTACGGCCACTGGCGCCGGAGCCGCAGCGGTCGCGCTCGACGATGACGATAGTTTTTTCCGGGTGCGCCTGCTTCAGGCGGATGGCCGACCACAGGCCAAGGAAGCCACCGCCGACGATGCACACGTCGGCTTGAATCGAGTCCTGCAGAGCAGGGGCCAGGTCGTTGTCCAGGTCAAGCGCCTGGGCATACCAGAATCCACGGTACATGAGAGGTGCCTCTGAGCATGTTTGTCTTGTGGATACATGATGCTCAGCGTGGCAATGGGGCGGATATTACAGGCATGACAATTGATAGTACGGGTGCGCAACACGTCCGAAGAGTACTATTTACTGACAAATCCATCATATTTCGGCTGGAGTGTGATGCTTAAAATGCGCTAATAGCGGATATCCAGAGGTCAAGGCCATGTTCGCGGAACAGGAATTACAAGCCGAGCACACCGCGCAATCGATTCCGACAGTGAAGCCCGAGCTGCGTGTGGGGTTCGTGTTAATGAACCAGTTCACCCTGGTACCGGTAGCGGGGCTGGTCGACTCGCTGCGATTTGCTGCGGACAAATCGTTTCGCAGCCAGCAGTTGTATTGCCAGTGGGATTGGATGACTCTGGATGACCAACCCATTACCGCCAGCTGCGGCATGCCGATATCGCCGACCAAACCGCTGAACCTACGGGGCCAATACGACTACATTGTGCTCGCCGGCGGCCTGCTGGAACAGACCCGGAATCCGCCGGACTGGCTGCTGGATGCGCTGCGGGACTTGCACGCAGCGAACATTCCGATCATTGCTCTGTGCTCCGGCTCATTCGTACTGGGCAAGGCCGGACTGCTTGATGGCCGGCGCTGTGCGCTGCATTTCACCTTGCGCGATGAATTCAAGGAGCGTTTCCCGCAGTCCACGGCGGTGATCGACAAGAGCTATGTGGACGATCACGGCATCATCACCTGTCCGGGCGGGACCGCCATCGACTTGGCGGCCAACCTCATCCGCCGGCATTGCGGTGCGGTGCGGGCGCAGAAGGGGCTGGAATACCTGTTGGTGGAGGAGCGGGCCGACGAGCAGCAGGACAAGGCGGCCAGCGACAGTGTGTACCAGAACGACCGCGTACAGCGGGCTATCAGCTTCATGCGCGCCAACCTGGATGCGTCGGTGTCCCTCAAGGCATTAGCTGAAGCGGTGGGCACCCACCCTCGGCAGTTGCACCGCGAGTTTGTTACGAATACTCAAGATCCGCCAGCCAACTACTGGCGCAAGCTACGTCTGGACCATGCCCGGCGGTTGTTGGTGAACACCAGCCAGAACATCACCACTATCGCCTTGGCGTGCGGATTTTCCGATGCGTCGCACTTCATCTTGTGGTTCCGCAAGCAGTATGGCGAGACGCCGTATAGCTTCCGCAAGCGCCGGCATGAGGTGGAACGGTTCGATTGGCATGGCGACAAGGTGGGGTTAGACCCAGAGCTTTAATCGGGTGACACTGTTCTTGTCATTTGAGGGAATAGCCTTTGTCAACGTAATGGCTGCAAAGCAGAGCCAATTGAGGGATCAAGGCTGAAATCCTGAGTGCCGCGTAGCGGTCCTTTCCCGACATAAAGCCATTTCAGAAGGGATAGCGCTTACGCAAGTCACGCGCTATCCCTGTTGCAGGAAGTCAGAGCTGGCCAAAGGCCTGGATTTCAATACGATAATCCGGTGTAGCCAATGCCGCTCCTACACACGCCCGCACGGGAGGCTGATCCCCCACCCAGGCGTCATACACATCATTCATCGCGGCAAACTCATTCATGTCGGCTAACCAAATCTGCATGCGCGTAAGGTTGCCTTTGCCCGCGCCGATTTGAGTCAACCACTGTTCCAACTGCGCCAGTACACAGCGTGTCTGCGCAGCGATATCGCCGGATTGCAAGGCGACAATGCCCGAGGTTTCGATACGGCCGTCTACCACTACCATCTGACTCGCGCGTCGGCCGGGGTTGATACGTTCGATCATTGTCTCGTTCCTTAGAACAGCACGTATGTCTTGCGCAGGGTTTCGCGTATGTCCCACACGCCCTCGCAGTGTTCCGGGAACAGCACCGCATCACCAGCACGCAGTTCCACCGGCTCACCACCGTCAGGGGTGAAGGTGCACCACCCGCTGATGATGTGGCTGAACTCACGATTTTTCAGGTGACGGCGGAACACACCAGGGCTACTTTCCCAGACACCGACGCTGGCGCCGATCGCCTCGTCGGTGTGATCTTGGCCGAGAGCTGCCTGGGCTATTGGATACCCAATCGGCAGCCGAGCTGGAGATGATGCGCCTAAAGGGGAAGCGGCGGCATTACGTACAACGGTCAAAGTTTGGGTCATAGAATTCTACTTACGCTTTACGTGGTGAGGACTGCTGGGACGCTTTGCGAGGCTGGCTTTTGGTATTACTCCCGAGCGCCGCAGCTTGTTGCAGGTCGAGCTGCCCGGTTTCTGGAGCAAGCCACCAAGAAATGAGTGCGCCAAACAGCGATACGGCAGCGGCTACGAACATCGTGTTGCCAATGCCGTATGAAGCGAGGGACACCGTTATCAGGTATGTTCCAACCGCCGCCCCCACTCGTGACAATGAAGTGGCGAGCCCTACCGCAGTGGCTCTGATTTCAGTCTGTAAACCATCCGCCGAAAAAGCCACCTAAAAATACACCGATCAGGGCTGATGCCGCGATCAGACCTTCCCAGAAAGTGGTCACTTTAAGTGCGTCAGTGATTTGCATCATCACCACGCCAATGATACTTAGTACGTAACCACCCAGAAAAGGACCGCCTGCAGCTAACTTGCGATGGAAGTTATTAAGGGTACCATATTCTAATGAGTGTTTAGGCCCTGACATGTTCTTCTCCTAGTTATTTTTATTGGCGCGTCTCTTCAGGCCGCGGCGAGGAGTGCTTGCTCAAAGTGGATTCAGGTAGTTTCGCACTCTGATTAATTAAGGTTCGATTTCTTGCATCCGTGCTAGTCGATAACTATCGCATTGGCTACGGGGGGAAAATATAACGTCCGTGACGGGTTGTCTTAGTTTCTGGGCTCGCTGGGGCATCCCGACGAATCGGTAGTCGCAAACGTTACACAAGCTGTCTGTCTCGTTCCATGGGGGCTGCGCAGAGAGAATCGCGACGATGCGCTTGCTCTCATTTGGCCCAGGTGCAGGCTGGTGACCGCTCTGGCTGTCCTCGTCACTTGGAAATAGATGCCCGGGTCAACAGAGCATCGAGTACAACCTCGCAGGCGGCGCCCCAATTAGCAGCCAATGGCTGATGCCTGAGAACTGCTAAGCCATCTGCAGTGAAGGTCCCAGGTGTAGCGATCGTCTGCCCAAGTGTGCTCAGGGACTGTTCGTTTTGCTGCTTAGCGCTAGCTACGCAGTCCTGGACATTGCCTAGTACAAGGGCTCTGGCCTGCGCTTCAGGTAGGCCTTTGTCGCTTAGCCATTGTTGCAGGTCATGCAAGAGAAAATAAAACCAGCCGTTCATGCACGCGGCTACAGTAGCGAGCTCGAATGACGGTTCATCATCCAGGACTACCAAATTGCCAAGGACTCCTAAGCACTGCTGAGCAAGCGTGTCGCTCGGATAGATGACTACTGTTGTTGCATTGTATTGCGCAGCTCCGGACAGCATGACCCGCACGCATTGAGCCTCAGGGAACAACGCAGCGAGCTTATCCGAGCCAAAACCGGCAACGAGTGACAGCAAGCGCTGGCCCGGTTTCAGGCGCACTTGGGTTGCCAGCTCGGCGGCGGAGGTCGGACGCACCCCAAGCAAAAGGATCTCAGAGTGATCTACAACCGATTGATTACAGTCCATCACCTTACAGCGGAACTCTTGAGCTAAGCGTTCAGCGCGTTCAGCGTTTCGAGGCGACACCAATATCTCCCCTTCATAGCCGCCTTTGCGAAGGCCTATGACGGTTTTTTCTGTCAGGTCGCCGACCCCGAGGATGCCTATGGTGTACATGTTCTCTCCTTCAGTCAGCATCACCGCGACAGGGTGGCACAAGGGCCGGGTTACCTACACACTTCACTATCACGTGTTTTGGCGTCAAATAGATATAAAGTGCGAGACGGTTGATGGGAGTTCTAGGCCAGGCTCAAAAACACCGTTCAGTGTTTCGATGAAAGCTGCTAAAGCGTCCGGGTAACGGTTTTTGTCATAATCGTAATAGCGGCTGGTAGCGCGGCTACATAAAATTGAAGAAGAGCATTTTAGGCAGAAGCAGAAAGTGTACCCTGTGGGCGCTTACTAGATTCAGCCGCCCGAAAAGCTGAAGTTCCTCCTACGTATACAATAATTCTACAGATTTGATGAGGTAGCTCCATGGCGCGTGCCCCCCTGGCAAATTTCGAAGGTGAGATCTACGACGTTGTCGTAGTCGGAGGGGGAGCAGTAGGTTGCGCTTCTGCGAGAGAGTTGGCTGGGAGAGGCTATCGAACTCTACTGGTAGAGCGTGCCGACATCGGTTCAGGCACATCATCCCGTTCCAGTCGCATGCTGTACTCCGGGGTTGGTTACCTCGCCCCTCATTTCCCGCTCTGGCAAATTCCTTTCCGCCTGCACGAATTGTGGAATCAGTTCGTTTACGCGCGAAATATCATGCATTGCCGGGCGGAGCTAGTGCGGGACATGCCGCACAGATTAACGAAGCACAGATTCCAGTATCCATTCCGAAAAGGCGATCAATATCCGCACTGGCTGGTAGATCTTGGCTTCCGTCTCATGGAGAAGGTAGCAAGCCGAGGTGTGCCGTTGGCTTACAGAAAAATCTCGTCGAGACAGGCAGCCCAAGAAAGCCAGATGGTCGCAGGGCTTTCTGCCCCAATCTCCAGTGTCGCGGTATTCGAGGAATACATGTATGACTGGCCGGAGCGAATTTGCATGGACACTGCTCTCGATGCTGAGCGTCGGGGAGCGACAATCCGTACCTACACTCAGGTCGCTGGGATCAAGCGTAATGATTCGATGTGGGCGTTGACGCTTGACGATCAAGCACCTGGAAGCTCAGGCCAAGCCCGCGTTAAGGCCAAGATGATTGTGAATGCCGCTGGCCCTTGGGTTGATCGAGTACCAGGTGGAGTGTCCGGCCATACCAAGCGAGTCGTGGGGAAAAAAGGTGTGAACGTAATGGTCCGCCTACCCGACTCTTGGAAGGGTCAAGGCCTCGAAGCCTTCTCCAGCAAGGGTGAGCCTTTCTACGTTTTCCCTTGGGGAGATCACCATTTCGTAGGGCCAACCGAAACGGTTGTGTCCGAAAACCCCGATAACGTTCAAGTTTTGGATTCAGAAATTGAGTACATTTTGAATGAGACCAACCTGCTTTTCCCTCAACTCAAGCTAACTCGCGATGACGTGCGACATAGCTGGTGTGGGGTTCGTCCGATGTCGACGACGGACGGCGAGAATGTGAGCCTACCGGTCCGGGCCATTGAAGATCCGAATCTGCCAAACATGGTCACGATGACGGGTTCGTACATCATGATGCATCGTCACGCCGGCCGGTTGGCTGCTACCTCAGTCGAGAAAAGTTTAGGCAAGCGGAATGCCGCTCCGAAGGGAATGCTGGTAGGGCCGAGCATTGCTCAAAACGACGAGGACATCATCCGAATCATCAAAACAGAGCATGTGGTGACGCTGACCGACCTGATTCGGCGTCGACTTCCAGAAGGGTTGAATCCGTCTACTCTCGGCAGAGACAAAGCGCAGCACCTGTCCAAGATCGCGGCGAATACGTTGGGCTGGACAGAAGAGAAACGGGAGCAGGAGCTCCAGAGGTTTGTGTCTGATACAGCGCGTATCTATCACTGAAATCTAGATGCGGCATGGTGCCGCCCTGAGGGAGCTATTTGCCGTATTAGGTTCACTAAGGCCATTTCTGCCTGCGAAGTGAGTGTCTGGAATCGTGGTTAAACGCGTGCTGGTCAGTGGTGCGTCGCGAGGTATAGGCCGAGCAATCGTTGAGTTGTTTCTTCAGGAGGGCGCGCAGGTGGCATTCTGTGCTCGTGGCGCAGCAGGCGTTGAGCGCGCCGAAAAGGATTTCGGTGCTCGTGCGTTCGGTACAGTTGTAGATGTCACGCAGCCCGAGCAAGTGGCGGATTGGGTCACCGCGGCTGCGGAACGAATGGGTGGTCTGGATATCGTGGTCCCGAACGTGAGTGCGCTGGCGGGTGGTGATGATCTCGATACTTGGCGTCGGGCGTTCGACACTGACCTGCTGGGCAGCGCTGGGATGGTTAAAGCCGCACTCCCAGCACTACGCCAACCAGCTGCCGCCTCGATTGTGCTGATCTCCAGCGTTTCCGGCCGGGAGGTCGATATGTTCGCGGAGCCCTACGGAATTCTGAAGGCTGCTTTGCTGCATTACGGCAAAACCTTGTCGGCAAGGCACGCAAGCGAAGGCATTCATGTGAACTCCGTCTCTCCCGGCAACATGTATTTTGCAGATGGCGTGTGGGGCGATATAGAACGCGAGCAACCGGAGACTTTCGCCAAGTGTCTGGCGGACAATCCACTGGGGCGCATGGCTACGCCAGAAGAAGTGGCTAAGGCAGTTGTTTTTCTCGCGAGTCCGGCTGTCAGCTTCACCACCGGTACAAACTTGCTGGTCGATGGCGGGCTTACCCGATCGGTGCAATTCTGAGCCAGACGGTTTCAATGCCATGCAAGGGGAGAGCATGATGAAACTTTATATCTACGAACACTGCCCGTTCTGCACGCGCGCGCGGATGATCTTTGCCCTCAAAGGTCTTCCTGTCGATCTTGAGGTCGTCATGGAAGGCGATGTTGAGACACCCACCCGGCTGATTGGAAAAAAGGCAGTACCCATTCTGGAAAAGGAAGACGGCACCCATAAGGGCGAGAGCCTGGATATCGTCCGCTATGTCGATGTCATCGGAACTCGGGTGCTGCTCGCGCCACAGGACGAGACTCTGGATGCCTGGGTCAAGGAAATCTGGCCCATCGCACTCAAGCTTTTCATCCCTCGTTTCGTCGAAGGTGATTTTTCGGAACTCGCCACGCCGCAAGCCAGAGAGGCCTATCGCCAGCGTGAGGAGCAAGCCTTTGGTGACTTGCAGGTGTTGCGTAACGCAACGCCGAAACTGGTGGCCGATGTAGAACCCATGTTGCAGGCGCTGTTACCGTTATTGAAGGGCAGAGCGACCCTAGGGATCAACGACATCACGCTTTGGCCAGTGCTGCGTTCGCTTTCCATCGTCCGCGATATCTCTTTTCCAGAGGCATTGCGTTCCTTTATGGAGCGCATCAGTCAGAAATCCGGCGTGGAATTACTGTTCAAGCAGTCCAGCTGATCGGTTCTTCCCTACGGGATTATAGCTAGGCAGAACGCTTGTGCAGGGCTAATACGCTGATGGCAACCGTCAGCGTACCGGTATACGCCCTAATGTTGCCATTGGCGGCGATTACTCATGTCTGAAAATGAGCTACCTACCGTGTCTAGTTGCTTCAGCAATGTACCCTGGGATTCGGGGATTTCCGAGATGACGGGCGCTTGCGGGACGGTGCTGTCCCTGAATGTGCGCAAGAAAGTGCTGCACATCAACGAGCAGCGACTTGCGTTGAAGCCAACTTCATGCAAACTTTTTGCGGTTCTGCTTCGACATGGGGGCAAGTCGTTAGTCGCAAATCATTCTGATTGATGTCTGGGGATATGACTTTGATCCAAGTACTAAGATGATTGATCTCCAGATTTGCCACCTTCGCAAAGTGCTCAATACCCTACAAGCTCCTTTCGGGATCAAAGCTCATCGAGGGATTGATATTTCTCTTAACTGTGTCCTCGCATAAGTATCAAGAACGAGGCGGCGCTTAATACCATGTGACACTATTGTCAGTGTTGGCCGTTTTTCGATCAGTTGTGAGGTTGTGGTGGGATCTTCAGAGGCGACTACGCATTCATCATGCGTGCGCAGTCGCTATGCTGGATGTCAAAACTTTATTGTGTAATCTATGTTTGCTCTTATTTCATTGTCATCTTTAAAGGTCGCCGCAGAACTTAAATCGTTTCGGTAGAATGCATGCCGGACTCTAAAGGCCAAATTCTTTGCCGGTCCCGACTGAACGACGTAAGAAAGTTCCAGGTCTTTGGACGACTCCGTTAGGTTGCCCCTGCCAAGATTGGGTAAATCAATGTTCGTTCCTCTCAAGTAGCGAATCATACCTGTTAGCCCTGGGATGCCCATCGCCACAAAGTTGTAGTCGTATCGCAGAAGCATCGTTCGTTCTTTCGGGTTCACGAAATCCGCGCTCATCGTCCCATCACTCAGAACGACGGGCTCGCCCCCTGCGAGGTAGGCGAATGCCGTATCTCCAGTTTGATACATGTAGCCCACGCCAAACGTATGGCCACCCGTTTGGTAGCTCAGCGTTAGCCCGGCATTAAGGTTGTCTACCTTGCCCGCTTCTGCACGGCCGTTCTCTCGGCTGTCGAAAACCCTCAATTCGGTTTTCAATTTCCCGGGGCCAACTGCAATGGAGTGTATGCCTCCAATGAAGTCTTGCTCATAGATATTTTCAAGCGCTGCATGGAAATAGCGTGCTGTGAAATTTTCTGATACGCGATAATCGCCACCCAGATAGTCGAAGCGATCAGAAAACACGCCAGGCCGGAACCGTCCGTTCGGTGAGGCCATAGCGATGTGTTGGTTGTTTGTTGAGTCTCGCAGATTGACTCGATCCATCCGCCCAGCTTGGAACGTGAGGTTTTCGATTTCCGAGCTAGTTATCGACGCTCCTCTAAAGGTCTGCGGCAGGAGGCGGGCAGGGCTGGCAGTAATTACGGGAAGCGAAGGAAGCTGTGTGCCAACAGAGAGATACGTCTTTGAGAACCGCGCTTTCACCGCCACGCCGAGTTCCGAGTATTCGTTCTTGGCTCTGCGCGTCTGAGGATCTATAGGCAAGAGTTGAGTACCTGACCGCTCAGGTGATGAGTCAAGCTTCACACCCAACATCCCCGTCAGATCCAAACCCAAGCCCACGGGACCTTCTGTAAAACCTGAGTTTGCTCTGAAAATGAAGCCTTGTGCCCACTCACGGACCGCGGAAACAGGCGAGTCGCCTTTGTAGTCCCGATCGAGGTAATAGTTTCGGGTGGTCAAAGCAACGGAACTGTCTTCAAAAAATGCTGCTGAAACAGAAGTGCTCATGCAAAGCGATGGCACGCCCAGCGCAATCAGCGGCAAGCAATCGGAAAAACGTCGCATCGGATTTACCTTCTTTTTATTTTGGTATTTCAGAGGCTTGTTGCAGAGCGCAGGGGAGCGGGTGGACTTATTCTCAGTAGCGCGACAGCGATAGAGGCGAGAACGAACGTCATTGCAAACAGCATGTACAGGTCAGAAGGCGTCCACTGCGCGTCGATCAAGCGTCCAGCCACAAGAGGAGAGGCGATTGCGCCTGCCCGGCCAATACCGATACCCCAACCCAGGCCAGTCACACGCTGGCTTGCATCGTAAATGGCCGGTGTTAATGCGTAGAGCCCCGCGACACAACCATTGACGAAGATGCCGATCAAGATAGCCAGAATGAATGCTAAGTTCAGCGTGTCTGTAAATTTCACAAATACCGCGAGCAGCAAAGCGTTGGCGAGGAGATAGATCATCAGCACCCTGGACAGCCGGAAGCGAGCGGCCAATAGCCCTACTAGCGCTGTTCCGAATATGCCACCTACATTAAGAAGCACTCCGCCGGTGATACCTTGCTCGTTGGACAGTCCCGCAGTGACCAGCAATCTTGGCGTCCAGCTCATGACAAAGTAGAAACCGAACATCACCAGGAAGAACGAGGCCCAAATCAGCAGCGTTGAGCGCAAGAGGGCAGGAGAAAATAGCTGAGCAAACGATGCACGCAGTGATGGGCGCTCAATCTGGCTCGACGCAGGCATTTCGCTGAGCGGTGCGAGTTTTACTCTGAGGCGCAGCTGGTTGATACGCTTGATTGCGCTTTCAGATTTGCTCGACATCAAAAACACGAGCGATTCCGGCAGCCACATGAACAGCACAGGAAGCGTTGCGAGGGTGACGAACCCGCCATAAAGAAAGACGGATCTCCATCCCAGCGCAGGAATCATTTTTGCTGCGATTAGCCCGCCAATGGTTGCGCCAAGCGCGTAGGCAGTTGATTGCAGGCTGATTGCGAGCCCTCGCCAACGCTTGTTGGCGTATTCACCCGCGATGACATAGCTGCTGGCCAAGATGCCACCAATTCCCAGACCGGTAACGAAGCGCAAAGCTGCAAGCATTTCCGGGCTGGTAGCTTGGGAAGATGCGATCATGCCCGACCCTGCTACGCCTACGCATACAAGTATTAGCGGTCGGCGGCCGAAGCGGTCGGCCCAGGGAGCAATGAACAGTGAGCCGATTGCCATGCCGACTAAACCTGCGCTCAGTAGATAGCCTAGTCGCAGGCCGTTGAGCCCCCAGTCAGCCGCTACAGAAGAGGCAGTGAAGGCCATCACCAGAACGTCGAATCCGTCCAGCATATTGATTACAAAGCAGAGAGCGATGACCCACCATTGGAAAGCGGACATCTTCTTTTCGTCGAGCTGATTTCCGGCGTAGTTACTCATGATTGCGGGCCTCTTGAGTGTTGAAAGGCCGGAAGGGAAAGCTGGCGGACAGGCTGTCCACCCCTGCCTGAGGGGAGAGTCGGGTAGACATGGCGTTACCTTTTTATTGTTGTGATCAGTGGCACATGCAAAGCGACTTGCTGAACCCAGGCATCAAGCAGATGTGATGCCTGGGTTCTCGATGAGTTAGCTGCTAGTGACCAAAGGTTTTATGCGGGTCGATGACAAACTTCTTGGGAACCCCCGCATCGAACTCGCCGTAGCCTTCAGGCGCCTGATCTAGACTGATCACCTGCACACCCACCACCTCGGCAATGTTGATGCGATCCCACATGATCGCCTGCATCAGCTGGCGGTTGTACTTCATGGTCGGGGTCTGGCCGGTGTGGAAGCTGTGCGACTTGGCCCAGCCAAGGCCAAAACGAATGCTCAGCGCGCCGATCTTGGCGGCGGCATCGACCGCGCCCGGGTCTTCGGTCACGTACAGGCCCGGGATGCCGATGCTGCCAGCAACGCGGGTCACTTGCATCAGAGAGTTCAGCACGGTAGCCGGTGCTTCGTGCTTGGCACCTTCATGACCATGGCCACGGGCCTCGAAGCCAACGGCGTCGACGGCGCAGTCCACTTCCGGCTCGCCGAGGATGTCGACGATCTGCTCGTACAGCGGGGTGTCCTTGGACAGGTCGACCACTTCGAAGCCCTGGGACTTGGCGTGGGCCAGACGGGCCGGGTTCAGGTCACCCACGATCACGCAGGCGGCGCCCAGCAGGCGCGCTGAGGCAGCGGCGGCCAGGCCGACCGGGCCGGCACCAGCAACGTAGACGGTGCTGCCTGGGCCAACGCCGGCAGTGACAGCGCCATGGTAGCCGGTTGGCAGGATGTCGGACAGGCAGGTCAGGTCACGGATCTTCTCCATGGCCTTGTCGCGGTCAGGCAGCTTCAACAGGTTGAAGTCGGCGTACGGCACCAGCACGAACTCGGCCTGGCCACCGGTCCAGTCGCCCATGTCGACATAGCCATAGGCACCGCCGGCGCGGGCCGGGTTGACGGTGAGGCAGACGCCGGTGTGCATCTCTTTGCACGAGCGGCAGCGGCCGCAGGCGACGTTGAACGGTACCGACACCAGGTCGCCGATTTTCAGGCGTTCTACATCACGGCCCAGTTCGACGATTTCACCGGTGATTTCGTGCCCCAATACCAGGCCGACCTGGGCGGTGGTGCGGCCGCGGACCATGTGCTGGTCGGAGCCGCAGATATTGGTGGAGACTACCTTGAGGATTACACCGTGCTCAATCTTCTTACCCCGCGGATCCTGCATTTTGGGGTAGTCAATTTTCTGTACCTCTACCTTGCCGGCCCCGAGATACACAACGCCACGATTTCCGGACATAGCAATGCCTCGCTCTGTTGTAGTTATCATTGAACAAGTTTCACTCTGATGCAGAGTGTTTTAGCGAACCCCTGGCGGGGCGGTGTTGCGTTTACTGCGCGTAAAAAAAGTGCATAGATACCCGCACGATATAAATGCACTGCGCACTCAACTTACGGAGTTGCAAAGCTTTTCTATGATCCGGCGCGCCCTGTTGGCGCCGGCATCAACGTGAATATCAATCATTGGCCGCTCACCAAAACGGCACATATTCCTGTATTGAGATTCGATGACAACCTTGTCTTCATCGAACGTCATCATCGTTTGCTGGACGACTTTTGCCTTCACCTCTTCGTGGTTACTTTTCGGGTTTGTGGCGATTGTCCAGAAATAGTGGCTGGTGGTTTCGGTTTCTGGTGTTACACCGTGGAACCCTCGCATGTGGAAGCCACCCCGTTTTGGGTTGTCCAAGGACTCAGTTCCCGCGTCAGCGGCACCTGTCCAAATACGTAAGTGGCTGACATGGAATTCAATTTCTTGCCACCGGTCGACGGTGTCCTTGAAAGGGTAAGCGGCGACGTATGTCGGGGGCGGAACAGAACCCGGCATGTGGCGAACGACACGCACATAATTATCGTCACTTTCTACGGTCATTTTCGCATTCATGTGAATGCTGGCATTTCCACCAATAGTGCGCAGATGGACATAACCCAAGTGGCTGAGGTCCATCAAGTTGTCGTGAATCAGTTGATACGGGGCATCGTAGTGGTACACATCACCATCAAAAAGATAGTCTCCACTGCTGTGGACATCGTAGGCTGGCGGTTCGCCGATAGGCTCAGGGTGCTCGGCGCTCCCGAACCAGATCCAGACGATCTGGTCTTTTACGACGACGTGGAACGCAGCCACCTTCGCTTTGCTGGGAATTTTATCTTGGCCCGGAATTTCGATGCATTTCCCTGCATCGTTAAACAAGAGACCGTGATAACCACAGCGCAGACCACCCGCTTCAAGGGTGCCGTCTGAAAGAGGCAAAGCCCTATGGCAGCAGCGGTCCTCAAGGGCAGCTACCTTTCCATCTGCAGTGCGGAACATTACGACTGATTTGTTCAGCAAGGTTCGGCCTACGGGACGATCCTTGAGTTCCCAGCCCAGCGCAGCTACGTACCATTGGTTGAGCGGGAATGTGGATGGTTTAGCAGGCGAAATTTCGTGGGCAAGCGAGAGAGGGGAGGCAGTCATAGTAGTCTCCGTTACACAGTGAATGTTTTATGGAAATCAAAGGTCGAGGACGAGCCGAGGCGACTTTGCCCGGGAACAACAAGGCGTGAAGCAGTCATTCCTGGCGTGTTCATCTGCCGTCATGAATTGGTCCCTGTGATCAGGGATGCCTTCCAGTACGCGGGTCACGCAGGTCCCGCAGACCCCTTGTTCACAGGAGGTTTCTATCTCGACGCCTGCCTCGTCCAAGACCTCGAACACGGTACGGTCGGCCGGAACGTCGAAGGTTCTGCCGCTGCGGGCGAGCACTACCTCGAAGCTGGCGTTGGCGTCATGATCAATGGTTTGCCCGGCAAAGAACTCTCTGTGCATCCGTGCCTGCGGCCAGCCAGCAGCCCCACCTGTTTCAAGCACGTGATTCATGAATCCGGCGGGGCCGCAGACGTAGAGATGGCGTCCCTCATCAACCGTGTCGAGTAGCGCGGCAGCATTCAGTTTTTGCTGTTGTGGGCTGCTGTCATCATGAAGAACTACGCGATCCGCGAATGGTGCGTCAGCGAGAGCGTTCACGAAGGCTGCTCGCTCGCAGGAGCGGAAGCAGTAGTGAAGCTCGAAGTCAGCGCCTTGATGGTTAAGCTCATATGCCATTGCAAGGATCGGGGTGATGCCGATGCCACCCGCAAAAAGGAGATGATGCGTAGCGCTATGATCCAGTTTGAACAGGTTACGGGGCGCGCTGATGGTCAGTTTGTCGCCTTGGTTGACCACCGTGTGCATCGCCTCAGACCCACCGCGGGAACTGGGCTCGTTGAGGACACTGATCAGATAGCGATTGCGCTCTCGGGGGTCATTGCACAGCGAGTACTGGCGAATAAGCCCACAAGGGATATGGACATCGATGTGAGCACCGGCCTCGAAGGGTGGCAAGGTTTCCCCATCTACGGGACTCAATTCAAAGCTACAAACACCCTCAGCTTCGTTTGCCTTTCGGCTGACGTTGACTTGAAGCATTACTTACCCCTCCACACTTAAGTGGCTACAAAAAATACGGGAGGTTAATTCAACTGTGGGGAGGTCAGCCTGGTGCGAACGGAGGTAGTCCAGGATTGCGGCTGGATACGTGGGAGGCGGATGGATCGCGATTTTTCATGGCACTACCTGATAATTATTCTTGTGAGGTGCTTTGACGGCATATCATGCTGGGCTGGCCCCAGCTATCGGTTGAGTTAATCCTCGGATCAATTAGTTGCGGTGTCAACTAATTTCTAGAAATGCAGATTGGAGGTGTGCGCTCAATGGCCTCGGAAGCCCAGCTGGACCTCGCTCGCTACGTGCCAGCGCTGCTGAATTTTTTATCCAACAAGCTCTCGTCAGGCGCCTCCCAGTGCTACCGGAAACACTTCGAGATAGGCGTTGTGGAGTGGAGGATGCTTTCCATGCTGGCTGTGGAAAGCGGGATCACTGCCAACCGTATCTGCCAGGTGATCGGTCTCGACAAGAGTGCTGTCAGCCGCTCCCTCCATGCTCTAGAGGTGGCAGGGCGGGTCTGCACTGAGGTCGACCCTGCTGATGGAAGGCGCTATACCGTTTCGCTTACCGAAAGCGGCAAGGAGTTGTACAACCGAGTCTTGAAGGTTGCACTGGAGCGCGAGCGTCGCCTGCTGAGCGGCCTTTCTCCATCGGAAGTGGATACGCTGATTAATCTACTGGGTCGCCTGAACGCCCAGGTTGCCAACGTTAATCAATACGACCCAGAAAAGCCTTAGGGCTTCATCTATTCGTTTCAACTGGTCTCAGTGCTTTAAAGCTGTCCTCTTGGGCAGCTTTTCTCTGTAGATCATCTCACTCTCACTGCGCAATCCTCTCTCGCTCTGTCGTTCGCTCAGGTATCGCGGTTCACGATAGGTCGCATCCGAACAAGCGATTAGTCAGAGCAAACCCTGCACGTCAATCTGTCGCCAACTCCTGGTTTATCCCGCCTGGGAGAGGTCACTCAGATCTACACGCCTGCCATGGCTGGGCAGCCTAACCCAGTTCTCGGTGACAGAAAAAATGCCAACAAAAAAAATAAGAGAGGGTTTGTTCAATGGCTTTTCGCTCCTATGCCATATCGCGGCGTGCACCCTTCGCCGTGACTGTTGCTGCCGCGTTGGTCTGCGGTCTTCCAAGCGCTCAAGCGTTTGAATTCCAAACCGGTTCGCCTGACCTGACCCTTCGGTGGGATAACACGCTCAAATACAGCTCTGCCTGGCGCCTGAAGGATCAGAGCAGCAAGTTATCCAGCGGTCCCGTTGCGCTCAACCAAGATGATGGTGATCGCAGCTTCAACAAGGGTCTCATTTCGAATCGTCTCGATGTTCTCTCTGAGATGGATCTTGGCTATCGAGACTTCGGTGCTCGCGTCAGTGCGGCCGGTTGGTTCGATACCGAGTATCAGAAGGATAACGACAACAACGACCCCAGCCGCGCAAACGCCCGCTCAGTGGCGTATGACGAATTCACTGATGACACCCGTCATCTGCATGGCGGTGATGGTGAGTTGCTCGATGCGTTCCTCTACTGGAACGGCAGTGTCGCAGACCGCGCATTGTCTGTTCGGGCCGGGCGTCATGGTCTCATTTGGGGCGAAAGCCTGTTCTTCGGTGCTAACGGCATTGCGGGAGGCATGGCCCCGGTTGATGTTGTGAAGGCCATTTCCGTACCCAATACCCAGTTCAAGGAGATCACTCGTCCGGTCAGCCAGCTTTCCACGACCTATCAGCTGACCGACGATCTGTCGGTGGGTGCCTACTATCAGTTTGAGTGGGAAGAGACGCGTTTACCGGGTGCTGGCAGCTACTTCTCGGTTAGCGACACGATTGGCGAAGGCAACGAGCGCTTGATCGTTGGGGAGCCTTTCCCACCTTTCCTGGGCGGTAATCCGGGCAGTCCCGCCGCGTTCTTTCACGGTAACGATAAAGAAGCGAAGAGTTCAGGCCAGGGTGGCCTTCAGCTGCGCTACAACGCAGATACGGTGGAATACGGGCTCTATGCAATCCAGTATCACGATAAAACCCCCAAGCTTTATCTAAAGCCAGGCACGACGGGGCCGAATTTTGCGACCGGCCAGGTCGGTGAGTACTACTGGGTCTACCCCGAGAATATACGTGCACTCGGGGCGAGCTTCTCCACGGCCGTGGACGAATACAGCTTCGCAGGTGAGGCCTCCATGCGTTGGAACATGCCTCTGGTTTCGAACGGCCAGACGGTGTTGCCAGGGCTTCAGGCAGACAATGACGACCACCCTCTGTATGCCGTGGGGCGCACAGCCCACTTGAACCTCAACATGATTGCTTCGTTGGGCCCTTCGTTCATTTCGAACGAGGCCAGCTTGGTTGGAGAAGTCGCCTGGAACCGCTTGCTGAGCGTGACAAAAAACAGGGCTGCGCTTGATCCTGGTGCAACGGATGACGGTGTCGGCATCAAGCTTGTGTACTCACCTACCTATCGCCAGGTTTTCCCCGGCATCGATCTCAGTGTACCTGTGGGTATCAGCTACTTCCCGATGGGCAAGTCCGCGGTCGTTAGCTCATTCGGGCCTGATAAAGGCGGCGACTTCAACGTCGGCGTAAGCGCTACTTACATGGACCGAGTCACATTCGGTCTGACGTACACCCATTACTACGGCCCTGAGGACACCAACCTCAATTCGGCCAACCAGTTCACCTTCAAACAATCACTGAAAGACCGGGACTACCTGGCCTTCTCGGTTAAAACAACATTCTGAGGGGACTCGCATGACTACACCATTTTCTCTCAAGACACTCTGCGCAGTATTGATCAGTACCGCTGCGTTGAGCCTGCCGCTCGCACATGCCGCTGGGCCTGATGATCTTGGCAAACAATTGACCCCGCTGGGGGCCGAGCGTGCGGGTAACGCCGATGGCAGCATCCCAGCCTGGGATGGTGGATACGTGAAGGTGGACCCCTCATTCAAAGAGGGAGGGAAACGCGGCGATCCGTTTGCAGCGGACAGGCCTCTTTTCAGTATCACTGCCAAAAATGTGGATCAATATGCCGCTCGCCTTAGTGAGGGCACCAAGGCGATGTTCAAGCGCTACCCAGAGAGCTATCGCATTGATGTTTACCAGACTAGGCGCACCGCAGCTGCACCTCAGTGGGTATACGACAACACATTGAAAAATGCTCGCGAGGCCAAGCTGGTGGAAAGCAGCGCGGGCTTGATTCCTGAGGGCGCTTACGGCGGTATTCCATTCCCAGTGCCTAAGAACGGGACGGAGGCGATGTGGAACCATGTCCTGAACTGGCGTGGCACCTCCGTAGCGATGGACTTCCGTCACTACTTGATGACAGCCGACGGCGCGCCCGTGATGACCACCGACGGTAAGGCTATCCAAGAGATGCCTTATTACTACAAGGATGGCAGTGCATCGACCTTCGATGGCGATTACTGGCTCTTCCGCTTGCTCAACGTAGGGCCACCACTGCGTGCTGGCGAACAGATCTTGGGGCGCACCAACCTTAACGGCGATAAGACTCAAGCACATGTGTACCTGACCGGGCAGCGACGCGTGCGCAAGCTTCCCAATGCATGTTGCGACACACCGACTCCAGCTACCGCGGGTGTCATGTCGTTCGACGAGTTGAGTGTGTTCCAAGGTCGAATGGATCGCTTCAACTGGAAGCTGGTCGGCAAGCAGGAGATGTACATTCCGTACAACACCAACAAGGTGCAAGTAGCGTCGAAGCCGGAGGATCTTTTCTCCAAGCATCACATGAATCCTGACTACGTTCGCTGGGAGTTGCATCGTGTATGGGTAGTGGAGGCGGACCTGGCTCCTGGCAAGCGCCATCAACTGCCTAAAGGGCGCTACTACCTTGATGAGGACACCTGGCAGGCCATGCTGGGTGATCGTTGGGACGCAAATGGCCAGTTGTCTAAAACACTCTGGTCGCTCCCGATTGTAATGCCTGATCTGCCCGCAGTGGCTCAATTGTCTTCCGGCTTCTATGACCTGGTCTCGGGTGCGTGGTTTGTCCAGAACCTCTACGCAGGCAAGGATCAGCAGTACGCGGTCGTCGACAAGTACAAGCCAGCCGAATTCTCGCCCGCCGCAATGGCCGGACGTGGCGTGCGCTGAGTGTGTGAGGAGGGCTTTCGGCCCTCCTTTTCCAGCTAGGAATTCGAGGTAGATATGAACACATTACGTCAGCTTGGCGGCGTGTTGCTTGCCTTGCTTTTGCCGGCAGCCCCACATTGCCTAGCGCAGGCATCACCTCAGGACCTTAAGGTGGGCAACGTGTTGAGCAGCCCCGCAACTAAGGTTCCTTCCCCGCAGCGGGCTGTTTACACGGCATTGGCGCGGGCGGGGGATCGCATAGTGGCGGTAGGGGAGCGAGGACTGATTGTCTGCTCTGACGACAATGGTCAGCAGTGGCGTCAGGCGACCGTCCCCGTGTCCGTAGGCCTGACTGCTGTGCAGTTCGCCGATGACAAAAACGGATGGGCTGTTGGGCACAGTGGTGTCGTGTTGGTTACGCACGATGCGGGTGAGACTTGGCTGTTGCAGTTGGATGGCCGGCGCGCTGCTCAGCTGGAGCTTGCTGCCGCTGAGAAAGACGCTTCCAACGCAGTTGATTCCGAAGCTTCGGATAGCCGCTTGGAGACTGCCAAACGCTTGATTGCAGAGGAGCCTGACAAACCCTTGCTCGCCTTGGCCATAACCGACGCCAAGCAGGTACTTGTCGTTGGGGCTTATGGTCTGGCTCTGCGAACTGAAGACGGTGGCACGACCTGGCACTCGGTAATGGGCCAGATCGACAATCCCATGGGCCTGCATCTTTATGCTGTAGCTCGCCAAGGTGACACGTGGATCTTGGCCGGAGAGCAGGGCTACCTTGCTCGCTCCCGCGATGGTCAGAGCTTCCAGCAACTGGAAGTCAGTTACCCAGGTAGTTTGTTTACCCTGGCTCAACGCAGTGATGGGGCGATGCTGATCGGCGGGCTGAAAGGGCACGCATTTGTGCTGCCGAGAGGTTCCGATAGCCCAGAAGAAGTACCACCTCAAGCACCGGTTACCTTCAGTGACGCGCTCACTTTACGTGATGGCCGAGTGCTGCTGACCAATCAGGCCGGTGGGCTGTTTGCCAGTTCCCTGTCTGCGTTCAAGCCCGTTCTTGAACCGTTGAAAAAGCCCGTCTCGGCAGTGATCGAAAATAACGACGGTAGCTTGGTGTTCGCAGGCTTCACCGGGCTTTCGCGTGTCGCGCAACCCGTAGTAGCGGTTTCGGAGTGAGTGTTATGAATTGCGCTAGCCGCCAACCAATCCCCTCTGGCCCCGAGGGGTTCGATCCACGCTCGGGCTCTATCGTCGAGCGGGCTCTGTTCAATCACCGTCACTGGGTGCTTCTGCTTTGTCTTCTGGCAACTGTTCTGCTCGGCTGGCAGTCAACCCGGCTCGAACTCAACGCCAGTTTCGAGAAAACGATCCCTACTGGGCACCCCTATATTTCAAACTACCTGGACCGGCAAAAAGAGCTGTCCGGTTTGGGAAACGCATTGCGTATTGCGGTGGCTAACCGCAATGGCGACATTTATGACCCAGAGTACCTCCGGGCGCTTCAAGCCCTCAGCGAAGAAATCTATCTGGTCCCAGGGGTAGACCGTGCCTACATGAAGTCGCTTTGGACGCCTGCGACCCGCTGGGTTTCGGTTACTGAAGAAGGCTTGGACGGTGGGCCGGTAATCCCAGATGACTACGATGGCAGTGCCAAATCGATAAACGAGTTGCGTCGAAACGTACAGCTTTCGAATGAGATCGGTCAGTTGGTGGCGTTCGACCAGCGCTCGAGCATTATTTACGTGCCGCTGCTGGCGCGTACGCCTGATGGCAAAGCGCTGGACTATTCGGTACTCGCGGGGCAACTGGAAGCGCTAAGGGCAAAGCACCAAGGTGATGGTGTTGACATCCACATCATTGGATTCGCCAAGAAAGTCGGTGATCTGATCGATGGATTGGAGCAGATTCTTCTATTCTTCGGCGTCGCTATTCTCATTACCACGGCGGTGTTGTTTGCTTACACACGCTGCATTCGCAGTACGCTGCTAGTCGTGGCGTGCTCTCTGGTTGCGGTGGTTTGGCAATTGGGTCTGCTACCCGTGCTTGGCCTGCAGCTCGACCCGTACTCGGTTTTGGTGCCATTCCTTGTGTTTGCGATTGGCATGAGCCACGGCGCGCAGAAGATGAACGGCATCATGCAAGACATCGGCCGTGGAATGCATCGAGTCGTTGCTGCCCGGTTCACGTTCCGGCGCTTGTTTTTGGCCGGGCTGACCGCGCTGTTGTGTGATGCGGTGGGTTTTGCAGTGCTGTTGATCATTCAGATTCGCGTCATCCAGGATCTGGCGATCATTGCCAGTATCGGGGTCGCGGTGCTGATTTTCACCAATCTAATTCTATTGCCAGTATTGCTTTCCTTCGTCGGCGTGAGCCCCAAGGCGGCACAGCTTAGTTTGCGCAGTGAGCGTGCTGAAGAGAGTGGCCAGGCCCGCCATCCGTTTTGGCGCTTCCTTGATCTATTCACTCGTAAGCCTTGGGCTTGCGCGTGCATTGGCGTGAGCCTGGTGATGGCCGTACTGGGCTTTGCTGTGAGCCTTCACTTGGCGATTGGCGACCTGGACGCCGGGGCACCGGAGCTGCGCGTTGATTCACGCTACAACCGCGACGACGCCTTCATCACCCAAGCATTCGGAGCAAGCAGCGATCTTTTCGCAATCATGGTGCAGACGCCCGCGGGTGCATGTGCGCACTATGATGTTCTGCGCAAGGTCGATGAGCTTGATTGGCAGTTGCGTAGCCTCCCAGGTGTTGATTCCACCAACTCACTGGCGCTCTTGAACCGTCGAATGATGGTGGGTTTGTCAGAAGGCAGTGCCAAATGGTACGAGTTGCTGGACAACCAGGCCATGCTCAACATGGTCACTGCCAGCGCCCCTCGGGGGTTGTACAACGAGTCGTGCAACCTGCTGACGCTGTATGTGTACCTGACTGATCACAAGGCGCAAACGCTGACTCGACTGGTTGAGCATGTCGAGGCGTTTGCGGCAGCCAATGATACCCCTGATGTGAAATTCCTCATGGCTGCCGGCAATGCGGGCATCGAAGCCGCGACCAACATCGTTGTCCGAGAGGCCAACCGCGAGATGCTTTTCTGGGTGTATGGCGCGGTGGTCCTACTTTGCCTGGTGACTTTCCGCTCCTGGCGCGCAACGCTCTGCGCCGTGATTCCGTTGGTGCTTACCTCGATTCTGTGTGAGGCATTGATGGTCTGGCTGGGGATCGGTGTGAAGGTCGCCACCTTGCCTGTCATCGCCCTAGGGGTGGGCATAGGTGTTGATTACGCGCTGTATGTGATGAGCATCATGCTGGGGCATCTTCGCCAGGGGGCCTCCCTGTCTGACGCCTACTACCGTGCTCTGCTTTCTACAGGGAAGGTAGTAATGCTGACAGGGGTGACGCTGGCAATCGGCGTAGGGACCTGGATCTTCTCTCCTATCAAATTCCAAGCGGACATGGGGGTACTGCTGGCCTTCATGTTCATCTGGAACATGGTGGGGGCACTGCTTCTGCTTCCGGCCCTGGCTTATTTTCTACTGCCTTCGACCCATCGAGCCAAGACGATGGAAGCCACTGAGCACGTCCCTGAGGATCGCGTCATGGCTGGACACTCGAGCTGATCGTTGAGCCAACAATAAAAAGAGTAAATGATCATGGAACATGAGTTGACGATGCTAGCGTCTGGCGCAGATGTGCCACGCCACCACGGGGCGGAGGTGCTGGATGCGTGCTGACAACTGCGCTGGGGCGCCTCAGTCACTGCTACTGCTGCTTGGCAGTTGCTTGCCGGTTTTGGGAGCTGTTCTGTTAGCTCCAGTACTGCCGGCCATGAAGGAGCATTTTGCTGATAGCCCAATGGTTGGGGTTCTGGTGCCCATCAGCCTGACGATTCCAGCATTGATGATTGCGCTGTTCGCCCCGTTGGCCGGCGTGATCACCGACCGTGTAGGTCGCAAGCCTTTGCTGCTGGCCTCTATGGCGCTATATGGCTTCTTCGGTCTGATGCCTATATGGCTTGACTCCCTGCCAGCGATAGTGGCGAGCCGAGCGGGTTTAGGTTTGGCAGAGGCGGGCATCATGACGTGTTGCACCACGTTGATGGGTGACTACTTTCAAGGGGCTCGACGCGAGCGGCTGTTCGCTTTGCAGATGGTCTGTACGTCGCTGTCGGCAGCTGTATTTATCGCCTTGGGAGGCGCACTAAGCCATTCCAGTTGGCGTACGCCATTCTTCCTCTATGGCGCCGCAGTGGTAATGCTCCCCCTGATGGCCTGGTTACTTTGGGAGCAGCCGAAGGACGCTACCGTCGCCAAAGCACGGGACGAAGAAGAGTTTCCCTGGAAGAGCTTGCTTACGTTGTACCTCTTCAGCGTGCTTGCCGGCATCAGCCTTTTCATCGTCCCTGTGCAGGCAGGTTTTCTGTTGAAACTGCTGGGTGTCGACTCTCCACAGCAGATAGGGCTGATCATGGGGGCGAATCAGCTTGGCGTTCTCGTTGGCGCCCTGGGATTTCGATTCTTGCATCGGATTGCGCGTCACCACTTGCTCTTGCTCGCATTCTTCGTAGCGGGGCTTGGCGGTCTGTTGATGGCCAGCACAAACAATACGCAGCTAGTGACGGTGGCTGTGTTCATCAATGGTGCAGGCGTTGGCTTGATGCTGCCTACGCTGGTGACATGGGTGATGGCTCAAACCAGCGCCTCACAACGGGGGCGGGCGGCGGGAGGTTTTACCGCTGCTTTGTTTGCGGGGGAGTTCATCAGCCCACTTGTCGTCTTGTCCTTGGGTGGCACCTCTGATGGGCGACTACCTGATGCGCTCACCGCCATTGCCGGTATTCAGTTACTCCTGGCGCTTGCCTGCATGCTGATACCCCGAATGGTACGAGGCGCTGAAGTAGCAACGGCGCCTTTGCAGTCCACAGAAGGGTAATACCTTCAGGATGAAGCCGTTCATCGAGGTGCGCGGCACCTTCGACTATCGCAGTTTTTGATGGAGTTTCCATGAAGTCCCTTCCTTCTTTTAAGCGTGTGGTAACCGGGCACAGCTCGGACGGTTCAGCAGTGGTTGCGAGTTCGGGAGCCGCTCCTGGTAGTTTTGCACTGAAGTCTGTCCCAGGCACGGTGTTCCATGAGATTTGGAGCAGCGACGCCACTCCCGCACTGCTGGATAACGGTGCAGATCCGACCCTCAAAGCGCTGGCGCTGAGTCCAGTGACACACGGAAGCGTCATCCGAGTGGTTGATATTCCACCTGATAGCGTACAGAACCAGGTTAGCGCTGAAGATGCCGCCGCTGCATTCGCTGAAATTGGTCAGTCGCACGCGGGTACTGGCAGTACTGACTCGAAACACAAGCTTATGCACCGAACGGAAACGCTCGATTACGGCATCGTCACCGAAGGTGAGGTGTGGCTGGTTCTGGACGACGAAGAAATCCATCTACATCGAGGCGACGTCGTGGTTCAGCGTGGTACCAACCATGCCTGGAGTAACCGGACCAGTGAAATGGCCCGCATGGTTTTCATCCTGCTCGATGGCCGCTATGCCGATAGCCTGCAGGAGGTGCTGCAATGAAGCTCGCCTCTCTTGATGACGGCACAAAAGATGGGCGGCTGTTGGTTGTCTCTCGTGATTTGCGTCATGCCGTCGATGCGGCAGACATCGCCCCCACGATGCAGTCAGCTGTAGAAAAATGGCCTCAGGTAGAGGCCCTTCTTCAAGAGCGCTACGAATCGCTCAACCTGCGCAACGTGCCAGGCATCATCGAGTTCGATGCTGGGCAGGTACTCGCTCCGCTACCTCGCGCATGGCAGTGGCTGGATGGCTCCTGCTTTCTTAGCCATGGCGAATTGATGCAGCGAGCTTTCAACCTGGAGGCGATAGAGGGCGTTGAACATACGCCATTGATGTACCAGGGTGCCGGTGATGATTTTCTAGGTCCATTGCATCCGATTGCGTTACCCAGCGAGGCCCACGGTATCGACTTCGAAGGCGAATTCGCAGTGCTGGTGGATGAGGTCCCGATGGGGTGTAGCGCAGCAGAGGCGCTGAACCACATACGACTGATTCTGCAGCTGAACGACGTAAGCCTGCGTGCGCTGGCGCCTAGGGAAATGAGAACGGGATTTGGCTTTGTCCAGGCTAAGTCTTCCTCAAGCTTTGCACCTGTTGCAGTTACACCTGATGAGCTGGGAGAAGACTGGCGCGAGGGACGAGTGCATCTGCCATTGAATGTCACGTGGAATGGCAAGTGGTTCGGCCATCCTCATGGTGGAGCCATGCACTTTGGCTTCCATCAGCTTGTTTCTCATGCCGCACTGACCAGACGACTGAGTGCAGGCACCGTGATTGGTTCAGGGACGGTATCCAACGCCGATCGCAAAGTCGGTTCAGCATGCATTGCCGAGCGTCGAGCGATCGAGACGATAGCGCATGGCGCCCCACAAACAAACTTCATGCGATTTGGTGACCGAGTACGCATGGAGGCGGTTTGCCGAGATGGCACGCCGCTGTTCGGCGCCATTGACCAGCAAGTGGTTCAGGCGGGCGCACCATGCGAGTGATGGTAACCGGGGCTGCCGGATTTGTTGGTCGGCTACTGGTGGAGCGTTTGCTCAAACTGGGGCGTTTGCGAGGGCAATCCATTGACACTCTTGTGCTGATTGATCACTGCCTGGACAACATCCCGGATGATCCGAGAGTACGGCTGGTCAGCGGCAGCATCACGGAGCCGTCGCTCCTGAGAAGAAGCTTGGCCGACGGCATCGACGTGGTGTTCCACCTCGTCAGTGTCGCCGGCGGGGCCGCAGAGAAGAATTATTCGCTAGGCCGTCAGGTGAACCTGATGGCTAGTTTGGAACTTCTCTCTCAGCTGCGGGATTCGGTTAAGCCGCCAGTGATTGTCTACGCCAGCAGCGTGGCGGTCTATGGCGGTGGGCTGCCGGCCAAAATGGATGAGGGCTACGTACCGCGTCCTGCTTTGGCATACGGCGCGCATAAGCTGATGGTCGAAACAGAGCTGAATGATTTGAGCCGTCGTGGGGAGATTGATGGACGTGCGCTGCGCCTGCCCGGAATCGTTGCCCGTCCAAGCGAACCTAATGGTCTGCGTTCGGCATTCATGAGTGACTTGATGCAGCGTCTTGCGGCGGGTGAGCAGTACGAGTGTCCAGTTTCACCTGAGGCGAGCGCGTGGTGGATGTCCGCTGCGTGCTGCGTAGACAACCTGCTGCACGCTGCGCAAATCAATGTAGCCACTTGCGACTCCCCGCGGATCTGGCAACTACCCGTACTGCACCTCTCGGTGGGGCAGGTGGCAGAGGCTCTGTTCAAGATCCTCGGGAATGACCGACGTAATTTGCTCAGCTATCGACCAGACCCCGATCTCGAAATGCTGTTTGGGCGCCACCCTCCGATCCGCACGCCGCTCGCTCGTGAATGTGGATTCCGTAATG
Source organism: Pseudomonas sp. WHRI 8519 (assembly GCF_040224055.2). Classification (NCBI taxonomy): domain Bacteria; kingdom Pseudomonadati; phylum Pseudomonadota; class Gammaproteobacteria; order Pseudomonadales; family Pseudomonadaceae; genus Pseudomonas; species Pseudomonas sp. WHRI 8519. Next base: position 3,815,412 of record NZ_CP167996.1, on the reverse strand, counting down.
ACATCTCTGCCACGAACTTAGTACGCAACTCTTTGGGCTATGCCTGCCGCTAGCGGGCACGCGTCCGCTAGAACGCTTCAGAAGATAATAAGAGGAACAATCATGACCCTGGCTCGAAAACGCCGTTTAGTCGATCTATCCGTAACCCTGGACAACAACCCATACACTGATCCGCCGCCGCTTCTTCCGCGGATCGATTACATGGACCACCAGGAGGGGTGGCCAGAAATGGCTGCGATGTTCCCAGGGCTTGCGATTGATCAAATGCCTGGGCAAGAGTCATGGGCGGCAGAGCGTCTGTCGATCACCACGCACAGTGGCACGCACATGGATGCACCTTGGCATTACGCCTCGACTACCAATGGTGGGCAGCCAGCGTTTGGCATCGATGAGTTGCCTTTGGAGTGGTGCCTCCAGCCGGGTGTCAAGTTGGATTTTCGCGATTTCCCTGACGGTCACGTGGTGACCGCGGCGCAGGTCGAGAGTGAACTCAAGCGTATCGGCTATGTGCTACAGCCGTTGGATATCGTCCTGGTTAACACGCGCGCTGGCAGCTTGTTCGGTCAACCAGGGTATCTCGATGCCGGCGTTGGAATGGGGCGCGAAGCGACGCTTTACCTGCTCGAAAAGGGTGTTCGGGTAGTCGGCACAGATGCCTGGAGTTGGGATGCCCCGTTCAAATTTACTCGTCAACGATTTGCAGAAAGTGGCGATGCCTCGATCATCTGGGAGGGCCATAAGGCTGGACGTGACATCGGCTATGGACAGATGGAGAAGCTGGCCAATCTGGATGCGCTGCCATCGACTGGTTTCCTGGTGTCGTGCTTCCCCTACAAGATCAAACATGCTTCCGCGGGTTTTGTTCGCGCGGTGGCCATTTTTGAAGAGTGAGGAGGAAGGTTCCAATGCGCTTTCCTTTTCTCGTCGCTGCTTTTGCATCGCTGCTGCCAGCTCTGGCGGCAGCCGTGGAGCGACCAAACATCTTACTGATCGTTGCCGATGACCTTGGATATTCTGATCTTGGCGCCTTTGGTGGCGAGATCAACACACCTAATCTGGATAAGCTCGCCTCAAGTGGACTGCTTTTAACCAACATGTATGCAGCGCCAACATGCTCACCGACCCGGGCCATGTTGATGTCTGGTAGTGACAACCACCTAGTCGGGCTCGGCACCATGGCTGAGGGGATGCAACCGTTTCAGCGCGGCAAGCCGGGATATGAGGGTTACCTCAACCGGGAAGCCCACTCAATCGCGCAGCTTTTACGCGATGGTGGCTACCGCACCAGCATGGTTGGCAAATGGCACCTGGGTTTAGCCCCAGATCAAGGTCCAGATCAACGAGGCTTTGAGAACTCATTTAGCTTGCTGGAGGGAGGAGGGGTGCATTTCAAGCCTCCCTCCAAACCCAGCAGCAAAATCGAAGAGGTCACCTACCGTGAAAATGGTCAGCCGGTGGATTTGCCGGAGGACTTCTACTCCACCGATTTCTACACCGACAGAATGATCAGCTTTTTGCGTCGGAGTAACGGTAGTGAGAAGCCATTTTTCGCCTATGTGGCGTATACCTCTCCGCACTGGCCTTTGCAGGCACCGGATGAGTATCTGGACAAGTACCACGGTCGATACGATCAAGGATATGACGTTGTCCGGCAAGCTCGGATTGATCGGCTTCGACAAAAAGGACTGCTGTCGACGCAAGCAGTGCCTGCGTCCACCTTACCCGTCACACCGATACTTCCAGGTTGGGAACAGCTCAGCCCAGAGCAGCGGAAAGTTGAGTCGCGCAAGATGGAAATCTACGCGGCTATGGTCGATAACCTCGATCATAACGTAGGGCGCTTGCTCGATTATTTGAAAGCATCCGGACAGTACGAGAACACCCTGATTGTGTTCATGTCCGACAATGGTCCAGCGGGCGAGCGTCACGAACTGTTCTACCCGGCGGGCCCGGATACTGATAACAGCCTGGGCAACCTTGGTCGGCGGGGCTCGCAGATCGACTACGGGTTGAGATGGGCTGAGGTCAGCTCAACGCCTTTCAGATTATTCAAAGGCAGCACCGCTGAGGGAGGGATCAGTGTTCCCGCTATCGTCCACATGCCGCAGCAGTTCGCGCGTGAGGGGGTAGAGCAAGGCGTGGCGCGGGTCGATGATTTGGCCCCGACGTTCTTGTCCTTGGCCGGTGTCAAAGATCCTGGTAACCAATATCATGGTCAACCGAAACACCCCATCACTGGCCTCTCGATGCTACCGATGCTGCAAGGGAAGGAGGCTAAACCGAGGGTATTTGCCGGTGAGCTTTTCGGCAGTCTTTATTACCGCGAAGGCAATCTCAAACTCCTCGGTTTGAGACCCTGGGCCCTTCCAGGTGAGGCGCCGAAACCGCTTCGCTGGCAACTGTTCGACCTTTCACGTGATCGAGGTGAAGTCGCTGACCTCTCAGCTGACTCACCTCAAACAGTGGAACGGCTCAAACGCGATTGGCAAAAATACGCGACCCAAGTCGGGGTTGTGAGCCCTCCCCAAGAGCAAGCTCAATGACTCGAACCTGGACGGCTATAGCTAGCATAAGCTTGCTGGCTTTAGCTGGCTTGGCGAACTGGCCAAGAACGCTCCCTGCATTAGGTCAGCCTGAGGGGTGTATGGCTTATGGAGGGCTGCCATCAGGTTGGGGAGAACGTGACCATGCAGGCATGGTTTTCGTGAAAGGCGGGCGCTTCACACCAGGCGTTGAAGGCGGCTATCTGGATGAGCGGCCGCTTGCGCCAATCGAGATAGAAGGCTTCTGGATTGATCGGACCGAGGTAACCCGTGCGCAATTTTCAGATTTTGTCGGCTCAACAGGTTATGTAACTGATGCTGAGCGTGAAGGCGGTGCCGCAGTCTTTCTGGTTCCGGATCCAGAGGACACATCGCCTATGCCGTGGTGGAAATTTGTCCCCGGGGCCAACTGGCGATACCCCGACGGCCCTGGTCAGCCTGCGGTGTCTTTGGATAATCTTCCGGTAACCCAAGTCACTTTGGCAGATGCTGAAGCCTATGCTCGCTGGCGTGGCAGTGAACTACCTGATGAGGCGCACTGGGAGTTTGCAGCCCGGGGCGGGAATAGCTCTCAACGCTTGGGAGAAGAGCCAAGAGACGCACAGGGGAAGCCCAGTGCTAATTACTGGCAGGGTATTTTCCCTTTGGTGAATGACGTCGAGGACGGTTTTGCTGGTTTAGCACCAGTAGGGTGTTTTGCTCCTAATGACTACGGGCTATACGACATGATCGGGAATGTCTGGGAGTGGACCACTGACACCCAGCGAAACCCCTTGCTTGGGCACCTGAACGGTGACCCTTCTACTTTGCGAAGCAAGCCACCTGGCTCTGAACCGCGGATAATAAAGGGCGGCTCCTACCTCTGCGCTACATCCTACTGCGCACGTTTTCGTTCCGCAGCTCGGGAGCGACAGGCTTCTGATCTCGCCACTTCACATGTAGGGTTTCGTACCATCAAGCGCATTTCTCGCCAGTAGCTGCGTTGCCATCGATAGCTGACCATCCACATGGTTTGATGTCGACAAGTACAAAAAAGCGCCCTTATGATCCAGGGCGCTTAACTTTATGCGTTTGAAGAGGCGGTGATCGATCTTTAATCAGTGCTTCGCAGGTGGGCCGCCCGGAAACCACTTCTGCTGGTAATGGAAGAGGAAGTACTGCGAATTGTCAGCCCCGGGCGCAGCCACGCGTGCTGTCCACGCTTCGTCATGCATATCCATATCAGCATCGTATTCTACGTGGCAGCCCATCGGGCTATTGAAGTACCAGAACCAGTTGGAGCCGAGCTGGTGGCGACCAGGCCCCCAGAATGATTCATAGCCCTTCTCGACGAAGCGGCTACCCGCCAACATCACCTCAGTTGGGCCTCCGAGATGGAACGTGAAGTGCTCGATCCCTTTCATGAACGGAGGCGTCTGGATCAGGAAGAGGGTGTGGTGGTCTTGAGTGCCGGCAGGTCGCAAGAATGGGCCTGTGTCGACAAATCGATCAGTGCAGACGAAGCCAAGGCGGTTGTAGAAAGCCTCTGCTTTGACTGCATCAGGAACGAAGTAAACGACATGTGACAGGCTACGAGGCAGCGCTGCGATGTCATTGCTTGCACCTAGGGCATTCACAGCACGTGCAGCAGGCGCGCCAGGTGCATGACTGGCTTCAGCAGGGAGGTCCAGTGCACGGCGTTTAGTGATCTGGAAGCCAAGAGCGAATCCCATGTCGTCGCGGCAACGGAGGACGCCATCCTCACCGCGTACGACCTCGCGGTCTTTTCGCAGTTCGGACTCAATTGCCTGTAGCGATGCTTCATCGGCAACGCCGTATACCGTTTCCCGCAAGGTCGTGGCCGTTTCCATCGCCGCGGGCAAACTTGCGTCGCTTCGCAGATAGATTTTTACGCCAGTACCATCCAATGCTTCAAGATAAGTTCCACCACCGTCGCGGCTATGGGGTTTCAAACCGTAGTCAGTGAGGTACTGGATGCAGTCGTCTACGTTGTCGACGCCGAAGACAAGATAGTCAGGTCCGATGATCTTCATTATTGTTTTCTCGTAGGGGCGCTTACGCGGTTCGGCCGCCAAGGGTTTCTGCGACCCAATCGGCAATGAATTGACCGGCATTGATGGAGTTGTCGAAGCTGGAATGCTGCACACCGCCTTCACGAGAGGTGAAAATTTTCAGCTCGCGCTTGGGGCTGTTGATCAATTGCTCGTAGGTGCGGTGGGCCCATTTCAAAGGAATTTGTGAATCTTGCTCACCATGGGTGACCAGGAACGGAACCTTGATCCGCTCAACTACGCCATCGAGATGCACGTTCTCAGCGATTTGCATGAACTCTTCGATGTCTTTACCGCCCCACACCCAACGCACGTGATCCCAGTAATGAGGTACAGGAAGGCTGCCTTCACGCTCCAGGCGACGTTTCTGCACTTCGCGCCAATCATGGTTGGCTCCCCATACCACACCGCATGCAAAGCGTGGTTCGAATGCCACAGCGCGTGGGCAGTAATAGCCACCTAAAGACACGCCCTCACAGCCGATTCGCTTCGGATCGATGTCGTCACGGGTCTCCAGCCAGTCCACGACACGGCTTGCCCAGTGTTCTGCATCGTAGCGGGCTTTCAAATCATGTAGCCGAAGGGCTTCACCGGTGCCAGGCTGATCAATCAGCAATGATGCAATACCGCGTTTTGCCAGCCACTGCGGCAGCCCGACGCGGTATTTCATCTCCTTGGTTGAGTCCAAACCATTGAGTTGAACCAAGATCGGAGCGGGGCCCTTTACGCCTTCTGCCCTTACGTAAAGGCCGGAGATAACCTTGCCCTCGTAGGGGATCTCGACACGCTCACAGTTTTCCTTGGAGAGACAAATGCCCCGCGCGAAGGTATTAAGGAAACGTTGATACAGTTCCAGGCGCCCTGGTGCTCCGTGTCCCTGAAGGCGTTCGCAGGTCAGGTAGTAGGTCGCAGCTCGGTTGTATTTCTCTCCTGCCGAAAGCTGGCGTCCCAGCTCCTGGTCTTCTTGGGCCAGCTCGCAGAGCTTATCTGCCATCGTTGCCCACGTCTGGCGGAATGCCCGAGTGCCCTCGGCATCTGGCTGCTTGGCTGCTTCTTGCAACGGTTCGCACATCTCAACGATTTCACCAATCCGTGCGCCCATTTCAAGGGCAAGGTCCACGGACAAGTTCCAAACGTAGTTGGTGGGGAAGTAACGGAACATATTGTTTTCCTTCTTGTGATCCGGGTCGCCCGTGATCTAGGCATTGGCAGGGTTCAAAGCAGTGCTGTGATTTCTGCTTTTACGCGGGCGACGTCCACCCAGCGGGCGGCCTTGTCAAACTCGCATGGCTTTCAGGAATTGGACAAATCGCTTGTTGGGATGGGAGCTATCAGATTGCGCGATACCCGATTCTGGAGCACGCATGGTGAATGGCGATGTATGGCATCGCGAAGCACGATTAGTTCGTATGGGTGGGGTTGGCTAGTGTGCCGCCTCATTTGTTCGCAAGGATCACCCTCTTGTCACTGGATACTCGGCGCCAATGGAACCCTCTCGGAGGGATAAATGCATGTCTCGGCCAACTTAGCGTTGGGGCAAAGCTATCGCTTGGTTTTGGGACGGTACTGTTTTGTACGATGGTCGTGGGTTTTGTAGCCTGGTACGCGCTTCACGTGAGCCAAGCCAACAGCGCCCAACTGCGTAGTCTGGATCTCTTGCAGACTAACCTTCTTCAGGCTCGAATCGCAGAGCGAGGGTTTGATCCCGTGAAGGCTCCTGAGTTAGCTGACCAGGTCGCCAGGGTGCTACATGCCGTGAGCAGTGGCGTGCAAGAAGCGGCGATAGGTGAACCGTTCAAGTCAGCCGTGGATGAGTCGATCGCCGAGTATCAGCAAGCGTTCCTGACTTACGCCATGGCCTTGAGGCAATCGGTTGATGCTCGTTTACGAATGCAATCGCTGGCCGAAACCGCGGGGCAGAATTTTGCCGGCGTTTTCCTCGATCAGATGGACACCGCCAACGCTCGACTGGAACAAGGACTGTCGCCGGATGAGTCGACTATGCAGTCTCTCGAAGACGCCGCGACATTGCATCAGCGATTGTCCAGTCTGAGGGACAGTGAAATGTACTTTTCGCTGAACCCGCAGAAGCGCTTTCACGACGAGTGGGTGAATCGTATCAACGAGTTGGGCACTGCGTTGTCGGCTTTCGTTGTCCGTCAGGACGGTGAGCGCAGGCAGGCGTTGGAAAGCTCTCGGTCGGCTTTGGAGGATTATCGTCAGGCTTTCTTGTTGTATGTCGCTAGCGGCGAACAAGCGCAGGCTCAACGGGAGGCCATGAGCGCGGCAGCGCAGAGGGTTACGCATTTGCTGGACGAAGAGCTGGCCAGGGCCACTGTGGGGAATGAGGCTCAGCGCGAACAGCTTAACCTGCAACTGATAGGTATGTTGGCGCTGGCCCTTGCTTCCAGTATTGGCTCTAGCATGCTTATCAGACGCTCGATCGCAGTCCCGGTCCGAATGATTCTCGCACTGGCGCGGCAAGTCGCAGCCGGCAATTTGCAAGGCCGCACGCTGAGCCTGGCTCGACGTGACGAATTGGGCCAGCTGAATGAGTCAGTAGGACTCATGATGCAGGCGATTAGAGAATTGGTTGGTCGGATCCGAGAGGATGTCGCGCAACTCGACTTCGCCGCCGGTACATTGATAGAGATGGCTGAGCGGACGGGGGATGGCGTCAGAGCACAGCGTCAGCAGGTCATGGAAGTGACCGATACCATGCAGAGTATGACGATCGCCGCTCTCCAGGTTAACGAAACTGCAAGTGACAGTCAGGTCATACTCCGGCGAGCGAGCCAGATGGTCCATGAAGGTGATGAACTGGTACGCCAGGCGAGCGAGAGCCTTCAACAGCTATCTCAAGAAATGATTGCTGGCACAAATGCGATGGTAGTACTTCAGTCTCAGAGCGAAGCGATCACTGGTGTTCTGGATGTGATCCGGAGCATCGCGGAACAGACCAATTTGCTTGCGCTGAATGCTGCAATCGAAGCTGCTCGTGCTGGGCCGCATGGTCGGGGCTTCGCTGTGGTGGCCGATGAAGTCAGGGCCTTGGCCAAGCACACGCGAGATTCAACAGTACAGATTGAGGTCATGATTCAAGGTTTGGTTGAGGTTACGGGAGAGGTCGCTGCCCGTCTCGGTGATAGCCAGCGTTTAACCGCTGCTGGCGTCCGGTTAACCAATCGGGCGAGTGAAATGCTTTCTACTGCCACAAGAAACGTAGTGCGAGTTGAGGACAGTGGGCAACACATCCTAGGCGCCGCTCAAAATCAGCACTTACTCGCTTGTCAGGTCGACTCAGTGACAGGTGAGGTGGAACGAGTGATTGAGCAAAATGCACAGGAGTGCATCAGGTTGGAGGAAGCGTGCGGCAGATTGCGGCGCCTCAGCGCCAGTTTGGGTGAGGCGCTCAAAGCCTATCGGACGGACTAGGTCAGGCCGCAATTGGTGTAGTGGGGCGACTGGCCATTTCTACCAATGTCGTACGGAGCCAAGCCAGCACAGGGTCTCTATCGAGGCTGCGGTGCCAACTCATATATTCTTGCATTGTGGGCAGGCTGACGGGTGGCGGGACGATACGCAATGGAAGATTGCGTGCATACAAGTGCGCTAGCCGGCTGTGAACGGTCGCTATGCGCTGGGTACCCACTACGAGATGCGGCAGTGTGTTGAAGTCGTGTGTGATGACCTCAATACGGCGTTTGCATCCGTATTCCGCCATGAACCACTCTTCAATCCCGGGCGTGCGATTTCGACCGAAGACCACTGAGACATGGCCCATTTCCAGATACTGCTCAAGCGTCAGCTTTTCGCCCACTGAGCGATTATCGTTGCAGACGACACAGACATGCTGCTCATCGAACAAAATCTGCGAAGGGTGATCCTTCGGGATGAAGTGGTCAGGCGCGATCATCAGATCGACCTCTCCACGCATCAGCATCTCCATGGCTGTTTCGCCTGGGCTCACTAGCTCGAAGGTGATCAATGGAGCGTGTTGGTTGATCTCCCTGATGACCTCTGCAAAAAGGACGCTAATCAGATAATCCGATGCCATGATTCTGAAATGACGTTTGCTTTCTGCAATGTCGAACACCGGCTTTGCGGTGATCGAGGTCTGGATTTTCAATAGGACTTCACGTACCGGAATCTCAAGCTCACGTGCGAGCGGTGTGAGCATCATCTTCCGGCCGACCTGTACGAGGAGATCGTCTTCAAAATACGTTCGTAAACGCCCAAGCACGCCACTTGTGGCGGACTGCGTCATGTGTAAGCGCGCGGCAGCACGAGTAATGTTCTGCTCTTCCAGCAGTACATCCAGCGCCACCAAGAGGTTCAAATCCAGGTGTTTGAAGCGCATGGGAGACATCTCTTGTTGTATTTATTTTCGCGATACCCTGCATCCTAAGTAACGATTAGTCAAATTATTCGCGTGTTCCTAGCCTGTGTTCCAGATTCCAGAGATTTGATCGCCCGCGGCGCAACGGGAGGGTTGAGTCTGTTCTGGTGGGAAGGCCAAAAAACAAAAAAACAAGGGTTCACGCATGAGCGACATCAAAAAAGTACTGGTGGTAGGCGGAGGCATTGGCGGGCTATGTGCGGCCGTTGCATTACGCCGCTGCGGCATTGCGGTAGATCTGGTTGAGATCAAGTCCGAGTGGACGGTGTACGGAGTTGGGATCATCCAGCAGAGCAACGTTGTGCGAGAGATGGCTCGGCTTGGGGTTCTGGATCGCTACCTCGATGCTGCTTATGCCTTCGAGGATGTGGGCATCTACGACCTGCAAGGTAACCCTCTCGTTCGCATTCCAGGGCAACGCCTTGCGGGTCCTCAGTATCCCGCCAACGTGGGGATTTCACGGTTGGCGCTGCATCAGGTGCTGAGTGAAACGGCTATCGAAGCAGGAACCGCTGTACGTTTGGGGACTACCGTCGACTCGTATCGTGATGACGCTACCGGCCTGAGTGTGACGTTCAGTGATGGCAGCGTTGGCCAGTACGACCTGATGGTCGGAGCTGACGGTGTCTATTCCAAAATTCGTAGCATGCTATTTGGCGAGACCTACATCCCTCGCTTTACTGGCCAAGCTGTTTGGCGATACAACTTCCCGCGGCATCCTTCCATTGACCATTTGGCGAGTTTCACAGGGCCTGGAGGGAACGCTGGGCTTGTACCTCTTGCTGACAACCTGATGTACATGTTCTCTACCTCACATGAGCCGGAGAACCCGCGTTTCGCGCATGATGTATTAGCTCAGACTATGCGGGATCGTATCGGCCAGGTAGGAGGCTTGGTGGGCGAGCTGCGAGAGCAGATCACTGACAACAGCCTGGTTGTGTACAAGCCAATGGAGGTCGTGTTCGTCAATGAGCCTTGGTTCAAGGGACGAGTGCTGCTTGTGGGCGATGCGGCTCACGCTACGACTCCGCATCTTGGGCAAGGCGCGGGCATGGCGATTGAGGATGCGCTGGTACTGGCTGAGGAGTTGGTGGGTGGCGGCTCAATTCAAGAATGCTTGCAGCGGTTCATGACCCGACGTTTTGAACGCTGTAAGTACATCAGCGAGAACTCCATCATGGCTGGGGAGCGAGAGATGGCGCGTGATCCTGATTTCGATCGGATTGGCCTCACCAAAGCGATGCTTAAGCTCACTGCCGAACCCATCTGAGTCGACAGTGCCAATCTTGCTTGGAGCGCCCACTCTCAGGGCGCTGTATAGCATCTTTCAGCCCGTGTAGGTGAGGCGAAATTGGACCGCAATGCTCGATACCTTTGTCACTCGAGTCAATTGGAAGAAGGGCTTGCGAAGGGTTTTGACCCTTGGGGTGAGGGGCGTGACACTGTCATCGCACTCAGATGGCGCGCAGAGGTGCGCGTGTACAGGAACCTTTGCCCTCACCTGGATGTTGCCATGCAGTATCGCAAAGACAGGTTCATGTCTGGTGATGGTAACCATATCGTTTGTTTCGCTCATGGTGCTTTGTTTAGACCAGACAATGGAGCGTGCGTGTTGGGACCTTGTCTTGGACAATCTCTTCAGGCCTTAGACGTAGTTCTGGATGAAGACCAGATCCTGTGGGTGATACGACCAGACTGATTTCGAGCGTTTGCTACAACCTTGTCCATATCCCGTTCCATCTTGGGCGGTAAACGTACTTTGAAGATACCGGGCTGTCCGGGTCGATTAAGACCCGGATTTTACCCTTAGTTCAACCAAGCCGGCTTGTTGATCTTGCGTCGGCCCTCGACGGCCGATTCGACGCAGTCTTTCAGGCTACCAAAAGAAACCTTCTTGCCCACCAAACCAGGCCCGTAATGCGCAAATTTTCCGGAGTTAGTCATGGCGGTACGGGTGTCGCTGGGAAACATCGATGCGTTCAGCATGCAGAGGCAGAGGTCGGTACTAACTCGAGCACCGAATCGCTCTATGGGTGCAAGGTAGCCGGCATCGCGTGCTTGTTGGTGAACGTACTGACTGGTTGTGATCAGCATGTCGCAATCAGGGCTGGCCTGCTTGCCGGTTGTGAGTTGCGCTAGCACCTCAAAATCGCCGAGGGTAAAGTGCGGGCTGCCGAGCAGGACCAGATCAAGTTCATCCTCGGTAGTGGTTGAAAGTTTTTGAAATACGGACTGCAGTTCATCTTCAGCGACATCCAGAGTGCGAACGGCCGGGACGCCTCCCAGTGCTTGTTCCAAGCTGTCAGCTTCTGGTGTGACTCCAACCATGTGGAACATCCCAACCGCGCCTGAGGTCGCCAGCGTAGAACTCAGATATTTTAGATCCTCGACACTCGGCTGCACACGGATACCCTGAATCACAGGAATATCGTTACCGGCGTGTTTGCCGATAAGATAGCCGAGAACTGCATAGAACGAGCTATCCAGATTACTCAGTGGAGGAACGTTGATGACGAAATTGCCTTTGCGGTTCTCTGGCAGGTGCAGGCCGCAGGCAGGGGCACGCCCAGTGATGGCGGCGCAGATATCCAGAAAATCACCGTGCCGGTTCGTCCGGGCGCCTAGCACACTATTAGAATAGACGATTGCATTTGACTCAGCCCAAACGATGTCATCGCCCAGTTTTGGTGTGTCTGGGAAAACATAGGGTGTGCAGGAGAAAATTGGCTTGGCGCCCATTTTTTCAAAAGCTGAAGCAAGCCGGTCAGCATAGCCGGCGAATTCTTCATCGATGTGTTGATCACGCCAACGTTGTCGATCAATGGAAATGGCATTAATGGAAGTCGGCACGCGCACTTTTGTGCCCAAGTCTGCCAACGTTTCGATGACCTTAAGGCTGGCCTGTCCGGTGTAGATGCTACCACCAACATGGACATTTGAAATATCCAGTAGGCGAGGGGCGTCTTGGATTAAGGCGATTCGTATAACGATCCGTATGGCGATCTGTGCCGCGCGGCCTTCATTGCCCGCAAGCATCGCTTTATCGCGTTCGGAGAGTTCGATTTTCCCTTCGAATTCATGCATGGAACATCACCTTACCATCCTCTTCAATGGTTGCCCTACGCGCCTTCAGCGCAGCTTCAAAGGCTGCGTCGTCCAGCTGAATCACAGGTATGCGCTTTCCGAAAAACTCCTCGAATACCACAACCCCCAGGGAAATAATTTCGTCGACTTGGTTGAGCAGTATTCCGGATGGGGCATTTCCGTTATGTAGTGCGTCCAGGAGCACGGCGCTGCCGGTGCTTGATCCTTTGCCTTTCGGTAGCGCGAATATTTTTCCACCAACGGTCTGGCCGCTGAGTGGGTGGTGCCGGTCTACGATTTCGCCGCTGGCTGGATCATAACCGCCCCAAAAACTGAGCATATTGCTCGTGGCACACAGATCTGCGGAGGCGCTACCGACAACAAGGACTTTTCCTTTTGTTGTGTGGAAAGCTGGTGGAAGAGGAGCTTCTTCATGACTCATTTCAAATCCTCATACGCGTGGCTAGGTCTTATCACGAGCAACGAGCGAGGTAGGGCAAACCGACTGAGGAAATATTCTTCCAGCCAGGTAGCATGCAAAATCAAATGCTGGCTCAATTTCAAAAGTCTGCCCTGCAGCCTTCGAACTCATTGTTTTTGTACTGCTGCATTTACGGGGTGTACTGATCGGGGTCAGTTATCCTATTCTTTGAGCGAACGCCTCTCAGTGATATAACGGAAATGACAGTTTTTGGAATGGTTTGTCGAAATATAAATCTGGCTTGGTCTAATCTGGGGGCGGTTTTTGTGGGTGGGGGCTGGTATCGAGCTGGTGCCAGATGTAGTTGTAATTCTAAACAGGTCGGCGGTGCTATGTAATAGGGCGGATATTTAGAGTGGATGTCGAGGTGGGTGCAACCAAAGGTTTTGGTCGAAAGGATTTAGGCTATTTCTTCGTGCATTCGTCCAGTGTAAATATGATAAAGGGCCTCGTCAGAGGCCCTTTATCGGTTGCACTTGAATCACTCGTCGCCGGAACGCCATTCTTTGATCTTCATATTGGTTTTTGCGCCAATAGTGAGGAATGGTTGAGGAGGTAGCTGCTTGGGCTTATCGTACCCAGAGAGGATATCGACCATCTCCGATTTCACGCCAAGTACCATATCAGCGGCCGCGATACCTGCAGCTGTGGATTTCGATGCACCAAGACCATTGCACCCGCATGCAGAAATCACGTCCGTTTCAATCTCGCCGAATGCTGGTACTCCATTCCAAGTCAGGGCCATTGGGCCGCCCCAGCGGTGTTCCATCCGCAGCCCTTTGAGGGTAGGGAAGCGGGTTTCAAACTTCGAATCGTGCACACGACCAGCACTGCTCACCTGAGACTCCCCAATGGTGAGCGTCGGGTTGTAGGAGTACCGCCAACGTACCAAGATACGATCGCCATCTCCGTCGCTGATTCGACGGATTGTCGTCCCCATCGGTAGGGCGGGGGTGGCGGCCCAAGTCCGCTGTCCTGGTAAACGGGGCGGGTCAAAACGCTCACTCAGTGACGCGTAGGTGAACACGTGAAGTAGTTTGCTTTTGAAAAAACCGAAGCTCTGGGCGTGGCCGTTGTTGGCAAGGATAATCTTTCGAGCGGTGACAACGCCCTTAGGCGTTTTGATGACCCAGGCGTTATCTTTTCTTTCGAACGACAATGCGGGCGTCTGCTCGAACACCTGCACTGGGTCGTGCAATGCATCAGCAAATCGACGAATGTAATCCGCAGGCTGGATCATGACGGTGCCAGGCATGTGCATGCCTGAGGTGTACGCCGGGCTGCCCGTTACTTCCCGAATTTCCTGGGTGTTCAAGAGACGGTATTTTTCCCCCAACCCATCAAGTTGCTTCGCGTAGGACAAGATGTGATCGTCGCCTTGAGTACCCCGGGCGACGCTGAAGCGACCGCACGGATCAAAGACATCTTTACCCCAACCGTGCTCCTCGGCCATCGCTGCGCCCAGACCAATGGCCGTGCGGTACAGCTTGATATCTCGTCGTGAGCGATCCAGCGATCCGCCGCCTAGGTCGTCAGCATTGACTTCATGAGGCAAGTCAATGATGAACCCGGAGTTCCGGCCCGATGCTCCATCTCCAACCAGCGCCGCTTCGAGCACGACTACGCGCAATGCTGGGTCAAGCAGCGAGAGTTGTCGTGCAGCGGAAAGTCCCGCGAAACCGGCACCGATCACTGCGACGTCTGCAGTGATCGTACTTTCCAATGAAGGCTTAGGTTTACGGCGGGGCAGCATCTCCACCCAACCTGAGCTTCCATAGTTTTTTGGCAATTTGGACGCAGTGTACATTTTACGTACTCCCAAACTCAGACCGCAGCAGCTTCGCGCTCAATCAGAGGAGCGAGGGCTTCACGCAGGACAACCAACTTCTCGGCGGACAGAGCAGCCAGAGGACGGCGCGGCTTGCCAGCGCCGTAACCCATGATTTCTGCACCTGCATAAACCGATTGCACGTAGTCACCTTGCCAGATCAGGGACATTACTGGCTCCAGGGCTTTCCAGAGCTCGCGAGCTTCGTCCCATTTGCGTTCGGAAGCCGCTTTAACGAAGGCAACGCAGGTTTTCGGTGCCATGTTCGCGCCGCCCCAGATCAGGCCAGCTGCACCGGCGTACAGTGCGTATGGAACCAGAGGGTCGGCACCGTTCATGGTAGGCAGACCGGTACGGATCAGCGAAGCCTGAGCAGCCAGGTCGCCGCTGCTGTCTTTCACGGTGACGAAGTTAGGGATCTTGCACAGCTCAGCCATCAGCGCCGGGGTGATCTCGACACCTACGGCGCCAGGCACGTTGTAACCGATGATTGGAAGGCCGGCAGTGCCTACGGCGGTGTAGAAGTCGATGACGCCTTGGTCGTCGGTCGGGCCTTCAAAGAACGGAGGCAGAACCATGACACCTTTGGCGCCGCACTCGGCAGCGTGACGGGTGCGCTCGATCACGTCTTCAACCAGCAGGGCCGAAGTTTGAGCAATGATGGTGGCGCGACCATCGATGACCTTGGCACCGAATGCGATGAGGTCCTTGGATTCTTGCTGAGACAGGTAAACGTGCATGCCGGTACCGGAGCTCAGGACGAAGCCCTTGATACCTGCCTCAAGGTATTTTTCGATCAGCTGTTCGAAGCGCGGGTAATCGATTTTGCCCTCTGCGTCGAATGGAGTAGTGATTGCCAGGTTGATGCCGGAGAACTGGAACTGGAACTGGGACATGGATAAAACCTCGTTGTTATGTGCTGACAATCAGCGTCTAAAGGGGGCTGAGCCTTGGCAGGTCAGTGAAACGATTTCTGCATCCGAGCATTAACGCAATCACTTACGGATGACTCTGGCTGTCCAGGGTCATTTTTCAGTCTGTGTCGCACTTGCAATGCATCAGTTAAATAGGTGGCCACCGCCTGCGTGGAGACGGTGGCCGGGGTAGTGCTGAGCTCCGTCAGAACAGCACTGGTCTTGCTCAGATCACGAAGCGTTGATCCAGATGGTCTTTAGCTCCGTGTATTGGTCATGGGCCCAGATGGACTTGTCGCGCCCACCAAAGCCAGACTCCTTGTAGCCCCCGAACGGCGTGGTCACATCACCTTCGCCGAAGCAGTTGACCGTCACCACGCCCGCGCGGATTTCCCGCGACAGACGCAGCGCATTGCGCAGGCTGCCGGTGTAAGCCGAAGCGGCCAGGCCGTAAACGGTGTCGTTGGCCAGCTCGATCGCCTCGTCGATGGTCTCGAAGCTGGTCACGCTCAGCACCGGGCCAAAGATTTCCTCGACGAACAACTTGTTGTCGCGGCCAACGTTGTCGACGATGGTCGGCTGCACGAACACGCCTTTTTCGGTTTCGCCGCCCTGAACGATGCTGAGCTTCTGCTCGGCAGCGTATTCGAGGTACGACTTCACCTTTTCGAAGTGCGACTTGCTGACCATGGCGCCCAGGCGGTTGTCCGGGTCCATCGGGTCGCCCAGTTTCCAATCCTTCAGGTGCTTGGCCATCAGGCCCAGCAGCTCGTCCTTGACGTCCTTGTGGACGATCAGGCGCGAGGACGCCGAGCAGTTCTCGCCCATGTTCCAGAACGCACCGGCGGTGACGAACTGGGCCACTTCGTCGAGGTCTTCGCAGTCATTCATGACCACGGCCGGGTTCTTGCCACCCAGCTCAAGGACGATGCGCTTGAGGTTGGACTCGGCCGCGTACTTGAGGAACAGTCGGCCGGTGTCAGTGGAACCGGTGAAGCTGACCATCGGGATGTCCATGTGGCGACCGATGGCCTCGCCTACTTCACGGCCACCGCCAGGCACCAGGTTGAACACACCCGCCGGAATACCTGCCTCATGGGCCAGCTCGGCCACGCGCAGGGCGCTGAGGGTGGTTTCCTTGGCTGGCTTGACCACGATCGAACAACCGGCGGCCAGCGACGGGGCGATCTTCCAGGCCAGCATCAGCAGCGGGAAGTTCCACGGCAGCACCAGGCCGACCACGCCGATGGCTTCACGCACCACCATGGTCACGGCCGCGTTGCCGGTCGGGGCGGTAGCGTCGTAGATCTTGTCGATCAGCTCGGCGTGCCAGCGAATGGTGTGAATGGTTTCCGGCACGTCGACGGTCTGGCACTCACTGACCGGCTTGCCGCTGTCCAGCGCTTCCAGCACCGCCAGCTCATGGGCGTTGTCTTCGAGCAGCTGGGCAAACTTCTGCAGCACGTGCTTGCGGTCGTTCGGCTGCATCTTCGACCAGGTGCCTTCTTCGAAAACACGCTTGGCGGCAGCCACGGCGACGTTCACGTCGTTCACGTCGCAGGCGGCGACTTCCGCCAGCTGCTTGCCGGTGGCCGGGTTGGTGGTGACGAAGGTGCGGCCCGAGATGGCATCGCGGAATTCACCGTCGATGAACGCCTTGGTGCGCAACTGCAGGTCGGCGGCGATGGCCGCGTATTGTTCCTTGCTCAGCAAATCAGCCATTTTCTGGCTCCTCAAGTGGTGTTGATCTATAGCTTGTTCATTACTTCAGGTTTGGTCTGGTCAACCTAGGAGCAGCCTGGCTCACGACAAAGCAGCAGCTTCTTCCAGGCTGAGCGACCGAGTTTCAGGCGCCATGGCCACCGCTACGATCAACCCAACTAGGGAAACGGCTGCAGCTGCATACATGGTTTGAGCAATACCGAGAGATGCGAGTGAGGCCGGTACTAGATACGTACCAACCGCTGCTCCGATACGCGAAAGCGAGGTTCCAACACCCATGGCCATCGTGCGAATTTCGGTTGGGAAAATCTCGTTTGGATAGACCATCTGGAGTATCTGCGCGCCGCCGATGAACAGTGCATATGCGCCGAACAGGAACAGGATCAGTATCTCTGAGCTGTTATGGAACACGCCGAGGCCAAGCAAGGCGAGGCCTGAAAGGAGGAAGCTGTAGATCATGGTGTTTCGACGGCCGAGCGAGTTGATCAGGTGGGACGCACCCATACAGCCAACGACAAATAGGAGGGTAATCGCTACAGATCCGTAGGAGGCCCAGTCGCCTTTCAGATTTAACGCTTGCAGCACTGTGGGGGCGAAGGCGTATACAGCGAATACAGGAATGACAGAGCACGTCCAGAAAACGGCGATGAAGAACATCCGCTTGCCGTACCCGGAGCTCAACAGGCTCCAGATGGTCAGTCCACTGGCTTCGGCCTGAGCGGGCATATTGGCCGTGCCGAATTCTGAGCCATAAACCTGCTTGATGATTGCGTCAGCTTCAAGGTTGCGCCCTTTGCTGATCAACCATCTTGGTGATTCTGGCGTACCGAGACGGATAACGATCAGCGCTGCACTGATGATCGCCGAGCTCGCTAAAACCCATCGCCAAGCATCATCGCCACCCACCACTAGAATGTAGTTCCCGATTGCGTAGGCCAGCGCAGCACCCACGAACCAGAGGACAGTGAGGCTAGCCAGGCGCGGGCCACGATACTTACGAGGCATAAATTCGACCAGCAGTGATGTTGCTGCTGGATACTCAATGCCGACAGCAACCCCTGTGAGGAACCGCATGACGAAAAGCATCTCCGCCGATTCCGCCCAAAATTGGCCGAGCGAACACAGCAAGAAAAGCACCGGGCCTACATAAAAAATAATCTTCCGACCTAGGCGCTCAGTCAGCCAGCCCCCTATGAACCCGCCGAAGAAGATACCTATGAGCGCTGAGGCGGCAATCATGCCCTGCCAAAAGGTTGAAAGCTGCAGTGCTGCGGTCATCTGAACCATGCATACGCCGATTATGCTTAAGACGTAGCCATCGACGAGCGACCCCCCACCCGAGCGGACGGTTAGTAGCTTGTGGAACCTGTTGAGTGGAACATCGTCGATTGAAGTCTGCGTTGTTGTCATTATTTTTTCCTGATTCATAGCTACAAGAAATCAAGGCCGAGCGAGACCGAGAAGCTGAATCCAAATTTCAGCATCTGAAGCACAGAATCGACTCTTTACTACTGACGGACTATCAGTTGGCCCGACGCCAAGTTACCTGCCGGAAGGCTCGGAAACGAAATCCTCAAAGATCATGTGTTGCGTGAATTTTCCTCTAATGTCCTATGAGCTTGGCGATGGAGCAGAAATGGCTCGGCCACCGCGCCTTGCACATCAGCCAATCAACAGACCAGCGCTACCTCGATGGGAAAGGGGGATGTGAAATCGACCATCCGCTGCCTGGAGAGCTCCAGATGAGCCCTTGCTGCCTCTCCTGCCTTGGCTGGGTCGCGCGCTTCGAGAGCATCGATAACAAGCTCATGCTGATCACAAGCCAGCTTCATGTCTTCGCCTCCATCAACCGAGGGGTGGGAATAGAAGAATTTGTTCAGGCGGGTGTGATCAATGAGGAGCCGTCGGAGGCTAGGCATCAAGTGATGATTACTGGCGATCTGGCCGATTTGCACATGGAGCTCGTTGCTCAGAAAAATCTTGCGCATGTAGTCATTTGCCGCCACCGCACGCCGCAGATCTACAAGTATGCCTCGAAGCACTTCGATCTCAGGGTTTGAGGCGCGCTTAGCCGCTAGCTGAGCCATTGCGCAGTAGATGAGGGGCGCCACCAGAAAGAAGCTATGAATTGTTTCATGGCCCATAGCGGTGACGCGAGGGGCTCGATTGGTTTCAAGCTCAACAAAACCTTCAGCAGCCATTTGTCGCAGCAGTTCTCTCACGGGCGGGCGGGACAGGCCAAATTCCTCGCAAAGCCTAAGCTCGTCAACCACCACGCCCGGCGCCAGTTCCATGCTCAGGATGCGGTAACGGAGGGCTTCTGCCAGTGCTGCTGTGCGGCTGCCTGGCTGCGAGCTTATAGGGGGATGTGAGGAGGCCTGAACTTTCATCTTCTTTGTGCTTTTGGTAGATGTTGGCTACAAACTGTGTGATCACTATGCAATCTGTCATACGCTCTGTCTACTAGGTGCATGGCACGCTACCGTGCCGTTGAGCCGGGTTTGCTGGGCTGCAGCGAGAGTGGAGGAGGTCTCAACCAATTTATGAAATATAGGACTTAATGATTCAGAATAGAGCTGGATAAATAGCGTGCTAAGCTTTACCAAAGGGCGAGAGATCCAAAATGAAGAGTTATTGGGATTAATGGAAGGTGATAAGGATGGAAAGTGCGGTAGGGTAGGGCAGTTGGTTTGACGAAATTAGTTAAGGGAAGGCGTAGGTGTAGTTGTCTCTGAGCGTATTGAGTGGGTGCGATCTTTAAATGATCTAGTTGTCGGGGTCTGCAGCGTACTACTCGCACTTCGTCAGAGGTAAAATTTTGCGTCATTGGTTTAATGTTATATTGGGGTTTTTATGGTTAGTCATTCCCAGCCAGATCAGTCACTTATCCAAATGCCATCATTGCGCGCAGTTAAGGCATTTGTAGCGGCTGCAAAATATCAGAATTTCACTCGCGCTGCTGAGTCATTATGCGTCTCGCAGGCAGCAATCAGTCGTCAGATCAGAGATCTTGAAAGCTTTCTTGGCGCCTCCCTTTTTGTGAGGATAGGAAGGACAGTGGAGCTGACTCCTGCGGGGACGCTATTCTTTGAGGCTGTGCAGCTTTCCTTTCTGAATATATTGCAGGCATCTGATCGTATTCGTCGCCAGAGCTACGGGAAACGGATGGTCACGGTCTGCTGTACGCCAGCATTTGCGGGCTTTTGGCTGGTGGAGCACCTGCCTGATTTCCTTGCGGAAAACCCCGACATAGACCTCAATTTGGTCACCACTCAGAACTTCATGTCACTGGAGCCGGGCGTCCGGCCGGATATTATAATAAATAAGCTTTCAAAGATTCGTGAGGGATATTCGAGTTATCCATTAGTCCATGATGTGATTTATCCAGTCTGTACGCCAGCGTATTTAAAAGATCACCCGGAGATAAAAAGTCTGCAAGGGCTAAGGTCTGCAGCGTTGATAAACTTAAGTCCACATGGTCGGGCTCAGGTTGCTGAGCATGTAGATTGGGGGGTATGGTTTGCTTACCATGATATGGAGCTGCAAGCGCAAGGAAACAGAGACTCGCAGTTCTTGAATGCCAACGATTACAACTTCACGATGCGGCTAGCATTGAAAAATCAGGGTGTGGCCTTAGGGTGGCATTATTTGGTGAATCCATTGATTCAGCAAGGGTTGCTGGTAAGGCCAGTCAAGGAGCAGCTGGAGCATAAAGACAGCCAACATTTTTTGACTTTTAATGAGGAGCGGAAAGGGGATGACGCATGCTGTAGATTGCGCGATTGGATCTTGGGTAGTTTTAAAGATTAAATAAATTGATCTTCGAGAAAGCCCTTGTTTGAAGGGCTTTTTTTATGCGTTTTTTTGGCTGTTAGTATGTAATCCTTGATAACCTTAGGTTATTAGAAGATCGCCTTAAATTTTTCTTACCGTTAAGTGATTATCCTCTTAATCTGGTCACACCAAGGCAGTACGGTCACAGCTGGCTCACTCAGCTAGCTCCGGACGAGCCCAGTAGTCTAAGAACAACAAGAGTATTGACTATGTCTGTGTGTACCTCCCTGAGGTTACCTTTGGCTGTACCTCTTTCTTCTGCCGATCATCCGTGCCTGGCGGGTAGCTTGACTAGAGTCATGCCGCCGATCCCAGCACCTAGGTAGGAGACTCCAACATGCGGTCGCCTCTGCTCAATCCGACCACTCGCGTCCGCCTCCGATGCTTGCGAATCGGCGCTCTTCGCGATCTTCACGACGCGCGCTTTCGTTCAACAGAGTGCGCATATCGCCATCCCTCTACACTTGCCAAGCAGAGGCTCGCCTCATCTCGGGAGACTTATAAGGGCCTTGCAGTGTTCCGAGGCCAACTGTGTTCACCATCCGGCTCGTGTGGCTCGGGCGGGATACGTCGAATGCCTCCTTCCCACCCTTAAGGGAGGATCAAAACAAGAAGCTCCACTGGCTGCATCGCCCACTGGCCATGCAAGCAAAGCACTCAAACTGCCGACATCGGATGGCGTCAGTCATCCAGCGATCCAACAATAATAGGAACAGAGGAATGCAGATGAAAAAGGTAATCGTTTCTACAGGGCTTGCGGTCAGCATGCTTTCTGCTGCTTCCATGCTCAGCGCAGCTGAGTGCGGGAGAGTCACTATCGCTAGCATGAACTGGCAGAGTGCTGAGGTGCTATCCAACATCGATAAAATGATCCTGGAGAAAGGCTTTGGCTGCGAGGCAGAAATCACCATCGGTGACACTGTGCCGACCATCACGTCGATGGTGGAGAAGGGGCAACCTGATGTGGCTCCCGAGGCTTGGATCGATCTTCTCCCGGCAATCGTCAAAACAGGCCTGGATACTGGGAAGCTGGTCGCTACACCTAAGCTGTTGGCTGACGGTGGCGTAAACGGTTGGTGGATACCCAAATATTTTGCGGACGCCCATCCTGAAATTAAAACCATTGCAGATGTCTTCAAGCACCCTGAGCTGTTCCCTAGCCCTGAAGATTCCAGCAAAGGAGCGCTGTACAACGGCCCTCAGGGTTGGGGCTGGACAGGCATCACTTCTCAGTTGTTCAAAGCTTTCAAGGGAGAGCAGTCCAACTTCGTACTCGTAGATACCGGCTCTGCAGCCGGGCTCGACGGCTCGCTCGCCAAGGCCTATGAGCGTAAGAAACCATGGGTTGGTTACTACTGGTCACCGACAGCACTTCTGGGGAAATACCCGATGGTGCAATTGGAACCAGGTGTTCCATACGACGAAGCTGAATGGAAGCGCTGCATCACCGTCGCAAGCTGCCCGGATCCTAAGCCGACTGGATGGCCTGTGGATCGAGTGGTCTCGCTGGTAGCCAAACCATTCGCAACCAAGACTGATCCTGCGGTGATGGAGTATTTCAACAAGCGTGTCTGGGCGAATCAGGACATCAACCAGCTGATGGCTTGGATGACAGACAACCAAGCGACGGGCGAACAGGCCGCGAAGCACTTCCTCAAAAACAACGACTCGGTCTGGAAGGCCTGGGTCTCCCCTGACGCTGCGAAAAAGATCCAGCAAAGCCTGTGAATGAATTGCCGGTAGCTGAATAACGCTTGTTTGCATCAGTTTTCGAGGTTTGTTTTATGGACTGGTTTTATAAGTTTCCGCATATGGAAGACGAGTCGCTGCTGGGTCTGAAGAAGGCGATCGACGAAGGGTTCCGCAGCTTCACCCGTACCCATGGCGATACCATCGATGCCTTATTCGATCCTTTGCAGCAATTCCTACTTTTTGCTGAACGTCTGCTGACACAGACGCCCTGGCCGATTGTGATACTGGTGGTGCTTGCAATTGCTTGGTTCTCCAGCCGAAGCCTGAAAGTCGTCGGTAGCTGTCTCGCCGTCCTGTTGGCGATTGGTTATTTCGACATGTGGGAAGACACCATGCGAACCGTGGCGATGATATTCGTTAGCACCTTGCTCGCGATTGCCATAGGTATTCCGGTGGGCATCCTAATGTCCCGCTCCGACCGGTTCCAACGCTTCATTAATCCATTTCTGGATGTCATGCAGACGATGCCTAGCTTCGTGTACCTGATCCCAGTAGTGATGCTCTTGGGGATCGGACGTGTACCTGGTCTGATTGCGGTCGTAATCTACGCACTACCGCCCATGATCCGCCTAACCAATCTCGGGATTCGACTCGTTGATAAGGACATAATTGAAGCGGCTGATGCTTTCGGTTCTTCGGCCTGGCAGCGATTGGTAAAGGTTCAACTACCGTTGGCGCTACCCACCATCATGGCTGGCGTCAACCAGACCATCATGATGGCGTTGGCCATGGTTGTCGTTGCGTCGATGATCGGGGTTCAAGGTTTGGGTCAACCGGTTCTTAAGGCCATTGCCAACCAATACTTCACGCTTGGTCTCTTCAACGGCTTTGCAATCGTGGGCATTGCTATCATTTTCGACCGCGTTAGTCAGGCCTATGGCAAACGTCTTCAGCGTCATCAGGAGGTGGCTCATGGCTGATAAACTGGCGGGGGGGATTCAGATCCGTAACCTCTATAAGATTTTTGGCCCCAATGCGCGTGACTACGTTGATTCGGTAAAGGCCGGGCTCAGCAAAACCCAGCTCCTTGAAAATCATGGTCATGTGCTAGGACTGCGGGATATCAACTTGGATATACCTGCTGGCTCTATCCAGGTCATCATGGGGTTGTCGGGCTCTGGCAAGTCCACATTGATCCGCCACATAAATCGACTTATCGATCCTACTGCTGGCGAGGTGTTGGTTGATGGCGTAGATGTCGTCAAAATGGATCAGTCAAAGCTTCGCGAGTTTCGGCGAGCGCAGACGGCGATGGTATTCCAAAAATTCGCGCTCCTTCCTCATCGCAACGTTCTGGAAAACGTGCTTTATGGCTTGGAAATCCGAGGGCGCTCGCGAACCGAAAGCGTCAATATCGCCATGCGCTGGATTGAGCGCGTAGGCCTCAAAGGTTTCGAAAAGCGTTATCCAAACCAGCTTTCAGGCGGTATGCAGCAGCGTGTCGGCCTAGCACGTGCACTCACCATGGATGCTCCGGTGCTGTTGATGGACGAAGCCTACTCTGCACTGGATCCGCTGATCCGAATGGACATGCAGAGCGTGCTCCTTGACCTGCAGAAGGAAATCCGCAAGACCATAGTCTTCATTACCCATGACTTGGACGAAGCACTGCGTCTGGGCGACCAGATTGCGATCTTGCGGGATGGTTGCATGATTCAGCAGGGAACTAGACAAGACATTGTGTTGCGCCCTGCAGATGAATACGTGGAGAATTTCGTTCGTCAAGTGAACCGTGGCAAGGTAGTCAGCGTAGAGTCGGTTATGAAGCCCGTGAAGCCATCAGTTCAGTTGTCTGAACGGATGATCAAAGCTGAGATGACGATTGAAGAGGCTATCCAGTTGGTCGGTAGTGCGCCCGACGTGGACTTCACTGTAGTCAATGCAGCCGGACAGCCAGTCGGATACACCAACCTGGGCCAATTAGCTGGAGCCTTAGTAAATAGCCACCCTTCCAAGCCCGACTCTGCCTTCCCAGCCCCTCCTGTGAGATCAATCGCCGACGCTAGGCACTTGAAGTAGACTTATTGAGCTTTTGAAGCGCTACCGCAGGCATGGACGCCATCGCGTCGGAAGTCAATGGTCATCGGTCATCGTGTGCAGAATGGATGCCTGCTTGATGTCCGTATCGATTTTGCTGCATTGCCCTGAGCGGTTTGAGCTGTTGAGAGGAGGCGGTGAGCCCGTTCGATCCGAGGCTTTGGCTCGTAAAGATGTGTGGCATTTAGCCGCCCTGTACAGGTTGCGCCGCTAAGCGTCCGTTTCAGACATGCGAAACGGATATTGGCCCTGTATCATCCGCGCCCTTTTTGACGGGGATTTGTGATGATTAGCGGTAAGCGCGGTGCCACGTTATGCGGTTTGGTGGCCATCGCAATGTGGAGCATGTCGATCGCCTTGATCAGAAGTATAACGTCCACATTGGGCCCAGCCGGTGGAGCTGCGTTGATCTACACGCTAGGTACGCTGCTATTACTTGTGCTCCTCGGGAAACCTCGGTTGAGAACGTCCTCTTGGTTGTACCTCATAACAGGCGGGGCGCTGTTTGTTACCTACGATGTCAGTATGTCATTAGCTCTGGGCTACGCCCACTCTGACACACAGGCCGTCGAGGTCAGTGTCGTCAACTATCTCTGGCCCTGCCTCACTGTCATACTCTCCATATGGATTAACGGGCAGCGAGCACGGTGGATGGTTGTACCTGGCTCAGCCCTGGCGGTCTTCGGGATTCTATGGGTCGTAGCGGGTGAAGGACTATCCTTTGAACGTTTGGTGGTCAGCGTCAGCTCTAACCCTGTCGCATTTGGTCTTGCGTTTGTTTGTGCCCTGAGCTTTTCCGTTTACTGCAACATCACCCGGCGTTTCGCTGGGGCAGGCAATCAGATCGTCTTCTTCTTTATTCTTTCAAGCTGTGCGCTCTGGACAAAGTATCTATTAAGTGATGAAACACTTCCAGGCTTCACCCTTATCAGCAGCTTGGAGCTGGGAATGGCTGCCCTTGCAGTGGCAGGAGGATACGCATTGTGGAATATCGGGCTTATGCGCGGGAATTTAACCCTCCTAGCGACAGCATCGTATTTTGCCCCAGTTTTGTCTTCCGGGTTCGCAGCGGTTTGGCTAGGAGCTGTGCTCAGCGCTCAATTCTGGCAAGGTGCGCTGTTCGTCACCGGGGGGTCTTTACTCTGCTGGCATGCAACACGCCAGTTGTCACCTTTAACGAATACCCATCAGAATAAGGTGTAGCGTCTGGTTTGGCCCTCAAAGGGGGAGTTATGTTCGTACGGTGGCGCCTACGAGACCCTGAGGTACCATTTTTGGGCTCAAAATATAAAAGCCATATATGGCCATCGGAGATACATTATGTCCAGTCTCCGATGGAAATCGACAGAGTGAGACCCACTGGCAGTCGTCATGCCGGCATCCAGCAGATAGACTATCATTTGCTTTTACTTGCGGTGCCGATGGAGTTCAATTTTGTTCGAGTTTCATGAGCGACTGATTCTTGACCTGCAGTTTATGTGCTCGTGACC
Source organism: Pseudomonas sp. WHRI 8519 (assembly GCF_040224055.2). Taxonomy (NCBI): domain Bacteria; kingdom Pseudomonadati; phylum Pseudomonadota; class Gammaproteobacteria; order Pseudomonadales; family Pseudomonadaceae; genus Pseudomonas; species Pseudomonas sp. WHRI 8519. The sequence goes on along the minus strand of NZ_CP167996.1, from coordinate 3,789,277 downwards.
AAGGATAGTTGTTGACGTGGCTGCTAATGTGAGGCTCCATAATCTAAATTATAAAAACAAGAATCAACGACAATTGGCGAAGCGCTTAAAGCTTCTCCTTTCTCATGGGAAGGTGACAGATGCGGTTCATTAGTTCCGAGCAAATTCAGGCAGTGTTGGACTGGGATGGGGTGATAGACGCCCTGCATCAGGCGCACCTTGGAAATCGACCTGTCGGCGACAGTTATTTCATCGGGGACTCTGTATACGGACTATTTAACCGTGGAGTAGTTCTACCTGGGAGAGGTGCAGGAGTGAAGGTCGCGTCAATCCACCCTGAAAACGCTTCGGCTTCTCCTCCCCGGCCAACGGAGAGCGCCGTTTTCCTAGTTGTTGACGAAGATACTAAGGCAGTGGTTGCCATTTTAGATGGCCCATCCATAACTACATGTAAAACCGCCGCCGACTCCGCTTTAGCAGCAAAATATCTGAGTCGGGAAGACAGCGAGGTGTTACTCGTTTTAGGGGCAGGCCCGATAGCGAGAGCCCTCACCGATGCCTATTTATATATCCGCCCGTCCATTCGCCAAGTGATTCTGTGGAATCGAACTCCTTCTAAGCTCGAATCTGCGGTCAACGAGCTGATCCGGCGCGGCGTCTCCGTTTGTATTGCTGATGATTTAGATTTGGCAGTGGCACAAGCCGATATCATAAGCAGCGCTACAAGTTCTACTTCGCCAATAATTCGTGGCAGGTCTGTGCGCCCAGGAACTCATGTTGATTTGGTAGGAGGATTTAGACCGGACATGCAGGAGGCTGATATTTTGTTAATTAGTAAATCTAAAGTGTTTGTTGATGATCGTCAGTCTGCTGCTATTGTCGGCGACATTGTCCGCCCAGTAGAGTCTGGGGGGCTTCTGGAGGTGGATATTCAAGGTGATCTCTTCGACTTGTGTCAGAATCAGAGTCTGGCACGGAAGAGTAACGAAATTACTGTCTTCAAGAATGCGGGTGGTGCACATTTAGACTTGATTGTGAGTCAGTATGTGATCTCGAAGTTATAATGTAGAGTGTCGGTAGCCAGCTCGTTCTGGCGATGTTTCTAGTTCATGGTTGTGCTTTAGACCTACCATTGCATATGGCGGGTCTTCATTTTTAGTAAGGTAGCCGGTGCATCTCTCGCACTGCCTTTCTAATCGTTTCGCTGAGTCGCCATTTATTCAGGTCTTCCGTCCAGAAAAATCTTGAGTTCCGCAAAAAAATCTATGAGCAGTTACCTGCGCCGGTAGAGAAAAGCCTGGGTTAGATGTTAGACGCCCTGGGCTTATGCACGGTAATTTTACGCTAACGCATCGTATTTTGTTCTCCCCAACGTTCGGCGCGGTATGGTTAGGGGCCATGCTCAGCGCTCAATACTGGCAAGGTGCAATGTTGGTCACTGTCGGATGTCTCCTTTGCTGGTATGCAATACGGAAAGTTCGACTTTCAATGAGCCTGCTCTAATCGGAGCATATGAATGGGCATGATCCGTAAGCGTATTTGATCCACAGAGCCGATATCCAGCGAATAGTTCTGTTGGGGGGCGGAGTACGTCCGTATCGGATCTGCAATCCGAATCGAATTGGGCGCTTTGGCAAGGTAGCAGCCCTAGACTGAATTTTTTTAAGCCTTGCCTGAAAACGGATCGTTTGTCACTGCACCCATGGATCGAGACCATGACACCACCCCAAACAATAACCAGAGGTGGTAATCGTGGAATCGGTACTCAAACTTGACCCAACCGCAGGCGGCAAGAAGCGCATTTCGATCTATCAGCCTGAACAGGAAGGGCTCATCTTCCCCGAGATTCCTGAATTCAAAAACTTCGAAGAAGAGCGCCAGTACCGCAAGAAGCACCTGGTGGCCGCGTGCCGCGCCTTCGCTGAACACAGCCTCGATTACGGTTTCGCCGGCCACTTGACCGTCCGCGACCCGGAATTCCCAGAGCTGTACTGGACGAACCCGATGGCCGTCCATTTCTCCAAAGTAAAAATGTCCAATCTCATCCTGGCCGATCACAAGGGCAAGGTAGTGCAGGGTGAATACGCCATCAACCGTGCCGGCTTCGTGCTGCATGCCGCCGTACACGAAGCGCATCCGGATATCGTCGCGATGTGCCATGCGCACACCATTTATGGTGGTGCCTGGGCCTCGACGGGGCGCCCGCTGCTTCCGATCACTCAGGATGCTGCTGTGTTCTTTGAAGACCACGTTGTCATCACTGCCGAGGCCGGGGCTGTCGCTGTGGAAACCAAGGCTGGTAATGCCGTTTGCGACTACTTCAAAGATGTGCGAGCTGCCATCCACCAGAACCATGGCTTGCTGACGGCCAGCCGTCACAGCATTGATGAAGCGGCATTCTGGTTCATCGCCCTGGAGCGTTGCTGTCAGCAGCAACTGCTGATCGAGGCTTCGGGTATTACGCCGAAACTTGTATCGCCGGAACGCTGCCGCTACAGCCGTGAAAACGTCGGTAGCCCGTTCATTGGTTGGCTGCACTTCCAGGCGCTCTACGACAAGATCGCAGCTGAACAGCCTGACATGTTCTCCTAATACCTTCAGGCGCTGTCCGTCCGGGCGGCGCCTTTACCTTTCCGCCACACAATAACAATGACTGGAGATAGGCAGATGCCTAATGCTCTTGACGCTGCCTGCGTCACCGATTCGCATTCCACTCCGGACGAGTCAAAGCTGTATGCGCGCTTAGCCCTTCGACTGATTCCATTCCTCTTTCTCTGCTATGTCTTCGCCTACCTGGATCGGGTAAACGTAGGCTTTGCGAAGCTGCAAATGCTGGACGAGCTCAAGTTCAGCGAAATCGTTTACGGGCTTGGTGCGGGGATCTTCTTCTTCGGCTACTTCATCTTTGAGGTGCCGAGCAATATGATGCTCCACAAGATCGGGGCTCGCCGCTGGATTGCCCGCATCATGGTCAGCTGGGGTGTACTGTCGGCTTGCATGGTGTTCGTATAGACGCCTGCAATGTTCTACACTCTCAGGTTTTTCCTGGGTGTTGCAGAAGCTGGATTTTTCCCCGGCATCATCTTGTATTTGACCTATTGGTTTCCGTCTTCCCGGCGTGGGAAGATCACTGCGATGTTCCTTACCGGCATTCCGATGGCAGGTGTTTTGGGCGGGCCTCTCTCAGGATGGATCATGTCGACCACTCACGGTTGGCAAGGATTCTCGGCCTGGCAGTGGTTGTTCGGTCTCGAAGCAATACCGTCAATCGTTGCCGGTTTCGTTGTTCTGGTGTATCTGCGTGACAATCCAGAAGATGCTAAGTGGCTCACACCAGCAGAGAAGGCCATCCTCAAGCGTAACCTCAAGGTGAAGCCCATTCGCACCACGGGCACTCAGCATTCAGTGCTTTCACCAACCTCAAGGTGTGGCTGCTGAGTGCAGGTTACTTCGGTGTGATGATGGGCTTGAACGGAATAACCTTCTGGCTGCCATCGCTGATCAAGAACTCCGGCGTCCAGAGTGCTGCTGAGGTTTCTCTGCTGACCACCATTCCGTATGCACTTGCCACGATTGCGATGGTCATGACCGGGCGACACTCGGAGAATGTACAGGAGCGTCGCTGGCATGCCGCATTACCTGCGGTGATTGGCGCGATGGGGTTGGTGCTTGCAACCACTACGGAGCAGAATCCCTTGCTAACGGTGGCGTTCCTTTCGGTAGGGGCCATGGGAGTTATGACCTCCATGAGCCATTTCTGGTGTTACCCGCCTGCATTCTTAGGAGGTGTGGCGGCAGCAGCAGGGATCGCGATGATCAATTCCATCGGTAACCTGGCCGGCTTCATCAGTCCGTACTTGATCGGATGGGTTAAGGACTCCACTGGGTCAACCAGTATCGCTCTGTACTGCATTGCAGCTGCTTTGGTATGTGCTGCAGTTGTGTGCCTTTCGATGCCTAAAGCGGTAGTAAACCGCTAGCGATCCAGAACCGATGCCCGTACTCGATCAGGTCTGGTCGAGGCGGGTGTCGACTGACTCGATGAAGGCGGTGAGGCACGGGTTGGAGTTATTCGTGTTCCAGACCATTCCCAAGGCAAGCTCGGGTGCGTCGTCAATGCGTATGAAACGAACCGACTCTGGGTTCGACTTCGACATGGATGTGGGGATGATCGAGACTCCCAATCCTTCTCCGACCAGATTCACTATCGTCCCTTGCAGCTGTGTGTACATCCGAGCGCGGGGCTCGAACCCGTTTTTCCGGCACAGCTCAACGATGCTGTCGTGTAGCACCGATGCAGTATCTCGTGGGCTCAAAATGAAGGGCTCATCGATGAGGTCTTTGACGGTTACGGCCTTCTGGCGCGCCAGGCGGTGGTCAGTGGGAACAGCAATGCTCAGTGACTCACGCTGCAGTTCCCGGTATTGATACGGCGGTTGAACAGTGGCCTTAAATGTGAGGCCAATGTCGCACTCTCCGGTTTCTACCGCTTTCATCAAAGCGCTCGGTATCAGCTCGCTCAGCTCCAGGTTTACGCCAGGAGCGCTCTCCGCATATGACTTGATCAGTTTGGGTAAACCCGACCAGGCGATCATGGACGTGAACGCGATACGTAGTTCTCCCTTCTCACCTCGGGCAACGGCTTGGGTGGAGCGAATCGCTGAGTCCATTGCCTGCATAACCAGCTGTGCGCTGCGCTGGAACTCCAGCCCAGCCGAGGTCAGCTCAACAGAACGAGAGGTACGTACAAAGAGCCGGCAGCCGAGCTGCGATTCAAGGTCAGCGATCTGGCGGCTTAACGAGGACTGGGCAACGTTGACCCGCGTGGATGCCTTTCCGTAATGCAGTAGGTCAGCCAGAGCCAGGAAGTAGCGCAAGTGGCGGTGTTCGATCATTGATGCTCCGTAGGTATCAATCGGCTACTTCATAGTCATTGGACTGCATTGATTAGCGATCTTAACCTATGTATGTCCAAAATCCCCCGTCATTGTGGAAGTCATGTACACCGTTCTCGCCATCGTGTTACCCATCTTTGCCCTGATCCTCGCTGGATTTATCTGCCGTAAGACAAATCGACTCGGAGACCAAGCCGCCTCCGAGATCAACAAATTGGTGGTCTGGCTCTGCCTGCCTGCCTTGCTATTCAAAGTGACTGCGACTGCATCATGGGCTGAGATCTGGCAGCCTGGATTCATCATTTCGTTCGGCGCTGGCACGCTCGCGATTTTCGTGGCCACGTTGGCATGGCGACTGTGTACGGGTCATAGCCTGGCCAGTTCAAGCATTGATGGCTTGAGTGCTGGCTACGCAAACACCGGCTACATCGGCATCCCGCTGTGTGCCATTGTCTTCGGTCATCCAGGTCTTCAACCCGCATTGATCTCGACCATCATCGTGGTGTGCATGCTTTTCGCAATCGCGGTGATTTGCATCGAGATCGGTTTGCAGGAGGAGCGGCATGTCGGTAAAGCAATCGCGGTCGTCGTTAAAGCGCTGTCGAAAAATCCGCTGGTTATCGCCCCCATTGCAGGTGCGGCCTGGGCGGTAACCGGCATTCCACTGGCGCACCCGGTCATGAGCTTCCTCGATATGCTGGCAACGGCAACTACACCATGCGCACTCGTCTCTCTGGGCCTGTTCCTGGGTCAGAAAACGATTAGATCGACGGCGGGCAAAAGCAGCCCTTGGCCCCTGGTCACCATTAAGTTGGTGGGACAGCCCCTGCTGACTTGGTTCCTGGCTTTCAAGGTGTTCGCGCTTCAGTCAATGTGGGCGAATTCTGCACTTTTGCTCAGTGCATTGCCGACAGGCACCGGGCCTTTCATGTTGGCCGAGTTCTATCGTCGCGAGGCAGGGTTGATCTCTCGCACCATCCTGATCTCAACCCTCGGTTCATTGGTGACTTTGACGGGGCTGATGATCTGGATGAATGCCGGAGTAGCAGGCACTTGAGGCGTCGACCTCAGTCGCCTGGGATTACGCGGTGAAGGTTTAGGTCTCACACCTCGTGTATCTGGCTCATGATCCATTCCTTGAATCGCTCAATCTTGCGGCTGCCTTTCATCGATCCTCGGTAGCAGAGGAAATGCATCTCGCGTTGCAGTGGCGGCAAATGCCCATTCAGTACCACCAGTGAGCCTTGCCGCAGTTCATTCTCCGCCAGGCGTGTAGATTCCAAGGCAATGCCAAGCCCATCCGCTGCGGCCGAAAGAACGAGAGCGGCGCGGTCGAAGGAGAGCCCTCCCAAGTCTGACCGCTCTGCGACACCCTCATGCCGGAACCAGTCGCTCCATCGAACAGGACTGAGCTGTGAGTCGATCAGAGCACCTGGCTTGAGCGAGCGAGGCTCAAGCATTTTAGATGCGTCGAAGAAGCGCGGGGAGCTCATGGGTACGATGGTCTCGAGTCCTAGAGGCTCGGCAATCACACCGACGCGCTGTATTGGCTCACCGTAGGTGATCGCTATGTCGATCTCCTCGTGCCGTGTGAGTTCTGGTGGCGTAGCGCTGGAGGTCAGGCGGATATGAAGAGGGTTCGGTTCGCCTACCAGGCGTGCCAATCGCGGAGATAGCCATTTGGAGGCAAAGCTTGGCGAGCAGTGAACGGCGAGATGTAACTGCTCTGCATTGGGCATCCACATCGAAAGCGCCGACTCCAGGCCGTCGAGAGCTACCGTGAGGCGTTGAGCGAGCGCTCGCCCCTGAATAGTCAGCTCAACCGAACGCGGCTGTCGTTTGAACAGTTCCATGCCCAGCGTAGCCTCAAGCTTCCTGACTTGATGACTAACCGCCGAGGCAGACAAGTGCAGTTCATCGGCAGCAGCGACGAAGCTTTCCAAGCGTGCAGCAGCTTCAAAAGCCTTGATAGCCGCGAAGTTAGGAATCTTTCTCATTATTATTTGTTTAGGCTAAATTTAATTCAACCTTGGGTGAAAAGCCTTCGTTTGTCAATCCATATGCCTAAAGTCAACTATGAGTCTCCAACAAAAATAAAAGATGAGGTTGGCACTATGGATCCCTTGCTGCGGATTGAACCAGCATCAAATGAAAAGCGCCGAATTTCGGTCTATCAACCTGAACAGCAGGATCTGATCTTTCCGGAAATTCCTGACTTCAAGAGTTTTGAGGAAGAGCGGCAGTATCGCAAGAAACATCTTGTTGCAGCCTGTCGAGCGTTTGCAAAGCACAGCCTCGATTATGGTTTCGCTGGACACCTAACCGTTCGCGATCCAGAGTTCCCTGAGCTGTATTGGACGAACCCGATGGCCGTCCATTTCTCGCAGGTGAAGTTGTCAAACCTGATCCTCGCGGATCATGAAGGTAAGGTCGTGCAGGGCGACTATGCGATCAACCGGGCTGGCTTCGTTCTGCATGCTGCCGTCCACGAAGCGCACCCCGATATCGTCGCCATGTGCCATGCGCACACCATTTACGGTGGCGCCTGGTCTGCCACCGGGCGTTCGTTGCCACCGATCACCCAGGACGCCGCAGTGTTCTTTGAACACCACGGGGTGATCACTGCCGAGGCCGGCGCTGTTGCGGTGGAGGCCAAGGCTGGCAAGTCGGTCAGTGAATATTTCAAAGATGTGCGTGCGGTCATCCACCAGAATCACGGCCTGCTCACTGCTAGCCGGCACAGTATCGATGAAGCCGCATTCTGGTTCATCGCGCTGGAGCGATGCTGTCAGCAGCAGCTGCTGATCGAGGCCAGTGGAATCACGCCCAAGCTGGTGACGCCAGAGCGCTGTCGCTACAGCCGAGAAAATGTGGGCAGCCCCTTCATTGGCTGGCTTCACTTCCAACCCATCTACGACCAGCTCGTGGCAGAGCAGCCGGACATGTTCTCCTGACCCTCCCTCTTTGCAACAGCGCCGAACCTGGAAAGGCGCTGCTGCACGATTCGACGCCTACAACAACAAAATCATTCGGAGATTGGCATCATGTCTAATACTCTAGAGGCACCCTATGTCGTCCAGGATTCAGTAGCTGAGTCCCAATTGTATACCCGTGTGGCCTTGCGACTTATTCCGTTTCTTTTCATCTGCTATGTGTTTGCCTACCTTGATCGCGTGAATATTGGCTTCGCTAAACTTCAAATGCTGGATGAGTTGAAGTTCAGCGAAACCATTTATGGTTTGGGTGCTGGAATATTCTTTCTTGGTTATTTCATCTTTGAAGTTCCGAGCAACATCATTCTGCACCGGGTAGGTGCAAGGCGCTGGATCGCCCGGATCATGATCAGCTGGGGCATCCTCTCGGCGAGCATGATCTTTGTTCAAACACCGACGCAGTTTTACGTGCTGCGCTTTCTGCTCGGGCTGGCGGAAGCTGGTTTCTTCCCCGGCATCATTCTGTACCTTACCTACTGGTTCCCGCCTTCCCGCAGGGGCAAGATCACCGCGATGTTCATGACCGGTATTCCGATGGCGGGCGTCATTGGCGGCCCTCTGTCTGGATGGATCATGGCTTCCACGCATGGTTGGATGGGCCACTCCGCTTGGCAATGGCTGTTCTTCCTGGAGGCGCTGCCATCGATCATTGCGGGTGTCGTCGTGTTGTTCTACCTGCAGGACAAGATCGACGATGCCAAGTGGCTGTCCGCGAGCGAGAAAGAAACGCTGAAGCGTAACTTGGAGAAAGAGGGTGGGACGAAGGAAGTCCACTCGGTGTTCGGCGCATTCCGCAACAAGCGGGTATGGGTACTGAGCTCGGGCTACTTCGGCTTCATGATGGGGCTATACGGTGTCAGCTTCTGGCTGCCATCGCTGATCAAAAGCTCGGGCATCCAGGAAGCCTCCACGGTGTCGTTGCTCACCACCATCCCTTATGCGTTCGCTACCGCAGCGATGATCTTCACCGGTCGTAGCGCTGACCGCAGCAAGGAGCGTCGTTGGCATGCCGCTGTGCCGGCAGTGCTCGGTGCGACAGGACTGGTGCTCAGCACCCTGACGTCTGGCAACCCTGCGGTCTCGCTTGTCTTCCTGTCATTGGCGACCATGGGAATCATGACCGGGCTTTGCCAGTTCTGGTGCCTGCCTCCCGCATTTTTGGGTGGGGCTGCGGCTGCGGCGGGTATCGCCATGATCAACTCAGTCGGTAACCTAGCGGGTTTCATCAGCCCCTACATGATCGGCTGGGTGAAAGATGTCACCTCATCCACTGACCTGGCGCTTTACTGCATCGCAGGCTCGCTGATCTTCGCCGCGTTCATCTGCCTCATCATGCCCAAGTCCATCGTGAATCGATGACACCCTCCAAGCGGGCGCCCGGTCTCCCCGGGCGCCTGTCTCAACCTTGCGACAGCAGATGACCGACTCGGTCAATGAGGTTTTCCCTGGCTTGCGTCGTATGGATATCGGTCAGGCTACCTGCTGCCTCGACATCACCAGCTGAGATGGCAGCGGCTATCTCCTCGTGCTGATCCCAGATGGTGTCGCGCTGGGCTGAGGACTGCAGCACTGCACCCATGGCGCGGCGCAGGTGCACCCAGTAAACCTGAGCGCTCTGGGCGATCAGCGGGTTTCCGGACGCTTCGTAGATGGCGTTGTGGAAAGCCACATCGGCGTCGATCATTTCCTTGATGTTCTTGCCCTGGGAAGCCTTTCGACCGCGCTTGATCAGCGCCGGGTCGAGCTGGAATTTGCGGGCAGCGGCCATCTTGGCAGCCAGATTGTCCAGGGCTCCTCGAATCAGGTAGAGGTTACGAATCGAGTCCGTCGTCAGCGGGGTCACCAGCAAACCTCGCCCTGGTGCATCCTGAACAAGGCCATCTTTCTTGAGCAACCTCAGCGCCTGCAGCACAGGTGACCGGGAAATGTTCATCTGCTCGGCGATTTCTTCCTGCGTCAGGCGAGCGCCGGGTGCCAGCGAGCCGTCGCTGATGGCATCGAGCAGAGCCTTGTAAACCTCATCCACGTAGTCCGTGCGCGACTGGATACGCTTGAGCGTGCTTGTCATTGATTGACCTCGCCGAAGATCGGCTTCCCCTAGTGAAAGCTGCATTGTCCACTTTCTCCCGTGTCATTCAAATTTTCCTTGACTCCCGTTCAGTGTAGGTCAAGACTGTGAACTCTGTATACAGAGTACAGAGCACGAAATCCCGAACACAAAACAAGAAGGTCTGACTGACATGAAGCTGTTCTACGATAAAGATGCTGATTTGAGCCTGCTGCAGGGGCTCTGCGTGGCGATCATCGGCTATGGCGCTCAGGGGCATGCTCACGCCCAGAACCTCCGTGACAGTGGCATTGATGTCATCGTCGGTTTGCGTCAGGGTTCGGCGTCGTCGAAGAAAGCGCTGGCTGCCGGTCTCGCGGTGAGCACCGTTGCGGAGGCCGTTGCCCAGGCAGACCTGGTCATGATGCTGATTCCTGATGAGCTGATCGCGGATGTCTACCGCAGCGACGTCGAGCCGCATCTGCGCCGCAATGCGACCTTGGCCTTCGCCCACGGTTTCAACATTCACTACGGTCAGGTAAAGCCTCGCGTCGACCTCGATGTGATCATGATCGCGCCGAAAGCGCCCGGTCATACTGTGCGTTCTACCTATCAAGCAGGCCACGGCGTTCCGGCATTGATCGCGGTAGAACAGAATACTTCCGGCCATGCTGTCGAACTGGCCCTGGCCTACGCGTCTGCCATCGGTTGCGGCAAGGCGGGCATCATCGAAACCAACTTCCGCGAGGAGACTGAGACTGACCTTTTCGGTGAGCAGGCCGTACTGTGCGGCGGCACCGTCGAGCTGATCAAGCTCGGTTTCGAAACCCTGGTGGAAGGCGGTTATTCACCTGAGCTCGCCTACTTCGAATGTCTGCATGAGCTCAAGCTGATCGTCGACCTGATCTATGAAGGCGGCATCGGCAACATGAACTACAGCATCTCCAACAACGCTGAGTTCGGCGAGTACGTCAGCGGGCCGAGGATCTTGCCGGCTGAGACCAAGGACAGGATGCGTGAGCTGCTCACCAGCATTCAGAACGGCGAGTACGCTAAGGACTTCATCCTGGAAAATAAGGCAGGCAATCCCACGCTCACTGCCCGGCGTAGCCTGCTGCAACGTCACCAGATCGAAGTGGTCGGTGAGCGCCTGCGCGGCATGATGCCGTGGATCCAGGCAGGCGCCCTGGTCGACAAATCCATCAACTGATCCCCACGGAACACAAGCAGTACCCGTAGAAACATTGCGTTCGAACAATATGTATACAGAGTACGAATACCGTATCCCGTATCTAACAATAAGCCTGAGGCAATGAAAAATGACTGAGAAATTCGATAAGCATGATGACCAACGTGGTGCAGGCGGCAACGGCGCTGCCGTTCCCAAAAAGCTGATCGCCTACGGTGGCTACTACACCAACAACACCCCGAACCACGACCCAGAACTGACCGAAACCGGCCCCGGTACGCCGGCTGGCGAGTACCTGCGTCGCTTCTGGCACCCGGTCTGCATGTCGTTGGAGCTCACCGATACGCCTCGCTTCCTGAAGATCATGGGCGAAGAGCTGGTGGCGTTCCGTGACGGCAGCGGCCAAGTAGGTGTGCTGCATGCCCACTGCTGCCACCGTGGTGCTTCGCTGGAGTACGGTGCCATTCAGGAGAAGGGCATCAAGTGCTGCTATCACGGTATGGTCTTCGACGTGGATGGTGCCTGCCTTCATGTCCCATTCCCTGCAGGCGAGGAAAAGGAAGGCGAGAAGTACGCCTGCTCTATCCGCCAAGGCGCCTATAAGGCGTTCGAGCGTCACGGGTTGGTGTTCGCCTACATGGGCCCGCCTGATGAAGAGCCGCCGTTCCCAGAATGGGAGCAGAATTTCACTGTGATGGAAGGCGACGAGCTGGTTCCGTACAGCAACTTCCAGCACTGCAACTGGCTGCAGGTGCAAGACAACGCGGCGGACAACTTCCACCCGACTGCACTGCACTCCGCGAAGAACGTTGTGGGCGGTCAGTTCCAGGGCACCACCTTCGACGAAGTCGGCGCCGCCTCAATGGAAGTCGCTCCGGACATGCAATTCATCCCGGTTCACCAGGGTCGTAGTCTGGCCTGTGCCGGCGCTCGTCGCGTGAACGACGACCGCATGTTCCTGCGTATTCAGCACCAGGTGCTGCCGAACCTCAGCCTGCATGCCTACACGTCGGAGGACGGTTCGGCGAAGAAGCTGTTCAGCCGCTTCCACATCGTCCGCTGGACTGTCCCTGTGGATGACGAGAACTCCAAGATGATCGGTTGGCGCGTCATGGGCCCAGGTATTGACACCCGTGGTGTCGGTGACAAGAGCATGGTCGGTTACGAGACCATCGACTTCCTGGAAGGCCAGGTTGCGATGCGCCGGCCAGAGCGCTTCGGCAAATACAAAATCGATGACATCCCACCGATCCCGTCGAATCACCGCGAGCGCCACAACTACAAGGAAGCTCAATACGCTCCAGGCGATTACGAGGCCATCATCAGCCAACGTCCAATCGCGGTGCACTCGCTGGAGAACCCGACCAAGTTCGACGCCGGCCTGTATGCGTTCCGCAAAATGCTTCGCGACGGTATTCGTGGTACCAACCCGCAAGCAGCAGCTGCCGGCTTCGCTCAGTGGCTGCGTGACATGGGCGGGGAGCCGAACAGCTACTGCACCGGCAACGTGTTCAATATGCCGAAGGCTGCGACGCCAGAGCAGGAGGTCATCAACCGTCGCAAGCTCGCAAGAGAAGCGGTGGCCATCCTCACCGAAGCAGACAAGCTCAAAGGCCAAGAGCGGGCGGACTTCGTCACGGCCCGGTTCGAGCAACTGGAACAGAACTTCAAAGAACAATAAGAAAAAAGCGCGGGCCCTGGGCTACCCAGGGCTCCCGTGCCTTGGTGAGAGGTGATGACGATGACATCTTTAGCAAATCCCAACCCAGTATTGCTGGAACTGTTGATACGTCGCGTTACCCGCGAAGCGCAGGGGATCAACTCCTACGAACTCGTAGACCCGAAAGGTGGTGCATTGCCGCCATTCACGGCAGGATCACACATCGACATTCACCTGCCTAATGGAATGGTGAGGCAGTATTCGTTAAGCAACTCGCCAGCCGAGCCCCACCGCTATGTCATTGGGGTGCTGCGGGACGAGAAAGGCACAGGCGGATCGATGGCCGTGCATGAGTTGCGGGTAGGCGAGACCGTGAGGGTCAGTGTGCCGCGCAACAATTTCATGCTGAGCAAAGATGCTCGCAAGACGATCCTGCTTGCCGGTGGCATCGGCGTAACCCCGATGAAGTCCATGATGCACGCACTTGAGTTGGCCAGGCAGGAGTATGAGCTTCATTACTGCTGCAGAGGCCCCGAGTTCGCGGCCTTCTCGGAAGAGATGGAAGAGCTGATCGGCGAAGGAAAAGTCATTCTGCACTTTGATGGTGTGGATCCCTCCAAACGCCTGGATTTGAATGCACTACTGAAGGACGCCAGCGACGGTTGTCACGTCTACTACTGCGGGCCTGCCGGCTTCATGAATGCCTGCAAGGAAGCTGCTGCGCATTGGCCTAAAGGAACCGTTCATTTCGAACATTTCAAAGCACCAGTGAAAGGCCCCGAAGCGCCGAGCCCGGAACAAGGCGACGGCTCCTTCGTGGCGCGAATCGCGAGCACTGGTGAAGAAGTCGTCGTTCAAGCGCACGAGAACCTTGCGCAAGTGCTTCAGGATGCGGGATATCCGGTCGAGACATCCTGCCAATCAGGGCTATGTGGCACCTGTAAGATCCGTTACTTGGAAGGTGAAGTCGATCACCAAGACTACATACTGGACGATTCGGAGAAGGGGAGCTGTTTGACCACTTGCGTGTCGCGAGCAAAGTCCAAGCTCATCGTGCTCGATCTGTGACACCGGGTGAAGCGTATGAACGTGAAGAAGCTGGAGAGCTGTCTGGCAACTTCTGAACTTGGCACTGTGAGCGCTGCAGCAACGAGACTCGGGATTGGCCAGCCTGCCGTCACCAAGCATCTGAACGCGTTGGAGGCGGAACTAGGCGTGGAGCTTTTCGTGACTGCGTCACGGCGGATGCTGCTCAGCCCAAAGGGGGCAAAGGTATTGTCAACGGCACGTATCATCGTTGAGGCGGTGGGATCGCTGAGGGCCGAATTGAAAGCGGTCTACCGAAGTTAGAGGTTGCATATGGAACTTGGCCCCGGTGATGTGCCTATCGGGGCATTTTTTTGCGTAGTGACAACTTGGGAGCCGAGCGGCTAAGCGCCGCTGCCTGAATGTCCATATGAATACGCAAGCAGATCAGGTATGCAGAGGCGAAGCGTGATGAAGCCCCCAATCGGCGGTTTAGTGCAGGAGCTCAGGCGCTAACCGCAGCAAGCACTACCTGCGCTGGAAACCGACCCCGCTTCAGGGTTGCGTGCATATGTTGCCTCCTACTAAAACAATGGGTTGTGACTTGGCGCTATCAAGCAATCGCCGGTGCCCGATTAGAGTAAGGTAGGCATTGCTGTTTCTTTCTCCAACGCGCCAGCTGCTAAAGCGTCGGGCGCCGGTTCAACGGGCATTGCAAGCAGGAGAAAATGAGTCCAGAATCCTGGCTATTCCCGTTTCGAAATTGTATGAAAACCCTTTGCTTTCAACAGCTCGCAAGCCCGATGCGAGTCTCGTTTCCCGCTCCAGTTATAGATCTACAGAGTTCGATCGAAGTCTGTAAGTCATCGAAAAAAGACGCTTCGGCGTCTTTTTTCGTTTCAGTCAAAGCCACGGCCAAACCAGGGACATCAGCTGCGCCCAGCCTCTGCTGACGTGTGCTCAAACATGTGCGCAAGGTCTACGGCTGTGGATCGTTGTGAACCCGCGCCGGTCACAGCCGACAAGCCTACCCAGTTGATCGAAAAGAGCATGGCCAGCCCCAGCGTGCGGGGTAAGGCGATGCAGTACCTGGCGAGCAACTAGAGTCGGTTGGAACGCTATGTCGTGTTTGTCGTAGCCATATTGCTGAGTGCGTCCGGCTGTATCGGTGACCCGGACCGGCAATGCCCAGTGTCGCAAGTATTTGATGTGTTCGCTGCGGCCGAGGGGATCTCGGGTTTCAATCAGGCGGCCGATATCATCGTAGCTGTAGCGCCATTCGCCTCCTAGTGGGTCGATGCTTTTCAGCAGTTGGCCGGCGACGGTCTCCTCTTGCCAGCAATCGCCGAAAGGGCGATGCATTTGGACACCTCGAACATCGCCCTCCAATAACAACGAAGGGTGTTGGCCAAGGCTATCGATGACGAAGATCTTGCCGTACTCGAGGTGCCGGGTCGGGTGGCAAAACTGATTTTAACCTTATTCCTCAAATTGAATTTTGACGGCGTGACATGTTACGCCTGTTTCAAATGTTTTTCGTATTGCTAGTTCGATGCTGTCTGTGATGAACTCGTCAAGGCTTGTGTAATTTGAGTATTGAGGTGTAATTGCTATAAATTTTTTCTCGTCTATAGCTAGTAAGTAACCGAGCTCCTTTGGGGGTAGGCCATATGATGCGTTATCAAGGCTTGGGGCTGGTATAGAGATTGAGATTTCAAATTCGTTATCAGATGGGTATCTTGTTGTGCGCTTGTAAATGCCAATCTTATCAGTGGTTCTAATGGTTGCGGAGATTAAAATGTTCCACCCATTAAGCTGTTCGATGTTTATGGTTGGTCGCATTTTTGCTATGTATTGATTGGTTCGGTCAGTAATGTCCTTGATGTTGATTAAATCGTTAATGCATGGTACCTCATTGGAGATAATGCATTTTATCGAGTTTCGCATGGTTGTCCTCTGGGGTTGTTCAGATTTTGGTTCAACTAAGGGCACGGTTTAGGATTGTAGCGGTTATCTCGCTCTTTGTTGTTTGGTGACGCAAGCCCCTGATTTCTAAGGGTGCGAACTCTTTCTGCTTCAATTTTTTTCATTTCGCCATTGGTGATGCTTTGGTGCGTGCTGATGATTTTCGCGTATGCCTTCTCGAAGGTAGGGTCTTTTCGCACTTTCCTTGCGCTTGCATGAGCTCTTCTATTTGCCTCATTAGCCATGACATCCTCTGCATTGCCGATGCCAGTTTTGGCATGACCACCCACCGGGTCGATTACGTCGTACAATACCAGTCCCCGATAGAGCTGTGACTGTTCTTATTCCACCCCCATGGATCGATCCAAGTGAGGCCGTTTGATGCGTATAAGTATAGGTTTGTGCCGCCCGCTAGTCCTATCGGATCTGTCTGTATAAACCGAGCTATATCTGGATCATAAAATCTAAAAGTGTTGTAGTGCAGTCCCGTTTCTCGATCAAGACTCTGCCCTTGATACCGTAGGTTCTGCTCTCCATACTGGCATAAACGTACATGCTGACCAAACCGCTCTGCACCTCTTGCAAAAGCCGAAGCCCTTGCCAGTGGAATAACGACTCGGGCCCGGACTTTTCCAAGCTGTATAGGAAGCGATGATGAGAAAAACGCAACGTCGTGGGAACCGTAATGATGGCGGCTTGGATCACCAGCCTGAGAGGATTCACAATGACCATTAATAATCCGCAGTTCAATTTTCTCCTGTTGTTGATGTGCTTGGTGGTGGCTCAGCTGCCTCGAGTAACCATTCTGAGAGGGCGCTAATGGGGTTTAGCCGGATTGCTCTTTGTGTATTGCTGTAATCAGGTGGCATAACCTCCACGTTAATTACTATCTTGTCCCTGTCCTCATCCATCCCAAAAATGCCAAGCTGATCAAGTTTCCTGATCGCGGTTTCCATTGCTTCGATTCGGCAGTCAAACTCATGCTGCCATTCCATTTCTGATCTCGTTTGATCCATTGGGGGGCGTTGCTCGAACAGTTTTCTAACCTTATCGAAATGTCTTGATCCAAAATCCAAATATGGGGATTCTGCATATGACCATTTTATTAGTTCTTTGTCATCATCCTCGTATTTGTTGTCTTTTGCAAAGCGCTCTAGGGCTTCATATGACCAAGCGGATATAAGTGGTGGAAGTGCCTCCCCTGTTGTAATTAGTGAGCAATAGTAAAAGTGTTCGTTTGTGGAAAATAGTTCCATTAGTGCCATGTGGGTGGCTTTCATGATTTCATCGGCTAATGGTTCCGTTGATATGGTGCTCATTTGGTCTCCAATTATTTTTCCTTAGCTTAATGTGCGTGCTCCAACTTTGCGAAGCTCTCGCCTTAGTGCGGTGCGTATAGCGTTTTTTCCGTGATTGGTGTCTCGCATTTGCTCTACAAGTGATGTCAGTCTATCCCGAAGATTATCATGGAATGACCTTGTATACATTGCGTTGTGGGGGCGAGGATGGCCTATAGGAATTCGATTTGCAGCATCATTGATATGGATTCCATAAGTGAAGAGGACTTTTCGGGACTCAATTGAAGAGGCCCACTGCCTCTGACTTCCCTTTGAGCCCACGATATGGCCAGCGGCTTGGCCAGGCCCAACAGGTCTTCCCTAAAGGCCCAGATTTCGATCAAGTTCTTTAGCGTTTCCAGAGTTGGTTTTGTCGCCACCAGTATTTCCAAAGCTAGCTAACCCGAGCGGGTCAGTCCAAGCTAACGGATTAGGCGAATATTCGTATAGATTTTCTTCCCCCGCTAATTCAATAGGGTCCGGCTGGGTAAACCGCCCCACATCCGGATCAAAAAACCTGAATGTGTTGTAGGGCGCTATCCGGGTTGGCATACGCGTACAAGCTGGCCAACCCGTTCTGTACTTCTTGCAGCAGGCGTAACCCTTGCCAGTGGCACAACACCCGCCGACGCGGCTCTGAATAGTCCCTCTGATAAACCTCCTTGCTGATCCGCCGCCCCAACGGGTCATAGGCAAACGCCACACGCTCCCGTTCCCCACTGCGGTACTGCTCCACGCAAACCAGCCGCTGCTCGGCGTCATACTCGAAATACTGCACCGAGTTGCTGCCGATACGCTTCTCGCACAGCCGCCCAAAGCGGTCATAGCGGTAGCGCTTGTCCTGATACACCAACACCCGGTTGTGATTGATCAGGACATTGAGCTTGGGCCCGTCGAACAGATTGCCGGCCTTGTCGTATTTGAAATCCTCGACCTGCTTGGCTTGCCAGTGGGGGCGTGACTGTTGGACAGGTAGATTCTGATGGGTTAAGTACGCCAATGCAGCGTGGGATATAACAAAGTTGTTCAGAGTTTTTTGTTGGGACTGTCAGCTTTGAGATGCTTGGCTGACACTCTGCTCCACCATGGTTTGTTGGTGTTTATTTGTTCGGGTAGGTTGGTAATTCGTTTGCTTTCCAAAGCCTTAATTACTAAGTCGTCAGACTCCTTGATTATGTTGTCCTCATGGTGGAGGCCGAGTATTGTCATGATGTTTATGGATTCAAATAAATGGCCTATTTTTTCGCTCTCCTCGTATAATAGATCCCCTTTATACGTGGACAGGCGCTTTAGGTATTCGAAGGTTAGTTTAATGACGTCGGGGAATTTAGAGTTATCAACGCTTGAGACAAATTCCGTTACAATTTCCCTGTCTGCTAATTTGTTGCTGCAAAGCCAGGTGTAAATTTCGCTGGCCAGTATTTCAATGTCATGAGGTCTTCGATAACCTTTTCTAATGCTGGTCATAATCTTTTGCTCAGGGGACATGGTTTGAGACCTCTAATTTGCTGTGCTGAATCCTGGTAGGCGCCTTAAGTTTGGCCATGATTCAGGGAAGTGAGTTAAAATAATAGGGCCTTTTCCTGTTTGGCTGGTTGCAGTAAATAATCCACTGTCAGGATCATAATAGCCCACTCTTGGCTTGTTAGTATACCGGTCCCTGTAGGTGAATTTTCTGCCATTCTGTATTGTGGTTCTTGCACTGAAATCATATTCTTTACGGTGTTTGCTCCAACTTGTGATCCATGCTTTTCGAAATGATCTCTAAGGCCGGGCCTATTAATACTTTGACGTGCTCTGCTCCATTTTGAGTTTTGGCGACATCACAAAACAATCCTAGAGGGTTGATCCATGCAAGAGGGTTCGGTCCATACGCATATAATTTAACCCGCCCTCCAGTTTAATGGGGTCTGATTGAATAAAGTGACCAGTGGTAAAGTCGTAGAACCTGAAGGTGTTGTAATTTAGGCTTATTTCTCTGTCAATATACTGACCTTGATATCGCAGGTTTTGTTTTCTGGCCTGACGTGGACTGTGCCACTCATCTCGCGTCTTCCCCCAGCCCTCATAATCAGTACACCAAATTGCCTTGCCTTCCGCATCAGTCAGTTGCTCGGGCAACCCGGCTAGGTTGGTATGAAAGTACTGAACCACCTCCCGACCCATCGATCCGTGCCAGCGGTTCATAGCTGTCCGGTGTGGCATAAATATACAAGCTGACCAGCCCGCTCTGTATCTCCTGCAAAAGCCGAAGCCCTTGCCAGTGGAATAACACCCGCCGGTGCGGCTCTGGGTAATCCTTCTGAGAAACCCATCGTAGGTGTAGTCGAGTTGCTGTTTTTCACCTTTGTTGTCCGCGAAGGTGATGGACAGCGGGTTTTCGGCGGCGTCGTAGCGGTAGTCGGTGGTGCAATCTTCAGTGCGCTTGCTGATAAGACGGCCGATTGCGTCACGCTCGAAGTCATGACGGATGACGATCGTTCGTTTGGGGTATTTTATACATTTCCCAAAATGGGCTGGCGAGTCGTGGTGCCTTACGAGTTTTAGGCGGGGTAGCGACGAAATACTAGATAAACCATTTTGCTCTTGCTGTACGTATTATAAGCGTTTTTTGCAGAAGAGTAATCCCGTCTTGGTCGCATTGCTGTTAAATTAATTTAAGGGTTTGAGGATTTTTCAGGTTAATGGTAATTTTAATGTCTGTGGTGGACCTAGCGCTTATTGTTTCGTCGTTGACTTGGGTGACGTCTATGAAAGGGTTTGATGACTCTGAATAAATTACCCAGATAAGTTTTTTGTCTTTGTCCAGGTAAGCAATAAATCCCTCGGATCCGTAGCTTCCCTCACCTACGCAGCAATAGCCTCCATTAGTAAGTGGGATTTCCTTGAAAATATCAAGGTGGCAAACATCGTGTTTATGTTTTGCATGAAAGTCTTCCAGGCTGAATTTTTCTCCGATTTTTATACTAGGCGATGGGTAAGTGGCAATTTTACACGAGTAAGACTCTCCGGTGGATAAGTAGATGGCATCCTTTATTGGAAGTAGCTCCTGTTCCCACAATTTCGTTATGATGTTTTTCATACGTTTATCCACAATGTGTTGGGCGATTGCTAAGTCCCGTATCAGGGACTGCTCCACCATTTCTAACGTTTCTAGGATCGCTGAATCTTTGCTGAAATTTCTGAAGCCATGTCTTGCCAGTGGTTGAATGTGGGTATGGTGAATTGAGATCCACTATGACGATCTTGACTTTTTCGAGCTTTGCTTCTAACGCCGCATCGAGACGTCTGTTGTCATAGCTAACTAGCTGACCATTAAAACTCGCGACATGCAGTGGTGACTGATTCCAATTCCAGCGGCCGGATTTCATGATTTCGGCATAATCATTTTTTGCAATAGTTCTTTGAGAAAAATTGATCTCGTCAGGGCTTATCCACTCGACGGACAACCCTAGCGGGTCTATCCAAGTAATCGGATTCGGCGCATATTTGTAAAAATTTAACCCGCCTACCAAGCCTATCGGATCAGTCTGCGTAAACTGCCCCACCTCCGGATCATAGAACCTGGAGAAGTTGTAGTGCAGTCCGGTTTCCCGGTCAAGGTATTGACCCTGAAAGCTTATGTTCTGTTCACGCGCTTCGCTCTTAGTGTGCCATTCATCATATTTTCCGCCCCAGCCCTTGTGGTCACTTCCCCAAGTTGAATTGCCAGCAGAATCAGTCAGTTGCTGCGGCAGCCCAGCCAGTGTGGTATGGAAGTAGTGAATCGCCTCACTGCCCGATTTGCCGTCGACACGAGCCAGCGGTTCATAGCTATCCAGATTGGCATACACGTACAAGCTGGCCAGCCCGCTCTGTACCTCTTGCAACAAGCGCAGCCCTTGCCAGTGGAACAACACCCGCCGACGCGGCTCTGGATAGTCCCTCTGATAAACCTCCTTGCTAATCCGCCGCCCCAAGGGGTCATAGGCAAACACCACACGCTCCCGCTCGCCACTGCGGTACTGCTCCACGCATACCAGCCGCTGCTCGGCGTCATACTCGAAAAACTGCACCCAGTTGCTGCCGATACGCTTCTCGCACAACCGCCCAAAGCGGTCATAGCGGTAGCGCTTGTCCTGATACACCAACACCCGGTTGTGCTTGATCAGGCCATTGAGCTTTGGCCCGTCGAACAGATTGCCGGCCTTGTCATACTTGAAATCCTCGACCTGCGTGGCTTGCCAGTGGGGGCGTGACTGTTGGACGGTTTGGAGTTGCTCGTTGAGGTCGTAGCCGTAACGGTTGCGTCCCGAGTAGCTCTTGCCGGTGTGTGGCAGGTCATTGAAGCACCCGATGATCCGTTCGAGATGCGCGCTCTCATCGTTGGCAGCGTTGGTCATGCCACGGCGCTGGGTCTGGGTCAGTACCTCGGCAACCAGGTTGTCGCTGGCATCGTAGCGATAGGCCTTGTCCAACAGCGGCAGCACGTCAACAGAGGCGTCGCGGTAATGGATGGCCTTGCCGCTCAGGCGACCGCTGCTGTCGTAGTGCGTGCGCGTGACCAGCTTGCCTTGAGTGCGCAGGACTTCGTCATGCACCGCGTCGCGCTCGAAATCACTGATGACCCGGCCGTTGAGGTTGATCTGGTGCAGGTGCCCGCTGCCGTAGTACAGGTGGTTGAGTTCGCGCTGGTCGGGCAGGACCAGGGTCTGCAGATTGCCCAGTTCGTCATAGCGGTACTGCAGCAGGCCAGCGCTGTTGGTTTCGCTGAGCAATTGCCCGTTGGCATCGTAGCTGTAGTCGAGTTGCTGTTTTTCACCTTTGTTGTCCGTGAAGGTGATGGAAAGCAGGTTGTCGGCGGCGTCGTAGCGGTAGTCGGTGGTGCCATCTTCAGTGCGTTTGCTGATAAGACGGCCGATTGCGTCACGCTCGAAGTCATGGCGTATGGGGATCGTCCGAGTCGGCGGAGCGTTGTCGGACAGCGGCGGCTGTTCTTCAGGCGAGGGCACATAGGTAAGGTGAGTGACCTCATCCAGCACGTTGTAGGCATAGACGCGGCCGCTGCCATCCAGGTCCTGTTGCGCGACCAACCGGTCCAATTCATCCCAACCGAAGCGATATGACTCGTTGTTCTCATTGGTCAGTTGCAGTAGCCGACCATAGGCGTCGTAGCGGAACTTCACGCTGTAACCCATGGCATCCGTGCGCTCGACCAACCGGCCGCTGCGGTCGTAGCGGAACTGCAGGCTCTTTTGCGCAGGGTCGGTGTAGCGCGTCAGTTGGCCAGCAACATCAATTTCATAGCGATCGATGCGACCGTCCGGGCGTTCGCTTTCTACCAGATAACCACGTGCGTCGTAGCGAAAGTGGGCGTGTTCACCGCGGGCATTGATGCTTTCGCGCAAGCGGCCATGGGCGTCGTAGTGATACAGCGCCTGGGCATTGCTGCAGTCGCGGTAGCTGAGCAACTGACCGCAAGTGTTCCAAGTCAGGTACTTGATCTTTTCGAGGGCATCAGTGATCTGGGTAACGCGGCCTTCTGGGTTGTACTGATACTGTGTTTTGCGGCCCAGCGGGTCTTGCTGCCAAAGCAGATTGCCGTGTTTGTCGTAGCCGTATTGCTGAGTCCGCCCGGCTGTATCGGTAACCTGGACCGGCAATGCCCAGTGGCGCAAGTACTTGATGTGCTCGCTGCGGCCGAGGGGATCGCGGGTTTCAATCAAGCGACCGATATCGTCGTAGCTGTAGCGCCATTCGCCTCCTAGAGGGTCGATGCTTTTCAGCAGTTGGCCGGCGACAGTCTCTTCTTGCCAGCAATTGCCGAGTGGATCGATGTGTTTATAGACCTCGTACAATGGCCCCCAATAGTAGTGATCACGGCGGCCGAGATTGTCCGTGACGAGGGTTTCACCGGCTTCCAGGTTGTACTCGAACCGGTACTCTTCTCCATCGCTGCCCCAGTGTCGAACCACCCGCCACTCGTGATCGGGTTGGGGTTCGAGCAGTGGTGGCAAGCGGTAGGGCGTACCGTCTAAGCGCCTGGGAGTAGGGCGCTTTGCCGGAGTGTCGAAGCGGGCCCATTCGTATTCACGGACAGCACCGCTAGCCAGTTGATGACTATTGAGGTAGCCCTCGGGCGTGTAAGTGAAGCGGCGGATCCGTTGCTCCGTCGCATCCAGTACCTCGTGCAATTGCCCGCTGGCGGTGTAGCGATAGCTAACCAGCAGTTCGCTGCGTTCTACAGTCGGTGTTCCACCGTTCTTCAAGAACACCCGCGATATCTCACTGACACGCTGGGGATGCCTGGCGCCATAATGAAGCTGCACGACCGTTTGGCCGTACTTGTCGTAGAGCCCTTTCAAGCGCCCTTGCTCGTCGTACAGCAGGTCTATGCGATTGAGATTACGGTCGCCGAGCCTGATCAGCCGTGAGCGTTTCGGGTTCAGCGGGTCGGTATCGAAGAGCCGATAAAGCCCTTCATTGATATCTTCGACAACGGTCTGACCGTCCTCCAGCTGAAAGAAGGCCAAGCCGTCCACGACACTGACGAAAGCGTCACCAACACTAAGGCGTCCCAGTTCCAGTCGGTTACCTTCCTCGTCAATGTAAATCCACAGTTCACCCCCATGAGGATGTGGCACACGTATGAGCTCAACCTCATACGGTACGCTCCATCCCATGCCTAACAGTCCATCGGGACGTCGATCATTGCTGTCGTAGCTTCGTGACCATTCAATACCCAGCAAGCCGGGAAGACTGAAGTCAACGTCCTCGGCCCCTACAAGGACCTTGCTCCCTGCAGAAACGAGCACGGGGCTACCCTTATATGGGCAGACTTTGGATTTCGGTCTTGGTACCGGTGAGGTTGTGGGGCGTCTACGGGGCAGCCTGATTCTCCGTGCAACGAGCATCCCCGCAATAATCCCGGTAAACATCGCAATTTTGCTCTTGCCGTTGCGAATGTCCCTGACCGTCGCCGTACCGCCACCAATGCGTACATTGGGTGATACGTTTTCATTCACATCAATCTTGGCATCGCAGGTGGTCTTGTCCCCTGAGCGTGCGGCGGGTTGGCCGTTGATAAATACGCTATCAGAGCCCTGCGCAATGAAATTCTCGGGCAGGGGCGTGTGGCGGGAACAGGTGATTTTGTCCTCTTCCTTGGATTCTGAGCCTGGGTCGGCCGGCGTGGTCACTGGCGGGTTGAAGATGTCACGTATCGCCATGCCCAGCCCCATAAACGGGACCAGATAAGGCACCGCAGCCATGGCCATGGAACCAACGTTCTCCAGGATGGAGGGCTCCTGATCAGCATCGGCTGCGCCGCCTCCAGGTGGGCCGGTGGTGCCGGCCGCGCGAGCAGCGGGCTCGCTGTTAATGAAAACATTGCCCGACCCACTCTCGATTTTTCCGTAGGGATCGGGGGCGTCCACGCTGTTACCAAGGCTGTCGCAAAAGCTGGAAATGGCATCGCCGACAGTCTGGTCTTCGCCGACGGTAAGGGTGCTCATTGCACCGACTGCTACACCCGCGACTGCGGCGATGGCGAATCCAGCCGCACCGCCAGTGGCTACGGTGCCAACTACGGCCAAGCTGATGGCTGCGGCGACGGCTGCGGTGGCCGCTGCGTAAATAACAGCTTCGGCAACTGCGCTGATCATTTCAGCGGCAAGCGATGGATGAAGAATTGCATCACCCATTCGGGCGGCATGAACGGTCTGTGCCATTGGCTTCAAGCTCCTAGCTATCCGAAAGTCTTTGTCCTGGGCCGCGAAGGGGCTCAGGCAAATCGGAGCTCGGCTTTGATGGCGCGCCAGTGGTTGATGTCGTCGTCGCTCAAAGGTCCGGGTTTGCTGTAGTTGAGCACCAACATCCGTTGCTGTCCGGGGATCAGGCAGGCCGCCTGGAGCTGGTAATTGGGCTTGTCGCCGACCATGAACTGGATAGCTATTTCCCGGCCTTCCACGGCATGCTCATTTCTTCCAAGGCGAGTCACTTGCGTGGGCGTGATAGTCATCGCCTTTGACTGTATCCGTAATATTGTTAGTTGGTCCTCCAAGGCCTCATCCAGAGTCTTGTTGTCTGCAACTGCGCTGCGCGCTATTACCAACGTGGTTTGTCTGCTGGCAAAGCGCAGCATGTTCAGTGTCAAGTCTTCGGGGATTTCATCACCCAGATTGAGGATTACATCGTGCGTCAGGAATTGGGTCATCTCAGGTAGTCCTTTTTGAGTTCAGTGCAGGGTGGCTGTGCCAGCGCTATTCGAAATGCCCATCCACGTCGGCCTTGAGTGAGCTGCTGTCGCGCCCGTTTGCTACCGCGCCTGGCGAACCGCCCGTTGGGTTGAGGTCCAGCTTTGCCGCCAGGGTGTTGATTTGCCCGGTCTGCTGTGCGGTGAAGTTGAAGGTCTCGCATGTGATGTTCAGCGTGCCATTGGCATGCATTTCGATAAGGGTCTTCCCGCACTTGAGGCGTAGCGTGTTGCCCGCTTCGACTTCGTAGTCGCCTGCGATGAGGTCGTTTTTGCCACCCCCCACTTTCAGGGTGTCGTTGGCCTTCACGGTGCGCAGACGATTGCGGCCAATGGCGACCGATTCGTCCTGGCCAATCTGTTGGGTGCGATCGATGCCCACCGAGAGGGACTGGTTGTTATTGACCAAGGTGTTCTGATCTCTCTGGGCATGGATGAACACTTCCTCTTTGCCCAGTTCATCCTCGAAACGCAGCTCATTGAAACCATCGCCCTTATGTGTCTGGCTCTTGATGGTCATCCGCGTCTTGTGATCGGGCAGGTCATAAGGCGGCAGCTGATCACCGCAGTAGGTGCGCCCGGTTATCATCGGCTGGTCGGGGTCTCCGTTGACGTACTGCACGATCACGTCCTGGCCGATCCGAGGGATGGCCATCGAGCCCCAACTGCCACCCGCCCAGCCTTGAGATACTCGCAGCCAGCACGAACTGAACTCGTTGTTCTGGCTTTCGCGGTCCCAGGGGAAACTGACTTTTACCCGGCCCCATTCATCGCAGTAGATTTCTTCGCCCGGTGGGCCGACGACGGTGGCCATGTGCGGTCCGTCGATTCGCGGTTTTGCCAATGGGGCAGGGCGCCACTCGGTTCTGCCGGGGACCAGCACTGCGGTCTGCTCGTAGCGCGTGCTTGCATCGGCGCCGGCGGCTTCTTCCTGCAGGCTGGTGAACTGGTGGCCTCTATGGATTACGGTGTTCACCCGCCAATGCGTATTGAGATCGTCACGTGGGTGACCGGTGAGGGTGAAACTCAGGCCCGGTTGCAGGCGCACGTCATCGCCCTGGACCTCGGCAATACGGACATCATGGCGCAGCGCAGTGATGCGGTTTTCAGTGAAAGGTTTGCCCACGGCATCGCGTTTATAGCGGCCTGGGTAATCGAAGTATTCGTACTCTCTGGACTGATGCTCCAGGAAGGGCCCGGCGGCTCTGTGCTCCTGGCGGTAGGCCGGGTTGGTAAAGGTGTAGTCGCGCTGCACTTGGCGAGCAGTACGCACCTGCTCGCTGTAGCGCAAGCGGCGCAGGCAGGGTTTGGTTTGGTCACCACCGCTGTTGGTGTGGTACAGCACGCGGTTAGGGTCTATAGGCTCGTCGTCATCGTAGAACCCTTCATCTTCATCGTCGGTTTTGATGGCGCCATGGCTGATCTGGCCCAGGGACTGCAGCCGATCGGTGATGATCAGTTTGTGCAGCTTTTCACTGTGCGCGAAGCGGTAGACGAAGCCCTCTTCGGCCGCCAGGCGGGCGATGAATGCCAAGTCCGTCTCACCGGCCTGGACGCAGAATTCGCGGACCTGATGGTCCATGCTGGCGCGCAGTTGGTATTGGTTGATGCCCTGGCGCTGGAGCATCAATTCAAGAATCTGCGGCACGGTCTTCTGCTGGAAGATGCGCCAGTTCGAACGCAGGTTGGCACGGGCCAGCTGGGGCTCGATCAGTGCGTCATAGTAGGTGCGATAGAAGCCACTTTCCGCCTGGCTGAAACGGCTGACCAGGCCGTGCACGTAGCGCACTGGGCGTTCGCCTTCCCAGAGGGTGAAGAGCACGGGTTGGTCGAGCAGGTGGCCGAAGTCGATATCGTTTTCAAAACTGACCAATTTCAGGTCCAACTCGAAGGGTATGCTGATCCCTTCTCGAAGCTCGAATGACACCACTTCGAATTCAGCTTTGCCAATTAGAGGCTGGAAGCTGTAACGCAAGTCAGATTGGCGAGGCATTTGAAATCCTATTTCGCTGGCCTACACGTCACAGTCCGGGCAGTAAGCCTGCCCGGTTGCTGCAGTGTTAAATTAAACTTCTGTTTCTATTGGTTTACGCCAGTCGTCCGAACCCGCAGTGCTGGCTGTAATGTGTTCCCATTCAATACCGCGATAAGACATTGAAACTTTGAAGAACTGTGTGAAGTCTTTGTTCTGCTGGTTTTGAATGTGCGGCATCGTCAAGTCGATATCGGTGATTACGGCATCGGTCAACTTGGTCGTGAAGAAGCGTTCTTGCTTGCCCTCTATAGAAGTGCGATACCAGCTGAGCTCGACATTTGGCAGCATCTCACCAGTGGACAGAGCGCTGTAAAGTAGCGGTACGGCTTTGTTGAGAGCGCATGTAAACACCAGTGGACCATGAACACGCTGTCCTGCCGGTTGACCGCTTTGAGGGTCGGTGGGCACGGTGATGCGGTGACTGACTTCCTGTACCAGAATTTGATTCTCGTGACCTTCAACATAAACGTTGCCCACCGAGTCGGCAGTAAAGGCATCCTTAGTGATGTTTCCTTGGCTTATACCTTCGATAGAAATGTAAGCGGGTGTTGGCATAACAATGACTCCTGCATCTATGTGGATAAAAACACGCGTGCCAAAGGCGGCGTGGCCATCGAGAGTGATGGGCTTGTCAACGAAGCAAATCGCCTCGTCAATCCGTTGAATTCAGTTGCGTCGGTTGTCGGCTGTTTACTGCTGCAAAATGCTGTTGAGCGACTCCAGCACTTCGGTGGTTATCAAGTGCAGCCGGTAGCTGTAGATGCCGTAGGCCACCGCCATGGCGATCGCGGAAATCACTAACGGGCTCCACCACGGCCATTGCCGGTTCATGCGGAAGTTGCGCGGGGCCACGTTGGTGTAGGGGTCGCAGACCGATTCCGGCACGGGGCCGCGCAGTTCCCGGATGATCCCGTGGAGCTGGTGAATAAGCCCGTTCAGTGACTCTTCGCCTTTCGGCGCGATGGCGTATTTGCCCTTCAGGCCAAGGCACAGCACGAAGTACATGAACTCCAACACGTCCTGGTAGCGCTTGGGTTCCTGCATCAAGCGCGACAGCACGGTGAAGAATTTCTCCCCACCCCAGGTTTCGTCATGGAAGATGCTCAGCAGCGGTTTCTGGCTCCAGCAACTGTTTTTACCCCAGGGCCTTTCCATGACCGCTTCATCGATGAACAGGCAAAGGCCGTAGGAGTACGCCAGCAACTGAGCGGGCTCGTAGCCGTGCTGGCGTAGCTCCTCGCGAATATTGACGATCGTGTTGCTTACCTGCTGGTGCACCTCCTGGATGTTGGGCAACGCATCCAAGGTGCGCAGGCGTATCACCAGGCCAAACAAGGGGGCGGCGGCGTCCAGCATCAGGTTTACGTAACCACCGCGCAGTTGAAATTCCGGGTCGGCGGGGTAGCCTTCAGAAGCAGGCTGGGCCTGTGCTTCTGATTTGGCATCGGCAGGCGATGTATTCACCCCGCTATCAGCATTCTCTATCGCCCCGAAGAACTTTTTATCGTGATCCTGACTGTTGTGAGTGTCATTTTTCATTTCATTCACTCCTAATCGCCCAGAACTGCAGCTCTAGCCCAGGGAAGTCCCCTGCAATATGAATCCCGAAGCCATTGGCTGTTTTCATGCACGTCCACGCAGGGGCACGTCGATCCAGTTCGAAGTAGCTGAAGCCTGCATGGAAGGGCAGGTCGCGAGGCGCCACCGGCAAGGTGTTCAAGGGAATGCCGGGCAGTTGCAACTGCACCAACTCCTCCAGTGCCTCGAGTGAAGTGATCTTGGCTTTCTGGATGAACATCTGGCGCAACGCCTGGGGTGGCAGATCGGCGCGCACCGCAAGGATGAACGTGGCCCCATCGATCAGTCGGCGGTCCTCCAACGCGGCTGTCAAAACGCCGTACTCCAGCGTCTCCAATGGCAGCGAAACGGCGCGTGGTTGCAAGACTGTGCTCAGTGCCCGGCGTAGCGTCTCTTCCAGCGGCTTGAAGGAGGTGCGTAGCGCAGTATGGTGATAGGCGGGATATTCCTGCGGCAGCCGGCTCTCGTCGGTAAAGGTCACGAACTCACCGCAGGCCTGGCTCATGCACAGGTAGAGCTGCTCGGGGTGGGTCTGCCCTTGCCGAGCCAGATGCTGGAAGCACGGCCACCAGCGGTTCATGGCCTGCAGCAGGTTGAAGTCGCGAATATCGGCGATACCGGACTGCCCTGAGGCGCCAATGCGGGCGGCCAGGCTGCGCGCACGTTCGCGAAGGGAGTTGGTGATTTCTTCAAGGAAACGCTGCAGCGCTGGCACCGCACGCACCGAAACGCTGGTGGGGTAGAACCCCTCATCCAGCTGCAGGCTGCCATCGGGGCGGCGTTCCAGAATGCGGGCCAAAGCCAACCGTGTATAAGCGCTGCTGTCTTCAGCCTTGCGTTTGAGCTGTAGATTCGGCACCGCCAGGTCGACTTGCACCAAGTCTCCGTCGGCGCTGTGGGTGTCCTTGATTTCCTCTGCGTGGGCACGGTAACGGAAGTTGGCGGCATTGTCGGGCCAGCTCACCTCCCGGCCACCTTCGGTACGCAGCGGCAGGCACAGGTAGATCTCGCTGTCGTTGGCGCCGTCGTCCTCGATTTCCAGCGGTGGGGGTGGTGGCAGGTCTGCGGGGATATCGAACACTGTGCCGTCCGGCATGATGCCTCGTGCACGGGTGATGGCGACCTTGCCCAGGCTCAGGTATTCATCGTTCAACTGCAGCTCGCTGAAGCCGTAGAAGGCGGCGTTCAGGCTACCAAGACGTTGATGCAACGCCGCTTCGGCGGCACGGCAAGCCTGTTGGAAATGCTGCGGTTTGACGAACAGGCCCTCAGGCCACAGGACGGGGTTACGTGAACTCATGAGCGCTCCATGTCAGCGTGAGTAAGCGATAAATGCACGGCTGCAGGCACCATCAGTCCTCCTCCTTGAGCAGGACCTGCGTGTCGTTGAGCAATACCGACAAGATGATCTGGTGGCCACGGGGCGCAATGCGCAGTACCTGGCTCCAAGTGGCGTTTTCCTGGTTCCGGTAGTCGGCGATCACCGCAACGAAGCGTGTCTCCGGCTCGATGGGCGTAAAGGGGATGAACTTGAACTGGCCTGGCCGCAGCAGGTAATCGTCATCGCGTATGTAGGTGCTTCGCAGCGCCTTGGCAGGGTCCTTGTCCAGCAGTTCGTACACGCTGTTGCGGATGAGCGAGTCGTCGCGAAGTTGCAGGATTTTGATGGCCATGGGCGTAGCGATGGGTTCGGCAGCCACGGTGGTGGTGCGAGGCAAGGTCAGGGCTACGGTCGGATCCTCGTAGCTGCCGGGGGTACTTTCTTCCAGGGGGGAGCGCGCTGGATCGTCGCCATCGTCCAGTGGCATGTCGACGGGCGACAGGGCGGGGAAGTGTTCCTGCAGGTACTCATGCAAGGCCCCGACTTTTTCGGTCAGCACGTAAGGGTCACCGGCGCTCAGGCTAACGGCATATGGGCTGGGCTCGATCACAGGCTCCAACTCGGATATCACTTCAAGGCTGTGCGGATTGCCATTGAGTGTTGGGCTGGCATTGATGCTGAACGCGACTTGAGTGGGGTGTTCATTGGGTGGCCCGACGGGTACCGAGGGGTCCATCACCACTTGGCCGATTTTGCCCAGGGAGGTGCACCCCGAAAATCCGAGCAGCGCAACCAGCAGGCCGGCCACGAGTGAATGACGCATCATGGGCGATCTCCTGCAATCAAATGGTCCAGCGGGGGCTCGTTGGCTGGGCTTGTCGCTGTATCCAGCGCCGTCAAGGGGTCGTTGCCGATACCTGGCGCGAAGGCCGAGCAGATATCGGCGGCAACCTGCGCGGCGCCTGAATCGGTTTGCCAGGCGGTGCCTGGGGCCTCTAGCAACCAGCGGTCAAGGAGGTTCTGTTTAGAACTGAACAACTCCTCCAGGGAATGTGAATCGGCCTGTGAAAATTGAACGTGCAGGCGATAGGCACCAACCCCCAGTTGGTCACCCTCAACCAGACGCCTGGGGGCGAGTGGCCCCAAGTTCTCGCGGCTGTCATTCAGGTAGGTACGCTGACAGCGGTCGATGACGCAGAAGCTGCCCTCGATCCAGCGAATCTCGCAATGGACCGGTGCAACGGTCTGCTCACGATCATTGATAAACCAGGTGCAGCCGGCGCTGCCGATGGTGCCGCCCGCGCAGTCGAACTGATGGCGGGCGGTGACGTTGTGGTGCAGCTGATCAAGGTTGGTGATGCTCAAGGTCAATGTGCTCATGAGCGCCCCCGGAACCGCACCACAGGGCTGATCTGGCCGTGGCGGTCATCGACAAAGCTGGTCCAGCCCAGGTAGGCGCCTTGGCTACGGTGCAGGCAGAAGGATGACAGCGCGTTGCGCTTTATCCGCAGCTCCAAGTCATAGGCCAGCCCGTCGCGCAACAGGAAATCGATCAGTGCACGCAAGCGATTGAAATTGAGGCCGCTGGGCAAAAAGTCACGCAACTGTTCCTGGTCCAGCTCGCTGATCACGATGGTGAACTTGCTGCTGCGGGTTCGCGTGCGGCTGCCGACCAAGAAGGAGTTGCCAAGCTCGCCGTTGCTGCGGCCAAGGCGTACCAGCTGCTTGGCCTCAGTGAGGACCGAGCGCGTTTCGAATTCGCGGATCTGCACCTGCTGCAAGTCGAAACAGTGGGCAATGATGCCGGCAACGGTACCCGGTGCACGGCTGCGGCTGGCAATGACCCCGGCGAAGCTGAGCAGCCGGCTCCAGGGCAGGGCGGTGTGGCCGCGCAGCTGTTTGTCGTTCAACCCGAGCAGGGCAAAGATGTACTGCGAGAAGCCATCGGTAGCACCCGGCTGGAAGCGGATGTAATAGCGGTACTTGCGCCAGATGCGGTGCAACAGGCTCAGCAGGTAGTGATTGAAAAAGTCGAAGAAGGCTGGCCGCACACCGATGCCGTGGGCATGCTCGTACGACACTTCTTCCAAGTAATAGGTTGGCAAGGGCGAGTCAGTGCCGTGCAACCCCATGAAGGTGGTGCACACGCGATAGCGGTCTCCTGCGTCTGGCATGCGTTCGGCCTTGTACACGTCGGCCACCGGAAAGGTCAGCCGCGGGTCGCTCGCAAGCCGCACGCGCCGCCGCGTGGCCGGGTCGGGCCAGCGTGGTTCCAGGTTGTCCCCGTGCAAACCGTGCAGGCGCTCCAGCAACTGGAAGAAGTTGTACTGGTGCGCCTCGGCGAGCAGTTTGTCGGCTAGATCAGCGGTTGCTTGCCGGTCTGGATTGGCCATGTGTAGTGCTCGTTGTTGGTGGTGTTGATCACTTCCAGTTGGTGGAAGGAATTGATGCTGGCGTACAGGGCGAAGAAGTGCGCGAGCACGCAACCGAACAGATACAGGTCGCCTTCGCAGAGGAATGCGCTTTGGTCCAGTTTCAGCCGTGTACGCAGGCCGCGAATGGGCTGGCCCTTGATCAGCCAGTCCAGGGGGGCTGTGTGCACATCGTGGATGCCGTCCAGGCGTTTGCGGGTGGTACGGGTTTGCTGGATGTCATGCAGGGCGGCGAAGTCGTAGGCATTGATGACCGCTTTCAACGGCTCGGCCGAGAGCAGCGACAGGTAGTTCAGCGACATGTTGGAGATCAGGGCCCATTGCAACTGGCCGTCCAGCACCGGCCGACAGGGCCGGCTTGGAGCACAGAGGTTGGTGTAGGTGGCCAGGGGAGGCGTGATCTCGGAAATCACATTGATGTCGTCGACAGCCAACGCCCGCGGCAGATCTCGGTTGGTGCAGGTCAGGTCGATGGAGGCTGTTTCCAGCTCGCCGATGTAGGCGTTGGCGTCTGCGCGTACGAATGCGATACGGTGGGTGACGCTATCGTCCCGCAGGGACGGTTCCATGATGTAGCGGTAATACAGCGCTGTGCGCCCCTGCACGTGCTCGATTTCATGGGCGAACGACTCGAAGGCTCGGAAGGTTCGCAGGTGTTCGCCGGCGCTGCCGTCTGTTGTCGTGCGGGTGCTGATGACCCGATCGACGCTGAATATTTCATACGCGTGGCGCTCCTCACCTCGGGGCGTAAGCTCAGCCTGGGCGAACCGTTGGGACAGGTCGATGGGCTCGGCGCTGTGGCTGAACAGGTTTACCGCGGGGGTGCAGAACAGGCTGAAGTCTGCCCTGCCGACCCGCAGCGAATCAGGCAACTGCCGGGTGAAGTGAAATTCAAGGCAGACCTCCTGAGCCGCCTCAGCGGGCCAGACCTTCTCCAGGCCGGCAACGCTGAAAAAGTGGAAACGCTCGGGAAAGATGAAGTACTCCTGCAAAATCCGGTAGCCGTCGAACACGTTCGGTGGGTAGGGCAGCAAGGCTTCGTCCGGGCTGAACCCTGGTAGGACGATGCTGCTGGCCGGCAGCCGGCGGACCTCGCCGTCGACTGTCACCGCGACATGTTTGAGGTAGTGAGCAATCCACAGATAGAGGGTGCGGGCCGTTTGCGTATCACCGCTCAAATGAAAATCGAGACTGGCGCAGCCCAAGGTGTTCAACGGCCGATCGACCAAGGTTCGCAGGTCGAGCCGAAGCACCGAACTGTCAAGTGTCTGCGTAGCACTGACCGCGTCGATCTCGAACGGATGGATGTCCACCGCCGTACAGGTCCGAAACTCGCAGTGCACGCCATCCACGGGTTTGGAGAACAACCGCGAGCCCTTGGGAATACGCTGCGACTGGCTGAGCGCTTGCTTGCGTGGGGTGAACTGGATGATCGTGGCGCTCGGCAGAGGCCGCAGGTAGTTGGGCCAAAGCAACTGCAGCATCGGGTGCGTCAGCTCCGGCAGCTCGTCCTCCAGCTTCAACCGGAGCTTGGCGGTCAGGAAGGCAAAGGCTTCCATCAGGCGTTCGACATCCGGGTCGCTACCACCCTTGCCGAGCAGCCGGGCAAGTTGTGGGTTGTCCTGAGCGAAATCGTTCCCCAGTTCATGGAGATAACGCAACTCTTCGCTGAATCGATCCTTGAGTGACATTGGTCACCTCACGCGGGTGTGGCGGTTATGGCCGTTGACCAGCAGCTCCAGTTGCAGCTGCTCGGTGTGGTTGTTGACCTGCACGTGGCAGTCCAGCCGGAAATGCAGTTCCAAGGGGGCATGACAATCGGGTACTGCCTTGAGCGTTCGCACGTGCACGCGCGGCTCGAAGCGCTCAATGGTGCGGCGGATGTCTGCGCTCACTTGCTTCAGGAGGTCGCCGCTGCTTGCGTCGTGCCGGTTGAAGTCATGCAGGCCCAGCTCAGGGCTGCTTTGTGAGCAACCCTGGCGAGCGTTGAGCAACGTTTCGAGGTGGCGCTTGATGGCGGCGAACTTCTGGGTAGCGTTTTCTTGCCTGGACAGCGCCCGGCCTGCGAACGGGTTCGTCACCAAGTCATCGAAAAATCCACTCATTGGGTATCAAGCCGGCCAACCAGGGAGATTTCGAAGTTCGCTCCCATGTACTTGAAGTGCGGTCGTACGGCGAGAGAAACCTGGTACCAACCCGGTTCACCGGCAACGTCCGAAACTTCGACCTTTGCAGCGCGCAACGGGCGACGGCTGCGCACATCGGCAGACGGGTTTTCCTGGTCGGCGACGTATTGCTTGATCCATTTGTTCAGCTCGGACTCAAGGTCCTTGCGCTCTTTCCAGCTGCCGATCTGTTCGCGTTGCAGCACCTTGATGTAGTGAGCCAGCCGGTTGACGATGAACAGGTAGGGCAGCTGGGTGCCGAGCTTGTAGTTGGTCTGCGCTTGCAGGCCTTCCGGGGTCTTGGGGAAGTTCTTTGGTTTTTGTACCGAGTTGGCTGAGAAGAACGCGGCGTTGTCGCTGTCCTTGCGCATGGTCAGGGCGATGAAGCCTTCTTCGGCCAGCTCGAATTCCTTGCGGTCGGAAATCAACACTTCGGTAGGGATCTTGGCCTGAAGCTGGCCTAAGGCCTCATACAGGTGCACCGGCAGGTCCTCGACTGCGCCACCCGATTGTGGGCCGATGATGTTCGGGCACCAGCGGTAGCGGGCGAAGCTGTCGTTGATGCAACTGGCCAGCAGAAAGGCGGAGTTGCCCCACAGGTAATTGTCGTGCTGTCCGTCGATGTCCTCGCGGTAGTGATAGCTCTGGACCGGATTTTCCTGCGGATGGTAGGCCGAGCGGAGCATGAAGCGTGGGCCGGTCAGCCCAACATGCCGGGCATCCTCGCTTTCACGGAAGGCACGCCACTTGGCATGCCGTGGGCCGGCGAAAATGTCCTTGACCTCCTTGAGGTTTGGCAGCTCTTCGAAGCTGCTGAGATTGAAGAACTCAGGAGACGGCGCTGCGAGAAAAGGGGCGTGTGCCATGGCGCCCACCGAGGCCATGTAACTCAGCAGTTTGATATCTGGAGAGGAGGGGCCGAAGTTGTAGTTGCCGACCATCGCGGCAATCGGTTCACCGCCAAACTGGCCATAACCTGCGGTGTAGACATGTTTGTAGATGCCACTGCAGGTGATGTCGGCTGAGTTCTCGAAGTCGTCGAGCAGATCACCTTTGCTGACGTGCAAAACTTCAAGCTTGATGTTCTCGCGAAAGTCTGTTCGGTCGACTAAAAGCTTGAGGCTTCGCCAGGCGGATTCAAGTTGCTGGAACTCGGGTTCATGCAGGATGGCATCCATCTGCTTGCTGAGTACTCGATCCAGCTCCGCAATCATCTGATCGACCCGGTGTTTGTTGATGAGTTGATCTGGGTCATGACTTTTAAGGATTTCGGTAATAAAGGCAGACACGCCTTGGCGAGCGACTTGATAACCCTCTTGGCTGGGAACCAATTTGGTTTCCGCCATGATCTGGTCGAGCAGGGTAGCGTTGCTCAGCGTTTCGGTCGTTGTTTCAACCGCGACAGTCGTGTTGTTTTGCTTTGGCATAGGGACGCTCCGTTGTCTCAGTCTTCTTTCGGCGCTTCAAGCACCAAGTCCAGTTCCTGGGCCAGCTGTTTGCGCGCTTGCTCGTCATTCAGCAGGTGCTGCAGTTGCTTGCGGAACGTGGGCACGTTGCCCAGGGGGCCTTTCAGGGCGACCAACGCTTCGCGAAGCTCCAGCAGCTTGTTCAGCTCCGGTACCTGTCGCGCGATGCTGTCGGGCCCGAAATCGTTGATGGACTTGAACCGCAGGCTGACCGCGAGCTCTGCGTCGGGGGCCGTGCTGAGCACGGAGGGCACGGACATCACCAGGTTGACATCGGCATCGTTCAACACATTGTTGAAGGAGTGTTTATCGATGCGCATGACCGAGCGGTCCTCCAAGGCGCGGGCATCTTTCAACCCGAAATCACCAAGCACCAGCATCTTATGCGGCAGCTCTACTTCGGCCTGTTCATCGCCAGTGGCGGGTACATATTTGATGTTGATGCGTTCTTTAGGTGCAACTGACCCTGTGGCTTTTGCCATCGCCGAATATCTCCCTTGTTAATTGTGGGCGTGCGTAAAAGTTATGTGGTGTGCGTCAGTATGTTTTGTAGGAAATTTCCCTGATGTTGGTCTGCGGTATAAACAAAAAAACAACGGTGTTTTAAACAAGCTGGCGGGCTGTATGGGGCGCCCAAAAAAAACATGCGCTCGGTTTGCATGTTTGGTCGAGTGCAAAAGTGTTAAAAAATATTTGTTTGTCGCACAGGAATTTTATCAGCTAGGCTGTTGTCGATTTCCGGATTCAGAAGTGCCTGATGGTTATTTGGATTCGTTGGTGATCAAGGAGTGTGTGCTGTTGAAAGGGAGTTACTTGCGATGGCTGGTAAAAATTCTTACATAGTAAGTCTTGCACTGGTGCTCAGCTTTCTATCGATGTCCGTGTATTCCGATCAGGATTGTCGGCGCATCGTTTCCAATTTGGAGCGCTTGGCCTGTTTCGATAGATCGGCCGGAACGCCTGCTCATCTTGTGCCTGTGCAATGGTCCGCGCCGGAGCAAGACTCGCCCACGTTGCGTCGTGTGTTGACCAATGAGGTGGGACGGCCCCCAGAGGACCTGACGTTTCGCCTCAAGGCTGAAGATGATGGGCTGATGATCTCGGCGCCGGCAATTGCTTCGGTCGCTCCGCATACCTACCTGGTCATCAGCTGCGTGCAAAATATTTCCAGGTTGCAACTGGTTACCGCACAACCCATCGAGGCCAGCCGGGTGAACGTGCAGTTGCAGGGTGAGCGGGGTTCAACTGTCCCTACCCTCTGGCAAGTGACGGAAAACGGCCAGGTGCTTGACGCTGGCAGAGGCTTGCCGGGCATCGAGCAGATCAAAAAGCTGATAAAGGCCCATCGCATTCAGGTCCAGAGCGATAACCCAGCCGTTGACGGGCTGCTTTTCGATGCCCATGGGCTGGACCCACTCATCGATGAGGCGCGCAACGCATGTCGCTGGTAGCAGAGGTCACCGCACAGGACATTGCCCGGCTGCTTGCCCCCATCGACGCACAGAACCCTGCCGGCCTGTTCGACGTGGAGGACGAAACCTACCAGGCCATTGACCAGGAGATGGTCAAGCTGGGTGGGCTGCAGGAGCCCTCCATCGATTGGGCATTCATCGAAGAAGCGTCCCGCCAGTACTTGGGCCAAGCGTGCAAGCACTATCGCATCGTCGCGCACCTGAGTGTCGCTTGGCTACGTAGCCGATGCTGGGAACGCTGGGGTTTTACCCTGGCCTTGTTGGCCGGCATGGTCGAAGCCTATTGGGAAAGTGCACATCCTAAACCGGGCCCTAAAGGGTTTCTCGGTAAGCGTAAGCTGGTTGCCCTGACACTGATCCGCTTGGCCGAGGCATTACCGCGCCTGGATCGCTTCACCTTCAGCCCCGCGCACGCGGCGGCGGCTCAGGGCGCACTGCAAAGGCTGCAACAGCAGCGCGATGCAGCGCAGCTCGAAGAAGCCCCCCTGAGCGAATTGGATCGGTTACTACGCAAGCACATGGAGCTTGCTAACGGGCTCACTGAGCCCCCCACGGAAAAGCCCCCTGCAAAAGGCAGCAAGTCTGCGTCGTTGGCCGAGGTCATCGCCACGCCAATGCCCCGTGTGTCGTTCGCCAACGAGCGTGAATCACGAAGAGCCATGCTCACCATGGCTGAGCTGATCAACCAGCAGGACCCCTACGATCCTGCTGGCTACCAGTTGCGTCGTTTCGGCTTGTGGGCCCACATCCAGACGGCGCCTGAAACCAGGCACGGCCATCGCACTGAGCTGATGGCGGTGCCGCAGGAGATCGCCGGGGACTATGAAGATGCCATCGCCGGCACTGCAGTTGACGTGGCCATCCTCCAGCGGATCGAAAAGAGCGTGACGGCCAGTCCCTACTGGATACGTGGCAGTTTTCTCGCAGCGAGCGCTGCCACGCGCCTGGCGATGAGCGAGGTGGCTGAGGCTATCCGCGCAGCGAGTGCGCGGTTCGTGCAGCGCATACCTGCGCTGCAGCAGCTGTGCTTCAGCGACGGCAGGGTATTTGTCGACGACCAATGTCTGGCGTGGCTCCGGGGTACACAAGGGCAGTCCGATTCGGGCGCAGCTTCACAGGAATTCGCAACGCTTCGAGAGGAACTGGCCTGCCAGCTGGAAACCAGCGGCGTTGAAGCGGTATTGCTCAGGCTGCAGGGAATGCAGGCGGACTTCGGTAGTTTGCGTGAGCGCTGCCATACCACCGTGATCGCGGCTGATCTGTTGGCTGCCCGGGGTGTGTCCTGGCTGGCCCAGGATTTGTGCGCAGGCGTTGCTCGAACGATGCAGGAAACCTCCGCCAGCGCCTGGGAGCCTGAGGTGTTTCAACGCCTTCAGCAGTATGCATCCACCATCCCTCGCGGGCTGATTGCAACAAGAAACGGGAGTCACGATGAGTCGAGTGTGGAAGCATCTTAAACGTTGGGGCCTGCCGCTGCTGACGGGTGTCGGCCTGGCCATGCCGCTGCTGCTTGGGCTGGGCGCCGTCTTGCTACTGGCTGCGATCTGGTGGCTCGGCCCGCAATGGACCTGGCGCGAGCAGCAGCCGCTGGCGAGCGTGGCGCATCGCGCGCTGGCTAGCCTGACACTTGTGTTGGTGCCGCTGCTCTGCTGGCTGGTGGTCTTGCACGGGCGTTCGCGCCGCCTGCAGGCGCAGCAGCAGGCGGTGGCCGCTGAGCTGGATGATGTATTGCCCTTCGTCCAGGCACAAGAAAAGGCATTAGACCAAGGGCTGGCGCGTTATCTGGACAACGCCGGTGGCCGACGTGCGTTGTATCGGCTGCCCTGGTATCTGGTGGTGGGTGACGAACAGGCCGGCAAGACCAGTTTTATCGACCGTACTGAACAAAGCTTTTCCCTGACCCGTATCGACAAAGCACAAGCTCGGGGCCGACAGGCGCAAGCACTGGCACACCCGATAGGCTGGTGGGTCAGTGACGACGCCGTGATCATCGACCCTCCGGGCGCCTTCATTCGTCAGGGGGCGTTGGCGGGCTTGTCCGAAGCATCGAAAACATCGAACCCACCCCCTGCAACCTCGGCCAGGTTGTGGGAACACCTGTTGGGCTGGCTGGTGCGTAACCGAAGCCAAAGAGCCCTCAACGGCCTCTTGCTGGTTGTCGACCTGCCTGCTCTGCTGCAGGGGGCACCTGAGCACCGTGTTGCGCTGGCGCATGTCTTGCGCGCGCGGTTGTATGAGGTAAGCAATCAGTTGGGATCGCGCCTGCCAGTGTATGTGGTGCTGAGCAAATTCGACCTGCTGGACGGTTTTGACCAGCTGTACGCCGCGCTGCCTGCCGCCACACGGGAAAAAATGCTGGGCTTCACGTTCAAGCTGGAGGCTGCCGGCACGTTCGACGATTGGCTGGAGGAATATGGTGAACACTACCGTCGGTTGATCAACGATCTGTTCGAACAGGTGGTCGAACGGCTGGACGTCCTGAACAGTGCAGCACAGCGCTCGCGTCTGTTCACACTGCATGGTCAGTTGATCGGGTTGCGTCCGATACTGCTTGGCTTCTTGAAAGAAGCCCTCGCGAGTGACCGCTTCACCACCCCGGCTCTGGTACGCGGTGTTTACTGGTCCTCGGTCGTGCAGCAGGGCGACATGCTCAACGCGTTCGTGCGTGAGGCGGCGCAGCCCTACAACACCGAGTTTCCGCTGCGTGAGGGCAAGTCGCAGGGGCCGGCGCTGGTCTATTTCATTCAGCATGCCTTCCGGCGTGTCATCTACCAGGAAGCCGGGCTTGCCGGAGACAACATCAAAGTGGCACGCAGCAAACGGCGGTTGCTGTGGGTGGGTTCTGCAGTAGGCGGGCTTGCCTTCTGCGTCGCCATCGCCAGTTGGCAGCGCTACTTTGACATCAATGGCGCCAAGGCCGCCAACGTGCTTGCCAAGAGCAGTGAGTACAGCCATCACCAAGTGGACCAGCGTCTGGACCCCTCCGGGCGCAACCTGTTGGAGCCCCTGGACCAGATTCGCGATGCCGTGTCGGTGTTTGGCAACTACCGTGATGCGTGGCCGGGTATTTCCGACCTTGGTTTGTACCAGGGGCGCGCCATCGGCCCCCGCGTCGATGAGGCCTACCTGGCTTTGCTTTCCAAGCGTTTCTTGCCCGCCCTGGCAAGTGGCGTGATCGATGCAATGGACGCTGCACCACCTGGCAGTGAACAGCAAATGGCTGCTCTTCGCGTTTACCGAATGCTGGAGGACCGCCAGAATCGCCGGCCCGAATGGGTCGAGGACTGGTTCGCCCATCAGTGGCAACAGAAGTATCCCGGCCAGGGGCAACTGCAACGCGATCTGATGCGGCACCTCAACTATGCCTTGGCCTATGCCGACACCGATCTGCCACAGTACAGCCAGCGCATTGCCGAGGTGCAGCAGACGCTGCGCCAGATTCCCCTGCCAGAGCGAGTCTATGCGAGCCTGAAACAGCAGGCTGGGGAACAGCTGCATGTTGGCTTGGACCTGCGTCATCAGGTGGGGCCAGCGTTCGATGTGGTGTATCAGCTGTCGTCTCGCTCCGGGCAGGGTGAGGGGGTACTGATAGCACCCATGCTCACCGCCAAAGGCTTCAAAGAGTACTTCGAACCCCGTAGTCAGCGGTTTGCGGAAATGGCGATGATCGACCAGTGGGCGCTGGGTGAGCGCGGTCAGCTTGATTACTCGGATGCCGACCGGGAGGCGCTAGGCGAACGGCTGCGTAACTTGTACAGCGCCGATTTCATTGACAGCTGGCGGCGCGCCCTGAATGCCTTCGCGGTGGCTGACTTCCGTGATCTGGATCATGGGGTCGCGATCCTGCAGCAACTGACCGGGCCTGCGGCGCCCCTGCATCGGCTATTGGATGCTGTGAAGGAAAATACGTCGCTTACATCGGCCGTGGGCGCAGAGTCTCTTGCGCAAGCCGAAGCGTTGCGGCCTGCGAGTAGCAAACCTGAGCAGCAACAGGCATTGGCTATTCAACGGGCCTTTGCTGGGCTGGGTGCCATGCTGCAAGCAGCCGGTGAGAAACCCAGCTATTACGATGAGACCCTCGGTGCGATCGCGGCCGTGCACGACTATGCCAAGTCGGTGCAGGATAGCCCTGACAGAGGCAAGGCGGCGCTGCAGGCCGTGCATCAGCGATTCTCGATGACGGGGCAGGACCCGATAGGCACCCTGCAGCGGGTGGCTACTGGCTTGCCGGAACCCATCAACCATCAGGTCCGGAAGGTCGCCGATCAAACGGCGCGAGTGCTGAATGTCGAAGCCCTGCGTGAGTTGGAGCGGCGCTGGGACGCTGAGGTCTATAGCTTCTTCCAGCAGCGTCTGGCCGGGCGCTACCCCTTCGTGGTGCGGGCGCCCGATGCCTCCTTGGACGACTTCGAGGCGTTCTTTGGCCCGAAGGGGCGGCTTCAGCGATTCCATGATCAATACCTGAAGGTCTTCCTGCAGGAAAACCTCGAAAGCCTGCAAGCCGGCCATCAGGGGCAATCACTGATCCGTAGCGATGTGATCGAACAGCTGGAACGGGCAGACCGTATCCGTGAGACCTTCTTCGATCAGCGCGGCAACCTGAGCGTGCAGTTCAGCATCGAGCCGTTGGGCCTGAGTGCCAATCAGCGTACAAGTTTGCTGGACCTGGACGGCCAACTGATTGCCTACACCCATGGCCCGAGCCAAATCACCGGTATCGTCTGGCCTAACACCCTGGGGCAGCAGGTGCGCAGCAACCTGACTTTGCTGAGGCAGAACGGTAACAGCAGCAGCCTTGAATACCGTGGCCCCTGGTCGATGTTCCGCTTGCTCAGCCGTGGCTCGCTCAATGGGCGCACGGCGGCCAGCGTGGACCTGAGCTTCAGGGCCGGCGATGGCGTGATGCGCTACAGGCTCAACGCTGAAAAAGCATTCAACCCCATTACTCAGGAACCGTTCAAAGGTTTCCAGTTGCCACGAGGGCTGTTGCAACAGTCGCCCAAACTGGGGTCTAGCACGCAGGCAGGTTTATAAAGGGGAAGATCATGCAAACCGAAGAGCGAGTAAAGGCGCTGAATTATTGTGCCCACGCCATCGAACAACTGGAGTCAGGCACTCATACCGTGCGTAAGGATATGCCCGGTATCCTGCACGCCCATTACGCCGTTGTAAGGCTTTTGCGCAAAAGTGTGAAGTTCATCTTGCCCAACTGCGCTGAGCTAGTGGACATGGGTGAGGTCCGCCAGGCTCACCTGGACCTGGACCTGGACCTGGACCTGGCACGGCTGCCCTTTCCAGTGGGAGCGCTGGAGTCTCCCTGGGTGTTCGATGGTAATGAAGGCGAAGACAAGCCAGGGTGCCACCGTTCAACGAAGCGAATCGCTTTATGCGTCACTATGGAGCCTGATCTGGCCGGCTTGCTACCCGACACTGAGCGGTTCCTGGAAGAGGCAAAGGGGTGGGGGGGGTATACCCGCTGTATT
Organism: Pseudomonas sp. WHRI 8519; assembly: GCF_040224055.2. Taxonomy (NCBI): domain Bacteria; kingdom Pseudomonadati; phylum Pseudomonadota; class Gammaproteobacteria; order Pseudomonadales; family Pseudomonadaceae; genus Pseudomonas; species Pseudomonas sp. WHRI 8519. The sequence continues at coordinate 3,746,001 of NZ_CP167996.1, read as the reverse complement.
GAAGTGACGCTACGAGCCGCTGCACCCTGCCTATAGGTGGTGTGTTTGTTCCCCATTATGCTCAGTCGAGAAGCTACCCTGGTGTCAGAGGTAGCTTCGAGCTTCGCCGGAACGCGTACTCCCCATCATTTGGAGCTTGGTCGGCCCGGAATGTGACTGAGGATTGATTTGGAGAAGCCGCCGTCCACACAAATATCTTGCCCGGTGACATATCCGGCAAGAGGGCTTACCAGAAACTCGATCACATTTGCGATATCCATTGGCTCACCAATTCTCGCCAGTGGAATGATCCCTTCCCGTGCTTTTTTAATCTGCGGGTCGGCGTACATTTTTTCAGACATCGGTGTATGCGTCATGCCTGGGGACACGACATTGACTCGGATTCCGTCAGGCGCCCACTCCAGCGCGAGGGTTTGGGCGAGCATTGTCAAGGCTGCCTTGGTGGGGCTGTAAGCGCCCGAACCGGCATGCGGAAGCTGGCCAGACATCGACGAGGTGAAGCACGCCGAGCCACGACTCTCGCGCAAATAGGGGTAGCTGGCTTTGGCAAGCAACCAGGCACCGCGAAGGTTGACGGCGAACATGTCGTCCCAATCCTTGAGGGACAAATCACAGATCGCGCCGGGGCTGGCGACGCCGGCATTCGCCACAAGCGTATCAAGCCCACCGAACTCCGCGATTGCAGCTGCTACGAGTTGGTCAGGTACTGCAGGATCGCCAAGGTCACCAGACAGCGAGATCGCGATGCCGCCCATCGACTCTATCTTTCGAACGACCTCATCCTGGGTTGCGTTTGGGGTATGCCCGCACACGGCAATTTTCGGCTGCGAGCCACGGGCAAGCGAAGCCTCCGCGATCCTCACACACGTAGAAGCACCGATGCCGCTACTACCGCCACTGACCAAAGCTCTCATTTAACAGCCCTCGCACACAGATTTTATTGTAGGTGGAAGCCCTAACCTACAAAACTGGGTGTGTCTTTGCAATCAAATTGACAACGTAACTCGATTCCATTATCGTTTTTTCATCATCCAGGTGCCTTCAGCAGCGCAGTGGCTGTCGCCATCCAGTACATCCAAGCCCGCGGATTCGTGCGGCTATAGTGGTCAACCTACAAAATTCACAATATGAATGGCCCGTTTCACTTCGGTGAATCCTCAACTGAAAGGATGTTTCGATATGATCATCAGCACGTTTTCTTATCTGTGGTCATCCACGGCAATCGATGCAATTGCGCAGTTGTCCGAACATGGGCACCGTGTGTTCGAAGTGCCCGTAAGCTCACCACATTGCTGGCCGGTGGAAATGTCGAACGCAGAGCGCTCTGCTGCAAGCGTGCGCCTGCGCCAGTACGACGCGAAGATCAGGTCGCTCAATGCCGGCGGCTATGACCTGAACTTGGCCAGTCCCGCTGCCAATATGCGTCAGAAGAGCATCGAACACATCAAGGCGGTGATTGACTTGGCTGTCGCTTGGGATACTCAAGAAGTGGTGATATCGCCAGGCACCCGGCGCCCGATGATCTCTCCACCGCTTGAGAAAACCTATGACTGGATGTACGAGAGCCTGGCGGTTTTGACACCGCTGGCAAAACAGGCGGGTGTTCGCCTGCTGCTGGAAAACACCCCGTATTGCTTCACGCCTACGATGCGGGAGCTGGCAGAGGTTGTTGGGACCATCAATGATGATGTCGTCAGGGTCGTTTATGACATCGCCAACGCTGCTTATATAGGGGAAGATCCGGTTGCCAGTCTGCTGGCCTATCACAGCGCGATCGACTTTGTGCATGTGTCCGACACCGGCACGGATGTTTGGGGCCATGATCCAGTTGGCACCGGGGTCGTGGACTTCGTCGGACTGGGTGAGGCTGTTAAGGCGACCTGCGGAATTGAAAACTGCGTGCTCGAAATCATCCGCGAAGAAAACGCGCTGTACGAACTGAACAAAGGTGTGCAGGATTTGCGAGAGAAGGGGTGGAATATCCCGTAATTGCGTTTCGATCGCTCGTCATCACGGTAGCCCTGAGGCCCGCAATGGGCCCAGGTGCAGGTTGGAGCGTTAGCGCGCAGGTGGCGAGCATTCACTGCTGACCGAAGTCCACAGCGACCAGCACTCGCCAACCTTGATGGCCGACCGTTTCAAATGTTGGATATGAGCATTCAGGGTTTCTTCTCGCATGCGGGCGATGGGGCCGGCGATGCTGAGGGTTGCCACCGGCGCTGAGTTGCTTGAGCGCGCTGGATCAAATACGGGTACTGCCACAACGCACACACCCACTTCTCCTTCTTCTCTGACTACCGCGTGCCCCTCTTTGCGGATCAGGGCGATGTCATCGAAAATGTCCCGTATCGAAACCCGAGCATTGGGCCCAGCGTACTCTCGGCTGTTCTCGATATCCCAAGTCGCGAGAATACGCATGGCGCGCTCATCGCGCATGGTGGAGAGCCATGCTTTGCCTGCGGCCGTGGTGTGGGGGATGATTTTTTCGTCCAAGGCGCGGCGATATTGAAGACCCCTCGTATTTTTCGTGGCCTGCAGTACCCAGGTCAGATGGTCCTCCGCAACTTCCGCCAAGCGAACATGTTCGCCAGTTTCGCTGGCGAGTTCGTCGAGCAACGGTTGCATTATTCTGGCAAAGCCGGTTTCAGTGATGTAGTTCACGCCCATGCTGGGAATTTTCAACGTCAGGCAGTAGTGGTCCTGCTCGTCCTGGTAAACGTAGCCTCTTTCCCGCAGTGCGCTCAATATACGGTGAGCCGTGGCCATGGCCACTTGAGTCTGTTCACTGATGTCAGACAGGGCGAGGCCGCCTGGATGGGAGAGCAGCAGTTCCAACGTATTGAAGTAGCGGCCTATGTGTGACAATTTTCTAATCCTTTGTTTCGCGTCAGAGTGTTAGACCTTGATGGGGACCCCACCCAGGCGATCTGACTCATAGGCCGCCTCGATGATACGCATGACGCTGTGCATGTTTGCTAGCCCGGCGCCTGCATAAGCGACATCACGATCAGGCGCCAGGATGTCGGTTACGAAGTTGTCGTAATACACGTCAGAGTTCAAGCTCATGTGCAGGTCACTTGCCTGCCCGCTGGCATCGACCAGGCGCATGCCTTCTGTGCTTGAGCGCGCGTAGAACTGATCCGTTGACATTGAAAATGAATACTCCCTTTGTTCGGGCGTATTGGCGGGATAATTGTACCCCGTTTCGATAGTGCAGATGCAGCCGCTCTCAGTCACCAGTGTCATCAACGAGCCGATCTCTACGGCGGTCAGCAGCGGGTCGCGGTACATCACTGCCGATACGCTTCGAATCGCCTCGCCGGTAATTTCCTGAACCAGATCGACGAAATGAGGGGCGAGATTGATCGTGCATCCGCCACCCGAGCGTTTCGGCTCGAGCATCCAGGAGCAACTGTTGGTCAGGTAGCGCCCAGGCGGCCCAGCGTTGAATCGAAACGCCAGCGTTCTCCACTTGGCTTCACGCTGCCTGGCTTCGTGCTGCAGGCGGTTGAGTAACTCGCTGTGCCTCCATATCAACGGCACCGCGACGAACAGGTTATTGGCATCGGTGCGTTTGTGAAGGTTCAGCACTTCGTGCTGGGTTAGTCCGCAGGGCTTTTCCATCGCGAAGGGGACTTTTCGTTCGATCAGTGCTTCACCCATGGCATAAAGCTCATCGTGTGGGCCGAAGGCGAACGCGAAATCAGCTTCCTCATGTTCCAGCAGGGTTTCCCAGTGATCGTAAAGTTGTGCCCCGAAACGTTGGGCGAGAGCAGGCCCCCGCGACCCCGTTGCATCGGACACCGCTGTTACCGTTACATCAGGCAAGCGTTCCAGCGCATCGAGATAGAGTGGGGTGTGCCAATGACTGACTTCCAGGAGAACGACTTTCAAATATCCACCCTTTATTATTAAGTAAGTTTGACAAACTTGCCGACGCTACCGAGGTTGCGGAGCACATACGAATAGCACGCAAGCGACACTGCTGGGGTTTTCAGTAGACTAGCACGACATAATTACGAACGGAAGAGAGTTACGTTTTGCTGAGCGGCCAGTGTGCGGAAGGCATGGCGGCCAGCACCATCCATGTGAGCATGCCCAAAGCATGCGCATCGGGGAGGGTTCAGGTTGGCGTGAAGAAGAACGCTCGGGCTGGCTGCCAGGGGAGGGAGGAGGGGCCTAAAGCCCCGTCGAGTAACGACGCTCGATGTCTTTGAAACCGAGGAACCCAAGTGCCAGCAAGGCCTGACCCAAATGCATGGGTTGGCCATCGAGGGTTTTGCATCCGCGTGCCTGTGCCGCCAGTAACAGCGCGGTTGGCTCGGCCCGAGTGATGATGTCGACCAATACCGTGGCGGGGGTCAACCGCTCTGCGTCTATTGGCATCGGATCATCGTGGTTCATGCCGAGCGGGGTCGCATTGATAACGATGTCATGACCTGCTGGGTCAGGTGGACCTGCTTGGACCTTGCACAAACCCTCGGTGCCAGCTTTTTGCGCCAGGGCAGCGGCGCGATGCGGGTCCAGATCTGAAATAACCAGTGAGCGGGCGCCTGCAGCGGCCACGGCAAAAGCGATGGCCCGTCCCGAGCCACCTGCTCCGACCAGCAGCACAGATTTCCCAAGCAGAGAAACCCCTTGACGCTGCATGCCCAGTACGCAGCCGAGCCCGTCGAATACAGCGCCCTCCCAGCGACCGTCCTGGTCGCAGCGAACCACATTGATTGCGCCTACCTGGCGCGCGGTGGGATGAAGGGTGTCCACCACCTCAAGCATGGCTTGCTTGTGCGGCATGGTGACCAGTAGCCCCGCGAGGTTACGTACAGCGCGCGCGCCTTTGACGAACTCGGCGAGGCCCTGCGTACCGACCTCCAATGGAATGCAGACGGCATCAGTCTGTGCTTCGGCGAATAGCCTGTTCAGCAGCATCGGGGATTTGGCGCTCTTGAGCGGGTCGCCAATCAATCCATAGACGCGTGTATTGCCGGTGATGAGTGGATGCATGTGAACCTACTGTGGTTGGCGGGTGCGCGCCAATTGCCAGCTCGCGGCCAGGTGATGCCTTGCTGGCGGCGCACACGTTCGTCGCCGTGGAACTCAACGTGCTGCGCAGAGCAACTGCGCAGCACGTTGAGCATGATGGGCCGGGCTATCAGGCGTGCATCACTGCAGTTGATTGTTAAGCGCCGGATTGGAGGCGTTACTGCTCGCTTTGGGATTGGATTTTTCCTGAAGCAGTTCGTACTCCTGCTTGGACATCGGCACAGCGTTAGGGTCGCCAAGTTCGCTCAGACGAATACGGAAGGTTTCGCGTGTATAGAATGCTGCAATTGCGCAAATTGCACAGATACCAAAAGTCAGCCCCCCAATTTTCAGAGGAATGTTTTCGGTGCCAGGCGGGGCAACCGATACGAACAGGGCGGGTAGAAACGCAGTGCATGCCACGCCGATGTTTTGCCCGATGGCCATACCGGTGACGCGCACGCGGGTGCGGAACAACTCTGGGAACATGCTAGGGAAAACACCATTGAAGCCTTGGTACGCCACGCCCCACATGAGAAGGGAGAGAATCAGAGACAGCCAGAGATTGTGAATACTGATCGCATAGAGGTAACCGAACGACAAAAGACCGCCGCAGAGCACGCCCACGATCACAGGGGGGCGACGGCCAATTCTGTCAGAGAGTTTGCCGACGAAGGGGATAAGGATCACGGCGCACAAATTGCCCAGCACAGGAATCCACATGAACAGGCCGGAAGGGAAGCCAATACCGTAAGCAGGCTGGACAGCATAGGTGGCGCCGAAAACGGAGGCAAGGATTGCAAGTACTGCAGAGAGTGCCATGCAGATGACGCGCAACACATCCTTCCAGCTCTCGGTGAGCACTTCGATTACTGGCAACTTAGTGGGCTTGTCCTGTGCTCGCGCCTCAGCGAAGACCGGAGCCTCATGTACTTCACGGCGGATGATCCATCCGACGACAAGCACCACAGCGCTCAGCAAGAAGGGAATTCGCCAGCCCCATGACGCAAAGTCATCCGCAGGCATGAATTGGGCCAGCGGCAAGAACACCGCCGCCGCCAGCAGTTGCCCGGCTTGCACGCCTTGCAGCGTAAAACTGGCGAAGTAACCACGGCGCCCGTCAGGTGCATGCTCCATGGTCATGGAGCTTGCGCAGGACACCTCGCCGGCCACTGCGAACCCTTGGATCAGACGCAAGGTAATCAGTATTGCCGGCGCCCACACGCCGATCTGGTCGTAGGTCGGGAGCAAGCCGATGCACATGGTCGAGAAGCCCATCAGGAACATGCAGTAGACCAGTACGGTTTTGCGGCCATGGCGGTCACCCAGGTGCCCCAGCACCACTGCGCCTACAGGCCGTGCGATGTAGCCAACACCGAAGCTGGCCAGTGAAACGATGATTCCGACGGTGGGATTGTCCGTTGGAAAAAACAGCTGCGGGAACAGCAAGGCTGCGGCAGTGGCATAGATGAAAAAGTCGTAGTACTCCAACGCCGAGCCGATCCAGCCGCTAGCAGCGGCCTTCCTTGACTGACGCTTGGAGTGTGGATCGCTCGGGATGCCATGGCTCATGAAGTGTCTCCGGTACCGTGATTTTGTTATTGTAACTCCGTTCCATTTGTAATGTTGTTCCCGGAATTTGCCTTTGTCAAGGGTGATGGTGGCACCTGCGTGCTTGGCATCGATCCGCGCCGATTTGGGTACTCGGGGCCGATTCGCTGTGGACGGCCAGGCGCAATGGCCGGGTGAGCCGCCCCGCACTTTCAGTACGCCGGGCAGGGGGGAAGTCGCGACGCGGTTGCCACCGGTTAACCGTGATGCGTTGACTTGACGATCACACGATGCTTACTATTGTAACCGTGTTCCAAATAGAACAGCGTGACAATTTGGTTGGCGCTGCTCATAACCAGCTGAGAAGAATTCCATGAGAGTCGTTAAAGGTGCAGTTGATCGCTGCCTTGAGGCTATCGAGCTGCTGGCTCGTGAGGCCCGCTGGATGCGAATGTCAGATATCGCAGGTGAACTGGGGATGGAAAAGGGGCCGGCACACCGTGTGCTTGCGCAGTTGGTGGAACAAGGATGGGCCGAGCAGGACGAGGCGACCTCCCAATACCGCCTGACACTCAAGTTGGCACTGTTGGGGCAGCGTTACCTGAACGGCATCGGGTTGCCGGAGCTTGTTCAGCCGATAATTGAACATGTAGCGTCGTTATCGCATGAGCTGGTACGCCTGACTGTCGTCTGCGAAGGCGGTTTGTCCTGGCTGGCCTCCGCCCAAGGCGCTGCACCTGGTTTGATGTACTCGCCAGCCATGGATCAGCCAATCAATCTGTACACCACTGCAAACGGCAAAGCCTGGCTTGCATCCATGCCAGACGAGCAAGCGGTCGAAATTGCTATCCGCGACGGTCTGGGTAAAGACCAGGGTGTAGGGAAGGGCCCCAAGGCCATCAATACCGTCGAACGTTTGCTTGCCGACTTGGCGGCGACACGATCACGGGGTTATGGGCTTGTTGTAGAAGAGGCCGAGGCTGGCGTGTGGGCGATCGCGGTTCCGGTGAAGATGATTCCTTCTGGCCTTGTAGTCGGGACCATGAGCATCGCCGGCCCGGTATTGCGCATGCATCCAGACCGCTACGACGAATTGCATGCCCTGCTCGAGGATGCTGCGAACAAGCTAGGTACGGTTTGGCCTCGGCAACCCAGTGTGCACGGGTGAATCTCATGGAACTGAGCAGCCAATCAGCTGATGTGCCTGAGTCCATCCTGCTGCAAGCCGCCGCATCCCTGGCGAACGCTCGCCAAACCGGTGATCGCTTGGATGCATTGCCCTTTCATGAGGCGTCGTTGAGCCTGGAGCAAGGCTTTGAGATACAGCAGCATGTGGGTGTGTTGGCCGGGAAAAAAGTGGGTGGCTGGAAATGCGCACTGCCCAAACCTGGCAAGTGGATAGTCGCGCCCATCTATACCGATAGCATCGTGAGTTGCGACCAGTACCCTCTGGGCTTCGCAGCTTCCAAGGTGCGAATCGAACCCGAGCTTGCTTGCGTGCTGGGTGCCGGTCTTCCTGCCCGCGCGGCTCCCTACACGGCCGACGACATCACGCGCTCGATCAGTCAGATACACCTTGCACTCGAAGTCATCGACTCGCGGTACACCGATCCGCAGAAGGTTCCGTTCGAGCAGTTGCTGGCTGACGGGTTGTTCAACCATGGGCTAGTGCTGGGGCCACGCGCAATGTCGCTGAGCTCGAACAATTTGCCCACTCACCTTGATGTGACGCTGAGCCATCCGGGGGTAGAGCCTGTGAGCATTGCCGGCACCCACCCGGATCAAGACCCTGTCTCGCCGATCGTCTGGTTAGCAAATTTTCTCTCTGCACATGGCATCGACCTGCAAGCGGGTCAGGTCGTGATCACCGGGTCCTATGCAGGGCTACTCGAAGTTCCCACCCACCAGCCGCTGGACATCCAGTTCGGCGAGGCAGGATCCCTGTCTGTCTTTTTTTCAACGCTTGAGGAGTAACGTATGCGCTTGGTTCGTTTCGGTTTGCCAGGACAAGAACTGCCTGGGATTTTGGATGCTCAAGGACAGGTCAGGGATCTTTCTGGCATCGTGGATGATATCGACGCCGCAGCGCTGTCGCCTTCCAGTCTCGAAAAACTACGTGGCATCGACACGGAGCGTCTGCCACTGGTACCGGCCGGTACACGTCTGGGCCCGTGCGTGGGTAGCGTGCCGAACCTGATCTGTATCGGCCTCAATTACTCAGACCATGCAGCCGAAACCAACACGCCGATTCCGAGCCAGCCCGTTGTGTTCAACAAGCACACGGGGTCGATCAGCGGGGCAAACGACCCTGTGATCCTGCCTGGTGATGCGAAGAAGCTCGACTGGGAAGTCGAACTGGCGATCGTCATCGGTTCACCCGCCTGGCACGTTGAAGAAAGCAAAGCGCTGGATCATATCGCCGGTTACTGCCTGGCGAACGATGTCTCTGAACGCGCCTATCAGCTGGAGTACGAAGGGCAATGGACCAAGGGTAAGAGCAGCTTTTCCTTTGCGCCGCTTGGCCCCTGGCTGGTGACTCGCGATGAAATCGCCGACCCGCAGAACCTCGACCTCTGGTTGGAAGTGAACGGCAAGCGTTATCAGAACGGTAACACGCGGACGATGATTTTCAGCGTGGCTCACATCGTGTCCTACCTCAGCCGTTTCATGCCACTGCTGCCGGGTGACGTGATCATCACCGGCACGCCGCCCGGCGTAGGTCTGGGCCAGAAACCCCACGTGTTTCTCAAGGCCGGGGATGTCATGCGCGTCGGTGGAGCGGGCCTGGGTGAGCAGTCCCAGACAGTCGTTCCCTATGTTTCGGAGATGGGCGCAGCCTGGGTTGACGGTCGCTACCCTAACGTTGATTGATCCCGGAGACAACGATATGAGCTTTGCTGGAACAGGTGTAGTTGCAATTTGGCATGACCTTTTGCCCGAGGCGCGCGATGAGTTCTACGAGTGGCATAACCGGGAGCACATGCCAGAGCGCGCGGCGATCCCCGGCTTTCAGCGCGGGCGGCGATACATCGCACTCGATGCTGGGCCTGTCTATTTCAACCTGTACGAGGCCGATACCGTTGACGTGTTAGGGGGGCCAGATTATCTGGCGCGCCTGAATGCGCCGACACCCTGGACGCAGAAAGTCGTGCAGTCTTACCGCAATGTCGCACGATCGATCTGTGACGTGCACTACACCGCCGGGGTGGGAAATGGCGCTTACCTGGTTACCCTCCGCTTCAATGTAAGCGCCGAACGCCACGAAGACGTCCTGCAAGCGTTGCGTGATCGGTTGTTGCCTCCGCTGACGGATGCTCAAGGGATCACGGGGGTTCATCTGTGCACCGCCGATGAAGCCGTGAGCAAGGTTGAGACCGCAGAGAAAAAGGCCCGGTCGGAGGGTACTGAAATCCCATCCTGGATCATCATCATCGAAGGCTGCGCCGCCGATTATGTAGGCCATGCCAGAGAGCAATTGGTCGCTGCCGTTGGCAATTTGCTGGACGTGCCTGAAACGCAACTCGCCACGACACTTTATCAACTGGAATATACGCGCTGCAAAACACCTTCGAGCGCGGGATGATAATGGCTGACTTGCAATAATCAGACTGTGTTTCGCGTTTTCCTCACCGGGGCGCGCCTGCCAGCGCAATAGGTATTGCTTAGGGCGCCCTCTCTTTTTTCGGAATGACGTGGGAAACCGTCGGGTCGAGCTCGGTGTACGACTTGCAGGTGGCATATATACACGTTACCGAATTGGGAGTAGTTGTTGATGCCGCCGGATATGACCCATTCCAGTTTTTGCAACGGTATTCGATATAAGCATTTAATGCTGATCGACACGCTCGCACGCACGCGCAATATGCATGCTGCGGCAACACGTATGAGCCTCACCCAGCCTGCCTTGAGCAAGATGCTGCGAGACGTGGAGCAGCAGTTCGGCTTTGCACTGTTCGAGCGGCTGCCGCGGAGCATGTCCCCAACCGAACTCGGCGATCATGTTATTCGGTTCGCTCAAAATGCTTTGGCTGAGTCGCAACAATTTGTCGATCAGGTCAACCGCCTGCGCAATGGCGGTCATGGCTGTTTGCGTGTGGGTGGAATCTTCGCGTCAACTGCGCAGGTGTTGCCGCAAGCAATCGCTGCTATCAAGGCTCGCTACCCGTTGCTGTCGATTGAGGTTATCGAGCAATCAAGCGATCACCTGCTGGCCCTGCTGGAGCAAAAAAAACTCGACATCATGATTGGCCGCTTCACTGATGAGCGCTTCCACGCGTTATTCGATTTCCAGCCTTTAGAGCCCGAACCCTTCAGCCTTGTGGTCAACCATTCGCACCCGCTCAATACGCAGGTGAGTATTGACCCTGCGGCCTTGGGTGATTGGCCGTGGGTGCTGTACCCCGTTGGCACGCCGATCCGCGACCGCTTGGAGCAAGCTTTCAAAGTCGTCGGCATCCCCACACCCCCGGACAGTGTCGAAACTGTCTCGATGTCAGTGTTTCTGCAATTGCTGCAGTCTGCGCCGATGATTGCCATGCTGCCGCGCTCAATGATTGCCGCTCAACTTACAAGTGGGCTTCTTAAAGAGTTGCCCTGTTCGCTAACACTGTCGCCACTTGAGTATGGCGTAGTGACGCGTAAGGATGAAACGCTGAGCGCTTCTGCTCGCCTGTTCGTCGACATCCTTATAGAAGGGGTCCGGCGACGGGGCGAATATGTTACGTGGGGTGATCGATTTTCCTGCGCATAAGACAGATGCGATAACGCTCCGTTATCAAATGATCAAATCATCTCATTGGGAATGTTCAGCAAAAGTTCTTAAGGTGCACCAATAAAGTCCGGTTATCCGGACCAAGCCATAACAAGAAGCTCGCCGTGACGCACTGAGAGGTTTTATGCAACTCATCGCTAAAACGGGTGATCTTGCGGTCATTCGCTTGAACCCACTGGATAATGTTCTCATCGCTCGGCAGCCGCTTGCGCAGGGCCAGTATCTGGAAGCCGAAGGCATCACCGTAGGGCAGCCAATTCCGTCAGGCCACAAGGTTGCCACCGAGCGGGTAGAGCATGGCCAGCCGCTGCGCCGTTATGGGCAAATTATCGGTTTTGCCTCGCAGGCTATCAACGCGGGTGATCATGTGCATGTGCACAACGTGCAGATGGGCGAGTTTGACCGCGACTATGCCTTTGGTGTCGATCTGCGCAGCCAGCCAGCCACTGAGGCGACGTTTCAAGGCATTGTGCGAGAGGATGGCCGGGTCGCTACGCGTAACTACATCGGTATTCTGACCTCGGTGAACTGCTCTGCAACTGTCGCGCGTGCAGTGGCCGACTATTTCCGGCGCGATATCCACCCCGAGGCTTTGGCCGATCATCCAAACATTGACGGTGTAGTGGCCCTGACACATGGTTCCGGCTGTGCGGTCGACCCTGGCGGCGAGTCACTGGGGCTGCTGCGCCGCACCTTGGCCGGTTATGCCATACATCCTAATTTTGCCGCCGTGCTGATTATCGGCCTGGGCTGTGAAACCAATCAGATCGAAACACTGCTCGAAACCCATGGCCTTGAGGCCAGTGCGCAGTTGCGTACCTTCACCATCCAGGGAATAGGGGGGACTTCGAAGACCATTGCTGCCGGTATCGAGCAGGTCAAATCATTGTTGAACAAAGCGAACCAGGTTCAGCGTGAGCCGGTCAGCGTCCGCCACTTGGTGGTCGGCCTGCAGTGTGGTGGTTCCGATGGTTATTCAGGCATTACTGCCAACCCCGCGCTGGGCAATGCGGTCGACCGTCTGGTGGCCGCAGGTGGTACCGCAATTCTTTCCGAAACCCCCGAAATATACGGGGCAGAGCATCTGCTGACACGGCGCGCAGTCAGCCGCGAGGTCGGCGAGAAGCTGGTCGCGCGTATCCATTGGTGGGAGGCGTACTGCCAGCGGATGAACGCCGAGCTGAACAACAACCCCTCGGCCGGTAACAAAGCCGGTGGCTTGACCACCATCCTGGAAAAGTCTCTGGGCGCAGTCGCTAAAGCCGGCTCCACCAACCTGGTCGACGTCTACGAATACGCACAAGCAGTGCGGGCGCACGGGCTGGTTTTCATGGATACACCAGGCTATGACCCGGTTTCCGCCACTGGCCAGGTGGCAGGGGGGGCGAACTTGATTGCCTTTACCACCGGCCGGGGCTCGGCTTACGGCTGCGCGCCGGCGCCCTCGATCAAGCTGGCGACCAACAACCGTGTCTTCGAGCATCAGGAGGAAGACATGGACGTCAATTGCGGCGGCATTGCCGATGGTTCCACCACCATCGAAGAACGCGGCGCCTACATCTTCGACCACATGTTGCGCATCGCATCAGGCGAGCGCAGCAAAAGCGAACAGCACGGCTATGGGCAAAACGAGTTCGTGCCCTGGCAGATCGGAGCCGTGACCTGATCGCCCTGCATACCAATTTTGAGGCCATAAACCTATGAATGTCAGTGGATACAATTTTATTGCAGGCCAGCGCAGTGGCCAGGGTGACAGCCTGGTGTTCAGCATTGACGCGGGGACCGGCGAGCGCCTACCCGGCGGGTTTCGCCAAGCCACTGTGGAGGAAGTAAACGCTGCGGTAGCGGGTGCTGTGTCCGCTTTTGCAACGTACCGAAACCTGGCGGCAAGCCGCCGTGCCGAGTTCCTCGACGCCATTGCCGATGAGCTCGACGCGCTGGGTGAGGACTTCATTACGCTGGTTTCCCAGGAAACCGCATTGCCCGCCGCCCGGATTCAGGGGGAGCGCGGTCGCACCAGTGGCCAGATGCGCTTGTTTGCCCAGGTGTTGCGTCGTGGCGATTTCTACGGTGCTCGCATCGACCAGGCGTTGCCAGGGCGTACCCCGCTACCGCGGCCGGATCTGCGTCAATACCGAATTGGCGTGGGGCCGGTGGCGGTGTTCGGCGCCAGCAATTTCCCCTTGGCCTTCTCCACCGCCGGCGGGGACACCGCCGCCGCTTTGGCTGCGGGCTGCCCAGTGGTGTTCAAAGCGCACAGCGGCCATATGGGCACTGCTGAACGGGTGGCGCAAGCGCTGGTCCGGGCAGCCGAACGCACGGGCATGCCAGCAGGTGTGTTCAGCATGATTTTCGGCAGTGGCGTCGGAGAGGCGCTGGTCAAGCATCCGGGCATCCAGGCGGTGGGCTTTACCGGTTCACTCAAGGGTGGTCGCGCGCTGTGTGACATGGCTGCCGCACGGCCGCAGCCGATCCCGGTGTTCGCAGAAATGTCGAGCATCAACCCAGTGCTGGTGCTGCCTCAGGCACTGGCCAATCGCGGCTCATCCATTGCCAAGGAGTTGACTGCGTCCGTTGTGCAGGGTTGTGGGCAATTTTGCACCAACCCGGGCCTGGTTCTGGGTATCCGCTCGCCGGCGTTCAGCGCGTTCATCAACGACTTGGCCGGGCTCATGGCTGAACAGGTTGCGCAAACGATGCTTAATCCAGGCACGTTGAACAGCTATGGCAAAGGCATCCAGGCATTGCTGGCTCATCCGCGGGTCAGCCGGCTCAGCGGCTCAGCGCAACACGGTAATCAGGCGCAACCACACCTCTTCGAGGCGGATGTCAGCCTGCTGCTGGAGCATGACGAACTGTTGCAGGAAGAGGTATTCGGCCCTTGCACCGTGGTTGTCCAAGCCGCTGACGAGCAGGAGCTAGTGCGAGCGATCGAAGCGCTGCAGGGCCAGTTGACGGCCACGTTGCAGGCAGACAGTGAAGACCTGGTCACCTACAGCCACCTCCTTGCCAAGCTTGAGGTCAAAGCGGGTCGCGTCCTGCTCAACGGCTACCCCACCGGCGTAGAGGTTTGCGATGCCATGGTCCATGGAGGTCCTTACCCGGCAACCTCCGATAGCCGTGGCACCTCCGTCGGCAGCTTGGCCATTGACCGATTCCTGCGCCCGGTGTGCTACCAGAACCTGCCGGATGCTTTGCTGCCGGCTGCTCTGCAGAACGCCAACCCACTGGGTATCGAGCGCTTGGTCGACGGTAAGCCCAGCACCGCAGCCTTGAGTTGACGGACGCAAGCCTACTCCTCTTTTCGACGGATACAGTAAGGGTAAACAGATGACCGAACGATTGAATGACGGCGCGCCACGACCATTGCGCCACAGCGCCAGCGTATTTGAAACCGGCAGCTGGGTGGGGCGTGTCTGGCTACCGGAGCAGGGGCCTGCGGTGGTGCTGGTCAAGGCCGGCGCCGTATACGACATCAGCCGCTACGTAGCGACCGTCTCAGCCCTGTTGGAGGAGGCCGACCCGGTGGCCTACCTACGGGGTATACCGCTGGCTGAACCATTGGCCGAACTGGAGCCGTTGCTGGCCAACAGTGATTCGGTTCGCCGTGACCCCCGCCAGCCGTGGCTGCTGGCCCCCATAGACCTGCAAGCGGTCAAGGCTGCAGGCGTGACCTTCGCGACCAGCCTGCTGGAGCGTGTTGTGGAAGAACAAGCCAAAGGCGACCCGGCCAAGGCTGATGCGGTGCGGGCCAACCTGGTCAGCCGCATCGGCGCTGATCTGTCGCAGGTCGTACCAGGTTCTGCCCAGGCCGAGGCGCTGCGCAAGGTATTGATGGAGCAGGGCCTGTGGTCACAGTACCTTGAAGTGGGGATTGGCCCAGATGCTGAAGTGTTCACCAAGGCCCAGCCGCTGTCGGCGGTCGGTCACGGCGCTGAGATCGGCATCCACCCCGGCTCGAGCTGGAACAACCCAGAACCCGAAGTGGTGTTGGCGGTGTCGAGTGAGGGCAGCATCAAAGGCGCCATGCTCGGCAACGACGTCAATCTGCGAGACTTCGAAGGCCGTAGCGCGTTGCTCCTGTCGAAGGCCAAAGACAACAATGCTTCCACCGCGCTGGGGCCTCTGCTGCGCTTGTTCGACGAAACCTTCAGCCTGGACGATGTACGCAACGCTGAAGTCGACCTGAAGGTAGAAGGGGAAGACGGTTTCATTCTCTCTGGGCGCAGTTCCATGCGCCAGATCAGCCGTGACCCGGAGGATTTGGTGAAGCAGACCCTGAACGAAAACCACCAGTATCCCGACGGCCTGGTGCTGTTCCTCGGTACGCTGTTTGCCCCCAAGCAGGACCGTGATCAGCCCGGCAGCGGTTTCACCCACAAGCGGGGCGATGTGGTGACCATCAGCAGCGCGCAACTGGGTTCCCTGTCCAATCGGGTGACCACCAGCGATCTGGCACCGCAGTGGGAGTTCGGCCTGCGCTCATTGATTGACAGCCTCGGCCGTCGTGGACTGCTGGAAGTCGCAACCACCGCGCGGCAGCTGTGATCCACGTGCTGCGCAGGGAGGGCGCAGCACGAAGCCTGCAGCCATGCAGGCTTGCATTATTCAAAGAATAAAGAAGAGGCGCGTATGAACACTCGTTGATTGAGTATTCAGCGTGAAGGGTTGCGTTCATATCAAATGTCTGTGATGGAAATAATAAAAATGAAAATCCGCGCATCCGTACAACAATTCAACCATGCAAACGTGTTTTTCGTCGTGCCGCTGCTGAGTGCTGCCATCAGCGCGCAGGCAGCGGCTGAGTCCGGATTTATAGAAGATTCGTCTGCTGGGTTGAGCCTGCGTAATTATTATATCAATCGTAATTATGTCAGTGACTCGGCTAGCCAAAGCAAGGCAGAGGCGTGGAGCCAAGCGTTCATCTTGAACTATAAATCCGGCTTCACCCAAGGCCTGGTAGGTTTTGGTGTGGACGCCATGGGGCTCTACGCTGTGAAACTTGACGGTGGCCGTGGCACGCCTGGCACACAGTTGCTACCCATTCATGACGATGGTCGCGCGGCCGATGATTATGGGCGCCTGGCGATTGCTGGAAAAGCGCGAATCTCGGCTACAGAGTTGAAGGTTGGCGAATGGATGCCGACACTGCCTATCTTGCGTTCAGATGACGGACGATCATTACCGCAGACGTTCAAAGGTGCGCAGGTCACTTCTCGAGAAATCGAAAACCTTACCCTGTATGGCGGCCAGTTCCGTGCCAACAGCCCACGAAATGATGCGAGCATGGAGGATATGTTCCTTGCGCAGAAGCCAGGCGTCACTTCCGACCGCTTCAACTTTGTTGGCGGCGAGTATACGTTCAATGACAAACGGACGATGCTGGGCGGGTGGGGGGCCGAGCTGAAGGATATCTACCGCCAGCAGATGATACAGGTCACACACAGCCAGCCCATTGGTAAATGGACGCTGGGTGCCAACCTTCAATGGTACACGGGCAAGGAAGACGGGCAGGCGCTGGCGGGGAATCTCGACAACCGGACCTGGTCCGGGTTGTTCTCAGCGATGTACGGCGCGAATACCTTCTACATCGGCTTGCAGAAGGTTTCCGGTGCAGATGGCTGGATGAAAATCAACGGTACGTCGGGTGGCTCATTGGCCAACGACAGCTTCAGCTCCAGCTACGAAAATGCCAACGAGCGCTCCTGGCAGGTGCGCCACGATTACAATTTCGTGGCTGTGGGTATTCCGGGCCTGGTGCTTATGAACCGCTATATCAAAGGGAGCGGTATTCGTGTGGGCGGGGAGTCGGGCGTCAAGGAGTGGGGCCGGGAGACCGAGGTGGCTTATGTGTTCCAGGCTGGCGCGCTCAAGGATTTGAATATCAAATGGCGTAACTCGACGTTGCGTCGGGGTTGGGGCACCAACACAAGCTTCAATGAAAATCGTTTGATCCTCAACTACCCGCTTTCGCTGTTTTGATCCATAGGGATTGGCGGCGGCATGTGCCGGCGGTGATCAGCTACAGGGCTGCAAAAACGGGCTGACTGTACCGACCGGCACCTCTCCTGTAATCAAGGTCTTCTATGGGGCAGCGGCGAACCCTGCGATAATCGGGGGGAATTGCAAGGGCCTGATCATGCTGACCATCTCCAACAACGTACAGATACCGGATGCCGAAATCGAACTGACCTACATCCGCGCGCAGGGCGCGGGTGGGCAGAATGTCAACAAGGTATCCAGCGCCGTGCACCTGCGCTTTGACATCCCGGCCTCTTCGTTACCCGACTTCTACAAAGAACGGTTGCTGGCGCTGCGTGACAGCCGCATCACCGGCGAGGGGGTGTTGATCATCAAAGGGCAGCAGTACCGCACGCAGGAGCAGAACCGTGCTGACGCACTGGCGCGCCTTGCCGAGTTGATCATCAATGCCGGCAAGACCGAGAAGAAACGCCGTCCCACCAAGCCGACCCTTGGTTCGAAGACCCGTCGCCTGGAAGGCAAAGCCAGGCGGAGCAATGTCAAGGCGGGGCGGGGCAAAGTGGATTTTTAGTGCTGGGGTCTCCAGCACCATCTGCGCCAAAAGCTAGGGGGCGATGGCCACGCGGCCAAAGCTGTCCGCGACCCACTCAAGTATCGTGCGCCGCGCGGGCGGCGCTCGATATCCAGCCCGCAGTGGTGACGAGCGAGCATCGGCACACGGACAGGGCTACTGCAGTGTCACCGGCCTCATCTCCAGGGGCATCCCTGCCAGCGTCGCCTCCATCCCCGCGATTTTACGCGTAAGCCGTTGCGCCTCCTCATCTTTGCCCTGTGCTTTCAGAAGATCCCGCTCCTTGCGTAATGCGAGCAGGCATTTTTGCAGACCCAGGCCAGAAGTATTGAACTGGTCCATGTTTCCCTCATGCTGAAGGCTTCCGTGCCGTTGTAGGAAAAATGGAACCTAGCAGTTCGATATCGCAGCGGAAACTGAGGTTTCATACAGCACATACTCAGCAGCAAGATGCGGCCTACAGCCGAGGGGAAAACTTCCTACAAATTAACGAGGGGCTATTTCTATTCGTGTAGATCAGACGTGCGGCGGATGCCCGTAATTGCTGAGCCGGCGATGACCAAGCCGTTCAAGTAGGCACGATGGTGTTGGCGGGCTGGCCAGTCTGCGCTGAAACTTAAAGTTGCAATTGTGCGGGGGCGGGCAGGTCGAACTCGCTCTTGTGAACGCCTACGAACCCACTGCCACCTTGGCGATCACGGTCGACCGGGCGCTTATCTGCGTCGCGGTGACCGCGAGCGCATCTGATACGCTTTTTTTCATCCGACCTGACTCTGTATCCATATCAGCTCTGCGCCGACAATGCCTTCATTCCCGCTATCACGTTGAAGAGGTTCTGATGGGCAAGCTCGCGCTGTTTCTGGGTGGTTTTCTGCTGCTGACCCTTTTGGTAGGCCTGCTGGGCACCATCCCCCCCGGCTGACACCGTTCCCTGCGGCCTGGCTATTTTCTCGCGCGGGCCCGCGTCGTGCCGCCACGGCAGTGGTCCTTGGTATACCGTTAGACTGGCGGTAGCTGCAAGTCATTCTCAAGTGAAAAGGCCTCGTGTACTCTCCCGCTCGCGTCATAATGAGTCGCGGCAGTGGGCCGGCCTTTTACCTTGGAGTCGATAGATAGATGGAATGCAAGAAGGACCCTTCAGCGCTGCTGGAGTGGCGTAGCCGTTTCCTGGCCGCAGGTATTCTCGAAGAAAACGAATACGACCAGGCGTTGCGCAGTGCCGATGCGCTGGAACAATCTGGCGTGATCAGTGCGGTTGAGTGGATCGAACTGGTCAAGGCGGCGAATGCAGCACTGCTGCGCGTGCGATAAGTCCTTCTTTACGCGGGGAAATCTGTCCACAAAAAACGTGGGTAGGTCTGTGGATAAAATGCTGTAAGCCAAGCCGTTTGCGGCTTCTGTTGAATTGAGCAGATTTTGAACAGATGTCAGCGTGCCTGCCGGCTGCCCCCGTTGCCTGCCTCGCGCAATGCCAGCAGCAGCTCACGGACCCGCGCTGGCAACTCGCCGGCAGGATACACGGCGTGCATTTGCGGGTCTTGGCCGGTACTGGATGTCAGCCGGTAATCAGCGCAAACACGTACCAAACGGCCGGCGCTGACTTGTGCTTCGCCCACCCAGTCGGCCAGGCGGGCAATGCCGGCACCGGCCAGCGTACTGTGATAGACCGCATCGCCTGAGCTCAGTCGCAGCCTTGGATGGGGGCGCAGGCTGGTAATTCGGCCGTCGCGGGAAAAGTGCCAGGCCTTGAGAATGCGCGGGGCGGTATGCAGGATCAGCGAATGGTCAGCCAGATCCTCTGGCCGCTTGGGCATGCCATGGCGCGCCAGGTAGTCCGGGCTGGCATAGAGATGGCGCTGGTACCGCCACAGTGGATAACCGATCAGCTCGCTTGATTGTGGAAACGCGCCGCGCACCACGAAATCAAGCTTGCCCAGCAATGGGTCGAGCGCCTCGTCACGGTAGTGCACGTCCAGCGTTACCTGTGGGTGGCGCTGGGAAAACGCCGCCAGCACACCGGGCAGCACGTGTTCGCCAAGCAGTTGCGGCACGCCGAAGCGGATCCAGCCTTGGGCGCTGCCACTGAGTGCGGCCAATTCATCCGCGGCATCACGTTGCACATCAAGCAAGCGCTCGGCATGGGGGAGTAGTCGCTCGCCGGCATCGGTCAGGGTCACCGCGTTGGCGTTGCGGTTGAGCAACTTGCACCCGGTGTTGTCTTCGAGGGCCTGCACCGCCCGTGTAACGGCGCTGGGCGAGCGGCCCAGGGCGCGCGCAGCGGCGACGAAGCTGCGTTTGTGCGCGACGCTGACGAACGCCTGAATTTCGCGCAGCATGTCCAATGCCATGGGTGTCTCCTGGTTGCAGTTTTCGCAATGTGGCATTTCAACACAGGCGCGCCATTTTGATTAGCCTTGCAGTCTGCTTTCACTGCCTGGAACCCGCGCCATCATGGATATCGCCGTACTCTCCCTGTTCGCTTTTGCCGCCGGCCTCATCGATGCTGCGGTCGGAGGTGGTGGGCTCATTCAGATTCCGGCACTGTTCAATGTACTGCCCACGGCGCAACCTGCGGCCTTGCTGGGCAGCAACAAACTGGCATCGGTATGCGGCACGGCGTTCGCAGCGCGCTCGTTCATTCGCAAGGTCACCCTGGACTGGGGGTTGATCGTGCCGGCGGCGCTCAGTGCGTTCATCATGTCGTTTGCAGGGGCCGCCACGGTGTCGCTGGTGCCGCCCAGCGTGATGCGGCCAGCCGTGCTGGTGCTGATCGTGCTGATGGCGATCTACACCTTTTGCAAGAAAGATTTCGGCACCTTGCACGCGCCGGCGAAGATCGGCCGCAAGGAGCAATGCCTGGCGGTACTGATCGGCGGCGCCATCGGTTTCTACGACGGCCTGTTCGGGCCGGGTACCGGCAGCTTCCTGATCTTCCTGTTCATTCGCTTTTTCGCGTTGGATTTCCTGCACGCTTCGGCATCGGCCAAGGTGGTCAACATCGCCACCAACCTCGCGGCGCTGGTGTTCTTCGTGCCCTCGGGCAATGTGCTGTATGCCATTGCTTTGCCCATGGCCGCATGCAACGTGCTTGGAGCGCTGACCGGGACCTGGCTGGCCGTGCGCAAGGGCGCAGGCTTTGTGCGCGGGCTGTTCCTGGTCTTGCTGTGCGTGCTGATCGCCAAGCTGTCCTGGGACTTGCTGATAGGCTGAGTCAAATCACCTGGCGCTGCGCCTTCGCCACTTCGACACGATTGCGGCCGTAGGCCTTGGCGCGGTACAGCGCCTGGTCCGCACGGGCCAGCAGGTCGTCCAGGTTCGGCGCCGGCTCGTGCCCGGCGCAGCCGTCCAGGCCGATACTGACGGTGATCTGCAGGCGCCCGTCGCCCTGTGCCAGGTGCAGGTCCTGGACTGCTCTGCGCAGGCGTTCGGCGGTGAAGCTGGCGCGCTCCGGTGCCAGGCCTGGCAGCAGTACCACAAACTCCTCACCGCCCATGCGCGCCAGTAGCTCGCCACCGTGCAACTGGTCTTGCAGGGTCCGGGCGAACAGGCGAAGCACTTGATCGCCCACGCCGTGGCCGTGGCGGTCGTTGATCGACTTGAAATGGTCGATATCGAGCATCATCAAGGTCAGCGGTAGCGCCTGTGCATGTTTTTGCCGGCTGTCGAGCAGGGCGTTGGCGCGGCGGCTGAAGGCGCTGCGGGTCAGCGCGCCGGTCAGGTGATCGATGGTGGCCTGATGCGCCAGGCGCGCGAGCAGGCTGCGATTGGTCTGGCTGACACAGGCGACCACCAGTGGCCCGAGGATCAGCATGGCGATGCCCAGGCGAGCCGACATCAGTGTGGTGACCCCAAGCTCGCTTTGCGGCACGCTGAAGTGCATCAGGTTCTGCGCCACCGCGACGATCAGCGTGCTCCCGGCAATCAGGGTCAGCAGCGAAACCAGAAACGGTGAGTAGGTCCATGCACACCACAGCAGTGCCGCGATCGGGAAGGCAATCCCGCCTGGCCCGCCGAAGGCGATGCTGAAGGCCAGCGAGGCCAGCAGCACCAATAAAGGTGCCATGGCTACCGCCTGGGCGCTGCTGCGCACCAGTGCCCGTGTGGAGGGTGCCGTCAGTAGGACCGGCAGGAGCAGCACCGCCGTCGAGAATTGTTCGCTGAACCAGGCCAGCCAGGTGGCGCGCACCGATTGCTCGAACCAGGGTGTAGCCATAACACAGGCCAGGCTCGCCGCCACCGTCGCACCGGCCGCGCAGGCGCCGAATACACTGAGCACCCCACGCGGGCTGCGCATGCGCCGGTGCAGGCGCGGCAAGCGTGATAGCAGTAGCCACACGGTCACTATGACGCTCAGGTTGCACAGGTTGAGCCACAGCGCTGGCGGCCAGGCGCTGCCGCAGGCCAGGTCGGCGGCGACCATGCCCAGCCAGACCAACGTGAACCCCAGCAGGGTGGCCTGGCGCGGGTAGCGCAAGAGCACGCCGGTCAGTACCGCATTGACGGGCCAGAACAACGACAAGGACTCGATCGGCCGCGCCAGAATACCGCCCAGGGTCAGGGCGAAGGTCAGGCCGAACAGAGCGACATAGGGCAACACGCGCGATTTGGCTGAATAAACCATAGGCTCGACCGACAAGCGGAGACGAAATCCAGGGCAACGGCCTAGGGCACCTGGAGCGATAACGTGTCAGTGTGTTTCCAGCGGCCGCTTCATGTCAATCTGCCGCGATCGCGCAGGATAACGGCCAAAAACCTCTCGCTTCATAGACCGTAGAACCACGGCACCATCACCACCGCTACCAGCATCACCAGCACAGTGAAGGGCACACCAACCTTGACGAAGTCGGCGAAGCGGTACTGGCCCGGGCCGAGCACCAGGGTATTCACCGGCGAGGAAACCGGGGTCATGAACGCCGCCGATGCGGCCAGGGCCACGATCATGGCGAACGGATACGGCGACAGGCCCAGCTGGGCCGCGGTGCTGATCGCCACGGGTGCCATCAGTACTGCGGTCGCCGTATTGGAGATGAACAGGCCGATCACTGCTGTGACCATGAACAGGCAGACGAGCATGGCGATCGGCCCGGCGTCGCCCAACAGGCTGACCAGCCCGCCCACTGCCAGGTCGATGCCCCCAGTCTGCTGCAGCGCCTGGGCGAAGGGCAGCATGCCGACGATCAATATCAGGCTTGGCCAGTGAACGGCGCGGTAGGCGCTGTTCATATCGATGCAACGCCCGGCCCCCATCAATAGGCAGCCGATCAACGCGGCGATCACATTGGGTACCACGCCGCTGACCATCAGCCCGACCATCACCGCCAGGCTGATCAGGGCATAGGGTGCCCGGGTACGGGCCGGTGCCACTTGGTCGATTTCGGCAGGCAAGCTCAGTACCAGGAAGTCCTTTGGCTGGCTTTGCAACTGGCGCACCGCCTTCCACGGGCCGACAACCAGCAGCGTGTCGCCCAGGCGCAGGGGCTCTTCTACCAGGCGCTCGTCGATCGCCTTCTGCTCACGGCGCAAGCCCACCACGTTAAGGCCGTAGCGGGTACGAAAGGCGAGGCTCAGGATACTTTTACCCACCAGTTGCGAGCCGGGCGGCAGGGACACTTCGGCCATGCCCAGCTCCTGGGACTGGTCGATGAAATACGCGGCCTTGAAGTGCAACGGTTCCAGCTGCATGGTCTGGCACAGGTTGCGCAGGTCGTCGCGATTGGCGAACAGGTCGAGCAGCAGCACATCACCCTGCTGCAGGACGGTGCTCGAATCGGCTGCGATCACCCTGGTGGTGAATTTGTGCTGGCGTTCGATGCCAATCACGTTGGCGCCATGCCGGGTGCGCAGCTCCAACTCCCCGAGGGTATGGCCGATCAGCGGGGAGCGCGGGCGAATACGCAGGCGCCGCTCCCGGCCGTTGAGCTTGTAGTCCAGCACCAGGTCGAGCAGGGTACGGCGGCTTTCCACTCGGCCGTCCTTGCGTATTTCGCCATTGAGCCAGTGGCGTGTCAGCAGCATGTAGCCGACCCCCAGCACCAGCACCACCAGGCCGAAGGGCGTGAAGCTGAAGAAGCTGAAACCTCGCTCGCCGTGGCGCACCAGCTCGCTGTGCACCACCACGTTGGGCGGTGTGGCCACCAGGCTGAGCATGCCGCTGATCAGGCCTGCAAAGCTCAGCGGCATCATCAGGCGGCTGGGCGAAATCTGCAGGCGTGCGGCGATGCTCAACACCACCGGGATAAAGATCGCGACCACGCCGGTCGAACTCATCACCGAGCCCAGCCCGGCCACCGATACCATCAGCAACACCAGCAGGCGTGCCTCGCTATTGCCGGCCCGGTCGCTCATCCATTCGCCGATGCGGTAAGCGATGCCGGTCCGCACTAGCCCTTCGCCGATCACGAACAAGGCTGCGATCAATACCACGTTGGGGTCGCTGAAGCCGGCCAAGGCCTGCTGCACGGTGAGGATGCCCGACAGGGGCAGGGCGAGAATCACCATCAGCGCGACGACGTCCATGCGTGGTCGGTTGATGACGAAGAGCACGATGACGACAGCCAACAGGCCGAGGACCCAGAGCAGTTCCTGGTTCATGGGGCGGGGGTGTTCCTTCACTCAAGGGGGCACGAAAGACAGTAGCATTCAGTGTGGCAGCTTGTGGTGAAGAGGGTGTTGATGAGGGTCAGCGTGGAGGGGGCTGCCTTGTTCAGGCGCTGGAGCTTGTGGGAACGATGAGGGCCGGAAAGCAGGAGCCGGCAAGCCGGCCCCGCAAAGGCTGTGCTGAATCAGTGACGGTGCCGGCGATGCTTCTTGCCGTTGTTGTCACCCAGGTGGTTGCCAATCGCGCCACCTGCCGCGCCGCCCAGGCCGGCGCCGATGGTCGAGCCGGCCGAGCCGCCGACCTTGCCGCCCAACAGCGAACCGCCCGCCGAGCCCAGGCCGCCGCCGATGGCGGCTTCGGTGCGATTGCCTTTGCGCGCAGCCACCGCGCTGCCCGCGGCGCCGCCAAGGCCTGCGCCGACTGCTGCACCCGTGCTGCCACCGAGCTGTTGGCCGACGACATTACCCAGGACGCCACCCAGGCCACCGCCAATGGCGGCAGTACCGTCACCGGCGAAAGCGCCTTGGCACAGCATCAGGCCAAGGGCAAGGGAAGGCAAAGTCAGACGCATGATAGGGAGCCTCGGAAATTCATCAGGTTAAGAATGGGGTGCAAAATAGTGTCAGCGGTAGTTGCGGTCACGGTAGCGGCGATCATCATCGTCTCGGTCATGCCGCTGATGGTGACGGTGATCACGGTCGCCGTCGCGCCATCCACCCTCGTCATCGTGGTAGTGATGATGGTGGCAGCCGGCAACCAATAGAAAAGTGGCGATCAGAGAAAAACTTGCAAGGCGGGTCATCACGATATAGGTCCTTGATCCGCTTAGGTTTACGGGGCACATGCTGAGACTGTGATCGATCCGTTTGGTTTCCTGAGCGGACAATTTTTTGCTGCGGTGACGATCAATGGCGTGCTTGCCGGCAGCTGTTCTGTCCCGCTCGGTCATGGCTCGGCTGTGGCAGCGCGCTTAGACTTGCGCACAGGCCGCAAAGAAGACGGCCATCTGCCACACGGTGAATCATGATGATCGCCCATACACCCACGCTGTTCGCCGCCGTTGCACTGGTCGCGACCATCCTGGCGTTCTGCCTGTTGCTGGTCGGCCGGTCCAATCGCCACGACAACCTCTGGCTTACCGCTTGCGGCTTGCTCGCCCATGCGTTGGCCTACGTTTGCTACACCGTCTATGGTCACGCCCCGCTGTGGCTCAGCTATGGGGTGGGTAACAGCCTGCTTTCATTGGCCCTGGCTTTCTATTCGGCCAGCCTGTTTCGCGTGCGCGAGCAGGCTGTGCCCTGGCGGCAGGTCTTCATCATTCCCGTCTGCATGTTGGTGGGCCTGATGCTGCTGCTCGACACCGTGGAGCCGCGCATGCTGCTGGCGACGCTGGTGCTGATGCTGCAGTGCACGCTGATCCTGTACTGGGTGCGGCGCCATGTGGAGCGGCCGGGCAGGGCGCACCTGTTGCTTCAGATTGGCGCCCTTGTCAGCCTGGTAGGGCTGGGCATGCGGGCGGTGGCAGTGATCAATGGCACTGCCGTGGAAATGCGCTACGACAGCAGTAACCTCAAGCAGAGCATTTCCGTCGCTATCGGTACGGTAACGGTGATGATGTACTCCATTGGCCTGGTGCTGATGGCCAAGGAGCGCAGCGAATCGCGGTTGAAGCACCTGGCCTTGCGCGATGTACTGACGGGCACCTATAACCGTCGGGCGATTCTCGAGCGCTTTGCCGTCGAGCTGGACCGCGCCCGTGGCGAGCGCAGCAGCTTGGCCGTGGCGATGATCGACCTCGACCATTTCAAGCGTATCAATGACCTGTACGGGCACCTGGCCGGGGACGAGGTGTTATGCCATTGCGTTCGGCAGTTGGAGCAGCGCCTGCGTCACCGCGACAGTCTGGGCCGCTATGGGGGGGAGGAGTTCCTGCTGCTGTTGCCGCAAGCCGATCGTAATGGCGCGATGGCAGCTCTGCAGGGCCTGAGGGAGGCCATTGCCCTCAGCCCGGCGCACTTCGCCGGGGACCAGATCACGCTGCGCTTCAGTGTGGGTCTGTGGTGCGGCGTGCCTGGCCCGCACGACACCACCGCGAGCCTGCTTGCCCAGGCTGACGCGGCGCTGTATCAGGCCAAGGCAGCCGGGCGCAACACGGTGTACATGGCGGCGTTGACCGCTGCCAGTTGAGTCAGGACGCCGGGTGGATGGCCAGCACCACGCCATTGGTGATCTGCACCAGCACATAGTGGTCGCCCATGCGTACCCAGTGGCTTTCTTTCTCCGGTGCTGGCAGGCCCTTGGCTTTCCAGTCGGCCACGGCTGCTTCGTCGCGTTTGTACTGGTCGGGGGCCTTGTCGCCCACTTTGAGTTCGCGGTTATGGGTTTCTGGTGCGGTAACGCTCTCTTGAGCCGAGGGTGCGGCTGACGCCATCATTGGCAGGCAGGGCAGGGTGGCCAGTAGCAGCGAAGGCAAAAGGCGAGGGACTTTCATTTCAATCTCCTGAGATGGCATGCCTTATCTGCGACAACAGCCCCCATCCGACAATTCACTCGCGATGCTGCGCAGTGCTAGAGTCGCCTTCTTTTTGTCCCGAGGATGGAACATGCGAGCAATTCTGCCGATGGCTGCGGCGCTGGTATTGGTCGGTTGTGCTTCAGCGACCATGGATACGGCCCGTGGTGGCAAGCCGACTGCACAGCTCGATTCGCAAAAGGCGCCGGAGTTGGTGGCCCAGTGCATCCAGTTCAGTTGGCAGAAAGAGGATGTGTTCGGGGAAGACGCCAGCGGCTATCTGCAGCCGCGCAAGCAAGGTGGGCTGACGGTGTATACCCGCGAAGCGGAGTCGTTCGTGGATGTCTATCCTCAAGCGGGCGGCACGCGGGTGGATTACTACGCGCAGAAGAATGACGGCGTGGCCCTGCAGCGGCGGGCGGCGGCGGCTACCTGCCTGTAACGTTTGCAGGATTAGGGGCTTTGCCGGCGCCTGCGTGGGCACGCTCGGCAAGGTGCCGATGGCCGCAACTCAAACGACAAGGACGTACAGCATGGACCGATCACATCAACTCAACCGCGCCAGCTGGGATGAGCGCGCGCCGCTGCATGCTGCCTCGAAGGACTACGAGGTCGAGCAGTTGGTCCAGCAGCCGGCGCACCTTTCCCAGACCGTACGCTTCGACCTGCCACGCCTTGGCGATATTCAGGGCCTGCGCACCGCTCACCTGCAATGCCATATCGGCACCGACACCTTGTCGCTGGCGCGCTTGGGCGCGCTGGTGTGCGGGCTGGATTATTCGGCAGCTTCGCTGATGCAGGCGCGGCGCCTTGCCGGGCGTTGCAACACAGCCATCGACTACGTAGAAGCCAATGTCTATGAGGCCGATCAGGTACTGCAGGCAGGCACCTTCGACCTGGTCTACACCGGAATCGGTGCATTGTGCTGGCTACCGCGCATCGAGCCTTGGGCCCGGGCAGTGGCGGCCTTGCTCAAACCTGGCGGTCGGCTGTTTCTGCGCGATGGCCACCCGATGCTGATGGCCGTCAATGAAGACCATCAGGACCGGCTGCAATTGGAATATTCCTACTTCGAGCACGAAGCGCCGACGGTTTGGCACAGCGACCAGACTTACGTCGACAGCGATCAACGCCTCACCCAGACCGAAACCCATGAGTGGAACCATGGTCTGGGCGAAGTCGTCAGTGCCCTGCTGGCGCAAGGGCTGCAACTGACGGCACTGGTCGAGCACCAGAGCATCCCCTGGGAGGCGTTACCCGGCCAGATGGACAAAGGCGCCGACGGCGAATGGCGCCTGCGCCGGGAGCCTGAGCGCTTGCCGCTGAGTTACACCCTGCAGGCGATCAAGGCCTGATCAGGACAGGTAACCTCCGTCGACATTAAGCGCTGTACCGGTGGTGTAACTGGAGGCATCGCTGGCCAGGTACAGCACGGCGCCGGCCATTTCCTTGGGGTCGGCCACGCGTTTGAGCGGAATCTGCTGCAGTGCAGCGTTGAGGATGGCGTCGTTTTTCACCAGCGCCGAGGCGAACTTTGTGTCGGTCAGGCCAGGCAGCAAGGCATTGCAGCGGATGCCGAACTGCGCGCACTCCTTGGCGAAGACCTTGGTCATGTTGATCACCGCAGCCTTGGTCACCGAGTAGATCCCCTGGAAATGCCCCGGCGAAACCCCATTGATCGACGCCACGTTGATGATGCTGCCGCCGCCGTTTTCACGCATCAGCTTGCCGGCTTCGACGGACATGAAGAAATAGCCACGGATATTGACGTCGACGGTCTTCTGGAAGGCGCCCGCGTCGGTGTCCAGCACGTTGCAGAACTGCGGGTTGGTGGCGGCGTTGTTGACCAGCACGTCCAGGCGGCCGAACTGTTCGCGGATACCGGAGAAAACCTGCTGGATCTGTTCCAGTTCGCCGATGTGGCAGGCCACTGCGGTGGCCTTGCCGCCTGCGGCGATGATCGCGTCGGCCACCTGCTGGCAGCCCTCGAGCTTGCGGCTGGAAACGATCACGTGAGCACCTTGCTGGGCCAGCAGGTGCGCGATGGCCTCGCCAATGCCGCGGCTGGCGCCGGAGACGAAAGCGATCTTGCCATCGAGGTCGAACAGGTGGGTCTTGGACATGCTGTTTTCCTTGTTGTCTGTCGTCAGAGCGTGGACTTGGCTATTACCTGCAGGCTCATCTGCTCCAGCAGCCGGTTCATGTGAATGAACTGGGCAAAGCGCTTGTCCTGAGTCTGGCCGTGGTAGAAGCGGTAGTAGATCTGCTGCACGATGCCCGCCAGGCGGAACAGGCCATAGCAATAGTAGTAATCGAAGTTGTCCAGGCGGATGCCCGCACGCTCGGCGTAGTAATCGACGAACTGGCGGCGGGTCAGCATGCCCTGGGCATTGCTCGGCTGGCGCCGCATCAGTTGCACCGGCGCCGGGTCGCTCGCCTCGATCCAGTAGGCCAGGCTGTTGCCCAAGTCCATCAGTGGGTCGCCGATCGTGGCCATCTCCCAGTCCAGTACGCCAATGATGCGCATGGGGTTTTCGGCATCGAGGATCACGTTGTCGAAGCGGTAGTCGTTATGCACGATGCCTGGGCGAGGGTGGTCGGCCGGCATCTTTTCGCGCAGCCAGGCAATGACCTGCTCCCAGCGCGGCGCATCGGGTGTCAGGGCTTTTTCGTAGCGGCTGGTCCAGCCTTCGATCTGGCGCTGTACATAGCCCTCGGGCTTGCCCAGGTCGGCGAGGCCGCAGGCCTGGTAGTCGACTTGATGCAGCTCTACCAGGCGGTCGATGAAGCTTTTGCAGAGGGCCTCGGTACGGCTGGCATCCAGGTTCAGTTCGGCGGGAATGTCCGAACGCAGGATGATGCCGTTCACCCGCTCCATCACATAGAACTCGGCACCGATCACCGTTTCATCGGTGCAGTGGGCGTAGGCCTTGGGGCAATAAGGAAAGCCGCTGTTGAGCTGGTTGAGGATGCGGAACTCACGGCCCATGTCGTGGGCCGACTTGGCTTTCTGGCCGAAAGGCGGGCGCCGCAGCACGAACTCACGGCCTGGGTACGCCACCAGATAGGTCAGGTTGGAGGCTCCCCCGGGGAACTGGCTGATGCGTGGTGTGCCCTCAAGGCCGGCGATGTTGGCCTTCAGGTAAGGATCGATGACGGCCGCGTCGAGTTCTTCGCCGGGGCGTACCTGAGTGGACTGATCGGTGAGCGTCATGCGTTTACCTTATTATCGATCGCAAGGATTATTGGCTAATCTAATGGCCTTGAGGCATTGGAACAAGCGTGCCAGGTGTCCTATAGGTTTGCGTGTTGCCGGCCGATCACTGCACCGAATACGCCACGGCGGGCAAAAAAAAACCGAAGCCGGTCTGGCTTCGGTTTTCGTCTCGCGCGGTGCGCCCATCACTCAGGAAGGGAACAGCTCGCTGAGTTTCATCGACAGCATCATGTCGCCTTCAACGCGAAGCTTGCCGCTCATGAACGCCTGCATGCCGTCGGTCTCGCCGCTGACGATGCCCTTGAGGGTGTCGCTGTCCATCACCAGGGTGCAGTTGGCGTTCGGGTTCTCGCCTTCCTGCAGGTCGCAGGTACCGTCCTTGACGATCAGGGCGTATTTCTTGTCTTCGTCGGTGATGTCGAAGCCGAACACCAGGTCCAGGCCTTCGGCTGCAGACGGATTGAACTTCTCTTGCATCTTTTTCACGGCATCAGCTACGGAGGTCATGGCGTATTCCTTATTGAGTGATTTACGTCCCCGATCGGGACACAACAAGCCGGGCTCATCTGTAGGTAATGAGCTCCGGCACCTTCAACAACTGCACGTGGGCCTGGTTGTTGAAGGAAGCCAGTGCCACGTCGCGGCCGCGGAACTTCAGCTGGCTGAGCGACGTGTTGATGATCTGCCAGTTCAGCGAGAAGGCCTGGCTGGGGGTAATTCCAGTAGTCAGGTGAAGCAGGGCGGCAATGGTGCCTCCTGAGGTGAACACCGCGATGTTGTCGCCACTGCCGGCGCTGTCCAGCACACGTTGCAAACCACCCTGGACTCGCGTGGTGAACGCTTGCCAGGTTTCCAGGCCGTCGTCGGCCTGTTCGCCGTCGTGCCAGCGCTGCACCATCACGGCGAACAGGCGCTGGAATTCGCTGCGGTTCTGCGCGCCATTGCGCAGGATGTGCAGGGCCTGTGGCTCTTCGGCCAGCAAGCCGGGCAGCAGGGCACGGATAACACCGTCGGCATCGAACTCATTGAACGCAGGGTCGGTCTCAATGGCGGGCACTGCGCAGCCATTGGCGTGCAACGCCTCCAGCGCCAGCCGCGCAGTGTCTTGCTGGCGGCGCAGGTCACCCGCCACGCATCGGTCCAGGCGCAGGTCCAGCCGGGCAAGGTGCTCACCCAGTGCCTGGCTTTGCCGCATGCCCACCGGCGACAGCACGTCATAGTCGTCTGCGCCGAATGAGGCTTGGCCATGTCGGATGAGGTAGAGGTTGCCCACGAAGGTATCCGGCCGCTTGAAGGTTGCTGCGAGGTTAGGATGCGCCAGACGGGCTGTCAACGAAAAAACATACAAGCGTTTGAAAAGGTCGTTTGAACTGTGTTGCCAGCGTTTACCGCAGCTGGCAGCGCCACGGGCGCACCGGTATGCTTGCTAAAGTTTCGCGCCGTACAGGCGCAGGTTCATAAGGAGTCAACGTGGAGTTTCTTGCCGAATACGCAAGCTTTCTCGCTAAAACCGCCACCCTGGTGATTGCCATCCTGGTGGTGCTGTCTGCCATCGCCGGCTTGCGCGGCAAGGGGCGGCGCAAGGCTGGCGGGCAGTTGCAGGTTACCCGCCTAAACGAGTTCTACAAAGAGTTGCGCGAGCGGCTGGAATCCGGCCTGCTCGACAAGGCCCAGCTCAAGGCCCTGCGCAAGCAGCAGGCCAAAGCGGAAAAACAGCAGAAAAAAGGCAAGGTCGAAGAGAAAGGCCGGGTGTTCGTGCTCGACTTCGATGGCGACATCAAGGCGTCCGCCACCGAGAGCCTGCGCAACGAAATTACGGCGCTGCTGACCCTCGCCACGCCGCGTGACGAGGTGGTACTGCG
This sequence comes from Pseudomonas sp. WHRI 8519, assembly GCF_040224055.2. Taxonomy (NCBI): domain Bacteria; kingdom Pseudomonadati; phylum Pseudomonadota; class Gammaproteobacteria; order Pseudomonadales; family Pseudomonadaceae; genus Pseudomonas; species Pseudomonas sp. WHRI 8519. The sequence continues at coordinate 3,713,915 of NZ_CP167996.1, read as the reverse complement.
CCTGGAAAGCGGTGGTGGCCTGGTGCACAGCTACGGCCTTGCAGCCTCGCAGCTGGCGCGCATCCGCCAGGCTGGCATTCCGCTGACCGTGTGCATCGACAAGGTGGCCGCCAGCGGTGGTTACATGATGGCCTGTATCGGCGAGAAAATCGTCAGCGCGCCGTTTGCCGTGCTCGGTTCGATCGGCGTGGTGGCGCAGTTGCCCAACGTCAACCGCCTGCTGAAGAAGCACAATATCGATTTCGAAGTGCTGACTGCCGGTGAGTACAAGCGCACCCTGACCGTGTTCGGCGAGAACACCGAGAAGGGGCGCGAGAAGTTCCAGGAAGACCTGGACATTACGCACCAGCTCTTCAAGGATTTCGTCGCCCGCTACCGCCCGCAGTTGCACATCGACGAAGTGGCCACCGGCGAAGTCTGGCTGGGTGTCGCCGCGCTGAATCGCAAGCTGGTGGACCAGTTGCAGACCAGCGACGAGTACCTCAGCGAGCGCGCTCGCAACGCCAACCTGTTCCATGTGCACTATGCCGAACGCAAAAGCCTTCAGGAGCGAATCGGCATGGCGGCGAGCGGTGCGGTGGAGAACGCCGTGGTAGGGTTGTGGAGCAAACTTGGCCGCTTGCGCTAACACCTTGAACCTCTTGAATATTTTTTCTGTTCAGGGGGTTGCAAGGTTGAATGAATGCAGACATAATGGCGCCCATCGAAACGCAGCAAACTTTGAAAAAGGTTCTACGTTTCAAGGAGATAGAAGCGTAAGCAACTAGATCCGAACTTGAGGCCGAGTAGCAAAGTGGTTATGCTCCGGATTGCAAATCCGTCTACGCCGGTTCGATTCCGACCTCGGCCTCCACATTCGAAAGCCCCGCAGATTAACGTCTGCGGGGTTTTTCTTTGGGCGTTAGAAAACCTGATCGTTTCCGCAGGCTTGAGTCATGGTGGTGAGGCATGAGTTGTGCACACCGTGCAGCTTTCGCCGTTCCAGCAGCGCCTCGATAAACTGACCAAGGTCTGCGAGTCGTTGTTTCAGACAGTAACCGACCACCACCTTCGCGCTACAGCTAAAGCCCGCGCAAAGAATTTACCGCCTCTTCACTGAATCGGCCGTATCAACTCAGCGCCCTGATTACGTACATTCCCCACGGCCTTGCCCACCGGGTACCACCTGAAATCCTCAGCCGGGCGGCATCCTGTCTTCACGATCGCTGCAGCGCGCTCAGGCGACGTGGTAGGGGCCAGCCACTCTAGAGCGGTCTCTGGCGTCAGCACCAAGGGCTTTCTGTCATGGATGTCGATCAGCCCCTGGTCTGCCGCCGCCGTGACGATCACGAACCCGTCGCGCTCGTCCGGCTCAGTGCCCTGGTGCACTTCAGCAAGCGCAGCGAAGTAAAGCGGGGCGCCATCCACGCTCGTGATGTACATCGGTTGTTTCCGCTTTGGCTCTGCTGGGTCGGGTATCCACTCGAACCAACCGTTCGCTGGCGCCAGGGCTCTACCGGCTGGCCACAGGTCTCTGAAGAACTTCCCCGTCACGACCGTCTCAGCACGAGCATTGATCGGGTCGGGGCGCTTCCCCTTCGCCCAAAATGGCGACCACCCCCACTTCACCCGATCCACGCTCAGCCCCCCGTCTACCTGGCGTATGACCTCGACGCGGGTGGAGGGCGCCACGTTGTAACGGCTTATTGGGTCGTGGTCATAACCATTTATCACGACCAGGTCCAGCGATAGCTGGCGCAGGTAATGATCCATCGATTCGTAGATCGAGTACCGTCCGCACATTGCCCACCTCTCGCCCGTCAGAATTTTCATCGCCCAGGATTGACCGAGCGGCCGATGCCGGATTTACTGTATACACATACAGTATTCATCAGGCTCACCATTATGACCATCACAATTTTGGGTACGCCATCTGGCACTACCGAGCCGCTACCGCTCTATTCATTTCATGTGCCGGCCGGATTTCCATCCCCGGCAGCGGACCATCTGGAAGGCCATATCTCTCTTGATGAGCTGTTCGACCTCCGCGCACCCCATGTGTATCTGGTGAAAGTGGAGGGCGACAGCATGCAAGGGGCGGGGATTTACTCCGGCGACATTGTCATCGTAGATCGCGGCCGTGAGGCCGAGCACGGCGACGTGGTCATTGCCGCGGTAAACAGCGAGCCGGTCTGCAAGCGCCTGCATCGTCGCGACGGCGTGGTGATCCTCAAGTCGGAAAACCCGGCGTATCCGCCGCGGTACATCATGGAGGGCGATGATCTGGTCATATGGGGCGTTGTGCGTTACAGCGTTCGCGACCATGCGCAGTGACCAAGTTTTCGCACTCATCGATTGCAACTCGTTTTACGCGAGCTGCGAGCGAGTATTCCGGCCCGACCTGGCCAAGACCCCGATCGTTGTGTTGAGCAACAATGATGGGTGCGTGATCGCCAGGTCATACGACGCCAAGCCATTCGTGAAGATGGGCGAGCCGTACTTTCAGGCCAAGGACAAGCTGCGTCGGCACGGCATCATGGCCTTTAGCAGTAATTACGCGCTTTACGGCGACATGAGCGAGCGCGTCATGTCCCTGATCGAGTCGATGGTGCCTGCCGCCGAGATCTACAGCATCGACGAGTGCTTCGCTGATCTGTCCGGTATTCAGGAAAACCTGACCCAGTTCGGGCGAAAGCTCAGGTCCAGGATCTTCCAGTGCACCGGCATACCTGTGGGGGTTGGGATCGCCGGCACAAAGACCTTGGCCAAGCTTGCCAATCACATGGCCAAGCGCTTGCAAGCGCAGACTGGCGGGGTGGTCGATATTACCGAGTCGTTCAAGCGCGATTGGGTGTTACGCAATACCAAGGTGAAGGAGGTGTGGGGAGTGGGCCGCCGTATGACTGCCCACCTTGAAGCGATGGGCATTCACACGGCGATGGATCTGGCTAGGGCTGACGCCTGGACGCTGCGACAGACATTCAGTGTGCTGGTCGAGAAAACTGCCCGCGAGTTGGCTGGCACGCCTTGCCTGGAGTTGGACGAGGCTGAGCCGCCGAAGCAGGAGATCTGCTGCAGCCGGATGTTCGGCAAGCGGCTGACTGAGCTGGCGCCCATCAAGCAGGCGGTGGCCACCTATGTCGGTCGGGCTGCAGAAAAGCTTCGGGCCCAGGGTTCGGTGTGCAAGCGCATGCGCGTCAGCGTCCGCACCGGCATGTTCAACCCGGATGAGGCGCACCACGCACAGGGGGCTTTGGTTGAGCTTCCATACCCTACCTGCGACACGCTGTTGATGACCCGATTAGCCACAGAAGCGGTTGGCCGTATCTTCAGGCCCGGTTTTCGCTACAGCAAGGCAGAGGTGCTGCTGATGGACCTGCGGCAATCAGGTGAGTTTTCAGGGGACTTGTTTGCGCTGAAGCAATCGGTGGCATGTGACCGGTTGATGCAGGTGATGGATGGCATCAACGAGCGCTGGGGGAGGGGGACGATGCGCGCCGCCAGTGTGCCGGCGACACCGGACTGGGCAATGAGGAGGGAGATGATGAGCCAATCCTATACGACGCGGATCGACCAGTTGTGGACGGTCAAATGTTGAGGCTGCCAACGGCCTGGTTGGCCGAACTCAATGACCAATCGGCTCTGGTGGCCGATCCCGATGGTCGAGCAGCTGTGCTTGCTGAACTCGCGATTGCCGCGCACCGGCGCAGCGACGTTGATGCAGACCAGCTCGTCGAGATGCTGGAGTTTGCCGAGTCTGCTCGGCTATGGGCACTGTTTGAGCGTGAAGAGGTAGCTTGAGGCGCTCGAAGCGACTGGGGGCTATAGGCCGTTCTTGTATCGGTTTGCAAAACGTCTTCGCCCGTTCGATGGTGATGCAGTTGATGCCGACCCCCTTTGAGCAGGTGGCAGGTGACGCCGCGCCAAGGCTTGAGCGCCTCCATGCTCAGGTCGATCGCACGGTCTATGCCTGATGCTCCGTGCCCGCCATATCACGGTAGTGAATGGCGGGGAGACGATTACAACCGATTGTCCGATTCAAATCACAAACCGGTGGTACTCGGTTGCTTAGCGCCGGGCTTTGGCTATGGTGGCAATACACCATCCGAATAAGACCAAAGTATTAGGAGAGCGCCATGAGGATACGCGGTGAAGTTTTCTGGGCTTGGGCTGACCCGACGCTTCACAGTAGGACTCATGACGAAAGACTCGATGACGGAACATTCATAGATGTGCAGGTGCGACTGTCGCGCACAGGTAACACGCAGATGTTCATCGGGGTGTATGCCTCAGGCGGCATGGCCCTACATGAGGAGGCATTCGATTCACGTCCCGGTGAATCCATGACCAGAGCGCTGGCCTGGGGTGTGGGGCGTGCCCGCCGGATCGCGGCCGGAGAGATTGATCAGTCGGAGCGCTCTAAGACTGGTTAAGGCCTCCCGTTTTCGCGCTTATCTTGGCAGCTAAGAGTGAGCTCAGCGGGGGGAGAGGTGATACGTTCGTCGGGTTTTCACCAGCAGTAAGAAACACCAGGCAGGTGTGCTAGTCGGTGTAAGTAGTACTGATAAGAAACATGGACTTGCGGGTGAATTCTCATGGACACTGATAATCAAGAGCGCCAGTATCATGCGTACCAAGCGCTCAAAAGGCTCAGCGAGTTGACGGCTGATACGATGACCAAGATTGCCTATGGGCAAATCGATAGCATCGATTGGTACGATACCTGCCGCAGCCACCGTGAGGCGTTCGATTACTGGATGGAGTTCGCCGATGCCCAGAATCTCAGGGTTCTGGAGGCGCCCCAGTTGAGAGGCGCGAGCAATAACTCTAGCCAGCGTTTAAGAAGTCGATAGCATTTAGAGCGTCAGGGCGTTCATGAATGATTTCCCTCAGGCCTTGCGCTACACGAGGGCAAAATCAGTGACGCAGCCCTTTGCGTCGATGGCGACCGTGAGCACTTGAGGGTCGCTCAGGCCCAGGCCCTCTTCTGTATAGACAAACGCCCACCGAAGCAATCTCAGCTCCCCCCGGCTCTCGCAGTTCTCATACGGGCCAAGCAGTCGCTCTAGCTCGGCTGATGTGGAGTGCCCGCAAACGATGTACTTCAACTGCTCCTCAATCCGGGTAGCGCTGATGCTGAAACTTTCAAGCAGCATTTTGCGCTCCAGAGCGGTCATCAGGCGATTTGAATCCGCTTGCATCGTCTCAATACACTCCATAACCAGCTCGTAGGTTTGTAGGGCAATTCCCGGTCGGGAGCGGATTTTACCCATGAAATGTACTGAGTAGTACAAAAAGATGACCAAGGGTCTTGCGCTAGCTGATCACCCGCTGTGGCGCGCGACGGCCTGGGAGTCGGTTGTTTCCTCGGGGCCAAAGATTTCCGAAACCGAGCAGCTACGGAGTGAGGGTGAGGCTGCGTGACGGTTGGCATTCAGCGTCCGGCGGTATTAGGCCCACCAGAAAAAGAAAACCCGCCAACAAGTGGCGGGCCCAAAGAACGTGAGAAGCAGTGTCAGTGTGCCAAGGCGTGTGTCATGAATTCGTGAAGAGCATGTAGACAATCAGTAATGCCTGGCTCACTCATGGCTCAGCTCAAGTGCGCTGATCACACACACCGAAGCATCCTCTGCCGGCGTGTCATCGCTGAAGTCCACTTGATTGTAGACCCCGCCGTGGAAATTCAGCGTCTGCGTTGCCCACGATGGCCCCAGTTGCAGCCCGACCGTGGTGCCACTGCGGCCATTGCAGTTCGCGCTGACCTTGCAAGCGCCGTCTTCGCTAACCTCGATACTCACATCGAAACGCACGCCCAGCGGCACATCGGCCAGCACGGTGCTGTTGAGAGGCGTTGCCTGAGTCAAATCTGAGCGAAAGCCTACAGTGATTTTGCCTTTGTTCCAGAACACCTTGATTGGCGGGCTGTTGTTATCTTTCACATGCAATTGGGCAATGACCACCTTTTGCGCCAGATTGACCTTCTCAAGGGTCATGGTCTGGTGATTGCGGTGGCGGGCGGCACTGCCCAGTGACCAGTACACGGCTTCCTTCCATTCGCAGCGTGTGCGGTGAGTACTCTTGCTGGCCGCGCCCTTGGTCGGGGCGGTCATGCGTATCGAGCCGTCACTCTGGCGGGCAACAACGCTGGTCAGGGTAGCCAAGGCCTGTGCGCCAGTGACCTCCAGGGCAACCGGGTTGGAGGGCGATTTCGGCACCGGGGTGGTGATGATCAGATTGTCGATGTATACGGCCATGAAATTTCTCCTTGAAAATTCCGAGTCCTGCAAGGTTTGCGAGCCTGGCAGGCAGGGGGGAAGTTCCATCGAAGACGTGTTTCACTGATGAGGCGCAGGGAGAAAAAAGCCCGCCATGCTGGCGGGCAAGTCACGTTTGAAGGGAGAGCCTGTAGGATGGGGGCAACCGGTTAAGTCAGTATTAACCCCCCATCCATTGACCATGGCTGCAGATGCGCCTATACAGGCGTGCCATTTTTCCGGGAGCGACCATGCGCGACGAAGACGACCTGCACGAGCCTGAACACGATCACCTGCTCGACCACGAATTTCTCTACGACGGCTTTGAACCTGAGGCGGATGCGCAGGGTGCCGAGGATGAGGTCGAAGAGGATGATGCGCTGCTGGATGACCTCGATGACCTCGATGACCTCGATGATGACGAGCGCGACCATCCAGCCTGGCACGATGACCTGGACGACTGACTCAGCGCCCGTCCAGCGAGAATCGCCCGGGGCCGCTCACCGCCAGCAACAGCAAACCGCCAACGATGCTGAGGTTCTTCAGGAACTGGGTCATGTTGGCGGCACGTTCAGGGTCGACCATATTCCAGAACGGGTGCCCCAACAGCGCGGTGCCCAGTACGAACAGGGCGAACAGCAAGGCTAGCGGACGGGTATAGAAGCCGAGGATCAGGATGATGGCGACGAAGAATTCCATGATCACGGCGACCGCTGCGGCAACCATGGGCGCGGGGGCCCCCAGCGACGTCATGTAGCCGACCGTGCCCTCGAAGCCGGTCAGCTTCGCCCAGCCGGAAATGACGAAGAGGATCATCAACAGCACACGGGCGACCAGGATGATCACGTCGCGTTGACCAGCAAGCAGGGAGTAGCGCATGGCAGCCTTCCAGTGGATGCAGACAAACTCCACTCTAGCAGCTGCAAGGCGAATTTCCGCCGGGCAGCAAAAAGGCGCCGTATGGCTAATGTCGGTCAGTTGGCGTTGTCAGGGCTGCTATGCAGCACATCGCTTGACTGAAGGGCATCACCGGAAGGGCGCCTTTTCGAGGAATATGGTGCGAGTGGCGGGACTCGAACCCGCAAGGCTCACGCCGACAGATTTTAAGTCTGCTGTGTATACCAATTCCACCACACTCGCACGCTTGAAACCGGCGCGCCTCTGAACAGAAGGCGCTGGTAATCAGGCGCGCTTTATAACCCATTGTTATAGTTGAGTCAACCATAGCGCCTATGATCAAAGGAGTGGGTGGCATTTGCACAGGCGATTGACACCTCGCTGTCATTAGGCCACTGTGCCGTTCCTTACTGGATCCAATAAGTGCAGCGTCTGCGTACTTAGCCAGCCATCATCGTGCTAACGGGTGCATCGTCCGCCCATGCCTGAGGCTACGCTGGCCACACTCATTACCGCCCAACCGCTGTGCCAGTGGAGTTTGCATGGTTTCAGCCGACTGCATCGCCCCACCTGCAATGACCGCCAACCGCTACGAGCAACTGGTGCAGGCTGTGGTGGACTATGCCATCTACATGCTCGACCCTTCTGGCCTCGTGGTGTCGTGGAATGCCGGCGCTGAACGGATCAAGGGCTACCGTGCCGACGAGGTGATAGGCCGGCATTTCTCGCTGTTCTTCACACCCCAAGACCGCGCTGAAGGGCGCCCTGACTATCTGCTCAAGCAAGCCCTCGAGCTGGGCGTGGCGCAAGATGAGGGCTGGCGGGTACGCAAGGACGGTACGCAATTCTGGGCGTTGGCCGCCCTCGATGTGATCCGCGATGATCTGGGACAGATCATTGGCCTGGCCAAGGTCACGCGCGATATTACCGACCGGCGCGAATCGGCACTGCAACTGGACGCCATGCGTGCTCAGCTGTTCCAGGCGCAAAAGCTCGAGGCGCTGGGCCAATTGACGGGCGGATTGGCGCACGACTTCAACAACCTGCTCACCATCATCATGAGTTCGGCCAAGCTGGCACTGAACAGCCCGGACCCCGTGCGCGTGCAGCGTATGCTGGAGCACATCCTGGATGCAGGCCAGCGTGGTACCGAGCTGACGCAGCAACTGCTGACGTTCGCCAGGCATCGGCAGATGGATGTCACGGTGGTGGCGCCCGCTACGGTACTGGCTTCCACGCGCAGTTTGCTGGAGCACGCCTTGCCGAGCGCTATCGAACTGCAAGAGCACCTGCAACCTGACCTGCCCGTGATCGAGGTGGATGCCGGGCAGTTGCAGATGGTACTGCTCAATTTGCTGTTCAATGCCCGCGATGCCGTCGGTGAGCGCGGCACAATCTGTATTGCGCTTGATGCTGTCGAGCTTACCGGCGAAGTAGACGGGCTGCACGGCACGTTCGTGTGCTTTGAAGTGCGCGACTCCGGTGCTGGCATCGACTCCCACGTGCTGCCACGCATCTTCGAGCCATTTTTCACCACCAAGCCTTTTGGCAAGGGTACAGGTCTCGGGCTCAGTCAGGCCTACGGCTTTGCCAAGCAAAGCAACGGCGCAATCACTGTGCAAAGTACGGTCGGCAAGGGCACCTGCATGCGCCTTTACCTGCCGGCGTCGGAGCACGCTGCGGCCCCTCAACCCCACAGGTAACTCCCATGGTTCAGGCACTCAAGCGGCTGTTGACGGGGATCGAAGGGCTCGATGCCTTGCTCAAGGGCGGCCTGGTCACAGGCGGCTCCTACATCGTTCAGGGCCCACCTGGCGCGGGCAAGACCATCCTCGCCAACCAGTTGGCATGTGGTCATGTACGCAAGGGTGGACGAGTGTTGGTTGCCACCCTGCTCAGCGAGCCCCATGAACGGCTTTTTCAGTATCTGGCGACCATGGGGTTCTTCGACTCGGCGCTGATCGGTGACCAGATCCAGTTCGTCAGTGCCTTCGATACCCTCGAAAAGGAGGGGCTCGATGCGGTGGTCAAATTGCTCCGCCAGGAAATTGCCCGGCAGCAAGCCAGCCTGCTGATCGTCGACGGCCTGCTCAATGCCAGGGTCCGCGCGGAAACCACACTGGATACCAAGAAGTTCGTTTCTGAACTGCAGGGGCATGCCGCTTTTGCCGGCTGTACCGTGCTGCTGCTGACCAGTGCCCGGCTCGATGAAGGCAGCCCCGAGCACACCATGGTCGATGGCGTGATCGAACTGGGGGAACAGTTGCTGGGTAGCCGCGCCGTGCGCCATGTGCAACTGCGCAAGACGCGGGGTAGCGGGGCACTGTCCGGGCGCCATGAATGCCTGATCGACGAGGACGGGATCCATGTTTACCCGCGCCTGGAAGCGCTGTACAGCCACCCCAGCCAGCTGGGTTCGGCCACGCTGAGCCAGGTGACCTCGGGCGTAACCGCGCTGGATGAAATGTTGGGCGGCGGGCTGGCCAGTGGTTCGGTGAGTTTGTTGATGGGCCCCTCCGGTGCAGGCAAGACGTCGCTGGGCCTGGCCTTTCTTGGCGCAGCAACCGCCGAGAGCCCTGCGCTGCATTTCGGCTTCTATGAAACACCTGCCAGGGTACGCCTGAAGGCCGCTTCCTTGGGTTACGACTTCGACGCGCTGGAGCGGCAAGGTGCTTTGCAACTGAGCTGGCAGCCGACGACCGAGGGCTTGCTCGACCAGGTGGGTGCACGCCTGTTGGAACAAGTCCAGCAGCAGGGTAGCAAGCGTGTGCTGATCGACAGCCTGGGCGCATTCAGCCGCCTGGCAACTGACCCGGCACGGCTCAATGCGTTTTTCCGCGCCTTGACTGGCGAGCTGCGCGCACGCGATGTCAGCGTCATGCTCACCTGGGAGATGCGCGACCTGTTTGGCGCGGAAATCACCGCCCCGGCTCCCGACCTGTCGAGCATCGTCGATAACCTGTTATTGATGCGTTTTGTCGAACTGGATTCGCAACTGCGGCGCATGTTGTCAGTGCTCAAGGTGCGTGACAGCCATCACGACCCTGCGCTGCATGAGTTGCATATCGGCCCACAGGGCATTCACCTGCACAAGGCTTTCGAGGGCGCATCCGGTGTGCTCTCAGGTACGCCCGTGCCCCAAGGCGGCGGGTGAAGGGCGGCGGATGAACACTATTCTGATCGTCGATGACGAATACCTGATCGCCGATATCCTGGGCTTTGCCCTGGAGGACGAAGGCTTTCTGGTAGAAAAGGCGAGCAATGGGCGCACGGCCCTGGAAGCGTTACAGGAAAAACGCGTGGATCTGGTGATCACCGACTACATGATGCCGGTGCTCAACGGCGAAGAGTTGGTGCTGGCTATTCGCAAAGAGCTGCAGTTGCCCGACCTCCCTGTGATCCTGATGAGTGGCGCGCAGGCCAGCCAAGGACGCCCGGAGCTGTTCGCTGCGGCGTTCGACAAACCGTTCGACGTGGACAAGTTGATCGCCAAAGTGCGCGAGCTGCTTGGCGCCTGAGGCTCGGGCTGCGGTAGGTACGCAATCGATCAAGCGCGTCCGTGCGGCTTGAAGTGTCGCAATCAGTGTTGATCGTCGTGCTTTTCCGGCGCCGGGCTACCGGCCTGGATACGCTTGAAGATTTCTTCACGGTGCACCTGGACATCTTTTGGTGCATCAATGCCAATCCTCACCTGCATCCCCTTGACGCCCAGAATGGTGACTTTGATGTCATCGTTGATGACGATGCTTTCGCCAACCTTACGGGTGAGTATCAGCATGTAGTTCTCCTTGGTGGTATCGAAATCCACCCGGCAAGTGCCGCAGTGGTGGGAGCCTGTCCCTCTTCCTTCTCATTAAAGACGCTTTCGGCGGATATTAATTCCCCGTAAAGCAAATTCTGTTGTGTGTCTTTAGTTGCAGGTGCCGTGGTGAAACGCGGGTAAGCGTCCGGCGAAGGTGCTCGGTGGCAAGGATAGGGCGCTTCGGCCTTAATGGGAAATTTCTCTGCATGATTACAGGTATAGGCTCGTTCAATTGGCTTGTGCTTGCTCCAGTGCCTGCAGAAACAACAGCAATGCCACTTCTTCGGGATCAAGGCCCTTGCGCACGCGGCGGCCAGGAAGCTCTGCCAGGCGTCCCAACGCGTAATGCTCCAGCACGGCAGGGTGGATATAGCAGCGCCTGCATACGGCCGGGGTGTTACCCAGGCGCGCGGCCACCTGCTTGACGATGCTCGCAACCTGGCGCTTGGCCTCGCTCTCCGGCTCCCAGGCCAGCGGCCTGAGCAGGCTCAGCGCCAGGCTGCTACCTGCCCAGGTGCGGTAATCCTTGGCAGTGAAATCGGCACCGGTCAGTTGCTGCAGGAACTGGTTGATCTCACTGGACCCAATGCTGTGCCGCTGGCCTTCTTCGTCCAGGTACTGGAACAGCGCTTGGCCCGGCAGCTCCATGCAACGTTTGAGCAGGTTGGCCAGGCGTCGGTCGCGCAGGGTGACATTGTGTTCCACGCCGCGCTTGCCGCGGAACTGGAAGCGGATGGTGCTGCCCTCGACCTTCACATGGCGGTTGCGCAGCGTGGTCAGGCCGTAGGATTTGTTGTCGCGCAAATAGCGCTGGTTGCCAATGCGGATCAGTGTGTGGTCCAGCAGGCTGACCACCAGTGCCATTACCTTCTCCCGGTCCAGCCCCGGGCGCGCCAGGTGCGTCTCCAGCTGTGCGCGAAGCTTGGGCAATGCCTGGGCGAAGGCCAGCATGCGTCCATATTTGTGTTGATCGCGCAGCTCACGCCACTGGGCGTGGTAGCGGTATTGCTTGCGGCCACGCGCATCGCGCCCTGTGGCTTGCAGGTGGCCTTGCGGGTCGGCGCAAATCCACACGTCGGTGTAGGCTGGCGGGATCACCAGGGCGGCGATGCGCGCCAGGGTTTCGCTGTCGCGCACCCGCTGGCCTTGGGCATCAAGGTAGATGAAACGGTCGCGCCAGCGGCGCCGGCTCAGGCCGGGCTGGCTATCGTCAACGTAATGCAGGCTGGCGGGTAAGGTGCAGTCAAGCATGGGCGGCACGCCTCGATCAGGTCACTGATCAATGGACAGCGGCCGCGCGAGTGATGCTCAGCCCAATAGCGCTACCGACTTTATCTGCGCGATCAACGCCTGCCCTGGATGCAGGCCGAGCTGGTCCGCCGAGAAGCGGGTGATGCGCGCCAGCAGGGCATTGCCGCCGGCATCCAGGCTGACCAGCACATGCGCCGGGTTGTCTGCCGGGTGCACGTCACGCACCCGCACGGCCAGCCGGTTAAGGATGCTGGAGGCGCCATCTGGCGATAGCGTCAGGCTGACGTCGCGGGCCTGAATCTTGACCCGCAAGGTGCTGCCCGTTTCGTGCGCCGGGTGGGCAATCCGGAGCAACGGCGCTTCACTGCCAGGCAGGCGCAGGTCGAGCAAGCCGTAATGGGCGTCGTGGTCAACCACCACGCCCTCTAATACCGCGCCGGCATCGTCGCCCTGGGCCAGCGACAGGTCCAGGCGCGCGAGGGTTTGCCCAATCGGGCCGCTGGCCGTTGCCCTGCCTTGCTCCAGCAGCACCAGGTGGTCGGCCAGCCGCGCCACTTCGTCCTGGGCATGGCTGACGTAGATCACGGGAACGTCCAGTTCATCGTGCAGGCGCTCCAGGTAGGGCAGGATCTCGCGCTTGCGCGGCCCGTCCAGTGCGGCCAGGGGCTCATCCATCAATAACAGGCGCGGGCTGCTGAGCAGCGCCCGGGCGATACCCACACGCTGAGCCTCGCCGCCCGACAGGGTTGCCGGCCTGCGTTCGAGCAGGTGGCCGATGCCCAGCAGTTGGCAGGCCTGGTCGAGGTTGACCTTGCGCTCGCCTGGTGCAATTCGCCGCCAGCCGAACGCCAGGTTGCCGCGCACCGACAAGTGCGGGAACAGGCTGGCCTCCTGAAACACGTAGCCGACCGGCCGCAGGTGGGGCGCCTGGAAGTGGTTGCGCGCACTGTCTTCCCAGACTTCACCGTTGACCTCTATATAGGCGCTCGCGGCCCTTTCCAGGCCGGCCAGGCAGCGCAGGCACGAGGTTTTGCCCGAGCCGGAATGGCCGAAGAGGGCGCTGATGCCGCGCCCTGGCAGTTGCAGGTCGACATCCAAGGTGAAGTCGTCACGCGCAAGCTTGATGCGCGCCACAATCGATCCGCTCATTTCAGCTCCAGCCAGGCTTGCCTCGGCGCCCTGCGTACAGCAGGAGCAGCACCAGGAACGAGAACACCAGCATGGCACCGGCCAGCCAGTGGGCTTGCGTATATTCCATGGCCTCGACGTGATCGAAGATCTGCACCGAGACCACGCGGGTCTTGTCAGGGATGTTGCCGCCAATCATCAGTACCACACCAAACTCGCCTACGGTGTGGGCAAAACCAAGGATGCTGGCGGTGATGAAACCAGGCCGTGCCAGCGGCAGCACCACATGTACGAAGGTGTCCCACGGGCTGGCGCGCAAGGTCGCGGCGACTTCCAGCGGGCGCTGGCCGATGGCAGCGAAGGCGTTCTGCAGCGGTTGCACCACGAACGGCAGGGAGTACACCGTCGAGCCGATCACCAGGCCAGTGAAACTGAACACCACGCTGCCCAGGCCCAGGGCCGCGGTGGCCTGGCCTATCCAGCCATGCGGGCCGAGGGCGATCAGCAGGTAAAACCCGATCACCGTCGGCGGCAGCACCAGCGGCAGCGCAACCACCGCGCCCACCGGCCCGCGCAGCCAAGAGCGCGTACGCGCCAGCCACCAGGCGATGGGCGTGCCGATGAGCAGCAAGATCAGGGTGGTCAGGCTGGCCAGCTTGACGGTCAGCCAGATGGCCCCCAGGTCACTGGCGTCCAGTGGCATCAGCGTTCATAACCATAAGACTTGATGATCGCAGTGGCTTTGGGGCCTTTGAGGTATTCAACCAGTGCCTTGGCCGCCGGGTTATCTTTGCCCTTGTTGAGAATGACGGCGTCCTGGCGGATAGGGTCGTGCAGTTCGGACGGTACGACCCAGGCCGAACCACGGGTGACTTTGCCGTCCTTGTAGATCTGCGACAGGGCGACGAAACCCAGCTCGGCATTGCCGGTGGAGACGAACTGGAAGGCCTGGGTGATGTTCTGGCCTTCGACGATCTTGCCCTGGGTGGCTTGAGCCAAGCCAAGCTTGGCCAGTACTTGTGTGGCGGCCAGGCCGTAGGGCGCCGTTTTCGGGTTGGCGATGGACAGGTGCTTGTACTGGTTTTTCTTCAATACCTCACCTTGGGCGTCAACGTAGCCGTCCTTGGCCGACCACAGGGCCAACGTACCAATGGCGTAGGTGAAGCGCGAGCCGGGGACGATGTCCTTTTCCTGCTCCAGCTTGGCCGGGGTGCTGTCATCGGCGGCGAGGAACACCTCGAACGGCGCGCCGTTCTTGATCTGTGCGTAGAACTGCCCGGTGGCGCCGTAGGCAGCGATCAGCTTATGGCCGGTGTCTTTCTCGAAGTCCTTGGCGATGGCCTGGATCGGCGCGGTGAAGTTTGCGGCGACCGCAACCTGCACCTCGTCGGCCCAGGCGCTGTTGACGGATAGGATGCAGGCGAGGGCAGTGGCGGCCAGGAGGGGCAAGCGTGTACGCATGAAAACAGCTCCTTGGGAGTTCAGGTTATCGTTATAGCGGTAACTATATAGCGATAGCTCTGAAGCCGGAAGGTGCTGCCTGGTTTGATAGCTGAAATTGGCGCACTCCCTTCAGGGGCAGGCACCCCACGCCAGTCGCTAGCGCCCAACCAGTGTCAACGCCCTCTCTGCAATTTCCCGGGTCAGCTGTTCAGCCGGCATCGCCTTGCCCAGCCGCAACGCTTGCCCTGCCCACAAGTTGCTGAAGTCGCTGTTGCCTTGTGGATCGGTGATTGCCCGCAACGGCATCAGCGCGCCGCCAGCCAGGGGGAAGCGTGGCGCCAGTTCACTTATCGGCCCCAGTTCGCGCATGACGCGGTTATTGATGCCGCGTGCCGGGCGCCCGGTGAACAGGTTGGTCAGGGCCGTGTCGCTGGCCGAAGCACTGTCCAGCGCGCGCCGGTGGGCCGTAGACACCTTGGCCTGCGGGCAGAACAGGTAGGCCGTGCCGATTTGCACGGCGCTGGCCCCCAGGGCCAGCGCGGCAACCAGGCCACGAGGGTCAGCGATGCCGCCAGCGGCGATCACCGGCACCCCGACTGCATCGGCAACCTGCGGCACCAGGGCGAAGGTGCCGATCTGGCTGTTGATGTCTTCACTGAGGAACATGCCGCGATGGCCACCGGCTTCACTGCCCATGGCAATGATCGCATCGCAACCCTTGGCCTCCAACCACAGTGCTTCTTCCACCGTAGTGGCGCTGGACAGCACCTTGGCTCCGGTTGCTTTCACACGCTGCAGCAGCGCAGCGTCGGGCAGGCCGAAGTGGAAGCTCACCACCTCCGGGCGCAGTTGTTCGACCCACTGGCAGCTGTGCTCGTCAAAGGGGGCGCGATTGGACACCGGGGTGGGAGCCTCGAAGTCGGCGCCCACTTCGGTGTAGTACGGCTTGAGTGCCAGCTTCCAGCGCTTGTCGCGGTCGACGTCAGGGGCTGGCGGCTGGTGGCAGAAGAAATTCAGGTTCAGCGGGGCGCTCGGGCAAGCGCTGCGAAAGGCTGCGATCTCGTCGCGCACCTGCTCGCCGGTGAGCATGGCGCAGGGCAGGGCGCCCAGGCCCCCGGCGTTGGCCACGGCGATGGCCAGGGCCGAGCCGCTGGCGCCGGCCATGGGCGCCTGGAGAATGGGCAACTCGATGCCCAGCAGATCGAGAATACGACGGTCTGGCCAGTTGCTCATGCAGTTCTCCCAGCGGTTTTACAGGGCCTTGCTGACGTGGATCTCGCTGATCTTGTCGGCGTCGTCGCCGTGGATCTTGCGCAGGGCTTCCAGTGCCTGCTCGTGCGAGGCATCGGACATGACGGCGAAGTCCCAGCGGCGTTCGCCGTCGAGCTTGTATTTGATGACGTACTTGATGTTCTGGTTCATGGCGGTCTTATCTGAGTTTGGACGACGAACGACGGATGATCTTGATCTTGTGGGACAAGGTTGGCTTGCGCGTTACCGAGATCGGGCGCGTGGTCACGGTGTCGATGGTGATGTTCCAGAAACCGGTGCTAGGTACCGTGATCTTGGCCGGGAACCGCTCGAAGTGGCCGCCGTGGTAGGTGTGTCGGCCGCCGTTTTTGAAGCTGCGGAAGTTGGCGTCGTTCATCAGGCGGATGTTGCAGCGTTGAGAGCACTCGATGACGACGATGTCGTCCTCGTTGAGATGCTCGCGCTGGTGTACGAATTTCATGGGGTGCTCCGCAAAGTCGGGTTCAGCAAACGCGAACGATACCACGATGTCGGGATTGGCTGGCGCGCCGGATGGCGTGGGGCTAGATAAATCTGCCAAAGCACGGAGCAAAAGTGCCTGGCCGTGGTCTGATGCATTCCTGATAGCTGAGGTATGCCAAATGAAGTGGATGGTGGCGGCGTTGTCCCTGACGCTGGGTGGTTGTGTCAGCGTTTCCGAGCTGGAGCAGTCGCACGAAACGATGGATGTGATCTCTGGCAAGACGCCCCGCGAGTATGCCGACTGTGTCAAGAAGGAGCTGGCGAACACCCGTGATCCGTTGGTCGAAGAGCAGCGCGGCGATGGCCTGCGCTTGATCGTGCCGCAAAAGCTGACGGCCGGCGCCGGGCCAGCGGCACTGGTGGATATCGATGAACGTGGCAGCGGGAGCAGCATCAAGCTGCATGAACGCTTGAACAACTTCCCACTGCGTTTGGGCGATGTGCGCACTGCGGCGACCAAGTGCATCTCTGGCGGTTGATCTGGCTCAAGTAAAACGCGGTTAACAAGGCCAATTGCCATGTGCTGGTCGTGTTGCCGTTGTTGGCAGTTCCCAGGCGGGGCTAGTATCCATTTGCTTATGTGTTTTAAGCCTAAGCTTATAACAAAAGAAATGGAGATTCGTGATGACCCCGTTGAGTCGAGTCCTGATCGGCAGCCTGCTGATCGTGGCCTGGCCCATGGCGCATGCCGCCGATGGCCAGAAGATCTTCACCCAGGGTGGCGCCAACCCCGCCGCCATGGCTTGCCTGGGCTGCCATGGCCCTGACGGCAAGGGCATAGTCGCCGCTGGCTTCCCACGCCTGGCCGGCCTGCCGGCAGGTTACCTGAGCAAACAGTTGCATGACTGGCGTGCCGGCAGCCGCAAACAAGCGGTGATGGAACCGCTGGCCAAGGCCTTGACCGAGGATGAGATCACGGCCGTCAGCAGCTACCTGGCCGCCCTGCCAGGCGAGCAGGCCCCAGGCGTGCGCCGTCAGCAGATCGCTAACGATCCCACCACCCGCCTGGCGCTTTACGGTGACTGGAGCCGTAACATTCCCGGTTGCGTGCAATGCCATGGTCCTGGTGGCAGTGGTGTGGGCGAGCACTTTCCGCCCCTGGCAGGTCAGCCTGCCAGCTACCTGGCGGCGCAACTCAACGGCTGGCGCGATGGCAGCCGCAGCAACGACCCCAATCAGCTGATGGTCGGCGTGGCCAAGGCCCTGACCGACCAAGAGGTCCAGGCAATCGCAGCATTCTTTGCCAACCCTGCCAGCCAGGAGGTCAAGCCATGAAAGCCGTGAAAGCCAAGAAAGCACTGATGCCAGCGTTGCTGCTGTCGGCCATGGGGCATGCGGTTGCGGCGCCCATCGCCATGGAAGACCAGTCGCAGTTGAACGTTACTGCTGCCAAGGGCTCAGCGCAGTTTGCGCCTCCCGCTGAGCGTGAACTGCCCGACAACGCTTTCGGCAACATGGTGCGCGAGGGCCATGCGCTGTTCGTCGACACCCGCCGACTGATGCCTGAGGCGGTGGGTAACGGCATGAACTGCAGCAACTGCCACCTGGACCAAGGCCGCTTGGCGCACTCCGCGCCGATGTGGGGTGCGTACCCTATGTATCCGGTATATCGCAAGAAAAATGACAAGGTCAACACCTTCGCCGAGCGTATCCAGGGCTGCTTCCAGTTCAGCATGAACGGCAAGCCACCGGCCGCAGACAGCCCGCAGATGACCGCGCTGTCGGTCTATGCCTACTGGTTGGCTACCAAAGCCCCTACAGGGGTGGAGATCGCCGGGCGCGGGTACCCTGAAGTACCGCAACCCAAGGGTGGCTATGACTTCAAGCGCGGTCAGCAGGTCTACCGCGAGCAGTGCGCCATCTGCCACGGGGACGACGGCGAAGGGCAGAAGGTGGCCGACGAATACGTGATGCCGCCGTTGTGGGGCAAGGATTCCTACAACTGGGGCGCCGGCATGCACCGGATCAATACGGCCGCTTCCTTCATCAAGCACAACATGCCGCTGGGCCGGCCAGGCAGCCTGAGTGATCAGCAGGCGTGGGATGTGGCAGCCTGGGTCAACCGCCACGAGCGGCCGCAGGACCCTCGGCTGGTGGAGGGCTCTGTCGAGAAGACCCGGCTGAAGTTTCATGCCAACGACGGCGTCAACCTGTATGGGCAGAAGGTCGACGGGGTGCTGATCGGGCAGGGCACCGGTAGCTGACGCGCTCACCGTTGGCGCACTGTTCTGTCATCGCGCCGTCACCGCTTTGCAACCCCCGGGCGGTAGCAATGTCCGCTATCTCACTCAAGGAGCGCGGCCATGGACCTCTGTGTGATCGGGGCAGGGTATGTAGGGTTGGTGACGGCAGCCTGTTTCGCCGGGATGGGCAACCGGGTGGTGTGCCTGGAGCGCGACCCGCACCGCCTGGCACAGCTGCGGAAGGGCCAGTGTCCGATCCATGAACCGGGGTTGCAGGCACTGCTGCAAGCGGGTATGGAGCAAGGGCTGCTGAGCTTCAGCGACCAGTGGCAGCCGTCGCTGGCCACGGCGCAGGTGGTGTTCATCGCCGTGGGTACGCCCAGCCTGGAAGACGGCTCGGCCGACCTGCAGCACGTCCTGGCCGTGGCCGACAGCCTTGGCCGCCATTTGCCGCGCAGTTGCCTGGTGGTCAACAAGTCGACCGTGCCGGTCGGCACCGCAGAGCGCGTGGCCCGGCAGGTGATGCAGGGCCTGCGCGAGCGCAGCGCAGGCTTTACCGTCGAGGTGGCGAGCAACCCGGAGTTTCTCAAGGAAGGCAGCGCCATCGACGATTTCATGCGCCCGGACCGCATCATCATAGGTACGGACAACGAGGCCGCACGGCAGTGCTTGCAACGCCTCTACGCGCCCTTTGTGCGCAACCGCGAACGTATCCTGGTGATGTCCCCGCGTGCGGCCGAGTTCAGCAAGTACGCCGCCAACGCCTTCCTGGCCACCAAGATATCGTTCATCAACGAACTGGCCGGGCTGTGCGCCCACCTGGCCGTGGCCATCGAGCAGGTGCGCCACGGCATTGGCAGCGACCGGCGCATCGGCAGCCATTTCATCTACGCCGGCTGTGGCTATGGGGGATCGTGCTTCCCGAAGGACATCCGTGCGTTGCTGCGCACAGCCGAGCAGCAAGGTTATCAGCCTGCCATCCTGCGGGCAGTACAGGCCCGCAACGATCAGCAAAAAACCCTGTTGTTCACCGCCCTGCAGCAGCATTTCGGTGGTGTGCTGCGCGGCCGTACCGTGGCGGTATGGGGGCTGGCCTTCAAACCGGGCACCGATGACCTGCGCGAGGCGCCCAGCCTGGTGCTGCTCGATGCGTTGCTGGCCGCAGGCACACGTGTGCAGGCCTGCGATCCGGTGGCGCTGGCCGGGGTTGCCGAGCGCTATGCGCAGGCGCTGGCCAGTGGTCAACTGAAGCTGACCGAGGACCCTTACGCCTGCGTGGAAGGTGCCGATGCACTGGCCCTGGTGACTGAATGGAAGCAGTTCCGCCAACCGGATTTCAGCCGTGTGCGCGGGCTGATGCGCATGCCAGTGATATTTGATGGCCGTAATATTTACGATCCCTTGGAACTATCTACACTGGGTTATCTCTATCATGGCATCGGTCGGCCGCAGGCGGGGCATTGTAAGGTGACTGCCGCCTGATTAGACTGCGCCGAATTCCACAGGCTCCGCCTTTGTTTAAGGACGTTTATGATCAAGAAATGCTTGTTCCCGGCAGCCGGTTACGGCACTCGCTTCCTGCCTGCTACCAAAGCCATGCCCAAGGAAATGCTGCCAGTGGTCAACAAGCCACTGATCCAGTATGGCGTTGAAGAGGCCCTGGACGCTGGCCTGAACGAGATTTCCATTGTCACAGGCCGCGGTAAGCGCGCCCTGGAAGACCACTTCGACATCAGCTACGAGCTGGAAAACCAGATCAAGGGCACCGACAAGGAAAAATACCTGGTCGGCATCCGTCGCCTGCTCAACGAGTGCTCGTTCTCCTACACCCGCCAGACCGAAATGAAAGGCCTGGGCCATGCCATCCTCACCGGCCAGCCGCTGATCGGTGACGAACCGTTTGCCGTGGTGCTGGCCGATGACCTGTGCGTCAACCCGGAAGGTGACGGCGTTCTGACCCAGATGGTGAAGCTGTATAACCAGTTCCGCTGCTCGATCATCGCCATCCAGGAAGTCGATCCGCAGGAAACCAACAAGTACGGCGTGATTGCCGGCGACATGATCCGCGACGACATCTTCCGTGTGACCAACATGGTCGAGAAGCCTGCCCCGGAAGACGCTCCGTCGAACCTGGCGATCATCGGCCGCTACATCCTGACCCCGGATATCTTCGATATCATCCGCAACACCCCACCGGGCAAAGGCGGCGAGATCCAGATCACTGACGCACTGATGCAGCAGGCGCAGAACGGCTGCGTGATCGCCTACAAGTTCAAGGGCCAGCGTTTCGACTGCGGCGGCGCCGAAGGTTACATCGACGCGACCAACTTCTGCTTCGAAAACTACTACAAGACCGGCAAGGCTTACTGATAAGCCACCGCGGGTCTACGAGCCACCCTTCGGGGTAATGCACTACAGTCAAGCGACTTGGAGCCGCACTGCGGCCCTGAAAATGCTGACTGCCGTGCATTACCCGGCTGGGTGGCTTTTTTGTTTGTGGCGGCCAACGGCGGTATGCTGAGCGCCAGCCAAGGAGACTGAATACATGGCCTACGATTTTGATCTGTTCGTGATTGGTGCCGGGTCCGGTGGTGTGCGCGCGGCGCGCTTCGCAGCGGGCTTTGGCGCAAAAGTGGCGGTAGCCGAGAGCCGCTACCTGGGTGGCACCTGCGTCAACGTTGGTTGTGTGCCCAAGAAGCTGCTGGTGTATGGCGCCCACGTCGCGGATGAACTGGAGCAGGCTGCCGGCTACGGCTGGACCTTGGAGGAGGGCCACTTCGACTGGGGTACCCTCATCGCCAACAAAAACCGCGAAATCGAACGCCTCAACGGCATCTATCGCAACCTGCTGGTCAACAGCGGCGTGACGCTGCTGCAAGGCCATGCGCGCATCACCGGCGCCAACGAAGTGGAAGTGCAAGGCCAGCGCTACAGCGCCGGGCACATCCTTATCGCGACGGGTGGCTGGCCACAGGTGCCGGACATTCCGGGCAAGGAGCTGGCCATCACCTCCAACGAGGCGTTCTACCTCAAAGCGCTGCCACGCCGGGTGCTGGTGGTGGGCGGCGGCTACATTGCGGTCGAGTTCGCCGGCATTTTCCAAGGGCTGGGCGCTGCCACCACGTTGCTCTATCGCGGCGACATGTTCCTGCGCGGTTTCGACGGTTCGGTGCGTACCCATTTGAAGGAAGAGCTGGAAAAACGCGGCATGGACTTGCAGTTCAATGCCGATATCCAGCGCATCGAGCAGCTTGAAGACGGCTGCCTCAAGGCCACCCTCAAGGATGGCCGTGAACTGGTCACCGATTGCGTGTTCTACGCCACCGGCCGACGCCCGATGCTCGACAATCTGGGCCTGGAAAACACCGGTGTGGAGCTGGACGGCCGCGGTTACATCCGTGTGGACGAGCAGTACCAGACCACCGCTCCGACGATCCTGGCCATTGGCGATGTGATTGGCCGCGTGCAACTCACCCCGGTCGCCCTGGCCGAAGGCATGGCCGTGGCACGGCGCCTGTTCAAACCCGAGCAGTACCGCGCGGTGGATTACCAGAACATCCCCACCGCAGTGTTCAGCCAGCCGCCGATCGGTACCGTGGGCCTGACTGAAGAGCAGGCACTGGAAGCCGGGCACAAGGTGCAGGTCTTCGAGAGCCGCTTCCGCGCCATGAAACTGACCCTCACCGACATCCAGGAAAAGACCTTGATGAAACTGGTGGTGGACGCCGAAACCGACAAGGTGCTGGGCTGCCACATGGTCGGCCCTGAGGCTGGCGAGATCATCCAGGGCTTGGGTATTGCCCTGAAGGCTGGCGCTACCAAGCAGCAGTTCGACGAGACCATTGGCGTGCACCCGACGGCGGCGGAAGAGTTCGTCACCATGCGCACCGTTACGCGCTGAACCTCATTCCCCCTGAAACCCGCAAGCCGGCTTCCCGGGTATGCCCAGCCCTGAAGCCGGCGCCTACCCATGGCAGCCTGCTTGCCGGCGAGGGCCGCACAAGCGGGCGCAATCCTTTGCTCAGCCCAATCCCTTCTATTAATAAACCTCGCTTATAGCCAAAACCAATCGCAAGCATGAGGTTTGCCAATGAGCCTTCATGGCGACCAGCGGTTAGGATTCTCTCCATCAACTGATTCCAACCCCATGAAGGAGCATCTCTCATGCCAATCATCAACAGCCAGGTCAAACCGTTCAACGCCACCGCCTTCCACAACGGCGAATTCGTTCAGGTAAGCGAAGCCGACCTGAAGGGCAAGTGGTCTGTCGTGTTCTTCTACCCGGCCGATTTCACCTTCGTCTGCCCGACCGAGCTGGGTGACCTTGCTGACAACTACGCCGAGTTCCAGAAGCTGGGCGTGGAAATCTACGGCGTGTCCACCGACACCCACTTCACCCACAAAGCCTGGCACGACACTTCCGACACCATCAGCAAGATCAAGTACCCGCTGATCGGTGACCCGACCCACGTCATTTCGCGCAACTTCGACGTGCTGATCGAAGAAGCCGGCATGGCCGATCGCGGTACCTTCGTGATCAACCCGGAAGGCCAGATCAAGATCGTCGAAATCAACGACGGTGGCGTAGGCCGCGACGCCAGCGAGCTGCTGCGCAAGGTCAAGGCTGCCCAGTACATCGCCGCTCACCCAGGCGAAGTCTGCCCAGCCAAGTGGAAAGAAGGCGAAGCTACCCTCGCGCCATCCCTGGACCTGGTCGGCAAGATCTAAGACCGTGCGCCAGTCGTGGGCGGTGAGCAGCCGCCAAAGCTGAAGTACTCACTGCCCCGCCAAACGCCCGGGCGCTATTGCCTGGGCGTTTTTGTATCCGAAGATTGAAAAAGGAATCGCCCGTATGTTGGACGCCACGCTTAAATCGCAACTGAAAACCTACCTGGAGCGGGTCACCCAGCCGATCGAGATCGTTGCATCCCTCGACGACGGCGCGAAGTCCCGCGAACTGCACGACCTGCTGGTGGAAATTGCCAGTCTGTCGAACCTCATTACCTTGAGCGCGGACGGTACCGATGCCCGTCGCCCGTCGTTCTCGCTCAACCGCCCGGGTGCCGACATCAGCCTGCGTTTTGCCGGCATCCCCATGGGCCACGAATTCACCTCCCTGGTGCTGGCGCTGCTGCAAGTCGGCGGCCACCCCTCCAAGGCCAGTGCCGAAGTGATCGAGCAGATCCAGGCCCTGGAAGGCGAGTTCACCTTCGAGACCTACTTCTCGCTGTCGTGCCAGAACTGCCCCGACGTGGTCCAGGCGCTGAACCTGATGGCGGTGCTCAACCCCAACGTACGCCACGTGGCCATTGACGGCGCGCTGTTCCAGGACGAAGTCGAGTCACGCAAGATCATGGCCGTGCCCAGCATCTACCTGAACGGTGAAGTGTTCGGCCAGGGCCGCATGGGCCTGGAAGAGATCCTCGGCAAGATCGACACCAGCTCCGGCGCCCGCCAGGCCGAGAAGATCAACGCCAAGGACGCTTTTGACGTGCTGGTGGTCGGTGGTGGCCCCGCCGGCGCTGCCGCCGCCATCTACGCAGCACGCAAGGGTATCCGTACCGGTGTCGCTGCCGAGCGTTTCGGCGGCCAGGTGCTCGATACCATGGCCATCGAGAACTTCATTTCCGTGCAGGAAACCGAGGGGCCGAAACTGGCGACTGCACTGGAAGAGCACGTCAAGCAGTACGATGTCGACATCATGAACCTGCAGCGCGGTGAAGCGCTCATTCCTGCCACCGACGGTGGCCTGCACGAAGTGCGCCTTGCCGGCGGCGCCTCGCTCAAAGCCAAGACCGTGATCCTTGCCACGGGCGCCCGCTGGCGCGAAATGAACGTGCCGGGTGAGCAGCAATACCGCGCCCGTGGCGTGGCTTACTGCCCGCACTGTGACGGCCCGCTGTTCAAGGGCAAGCGTGTGGCGGTGATCGGCGGCGGCAACTCCGGCGTGGAAGCAGCGATCGACCTGGCAGGTATCGTCGCCCAGGTGACGTTGATCGAGTTCGACAGCCAGCTGCGTGCCGACGCCGTGCTGCAGCGTAAGCTGCACAGCCTGCCGAACGTCAAGGTGATCACCAGCGCGCTGACCACCGAAGTGCTGGGCAATGGCGAGAAGGTGACCGGCCTGCGCTACAAGGACCGCACCAGCGACGAGCTGCATGACCTGGCGCTGGAAGGTATCTTCGTGCAGATCGGCCTGTTGCCCAACACCGACTGGCTCAAGGGAACGGTCGAGCTGTCGCCGCGTGGCGAGATCATTGTCGATGCCAAAGGTGCTACCAGCATCCCGGGTGTCTTCGCTGCCGGGGACGTGACCACCGTGCCGTACAAGCAGATTGTCATTGCAGTGGGCGAGGGTGCCAAGGCATCGTTGGCGGCCTTCGATCACCTGATCCGCACCTCCGCGCCGGCGTAACGCTGACAACCGGGGGGTGTCTATGCTTAGTGCCGACACCCTCCGGAATTGTTAGCCATGACCCTGATCAGCCGTGAACCCTGGTGGCTAGTGCCACCCCAGCCCGGGCAGCAGGAGCAGGACCTGCACTGGGGTTACCTGGAGATCTACGCAGACGGCCGTACCGTGTTCGTCGACCAGCGCCCCAGTGACCGGGAAATGGCCGAGCGCAAAAGCTGCCGCAACTTCCCCGAACCGGAACACTGAGTGGCTTAGCCTTCAAGCTCGGCCAGGCGCGCCTCCAGCGCGGCAATTCGTGCCTCCAGCGCTTCGATCCTTTCTTCCGACACATTGCCGCCACTGTTGCGCGCCCCGCCTTCCTGCTGGCGAGCTGCAAGAATCGCCTCGATTTCTGCCGGATTCCCCAGCGCATGGGTATAGCGGTCTTCGCGCTGCCCGGCCTGGCGTGGCAGGTGCAGCGCCAAACCACGCGAGATCAGGCGCTCGAGCTGGTGCTGGATCTGCTCGGTGTCGTCGAAGTCGTGCAGGCGGTTGCTGCGCGTGAGCAGCTCGTTGAGCGTTTGCGGCCCACGCAGAAACATCAGGCCCATCAGTATCAACTGGGCCGGTACCAGCTCCAGTGCCTTGTCCACCCGCTGCTCCCAACGGTCTGCGCGGCTACCCATCTGCAGCCGGGTCATGCCTTGGCCTTCCAGGGCACGCAGCGCCAAGCCGACCTGGCCCTGGGTCAGGTTCATCACCGGCTCACGGCTGGTCTTCTGGTTGCAGGCCAGCACCAGGGCATTGAGGGTCAGTGGGTAACTTTCAGGGCTGGTGGCCTGTTTTTCGATCAGCGCGCCGAGAATGCGGATCTCGATACTGCTGAAGCGGCCTTCGTCTGCGGTTTGATGTTCTGACATGGCCAACTCTCATTGCGAGGAAAAGGCCACTAGCGTAGGTAAAGCGCCTGGCTTAAGCAATCACTTGGGGGCTGCTATGGGAGCCTGCTTTGCAGCGAAAGGGCCGCCATGCGGCCCCACGTGTCTCAGGCGCTGCGCCGCTCTTGCGCCTGGCAGGCCGCCGCAGTGAACAGCACATCGGTCGAAGAATTCAGTGCAGTCTCGGCCGAGTCCTGCAGCACGCCAATGATGAAGCCCACAGCCACCACCTGCATGGCAATCTCGCTGGGAATGCCGAACAGGCTGCATGCCAGCGGGATCAGCAGCAACGAACCGCCAGCCACGCCAGACGCACCACAGGCGCACACCGCCGCCACCATGCTCAGCAGCACGGCGGTAGGCAGGTCGACCGGGATGCCCAGCGTGTGCACCGCTGCCAGGGTCAGCACGGTGATCGTGATGGCCGCGCCCGCCATGTTGATGGTCGCACCCAGCGGGATCGATACCGAATAGGTGTCTTCATGCAGCCCCAAGCGCTCGGACAGTGCCAGGTTGACCGGAATGTTCGCCGCTGAGCTGCGGGTGAAGAACGCCGTGATACCACTCTCGCGCAGGCACAGCAGCGTCAATGGGTAAGGGTTGCGGCGGATCTTCCAGAACACGATCAGCGGGTTCATCACCAGTGCCACGAACAGCATGCAGCCAATCAGCACCGCCAGGAGGTGCAGGTAGCCAAGCAGGGCATCCAGGCCAGACTGGGCGAGTGTCGAGCTGACCAGGCCGAAGATACCCAGCGGGGCGAAGCGGATGACCACACGCACGATCAGGGTTACGCCGTTGGACAGGTCCTCGACCACTGTCCGGGTGGTTTCGCCGGCATGACGCAAGGCCACGCCCAAACCAATGGCCCAGGTCAGCACACCAATGAAATTGGCGTTGAGCAGGGCGTTGATCGGGTTGTCGACGGCGCTCAGTACCAGGTTTTGCAGCACTTCACCAATGCCGCCAGGCGCGCTCAGGGTGACATCGCCGGCACTCAGGGCAAGCTGCGAAGGGAACAGCATGCTGGCGACAACGGCCACCACGGCAGCGGAGAAGGTGCCCAGCAGGTACAGCCAGAGAATCGGGCGGATGTGGGTTTCCTGGCCGTGGCGATGGTTGGCGATCGAGGCCATCACCAGAATGAACACCAGCACCGGTGCGACTGCTTTCAGGGCGCTGACGAACACCTTGCCGAGAAAGCCCAGGTCGAGGGCGATGGCTGGCGCAAGCAAGGCCAGGACAATACCGGCAATAAGGCCGATGACGATCTGGGTCACCAGGCTGGTGCGGTTCAGGACGCGGAGGAAGGGGGACATGTGCTGCGCTATCTCGGTATTTTGAAAGGGCGTGACTTTACCATAGACCTTGGCAGGGGGCGTCCCGGCCTCTTCGCGCTCACCAATTGAACAACTCCCGGCGCGCCCCCTCGGTGATGGCCACGATCCCAGGGTGCTTGACCTTGCGCTCGACTGAAATAGCGTAGAACGACTCGTGCACCGCCTCGGTCTGCCCGATCAGCTCCACCCCGTATTGGCGGCACACTTCCTCGGCAATCACACTGGGCGCCACGAAGATACCGCTGCCGGACTGGCCGAATGCCTGCATCAAGGCGCTGTCGTCGAATTCGCCGATTATCCGCGGCTGCACCTGCTGCTCGCCAAGCCAGCGCAGCAGCCGGCTGCGCACCACCGTCTCCTGGCCCGGGATCAGCAAGGGTGCATCGTGCAGGCAGCCAGGAAAGACGCCAGCGTGGCGTTGGGCCAACGCTTTGGTAGCGAAGAAGCTCAAGCCGCACTCCCCGAGCTTCTGGCTGTAACCCTTGATATCCAGGTGGCTGGGCATCGGGCTGTCAGAGATCACCAGGTCCAGGCGCTGGATCGCCAGGTCGGCCAGCAAACGTTCGAGTTTGTCCTCACGGCAGTTGATGCGCAGCACGTCGTCCAGCTCCATGGTGGGCGCGAGCAGGCGATAGACGATGGACTTGGGTACCACGTCCGCCACCCCCACGCGGAACAGGATCTGCTCCTGCGGGCCCGCTCGCAACATGGCCTCCAGCTCACTGCCGATCTGGAACATCTGTTCGGCGTAGACCAAGGTCTGGCGACCGGTTTCGGTCAGCTCCAGCTGCCGCCCAACCCGCTGGAACAGTTCAAGGCCGTAGGTTTGCTCGAACAGGCTGATCTGACCGCTGATGGTCTGCGGGGTCAGGTTCAGTTGCTCACTGGCGCGGGCGATGCTGCCGGTCTTGGCCACGGCCCAGAAATAGTGAAGCTGTCGATAGTTGAGCATCACTGGATTCCCGATTCGTTAAAACCGAAGTATACCCGGTGAAAATACGAATTTTCCTGATGTATCGTCATCTTTAGAATTCGACGCCATCAGGCGTATTGCGCGCCGCCGGTATATCGACAAGCGAGGACCCCATGCTGCAATTCAAATCCATTGGCACACCCTTGGTGCTAGCCTTGGCACTGATGAGCCTGGCAGGCTGCGATCAGGCCGAGAAATCTGCACAGCAGATGCTCGACCAGGCCGCCAAGTCGGCCAAGCAGGCCATCGATGACACCAACGAGGCGGCGCAGCAGGCGCTGAGCGACGCTATCGGCACCGAAGGGCAGAAGCCCAAGGACGCTGACCAGCAAGACAAAACCCAGGACATCTGACCCAGAAACGTTGCAGGACTGAAAAATGGAATATTTGCTGGAACTCGCCGCAAGCCCCACCGCCTGGATAGCACTTGCCACGCTGGTGGCCATGGAAGTGGTACTGGGCATCGATAACCTGATCTTCATCTCGATCCTGACCAACAAGTTGCCGGTCGAATACCGCTCCAAGGCCCGCCGGATCGGTATCAGCATGGCCTTGATCATGCGCTTGGCGCTGCTCAGCACGGTGGCGTGGATCGTTCAGTTGACCGACCCGGTGTTCGAAGTGTTCGGTAATGCCTTCTCCTGGAAGGACGTGATCCTGATTGCCGGTGGCCTGTTCCTGCTGTGGAAAGCGACCAAGGAAATCCATGAGAACGTCGACCCGCACGGCGCCAAGGAAGAAGCCAAGGTGTCCTCCACAGTCACCCTGGGCTTCGCTGCCGCGATCTTCCAGATCCTGTTGCTGGACATCGTGTTCTCGGTTGACAGCATCATCACCGCTGTGGGCATGACCGAGCACCTGCCGATCATGATCATTGCCGTGGTCACTGCCGTGATCGTGATGATGGTGGCCGCTGACCCGTTGGCGAACTTCATCAACGACAACCCGACCGTAGTCATGTTGGCCTTGGGCTTCCTGATCATGATCGGCATGACCTTGATCGCTGAAGGTTTCGGTGCCCATGTGCCCAAAGGGTATGTGTATGCGGCAATGGCCTTCTCGACGGCGATCGAAGTGCTCAACATCCTGGCCCGCCGCGCACGCATGAAGCGTGAAGCGACCGAAGGCTGATTCAAGGCGGGGGCGCGAGGCGCCCCATTCGCCGGCAGCCCGGCCCCCAGTCGCTTGACTGACGGTCTCTGCCGGCAGGCCCTGCCGGAAGAACGCAACTGCCCCTTACGCCGCTTCCACCTTGCGCGGTGCCATGAAGTACAACCACACCAGTGCAATGAAGTACATCGCCGGGATCATGGTGAACAGCACGGCGTAGTTGTTATTGGTAACCGTCAGCACCGTGCCGACGATCTGCGTCATGAACATGCCGCCGATGGCCGCACACATGCTGCCAAAGCCGAACACCGTGCTTATCAGGTGCTTGGGCGTGTAATCCATCAGCAGGCTCCATATGTTCGCCGTCCAGGCCTGGTGCGCGCCGACCGCCACGGCAATGGCGAGCACCGCTACCCACAGGCCACTGGCGTTGGCGGCGAAGGTCACGCTGATCATGGTGCAGGCGAAGATCAGCATCGATATCAGGCGGGCCCGTATGGCGCGTACGCCACGGCCTATGAGCCAGGACGAAAGGATGCCGCCGCCAATGCTGCCGAAGTCGGCCGTTAGCCAGATCAGGATCAGCGGGATGCCCATCTGGGTCACGCTGATGCCCAGGTTGTACTGCTGGTTGAGAAAAGGTGGCAGCCAGTACAGGTAGAACCAGAACACCGGTGCGGTGATCGCGAACGCCACGGCGAAGGCCCAGGTACCGCGCATGCGCATGATACGGCTGAAGGGCACACGTAC
Organism: Pseudomonas sp. WHRI 8519; assembly: GCF_040224055.2. NCBI lineage: Bacteria > Pseudomonadati > Pseudomonadota > Gammaproteobacteria > Pseudomonadales > Pseudomonadaceae > Pseudomonas > Pseudomonas sp. WHRI 8519. The sequence continues at coordinate 3,683,700 of NZ_CP167996.1, read as the reverse complement.
CGCCTCAGGCTCGGCCTCGCGCTGAATGTACTCCAGCTCGCTCTGGCGCACGGTGGGGTGCTCATCGGGGTTGAAGTATTTCAAGCCCCAGAACACCACCCAGACCAGCCCCAGGCAGCCCATGGCGATAAAGGCCGCCTGCCAGCCCCAGGCAGCCAGGATCACTGGCAGCAGCGCCGGGGTGACCATCGCGCCAACGTTGGTACCGGCGTTGAACAGCCCGGTGGCGATGGCTCTTTCACCTGCGGGGAACCACAGCCGGGTGGTCTTCACACAGGCTGGGTAGTTGGCGGCCTCGGTCAGGCCGAGGATGAAGCGGCAGACCATGAAGCCTGCGGCCGATGTGGCCAAGCCGTGGGCCCCGGTGGCCAGGCTCCAGAGCAGTACTGCCATGAAGAATGCGCGTTTTACGCCGATGTTGTCGATCAACCGGCCCTGCAGCAGGAAGCCGATGGCGTAACCCACCTGGAACCAGAAGTTGATGTTGGCGTAGTCCATCGCCGTCCAGCTCATGTCCTTGGCCAGCATGGGCTGCATGATGCCGAGGGCGGCGCGGTCGATGTAATTGAGTGTGGTGGCGAAGAATACCAGGGCAAGCATGCCCCAGCGCGTCTTGCCGACAGCGAAGGCGTCGCGAATCTTGCTGCCCATGGAAGCAGGGGGAATAGGAGGCATGGCCGATGTACCTGTTTCTTGAAATTGTAATGAGTTGCTGGATGCTTCTAGCCCGCGGGTTTGGCTCAAGGCAGGGAGCACTCGCAAGGCCGGGCATGGTGAGCAGTGAAACAAGGACCGTCAATGCCGGAGAATGCTCTAGCGTTCGATAACCGAACAGTCGCCGTCCGTCATTATTTTGCGTGAAACAACCGATATCTCTACATAAAGTTGTACATGAAAATATACTTGTACAATATTTAGGTATCACGGTCTTCAACGTATGGCCATGCGCAGCTCTATCTCAGCCCTGAATCTGTTCGTGCTTACCGTGGCGCTTACCGCCTTGCCACCCGCCGTGGCGGACTGGCGGCCAGCGGTGCCCGACGCACGCACCGTGGGCAGCGGTGAGTTCACCTGGTTCGGCCTGCGTGTCTATACCGCCCGTTTGTGGAGCGCCGGCTCACCGCAGGGCTGGAGTGAGCCGTTTGCCCTGGAGCTTCTCTACCACCGGGAGCTGTCACGCGACACGCTGGTGCAGGCCAGCCTCGATGAAATGCGTCGCCTCAGCGACCGTCCCCTGGCCGAGGCCACCCTTGAGCGTTGGGCGCAGGCGATGAACGGGGCGTTCGTCGATGTGCGCCCAGGCACGCGCATCACCGGGGTGTACCTGCCGGGACAGGGCAGTCGGTTCTATGTCGGTGGCCAACTGCGTCGCGAAATCGCCGACCCGGCATTCGCCCGGGCATTTTTTGGTATCTGGCTGGACCCGCGTGCCCGTGACCCCCAATTGCGCCAGCGCCTGCTCGGCCTGGCCGGTAATGAACCAGGAGATTGAACATGCGAAGAATCTTGCTACTGGTCGGCTGCCTGCTGCTGGCCAGCTGCGGCAATGTCGAAGTCGACCATTACGCCCGTGAAAAACCCGCGCTGGACCTGGTCACGTTCTTTTCCGGGCCGGTGCAGGCTTGGGGCATCTTCCAGAATCGCTCGGGGGAGGTGGTCAAACGCTTCGATGTGCGCATCGACAGCCGCCGCGAAGGGGATCGGCTGATTCTTGATGAGCACTTCGTGTACAGCGACGGTACGCGTCAGCAACGCACCTGGACCCTGACCCCGGACGGCCCCGGGCGCTGGCGCGGGCGTGCGGGCGACGTGATCGGCGAAGCCCGCGGCGAGGTTGCGGGCAATGCTTTGCACTGGCGCTACCGCCTGGACCTGCCGGTCGACGGCCGGCATTGGGAAATGGACATCGATGACTGGATGTACCTGATGGATGAGGACACCCTGATCAACCGCTCGAGCATGCGCAAGCTGGGTGTGGAGGTTGGGCAGATCACCTTGTTCTTCCGCCGCCTGCCAACGGCTGTGCCGTGACTCAGGTTGCTCTTGCCAGGCGTAGCATCAACGGAAATGCCACCGCCCAGACCGCTGCCAGCAGCAGGGCGGTAGGCATGGGCCCCATCGGCAGTTCCACACCGGCTATCCGCGCCCCGGCCAGGTAGGCCAACGGCCCACCGAACAGTCCCAGCAGCGCCCCAAGCCAGAGCGGGTGGGTAGCCCAGGCCAAGCTGTGGCGTAAACCACTGGCCAACACCAGCCACATCAGGGCCAGCCAGCCGGGCAGGGGCCACTGGGCAAACGCGAATACCCCCAGCGCCCCCAAGATGCTGTCCAGCAGGCAACCTGCAAACCCTACCGCCAGCAGCGCACGCGCTTCTGCCCGGCGCTCATGGCAATAACCCAAGTGCAGCGCCAGGCCCAACGGTACCAGCGCAAGCAACCAGGGCGTGTGGGCGCCGAGTACACACACCCACCAGCCAGCCTGCAACCCTACGGCGTTGGCGACAAGCCAGGTACGGGACATGTTCAGGCACCTGACAAAGGCGCCCGACGGGCCTTCGGCGCGGCCCACAACAATTGCGCCACGCCGATGGCACGCTCCTCGAAACCGCCCTGGCAGTAACACAGGTAGAACTCCCACAGGCGCTGGAAGGTTTCGTCGTAACCCAGTTCCTTGAGTGCCGTGCGCGCCTGGCGCAGGTTATCGCGCCAGTGGCGCAAGGTGCGGGCATAGTCCTGGCCAAAGTCCTCCATATGCACCAGATTCAACCCGGTCTTGCGGCTGGCGGTGTCCAGCAGCACGGTCAAGGATGGCAGCGCACCGCCCGGGAATATGTAGCGCTGAATGAAGTCCACCGAGCGCCGCGCCTGGGCATATCGTTGGTCGCGAATGGTGATGGCCTGCAGCAGCATCAGGCCATCCTCTTTGAGCAGGGCGGCACACTGGCGGAAGTAGGTGGGCAGGTACCGGTGGCCGACGGCTTCAATCATCTCGATCGAAACCAGCTTGTCGAAGCGCCCGCTCAGGTCGCGGTAGTCCTCGCGCAGTACCGTGATCTGTTGCGTGAGGCCCAGCGCTTGCACCCGCTGTTGGGTGTGGGCGTACTGCGCCTCGGACAGCGTCGTGGTGGTGACGCGGCAGCCATACCGGGTGGCAGCCTGGATGGCCAGGCTGCCCCAGCCGGTACCGATTTCCAGCAGGTGTTCGTGGGGTTTGAGTTCGAGCTTCTGGCAGATGCGTTCAAGCTTGTTCAGTTGCGCCTGCTCCAGGGTTTGCTCGGCGCTCTCGAACTGCGCCGCCGAGTACATCATGGTTGGGTCGAGCAGGCGTTCGAACAAGGCGTTGCCCAGGTCGTAATGGGCCAGGATGTTGCGCCGCGCACCGCGTCGGCTGTTGCGGTTGAGCCGGTGCAGCAGGTGCAGGGCCGGGCGTGCCAGGCGTGCCAGCCCGCCCTCCATGGCATCGAGCACCTCAAGGTTGGCGACGAACAAACGGGTGACCGCGGCCAGGTCAGGGGTGCGCCAGTAGCCATGGATATAGCCTTCCCCAGCGCCGATCGAGCCGTTACTGGCGACCAGGCTCCAGGCGGCCTCGTCAACGATCTCGACCTCGGCTTGCAGGGCGCTGCCGGCTTCACCGAAGGTCCACTGACGATCATTGCAGATGACCCGCAAACTGCCGTGGGCCAAGCCGCGCAACTGGGCCAGTACGGCGGTCCTGGCCAGGTTGCCAAGCAGCGGTGTCAGGCCGGTGGACTTGCTAACGCTCAGGGTGGGCTCGGTCATCATCTAACTCCTTGGAGGCGGCTTGGCCCAGGCTCAGGTTGCCCAGGCTGGCGCTATGGTCGTGGACGGGCGTGCGCTTGAGCAGTAGCTGCAAGGCCTGCCAATAGATGGCCGCTACGGTGCGCAGGCTCATCCAGGGGAAACTCAGGATGTGGCGGTGCAGGGCAGTGCGATCCAGCGGCCCGCGCTGCAGCGCCAGGTCGGCATCGAACACCTTTTGCCCTTCGCGCCAGTTCTCCATGTGCACGTGCACGCGCCGCGCATCGAGCAAGAAACGCAGGCGGTACTCCATGTCCAGGGGCATGAACGGCGACACATGAAACGCCTTGGCCACGGAAAACCCGGTAGACAGGCCGTCCTGCACCGGCAATACGTAGTGAAAGCGCTCGCGCCATGGCGTGTTGCGCACCTCCAGCAGGATGGCTTGCAACTGGCCCGCCTGGTCGTGGCAGAAGTAGACACTCACCGGGTTGAACGAAAGGCCCCAGCAGCGCGGCTGGGTCAACAGGTGTACGGCGCCTTCCGGCGTTTGCCCGGTCGCCTGGCCAACCAATTGCCGAGCGGCCTGGGCCAGTGGCGTGCCATTGCCGGTCAGCGCTGGCAGGTAATCGCTTTCGCGCCAGCTCAGCGGCGCCAGTCGCGACCGCCCCAGCCAGCGGCTGAGGCTGAGCAGGTGGGTTTGCTCATCCAGGTTCAGGTAGAGCATGCCGATACGATAGCGAAAGGCATGCTGGCGCGGGGTCAGGCGCCGATGGCTGACCCAACCGTGGCACAGGCTGCTGATCACAACGCTTCCCCAAAACACTCGGCCACTTTCAAGGCGCTGACCACACCGTCCTCGTGGAAGCCGTTGGCCCAGTAGGCGCCGCAGAAGTAGCTGTGCTGGCGGCCCTGCAGTTCAGCCTGCCGGGCCTGGGCGGCGAGGGCGACAAGGCTGTACTGCGGATGCGCGTAGTTGAAGCGAGCGAGGATCTGCGTCGGGTCCACCAGCGCGGTCTGGTTCAGGCTCACGCAGAAGGTCACCGGCGCTTCGATACCTTGCAGGATGTTCATCGCGTAGGTCAGCGCAGCCGGTGCCTGTTGCGGCCCGCCAAGGCGGTAGTTCCAGCTGGCCCAGGCTTTGCGTCGGGTGGGCAGCAGCCGGGTGTCGGTATGCAGCACCACATCGTTGCTGGCATAGGTGATGGCGCCGAGCACTGCACGCTCATCGGCACTCGGCGCCTCCAGCAAGGCCAACGCCTGATCGCTGTGGCAGGCGAACACCACGCTGTCGAAACGTTCGCTACCGGCCGCGCTGAACACGGTCACGCCACCTGCGTCACGGCTGACCCGGTCAACAGGGCAGTTGAGGCGGATGCGCTCGGCAAAGGGTTTGCACAACGGCGCCAGGTAGCTGCGCGAGCCGCCTTCGATCACCCGCCACTGCGGGCGGTTGCTCACCGAGAGAAGGCCGTGGTTACGGCAAAAACGCACGAAGAACTGCAGCGGAAAACTGAGCATGTCAGCGCGTGACATCGACCAGATCGCCGAGCCCATTGGCACGATGTAGTGGTCGATAAAACGCTGGCCATAGCCTTGCGTCTGCAGGTAGCCGCCCAGGGTGGTGGCCTCGTCGATACGTTGGCTGTCCAGGTCGGCAATGGCCTTGCGGTTGAAGCGCAGGATATCGCGCAGCATGCCCCAGAAGCCTGGCGATAGCAGGTTGCTGCGCTGGGCGAACAGCGTGTTCAGGTCATGGCCGTTGTATTCGAAGCCGCTGCGCGGGTCATGCACCGAAAAGCTCATTTCAGTGGGCCGGGAGGCAACCTTGAGCTGGTCGAGCAGGCGGATGAAGTGCGGGTAGGTCCAGTCGTTGAACACGATAAAACCGGTGTCCACAGCGTATTGCCGGCCACCCCATTGGACATCGACGGTATGGGTGTGGCCACCGATCCAGTCGGCGGCCTCGAATACGGTGACTTCATGCCGCCGAGACAGCAGATAGGCACAGGTGAGGCCGGCAATGCCGCTGCCGATGATTGCGATGCGCATGTTTATTTCAGTCCTGTTGCTTACGTGCCAGGCGCTGGCCTAGCTTCAGTCGCCAGCGCACCGGCATTGCGCCCAGCAGGCGCAGTACCACAGTGAAGACACCGGGGAAGTTGATTTCCAGCGGGCGCTTGGGTATGCGCTCGGCAATGTGCCTGGCGGCGCGCTCTGCACTCCAGATCTGGGGCATGGGGAAGTCATTGCGGCGGGTCAATGGCGTATCGACAAAGCCAGGGCTGACCAGCGTGACATCGATGCCCTCGTTGACCAGATCGATGCGCAGGGACTCGATCAGGTAGCGCACGGCCGCTTTGGAGGCGCCATAGGCCCCGGCACGGGGCAGCGCCAGCCAGGATACCGAGCTGCCGATCACCACCAGGTGCGGGCGTCGACCGCGGCGCAGCAAGGGCAGGGCAGCCTGCAGGCAGTGACTGACGCCGAGCAGGTTGGTGCGCACCACGCGCTCGACCAGCTCTGGGTCGAAATGGCCTGGCTCCAGGTATTCACAGGTGCCTGCATTGAGGATTACCAGGTCGAGCGCGCCCCAGTTGCGCTCGATGTGCGCGGCAACATCAGCGACCTGTCGAGGGTCACTGATATCGCCGATGGCCTGCAGCGTCTGTTGGGGGTACTGGGCGGCCAGCGGCGCCAGTTTTTCCGCTTGCCGGCCACCCAGCGCCACCTGATGCCCCTGCTCAAGCAGCTGTTGCGCCAGCGCAGCGCCGATGCCGCTGCTGGCGCCCGTCAGCCAACAGCGGCTCATGCCAGCCGACCCTTGAGCCAACGCACAGCGCTGCCCATCACCGGTACATGCTCATAAAGCAGTGCACCGGCGTCGAAGTAGTCTTGATGAAAGTGCACGCGTTCATGCCAGCGCAGGTGGCTGCAACCCTGCAAACTGATTAGGCGCCCGTTGGCCAGGCGTGGGTGGCGGAAGTTCAGCGTCCAGCGAATGTAGCCGTGGCCGGGTTGGACTTCGTCGGTACCCTCGAAGGTGTAGTGCACCTCCTGGGTATTGGCGTAGAGCTCTGCAAAGTACGCGCGCAGGTCGCTCAGCCCGTCGATCTTGTGCAAGGGGTCGCGGAAGGTGACATCCTCGCTGTACAAGTCACCCAAGCGGTCGAGGTTGTTCGCATCGAGGCTGGCAAAGCGTTCGGCGAAGGTTTGCAGGTAGCTTGACATGCGCGGCCCTGTACAAAAATGGTTTCTTGTACAGGTATAGTCGATCCCGCTGCATAAAGCTATACAGGTTCATATTTTTGTACAGTTTTGCATGGGCGTGTCAGCTGTCCCTTTCATCCAGTTGCCGGCGCAATTGGGCCACCTCTGCTTCCAGCTCTCGTACCCTTTCCTCGGCAAACACCTGGGCCGTGACATCACGCTGTATGCCAATGTAGTACGTCAACTGATCGGCCTCGTTGCGTATCGGCGAAATCGACAGTTCATTCCAGAACAGGCTGCCATCCTTGCGGTAATTGCGCAGCACCTGGCAGCACGGGCGCCCGTCCCGGATGGCCTGGCGAATGGCGTCCAGCGCCTCCTGATCATGGTCCTGCCCCTGCAGGAAGCGGCAATCCTGGTAGAGAATGTCATCGGCAGCGTAGCCGGTCAGGCGCTCGAAGGCGGGGTTGACGTAGATGAGGATGCTGTCGTTTCCTTCCTGCTCGGCAATGACGATGCCGTCGTTGGACGCCTCGACCATCAATTGCAGGAGTTTTGCGTCGATCATGGGGCCTCCTTGAAGTGGTTGCGTATGCTTATGCGCAGCTTAGCCTGCATGCAGCTATAGGTTTAGTATGTGTAACCGCCCTGATGATCCGCCGCAATGAACGAAGCGACCTTCACCGACCTGTTGCCAATGCGTGACGTTGTCAGCCTGACCGGGGTCAACCCGGTGACCTTGCGTGCCTGGGAGCGCCGTCATGGCCTGATCCAGCCGCAGCGTACCGAGGGTGGTCACCGGCTGTACACCGCACAGGATGTGCAGCACATCCGCGACATACTGCGCTGGACCGCCAGCGGGCTGCCGATCAGCAAAGTCAGCGAAATGCTGGCCAGGCGGCGAGACGCCTATGAGCAAACGGTTGAACCGGCTGCCGATGGCTATGCCACGTGGCGCGCTGCGGTGCTCCGCGTAACCCTGGCGTTCGATGGCCAGGCGCTAGAAGCCATTCATGGCCAGCTGTTCACACTGTTGCCCAAATCCACGGTGCTGCTCGACATACTGATGCCTGTGTGGCGCACATTACAGTCAGGCAGCTCATACGGCCAGCGGAGCCAGTGGCTGTTTCTCGATGCCTTTCTGCGCGCCCGTTTGCTGCTACGCCTGCAGTTGAACCAGGCCGCCGCCCCCCGCGTGCTGTTGGCCGGCACCGGTGGCAGCGCTGAGTTTGAACTGCTGTGCCACGGCTTGCTGATGAGCGGCGAGCAGCAGCGGATCGAGGTGCTCAGCAGCGAACAACCGCTGGAGGAGTTGCCCCTGTTGTGTGCAGCCATTGCGCCTGCCGCGCTGGTGCTGCTGGTGCAGCCCCCTGTGAGCCGTGGCCTGGCAGATCGTCTGCGCGCCTTGCAGATGGATATTGCCTGCCCATTGGCGCTGCTCGGCGATGGCCTGGCCGAATCGGCGACTGCGCTCAAGGGTATTCCACTGCGCCTGCTGGAAGGGCAGGGTGGTGATGCCGGCGCGATGCTCAATGCCTTGCTCAGGGGGGCGTTGGAGCTCTCGACCACCCAGCCTGCACCAGGGAAGCAAAGCGCCGAGCAATCCCGCTAGCCGGCGTTGGCTGTTGCTTGATCGCTTAGCCTGGTGCAGATGGCATCGACCAATGCGGCTACTTTGGGAAGCGACTGCCGGCTTTTCAGCCATGCGACGTTGATAGGCAGGCCGGTGGTGCTCAGCTGCGGCAGGATCTGGACCAGCGAGCCCGCATCAAGATGCTCCTGCACCAGCCAGGAGGGCAACTGGGCCACCCCCAGCCCGGCCAGCACCATGGCAAGCTGGCCTTCTGCGTTGCCGATGGCAATACGGCCCGAGACCACGCGCTGCTCGCTGTCGCTGGCATGGGCACCTGGGAAGTGCAGCGGATACACACCGCCGTCGGTCCGGCCATAAAGCACGCAGCCGTGCTCATGGAGGTCCCGCTCCGTTTCAGGCACGCCCCGGCGTTGCAGATAACCCGGTGCGGCGCAAAAGATGTGCTGCTGCACGCCAATCAGCCGCCGCTCTACACCTTGGGGCCAGATGTGCGGCCCGCCAATGCGGACCAGGATGTCGATGTCATGCTCGATGGGGTCGAGGAAGCGGTCCGTGAGCGTGATATGTGGCATCAGCAGCTCATGCTCGGCAATCAGCTCGATGAGCAAGGGCAGTACCCGCAGTTTGCCGTAGGAAGCAGGCAAGTCGATGCGCACCCGGCCACAGGGCTCGACCTGGGCACTGTGCATCTGCATTTCGGCCTCTTCCAGGCTGGCCAGGATCTGCTTGCAGGTCTGATAGTAATTGGCTCCCGCATCGGTCAGCGCCAAGCGCCGTGTGGTGCGTGCGAAGAGCTTCATGTTCAGGCGTTGCTCCAGCCGGGTCACGCTTTTGCTGACGGCGGAGGTGGTCAGGCTCATGCGTTCGGCCGCAGCAGTGAAGCTTCCGGCCTCTGCCACGCAAATGAAGACCGCAATGCCCTTCAAGCGTTGTTCATTGAGCAATGACGCCTCCAATTGTTGAATGAATTTCTCAAATGGCCTTTCTTAAATACCAAAGACGATAATTTTATTCCAGGATACCCTCCTGCTCCAATTCCCTGTTCTGGAGTAGTCGCTCATGCATGCCAACCCTGCGTCCCTGTCGGGGGCAGCAGATGCCCGTGCAGGCACCAGTATTCTGATCCTGACGATGGCGGCGTTCGCTGTGCTGACCACCGAATTCATCATTCTCGGCATCTTGCCCGGGCTCGCCCGTGATCTGGGTATTTCTGTGCCGAAAGCGGGCCAGTTGGTCACCGTTTTCGCCTTTACCGTGATGCTGGTCGGGCCGTTTCTCACCGCTGCTATATCCCACTGGGACCGCAAAAAGGTGTTTCTCGGGGTGCTGATCATCTTCGCCGCATCCAATGCGCTCTCGGCGGTCGCTACGGATTTCTGGACCATGGCCTTGTCGCGCATCCTGGCTGCTGCCACGCTTCCGGTGTTCTGGGGCACCGCCAGTGAATCGGCAGGCCAGCTGGCGGGTAAAGGCAATGAAGGCAAGGCCGTAGCGCGGGTCTATCTGGGCATCACGGCGGCGTTCGTGTTCGGCATTCCGCTGGGCACACTGGCAGCCGATGCCCTCGGCTGGCGGGGTACCTTCTGGTTGATCTCGGGCCTTTGCCTGGTCATCGCGCTGCTGATGTGGGTGTGCCTGCCACAGCTGCCGGAGGCGCCCAAAAGGGCGGGCGGCGAACGCCAGACGATCATCCTGCGGGACCCGAAATTCATCTTCCATGTCGCGCTCTCTGTGGTGGTGTTCACTGCGATGTTCAGCGCCTACACCTACCTGGCCGACATCCTCGAGCGCCTTGCCCACGTGCCCAGCGCGCAGGTCGGCTGGTGGCTGATGGGCTTCGGTGCGGTGGGCATGATCGGCAACGCCATCGGCGGGCGGCTGGTCGACCGCAGCCCGCTTGGCGCGACCATCGTGCTGCTGACGGTGCTGGGCGCCGGCATGGCAGGCGCGCCGCCTGCGGTCGATACGCGGTGGTTACTGGTGGTGGCCTTGGCCGCGTGGGGTATTGCGTATACCGCGTTGTTCCCTGTTTGCCAGGTACGCGTGATGATCGCAGGTGCCAAAGCGCAGGCCCTGGCCGGCACATTGAATGTCTCGGCGGCGAACGCGGGCATCGGGTTGGGCGCTGTGATTGGCGGCTTCACCATCGAGCAACTGGGGCTGGCTGCGCTGGGCTGGGTGGGCGCGCTGATTGCAGTGCTGGCGGTGGGCTTCTCACTGCTGCTGTGGGTGGCAAGCGATCGGGCCGGCAAGGCTGCTCACCGCGCCCGCCCAGCGGCATCCGCGCCAGTGAAGCAAGGCTGATGGTGAACACGGCCTGCGCATGGGCATATCGATATACCCTTTAATTCTTTGTTTCCTGGGCCCGCCTGCTTTCAACTACCGCCTTTTTTGAGCGAGCGATAGTCAGTGGAGCATTGCGAAGTAGTCGTCATCGGGCTTGGTGCAATGGGGGCCGCCACCGCTTATCAACTGGCCAAGGCGGGCGTCGATGTGGTGGGGGTCGATCGCTACCACCCACCGCATACCCTCGGCTCGAGCCACGGTGATACGCGCATTACGCGTCTTTCCGTCGGCGAGGGTGCCCAGTACGTGCCGATCGTGAAGAGGGCTCAGCAGATCTGGCGTGAACTTGAGGCGCTGTCTGGCGAATCGTTGTTCGAACAGTCCGGTCTGCTTGCACTGACCTCCAGTCCCGACTTCGATCCGCACGATAAAAGCGATTTCACCTTGCGCACCATAGGCCTGGCCCAGGCCTATGGAATCGAGCACGAAGTGCTTGGCGCCGCACAGATCCGTCAACGCTTCCCGCAATTTGCCAATGTGCGCGACGATGCGATCGGCTACTTCGAGCCCGGTGGCGGCTTCGTGCGCCCCGAGCGGTGCATCGACGTGCAGCTGCGCCTGGCAATGCAACACGGGGCGACGCTGCACACAGCAGAAACGGTCACTCAGATCAGCTCGGATGACTGCGGTGTCACGGTCTGCACCAACCTGCGCACATTAAAGGCGCGCAAGCTGGTGTTCAGCGCCGGCAACTGGGCGGGCGGTTTGTTGGGCGAGCCGTTCGACCGTTTGCTGGGGGTCTACCGGCAGAAACTGTTCTGGTTCGAGCTCGCGGCCGAGGCGGACCTTGAGGGTGCATCGCCAACGTTCATCCTCACCCATGGGCGCGGGGACGACAAAATCAACTATGGTTTCCCAGCGCTGCCGGGGGAGGGCAGCATGAAGATTGCCACGGCCCAATACCACACGGCATCGCTGCCCGACCTGCTGGACCGGACCGTGAGCGCAGAAGAACAGCGGCAGATGTATGAGTCGCAAGTACAAGGCCGTATCGCCGGGGTGACCGACAGGGTGGTCAAGTCGGCTGTTTGCGCCTACACCGTCACTGCCGATCGCCACTTCATCATCGATGAACACCCTGCGCTGAAGCACACCCTGGTGGTGTCAGCGTGCTCTGGTCATGGTTTCAAGCACTCCGCCGCCTTGGGCGAGGCATTCGCCCAGTGGTGCATCCGGGGTTGGACCGACCTCGATCTTTCATCATTCACCCTGCAACGATTTCAAGGACAACGCTCAACCTGATGCGTGGCTGGCCACGACCGATCAACGATTCGGCCATTTCTCCAGCAGAATGGAAACGAACTTTTCGGCCGCAGGTGAAAGCGAGGCCCCACGCCGATACACCAGCCCGAGCGTACGCGTCACCTCGGGCTCCATCAGCGGAACGCTCACCAACGTCGGATGGTCGGCAGCCGGCATGGCCAGGCTTGGCATGGCCGACACCCCCAGCCCCGCTTCGACCATGCCCAACGAGGTGGAAAGGTGCTGCACCTCATAGAACCACTTCGGCCGCCAGCTGAGGCCGGACAGCGCATGGTCCAGCAACATGCGATTGCCGCTCAGGCGCCCGACGCCGATGAGCCTGTAATCGGCAAGCTCTGTCCAGGTGACCGATGCGCGATCGGCCAGTTCGTGATCGCGCCGGCACGCCAGCACGAAACGCTCCTGCACCAGCGACACGAACTCGATATCCGGATGCTGGCCGCTCATCATGTTGATACCGAAATCGGCTTCACCGCGCAGCACCGCCTCCAGCCCCTCGTTGGCACTGAGGTCCAGCAGCCGAATACGGATTTTCGGGTACTGCTCGTTGTAGTCCCGAATCACCGAGGGCAGGAAGTAAAACGCAGCGGTCGGGATGCAGGCCAGGGTCACTTGGCCGGTCTGGCGCTCGGCAAGTTCACGAATGCTCAGGATCGAATCTTCGAAATCGTCCAGCAGGCGCCTGGCCTTGGGCAGAAAGTCGCGGCCGACCGTGGTCAGGCTCACGCGCCGGGTGGTCCGTTCGAGCAAGGGCGTTCCCAGGCCCTCTTCGAGCTTTTTTATCCGCCGGCTCAACGCCGGTTGTGACAGGTGCAGCACCTCCGCCGCCTCGTGGAAGCTGCCAAGTTCGGCGATTTTCACGAAAGATCTGATGTCTTGCAGCTCATATTCCATGACGTTTTCCTAAGGGAATTCACCGCTTTATTGTTTTGTAAAACGCAACAATGGCTACGATATTTGCATTGGATCGATTTATCAAACTTTGTCACTCTTGTGTCCAGAACATCAATTTCCCCAATTGATCAACAAGAGTCAGTAGTCATGCAACGAATTCCTTGTGTGCTCATGCGCGGCGGTACCTCCAAAGGCCCGTTCTTTCATGCGTGGGATCTGCCAGCCAATGTGGTCGAGCGCGACGAGCTGCTGATCAACCTGATGGGCTCCGGTCACGAGCTGGAGATCGACGGCATTGGCGGTGGCAGCCCGCAGACCAGCAAGGTGGCCATCATCAGCCCTTCGCTGCATGCCGACGCCGACGTCGACTACCTGTTCGTGCAAGTGATGGTTGCCCAGCGCCGCGTCGATACCGCCCCCAACTGCGGCAACATGCTGTGTGCCGTGGGCCCTTTCGCCATCGAGCAAGGGCTGGTCAAGGGCAATGACGGCAAGACCCTGGTGCGTATCCGTAACCTCAATACCAACACGTTCGTCAATTCGCTGGTGGAGACCCCCGGCGGCATCGTGCGCTACGAAGGGCGTACGGCGATCGACGGCGTGCCGGGGACTGCCGCCCCGGTGCACCTGACATTCCTCGATGCCGTGGGTAGCAAAACTGGCAAGCTGTTCCCTACCGGGCAGGCCAAGGATGTGATCGACGGTATCCCTGTCACCTGCATCGACATGGCCATGCCGATGATGATCGTCGATGCCGCGCAAATGGGCGTGACAGGTTCGGAAACCCCCGCGCAACTGGATGCGAACACGCACCTGCTGCAGCGCCTGGAAGCCCTGCGCCTGAAAGCGGGCAAGGCCATGGGCCTGGGCGACGTCAGCAACATGGTGATCCCCAAGCCCGTGCTGATCTCTGCGCCGCGCTATGACGGTACGCTGCAGGTAAGGTATTTCATGCCGCACAACTGCCACCGGGCGCTGGCCATCACAGGATCCATCGGGCTGGCAACTGCCTGCGTCAGCCCAGGCACCGTCGTGATGGACATGCTCGGTGATACCGCCCAAGCACTCACCGAAGTGCGCCTGGAACATCCTAGCGGCGGTATCGATGTCGCGCTTTCGCGCGGTGGCCCGGATGGCCAGACCATTCAGGCCTCGGTGGTTCGAACCGCCCGCCGGCTGTTCTCCGGATTTGTATACGCCCCTGGTTTTCAGCGCATGGCGGGTTGAAACCTGCCAGGCGTCAAACCGTGGTAACCCAGGCAACACAAGCGCATCCGCACAATTTCAACAATGGGTGATGCCTCATGAAGATCGCAAAATCACTGTACTTCCAGATCCTCTGCGCCGTCCTGCTGGGCGTGGTGGTCGGGCATTTCTGGGCGCAACAGGCGGTTGCGCTCAAACCGCTGGGCGATGCCTTCATCAAGCTGATCAAGATGATGATCGCGCCTGTGGTGTTCTGCACCATCGTCACCGGGATCGCCGGCATGACCGACAAGCGTTCGCTGGGGCGTTTGATGAGCAAGACGTTGCTGCTGTTCCTGGGCCTGACCGTGGTCAGCCTGATCATCGGCCTTGCAGCGGTCTACCTCTTTCGGCCTGGCGAGGGCATGAACATCGACCCCGCCACCCTCAGCACCGAAGGGCTGAGCCAGTATGCTGCGTCTGCGGCGAAACTGAGTGTGGTCGACTTTTTCATGCACATCATTCCCGATACCTTCATCGGCGCATTCAACAAAGGCGAAGTGCTGCCAGTGCTGTTCATCGCGGTACTCAGCGGCTTTGCCCTGTCGTCGATGGGTGAAAAGGGCAAGCCGGTGCTGGATGTGCTCGAATCCGCTTCGACCATGGTGTTTCGCATTTTCGGCTACCTGATGCGCTTCGCGCCGATCGGTGCGTTCGGTGCACTGGCCTTTACCGTAGGCCAGTACGGAATCAGCTCGCTTGGCGCCCTGGCGAAGCTGGTCGGCACCTTGTACATCGCCTGTGCCTTCTTCGTCATCGTCGTGTTGGGTGGCATCTGCCGCGCGCACGGTTTCAGCCTGTGGAAACTGCTGCGTTATTTCCGTGAGGAGTTTCTGGTGGTGCTGGGTACTTCTTCCACCGAGCCGGTGTTGCCGCGCATGTTGGAGAAACTGGAAGCACTGGGCTGCAAAAAAGGTGTGGTGGGGCTGGTGCTGCCCACCGGTTACTCCTTCAACCTGGACGGCACGGCGATCTACCTGTCGCTGGCGGCCATCTTCATCGCCCAGGCCTGCAACATCGACCTGACCTTGGGCCAGACCATCACCATGCTCGCCATCATGCTGCTGTCTTCCAAGGGCGCTGCCGGTGTCACCGGGAGTGGCTTCGTAGCCCTGGCCTCCACCCTGACCGTCATCCACGACATCCCCTTGGCAGGCTTGGCGTTGCTGATCGGCGTCGATCGTTTCATGTCCGAGGCGCGCGCCCTGACCAGCCTGGCCAGCAATGCCGTTGCCACCGTGGTGGTTTCGCTGTCGGAAAATGCCTGTGAGCGGGAGACCTTGATGCGCACCCTGAACGGTGAGCCTGAGCCGCTCGCCGAGCAGGGTACGCCAACGGTGTCCAGCTGGCCTGCAGAGCCCCGTCGTCACGGCTGATCGTCACCCTTAACCCCCTTCGTTGACTTGGCCCCCGCTCAGCATCACTGTGATGCCGAGTGGGGCAGGGGGCCGTCTGCGCGCCAGATGGCCACGCCTTAGAATAAAAACAAGAGAACCCAATCATGCTTGCATTGCTTGGCTTGATCATGGTGGTGACATTCACCTACCTCATCATGAGCAAACGCCTGTCGCCGATCGTTGCGCTCACCGTAGTCCCCATCGTTTTCGCCGTGATCGGCGGTTTTGCGCCGACCACCGGCAAGATGATGCTCGACGGCCTGAAGATGGTTGCCCCGTCGGCTGCCTTGTTGCTGTTCGCCATTCTGTTCTTTGGCCTGATGATCGACGCAGGGCTGTTCGACCCGCTGATCCGCAAGATTCTCAAACGCGTCAATGGCGACCCGATCAAGATCGCCATCGGCACTGCACTGCTTTCGCTGCTGGTGGCGCTCGATGGTGATGGCACCACCACCTACATGATCACCTGCGCGGCCATGTTGCCGCTGTACAAGCGCATCGGCATGAACCCAATGATCCTGGCAACGGTGGCGATGCTTTCACTGAGCATCATGAGCGGCCTGAGTCCTTGGGGCGGACCGGCGACGCGGGCGATCGCGGCGCTGGGGCTCGATGCGACCGAGTACTTCATCCCGATGTTGCCCACCATGATCGGTGGGGCTGCCTGGGTGGTCTTCACCGCGTTCCTGCTGGGCCGTGCTGAACGCAAACGCATCGGCAACATCAAGCTCGAGTCTGGTGGCGGCAATTGCTACATCAAGGCGATTCTCGAGGACACGCCGCACAAGCGTCCGCGGCTTGCCTACGTGAACCTGCTGCTGGTGGTAGCGGTAATGGTCGCGCTGGTCCTGGGCGTGATGCACGCAGCGATTCTGTTCATGATCGGTTTCGTTGCTGCCTTGATGATCAACTACCCGCAACTGGAGGTGCAGAAAGAGCGCATCCTGGCCCACTCCGGCAACGCCATGACGGTCGTGCTGCTGGTGTTTGCCGCAGGGATTTTCGCCGGCATCTTCTCCGGCACGAAAATGGTCGATGCGCTGGCGCAGACACTGGTGGACTGGATTCCGCAGTCCTGGGGCCACTGGTTCCCGCTGGTGGTGGCGATCACCAGCATGCCGCTGACGTTCGTGCTGTCCAATGATGCCTATTACTTTGGCGTGGTGCCGATCCTGGCCAACGCGGCGGCTGCCTACGGCATCGACCCGGTAGAGATCGCCCGCGCTTCGGTGCTCGGCCAGCCTGTGCACCTGATGAGCCCGCTGGTGGCCTCGACCCTGCTGCTGGTGGGTATGGTCGACCGCGATATCGGTGATTTCCAGAAGGCCACCGTCAAATGGGCGGTGCTCACCTCCCTGGTGATCACCGCCCTGGCCCTGGCCACCGGGGCCTTGTCCTTCTTCGTCTGAACCGCCCTGGGCGCCGCCGGGCGCCCGCTTTCAACTCATTCAAAAACAACAACAGAGTACCGACCATGTCCCCAACTGCTCTGCGTGCGGCGGCCGCCTGTGGCCTGCTCTGCGGCTGCCTGCCTGTTGCCGGCGCTGCTGGATTCGTCGATGACGGCACGCTCAAACTGCAACTGCGCAACGTTTATTTCAACGAAAATTTCCGCGACGAGCAGGGCATGAGCGCCCGCGCCGCCGCCACCGCCAAAAGCGAGCGAACCGAGTGGGCGCAGGGTTTTCTGCTCGACTATCAGTCAGGCTTTACCCAAGGCACGCTGGGCCTGGGGCTCGACGCCATGGGGCTGTTGGGAGTCAGGCTGGACTCCGGCCGTGGCCGCAGCGGTACGGGCCTGTTGCCGGTGCATGACGACGGTCGCGCTGCCCAGGAATTCGCCAGTGCCGGGGTGACGGCCAAGGCTCGCCTGGGCCGTACGGTGGTCAAGCACGGTACCTTGCTGCCCAAGACGCCGGTATTGGTCTACAACGATGCCCGACTACTGCCGCAGACCTACCAGGGCACGCAGCTGACCAGCACCGACATCGAGCGGCTGACACTCACTGCCGGGCATCTCGACCGATTCAAACAACGCGACTCGTCCGACAGTACCGGCTTGTACCTGGACGGTTATGGCGGCGCCGAGTCGGGCGATTTCAACTTCGCCGGCGCCGACTACGCGCTCAGCAAGCACGTGCGCTTGAGCTACTTCCACGGTCAGCTCGAACACTTCTACCGCCAGGACTTCGCCGGCCTGGTGCATGACCTTGCGCTGGCCGGCGGGGTGCTGACCACCGACCTGCGGTATTTCGCCAGCCGTGACAGCGGCGCCGCATACGGCGGCAGCATCGACAACGACATGTTCAGTGCGCAAGTGTCCTACGCCCATTCAGGGCACACCTTCGGCGCTGGGTACCAGGTGCTCGACGGTGAAGCCGGGCTGCCGTACATCAGTGGCGCAACGGTGTATTCGTTCAGCAACGTTGGCATCGGCAAGTTCATCGAGGAAGAAGAAAAGACCTGGATGGCAAGCTATGCCTACAACTTTGCCGCCGCAGGGGTGCCCGGGCTGACCTTCATGACGCGCTACCTGAGCGGGGACAACGGCCGCTCCGGAGCGCAGGGCTTGAGTGAGTGGGAGCGTGACGCCGAGCTTGCGTATGTGGTGCAGGGCGGGGCCCTCAAAGGGCTTGGAATACGGCTGCGCAACTATGTCTACAGGTCTGACTTTTCCCGCGGTCGGGACAGCAACCGCCTGTACCTGACCTATGACGTCGCCATCTGGTGAGCCAGCGGCCGGGCATGAGCCCGGCCCGTCGACCGCTATTGCCTGGCGGCATGCTGCAGCGGTGTCAGGCCGCTGGCCTGGATAGCTGCGTCGGACTGGGCCGAGGCAAGATAGTCCAGCAGTTGTCGTGCCTGTGCCTGATGGACGCTGTTGCTGACCACAGCGCCGGCATACAGCGTCATCTTCTGGGCCTGCGATGGAACCAGCCCAACGATGTCGATGCCTGGGACGGGTTTGAGCTCGCTCAATTGCTGGAAGCCGATCTGCGCCTGCCCGCGCGCTACCACTGCCCCCACTGGCTCGGCGGGAATCATATGGGCTTTGGCCTTGAAGCTCTCGCCCAGCGCCATACGGGGGAACAATGAACGGGAGAGGTAAACGCCGCTGGCGCTATCGGAATAGGCTACCGATGTGCTGTCCAGCAGCGTTTGGCGAAAGCTTTTCATACTGCTTATGTCTGGCTTGGGCTCACCCTTGCGTACTGCCATGGCGATATAGGATTTGCCGAGATCGACACGGCTGGTCGGCTCGACCAGGCCTTTGGCCTGCAAGCCGTCCAGCGCCGAACCTACCATAAGCACGACATCCGCAGGTTCGTCGCGGGCGAGTCGGTTAGGTACGGCCTGTGGGGTGTCACCCATCGAGGGCGCCGCCTGGATGTCGAGCTTGACGTGGTAGGCCTTTTCATAAGCAGGTTGCGCCGCGCGGATGGCGCCCATGATGCCCCCCGAGCTGAGTACGGTGAGTGTTGGTGTCGGTGCGGCAACTGCTGCCGATGCCGCAGTTACGGAAAGAAGCAAGGTTGCGCGTAACAGCGTATTTCGCATTGCTGAGAATCCTGGGTCAAAGACGCGTCATGTTAATGGCGCGTGCTCCGCAGGATGGGTGAAATCAGGTTAAACATCCTTAACCAATGGCGTTGATGATAGCGCCAGCCAAATTCGTTATGGCCGGCATCGGAAACTGGTATTACATCCGGCCACGCCTGGGTGTTTAGCATCGTCGATGTCTTCCTGTCGACGAGAACAACAACGTGAACCTTGGAAAGATCATTACCCGCAGTGCCCGCTACTGGCCGGACCACACTGCCGTGGCGGACAGCCAGACGCGCCTGACCTATGCCCAACTGGAACGGCGCAGCAACCGCCTGGCCTCGGGGCTGGGCGCACTGGGCGTGGCCAGCGGTGAACATGTGGCGATCCTCGCTGCCAACCGCGTGGAACTGGTAGAGGCAGAGGTGGCGCTGTACAAGGCAGCGATGGTCAAGGTGCCGATCAACGCGCGGTTGTCGCTGGATGAAGTGGTACGGGTACTGGAAGACTCCTGCAGCGTTGCGCTGATCACCGATGCCACCTTCGCCCAGGCGCTGGCCGAACGACGCGAGGCTTTGCCGATGTTGCGCCAGGTGATCGCGCTGGAGGGCGAGGGCGGTGACCTGGGTTACGCCGCGCTGCTTGAGCGCGGCAGCGAGGCGCCGTGCAGCCTTGACCCTGCCGACGACGCCCTGGCGGTGCTGCATTACACCTCCGGTAGCTCCGGGGTACTCAAGGCGGCCATGTTGTCGTTTGGCAACCGCAAGGCGCTGGTCCGCAAGAGCATCGCCAGCCCCACGCGGCGCTCTGGCCCTGATGATGTGATGGCCCATGTGGGACCGATCACCCATGCCAGCGGCATGCAGATCATGCCGCTGCTGGCGGTAGGCGCCTGCAACCTGCTGCTCGACCGCTACGACGATCGCCTGTTGCTGGAGACCATCGAACGTGAGCGGGTGACGCGGCTGTTCCTGGTGCCGGCCATGATCAACCGCCTGGTCAATTACCCCGATGTCGAGCGCTTCGACCTGTCCAGCCTCAGACTGGTCATGTATGGCGCTGCGCCCATGGCGCCGGCCCTGGTGAAGAAGGCCATCGAACTGTTCGGGCCGATTCTGGTGCAAGGTTATGGCGCCGGCGAAACCTGCTCGCTGGTCACGGTACTGACCGAGCAGGACCACCTGGTCGAGGACGGCAACTACCAACGCCTGGCCTCTTGCGGGCGCTGCTATTTCGAGACCGACCTGCGTGTGGTGAACGACGCATTCGAGGATGTGGTGCCGGGCGAGATCGGCGAAATCGTGGTCAAGGGCCCGGACATCATGCAGGGCTACTGGCGCGCGCCCGCGCTCACCGCCGAAGTCATGCGCGACGGCTATTACCTGACCGGCGACCTGGCCACGGTCGATGCGCAGGGTTACGTGTTCATCGTCGACCGCAAGAAGGAAATGATCATTTCCGGGGGCTTCAACGTGTACCCCAGCGAAGTGGAGCAGGTGATCTACGGCTTTCCCGAAGTGTTCGAGGCGGCAGTGGTCGGTGTGCCGGACGAGCAGTGGGGTGAAGCGGTGCGTGCTGTGGTGGTGCTCAAGCCTGGCGCGCAGCTTGACGCCGCCGAGCTCATCGAGCGCTGCGGCCGTGCACTGGCCGGTTTCAAGAAGCCGCGAGGCGTGGATTTCGTCACCGAACTGCCGAAGAACCCCAATGGCAAGGTGGTCCGCCGCCTGGTCCGGGAAGCCTACTGGCAACACAGCGATCGTCGTATCTGACAGGGAGCATGACCATGTATCAACCAAGTGCAAAAGCTGCGCAGATCATTGAAGCCATCGAAGGGTTCGTCCGCGACCAGGTTCGCCCGCTGGAGCAGCAGATGCAGCTGAATTGGGCGCGCCCGCATCCTCAGGCGGTCTTGCGGGAAGTCTGGAAGCGCTCCAGCGAGCAGGGCCTTTACACCCTCATGCTGCCCGAAGCCATGGGCGGTGCAGGTTTGAGCGTGGCTGACCTGTGCGCCGTGAAAGAAGCCACGGTGCTGACCGGTTCGATGCTCGCCCCGCACGTACTGGGCGAGCTGTCCGGGCCGCCGCGGGTGGGCCACCTGCTCAAAGTGGCCAGCCCCTATCAGGTGGAGCATTTCCTGCAGCCAGTGTGCCGTGCCGAGAAAGCCGTGTGCTTCGCCCTGACCGAGGCCGAGGCGGGTTCAGACGCCACTGCCATCCGTACCCAGGCGCGCCGCGATGGTGATCACTACGTGCTGAGCGGCAGCAAGCGCTACATCTCTGGTGCCACGTACGCGGACCTGGCGGTGTTGCTGGCCGTGACCGGCCCCGGGCAGGGCGCACAGGGTATTTCGGCGTTCTTCGTCGACCTCAAGGCCCCGGGCGTGCGTGTCGAAAGCGACTATGCGGTGATGTCCGGTGGCGGGGCCCACGGCGACATCGTGCTGGATGACGTGCGCGTGCCAGCGGCCAACCTGATTGGCGAGCAGGGCCAGGGCTTCAAGCTGGCCATGGGGCGCATTACCCTCAACCGGCTGCTGCATTGCCCGACCTTGCTGGGCATGGCCGGCCTGGCCCTGAACCTGTCGATCGAGCATGCCCGTAGCCGTAAGCAGTTCGGCCAGCCGATCGCCATGTTCCAGGCGGTCAACCACATGATCGCCGATATGGCTACCGAGCTGCATGCAGCACGCAGCATGGTCTACGCCACGGCGCAGGTGAACGATGCCGGCGGCGATATCCGTACCCAGGCGCCGATGTGCAAGCTGTTCGTCTCGGAGGCTGCATTCCGCATTGCCGACAAGGCCGTGCAGGTGCATGGCGGTGCCGGGTTGATGCAGGGCCACCCGGTGGAATGGATTTTCCGTGCCACCCGAATGATGCGCATCCTGACCGGGACCAGTGAAATTCAGCGCAACACCATCGCCAAAAGCGTGCTGATGCCCGCGTGACCCTCAGGCCGCCACCAAGGCGGCCTTTTGTCACATTCCACAACAATAACAAGAGTAATCGCCATGACTGTGGATGCTTCCCTGCCCAACCCACGGACCGCCTGGATGGTGGCCGTACTGCTGGCCATGCTGATGCTGATCAATTTTCTCGACAAGGTGGTGATTGGCCTGGTTGCGGTGCCGATGAGCGCCGAGCTGGGCCTGACCGCGACCGAGTTCGGGCTGATTGGCGGCGCTTTGCATTGGTTCTTCGCCTTGTCCGCCGTGGTGGGTGGCTTCATGGCCAACCGGCGCCCCACCCGCACGCTGCTATTGGGCATGGGCCTGTTCTGGGCGGTGATCCAGTTGCCGATGCTGTTCGCCACTTCACTGTGGGCCATCGTTGCCTGCCGCGTGTTGCTGGGCATCGGTGAGGGCCCGGCATCGCCGGTCGCTACCCATGCGCTGTACAAGTGGTTTCCCAATGACCGTCGCAACCTGCCCGTGGCGTTGCTGCACACCGGTAGCGCCATGGGGCTGCTGGTGGCCGGCGCGATGATCCCCTGGGTCAGCCTGCACTATGGCTGGCGCACCAACTTCATCATCCTTTCATTGATCGGCGTGGTGTGGTGCCTGCTGTGGTGGCGGCTGGGGCAGGAGGGCACCCTTGAGCGCCTGCGTGCCAGCCAGCTCAAGAGCGATGAGCCGGCAATACCGTACCGCAAGCTGCTGGGCGACCCCAGCGTGATGGGCAACTACCTTTGCCACTTCGCCGCCAACTGGTCACTGGCCCTGACGCTGACCTGGGTGCCCAGTTATCTGCAGGTCGGCCTGGGCATAGACCCCTTGCAGACCGGGCGGATCTTTGTGATGTTCGTGGTGGTGACCACGCCGTTGAGCCTGTTCATGGCCTGGTTGTCACAACGCCTGATGCGCCGTGGCGTATCTTCGCGCGTGGCGCGCGGCGTGTTCGTCTCGCTGTGCCTGGTGCTTTCCGGGCTGCTGTCTGCGTCGCTGATGCTGCCAGGCCTGAGCACCGCCGTGCGGGTTGGCGCACTGACCTTCAGCGGTGGCCTGGCGCTGGTGATGTACTCCGTAGGGCCGGCCATGCTCGCCGAGTTCACCCCGACGGCCCAGCGCGGCGGGGTGCTTGCCATCGGTAACGGTATCGCTTCGCTGGCCGGGCTGGCTGCGCCGGTGGTAACCGGGTTGCTGGTGCAGGGCGCAGGTGCCGCGCATCCCACCGGGTATGCCCAGGGCTTTCTGGTGTGTGGCGCAGTACTGGTCGTGGCGGGGCTGGTGGGCCTGGTGAGCCTGAACCCGCAGCGCACCCTGAAGCGCTTGGCTGAACCGCGTGCGGTGGCGCCTGGGGTGCCGGCGCGCTCTCAGACAGCCAGCTGAACCCCCGGCACCGACCCGAGCGGCGCGTCATCGCCGCCGATCAGCTCACCACGCCAGCGGCCGCCGAGTACCAGCTCGATCAGCAGCCCGCGCACCAGGTCGTGCAAGCAACCGGCGGCAAACGACAGG
Source organism: Pseudomonas sp. WHRI 8519 (assembly GCF_040224055.2). NCBI lineage: Bacteria > Pseudomonadati > Pseudomonadota > Gammaproteobacteria > Pseudomonadales > Pseudomonadaceae > Pseudomonas > Pseudomonas sp. WHRI 8519. Next base: position 3,659,990 of record NZ_CP167996.1, on the reverse strand, counting down.
GGCTTGTGCCGTGAGTGCGCCAAGGCAATGGTGCGGCTGATGCGTGGCTCGACGATGAGCCGCGCCTGGGTCGGTTCGAGCAGCTCGCACAGCGGCGGCCAGTTGCTGATGGTCGCCGCCAGCCCTGCGCGGACCAGGCTGGCGATGCCGGGGGCCGACTGCTGCTCGTAGGCGGCCGCCAACGGTACGCCGGCTTCCATGGCCGCCTGTTCGATGCGCCGGCGCAGGTGCAGTGCCCTTGGTGGCAGCACCAGCCGCGTGGCGGCGGCTTCGGCCAGGGTGATGGTATCGGCGACGCCAGCGGCTGAAGGGCCGACCCAGTACAGCGCCTCGGTGAAGATCGGCTCGGCCTCGACATGCTCCAGCTCCTCGGCATTGGGCACCACGCCGAAGTCGACCTTGCCCAATTCGATGGCTTGGCCGCCGTTGCGGCTCAGGCCGTCCCACACGGTCAGGGTCACGCCGGGAAAGCGCTGCTCGGCACGCTTGATGATTTCTGGCAGCAGCATGTCTGCGGCGGTGGCAGGAATGGAAATGGCGACGTGGCCCTTGGGGTCACCGCGGCTCGATTTGAGCTCGTCCTTCACCGAATCGAGCTTCTGCACCACCTGGCGGGCCACCTCGTAAAGCTGCCGACCGGCGTCGGTCAGGACGATGCCGTCGTGCTGGCGGTCGAGCAGCTGCATTTCCAGTTCACTCTCCAGCAGGCCGATCTGCCTGCTCAGCGCCGGCTGGGCGATGTAGGCACGACGCGCGGCCGAGGAAAAGCTGCCGGCTTCGACGATTGCGATCAGGTAGCGGAGCTGTTTGAGGGTCATCGCAGCGGTTCCAAGGGTATGCCGAACTGATATGGCACGTATCCGAACACGTTATTTGTGGGGTTCGAAGCGTGGCTCCTAGTATCACCCGGAAGGGGCGTGCCAAAGCAAGCCCGCCCGGCCAGGTCAGCCAACAACAACAAGAGGCCAACCCCATGAAACCTGCTGCCATGCTGCGAAGTATCCTGCTCGTCAATGCCAGCCTGCTGGCCCTTCACCTTGGCGCTACGCCACTGCCCCCGCAACTGACACCCGTGGGTGCCGAGCGTGCGCCCAGCAGTGATGGCCGCATACCGGCCTGGAACGGGGGGCTGCAACCGGGGCAGGTCTCACTGGCGGTCAACGGCACGCCGCTTGACCCCTACGCCGATGAGCAGCCGCTGTACACCATCACCGCGCAGAACTACCGGCGCTATCGCGAGCAGCTCACGACAGGCCAGGTGGCGCTGCTCGAGCGTTTTCCCGACTCTTTTCGCCTGCCGGTATACCCCTCGCACCGCAGTGTCGCGGTGCCGGCTCGGGTCAGCGAGTGGGCCCGGCACAACGCCGCCAGCGCCCATCTGGTCAATGACGGCAATGGCGTGCAGGGTTTTGCCGGGGTACTGGCGTTTCCGCTGCCACGCAATGGCCTGCAGGTACTGTGGAACCACCTGACGCGGCCACGCAACGGCAGTTACAGCCTGGCGTCGGACAGCATCACCCCGCGTCGTGATGGTCGCTTTGTCATGTTCAGCGCGCAGCAAACCTTCGCCAGGCCCGATGTGCTGCCTGGCGGCCAGGCAAGCAACGTACTGTATTACCTGAGCTACCGCATGACCGCGCCATCGCGCCTGGCAGGTGACGCCTTGGTGCTGCACGAAACCCTCGACCAGGTCGCCCAGCCACGCCTGTCGTGGTTGTACAGCAGCAGCCAGCGACGCGTACGGCGCGCGCCTGCCGTGGCCTACGACAGCATCACCCCAGGGACGGCCGGGCTGCGCACCGCCGACAGCCGCGACATGTTCAACGGTGCCCCGGACCTTTACCACTGGACCCTGATCGGCAAGAAAACCCTGCACGTACCCTACAACAGTTATCGGCTGGCTTCGCCACAGCTGAGCTACACCGCGCTGGTCGGCCCGGGCCACGTCAACCCGCAGCCAACCCGCTACGAATTGCACCGGGTATGGGAGCTGGTCGGTACCCTCAAGCCCGGGGCCGAGCATATCTATGCCAGCCGCCGCTATTACCTGGACGAGGACAGCTGGGCCATCGTCGAAGCCGACTTCTTCGACCACCAGGGGCGGCTGTGGCGCACGGCCCAGGCGCACAGTTACTACCACGTCACCGGGCAGGCACTGGTCAACGCCATGGAGGTGATCTACGACCTGCGCAATGGGCGTTACCAGCTGTCGGGCCTGACCAACGAGCAACCCAAACCCTTCACCTTCGACCTGCGCACCAGCGCTTCGTACTTCTCGCCCGGGGCATTGCGCAGCCAAGGGCTGCGTTGAGCGCCCAGGGCCACACACAGGACAGCCGATGAGTTCCGATCACCATTACAGCGCCTGGGAGCGCTGGTTGCTGGGGCCTGGCAAGCCACCTGACCCGCGCTTCACCCTGGCCAATGAACGCACCTTTCTGGCCTGGCTGCGCACCGCCCTGGCATTGCTGGGCGGTGCCATTGCCCTGGAAACCTTTGCCGCGCATGCCTGGCCGCAATCCGGGCGCCTGGCGATGGAGTTCGCGTTGCTGCTGGCGAGCCTGCTGGTAAGCCTGGGGGCTGGTTGGCGCTGGCTGGTGGTGGAACGCGCCCTGCGCCGCGCTGCGCCATTGCCGCTGCCACGCTTGGTACCGCTGTTGAGCGTGGCCTGCGCGCTGGGCTGCGCGGCACTGATACCGCTGTTATGGGGGCGTTGGCATGGCTGACGGCCCGGCCGATACCGGGCTGCAGGCCGAGCGTACGGTGTTGGCCTGGCGGCGAACCCAGTTGGCTTTACTGGTACTGGCTTGCCTGGCCTGGCGCGGCGGCCTGGTGGCTGTGGCCGGCGCGGCACTGTCGTTGGCGCTACTGGGCAGGGTCCGCGAACGCGCCATCTACCGCCGGGGCCTGGCCATGTTGCGCGGCGAGCGGGGGTGGGCTGCAGTGCGCACCGTACCGCTGGCTGCGTTATTGGTGGCCGGGTTGGTGCTGGGCGTGTGGTTGCGCCGCACTGCTTAGCACGGCGCCGTTGCAGGCTCAGGGCGTGACGATATTGAAGCGCCCGTCCGGCTCATCCAGCCCAGCCATGAACTGCATGAACTTCACCCGCTCACCGCTGATGTCGATATCACCCGTCTTGGCTTCCTTGAGAAAACCGGTCTGCTTGAGTGCAATGCGGTCCAGGGTGGCCTTGCTCATGTTGATCTGCACATCCGCTTGGGCGTGCTGTGCATGGTCGCGGTGGGTCAGCACGCCATTGCGCAGGGTCAGGGCGTAGTCTTCATCGATGTCGGTGAAGCGCCAGTTGATGGTCAGGTCCTGCTCAGCCGCCTTGGCGGCATCGACGCGCACACCCAGGTAGTCGAAGAACAGCGATGGGGTCAGTGCGCGTACCAGGTCGTCGGCGCTGCCGCCTTTGCTGGCACCGGCCGCGACGCCGTTGCGCAGCTCCTGCGCACCGGTCAGGTAGGCGTTGCGCCAGGTGGCGTTCTCGCTCTGGTAACCCAGTTGCTCCAGGGCATCGGCTTGCAGGTTACGTGCAGCGCTGTTGTCGGCTTGGGCGAACACCAGGTGCCGGGTGAGCTCCGCCACCCAGCGGTAGTCACCCTTGTCGTACGCCTCACGCGCCAGCGTCAGCACCCGCTCGCTGCCGCCCAGCGCCGCCACGTAGCGCTGGCCCGCATCGCTCGGCGGCAAGGGGTTGAGGGTCGCCGGGTTGCCGTCGTAGAAGCCCATGTAGCGCTGGTACACCGCCCGCACGTTGTGGCTGAGTGAGCCGTAGTAGTCACGGCTGTACCATTTGTTGGCCAGGCGGGGGGGCAGCGAGGTCAGTTCGGCGGCGATCTCAGTAGGGGTGAGGCCGCGGTTGAGCAGGCGCAGCGTCTGGCTGTCGAGGAAGGCGTACATGTCGCGCTGATCGGCCAGGTATTCACGGATCGCCGCGCCGCCCCAGGTCGGCCAATGGTGCTGGGCGAACACCACCTCGGCCTTGTCGCCGTAACGCAGCAGCGACTGGTCCAGGTAGTGCGCCCAGACCTTCGCATCGCGCACCTGCGCGCCACGCAGGGTGAGGATGTTGTGCTGCACATGGGAGGCGTTTTCGGCCATGCACAGGGCTTTGAACGCCGGGAACCACAGGTTCATCTCGGCCGGTGCTTCGGTGCCGGGCGTCAGCTGGAACTCGATATCCACGCCGTCGATGCGCAGGGTCTCGAACGGTTTTTCGATCAGCCGTGTCGGGGCGATGAGGCTGACTGTGGCATTGGCCGGCACGGCCTTGCCGAGGCCTGCGTCAACCTGCCCGCGGGCGCTGCGTGGCAGAGGCGCACCATACATGTACTGCGCCCGGCGCTTCATCGCCGGCCCGGCCAGTACGTTCTCGCTGATGGCATGTTCCAAGAAACCTTGAGGGGCGATGACCTGAACCTTGCCGGCCTTTACGTCGGCCTCATCGATCACCCCGCGCGCGCCGCCAAAATGGTCGACGTGTGGGTGGGTGTAGATCACTGCCACCACCGGCCGCTGCGGGCGATGCCTGAAGTACATGGCCAGCCCGGCCCGGGCGGTTTCCACCGACAGCAGCGGGTCCATCACGATCAGCCCGTGTTCGCCTTCGATCAAGGTCATGTTGGCCAGGTCCATGCCGCGTATCTGGTAGATGCGGTCGGTAACCTTGAACAGGCCGGCGATGGTATTGAGCTGGGCGATGCGCCACAGGCTGGGGTTGACCGTCGCCGGCGCCTCGCCCTTGAGGAAGGCGTAGCGCTGCAGGTCCCAGACCGTCTTGCCATCGGCATTGAGCACCGCCTGGTCGGCACTTTCCAGCAGGCCGCGGCGGGCGTTGTCGAAGTCTGCCCGGTTCTCGAAGGGCAGGCGCTGCAGCCACTGCTGGTTGCTTTGGCGCGTCAGCTCGGTGGCGTCCTTGGCCGGTGCCTGGGCCAGCACCGCAGAGGGCAGGGCGAGGGCCAGCAGGGTGGGCAGGTAGCGTAGGCGCATAGGGGTGGTCCTTGTTGTTATGGGGGCCACCACTCTAAGGACATCGATTGCCAGCGAACCAATACCACTCTTGCATGGGTGGCCATACCTGAATGCGATGGCTCAGCCGGCGCGAATATCCATGATGCGCGCGACCAGCCAGGCCAGTGCCGGGTCGTGCTGACGATGGGCAAGGTACACCAGTTCCAGCTCGAAGGGCTCCAGGGCGAAGGGCAGGTCAAAGACCTGCAAGGGCAGTAGCTGGGCGAAATGGCGGGCCAGTGCGGTGGGCAAGACCACGCACAGGTCGGAGCTGGCGGCCAGGTGTGCGGCCTGCAGGTAATTGGGCGTGGTATAGGCGATGCGCCGCGCAAGGCCCTGTTCGGCCAGCCACTGGTCGACCATGCCCCGGGTCTGGCCGCCGTGCACCCAGAGGTGACGCAAGCCCAGGAAGGCTTGCAGGTCGAGCGCGCCATCGACCTCTGGATGCCCCTGGCGCACCGCCACGTGCAGGGTTTCGCTGCGCCAGTGGCGGCGCTCGTAGCGCGCCGGCACATCGTCGAAGCGCCCCAGCACCAGGTCGAGTTCGCCACGGTCGAGGGCTTCGGCCGGCAGGTTGGGTGCCAGGTGCAGCACATCCACACGCAGATGCGGCGCCTGGGTTTGCAAGGTGGCAAGCAACCTGGGCATGCACAATTGTTCGGCGAAGTCGGTCAGGGCGATGCGCAGTTGCCGGTGGCTGCGGCCTGGGTCGAAGCTGTCGCCAGCGCCGAGGGTCTGCTCGATCTGCTGCAGGGCCGCGCGAATCGGCCCTTCCAGGGCCAGGGCGCGGGGGGTTGGGCGCATGCGTCGGCCGACCCGCACCAGCAGCGGGTCACCGAGAATGTCCCGTAGACGCGCCAGGGCGTTGCTCACCGTCGGCTGGGTCAACGCCAGGCGCTCGGCAGCACGTGACACGTTCTGTTCACGCAGCAGCATGTCCAGCACACGCAGCAAGTTGAGATCAAAGTTGGCTATATTCATGCGAAAAATACATGGGATGGAAAATTAGAATTTCAAAAATAGTAGGCGCCTGACTAGGGTGGGGGCAATGCCTTTACACCGAATCAGGAGTGTCACCCGTGAGTACTTCCTATAACGTTCAGCAGGCTGCAGTGATCGGCGCCGGCACCATGGGCCGCGGCATCGTCATCAGCCTGGCCCGTGCCGGGCTGCCTGTGCTGTGGCTGGACAACGACCCCAGCGCCACCGAGGCAGGCCTTGCCATGCTTGCGCAGACGTGGGCGCAGCAGGTCGCCAAAGGCCGCATCGACCAGGCCCAGGCCGATGCCTGCCTGGCTCGCGTGCGGCAGGTCACGGCTTACACCGAGCTGGCCGAGGCCGACCTGGTGATCGAGGCGGTGTACGAAAACCTGGCGCTCAAGCAAGAGATCTTCCGCACCCTGGACAGCACACTCAAGCCTGAAGCGATCCTGGCCAGCAATACCTCGGCGCTGGACATCGATGCCATCGCCGCCGTTACCGGGCGGCCTGAACAGGTGTTGGGGCTGCACTTTTTCAGCCCGGCGCATGTGATGAAGCTGCTGGAAGTGGTGCGTGGGAAGTGCACCGCGCCCGCAGTGCTGGAGGCGGCCGTGGCGCTGGGCCAGCGCATCGGCAAGGAGGTGGTGGTCGCTGGGAACTGCCCCGGTTTCATTGGCAACCGCATGTTGCGCACCTATGTCGCCGAGGCCCGGCAGTTGCTGCTCGAGGGCGCCACGCCGCGGCAGGTGGACGAGGCGCTGCAGGGGTTCGGCTTTGCCATGGGGCCGTTCCGTATGTACGACGTGGTAGGCATCGACCTGGAGTGGCGCGCACGTCAATTGGCCGGGCAGGGGATGGATGCCCCGTTGGTCCAGGTCGACAATGCCCTGTGCGCACTCGGTCGTTTCGGGCAGAAGGTTGGCCAGGGCTATTACCGTTACGCACCCGGCAGCCGCGAAGCCGTGCATGACCCCGAAGTGGATGCCTTGGTGTTCAAGGTCGCTCAGGACCTGGGGGTGCGTCGGCGTCCGATCGACGATGAGGAAATCCGTGAGCGCTGCCTGCTGGCGCTGGTCAATGAAGGGGCGAAGATTCTCGAGCAGGGCATAGTCAGCAGCAGCCAGGACATCGACCGGGTCTACTTGCATGGTTATGGCTTCCCGGCAGAGACGGGCGGGCCGATGTCCTGGGCCGATCGACAAGGGTTGGGGCTGCTGCTGGCGAGGCTGGAGCGGCTGCAAGGCCTGTTTGGCGAACACTGGCGCCCGGCGGGTCTTCTGATGCGGCTGGCGGCAGCTGGCAAACAGTTGGCTGACGTGAATGAGGGCCGCGTATGAGCTACCGAGCCCCCCTGCGTGACATGCAGTTCGTCCTGCATGAGGTGTTCGATGTGGCGCAGCATTGCGCCCGCCTGGGCAACGGTCTGGACCGTGAAACCATCGATGGCATCCTTGAACAGGGCGCTCGCTTTGCCAGCGAGGTGGTGGCCCCGCTCAATCGCCAGGGCGACGAGCAGGGCTGCCGCCTGGAACAGGGGCAGGTGCTGACCCCCGAAGGCTTCCGCCAGGCCTACCGGCTGTATGTCGAGCAGGGCTGGGGCGGCATGACCGGCCCGACCGAGCACGATGGCCAGGGCCTGCCGCAGATGGTCGCCGCCTGTTTCCACGAAATGCTGATGGGCGCCTCGCTGTCGTTTCGCATCTATTCGGGCCTCACCGAAGGCGCTGTGCTGGCGCTGCATCGCCATGGCAGCCCGGCGCTCAAACGCGACTACCTGGGCAAGCTGGTCAGCGGCGAGTGGGCCGGCACCATGTGCCTGACCGAACCGCAGGCTGGCACCGACCTGGCGCTGTTGCGTACCCGGGCCGAGCCGCAAGGCGATGGCAGCTATCGCATCAGTGGCAGCAAGATCTTCATCAGTGGCGGCGACCAGGACCTGACCGACAACATCATCCACCTGGTGCTGGCGCGCCTGCCCGATGCGCCGGCCGGTGTCCGCGGCATCAGCCTGTTCCTGGTGCCCAAGTTCGAGTGCGCGGCCGACGGTGGGCCGGGGGTGCCCAACGCCTTGGGCTGCGGTGCCCTTGAACACAAGATGGGCATCAAGGGGGCAGCCACCTGCGTGATGAACTTCGACGGCGCCCGCGGCTGGCTGGTGGGTGAAGCCAACCAGGGCCTGGCGTGCATGTTCACCATGATGAACGATGCGCGCTTTCAGGTGGGGCTGCAGGGGCTGGGCATTGCCGAAGCTGCCTTCCAGGGCGGCCTGGCCTACGCCCGCGAGCGCTTGCAGTCGCGTAGCCTGGCCGGCTCGGTGGCGCCCGAGCGCAGCGCCGACCCGATCATCTGCCACCCTGATGTGCGGCGCATGCTGCTGACCCAGAAGACCCTCAGCGAGGGTTGCCGGATGCTGGCGGCCTATGCTGCACAGGCGCTAGACCTGGAGCAGGGTGCGGCCCAGCCTGAAGTGCAGGCTGCCGCCGGGCGTCGGGCAGCGCTGCTGATTCCGGTGGTCAAGGCCTTCCTCACCGATGTCGGCCAGGAGGTCGCCAGCCTGGGCGTGCAGCTGTATGGCGGCCATGGTTACATTCGCGAGTGGGGCATGGAGCAGTTGATGCGCGACAGCCGCATCACCCAGCTGTATGAGGGCACCAATGGCATTCAGGCCCTGGACCTCGTGCGCCGCAAGGTGCTGGCCGATGGTGGCGAGCAGCTGCGTCTGTTGATCGATGACCTGCTGGAGGCGGCGCACGCGTGCCGCGCAGATGACCTGGCTGCGATGGCCGAGGCGGTGACCCTGCGCCTGCAGGAGTGGCGCAACCTGAGCACCGAGGTGCTCGATGCCTGCCGCTGCGACCCACAGGAAATTGGCGCGGTGTCGGTCGATTTTCTTGCCTATTCAGGCTATGTGCTGCTGGCTGCGCTGTGGCTGCGGGCGGCCCAGCGGGCCCGTGCGGCACTGGCCGCCGGCAGCGGCGACAGCGCTTTCTATCAGGCCAAATTGCACGCAGCGGACTTTTACTGGCGGCGCATCCTGCCGCGCGCAAGTGCCCACTGTGAGGCTTTGCGTGGCGGCGCGCAGTGCCTGATGAGCCTGAATGAAGCGCACTTCGCCTTCTGAGCGCTGCGCCGTTCACCCACAAGAACAAAAGGACCCTGAACATGCAGCCATTCAGTTTTGCCACGACCGCTCACCTGCTCTGCGAACCGGGCGCCGCGGGCCGCCTGGCCCAGTTGTGTCAGCAACGCGGCGTGCGTCGCGTGCTGATCGTTACCGACCCCGGTCTGGTCAGCCTGGGGATGCTCGACGACATCCTGCCTGGCTTCACCCAGGCGAACCTGAGTGCGGCGATCTTCAGTGATGTCAGCGCCGACCCCAGCCATGCCTGCGTGCTGGCTGCCGTCGGCCGTGCCCGGCATATCGGTGCCGAGCTGATTGTCGGGTTCGGTGGCGGCAGCTCCATGGATGTCGCCAAGCTGGTCGCGCTGCTGGCCCACCCAGGGTGCGACCAGACCCTGGAGGCGGTGTATGGCATTGACCAGGCCAAGGGCCAGCGCCTGCCCCTGATCCAGGTCCCAACCACTGCGGGTACCGGCTCGGAGGTCACGCCCATTGCCGTCATCACCACCGGCGAGTGCGCCAAGATGGCGGTGATTTCACCGCTGCTGCTGCCAGACCTGGCGCTGCTCGATGCCGAGCGCACGCTGGGCCTGCCACCGGCGATCACGGCCGCCACGGGCATCGATGCGATGGTGCATGCCATCGAAGCCAGCACCAGCAAGTTCAAGCGCAACCCACTGTCCAGCCTGCTGGCCCGCGAAGCCTTGACACTGCTGGCAGGCAACCTCGACCAGGCAGTCCACAACGGCGGTAATCTGCAGGCCCGTCAGGCCATGCTGCTAGGGGCTTGCCTGGCCGGCCAGGCGTTCGCCAACGCACCGGTCGCTGCGGTGCACGCCCTGGCCTACCCGCTGGGGGCGCGCTTTCACGTACCGCACGGGCTGGCCAATGCCTTGGTCCTGCCGCATGTCATGCGCTTCAACCGTAGCGAGGCATTCGCCGACTACGCGGCGCTGGCGCCGGCCTTGTTGGGCGAGCGGCTGGTGCCTGGCGGGCCCCATGAGTTGTGCAGCCAGTTCATTGCCGAGCTGGAGCAATTGGCACCTCGCTGCGGCTTGCCGAGCCGGTTGCGGGATGTCGGCGTGCCCCGGCACAGTTTGCAACAGCTTGCTGAAGAAGCGCTGCAACAGCAGCGCCTGCTGGTGAACAACCCGCGCAAGGTCACCCTTGCCGATGCTGTCGAACTCTACCAGGCGGCGTTCTGATCATGGCCAGGGAACGCCCGCTACGCGGCGCCTATCGCCACTTCCAGCCGATCACCACGCGCTGGCACGACAACGACCTGTATGGGCATGTGAACAATGTCGTCTACTACGGTTTTTTCGACAGCGCGGTGAACACCTGGCTGATCGAGCATGCCGGTCTGGATATTCACCGCGACCCGGTGGTGGCCTATGTGGCCGGGTCTGCTTGCGACTACTTCGCCGCGGTCGCCTTTCCGCAACGCATCGAAGTGGGTATTGCGGTCACGGGGATAGGCAACAGTTCGGTGAACTACGCGCTGGCCGTCTTCGTCGAGGGGGAACCTCAAGCGTGCGCGGCCGGGCGTTTCACCCATGTATTCGTCGATCGTCGTGAGCAGCGGGCGGTTGCCATACCAGGCAACGTGCGCAGGGCCTTGGAACTGTTGGCGGTTTGAGGTCACCTGCGGGGGGCGGTGCTCGATTCGCGCCGCCCCATGAGCCCAGGCAGCCCTGAAGGCCTCTCTCAAACCCTGCCCAGGCCATAACAATCTGGCATGGCACTGATCCGAAGACGCTATTTGTGAGCCCGCTTTCACTGCCCCGATAATCCAGATTACCGGTACCGCCTGCCTCGGCGACCGGCACTTCATCTGTGCTACCCCACCTTTCACTCTCGAATAAAACAACAAGAGGTTAAGAGTGAGCGAATACATCCGTATCTGCCGGCGCCAAGCGCCGCTGGCGGCTCTATGCTGCCTGCTCGCCGCCCCGGCGGCTGCCTTGCAGTTCCAGGCCGGCCCGCTCGAAGGGCGCTTCGACACGGCGCTGTCGTTCGGCACTGCCGTCAGCACAGCCAACCCCGACAAACAGCAGTTGCAGGCCGCCAACAGTAATGACGGGCGGCGGAACTACCGCTCGGGTGATGTGTTCTCGGCCATTTTCAAAGCAACCCATGACTTGGAACTGCACCGGGACAACGTTGGGGTGTTTCTGCGCGGCACCTACTGGTATGACACGGTGCAACGCGACCATAGCCAGCGTGCAGTCGACATCGACGACCACAACCGCCAGGCATCGGCTAAAACTGCCGCAGCGGAACTGCTCGATGCCTTTGCCTATGCCCTCTACGACATCGACGGCGAGCCCGGCTCGGTGCGCCTGGGCAAACAGGTCGTGAACTGGGGCGAAAGCCTGTTCATCCAGGGTGGCCTGAACGTAATCAGCCCGTTCAATCAGGCCGCGTTGCGCCGGCCGGGCTCAGAGGTCAAAGACGCGCTGGCGCCGGTCAACCTTCTGTATGTCACGCAGAACCTCAACCAGGCCCTGTCATTCGACGCCTTCTACCAACTGGACTGGGAGCAGACCCGGTTGGACAACTGTGCGACCTTCTTCTCCAACAACGACTTCATGCCCGAGGGCTGCCAAGGCCTGGATGTCGGTGGGCAGATGGTCGCCAACCCGGGTGTTTCCCAAGCGCTGGCGTCCCTGGGTGTGACGCTCACCGATGAGGGCGTGCGCGTGCCGCGCGGGGCCGACCAGGATGCGCGTAATGGAGGCCAATGGGGGTTTGCCTTGCACTGGTATGTCCAATCGCTGGATACCGAGTTCGGCCTGTTCGCGGCCAACTACCACAGCCGTTCTCCCTACCTGGGCACGGTCAGCAGCCGCTACTACGCCAATACCGGATTTGCCAGGGACCTGTGCAGCACCCTTGGCGTGCCACTGTCTGGCTGCGGTGCCTTCCTGGCGTCGAGCAGCGGGCAGTCCCTGGCCGGCGCCCTGCGCATGGGAACCTCGCAGTACCTGGCGCAGTACCCCGAGGATATCCGGCTCTACGGCATCACCTTCGCCACCACCCTGCACAACGGCACCGCCGTGCAGGGGGAGTTGAGCCACCGCCCCAACCAGCCGGTGCAGCTCAACGGTAACGATGTGCTGCAGTCGCTGCTCAACGCCCCGGGCCGCAGCCCGCTCAACGCCGAAGGCCTGCGCCCATCGACCGACGACACCTTGTTCGACGGGTATCGACGCAAGGAAGTGACCCAGGCCCAAGTGTCGGCGATGCAGGCGTTCAGCCAGGTGATGGGCGCCAACCAGTTGCTGCTGATGGGGGAGGTGGGCGCAACCTATGTGGGCGGGCTCGAGGGGCGTTTCGGGCCGCGTTATGGCCGCTCGGGGGCCTACGGCAACGGTGAGCTGGCCGATAACGGCCTCTGCCAGACGATCTCGAAAAGCCCTGCTGACTGCAACGGCGAAGGGTTCGTTACGCCGTTTTCCTGGGGCTACCGCCTACGGGCGACCTGGAGCTACCAGAACCTGGTCCCGGGCGTGGACATTCGCCCTAACCTGGCCTGGTCCCACGACGTGAAAGGCTATTCGCCCGCCGATGGGTCGGGCTTCAATGAAGGCTCGCGCTCGATCAGCCTGGGCGTGGACGTGGCGCTGGCCAGCAAGTACTGGGCAAGCCTTGCCTACACCGATTATCTCGATGGCGATTACGGCATCCGCGGCGACCGCGACTACGTGGCCGTGAGCGTCGGCGCCAACTTCTAGACCGTTCAAGGAGACAAGACCATGTCCAAACGCAGCATGCACCCATCACCGGCCAACCTGCCGGCCATCGCTTTGATGCTGGCCGGTACACTTGCCCCGGGCGTGGCCAGCAGCGCACCGGCAGAGCAGGGCGTGATGCAAGGGTTTCCCCCCGCACCGCAGTTGCGCGTGAACCAGGCCAACGCGTTCCAGCCACCGTTCCTGCGCTGGTCCATGCGCCACGCCCGCGAGGTTTCGCCGACCCGGGGCATCGGCCGCGCGTCCACGCCGCTGGCCTTGCCAACAGGCACCGAGCTGGCGCTTGACCAGGTGGCGTTCACTGCCGGCGAGCAGCCCCTGACGTTGGCGAGCTACCTGCAACAGACCAGCACCGATGGGCTCATCGTGCTGCACCGTGGCCAGGTGGTGTACGAGCGTTATCTGGAAGGTTTCCAACCCGGGCAGCCGCATATCTGGGCCTCGATGACCAAGTCCGTGACTGGCCTGATCGCCGCCCAACTGATCGCCGAAGGCACGCTGGACCCGCAACGTACATTGGCGCATTACGTGCCGGAACTCAGCGGCACGCCATTTGGCGAGGCAACGGTGCAGGCCAACCTCGACATGCAGGTGGCGGTGGAGTACCCGCCGCAGATGCCGCCGGACCTGGGGCTGTTTGCCGCCACGGGGCTTATACCTCGGGCCGAAGGCATGCCGGGGGATATCTACAGTTTCCTCCAGCACGCACGAAAGGCGCCCGACTCAGGCGCCAAACCGCTGTTTTTTTACCAGAACGGCTCACCCGAAGCGTTGGCCTGGGCACTGCGGCGCATCACCGGGCTGAACTGGGCGCAACTGGTTGAACAACGTATCTGGTCACGCTTCGCCCAGGACGACGCCTATGTGCAAGTCGACCCGCTCGGTACCGAGATGGCCAGCGGCGGTATCAGCTGCAACCTGCGCGACACGGCGCGCTTCGCTGAACGGGTGCGCCGTGAGCTGGCCCGTGACGTCAAGGGTGACAGTTTCAACCAAGCGGTGCGCAGCACGTTCCAGCCCGCCGATCCGGCGTCGTTCGCCCAAGGTAACCTTGCCCCCGGCCGCCCGGGCTACGCTTATCGCAACTACTGGTATCAGAAAAACGATGGCGACGGCTCTGTCGAGGCCAGCGGGCGCTTCGGTCAGAAAATCTATATCAACCCGCGCCGCGAAGTAGTGATCGTCAAGCTGTCGGCCACTGCCGACCAGGCCCGGCGCGCCACCCGTGCCGACGGTGAGGCGAAAGTCACTGCACGCGTGGTGGACTCACCGGCGACGTTCAACGGCATGGTCACTGCGGTATTGGCGGCGCTGCCGGGGTGATGTTTGTCTCTGTCTGAGGGTAGCGATCACTAGCTCGCTTACCGGGCACTGGAAGACTGGCCATGGCGGCGTACACCCTGAGGAGGTGCTCGCCGCCGTCCAGGTCAGTCAACGGTTGCTACATAAACCACCCGGTCACGCCCATTCTGCTTGGCGCTGTAGAGCCCGGAGTCGGCGCGTTCCAGCGCCCGGTCGAGGTGCTCTTGATCGTTGAGCAGCGTGCAGCCGATGCTCAGGCTGACACGCAGCGGGCCGGTGGGCAGTTGTAGCGGTTCGCTGCCAATCATCTGCCGCACCCGCTCTGCAATCCCCTTGAGCTCTTCGCTGTCGTTGACCATGACCAGCGCGACGAATTCCTCGCCGCCCTGGCGCACCACCAGATCGTCCGGGCGCAGCGCTGCGCGCAGGCGGCGGGCGCATTCGCACAGCACCTGATCGCCAGTGGCATGGCCATACCGGTCGTTGATGCTTTTGAAGTGGTCGAGGTCTGCATAGATCGCCCCCAGGCGCAGGCTGCTCTGTGCTGCGCGGCGCCGCTCGTGGTCCTCGAACGCTGTCAGACCGTTGCGGTTCCACAGCTGCGTCAAAGGGTCGAGCATGGCCTTGCGCTGCTCTCGGTCCATTTCCAGGCGCAGGTCACGGTTGGTCTGGATCAGGCCACGCAACTGCAGGTAACCCTCTGCGAGGGTGGCCAGGTCCTTGAAGTTGGCTTGCTGCGTTTCGTTCAGCGTGCGCGGGCGAGGGTCGAGCATGCACAACGTCCCTATGGCTTTGCCATTCCCCGCGCGCAACGGATGGCCGGCGTAAAAGCGGATGTAGGGTGGGCTGAGTACCAGCGGGTTGTCGACGAAACGCGGGTCATGCGTGGCATCGGGCACCAACAAGGTGCCTTCGCCAAGGATGGCGTAGCCACAGAATGAAACGTTGCGCGGCGTCTCGGTGGCCTCCAGCCCGATACGTGCCTTGAACCACTGGCGCTCCTGGTCGATCAGGCTGATCAGCACGGTGTCCACTTGTGCCAGTTGCTGGGTAAGCCGTACCAGGGTGTCGAGGTAATGCTCGGCCGGTGTGTCGAGCAGGTGCATCTCATCCAGAGTGCGTTGGCGAGCTGCTTCGTCGGAGGGCAGGGGACAAGCTGGCATGGGGCTTCCTTTTTCTGGGGGTGCGGGCGGCACCTGTCAGAGGCTGCGGCATTCGTTGCGAGGACAGGATCAGCACGCGATTTCTAGCGAAACGGGATGTTCTGGTATAGGACGCAAACTGCAGCATTTCCAGGCCACATGCTAAATCCGCAGGCCAGGCTCAAGCCAGTGCTTCGCTCTACCGACAAATCATTCTTGCTGCTTGAAGCTCACTCGAGACGCCCAGTCTGAGCCGAGCCCTGCAAGTGGCTTTGCTGCCGTGCTCCTTCTGCCGCGAACCCGCCTAGCGATGAGGGCGTGTAATGGCCGATGCTGTTCGGCGCGCCTTGGGGGCACATTCACCACTGACAGGCGCTGCGGCCAGGATGATGGCTTAGCTCGCCATCACCTTGTCGATCGCCTGCTCAAGGGTGCTGACCGTGCGCTCGATATTGTGCAGTTTTTCGAGCCCGAACAGGCCGATGCGGAAGGTCTGGAAATCGGCGGGCTCGTCGCATTGCAACGGCACCCCGGCGGCGATCTGTAGGCCGTGGTCGGCAAATTTCTTACCGGTCTTGATCCCCGCATCGTCGGTATAGCTCACTACTACGCCAGGGGCCTGAAAACCGTCCGCAGCCACGCTTTTGATGCCTTTGCGGGTCAACATGGTGCGCACCCGATCGCCCAGAGCCTGTTGTTCCCCGCGGACCTTATCGAAACCGTAGGCCTGCATCTCGTTCATCACGTCGTTGAATCGCGCGAGCGAGTCGCTGGGCATGGTCGCATGGTAGGCATGCCCGCCCTGTTCGTAGGCCTGCATGATCTGCAGCCACTTTTTCAGGTCGCAGGCAAAACTGCTGCTATGCGTGTGCTCCATGCGCTCCAGGGCCAACGCGCTGAACATCACCAGGGCACAGCAAGGGGAGGCGCTCCAGCCTTTCTGCGGGGCGCTGATCAGCAAGTCCACTGCACATTTCTGCATATCAACCCAAAGCGTGCCTGAGGCAATGCAGTCCAGCACGAACAAACCACCCACTTCATGGACAGCGTCGCCGACGGCCCGTATGTATTCGTCGGGCAGGACAATCCCTGATGAGGTTTCAACGTGGGGGGCGAAGACCATTTGCGGCTTGTGCGCCTTGATGGCCGCCAGGACTTCGTCAAGCGGAGGTGGGGCGTAAGCCGCTTGGCGACCCGCGTCTATCGGTCGGGCTTTGAGCACCGTCGTGGCCGCCGGGATGTTGCCCATTTCAAGTATCTGGCTCCAGCGATAACTGAACCAGCCGTTGCGTATCACCAAGCATTGCTGGCCAGTGGCAAACTGCCGGGCCACCGCTTCCATGCCGAATGTGCCGCTCCCTGGGACCACCGCAACAGCCTGGGCGTTGTAGACCTGTTTCAGGGTCCTGGAAATGTTTTTCATCACGCCTTGAAATACCTGTGACATGTGATTGAGCGAGCGGTCGGTGTAGACCACCGAGTACTCGACCAGCCCCTCAGGATCAATACTGGGATAAAGCGTTGACATAGGTGACTCCTTTGGCATGGATATCAGTGGTATCGACCCTGCTCCAGGCATTTGGCAAAAGCGAGGATGAGTCGGGACTGATGCGGCGTCTTTCAGCCGGCAGTTACCACCATAGCCATTGTTCCAGCTCGCGTGTTGGTCAGTAGCCTCATTCCCTACGAATCTGGCCCACAGAATGGACTTCAGGCATGCGCTGTACCCGTGGGAGCCGCGCTTGCCGGCGATGGGGCGCGAAGCGGCCCCGGTTGCAGATGTCCGCCATGGTCAGGCAGCCCAGCCCTCAGTGCATCATGCCCAGCTCGGCATCATCCATCAGTGCTTTGGCCAACGCACTCAGGTAGTGCGAGGCCCAGATCAGCTGTGGTTTACCTTCCATCAAGCCTTCGATGGTCAGGTCCCGCACATAGCCCATCAGCTCTGAAGCCTGTTCGCGGGCATTCTGGCAAGGGATACCCGCTTCGATGCGAAACAATGGGTGGGTCTGGTTTTCACCCTGGTAGAACGTGGTCTTACCGACAGTGACTTTGGTGTCATCTGGGGTCATTGCGTTGCCTCCCTGAAGGTTTAGGGCCTGGGCGAACGTCATGACGGGCAACCCGCCTCTAGCTCAGCACCGGTCTCACGCAGCGCGCTGTGCGTACGGGCTTGCCGGCCACAGCGCCCGCCCAGGCAACACAGGCTTAACGGCCTAGTGCAGGGTGCGTGGTTCGTTCGGCATCTGCAGCTGGATCAGGGCTGATTCGAGCAGCACGCGTAGCGACTCGAGCTCATGCATCGAGGCCATCATCAGAACCGAGGCGGGCGTTCTGGGCTGTAGCGAAACAGCCTGCTGCGCCACGCTCTGCGCGCACAGGGCGAACTCCGCAGCCTGGATGATCGTGTCTTCGAGGGCGTGGTGGTTGTGGGGTGGATCGGGGACCATTTTGAGCATTGCATAGTACCTTCAATTAGGCGGTCACCTATCGGCTGTCAAACAGAAGGGTGGCAGCTGTACATGGGTTGACAGACCGGCGGACTATGCAAGTTCCGGCGCACGCAAGCGTGCCCGCACGTACAGCCGCCATTGAAGGCAAGCCGTATGCATAATACCGTCGCGGCCTGTCAAAGCCGATCGCTGAACAACAGCGACCCGCCGAGACTAGAATGCAGCCCAAGCGACCGCAACGGAAAAAGTGCGGCGGGAGTATGTTTGGGAAATGGACTACAAGGAAGAGGCAAAATCTGATTTCTTGGCGTTTTCAGCGCTCAAGGTGTGCGGGTATTGATCGGTCTATGTCAACCAGTCTCGTGACGAATCGATGTGACTGATGCCGGGGAAGTGATGATCGAAACACAAGTATGTGAAGGATTTCCTAGGCTGGAGTGTGGGCCTCATGGTCCCTAGGAGCTGGTTGCAAGCCTGCGTTAAGCGCTGACGGTCATTTGCTGTTACCTGGTGGCTATCGCAGGCCGCCCGCAGAGTAAAGCCTTCTTGAGGCAGTTTAGCGGACGCGCGCTGGATGAGCCTCCGCTTCCCCATGAATACCATGGCGACCAAGTCCTACCTGATGCCTGGCCGCCCGCTGGCTTTAGGTTTAAAGTCAACTTCAAGGTCAACAGGCATTTCAGGGTGAGGCATGAGAATAGGCGAACTGGCGAAAATCAGTGGATTGACTCCGTCACGCATCCGATTCTACGAGGCCAGTGGCTTGATCAGCTCCGTCGAGCGCAAGGCCAATGGATACCGCGACTATGCGCCTGATACCGAATGGGTTCTGGAACTGATAACCGGCGCACAAGCGGCAGGTTTTTCTTTGCAGCAGATCCGGCAATTGATGCCGATGTACGCCAGTGGCTGGCGGCATGACGAGTTGCTCTCAGGACTCAAACAGAAGGTGGAGGAAATCACTGTTCTGGAGCAACGGCTCGCACAGAACAAAGCGCAACTTCTGCTCGTCATCAAGGGCATCGAGGATAAGCCCGAGGGCATGGCGTGTGCCGACAATGCGCAAATGCTGATCAATCGTCTGCGCGAAGAAGGGGTTGGCCAAGCCTCCGGCAAACCTGCGGTGAAGTCTTCCACCAGAAAAAACGCCCGCCAGGCGTCCGGGGCCTGACAGACTCAGCGCGCCCCGTTGTCGCCAGAAAGCACCGCCATCACGGCCTCAGCCACGGCTTTGGGCAATTGAACACATTTTCGATACCGTAAGGAGCGATTGAAAATCGCCTGACCTTGAAGAAGGCATTGACCTTAAAGTTAACTTCAAGCTTAAGGTGGCCTCATACCCAGTTGAGGACTGCTCCATGAATTTGTTCGACGCCCTGATGCTTCCCAACGGTTCGACCGTCAAGAACCGAATCGCCAAAGCCGCCATGGAAGAGAATATGGCGGATGCCGACCAAGCGCCTTCCGAAGCACTCATGCGTTTGTATCAAGCGTGGGCGGACGGTGGTGCCGGCCTTATCATCACCGGCAATGTGATGGTCGACGGCCGTGCCATGACCGGGCCGGGGGGCGTGGTATTACAGGACGATCAGCAACTGGACAAGTTCAAGCGCTGGGCGCGTATTGGTCGATCCGGCGGTGCGCAGTTTTGGTTGCAGATCAACCACCCAGGGCGGCAGATGCAGTCCAATCTTGGGCAAAAAACCTGGGCACCATCAGCCGTACCGCTGGAACTGGGCAACATGTCCAAGCGTTTTGCCATGCCTCACGCGATGACCCCTGGCGTGATCGAAGAAGTTATTCAGCGCTTCGCCAACACCGCTCGCCTGGGTGAACAAGCCGGATTCACCGGTGTGGAGATCCACGCCGCCCATGGCTATTTGTTGAGCCAGTTCCTTTCGCCGTTGACCAACCAACGGAACGACCAGTGGGGTGGCTCTTTGGAAAACCGGGCGCGCCTGTTGCTGGAAATCGTCAAGGCGATAAGGGCCGTGGTTTCTGCGGATTTTGCGGTGGCGGTCAAACTCAATTCCGCCGATTTTCAGCGCGGAGGATTCACCACCGATGACGCGAAAAAGGTTGTTGAGCTGCTCAATGACCTGGGCGTAGACATGGTGGAGTTGTCGGGAGGCAGTTACGAAGTACCTGCCATGCAGGGGCACGCACGCGATGGTCGCACCCTGGCTCGCGAAGCGTATTTCGTCGAGTTTGCCCGTGATCTCCAAACCGTTGCCAGAATGCCGGTGATGGTCACCGGCGGTATACGTCGCCACCCGGTGGCCGAAAGCGTCGTGCACAGCGGGGTGGACATGGTGGGTATCGGAACGGCGTTAGCCATCGATCCGCACCTGCCTCGTGCCTGGTTGCAGGGCAAAGACAACGCCCCTGAATTACCGCCGATCACGTGGAAAAACAAAGCCATCTCGGCCTTGGCGAACATGGCGGTGGTGAAGTTTCAATTGCGCAAACTGAGCCGGGGTAAAAAGCCCGACCCGAGCGTGTCGCCGCTGCGCGCGCTGATCCTGCAACAGCTCAACATGGCTTTTCGTACTCGCCAGTATCGTAAATGGAGTGAAAGGTCGGAGCATTACAACGGCCTGAGAGACGCAAGATGACCCGTGCGCAGGGCCAATCTGGTCAAAGTGCGCGGTGGATCTCGTTCACAGGTGGGAAGTAGAGGAGGCGGCCCGTACTGATTTCGGCAATCGCTTCAGGCATGAGACCCGCGTCATGGAGCTGCTTGGCGTGGTGCCGTCCATTGACTGCTCGTCGCGATACCTTCGCCTTTTTCTGCAACCTGAATGCTGGGCGCAGATGCACGTGGCAGTGATGATCTGCGGGAGCAGCGTTACGAGGGCGTTAGCGAAACCTGAGGAAGCAGGTTTCGCGTTCTGCAACGGAAAACCGCCACGCTGCTACATCACTTGATGAAGCGAACCTGTGAGTTGATCTTTTCGATCACCGAACCTTTACGCTCGTTAAAACGCACCTTGTTTTGCTCAAACAGGTTATTGCCTTTGGTATCGATGGAAATGATCAACGGCCCGAACTCGCGTACGCGGTTCACCCATAGGGTTTCCGGCATGCCCAGATCCTGCCATTCGGCGCGTTCGATCTCTTCGACCTGAGTTGCCGCCAGTACCGCGCAGCCACCAGGGAACACCGCATGTACGGCTTTGTTCTCCAGACAACCGGTGGTGGTCTCCGGCCCCATGCCGCCCTTGCCGACGATCAGCTTCACACCCGTCTGCTCGATGAATTGCTTCTCGAACTTTTCCATGCGCATGCTGGTGGTCGGGCCGATGGACACCATTTCGAAGCTGCCATCGTCTTTTTTCTTCACGATCGGCCCGGCATGGAAGATCGCGCCGCCACGCAGGTCCACCGGCAGCTCGCGACCGAGCTCGATCAGGCGGCGGTGAGCCACGTCACGGCAGGTCACCAATTGGCCAGTGAGGTAAACGACATCCCCGACGTTCAGGCCAGCCAAGTCTTCGTCGCTGATCGGGGTGTTGATGATCTTTTTCGCTGGACTGTTCACAGTACTACGCCTTCATGGGAGAGGATGTCATAGGAAAGGTCGGCGTTGATGCGGATCTTGCCGCGACGGTGCGCCCAGCAGCCGGTGGAAACGGCCACGCCAATGGTCGAAGGGTGACGCGCCGATGACTCGATGTTCACGCCCATCACGCTGCTATTACCGGTCAGGCCTTGGGGGCCGATACCGATTTCGTTCAAGCCTTCCTCCAGCAGCTTCTCCATCATTGCCGCGCTTTGGTTGGGGTGGCTGGAATCCACCTCGCGCAGGATGGCCTTCTTCGACAGGCGGGCCGCAGTCTCTACCGAGGTCGATACGCCAACCCCCACCAGAAGTGGCGGGCAGGCATTGATGCCGCGGGAGGTGATCACATCGAAGACGAACTCGGTCACCCCTTCGTAACCTTGCCCCGGCATCAGCACCTTGGCTGAGCCCGGCAGGGTGCAGCCACCACCGGCCATGTACACGTCGACGATCGCGTAGTCCGCATCGGGGATGATCTCCCAGTCGAGCCAAGGGATCTTCGAGCCGGTATTGGTGCCGGTGTTCTTTTCGATGAACGTTTCCACTGCGTTGTGGCGCAAGGGCCCGTGGACAGTGGCCTGCTTGGTGGCACCTTCCAGGATGCCCTCCATTTCACCGAGCAGCGGGAACCGCGCGCCCGCCGAGATGAAATACTGAATCACGCCGGTATCCTGGCAGCTGGGGCGGTTCAGCTTGTCGGCGTATTCCTGGTTGTCGGCCATCGAGTCGTACACAGCGATGGCCAGTGGGTTGGTCTCTGCCGCACGCAGCTTCGCAGTCTTGGCTTTGACGTCCTTGGGCAGACGCTTGCCGATATAAGCGGTGAACCTGGCCAAGGTGTCGGTCAGCGACGACACGGCATGTTCTTTTTCTAGGTTATCCACGGTGTTTTCCTCAGGGCATCACAAGGTTTTTTTTGTCGGAAACGGCAGCGGGCGTGGCAGGCACGGTGTTGGAAGGGCGTTCTTCTGCCTTCTCGACTGCCCGACCATCGAGGACCTGTTTCATTCGTTCGCCATCCAAGGCGCCAACCCATTTGGCGATGGCGACGGTGCCGACCGCATTGCCGATGGTGTTGGTGATGGCGCGGGCCTCGGACATGAAACGATCTATTCCGAGCAGCAGAACCATGCCGGCCACCGGGATCTTGTCCATGGTCGCCAGGGTCGCGGCCAGGGTAATGAAGCCCGAGCCTGTTACGCCGGCCGACCCCTTGGAGGTGAGCAGTAGCACGCCCAGCACGATCAGCTGGTCCATCAGGCTCAGCGGCGTGTTCGTGGCCTGAGCGATGAAGATCGCGGCCATTGTGTAGTAGATGCACTGGCCGTCGGGGTTGAAGGTCAGCCCAGACGGAATCACCAGGCCCACCACCGGCTTGGAGACCCCGGCCTTTTCCAGCTTGTTCATCAATTGCGGTACCACCGACTCAGACGAACTGGTGCCCAGCACGGTGAACAGTTCCTCGCGAAGGTACTTGAGGAACTTCCACAAACTGAAGCCGGACAAGCGTGCGATAAAGCCGAGTACCACCGCGACAAACAGGAAGCAGGTGACGTACATGGTCGCGACCAACTTGCCAAGCGACACGATCGAACCCAGGCCGTACTTGCCGATGGTGAACGCCATCGCGCCAAAGGCTGCCAGCGGTGCAAGGCGCATGATCATGCCGACGATGTGGAACATGCCGTGAGAGAAAGACTCGAGCACATCGACCATGGGTTTGCCACGTGGCCCCAGATGCGCCAAGGCGATACCGAATAGGGTGGAAAACAGCAGGATCGGCAAAATCTGATTCTGTGCAAACGCATCGGTGACACTGGCCGGGATGATTTTCATCAAGAACTCAGTGATACCGTCGCCACTTTGCGCAGCCACGGTATAGGTGGCGATGCTGGAGGCGTCGAGGTGTGCGGCATCAACGTTCATTCCCGCGCCAGGCTTCACGAAGTTGACCACCAGGAGCCCCAGCACCAAGGCGAAGGTAGAAAGCACTTCAAAGTAAATGAGTGCCCGGGCGCCCACGCGCCCCAACTCTTTCATGTTTTCCATCTTGGCGATGCCCAGCACCACCGTGGCGAAAATGATGGGTGCAAACACCATCTTGATCAGCCTGATGAACGCATCGCCAAGTGGTTTCAGGTCGGTGCCGATCTGCGGCCAAAACACACCCAGCGCTATGCCGGCGGCGACGCCGATCAATACTTGTACATATAACTTACCCAGAAGGCTTTTCATGACAGGACCCTGATTTTTTATTCTTGTCAGGCGATACCAAGAAGGCAGGTCAACGGCCCCCCTCTCGGCGCTATGTCTCGATTACGGTTCTGAACAGTCAGCGATTTATGAGCGCGATCACTGCATCAGTGATCTGCCGGGTAGTCGCTGTCCCGCCCAGATCAGGGGTGTGCAGGCCGCTTTCGGTAACGGCTTCGATAGCTGACATCAGCTGTTTTGCCGCTGCCACCTCGCCCAGGTGTTCAAGCATCATCGCCGCGGTCCAGAAGGTCGCAATCGGGTTGGCTACGCCTTTGCCGGTGATGTCGAAGGCTGAACCGTGAATCGGCTCGAACATCGAGGGGAATTGACGCGATGGGTTGAGGTTGGCGGTGGGGGCGATACCCAAGCTGCCAGACAATGCGGCGGCCAGGTCGGACAGGATGTCGGCGTGCAAGTTGGTGGCCACGATCACATCCAAGGTGGCCGGTTTGAGTACCATGCGCGTAGTGACAGCGTCGACCAGCTCCTTGTCGATCCTCACATCCGGGAAGTCCTTGGCGACTTCGTAGAAGATCTCATCCCACAGCACCATGCCATGGCGCTGGGCATTGGATTTGGTCACCATGGTCAGGTGCTTGCGTGGGCGACTCTGCGCCAGCTGGAAGGCAAAGCGATGGATGCGCTCGACACCGGCGCGCGTAAATACCGATACCTCGGTGGCCACTTCTTCCGGCAGGCCGCGGTGTACGCGACCACCATTACCGGAGTATTCACCCTCCGAGTTCTCCCGCACCACCACCCAGTCGATCTGGTCGCCGTTGTGCAACGGGCTCTTCACGCCGGGCAGCACGCGTGCCGGGCGCACATTGGCGTACTGATCGAAACCCTGGCAAATCGGCAAGCGCAGGCCCCACAAGGAAATATGGTCCGGTACGTCCAGGGCACCGACCGCGCCGAAGAAGATCGCGTCGAAGGCCTTCAATGCTTCCAGGCCACCCTCGGGGATGTAATGGCCAGTCTGCAGATACTTCTCCGAGCTCCAGTCAAAATCCTTGAAGGTCATTTCGAAGCCGGATTTTTTCGACAGGGCTTTGAGAACCTCAACGCCGGCGGCAATCACTTCAATGCCAATTCCGTCGCCAGGGACAGCTGCGATGTTGTAACTATTCATGGACACCTACCTTCTCTGGATTTTCTTGTTTTCCCTGTCGATCACACCGAGGGACAGGTTGTGAGCAGAGTGTAATCAGAAATCCAAAGGCAATAAGTCATGCAAAATAACTAGATAAATTACTTGAGGTTACTAATCGCCAGGCCCATTCTGTAGGCCCATTCACTGTGCTGAGCCAGGCATGAACCAGACATTGGATCTTTCCTTTTTCCATCTGCTCGCCACCCAAGGCAGCCTCGCGGCCACTGCGCGCGAGCTCGGCATAACGCCACCGGCGGTGAGCAAGCGGCTGGCGGCCTTGGAGGCACGGTTTGGTGTGCGCCTGGTCAATCGCACCACCCGCGCGATGAGCCTGACGTCGGAGGGTGAGCTGTATTTTTCACACGCTGCGCGGATCCTCACGCAAATCAACGAGGTGGAGCAGATGGTCGTCAGCAGTCGCGCGACGCCCAAAGGCCTGATTCGCGTCAATGCCTCCCTCGGTTTTGGTCGGCGGCATATCGGCCCGGCGTTGGCGGCGTTCTACAGCCGCTACCCGGAAGTGGAAGTCCAGCTTGAAATCACCGACCACCCACTGGACCTGGCTACTCACGGTTTTGACCTTGGAATCCGCTTCGGCACGATGCCGGATTCTGCATTCCATGCTCGCAAGATAGCTTCCAACCGCCGACTGTTGTGCGCCTCGCCGCTGTACCTGGAAAAGCACGGCATTCCCACGCGCCTGTCGGATCTGCAGCAGCACAACTGCATCTTCATCCGCCAGAACGAAACACCTTATGGCGTATGGAGTTTCACCACGGGTAGCCGTACGCAAAACATCAAGGTACGCGCTGCTTTGGGTTGCAACGACGGGGAGGTCGCACTGAACTGGGCATTGCAGGGTTACGGGATACTGATGCGTGCCGAGTGGGATATCGCCCGTTACGTACGCAGCGGCCGGCTGCGCCTGGTACTGGAGAATGAGACCCCGACGTGTGCGGATGTCTATGCGGTGTACCCCCAGCAGCTACATCTTTCAACGCGCGTGCGCAGCCTTATCGACTTCCTGGTCGAACGTTTCGCTCATATCGACCATGTTGAGGATAATGAGGGAGCGACCTGAGCCGGGAAACTCAAGCTCTGGACTGCCCCCATGAAGTTGGACGCCATCCGCCCCTTGGAGGCAGTCCGGGAATGTCACCAGCCTTCAGGCATGCGCTGTACCCGTGGGAGCCGCGCTTGCCGGCGATGGGCCGCGAAGCGGCCCCGGTTGCAGATGTCCGCCATGGTCAGGCAGTTCAGCCCTTAGTGCATCATGCCCAG
This sequence comes from Pseudomonas sp. WHRI 8519, assembly GCF_040224055.2. Taxonomy (NCBI): domain Bacteria; kingdom Pseudomonadati; phylum Pseudomonadota; class Gammaproteobacteria; order Pseudomonadales; family Pseudomonadaceae; genus Pseudomonas; species Pseudomonas sp. WHRI 8519. The sequence continues at coordinate 3,633,968 of NZ_CP167996.1, read as the reverse complement.
CTCGGCATCATCCATCAGTGCTTTGGCCAACGCACTCAGGTAGTGCGAGGCCCAGATCAGCTGTGGTTTACCGTCCATCAAGCCTTCGATGGTCAGGTCCCGCACATAGCCCATCAGCTCTGAAGCCTGTTCGCGGGCATTCTGGCAAGGGATGCCCGCTTCGATGCGAAACAATGGATGGGTCTGGTTTTCACCCTGGTAGAACGTGGTCTTACCGACAGTAACTTTGGTGTCATCTGGGGTCATTGCGTTGCCTCCCTGAAGGTTTAGGGCCTGGGCGAACGTCATGACGGACAACCCGCCTTTAGCTCAGCACCGGTCTCACGCAGCGCGCTGTGCGTACGGGCTTGCCGGCCACAGCGCCCGCCCAGGCAACACAGGCTTAACGGCCTAGTGCAGGGTGCGTGGTTCGGTCGGCATCTGCAGCTGGATCAGCGCTGATTCGAGCAGCACGCGTAGCGACTCGAGCTCATGCATCGAGGCCATCATTAGAACCGAGGCGGACGTTCTGGGCTGTAGCGAAACAGCCTGCTGCGCCACGCTCTGCGCGCACAGGGCGAACTCCGCAGCCTGGATGATCGTGTCTTCGAGGGAGTGGTGGTTGTGGGGTGGATCGGGGACGGCCTTTAGCATAGCTATTTACCTTTTTTGTGCTGCCACCTGTCTGCTGTCAAACAGAAGGGTGGCAGCTGTACGTGGGTTGACAGACCGGCGGAAATAGCTAAGTTCCGGCGCACGCAAGCGTGCCCGCACGTACAGCCACCATAAGGGGGCCGCACACTATTTGCCGTCACAGCCTGTCAAAGCTGTATCGTTGATGAGCAACGACCCGCCGAGACTAGAACGCAGCCCAAGCGACGGCAACGGAAAAAGTGCGGCGAGAGTATGTTTGGGAAATGGACTACAAGGAAGAGGCAAAATCTGATTTCTTGGCGTTTCCAGCGCTCGAGATGTGGGTGACGGAGTCTTGAAACACCACAGGTCATGGCTCAGCACTTTCACCCATGGCTGGAGGAGCGGCTCGGCGACGCTCGGTATTATAGATTCGGGCGCTTGGATGGTGACCTGCCAGTCGGTTGCGGGGATTGGCCTCGTGAGCATTGTTGAGGCTGCTCAGCCGAAGCAATGAACGGGTTATAAGAATGGAGTTAACGTGGCAACTGCGACACCGGCTTGAACCAAGAGCGTGACCGAGAGCCATTTGGGCTCCCGCCGTATAAACCAGTAAACCGCGTTGAAGATCATTGAAATCAGGTTGGTGAGCGCCAGGATCGCAAATGCAAGAATGCCCGAGATCTTGACGGGGGAAGTGGTTGGCGACTGAAGTACGTAAAGCGCCAGGATCGGGCCAAGGATCACTGTTGTGATCGAAAGGCCAGCCACCGTGCGGGTGAATTTCAAAGCCTCGTCGGGCGTCATTGCGTGGGATGTCCTTCTATGTCCGGGCTTGTGGCATCACTGCCAATGGGTACATTCTGCGGCGTTCATGTAAGGGTTCACAAGGACGTCCATGATTCCCGTCGATATGCCGCTCATGTTGCTCGGCTACATGATCTACCTCTTTTCCGAAGTTTTTCTCTGGCTTTTCATCGCCGGCCTGATCGCCTTGCTGATTCCGCGAAGCCGTCGTTGTATGGTGGCGCGGCGCTGGAGGTTCGGCTTGTTGCTGATGTTGCTGGCAGTCGGGAGTGTGCCTTACATCGAGTCCAGCTACAGGCTCTGGCAGGATTGGCGTGCGCACAATCCTCGCCTCGAACACGATGAAGTGCTCGGTGATCTGGTGCTTCCAGCCGGGACGCGGGTCCATCTGGGAAACCTGGAGCCTTTCAACGACCTGTCTGGCGATCCCGTGCCCTATGGCATGCAGAGCCTGGATCATGCTGATTTCGACCGCACGCCAGGTCACATCATGGGCATGCCCGTGCGTCGTCTGAAACTGGCGCTGGGCCATGGTTTCGCGACGGTCGAGACCCTGTCGGCCCATGACCTGGCAGGATGGAAATGTGAGCCTGGGGAGATCGAGTTTGATTTTCCGTTCGGTGCTCATTTCAAGTTTGCCGAATGGAAGATGAGTCGATGCACGCTGGCGCCAGGTACCGAGCTGGGCGGCATCGTTTGGCCTGGGCCGGTAAGCGTATCCCCCGACACTACTGGTTGGCTGGCCAGGTCAGAGGAGCGCCCGGTCAAGGTACTGGGGATCGAAATGCGCTCACTGATCATGATCGTGGATCGCCCATATGGGGAGGGGCGCTGGTGGCAAGGCCACGCGAACCAGCCCTTCGACTTCGGCCCTATTCACTATCCGGCCGACATCCAGGTCAGCCGTGATCGAGGCCAGATGCTGTTCAGTCTGCCACCGGACGCACAAGCCCAGGATCGACGTACTGGTGCGCCCATAGAGGGCGGGCAGACGGTGGTGCAGAGTATGGCCGGGGAGGTGCTGGCAGTACGTACCAACCGCTCCATGGGTGTTTATTTTCCTGACGAAATCATAGTGCGCTGAGGGTCAATGAGCTCAGGCGGGCCGCAGTGTCCGCAATGGGTCGCAAGCTTCCGGTCGTGGATGACCGCTACCGACCCAGGCTGTGTGAAAACGCCCGCAGTTGTCTAACCTTCTGACCGTCGTGATCGTGGCGGGGACAATCATGAAGCGGTTCATCGAAGGTGAAGCTCGGACGCAGGTCACATTGCTGCCAGAGTGCCTGGATGACTACATCACCAATGAAAACCCAGTGCGAGTGGTCGATGTCTTTGTTGATGAACTCGACCTGAGCGCGCTCGGTTTCGCAGGCGTCGATCCGGCAGCAACAGGTCGCCCGGCCTACCATCCAGCGGTCCTGCTGAAGATCTACATCTACGGCTACCTAAACCGCATTCAGTCCAGCCGCCGGCTCGAGCGTGAAGCTGAACGCAATGTCGAGTTGATGTGGCTTACGGGGCGTCTGGCTCCAGATTTCAAAACCATCGCCGACTTTCGCAAGGACAACGGTAAAGCCATTCGCAGTGTCTGCCGTCAGTTCGTGATCCTCTGTCGCAACCTCAACCTGTTCTCTGACTCAATCATTGCCATCGACGGCAGCAAGTTCAAAGCCGTGAACAATCGCGACCGTAACTTCACCCAGGCCAAGGTGAAGGCCCGTATGCAGCAAGTCGAGCAGAGCATTGAGCGCTATCTGACAGCGATGGATTCGGCGGACCGGGCAATGCCGGAGGTGGCTGTGGCCAAGGCCGAGCGACTGAAAGAGAAGATCGAAACGCTGAAACAGCAGATGCAGAAGCTCAAAGACATTGAAACGCAGCTACTTCAAACCCCAGACAAACAAATTTCTCTCACAGATCCCGATGCTCGCTCCATGTCAGTTGGTGGTCGGGGCAGTGGCACCGTTGGCTATAACGTGCAGACGGCCGTTGACGATCAGCACCATCTGATCGTTGCACATGAGGTGACGAATGTCGGTCATGATCGCGGCCAGTTGAGCAACATGGCGAAGCAAGCGCGTGACCAAATCGGTACTGAATCGCTGAATGTCGTTGCCGACCGGGGCTACTACACAGGCACGGAAATCGTTGCATGTGAGCAAGCTGGAATCTCGCCCTTCGTACCGAAACCACTGACCTCTAGCAGCAAAGCCGAAGGTCGATTTGGCAAGCAGGATTTCCTATACGTCTCGGCATCGGATGAGTATCGATGCCCTGCGGAGCAATTACTGACCAAGCGTTACTCAACTTGGGAAGACGGGATGCTGATGCATGTTTATTGGTTCTCGGGCTGCCAGTCCTGCGCGATGCACAAGCAATGTACGACGGGCAAAGAGCGCCGGTTGAAACGCTGGGAACATGAAGCGACCCTCGACTCGATGCAGGTTCAACTGGAGCACGATCCGGGGAAAATGAAGGTGCGCCGCCAAACCGTTGAGCATCCATTTGGAACGCTCAAGTACTGGATGGGGGCGACCCACTTCCTGACCAGGACCCTGCCAAGGGTCAGTACTGAAATGAGCCTCCATGTGCTCGCTTACAACCTCAAGCGAATGATGAGCATCTTGGGCATCAGGGGGCTGCTCGAAGCGCTCAAAAGGTGAAATGGCCTACTGAGCCGCCAGTTAGGGGCCCCAAAGTCTCCACGAAGGACTCATACCGGCCAGATGCACCCTTGCGAGGCCAACTGAGCTAATCCAGGCAATTTCCTGCCAGTTTTGCAAGCGCCCCTAGATAGCCACGACCTTCAACGCATTCCGCGAGTTTTCACACAGCCTGGACCCAAATCGGCCATCCGCGAAGGGGCGGCTGTCGGCCAAAAGCGGATTCTCGTAGGCAGCTCTCTTGTCCGCAACACGGTACCGTCGCTCCAGCTTTCAGCTCGCTCTGAATGGCTAAGAAACAAGAATGGCGGTAGCATTCTATCCTCTCGGCTTAAACAGCCTGTTTTTCAGATCAGGGTCGCATTGTGGAAAAGCTAAAACGCCTCCAAAGTGGAATCGAAGGGCTCGACGCTCTGCTCAAGGGAGGTCTGGTCGCAGGCGCCTCATACATAATCCAAGGGCGTCCGGGGTCTGGAAAAACAATCCTCGCCAACCAGCTTGGGTTTCATCATGCGAACAATGGCGGTCGGGTTCTCGTCGCCACGCTGCTGGCTGAGTCACATGATCGTCTATTCCAGTTTCTTTCTACCCTTAGCTTTTTCGACTCGTCAAAAGTCGGTGCCGAAATCCAGTTTGTCAGTGCCTTTGACACCTTGGAAAACGAGGGGCTGGATGAGGTAGTGAAACTGCTTCGGCGTGAAATTAGCCGCCAGAAAGCCACTGTTATGGTCGTGGATGGTTTGCTCAATGCACGTTCGAAAGCTGACTCCCCCATCGACACTAAGAAGTTCATCTCGGAGCTGCAAGGGCATGCAGCTTTTGCTGGTTGCACGGTGCTATTTCTCACCAGCTCGCGACTTGACGATGGCAGTCCTGAGCACACCATGGTTGATGGCGTAATTGAGATGGGCGAAGAGCTATACGGTACTCGCTCAGTGCGTCGTATTCAGCTGCGAAAGACTCGGGGCAGTGGCGCAATGACCGGTCTTCATGAGTGTGAAATTACCGAAAATGGCTTGGTTGTTTACCCGCGACTCGAAAGTCTCTACAGCCACCCGTCGTCTCCCGATAGCGCTGGCATGACGCGAATCCCCAGCGGCATTAAGTCACTGGACGACATCTTAGGCGGAGGCCTGCACAGTTCCAGCGTGTCGCTGGTAATAGGCCCCTCCGGGATCGGCAAAACAACACTGGGCCTCAAATTTCTGGCTGAGTCGACCGCAGAGTCTCCGGGCCTGCATTTTGGCTTTTACGAAAGTCCACAGAGGTTGCGACTCAAAGGCCTGTCATTGGGTATTGATATCAAAGGCATGGAAGACAGCGGCGCGTTGAGCATTGCCTGGCAGCCTACTACTGAAGGTCTTCTGGACGGGCTGGGCACACGACTGCTGAGTCTTGTCGAAGAAAAGGGCATCAACCGCGTATTCATCGATAGTCTGAGCGGCATGACACGAGTTACGACAAATCCGGCGCGGATAAATGATTTCTTCAGTGCTCTGATGAACGAGCTTCGATCCAGGGGGGTTACGGTATTCGCATCCTGGGAGATGCGCGATTTATTTGGCTCCGAGGTCAGCGCACCAAACTCTGACCTGTCCAGCATCGTCGACAACCTGATGCTGATGCGATTCGCTGAGAATCACTCTGAATTAAGCAGGACGCTTTCCATTCTTAAAGTACGAGACAACTCTTACGACCCTTCGCAATTCGAGGTCGTCATCCGTGACCAAGACGTTTTCCTGAAAAAGGCTTCAAGACATGAACCATCAGTACCCACTGAGTCATCGCCTGGTTCAAAATCTTAAGCTTTTGTGCGGGTTGAATTAACATGACCACCATCCTGGTCGTCGACGACGAGTATCTGATCGCTGACATTCTCAGTTTTGCGCTGGAGGATGAAGGCTTCATGGTGGTGACGGCCAGTAATGGCCAAAAAGGGCTCGAAGTACTTGATAGAGAACGTCCAGATTTGATCATTACCGACTTTATGATGCCGGTCATGGATGGCCAAGAGTTCGCCACCGCCGTCCGCGCCCTTCCTTCCTGTAAGGATTTGCCAATTATTTTGATGAGCGGCGCTCAGGCGCACATAGGCATGCAGAGATCGGATCTGTTTGACGCGGTATTGCCAAAGCCATTCAGGATGGACGCGGTTCTAGCCGAAGTTCGAAAGCTACTTTCTCTCGAATAGACCTGTGCCGTGCTGATGATCACCACCATTAATCTTAGGTTCTCCTTCACTGCGAGAGCCCACCTATGCGGGCTTTTTCCCCTTAAATAAACAGAAGCCATAGAGTTGCCACGTTTTTTAATGTCGTCCAATGACTGTTTCTGGCCGTAGCGGTCGCGGCCGAGTGTCCGCTTATGGCCGTTAGCTGCCTGTCGCGAACGGCAGTTGGGTCGAAAGCACTCAGTCAGCAATAACTTATTTCGGCCCATGGCGGACATCGGAAGGCCGGGGCCGCTTCGCGGCCCATCGCCGGCAAGCCCGGCTCCCACAGGTACTGCGCAGGCCCGGAGACTGGTCATATCTCTGTGGGAGGAAGTGCTTGGTGACTTGCTGCTTGCGCCTGGTACGCGAGTCCATCTGCCAGATCTGGAGCCTTTCAACGACCTGTCCGGCGATCCCGTGCCCTATGGCATGCAGCGCCTGGATCAGGCTGATTTCGACCGCACGCCAGGTCACATCATGGGCATGCCTGTGCGTCGTCTGAAACTGGCGCAGGAGGTCAGAGGAGCGCCCGGTCAAGGTACTGGGGATCGAAATGCGCTCACTGATCATGATCGTGGATCGCCAATATGGGGAGGGGCACTGGTGGCAAGGCCACGCGAACCAGCCCTTCGACTTCGGCCCTATGCACTATCCGGCCGACATCCAGGTTCACCTGTGGGCGCCGCGCTTGCCGGCGATGGGCAGCGAAGCAGCCCCGTTTACAAATGTCTGCTTTGGGGCGGTTAGCGCCTTGGGGTCGAGCTGACCATCCTTGTCTTCCCTCAGATGGAGCTTTCGGCCACCAGCCGCCATTTGTGAGTGATCGTCTTCGATCAGGCTGGATTGTCAGCTTCCAGGTTGCTTGTCAACCAATCGATGAGCTGTTGAGCATTGCTTTCACTGTCACGGTGAGTCAGTAAGGCCCAGTTCGGGCCGCGAATGGTTTGCTCTACCAGCGGCTGCAACAGACCGCTGTCCCGCGCCTGACGGCTGAGCAACTGGCTGACCAACGCAATCCCCAAGCCGGCGCACGCAGCGTCCAGCAACAGGCCCGGATCGGAGAAGTTCAGCCCCTGATCCTGCTGACCGACATCGATCCCGGCTTCCACCGCCCAATGGCTCCAGTCCATCTCCCGTTCGCCGTGCAGCGTCGTGCGTTGTACGGCGGGCTGCGCCAATACGCTCGGGTGGCAGGCCGGGTAGAGTCGGTCAGTATGCAGCACCTTAAAGCTGCATTCGGCTTGCGAGCTGATGTCGTCGCGCACGGCGAGGTCAATTGTTTGGCTGACCATGTCCGGCACCTCGTCGGTGCTGAAAATCCACAGATCGACATGCGGGTGCTGTTGCCGGAAATCCGCCAGACGCGGCAGCAGCCAGTGCCGGGCAAACGCCGGCGTGGTGTTGAGCACCAGCTGGTTGGGCTTCTGATATTGCCCGAGGCGACGGATGCCGACTGCCAGTTGCTGGAGCATCGCCTGGGTGGTGCTGAGCAGATCGTGGCCGGCGTCTGTCAGTGTCACCCTGCGCCCGCTGCGAAAGAACAGAGGCTGTTCAAGGTACGCCTCGAGGCTGCGGATCTGCTGGCTGATCGCCGACTGGGTGAGGTGCAGCTCATCGGCCGCCTTATGAAAGCTGCTAAGGCGAGCAGCCGCTTCAAAGCCGCGCAGCCAACTGAGCGGAGGCCAGTGCTTCAGCATATTGATAAGTTCCTCTAATCAGTTGTGCGCAAAATCCATCGTTTGTTGGCGCGGTTTCACGTGGGTAGCATCCATCTCACGCCAAATCACGGCAGTTGTCATTGAACACAATGGCTTAATCGAGAGGTGCTTGCCATGCCGCGCAACGAGAATAACAACAACGCTTGGATGATGCCCGCCGAGTGGGTCACGCACGCCGCTACGTGGATGGTCTGGCCGCACAACCAGGCGCAGTGGGAGTCGGGTTGGCGCGTGACGCTGGCGCAGGTTCAGGAGGACTTCGCCCGCGTCGCCAATGCCATCGCCCGTTTCGAACCGGTGAAAATGGTTGTCGATCCGTCGGCCCTCGCCAGTGCCAACGCCCTGTGCGGGCCGAACATTGACATGATCACGCTGGCGGTCAACGACAGCTGGTGCCGCGACTCCGGCCCGAGCTTCGTCATTCACCCGGAGCAAGGTCTGGCCGGGGTGAGCTGGCGTTTCAACGCCTGGGGCGGCAAGTCGGCCCATGATCTGGACGAAAGCCTGGCCCGTCGCGTGCTCAATCACTTGGGCAGCGAGTGCTTCGGCACGGCGCTGAGCAATGAGGGTGGCGCGATCCACGTGGACGGCGAGGGCACGCTGATTACCACCGAATCGGTGCTGCTCAACCCCAACCGCAACCCCGGCGTGAGCAAGTCCGAGATGGAAGAGATCTTCAGCCGCTTGCTCGGTGTGAAGAAAACCATCTGGCTGCCGGGCGATCCGGATTACGTCACGGGCGACATGACCGACGGCCACGTCGATGGCATCTGCGCCTTCGCTCGTCCCGGTGTGTTGCTGGTGGATGCGACGCACGATCGCACCTCGGTGTACGCCGAAGTCGTAAGGGAAAACCGCCGCGCACTGGAGCTGGCCAGCGACGCTCAGGGCCGCAAGTTCGAGATGATCGAGCTGTACGAAGCCACCGATGCGATAGACAGCGAAGCCGAGGTGTTTTGCGCTTCGTACACCAACTTCTACATCGCCAATGGCGCGATCATCATGCCGGCGTACGGTATCGAAGCCGATCATGTCGCGGCAGAAACGCTGGCCAAGGCGTTCCCGGGACGTGAAGTGGTGCCAGTGCAAATCAATCACTTGGCTCATGGTGGTGGCGGTGTGCACTGCATCACTCAGCAACAGCCAGCTTTGCCGGTGGAGGGTTGATAGATGACGTCACTTAAAGTCGCCACCACCCAGATGCCATGCACCTGGGATCTGAAGAGCAACCTCGACAGAGCCGAGCAGTTGGTGCGTGAAGCGGCTGGGCAGGGCGCGCAGGTGATCCTGTTGCAGGAGCTGTTCGCCACGCCGTATTTCTGCATCGAGCAGCGCCATCAACACATGGCGCTGGCCGAGGAGTACGGCAACAGTCAGGTGCTGTCGCGTTTCGCCACGCTGGCCCGTGAACTGGGTGTCGTGTTGCCGCTGAGCTGGTACGAGAAGGCTGGCAATGCTTACTTCAACTCCCTGAGTGTGGCGGATGCCGACGGGCGCCTGTTGGGCGTGTACCGCAAGACCCACATCCCCAACGCCATCGGCTATCAGGAGAAGGAATATTTCAGTCCCGGCGATACCGGTTTCAGAGTATGGGGCACCGCGTTCGGTCGCCTGGGGGTGGGCATCTGCTGGGATCAGTGGTTCCCGGAAACCGCCCGCTGTCTGGCCTTGATGGGCGCTGAAGTGCTGCTGTTCCCCACGGCTATCGGTTCTGAACCGGGCTGCGCGGATCTGGACTCGCGGGACCACTGGCAGATGACCATGCGCGGCCACGCCGCTGCCAATCTGCTGCCGGTGATTGCGTCCAACCGGGTCGGCCGTGAAGTGGCGGGCACCGATGCAACGCTGCAAATGAATTTCTACGGCTCATCGTTCATCTGCAACCACAAGGGAAAAATGCTCGCCGAAGCCGACCGCACCAGCACCGGTGTTTTGTTGCAAAGCCTGGATCTGGCGGCCATGCGTGAAGATCGCTTGAGTTGGGGCATCTACCGCGACCGCCGCCCGGAAATGTACGGCGCCTTGCTGAGCCAGGACGGTCGTCACCTTAATGCTCGTTGGAATCCTCAAGGAGTCTGATATGCCGACTTCACACAAGTGGTTGCTGGGCGCTTTGGGCCTGGCGCTGGCCGGTATGATGCCTGCCGTACACGCTGAAGACAAAACCCTGCGGTTGTACAACTGGGCGGATTATTTTGCCGAAGATACCCTGACCCAATTCACCGCCGAAACCGGGATCAAGGTGATCTACGACGTCATGGACGGCAGCGAAACCTTGGAAGCCAAGATGCTTTCCGGCGGTAGCGGCTACGACCTGATCTTTCCCGGCGACACTGTGGCCGAACGCCTGATGCGCGCCGGCAGCCTGTTGCCGCTGAATGCTTCGAAGATCACGGCGATGAACGACATCGAACCAGGCCTGCAAAAACTGCGCAGCCATTACGAGCGGTCGAACAAGGCCACGGTGCCGTACACCTGGGGTACCATCGGCCTGACCTACAACGCCGAGCAGATCGAGCAGCGCATGGCCGACGCCCCGGCCAACAGCCTGGACATGCTGTTCAAACCGGAGCTGGTCGCCAGGTTCGCCGATTGCGGGATTTCGATGATCGACTCGCCGGACGAAGTGCTCGCCGTGGTGCTCAATTATCTGGGCCGCGACCCGCGCAGCGCCAAGCCTGCGGATCTGGCAGCGGCCAGTGATCTGCTGATGAAGCTGCGGCCGTACATTCGCAAGTTCCAGTCGCAACCGGTCACCGACCTAGTCAACGGCAACCTGTGCCTGTCCCTTGGCTACAGCGGCGACATGACTCAGGCCCAGCGCACTTCGGACAGCGCCGGCAAGCAGACCCGCTTCCAGTACCGCGTGCCGCGCGAGGGCACCACGGTGTGGATGGACACCATGGCCATTCCCGTGGATGCCAAACATCCGGAATACGCCTACGCCTTCATCAACTTCGTGATGCGCCCGGAAAACATGGCCGCGATCAGCAATTTCACCGGTTATCCGACCTCCAATGCCAAGGCCCGGCCAAACGTGGATGAGGCGATGCGCAACAACCCGGACATCTACCTGGACGAAGCGACCTATGCTCGCCTGATACCGGGCAAGGATATTCCCCAGGCCGACATGCGCGCCCGCATGCGCACCTGGACCAAGTTCAAGACCGCCACTGCAAAGTGATTTTGCCGGGCTGCTTCGGCATTCCCCTACCTATCAGGAAGTTACCCATGCCAACCCGTCGCGAGTTCATCAAACAGGTTTCTGTCGCTGCCGGTGTAGGCGCTGCCGTCATGGGCCTCGGCCTGTCTCCGGCGCGCGTAGTGGCGGCCAGCGAACAGCGCTGGTTCATGCCCGACGAGGGCAATGAACACGCACGCGCGTACATGGCCTTTGGCGCGCAGGATGCGATCTGGGAAGACTTCACCGAAGACGTCCAGGAAGCCCTCGGCCGGATCGCCCGCGCTATTGCCCGCTACGAACCGCTGACCCTCTACTGCCGCAGTGGCGAACGCGGCCTAGCTGAAGAGATGTGCGGCACCTCCAACATCACCTACCAGATCGCCAATCTCGACGACATCTGGATGCGTGACATCAGCGCCAACTTTGTCATCAACGACAATGGCCTGGGCGCCGTGGACTTCAACTTTAACGGCTGGGGCAACAAGCAGCGGCACTCGAAGGACGCGAAGATCGCCAAACGTGTGGCGGCCGATGCGCAGGCGACCTATCAGCGCAGCGGGCTGGTGGGCGAGGGCGGCGGCATCGAAGTCGACGGCCACGGCACCGCGATCATGACTGAGAGCTGCTGGATCAACGAAAACCGCAACCCCGGCTGGAGCAAGGGTGACGTGGAGGCGGAACTCAAGGCGTGCCTCGGTCTGCGCAAAATCATCTGGCTGCCGGGCATCAAGGGCAAGGACATCACCGATGCCCACGTCGATTTCTACGCGCGCTTTGTCTCACCCGGCGTGGTGATCGCCAACCTCGACACCGACCCGCGCTCCTACGACAGCAAGGTCACCATGGCGCACCTGGACATCCTGAAAAAGGCCACCGACGCCGATGGTCGGCCATTGCAGATCCAAACCGTTTCGCCACCTCTGAAACCGCGCAAAACCAAATTCAGCAAGGACAACGACGACTTTGCGGCCGGCTACATCAACTACTTCGTGATCAACGGCGCGGTGCTCGCCCCGGAGTTCGGCGACAAGGAGGCGGATAATAAGGCCTTCGACCTGCTGAAAAAACTCTACCCGAGCCGAGACGTGGTGCAGATCAACATCGACGCCATCGCCGCCGGTGGTGGTGGCATTCACTGTGTGACCAGTCATCAGCCCGCCTAGATAGGGCCACCGCTTTGCCGACCGTAAACGCGCAAGCCCAAAACTGCATTGGTGCGCAGGAAGCGATGTTTGCAGCATTGGCTTGTGCTTCGGGCTGCCTGACTGTCGCTTCGGTTGGAGAGCGACTGACATCCCCATTGACGCGATAGGAACGACTCATCACTGTTTCTATTGAGTATTGAGACGCCGAAGATTTACTCACAGAGACATGAGCGGAGGGTAACGATCGACTAAGTGTCATACAAAGGAGGTCGTTGGCTCAGCGCTTGTAGAGTAACGCGTCAACTACAACGCCAAACGCTGATGAGTGTTCTCGGCGATTGGGGTAGTAGAGATGGTATCCGGCAAAGGGTTGGCACCAATCTTCCAACACCCGCACAAGGGTACCGTCAGCGAGCTCCTTCGCCACCATGTCCTCCGGCAGGAAACCCAAGCCGCATCCCGCCACGGCCGCACGCAGGATCGGCATGCTGCTGTTGAACGTCCATTGGCCTTCTACACGGGCCTTCAGTTCGTGACCATCCTTTTCAAAATCCCATTGCATCAGGCTGCCATGGGTGGGTAGGCGCAGATTGATACAATTTTGCACCGCCAGATCTCCAGGCTCCTTCGGCACCGGCCGCTGTTTGAAGTACTCGGGTGAGCCCACGACCGCGATCCGCAATGGTGGCCCGATAGGAACGGCGATCATGTCCTTGGCCACCTGATCTCCCAAGCGTACACCGGCGTCATAGCGTTGCGCGACGATGTCGGAGAGGGCGTAGTCGACGGTGATTTCGACTTTGATGTCCGGATAGTCGGGAAGCACCTTTAAAAGCTTGGGCCACAGAATATTGTTGGCGGCATGTTCGGATGCTTGAATCCGCACATTGCCTGCCGGGGTGTCACGGAACTCGCTGACCGCAGCCAGTTCGAGCTCGATCTCATCGAACCGCGGCGCCATCGCCTGATACAGCCGCTGACCGGCCTCGGTCGGCGAAACGCTACGGGTGGTACGTGTCAGCAGGCGCACGCCCAATCGGCTTTCCAGCGCGCGCATGGTGTGGCTCAGCGCCGACTGCGAGACGCCAAGCTGAGCGGCCGCGCGGGTGAAACTGCCTTCGCGGGTGATGACCACGAAGGCTTGCAGGTCGTTGAGATTGGCGCGGGACATTGATGAGAACCTCTCATAAGGGGCGCGGAATTAATCCATAAAAGCAGGTTGCACGCGAATGCGCGACCCCAAGAGCTTGATTACAGGGTGCGGGCGTAAAATGCGCTTAGTTTGCCAATTGCGGCATCGACATAACGCGGCACCCAATAGGTTTCGATGTGCGTCGCGCCGTCGAGAATAAATACTTCCTTGTCGGTGGTGCCGGTGGCTTTGGGGAAGGCGTCCTGTGTCATGTACAGGCTGTCGGCTTTGCTGCCAGCGATCATCAGCAACGGTTGGTTGATCAGTTCGATATGGTCAGTGGCGTCGAAACGCATCAAGTCGAGCAGGCTGCTGGTGGTGTATTTGAAGGTCGAGTTCGGGTGCGCGTGGGTCTTCCAGTAATATTCATAACCTTGGCGATAGAGCGCGAAGGGCAGTTTGGCAATCTGCTCGTCGGTGAGGTTGGCATCCCCCGAATACAGCACCGCGCCGCCGGCGGCCTCTTGCGCGCGGGCTGCTGATGACTGTTGCAGGCGTTGCTGAATGCTGTCCATCTGCGAGTCATTGTAGCCGTTGCGACGTACCCGGCCCGAGTTGAACATGCTCACGGTTGCCAGTGATTTGAAGCGTTTGTCGGTCTGCGCTGCCGCCAGCGAATAACCACCACCACCACAGATGCCAAGCAGGCCCAGACGCTTGGCATCGACGCCAGCGAACTGGCTGATGAAGTCGGCCATGCCGTGAATGTCTTCGATGCGATACGCCGGTTTATCGATGCTGCGCGGTTGACCACCGCTGGCACCCTGATACGCCGCGTCGGCCGTGATGGTGATGTAGCCCTGTTCGGCCAGGCGTTGCGCGTACAGGCCGGCGACCTGTTCTTTCACGCCGCCATTGGGGTGTGCAACGACCACGGTCGGGTAGGTCTTCTTCGCGTCATAGTTGGCCGGAGTGTAGACGTTGGCAGCGATATCCAGCCCGTTGAGCGTGTAGCTGACCGGGTGGATGTTGACCTTGCCCGGTTCGTTCTTGCTGATCGCGCCTTCGTAGGCGAGGGTGAACGGGTTCTTTTTGTAATCGGCGGCCAAGGCTTCGCCCGCCGATAGGCCGACCAATGCCGACATGAACGTGGCTTTGAGAGTGTTTTTCACGTGAAGCTCCTGAGCAAGCATAAGGGTGGCAGTTGCAAAAGTATCTGGGTCAGTCCAGCTGCTTTTCTTTGAGGAATTGCGCGACCAGGTCAGCGATCTGCACATTGTTCAGATCCGACATGGGGAAGTGGGTATTGCCGTGAATGCCGATCTCCGGCAAGTGGATCAGCCGCACATCACCGCCGTGGCGATTGACCGCGTCACGCCAGAGCCGGGCCATTTTCAGGCGTGCCCGCCAACTGTCCTGGGCGGGCAGGTCGACCGCCTGTTCCGGGATGTTGTCGCCGTACAGGATCAGAATCGGAATGCGTGTCAGGGCCATGAATTGCTCCATCGGCACTGCCGCGCCTTGCACCGTGTCGAACGCACTGGGAATAGGCGCAGGCACTTCACCATCAGCGAACACGAAGCTGCTGCCCGGTTCGAACGCCACGATGGCTTTGACCTTGTCGTTCTTGATCGCTGTCAGCCAGCCAGGCCCGCCACCTTGCGAGTGCGTAAACAAAATCCCTGGGCCGATTTTATCGAACAGCGCTGACACGCCATCAGAGACCACGCCCATGTCGAACGGCCCGGTGTTCGGCGTCATCGCCCGGAAAAACTGCTCGCGGGTCTGGTCATCCTGAGCAACTTGCACGCCGTTGAAGTAGTTGGGCCACAGCCCGATGCGGAACTGGTTGAACCACAGTTGTTCGTCAGGCACGGGCTTGATTGTGGTCTCGACCATGCTGCGCCCGGCATCGCCACGCCGGGGCTGGTCCATCAGGTAGACGCCGTAATGGCGGCGCAGGAAGATGTTCTGAAAGCCTTCGCGACCATCGGCGGTGGTTTCCCAGGTCTTGGAAAACTGACCCGCACCGTGCCACATGACGATGGGTAGTTTTCGCGCATCCACCGGGATTTGATAGAAGGCGTAGACGTGGTCACCGTGGTATGTCTGGCCGTTTGGCATCATTGGTTGGCGTGGGTTGAAGGTGCCCGGTGCAGTGGTCACTGAGCCGCCGGCGGCGAAGCTGCCTTGTTGTTGAATCAGCAACGAGCCATCGGGGTGGTTCGCGCAGGCCGCCAACAGGCTCAACAGTGTGATGCTCAGCAGGGACTTTGCAGTTTTCATGTCACTTCCCCGAAGCCGCGAGGGCTTGTGTCAACGCGGTGTTGGCACGTTCAGCCGTCTGTGCATCAGCGTGTTTTTTCAGCAGTTCCGCGACCTCTTGCAACTGTGCCGTGCTCAGGCCGACGCGCAGGCTCGCCGCCATGTGCGAGCGCAATTGCTGCTCGACTCCTGGCGTTGCCGCCAGCGCGCCGACAGTCGCCAGTTCGCGACTTTGCCAGTCGAGGTTGTCGCGCTCGAAGATGTCGCCGAACAGGTGGGTTTGCAGGAACCGGTTGATCACCGGAGCGAACTCGAACACCGGGCCTTTGACCGGAGCGCCGGAGATCCTGGTTTGATTCGCTGTGCCGGCGGCCAGCAGCTCATCCCCCATCGGAATCGCCCGGCTCGGCTCACGCCCCGGCGCGTCTTCGATACCGCGCTGTTTGCGTGTTTGCACCACCGTCATCAGCTCGTTCAAGGCGTTGAGGCTGCGTGGGAAGCCCACATAGGCGTACAGCTGCACGAGAATTTCCCGGATTTCGCTGATGGTCAGGCCGGCATCGAGCCCTTGATTGAGGGCGGTGTTGAGGTTGGGCATGTCGCTGGTCGCCATGAACGCGGCGATCAGAGGGATCGTTTGTTGTTGGCGCGACAAGGTGGCTGCGCTGGCGGGCGTGCTGGCCATTGTCTTCGATGCCTCGGCTGCTTGAGTGGTAACGCTGAACATCGCCCCGATGCCCAGACAAAACGCCATGAGTGCGGGGAGGGTAGGGTTGCTGCGTGCATCAGTGGTCATCTTGAAAGGCTCCAGCCATTGCGGGGCACCGCGGTGTCGCTGGATCGTACGGAGGATGGTTAGGTCGATTAACCCCGAAATTGCGCAAGGACTTCTGAGCAGAACTCATGAGTAGAAATGGCCACAACCGCCGCAATTGCGGCGCGACTCCGCTGATACGGGGCCTGTAGGGCGGGTGACGGTTTGCGACAAAGGTGCCGGGCGAGCACCTTTGACACATTCCGTAACTTCATTGGCCGGCGTATTGCGCCTCCGAGACCTGTTCCGCCCAGGTGACGGTCTTGCCGTCTTCGGCTTCGGCGATGGCGATGTGGGTCATACCGTTGCTGGCCGTGGCCCCATGCCAGTGTCGGATGTGTGGCGGAATCCAGACAGTGTCGCCCGGCCGTATTTCCTGGCGGGGGCCGCCCTCCTGCTGCACGTAGCCCACACCTGCGGTGACGATCAACGTTTGCCCCAGCGGGTGGCTGTGCCAAGCCGTGCGTGCGCCGGGCTCGAAGGTCACCGTGCCGCCGCCGATACGCGCCGGCGCATCACCGCTGAACAGGCCATCAACGCGCACCGAGCCGGTGAAATTTTGAGTCGCGCCCTTGACCGAGGGCTGCGAGCCGTTAGGTGTGACGCGTATTTCGCTGGCGGCCTGAGATTCTGTGGCCATGAATGACAAAGCAACGAGTGGTGCGATCAATCGGTTCATCGGGTCAACTCCGGTCAGATGTGAAAGTGGCGGCGCAAAGCGCGCCGCATTGGGCAGGCTCAGAGTCCGGTCATCTTCAGTGCCGATTCCGGCAGGCGTTCACCGTGCACTTGAATCTGTGCCATCTGTTCGTTGATCTCGCGCAGATCGTCACCGGTCAATTGCAGTTCAACGGCGCCAATGTTCTCTTCCAGTCGATGGGTTTTGGTCGTGCCCGGGATCGGCACAATCCACGGTTTCTGTGCGAGCAACCAGGCCAGTGCGACTTGCGCCGGTGTGGCGTTTTTGCGATGCGCGACGGCTTTCACCACATCGACCAGCGCCAGATTGGCCTTGCGGGCTTCAGGGGAAAAGCGTGGTACAACGTTGCGGAAATCGCTGGCGTCGAACTGTGTGTGCTCATCGATCTGACCGGTGAGGAAACCCGCGCCAAGCGGGCTGAACGGTACGAAACCGATTCCCAGTTCTTCCAGCACCGCCAGCAGCTCCAATTCCGGGCCGCGCCAGAAAAGCGAGTACTCACTCTGTACCGCCGTGACCGCTTGCACCGCGTGCGCCCGGCGGATGGTTTCCACACCTGCCTCAGACAGGCCGAAATGCTTGACCTTGCCCTCGGCGATCAGATCCTTGACGGTGCCGGCGACATCTTCGATCGGTACCTGCGGATCGACGCGGTGCTGATAGAACAGGTCGATGCAATCGGTGCGCAGACGCATCAACGATGACTCGGCAACAGCGCGTATATGTTCCGGGTGGCTGTTGGTACCACCGCCGCGTGCGCCGGTGATCAGGTCGATATCGAAGCCGAACTTGGTGGCGATGACGACCTGCTCGCGAATCGGCTGCAAGGCCTCGCCCAGCAGTGCTTCATTGGCGAACGGGCCATATGCTTCAGCGGTGTCAAACAGGGTGATGCCTTGCTCGTGAGCCGATCGAATCAGCTTGATCATGCTGGCTTTGTCGGCAGCCGGCCCATAGGCCGAGGTCATGCTCATGCAGCCCAGGCCCAGTGCAGACACTTTCAGGCCATTGCCCAACGTGCGGATATTCATGGTGTCACTCCTTACTGAATTCGATCAACGCGTGAGGGGGTGATCGCTCAGCCAGCCATTCACGCGTTCCATGGTCTTGCGCTCCTGCTCACTCTCCATCACAAAACCTTTGAGAACCTTAGCTTTCGGTGCGTGCTCGACCAGCACGCTGCGGCTGTTACCCAAGCCATAACCGCCGTGGGTGTTGAAGGGAATCAGGGTCTTGCCGGTCAGGTCGTGGGCGCTGAGAAAGGCGCGCACGATGGGTGGGGCGGTTTCACCCCAGATCGGAAAGCCGAGATAGATCGTGTCGTAGTCGCTAAGGGCGTGAATCTTGTTTTGCAGCTCGGGTTCGAAGCCGCTGTCACGCTCCTGTCGCGCCTGCTCAACGGTTTGCAGATAGTCCTCGGGGTACGCGTTGGCCGGGCGGATCTCGAAGAGGTCGGCACCCAGTCCACGCTGGATTAGCCCTGCGACCACGCGGGTATTGCCCGAGCGCGAGAAATACGCGACCAGAATCCGCGAGCCTGAGCGCTGTGTTTCACTGGCACCTTGGGTGCCTGCAAGCGACAGCAGCGGGGCGCTGGCCAGCGCGGCGATCACCGTGCGCCGCAGCGGATCGTGATGGGTGCTCATCGGCCGACTCGCGCTTTGAGGGCCTCGGGATAACGCTCGCCTTCGATGCGGATCTGCGCCAACGCTGTATCAATGGCCTTCAGTTCGACGGGGTCCAGCGTGATGTCCGCGGCGCCGAGGTTTTCTTCCAGTCGATGCAGTTTGGTCGTCCCCGGAATCGGCACGATCCACGGCGTCTGCGCAAGCAGCCAGGCCAGCGCGATCTGTGCGGGAGTGGCTTGTTTCTGTGCGGCGATCTGACGAATCAGCACCACCAGGCCCTGATTGGCTTGCAGCGCCGACTGGCTGAAACGCGGGACGATGCTGCGGAAATCGTCGCTGCCATAAGTGGCCTCCGCCGACACCGTGCCGGTGAGAAAACCTTTGCCCAATGGGCTGAATGGCACGAGGCCGATGCCTAACTCCCAAAGCGTCGGCAGGATTTCCTGCTCGGGCTCGCGCCACCACAGCGAGTATTCGCTTTGCAGTGCTGTGACCGGCTGCACCGCGTGCGCTCGGCGAATGGTCTGAGCGCCGGCCTCCGACAGGCCGAAGTGCTTGACCTTGCCCTCGCTAATCAAGTCCTTAACCACCCCGGCGACTTCCTCGATCGGCACGGCCGGATCGACGCGGTGCTGGTAGAGCAGATCGATGTAATCGGTCTGCAGTCGACGCAACGAACCCTCGACGGCGACTCGGATGTGCTCGGGGCGGCTGTTGAGAATCTGCTGTTTATTGTCGTCGCCAAAGGTGAAACCGAACTTGGTGGAGATGACCACTTGATCGCGCACCGGTGCCAGGGCTTCGCCCACCACTTGTTCGTTCAGGTAAGGGCCGTAAACCTCGGCGGTATCAAAAAGCGTGACGCCTCGGTCAACCGCCGATCGGATCAACGCAATGGCTTGTTGTGTATCAGTCGCCGGGCCGTAGCCATGGCTCAAGCCCATGCAACCGAAGCCCAGGGCTGATACTTCGAGTGAACTGTTTCCGAGCGTGCGCTTGTGCATTTTTTGGATCTCCCGACATTTGGCGTTGGGAGAACAGTAAGTGAGCTAACGAGTGGGGACTAGACGGTTAGATCGGCAAGGCTTCATGAGGTTTGCTCATCAGTCCCAGCCCACGGGAGATGGCGACTGTGTCCTCATGGGCTCAGAAACAGGGCTCAACGACAGCGTTTGGTACTCAATAATCGAGCTACCGCTCCCGACCCAAATCAGACATGTGCGACCGGGGCCGCTT
Source organism: Pseudomonas sp. WHRI 8519 (assembly GCF_040224055.2). Taxonomy (NCBI): domain Bacteria; kingdom Pseudomonadati; phylum Pseudomonadota; class Gammaproteobacteria; order Pseudomonadales; family Pseudomonadaceae; genus Pseudomonas; species Pseudomonas sp. WHRI 8519. The sequence continues at coordinate 3,613,852 of NZ_CP167996.1, read as the reverse complement.
CGCAGTCCATCGCCGGCAAACGCGGCTCGCGTAGGTACACCGCATGTCTGAAGGCTGTTGATATTCCTGGACTGTCCGCAAGACATTGGACGCCAAGCCAACCCTTGGGGCAGTTCATTTTGTGCCGGCTTGCCGGCGATGAGTCCGGGTCTGCCCACAGCGCTTTGAATCGCTGCCTGCTAAGGGCACGGCCTGAAGCACATGCGCGCGCTAAGTCGAAACAACGTCATGCCTGGCTTGCGGACTGAAACAATCCGCGAACGACTTCCCTCAACCACCGGTTTCCACTGTCCTGATGATATCGGGCATGCCAATGCTGTTTGACTGTGAACCCCTCAACTTCGAACGGGCAGTCATGGACCTGCAGCCCATGCATGTCGGCCAGTGTCCGGCCGATATGCCGCGGCAAGGTGGCGAGTAGATCGGTAGTCCCGATTATCATCCCTAAGCCGAGAAACGCCGGCAGCTCCAGCATGATTCGCCGTTCGATCCCGGCCCGCGCCAATCCCGCTTCCAGCAGCTTCTGCCCGGTGCCGAAACTGATCTGCACATGCCCCTCGGCCCGATACCGCTCCAGGCTCATGCCCTTGCCCAGGCGCCGATGTTGCGGGTTGCTCAGGCACACCCAGTCCTGCTCGAACAGCACCTGCTGATACATCCCCCCTCCCAGCCAGGGCACGAAGCCGATGGCCAGGTCCGCTTCGCCCGATTCCAGGGCACTCTCGGTATTGCCATCGATCCGCGCCGCCTCCAGGCGTATGCCCGGCGCATGCTTGCGCAAATGGTTGAGGATGCTGGGCAGCAAGGTGATGTGGCTGGCATCGCTGACACACAGGCGAAATCGCCGCTGCGCGGTGGCGGCGATGAACTGCGGCTCCCAGGCGGTCAGCCGCCGTAGCGATTCCAGCACCTCGCGGCACGGGCCTATCAGCTGGTCGGCGCGCGGGGTCGGGGCCATGCCGCCCGGCGTGCGCACGAACAGTGGGTCGTTCAATTGTTCGCGCAGGCGCGCCAGCCAGATGCTGATGGTCGGCTGGCTCTGCCCCAACTGCTCGGCGGCGCGGGTCACGCTGCGGCAGTGGTACAGCACGTCGAACAGTTGCAGCAGCTTGGGCTCGGGCAGGGCCTCCAGGGTCGTCATTATTAACAATCTCAATAGGCTTATTGAGGTCATTGTATAGCGCAAATAATCCCCGCTGCATAAGGTGATCGCAAATCACAGGAGGTCTGCGACGTGAAAATCTGCATTCTGGGTGCCGGTGCACTGGGTTGCGCCATCGGTGCGGCCCTGAGCGAGGCAGGGCATGAAACCTGGCTGTTGAACCGCGGCCGCGCGCACGTCGAGGCGATGAACCAGCAGGGCCTGCGGGTGCAGGACGAGCGGGGCGAGCGCTATGTACCGGTCAACGCGGCCATCGAAGCCGAGGACGTCGGCGTGACCGACCTGGTGGTGGTGTTGGTGAAGTCGTTTCACACCGCCGAGGCCATCGCCGGTGCCGCCGCGCTGATCGGGCCGCAGACGCTGGTGCTGTCGCTGCAGAACGGCCTTGGCCACGAGGACATCCTGGCCGAGGCGGTGGGCCGCGAGCGGGTGCTTGCTGGCAAGACCTATGTCGGCGGCGTGCTGCTCGCCCCGGGTTCGATCAGCGCCGGTGTCGTCGGTAAACAAACCTTCATTGGCGAGCTCGACGGCCAGCTGACGCCGCGCGTGCAGGCCATCGCCGAAGCTTTCAACAACGCCGGGCTGGCCACCACGGTCAGTGACAACATCCTCGGCACCATGTGGGACAAGCTGCTGGTCAACGTCGCGACGGGCGCGTTGAGCGGCATCACCATGCTCAGCTATGGGCAGCTGTACAGCGAGCCGCTGCTGGAAAGCACGGCAAAGGCTGCCGTGGCCGAGGCCATCACCGTTGCCGAACGGGCGGGCATTCGCCTGAGCCTGACCAGCCCCGAAGCGGCATGGACGCTGGCTGCCGAGGGCCTGCCGGCCAGCTTTCGTACCTCGATGCTGCAAAGCCTGGAAAAGGGCTCGATCACCGAAATCGATTTCATCAACGGCTCCGTCGTGCGCTGGGGCCAGCGCCATGGCGTTGCCACCCCCGTCAACGCGACCTTGGTGGCCTGTATCAAGGGCATCGAACGCGCGATGGCCGATCACCAGAAAAGGGACACTCCATGAGCCAGCCGAAAGCCTATCTCGAACACGTTGCCTTCTGGGTGCGGGACATTCAGTGGCATATCCGTTTCTTCAACGAAGTGTGCGGTATGACCATGCGGGAAGTGCAGGGCGACGTCGAGCAGCCGACGCAGTACTGGACGCTGGGCGGCCTGCAGTTCATTCACCAGCCTGACTTCGCCGGGCCGGAGGGTCGCATGGCGCACTTGGGCATCATGTGCGAGGACCTGGAAGCCACCCTGGCCACAGCCCAGCGCTTCGGTGTCAGCGAAATGCCTCAGGGCCGCAACTGGCTACGCCTGCCCGACGGTTTGGCGGTTGAGTTCATCCAGGCCTCGCCGGCCAGATGCGTCGCCCAGGCACTGGCCATCGACCCGCGTGCGGAGGTATCGGCATGAGCGTAGTGGAGAAATTCTGGGACGATGCCCGCGAAGGCGATGAATGCCTCAGCCCCACCTACACGGTAACTCGCGAGCGCATCCTGGCCTACGCCGACCTTACCGGCGACCACACCCCGGTCCATGTCGATGAGGCATACGCCAATGCCAGCCATTTCGGCTGCCTGGTCGCCCACGGCTTGTTCGGGTTGTCGATCGCCGACGGCCTGAAGACCCAATGCGAGTACCGCTTCGTGCCGGGCATGTCGCTGGGCTGGACCTGGGATTTCGTGCTGCCGATCAAGGTCAACGATGTGCTGCATGTACGCATGCGCGTGGGGGCGATGCGTCCCAGCAAAAGCCGCCCGGGCTGGGGCATCGTGGTCCTGCCGTCGGAACTGATCAACCAGAATGGCGAAGTCGTGCAGCGCGGCGAGCACCGCCTGATGGTGCCGAGGAGGGCAGACGCATGAGCCAGGCATTGCCATTGGCGGGTATCCGCGTCATCGACTACAGCCACTTCCTCGCCGGTCCTTATGTGGGGCGCTGCCTGGCGGCGCTGGGTGCCGAGGTGATCAAGGTCGAACGGCCGGGCAGCGGCGATGCCGGCCGCCAGCATGCGTTTACCCTGGATGACCAGCAGAGCGGCTACTTCCTGCAACTGAACATGGGCAAGCAGGGCGTCAGCGTCAATATGAAGGACCCGCGTGGCAAAGCCTTCATGCAACGCCTGACCGATTCGGCCGATGTGTTCATCGAAAACTACCGCCCCGGCGCTCTGGACAAGCTGGGCCTGGGTTACGCCGAGCTGTCGGCGCGCAACCCGGGTCTGGTGTACTGCTCGATTTCCGCCTACGGGCACACCGGGCCGGACGCCCACCGCGCCGGCTTCGGCCTGATCGCCGAGGCCAAGAGCGGGATCATGCAGATGGTTGGCGTGCCGGGTGAGGCGCCGCCGCTGCTGCGTATTTCCCTGGGCGACATGTACACCGGCATCCACGCGGTGGCGGCGATCAATGCCGCGCTGCTCGGCCGCGTGAACAGTGGCCGTGGCCAGCACATCGACATGGCCCTGTACGACACCCTGGTGTCGATGCACGAATACGCGGTGCAGTGCTACACGCTGTCCGGTGGCACGGTATTGCCCCAGCAGACGGGCCACGACATGCCCACCTCGACCCTTTACGGCGTGTTCCGCGCCGCCGACGGCGACCTGGTGATCGCCGCCCAGGTCGACGATGCCTGGCGGCGCTTCGCGGCCATGCTCGAAGCCAACGGCGGCCCGCCCGGGTTCGGCAGCGACCAGCGCTACCACAGCCTCAACGGCCGCAATGCCCACCGCGAGGCGATCCTGGCGGTGGTCCGCGACTGGGTCGGCGCGCGTCGGGTGGCTGAGATTCTGGCGTTGCTCGATGCCATCGACATCCCCAGTGCCAAGGTCCAGCGCATCGACGAAGTGCTGGCCGACCCGCAGATCCAGGCACGCAACATGGTCATCGAGCAGCAGCATCCACGCTACGGCACGCTGCGCCTGCCCAACCTGCCGTTCCGCTTTTCCGACTGCGATACCACGATCCACCAAGTCGCCCCGGACCTTGGCCAACACAACGCCGAAGTGGCTGCCGGGCTTGGCTTCAGCCCTGAAGAAATCGCCGTCCTGCAGGCGGATGGTGTGCTGTTTACCCACGGAGATGCACGATGAGCGACCGCTACGCAGTGATCGGCCGGCCGATCAACCACACCAAATCCCCGTTGATTCATGGCCTGTTCGCCCAGGTCAGCAACCAGCAGATGGAATACGGGGCTATCGAAGGCTCGCTGGATGACTTCGAAGCTCAGGTGCTGCAGTTTCGTAGTGAAGGCGGGAAGGGCATGAACATCACCGCCCCGTTCAAGCTGCGTGCCTTCGAACTGGCCAGCCGGCGCAGTGAGCGGGCGCAACTGGCACGGGCGGCCAATGCGCTGAAGTTCGAGGACGGCTGCATCATTGCCGAGAACTTCGATGGCATCGGTTTGCTGCGCGACATCGAGGAGAACCTTGGCGAGCCGCTGCGCAACCGCCGTGTGCTGCTGCTGGGCGCCGGCGGTGCGGTGCGCGGGGCGTTGCTGCCGTTCCTGCAGGCGGGGCCATGTGAGCTGGTGATCGCGAACCGTGACATGGCCAAGGCGCTGACGCTGCGTAACGAACTCGATCACCCGCGTCTGCGCATCAGCCGCTACGAGGAGCTGGAAGGGCAATCGTTCGACATTGTGGTCAACGCCACCTCGGCGAGCCTGACCGCCGATTTGCCGCCACTGCCGGCGGATGTGCTGGGCGAAGCGCGCCTGGCCTATGGGCTGGCCTATGGCAAAGGCCTCACGCCGTTCCTGCGCCTGGCGCGCGAGCAGGGCCAGGCGCGCCTGGCCGATGGCGTCGGCATGTTGGTGGAGCAGGCCGCCGAGGCGTTCGCCTGGTGGCGCGGGGTGCGGCCCGACACACGTGCGGTGATCGATCAGCTGACGATTCCCCTGGAGTAGGTCGATGGTCGCCAAAGTACTGATGCTGCATGGCATCAACCACAACATGTTCGGCAAGCGCGACCCGCGCCAGTACGGCACGGCGACCCTGGCAGACATCGACCAGGCGTTGCAGGCCTTGGGCGAGGAGCTGGGCGCGCAGGTCGAGAGCTTCCAGAGTAACTTCGAAGGCGCGATGTGCGAACGCATCCATCAGGCCTATGAGGACCGGGTGGATGCGGTGCTGATCAATGCCGGCGCCTGGACCCACTACAGCTACGGCATTCGTGATGCACTGGCCATTATCGAAGTGCCGGTGGTTGAAGTGCACATGTCTAACATCCATGCCAGGGAGCCGTTCCGCCATCACTCGGTGTTTGCCGAGGTGGTGCGAGGGCAGATCTGCGGGTTTGGTGTCGAAACCTACCTGCTGGCGTTGCGTGCGGCAATCAACATGCTCTGAGCAGGGCCGCTTCGCAGCCCATCGCCGGCAAGCGCGGCTCCCACAGGTACACCGCCTGCCTCAAGGCTGGCGACATTCTTTAGAGTTGTACCAGTGTCTTCACTGGTCACACTGTTGGCAGGTATGCTCGGCGTTCTGAGACGACACCAAGGACGACATCCATGTGTTCCCTGACGAACGAGCAGCTACAAGCGATCGTCCATCAGAACCCGATAAATCGTGCGCTGTTGGCGACGCTGCCAACACTCGACATTCCGAATGCCATGTTGGTCGCAGGGGCGCTGTTCCAGACGTTCTGGAATCACCGTTCGGGAGAAGCTGCCGAGTGGGGCATCAAGGATTACGACATTGCCTACTTCGACACAGACTTGTCCTGGGAGGCGGAAGATCGAGTCATAGCTAAGGTTCAGCAGGCGTTCTCTCATCTGGGCGTCAACATCGAGATCCGCAACCAGGCCCGCGTGCACTTGTGGTACGAAGCGAAATTCGGCGGGGCCTATCCACCGTTGAAAAAGGTAACGGATGGTATCGACCGCTATCTCATTCGATCGACCTGTCTCGGCGTTGACGCCGGTACTGGTGAGCTTTATTGCACCCATGGCTTGAACGATCTCTCGAACAACTGGCTCAGGATGAACGAGTTGAATCCACGCCCAGATTTATTTAGAGCGAAAGCTGCCAGCTACCGGGCTCGCTGGCCATGGCTTCAATTGGTTGAATGAGCGTCGGCCAGCGGCAGCAATTGTTCGATGACGCTATTGGCGTCCGTTGTCATGGGACAGTCCCAAACCAAGATACGGTGGTGGCCTCAACGATTCGGCGTTCTGCCCCTCAAAGCTAAGGCGTACCCTGGATGGCCCTTTATGTCGCATAGGGAGATTGCGATGACCCCCGACAAAGTCTGCCCTGTAGTGCTCTCGTATTCACTACCCACCAAGATTCTTCTGTTCAGGCACCCTTTGGCAGGCACGCAACTGGTGAAGGGCACCATCGAGAATGGGGAAACACCCCGCATGGCTGCATTGCGTGAGCTGGCAGAGGAGTCCGGTATTACTGACGCAGTGATCGACAGCGATCTGGGTTGTTGGAAGGCTGATCACCAACATCAGGTGTGGTCGTTTCACCTTTGTCGCGCTGAGAGCGAGCTGCCCGAGTGCTGGGCTCACCAGACGCTGGATGATCACGGCCACCGCTTCGAGTTTTTCTGGGCTTCGCTCGACAACCTGCCCTACAGCGACTGTCACCCAGTCTTCCAGCGAGCACTGGTATTTTTATGCGAAACGCTGAGCGCGTCCGGCCATTGGAGAGAGGAGGGGCGCCAGCACGATGATTGAACAGCTATCAAAGGTCGAAAGCGGTCGCTCCGGCCGGCAGATCTCGACCCCTGGCACGCATTGGTAACCAACGCCGGCTTTGGGTGTTTGCTGCCATTGGCGAGCAACTGTTGTCGACCCAAAGAAACGCGGCGTTGTCCAGTCTCGTCCATGCCGCTCAAAGCCTCAGATCGAGCGCTGGTTCACACGGGCAGAGAGTTGCTCAGCGTTTTCCTTGCGCTCCGAATAACGGTCTACCAAGAACGCCTGGCGGTCGCGCAGCAGGACGGTGAACTTCACCAGTTCCTCCATGACATCCACCACGCGATCGTAGTACGGCGAGGGCTTCATCCGCCCGGCGTCGTCGAACTCAAGGTAGGCTTTGGGCACCGAGGACTGGTTCGGGATGGTGAACATCCGCATCCAGCGCCCAAGCACGCGCAGTTGGTTGACCACGTTGAACGACTGCGAGCCGCCACACACCTGCATGACCGCCAGGGTCTTGCCTTGAGTAGGGCGCACCGCACCCAGTGCCAGGGGAATCCAGTCGATCTGCGCCTTGAATACCGCAGACATCGCACCATGGCGTTCTGGCGAGCACCAGACCTGGCCTTCCGACCACTGCATCAGCTCACGCAGTTCCTGCACTTTGGGGTGCTCGGCAGGTGCATCATCAGGCAGCGGCAGCTCCGACGGATTGAAGATCCGTGTCTCGGCGCCCAAGTGCTCCAGCAAGCGTGCGGCTTCTTCCACCAGCAAGCGGCTGAAGGAGCGCTCACGGGTCGATCCATACAGCAGCAGGATGCGCGGTTTGTGCTCGCTGGAACGGGCTACCGGTGGCGGCCCATCGAGCAGCGCCAGGTCGAGATTGGGCAAGTGCTCAGACATGTTTCCTCCCGCTCAAAGCGTGCCGATGCGATCCAGCTCATGCTTGAGCTGGTCACGGTCGAGGTGATCGAAAGGCAGTGCGAAGAATGCCTGGCAGCGTGAGGCGATGCGGGCCAGTGTGGCGCGGAACGCAGCGTCGACCGCCGCCGCCTCACCCACGACATCGGACGGGTCCTCCAGCCCCCAATGCGACTTCAAGGCCGGGCCGAAATAGACCGGGCAAGCTTCGCCGGCGGCCTTGGCGCAAACGGTAATGACGATGTCAGGAGGGCAATCCTCGAACGCGTCATTGCCTTTGCTGCTCAGCCCATCGCTCGAGATGCCGGCGTCTTGCAAGGTTGTCAGGCTGCGAGGCAACACCTGGCCTTTGGGAAAGCTGCCGGAGCTGACTGCTTCAAATCCGTGAGGCGCCAAATGATTGAACATGGCCTCGGAAAGGATGCTGCGGCAACTGTTGGCCGTGCACATGAACAGGACTCGCATAGAGGCTCCTCCGCTTCGTGGCGGATGTCAGAGGCTCAGGCCCAATGCCAGAGCCGGGTTGCCAGATGACCAGGATGAGAGTGAATACAAAGACTGCAATGGCGACCAGCATGAAGACCTCGCTCGATATAGGTCAGCAGCAGGCAGCATCACGGACGGGCCGGCCGTCCATGTTCTTCAGCCGCAGAGCGTTATCTGCCAACCACTGTGCGTTGGCCTGCAAGGTCACCTGCAACATTTCATGCACCCAGGCGGGCAGTTCCGGGTTCAGGCGGTAGTACACCCACTGGCCCTGCCTGCGATCGAGCAGCATGCCATTGCTGCGAAGCTGAGCGAGGTGGCGGCTGATCTTAGGTTGGCTGTCGTTCAGCGCGCACATCAGTTCGCAGACGCAAAGTTCACCGAGACTGGCAATCAACAGTGTGGCCCGAGCACGGGTTTCGTCGGAGAGGCATTTGAAGACATCAGGCGGGGTGAACATGGCAGCACCGTAACATATGGATAGCCGAATATACGCATTTACACATGTATTGTGCAAGTTTCTCAGGGCTGAGCGGTCGCTAAGGGGCCAGGCTGTGTGAAAACACCTGCGGCGATCTAGCCATTAGCCGACGCAACCACTGCCGACGGTGAGCACAGCAGCGAGTTGTGCTCGCGTGCGACCTCAAGCCAATGATGAGTATCGATCCCTTGCGTAAACACGACGTCACTGAGAAGCAGAGTACTAAACCACGGTCTACTCTCTTTAGTCGTCATAGAGGCTATGCCGAAACGATGTAGGGCATTGTTCAAAAGGTACTGGAAATGGCTGTTCTCAAATAACGCATGAGACACCCAGGCAGCTGGTTTCCGACCTTAACGCCCTGATTGCTCTGTTGACGCAGACTGCGCCAGGCGGGGCACTGAGCAATCGGTGTCCTGTTCCATTCCAAGTGTGGAGCAAGGAACGATGACCACTTCGAATCGTATCGCGCACGGGAAAGGGTGGATGCCCGCGGCGATAACGGTATTGGCTTTGCACAGTAGTGGCGTGTCAGCGGGAGGCATCTTCATCTATGAGGCCGGCCAGGAAAGTAACGGCCTGGCCAACGCGGGCTCGGCGGCGCTCGCCACAGACCCCAGCGTGTTGATGAGCAACCCGGCAGGCATCGCCTTGCTGCCCGGCACGCAGGTCAGCGCCAACGCACAGGTCATCCTCGGCGACCTGCGTTACTCACGCGACAGCAACAACCAGTTCGACGGCAACGAGGGCGGCAATGCTCTGCAGTATCTACCGGGCGCCAGCCTGTTCATCAGCCACCAACTCGATGACCGTTCGGCGATCGGATTCGGCCTGTACGGCAACTTCGGCCTGGCACTGAACTACGACGACGACTGGGCAGGGCGGTACTTCACCCAGGAAGCGGCTGTGATCGGCGTCTCGTTTCAACCCACCTTTGCCTACAAGTTCACCGATGACCTCACTGTCGGCATCGGCCCTCGCATGATGCTGGGCTATTACCGCACTGAGATGGCCGTCAACAACAGCCTGCTGGGTTTGGTCGAGCGGCCCGATGGCCAACTCGAATACAAGGACACCGACTTCGGCATGGGTGTGAACCTGGGCGTGCTCTACCAGGTCGACCCCCGCACGCGCATTGGCCTGGCCTACACCAGCAAGGTGAAGCTGGAGTTCGAGGACAGCCCGCATGTCAGCGGCATCAACAACCCCCTCATCAACGCCGCGCTCAACCGCTTGGCGGTGGACACCCTGGAATTGGACATGAACGTGCCGCAGACCGCGACGTTCAGCGTGGCCCACCAGTTGGACGAGCAATGGACGTTGCTTGGCAGCGTGGGTTGGCAGGACTGGAGCGATTTCGGGGATATCGGCGTGGAGGTCGATGCCAATGCCGCCGGTGTCAGCCGCACGGTCGATCGCAAGTACAAGGATACCTGGCACGCCTCACTCGGCGCGCAGTACCAAATGACCCGCCAGCTGCGCTGGAGCGTTGGGGTGGGGTATGACAGCTCGGCCGTCGATGACAAGGACCGCACCGTGGACAACCCGATGGGCGAGACGTGGCGCTTCGCGACCGGGGTGAACTATCAGGTTGAAGAAGGCTTGGACCTGCACCTGGCCTACACGCTGCTCTGGCTCGGCGATATGGACGTGGAGCAGACCAAGGCACGCTCCGGCGATACGTTGTCAGGCAGTTTCGACAACGCCGCCTTGCACGTCATCGGCGGCGGTGCAACGTGGCGATTCTGAAGGTTTTCATCCTCGATAACCGCTTCAACGTGGAAGGAGAAGTTGCATGAAAAGTAGGTCGCTTATTGCAACCGTGTGCCTCGCATCGCTGTTGCTGCATGGCTGTGCGAGCAAATACGTGGAGCCTGATGATTACTCCGGGTTTCTGAAGGACTACAGCAAACTCAAAGAGGAAAAGTCACCGTCAGGTGCGGAGGTTATGCGCTGGATCAAGCCTGGCATCACTGCCAACCAATTTACCAGCGTCTATATCGAACCCAGCCAGTTTTATCCCAAGCCGCAACCCACTGCGAAAATTCCGCAGCAAACCTTGCAAGGCATAACCCAATACTACGATCAGGCGCTGAAAAACCAGTTTTCCACCGTGCTGCCGCTGGCGACCAGCCCTGGGCCAGGTGTGCTGGTGGTGCGCCCGGCGATCACTGGGGTAAGCGCTAAAACCAAGGGGTTGCGCCCGTATGAAGTTATCCCGATCGCGTTGGTGGCCGCCGGCATCAGCACGGCGACGGGGATCCGCGATCAAGACACCAGCGTGGCCACCGAGGCCGCATTCATTGACGGAAATTCCAATGAGGTGGTGGCCCAAGTGGTACGCAAAGGAGCAGGTACTGAATTGGACAACGCCTCGCAGGTCATGCAGGCCACGGACGCACGTGCCGTGCTCGATGGCTGGGCCAAGGACATGGTCAGTTCATTCAAGGCTTTGAAAAAATAGCCCGAATGTTCCCCCTGCCGTGGCTGCGCGGTAGGGGGCATCGGCGTTTGATGCACGGACTCGAAGTTTCAAGGATGCCCCGATGAAAACGGTCATGCTCAAGCTCAAACATGAATTCCTGAAAGTGCTTCCTCCCACCGTGTTTTTTTTCGTGATCCTGCACATCGTTGCGCTGATTCGTGCGCTGATGATCAAAGGGTCAGGGGTGGAGCTGCCTGTTTCAGCGTCGGTCCTGATCGCCGCGCTGATATTGGGCAAGTCCGTGCTGGTGGCGGATATGCTGCCTTTCATCAATCGCTTCCCCGACAAGCCACTGATCTGGAACGTCGCCTGGAAGACCTGCATTTATGCCTTGGTCGCGCTGATCGTCCATTACCTGGAGCGTCTGTACGAGTATTGGAAAGAGGCGGCTGGCGTGATGGATGCCAACGCGCTGTTGTGGTCATCCATTAACTGGCCTCGCTTCTGGGCGGTTCAGATCCTGTTGATCACCTTGATATTCATGTATTGCGTCATCGCTGAACTGGCGCGCCTCATTGGACGCGAGCGCCTTAAACGCATGTTCATTGGGCCGCTGCCGCCAAAACAGCCCGACATGCCGCAACACAGCGGATAGCCGAACGACTGATCCGGTTTGGCCACTTGGCTTGCAGTTGACGGGAGACACCGCGTTGAAAAAGAACGTTTACCCGCTTTACGCGCTTGCTTTGTTGGCGCACACCGGCCAAGGCCACGCAGAGGATTCGGCAGAGCTTGCCAAGAAGGCGCTGAACCCGGTTGCGGCCATGTACAGCTTGCCGGTGCAATATAACTGGGACCAGAAACTGGGCCCCAATGGCGAGGGCAAGCGCAGCCTGACCAATATCCAGCCCGTGCTGCCGTTCAGCCTGAATGATGACTGGAACCTGATCTCCAGGACCATCCTGCCCGTCGTCGACCAACACGGTTTGGGTGGCGCGGCGGACACCTCCGGTGTGGGCGATGTGACCCAAAGCTTTTTCTTCTCACCGAAACACCCCACGGCCAGTGGCTGGATACTGGGCGCAGGGCCGGCGCTGTTGATACCAACAGGCAGCAATGACGTGCTGAGCAGTGAACAGTGGGGGCTCGGACCGACAGCGGTAGCCTTGAAGCAAGCCAACGGGTGGACGCACGGGATACTGGCGAACCATATCTGGGGGCTGGAGGGCAGCCCTGCAGATGGCAAGGAGAAGGTCAACCAGACGTTCATGCAGCCGTTTCTTTCCTACACGAACAGCGCTTTGACCACATTTGGCATCAACAGTGAGTCGACCTACGACTGGCAATCCAAGCAATGGTCAATTCCAATCAACCTGATGGTGACCCAACTACTAAAAGTGGGTGGGCACCCCATTACCGTCCAGGCGGGCCCGCGTTATTGGCTCGACTCACCGGATAATGGCCCCGAAGGCTGGGGCTTTCGGTTTGCTGTAACGCTGCTTTTCCCAAGGTAATGCACGCCGGCATCGCTAATACGCCTGCAAGAACAACCCGCAGGGTTGCTGATTCTATTGATCACGGAGCTAAGGATGGGGCGTCGCGACAAAGGCAATATTCTGGGCTTGGCATTGAAGGCCTTGTCCTGGTCTGCAGTTTTGATCACCTGCCTGGTTGGCTCAGTAGGCACTGCGCTGTGTGCCGAGCAGGCGGGGGCTGCACCCGCCTTTTCGACCGAATCCGAAGGCTATGTGGCTGCCGCTACTTGCCTTGGCTGTCACGTTGACCAGGCCAAGGCCTGGAAGGACTCGGATCACGGTTGGGCGATGCGCGACGCCAACGAGGCCAATGTGCTTGGCAATTTCAACGACGCGCGCTTCGACGAGGCCGGGGTCTCGGCGCATTTCTTTCGCAGGCACGGCGGCTTTTACGTCAATACCGAAGGTGAGGATGGCCAGCCGGCAGACTTTAAAATCATCTACACCTTCGGCCACTATCCGCTGCAGCAGTACCTGGTTGCACTGCCCAAGGGCCGCCTGCAGGCGTTGACCATCGCCTGGGACAGCAGGGCCAAGGGCGAGGGTGGGCAACGCTGGTTCTCGCTCTACCCTGGGCAACGTTTTGCACCCGATGACCCTTTGCACTGGACCGGTCGCTACCAGAACTGGAACGGTATGTGCGCCGATTGCCATTCCACGCGTTTGATCAAGCACTACGACGATCGCCAGGACAGCTTCGCGTCCACCTGGAAAGAGCAGAACGTTGGCTGCCAGAGCTGTCATGGGCCTGGCCAGGCCCATGTCGATTGGGCGAACAAAGCCACATCCGCTGAGCAAGCCGATGCGTCGGCCAAGGACATGGGCCTGGCTGTCGATTACAAGGCGTTGGGCAGTCAGGGCCTGGTCGAGCAGTGTGCGTTCTGCCACAGCCGGCGGCAGACCCTTGGCGTGGGCCAGCTACCCGGTCATCCGCAGCTCGACCAGAGCCTGCCGGCAACATTGCGCGCGGGGCTTTATCACGCAGACGGCCAGGTCGACGGTGAGGTGTACGAGTACGGCTCCTTCACGCAAAGCAAGATGTACAACGCAGGGGTGGGCTGCACCGACTGCCACAACCCTCATACCGCCAAGGTCAAGGTCGAAGGCAACGGGCTGTGCCTGCAATGCCACAACGGCAATCCACCGGTAGCCCGCTTCGCCACCCTGCAGGCCAAGGACTATGATACGCCCGCGCACCATCACCACGTCGCCGGCAGCCCTGGCGCCCAGTGTGTCAGTTGCCACATGCCGACCAAGACCTACATGGTCGTCGACCCCCGGCGCGACCACAGCTTGCGGATCCCGCGTCCGGACCTCGCCAGCAAGGTCGACAGCCCCGATGCCTGCACGGCTTGCCACCAAGACCAGCAACCGGCTTGGGCCGCCAAGGCGATCGAGCAGTGGTTTGGCAAGCCGCAGCGCCCGGTTTTGTTTGGCGAGGCGTTCCAGGCGGTGCGCAATGGCCAAGGTATCCCATTGAGCCTTTTGGGCACGGTGCTGGCAGACAAGACCAAGCCAAGCATCGTGCGCGCCACTGCCGCCGAACAGATGGCTGACCTGGGCCCTCAAGCCCTCATCAGCCTGGGCTGGGCGTTGAACGATCCGAGCCCATTGGTGCGTGCCTATGCCACGTCTGGGTTCTCGAGCGTGCCGCCAGAGCAGCGCCTCAAGCCGCTGTTGCCCCTGCTCGAAGACCCCTACCTGGCGGTGCGCGATGAGGCAGTGCGGGCGCTTGCGGATGTGCCCAGCACGCAGTTGCCGGCCCAGGCGAAGGAGGCGTTCAGCACAGCGCTGGCAGACTACGAGGCGCGCCTGCGTGGCAATGCAGACCTGCCAGGCGGGCGCTTGAACCTGGCCGTTCTGTTGAGCCGCCAGGGGCGTCAGCAAGAAGCCATGGAGCAGTACCGTCAGGCACTGCGCCTTGACCCATACTTTGTGCCGGCGCGGGTCAACCTGGCCAATCTCGCCACAGCCGAGCACCAGCTCGATGAAGCGGAAAACGTACTGCGCGCAGGCCTGGCGCTGGAAAAGATGTCGACGACCGATCACGGCAACCTGGCGTACATGCTGGCCCTGCTGCTGGTGGAGCGACGCCAGCCCGAAGAGGCCGTGGGCTTGATGGAGTCGGCAGCGGTCGCGCTGCCAGGCAATGCGCGGATTCGCTACAACCAAGGTTTGCTGCTGTCGCGCATGAACCGTCGCGATGAGGCCTTGGCGGCGCTGGAGCGTGGCCTTGAGCAGGCACCGGATAACGCCGACCTTCTGTACTCGTTGATCTACCTGCATGCCTTGGCCGGTGAACGCAGCGAAGCCTATGCCTATGTGCAACGGATGCGCAAAGCGGCCCCTGACGATTCACGCCTGCAAGGCATCGAGCCTTACTGGCAAAAATACGAAAGCACCAACTGAGCTGGCGATGGCGCTGTGAGCGGCTAGATTTACCTCGTCGCCTTCGAGCAGTTGCGAACATCCGTGGGGCCTCGTGTCGATGCTCCGACTGACAAGGACCGAGCAGTGGATATACGCGAGCAAATTGCTGAACTCGAAGCCAGTGTGGCGCAGAGCGTGCTGGGCCAGGCCGACACCATCCGGCATGTGATTCTTGGCTTGCTGGCCAATGGTCACGTATTGCTGGAAAGCCTGCCGGGGCTGGCCAAAACGCGTACCGTCAAGGCGCTGGCCACCCACCTGGAGGCCAGCATGCGGCGCATCCAGTTCACCCCCGACCTGCTGCCGTCGGACATCACCGGTGGCGAAATCCTCCAGCAGACCGCACAGGGCAACGAGATCAAGTTTCAACCCGGGCCGCTGTTCGGCAACGTGATTCTTGCCGATGAGATCAACCGCGCCCCGGCCAAGGTTCAGGCGGCCCTGCTTGAAGCCATGGAGGAGCGCCAGATTACCGTGGCCGGTCAGAGCTACCCGATGTCAAACCTGTTCATGGTGCTGGCGACCCAGAACCCCATCGAGCAAGAGGGTACCTACCCGTTGCCCGAGGCGCAGATGGACAGGTTCCTGATGAAGCTGCAACTGGACTATCCCAAGGTGGAGGATGAAACCCGGGTGCTGCGCCTGGTGCGCAACGAGGAACAACAGGCAGGCCACCCGCACCAGGCGCCTGGGCGTCTGCCCCAGGACGTGGTGTTCGCCGCACGCAGTGCGATCGCGGGCATTGAAGTGTCGCCGGCGATCGATCGTTACCTGATCGACTTGATCAACGCCACCCGCCACCCGGTCGAGCATGATCCGGACCTTGCGCGCTGGCTCAAGATCGGCGCCAGCCCACGTGGCGGGATCAGCCTGGACAGAGTGGCGCGTGCCCACGCATGGCTGGCCGGGCAGGGGTACGTCACCCCGGACAATGTACGAGCAGTGGTCCATCCGGTGTTGCGTCACCGATTGCAGCTCTCCTACGACGCGGTTGCCGATGGCATCGGCGCCGACCAGGTGATCGACCGGCTGCTGGACACGGTCGCCATCCCGGCCTGAACGGAGCGAGCCCATGCAACCGACCCAGGATGGTTTCGTCTACGCCTCGCTCAGCCAGCTGATGGCGTTCGAATACCGCGTGCGCGGCTTGAGCTTCCTGGCGCGTCAGCCGCTGGCAAGCATCCTGGCGGGCAATCACGCCTCACGCCTGCGTGGCCGCGGCTTGAGCTTCGACGAGCTGCGCCGTTACATACCTGGCGATGATCTGCGCCACCTCGACTGGCGCGCATCGTTACGCTACGGCAAGCCGTTCGTGCGCACCTTCACCGAAGAGCGCGACCGGCCGACACTGCTGCTGGTCGATCAACGCATGAATATGTATTTCGGCTCCCGGCGCAGTTTCAAGTCAGTCACCGCTGCCGAGCTTGCCGCATTGTCGGCATGGATAGCCCTGCAGGCCGGTGATCGGGTGGGCGGGCTGGTATTCGATGATCAGCAAGTGGTGCACATCAGGCCGCTGCGCAGCCGCGCACGGGTGCAGGCCCTGTGCGCGGCAGTGGTGCGCAGCAACAACCGCCTTAGCGCGTCAGGCCCGGACAGCGAGCAAGAGGGGCAACTCGACACTGCGCTGCGCAACGTCATCGGCCTGGCCGGGCATGATGCGCTGGTCTGCATCATCAGTGACTTTGCCGGGGTGACGGAGCAGACCTTGAAGCTGTTGCGGCAACTGGGCGCGCACAATGACGTGATCGCCATGCAGGTGTATGACCCTATCGCGCTGGATGTCCCCGACAAGGGGCGTTTGAGCGTGACCCAGGGCGAGATGCAGATCGACCTTGAAATCGGGCGGCGCCAGGTGCACCGGCCGCTGGGCGATTTTCTCTCCGGGCGCCTTGAGCAAGTGGCGCAGTTGCTGCGCCGCAGCCAGATACCGCTGATGATGATCAGTACCGGCGATGAGGTGTTGGGCCAGGTGCAGCGTGAACTGGGGCGGCTTGGGGGCAGTGGCCGATGAGCGCCCGGCCGTCGCCTGCCGCCATCGACCAGCTCAAGGAGCTGCCGTTGCCGGTGCCTCCGTTCAGTTATGCCCCGCAAACCTGGGGCTGGGCGGTATTGCTTGCTGTAGTGGTGGTGGTAGGGCTCGCGTATGCCGTGTATGCCTGGCGGCGCTGGCAGCGTGATCGTTATCGACGTGAGGCGTTGCAGCGGCTCGACGCCCTTGTTGCGGCGCAGGCCCATCCCGAGCAGCGTTTGCCAGCGCTGCGTGAATTACCGGCGTTGCTCAAGCGGGTAGCGCTTTCCATGCCTGACGCGCCAGCGGTGCGCGGCCTGTCAGGCCAGCAATGGCAGGTGTTTTTGCAGCAGCGGGCACGCTTTACCTTGCCTGAGCAGTTCGCCGCGCAACTGCACACGCTGGCTTATGCGCCAGACCTGCAGGTGCAGGCAATCGGCGAGCCTGAGCTGCGCACCTTGGTGAACACCTGCAGGCGCTGGATCGAGGCTCACCATGTGGCAGTTTGATTACCTGTGGGTGTTCTTGTTGCTGCCCTTGCCCTGGCTGGCCTACCGCTTCATGCGCCCCTATCACGAGGCGCGCAGCGCACTGCGGGTGCCTTTTTTCTTCGCCATGAGCCGTGCGGTGAACCAGCTCCCCGGCACCACGCCACCCTCGGGTGGGCGCTGGCAAGTGCTTTTGAACCTGCTGGTATGGGGCCTTCTGCTGGCCGCCTGCGCGCGGCCCGTACTGGTGGAAAAGGCCATCGAGCGTGAGCAGCCCATCCGCGACATGCTGCTGGCGATCGATATTTCTCAGTCCATGCAGGCCAAGGACTTTACCGACGCCAATGGCCAGCAAGTGGACAGGTTGAGCGCGGTGAAAGCGGTGGTGCGCGACTTCATCGCCCAGCGCAAGCAAGACCGCATCGGCTTGATCGTATTCGGCACCGGCGCCTACCCACAGTCGCCCCTGACCCTCGATCATGCCAGTCTCTCGCTGCTGCTCGATGAAGTCGGGGTGGGCATGGCCGGGCCGAACACCGCCATAGGCGATGCCATTGGCCTTGCCATCAAGCTGCTGGATCAGGCCATGGAGCAGGAAAAGGTGATGGTGCTACTGAGTGACGGCAATGACACCGGCAGTGCGATCACACCCGCACACGCGGCAGGCTTGGCCAGCGAGCGGAACATCGTGGTACATACCATTGGGATCGGCGACCCCCAGGCCAGCGGTGAAGACAAGGTCGATCTGCAAGCGCTGGAGGGCATCGCACGCACTACCGGTGGCAGGTTCTTTCGCGCCGACGACCGGAGCGCGCTGGCCCAGGTGTATGCCACGCTGGACCGGATCACCCCGCACAGCGTGAAGACCTTCAGCCACCAGCCCAAGCGTGACCTGTTCTGGTGGCCACTGGGGGCGGCCTTGCTGTTGCTGGCCTTGGGGCATAGCCTGGCAGCCGTGGCCGGCCCGTTGCGGGCACGGCCTGCGCAGGGGAGGCCATGAATGGACATCGACCTTAGTGCCTTGCACCTGCTGCGCCCCTATTGGTTGTTACTGTGGCTACCGGCCGCGCTGCTGCCCTGGGCCTGGCAGCGGCGCAATGACCTGAAGCGGCAGTTGCACGGCGTGATCGCTCCACACCTGGTCGAGCATCTGCTCATCACCCCCGAGGAGCAAGCGCGGTTACGGCCCGTTCACCTGCTGGCAGCACTGCTCGGCCTGGGTGCCCTGGCCGCCGCGGGGCCGACCTGGCAGCGCGACATCCCCGCGTTCGTCGACAACCGTGCGCCGCTGATCCTGGCGCTGGACCTGTCGCCGTCGATGGATGCCGACGACGTACCCCCATCCCGCCTGCAAGCCGCCAAACATACCTTGCACGACCTGGTGATGCGCCGCGCAGGGGCACGCACAGCGCTCATCGCGTATGCCGGCAGCGCGCACCTGGTGCTGCCCGCCACCGAAGACCCACAGTTGCTCGACACCTTCTTGCAAGCACTGACCACCGATTTGATCGCGCAACCTGGCAAGGATGTAGCAGGGGTGATCGACGTGGCGAAACGCTTGCTGGCAGCCGAGCAGGTGCCCGGTACGCTGGTGCTGCTGACCGATGGCGCCGATGCCGGGCAATTGTCGGCACTGACGGGCGCGCTCAAAGGCAGCGACCTGCAGGTGATGGTCCTGGCCGTGGGCAGCCAAGACAGCGGGGTTGTGCATGACGCCCAGGGCCGTACCCGGGTCGATGCCGAAGGGCGCCCGCTGCAGGCGGACTTCGACCAGCAGGGCTTGAGGCAGTTGGCCGACGCCGTCAACGGCCCGCTGGGCAGCCTGACCCTGAGCGACGATGACCTGGACTGGATCGAACTGCATGCGCAGCAGCATTTTCAGGCAGCCCAAGGCGACCCGCAGCAGGTGCACTGGAAGGACGCCGGCTACTGGCTGTGCTGGCCGCTGGCGCTGCTTGCGCTGCTGTGCCTGCGCCGTGGCTGGAAGGTGCACTGGATGGCCACCGTGCTGGTGGCGGTAGTGTTGGGCACGCAGCCGCAAAGCGCGCGGGCCGGGCCTGTCGCGGATGCCTTCTTCACCCCTGACCAGCAGGGCCGCTGGGCCTTCGAGCATGGCCATTACCCGCAGGCCGCAGCGCATTTCAACGACCCTTACTGGAAAGGCCTGGCTGCCTACACCGCCGCCGACTATGACGTTGCCTTGGCCAGCCTCGGCAAGCTCGACACCGCCCAGGCTTTTTTCTACCGGGGCAATATCTACGTGCGCCAGTTCAAGTTTCCCCAGGCGGTTCAGGCCTACCAACAGGCTTTGCAGCGCCAGCCTGCGTTCCCCGAGGCCAGTGCCAACCTGGCACTGGCGCAGGCGCTGCTCAAAGACTATGAAGACCAGCAAAAGGCAGGCACACCCGACGAGAAGGCCGACAAGGTGGTGGAGGACCAGACGCCTTCCAAAGGCGCCCGGCAAAAGCAGCAGCAAACGCCGCAGGCCGCTTCGGACCAGGTCTGGCTGAATAACCTGACGACGTCGCCGGCGCAGTTCCTCAGGCGCAAGTTCCTGCTTCAGGATGCCTCACGACACACAGCGGAGGGCAGCTGATGAAACGCATGCTGTTGCTGCTAGGGCTCTACCTGCCATTGCTCGCGGTCGCGGCACCCGAGGCTCGTGTGCAGGCGCGCCTGCTGCCGGCCGGCGACACGGTGGTAGGCGCGACGCTCGAGTTGCAGGTCGATCTGCTGGTAGACACCTGGTTCACCCAGCCGGCCGTGCTGCCGGTGATCGAGTTGCCGGGTGCTACGGTGAGCGCACCCAGCGGAGAAGCGCAGCATCTGAACGAACGGCTCGACGGCAAGGCCTTCTTCGGCCTGCGCTATACCTATCAGATCACCCCGCAAACGGCCCAGGCCTTCACCCTTCCTGCGCAAACCTTTCAGGTGTTCCCCGGCCAGTCGGATGCGCCGGTCACACTGGCCAGCGCGCCGCTTTCATTCGTCGCCAAGGCACTCGCCGGTGATGCGACCGTGCACCGCCTGGTGGCACGCAAGGTCAGCCTTGAGCAACAAACGCAGCTGTCGCATTCACCGCTGCGTGCAGGGGACAGCATTACCCGTCGGGTGGTGACGCGAGCCGAAGGTGCGCAGGCGATGCTCATACCACCGCCACCGCTGATCGAGATCGAAGGCCTCAAACGCTATGTGCAAACCCCTCGTGTTGCGCCGCTAAGCGATGGGCGAGGGGGCTCGACCGGCGGCCAGCGCGAGGACAGTGTGAGCTATGTGGTATCGGCCGCCGGACGTTACCAGCTGCCCGCGATCGAACTGCAGTGGTGGGATGCGGCGACGGGTGAGGCCAGGCAAGCAACGTTGCCCCCGATCGACGTCACCGCCATCGAGGGTGGTTACAAAGCGCCGTTTTCCATCGACCAGGACCTGCGCGCGCTCGGCCGTCAGGCACAGTTGCGCCTGCCTGGCCACTGGTTGTGGGCTGCAGGCTTGCTGCTGCTTGGCGGGGCGCTGATTTACGTTGCACGGCCGTGGCTATGGGCGGTGTGGCGGCATTTGCAAAGCTGGCAAGCAGCGCGGCGTATGGCGCGGTTGCACTCTGCTGAGCATGCCTGGCGGCAGGCGCGTGCTCAACTTGCGCAAGACCCGCCGCAGCTCGACGGGCTGTACCTGTGGATTCGCAGGGCTACCGGGCAACGCACAGTGTCAGCATTTTCCTCAGCTTTGCCGCCCCAATTGCGAATACGTCTACTAGACTGGCTCCAGAACCGCTACGGCAATGGCCGTGAAGTACGCCAGAGCGCGCCGTCACTGAGCCCGATCCTACCAGCCTTGCGGCGAGCGGCAGTGAGCGGGCGGCAGGTCAGCCACCCTGAAGGCTTGAAACCACTCAACCCATGAGTCTTTGCCTGAAGTGATAGGCAGCACTGAGAAGGGATACTTCATGCTCGTTCTACACCGTGCGCGCTGGTGGTTGGCCTTGTTGCTCGTGTTGCCTCTGGCGGTGCAGGCGGCCAATGCGCTGCCTTCCTGGCGGGATGGCCCCTCACGGCAAGCCATCGAAGCGTTCGTGGGCGCTGTGACCACCGAAGGCAGTGAAGACTATGTGCCCGAGGCCGAGCGCATTGCCGTCTTCGACAATGACGGCACGCTATGGAGCGAGCAGCCGCTGTATTTTGAGGTGTTGTTTGCCCTTGATGAGGTCAAGAGGCTCGCACCGCAACACCCGGAATGGACCAGCCAGCAGCCGTTCAAGGCCGTTCTGGAGGGCGACCAGAAGGCTTTGAGTGACAGCGGCATGGACGGCATGCTCAAGATCGTCGCCGCCACTCATGCCGGGGTCAGCACCGAGGCGTTTATCGCCAATACCCAGCGTTGGCTGGCAACGGCCGTACACCCTCGCACCCACAGGCCGTACACCGAGATGGTCTTCCAGCCCATGCTCGAACTTTTGCAGTACCTGCGGGCCAACGGTTTCAGGACCTACATCGTCTCGGGCGGTGAGGTGGCATTCATGCGTGCATTCGCAGAGGAAGTCTACGGGGTGCCGCCAGAGCAGGTGATCGGCACCACGCTGGAGGCTCGCTTCATCGATGACAACGGCACACTGTCGATCGAACGTCTGCCCAAGTTGCTGCACAACGACGATGGCCCAGGCAAGCCGGTGAGCATCGATGCCCATATCGGCCGTCGCCCGATCTTCGCCTTTGGCAACTCCGACGGCGACTTGCAAATGCTGCAATGGACCATGGCTGGCGACGGCAAGCGCTTTGCCGGCCTGGTCCATCACACCGACGCGACACGCGAATGGGCCTATGACCGCGACAGCAAGGTCGGGCGCTTGGACAAGGCGCTGGATGCCGCCAAGGGTGCGAACTGGACCGTGGTCGATATGGCCCGTGAGTGGCAGCGCATCTACCCATTCGAAAGCAACCAGGCTCAATGAAAGAGAACCGCAGGGCACAGGGAACCAGCCAAGCAGTAGGTCGATCGTGCACGTAGTCGTGGCCAACGCCAGCAGACGTGATACGGAGAAACCGCCCCATGAAGTCCAGCAGAAGATGGATAACCTCATTCGCGCTAGCCGCTACTGCAGCGGTGAGCGTGTGCACGGCAACCGCCGCGGAAAAGCCCAATATCCTGGTGATATTCGGCGATGACATCGGCCAGACCAACATCAGCGCCTATGGCAAGGGCGTGGTCGGCTATCAGACGCCCAACATCGACCGCATCGGCCAGGAAGGCATGCTGTTCACTGACTATTACGCCGAGAACAGCTGCACCGCTGGGCGTTCTTCCTTCATCACCGGGCAGACACCGCTGCGCACCGGCTTGTCCAAGGTCGGCATGCCGGGTGTGCCCGTGGGTTTGCAGGCGCGCGATGTCACCATTGCCCAGGCGCTCAAGGCGCAGGGCTATGCCACCGGCCAGTTCGGCAAGAACCATTTGGGCGACCGGGATGAATACCTGCCGACCAATCATGGCTTCGACGAGTTTTTCGGCAACCTGTATCACCTGAACGCCGAGGAAGAGCCGGAGCGTGAACTGTGGCCCAAGGATGACGAGGCATTCGTCAAGGCTACCTCGCCGCGGGGTGTGATCAAGTCGAGCGCCGATGGCAAGATCGAGGATACCGGTGCGTTGACCAAGTCGCGCATGGAGACCATCGACGACGAGACCACCCAGGCGGCAATCAACTTCATCGACAAGCAAGCCAAAGCTGACAAGCCGTTCTTCGTGTGGATGAACACCACCCGTATGCACCTTTATACCCACGTGCGCGAGTCGATGCGCGGGCAGAGCGGTATGCAGGGCAATGAGTATGCAGATGGCATGGTGGAGCACGACGGTGACGTGGGCAAACTGCTCAAGACCCTCGATGATCTGAAGATCGCCGACAACACCATCGTGGTTTACACCACCGACAACGGCCCTAACCAGTTCTCCTGGCCTGATGCCGCGACCACACCGTTCCGCAACGAGAAGAACTCCAACTGGGAAGGCGCCTACCGCGTGCCGGCGATGATCCGTTGGCCTGGCAAGGTCAAGCCGGGCACGGTGTCCACCCAGATGTTCTCGGGGCTGGACTGGTTCCCGACACTGCTGGCCGCAGCCGGTGACACGGGCATCAAGGACCGCTTGCTCAAGGGCGCCGATGTGGGTGGCAAGAACTTCAAGGTGCATCTGGACGGTTACAACCAGCTGGACTACCTGACCGGCAAAGCAGACAAGAGCGCACGTAGCGAATTCTATTACTTCAACGATGACGGTGAACTGGTGTCGATGCGCTTCGGCGACTGGAAGCTGGTGTTCTGCGAACAGCGCGCCCCCGGTGGTTTCGCGGTTTGGAGCGAACCGTTCACCTGCTTGCGGGTGCCCAAGATCTTCAACTTGCGTATGGACCCGTATGAGCGCGCCGATGTGGTCTCCAACCAGTACTACGATTGGGTGACCAAGAACGACTACCTGATCTTCCAGGGGACCCGCAAGGCTGCCGCCTTCCTGCAGACGTTCGTGGAATACCCGCCGAGCCAGCGTCCGGCCAGCTTCAGCATCGACCAGATTCGTGCTGACGTGGACAAGAAGATCGAAGAGAAGATGAAGCAGTAAACGCGATGCCCGCGCCCGCCGTTGGCGGGCGCATTCTTTCCTACCCAGTGCGGACAGACGTGTGGGTCCGCTAAGGCTTGTCGATGCCCGCAGTCGTGAACCTTCCCCGCGCTGACAGTTCCAGCACCACCGAAACGCAGGCACCGTTGCCATGGCTACTGCCTGCGGCGCTGCTGTTCGTTTCTGGCGGTGCAGCGCTGATCTATCAGGTGCTCTGGGTCAAGCAGTTGTCTCTGGTGGTTGGGGTTGAGGTGTATGCCATCACCGCGGGCATCAGCGCGTTTTTT
Source organism: Pseudomonas sp. WHRI 8519 (assembly GCF_040224055.2). Taxonomy (NCBI): domain Bacteria; kingdom Pseudomonadati; phylum Pseudomonadota; class Gammaproteobacteria; order Pseudomonadales; family Pseudomonadaceae; genus Pseudomonas; species Pseudomonas sp. WHRI 8519. The sequence continues at coordinate 3,589,366 of NZ_CP167996.1, read as the reverse complement.
GCCGGGCTGGCCATGGGGGGGCTGCTGTTCGGTCGCTGGGCTGACCGCTTGCGCCACCCGGTCAAGCTCTATGCGGGGCTGGAGTTGGCGGTGGCAGTGCTGGCGGTGGCCGCAACCCTGGGACTGGCGCAGAGTGCGGCACTGTTTGCCCGCCTGGAAGCGAGTGTCGGTTTGCTGGCCTGGCTGCTGCCATTGAGCCTGGTGGGGGTGCCGGCTTTTTTGATGGGCGGTACCTTGCCAGTACTGGTGCGAGCGCTGACCCCCACTGATGCACAGACGGGGGAGGCGGGCGGTCGGCTTTACGCCGCCAATACCGCTGGCGCGATCTGCGGCACCTTGCTGGCGGCATTCGTCTTGCTGCCGCAGCTTGGCGTCACCGGGGCCGCCTGCGTAGCGGGTGCGCTGAATCTGCTGGCCGCGCTGGGTGCCTGGTGCGGGCGCGGCAGGGATGAGCGGGCCTTGCCTGCTTGCGCTGCGGCCCCGCTGCCGCGCACGCCGCAGGCTCGCTTGGCCATTGCCCTGTATTGCCTGGCAGGTGGCGTGGCGCTCGGTTACGAAGTGGTGTGGACGCAATCGATCGTGCAGTTCATGAGTACCCGCGCGTTTGCCTTCTCCGTGGTGTTGGCCACCTACCTGACCGGGCTGGTCCTGGGCAGTGCGCTGTACGCCCGGCGCGCCGACCGCATCCGCGACCCTTGGGGGCTGTTCGGCCTGCTGATCGCGTGCGCCGGGCTGCTGGCGTTGTTGCAGATTGCCGGGCTCGGGCGCTGGCTGGTGGCCTGGCAGACCCTGCTGGAAAGCCATGTACTGCAACTGACCGGCAGCCAGTTGGCAGGGATGTGCGCGCGCTTCGCGGCTGCCGCGGTGTGTGTGGTGTTCATCCCGACCACCTTGCTCGGGGCGGCGTTTCCCCTGGCCCTGCGCCTGGCCGTGGACAGTGGCCAAGTGGGGCGGGACGTGGGCGCGGTGGTTGCCCTCAATACCCTGGGCGGCATCGTCGGTGTCATGCTCACGGGGTTTGTCCTGGTGCCTGGAATAGGGCTGGTGCGAACCTTGGTGGTGCTCGCCTGCGTGGCGGCGGCCATCGGCGCGGTAGCGACATGGCGCGGCCAGGCCGTGCACAAGGGCATGCGGGCAGCGGTCCTGCTGGTTGGCGGCGCGACCCTGGTTACCGGCGCGCTCACCCCACCAGAACGCTTGGCGCAGTTGTTACCAGGCGCGCGTAGTGGTGAGCTGGTGTTCTACCAGGAAGGCCGCGGCGGTACGGTAGCGGTGGTCCACCAGCAGCGTCAGGGGCAAGCGTTCAACCGCCTGTACATCCAGGGTGTGTCCAACACTGGGGATGCCATGCCGTCACTGCGCTACATGCGCCTGCAGGCGTTGTTGCCTTTGCTGATACATCGCGGCGAGCCGCGCTCGGCGCTGGTGATCGGCTTCGGCACCGGGATCACCGCCGGGGCAATGCTGCGCTATTCAGGGCTGGAGCATCCGGTGGTTGCCGAGCTGCTGCCGCAGGTGCTGGCAGCGGCGCCGCTGTTCTCTGGTAACTTCGGTGCGGTGAACGACCCGCGCCTTGACATCCGCCTGCGTGACGGGCGCCGTGAGCTTTTGCGTAACGCGCAACGCTACGACGTGATCACCCTGGAGCCGCCACCGCCTTCGGCGGCCGGGGTGGTGAACCTGTACTCGCGCGACTTCTACCAACTGGCAGCGTCGCGCCTGCAGGAGCATGGGCTGGTCGCCCAATGGCTACCGCTCCCCACTCAGAACGACGAGGACAGTCGCTCGCTGGTTCGCAGCTTTCTTGACGTGTTCCCGCATGCCTCGTTGTGGACCACCGAGTTTCACGAGATGCTCTTGATCGGCTCGGCAACGCCGATGGTGCTGGATGTACCGCGCATCCGCCAGCGCTTCGAGCAACCCCAGGTTTCGGCTGCTTTGGCCCAGGTGGGCGTGAGTTCGGTCGAGGCATTGCTGGCCACTTGGGTCACCGACAGGCAAGGGCTTGAGCGTTATGCCGGCGATGCACAGCCGGTTACCGACGATCGGCCCCGGATCGAGTATGCGCCGTGGGTACGGCCGCGCGAAATCACCCGCGTGCTGCCGGCATTGCTGGCGCTGCGGGTGGCGCCGCCCTTGGCGAATGCCGCCCCCTCGGTGCAAGCCGCGGTGAATGATGAGTGGGCGTTGCTGCGTCGTTTTTATGGGCTGTCATTGCTGGCTTACAACGGCAATCGCCAGGCCTGGATGCGCGAGGCGCGGGCCTTGGCACCGATCAGCGCACAGAACCCTTACATGCGCTGGTTTACCGGCGGCAACCGCTGAGCTGAACGCAGGGCGCGCGGCAAGCCCGCAGCGAAACGTCATGCGCTGGCGTATTTCTTGGCTCCGGCAACACAGAGGACCGCACCCAGCGTTACCACAAGCATCACCCAGCTGACGTGCTCGTGCAGAAGCAACGCAGCCAGCCCAAGCCCCATGAACGGCTGAACGAGTTGCAGTTGGCCCACGGCGGCGATGCCGCCCTGGACGAGCCCTTTGTACCAGAACACAAACCCGATCAGCATGCTGAACAGCGAAACGTAGGCGAAGCTGAACCAGGCGCCGGTGCTGACCCGGGCGAAGGCATCGGGCGCCGGGAAATTCGCGATCGTCAGCAGCAGCATGAACGGCAACGCTACCAGCAATGCCCAACTGATCACCTGCCACCCACCGAGCGTGCGCGACAGGCGCGCCCCTTCGGCATAGCCCAACCCACAGACCACCACCGCCGCCATCATCAGCAGGTCGCCCAGCGCCGACGCCTCGCCTCCATTCATCAACGCATAGCCAACGACCAGCCCGGCACCGATCAACGAGAACAACCAGAACAGTGGCCCAGGTCGTTCACCGCCCCGCAGCACGGCGAACCCTGCAGTACACAGCGGCAGCAGCCCGACAAAAACGATGGAATGAGCAGAAGTGACGTGCTGGAGGGCCAGCGCCGTCAGCAGCGGAAAACCGATAACGACGCCAAGCGCTGTGACAGCCAGTGACGACAGGTCACCACGCTGGGGCCGGGGCTGGCGTAGCACGATCAAGAACAGCGCACCCAACAGGGAGGCAATGGTTGCCCTGGCACATGTCAGGAACGTAGGTTCGAAGGCCGTCACAGCCACACGGGTCGCCGGCAAGGAGCCGGCAAATATGGCCACGCCGATGAAGCCGTTTATCCACCCGCTCGTTGTTTTGTCCATCCGTGAGTCCTCGATAAGTCAGGGCTCAGTACATCACTGACGGGTTCGCCGAGGCCATGTACACTCCACTACAATTCAACCGAACTGTTATGCAAGTGAATCCAGCACAGTTGAGGGTGCGATGAAACGTAACGGAACGCGGATCCGAGCTGTGATGGGGGAGGTCCAGGCCAAGATCGCCTCGCGAAGCTACACGCCAGGCGCGAGAATTCCTTCAGTTCGCGCAATGGCTCAGAGCATGCAGGTATCGGTTTCTACCGTTCTGGAGGCCTATGAACGGTTAAGCGCAGAGGGTGTGCTTAGCGCCCGCCCTGGCTCCGGTTTTTACGTGGCTGGGCCGGTTGCGCCATTGGCACTGACTGAGCTCGGCCCCAAGCTCGATCGTAATGTCGACCCGCTGTGGATCTCGCGCCAGTCTTTGGAAACCTCCGGCGATGCGTTGAAACCCGGGTGCGGTTGGCTACCCCCCTCCTGGCTGTACGAAGCCGGCATGCGTAAAGCGCTACGAATGGTCGCGCGTTCTGACACGTTGAAGCTGAGCGAATACGCTTCACCGCTTGGGTATCCGCCCCTCAGGCAATTCCTGTCGCGACGCCTGGCGGGCATCGGTGTAGAGGCCCCCCTGGAACAGATCATGCTCACGGAGTCCGGCACCCACGCCATCGACCTGGTTTGCCGTTTTCTGCTGGAACCGGGAGACACTGTGCTGGTGGACGACCCCTGTTATTTCAATTTTCACGCATTGCTCAAGGCACATAGGGTCAACATCGTCGGGGTGCCCTACACGGCAAGGGGCCCAGATATCGATGCGTTTGGCGCCGCGCTGCTCGCGCATGCTCCGCGGTTGTACATCACGAATTCCGGCATCCACAACCCGACCGGGGCCACCTTGTCGCCCGTCACAGCACACAGGCTGCTGAAGCTGGCCGACGCCTCCAACCTGGTCATCGTGGAGGACGACATTTTTGCTGATTTCGAGCATAGCCCGGCTCCACGACTGTCTGCCTTCGATGGCCTGGCTCGGGTGATCCAGATCGGTAGTTTTTCCAAGACCATTTCCGCGTCGATCAGGTGCGGCTATATCGCTTCGCGCAGGGAATGGATCGAGAGCCTGGTCGACCTCAAGATTGCCACCACATTCGGGGGCGGGCGCATGGCTGCGGACATCGTTCATCACGCGATTACCGATAGCGGGTACCGAAAGCACATGGAAGGCGTCCGCCTCAGGTTAGCCGAGGAAATGGACAAAACAGTCGCGAGGCTTCAGGCGATTGGGATCAAGCCTTGGCTGGTGCCCCAGGCAGGGATGTACGTGTGGTGCCAACTCCCTCAGGGCAAGGATGCAGCGACGCTGGCCAGGGTGTGCTTGAAGGAAGGCGTGGTGCTCGCGCCCGGCAATGCGTTCAGCCAGTCCATGAGTGCGAGTGATTACCTGCGTTTCAACGTCGCTCAATCTGGTGACAGCAAGCTCTACGAAGTGTTGAAACGGGCGCTGAATGCTTAGTCGCAGCACCCATTTGGCGGCGGTTTATCCTGTTCTAGCTGCGTTCAAGGCTAGCATGGCATATCCTTGCGTAACGCAATCAACCTCGAAGCAGTGAATTGAACGATGGGTTTTGAACAACTAGCTGAGCTACGTGACCGCCTCAGGTCGGAAAAAGAGCAGGTAAAAGGCGAGGGTGGTAAACACCCCAAGCGCAAGGCTTCCCCCCAGGCGAAGCCTCGCGACCTGGACCCTGCAGTGCAGGCGATCTGGCCGTTGCAGAAGCATTTTCCATTGGCCTTCCCGGTCAATCCGGCGCCCAAGGTGCCGCTCAAGGAGGGTATTTTCAAGGATGCCGAGCAGCACCTGGAATTGCTCGGCCTGACCCGCGAACAACTCAAGCTGGGCATTTCTACCTGGTGCCGCGGAGCGCGGTACTGGACAGCGATGGTGGAGAATGCACCGCGTCTTGACTTGAATGGTCAACCCTCTGGCACCGTGACCGCCGCTCAGGCGCTGCATGCCAAGCAACAGGCTTCGCGGCAACGCAGCCAGGGCCGACGCAACCGTGCGAAGGCCGCAGCGAGTGTCCCGGCCGCAACCGCCGATAGCACCGCGCAGCAGATTACCGACGTGAAGTGATTTGTGGCGCTGCCAGCTCTCTCGATGCCCGCGCAGTTCTTGAGGCATGCGCGGTAACGGTAGGAGCTGGCTTGCCGGCGATGGGCCGCGAAGCGGCCCTGGATCGCGTGACTGACAGGCCTCAACGGGCCTCAAACGGCGCTCGACCCCAGGGATGGGCAAGCAAATGGCCTTTCAGGCCATCCTCAGCCCAGTGCCGGTGTACGCGGCGGGACCATGCGGCGTGAGCCGGTCGCCTCAAAGGCCGCGGCAAAACTCAACAGTGCATTGTCGCTGTAGGCACGCCCGGCGAATGTCAGCCCCACCGGCATGCCGATGTCAGCCATCACGCCCATTGGCACGGTGACGGTCGGCACGCCCAGATGGCGAATGGCGAGGTTGCCGTTGGCCACCCAGATGCCGTTGCTCCAGGCGATGTCCGCCGAGGCTGGGTTCACGTCGGCGTCGGCCGGGCCAACATCGGCCACGGTGGGGAACAGCACCGCATCGAGGCCTTGAGCGTCCATCCAGTCTTCCAGGTCCAGCTTGCGCGTCTTTTCCAGGCCGCGCAGCCCGTCTGGCAGGGTGTCGATCTGGTCCCAGCCCTTCAAGCCGCGTTTGGCCATGTTGACGTACTCGTCCATGCCGGCGGCCAGGTCGTCTTCACGGTTGGGCAGGGTGCCTGGGTCGTGGGGGAATATCAGCGGGCCGTCGACATCGGCCAGGCGGTTGAGCTTGGGGTCGTTATTGGCGCGCAGGAAATCGTCGAAGCCCCAGCCGGACAGTTCCCACAGCTCGTCATGCAGGAACGCCTTGCTGACGATGCCGCGGTTGTACACGGTCGGTGCGCCGGGGCGATCGCCCTCGCAGTTGGAAACCAGCGGGAAATCCACCTCGACCACTTCCGCGCCCGCTGCTTCCAAGGCCTGGCGCGCCTGTTGCCACAGCTCGATGACCGTGGCACGGGTGTTGATGCGCTGGCCGGTAGGGCCACCGATGCCAGGTTTTTCGGACGTGCCGGCCTCGGGGTCGGCATTGATGTACATGCGCGGTACGCCGAAACGCTTGCCCTTGAGCGCGCTGGCGTCAACCGCCAGGTCCAGGTAGGACGCCGGGCGGACCGAAGAGGCTGCCGGGATTGGCACCCAAGGCTGCAGGCGCCAGAGGTCGCCGCGCTTGTCGGCATCGTCGGCAACCACCACATCGAGCACTTCCAGCAGGTCGGCCATGGTGCGGGCGAAAGGCACTACCACGTCCATGGTCGGTGTCAGCGGCCAGTTGCCGCGCACCGAAATGACCCCGCGCGAAGGGGTGTAGGCGCACAGGCCGTTGTTGGAGGCCGGGCCACGGCCACTGGACCAGGTTTCCTCGGCCAGGCCGAAGGCGCTGAAGCTGGCAGCGGTGGCGGTGCCGGCGCCGTTGGATGAGCCGGAGGCGAACGGTGCGGTCAGGTAGTTGGCGTTGTATGGGCTTTCGGCACGGCCATAGACGCCGCGCTGCATGCCACCGTTGGCCATGGGCGGCATGTTGGTCTTGCCCAGGCAGATGGCACCGCCGGCGCGCAGGCGCTCGACGGTGAACGCGTCGCGCTGGGCTACCAGGTCCTTGAACGCCGGGCTGCCGGATGCCGCGGTCAGGCCCTTGACCAGGTAGCTGTCCTTGGCGGTGTAAGGGATGCCGTCGAGCGGGCCGAGCAGTTCGCCGCGGGCGCGGCGCGCGTCGGACGCCTCGGCCTCCTTGATCGCCTCGGGGTTGCGTACGACCACAGCGTTCAGCGCAGTGGGGGTATCGGCTCCATCGTAGGCGTCGATGCGCGCCAGGTAGGCCTTGACCAGCTCGACCGCCGTCGTGCGGCCCTGTTCGAGCGCATCGCGCAGCTCGGCAATGGAAACCTCGGTTACCTCGATCATGCTTTCACCAAAATGTGTGCAGGTGGGGGCTTTTGCGAGGAGTGTACAAGAAGGGCTGGGCGGAAGCAGGTTTGCGCGGGGGCAAATGGATTTTTGCAGCGGGGCATTGTCGGGCACTGCAGCGGCCGGCGTGCCCGGCGAAGGGCCGCCTGGCGGCCCTCACGTGTTTAATCCAGGTCCGCTGCCGAATGGCGCTCGGGCACCTGGCTGGCTTCGTCCCCCCAAGTGCGGTTGACCCGGGTGCCTCGCTGCACGGCCGGGCGTTGCGCGATTTCCTCGGCCCAGCGCTGCACCTGCGGGTATTCATGCACGGCAAGGAACTCTGCTGCGTCATACAGGTTGCCGCGCACCAATTGGCCATACCACGGCCATACGGCGATATCGGCGATGCTGTACTCGTCGCCACCCAGGTAGCGGCTTTGCGCGAGGCGCCGTTCGAGCACATCCAGCTGGCGCTTGGCTTCCATGGTGAAGCGGTTGATGGCGTATTCGAACTTTTCCGGGGCATACACGTAGAAGTGACCAAAGCCCCCACCCAGATAAGGCGCCGAACCCATCTGCCAGAACAGCCAGTTCAGGGTTTCGGTACGCGCGGCCGCACCGCTGGGCAGGAAGGCCGCGAATTTCTCGGCCAGGTAGAGCAGGATCGAGCCCGATTCGAATACCCGCACCGCTGGCTCGACGCTGCGGTCGAGCAGGGCGGGGATCTTCGAGTTGGGGTTGACCTCAACGAACCCACTGGAGAACTGGTCACCTTCGCCGATGCGGATCAACCAGGCGTCATACTCGGCGCCGCTATGGCCCAGAGCCAGCAGCTCCTCAAGAAGGATGGTGACCTTCACACCGTTTGGGGTGGCCAGCGAGTACAGCTGTAGCGGATGCTTGCCGACAGGTAACGCCTTGTCGTGGGTAGGGCCGGCGATGGGGCGGTTGATGCTGGCGAACTGGCCGCCGGAGGCAGCGTCGCTACGCCAGACCTTGGGAGGAACGTAGGGGGGATTGTTCATGCGGGGCTCCTTGAGTGGCGCAAACGGTCACATACAGGCGTTGACCTGCATCTATGCCACGGGTTCGCAGAAAAGTGCAACGCACCTAGCGCCCACGCCGCCGCGACACGCGCGCCTCGATGTTCTTGCGGCCAATCAGCAGCGGCGGTTTTTCCACTACCGGCTCGTCGGCCAGCCATTTGTACATCACCAGGCAATCCACCAGGCCCAGGCGGGCATGGCGGTAAGCCTTGGGCAAGCGGCCGACGGTCTCGAAGCCCAGTTTGTGCCACAGCGCCACGGCCACTTCATTGCTGGCCACCACCGAGTTGAACTGCAGCGCCAGGAAGCCTTCCTGGCGCGCCAGTTTCTGTGAATGCTCGCACATCAGCCTGGCCACGCCACGGCCACGGGCGGCTTCGTCAACCATGTAGCCGCAGTTGCCGACATGGGCGCCGGGGCCAGCGGCATTGGCCTTGAGGTAGTACGACCCCAGCAACACACCGTCCTGCTCGGCCACCAGCGTGCGCAAGGGCAGCTCCAACCATAGCTGGCGCGCCTGTTCGAAGCTCAGGGCGGGGTCGTAGGCGTAGGTTTCGCGGGCCTGGACAACGGCCTGGAAGGTGGGCCAGAAACGTTCGAAATCCTCGGGCGTCATGGGGCGGATGTGGATCATGGCGGCAAAGGCTCCCGGCCCATTCAGATATAGATGAACACCAGAACCAAGGCCGCCACCACCAGCCACTTCTCCAGGTAGTAGCGCATGCGGTTGCGTTTTTTCAGTGCCTTGCCCCGTTCGCGGATCTTGTAGATCCGGGTGAACAGGCGGTTGATGCCGCCAGTCTTGTCATTGGCATTGTTCGGCGCTGCCGCGGCAGCCATGACATTGCGGCTGAACCAGCGGTTGAACGCCGTCGCCCAGCGGTATTTCAGCGGGCGCTCGATGTCGCAGAACAGAATGATCCGGTTGTGCTCGGTGGTGTTGGCGGCGTAGTGGATGTAGGTCTCGTCGAACACCACGGCTTCGCCGTCACGCCATGAGTACTTCTCGCCATCCACATCGATGTAGCAGCCATCGTCGTTCGGCGTGTCCAGGCCCAGGTGGTAGCGGTACGAACCGGCATACGGGTCGCGGTGGCGCACCAGCTTGGCGCCCGGCGGCAAGGTCGCGAACATGGCTGCCTTGACCGAGCCGATGCCTTGCAGCAACTCGGTGGTGCGTGGGCACAGGTTCATCGCAGACGGGTGGCTTTCGCCGTACCATTTCAGGTAGAAGCGCTTCCAGCCGGTCTTGAAGAAGGAATTGAAGCCAACGTCGTCGTAATTGTCGGACTTCTTGATCTCGCCAACATGCAGCAACTGCTGGGCCTCCTGGCGGATTTCCTGCCAGTGATCCTTCAGTGGCTGCAGCTCGGGGAAGGCCTCGACCGGCAGGTAGGGTTTGGCCGGGTGCCTGGAGAACAGGTAAAGGAAGCTGTTGACCGGGGCCAGGAAACTGGAGTGGTCACCCAACTGGCGGGTGAGCTTGTGGCGTACCCGACCGCGCAGATGAACATAGGCGATCGAGAGGGCGAAGATGAGTACGAGTGCAATTTTCATGGACGATTACTTGTCGAAAAATGGCCATGCGCCATGGCATAAGCCCGCCAGCATAAACAATCATGGGGGGAGTTTGTACAGATAGTTTGCACCGTGGTGGGCGAGATTTGCGGCCGACCAAGGTGCAATGGCCGCAGTATGCGCAAACGTTTAACGTAAAGGAGCCCGCATGGTTCAGGACCCGCGCCTCACTGGCGCCCCCTTCAAACGGCTGTTTTTCGCCCTGCCGGTCACCGACGCCCAGCAGCGTGCGATCGCCCAGTGGCGGCGTGGCCTCCAGCTGCGTAGTGGCAAACCGGTGCCGAGTGCCAACTTCCACCTGACCTTGATGTTTCTAGGCGATGTGGATGCCGTGCAGGTGCCGGCGATTTGCGCGGCGGTGGACAACCTGGCGCGTCCCGATGCCCCCCTGCGCCTGCTGCTCGATCAGCTCAAGGTCTGGCCCCGGGCAAACGTGCTGGTACTCGAGCCGCAGCAGCCCCCGGCGGCGCTGCGCCAATTTGTCTATGGGCTGCAGCAGGCACTGCTGCCCATGGGCTTTGCCGAGCAGGCCCGTGAGTACCGGCCACACCTGACCCTGTCACGGGACTTTCGCGGCCAGGTGCCCGAGGCCAGCGTGGCCCCCGACTTTTTCATCGCAGCCCGGCACTTCACGCTCTACGAATCGCGCAAAGGCCAGTACCTGCCGCTGGCGCAGTGGCCGTTGACGCCCTGAGGCGGGTTCTGCTTGATCTGCCGCCATGCTTGCACGGCAACCACGACGGGGGCTCGTGGCTGCCTGCCGTCATACAGGCAAACTCTGATAGGCCTGCTCATCCCCCGGGCTACGGGCAAACTGGCGTTTGTACTCGCGGCTGAACTGCGAGGTGCTCTGGTAGCCCACGCGATGCGCTGCCTGCGCCACACCCAGCCCTTCGCCGATCAGCATCTGCTGCGCCTTGAGCAGCCGCAGGCGCTTGAGGTACTGCATCGGCGCCATGTCGGTGCAGCGCTTGAAGTGCTCGTGGAAGGTCGACACGCTCATGTTCGCCCGTGCAGCCAACGCTTCCACGCTCAGCGGCTCGGTGTAGTGTTCACGCAGGTGAGCAAGGGCGGCGCCGATGCGCGCGAAGTGCCCCTGCTGTTCGACCAGCGCCCGCAACACACCGGCCTGCGGCCCGCGCAGTGCGGTGTACAGAACCTCGCGTACCCGCGCCGGGCCGAGCACCTTGGCATCTGTCGGATCCTGCAGGCAGCGTAACAGCCGCTCGACGCACTCGCGCATGGGCGCATCCAGCGCTGCCGAGGTCATCGATTGCGGCGTCTGCGCCTGCACTGCAGGGTCAGGCGCCAGCGCCATGCTTTGTACCAGTTCACCCAGCACGCCGCGGTCGATGTCCACTGCAACGCCCAGTAACGGCGCTTCGGCGGTGGCGAAGGTTTCGCACATGAACGGCACCGACAGCGCCTGCACGAGGTAATGCCCGGCGCCATACTCCAGCGTGCGCGGGCCAAGGCGCGCCAGCTTGCTGCCCTGGGCCAGGATCATCAGGCTGGGTTCATAGATCTGCGGGCTGCTGGCCACGTAATGGTCCCAGCTCAACACCTGGACTTGTGGCAGATGAGTGGGCACGAAGCCTGGGCGTGTGGCCAGGCTGCGGATCAGGGCGCACAGCGTGGCGTTGGCGTCGACGTGGCGGGTCAGTTGCATGATGGACCATGGGCAGAGAATCAGACACTTTCATCATCTCAGATCCAAGGCTCGGCGCCAGGGGGCTCAGGCCAGGTTCGGAGAATCAGGCATTCACCTCGGAGGATTTGCTGTGGGCGGGCAGGGCGAGGACGGGGAAAATATACCGCCTGAATCGTTTCACTGTCACCTGAGGTCTTGTATGTACACTGCTATCGGTTACGCCGCGCAAACCCCGACCAGCCCCTTGGCGCCCATGACCTTCGAGCGTCGCAGCCCGCGCCCGGACGATGTCGCCATCGAGATCCTCTACTGTGGCGTCTGCCACTCCGACATCCATCAGGCCCGCAACGAGTGGGGCATTGCCGTGTACCCGCTGATGCCCGGCCACGAGATCATCGGCCGCGTCACGGCGGTGGGCGAGAAGGTATCGGCGCACAAGGTCGGTGACCTGGTCGGCGTCGGCTGCATGGTCGACTCCTGCCGCCACTGTGAGGCTTGCGCCAAGGACCTGGAGCAATACTGCCTGGAAGGCCCGACCATGACCTACGCCACCCCGGACCGGGTCGATGGCAGCAATACCATGGGGGGTTACTCCAGTAGCATCGTGGTCAGCGAACACTTCGTGGTGCGCATCCCGGCTGGCATGGACCTGCCCAGCGCGGCGCCGATTCTGTGCGCCGGTATCACCACCTACTCGCCGCTCAAGCACCATGGCGTCGGCCCTGGCCACAAGGTCGGCATTCTTGGCATGGGTGGCCTGGGGCACATGGGCATCAAGCTGGCCAAGGCGTTGGGCGCTGAAGTGACCCTGTTCACCCGCTCGCAGGCCAAGGCTGATGAAGCCCGTCGCCAAGGCGCCGACCATGTGATCGTCTCCACCGATGCCGAGCAGATGCGCGCCGCTGCCGGGCGCTTCGACTTCCTGCTCGATACCATCCCGGTGCAGCACGACTTGAACCCGTACCTGGAGACGCTGAAGTTCGACGGCGTGCATATCCTGGTGGGCCTGATCGAGCCGATCGACCCGGCGCTGCACGCGGCCAACCTGGTGATGAAGCGCCGGGTGCTGGCAGGCTCGCTGATTGGCGGTATCGCCGAGACCCAGGAAGTACTGGATTTCTGTGCCAAGCACGATATCCGCTGCGATATCGAGATGCTGGATATCCGTAATATCAACCAGGCTTATGAGCGCATGATCGCCGGTGATGTGAAGTACCGTTTCGTGATCGACATGGCGACGCTGCAGGGCTGATCCTTCCCAGCCACGCGTTGCCCCCAGACCCTCCGGGCGATCGGGTCTGGGGGCGGCGCCCATTCCCCTGTGCGCGCCTGGTTGTGAGGTGCGCTGTTGACGCGTACCATGCCGGCATTCCCTCCAATAACAAACCCGTGCCTCAGCGCGGCCGATACTTGGCCCCTGACGCGCGTCTTTTCGCCTTGCCTGCGGAGAATAGAATTCGCCCCATGAACGGACCCATCCCCACCAACCTGCCGCCAACCGCCGGCGGCGGCAGCTGGCTGAGTGTGATCGCCCTGGCCCTTGCAGCTTTCATCTTCAACACCACTGAGTTCGTCCCGGTAGCGCTGCTCAGCGACATCGGCCGCAGTTTCGACATGAGCACCGCTCAGGTCGGCCTGATGCTGACTATCTATGCCTGGGTGGTGGCCTTGGCCTCGCTGCCCATGATGCTGCTCACGCGCAATATCGAGCGTCGGCGCCTGCTGTTGTGCGTGTTCGTGGTGTTCGTGGTCTGCCACCTGCTGTCGTGGCTGTCGCAAAGTTTTGCGGTACTGCTGCTGAGCCGCATCGGCATCGCCCTGGCCCATGCCGTGTTCTGGTCCATCACCGCCTCGCTGGCCGTGCGTGTGGCGCCGCCAGGCCAGCAGGCCAAGGCGTTGGGCTTGCTGGCTACCGGTACGACCCTGGCAATGGTCCTGGGCATCCCGCTGGGGCGCGTGGTGGGTGAGGCGCTGGGCTGGCGGGTGACCTTCCTCAGCATCGCCGGGGTGGCGCTGGCCACCATGCTTTGCCTGGTGAAATCGCTGCCGCTTTTGCCCAGCCAGAACTCCGGCTCGCTGCGCAGCTTGCCGATCCTGTTCAAACGCCCGGCGCTGGTGATCACGTATGTGCTGGTGACCCTGGTGATCACCGCGCAATTCACGGCGTACAGCTACATCGAGCCGTTCGCCCTGCAGGTGGCGCAGATCAGTGGTGAGCGCATCACCTTGTTGCTGCTGCTGTTCGGCGGGGCGGGGGTGTTTGGCTCGGTGCTGTTCAGCCGCTACAGCGAGCGCTTTCCGCATGGCCTGCTGGTAGGCTCGATCGGCTTGCTGGCAGCGTGCCTGCTGCTGCTGTTGCCTTTGGCAGGCAACTTCTATCTGTTTGCCGGGCTGAGCATGTTCTGGGGCGTCGCGATCCTCAGCTTCAGCCTGTCGCTGCAGTCCAAGACGCTGAAGCTGGCGTCCGATGCCACTGACGTGGCGATGGCGTTGTTTTCGGGCATCTATAACATCGGCATTGGCGGCGGGGCGCTGCTGGGCAGTATTGTCAGCAGCCAGATGGGGGTGGCCTCCATCGGGTGGGCCGGCGGCACTGTGGCGGTGGCCGGGTTGCTGCTGGCCTTGGCCAGCACCCGACGCTTTCGCGAGGCCCTGCGTCAGTGATTGACGGTGCCAGCCCTGTCGTCGGCTTGCTGCCGACAGGGCCGCTACAAACCACCTTCGGCTCAGCCAAGCAGCGCGGCCCAGGCCGACACCAGCAACATGCCCGCCAACCCTCGGTTGAACCACAGCAACCGCTCCGGCGTCTGCAACCAGCGTGCACTTCCGACCCCCAACAGTGCCCAGGCCGTCATGCACGGCAGGGCAATCACGAGAAACACCAGTGCCAATTGCCACACCGGCAGTGACGGCGCGGCGAACACCCCGATCACCGCCACTGCCATCAGCCACACTTTCGGGTTGACCACTTGCAGCGACGCGGCACTGAGGGCGCCGAAAGGCTTGGCTGCACTGACATCCAAGGGCTGCCCCGCGCTGCGTAAAATGCGCCACGCCAGCCAGCTCAACCACAGTACGCCGGCCCAGCTCATCACCTGCTGGGCCAGCGGGTGACGCATCAGAAACTCACCAAGGCCCAGGCCGACCAGCAATACGACCGCTGCCGCCGCACTGCAACCCGCCAGGATCGGCGCCACACTCGCGCGCAGGCCCTGCCGTGCGCCATGGCCTAGGATCAGCAGGTTGGTCGGCCCTGGGCTGATGCTGGCGACCAGGGCGAAGAGCATGAACGGCAACAACGAATGCGACATGGTGAACGGCTCCTATTGAACAGGGCACCATGCTGGCCGATTGCTGCGTGTCAGTCTGGAAGGTTTGAGCAGCGGCGCCGGTAGTCCGCGGGGGTGAGCCGGTAGGCACGGCGGAACCAGCGCCCCAGGTGGCTCTGGTCAGCGAAGCCCAGGGCCATGGCCACTTCGGTCGGGGTCCGGCCTTGGGCAAGCAGACGTCGGGCGCGCGCCAGGCGCAGCTGGATCAGATAGGCGTGCGGCGCCAGGCCAAATGCAGCCTTGAAGGCACGGGTCAGACGGAAGCGGTCTACGCCGCAGGCCAGTGCCAGGTCGTCGAGGCCGATGTCCTGATCGAGGTGTGCATGCAGGTAGTCGCGTGCCCGCTGGGCGGTCAGCGGCAGGCGCGGATCGGGGTTCAGGCGTTTGCGCCAGTGCAGGTGGCCGGTAAGGCAACTGAGCAGGTCATCGGTGGCGGTTTGCCGCACGATGCGCAGCTCCCCGCCATGCACCGCCTGAAAGGCGAGGGTGGTGGCGCGGGCAAGCTGGCGATCATCGCACAGCGTATCGGCGAAGCTTGGCAGGCTGTCACTGGGCGCTTGCTCGAACAGCACGCGCAGCTCCGCCTCCAGCCAGGTCGGCTCCAGGTACAGGGTCGAATAGGTAAAACCTTCTGCCGTTGGCGCATCGCCGTCGTGAATGTCGCCTGGCTCGAGCAGGAACACCTGCCCGGGTGTGCTGTGATGGCGTGTACGCCGGCAGTGGAACTGCTGCACACCCTGCTCGGTGACGCCGACCAGAAAGCTCTCATGCCAGTGCGGGTCGTAGGCGTGGCCAACGAAATGCGCACGCACCGACTCGATGCCGGTGTCGGCGTCTTGCTTGAGGTCGATCCAGTCTGGCATGGCGGCAAGGCTGCAGAAGGTAGGGCAGTTCACCTTAATGCAGAATCCGCCCTGCGTTTAGAATAATTGTGCACAGCAGGCTTCAGCGCGGCTGCTGCGCCGCGAAACGCTCGCGCAGCCATAGATGCAACTGCGATACCGCAGGCGACAGCTGCTTGCGGTGTGGACACACCAAGGTTACCGGGCTCAGTTCACCCGGGTGCTCCGGCAGCAGCACTTGCAGCTCGCCAGTTGCCACATTGGCGCTGACATCCAGCCACGATTTGTAGCCGATACCCTCGCCAAGGATGGCCCAGCGCCGCACCACATCGGCATCGTCGCTGAACAGTGGGCCACTCACCTGAACGGTACGGTTGCCCAGCCGCCACTTGTCGTAGATACGCCCCTGTTGCAGGTAAAGCAGGCACGCATGCTGCTGCAAGTCATCCAGCGTCTGCGGCCGCCCGTGACGCGCCAGGTAGGCCGGCGAGGCCACCAGCACACGACGATTCCACGGTGCCAGGGGCAGGGCGATGTAGTTGGCTTCTTCGTTCAGGCCATAGCGTATGGCCACGTCCACCGGGTCGCGGAACAGGTCGGCGACCTGGTCGGACAGGTGCAGGCGCAGGGTCAGCTCAGGGTGCTCGCGGCGGAAATCACTCAACCATGGCAGCAGGATATTGCGCCCAAGGTCCGAGGGCGCCGACACCTGCAGCACCCCACGCAGGGTGCTGTTGGCGCCGTGCAGGTTCTCCCGGCCTTGGCGCAGGCTTTGCAGCACGCTGAGCGCGGTAGGCAGGTACAGCTCGCCCTCGGCTGTCAGGCGCAGGCTGCGGGTGGTCCGTGCGAACAGGCGCACGTCGAGGTCACGCTCCAGGCGTTTGATGGCAGCGGCGACCTGCCCGGGCAGCAGGTCGGCCTCGTGGGCGGCGGCGGTGAAACTGCCCAGTGCGCTGCTGCGCACGAACAGTTCGAGGTCGGTGATGCGGAGCATTTTCACTCCATGGGTGAAAGTGTTGCTGCATTTTGCTGCTTTTTTTGACTGGCAGGAAAGATAATATGCGCCGCACGTCCCGTTCCGCTTAAGGAGTTGCAACATGGATACCGTTTCTCTGGCCAAGGGCCGCTACACCACCAAGGCCTACGATGCCGCGCGCAAGATCCCTCAGGCCACCATCGACGCCTTGCTCGAGCAGCTGCGCCACAGCCCATCCTCGGTCAACTCGCAGCCATGGCACTTCATCGTGGCCGACAGCGCAGAGGGCAAGACACGCCTGGCCAAGAGCACCCTGGACGGTTTTGCCTACAACACGCCGAAGATCCTTGATGCGTCCCATGTGATCGTGTTCTGTACCCGCACCGACATGACCGAAGCACACCTGGACGCGGTGCTCGACCAGGAAGCGGCCGACGGACGTTTTCGCGATGATCAGGCCCGTGCCGGCCAGAACCAGAGCCGTCGCCATTATGTGAACCTGCACCGCTACGACCAGAAAGACCTGCAGCACTGGATGGAGAAGCAGACTTACCTGGCCCTGGGCACTGCATTGCTCGGCGCTGCCGCCCATGGGCTGGACGCAACGCCGATCGAAGGTTTCGACAGCAAGATCATGGATGCCGAACTGGGCCTGCGTGAGCAGGGGTACACCAGTGTGGTGGTGCTGAGCCTGGGTTACCGTAGCGAGTCGGACTTCAATGCCGGGCTGAACAAATCGCGCCTGCCGGCTTCGAAGGTCTTCACCTTCCTCTGACGGAGGCCGGTGCAGCAAGCGGTAACGCCAGGTTCACCACAAGGCCAGCGAAGCGCCCGCAACTGAGCGTTCGAACACCTCGATCGCTTTGTCCACCTCCGCTTCGCTGGTAAACCGCCCGATGCTCAAGCGCACGCTTTTGCGCGCCTGCGCCTCATCCAGCCCCAGCGCCAGCAGTACATGCGACGGCGCGTGACTCGCCGAGTTGCACGCCGAGGTGCTCGATAGCGCCAGCTCACTGGCCAGCGCCAGGCTGTTGAAGCTCGGGGCTTCGATACAGAGGTTCAGGGTATGCGCTACGCGCTGGCGGGCGCAGCCGTTGAGGCGGACCCCAGGCACGGCCAGCAGCCCTTCGCGCAGCCGCCGGGCGAGCTGCTCGATGCGCTGATGCTCGCTGTCGCCAGGCTGGCCGGCCAGGGCGAAGGCGCTGCCCATGCCAACGATCTGATGGGTAGGCAGGGTGCCTGAGCGCAGGCCAAGCTCATGGCCACCCCCGTGGATCTGGGCCCGCATCCAGGCGCGTGCGCGAGGGCCGACATACAGCGCGCCAATCCCTTTTGGCCCATAGACCTTATGGGCAGAAAACGACATCAGGTCTACCGCCATCGCCCGCAACTCGATGGCCAGCTTGCCCACCGCCTGGGCCGCATCCACGTGCAGCAGGGCGCCATGGGCACGCACGCGCTCGCCAATGGCAGAGAAATCGGTGACGGTGCCCAGTTCGTTGTTGACTGCCATCAGCGAGACCAGGCGGGTATCCTCGCGCAGGGCCGCCTGTACGTCGTAGGGCTGAATCAGGCCGGCAGCGTCCGGGGCCAGGCGGGTGACTGCCCAGCCCTGGCGCTCCAGTTCGCTGACGGTATCGAGTACGGCCTTGTGCTCGAGTGCACTGGTGATCAGGTGGCCTGGCTGGCCAATGCCCTGCGCGATGCCTTTGAGCGCAAGATTGTTGGACTCGGTGGCGCCCGATGTCCATACCAGCTCTTCAGCGCTCGCCCCGACACGCTTGGCCACTTGCTGGCGAGCCTGCTCCACGGCCTCGCGAGCCCGCTGGCCGTAGGCGTGACCCGAGGAGGCGGGGTTGCCGAAGTTCACCTGGCGGCCGAGGCAGGTGAGCATGGTTTCAATGACGCGGTCGTCTACCGGTGTGGTGGCGGCGTAGTCGAAATAGAGTGGGGCGCTGGGCATGGTGTTGGGTCCGTAGCTGTCGCCGCGGGTTCGGCGATCCTGACAGCAAGCGTACCCCGGGCGCTGCGAAAATTTTTGCCCTTGTTTTCATGGTTTACCCGTTTCCGTAGAAAACTATTCTCCAAAAGTGAATGATCGTAGGTCGTTTTATAACTTTGGCCGACCCTCACGCGCTTTCCAAACTCCGCTCTTCTTCAGCCACTACCCGTTGGCACAGCTCGATGATCTGCTCGCGCATCCAGCGGTTGGCCGGATCCTGGTCGGTGCTCTCGTGCCAGTACAGGTGCGTCTCGAGCGCAGGCACTTCCACCGGCAAAGGCTGGTAGCGCAATTGGTGGCGGCGGGCGAACCGTTCTGGCACGGTCATCGCCATGTCTGTCTGTTGCAGCACTTGGGAAGCCATCAGGTAATGCTGCGAGCGCAGGGCGACTTTGCGTTGCACACCCATCTTGCCCAGCGCCAGGTCGACATAGCCCAGGCCGTTTCGGCGGCTGGAGATATGGATATGGGTCATGCCCAGGTAGCTCTCGACGGAGAGCTTGGCGTCGGCCAGCGGGTGGCCCTGGCGTACGGCGCAGACGTAGCGGTCCTGCATCAGCTTGACATGGCGCACCTGCGGATCGGTGTTCAACGGCGCGTCGACGGCAAAGTCCAGGCGCCCTGCAGCCAGCTCCTTGGTGGTTTCACGCCGCTTGCACAGGAAGCTCTCGATCAGCACCGCAGGCGCCAGGCGCCGCAGGCGCTGGAACAGCGGGGGCAGGATCACCGCTTCGGTAAGGTCGGTCATGCTGATGCGGAAGGTCTTGTTGGCCTGCTGCGGGTTGAAGATGCGGCTTTCCTGCACCGAGGTGCGCAGCAGCGCCAAGGCGTTGCGCACCGGGCCGATGATGTTCTGCGCCATGGGGGTCGGCACCATGCCCTGGGCGGTGCGCACGAACAACGGGTCGTTGAAGGTTTCGCGAAGGCGCGAGAGCGCGTTGGAAACCGCTGGCTGGGTAATGCCGACGATCTGCCCGGCGCGGGTCAGGTTGGCTTCGGTATAGATGGCATCGAAGACGATGAACAGGTTCAGGTCGACCTTGCTGAGGTTCATGGGCGCCGCTCTTTGTTGGAATTATCGGCCGATCATATATCGGTTATGAATGTTTATACACGCAGAAAATAGACTAGGTGGATTGAGCTGTGCTGCTCTAGGCTCTGCCCATGTACTTCGAACCGTGAAGGTAGCCCCGATGGATTTCGCCTATTCACCCAAGGTCCAGGCTCTGCGCGAGCGCGTCACCGCGTTCATGGATGCCCATGTCTATCCCGCCGAGCCAGTGTTCGAGCGCCAGGTCGCAGAAGGTGACCGCTGGCAACCTACCGCAATCATGGAGGAGCTCAAGGCCAAGGCCCGCGCCGAGGGCTTGTGGAACCTGTTCTTGCCGGAGTCGCAGTACGGTGCCGGCCTGAGCAACCTGGAGTACGCGCCCCTGGCCGAGATCATGGGCCGCTCGCTGCTGGGGCCGGAGCCCTTCAACTGTTCGGCGCCGGACACGGGCAACATGGAAGTGCTGGTGCGCTATGGCAGCGAGGCACAGAAGCAGCAGTGGCTTGAGCCGCTGCTGCGGGGCGAGATTCGCTCGGCATTTGCCATGACCGAACCTGACGTAGCCTCCTCGGACGCCACCAACATGGCCGCCACTGCCGTGCGTGACGGTGATCAGTGGGTGATCAATGGCCGCAAGTGGTGGACCTCCGGGGCCTGCGACCCGCGTTGCAAGGTGATGATCTTCATGGGCCTGTCCAACCCTGACGGGCCGCGCCACCAGCAGCACTCGATGGTGCTGGTGCCGACTGACGCACCGGGGGTGAAGATCGTTCGGCCGTTGCCTGTGTTCGGTTACGACGACGCCCCCCATGGCCACGCCGAGGTGCTGTTCGAAAACGTGCGTGTGCCCTACGAAAACGTGATCCTTGGTGAGGGTCGCGGCTTTGAGATCGCTCAGGGGCGCCTGGGCCCAGGCCGTATTCACCACTGCATGCGCTCGGTCGGCATGGCCGAACGAGCGCTGGAGTTGATGTGCCGGCGCTCGGTCGAGCGCACGGCGTTCGGCCGGCCGCTGGCACGGCTGGGCGGCAATGTCGACAAGATCGCTGATTCACGCATGGAAATCGACATGGCGCGGCTGCTGACCCTGAAGGCGGCATACATGATGGACACGGTCGGCAACAAGGTGGCGCGCAGTGAGATCGCACAGATCAAGGTGGTGGCGCCGAATGTCGCATTGAAGGTGATCGACCGCGCCATTCAGCTCCATGGTGGTGCAGGGGTGAGTGGGGATTTCCCGCTGGCATACATGTACGCGATGCAGCGTACCTTGCGCCTGGCTGACGGGCCGGATGAGGTGCACCGGGCGGCGATCGGCAAGTACGAGATCGGCAAATATGTGCCGGTTGAAATGTTGCGTAGCGGGCGGTGAGCGCGGCCTCGATAAACGCTTGCTCAGTGTTCTGAAAGCAATGTACGCAGCAGATGGAGGGGATCAGACCCGCAATTGCGGGTCTTCTTCCTTTTTGGCGCTTTCGGGCTGCTTGGGTGGGAGCTGCTCCCCTTGCACGTCGCCCACGACCGCTTTCTCGCCGCGGGTCTTGATCAGCGACACCACGACCCCACCGAGCAACAAGCCGAAAGTCACGCCCAGCGACAGCAGTGCCGGCACCTTGCCGACCATGCCGTGGTAGAAGATCTTGCAGCCAATGAAGATCAGCACCAGCGCCAGCGCGTACTTGAGGTACACGAAGCGGTGCATCAATGCCGACAGGGCAAAGTACAGCGAGCGTAAACCCAGAATGGCAAAGATGTTCGAGGTGTAGACGATGAACGGGTCCTGCGTGATAGCGAAGATTGCCGGCACGCTGTCGACCGCAAACACCAGGTCGGCCAGCTCGATCAGCACCAGCGCGAGGAACAGCGGTGTGGCATAGCGCAATGCCTTGCTCTCGCCTGGCGGGGTGAGGCGCACGAAGAAGTGTGAGCCATGAATCTGGTCGGTCACGCGCATGTGCCGCTTGACGAATTTGAGTACCGGGTTGTTGGCCAGGTCGGGGTGGCTGTCTTCTTTCGAAAGCGCCATTTTTACCCCGGTAAACAGCAGGAATGCCCCGAAGATGTACAGCACCCATTCAAAGTTCTGCACCAGTGTCGCGCCCACGCCGATCATGATCGCGCGCAGGACGACCACACCCAGAATGCCCCAGAACAGTACCCGATGCTGGTAACGGCGGGGGATGGCGAAGAAACCGAAGATCATCGCCATGACGAACACGTTGTCCATCGACAAGGACTGTTCGACCAAAAAGCCGGTGTAGAACTCAAGCGCCGACTGCGCGCCCAGTTCGTACCAGACCCACGCGCCGAACAACACGCCCACGCTGAAATAGCCCGAGTACAGCAGCAGGCTTTCGCGCATTTCGATTTCGCGTTCTTTGCGGTGCAGCACACCCAGGTCGAGTACCAGCAGGCCGATGACGATGGCCAGGAACACCAGCCACAACCAGGTGCTGGTGCCGAGAAATGGGGTTGTGAGAAAGGTCTGTAGAGCTGTCATGAGCCCCTCCTTGATTGTCGACGTTGCATGGCAACAGTGATCCGACATGGCGGCGCGCAGCCGTCAGAGGGGCCCGGTATCACATGGATTTGAGCCTAGCCCCATTTCCCTGTGATGCCGAGTGGCGTGCTGTTACAAATTTTTGCCTGAGCCCATGCGCGGCGGCCTGCCTCAGTACACCCAAACCTCCACCCGGCGGTTACGCAAGCGCCCCTGTTCCAGCTCGTTACCCGCGACCGGCAGCTCGTCGCCCATGCCGGTGACCTCCAGCACTTCCACACCATCGCGCGCCAGTTCACGGCGTACCGCCTGTGCTCGCAGGCGCGAGAGCAGGGCGGCGCGGCCTGGTGTTTCCTTGGGGTCGCCAAAGCCGACCAGCACCGCCTTGCTTTGCAGCTTGCCGGCCTGGCGCAGGTAGTCGGCGACCCGCTGTACATCGCGCAGGGCTTTGTTGTCGAGGCTGGCACTGCCCTCCTGGAAGCGGAAGTTGACGCTCAGGCGTTGCGCTTGCTGGGCCAGGTTGCGGTAGCGCGGTGGCATGTCGGCTTGCGCCGGCACTGCAAGGGGCCGGATCTGCTGTGAAACGAACCCCTGCTCAGCGACGATCGACTGGCCAGCAGGGCTTTGCGCGAACTCCGCCAGAGCCTTGGCCTGAGGTTTGGCGTTGGCGGGCAGATACAGATACAGCCGGCGCGAGAGGGGGTAGTCCTCGCTGGCCACTTGCGGGCGGTCAGGTAGCATGGCCGGCGCATTGCCTTCGGCAATTGCCAGCACCTTGGCCCCGTGCACGGCTGCCAGGCTACTGAAACCGATGGCCTGGCGATCGGCAACCACGTTGTCGGCCAGCCTGTCACCGGACTCGAAGCGCTGTGCTCCGGGGGCCAGTTCACCTTGATGCGGCTCCAGCACCAGCGCCTTGAAGGTCTCGAAAGTACCGGAGCGATCGTCGCGGGCATACACGTGGATCGGCCCCCCCGCGATACCCAGTTGCTCCCAAGTGCCGATAGCGCCGGAAAACACCTGAGCCAACTGCGCAGTGGTGAGCTGCGGCAGGGGGTTATCGGGGTGGACGATCACTGCCACGCCATCCAGCCCGATCACCTGCTCGGCGCCGGCTGCACGCAAGTCGCCCAGCGCCTTGAGCTGGCGCACCTCGGTATCGTTGATGGGGCGAGACGCTGCGGCCAGATCGGCCTCGCCACGGCCAAGCGCGATAAAGCCGGTGCTCGAGCCGTGCGCCGCGATGTCGATGCGCAGCGGCTGGCCGTGGGCGTCTACGGCGGTGATCACGGTCTCGTTGGCCAGCGCGCCTGGGCGTTGCTCGATCGCCGTTGCCTGTTGCGCCCACAGGTGCCCTTGCACCAGCGCGGGCAACAGCGCCGCGCCGATGGTGTTGGACCCTTGCACCCGCAGGTGTACGGGGTCGGCCACGGCCGTCAGCGGGAGCAGGTGAAGCAGCAAGAGCAACAGACGGAGCATGCCGGGCGACCTTTGGCACAGAATTGCCCGGCAGATTACGACGGTAGCGTGACCGAAATGTGACTATGGGGCCGGCGATCAGTTTGCCGGGCAGCCTCAGGCGTGTGGAACCTGCTTGGGCGCTGCATCACCGGCATACTGCGGTTTCAGGTGTCCCTGGTCATCCAGCAGGTATGCATCCATCACCTCGCGCACCACAGGGCCGGCCACCCGGCCACCGGCCTCACCGTTCTCGATCAACACCGCCACGACCACGCGCGGGTGGTCAGCGGGTGCAAAGCCGACGAACAGGGCATTGTCACGGTGGCGCTCCAGTGTCTTGTTGCGGTTGTAGCGCTCACCTTGCTTGATCGCCACCACCTGCGCCGTGCCGCTCTTGCCAGCGATGCGGTACTGCGCGCCGGCGGCGGCGGCGCGGGCAATGCCGCGCGGGTCATGCATGACCATCTGCATGCCCTGGCTGACCTGGTCCCAGGCGTGCCGGTCGTGCAGCACGATGTCCGGCATCGGGTTCGGGTCGACCGGTGTTTCGTCACCCACGGTCAAAGCCAGGTGTGGGCGGTGCCATACGCCCTTGCTGGCCAGAAGGCTGGTGGCCTGGGCCAACTGCAGCGGGGTGACCTGCATGTAGCCCTGGCCGATGCCCAAGATCAGCGTTTCGCCGGGGTACCAGGCCTGGCGGCGGGTGGCGCGTTTCCATTGAGCGGACGGCATCAACCCCGAAGCCTCTTCGTTCATGTCCAGCGAGACCTTCTGGCCAAGGCCGAATTCGGCCATGTAGTCGTGCAGGCGGTCGATACCGAGCTTGTGCGCCAGGTCGTAGAAGTACGTGTCGTTGGAGCGCATGATGGCGGTGTACATGTCCACCCAGCCATCGCCGCTGCGGTTCCAGTTCCTGTACTTGTGCGCGTAGTTGGGCAGCTCGTAGTAACCCGGGTCGAACACCCGGCTGCCGGGGGTGATCACGCCACTGTCGAGGCCGGCGATGGCCACTTCCGGCTTGACCGTCGAGCCCGGTGCATACAGCCCGCGCAGCACGCGGTTGAACAGCGGCCGGTCGATGGAGTCACGCAGGGCGGCGTATTGCTTGAAACTGATGCCCTTGACGAACAGGTTGGGGTCGAAGCCTGGGTTGCTGACCATTGCCAGCACGTCACCGTTGGCCGGGTCGAGCACCACCACCGCGCCGCGGCGGTCACCCAGGGCCTTTTCGCTGGCCAGTTGCAGGTGCGCGTCGAGGCTGAGGTGGATGTCTTTGCCGGGGATCGGGTCCTGATGGTTGAGCACGCGCATCACCCGGCCCTGGGCGTTGGTCTCGACCTCTTCGTAGCCGACGTGGCCGTGCAACTGGCTTTCATAGAAGTGTTCGATACCGGTCTTGCCGATCGATTGAGTGCCGCGGTACTCGGTGCTGTCGAGGGTCTTGGCTTCCTTTTCGTTGATCCGCCCGACATACCCGACCGAGTGGGCAAAGTGCTCGGCCAACGGGTATTCACGGATGAACTGCGGTTCGACATCCAGGCCGGGCAGGCGGAACTGGTTGACTGCCACCAGGGCGATCTGCTGCTCGGTCAGGCCAACCATCAGGGTGACCGGTTCGAACGGCTTGCGCCCACGGCGCAGGTCCTTGTCGAACTGCTTGCGCTCATCCTCGCTCAAACCCAGAACCTGGATCAGGGTATCGAGCACCTTGGCCGGGTTGCCGGCGCGCTCTCGGGTCATGGTCAGGTCGAAACTGGGCTTGTTGTCGGCCAGTACCACACCGTTGCGGTCATAGATCAGCCCGCGCTCGGGGGCGATGGGCAGTACGTGTACGCGGTTGTTTTCCGATACCGCGCTTTGCTGGTCGTGTTGCAGTACTTGCAGCACGTAGAGACGGCCGACCAGCACGGCGACCAGGCTGAAGACCAGGGCAGCGCAAGCCAGGAGCCGGCGGTTGACCAGGTGCTTTTCCTTTTCGTGGTCTTTGAGAGGGATCGGTTGGGGCATGGGCGGTGATGTGTCGGCTGAACGCGAAACCTGTGGGAGCCGGCCTGCCGGCGACTACGCCAGGCCAGCCAACATGGATGTAGACGAGTGCCATGCACTCGAATCGCCGGCAGGCCGGCTCCCACAAGCATGCGGGGCGGCGATGCTACGCGTGCCGGGGGCTCTGCTCAAGACAGCTGCCATGCGCACAACCGAGCATCCGGCGTTTCACCCCGCAACCCGGGCGCTCACAGGCACTATGAAGATTTGTTCATGCAGCTGCGTTGGCCTGAGACCGACAATGGATGACGTGGGGCAGGCCATGTGGTTAGAATGCCCGCGGGTGCTAGCTGCATGAAGCAGTGACGCAGGTTAAATAACTACGCAGGTCGGGCCGCCGTGCGGGAGTTCTTGTGCCCATGCAAAAACATGCAATGCCCCGTGCCCAGCAGCTTGCCCAGCGTGCATTCGCCAACTTCGAGCGCTTTCTGCACATCGAGGCCGTGAGCGGTGTCGTACTGTTGATCGCCGCGGTTGCAGCACTCATCTGGGCGAATTCGCCCGCTGCCGAAAGCTACGACGCCCTCTGGCACACGCCGATAAGCTTCGGCCTCGGCTCCCTGGTCTATTCCCAGTCACTGCACTTCTGGATCAACGACGGCCTGATGACCATCTTCTTCCTGGTCGTGGGTATGGAAATCCGTCGCGAAATCCATGAAGGCGCGCTGTCCAGCCTGCGCCAGGCCACGTTGCCGATGGCGGCAGCAGTCGGCGGTGTGGTGGTACCCGCACTCATTTACCTGGCGTTCAATCATTCGCCACCCGCGCAAGAGGGCTGGGCTGTGCCCACCGCCACCGACATTGCCTTTGCGGTGGGTGTACTGGCGCTGCTGGGCAAGTCGATTCCTTCCAATGTGCGGGTGTTCCTGCTCGCCCTGGCGATCATCGACGACATCATCGCCGTGCTGATCATTGCCTTCTTCTATTCCGGTGGCCTGGATTACAGTGGCTTCGGCGTCGCTGGCATCGGCCTGCTGCTGGTGCTCGGCCTGCAGAAGATCGGTGTCGGTACGGCCTATGCCTACGTCATCCCCGGGTTCATCACCTGGCTGGGTATGTTGATGACCGGTGCCCACCCCACCTTGGCGGGCGTGGTGCTCGGCCTGATGACACCGGTCAGGGCGATGCCCTTGGGCGAGCGCCCGCTGGAGGCCGTTACCCGCTTCACCGACGACCTGCTAGGGCGCGCCAAGGCACCGGAGATCGATGACAGCGAGTTGATGAACCCGTTGAAGAACCTGCGTGTGGCGCAGCGGGAGCTGGTTGCTCCTGTGCTGCGCGTGCAAGGCCATCTGCACCCTTGGGTGGCTTTCGCGATCATGCCGCTGTTCGCCCTGGCCAACGCCGGTGTCGGGCTGTCTGGTGTCGACCTGTCTGCCGATGGCCCTCACTGGGTGATGACAGGCGTCGCTGTGGCGCTGGTGCTGGGCAAGCCGTTGGGTATCGTGACGATCAGTTGGCTGATGGTCCGTTTGGGCTGGTGTGCGCTGCCGGCGGGCGTTACCTGGCACGGCATCACGCTGATCGGGCTGTTGGCGGGCATCGGCTTTACCATGTCGATCTTCATTGCCAACCTGGCGTTCTCTGACCCTGGCGTTCTGGGCGCGGCGAAGCTTGGCGTGCTGTCCGGCTCGGTCATCGCGGCTGTGATCGGCGTGACCTGGGGTGTATGGAGCCTGCGCAAGGCAGCCAAGGCCGCACCCGCCCAAGTTGGCTGATGGGCGAGCCGGGTAACGGGCGAGTGGGTGCACATTTTTTTCTGCAGGTGCATCCAATCTGCAACCTGGCGGGTATTACCGGTAGCGCGACTTCGCGCTGTCGATTACTCGCCAGGAGATTTGCACCATGAACAGCCCAGTTACCATGTTGATGCTCACAGGCGGCTTAGTCTTGATCGTGGCCAGCCAAGCCGCACACGCTCAATCCGCGTTGCCGGCCGCGGTCAAGGTTCCGGACGGCCACAGCGTCATGCTCGAAACCGTCGGTGTGGGCCAGGTCACCTACGAATGCCGCGACAAAGCCAATGCACCCGGCCAGACCGAGTGGACATTCGTCGGCCCCAAAGCGGTACTCAAGGACAGGTCTGGCAAGGCGGTGGGCGACTACTTCGGCCCCCCAGCCACCTGGCAGGCCAAAGACGGTTCGAAGGTCACCGGCACCCAGTTGGCCGTGGCGCCAGCGGGCAAGGGCGACCTGCCTTACCAACTGGTTCAGGCCAGCCCGGCCGAAGGTAAAGGCGCCATGACGGGTGTGAGCTATATCCAGCGCGTGGCTACCCGTGGCGGGGTCGCCCCGGCAACTGCCTGCTCGATGCAGAACAAAGGTGAGCGCAAAATCGTCGACTACCAGGCCGACTATATCTTCTGGGCGGCAAAATGATGGCAGTGCGTATAGGCAGGTGAGCCACTGGCGTCTACGCTGATCGACAGCCCCCCGGCCCAATGGCCGGGGGAACCGTCCAGGGACTACAGGGCTGACCTTGCATTGAACTCACCTTTGCCCCCTTTCGATTTTCAGCGTTGCCTTGAAGCTTGCGCAGAGGGAGACCGCCGAGCGCTGCATGCACTCTACGAGGAGGAGGGCGCACGCCTGTTAGGTGTGGTGCGCCGTATCGCCCGTGACCACGCTACAGCGGAAGACATCCTGCACGATGCGTTCATTCGGATATGGTCCCGCGCAGCCAGCTTCGATGCTTCACGTGGTTCTGCGCGGGGCTGGATCTATAGCGTGACCCGGCACCTGGCGCTCAATTACATACGCGACACCCGGCGCGAAGTCGTGCTGGATGAAGAAGCGTTCGACAGCGCACAAGTCCCGTTGCCCTATGCCAGTGATATCGATCTCATGGCGGACTCGGCCAAGGTTCACCGTTGCCTGGAGCAACTGGAGCCTTCACGCAAGCTGTGCATCCTGCACGCGTATGTCGACGGTTGCAGCCATGCCGAAATCGCCGGGTTGCTGAACACGCCGCTGGGCACCGTCAAAGCCTGGATCAAACGCAGCCTGAAGGCGTTGCGGGAGTGCATGGGATGAAGAAGCCACAAGGCGAGACCGCCGACGCACTCGATGAATTGGCCGGGGAGTATGTGCTGGGTACCTTGTCGGCTGAACAGCATGAGGCTGTGCGTAAACGCCTTACGGAGGATCGGCAGTTGCGTGCTGCCGTGGATGCCTGGGAGCAGCGGCTACTGGCGTTGAATGCGCTCGCTGAGCCTTTGGCGCCCAGCCCACGGTTGTGGGCGCGGATCAGCCGCAGCGTCGACGCACAGCAACAGCCGCAGCGCGTCGGGCCGCCAGCGCAGGCCGAGCGTTGGTGGCATCGCTTGGTGCTGTGGCAGGGCCTGGCCGGTGCAGGCCTGGTTGCCAGCCTGTTGTTGGCCTTCACGCTGCTCACCGCCAAACCGCCAGAGCCTTCCTACCTGGTGGTGCTGGTTGCGCCGGCAGACAGTGCCCCGGGTTGGGTGGTGCAGGCAAGCGATACACGCAGCATTCAGCTGATACCCTTGGGGCAGTTCGCGGTACCGAGCGACAAGGTGCTGCAGTTCTGGACCAAGGGCGAACAGTGGCAGGCGCCACTGTCGCTGGGCCTGGTCAAACCTGGCGAGCAATACCGCGTGCCCGCCGATGGCCTGCCCCCGCTGGAGCCCAACCAACTGTTTGAGTTGACCCTGGAAAGGGCCGGTGGCTCGCCGACCGGACGCCCAACCGGGCCGGTGCAGTTCATCGGTCGGGCGGTGAAGGTGCTGTGACAGCGCCTTGCGCAGGGCCCGGCAAAGCGGCGCCCGCGCGCCGCTCCACGGGCTTGCATGCCGGTATCAGTCGCCGCTAACCAGCTGGCGGGCCAACTGGTTGTGGCGCTCCAGTACCAGCGGCAGGTCGACGGTGGTGATGCGCCCATCCTTGACCACTACACGGCCGTTGATCAAGCTGGTGTGGACCTGGGTCGGGGTGCAGAACACCAAGGCCGCAAGCGGATCGTGGTGGGCGCCTGCGTAGGCGACATGGCCGAGGTCGAAGGCGACGACGTCGGCGACCATGCCCGGTGCCAATGCCCCAATGTCATTACGGTTGAGTACCTTGGCACCGCCCAGGGTGGCAATTTCCAGCGCTTCGCGGGCGGTCATCGCATCAGGGCCGAAGCCGACACGTTGTAGCAGCAGAGCCTGGCGCACTTCACCGATCATGCTCGCGCCATCGTTGGAGGCCGAGCCGTCGACCCCCAGGCCTACCGGCACCCCGTGGTCGCGCATCTTGCGGATCGGCGCGATACCGGAGGCCAGGCGCATGTTCGAACACGGGCAGTGAGCGACGCCGGTGCCGGTACGGGCGAATAGCTCGATGCCGTGCTGGTCGAGCTGCACGCAGTGCGCGTGCCAC
Source organism: Pseudomonas sp. WHRI 8519 (assembly GCF_040224055.2). NCBI lineage: Bacteria > Pseudomonadati > Pseudomonadota > Gammaproteobacteria > Pseudomonadales > Pseudomonadaceae > Pseudomonas > Pseudomonas sp. WHRI 8519. The sequence goes on along the minus strand of NZ_CP167996.1, from coordinate 3,559,275 downwards.
ACATCATGGCCGACCCAGCCCAGGTCCTCGGCGTATTCAGCCGGTGTCATACCGAACTTTTCGCGGCTGTAAGCGATATCGTTGACGTTCTCAGCCAGATGAGTGTGCAGTGAAACCCCGTAGTTGCGTGCCAGTACCGCGGCTTCGCGCATCAGGTCGCGGCTGACCGAGAATGGCGAGCAGGGCGCCACGACCACGCGCAGCATCGAGCCATGGCTGGCGTCATGGTAGTCCTCGATCAGGCGCTGCGACTCCTTGAGGATATCGCTTTCCTTTTCCACCACCGAATCTGGCGGCAGGCCGCCTTGGCTGCGACCCACGCTCATGCTGCCGCGCGCGGCATGGAAACGCATGCCGATTTCCCCGGCGGCGTGGATACTGTCGTCGAGCTTGCAACCATTGGGGTAGATGTACAGGTGGTCGCTGGAGGTGGTGCAGCCGGAGAGGATCAGTTCGGCCATCGCGGTCTGGGTCGACACCGCGATCATCTCGGGCGTCAACCGTGCCCAGATCGGGTAAAGGTTGGTCAGCCAGTTGAACAGTTCACCGTCCTGGGCCGCTGGCACCACGCGGGTCAGGCTTTGGTACATGTGATGGTGGGTGTTGACCAGCCCCGGGATGACCACCTTGCCGGTCATGTCCAGAATCTCGTCGGCATGCTGGGGCAGTTCGTCGCTGGGGCCGACCTGCTTGATCAGGTTGTCTTCTATGAACAGGCCGCCGCGTCTGATTTCGCGGCGCTCGCCGTCCATCGTCACCAGCAGTTCGGCGTTCTTGATCAGCAAAGTCTTTGGCATAGGTATTCCTTCCCGCTAAGGGCGGGGTGCAATTTGTCAGTGCGGACACCTGGTTGTTATCGCGGCAACCAGGCCCGGCTTGGAAAACACGGTGTGGGCAGCAGGGCCGGTCAGCGCAGCCGGGCACGCACCGACGACGCCGGGTCACTAAGACTTGGCGTAAGGCGGTGGAGGGGTGCAAAGGGCAACGGGTGAACGGCGAATGCGTCGATTCGCAAGGGGCGCTCGAAGGGAATGAGCAGATAGGGGTAGTACATGGCTTTAGCCTGTCGCAATACGCAGCAGCGATTACCACTGTCGTAGGCGCGGGTTGATGTAACCAGAAATGTTCATTTTTGTATACGAGAAATTGTGCATTCAATGCCCCGGTGGTGCCACGGCGCTTTGCGCAGTACCTGCCCTGGTTTATGTTGGGCGACCAAGGCACGCACTTCGACAGGACGCCACCATGCCATCGTCTTCCCAATTGATCAGCACCCTGTGCCTTGCCCTGGCCAGTCCCTGGGCCTGGGCCGACCAACCGCTGCCCGCGCCGCCTGAGCTTGAGTCCGGGTACCGCTCTGGCCTGCAAGCGGTTCACGCCAACCGGCACATGGTGGCGGCTGCCAACCCGCTGGCCAGTGAAGCCGGGCGGGCAATGCTGCGTGCCGGTGGCAGCGCTATCGATGCCGCGATTGCCATGCAGATGGTACTCACCCTGGTCGAGCCGCAATCGAGCGGCATTGGCGGTGGGGCGTTCATCCTGTACTGGGATGGCAAACGGGTGCAGGCATTCGACGGCCGCGAGACCGCGCCGGCAGCGGCGACGCAAACGCTGTTCCTGCAACCGGACGGCACCCCGATGCCGTTTCGGGCAGCGCAGATCGGCGGGCGCTCGGTAGGCGTACCCGGGGTGCTGCGTGCCTTGGAAATGGCGCACGAGCAACATGGCAAGCTGCCGTGGAGTCAACTGTTTGCGCCGGCCATCGCGCTGGCACGCAGTGGCTTCCCCGTGTCCGAACGCCTGCACGCGTTGCTGGCGGGTGACCCTTTCATCGCCAAATCACCCGCCATGGCCCGCTATTTCCTGGATGAGCACGGCCAGCCGCTGGCGGTGGGCACGCAGCTACGCAACCCCGAACTTGCCCATACCTTCGAACGCATCGCGCAGCAGGGCGTTGAGGCGTTCTATACCGGTGAAATTGCCGAAGCGATAGTCGCCCAGGTACAGGGGCATGCCAATGCCGGGTTCCTGTCCCTGGCGGATTTACGCGCGTACCAGGCCAAGGAGCGCACGCCGTTGTGCGGCCCCTACAAGGCCTGGCAGATCTGTGGCATGCCGCCGCCCTCGTCCGGTGCGGTGACCGTGCTGCAGACCCTGGGTATCCTCGAGGCGCTGCAGCACGCCATGCCACAACGGGACCTTGTGAAGCTGCCGCCCAGCCCCAGTGCCTCGCCTGCAGGCCTTGAGCCTGCGCCGCTGGCCGTTCACCTGATTGCCGAGGCCGAACGGCTGGCCTACGCCGATCGTGCCCAGTACCTGGCCGACAGCGACTATGTGCCGATACCGCTCAAGGCACTGACCGCCCCGGCGTACCTGGCCCGGCGGGCCACGCTGATCGGTGACTTCAGCATGAAACAGGCCCGGCCGGGCAGGCCGCAGGGGGCGGACCTGGCCTTGGCCCCGGACCGCTCGCCACTGCGCATTTCCACCTCGCACGTTTCGGCGGTGGATGACAGCGGTCAGGCGCTGGCCATGACCACCTCGGTAGAGGCGGCATTCGGTTCGCACCTGATGGTCAAGGGCTTCCTGCTGAACAATCAGTTGACCGACTTTTCATTCATCCCTCAGGAGAAGGGCAAGCCCGTTGCCAACCGGGTGGAACCGGGCAAGCGGCCGTTGTCGGCGATGGCCCCGACCCTGGTTTTCGCGCGGGCGTCCGGGGAACTGGTGGCCAGCCTCGGATCACCCGGTGGCTCGCAGATCATCGGTTACGTGAACAAGGCGCTGGTAGGTTTGCTGGACTGGCGGCTCGACCCGCAACAGGCCAGCAACCTGCCAAATTTCGGCAGCCGCAACGTAGGTACTGAAGTGGAAGCCGGGCTGACCAGCCCGGCGCTGGTCCGGCAATTGGCGGTCTGGGGCCATGAGGTGACGCCCATGACCATGACCAGCGGCATGCAGATCATCCAGCGCTCCGGCGCAGGCTGGGCGGGGGGCGCCGACCCGCGGCGCGAGGGCGTGGCGCTTGGCGATTAGTCGTGGTAGAAGACAACCTTGCCATTCAAAAGTTGAATACCGGGATGTCTATCAGCGTTAAATCGAATAGGAGCCTGTTCGACCTCGACCTGCTGCGTGCCATTGTGGTGGTGGCCGATTGTGGCAGCTTCACCACCGCTGCCGCACGCCTGCATTCGACGCAATCGACCATCAGCCAGAAAGTCCGCCGTCTCGAGGACATGGTTGGCCACCGCCTGCTGGTGCGCGGGAACCGTGACGTGTTGCCGACCGACGCCGGCCAGACCTTGCTCGGTTATGCCCGGCACATGCTGGCATTGAACGACCAGATGCTCGAAGCCCTGGCCGGTGCCATGGTCGGCGTCACCGTACGCCTGGGCGTTCCCGAAGATTTCGTCGGTGGGCGCACCACCAACGCGCTGTCGGCATTCAGCCGGCTCCACCCGCAGGTCAAGCTGGAGGTCACCAGCGGGCTGTGCCGCGACCTCAGCCAGGCCTATGACAACGGTGAACTTGACCTGGTACTGCTCAAGCAGCGACGCAACAGCCGCGAAGGCGTAGCGTGCTGGCCCGAGCGCCTGCAGTGGATCGACAGCGCACGCATGCCTGCCTTCGAACTCGACCCGATCCCGCTGGTGACATTTCCGCCCCGCGGGCTGTACCGCGATGACATGATCAGCGCCATCGAAGGCATGGGCCGGCGCTGGCGCATCAGTTTTACCAGTTCCAGCCTCAGTGGCATCCAGGCAGCGGTGGCCGATGGTATGGGCATAAGCCTGTTGCCGCCACGGGCGGCCACTGGGGAGCATCGAGTGCTAGGGGGGGAACAGGGACTGCCGGAGGTGGACAGCTACGAAATCGTCATCGTCCACCGGCCGACCGCAGATGTGATGGTCACGGCATTGGCCAAGGTGATGTCCCAGGTGCTGGAGGGGGGAGGGATCTGATGCCTTTACGGCCCCAGCGCCGGCGTGCCGCCGATGGGGCCGGATGATCAGTGGATCACGGCATGCCCAGCCACTGCGGCAGTGCCAGCGAAATGAACGGCACGTACGTCACCAGTATCAGGAACAGCAGCAGGATCGACAGCCACGGCAGTGCGGCGCGAATCGTCTGCCCCAGCGTCAGGCCCGTCACCGCTGACGTGACGAACAGGTTCAGCCCCACCGGTGGATGCACCAGGCCGATCTCCATGTTCACCACCATGACGATCCCCAGGTGGATCGGGTCGATCCCAAGCTTCATGGCGATCGGGAAGAAGATCGGCGCCAGAATCAGGATGATCGCCGACGGCTCCATGAAGCTGCCCGCGATCAGCAGCACGACGTTGACCATGATCAGGAAACCGATCGGCGTCAGGCCCTCGGACATCACCCACTGGGTGATCTGCTGCGGGATCTGCTCGGTGGTCAGCACATGGGCGAACAACATGGCGTTGGCGATGATGAACAGCAGCATTATGGTCAGCCGGCCCGACTCCAGCAGTACTTTCGGGCAGTCGCGCAGGCGCATGTCCTTGTACACGAACAGCGCGATGAACGCCGAGTACACCGCTGCCACGGCGGCCGCCTCGGTGGGGGTGAACATGCCGCTGTAGATGCCGCCCAAGATGATCACCAGCAGCAGCAGCCCCCAGAACGCACGCCTGGCGGTACTCAACCACTGGGCAAAACTGGCACGAGGTTGTGCCGGCAGGTTCTTGATCCGGGCGACGATGTAGATCGTCACCATCAGCGCCAGGCCCAGCAGGATGCCGGGTACCACACCGGCCATGAACAGCTTGCCTACCGAGGTTTCGGTCGCCGCCGAGTACACCACCATGACGATCGATGGCGGAATCAGGATGCCCAGGGTGCCGGCGTTGCAGATGATCCCGGCGCCGAACTCGCGCGGGTAACCGGAGCGCACCATGCCGGCAACGGCAATCGAGCCCACCGCCGCGACCGTGGCCGGTGACGAGCCCGACAGCGCGGCGAACAGCATGCATGCCAGCACCGCGGCAATGGCCAGGCCGCCGCGTATGTGGCCGACACAGGCGTTGGCGAAGTCGATCAGCCGCTGCGCCACGCCCCCGGTGGTCATGAACGCGCCTGACAGCAGGAAGAAGGGGATGGCCAGGAAGGTGTAGCTGTCGGAGGTCTCGAACAGCTTGATCGCCAGCGAGCTCAGGGAGTCCTGGCTGAACATCAGGATTGAAAGTGCGCCCGACAAGCCCAGCGAAATCGCGATCGGCACCCCCAGGAACATGAACACGAACAACAACAGGAACAGGCAGATGACCGTCATCAGTGATGCTCCTCACCTGGGTTGGCCAGCTTGCTCGCCTCGGCAGCCTCGTCGGCCAGGCCCAGGCCATACTGGCGATGGGTGAACAGGCGATAGAGGATCTGCAGGTAGCGGACGATGACCAAAGCGAAACCGAAGGGCACGATCAGTGCGATATGGCCGACCTTGATGCCGTAGCGGTCAAGGTCTTCGGCGCCGATGCCGGCGACCAGCACCGCGCTTACCCACTTGATGCTCGCCACCAGGAACAGCCCGGCATACGCCAGGCAACAGGCACAGGCGATCATCGCCAGCACGCGTTGCACAGGCTTGCGGGTGCGCCGCACCAAAACGTCGACCCCTAGGTGGCCGGCGGTGCGCACGCCATAGGCAATACCGAAAAAGATCAGCCAGCCGAACAGCGCCTTGGTCAGGGCTATGCTCCAGGTCATTTCCTGGGCGTAACCCATCAGGTGGTCGCCGATGCCCAGCAGCAGGTCACTGGCAAAACTCCAGTGATCACTGAGCGTGTAGAACACGGTATAGAGGTTGTTCAGTGCTACGTAGACGAAGGTCACCAAGGTCATGGCCGCCAGGAGAAAGGCGATCATGCCTTCCTCGAAGTGCTCCCAGACACGCCTGAGCGATTGCATAGGAATTCTCCACACAGAGAGAGGGTTGGCCACCTGTGCCAGAGGTGGCCGGGGCAGGGCGGGCGGCTGTCAGGAAGCCTTGTTGGCCGCCTCGGCGGCCTTGATCAGGTCTGCGCCGATCTGGTCGGAGAACTTGTCCCACACCGGGCGCATGGCCTCACGCCATTGCTGGCGCTGCTCGGCAGTCAGGGCATCGATCTCGCTGGTCTTGGCATCGATGATTTTCTGCCTGGAGGTCTGGTTGAGGGCTTCGGCCTGCTTGTTCACCTCGACGGTGACCTGGTCCATGAGCGTTTGCAGCTCGGTACGTACATCCTCAGGCAGGCCGCTCCAGAACTTGGCGTTGGTGATCACCATGTAGTCGATCAGGCCATGGTTGGTCTCGGTGAAGAACGGCTGCACCTCGTTGACCTTCTGGCTTTCGTAATTGGACCAGGTGTTTTCGGTGCCGTTGACCGTGCCGGTCTGCAGGCCCTGATAAACCTCGGCGAAGCTCATCTTGCGCGGGTTGGCGCGGATCGCCTTGAACTGCTCTTCGAGCACGCTGGAGGCTTGCACGCGGAACTTCAGGCCGCGGGCATCTTTGGGCAGGATCACTTTCTTGTTGGCCGACAGCTGCTTGAGACCGTTGTGCCAGTAGGCCAAACCGTGGATGCCTTTATCGTCCATCGAGGTCAGCAATGCCTTACCCTGCGGCCCTTGCTGGAAGCGGTCGACGGCCGCCAGATCGTCGAACAGGAACGGCAGGTCGAAGATCTGCACCTGCTTGTTGTAGTGCTCGAATTTGGCCAGGGAAGGCGCCAGCATCTGCACATCACCCAACAGCAGTGCCTCCATCTCCTTGCCGTCGCCGAACAGTGACGAGTTGGGGTAGACCTCGACCTTGACCTTGTCCTTGAGCTTCGGGTCTTGCGCCACCAGCTTCTGGAACATCAGCGCACCCTGGCCTTTGGGCGTGCTGTCGGCCACCACGTGGGCGAACTTGATGATTATCGGATCGGCAGCCTGTGCAAGGCTGGCCATGGACACTGCAGCGGCGCAGAACAGCGCCTGGGTCAGCTTCAACATCGATGTCACCTCTGATTTATTGTTGTAGGAGGATTGGAGGTAAAGATGGACCAATGGCTTGCGTGTGGTGAATTAGCATTTGTATAAGACAGCATTCGGTATAGCCGAACGCCCGCGCGGTTCAAGCGGGCGCCTGTGCCAACAACCGTTGCGCCCGCAACACCACCGGCGCATCCACCATTTGCCCGTCCAGCTGAAACGCACCGGCCCCGTTGGCTGCGGCGCTCGCCGCCAGCACCCGGCGGGCCCATGCCAGCACTTCGGCGCTGGGGGTGAAAGCCGCGTGAATCACCGCCACCTGCGCGGGGTGAATGCACAACGCCCCGCCATACCCCAGGTCGTAGGCATGGCGCATCGCCTGGTGCAAACCTTCGGCATCGGCAATGGCCGGAAATACCCCATCGAGCGGTGGCAGCAGGTCGGCACCCCGCGAGTGTAGCTGCACGGCCATGCGTGCTTGATCGAGAAATTGCCGGGCAGCAGCGCTGTCGGTGTTCAGGTGAAGGTCCAGCGCCAGGTCCAGGCTGCCGAACGACAAGCGCTCGACCCCCTCGGCATGGGCGATCTGCTCCAGCGCCAACAGCCCCTTGGCGCTTTCGATGATGGGCCATACCGGTTTGCCGGTGTGCCGTGCTACGGCCACCTGGGCTGCGTTTTCCACCTTGGGCAGCAGCACGCCGGCGATGCCAGGCTGCTGCGCGCAAAAGGCCAGGTCCGAGGCATGTTCCGGGTGCTGCGGCGCGTTCACCCGGACCCACACCGACGCCAGTGGCGTGGCCTGCAGGAAAGCCTCCAGGTTGTCCCGGGCCTGACGCTTGAGGGGCTCCTCCACGGCATCCTCGAAATCGACGATGACGGCATCAGCCCCCGCCGCCAGCGCCTTGGCGAAACGCTCAGGCCGGCTGCCGGGTACGAACAGCGCAGAGCGGACGGCGTTCATACCACACCGCTTGCGGCCAGGCTGGCCTGCTCTGCCGGGCTCAAGCCCAGTTCGCCGAGGATGCCCTGGGTGTGTTGCCCAAGCGCCGGCACGGCGTCCATGCGCGGGGCAAAGGCTGCATTGCGCCCTGGTGGCAGCAGCGAGGGCAGCTTGCCGGCAGGGCTGTCCACTTCACGCCAGCAGTCGCGGGCCTGCAATTGTGGGTGGTGCCAAACCCCGTGCATGTCGTTGACCCGGGCGTTGGCGATTTGCGCCTCTTCAAGGCGTGCCACTACCTGGTCCAGCGACAGGGTGGCGAAGCCCTCGATGATGATCTGGCGCAGCACCTCGCGGTTATCCGAGCGCTTGAAGTTGGCATTGAAGCGGTCATCACTGGCCAGCTTCGGGTCAAGCAGCACCTTTTCGCAAAACAGCGCCCATTCCCGTTCGTTCTGAAGGCCAAGCATGATGGTGCCGCCACCGCCGGTGGGGAACGGCCCATACGGGTAGATGGTGGAGTGCGAAGCGCCGGCACGCGGCGGCGGCGGCGCGCCGTCGTAGGCGTAGTACATCGGGTAGCCCATCCACTCCACCAGGCTTTCGAGCATCGAGACGTCGATGCGGCTGCCGACACCGGTTTTCTCCCGCAGCAGCAACGCCGAGAGCACGCCGGTATAGGCGTACATGCCGGCGGCGATGTCGGCGATCGAGCAGCCGGCCTTGGCCATGTCGTTTTCGCCCGAGCCACCGGTCACCGAAAGAAAGCCGCCTTCGCTCTGGATCAGCAGGTCATAGGCTTTTTTCTTTTCATAAGGCCCGCCTTCGCCATAGCCGGAGATATCGCACACGATCAGCCGTGGGAAGCGCGCGTGCAGGGCCTCGAACGACAGCCCCATGCGTGCGGCTGCACCCGGGGCGAGGTTTTGCACCAGCACATCCGCCTTGGCCAGCAGGGCCTGGAGAATACCGTCGGCGGCGTCCTGCTTGAGGTCCAGGGTGAGGCTTTCCTTTGAGCGGTTGGTCCATACGAAGTGCGAGGCCAGGCCATCGACACGTTGATCGTAGCCGCGGGCGAAATCGCCGCTGCCAGGGCGCTCGACCTTGATCACGCGGGCGCCTAGGTCGGCTAGCTGACGGGTGCAGAAGGGGGCCGCGATGGCGTGCTCCAGGCTGATCACGGTGATGCCGTCCAGCGGGCGGGGCGTTGTTTGAGTCATAGGGTCACCTGTTGGTGTTCAGTGCAGATCAGCCAGTGAGCGGGCGTCGCGCAGTTGCCACACGCTCTCGATCAATGCCTGGCCCTGGGCCGGGCTGCGCGCGCCGGAATAGGCCAGCAGGCGCTGGAACTTGGCCTCGAGCTCAGGGCGCGACAGGGTGTTGCCGGGGTCGCCTTTGGGTTCGTCGATGGCGGCGCTGAAGCGCCGGCCGTCGTTGCTGGTGACCTCCACGCGGCCCAGCCAGCGCTTGGGGTAGGCGGCGTCCACTTCGGTGTCCAGGTGCATCTCGACGCGCTCGCGAAAGTGCGCAACCTGTGGGTCGTTCAGCGCCAGGTCACGGAAGTCGATGAGTTGAGCGCTGCCATGCACCGCAATCAGGCCAAGTACGGTGCCCATCGAGAACTTGGCCTGGTGGACGGTGGCCGGTGTGGTAACGCGGCCAAGCACATCGATCGCGCCCTGATGCACGCGGGTGACGACGTTGGCGATCTGATCATGGCGCAGGCCTTCGCGCTGCATCAGCACCAGCAAGGCATCGGCGGCGGGGTGGGTATGGCGACACGACGCGTGATACTTGAATGAGGTTTCCACCAGGGCCCAGCGGGTGCCCAGGCGGTCGCTCAGGCGCGCCGGGTCAGCATCGCAGGACATGCCGGCGGCCATGCCCTGTTCGCCTTCGAGGATATTGCGCGCACCGCTCAGGCCATCGGCGGTGAGGTAGGCGGCCAGCAGGCCGTCGGCGGCAGCCTTGGCGGTGTGCAGCTGTTTGGAATCGGCGGCGTCGCGCAGAAACTCCCAGAGCCCGGCGGCCTGGGTGCCAGCGCTGCCGAGCAGGTTGATGAACTGCGCCTGGTTGAAGCCCAGCAGTTTGCCCACACCCACGGCGGCGGCCAGGGTGCCGACAGTGGCGGTGGTATGGAAGATGCGGTAATGCGAGCGGCCGAGGAATTCACCGATGCGGATGCCGGCTTCATAGCCGGCTACCGCAGCCAGCAGCAGGTCCTGGCCAGACTTGCCCAAGTCCTGCGCCGCCGCCAGAACGGCAGAAAACACGACGGTGGCCGGGTGCAGCACCGAGCTGTTGTGCAAATCGTCCTGCTCGACCAGGTGCGAGGCCGCGCCATTGACCAGGGCGGCGAAGTAGGGCGATGACGTGCGCCCGTTGGTCAGCACCTGCGCACGGCCTTGCGCAGGCCCCATGCGTTCGGCATAGCGCTCGACCAGCGGGATCGGATGCGCGCCTTGGCTTGCCAGGGCTGAGCCAAGCCAGTCCAGGAACAGGTCTTCGGTGCGGTCCAGCACGTGGCCGGGCAGGTGCGGGTAGCGCAGGTCGGCGAGAAAGCCGGCCAGGGCATGGGTATGCTGCATGCTCAAGCCCTCAGAAGCTGCGCGGCAGTTCGAGCAGGTGCTCGGCCACGTAGGACAGGATCAGGTTGGTGGAAATAGGCGCCACCTGGTAGAGGCGGGTCTCGCGGAACTTGCGCTCGACGTCGTATTCGCAAGCGAAGCCAAAGCCGCCGTGGGTCTGCAGGCACGCATTGGCAGCCTCCCAGGAAGCCTTCGCCGCCAGGTACTTGGCCATGTTGGCGCTGGCCCCGGCCGGCTGCCCGCTGTCGTACTCCGCGCAGGCGCGCCAGCGCATCAGGTCGGCGGCCTCGATTTCGATGTGCGCCTCGGCGATGGGGAACTGCACGCCTTGGTTCTTGCCGATCGGCCGGCCGAACACCTCGCGGTCACGGGCGTACTGGCTCGCTTTCTCGACGAACCAGCGGCCATCGCCGATGCATTCGGCGGCAATCAGGGTGCGCTCGGCGTTGAGGCCGTCGAGGATGTAGCGGAAGCCCTTGCCTTCTTCACCGATCAGGCTGCTGGCCGGCAGCTCGAGGTTGTCGAAGAACAGCTCGTTGGTCTCGTGGTTGACCATGTTGGCGATCGGCTGCACGGTCAGGCCCTTGCCGATGGCCTCGCGCAGGTCGACCAGGAAGATCGACATGCCCTCGGACTTTTTCTTCACCTCAGGCAAGGGCGTGGTGCGGGCCAGCAGGATCATCAGGTCGGAATGCTGGACCCTCGAGATCCACACCTTCTGCCCGTTGATCACATACTTGTCGCCCTGGCGCACCGCCGTGGTCTTGATCTTGGTGGTGTCGGTACCGGTGGTCGGCTCGGTCACGCCCATCGACTGCAGGCGCAGTTCGCCACTGGCCAGTTTGGGCAGATAGTGGCGCTTCTGCTCCTCGCTGCCATGGCGCAGCAGGGTGAACATGTTGTACATCTGCCCATGCACGGTGCCGGAGTTGCCACCGCAGGCATTCACTTCTTCCAGGATCACCGAAGCTTCGGCCAGGCCCAGGCCCGATCCGCCGTAGTGCTCGGGGATCATCGCCGACAGCCACCCAGCGTCGGTCATGGCTTTTACAAAGGCTTCGGGGAAGCCTTTTTCTTCATCGATCTTGCGCCAGTAGCCGGCGTCGAATTCGGCACACAAGGCGCGCACGCCTTCGCGGATGGCATTGAGATCATCGCTGTCGTACGTATGCATGCGGGGGTTCCCTGTCCAGTTCTCAGTCGAAAAGCACGTCGGCGCTCTGCGCCACGCCGTCGGCATTGCCGGCCCATAGTTGCGCCTGGCCCGGTGCGCCCATGCGCCCGGCCACGTCGAATGGGGTGGGCACGGTCAGTGGGCGTACGCCGCGGTAGGCGAACTGGCGCAGGCGTTTGCCAGGGTTGGCGCGCTGGAAGGCGCGCAGGGTGAGGGTGGCGATCAACGGGCCGTGCACCACCAGGCCGGGGTAGCCTTCGGTGCCGGTGACATAGGGGTAGTCGTAGTGGATGCGGTGGCCGTTGAAGGTGACGGCGGAGTAACGGAACAGCAGGGTCGGGGAGGGCGTAACGGCCTCGCTCCAGTCGCTTGGTGCGCTTGGCACGGCACTGCTGAGTTTGGGCGGGGTCGGTTCGCGGTAGACGATATCCTGCTCTTCACGCACGCACAGTGCGCCGTGCTGTGAATACTCGTGGCGCACGGTGACGAACAGCAATGCGCCACTGCGCCCGTGCTTTTCTTCGATATTCACGATGGTCGACAGGCGCTGGGCCTCGGCACCGACCTTGAGCGGGGCAATGAACTCGACACGGCCCCCGGCCCACATGCGGTTGCGGTTGTCGGCGGGGGGCAGGAAGCCGCCGCGCGTCGGGTGGCCATCGCCGCCCAGTTGCGATTCGGCCACCGGCTCCTGGAAAAAACACCACATCCACAGCGGTGGCAAGGGTTGCCCCACGGCAGGGGCGCTTTCGCCGAGCGTGGCGGCGATGCGCTTGATCAGGTTGCGGCTGAGCTCATCGACGGCTTCTTCGGTGCGGCCGATCCAGGCGCTGTAATCCGTGGGCGGGTGCGTAGCAGTCATAACCATTGGCCTCTGCATTTGTTGTTATGCAGCGATCATGCGAGGCACCTGGCATTCTGTGAATTTGCATTTGTGTAAAGCAGCGTTCGTGTATGCTGAACGCCTGTACCCCTTTCGGATAGGCCGATGCATTTCGATCTGGCAGACCTGAGGCTGTTCATTCATATCGGCGAGTCACCGAGCCTGACCCAAGGCGCGCGGCGGGCATTCCTCTCGCCGGCCGCCGCCAGTGCACGTGTCAAGGCCCTGGAAGCGCAGCTGGACACGCGCCTGTTGTACCGTGACAGCCGGGGTGTCGAGCTGACGCCGGCGGGGCAGAAACTGCTCATGCATGCGCGGTTGATCATGCGCCAGGTGGACTACCTGAAAGCCGAATTCGCCCAGTTCGGCACCGATTCGGCCGGGCATATCCGCATCTTTGCCAACACCACTGCCGTGACCGAGTTCCTGCCCGAAGTGCTGGCGGGCTTTCTCGCCAAACGTCCCGGCGTGACCGTGGACCTGCAGGAGCGCCTGTCGCGGGATATCGTGCGCGGTGTGCTCGATGGCAGCACCGACATGGGCATCATTGCCGGCCCCGTGGAAGCCAGCGGCTTGCAAGTGCTGCACTTCAGTACCGACCGGCTGGTGCTGATCGTGCCGGCAGGGCATGAGCTGGCTGGCAGCCGGCAGGTCACGTTGAGGCAGACGCTGGCGTTCCAGCATATCGGGCTGCACGACGGCAGCACCTTGCTCAGCTTCCTGCGCGACCATGTCGAGCGCATGGGCCTGAGCCTGTCGCTGCGTATCCAGCTGTCGAGCTTTGAGGCCATCTGCCGGCTGGTGGAGGCGGGCGTGGGGATTGGCATCATCCCCGAGTCGGCGGCGATCCGCCACAGCCAGACCATGAACCTGGTCACCATCGAACTGGATGAAGCCTGGGCCGTGCGCGAGCGGAGCATACTGGTGCGTGAGCTGGATGCGCTGCCTGGGACGGTGAGGGCGTTGATCGCCACCTTGATGCCTGAGGGGGAAGACAGCGCATTGCAACCGCCCCCGGCCCCCTAGAAGAAACTACGCTGAGCCTTGAACGTGACCATGCTCTCGCAATACGTGTTGATACCGGCATAGGCATCGCAGCCCCCGCCGTTGAGGTCGGAGTTGCTGTAGATCAGGTTCAGGTCGATGCCCAGCCAGGGCCGCGACAGCTCCAGTGACCAGTCGGAGAAGGCATTGACCTGGCTGCCGTCGCCGATGGTGAAGGGCGTGCCCAGGCGATGATGGGCGAGTTTGACCGTGAGGTCGATGTCGAACAACGGCAATTGGCCGAAATCGGCGAACAGCGTACCGGTGCGATTGTCCGGGTTGTCACGCCAGGCCCCGCCGATCCGGCTGCCCATGACCGAAATGCCGCCATACAACGCATAGCTGTCTGGCCCTGCGATGTTCGGCTGGCTGTAATGGATCAGGCCTACCTCATAACCCAGTGTGCTGTCGAAGTGGTGCTTGTAGCCCAGGTAGCTGTCGAGGCGCAGGGTCGAGTCAGGCGTTACCCCCATGCTCGGCGCATACTGGCCCACGTACCAACCGCTGGGGTGGGTGAGGTCCAGGCCACCGTGAAAGGCGCCGCTGGCGCTGGGCGAAATCAGCCCCTGGGCCATGCTGCGTGAAGGCGTGGTGCCAAGTTTGAAGTCGAAATCGCCCAGTTCGCGCTGTATTTGCTGCGCCTGCAGCGCTGTGCTGAACAGCAGAGCCGCACTGAGCAACAGAAAGGGCCTGGTCATGGTCACCGTCCTGGAAGGCTTGCGCTTGAGCGGCACAGGATACCTGTGTTGGCGGGTGGGGAAAACAATACGGCGTATTCCAGCGGATTCAGGCGGGCTCGATCAGGTTCTGGCCCAGGTGGCGAACGTACTGCCTGCTTTTGAATTCAACCTTCGATCACCCCGGGCGTTTCGGCCACCTCGGTCACCACCTGCTTGCTGGCGGCGCGCAGGATCACGCGCTTGCGCAGTTCGTACTCATCCAGGGACAGTGCCTGGCGCTGGATGGCTTCGAGCTGCAGCTGGCGGGTTTCTTCCGCGGTGTAAGGGCGCAATTCCGGGTGGCTGGCGCAACCGCTGAGCACGGCAATGGCTGTAGCGGACAGGGTGGCGAGCAGCAGGCGGGCCGTGGTGTTCATCGCGAAGCTCCAGGATTCGGGGATGGTGTATGACGAATCGATGGAGCAAGGTTATTGAGCGGCCGCGATCATTAGAAATTGCCATTCTCGATAGTGACTATCGATTGCACCGTGTGAGAACGGCAGGCTTTGCTAACCCTGAGCGCCACGCGGTACGGGCCTGAGGGATACTGGGATGCGCATGCCATTGTCATGTCTCGTGGCTCACTCAGGTGTCAAAGGCGATCAGGCTACCCACCGCATCCAAGCGATCACCACCACCATCACGCTGCAAAGCAGCCACTGCACGCCACTGAGCCCGGCAATGCGATACACCGCTTGCAGCGGCCTGCGCCAGCGATAGTCGCGGGCCTGCGGCCCCCAATCGGCGGGTTGCAGCAAGCCGATGATGCCAATGAGCACGTAGGTGCCCAGGCCAAGCAGCCCCAGCCAGTGCCATAACAGCAGGGCCAGCCCAAGCAACGGCCCTGCGTTGCGTATGACCAGGTAGCGGCGGTCGCGGGTGATGCGCTTGCTGACGCACCAGGCGCTGAGGCGTTGATCGATGTCCTCAAGGCTGGCTGCAATCTGCGCCCAGTGGCCGAACAGCCACTGGCCCATCTTCGCTGCAAGCAGCCCGCCCACCGCGTAAAGCGGGAGCAGGATCAAGGTGGTGACAGGGTCCAGATTGGGCAAGCCTTTCAGCGCCAGGGCCAGTGTGATCACAGCGGCGGCGCGTTTGACGCCGTGGGGCGGGTCGCGGGGCTCGACCAGCATTTTCCAGAACCAGGCGTCATGGTTGGGGAACATCCCCAGCAGGTCGGGGTAGCGCGCTGCGAACGCCTCTGACAGGCGCTCGCAGGCTTGCCAGTCGGCCTCGACGAAGGTGGCGGCCATTGCCTTTTGCTGCTCAGGGTGAGGCGCCGACAGAAACAGCGCGGCAGCGTTGGCATCGGGGCTGGCCTGCGCCTCGCGGCGATCCGCCAGGCTGCGCAGGTGGCTCAGCCAGGCTCGCTGTTGGTAACGCCTGCGCAGGGTTTGCCAGTGCTCGTCTGCAATCGGCGGCTCGGCACCTGATGCGTTCCAGGCGAATGTCTGGCACAGGTGCTCGAACAGCTCGGGCGGCCAGCCTTCATCGTTCAGCAACAGGGTCAGCACGTGCACTTGAAGCGCTTGGCGACGCTCCAGGTCCGCTAGCCAGCCTTGGCGACTGGCCCGTTCGAGCATGCCGCTAAAGCGCTCATGCTCGCCTGCGGCCAATAATTGTTCGAGCGCGTTGTAGAGGGTGGCAGCGAGTATGAGCGACAGGTGCTGCTGTTCGGCGTGCGAGGCGGGAAACTGCTGCCATGGGGTAAGCCACTGACGCTGTTCGATACCCCAGTGCAGGGTATGGCAATGGGCTGATGCGGCGCGCAGGCAACGCTCGAACAAGAGGCGTTCGAAGACGCCCTCGATGCCTTTTGCTTGCGCTTGGGCCCAGGCCTGTTCGATGGCCGAGTCGACGAACCCGTCCAGCAAGGCAACGGCTTGCTCATGGGCTGAACCCGCGTGGAGCGTACGGCTGGAAGGTGGTGTGTCGGGCGCTGGCGCGCGTTCGGTAACTCGAGCATCCGTGCGTTCCCCCTGCAGAGCCTGCAGGGCCTCTTCATAGGCGTCGCGCAGCTGCTGGAACGCGGCCGGGTCTTCGTCCGGTCGGGTGACCTTGAGCAGCTTGGCGTACTGACGCTTGAGGCTTCGCGCGTCGCACGCGGATGTAAGCTCCAGCACCTGCCAGCAATCGGCAACCGAGCTCATCGGTCAGCGCCCGTCGCTGCTTTCGAATGCTGCCATGCGCGCGTTCAGCTCGTGGCGCGCCTGGCCGATGACACGTTCATCCTGGCTGGCAAGCGCCTCTTGGAACCGTGTGGCCCAGTGGTCTACCAGCTCACGACGCTCGCCCAGGCTTTCTTCATACAAGCGCTCCAGGCGGGCGACCAGCAGGGTGTTGACCTGCTGGTCGCGTGGGTGCACTTTCAGGGCTTCGAGCTTGTGCAGGCGTTCGGCAATTTCATCGGCGCTGAGCACGCCGGGGTTGTTCTCGATGACCAGCGCGTACTGCTCGCCTGTGACGGGGATGCTGACCTGGCATTCGAGCAGGCCGTTGCTGTCGTAGGTGAAGCGCACATCAATTTCAACCACGCCCTTGTTCGGCGGCACCGGGATTTCCAGTTCGCCCAAGGCGATGTTGTCACGCACCAGGCGGCTCTCGCCCTGGTAGATCTGTACCCGCACGAGCTCTTGCGCCTCATGCACCGTGCACACGGTTTTCACCCGGCTGACGGGGACGGTGGAATTGCGCTCGATGATCGGCAGATAGTGCCCGCTCTCATGTTCGTTGCCCACCCGCCGCAGGGTCGCGATGCCGAGGGTATAGGGACAGACGTCGGTCAGCACCACTTCTTCCAGGGCCGCGTGCCGTGCCTTCAAGGCGGCCTGCACCGCAGCGCCCAGCGCTACGGTTTCGTCCGGGTTCAACTGCACCGAAGGGAAGCGGCCGAACAGGCTGGCAGCCAGCTTGCGGACCAGCGGCATGCGCGTGGCGCCGCCCACCAGCAGCACCTGGTCCAGCTCGTCGCTGCGTATGCGGGCATCGCGCAGGGCGCGTTCCACAGGGTTGCGCAGCCGCTCCAGCAAGGGCTCGAACAGCGTGGCCATGGCCTGCTGGGTGAAGGTGTGCTGCCAGCGTCGCGCACCGACCTGCAGCACGAATTCGCTGGTGGGGGAGTGGCCCAGTGCGATGCGTACCCGCTCGGCCTCGCGGCGCAGTAGCGGGCTGATCGACGCGCTATCCGGGAAGTCCGGATCTTCAGCGTGGGCCTGGATAAACTGCCTGGCCAGCAATTGATCGAAGTCCTCGCCACCCAGGTAGTTGTCGCCTGCGCTGGCACGTACCTCCATCACGCCGTCGAACAGCTCGAGGATCGACACGTCGAAGGTGCCACCGCCCAGGTCGAACACCAGAAACGACGACTCACTGCCGTGCTGGGGCAGGCCGTAGGCGAGCGCCGCGGCGGTAGGCTCATTGATCAGCTTGTCGACTTTCAGTCCGGCCAGCTCACCGGCGATGCGGGTCGCCTTGCGCTGGGCATCGTTGAAGTAGGCCGGCACGCTGATCACCGCTTCGGTGACTACCTCGCCATAGGCGCGCTCGACATCTGCCTTGAGGCTTCTGAGCAGCATCGCCGACAGCTCTTCGGCACGAAACGGCGTCGCGCCCAGCTGCAGCGTGCGGGCACTGCCCATATGCCGTTTGAATAGCGCTGCGGTCAGTGACGGGTGCGTGCACAAGCGTTCGCGGGCAGCCTGCCCGACCAGTATCCGGCCTTCGTCGTCGAGCCCGACCACAGAGGGCGTCAGCAATTGCCCCAGGGCATTGGGCACCAGCTCACTGGTGTTTTCGTTCCATACCGCGACCAGGCTGTTGGTCGTACCAAGGTCAATCCCGACAATCATGGCGAATTCCTTTTCGTTCCGAATGCAAGTTTACGGTGCTGTCACCGAGGCAGAATGCGAGACCGGCCACAAAAATGTAAAAAGGCAGGCCCTGCTTGAACTTCATCGAGTATTGAGCCTCTAGAATACCGCGCCCGGCTGATGGCAATGTGTCAGCAGCTGGTCGCCCCAGGACAAGACAAGGATGAAGACGATGCAAGCAAGCAGGGTATGGCTAGGACTGCTGATCGCCGCAGGGGTTCTGCTGGCCGGTTGTGACAACGCGCAAGCACCTCGCAGTGCGACGGCCCCTCAAGGCCAGGTTGCGGCCGAACAACCCAGCGCCGAACAAATCGAGATCGAGAAGTACAACGCCTATGTCGATGCCGCCAACAGCGGTGGCAATTTTGCGGCCATTCTGGATCACCGCCGAACAGAGTATTCGAAGGACCTGCAGTCCAAGAACAAGCTGTCGGAGTACTACCTGTTCAACGCCTACGACATCAGCCTCCTGCGCGACAACCTGAACAAGGCCCTGGCCTTGCCGTCACCCATGCCGGACCTGGACGCGCCAGCAAAAGCGATGCTGGTGGCGCTGGACAAGCTCCAGCCCGTCCACAGCGAACTCGCCAACTACGCCGCCTCCAAAGGCTACCTGAGCGATGGTGGCCAGAAGGCCAGGGCGATGGAGCCGGCCCTGGATGCAGCGCTCGAGGGCGTTGCCATCGAGCAGGCCAAGTTCTATGACGGCCTGGCCAAGCGCGATGAAGTCAACACCCGACAGGCGTTCGACGAGGCCGAAAAGGACTCGCTGGCGTATTACCGCGCCGGGATCGTGCTATACGCCAAGCAATCGATGCGCTTGTCCACCGACTTCTTCCAGTCGGCCGGGGCCGAGGCGTCGGTCAAGCCGTTTGAAGAAAGCCTGGGTAAAACCGCGCAGATGATTGAAGGCTGGCACAAGCAGAACACGGCAACCGGCCCAGGCTGCAGCGTGATGCTCAGCCGCCTGAATCAGTTTGTCGGCAAGGGCCGTGAAGCTATCGATACCGCCAGATCCGGTGGCTACAAATACAATGAGCAACGCCAGATGGCATGGAAGCACAACAACCCGATCGAACATGATGCCAAGTTCTTCGGTAGCGCGTTCGACGATGTGATCAACGACCTGAACTCCACGAGCTGCAGCTGAGCAATTTTGGCATTTGCGCGACGCGTCGGTAGCTGCCGTACACCGGCGGCACGCGTCGCCCAAAGGTATGTCACCAGCCTCCGGGCCTGCGCCCCTCCTGTGGGAGCCGCGCTTG
The DNA here is from genome assembly GCF_040224055.2 of Pseudomonas sp. WHRI 8519. Lineage (NCBI taxonomy): Bacteria > Pseudomonadati > Pseudomonadota > Gammaproteobacteria > Pseudomonadales > Pseudomonadaceae > Pseudomonas > Pseudomonas sp. WHRI 8519. Next base: position 3,539,816 of record NZ_CP167996.1, on the reverse strand, counting down.
CCGGCGATGGGCCGCAACGCGGCCCCCGTTACCAATGCCGGCTTCGGGTTGAAAGCTGCCGGTCGGGATGGGTTGCTTTCCACCCAATGCAGACACTTGATACTGGGTCGCTTAGCGATATTTCAGTCATCCAGGAACGGCAATACCGGCATGTAGTAGTGCCGCGATAATAAACGGAGACTTTTTCTCCAGATACTCAGCCATTCCACCCGTATTGCTCGACTCCAGTTGGAGCTTCAACGCTTCATACTGCTGGCGCATTGAGGCATTGCATCTGAGCAAATCTCTGAACCCCAGCATCTGGGTGATCGCAATGTGGCCACGAACACAAGCGTGGAGCTTGTGCGTGCGAATCCCATCCACATTACGCCGATAGAAATGATGCCCTTCCGACAGATCACTTCCTCGTATATACCCCAAACCCATCAACACCTCGTCCCGCGCCGAGGCGTTGCTATGATCGTGAACCTCGATGAGTACATCGATCTCGGGCTTCGCCGCGAGTCCTGGAACGGAGGTACTTCCAACATGTTGGATGGCAATCAGTTCATCGCCAAAGGCCGAAGCGATGAGTGGCTTGTCTGCCAGAAAGCGGGCGGGCCACGTGGGGTTGTAGGGGGTGATCTTGCTGGTCAATGCCATTTCCGTTCCTTGGTGGCTAGTACCTAATGCCCCGAATGTTCCCTCAAAACTTGTGCCCTCGCCAGCGACTGATAACTAGACCCCGGAAGTACGGCAATTTAGCAGACCTCGAATCTGATCGAGGCGGGCTAGCTGGCCTGTCCGGCGTCTACTTCTGGCCGACTGCCGCCCTATGTGAAGGGCAGCGATGAGTCGATTGGAGCCGTTCACGACTGACCGCTATCGACCCAGTGCGGACCCTACATGCCGGCGGATTGTCACAGACAGCAGCACTGCGCTGGTGGTGGTGAAAAAGATATCGGCGCTCAGCCTTCTGACGGAGGTAGACAAAATCGTGTGCGCAGAGGTATCAGCAGGTTATGCGGTACCAATCGCGATGTAGTTCTTGTCGGTGTTAACTCCACTTGGCCGTCGATGAAACCCCGTCATGGGTATTGGTAATGCAGAAATAAATAGTTGGTCATGCGTCTCTCGTTTTTAACGACATAGGGCGTTGCAAGAGGGGAATAGCCTGATAAATCAGCAGCCCCAGTGATCCCTCTTGCAAAAATTTCAGCAGCGCATCGATATCTTCGCAGCCTGACAGATCCACTGCTACCGCGTAGAATAAGCCCCTTATTGGGGACGGCTTACGCCCTGAGTCAAATCACATCCATAAAGGACTTTTCATGCGTAAATTTCTCCGTTTGCCAGTCTCGAAAGTAACCTGTATTACATTTCTTTCGCTCATCGCACTGACCTTTGGCACGACAGCAACGGCGGCTGATTACTCCTGTGACGGATTTGTCGGTAGTTTCGCCAGTCGTCCCGATAATGAAGCAGCCTTGAAAATCGTTAAAGATGGCAACGGCTTTGCAGTGCTTGTCCAAGGTGACTTACCTGACGACTGGGAGCGCGTGCCGCTGAAGGTTGGTGTACCCGAAGATGTACAGAAAGAGATGCTCGCGGAGGGAAAAAAAATGACTCCGCTAACGTGCGCATTGTCAGCTGACGGCATTATACTCTGGCAGTTTCCAGCCGGTAGCCCAGACAACCCTTCTGAGAGCAAAAGCCGCAACCGTTCCGAGTACCCGCAAAAGACCCCTTATATTATGGTCGTCAACGGGGGAGTTGTTGCTGGGGAAACTGGACTCTACCGAGTTAGAACAGAGGATTAAGCCCGCCTAGGGTAAGCGTCCGCCCAACTCACTTTGCGTAAGTTAGGCAGTCACCCGCTGTGTTGACAACCGCGTCAGCACATCTTTGGAAGTCGTTGACCACCGCCCATTGCTGCAAGCACCGACGCTCAACTTTGGGTCGGTGCAGGGCCAACACCAAATAGCACAGATCCCTGCGGGTTTCGTTTTGGTTGCCATATGGCGTTCACCAACGTCTGCTTTCGACCCAGGCTGTGTGAAAACACGCGAAATGCGTTAAAGGGCGCGGGGATCTAGGGAGGCTTGCAAAACTGGCGAAAAATTGCGCGGTTTAGCTCTAATCGCCGTGCTGGGGCGTATGTGGCGATGTGAGTCGTTCTTGAGGTCTTTTGGGCATGCATGCCGGCGCCTCAGTAGGCCAGTTCACGCCTTGATCGCTTCGAGCAGCCCCTTGATGCCCAAGATGCTCATCATTCGCTTGAGGTTGTAAGCGAGCACATGAAGGCTCATTTCAGTACTGACCCTTGGCAGGGTTCGTATATCGGTACTGCGCTGGATATGGCCGCCACAGGCTTGTCGATTCATAAACCCTGCACACTGGGCCGGGAGGAGCAATGCCGTCGCGCCAAATATGTTGAAGGCACGTCTTTGTTGGGTAGCCTGGGGGCGGCAGCCTCGGGGGTTACTACAGGCGGCCCTGGAGCGCTGGTTTGTGTTGTGGTAGGCGGTGCAGTTGGCGGTAAAATCTTCGGAGACACCGGGAGCTGGGGAGGCGAGATGGTGGGTGATTTTTTATATCGTGAGGTATCGGAGTGAATGCAGTTGACCCTGGATTGATTGCGCTGTTGATCCTTGCGCCCATAATTCTGTCTATGATCGTGCTGTGCTACATCGCACATAAATACACCGAGCACTTTGAGTCGTTTCTTCCGAACTGTACGTACGTGACCGGCAATAAAAAAATATTCCAGCATGCAGGCTTGCTGGGCAAAGTCATGCGCACGGGGTCGATCTCTTTGGTACTGGCGATACCGTCAATTTTTTTGCGCAGAGGCTTGATTGACTTAAATGAAGTTAAACGTTTCCCGCCCAACATGAGACGATTATTGGTGAGCATGTTAGCTATTCAAATCGTACTGCTCATTGCTCTAACCATTTCCCATTATGTATATCGTTGAAGCTTAGGGATTCTCCGATCAAGACAGCACAGGCCGTCTGACCTGTGCTGAAATAGCCCTCCGTCCACTGCCCTCTACAAGCCCTCCATCTCATGAGTCAGATGAGCTTTTCCGATTTCCAGTAACGCCGGTAAGCGCAAGCAAACCCGTTGCGAGCGTTTCATGGCCGAGATGGAACAGATGGTGCCGTGGAGCTGTTTGGTGGCATTGATTGAGGCGCACTACCCAAAGGCCGGCGGTGGTCGCAAACCATTTCAACTAGTTGCGCCATCCGGCGTCGGTAAATCCATGCGGCCAGGTGGTAGCGGCTACCTCCCAACGCGAATACGCAAGCGAACAGACCGGCCAGCAGGCTCGCGCCCCACAGCGCGCCTCGGTCATCGATGAGTGCGGTCGTAGCGGGCGCTTCAGGGCGATACAACACGTTAACCCGGTCGCCTATCGCGTAGCCGAAGATCAACCCATTTTCGGGTGAGCTGATCACTCTGCCAGTGGCGTCCCTAAAGTCGATTTGTGGATGACTGCCGCCCGCGTTCACAGCGCTGACATTGCCTCGGGCGCGTTGGGCGTGAACTACAAAGCCCAAGCGGTCTTCAACCAACCAAAATGTAAGGCAGACCAGAAACAAGCCCACCGGAATGAAAACCGAGGCACGGAGGATGCCCCCCGGGAACAGGATGGCGTCTTGCCCATGGCTGGTTCCTTGGTTCGTCCCTGAACGCATTTCAGTGCAGTGAATTTGAAGAGTGCTGTCAAGCCAGAGCCAGCAGTAATGGCGATCGGAGGCCTCGGTTTGCAGTACTCCTTTCCGTGAGTGTCTGCAATGGGTCGAAAGCAGTCAGTCTTGACCGGCAGCCGTTACCCCATATGATGGGCTCCCGAATCAAGGACTGATTTCATGATTACCTGCCATGTCAAATACATCTTCGACCCGTTCCAAGTAGGCGCCTTCGATGGCCACGCCTTTGCGAACGCACACTCATGAGTGAAATTGAAATACTGTCCTTGTCTCCAGACGGTCGCTACCAAGTCCAGGCGACCCCGTGGGAAGCAGGCAACACGCACTGGGTGTTCCCGCCGCAAATCATCGATACCCAAAACGCAAACGTGGTGTTTGGCTTTCAGGATCCTCTATGGTCAGCAGACCTCAGCACCTGGTTGAGCCCGACCCGGGTCGAACTCAAGCTGCGCAAGTACCCCGGCCATCGAGCCCCTCGGGGGCTCACGGTGATCATTGAGTGTGCGCTGCGTACCGCTGAATATGGCGATGGTACGCACATTGAATTAGCCCGTCTGGAAAGCACCCTTGAGGGGATGCTCGATCTGCTCGGCTGAACTCTACTTGTCGGCAAGGACCTGAATGATGAATTGGAAAGCGCTGGAACTGGCGCTGTTCGACGCCGCCAGGCAGGCATTGCAAACGCTGCTCGATGAGGGGTGCAGCCCTTTGTACGCCGCAGCCTTTCATGCCAGCTACCGAGAAGAAGGGGCGGTTTTGTCGCTGCCCAGCTTTGCCGCAAACAGCCTGCAAGCACTCAGCGAAGACTACCCCGACGAGGAAGATGAAAGCTTCAGTTCGGTGAAGTGGAACCCGGCGGACTGGCGCTGGGATTGGGAGATTTGCGCGGGTGAGTCGTTCACGCGGCTTGATGATGAACTGCAAGCCCACGCCAACCGGCTTGGCCCCCGCCAATGGCAAGCGGCTGAGCAACGCTTGCTGGTCACCGCTAGCCGTGCCGCCAGGGCGCTGGGCCGCCATTTCGCTCAGCATCCTGGTGTGACGCCTGGTTTCGTGGTGATCTTTCATGACTTTGCTGGCTATATGGCCTTGGCCAAGCGCAGCATGACCCGCCAGCAGTTCGAGGAAAATTTCCCGGTCGAACTGGCCATTGAAAACACCCAGCGCGCAGTCGCTGCCTTGCCGCTCGCCGAGCAGGCCGCGTTCTACGCCAGCCGCTTGCATTGTTCGGATGGCATTTCGGGGGAGGACGCAGAGCGCTGGCTGATTGCCAACGGCCGTCCGGCACAGGCAGCGCTTATCGAACAGCTCAACGGGCACAAAGAGCCTACCGCTGCCGCGCGCATTCTCGGGCTGGCTGGCATGGCTGATGAGCCCGTCATTCAGGCCCTGCGCCGGCAGGCTATAGAGGCCTGTGAACAACCGACCCGCAACTGGTGCGCAAAGGCCTTGGGTTACCTCGAGGATTTCGACTGGCTCATGCAGCAAGCGTTCGACGTCGCTGTGGCGGGGATCTGCGCCAACTTTGACGGTTTCCGCTGGCGGAGCGTGGAGCCACCGGTGCTGGACTACACACCTGTTGAGCGTCTGCTGGATCAGCGTCCTGAGCTCGCGGCTGCTGTTGAAGAGGCCCTTGTAGACGTCTACGGTCAGATCGACACCACCACCGCCGATGTCAACGAAGCCTTGCGTGGTTTGGCTTCACCCCACGTAGCCATTCGTCGTCACGCCGTGAGTGGGCTGAATAACCGTGGCCTGCTGCCCGACGACGCGCTTCGAGCCATCGAGGCGCTACGCCTGGCAACCCAGGATGCCGATGAGCAGGTGCGGCACCTCGCGGGTCTCGGCCTGGAAGCCATGCAACCGTTTGCTGCCTTCCACCAAGGGTCGCTTTAGGTCGAAAGCAGCCAGTCACGGTCGGCAGATCTTGACCCCTAGCAGCCCTTCTAGAAGGGCTGCAAACCGCCATACTCGGACATCGATCTGTCGCAATGCTACCCTGCAACCGATCCACTCAGGGCAGCCCAATGGACGTACCGTCTAGCTTCATCATCCATGAATCCAGGTATTGGATTCTCAATCACCGCATGGACAGTGCGTTGCCGGGCTATTTGATACTCAGTGCCAAGCAGATGACCAGTTCCCTGGCAGCGCTGCCGATCAAAGCGCAAGCGGAGCTGGGCGTGTTGCAGGCGCGAATCCAGCATGCCATCGAAGCTGATCTTCGACCCAAACGCCTGTATATCGGTCGCTTTGGGCATGATGCCGGTTACTCCATACACTTCCACTTCATCCCAGTGTATGACTGGGTGGAAGCATTATTCTGGCTGGACGAAAGGTATAGGCTGCTGCAAACCTTCGGCTCGATCGACAGCGGGCTACTGCAAACGGATGGTGCAGAACTGATGCTGTTTGTCTGGCGGGAATTTTGTGAACGCCCTGTGCCACCATCGGTACAAGGCCCCTCTGTTGATGACGTTATTGGGGTCCTACGCGGCGCTTTGGATTGTGAGCTGCCTGATTAACCTGGGAAGTTTATCTTCCGCAGTTGGCCGCTATGGGTCGATAGCCGTTCATGACAGGCCGCTATCGACCCAAAGCGGAATTCCGTGGCCTGTCCGCTTCTACTACATGCTGACGCTTTTGGTCTCGCCCGGGAGAGCCTAATCGTAAAGTCCAGCCTGAACATCGCTAGGGCTACAGGACTTTAAGACCATTGGTAGTCTCGATGTATGCCTGCAGACCATATCGCTCACTCCGCAGGACACTGACCGGTCCGGAAAAGCCGATAGTCTCAAGGTGATGTTCCACTCCCTCTGGATCGGGATGAACGATCTCCAAGCGTTGCAATTGGCAGCCCTTATCAGCGAGCCTCTGTGCTGGATGCTCCGAGTCGCCCCAGTCGATCAGGCTAGGCACTACCCCACCCAGCGGTAACCGGCCGTCAGGCTGAATCGAAATATTCCACGACAGCGCTCCCCTGCTCATCGGCTCAATCATTCCAAAAGCCTTCTTGAGCCTTTCGTCTGCGGCATTTAGATGCTCTGTACGCGCTACCCAATGGGCTAGATATGGAGCTGCTTGTGCACTCAGCTCATCTAGGCCGAACCACCTTGGTCTAGTGGGTAAGGGCGCCATAGCGTCGGGGGCAATTACCTCGAGATAAAAAGACTCCCCTAACCGCAGCAGCAAGTTATGTGTACTCATACGCGCATGCTTACCTCCCGGCTGCAACTGCACCCCCAGTTGGTGCTCGACGAGTTGCGCGCCTGACGTAAGGGTCGGTGCCACGATGACCAAATGATCCAGGGTGGAACGCCTCATATGCACAGCTCCATGTTCAGAAGGTCCTGTATATCTTGTCGTCGCCTAATCACTCGAAAACTTGCGTTCTCAATCAAGACCTCGGGCAACAAAGGCCGACTGTTGTAGTTTGAAGACATCGAAGCACCATAGGCGCCCGAATCATGGATCACCAGAAGATCACCGACATGGGCCTGCGGGAGGTCTTGGGCAGCCAGGGCATGTTCATCCTGGGTGAAAACATCGCCAGACTCGCACAGCGGCCCAGCAACCATGGTAGGTTGCAAAGGGCGAGACACCGGAATCCCGTTAGCGTCTAGCAACGTCATGCGGTGGTAACTGCCGTACAAGGCCGGCCGCATCAAGTCGTTAAAGCCGGCATCAACCAGGATGAAAGTATTGCGGCCCATTTGCTTCACGGCGCGGACCTCGGTCACCAGGTAGCCCGACTCTGCGATCAGATATCGGCCCGGCTCTATCTCCATTCGCACGGAATAGCCAAGTACGTCCTCGATTTCCTTCCGGGCCGCCGCCCATGTCCGAGAGTAGCGCTGGATATCGACCGGCGTGTCGGTGCGTCTATACGGAACAGACAGTCCTCCGCCAATCGAGAAAGCCTCGATATCCCTATCTAGCTGACCAACAAGCTCAATCATCGATCGAGCAACCTGCTCCAAGTGCTCGTAATCCACCCCTGAGCCGATGTGCATGTGCACGCCTACCAGATGCAAATCGTAGGTCCTGATACAGTCAAGCGCCTCGCGCAGCTGTTCGTGCCAAATACCATGTTTGCTGTTTTCACCGCCCGTGTTGGTCTTGCGACTATGTCCATGGCCGAACCCAGGGTTGATCCGAATCCAAACCCGGTGTCCTGGGGAGCGCTCGCCCAACTGCCGGAGCATGTCAATTGAGCCCGCGTTCACTTCTATCCTTGACTCGATCACCCGGGCCAGTGTCACCTGGTCCAGCACATCGCACGTCAGCACCACCCCCGCTGGGTGGCCATCGAACGATGCCCCCGCAGCCAGGGCCCGTTCGATTTCACCTATTGAGACGGCGTCAAGGACCAGGCCTCGTGCCCGCATCAAGCGCAGGATATGCACGTTTGGATTGGCCTTCTGCGCGTAGCGAACCGTGTCGAAGTCTTGCAGATTTTCGATACGATTGATGATGGTTTTAGCGTCGTATGCCCATAGGGGTGAGCCGTGTCGTCGAACCGCGTCGGCCAATACTTCGAACGGTGCAGAGTCGCTCATAAATAGTCCTCGTCCAGGGGGACCATGAGGATGGAGCAAGACGAGCATTCATAAAAATAGCTTTTTTTTTGGAATAGATTCATATCTGATATGACCATTCCATACTTTCTGGTACCGCTGTGAAGCTATCCTTTCGCCATATCGAGATCTTTCGAGCCGTCATGTCAGCCGGAAGCGTCACGGGTGCCGCACGTCTTCTCTTCACCTCACAACCCACCATCAGCCGTGAACTTTCACGGTTGGAACAGCTGCTTGGGCTACGTTTGTTCGATCGCGAGGGTGGCCGCTTGAAGCCCACGGCGCAGGCGTTGCTGTTGATCGATGAAGTTGAGCTTTCCTACATTGGCCTCGAACGTATCGATCGGTACGCTCAGGCCATTCGCAACTTCGAACATGGGAGGCTGGCCATCACCTGCCTGCCACTCTTCTCCCAGACTCTCCTACCCGAGGTATGTCGGCACTTCCATCAGCATCACCCAGGCGTGAGCGTAGGCATTACGGCTCAGGAGTCACCATTACTGGAAGAGTCGCTGGTCGCCCAGCAACACGACCTTGGGTTGACCGAAGTCGAGCAGATTCCCCGAGGGACGTCCGGCGAATTGTTGTTCAGCGCCAAGATGGTCTGCGTGTTGCCGAACCAGCACCCCTTGTTACAGAAGACTCAGCTTGAGCTAAGGGATTTTCACGAGGTGGATTTCATCAACCTATCCAGCCTCGATACGTACAGGCAGCAGTTGGATCAGCATTTCAGAATCGCCGGAGTCAACAGGCGCACGGTCATCGAGACCACCAACGCGGCATCGGTGTGCGCTATGGTTAGGCAAGGGCTGGGCGTGGCGGTTATCAACCCGCTGAGTGGGCTGGAAGCCGTGCAGAGTGGACTGTCGATTCGCCAGCTAGGTGTTTGCGTTCGTTACCAGGTGATGATGATTCGCCCTAATCACCGGCCAGGCTCGGCGGCGGTGGATTTGTTCAGTGAGGCGCTGCGGACGCAAGCCCGAAAAATGAGCGATATCCTGGTAAAAGAGCCTTGAAAAGACGTTCACTTGGGCCTGTCCCAACTTTATCCGCGATCTGGCGCTTTACGAGGGTGGCCCGGATATCCTCATGTCGAGATCATTCACTGGCGCTTACGTTGCTGGATGGGAAAGTTCGATGTAGCGGGCCATCACCCGAAAAATCCCGTTAAAGGTATATGTACTGGGTCACAAAGTTGTTAGGGAGTGATCTTACCCGGAATGGCGTTTCCAGCCGTTCGCCACCGGCAGCTCTGGGTCGAGATCTGCCGGCCGGGATTGGCTGCGTTCGACCCAAGGCAGGCGTTGCGAGGAGAGGCGCCCCGAGTGGCACGCATAACTTCAGCGTGTCACTGCTAGCGCCTCTCGTATTTCTTGAACTACCAGCTTTTCAATACCTGCCTCTTGCGCCCCCACCGAGTGAACTGCACAGCATACGGCGGAGTCACCAACATCACACCGATAAACCGCAATAACACTGCCTGGCCCCGATCCGGTATGCCCAGCCAATATCAGGTCACCCTCGATTGCACCTCGCATCAGGCCGAGCGCGTAACCAGGCGTCAACCAAGGCCGACCTGCCATTGGGCCACCCAGTACTCGTGTGGCCTGCATTTCCCGAATCAGATTGTCAGGTAGGACGTCTCCAGCAAGCACACCATCCAAGAGCCGGGCAGCTTGTGAAACAGGGCCAATCAGCAGTCCGTGATAGACCCAGCCGGGGTCGTAACTCAACGACCTGTCCAGGTGATTCCCATTCAGTTCAGCGCGCTCAGTTGCAAAACGAACCGTCGATAGGTCGAGCGGCCTCAGGACTTGCTGTCTGACAGTGTCTGCAATCGACAGGTCGGCAGCACGCTCGATGATTTGGGCTACCAGCATGAAACCAACATTCGAGTAACGCCAACCCGCTCCTGGGCTGTATCGGAGTCGGTGCCCATCCAGGCGCTGCATCATTTCGCCTACGGGCCATGCAGACTCATGATTGGCTACGGCGGCGTGGTACTCGGGAAGTTCGCCATAGTCCGCGAGCCCAGCCTCGTGACGCAGAAGTTGGCGCAGAGTGAATACACCCTCGGGAAGCGAAGCATCCAGGTCAAGCCTGCCGTCGCGGACTAATGTCAGGGCTGTCGCGGCTAGTACCGTTTTCGTGAAACTCCACCAGGGCACGAGGGGGTCGTCCTGCAACGGTGGAATTCTCAATCGGCCGTTGATAAGGGTAGAGCTCAGCATCGGCTACTCAGGCATGAATGACAGGTGGGTCTGGAGAGTGGGACGAGAGCATGCTTTATTATCACCGCGCAACCCTTCAATCTGATGTCTTTTGATGCGAGCTTTCCACGCGAACGTCCACTGGCGGCCGTTTACTACCTTCCGCGAACGGCGCTAGGGTCGATAGCAGCCCTTGGCGACTGACGACTTTCGACCCAGAGCTGGGCCTCACTGCAGAAATCATACGGCCTTAAGTAGAGCAACCCACACCGTCACTCACCTCAACAGACTTGAGTGCTGCCTTCAGAGTGGTTCACCGGCCAGCTCTTTGCTTGTTCACCGTCTGTGCATGCGTCAATGCAAAAAACAGATGCTGGCGAGAGTCCATCTAAAGCGTGCAAGATCCATCATTCTTCATGCCATCGGGGTGCACTCATGCACAAGGAAACGCCCGTAGTGTTCATTAACGGCCTTATCGGCTGCCTTGACCACAGCGCCCTGCATAAACGCCTGTGTCCTCTGCCGGTCGTCGTGCCTGACCTCCTCGGATATGGGCGTCTGAGTACTGTTACGCCATGCTGTGTGAACATCCCCTCTCAGATCGAGCACCTGCATCGAGAGATCAGGAAGTATGCGCCCGGTGGGCGAGTACACCTGGTCGGTCACTCCGTGGGTGGGGTTGTAGCCATGCTCTATGCGAGGCGTTATCGAGATGAGGTAGCTAGCATCACGAGCGTAGAGGGCAATTTTTCACTGAAAGATGCGTTCTGGTCTTCGAGTGTGGCGAAAATGTCAGCGCAGGAAGCAGAGGCTCTGCTAGGCGGCTTTCGTGCAAACCCGAGAGCTTGGATGGAGCGCGCAGGGGTTGCTTTCAGCCAGCAACGCCTTGAGGTTGCTGCGGCCTGGTTGGCTCATCAACCCTCCAGCACAGTGCAAGCCATGGCCCGATCAGTACTGGTCGAGACCGGAGGTGATTATTACCACGATGCATTGAAGACGGTATTTTCTTCTGTACCTGTGCACCTGCTAGCCGGAGAGCGCTCCCGAGCTGAATGGGATGTGCCTGACTGGGCGATAGCACAGTCGGCCAGCATCACGATCATGCGTGAGGTGGGCCATTTGATGATGCTTGAGCAGCCACAGGCATTTGCCCAGGAGATTGCCCAGATACTCAATCGGGTTTGATCGGATTCGCGCAAGACCTGCACTGCTATCACAGTGGAGCCGACGGCCGATGGCAAGCTGCGTAGAGCATATGTGATCGGTGCCAAGCGCTTAGAATCAGTGAATCGCCCTTGGTTTCATAGACACCTCGAGCGGCTGCAGTGGGTTCAGGCTGTGTGAAAAGCCAAACGCATCTCGTAAACGCGCAAGCGTACGTGAAATCTGTAATGGCTTGGTTTCAGTTAACCCAGATTTCGAGAAGGAACGCGAAACCCTGGCGATTTTCTAGCAGCCGGATCGCACCAACGTTTTTACACAGCCTGGACCCAAAGCAGACATTTGTAACCGGGGCCGCTTCGCGGCCCATCGCCGGCAAGCGCGGCTCCCACAAGGTATACCGCATGCCTGAAGGTTGCTGACATTTTGTGGGAGATTCTATGGTTATCAGCAAGCCATTTTCCCGCCTTTGGTGACGTATTCGTCCTGATTTCTCATCAGGGCGAATGCCACTCGTGCGAGCTTCCTGGCCAGAATTACCAACGCCTGGGTCGTTGCCTTACCGCTGTTTCGATACTGCTCATATACCCCTTTCCAAGCGGCCGACCTGCTGGCCGCCATTGCTGCGTTATGCAGCAAACGACGGATTTCCGAGCAGCCGCGCTTGGTGAGCCGACGACGTCCATTCTTCTCTCCAGAATCATTAACCCGTAGGTCCATTCCCAGGAATGCGATGTACGAATCACTGCTCTTGAACTCGCCCCTTACAAAAGCCATTACCAGGGCTGTAGCGGTAAGAAACCCAATTCCCTCTACCGCCTGACAGCGGGCAACTTGCTCGTGCAGCCCAGCCTCTCGTAGCACTTCCTTAATCTTTTTTTGTATCAGCTGATCCAGCCGATCTATCGATGTTACGAAGGTTTTGAAGGCGGCCTTCAGCAGGCTTTCGTTTGTCCAGCTCTGAGCTAATGCAGTGCGAGCAGTCACCAAGACAGCTCTGCGTCGAAGGAGGCTCTGAAGCTTGCCGTAGACAGCAGGAGGCGGGGTCCAAGGACGAAGATCGTCGCCCTCGTTTTTCAAAAATCGGGACAGCAACCGAGCATCAGAGGGGTCAGTTTTAACCCGCCCTCCAACACTTTTCCTGTAGTTGCTCAGTTGGAAACCATCGATGACATAAACGTCGAAACCGAAGCCATGGGCTAGCTCAACCAGGTCCAGATGGTAGACATTGGTCGCCTCAACAGCGATTGCAGTGCCGAGGGGCTGTTGCTTTAGCCAGCTTTTGATTTCGGGCTTGGTATTTTTCAGCCTGATAATTTCATCACGATCATCGTGATGAATCACTAATTCGGCTTTTGCGACATCCGCACCCACGATCAGTTTGTTTACCTGCATTGCCATGGGCGGCTCCTCGCGTTATGGTTTTTGAGCTTGAAGGGTTTTCACCAAGAGGCGCTGGCTTGCTTCTATCGTCGTTTGCAAACGATGCATTCTTTATCGGCGCTTTGGTGGAAGGGGTGGGGCGATGTCTCCCACAGTCTGTACTGCGTCAACAGTCAGAATCCGGCATTTAGTCCCACCACCCCTTCAAGTCTAACCATACAAGCCGGCTTGCCGGCGATGAGGCCGGAACTGACCACAGAGCGTTGAGTCGCTGGCTGCTATCGATACATTGCAGACATTCCGGACACGGCTTCAGACTGATCGCTGTTTCACACGAGCATATAGCTACTCGGTGTCTTCCTTACGCTTTCATTAGCGATCCACAAAAATTCTTGGCGGTCACGCAGCAGCGCCTCACTCGCGATTTAGCATCTAATGACCTGGGGTAACCTGACCAGGCTGTGTGCCCACACTCGCGAGAAAAACATCGGTATCTCGATTACTCCGCAGGCAGACCACGCGACAGCTCGACGGGGCCGTTAGCACCAATCGCTTCATCACCTCGCGCGACGAGGTTTTCGTCCGCCACATGAACCTGAAAAACTCCGGCAGGTTGGCCAGCAAATCCGGACAGTTGTCCGGCAAGTCAGGTCGGGTGCGACCGCGGTTCCACATCGCTCTGAGGAACACGCGCCAGAATCGAAGCGGTGCCGAGCGATCAATCCAAATCAACATGTCAGCCCGGGCCAGCCGGTTGTTCCATGTGGCCGAATGCCCACCTTCGAAGATCCAGCGCTCACGGGCCTCGACCTCATGACAAAGACGCGTCTTCTCGTCCCGGCTCCGCTCGACCCACCCTGGCTGCCAATGAATCGTGTCGATATGCACGACCGGCAAGCCTGTACGTTCACCGAGCTTGCGCGCCAGGGTACTTTTCCCAGACCCTGGCTGACCAATGATCATCACCCGTTGCATTGAAGCTCCCTCTCGCCATGCCTGCTGAATTTCGGGCGCGGGATTTTACGGCAATGGGCGAGGAGGTCAACCGCAAGCACACTTATGTTCTGGGCGTTCGGTGCAAATCGGCAACTGCTGTTGATAGCGAGTATCGACCTATATCGGTGAGCCGAGCCGAGACAGAATGCTGGCCTGTGTCTACCAGGGCGCAGCGTAGTCGACGTGCGCATGTCTTTGATGCGTCGGCACGTGGGGAGGTATCAAGCGTTCCTAGCGCTATGGATATCCAGCCGGCATATTCACCTTCACAGCGTGACCAGAATAAAGTCGAGAGCCGCACGCCATACAAAATTCGCGCATTACTTTCGGTGAAGGTGCAAATAACCGGCTGGAGCTTAGTGTTGACAAGGCACTATGAGGCCACTGACGCAAAACAAAAGAGCCACGCTGGGCATGACTCTTTTATTTCAGCGGACTGCGCTTTTACAGCGACTGCAGGGAAATACTGGCGCTCGTAGAGTCTTGTGGGCTATCAGCGTCCATCCAGACCCACTGCGTACCGTCACCTTGCAAGTTAGTGCTGACACTTTGAATCTGTGTCGCCACAATGCTAACCGCTCCGGGCTCCGAAGCGGTAGGCCCAATATTGGTAACTTGCCCAGCCAGTAAGCCGTTGGACGTTTCATTCACAACAAACACCGTCGCAGCGGCTTCGCGGAACTGGCACGAGATAAACTGGGTGATCTTGCTGGCGATGGTCAGATTCATCCATTTTGATGGCGGCACCGCATAATAGCGACTGTATTTGTTGAAAGGGTATTGCTCGCCATTGGCCTGCAAGGGGTTATTGTTAATCCCGCTGGTGTTGGTCGGCATGCTGGTACTGCCCAACCACAGTTCGACCTGGGCTATGCCACTGTTGCTTGGTAAGGAGACCGAAATGGTCTGGGTGTCGGTGCCCGAAACGAAGCCCAATGAGGCCAAACCTGCATTAGCCGTGGTACCTGGCACGGTAATCCGTGCCGGAGGCTGGCTATTGCTCCATACCACACTGACGGTGGCATTATTGTCACTCCCCGCCGAGTTATACAGGAAAATCCCGTATATCTGGCCCGGACGTAACGTCGTGCAGGTGGCGGTATCACCAGGGCTCAACGTAATCCGTTGGCCACCATTCCAGTTGATTTGTGATGCGGCGATAGCGAAGCTTTCCATTTTCATACTCCTTTAATAGATCCGTCATGGTAAGCGCGCGTACATCCCTAATATCCGTTGCGCGCTTACGAGCTTAGTCACGCTTGAAAAAATGGCTATCGCCCATTTAGAATCATTGGCGATTAGTGAAATATGGCTAAAAGCCATTTATCTTGCCTGATTATGCAATGGCTGTTTCCATGCAAATGGATGCTGCACTAATGTCTGTAGTGACAATTGGATGCCGACTATTCTTCGGATTCTATTGAATAGCCCGAGCGCTCCGGCTTTGCGACCAATGGCACATCGTCGGTTTTCCTCGTTCGAAAGGTCAGGCAGCGACATCAGCGACGCCCAACCACTGTCGAATGTGCAGCGTGCTATCGCGGGTGGCGGTGGATGACTGCCAACGGCCCATAGCTGCCCTTCATGGAGGGAGCTATGGCCATTAGCAGTCATTAGCCGCCGACAAAAGCTGGGGCATCCTCCACGCAATTGAGCACAGCGCTAGACTGAGCCCAGTATTCTAAATCGCTAATGGTGGCTCCCATGAAGCACTGGCTTCTTCCCCTGCTGCTCATCTTGCCTCAATCGCACGTCCTAGCTGCGGGACCTGCCTTCAACTGCACTCAGGTCGAGGCCGGCAGCATCGAACAGCAGATCTGCCAGAGCGAGTCGCTCTCGGCACTGGACCGGCAAATGGCCGAGGTCTACACAGCCGCACAGCAGAAGGCCGGCAATGAACATCCGCCGGTGCTCAAGGCCGAGCAACGGGGCTGGATCAAGGGTCGCAACGATTGCTGGAAAAGCGCGGACCAGCCCACTTGCATCGCCGACAGCTACCGCCTGCGCATCGCCGAACTGCAGGCCCGCTATCGGCTGGTCGAGGCCACCGGTCCGGTGTCCTACCAGTGTGACGGCAACCCGGCCAAGGAAGTGGTTGCCTTCTTCTTCCGCACCGAGCCGCCCACGGCTATCGTCGAGTTCGGTGACCGCAGTTCGCTGATGTACATAGAACAGAGCGCCAGCGGCGCGCGCTACAAGGGGCAAAATGAGAGTTTATGGGAGCACCAAGGTGAGGCCACCGTAGTATGGGGCTATCAGGCTCCGGAAATGCACTGCACGGCGCGTCGATAGCCATCGGGAGGGACGATTTCTGAGCGGGTTCCACTGATTCGGCAGAAGCTCGGCGATTCGCTCCCAGCTTCTATAAGGCACCGTCTCGCTAAGAGGTGTGAGTAGGTCGCAGCGCTATGATCATTTGATCAAAAGCTGCCACCGCCTACCTTCCATCAATGCTTTTCAAGGTTGGCATTTCTAAAGGAAAGCCAAGTCGCAAGAGTCGCTGTTATCGACGATGCTATCGCAGGTGACTCATGGTGGATTCCAGAGGGCTACGCAGAGATTTGTACCATCCCCGTAGCCCCAGACTTTCGTTAGCTTCGATAGTTGATAACAGGCTTGCATTTGATTGGGAAGTTGACCGAGTTGGCAATGAAACACTCGTGGTGAGCATCGTCATGCAAGCGCATTGCAAGATCTTTATCTGATTGGCTACCAATGATGATTTGAGGTCTTAGCTCTGCTTCCACGAAATGGCCCTTGCGCTCGCCATCTCCTTCGACCATCCGGCCCACCGGGTAATCGACGTACTCCAGCACGCACACATTGTTGACGGCGCACAGATGAAGATACCAGAGCTTGTGGCAGGCCGAGATCGAGGCCAGCAACATGTCTTCAGGGTTCCAGCATTCGGGTTTACCACGAAAAGCAGGGTCGGCCGAACCAAGGATAGGCGCTTTCCCTGGCGCCTCGACAGTGAAGTCTCTCTGGTAAGCCATATAGCTGGCAGTACCCTCACCTGTGTTGCCTATCCAATTGATGGTTACAGCGTAGTTGTGTTCTTTCATCGTCACTCCTGTGTTGGTTCACGGGGAAGCAGGTAACTCGGACGACGGCACGGGCTTTACCCGTGTTCGTGGGTTAAGGGGCGGATTACATGATGACGTTCAACCCGCCCTTGATCACGCATTCGCTTCGGTCGCCACCCAGGCTGTCGGGTAAAAAGGCCGTCAGGTCATAGGGCAGCAACAGGGTGTCCAACGCAAAAGAAAACGGCGTATCGATTAGAAATGGCCAACTGCTCAACGTGTCTGGGTGATTTGCCCAGGCCCACGATGCGCGGGTACCGTGATAAACGCAACGTTCCCCGCTCATGTGGCCAATCGTGCTGAAGCAGCCGCCTAGCGATAACACGGTTAAAAGCAACAGAATTTTTGCCGGCATACATTCCCTTGTAGATTTAGTTGTCGTCCGTGGCGATGAGGCTCAATCAGGGCGCCCTGGCAGCACACATCCGACTTCCAGGGTCGGACGTGGTGCATCAGTGCGAGCTGGTTTATTTTGTGTGGTCTGCATTAGGAATTACAAGGACGTCCATGATTCCTGTCGATATGCCGCTCAGGCCATATGCCAAGAAGCACGATTGCTGCAAAGGCCATGATGCTTACCTGCTCGCAAACCATCTTCAATTGAAGGCCTCCATTGGCCGCTAGCCATTTACCACGAGCGTCCGCCTCACGCCCTGATGAGTCAGTACCGGCCTCATCGCCGGCAAGCCGGCTCCCACAAAATGGACTGCCCCCAAGACCTTGGACCCCATCCGACCCTTGTGGGCAGTCCAGGCAGCCTTCAGGCATGTCGTGTACCTGTGGGAGCCGCGCTTGCCGGCGATGGGCCGCGAAGCGGCCCCGGTTACACATGTGGTTCGGCACTGGATAACGCAGCGCTGGGCCGCCGCCTGAGCAGACAAACGAGCAAGACGCATCAGCCTGTGAGAGGATGTTCGCCAACCAAGCCATAAGGCCAGACAGGACCCCGAACACAAGCCTGATGAAGACGCCAAAACGAATCGAACCGCTGATTGAAGACGGACTGGTCGACGAAGTACTGCGACCCTTGATGAGCGGCAAGGAAGCAGCCGTCTACGTGGTGCGTTGCGGCGCCCAGGTACGGTGCGCCAAGGTCTACAAAGAGGCCAACAAGCGCAGTTTCCGCCAGGCCGCCGAATACCAGGAAGGCCGCAAGGTACGCAACAGCCGCCAGGCCCGGGCGATGGCCAAGGGCAGCAAGTACGGCCGCAAGGAAGCCGAGGACGCCTGGCAGAACGCTGAAGTGGCGGCGTTGTTCCGCCTGGCCAATGCCGGTGTGCGGGTGCCCAAACCCTATGATTTCCAGGATGGCGTACTGCTGATGGAGCTGGTGACCGACGCCGATGGCGATGCGGCCCCGCGCCTGAATGACGTGCACCTGGAGGCTGAGGAGGCGCGTGAGTACCACGCCTTCGTCATCCGCCAGATCGTGCTGATGCTGTGTGCCGGCCTGGTGCATGGCGACCTCTCCGAATTCAATGTGCTGCTGGGCCCGGACGGCCCGGTGATCATCGACCTGCCACAGGCGGTGGATGCAGCCGGCAACAACCATGCATTCAGCATGCTGCAGCGTGACGTGGCGAACATGGCTCACTATTTCGGGCGCTTTGCCCCGGAATTGAAAGACACCCGCTTTGCCCAGGAAATGTGGGCGCTGTACGAGGCTGGTGAACTGCGTGCGGACAGCCCGTTGACGGGCGAATTCGAGGACGATGAGCATGTCGCGGACGTGGGGGGCGTGATGCGCGAAATCGACGCTGCCCGCTTGGACGATGCCCGCCGCCGAGCCGCACGGACCGAAGCCGAGCATGGGCCGGTCAAGGGCGAAGAACCGCCGCCGCCTTGGCTGCAATGATCTGTCAGCCAAGGCAAAGCATCGCTTTCTGGGCTACACGATTTTCCGTGTATCGCATGTTGTGACGAAGGCACTGATCGCCGGGGTTCAGTGCGACAGCAGTATGGGCATTCGAAGGGCTTGCAGAACCCCGCGGGTAGCGCCGCCCAGGACGAATGCTTTCAAGCGCGAATGACCGAACCCGCCCATGACCAACAGATCGGCGCCGACGGTGAGGGCTTCTTGCTGCAGGCACTCAGCGATCGGTCGCCCGGCCAGCTTCACGCTCAGCGGCCGCGCGTTCAGGCCTCGGTGCTGTAAGGCATGGGCCATGTCCTGCGCGATGTCGGCGTGCTCGAGTGGCTTTTCGCCCTGCACGGTCAGGACCGTGATGAGCATGTCGGCAGTCATCAGGTGTGACGCGTCAGCGAGTGCTCGCGCCGCGACGCGGCTGCCGTCCCAGGCCAATGCCATGTGCCTGATGGGCTTGCTGGGCAAAGGGGGAACGAGGACGCATGGCCTGCCAGCGCCAAAAATTACCGACTCTGCCAGCTCCTGGATGACGGGCTTGTCGACTGCCCACGGCAGGAAGGTCAGGTCGAAATACCTTGACGCCTCTGCCGCTGCGGTACCCGTCAGGCCGGGCACTACCTCTCTGGTGGAGAATTCCACACTGCTCTGGCCGTGTTCCAGGCCGCCCACCATGGCCTGCAGCGCTTTGCACTGCATGCGACTGTTGCTTTCGGTGGTTTGAATCATGTCGGGGATATTCAGCAGGGTGCTGCCAATGGACGGCGAAAGGTAGGGGATCCTTACCGCAAAGGTCATGACATGCAGGTCATACCCCAGCGCGACGGCCAGGTGTACACCGGCTGCCACAGCGTCATCGGGGAGCACATCCGGATAGGTGACCAACGGCATGTAAGCCAGATGAAAATTTGCCATGTCCGATACCTTCAGCTGTTGCGAGGCGATGCGCTGCAAGCCAGGTGCACACAGGCAACTGGCAGTTCAGTGAGGCGGGCTGTTTGGGTAACCCAGTTCCAGTGCCATCAGTGCAGGCATGTCCAGAATTTCCACCAGCCGGCCGTGCAGGTTGACGATACCCAGGGCGCGCAAGTGGGCGACCGAGCGGCAGATGGTTTCCAGGCGCAGCCCCAGGTAGGAGGCCATGTCCTCGCGCGACATGCGTAGCATGAAGCCGTGGGATGAATAGCCGCGGCTGACGAAGCGTCGGGACAAACCCAGCAGAAAACTGGCCAGCCGCTGCTCGGCAGAGAGGTTGCACAGCATCAGCACGCGCTCATGCTCGCGGATGATTTCCCTGCTCATCAGGCGGTTCAAGCTCTGCTGCAGCGTGGGAAAATCACGCGCCAGGGCCTGCAGGCGATGGTATGGGACGGGGCAGACTTCGCTGTCCTCCAGGGCAATGGCGTCACAGACATGGTGCTCGGTGGCGATGGCGTCGAGCCCCAGTACGTCGCCCGGCATCCAGAAATTGATGACCACACCCTGGCCTTCGGCATTGTTCAGGTTGGTCTTGAAACTGCCTGAATACACGGCATACAAGGCGCTCAAGGGCATATTGGCATTGAAGAGCGCAGCCCCCTTCCTGATGCGGATGCGCGGGCCGATCAATGTGCCCAGGCTGCTGTTGTCGCGCAGGGGCAAACCCGTGGGCAAGCACAAGCCGTTGACCCGGCACCCATTGCAGCGCGATGCCAGTGGTTGTAGGTGAATGGGTGGGGACGGGCGCAGCTGTACCGGCTCGCCGAGCGACTGAACGTCGATCAGGCCCGACATCTCAGGCCTCCCTCGCCGGTCTGGAAGCGACGGTGGCGATCTTGCTCAGTGAATGGGGCGCGTTAAGCCGGGCGGTCAGCACGCCGACGAACTGTTCGGCTTCTATGGGGGTTCTGAAACTCACCCGCCATTCGTCCATGTGGACCCACCAGCGGTTGTCATTGGCGCTTTTCTCGACGTAGACGTTCATCGGAACCTCCAGTGCCTGCATGGGCAAGCAATAGCGATTGATTCGAGGCGCAATGGCGTCCTTGTCAGCAGCGAGGCTAGGTACAGCGTGCGCCGAAAAAACCAATAAGTCTTGATCCGTGTCAATTGCCCGGTAAGCGGCAACAGCCGTTGGTCTGCTCGCTTGCACTGTTGACATACATCAAACCGGGCAGCCGCCGGCAGCAGAGCATCGAGGTACTCATCGAGCCCGCAGAGGTGTGCCATGACCAACTCGCAAAGACTTCTTTTCATCGCTTCGCCCTTGATGCGCCGCACGCCGGTCTTTGATCGAGCGGCGGCGCTGGCCAAAGCCAAGGGCATGCCATTGCACATCGTCGCGTTCGACTACCTCGAGGGGCTGGCCACTGCCGGCCTGGTCAACGACCAGGCCTTGGCGGTCATGCGCGAGGGGTATGTGCAGCAACATCGTCAATGGCTGGAAACCCAGGCATCGTCGATGCGCCGCAATGGTGTGACGGTCACTACCGAGGTGTTGTGGGTACAGCACCCATTGGACGAGATCCAGGTGCATCTACGTGAACAGCCGTTCGCCATGCTGATCAAGGGGCTTGAACATGAGCCTTGGTGGATACGAGCCATGTTCACCTCGCTGGACGTGCAGCTGCTGCGTGACACCCGGATTGCGCTGCACCTGGTGCACAACGCCAGTAATGCCTTGCCGCGCCGGATACTGGCAGCGGTCGACCTGTCGCGCCCGGAGGATCAGTTCGAAGGCTTCAACGACCTGATCATCAGCGAAGCGCTCAAGCTGGCCCTGCAATGCAACGCTCAGATCGAACTGCTGTATGCCTACGATATGGGCGCGATGTACCTGAACGCCGAAGGCACTCGGGAGCATTCGTTCCTGTTCGATTCGAACCGTTCACGGACACTTCACGAGGCACAGGCCGATGCCTTCCAGGCATTGGCCGAGCGCAACGGGATCGCCTTCGAGCACCGCCACATGCGGGTGGGGGACCCGGCCAAGGTGCTGGCGCTGTTCATGGACAACAACGACATCGATGTGCTGGTGATGGGCAGCTACCACCATCACGGCATCGGCTGGTTCATCGGCAGTACGGCCGAGCGGATCCTGCACCGGCTCAGCACCAGTGTGCTGGTGTTATCACCCGAGCATTCGCAAGGTTAGAGGGGCAAGGCCCGCAAGGGCCTTGTTTCACCTGCGCAGGTCAAGTTCATGAAGGATTTCGCTGACATCGCCGCCCAGGTAGCGCGAGGTGAACCCCAGCGCCTTGGTCAGCCGGTGCATGGCGTAGTTGTTCGAGAGGTCCCTGGACACCATGCACTGGTATCCATTGCGCCGTGCCGCGTCGATCAGGTGCTGCAACAACAGCTTGCCCAGCCCCTTGCGCTGCCAGCGCTCGTCGACAGCCACGGCGCATTCGCAATTGTGGCTGCCCGGTATCGCGGCATAGCGGCTGACGCCAAGCTGATGCAGCTGGCCATTGTCATGGGCCAGCGCGACGTAGGCCATGTGCTGGTGACCGTCGACCGGCATCAACTGCGCGTCCAGGCCGGGCAAACCACCGCTGAGCCCGGCGAGAAAACGAAAACGGCGGGCCTCATGGCTGATCGTGCTCACAAAGCGCCGGTCCCGTTCGTGATCATCATTGCGCAGCGGCCGAATCAGCACGGCTGTGCCGTCAGCAAGGGTGTCGACCCAGTGCTCGCTTGAATCTTCGGTTTCCAGCAACGGCTTGTTCATAGGGCCTCCAGAGGGCTCGACCAACGTGGGCTGTACTGGTTGTACCGTGAGACGGCGTCATGGTTCTGACATTGATCAACTTGGTGCGCCAGTGGTGACTTTCTGATCTGCATCAAACGCGCTATGGCAGGGGGTTCGAAGATCGATGCTACTTGCCATCGCCGCGTGCGGCCGGAGGTTTCCCATGGGTCAGTATCGACAACTGCTGGTGCTGGTTACCGACATCGACCCGCACTCGGCGGCTTTGCGCCGGGCGCTTGCCCTGGCGCATGTCAGCGGCGCAGCGGTGCATATCGTTGGGCTGTTCGAGCCACACGCGGACCATGCGTTACGCCAGGAACAGCTGAACGAAGCCGAGATGCAGCGCCAATACGGGCGCTATCGCGAGCAGCTCGAGGCCCTGGTCGAGCGTCACCGGCCCAGCGATGCCTGCCTGACGTTCGATACCGTCAAGGCCGAAGACCTGCGCGAGCAGGCCGCCGATTACATCCGCGAGCTCAAGCCCGACATGGTCATCAAGGACACCGAAAAAACACCGGCACTGGCCCGGTTTTTCGCCACGCCACTGGACTGCGCGCTGCTGCGAGCGTGCCAGTGCTTGCTGCATTTCGTACCTCGGGCAGCCGCGTCCTTGCCAAAACGCATACTGGTCGCCGTGGACACCGCCCTGCACGATGCGCCCCATGAACAGATGCTGTTCAATCACGCCCTCATCCGTGCAGCCGATGCCCTGGCGTTGCAATGCGATGCGCAGTTGCATCTGCTGGGTGCATATGACCTGGCGGGTGTGTTCGCCCCAGAAATGCTGGTGACGCAGACCTGGGTCGAGGAGATGCGAGATGCCTTGCAGGTGTCGTTCGATGCATTGGCCGATGCCGAAGGTGTGCCCCACGATTGCCGGCACTTCAAGGAAGGAGGGGCAGTGCAAGTGATTCGCGAGCAAGTGGCGGCCCTGGACATCGACGTGGTGGTTATGGGGGTTGTGCAGCCGAGGGGGTTGAGCAAGCTGCTGGGCGACACCACCGAGCGCATTGTGAGCGACCCACCGTGCAGCGTGCTGTCCGTTCATCCCTGCGTGATCGACACCTGGGAGCCGCCACCATGCAACTGACCTTCTTCGGCGGTACGGGCACGGTGACGGGCAGCAAGTTCCTGCTGACGCGTGATTCGACACGGGTGCTGATCGACTGCGGGCTTTTCCAGGGTTACAAGCAACTGCGCCTGCGTAATTGGGAGCCACTGCCGGCGGCGCTGCGGGCGGTCGATGCGGTAGTGCTCACACATGCCCACCTGGACCACAGCGGCTACCTGCCGGTGCTGGCGCGCGAGGGCTTCAGCGGGCCTGTGTATGCCACCCCGGCAACCTGTGCCCTTGCTGAAATCCTGTTGCTCGACAGCGCCCGATTGCAGGAGGAACAGGCCGACCATGCCAATCGTCATGGCTATTCCAAGCATTCGCCGGCCCGGCCCTTGTACACCGAGCAGGATGCCAAACGTGCGCTGCAGCTGTTCAGGCCCGTCGAGTTGCACCAGCGTACCCCGATCGCACCGGGTGTCGAACTGTTGCTGCGCACGGCCGGGCACATTCTGGGCGCGGCGACCGTGCAACTGACGGTGGATGGTCAGACGCTGGTGTCATCAGGTGACCTGGGGCGGCCCAACGATCCCGTGATGCGTGCACCCGAGCTGATCGGTGCGGCCGATGTGCTGCTGGTGGAGTCGACCTACGGTGACCGCTCACACCCCGCCCAAGCCCCGGAACGCTACCTGGCCGACGTGATCAACCAGACCCTGCTGCGCCATGGCATCACGTTGGTGCCGTCTTTCGCGGTGGGCCGTGCGCAACTGTTGCTGTACTACCTGTACAGGCTCAAGCGTGACGGGCTGATACCCGACATCCCCGTGTACCTGAACAGCCCGATGGCCACGGATGCCACCGCCCTGTACCAGCAGTTCAGGCGTGAGCACCGCCTGACGGCGCTGGAGTGCGCGCAGATGTGCAAGGGTACGCAGATCATCCGCACGGTCGATGAGTCCAGGCGCCTGGACCAGTTGCGCGAACCTGCGGTGATCATTGCCGCCAGCGGCATGGCCACGGGGGGGCGGGTGTTGCATCACCTCAAAGCGCTGGCGCCCAATGCGCACAACAGCATCCTGTTCTCTGGGTTTCAGGCGGGTGGGACCCGGGGCGCCGATATCGTTGCTGGGGCGCGCAGCGTGCGCCTGCATGGCGAAGACGTGCCGATTCGCGCGCACGTCTTCGCCATGGACAATCTGTCGGCCCATGCCGACGCGGACGAAATCATGGAGTGGTTGCGCGGTTTCACCCGGCCACCGCGGCAAACCTACGTCATTCATGGCGAACCGCATGCTGCGGACACCTTGCGTCGGCGGATAAGCCTTGAGCTCGGCTGGCAGGTGTGCGTGCCCGAGCACATGGAAACCGTTGCCATAGACCCTGTGCGTTGACCCGGGGCTGGAGGCTTTGATGAACATGCAAACCAGGCTGAGGCTAAGCGCCTGGGCAAGACGGCCCAAGGGCAGCATTGGGTGGATC
Source organism: Pseudomonas sp. WHRI 8519 (assembly GCF_040224055.2). Lineage (NCBI taxonomy): Bacteria > Pseudomonadati > Pseudomonadota > Gammaproteobacteria > Pseudomonadales > Pseudomonadaceae > Pseudomonas > Pseudomonas sp. WHRI 8519. The sequence continues at coordinate 3,514,578 of NZ_CP167996.1, read as the reverse complement.
GCGGCCATCGCCACATTGGCCATTGCCGCCTCGGTATACCAGGTACTGGGCCCAGCCTGGCGCCTGCCGATGCATGAGCCGGCCATCGCGCTGACGCTGCTGACGCTGAGCGCGGCGGTCGGGTTGGGCGTGCACCGGGTTTTCAAGAAAACAGTGGGCACCACCATTTTTTCCGGGCAGGCCACCGGTTGGCAGGCAAGGCTTGCCATGGTCCGGGATGTGGCCAGAGAGTCGAACATTCTGCTGGGCATGCTGCTACTGCTGGCGATGCTGGGCGTCGGCACACTAGGGCTCGCCAGCCGCTCCGTGCAAGGCATCGTCAACGGCTGCGAGACCAACCTGCAGGCACAGGTCGATCTGCCAGAGGACCAAGCGCTCGCCGCGTTGATCGCCAAGCCCGTCTGTCAGTGCCTGGCGCAGACGTTTCTGGAGCGCAATGGCGTTCTTCGGCTCGCGCTGTTCAATACGCCGTTGCTGGAAGTCAGTGCTTTCAAAGGGCTGACCGAGGCTGATGAGCGGCGGTGCCTGGAGCAACTCGACCTGCTGCCCGAGGCTACCGCCGCAGCGCCGCCTCAGGCCAGCGATAGCCGGTGAATCACCTGGCTTGGGTCGTCCGGGTCTCTGGCAGTGGTAAACCCAGCTGCCTGGGCCAGGTCGCGCATCGCCACATTGGCCGCAGCGTCAATCGAATACATCTGGCGCAGGCCCTTGGCCCGTGCGTGGTCGATCAGGTGCCGGAGCAGCAATGTGCCCAGGCCGTGACGCTGCCAGCTGTCGAGCACGGTAACGGCGCATTCGCATGCTTGGTGATCCGCACCGGTGGCGTAGCGGGAGATACCGACTTCCTGCAGCTCACCGTCGACATGCGCGAGGGCCACATAGGCCATATGCTGGTCCTGATCGACCACCATCAGTTGGTCCAGCAGGGCGTCCCCAGGCTCCTTGAGCTGGGACAGAAAACGGAAGTGGCGCGACTGAGGAGACAAGCGTTCGATGAAGTGCTTTTCGCGTTCACGATCCTTGGGCTGCAAGGGCCTGATCAGTACATGGGTGCCATTGTCGAGTGCTTCGATCCAGTGTTCGCCGGTGGTCGCAGGAAATGCTGGTGCTGCTAGTGGGCGGGGTGTTTCGGCGGATGCCATGGCAAGCCTCCTTACGGTTTGCGGGTGTTCAAAGGAGGTTCAGTTTCAACGCGTTGCCTTTGGCGCGCTTGATCGTTGTCAATTGCCGGGTTGATAGGCCCACGCCTCGCTACTTGGCCTTCCAGTATTTCTGCATTTCCAGAAACAGAAAGGAGGCCGTCCAGGTGATCATCACCAGCCCCGTGAGTGCCTGCAGGCCTGTGAGGTATTTGAGGTCGCCGCTGGGCGTGATGTCGCCGAAACCGATGGTGGTATAGGTGGTGAACGAGAAATACACGCAGTCCATGAACGTGCCGTCGAAGTTGCCACTCAGCGTGCCCCAGCCTTCGGTACTGGCCATCAGGTAATAGGCCAGGGCAAAGCACCAGACTTCCAGTGCATGGGCCGCCAGCGCGCCGAGCACACCGATGACGATGCGGAACCGGCTCCAGAGCTTGAGCCGCGGCAGCCAGTCGTTCAGGCGCAGCAGGCATTCATAATGGATCACCACCACCAGCACCACGACCAGCGCGTTGATCAGCGTGACGGTCAGCATCGACGGCTCCCCTGCGGCTTTGAGAGAAGTGTGGCCGGTTATGGCCATCGTGTCGGTTCTACAACTGAAAATCAGCAGGGGATTGATAAAGATCACCCACCTGCCAATTAGCCGCTGGCTTGCCGCCGATGGCGATGGTGGGGGAGCAGCCCAACAACGCAGGTCAAATCCGTAACTTCAGATTGCCTTCAGATTGACCACAGATACTCACCCCATCAAGCCCAAACGGGGGGAGTTTCATGACCCAGTCTCAGTGGAGCAGCCTGCTCCCATTGCCTATCGGCAGCCACGTCGACCACCAGGCTCACTTGTCGCTTCATCTGCACAAGGCCCCGGGGCGCGATGAGCTCGAGCATTTCATCCATCAGTGTTTTGCCAACGTGCATCACGCTGATGTGCACCATTACCTGCCCGAACTGCTGGCGTTGCATGACAGCCAGGGGCGGCTGGTCGCTGCCGCAGGCATGCGCCCGGCCAGCAGCGGGCCGCTGTTCCTGGAGCACTACCTGGATGAACCGCTGGAAGCTGCAGTTTCTCGCGTGGCTGGCTGCACCCTTGAGCGCGCGTGCATGGTCGAAGTCGGCAACTTGGCCGCGCTCAGTGCCGGTAGCGCGCGGATCATGATCATCGCGGTGACCTGGTTGCTGGCCCTGCGCGGCTTGAGGTGGGTGGCGTTCACCGGCGCGACGACATTGATCAACAGCTTTCAGCGCTTGGGGCTGGTGCCATCGGTACTGGCGTCGGCCGACCCAGCCCGGTTGAACGGGCAGGTGGACCAGTGGGGGACCTACTACGCCCAGCACCCGAAAGTCTTTGCCGGCAATATCGGTAGTGGCTTCGATGCCTTGAGCAGGGCAGGGGTGTTCCAGCGCCTGGGCTTGCCAATGGTTTTTGAGGAAACTGGCCATGCCGCATGAGCTGGAGCGTTTTCATCAGCTGCTGGTCTCGTATGCCCGCGACCACGGTGACGCAATCGCCGTACAAGATTCGACAGAGCGCTTCACATTCAGGCAATTACTGGCAGAAGTGGGTTTGCGCATCCAAGATTTGCGCACGCGTTCGCCAGGCACGCTGGTACTGGCCCTGGATAATGGCCCGCAGTTGCTCTTCTGGGATCTGGCGGCGCTTTTTACCCAGCGCCCCTGCGTGGTCGTGCCCCCGTTCTTCAGTGTTGCCCAATTCAGCCACTGCATCGAGCAGAGCGGCCCCAGCCATGTCTTGTGCGGCCCGCAATGGTGCGCTGCGCTCGCTGAGCTTGGGTTCGCCCAACAGGATGGGTTTTGGGTTCGCGAGGCAGACGCCACTGCGGCGCTGCCGCCCGGTACTGCCAAGATCACCTACACCTCTGGCAGCACGGGCAAGCCCAAAGGCGTGTGCCTGTCTGCCGAAGCCCTGTTACGCGTAGCCCGGGAACTGGAGGTGGCCAGCCGTCCCAGTGAACCGCAGCGTTACCTGGTGGTGCTGCCGCTGGGTGTGCTGCTGGAAAATCTTGGTGTTTATGCCGCACTGATGGCTGGCGCGAGTGTATTGCTGTATCCCCAGGCACAACTGGGTATGGGAGGAGCCAGCCAGGTCGATTTCAAGCGCTTGCTGGGGGCAATCGCCCTGAGCGGCGCGCAAAGCCTGATCCTGGTACCGCAGCTGCTGATGGGGTTGATCACTGCCATCGAGCGCGGGCTGATGCGGGTGGGGGCGCTGCGCTTCGTTGCGGTCGGCGGTGCCCGGGTGGCGCCCAGCCTGTTGGCCCGCGCCGAAGCGATCGGCCTGCCGGTGTTCGAAGGCTATGGCTTGTCCGAGTGCGCTTCGGTGGTGGCCTTGAACCGACCTGGCGCAACCCGCCGGGGCAGTGTCGGCAAACCGCTGCCCCATGTGCAGGTGCGTATCGCCGAGGACGGGGAGGTGCTGGTGGCGGGCTCAGTGTTGCTCGGCTACCTGGAGGAACCACCCGTCTGCGATAGCTGGTGGGCTACAGGCGACCTCGGCCACTTCGACGAGGAGGGCTACCTGTACCTCGATGGCCGCAAGAAACACCAGTTCATCACCAGTTTCGGGCGCAACGTCAACCCGGAATGGGTCGAGGCCGAACTGACCCAGGGCGGTGTGATCGCCCAAGCGTTCGTGCATGGCGAGGCCCTGCCAAAGAACCTGGCATTGCTCTGGCCGCTGGACCCTGCCACCCCCGACACCTTCATCGACCAGGCCGTACAGCAGTGCAATGCCTTGCTGCCGGACTATGCCCGGGTACATGCCTGGCGTCGCCTGCCGTGCCCGCTGTCCAGTACCGACGACACCTTGACCGCCAACGGCCGCCCGCGACGCGAGGCCATCCTGCGGCGTTACCACTCCCTGTTATCCGATACCCCGTTGTGAGGGCTGCCATGTCTTTTTTCGACACGCTGCAACTGCAAACCACCCAGGAGCGCCAGGCCCTGTTCGCCGTGCCGGTCATACGCGATGCGTTGGCGGGCCACGTCAGCCTCGACAGCTATGTGGCCTTCCTGGCCCAGGCATACCACCATGTACGCCACACCGTGCCGCTGATGATGGCGTGCGGGGCGCGCCTGCCTTCGCGCCTGGAATGGCTGCGCGGCGCTGTGTGCGAATACATCGAGGAGGAGTATGGCCACGAGCAGTGGATCCTCAATGACATCAATGCCTGTGGCGGTGACTGGGAAGCGGTGCGTGACGCTCGGCCAGCACTGCCGATCGAGCTGATGGTCGCGTACCTTTACGACCTGATCGCCCGTGGCAACCCGGTCGGGCTGTTTGGCATGGTCAATGTGCTCGAAGGCACCAGCGTTGCCTTGGCCACCCAGGCTGCCGGCACGATCCAGACCACGTTGGCGTTGCCGGACCGGGCCTTCAGTTACCTCAGCTCCCACGGTGCTCTCGACCAGGACCATATGGTCACTTACAAGCGCCTGATGGACCGCCTTGATGACGCTGATGACCAGCGCGCTGTGATCCATGCGGCCAAAGTGGTTTATCGCCTGTATACCGACATGTTCCTGGGGCTGCCGCGTGCGGGCCTGCATGAGGTGCGTCATGCGCTTGCCTGAGTGCGTAGTGATACTCACCGGCGCCAGCGGAGGCATCGGCCTGGAGTTGGCCGAACAGTTGTGCGCAGACGGTGCCCGGGTGTTGGCGGTGAGCCGGCAGATGGGCAAACTCGCCGGCCTGATGAACCGTTACCACGACAGGCTGCTGTGGCAGTCGGCCGACCTGCGCAGCCATCAGGGGCGTGAACAGGTGCTTGCCCGCGCCCGGGCGATGGGGGGCGTCAACGTCCTGATCAATGCTGCAGGCGTGAACCGCTTTGCCCTGCTTGATCAACTAGACGAGCAGGCGCTGGACGAACTGCTGGACATCAACCTCAAAGCCGCGGTGCAACTGACCCGTGTGTGCCTGCCGCTGCTGCGCGAACAACCCCGGGCGATGGTGGTCAACGTCGGCTCCACCTACGGCTCGATCGGTTACCCAGGTTACGCCACCTACTGCGCCAGCAAATTCGCCCTGCGCGGTTTTTCCGAGGCGCTGCGCCGGGAGCTGGCCGATACCTCGGTGAATGTCATGTACGCCGCACCCCGGGCAACCCGCACCGCGATGAACAGCACCGCCGCCACGGCGCTCAACCAGGCACTGAAGGTCGGCATGGACGACCCTGCGGATGTGGCCCGCGCGGTGCTCAAGGCCGTGCAGTCAGAACGCAACGAGCTGTACCTGGGGTGGCCGGAAAAGCTCTTCGTACGCATCAACGGCATGTTGCCCGGTGTGGTCGACCGTGCGCTGCGCAAGCAACTGCCGGTGATCCGTCGATACATCGCCAGTCATTCCAAGGAGTCGCTCAAATGAAAGGTCTGTTCATCGCTGGCCTGCTGGCCTTCGCACCGCTCACCTGGGCGCTGGACCAGGCTGGCAGCCAACAACTGGCTGACTTGCAACAGCGCTGGGCGCAGATTCAGTACCAGATGCCTGAAGGCAAGCGCGCCGAGGCGTTCGAGAGACTGGCAAGCGACGCCTCCACGCTGGTTCATCAGCACCCTGGCTCGGCCGAACCCTTGATCTGGGAGGGCATCATCAATAGCAGTTGGGCAGGTGCCATTGGCGGGCTGGGGGCGTTGGGCAAGGTCAAGTCGGCCAAGGCCAGCCTGGAAGAGGCGATCAAACTCGACCCCAGTGCCCTGCAGGGCTCGGCGTATACCAGCCTGGGTACCTTGTATGACCAGGTGCCCGGCTGGCCTATCGGTTTTGGTGACAGCGACAAGGCCGACACCTTGTTGCGCAAGGCGCTGCAGATCAACCCCAATGGTATCGACAGCAACTACTTCTGGGCCGATCATCTGTTCCGGCAAAAGCGCTATGCGCAGGCCACTGCCGCCCTGGAAAAAGCCCGGCAGGCGCCGCCACGCCCGGGACGCGAGTTGGCCGACCAAGGCCGGCGCGGTGATATCGATGCTTTACTCAAGGCCATCAAGGACAAACAGGACTGAACATGCGGCTGCTGCTGGTTGAGGATGATACCGCCCTGGGTGAGGGGATCTGCGACGGGTTGCGCCAGGAGGGTTATACCCTCGACTGGTTGCGCGATGGCCTGAGCGGGCTGCATGCCCTGCAAAACGAAATGTTCGACCTGGTGATCCTCGACCTCGGCCTGCCGCGCCTGGGTGGCATCGAGTTGCTGCGACGGGTCAGGGCAGGGGGCGACAGCCTGCCGGTGCTGATCCTTACCGCGCGCGATGCCACCGAGGATCGCATCATCGGCCTGGATGCCGGTGCCGACGACTACCTGGTCAAGCCCTTTGACCTCAACGAGCTCAAGGCTCGGCTGCGCGCCTTGCTCAGGCGCAGTGCCGGCCGGGCCACGGTGCTCATCGAGCACGCAGGCGTAAGCCTTGACCCTGCCACTCAGCAGGTGCACTACAACGGTGTACCTGTGGTACTGACGCCCAAGGAGTATCGGCTGCTGCACGAGCTGCTGGCGCAACCGGGCAAAGTGTTCACCCGTGAGCGGCTGACCCAGCTGCTGTACGGCTGGGACGAGGAGCCTGAAAGCAACACGCTGGAAGTGAACATCTATCACCTGCGCAAGAAGCTGTTCAACGGCCTGATCCGCACGGTGCGCGGTATCGGGTATCTGGTCGAGGGCAAGCTATGAGCTCGCTGCGCCAGCGTACGCTGTGGCGGGTGATGGCGCTGATGCTGCTCGGCACCGGTTTGTTGGCGCTGTACAACTATCACGACAGCCGGCGCGAGATCAACGAAGTCTACGATGCCCACATGGCTCAGAATGCCCGGCTGCTGCAGGGTGTCATGAACCTGCCGGTGCAGGATGGCAATCGCGAAAAACTGTATCGGGCGTTCAACGAAGCGTTGGGCAAGGCCGGGCGCCATCGCGTGGGCCACCCCTATGAAAGCAAGCTGGCGTTCCAGGTATGGGGAGAAGGAGGGCGGCTGCTGGTGCACACGCCCAGTGCGCCGACGCTCGACGCACCGCCCACGGCCCCTGGCTTTTATGATTTCGCCAGCGGTGGCGAGCAATGGCGTGGCTTCGTTCTACCGGTGCCCGAGAAGCAGTGGGTGATCTGGGTGGGTGAGCGCGACGATGTGCGCTACGACCTGATCGACCGCATCGTGCGCCATACCCTGTTACCGTTTCTGCTCGGCAGCCTGGGCCTGGTAGTGCTGGTCTGGGCAGCCATCGGCTGGGGATTGCGGCCGTTGCAGAACATGGCCGATGTGATTCGTGCGCGCCATGCCGACTCCCTGGAGCCTTTGCAACTGGTGCCGTTGCCGACCGAACTGGAACCCATGCAGGCTGCCATCAACCGCCTGCTGGCGCAGATCGAGGACCTGTTGCGGCGCGAGCATCGGTTCATCGCAGACGCCGCCCATGAGATGCGCACCCCGCTGGCGATCCTGCGCCTGCATGCGCAAAACGCACAAGCCGCCACTACCGATGCCGAGCGCCAGAAAGCCTTGGGCTTTCTGATTGGCGGTGTGGACCGGCTGACCCGGGTAGTCAACCAGTTGCTGACCTTGGCCCGTGTCGAGCCGCGCCTCGGTCAGCGTCCCACCGCCCTTGTCGACCTGAGCGAAGTGGTCACCGATGTGCTGGCGGATCTCACACCCTGGATACTGGACCGCGGCCTGGAGCCCTCGCTGGATATCAGCGAGGGTGACCACGGTTTGCTGATCGATGCTGGTGCGTTGGCCATCGCCCTGCAGAACCTGGTGTCCAATGCAGTGGAGCATTCACCGCCCGGTGGGCGCATCACCGTATCACTCAAGCGCCTGGCCAATCGCCTCGAACTGGTTGTCGAAGATGAAGGGCCGGGCATCGACGAGGCCAACCTCGGGCGGGTGTTCGAGCGCTTCTACAGCCGCAATAGCCCCAATGGGGCAGGGCTTGGGCTCTCGATCGTGGCTACCATCACCGAGCGCATGGGCGGCCAGGTGCGCCTTGAGAACAGGGCCAGCGGCGGGCTGGCAGCTACCCTGACGTTTGCATTGCAGTAAGCAGCCAGCCAAACAGGCCGCAGCCCAGGACCACCAGCCAGGGTGGCATCTTCCAGAACATCAGGGCCACGAGGGCTGTAAGCGCAAAAGCAAAGTCCGATGGCGTGGCAATGGCGCTCGTCCAGACCGGGTGGTACAGGGCGGCTAACAGCAGCCCTACCACGCTTGCGTTCACACCACCCATCGCGGCCTGGCTACGCGCGCTGTGCCGCAGTGTTTGCCAGAAGGGCAAGACGCCGACCACCAGCAGGAAGGAGGGGGTGAAAATGGCCAGAATGCAGACCGTAGCGCCCACCCAGCCGGAGGGCTGCACGGTCATGGATGCCCCCAGAAATGCCGCAAAGGTGAAGAGGGGCCCCGGTACCGCCTGTGCCAGGCCATAACCCGCCAGGAAGGTGTCGTTGCTGACCCAGCCGTTGGGCACTGTCGCCGACTGCAGCAGCGGCAGCACCACATGCCCGCCACCGAAGACGAGTGAGCCTGCATTGTAGAAGGCGTTCACCATCGCCAGGACCTGCGACGGCCAGACCTGGGCCAGCAGCGGTAGCCCGAGCAACAGAGCAAAGAACACTGTCAGCGCGATCAGGCCGGTTTTGCGGCTGACTGAAAACGGTAGTTTTTCCGCTGCCGGAGGTGGCGTGGACTTGAACAGCACCCAGCCTGCCAAGGCAGAACACACGATCACGCTGGTCTGCCCCAGCGCAGTGGGCCACACAAGCGCCGCGCAGGTGGCGCACAAGGCGATGGTCACACGCGCAACATCGGTGCAAAGGCTGCGTGCCATGCCCCACACCGCCTGGGCGACAACCGCGACTGCAACGATCTTCAGTCCGTGCAGCAAACCACCAGGGGCGGCGCCGCCCCATGCCGAGATGCCCTGGGCCAACAGGATCAGCATGATGGCCGATGGCAATGTGAAGCCTGCCCAGGCTGCCACCGCGCCCGCAAAACCTGCGCGTGAGAGGCCAAGGCCTATCCCGACCTGGCTGCTCGCCGGGCCGGGGAGGACCTGGCACAGGGCGACCAGTTCGGCGTAACTGCGTTCACTGAGCCATTGGCGGCGCGATACCAACGCTTCGCGAAAGTAGCCCAGGTGGGCAATGGGGCCACCGAAAGAAGTCAGCCCCAGGCGCAGGAAAATCAGAAAGACCGACCAGGCAGAGTCGCAGGACTTCACCTCGCTGTTACTGCGTTCTGACATGCAGGCTCCTTGGATTGATGTCGCCGCTGTTTTCCTGGGGCGCAACCACCTGCGTCGGGCGCAGGGTGGCGTCCGGGATCACAGGCACTGAAAATCCCACGCCACGCCCAAACTACCGACTCATTTTTTCAAAGTTTGCTGTGCGCCGCCTACGCTGTCCAGAACAGTGGCTGGCAGGAAGCACCATGAGCAATTTCCCTATCGTTGCTACCGTCCTCTCGATGATCTTGGGGCTGTCGGTCACCCGCCTGCTGCTGGGCGCGCTGACGGTCTTTCGTATTCGGCGCAGCGCTGCCCCTGATTGGGTGGCCCTGGTCTGGGCGGTCATGCTCTTCACCACGCAGATGGATTTCTGGTGGGCGGTCAATGCACTGCCACAAGTAAGGGCGACCTTCTCGTTCCAGGAATTTCTGCTGCTGGTGCTGCTGGCGCTTTCGCTGTTCGTTTCCTCGGCGCTGATGTTGCCCAGCCGAAGCGAGGACGAAGTGGGAGGGCTGCGCCTGTACTTCGAGCAGGATGGCCGGTACGCGCTGTTGTTCCTGTCGGGCTATTACCTGCTTGGGCTCATCGTCAACATTTTGCTGTTCGGTGTCTCGCCGCTGGCGCTTTGGGGCGCCGTTGACGTGGTGATGATCGTGATCCCCCTGTGCGTGTTCGCAGCCCGCTCGCGGAGGGCCTATTCGCTGCTGACCGTGGTATTCGTGCCTATCAACATTGCGGACCTGGTGATAACACTACTGGCGTGACCGAGGGTTGGCCCCGGCTCATTTGGCCATGAAGCCCGGCGGTGGCGGGGTAAGCTCGCCCAGCAGGCTTTTCAAACCGTCACCCCATTGTTTGCGGATATGGCTGTAGTAGGGGTCGTCTTGATGGATGCGCACCGGCTCCCTGGCCGTGAGGCTGTCCTTGCCATACACCAAAAGGTCCAGCGGCATGCCGACCGACAGGTTGCTGCGAATGGTCGAGTCGAATGAGATCAAGCCGCAGCGCAGCGCTTCGTCCAAGGGCGTGTCGTAGGTCAGGTTGCGGTCGAGAATCGGTCTGCCGTACTTGCTCTCGCCCAATTGCAGGAACGGCGTGTCCGGCGTTGCCTGGAAGAAGTTGCCTTGGGCGTAGACGTTGTAGATGCCCATGGCGCTGCCCGCGATCTGACCGCCCACCATGAACGAGGCGCTCAGGTCGATCTGCGCCGTCAGCTTGCTGCGGTCACGGGTGATGACTTCGCGAAGGGTTTCGGCCACCAGTGCCGCCGCGTCGTAGAGCGTGCCGACGTTCAGCAGGTGGCTGCCGGTACCTCGGCTACGTTGCTCAAGCAGGTTGACCACCGATTGCGAGGTGGCAAGGTTGCCGGCGGTCTGCAGGACGATCAGCCGGTCCCCCGGCACGCTGAAAACGAACAGTTTGCGAAACGTGGATATCTGGTCGATCCCGGCATTGGTACGGGAGTCGCAGATGAATACCAGCCCGTCCGCCAAATGCATAGCGACGCAGTAGGTCATGCTTTCTACCTTGTTCTTGGAATGGAGCGGCCCCGCCGCGCAGGGCGCGACGGGGCCGTTAGCGTTGCGCCAGGCGCTTACTGGCGGTGCACGTGGACGCTGGCCTGCATGGATTCGACGCCGCCACCGCGGCGCACGCCCCGGACCGGGCAGGCGTCGAGGTAATCCAGGCCGACCGCCAGTTTCAGGTGCCGTTCGGGCCGGGTGAGGCGGTTGGTGACGTCGAAGCTGTACCAGGCATCATCGATCCAGGCTTCGGCCCACGCGTGGCTGGCCAGGTGGGTTTCGTCTTCGGTGCACAGGTAGCCGGACACGTAGCGCGCCGGGACGCCCAGGCTACGGGCGCAGGCCAGGAAGGCGTGGGTATGGTCCTGGCACACCCCGGCGGCGCCGGCAAATGACTCGCTGGCGGTGGTGCCCACCGAAGTAGCCCCCGGGCTGTAGGGCATATGGTCGGCCAGCCCTTGCATCAGGGCGGTCAGCGCGCCCCGGTCGCGGCGCTCGCCGCACTGCTGGGTGGCAAAGGCCTTGAGTGCGTCACTGGCCTGGGTGAGGTGGCTGCTGCGCAGAAAAGGCAGGGGCGACTGGCCGCCGGCCTCGTGTTCACAGGCCGGGTCGATTTCTACCTGGCCACTGGCGGTAAGGGCCAGGTGGCCATGGGGTTTGTCCAGGGTCAGTACGTGCAGGATATTGCCATACGGGTCGATCTGGCTGTTCACCTTGCAGGGCAGGTCCAGTTGCCACTCGAGGATGCGCTGGCGCTCGCTGCTGCGTGGTGTCAGGCGCAGGAACTGGATGCTGTTGCACACGTCACTGGCGTAGCTGTAGGTGGTGTCGTGGCGAATGGACAGTTTCATACGACCTCCAGGTAGGAATTGTGCACTGTCTGGCCCAGTTGGTGGATGCGGCCGATGAAGTCGGTCAGCCACACGTGCAGCCCGGCTTCGAGAATCTCATCGATGGCGGTGTAGCGCAGCCGCGCGTTGAGTTCGGCAGCCATCCGTTGTGCGGCGCGGCCGGTAGTGCCAGGCAGCGCGGCGAGGATCTGGTCGAGCTCTTCGATGCAGGCATGCAATGAGCGTGGCACGTCGACGCGCAGCAGTAACAGCTCCGACACCGGCCGTGCGCTGGGCGCGTTGCGGTAGATTTCGTTGAAGGCTTCGTAGGACGTCAGCGCGCGCAACAAGGCGCTCCACTGGTAGTAACCCCTTGCCGAGTCGTCGCTGACCTCCTCGGAAGTTTCGCCGAACATTTCGTAGCGGGCGTCGAGCAGGCGCAGGGTGTTGTCCGCCCGCTCCAGGAAGGTGCCCAGGCGAATGAAGCTGTAGGCATCGTTGCGCATGATGGTGCCAGCGGTTGCGCCGCGGAACAGGTGGGAGCGTTCCTTGACCCAGTCGCAGAACTGGCTGATGCCATAGCGTCCAAGGCCATTGCTGGCGATGTTGCGCATTTCGATCCAGGTGGCGTTGATGTTTTCCCACATGTCGGCGGTTATGCGCCCACGCACCGCATGGGCGTTGGTGCGCGCTGCCTGCAGGCAGCAATAGATGCTGCTGGGGTTGTTCGCGTCCAGCGCAAAGAAGTGCAGCATGCGCTCGGTGTCCAGCTCGGCGTGCTTGCGGATGTAATCGTCCAGCGTGCCGGATGCCAGCAGCGACATGGCGAGCTCTGTGTGGCCATCCGAACGGCCGGCTTGCGGCATCAGCGACAGCGAGTAGCTGACCTCGAGCATGCGCGCGAGGTTTTCGGCGCGCTCCAGGTAGCGGGACATCCAGTACAGGTCGGAAGCGGTTCTCGAAAGCATGGCTCAGTCCTCCACCACCCAGGTGTCCTTGGTGCCGCCGCCCTGCGACGAGTTGACCACCAGCGAGCCTTCCTGCAGTGCAACGCGGGTCAGGCCGCCGGGCACCAGGCGCGTTTCGCTGCCTGACAGCACGAACGGACGCAGGTCGATGTGGCGCGGCGCGATACCGCTTTCGACGAAAGTCGGGCAGGTGGACAGGCACAGCGTGGGCTGAGCGATGTAGGCGTGCGGGCGCGCCTTGATGCGGGCACGGAAGTCCTCGATTTGCGCCGCCGTTGCAGCGGGGCCGACCAACATGCCATAGCCGCCGGAGCCTTGGGTTTCCTTGACCACCAGCTCGGGCAGATGGGCCAGAACGTGGGACAGGTCCTGTGGCTTGCGGCATTGCCAGGTGGGCACGTTCTTCAGGATCGGCTCCTCGCTCAGGTAGAAGCGGATCATCTCGTCGACGTAGGGGTAGATCGACTTGTCGTCGGCAACGCCGGTGCCCACCGCGTTGGCCAGCACGACGTTGCCAGCCCGGTACACCGAGATCAGCCCCGGTACCCCCAGCATCGAATCAGGGTTGAACGACAGGGGGTCGAGGTATTCGTCGTCCAGGCGGCGGTAGATCACGTCCACTTGCTGCGGGCCTGCGGTGGTGCGCATGTAGAGGTGGTCGTTGCGCACGAACAGGTCGGCGCCTTCGACCAGCTCGATGCCCATCTCCCGCGCCAGGAAGGCGTGCTCGAAGTAGGCACTGTTGAAGCGCCCGGGGGTAAGCACCACGGCGGTCGGATTGTCCAGCGGGCTGGCACTCTTGAGTGTGTCGAGCAGCAGGTTGGGGTAGTGGTCGATCGGTGCGATGCGTTGGGCGGCGAACAGTTCAGGGAACAGGCGCATCATCATCTTGCGGTCTTCGAGCATGTAGCTGACGCCGCTGGGGGTGCGCAGGTTATCTTCCAGTACGTAATACGTACCATCGCTGTCGCGTACCAAATCAACGCCGGCGATATGGGCGTACAGTCCGCGGTGCAGGTTCAGGCCCTGCATGGCGACCTGATAACCCTCGTTGGCCAGCACTTGCTCTGGCGCAATGATGCCGGCCTTGAGGATGCGCTGATCGTGGTAGATGTCCTGGAGGAACAGGTTCAGCGCCTGAACCCGCTGGATGCACCCACGTTCAACGATGCGCCATTCGCTGGCGCGGATGCTGCGCGGGATGATGTCGAAGGGGATCAACCGCTCGGTGTCCTGCTGGTCACCGTAGAGGGTGAAGGTGATACCGGCCCGGTGGAACAGCAGGTCGGCCTCATGCCGCCGTTGTTCCAACAGTTCCAGCGGTGTGTTCGCCAGCCAGCGGGCGAACTCCTGATAGTGCGGGCGGCAACTTCCGTTTGCCTCATACATTTCATTGAAAAAAGCCCGGGACATACCCACTCCTTGCCACGACTCGTCGGCAGTTTCGTTTCTCGCTTGCCAAGCGATCGGGAGAGGGCGTTGCAATGACGATGCCGGAACGGGCAGGTCGCAAGCGTCAGGAACAAAAATGGCTCTGGAGCAGCGTGAGTGCGCTTGTTGCTATCAATATCGCGACAATATCAGGCGATTTGACGGAGGTTGGCGTGGGCGGAGCGCGCCGCCGGCCGCAGCTTGCTGCATCAAATGGGTGCACTCCCGGGTTTACCGAAAAAGTCGAACCAAATCAGGGCAAGCGGTCAGGCGTCAGGCCCTGGCCAGCCGTACCATCAGGCGGTTGCATGCCTGTGGTCGACAACCGTCACGCGGTTGCGGCCCGATGCCTTGGAACGGTACATGGCCTTGTCGGCACTGCTGAGCAAGGTATCGAGTTCACTGGCGGGGGCTTTGGCGAAGGCCAGGCCTATGCTGGCGGTAACGGCGTGTTCGCTGTTGACGCTCAGCTTTGCGATCAAGGTCCGCAGGCGCTCGGCGATCTCGCTGGCAGTGGCCAGAGGCGTGTCGGGTAGCAGGATGGCGAATTCTTCGCCGCCCAGCCTGCCAGCGATATCGTCAGCACGCAGGCTGGCGCTGATGGCTGCACCGATCCGTTGCAACACCTGGTCGCCCGCCGCATGCCCGGCGGTGTCGTTGATCTGTTTGAAATGGTCGACGTCCAGCATCAGCACGGCTACGTACGTCTGCGCCTCCTGGCACAGGGTGTGCTGCGCCAGGGCGCAGTCAAAGAAGGCACGCCGGTTGTTCAAGCCGGTCAACTCGTCCGTGCATGAGGCCACGATGGCAAGGCGGTGTGCGCGCTCCATTTCATGCCTGAGGCGCCAGGCGGTGACCAGCGCTGAAGACAGGCTGTTCGTTGCATTGACCACGAACGAGGCGAACACCAGCACCGCCAGGGCGATGCCCTGTTGCAGCGCGGCTGGCTGCAGCAGCAGCCAGCCGGTGCAAGGCAGCAGTACCAAGGCGATCGAGACCAGGGTCATGTTGCGGTACGAGGAGTAACACGAGACTGCGCTGACGGACATGCCCACGGCAAACAGCATGATCAATGCCTGCCCCAACAGGTCGTCGGCAGGCATCACCGCCAGTGCGCCCAAGCCCCAGACTGCCGCGGACAACGCCAGGGTGGCCCAGTAGCGCCACTCCCAGCGTTCGGCCGTGCGTTGGCTGGCGGGGGCTCGCAGGTAGGCGACGAACATCGCGGTGCGCAGGGCCGTCGACAGGCTCAGCACTGTCATCCAGACGGCTACCGTTTGCTGGTCGAAACGCTCCCAGCCCAACCAGCACAGCATTGCCGCCGCCAGGAAACTGCCAAGCACAGCGGGTGCCGACTGGACGAACAGCTGGTGCAGGCGATCCGTCCTAACGCAGTGCGCTATCTCATCGCCTGGATTGAGCTCTGTCATGGCATCGGCCGCAATTCGTGATCGGTGGCGCATTGTGGCACTTTGCCTGCGCACTGGAAAAGCGTTCTGGCGTTCACGCCGGATGCACCCTCATGTTGGTGTCAGTGCATGCCGAGTGGCAGCGCTTGTCTTGCCTGCCTCTTGTCGGGCCGTACGGGCAACATGGCAGACTGTAGCTGCTTTCCAACGGGATGCTCGAAAACAGTGCCGTGCTCGACGGGCCGGTCCTCGACGATGCGACCAGCGTCCAGCAGCACGACCCGCTGGCAGAAGTACTGCACCAGGCTCAGGTCATGGCTGATCAGCACGAAGGCGGTGCCGCTGCGCTGGCGTAACGCCTCGAGCTGCTGCAGCGTTTGCAACTGCAATACCCGGTCCAGGTTCGACAACGCTTCGTCCAGCACCACCAGCTGCGGCGAGGCGGCCAGCGCTCGGGCGATGTTGGCACGCTGCAACTGGCCGCCACTCAACTGCTGCGGCAGCCGTTGCGCATGCTCGGCGCGCAGGCCCATGGCCTGCAGCAGTTCGAGCGTGCGCGCTTGCCGCTGGGCTTCATCCATGCCGGTGAGGTGGCGCAACGGTTCGGCGATGCTCCAGCCGATGCTGCGCTGCGGGTTGAAGGCACCGGGGGCGTCCTGGAACACCAGTTGCACGGTGCGCTGGAAGTCGCGCGCCTGCTCCCCCCGTAGCTGGCTGACATCCTGCCCGGCAAAACTCACCTGGCCCTGGGTCGGTTTTTCCAGCCCGAGCAGCAGCCGCGCCAGCGTACTTTTGCCGCTGCCACTGCTGCCCAGCAGGCCGACCGACTCACCGGCATGCAGTTGCAGCTCGATACCGTCGAGCACCTGCAGCCAGCCCCGTTTGCGCAACAGCCCCCCGGTGCGATAGCGATGGCTCAGGTGGTGGACGTGCAGCAGGCTCATGGCTGGCTCCCGCAAAGTATCTGGTGGGCGTGGAGGAGGGTACGGGCAGTGGCGCTGGCAGGGCGCTGGAAAAGCACATGCACCGGCTGGTACTCGACGACGCGGCCGGCTTCCATCACCGCCACCTGGTCTGCGCAGCGCGCCACCACGCCCATGTCGTGAGTGACCAGCAATACCCCCAGCCCATGGACCTGCACCAGTTCCATCAACAGGTCGAGAAAACGCGCCTGGCTCAGGGCATCGAGGTCACTTGTGGGTTCATCGGCCAGGAGGAACGGGGTTTCGGCCATGAGCGCCAGGGCGATCATCATCCGTTGCAGCATGCCCCCGCTGAGCTGAAAGGCGAACGATTGCAGCACCCGTTCACGGTCTGCCAGGCCCACCGCCTCCAGGCACTGGGCCATCCGCGCACGGGCTTGCGTACCGGTGACTCCGCGCTGCCGGAGCGTCTCCAGGCCGTGGCTGGCCATGTTGCGTACTGGGTTGAAGGCGCTGCGCGGGTTTTGCAGTACCAGACTGGCCAGGCGGCCACGGGCACTGCTGGCAGCCAGCGGCTGGCCATCGAGCAGCAACTGCCCTTGGGTGCGGGACAGGCCTGGTGGCAGCAGGTCGAGCGCACCAAGGCAACTGAGGGATTTGCCCGAGCCACTGGCACCGACCAACGTGCAGACTTCGCCGCGGCGCAGTTGCAAGTCGACGCCGTGCACCAGCACGCCGGCCTGCGCCTCTATGCGCAGGCCGCGGATTTCAAGGACCGACGGGTTCATTCAATGGCGCTCCTGTGTAGGGTCCAGGCGGTCGCGCAGCGCATCGCCCAACAGGTTGAAGGCCATCACCGAGAAGAAGATCATCAGCCCTGGCAACAGCAGCAGTTGCGGGTGCGTCCAGATGAACTCCTTGGCGTCGTTGATCATCACGCCCCATTCGGCGGTGGGCGGCGCCACTCCAAGGCCGAGGAACGACAGGCCGGAGACGTGCAGCATCATGTGGCCGATGTCCATGGTCGCCAGCACCAGCAGGGGGCCGGCGATGTTGGGCAGCACATGCTGGCGCAGCCGCGTCCAGCGTGAGGCGCCGGCCAGGCGTGCAACCAATACGTACTCGCGACCGCGCTGGGCAATCACCAGGCCACGCACCATGCGTGCATACCAGGCCCAGTGGGACAGTGCGATGGCGATGATCACGTTGCTAAGGCCTGTGCCCAGCAAGGTGACGAAGAAGAATGCCAGTACCAGGGTGGGGAAGGTCATGAACATGTCGCACACGCGCATCACCAGCAGGTCGGTGCGCCCGCCGACGAACCCGGCCACGCCGCCGACCGCGAGGCCAAGCGCCAGCACCAGCGCCAGGGTCAGCATCACGCTGCCCAAGGACAGCCGCGTGCCGACGATCAGCCGTGAAAGCAAGTCGCGCCCGAGGTGGTCGGTGCCCAGCCAGTGGTTGGCGTCGGGCGCCTGCAAGCGCCGGCCGAGGTCGACCAGGTCGGGGTCATGCGGGGCGATCCACTGGCCGAACAGCGCCAGCATTACCAGCAGGCCGACCAGGACCAGGCCGATCGTCAGGCTCGGGCGGCGCAGCAGCCAGGGCTGACGCAGGGCAGACAGCGCACTCATGCGTTCACCCCTTCCAGCCGGCTGCGAGGATCAAGCCAGGCGTAGCAGACATCGACGACCAGGTTGCAGATCATCAGCAGGCCGGTCAGCAGCAGGGTGAAGCACTGCATCACCGGGAAGTCGCGGTTCAGCACTGCTGACACCGCAAAACGGCCAACGCCGGGCCAGGCGAAGATGGTCTCGATCACCAGTGCGCCGCCGATCAGTTCGCCGATGTGCATGCCGGTGGCCGTTACCAGCGGCAACCAGGCATTGCGCAGGATATGGTCGCGCCAGACGTGCCGCTCGGGCAGGCCGCGGGCACGGGCATAGGTGACGTGGCGTTGCCCGCCGGCTTCCAGCAGGCTGGCACGCAGCAGACGGGCGTTGATCGACATCGACATCAGGGCGATCGCCAGCACTGGCATGACCAGGTGCCCGGCCCCCCCGCGCCCCAGCGGTGGCAGCCAGCCCAGCCACAGGGAAAACAGCGCGATCAGCAGAAATGCCAGCCAGAAATTGGGCATGGACACTCCCAGGAAGGTCACTGCCCGCACGGCGTGGTCGGGCCAGCGCCCTTGCCAACGGGCCGCCAGCAGCCCCAGCGGGATCGACAGCAGCAGCGTGCAGGCCAACGCCAGGCCGCCGAGTTGCAGGGTGGCGGGCAGGTAGTAGAGCAGGTCATCGAGCACTGGCCGGCCGGTGATGTAGGAGATGCCGAAGTCCAGGTGCACGGCGTTCCACAGCCAGCTCAGGTATTGCGCATACAAGGGGCGATCCAGCCCCAGGGTATGGCGAACTTCGGCGATGGCTGCGTCGGTCGGTGGAATGTGCGAAAGCCGAAGGTAGTCCAGCGCCGGGTCGGTGCTGCCCAGGTGCAGCAGCACGAACACCAGCAACGACACGCCGAGCATGACCGGCACGAGCAGCGCCAGGCGCAGCAGGATGTAGCGCAACATGTCAGTCTTCCTGTTTCGGTGTCATGGTTTCGAACGGCACGTCGAACAAGGTGCTGCCGAACTGGACCTTGGCCACCGAGTCACGGCGCACGCTGATGGCCGTGAGGTGCGAGATGGGCAGGTAGACGGCCTGTTCGTGCAAGGTGGTGAGGATGAAGCGGTACTGCTCGGCACGCTGCTGCTCATCGGTGCTGGCCAGCACTTGGCCTATGCGCTTGTCCAGTTCGTCCTTGATGGCCAACCCACGCTGGGCCATGTAGTCGGCATGGCCGGCGTAGCGCATGGAGCTGACGAACGAGTGCGGGTCGTAGGGCGCACCCCAGGTGTCGGCGAAGATCATGCCGAAGTCGCCGTCGCGCTGGCGCCGCACCAGCGGCCCTTCTTCGACCGCACGCAGATCGATGTGGATACCGATTTTCGCCAACTCCCCCTGCAGGACTTCGGCCAGGCTCTTCTGCAAGGCACTGGTGCCGAGGAACACCAGTTCGATGGATAACGGTTCGCCGCCTTTGCTACGCACTGAAGCGCCTGGCGCCAGGACCCACCCGGCAGCGTCGAGCGCACGTGCGGCCAGGGCAGGGTCATAAGGGTAGGGCTTGAGGCCGATATCGGCGTACGGCATGTTGCTGGCGAACAGGGTGTCTGCCCGTGGCTCAAGGCCATAGAGGATCTTGTCGATGATGGCTTGCTTGTCCACCGCCTCGTTGATCGCCTGGCGTACGGCCAGCTCGCGGGTGGCGCCACGGCCGGTGTTCATCGCCAGCGTGCGGGTGGCCAGCGGCGCCGACAGTGCGGTGGCGAAGCCTTGCTCGCGCAGGCGCACGAACGTGCCGGCCGTGATCTCGCCAGCGGCGCCCTGGATCAGCTCGATTTCGCCGGCCTGCAGGGCCAGTGCGCGGCTGTTGGGGTCTGGGATGACCTTTACCATGACCTCGGCATAGGCCGGCTTTGGCCCCCAGTAATGGGGGTTGCGCACGAAGCGGTCGTATTCGCCCAGGCGCGATTCGGCGCGCATCCACGGGCCGGTCCCGGCGGGCTGGCCAGGTTTGGCCTGAGGCGAGGCAAAGCGTAAGGGGCGAACCTGGGCCAGTTCCATCAGCGTCGGGTAGTAGGGGTGCTTGAGTACCAGACGCAGGGTCAGGCGCTCAGGTGCTTCAACGTGGTCCAGGGTGGTCACCAGCTCCATCCAGCGGTGGCGCTGAGTGTTGGCCAGCACTGCGTCGAGGTTGGCTTTGGCTGCAGGCGCATCGAAGGGCGTGCCATCACTGAAGCGCACACCGTCACGCAGCGTGAATGTATAGGTCTTGCCGTCATTCGACACCTGCCAGGCCTCAGCCAGCCAAGGCTCCAGCGTACCGGCCGCGGTATAGCGCACCAGGGGTTCATAGACCATGGCCTGGGCGTACATCTGGTTCGGGGAGTAGCCACGCGGGTCGAGCGGCCCGGCATTCACAGGCCACGAGTACACCAGCCGTGGCCCTTGCTCGGCGGCGCTGCTGGCCGGTGCAACCGTGCACGCAGCAAGAAAAAGGAGGCCCAGGAGGGCGGGCTTTCGTTTACCTGGCTGCTGCTTCACACTGCGGTCCCCACTTTCACGGAGGCCGTAGGCTAAAGCGCAGTGGGTATGATGTCTATGTAAAATCATCTTACTGGAAGTTACCAAATGCAACGAATCACCATCACGCTGGATGAGGAGCTGCTCGACGTCATCGACCGGCGGGTGGCGAGCCAAGGCTATCAGGGCCGCTCGGAGGCCATTCGCGACCTGTTGCGTGCGGGCATGCGCGAGTCTGAAACGTTGCCGGATGATGCCGCCTGCGTGGCCGTGGTCAGCTACCTGTACGACCACAGCACCCGCGAACTGCCCAGGCGGCTCAACCAGACCCCGCATGCCCACCACGACCTGACCCGGTCCACCTTGCACGTGCACCTGGACGCCGGCCATTGCCTGGAGGTCTCGGTGTTGCAGGGCGAAAGTGGCCGCATTGGCGAGGTGTCTCGGCAATTGATGGTCGAGCGTGGGGTGGAGCATGGCCAGGTGCAGGTGATGCCGGCGCCGGGTCAGGCCAAGGTGCGCTGAGGAACGGGATCGCTGCCCCAGCGCCGATGCCAGGCAGCCGGGGCCTCAGAGCAGGATATAGTCGCTGTATTGCCGCAGCCCGCCATGCGCACCTTCTATCAAGTGCACATAGCGCCCGCCCACCAGGTCGACTGGCAGGCAATCGTCGACCTCAAGCACTGCATCGGTATGCGGCTTGAGCCAGCCTGCCTGCATGCGTTGCTTGCCCAGGTGCTTGGCCTGGGCCTTGTCCCTGGCCACTACCAGCAGGTAGCGATGTGCCTCACCGAACACCTGTGGCTCGTAGCCACCCAGGTTGATGAAGAACAGCCGCATGTCGTCCGGGCCTGGCGCCAGGGGGCTGAACGCGACACGGTAGCGGTCGATACCGTCGACTTCCAGCCACGAGTCGATATGCAGGCCTGGACGGCTGCCGAACCAGCCTTCGCGCAGTTGCGGGTACGCCTGCTGCAGTGAGTCCGCCTGCGCGAACAGCACGTCGTGCACCTCGATACTGGCCCGTGGGTGGCGGCCACCGAGCATGACTACATACAGCATGAGCAATTCCTTCACAGGGCCGAAGCCACCTATTCTGCGGGTTATGAGGCCGGTCGACCATCGTCTCTCGACTCACCATTACCTGCCGGCTCTGGCGCCGGTCGCAGCGGCCCAGGGGCCATCACTAAAGATGAGCCTAAATCTATACAATAAAAACCAAAACCTATACATAAGTCTATTATTGTATAGGATTTACTGAGTCTGACATTTGCAAATGCCCCCCTGCGCAGCTGAAGCCTGCCTGATGGAGTACACGCCATGAACCTGCACAACCTGACGGAGCTGGCCGCAGCCGGTAACGTTCGAGAACTTGAGCTGCTGTCGCTGGAAGGCGGCTTTTACATCCTGCGCGCGCTGACCGAAGAAGGGCCGCTCACCCTTAGCGATGCGAACGGCCAGGCACTGCGCTTGCGCTCGACGACCGAGCTGCGCCAACTGTTGGCCGATCTGCCGCCCGTGCCTTGCATGCTGGTGCAACAGGTGGTGCATGACGAGATGTGCGGCCAGCGCAACGGCCCTGTCGAGCCCCTGCGCGTGCCGGTGACGCTGGCCAGCCAGTGGTAAACCGTGCGATGCGCCTGGGCCTGGTGCTGGGGGATCAGCTGTCGTTCGACCTGGCGAGCCTGGCCACGCTGGACCCTGCACACGACGTTATCCTGATGGCCGAAGTGCAGGGCGAGGCGCGCTATGTGCCCCACCATCCGCAAAAGATCGTGCTCATCTTCAGCGCCATGCGCCATTTTGCCCAGGCGCTGCGTGATCGCGGCTGGCGGGTGGAATATGTGGAGCTGAACGCACCCGGCAACAGCGGCAGCATCGTCGGTGAGTTGCGCCGTTGGCAGCAGGCGGTGGGGGCGACGCACATCCACCTGACCGAGTGTGGTGAGTGGCGCCTGGAGCAGGCGTTGAACGATGCCGGCTTACCGCTGGTATGGCATCGCGATACACGCTTTCTGTGCTCGCGCGAGGCGTTCGCACGTTGGGCGAAAGACCGTCGCCAATTGCGTATGGAGCATTTCTACCGCGGCATGCGCAAGCGCTGCGGCCTTTTGCTGGAGCTCGATGGCAGCCCTGTGGGTGGGACCTGGAACCTGGACGGTGACAATCGCAAACCCTTGCCACGGGGGCTACGTGGGCCATTCCCGGCGCGTTTTGAGCATGACGAAATCACCACGGCGGTCGTGGCGCTGGTCGGCGAATGCTTCAATGACCACTACGGCGCGGTCGAAGGGTTCGACTATCCCGTGACCCATGAACAGGCCCAGCAGCTCTGGCAACATTTTCTCGAGTTCGGCCTGGCCGCGTTCGGCGACTATCAAGACGCCATGGCCGAAGGCGAGCCGTTCCTGTTCCATGCGCGAATCAGTGCGGCCCTGAACATCGGGCTGCTGGATGTGCGGCAGTTGTGCGACGACGTGGACACTGCCTGGCGTGAGGCGCGCATACCGCTCAACGCTGCTGAAGGGTTCATCCGCCAGCTGATCGGCTGGCGCGAGTATGTGCGCGGCATCTATTGGCTACGCATGCCTGAGTATGCCGCGCTCAACTACCTTGGCAACGACCGTGCGTTGCCGGAATTCTACTGGACCGGGCGTACCCGCATGCGCTGCATGGCGCAGGCCATCGGCCAGACGCTGCAACTGGGCTACGCGCATCACATCCAGCGGCTGGTGGTCACGGGCAACTTCGCACTGCTCGCCGGTATTGTGCCCAGCGCGATATGCGAGTGGTACCTGGCGGTGTACATGGATGCCTTCGATTGGGTGGAGCTGCCGAACACGCTCGGCATGGTGATGCACGCCGACGGCGGCTACCTGGGGTCCAAACCCTATTGCGCCAGTGGCCGTTATATCCAGCGCATGTCCGACCATTGCAAGGCTTGCAGCTACAAGGTCGAACATGCGGTAGAGGAGGATGCCTGCCCATTCAATGCGCTGTACTGGCACTTCATCATCCGCCATCGTGACCTGTTGGCCGGCAACCCCCGCCTGGCCTTGGTCTATCGCAGCCTTGAGCGCATGTCGGTAGCCAGGCGTGAAGGCGTGTGGGCGCGGGGCGAAGCCTTGTTGGCCCGGCTCGACAATGGCCAGAGCCTGTGAAATAACCGTTCGATAAGCGACCACTTTTCCATGATCTGCAGCTACCGCTGGGCAGCCATCATGCACATTTGTGATGCTCGCAGATCAACCGCTCGGCGCAGTGCTCGCAGGTTCTGGATGCCAAGCCCGGCAGCAGGGCGTTCGGCGCCAGGCTGGGGCTGATCATGAACCGATTCCGGGCCTTCTTTTTGCAGTTCAAGGTGAGCTGCAACCTGAAACCCGCCGCTCTCGATAAGGTGTTCACGCTTGAAACTTCATCAGCTCAAGGCGCTTGTCGCCATTCACCAGGGGGGGAGCATTCTCGAGGCCTCCAAGATCCTGCACATCACCCAACCTGCCCTGAGCCGTTCGATCAAGGAGCTGGAGCGGGAGCTTGGGTTCATCCTCCTGCAGCGGTCGTACAAGGGCATGGCGTTGACCGATGAGGGCAAGCGCATCATCCGCCATGCCAACCTAGTGGTGGAGAGTATCCGCCGTTTGCAGATCGAGGCGGCCAGCATTCAGGATGCTGCATTGGGGGCGGTGTCGATCGGCGTCACCTCGCTGACGGCGATGCTTGACGGCGTGGATGAGAGCATCCTGGCTTTTCGGCGCAAGTACCCGCGGGTGAAAATTACCATCACCGACCTGCGCCCCAGCCAGATCCTGCAACGCCTGCGCGACGGTAGCCTGGACTTCGCCATCACCTCCCAGCAACCCTTGAGCCGTCTGAATCTGGATTGGGAGGCGGTGGGCAGCATCAAGGGCAAGGTGATCTGCCATGCGTCCAACCAACAGAAGTTTTCCCAGTCGCTGCGTTCGCTGCAGTACGCCAACTGGATCAGCCTGGACGAGTTGAGCGATCAGGCATCGCAGTTCCACCAATTGTTCGAGGTCAACGGCCTTCGGGTGCCGCCGAACGCAGTGGAATGCACGTCGATAATGATGGCCCTAAAGCTTTTGAAAAACACCGAGTCGCTGATGACCATCAGTGAACTGGCCGTGAACGACGCCACCACCTTTGCCATCCGCCCAGAGTTCATTCAAGTGGCGGTGCAGGAGTTGGTCCCCGACTATCCGATCAACCTGGTCTGCATCGACCGCGATAGCCTCACGGCTCCGGCTCAAGAACTCTTCCACAGCTTGCGCGCAAGAGTCCTCAAGACGCTGCCACGTGACGTTTCAGAAGTGGTAGTACATGCCTAGTGAAACATTGCTTGGGTCATCGCCCACCTGATCGACAGGGGTGCCTGCGTAGGTCACCGATGACGCGCTCTGGTTGGCGATCATGCCCACGCGCGCATAGGCGGCCCAGCGCGGGTTGAAGAAATGGTCGTAGCCCAGCATCACGCCCAGCGCGTCTTTGTCGCGGGCCGACACCGACCGCTGGACCACCGCCAGCCTGAGCACGTCAAGCTTGCCCACCGGGGCCATCAGGCCGAAGGTGTAAACGGTGGTACTGGGTGTGCCGGCTTGGTCTACCTCTTGGCGTTGCCAGGTCAGGCTGGTGGACAGCGGGCCGAAATCATAGAACGCCGACAGGCTTGTGAAGTGGTTGGCAGTCTGTCGCGAGTTGCCACCATCGTCCCACGGGTCGCTGTAATACAGGTTGTAAGACCCCAGCAGGATCACACGGCTGTTCCGGTACTGCAACTTCGCACCCCCACCACGCACCGTACGCCCCTGGCTGGCGACATCATCGAAGCCGAAGCTCACGGCCGTTGCGACGCTGAAGCCGTTCATGCTCGGGCTGGTGTAGGCCAGGGTGTGCTTGGGCCGCAGGTCGAGATAGTAGGCGCCTCTGCCGGCAGCAGGTATGGACAGAAACGTATACGGTGAGCCGTATGCCGCCAGAAACGGGTCGGCGTAGGTCGGGGTGCTCACCCCGTAGGTTTTGCCGAACTCAAGCCTGCCCAGGCTGCGCGAACGCAGGGCGACCGTTGCCAGGCGCAGCGTGCCGATAGTGTCCCACGTCCCCTCCATGGCCTTGCCGTTCAGATTGAAGCCTTCTTCGACGTCCAGTTCCAGCACCATATCGGGGGCAACTGCTTTGCGGGCATACAACCCGAGCTTGTTGGTCCAGGCGCCGCCGCCTGCAAGTTGGAAACCTGAGTGGTGCTCGGAGTCGTGGTAGCTGGCGAATGCATCCACGGTACCGTAGACCTTCAGCTTGTCATCGAAACCCTGATCTACCCCGTAGTAACCGAACCCGGAAGCCAACCGGTTGAGGGTAGGGAAGCCCTCGGCCTCAGCCTGCGTGGCAAGACAAATCCCTTGGCTCATCAACAGCAACGACACGGTGCGAGTGATGCAAGTATTCATTCACGACTCCAGGCACAGGATACGGTCGCGCTAGATTCGATGAACATCAGGTTGCAGCGTGATTGCTTGTTTGGCCAACGTATGCCTGTTGGTTAATAAGGTGGGTTGGACTTGGCAGGGCCGGGAAACGATGGCCACCAAGCGGCTGCCTGGCAGTGCGCGATCCCTGTTCCCAGCCCAGTGCGTGGCCGATTCCGGTGACCCTTATCGGGGCACATGGACGATGCCAGGGCATCTGTGCGCCATGCCAAGGCAAAGCGGCCACATCAGCGCCAGGTCAATTAACCATTGGTTAGCTCATTGCCAAAACCGCAAGTGTGTTGGCAGCGCGATTGGCTGATAGTCACTGCATGCCGTGATTCGCCATCGGAGATAACAATGAACAGACCGCTACCTGCACCTACGATCCTGGAGGCCGGGCCAAAGCGTCATGCGCAGGCATCATCCTCACGCAGAACCCTGATAGCGTGCTCACTGGGCAACGCGCTGGAGATGTACGACTTCACGATCTACAGCTTCTTCGCAGTGCTGATCGGCCGGCACTTCTTCCCGTCGGAGTCGGCACTGGCCTCGCTGCTGATGTCGCTGGCAACCTTTGGTGTGGGCTTTTTGATGCGCCCTGTCGGGGGCATCATCATCGGCCGGTACGCCGACAAGCATGGCCGCAAAGCCGCCTTGAGCCTGACGATCGGTTTGATGACATTGGGCACTGCCTTGATCGCCTTCGCGCCGACCTATTCGCAAGTGGGCATCTTTGCAACGTTCATGCTGGTCGCCGGGCGGCTCATTCAAGGGGTGTCGGCAGGTGGCGAGGTCGGTACCGCATCCGTTTACCTGATGGAGTCCAGTACTGCCGCCAAGCGCTGCCAGAGCGTGAGCTGGCAGGCGGCCAGCCAGGGGTATGCCGCGCTGGTCGGGGCGGGGTTCGGGTTCACCCTGAGCCAGTTGCTGGACCCGGCCAGCCTCGAGAGCTGGGGCTGGCGCATTCCATTCATTTTCGGCCTGCTGATCGGCCCGGTAGGCTTGTATATCCGCAACCGCCTACCCGAAACCCATGAGGCCGCGGCGGCACAGGAGGGCAGGCAGCCGCTGGACCCGGAGCTGCTCAAACGCATCGGCCTGGGCATCGGCCTGATGGCCAGTTCCACCATCGGCATGTACCTGTTCGTGTTCTACATGCCCACCTACCTGACGACCGCCATGCACTACCCGCAAAGCAGTGCCATGGCGATCGCCGGCATCAGCAGCGGCTGCATGGCGATCATATGCCCGCTGGCCGGCAAGTTCGCCGACAAGTACCAGCTCAGGAAACGCCTGCTGGTCTGGACCATTCTTGCGCCCGTGGTGCTGACGCTGCCGGTGTTCTACGTGCTTGGGCACGTGCAGCACATGGGCCTGGCGATGATGTGTGTCGCGGCGTTGATTCTGCCGACCTGCATAGGCGCCGGCGCGTACTTCGCGTTGATCATGGAGGGCTTCCCCAAGGCACAGCGTGCCTTTGGCACCTCGGTCAGCTACAGCCTGGGGGTCACGCTTTTCGGTGGGTTTTCGCCACTGATCGCTACCTGGCTGATTGCCGCAATGGGCACGCCATTGGCACCGGCCTACTACCTGTTGGTGGGTGGTGCGGTAAGCCTGGTCTGCCTCAACTACTTCCCTGAAAACAAAGGATGCGAATGACATGGGTACCTTCGAACGAAATCAAGCGCCGCAGCTGGCCGAAGACCTGGACGCGTTCATCAAGATCCGCCGCCAGATCCATGCCGCGCCAGAGCTCGGCGGCGACACGCCTGACACTGCTGCCCTGGTGGCGGAGAAGCTGCAAGCCTGGGGCTATGAGGTACACCGTAATGTGGGCGGGCACGGCCTGGTAGGGGTGCTTAAAGTGGGCGACAGCCCCCGCAGCATCGGGCTACGGGCAGACATGGACGCGCTGCCCATGAGTGAGAAGAACCCCTTCGCGCATGCCAGCAAGATCCCTGGGCGCATGCATGCCTGTGGCCATGACGGGCATACCGCGATCCTGTTGGCGGCGGCTTCGCGATTGGCTGCCACGCGCAACTTCAACGGTACCTTGAACCTGATCTTCCAGCCCGACGAAGAAGGCCTGGCCGGCGCCAAGGCCATGATCGATGATGGGCTGTTCGAGCGTTTCCCGTGTGATTCTGTGTACGCGCTGCACAACATGCCGGGCATGCCGGTGGGCACTTGCGTGGTGCAGAGCGGGCCGACCATGGCGTCTTCCCAGCGGGTCAGCATTCGCATCAGCGGCAAAGGCGGGCATGGCGCCATGCCGGAGCTTGCGGTGGACCCGATCTCGGCGTTGAATAGCCTGATCAGTGGCATCCAGACCATCAAGTCGCGCAACCTGAGCGTTGAAGAGTATGCGGTGATCAGTATCGGCATGATCCAGGCGGGCACGGTCTACAACATCATTCCCGATGAAGCGAGCATGTTGCTCAGCGTGCGCACCGATACGCCCCAAACCCAGTCGAAGATCAACCAGCGCATCGAGGCGCTGGTCAAGGGGCATGCCGAGAGCTTTGGGGTGGAGATCGCGCTGGACTTTACCCAGCTGGCGCCTGCGCTGAGCAATAGCGAGGCGCAAAGCGCACAGCTGCGTGAAAGCCTGCGCCCGCTATTTGCCGAGGGGCAGATGCTGGCGCGGATGCCCAAGAAGGTGATGGGAACCGAAGATTTCGCCTACATGCTCCAGGCGCGGCCGGGGTGCTACTTCATGCTGGGCAACGGCACAGGGGAGTTCCACGGTTGCTCGGTCCATAACCCGCACTATGACTTCAACGACGCACTGGTGAAGATCGGCTCCGATTGCTGGGTGAAGTGGGTTGAAGACTACCTGAGCTGATGTGGCGCAGGCTACGTGGCCTGCTCACGGCGATAGGCATAGGTTTCGGCGAAGCGCGACAGCATGTAGGCGCTGCACGAAACCGGCGGGTACTTGGGTGGGTTGTCGGGGCTGGAGCAGTTGGGCAGGCAACTGATCATCGTGTCCGGATGCGGTTCGGCAAAGAACGGCATCGAGTAGCGGTGCGCGCCCTGCGGGCTGACGACCCGGTGGGGCGTTGAGGTGTACCTGTCGTTGCTCCAGCGCGCCATCATGTCGCCGATATTGACCACATAGGTGCCCTCGATCGGCGGCGCATCGATCCACTGGCCATCCACGCTCTGCACCTGCAGGCCGCCGGTGCTGTCCTGATACAGCAAGGTGACGCACCCGTAGTCGGTGTGCGCGCCGGCGCCTTGTTGGTCGATGCTGCTGGCAGCCTGGCGCGGCGGGTAGTGGATCATGCGAAAAACGCTGATGGGGTTGGCGAAGCGCTGGTCGAAGAAATCCTGCTCGATGCACAACGCCTGCGCCATCGCTCGCAGCAGGGTGAGTGACAGGGCGTGCATGTCTTGGTAATGCGCTTGCAGCAGCGCCTCCCACCCGGGGATGGCGGGGTGCCGATTGGGCCCACGCAGTGGCTTTTTCGCGAGCACGTCGGGATGATCCGGGGCCATGTGAAAGCCCATGTCGAAGGTTTCTTTCAGGTCGCTTGGCCGGCTCGGGTCCAGCTGTTCGGTGGCGATGGCGCCGTAGCCGCGATGGTGCTCGCTCTGGGTGATGTCGATGCGCAGCTTTTCCTCGGCAGGGCAGGCGAAGAACTGTTCGGCGGCCGCTTTCAGTGCGCCAATGCGGCTGGCCGGGATGGGGTGCCCCTTGATGTAGTAGAAGCCCCACTGCCTGCAGGCGGCGTCGATCTGCCGGGCTACGGCCAGGCGGGCGGTGGGATCTTGCTGGTACAGCGGGCTGATATCGATGATCGGCAGGGTGTTCATGAATGGCTCCGTGAAAGGGCGGTGCAAGCGGGAGCGGCTGGCGCTCCCACCCGTGTTTACTTGGGCAGTTGCGCCGTGATGCCTTTGACGTAGTAGTTCATGCCTGCCAGTTCGGCGTTGCTGGCCACGGCGCCTGCGGGGATCTTGACCGCACCCGCCTGGTCCAGGATCGGGCCGGTGAAGGGGTGGAACGTGCCGTCCTTGATGCTGGCGATGATCTGTTCGGCGCCGCTTTTGACGTCGGCGGGTACCAGGTCACTGATGGGCAGCTGGACGGTGCCATCGGCAAGCCCGCCCCAGTAATCCTGGGGTTTCCAGGTGCCGTCCATGACCGCCTGAGTGCTTTTTATGTAGTGCGGCCCCCAATTGTTGACGATGGAGGTCAGCACTGCCTTGGGCCCGAAGTGGGCCATGTCCGAGGCGTAGCCGACGGCGTAGATGCCACGCCGTTCGGCGGCCTGGATCGGTGCCGGGCTGTCGGTGTGCTGGAACAGCACGTCAACGCCCTGGTCGATCAGGGCGTTGGCGGCATCGGCCTCTTTGCCCGGGTCGAACCATGAGTTGACCCACACCACCTTGATTTCGGTACCAGGGTTGTATTTGTCCAGCGCCAACTGGATGGCGTTGATATCGCGCAGCACTTCGGGAATAGGGAAGGAGGCCACATAGCCAATCTTCTTGCTCTTGGTCATCTTCGCGGCCAGGTAGCCGCCAACGTAACGGCCTTCGTAGGAAGTGGCCAGGTAAGTACCAAGGTTCTTGTCCTGCTTGTAGCCGGTGGCATGTTCGAAAGTGACCTTCGGGAACTGCTTGGCGACTTTGGCGGTGGGGTTCATGTAGCCGAACGAGGTGGCGAACACCAGGTCATAGCCGCCCTTGGCCATGTTGCGGATGACCCGCTCGGCATCGGCGCCTTCGGGCACGTTTTCGACGAAGCTGCTGTCGACCTTGTCGCCGAATTGCTTGATCAGGGCCTGGCGGCCCTGCTCATGCTGATAGGTCCAGCCATGGTCGCCGATCGGGCCGATATAGACGAAGCCAACCTTCAGTGGATCGGCGGCGACGGCGGTCAGGGCGGTGCTCAGGCCAATGGCGGCTGCCAGGGCGCGCAGCAGGTGTTTGCTTTTATTGTGAGGTTTCAAGGTGTGGCTCCTGTAGGTCTTCATATTGGCTGTGTAAGGCGCGTTGGTAATGCAAGAAAACAGAGCAGAGGGGCATCGATAGCGGTGCACGGTGCAGCCCAGGCGCGAGGCCTCAGCGCCCGGTCTTCCACGGCTGACCCAGTGAAACCGGGGCGTACAGGCGGGTTTTGATGGCATCGCGCGACAGCACCACCAGCACCAGAATCGTGGCCACATAGGGCAACATGGCCAGCAGGTTGGCAGGGAAGCTCACGCCGATACCTTGGGCCACCAGGTGCAGGATGCTCGCCAGGCCAAACAGGTAGGCACCGAGCAGCACCCGCAACACCCGCCAACTGGCGAATACCACCAGCGCCAGGGCGATCCAGCCGCGCCCTGCGGTCATGTTCTCCGCCCACATCGGGGTGTAGGCCAGCGACAGGTAACCCCCGGCCAGCCCGGCCATGGCACCGCCGAACAGCACCGCCAAGGTGCGCACGCGCAGCACGGGCAGGCCCATGGCGCTGGCGGCGTCGGGGTTTTCACCAACCGCCTGAAGGATCAGCCCGGTGCGGCTTTTGAGCAGCGTCCAGGCGATCAGCACGAACAGGCCGAAGGACAGGTAAACCAGTACATCCTGGTTGAACAGCATATGGCCGATGACCGGGATGTCCGCCAGCAGCGGTATGGCCACCGGCTCGAAGCCGCTCAGGGGCTTGCCGACCCAGGCGGTGCCGACGAAAGAAGACAGGCCGACACCGAAGATGGTCAGCGCCAGCCCCGTCGCCACCTGGTTGGCCTGGCAGCCGAGTGCTACGAGTGCGAACAGCGAAGCCAGCAACATGCCGGCCAGGCACGCCATCAGCACGCCAAGCCAGAGGCTGCCGGTGGCGTAGGCGGCGATGAACCCTACCACCGCGCCGAAC
Source organism: Pseudomonas sp. WHRI 8519 (assembly GCF_040224055.2). Lineage (NCBI taxonomy): Bacteria > Pseudomonadati > Pseudomonadota > Gammaproteobacteria > Pseudomonadales > Pseudomonadaceae > Pseudomonas > Pseudomonas sp. WHRI 8519. The sequence goes on along the minus strand of NZ_CP167996.1, from coordinate 3,482,642 downwards.
AGCATCATGCCTTCCTGGCCGAGGTTGAGCACGCCGCTCTTTTCGCACACCAGTTCGCCCAGGGCGACCAGTAGCAGTGGGGTACCGCAGCGCACCATGGCGTAGAGAATGTTGCCAAGCAGATCGAGATCCATAGTCGAAGCCTCAGCCTGCACGCGGTGGGCGGCAGGTAAACGAAAAGGTCATGGGAATTCAGGCGCTGGCAGGTTTTGCCAGCGGCGCGCGCCGGCGCCAGTTCAGCTTCAGGCGTAGCCGGTAGAGGATCAGCACGTCGCAGGCCAGCAGGTAGAACAGCATCATTCCCTGGAACAGCCCGGTCAGCGATTGCGGCAGGTTCAGGCTCATCTGCGCGTTCTCGCCGCCCAGGTACAGCAGGGCCATCAACAACCCGGCCACCAGAATGCCAAAGGGGTTGAGGCGCCCGAGAAACGCGACGGTAATCGCCGCGTAGCCGTAGCCGGGAGATACCTGCGGCACCAGTTGGCCGATCGGCCCGCTGACTTCGCTGACCCCGGCAAGGCCTGCCAGGCCGCCGCTGATCAGCAGCGCCAGCCAGACCAGGCGCTTGTGGCGAAAGCCGACAAACCCAGCGGCGCGCAGGTCCTGCCCGAGCACCTTGATCTGGAAACCCAGGAAGCTCTTGTGCAGCAGCACCCACACCGCCACCAGTGCCATCAGCACGAAGTACAGGCCGATATGCAGCCGGCCATCCTCGAACAGCGCCGGCAGGCGGCTGGCATCGCCGAACATAGCCGACTGCGGGAAACTGAACCCTTCGGGATCCTTCAGTGGCCCGTGAACGAAGTACAAGAGCAGGTTCAAGGCGATGTAGTTGAGCATGATGGTGGTGAGGATTTCGTTGGCATTGAAGTGCGTGCGCAGCCAGGCTGCGAGTGCCCCCCATAGCGCACCGGCCAGCGTGCCGGCGAGCAACACCCAGACCAGCGCCCAGCGGCTTTCCCACTCGATGAGGTGGATCGCCACGGCACTCCCGGCCAGGGCGCCGATCAGCAGCTGGCCTTCGGCGCCAATGTTCCAGATGCGGGCTTGGTAGGCCACAGCCAGGCCGAGGGCGCAGAGCAGGATCGGCAAGGCTTTGAGCAGCAGTTCCGAGAGGCCGTAAAGGTCGCTGATGGGTTCGATCAGCAACGTGTGAAAGGTCTGCAAGGGGGCATGCCCCTGGGCGCTGAACAGGATCGCCCCGCTGAGCAGGGTCAACAGGGCGGCAAGCAGGGGTGACACAACGAGCATGGCACGGGACTGCTGGGTACGGGGTTCGAGGGATAGCAACATGAGGGGTTCTCGTCAGGCGGCGTCTTGCGGGGCATCGAACTGGCCGGCCATCCAACCGCCGACCTCCACGGTATGGGCCTGCGCGGTGGCCTTGAGCGGCGACAGGCGGCCACTGCACAGCGCGCCGATGCGGTCGCTGATCTGGAACAACTCCTCCAGGTCTTCGGAAATCACCAGGATTGCTGTGCCGGCGTCGCGCAAGGCAATCAGCGCACGGTGAATCGCTGCGGCAGCTCCGACATCCACACCCCAGGTCGGGTGGGCAGCGATCAGCAGCTTGGGGGCCTGCAGGATTTCGCGGCCGAGGATGAACTTCTGCAGGTTGCCCCCGGACAGGCTACGTGCCGTGGCCCGGGCATCCGGCGCTTTGACCGCGAAGCGCTGGATGATCTGCTCGGCCAGCGCGAACACCTTGCCTGAACGGATCAGGCCGCGGTTGACCAGGCCCTGCTGGAAAGCGGTGAGCAGGGCGTTGTCGGCCAGGCTCATGTCCGGCACCGCGCCATGCCCAAGGCGCTCGGCCGGTACGAAGGCCATCCCCAGGGCGCGGCGGGCGTCGGGGTAGAGGTGGGCCATCGGCCGGTTGTCGAGGGTGATGCGTTCGCGGTCGCTGGCGGGCAGGCGTGTTTCACCACTGAGCAGGGCCAGCAGTTCGTCCTGGCCGTTGCCGGCGACCCCCGCGATGCCTACGATCTCGCCGCTGCGTACTTCCAGGCGCAGGTGTTCGAAGGACGTGCCGAATGGGTCTTTGTTGCGCCAGGTCAGGTCGTCCACCCGCAGGCGTGGCAAGCCCCCGGCGCTTTTCGGGTAACTTGCCTCCAGCCCTTCGGCATCGCCCACCATCATTCGCGCCAGTTGCAGATCGCTGCATTGCGCCGGGTCGCAAGCGCCGGAGACCCGCCCACCGCGCAACACGGTGGCGCCATGGCACAGGGCACGCACTTCGTTGAGCTTGTGGCTGATGAACAGGATGCTGCAGCCCTCTGCGGCGAGTGTGCGCAGGGTGACGAACAGTTCGTCGACCTCTTGCGGGGTAAGCACCGAAGTGGGTTCGTCGAGGATCAGCAGCTTGATCGGCTGCATCAGGCAACGCACGATTTCCACGCGCTGGCGTTCACCGATCGACAGGCTGTGCACCAGGCGCTCAGGTTCCAGGCCCATGCCGTAGCGTTGGGACACTTCGCGGATGCGCGGCGCCAACTGCTTCGGCGTACCGGCATCGCGGCCAAGCGCCAAGGCAATGTTTTGCGCGACGCTCAGGGTTTCGAACAGGGAAAAGTGCTGGAACACCATGCCGATGCCCAACGCGCGGGCGCGGGCAGGGTCGCGCATGTGCACGGGCTGCCCCTCCCATAGCAGCTGGCCGGCATCCGGCGCCGTGACGCCGTAGATGATCTTCATCAGGGTGCTCTTGCCCGCGCCGTTCTCGCCGAGCAGGGCATGGATTTCACCGGGCGCGATGCGCAGGTCGATGCGGTCGTTGGCCAAGGTGCCCGGGTATCGCTTGGTAATGGCACGCAGCTCGAGGCGCAATTGCGAGGGGGATGTGGACATGGGACTGCTCGGGGTCAGGGTGATGAGCAGTTGCACAGCAAAAACATGGCCAATTGGTCAGATTATTGTTCAAGGGCTTGTGTTAGAGGGGCTGCAGGGCGGGAAGGGCGCACGCTTGGTGAGTGGTCTAGCAGCGGTATGTGTGGTTTTGGGGCGCCAAGGTGCCAAATTGGGGCGCCGGGAGCAGGGGCTTGGGCGGCGCGGCAAGGTAGTAGGGTTGTGGCGTCTTAAGGGTGTGTTGGCGCCTTGAAAGTCCGGGTGACTGGGCTGGCCCGATCGCCGGCAAGCCGGGCTCCCACAGGTTCACCGGGGGCCTGAGGGCGTGTGCAACCTCAGGGGCGGCGCTGTAGTAGAGAGCGTGGGGGCGGGGACTATCTGCAACGGCGTGAGTATCTTTTGGGACTACAGGAAAGGGAATAAAACTGAATCCTTTACCCGTCGGCTGTAACGGCATGTAGCGCAGGCCGGTGTCCTTCTGGCTACAGCAGTATCCTCGAGATCGAGTGTCGCCCGCTTGGCGCTGAGCTCAAAGGTATTGAAGGTTCTGCGGCAAGACCCTATGACCTTGACAATTTATTGGTTAACAAAAATAATCGTTAACAATGTTATCCACATACCAATAACAAAGGATATTCTGTGCTCATGCAAGCGTTTATTGCACGTCCCTCAGCGGTCGCCGCTCGGTGCTGTCAAGGATTCCCGCCTCTGTGGTGTGGCGCATCTCGGGGCCTGAACCCTACACACTCCAATATCCATTCACTGCAGGAGGCAGCATGATGAGCCTTGGCAGAGGATTGCTCGTGCTGCTGCTTGGTGTTTGTACAGGTCTTGCCCAGGCTGCCAGTTACGCTCCGCCCCCGCTCAAGCTCGAACCCCTGGCGCGCTTCACGGTGGACCTGGTAGCGCCGGTGTGGGAGTTGGGCGAAACCAGCGCGCAGGGCAAGCGGCGTATCATCCCGATCACAGGCGGCCATTTCGAGGGGGCCAGGCTCAAGGGCACAATCCTCAATAACGGCGCCGACTGGCAGATCGTCAGCCCCGAGGGTGTGGCAATCATCGACACCCGCTACCTGCTGCAGACCGACGACGGTGCACTGATCTACCTGCGCACCGAAGGCTACCGTTACGGGCCGGCTGAGGTCATGAAGAAAGTTGCCGCTGGCGAAGATGTCGATCCCAGCCTCTACCAGTTCCGCATCACACTGCGTTTCGAGACATCGGCGCCCCAGTACGCCTGGCTTAACCGCACGGTCGGCGTGGGTAGCGCAATGCGCTTGGGTAATGCAGTGGTCTACGATGCGTTCGAAGTGAAATAGTTATCTGTATAAACTATCGTTTCACCGCTGCCCGCTTTGTTGCAGGTGAGCAGGCTGTGCTGACGGGTTCATACCGAATCGCCCCAGGCTAGGAAGCACCGGGGGCAGGACCTGCCTGGCTGTCCGGACCATGACGCTGGCCTGGTCCGGGTCGCCTTTTCAGCCTTTAACAAAGCGCTGGAAAACTTCTTCGCCTTGGACGTCGTAACGCACATTGACGAACCGATTCAGGGGCAGCCCGCAAAGTCAGACGATGAAGTTCACCAATCTGTTAGGTACCACGATCATTCTCTCAGCGCCCACCAGATATTTGCTCAATACCGCATCGCAGAGTGCCTGGCCACGGATCGTGTCGTGGTCGGCGTCGGCTTGGACGAGTATTTCCCCACGCAGCTTGCCGTTGACCTGCACCATCATCCTCACTTCATCCAGTTTTAGCGCTTCGCTGTCCGGGGTCGGCCAGGCACTATCATAGATCGCGCCAGGGAACGCGAGTGCTTCCCAGAGTGCTTGGGAAATGTGCGGAGTCACCGGATGCAGCACCTGCAGGAGAATGGCCATGGTCTCCCGACAGACTTGTCGGCCAGCACCGCGGGCTGCTTCGAGCACTTTGAGCATCTTCATCGCGCCCGAGACGACGGTGTTGTACTGCAAGCGCTCATAATCGTAATTGATCTGTTGCAGTAAGCTATGGGTCTGGAAACGCACACGGCTAGCTTGCGCGGCATCCGTCACCAGGTCGTCACTTTCCTGCCAGCGCGCTTGCTCGTCAACGGCGAAGTTCCATAGACGGCGCAGGAAACGATAAGCCCCTTCGACACCGCTGTCGCTCCAGATCGTGCTCTGGTCCGCAGGCCCTGCGAAAATTGTGAACAGGCGGGCGGTGTCTGCGCCGTACCGGTTGATGATGTCCTTGGGTTCGACCACGTTGTTCTTGGATTTGGACATTTTTTCCACGCCGCCCAGGCTTACGGGCATGCCATCTTCGATCGCTGTGGCGCTGACCGGGCGGCCCTTTTCATCGTGGTGAACCGATACCTCGGCGGGGTAAAACCAGCGTCGGCTGCCGTCTTCAGCTTTGCGATAGTAGCTCTCCCGCAGCAGCATGCCCTGGGTGAACAACTTCTTGAACGGTTCACTGAAGTCCACCAAGCCCTCGTCGCGCATCGCCCTGGTCCAGAATCTGGCGTAGAGCAAGTGCAGCACCGCGTGCTCAATGCCGCCGATGTACTGGTCGATGGGCATCCAGTAGCGATTGCCAGATCCGACCATTGAGGTGTGGCAGTCCGGGTCGCAGTAGCGCATGAAGTACCAGCTGGAGTCGACGAAGGTATCCATGGTGTCCGTTTCCCTAAGCGCGGGAGCGGCGCAACGCGGACACGCGACGTGGCGAAACGCATCATGCTGCTGAAGCGGATTGCCAGTGCCGTCGGGAATACAGTCAGTTGGCAATACTACCGGCAGATCCGCATAAGGCACTGGCACATCGCCACAGTGGTTGCAATGGATGATTGGGATCGGCGTTCCCCAGTAACGCTGTCGGGAGATGCCCCAGTCACGCAACCGCCAGGTGGTGGCTTGCTCGCCGCGTCCCAGCTCGGTCAAGGCTTCGCAGATGGCGAGGGATGCCTGCTCCACAGTGAGGCCATCGTAGGTGCCTGAATTGATCAGGCGACCTTCACGACTGGCATAGCGATCCGACCATGCTTCAGGGACGTAGGCTGCTCCTTCGAAAGCGACCACAGGGCGTATGGGCAAGCCATACTGACGGGCAAAGTCGAAATCACGCTCATCGTGGGCAGGCACTCCCATCACGGCGCCTTCGCCATACTCACCGAGCACATAATTGGTGATCCAGACGGCGATTGTCTCCCCGGTCAATGGGTGCTCGACGTGTAAGCCGCTTGGGATGCCGAGTTTCGCTTGGGCAACGTCGGCGGGGCTGGCCTGCGCCGACTGCCGCAACGCCTGTACCTTCGGTTCCAGGCCAGGATCGAGCTCGATGGCTCGCTTTGCCAGAGGATGATCAGGGGAAACTGCGCAGAACGTCACACCCATCAGCGTATCAACGCGGGTGGTGAACACGTACAGCTTGCCCGCGTCGATTAACCGCCCGTTGGTATCTTCGATCGCGTGGAGGAAGGCCAGGCGGACTCCACTGGCCTTGCCGATCCAGTTACGCTGCATGCTGCGAACCATGTCCGGCCAGTCCGCCAGTGTATCGATGGCCGACAGCAGTTCTTCGCCATACTGCGTGATGCGCAGGTAGTAGCCAGGAATCTCACGCTTTTCCACCAGCGCTCCTGACCGCCAACCCCGCCCGTCTACCACTTGCTCATTGGCCAACACGGTTTGGTCGATAGGATCCCAGTTCACTATCTGGGTTTTCTTGTAGGCCAATCCCTTTTCCAGAAGCTTCAGGAAGAACCACTGGTTCCACTTGTAATATTGCGGATCGCAGGTGGCGACTTCGCGTGACCAGTCGAACGCCAGGCCGAGCGGTTGCATCTGGGATTTCATGTCGGCGATGTTCATCCGAGTCCACTCCGCTGGAGGCACTCCCGATTGCATGGCGGCGTTTTCCGCTGGCAGGCCGAACGCATCCCAACCCATCGGCATAAGGACGTTGTAGCCCTTCATTCGCAAGTGGCGGGCCAGCATGTCATTGATCGTATAATTGCGCACATGGCCCATGTGCAGTTTCCCGGAAGGGTATGGCAGCATGGAGCAGGCATAGAATTTTGGCCGGCTTTGGTCTTCGGCAGCCTTAAAGACTTCATCGCGAAGCCATTTGGCCTGAACCGTGCTTTCGACCCAGGCGGGATCATACTGCTGTCGCATAGACGCTCCTCAATGTTAGTGGCGCCGAGTGGCGACCAACCGTTTGGCATATTCGTTTTTGTTGAATATCACTTGGCCTAATGAACTACATCTGTCACCGATGTAGGGGGGCAGGGCAGTTTGATAGAGATCGGATTCGTCAAGGCAGTCTTGGCGTACTGCTCGGGGTGCAGCGCGGAGCGCTACAACAGGCTTCTCGGAGCGGGCTGGCGCATCGTCAAGCGCTCACCCATGGGCAACCGGCAGCCCCTGGCGGGCCCGCTCGACCTCGGCGCGTACAGCATGAACGGACGCTGTCCATCGGTAAAAATGCCGACTGCCAGCAATGGCAACGATGCTACGACCCCCGCGCTGAATGAGGTTGCGGTGAAGACGCTGCACTTGCAGTGGGCAGACATTGCCTGCTCTAGTTCATCCAGTTCTTTCAGGCGGACGCGGATGCGGGAAGTCGGCAGATTGACGGTACCGCTTTGTAATACATAGTCCGCCGCGCGTCTGGCCAGGCGAGGATCGATCTCCAGCCCGAGATAGGAACACGAGCACATGCTCATGAAAGCGTGCCCGTTCTGATCGACCATGCGGCTTCGCTCGGCATGCCTGACGCTCAAGTCGGTCGATCCGGAGTTCTGTGCGAGTTGCCAGGAGGGATTACCAATTTCGACCGTCCTGGCGGTATTTATATATTGATTCTTCACGTCAGACATAAGCCTTCCATTTGCCTTGGTCAAACATCAATAGAATTGTCTTTGTGTGTTCCGAGCGTTACCCGGCATCTCTGGGGTTCATCGTGAAGAAACTGACCTGATGTAAAAGGCCGGTCACCGTCGAGAGTGAGCGGTTGGTTGGTCGGTGAGGTTGAATATGGCCAGCGTCTAACTTTGATGTCAAGCGTTTCTTTTAAGAATGTACGATGAGCTTTGAATAGTAACGCCAAGGGTGATTGTTGTTGAATCATCTAATCCTGGGTGCATGGGCGGCGGTCTCAGGGCTTGGGTGCGTGGTCTCTGAGTATGCTAAGGCCCAATGTTTCTGGTTCGTTGGAAAAGATCGTTGACATGTTTAATAGTGTCGATTGAGCTGTAAGAAAATTCCCGGGAATAAGTAGGACTAATTTCCGCAGTGTTTAGTTTTTGCTGCGGCTCTTGATATCTCCATAATGTCGACTGTAGACGGTTGTTGGTCCAAGTGGCCATCAAGATAGATGCCGTCTAATTGTCGTATGCATTGCGCGGGCATGCGTTCGATGGTGGCAAGTCCATGGTGCTAATCGTCGGCATTATGTCGCCATCGGAGAAAAACCTATGGCCTTGAGCCTCTCTTCTTTCGTGAACTTTACTTCCCCTGCGAAGGCGTGAGGACGATGGACAAGACGGATCAGTTCGGCGCGTATCACGGGCTTGGCCGCCAGAGAGGAGAAAGCGCAGCGGTGTTCCGTTGGCGTCGCAGAACATGTGGGTTTTGAGAGCCAGGCCGCCGCGACGTCGGCTTAGAGCATGAAGGGCAGGCTCGTCAGGCCCCTTTTCCCGGCGCCAGATAAGGCTCGGGTTGCGCGTACTGCGGTTGAGTCGATCATCCAGGTTTGCGGATCGATCAAGCCCTGCTTATTCAATCTCAGGTGCAGACGGTTGAGCACCTGCTCGAACGTCCATTGGTTTCGCCAGCCCCGAGACCGTTGATAGGCCGTTGACCATGGGCCGAAGCGCTCAGGCATATTTCGCCATGCAGCACCCGAGCAGAGCACCCTCAGCACGCCATCGAGCAGCAGTCGGTCGCTCAGTGGGGGCGGCCCCGGCCATGGGTTTCGATGAAGAGATCGGAGACCACATCCGTTAATGGCGCGTGACTATACAAAATCTCAGCGCTGGAGGCGATGATTAGGTTTCACGGGTTTCGTACCGAGCCTAGGTCAATTGCAAAGCGTTCGGCGACGAGCAGCGAGTGATTGTTCAAAAAGCGGGTTGTTGATCGTTAGGCTGGTCTACGACGGGTCTGAAGTCAGGTTTACCCCGTTGCCCGCATCGGCGCGGATGGTTTGCGCCAAGTCCTCCGGCAGGGTGGTGATATTGCGCTCACTCCGGATATCAGCCCCAGCAAATCCAGGAATGCACCGATGCCAGGGGCTTCATGGGAGGCGTCTACGCGGCTGGCAACGACTCCCCCGCGCTTAGGCCGAATGCGATCCTGCCACCAGTGCAGCCGGCATTAGCGCCCGCGATAAGTTGGCTTGCGTTTTTCCAGGAAGGCGGTCATGCCTTCTTTCTGGTCCTCACTGTCGAACAGTTGCACGAACGCGCTTCTCTCAAGCTTCAACATGCCATGCAGGGGCGCATCCTCACCGGTCGACAACAGTTCCTTGATTGCCAACACAGCCAGGGGCGGCTGACCGGCGATACGCGCTGCGATTGCACACGCGCGCTGCAATGCAGCCCCCTCGTCGCACACTTCTGAAAGCATGCCGGCATTGAAAGCCTGTTCAGCGGTGAGAGGTTCACCTGTGAGAGTCAGCAACGCTGTCCGATACTTGCCGATAGTACGCAGTAAGCGCTGAGTACCGCCCGCGCCTGGCATGATGCCAACGTTGATTTCCGGCTGACCCAGGCGCGCCGTCCGCGAGGCAATGATGATGTCGCACGCCAAGGCAAGCTCGCAGCCGCCCCCCAAGGCGTACCCTTCAACTGCGGCGATCACAGGCTTTTTGCAGCGGTCGACGACTTCGAACAAGCGTCCGGTTTGCAGGGCCGTGTGTTGAGTGGGGGTCATGTCACGCATCTCGGCGATATCTGTCCCAGCAACGAAGTAGCCACCGGCACCGGTGATCACCAATGCATGAACGCGTGGGTCGCCTGCCAGCGTCGCTACGGCCTCGGCGAGCAGGTGTTTGATTTCCAGGTTCAGGGCGTTGCGACGCTCAGGCCGGTCGAGGGTAATGATGGCGTAGCCATCTGGATGAATTTGCTGGTGAACTGGGTTTGTTGAAGGCATTTGCGGGCTCTATTCAGCGTGGGTTCCAGGGCGTGTTGGTCAGTGCCTTGCGGCGCAGTAGCGCACTGGCGCGGTAGCGGCCATCGGGGTAAGCCCGGGCCAGGTTGTCAAGGGTTGTGACCACGTTGTGGCTGCCGAAGCCGTCGGCCCAGGTCAGCGGGCCGACGGGATAGTTGACGCCCTTGAGCATGGCAAGGTCGACAGCCTGAGCAGTGGCGATGCCTTGACTGACGGCTTGCGCCGCTTCGTTGGCAAGCATGCAAAGCGTTCGTGTCACGAGCATGCCCGCCACGTCGTCGATCATCACCACCTGCTTGCCTAGCGCCTGGAAAAAGCCGACCGCGCTGTTCACAGAGGAGCGTCTGCAGGTGTCTGCGCTGCTGAGCACAACCAGGGAAGCCGCTTCAAGATTGGTGGAGGCGTCGAACAGGACAACCTGGTCGAGTGCCTGAGCGGTCGCTATCTCAATAGCGGTCACTCCGAGGGACGGGCGTACCTGCACACCGTCAACCATCAGATAACCGTCGCCGTTGTGCCTTTCGATGCGGCATCCGTGCTGCTCGGCCAAGCGCCGCAATGTTTGCGCGCCAGGGAAGTCGCCAAATTGCTGCACCAGGGTCGGCGCCGGGCAGGCGGGTTCGAAGGTGATTTCATTCGGGTTCGACGGCTGGTCGTATCGGTAAAAGCCCCGGCCGGTTTTCCGCCCCAGCCACCCTGCGTCTACCAGTGCTTGCTGGATCAGCGAAGGACGGTAGCGGGGGTCTTGGAAGAAGGCGTCGTAGATGCTTCGCGTCACTGCAAAATTGGTGTCGTGGCCGATCAGGTCCATCAGCTCCAGCGGCCCCATACGAAACCCGCCTGCATCACGCAAAGCGGCATCGATGACCGCAGCAGGCGCAACCCTGTCCTCCAGCGCAAGCAGTGCTTCGGCGTAGAACGGCCGGGCGACGCGGTTGACAATGAAGCCTGGCGTCGACTTGCACTCGACAGGGCTTTTACCCCACTTGATCGCAAGTTCACTGACCTGCGCTATGACGGTTGGGCAGGTGGCTTCGCCTTTGACCACCTCAACCAGCGGCAACACCGTTGCCGGGTTGAAGAAATGCATACCGACCATGCGCTGAGGCTTCTGCAAGGTTGCCGCGATTGCCGTGATCGAGATGGATGAGGTGTTGCTGGCCAGGATCGCGTGTTCGCCAACGACTGCTTCGAGCGCTCTGAACAACTCTTGCTTGATTTCCAGGCTTTCAATGATCGCTTCAACCACGAGTGAACACGAAGACAGTTCGCTCAGCTCGGATGCGAGGGTCAGTCGTGCCAGACATTCGTTCCTTTGATCGCCAGTCAGGTGCCCGCGCTTGACCCATCGATCCAGCGATGAGGTGACGCTTTCGGCGCCCTGGGTCAGCGCTTGTTGGCGGGTGTCGTGCAGGTACACGGCATGCCCGGCTCGTAATGCCACCGCGACGATGCCCGCACCCATCGTGCCTGCTCCTATGATGCCGATGCTAGCTGCTGTGCTCAGTGCGGTACTCATACGTGATATCCGTGTAACAGTGCGAATGATGGCGCTACTGTACGTACACCGGATTTAAAAGGTCAATAGGATGACCTATAGAATTAATTGCGCCCAAAAGGCTAATAATGCAAATCTATGGTTTATGCGATACTGACGGCGCGCGATCAAGGCATGCCCTGCGGGGCTCACAGATGAGACGAATTGATGAAAGACCTAGATGCATTGGCCAGCAAGTCAGGCATTGATTTCAGCCGTAGTGGTGTGGCCCGTTACATTCAGCTAGCCACTTTATTCCGCCGCAGGATCGAGCAGGGGTTGTGGCCGGTAGGGGGGCAGATTCCCACGGTGGATGACCTGGCAGCGGAGTGCAGTGTGGCTCGCGCAACTGTTCGGCAGGCACTGGACATCCTCGAAGAGGACAAGCTGATACGTCGTTTCCGTGCCAAGGGCACCTTCGTCATTCAGCAGCCACAAGAGCAGATGTGGTGTGAAGTGCCCACTGACTGGTCGGGCCTTCTGCTCTCACCGGAAGGGGTCACGACAGAGGTGTTGTCTTTCGACGTCAAGGCCCAGCCTGTAAACGTGCAGCACAAAATCGGTGAAATGGCGCCGGAATACCGGTGCTGGCGGCGTCGCCATCTGCGCGAAGGCAAACCGTATTACATTGGTAACGCATTCATCGACTCGCGGCTGGTGCGCAAGATTCCGGCGAAACTGCTCGAAACCCACACCACCTTGCGAATCCTCAAGGACCTGCCCGGCCTGACGCTCAAGGAGGTGCACCAGACGATCACCATTGGTACAGCGGACCTTGCGACGGCAGAAGCGCTGGAGATCCCGCTCAATGCACCGGTCGCCTATTGTTATCGGTCTGCGATAGATGACCAAGGGCGGTTGGTCTTTGTCGGGGATGGCGTGTACCGAGGAGACGTGGTCAGGCTCGACGTCAAGGTCAGCGTATGACTGCCATGATGACGCTTCATTGGTCGCCACTTTCGCCCTTCGTGCGCAAAGTCATGTGCGTGATCCATGAACACCGGCTAGCAGACGAGGTGCGCTGCGTGCGCACCAAGGTCTCACGGCACGTGCCCAATCCCGCGCTGCTGGCTATCAACCCGTTGTTGCGCATTCCTACCCTGGAGCTGAGTAACGGCGCGGTCTTGTTCGACTCTGTAGTGATCTGTGAGTACCTCGATACGCTGGGGAACGGCGCGAGCCTTTACCCGCAGCAGCCCGACAGGCGCTGGCAGGCCCTGCGCTGGCAAGCCTTGGGGGATGGTTTGTGTGACACGCTGATTCTTTGGCGGCATGAGCGTGAGCGGCCCGAGGCTCAACAGCAACAGGACTTTCTGAAGGCCTCCGCGCTCAAGCTCGCGTCGACCCTGCAGTTGCTGGAGCACGAAGTCGCGCAACTGGACGCGGTTGAGTACGGTATTGGCCATATCGCGATCGGCTGCGCCCTGGGCTACTTGGCTGTTCGTTTCGATGACTTGCCGTGGCGGGACAACTATCGCCAGCTTGCCCGGTGGCAGCAAGGCTTCGAGGCTCGCGAATCCAGCCGGTTGAGCGCACCTCCTCAAGCCTGAGGAAAAAATCATCGGATAGGGGATGGCAAGCCCGTTTCAGATAGGTCTATACTTAAAAGGTCATAAAGTTAGCACATAGGATCAAAAGTGACCTTTGCCTCTTCTTCCCGCAGTGCAAGCGAAGCAATGACGCTGCACTGGTCGCCTCGCTCGCCGTTCGTACGCAAGGTGATGATCGTACTGCACGAAACGGGTCTTCTCGACCGCGTCACCTGCGTGCGAAATGTCGTGGGTATGAATCAGCTCAATGAGCAGGTCATGCACGATAACCCTTTGAACAAGATTCCGACGCTGCTGTTGGCAGATGGCCGCAAACTCTACGACTCGCGCGTCATCTGTGATTTTCTCGACGACCTTCACAGTGGCGCCAGGCTGGTCCCAGTGGATCGTAATCAGTATCTGCAAGCCATGATCTGGCAAGCGCTGGGCGACGGTTTCATCGATGTGCTGTTGCTGTGGCGCAATTGGTATATCGACCGTGGCTTGCCCTACGACTGGCCAGAAGATCCCTTTCTTCATGCATTCAACTTGAAATGCAAAGCCGTGCTCGCGGCCCTGGAAGCCCAGGCTGCAGAGCTTGAAGCTGCACCTTTCGGGCTAGGTCATATCGCTATCGGTTGTGCGCTCGGCCAGCTGGATTTTCGCTGGTCATTCATCGATTGGCGCCCTGGGCACCCGGCTCTGGCGCACTGGTATCAGCAGTTTCAGTCGCGACCCTCCGTAGTTGCGACCGCGATTCGTGATGACAATGCGCCCAGCGCCATCTAATTCTGGAGTCCATAACATGGCAGGTCCACTTTCACATATCCGTGTTCTCGATCTGAGCCGGATCATGGCAGGCCCTTGGTCGGGGCAGGTTCTGGCTGACCTTGGCGCTGATGTAATCAAAGTCGAGCGCCCCGACGTCGGTGATGACACCCGTACGTGGGGGCCTCCCTTCCTAAAAGACAAAGCAGGCAACGCGACGAAAGAAGCCGGCTACTACCTCTGCGTGAACCGTGGCAAACGTTCGGTCACCGTCGACCTCGCGGACCCGGCAGGGCAGCAGGTGGTCAGGGAACTCGCTGCCGCGTCGGATATCGTCCTGGAGAACTTCAAGGTCGGTACCTTGAGCCGCTACGGGCTTGGTTACGATGATCTTAAAGCGGTAAAGCCCGATATCATCTACTGCTCCATCACCGGGTTCGGTCAAACCGGCCCCAAGCGTGACAACGCCGCATACGACTTCATGATTCAGGCCATGGGTGGCTTGATGAGCGTGACAGGGGAGCGAGATGACCTCCCTGGTGGTGGCCCGCAGAAAGTCGGCATCCCGATTGTCGACATCATGACTGGCATGTATGCCACCGTAGCGGTTCTGGCTGCATTGGCCCACCGCGACCGCACCGGTGAGGGCGATTACATCGACCTGGCCATGCTGGATGTACAGACGGCGGTACTGGCGAACCAGGCCATGAACCACCTGGTATCCGGTAAGACCCCGCAGCGCGCTGGCAATCGCCATCCGAACATCCAGCCACAAGACGTATTCAAGTGCGCTGATGGCCATATCGTTCTGGCGGTGGGCAACGATGGGCAATTCCGGCGCTTCTGCGAAGTCATTGCAGAGCCAGCACTGGCCGACGATCCACTCTATGCCACCAATCAGGCGCGGGTCGACAACCTGCCTTCCTTGCTGCACCTCATCTGCGAGCGGTTTGCTGAACGCCCGCTGCAGGAATGGCTGCGCGCGCTGGAAGCGGCAAAAGTGCCGTGCGGCCCGATCAATACGGTGCCCATGGTATTCGCCGACGAGCAGGTCCAGGCACGAGAAATGCTGCGCGAGCTTCCCCACCCCCTGGCAGGCGTGGTTCCGCAAGTGGTCAGTCCGATCCGCATGCGCAATTCCAGCCTGGATTTCAACCGTGCACCGCCCCTGTTGGGCGAGCACACGGCTGAGGTGTTGCGTGAGCTTGGCATCAAGCTAGATGTCCCATCCGCCGTCTCGCAGGAGTGAGTCATGGCCAGAATTCCGTTGTTCGATGCCCGCACCATGTCCGAGGCGCAGGCTGAGGTTTATGAAGCGGTCGTCCGCGGCCCTCGCGGGCGCCTTGTGGGGCCTTTGCGGGCTGCCATGCATAACCCGGTGCTGGCTGACCGCTGGCAGCGCCTGGGGGAAGTACTGCGTTACGACACGGTGTTGCCCAAACGCCTGAGTGAGCTGGCGATCCTGGTGACTGCTCGCCGCTGG
The DNA here is from genome assembly GCF_040224055.2 of Pseudomonas sp. WHRI 8519. Classification (NCBI taxonomy): domain Bacteria; kingdom Pseudomonadati; phylum Pseudomonadota; class Gammaproteobacteria; order Pseudomonadales; family Pseudomonadaceae; genus Pseudomonas; species Pseudomonas sp. WHRI 8519. The sequence goes on along the minus strand of NZ_CP167996.1, from coordinate 3,467,321 downwards.
AATGGGCAGTTGGAATGGCATATTCACGCCGATGACGCGGCTAAAGCCGGGTTGCAGAGCCAGGTCATCGAGGCGATCGCAGCGGGTGAGGCGCCGGTTTTCGAAGACCCGGAGTCCTGGGACATTTATACCTTCACCCGACAGATGCAGCTTCATGGCGACGTCCAGGAAGATGTGTACGAGCGGATTCATCAGCGCTGGGGGACGGTGGGCGTGGTCGAATTGTCATCGGTGATCGGCTACTACACACTGGTTGCCATGACACTGAACGTGCACCGTATTCCGCTGCCCGATGAGGTCAATTCGCCACTGCACGTGGTAACCGATACCCAGTGCGGTTTACCGCGTCTGACAGAGCCTGCGCCGGCTGTTCTTCAGGCTGGCGCACACCCTGCGATGGGAGAGCGCTGATGGACACGATCGAACCGCGCATGCCTGTGCACACTGCTCGAGGCGTGCCAGCGGGCGCATGTGACGTGCACAGCCACGTATTCGGCCCGCTCGACACCTTTCCCCCTGGCCCGGCCACGTATGCCATCCCGTTGGCGGCGCCTGGGGTTTATCAAAAGATGCTGGACAGCGTCGGACTGGACAGGGGCGTGCTCGTTCAACCGGCACCTTACGGCACCGATACTCGCGCCCTGATCAATGCCCTTGGTGAGCTGGCTGGCCGGGCGCGAGGTATTGCCGTAGCCGATGCGGGCATCAGCGATGCCTCCCTTGATGCTCTGCATCGAGCGGGTGTACGCGGGTTGCGCTTCATTGAGATGCTCGACCCCAGCAGTGGCAAACGCTACGCAGGCAGCATTGGCGTCGATACGCTGCGCCAATTGGCCCCACGCATGCGTGAGCGGGGCTGGCACGCTCATATCTGGGCCAAGGCCCAGGACTGCCCGGGTGTCTTTGAATCGATCAAGGACCTCGACATGCCGATCGTGTTCGATCACATGGGGCAGTTCGATGTGGCGGCAGGTGTCGAAGGGCTGGCCTTCCAGCGCTTTTTGAGCCTGTTCGAAAGTGGCCAGGTCTGGACGAAGCTGTCGCTGTGCCGCGTGTCCCGGCAGTCGCCTGCGTACGACGAGCTGCAGCCATTTCATCAGGCCTTGGTGAACAAGCGGCCAGACAGATTGCTGTGGGGATCTGACTGGCCCTTTGTGCGCATGGCTGAGCAATCGCCGGATGTTGGGCAGTTGCTGGACGTGTTCATGAACTGGGTAGGGGACGATGCACTCATTCGTCAGATTCTGGTGGACAACCCTGCCCATCTTTTCGGTTTCGATAGTGAAGGAAGCGTGTGATGCAAGACTTGAAGCTTGAGATCAACGATGGCGTGGCGGTAGTCACGCTGGACCGTGCGCCGGTGAACGCAATCACCCTGGCCCACTACCAGGCTATCGGCGAATTGTTCACCCGGCTGGGTGATGACCCGGCGGTCAATTGCGTGATTTTTACCGCCGCCGGTGATCGGGCCTTCTGTGCCGGCCTTGATCTGCACGAGTTCCTCGCCGCGACCGTCGATGAAGACCCTGCGCGTGCGGCTGTAGTGCGGCAATGCTTCGCGGCGGTACGCCAGTGTGCAGTGCCGGTGATCGCTGCGGTGAATGGCCCTGCGTTGGGCGCCGGAACGGTCCTTGCGGCGGTTTGTGATATCCGCCTCGCTTCGCAGCGGGCAAAGTTCAGCATGCCGGAGATCAACGTTGGGCGCTGTGGTGGCGGCGCGCACCTTGGGCGTTTGATCGGGCAGGGCAACCTGCGCAAGATGTTCTTTACCGGGTTGCCGATCGATGCAGCAGAGGCGCTGCGCATTGGCTTGGTAGAAGAGGTTCTGGCGCACGAGGACTTGATGTCACGAGCCTTGGAGCTGGCTCGACTGATCGCAAGCAAGAGCCCACTGGGCTTGCGCATGGGCAAGGCATCGCTCAATGAGATCGAGTTCATGCAGGTTGAAGAGGGTTATCAGGTAGAGCAGGGCTACAGTACGCGCCTGATGGCCACAGAGGATGCCCGTGAAGCGACCCGGGCCGTCGTGGAGAAGCGGGCGCCGGTGTTTGTCGGTCGCTGATCAGACGGGGTAAACAAAAGGGAGATCATCGATGATCTCCCTTTTTTTCGTTAACGTTACTCAGGCAACCCATCAGCCCAATCGGCAATGGCATCGGCGGTTTCCAAAGGCTTCTCCGCCGGCAGCGCATGGCTTGCATGGGGGATGACCTTGATTGTCACACGGTCTGCGAATTCCTCTTTGGTTTCCATGCGGGAGCGCTCGGGCCGAAACGGGTCTGCGTCAGCCTGCAAGTCCAGAATCGGAGCGGTCCCGCCTGCCCAATAGCTTTCTTTGGGAGTATTGGCACGTGCCTCACGCTGGCTCAAGGTGACTTGCGGGTGCCACCCCGTAAGCCAGGGGCGGGGATCATTGCCTTCGGCGAAGAACGCCAGGCGCAACGCGGCTAGCTTTTCATCTTGGGACGTTTGCTCGGAGTTGATCCGGGTGATGGCATCTGATAGCTCGCTTGGCCACTGACGCGCACCACCGGCGAGCAGCACGATCCCGCGGACAGCCTGTGGGTGATCGCTGGCGATGGTTTTGGCGATCCACTGCCCGTACGCATGCCCGGCAACGATTGCCGGGCCGCCTTCGGCGGCAATCACTTTGGCGAAGTCATCCCCGAAGTCATGGAAAGTCACGTTTTTCATTGGCCCTTTACTGCCTGCCACACCCCTGGGCTCGGGTAAGACCACGCGATAGCCGCGGCGCACCAGCTGCTCGGCCAATGGGGCGAATTCGGCACTACCTCGGCCAGTGGATGCGAGGATCATCACCAGCGGCCCCTGGCCCTGTACCGAGTACGCGATGGTTGCCTCGGCATTCTGGACTGTACGGTGTGCGATGTTGTCCTGCGACCAGGCGGCAGGAGCGAGCGCTACTGCGCACAAGACGCCCAAGGGCGCGACTAATTTCGACAGTTTCATTGAACAGCTTCCGGTTGTGGAGGACGCCTCTGCAGCCCACCCGACAGAGGGTGGGCCGGAGTGGGGAGAGGGTGGAATGCGCTTGTTTAGAATTTGAAGCTGTAGTCGACGATCAGGCGATCCTGTTCGCTGTTACGCTGGTAATTGCTGCGCATCACGCCATGGCGCCAACGCACGCCGAGGTCTTTGAACGTGCCGCTTTGCACCACGTAGCCGATATCGGTATCGATTTCACGCTCGCGGCCTTCCTGCTGGAACCCCACGACCTGGGCGTCGTCGCTCTTCACATAGCGCACGGTAAGGATCAGCCCGGGAAGGCCTGCAGCAGCGAAGTTGTAGTCATAGCGCGCCAGCCATGAAGCCTGGTTCTGCTTGGCGAAGTTGGTGATCATCATCTCTGTGTGCAGGTAGGTGGCAGTACTCTCCAGCTGAGGGTATGCGCCTTTGCCATCGACTTTCTGATAGCCGGCCTGCAGCGTGTGGCCGTTCCACTCATAGCCGAACAGCCCGCTGTAGACCCAGTTGTCGATAGTGCCGGCGTCGCCGGCGCCAGCTTCCTCTGAAGCAAACAGCCTGACGTCGCTGACGAAGCGCCCCGGCCCCGCCGGGAATTTGCCTTTGATGCCGATGAAGTGTTGGCGATAGACGTCTTCCAGCTCACCGATGTTATAGCTGAGCACTACATCCTTGCTGACTGCGTAGTCTGCTGCGGCATAGTTGAAATCCCGGTTATCGGTGCGTGGGTACTGCCCGTTTGCGTAGGCGATACCGATGCCCTGGTAATCGGTCGAGTCCCGATGACGGGCCCGGTCGAGCTTGCCGGCCCGCAGCGTCAGCCCGGTTATCGAGGTGTTGGTCACCTGGGTGCCGCGGAAATCTTGAGGGAAGAGCCGCGTGGTGCTGGGTTGCAACACGCCCAGGCTCGGGCTGATGGTACCGACCAGCACTTCCGTGTCCTGATAGAGCCTGAGCTTCGCTGTCAGCGCGAGTTTGCTGTATTCGTCCTGGGACTCGCGGGCATAGCTGGGGCGACCCGGGCGGCTCTCGGCGTCGCGCGGTAGAAGACCTGAGCCGCTTCGCTCTGGACTTGAGTCGAGCTTGAAGCCGTACATCAGTGCAGCATCCAGGCCCAGCCCGATGTCGCCCTGCGTGTAGCCGGACTGGAAGCGAAAGGTCAGGCCTTGGGCACTTTCCTCAACGCGGTTCTGGCCGCTGCCGTCGCGGTAATCGTTCTGGAAGTAGAAAGTTCTGGAATCGACCGAGGTCTTGCTGTCATCGAGAAAAGCGGCTTGTACGCCTGATGAAACGGCGAAGGTGAGCGTGGTCAGCGTCAGCAGCTGCCGGTTCAGGTTTGTTGTCATTGTTACCTGTCCTATGTGGGGGCATTTCTGTCAGCTGACATTGAGTCAGCCCGCCACAATTACCGGCGAGGACGGCCTAAAAGTCAATAGGCTATAAAAATGACCTATTGACTTTTAGGTCGTCCAGCGGTCTCATGTGGCCACAGCAAGCGCCCAGGGCTTGGCTGATAGCCGTACACTGAGCGGCACGCTCATGTGATGGCAAAACCGATAACAACAACAGGGCAACCCACAATGATCACAGCGCGCGAAAGTGCAGATGCCGTCCAGGCTTTCACCGACGAACAGTTCGCCCAGCGGACGTTCGCTCGTGTGAAATGGAAGATCCTGCCACTGCTCATGATCTGCTACGTCTTGGCACTGATTGACCGGAACGTCATCGGCTTTGCCAAGCTCGGCTTCATGACTGACCTTGGTTTCGGCGAGATGGTGTACGGCATTGGTGCCGGCATCTTCTTTGTCGGCTACATCCTTTTCGAGATCCCCAGCAACCTGATGCTGCAGCGCATCGGTTTCCGCAAGACGGTGCTGCGCATCATGATCATGTGGGGTATCGCCTGTGCGGCATTCTCGATGATGCAAAGTGAGACCATGTTCTACATCCTGCGCTTCGCGCTGGGTGTGGCCGAAGCGGGATTCTTCCCGGGTGTGTTGCTGTTCCTGACGCTTTGGGTTCCGCGTAACCGTCGAGCGAGCGTAACGGCGATGTTCATGGCTGCGATCCCTATTTCAGGCATGATCGGTGGCCCGCTGGCGGGCGGCATCATGCAGCACATGGACGGTTTGTTTGGCCTGAAGGGATGGCAGATTCTGTTTCTGGTCGCCGGTCTGCCGGCCTGCGTGATGGGCGTCGGCACCTACCTGCTGCTGGACAACTCGCCCAAAGAAGCCAAGTGGCTTTCCGAGCAAGAGCGCAAGGTCATCCTCGACGAGTTGGCGGCAGATGACACCAGCAACGCCAATGAACACCATTCCCTCTGGGGCGCGCTCCGGGACAAGCGTGTGTATGTTTTGGCCTTCACCGCGCTGGCCGTTTTCAGTGGCGCGGTTGCAGCTGCTTTCTGGGTGCCGACCATCATTCGTAAAACTGGCATTACCGACCTTTTCCATGTTGGTCTGCTGTCGGCGCTTCCTTTCATGGTCGGCGTGATCGCTCAGTATCTTGTAGGCAAGCATTCGGACAAGGTCATGGAGCGCCGCTGGCATGTTGCGGTCTGCTTGAGTATCTCGGCGCTAGGCTGGTTGACCCTGGCCATCCTGCAACCCAGCACAACCGTCTCGGTCATTCTGCTTATTATCGCCACCGCATCGGTTCTGGGTGCGACCGGTCCGTTCTGGACATTGCCCGGCAGCCTGCTCACCGGTAAGGCAGCAGCAGGTAGCATCGCTTTGGTCACCACGCTGGCCGGTGTCGGTAACGTGTTCATGCCGGCGCTGGTGGGCGCTTTGATCGATGTTACCGGCAGCATGGCCGCATCCCAGGCCGCCTATGGCGTGCTGATGCTGACCGGCGCCGCAACGATCCTGCTGGGTACCCCGGCTGAAGCCGGCAAGCCAGTCGTCAAAGCCAACTGATTCGATTCAAGATCTGCACAGGAACGACACACATGCGTGATGTTTTCATTTGCGATGCGGTCCGTACGCCAATCGGGCGTTTTGCTGGTGCCTTGGCGGGCGTGCGCACGGATGACTTGGCCGCTGTTCCTCTTAAAGCGTTGATCGAACGCAACCCTGGGGTCGACCCGAAGGCCATTGACGAAGTGTTCCTGGGCTGTGCTAACCAGGCGGGCGAGGACAATCGTAATGTTGCGCGTATGGCCGCGCTGCTGGCCGGGTTGCCGGAATCTGTGGCGGGGGTGACGTTGAATCGCCTGTGTGCCTCAGGGCTCGACGCTGTTGGCACTGCCTACCGGGCGATTGCTTGCGGCGAGATGGAGCTGGCAATCGCGGGTGGCGTCGAGTCCATGTCCAGAGCACCTTTTGTGATGGGGAAGGCTGAGGCCGCTTTTTCTCGTGCGCTGAGCATCGAGGACACCACCATTGGCTGGCGCTTCGTCAACCCGGTCATGGCAGAGCAGTATGGCGTCGACAGCATGCCCCAGACCGCGGACAACGTTGCCGCGCACTACGGTATTTCCCGTGAAGACCAGGATGCCTTTTCCAGCCGTAGCCAGGCACGCGCGGCGCAGGCCCAGCTCAGTGGTTTCTTCGCAGAAGAAATCGTCCCTGTAGTCGTTCGCCACCGCAAGGGCGAGCGGATCGTCGCACAGGACGAGCACCCACGCCCGGAAACCACCGTGCAGACGCTCTCGGCGTTGAAGCCGGTCAACGGGCCAGGCAACACCGTGACCGCAGGCAATGCATCGGGTGTGAACGATGGCGCTGCCGCCATGTTCATTGCCAGCGCAGCTGCGGTCGAGCGCCACGGCCTCACCCCACGAGCACGCGTGCTGGGCATGGCCAGCGCGGGGGTTGCGCCACGGGTCATGGGTATCGGGCCTGTGCCTGCCGTGCAGAAACTGCTTGCCCGACTTGAACTCGAAATTGGCGACTTCGATGTCGTAGAGCTCAACGAGGCGTTCGCCAGCCAAAGCCTCGCGGTGGCCAGGGCATTGAACATTGCCGACGATGCCTTGCAGCTGAACCCGCATGGCGGCGCTATCGCTCTCGGTCACCCACTGGGCATGAGCGGTGCACGGCTGGTGATGACCGCCATACACGCCCTGGAAAAGCAGGGCGGCCGACGCGGCCTGGCAACGATGTGCGTAGGGGTCGGCCAGGGCCTGGCACTGGCCTTCGAGCGCGTCTGATGCGATACCTCGAGCCAGGCTTTGCTTGAAGGAAGCCCGCGAGCTCGCCCGGCGGACAGCCCGATTTATCGTTGCTGGCGATGAAGTACCAGGTTTGGTACGAAAAGTAAGGTCATCCAAGATTGTGGGCGCTTGCTTGCCCCGCAAGGGCACTCGCGGCATGGAAGCGTTAGGAATGGACTATGGGCACGGTGAGGTGGTGGCCAACCACTGCCACGCCGATGATCAGCTGATCTACGCCGCCAGAGGTGTGATGCGAGTGAGCAGCGACGGCGGCAGGTGGGTGATCTCCTACGGCCACGCGCTGTGGGTTCCAGCGGGGTAAGCCTGGAGATCCGTATGGGAGGCGATGTCTCCCTGCGCACCTGCTGAGCTCGCAGGTCGACCCCTGCCAGATGACCGTGGTGTCCGGCTTGTTGCGCGAGCTGGAAACGGCGCAGCGGATCAACGCGTTCGTAGCGGTGCCACACCCCGCGAGACTGCGTGCTTGGTGTGAACACTTCTTCGATGAACCCGTGCAGGACCTCACACTCGACAGTCAGGCCAGACTTTTTGCGGCAATCTATGGGTTGGCCTCTTCCCAATCGCTTCGCGTTGCAGTAATCAGCGCATCCCAGTCATCAGCAGGGTTGTCGCGGCCCAGCATCTTCTCGAATACGGCTTAGGGATCGGATTTACTGCCTGCGGAGCGTAGCGTGTTTTCGTCTTTGACCCCTGCATAGACGATGACTTTGGACCTTGAGTCATAGCGAAAGAATAGCCGAAAGCGCCTGCCGATTTTTGCACGGCGCCAATGTCGGTAGGCGGTGCCCAGCGTATTGCCTTGGCGGAACTCATCACGGCCCGGATCGGCAGGCACAGCCTCCAGGATCAGATGGCTCAATGCCCGAAACAGCTTCACGTTGGCGTTGCTTTCAAAACCTTGCGGGTCGTTCTGCTCGGCCCGGGCGGCGGCTTCTTGCAATTTGCGTAGCTGTAAAATCACACCTTCATGGAACAACAGTGTCCAGCCATGTCGCAGCATCAGAGCGCGACCTCACCATCGATATCTTCGTCCAGGTTTACGGAGTGGTTTGCGTTGGCGAGCATGGTGTGCGCCAAGTCTTCCGGCAGGGTGGTGAGGTTGCGTCCGCTTCGGATATCAGCCTCTAGCAAACCCAGGAATGCACCGATGGCAGGGTCTTCGTGGGTGGTCTCTACGCGGCTGACCACGATTTCGCCCCCGCGTACGTCGAATGCGATCTTGCCTCCAGTGTCTATGCCCAAAAGCTGGCGAACGGATTTGGGCAGTGTGATCTGCCCCTTCGAGGTTAGCGTTGCGATTTCGTGGATGGCAGGCATGTGCGTTCTCCCGGATGTATTTATTGGAGGGTAAGGAATAATCCTTACTTGGTCAATCTTGGTTTTCTGCTGACCAAGCATAAGCAGAGTGAAAGCTCGGAAGCACATCCGGATGAGTTACACCACCTCCTGGGACACGATCCAGTAAATGTCACGAAGCATTGGGCGCGACAGACGCTGCGATCGCGCAAACGGAGGCAGCGCTTGAGTCGTGCCAGGCAGGCAAGTATAGGGATGCGTTGTCGGGGAGGTTGGAAGAGCTGAAACGGCGAGCAAGTACCCACTGACCGAGGACTTAGAATTGCCTCGGGCCATTCTCAAACGGCTGCATTTGTCCGATTTCTGCCGATGGACACAGGCAGCAATCGGCCGACTTCAGGCGGTCTAGGACAAAGCCCTAGAGGCTGTCAGGGTCGCCAAAAAACATTTGGACAGGGCTCTAGGGCGGTATTTCTTTGGTGAAGAAGGAGAAATGTACCCCCAGAAATACCCTCTGATACCCGCAGCAGGATGCGCGATCGAGAATGGCGATTTTTGACAGCTGTCGAGGTGGCGCATACAAGACTTCAGTGTATCTCCATGGCGGGTGGCCTGGAGCAGGGTGGGGCTGCATTCGTATGGGGCCGTTTGTCACGAACGGCAGCTATCGACCCATAGCTGCCGTTGGGGGCGTTCCATAATCACCGCTTGCCTCAGGATCAACTGGCGCCCTGTATGGACGGGCAGTACCCTGCACACTTCGTTAACATATGGAATGCCGAAGGATCACTGCGAATGACCCGCCAAGCCCTCAAGTTCTGGTATCTGGTGCACAAGTGGACAAGCTTGGTCTGCACCATGTTCCTGCTCCTGTTGTGCCTGACTGGCATGCCGCTGATCTTCCACGAGGAAATCGAGGCGGTCTTCGATTCGCACCCGGCGCCCAAGGCGCTGCCCGTCGGTGCGCGAGCCATCGATTACGACAAGGTCATCGCCGGGGCGCTCGCTGCGCGCCCAGACGAGGTGGTGCGGTTTGTCGGGCTGGATCCGGACGACACCTACGGTGCGGTGTTCACTGGAAAGACCTTGATACCGCCGCCGCTGGACGGCCATGTGCACTTGTTCGACAAGCGCAGCGGCGACCTGTTTGCCCCCGAGGCGCCCGAAACTGGATTCATGGATGTGGTGCTACGCCTGCATACCGATCTGTTCATCGGGCTACCTGGCTATTTGCTGCTGGGTACGATGGGGATATTGCTGGTGGCTTCGCTGGTGTCGGGCGTGATTGTCTACACGCCGTTCATGCGCAAGCTGGAATTCGCCACCGTGCGCACCGGCCGCAGCCGCCGGCTGCAATGGCTCGATCTGCACAATGTATTGGGCATGGTAACGCTGGTATGGGTGATGGTGGTGGGCGTGACTGGGGTTATCAATACCCTGGCGCTGCCTATCGTGGGGCTCTGGCAGAACGGTCAATTGGCCGAGATGACTGCGCCATACAAGAACGCGCCGCCGCTGAAAACACTCGGCTCGCTGCACGCGGCGCTAGAGACGGCGCGGGCCGCAGCACCTGAACTGGAGCCAGTTTTCGTCGCGTTTCCCGGCACCCTGTTCAGCAGCCAGCACCATTATGCGGTGTTCATGCGTGGCAAAACCCCGGTGAGTTCGAAGCTGCTCAAGCCAGCATTGATCGACGCCCAGACCGGGCAACTGACCGACATGCGTGACATGCCGCTGTATGTGCGTGCGCTGCTGATCTCGCAACCGCTGCATTTCGGTGATTACGGACGTTTGCCATTGAAGTTCGTATGGGCGGTGCTCGATATGATCGCCATCGTGGTCTTGAGCAGCGGCGTTTACCTGTGGTGGGGGCGCCGTCGTTTGGTGCCGGGAGCCGAACCGGTAGTAGAGCATGAGGCAAAGGCATGAGGCGCGGGCTATGGATGATCTTTCGCTGGCCGCTGCTGATCGGCCTGGCGGCAGTGTTGGGGGTGTTGTCGGCATTGCTGGGCGATGGGGTTTACGACGTCGTGTCTTGGCTCGCACTGGGGTTGCCGCTGATAATCGTTGGCGCAGTTCGGATGTGGCGTCAAAAACGCCTTAAACATCGATCGCCTAAAGCTCAGCGCGTTCCTTTCTAGCATCCTGCCGTACGAAGGGTTCTATGAGCGGCCCTCGTGTTCGCTTCTGATATCGTGATAATTACAGCGCCTTCTCCCGGCAATGCTGCAATGCATCGCGGATCATTGCATTTACCAGCGATGGCGACACGTCGAGGATCTTGGCGATCTCCCGTTGCGTCATGCCATGGATCCTGCACATCTCAAAAGCCTTGCGGGTGCGCTCGGGCAGGTCGGCAAGGGCTCCGGAGACGCGTTCCAGCACTTGCTGATCCGATACCAGTGCCTCTGGGGTTTCACCGAATATAACCGGCGATTCGCTGCTGTCGGCGTCGCTGCACATCAGCCGTTCTTCGAACTGGCGTCGGCGGTAATGATCGATCGACAGGTTGCGCACTACCCGCGTGAGGTAGGACGCCTGGGAGTGGATTTGCTCCTCTCCGGCAGCATCGTCCACTTTCATGAATGCCTCGTGAACGATGTCCTCAGCATGACTGCGGCAGCCAATGATCTTCGCGGCAAGCCCGATCAGGCGTGAACGCTGTTCAGAGAACACGTCAAGCAATGTGGGCCCACTCTGGGCTGCACCGTGTTTCTGCATGAGGCACCTGATCCATTCGTGAAGTCTGGTAGCAAGGTCGGAGAATCTAGTATTACTAAGAATTGTTTGCAACAACTCTCAACTTCTCGCCTGCACAATCTTATAAACGGACAGGGGCAAGTCTCCGGAAAATATTTCGTACTTATTCATGGTCAAGAATCGCACTTAGACATCAGTGCAAGGCGCGGACAAGCGACCAGAACAGGTCATCAGATGAGCATGGTGGCTGCGGCGGCGCCTTGGCAGGCGGAGCGACTACGCCATGTCCGGGTTGATTCTTAAATACGCAGAGTGGGTCCGCAGGCACAAGGCGGTCACATGGAGTAAGCTTGACGAAATTTCTTCACCGTCAACCGTACATGCCAACCCCTTCCCAAGCCCGAAAGACACCCATCGAAATGGCCGCCGACTGGTGCGTGCGCTTGCATCTTGATGAGTGCACCGATGCCGACCGCGCCGAGTTCTTGCGCTGGCACGATGCCGACCCGGTGCATGCCCAGGAATACCGAAAGATGTGTCGTGTATGGCAGGTCAGCGAGCAGTTGCCACCGCGTCACTCCACGCCGATGGCGTCGTCTGCCCGCCGACGCCGGCCAGCCGCGTGGGTGGCGCGGGCCGCGGTTTTGCTGCTGGCCGTGGGAGGTGTCTGGGCGGCAGGCTGGTCCTGGGGTGTACTGCCGGGCAGTGTGCATTACTACATTGCCGAGGAAAGTCGGCGCCAGGTGCGGTTGCCGGACCACAGCGAGGTGGAGCTGAACCGCCGCACTGGCCTGTTGTACCTGGGCTATCGCGACCAGCGCGAGGTGCTGCTGCACGACGGAGAGGCCTACTTCGATGTGCGCCGCGACCTCGACAAGCCCTTCATGATCAGCACTGACAACGCCCACGTGCGGGTCACTGGCACCCATTTCAATGTATGGACCGCTGAGGCACAGACCATCGTTACAGTCACCGAGGGTAACGTTCTGGTGTCTCGTACCGACGGCGGCGAGGGGCGTAACCAGGGGGCTGATCTCACTGCAGGCATGCAGGCGGTGGTGCGCCATGGGCGCACGCCGCAGTTGGGGCGCACCGACCCGACCCGTGCGCAGGCCTGGCGCAACGGCAAGCTGGTACTGGACGACATCAGCCTGCGCGATGCCTTGCCGCAGATCAATCGTTACCTCGATGTACCGCTGCAGCTAGACCCCAGCAGCCCGGCCGGCGAGCTGCGCTTCGGTGGCATCTACGACACCGGTGACCTTGTCCAGTTGGTTGATGCCCTGCCACGGGTGCTGCCGGTGAAATTGCGCCGAGGTGACGGCGTGATCATGATTTCGTCGCGCTGATCTCCTCGGTTGCGGCGTTCGTTCCTGCCAACCAGTCATGGTGTTCCTTCAAACGTCCTCTTCTGACACTTGCGAGTCTCTTGCTATAGCCCTGACAGCAATCTCGGAAAATTTCTGAACAAAAAAAAACCTCATTCGTCATCTAGGCAAGACCCGCCTAGAGCCCACGACGATGAGCACTCATGAATGGACCCAAGTGCGGCAGCCCCCAGCCTGTCGCTTCGCAGCCCAGCGCTGCTGCCTGGGTGAGCGCTGCCGCTGGAACGCTGCGTGGCCTGTCCTGGCCGGGCGCCAGAACCCCATCAACATGCCAACATAACCATAATCATCAGGATCATCAGGATCATCATGAGCGCCTTCTTGTTGAATCACACAGCACACCGGCTGCGCCGTTGTATCGCCGCCGCCACGCTGGGGCTGACCATTACTGCCGCGTTGCCGGCGCAGGCAAAGCCCGTGCAAATCGACATTCCAGCCAAACCTCTGGCTTCAGCGTTGTCGGACCTTGGTAGCCAGGCCAACCTGCAGATCGTCTACAACCAGGACACAGTCTCGGGCCTGCGCAGCAGCGGCGTGTCGGGGCAGATGGAGCCGGAGCAGGCCCTGCGCCAGCTGCTGCAGGGCACCTCGATCGCCTACAGCATCGAAGGCAACCACGTAACCTTGCAGGGCAGCAGTGATGACGCGGCGAGGTTACTGCCGAGCACCAGCATTCTTGGCCAAGCCTATAGTTCGGTTACTCCGGACGACGGTTATGTGGCCAAGCGTGCCTCGGCCGGCACCAAGACCGACACGCCGATCCTCGAGACGCCCTATTCGGTGTCGGTGGTGACCCGTGAACAGATCCAGACCCAGCAGCCCAAGACGGTGGCCCAGGCTTTGCGCTATTCGCCAGGCATCAACGCCGAGCTGGCTGGCCCACAGTTCGTGACCGATCAGCTCACCATCCGCGGCTTCCAGCAGGGCACTGGGCGCATGTTACGCGATGGCACCCGCACGTTCCTGCCGGACTTCCTCGGTTGGGATGCCCCCGAGCCTTACGGCCTGGAGCGTATCGAAGTGCTGCGCGGGGCCAGCTCGGTGTTGTATGGCGCCTCCGACCCCGGTGGCCAGATCAACCTGGTGAGCAAGCGTCCGACTACCGAGCCGCTGCGTCAGGTGCAGTTGCAGGCGGGCAACCACGACTACAAACAGGCAGCCTTCGACCTGGGTGACAAGCTGGACGAGGAGGGCGTGTGGAGCTACCGGCTGACCGGCCTGTTCCGCGAGGCCGATGCCCAGGCCGACCACATCACCAACCGTCGCGAATACCTGGCTCCGGCCATCAGCTTCCGGCCCAACGCCGACACCGAGCTGACCGTGCTGGCCGAGTACCAGAAACAGACCGGCAACTTCGCCAACCCGCTGCCCGCTCAGGGCACCGTGTTCCATGACCCACGTGGCCGTCTGGACCGTGACACCTACGTCGGTGACAGTGCCTACGACTTCATGACCAACGAGAAGACGTCGCTGGGCTACGTGTTCGAGCACCATCTGGACGAGGTCTGGACCCTGCGCCAGAACGTGCGCTACAGCGACTACCGCCAGTCCAGCGCGGAAATCGCTCTGCTCATGCCGGTGGGCAACGAGTACATGCGCTACGCCGACGAGCGCAAGGGCGACGGCCGCTTGTTCACCATGGACAACCAGGTGCAGGCTAACTTCGCCACCGGCGCCGTGGAGCACACCTTGTTGACCGGCGTGGACTACAACAACGGCAAATTCGACCAGGACCAGGCGCTTAACCTGCTCAACGGCACCTTCGATGTGTTCAACCCGGTCTACGGCCAGCCACTGAGCTTCATTCCGTTCAACCGCGCGAGCTACGAGCAAAGGCTTTCGCAGACAGGTGGGTACCTGCAGGACCAATTAAAGGTGGATAACTGGGTATTCCTGCTCGGGGGGCGCTACGATTGGGCCAGCAACCAGAAAGATGACCGCGACCCGCAGACCCAGAAGGATGAGAAGTTCAGCGGCCGTGCAGGCATCGTCTATCTATTCGAGAACGGCATCGCCCCGTATGCCAGCTACAGCGAGTCGTTCCTGCCAGTCATGGGTATGACGGCTGACAACTCACAGCTCGCCCCCGAGATCGGCAAGCAGTACGAAATAGGTGTGAAGTACGAGCCGCCAGGCTCCAACAGCCTGTACACCCTGGCGGTCTTCGACCTGACCAAACAGAACGCCACCGAAAACATCAACGGCTTCTCCCGCCAGGAAGGCGAGGTGCGCTCCCAAGGCGTGGAGTTAGAGGGCAAGACCGAAATTGCCAAAGGCTTCAATGTGATCGGCAGCTACACCTGGAACGATGTTGAGGTGACCAAATCGGAGGCCGGAAACAAGGGCAACACGCCATTCCGCATTCCCGAGCACATGGCCTCGATCTGGGGTGACTACACCTTCCAGGGCGGCCTAATGGAAGGAATGCGCCTGGGCGCCGGCGCTCGCTACGTTGGCAGCACCTATGGCGATACAGCCAACAGCTTCAAGGTTGACAGCTATACCGTGGTTGACGCGTTGGTGGCCTACAGTCTGGGCAAGGTGGACAAGTCGCTGGACGGGCTGGAGGTGTCGTTGAATGCTACCAACCTGTTCGACGAGGACTACGTGGCAGGGTGCTTCAGCAACGTAGGTTGCCAATATGGGCAGCAGCGCACTGTGTACGGGACCGTTACCTACAACTGGTAAATCCGTTGCCACCAAAGCGTGCACCTCTGCAGCAGCGATCTTGTGTGGCGATAGGCCGAGCAGCAGCCCCACTATCATGCGTGAATGCACATATAGTGAGGCCGCTTTGCGGCTTTCGCTGCACAAGGTCGCGAAAGTACCCAATTCATTTCCACTCGATGTCCGCTATGGGTCGATAGCGGTCAGTCGCGAGCGGCAGCTTACGACCCAGACTGGTCAGATGAAAATCCTGCCAGGCTACGCATAACTCTCAGGCCGGTCGAAGAACATTTTGGCAGGTCTCCAGGACGCAACTTTGGGTTTGTAGAAGTAGCCATGTACCTTCACTTAATTCTTCTTAAGTAGTACGTTAGAAAACATTATCTATATTGTGCTGGAGCAATACCCTCACCTTAAACCATCATGCGCCAACTCTTCGACATTGATGAGGCACCATGAGCAAGGTATGGCGTACGCTTAGGCAGCAGGCTGAGCAGTTTGCAGGCTGGAATCCCGTTATGCGTTGGAACGTGGAGTATCGCGTTCTTGAACATGACTGCTTCGAGGCAGCCTTGGGCGCCAACCTTGGTTTCAGTCTGAGGCATTTGGGCGGTGACAAGCTTCATGCCTGGCTCACCGCGTTGCTTCGGTCTGAGCCGGTCATCGCCACGCAGTCCGCGGCGGACATCGATCGCTTCGTGAAAGATGACCCTTCCTGTGTCGACCTGTATGTCGCGTTGTCTTCGTGCTCGGGCTTCCAGGCATTGCAGCTCTATCGCATCAGCCACATGCTCTGGCTCAATGGCGAGCACCATAACGCCATGATGTTGAAGAACTGGGGGGCTCAGGTGTGGGGTATTGATATTCATCCCGGCGCACAGATTGGAAAGGGGGTCGTCCTTCGTCATGGGCAGGGGCTTGTGATTGATGACGGCGTGGTAATTGAGGATGAAGTTACCTTATGGCATGCAGTCAGTATTCTTCGCAGCCCTGTAGGGGCGTGCAAAAGCCCGGTTCTGAAAAGGGGAGTTACTATTCATGCACAGTCGGTACTGTGTGGGGAGGTGACAGTCAAGAAGGGCATTACCCTGCCTGAGTGCACCCTGTTCACAGAATCCGTTGCCCATGTGAGCTAGGCGGATTGCCGCAGGAAATAGCGCTCAAGGCACTTCAGCAGGTTTCGGATCTTCGTCACGGATTCCTGGTACTCACTCCGTGCGGTCGATTCGGCCACAATCCCTCCGCCACCCCAGCAACTGACTGTCCCATGGCTGGCGAGCACGGTGCGGATAGTGATGGAACTGTCCATATGGCCGGCTCTGTCGAGGTAGAACATGGCGCCGCAGTAGATACTGCGTTCACTCGCTTCCAGTTCATCGATGATTTGCATGGCACGTTTCTTCGGTGCTCCGGTGATTGACCCACCCGGGAATGCATCGAACAACAGATCTATTGGATCTCTGCCCTCTGCCAGTAGGCCCTGGATGCTGCTGACCAAGTGATGAACGTTTGGGTATGACTCAATGCTGAAAAGCTCGGGAACGATAACTGAGCCGAATCTGCAGTTTTTCCCGATATCGTTGCGAAGCAGGTCAACGATCATCAGGTTTTCCGACCTGTCCTTGTCGCTGGCTGCGAGTTTGTCTGCGTAGTGCTGATCTTCAGCTCTCGTCCGACCTCTGGGCATGGTGCCTTTGATAGGCCGAGTCTCAACCCTCCCTTCGCGGCACTGAATGAAGCGCTCAGGGGAAAAGCTCATGATTGCGTCATGCCCCCCTAGGTTGATGTAGCCACCGAAAGGGGGTGCGCAGTGGTTGCGCAGAGCCAGATAGGCACTCCATGGATTGCCCGAACAGCTGGTGGAAAACCTCTGTGTGAAATTTACCTGGTAGCAGTCACCTGCAGCGATGTAGTCCTGGATGCAGGAGATCGCATTTTTATAAGTGTCATAGGTGATGGTCGGCGCGAATCGGGCGTGGAGCGTGAAGGGCTCATCCTTTTTCGTCGCAGTGCTCGACTGAAACAGCGAAATGATGCGTCGGCGCTCCTGATGCTTTACAGCCGGATTGAAGATCAGCCTGGATTGGCGCACTTCATGATCTGAAACCAGGGCCCAGGTATACAGGCCGATGCGGGCAGTGGGAATCTGTCCGTCGCTCGCGGTCTGTAACCCCAGCATTGTGCGGCCCAAGTCATAACCGAGATACCCCATGAGCCCGCCTGTGAACGGCAGCGCCTCATCCGGTTGCCTGCCTTCCAGACCTTTGAGTGCTGAGCGCAAACGCTCTGCAAATGTTCCTGCTGGCTCATCTTGGTATGGCTGGAAGCTTCTTGCCGGCCAGGCGCTCATCAGGTCGTAACGGCCTCGTTGGGAGGTGGGGCGACCCGAGTCGAACAGGATTGCGCCAGGTGCATTGCGGATCGCTGCAAAGAAGACAGTGGGATCTGCGAAGTAGGGGAGAGGATGAACGTGAAAAGGCAGCATGCAGGGCTCCAGCACGTTCAGTGCGTATGTGTTGTCAGCGGGGTTTTCTCGTAAGCTGCGCTCTGGCACGGATCGCCAGGACGTTGAAATCCGCCGGCTTGACTTGCAAGACGAAACGAGCTGACGCCGAAGGGGTGACGGACAGACGACAACTGCGGACCAGGCCGCAACTGACGCCACAGTTCGGCGAAGGAGACGCCCAGCCTTGGGTGCTTGAGGTGTGGGGCGATTTGTTGCAGCGGATAGAGCACGAATGCCCGGTCAAGCATTTCTGTCCTGGGCAGCTCTATGCCTTCATGGAGGCCCGTGAGTTCATCGAACAGCAGGATATCGATATCAAGTGGAATGAGGCGTTGAGCGCGGCCGGTACGCCCGTGAACAAGCTCGATGTCTTTTATCCATGCCTGGAGTTCCGCCAGGCTGAGGTCGGTGCCGCCACCGACAACCAAGTTGTAAAACGGGCATTGTCGAGGATCGATCGAGACGCTTTCATAAACCGGCGAACGGCGAAGACAGCTAATGTGTTCTTCAAGCATCTGCAAGGCCATCTCAATGTGGATTTCCCGCTCTACATTGCTGCCGAGGCCAAGATAAACGTGATGTGCAGGCATGGGTTGGATTCACACGTTCTCGCCTGTTTGACGCCTATTCCATTTGGCGTCAAACAGGTTGGGGGAGGGCGCCGTCAATGGCGTTCAGCTTCTGTCAACCTACGAAGTAGTTCAGCAGCAGCGTGGTTAGCAGGGCGACGATGGAGGCAACCACAGTGCCTCCGGTGAATTTCTTCAACGCTTCCGATAGGGAGACGTTCAAGTACTCTTTCACTACCCAGAATGCCGAGTCCGTAACGTGAGCCCAGCCAATTGAACCTGCTCCGATCGCGATCACCAGGATCTCTGGCTTCAGGTGGGGGTCCGCTGCCAGCATCGGGTTGATCATGCTTGCAGCACTGACCATGGCGACGGTGGCTGAGCCCACGGCGAAGTGCATCAACCAGGCAATGAACCAGGCCAGGATGATCAGGTTTATGTCTGTGCCGGCCAGCATGTTCGAGATGGCCTTGCCGACGCCGCTCTCGATCAGTACTGCGTTGAAGGCGCCGCCGGCACCGATCACGAAGATGATGTTCGCCAGAGCCGGGAAGCTGCGCTGAGTGATTTCCAGTAGCTGCTGCATCGTGCGGCCTTGCCGCACTCCAAGCGACCAATAGGCGAAAGCCACCGAGATCATCAGTGCGGTGAGTGGGTTACCTACAAACTGCGCCACGTGCTGCACCAGAGAGTCCGCTGGCAGTCCAGCCGCAGCGGTTTTAAAGACCATCAGAATAAGTGGTAATGCAATTGTGAGCAGGGTTATGCCGATGCCAGGGAGCGTTCGTTCAGCAGTCAGGTGCTTGCCGTGCGATTCAAGGAAGGTCTGCTGCTTTTCACTGGCGTTTTTGCTGCAAAACAGGCTGACCCAGATCGGCCCGGCAATGATCATGGTCGGAACGCCAACCAGAAGGCCATAAAGGATTACAGTGCCAACATCGGCATTTAGCATGCCGGTGATCGCCATCGCGGCTGGGTGAGGGGGCAGGATGCAGTGAATGGTCATCAGGGAGATGGCCAGGGGGATCCCGAGGAACATCAGGTTGATCTTCGTTTCGCGGGCAACGACGTAGACCAATGGGATGAGCAGTACGAACCCTACTTCGAAGAATACCGGTATGCCCGCGATCGCACCGACGATGGCCATGACCCAGTGGGCTCGTGTAGATCCCAGATTATCAAGCAGCGTCTTGGCCAGCCGCTCGGCTCCGCCAGACTCTTCAAGCATTTTGCCCAAGATCCCGCCAAGCCCGATGATGGCGATCAAGAACCCGAGGGTTCCGCCGATCCCGGCCTCCAGAGATTTCACGATTTGCGTGGCCGGCATACCGGATCCGAAGCCGACAACGAAGCACGCAATGATCAATGCCAGGAACGCGTGAAGTCGTACTTTCATGATCAAGAAAATGATCAGTGCAATCGAGGAGAAAAGTACTCCTAACAGCCAAGTTGTATCTTGCATTTCTATGCCTCGCACCTTGTTTTCTTTATTTGTGCAGCTATAAATGAGATGGATAAAGTGCCGAAGCTTTATTGAGTGGGCATGCTGTAATTCAACTTGATGGTCTTGAATAGTAAGAATACCCCCTTGGATTGATGCCCAAGAGGGTACGAGTCACCTACACCACTGTTTGATCAAACACGTAGATGCCATGGAGAAATGAGCGCGAGCCGCGATCATCTCAACCGATAGACTCAGACGAATACGAGTCAGGCGAGGGTGGGAACACGACCGTCTTCTTCTCGTTCATGAATACACGGCCATGGACGTAGGCGTGGATTGCACGAGCCAGCACCTGGCTTTCGACGTCACGACCCAGGGATACATAGTCCTCCGGGCTTTGCGCGTGGGTGATCCGGACGATGTCCTGCTCAATGATCGGGCCTTCGTCGAGGTCGGCGGTGACAAAGTGCGATGTGGCACCAATCAGTTTCACCCCACGCTCGAAGGCTTGTTTGTAGGGACTGCCGCCCTTGAAAGACGGGAGGAACGAGTGGTGGATGTTGATGATACGGCCCGACATCTGCTGGCACATCTCATCGGACAGAATCTGCATGTAGCGCGCAAGCACGATCAGCTCGGCGCCGGTCTCGCGCACGATGCGCATCTGTGCGGCTTCGGCTTCGGTCTTGTTCTCCTGGGTCACTTTGATGTGGTGATAAGGAATGCCATGGCTTTCGACCACTTTTTGGAAATCCAAGTGGTTGGAGATCACACCGACAATGTCGATTGGCAGGGCGCCGACGCCCCAGCGGTACAGCAGATCGTTCAGGCAGTGGCCGAAGCGGGAAACCATCAGGATGACTTTGCGCTTGGCGCGCTCATCAAAGAACTCGAACGCCATCTTGTATTTTTCAACAAGAGGCTGGAACTCGTTCTTCAGGTCTTCCAGCGACTGACCTTCTTCTGGGCGGAAGGTGATCCGCATGAAGTAGTGGTTAGTGCTTTCGTCGTCGAATTGGGCACTGTCGCGGATGTTGCAGCCGCGAGAGGACAAGAAACTGGTTATATCAGCGGTGACGCCACGGATCGAAGGGCAAGTTACCCGCAGTACGTAGTTGTTTTTAGTCTTGGTCATTCGAATCACCTTAAACGGCAACAGCTTCTTTTTTAGTTACGATTTTGTGCTGACGCTTGAACGCGGTCACAGTGTTTGCCAGCAGGCAAGCAATGGTCATTGGGCCTACTCCCCCAGGGACCGGAGTGATCGCTGACGCGTGGCCCGCCTCGTCGTAGGCCACGTCGCCGACAATGCGCGAGCGACCGTCACGCTCAATGCGGTTGATACCCACGTCGATCACGACCGCGCCTGGCTTGATCCAATCGCCCTTGACCATCTCTGGTCGACCCACTGCCACCACCAGAATGTCGGCGGTGCGGCAAAGGGCCGGAACGTCGAGGGTCTTCGAGTGCGCGACGGTAACAGTGCAGTTTTCAGCCATGAGCAACTGCGCCATAGGTTTGCCGACAATGTTGGACTTGCCGACAACCACGGCATTCATTCCTGCAAGGCTGCCCAGGCGGTCTTTGAGCATCATCAGGCAGCCCAATGGGGTGCAGGGCACCAGGGCGTCCTGGCCTGTCGCGAGGCGGCCAGCATTGAGGATGTGGAAGCCGTCTACATCCTTGTCTGGTTCAATCGCGTTGATGACTGCGTTGGTGTCCAGGTGAGCTGGCAGCGGCAACTGCACCAAGATGCCGTTTACTTCCGATGCGACATTCAGCTCCGCCAATAGCGCCATCAGTTCGGCTTGAGTGGTATCAGCAGGTAGCTTATGGACAAATGACTGCATACCCATGGCGAGTGTCTGGCGATGTTTAGCACTCACATAGACGCCACTTGCCGGATCTTCACCCACCAGAACAACAGCCAGTCCAGGGGTAAGACCAGTTTGTTCTTTGATGTCGGTTACATCATCTGTCAGTTTTTCGACGAGACTAGCCGCAAAGCTCTTACCGTCGATACGGTCGGCCAAGAATTGGTTACTCATGGAACTATCACCTCAACGTCATTGACTGGCGTAATTGGTTTCTTAGGCGCTATGTTTCTGAAAAGAGGAGATATGAGGGAACATATCCCCTGGGATTGCGTTGGTCTTATTTGACCAGAGAAGCTCCGCGCGCCATGAATTCCTTGAATTGCTCTTCAGGAACGAAAGCACCACCCGTAGTCCAAACGACGTGTGTTGCCTGAGCAAGTTTATTACTCAGTCCATGAGCTTTTTGATAAGCGCGACCCTGATCGCTGTTCACGATAAATTCAGGGCCGGCAAAACCTGCGGTTGCCGATGGCTCAAGACGGATTTCCTGGGTGGTTTGAGCCATCCAGAGCCAGCGGAACAGATCATCGTCGTCGACTGTGAAAACACCTGAAAGCATGGGCTTCATAACGTCGGCAACGAACTCCGACATGCGAGCCACCGCCATACCATCGGCCTCAGTGCGATTTGTCAGGCCTACATCGTAGACCGACACCAATTCCTTGGAACCGCTCATCATGTGTACGAGCGCACATGGGGACTGCACGGGTTCGACGAAGAATGCGTGCGCCGCGTTGCCAAAGATTGCTTTCAAACCATAGGCAACCCCACCTGGCGCCCCGCCGATGCCGCATGGCAGATAGATGAACAGCGGATGGTCTTCATCGATGGTGACGCCCTGATCCTTCAACTGCGCAGCCAACTCGCTGGCTGCGGCGCTGTAGCCGAAGAAGAGCATCTGCGAACGCTCGTCATCCACGAAGTAGATGGTGGGATCCGCCTCGGCATCAATGCGAGCGTGTTCGACAGCTGTGGTGTAGTCAGCCTTGTGCTGTACGACCTCTACACCCATGCGAGTGAGGCGATCAACTTTCCATTGCTTGGCGTCCGAAGACATGTGCACGACGGCGCGAAAGCCCAAGGCACGAGCAGCGATACCAACACTGAGCCCCAGATTGCCCGTGCTGCCCACGGCGATCGTGTGTTGAGCGAAGAGGGCGCGGGCCTGTTCTCCCGCCAGAACAGTGATGTCACCGCCAGGAGTCAGGATGCCGCGTTTTTCAGCCATCTTCTTGGCGTACATGAAAACTTCGTAAACGCCGCCACGTGCTTTGATGGAGCCCGCGACAGGTAAATCGCCGTCAGCTTTCACGAACACTCGACCGTACTGCGAGGTGCTGTAACCCAGGGCACCGCGAAGGTCTTCGGCTTCGATCAGTTTGGACTGGATCCGGCCTTTCGATGCTTTGAGTTCGGGGAAGCAGGTCTCCAGCAGTGGAGCCAGCATTTGCCAATTTTCTTCGGCTTCTTTGACCTGAGAAGACCGGATCGGCAGCGACGGATCAGCGATGCCATTGGCTTTCAGGCTCGGGTTCAGCCAAAGCGCGGGTCGGCCAGCCAATACATCGTCACGCGCTGGATCATTGGGAAGTTGAACGCTCATTTTTATTTTCCTACAGCGTGGGGGCAAGCGGGTGAAACGCACCCGCCACAAACCCCTTTAGGCATAGATTGGGAAGTCAGCAACGAGTTTGGCAACAGCTGCGCGGCTCTTCTCGATAACAGCAGTGCGAGCGGCTTCGTTGGCGTCCTGGGCATCGAAAATATCTGCGATCAGATTGCCGATGACTTCGAACTCTTTGGTACCGAAACCGCGCGTGGTACCCGCCGAGGAACCCAGGCGCAGGCCCTTCCACTCTGATGGTTTGGCGCTATCGAACGGAATCGGGTTTTTGTTCGAGGTGATGTTGATTTCCGACAGTGCGTCTTGGGACTGCTGGCCGGTCAGGTTTTTGGACGAAACGTCTACCAGAACAACATGAGTATCAGTGCCACCACTGACGATGCGGACGCCACGCTTGTGCAGAACTTCTGCAAGCAGGCGAGCGTTGGCTTTGACGTTTGCACCATAGGTCTTGAATTCATCGCTCAGGGCCTCGCCGAGGCAAACAGCTTTACCGGCGATGGTTGCCAGGTGAGCACTGCCTTGCACGCCTGGGAACACCGCTGGCTGAATTTTCTTGAACAGATCTTCGCGGTTGGTCATGACCAAGCCGCCGCGAGCACCACGCAGGGTTTTGGTGGTGGTGCAGGTCACGATGTCTGCGTGTGGAATTGGCGAAGGGTGTACGCCGGCAGCGACCAAGCCAGCGAAGTGAGCCATGTCCACTAAGTAAGTAGCGCCAACCTTGTCGGCGATTTCCCGCATACGTGGGAAGTTAATTTCACGTGGGTAGGACGAGCCGCCCGAGATGATGAGCTTCGGCTTGTACTCCAAGGCCAGGGCTTCGACGTTGTCGTAATCGATACGACCGGTTTCGCGATCCACACCATACGACACGATGGTGAACCAACGTCCGGATTGGTTCGGCTTGGCGCCGTGGCTCAGGTGGCCGCCTGAGGCCAGATCCAGGCTCAGTACGGTGTCGCCTGGCTGCAGCAGGGCAAAGAACACGGCCTGGTTGGCTTGAGTGCCGGAGTGAGGTTGAACGTTCACGAAACCGCAGCCGAACAGCTCTTTGGCGCGATCAATTGCGGCCTGTTCAACAACGTCAGCGAAATCAGCGCCGCCGTGGAAGCGCTTGCCTGGGTAGCCTTCAACGGTCTTGTTGGTGATGACCGAGCCGATGGCTTCCAGAGAGGCCAAGCTTACCGAGTTCTCGGAGGCGATCAGTTCGATCTGGCCTTGCTGACGTTTTTTCTCGTCCTGGAGCGCCTTGAAGATAAGCGGGTCGCGTTCAGCAAGGTTGTCGTTTAAGTAGGAGTGGGTCATTCCGGCGGTACCTTTCTTGGGGTTTTTTTCAAACCTATACCATGTCCAGGATCAAAAAAAGCGAATAATATTTCAATAATACGTAAGCAACACTTAACTATCGATTAGGCGCTGATCTTGACGGAGAAAGAGCATGGATATCAGTAAATTGCGTGCTTTACGCGAGCTCGCGGTACGCAAAACCATGGCTGCTGTAGCTGAAGCGATGCACGTGTCGCCATCCGCCGTTTCGCAACAGATCTCCCTCTTGGAGCAGGAGGTGGGTATCGACCTGGTTGAGCGCCGTGGTCGGGGTGTCGATTTGACTATCGCTGGCAAGAAGCTCGTCGAGCGTGCAAATCGGATTTTTGAGGAGCTCGAATCGGCCAGGGCGGACATGGCCGAGTTGAAAAAGGTTGTGGCGGGAGACTTGCGGATCGCCGCCTTTCCCTCGGTTGCGGCGGCACTCATACCCAAGACCATTCAGACGCTTCATTCCACCCACCCCCGACTCGAAGTGCTTTTCGAGGAAATGGAGCCGGAGGAGGGGATGAACGCGCTGCGCAGTTGGCAGACGGATATCGCGTTGATCGATGACCTCAATGTGCCACCGGGCCTGCTTGACCCCAGCATTGAAATCACGCCACTGATCGAGGATGTGTTCAACGTGATGATGTCACCTGGCCACCGGCTGGCTCGAATGGAAACTGTCACCTGGCAGAATCTTGAGCATGAAGATTGGGTCATGGACACGGCTTCCTCCACTTACACCAGAATGCTCACCGACGCGTGCCAAAAGTCCGGCTATACACCCAACATCATTGCGCGCTGCAAAGGGTTCGAGGTCACACGCGCGCTAGTAAGTGAAGGTTGCGCCATCGCCATACTGCCTGGGCTGCGGGCGCGCACTGATATGCAGGGCATGCGGATCTGCAGGATGGAACCGGAAATCCGTCGAAGTATCTCCATTGCCTATCGCAAGGGTGAGAAGAAGAGTCCGGCCCTGAAAGTTTTTATTGAATGCCTTGAGCGGCATGCTGCTGAGTTCCGCTGAACAGAAACGAAAGTCTGCGAGAATCAGTCGCGTGGTGGCGCGACGCCTCATTGGTAAGCTGCGCTTACGTAATATTGCAAAAATAGTCGCTTTTTCTCTTTGCCTTTAGGCGCTAGGTTCATCTCAGCCGGGGGTAATCCTCGGTTGGGCACGCTCAATTACTGACCCTGACATTCAGTAATTCGGTAGGTCTGACGGTGCTTCATCTTCGCCCCGGCGACGGGGCTTTTTGAACAATAAAAAGAGGGCAGACTATGCCACTTAAAAAATATCTTCTGATGTTATCTCCAGGCCGTTTTGGCCTATCTGTTGTTTTCTGCCTCTGAAAGTCAGTTGAATACCTGCCCGAGCCTTAGTGCTCAGGTGGAATGTCTGTGCTGCAATCCATGAGAGCAATAACATGAAAAAAGAAAACAAGACCTTCAACGTTGGCCTGACAGTCGTAGCACTGACGCTGGGTTCGATGATGTCGATGGGTGCCATGGCAGGCACAACGCTGGATAACGTCAAGAAGAAAGGATTTGTTCAATGCGGTATCAGTGATGGTCTACCGGGTTTTTCCTATGCCGATACCAAAGGCAATTTCCATGGCTTCGATGTCGATGTGTGCCGTGCGGTTGCAGCCGCTATTTTTGGCGACGCTAACAAAGTCAAATACACACAGCTGACCGCCAAGGAACGCTTCACTGCCCTACAGTCGGGTGAAGTCGACTTGCTTTCACGTAGCACCACCTGGACGTCCTCGCGCGATAGTACGATGGGTATCTTGTTCGCGGGCGTTGCGTACTACGATGGCCAAGGCTTCTTGGTAAATAAAAAGCTCGGTGTGAGCAGTGCCAAGGAGCTTGATGGGGCAACGTTCTGCATTCAGGCCGGCACCGTGACCGAGCTCAATCTGGCGGATTACTTCCGCGCCAACGGTATCAAGTTCACACCGATCTCCTTCGACACTTCCGATGAGTCGTTCAAGGCGTTGGAGTCGGGGCGCTGCGATGTGCTGACCGCTGACCAATAGCAGCTCTACGGCCAACGGCTGAAGCTCGGGGCGCCGGACGAATACACTGTACTGCCAGAGATCATTTCGAAAGAGCCGCTCACCACTGCTGTCCGTCGCGGTGATGAGGAGTGGTTCTCGATAGTGCGCTGGACGCAGATCGCAATGCTTAACGCCGAAGAGCTCGGTGTGACTTCAAAGAATGTTACCGAGATGGCGAAGGGCACCAAGAATCCAGATGTGGCGCGCCTGTTGGGTAACGAGGGCAGCCTTGGCAAGGATCTGAGCTTGCCCAATGACTGGGTGGTAAAGATCGTTTCCCAGGTCGGCAACTACGGCGAGTCGTTTGATCGCAACCTGGGAGCAGGCAGCGACATGAAGATCAAGCGTGGCCTGAACGCACTATGGAATCAGGGTGGGATTCAGTACGGCCCACCTGTTCGCTGATTGCGAGTTTGCCCGGCCCACGCTGGGCAAATTGTTCCCTAGTCGTTTTGGTAGAGCACAATCATGCAAAATCTTGCCCCCACGGCGCGCAGGATCTCCCTGAGCGATCCTAGGCTTCGCGCCTTGATTTTCCAGATCGTTACCGTTGTAGCTGTCTGCGCGATCGGTCTATATCTGTTCAACAACACCCAAACCAATCTGCAACACCGAGGGATCACATCCGGCTTCGATTTTCTGGAGCGCAGTGCCGGCTTCGGCATTGCTCAACATCTCATCCCCTATGCCGAGTCCAACACCTATACGCGGGTGTTTGTCATCGGCTTGCTCAACACGCTGCTGGTGACCTTCATCGGTATCGTCCTCGCCACTGTCCTGGGGTTCATCATCGGCGTCGCGCGGCTGTCTCCCAACTGGATGGTGAACAAGCTGGCTTGCGTTTATGTCGAGACCTTTCGCAATATCCCGCCGTTGCTCCAGATACTGTTCTGGTACTTCGCCGTTTTCCTGACCCTTCCCGGGCCACGCGGTAGCATCAATATTCAGGACATGTTCTTCATCAGTAACCGTGGACTGAACATGCCAGGTGCATCGGTTGCCGAGGGCTTCACAGCCTTCGTGATCGCCACGGCGCTGGCGGCCTTTGCGATCATGCTGATGGTGCGCCATGCCAACAAGCGGTTCGATGAAATTGGGCAGCCGTTTCACAAGTTCTGGGTTGGTCTGGCGATCGTGGTGGTTATCCCAGGTGCGTCTGTACTTGCATTTGGCAGCCCGCTGCATTGGGAGGTGCCGCAGCTCAGCGGTTTCAATTTTGTCGGTGGCTGGGTACTGATCCCCGAGCTGCTCGCTTTGACGCTGGCCCTCACCCTCTATACAGCGGCATTCATTGCCGAGATCGTTCGCTCGGGGATCCGTTCGGTCAGTCATGGACAGAGCGAAGCCGCTAGGTCGCTCGGCTTGAAGGAAGGCCAAGCCCTACGAAAGGTGATCATCCCGCAGGCGCTGCGCGTCATCATTCCGCCGCTTACCAGCCAGTACCTGAACCTCGCCAAGAACTCCTCACTCGCTGCCGGTATCGGTTATCCCGAGATGGTCTCGCTGTTTGCTGGCACCGTGCTCAATCAGACCGGTCAGGCCATCGAAGTGATTGCCATCACCATGAGCGTGTATCTGGCCATCAGCATCTCCATCTCACTGCTGATGAATTTCTATAACAAGCGCATCGCGCTGGTCGAACGGTGAGGTGCCCAGGATGAATGCTTTTGTTTTCAAACCCGACATGCCGCCTCCCGTGAAGACGGTTGGTGTCATCGCCTGGGTGCGCGCCAACCTGTTTTCCAGCTGGCTAAACTCCCTGCTGACCCTGCTTGCCCTCTATCTGGTCTGGCTCATTGTTCCGCCAATACTGCAGTGGGCGTTCATTGATGCGAACTGGTTGGGGACAACACGCGCAGACTGCACAAAGTCCGGTGCGTGTTGGGTGTTCATTCAGCAGCGTTTCGATCAGTTCATGTATGGCTACTATCCCGAGGCCGAACGTTGGCGGGTGAACTTCACGGTGGCTTCGGCAATAGTGGGTGCCGCGCCGCTGTTCATCCGGCGTTTCTCCCGCAAGGCTTTGTATGGCGTTGGCTTCCTGGTCACCTACCCGCTACTGGCCTTCACCCTGCTGCACGGCGGCTACTTCGGCCTGCCGGCGGTTTCGACCAGCCAATGGGGTGGGCTGCTGCTGACCCTGGTGATTGCCACGGTGGGCATCGCGGGAGCGCTGCCGCTGGGCATCCTGCTCGCACTGGGGCGCCGCTCGAACATGCCTGCAGTCAAGGTCGTGTGCGTGACCTTCATCGAGTTTTGGCGTGGCGTGCCGCTGATCACCGTATTGTTCATGAGCTCTGTGATGTTGCCGCTGTTCCTGCCCGAGGGCATGAGCTTCGACAAGCTGCTGCGCGCCATGATCGGTGTGGTGCTGTTCCAGTCTGCCTACGTTGCTGAGGTTGTGCGCGGCGGGCTTCAGGCCATCCCGAAGGGGCAGTACGAAGCCGCAGCGGCTATGGGACTGGGCTATTGGCGTTCAATGGCGCTGGTGATCCTTCCCCAAGCGCTGAAGCTGGTGATTCCCGGCATCGTCAACACGTTCATCGCATTGTTCAAAGACACCAGTCTCGTGGTGATCATCGGATTGTTCGACCTACTCAACAGTGTGAAGCAGGCCGCCTCAGACCCAGCATGGTTAGGTATGGCCACCGAGGGCTATGTCTTTGCCGCCCTGGTGTTCTGGATATTCTGTTTTGGCATGTCCCATTACTCCCGCAGTCTGGAGCGCAAGCTCGACACTGGCCACAAGCGTTAGGAGCATTTTCATGAGCCAAGCTATCAAGTCGTCCGGGGTGTCTGAGCCTATCATCCAGATCCGCGACATGAACAAGTGGTACGGGCAGTTCCATGTCTTGAAGAACATCAACCTGAACGTCCAGCAGGGCGAGAGGATTGTGTTGTGTGGGCCTTCGGGCTCAGGTAAATCGACCACCATTCGGTGCCTCAATCGCCTTGAGGAGCATCAGCAGGGGCAGATCGTGGTTGACGGGGTGGAGCTGACCAATGATCTCAAACAGATCGAGGCGATCCGTCGTGAGGTAGGCATGGTGTTTCAGCATTTCAACCTGTTCCCGCATTTGACGATCTTGGAAAACTGCACCCTGGCGCCCATGTGGGTGCGCAAGATGCCTCGGCGGCAGGCTGAGGAAATCGCCATGCACTATCTAGAGCGTGTCCGCATCCCCGACCAGGCACTCAAGTACCCTGGGCAGCTTTCAGGTGGGCAGCAGCAACGGGTGGCGATCGCACGCGCGTTATGCATGAAGCCCAAGATCATGCTGTTCGATGAGCCGACCTCGGCGCTCGATCCGGAGATGGTCAAGGAGGTGCTCGACACCATGGTAGGCCTGGCAGAGGACGGAATGACCATGCTTTGTGTGACCCACGAGATGGGGTTCGCCAGGACTGTCGCCAATCGAGTGATCTTCATGGACAAAGGCGAAATCGTCGAGCAGGCGACGCCAGACGCGTTCTTCGACAACCCGCAGAACGTGCGTACACGTACGTTCCTGAGTCAAATTATTCACTAGGGGCCGGTTATGGCGTAGACAAGTTGATGCTAGAACGCGTGATTAAAGACTTGCCTACAAGGTCGGGCAAGTCTTTGGTTTGGTCACCTTCGGTCACTGTGTTCTGCGTTTTGGCATTCTGGGTCGCCAGAAAGCCTTTTTTATTTTGTTATGATGTAAAGAGGTGGAAATATGGCGCATTACTATGTTAGCAAAGTACCCAAGGCAACTGGCGACTACGAAGTCCATGCCAGTATGTGCATCGCCCTGCCGTGTTCAGAAGAGCGTTTGGCGCTTGGCTATCATGAGAATAGCCGCGAGGCTGTCGAGTACGCGACCTTGAACTTTCGACAGGCGATACCCTGTAAGAAGTGCTGTTAAGTTTGATGTTCGCGCCAGGTGCCAGGATTTTCAGACCCAGTAAGTGCAAGGCAGTGGTTGATGATCGAATTTATTGGTTTTTACCAACCCTGCCTGAAGTCTTTCAAGTGAGGTAAGTCTATGCTCGACCCCAAACAGATACGTGCCCAGCTTCAGGGCATCGCTGATCGTCTGGCCACCCGTGGCTTGTGCCTCGATACCTCGCGTATTGAGGTGCTGGAAGAGCGTCGCAAAGTCGTACAGACCCGCACCGAGCAATTGCAAGCCGAGCGTAACGCTCGCTCCAAATCGATTGGGCAGGCCAAAGCTAAAGGGGAAGATGTGGCTCCTCTGATGGCGGACGTTGATCGCATGGCGGCGGAGTTGGATGCAGGTAAGGCTGAGCTGGACAGCATCCAGGCTGAGCTGGACAGCATCTTCTTGACCATTCCCAACCTGCCGGATGCAAGTGTGCCGGTGGGTGCTGGTGAGGAAGAAAACGTCGAGGTACGTCGATGGGGCACTCCTCGACAATTCGACTTCCAGATCAAAGACCATGTCGCGCTGGGTGAACTCAGCGGGGGGCTGGACTTCGAAACCGCTGCGAAGCTGTCCGGTGCTCGTTTCTCAGTGCTGCGGGGACCGATAGCGCGCCTGCATCGAGCGTTGGCGCAGTTCATGATCAATCTGCACACCGCTAACCATGGTTACGAGGAAACGTACATCCCTTACATGGTGCAAGCTCCCGCCATGCAGGCTACGGGTCAACTCCCCAAGTTTGAGGAAGACCTCTTCAAGATCACGAGAGAAGGGGAGGCTGATTTCTATCTCATCCCGACATCCGAGGTGCCGCTGACCAACCTCGCCGCAGGCCAGATCCTGGAGGCGAAGGAGCTGCCCAGGAAATTCGTGGCTCATGGGCCGTGCTTTCGCAGTGAGGCTGGTGCATCAGGTCGCGACACGCGCGGGATGATTCGCCAGCACCAGTTTGACAAGGTCGAGATGGTTCAGATCGTGGAACCATTGAAGTCCATGGAGGCACTGGAGGAGATGACTGCCTGTGCTGAGCGTGTGCTGCAGGCGCTTGAGCTACCCTATCGCGTCCTGATGCTCTGCACGGGCGATATAGGTTTCAGTGCGGTGAAAACCTACGACTTGGAGGTATGGGTGCCCAGTCAGGACAAATATCGCGAGATCAGCTCGTGCTCGAACTGCGGGGATTTCCAGGCGCGTCGCATGCAAGCCCGGTGGCGCAACCCTGAGACCGGCAAGCCGGAGCTGGTGCATACGCTGAACGGTTCAGGTCTCGCGGTCGGTCGTACCCTGGTAGCGGTCTTGGAAAACTATCAGCAGGCAGATGGCTCCGTTCGGGTGCCGGAAGTTCTCAAGCCGTACATGGGTGGCGTTGAGATCATCAACTGAGTACCGACGCGGGCCTGATGTTTCCGTCTCTCGCTGACGCAGGGAGTGCCCACTAAGGTGATTTCGCGTTGTCCGAGTCATCGGCGATCACTGGGTATCTGGAGGAGCTATTCCCGCACACGCCGATTTACCCAGAGCACTCACTGCAAGGTTCCAGGGCGCGGCAAGTTCAGGGTGGCTACGTAGCGACAGCCATGTCGCAGCATCAGATAGCGACCTTACCGTCGATATCTTCGTCCAGGTTTACGGAGTAATTTGCGTTGGCGAGCATGGTTTGCGCCAAATCTTCCGGCAGTGTGGTGAGGTTGCGTCCGCTTCGGATATCAGCCTCCAGCAAACCTAGGAACGCACCGATAGCAGGGTCTTCATGGATGGCTTCTACGCGGCTGACCACGATGTCACCCCGCGCACGTCGAATGCGATCTTGCCGCCTGTATCAAGGCCCAAAAGCTGGCGAACGGATTTGGGCAGCGTGACTTGACCCTTCGAGGTCAATGCGGCGATTTCGTGGATGGCAGGCATGAGCATTCTCCCGGATGTGTTGAATGAGTGGTAAGGAATAATCCTTGCAGGGTCAATCTCGGCTCTACGATGATTTACACCACTTCCCGGAACCCAGGAGTGCGCCCTTTGCATCATCCCCGATCAGGAGGGGGCATTAGTGCGTCGCGTATATATGCTGTAGATTCTCAATCTGACGCACTAAGCGATACACACCTCTCGCCAACCCGCTGCTCACCGGCGGGTAGCCACTCCTGAGACAATCGCCATGGACTCATCGAATAACCTCGCTGAAAATCTCCACACGCTATGTGAGCAGGGAGGGTCGGTCTCTGAATTTTGCAGGAAGGTCGGCATCAACCGGCAACAGTTCAACAAGTACCTGGCAGGGAGTCACGTCCCTTCCAAGGGGAATCTCAGGACGATTGCCAATCATTTTGGCCTGTCCACCGAGGTCTTGTTTTCCGCGCCTGCTGACTTCAGAACGATCATTGACGGTAGCCATTTCCATCTTTTTCGCAGCTTGATCCAGGCGCCGAAAATGGTCAGTTTCATCAACGAGGTGACTAGCGCCGCCAGCCCCCCCCCAAGCAGTATCGTGGGCGTGTACGAGCGATACCATTACTCATCGATTTACACGGGGCAAATCGTTCGCTCGATCTTCTGCATCTATGAGCACGAGGGAAGCCTCATGCATTATTACGTAGAGAGGTTCCCCAGCGCTGATGGTACGGGGAAGATGGATTACCATTTCAAATACCATGGTTTGTGCTTCCCTGTGGCAGGTCGAATCTTCGCCATCGATTTCGAAACGATCCAGCGCAATGAGCTCACCTTCAGCAACCTGGCCTCCGTGAGCCGCAACTCCAACAAATTCATCTTCGGCGTGATAAGTGGCGTTGCGGCGACGATGATGCGGCAACCGGTTGCGGCGAAGGTCGCGATGGCCTATGTCGGCAAAGGCCTGATCCGCAAGTCACACATCAGAAGGGCGACAGTGCTGTCCCCGTCCGACCCTTCCATTCCTCGCGAAGTGATCACTTACCTCGATACGGACAATTCATTGATCGATTCTGCCCGGATCTAGCTCCGCATCCGCCACGCCTGTGTACGGCTCCAGTTAACTGGCTTTGGTCCAGTCAGCGTTCACTGTGCGTCATATTGCGTCATATTTCGTGCTCTTGAGAAATTGTGACGCAGTAGGCCAGGCCGTAATTTTATCGGTAGGCAGATCATGACCTCTGGTTGTGATGCTTCACGGCACTGTCTGTTGAGCCGGTTTCCATGCCCGTACCAGCGAGCGATATGTCACCGGCTCTCTTTGGTTTGGTCAACCAAAGCGATGCGATAAGGCGTTTGTCTCAAGAAATTTAAAGCGTAACCAAGCGTCGCCATCAGGTTCGACGCAAGGGTTCTGCTACCTACAAGAAAGGTGAAGTGATGGCTGAGTGGATCAAAAAGGCGAAACCTACGGAACAGCAAGTAGCCGCCAATGACAAGGTAAAGTCGGACGTCTCCCGCATTCTCCTGGATATTGAGAAGCGCGGTGATGCCGCTGTTCGCGAGCTGTCGATGCAGTTCGATGGCTGGGATCGTACTGATTACCGACTGAGCCCAGCGGAGATTCAGGAGTGCATGAACAAACTGACTGATCGAGAGCGCGACGATATTCTCTTTGCTCAAGCTCAAGTACGTCGCTTTGCTGATGCTCAACGCGCCTCGATGCTTGATTGCGAAATTGAGACAATTCCCGGTGTGGTTCTGGGCCACAAGCACATTCCGGTCAGCGCTGCCGGCTGCTACGTACCTGGCGGCAAGTATCCTCTGCTGGCCTCCGCTCACATGTCGATCGTCACCGCAAAGTCGGCTGGCGTTCGCAACATCACGACTGCTGCTCCTCCCTTCCAAGGTAAGCCGGCGCCATACATCGTGGCTGCCCAATATCTGGCAGGTGCAGACTCGATCTACTGCCTTGGCGGCATCCAGGCTGTAGGCGCAATGGCTATCGGCACTCAAAACATTGACCCGGTGGATATCATCGTGGGCCCAGGCAACGCCTACGTGGCTGAGGCCAAGCGTCAATTGTTCGGTCGTGTGGGCATCGACCTGTTCGCCGGCCCGACTGAAACGTTGCTGATTACTGATGACAGCGTTGACGGTGAGCTATGTGCGACCGACCTGCTGGGCCAAGCGGAACACGGCAAAGATTCTCCTGCCGTCATGCTGACGACATCCCGCGAACTGGCCGAGGACACCCTGAAGGAAATCGCACGCCTTTTGGAGCTGCTGCCGACCTCTGCCATTGCCTCGGAGGCATGGGAGAACTTCGGTGAAATCATCCTCTGTGAGTCCTATGAGGAAATGGTCAAGTTTTCGGACGAGTATGCTTCTGAACACGTCCAGATCATGACCCGTGATGACGACTATTTCGTCAAGAACCTGGAAAACTATGGTGCTCTGTTCGTAGGCGCCCGCACCAATGTTTCATATGGCGACAAGGTAATTGGTACTAACCATACCCTGCCAACCAATAAAGCAGCTCGTTACACTGGCGGCCTGTGGGTCGGCAAGTACATCAAGACCTGCACTTATCAGCGTGTACTTACCGACGAAGCTTCGGCGCTTATTGGTGAGTACTGCTCCCGCCTGTGCCTGATGGAAGGGTTCGTTGGCCATGCTGAGCAAGCCAACATTCGCGTCCGCCGGTACGGCAAGAAAGACGTACCGTTTGGCGCGCCTGCGCTGTAACGGAAAGTGAGCGAAGGGGGGCGAAGCGAATACTTCGGCCCCTTTATGTATAGGGAAGGCCAATTCATTGGCACACAAAACAGACCTTGCATCTGATCGATAACTTACTAAGGGAACGCTCGGCCAAACTTGCCGGGTTCGGTTCAAGGAAGGCTAAACATCCTCTGGCACTGATTCGCCTGGTTGATGTGCATGGATAGATGGTTGGAATCCATGCCTAGTAGTTATGAGTTAACGCCCCTCAGCTGCGCGGTCTGAAACTATAAAAATAATCCCAATATTGAGGTGAAACGGATGGACGGTGTATCTAATGGCACTCAAGCCGCCGGGCAACTTGGTCACGGGCTGAAGTCTCGACAAGTTGCCATGATATCCATCGCGGGCGTGATTGGCGCTGGACTTTTCGTAGGCTCATCAAACGCGATCGCAATTGCGGGCCCTGCGGTAATTGTGTCTTACCTTCTTGCAGCGACGCTCGTTGTCCTGGTGATGCAAATGCTCGGTGAGATGGCAACTGCCAGACCGGACACAGGTTCATTTTCGTCCTATGCCGATCAAGGGCTGGGCCGCTGGGCCGGCTTTTCCATCGGCTGGCTCTACTGGTGGTTCTACGTCCTGGTCATCGCGATTGAAGCAATCGTAGCAGGGGAAATCCTGGCCGGATGGCTCGGGATCTCACCTTGGATCGCCGCCTTTGCAATTACGTTCGCGCTAGTGGCTAGCAACTGCTTGAGCGTAGGTAATTATGGTGAAATCGAATACTGGCTGGCCTTGGTCAAGGTCATTGCGATCATGTCATTCATTGGCTTGGGCGTGCTTGCAATCTTTGGCATGCTGCCAGGCTCCGCCACCAGCGGTATTCATAACCTTTACTCCAATGGTGGGTTCGCCCCTCAAGGGTACGTTGCGATCGTGGCAGCGCTGCTAACGGCAATGTTCAGCTTCATGGGCAGTGAAGTCGTCACCATTGCGGCGGCGGAGTCCGAGAATCCAAAGAAAAACATCAAGCGAGCCATCCGCTCGGTTGTCTGGAGATTGGCGCTGTTCTACCTGGGCTCCATCACGGTTGTCGTATGCCTTGTGCCATGGAACGGCCCTGATCTGGCAAAAGGTTCGTACCAGGCAGTGCTGGCGGCGATGAACATACCGGCGGCTTCGCAGATCATGAGCGTCGTGGTGCTCGTTGCGGTGGTCAGTTGTCTGAATTCCGCAATCTATACCGCCTCACGTATGTGCTACTCGTTGGCCCGGCGCGGTGATGCCCCGCAATCCGTTGCTGTCACCAGCCCCAAAGGTGTTCCATTTACTGCGATTGGACTGACAACCGTTGCGGCCTGCCTCGCCCTTGCTGCCAACTACGCTCTGCCCAAGCAAGTGTTCACTTTCCTGCTCGCTACGAGCGGCGCTATTGCCTTGATCATGTACCTGGTAATCGCGCTTACTCAGCTGGTGATGAGGAAAAAGTTGATCGCTGCGGGCGAAAAACTTGAGGTGAAGATGTGGCTGTTCCCCTACCTCACAATCTTTACCATCATTTTGATCCTGGCGATTTTCGGCGTCATGGCGGCCTTCCCAGGGCAGCGTTCTGAGTTGATCGCGACATTTGGACTCACTGCAATAGTTGTAGCCATTGGTGTTTGGCTGCAGATCAAGCAGCCTCAGCTGTCTCAAACTAGATCTCGAAACCTCTCCACCACTGCCCTTTGAGGGTGATGAACAAGCCCGCGCTAGTGCGCGGGCTTGTTTTGTGTGCGCCAGCCATAGTGCGTGCGCATTGCCACTTTTCAGCTTGGCTGTGGTGGCTTCACCGGTAACTTGGAGGTTAGAGTTCTCTAGTAATTGATAAGGGATCGCGGGGTGACGATGGCATGGCGGACGCCGATTTAGCGAACCACGTGAATCAGTATTGGCCAATCCTCAAGTCCCGGCTGCGTGCCTGTGACTACCATTCCCAGGCCGTGCGTTCGATTGAAATTCCCAAACCACGGGTTGGTACCCGGCAGCCTGATATTCCCTGTGTCGTGGATTACCTGATCCAGCAAGCCTTGCTGCAGCAACTCACGCCACTTCTACCCACTGTTTTCAAACTACACCTGGAGTTCTCTCCCGAGCAAAGCGCCCATCAAGCCGTCAAGATAGCCCGTGCCCATGGGGCATCCGGGTACCGGTGGTGTGTGGAAATCGATGTGGAGAGTTTTTTGGTCGGGTAAACCACGACATACTGATGGCCTGTGTTGAACGCCGTATCGAAGACAAGCGTGTGCTTAGACTGCCCAGTCGTGACCTTTAAGCCGGGCCATGTAGTGTGGCGTCGCCAGCCCACGGCAGGGTGGGCGCGGCAAGATGGGCGGCTATCGCCGTTGCTGTCTAACGTCCTGCTCGATGAATTTGACTGCGAGCTAGAGGGCCGGGGCCATCTCTTCGTACACTATGCGGATGACGCGAACAGCTATGTGTGCAGTCCTCGGTCTGGCCGAACAGGCGCTGGCCAGTCTCGAGCGCTTCCTGAGACAACGCTTGAGAAGTCGGCGGTTAACCGAAAGAAGAGTTGAGTGGCAAGGGCCCTTGAAGTGCAACCACCTGGGTTACGGAATGGGCTGGCATCAGCAGCCGAGGGCGCGGATGGCGACGATGAGTCTGGGTCGCCTGCGCGAACGGCTCACGGAGTTGCTGAGCAGAGCTCGGGGCCACAAGAGGAAAATACCATCGGGCGAATAGACCCTGTGCCACGAGGTTGGGCGGGCAACTTCAAGTTCAGTCAGATCACGCGGCCGCTTGAGGAACTGGATGGTTGGATCAGGCACAAACTGCGTTGCGCGATCTGGCGCCAATGGAAGCAGCCGTCTATTAGGGCGCGCACTCACTGCGGCTGAGATCACAGTGAGTGGCCCAAGAGCAGAGCTCTCAGGCCTTCAGCAGTATTACTTCGCGTAGTCGCCGGCCAGCTTGGCTGCGGCATACTTGAACGATGCCTTCATCTCCTCGATCACTTCCGGGGAGTGCTCAAAGGAAATGTACAGACGGCCATAGGGCGATGGCATGATCAAAAGGCCAGCTTCACGAAGCGCAAGGTGTAACGACTTGGTGAAACTTGGATTGGCCAGCTTCGCTGCTTGTTCGTAGGTTCGGGGGTCTTCGTCACCCAGCCAGATGGCGAATACATTTCCATAGCCGCTGGTGGTGATGGTGATGCCCGCGCCGTTGAAAATCTCAACGATCGACTCACGCAGCTCGTTGCCACGAGCGGTGAGCTCTTCGTAATTTGCTGCGTCGAGCTTAGCCAGGGTGCTGGTAACAGCAGCGCAAGCCATGGGGTTGCCGCTGAAGGTACCGCCACGTGCGGCACGGCCAGCCTCAACCACCGTCATCACTTCTGGTTTGCCAACTACAGCGGAAACCGGGATGCCGTTGCCGATTGCTTTGCCAACCGAAGCCAGATCCGGGTCGAGACCTTCCAGGTGAGAGGCGAGACCGGCGTGGCGACGGAAGCCCATCAGGACTTCATCACTGATGACCAACGCGCCGTATTTGCGAGCTACGTTCTGGACATGCAGCAGGTAGCCTGGCTCGGCCATGATGCAGCCAGCGTTTGCCAGCATGGGCTCCAGTATGACCGCTGCGATGTCACTGTCCTCCTGGAAGAGGCGCTCAACGTCATCGAAGTCATTGAAGCGAAGCAAGGTGGTGCGTGGGGTGCTGGGACGCTCACCGTCTTTGAAAGCTGCTTCGTGCGTGGACACGTTGCCGAACGCAACGTCGTCGAGCCAGCCGTCGAAGCCAGCCGCCATCTTGGCGATCTTGCCTTTGCCTGTGTAGGCGCGGGCAATGCGGCATGCCAGGTGTACCGCTTCGCTACCCGAGTTGTTGAAGACAACCTTGGTCAGGTTCCCGGTATGGGCAGCGAGCGCTGAGGCTGCGCCGTGTTCGCGGATGTGAGCCCAGGAAGGCGATGCAGACCCGGCGAGCGCTTGAGCTACCTCGTTATTGATGTCATCTACAGCGTGACCCACGAGTACGGCGCCGAAACCGAGTGCGGTATCAATGTATTTACGACCTTTGTCGTCCCAAAGATACGCACCCTTTCCGTGGGAGATGAACAGGGCTTCACCGTTGAGATCAGGCAAAATACGGGCAGCACTGGAAACATCACCGACCAGATTAAACATAACAAACTCCATATCTAATATTTGAGCGGTTCGCTCAATAAACTAATTCGGAATGAAAGTGGTCTTTGGTTGTTCTTGTTATTCGACCTCGGTTTTAAGCCGCAGCTTTTCACTCCGACGGCGCAATTTCTCGATGGTGAGAAGCATGAGCACCGATAGCACAACCATGATGGTCGCTACTGCAGCAATACTGGGGCTGATGTTTTCGCGAATGCCGGAGAACATCTGGATGGGAAGCGTTTTTTGAGTTGGGCTTGCCAGGAATAAGGTAACTACCACCTCATCGAAGGATGTCGCGAACGCAAACAAGGCGCCCGAGATAACACCAGGAGCAATCAAGGGTAGTACCACTTTAAAGAAAACAGTCAGCGGTGGAGCGCCGAGGCTGGCGGCAGCACGGCTGAGGTTGACATTAAAGCCTTCCAGCGTTGCACAGACGGTGATGACTACGAACGGCACACCCAGCATCGCATGAGCCAGGATCAGGCCGACATAGCTATTCAGCAGCTGAAGCTTTGCAAAATAGAAGTAGAAACCAACTGCAACGATGATTGTCGGCACGATCATTGGCGAAATGATGAACGCCATGATGATGCGCTTGAACGGGAAGTTGCCTCTGGAGAGGCCCACCGCTGCGAGCGTGCCGAAGACCATCGACAGGATCGTGGCGAATGGCGCAATGATGAAGCTGTTCTTGAAGGCCAGCATCCAGTCTTGGGACGACAGGAGTTCCTGATACCAGCGCAGCGAGAACCCATCCATTGGGTATGTCAGGAACGACGTGGAGTTGAAGGACAGCGGGATGATTACCAGGATCGGTATCACCAGAAATCCTAGAATCGCCCAGCACAGCACGACCAGCCCGAGGTGGACGATTTTCTCTAACGGAGTTGCATAGAGGTTCATAGGGGTCACCGTGCCTTGCTGGCCGAAGAGTCAAGCAGCTTGGTGTAAACGAAGTAGAGGATCAGCGTGGCAAGCAGGAGCAGTGCGCCCAACGCCGAGGCCATTCCCCAGTTCACGGTTTTGTTGGTGTAGAACGCGACGAAGTAACTGACCATTTGATCCGCAGCGCCGCCAACCAAGGCTGGGGTCACGTAGTAACCGATGGCCATGATGAAGGTCAGGATGCCGCCGGCGGCGAGGCCTGCGAAAGTTTGGGGTATGTACACCCTCACAAACGCAACAAACGGATGGGCGCCCAGCGAGACGGCTGCGCGGACATAGCTCGGAGAGATACTTTTCATCACGCTATACAGCGGAAGGATCATGAATGGCAGCAATACGTGCGTCATTGCGATAACCACACCGATCCGATTGAACACCAGTTGCAACGGAGCGTCCGTGATGCCCAATGCCATAAGCGAGCGGTTGATCAGTCCATCGGACTGAAGGAGCACGATCCAGGATGCGGTGCGGACGATCAGCGACGTCCAGAATGGCAGTAACACCATGATCATCAGCAGGTTGCTGCGGTGGTCTGGGAGCGTGGACAACCAGTAGGCGACAGGGAAGCCCAGGACGATGCAGAGAGCCGTGACGATCCCACCGATCTGGAATGTCCGGACGAAGATGTCTAGATAAATTGCCTGGTTCGGGCTGGCTTTGACGATCTCGCCGGTTTGGGCGTCCACGCGACGATCCATCGCAGCGAGCAGGTAGTAGCTCGTTACTGCAGATGAGGCCTGCTTGATGCTTTTCCAGGTCGAAACTTCACCCCATCCCGCATCGATCTCCCGCAGCGCTTGCTGCTTGGATGCCACTTCAGTTTCTGGCAACTGACGCATGGTCTTATTGAGGAGCGAACGCAGCGTGGCATTTTCGTAGCTCAGGCGTTTCACAAGTGCCCCTGCCGAACCCGACTCCGTTGCTGAGCGGAGGTCTTCCACGATGGCCGCGTAGACTGGTTCAGGTGGCAGCTCGGCGCCATTCCAGCTAGCCAGCAAAGTCGATGTCTGAGGGAGTGCGGTGTGCACTTCCGGGTTGTCGACGCTGCGGCTCAACATGGTGCCAATAGGAAAGGCAAAGCAGGTCAGTACGAACAGGAACAATGGTGCGATCAGAGCCAGGGACTTCGCCTTATACAGGCGTTCGGCGCGGCGCAAACCAGCTTTCAGGCTGGTGCCGCGACCTTGTTCAGTGGGATTAGGTATTACGAGGGAGTCAGTCATGGCGCACCTCACAGAGCCGGATCAAGGGCGCGGGCGTGCTCAATGTCCCAATCGAGCGTCACCAGGCTGCCGGATGTCCAGGCCGGGTTCATCTGCGAGATCGGCAGCTTGACCATGAAGTCCTTATTGCCCGCTGCCTCGGTGATCATGCGGACGTGATCGCCCAAGTAGATGTACTCGCGAATTTTGGCCGGAATCTGTCCGCCGCTATCGGCTACCTTGATCCGCTCCGGGCGAATGCACATCGAAACTTTGTCACCTACTTGGTTGAGGTCGACCAGCTGTGCGTGGGCTTTGGTTCCATCCGCGAGCTGGATCTCGCCGATCGCTCCTTCGACCTTGGTGATGACGCCTGGGATGGCATTGTTTTCACCAATGAATCGCGCCACGAACGATTTGTTCGGTGCTTCGTAGATCGTGGCAGGGCTATCGATCTGCTGGATCATGCCGTCGTTAAACACGGCAACCCGATCCGACATTGTCAGCGCTTCGCTCTGGTCGTGTGTCACGTACACCACAGTCAAACCCAGCTCTTTGTGCAGGTGTTTGATTTCCAGTTGCATGTGCTCACGAAGCTGCTTGTCCAGTGCCCCCAAAGGCTCGTCCATCAGAACAAGCTTGGGCTGGAAAACGAGTGCGCGTGCGAGTGCCACACGTTGCTGCTGGCCACCTGACATTTGCGCAGGGTAACGCTTAGCGAGGTCTTGGAGCTTCACCATCTCCAGCGCCCGTTTAACCTTCTGGGCAGCATCGATGCGATTGATCTTGCGAACCGACAGTGGAAAGGCCAGGTTCTGCTCAACGGTCATGTGAGGGAACAGGGCATAGTTCTGGAAAACCATGCCGATGTTGCGTTTGTGGGGCGGTTGGGTATGGAGGGGCTGGTTCTTGAGCAGGATCTCGCCCTGGGTTGGCCGCTCAAACCCTGCGAGCATCATCAGGCTCGTTGTTTTTCCGGAGCCGGACGGGCCCAGAAGTGTGACAAATTCGCCTTCGGCAATATCAAGGTTTAGATCTTTTACGACGAGTTTTTCACCGTCATAAGTTTTTTGTATTTTTTTAAAAGATACTAAGCAGGTCACGATGAACCTCTACTCAATGTAGGAGCGAATACGTTGCCGCAGACCAGCACTCCGCCATCGAGCAAAGTGCATGAATCACAGCCCATTATTACTATTGGTTAAGCCTGAACTTGCGCCCCTTGATGGGGCGCAGCCCTAATTATTATTTCTGGGCAATCCATGCATTGAAGCGTTCGGTCAGGGGTTCGATATTGTCGACCCAGAAATCCACGTCCAGCGGGAGGGATTGTGCTTGGTTCTCTGGGGTGGTTGGCAGGTCAGCTCGAAGCTCCGCTGGGACAAGCTCGTTCGCTTTCTTGTTGGTAGTACCGTAGGCAATGAACTTCGGCAGCTTGGCCTGGTTTTCTGGCTTGCTGTTGTAGGCAATGAAGTCCATGGCCGCCGCTTTGTTCTCCGAGCCTTTCAACACAGTCCAGGAGTCAATGGCAGCAACACTACCGTTCCAGACAAATTTGAAGTTCTTGCCCTCGTTGCGGTTGAAGCCAGTGATGCGACCGTTGTAGGCCGAACTCATGACGACGTCGCCAGCCGACAGCATTTGCAGTGGCTGTGCGCCGGCTTCCCACCAAACGATGCTGGACTTGATGCTGTCGAGCTTTTTGAAGGCACGGTCTACGCCTTCGGGTGTACGCAGAACGTCGTAGACCTCATTGGACTTCACCCCGTCAGCGAGGAGCGCGAATTCGAGCGCGTATTTCGGCCCTTTACGCAGACCACGCTTGCCTGGGAATTGCTGGGTGTTGAAGAAGTCCGCCCACGAAGTGGGAGCGCTTTTCAGCTTGTCACCGTCATAGGCAAGGCCCGTGTTCCACACGATGTTGCCTACACCGCATGGACTTACGGCCTCATTGATGAAGTCTTTCTTGTCGCCAACCTTGGCCCAGTCGATCTTCTCGTAGAGTCCGCTTGCGCAGCCCAGTGCCAGATCCTCTGCTTCGACTTCGACCACATCCCAGTTCGGAGCGCCGGCTTTCACCTTGGCTTCCAGCACCCCGACGCCCCCGTCCCAGCTCTGATCCAGAACAGGTTTGCCGATCTGTTGGCTGTAGGGTTTAAAGAAAATTTCGCGCTGAGCATCTTGGAAATTACCACCCCAAGACACGATCGTGAGGTCGCGAGCGAATGCCGGAGCGACGATTGAAAGGGAGGCGCCTGTCAGAATGACTGCAAGGACGTTACGGCATGAGTTATGCATTTTTATACCTCAGTGACGCAGCAGGGTGGTTTGTGGTAGAAATTATTACCACTAGACCTATGGGCTGGCAAGAGATTTCGCAGCACCCTGTTTCTAGCAAATCCTCGCTTTTCGATGCATTTCGACACAAGATCAACCTTGTAATGCTCTGTTACATAGGAATATGACAGTTCTTATGAGGTTTTTTTCTTGCGCCCCGTTACGGTTGCCGCTGTTTCCCCTCTACCCAGAATGTGGCCATGTGTGGTGCGTTTGCACCAAGTAAGCCCGCGAGGGTGCTCAGGCCCTCACTCTGCTTTGACTCCCAGGCACAGCTGATGTGAACAGATGGGGTCTTATCGGCACAGCATCATTTAGATACTTTCTCTAGCATTGGTTTACGCCGCTGGTTATGGCGTTGACCTTGACCGGAGAAAAAAATGACTAGCCTGAATAAACCCGACCAGCTTCCAATTCCTTACCAACTTCCTCAAGTGCCGTTCATGTCCCCTGACCTGGTGCATTTGGGCGTCATGACCGACTGGCTTGCAGACGACAATCTGTGGGTGCCGGTTACCGACAGCGTGTCATTCAAGCCTCTGCTGCTGAGCGTGAGCGGCGGCTACTACGTCAACTTGCTGCGAGTGCGCCGCTCGGGCGTCCTGTCTCGCCATCGTCACACGGGGGGCGTACACGCTCTGGTTCTCAAGGGCCGCTGGTACTACCTGGAGCATGACTGGATCGCCGAGGAAGGTTCCTTCGCCTTTGAGCCACCGGGAGAGACGCACACTCTGTTCGTACCGGAAGGGGTCGATGAAATGATCACCTGGTTCCATGTTCAGGGTGGTTATACCTACGTTGACCCGCAGGGTAATGCGGTCGGGTATGAGGACGTCTTCACCAAGCTTGAATCGGCCCGTGCCCATTACAAGGCGATCGGGCTTCCGGATGACTACATCGAAAAGTTCATCCGCTAATTAACAGGGCGCCCGATGGGCGCCTTGTTTTTTTGGAAGATACGCTGCGCTAGCATGTGGACTACTCACCTTGCAGAGGTCGCCCAGTGGACAAAGAAAATTACTCGCAGATGTTGGCGTTCCTCTGGGCGCATGAGCACGGCAGCTTCTCATCTGCGGCCAGGGCCCATGGCCTAT
Source organism: Pseudomonas sp. WHRI 8519 (assembly GCF_040224055.2). Lineage (NCBI taxonomy): Bacteria > Pseudomonadati > Pseudomonadota > Gammaproteobacteria > Pseudomonadales > Pseudomonadaceae > Pseudomonas > Pseudomonas sp. WHRI 8519. Next base: position 3,422,421 of record NZ_CP167996.1, on the reverse strand, counting down.
CCCCTTCAGCCATCAGCAAGCTCGTGACTCGGCTGGAGAATCGACTATCCGTGCGATTGTTTCAGCGCGGAACCAGGAGCCTGACCCTGACCGAAGAGGGGGCGATCTATCTGAGCAGTGCCCGCTCTGTGATGGATGCGATGGCCGAGGCCGATTCGCTAGCGGAGTTCTTTCCGGCAAAAATCAGTGGAACATTGCGTATCCACACGATGGCAACCTTTGCGAAGCACCAGATCCTTCCGTGGCTCCCGGACTTCCTAGAGGCACATCCCGACCTTTCAGTCGAGATTGAAGTAGGCGCCCAGTACGTCGATCAGTTTGAAAAAGGTTTAGATATCGCTATCCACAGTGGCGTGCTGCCTGACTCGTCGCGCGTGGCGCGGCGAATCGGGGAGTCGAGTTGGATTACCTGTGCAACGCCTGAGTACCTGTCTAGGAGAGGCACTCCAGAGGTTCCTGAAGACCTGCTCAAACACGACTGCTTTCATTTCACCTTTAGCAGCCCTTGGAACGTATGGAGCTACGAGGTGGATGGCAAATCGATAGTGGTGCCGGTCAAGCCCCGATCGACCTTCACCCAGGGTGATTTGCTACGTTCGGTGGCATTGAGTGGCGGAGGGATCATACGTCTTGCAGACTTCCATATCGGCGGCGACATCAAGGCTGGACGTCTAGTGCCCGTGCTGGATGACTTCCGATCACACGTCGTGCAGCCTATCTATCTCATTTACGCCAATCGCAACAACTTAAGTCCGCGCATTAGGGTCTTTGTGGAGTATCTAGAGCGACAGATTGGCTTACGTCCTTGGAAGGTCTAGGTACCTTCATCCAATTCTCAATCCTCAAGGGCCAGAACGTCCATATCGAGTCTTGATATGCACCCCTCGGCTGTCGCTAATGGCGACTTGCTGTTCATGATCATGAACATGATCTGGCGATCCAGTCGCGACAACTTCTTCGCACAACGCTTAGCTGTTGATCTCACAGCCGCATCCGTTTTATGAATGCGCGCAGCCAGTCCTATGCACAACGTTGCATGAACAATATCCATTATCCACCTCATCTACAGCAGGCACGGTTAGGTGCCTGCTGAGCTTTTGCGATGTTTAGTTGATCAATTTGGCGTCTTCGATGATCAGGTCTGCAGCACGCTCGGCGACAGCCATAACAGCACCTTGGATGTTCCCCGAGATCATGGTGGGCATTACCGAAGCATCGACCACCCGAAGCCCTGACAGGCCGTGAATCCGCAGCCGGGAATCCACTACAGCCTCTTCGTCCTCACCCATCCGGCAAGTACCCAGCGGGTGATAGATGGTTTGGCCGTTGCGACGAGCGAAGTCGAGCCACTGCTCATCGGTCTGCACGTTCACACCGGGGCTAGTTTCCTCTTCAAGGAAAGGCTGCATTGCCGGCTGCATCACGATCCGTCGGGCAATTTTCATACCCTCGATCAAGCTGACCTGGTCTTCGCGTTCGCCGAGCATGTTCGGGCGGATCGCTGGCATTGCGTAGCTATCACCCGATTCGATGTGAATCGAACCTTTGGATTTCGGGCGCAGTTGGCTGACGCCGATGGTCATGCCTGGATGCTTGTCGAGGATGCGATTTGCTGCGTTGGCGTAGCTTGCATGGACGAAGAAATACTGGATGTCCGGCGTCGTTAGGGATGGATTGGTCTTCACGAAGCCATGCACCAAACCGGTACCCAAAGTCAGGATCCCAGTCTTCTTAGCGAAATACTCCGACACCGCCATGCCCAGACGCCAGCCGCGAGCCATCTCGTTCAACGTGACTGTGTTCCGCATCCGCCAGTTCATGCGGGTTGCGAAGTGATCAATGTAGTTTTCACCAACGCCGTTCAACTCATGCTTGAGTCGAACGCCAGCGTTATCCAGCACGTCGGCACGACCAATGCCCGAGAGCTCCAGAATCTGGGGCGATTGGATGGAGCCCGCGCAGAGAATCACTTCCACTTTTGCGGTTACCGTCACTTCACGCCCATGCTGCTTGTAGGTGACCCCGGTGCAGCGCTTTCCTTCCAGATTGAGCTTCAGAACATGAGCACCTGTCTCGATGCTGAGGTTGCTGCGGCCACGTGCGGGCTTCAGGTAGCCGTCTACGACGCTCCAGCGTTTTCCAGCGTGCTGGGCGACCTGGTAGTAACCAAACCCGGATTGCTCATCACCGTTGTAGTCAGGGTTCAGCGCATGGCCATCCTGCTGCGCGGCTTCGATGAAGGCGTTCGAAAGCGGGTAGCGCTCTGTGACTTGGTGAATCCGCATCGGCCCTTCGTGCCCACGGGTTGCGTCGCCCTGGGCATAGTTTTCCATATTGCGGAAGTAGGGCTTGAGGGTCTCAAAGTTCCAGTCCTTCGCACCGGTTTCGGCCCAAGCGTCGTAATCACCTGGCTGGCCCCGGACGTAGATCATGCCATTGATGAGAGTAGATCCACCGAGACCTTTACCGCGTGGAACGGCGATCTCTCGTTGGTACGTACCCGCTTCAGGTTTGGTTTTAAAGTTCCAGTTGAAGCGCTTGTCGACCATCAGTTTGGTAAAGCCTGCTGGAATGGGAATCCACCAGCCATTGGGCTCACCACCGGCTTCAAGAACAAGAACGCGATGCTTACCTGAGGCACTCAGGCGGTTTGCGAGAATGCAACCAGCAGTACCGCCGCCGACGATCACGTAGTCATAGCTGCTCATTTTTGAACTCGGTTTTGTCTTTGTGAGTGGATATCTACACCCATGGCCATGGCCATGTATTCGATCTGGCACTTCAGCATTGGGCGACCCAGATGCACCTTGCAGCCCAGTGTGGCGGCATAGGTCAGCAATGGGGTGTACTCAGGCTGCATGATGATCTCTGCGACAACTTGGTCGGCTGTCAGGCTTTCTACGTCCAGCGGATAGGGGTCAGTTTCATTGAGCCCCATCGAGGTCGCATTGATGACAAGCTCGTGACCGGAGGCGTCTGGTGAGCCAGCCTCAAAGTCGATTTTTGGGAAGATCTCTCGCAGTCGCATAACCAGAAGCTCAGCCTTGGAGCGCGTACGATTTGCAACGGTGAGCTTTCTGACCCCAGCCTCGGCCAGCGAGAAAGCGATTGCGTTGGCGGCGCCGCCGGCACCTGCCAGATAGGCAGTCTTTCCTGTAGGTTCAAAGCCTGCGTTACGCAATCCGGCCACAAAACCAACGCCATCAAGCATGTCGCCGTGCAGGCCGTCTTTCGTGCGCCGAACGACGTTGGCGGCACCTACCATCTTGGCCGCAGGGGACAAGGTATCGCACAGGTCGATAATCGAACTCTTGTGAGGTACGGTGACAATGAACCCATCCAGGCTTTCAATGCCCCGCAGGCCAGACACGACGCTGGCCAGGTTTTCAGGTTTGACGTGAAATGGAACCATGATCTGATCCAAGCCGAGCTCGGTCATCAGGTTGTTCATTTCTTCAGGTGTTTTGACGTGATGAATAGGGTCAGCAAGGATCGCGAAGACGCGAGTCCTGCCGCTGACCGGGCGCAAAATATTGGTCATTTCAATCACGCCTGAGTGTAGGTGGTCTTGATAGAGGTATAGAACTCACGCGCATAGGCGCCTTGCTCCCTGGAGCCGTAACTGGAGCCTTTGCGACCACCAAATGGAGCGTGATAGTCCACACCTGCCGTTGGCACATTGACCATGACCATGCCTGCAGTGGAACGCTGTTTGAAGTCCGACGCGTACTTGAGCGACGTTGTGCAGATGCCAGACGACAGACCAAACTCTGTCTCATTTGCGACGTGCAATGCTTCCTCGTAGTCCTTCACGCGAACCACGCTTGCGACCGGGCCAAACACTTCTTCCTGGTTGATGCGCATGTGATTCTGGGTTTCAGTGATCAGTGCGGGAGTCAGGTAGAAGCCATTGGTTGCGCGCTGGACGAGCTCTCCACCGAAGGCAATGTGGCCTCCCTCGCGCTTGGCAATATCGATGTACTCCAGGTCTTGCTTCAGCTGGGCTGCCGATACCACTGGGCCGATGTCAGTGCCTTTTTGGAGTGCATGATCCACTTTCAAGCCAGCGAGGCGTTCTTTGACGGCAGCGACGAATTTGTCGTGGATACCTTCTTGAACAATGAAGCGGCTGGAGGCGGTACAGCGTTGGCCTGTAGAGAAGAATGCCCCCTGCACTGCGACCTCGACAGCTTGGGCGAGATCGGCATCGTCCAACACCACCAATGGGTTTTTACCGCCCATCTCAAGTTGCACCTTCGCGCCTCGCGTTACGCACTCGATGCCTACTGAGCGGCCAGTCGAGGACGAGCCTGTAAAGGTCAGGGCCTTGACCTTCTGATGCTTGGCAAATACATCGCCAACTTGAGAGCCAGGGCCCATTACCAAGTTGAAGACACCTGGCGGCAGTGCGCCGGCACGGGCGATGATTTCCGAAAGTGCCCATCCGCTGCCGGGGACGAGATCGGCAGGCTTGAACACAACCGCGTTGCCATAGGCCAGGGCTGGAGCAATCTTCCAGGCAGGGATCGCGATGGGGAAGTTCCATGGCGTGATGATCGCGACGACACCTTCCGGTTCGCGGCGCACATCAGTCTCTACACCAGGGCGGATGCTGGGTAGGCGCTCACCGGAAAGGCGGAGCGCTTCTCCTGCGAAGAATTTGAAGACGCGACCAGCGCGTGTCGCTTCACCGATTCCTTCTGGGAGTGTTTTACCTTCTTCTCTGGAGAGCAGTTCACCGAGCTCTTCTTTGCGCGCGAGGATCTCGGTGCCAATGCGGTCGAGTGCGTCACTGCGCTGCTCAGCCGTCATTCCGGCCCAGACTGGTTGGGCGTCTGCTGCAGCTTCTACGGCAAGCTTTGCCTGAGCAGCGTCGGCGCGAGCGTACTCGCCCACCAGGTCATCCGTATCCGAAGGGTTGATGTTGCGGTTAATACTGGCGCCTTCAATCCATTGGCCAGCAATATAGTTTTTATTCATGCAAACTCCCGGTGGCAATTCAAAATTGACGACCCGGAACGCCCGTCGCGAACGAAGTGTTTCGATTTGATATTGACGAGAATTCTGTGGCAGAGGCCGTGGCTAGAACATACCGGAAGCCTATGTCAGTAAATAGAGACATAGCCTTGCCTGCAGGGCATACCAGCTATGAATGCCAGTCAAAGCTGGTTGGCAAAGTGTTTGCCGAAGATGCTTGGCTATGTAAATGTAAAAAGGCGCCTATTTAGGCGCCCTTTAATATAATCAAGTTGTCAATTAGAAGGTTGGTGGTGAAACAGCGCTCACAACCACGCATTCCTCATCAAAGGGGTTATGCATTTTATGCGGAATCCGGCTGTCGAAGTAATAGGCATCACCTTCCTCAAGTATGCGGGTTTCCTCACCTAGAGTGATGACTAGCCGACCTTTGATGACCACTCCACCTTCTTCGGCTTCATGGGAATAGCACTCATCGCCGGAGTCTGCTCCCGGCGCCCAGCGTTCGTGAAGGATCATCATAGAGCGATTGGTTAGGTTCGCCCCCACCTGGCGGTAGGACAACATCTTCCCATCAGCAATCTCAGTCAGTTCGTCTGCTTTATAAAACACAGCGGCGTCAACGTTGGTGGCATCCGAGAAAAAGCCACTCAGGGTTACCTCAAGGGGTTTGAGCAGACGGTGCAGCACGCTGACGGATGGGCTGGAGAGATCACGCTCGATTTGCATGATGGCAGGATGACTCACGCCGCTTAGCGCGGCCAGGCGACGAAGGGTAAGTTCTTTCTGCTCGCGGAGGGCGCGCAGGCGCTGGCCAACAGTTTGCTGAAGCTCTGGAGTGGGGGGCTTCACCGGATCCTGGTGGGGATTAGACGTGTCAGTCGTCTCCGTCAGATTAGCCAAACCAGTCACACTGCATCCTCCAGAACAGCCAGGCAGCAGCGCCCGGCAAGCATTTGTATACACATGCAGAGGATGCTATCACAGCGATGGGAGCGAGAGCAGTCGTCCGATGGCTGACGCCGGGAGAGGGCGAGCGGAGGTGGAGGGAAAAACCTGCTGCCCAAAGCGTGGTTCTAGGCAGCAGTGGAGGAAAGATTTGCTCTCTATTTAGGTCATTTTCATGGCCAATGACATGCTGCTTCGCTTGGCTGATAATTCTGGCTGGCTCTTCTGCAGGTACAAGCCGATCGCAACCAAGACGGCGGTCAACCCAAGCGTCGAGAGGAGTTCGACTCGCTGGCCAGGGAAGCAAGCCATCACGACGAAAATCAGCATGATGAATGCGATAGTAGCCTTGGTCAGGTGTGGGAATAGCCACATTTTGACCTCCAGCTTCTCGCCGGCAGCTTCAAGCTTTTTGCGCATGTAGAGCTGGGTAACTGCGATAACGAGGTACATCAACAGTGCGATGGCGCCACTGGTAGCCAAAAGGAATTCAAACACCTGCTTGGGAAGCATGTAGTTGGCCACCAGTGCGAGGATGGCCACCAGCGAAGTCAGGCCAATGGCTGCCAGCGGAACGCCATTTGGAGTGGTATGAGATAGTGCGCGTGGGGCATCACCGCGAAATGCCAGCGAATAAACCATCCGAGAAGCGGTATAGATTGCCGAGTTCAGGCAGCTGGTAACCGCGACCATGACCACGATGCTCATGATCCCAGGTGCCCAAGGGATATTCATCGCGTTGAGCACGGCTTGATACGAACCTTGCGAAAGGCCAGGAGCATTCCAAGGAATTAGGCAAACAACCACGAACATCGAGCCGAGGTAGAACAGGCCCAGGCGCCAAACTACAGAGCGGATGGCTTTCTTGATATTGGCCTTCGGCTCCTTGGTCTCAGCGGCGGCGATGGTTACGACTTCACTGCCTTGGAAGCTGAACATCGCGGTCAGCAGGGCTGCGACGATGGCTACGTAGCCGTTCGGAGCGAAACCGCCATTGGCTGTGAGGTTCGAAATACCGCTAACAGATGAGCCTGGCAGTACGCCAAAAATCGCCAGGCCACCCAAAATGATGAACGTGACGATCGCGATGACCTTGAACAGGGAAAGCCAGTATTCCATCCGACCGAAGCTGCCAACGCTGAGGCAATTGGTTGCGATCAACCCAGCGGTCACGATCCCTGCTGCGAGCCAATGGGGTATGCCGATCCAGTCGCCCAAGATGTTGCCTGCTACGATTGCCTCGATGCTGATCACCAGCACGTAGAACCACCAGTAGAGCCAGCCGATCGAAAACCCTGCCCAGCGCCCAAGGGCCTGGTCGGCGTAGGATGAGAACGATCCGGTGTCAGGTTTTGCAGTAGCCATCTCGCCCAGCATTTGCATGACGAGAATAACAATGAGGGCTGCAGCCAGATAAGCGATGAGTACAGCTGGGCCGGCCTTGGCGATCGCATTTGAGGATCCAACGAACAGTCCTGCACCAATCACTCCTCCAATGGAGATCATGGTTACTTGACGGCCCTTAAGGCCGCTTCCTAAGCGGTTGTTGTGCTTATTTATCTTTGTATTCATACCACTACCACGCTTGCACACAGTTGTTTTTATGTCGCCCACAAGGCTTCACACGCGAAGAAGCAAAGATACGCATATCGGTTCGTTACGATTATGGTGTCTTTAGTCAAAGCGGGTTTGCCTGGAGATCAAAGCGTGAGTGTGTTGGTTGGGGCATGGCGCAAGTGCACTAGACAGCCACTACTTATGATCGGAGCGAAGGAAGCCGTGGCTCCCGGCGCAAGACCACGAAGACCTGAGGCTTCCAGCTACCGCTTGATCGGCGGTCTGAGCGACCGAGTGCTTTATATTTTAAAGCCGTCCACCAGCTTGATCAGCCGATGTGTTTGATGATCCAGGGCGGTGCAAGCATCCAGCGTAGCCTGCAAGTTTTCCACCGCAGCCTGGTTCAGATCGCTGATGTGGCTGATGTCGACGTTGAGCGCTTCAACCACTGCAGTTTGTTCCTCCGTTGCTGCCGCCACTGATTGGTTCATCCCGTCGATGTCTCCAATCCGAGCGGTAACGCTGTTGAAATGTGAGCCAGCACGGTTGACTGCCTCCACGCTGCCGGCGCTTTTTTCTTGGCTCTTCACCATCATCGATACAGCACCGCTTGCCTCGACTTGAAGCTCTTGGATCATCTTTTCGATCTCTTGAGTCGACTGCTGGGTGCGGTGGGCCAGGCCACGGACTTCATCGGCGACCACGGCGAAGCCACGACCTGCCTCACCAGCTCGGGCAGCCTCGATGGCAGCATTGAGCGCCAATAGGTTTGTCTGCTCTGATATGCCGCGTATCACGGCCAGAATTTGGCCAATGTCGCCTGTACGGCTGTTGAGCGATTCGATGGCGTTACACGACGCCTGGATGGCTTCCGACAGCGACCCCATGGCTTGAATGGTCTGCTCGACTACCTCTTGCCCATCGCGTGTCTTGGACTTGGCCGACGAGGCTTGCCTGGAGGCTTCGCTGGCATTGGTTGCGATTTCATGAGCTGCGGCCCCGAGCTCGTTGATTGCGGCGGCAACGGAGGTGGTGCGCTGGGTTTGCTCATCCGTGTTCTGCATTGAGTGATTCGAGGTATCCAGCACCTCCTGTCTCACCTGGTAGAGATCTTTCGTAGCCGCAGCTACATCTCGGATGGAACCGTGAACACGTTCTACAAAGCGATTGAACGCTTGCGCCAATTGCCCAAACTCATCATTGGCCGTCACCGTTAGCCTGCGCGTCAAATCTCCTTCACCGGCTGCGATATCTTGCATGGCGGAGGTGATGCCCCGCAGTGGAATGAGCAGGTATTGGATCAGGAAGCCCAGGAGCACGATGGTGGCAAGCACTGTGACGGCGATCGCTACTACCGCTGTCATCCGGAAGTTTTTGAGCGGCTCGAATGCTTTCTCCTTGTCGATCGACAGGCCGAGGTACCAATTCACAGATGGCAAGCCGCTGATCTTGGCGAAGTGGATCAATCTGCCTCGCCCCTCAAGCTCGACGTCATTCAGGTCTTGAGTAATCGACGGTTTATGCCCAGGGTAAATCTCCGCTAGCGATTTGTTGACCTGCTCAGCGATCGGGCTAACCAGCACCTTCCCATCAGAATTGATGAGAAATGCGTAACCTAGCCCGCCAAGGTCAATGGAGTTCACCGCTTTGACCATTGCCTCCAGGCTCAGGTCACCACCCCCAACACCGATCAACTGCCCCTTGGAGCGAACCGGAGCCATTATCGAAAGTACGAGGGTTTTTGTGACCATGTCCAGATAGGGTTCAGTGATGGTGGTGCCGTCTGCGGCAACGGCATTTTTGTACCAAGGCCGTGACCGGGGGTCGTATCCTTCAGGCATCTCAGAGTGGGGTGAAGTGATGAACTCTCCGTTGCTGGTACCGATTGACCTCAAGCTGAATACGCCACTGACGGTTTTCCCGCTCAGGTGTCCATCGATGCTAGTACGTGACGGGTCGAGCTCAATCCCTTGAAGCATCGTCTCGATGGTTTGCACGCGCCCCAATAGCCAATTCTGAATATCGCTCGCGTTGGTTTGGCCGGCTTCTGCCAAATTTTGGGCAATCGAGTTTTCGAGGGCGCTGCGCTGGTAGGAGTCTGTGTAGAGCGTGAAACCGGCGAATGCCGCGATCACTACCAAAGAAGCCGCGCACATGATCTTGTGACTGAATTTCAGACTTGATTTCATTTATTGTACTTCGCAACAAGCCAAGGAATGGTCGGCCACGCCGTTTCTCACGGCACCACCAGGGCCGGCTGTGTCTGGTGGTGGAGCAGCGTCATTGGGTGAGCCTATAGAGCTAGACGCTTCCCTTCCCAGAGGGGGATTCCAGGAGAGGTGTGTGGTATTTTTTTTTACCACTTGTGGCGGCGCTTATCAATGGCTGAGTGACATGACCTGAGGTCTGGGGATCTTTGCCGCGATGGTCGGACTGATCGCCCTAGTCGCCGGCGTTTACACTCATGCGCGGCTGTTCCAGGACCTGTGCCTCTTGAGGGCAAAGGCCCCCGCCGGTTGCTCCACCTGCACAACCTGGGCGGCGTGTTCGCCTTGCCGTTTCATGCGTTGATCTTGCTGAGCGGCCTGCTGATTCAGTTCCCGCTGTACCTCTCTGCGGCCATCGATGCGCTGTATCCCGGTCAAACCGGGCAGTTCGAGGTGCAGGCCAACGCCGACTACAGCGGTGCGGCGACGGGCACCGCGGGGCCATTGGCCTCGCCCGACGGCATGCTGGCTCAGGCCCACCAGCATGGAGCGGTGGTGAGCCTGCGTTCGTCAGGGTCTGGCACCCTGGCCACGCCAATGCTTACGTCGAAGTCAGCCGCAGCGTGGCCGACCGCCCGAGCCTGGACGGCCAGACCTTGTACTTCGACGCCGTTAGCGGGCGGCGGCTGCATGAGTCGCGGCTGCCGCCCGCAGCCGAGAGCCGAGCTGTGCAGGCCGGGCTGCACGTGGCGCCCTTACATCAGCCTAGCTTGCACGGCCTGTACTTTTCGCGGGCCTGAGTGGTTGCATATGCTCGCCAGCGGCCGCCGTACTGATTGGCCAAGCGCCACCTGAAGCAGCCAGCCCCGAGAGAAGGATGCGATGGCTTCAGGGAAGCCAAACCACTTTCGTGCAGTGATTAGAAATTTGGTAACCCAAAGTACAGGGCTACACTCGAGCTCTTCCAGGCTTTTGACTCACATGTTTTCATCGCTGCCAAAAAACATTTGGACATGGCTTTAGGGCGGTATTTCTGCTCCGAAAAAGCAGAAATGTACCCCCGAAAATATCCCCGATACCCCCAACAACATTCGCCATCGCGAATGGCGATTTTCTGACAGTTGTCGGAGTGGCGCACAGTGGACCTCAGTGTACCTCCATGGCCGGATCGACGTAAGCAGGGCGGGGCTGTATCAACATGGGGCGTATGTCACGAACGGCAGCTATCGACCTAGGCTGTGTGAAAACCTCACCTGCTTTTTTCCAATCATGTTCCTACGCGAATTCTGAAAAAGCTTGGCTGCTCAACTAACCCAGAATTCACATAGAACGCGATTTTCAGGTTGTTTTTTGATCAGTTGCATCGGTCGGGAGGTTTTCACACAGCCTCGGTCGAAAGCGGCCGGTCACGACGGACCGCTATCGAGCCATATGGCTCTTGCATGGGGTGCAAGGGGTCGAGTGTTCGAATCACTCCGTCCCGACCAAAAAACTCCAAAGAATCCAGTCACTTAGCGGTGACTGGATTTTTTTATGGGCAGCAAGAAATTCACGCTGAAAAAAATACCCCTACTTATCCCCCTACTCGAAACCGTGGCCTCACTCAGTGAGAAAGTGACCAAGCGTCTCTTGCCACCCTGGGTACCGCTACCGAGCTGTGCTCACCAAAAAGAGCGCGCTGATATCCGGGTCATGCTCTCATTTCCACCGAGCAAGCCGCCAAGGTGATCGCGCATTCGGGAGGTTCCATGGACACAGCCCATCTCCTGTATCAAGCATGTTATGGCGGCAAAGGCCATCATTAAGCTATCATTTGTGGCTACTAAGGGATTGACGCACGCACAGGGGGAGATGTGTCTCACGCGCTTGAACATACCGCTCGTAAGCGAGATGCGATTCGCATTTTGTTTATATTGGACCAAGCTGGTACTCCACCAGGTGCTGGAGCCCCTCCGGGGGCGGTTGCAGTGATAAAAGCAGAGAAGCGCTTGCAGGCACTGGACTTCTGGATTCGTTGCCCGGATTACCTGGCAGCAGAGTTGCTTGCGATGCATGTTCAATACCCCGATCGGGGCTATCTCGCCGAAGCGGTATGCGTCATGGAGGGGGATGAGCCTGATGTTCGTCGCCTTGGAATGATCCGTTTCCTGTTCGGTGCGTGGGAGCAGATTGATGATTCCATGTCTCTTTTGATCTCGCTTGGGCTTGCGAGGATCAAGCGCAATATCAAACCTGATGGAAAGGTTACCCGTACGGACTTCTACTTATTGGACGCGGGCCGACAGCTCGCCAATCAGCTCTCATCAGGCTCAACACATCTCGCCTGGTATCGAGACAGAGCCAGACTCGTTGCCCTGGTAGCGGGTAACTGTAGCGGTGACGACTTGAAAGAACGCCAATACGCCCAGGCGGAATATCAGGGCGCCCGCTGGGGACAAGTCATCGGCCCGATCAAGCAAAGGGTTCAGGAAAGCTTGAAAGAGCTCACCAAGGAAAGTATCCAGTGAACAGCTCATTTATAGAGTCAGTGGCAGCTAAAGCTGGCCAATCTCCCGAGTCGGTGAGTGAAGTACTTCTCCGACACAATGTTGTCGAATCGCCAGCCCCACCTGCGTCAAGACAGCTACGTGTTCTCAATGTGGCCTTCTCAGGCGAGAAGATTATCCATGGCCGCACTGAGGGGATCGATTTCAAATGGGAGCCCAAGAAAAGTGGCGTGAACATCATCGCTAGCGACGATAACTTCGCCGGCAAATCCAGCATCCTGCAAATAATACTTTGGGCCTTGCGAGGCGAGCCCAAATCATTAACGAGTACCGTACAGAGCTGGATTCGGAACACTCAGGTAGAGCTCCTCGCAGGTGATCGTCGAGTTCGAGTTAAAATAGACGTGCAGAGGGTCGCCCCCACGGTTCCGTAGATCTGCTGACTAATGATGGATCGATTATTCACTCTCTGCCGTTCGCTTCAGCAGATATGTTCAAAGCTCGCATGAATAGCCTAATGCTAGATGCGCTGGCACTCGAGCCCATTGCCACATCTCGGGAAATGCCTTCACAGAACAGAACAGTGCTCTATTCAGACGGCTGGACTGCATATACTGGTGCTTTTTTATTTGACAGCGACAGCAGTGCACTGATCGGTGAGCATGTTGGATCGGATTTCACGCAGCGTTTGCTTCAAGTGTTTCTGGGCATTCCATGGGCAACAACGCTTTTCCAGGCCCGGGCAGCTAAACGAGTAGCTGAATCCCAGGTCCAGTCTCGCCGGCGCGCAATAGGCAAATTGGGCGATCAATCTGTTGAAGATCTTCAAGCCAGGCTCGCGGAGACCAGGCGCAAGATTGCGGACGGGACTGCTCGTGACCAAGCTTTAGCAAAACTCGCCTCCGCCAAGGCTAAATTTTCCGAACTTAGTTTGAAAGTTTCGGGGCTCCAAACGGCGATATTCGTTTTGAGTTCAGAGATTTCCGCAGGTGAGGATGGTTTAATTCAGAAGAAGCGCGTCCTCTTAGCATGCGAAGAAGAGCTTGCAGCATCCAAATTTCTTGGAAGGCTAAACCCTACATGCTGCCCACGCTGCACGCAGACCTTTACTGAAAATCGGCTCAACCAAGAGCGCCTCTCCGGAGACTGCTCCGTTTGCTTATCACCTGTACAGGCAGAGTCGGCCGTCGACTATGAAGCCCTGAAGGAAACAACAAAGAAAGACATAAAAAAGTCTGAAAAACTACTTTCGGCAGTGAAGTCAAAATCCGTAGAGTTCGCAGCTGAGCTTGTAAAAACTAGAGCAGACCTGGACGCCACGGCCGAAGAGGTGGCGAAACTTTCAGGCCGTGGTACCGCTCTGGAAGAGCAAACGCTTTGTTTAGAGGCTGCACGAATTGAGGGGATTCTTGAGGCGGTTACTAAGCTGGTAGGGAGCGACACGGGTGAAGAAGCCGCAGTTGCAGTGTTGGCGGCTGCAACGGACGAGGCGAAAAGGATGGTCGAGGCATCGGCCGAGGCTATCCTAGAACGATCTAGTGAGTTGATTTGCGGCCTATTAACACGCCTTGGGATGAAGGACGTTGAAAGAGTTGTTTTGAAGCGCAACGCCAGCATCGAAATTCACAAGGGGGGAGGCAAGTCCACTTTTACTAAGCTCTCGGCTGGAGAGCGTCTTCGGGTACGTATCGCAACAATCATTTCTCTTCTCCAAGCTTCAGAACAATCCGGTGTGGGCCGACATCCTGGGCTACTGATAATCGATTCGCCAGCAAAAGAAGAGATGGCTGATGCTAACGTGGAAGAGATGCTCGGAGCCCTTTCGGAGCTATCTAAAGACGTGAATGTGCAGCTGTTCGTTGCGTTTCGGGGTACCAAGCGCGCACTGGAGCACTTTGAAGAGGAGCGCTGCTTGCTGGCTAAAGCCGGTACAACGCTTTGGTAATAGCGCAAGGAGGCGTTATGTGGGCCGCACACTCAAAACTTGAGCATCTATTGCAAAGCGCCGTCGAAGCAGGCGACGAAATAGACGTTGATGCCTTTCCTGAGGCCTTGCTAATGGCGGAGTGGGACCAGTTGGTGCGTACTCCACTGTTTGGGGATTTTACTGATCTGCTGCTGAAACAGTGGCATGATTTGGATGACTATGAGACTGCTTTAAAAGCCATCTGTGTGGGAATTCGGACGAATCCTTGGCGTGATGCATTTATTCATGCAGTTAATACCATCATGGAGGCCGAAGCAGTTGACCATAGGTTAATTGTAAAGGCACTCGATGCGCGCGCTGCGGATGAAATCAGCTCACTGGACATCCGTATTGAAGCTGTCACGTGTTTAACACAGCTCGCTTTGCACACTCCCAGTCTAAAAAGCTTTGCGATCGCTGGTGTAATGCGCCTGATAGATGCTAAAGACGATTGGGTGAAAGCCAAACTCTGCCGTGTCACATCGGTGCTACATGATCACTTGGGTTGGGAAGACGCTGTTGAATCGTTGCAGGTTTTGACGCAGTGTGAGGGGTGTGCTGTCGAGGCAAGGGTGGAACTCGGCTTCGTAGAAATGGCCAATGCGTTTGGTGCTGAAGATTTGAGCGAGATGATGGACAGTTTTTCTCGATCTGCTACGTGGTTCAGAGCAAGTGCATGTCTCTCGGAAAACTCTGCAAGAGCCCGGATGTATGCTGCCGTAACGGGCGAACTCGCCAGATCTCTGAAAACTGACTGTTGTGCAGGCGACCTTCTCGAATCATTAAGTAAAGATGCGCATTTTGTAGTCCAATACTCTACCCCTCGAGCCGGGGCCTCTTGGCTTTCGCCCCCCGCAGAAGCTGAGCTTGAGTGGATTCCCCTTATGGCACCCATACAGAGCGATATTTCCTATAACCCCCTCCTGCTTTTAACTAACGCTATGGCACTGTTCGAAAAAGTAAGGGCGGTGGGCGTAACGCTAAAAGGGGAGCGAACGTTTAGAAAGCCGAACCGGTCAGGTAAGCTTGCAGAAAAGGGGCGCCTCGTAGCCATGGTACATAATTGGCTATCAACCCCAGCTTCCAGAGTTCTCACAGCTAAAGGAAGGCAGGTGCTAGAGCAAAACCTTGCATTTACGGCCACCTCGTTGGGAAAGTACTGACGGAGGCCTCTTCTCAGCAAGTTGGCCTCCCTGATATCTTCGCCAATGTGCCCAGCCAGGATCAGGAAAGAATTCTCGCGTTTGAAGAAGGGCACGCGCTGGTCAGGCTGCCGCTGTCGCTTACCGAGCAGCGTCTGGTTGAAGGGGTAATCTCGAAACTAGAGCATAATCGTGACTATCGTGAGACGACCGTAAAGGCTGCAGTAGACCTTCTTGTCGTCAGGCTTTGTAAGTTTTTGACATCGCGTATCGATGCCAGTCCTACTAAAGGATTTTATCGTTACTTAGCCAAGCCTGAAAAAGGACATTCCCTACCCCATGAGACTGAGCTTCAATTCGACCTTAGGGACTATTTGCAAAGCTGCTATCAAGCACCTCTGGTAGAGGTGCCGCATGTAGCAGCTGGACGAACAGATATATATCTACCATTTCAGGGTTTTCGTTTGATTATTGAGGTCAAGCGCTCCACTAAATCCAAGTGGTCTTTGTTCAGTGTCAGACCCCATTCACGTCAAGCCTCCTCCTATAGTGCAAGCGACATTCGAGTTGGCGTGCTGGCCACCCTAGATTTATCTGCACGTCAACCCGGCACTCCTCATATAACTCACTGTTTTGGGGCTTTACATCAAAAGCGTAAAAATGGAGATTTAAGGACGATTATTACAATGAGAGTGCCTGGCAATCGTGACACTCCTTCATCATTATCCGCTTAGGTCCGGGATCCGTTCGACGGATCCCCTGGTGAGATTGCTGTGCGCTATTACCTACTTGGATAGGTCGTGAATCGACACGCCGGATCCTAACTAATCAGAAAAAACGAAATGCCGCGTTTCAGTGTCAAGTCATTTCGTGTGTTGACTGCGATGATATTAATTTACCTACAGAATTTGCACGGAATTGGCCAGCCGCTTCTGATTTCCAAAAAGAGTAGTATAGAAACGTTGCTCAATGCCGTAAATGAGGAGCTTTAGTTGGTGGTCGCTACCGATATCAAAAATCCCTTTAGCTTTATCGAAGTTTAGATGACCAGTGCAGTAGTCATCGATATATCCGACCATTGCAGCTCGTTGCTTAGGGGGGAGTGCTGCCAGCGTGGCCATTGCCAAACCGATCCGTTTCCGGTTGGGTGTGGATACACGAGAGGCGTTAAAATCATTTGAGAGCTCAATGAAGGGTTCCTTGAGGAAATTTTCTACTTCCTGTTGGGTTGCTTCCTTGAACAACAAATCGATTCCTTTAAAAATGTTTGAGATTGCAGCAAGGTTTTTAAAAACTAGCGAGTCAATTTTGGGTAAATAAATGGCATCTGGTGTTTGGTTTACCACGACTCGTACTTGCCCATCGTCAAGCTCTGCAACTTCCCCAAAAATTATGCTTTTCCGCCGCATTAGCAGCGACGGCGTAACTTTTTGAAAGTAGAATGATTCATTCTGTACGCTACAAAGCCATGCGATTTTATCAAATTGACTCTTTTTGAGGTCGATATGGTTCTTGCTGTCGAATGGGTGTTTTAAAAGGTCGATACAGAAATCTTTCTGTGAAAATTTTGGTATCACGAACCACGATTCTTCATCCAAGTTATGATCAGGGTCGTACGGAACACATGCTGCTGCGTCGATTATGACTTCTTCGTAGAGTTTGTTGTCTGACAATACTTTTACTATTGGATGCTTTTGGGCACGTTTTATCTTTGCGAGGACGAAGTCCATTTGTTAGTCTCTGTCGATAAGGGTGTAGTCATTGATTCTGAATGCTTTGTCAATCACAACGTCTTTTGGGGAGCGAAAATTTTCCCTGCTAATCAAAAAAAGTGTTACGTTGGATGACGTTGTAACGTTGTAAAATTCGTAGCCGTAGAGCAGGAAAAGCGGATTAAAGTAGAGGGCTTGTGATCTGTAAGTAAAAACGAATAGTGTGGTGTAGACAAATGTCAGCGTTTGCCAGCTATTGATGCTGAGGGCTACAAAAAAATAGCCTAGATAGCTGGGTAGGAAACTGTTGTTAGCGTGCTCAATGCTCACAACGTCTCCGGTTTTAAAAAAATCCCTTCCCAGGAAGCTGCTTAGGCGCAGACTAAGACCTGTTAGGAGAATTGGGACAGCCAGGTACAAAGCATAAGATGACCCGTCAAGCGCAGCCTTGAGCCAGATTAGCTTCGCATCGGTAATGAGCTCACCAATTTTGATTTCATGCTGCACCAGGTAAACGATGACCAATAGTGAGGTTGCATTAAACGTCAGTAGTAGTCTGAATAATAGGTTGAAGTCCACGCACGTGTCTTCCAGTTTATCGGTTTTCGATGGGTCGATGCTAACAAGAAGTCAAACAGTTGGCCAGTAGGAGTTGCGAAGGCTTGGGTGTTTTTCTGACGTCAAAAAAACAACATTAATCCGGTGCGAGCAGTGAAATTGATTGCAGGATGGGCCTTGCTTTGTTTCTTGGTCTGGAATGTATTCTGATAAAAAATGTGCAGGATTTAAATTTCAGGTTTTGTGATTTACTATTTGAAATTTGTACCATGGTTTGGCTAGTTGCTAAGTATATATATATCATATCCAGCTGTCATGCCCGGTGTTGGTGGTAATCCGCTCTCTAGCCGTCGTTGAATGGTGAATTTGATCTGCATTTTCTGATTGTCGTGGGAGTGATACTCTACAGTTCCGGCTTGCTTGATTGATTCCACTGCTCATGATTGAAAGTGCTAGTGGTATTTTGTTCACAGGTGCTTATGTCAAAGAGAAGGAGTCTTTCATTGTGCTAATTGCAATGCTCTTGATGGTCTACGGTTCAAGCACTAGAAATGGATTGTTGGGATGCTTGTCATTTGAGATGATCTTCGGCTCACGTAAGAGGTAACCATTGAGCGAGCTTTTTTTTCGAGGTCCCTTAACTTTGCATGTCCAAATGTTTTTACCATCGGCTCGCTTCAAGTGAACGGAAAGTTTCTCAAACTCTCGTTGAATGCTGCGCCACTCATCGTTTTTTTGAAATTCGTTGGAACCCCTTGACTGCTCGGCCACGTAACGTTTGAAGATACTTGGTGTCACTAAGAAGAATGTCCCGTTGACCGTATGAACAACGGCCTTACTATCGTTGACGATCAAATGATGACTTCGAACTCCCTCAGTTAGCCATTCTATAAATGTTTTTTCACGCCTGTCGTATGATGGCGCCTCGGTAGGATTGGCGATGTCTTCACACTTGACCTCATCCTGCAGGAGGTCATCCAACTCGCTGAGAAAATCGAAGTTTGGTGTTTGGGGCTGATCAGACGAATTAGTATCGATTGCTGGGCTCGGCCTGTCCTCGCACAGTCCATCTGATTCGTTGGTCAATGGGGAACTGTTCGAAATAATCTCAACTGTCCCTATAAAACTTTGCGGGCGAGTGTCACTGGACCATATCAAGCTCGGTTGCAGGCGAAGGAAGGTGAAGCGGTGCTGCCAGTCACCGTCCGTGACAGTGGCGTTCCAAACCGCTTTGCTTTCCGGTGTCGCTTCCACCAATCCATGTGACTGCAGCTCATCGAACAAGGCGATGTTGGAGGTGGGGATACCGTCCACAGCCTGGGCCAGTAGATGTGCGCGCAGTTTGTCGGTCGTGGTCTTGCTGACCAGCCATAGGTGGTCTTCGGTGAGCCAGCCGGCCGCGCCGGGCTGGTTGAGCTTAAACTCGTTCTTCACCAGATGGCGCAGTCCCGTTAGCAAGTGGTGCTGCAGGGAGTGCTTGGGCGCCTGCAAAGCCTTCGCAGGATTGCCACCGATGCTTTGCGCGGTGGAGACACGGTCAGCCTGCAGCACCAATTCCCCGAGGGTCCCAGCGTGCTCGTAGTGGTCGGCGAGCAGAAACAGCAATTGACTCCACAATTCGGGGTAATCGCTGAGCCAGTCGAGCAGGGCGGGCGACAGGATCTGCGTATAGAGCAACCCCGCCGCGGCGCCGTGCACCTTGTAATTGCGGCCTGGGTGGTAGCGGAAACGGTAGGGCTGGTTCAGCGGGCCGTGCCAGGGGTGCCAGCGTTTGGCATTCTGATACTCGACCTGCAGGTCGACGGCGATTTTGCCGATGTCGTGGAGCAGGGCACCGTAGGCAATCGCGGCGCTCCAGGCATCGGCCTGCGCGGCCTGGTCCTCCGGTGCAGCACCGCTGGGGAGAAGGTAGGACTGGCGTAGCTTCAAGCTGCAGGCGACCAGCTCCAACCCGTGATCGAGCATGCCCCCGGGATAGGCGTGATGATGGCTTTCGCTGGCCGGAAGTTGCTGTACGTAGCGGGCGTAGCGGCGGATGGGCTCGAGGTAGAGCCGATCAAACTGCGCTTCGGAGAGGGCCGTGTACTGCCAGATGCGTTCGAGCAGCTTTCTCCGGTGATCGGCGGCGAGTAGAGATTCGGCCGACAGGGGGAGCATGAAGCCCTCGGCGATGGGCGTGGGGGTGGGCTCTGCCGCCTCACCTTTTTGAAATGTTAACCACCAGCGTTTCATCGCATGACCTGCTGTTCGTTCGGGAGGTCCTTTTGCCTTTTCGGATAGAGCTCTTACCCTTGCGCCCCTTCCATTGCCGCCGTTACCCTTTACCGCCTTGGCCCTTTTCACGCGTGTGATAATTCGAAGCCAGGCACATCGGGATCGGCAACGTATTGGCATAGCGGACCCTTTGTTCAGGGGGTAGACTGCCCGGCATGATTTCTAGAGCAGGGGCACGGATGACGTTGAGTGATGCGGTATTGGTCGTGTTATTGGCCGATCGGATTCATGGCACTGATGCGGCCGTCCGATCTGCAGCCAAGCGCTGTGCGAAAAAGCTGCCCCGCAGCCAGCGCGATATCGTGTTCAAGATTGGAAACAGCGCAAATCCGCGGCAACTTGTTGCGCACCTGTGTCAGCACTTGTCTGATTGAGCGACCAAGCGAGGTGGTTTAAACCGGCGCTATGCAGAAGAGCGCGCGCTTCAAGTAAACCCTCGGTTAAATCCGCAGTCTCAGTTATTATCCCTGCACTTATCCCACGCCTAGGAATAGCATTCATGTCCAAACTTGCCGAGTTCAAAGCACTGGAAGCGCAACTGGCCGCGCAGCTGCAACAGTTGGATGCGATGAAAAACGACTCCGGTTTGAAGCAGGAGATCGAGTTTGAACAGAAACTCAAAGCGTTGCTGGAACAGTACGGCATGGGCCTGCGCCAGGTGATCAGCATTCTGGATCCGTCCAAGGGTCTGAGCGTACCGACCGCGAGTCCGTCCAGCAGCAGCCAGCGCAAGCCTCGGGAGGTGAAACGCTACAAGCATCCACAGAGCGGTGAGGTTGTGGAAACCAAGGGCGGCAACCACAAGATCCTCAAGCAGTGGAAGCAGGAGCACGGCTCGGACACTGTCGAGAGCTGGCTGCAGTAATCAGTGGCTTTCTGACGGCGGCGGGTATCGCGCAGCAGACAAAACAAAGGCCCCGGTTAGGGGCCTTTTTACTGGGTGTGAATCACGCGGTGAGGCGTGCGGGTGTATCCGTGGCTTGATCGGACTGCAAGGCCAACAGGTACTCAGAGGCTTCCCGGGCCCGGCCACTGGCGCGGAAAATGGCTCGTTTGTCTTCCTTGAGTATCTTCATCCAGGACGCCAAGTATTCCTCGTGACGCAGCTCACCCTTAGTACCGGTGAGTGCGCAGAGAAACGCTGCGCCCATTTCTGCGACCAGCTCCTCGAAGGCATACGCCGTGGAGCCGAATGCATGCCCGCCGGTGATGCCTTCACGGTTCAGACGAGTACGATGGCCCGACCAGTGCGTGAGCTCATGCAGTGCCGTTGCGTAGTAGCTGCCGACGTCTTCGAATTGCGCCTTGGTAGGCAGTTGGATCAAATCACGAATCGGCTGATAGAACGCGTCATCGCCGTAGCGATGCTCGATGCGCGCACCGCTGGCGACCAGCAGTTGCTCTGCCGGTTCATGATCGATGAAGGTCGCCGGCTCAGTGTGCTCGGTGGAGGCTGGCTCCTCGCTCGGTAAGCCTTCGGTCTGTTTGATGTTGAACAGGCAGTGCGTCCGAAGCAGCGCAAACTGCACCATCTTGATATTGCCCTGTTCATCACGAACGACTTGACCGTCCTCGTCGTGCGCTTCCTTGCTCATCGGTTTGTAGAGCACCGCGAGGGTGGATTGCTCGCCTTTGCGCACATGGCCTCCGGCTTTGCGCGCCTGGTTGTAGGTCAGCCAGCGATCTTGGGTGAAGCCTCGCAGTCGCGCCTCCGCCCACAGCAGCGGAACGTTGATGCCGGCGTAGGGGCGCCGAGTGATGGCGTTGATGGGAAAAGGGCCGTCAGCGCTTGAACCTGTGGTGGTCCAGGGCTTGATCCAGGGGATCACACCTTGGCTAAGGGCGTTGAGGATCTTATTGGTAACGTCCAGATAGATGTCGGACATGACGTTCTCCGATTGTGAAGGGGAACGCCACCCCATCCGGGAGGTGTTCCCGGTTGGGGTAAGGGCAGAGGAAGTGCTGGTCGTGTCAGAGGATTGTGAGATCCACGGAATGTTCAGCTGGCAAGCGGATGTGCAGGAAAGAAGGGGCGCTACGTGGCGTGATGTGGGCCAAACGCAACAGCGAAAGTTGTTCGGCCGCAGATGGCACGCCGTCCTGTGGCAACTGAATGTGCAGATCAGTTGGACAGGGTGACGAATGAGTAGCAGCCGCCAGAGCACTGGTGAGCAGGATGGCCAGACGTTGTGCTACCTGATCTGCGGAGACGTCTCCTGGGCCAGGCTCCATGAGTTGCTGCCATACGCCAGGGCTGAGCACGACGGCCGTGGAGAGGCTGCAGTGGCTTGACATGAGTACCTCCAGAGTAGATCGCGCGAGCACCTCAGTCGAAGTGTGGCGGGGCTTAGTCGCTGTAAATATTGCCGCGAGCTGGGAGTGCCTAAGCAGTAAAAAACCTGTGTTGAGCGGTGGTCAATGGCCACTCAGGAGCATCGCAAATACGCCTATCCAGAGCGTTCCAAGGAAGGCTGGGCGCTTTAGCTTTCTGATAAATGGCGACCTCGGATGGAACGGAAGGCACCCGGAAAGGCGCTTCCAGAGGTCCCGACAGCGAGCCCTCTGGAAGCGCCTGTGACTTAGGTCAGGTGGTCAAGATTTTCCCGTGGGCTCGACCTCGGCGGCCAAGTACAGGTGAGTGGAAGTGGCTTCAACCACCAAAGATCCTGCTGTCCCGCGAAGACTGGCCAGGACAGGATCTTCGATGTCGAAGTACTCAGCGAAATCGTCACCGCCGAATTCGTCTTTAGCGCGATTCCACCAGGTATCGAAGTCGTCGACCTCGGGGTTGCAGCCAATGGCATACGCCACTCGCTTGCGGCCACTTCCATCGGGTTTGCTCTCGCCGATCTCCGCCATCAGGTAAACGCCGTGGTCCTTTACCAGCATCACTTTGCAGCCATTGATACCGGCCTCGGCTAACACCGCGTGAAGTTCAGAGCCTGTGAAGCGCAGCATGATGAAATCCTCCAAAAGGTGCAGAGGAATGCCACCCGTGCGGGAGAATTCCCAGCACTGGAATGTTTGAGTAGGCGCGTCGAGGGTGCAGGCTTTGGGAGCCCGGGGATTTAGAGGGCGTTCATCACCGCGGGAGCGGTGACCATGCGAGCTGCCGAACGCGAATCGCACTTGGGACAACCATCACATGTGTGACGTAGCCTCGAAGGTCATGGCTACCTGGGATGCTGGATAACCAGCGATTGCATAGTTGGTTTAACAAGCGGACCGGCGGAGCGTCAAGGGCGTTATATGTGAGTCAGAGCGATGTGAGTCCGGGGAGTGCCACCAGTGATCACCACTACCAAACGAGGTGATCAGCGGTAATCGAAATCGGCGGAACAGGAGTAAGCTTTAGCTTGGATCCAAATTCTCACTAGCTCGTAATAATGAGCAGAGAAGGGCGGTGCTGAATGACTCATCAAGCCTTTTCGATTGCCGGTCGTACTACTCTTGGCAGGCATTTAATTCGCGCTGCTGTTCGCACAGGACGCGTGGCAAATCATCTCGAAACCCGCATTCTGCGATCGTCGTTATTGGCTTTTGTACCGTTTCAGTATCGAAAGGTAGGTATCCATATTATCAAGTTGGTGCTGGTGCTTGCCGTTGCATCTGTTGCGTTGTTCTTGGCGATTGGGATGATTGCGATATGGGCCCTAGCCGCACTGCCCATTTCTGAATCTTGTGATGATGAACCCGAGGTGCATGAAGTTAGTCACCCTCAGCATCAGCAAAAGTACCCAGAGCTGTATGATGAATATGGCTCGCTCAGATGAGCCGCTACTTCATTTTCTGAACACCAGTCATGAGGTGTGATGAACCTTTTCCGGCTTGTGTCTGGGCAGCTTCTGTCCCTCTGGTGAGGAGGGTTTGGATGCCGCTCCCTACGTTGTAGCCTGCCCAGCTCATAGCTCCGATGAAAAACATTGGCAACAGCACAAACATCGCGCCCATCACATATTCGATAACCTGAGCAGTGAGTGTTCCATCCATGAATCCGGCTGTCGGTAGCGACAACAACGCCTGATCTGTGGCAGAGACTTGGTTGTACAGGGTTTCGAGCATGCTCGAATCGATCCAGCGCGCGAGCTCCCACCAGAATGTCAGCATATGCAGGGTGAACAGCGCGAACGTGATCGTCATGAGCGCCTTGAGCTGGTAGGTGCTAATCAGCAGCACCAGTGGCAAGCTGATGATAGTGCCCATGATCAGGAAGGCTTGGACCATCGGTAAGGCGGCACGCAGCGCATTCATCGCCGGGAAATTGCTGAATGAACCCAGGGCCAGACCGGTGTTGGTGGCTAGGTTGTTGAGACCTTGTGTCAGGGAGCCGCCTCGGGCGCTGCTGCCGTAGTCCTGGAACACCTGCC
Source organism: Pseudomonas sp. WHRI 8519 (assembly GCF_040224055.2). Lineage (NCBI taxonomy): Bacteria > Pseudomonadati > Pseudomonadota > Gammaproteobacteria > Pseudomonadales > Pseudomonadaceae > Pseudomonas > Pseudomonas sp. WHRI 8519. The sequence goes on along the minus strand of NZ_CP167996.1, from coordinate 3,398,227 downwards.
CAGGTGCCATGCTCAACGATTGCTGCCGTGGGCTAACCAATTCGCGCAGGGTGGCGTCTTCAATCTCAGTAGAAGTGCGCCCGGTGAGCCAACCTCGCAGCTGCGACATCAGCGACGGATTGACCTCGGCCACCAAGCGGTCTCGCAGTCCGATCGTGCCATCGCTCCACCACTGTTTGCAGGTGGGATAGCCCGCACCGTTGTCGAGCTGGGGCAGCGAGGTATCCCGAGTCTCATCGTATGGCCAATCGACCCTGGGCATTCGCGAGCGATCGGTATCGTAGTAGCCCGGTGTGTTGAGTAGGTAAGTCGAGCCAATCCAGGACGCGTCGTAGCTCTGCGATTCGTCCAATTCAGGTCGATTGGTAAACAGCCGCGAGCGCGAAAAGCCGTAGCAGTCCCGGGTGAAGTCGGCGACCTCCTGCAGCAGCACCTGGTCGTTGATCCGCGAGCTGTCTATCTCCATGCGCATCGCACGGATGTCGGGTGCGCAGGGGATCGACGCCGTGGCGGCGGCGGTGATGCCTTTACTCATGGCATGCACCAGGAACCACCACACCGGGACATTCGCTGACTTCTCGCCGATAGTGTTGAAGGTTGTGCCCCAAGCGGTGTCTGCTGGCTTAGCCATGGAAACGCCACAGCGCTGGCTCGCGGCATCGTCGAAGCTCACCGATGAAAGGTTCAGCGGGAAAAACGGCATGCAGCCAAACAGAATGACCACGTAGCTCATCCACAACCGGTTCTCGACGCGAGGGATCGACAATAGCCCCTTGTTGCCCTCGTCGGCACCCTGTTGGCGGGCTGACAGCCATTCCTGCAGGATGATTGCACCGAAGGGCGCGGCGAACAGCCCGGTGTCTGCCAGCGTGTTCCAGATGCCGTTATTGATGATCCAGGCCAACAGTGAAAGGTAATACTCGAGGTAGCTGTTGGTGCTCATGTTCATGTCTGCACCTCACACGCGAGACAGTTCGACCAAGATGATCGAGCTGAAGCCGATCAAGCCCAGGCGCTTCAGCCGTTGCTCATCTTCAGGCTTGAGCCGCCTGCGCAACGCTGCGACCCAACCGGTGAACATCAGGGTGTACAAGAGCGCGCGCCAGCACGCGAAGTAAGGCGCTGTCGCTCGCGTTGGTTCGAGCCAATTCAGCTGGATCACGGATAGGTGCAGCACCATCCAAGCAATCAACAAAATGCTCAGCATGGCACCGAGCACCAGCAGTACACGCACGAGGGTGAACCTCACCGATAATGAAATCATGGCGTGCTCCTCTCCTGTCCGGCTCGGCGCAAACGGTCCGGCTCCGGATCGCGCTGATCGATGCTGCGCGAGGCGTCGGCACCGCCGGCGTGGCGATCGAGGACCAGGCTGGCGGTGTTGGTGGCCAGCGACTGGCGTACCTGTAGCTCGGTTTGCAGCAGGCGGATCTCGCGCTCGAGGGTTTCGACATTGCTGTTGAGGGCGCTGGTGGCTGGCTGGGCCGAAGCCACGTTGGGCTCGTGGCTGCCGGCGAACAGCGTGCGCTGCAGCAGCATTGCCTTGTAGATCACGCTGGAAAGCGCGGTCTCGCTGGCCAGGCGTTGGGCTAGCAGGTTCTGGTCGGGGTCGTCGCGTAGCCCCTCGATGACGCCACGGGAGACCTGCAGCAACGGGCTGGAGACTTTGCCGAGGTTCTCCGGTGTAGGCTGCTCGGCGCCTGAGACCATGCGTTGCAAGCCTTCCAGGTTTTCCGTGTAGGTTTCCTGGATCAGCGGCGACAGCCCGGTACCGGCGGTTACGCGCAGCGTCTCGCAGTCGTCGCAGGTCTGAACCTCGGTTTCCCCGAGCACACGCGTCGCCCACTCGGAGGCCACTGCGGGACTCGACCAGGCTTGGCAGATGGCGCCATTCTGGCAACTCGAACCCAGAGCTGAGGTATCCTCGACCGCCCGGTTGTGCAGCAGGTTGTAGCCGGCCTTGACCACATCCGACGTCACCCGGATGGGTTGCTGGCCGTTGCCACCGGCTTTCTGCCCGCCGACCCAGCTGACGCCGTTGTTGCCGTTGTTCGCTTCGGTGTCCTTCACCGCCGTCACAGCGTCACCGCCGGACTGCTCGAGGTTATGCTGCATCTCCTGGTTCTGCGCCAGCGCACCCCAACCGGCTTGGTCGACCTTGTCGGCCATTTTCGCTGCCATCGCCTGGCAGGTGAGCTTGGAGCGGTCGAAGTCGATCCGTCCCTGCAGAACACCATTGCTGAGCAGCTCATACAACCCGGGGTTGGCCCGCTGGATGATCATCGCCGGCAGTGACATGACGGCCTGCGTGGCGTTCTGGATGACGTTGCCCATGATCTGCTGGAAACCCTGGGTGGCGCCATTGAGCTGGTTTTGCAGGGTGTTCGAGAGGTTCATGTTTCCGCACATCATGTTGGCGCGCCAAGACATGCCCACGCCAAGGCCATTGGGTCGGTAGAGCGAGGAGGGCGCTCCTGCCGCTGAACCCCCGCCGATGGTATACATCACCCGGTCGTCCAGCACCGGAGCCTGGTCACCAAGGTGGTAGCCGTTCTCGGCGGCGTGGCCCACGGCATAGACGAGGAAGCACAGCAGACCGAGCGCGAGGGTCTTCATCATTGGCCTCCGTCAAAATCGATACTGAACAGGAAGGTCTGGCCCATGCGCTGGCAGCAGCGGTAGGGCCGCCACAGCGACCAAGCATAGGCGCCGTCGGCGCTCTGGATCGTTGGGCTGGGGAAGATGGCGCAGGTGCCTTGGATCACCGGCGTGAGCAATTGCCAGCGGTGGTTGTTGACGTTGTTCTCAATCACCGGCTGTGGCGGCCAGTAGCCGGGCGCAGGCATCGGCTGCAGCGGCAGGTAGACATGCGGCTGGCCAGCGCGGGTGATGAAGTCGCTGGCGCGCTGAGCCATCACGGCACCGGCCTTGAAATCGTCGGGCTGCACCAGAAATCCGTGGCGTGGGTAGACACTACCCCACATGTCGCCGAGTGCCTGGTTGCCGATCTCGCGCATTCCCGGCACCAGTGCCTGCGGGTAGACGGATTCGGGAATGGCCTGGCGCCACGCCAGCGGGTCGAGGGTACTGAGGTAGTAGGGCGCAAACGGCACGGCACCGCTTGGGCACGCATAGCCGAACGTATGCGCCAGGGCGGTAAGGGCAGCCCCGCCGGGGTGCCCGATGCCGTCGACATTCTTGAACCGTGGCAGGTTATCGCGCTGCGGTGACGGTGTGATCAGGTTGCCACCTCCTTGTGACGCTGGCGTCGGTGTCGACAGTGCCGACATCTCGCTCCAGGGGTTGGCGCCGGTGTCGGCGTAGCTCGACACCACTAGCTCGGGAATGAAATGACGAATCTTCGGCGAGGTGCGCACCGTGCAGCCGAACGGTGTGCACAGCAGCCAGTAGCAGATCCCGACGATCCGGTACTCCAGGCACTGCAGCGAAGTGACGGAGGCGATGATGGTTGAGGTGGTCAGTGCCAGGCACTGCTCGGTAGCGATGAGCAGAACGGCCGCAATGAATGCACGACTTCGACCAGTCTTCTTGGGCATCGGTGATCTGCAGCGGGTGGAGGCGGTCACGTTCATGGGCAACGCTCGGCAGGTGGCAGCGGTGTGCGTCCATGCGCCAAGTCTCAGCATCCCGGATCCGGTGCTGGAGGAGGGGAGACAAACTGAGCCTGGGTTTATCGATTTCGTCTGGCGAGCTGATTTGGCAGAGCGAGTCAGGCAAAATAGCGAAAGAGTACAAATGTGCTCTTTTCGATTTTTTGCTGAACTAAGGGATTGCGAACAGTCCTGGCGGTATCGGTCACTACATGCCGCGCAGGCGATCGATGTCCGTCGCGACCTGCAGGGCGGCCTCCAGCTCGGACTGCTGGTGCTCTTCCATCAATCGCCAGCGCTGGGCCTTTTCCTCGGGTTCGGTCATGGCCAGAGCGAGGTACAGGCTCGGCGGCACTGCGCGGAACAGTGTCTCCAGATTCTTCGACAGGACCACGCCCTCGGTGTACTTGCCCGAGGCCTTGCTCGCGGAGAGCAGCAGCGCCTTCTGCGCCGGCGTGAGTTTCTTGAAGCGAGCGATTTCCTCGATTTCCGCCGGCGGCATGTTCAGGCAGATCCACCACTCGATCATGTTGAGCATGGTCTGCGCCGCGTCTGGGAAGTCGGCCAGGTTCTGCGTGGCCAGCCAGAACCAGGCGCCCAGCTTGCGCCACATCTTCGTGCCCTTGACCACAAAGGGGGCCAACAGCGGGTTCTTGGTAATGATGTGACCCTCGTCGGTGACCATAATGATCGGCCGACCCAGGTACTGATCGCGTTCGGCAAGGTTGTTCACCGTGTTCATCAGGCTGATGTAGCTGATCGACATCTGCGCCTCGTAACCCTCACGGGCGTAGGTGGCGAGGTCGACGATCGTCACATCGCTCTCCGGCCAGGGCGTGCCGGGCCGGTCAAACAGGGCGCCCTCAAAACCCTGGCAGAACAGGTCGATGGACTCGGCCATCTCCTGGGCGCGCTCCCGGCGTTTTTCAGGCAAATGGGCGTCGCTGGCGACCTGGCGCAGGGCATCGCGCACATGGCGCGTCAGCACCTGTTGTTCGGTCGCGGCGCAGTGCTGGGCGGCATCGAGGATGCACTCGCGGATCAGGCTGCGATCCGCGCGGGTCAGGCGTGCCTCTTCCTTCGCTTCACCACCGGTGATCATCAGCCGTGCGGTGATCTCCAATTCGCCCAGCACATCGCGCTGCTCATCACTGTCCGGCGTGGCTTCATCCAGGTCTTCGGTTGACAGGCTGGCCACCTGATCCGGGTGCTCGATCAGCCGCCGAGCATCGGCGAACGGCGCCAGGCTCAGGCCACTGCCAGGTTTGAGCTGCACCTTGTTGACGGACAATCCGAGCGTGGCGAAGTAGTCGCCCTGCAGGCCAAAGGAGTTGCCTGCTTCGACGATGAACAGCCGCGGCCGGTACACGGCCATGACCTGCATCAGGATCGAGACCAAGGTGGCCGACTTGCCGGCGCCAGTCGGCCCGAACAGCAGCAGGTGGCCATTCATGGAGCGGTCGAAGCGGGACAGTGGATCGAACGAAAGCGGTGCACCACCGCGGTTGAAAAAGGTGATGCCTGGATTGCTGGTACCGACGCTACGGCCCCAGAGTGGCAGCAGGTTGGCTATGTGCTGTGCGAACAACAGGCGGGTGTACCAGTTACGCGTGTCTCGGACCGGGTTGTAGATCATCGGCAACCAGCGCAAATAGCTGTTGCAAGCCGCCACTTCGTCGCCCTCGCGCACCGGCTGCAGGCCAGCGCCGAGCAGCACGTTGGCGGCCTGCAGCGAGCGCTGGCGCAGCTGTTGTTCATCCGCACCGCGCAGGTACAACGCCAGCGTGCCGCGGTACAGCTTGTGCTGGCGCCCAATCAGCGCGCGCGCTTCTTCCACGTCCTGGCGGGTCTGGGTCGAGGCGAGGTTCTCGCCGATGGCTTTACGCGCGAGGCGGTTGAGCTGCTCCTCGAGCACATCCTGGGGCGTGATCACCAAAGTCAGGCACATCACCGCCTGCTCGGGTAACTGATCGAACAAGGCGTTCAACGCCTCGCCTTTACGCGTCTCGCCGGTCAGTTGGCCGATATGTGGCGGCCTGCGCAGCTTGTCGACCACCATCACCGTATGAGGCTGTTGATCGAAGTACCAGAGACCTTGTTCGCTATCGGAGCGCGGTTCCTGGAAAAACAGCCGCTCAGCAAAATCGTGGTCGAATGGCAGCGGCAGCTCCTCGCCGTCGTCCGTCTCCGGATAGGGCACGCGTCGATAGAACGCCGCGGGAGATTCGTCGGTGAGGGCTGGAGAAGGGTTGAACCAGGGGAGCAACCAGGCGTAGAAGTCGCGGCCGTTCAACCGTCGAGGGGTTGACCCCGCAGGCCTGCAGCGAGGCGACTAGGCGGTCGCAGGTGCGGCTCAGCAGCTGAGTGGGGCTCTGCCCGTCTTCGTCACCCTGGCCCCCGAGCCAGCGGTAGACCACCAGGCGAATCCGCCGATTGCTGCCGCGCCACGGCAGATGTGACACGACCTGGTCGTCGAATAGTCCACCCGGTTTAGCAATGGCGTCGAGGTGACGCTGCATCGACGTGAAGAAGGCTTGGGTAAACGGTGTGCCGCGGGCGCGGGGCGCGATATAGCGCTCCAGGCGTTCCAGATATGGGGCAAAGTCACAGTCGTCTTGGCAGAAGAACTGCACCACCCAGGGCGCCTGGTCCAATTCGTCGAAGCTGTCCTGTAGCGCATCTTCCAGGGCGTCGCGGGCCGCCATCAACCAGTCAGGCTCACGACCCTCGGTCCCGATCGGCTGCAGCTCGAACACCGCGCCTACTGACCGGTTGTCGTCGAGCAGAAAACACTGCTCGTCCTCGAGGTATTCGACCCAGGGCAGGTGATCGGTGAAGCTGGGATTGTGCGCATACTGGGCGGCCTCATCGGTTAGCGTGGCGCGCCGACGCTGCGCCGCGCGCCAGGGTTTCCAGCGTGGCGGGTTGCTACTTGCGTCATCGGCCATCACAGATCGTCCAGGCGTTCGCCGGGCAGCGCGTACTGGACCTTCTCGTACAGCGGGAACACGGTCGAGTAGCCTGGCACCGGGGTCTGCTGAGTACCGGCCAGGTGCGGGTACACGTACATGACCAGATCCGGATTGGGCAGGCGCGGGAACTGGGCGCGGATCTCGTTGGCGGCGGTGCGCGTGTAAGCGCTTTGGTCGCCTATCAGGCGTTCGGGATCCAGCACCGGACGGCGCAATTCGCCACGAGCTTCCTGCAACTGCTGCTGGGAACCGACGGAGCCACCGCCATTCCAGATGTCCAGCATGGTTTGATCGCCGTGGGGCAGCATTTCCTCCTTGCTCGTGGAGCAGCCGCTCAGGTGCAGGGCGAGCAGCAGACTAATCCAGATCCAGTACTGAAACGGATGGGTTTTCATGGTTCACTCTCCGGCCTTTCGGCTCGTAGTCGATGCTGATTTCGTGATCCAAGTGCAGGGCAACCTTGGCCCCCGGCGGCACGTAGATGGCGGCAAAGGCTTCTCCATAGAGCTTGTTGATCCACTCCCGGATATCGCCAATACCACCGCTGATGACTGAGTTCAGTGCGCTGTTGCCGTTGCTCTGGGTCATGCCTAGGCTGCCGCCGGCCGAGTTGATGAACGAGGTGTTGGTCTGCTCGCTGCCCAGGGCCGCGGCGAAGCCGGCGCCGGCCGCGGTGATCAGGCTCTGGCTGCCCAGGTATTGCTGGGCGTTGGAGCTGCGCTCCCCAGAAATGCAGGGAATGCCGTAGGAATCGGAGATGTAGCCCAGCCCGCCGCGGATCTTCTCGGTGTCGGAGGTCTGGGTGCTGCTGCGATTGCGGCTGACGACCTTCTGCGGCTGTGGCACCGTGCGGACGGTGCCATCGCTGAAGACAAAGGTGATCGACTCGACCTGGCCGCGTACGCAGGACAACGTCCAGTCGCCGGCGGCGGTGCCGCTCATGACCGCGCCGACCACATCCGGCAAGTCGATGCCGTTGGCGGTGAGGTTGTCCGGGCCCACCAGCACCTTGAACGGGTAAGGATCGTTCACCGTGCCATCCACCGGGACCCGGCCAATCAGCGCGGTCATGGCGATCGAGCCCATCAGCGTCGAGTTTTCAGGGAGGGTGTAAACAGGCTTGGCGCCCTCGGCGCGATCCTGAGCGTTCTCCAGATCACGCTCGCCTTTGGCGACGGCACGCAAACGGTCCTGGCCTCGATCAATGGCGTTGTTGTCCAGGCCGTGCAGGTCCTTGAATGTCGACGTCAGCGATGACAGCGGACCATCAGCTTTGCTCGCGTCATCCTGGCCGACGCGGACATTTGACGGCTCGATCCACTGCACTGCATCAGGCGCTGATTGCGCACCCGAAAACTGTTGCTCGTCGCCGGGCTCAAGGCCAAAGCCTGCGGGGAGATCCGACTTCGCGGCCGGCTTGTTGGTGAGCTGGTCCTTGAGCCTGGACAGCAGACCCTGTGTTTCGCGGTGCTGCTGTTCGGCCTTTTGCCGGGCATCGTTGGCTTGCTGGCGCTGCTCGGTGACCTGCTGGGTGACGCTGCTCAAGGTGCTCTGGATGCGCGTGTCGATATTGCCTTCGCGCGAGCGCAACCGGTTGTTTTCGGTTTGCAGCGCATCGTTGCCTTTCTTCAGCGTCTGCATCTCACTACGCATCGCCTTGACTTGGCCGATCAGCGTGGCCACGGTGTCGCGTGGGGTGTCGCCCGCGATGCCCAGGGCCTTGGCTTGTTCCGCGCTAAGTGTGGTCTTGTCCGGATCGTGCGCGGTCTGGCTTTCCGGCGAGGCCATCCAGGATCTGCCGATGATCAGCACGATGCCCAGCAGGACCCCGGGCACCAACCACTTCAGCAGGCTGTTAGCTTTCATGACCGGCAGCCTCCGGTTTTGGTGGAGGCAACAGCAGCGCGTGCTTCAAGTCCCCGCCGCGGGTAACCAAGTAGGCGACGGTGGTGTCTTCAGGCGTACCAGCGAGGCCGAGGTCTGCGTGCTGGAACGTCGCAGCGTACAGCGTGGCCTGCAGGTGACGCGGGTCCAGCGCGACTTTGCCGGGGCCGCGGTTCACGATCTTCACCGCCGTTACCCAGTAATCGCCCAGCCGCCACGCTGCAAGCGCCTTGATCGAAACTCGCTCGGTCGGTAGCAAGGTGCTGAATGCGATGGAGTCGGTCAAAGGCACACGCCGCACACCGGGCAATGGCGCCACGGTACGCAGAGGCGCATAGAGGTTCTGCGCCGCATAACGAGTAAGCACCACCGGCACCGGAGTCGCTTCGGGTGCTGCATCTTTCTGGGGCTCCGTGTCCGGCGCCTGAGCCTGGGCCACGATCTTGACCGGTTCCAGCGACTCGCTGCCCTCGAGCGCTTCGATATCGATCAGGATGATGTCGCCCGACTTTACTGATTGCAGTTGGAGCCGGGTAGGGGGGAGTGCTTCGGCGGCGCGTAGATAAACTGTCCCGCCGACCGACTGTACGCGAAGCTTGCTGGCGATCGCACTGGGTAGCCCGATGCGAACGTCTTCGTCCAGCATCAAGACCCGCTCCTGGCCCACCGTGAGCGGAACGGCCAAGGGCAGGCGGTCCCAGTATTTGACCTCGACGGCGCCGACCGCTGAACACCAGCCGCTGGCCATCACCAGAATCAGGATCAAGACACGCATCATTACGCACCTCCCGGCAGCGTCAGCTTCTGCGGTGTGCCTTCGTAGCAGTCCAGCGCCAGGCCCCACTTGTTGCGTTCAGGGTCGACGTCGAAGCGCACCACCCGCAGCGGATAGCGCACTACCACGCGTTTTACCGGCTCGGCGGCGTAGTACTCGTCGGCGTTGAGGTCGAGCTTGACCAGCCAACTGTGCTTATCCAGCTGCTTCACCCGCAGGTCTGGGTCGTCGCTGTAGCCGCGGCCGAGCACCTCATACACCCCTCGCACCCGGCCACGCAGTTCGCCAGCAGCCTTGCGATAGTCGAAGTCACCGTCAAAAAACGTTTTACACGCGGGCGTCAGGTAGGGCTGCAGGGCAAAAATCGCGCGGTGGTAGTCGACTTCACCGTCGGTGGGCCAGCGGTTGAGTTGACCAAAGATGTACAGGGCGAAGGCGTAGATGTTCTCGGGCGGCACATCCCACCACTTGCGCGTGCTGCCGGAGCGCAGATCGGGCGGTACGTGAATGGTGAGTTCGGAGGGCGCTGCCTGCCAGCCGTACCACAGCCCGCAGCACAGCAGTGCCAGGATGGCCACGGCAAGGCGCAGGCTGAAAATATGCGCCTGCTGCGCATCCACCTTGTTGCGGAAGCGGCTCATGGGTTGGCCCTCCTATGCCGGCGCGTCCGACGCACGGTCCACGGCCCCGAATGCAGGATCAGTTGGTGCGAACTGATGCCCCAGTGCACCGCCAGGTGCCACTGCAGGCGCCGGTACAACCAGGTTTCCGGGCGGGCGCGCTTGGCCCGGCGCAGCAGCTTGCCGCCGCCGAGCAACACCAACGCCATGCAGACGAACATGCAGGTGGGGAGGGTGGCGATGGAGGCGGTAGCCACCGCCAGCGGCGCACCGAAGATCACACCAAGCCCGGCACCGACGATCAGGGATACCCACATCTCGTCGTTGGTGAGGCCGCGCAGGACCGCTGGGTCACGGTTAAGGCGCTCCGGCAGGAAGGTCAGCGTGCCGTCAGGCAGCGTGGCAGGGGTGTCGGACATGCGGACCTCACAGAATAGTCGCGGCTTTAGTGAGGAACCACAGGATCACCACCACCAGCAGCGCGCCGACCCCGACCACGGCTCCGAGGTCCTTCCAGGTCTTCCGCTGGTTCTGTACGTCGGCGTAAACCGTGAGCGAATGCCAGGCCACGCCAAGGAAGGCGAGGGTGGCGATCAACAGTCCGAGTAGGATCCCGCCGTCGTAGGCGTAGTTCTTGATGGTATCGATCAACCCCGAACCTTCACCCCGAGAGGGGGCCTCCATGGTCGGCAGGTCGGCCCTGGCAAATGTCGAGCTCAGCAAAACCAGGCCGCCGAACAGGACTTTCGAACAGAATTCCCGCAGCAGGAGAAGCGGGCGGTGGCGATGGTGGAAGAGTTTCATGGCAGGGCCTCCGGATTACGACAGCATGAAAAACATCAGCACGATCAGGGCGAGTGCTAGGCGCAGCGTGCTGCCGCCGAGTGCGCCAAAATTGAGGTTGCCGGCCGCCCAACCGCGGTAGCCGGTCCACAGCGCCCAGGTGCACCAGAGCAACGCGAGCACCAACACCGATGAGCGCCATAGCGCCGAGCTGAGTTGCGGCGTAAACCCGGCCACGGCAGAGAACGCGCTAAGTTGGGCATCACTCATGCTCATCGGAGTTACTCGAATGAAGCGCATCGGCACGGTAATCGCCGCTCAGCTCGACCAGGTCAGCTGGCTGCGCGCGGGAAGGCGACAGATAGTTGTTGATACCGTCCCGCACGCGCTCCAAGTCCGCAGTCAACCTGGGATAGTCGAAGCGATAACGAACTCGGTCAGCACCGGTAGCGCTGCTACGAGCTCGATCGGCCAACAGCTCGATGGCATCGATCTGCCGCTGCATCAAGCCAAAATCTGAATTTTCACGAATGTCTTGAGCGAAGGCGCCAAGTGGTACTGAGCATATGAGCAATAGGCAGGGAGGTCTCATGGCAAAATCCTTCTGGGGATCTGGTATTTACCTTGAGTTGGCAGACTGCTTTCAGACATGCGTTAAATGAAAAACGGTCCCTTCATTTTTAAATGTGATGATGGTGATAGGCGAGGCACAGGACTCGTCTAGGTGGTTGTATACGATGCAGGAGTGGCTAGAAGCGCCTTGCGCGGCAGCAGAGGTAGTGAGTATTTTACTCAATTGACATCAATTATCATTTGCGAATAACATCTCGCGCACAAATAGCTGGTCGGTTTTTATAAGGAAGTATGAGCGCCGATGGACAATCTTGATGAAGCGTTGTTTGCCCTCCTGCAAAGCGATGTCCAGGCGCAGCCAGACCCGCTCGTATCGCGCGCCCATGACGGTCCGCAGCTCCTTTCCTTCGCGCAGCAACGCCTGTGGTTCCTGCAGCGCATGGCGCCGCTTTCCACTGCCTACAACCTTGCCCGTGCCTTCCTGTTCAACGGCGAGCTGAACGTCCAGGCCCTGCGCCAGGCGTTCAGCGCCCTGGTCGAGCGGCATGGGGTGCTGCGCACGCGCTTCATCGAGGTCGATGGCGAGCCGCGCCAGGAGTTGCTGGCCGAGGCCGTGTTCGTCCTGCACGAGCGGGCCATGCCAGGTGTGGCTGAAGCCGAGCGGCGCGAACATCTGCAGGGCTTGCTGAGCATCGAGGATGGCATTGCCTTCGACTTGTCCCAGGCGCCGCTGCTCAAGGTCGAGCTGATCCGCTATGACGCCGCCTGTCACGGGCTGTTGCTGAAGATGCACCACATCGTCAGCGACGCCTGGTCCAACCCGATCCTCGTGGCCGACCTGGCCAGCGCCTATGCCCAGGCGCTGCGCGGCGACACCCCGCGCCTGCCGCCGCTGGCGGTGCAATACATCGATTACGCGCTGTGGCAGCGCGAGCGCCTGGGGGGCGCCGGGCCCCAGGCCGACCTTGACTACTGGAAACACTACCTGGGCAGCCAGGTACCGGTGCTCGAACTGCCCACCGATTTCCCTCGCCCCGCGCAGCAGGGCTTGCGCGGGCAGCGCCTGCGCTGGCAACTGCCAGAGGCGCAGGCCGAGCAGGTCCAGGCCTTCTGCCGCAGCAGCGGCAGCAGCGCCCTGGTGATCCTGCTGGCGGCCTGGCAACTGCTGCTGGCTCGCCATAGCGGCCAGCAGGCCTTCGCGGTGGGCGTGCCCCATGGCGGGCGCAACCGTGAAGAGCTCGACGAGCTGCTGGGCTTCTTCGTCAACACCCTGGTCTACCGCGTTGACCTGGGCCCGCGGTTGACCGGCCGCATGCTGTGCGAGCGGCTGCGCCAGGAGTCCCTCGACGCCCTGCAGCACGCCGAGATGCCGTTCGAGCTGCTGCTCGAACACCTCGACGTCGAGCGCGACGCCAGCCGTACCCCGGTGTTCCAGGCCATGTTCAACCTCAGCAGCGGCGCGGCGGTGAACTTCAGCTTGCCGGGGCTGCAGATCGAGCGTGTCCTGCCGGCGCAGGACAGCGCCAAGTTCGACCTGACCCTAGATGCCGCGGTACGCCCCGACGGCATCTTCTGTGAGCTGGAATACAGCCTGGAGCTGTTCGCCCCGGCGACCATCGAACGCCTCGCGGCCGGCTACAGCCTGCTGCTCGACGGCCTGATGAACCAGCCCGACACCCCGGTGTGGCAGTTGCCGCTGCTCGATCCGGCCCAGCGCACCCGCCAGCTCGACGGCTGGAACGCCAGCGAGCAGGCACTGGTACCGGGCGAGGACATGCTGGCGCTGTTCGAGCGCCAGGTCGCGGCCGCGCCGCAGCGCTGTGCGCTGATCTGCGGCGAGCAGACCCTGAGCTACGCCGACCTCGATGCCCGGGCCAACCGCCTGGCCCATTGGCTGGTGGCCAATGGGGTGGGTTGCGACGAGCGGGTGGGGATCTGCCTGGAGCGCGAGCCCGACCTGCTGGTGGCGCTGCTGGCAGTGCACAAGGCCGGTGGCGCCTACCTGCCGATCGACCCCGGCCAACCGGCCGCGCGCAACAGCGACATCATTGGCCAGGCCCGTCCTCGGCTGGTGCTGACCCGGGCGAACCTGCGGCAGGTGGTGGGCAGCACGGCCCGGGTGGTACTGCTGGAAACCCTGGACAGCGAGCTTGCACGGCTGCCCCAGAGCGGCCTCGGGCTGCCGGTACACCCTCGGCAACTGGCCTACACCCTGTATACCTCCGGCTCCACCGGGCGCCCCAAGGGCGTCGACATCGAGCGCGAGGCGTTCGTCAACTTCCTCCATGGCATCCAGGCCCATGTGCAACTGAGCGCCGCCGACCGGCTACTGGCGGTGACCACCCTGGGCTTCGACATCGCCGGGCTGGAGCTGTTCCTGCCGCTGGTGCATGGCGCTGCCGTGGTGCTGGCCAGCCGCGCGGATAGCCTCGACCCGGGCGCATTGCTCGGCTTGATGCAGCGCCACGGCATCAGTGTCATGCAGGCCACGCCAGCCACCTGGCAGATGCTGGTCGAGCACGACTCGCCGGCCTGGGCCGGGCTGCGCCTGCTGTGCGGCGGCGAAGCGCTCAAGGCCGAGCTGGCCGAGCGCCTGCTGGCCCGCCAGGTACGCCTGCTGAACGTCTATGGCCCGACCGAGACCACTGTGTGGTCGGCGGTACAGGCCGTCGAAGCCGTCACCCGCGCGATCCTGCCCATCGGCCGACCGCTGGCCAACAACCGCTTGTATGTGCTCGACGACTACCTCGAGCCGCAGCCGGTGGGTGTGGCGGGCGACCTGTACATCGGTGGCGCCGGCGTGGCCCGTGGCTACGCCGACCGTCCGCAGCTTACCGCCGCCGCCTTCGTGCCCAACCCCTTCGTCCAGCCGTTGGCGCCGGGGTGCGGGGCCGGCAGCCGCCTGTACCGCACCGGCGACCGGGCGTGCCTGCGCGAAGATGGCAGCCTGGAGTTTCTCGGGCGCAGCGACTTCCAGGTCAAGCTGCGCGGTTTCCGAATCGAACTGGGTGAGATCGAAAGCGCGCTGGTGGCCCTGCCGGGTGTCTCCCAGGCGGTGGTCACCCTGTGCCGGGCGCCGGCAGGCCAGGAACTGCTGGTGGCCTATCTGTGCCACGGCGCGGGCGCGTTCGACAGCGCCTGGGCGCAGCAGCAGCTGCGCGAGCGCCTGCCGGCCTACATGGTGCCGAGCGCGTTCGTGATCCTGGGCAGCCTGCCCCTGAATGCCAATGGCAAGGTTGACCGCAAGGCCTTGCCCGAGCCCGAGTGGGAGGGTGCCGGCGAAGCTGATGACGAAGCCTTGGCCGGTCCATGGCAGGAAGGCCTGGCGCATATCTGGCGCGAGGTGCTCGGTATCTGGCCCATCGCCCCGCGCGCCGAGCTGTTCCGCCTGGGGGCGCAGTCCCTGCAACTGGTGAGGATCCAGGCGCGCATCCGCCAGCACTTCGCCTGTGAGGTCGCCCTGGCCCAGTTATTCGCCAATCCGGTGCTGGCCGACATGGCCACGGTGATCGAGCAGGCCTGCGCCACGCCGGTCGTCGATGAGCTGGCCGAGATCGAAAAGCTGCTGCTCGCCTTCGAGTGAACCATTTGGGCCATTGCACAGGCCACCCCGAGGATTTCGCATGACCCTGTTTCTATCACTACTCAAGCGTCATCGCGCCCTGCTCAGCCTGGGCTTGCTGGCCAGCCTGATCAGCGCGGCGGCCGGCATCGGCCTGATCAACGAGATCAACCGGCTGATCGCCGGCAGCGTCAGCATGAACCCGGCCCTGGGGGCCAAGTTCTTCGGCCTGTTGGTGCTGCTGTTCGGTTGCGGTTTCGGTTCCCAGGCATTGCTCACGGCCCTGGGCCACCGGGTGGTCTACGAACTGCGCCTGCAGATGGTCAAGCGCCTGCTGGACACCTCCATCGAGCAACTGGAAAAGATCGGCGAAGCCAGCCTGTACGCGACCCTGAGCAAGGACATCGTCAGTATTGGCCAGGCCTTCAACCGCATGCCGTTCGTGTTCTACAACCTGGTCCTGATGCTGGGGGGCTGCCTGTACATGGCCTGGCTGTCCTGGCAGTTGCTGCTGATCTGCGCGGTTGGCCTGGGCCTGGGCACCTGGCTGGCCCATGGCTGGTTCGCCAAGATGCGCCAACTGATGACGCGCGTGCGGGAAACCGACGATCGCCTGTATGCCGCTTACCAGGGTGCCATCGAGGGGCGATTCGAGCTGGCCCTCAATGCCCAGCGCAAGGAGCGCTTCTACACCCTCGACCTGCAACCGGCGGCCGAATACGCGCGGCGCAACGAGGTGCACGCCGACCGCTACTGGACCTTGAGCCTGAACTGGACCGTGGCGCTGATCCTCGCCCTGGCCGGCGGGCTGTTCGCCGCGGGCACCTGGCTGGGGGTGAGCAATGGGGTGATCGGCGCCTTCGTGCTGGTGCTGATGTTCCTGCGCATGCCGCTCAACGACCTGATCGGCAGCCTGCCGACCCTGGTGGCCGGCAACGTGTCCCTGGCCAAGATCCAGACCCTGGCCTTCGCCGACTACCGCGAGGCACCCTCGGCCAGCGGCGGCGAGGTCGATAGCGGCCAGCCGATGCTCGAGCTGCAGGCCCTGAGCTACGACTACCCGCACCAGGCCGACGAATATGGCTTCCGTCTGGGGCCGGTGAACCTGAGTATCGCCAAGGGCGAGATCCTGTTCATCGTCGGTGGCAACGGCAGCGGCAAGTCGACCTTGGCCAAGCTGCTCACCGGCCTCTACGAACCCAGTGCCGGCACCCTCAAGCTGCAAGGCGTGGCGATCACCCCGGCGTTGCGCGACTGGTACCGCGCGCATTTCTCCACGGTGTTCTCCACCTTCTACCTGTTCGAGCGCCTGGTCGGCCCCCAGGGCGATTTCGACCCGCAACTGGCCCAGGCCTGGCTTGAGCGCCTGCGCATGCAGCGCAAGGTCAGCATCGACGCCCAGGGCGGGTTGTCCACCACCCGCCTGTCCCAGGGCCAGCGCAAGCGCCTGGCCCTGCTGGTGGCGCTGGTCGAGGAGCGGCCGATCCTGCTGCTCGACGAGTGGGCCGCCGACCAGGACCCGGGCTTCCGGGCGTTCTTCTACCGCGAGCTGCTGCCCGAGCTCAAGGCGCAGGGCAAGACCATCATCGCCATCAGCCACGACGATCACCACTTCGCCATTGCCGACCGCGTGCTCAAGTGCGACGGCGGCCAGCTCTATCCCTATGACCCTGTTGCCCTCGGCAGCGGGGCAGGCGCGTCCAGCGAACTGCCGGCGCCGGTGTGACCGGCGCGCGATTTTCATAGCACAACACTTAAAAAAATAATGGCCCGAAAAAGGCCATGCACAGGAGCTTGCGATATGAGTCAAGTTGAAAAGGGGCGCCAGCCAGGCAAGGCGGGTAACTGGCTGCTGGTGCCGCTGGTGAGCAGCGGCATGCTGCTCGCCCCGGCGGTCTGGGCCGAGGAAAGCACCGAGGAAAAGGCGCCGCCGGCGTCCATCACACTGCCTGACCAGACCATCGTCGGCATGCAGACCGAAGCGCCGACGGTCTCGGTGGGCACCAAGGTGCCGCTGCGCCTGAAGGAAGTGCCGCAGACCATCAACGTCATCGGTCAGGAACGCATCCAGAAGCAGAACCTCTACACCCTCGAGGATGCCCTGGGCAAAGTGGGCGGTGTGACCGTGCAGCGCATCGACGCCAGCCGCCTGAGCTTCTTCTCGCGCGGTTTCGAGATCACCTCGCTGCAGTTGGACGGCACGCCGACCACCATGGACAACCGGATCTTCCTGTCGCCGGACCTGACCATGTACGACCGCGTCGAAGTGCTCAAGGGGCCGTCCGGCAGCCTGACCGGCGCCGGTGGTTCGGGTGGCAGCATCAACCTGGTGCGCAAGCGCCCGCAGGCTGACGCGGCGGTATCGGCAGAAATCAGCGCCGGCTCCTGGGACGCCTACCGTGGCATGGTCGATGTCACCGGGCCGTTGACCGAAGCCGGCAACATCCGTGGCCGCCTGGTGCTCAGCGAGAACAAGACAGCGTTCCCCTACGATGGCAGCGGCAAGCGTGAGACCAGCCAGGCCTACGGCATCGTCGACATCGACCTGACCCCGGACACCGTCTGGACCATCGGTGCCAGCAACCAGAACACCGACATCCGTGGCGCCCAGCGCTCGCTGCCGGCGTTCCGCTACACCAACGCCGCCGGCGAAGCGGCCATGTCGCTGCCGGACGTCTCGCGCAAGAATTTCTACGGCGCCAACTGGAACCGCGATTACTTCTGGAGCACCGCGGTGTTCACCGAGCTCGAGCATCAGCTCGGCGGCGACTGGAAGACCAAGCTGTCGGTGCGCCACGCCGACAACAACTACGACCTGACCCAGGCCTACGCCCGCAATGGCGGTGGCATCGACCCGGCCGACAACCTGGTGTCGATGAACTCGATCATGTTCGACTACCGCGAGAAACAGGACGAAGTCGACCTGTACGCCGACGGCCCGTTCAGCCTGTTCGGTCGTGAACACAAGCTGTTGGTGGGGACCAACTATTCGCGTTCGGAGTTCGCCTCCAACGGCGGCTACTTCTCCAGCTTCCTCGGTGACGTGGACCTCTACGACCCGCAGCCGAGCTTCGGCTACCCGGCGTTCCCGGATGCCGACCGCCTGCCGACCAACGTCGCCAACACCCGCTCCAAGGCGGTCTACGGCAACATGCGCATCAGCCTCGCCGACCCGCTGACCCTGGTCCTGGGCGGCCGTGTCACCTGGCTCGACATGCACCGCAGCCAGCACCAGCCAGAGGCCGGCTCGCCGTCGGAAAAGGCCAGCCAGAGCGAGTCGCAGAAGTTCACCCCGTTCTACGGGCTGATCTACGAGCTGAACGAAAACTACTCGCTGTACGCCAACTACGCCGAGGTGTTCAACCCGCAGCCGGTCAGCAACCTGGACATCAACAACAACATCATCGAGCCGATCGAAGGCAAGCAGCACGAGCTCGGCATCAAGGGTGAGTTCCTCGACGGCGCGGTGAATGCCTCGCTGGCGGCCTTCCAGATCGAGGAAGAGAACCGCGCCATCCCCGACATGAACGACCCGAACTCGCGGGCCGTGGTGGCCGGTGGCAAGGCGCGTACCCGTGGCTACGAGCTGGAAGTGACCGGGCAGATGACGCCTGACTGGTTCCTCACCGCCAACTTCACCCACACCTACAAGCGCTACGACAGCCCCAACGAGCAGCTGCAGACTTACCTGCCGAAAAACATGCTGCGGGTCTGGTCCCTGTACAAGCTGCCTGGCGAGCTCGAGAAGTGGAGCGTGCAGGGCGGCGTGAGCGTTGTCAGCGAAACCTACAACAAGCTGCACGTTCCCGGCATCGGCATGGAAGGCA
Organism: Pseudomonas sp. WHRI 8519; assembly: GCF_040224055.2. Classification (NCBI taxonomy): domain Bacteria; kingdom Pseudomonadati; phylum Pseudomonadota; class Gammaproteobacteria; order Pseudomonadales; family Pseudomonadaceae; genus Pseudomonas; species Pseudomonas sp. WHRI 8519. Next base: position 3,379,620 of record NZ_CP167996.1, on the reverse strand, counting down.
CCAAGCTGCAGCAGAGCGGCTACGCGTTGTACGACGCAGGTATCGGCTACCAGATCAACGAGAACCTGTCGGCTGACCTGCTCGGCACCAACCTGACCAACAAGAAGTACTACCAGCGCATCAACACCTTCCAGGATGGGAACATCTTCGGTGACCCTCGCGCGGTATCGCTGACCTTGCGCGCCAAGTTCTGACCCGCGACAGCAGCGGCGCCGCCCGGCATACTGCGTCGGCGCCGCTGCCGAGCATCAATGCTCGGCAAGCACGCCCCCGCCGGTGCCCAGCTGATCCAGTAGGGCACCGGCGGGGGCGTGTTTGTTGGGGCGTCGAAACACCGTGAAGCAACGAGGAGAACAGGGTGAAACGACCGGCGTCACACAAGGCAAGCGTCCGGGGCCGACAGCGCGGGTTGTGGCTGCTGCTGGCCTTGCTGCTGGCCTACCTGTTCATCTGGCCACTCAGCGCCCTGGCCGCGCTGGCCCTGGCCTGGCTTGGGCAAGCGCCCAGCGAGGCGGTGCTGAGCAGCTCTATCGCCGCCTTCGTGCTCTATCCGCCACTGGTGCTTTGGTTGTTGTGCGCGCGACGGCTGGTGCGCAACAGCCTGTGCCTGGCCGCTGTGTCGCTGGTGATGCTGGCGACGCTGCGCGCGCTGGCGGGGGCGAGCTGATGTTCGACAGTGTCCGCCAGGCCATGCTGTGGGCGCACCGGGTACTGGGCCTGGGGTTTTCCGCGCTGCTGCCGGTCGCGTTCTTCATGGGCAGCCTGGCGTTGTACGACCGCGAGCTGGACAGCTGGATGCTGCCGGCGCTGCGGGTGGCGCCGGCGCCCGCGCCGCTGTCGCTGGACCAGCAGGTGCTGCCACGGGTGGCTGCCCTGAGCGAGGGCAAGGCGCTGCTGCAGTGGTACGTCGAGTTGCCCGATGCGCGCCGCCCGCTGCTGCGCTTCCAGGCCTGGAGCGTCGAGCGCGAAGGCTTCAGCCGCTTCCTGCAGCCTGGCGGCGACGGCGTGCTGGCCGCCGCCGGTAGCCGTGGCGGCGACTTTTTCTACCGTCTTCATTACACCCTGAACATCCATGCCTGGAACCTCGGTGCCCGGCTGTTGGGCCTGGCCGCGATGGTCGGGCTGATCGCCCTGATCGCCGGCGTGTGCATCCATGCGCGGCTGTTCCAGGACTTGTTCACCTTGCGTGCCGACAAGGCTCCCCGCCGGTTGCTCGACCTGCACAACCTGACCGGCGTGTTCGCCTTGCCGTTTCATGCGCTGATCCTGCTGAGCGGCCTGCTGATCCTGTTCCCGCTGTACCTGCCGGCGGCCATCGATGCGCTGTATCCAGGCCAGGCCGGGCAGTTCGCGGTGCAGGCCAACGCCGCCTACAGCCGCCCGGCGACGGGCACCCCAGGGCCAATGGCCTCGCTCGACGGCATGCTGGCCCAGGCCCGCCAGCATTGGGGCGGTGGTGAGCCTGCGTTCGTCAGGGTCTGGCATCCCGGTGACGCCAATGCCTATGTCGAGGTCAGCCGCAGCCTGGCTGACCGCCTGAGCCTGGATGGGCAGACCCTGTACTTCGACGGCGCCAGCGCACGGTTGCTGCATGAATCGCGGCTGCCGCCAGCGGCCGCGACCCTGGATGTGCTGGCCGGGCTGCACGTGGCGCACTTCCACCAGCCCGCCTTGCGCGCCCTGTACTTCTTCGCAGGCCTGAGCGGTTGCGTGATGCTTGCCAGCGGCCTGCTGTACTGGCTGGCCAAGCGCCGCCTGCAGCAGCCTGCCCGGGAGCCGGGCGGGATGTCGGTGACCCTGTTGTGCAGCGTGCTGATCACCGGCATGCCCCTGGCCACCTTGGCCATGCTGGTGGCCAACCGCTGGCTGCCGTTGGCCTTGAGCGGGCGTGCCGAGTGGGAGGTGCGGGTGTTCTTCGCCGCCTGGCTGCTGGCCGGGCTGCACGCGCTGTGGGTGATTGGCCGTTGCGCGCAGGCCCGTGCGCCGTGGGCGACGCAGTGCATGGCGATCAGCGCGCTGGCGCTGCTGGCCGTGCTGTCGAACGCCTGGAGCACGGGTGATCATCCGTGGCGAGCGCTCAGCCAGGGCTTGTGGGCGGTGGCCGGTGTCGATCTGGCACTGCTGGCCTGCGCCCTGATTGCCGGCGGCCTGGGCTGGCGCCTGCGGCGGCGCGCCGCGGCTGTGCGCAGGTTGGCGGAGGTCAAGGATGCCTGAGTGGTTGGCGAGCGGGGTGGGGTTGGGTCTGCAGACGCTGGGCCTGGCGTTGCTGGCCCTGAGTCAGGCCGGCCATTGGCGGCAAGTGATGCAGCCGCAGGCGTTCCCCGGTACTCGGACGCTGCGCCTGTCAGCGTTGTTGGCATCGGGCCTGGCATGGCTGGTGGGGCAGGCCGGCCTGGGGCTGGCGATGGGGACGTTGTTCTGGGTGCTGGCCCTGGTGCCTTGTGGCCTGGGCGTGAGCCTGTTGTTGTGCTGGCGCAAGCCCTGGTTGCACCGGCTGGGCCGGTGCTTTTGCCGTTGAGCCCGCCCGCTGGCCCTGGCCAGCGGGCGGGTCAGGGTCAGGCGTGGCTGTAGCGGCTCAGCACGTTCAGCAGGTCGTCCAGGCGTGGGTTGAGGAACACCAGGTGGGCCGGTACCTGGGTGCCCCACAGTTGTTGCACGCGGGCACACAGCAGCACGGCCTTGAGTGAGCTGCCGCCTACCTCGAAGAAGTGCGCCTGCTCATCCAGCGTCTGCAGTTCCAGCACCTCGCGCACCAGCTGCGCCACTTGCTCCCGGGCCTCGGGCTGCTGCCCGGCGTGCGCCGCCGGCTGTGGCCGCAGGCGTTGCACCAGCGCTTCGAACGACGGCGCGGGTTGGCCGGGCAGGGCTTCGAGCAGGGCCTGCAGGTCCTCGCCAAGGGCCTCGATGCTGGCAGGTTCGAACAGGTCGGTGCTGTAGGTGAAGGTGGCGATCAGCCCTTGCTCACGCTCACTGACATCCAGCATCAGGTCGAACAGCGTGCTGCGCTTGCCGTGGTCTTCGCTCAGCGGCTCGATGCTCAGGTCGCCGAACGCCGACGAACGCAGGTTGCGCTCCTGGTGCAGGTCGAACATCACCTGGATCAGCGGCACGCTGTGCTGCTGGGCGCCGGGCAGGGCCTGCAACAGTTGCTCGAACGGCAGGTCCTGGTTGGCGTGGGCGTGCAGCAGGTTGTCGCGCACCTGGTGCAAGACGCTGTCGAAACGCGGGTTGCCGGCCAGGTCGGTGCGCAGCGCCAGGGTGTTGACGAAGAAGCCGACCAGCCCCTCCAGCTCCTGGTGATGGCGGTTGGCGATGGGGATGCCGATGCGGATCGCCGATTGCTGGCTATGGCCTGCCAGCAGCACGTTGAATGCCGCCAGCAATGTCATGAACAGCGTGCAGCCCTGTTCGCGGCTGTAGGCGTGCAGGGCCTGGGCCAGTTGCGGGCCCAGCATCAGGCTGTGCTCGGCGCCACGATGGCTGGGCAGGGCCGGGCGCGGCAGCATGCATGGCAACTGCAGCAGGCTGCGGTCCTCACCCAGGTGGCCCAGCCAGAAGTCCAGCTGCGGCTTGAGCGCCGCCTGGCTCAGCTCACGGCGCTGCCATTGGGCGAAGTCGGCGTACTGCAACTGTGGCTCTGCCAGCGGCGAGTCCTGGCCGTGGCTGAAGGCGCTGTACAGGGCGATCAGTTCGCGGGTGAAGACCCGCATCGACCAGCCATCGAAGGCGATGTGGTGCAGGGTCAGCCACAGCACGTGTTCGTCGTCCGCCAGGCGCACCAGGCCGGCACGCAACAGCGGCCCGTGCTCCAGGTCGAAACGGTGCGCGGCCTGGGCCTGGAGTTCCTGGCCCAGGCGCGCGCTGCGCTGCGCCTCGGGTAGCCGGCCCAGGTCGATCAGGCCCAGGGCGAAGTCCTCGGCCGCTCGCACCCGCTGCACCGGCAGGTCACCGTCTAGGGCGAAGGTGGTGCGCAGGCTTTCGTGGCGCTGCAGCAGCACGCTGAAGCAGCGCTCCAGGGCCGGCAGGTCGAGGGCACCGCGCAGGCGTACGGCCTCGGGCACGTTGTAGGTGGTGCTGCCTGGGTGCAGGCGGTCGAACAACCACAGGCGCTCCTGGGCATAGGACAGTGGCACTGGCGCTTCGCGGCGCTGCGCACGGATTGGTGGAAGTGTCGACGCCTCGGCCCGGGGCAGGGCCTGTTCGACGAACGCGCCCAGGGTCGGGTGCTGGAACAGCGCTCGCACCGGCACTTCAAGGCCCAGGCTGCTGCGCAGGCGCGAAACCAGGCGGGTGGCGGTCAGCGAGTGGCCGCCGAGCTCGAAGAAGTTGTCGTCCAGGCCCACCTGTTCAACGCCGAGTACCTCGGCCCACAGCGCCGCCAGCGTGGCTTCGCGCTCGGTAGCCGGTGCCCGGTAGCTGGCCCGGCGCTCACGCACCGGTGCCGGCAGGGCCTTGCGATCGAGCTTGCCGTTGGGGGTCAGGGGGAAGGCCGCCAGCATCACATAGGTTTTCGGCACCATGTGCTCCGGCATCTGCAGGCCCAGGTGCGCCTGCAGCGCGGTGGCGCCCGGGCAGGCATCGCGGGCGACCACGTAGGCGACCAGCTCGTTGTCACCGGTGTCGTTGGCGCGTGCCACCACGGCGGCCTCGCGCACGCCTGGGTGGTTGAGCAGGCGCGCCTCGATCTCGCCCAGCTCGATGCGGAAACCGCGGATCTTCACCTGGTCGTCGATGCGGCCGAGGAACTCGATGTCGCCCTGGGCGTTGACCCGGCCCAGGTCACCGCTGCGGTAAAGCAGGCTGCCGGCCGGGTTCAGCGGGTTGTCCAGGAAGCGCTCGGCGGTGAGGTCGGGGCGGCCCAGGTAGCCTTGGGTGATGCCGGCGCCGCTGAGGTAGATTTCGCCGCTGACGCCGGCGGCCACCGGGCGCAGCTGGGCGTCGAGCACATACATCTGCATGTTGGCGATCGCCTTGCCGATCGGCAGCACGCCCTGTTCGTCCCCCTGGGCGCGGTAGTAACTGCACCACACCGTGCCCTCGGTCGGCCCGTACTCGTTGTACAGCTGCGCCTGGGCGCACTGTTGGCGGTGCTGGCGGGCCAGGCTGGCCGGGCAGGCTTCACCGGCGACGATGGCGCAGCGCAGGCTGCCCAGCTGGTCGGCGGCCTGTTCCAGCACCTGCCCGTACAGCGACGGCAGCATCAGGGTGTGGCTGATCCGCCGGGCGCCGATCAGTCGGCCCAGGGCCAGGGCGTCCTGCACCTGGTCGTCCTGGGGCAGGCACAGTTCGCCGCCTTGGGCCAGGGTCCAGAACAGCCCGGCCACCGAGCTGTCGAAGGCCAGCCTCGACACCAGCATGAAGGCTTGCAGCGGCTCCTGGTAGGCGAGCAGGCGTGCGGCGGTGGAGTGCACGGCATTGCGGTGCGACACCATCACGCCCTTGGGCCGGCCGGTGGAGCCGGAGGTGAAGATCAGGTAGGCCAGGCTGTCGCCGTCGTTCAGCGGTTGCGGACGCTGCGTGGGCAGGTCGTGCTCGGCGAGGCGGTCGAGCCACAGGGTGCGGTAGTCGCCCTTGGGCAGCTGTGTCTCCAGGCTGCTCAGGCTCAGCAGCAGGTTGGCGCGAGTCTGCTCGAGCACGTCGCTCAGGCGTTCGGCCGGGTAGCTTGGGTCCAGCGGCAGGTAGGCGCCGCCGGCCTTGAGGATGCCGAGGATGCCGACGATCGCGTCGAGGCCGCGGCCCATGAACAGGCCCACGGCCTGCCCCGGCGCCAGGCCGGCGTCGCGCAGCTGGTGCGCCAGCTGGTTGGCCCGCGCCTCCAGTGCCTGGTAGCTCAGTTGCGCATCACCGTGGCGCACGGCAATGGCCTCTGGCCGGGCGGCGACCTGTTGTTCGAACAGCTGGTGCAGCAGCGCCGGGGTCTGTTGCCGCACCTCGGTGCGGTTCAGCGCCGCGAGCCAGTCCTGGTGCGCGGCACTGATGCCCGAGGCCTCGCCCAGTGCGCGCTGGCTGGCGGCGCTGGCCTGCAGGGCGAGGGTGAGGAACTGGTCGAGTAGCAGCCCGGCGGCGTCGGCGTCCAGGCGGGCGGCATCGTAGTGCAGGTGGAAGGCAAAGCCTTCGGGCTGTTCCAGGACTTCCAGCAACAGGGCATGGGCACAGGTTTCACCGTGCACCGCCAGCACCGGCCAGGCCGAGGCCAGCGGCTGGCGCAGGCGGAAGCCGAAGGGCGTGTCCTGGGCCTGGGCCGGCCATTCTTCCTGCCAGGTGCGGGCCTGTTCGAGCAGCTGGGTGAAGCCGGCGAGGGCGTTGGCCAGGGTGTCCTGGTCGTCCGGCTGCAGGTGCAGCGGCAGGCGTTTGCCGTAGGGGCCCTGGGCGTTCGTGGTGGCGCTGTTGCGACCATCGTGGGCCCAGCCCAGAAGCACCTGTGGTTGGCCCAGGTGGCGCTTGAGCAGCAGTGCCCAGCACCAGCCGAACAGCGCCTCGGCCGGAGCGTCGAGCCCGGCCAGGGCGCTGCCGATGTGGTCCTGGAAGGCCGCGTCCGGGGTGCGCGCAAGGCAGGCTGGCTGTGCCGGCAGCGCGGCCTCGCCGCGCTGGAACGGGTGCTGCACCAGGTACTGGTCGGCGGCGTCGGCCTGCTGGCGCTGCCAGAAGGCCCGCCCGGCGTCGCTGTCGCTGCTGCCCAGGTGCTCGAACTGCCATTCGGCGAAATCGGCGAACTGCACCGCTTCCTCGTCCGCTGGCAGGCCCTGGTAAAGCGCCTGCCATTGCTGCAACAGCAGCTGCAGGGTGGTGTGGTCGGCGTTGGCCGCCGGCAGCGCCAGGCAGGCCCGTGGCGGCGTTGCCTGGGTCAGCGCGACGGCCAGGCTGGCCTCGGCCAATGCCGCGCCCAGCAAGCTGTGCAGGGCGTGCTGGGGCAGGTCGTCGGCGACCTCGCGCCAGTCGATCAGCAGTTGCTCGGCGATGACCTGTACCGGCAGTTGCATGCCGGGGCTGGCCACCAGGCGGGTGCGCAGGATCTCGTGCTGCTCCAGCACCTGCTCTAGGGTCGTGCGCAGGCGGCTGGGGTCGGTGCCCTCAGGCAGGCTGAAGGTCAGGAACAGGGTGGCGTCGCGCCCGCTGGCATGGGACCAGTGAGCGTTTTGTTGCAGGGCGGGGCGAAAGCCCTCGATGGCGATGCTGGACATGATGTGGAGGCCTTGAATAGGGGGCAGAGTCGAAAACCGTGAACCGTGTGGGGGCGCGTCAGGGCTTGAGCGCCACGTCCGTGCTGTTCAGGGCTTCGGCCATCGACACCAGGATGCGTCGGGGGCTGTCGTATTCGTTGCGTGCGTGCACCGAGAGCATGTTGTCCAGCAGCAGCACGTCGCCGTGGCGCCAGGGGAACTCGGTCATGTGCTGCAGGTAGATACCGCGCAGGTGTTCCAGCACCTGCGGCTCGATCGGGCTGCCGTCGCCATAGAAGGTGTTCTGCGGCAGGTCGTCATCGGCGAAGTCGGCCTGCAGCGCATCGCGCACGCTGGCCGGCAGGGTGCTGACGTGGAAGAAGGTGGCGTGGTTGAACCACAGCGTCTCGCCGGTGCGCGGGTGGCGCACCAGGGCCGGGCCTACCTGGCGGGTGCGCAGGCGGCCGTCGGCTTTCCACTCGGTCTGGATGCCGACGCTGGCGCAGTAGGCATCCACCTGGGCGCGGTCCTCGGTCTGGAACACGGTCTGCCAGGGCAGGCCGAAGCCGTCGCCATAGTTGCGCACGTACATGATGCCCAGGCGGGCGAAGCGCTCGCGCACCTCGGGGTCGATGGCCTGGCTGATCGCCCGGGTGTCGCCGATCGGCGTTTCGCCGCGGGACAGCGGCGCGATATCGCACCACAGGAAGATCTTCAGCGGGAACACCGGCGAGTAGGAGTGTTCGTTGTGCGGGAAGATCCGCTGGTCCTTGGGGTAGTCGGTGGAGGTGTAGATGTTCAGGCGCGGGTCCACCTGGGTGCGCGGCGAGGCGCGGAACTTGTATTCCAGGGCGCCGCCGGACAGTGCGCTGATGCAGTTGTCGAAGGCTTCGGCGTTGTCCACCTGGAAGTTGCGAAACAGCAGCGCACCGTGTTCGAGCAGTTTGCGCTCGATCAGCTCACGGTTGGCCTCGGCCCAGGCCACCAGGCTGATGCCGGGGCCGGCCGGTTCGCACACCGCGGTGTAGGTGCTGCCCGGGTTGAGCGGGGTGAAATGGACCAGTGCGTCTTCATCCACACGGATGGTTTTGCGGCGCATGCCGCCGAGTTTGGCAATCGCGGGGCCGTTCATGTCTTATCCCTCCATAGAGTCGGTGCTGATGCGGGCGCGGCGACGGCTGCTGCCCAGGCGGGCCAGGCTCTGTTCGCTGCGTGCGCTCACGTGCTGCATGCGTTGTTCCTGAAGCTGCCGGCGCAGCGGTTCGACCACTGTCTGCACGGGTACTTCAGGGGCTGCGACCAGCTGTTCGAGCAGGCTCACGAAGGCTGCGGCAAACGCTTCGGCGCTGTGGGCCTCGAACAGGTCGGTGCTGTATTTCAGGGTGCAGGCCAGGCTGCCCTGGCTTTCTTCCACGCTCAGGTGCAGGTCCAGCTGCGACTGGCCATGCTCGATGCGTTCGGGCGCGATCGTCAGGCCCGGCAGCTCAAGGGCGCCGTCCGGGTGGTTCTGCAGCACCAGCTTGGCCTGGAACAGCGGGTTGCAGGCCAGGCTGCGCGGCGGGTTGAGCACCTCCACCAAGGTGTTGAACGGCAACGCCTGATGGCTGAAGGCTTCCAGCACCTGAGGCCGCAGGCGTTGCAGCAGGGCGTTGAAGCTGGGGTTGCCGCCGACATCGACGCGCAGCGCCAGCTGGTTGATGAAGAAGCCCACCAGGCCCTCGGTCTCGCTGTGCTCGCGGTTGGCCACGTCGGTGCCGATCACCGCCTGGGCGCGTTCGCTGTGCAGGTACAGGTTCAGTTGCAGCACCCCCAAGAGGCCCATGAACAAGGTCGCGCCATGGCCCAGGCACAGCTGTTTCAGTGCCTGGGCCGGGGCCGCGGCGACCTGGAACGACAACCGTGCGCCCTGGCCGCTGAGCACCTGCGGGCGCGGGCGATAGCTGAACAGTTCGAGCGGCGGCAGGGGCTCGCCCAGGGCCTGTTGCCAGTAGCCCAGGTGGGCTTGCTGGGTGCTGGCCAGCTGCTGGCGTTGCCAGGCGGCGTAGTCGCTGTACTGTATCGGCAGTGGCGCCAGGGTCGTCGCGCTGCCGCTCAGGGCCGCGCTGTAGAGTTGGCTGAGCTCGCGCACCAGCACGCCCATCGACCAGCCGTCGGAGACGATGTGGTGCATCACCAGCAACAGCAGGTGCTGGCGCTCGTCCAGGCGGACCAGGTGCAGGCGCAGCAGCGGTGCCTGGCGCAGGTCGATGGGGCGCGTCGCCAGTTCGATCAGCAGGCGCTTGGCGCTGGCCTCGCGTTCGGCCTCGGGCACAGGGCCCAGATCATGCAGCTCGAACGGCAGTTCGAGGGTGTCCTGTACGCGCACATGCAGCGTACCGTCCTGTTCGTGGAAGCTGCTGCGCAACGCTTCGTGGCGCTGGCCGAGGTGCTGGAAGGCCTGGCGCAGGGCGGGCAGGTCGAGCTGGCCGAGCAGCCGCGCGGCACTGGGGATGTGATAGGCCGCGCTGTCCGGCTGCATCGCCTGTACCAGCCACATGCCCTGCTGGGCGTGGGACAGCACCCGGCGGCCATCGGCCGGCAGCGCGGCCACGGTGATCGGTGCCTGGCGGCTGGGCGCGGCGTTGTCCAGCAGCAACGCCAGCTGGGCGATGGTCGGCGCCTCGAACAGGCTGCGCAGGGGCAGTTCCAGGTTCAGCTCCAGGCGAATGCGCGCAACCAGTTGCGCGGCCAGCAGCGAGTGGCCACCAATGGCGAAGAAGTTGTCGTCCATGGCGATCGCCTGCTGCCCCAGCACGTTCTGCCAGAGCGCCAGCAACTGTTGCTCGCGCTCGCTCTGCGGCGCCCGCTGGCTGCTGCCCTGGGCGCTGTAGTCCGGTGCCGGCAGGGCGGCGCGGTTGAGCTTGCCACCGGGGGTCATGGGCATCTGCGCCAGGGTCACGAAGGCGGCGGGCACCATGTAGTCGGGCAACTGCGCGGCCAGATGCTGGCGCAGCTCGGCGGCTTGCGGGGCCTGCTCGTGGTACACCAGGTAAGCCACCAGGCGGCGGTCGCCGGGACGGTCCTCGCGTACCAGCGCCAGGGCCTGGCGCACCTGAGGGTGGCTGCGCAGGCGCGACTCGATCTCGCCCAGTTCGATACGGAAGCCGCGCAGCTTGACCTGCTGGTCGATGCGCCCGAGGTACTCGTAGGTGCCGTCGGCCAGGCGCCGGGCACGGTCGCCGGTGCGGTACATGCGGCTGCCGGGCGGGCCGTAGGGGTCGGGGCAGAAGCGCTCGGCGGTGAGGCCGGGCACGTCGTGGTAGCCGCGGGCGAGCAGCTCGCCGCCGACGCACAGCTCGCCAGGGACGCCCGGCGGGGTGAGGTTGTCGTCGCGGTCCAGCAGGTAGTAGGCGCGCCCGCGCAGCGGCGCACCAATCGGCAGTTGCAGTGGCAGTGGGTCGCGCTGCAGCAGCGCGTTGCAGTCCTGGATGCTGGAGACCACGGTGATTTCCGTGGGGCCGTAGATGTTCAGCAGGCGCACCGCGGCCAGGCCGGCCTTGCGCCAGGCATCCAGGCCGGCGCTGGGCATCGCTTCACCGCCGACGCTGACCAGGCGCAGCTCGCCGTAGGCCGCGTGCGGCTGCCGGGCGAAATCCTGGGCCAGCTGGAACCAGTATGCAGTGGTCAGGCAGGCTGCGACGGTGATCCGGTGGCGGTACAGGCGTGCATGGAACTCGGCGCTGTCCCACAGCTCCGGGCCGCGCACCACCAGAGCCGCGCCGCACACCAACGGCGGGAACAGCTGGTCGACGAAGCCGTCGAAGTTGAAGGTCGAGAACTGCAGCACCCGGTCGTCGGCAGCGACCCCGTAGTAGGCGCGCGCGACTTCGCTGTAGCCGGCCAGGGAGCGGTGGGTGACCGCCACGCCCTTGGGCTTGCCGGTGGAGCCGGACGTGTAGATGACATAGGCCAGTTGTTCGCGCTGCACCGGGCGTGTGCTCGGTACCCCGGCCAGTGCTGGCGCCGTGGCGTTCAGGGCGGTGACGTCCAGGCACGGGCGCTGGTAGGGCGCCATGACCGCCTGGGTCTCTGGGGTGACCAGCACCAGGCGGATATCGGCGTCGTCGATCATGTGCGCCAGGCGCTCGCCGGGGAACTGTGGGTCCAGTGGCACGAAGGTCAGCCCGGCATTGAGCGTGCCGAACACCGCGGCGACGATGTCCAGGCCGCGCGGCAGGCACAGGCCGATGCGCGCTTCGGCGGGCAGGCCCAGGGCCAGCAGGTGGCGGCTGATCAGCTCGACACGCTGTTGCAGGGTGGCGTAGCTCCAGGTGCTGTCGTCGTGGATCAGCGCGATGCGCTCGGGCTGCTCGGCCGCCTGCGCGGCCAGGCGCAGGTGCACCAGCTCCGGCAGTGGGCCGAGCGCCAGCGAAGCCTGGCAGTCGGCCAGCAGGCGCTGCTGTTGCTCGCCGTCGTACAGCGGCAATAGCGCGATACGAGCCGTGGGCGCCTGCACCAGGCTGTGCAGCAGGGTGGCATAGCTGTGGCCGTGGCCGACCAGGGTGGCGTGTTCGAACAGGTCGGCATTGCCGGTGAAGGTGACTTCCAGGGCGTCGCTGCGCTCGACGACGTTGAGCACCAGGTCGTAATGCGCGGTCAGCTGCTCGCGCTCGATCTCGTCGATCTCCAGGCCGGGCAGTTGCAGGCGGCGCGGGGTCTGGCCGTCGAGCAGGTTGAACATCACCTGGAACAGCGGCGAGTGCTGCAGCTGGCGCTCGGGTTCCAGGGCTTGGACCAGCCGCTCGAAGGGCAATTGCTGGTGGGCCAGGGCCTGGCGGCGGGTCTGCTCGATGCTGTCGAGCAGGGCGTTGAAGGGCTGGCGACCGTCGAGTTGGCAGCGCAGCACCAGGGTGTTGATGAAGCAGCCGATCAGGCCCTCGGTCTCGACCCGGGTACGGTTGGCCACAGGCACGCCGACGCGCAGGTCGGTCTGCCCGCTGAGGCGGTACAGCAGCACGTTAAAGGCGCCCAGCAGCACGCTGAACAAGGTGGTGCCACGGGCCTGGGCCAGCTCGCGCAGGGCCTGGCACAACGGCGCCTCGATGCGCAGCTGGTGACGCGTGCCGCGCCCGCTCGGCTGCCGGGGCCGTGGGTGGTCGGTGGGCAGCTCCAGGGTCGGCTGTTCGCTGCCCAGCTGCTCGCGCCAGTAGGCAAGGTCGGTCGCCAGCGCGCTGTCGCTCAGGCTGGTCTGCTGCCAGACCGCGTAGTCGTGGTACTGGATCGGCAAGCCCGGCAGGTCGCTGTCGCGGCCTTGCAGGGCGGCGCTGTAGAGGGCGGTCAGTTCTTTGACCAGGATGCCCAGCGACCAGCCGTCGGCGACGATGTGCTGGGCACACAGGATCAGCACGTGCTCATCGCTGTCCAGCCGCGCCAGCAGGCCGCGCAGCGGCGCCTGGCGCAGGTCGAAGGGGCGGTTGCTCTCGGCGTCGATCAGTTGTTGCAGGCGCACGGCCCGCTGCTCGGCGGGCAGCGCGCAAAAGTCCACCTGGGCCAGGGGCATCGGCAACTGCGGGTGGACGGTCTGGCGGGCCTGGCCGTCGACTTCGTCGAAGGTGCTGCGCAGGATCGCGTGGCGCTCGATCAGCTGGTCGAAGCTGCGTTGCAGCGCCGCGCTGTCCAGGTGACCGCGCAGGTGCAGGGCCGCCGGCATGTTGTAGGCACTGCTGGACGGCTCCAGGCGATGCAGGAACCACAGGCGCTGCTGCGCCCACGACAGTGGGTGCGGGCCAGGTTCGCTGGCCGCGACGATTGGCAGGCGGCTGAGGGCGAAGCCCTGGGCGGCCAGGGCCGCGGCGAAGGCCTGGCGTTTTTTCGGGGCGAGCCTGGCGATACGCTCGGCCAGTTGCTGGGGGTCGAGTTGCATGGCATCAGCTCCTTGGCGCAGCGGCGGATTGGGCGCGGGCCTGCAGGGCGGCGCGTTCCTCGGGCGACATCGCCGCCAGCATGCGACGCAGCTCGGCGATCTTCAGCAGCTTGCCTGGCTGGCTTTCCTGGGCGCGCAGGGCATCTGCCAGCGCCGCCACGCTGGGGTGGTCGAACACCAGCGCCGGGGCCACTTCCAGTTGCAGCAGGCTGCGCAGGCGGGTGCACAGCTTGATGACGATCAGCGAATGGCCGCCGAGGTCGAACAGGCTGTCGTCGATGCTCAGGGCCGCCCGTTCGAGCAGCTCCTTGTAGAGGTCGACGAGCAACGCATCGAGGGCGTCGCGCGGTGGCAGCTCGACCCGCTCGCTGGCCTGGCTGTCGGCGCTCGGCAGCGCGCCGAAGTCGACCTTGCCGTTGGCCAGGCGTGGCAGCTCGGCCAGGCACAGCAGTTGCGCCGGCACCAGGAAGTCGGGCAGCCGAGTGCGCAGTTCGCCGAGCAACGCGGCGCTGTCGCGCTGGCTGACGGCATAGGCCAGCAGCCTGGCGTTGTGGAACTGCACCACGGCCTGGCTGACCCCTTCGAGGGCGGCCAGGGCCGCTTCCAGTTCGCCGGGCTCGACGCGGAAACCGCGGATCTTGATCTGCTTGTCGCTGCGCCCGGCCAGTTGCAGCTGGCCACTGGCCGACAGGCGCGCCAGGTCGCCACTGCGGTACAGGCGCTGGCCGGGTTGCAGCGGGTCGTCGATGAAGGCATCGGAGCTGCGGTTCAGGTAGCCACGGCAGACCTGGGCGCCGCCGATGTACAGCTCGCCCAGGGCGCCGAGCGGGGCCGGTTGCAGGCCGGCCGGCGTGGCTTCGAGCAGGCGCACCCAGGTGTTGGCCAGGGCGTGTTCGAGGCCAAGCGGGGCGCGTGGGCTGTAGCCCTGGTCGAGGCTGTACAGCACGCCCACGGTGGTTTCGGTGGGGCCGTAGTGGTTGTGCACGCGGCTGCCCGGCGCCAGCTGTTCGATGCGCTGGCGCAGGCTGCCGGGGCAGGCCTCGCCGCCGAGGATCAGCACCTGGGGCAGGCTGCAGGCCTGCTGGCCTTCGAGCAGCGCCGCCAGGTGCGAAGGCACGATCTTCAGGCAGTCGACTTGCCCGGCTTCGAGATAGCGGGCGAAGGCGGCGGCATCGCGGCTGGCCTGGTCGTCGGCCAGCACCAGGCAACCACCGGTCCACAGCGCGGCGTAGAGGGTGGTGTTGCCAAGGTCGGCGGCCACCGAGGAAATCAGGGCGAAACGCCGGCACTGCGCCAGGCTGAGCGCTTCGCTGACCGCGGCAGTGTAGTTGAGCAGTTGGCCGTGCTCGATGAGCACGCCCTTGGGCTCGCCGCTGGTGCCGGAGGTGTACAGCAGGTAGGCGGCATCGGCCAGGCTGATGTCAGGGTCGGCCGGTGCGGCGGCGGGGGCTTGGAGCAGCTCGGCCAGGGCGTTGCCCTGCGGGCCGCCGATCAACAGCTGCGGCTGGGCGTCGGCGAGGATCCGCTCGACGCGCGCCTGTGGCCAGGCCGGGTCCAGTGGTACGTAGGCGGCGCCGGCGCGCAGCACGGCGAGCAGGCCGAGCAGCAGCTCGGCCGAGCGTGGCAGCAGCAGCGCGACGTTGGCGCCGCGACCGATGCCGCGCGCCTGCAGCACCCCGGCAAGGTGCTCGACCTGCGCATGCAGCTGGGCATAGCTCAAGGTCTGCCCCGCGGCCATCAGCGCCGGGGCGTCGGGGCTGTGCCGCGCCCAGTGGGCCAGGCGCTCGATCAGCGGGCGGCTGCCGAAGTCGCGCTGTGGGCCGCGCAGGCTTTGCTGCAGGCGCTGATGCGCCGCCGGGCTCAGTGGCAGTTCGCCGATGGCGCGCTGGCGTGGCTGTTCGACCAGTGCTTCGAGTAGCTGTGCATACTGCTCCAGCAGGCAGCGCAGGTCGGCCTCGAGGTACTGCGCGGTGGGTGACTGCAGGCTCAGTGGCTGCAGCTGGCCCTGGGCGTCGAGGGTTACCTGCAGCGCCAGTTCGAAGCCCGAATCGGCGCCGGGCAGGGTATCGACCGACCAACGCAGGCCGCCGCTGGCGAACGCCGCGCTGTGGCGCACCAGGTTGAAACCGACGGTGCGCTGCAGCGTCAGCGTGGTGTCGGCGACGTTCCAGTACTCCTGTTGCTGGGCATGGCTTTCGAGCTGTTCGGCCAGGCGTTGCAGCCAGGCGCTGAAGGGTTGGTCGAGCGCAGGTGCCAGGGCCAGGGGTAGGATCTTCTCGTAGACGCCGATGCCGTTGGCCAGGGTCTCATAGTCGAAGCGGCAGTCCTGTTGCCAGCCGGCGATGAACTCGGCGTTGCCGCCGATGCGCGCCAGCAGCGCCCACCAGGCTGCCTGCAGCACGGTATCCAGTGCTTGCCCGGCGCTTTCGGCCAGTTGTTGCAACTGTGCCTGCAGCGTTTCGGGCAGGGCCTGTTGCACGGCGTTGCCAGGGGCCTGCGGCGAGGCCTCGGCGAGGCTGCCCAGGCGTACCGGGGCCAGGTGTTCCAGGCGCAGGCCGGCCCAGTAGGCACGCCCGGCGGGGGCTTCCTCATCGGCGTCCAGGTCGTTGCGCCACTCGACGTACTGGCTGTACTGGAAGGCTTCCTCCAGTGGCGCATCGGGCTGGGCATACAGCGCGGCCAGCTCGCCGAGCAGGTTCTGCAGGCTCAGCCGGTCGCTGGCGCAGGTGGCGACGTACAGGTCCAGCCGCCACTGTTCGGGGCCCTGCTGGCGCAGGACAGCGCGCACCAGGGCACCCTGGTCGATGGCCAGCGGCTGGGCGGCCAGGGCCTGGGCCTCGGCGTGCTGCCCGGCGTCCAGCAGGTGCCAGTCGAGGGTGCTGGCGACCACGCTCTGGCGCAGGCTGCGGTAGAGGGTCGATGGGCGCAGCGCCACGCGCAGGCTGGTGTGGCGCTCGATCACCTGCAGCAAGGCTTCGTGCAGGCGGCCCGGCTGCAGGGGCCCGGCAAGGTTGACGCCCAGCTGCAGGGGCGCGCGGCCGTGCTGCACGGCCAGGGCCTGTTCGGCGCTGAGGGGTAGGTCGTGGCTCAAATCCAGGGTGTGGTTCATTGCGCGGTCTGATCCTGCAGTTCCATTGCGGTGTGTCGGGCGGCCAGCTGGGCCGGTTCATGCATGTCGCCCATGGCGACGGCGATCTTGCGCGGGCCTTCGTACGGGTCGCGGGCGTGGGCGGCGATCAGGTTGTCGAGCATCACCACGTCGCCGCGCTGCCAGTCGAAACGCACCGCGCAGGCTTCGTACAGGCGACCGATCAGGGCCATGCTGGCGTCGTCGATCGGGCTGCCGTCACCGAAGTACACCTGGCGCGGCATACGCTCCTGGCCGACCATGTTGAGCAGGTCTTCGCGTACCTGGGGCTCCAGGCACAAGGTGTGGTGCAGCTGCAACTGGTTGAAGAAGCTGCGCTCGCCGCTCAGCGGGTGGCGGATCACCGCCGGGCAACGGGTACGGGTTTGCAGTTCGTCGTTGGCCAGCCAGCGGAACTCGGTGTTGCTGGCCCGGCACAGGTCCTCGACCTGCTCGCGGCTGTCGGTCTTGAAGAACTCCCGCCAATTGACGTCCAGGCGCTCGGTGAAGGTGCGCACGTACAGCAGGCCCTTGCGTTCGAAGGCTTCGGCCAGCTCCGGCGGCAGTTGCCGGTACAGCTCGCGGCAGTCGACGATCGGCGTGGCGCCGCCGACCGGCGACGGTTGCTCACAGTAGAACCACTGCTTGCGCGGCGAGCGGGGCAGGTGCGAGCTCTCGTTGTGGAACAGGATCATTTCCCGCTCCGGGTAAGGCGTGGAGCGGTAGATGTTGCGCCCACCTTCCTTCTTCGGCAGGTCGCCGTAGCCGCCGAACAGGCCGGGGTGAATGGCTTCGGCGAAGGCTTCGAAGGCTTTCGGGTCGTCCAGGGCGAAACCGCGGAACAGCAGGCCACCGTGTTGGCACAGCAGGGTGTCGATCAGGTCGCGGGAGCTCTGCGCCCAACCCACCGGGTCCAGGTCCGGGGCCACGGGCTCGATCAGCAGCGGGAACTCGCGGCCGGGTTGCAGCGCCGAGGTGCGGATCAGTGGCCGGGGCGCGGCGGCGCGGGCCGGGAGTTTCTTCAGTTTGTCGAGCTTGCTGGACGATGGGGCTGGTTTTGCCAAGGCCGGTGTCTCCACGGTGGGCAGCGTGACGGTGAAATGGGCAAGGGCGGCGTGGGGCTGGTCGACCACCTGTTGCAGCAGGTTCAGCCAGGCGTCGATCAGTGCGTCGATGCGCTCGCCCTTGAACAGGGCGCGGGCGTAAACCCAGTCGCCGCGCATGACCTCGCCGTGGCGCTCGAGGAACAGCGCCATGTCGAACTTGCTGGTGCGTTCGGCGGCAGGCCGCATGCGCACCTCGAGCCCTGGGATCGAGAAGTCGCCCTCGGGGGTGTTCTGCAGCACGAACAGCGCCTGCACCAGTGGGTTGCGGCTACGCTCGCGCGGGACCTGCAGCGCCTCGACGATGCGGTCGAACGGCAGCGCCTGGTGCTCCAGGGCCTGCAGGCAGGTGTCGCGGGTGCGGCCGAGGAACGCGCGCAGGCTTTCGCCGGCCAGCCGGCGCGAGCGCAGCGGCAGGACATTGACGAAGAAGCCGATCAGGCCTTCGAGGTTGGCCTCCTCGCGGCCGGCGACGTCGGTGCCCAGCAGCAGGTCGTCGGCACCGGTGACCGCGTGCAGCAGCAGCTCGAAGCTGGCCAGCAGGAGCATGTACAGGCTCACCCCTTCGGCCAGGGCCAGGGCTTCCAGGCGGGCCAGCAGTGGCGCGGGAATTTCCAGCGCCCTGGCGGCGCCGCGGGCGTCGGCCTGGGCCGGGCGCGGCCAGTCGCTGGGCAGGGCCAGCACCTGGGGCGCGTCGTGCAACTGGCCCTGCCAGAAGTCGACCTCGCGCTCCAGTGCGGCGCCTTGCAGGCATTGGCGCTGCCAGGCCGCGTAGTCGGCGTACTGCACCGGCAGCGCCGGCAACGGTGCCTGGCGCCCCTCGCGCAGGTTGGCATACAGCTGGCTGAACTCGTTGACCAGCACGCCCACCGACCAGCCGTCGGCGACCATGTGGTGCAGGGCCAGCAACAGCAGATGCTGTTGCTCACCGAGCTTGAGCACCCGGGCCCTGATCAGCGGGGCCTGGCGCAGGTCGAATGGCAGGCGCAGGTTGTCCAGGCTTTCCTGTTCGGCCACCTGCTGGCGCTGGGCGTCGTCCAGCGCGCTGAGATCGCGCAGGGTGACGTCCAGTTCCAGCTGTTCGGCGATCAGGGTGATCGGCTCGCCGTCGATGTCCTGGTAGCTGCTGCGCAGCACTTCGTGGCGCGCCAGCAGGGCATTGAAGGTGGCGCGCAGCGCGGGCATTTCCAGCGGCCCGTCCAGGGTCAGGCTGGCGGCCATGTTGTAGGCCGCCGACGGGCCGTGCAGGCGATCGACCATCCACAGCCGTTGCTGGCTGAGCGACAGCGGCATGTGCGCCTGGCGCGCTACCGGCAGCAGTTGCGGGCCCGCCGTGGCCTGGGCCGGCTCGGCGGCCAGGGCATCCAGGCGGGCGGCCAGTTGCCACAGCAGCGGTGCCTCGAACACGCTGCGCAGCGGCAGCTCCAGGGCGCAGCGCTGGCGAACCCGGGCGATCAGCCGGGTGGCCAGCAGCGAGTGGCCGCCGGCCTCGAAGAAGTGGCTGTTGCGCCCCAGTGGCTGGGCGGGCAGCAGCGTCGCCCACAGCTCGCCCAGCAATCGCTCGTTTTCGCTGGCCAGGGGTTCGACCTCGGCCTGTTGCAGCGACGGTGGCGGCAGGGCCTTGCGATCGACCTTGCCGTTGGCGTTGGTCGGCCAGGTGTCCATGGCGACCCACAGCGACGGCACCATGTACGCCGGCAGGCTGTCGCGCACGTGCTGGGCCAGCAGGTTGTCATCGAGCTGATGGCCGCTGCGTCCCTGCCAGTAGCCAACCAGCATGTCGCTGCCGCCCAGGTGTTGCAGGCTGACCATGGCGCGCAGCACATCCGGGTGGCGCTCCAGGTGCGCCTCGATCTCGCCGGGCTCGATACGGAAGCCCCGCAGCTTGAGCTGGAAGTCCTTGCGGCCCAGGTACTGCAGGACGCCGTCGGCGTCCCAGCGGGCCAGGTCGCCGCTCAGGTACAGGCGGCTGCCCGGCGCGCCGAACGGGTTGGGGATGAAGCTGGCGGCAGTACGTGCCGGGTCGGCCAGGTAGCCGCGGCTGACACCGATACCGCCGATGGCCAGTTCGCCGACCACGCCGTCGGCCACCGGTTGCAGGTCGTGGCCCAGCACGTACAGCTCGCTGTTGGCGGTGGGCCGGCCGATGGCCACGTTGGCGCCTTGGCCAGGGGCCTGGTACAGCGGCTGGAAGGCTACGTCATCGGAGCATTCGGCCGGGCCGTAGGCGTTCATCAACGGGATCTGCGGGTAATGACGGAACCATTCCTGAGCGGTGGCGACCGGCAGCGCCTCGCCGGTGGGCAGTACCCAGCGCAGGTGCGGCAGTGGCAGCGGCTGGCCATCGAGGCTTTCGAGCATCGCCTGCAGCAGCGCCGGCACCGGTTCGAGCAGGCTGACCCGGCGCTCGCGCACCAGCTGCAGCAGCGCCTGCGGGTCGCGGACCAGATGATCGCCGATGATCTCCACGCAGGCGCCGAACAGCGGTGCGGTGAGGGTCTGCCAGACCGAGATGTCGAAACAGGCCGGGGCGGTCTGGGCGATCACGTCGTCGGCGTTCAGGCCCAGGGGCCGCAGCTTGGCCAGCATGTTGTTGAGCATGCCGGCGCGAGGCACCATCACGCCTTTGGGTTGACCGGTGGAGCCGGAGGTGAACAGCACGTAGGCCAGCTGGTCGGCGCGCGCCGGCTCGCTCGGCAGCATGCCGGTGGCGCTCATCTCCAGCAGGTCGGCAGGCAGTGCGCGGTGGCCCTGGTAGACCGAGGCCAGGGGTTCGGCGTAGGCCTGGCTGCAGACCACCAGTGGCGCTTCCAGGCGCGCCAGTACCTGTTGCCAGCGTGCCGGCGGCTGCGAGGGCTCCAGCGGCAGCCAGGCGCAGCCGGCACGCAGCGTCGCGACCATCAGGCAGAACCATTCGATGCCGCGCTCGGCCAGCAGTGCCACCGGCTGGTCGGGCCGCGCGCCGAGGGCCTGCAGGCCGCGGGCCAGGCGTTCGGAGTGCTGCCACAGTTGCGCGTAGGTCAGCGACTGCTCGGCACAGCGGGCGACAATGCGCTCGGGGTGGGCCGCGACCTGGGCGGCCACCCGCGCTTCCCAGCTGTGTTCGAGGCTGTAGTCGGCCGGGTTGAGCCCCCAGTCCAGCAGGCGTCGATGCTGTGCCGGGCTGAGCGTGGTGAGCTGCTCGAGGCGGGTGTCCGGCGGGCAGTCCAGCGCCTGCAGCAGGTTCAGCAGGTCATCGCCCAGGCGCTCCAGCGCGACGGCGGGCAGGCGCTGGGCGTCGGCGCTGAACAGCACTTCCAGGCAACGGCCTGGCAGCACTTCGACGGTCAGGCCGTAGCTGGTCTGCTCAAGGTTGTCGAGGACCTTGAAGGTCAGTTCGCCAGCCTGCAACTGCCGTTCGCTGAGCGCCGGCAGGTTCTGGAACACCAGCAGGGTATCGAACAGACCGGCACCGCGAGGGTGCTGCTGGAGGATCTGCGCCAGTGGCGTCTGCTCGTGCTCACGCATGGCCACGCTGACCGCCTGCACCTGTTGCAGGTAGTCGCACAGGGCCATGTCGGGGGCCGTGCGCAGGCGCAGCGGCAGGGTATTGATGAACACCCCGAGCATTTGCCCGGCATCGGCCAGTGCGTCCGGGCGGCCGCTGCTGGTGACGCCGAACATGACCTCGGTGTGGTTGTTGCCGCGGGCCAGTAGCAGGCCCCAGGCGGCTTGCATCAAGGTGTTGAGGGTGACCCGGCAGGCCTTGCCAAGGTCATTCAGGCGGCGGCTGTGGGCCTCGCTCAGGCGCAGGCTGTGGCTGTGGTAGCGCGGGGTGACGGGCTCGGCCGGGTTCAGGGCCGGCAGGCTGCCGACGCCCTCGAAGTTCGCCAGGTGCTGCTGCCAGTACTGCAGGCTGTGCTCGGCCGGTTGCGCCGCGAGCCAGGCGATATAGTCGCGGTAGGGCGGGCGGGATGGCACGGCGAGGCCGTTGTAGCGGGCCAGGATTTCCTCCATCAGCATCACCGAGCTCCAGCCGTCGGCAATCAGGTGGTGGCGGCTCCAGATCAGCCAGCTGTGCTGCGCGTCGAGGTAGATCAGCGCCACCCGCTGCAGCGGTGGGCGCTGTGGGTCGAAGCCTTGTGCGCGGTCGGCCTGGCAGTAAGCGTCCAGGGCCTGCTGGCGCTGCGTCGCGTCGAGGGCGCTCCAGTCCAGGCGTTGCACCGGCAGGGTCAGTTCACTGCACACGCCTTGCATCGGTTCGTCCAGCCCTTGCCACAGAATCGCCGTGCGCATCAGCGGGTGCGCGGCGAAGGTGGCGTGCCAGGCGGCCAGGTAGCGCTCGGCGTCCAGTGGGCCTTGCAGCTCGGCCTGCAGCTGGTTCACGTACACCCGGCTGGCGCCTTCGAGCAGGCTGTGGAACAGCAGGCCTTTCTGCAACGGCGAGAGCGGGTAGGCGTCTTACAGGGCTGTGCCGACCAGCGGTTGCAAGGCTTGGCGCTGGTCGGCGCCGAGCGACACCGAGACGCTGGCTGGTGTTGCCGGCGCTGGCGTGACGGGGGCGGGCTGTGTCGGCTGGCGCTGGCTGACCAGCAGGGCCAGGGCGTCGATGCGCGGGTGGGCGAACAGTTCCTTCGGGCTGAATTTCACGCCCAGCTTGCGGGCCTTGGCGATCACCTGCAGGGCGATGATGGAGTCGCCGCCAACGCCGAAGAAGTCATCCTCGCGGCCGATGTCCGGGCGCTCCAGCACCTCGCGCCAGACCGCCAGCAATTGCGCCTCCAGGGCCTTGAGCGGCGAGTCCAGGGTGGCCGCGAGGCGGGCGATGGTGGGGTGGGCGAAGAAATGCTTGGGGGTGAACTTGAGCTGGGCCTTGCGTGCCTTGGCGATCAGTTGCAGCGCCATGATCGAGTCGCCGCCCTGGGCGAAGAAATCGTCATGGATCGACAGTGTCGGCTTGTCCAGAATTTCGCGCCACAGTGTCAGCAACACTGCTTCGACCGGGTCGCGTGGGGCGTCTTGCTGCTGCGCGGCGGGTTGGCCCGGGGTCGGCAGTGGCAGGTTGTGGCGGTCGACCTTGCCGTTGCCCAGGCGGGGCAGGCGGTCGAGCTCCAGGTACAGGCTGGGCACCAGCGGCTCGGGCAGTTGTTCGGCCAGTTGCCGGCGCAGTCGATCATGGTCCAGCCCGGGCTCGGCCACCAGGTAGGCGATCAGCCGTGGTGCTTCGCCTTCGTTGAGGGCACGGGCGAGCACCGCCGCTTCGCGCACCCCGGCACAGGCGCGCAGGCAGGCCTCGACCTCGCCGGGTTCGACACGGAAACCGCGGATCTTGACCTGGTCGTCCATCCGGCCGAGGAATTCGATGGCGCCGCTGGCCAGCATGCGCACGCGATCGCCGGTGCGATAGAGGCGCTGGCCCAAGCCTGAGAACGGGTCGGGAATGAACTGGCGGGCCGTCAGGCCCGGTTGGCCCAGGTAGCCGTCGGCCACCCCGGCGCCGCCGATGTACAGCTCGCCGATGCTGCCCAGCGGCAGCAGCGTGAGGTGCTGGTCGAGCACCTGGGCCTGGACGTTGTCCAGCGGCTGGCCGACCGGGGCGAACCCGGACAGGCTCGGGGCGTCGTCCTGCACGGCGTGGGTCAGGCAGCCGACCGTGCTTTCCGTGGGACCGTAGTGGTTGACGATCCGGCAGCCCGGGGCCAGGGCCTGGATGCGCCTGATCAGGGCCAGGTCCAGGCCTTCGCCGCCGAGTACCAGGCACTGGTGGGGCAGCAGGCGTTGCGGTTCGGCCACGGCGAGCAGGGCACCGAGGTGCGAGGGCACGATCTTCAGGCAGTCGACCGGGTTGCTCGCCAGGAACTGGGCCAGTTCCTCCGGGGCGCTGGCCAGCTCGTCGCTGATCAACTGCAGGGTGCGGCCGCTGAGCAGTGCGCCGAACCAGGCGGTGTAGCCCAGGTCGGCGGCGACGCTGGCCAGCGCGGTCAGGCTGGCGTCAGGGCTCAGGGCCAATGGCTTGAGCACGGCCTCGGCGTAGTGGATCAAGTTGCCCTGGGTCACCCGCACCGCCTTGGGCGTGCCGGTGGAGCCGGAGGTGTAGATCAGGTAGGCCAGTTGCAGCGGGTGCGCATCAGCGCTTGCGACGCTGGCGTTGCGGGCCAGGCCGTGCAGCGTGTGGGTGGGGTCGATCAGCACGCTGGCGGCGCTGTCTTCGAGCAATTGCCGCTGCCGTGCGGTGGGCAGGGTTGGGTCCAGGCACAGGTAGGCCGCGCCGAGTTTCCAGCTGGCCAGCATGGCGGTGATCAGTGCGCGGCTGCGGGGCAGGGTGATGGCGATGATCTGACCGG
The DNA here is from genome assembly GCF_040224055.2 of Pseudomonas sp. WHRI 8519. NCBI lineage: Bacteria > Pseudomonadati > Pseudomonadota > Gammaproteobacteria > Pseudomonadales > Pseudomonadaceae > Pseudomonas > Pseudomonas sp. WHRI 8519. Next base: position 3,356,005 of record NZ_CP167996.1, on the reverse strand, counting down.
CGCCGGCGCCCGCTTCACGCAAGCGCTCGGCCAGCGCGCTGGCGGCCTGGTCCAGTTCGGCGTAGCTCAGGCTGCCGTCGGCATCGCGCAGGGCGGTGCGCTGGCCGTGGTTGCGGACCTGGTGATCGAAGGCGGCCGTGGCAGTGGCGAAGGCCGGCGGTTGGCAGGCACCGGCGCGACGCGCGCTGTTGGCCGGTGGCGCTGCGGGCAACTGGTGAACGGGGGCGTCCAGGTGCGCCAGGGCGTTGCCGGCGAACCAGGCGAAGTCTTCAGCCAGGCGGGCGATACGTTCGGCATCGAACAGGTCACTGCGATAGCGCCACTGCGCCAGCAATTGTACGCCGTCGTCCTGCCAGCGCAGGTTCAGTTCATTGGCGGCGCCACGCTGGGTGAACAGGTGCTCGCGTACGCTGTAGTCGGCGAAGGCATCGTCACGCCGGCTTGGCATGTAGGTCATCATGCAGTGGAACAGGGGGCCGCTGGCGACCTCCTGTTGCAGGAGCGCCGCCGGGTAGCGGCGATGGCGCAGGGCTTCGCGCAGTTGCTGGGCGGTGTCGCGCAGGCAGTCGGCCAGGCTCGGGGCATGGCCGAAACGGGCGCGCAGCGGCAGGCTGTTGAGGGTGAAACCGATCAGTTCCTTGTAGCGGGCCTTGTGGCGGTCCATGGTCGGCGTGCCGATCAGGAAATCGTCCTGGCCGGTGTAGCGGTGCATGAATACCTGGAACAGGGTCGCCAGCACCACGTACAGGCTGACGCCATGCGCCTCGGCCAACTGGCGCAGCTGGTCGCTGCGGGCCTGGTCCAGCAGTAATTCGACTTCGCCGCCGGCAAAGCCGGGCGTGCGTGGGCGAGGGCGGTCGGCGGCCAGGGTCAGCGCCGTCGGGTTGCCCGTGAGCTGCTCGCGCCAGTAGGCGGCCGCGCCGAGCTTGTGCTCGGCCTGCAGTTCGCGTTGCTCGTCCAGCCAGTCGAAGTACAGCCCGGCCTGGGGCAGCACCAGCGGCTCGCCGGTGAGTTCGGCATGGTAGGCGGCGAAGGTCAGCTTGAGCATCCATTCGACGCTGAGGAAGTCGCCGCTGATATGGTGGGCGGCCATGCACAGGTACAGACGCCCCTGGCACTGCAGCAGGCGCAGTCGGCAGATGTCCGCCGCGGCCAGGTCGAACGGCTGGTCGGCGTGTTGTTCGATCCAGTCGGCGACGCCTTTGCTGTCCAGGCTATCGTTGTGCTCGACGCTGGCGTTCACCCGGACCTGCCCGGGGTGGTACATGAACACAACGCCGTTCTGCTCGCGGTAGCCGCAGTGCAGGGTTTCACAGTGCTCGACCACCCGTGCGAACGCCCGGCACAGGGTGGCGGGGTCGAGGTCGGCGCGCAGTTCGCGGGCGGCGACCATGTTGTATGCCGGGCTGGTTGGGTTGAGCTGGTGGTACTGCCACAGCGCCTGCTGGCCGGTGCTGGCGGCGTGCTGCGAATGGGAGGTCGTCATCCTGGGTCACTCCTGAGCCGGTTCGGCCATGGCCACGATCACTTGCCGTGGCCCTTTGAAGCTGGCGCGGCCATGGGCCACCAGCATGTTGTCGAGCATCAGCACATCGCCTTGTTCCCAGGGGAAGCGCACGGTGCATTGCTCCAGTACACCGCGGATTTCTGCCAGCGCGCTTTCCTCCAGCTCGCTGCCATCGCCGTAATACACATTGCGCGGCAGGTCGAGCGGGTCGTCGACCACGGCCAGCAGGCTTTCACGCACCGCTGGCGGCAGGTTGGAGACGTGGAACAGGTGGGCCTGGTTGAACCATACCCAGTCTTGCGTGACAGGGTGGCGAGCGGTGGCTTGGCACACCTGGCGGGTGCGCAGCTCGCCGTCGTCCTTCCATTCGAAGGCGATCTGGTTGGCCCGGCAGTAAGCCTCGGCGACGGCGCGGTCCTCGGTGTTGAAGGCCTGTTCCCAGGGCAGGTCGAGGCCATTGCCGTAGTTGCGCACGTACATCAGGCGCTTGTCGCTGAAACGTTGGCGCAGGGTGGGGTCGAGCTGCTGGTAGATCTGCCGGCTGTCGGCGATCGGTGTTTCGCCACCCTCTGCACTGGGCTGGACACAGTGGAACCAGATCTTCATCGGCCACTGCAAGGTATACGACTGCTCGTTGTGCAGCGGGATGACCTGGTGCGCGGGGTATTCGGTGGAGGTGTACACCCCCTGCTCGATTGCCTTGCGCGGGGTGGAGCCGAATTCGTAGTTGAGCAACGGGTGGCCAAAGCTGCGTACCAGTGCCTGGAACGACTGTTCACCCAGCACATCGAAACCCCGCAGCAAGAGGGCGCCACTTTCATGTAGGCACTCGTCGGCCAGTGCATGCAATGCCTCGATGCTCCATGCGCCGGGCTGCTCCGGCTTGACCAGCAGCGGCAGATTGCGGTCTGGCATGAGCGCTTGCACCGACAGGCCATTGTTCTGCCCGACACCTCGTCCCATGAGCTTGCTCCTTTGTTCTCTTAGTTGTCACAGCCAAATGCCATCGTGGGTAGACCACCGGGCGCCGGCGAAATATATACGAAAGATATGGCAAGTGTTAATGCTATTTATTAGCATTCGCACGTTTCGTAGCGCGCCTCGACTGGGCCTTAATCGGGCAGCCGGGATCCATGAAAAAACTCTTGTCCAAGGAATAGAAAATGAGTTGGGAAAAGGCTGAAAGCGGGTTCGTAGTGGTGGTCAATCATGAGGAGCAATATTCGATCTGGCCGGATTACAAGGCCCTGCCTGAAGGCTGGCGCGCGGTTGGCCAGCAGGGGGACAAGGCCCAGTGCCTGGCCTGGATCGAGCAGCACTGGACGGACATGCGTCCGCTGAGTCTGCGCGTTGCCCTTCAATCCGGCGGCCAGCGCTGATTACATGCAGACGAGGAGTTCATCCATGGAAGATGTTCAGTTCCCTCTGTTCAGCCTGGCGCATTTTCGCCAGCAACCCGCCCGCAGTTTCGAGGCTGAGCGAATGCTGGAGCGGCAGGCTGCGCGCGAGTCGAATGCTCGCTCCTACCCGCGTCGCATTCCGCTGGCGCTCAAGGAGGCGCACGGTCTCTATGTTCTCGACAGCCGTGGGCAACTGTTCATGGACTGCCTGGCGGGCGCTGGAACCCTGGCGCTTGGCCACAACCATCCGTGCACCCTGGCGGCGATGCGCGAGACCCTGGACAGCGGTGTGCCGCTGCACACCCTCGACCTGACCACCGCAGTCAAGGACGAGTTTGTCGAGACCCTGTTCAATGCCTTGCCGCCGGCCTTCGCCGCCCAGGCACGCATCCAGTTCTGTGGGCCGACCGGCGCTGACGGCATCGAGGCGGCGATTAAGCTGGCGAAGATCGCCACTGGCCGCAAGGGGATCTTCTGCTTCTCTGGCGGCTACCATGGGATGACCCACGGCGCCCTGAGCCTGATGGGCAACCTGGGGCCAAAGCAACTGCCGGGTTCGCTGATGCCTGATGTGCAGGTGCTGCCTTACCCCTATGACTATCGCTGCCCGTTCAGTATTGGCGGTGAGGCTGGGGTGGACGCCGGCCTCAGCTACATCGAGCAACTGCTGACCGATCCGGAGTCCGGCGTATCGCTGCCGGCGGCGGTGGTGGTGGAAGTGGTGCAGGGCGAGGGCGGCGTCATTCCGGCGCCGACGCGCTGGCTCCAGGGCCTGCGCAAGCTGACCCAGGCGCACGGTGTCGCGCTGATCATCGACGAGGTGCAGAGCGGCATCGGGCGCACCGGGCGGATGTTCGCCTTCGAGTACGCCGGCATCGAGCCGGACATCCTGGTGATTTCCAAGGCTGTCGGCGGCGGCCTGCCGTTGGCGGTAGTGGTTTACCGCGACAGCCTCGATGTGTGGAAACCAGGGGCCCACGCCGGAACGTTCCGCGGAAACCAGCTGGCGATGGCCGCCGGTACCGCGACCTTGCGTTACATCCAGGCGCAGGGCCTGGTGGCCAATGCCGAGCGCCTGGGCGAGCATCTGATGGCGCGACTGCGCGAGGTGCAGCGCGACTTTGCCTGCATGGGCGATGTCCGTGGGCGCGGTCTGATGGTCGGTGTGGAGCTCGTTTGCACGGCGCCGGGCCAGGCACGGGTGCCGGCTGGCGATGGCGCACTGGCCAAGGCCCTGCAGCAGCAGTGTTTGCGCGAGGGCGTCATCCTCGAACTGGGCGGGCGGCATGGTGCGGTGGTTCGGTTCCTGCCGCCATTGACGATCAGTGCCGAGGAAATCGACGTGTTGGTGGAGAAGTTCCAGCACTGTCTTTCTAGCGTTGTGGCCAGCACACACTGAAGTGTGTTTTGTTAACGCTGGAATAGTAGGTATGCAAAGCACGTCCCACATTGAATGGATCATCGAACAGTGAGTGGAAAAATCCGAATTTGTGGGATAGTGCGAGCTCTGATACTGCAGTCCATTTATCAGAGATATTTTTTGAAGGTAGCAGCTGTGATCGCCACCATGCAGCCGAGCAGTGCTGCACAAGGCACTAAGACCCAGATGGGGTTGAGTGTCCAAGGTAGGGAAAGGTAGATCACCCATGGGCTAACCATCAATGGAAATAATGTCCGCTTCGCTCGGTGGTAGACAAAACTGCTCTCGCGATCGGCGCTGAATTTGCGAAGGTCTCGGCGCATCAAGCCATCGACAGCGCCGGTGATCACGGCGAGCAGGAATAGCGGCGTGGCTAGGGTGAGGACGGCGAGGCGCACGACGAAGGTGAATACGGTGAATAGGGCGGCCAATAGGTAGTCCTGCAGCACAACGTACGCTTGAGCAAACTGACCCTGCACCGAGACTTCATGACTTAGGAGTTTCAGTTGAGTGTCTGAATGCGCCCAGCCGGTGCGGACCACGACCCAATCGCTCAAGTGCTGAAGCACTTTAGCGGTGGCTTGCGCGGGTTCCTCCACGAGCAGCGAGTTTTTGAAGTGATCGCTTAGCCATCCCAGCTCACTCAGCCACATGGCATGGCTGTGATGCCAGCCCTGCTCGGGCCAGAACCAGACCATGCCCACGAACTCCAGGATGATGGAGAAAATCAGCGAAGCGAACAGCAGACCGAGCAGCCGCAGACAAAGCTCAAGCGTGCCGAAGATCAGCCCCGGACGTTTTTGCGCAGGAGGTTGGCTGACTGGAGTGGTCGGCATAGGGGCTCCGCAGTACTTGGTCGCTTACGGCGCGTGCCTGCGCCCTGGTGGAGGCATCTCGGGATCGAAATCTGCCGTGGGTGCGCCTCCCGCGTTACTCCACCAACTCCCCGCATTGGCGTTATAGGACTCTCGCATACGCGCCGCCAGGGTCTGCAGGTCTTCTGGCATAGCATCATCGCTGGCCGGTTTCGGTAGCGGCATGCGCACCTTCCACAGTTGCCCGCCTTCCTGAAACGAGAACATCTGGCCCTTGGGCAGGGCGATAATTTGCGCCGGTTCGATCAGTGGTACGGCAGTGGTGGTGACCCGGTCCTGCGAAGAGGAGGTGAAGTCGGTACGGGCATCCGGATCGGCGGTGTCCGTCGCTCCGGAGACCAAAGTGCGTGTCTGCACGTTGACCTTGGGCAGCTGGTTGGTCAGTAGTTCAGCGGTGGCGGTTTCCCGTACGCGCAGCATCTGCAGGGTGTTGAAGTTGCCGATGACCTGGCCGGCCTTGGCCCGGTTGCCGATACGTGCCTCGATGTCGCTCAAGGTCTGGGTGTAGGCCGTGACCTGGATACCGGCACCGCCGCCCTTGTTGATCAGCGGGATGAACTCGTCGCCCATCAACTCGTTGAACTCGTCAGCGTGCAGGTTGATGGGCACCTTGTCCGCTGCGCTTGAGGAGCCGGGCAGGCCGTGATCGATGCCGTGTTTGTAGATGTGGCCGGCGACGGAGACCAGGTCGGCGAACATCGAGTTACCGACTGCGGCGGCCACTTCGGCATCCGATAACGCGTCCAGGCCGACGTAGACGATGCCGCGTTTGCGGATGACCTGTAGCCAGTCGAAGATCGGTCGCGGATCATCCAGGTCGGAGTAATTCGGGGCCAGCAGTTGTGCAGTCTTGCCACTGGTGAGTTTTTCCAACAGTGGCAGCAGCGACGCCACGATCTTGTCGAAGTAGGTGCGGTCGTAGCGCACGGCAGAGCGCAGGCCGTCCATTACCGGGTCGAAGATGCGCTTGGCGGTCAGGTACTGCTCGATGGCAACGACGCGCTTTTCCCGGCCAACCATATGCCGCGGAATGTTCTTCTCGTTCAAGCGGCCTTCGATCTGCACGATCGCTTCCCAGGCCAGCGGATCATGGCGGGCGAAGAAATGCTGGGCATACTCGATAAACAGCGCATCGATGTTCACCACATGGCGCTGGATCTGCAGGTAGTCCGGGCGGCGACCGAGCTCAATCAGCGCCCTCGCGATGATGTTGACGAAGCGCCAAGCAAACTCGCGAAAAGCCGCCGAGTTGCCTTCACCGCTCAACTGGCCGGCGATCCGGGTAGCGACTTCCGAAATGCGCCCAAAGCGGCCGATGGCGTTGTAGCGTGCGGAGATCTCCGGCCAGCCCAGGTGGAAGACATAGAACTCGTGCTCGCGGCCAGCGCGCCGCGCCTCGACGTACATGCGCTTGAGCAGGTCGGCGTCGCCCTTGGGGTCGAAGACGATGACCACTTCCCGGCTCGGTCGATGGATGTCCTGGGTGATATACACCTCGGCCAGGCGAGTCTTGCCCACCCGTGTGGTGCCCAGCACCAGGGTATGTCCAACGCGCTCGCTGAGCGGCAGACTGGCTTCCTGCTCCTTCGGTTCGACGCCGTGCAGCAATGGCGAGCCGCCTACCGGAGGTAATGGACGCACCGGATTGAACGGGCTGTCCCACGCGGTCAGGCGAGGCAGCAGTGATAGTACCGGTGGGGCTTTCTCCAGTAGCTGTTCCATGCGTCGCGCCCACTGGTGGGCAGTCGACTGGTTGACATAGCGGGCCAGCGCCGGGTCCTGAGCTTCGAGCAGGCGCTGCGTGTGCAGGCGGGTCCAGCGGAAGCCGCGGCCCATGAAAAGGCGCTTGCTGCTCACCGGAATCTGCCGGCTGGTCAGCGAATAGCGCGGCAGGCGGCGGATATTGCGCCGGTAGCGCAGGACGATCCGCGCTTCGTTGAGCCGCTTCAGACCGAACGCGGTGTAGGCCAGGGCCATGCCAGCCCCTACCTCAGGCGACAGGGCCACGGCCCAGGGTGAATGCAGGCACAGCGCACCGGCACCGGCGCAGAGACCCACGGTGTACAGTTCCACCGCCGGTCGCAGCAGGGATTCCATCGCATGCTCGCCCATGAAGTACCCTCACTGTTGCAGGTTGGTGGGCGTGATCAGCACCGGGTAGTGGTCCAGCTCCAACCGTTCGGCAATGTCGTCACCACTGACTGGCCAGATGTTCAGCCCGGGCGCTGCCGTCTGGATGCGACGCAGCGCCTGCACATTGTCTACTTCGACCGCCAGCCCGTTGGCGCCCAAGTCTTGTAGCGCCTGGGCGTGTCGCGACAGCCACTCCAGGGAAGTGGTGTCCTGGCCAACCAGGAACAGCGGCGTCATGCCGGGCAGGCTCAACGCCCTGGGCGGCACGGTGCCTGGCGAAAGGAGAGCGCTGCGCACCGGCAGCACCCAGTTCAGCGTGGAGGGGGCGGGTAGGCTGCTGGACTCAGCGCTCGCGGCAAACGACAGCCAAGGGCAGAGGGCCAGGGCCACCAAGCGCAAGCAGCTCATGGCTGTGTCCGTCCGGGGGCCGTCGCGACGGGCTGGACGCGCTGCCAGTGACGGGTGAACTGACGGCGATAGTGCGCCGCAGGAGGACCACCGGCAGGCCGGTGATAGCGGCCGGCGGCGACAACCCAATCACCGGTATCGGCAAAGTGCGCGCGCAACAGCTCGGCGGTGACAGCGAGGTTGGTGCGGGGATCGAGGGCATCGCAAGCGCTCGGGTAGCGGTCCGGGTGATAACCCAGGTTGGTTTGTCCCAGCCCGACATCAATGCGCTTGGGGTCGTGGCGACTGAGCGCTTCCCTCAGTGCGGCACAGGCCTGGCCGCGTCGGGCAAACCGCAGTGGTGAACCCGCCACATTCAGGGTCCACGGCCAGGGCATAAGCTGTCCGCGCAGCGGTGTACCACTTTCCTGCAGGGCGATGGCGAACAGCACCGAGGCGGGGATACCGGCACGCGCGGCCGCCAATTGATAGGCCGGCGGCGGCAGAGTATCTGCGTGAACGCTGGCCGCCCCGACCATCGCCAGGGCGAGAATCAGTCGACGCGCTGCCATTTTCCATCCACCTGCTGATAGCGGGCTGGCAGGGGCCGGCTGGCGCCCAGGGCAAACCAGCGGCCGCGGTCATGGTTCAAGGTGACCTGGCCGCCGCTGACCTGTGTGGCGGTAATACCTGCACCCTGCGCCCATTGGCGCAACCGCGTATCGTTGCCTTGGCTGCCGACCAGGTACACATCCAGCCGCGCCCCGGCCCGCAGCCATTGCTGGAGGCTGGTCACGCAGGCGGCGCATTTGTCTTCCACGAAAAGCGCCGTACGGCTGCTGTTCGAGGGTTCGGCATCGTCGCTCATGCCCTGCATGGGCTGCAGACCTGGAAACAGCCGTGCCCAGGCCGCGGAGTAGGCCTTCTGGTAGGCAAGTTCGCGCTCGGCACGCTTGGCTTCCAGACGGACCTGCAGCTCGGCGTAGCGCTGCCGCTCCTGATCCGAGTTGGCCTCGACACCCAGGGTGGTGAGCGGGTCAAGTTGCGGCGACCAGTAATGGCGGGGGCCGGTCTGCAGGCGCTCAAACGTGGCCCATTCGTCATCCGTCAGGCCCCAGGTCTTGGCCTGGTCTGCAGCAGACGCCTGTCGTGCCAGCGGCGACTGCTCACTGAACTGCACCTGAGCGTCGACATGCTTGGGGACACTCGAGCCCTGATCGGCGAACACGTAAGCCGGCAGTAGGATGAGCGCAAGCGCAGAGAACCTATGCACGTTCACCTCCTCATGGGATGGGCAGGGTGCGATCGCCATGGCCCGGAACGTAGAACACGGCCTGGCCCTCCCGAATCGCCCGCAGTTGCCAGCCGTTCAAGCTGTCACCGGGCTGAAGCAGGTGCACGGTGGACAGTGCATGGGTGCCGGCAGGCAACGCAGTCACGAACCTGATGGTGCCGCGCATCTCGATACCCTGCAGGGTGAAAGGCGGCTGCGGCGCCGTGGCTTTTGATTTTTCGCGGAAGGAGGCAGGTTGGGATGCGGCGGTAGCTGCTGGCACCTTAGGACCGGTCGAGAGCTTCTCGAGTGCCGCTTCTGCCTCCCTCATGCGTTGCGCCAGGGCGGTCAGATCGGCGCTGCTCGGTCCTGGCGGTGCCGCTTGCAGGACCCTGACGGAGGTCGCCAGCTCGTCGAGTTGCTGGCCGAGCGTTGCCTGCGCAGTGGTCTGCTGGTGTTGTGCGTCTTCCAGGGCCGCGACTTGTGGCGTAAGTGTGGCGAGTGTGGTGCGCAATTCCCCGATGTCGCGACGCAGTGACGGGCCAGGGTCAGCCGGCGCATTCCGTGCAGCAGTCTGCAGTTCTGACAGTTGCTGATGCTGGTTGTAGCTTTCAGCCGCGAGGACGGCAGCCCCCAGGCATAGCGCGCCGATCACCAAGGCCTGAAAATGGTGAACCTTCATGGTGCGGTCTCCAGTGTCGAGAAGGGCGGCTTGGGCGGGGGCAGGCGCAGGGCGTAGCACACGCTCCGCTCGACCGAATCAATGTCGAGCCGCCAAGCGGGGCCGCCGATGACGGTCAAGGCATCCAGTAGTGAAATCGGCCCGAGGTCGTGATGCACGGCAGGCAAGGGGCGGTGGAACAACCGCGCCACGGCAGGGTCATCGGGACAGAGGGAGTAGCCCGAGTGCTGCAGCACGTGGCGCAGCGCTTCACCGACCGTCGCGTGCAGCGCTGGAGCGATCTGGACGTTGATCAGCTGATACAGCGGTTGGCGCTGCTCCAGCGTTGGCCGGGTGCTGGCCAAGGTGTAGCGGTCCTGTCGGACCCAGGCGGGTACCGGGGATTTTGGCTTGGCCATTGCGGTCGGGGCCGGTGCAGGTGGCGTAGGGGTGGGCGCCGGTTGAGGCGTGCTGCAGCCCAGCAACGTGAGCATCAGTCCGAGTGTGAGGAGCGTGGGGGTATGCATGACCAGATCTCGACAAAAGATGCCGACACCTTGTCGAAAAGCCAGAGCGCGCCCCTACCGAAAAATCGAATCTCCCCGGCCGATTTACGCTGGCGCAACCATGAAAAAGGCGCCCGGAGGGCGCCTTGAGGTCAATCTTCGGTGAACAACGGCAGTTCGGGGAGCGGCCGCGCATCAGGGTCGAAGATCAGCAAACGGGTGTCTGCTTCACCGGCCATCAAGAGCAGGCGCAGCAGGACCGGTGGCACATGATCTGCGCGCAGACGTGCAGTCACTTCCTCAATGCGGCAGTAGCTGCCGCTGGCGGCAATGTTTCTGAGCCAGGGCGTCGAGTACAGCTTGCAGCCCACCGCGTTGTTGCTAGTCAGCACGAAGAATTCGAAGAAGCCCGACGGTGAGCGACACCAGGCGCACATCTGCAGGAACTCGAACTCATCTGCTGGTAGGTGCGCACTGCTGATTTCCCAGCTGCGGCTGTAGTGCCCGTTGGTGAATGACAGCTGCTCAATCAAGTGCTGTGCGGCTTCCTCGTTGGGGAGATCGCTGACGTGTTGCCGGCGGCCATGGTGCAGCCCTGTGACCTGGTAGAGCACCTGGCTCACGGTACCGTCGGCAGGGAACGGCATACGGACAAACTCGGGCACGCTTTTGCCGTCGGTGATCACCGCGAAGTCATCATCGAACAGGCACGGCTGGAAATTAATGCCGTCATCCGGCAGGTCATGCAGCGCAGGGTGAAGGGATCGGTAGCAGGGCGGGCAATCGTCGGCGTAGCTGATCTGCACCACGCGTTCGTAGCTCAGGTCCTGGAAGCCGCGGAGGAAGGGATTGGGAAGAGTGGACATGATGGCGCTCCAAAATGTGAAGGTCACCCCGTGCAGGCAGTGACCCTCCAAGTGGTGGGGATGGTCAGATCCAGCCGTATTCGGCCAGCGACAGCGGCGTGCCTTCACCCACGATGATGTGGTCCAGCACACGGACCTCAACCAGGGCCAAGGCTTCGATCAGGCGGGTGGTGAGCACCCGATCGGCGCCGCTCGGTTCCGAACAGCCAGAGGGGTGGTTGTGGCTGAAGATCACCGCAGCGGCGTTGTGCTCGAGTGCCTTGACGACGACTTGGCGCGGGTACACGGAGGCCCCATCGATACTGCCGGTGAAGAGGATGTCGAAGCTCAGCACGCGGTGCCGGGAGTCCAGGCAGAGCAGCGCAAACACCTCATGGTGATAGGGTGCGAGCTGCAACTTCAGATAGGACGCGGCATCGCACGGTGTGATCAGTTGTTCGCCGCGCTGGAAGAAACGTTGATCCAACAACTCCAGCGCTTCGGTCAGCAACGCATCCTCGCGGGCACGCTGGGCCAATGCAGGGTCGAGACGCTCGACTCGGTTCTGGGCAGTGTTCATGGGTAATTCCTCGTGGGAGACGGAGCGCCCCCAGGGGGAGAGCCCCAGGCTGGTGAGAGAGTGGTGAGTCACAGACGCGTAAAGCGATGTCGAGCTCCGTGCAGTGGGCTGTGGCAGCCCTCGCACGGTCGGGTGGAGAAGACCTCAGTGCCGGTGCCAGTGCAGGGATCGAAATCAGCACTCAGTGGCAACAAGGTTTGCAGTTCGCTGCGCAGATGGACGATGCGTTGGTCGACCTCAGCCGCGCTGTAGTAGAGCGACAGTGCACTGAAGTCGTCATAAGCAACTGCCTGCAAGCAGTCCTCGCATAGCCAGAAGCTTTCCATGGCGGCCTCCGACGTAGATGAACCACAGGCGATCGGGAGAACGCCTGTGGTTGCCGGTCAAGCTGCCTCAGGCAGACTGGCGAGCTGTGGTGGATTTACGTGCAGCGGCCGGGGCAGGCTGAGGCTGGTCGGCAGCAGTGTCTGTCTCGTCCACTTCTGCTTCGGCCTCAGGGGCGGCAGCAGATTCGGTGCGAGCAGGTGCGCGGTAGCTGAACTGACCATCGACCTTGATCCATTCGATGAAGATCAGCCGGCCTTTGAGGCTCGCGCCGGGTTGCCCCTTGCGCTCGCCTTTCTCGTACATGAACGGATCAACCCAAAGGTCGCCAATGCGAAACGCGATTAGAACCTTGCGTTCCGCGCGGACGTCTTCCAGGTGCTCACGGATCAGCCGGTCGGCTTCACCGCTGGCAACCTTGCAGTCGAAGCGGGTGTACTCGACGTCGTCAGCGGCACCGTGCAAGGCGGCAATGTCACACGCCATGAACGCTTGCCCACGGCGAACCGGGACTTCGCGCACACGGTTCAGGTAACCGATGCCTTGGGTGTGCAGATTGAAGTAGGTGGTAGGGGCGTTGTTGCTTGCAGTAGTCATGATTGATCTCCTGGTGACCAGAAACGCGGACAGCCACCGGCCCTGGCGGCTGGTGATTTCCGCAAGGGGACGTACACAAACGTGATCGTTTAGAGGGCGCTCATCACTGCCGGAGGCAGTAACCGTGCGAGCTACCGAACGCGGATCGCACTTGGGGAGAACCACCCGAAACGGGCGCAGCCTTGAAGGTTCTGGCTACCTGGGCGCTGTCAACGACAGCGGCGTGCAGCCCATCTATAAAACCCCGGGAAAGGCCCGTCAACTGCGAATTCATCGAGGTCTAGGCAAGCGGAAGCGGGTGGCTTTCAGTGGATTCTTCGAGGCGAAAAAATAGCCCAACGGTCGTCAGGCTAGGAGAAGTTGGACCACGCTTGACCCGGCAATCGGACACCGGGGTTCGTCGCAAAACCACCGCTATCGATCCACCTGAATCAACCGACCCTTGTCGTGGCCTGGGTCGGAATCAACTGGCACGCATCCGCGCACAAAAGGTGCCCAGTGTTTCGCCGGCGGGCACCGGAGCTGAGCATCGTCGCCGAAGCGGATGACCTGTACGACCTGGCATAAGTCGCACAGGTCATCCGCCTGGGTAACTTGAAAACGCTGAGAAGCGATCTGAGGACGCTGAGTAGTGTGGCTCCGAACTCTATGAGTCCGACCGAGCTGCCCGGAGCGAATCGGTCTTTGGTCGCCAAACGGCGAGGGCCGTGATCACTACACCAGCGCCGCTGCCCGGCGTCAAGTTATGCGTCCTTCGAACGTTTGGACTTGGCCACCGGCTTGGTGCCCTTGCAGTCCGGGTAGCGGGTGCACGACCAGAAGCTGCCGGTGCGGCCCTTGCGCTGGCGCATGGCGCTGCGGCAGACCGGGCAGTGCGGTCCTGAGACGGGAGGTGGGCGTAGGGTCAGCGAGGCATGGGCGCGGACCAGGTGGGTCAACCACTCCGCCTGCTTGGCAAGAAAGGTGTCGACGCCCAATTGGCCCGCTTCGATGCGGTCCAGCGCCTGCTCCCACAGTGCCGTCAGCACCGGGTCAGCCACCTCCGGCGGCACTGCCTCAATCAAGGTGTGGGCTGCGGCCGATGCCGCCAGGCTGCGTTTCTTCTTGGTCAGATACCCGTGGTCGATCAGGCCCTGGATAATAGCCGCACGGGTCGCCTCGGTACCCAGCCCGCAACTGTCTTTGAGCTTCTGCTTGAGCCGCGGGTCTGCCACCTGGTTGGCGATGGTTTTCATCGCCTTGACCAATGTGCCCTCCGTGTAAGCCTTGGGCGGCTGGGTACGCTGGGCCACGGCGATGGCATCCGTCAACGCCACCACGGCGGATTCGCGTAGCGTGGGCAAGCGTTGGGCCTGTTCGCCGGCCTCGTCGCCGTGGCTTTCGTCGATCACTGCCTTCCAGCCACGCGCCAGAATCTGCTTGCCGCGGGCCAGCAGTTGATCGGTCCCGCTCTGCAGCAGCACCTGTGATTTCAGGTATTCGTGCTCTGGCAGAAACTGCGCCAGGTAACGGGCGCGGATCAGCGCGTACACTGCCTGCTCGCGCTCGCTGAGCTTGGACAGGTCCAGGGAGACGGCAGTGGGGATGATGCCGTGGTGCGCGGTGATCTTGCTGCTGTTCCAGGCGCGAGAACGGCGGCAGGGGTCGACCTCTTGCAATATCTTGCCCAGGGATGGGCTGGCGGCAGCCAAGGCCCGAAGGATTCGCGGCACCTCGTCGAGCATGTTTTCGGGCAGGTAGCCACAGTCGGTGCGCGGGTAGGTCGTAGCCTTGTGGGTTTCGTACAGGGCCTGTGCGGTGGCTAAGGTTTCCTGCGCGCCTAGGCCCAGCTTGGCTGAGCAGATCTCCTGCAGCGTGCCCAGATCGAACGGCAGTGGCGGTCCTTCGTGGACGTGCTCGATATCGATGCTTTGAACGCGTGCTGTCGCCTGCTGGTTAAGGCGCCGAGCCGCTTGCTGCGCCGCGAGCTCTTCAGTGCAGCGGCCTGCGGCATCACAAGCGGATTCCGGCGGCTGCCAGCGCGCTTTGAAGGTGACGCCTTCAGCCTCCACTTGGGCATCGACGATCCAGAACGGCTGCGGCAGGAAGCTGGCAATTGCCCGGTCGCGCTCCACCACCAGGCGCAGTGTCGGGGTCTGCACCCGTCCCACCGGCAGCAATCCCTCGAAGCCAGCGCGGCGACCGAGCAGGGTGAACAGCCGACTCAGGTTGATGCCCACCAGCCAATCGGCGCGGGAGCGGGCCAACGCACAGTGGTACAGCGGCAACGTTTGCTCACCCGGGCGCAGTGTGGCCAAGGCGCGGCGGATCGAGGCATCGTCGAGCGCGGACAGCCACAGGCGCAGAATCGGGCCCTGGTACTGGCAGCGTTCGAGAATCTCCCGGGCAATCATCTCGCCCTCGCGGTCTGCATCCGTGGCAATGATCACCTCGCTGCAGGTGCGCAGTAGCTGGCTGATTACCTTGAACTGACTGGCGACCTTGGGTTTGACCACCACTTTCCAGCGCGCGGGGATGATGGGCAACTGCTCGAGCGACCAGCGCTTGTAATTGCCATAGGCTTCCGGCGGCGCGGTTTCCAGCAGATGCCCGACGCACCACGTCACGGTGACGCCTTGCCCCTGCAGGCAGGCGTCGCCGCGACGGTTGGCCTGTAGGACGCGGGCAATGTCCCTGGCTTGGGATGGTTTCTCGCAGATAAACAGGCGCATGATTTGGCCCTCTCGGTGAGTACCGACAGGGTGGCGGGGTGATACGTGAGTGCTAGCAAAAATGCGATGGCGCCGCGCTCATATCGACGGGACAGTACTACTTGCGTTGTGCAAGGTGGCTGGCCAGCGTTTGCAAAAACTGCAGGGCAAACTGCTTATCCGCTTCGCTCAGCTCCTTGATGATCGAGGTGATCTACTGACCTTGATCCTGCGGGCGCGGACTGATGGCCAACAGCAACTCATCGGCGGGGCAGCCATACAGGTCGGCCAAGCGCAGCAGCTTAGTGACCGAGAGCCCGACCTCACCACGCTCGAGACGCGACACGGCTTCACTGGAGATCCCCAGGTGTTCGCTCACCTTCGCCTGGGTCAGATCTCGGGCGCGACGGTACTCCGTCAGCTAGCGACCAATGTGATGTGGGCTAGGCTCTTACACGGGCAACGGGGCACTCTCCTTTTCGACGCATGTGGTCGACCAGCCACCCAAAGATATGAACGACCTGAAAGGTTTGCTGCCAACCCTATGAGGCGTATCACCAGAAATACCTGTAAGACCCGCCCGTCACTACGGAGGCAAGCCCTTGCACGGATCAAACCAGCGTCAGACGGATGCGCTCGCGATCAAGGCCTACGAGTTGTTCATGGCCACCCACCTGGAACCCGACAATGCCGAGGCGCGCGCCACGTTGATCGCTTGGGTTCAGGAGAGCCCGGAGCACTGGCAGGCGTTCCTTGCCCTGGACCAGTACTTGGCAGAGGTGTCGCACGTGTTACAGGGCGATGGGGAAGGGAGGTCCCGGCGGAGCTGAAGAGTGCCCGATAGCCTGGATTGCCCGCCGGGCAAGGCGTACGGACCCCAGAGGTATCGCGCGGCGGGCGCTCGTTCCACTGAGTATCACCTGATCAACTGGCGTTGCGTGGGGCTTTCTTGCCGCCCCCCTTGCGCCCGGAACCAGCGTTTTCCTGCGCCTTTTCACGCATGGACACCGACGCCAGGCGGTGCGGCAGGATGCCGATGCGTCGAGCCTCCACCTTGAAGGTCACCCGCGCGTTGTCCTCGCTGTCCTCCCATTCCTCTTTGACCGTGCGGCCCTCGACCAGGATGCGCATGCCTTTCTGGTACAAGGTGCTCCAGTGCTCGGCGTCGCGATGCCACAGCTCGACCGGGGCCCAGTAGCCGCCGCGGTCCTCGTAACCGCCTTCGCGCGGCACCGGGTTGTCGAAGTAGACGTTCAACCGCAGCAAGCGCCGCGGTTCATCCGGGTTGGTGTTGAACTCCTGATATTCCGGCACGCTGCCGATGTTGCCTTCGCCAACAAATAACGTACTCATGGGGCTACTCCTCGGTGGGGGAACAGGTAAGGGCGTGTTCGGCGGCCTCGAGCTTGCTGACACCGCTGCTGGCTTGGCGATACAGCGATTGCAGGCTGCTCATCTGCAGGTTCAGCACCACGCGGTTGGTCTCCAGTTGGTACAGTGCCTGCCGCAGTTCCGGGTGCAGGTACGGATGAACCACCGCTGTCTGCCACACCTGCACGCCCATGCGCTGAAAGTCAGGACTGCGCCAGCGCAGGAAATCGGTACCCGTCGCGCTGTGCTGGATGACCAGTCGTAGGTCCAGCAACACGAACGGCGGTTGCGCCATGATTGCCAGCATCACCCCCATCAATTCGGCGACCTGGGTGCGCAGGCGCAGGATCGTGTCGGCGAATTGCTGCAGCTCCCCCTTACCCTTAAAAGGCTTTAAAAGGCCTTTTAGGGAGGCACCTTGTGCGAACCCGCGATAGGCATCCGTCGATAAGCGTCGGGCAATCGCCTCAGCCAAAGTCATGCCTCACCCCCTTCGTCCGAGACATCCGGAAGAAGTGGGGGCTCGCCCTCCAGCGATTCAGCCGGCTCAGTTACAGAGCCCGCGCTGGTGCGCACAATCGGAGGCGCGAACTGGGAGCGGCGGGTGCCTTCCAGAATGTCCATGGGCGGCGTGCCAAATTTCTCGAGGGCTTCACGGGCTCGGGCGTTGTTGGCGGCCATATCCCCCCGAGTGACGCCCGCCAGGCGGTAGTTCTGGGCCAGGCCGAGCAGGCTGCGCAGGTGATGGGCGCCGCCATCGATCCAGCTTTCCATGTCGACCCGGCCGATCAGCGCGGTGTGGTGGGCGAGCAGCACACGACGGACCAGGGTGTCGTAATCGGTGAGCAGGTAGACCGCGAGAAAACCGAGCTGGCTGCCGATGTACAGCGGTAGGGTCACCGGGTGGATGTTGAGGTTGTCACCGATATCGACCTGGGTGGGCAGGTCGCGCTCCACCTGGCTGACCTGTTGGACCAAATTGCGTATCTCGGCCTTGGTCTGCAGCAGCTTTTCTTCCAACTGCAGCATGAACCAGTCGGCGTACGGGTCATCCTGACTGCTGGCTTGCTTGAGCAGATTGGTGACGGCGATGTAGCCAGGCATGCCGAGGATGGGATGCACGCCCTCGCGGCGGGAGCGGCCCTGCCACAGCCGCGCCGCATGATGGGTGTGCAGGGTCAGGGTGATGCTGCTGCGCAGAGACCCCAGGTTGAGTTGGTAGTGATCGGCCATCGCCTGTACCTCGCCGTCGGAATGACGCCGACGATGGGCTGGCCCAGGTAGTCCTCCTAGCATCAACACGAAGATGATCAGGTCGCATTTTTCCGGCTGTGGACGTCTCTGGAAATGATTGCAGAGGCATTGATTCCACTGAGGTCCACCCTACGTCGGCGCACTGACCCCGCGACAGCGTTGCTTCAGTTCCTCGAGGCAGGAAAGGGCCAGGGGCGAGACAGTACGTTGGCCGCTGCGGCGCGGTGGTTCGCTGCGTGGCTGTGGCATGGGTTCGGACTTCGCCGCCCGCGAAGGGGGGAGCGCCGAGGTCGACGCATCAGTGCGGGCGGCCCACAAGGTGAATTCGCCCTGGCAAGCGCGTTTGATCAAACCCATCAGGTAGGCGACCGGTTTGCGGATCTCTCCGCGGGCGCAGCGCACCGCTGCTTCGTTGATTACCGCTTGTTGCTGTTCCGGCTCGAGCTGACGCATCGCCTGGGAGGCCATGCGTCGCTCGGTCGGGTTTAGCGGTAAGTCTTCAGGCCATCGCGCTAGTCCAAATTCCACCTGCCCCAGTACCGTACTTTTTTTGCTTTTGTCTTTCTGTACTGTACGGCCAGCGTCGGCATTCCGAACGTCAGCCGAAACCGGCGCTTTGTCGCGAGATTCGGAATCGGTGGGGGCAGCGCGAGAATCCCGAACGGGGTGGCGCCCGCCTGGTTCGGAATTCTCCGCATTGCCACACATCAGCGGCAGCGTCTGCTGTTGCACCGGTGGCACTGCGGCGACTAGCCGGTCCTTGTCGACCTGGGCCACCTGCGTATCGGCCTGGATTTCTTCAATGACGTGCTTCGTGACATCCCGTACGCCTTTGGTGGCATGGCCAAGGTTCTGTTGCAGCAGTGTCGCGTAGCCGTTGTCGAGTTCGAGCTGCTCGGCCGGGGTCAACGGATCGCCGTGCAGCACGTAGATACAGCCGCGCAGGCAGCCCTGAGCATCACGTGAGCGGTCGACCAGGCTGAGCCAGCGTGTGGTCCGCAAGACGTTGAGCGCGCGCGCAATAGTTTCGCGCGAGGCTTGGGTGCCGCAGGGGCTGGTGGCCAGATACGGTTGCAGGTCTTGGTAGCGCGGGGTTCTGACCTTGCGCTCGGTGATGAGCCAGCGCAACACCTGCCAGGTATTGCGTTCCAGGGGGGTCAGTCGGCGATCCAGCAGCAGCGCCATCGGCAGCGGATTGTTGTCGCCGTAGTAGATGGTGCGCAGCGCTGGCGTCTCATCGGCCTCGGCCAGCTTGTCCTGCGCCGCTTGCCACTCGATCCGCCGGCGTAGTGCGTCGTAGCACTGACGCACCACGTCTTGCCAGTCGACTTCGTAGAAACTCAGCACGGTGCACCTCCGTACAGTTCGACCTGCTGCCAGACCAGGGTGAGGGTGATATGTTGTTCCTCGGCCAGCATCATCATCGTGTCCAGCGGGTCATTGTCAGGATCCTCCGCCCGCAGCTGGCTCCATCGGTTCCACACCGCATGCTCTTGGGCTTCGCTAAGTTGAACCGGTCGGCCGCGGTGGGTCTCGATCTTCAGCACGCGCCGGCGCAAGGCGGTTTCCGAATGGTCCAGACCAAAGCACCGGTACATGATGTTGGAGCTCGCTCCGAGCTTAAGTGCCCGGTTGATCAGCCGCTCGTTCTGCTCTTCACGTTCGGCCTGGGCAATGAGGCGACGCAGCACCGTGGTATCAACTTTTACTTCGACCCAGGCGATCGACGAATGCGCCAGGTGCGAAAGGGTGGACGGCGGCAGCGACTGCAGCACCTCGATGTCCTCATCGGCCAGCCCCAAAGCTTTGCAGCGCTGCAGCCGGCCATGGCGCAGCTCATGCAGCACCTGGTTCAACATCGCATGGTTCAACAGATTGAAGGTCGTGCTCATGAGGCAGTTCCTCACGTTAGCGAGTGGTCGACAGCGTCAACTCAATGAGCTGCCGGGCGTGGCGAATCAGTGCGAACAACTGCTCGAGTTGCGCGTCGGGGAGCCGCTCGAGGCCCACCGTTAGGGCCGGGCGTTCGGCAAAGGGGAGATCATAGGCACCGATTAGCAGTTGTCCGAACAGTGCTGCGGGCAACTGCTGACGTTCTTTCCAGCTCACGTCGTCCTGCAGCCGTAGCAGCGCGGAAAGCAGCAACTGAACGCCGGTATGCCGCGCACTCATCTGTTCGCCGTGTTCGGGTGCCAATGTGAAACCCAAACCATCCGCGTGAGGACTGACCATGGCAGTTGCATCGGCGAAGGTGGCGAGCTCCGACGCGAGCGCGGCGCAGCGCTCACGCAAGGCGTTGAGGTCATCCTCTGCCAAAATCTGGAGTGGCGCCGAGTCCACCGGTACCTGAACAAGTTCAGGGTCGTCCGATCTTTCGTCGAACGGCGGTTCGTCACTGAGTGCTTGGCGGATGTGGGGAAGACGTGGCGCTTGCAACGGGGTGGTGTCGCCGCCGCTTTCGCCCTGATCTGGGCTGGGCGACTCTGTCGCTGATTTGCGGACGTCGTCGATGGCCGATGACTGCGGCGGTGCATCGGTTGGTAGATCCTGGAGCAGGGGCCGGGCGGGACTCGACTTAAGTGGCGAAGGTTGGTGTTCTTGGTGCAACTCCAGGGCCAGCAGTCGAGGTGTCTGCTTGAGGATCACCGACATTCTGGCCAGCAGGTCGTCCTGCAACTCCCCCGCGTCCAGCTCGGGCTTATCACCGTCATACATCGACAGTACTTCGAGCCAGAGTTGTACGAACTGTAAAGCGTCGCCGAAATGCTGGTTCCAAATTGACTCCGCCCGACGTTGCAAGCTGATGAGCCGGGCAATGGTGGGTTTACCGAGGCCGGCGTAAAGTACCTGCGGAATAGCAGGCAGCAGGTACTCAAGCGTGTCGAACATACGGCTAATATGCGATTGTGAGATCGGGTAGCCGCCTTGGCTCAGGCGTAAAGAAAGCTCGCGCTGACTCAGTGACTCAGTTGGTCCTTGAAGCATGCCCTGCAGTTGCGCCACCGCCAGCGCCCGCTCAATGAAGGTGAGCTGGCCATGCAGATCGCTTTCGGCCAAGTGCCCGAGCAATGTATGGGCCTCGGACTGCCAGGGCCGGAACAGGCAGTGGATGCGGAAAAACCGTTCTTCGCGGGTTTCTTGCCAGAGTTCGCCAAGGATACTCAGGCGCGTGTTGCCACCGTTGCGGATGATGAAGTGCGGTTCGTTAGGGCGGCGTGTGATGGACGGCGGCTGGTCCAGCCCGCGTTCGCGGATCGAAGCCTTGATGTCGTCGTAGAGAGGGTTGCGAACCACACGTGGGTTCAGCTCATACGGGCGCAGTTGCTCGAGGCTGACCACCATCGGGGTATCGGCGATCGGTACGGACGAAACCTCGCGGCCGGGAGCTTGAGGAAAATGCGCCTGCTGCAGCTGACGCGTAATATCTTCGGATGTTGGCGGCTTCATTACCCATCCTCCGTTTAGCCGCGACGGACCAGTTCGTGCCCGACAACTGAGTTTTGGCCTGGCAGGTGTGCTTCCAAAGCAAGCAGCTGCTCGGTCCACTGAGGGAAGAGCTCGACGGCCAGTGCACGCATCACCCGGGCAGCGCAAGGACTGCGGCTACCAGAAGGTGGCGTAGGTTCCACTCGGTGCACAGGAAGCCCCAGCGAGGCCGCATTGGTGTAGGCCACGCGGTCGGGAATCGTCGTGTTGCAAAGGCTGACATGCGGATCGGCTTGGAAGGCAGCTTGCAGGCTCTGCATGATCAAGCGAGTGTCGCGGCGATTGGCATTGACCTGGTTGAGCAGTAACTTTACCGACGGCAAAGTGACGCCTAGGTAGCGGTAGGGCTCCAACTCTTCAAATAGACCCAGGGTGCCACGGCGTAACTCGCGTGCAGCGAGCATTTCCGGCGGGACCGGACACAACGCACAGTCGGTGGCAAGGATCACCATTTCGACCACCACGCTGCGGGCACCTTGAGTGTCGATGATCAACACATCGTACTCATCTTCGAAGGCTGACAGCAGGTTGCGCAGCCGCAGGCGGCCATCGGCCGCATGTAAGAGCAGGGTGCTGATGTGTCCCGCACGGTCGTTGGACACGATCAGGTCCAGGTGTTGAATGACGGTGGCGGAAATCACTAACTCAGGCGTTGTGAGCCCCTGCGCAATGAGTTCGTAACTGCCTGCTTCACGGGGCAAGCGCAAAGCGTAGTAACTCGACAGCGTCGGCTGGCTGTCCAGGTCCAACAGCAACACACGAATGCCAGCATCGGCAAGTAATCCACCCAGGTTGGCGGCGACGGTGGTCTTGCCCGCTCCGCCTTTGGTTGAGATCAGCGAAAGAACGTCCATGATCAGCTCCCGCAGGACAGCCGGTCCTGGACCCACTGCTCGATTTCCAGCGAATCCCAGCCGACAGCGCGGGTGCCGATGCGGCGACACTGCGGGAACTGGCCCGCCTTCATCAGGTTGTAGATGTGCGAGCGCTTGAAGCCGGTTTTCTGTTCCACCTCATCGCGGCGCATGATGTGGCGGTCTGCAGACACAGGGGCAGGGCTGGTCGATTGCATGATGTCACTCCTTAGCACCAGGTGGTGCGCGGTGGGAAGTGACGTTCAGTCAACAGCCGATGTCAGTAAAAGTCATTGCCTGGCAATTGTTTGGATTGCCAGGCAGTCACGTGTCATGACTGCTGCATCTGGGCGAGCCGCCGTCGAGCTTCAGCAAATTTCCGATCAAGGGTACGTTTGCTTAGACCTGGGGTCTCCGGAAACTGCAGAGTGATCGCGTCGACGATCGCTGACTGATTCCCGTAAATGGACTGTGGTTGACCATTTTTCGATCTGCCCAATGTAACTGAAAGGATGGAACCGATGATCGTATACAGCACTGTTGCTTGTGCCTCAGATGGATTTTCGATAGCGTCGATATGAGTGGGTGAAGTTACATGGTTGCCATGGCTTTCAGAGGGTCTCGTGACCAGTGTCGAAAACTCTTTGCGTAGTTTTGCAAGCTCTCGGTCGCTCGCATCTAATTCTGCCTTGAGCTCCAAGTAAGCACCGAGACTGATGCCGCAGTGTTGAGCGTTTTTATTTGGAGAGGCAAGGATTGACGATCCGCCAGGAGGGTGTTTGAGTATTGACTGTAAATATGTGGAAGTTGCCTTGGTTTTTAGGCTTTCGCTAGCATTGTCGTGGCTTATTGTTGGCGTGGCAAGGTGTAAATCAAACACCTGGCTAGAGCTGCCTGGGCCTCGCACCTGCTCGAAATAAATCTGTATAAATGGTCGTTGAAGTGAAAGCTCAAACAGGCTGTTGAAGTCGGGCCGCGCAGTTTTCGCCATGCCTCTTTTGAGCGCAGGCCAAGTCAGGATCCAACGGGTGGGGTGGTACAGTGATATGGCGAGGTTCATGGTCTAACTCCTGTGCCAAGGGCAATTCCATGCCTGTGTCCGTAGTGGTGATTATCCCTTGTGTTTGATTGCTTATATTTGAATCATATATGTTAGGCGATTTTTTTGAGTGAGCTAATAGTGTAGCTCTATTCTATCGATTTGCTGCAGTTATCGAGGCAGGTCAAGCTACATTGGGGTCTAATATAATCCTGGGTTTTTACGTGCTGTACTTACAGTTTCGTTTTTAGAGTCTGAATTAGTCAGGTATGGCGCTCACTCGGGCAGTAGGCTGAGAGATCCGCAGGCAGGAATCCAGTCATATGATAGAACGTGGAGTACGGTGTTCTCGAGGATTACAGTTTCGAGTCAGTCTTGTGCGACAAGCTTGAGGCTTGGCCGGCGTGCCGGCGAGCTACATCGCTGCGCGCACTGGGACAAGAGAAGTGGTGTGGGCGATACCCAATGCTGCCGCCAGAGGTAGCATTATGAAGTTGGCATTACTGAGTGTGGCGGCGGTACTGTGGTGTTGGAGTGCTGCGCTGGCTTCGGAGCATGAGCAGTTGGCAGATTTCGGTGAGGGGCGGGGTTGACGTTCAAGGCGCGGAATGACTATTTCAATTGTGAGCAGCGCGACCGAGGTGCGACCCAGAGCTATGGTGAAGAGTGGGAGCAAGGTTTCATCGGTACATTCCAGTCCGGGTTTACCACAGGTACGTTGGGCCTTGATGCGCTGAGCCTGTCTGGGTTACTTCAAGGTACCGGCGATGGCCGCACTGCGGTGGTGGAGCGCGTTTGTTGGAGCAGTGCAGCAGTGGCGCTAAATCGGCTTATAGGTCGATGGAGGACGTGGTCAAACTACGGGACTCCAATACGACGTTGAAATTATGTGACCAGATCGTTAATACACCGTTTTTGGACATGTCCGATAGCCGGTTATTACCTGAAACCGTGTAAGGGTTGTTGATCACCAGCAACGAAATCCCTAGGTCGGAGTTGCAGCGCGGTAATCTCACTGAACTCAAGCTGCATAATGACGGTACCACGACAACTGTGGTCTGACTGGCATCAACCTGTTCGGTGCAGTCTATGACTTCAATGCCCAGGTCCAGGCTGGTCTCTACCAGTCTAATGTGGACGTCCACTGGCGCATGACTTATGGCATGCTGGCCTGGTCTGGACCGTGCTCCTGAGCGATGCGCAGTCGTTGAAGTTCGACGCGAACTTGTAGCGCCCTCAGCAAGGGGGAGGAGCGGGGCGGCGAACTGGGCAACCGCATCTGGAACTAAGAGGCTTCCAACAAGACCTGAGCCCACAAGCTCATGCTGGAGCAACAGTAAGTCCGTGACACAGGGAACTTCCGCTACCGAATCGAGGGCAACAGCGCCATTTACGTCGCCAACTCCAGCCGGTATTCCGATTTCATTTACGAAGGCGCAAAGTCTTGGCAGGTGCGTTACGGGCCGAACGTGCCTTCCCCTACGGTATACTGGGCTTGGAGCTCATGGTGCGTTACATCAGAGGCATCGATTTCACGGCGGCAACTGAGCGAGACGGCATGGGATGGGAAAGGGATATGGAGTTGCGTTACGTCGTGCAGTTAGGACCTGCAAGATCTGAGTTTTCGCGTGTGCAATGCGATATACCGCAGCTCGGATCGAGGAGGAGATCTCAACGAAATGGTGATAACTACTGAATGGCCGATGAGGGTGTTTTAGTTCTGGGGTCTTAGTCATTTAACTTGATTTTTTTTGGTACGACTCCCGAGGTTCCCTTTGGCTGGGCCCCATCAATACTCCCTAGAGCCAAGCACAATGACTTTTTAAGTTGGTTTTGTGGAGCAAGAGCGTTTGTTGAGTGCTTGAATACAAATGTCATTATGTTTGGGTAGGTTTCTGCTGTGGATCACCGAAGGCTAGCGTTCCGCCCTTAAGCTTTTATTGCGATGGCTGAGTTTAGTTGGGCCTGGGACGCTTCCTCAGCCAGTCGAGATTACAGAGGTGAGGGCGTGCTTGAACGTTTCCACCATATGGTCGATTTCTTTTAGAGTTACTATATAAGGTGGTGCGAACATAACCGTATCACCGTTCTGGCCATCGACAGCTCCGTTACCACTATGAAACAAGACTCCTAACTCCTTCGCATGACCTACAACACGTTCTGCAAATTGCGACTTGCGTGAATAGGCGGCCTTGCTCCGTTTATCACTGACCAGTTCCACGCCCCAGAGAAGGCCTCGGCCGCGTATGGCACCTATGCTCGGGTGTTGGCTCAGTGTCGCCAGCTTGGCTTCGAGATACCGACCAAGCATGTTGACCGACTGTAATGTCTGGTTCTCTTGAATGTACCTCAACACTGCGTGACCAGTGGCGGCCAGCAGCGGGTGGCCTGTGAATGACTCGCTGTGCAGGAATGTACTGTTTGCCGCCTGAAGCACATCATGTACACGCTGTGCAATTAACAGCCCCCCTATCGGTACGAAGCCTCCCCCCAAACCTTTACCAACGGTAATGATGTCCGGGCATATGCCACTTTCATCAATGCCGAACCAATCCCCGGACCGGCCAACGCCGCTCACGACCTCATCCACGATTAGTAAAACGTCGTAGGTGTC
The DNA here is from genome assembly GCF_040224055.2 of Pseudomonas sp. WHRI 8519. NCBI lineage: Bacteria > Pseudomonadati > Pseudomonadota > Gammaproteobacteria > Pseudomonadales > Pseudomonadaceae > Pseudomonas > Pseudomonas sp. WHRI 8519. The sequence goes on along the minus strand of NZ_CP167996.1, from coordinate 3,330,189 downwards.
ACAAATCTGCCGCACCCGACGCAGATAATCTGGGGGGGAGACAAGAGCTCCCAATGGTGCCCCGGCGATGGGTTCGACGATGATTGCCGAAACGTTCTCTGCACCTAGTTCCTCGATTGCTGCTTCGAACTCCTGCGCACACGCCAATACGTATGTCCTGTCGTCAATACCCCCAGTTTTGCGATACAGGTCAGGAGGCGAGACCTGAGGTGCATCGAGCAGGTAAGGAGCAAAAGGTTTTCGCCTCGCTTGGGAGCCGGTAAGGGACAGCGCTCCGAGTGTGCTGCCATGATAGCTGTGCCGTCTGGACAGTACCTTGATCTTGTTGCTCGAACCGCGGCTCAAATGGTACTGCCGGGCAAGTTTTAGCGCCGCTTCGTTAGCCGTGGAGCCCGATGTGGTTAACATCGCATGGCTGATCCCCTTAGGTGCAATGTTTACTATCTCTTTGCAGAACTGCTCTTGGGAGTCAGAGGTGAAATGTGAGTTGTGAGCAAAGCTCAGGCGCTCCATCTGCCGGCTTATTGTTTGAGTCACCTGATCGTTGCAATGTCCTAAAATGGCAACGAAACCGCTGCTGGAGGCGTCGAGGTAGCGTTTCCCGGTATGATCCACAATCCAGCAATCCTTGGCCGTTACTGCGCGTGGTCGGATCGTTTTGGCGAGTGGAGCGTGGAAAACCGCGCTGGTGAGTTCTTCCATAGATCAGAGCACCTTTAGGGTTTTGTGCGAAGAAATGTCAGATGTCTTCCAATGCCAGCTGGAGTGCAAAGGAGCTGTCAATGTGCTGAGCGAAATCAAGGTTTCCCTTTTTGATCTGGCCTGCCTCGACGAGAAAATCAGCTTGTAGCTTTAGGCTGCGGATCACACCGCTGTCACGATCCCCAGGTGTACCCAGCCATTGCGGCGTTACCATCTCGCGCGGTGTAATAGGTTGGAACGTTTCCACATACTGCCGGGTAAGCTCGGGCGATAGGCGAAGGTAGTCTGAAAAGGCAGTGATTAACTTTGCCTGCTCATTTTTGTATAGTTTGGTCGTGCGGTTGAAGTCTCTCAGGTACTTTAGTAGCAAGTCAGGGTGCTTTGCCTTGAACTCATTTGTGACAATGATGCCATCAAACATGATAAGATCTTGACTTTTCAAGTCACCAATGATTGTCACGACAACCCCATCGTCTTTGACTAGCTGGCCCATCACAGGGTGCCAGACAAAAGCAGCATCTAGGCTCTTGGATGCCCAGGCAGAGGCTAGGGCATCGGGTTTTAGGTTGATCAGATGAACATCAGTGGCGGCGATGTTTGCCTCTTTTAACGTGGCAAGTAAGCCGAGGTGAGAACTTGTGTTAAAGGGTACGCCAATGCGTTTGCCTCTTAGGTCTGACGCTGTTTTAATGTCAGAATTTTTCCTGATGATCAAACCTTCACTGGAAGTGATTTCACGCTGCAAATAAACTAGGGAAAAATCAAGTTTGTTGGCAACCGTTGTAATAAAAGGGCTGGAAGCAATTGAACAGGTGTCCAAAGCACCCGAAACCATGGCGCTGATAAATTCTGGGGCGCTCTGTAGCGCATGGAAGGTAACCTTCGGGACACCCAGTTCGGATTGTAACGATCCTGTTATTTTTTCAAAGGTCTGGGGAGTGGCGTTATTAAAGTGTCCCAGTCGCATTGCTGCTGTGTCGGCAGCTAGCACGTTGGGAATCACGCTGGCAAGGCCGCCAATGGCCAAAACGTTGCGTGCTAATAAATTGAAGTCGCGACGTGAATACTTTTTCGTTATAACCATATACCACCTTCTGATTGTGGAGGGGTGCCGTCCTTTTTTGGTGGTCTGGCTTAGTAATCTTAGCGGATTATCCGAGTATCTCACCGGCTCTTCAACTGAGATTTATACATCTTGCCTGAATAAAATTCATGTCATAATGCATTCCTGGCAGACCTCCATGAGACACCCCATGAATGAATTGCTCCGCTTGCCATCTCTAACCGCCTTGCGTGCCTTTTACGCGACTGCACGCTTGGGCAGCATGAAGGAGGCCGCATCGTATCTATTCGTGACCCCATCATCCGTTAGCCATCAGATCCGTAATCTTGAAGAGGAATTGCGGACGGAACTTTTTGAAAGGGGCTTTAGGTCTTTAAAACTGACTGATAAAGGAAGAGTTCTGTTTGATGCTCTTCATCAGGCATTTCGACAAATTTCAACTGGCATCGAGCGTATTAGTCAGCAGGCTACACCCGCCGTACTGAATGTCTATACATCACCGCTCTTTGCCGCTAAATGGTTGTTACCACGACTCTCAGATTTTGAAGTGGCGCACCCTCAGATTCCGATTCGGGTCGAAACCACCCAAACTGTGGATTTGACCCACGGTAACCCTGACGTGATTCTTAGGTATTCCAATAGCGTGCCGGACGAAACGAGTAACGCTATCCACCCGCTTATTGATGTCACATTGATCCCAGTTTGTTCCCCCGATTTTTTTGAGCGTAATCCAATCAAAAGCCTTTATCAACTCAGCCAAGCAGTATTACTTCATGATGAGGGGGCGAACAAAGATAATTGGCTCATGGGTTGGCAAGAGTTTTTTTCTCGAGTGGGTCTCCAGCAGGTGGGGGGCGGACTCCAAGGCAAGTACTTCAGCAACACCTACATCGCAATGGAGTCTGCTTTGGCAAGTCAGGGGTGGGTCTTGGCGATCGAAGGGTTGGTAAGACAGGATATTCTCAGTGGACGTTTGGTTAATCCACTCGACATTAAGGTGGAAACGGAAGCTAAGTATTGGCTTCATGTGCATAATCGATTGGCCTGCCGTCCTGAGGTAGATTTATTCTGTACGTGGATCCATCAGTACTGCATAGCCGAAGCACATACAGGCTTCGTCCCAACGTGAGGTACATGTGGCTCATCCAAAAGCAATGATCGGTCCATTTGCCCATATTGGTACGACTTTATATTTTCAGTGGCCTGGCTCATTCGCGGCTGCTCGGACTTATAGAGACCAGCCTCATGGGAACTAGTGCTCTTGGCGTAACGGTTGGACTCACTGTGTTTTCGGGCGTTGCGTTCAGCTTTGACACTACTGAGACAAAGGTGTTCGCTTGGTTGGCCTGTCCATCTTGACGGGGCGTTGTAACAATCGACTTGATGTGGCTTGAAGATTGGCCAGGGCGGGTAACGGTCGATCAAGTTGTGGATTACCGATGCTTTTAAATTCGTTTTTCTTGGAGCAAGCGAACAGCTTGGCGTCCGCGCGGAGCGTCACTTGGAGGCTGAGCGGTTTATCCTGACTTTCAGTCCTGTACGTTTTCAGCGCTAGCCACCTGTAATATTTGTCAGGCGGCTTTCCATTGATGCTTGAGTGGTGAGGGGCGTTTCATAGGAACGGAGTGCTCGGGAGAGGGGGAAAGAATCAAGTTATATTCCGCGATTAGTCACTGGAACCGCCGGAAAATGCGAGTCTGCTCCGTCGTTGCCCAGGAATAATATTCCACCGCCATGCCGATACCCATTCGTAATTTGCACGAGGTGTAGGCCGAGGTATTCAGTCTCGGTGGTCACCCGCAAGCAGATCAAGGACCAGAACCTCACCAGCCTGACAGAGATAATGGACAAGACGACGGGCGTTACCCACTCGCGTGCCTCGCAAACAGCGGGTTCATCCCTTGGTAATGACAGCAACTTCTATTCACGTGGTTTAAAGGTCAATAACATCCAGATCGACTGTGGCCCCCTGGATACCGTCATGGTCGGGTTCGGTTCCGTCAGTCAACTCGACATGGCGCAGTTCGACCATGTCGAGTTTCTGCGGGGCGTGGATGGCTTGTATTCGGGGCCCGGAGATCCAGGCGGTAGGATCAACCTGGTACGCAAGCGTGCACTGGACCATATAGTGCAACCGTCAAGGGCGGACTCACCTGTTCGAACAGCACCACGACGTGGTGTTCGGCGCCGACTACCAGAAATTCAATGCCTGGACCGTGCAACGCACCAGTCAGTTCGTCGGCACCCCGGTGAATGTCATTGATCCACAGCTGCCAGACGAAGGACCAACCTACCCGCCCAAAGATGATTATACGTGCTACGCTCCTTGCGGTCCGCGAGGAGTTGAGTTGCCGGCGTCATGACCTTGTTCGGGTGCAAAGGCAATCGCTGAAGCGTTTGGTGAGCGCTGACTTCAATTACCACGCGGTGCCGGGGAACCTGATACGTCTTGTCGGTTTTCGGCTGGCGATTGTGCCGTCTCTGACGGTAAGTCCTCAAGTGCCGCAGTCAGCGCAACCGGCTTCAATAGTCACGTTTCGGACGCCTCGCTGACCTTTGTGTGCGGAGTCCTAGAAATGCGCATCCTTACCCTGAGGAACGCTTCGCGTCACATACCCGAGGCAGGAGTCGTATGCGGTAGGTCCGCACGTACGGATCTGGGCGGGAGACGGCAGGTAACTGCCGTTCCTGCTGCGACCGATGAGCAGGGAAACAAAACGCCGAGGCGCAAGCGCCCCAGCGTTGGCGCGAAACACACTCGTCGTTAACCGCCTTGGATTGATCTAAACACCAGCAGATCTTCGATGCCAAATTTGCCGTTCTCGCGACCGAAGCCAGAGTCTTTCCAGCCACCGAATGGCGTCGCCAGGTTCTGAGGTGCGCCGTTAATGACCACTTGGCCAGTCTGCAGTTGTTCTGCCACTTTGTTTGCTCGATTCAGATCGCGCGACCAGACCGCACCAGAGAGGCCGTACTTGGTGGAGTTGGCGATTTCGATCGCTTCTTCCTCGGAATCGTATGGAAGCAGGCAAACGACCGGGCCGAAGACCTCTTGTTGAGCGATCTCAGACCCAGCGTCGATGTTGCTCACAATAGTGGGAGCAACGAAGTACCCACTCTCGAAACCAGCAACGGGCAGGTCACCTGTCGAGCGAATTTCAGCTCCGGAGTCGACCGCATGCTGGATCATGCGCTGTACATGGCGGAACTGCTTTTCGTTGGCGACGGGGCCTAATCGAGTTTCCGGCTGGCAAGGGTCCCCGAGCTTCCACTGCTTGGCTTCGCTCAAGTAGCGCTCGGTTATTTCACCAACGAGTTTACGTGGAGCAATAATCCTCGACTGACTGACGCAGGTCTGACCCGAGTTGGCCAGCGACATGCGTACGATGTGAGGCATGGCTGCATCGAGGTCGGCATCTTCCAGCACCACTGCCGCTGACTTTCCGCCAAGCTCTAGGGTCAGGCGTTTAAGGCTTTCAGCCGCCTTGGCCATGATGGCCTTGCCAACAGGCGAGGAGCCCGTAAAGCTTACGTGGTTGATGTCAGGGTGAGTGACCAGATACTCACCTACGTCAGCCCCGCCCCAGACCATATTGAACACCCCCGCCGGCAGCGAAGTCTCGGCCACGCATTCGGCAAAGATCTCACCAACACCAGGGCTCACTTCACTGGGTTTGAGCACCACCGAACAGCCTGCGGCTATTACGGCTGCGACCTTGGCGACGATCTGATGCAGTGGGAAGTTCCACGGTGTCAGAGCTGCTACAACGCCCGCACCCACGCGCTGAACGCGGCCGTTGCCGACGGTCTCTTCCCAGGTGATCTGATCGATGCCTTCGATGGCTAGTTCGATTCCCTTGGTGGCCATACCCAACTGCATGCTTTGACCCAGGAATTTCGGGCAACCGATCTCAAGTGCCAATGCTTCAGCGATGTCTTCACTGCGAGCAGAGAGTGCAGTAGAGAGCTCGGCGAGCGCTTTTTTTCGATCTGAAAGCGAACTTCGGCTCCAAATGCGCTGGCCTTGTTTCGCACTGGAAATGGCAATATCCACGTCTGCGAGCGAAGAGAAGGTAACTCGGCCCACAACACGACCGAGCACGGGTGAGACCACGTCATAGCCGGTGTCACCAGAGCAGCGCGAAGCGCTGCCTTGGCTGAAGAACTTGTTGTATTCGATCATGAGAATACGGCCTTCAGGGGGTTGGCTGGGGTGTTAGGGGCAACAACGCCACCAAGCGGCTGCAGACGCAGCAGATGCCATGGGCTTGGCATGACCCCGACTTTTACTTCGATCATCAAAGGGCCATCCTTGGTGATCGATTCGCTGACCGCTTTGCCCAGGTCGGCTGGGTTGTCTACCGAAACGAAGTCAACACCAAAGGATTGAGCCAGCAGACCGAAATCAGGGTTGGCCAGTTCTACCGCCACTTCAGCGCCAAACTGACGTTTCTGGATCGCACGAACATTGCCGTAGTGGCCGTCGTTGAAAACGATCAGAGTGATCGGCAGGTTGTAACGGTTAGCGGTAGCCAGTTCCTGGAGGTTCCAACCGAAGCCGCCGTCACCGGTAATCGATACGACGCGACGGCCATCGCCTCCAACCGCAGCGCCCAAGGCAACCGGGAACCCGTAGCCGAGAGTGCCTTGGTAGCCTGGGCCAATGTAGGTGCGAGGCTCATATACTGGGAAGGCGATACGCGCCAAGTAACCAATCTGAGTCAGTTCGTTTACGAAGATCGCGTCGTCAGGCATGGCGTTGCGCAGTTGTGTGACATAGCTTGCCTGCGGTTGGATTTCCTCGATTTGCTGGGAAGCCCATTCTTTGACGGACAGGGCTTGTTCATTGGTCAGCGCTTTACGAGCTTTGACCAGGTTAGCAATCGCGGGAACTACATCACCCACATCAGCTTCAATTGCGACGCTAGGGGTGCGAGGTGCCGTCATGTCATCGGCGTCGATGTTGACGAAGATGAACTTGGCTTTATCCATCGGCCAGGATGTGTCGGGGCTCAACACGTCCATGAAGCGGCTGCCCAGCACTACCACCAGATCCGCATATTCGAACACAGCACGGCCGGCGAGCGAGTTCATTGCGAGAGGGTGACGATCGCTGATGGCGCCTCGACCGTTGTCGCTCATTACCACTGGGGCGCCGATTTTTTCGGCCAGGGCCAGCAGGCCTTTACGGGAAGCGGTGGAAAGCGATCCACCGCCAGCGTAGATCACTGGCAATTTGGCGTTGTTGATCAGGGCCGCGGCGTTGTCGATCAGCGTCTGATCCAGCTTGGGGGCAGCCAGGGTCGGCACCGCTGGAACTGCATCAGGCAGATCGTAGCTTTCTTGAAGGAAGTCGTGAGGAACTTCAACCCCCACTGGACGCGGGCGACCTTTGTTGATCTGCGCGAACGCCTCATCCACTGCACCGGGGATGTCTTCGCCTTTTTTAACAAGGGTGTTCCACTTGGTCAAACCCGCTACGAAGCCCGTCTGGTCTTTGATCTCGTGGAGTAGGCCGTAGCCTTTGCCGATGCCTTTGGAGCAGATCTGTCCCGTTAGGAACATGACTTTAGAGTTGGAGGCATAAGCGGTCGACAGGCCTGCGCCGGCGTTAAGAGCCCCAGGGCCTGGCACCACCATCGCGGTACCGACTTTGCCAGAGGCACGGAAGTAACCGTCTGCCATGTAGGTCGTGGTCTGCTCGTGGCGCGGAACGAACAGCTTCACCTCGCCATGCTTCTGGCGCAAGGCGTCTACGGCCCAGTCGAGTTGAATGCCAGGGATCATGAAGAGATCCTTGACGCCGTTACGAATCAGGCTTTCCGTAAAGATCATCCCACCAGTCTTTTTCATTGCAAGGCACTCTCTAAATAGTGATTGTTTTAAGGTTGCGAGTTTTGTGGAAGCGTATAAAGCAGCTTCCATTTGGAACTCTTAGAGGCCTAGTGGGGTATGTTTAAATGCTTGGTCGCTCTGAGCAAGAGCGACATGGTCGCATGCATAGCTCACGGAAAGCACAGCGAAGCATAAACTACCCTGGTTGGCGTCTAATTTTTTCCAAGTCTTTCAAAAGCTCAAGTAGCAGCTCGGCTTTTTTTCGGCCATATCGCTCGAACAAGTCGTCATAAATAGCTTGGGTCGCATCTGCTGCACGTTGGGCCAACTTGCGCCCCTCAGCCGTCAACGACACGTTATAAGCGCGCAAATCTACCTGGGATTTTTTCTTCTCCATCCAGCCCAGATCGCTTAAAGCAGAAACAATTCGCGCCATACTGACTTTATGGATACAGCTCAGTCGGCACAGCTCAGCGAAAGGGATCTCCTCGTATTCAAACGTGATGCGCATCACTCGCCATTGTTGTTCGGTGACATTGAGCTCTTGCAATATGGGCGAGAAGTTTGAAACCACTGCGTCCCTGGCGCGTAGACACGCTAGAGCTAAAGAGTGCTCAGCGTATCGGAAGTCCAGATCCTGATCTGTGGGCGACATGCTTTTATCCTGGTTTTCAAGTAATTGACTGGCCGTCTGAGGACGTTCCTGTGCTTAATCGTACCGCAGCAGAAAAGTCAAGAAAACCAAGATATCAGCGATTATGAGAAGATTGTTTTCAAATCCTGGCTGCTGTCAGACAGCTGCGCTTTTTTGGCCACGGCAGTGCCAACGTGTTTTTTGGCGAGCATGAATGCGCGTGGGTCACTGATCGAGTCGACGGCTTGCAGCACTTCACCCTTGAAGTACCAGAAGCTTGCGCTTGAGCCATCCGGGGTGATCCGGGAGATGACGTGGTCGTGATCAAAGCTCAGGCCTGCGATTTGCATTTTGTAGCTGTATTGGTCAGACCAGAACCATGGCTTTGGAGCATACGTGCCAGCGAGGCCCATGATGTCCCGAGCGGTCGTGTCGGCCTGCTCCAGAGCGTTCTGAACCGATTCCAGTCGGATGGTTCTGCCGTGGAAATCAAAGCTTGTGCAGTCACCGATCGCATAGATGGAGTCGACGGAAGTGCGGCACTGGGGATCGACCTTGATGGCGTCCAGCGTCAGCTCAACACCTGCTGCGCTAGCGAGTTCGGCGTTTGGAATGATGCCGATGCCAACTACCAAGACATCTGCTGGTAGCTCTTCCCCAGATTTGAGCAGAACGCTGGATACAGCCCCGTCCTGGACGTTGTATCGCGCGACTTCAGCGTCTTCGAAAATCCGCACGCCACGCTTGCAGTGGAAATGGCGTACAAAGTTCGATGTTTCCTGGCAGGCCACGCGCTGAAGAATTCGCTCGGCTCGCTCAAGTACCGCTACCTCGACATTGGATGCGCGTGCGACTGCTGCGATCTCCAGGCCGATGTAGCCACCGCCGATGATCACCATGCGCTTTCCAGGCTGCAGGTAGCTGTTCAGCGCATCCGCATCCTTCAAGTCACGGAATGTGTACACGTTCTTCAAGCCTTCGCTCGGGAGTCCCGGCAAGGGGCGTGCACGCGAACCCGTCGCGAAGACAAGCTTGTCGTAGGAGAAAGACTGGCCACCCTGAGTGATGACCTCTTTGCGCTGAGCATCGACGCTCTCGACCTTTAGATTGAGACGAACATCGATTTTTTCCTCATCGTAGCTGTTGGCCGGTCGGATGAAGAGATCTTCAATAGGTGCGAGCCCGTTAAGGTATTTTTTCGAGAGAGGAGGGCGTTGATAGGGATGAACCGCCTCTTCACCGATAATAGTGACCTCACCTTGAAAGCCATGCTCTCTGAGGCGGAATGCACAAGTTGCTGCGGCTTGGCCTGCTCCGACAATAACAACTTTCATTTTTTATACTCCGGACAGCAAGTAGCTATCGTCAAATTCACCAAACATGACTTTGGCGCGAATCTCTCCAACGTATCCAATTTCCAGGAAGCTTGATCCAGATTTGTCGCCGGACTCAAGAGACTCTGCGATTTCCTCAGCGAATTTGCCTGCAGTTTCCTGGTCGATTTCCCATTCAAGATAAAGTTCTGGGGCTCGATGGAAGATCAGGCCGCGCGTCTTATGGTCTCCGACCAGTTTGATGGTGACATCGTGAGTGGCCGATGTGACAAAGGCGAGCTTTTTGATATCTACATCGCGTGGGTTGACCGAAAATGCGTCGAAGAATTCTTGAAGCTGCAAAACATCGCTGCGCTCTCCTACAATTAGTAGCAATGGGTGAAAGTCGCTCGGCATATAGTGGAAGCGCAGCATGGCTTTAGATCTCTTCTTGGATTACGTGTTCGAGGATGTCCTGGCTGTGAACAAGCTCTCGTCCATTGGAGTCTTCAACCTCCACCCACTGCCCATCGCCCATGTTTTCAACGCAGACGACGTGGCGGTCGCCTTTGATGACAAGTTTGTCGCCTGGTTTGATTTCGTAGAGATTGATCATAGTCTTAGAAGAACGCCGTGAGGTTTTTAACGAGCAGGACGTTTTGGTCGAGGATGATTTCTCGCTCAAGTACACGCCAGCCATCTTCGGTCTCAACAAGAGTGTCGTACCGCTTGCCCACCATGGTGTTCACCTCGTACTCCACCCGGTTGAGGTAAACCATGAAGCGGCAGCTGGTCTTCACCGTCCGCAAACCATTTTCATCCTTGCTCTGCTCAAGAACGCGGACGTTGGTGATCAGGTGAGAAATCCGCGACAGCGGTTCCTCGGCATAGTGAACACCGGTCAGGATCTGCTCAACACGCTTGGTGAGCGTCCATTTACCTTCGTCAAACCAGCTGATGTCGGAGCCCAGCTTGGTGTTCTCTTTCTCGGCGTGCTGGCCGAACTTGACGTTGCGGCGCATTGGCATGAAGTACTTGATGTCTTCATGGAGAAGGTCGAGCCACTCATTGTAGCGGCGCTCGTCCATGAGATCGGCTTCGTAGTAGAAGAAGCTAGCGATCTCTGGAGTGATATCCAGATGCTCGGTCAGGAATTCTTTTGTGCTCATGAGTGTTTACCCAATGGAATAGAGGAGCCTTGGTGAGCGAAACAGCCCACATCGATGATGGTGCCGCTGATTGCTTGGGCATCATCAGAAATGAGGAAACGGATGGCTGCCATCATGTCCTCGCCAGTAATCGCGCGGCCTGCCACAGACCCTACGAAATTGGTTGGGAATGCAGCGCCTGCCTCTTCGAGCCGGCCTCGAGTCATGCCGGCATCGATACCGCCGCCACCAGGAATGACCATGTTCACGCGGATTTTTTGCGAGAAGTGATCAAGAGCCAGGGCGGCGTTCAGGGCGACCAGGCCACCCTTGCTTGCGGAGTAAGCTGTCATGTTGGGTTTCCCCCAGCCTGCGCCGGAACCCACATTGACAATGCTTCCACCACCTTGGCTTACCATGTGTGGGATGGCTGCACGAGCCATCAGGAACGGGCCGCGCAGATTGACTGCGAAGATCTTGTCCCAAAGCTCTGGAGCCGTATCCAGTACTGTGCCCAGTGGGCCAATTGCGGCGTTGTTCACCACGGCATCGACACGCCCATAGGCTTCGAGAGTCGTGTTAACGACACGATCAACATCGGCTTCAAGGGTGACGTCAGCCTCCAGCGCGATGAGCGGAAGCTCTTCGGCCCGGGCGTCCTGGTTCATTGCGTCGATGGTATTGGTCGCAATGCTGCCTGCCTGTTTTTGCCCAATACCAAACGCCACTACCTGATAGCCCGACCTGGCGAGGCCCATGGCAACGCCATGGCCCAGGCCGAAAGTGCCACCCGATACGATGACTACTTTGCTCATCTCACTCGCTCCGGTTCTGGAAGCGTGGATCGTGCTCGCCGCTGAGTACGCTCCAGTCCTTCTCGAAGATGTAATCCTGCCATCGGAGGTAAAAACCGCGAGCCATGTGCTCGGTGACGGATGTACTCACGTCGCCTTTGATGCGCAGGCCGTTCACGATTGGGTCGGTCGTGTTTTTGTTCAGCGACTGCTGATAGTTGAACGGGTACCGTTTGGAAATGGTGCCGCCGCAAGCTTTCGTGGCGTACAGCCAGTTTTCCATGTCGTCCTGTTCGGTCATGCCGGCGGGGCCCGAATAGCGCATGTAGTAGTGGCGCAGGAAGTCCTTAACCTTTTCGGGTGCGTCGGCGTCCACTAAGAAGAAGCGCCACCCTTCAGTTTCATTCGGGCTGTGCGGGTGCCACACGCAGAGGCTGCGCGGCTGTGTGCCGTGGAACGAAGTATTCGGGAAGATCGTGCCTACGAATGGGCGCAGACGGTAAGCGTCACCCTTGGCAGCCTTGCGCTTATTGAAATTGTCGCGGAAGTACTGCTCGATTTCCGGATCATTTTTGAACTGCTCTACATACTCCTGGCCTTCGGGCTGGACAGCCGAGTGCACACCATGGCCGTGCGGGAAGCTAACCCACACGTGTTTGGAGAATTCCAGTTCGTTGTCGCGGCGACCTTTCACACCCTGCTCAGCCGATGGGCCAATGCCGATCAAGTCAACCGACCGGTGGCTTGGGTTGTGGTAGGTATCGCCGAGGAAGTTCTCAGCAGCGTATTTCCAGTTGGCAGGGAAGATCCATTTGTGGACGCCAACCACTTCCGATCCACCTGGACGACCGTCACGATGATCCAGGGCGAGATCCAAGTGGGTGACCGCGTCGCCCAAGTAGTCCATGAACTCAGGTGCTTCCGGATCCCACGTGGCCCACACGGTGCCCTTGTAGATTGCCAGTTTGGCGACCTCAATCAGCGACCAGTCGGCTTTATCGAAGCAGTCACCGTAGATGTCCTTGGCCATTGGCACGCCACGGAGTTGGCCATCGGTCGAGAATGTCCAGCTGTGATAAGGGCAGGTGAACAGCGAGGTGTTGCCGGACTCGTAGCGGCACACTTTCATGCCGCGATGGCGGCAGGAGTTCAGGAACACGTGGACTTTCGAGGCCTTGTCACGAACCAGGAGAACCGATTCTTCACCCATACGGGAAGAGAAGAAGTCACCCGGGTTCGGGATTTGGCTTTCGTGACCAACAAACAGCCAGGCGCGAGCAAAAACCGTTTCCAGTTCTTTTTTATAGATCTCTGCATCAGAGAAAATCTTACGATCGATAACGCCGTTTTCGACGTCAACAAATTTTCCTGTTGAAGCGATGATGTTCATTTGTCATGCCTATCGTGGATGAAATATTTAGGCTTTGCTCGACCGGTTGCTGATGTGTCAGGTAGCCACGCAACGCCCCCACCTTCAGCGCAATGCTGGGTGTTTGGAGCGTCGATCAATCAAAAGCACGGGGCTCAGCTTGATAGCCTTTCAGCGCGGAGGGCTCCGGCTGAGGGTAGGCAGTGGCGCCGGCTGGTTTGGTAGCCAGCGGTTCGGGGGATGTCAGACAAACGCAACGGTTCATGGCAGTCCTTCCTGATTTTGAGGCCAGGATCTTGTTTTTTTAGGTTCTGCTCGCCGGCTCACTCGATAGGAGCAGATACGGCTTGATTTCGAGGCTATTCCTGCAAAACCTAAAAGTCAACATGTTAACTATATTGTCCTTTGCATTTGTGATGCTTTTTGGCGTTGCCTGTCTGCCAGAAATAGCGCTGTAGCCCGTATTTATTAGGGTTCATTGATTTTTATGAGGCGTTTTTGGTGCGTATTGATAGTGAAGGCGGATAGTAAAGAGGTGACAAAAGGAGGGTAAAGGAGCTTGCCATAGCTTCGTCAATAGCGTTTACTTGGTTAACATGTTAACTGTGTTGGGGTGCCAAAAATGACAAAAATTACATTCATCCAGCCTGATGGAATTGAGAAGCAGGTTGATGCCGCTGATGGTCACTCGCTGATGGATGCAGCTATCCGAAATGGTGTGAAGGGAATTGAGGCCGAGTGCGGTGGTGCGTGCTCCTGTGCCACCTGCCATTGCTACATCGAGGAACCCTGGTTCGACACGGTTGGGCCTGCAGAGGGTGACGAAGAGGGCATGTTGGAGTTCGCCTTTGAGGCGAAGGAAAACTCCAGGCTTGGCTGCCAAGTGAAGGTAAGTCCTGAGCTGGACGGTTTGGTTGTTCGACTGCCCTCCAGCCAGGGCTGAGTCTTAGCAGCACTGGCTATCGATTCAAGGTAACTGAATGGGCCTGAATCAAGCGGCATAGGTCCTTTGCCGCTGATTCGGGCCCATCGATGTTTCGGGCTATCACATGCGCTCTCCTGCACACCTCGCTCGAGGCGCTGGCATGCCTCTCTATGGATTCAAATGTCTAACGCAACCTATCGAGTTTCCTTAACGCTTGCATTGCTTCAGGCTCGGGCTTCAGCAATGAGTTTTTTCCGGCCGGTACTCAATGAGCATGGCGTTACCAGTCAGCAGTGGCGGGTAATCCGCGTGTTGCATCAGAACGGGCAAACGGAGATCTATCGGCTGGCTGAGCTGGCTTGTATTCTCCAGCCGAGCTTGACCGGGGTTCTCAAGCGAATGGAGGCCCAAGGATTGGTCAGCCGGCAGCGTTCTGAAGTCGATCAGCGATGCGTATTGGTGACTCTTTCTGGTCGTGGGCAAGTGCTCTATGGGCTGGTCGAGCAAGACATCAACCAGTGCTATGACCGGTTGGAGATGGAATTGGGGAGAGACAGCCTGCGCGATCTTCTGGATTTGTTAGATGAACTCAAGAGAATCAGCCCCGTCAATCAGGATTGAGGGGCTGCCGTATGAACAGCTGGAGCCGGGGTGGGTTAGTACACGCTGCCGCCATTCTGATTTGGAAGCTGAGTGTCCTTGAAGCGTGCCGCGAGCGTCTGCAGTCCGCGCATAAAGACAGTAGTGTCAACACCTACCGCGACGAATTTGGCGCCAAGCTCAAGATATCGACGAGCAAGTTTTTCATCTGCACTGAGAATGCCAGCGGCTTTCCCAGCCTTGCTGATTCGAACGATTGCATCTTCGATTGCTGCTTGTACCTCGGGGTGGCCGGGGTTACCGCGGTGGCCCATCGCAGCACTCAGGTCTGCCGGGCCGACGAACACGCCATCCACCCCGTCGACTGCGACGATCTTGTCCAGGTTAGCCAAGCCTTCCTTGTTCTCGATCTGCACCAGCAGGCACATCTGCTCGTCGGCGTGGTCAAGGTAGCCGGGGATAGTGTTCCAGCGCGAAGCCCGCGCCAGCGCGCTGCCGACCCCCCGTACGCCCTGGGGAGGGTAGTGCACCGCCTTTACCAGTTGCCGCGCTTGTTCAGCGTTTTCAACCATCGGCACCAGCAACGTCTGCACGCCGATGTCCAACAGTTGCTTGATCAGCGCGGTATCGCCAATGACCGGGCGGATTACCGGCTGGCTGGGATAGGCCGCTACCGCCTGTAGCTGTGCGAGCATGCCGCGCAGGTCGTTGGGCGCGTGTTCGCCGTCTATCAGCAGCCAGTCGAAGCCGGCATTGGCGGCCAGCTCGGCGCAGTAGGCATTGGCCAAGCCAAGCCACAGGCCAATCTGCGGCTCACCGCTGCGCAGGCGTTGCTTGAAGTGATTGATAGGCATGTCCATGGGCAGGTCCTCAGACAAAGCGGCAGGCGATGGAGCCGAGCATGTCGTAGTCGACGTGGAAGGTATCGCCGGGGCGCGCGGCGACCGGGCGGGTGAAGGAGCCGCCGAGGACGATCTGGCCCGGCTGAAGGGTGACGTCGTACGCGGCCAGCTTCTTGGCCAGCCAGGCGACGCCCTTGGCGGGGTGGTTGAGCACGGCGGCGCTGACCCCGGACTCCTCGATCACGCCATTGCGGTACAGCACTGCTGGCACCTTACGCAGGTCGATGTCGTTGGGGCGAACGGCGCGCCCACCCATCACCACGCCGGCGTTGGCGGCGTTGTCGGAAATGGTGTCGAACACCTTGCGCGTGGCCTGGGTGTGCGGGTCGACCTGCTGGATGCGAGCGTCGATGATTTCCAGTGCAGGGATCACCCACTCGGTGGCGTCGAGCACGTCGAATACAGTCACGTTAGGGCCTTTCAGTGGCTTACCCAGAATGAACGCCAGCTCCACTTCGACGCGCGGCACGATAAAGCGCTCGAAGGGGATGTCGGTGCCTTCATCGAACAGCATGTCGTCGAGCAGGGCGCCGTAGTCGGGCTCGGTGATGTTCGACGACACCTGCATGGCCCTCGAGGTCAGGCCGATCTTGTGGCCCACCAGTTTGCGGCCGCTGGCGATCTTCTTGGCGACCCAGGCGCGTTGGATGGCGTAGGCGTCTTCGATGGTGATTGAGGGGTGTTCCCGCGAGAACTGGCGGACCTGCTCGCGGCTGCGTTCGGCTTGGTCGAGGCGGTCGGCTGCTTGCTGGATGATTGCGTTGTCTAGCATGGGGAAAAGTCTCTCGAACTAGCGGTTGAACAGCGGGTGCAGGGTGCTGTGTTTGGCGTCGTAGACCTGGGCGGTGCTTTGGTCTATTTGCAGGGTGATGCCGATCGGGCGTTGCTGCAGCAGCGGGTCCAGGCGGGATTTGAGCACTGCCAGCAGGTTATCGCCGACGGTTTTGTGCACGTACTCGCTACGGCCCGTCGCCATGCGCAGGTTGGCGTACAAGAACCCGTATTCGCCCTTGCCATCCGCCACTGCGCAGTGCGCCGCAGGGTAGGCCAGCACGCGGGTGCCGCCCGTGGGGAATACCGCTTTGCCTTCGGCATCGCGTTGTTCAAGCATGGTGTCGGCCAGGGCGCGGCACAGGCCGGGAATGTCGGCCTCTTTTTCGAGGTCTGGGGTATAGAGCAGAACTAGGTGTGGCATAGGGGCATCCTCGGCGAGGAACGGCTGGCCATCGCCGGGACGGCCAGGTCCGAACAGGTGGGTTACAGGCGGCTGGTGGACACTACGTTGGCGGGGTTGGCGGCCTGCGCTGCCGGGATGGCCGTGCCGTCCTGGGGGGTAACCGGGAAGACCGCGTTGATCTGGCCAGTGCCCGAAGAGCCAAAGTAAGGCGTTACCACTTCGGCCTTGCCATCGTACTTGGACCAACCCAGCGCACCCATCAGCATCGCCGTGTCGTGCATGAAACCTTCGCCGTGGCCTTTGGCGGCGTATTCCGGAAGCATCCCGCAGAACGCCTCCCACTCACCGTCTTCCCACATTTGCACCACACGGTGGTCGAGGGTTTCCAGGAAGGGGCTCCACACTTTGGTGGCGAAGTCCGGCGCCTGGCCGTTTTGGGCAAAGCGGTGCGACAGCGAACCGCTGGCCAGAAATGCCACGGTGCCGTCGTAGTGGTCTTCCACCGCCTTGCGCATGGCCCATCCCAAGCGTGCGCTGTCGGCGAGGTAATGCGAGGTGCACAGCGCCGAGACCGAAATCACCTTGAAGTGCTGGTCCTGGTTCATGTAGCGCATCGGTACCAGGGTGCCGTACTCCG
The DNA here is from genome assembly GCF_040224055.2 of Pseudomonas sp. WHRI 8519. Classification (NCBI taxonomy): domain Bacteria; kingdom Pseudomonadati; phylum Pseudomonadota; class Gammaproteobacteria; order Pseudomonadales; family Pseudomonadaceae; genus Pseudomonas; species Pseudomonas sp. WHRI 8519. The sequence goes on along the minus strand of NZ_CP167996.1, from coordinate 3,313,090 downwards.
GGCCGAGGGTGGTGGCGTGGTGGGCCATGGTCTCGACGTTGAAGCGGTTGCATTCATCGGCCAGCAGCTTTCCCAGTTCGGTGTTGCCAGGGAAGGCGTATGGCATGTTGCTGATGAAGTGCGGCAGTTCGTTGCTGGTGTACACGCCTTCGAAATGCGGCCCGCACAACACGTGGTAGTTGGCATTGACCAGCCAGTGGGTGTCGAATACGACAATGGTGTCCACGCCCAGCTCACGGCAGCGGCGGCTGATTTCGTAATGCCCGTCGATGGCTGCCTGGCGAAAGCCGTGGCGCGGCCCTGGCAGCTCGGACATGTACATGGAGGGAACATGAGTGATCTTGGCGGCGAGTGCCAGCTTGCCCATGATGAAACTCCTTATTGTTGTGAGGTCACCGGGGGGGGGGCAGCGCGAGCTATCCGTCAGAACGACCCACGCTGCACCCCGGTGGAACAAGGGTTACACCCCCCAGCGAGGGATGTGGTGGCTACCCATTGAAATACACACGTTCTTGATCTCTGCGAAGACCTCGAAGCTGTATTGGCCACCTTCGCGCCCGGTGCCGGAGCCTTTCACACCGCCGAATGGCTGGCGCAGGTCGCGTACGTTCTGGCTGTTGATGAACACCATGCCGGCCTCGATGCCACGAGCCAGGCGATGAGCCTTGCCGATGTCCTGGGTCCAGATGTACGAGGCCAGGCCATATTCGGTGTCGTTGGCCAGTAGCAGTGCCTCGGCTTCGTCCTTGAACGGGATCAGGCACACCACAGGGCCGAAGATTTCTTCCTGGGCGATGCGCATCTTGTTGTTTACGTCGGCGAACACGGTTGGCTGGATGAAATGTCCTTTGGCCAGGTGCGCCGGCAGGTTGGCTGGGCGCTCCAGGCCGCCGGCGACCAGGCGAGCGCCTTCTTCCATGCCAATCTTGATGTAACCGGTAACCTTGTCGTAATGCGCTTGGGTGATCATCGAGCCGATTTGGGTTTTTGGGGCGGTCGGATCGCCAACGATCAGGCGTTTGGCACGGGCGGCGAAGGTTTCGACGAACTGCGCGTAGACGCTTTCCTGGATAAAGATGCGGCTACCGGCGGTGCAGCGCTCACCGTTAAGCGAGAATATGGTGAACAGCGCGGCATCCAGGGCACGGTCGAGGTCTGCGTCCTCGAAGATCACCACAGGCGATTTACCGCCCAGCTCCATTGAGTATTTTTTCAGGCCCGCAGTCTGCATGATCTTGCGACCGGTGGCGGTGCCGCCAGTGAAGGAAATGGCCCGCACGTCTGGGTGGCGGACCAAGGCGTCACCGGCGGTTGCGCCGTAACCTTGGATCACGTTCAACACACCGTTAGGGATGCCGGCTTCGACGGCCAGGCGGCCCAGTTCGTTGGCGGTCAGCGGCGACAGTTCGCTCATCTTCAGGACCGCGGTGTTGCCTAGTGCCAGGCACGGTGCAGTCTTCCAGGTGGCGGTCATGAACGGCACGTTCCACGGCGACACCAGGCCACATACACCCACTGGCTGGTACAGGGTGTAGTTGAGCATCTGGTCATCGACCGGGTAGGTGTGGCCGTCCATGCGGGTGCACACTTCGGCGAAGAAGTCGAAGTTGTGCGAGGCACGGGGGATCAACACGTTCTTGGTCTGGTGGATCGGCAGGCCGGTGTCGAGGGTTTCCAGTTCGGCCAGTTTCGGCACGTTCTGGTCGATCAGCTCGCCCAGCTTGCGCATCAGGCGGGCGCGTTCCTTGGCAGGCGTGTTGGCCCATTTCGGGAACGCGTCCTTGGCTGCGGCAACGGCTTGTGCCACTTCTTCTGCACCGCCGCTAGCGACTTCGCCAATGGCCTCGCCGGTAGCTGGGTTGTAGTTGATGAAGGTGTCTTTGCTCTCGACCTCACGGCCGTGGATCCAGTGCTTGATCATGTTCACGCCTTGTTGTTCTTGAAGAAGTCAGCTTCGCTGACGATACGGTTGACCAGGCGACCGACGCCTTCCACTTCAACGACCACTTCATCGCCTGGTACCACGTCGGCCAAGCCCTCTGGGGTGCCGGTGGCGATCATGTCGCCCGGCTGCAGAGTCATGAAGCTTGAGAAGTATTCGATCAGGTAGGGGATGTCGAAGATCATGTCCGCGGTTGTGCCTTCCTGTTTCAGCTCACCGTTGATCCAGGTGCGCAGCTTGAGGTTGGACGGATCTGGAACGTCGGCAGCGTCGACGATCCACGGGCCTACCGGAGTGGTGGCGTCGCGGTTTTTTACTCGCAGGTTTGGGCGGTAATAGTTTTCCAGGTAGTCCCGGATCGCGTAGTCGTTACAGACTGTGTACCCAGCCAGATACTGAAGAGCATCTTCGCGTTTAACGTTCTTCGCCGGCTTGCCGATTACGGCAACGAGTTCGCACTCGTAGTGCATGTACTCGACGTTATCCGGGCGCCAGGTGACCTGGTTGTGGCCCGTGTAAGTGCCTGGCGATTTGATAAATGCGAGCGGCTCGGTTGGCGGAGTGAAGGCCAGTTCGCGTGCATGGTCGGCATAGTTCAAACCTAGCGCGAACATATTGCCATTGGCTGGAGGAAGCCAGGTGACTTCATGCTCGCCGAGCACCTGGCCATTGTCGAAGCGCACGCGATTGCCATCGATCACTTCGACGCTGTAGCTCTGCCCGTTGAGTTGAACGCGAGCATGTTTCATGCGGATTTCCCCTGTTCAGCTACTACGGTGTTGCTCAGGCGACCAAGGCCAGTGATTTCAACCTCCACCAGGTCTCCTGGCTGAACGTCGACGCGGCCTTCCGGGGTGCCGGTGATCAATACGTCACCCTCATCGAGAGTCATGAACTCGCTCAGCTCGGCAATCAAGCGGGCAACGGAGCGCACCTGGTTAGCGGTGGTGTTTTCCTGAACAACCACGCCGTTTACGTAGAGCCTGATGGTGAGGTCTTGTGGAGCAGCAACCTCGTCGGCTGGGATGATTTGTTCGCCGAGAGAGCAGAAGCCGTCCCGGCATTTGGCTTTCACCGCTGGTCGGTAGTAACTGTCTTCCGGCAGGCTGAACTCATTAACGATCACGTATCCGGCAACGTGACTCAGGGCATCGCCTTCGCTTACTCGGCTTGCGCGTTTGCCAATGACAACCCCGAGAGCGGGGCCAGGCTGGAGGCGCTCTCCGGTCGGGCGAACAACCGCCGCCCTGTGCTCATTGCGAGTGTTAGGCGTCTTGATGAACAGGACCGGCTTTTGGGGAGGCTGCTTATAGGGCAGCTCGTGGAAGTCAGCTAGCTGTTGATCAAGCAGACCTTTGTAGTTCAGCGCGATCCCGAAGAGGGTTCCGTTCGCTCTAGCGTGCGGAATAGGGGGCATCAAGTGTCTCCTGGTGGGTTTGATCGCACATGACGGTAACGACCAATATAGTAAACATGTTTCCTTTATAGTTAAGATGTTAACAATGGTCAAGCGGCTCGAAATCGTCCCCAACCTGGATCGGGCGAAGGTCGCTAGGGGGTGGCACACCCTGGTGCGCGGGGCATTGATTGCTAATTGTCGGCGCGGGTGCGGCAATGAGAGGGCTTGCGTGGGGGGTAGGACCTACCTAAGCTGCTGAACATTTAGTTCACTTGAATACATTATGTCGAGCCCAAGACCTTCGTTAACCCTCTCCCTGCTCCAGGGGAGGGAAGCTGCCATGGCTTTTTTCCGTCCCTCGCTGAATGCGCGTGATCTCACAGAGCAGCAGTGGAGGATTATTCGAATTCTCCGTCAGCGAGGGGAGCTGGAAGGTCATCAGCTAGCCAAGCTGACTTGCATCCTCAAGCCCAGCATGTCGGGTGTTCTTACCCGCTTGGAGCGAGACGGGCTTGTGCGCCGGTGGCGATTGGTTGGAGATCAGCGGCGCGTATTGGTAGGTCTAACTGAGCAAGGGCAGCAGCGCTTCGTCGAAATGTCAGGCGACATGGAGCAGAATTACCGTCGTTTGGTTGAGCAGTTTGGGGAGGAAAAGCTAGGTCAACTCCTGAAGCTTTTGGATGAGCTAAAAGCCATATCTCCTTGATCACCCCCCCCCCCTTTTTTCCGCCTGGGCTCTCCCTCGGGCGCAACTTTTCGCTCATATCACCTATCCAGCACACCCTTGGTTCCGCGAAGGCGGGGTGGGTGTGCTCGCCCCCTCTCTTCGCCAGCGGGGCTATGCTTAGCTAGCTTAGTAAACATGTTCACAATGTTTATTGGCTGGTCCCTTCCAAGCTATCTCCATGCGCTCGAGTGCTAACCCCCTGAAAGCTCTATGTTTTAAGGCTTTTATCTCGTTTAGCCGACAACTGAAGAGATTTTTCTATCCTGATTCGCTTGCGTGCGTGAATGAAATCACGTTTACTAGGTTAACATGTTAACCATGTGGCGAGGGCGCGATAATGACAACGAAACGCTATAGGCATGATCCGAGCATCAGCGCAGTTGATGCCAGGAAAAGAGGCAGCTCTTGGTTCCGCTTCCGAATTGGCATGTCCGTGAACGGTGGTCATCGACGCCGCCAGCCCCTGGCGTTTGATCCGCTGACGACGGCAGGGCCCGCGCTACGTTACGTTTGCGGCGTGACGCGCTGATTCGACACTGTCTTTGCAGGTTCCTCCAGCTTGGGGCAGAAGGTGATCACTGGTGAGCATCTGCAATTGCTCGTGATACAGCCTATAAAAGAAGAACAAAAATATGAGCCAATTCTCTGCTTCAAGTCAGTCTTTGTATGAAGAGGTCGATAGCGTCTGGCGTAAGGTGTCCTTGCGCCTGATGCCTTTGCTGATTGTCTGCTATCTGTTTGCTCACTTGGATCGGATTAACATTGGCTTTGCCAAGAGCCAGATGAGCGCTGATTTGGCCTTCAGCGAAACCGTATATGGCTTCGGTGCTGGCCTGCTGTTCGTTTCGTACGCATTGTTCAGTGTTCCCAGCAACCTGGCATTGGTGAGGTTTGGCCCCCGCAGATGGATCGCCTTTCTGATGTGCGCCTGGGGCGCGATGTCGACAGCGATGTTCCTCGTAACTACCCCGCAGGAATTTTACTTCCTCCGGTTCTGCCTTGGAGCGGCCGAGGCGGGCTTCTTTCCTGGAATTCTTTATTACATAAACTGTTGCTTCCCGAAGCATTATCGCGGTCGCATCATCGCCTTGTTTGCGCTCGCGGTTCCGATTGCAGGCATTCTAGGTGGCCCACTCTCCGGAGGCATAATCGTAGGATTCCATCATGTCCTCGGTCTCCATGGCTGGCAGTGGATGTTCCTGTTTGAAGGTGTGCCTGTTGTGCTGCTCGGCCTTGTTGTGTGGAGATTTCTGCCCGACACGCTGACCAGCGTTAAGTGGCTCAGCGACGAAGAGAAGGCTTATGCAGTAAGGGCTGTCAGTCAGCCTCAAGAAGGCCCGAAAGCTAGCACCTTCAGAGAAATCATTAGCAATAAGAACGTCTGGCTACTGGTATGTATCTATTTTGCGGTCCGCTTGTCCGTCAATACTACGGCTTTCTGGCTGCCGACTTTTATTCATGGTACTGGAATCGGTAACGACGGTGTAGTTGGGTTACTTTCCGCAGTCCCCTATATCTTTGGCGCAGCATTCATGGTGTACATGGGGCGATCCTCCGACCTCAATGACGAACGCAGATGGCACCTTTTTATCTCTTTGGTTATGGCAGCGATCGGGCTGGTAGTGGCGGGTGCGTTCCCAGCAAACACATGGGTGGTAATGATTGCGTTGATCTTCCTGGGTATGGGCTCGAGTGCAGCGCTATCCATGTTTTGGCAGCTGCCACCAACCTTCATTGCGCCGGCAGTTTTGGCGGGTGGCTTGGGTTTGATCAGTAGCTTCGGAAGTATTGCATCCTTCTTGGCGCCCTCCATGATCGGTTGGGTACGTGATACCACTCAAAGCTCTTCACTTGCCTTGTACGTACTGGGGGCTCTGATTGCGCTAGGTGCGTTGCTTGTGCTGGCGACCCCTGAAGATAAAGACGGGGTGCATAACTGATACCGTCTTGAAATTTTTGCACGTCCCATTATTGGGTCGCATCACCGGTGGTCTCTTTGCATCTGCATTGTTCAAGTTTTCACGCTTCTTGAGTTATGTAGGTGCTTTTTTTACTTGCACAAGATGGTTTTTATATTTTCCTCCACTGCAATGTGTGGGGTCGGCTGTTAAATGAAGTCCTGGTATGCAAATTGCCGGCAAAGTGACCTGGGCAAGATTTTTTAATCTGACCGGCACTGTAAGGGTGCAACGAAAAGGGAAGTATCCAAAGGTGAAGTGTTCAAAAGGATTTGACACTCATTTATAAGTAGGTAGGCTAACTAATAATAATAAGCTAGCCAATGAACAATCGCGATCCGGAGAATAAAATGAACACAGCGACTGGCTTGAAGCCTTGGCGAGTTATCCTTGCGGCTACAATCGGTAACGCCTTGGAATGGTACGATTTCATTGTGTACGGTTTCCTGGCAGCTACAATCAGTAGATTGTTCTTTCCTACCGATGATCCGTCGGCGGCTCTTCTACTTGCGACACTAAGTGTCGGGATTGGATTCGTGGCCAGGCCGCTGGGCGCGATCATGCTCGGCCTGTACGCAGACCGTCACGGGCGCAAGAGTGCACTGAACGTTGTAATTCTGCTGATGTTTATTTCGACCGCAATGATTGCTTTTGCACCCACCTATCAGCAGGCTGGAATTTGGGCGGCGGTCCTTATCGCAGTTGCACGCCTGATCCAGGGCTTCTCTGCAGGCGGTGAGTTCGGCAGCGCTACTTCGTATCTTATTGAATGCGCTCCTGCACATAAGCGGAATTTCTATGGGAGCTGGCAGATGTTTGCGCAAGCATCTGGCGCTCTTCTGTCGACCATAGTAGGTGTGATGCTCTTCGAAGTATTTTCGCAGGAATCCATTGATAGTTGGGCATGGCGTCTGCCATTCTTGGTCGGATTGCTCATTGGGCCGGTCGGTTTGTATATCCGCCGTCATCTCGATGAGCCTGAAGAATTTAAGAAGGTGCAGGGCGTCAAGGTTCCGCTCAGCAAAGTGTTTACTACCTACCCTGCTCAATTGACGGCTGGCACCATCGTCAGTGCAGCGGTCAACGTCATGTCGTATGTCATCATCACCTACCTGCCACTGTATGCTAAGCAAACACTCGGTCTGAATCAAAGCGAGGCGTTTAAAGCCCTCCTGATTGCAGTCCTGCTACGAATGGCTCTGATACCGATGTTTGGTATGCTCAGTGATCGAATTGGGCGAAACAAGGTTTTGGTTGTTGGTCTGGCGTTGTTTACCTTCACCATCTACCCAGCGTACGGGTATATCATTGACAATCCGAGCTTCTACTCCCTAGTTTTGGTCGAGTGTTGGTTTGCCGTTTTGATTGCGGCGGTCTATGCGCCTAGCCCAACTTACCTGTCGGAGTTGTTCCCAGTAGAAGTTCGAGGGATCGGGCTTTCAATTTCCTACAATCTTGCGGCTACGGTGTTTGGTGGCTTCTCGCTCTTCTTTGTTACTCTGATTCAGCAGTGGACTAATAGTCCGTTTGCGCCCGCCCACTATTGCGTAGTCTTCTTTGCAGCAGCTGCCGTGGCAATATTGGTAACAAAGCCTAAAGTGGTAAGTTCCGAGAAAATTCAACCTAGCCTTGAGGGTAATACGGTCTGAATTTGATCGTTGGTTGAGAGGGTGGGGCCCCCCCCCATCCTGGCTGCATACAAGACACGTATCGTCAATCCTGTAGTTGTGAGCGCTGTATCTGTATTGTTGCGTGCTATTGATTTGATGCGCATGTATGCCCGTGCGACTAAATTAAGAATTAAGCGAGTATTACAGTGAGCTACGCGACCCCTAGGTTTAAGGGAATTGCCTCTGATAGCGGTTCAATAACCGTCCTGATGACAATGTGCGTCGCGCTGATGCTAGCGATGTTCAATGCGTCAATGATTGGTGTGCTGTTGCCAGATATCGGCAAAGATATATTGGCGAGTCCGACTGACATGCAGTGGGTTGCTACTGTATATATGCTGGGGCTTGCGACTTCCTTAATGCCTGGTTCTGCGCTTGGGCGGCGATTTGGTCGTCGTTGGGCAATGCTGGCTGGCCTGGTGATCTTCCTTGCTGGTGCGTTAATTTGCACGTCGGCGAGTGAGCTTATGTGGCTGTTGATTGGACGAATGATTCAGGCTGTTGGAGTGGGGATTTATATTCCTCAGACGTTGGCGATCTTGGTAAATGAGTACACCGACATGAAGCGTCGATCAAGTGCGATCGGCGTATGGTCTGGTGTGGCTAGCATTGGTCTGATAATCGGTCCTCTTGTGGGAGGTGTGGCTGTAAAACTGGTAAGTTGGCGCGCGGGCTTTTTACTGTCAGTGGTGCTCTGTGTATGTGCGTTGGTTTCTTGTTGGAAGACATTGTCGATACATCAACATGGCCTACCAGCTGAGAGATACTCTTTGGATGTGTCAGGTACACTGATAAGTATAGTGTGGCTGTCTTGTTTGGTGTTTGGTCTTAATGAGTCTAGCAGGCTCGGTTGGGATTCGATGCTTGTCTGCTGTGCGTTCTTAGTGGCGGGGCTGGGGTTGATTGCATTTCTTGTGGTTGAGCACTTGAAAACAAGCCGCGGTCAGCAGGTGTTGATGCCATTAAGTATTTGGTACAACCGAAAATTTGTCATGGCAAACGTCGGTGGCGCTGCTTTCTTTATGTCATTGTTTGGCGTACTTTTTTTCTATTCAATTTATTTCTACAAAGAATTTGGTTATGGCTCCGTCACGGTCGGAGCTGCCTTTATTCCCATGACCCTCATGATGAGCGTTTCTGCGTCGGTAGGGGGTAGGGTTATGGCTCGAGTGGGGGCTTTTAACGGTTTTATCGTCGGAGCTTTCTGTGCGGCAGGAGCGATGTTGCTTTTGGCGGTTGCTACGAATCTAAGGTCTCAAGTGTTAGTAGAGGTTTTCCTTGCTCTAACAGGGTGCGGGTTTGGATTGTTGAGCGTATCAACAAGTAATGGTGCGGTTTCCAGTGTGCTGCCCCAACTTAGTGGTTTGGCTTCCGGAGTCCATACAACCTGTCGCCAGGTTGGTAGCACTCTTGGTATTTCATTGCTCGGGCTATTCGTATACGGGCGGGGGGCGGTCGCGGAATCTGAATTTTTTTCGGAAGGACTGGCGCATGCAATGATCTTCTCGGCTGCGGTTCTTGCCTGTGCTGGAGTAACGACATGGTTACTGCTGCTGAGAAAGTGGTGAGTTAGGGAGTGCTGTAATCGCTTTAAGTTGAGAAAAAATAATCTAGAGGTCAACTTTTATGAAGAGCTTTAAGGGTTGTGCGTTTCTGCTAATGCTAGGTTCGGGGACAGTATTTGGCGCCGACAACTTAGGGGCTGTAATCGATGACAGTAAACTCAGCGTTTTGTTGAGAAATGCAGTTTTTGATCGGGACTTCAAGCACGGTGTGCAGGATCGCCGCGAGTGGGGTCAGGCGGCAATCGCAAAATTTACTTCCGGCTATACCCCGGGGTTAATTGGGGTGTCGGCAGATGTTTTCGGTATGTACGCTGTTCGCCTGGATGGCGGTGGTGGTCGGACAGGTAGTAGTTCTATCGATATGTTCAAACAAGATAGTTCCGGTAATCCGGCTGATGATCTGGCGCGTGGCGGTGCGGCTATCAATGTGAAGGTTTCAAAAACGATCATCAAGTATGGTGATCAGATGCCTGAATACCCTGTGCTCAATTATTCGAATTCACGCTTGCTGCCAGAAACTTACACTGGAGTGTCGGTGAGTTCCAAAGAGATTGCAGGGCTCGATCTAAATGCGGCACACTTTACGTCTGAAGTACGAAAAGGGGCAGAGGGGCATGATAGTGCAGGGCTGAATCAAATTGATCTTGTGGGTGGCACGTACTCATTTTCAAAAAATTTCCAGGCAACAGCATACCGTTCCTGGGATAAAGACTTTTTCGAAAAGACATACGGCGCACTTTTGTACACGCAGCCCTTGAGCAAAAGCTCTTCTTTAACCATGGATCTGCGGGGGTATCACACAGCTCTTGATAATGAGTTTTCCGCTCGCCTTGGGCGTGGTGATGAAAATAATATCTGGAGCTTGTCTGCTACTTACAAAATTGAAGGTCATTCTTTTGTTCTCGCCTACCAAAAAAGTAGCGGTAGCGTTGGATACCCATACGGTGGTAATCAAAGCCTGGGCCGTCCGGGTGATGGTGGCTCGACATTCCTCCTGGCGAACTCCTTTTTCTCAGACTTCAATGCTGAAGATGAAGTGTCCTGGCAGATTGGCTATGGGTATGACTTCGCAGCGGTCGGCATGCCGGGGCTGTCCTATCGCTTTGCTTATGTGAAAGGGGAGAACATCTATACTCCTCAAGGCGACGGCGATGAGAGTGAGCTATTCAACCAAATTAGGTATGTTGTACAGGATGGCGGTTTGAAAGACCTGAGCTTCAAGGTGCGTAGCTCGATCGTTCGTGTCTCTCGTAACGCAGCGGCTTATAACGTCAGTGCCAATGAAGTTCGTGTCTATTTAGAGTATCCAATCAATATTTTTTAAAGGTTCTCTGCCGGGCGCCGCTCAGCGGCGCCACGCAGTAGCATAGATCAACACCTGGGTGCGCCCATCAATTTGTCCAGTAGTGCCAATGTGGATTTGATTTTATCAATATCCTCAGCGCTCAATGACTTGAAGCGCTCATTAAGGGTTTGGTTGCGCCTGGTTTTAACTTCTTCGCAAAGAAGTTTGCCTGAAGTGCTGAGGCAAATTACCTTGCCTTTACCCGTGCCTTGCGGGCGTTCTATCCAGCCCGCCTCTTCCATCCGTGTGAGAATCTGGCTCATGGTCGGTGTTCTTATTCCCTCCGCCGTCGCCAGTTCGCTAACAGTCATCGGAGCGACTTGTAGCAGACTGAGTACGGCACCTTGTGTTGTAGTTATAGGAAGGGATTGTGTATCTCGACGCATAATTTGGCTGATGACCAGAAGTCGTTTGCGCATTTCATCGACAAGTGTCAAATGCTCAGCATTCAAGCTTTTATCTCCTTTCGTAGGGATGTATAGTTAGCCTGGCTAACAATGATGACGTATTATGATCGCATAGCGTCTATTGGAAATGAAGATCATTTTTCCTCTCGTCGCTATGCATCGTGCGTGTAGTTGTCTACTCCTATTCAGCGCAAATAAATCTAACCCTGCAGGAGGATTTCGCATGCTCGAAGTGCTTAAAGAATTGCCAAGCGACTCCGTTCTCGGCTTGATCAAACTGTTCGCCGCCGACCCAAACCCCCAGAAAATCGATTTGGGTGTAGGCGTCTACAAGGATGATCACGGAAAAACACCGGTGATGGCGGCTGTAAAATTGGCGGAAGCTCGGATCTTGGAAGCCGAAAGCTCCAAGACCTATTACGGGTCGGACGGTAATAGTGCCTTTTTGGATGCTGTCGCGCCGCTGGTATTCGGTGAAGCCAGCCCTATGTCGGGCCGCGTCGTTGGTTGTCAGACTGTGGGTGGAACGGGTGCTTTGCAATTGGCAGCTAAGCTGGCAGTGACGTGCAACCATCAAGCCGCGATATGGGTTGGAACTCCAACCTGGCCGAATCATCTGCCTCTGTTTTCTGCAGCAGGGTTGGAAATCAAGACCTACGAGTACTATGATGCAGAGCACCAGAAGATCAATTTCGACGGTATGATTAAGGCCCTGCAGTCCGGGCGCGCTGGGGATGTCGTGCTCCTGCACGCCTGCTGTCATAATCCGACGGGCGCGGACTTGAATATTGATCAGTGGGCGGAAGTCGCTGACCTCATCGCGGCTAAAGGCATGCTGCCTCTCATTGACTCTGCTTACATAGGCTTGGGTCACAACCTGGAACAGGATGTAAAAGCGTTACAGTTAGTTCTGTCTCGCGTTCCAGAAACCATGATTGCCTTCTCGTGTTCCAAAAATTTTGGGCTCTATCGTGAGCGTATTGGGGCACTGTTTGTTGTCGGCAAAGACGGACAGTCTTCGTCAGCGATAAAATCACATATTCAATACCTTGCCCGAACTGTTTATTCTACTCCGCCTAATCACGGCGCGGCCGTTGTTACCGCTATTCTGACTGATCCTGCATTCAAGAAACTGTGGGTCTCGGAGCTCGTGGAGTCTACCCAGCGTATCAACAGCATGCGTCAACAGCTTGCCAGTCACGGAAAAGTTGGGCAGATCGATTTGGCGACCCTTGGGAGTCAGAAGGGCATGTTTGCTCTGCTGCCACTCTCAGTAACCCAGGTTAATATGCTGAGGGATGAATTAAGTATCTATATGGCGCCTTCAGGGCGTGTAAATCTGGCAGGGTTGAATAAGGATAACATCCCATATCTCGTCAGCGCTTTGGCCAAAGCTTTAGTTCCTTGAGCCTCAAGCTGACTATTGAGTTGTACTGCTTTAGAAGTGGAAGGGCTGGTTTCACTCGGGAGGCATAGATTTGCTATCTATGCCTCTGGGTCAGTATGAATTCCTGCTATTTATCCCGTATTCTTGGGTGTTTAGAACGTGGCCTGAAAGCATGGTTTGTTCTCCATTTATCGTTATGTTCGGTGGGGTATTAAGTCTGGATGCAATTTGACAATTGACGCTGATTTGTATGAATGGGCGTACGTGTCTACAGATAGATTGTGTGAGATCGGCGTGCTTATACTAATTTACTAGCAAAATCGCTTCACGGCACGGAGCGCAGGTGCTCGCAGAATGCCTTAGGTAATTCAAAGGCGCGCCGATCTCTTGTGGGGCTCGCCTCACTCAGACAGTAGGTCCTTATATGCTCAATCACCGCCAGCGCGCACTCGATGTCCATGGCTTCGGATACTCCGAAAGCTACAATTGCACCGATTACTTCCACTTCCCCATCCACGATTAACGGCTCCTTGCCTCTAAGAAGAGCCATGCCAGTTTGCAGTGCTAATCCTTGTTGGAGTGCTGATAAACATAGATGAAGACGTTTTTTTACTCGCTAGTAGAGATGCCAAACCCTGCAGCAATGCTAGCCGTGTTTAACGCGATTTCTCGACTCTGCAGAGGAACATTGTCCATATGAACCATATGGGTCACGTTACCGCTAATGTCGACGATCGCGATGTTTGCTTTGACGTTTATCGAAGCCGCTTTCTGTGTGCCGCGCTGAACTTTTAATGGCCAGGACTAGAGCAATTGTGATCCGATTAAAAGTGATTTGGGGCATGACAATTTTGTTTCTGGTTTATTTATTAGTATATTCAGATTTCTAGTGTTTTTTATGCTTTGTTGGTTGGCTGTACTGAAAAATCCTGAGATTAAGTTGACGCTAGTGCGGTAGATTTCTTGTGTGGTTTCCAATGGTGAAGAGTCTAAAAGGCTTCGATCCCCTTTGACTCCCTACCGTGGAGATATTTTGGTGGGTCCGGGCTGGTGGCAGCGTTTGGAGAAGTATCAACGTTGCCAGAGCTATATATTGGTGGTTGCCAGAGCTATATATTGGTGGTTGCCAGAGCTATATATTGGTGAGAGAGCGCCGAGAGGAGAGGGAATGTGATATGTAATACCAAGGATTACACCAGGTTCGAGCAGGTAGAAAGCAGGCCGAGCGTTAGGCAAACGAGATTGATTCGGAGCTGGTTACATAATTAAAAACGGCACAAAAAAAGTAGTTCAGTTGTTCGATGACGTTGTGCGGATAATGATTTTTGCTTTTCCAAGTATATGGGCTGTGTTTTGAAACTCATTGTGATAGCGAGTGGTTGGGCGTAGGCATAATACATTTTTTGTGGGCGATAGCCGGCTTGCAGCTATCGACGCGTTTGACACATTTAGTTTAAATTCTGATTTGTGAGTATTTGGTTTTGCACTCACATGATTTCGGAAGTTCCAGGGGTGAGTATGAAGAAGAGGCTTGAGGCTTTGCGGAGTTTTGCCATTCTCTCGGTTGGCAGGACTTCTCTTCTAGTGGGGGCATTCCGGCAGGTGGACAGGCAGCAGATCGGAATCGCCTAGAGCTTTTTCAGGTGGTGGGGCTGAACAATAAAATATTAGCAGGCTGAAAAGTATGAAAAAAAATATTGGCTTTAACCATAAAATTCTGTTGGCAGCCTCTCTGATCGTCGTGCTCGCATTTTCAATTTTCACTTTGTACAGCGATTTCCTTCAGCGGAATTCGATGCGTGAGGATCTTGAGCGCTACCTTTCTGAAATGGGTGATAGTACTTCAATAAACATAAAAAATCAACTTGAAAGCCGTATCCAACTCGTCCAAAACGTTGCTCAAAACATTGCCGCGTTTTCGGGTGCTGAAAACTTTGGCATTCTCTTGAGCCAACACGCCCTTGTCTCAAGATTTCTAAACGTTTATCTAGGTGACGTCAACGGTGGTTTTATTATAAGCCCTCAAACCAAGATGCCTGAGGGCTATGATCCACGCGTTCGTAATTGGTATAAGGATGGTATGGCTGCCAATAGGCCCATCCTAACTGAGCCGTACAAACTCAGCACCGGCGAGATGGTAATTTCTGTCGTAGCCGTCGCTGAACGCAATATCGGTGTAGTAGGCGCCGATTTGTCTCTTAACGGGTTGAGTGAAATCATAAATTCGCTGAACTTTGGTGGCATGGGTTATGCTTTCTTGGTGAACGACCAAGGCAAGATCTTGGTGCACCCAGACAAGAATCTGGTGATGAAGAACCTATCAGATCTATTCCCGGGACACTCTCCGCGTCTAAGTAAGGAATTAAGTGAGGTTCAGCTCAATGGCCAGACTCGCCTGCTGACCTTCACACCAGTTAGAGGCCTGCCCTCAGCTAACTGGTACATCGGTCTATCCGTCGACAAGGACAAGGCGTATTCAATGCTGAGCAAATTCCGTGCGTCAGCGGTGATTGCTACCTTGATTGCTGTTGCTATCATCATCGCCTTGCTCGGCCTATTGATCCGTATTTTGCTAAAGCCACTACATGCAATGATCTACGCTATGGAGGGCATTGCCGAAGGTGAAGGTGATCTGACAAAACGCCTTACCATTTATAGCCAAGACGAATTCGGTGCATTGGGTAATGCGTTCAACCGATTCGTATCGCGTATCCATACCTCGATTCGTGAAGTATCATCGGTTACAGAGCATGTAACGGAAGTTGCTATGAGAGTGGTGAGCGCTTCGAGCTCTTCAATTGTAAAATCTGACGAGCAATCTAATCGCACCAATAGTATGGCGGCTGCGATCAATCAACTGGGCGCAACTGCGCAAGAGATCGCGCACAACGCCGCCCAAGCCTCACAACAAACAAGTGCTGCGAGATGCTTGGCCGAAGAGGGTCAGCAGGTAGTTGCCCGCAGCATCGCTGCCATGAACCAATTGTCGAACCTAATCTGCAACTCCAGCTTGAATATCGAAGCGCTCAATAGCAAAACGGTGAACATTGGTCAGATTCTGGAAGTTATCACCAGTATCTCGCAGCAAACTAATCTGCTCGCACTCAACGCAGCAATCGAAGCAGCACGCGCCGGAGATGCCGGTCGCGGGTTCGCCGTGGTTGCCGATGAAGTGCGCAATCTGGCTCATCGTACTCAGGATTCCGCTCAACAGGTGCAGAAGATGATTGAGGAGTTGCAAGTTGGTGCACGCGCGTCCGTCAATACCATGGGCCAGAGCCAACGCCACAGCCAGGATAGCGTCGAGATTGTCAACGATGTGGGCGAGCGCCTTGGCAGTGTGACCCATCGAATTAGTGAAATTGACGGTATGAACCAATCGGTCGCAACAGCAACCGAGGAGCAGACCGCCGTTGTCGAATCGATCAACATGGACATTATTGAGCTCAATACGCTCAACCAGGAGGGCGTCGAGAACCTCCAATCTACACTGCGCGCCTGCTCTGAGCTTGAGCATCAAGCCAGCCGTCTAAAGCATCTTGTTCGCAGTTTCCGTGTCTGATCACTTTCGGGCAGCTATACGTCGCCGCATGCTCACTCCCTTGAGTGGATTCGGTCTGACCGCAGACGAGGCTCCCACCGGGAGCCTCGGCCGATCCAAACACAGTTCATTTCAGTGAAAACCGAAAGCCTGTCTCCTTCAAAAATCGAAGGTCAGTCCGGCATACACCGCACGGCCATCACCTGGCGAGTGCAGTGAGGCATCCGCCCCATCCGGGTCATACCAGACATACTCGTAATAACGGTTGGTAAGGTTTTTCAGCTGCAGGTCCACGCTCATCGTCTCGCTGAGCTTGTAGGTCGCGCCGAGGTTCATCAGCACGTAGCCGCCGTAGGTGCCCTGCGTGTTCTCGCGTTCCAGATAGTAGTTGGTCTGCCCGTTCGCCCAGGCTGTCAGTTGCAGCGCCGGGGTGGCCTGGTAACTGATGCCGATATTCCACAGGTGGTGGGGCACGTGGTCGATTTCCTTGCCCTTGCTGCCAGGTAGCGCACTGCTGGGCTCCAGGATCTTCGAGTACTGCCAGGAGTACGACATCCACACCTCGGTACGCTCGTCAGGGTGCAGGTTGACCTGCAGGTCGTATCCCCAGCGACGTGTTTCGCCGACGTTGTCAGACTCGCCACTCGCGTCGTTCAGGCGACGACTGACTTCACCGGTGGCGTCCTGGCGCCAATAGGCGACACGGCCATCGATCCAGCTGGCCGGCGTGAACTTCACACCGGTTTCCCAACCTTCGTTGATCGACGGTTCCAGGTCTTCATTGCGTGGCGGTACCTTGTAGGCCGCCGCGCCGGTACCGACCTGGAAGGTCCGCCCCCAGTTGGCGTAGACGCTGGCGAACTTCCACGGCGAGTAAACGATGCTGAGCTTGGGCTGCTTGATCAGCCCATAGTCGTTGATGTCCGACTCCCGCCCAGTCATCTTGTTGGTGAAATCACCGCTGATCTTGTCGACGCGGTAGGCCGGGACGATTTTCAATGATTCGAACGGCTCGATTTCGGCCTGTACGTAGGCCCCGACGGTGTTGAAATCGAAGTCCTGATCGCGGGTCTGCGCTTGGCGCACGCGACTGACGGTGCGATAGCGCTCGCTGCGGTTTTGCTGCTTCTGCACATCGTTTCCGCCCTCCAGGGCGAAGGCATGCAACCAGTCCACCTCTGGCCGCCAGGTCAGCGAGGTGATGGCGCCGTACTGATCCTCGTAGGTATCGCGTTCCTGCTGCGCGCTGGTACGCCAGTATTGCGTCCAGCGACGATCGTCGAAGGTATTGAGGTAGGTCTTGGCCGACCACGACAAGGTGTCGGTCAGGTCGGTGTCGAAATGCACGCTGACCTGGTTCATCCGCCGCGTGCCCTTGTCAGTGGCGTTGTAGTCGTTGGTCATGCGCGGATGATGGCGGGCGTCATCCTCGGTCAGGTAGCCCACCTCCTGGGCTTCTGACTCGTAGTGGCGGGCAATCAGGCCAAGACGGTAGCTACCATCGTCGGGGGTGTAGAGCCACTTGCCGCCGAAGCTGTAGCGCTCGGTATCGGCATGGTCACGGTAGCCATCGACCTGCTGGCGGGCAAAGAAGTAGTTCTGTGTCCAGTTGCTGGTCTCGATACCTTTTGCCAACTGCACTTCACGGGTATTGAAGCTGCCGTAGCGCAGGCGGGCCTTGTTGTAGTTGCCGCCGGTACGCGTGTTGATATTGACGTTGCCGGCGATGTTGTTCAGGCCGTAGCGCGGGTCGCTGGTACCGCGCACCACCTCGATGCTGTCGATGTCCATGGGAAACACCGAGTCGATGAAGGGCATGTTGCCGTCGTTGGTGTTGCTGGGGATGCCGTCGATCAACAGCTTCACCGCATTGACTTCGCCTTCGCCGTTGAAGCCGCGGAACGACAGTTTGCCGGACGTGGTGCCCTGGTTGAATTCGGTGAGCACCACGCCGGGCGCGCGGCTGAACAGTTCCCAGGTGTAGGTAACGGGCATCTTCTCAAGGATATCGCCACCGAGAATGTCGACCGAGCTGAGCACGCTGCTGGTGGCCAAGGGGCCGGTACTGGCACCGCTGACGGTGACGGCGCCGAGGGTCAAGGTGGAGTTTTCGCTGGGTAGCGTCTCGGCTACTGCCCGGGACAGAGGGCTCAAGGTCGAAACACAGGTGATGGCAAACACGGGTAATGCAGCACGTGCGGCGCTACGGAACGCAGACATGGACAAGCTTCCTGGCAAAAAAGTCGGGCACGGTCAGCACGCGCGTCATGCGCGGGACCGAGAGGTTGTCGACAGTTCAGGCCAAGGGAGAGGCGCGAGGATTCAGGTTGGGCCACTGCTCACGCGGTAGCGGCAAGGCGGGGGCATGGCCGAGCAGCAACTCGGCGGGCCAGAAACGTGGGAACAAGTGCTTGAAGTAGTCGCCGGCCAACAATGCTTGGCCGGCGTGGCCGCAGCAACAATCACCGGCTTGCAGCTTGCTGTTAGCATGGTCGGCCAGCTCGGGCTGATTCAGTTTGAGTTGTGCAAGCAGCGATTTGGGCAAGCTCTGCACGCCGTGCAAGCTGCAGAAACTACCGAGAATCAGTGACTCGTCGACAGCCGGGGCGCGCAAGGAGCGGTCGAGCGGCATCGCCAGCAGGTTGAACACCACTGCAAAGCAGGCGAGCAGCCAGAGGTGAGTGCGAACGCGTGACAGCATGGACCGCCCCATGAAGTAAGTTGCGCATTAAGCCGCATCTGAAGCGGTCTGTAAAAGTTCCAGGTCGCGCTATTTTGCCGCAGACGCACTTTGGCAGTCCAGCATGCATGCCGCTTCCCGCGCTTCTAACCCGATGGGTTCGATGCTAGAGTCGCCGCCCATGAACCGTGCGACCTCCAATCGCCCCCTTGTTGCCTGGGCCCTGTATTTCAGTGTCCTGTTCAATGTTTTGTGCTGTGGCCTGGGCCACGGGCAGGCACTGGGCTTTGCGCTAAACGGCGTTGGCGGCGGCGGTTTCTGTAGCTTGGGCAGCGACACTTCAACGTTGCAGGCCAAACAGGATAGTGGTTTGACCGCCGCTGACTGGAGCAACCCGTTCTCCTGCCCGACCTGCTCAGCAACCTTCCTCACGCTGCTGTTCCTGCTAGCTGTTGCCTGGCTCTTGGCCTGCGCCAAGCCAAAGCCGCTCAAACGCGAGCTGCGTAGCCAGGCACCACCGCGCTACTGCTGGCCATCGGCCAACCCTCGAGCTTCTCCTCTCTGACGTTGCCAGCGCTCAAGCGCTGAAGCGGGCTTGTACCCGCTTTTCGATTGCAGTGCTTTCGGCTGTGCCTACCTGTTCGTGTGCACAACCAGCACTGCGACGTATGTCGTCGTTGGAGGATCAGCTCTGTCATGAAGACTCTGAACCCCGCGCACGCTCCGTCTAGCGAGACGTGACCGTGCGCTGCGGCTTGCGCAGTAGCACCTGGGACAATCTCTGGGTCGCTGCGTTGCTGGCCATTCTGTTCAAGGTATCGGTGCTGCCGATGGCCAGTACCTTGGGCGAGCTCAGCCTGGCGCAACTGCTGACCGGCAGTTACTGCTCGTCAGGGGGCATGCAGCCAGTGGTGTTGGACATGGATGCCGCCGGAAAGCCGGTGGTATCGGATGCTGGTCACTGCTGTTGCGCGAACGGTGGTGCAGCACCGCTGCCCGTCACGCTTACCGTGCCGCCAATGCGGTTCGGACAGGTGCAGCCTCCAACACACCCTGATACCAACCCCTGTTCTCCACGAGAGCGCTGGCCATCAATCAACCCGCGTGCCTCCCCAGATCCGATCGCCTGAACGCTATGAGCACAGGTCGCCCACCTGATTCCAGGTCGGGCCCTGTTGAAGGCTATCTGACGTATGGAGCACGTGATGTCGCGCCCTTTGACCGTGTCGACCTTATTCGACACCCAGACTCGCCCTGCGCGTGGAAATGAGTCCCGCCTGCCGTTTCCCGATTACCCCTGCAACGCCCGCAGCTTCGTCCACCTGGATGCTCGACTGCTGCCGTATTGGCACACCTTGTTCGATGTGTGCCCAGGCCTGCTCAAGCTCGACCCACCGGAAGGGTTGGAGCTGTTCCGCCGTTTCATGACGTGGGCCTACCGGCATCATCCGGCGCTGGACTGGACGTATTACATCAGCGTCTGCCGCTGGCTGCTGGGCTCGCCCTATAAAGAGCGGGTAACCGAAGAGCATATTGAGGCGTTTTTGGCCGCTGCAGCTGCCCTGTGGGTCGCCGCAGACATGTCACAGGCACGTGGCCTAGTGATCGCCTGGCAGCCGATGGCGGATGTAGTGCTTGAGTGGAAAGCCGGTATACGCCCGGCGACGTTCACTCTGGAGGAAGGAGGCGGACTGCCGCCCCCGCCCTGGGAGTTTTCCTGGAGCCCACTCAGTGGCAAGGGGCCGGAGAGCTTTCGTCGTTGGTTGCCCGTACCTGGCTAGATAGCCCGTTCCGGCATTCGGGCACTGGCGAGCGTCAGTGATTGCCGTGCCCGGCATCTTTGTCGACCTTCACCACGCCCTGGAACATGGCGAACTGTTTGACCCGCTCTGGCGGCTGGGTGGCTTCGGCGTTGCGTACTGCCTCGCTCAACTGCGCCGCGTCGGCGTCGGCCAGCCCGGCGCTGCGCAGCGTGGCCGGGTCGAGCAATGAGTCGCCGGCGCACAGCACCACCCGCCACCCATGCGCGCCCTTGCGCAGCAGGGCGCGGCCGCCACGCTGGTCCTGCACCCAGCCCGCGATGGCGTGGTCGCCCTCGACTGTGATTGGTGCCACGTCCAGCGGTGCATCGGGACGCTCGAAGTTATGCCGCATCAACTGCTGGATGCTTTGCTTTTCCTGCGCGGTGTCGGCCATGGCCAGCAGCGGGCTGCAGGCCAGCAAGAATGCGAGAATCGGTGCTTTCATCTGTGTCGCTTCCTTTCAAAGGCTGCCAGCGTTTGCTGGCAGCGTCCGGTTGGGGCTTAGAAGCCCATTTTCACACCCAGTTGCGCGGAGGTGCCCGGCATTGGGTAGTTGGTACGGTAGGCATAGTCGCGGTCAAACAGGTTTTCCACGGCGACGAACACTTCGCCGACCTTGCCCAGCGCAGGCACGGCATAGCCCACGCGCATGTTGACCACGGTGAAACTGTCGACCTTGGAGAAGTTACTGGCCCCTGCGCTGCGCTCCTCAGCCAGCACATACATGTCCTTCTGATACTGAGCATCGGCCGACAGGCGCCATGGACCCACCTCGTAGGTGGTGCCGAATGACAGCGACTTCTGCGGAGCATACGGCAAGGTTTTGAGCGACGGATCGAGCCAGGTAAAGCCGACGAAGCTGCTCCAGTTGCTGTTCCAGCGCTGCTGCCAGGTCGCTTCGGCGCCCTTGATGCTGTAATCGCCGAGGTTGATGTAGGACGGGCGAGCTACCGAAGGCGGGAACGCGAACAGGTAGCGGTCCTGCAGCTTGTCCTTGAACACCGCAAGGTCCACGGTGGCGCCGTCAGTTGGGTTGAAGCGCACGCCAAGCTCCTGGTGATCGACTTTCTCGGGTTTGAGATCCTTCCAGGTTTCACCCAGGGCTGGGATCAGGGCCGACATAACCGAAGCTTCAAGGCCTGGATAGTTGATACCGCGCGAAGCATTGGCACGGAACTCGACACTGCTCGACGACAGCAGCAAGCCTGCGTGCGGAGCGGTGGCGTTGTCGAACAAGTTGTGTTCATAGGTGCGCAAACCCGCCGACGGCGTCAGGGTCCAGGTATCGTTGAGGGCAAAGGCGTGGCTGATGGCGGCATGCG
Source organism: Pseudomonas sp. WHRI 8519 (assembly GCF_040224055.2). Lineage (NCBI taxonomy): Bacteria > Pseudomonadati > Pseudomonadota > Gammaproteobacteria > Pseudomonadales > Pseudomonadaceae > Pseudomonas > Pseudomonas sp. WHRI 8519. The sequence goes on along the minus strand of NZ_CP167996.1, from coordinate 3,291,345 downwards.
GCGATGTCACGCGCAGGGTCGGTGCATCGAACTTCGCTTGTGGCGCCGGGGCGATACGCTTGAAGTGCACCTCACCCTTGCTCTCGTCGATGTCCAGGCCCAAGGCTACTTCGCCACCTTGCCAGGGCCGCAGTTGCTCTTCCCAGCGAATTCCCTGCAGGGTGAAATCACTGATGGTGTCGCCGTCCTGGCCGGTCTGATCCAGAGCCGAGCCTCGGCCTTCGTTGTGGTAGACCTTGAGGCTGCCATTGCCCCATGCGTGATTATGAGCCAGGGACAGCGAGGCCAGGGTGCCACGGGTGTGGAACTCGCCGTTCTTGGTGTCCGGCAGGCCCTTCTGGCCAGGGTCGGAGACCTGGTTGTTGGCGTGGAGTACCAGCAAGCCGGTGCTCCAGTTTTCATTCAGCCGGTAGCCCAGGTGTGCCATACCGTTGTTGAGCCGGCCGTCACCGTCGCTGCGATCGCCGTCCGAGTGGGCCGCGCCCTGGGCCAGCAGGTAGTCGAAATTGCCTTCCCGGCCGATCAGGCTGGCCTGCTCGGTGGCGGTGCGGAAGCTGCCACCAGTCAGTTGCAGTTCGCCATGATGATTGTCGCCCTGTTCGGCGACTTTGGGCGCAAGGTCGATGGCTGCGAAGGTATTGCCGAACTTCTGCGGCTGCGGCCCCTTGTAGACGCTGATGCTCTGCATGGCGTTGATCGGCAGCAGGTCGAGTAGCGGGTGGCCCCAGACGCCCATATAGAAAGGAACGCCGTCGATGTAGGTCTTGATCTCGCTGCCGGGGCGGCTGGCACCCATGCCGCGAATGTACACGGCGCCGCCCTCGGCACCGCCGAACGAGCCGACCGGGTTGAAGCGTGACACCACTACGCCGGGTGTGCGGCGCAGGGCCGAGGACAGGTCAAGGGCGTTGAGGTCGCGGATCTGCTCCTGGCCGACCACGGTGGTCAGGCTGGCGAAGCTATCCACGCTGTTCTGGTCGATGATAGAGGTCCCTACTACCGAGGTCTCAGCCAGTTCCACGGTGCTGCTCTGCGCCATTGCAGCTGTGCTGGACAGTGCGAGTGCGGCAGCGCAGCAAAGTGTTTTGTTCTTCATGCTCTGGGTGTTCCTGTTGCGAAATACAGCCGTGACGGGCATGTCTTGTGTGCATGACTATTCGCCATGGTCATCAAGGGGCACGAGTGGGTATGAGCCTTGATCAGGCTGCAGCAGGTGAGGCGCGTGGGTTGGCTGTAGGCCAGAGTCGGCGGGGCCAGGCGATGAGCACAATGAGCGAAAGCGAACTGGCGAGATGGACAACGGGTAGGTCGGGCAGCAGAGGCGTGAACGCTAGGCCAGTATGGCTGCACAGTGGGCAGTCGATCATGCTGCCGCTTGCCAAGGTGTCGCCAGGCCAATGATCGAAACGGGTGACGTTAGGCGCCGCCCCGGCATGGCCGCAGAACGCTCCACCCATGCCATTGAGGGTAAGGCTGATTGCCTGGCCGTGCCCGAGGCCACAGTGAAGTGCGGCGAACAGCAGGCTTGCGTAAAGCGTCCAGGCTATTGAGCGGCGACGTCCTGTTTGTCGATGCATATCCATTGCTCGATGGCCGCTGCGTTTGGAGTGGGCCAATGGGGCACTTTAGCAATGCTTCGCGCTTACGCCAGGTGCGACACCCTGCCGCACCTGTCATCGCCTCCGTTCAGCAGAGCTGCACCTAGGGCGATAGGTACCGGGGTTATTTGGACATATACTCGATGACTGCCTTATAGTCTTCGGCCGTACAGTCCATGCACAAACCGCGTGCCGGCATCGCTTTGAAACCCTCAGTCACGTGCTTGACCAGTACCTCGTTACCCTGTGCCAGCCGAGGCTTCCAGGCTTCGTGGTCGCCTTTCTTCGGCGCCATGGGTAGCTGGCCGTTGTGGCACATCTGGCAGGCGCGGTTGAATACCGCCTCCGGATCTCTAGCCGCTTGGGCCAGGCTCGCGATTGCCAGACAAGCAAGCATCGTCAATGTTTTTTTCATGATCGACCTCTCAGGTTTTTACGGGAAGCCAGAGTCTATGAGGGCGGCGGGATCTGTCAGGTGCGACCTCCAGCCGCATAGGTGCAGGGAGGACGTTGTCCGGTAGATTTTGATACACGGTGCGGCAGGTTGTCGCAGGCCTGCACCGTTCGGAAGCCGTGCTACGTTGAACCTGATCCGGTGTTTTACTCTTGGCAGGGTTTTTCATCGGTCAAACAAAAGCCGGGACGGCGTACCGTCCCGGCTTTTGTCTATCTGCGCCTCGATGGGCATCATGCACCCTATGCCTGATAATACGATGTTACAAAATTACATGTGTAAATTAAATGTAAATCTTGATTGATATCAATTCGCAATTAGAATCACGATCAGTTCTCAAACAGGATCGATTCTCATGCGTGACAGTAGGACTAATCTCGAAAGCCTCCCACCCCGGCGCTTGCTGGCTTCTGCCATAGGTCTCACCGTCGCCTCTTGGGCCGGAAACGGTTTGGCAGCGGAAAGTACAGAGGGGCGTAAACACCCAGTGACCTTGGGTGATGTCAAAATCACCGATGTGCACGAGCAAGGCTACAAGGTCGACAAGTTATCCTCGCCTAAGGCGACCGCGCCGCTGTTGGACACACCGCAAACCGTCAATGTGATCACCGAGCGGCTCTATAAAGAACAGGGTGCACGCAACCTGACTGACGTACTGAAAAACACCCCAGGAATCAGTTTCAGCGCTGGCGAGAACGGTTTTTCGACCAACTCCAACAACTTCAGCCTGCGTGGTTTCGATACTAGCGGCAATATCTTCGTCGACGGTTCGCGTGACTCCGGAAGCTACAGCCGTGATGTCTTCAATATTGAGCAGGTTGAAGTGGTCAAAGGACCGGCGTCTGACAACGGACGTGGCGGTGCTGGTGGTTATGTCAACTTAGTGACCAAGACGCCGACCTTGGCAGAATTCCTTAACGGTGGCATTAGTTATGGTTTTGACGATTATGATTCGGAGGCGCGCAGGCGTGCTACCTTGGATACCAATCAGGTACTCAACGAGACCACGGCCCTGCGCCTGAATCTGATGCTGGAAGGCAGTGGCGTGGCCGGTCGCGAGCATGCGGAAAAAGACAGTTGGGGCCTGGCGCCGTCCCTGGCCTTTGGTCTCGGTACCAATACGCGGGCAATTTTCGCCTATGAGCACCAAGTGCAGAATGATCGTCCTGATTGGGGCACACCTGCTGCCGCGGTAAAGGATATGCAGCGCTACGACCCGAGCACTTCGGGTGCTGATCGCGATGCGTTCTATGGCCTGAAGTCTGACTACGATGACACTACCGTCGACTCCTTCCTCGCGCGTTTCGAGCATGACCTATCCGATGGCTTAACGATCAGCAACCAGACTCGCTGGGCACGCGTTGATCGCGTTGCGCGCTTTACCGTGCCGACTGGGTACACCACAGCGACACGCATGGTGAACACGCAGACTCAATTCTACGATCGGGTCAACACTAGTCTGACCAACTTGACCAACCTGTCTGCAACCTTTCAGGCAGGCTCAATTAGACACACGCTTGCCACTGGTTTGGAGTTGACGCGTGAGGAGTCGGAGGCTGACCGTTTTGGTACTGTGAACCGCACCGCAACTAGCGTTTTTGATCCTAACGAGGATCGTAACGGGCCGCTCAGCCCGGCGGCCGTCGAGACCAACGACGTGAAAATCGACACTGTGGCGGTCTATCTCTACGACACCTTGGCGTTTAACGATCAATGGCAACTGACAGCTGGTTTGCGTTTCGAGAACTACAGCGTGAACATTGATAGTAAGAACGCTGCAGGTGCGTCCACTGGTGGTGTGGATGGCTATGATGATACTGAGTTCACCGTTGGTGGCAAACTCGGTCTGGTTTACAAGCCCGCAGAGAACGGCAGTATCTATGCCGCCTATGGGGTTTCTACGACACCACCAGGCTCCTATCTGTCCAGTTCGGATATTTCCCGTACCGGAGACAACGCGTTCCCCGGATTCGTCGATGGTGCTGATCCAGTGAAAATCGTGGGTTATGAGCTCGGCACCAAATGGGACTTCTTCGACAATCGCCTGTCCACTACGGCAGCACTATTCTATAGCGAGAAGAAGGATGTGCCGATCACTGGGCGCGATGTGGGTGAAGTTGTAGATAGTCTGAAAGGCCACGGCAAGCAGGTGGTCAAAGGCATCGAGCTTGGTGCATCGGGCAAGATCACTGATGCCTGGGATATCTACGGCGGGGTCGTACTCATGGACAGCGAGCGTAAGCACAGCAGTTACCTCGACGAAGCGCGTAAACGCGCTAACCCGGGTGACTATGGTAGCGTTGTTCGCACCAATGGTGATGAGCTGGCGTTCTCCCCGAAAATGACCGCAAACCTGTGGACCACTTACCGCCTGCCTATTGGCCTGACCCTGGGCGCTGGTTTGCAGCACAGCGCCTCCTCCTATCTGGGGCGCCCGGATGATGCTAACCGCATAATCCCTAATGGTACCTTTGGCAAGTTGCCTAGCTTCACGACCTTCAACGCCATGGCGTCCTATGCGGTGAACGAGAATGTCGATGTCCGGCTGAATATTGATAATCTGACCGATGAGGAGTACGTCAGCTCTTCGAACTGGAACGGCACTCGTGTGTTCTTGGGGAACCCTCGAACCTACCTGGTCAGCACCGAGTTTCGCTTTTGATTCTCTTAGCCGTTTGACTAACGCCCGGAGCATGTAAGGTGCTCTGGGTGTATTTATTGGGGGATGGTGCTGTCAGCATGTGTCAGCGTGCCGTTAACCTACAGGCCCTGGAGCACATGCTTGATCACAGTCCCTGGAGATAATCGACCATGATGCTGACCATTCCTGATGTATTGACAGCAGAACAACTGCAGCAATGTAGGGAGGCACTGGACCGCGCCGACTGGCAGGACGGGCGTAGTACCGCTGGCCATCTCGCGGTCAGGACAAAGGCCAATCAACAATTGGCCCAGGACGATCCGCTGGCGCAGCAACTGGCGGACTTTATCCTTGCTCAACTAGGCCGCTGCCCGCGTTTTATGGCAGTGACTCTGCCACTAAAAGTACTACCGCCATCTTTCAACCGTTACACGGATGGCGGTACCTACGGCAACCATATCGACAATGCAGTTTTCAGCGTACCGGGTACACCGCACCGTATTCGTGCCGATGTCTCGGCAACGCTGTTCTTCAGCGAACCGGATGAATACGATGGCGGCGAACTGGTGGTGCAGGACAGTTTTGGCTGCCAACGTGTCAAGTTGCCGGCTGGTCATCTTGTGCTTTACTCGAGCGGCAATTTGCATCGGGTCGAACCGGTCACTCGTGGTAAGCGCCTGGCCGCTTTCTTCTGGACGCAGAGTCTGGTACGCGAAGAAAGTCAGCGCAGCCTGTTGCTAGAGCTGGATGAGACGATTCAGGCTTTAACTCTGCAGGTGCCTGAAAGCCCTGAGCTGATTCGCCTGACCGGCGTTTATCACAATCTGCTACGTCACTGGACAAATACCTGAAGATGACGAATATACCCCTGCCTGCATTGACACAGATTCCACCGACGATTGCCTCCGTCACTGACTATGAGATCTTCGCCAGTCAGCGTATGAGTGAGCAGGCGTGGGCCTACATCGCCGGTGGTGCCGCCGATGAGTTGACTCTGCGAGAGAATACTGCGGCGTTCCAGCGCCTGCGTTTGCGGACCAGCGTGCTGGCTGACCTGGCCGGTGGTAATACCTGCCTGCAGCTCTTTGGTCAGACGTTCGCCCACCCGATCTTTCTAGCGCCAGTGGCTTATCAGAAACTGGCGCATCCCGATGGTGAGCTGGCTACGGTGCTGGCTGCCTCGGCGGTACAAGCGGGCATGGTGGTCAGCACCCAGGCTAGCGTCGAGCTGGAAAGAATTGCCCACGCGACGCAAAATCCGTTGTGGTTTCAGTTATATCTCCAGTCTGATCGTGACTTCACCCGTGATCTGGTACGCCGAGCGGAAATCGCCGGTTATAAGGTTCTGGTACTGACGGTGGACGCGCCAGTCAGCAGTGCGCGAAACCGCGAGCAGCGTGCCGGCTTCGAACTACCGGCGGGGATCGAGGCGGCCAATCTTCGCGGTATGCGGCGTTTTTCAGGCGAAGGTGCGCCGCCAGCAGGTGGGTTGTTGCTAGGCGGCCCTTTGTTGGCCGCTGCCCCTACATGGCAAGATGTGCAGTGGCTGCGTTCGCTGACACGTCTGCCGATTGTGCTCAAGGGCGTGATGACGGGGGATGATGCACGTCGAGCATTAGCCGAGGGGATCGATGGTATCATCGTCTCAAATCACGGTGGTCGAATTCTAGATACCGTGCCCGCGACGATCGAGGTGCTGGCTGAGGTCGCTAGCGCCGTCAGTGGCCGTGTGCCATTGTTGCTGGATGGTGGGATTCGCCGTGGTAGCGACGTGTTCAAAGCCTTGGCACTGGGCGCTGATGCGGTCCTGGTAGGGCGCCCTTACATATGGGGACTGGCGGCGGCTGGTGCCCCTGGAGTCGCACATGTAATCCAGATCCTACGTGCTGAGTTGGAGGTGGTGATGGCCTTGACCGGTTGCCGCAACCTAGCTGGTATTGGCGCGCGCACGCTTAGTTGAGGCAGTACCTAGTCCAGCATCGGCGATGCCCTAAAACTCGCTTTTTAGCTCGGTCAAGATCAAGTTAGTTCACACACATACACACACAACCTGCAAATCAAATCTAAATTGTATGCCAGGTACGCCTCGGCGATTGCGGGTATCGTCAGCAATTCGCGGCGTCTACGTGGGCTGGTTTTTCGCAAGCCGCCATGACCTTCTACGGTCGACGTAGAGATAGTCATTCGTACCGTACGTCACCGCGAAATAGAAGATCTTGTCTCTGAGTTCACTCAGTACGCGCACTGCCGTGGCGTAAGCCGGTGGCAGGGCAATGTCAGCACGGTGGGGCGCTCAGCCCTAGGATTCATGCGCCGATGTTAGATGGGTCTCGTTTAGACCTGATCTGGGCTGCAAGGCGAGCTCAGTAGTCTCTCTTTTGATTTCTCAGGTTTGGTAAATCTTTTTTAGCAATCGCAGCAACTCCTCGCGCTCAATCGGCGTGAGTGCGGCAGTGGACTCCTGATCACTCTCAGCCGCGAGCGTTTTCAACTCCTGAAGCAGCGTCCCACCGCTCTTGCTGAGGTAGATGCCATAGGAGCGCTTGTCTGGCTTGCAGCGTATCCGCACCGCCAGGGCCCGGCTTTCCAGTTTGTTCAGCAGAGGCACCACTTGTGGTGGTTCAATCGCTAAAGCCTTGGCCAGGTCGGACTGCATCAATCCGGGGTTCTGTTCAATGATTGCTAGGGCCGAGAACTGCGCAGGTCGTAGGTCGTGTGTCGAAAGCCGTGCGATCAGGTTCTGGAACAGTTTCAGTTGTGCCCGGCGCACCGACAAAACAAACTGAACCGAACCGTCGGTGTGAGTGCTTGAGCAGATCAGTGCCTTCGCACCTTGTGCCACCTCAGTTCCGCGGGCTACGGCCACCTCAGCCGGCTTGCCGGCGGACGGCTGTTCCACAAGACGGAATCTGCACGCATTCGTGTCTAGCGTTTCTAGGAGGAGAGCGTGAGGTGTGCGATTCTGGTGGCGCTTACCTACGTCGAGGGGAAGGTCTTGTTGTGGCGTTAGACTGGCCTTCGAGCATGGAAGGGCAGCCTGCGAAACCTGCATCGCGCTCAAGCTGTTTCGCATCATAGTCACCCCATTGAAAAGCGTGCTCATCAGCGCTCTGACTTCATACGAATTTCTAAAGAGTGAAGCCCTCCCCATGCGCGTGGGATGTATTGGTGCGCACATTGCCTTATTATATTTATCTGGAACTTAGTGTTCCGATAATCGGGATTGAAGTATTTTGCGGCGGGTGTAGGGGAGGGGCAGCGTAATGAGGATGAGATTTTCACAGAAGGTGACTTTGGTCGTCATCGTGGTCGTGTTGATTGGGTTTAGTGGATACGCCGCAGTGAATGATCGTATTCAGAAAAGGACGATTAACGACGGTCTTCTGCAAATGGTGGATCAGGTAGCCGCTGTCACTGCCCAGAATATACAAGAGTGGCTTAACACTCGTGTGCAACTGCTTTTGAGCGTCCGCCAGGGTATTGAGATCGATCCCAGACGTGAGGCAATCACCAGCTCGATCGCTCGTCCGGTCATGTTGGATGCGTTTGGTATGACCTACGTGGGGTTCGCAGATCGTGCGGAGTTCATCAACAGCCCGGCCAAGAAAATGCCTGACGGCTATGACTACCGTACGCGCCCCAGGTACCAACAAGCAGTAGCCGCGAATGGCGTAATCCTCTCTGAGCCCTACGTTGATTCAGCTACTCAAAAGCTAGTCGTGTCCATTGCTACTCCGCTCTTTGGGCAAGGCAATCTGGTGGGTGTGTTGGGTGTAGACCTTGCGCTCACATCCGTCGTGTCCAGCCTGGCGGCTCAGACACTTGGAGGTCTGGGATACCCCTTTATTATCAATGCTGAAGGAAAGGTGTTGGTGAGTCCTGACGAGTACATGCAACTGAAAGTGCTGAAGGATATCTACGGTAAGGAAATTGATATCAAGACCCGCGCTCTGTGGCAGGTGAGCAGAGATGGCGGAGACCAGTTGCTTTATTTCGTACCCATTAATGGGCTTCCAGGGCAAACATGGTACTTGGGCGTGGCAATTGATTACGCAAAGGCGTTTGCAGGATTGGACAACGTGAGGGCTGCAGGGTTGATCGCCATTGTTTTGACGATCCTATGCGTCAGTATAGTGCTGCTCATCTGCATCCGACTCCTCACCACCCCGCTGCGCGCGATGGGCGAGGCGATGAACAACATTGCTACAGGCGAGGGCGATCTCACTCAGAGGCTTCAGATCACTTCAGCTGATGAATTCGCTGACCTTGCAAAAGCGTTCAATGGGTTTGTTGGCAAAATACACCAGGCGCTTGTATCGGTAAGGGCGGTGGCGGGCGGAGTGGTTGAGATTTCAGGCCAGGTGGTCAGCTCTACAAATGCAACTCTTTCGAACGCGGGAGAGCAGTCAAGTCGGGCCATCTCGGTTGCTGCCGCGATACAGGAACTTGGGGCTGCTGCCGGCGAGATTGCAGGGAATGCATCGCAGGCGTCGAAGGAGGCGACGTGGGCTAGGGAGGCATCGCTCCGAGGTCAGGGGCTCGTTGAGGAGTCCTCGAGCTCAATGGGGACTTTGTCGACAAACCTCGCACTATCCCAAGACAACATCCTTGCGTTGAACAAGCAGACGGTGGGTATCGGGCAAATCCTAGACGTCATCAAGGCCGTTTCCGAGCAGACCAATCTTTTGGCACTGAATGCTGCGATAGAAGCGGCACGAGCGGGTGACGCTGGGCGAGGATTTGCGGTCGTCGCCGATGAAGTCAGGGCCTTGGCTCACCGGACGCAAAAGTCCACCGAGGAGATCAACAGCCTTATCGTCGGGCTTGAGCACCAGACGCAACTAACCGTTGAGGGCATGGCTGAAAGCAAACGCCTGGGTGAGGCGAGTGCGACGGTCATAGAGTCCACGGGGCAGCAGTTGAGCACCGTGCTGCAAAAGATAAAAGACATCGATGGCATGAACCTGTCGGTAGCTGCAGCTACAGAAGAGCAGACTAATGTCGTCGGAGCTATTGGAGAGGATATGGCTCAGATCGAGGCGCTGACTGCTGCGTGCGCGCATAACCTGGAGCTCATTCGTAGTTCCTGCGTGAGTCTGGATGCGCAGGCGCTTGAGTTGAATCAGATGTTGACGCGTTTCAAACTGTGACGGGGATGCCTCACCCATGCTATCCGACTAAGTGTGGTTGGTAGCGATCATGACGCACACCCGATGACGGTTTGCTTTGATTTGCAGTGCAATGAGGCCCGGTGCAGTTATGCGTGGCCTCGTTGCCTGTACTAAATACGTGATCAAGTTGTTCGCCACGATTGGTGATAGTAGGTTTTCGTCGGGACGAAAAAAAACGCCAGAGTGTGGGCTGGCGTCTGAGAAAGGGTCAATCTGGTAAGCGAGTGCAATATTACTGAGTGCGGCGAAAAAATACAGGTTTAGCTCCGATTATCGGAACCATTTGTACCGATATTTTCGTTGTGGTGAGGTTTTCCGGCTGCGAATGTTCGCGAGCTGCCGGTTTCAAAGACTTTTGCCGGAGCGTCCTATGATGGTGCCTAAGACCTTTAACCGCGATGAATACCTAGATCTTGCAGAGCCACTGCAGATGCCGCCGTTTTCTCAGATATCATCTTCCTCCGCCGCTGCGAGACAAGCTGTAACTCGTCTCGCAGCGTCATTCAGTAGTGGGATAATTTTAATCAGATCTTCCTCGGTTTTCCGGGCTTGAGGCGCTGAAACGCTCACACACCCCACCAGTCGGTTCTCCGCTGTGAACACAGGAACCGCGGCTCCAATCACACCTAATGTGTATTCGGAATCGGTGATGGCGTAGCCATTCTCGCGGGTTTTCTCGATAACCGCCTCCAGCTCATCGCGCTCACAAACAGTTTTTGGGGTATACCGTTCCCAAGGCCCGCTTGCTAAGTATTTTGAGAGATCACGATTGCTCATCAGCGAGAGAATCACCCGTCCGCTTGAGGTGCAATGGAGCGGGGCGCGCTGGCCTGCCTGGAATTGCAGTGTCAGACGAGTATCGGCTGTTGCGCTATCGATGTACTCGAGCTGGTGACCATTCAAAATACCAAAGCTTGCGCTTTCGCCAGTGGCTCGGGTCAGACCGACCAAGATTGAGTGGACAGGAGCCTGGGCATGGGAGGCAATGGAGATCATTGCTGACAACTCCAACAGGCGGGGCGCAATCCTGAAACCTCGTCCTTCCGACTTGCGAATATACCCGAAGCTCTCAAGGTTGCTCAGCAACCTATGGGCGGACGTTTTGGGCATGTCGAGATGTTGGATGAGATCCGAAATATTGATGCTGCCCCGGTTGGCCAGCAGCTCCAACGCAAGAAAAGCACGCTCGGTAGGGGATATTTCTTCAGTCATTTTATATGGCATCGCTCACAGTGAAGAATGCCGCCTGAAACGGTAGCGTTCCGTTAAACGGAACTGTTGCACGCTATCTGCGGATAATCAAGGCTTCGATTGGAAGGATTATAATCTGTTAAATCTTCATAAATCGGGACATTTGGTTCCGTTAATCGGGATTTTGTGTTGTAAGGCCACGCTGCTCGCCCTAAGGTGATCCCATCTTGGCACTGAGCGATAGCCCAAGGTGAGTCGATTCTTACGCCGACTCAGGGCCAATCCTTAGCGGACAAGGGCAGTAATGCTCCCGCAACGGTGCCAGAAGACCTCACAGATCACCTGATTTGTGTCATTTCAAAGCCTAAGCTTGGCGAGGTTCTCATGACGGCGTTCAACGGCGATATCCGCAAACTCTTCCCTGCAGCTGACAACACCCTGTATCTCGATTCTGCTCACCAGACACCGTTGTCCGTGCCTGTAAAAGCTGAACTGGACGCCTTCAACACCGCAGCATTGAACTACGCAGGGCCTAAATACGGTTGGCTGAACCGTGTTGAAGAAGTCCGCGCCAAGCTGGCTACATTCATTGGCGCCCGGCCGGATCAGATCGCCTTCACCAAGAACACCTCGGAAGGTCTGAACATCTGTGCCAATGGCATGCAGTGGGAAGCCGGGGACAACGTACTGCTGCTGGACACCGAGCACCCAAACAACGCCTACGCCTGGCTCTCGAAGCGCGAGGAAGGCCTGGAAGTGCGTCTGGTACCATCTGACAAGAAGTGGGCTGATGCTGACACCTTCGCCCCTTACGTTGATGAGCGCACCCGCGCGATCGCTATTTCTCACGTGATGTTCCACAACGGTCAACGCAACGATATGGCCAGCATCACCGCCTTCGCCAAATCCAAAGGCATCGCTGTCATTGCTGACTCCATGCAGTCCATCGGTGTGTTCCCCATCGACGTGAAGACCCTCGGCGCTACTGCAATTGCATCCGGCAGCCACAAGGGCCTGCTGACTCCGCAAGGCCTGGGCTTCCTGTATACCGAGAGTAGAGACATCGTACCGACCTACGTTTCCAATGCCGGCGTCGCCAACGCTCGTGCTGACTTGGTACCGGTGAGCGAGCCGATCAGCCTGCGTGACAACGCCCATCGCTTCGAGATCGGCAACTTCAACCTGCCAGCGATCCACGCCCTGGGCGGCGCCTTGGACTTGATCAACTCGCTCGGCCTGGAGAACGTCGCGGAACACGTCCTGAGCCTGGGTGACGAACTGATCAAGGTTTGCGACGAACTGGGTGTTGAACTGGTCGGCCCGCGCGAGCGTGAGTTCCGCTCCCACATCTACGTCCTGGATCTCACCGAGCCGGAATGGGCTGAGTTCTTCAAAGCCGAGAACATCCGCCTGTCGCCAGTGCGCGATGGCATCCGCGTATCCTTCGCGATCTTCAACACCGTTGACGACGTCACCCGGTTCGCGAATTCGCTGCGCAAAGGCTTGAAGCAGATCAAGCGCAAAGCCGCTTAATCACCTAGCTCTAACGGCAAACCATCAGGGACATGGTTTGCCGTTGGTCATGGACGACTTCCTGAATAATAAGAATGCTAAAGTTTAAGACTGCCCGTAGTTAGTAAAAAAACAAAAATTTCGAGGTGTGGTCGTGAATCATAAAAGTCTTCCTAGGTTAATTGGCTTGGCGATTGTTGTTGGCGTGATTGTTGGCTGGGTCAGCCATAATTATGCGGTCGATGAAAAAGCTGCCAAGGAAATAGCGTCGTACTACGGATTGATATCAGAAATATTTCTTCGTCTGATCAAGATGATCATTGGCCCCTTGGTGTTCGCTACGCTTGTATGCGGCCTCGCATCGATGGGGCAATCAAAATCTGTCAGTGGTATCGGTATCCGTGCCATGGCGTGGTTTGTAACCGCATCCTTTATTTCGCTGTTAATAGGTCTTGGCCTTGTTAATTTGTTCCAGCCTGGTGTTGGGCTGAATATGGATGCTCATCAGTCTGCTGCTCATGCAGTGCCGGTAAATGCTGGGGTGTTTAATCTCGCCAGCTTTATTACGCATGTGTTTCCGAGAAGCTTTGCGGAAGCAATGGCCAATAACGAAATACTTCAAATTGTTGTTTTCTCCATTTTCTTCGGTTCCGCACTCTGTGTAATGAAAGGAAAAGGAACTAGCGTGATTTTTTATGCGCTGGAAGAATTGTCGAGAATCATGTTTCGCATCACTGACTATGTGATGATGTTTGCTCCCTTGGGAGTGTTTGCAGCGATTGCCTCGGCGATAACTGTGAGCGGGTTGTCCCTGCTGGTAGATTACGGCTGGCTTATCCTTCAGTTCTATCTGGGGTTGGCAATTCTCTGGGTTATCTTGTTTGCGGTAGGCTTTTTCTTCCTGGGGCGGTCAGTATTTGATTTGCTCAAGCTCATTCGTGAGCCATTGATGCTTGCTTTCTCGACCTCAAGTAGCGAAACCGCATTTCCGAAGACGATGGAAGCATTGGAGAAGTTTGGCGCAAATAAGCGTGCGTCCAGCTTTATCCTTCCTCTTGGCTACTCGTTCAACCTAGATGGGTCGATGATGTACCAGGCTTTTGCCGTTATCTTCATCGCCCAGGCTTTCAACGTTGACCTAACCTTCACTCAGCAACTGCTTATCCTCCTCACCCTGATGCTTACCAGTAAAGGTGTTGCCGGCGTGGCAAGAGCTTCGGTTGTAGTGGTAGCCGCTACTTTGCCTATGTTCAACCTTCCTGAGTCCGGTATCCTTCTCGTTCTCGCGATTGATCAGTTCTTCGATATGGGGCGTGCAGCTACCAATGTCGTGGGTAATAGTATTGCTACTGCCGTAATTGCGAAAACCAGCGAGCGAGATGGTTTGCTCGATGCTGATTATTCTGGAGTTATTGAAGCTAAGAATGCAGAGTCAGTATCTGCCTAAGTTAAGTATTGCGTTATGAGAAAGCCTATACGATGGTCGTGATATCGGGAGTGTGTCACTAAATCTGAAGCGGTTGGTCACCCTAGGCGTTGCTCAAAGGCTCTCGTTGCTCATACGAGAGCCTTTTTTATTTCGGATATTCAGCTTGGTAGATTGTCTTTCAGCCACGTAGCGACGGTGCTGGCATTTTCCCCTGGGTTAGGAATTTCGGTGAAAATCTGAAGTAGAACTCCGTCCTTAATGATCAAGGCGGCACGTGAGTAGAGCAAAAGCTCACCCGCTTGGAACGTTGGCAATTTAAGGGAGGAGGCGAGGCGGCAAGCTTCGTCTGACAGCAGTTCGTAATTCAGCGATTGTCTGCTTTTTAGCTCGCTCTGATAGGAACTGTCTTGCGAGGAAAGCCCATAAATGTGGGAGACTCCCAATGCAGAGAGTTCGTCAAGATGGTCACGGAACCCACATGCTTGAGGGGTGCAGCCCTTCGCTCCAGGGATGGCTTCGAGTTCAGCAGGTGCTGGGATGGCCGGATTGCCCGTGCGCGGGTAGATGAATAAAACGGTGAGGCCGGTTAGTTTAGCTAGGTCGACTATCGAGCCGCTCGTAGAGACAAATGGAATGTTAGGTAACTTTTGCCCTATCAGTGATTTTTGCAGTTCTGCTTCAGTGCGATAGTAAGCCATAGCGGCATCCTCTCATATTAAGATCCAACAAAACGGTCGCGATATTCTTTCGGTGTCACGGACAGATGCTTTCGAAATCCTACGCGCATTTGATCTGCTGTGGCGAAACCACATTTGAAAGCGATGCTTTTGAGTGGCAATTCGCTTTCACTCAATAATCGGCGGGCCTTATCGATCCGCGCTTTCTCGAGGAATTCGGATGGTTTGAGTCCGGCCTCTTTGTTAAACAGGCGAGTAAAGTTCCGCAAGCTCATGGCTGCGTGCTCAGCCATTTGCGGTATGGTGATTTTCTTGTCAATGTTGGCTATCACCCACTCCTGTACGTCCCGCATGCACGTAGAGTGAGTCATTTGGCTGGTAAGGTTAGCACTGAACTGAGATTGGCCACCTGGGCGTTTTAGGAATATCACCAGATCCCTTGCGACGTCCAGGGCTAACTCATGCCCGAAATCTTGTTCAACGAACGCTAATGCTAAATCAACAGAGGCGCTGACCCCCGCCGAAGTCCAAAGATTATCCTGCTTGATGAAGATTGAATCAATTTCAACTTCAATCTCGGGATGGGACTTTTGGAGAACGTCGGCCATTCTCCAATGAGTAGTAGCACGTTTGCCATTCAAAAGCCCAGCAGCAGCAAGAAAAAAAGCTCCGGAGCACAGTGCAGCGAATCTTTCCACCTTCGGTGCGATGTCTTTTGTCCACTGAACGATTTCGGGATTTTGATCAACGGCTCTCTCAATTTCATGTGCGCCGACAATCATGACTGTATGAGGTAACTCATTACAGTTCAGTGCGCTCGTAGCGTGCAAACTCATGAGCGTATCAGATTGAACTGCTCCAATTCGAGTCGATACTATCCGCACCTCATATCCAGAACTTTTTCCTTGAGTTTCAAGGTGCTTGTTGGCGTATGTGAAGACAGTCATCGGCCCAATGGCTTCAAACGACTTAAACTCTGGGTAGATGACCATATCTACGGATCGGGGCGCTGTGGTCTCACTATTCATCATGTTTAGCTCCAATATCTAGGCCTTGGCCTAATTTCGTGCAAGCTTGGCCGGATTTACTGTGAGTTTGGCGTGCGGACAGGCCTCGTTTTCAATATCGTGGGGTACCTGCAATACAGTCAATAGGTACTTATTCCCATGATCAAGTCGCGCGCCGCTGTTGCATTCGGGCCAAATCAACCTCTGAAAATCGTTGAGGTCGATGTTCAACCACCAAAGGCTGGTGAGGTATTGGTTCGCATTGTTGCGACCGGTGTCTGCCATACGGACGCCTATACGTTGTCTGGCCAAGACTCCGAAGGTGTCTTCCCCTGCATCCTGGGGCATGAAGGTGGTGGCATCGTTGAAGCGGTAGGCGAGGGTGTGACTTCGCTGAGCGTCGGCGATCATGTTATTCCGCTGTATACCGCTGAATGTGGCAAGTGCAAGTTTTGTACTTCTGGAAAAACCAACTTGTGTCAGGCCGTTCGAGCCACTCAAGGTAAAGGCTTGATGCCAGACGGCACCACACGGTTCAGTTATAACGGCGAACCAGTTTACCACTATATGGGGTGCTCGACTTTTTCTGAGTACACCGTTCTTCCAGAAATTTCTCTCGCCAAAATTCCGAAGGAAGCCCCACTTGAGAAAGTGTGTCTGCTGGGTTGTGGCGTTACCACCGGTATCGGAGCAGTGCTCAACACCGCAAAGGTGCAAGAAGGCAATACCGTAGCTGTCTTCGGTTTGGGCGGTATCGGTCTGGCGGCGATCATTGGCGCCAAAATGGCCAAGGCATCTCGCATCATTGCAATCGATATCAACCCAACGAAATTTGCAATCGCCGAAGAACTGGGGGCTACAGACTTCGTCAACCCTAAAGAATTCGATCGCCCAATCCAGGATGTCATTGTCGAGTTGACTGACGGTGGCGTGGATCATTCCTTCGAGTGCATCGGCAACGTACAACTGATGCGAGCAGCTCTTGAGTGCTGTCATAAAGGGTGGGGCGAATCCACCATCATTGGTGTAGCTCCTTCTGGCGCAGAGGTTTCGACCCGTCCGTTCCAACTGGTCACCGGGCGTGTATGGCGTGGCTCGGCATTTGGCGGCGTCAAAGGTCGTACCGAGCTTCCTACCTACGTGGAGAAGTCCGAGCAAGGCGAAATCCCCCTCGACAAATTCATCACCCACACCATGGGCCTGGATGAAATCAACGAAGCGTTTGAGCTGATGCACGAAGGCAAGAGCATTCGTTCTGTCGTTCATTTCTAACTCCGAATTCGGCGTCGGCTCAGCCGGCGCCAATTTTCAGCAACCCCACTACATCGATGGAGATTCAAATGTCTGTTTTCACTCATGTAACTGTTGGCACCAACGACCTGGAAAAAGCTCGCAAGTTTTACGACGAAGTGCTGGGTCAAATCGGCCTGAAGCGCATCGCTGACCTGGGCGACAATGGTTCGATCTGGGGCGTCGATAAGCCATCCTTCTTCGTATTGAAGCCAGCCAATGGCCAGCCAGCAACCGTTGGCAACGGCGGCACTGTCAGCTTCGAGGCTCCAAGCCGTGCTGCAATCAACGCATTCCACGAAGCCGCTCTGGCTGCCGGTGGTAAGGACGAAGGCGCTGCAGGAACCCGTGGTTGGGCTCCGAATGCTTACGCTGCCTACGCTCGCGACCTGGATGGCAACAAGCTTGCCGTCTACAGCTTCAAGGCCGAGTAATTCGGTTCGCGGCATATGAAAGCCGCATCATAAGCACGGCTGCAAACGAAACCCCTGAGATAGCTCCCGCTAGATCAGGGGTTTTTTTAACGAGGGGCGTATCAGGCACCGGACTTCTTGATGCTGCTGATGCCCTTTCTCAACAACTCACCAAAGCGCGCCACATCGTCGGTGGTGTTGTAGATGCCAAACGAAACACGGATGCCATCGCGTACTGGCGACAGGCGAACGTTCTCGGCTTTGAAGAACTCAGCCCATTCCGGCTCGGCGAGATCCAGGACGTAGATGTGGGAGCGGAATTCACGCTCGCGCGGGCCGACCAGCTCAACACCCAGTTCGTCGCAAACCTTGATCAGTTCGTCACCCAGGCTCAGGACGTGTTCCGCGACGTTCTCCAGGCCGAGCGAGTTGATCAAGTCCAAGGCGCCGCCCAGGGCGTGGATCGCTGGCAGGTTGAAGTTGCCGATCTCGAAGCGATGGGCGTTGTCACGCAGGCTGATCGGCTCGCTCACCGGTACCAAGTCAGCACGAGCGTTGGCGACGCCGGCATTGGAAACGTAGGTCGGTACGATGTCTCTACTCTCGGTATACAGGAAGCCCAGGCCTTGCGGAGTCAGCAGGCCCTTGTGGCTGCCGGATGCAATTGCAGTAGCGCCGAGGGTCTTCACGTCGATGGGGAACACACCGATGGACTGCATGGAGTCAGCAATGACAGCGATGCCTTTGGATTTGGCGAAGGCGGTGATGCTGGCCATATCGTTGCGTTGACCGTTGTGGAACATCACGTGAGAAATAGCGATCGCGCGGGTGCGCTCATCAACGTAAGGGGCGAAGGTGTCAGCATCAGCCCACTTCTTGTCAGATGGTACCAGACGCACTTCCAGGCCTTCCTCGCGCTTCGAGAGCCAGGCGTAGGCGTTGTTTGGGTGCTCGGTGTCCAGCAGCAGTACGTTGTCCCCGGCTTCCCACTGCATGCCATTGGCACAGATGTTCAGACCTTCCGAGGTGTTCTTGGTGAAGGCGATCTGATCTGGCTGGGCGCCAATGAATGTGGCCAGCTTGGCGCGGACTTCTTCAACACGGTTCAGCCAACCGTATTTGGGCCCTGCGTAGTTCAATGCTGCAGTATAAAAGCGGTCAAGCTCCGCTTTGACTGGGAGTGAAAGTGGAGTTTGGTGTGCTGCATCTAGGTAGAGCATATTTTTGACAGCAGGGAACTGTTCACGAATGCTCGCAAAGTTAGTGTGTTTCATTTAAGTAGGCCTCTAATTTATGTGAGTGTTTGAGTCAATGAGCGATTTGACGAAGGAAGTTTTGTACTCGAGGCTGACTTGGCGAATTAAAAAATTCTTCAGGTGGAGCCTCTTCGATGATCTTGCCACCATCAATGAAAATGACTCGGTCGGCGACTTTTCTGGCGAAGCCCATTTCGTGAGTCACGCAAAGCATGGTCATACCGTCGTCTGCTAACTTGCACATGATGTCGAGCACTTCCTGAACAACCTCGGGATCAAGGGCTGAAGTGGGCTCGTCGAAAAGCATGACGGAAGGAGACATGCACAATGCCCTGGCAATGGCTGCTCGCTGTTGCTGCCCACCTGACAACTGGCCTGGATACTTAAGGGCATGCTGAGAAATCTGTACCTTTGCCAAGTAGAGTTCGGCTCTTTCGACCGCTTCTTTCTTGCTCAAACCAAGAACGCTCATGGGCGCGAGGGTGCAGTTTTCGAGGATGCTGATATGAGGAAACAAGTTGAAGCTTTGGAAGACCATGCCCACTTCACGGCGGATGTCACGGAGGCCTTTGATGAAGCCATTGCCTTTGGGATCTGCCACCTTGATTTCGCCGGCTTGGTAGCTTTCCAGCCCATTGATGCATCGGATGAGGGTAGATTTCCCTGATCCGGATGGGCCGCAGATGACGATCTTCTCGCCACGCTTCACCTCCAGATCAATCCCCTGAATTACCTGATGATCGCCATAGCTTTTTCGAAGGTCTTTTACGGTCAGGACGATATTGTTGTTCTGCGACGAGGTCATATCAGTGCTCCCTCAAATAGTTTTCGCGTTTTTTGTGGTAGAGGCATTGCTACCAGTTGTAGGGGTGCCCCGCAGCCCAGACCTTCTTTTGCGCCGTTTCTCCATATAGTTGACCAATTCAACTGCGACGGAGCTAATGACGAAGTAGATCACCGCGACGGTGACGTACATTTCCAGCAAGCGGGAATCTCGCTGCGCTACTTTCGAGGCCGCACCTAGTAAGTCAGTCAGCGACAGGACGTACACTAGGGATGTGTCTTGGAAAAGAATGACTGCTTGGGTCAGCATGATTGGGGTAGTGGTGACGAGTACCTGCGGAATAATCACCTTGCGATACATCTGAAATTTAGTCAGCGCGAGTGCCTCGGAGGCTTCGTACTGACCCTTAGGAATTGAACGCAGGCCGGTTCGAATGATTTCGGCAAAGTAGGCGGCTTCAAAAAGCGTGAAAGTTATGAACGCAGTGTTGGTGGGGCCGAGCGGGATAGGGCGTCCATCAGGGCTGATCAATTGCAGAATCAGCGGCATCATGAAGAAGAGCCAGAACAGCACCAGGATCAAGGGAATAGAGCGCATCACGGCCACGTAAATGGTCGCTATCTGCGCTAGCACAGGAACGTTAAGGTGCCGAACCATAGCCAATACCAACCCGAGCGCCAACCCCCCAAGGAACGCTACAGCGGTAAGCTGCAGAGTGAATGACAGCCCCGTCATTAAGTACGGTAGGGAATTGATGATGACCTGGAAGTCGAAATCGTACATGTTGCTACCCCTTCTTGACGTTGAGTTGATGCACTGGGGTTAATCCAGGCACATGCATCCGCCGTTCAATCAATGTCATTACCGTGTATACGGATAAAGCCAGGAGGATGTAACACACCGTTGCGGCGCTGAAGGCCTGGAATGTCTTGTAAGTAAACTCGTTGATCTGTTGCGCTTGGGCAGTTAGCTCGACCAACCCAATGGTGAGCGCTACGGATGTGTTCTTGAAAACACCCATAGCCTCACTCGTGAGGGTTGGAATGATGATGCGAAGAGTTTGTGGGATTAGAACCTTCTTATAACGCTGAAATGTGGTGAGCCCCAATGCCTCGCAAGCCTCACGCTGACCCACGGGAAGGGCGGCAAGCCCGGCTTTCACCTGCTCAGCAACACGTGAGCTGGAATAGAGACTAAGACAGATGAGGGCAGGCCAGAAGCTTCCCCATGGCTGGGCGAGCTGCTTGATGGCGTCTCCCCATGCAACAGGCAATAGCTCCGGTAGGACGAAATACCACAGAAACATCTGAACGATGAGCGGAATGTTTCGGAAGACCTGTACATAAGCTCTGCCTGCGATGGCCATGGGTTTGTTACGGGAATTCCTTGTAATTCCAACCAGAACTCCCAGGCAAAACGAGAAAAACGCGGCGCTCAGGGCGAGTGTCAATGTCCAAACCAGTCCGGACAGAAGCCACTGGATGTAGAGCTCACCGTCAGGTGATGTTTCAAAGAGAATGTTCATAGTTTCCTCGGCGACTTCCAGCGCCCACGGAGGTGCCGTGGGCGAGCAGCTCAGTATCAGAACGGTTGGTCGCTAGGCTGCTTGATGCGCTCTTGAAGTCCCTCGCTCAAAGGAACGTTCAAATTGGTGTTGTGAGGCGCAATTGGCTGGGTGAACCATTTGTCATAGGTTTTGACGAAGTCACCGGAAACCATCATTTGCTTGAGGGTTGAATCGACTGCGTCCTTAAGAGGCGCATCCCCTTTGGGCAGCATGAGCCCGTAGTAGGTCTTCGAGTACCCTTCCGGAAGGATGGTAAGTGTTGACGGGGCGCGTGCCTCTGCCTTTTTGGCAGCCAGGAGAATGTCGTCCTCGAGGAAGGCGCTGGCCCTTCCTTGCTCGAGCATGAGCATCGATTCGGCGTGGTCTTTGCCCTGAATGATGCGAGCCTTCAACCCATCGGCAACAAGCCTCTTCGCGAGGGGAACAGCGTTGGAGCCTTGGGTCACGACCACAGCTTTGCCGGCGAGATCGGAAGCGCTTTTAATGCCGCTGTCAGTTTTCACGAGCCAGCGTGGTTGGCTAACGAAGGTGGCAATCGAAAACGCTACCTCCTGCATCCGCTCAGGGGAACTCGACGTCCCACCGCATTCGACGTCAATGGTGCCGTTTTTGATTAATGGCATGCGATTGGACGAGTTCACAGGTAGATACTTGACCTCCAACTGGTCAAGTTTGAGCTGTTGCTTCAGGTGTGCCACCACCTGCGAGCACAGATCAATGGAGTAGCCGATAGGCTTCTGCTCGTTGTTCAAGTAGGAAAATGGAACCGAGCTTTCGCGATACCCCAGGGTGATGGATTTCGTTTCACTGATCTTATCGATAGCGCTCCCCGCAGCGTTGGCTTGGGTAACACACAGCGCCAACAACGATGCGATGAGACAAGCTTTTGGCTTATGGGGCATGACTGCTTCCTCAGTGATGTTTTTATTCCGAAAAACGGAACAAGATGTTCCGATGAATAGGGTAAGCAATTCACGTGCCTAATCCTTGCAATGGCGAGTCAAGCCCCTAGGTGCACGCTCTCTGCTTCATTAAACAGCTTAGTCCTGAGCACCTGCTCAGAAGGCGGTCGGCACGGAAACGGGGCGTGATGGGCGCATTTGGTGCGCCGTCGAAAGGAGGGTAGTGGGTTGAAAAGTGCCGGTGTGTTACCAAGGGCTACGGAGTATTGCGTAACACAAGTCCCGATAAAAGGGGCTTTACGATCCATAAATCGGAATTTATGCTTTGCGTTACGAGTTTTCATAACAACAAAACATAACCCGGCTGATTTCCCGGGATCGAGAGCGACAGCATATGGACTCTCCGACGGCGAAAGCTTTCAAGCTCATTGAGCTCTTCAGGGATCGCTCTGAGGTTCGATTTTCAGACCTTGTTGCGCAACTTGGTATGTCTCGCACCGCTGCACACAGACTGTTGGCCACCCTTGAGGAGCAAAGGTTACTCCATAGGGCTGTGGGCGGATTCGAGTTGGGCCCCAGGCTCCATCAGCTAGCCACTCAGTCCATCTCCGCAGCTCTGTCCAGCGGAGGAATTCGAATGATTTTGACGGAGTTGTGCAAAACGACAGGAGAGAGCTGTGGGCTGTCGATACTCAAAACTGGAGAGGTTGAGTATGTGAATACCATCACAGCTGGGGCGAGACTCACATCCATGTTTCAGCCTGGTCATCGCGGCCCTCTGCATTGCACTTCGAGCGGGCGGGTGTTCTTGGCTTCGATGGCGCAGGTCGACATAGAGCATTTCTATGCTTCAGCACCATGGACGCGATTCACAGACCAAACAGTATGCGATGCTCGGCAGCTTCGTCGGGTCATAGAAAACACCCGGCGGCAGGGCTTTGCTGTGACAGGCGCAGAATTTACGCTAGGGCTTGTCGGAGGGGCTGTCCCCGTTTACACGCCAAGTGGTGCCATTATGGCTTGCTTGAACATATTTGCGCCCCAAGTTAGAAGAACTGAACAGGATATACAGGGGTTCGTTCCGGTGCTGAAGGCGGCTTCGGCGCGCATCACCGATTATTTCACATCGATTTGAATGGAAAAAAGCAGCTGCCGGTTTGGACTATGACTTCGACCGCCACACTGAAGTATGGCCCGCGCCTAACGATTAAGACGTCGGCTGGTTGAAAGTAGACGTTTCTTCGCCGAACTTTGAGCCAGGCCCCTTCTGCGAGAATGCTGAGAGCGGCGTCTGTCAGTTTGACGATTGGTACTGCTCCGTAAGCGTCCGGCGAACTCACCTTCCGAGCTCCAGCATTATGGGCGATGGCGTCCGCGTATTTTAAGCGGACGCGATCGCCCTTATCGCCAGGATTTCCATGCGCCAACGAAGCTCTTATCCGAATCCATTCAAAGCTCAGGTCGTTCAGGAATGCCTGCAACCTGGCGCGACGGTGTCCAGTGTCGCCATCAGCCACGGCATCAATGCCAACGTCATCCGTAAATGGCTGCCGCTCTATCGAGATCAGCCCGCAGAGACTTCACCACCGGCTTTCGTCCCGCTAAAAGCCCCGCCTAAACGGCCAGTCGAAGCGTCAGTGATCATCGAGTTGCCCGTGGCCGGGCAAGTGATCACGGTGAAATGGCCAGCCTCGGATCCCGAGGGTTGTGCGCAATTTATTCGGGCTGTCGCTCAATGATCCGCATCGATGCCATCTGGCTGGCCACCGAGCCGATGGACATGCGCGCCGGTACCGAAACCGCTTTAGCCCGAGTGATCGCGGTGTTCGGTGCGCAGAAGCCGCACTGCGCTTATCTGTTCGCCAATCACGGCGACGAACTCGTCGCCTGAATGCCGTCCGGCGATGTCTGAGGAGCGTAGGGCGTTCTCCAATCGGCCCGCTATCGTGCACAGCAATTCGTCGCCAGCCAGATGCCCAAGGGAGTCGTTGATCTGTTTAAAACGATCTAGGTCAATGAACAATACGGCCAGTAGCTTCAAGCCAGCAACTGGTGCCGTCCTGACGTAACCGCTCGATCTTGTCGGAGTGGGCTATGCCGGCACGTAAGTGCTGCCAGAGTGCTGGATACTCTTCGCTTTCGACGAAACTCGGCTGGCAGAAGCTTCGGTGATGCCGACCAGGCACATCTTTCTGGCTGTACCCCAGTAGGGCCAGGTAGTTGTCATTGGCGCGATTTAGTGTTCCATCCAGCGCGAATTCGGCGATAGCCATGACACGCTCCAAGGCCGCGCGCTGCAATGCTTCCGGTGAGTTTTCCCGCATGTTCTTTTCACTCCACTCACCGATTTTACGCAATGGTGCCATAACTGAAGGATTCTGGAATATCTGGGCGATTCAGCGTGCTATGGTCGTGCCAACAAATACAGCAGCGATCATTGCGTGTCGATCATTATCAAGCAGCCTTTTGGCGTGTCGGGTGCGATGATACCCTAGGATTTTCTTGCATATAGCGGAAAACGACACATGCTCTGGCGGCAGAATAGTTCTTGATAATATGCGGGTTGATTGTTATGCACCGTAAGGTTTGTCTAGTATCCGTAGTTTCGCAGGCATGTCGACGCAGAGAATTTTGCTCGATAGCGTGGCTGTAAAGGGCAGTGACCTTCGATAGGTTGTAATGGAAAATTGACAATCATGATAGCTGTAGAAATGTAGAAATGTAGAAATGTAGGAGTTAGTTAATCGGAAGATTAAGTGGTGCGGGTCCGCTGCATTTTCCTTTGATAAGGTTCTATAGAGTCTGCGCGACTTATATTTTAATAAATTGGGGCTGTTTGTTTGCGATTGACGGGTGAAGAGCATGCGAAGTCTGGTATGGCTGTGCGGTTTTCTTAACTGGCAGTCATTAATGCTTTTCTTTCTAGAGAGATTTATGGTGGCTCTTTTTTGTCAAGGCTGGTGGCGAGATGACCTCTGTCACAAAGGCCATCGAACTGAATACTGATATGCACAGCCATCGGGCTATCAGACGGCTCTTGGAGTAGGTTAAACCTAAATGAAGAATCGCAGGTTCAAGCTATAAATTTTTAGCAATCTTGAGTAGTAACAAGCGAAGAAGTAAGCATGGCGCGAGCAACTGCGGCGATTTCGCGTAGTTCATTTCTTGGCGTTCCAGTATGCGCTTGAAGAGACATGCCTTCTAAAAGTTATTCAATGCCTGTGCTGGCAGGCGAGTATTTTTTCTGCTAATTTACCCAAATGCTGCGCGTGGTCTAGGCGCTGCGGCAGGAAGTGGCGACAGTACTCTCTATGGCGCTAAGAGTGGCCGAAACCTCAGGTTCATTTTCGGGCACGGTAACGGCCGAGGTCACGATTATGCAGCCACAAGGAGCGTCCGGGGCCGTGAGATATCAGCGGCCTCCCGAAAAAAGTCACTGATCGCCCGCGATACGTCTGGCTCGTCGCTCATGCGCGTCCATGTGGCCTTCCAGTATGTTGATTCGTAGTAGGCGACTATGTGGCTAAAATACACATATATTGACTACGTGAAAGCCTTGGCGTCAAAGAATTGAATTGTTGTGTTCAGGGCTTGCAGGTTGGTTTCACGGGTGATCGAGCTATCGTGTGTGCAAATGAAGCTATGGCCAACATCAGGGTAAACAATAAGTTGGTGTGAAATGTTCGCCGCTTCCAGGGCCTCCTTTAATTGAACGCTCTGTAGATAGGGGACTTTCTCATCCTCTTTCCCAACCAAAATTAAGGTTGGTGCTGTTTCGCTGGTGATTTCCAACGCTGGACTAGCCCCTTTGGGAACATCCGATGAACCTGGCGGGTTGCCCAGTAACTGCCACTCCGGAGCGAGCTCGTGCGGGGTAAGAGGTAAGCCGATGACCTCAGCTTGGGATTGAAGGGTTTGAAAGCAGAATACTCCGTACCAGGCCGCTATGGCTTGAACTTTTATTGTGTTGCACCCTTGTTTGACCATAGGGGAATTGCAATATGTCCATGGGTTGCCCAAACTGGCAGCGATATGTGCGCCAGCGGAAACTCCCCAGACGTAGGTGTTGCCGGTGTCAAATCTAAGTTCTTCAGCCATTTTCGACAGGCAGTGCAGTGCAGCTTTGGCATCTTCAAACTGCGCAGGCCACCTCGCCTCTGCACTCAGTCGGTAGTTGATCGAGGCTACGGCATAACCTCGGGCAGCTATCTCAGATAATAGCTGGGGGAAATCACTAAACACACCTGATCGATGACTATCTCCTCGTCTCCATCCTCCGCCGTGTATGTATACCAACAAGGGTGAAGGAGACGACCGGCGTGGGGTGGGGGGCAAGTAAAGATCCAGTGTCAGGGGGCGATACCCCTCGATCCGTGCGTAGGGTAACGCTCCGATGAAGGTCACGCCATTGTCAAACTCAAAAGTCCACGGAGGCATCGCGTCTTTGTATACCATTGAAGCACTGGTCTTTGCGGTAATCCAACTATCCATTCGATTGGGATGCTCTTTTGATAATTTGTGATCGACCTCAATAAGCCGAATTTGCCGAATTATTGCGATTGGTGCAAGGAGTGTAGATCGTCTTGATAGATTTTAAGTGCGGCGACCGAGCACTTTGACGATCAGAAGTGCGATGCGCAATACCATTGCTTGCCCTGCTTTACTGAGTATTTAACATTGTTTGGAACAATTTAGCGAGGTGCGCTGACGTCTGTTTGTCCACTGGCGAGTAGCGCGCCCCGGACGAAACCCTCGACAAGTCGTCGCTCGACGAAATCCCGTACATAGGCTGCTCCCGCATCACGGCCGCGGGGAACTGCGACTGCTTGGCGGATGGCGGTGAAGGCTCCCTGCATCACGCGGTAATTCGGATTCCTGGCTGCGACTTGCTCCAGCGGTTGTCTGACGCCGGCGGCAGCATCCAGGTGTCGATCAATGAAGAGGTCTACAGCACCGGCAGAGGTGTCAGCTCTTTGGAGCTCGGCATGTTGCAACGTACGGGAGAGGTACAGGTCGTAAGCGGCGCCGTTACCTACCGCAAGTCGAAGTCCCGGTTGATCCAGCTCTTCGACTTTGGAGTAGGGGGCGTCGGCTTTGACCAGATAGGTCCCTTCGATCAGGACGTAGGGTTCACTGAAGCTGATTTGGGCGGCGCGGACAGGCTCGATAGCCAAAAAGGCCAGCGTCCAGGCATTCTCTTCAAGTGCAGCGAACACTTTCCCGGCTGCGTCGTACGTGTGCAGTTCGAGACCTACGCCCAGCTCATCGGCCAGCGACTTGGCCAGCGCTACAGAAACGCCATGCAGTTCTCCGTCAGTGCCTGGCTGAGCCAGCACTGGATTACCGAAGTTGATCGCGGCACGCAGAATGCCATTGGGCGCCAGGTCATCAAGGACCTGCTGGGCTATAGGGCTCATCGTTTCTCCAGATTCAGAAAATTGGGAATGTGTAGGACACGATCAGGCGATTTTCATCAGCGCCACGTGCAAAGCTTGATCGATAGCTCGCGTTACGCCAACGGACCGATACGTTCTTCAGGGCGCCGGACTGCACTACGTACTGCAGTTCGGTGTTGCGCTCCCATTCATGACCCTCGCCGGAAATGGTCGCTGCGCCAGCATGGTCGCCCCGCAGGTAGCGGGTCATGAAGGTCAGGCCAGGAATGCCGACAGCCGCAAAATTGTAGTCGTAGCGCAGTTGCCAAGAGCGTTCGCTGGGCTCGGCGAAGTCGTTGAGCTGGACAAAGTTGGCCAGGTAAGGATCGGTTCCGTCCAGATACGGCATAGAGGTGGAGCCGTTCATCTTTTGCAGTCCGAGGCCAAGCGCATGGCTTCCCACGCTGTAGGTGAACATGCCGGAAATCGCTCGGCTGTCGATACGGCCACCTAGGGCTCGTCCGTCATCGTCGCTATCCATGTAGCGAAGATCGGCTTTGATTTTTCCGGGGCCGACAGGGGTCGAATAGTTCGCCCCCATGAAGTGTTGGTGATAGACCTGTTCCAGCTCTGCGTACTGATAGGTCAGCAGCAGGTCCTTCGTGAGTTGGTAATCCACACCGCCCAGCCAGAAGGCGTCGCCTTCTGCATTGCCTGTGAAGCGCCGGTTCTTGTTGTTCAGTGTGATAGGCACGCGGTCTGTCGAGTCTCGATCAGTTTGGCGCTCGAATCGCGCACCGATGAAGGACAGCGAATCGAATTCTTTGCTGGTGAGCAGGCCACCCTCAAAGGTCTGAGGGAGGAGGCGGCCAGTATTGGCCTGAGCTGTTGGAAGCTTTGGGATCAGGGTGCCGTATTTAAGCTCGGTTTCGGACAGGCGCATCTTGCCAGCCAGGCCCAGGCGGCTGAACGCGTCAGCTGCGCGACCATCATCATGAGTCGGTAGCAGGCCCGTACCGGTCCGATCGGGGCTTGAATCCAGCTTCACGCCGAGCATGCCCAGGGCATCGACTCCAAAACCGACGGGGCCAGGTGTGTATCCCGATTTCGCATCGAGGATGAAGCCGTGGGCCCATTCTTCGCGCTTCGACTGGCCGGCACCGTCACGGAAATCGCGGTTGATGTAGAAGTTCGTCGTTTGCAAGGTGATCTTGCTGTCGTCGATAAAGCCATCCCCATAGGCTGTGGCGGCGGCCAGGCAAGGAGTAACGGCGAGAAGCTTGCAACCCATTTTGTTCTTGTTATGCATGTGCTGCTCCATCAATTGGAACCTGGGGTGTAGGCGTGCCTCCCGGCACGCCAGGATCAGGAAAAGATGAGGTTCAAACGGTGCGGAAAATCATGCAGACCGGGCTGCCGGTCTCGATCTGATGTTCCAGCAAAGCCAGTTCGCCTTTCGGGCTAATGGAGAAGGTCTTGATGTTGTCGCTGTCTTCGTTCGCGACGAACAGGAAGCGCCCGTCAGGGGAGGTCGTCATGAAACGGGGCTTCTTGCCTTGACTCGGTACGTTGCCGATCGGGTTGATCTTGCCGGTAGGCTGATCCACCGAATAGATGGTCACGCTGTCATGCCCGCGATTAGAGGAGAACAAATGTACTCCATTCGGCGCCATGACCAGTGCGGCTGCACGGCTGTCCCCCACAAAGTCCTGAGGGAGGGCTGGAACCATCTGGAATGCAACCAGGGCGCCGTCGTTCTGGTTGTAGCGGTAGCTGGTGATCGTGCTGTCCAGCTCGTTTACCACGTAGGCATAAGAACCGGAGGGAGAGAACACTACATGCCGAGGGCCGGCACCTTCGCGAGCTTTGATTTCATGAGCCAGTTCAGGCTTCAGCACCGTCCCGTCCAGTTTCAGATCGAACACGAAGACCTTGTCCAGCCCTTTGTCCGGAACCACCAGGTAACGGCCCGATGGGTCGCATGGGATCATGTGCGGGTGGGAGCTCGCCTGCTCGATCTTGTGCGGGCCAGGGTTGCCCGGAAGGTCGTATTCGCTGATGACGGGTTGCAGGTGGCCGGTTTTATCGAACGGCAGAATGACAATGTTGCCGGTGGCATAGTTGGCTACAGCGAGGAATGTGTTGCTCTTGTCCACGGTAAGGTGGACGGGATTGTTCCCTTCGCAACTAACCGAGTTCACCTTGGTGAGCGTTCCGCTGTCAGGTTCGATCTGGAATGAGCTGACCGTGGACTGGTCGCCATGCACGCAGAACAGCAGGCTTTGAGTTTGGTCAAGACACAGGAAGGATGGATTGGTCAGATCGCCGACGGTTTGAACCCGTTCGGAGCGACCTGTCTGCGGGTCATGTCGATAAACCGTGATGCCTGCACCGCGGGCGTTTCGCTCGCGAGTGGTTCTGGAACCCACATAGACAATTTGGTTTTTGTTCGAGTTGGCAGGCTGCATGGAGTTCTCCTCAGGTCCTGATTTGGCGTCTGCCGCTCCCGCGCCGAGGCCCAGAATGGTTGCTGCAGCGACGATGGAAGTAGAAGAGAGCAGCGTGCGTCGAGTAATGGCGGGTGAGAACGGTGATGGGTACATGGCAAAATCTCATCGTTGTTTTTGTTGTGATGAGTACCGCCGACCTTCGGAGGCCGGCGGTAGCTGAGCAATCAGTACTTCGACGGGACGAGCACCCAACCCTCCATCAGGCGACGGGCGCTTCGGCTCATGACGGCCTTGTCCACAATCCAGTTGCCATCGACTTGAGCGGTCTGCGCGCCTACGGCAACGGTGCCGGCGGTGTGGCCCATGTTGACTTGGCGTTTACCGATATCGCCGACGATACGGTTGACCAGCGTGCCTTCCAGGGCGGCAGCGACGGCAACCGCTACAGCGCCTGTACCGGTGATTGCGTGGTGC
Source organism: Pseudomonas sp. WHRI 8519 (assembly GCF_040224055.2). NCBI lineage: Bacteria > Pseudomonadati > Pseudomonadota > Gammaproteobacteria > Pseudomonadales > Pseudomonadaceae > Pseudomonas > Pseudomonas sp. WHRI 8519. Next base: position 3,261,154 of record NZ_CP167996.1, on the reverse strand, counting down.
AATTTGCCCATGGAAAGGATGCGAGCGATCACATCGATCTCGCCGGCTTCGACTGTCTTGCCGCCGGCAGCGCCGTAGGTTTGCGGCGGAGCCACCAGGCAAAGTTTCGGTGTATGAGGGCGAAGGCGCGTGGCTTCCTCGGCGGTAGCTGCAAGGCCCATCGCAACGGTGCAGTGCGCACGGATGGTTTCCAGCGACTGCAGCAGCTCGGCATTGCCGTTGACCTGGTCTTGCGTCTCGGTACCCGTCAGGCCAACGCGCTGGGCATCTACAAAGATCGTGGGGTTGCCGGCATTGAGCAGCGTTGCTGGCAGGCCTGGGAAGCCTGGGATATCCAGTTCATCAACGACATTGCCAGTTGGCAGGATGCTGCCGCCCGAACCGCCAGGCTGAAGGAATTCCACGACGATTTCGGCGGCAGGGAAGGCGACGCCATCGAGCACGAAATCACCTTCTTCAACGACCTCACCATCCTTCATCGGGACATGGGCGATGATGCGTTTCTGAATATTGGCCTGCCAGATGCGGATGGTGGCGATCCCGTCACGAGGTGCATCGACGAGCCCTTGGCGAATGGCGAACGGACCGACGGCTGCACTCAGGTTGCCACAGTTACCCGACCAGTCGACCACCGGGCTTTCGATAGCCGGCGCACCGAACAGGTAGTCGACATCGCAGTCTGGCCGGCTCGACTTTCCGATGATAACGACCTTGCTGGAACTGGAGGTCGCAGCTCCCATGCCATCGATCTGTTTGCCGTAAGGGTCTGGGCTACCGATCACACGGAGCATCAGCGCATCACGCTCCGGGCCGGCAGCCGGAACATCTTGATCAAGGAAAAACACGCCTTTACTGGTACCGCCACGCATGAAGACGGCAGGGATTCGAACTTGGGTCATTGCACTGCTCCTTCCGGTTGTTTCGCTTGTGCAGCCTTGTCCATGCTCTCTACCAGCAACTGCGGCAGCAGGCCGCCGCGGCGGAAGTAGCGCACGTCTTCGTGCGTATCCAGGCGGCTGGTTACGCTCACGTTTTCAGTGCTGCCGTCTTCGCGCTCGATGACCAGTTGCAGCTTTTCGCCCGGAGCGAAAGCCTCATCAATGCCTTCCACCGAGAAGTTTTCGTGTCCAGTCAGGCCGAGGGTTTTGCGGGTCACGCCCTCTGGGAATTGCAGAGGCAGAATGCCCAGGCCGGCCAGGTTGGTGCGGTGGATGCGCTCGAAGCTCTCGGCAACGACGACGCGTACGCCCAGCAGGCGAGGGCCTTTGGCTGCCCAGTCACGCGACGAACCGCTGCCGTACTCCTTGCCTGCCACGACGATCAAAGGCTGCTTGCGCTCGGCATAGGCTTTTGCGGCTTCGAATACGGTGCTCACACGATTCTCTGGCAGCAGCAGTGTCCAAGGACCTTCACGGCCGTCGGTCATCAGCTCGTTCTTCAGGCGTGGGCTGGCGAAGGTGGCGCGTTGGGCCGCCTCGTGGTTGCCGCGACGCGTGCCGTAGGAGTTGAAGTCATCAACCCCGATGCCGTGGCCCTTCAGGTACGAACCGGCGTCGCTGTCCGACAGGATGGCGCCCGATGGCGAAATGTGGTCGGTCGTGATGTTGTCCGACAGCATCACCAGCACGCGCATGTCTTTCAGGTCGCGCTGAGGGTCGCTAGCCGTCAGCTCGTCGCTCCAGTACGGCGGTTTGCGGATGTAGGTGCTGCTCGGGTCCCAGGCGTACTGATCGGTGACGCCGGCGCGCAGGTCAGAGGCGATGACGCCCGCCTCGCGGGGTACTGCGCTGTAGGCCTTGTCGAACAGGTCGGCCGACAGTGCCTTCTGCTCGATCTCGTCCAGCTCCTGGTCGGAAGGCCACAGCTCGCTCAGGTAAACCGGCTTGCCTTCGGCGTCGGTGCCGAGTGCATCTGTTTGCGGGTCGATGCGATAGGTGCCGGCGATCGCGTATGCCACGATCAGGGGAGGGGACATGATGAAGACTTCACGAGCCAATGGGTGCACGCGGCCTTCGAAGTTGCGGTTGCCAGAAGTGGCGGCAACGGTCTCCAGCTTGCGGGTGCGGATTTCGTCTTCGATCTCTTTGCTCAGCAGTGGACCGGACATGCCGTTGCAGGTGGTGCACCCGTAGCCAACGACGTTGAAGCCGAAGTTGTCGAGATCGACATTGAGGCCGGCACGCTCCAGGTAGTCGGCGACAACCTTGGAGCCTGGCGCGAACGAGGTCTTTACCCATGGAGCGCGCTGCAAGCCGCGCTTGAGGGCGTTGCGTGCAACCAGTGCAGCAGCGATCACGCCGCGAGGGTTGGAGGTGTTGGTGCAACTGGTGATGGCGGCGATGACGACCGAGCCATTGTCCAAGCCGGTTGGGACGTCCTTCGCTGCTTCACCTTTACCCAGCAGGATGCGCTGGTGAGGTTGCTTCGGCCCGGCAATTGCGCGACCAACGCTGTTCAGGTCGAGGCTGACAACACGGTCGTACTCGACGGATTCCAGGCTGTCATGCCACAGGCCCTGGTGCTTGGCATACGCCTCGGTCAGCTCGGCAATCTCACCGCCACGGCCGCTCAGGCGCAGGTAGTGCAGGGTGCGCTCGTCGATCGCGAACATGGCTGCGGTCGCGCCGAATTCGGGCGCCATGTTGGACAGGGTGCCACGGTCTGCCAGGGACAGTGCCGCGACGCCTGGGCCATGGAACTCCAGCACACTGCCGATCACGCCGGCTTTGCGCAGGCGTTCGGTCAGGGCGAGCGCGATGTCGGTGGCGATATAGCCGGATGGCGGCACGCCTTCGAGGCGCACGCCGACAATTTCCGGGACCCGCATCATCAGGGCTTTGCCCAGCATTGCCGCTTCGGCTTCGATGCCGCCCACGCCCCAGCCCAGCACACCGATGCCGTTGATCATGGTGGTGTGGCTGTCAGTTCCGACCAGCGTATCCGGGAACGCCCACAGATCACCTTCGACTTCGCGAGTACCGATGACGGTGGTCAGGCGCTCCAGGTTGATCTGGTGAAGGATGCCGTTGCCTGACGGCACGATCGACAGGTTGTTGAAGGCCTTGTTGCACCAGTCGAGGAATGCAAAGCGCTCGGCATTGCGCTCGCGCTCGATGGCTTCGTTGTCGGCCAAGGCGTTGGCATCCCCCCACCGCTCTACGTTCAGCGAGTGGTCCACTACGAGGTGGGTCGGGGTGACCGGGTTTACCTGGCGTGGATCACCGCCAGCTTTGGCGACAGCGTCACGCAGGCCGGCCAGGTCGACCAGGGCAGGGGTGCCGAGCAGGTCCTGAAGCACCACGCGTGCGGGGCGGAATGGAATGTCGCTGTTTTTAGAGCGAGTGCAAATAACTTTCAGCGCTTCGTTCGGCTCTGCTTCGGTGCGCAGAACGTTTTCAGCAAGGATCCGGAGACTCATTGGCAGGCGGGAAAAGTCGCCGCCTATCGTTTTTACAGCTTCCGATACGTTGCAGACGCGGTACTCGCGACCGTTGACGGCCAGGATTTGGCCAGTGTGCTTGCTCATGCCGGGGACCTCACAGGCGTGTTTTTTGTGAGGCGATATTGCACTTTGTCTAAACTTGAGTCAATTTAACTCCAGCAGAAATGCATTGGCCATGCGCCGAGTGGTCGCTTCCAGGCCTGAATGGAAGCCATTCGTATCTCTGTCAGCCTCAAGCCAGATAGTCCCGAACAAAGATAAAAACGAGGAAAATCAAGATGAAATGCAATCAGACCTACCGTAAATCCGTCCGGCATCAGCCCGCTTCTTCCTCTTCGTACCGCTAAAGCCTGGCTTCGCGGCACCAAAACAATAAGGAGAGCGACATGCTTCTGACCGTACTCGGTTTTTCGATGGTCACCTGTTTCATGTACCTGATCATGACCAAGCGGCTGACCGCCCTGGTTGCCCTGATCGTGGTGCCCATCGTGTTCGCGCTGCTGGGCGGCTTCTACGCCGGCCTGGGCGCAATGATGCTCGACGGCATCAAGACGCTGGCGCCGACCGGCGTCATGCTGACTTTCTCGATTCTTTATTTCGGCATCATGATCGACGCGGGTCTGTTCGATTCACTGGTGCGCTGCATTCTGAAAATCGTCAAAGGCGACCCCCTCAAGGTGCTGGTCGGGACCACCATCCTGACCATGCTGGTGTCGCTCGACGGCGACAGCTCCACCACCTACATGATCGTGATCGCCGCATTCCTTCCGCTGTATCAGCGGTTGGGCATGAGCGTTCTCGGGCTGACCTGCGTGGTCAACATCGCCAATGGCATCATGAACATCTCCCCGTGGGGCGGCCCGACCGCACGCGCTGCAGCTGCGCTGCATGTCGACGCCATGGATATATTCCTGCCCATGGTGCCGTCGATGTTGCTGGGTTGTGGTTGCTTGCTGCTCATTGCGATCATGCTCGGGCGGCGTGAACGTGCACGGTTGGGGGTGATTGCAGTGGATGATTTCCACAACGGTGCGATCGCCTTGGGTAACGGTTCGCATGAAGAATGTGACCGTAATCGTCGTCCGCGCATGTTCCTGCCAAATCTGCTGCTCACCGCCACGATGATGGGCCTGCTGGTGATGGGCGTAGTACCGATCCAGGTGCTGTTCATGGTCGGCTTCGCCATTGCGGTGATGCTCAACTATCCCCATCTGGAACAGCAGAAAGAGCGGATCTCTGCCCACGCCGGTAACGTTCTTGCCGTGACGTCGGTGATTTTCGCTGCGGGTATCTTCACCGGCATTCTTTCCGGTACAGGCATGGTCGATGCGATGGCGAAGGGCATGCTGGCTGTCATCCCGGATGCCTTCGGGCCTTACCTGGCGGTATTCACCGCGCTGGTCAGCATCCCGTTCACCTTCTTCATGTCCAACGATGCCTTCTACTTCGGCATCCTGCCGGTGCTTGCCCAGACTGCAGCGACCTATGGCATCACACCGCTGGAAATCGCGCGGGCCTCGGTGGTGGGGCAGCCGGTCCACTTGCTCAGCCCGCTGGTGCCTTCGCTCTACCTGCTGGTGGCGTTGGCCAAGGTCGACCTGGGTGATCACCAGCGCTTTGCGTTGAAGTGGGCGCTCCTGGTGAGCATGGCCCTGTTGGTAGGTGGCGTGATGTTCGGAGCGTTCCCGCTCTATCACACAGCTTCGTGAGTCGGTGGCCGACCGTCGGCGCTGTCGACGGTCGGCTGCCGGTGCTTGTAGCGGCGCAGCCGCGCCTGGAAAAACAAAGGTGTAAGCATGCCGTACCGTAGAGCCTGGATTGCCGTGTTTCTGTTCTCTCTGGCGATGATCAACTACATGGACCGTATTGCCTTGTCCATCGCTGCCAAACCAATCGCCGAGGAATTCAATCTCAGTGCAGTCGGCATGGGATATCTCTTCTCCTCGTTTATCTGGAGTTACGCGCTCTTCCTGATTCCTGTCGGTCTGCTGATCGATCGCTATGGTGCCAAGCGCATCGGCGGTTTTGGCATTCTCGTCTGGTCGGCGGCTACGGCGCTGACCGGCGCGGCGATGAGTTTCGCTTCGCTGCTGGCGGCGCGTCTGGTCATGGGTGCCGGTGAGTCGGTCAGCAACCCGGTGGGTGCCAAAGTGATCCGGGAGTGGATCCCGAGTCAGGAGCGCGGCACCATCACGGCCGTTTTCAACAGCGGCTCGTACGCCGGTCCGGCGATCTGCTCGATCGTGCTGGCGATGCTGGTAGCCAGTGTCGGATGGCGCTGGTCCTTCGTGATTGCTGGCGGTGTCGGCTTCGTCTGGCTGCTGGCCTGGTATCTGTTCTACGGCAAGCCCGAAGAGGTGAAGTGGCTCGGCGACCAGGAGCGTAAAACCATCCTGGATTCGCGATCCGGTGGTGGCAACCCCGGTGGTGCGGCAGTGGCGGCCTACGGCTTGAAGCGGTTGTTGAAAACCCCGACCCTTTGGGGGCTTGCGCTGACCCAAGGCTGCAATGTGTACACCCAGTATCTGTTCCTGACCTGGTTGCCAAGCTATCTCCAGCAGGAGCGCCACCTGACCCTCGAAAAAAGTGGTCTGGTGACGGCGATCCCGTATGCCGCAGCAGTCGTGCTGTGCATCGCGCTTGGCAAGCTCAGCGACTGGTATCTGACCCGTGGTGGTGGCGTCAGTTCGGGTAAGCGCCGCAACGTGATTGCAGTCGCGATGGTGGTTGCCAGCTGCATCCTGCTGGTGCCGTTTGCCGGCAGCACGGTGACGCTGGTACTGATTTCCTCCCTCACGTTGGCAGGTATTGCTTCCACCACGTCATTGAATTTTTCCTTGCTCAATGATCTGCTGCCAAGCGCAGGCGATGTGGGCAGGGCGATGGCGTTCGTCGTAGTGGGTGGCAACCTGTTCGGTATGGCCGCTCCGATTGTCACGGGTTACGTCATCCAGGCCACCGGGTCGTACAACTGGGCCTTCATGATTGCGGGTATCCTGCTGGTGGCTGGAGCGGTTATTGCACTGACTATGACTCGCAAGCCAATGGTTCCCCCGTCAGTTGAGATTGAGCCCCATTTGGAAATGAGCCCGCAAAAGGCATAATGTAGAAGCTGTGGGGCTCGTTTCACCGGGGGAACCCCCACAATCTCATGCCTTAATTGGGAAAAGATATGAATCTGACGCCACTTCAAGCCCGCGTAGCTCGCGATATCGTTGCCTATGTTCGCCAAGAACAACTGGCTGCGGGGCATCACGTCTCCGAACTGGGACTGGCCAAGGCTTTGAAGACGTCACGGACTCCTATCAAGATTGCTCTGAACTACCTCGCTGATCGAGGCATGTTGAACCAGGACCGCAACCGCGGATTTTTCTTGGCTAAACCGTATGATGACTTGGCCGAAATTGCTCAAGATTTATCGGTCTCCATTGATGACCCTATCTATCAGCAGATCGCGGTGATGCGGCTGAACGGACAGATTCCTGAGCAGTTCGCAGAGACGGATCTGATGCGTTTATTCAACATTTCACGCTACATGCTCCGTGGTGTGTTGATGCGTATTCAGCAGGAGGGTTGGATCGAGCAGCGTACAGGTCAGGGCTGGCAGTTTCTGCCGATGATCGACTCGGTTGAAGCCTATGAAGAGAGCTACTCCTTCCGAGCGATCATAGAGCCGGCAGGCCTGCTTGCCCCTACGTTCATGGTTGATACGGAAGCATTGGCTCGCTGCAAGAAGCAGCAGCAATTCATTGCAGATGGCGGATACCTGACCATGACACCTCAGGAGCTGTTCGAATCGAATGCTCAGTTCCACGAGACGCTTGCCGGTTTTTCCGGCAACAGATTTCACGTGCAGACCGTTCGCCGTCTTGACCAGCTTCGCCGTTTGGTGGAGTACCGGCAGGCAAGCAAGCGTTCGCCTCGCCGTGAGCAGGCAGTCGAGCACCTCGCTATTCTGGCCTGTCTTGAGCAGGGTGATCGCCTTGCGGCGGCTGACCATATGCGTAAGCACCTGGAGCAAGCTCGCCGTCATAAAGTCGCAGCAGAGTTGTTCGAGGCAATTGAACTGCCTGTTGAGGCTGCTTTTGAGTCGGCCTGAGCCGGCATTCTGAACAGCTTGCTCTGTGCCGTTGTCTTTGCGCTTCGAATCGCCCAACGCTGCGCCTCGCGTGCCAGCGTGCGCCCATCCCCCCTGCACCTGCTGATTGTTGGCAGAGTGACGTCACCAAGGGACCTCTATGCGAACCGCCGCACCACTCAGGATGCTTTTTTTCTGCGCGTTAATCGCGTTCTCCTGCATCAGCCAAGCAGCCCCGATCGAACTGAATGACGGCCAACACACAGTCAAACTGGCGGATGCGCCAAGGCGAGTGGTAGTCCTTGAATTTTCGTTTTTGGATAGCTTGGCTGCAGTAGGGGTGACCCCCGTCGGCGCCGCCGATGACGGCGACGTGCAACGGGTGCTTCCAAAGGTTCGCGAAGTCATTGGTAAATGGACTTCAGTTGGGCTGCGTTCGCAGCCAAGCATCGAGCAGATTGCAGCGCTCAAGCCCGACCTGATTGTGCCTGATTTGAATCGACACGAAACGCTCTATGACGACCTGTCCCGTATTGCTCCGACTTTGCTGTTGTCATCTCGGGGAGAGGATTACGAAGGAAGCCTGAAGTCAGCTCAGTTGATCGGTGTGGCGCTGGGCAAAGGCCCAGAGATGAAAAAGCGAATCTCTCAAACCTTGCTCACCTAGCAGGGGTGGCGAAGTAGATCCTGTCCGACGTGACCGTCCTGTTCGGTATCGCTCGCGAAGGCAGCTTCTCTCTACATGGCCCGTCCTCTTATGCGGGCAGTGTGCTATCAACTACCGCTGAGTGCCGGCCTTGGCGCTGTGATCATATTGGCAACTGATCAGGTGGGGCGGATGGTTGCCTTTCCGGCTGAAACACTAGCCGCTCCTGTCACTGCGATTGTTGGTGCGCCGTTCCTCCTGTTTCTCGCAAGGCGCAGCTTATCAGCGCTAGTCGTGTCCGCATGGCAGTTCTTGTCGGCTTGATGGCGTTGTCGGCACTCGCCAGCCTAAGCATCGGTACAACCTGGTTGAAGCCCGGTAATTGAGCGTCTGCTAGCCTCTGATGGCACCGACTTCGAGGTGGAATCACCATTTGCTAAAGCAATACTCGCCATTCTGCTCGTTGCGGCGTTTGGCTTAGGTAAAATTATGGTTCAGTAATAATTATCACTGTGGAATAATTTCTCCTAATTTTGAGCCGTGGAGAAATCGACCGGGCCAGGATGCTCGAAAGGACTATTGCGTGACCTGCGGCCCGGCTGTGGTAAACCAAGCCCTGGTTCAGATTATGAACCAGGTATATCGGGATGTCTTGTACGCCGATGATAATACCCGCAGTCAGAAGATTGAGAGCGGATACGAAGTGATCAGGCGCAGCTCGTTCATATCGACCAGGGCGTTGGCGTCGGATGAGCGAGCCGTCGCATAGCGGGCTTGGATCGTAAGATTTTTAGCTTGTCCTGATTGAATGACATACTTTAGATCGATGTCTCGCTCCCAATGTTTGACATTTGGCCCATAGCGGTTCGCATAAAGATGATTGGCTTGCGTTCCATCGATGTCCCAGCCTTTAACATACCGCGCCATCAGGCTCAGGCCCGGAATGCCGGACGCAGCAAAGTCGTAGTCATATCGGAGCTGCGCTGACTTCTCGTTTGGGCCATTGAAGTCGGAGTACTGAACTGAATTGGCAATCCATAACCTTCCATATTGTCCAGGAGTTCCCTGATGATCGAATGCCTCATCACCATGAACTTGCTGGAAAGCAGCGCTAATGCGATGGCCACCGTACTTTAGGCCGCCAGCGACACTCCACGTGGTGTTTACAATGTCGCCTGCTTTTTCAGCGCCTTCGCTGACAGTTCTATATGCGTTTACCGTGGAGTCCCAAGCCAACAGGTTAGTGATGGGGTAGGAGTAGGTACCACCAATGTAGTATTGGCGCCATACGTCTTCTAGCTCAGACCCATATACCAATAATGACATGCTGTTCGACGGCTTGATCACAACTCCAGCGTATTTTGCTGATCGAGCATCGATTGTGTTGTTAGCATTTGTGAACGTCAGCCCGATGGGGCTGTCGTGACCTTGGTCAACCCGCGAACTACCGCTGGTGAAATAACCGAAGTCAAACATGACTGATTGAATTTCATTGCTTTGTAGCGAAAATCCTGTGTAGCTCTGCGGCAAAAGTCGGCTGTCAGAGTAATTAAAAACAGGGTTGTCGGTCTGTTGGCTTCCATATTTTAGTACTGTATTAGAAATACGGATTTTTATAGCGGCGTTAACTCTTTGCTGGTACTCCTGGGGATGACCATCGCTGCCAACTGGCATCAATCCAGCCCCCACCCTTCCTGGGCCGCCATCGAGCTTTTGCGCAGAGTAGCTTTGGAGGTCGAATCCAACACCCACCATGCCTTGTGTAAAGCCAGATCGGTAATTGAGCATGATTGCGTGAGCCCATTCTTCCGCGTAATTCTGAGTGCCTGGAGCGCGATTGATGAAGTTTCTGTGGAAGTAGAAGTTTCTGTACAGCATGTCCAGCGCGGAATCTTCGACAAAACCTTTGGTTTGAGATTGCGCTGATTCAGACGCGGCAACGTAGAGTGGCGACGCAGCAAGCAACGCAAGCAACATTTTAACTTTCATGTGAGCCCCGACCTGATTTGGCAGACTGTAAAGTCGCATCCTATTTTTTGTTTTTTAACAACGGTCGGGCGAGCCCCGCTCGAAGGGCTCGCCTGTAAAGCATCAGCCCATCCAAGCACTCACGGGTGCTTGGGTCTCGTGCAGTTCCCTCACTGTAATCTCGACGAGGCTAGGGCCGCTATGGGCTAACGCTTGCGCAATTGCCTCCTGAACATTGTCGTCTTCACGAACGTGCCATGACTTGATCCCGTGCGCCTCGGCAACTCTGGCGCTGCTGCTATTGCTAAAGTCGACCGAGAAATACCGTTCGCCATAGCTCGCGAATTGCCCTGCTTTGATCCAGCCGTAATTACTATTACTGAGCACGATCATCGTCACGGGGATATTGAGTCGGTAGATCGTCTCCAGCTCGCTGGACGAAAATCCAAAGCTGCCGTCTCCCATGATTGCTATGCACTTCTGATGCGGTCTGGCGTAGTAGGCGCCGACGACGCCTGGAAGTGAGTAGCCCAGCCCTCCGTGGAAGCGGTTGTAGACAATGTTGTTGCCGGCATCTGGCACGTCCAGATAAGCGGAGAGAAACGGTGTAGGTGTACCAGGATCAATCACCAGTACGGCGTCGTCTGGTATAACGCTCTGGAGGGCCTTGACCACGACTTCAGGCTCGATTTGCCCCGGCTTCGAATTGAGCGGACGATGAAGGGCCGTACTTCGAGCTGCTTTCACCGTGGCGACGGCATCTAACAGGTCGGGACGTTCCACCGCCGGGTCAGATTTGGCGACTTCGAGAAGCTGCCTCAGAACGGTGCGCGCATCGCCGAGGAGGGGGAACTCGGTATTGTAATTGCAACCAATCACATGCGGATCGATGTCGATATGCCCAATCCATTTTTCACCGATTTTTGGATTTGCCCACTTTTCCGTGACGACAGAGCCTGCCCGGGTGCCGATGAAGATGATGAGGTCGCATGTTTGCATAAACGCACGTGCTTCAGCGGTCGAACCATTGGTACCTACAACACCTACCGAAAGCGGGTTGCGGTCTGAGGCTGCTCCCTGGCCGCTGATCGACGTTGCAATGGCGACGTCTAGGTAAGCGCTCAGTTCCCGCAGTTCATCCCACCCACCTGACAAAACCAAGCCGCCAGCGCATACGAAGACCGGACGTTTTGCAGCCCTGATCGCTTCTACTGTAGCTTTTACAATCTCTGGATCAGCTGCAGGCCTGACAGAGGGGAACTGATTGAACTGATCGAAGGCATAAACTTCAGCTTCATCCAGCTCGCCTTTCATCACGTCATACGGGACTGCTATGTGAGCGGCTCCAGGTGCGCCGGATGTCATCTCCAGGAACGCGGTGCGCAAGATTTTTGGCAGGCGGCCAGGCGTCTCAACCACAGAATTCCATTTGGTAATGGGCTTGAACAGGGCTTTCATGTCCAGCTCGGTCAGTACGAATTTGTCACGACCTGCGACTGGAATATCAGAGTTAATGCCCAGTACGCTCACTGACGAACCATTGGCTTCAGCAATCCCCGGTAGCATGTAGGTAGCCCCCGCGCCGCTTGGGCCCTCGCAAACGCCTATCTTGCCGGTGAGCTTCGCGTAAACATACGCCATGTAGCTCGCACAGCGTTCGTCGCGTGCAAGTACGTGGGTGATGCCGTGGTCTAGGCGGTACAGGGAGTCGTAGAAGGGAAGGCTGGTGTCGCCTGTGACACCGAAAATATGCTTGACGCCTTGGAGCTGCAACATACGTACAAGCGCATCAGCGCCGGTAACTGTCTTCGGACTATTGTTCGTCATGGGAAGATAAGCCCTTCTCTGATTTTTGTAACGGAAAGTCGTTCACCTGCTCGGTAATAAGTGAGCGGTGGAGTACGCCAGTTTCGAAATCCAGTTGTCTTTCAGGTCGCACAAGGCAGTGTTTTCTACGACGAGATCCGACTGCGCCGGCGAGTGACGTATTAATTACGCATCGATGATGAAGCACAAAGCAAGCGTAAATAAGTGTTGGTTCGTTGACTTTTAGTCAGCACGGGCTGTCCTGACAAAAAGTAATGGATAACCCACTTATATACGCTTGTCCTGGTGTGGGTGTTCCGCGAAGATGCAGAAAACGCCCCAGTCGTGAGGCTTTTGAACCAGCAAAATGGTTAGGTGAGGTGGTCACATGTCGCAAAATGGGTTCAAGCTTGGTGTGGTCATGTTGGCTACGAGATTCCCGAGGCCACTTGGTGATATTGGGAACCCAGAATCGCACGGGCTACCCGTTGAGTTCCTCGTCGCTCCAGCTGCAACGACGTCGTCAGTAGTCAGCGCCCACGCGATTCCAACAGACGTTGTAGACAGCTTCATAGAGGCCGCTAAGACGTTGGTCGATCGTGGCTGCCACGGTATTACCACCTCATGTGGCTTCGCGTGCGGGATCCATGATGAGCTACAAGCGGCATTGCCGGTTCCGATCGTCTCGTCGTCCTTGAACTTGGTACCACACCTTGCCAGCCGTTTTGGCACAAACACGCCATTGCCCGTCATCACCTACGATAGCCAGGTACTCTCAAAGTATCACTTCGGACGATTTTGGGCGCCTAACGTGGTAGTCCAAGGGATTGAGAAATCAGGTGAGCTTTACACCGTGATCAAAGGAGATAAAGAAATACTTGATGCATCGCTTGCTGAGCGGGGCGTGTTGGAGAGTGTCGAGAAGGCTTTAAGCCGATACCCAACCAGTAAGGCGATATTGCTTGAGTGCACAAATCTTCCGCCGTATAGACAGGCAATTGAGAAATATTTCGGCCTTCCTGTGTTTGATATTTTTTCAGCGCTTGAGACTTTGTTTGATAGGCCGGGGTTTCGCAACTTTGTATAACGCTTCGTCAACGAGATAATAAAATGAATGTTGTCGTGGTTGGTGCTGGTATTGTCGGAGTCTGCACAGCGATAGAGCTGGTCAAAGCAGGTGCGAAGGTGACGATTGTTGAAGCTGAGTCCCCAGGTGGTGAACAAGCCGCGAGCCATGGTAACGGGGCATGGCTGAGCCCAGCGTCTGTCGTACCGATGTCAATGCCTGGCCTTTGGAAAAAAGTACCCGGATACTTACTGGATCGAAGTGGCCCACTGACCATACGGTGGAAATCGCTGCCAGGGCTGGCCTCGTGGCTTTTGAAATTTACCCTGGCAGGCGCTTCAATTTCCAAGGTAGAGAGAACATCGAGAGCGTTGAATCAGCTTCTTCGTGACGCTCCTCACCGTCATGCTCGATTAGCTGAAGAAGCAGGCTTGAGTCACTTGATTCGCCAAGACGGTTTGCTTTATGCGTATCCGAGTAAAGAAGCCTTCGCGGATGAATCGCTGTCGTGGAAGCTGCGAAAAATGAATGGCGTTCGGTGGCAAGAGTGGGATGCGCTGAAGATAAAAAGCAAGATTCCTCACTTGGCCCCCAAATACACATTCGGTGCTTGGGTGCAGGACGGTGCCCACTGCCTTAACCCCGAAGAGTATGTGAGGGGGCTTGCGAACTACGCAGTGTCTCTAGGAGCAGACTTTATAAAAGGTACTGTGACCAAGGTTGATGTCAAGGGAAATGTGCATATCAATGGCGAGCTGCTGTCCACCGATAAAGTTGTCCTAGCCTGTGGCATTGGATCCAGAGTCCTCGCCAAAATGGTGGGAGATGACGTACCCATGCGCAGTGAGCGAGGGTACAACGTTGTGATTAAAAAGCCGGAATTCGAGCTTGCGTTCCCGGTCATGCCGAGTGACGGAAGGATGGCTAATACGTCCACCAACGATGGACTGCGGTTGTCTGGCCAGGTTGAGCTTGCCGACGAAGCGGCCGGCCCTGACTGGCGTCGAAGCGACATCCTGCTCCATCATGCAGCACAGACTTACCCATCGTTGATCGGTGAAAAATACGACCCCGCGACAATGACTCGATGGATGGGGAAGCGTCCCTCCATGTCAGATGGACTGCCAGTGATTTCGCGTTCGCGTGCGAGCGCCAGGATCGTATACGCATTTGGGCATGGTCACGTTGGGCTGGCTGCCGCACCGAAGACTGCAGAAATCGTTTGCAGCATTGTAATGGATCGCAATGCACACCCGAGTTATCGTGAGTTTTCAGTGCAGCGCTTCTTCGGGAATCTAAACTTCAACGCCTCTATCGAGAAGGAGCCGAAACTTGGTTGAGAAGGTTGTTTAAAATAGATTTATCTTGAAATACCTTGATGATTGATGTGGCTGCGATACATAATAAGCTTTACTGAGTCTTAGGCTCACTAAAATGATTACTGCCTCGAAAATAATATTTTCAAAGATACGAGGGGTGTATTAGATGAAATCGCATTTTTCCAAAAAAACTTTCCGTGCGGGCTTGTATGCAGCGCTCATTGCTGGTAGCTGCGCGACCATGCTTGCGCAAGCAGAAACATCGATGGAGCGAGTTGAGCGGACTAAAGTCCTCCGGGTCGGCGTAGTGAATGGGGCTACGCCCTATTATCACAAAAGCTTGATCACCAATGAATGGTCAGGGTTTGGCCCAGATTTTGCTAAAGATCTTGCGGCGGAATTGCACGTAGATATCAAGTACGTGGAAACGACTTGGGGTAACGCTGTTCTTGATCTTCAGGCCAACAAAATTGATGTGATGTTTGGCATGGCTCCTACCCCCGCCAGGAAGGAGACCGTCAATTTTTCAAAGCCAATTTTTCAAAATACCTACACCATGGTGTGCAAGAACGGATACCCCGAGAAGACATGGGATCAGTTTAATTCACCCGATTCGAAAATATCCGTTGATGTAGGTTCCTCAATGGATAATTTTGCGACATCGATGCTCCCCAAAGCCTCAATGTCGCGGCTTGAAAGTACCAGTGCAGCGACGATGGCCCTACAATCCGGAAGAGTGGATTGCCAGATACTCGTGATTTTACTGGCTCAGCCACTCCTCAAGAAAGTACCGACCCTCGGTACCATCCAGGTGCCTACACCTGTCCTGGCCGCGCCGGTCTCAATAGGGATGCAGAAAGAAGCGGATACTGTGTTCATGGATGTGATGAACAAGTGGGTGGAAAAAGAGCAAAAAAGCGGCGAGATTCGCAGAATAATTCTCGATAATATGCAAAAGCTTGCTGGTGTAGAGCCAGCTTCTTTCCCCGCTTCGGTCAAATTCGAGTAGCCACCATGCCTTCGTATATTTGGGATTTTTCGTTTTTAATGACCTACCAGTCCCTCTTCGTGACGGGTATTTGGTACACCTTGCTGTACACCGCCATTTGTGTCGTCTTGGGCATGCTCATCGGCGTACTTACCGCACTGCCAAGATTGTCCCGTAGTGTGTGGATCTGCAGTCCTTTTCGTGCATACGTGGAGGTTTTCCGCTGTACACCAGTATTAGTGCAGTTAGTGTGGTTTTACTACGCGCTGCCAGTTCTGACCGGAATTCAGATTTCAGCAATGACAGCAGCTGTTCTTTGTCTTTCGCTGTACGGCGGTGCGTTTTATTCGGAGATATTCCGAGGTGGGATAGTTTCGGTGGACGAAGGGCAGTCCGAAGCGGCAAGGGCGCTGGGTATGCGGCGTGGACAGGTCATGTGGCGAGTTGTATTGCCACAAGCACTGAAACGTATGGTACCGCCGCTGGTAAACCAATCGATTATGCAGCTCAAGAATACATCGCTTCTTTCGGTATTGGCGCTTCCTGATTTACTATATCAAGGCCAGGTAATCGCCCACGATTCCTACCGCCCTCTGGAAGTTTATACGGTGATCGCACTCGCTTATTTTGTCATTCTCTTGCCGGCGACCATCCTGTCCAAACGCCTTGAACGTCGCATGAGCAGAAATGTAGGAGCATAAGCATGACCACGCCCATAATTACAATCAGCAACCTCAAGAAATCCTTTGGCCAGCTCAATGTCTTGACGGACGTATCCCTCGAAGTCAATAAAGGCGAGGTTGTCGCACTTCTTGGCCCTTCGGGTTCAGGGAAGTCGACATTGCTACGCTGCGTAAACCTTTTGACTGTCCCTGATGGCGGTTCAATCAAGGTCAACGCCCATGCCATGAGTTTCGGGAATGGCCGCCATTCAAAGCTCCCCGGTGACCGGGAATTGGCCAAGTTTCGCGCCAACACTGGTATGGTGTTTCAGCAATTCAACCTCTTCCCACATATGACCGTTGTGCAAAACGTGATGGAAGGTCCGGTCACGGTGAAGAAGACGTCCAAGGAAATTGCGCGAAAACTTGCGATGGATTTGCTTCGCAAGGTGGGCCTGGCGGATCGTGCGGAGTTCTACCCGGACATGCTCTCAGGTGGTCAGAAGCAACGGGTGGCAATTGCGCGCGCGTTGGCAATGGAGCCTTCCGTCATGCTTTTTGATGAGGCGACCTCTGCGCTTGACCCTGAATTGGTTGGGGAGGTGCTCGGAGTCATGAAGTCGTTGGCGAGCGAGGGCATGACGATGATTCTTGTCACCCATGAAATCGCTTTTGCCCGTGAGGTCGCCGACAAGGTTGTCTTCATGCGCGATGGTGTGGTGGTCGAAGCAGGGCCGCCCTCTGTTGTCATCGATAATCCCAAATGCGATGCCACCAGGAGTTTTTTGAGTCATTTTTATGGAAACAGCGCAGTTGCCTGATCACGCAGGGTGGCTTCGCGGCAAGTGTCATTGTGGTGCGATATCATTTTCATTTCGCATCACAAATGACTTTTTTACCGAGTGTAATTGCACTTATTGCACGCGAAAGGCAGCGAAGCACTACAGGGTTGATTCTTCTGGGTTTAATCTCGATCACCCACAATGCAGGATGATTGCCTACAAATTCGGCACTGGGAGAGCTGAGCATTTCTTTTGTTCGCGCTGTGGGGTGCACGTTTATTGTCACCCCAGATCTGCTCCAAATGAAATAAACGTGAATCTTAATTGCTTACTGGATGCGCATATACCATGGATGTCTGGCCTTAAGGCGAAAGCGTATGATGGTCGAGCCTTGTTTCGCTGACGGGGCAGCATGATGATCTGAACATCCTCTGTTTCAGCAGCTTATCTTCAGCATCGCAGCAACGGCCTCGCTCAGCCATAAAGATTCAGGACGGGAGCACTCATGGATCTGGCGGATCCTTGAGGTAGCCCGTCCTTTGGTTCTTGTCCTCCAGATGCTCGACATGCTTGAAACCTGGCGCGACGCCGCTTCATTGCCGGCTGCGTTTGCTTGCAACCCCGATGGTTGAAAGGGCCTGGATGTAAAGGATCACCTGAAGCTTGAGCCCAAGCGCGGGCTTCAATATGCGTTCCCCCTGGGATCGAACTCAGGAGCTTCCAGCATCGTCTGCATCGCTGATCAGAGACGTCGCTGCACTGCGTGTTGTTGGCCAGCAATTTCGAACCTGTTGCCCATTTGCAGTGTCGCGTTGAGATATAATCTCACTGGCTACGGATAAGTAGTTAACTAGCAGACAAAGGCACCGTCTGGTATCAATACAAAACCGCTTTGGATCAGTGAGTCATAAGGTACAAGCTATGCGCCGTTTCCTCCCATCGCTGTCCGCATTGCAAGCTTTTGAAGCAGCAGCTCGCCATCTGAGCTTTACGCGCGCTGCGGAGGATTTGCAGATCACACAGAGCGGGATAAGTCGGCAAATATCAAACCTCGAAAAACAGCTTGGTGTGGAGCTATTCCAGCGTGCAGGGTCGAGATTGATCCTGACTGATGCAGGGAAAAAATATCTCAGAGACGTAGATGTGATGCTTAATCAGCTGGAGGAAATGACGATTGACATCGTACGAGGGCGTAAAGCTGACTCGTCGTTGAAAATTGGTGGCAACCCAACCTTCATCTCGCGGTGGCTGGCACCACGTTTGAAGCAATTCATGGTGGGCGCGCCCGGGGTGCCCATCGAGATCTCTCCGGTATCTGCTGACATTGACTTCCAAACGAGTCCGATCGACATCGCCATCATCAGGGGAGCAGGGGCGTGGGCAGGCGCAAGGGCTCTGGAGCTATTCGTTGAGGAGCTGGTCGTTGTTGCGTCTCCCGAGCTGATCGCTCCCACGAAAAAGCTCAATTTCCTGGACTTCTCCCAAATCCCGACGCTGCAAAACTCGAGTAGACCAAGTCTCTGGCTGCAGTGGCTTAGGGCCTCACGAACGGAGCACAGCGGATTGATCCAGGGTGTGCGGTTTTCACAGAGTGACATGCTGATCAATGCTGCCGTGAGCGGGCTTGGTCTTGCAGTCGTTCCAATCCATTACGTGAGAAAAGAACTGGAAAACGGCCAGCTTCACCTGCCGTTTGGCCCCCCCGTTCGATCTAGCGACTCTTACTGGATTGTCAGCCCAGAACGCAAAATGCACAAACAGCATGCTCTGATCTTTCGTGACTGGCTAATCCAGCAGGCGAGAAAAGATCCGTTCACACTCCCCAAATAAACCGCGTTGACGTGATGGTCACCGCAAGCTGTGCTAGATTGATGACCGTTTACGTGAAGTGCTTTACTAATGGGCTCAATCGTGGTGTCGAGGATGTTTTTGTAAACAGCTTGCTATCAGGATTCGAGATTTCGAGTGGCTCTAGCTTTAAAAAAATCTCCTTTAACGCGCTTTCAATTCTTGACGTAATTTAATACGAGAGGCGTGGGTCATCGAGATCACTGCGGTGGGGTTACTGGGTAGGTCAGTCTGGTCGCAATGGCTGAGAATGAGTCATAATTTAGGTCATTTCTGATTCAGATATAGCTGAAAAACCATAGATTTCAACGGTTCGCAGGCCCGATGCGTATCTCGTTTATCGCTCCGCGTTCATTGCATGTGGATGGCTCATGCCGGGCATGTGGACATTTGGCTTATTCGGTGTGCGCTAGCAGCGCAGCATTTTTGCGTAGCTGATCCAAGTAATTCGCCCATTGCTGTGCCGCCTCTCGGCGTTGTGGCAGCAATTGGGCGCGCGCGTAAACCGCGCCCAGCGCGCCCGGCATGCGGTGAGACAACGACAACTCCAATACAATCGGATCGACGCCCAAATGCTCGTGGGCGATAGTGCGGTAGGTGGCGCGGAATCCGTGCGCGGTGATGGGGTAGTCCGGCCATATCCGCTGATAGGCCTTGGCCAAGGACGTGGCGTCAATTGGGTAGCCTGGATAGACTGGTGAGACAAAGACCCAGCCATTGCCTGCTTCATCCACCACCCGCCGTTCATGGAGTTCACGCAACAGTACAAGGGCCTGCTCCGGGAGTGGCACGATGTGTTTGCTCTTGTCCAGATGGCGGGTCTTCCCGACTATATAACGCCAGTCGGCGCTGATCAGGTCGACGTCTTCCCAACGCATTTTCACCAGTTCTCCAGGGCGAACAGGCAGGATCACGAGCAGGCGCATCGCTGTGCTCACACTGCTTGGGCTTAGTTGATCCAGACGCAGCAGAAAGTGACCCAAATCGGCTGGTCGTTCGATCGCTGGATTGCTGGTCACCACATGGCGAACCTTAAGCTCTTCGGTGTTGCTCAGGGCCACGTTGCGCTCCACCCAGCCACGGCCCTCGGCAAAGCCGAGGACGGCGCGGATGATGGTACGCACGCGCTTTGCCATGGCCAATGTGCGTGCGCGGCGCAGGGTAGCGATGATCTCGATGATGTGGTCCAGCTTGATCTCGCTGACGGGGATACTGCCGATCGTGGGCAGGATGTGATTGTTCAACGCGCCGCGAAAGCCCGCGAGGGATTTGCTCACGAGGTCGTGCGATTTGAAGGCCAGCCACTGTTCGGCCACGTAACTGAAGGTGCGTTCTTCATTGAGTAATTGATCGGCGATTTTCTTGCGTTTGGCCTTCAACGGGGCGACGTGTTGGGCTACGTTCTGGCGCGCAGCTCGGGCCAGGTCGCGGGCGTCTTTCAAGCCAATGTCGGGATAACGGCCGATCGCATAGACGTTCTCCTTACCGTGCAGGCGATACCTCATCCGCCAGTACTTGGCGGCAGGCTTGCTCGACTTCTGCGAGGCCTGGACATGCAGGTACAGACCTGGCACCTCGCCGTCAGCGTACTTGCCAGGTTCGGCAATGGAGCGCAGGAATGCATCGCTGAGTTTTCGCCGCAATCCAGGCGTAGAAAGGGAAGTCGTCATGTGCGGGTACTTTTTTTCGAAACGGGAAAAGTACCCAAAAATATACCCGCAGGCGCGTCGGAAAAGAGTGGAATTCGACGGACGGCTCTGGACCATGTTAAGAAGTAAGATACTGAATTGATTGGTTTTTGTGGATCTTGATGGAAGTCAGTCACAGGCTATCGGGATCCCCAAAGAACATCTGAATCCGCGACCTCAACCAGCGCTCCGCCGGGTCATTGTCCTGCGCCCCTCGCCAAGCCATGTGCAGCTCGAAGCTGCGCACCGTTATCGGCAGGTCTTCAGCCCGCAACCCGCCCGCAGCCGTGAGTGCATCAGCGGTGTAATCGGGCACCGTGGCAACGATATCGGTCCCGGCCAGCAGGCTGCCCAGGCCGTTGAATTGCGGCACGGCCAGGACCACATGGCGCTTGCGGCCGATCTCTTCCAGCGCTTCGTCGATGAAACCGGACAGGTCGCCTGCGAACGACACCAGTGCATGGGGCCGTGCGCAGAAGTCATCGAGGGTGATGCTGCCGGGTACGCTGTCGGCGCGCAGCAGCTTGGGCATACTGCGGCGCAGCACCTTGCGCTTCGCGTTGGCGGGCAGTTCGCTGGTGTAGCTCACCCCCACCGAGATTTCACCGGAGGCCAGCAGGGTAGGCATGAGCAGGTAATTGACCCGGCGCACCACCAGCACGATACCGGGCGCCTCGGCGCGGATGCGCTTGAGCAACTGCGGCAGCAGGGCGAATTCGGCGTCGTCCGACAGGCCGATGCGGAACACCGCGTTGCTGGTGGCCGGGTCGAATTCGGCGGCGCGGCTGACTGCGGTGGAGATGGAATCCAGCGCCGGCGACAGCAGGGCAAAGATTTCATGTGCCCGCGCTGAAGGCTCCATGCTGCGGCCGGTGCGCACGAACAGCGGGTCGTCGAACAGGTTGCGCAGGCGCGACAGCGCCGCGCTGATCGCCGGCTGGCCGAGGAACAGCTTCTCGGCGGCACGGGTCACGCTGCGCTCGTGCATCAGCGTTTCGAACACGATCAGCAGGTTGAGGTCTACACGACGCAGGTCGTTTCGATTCATCGGTGCGCTTCGCCTAAAGTGGGGCAGGGGTGAATCTTAAGGCCAAAGGCTGTTAACCTGCACCGATTTGTGGGGGCCAATGCACAGAAATGTGAGGTGCCCAATCGATGACAGGCATGTCGACTATTAATAGCCACTGATGGTCTAACGGCAAAAGCCCGGATAAAGTCCGTGGTAATACGAGATTCACAAAGGCGAGGTATGCGATGTCCCGCATGATCCGGTTCCACAAGTTCGGCGCTGCCGAAGTGCTCCGCTGCGAGGAGCAGGCCGAACCGTCAGCTGCTGTCGGCGAGGTGCAGATCCGCGTCGAGGCCATTGGCGTGAGCTGGTACGACGTGCTCTGGCGACAGAACCTGGCGCCATCCCAGGCCCGTCTGCCTGCGGGGATCGGCCACGAGATGGCCGGCGTGGTGACTGCGGTGGGTGAAGGTGTCGATGACATTGCAGTGGGCGACCGGGTGGCCAGCTTCCCGGCGACCAGCGCCAATGATCACCCGGTGTATGGGGATGTGATCGTCCTGCCGCGCACGGCGATTACCCGTTACCCGGATATCCTCACGCCGATCGAAGCCAGCGTGCATTACACGCCGCTGCTGATCGCCTACTTCGCCTACGTCGACCTGGCCAGGGCCAAGGCCGGGCAGACCGCGCTGGTCACCGATGCCAGCCACTGCGCAGGGCCCGCCTTCGTGCAGTTGGGCAAGGCCCTGGGCCTCAAGGTGTTCGCTGCCACCAAGGAGCCGGAGCAGCGCGATTACCTGCTGGGCCTGGGTGCTGACAAGGTGATTGTCACCGAAGAGCAGGACTTGCTCATGCAGGTTGGCAAGTACACCGATGGGCGCGGCGTGGATATGGTCCTCGATGGCATGGGCGGCCCACAGATGTCGCTCCTTGGCGACGTGCTCGCGCCACGCGGCAGCTTGGTGCTGTATGGCCTGCAGGGGGGTAACCAGACACCGTTCCCGGCCTGTGCGGCGTTCCAGAAGAACATCCAGTTCTACGTTCACTGTATCGGTAACTTCACCGGCAAGCCGGAACTGGGCATTAGCCAGGACCAGGTTGCGTTGCAGCGCGCCCTGCGTGATATCAACCAGTTCACGGCTGACCAGTTGCTGACACCGCAGATCATCAAGGTGTATCCGTTTGATCAGGTGGTTGAAGCGCACCGGTACATGGATGAGTGTCCTTGTGGCGGCAGAGTGGTGCTGGACCTGGGCGTGGCCTGATAGACATTGGATGTACAAGGAAACCCGGGCTTGGCTCGGGTTTTTTTTGCAGGTTCACCGCTCCTTCATGATGCCACCGGGCGAATGCCTTGACCGCAACGCCCTTAAACCCAGTGCGTGTAGTTCCAGTACCTTACCTCCAACTTTCCGTGAATAGTCTATTGCTTGGGACTATTCCTACAACTAACTAGTCCCCATCCTACATAAACAGTCATTGCCACTTCGCGTGCCCGCAAATCCTTTGAACATTCTTTGTCTTTGAAACTCCCCGGCCTCTGGCGCACAGTGACTTGTCATTCGGCTGAATGGTTTTTTTACCGGCATCTGTATCTTTTAATCGTTGAGCAACGCTTGATAATGGCGTAATGATGCTTTACGCAAGGAGCGTGCAATGGAGAAGAACACCCCTGGCTTTTGGTATTCTGGCGCAGCGCCGGGCACACGCGGGGTTTCATTTTTATCAATGTCATGGCGACAGTAATTCGTCACTTCAGTTTCTCTTAAAGACTTGTAGGAAGTTTCTTCAGGCTTGATTCGCCGCTTATTCATTCATGCAAAAGTGCATCGTTGGCGGTGGAAAGCATGAAGTAGTGAGGTGACATGTGAGCAATATCCACGACCAAGCTATGCACCATATCTACCAGCAGGTGCTGGATCGCGTGCTGGGCCATATGTCCCAGGTCCAGCGCGCCTCTTTACAGCTGTTCATTCAGCGCCTGCTGGTAGCCGCAGGTGGCCCGGAATACATCGGTACCTTCAAGTTGCTCGTGCTGCTAGGCGCAGACTGCCATAGCGCCCGGCTGCTGGCGGTCTTGCGTGCGGCCCAGTTGAGCATCGCCCAGCGTGCACCTGTCACCTTTCAGTTGCAGGTGGTGGCTGTATGTCTGCCTGCGGCCAGCGGCGCGCTTCTCGAGCAACATGAGCGTGTGTTCAGTGCCTTGTTTCTGCATGACGATCCTCGTGTGCAGTTGCAGATGCTCGAAGCCGGGCAGTTGGTGTCGTTCACCCGAAGGCCCTATCTGGAGGTCGCACCCTGGGCGCTGGCGCGCGATGCCCTGCTTGTGTTCGGCCATCTTGTCGATGCGCGGCCTGAAGCACTTTTGGGCAGCCGCACGCACCTGGAGCTCGGCGCAGCGCTGTGGCTGGCGCTTGAAGGCCAGCCGGCAGTCGATGCAATGGTAACCGCCATGCCTGCGCGGCAGCGGCTGCGTTACCTGGCATGGGCGCGCAGGGGCCTGCGCCAGTCGGGTGACGGGGGGACGGCAAACCTGCATCAATGCATGGCGACGCTTGCCGAGCGGTTGAGCCAGTTGCACAACACTGCCGGCACCTCACTTGGCGAGCCCGAAAAGCCGGGCACCGGGCGCTGCTCGGAGTTTCCGATCAGGTTGATTACCATCGACGACCTGATGCCCCAGCTGCTGAGTGGCGATGAGCTGGACTCGATGATGGAATGCCGCTTCGAAGCGGTGCACAAGGCCATGCCCCTGGCGAGTTTTCTTGACCCGCTGGCCTTGGCCCAGTTGCACGAATTGCTGTCGCGCTGCAATGCGCCTGTGCAGGCAAGCCCGGCGCAGCGTCTGCATTGCGAAAGGGCGCCAGCATCGCAGCACAGCCGTTTTGCCAAGGCCTATGGCCTTGAGCGAACTCAGCTCGTTTGCATGCTGCACAGCCCGTTCGCCAACAAGGGGCGTGGGCTGGAGCGCTTTCTGCAATGCTGCCACGCCGATATGTTGGTGGCCCTGCCTTATCTGCACCGCGTCATGCAGGGCAAGCCGTGTCCCGACCCTGTCAAGGATTGGTTGGTGAACACCAGTGGTTTGTCCCTCGCCCAATTGCGGGCCATCTACGAAGGGCGTTTGAATCACAGCACCTGGGCCTTGCTGGCCAACCTGGCGCGACGTGATGTGCATCTGGGGCTACTGGCCTGCCGGCCCGCTGCTGCTTCGATTGTCTGCGGGGGCTTACCTGATGGGGCGTGAATTCGCCTACCAGACGGTGTATCGATATCTGGAAGCGCTGATCGATGAGGCCGCGCGGGGAGGGCAGCGCCGTTTGCCCTCACTGCGCGCCCTGTCGCGGCACCTGCGCGTTTCATTGGCCACTGTGCAAACGGCCTACGGGTTGCTGGAACATGAAGGGCGGGTGCTGTCGGTACCCAAGTCCGGGTACTTTGTGCCTGCGGGAGTCATTACTGGCGTAGCGGCCACTGCCGAGTCGGACCAGGCCGTGCTGGCGCATCCGGCGATGGAGCGTGTCTTGTTCGCTCACGAACGACGGCTGGCCCGACAGCGGGCCTGTTCATCCTCCGGCGCCCAGAGTTCGGGAGAAGTTCGCCTGCGGCACATACTGGCCGAACGTTATAGCCGAGCGTCCCGGCAATCCTGGCGTGCTGAGGATGTGCACCTGGGGCCCGACATGCAGGCTTTGCTGGAAACGCTGCTGGAGGCATTGGCGTTGCATGGCAGCACGGTGCTGGTCGCATCGCCGTGCTGCTGGCGTTTGCTGAGGGTTTTGCAGCGCTTTGGTCTGCACGTGCTGGAGATGCCCGTGGACAACCACGGCAGCCCCGACCTCGGCAGCCTGGCGCGCCTGCTGGGGCGTGAGTCGGTACGCATGATGGTCATACCGTCCTGCCTTGGCATGCCCACGGGGCGGTTGATGTCGCAACAGGCCCAGCGGCAGATTGCCCACTTGCTGGCCGCGCACCCTGTGTGGCTGCTGGAGAACGATCTGGACAGCGAGTACTGTTTCGATAGACCGCCTGTGGCACGTTTGCGAGACTGGGTCGACCAACGTTGGCTGTTGGTGCTGGGTTCGCTGCAGGCGTTGGTCGGTGCCGAGGCGCCCTATGCGTATGTGCTGGGCCTGCATGGCACCCTTGCCGAACGGTTTTCCCGGCGGGCGTTCCAGCTGCCGCCCGTGCGTCAGCAGGCATTGGCGCAGATGCTCGGCAATGGCGAGGTCGATGGACAGTTGAGCCGGCGTCGGCTGGAGCTGCGCAAGCGTATGGAGCATTTATGCCATCAACTCACTGTTTGCCTGGGCGGGCAAGTGGCCTTCGACATGCCTGACGGGGGGTATGTCCTGTGGGTGCGCATGCTTGAGCCAATCGCCCTCGAGCGCATCGCGGCAGCATTGTCTGGCCCGGCCTTGCAAGTCCTGGCAGGTGCGCGGTTTAGTTTGCAGGGGCGTTATCAGCACTACCTGGCTTTCACCTGGGCAGGCGACCGGCCAGAAGCGCTTAGCGAGGAGCTTCGCCGGTTGAAGCAGCTGTTGCTACCGCGTCGCGGGCGCCAGGCTGACAGCAAAAGCTGATCGCCTGCCCTGGCAGGTCACGTATCATGGCGCCCTGTTCGTTCACACTCAGGAGCATCTGCATGGGCACCCCACATTTCCGTCAACCTGTTCCACAGGATGCCGAACGCTGCTACGAGATCGAAATCGGCGCGTACGAGGGCGATGAGGCCGCGACCCTCGAAAAGATCCGCACCCGCATCGCGCAGTACCCAGAGGGTTTTCTCCTGCTTGAGGTCGACGGCCTTGTCGTAGGCTTCATCAACAGTGGCTGCGCCCACGACGTGGTGATGTCCGATGAGGCCTTCAAGGAGCTGGTAGGCCACGACCCGGCGGCCGCCAACGTGGTGATCATGTCCGTTGTGGTGGATCCGGCTCATCAGGGCAAAGGCTACGCGAAGCTGCTGATGGACACCTTCGTGCAGCGGATGACCGCGCTGCACAAGCGCACCATCCACCTGATGTGCAAGCAGCAGCATGTCGAGCTGTACCGCAAGATGGGGTATCACTACGTGAAGCCATCGCCCTCGGACCACGGCGGCATGGCCTGGCATGAGATGGTCATGACGCTCTGAGGTGGCCCGCGCACCATTCGTCGGGCGTTGGCCGACCTGACCCACGGGGCTTGCCAGCAAGCGTTATCTGTATGTATAAACAGTGTCCGTTCCTGCTGCCCGACCCCGCCCTGTGATCGCCCATTCCGTCGACGACCCGCTCTATTACCTGCATAACTTCCGCCAGGTACTGCTGTGGGTCGAACACCGTTATGCCGACCTGCTCGATACCCAGGAGCTGGCGTTCATCCAGGCTTTTGCCAGGCTCGAGGAGCCAGCCCAGGCCCTGCTTGTGCGCATGGTGATGCGCAAGGGCGAGCTGTTTCGCAGCGACCGGCTGGATTATGCCGAGATCGGCGATTCGTCTGTGGCCTTGCAGCCCCTGCAGGCGCTGGGCTGGGTGCGCGAACCCGAACAGTTGAGCCTGGAGCAATTGTTCGCCTTGCTGCGCAAGGAAGAGCTGGCCAGCGGTTTTGCCGGCCTGCTGAGCCGACCGCGTGCGGCCAAAAGCGATCTGCTCGCGCAACTGCAAGCGTTGGCGCTGGCGCCCAGGCCACTGTCCGACTGGTTCGCCAGTGCACCGGTGCGCATCGTCCAGTGGTGCCTGCAGCCGCTGTGCGATCGCATGCGTCTGCTGTTCTTCGGCAACCTGTACCAGGACTGGTCTGATTTTGTCCTGGCCGACCTGGGCGTGCTGCGTTTCGAGCACGTGCCATTCAGCCCCGGCTCGCGGGCCTTGCAGCAGCGCAGCGACGTCGACCTGGCCATGGCCTTGCACCAGTGCGCCGAGCGCTTGGAGCTGGGTGAGGCGCCTGCGTCGATCCTTGAGGCATTGGTGGGCTGGGGCAGCGACAACCCGTGGCTGGCCCGGCGTCACGCGCGCTTGCTGTTTGCCTTGGGCCAGCAGTGCGAGCGCCTTGGCGACTGGGAGCTGGCACTGACGGTGTATGCCCAGAGCAGCCATGCCCAAGCGCGCATCCGCCAGGTGCGCGTGCTGGAGCGCAGCGAGCGCTGGCAAGACGCGCATGCCCTGGCATTGCAGCTGGCTCAAGCGCCTGCCAATGCCCTGGAAGTGCAGGCGCTGCAGCGCATGGTGCCGCGCCTGGTGCGCAAACTGGGCGGGCCGGCGCAGCGCCGTCGACGTGTTACACCCGCGCCGGTGATCGAGCTCGAACTGCCGCGCGAACAGGCTGCGTTGGGTGTCGAGGAGGCGGTTCGCCAGCACCTGGCGCAAGCAGGCGGGCAGGTTCACTACGTCGAGAACACGCTGCTCACCAGCCTGTTCGGGTTGTTGTGCTGGGAGGCGATCTTTGCCCCGATCCCCGGCGCGTTCTTCAACCCCTTTCAGGCTGCACCGCAAGACCTGCATGACTGCGACTTCCAACTGCGCCGCGCCGCTCAGTTCGATGCTTGCCTGGGCCGGCTTGACGACGGCTCGCATCAGCAGGCCATCCTCGACTGCTATGCCGCCAAGCAAGGGCTGCAATCGCCGTTCGTGTTCTGGCAGATGCTCAGCCATGCCTTGCTCGTACAGGCATTGGCTTGCCTCCCGGCGGAGCACCTCAAGCAGTGTTTCCTGCGCTTGCTGCAGGACATCCGCAACAACCGTACCGGCATGCCTGACCTGATCCAGTTCTGGCCGGAGCAGGGGCGTTACCGCATGGTCGAGGTCAAAGGGCCTGGCGACCGCCTGCAGGACAACCAGTTGCGGTGGCTGGAATTCTGCGCCGAACACGGCCTGCCGGTCGCGGTCTGCCATGTGCGCTGGAGCGAAGAGCCATGAACTACCGCGTGGCGGTGCGGGCTTTGTGTGAGTTCACTGCCAAGGCCGGTGATCTCGACCTGCGCTTCACACCGTCGCCCACTGCCCAGGAGGGTATGGAGGGCCATCGCCGGGTCGTGGCCAGGCGGGCCGCCGGCTATGAGGCGGAGGTCGCACTTGAGGGTGCGTATCAGGGCTTGCAGGTGCGCGGTCGCGCCGACGGTTATGACCCCGCCGCAAACCGGCTTGAAGAGATCAAGACCTACCGTGGTGACCTGGCCCGGCAACCGGCCAATCATCGCCAACTGCACTGGGCCCAGGCCAAGGTCTACGCCTGGTTGCTGTGCCAGGCACGGCAGTTGCCCGCCATCGAGGTGGCGCTGGTTTACCTGAACGTGGACAACGACGGGCAGACCTTGATCAGCGAGCATTACCGCGCCGCCGAGCTGCACGCTTTTTTCGAAACCCAATGCCAGTGCTTTCTCGCCTGGGCCCAGGCGCAAACGCAGCGCCTGGCCGAGCGTGACCGCGGCCTGCAGAGCCTGGGCTTTCCTTACCCGCAGTTTCGCCAAGGCCAGCGGCAACTGGCCGAAACCCTGTACAAGGCGGTCAGCACCGGGCGCTGCCTGATGGCCCAGGCCAGCACCGGTATCGGCAAGACCCTCGGCACGCTGTTCCCGTTGCTCAAGGCCATGGTGCCGCAACAACTCGACAAAGTGTTTTTCCTCACCGCCAAGACCCCTGGCCGCGCGCTGGCGCTGGATGCCCTGCAACAGATCACCCAGGCTACGCCGCAGCCCGCGCTGCGCACACTGGAGCTGATCGCCCGGGACAAGGCCTGCGAGCACCCCGACAAGGCCTGCCATGGCGAGGCCTGCCCATTGGCCCGGGGCTTCTACGATCGCCTGCCGGCGGCGCGGGAGGCTGCAGCCCGGTTGCCGTTGCTGGACCGCGCAAACCTGCGCGAAGTGGCCCTGGAACATCAGGTTTGCCCGTACTACCTGGGGCAGGAAATGGCGCGCTGGGTCGATGTCCTGGTGGCCGACTACAACTATTATTTCGACGCTCACGCCCTGTTGTTTGGCCTGACCCAGGCCAACCAATGGCGCGTAGCGGTGCTGGTCGACGAGGCGCATAACCTGGTGGAGCGTGGCCGTGGCATGTACAGCGCCAGCCTCGACCAAGGGCAGTTGCTGGCGTTGCGTCAGCGCAAGCCGCCAGGGCTGGCCAGCGCGCTGGACCGCTTGAACCGCCAATGGAATGCCGTGTACAAGGCGCAGCGAGCGCCTTATCTGGCCACCGAGCAGTTGCCGGACGCCTTTGTGCGTTCGCTGCAGCAGTGCATCGGGCTGATCCAGGAGCGTTTGAACGAGTCGCCCGTGGACGTGGATGCACACATCCTGCAGTTCTATTTCCAGGCGCTGCAGTTCAGCCGGGTCGCCGAGCTGTTCGATGAGCATTTTCTGTTCGACGTGAGTCTGCGCGCCGGCCCGCGTCAGCGACGCCTGGCCACCTTGTGCCTGCGCAACGTAACGCCCGCCAAACTGCTCGGCCCGCGCATGCAGGCTGCGCGCAGTGTGACGTTGTTCTCGGCCACGCTCAGCCCGCGGCATTTCTACACTGACCTGCTCGGCATGCCAGCGGATACAGCATGGCTTGAAGTGGCCGCGCCGTTTCGCGCCGAGCAGCTCGAAGTGCGCATCGCCAGTCAGGTCTCTACCCGTTACCACGAGCGTCAGGCCTCGCTGGCACCGATCGTTGCGCTGATCGCCGAGCAGTACCAGCGCCAGCCCGGCAACTACCTGGCGTTCTTCAGCAGTTTCGAATACCTGGAGCAGGTGCATGCGCTGCTGGCCGAGCGACACCCGGCGATTTCGGCCTGGGCCCAGGCACCAGGCATGGACGAAGCCGCACGCCAGGACTTCCTCGCGCGCTTTGCCGCAGACGGCCAGGGTGTCGGCTTTGCCGTGCTGGGCGGTGCCTTTGGCGAAGGTGTCGACCTGCCGGGTAGCCGGCTGATCGGTGCCTTCGTCGCCACCCTCGGTTTACCCCAGGTCAACCCGGTCAACGAACAGTTCAAGCAGCGCCTGGGGCGTCAGTTCGGCGCTGGCTTCGACTACGTCTACCTGTACCCCGGCGTGCGCAAGGTGATCCAGGCTGCGGGGCGGGTCATTCGCGGCGATCAGGACCGTGGCGTGCTGGTGTTGATCGACCAGCGCTTCGTCGAGCCGCGCGTGCAGCAGATGTTCCCTGGCTGGTGGCAGATAACCCGCGAATAATCCTCGGCAAGGCCTTCGCACCTCGTTGCAACTCCCAGTACACTGCGTGTTCCAACCCCAACATCCGTTGAACTCGAGGTTTCTGCATGACGCTCAGTCCTTTGGCAGGCAAGCCGGCTCCGGCCAGCGTGCTGGTCGATATCCCCCGCCTGCTCACCGCTTATTACACCGGCCGCCCCGACGCTGCCGTAGCGGCCCAGCGCGTGGCCTTCGGCACCTCGGGCCACCGGGGCAGCTCGTTCGACCTGAGCTTCAATGAAGACCACGTCCTGGCCATCACCCAGGCCATCTGCCTGTACCGCCAGGAAAAGGGCATCGACGGCCCATTGTTCATCGGTGCCGATACCCACGCATTGTCCGCGCCGGCAGCCG
This sequence comes from Pseudomonas sp. WHRI 8519, assembly GCF_040224055.2. Classification (NCBI taxonomy): domain Bacteria; kingdom Pseudomonadati; phylum Pseudomonadota; class Gammaproteobacteria; order Pseudomonadales; family Pseudomonadaceae; genus Pseudomonas; species Pseudomonas sp. WHRI 8519. Next base: position 3,230,320 of record NZ_CP167996.1, on the reverse strand, counting down.
CCAGTGCCCTGGAAGTGCTGGCCGCCAACGGCGTGCAGGTGATGCTGTCCAAGGACGATGAATACACCCCGACGCCAGCGGTGTCCCACGCCATCCTGTGCTACAACCGCGGCCGCGATGGCGGGCTGGCCGATGGTATCGTCATCACCCCCTCGCACAACCCCCCGCAAAGCGGCGGCTTCAAATACAACCCGCCCAACGGTGGCCCGGCTGACAGCGATGTGACCAAGTGGGTCGAGGCCAAGGCCAACGAATTGCTGGCCGCAGGCCTGGCCGGCGTCAAGCGTATGGATCATGGGCAGGCCCTTCAGGCCCCGACCACCCAGCGCCACGACTATGTCAGCCATTACGTGGCCGACCTGGCAAACGTCATCGACTTCGACGTCATCCGCAGCGCCAATCTACGCCTGGGCGTTGACCCGCTGGGTGGGGCAGGGGTGCGCTACTGGTCGGCGATCGCCGAGCACTACAAACTCAACCTGGAAGTGGTCAATACCGAGGTCGATCCGACCTTCCGCTTCATGACCGTGGACTGGGACGGGCAGATCCGCATGGACCCTTCCTCGCCGCACGCCATGCAAGGGCTGATCGGCCTGCGCGAGCGCTTTGATGTGGCATTCGCCTGCGACCCGGACCACGACCGCCATGGCATCGTCACCGCCGATGGCCTGCTGCAGCCGAACAACTACCTGGCCGTGGCCATCGACTATTTGTACCGCCACCGCCCGCAGTGGCGCAGCGATGCAGCCGTGGGCAAGACGGTAGTGTCCAGCGGCCTGATCGACCGCGTTACCGCGCGCCTGGGCCGTGAGTTGTATGAAGTGCCGGTGGGCTTCAAGTACTTTGCCCAGGGGCTGTTCGACGGCTCGTTGGGCTTTGGTGGCGAAGAAAGCGCCGGCGCTTCCTTCCTGCGCATGGACGGCACGGTTTGGGCTACAGACAAGGATGGCTTGATTCCCGCGCTGTTGGCCGCCGAGATGACGGCACGTACCGGGCGTAACCCGAGCCAGGCCTATGCCGACCTTACCGCGGCGCTGGGCACCCCGTTCGCTACCCGCGTGGAAGCCAAGGCCGACGCTCGGCAGAAGGCGTTGCTGAGCAAGTTGGCGCCGGAGCAGGTCAAGTCGACCGAGCTGGCCGGGGAACCCATCGAGCAGATCCTCAGCCACGCGCCAGGCAATGGCCAGGCCATCGGTGGCCTGAAGGTGATGACCGCCAACGGCTGGTTTGCCGCGCGGCCATCCGGCACCGAGGACATCTACAAGATCTACGCCGAGAGCTTCATCGATCAGGCGCACCTGCAACGCCTGGTGGCCGAGGCGCAGCAACTGGTTGATGCCGCGATCGCCTGATTGACCTGTGAACAGGGCCGCAGCGCGGCCCTGCTTGTTCAAGCCACATCGACCAGCACGATCTCACTGTCCTCGATGGCGGTCACTCGCAGCACTTCTTCCTGCTCGATCGCAACCCCATCGCGGCCCTTGGCCCGCAGCCCATTGACCTCGACCAGGCCCTTGGCCGGCACCAGATACCCTCTGCGCCCGGTGTCAAAGCGATACTCGGCCGTTTCGCCTGCCCGCAGGGTTGCCGCCACCAGGCGCGCATCGGTACGGATTTGCAGGCTTTCCTCATCGCCCGCACGGCCGCTGGCCAAGGTCACGAAGCCTTCTGCGCGCTCGCCTTTGGGGAATGGCCGAGTGCCCCATGACGGCGCGTCGCCGACGCGTTCCGGCACAATCCAGATCTGGAAAATACGGGTATCGATGTCTTCCAGGTTGTACTCGCTGTGCACGATGCCTGTACCGGCGCTCATGACCTGGACATCGCCGGCTTCGGTGCGGCCTTTGTTGCCCAGGCTGTCCTGGTGAGTGATGGCGCCTTCACGCACATAGGTGATGATTTCCATGTCGCGGTGTGGGTGCGGTGGGAACCCGCTGCCGGCGGCGATCAGGTCATCGTTCCAGACTCGCAGGTTGCCCCAGTGCATGCGCGCCGGGTCGTGGTACTCGGCGAACGAGAAGTGGTGACGGGCATCGAGCCAGCCGTGGTTGGCATGGCCAAGGCCTTCGAAAGGTCGCAGTTGCAGCATGATCGTGCTCCTTGAATGGGTGGAATGGGGCCATGATGCTTGAAAGAAAGATCGAAAATAAGCGTAAATATCGGCTGACTATGATCGTTTAATTAGATGGATGTTGCCGATGTGATTTGTGCGGTTCATCGCCTAATCCACTGATCTGCAAGCATTCGCTAGCGATTTTTTGCCGATGCGGCGAACATGCACGTCGTTTCGATTTTCAACGGAGTGACCGTGGCCCACGAGCAACCCCAGGCCCCTGCCGACCTGACCCCGCCCGCACAATTGCCCTGGCTGCGCCGCCTGGCTGCACGGCTTTTGGGCCGTGGCCTGAGCCGCTTGCAGGCGCAACACCGTGACTCCTGGTTTCTGGGGCATGCCACTGGTCAGCGCAGCGGCCACGCTGATGGCGTACGCGAAGGTTTCGAGCGTGGGCGGGTGGAAGGTTATGAGGCGGGCCGCCAGGTCCTGGTGATTCGCGATGCGCGCCCTGAGAGCGCGGCAGTACCTGGCCGGGATGACCTGTTGTTCGACGACTGGCGCCTGCCGCTGACCACCGAGCTGAAAAAGCGCTTTAAGGCCGATGTAGCCCAGCGGTTGCCCGCTCAGGCGCAGCCCAGTGCCGCTCAGTGGAAGCTGATATTCAGCGATACGCCCTCCACCTGCGTGGTGGCTGGGGCAGGGGCCGGCAAGTCCACGTCGCTGGTGTTGCGCATCCTGCTGCTGCGCCATTACCTGGGCTACGAGCTGGACGCGATGACGGTCGTCACCTTCACCCGTGAGTCTCGCAAGGATTTCATCAAGCGCCTGGTGCAGGTGTTCTCGCTGTGGCAGCTGGACCTGCCGCCGGCGCGTGCCCGCGAGCTGGTACGTACCTTCCACTCCCGCATCCTGCCGCTGGTCCGCAGCCTGCCGGGCTTTGGCCAGGTGCGTGCATTCGAGACCCTGGGCAACGACATGCCAGCGGGGCGTGAGGCGGAGGCTGAGAGCAACCTGTTCGACCTGCGCCTGAATGACGCCCAGCGCCAGCAGCTCAATCTGTGCTATCGCGACCTGCTCGCCGAAAGCCCGCGCTTTGCAGAAATCATCGCGACCCTGCGGCGTGAAGCCCTACAGCTCAAGCCGCTGGACCCGGACCACCCCGACGTGCAGAAACGCGTGCAGGTGACGCAGCTGGCTGCCCAGCGTGACGAAGAGCTGTGCGACGTGATCGAGGACCTGTGGTTCGCGGCGGGCGTGTGGCCGATCAAGGGTATCGAGCCGTGCCGTGAAACGGTCGACATCCGGGGCAGCCGGTTCCATGTGCATGGCCGCCTGGAAGGCCTGGATGCCTGGGTAGTGCTTGGGTTCGACCCGTCGGAAAGTGCACAGTACCAGCGCCCGGGTGCCAAGCTTGCAGTCCGTGCCGAATGGGCGGTCAAGCGCACGTTGCTGCAGGCGTTCTGCGACCGGCCGCTGATCTGGCTGGACAACTATGCGATGGCCCGGCGCCTGGCCGCCTCGCTGGCCGGCGACGCGGTCGCGGGCCCCGGGTTCGAGTACAAGGTCAAGGGCGAGCTGGCCCCGGCGCCGTTGCTCGATGCCTTCGTCGGTGCTGCCAACTTCATCGAAAACCTCGGCCTTGAGGTCAACACTGCGGTGGCGGCGATGCGTTTCCCCTCCGGCGACAGCGACGCATTGTTCTTCGAGGCGCTGGCACTGTACTGGAAGGCCCTCGAGTCCCATCTGCTCGACCAGTCGCCGCCGGTGATGAGCTACAACCGCATGTTCGCCCTGTTCGGTGAGAACAATCCGGAAAACCTGCACCTGTTGCCCGACCCGTTGCTCAGGCCCTTGGCGCATCTGATGATCGACGAGTTCCAGGACGTTTCGCCGCAGATCGTCAGCTGGCTGCGTGCCAGCCTGGCGGAGATCCGCCGGCGCGGACCGGCCATGCACACGGGGCGCAACGCCCAGTATTCGTCTCTGCTATGCGTGGGTGACGATTGGCAGTCCATCTATGGCTGGCGTGGCAGTTCGCCAAAGTACTTCATGGAGTTCACCAAGACCTTCCCGTCGCCGGCCAACACGCGGGTGATGCTGGTCGACAATTACCGCTCTCAGCAACTGGTCATCGAGGCTGCCGAGCATCTGGTCAAGGGGGCGCCAGCGATCACCGGCAAGAAGGCCCGGGCCGCGGGCCCTGCCGCCGAGTTGCCGGTATCGCCAGTGAAGGTATGCGAACGTGACGAAGCGGTGCTTGGCCAGACGCTGATCGAACATTACCAGCGTGGCGAATCGGTGATGATGCTGTACCGCAAGGGCGCCGACAAAGCCTTGATGAGCGAGCACCTGGCCGGCGTGCTGCAAGACGAAGCGGCATTGCCGCCCGAACAGCGGCGTCTTCGCCAGCTGACCTACCACAGCGCCAAGGGGCTGCAGGCCGATGCCGTGTTCATGCTCGGCGATTGCCAGTACCTGACCAGCTCGCCATACAAGAACCAGGTATATCGCCATGCTGGCCTTGGCCGTGCCGGTGATGCCCAACCGTTCGATACCGCGCAAAAGGAAGAGGTACAGCGCTTGGCCTATGTGGCAGTCACACGTGCCGCCAAGCACTGCTATTGGCACGTCGAGGCGGCCAGCGGCGAAGCGGCCGCGGCGCCACGGGCTTCGAGCCAGGTGGATGGCCGGCAGGCGTTCTTCGAAGACCTGCGCGGCCAATGAGCACGGCTTAGCCGGCGAGGGTTTCGGCCTGCCGGGTGAGGCTGAGCAACAGGCCATGCTCGACCTTTTGCTGCTCCTCGTTCAAGGCGCGCATGGCTCGGTCGAATTGGCCCTCATTGATCGGCACACGCCGCAGCAGGCCGTTTTCATCCAGCGGGTTATGCGGCAGCACAGGCACCAGGGCTTGCAGCACCGAGGCGTCCAGACGGGTGACTGGCTCCTCGCTGTCATTCAGGCAATGGAACAGGTAGTCATGGCCCACCCTCCAGAAATCGGTGAGCAGGCTGAAGGCTTCGCCATTGTGACGCTTGAGGTATTGCACCCAGCCTGCCTGCCCGACTATCCATACCAGGCGCCTGTCGGTTGCGGCGTCCTGGGCAAGCACTGCGCTGTGCACCCTGTCGATGATGGTGCTGTTGATCCTGGCCGTGTCCCGGTAGAGCATGCCGCGGCTGGGTTCAGGGAAGCCCAGCCGCGTTGCAAGGGATTGGCGCAAAGCAAGGCGGACTTCGATATCGTCGACCAGCCCCCGTTCCAGGTCGACGTCAGGAAAGGCCGCCGGATCATCCAGTGAATCGTAGCGGGGCAGGTCCGTGTCGAACACGCCGTTTTGCAGCGCCTGCTTGCGTAATGTCCTTCTCAGGCTGATGCGGTCGGCCAGTTCATTGACCAGCTCCCGGCGGTAAAGCTTGCGGTAGAGCGCGAGCAAGGTCTTGGCCTGATCACTGCTGTGGCCTGCGGCCTCGTGGGCCAGCACTTCGATCTCCAGTGCACTGAAGGCATCGGCACCGGCATCACCGCAGGTCGGCGGATACGCACGGGCGACGTCGGCAAGGCGTTCGCGCAGCGCCGTGTCCCGGCCGGCGTTCTCCAGCAGGGCCCAGAGCCTGCGGCGTAGGTGATCTGGCTCGTGCCGCGCCTCGGCTGACTGTACCAGGCGTTCGAGAATCCCCAGCAGCTCACCGTTTTCGCCTTGGTCGAACAGATCGCTCCAAAGCTGGTCCTGATGCGTGGAGGCGGTACTGCGCCACAGGGATTGCCATTCAGGCATGTCGGGTGCGTGCTCGAAAACCCCGACGCCGCTGGCACGCAGTTGCGCACGGGTTTGCGCATCAAGCGTGTTGAAATTGAGGTGCCAGCGCCGTTCGGGTAATTGCGCAGCGACATCCCGGGCGAATGGGGTGCGTAGAATGTCTGCGAGGTTGGGCAGGGTGCGAATACGGTTCATGGACAGGTCCAGGTGACGCAGTTGGTACTGATGCTGGCTCATCAGCTGGGTCAACCCCTCGGGCCATTGCTGCAAGCCGCAATTGTTCAGGCTCAGGGTGCGCAGGCGGCCCATGTAGCTGACGTCGGGGGCAAGATCCAGGGTGTTGAAATCCAGCATCAGTTGCTGGGGATGAACCATGGCCTGGAACGCCGAGGCCAGGGTTTGGTCGAGGGTAATGGCATTATTTCCAAGGTCCAGCACATCCAGGCGAAGGCCAGCCAGCGAGGCGATGCTGGCAGCGTCCAGTTGCAGACGGTTCCTGCGCAGGTTGAGCTCGCGCAGGCCGGGCATGGCGGCCAACGCCTCATGGGCCAGGGGCGAGAGGCCTGGCAAAGCATTTTCGGTGAGCTGGAGCGATTCTAGGCCAGGGGCCGACTTCAGCGCCTGGAACAACCCCTCGGCGTCTATGTCCGGGTTACCGCTCACCTCCAGTGCGCGCAGGCCAGGGAAGCAAGACAGGAAGCCGCCTTCCAGGCGCTCGAGCTCCAGTCCATCCAGCACCAGGGTGCGGACATGGGGCAGTCGTGCCACCAGTGCCGGGAGGATGCGCAACCGCATGCGGTCCAGCCTCAAGGTGTCCCGGCTGGCGCCACCTTCGCGGCTCCAGGCGGCGAGCAGCTTCTCGGCGAAGTGGGAACGGTCGAAGCGATCGTCCAGGCCAGACGCGTCACCGACCCATCTGCTCAGATCTTGGCGCAAGGTCCGTTGCTCGGCTTCCAGCCGGCTGATCTGTGTACCCAGGTTGCCCGCCTCTGCCAGTTCGGACTGCAGCGCCCTGAGCGCTCTTTGGTCGAGCTCAGGAAAGAGCGCGCCCAGGCGTTGCACTGCGCGCCCGGCGCCGCGGCCACTGAGCGGGTAGCCAATACGGCCGGCGGCAAGGCGCAAAGGTGAACGATAGCCAGGCTTGATTGGCTGCTGGCCAATCAGCGCAGCGCAGTGTTCGCGGTTGGCGAGGGCAAGTTCAAGCAGTTGCGTGGCGCTTGCCTGCGGATGCTGGCTAAGCAGGCCTTCGATCAACCGCTGGCTATCGCTGTTGGCCAGGTGCGGGCGGTACAGACCGATGATGGCGCGGTCCAGCCGGGTGCGGGCTTGCAATTGCCGCGCTTCTTCGGCTAACCGTAACGGCACACGTCCGGTTGCCAGGCGTGCACGTTCGGTATGGCTGGCCGCCTGGACGATCTCTTCCAGGGCACTGGGTGGCACACCGGGGAATTGCCTGCGCAATGGCTGTGCCGCTTCACTGGCCGGCTGGGCATGGTAGTTCAGCATACTGTGGTAAATCGCCTCGCGCTGGCTCTGCAGCTGTTCGCCCAGCCTGGCGTTCAGGGCCGAGCCCCACTGCTGCAAGGGCAGGTCGCCGAGCATGGCACGCACGTGTCGCTCGTCCAGCTGTGCAACGACGGCGTGGCCCAATTGACCATTCTCCAGGTCCGTGCGGGTCAAGCTGATTTCCACCTGGCCAGGGGTGTCGGGCGCGCCATAGCGCAGCGCATCGCCCCAAGGCTCGGGGCCGGTGAATACCTTCAGCACGTGATCTTGCGGCCAACCTGGCAAGCGCAGCAGTTCCGGTAGCGCGAAGTTTTTGTGGGCAGCCATTGAAAGGCCGTTGCGCACACGGTGGATCAGGCTCTGCACCTCGTTGTCCAGGCGTAGGCGCAGCAGCATGTCTTCCAGCAAGGCCGGGGGGCGCAGCCCTTTGGCATGCATGCGGCGCAGCACAAAGGCGTCTGCACCGGTACTGCGCATCGCCGTGATCAGCTCGCCGCTGTCGAGCCCCCGGCTCGTGAGGCCAAGGCGCTGCAGCACCTGCGTATCATCCCACTGCACAGGCTGCTCGTGGGCCAGTAGCCAGCGCCCGTCACCCTGGTGGTGTAGCAGTGGCGCGTAGGCGGTTGGGGCGCTGGGGTGGCGGATGCGCCATTGCTGGTCGGGGCCCTGGAACGTCTCGTAGGCCGTGCCTTCCAGCACGACGTAGCGTTTGCCCTCGAGCTCGTAATGCCCGATCGCATCGGGCTGGCCTTCTGTTGGCAGCGTGACCGGACTGGCATAGGGGCCCATGTCCGGGTGCCACAATTGCAGACGGTCTTCATGCCATACCGCTTGCATGGCATCGACGAAACCTGACGCTTTGATGGCCTTGGCGGCGCCGGCAAACCCTGCGATCGCGGCAGCATTGATGGCCAACGATTCAACCTGGGCCAGTGCTTGCGCGGTATCTCCTTCTTCCCAGGCCTCGAAACCGGTGAATACCGAATCCATCAGTTGATAAGCGAACACGCCGGTCATTACCGCGTTCAGGCCGGGCACGAAGAACGCGGCGATGTTCAGCACGTTCATGCCCATCTCCAGCCAGTACCGCAGGTGTCTCTGATGAACCTCGGCGTCGACATCGGCTGTGGGGACCGCCAGGACCCTGGCGTCGGCCTTGAGGCGGTCGAGGTGGGCACGGTAAAGGGTGGGCCACAACTCGGTTCGTGTTTGCGCTGGCACGACGTGGAGGTTGGGCGAGGTGCGTGGCCGTTGCCTGCCTTGCTCATCGGTCTCGAACAGTGCGTCCCGCAGCCTGCCCGCCAGCCTGGGCTGATCGCGCCTATAGGCGAGCCCGATCACGGTTTGGCGGAAGGTGCTGTGCACCAGGCGCTGTCGGAAATACGTGGCAGCAGCCTGACGGGAGGGGTATTCGCGCACCGGGTGCTCGCTGTCGCCTGGGAGGTAGACGATGCAGGGGGTGATTGCACCTGGCGTATCGGCGCCGATGAACAGCATCTCGTGCAACGGAACGTCGAGCAGGCTCAAACGCCAGCTGTGCAGGGGATGGCCGTCGTAAACGGGGTGAGGTACGCCATTGCACAGCTCGCTGATCGCGGCAAGGCCTTCTGCGCTCAGCAGGCCTTTGAGCCAGGCGATGTAGGCCTGCACGCGCAGTTCTTCCTGGCTGGCCCGCATCGACAGCTGGCTGATCTGCGCCTTGAGCGGGCCCTCATAGATGGCCTGCAGGTGGTCCTGATAGTGCTGCCCGAGGTTAAGATCCCGGCAGTGCCCCGCGAATTGCACCGCGGACAAACCGGCCAGCGGCGTGTCGTCATCGGGCGCGCGGGTCAGATCGCTGTAAGGCCCGACTTGCTGGGCGCTTTCGAAGTTGTGCAGGGCGGCTTCGAGCAAGCTGCGGGGTTGGCGAGGGCCTACGGGACGGGTGACGAAGGCCTCAACCTGCAGTTGCCCATCCCCGGGTACGTCCAGGCTGCCGGGGCCCGGGCCATAATTGTTGACCGTCTCGAAGGGCTGAAAGTTGTACTGGGCCTTGTCCACGGCCACGTTGAGCCCCAGCCGGCGGCTCAGCAGCGGGCTGCAGAACGCAGTGATGTCCTTGAAGCCGACAAGTGCGTTGCTCAGTTGGGTAACGCAGGTGTCACGTTGCCTGATGAGCGTGCGCAACTGCTCACGATGCGCTGGCAGCGCGGTCGCATACCAGCTGTAAGGCGCGCCATTCTCGTCCACGTAGGGCGCGCGTGCGCGTTGCACGATGCCTCTGGCGTGCGTGGGATGCAGGGTGCGGGCCCATGGGGGCAGGGCCTCGGTGATCAGGTCGTGGTGCAGGGCAATCGCGTTGTGCATGGCATGAGCCTCTTATCTATGGAGGCGGTAGTCGACACCGCTGGCGAAACGGCCGTGCGGTAGATAGTTGCCCGCAAGGGTCGGTCTCGTGCATGCATGGGTCGGTAAGAGGCCAGCAAGGCAGGCCACGCTGCGAGATGGTGGGGTGAAGGCATGGCGCCAGTGTTCAGCGAAGGAGAGTGCGATGCGTTCGCTATGCAGTCCCAAGGATCACCTGCTTGACCTCGACGGTATTGAAATAGCGGTACGCACGTGGGGCGCCGAAGACGGGATACCGGTGCTGGCGTTGCACGGCTGGTTGGACAATGCTGCCTCGTTCGAGCGGCTGGGCCCGTTGCTCGAGGGTTGCTTCGTGGTCGCCCCTGACCTGGTCGGTCACGGCCGCTCCGATCACCGGCGTCACGACAGCGGTTACTACGTGTGGGAACATGCCGAGGATATGCTGGCGGTGGCCGACAGCCTGGGGCTGGCGCGGTTTCATGTGCTTGCCCACGGGATGGGTACCGGCATCGCCTCGCTGCTGGCCGCCATGACCAGTGGCATCGCCAGCATGACCTTCCTCGACGGCATGGGGGCGCCGTTCACGGTTGCCGAGGATGATCGCGTGCAGCACCTGGCCCGTGCCTATCGGCTCAAGCGCATGGTGCAACGCAGCCGGTTGCACGGCTTTGCCGACAGCGCCGGGAACCGTTTCGACGATCTGGAAACCGCCTTGCAGCAGCGGCGCAAGCGCATCGATGCCGAACTGGCCGAGGACGCCGCACGGTTGCTGGCCATGCGTGACCTGCTGCAATTGGCCGATGGCTACTGCTGGCGTCATGACCCCCGGCTGGTGCTGCCCGAACCGATGCCACTGACCGAGCGCGAGGCGTGCGACCTGCTCAGGGAAATCCGCTGCCCGCTGTACCTGATGCTGGGCAGGCAGGGGGCATTTGCGGGCGGTGCTTTCGCGCAGCGCCAGGCAGCATTGCCCAGCCAAGCCAGGGTGTCATGGCACCCCGGTGGGCATCACTTCCACTTGGACGCGCCGGACCGAACGGTGGTCGAGCAGCTGCTACGGACCTTGGCCCGGCATGATGCCGGCCTGCTTCAGCGCCTGGTGAACGAGTAGCGGGGCGGGCCTTGCTGGGCTATGGTGGCCGGGACCTCTGTGCAATCGCCTCAAGGAGCGCCGGCATGAGACCCTTCGCCATCCAGCACATCGACCACTTGGTGCTGCGCGTCAGCGACCTGCAGCGTAGCGTGGCCTTCTACCGTGACCTGTTGGGCTGCACGGTCAGCCGGGAGCGCGAAGACCTGGGGATGGTCCATTTGGCAACCGGTACGGCCATGATCGATCTGGTCACCCTCGATGGCCCGCTTGGCCGCCCTGGTGGCGCTGCACCGGGAGCAGAAGGGCGTAACCTGCACCATTTCTGCTTGCGTATAGCGCCATTCGATGAACAAGCGCTGACCGCTTACCTGCAAGCGGCAGGCGTTGCAGTGGAGCCTGCCCAGGTGCGCTATGGCGCCGAAGGCGAAGGGTTATCGCTGTATTGCTACGATCCCGATGGCAACCAGGTCGAGCTCAAAGGCCCGGTGCCGGGTCGGGTTTGAAGTGAACGGAATTCGTCAATACTGGCAAAGTGGATATCCCGGCAAAGCCGATTATGCTTGAAATACCTTGCTGCGATCCGAGGCGGTCAGCCTCGTCGTGCTTCGCAACCAAAGCAAGCCCCTGAGGCCTGGGTGCGACGGTGAAATGGGTGTGAGGTACTCCGGCCTGCGACAACCACAATCCGGAGGCAACACATGGCGGTTCTCGACAGCGCATCCACGGGCAGTAGCGCGCCCCAACGCGGCATCACCAAGGAAGAGCGCAAGGTCATCTTCGCGTCCTCCTTGGGTACCGTGTTCGAATGGTACGACTTCTACCTCTACGGCTCACTGGCGGCGATCATCGCCAAGCACTTCTTTGCCGGGGTCAATGAAACCACCTCCTTCATTTTCGCCTTGCTTGCCTTTGCCGCCGGCTTTGCGGTGCGGCCGTTCGGTGCCATTGTGTTCGGCCGCCTGGGGGACATGATCGGGCGCAAGCACACGTTCCTGATCACCATCGTCATCATGGGCCTGTCCACTGCGATCGTCGGGCTGTTGCCCAGCTACGCCACGATCGGTGTGGCAGCGCCGATCATTCTGATCGCCCTGCGCTTGTTGCAGGGCCTGGCGTTGGGTGGCGAGTACGGTGGGGCGGCCACGTATGTGGCCGAGCACGCGCCCAAAGGCCGGCGTGGCTTCTTCACCTCGTGGATCCAGACCACTGCAACGCTGGGCCTGTTCCTGTCGTTGCTGGTGATCCTCGCCTGCCGCACGGCCTTGGGCACTGAGGCCTTCGAAGCCTGGGGCTGGCGCATCCCGTTTTTGCTGTCGATCCTGCTGCTGGCGATTTCGGTCTATATCCGCATGCAGCTCAATGAGTCGCCGGTGTTCATGAAGATGAAGGCCGAAGGCAAAGCTTCGAAAGCGCCGCTGACCGAATCCTTCGCCCGCTGGGACAACCTCAAGGTGGTGCTCATGTCACTGCTCGGCGGCACTGCCGGCCAGGCCGTGGTGTGGTACACGGGGCAGTTCTATGCGCTGTTCTTCCTTCTGCAGACGCTGAAGATCGACCCGCAGACCGCCAACCTGCTGATCGCAGGCTCGTTGCTGATCGGTACGCCGTTCTTCATTTTCTTCGGCAGCCTGTCAGACCGCATCGGGCGCAAGAAGATCATCATGGCAGGCTGCATCATTGCCGCCTTGACCTACTTCCCGATCTTCAAAGCGTTGACCGAATACGGCAACCCTGACGTGTTCGTCGCCCAAGAGCAGAACCCCGTGGTCGTCATGGCCGACCCGAATCAATGCGCGTTCCAGTTCGACCCGGTGGGCAAGGCCAAATTCACCAGCTCCTGCGACATTGCCAAGAGCCTGCTGGCCAAGCGAGCGATCCCGTACACGAACGAAGCGGCCGAGCCGGGCAGCGTGGCGCAGATCCGTATCGGTGAGCGGGTGATCCCGAGTTTCGATGGCAGCAGCCTGGCGGCGGCTGACTTGAAGGCCCAAAGCGACGCCTTTACCGCAACCCTGACGGGCGCCTTGAAGCAGGCGGGTTACCCCGAGAAGGGCGACCCTGCGAAGATCCACTACCCGATGGTGCTGTTGCTCCTGACCATTCTGGTGATTTACGTGACCATGGTCTATGGGCCGATCGCGGCATGGCTGGTGGAGCTGTTCCCGGCGCGTATCCGCTACACCTCGATGTCGCTGCCGTACCACATCGGCAACGGCTGGTTCGGTGGGTTCCTTCCTACCGTGGCATTCGCCATGGTGGCAGCCACCGGGGATATCTACTACGGGCTGTGGTACCCGATCGTGATCGCGGTGATGACAGCGGTACTGGGGATCTTCTTCCTGCCCGAGACCAAGGACCGGGATATCACGTGAACCTGCTGCAGCGCTTTCAAGCCCCATCGCCGGCTGGCCGGTGATGGGGCGGTCACTGAACGCAATCAGTCGAAATACCCACGCAGGCTGAAGGCATAGCCCAGATCCACGTTCTGGGCCTGGCCACGGCTCAGGCGTTTGCTCAGCACGAACTCGAATGCCGGTTCGTACAGCCCGTCGCGTACTACGGCGCCGCCCAGTACCTCGACGTCGTACCAGCCATTGTCCAGCTCGATGATCGGCCGCCCCGGCACTTGGTAGCGGGCCAGCAGGTCGCCGAGGGTCTTGTTGGTGAAGTGCTGGAGGATGCGCCAGGTGTACACCATCACCGCACGGTTTTCGACCTGCAGCACATAACCACCACGCCGGTGTTTCAGTCGGCTGCCGGGTTCGAGCAAGGCGGGGGTATCACCCTCCAGGGTGAAGATGATGTGGTAGGGCAGGTTGTCGATCCCGGCCATGGGTATAACGATGCCTTCGCTCACCGCCCTGTCGCCGCTGTCGGTGTGGGTGAACTCGCTGGCCAGGTCATCGGGCAGGTGGTTGTCATGCTTGAAGCGGTCAAGCAACTGAATGTCCCCGACCAGGAAATAATCGACCAGGTCGTTGAGGACTTCGCTGAATTCGTGGCGCATTGGTTTTCCTTGTTCTGGCGCACCGGGAATAGCGGCAACTGTAGCCAATGGCAGCTTGGGCTGCCATTGCCCACGGTCAATGCTTTTGAGCGATCTGGATCAGGTTGCCGCAGGTATCGTCGAACACCGCGACGGTGACCGGGCCCAGGTCGGTGGGTTGCTTGGTGAACCTCACCCCGGCCTTGCACAGGCGCGTGTACTCGGCCTGAATGTCGCGCACGCCGAACGTGGCTGCCGGAATACCGTCCTGGCGCAGCGCGGCCTTGTAGGACTTGGCCGCAGGGTGGGCATCGGGTTCCAGGAGCAGCTGAACACCGTTGGGCTCGTTGGGTGAAGTGAGGGTGAGCCAGCGGTGCTGGCCCATGGGGATGTCGTCCTTGGGCTCGAACCCCAGTACGTAATGGTAGAACGCCAATGCCTTGGCCTGGTCGTCGACGAGGATGCTGGTGACAACGATTTTCATAGGCTCACACCGTTCCTGTGGCTGTTCACCCTTCAGTAAAGACGTTTTGCAGCCGGGCGTGGCAGAGCGAGAATATGTTCAAGCCATAGGCAAATCCTTCATCCCCGGGGCGCCCTTGGCTGCGGCGGCGCGGTAAAGTGGCAGGATAATTCCAAAGGCGCCCCCACCGGCGCCAGAGAGGTGCCTGTGGCTTCCTATACCCTGCGACAACTCAAATACTTCGTCACCACTGTCGAGGCCGGCAGCGTCGCCGAGGCCTCGCGCCAGCTGTACATCGCCCAGCCGTCCATCTCCACAGCGATCAAGAGCCTGGAGGAAAGCTTTGGTGTACAGCTGTTCATCCGCCACCACGCCCAGGGCGTTTCGCTCACCCCCAGTGGCAAACGCTTCTACGCCAAGACCAAATCATTGCTGCAGATGGCCCACGAGTTCGAGCAGAACGCGCTGGCCGACAACGATACGGTGGCTGGGCAGATCGACATCGGCTGCTTCGAAACCGTAGCCCCGTTGTACCTGCCACGCCTGATCGCCGGGTTTCGCGAACGCTACCCGGGGGTCGATATCCGCCTGCGCGACGGCGAGCAGCAGGAACTGATCCAAGGCCTGACGGCGGGTACCTTCGACCTGGCGTTCCTCTACGATCATGACCTGGATGGCACCATCGAGGCTGAGCCGCTGATGCCCCCTCAGAAGCCCTACGTGCTACTGCCGGAAAAACACCGCTTTGCCGGCCAGTCGCAGGTGTCGCTGCGTGACTTGTGCCCGGAGCCGATGATCCTGCTGGATGTGGCACCGAGCCGAACCTACTTCGTCAGCCTGTTCAACGAGATGGGCCTGACGCCGAACATTGTCTTCAGTTCGCCGTCGATCGAGATGGTGCGGGGAATGGTGGGGCAGGGGTTCGGGTTTTCGCTGCTAGTGACCCGGCCGCATTCTGAATGCACCTATGACGGGCAGAAGCTGGTGACGGTGGACATCGTCGAGCCGGTGGCGCTGTCGGGGCTGGCAGCGGCGCGGTTGAAGCGGGTGCAGTTGACCAAGCCGGCGCAATTGTTCGTGGAGTTTTGCCGCGAGGAACTGGGCAGGATGTAGCTGACCGGGGCGCAGCGCGCCCCAGCCACCTCACTCGATCAAGCCTGATCCGGCACCACCGCGATCACATCGATTTCCATCAGCCATTCAGGCTGCGCCAAGCCCGCCACGACCAGCCCGGTGGAAATCGGGAACACGCCCTTGAGCCACTTGCCCACTTCTTTGTACACCGGCTCACGGAAGCGCGGGTCGGTGATGTAGGTGGTGGTCTTGACGATGTGCGACAGGTCGGAGCCTGCTTCTTCAAGCAGTTGCTTGACGTTTTTCATCGCTTGTTCAGCCTGCGCCCGAGGGTCGCCCAGGCCTACCAGGCGGCCCTCGAAATCGGTACCGACCTGGCCGCGCACATAGATGGTGTTGCCGGCGCGCACGGCTTGGCACAAGTCGTTGTCCAGGGTCTGGTTAGGGTAAGTGGCCTTGGTGTTGAACATGCGGATGCGGGTATGGGTAGGCATCAGTGGGCTCCGAGGGTGCTGACGTTGCTGATCGAGGTAGGTTGCTGCTCATCCGCTTCACGCTGTTCGCGGTCGCGGTAGGCCAGGTAAGTACGCTGGGTGGCGATGTGCCCGGCGACGTGCTTGGCATCGTGCCAGACGCCCCAGATGAACGAGGAACCACGGCGCGACAGCCACGGCAGGCCGAGGAAGTACACGCCCGGTTCACGGGACACGCCGCGCTGGTGCTGGGGCTTGCCGTTGGCGTCGAAGGTGTCGACCTGCAGCCAGCTGAAGTCCACGCCGTAGCCGGTGGCCCAGATGATGCTGGTGACATTGGCTTTGGCCAGGTCCAACGCCAGCAGCGGGTTGCTGATGCAATCCGGGTCCGGCAGGCGCTTGCGTGCTTCAGGCTCTGGCGGCAGGTCCAGGCCGTTGCGTTCGATGTAGGCATCGGCAGCGTCCAGCAGGGCCAGGTAGTTTTCGTCGCCTCGGCGGATGTTGTCGGCCAGGTTTTCCTGGAAGCGTGCCACACCGTTGTCGAACGATTGGGTCAGGCCGACCAGGGTCATGCCCTGATGTGCGAGGGCGCGGAAGTCTACCGTGTGGCCGCCCCGGGCGCCGCTGACGGCGATGGTCACGTGCTCGCGGCCCGGCTTGGCGATTTCGGCATCCCATTCGCCCAGCACGCCCAGCCACCAGCAGAAGTCACGGTTGCGATACGCCCGTGGCGGGCGATCGTGGGCGCCGACCGACAGGTACACCTGGCGCCCGGCGCGCATCAGCTCTTCGGCGATTTGCACGCCGGAAGAGCCGGCACCTACCACCAGCACGGCGCCTTCAGGCAGTTGCTTGGGGTTGAAATAGGCGGCGGAGTGGATCTGGTGCAGGTGCTCGTCCTTGGGCGCGATGGCCGGGATGACCGGGCGCTGGAACGGGCCGGTGGCGGCCACCACACGGTTGGCGCGAATCACCCCCTCATTGGTCTCGACGGTGAAGCCTGGGCGGTCGGCATTGCGCACCACCTTCTTCACCTCGATGCCGGTGCGCACCGGCAGGTTGTATTTGCGCACGTATTGCTCGAAGTAGTCGGCAACCTGGTCCTTGCCGGCGAAGGCGTCGGGGTCCAGGTTGAATTCAAGGCCAGGGAAGCGGTCGTGCCAGACCGGGCCATTGGCGACCAGCGAATCCCAGCGACCAGTGCGCCAGGCCTCGGCGATACGCTTGCGCTCCAGCACCAGGTGCGGCACGCCGAGCTTGCTCAAATGTTCGCTCATGGCCACGCCGGCCTGGCCGGCGCCGACGACGAGGGTGTCGATTTCGATTGTGTTCATTGTCATGTCCGAGCCCTTGTTCAGGCGGTTTTTGTCAGGTCGGTTTGGAGGACCGCCGTTACCTGGGGCCAGACTAGGGATGCACGGAAAATCGCGAAATTAGTATTTAACGAGTACTTGCCGATAAAACGGCGAAGGCCTTGATGCGCAAGGGCTACAGCGGAGTTTGCTAGGGTTTTCAGGCGGGTGTGCAGGGCTGTGCACGGCCTTAGTTTTTTCCTGCTCAAGGCACAGGAAAAAGGTGGTTTCGCTCACTAAAAGGTTCTGCCCAGAATGCCTGCAATCGCCCAGAACAACAGGAGCCACTTCATGACCTTCTCCATCATCGGACGCTGCCAGGAAACCGGCCAGGTCGGTATCGCCATCAGTTCGTCGAGCATCGCCGTCGGGGCGCGTTGCCCTTGGGTACGTGCAGGCGTCGGTGCCGTTGCCACCCAGAACATCACCTTGCCGGCGCTTGGTCCGCAGATCCTCGATGCCTTGGAGCAGGGCCAGCTGCCGCCTGCCGCAGCGCTGGACCGGGTGCTCAGCGCCAATGGCTGGAGCGAGTACCGCCAGGTCACGGTGATCGACAGTAATGGCCAGGTGGCGCTGTTTACCGGCAAGCAGGCGTTGGGTGTGCACAATGCGGTGG
Organism: Pseudomonas sp. WHRI 8519; assembly: GCF_040224055.2. Classification (NCBI taxonomy): domain Bacteria; kingdom Pseudomonadati; phylum Pseudomonadota; class Gammaproteobacteria; order Pseudomonadales; family Pseudomonadaceae; genus Pseudomonas; species Pseudomonas sp. WHRI 8519. The sequence goes on along the minus strand of NZ_CP167996.1, from coordinate 3,212,598 downwards.
CCGGTGAGCAATGCGCGGCGGCTGGCAACCTGTTGTCGTCGGTACAGGTGGTCGAAGCCATGGTGCAAGCCTTCGAACAGGCCGGCGGGCACTTGGCCGATCGCCTGCTGGCGGCCATGCATGCGGCAATGGCGGCAGGGGGCGAGGCAGGCCCGGTGCACTCGGCGGCGCTGAAGATCGCCGGCGAGCTGACCTGGCCGCTGGTGGACCTGCGCGTGGACTGGGCCGATGAAGACCCGATCGGTGTGCTCGAGGGTTTGTGGCAGGCGTACCGCCCGCAGATGCAGGACTACGTTACCCGCGCGCTGAACCCCACCACTGCACCGAGCTATGGGGTGCCGGGTGATGAGTGAGTTCAGCAGCCGCGCGCTGTTGGCCCGGCTGATCGGCTATGCCACGGTCAGCCGCGATTCCAACCTGCAGTTGATCGGTTTCATCCGCGATTACCTGGCCGAACAGGGCGTGGCCAGCGAACTGTTCCATAACCCGGAAGGCACCAAGGCCAACCTGTTCGCCACCATCGGCCCGGCTGATGTTGGCGGCGTGGTGCTGTCCGGACATACCGATGTCGTGCCGGTGGATGGCCAGGCCTGGACGGTCGAACCGTTTGCCTTGAGTGAGCGCGATGGGCGCCTGTATGGCCGTGGTACCGCGGACATGAAGGGTTTCATTGCCTCGGTGTTGGCGGCGGTGCCCGCATTCGTTGCAAAGCCGCTGCGCATGCCGGTGCACCTGGCGTTTTCCTATGACGAGGAAGTGGGTTGCCTGGGGGTGCGCTCGATGCTCGCGGCGCTCGAACAGCGGCCTGACAAGCCGCGGCTTTGCCTGATTGGCGAGCCGACCGAGCTGAAACCGGTGCTCGGCCACAAAGGCAAGCTGGCCATGCGCTGCCAGGTGCACGGCGCGGCGTGCCATTCGGCCTATGCACCCTATGGGGTGAATGCCATCGAGTATGCCGCCAGGTTGATCGGCAAACTGGGCGAGATCGGTGACGCGCTGGCGCTGCCCGAACAGCACGACAAGCGCTTTGACCCGCCGTTCTCGACGGTACAGACAGGCACCATCAAGGGCGGTAGGGTGCTGAATATCGTGCCCGAGGAATGTGCCTTCGACTTCGAGGTGCGCGCCTTGCCAGGCTTCGAAGCGCAGGCGGTGGCCGATCAGTTGCAGGCCTATGCCGAGGCCGAATTGTTGCCACGCATGCGCACCGTGAGCGCCGCCAGTGCCATTTGCCTGGAGCCGTTGAGTGCGTACCCGGGGCTGGCCACGCCTGCCGACAGTGAGGCGGCGCGGTTGGTCGCCTTGCTCAGTGGCTCGGATGAGTTCGGCACGGTGGCGTTCGGGACCGAAGGCGGGTTGTTCGATCAGGCAGGCATCCCCACCGTGGTGTGTGGCCCGGGGAGCATGGAACAGGGGCACAAGCCGGACGAGTTCGTCAGTGTCGAACAGTTGCAGGGGTGTGATGCGATGCTGTCGAGGCTGGTGGATTACCTCAGGCAGGATTGAAAAAGGGGCCGCACAGCGGCCCCCGGGGGGTCAGAAGGTCGCTTTGACCTGCAGGCCCACCACCAGCGCGTTGTCGATGTCCTGACCGGAGAACGCACCCGGTTCGATGATGTATTGCACATCCGGACGCAGGTTCAGCCACGGCGTCGCCTGGTAGCCATAGCTCAGTTCGATCAACTGCTCGGCGCTGTCGATGTCGGGGAACTGTTGCCCGGCATCGAAGGCGGCATCTTCCAGTACGTCACGGCTGCGCGGGTTCGGCACGGCGCGGCCATAACCCAGCGCCACGGTGTCACGCGGGCGGCCCTCGAACGGCTTGTACAGCACCACACCGGCGCCATACCACTTGGTGAATGGCGAGGCTGCCTTGCTCGACGCCGAGTACTGGCCGAAGGCATGCAGGCTGCGGCCCGGCGAACCGGCATCGTTCCACACTGCCTGGTCGATCAGCAGGTAATGGCCACCACGGCCGGACACCTCGTCGTCGCTGCCAATGCGTTTGACGTCAGAGCTGTCGTAGTAGTAGCCCAGCTTGTATTCACCCGGCAGTTCACCCTGCAGCTTGTAGATCAGCTCGACCGGCACCACGGTGCCTGTGGTGTGCTTGGGCCCCAGGTGCCAGGCGCGGCTGGAGTTGCCATTGCTTTCGGGGTCGACGTTGAACGCCGCCACGCGCAACTGCCACGCCGGCGACAGGTCGTACTTCACACGCACGCCCAGGTGGGCGTTGGGGTAGTTGGCCCAGCCGCTGCCACCGGACATGTTCAGCGGGTGGCCGCAGAAGCCGGCGTTCATGAAGTTGCACAGGATGCCACTGTCCAGGCCGCCGAGGTCGTTGCCCATGGCCATGTAGCCGAGCTTGACGTTGAGCGCCGGGGTGAACAGGGTGCGCTCGTAGCTCAGCTCGGTCAGGCGGGTGTACAGGCCACCGTAGTTTTCCTGGATCGGCAGACGGTTGCCCACCAGGTCTTCCGAGGCGCTGTTGCCGCGACGGTCGTTGATGGTCAGCTGGACCTTGCCGCCGTTGTCCAGGCCATACAGTTTCGACAGGTCGAACTGCACGCCGAACTTGAGGTTCTGCGAATAGCGCGCCGAGCGGTGCAGGCCACCGTGGGCGTTGTAGGCGGTCTCACCGCTGTAGTCGCCAGTGACCTTGATGCCGTCTTCTTCAAGCTGGTGGCGCAGGCCGCCCCAGTCTCCGGTCATGGTGCTGCGGGTCATCAGGTCGCCGTCGGCCAGGGCGGCGGTGCTGGCCAGGGCCAGCAGAAGGGGGGCGGTGATGCGAATAGCGGATGGCATTGCTGGGTCTCGAATTGATCTTTCAGGGGCTCATCACCCGCAAGCCGGCTGGCCCAGGCGCTTGCGACGAACCTGGGACAGCCGGCTTGCCGGCGATGAAGGCGACGCGGATTACGGCAGGGCGTAAGAAATCACGTAGTCGCCACGGTCAGTCGACTGACGGGCGCCACCGGCAGTGACCACCACGTACTGCTTGCCCGTCTTGGGCGAGACATAGGTCATCGGGCCACCCTGGCTGCCGACTGGCAGGCGGGCCTTCCAGATCTCGTTACCGTTGCTGCTGTCATAGGCGCGCAGGTAGAAGTCCTGGGTGCCGGCGATGAATACCAGGCCGCCTTGGGTCGACAGGGTGCCGCCCAGGGTCGGCAGGCCGATCTTGATCGGCAGGTGCATGCGGATACCCAGCGGGCCGGTATCTTCAACGGTGCCTACCGGTACCTGCCAGGCCACCTGGCGGGTCTTCATGTCGATGGCGGTCAGGGTGCCGAACGGTGGCGCCTGGCAAGGGATACCAGCGACCGACAGGAAGCGGTTCTTGTTCACCGCATAAGGGGTGCCCTTGAGCGGTACGGCGCCCATGCCGGTGTTCAGCGCTTCACCACCGCCAGCGGCCGCGCCTTTGTTCTGCGACGGGATCATCTGGATCCACAGGCCCAGGCGCATGTCGTTGACGAAGATGAAACCATGGACCGGGTCGGTGGAAATGCTGCCCCAGTTCATGCCACCCAGCGAACCAGGGAAACTCAGCGACAGGTCGGTGCCTGGCGCGGTGTACAGGCCGTCATAACGCATCTTCTTGAAGTCGATGCGGCACAGCAGCTGGTCATAGGGCGTTGCACCCCACATGTCCGACTCGGTCAGGGTCTGCGCGCCGATCTGCGGCATGCCAACCGATTTTGGCTGGGTTGGGGAGTAAGGCTCGTTCGGGATGTTGCTCGGCTTGACCGGAACTTCGTCAACCTGGGTCAGCGGCTTGCCGGTGGCGCGGTCGAGCACGTAGATCTGGCCGGCCTTGGTGCCGATCACCACCGCAGGCACCGACGTGCCGTCGTCCTTGGTGAAGTCGATCAGGCTTGGCTGCATCGGCAGGTCGAAGTCCCACAGGTCGTTGTGCACGGTCTGGAACACCCACTTCTCGTTACCGGTGGTGGCGTCCAGGGCCAGCACCGAAGCGCCGTAGGTGTGGTCCAGCTTGCTGCGTTCGACACCGTAGATGTCGGTGGACGACGAGCCCATCGGCAGGAACACGGTGTTCATCGCCGGGTCGTAGGACATCGGTGCCCAGCTGTTCGGAGTGCTGCGCACATAGGTGCTGCCGTCAGCCGGCGCGTTGCGGTCTTGCGGGTTGCCCGGGTCGAACGCCCAGCGCATGGCGCCGGTGAACACGTCGAAACCACGGATCACGCCACCTGGCATGTCGGTCTGGACGTTGTCGGCGACACGGCCGCCTACCACCACAGTGGTACCGGCCATCAGCGGTGCGGACGACAGCTGGTAGTAGGAGTCCGGCACGTCACCCAGGCCAGCCATGAGGTTGACCTGGCCGTTGTTGCCGAAGCCTTGGCAGAACTCACCGGTGTCGGCGTCGACCGCGATCAGTCGGCCGTCGATGGTGTTGGTCAGCAGGCGGCGCTGGCAGTTGGCGCCAGCCGGGACGCTACCGACGGTGATCGGCGAGCTGTTTGGCTGGGTCGGCTGGGCGAGCGGCGCGGTGGCGTCGAAGTAGGCCATGCCACGGCAACGTTGCCAGACCTTGGACTGGGCGTTGATCTCGTTCTTCCACAGCTCTTTGCCGGTGTCGGCATCCAGGGCGATCAGGTTGTTGTGCGGGGTGCAGATGAACACCTTGTTGCCAACCTGCAAGGGGGTCAGCTGGTCCTCGGCACCGTTGCCGTCGCTGACGGCGACGTCACCGGTGTGGTAGGTCCAGGCGACCTTGAGCTTGTCGACGTTGTCGCGGTTGATCTGGTCCAGTGCAGCGAAGCGGCTGCCACCTTCGGTATTGCCATAGTGAGCCCAGTCCTTTTGCTCCTTGCCGGCTTCGACCGGGGTCATGCCCGGGCCTTTGCCGGTGGGTGCGACGCTTGGATGGGCAACGAACATGTTGCCCACAGCGATCACCAGCACCACGGCCAGCACGCCGGCGATGCCGTAGGCACCACGGCCGGTGCTACCGCCATTGGCACGTACCAGCTGTGGGTAGACGAGCGCCACCACCAGGCCGATCGCACCGAACATGAACAGGCGCGAGAACAGCGGCCAGAACACCAGGCCGGCATCGAGCAGCGCCCACAGTGCGGTGCCGACCAGGAACACAGCGTACAGCCAGGCACCGGCTTTCTTGCGCCGGGCAATGAGTACACCGGCGATGGCCATGGCCAGGCCGCCGATCAGGAAGTACCAGGAGCCGCCAAGGCCCGCGAGCTTGACGCCGCCGGCAGCCAAGAGGAGGCCGAGCAGGGCGATGATCACGCCCAAGCCGACCAGGATGATGTTTGTGACGCCAGAGGCGCGCGGTGTTTCGTTCATGCCAGGGATCTCAGCAGGTGGAATGAGCGCAGTTTAAGCCCTTAGCAAGCTAATTAACAAGTTGGTACATTATGTTCTGAGTCTGATTGTCGCAGGCTTGAACTTGCTGGGTTGTTGCGAAAAGTCTAGATCAGGCAGTGAAAAGTGCATAAAAGGTTCAGCTAATCGGCATCCAAAATTATCTGCCGCGCGAGTGCCAGGCACTTCGACAGGGGGTGTGCAGCACAAAAAAAGGAACCGCAACGCCAGGGAGAGAAGCGTTGCGGTTCAAGGGGGAGCTGCTTAGCGCTGAGTAGCGGTGGCTGTGTTGCCGTTGCCCATCTGGGTGATGGTGGCGGCCTGGTTGGCGCCGCTTTGGTCGACCAACGCCGTGTTGCCGGCGCCGCCCTGTGTCACGTAGGCGACGTTGGCGGTGTCGGCCTGCTTGATGGTTGCGCTATTACCACTGCCGTAGAGCTGGGTGGTGAAGCTCTGGTTGGCGTAGCCGGACTGGTCCAGGTTGATGGTGTTGCCGGTGCCGGTGGTGTCGCCGGTGGCATAGTTGTCCATCCCGCGCTGGTCAGCGATCAGGATGTTGTCGGCGCCGTTCTGCTCGAAGTACAGCTCGTTGTTACTGTCGGCCTGCTTGGTTTCCATCGAGTTGTTGGTGCCTTTCTGGCCCAGGGTGGCCAGTTGCAGGCTACCGTTCTGGGTCAGGTTGACGGTGTTTTCCGTGCCTTTCTGGTTGATCACGGCGGTCTGGTCGCTGCCGAACTGCCCACCCAGTTTCTCGCCTTTCCAGTTGCTGGCCATGACCTTGTTACCGGTGCCTTGAGTGGTCACGGTCAGGCTCTGGTTGTCACCGGTCTGGTAGGTGTAGTGCAGGTTGCTGGTGCCGGACTGGGAAATGCTGGTGGTCGAGTTGGTGGTCTCGAACTGATCGGACCAGCTGGCGTTGGACTTGCCTTGTTGATAGAGGCTGGCAGTGTTGTCCTGGCCCAGGCTCTGGTCGATATAGCCTTCGTTGAGCTGGCCATTCTGGTTGACGGTGGCCTGGCTGCCGACTTGAGTGTCCTGCCAGACTTCCACCGAGTTGCCGGTGCCGTTCTGGTCGATGCCGATGAAGCCGCCAGTGCCGTCGCGCTGGTCGCCATAGGCCCAGTTCTGCTTGCCTTGCTGGTAGATCTCGATATTGCCGTCGTTGTGCGTCAGGTGTTCGGCAGCGGCATAGTTGTCCTGGCCGTCCTGGTTCACCAGGCTTTTGTTGTTGCTGCCGCCGAACAGCTGTTCGACGAAAGCTTCGTTGCGTTGGCCGTTTTGCTGGGTGGTTGCCTGGCTGCCCAGCTGGGTGTCCTGCCACACGGTCGAGCGGTTCTCGGCGCCTTGTTGCATCTGCAGCGCCTGGTTGTTTTCACCCAACGACTGGCTGGCGAAGGCGTCGTTGTAGGTGCCCTCGGCTTGCTGGGTGATCTGGCTGCCATTTTCGAACAACTGCTCGCCGTAGGCGGCGTTGTACGAGCCACTGGCGGTCTGGTCGATGTGGCTGGTGCTGGTGTCTTGCACCGCCAGGTGGTTGTGACCCTTGCCGGTCTGGGTCTGGGTGGCTGAGGCGAAAGGCGCGACGGTCTGGCTGACTTCGGCGATGTTCTGGTTGCCGGTCTGCGACTGGGTCGAGGTGCTGTCCTCCGCCATGACCTGGCCGGCCACGGCCAGGAGGATAGCGGCACTTAGGGGAGCGAGCTTGAACATGGTGGTGCCTCCAGGTCTATCGGTATTGAGTGATCTGAACATGCTGGCCATCGCCGGCCTGGGTCACGGAACTGCTCAGCCCCGAGCCGGCTTGTACGATGCTGGCGCTGTTGTCGTTACCGATCTGCTCGATGCTGGCGTTGTTGCTGGTGCCGCTCTGGCGGATCGACGCGCTGTTGCCATTTCCCTGTTGGCTGATGCTGGCCATCAGGTCACTACCTTCTTGCAGGATGTAGGCTTCCTGCGCGCCCCCGGCCTGAACGATGCGGCCCAGCAGGGCCTGGCCGTTCTGGTCGAGGGCGGCGCGGTTGCCTGAACCCAGCTGCTCGATCACTGCCATTTGCCCGGCACCTACCGGTAACAGGCGGATGATCACCGGGTCACCGAGGTCGCTGCCGGCAGCGAGGTCGGCGTTGTCCATCAGATCATCGGCCTGAACCTGGCCGGCGAGGGCGAGGCACAGCAGCAGTGGGTGCACGCGTTTCATGACGTTCTCCTGGCCTTAGCGCACCGCGACGTTGACTGTGCGTGTGGTGCCTTGGCTGCTGGTTACGGTTGCCGTAGGCGCGGCAGTCGGGATCAGCGTGGTGCTGTTGCCCACTGCCAGGCGCCAGCGTCCGGTCACCGGTACCGTGACGGTGCCAAGGACCTGCTCACCCGTGGTGGTGCTTACGCGCACGGTGACGGTGTTGCCGGTGGTCACCGACGAGGTACCGCTGATGTCCCAGTTGAAGCGGTTATTGGAGCGCGCGGTGACCGTTGCCGCGGTGACCGCGAAGGTTTCAGCGGCCGGGCGTGGCGACACGTTGACGGTGACGGTGCCGGGGTTGGACAGCGCACCGATCGAGTCACGCACCTGGTAGGTGAAGGTGGTGGTGAACGCCGCGGTGACCGTCGCCGGTGGCGTGTAGGTCACCGTGCTGCCGTCGGTACTGACCGTTCCGCGGCCTGCAGCGGGTTGCGTGACGTTGTCCACTACCAGTGGCGCGTTGCCTTCCGCGTCGGCGGCGCCTGCCAGTACGTTGATGCTCAGGGGCACGCCCAGTGTCGCGACGGTCTGGGCGGCCACGGTTGGCGGCTGGTTCGGCGCCACGTTCACGGTCACGGTGGCCGGGGTGGACTTCAGGCCCTTGGCATCCATCGCCTGATAGCTGAAGGTGGCGACCAGGGGTTGCGTGGCGCCGGCCGGCGGGGTGTAGGTGACCGACGTGGTGCCGTTGAGCACGACACCGCCAAGGCCGGTACCTGGTTGGGTCAGGTCGCTGATGGTCAGCGGCACGTCACCGTCCGGGTCGCTGTCGTTCTGCAACAGGTTGAGGGTCAGCGGCACACCGACGCTGGTACTGCCGGTATCGGCCTGGGCCAGCGGCGCCTGGTTTTCGGCTTCGACGGGCGCATTGCCGACCACGATCACTGGTTCCACATCGCTGCCGCCATGGGCGGACTTGATGGTGACAGTGGCTGGCGGCTGGCTGAGGTCGTTGACGGTCAGGCTCTGCAGGGTGCCGGATTTGGACAGGCGGCCATAGCCTTGGGCAACCAGATCCGGGACTACGACCTCGTCGCTGGAGCGTGCTTCGATCACCAGGCGCTTGTTGGTCCAGTCGTAGCGCGCAGTGTCCACTTTCACCACGTCTGTCAGCTTGCTCGACAGCGAAGTGGGGCGTGTGCCACCGGTCGCCGTGCTGCCGGTCACCACCACCACTGGCGGCGGCGCGATCTGGCTCAATTGCTGGGTGAAGAACAGCCCGTTGTTATCCGCAAGCAGGCTGAACTGGCAGGGCGAGGGCGGCGTTCCGACCAAGGCCAGGCCATTGCGCATGCACACATCAGCGTCGTTCGGCGCCTTGGCGAAGACTTCGATCCGGGTGCCGGCACCGTTGCGCGAGTAGGTGGCGCGCTCCAGGGTGACCGGCGTTTGCGCACGCTGGTCAAGTACCTTGCCCGATACGGTGAACACGTTGGTCTGGATGGTCCCGGCCGGCCCTTGGATACGTACGAAGTTGGTGTTGAACGGGCTACCGGTGACGGCCTCGGTGAGGTTCGGGTCGCCGATGAAGGTTTCGCTGGCCCCGGTGTCCGGGTTGACTTCGGTATAAGGGCCACCGACGCCGCGCAACCACGGCCCGAGGTTGCCATTGAGCGCTCCGCTGAAGACCCCCGGGGCGCCGATACCGATGTCGCGGGTAATGTTGATCGCCCGCCGACCGGCGGCGGTCACGTTGACCGTCTCTACACCGTATGGGTGGGTGATGACATAGGTGCCGGTAGTCGGTACCGAGGCGCGGATGCGGATACGGGCAAAGCTTTGCTGGTCACCGTCTACCGGGTTTTCCGCAGCGAAAGCGGCTTCCAGGCCGGCGACGTAGACTTCCAGCTCATAGCCACTGTTGCCAACCTGCGGGATCGAGGTTTCAGCCAGGAACCAGAACATCTCTGGGGGCCAGTTGTCGGGGAACACCAGGGGCAACGCGTCGTCGTAGACACCCGGTTCAGGCAACAGGGTACACATGTAAGCGGGTGCGCCCGGCGCACCCGGGGCCCGCGTGCTGGTAGCGCGCGACTGGCACAGCTCCAGGGACAGGTTGTCGGCGTCCTTGTACCACATCGGGTAACCACCGGTGGCAAAGGTGTAGGGGCCCGGGTCTACCTCCGACAGTGCGGCCCACGCCGCGCTGGTCACAGTGAGGGAGAAACCGGCGGCCAACAGCGCACGGCGTTGCCAAGTGTTCATGCTGCCTCCTTGAAGGCGGAGCCTTTGTCTGTTCATGGCACCAGCACCACGTCTTCGCTGTCGCTACCGCCGTTGGCACTGGTGACCTGCACCGTGGCCGGAGGGATGGGGGAGAGCGAGGTGCTCAGCGTTTTCACTGCACCACTGCCCGCCAGGTCGCCGATCAGCGCGCCGTTGCCGGTGTGGGCGGTGAGGACTGGGGGGCTGGTCTCGTCACTGGAGCTGGCCACCAGGGTCAGCTGGCCGCTGGCCAGGCTGAATTCGGCACGGGTGATGGTCACCAGATCGGTCAGCGGCAGATTGACGGTGGCCAGGCTGCTGGTGGGGATCGCCACACTGTTGTCAGCGGTCAGTGTCAGCGAAGTCGGCAACAGCGGGTTGAGGACGGACTGGGCATACCAGGCGCCGGTACTGTTGGCTTCGGTCAGGCTCAGGTTTGGCGTCTGGCTGGTCAGGGTGACGGTGGCCGGTGGCGGCGGGGCCATGACGAACACATCCTGCTGGGCACGCAGGTCGCCGTCCTCGGTATGCCGCGAGTAGGTACTGCGCAGTGGCATCACCGGGGTTGGCCGGGCAACGTCGGAGAGCTTGCCGGAGATCGAGAACAGCTCGGTGCGCAGGTCTATGCCGCCGGGGCCCTCGATACGTACGTAGTTGGTGTTGTACGGGCTGCCGGTGACGGGCTCCTCCAGGTTCGGGTCGCCGATGAAGCGCTCGCTGCCTTCGGTGTAGGGGCCGTTGACGCTGCGCAGGAACGGCCCCACGTCACCTTTGAGCGCGCCGCTGAAATCACCAGCACCGGCGATGCCGATGTCGCGGGTCATATTGATCGCCCGATCGCCGGCGGCGGGCACGTCGAACACGTCCACGCCGTAGGGGTGCGTGACGATGTAGGTGCCGGCGGTCGGCACATCGACGCGGATACGCACCCGGGCGAAGCTGACCTGGTCGCCTTCGACCGGTTCCTCGGCGGCGAACGCCGCTTCGATTGCCGTGCCGTAACTCAGGTCGATGCCGCGGGCGGCATCGACGATGGCGGCGTCGGCGGTGAACCAGAAGGCTTCGTCGGGGAAGTTGCTGGGAAACACGATGGGCTGGGTGTCGTCGAATACACCCGGCGTCGGCAGCAGCGTACACATGTACGCCGGTGCCCCAGGGGCGCCGGCAGCACGTGAGCTGACGGTCTTGGTCAGGCACAGGTCAAGGGTTCGCCCGTGGGTATCCTGGTACCAGGCGGCGAAATTGCCATTGGCGGGGTCATAGGGCCCGGGGTCGACAGCGTACAGCGCTGCTTGAGCCGGGAGCTGGAGCATGCTGGCGAAAATCGCCACTGCCAGCGGAGTGGGTATCGGTCGGTGCATGAGTCATTTTCTCCTGCAAACGGGCCCATGGACTTGGGGCGTCTGACAGGAGATCGGCAACAGCCGTGCCAAAAGTTTGAAACAAGCTCAAGGCCACGTATTCTCTGGCTTCCAGCTTGGATGTGGCGGTTTGCTGAGGTGTTTTCGGTGGGTTGTGTTCCCCAGGGTTGGGGGATTGGGGATGATCATTTGCAGGGCAGCGCCGTCAAAGCAATCGACGCCCGGATCAACGATGCTGCACTAGCCGGCTGCCGGTGACAGGGCTGGTGCAGTCGGCTAATGGCTCACCCCTGCAACAGGTCAGGGCTGTTGAAATTGTTCAAGCGCGGGTCGCCCTCGGGGCATTCCAGGGCCTGCAGCGGCGCCAGCAACAAGGCCTTCTGCAAACTCCGCTCACCCGCCGCCCAGGCCTGCTCCAGCAGCGGCAGCACGCTGCGCGGCAGCACGCTGAACATCGGTTGCCAATACCCGCCCTGACGTACCATGGCCGCACTGTCATTGGCCACTGCCAACTGCACCAGGTCTTCGATCAGGCGGCGGTCGATCAGCGGTGCATCGCACGCCAGCACCACCACCCACGCATGCCTGGCCGCCGTCAGGCCGGCAATCACCCCGGCCAACGGGCCGGGGAAGTCTGCTTGTGCATCGCACACCAGCTGGTCGGCGAACGGGCGATAAAGGTTGTGGTTGCGATTGCAGGAGATCACCACATCGTCGCAAAGGGGGCGCACCACCCGCTGCACATGCGCCACCAGCGGCTCGCCACGCCAACGCACCAGCCCCTTGTCACGGCCACCCATGCGCTGGCCACGGCCACCGGCAAGGATCAACGTGGTGAAGGGCGGCAGGGGTTCGGTCATCGGTCTGGTTCCTGAAGATAGGCCAGCGCACCCTCCCACGCTGCAGTGCAATTGTCCAGGCTGACCGGTAAGCGCCACCTGACATATTTGCCAGTTGTGCTGACAGGGCGATCTTCATTCAATGGTAGTCAGAGGCAGGCAATGCACAGGCCCATTCCGTTACGCCAAGGAGCAAGGACATGAATAAAACTGAATTGATTGCCCAGGTAGCAGATAAAGCTGACCTTACCAAGGCCCAAGCTAGCAAAGTTGTCGACGCCATGATCGAAGCCTTTAATAAGTCATTGAAAAAAGACGGGGAGATCAAGCTAGTTGGGTTTGGCACTTTCAAACGCGATGTACGTGCAGGGCGCAAGGGGCGTGACCCTAGGACGGGTGAAGAGATCAACATCAAGGCGGCCCCCGTTGTCAAATTCAAGGCTGGTAAAAAGTTGAAAGACGCCGTGGCGTAACAGGATCCGAACCGTCATTAGCTGCTCGCGCCGCCCAGTGCAGCGGTGACCAAGGGGGCTGGCGATGCAGCCCCACTGGTCTCACGTATTGTCGCCCCTTGCCACCTTAGCCCCGGGCGTTTCATGACGGGTGCGAGCCAGGCGCATCACCACCACGAAGAACACCGGCACGAACACCACGGCCAATGTGGCGCTGAGCATCCCGCCGATCACCCCGGTGCCAATCGCCTGCTGGCTCGCCGAGCTGGCGCCAGTGGCGATGGCCAGTGGCACCACGCCGAGGATGAACGCCAGCGAGGTCATCACGATCGGCCGCAGGCGCAGGCGCGCGGCCTGCACAGCGGCGTCAAAGGGTTCCACGCCTTGGTCCACCAGGCCTTTGGCGAACTCGATGATGAGGATGGCATTCTTCGCCGACAAGCCGATCAGGGTGATCAAACCGACCTTGAAGAACACATCGTTGGGCATGCCGCGCAGGGTCACCGCCAGGACTGCGCCGAGCACGCCGAGCGGTACCACCAGCAGCACGGCGGTAGGGATCGACCAGCTTTCGTACAGCGCCGCCAGGCACAGGAACACCACCAGCAGTGACAGCGCCATCAGCAACGGTGCCTGGCTGCCGGACAGGCGCTCCTGCAAGGACAGGCCGGTCCATTCCAGGCCGGCACCGGCCGGCAACTGCGCGACCAGGCGCTCGACTTCGGCCAGGGCCTCGCCCGAGCTATAGCCGGCTGCCGGCTCACCGGAAATCGACACCGCCGGGTAGCCGTTGTAACGGGTCAGCTGCACCGGGCCACTGACCCATTTGGCCTGGACGAAGGCGCCCAATGGCACCATTTTGCCGCTGCTGTTGCGTACGTGGATCTTCAGCAGGTCCTCCACCTGGCTGCGCTGGTCGCCTTCGGCCTGCACCACCACCCGCTGCATGCGGCCCTGGTTAGGGAAGTCGTTGACGTAGTTGGAGCCCACGGCGGTGTCCAGCACCGCGCCGATGTCGGCGAACGATATGCCCAATGCATTGGCCTGGCGGCGGTCGATTTCCAGCTGTACCTGCGGGCTTTCGGCCAGCGAAGCCTCGCGTACGTTCACCAGTATCTTGCTGCTCGCGGTGCCGGCCAGCAGTTCGTCACGTGCCGCCATGAGTGCGGCATGGCCCATGCCCCCACGGTCCTGCAGGCGGAACTCGAAACCGGTGGACTCACCCAGCCCGTCGATAGGCGGCGGCAGCACGGAGAAAGCGACCGCGTCGCGGATCCGGGAAAATGCAGCGCTGGCGCGGTCGGCAATCGCCTGGGCACTGTCGTCGGCGCCGCGTTCTGCCCAGTCCTTCAGGGTGGTGAAGGTCAGCGCCGCGTTCTGCCCGCTGCCGGAGAAGCTGAAACCGAGAATCACCGTGGTGTTGCCCACGCCCGGCTCCTGGGCGTTGTGCGCCTCGATCTGCGCGGCTACCTGCTCGGTACGCATGCGGCTGGCGCCTGGTGGCAGCTGGATGTCGGTGATGGTGTAGCCCTGGTCTTCAGTGGGCAAAAACGCCGTGGGCAACTGGCTGAAGCCGTAGCCGAGCACTGCCAGCAGCAGGCCATACACCAGCAGGTAGCGGCCGCTGCGCTTGAGGGCGTGCACTACCCAGCGCTGGTAGCCGTCGCTCACGCGGTCGAAACTGCGGTTGAACCAACCGAAGAAGCCCTTGCGTTGATGGTGGCCGCCCTTGGCCACCGGTTTGAGCAGTGTGGCGCACAGGGCAGGGGTCAGGCTCAGGGCCAGAAACGCCGAGAACAGGATCGACACCGCCATCGACAGCGAGAACTGCTGGTAGATCACCCCGACAGAGCCTTTCATGAAGGCCATGGGCAGGAACACCGCCACCAGCACCAGGGTGATGCCGATGATGGCGCCGCTGATCTGGCCCATCGCCTTGCGCGTCGCGGCCTTCGGCGGCAGGCCTTCCTCGGCCATGATCCGTTCCACGTTCTCCACCACCACGATGGCATCGTCGACCAGGATGCCAATGGCCAGGACCATGCCGAACAGCGTCAGCACGTTGACCGAGAAGCCCAGCGCCAGCATCACGGCGAAGGTCCCCATCAGCGCCACCGGCACCACCAGGGTCGGGATCAGCGTGCAGCGCAGGTTCTGCAGGAACAGGAACATCACGGCGAACACCAGCAGCATGGCTTCGAACAGGGTGCTGATGACCTGCTGGATGGAGACTTTGACGAAAGGCGATGTGTCATACGGGATGTCGTACCTGACCCCCTCCGGGAAATACACCGACAGCTCCTGCATCTTCGCCCGCACCAGGGTGGCGGTTTGCATGGCGTTGGCGCCCGGCGCCAGCTGCACGCTGAAGGCGCTGGCCGGCTTGCCGTTCAGGCGTGTGCCGTACTGGTATTCCTGGGCGCCGATCTCGACCCGCGCCACATCGCCGATGGTCACCGTCGAGCCGTCTGGGTTGGCGCGTAGCACAATGGCGGCAAACTCCTCCGGCGTGCTCAGCTGGCCTTTGACCACCACATTGGCGGTGATCTCCTGGGTGCTGCGGGCAGGCAGGTCGCCGATGCTGCCGGGTGCCACCTGAGCGTTCTGTGCGGCGATGGCGTTGGCCACATCGTTGGGCGTGAGGCTGAAACCGATCAGCTTGCCCGGGTCGATCCAGATCCGCATGGCACGCTCGGAGCCGTACAGCTGAGCTTTGCCGACGCCCTTGAGGCGGCGAACTTCGTTCATCACGTTGCGCGCAAGGATGTCCGACAGGGCGGTTTCATCGAGGCTGCCGTCTTCAGAGGTCAGGGTGCCGAGCAGCAGAAAGCCGGTGGACACTTTCTCCACCTGCAGGCCCTGCTGGGTCACCGGGCGCGGCAAGCGAGACTCTACGACCTTGAGGCGGTTTTGCACGTCGACCTGGGCCAGGTCAGGGTTGGTCCCTGGCTCGAAGGTGGCAGTAATGGTGGCGCTGCCCAGGCTGCTCTGCGACTCGAAGTACAACAGGTTATCGGCGCCGTTGAGCTCCTGCTCGATCAGGCTGACCACGCTCTCGTCCAGGGTGGCGGCGGACGCCCCCGGGTACACGGCATAGATTTCCACCTGCGGCGGGGCCACGTTAGGGTATTGGGCCACCGGCAGTTGCGGGATGGCCAGGGCGCCAGCCAGCAGGATGAACAACGCGACCACCCAGGCAAATACCGGGCGGTCGATGAAAAATTGCGGCATGGGTCAGGCCCTCACTGGCCGTTGTGCTGGGCGATGGGTTGGCTGCCCTGGGCCGTGTCGACCTGGACCTGGTCACCGGCCTTGACATGTTGCAGGCCCTCGACCACCACACGTTCGCCGGCGGCCAGGCCTTCATTGATGATCCAGCGGTCGCCTTGGGCGTTGCCCAGTACCACTTGGCGTTCACTGATGCGCGCCTGCGCGTCGACCACCAGCACTTTCGGCACACCCGCGCTATCGCGCAGGATGGCGCGCTGGGGCACACTGATGCCTTTGGGCTGCACGGCCTGCTCCAGGCGCACGCGCACGTAGCTGCCGGGCAGCAGGTCCAGATTTGGGTTGGGGAACTCGCTGCGCAGGGTGATCTGGTTGGTGCTTGGGTCGACGCTGATGTCCGAGAACAGCAGTTTGCCGGGCAGCGGGTAGGCAGTACCGTCATCCTGGATCAACGTGGCGCTTGCCTCTCCCTTGCCTGCCTGCTGCAACTCGCCTGCGCGCAGCGCGCGGCGCAGGGCGTTGAGCTCACGGGTCGACTGGGTGACGTCGGCGTGGATCGGGTCCAGCTGCTGGATGGTCGCCAGGGGCGTGGCCTCGTTCTGCCCCACCAGTGCGCCTTCGGTGACCAAGGCGCGGCCGATGCGCCCGGAGATCGGTGCGGTAACCGTGGCGTAACCCAGGTTCAGGCGCGCCCGTTCCAGCGCAGCCTTGGCTGCGGCCACTTCGGCGTCGGCCTGAAGGAAGGCCGCGCGGGCGTTGTCGTACTCCTGGCGGCTGACGGCCTTGTCGTCGACCAGTTCGCGGTAGCGCTGCTCCTGCAGGCGGGCCTGGTACAGGTTGGCCTGGGCCCTGGCCAGTGCGGCGCGGGCGCTATCGTGGTCGGCCTTGAACGGTGCCGGGTCGATCAGAAACAGCACGTCGCCCTGCTTGACGTCGCTGCCTTCGCGGTAGACCCGCTTGAGCACCACGCCCGCCACGCGTGCGCGCACTTCGGCGGTACGCGGGGCAAGCATGCGCCCACTGAGCTCCGTGCTGATGGCCAAAGGTTCAAGCTGCAGGGTTTCCACCCGCACCTGGGGTACCGGGGGCTGGGTAGCCTGCTCTTCGGTATCGTTGCAGCCGGCTAGGAGCAGGGCCAGAAGCGCCGCGAGCGCCAAGGGGCGCAGGCGATGGACAAGAATGATAGGCATACGGATCTTCCGATGATGACCGGCTGTATGCTAAGGCAGGCGGGGCGCGGGTGCCTGTTAATACCTGTAGGACGTGTGTGAAAAAGTGTGAAGAAAAATCCTGCACTCCTGGGGATTCTATATTCTTGCCGCACATGCCTCATTGGCCTCCTTCAGCCCGTACCAAGCCCTATGCCAAACATTCTTCTGGTCGAAGACGACAGCGCCCTGTCTGAATTGATCGCCAGCTACCTGCAACGCAACGACTTCCATGTGCGGGTGATCGCCCGGGGCGACCATGTGCTGGACGCGCTGCGGCAAGATAAACCCGACCTGGTCATCCTTGACCTGATGCTCCCGGGTATCGACGGCCTGCAGGTGTGCCGCCTGCTGCGCCACGAATCGCAAAGCCTGCCGATCCTGATGCTGACGGCCCGCGACGACAGCCACGACCAGGTATTGGGGCTGGAGATGGGCGCCGACGACTACGTGACCAAACCGTGTGAGCCGCGGGTGCTGCTGGCACGGGTGCGCACCTTGCTACGGCGCAGCAGCGTCCATGAGCCACGGCTGGACAGCGAGCAGATCCTGGTCGGTGGCTTGCGCATCGACCTGGCCGAGCGCCTGGTCAGTTGGCGCGGCGAAGAGGTGGAACTGTCCAGCGGTGAATACAACCTGCTGGTGGTACTGGCGCGCAATGCCGGGGAGGTGCTCAGCCGTGACCGGATCCTTCAGCAACTGCGCGGCATCGAGTTCAACGGCACTGATCGCTCGGTGGACGTGGCCATTTCCAAGTTGCGGCGCAAGTTCGACGACAGTGCCGGCGAAGCGCGCAAGATCAAGACCGTGTGGGGCAAGGGTTACCTGTTCAGTCGCGTCGAATGGGAGTGCTGAAGCAGCATGCTGAAGATTCTGGTGCGCCTGTACCTGGTGATCATCGTCGCCTATGCCGGTGCTCTGTTGTTGATTCCAGACGCCATCGTCGGCCTGTTCCATGACCGGTTCATGGCCTACAACCTGGACCAGGCCAAAGGCGTGCAGTCACTGATCGTGCGCCAGTTCCGCCAGGCCCCGCGCGAGCAATGGCCGGCGGTCGAACAGGACCTGGCCGAGGCGTTCGCGCCGCTGCAGGTGAGCCTGTTGCGTACCGATCAGGCCAACTTGAGCGCGCCAGAGCAGGCGCGTCTGGCCCAGGGCTTGTATGCGGTGCGCATCGGCGACTGGGGTTACTACCAAACGGTGCTGGCGCCGCTGGAGGAGGGCTGGCTGGTAAGCCTGCACTCGCCACCGGACCCACTGGACATCAACGTGCTGTCCTGGGGCGTGACCGTGCTGATCGGCGCCGCACTGCTCGGCTGCCTGCTGCTGTGGCTGTGGCCTCACTGGCGCGACCTCGAGCGCCTCAAGGAGACGGCCAGGCGCCTGGGCCAGGGGCAGATGGCCGAGCGCACGCATATTTCCCCGCATTCGAACATCGGTGAGCTGGCCGGTGTGTTCGACACCATGGCCAGCGATTTGGAGCGCCACGTCAATCAGCAGCGTGAGCTGCTCAACGCCGTGTCCCATGAGCTGCGCACGCCGCTCACCCGCCTGGACTTCGGCCTGGTGCTGTTGTTTGACGAAGTGCCGCCCACCAGTCGCAAGCGCCTGCTGGACTTGGTCGGGCACGTACGCGAGCTGGATGAGCTGGTACTCGAACTGCTGTCCTACAGCCGGCTGTACAACGCCGACCAGGCCCGTGAGCGGGTCGAGGTGTCGTTGCTGGAATTGGTCGACAGTGTGCTTGGTGGCTTTGCCGAAGAGCTCGACAGCCGGGGCATCCGCTGGGAAGTGCGCGCCGATGATGGTTTGCCCCGTTTTGTGCTTGACCCGCGTCTGACGGCCCGGGCCGTGCAGAACCTGGTGCGCAATGGCATGCGCTATTGCGATCAGAGCCTGCTGCTGTGCCTGCGCCTGGAAGAGGACGGCGCTTGCCTGTTGACGGTCGAGGACGACGGTATCGGCATCCCGGCCGAAGAGCGCGAACGGATCTTCCAGCCGTTCTACCGCCTGGACCGCAGCCGGGACCGAAATACCGGCGGCTTCGGCCTGGGGCTGGCGATCAGCCGGCGGGCCATCGAGGGGCAGGGTGGGACATTGACCGTGGCGCAGTCGGCGCTGGGTGGGGCGCAGTTCAGGATTCGTCTGCCAGCAGCTTGGTAAACTTACACTTTCAATAGCGAATAATTTCTTCGCGGATGTAATAGCGAAGGTAACTTTTCTGAAGTAATAACCGAACTTTTTCTCACCCCCCGTAAATGCTCGACCGAAATTTTTAGAATCATTCACGGGGTTAGTTTTTTCCAATGGATGATGAGATTTATGTGCCTTCCTTAATGACGGATTGAGAGGTCCATAGATGTCTGAATTATCCTGCAAGAGCTGTATCCCGGATGCGGCTTTCGGTCAAAGCGGAAAAGTTGAGATAGTCTTCCCCGGTAACGTCGCCAGCGGCGTGCACGGTATGGCGTTGAATAATGGCCGCCTGTTCGTGGTGGCCCGGGTCAGCCACGGCTTTGCGGGCCAGGTCGCCTTTGCCGGTTTGACCGAGCAGGGCCAGGTGGACCCAAGCTTCGGCCAGCAGGGCTTTGTCATGGCGCCGTTCGGTAAAGACCATGCGGCCAAGCCGATCGAGGTCATCGCCAGTGCCGGTGGTGACTTCGTGGTGCTGGCTGAAGACCGTTCGCAGTCGGCTGGCTTCCCCATCCTGGGGCGCTACAAGCCCAATGGCGAGCCGGATCGCAGCTTCGGCGAGGCGGGGGTGGTAACGCTCAAGCTGCCAGGGCTGCTAGCCAACGATGAACCCTTTGGCCTGACCAAGCTGGCCGATGGGCGGCTGCTGGTCGCCATCACCCGCTTCGACCACGAGGCGAACAGCGTGGGCCTGCTGGTGCGTTTGCTGGCCGATGGCAGCCTTGACCCCTCGTTCCATGACAACGGCGTGTTTGTCTTTGCCTTGAACGATGCGTCCAACCTGTGGTTCGAGGGGGCCCTGCAGCAACAGGATGGCCGGGTAGTGGTCTGGGGCTCGACCGATGCGGCAGGGCTGCTGCTGCGCCTGGGCCTGGATGACCTGCCCGACGCTGGCTTTGGCGAGGGCGGCTGCGTGCGTCTCACCGCGCCGCGTGGTACCCAGCGGGCGAGCATCGAGTTCTATGACGTGGTCGAGGGTGAGGGCGGCGACCTGGTGGTTGCCGGCGCCACCGACAGCCGGCCTTATCTGGCAGTGGTCGGGCGAGTCACGTCGTCGGGGCAGTTGGATCCGTCCTTCAACCACGGTGATGTGCTGGTAACCGCCGCCAGCAGCTTTGGCTCCCGTTGGGTCCGCAGCCTGCAGCGGGACGGCCGAGTCACGGTCTGTGCTGGCTTGACCGGTATTCCTTACAACGAACGCGAGACCGAGTTTCTGGTAGGGCGCCTGTTGGCAGATGGGCAACTGGACCCGGGCTTCGGCAACGGTACCGGCCTGAAGCGCACCAACATCGAAGCGGGCGCAGACGTTGCACACTGTGCATTGAGCCCGGACGATCAGCGCCTGATCCTGGGCGGCACTGCGAACGTGCCGGGTGAGAACAGCAAGGCCTACCTGGTGTGCTACTTCGTTTGACGCGATACAGGCAAGGGCTGATCAGCCCTTGCCTTGCGGGTCGAGCGCTTGCTTGTCGGCCTCCTGCTGCCAGAGTACGTAGCGGTCCTTACCGGCATGCTTGGCCTGGTAAAGGGCTTGGTCGGCATGCATCAACGCCTTGCTCAAGGTGTCCCCGGCGACGATTCGGGTCAGGCCAATGCTGATCGTCACCGGTTGTGCGTCCACGTCCTTGCGCACCCGTTGGCACAACATCGCGACGCGCCGCTCGGCGTCTTGCTGGTCGAGCCCGGCGAATAAAATGACGAACTCTTCACCGCCCAGCCGGGCAAATTCATATCCCTGCATCGTGGTCTTGATGTGCGCGGCCACGCGCTTGAGCACGTCATCGCCGACGTCATGACCAAAGCGGTCGTTGACCTTCTTGAAATTGTCGATATCGATCATCGCCAGGTATTGCCCCGGCGGCGCCTGGTGCAATTGGCGCTCGGCCTTGACCATGAACGAGCGGCGGTTGGGGATTTCGGTGAGCACATCTACATAAGCCTGTTCGAGCAGCAACCTGGACATGTAGAAGTTGTGCAGCTTGGCCTGGCGGATGCGCAGGTAGCTGTAGATCACCAGGCCGCTCAAAAACACCGCATAGCTGAGCAGCATGGCGGCTTCAAGTTCGTCGAGGTCGATGTTGGTACCGTAGAACGGGTTGAGCATGGCCCAGGTGATGACCATGGCGCAGAAGAACGACCAGCGCCGGACTGGCAGAACCGAGACGCTGTACAGCACGGTGGATGTGCCCAGCACCAGCCAGACCGGGCGCAGGGCGATAGGCAGGCCTTCGATGACCAGGCGCATGCCCAGGGTGATGACGGTGATGAACAGCAGGTTGAGTACGTCGAAATGGTGGCTCCGGCGGGTGAAGCCCAGGACTACCGTGAGGCTGCACAGCAATGCCATGAACAGGCCGGAACGCCAGGTGAAGCCCTGGTTGCCCAGGTAGCTGACAATCAGGTTGAAGACTAGCCAGACGGCGATGCTGACGCAGAAAATCAGCTGGCAGAAGCGCCGCGAGTTGTCGAACTCATGCTGGCGGAACTCGGCGCGCAGTGCAGCGGGCGCGACCTGCTGGCGAACGTGGTCCTCGATGGTCTTGAACATGCCTGAGTTCCTGCTCAAACGGCCACTCACTCTAATGACAGTACACCGCGAGCCCAAGGCCGATAACGCAGCGCGAATACCGCTTCGGCATGGCATCCGCCGGTCAGCACAGGCTCAGCCGCCTGCGCCCGAAAAGCCTGCCCCGGGCCACTCACCTGGCGAAACGCCTCACGCACCACACCCACGCGGCACGGCAAGGCCTGCTCGTACCCTTGGCGCACCAGTAGTGGCAGCCGCTCGGTGCCGGCGCCGTCCTGCCACCACACAGTCAAGCCCAGCTGCGCCAGTTGATCCAGCCATGCGGCATTGACCCGCGGCGCCAGCCTGCCGGCACTGAAGGCACTGAGGTGCAGCGGTTTGTCCAGCTGCCGGTTGAATGCCTGCAACTGGCTGTACAGCGCCTCACGGCGCTGGGCGTCATGAAAGTGCAGGTCGTCCAGTTCCATCGGCAGGTACCACCCCACCACATCGAGGTTCCAGTCCTGGCGTAGCTGCTGATAGTGACTCAAGGAGCGTCCCAACTGAGCCTTCCAGTAGCTGCTCAGCCCCTCGCTGTCGGACTGCTCGATGCGCGTGTAATAATCCGGGTCCATGTAAAGCCCGAGCACCAGCTCCAGGCCTTGCGCGCGGGCCTCGCGCAGGCTGTTGGCCAGCCAGCCCTGGGCGCCGCCAAAATCACTGTCGCCATAGGCGCTCCATTGCACGATCAGGGTCTTGCCACCCTGCGCCGCCGTGGCCTGCCACAGTCGCTGCCACTGGGCCGGGCTGATGTCGGCATCGCGGTTCAGCGGCTGATAGAACAGGCGTTGGTCTGCCAGGGCCGGCAGGCACAGGGCGAGCATGCAGATTGCCAGGAAGGTACGCATCAGAAAGTCATCTCCGCGCCAACCAGCACACCGTCAGCCCGCTGGTAGAGGTTGCCTCCCAGCGACTGCTGATATTCGGCACGCACTTTCAGCGTGCCGCGGTAAGCGTTGTAGCGATCGTCGTCGAACCACCACTGCCAGCGCAGGCCGACACCGGCGCGGGCATCCTGGCGCCAGTCGTTGCTCGGGTCCTGGCTGGAAAATTCGACGAATCCGTATGGCATCAAGGTCTGCGGCGAGCTGCCAGGCAACTTCCAGGCATGGCCCTGTTGGTAGCGCGATAGCCAGGCATGGTCGCCGGCACGGGTCCACCAGGCAGCGTCCAGGTAGAGGAAACGTTCGTTCCAGTCGTCTTCGTCGACCCGCCAGTCGTTGCGCCAGGTGCCCTGGTCGAGGAACGACGCCGTCGCGCGCAATAGCAGGTCATTGCTCGACTCGGCATGGTTGCGCAAGTCGCTCCAGTTGCCGCCGACCTTGCTCGGGCTCAGCAGCTCGCCCAGGCTCAGGCCGCTGTAGTGCTCGGTGTCGATCTGCCGCTGGTGGTACAGCTCGGCATACAGGTTGAGGTTGGCCTGGCCGAGCGGTTTGTAGCGCAGGCCAACCCCGGTGCCCATGCTTTGCGCGTAATCGGTGCGGCTTTGGCCACCGAACAGCACCCGGCCGTACACCGACAAGGTGCTGCCGTCGCGGCTGGGTTCTTCGCCCAGGGCGTGGTCCCACATGGCCATTTGCACATTCTGCGATTGCGCCCGGCGGGAAGTGCCGCTGCGCTCGCCGTTTTCGAGGAATTTGTCATTGGTCGAGGTGCCGGCGGGCGACCAGGTGCTGGCCAGGGAGACACTGTCGCGGCGCGACAAGGTTTCGTGGGCGCGACGCTGGCGGTATTTGCGCGCTTCAAGGCTGCCGAACTCATCGTCGGCATCGACCAGATGCTGCTCCACATCGAGGATCCGGCGCAGTTCGCGGCGGGCCGAAGCGCTGTCTTGGGCTTCGTCATAACGCAGGGCGAGGGTTTCGCCAATGCGGTAATCCTCAGGAAAGTCGCGGGTAGCCTGCTCCAGGTACGGGATCGACTGGCGGCGCAGGGTTTTGTCGGGGGAACTGGCCAGGCGCATGCCGTAGTCCGCGCGGTAGCGTGGCTGGTCGGGGGCCAGACGCACCGCTTCGGCAAGCCAGGCGCTGCTCTGGGCGGGGTCGCCTGCCAGCTGCGCGGTGCTGGCAGCCGCGTAGAAGTGCTCAGCGCGTGGGTTGTGCGCCAGCGCTTGACGCTGGAAACCCAACGCCGTCTGTGGGTCGCCCTGGCGTTGCGCGATCGCGGCGCCGAGCGCCCAGTTGTCGGCGCTGTCGTGTGCAGCACCATCCCAGTAACGGCGGGCAGCCTGGATGTCGCCGGCGTTCAAGGCCCCAGCGGCGGCGGTCAGGCGGGCGTTGTCAGTCCAGGCGCTGTCCGGCAGGCTGCGCCAGATGGGCAGGGCGGCTTCGGAGTCGCCAGCAGCTTCCAGGGCGTAGGCCAGCGACAGGCGACTACCCCTGTCGCCCAAGCGTTCGGCAGCCTGGTAATAGACCACTGCTTCACCGGGTTGCTCAGGCATCGCGCAGCGACCCAAGGCGCGGTACTGCCCGGCTTCGGTGGGGGTGGCCGCAATGGCCTGGCGCACGGTGTCGCACTGGCCGGCCTCGGCCAGGCGGCCGAGCAACTGGGCGCGGGTGCTGGCATCCACCCTGGGTATCAGGCTGAGCATGCGCCGGGTGTCCAGCGGGCCGTCGTTGCGTGCATACAGATTGCCCAGGCGCTGCAGCAGCGAAGGCGTCAGACGGCCTTGCCGGCGGTCGTAGGCCTGCTCCAGCAGGCCTCGGGCACGGTCGCCATGGCCTTGCTGCAACAGCAGGAACGTGGCCTGTTCGAGTGCCGCCAGGTCACCGCTTTGACGGTAACGCTGCTTCCATTCGGCTGCAGTACGTGGTTGCGGTGCTGGCGCAGGGTCGCCATAGAGGCGCTGCTTGAGCACCGCATAGGCGCGGGGATCCGCGCTGATCTGGCAGCCCTTGAACTGCGCGCGGGCGACATCCGGGTCGTGGCGTGACAGCCAATCGACGGTGTCCAGGCACGGGCGCTGCAGTTCGTTGCTCAAGCGCCGGACCAAGGGCGCATCATCGCCTTCACGGGCCAATTCCCAAAGCTGCTGGCGCAGTGCCGGGTCCTGCAGTTGCTCGGCGGGCAGGCTTTGCAACCAGCGCTGGGCCTGCTCGTTATGGCCCACGGCAATGGCCCGGCTGGCCATCGCCAGCCGGGTCTGGTCGGCGATCGCGGGCGAGGGGGCGCTTTGCAGGAGCTTGCTCAGGCCCTTTTCATCGAGTTGTTGAACGTACGCATTGGCCAGCCGCTGCCAGTCCTCTGCCGGCAACTGGCCGTGGTCGGCCAAGGGTTGCAGCTGTTCGATGGTCTGCTTCCAGTTGCGCAGTTGCTCGGCGAAGTTGGCCCGGGCAAGGCGCAGCACCTGGCCGTCGTCGCGCGGCGGCAGCTGGTTGAGCCAGTCCAGGGCCCGGCCGGCGCCTCCGAACTTGGCCAGGCTCAGGCTGTAGGCCTGCCACAGGCGTACCCGCTGCATGCTGTCGGCCGTGGCTAGCCAGCTTTCCACCTGGCTGGCGGGCGGTGGGTCCTGTTCGATCCAGGTCAGGCGCAGTTCCAGCAGGGCATTGGCGTATTCGGGGCTGCCACCGAGTTGCTCGGCCAGGGCTTGGGCGTCCTTGTAGCGGCGCTGGTGAGCCAGTGCCTCGACCAGCAACGCGCGGGCCTCGTCATTGTTCGGCACCCGGCCCAGTACATGGCGGGTCAGGCGCTCGACTTCGGCCCAGTTGTCCTTCTTCGCTTCGCGGTAACTGCGCTCCATGAACGGGTAGCTGGTAAAGCGCTGAAAATCGGTCATCGGCGCCGCCAAGGCAGGCAGGGCGCAGGAGCACAGCAGCAGGCTGGTGAACGTGAGGGTCAAACGCGGCTTCATGCCACCTCCCTGATCAGGTCGAAGGCAGCTTGCTGCTCGCTGGCCTGTTCGGCGAGCGCCTGCTCCAGCACGGTCTCGGTGATGATGCCGCGTGCGATCAAGTGCTCGCCGAGGCTTTGCTGCTCGGGGTCGAAATCGATCAGCGCCTGGTTGAACAGCGTCACCGGCACCATGCCGCGCACCTGCAGTAAGGCACCGAGCATGACCTGGTGAGTGCTGACCTGCTCGATCAGTTCGGCGTTGTCCTGGTGCCTTTCCAGCACTTCCAGCATCTGCCGGGTCTCTGCCTGTTGCCAGGGGCTGGGGTAGTGATAGCGCAGGCCCAGCGTTACCCGGCCCTGTGGCGCCAGCCGGTAGTTGACCGGGCGCTTGAGCTGGCGGCTGATGACCCCCAGCGAGACCTGGCTGACCGGGCTTTCGCTGGCCAGCACCAGGGTGTCGCCCTCTTCGGCTACCGGCAGTACGCCATAGTGCGTCGCCAGGCGGCGTGGCAGTAGCGCGATCAGTTGCCGATCGAGCTTGAACGGGTTCAGGGGGGCCCAGGGCAGGTCGAGTTGTTCGGCGAGGGTCTGCACCAGCTGTTCGCTGGTCAGCCAGCCACGCAGCAGCAGTTCGCGGCCCAGACGCCGCCGTACCGGGCTGGTGATGGCCTGTTCGAGCTGCGCTTCGCTGATATAGCCCTTGGCGACCAGGCGGTGCCCCAGCGGGGTACGGGCCGGTGAGGCGATGGCAGGGAATTCGTGGGTGGTCTTGTCCCAGGCCACCCGGCGCGAATCGCCCATCTCCATCACTTGCCGCAGGGCGCGCAGGTTGGCGAAGAAGTTGACGAAGTTGCTCCACATCATCCGTGGGGCCGACAGCAGCCCCTCGCCGATGCCGTAATAGCGGGTGACGAACCAGCCACGCTGGAACAGACGGTTGATCAGCAGCAGGCCGTTGAGCCAGAGCAGTGTGGTCAGCAGTTGGCTGTCGCTGAGGATCGACATGAAGCGCCAGGATTGCGGGGCAATCACCGTCACCAGCCACATCGCCAGCAGCACCAGCAGCAACAGGTTGACCAAGAAGCTCAGCAGGTAGGCGAACAAGCCTCGGCGGTCGCGCCAGAGGAAGTAGTTGAGCGCGCCTGTTCGGCTCCAGCCCAGGTTGCTGGTGCCCTGGAAGACGATGCCGACGATCCAGCGGGACTTTTGCCGGATGGCATGCTGCCAATCGCGCGGGAAGTGCTCGCGCACGCAGATCACCTGGGCGAACTCGCGGCTCATGCCGGGGCGCCATTCCCGCTTGAGAGCCAGTGCAGGGTCGGTGACCGAGTAGCGGGCAAAGATGCACTTCATGCCTTTTTGCTTCAGGCGAAAGCCGATGTCGTAATCCTCGGTCAGGCTCTGCACGTCGAAGGCGATGCCGTCACCGTCCTCGAGCAGGGCGCTGATGGCACGGCGGCTGAAGCAGGTACCCACCCCGGCACTGGGCACCTGGCCGGTAAGTGCCTCGCGGACGATCACGTCCTTGCCGTGGTTTTCGGCGAACTCGTCCACGTAATGCCCGGCGGTGAAGCCACGCCATTGCGGCGCGTACGGGTACACCGGGATCTGGATCATGTCCTTGGCGGGCAGCAGGTAGTTGAACAGCCGCAGCTCCATGGGCGAGATCACGTCCTCGGCGTCATGCAGGATGAAGCCTGCGAACTCGATACGCGCGTCGCTCTGGAAACGCAGGATGGCGTCGATGATGTTGTTCAGGCAGTCAGCCTTGCTGGTGGGGCCGGGGCGGGCGCAGACCACCTTGTGGACGTTGGGGTAGTGCAGGCACACGGCATCGACGTCGGCCTGGGTTTGTGGGTCGTTGGGGTAGGTGCCGACAAAGATCTGGTAGTTCTCGTAGTCGATGGTCGAGGCCGCCAGGCGCGCCATTTCACCCACCACGCCCACTTCGTTCCAGGCCGGGACCATGATCGCCAGGGGCTTTTCCGGCACCTCGAACAGGCGCTTCTCGTCGGCCCTGGCGTACTTGTCATAGATACGCAAATGGCGGAACAGCTTGCGGCACCAGTAGCACAGGTCGATGAACAGGTCGTCCAGCCCGAGCAGGAACATCAGTGCGGCGAGGATGATCGCCAGGATCTTGAGGCCAAACAGTACGTAGGTGAGAAAATCGACGAAAGCCAGGCTCATGCGTCATCCCGTTTGCTCAGGCTTTCCTCGAACCAGCGGCTCAGGCGCTCGGCGATGATTTCGCTGGCGTGGCCGTCACCGAATGGGGTGAATACGCGGGCCATGCGCGCGTAGGCCTGGTCATCGTCCAGCAATAGGCTGGTTTCCTTGACGATGCGCTCGGTCTGCGTGCCGACCAGCTTCACCGTTCCGCCTTCGAGCACTGACGGCCGTTCGGTGACCTTGCGCAGCACCAGCACCGGCTTGCCCAGGGCCGGGGCTTCTTCCTGGATGCCACCGGAGTCGGTGAGGATGATGTGAGCGCGGTTCATCAGCCATAC
The DNA here is from genome assembly GCF_040224055.2 of Pseudomonas sp. WHRI 8519. Taxonomy (NCBI): domain Bacteria; kingdom Pseudomonadati; phylum Pseudomonadota; class Gammaproteobacteria; order Pseudomonadales; family Pseudomonadaceae; genus Pseudomonas; species Pseudomonas sp. WHRI 8519. Next base: position 3,184,614 of record NZ_CP167996.1, on the reverse strand, counting down.
GAAGTGCTGATAGTCCTGTGGCGCTATCAGGTGGATGTTGTCACGCCCCGAGAGCAGGCCGTAGACCGCTTTCTGCACTTGCGGGTTGAGGTGTACGGGGTAAACGAACTGCACATCGGGGTATCGCAGGGCCAGTTCGGCCAGCGCCAGGCAGATACGTTCGAAACCGGCGCCGAAGTTTTCCCGGCGATGGCCAGTGATCAGCACCATGCGCTGATCGTCCTGCAGGTGGTGCAAGGGCGAGTCGGCGGCGGGGTGCCATGCGGTTTCCTTCAGGTATTCACGCATCCACAGCAAGGCGTCGATGACGGTGTTGCCGGTGACTTCGATATGTTCCAGCGGTACGCCTTCGCGCAGCAGGTTGTCGCGGGCCTTGGTGGTGGGCGCGAAGTGCAGGTCGGCGATCACCCCGGTCAGGCGCCGGTTGGCTTCCTCGGGCCAGGGTTGCTGCAGGTTGCCGGTACGCAGCCCGGCCTCGACGTGGCCGATGGGGATATGCCGGTGGAAGGCGGCAAGGCCGGCGATGAAGCTGGTGGTGGTATCGCCGTGGACCAGCACGATGGTTGGCTTGACCTGTTCATAGGCCGTGTCGATCGAGCCCAGCAGGTCGCGGGCAAGGCCATTGAGGGTCTGGTTCTGGGTCATCACCTTCAGGTCCTGATCGACGCTCAGGCCAAAGGCGGTCAGCACTTGTTCAAGCATCTCCCGGTGTTGGCCGGTCGAGCAGATGTGCAGATCGATGTCGGGCCACTCACGCAGAGCCCTGGCCAGTGGGGCCATCTTGATCGCTTCTGGGCGAGTACCGAATACCATCATGACGGTGTTGGCCATCGTGTAGTTCCTCGTACGATTCCCTGGACGAAGGTGTGCGACCTTGCGCCGCCTGCAATGGGTAGATACAAGCAGGCAGGTGCCGGGTTGTCCAATGCACGCGCGTTCGCAGCCAACGGCATACGTTGAGCGCATCAAGGCGAGGTCGATTCAGGCCGCCAGGCGGCCGGGTTCCAGGGGGGGATGGGGTGGTGCGGAAACGGTCATGCTAGTTTTTCTTGACTGGATGGTCAGTCAAAAAAGTATTTCTGACTTTTTCTTGCAGGCGGCTTCTTGTAACTTGGGAGGCCTTTTCTAGAGGGATCTGAACATGCAAGGCAAGGCACGCAAGATCGTCCAGGCCATGCTCTACGAGGCCATTGCCGTGGCCTGCGTGGCGCCGGCGCTGGAGCTGGCATTCGGGGCCGGCATGGCGCAATCGACCGTGCTGTCGATCCTGATGTCGGGCATCGCCATGAGCTGGAACATGGGCTTCAACTGGGTGTTCGAGCGCTGGGAAGCACGCCAGCCCAAACGCGAGCGCACGTTCTTGCGCAGGGTGCTGCACGCACTGGGCTTCGAAGGCGGGCTGGTGGTGATCCTGCTGCCGCTGGTGGCGTACTGGCTGGATGTCAGCCTATGGGCAGCGTTGCTCACCAACATGGCGTTGTTCGTGTTCTTCTTCGTTTATGCTTTCGTGTTCCAGTGGGGGTTCGACAAGGTCTTCGATGTGCCGCTCTCGGCACAGCAAGCCAAGTGTTGACACGCCGACGTACAGCGGGATAAGTTCCCACCCCATGAACACTTTCCCGCACGTGAACGCCATTATTATTACCGCCATTATCAGTTTGGCGGGCTAGCGCGTACGTGCACCTAACCCGCCCTGGAGGCGGGTTTCCACTCTTCGACTCCTGGGCAACGTGAAAACAGCCAAGGAGTTGCACCCGATGACCAGCCTCAACGTCAGCCCCCGTACCCCGCTTAGCCCTCAGCAGCTGCTGTCGGAGCAGGTGCGGCGCATTTTGTCCGCGCCGGTGTACGACCTGGCCATCGAGACCCCTCTGCAAGCGGCGCCGGCGTTGTCTGCACGCCTGGGCAACCAGGTGTTGCTCAAGCGCGAAGACCTGCAGCCCACGTTCTCGTTCAAGATCCGTGGTGCCTACACCCGGCTGGCGCGTCTGACCACCGCCCAGCGCGAGCGCGGTGTGATCACCGCATCGGCAGGCAACCACGCCCAGGGTGTAGCGCTGGCGGCCTCGCATCTGGGCATCAAGGCGACCATCGTGATGCCGACCACCACGCCATCGCTGAAGGTCGAGGGTGTGCGTTCACGGGGTGGGCATGTGGTGCTGCACGGTGAAAGCTTCCCCCATGCGCTGGCCCATGCACTGACCCTGGCCGACAGCGAAGGCGCCACCTTCGTCCCCCCGTACGATGACCCGGACGTGATCGCAGGGCAGGGCACGGTGGGCATGGAAATCCTTCGCCAGCAGCCCGGTGCGCTGGATGCCATCTTCGTACCGGTCGGTGGCGGGGGCCTGGTGGCAGGCATCGCCGTGTACGTGAAGTACTTGCGCCCTGAGGTCAAGGTGATCGGCGTGGAGCCTGAGGACTCCAATTGCCTGCAGGCCGCCATGGCTGCCGGGGAGCGGGTGATCCTGCCGCAGGTCGGCACCTTCGCTGATGGTGTGGCGGTTGCCCAGGTCGGCGCGCACTGCTTCGAACTGTGCCGGCATTTTGTCGATGAGGTGGTGACCGTCAGCAGCGATGAGCTGTGTGCGGCAATCAAGGACATCTATGACGACACCCGTTCCATCACCGAGCCGTCTGGCGCTCTGGCTGTTGCAGGCATCAAGAAGTACGTGGCCCGCGAAGGCGCGCAGGGGCAGACGCTGGTAGCGATCGATTCCGGTGCCAACGTCAACTTCGACCGCTTGCGCCACGTGGCCGAACGCGCCGAGCTGGGTGAGCAGCGCGAGGCGATCATCGCCGTGACCATCCCCGAGCAGCCCGGCAGTTTCCGCGCCTTTTGCCAGGCACTGGGCAAGCGCCAGATCACCGAGTTCAACTATCGCTACTACCCCGGCAAGCAAGCGCGGCTTTTTGTCGGTGTGCAGACGCACCCGCTGCACGACCCGCGGGAGAACCTGCTGGCACAGCTGGCCGAGCAGGGTTACAGCGTGCTCGACCTGACCGACAACGAGTTGGCCAAGCTGCATGTGCGCCATACCGTGGGTGGCCATGCGGCGCCGGGGGCCGATGAGCGGGTGCTGCGCTTCGAGTTCCCGGAACGGCCGGGCGCGTTGTTGGGCTTCCTGGAGCGGCTGGGCAAGCGCTGGAACATCAGCCTGTTCCATTACCGCAACCATGGCGCGGCCGAAGCGCGGGTGTTTGCCGCCCTGGAGGTGCCAAAGGATGAGCAGGCAGGGCTGCCGCTGGCGCTGGATGAGATGGGCTATCGGTATTGGGATGAAACCGACAACCCGGCTTACAAGCTGTTTCTTGGATGATCGGGCGCTGTTGAGATCGAAGGCCGCGCACGGGGCGCGCGATCTCAACAGCCCCGCAATACTCAACTCATAGGCCGGCACGCGACAACGGCCGGCTCAGCGCTCGCGCATGAAGAACCCGGCCACGAACTTGCGGAATGTCTCCAGGCTCTTGAAGTCGGCGTAGCGCTTGAAGTTCTCGGCGTCCGGTTCCGGCCCCACCGGCTGCTCCAGCAGCGACACCGACAGCACGCGGTCCTGGTCGGAGGTCAGCACCAGTTCATCCATCACCTGGCCACCGATCACCGGCCTGCGCATCTGCACCTTCACCCCCTTGCTGGCCATCCAGTCAATCAACGACACCAGGGCCTTGAGCGGCTCACGTTCCTCGTCGCGGTAAACCGGGAACAGGTGAGCGCGCGACAGCACCGGCACGCTGGCCACGTGGATCAGTTCATAGAAGTGACTGCCTGCGCTGGTGGGCGAGTACAGGGTCAGCGCCAGCAGCGGCCCGGATGCCCGACTGCCGCCCCAGTACAGATGGTGCCCCTGGAAGTCGAAACCGTCCTCGCTGCGGTTGTTGAACAGCTTGCGGCCCTTGATCTGGTCGACGCAGTCCAGCAGCAAACCGTGGCGGCGGTGGCTGCCGAACACCGTGGCTTCGCGCAGGCGGGCCTTGAGCATCATCATGTGCTTCATGTCCAGCCGGGTTTCCAGGTAGTTGCTGGCGGGCACGCGTTCGAGCAGCGGGTAACGGCTGGCGACGCTGCGCAGTTCGGCGAACTGGCTGGTCAGGTCTTTCTTCAGGTGCGTGGCGTAGAGGTTCAAGCCGCTGGTTTCGATCCAGGTCAGCAGCAGTGAGAGCAGGCGCTGTTGATCGCGGCGTTCATTGCCATCGCCGGCGCCGCCCGTGCTGTCGCTGGCCTTGCGGAAGTCGCCGAGCAGGCGCAATGGTGTGTCTGGCGCCAGCCAGGCGGCGGGCGGGGCAGGGTCTTGCTCATGGTCGGCGCCCTCACGCTCGTCTTTGCTGAACGGGCAGCCGGGTGCATGCTCGGCGGTGCCGGGGTTGTTCTTGAGAAACAGCGTGCCGGTGCTGCCATTGAGGGTGACATTGAGCACCGGCAGGGCGTCCTTGCGGCAATCGCATGCCAGCCACTGGTTGGCGCTGCGCACCTTCATCAGCCACTGGTTGGCCTGTAACAGGCCGGGGCCTGTGAGGGTGCCGGTGGCGAATGCCTGCAGCAGTGCCTCTTCGGCCGGGGTCAGGCTACGTACCTGCGCGGCGGTTTTGTCGATGATTCGCATGAAGCAGCTCCAAGCTACGAGCCACAAGCTTCAGGCAAAGTTGCGCCGCTTTCAACCAATCGCTCAGTTGCCGGCGAACAATGTTGCGGCGCGGGCGCGAATTTCGTCGGGGCTGAGGTCTTCTTTATGGGTGGAGACGAACCACATGTTGCCGAACGGGTCTTTCAACGTGCCGCTGCGGTCGCCGTAGAACTGGTCCTTTACCTCATGCAGGGGGCTCGCTCCTGCTGCGATGGCCTGGGCGTAGACCTTGTCGCAGTCCTCCACGTACAGGTGCAGGCCAACGGCGACACCGTTGAGTGACTGGCTGGGCGCCAGCCCTCCGGCCATGTCGCATGGGTCGGCGAGCATCAGCGAAGAATCGCCGATCTTCAGCTCGGCGTGCCCTACACGGCCGTCCGGGCCCTCTAGACGGAACATTTCGACCGCGCCGAAGGCTTGCTTGTAGAAGTCGATGGCCTTGGCGGCATCCTTGATGCCCAGGTACGGGGTGATGCTGTGTTGGCCTTGTGGAATCGGGCTGGCTGCCATGTTCGACACTCCTCTGAAATGAATGCGAAAGGGGCAGGTAGCGCCCCTTTTGCATAGAGTCGGTCAGGCCGCTCGAAGATCGACAGGGTCGCTAGATCGTTTGTCTATAAGCATGGCCGGGTCAGAAGATGTAATCGGTGGTGAGGAAGGTCGATTGCCGGTTGCGGATGATTTCGCTGATCAGTTCCTTGTTGGCTTCCTGGAAGCGGGTCGCGACCAAGGTACGGATGGAGAACACGCGCAAGGCGTCATGCACCGATAAGGTACCCTCGGCGCTGTTCTTGCGACCATTGAAGGGGTAGGTGTCCGGGCCGCGCTGGCACTGGGCATTGAGGTTGATACGGCCGACCTGGTTGGCAAAGATATCGACCAGGCTGCCGATGGTCTTCGGGTCGTTGCCGAACAGGCTCAACTGCTGGCCGAAGTCGGAATCGAGCACGTAGTCGATCACCGTCTGCAGGTCGCGATAGGGCACCACGGGTACCACGGGCCCGAATTGCTCCTCGTGGTACACCCGCATGTCGCAGGTTACCGGGTAGAGCAGGGCAGGGTAGAAGAACGACCCGCGGCTGTGCCCACCCCCCTCGTTGACCACCCGCGCGCCTTTGCCCGTGGCATCTGCCACCAGGGCGTCGAGGTAATCGACCTTGCCCGGCTCCGGCAGCGGCGTCAGGGCCACCCCTGGCTCCCAGGGCATGCCTGGCTTGAGCGCAGCGAGCTTGCGCTGGAATTTGTCCAGAAACGGTTCGACCACGTCCTCATGGACGAACAGGATCTTCAGTGCGGTGCAACGCTGGCCATTGAACGACAACGCGCCGGTGACCGCTTCTTCGACTGCATTGTCCAGGTCTACCTGGGGCAGCACGATGCCGGGGTTCTTGGCATCGAGCCCCAGGGCGGCGCGCAGGCGGTGCGGGCGCGGGTGGAGCTTTTTCAGGTCGCTGGCGGCCTTGTGCGTGCCGATGAAGGCGAACACGTCGACCTTGCCGCTGGCCATCAAGGCACTGACCGTTTCGCGCCCGCGGCCATAAATGACGTTGATCACCCCCGGCGGAAAGCTGTCACGGAACGCTTCGAGCAGCGGGCGAATCAGCAGCACGCCGAATTTGGCCGGTTTGAACACCACCGTGTTGCCCATGATCAGCGCGGGAATCAACGTGGTGAAGGTTTCATTGAGCGGGTAGTTGTAAGGCCCCATGCACAAGGCCACGCCCAGTGGCGCGCGGCGGATCTGGCCGAGCGTGCCCTGTTCGAGTTCGAAGCGGCTGGACCGGCGGTCGAGGTCTTTCAGGGCGTTGATGGTGTCGACGATATAGTCGCAGGTGCGATCGAACTCCTTCTCGGAGTCCTTGAGGTTCTTGCCGATCTCCCACATCAGCAGCTTGACCACGGCCTGGCGCTGTTCGCGCATGCGCGCCAGGAAGGTTTCCACATGCTGGATGCGTTCGGCCACACGCATGTTCGGCCACGCGCCGCGGCCTTTGTCATAGGCCTGTACCGCGGCGTCCAGTGCCGTCAGGGCCGTATCGGCATCGAGCAGCGGGGCGCTGCCGAGAATCACCTGTCGCTCGCCGCCGCCTTCCTTCAGCCAAACCGGGCTGCGCACGGTGGCCAGCGGGCCGTCCCAGCGCCTCAGTTCGCCATTGACCAGGTAATCGCGTTGCTCCAGGGGGGCATCCAGCTGCCAGGGGGCCGGGACATCCCCGGCAGCAGGAAACAGCGAATCGAGCAGATGGTCCATGTGTGCTGCACCTCACAAGTCTGGGTAGGTGAATCGCTTCAGCTTCGAGGATGCACCCGCCGAAAGAAAAATACCAGTCTGGCTCAATATTGCCCGCAGTGTGCCGATACAGCATTAATCGAGCGCATTCGAAGGCCTATGACTCCGTCCAATACCCCACTACCTGATGAGCCGCCGCCCACCGGCCTGCCGCGCCGCTCCCTTGGCAGCCTGATGCCGGTAGGCTTTGCCCTGGTCGGCATCGCCCTGTCGGTGCTGCTGGGCAACCTGGACGTGCAACGCCAGCCTGGCGGCCTGATGGCCAGCCCGCTGGTCTCGCCGCTGCTCTGGTTCGCCCTGGCCTGTACGGGTTTGACCAGCCTGTTCCTGGCCTTGATCAACCGCAAGCAACGCCAGCTGCAGCAACGCAACCGAGAACTGCGTAGCTCCCAGGCGCAGCTTGAACGGCTGGCCCATTACGACACCATCACTGGCTTGCCCAACCGTGTGCTGTTCCAGCAACAGCTGGCCGAGGCCATTCTCAAGGGCGATGGCCTGGCTGTGCTGATGCTGGACATCGATGGCTTCAAGCAGGTGAACGACAGCCTCGGTCATGCCATGGGTGACTTGCTGCTGCAGCAAGCCACCGCGCGCTTTTTGCAGGAGCTGGACGCGGCTGACCGGGTATGTCGCCTGGGCGGCGACGAGTTCGTTTTCATGCTGCGCGGCACCCAAGGCCAGGTCAGCCATCAGGTGGGCCATCTGCTGCGTTGCCTGCAGCGGCCGTTCGACCTCAACGGCAGCACCGCCCTGGTGACCGGCAGTATCGGGCTGGCCAGGTGCCCGCAGCATGGCGAGGATGTCGGTAGCCTGCTGCGTCACGCCGATACGGCGATGTATGCAGCCAAAGAAAGCGGGCGCAACGCCTGGCGCCCTTACCACACAGACATGACAGCCCGCCTGCAGCAGCGCCTGGAACTCGAGCGCAACCTGCGCCGTGCCTTGCAGGCGAATGAGTTCGAGCTGTGGTATCAACCCAAGGTCGACCTGTTCAGCGGCTGCGTGCAGGGTGTCGAGGCATTGCTGCGCTGGCGCGACCCGGTCCATGGCCTGGTGTCACCTGCCGAATTCATTCCGTTGGCCGAGCGTACGGGCTTGATCATCCCGCTAGGTGAGCGGGTGTTGGCCCTTGCCTGCGCTCAGCTGGCCGCCTGGCGTGACGAGGACCGCCTACCCGGGCCCATGGCGATCAACGTGGCGGCGCTGCAGATCGAGCGCAGCGACTATGTCTCCAGCCTGGCCCAGGCGCTGGAGTGTCACGGCCTGGCGCCGAGCCTGCTGGAAGTGGAAATCACCGAAAGTCTGCTGATGGAAAGCCAGCAACAGGCCTGTGAGGTTCTGGCCCAATTGCAGGCCATGGGCGTGACCACGGCCGTGGACGACTTCGGCACGGGCTATTCTTCCTTGGCGTATTTGCGAGCGCTGCCGATCGATCACCTGAAGATCGATCGTGCGTTCATCAAGGACTTGCCGGACGATGACGATGCAGTGGCCGTGGCCCGGGCCATCATCGACCTGGGCCACGCGCTGGGCTTCCGGATCACTGCCGAGGGCATTGAAACCCAGGAGCAGTATGACTTCTTGCGCAACGCCGGCTGTGACCAGGGCCAGGGGTATCTGCTGGCCCGGCCAATGCCGGCGGCGGACCTTGCGCGCTGGCTGGCGACCCGTACCGAGCGGGGCCGCCAGGGCAGCGCCTGACCCGCCTCAGAGGTCCAACAGCAAGCTGGCTGGCGAGTCCAGCGCCAGCTCGCGGAAGGCGGGGTCTGTATCCATCCGCTCCAGGCGGCGCCACAGTGATTCCAGGCCCGTCAGGGTGTCATCGTAGTCGGCCGCGTCGTCGATCAGTTGGCGCAGCGCGCGTCGGTAGTGCACAGGCACCCGCGTCCAAAGCTGCAGCCGCCTTGCACTGGCGTCGGCCAGCAGTGGCTGGTAGTCGATATCCGACACCAGCAGGTCCGCACCCTGCAGTTGGTAATACTCTTCAATCTGCTCGCGAATGTGCGGCCCAAGCGCTGGGCTTTCCAGAGTCAGGGCATTGGCGGTGTCAACGGGCAGGGTGAAGCCCGGCGCCAGGCGTTGGAACTGGTTCTCGGACAGGTCGATGATCAACGCCGACTCCAGGCGCTCAAGGCCTTGGGGGAGTTCGGTCAGGCCGCAATTGACCATGAACACCGAGCCAAGCCCCGGCAGGTGCTGCAGGTTCGGCGCCTGGAGCAATGGGTTCTGAGACAGGTCCAGCACCCTCAACCCGGTCAGTCGCTCCAGCGCTGCCTGTGCGCGGGCGTCCCAGCTGATGCGGTTATGTTCGAGGTCAAGCCATTGCAGGTTGCCGGGTACCCGAAGTTCTGGAACCGCGTCGAAGCGGCAACGACTCAAGGTCAGGCGCTGCAGTTGGGGCAGGCTTTGCAGCCAGTGTGCGGGCAACTCGCTCAGGGCGTTGTTACCGCTGAGGTCAAGGTCGGCGATGTGGCTCAAACCCGTTGGCAGCGTGAGGGACGCCAAGTCGCTGTTTTCAAGCTCGAAGTTTTTCAGGTCGAGGGCGTGGATGCGTTGGCCGGTGGACAGCACACGGATCGAATTCTGCTGCCAGGCATTGAGAATCTTGCGCACGGCGGGCCGGCGCCGGGGAACGGCCGCCGCCCATCGATCAAGGTCGATGCGTACCTGCCTCAAGGCGTCTTCGCGAATTTGCAGTTCCGTTTCCGCAGAGCGCATCGTGTTACGCCAGTCTGCCTGCAAGCGTTCGACCTGCTCCTGGGTGATGCTGGGGTAAAGCCTGCGCAAGCGCGCCGGCACGCTCCGATCGAAGAACGGTGAACTGGGTACCTGCGGGGAGAGCGGTGCGCCACCGCGCAACCGGTGACGCAGGGCAGGGCGCTTGGCCTGGGGCCCCCAGAGGCGCAGTGGCCATTTCTCCCGCTCGGCAGCGGCCAGGTGTTGCGTATGCTCACCCAAGGCTTGTGCGCTGCCCCAGGCCGCTTTCAGTTTCGCTGGCGCTGCGCTGTACAGCGCTTGGTAGGCGTCGCGGTACACGGGCCCGGCCACCGGGCGCTCGCCCTTGAACACTTCGTACCCCAGGTCAGACCTGAGCAACACGCAACGCTCGCTGGCCTGTTGCGCGCCGATGGCCGCCAGTAGGCGGCCCTCGGGATGGGTTTGGCGGATTTCCAGGCGCACGGGGTCTGGCCAACCGGAATGCCGCTCAATGCAGGCCAGTAGCAAGCGTTCGCTGTCGCTGTCGGCCAGGCGTGGCTGGTACAGGCCCTCCAAGGCCCGAGCCAGGGGTAGATCACGGGTGATCTGCTGGGCTTGCTCGTGCAGCCAGGCGGGGAGCGCACCCTGCGAGTGCCAATCGGCCAATGCCTCTGGTGAGAGGCGCGCCAGCAGGCGCCTGGCCAGCGGTGGTGTCAACGGCGCATAGGCCTGGCACAGCCGCTGTTCGGCGGCGCTTGCCGTACGCTGGTAAATGCGCGTCAGTGCCGCGCCGCCCAGCTCGGGCATCTGCTCGGCCAGCGTCAGGCGCTCCAAACTATCGGCGAGCAGTGCAGGCGTGGCCTCACCGGCCAGGTGGACTGCCAGCAACTGTGCCCGGTCCACGCCACTGATGACCATGGCCTGCTGCAATTGCACATCGTCCAGGGTATCCACGGGCAAGCCGAGGCGCCGTATGCACTGGCTGTCGGACCAGCCCTGGGGCACCTCGTGCTCCCCCCGCCAGGCGCCCTCGCCGTTGTGTTCCAGCAACGGTTGGTAGGCCTTGGGGTCAGTCGGGTGGATTAACCTCCAGCGCGGGTCGGTCCCACGCTGGGCTACTTCATACTGTTGCCCCTCCATGCGGATGAACTGCCTGCCTTGATGGGCTTGCAGCCCTTGCGGGTCGGCATCAGGTTCTGCAGGTAACGGCTCGGTACGCGCGTAGCCTGTCAGGTCCGCTCGCCAGAGTCGCTTGCTGCCGTCCTGCAGCTTCACCGGTTCGAGGCTTTCCATCAGCGCGCTGTTGAACAGCTTCGGCAGCACCTTGCCTGCTGCATGCAACCCGCCGATCGCAGCCAGGTTCAAACCGACCGCCTCGATGTGCTGCAAGGCCAGGTGGCGGTCGCCGATGCTCCACGCCTGGTAACCCTCGAACACCTCGCCAAGCAACTGGCAGGCGACTACCCCTGTCATCAGGGTGCCGACCCCGGGTATGAAGAAACCTGCAATCATCAGTGCGTTCAGGCCGATGCTTTGCCACTGGGCCATGCGCCGCTGGTGCGCCTGCCGGTCGAGCGCTGCGCTAGGCACTGCCAGGGCTGCGGCCTCGGCCTTCAGGCGTGCCACATGGTCGTCGTAGAGAAACCTCAGCAGGGGCGCCTCGATGGGGGCAAGGGTCAGGTGCAGGTCGGCGCCCTCGCGCATCGACCACTGTTGATCCAAGGCACTGGTACCTGCGGCGTCGAGGTTCTGCTGCAGCAGGTCGAAGAAGCGATAGCACTGCACCGATGACACGTAGCGCTGGAAAGCGCGTCGGTACCCCGCTTGCAGCAAGTGGGTGGCCAGGTGCGCATGCACCCTTGCAAGGCCGGGGAACTGCAACAGGCGCTGCTCATCACCCGGCAGGTACAACAGCAACCCCGCCTTGCCAGCGTCGATGATCAGGACTTCGTGCAGCGCGATGCCGAACAGCGATGGCTGCCAGCAGGGCAGAGGTGCATCGCCCAGGAGCGCCTCGATGACGTCACGGCCGGTGCCGCTGATGGTGTGGCGCAGCAAGGCCATGTCGGCGGCAAGCCGCAGGCGATCGCGCAGGGTGTTCATGAAAGCTGCGCGTACTGGGCTCGAGGGTGTTTCGAAGATCGTCTGCAGGTGTTCCTGATACCGCTGCCCAATGTCCAGGTCGCGGCAACTGCGGGCGAAGCTGCTGGGGGAAAGCGGCAGCGGCTTGATGCGATATGCCTCGGACGGCAGGTCGATATCCACCAACGTATCGCTGTCGCCCAGGGTGGTCTGGCCGACGACCGTGGTTGCTTCGAACTGTGCATCACCGGCCAGTACCAGGGCACTGTCCTGGCTGAACGTAGGCTGCTGTTCAAAGTTGTGCAGGGCGGCTTCGAGCAGGCTGGTGGCTGTGTGGCCAGTGACGTAGGTGCCGAACGTGAACATGCGTTGAACATGGATGAGTTGGGTACTGCGCAGCGGCACCGACAGTTGGTGCTCGGTTTTGAGTCGTTGTCCGAGCAAGTCTTCGGCAAATTCGGCAACGTTCTGCAGCCCAGCCGTGGCGCGCGCCAGGTGGTAGTGCGAGTTGTCCAGCCGGCGCTGGCTGGCAAGCACTGCTTCGCGCAGATCAGGTGCAGCATTGGCGAACCATGGCAGTTGTTCATCCAGGCCTTGTGCGGGCAGCACGCTCTCGCGCAAGCGCTGCCAGTGTTCAGGGTGCAGGGTTCTGGCCCATGCCGGTAGCTGTGCCTGGATCAGTTGCTGATGAGGGTTGTGATGGTCGAGATCAGTCATCGTCGGTACCTGCCTGAGGGAAAGAGCCGGTAGCAGGCACCGATTGCAGCGCAGCGGTGAGGTAGTTAACTACCCATTGCAGTAATTAATGGCTAGAACCGTGCAGGAAAGAAAATTGACGTCATGAAATGAAGGCAGGTGATTGCAAAACGCCGCTTGCTAATGCGCGGGCTTGCATCTTAAATTGTTACTGAATGTTAGGCCGGCAAGGGGCAATGTTGCCGGAATATCAGTCGCTTACGTCACTGTCTTGAGCAATAACCCGCTTCTCTTCCGATAAGGCCGTTTGAATTCAAAGGACGTCGAAGAAGAAATGAAAGCGCACATGATGGCCGTAGCTCGAAAACTCATCTCGCCTTCGCTGCGTTACGAGATCAGAACCGTATCAAACGTGTTACGCGACATGCTGGGGCGGGCGTGCTTTTGGCATTGGGAGGTCGCCCGGTTCAGGCTGCAGCAGGAAAGCCCCTACGAGATTCTGTACATCGGCCGAAAGCAACAGCGTGAGATGGCCAAGCTGTTGATAGGCGGCAAGGCGCAGCAGCAGGCACCAAAACCCGAGGGCTCGGCGGGCAGCTTGCCCAGCCGCGTAGTCGTCAGTGAGTTACCCACCCTCGGTGCGCTGTCCGTTCCGCACTACCTGAGTGCCGTTGTACCGCTGGGGCGCTCGCTGGACGATATCACCGCGCGCTATGACAGTGAATTGCGTCGCAGTATCCGCAAGAACCGACCGCTATACGAGATGAGGCAAACGCTGGCTGATGACGAAATTGCGATGGCCGACCGTGATCTGCTGCGGCCGTATGCCAGCGCCCGGCAAGGCATTCATGCGGCGCAGTTTCCCACCGAGGAGGTGTTCCGCCTCGCCAAGGGGGTCGGCCGCCTGGACTTGATCACGTTGAACGGCGAGGTGGTTGCCTGCCACCTTGGTTGTGAGATAACCCGGGCGGGCAAGCGCTACTGGAGCACGTTACGTTTCGGTTACTGCGAAGCCGTGTTTTCCGATGCCAAGAAACTGCGTGAGGTCAACTCCATCACCACCTACATGGCATTGGAGTGGGCCTTGGCCAATGGCTTCGACTACTACGACATCGGCCTTTGTCTGGCGCGCCCGGACGATGGGTTATTGAAGTGGAAACGCCGGCGCGGGGGGGATATCGACTCACTCGGCAACCACGCTTACATGTTCATCCGGCTACCCAAGACGGGCGTGGCGCGTTTTCTTTGGGACACGCCGCTGTTTGCGGTCGAAGGCGACAAGTTGACGCTGCACCTCGGTTTACCGGAAGGGTCCAGTGATGAAGCGCTCGCCAGCCGCTACCACGAAATGGTGTTTGGCGGCTTGCACAAGATATACCTGTATGGGGCTAAAAGTTCGGGGGAATTGTTCTTCGAGAACTTGCGTCAACGCTATGCGAACTTGAAATCACCGCCCACGATGGAAAGGGTGTTTTCCAACTAACTTAGCGTCAAGGCCGGCCTGGATAAGGACGTTACTTTCGATCTTTTTTTGGCGCTCTTATAACAGGGGCTTTCCATGGGTAGCGATATTTCTAAGTTCAGTTCGACGCTGATCTCCAGCGACACTGCCTGGACACTGGCGGCCTACAAACACATGGCGAGAAAGCGGCTTGCCCGAAAAGCCGATATCGACATAAAAACGCGCGCGGTTAAAACCTGGGACATTGCACCCGGTGAGACCACCGTCTCCCCACCGGCGTTTTATCTGCCCAACCAGTTGGAGCGTGTGACCGGCTGGGAGGCCAAGCGGTTTTTCCCGCATGTTCACCCCGCCAGCACCATGCAAGGCGGTATTCGTACGCAGCAAGGCCCGACGCGGGGCTACCTGCTGAAGGATGTATGGCTGATTGACGGGGCTTTGTACAAAGACGATGCCACCCACTGGCTGTCGTTGAAGCCCAGCACCTTTCCGCGGGTAACGGTGGACTACGAAATCGAGCGCGGTGCCGTGTATTGCACGCAAAACGGCAACACGTGGTTCGGTACCTGGTTGATGGAAAATTGCCCGACCTACGCACTGGCGCGCAACGAGGGCATCCCTGTTACCACGGCACCGTCGGCCAGGTTTCCACTGTTCACTCAGGCCCCCGGTTACGAGGCATGGCTGGACATGCAACCCTTGCGCTTGCGTAGCGCCTTTTTCAAGGAGCTGGTGCTGTTCGATGACGTGAGCAACAACAGCAGCCGGCATCGGCGCTACCGCGCCATGGGCGACAAGTTGCTGTCGCATGTGGACCCTGTGACGCACCCCGGCGTGTTCATTCTGCGCGGCTGTGAAGGGGAGTTGCGGTTCATGCGCAATGAACTCGAGGTCGCCGAACACCTGCGCAGGCACCGAGGCTTTCGAGTCATCGACCCACTCAAATGCGATGTGCCGACCATCGTCGCGGCGTGCGCAGGAGCCAGGACGGTGATCGGCGTGGAAGGCAGCCAGCTGGTTCACGGCGTCAACGTACTGCGCTCAGGCGGCTCGCTGCTGACGCTGCAGCCGCCCAACCGCTTCGTCAGCTACTACAAGTACCTGACGGACCGTGACCATCAGCATTTCGGCTTTGTGGTCGGTATGCCGCAGGGTGATGGCTTCACGATCGATATCGATGAGGTCGAACGTACCCTCGATCTTTTCCCGTCATAAGCGTGACGCGAAGCGCAATGATTCGCACTGTTTCTCGTCTTTGAAACACATCGTTCAAGTCGCGCCTGGCTGTGTCTATCCGCACGCGAGCCATTGGGGGCCTAGATGAAAAACTCTTTTTTCCGCCATTTCAATGCGTTGCTACAGATTGGCCACCCTCAAAAAAGCCTGCATCTTCTGCATGTCGAAAATTTGACTAATCAGGGGGTGGTCGATTGAGATTTATTATGGTGTCGGAACGTTGACGTAATGGCATCGTGCCCATAAGCTCAAATCAACAGCGATTCATTCCTCCGCCAAAAAACCCATAATAAATTTTCCTCTTCGTAGGAGGGGACCATGCGCTCAACACTGTTCATCAAATCCATCTTTTTGTTGGTGTTATTGAGCGGGGCGGCACGGGCGGCTGACTCTTATATGAGCCAGACCAACATTGTTCCTCTGGCGACGGCAGGCTGGGTGTTTGCGTTTGCGGTAATCGGGTTTGTCGCAGTTGCCAACAGAAAGAAAATTTGAGGACGTTGCTATTACAAATACGAAGTACTTAACCGTGGTGCCAGTGAATTGACGCTAGATATGGGATGTTTAGGTCAAAGACGGGATCAGTCGCTTGTCAATTTTACAGCTGTTGCTATATTCCAGTAGCTGACGCCCCAGGCGCAAATTGGCAGTGGCAGGCGAAGCGGCATTGCGGTAACAGGGCCTCCTGGATGCTTGAGGCCGTCGCAGCGCGATAACGGCTGCGAAGTGGAGCGAGAGGTTTAGTGTCGTTCTCATTCAGTGCTCTTGAACCTGGGCCGCAAGGCCGGAGGGATCCCTGATGGCGCGTTTGCTGATTTCCATTTTCTGCGTATTGGTGGCTTGGTCCGGCAGCAGTGTTGCTGATCAAGGCAATTCGGCGTATCTGCTCAGCCCTGGTGACCGGGTGCTGATTTCGGTCTGGCAGGAGGACACCCTTCGCCAGGAAACCGTCGTACTGCCCGATGGCAGCATCACCTTCCCACTGGCCGGCCGCATCGATGTGGCCGGCCTGGACGTCACGGCGGTTGCCGCCAAGGTCACCGCCGGCCTGAAACCCTACCTGGCCGATCCCAACGTAAGCGTCGTCGTCACTGGCACGGCGGGCAACCTTGTGTATGTGCAAGGCAAAGTCATCAAGCCAGGGCCGGTGCCCATGGCAGGCCCTACGGCGGTGCTTCAGGCGCTGAGCATGTCGGGTGGAATGGACAAATTCGCCGACGAAAGTGCCATCAAGGTCATCCGCGGCAGCGGCCCCTCACAAAAGGTATTGCCGGTGCGCTACAAGGATCTGGTTTCTGGGCGCGACATGTCCACCAACTTCCAACTTCAGGCTGGCGATACGCTGGTCGTACCTTGACCCTTCCAATATATAAGAATCTCTAGTGCCTATTTTTAGACCAACGCATATTGCAACGGCAATGATGATGTTGCCGTTGTCTGGGGTGGTTCACGCCGCCATTTGGCAGTCTTCAGTCGTGGTGCCCACGTCTGTCGAGTACGACAGCAACCCATTGCTCCTGACGTCCGAGGAGGAAGGTGTGACGCGTACCATCATTGCGCCCGACTACAGCCTGATCGGTCAGTTCGACCGCGACCAGTTGCGTCTGGGCCTGGGTGTCAACGTGCTGCGCTCATCCGATCGGTCGATCGTCGATGACCGAGAAGACCCCAAGTTGAGCCTGGGGTGGCAGCGCGAAACCCAGACCGGAGGCTTCGGTTTGCTGGCGCGTTACGAGGAAAGCTCCACGCTGTCCGGTGCGGTGCAGGACACCGGTGTGGTCACCACCGACGGCACGCAGAGGATGTCCACGCTCGAGGGCAACTGGAGCAGTGCGGTGACCGAGCGCAGTACGCTGGCCAACGTCCTTACCTATTCGCATGCCCGTTATGACATCAGTTCGCTGACCGGTTACGACGAGTTGTACAACACATCGACGTGGACCTACGCCTGGAGTGAGCGCACCGACATCATCACCGGTTTCGACGCCAGGCGTTATGAGCCGCAGGACGATACCACCGCAGTGTCTTCCAACAGCTACAGCCCGAACATCGGCGTCAGGCACCGTTTTTCCGAACGGTTCGAAGGCGAGGTGCATGTCGGCGTCAACAAGACCACGGGGTCTGGCGGCGGGCGCCGCGGTGAAGGTGGCATGTCGCTGTTCTACCGGGGTGAACGTGCCGACGCCAGCTTCAGCGCTGAGCGCAGCACCGTAGCCAACGCCGAGGGCGGCTTCGCCGAGCTCGACATGGTGCGCGGCAGCTGGAGCTACCTGGTCACCGAGGTCGACCGCGTAGGTGTGGATGCCTCCTGGCAGGACAGCAAAGGGGTGTCGCCAAACACCTTGCAAACCTATGGCGTGTGGGCCAGCCGCGCATTCTCACCGGCCTGGGACCTGCGTTTTTCGTTGATGTACAAGCAGCGCCAGCAAGACGGCTTGCCCGATGCTGACGCGACCATTGCCGGATTGACGTTGACGTACAGATATCCCGACATCTGACTCTCGCACGGGTGGCCACCATGAAATCGGACTACGAGCTTTCCCTTAAAGATTACATCGCCATCATCAAGGACCGCGCCTTGTTGCTGGGGGTGAGCATCGTGGTCGTGATTGCGGCAACCATCGGGGTGGCCGTCACGGTGCCGCCCCTTTACCAGTCGACCGGCACCATCCTGGTGGAGTCGCAGCAGATTTCCCCGGAGCTGGTCTCGGCCAACAACAACAGTTTTGCCGATGAGCGTATCGAGGTCATTCGTCAGCGCGTCATGACCCGCGAGAACCTGCTGAAGATCATCGACAAGTACAATCTGTTCGCCGACAAGGGCAGGCAGTTCAGCGAAACCGACAAGATCGAGCAGATGCGCAGCGCCATCGCCGTGGCCACGCACAGTACCTATGTCAAAGGGCGTGGCGAGGCGACGGTCGCGTTCACGGTTTCGTACGAGGACAAGCGCCCTGAAGTTGCCAAGGAAGTGGCCGACGAACTGGTGACGCTGTTTCTCAACGAAAACATGAAGCAGCGCACCGAACGGGCAACCGAGACCACTGAATTCCTTACCCAAGAGGCGAACAAGCTGGGCGCCGAGTTGGCTGCACTCGAGAACAAGCTGGCGGATTTCAAGCAGGCGCACGCCAATGCCTTGCCTGAGAACCAGCAGTTGCGCATGAGCATGTTGTCGCGTTCGGAGCTGGAGTTCCGCGAGGTCGATCGTGACTACAAGGCCGCCCAGGAAGAGCTGCGTTACCTGGAACTGGAACTGGCGGCTGCCAATGCGGGGGTGCCCGCACAGGCGGCTGGCGGCAGGCCTGCCGCGGCGGACCAACCCCAGGACCTGGCCAGCCTCAAGGCCGAGTATGCCCGGCTGTTGACCAAGTACACCCCGGCGCACCCCGATGTGGTGGCCGTCAAACGCAAGATCGACCTGCTCAAGGCGTCGGGCGAGAAGGGGATCGCCGCTGCGGCGGCCATGAATCTCGACGCCGCCAGGGTACGCACCAAAATGGCGGCTACTCAGTCGCGCATCGCATCGCTTGCTGAACAGAAACGGCAGCTGACGGCCAAGATGGAAGGCTATGAGGCCGATATTCTCGAGGCTCCGCAGGTGGAGCGCGGCTTGGTCACGCTGATGCGCGACCATGACAACGCGCGCAAGAAGTACGAGGAAATCCGCAACAAGGAAATGGGCGCGAAGATCACCGAAAGCCTGGAGCAGGAAAACAAGGCCGAGCGCTTCGTGCTGCTGGAGCCACCGTTGATGCCGGAAAAACCGGTCAAGCCCAACCGCAAGAAAATTGTCGCATTGGGCCTGGTGTTGGCGCCGGCAGTGGGTGGCGGGCTGGTGATGCTGCTGGAAATGCTCAACCAGCGTATCCGCGGTGTCGGTGCCCTGGAAAGCGTGCTGGGCAAGCGCGTGCTGGTGGCCGTGCCGTACATTTCCACCCAGGCCGATGTAGCCAGGCGCCGCAAGTGGCGAGTGCTGCTGGCCATCGCCGGGTTGTTACTGATTGCTATGCTGATGGTGGTCGTCCATGTGTTCTACATGCCACTGGACCTCTTGCTGTTTAAAGCTATGGCTCGGTTTGAATAGGGAAGCGCAGCGATGGACAGAATTACGCCGGCTATCGGAAAGAACATTCATCAGGTTTCTCCCTCTCCCGCTGAAACGCCAAAGGCGCCGCTCGTGCCGCAGCAGCCCGAAGCCTTGGGGCAATTCGACTACGTGCAGACCAAGGTGGTGCCGCTGCGGGCGGAGCACCTGGAACGCAACCGGATCGTCTCCTACAACAAGAACTCGAACATGAGCGGGGCCATCGACCTGCTGCGCACGCAAGTGTTGCAGGCCATGGAAGAAAACGGCTGGCGGACGTTGGCGATCACGTCGCCGACACCCGAGGCGGGCAAGACGGTGCTGGCTGTCAACCTGGCCATGAGCATCGCCCACCACACCACCAAGACCGCATTGCTGGTGGACTTCGACCTGCGCCGACCCAGGGTTGGCAGCAGCCTTGGCCTGCCCATGGACAAAGCGCTGAATGAGCTCCTCAAAGGCGAGGCCTGGCTGGAAGAGGTTCTGGTCAACCCGACCTTGCCGCGGTTCGTGGTGTTGCCGACGCGCGAACCGATACCGATGTCCACCGAGATGTTGTCATCGCCCAAGGTCAACAGCCTGATCAGCGACCTGCGCGACCGCTACGACTCGCGCATCTGCATTTTCGATCTGCCACCGCTGTTGAGTTCCGACGATGCATTGACCGTCTTGCCGAAGTTCGACTGTGTGCTGCTGGTGGTGGCCAACGGGGTGAACAGCAAGAAGGACATCGAAGACTGCCTGCATCATCTGGCGACAGCGAACCTGATCGGGGCGGTATTGAACAAGGCGGATGAGCAACCGCGGCCTTACTACTGAGTCTTTGATCGCCGATGCAAGGAGCTGGCTGACCAGGCTTGCTCCTTGCTTGCGCTTGCTGTTGCGCTCACCTCATTGCCAGGGGTATTGAAGCTCCCATTCCCAGGCGTGCCGCACGATCTGCTCCAGTGAATCGAAGCGTGGCTGCCATCCCAGCACCCCCCTGGCCCGTGCAGCGTCCGCTACCAGCCTGGCCGGGTCGCCATCGCGGCGGGCTGCCTCGACCACGTTGATCTGCCGCCCGGTCACGACCCGGGCGGTGTCGATCACCTCCTGCACGGAAAACCCAAGGCCATTGCCCAGGTTGAACGCCGTGCTTGCGCCACCGGCCAACAGGTAATCCACCGCCAGCGCGTGTGCCGACGCCAGGTCGGCCACATGCACGTAATCACGGATACAGCTGCCGTCGGGGGTGTCGTAATCATGGCCGAACACAGTGATGGCATCGCGCCGGCCAGAGGCCGCCTGCAGGATCAAGGGGATCAGGTGGGTTTCCGGTTCGTGGCATTCACCCAGCAAACCTTCCGGGTCGGCGCCCGCCGCATTGAAGTAACGCAGGCACACCGAGCGCAACCCGTAGGCGCGGTCGAAGTCCTGAAGGATCTGCTCCACCATCCACTTGCTTCGCCCGTAGGGGTTGATCGGCACCTTGGGGTGCTGCTCATCGATGGGGATGTACTGTGGGTCGCCGTAAACGGCTGCCGTAGAGGAGAACACCAGGTGCTCGATCCCCGCTCGCACCATGGCATCGAGCAGGGTCAGCGTGGCAGCGACGTTGTTCTGGTAATACTTGCACGGGTCGCTGACCGACTCGGCCACCTGGATGAACGAGGCAAAATGGAAAACCGCATCGAAGTGGCAGTCGTCGAACAGGGCATCGAGCGCGTGCGTATCTGCGATATCCAGCTCGACCCATTCGATAGCGGGGCCGGTGGCCACGGTATCCGCTACCACCACTTCATGCCCGGCGGCCAACAGGTGCTTGACCATGTGTGAGCCGATGTAGCCTGAACCCCCGACAACCAAGTACTTCATCCAATCCTCCTGGAACAGAAGCAGCGTCGAATGCCTGGAATACAGGTCTGAATTGACTCTAGATGGCGATATGCCCTATTTCAAGAAAAGCCAGTTGGCCATGCTGCGGCCATTGAAACGGATGATGTAACGCCCCTGTTCGTAGCTCGACGCCAGCACCTGCTCCTGGCCGTCGGGCGTGCGGCCGTAGAGTTTCAAGCCTGCTGGTGCCTTGACGCTCAGGGTGCCTTCGAGCGGCTCGACGTGAAACGGGGTCATGTCGTCGGGCCGGGGCACGGCACGGGTACCCAGTGAAATCAGCAGGCTGCGCGACTGGTTCAACGGCTTGGTATCGAGGCTTTGTACTACCACGCTGGCATACGCGGTTTTCAGCTGCAGCTGGATGTCGCCAAGGTCCATGGCCTGGCCACCCAGCCAGCCGGTCGCGGCCTGGGTCGAGGGCGTGTCGATGGTGTACACGCCCCGTTGCCAGTTGCGCCGCAGTTGCCCGGTGTCGGTGACCGACTCGCGGGCGTTGGCATCGAGCAGTGACTGGTCCGGGTCGTGCAGTACCTGCGCATCGGCGGGAATGGTACTGGCCTGCAGCCACGGCAGTTGCGCCGTCTGGGGCATGGCGATCTGCAGTTGGCCCTTTTCCATGGCGGTGCGCAGCAGCACCGAGGTAGTGGGTGTGATCGCCCTGTTGAACAAGGTCTCTGCAGTGGGTGCGAAGACGTAGCGGGTTGTCGCCAGCTGCACGTCCTCGCGGCGGTAGAGCAGGGCGGCGGCAGGCAGGGTAGCCATCAGCGCCGGGTCGTTGTAGGCATTCCAGTTGTCTGCGCGGCGCCACTGGCTGAAAAAGGCCTGCTGGCTGTAGGCGTACTGCATGATGGCGTCCCAGCCCTGGTGGCTGGCCGTGGCAGCCACATACAGCGGCAACGAGTGGCGGTCAGGCAGCGGGAAGGGTTCGGCGTTCCACTCAGTGACCGTCATCGGCAGGCCCACCACCTGAGCGGCGCCGAGCCAGTTGATCAAGCCATCGCTGGTCAACGGGTTTTTCTCCAGCTGCCCGATGCCGCCATAGCTGTGGGCATCGATCACGTCACCGGTGGTCAGCGACGGCAGCGAGGACAAGCCGTTGCCCCCCCAGGTGCTGGTGGTGGAGATGGGGACCTTGACCCCGATGTTGCGCAGGTCAGTGATCATGTCGGCGAACACCCGGTGTTCCAGGTCGTTGAGAAACAGCTTCGAGGGCCCGTGCTCCCAGGCGCGCCAGGTCTTGTCCGCCGGCAGGTCCTGGCGGCTGGCGAACGCCTTGGCTTGGTCCATGTACAGCCGGCTGTGGCGGGGCACGCCTTTGTCCGGCAACAGCGCGTTGCCAAAGTGCTGGGTGATGTCGTTTTCGTTGGTGAGCAAAATGGCCGCGATGGCCGGGTCGTCCTTGTAGGCAAGCCCGGTATAGCGGTTGACGTGGGTCATGTAGCGCTCGGCGAAGCGCTTCATGGCCTGGGCAATGGTGACGTTGACGTAGGCATAGCCCTTCACGCCAGCGACGCCTTGCTCTTCGGGCAGCTCATCGAAGGCGTAGATGTTGTCGTTGGCGGTCAGGATGCGCGAGACGTTCATGTCGAGCCAGACATACACGCCTTCGTCCTTGAGGCATTTGATCCACCAGTCGATCTTCCTCAGCGATTCGGCGTCCAGTTGCTCGGTATTCTTGATCTGCGTGAGGTCGCCGAAGATGTTCGGGCTCACCCACGGCGAGTCATGGTGGTGCAGCCGTACCAGGTTGAAGCCCAGCGCCGACAGCCGCTTGGCCTGCGCCTTGATTTCATCGTCCGGTGTCTTGAACAGCGCATAGGCCGACAGGTTGGTGCCCCAGAAACGCGCCGGGGTGTTGTCGGCGAACACCAGTCGTTCACCCGAGGCTTTGACGAAACCACGCTTGCCGGCTGGTTTTTCCCCTGCGTTGAGAAACGATAGGTCCACCGGTGACGTGCGCCAGTCCAGCTGGTCGTCCGGCCATTGCGTGGGGTCGGCCAGGCCGAAGCGTTCGCTGGGCGTGGGGCCGATGGCGACGTCCCGGGTCACGGTCAGCGCCGCCTCGATCTGTTGGCGGCCAGGCAGAATCGGGTCGGTGTAGAAAAAGGTTCGCACCTGGCTGGTGTCGCCGCGCTCGAAATAGACCTTGGCCAACGGCGGATCGAAGCGCATTTCCACGTGCGGGCCTTCGCTGTTCTTGCCCCAGGCCCAGCCACGGTTGCCGGGCAACAGCACCGGATCGCCCATGTCCCCGGCGATCAGCGCGGGGTCGAAGCGCCAGACGATGCCACCGCCCATGACGTCGTCTTGCTTGCTCTGTGCCTGCAGGTCGAAGTGCCAGGTCAAGGTTTGCTCCTGGTCCTTCTGGATATCGGCCTTGAGGTCGAAATCAAGGTCCTTGTTCCGCCCCGTCAGGGTGTAGCGGTAAGGCCCCTGAACCTTGAGTGTGGGGTAGAAGCCCGTCCAGCTCCAGTCTGCCCCCCAGAAGTCGAAGCTTGAGACAAAGGCCGGGCCGCCGCCGCGCGTCAGGGTGGGCAGGCCGTTCTGTTCGTCGACACTGACAACCCAGTCCGACGCCATGCCGGCCAGCGGCAGCATCAGCAGGCCAACCAGTGCCGTTGCCCGGGCCAAGGGGCAGAATGAAGTGCCGGTCATTGAACTACCTCGGTTGCAGGGTGGCGTTGGCTGGGTGTTCGGCATCGGCAAAAACGTGCCTGCGTACCATCTGGATGTAGGCGATGCCGAGCCCGGCAATCGACCAGTACACCACCGGGATGACCGTGATGCTGCTGACCGTGAAAATGGTTACCAGAATGCCCAGCAATGTCGCCAACAGCACGCGGCCGAGCTGACGGTAAGGATCATTCCTGTCGGGGAAGGTGCGCATGCTCTTGTTGATGCCCATCAGCACGCAGGCGAAGAACGCTACGAACAGCCCCAGCCCCACCAGGCCGATCCGCAGCGCCAGGCCGATGTAGGTGTTGACGATGTCGATGATGCCTTCGCCCTGAATCATCGATTGCATTTCCGGCGTGTTGCGGAAATCGAACGAACCAAACAACGGGTAGCGCTGAATGACGATCCACGAATTGTCGAGCAAACGCTCGCGGTAGGTGATGTTCTCATTGTCCACGCTGCCGATGAACGGCAGCAGGTCGAGGATCTTGTCGCCGCCAGGCACGACGGTCAGCAGCGGAATGCTCAGCACCCCTGCCAGGGCGAGCAGGGACAGGCGCGTGACCGCACGCTTGCCCATGGCGATATACACGACAATCATCACTGCCGCGCCCACCCAGGGGCCGCGAGACAGGGGGGCAAACAGGCCGGCGGCCAGCAGCAAGGCCCCAAGGTTGCGTTGCAACTGGCTGCGCACAAAGCCCTGCACGAACAGGAACAGGCCAATCGCAACCGTAATCACATAGCCCAGGGCAATGGCCTGGCCGGCGGTGACGCTGGCACGCAAGGAACCGCCCCGGCTCAGGTAGCCCTTCATGCTCCATTCCACACCCAAGGCGTCGAGCAGGGCGTTGTACAGCAGCCAGTGGCGGGCGTACTCAGCCACCGCCAGCAGCGACAGGACCATTGCCGCAATGACAAAGGCCAGCATCGCGTCCTTGAAGTCGCTGAGCTCTCTCAGCCCGCGGCTGGCGACGTAGTAGGGCAGGAACACGTCGACATACAGGTACACCGCCTGGCGCAGGGTATCGGTAATCGTGGTCTCGCGCAGGTACAGCAGCCCCATCAGCAACAGGCTGGCGGCCAGCAGCTTGTCGGCCCACAGGCGGCCGAAACGCAGCGTGCCGCTCTGCTTGCTCAGCACCAGTGCGGCGGGAAGCAACACGCACAAGGTCAGGATGCGTTGATGGTTCAGCTCGATCAGGTAATTGACCACGCCAAACCCAGGCACTTCTTTCGAAGCGGGCGGAATGACGAACAGCAACAGGAAGAACAGCGCCATGGGGTTGCGCTCCCGGCGCCTGGCCGTGAGCAGAATGACGGCGGCAACGGCGGTGTAGATCCAGTAGCTGTGCGCGAAGAAGGCCACCAGTGTCAAGGCGAACCACAGGTTGCGGCGGCGCTTGAAATCGCCCTCGGCAATCAGGTCCGTCGCCGGGCTGCGCGCGAGAAAGAACACCACGCAAGCCAGGAACAAAATGACGATCAGCGCACGTAAATGTTCGGGCATGGGAGAGTTCACCTGTCCCTGGGTGGATGGGCACTAGCATCATGGCTAATTGAAACTATAGTGACTTCTAGCCATTCAGTCAGAGATTCAACTCATGCCGTCGATTGATGTGCAAGCACCTGCCAGTCTGCGCAAGCGTGCCATGGGCGCAGGCGCATGGAACCTGGTCTCGCTGGTGGCCTCGCAGGTGCTGCGCCTGGGCGGCAACCTGATCATGGCGCGGATACTGCTTCCGGAAATGTTCGGGGTCATGGTCATTGCCACGACCGTTTCTGTGCTGTTGCACCTGCTGTCCGATGTCGGCCTGCGGCAGAACATCATTCAAAGCCACCGCGGCGACGACCCCTTGTTCCTCAACACCGCCTGGACGGTGCAGATCGTGCGCGGCTTCACGCTGTTCACACTGACGCTGCTGCTGGCCCTCGGCGCCTGGTGGGCGCAAGTGGCCGATCTGTGGCCGGCGCATTCCACCTATGCTGCCCCAGAGCTACCGCTGGTGCTGGCGGTGACCGGCATTTCAGCGATCATCTGGGGGTTCCAGTCCACCAAGATAGACGTCGCGGTACGCGCCTTCCAGCAAAAGCGCGTGGTGCTGATAGAACTCGCCTCGCAGGTCGTCGGGTTGATCACGATGCTGGTCATCGGGTATTTCACCCGGTCCATCTGGTCTCTGGTGATCGCCGGGCTGGCCTCGGCACTGGTTGGCACGCTGCTGGGCCACTTCGCCTTGCAAGGCCCGCACAACCGGCTGCAATGGGACCGTGCAGCGCTGACTGAACTGATCGTGTTCGGCCGCTGGATTCTGCTGTCTTCGATGGTCGGGGTGCTGGCGATGTATGGCGACCGCATCTGGTTCGGCGGCACGATGACGGTGGCGCAGCTTGGGGTGTATTCCATAGCCGTGCTGATTCTGGGGTCGATCCAGACCGGCCTGCTCAAACTGGTCGGGTCAGTGGCGCTTCCGGCCTTCAGCGAGGCGGCCAGGGAAGGTGACCATGCGCGGCTGAAAAAACTCTACTTCCACTTCAGGCTGCTGGTCGATCTGGTCATGCTGTTCCTGTGTGGCGGCTTCCTGACCGCCAGCCCACTGCTGATCGGCTGGATGTACGATGATCGCTATGCCGACGCAGGCCCAATGCTGGCTATTCTGTCGCTGTCGTTCTTCACCTTGCGCTATACCTTGGCACATCAGTTGTGGATTGCCTTGGGCCATACCAAGTACCAGGCCATGGACAACATCATCCGGCTCGTCTCGTTGTGGACACTGATACCGTTGTTGCTGTTCATAGGCGGAGTGAAGTACGCCATTTGGGGTGCCGCGCTGCATACCTTCCCGACGCTGGCACTGATTGTCTATGTCAATTCCAAGCTGAATATCTGGAGTTTCAAGCGTGAACTGGTAGTGCTACCGATGTTGGCGGTCGGTGCAGTGTGTGGGTTGCTGATCACGCGCTTTTTCGAATGGCTCTGAAGCCTTCCCGGCAGGCTGCTCAATAAGAAACCGGGCTAGATAAAACCAACGGCATAGGTCTTGTGATCATGGGGAAGCTACAGTTTCTTGGTCGGCAATTGGGTCGTCGCGGCTTTCTTCGCAGTGGGGTAGTGCTGGGGGCCGGCGTAGCCGTTTTCGGTATTGGCGCCCGGGTAGCGCGCGAGCCTGCGCAAAAGGGCGGGTTCGTCGTGATCAACGGGTGGGTCTTGCCTAGCGAATACTTCAAGGACAGTCGAGCATGATCAAGGACTTCCAGGCTGAGAAGACCCTGCGCAAGGCCTACGACGTGTGCATCATCGGTGCCGGCCCGGCCGGCATCACCCTGGCCCTGCAATTGGCGCAGGCGGGGTGGAGCGTGGCGCTGCTCGAAGGGGGAGGGCATGAGTATGAACCACGCTCGCAGAACCTCTACGCCTGCAGTTCGACCGGCCTTGAGCTTTATGCCGAACAGACGCGCCTGCGTTACCTGGGCGGCACCTCCAATCATTGGGCAGGCCGTTGCCGCCCGTTCACGGCTTCGGATTTTGCCGTAGCACCGCCGGTGGGCCTTCCGGGCTGGCCGATCGATTATGCGCAGATCGAGCGCTACCTGCCGGCGGCCATGGCGATCGTCGACTTGCCGCACGGGGCTGATTTCAAACCCGAGAACACTGGCCTGAACGGGGGCGAATTCGACGCTGATTGTTTTCTGCTGAGCCCGCCAACACGGTTCGCGCAAAAGTATGCGTCGGCGCTCACAGAAACGCCTGGGCTGGAAGTGTTCATCAACTGCAACTGTGTCGACCTCGAATTCGATCAGGCCTCAGGGCAGTTGCAGGCAGCGGTAGTGTGCGATTACGACAAACAGCGCGAGCGTGTCGTGGCCAATCAGTTCGTCTTGGCGATGGGGGCGATCGAGAACGCCAGGCAATTGCTCAACAGCGCTTCGCTTGTGAAGGCGGGGGTGGTGAAAAAAGAAGGCCTGACCGGACGTTGCCTGATGGAACACCTGAACATCGACCTGGGCACCTTCATTCTCAAAGATGGCGTGGGCACCGAGCAACGCCAGTATTACACCACCGATGCATTCGTCGCTGAGTACCAGGCCGGCAAGGGCAATGTCTCTGCTACGGTACTGGCCGATGTGCAGACCTACGGTAGAACGGCTGAGGTCAAATACTTTCTGGAAAACCTGGCGTGTCAGATGGGGCTGGCCAGCAAGATCGAGTTCGTCGCCAAGTTCAGCTGCCCCGGCGATGGCGTGCTGACCACGATGATCGAGCAGTTCCCGGATGCGCAAAGCCGGCTATCGCTGCTCGACGAAAAAGACGAGCTGGGCGTTGCCAAGGTCAATGTCAATTGGGTGCTCAGTGCCACCGACAGGCATACCATCAAGTGCATCGGCGCGGAACTGGCCAAGCAGTTCGCCCAGGCGGGACTGGGCTTCATCAAGCTCAACGATTATGT
Source organism: Pseudomonas sp. WHRI 8519 (assembly GCF_040224055.2). Taxonomy (NCBI): domain Bacteria; kingdom Pseudomonadati; phylum Pseudomonadota; class Gammaproteobacteria; order Pseudomonadales; family Pseudomonadaceae; genus Pseudomonas; species Pseudomonas sp. WHRI 8519. The sequence continues at coordinate 3,156,440 of NZ_CP167996.1, read as the reverse complement.
CTATGACACCGAACTGCCCTTGAAACTGTCGCCCCATGCCCATCACATGGGCACGACACGCATGGCGGCATCCCCCGAGTTCGGCGTGGTCGACGCCGACTGCAAGGTGTTCGGCAGTGAAAACCTCTATGTAGCGGGCAGCAGCATTTTTGCTACGGGCGGCGCCTCGAACCCGACGATGCCGCTGTTGCAATTCGCCCTCAGATTGGCCGACCACCTCGATACGAAAATGAGGGCGGCCAGTGGCGCGATGGCTTGAAGGGATGAGCAACGTGGGGAAGGGTTGAGTGCGACAGGGTCAGCATGAACAAGAATGAGACCGGTTCGCCTCAGGGACAGTCCAGGACCGCTAGAAGTGCGAGGGTAGCAGAATGATTGGATGGATACGCAATGCCATGACGCAGTATGTCTACTCAACAGGACGGGGAGGTTCGGCTTACAAGAAATTCTGCAACCCCACACCCTTGGAGTGGGGCACCTACCTGGCACGGTGGGGCAAATTCCACTCGGTGGGCAGCAATGTGTATATCAACTGCGGCTGCAATGTAACCGACCCCACGCTGGTGCGTATCGGCAGCAATGTGGGCCTGTCGGACTGTACCTTGATCGGCCACGACGGTGTGGTTGCGCTGATCGAGATCTGTTACGGCAAGCACCTGGATTCGGTCGGCTACATTGACATCAAGGACAACTGCTTCGTCGGGCATGGCGCGATCGTCATGCCGCGCGTGACCATCGGGCCTGACTCGGTGGTTGCCGCCGGGGCAGTCGTCACCAAGGATGTACCGCCTGGCACGGTAGTCGGCGGTAACCCGGCCAGAGTCATCTGCACCACCGAAGAGCTGATCACCCGGGTCGAAGCGCGTTGCAATGCCTACCCCTGGATCGAAACGGTCAAGCAGCGCAAAGGCGCTTACGACCCGACGGTAGAACCTGCACTGGCGCGCCAACGCAGCGAGTATTTCTTCGGAGACGGCAGCAATGGATAGAAAACCCGTCGATGTGATGGTCGTCAATTTCAATACCGCATCGTTGCTGCAGCCGATGTTCGATGCGCTGCGCCAAGCCGGCAGTGAACGGTTGGCCAGCTATCTGGTAGTGGACAACGCATCCGTCGACGATTCGGTGCAGCGCCTGGCCGAGGTCTGCCCCGAAGCTGTGCTGCTGAGCAACACGCACAATGTCGGTTTTGGCCGCGCCAACAACCAGTTGCTGGCGCACCTGCAGGGCAAGTACGCGCTGTTGCTCAACACCGACGCTTTCGTCGCTGCCGACAGCCTGCAGAAAACCATCGATTACATGGACGCGCACCCGGACTGCGGCGTGCTGGGCGTGCGCCTGGTGGGGCGCGATGGTGATCTGCAGCCCAGTTGCAGGTACTTCCCCACGCCCTTGAATGTGTTTGTCGCGCGTACCGGGCTGGGGCGCTTTTTCCCCGGGGTGAAGATGGTCGACGAGATGACCTGGGACCATGCCTCGGTGCGTGAATGCGACTGGTTGCCGGGCTGTTTCTACCTGGTGCGTCGTGAAGTGCTCGATCAGGTGGGCCTGTTCGACCCGCGCTACTTCCTTTATTACGAGGAAGTCGACCATTGCAAGCGGGTCAAGGATGCCGGATGGAAGGTGGTGTTCTACCCGCATACCACCGTCGTGCACATCGGCGGGGAGAGCTCCAAGTCGGTCGCCGAGCTGGAGGCTGCGAGCCGGCAGATCTCCAGCTACCAGATCGAGAGCGAGCTGCTGTACTTTCGCAAGCACCATGGCGTGCCGGGCCTGATCCTGCACATGGTGCTGGTAAGCCTGGGTGACCTGGTGCTGGCGCTCAAGGCACTGCTCAAGGGGCGAGGCTGGGGCGCGATAAAGGCCTGTTGGCTGCACACGCGCGCCACCTGGTCGCTGTTGCTCAGGACCCAGTTTGCCAGCCAACCCACACGGTAGGTGAAGCCATGTTCCAGAACATACGCGCGGACTTGCGTGCACACGGTGGAGATTGGGGGGCCCAGGGCTTCTGGGTGCTGGTGGTCTATCGCTTTGGCCGTTGGCGCTACGGGGTGCGGCCGGCGCTTCTGCGCAAGCTGCTGTCGTTTGTCTACAAGGTGCTGTTCAAATTCGTGCAGATCATCACCGGCGTCGAGTTGCCCTGTGAAGTGGTGATCGGCCGCAACTTCGTCATCGATCATTTCGGCGGCATCGTCATCAGCGGCTATGCGCGGTTCGGCGATGACTGCCGGATCCGCAACGGTGTGGTGGTTGGCCTGAAGAACGTCAATGAACCGATTGCGCCCATCTTTGGCAACAACGTCGATATCGGCGCCGGGGCCAAGGTGCTGGGCAACATTCGCATCGGCAACAACGTCGCGATCGGCTCCAACGCGGTGGTGCTGATCGATGTGCCGGACAACTCACTGGCCGTGGGCGTACCCGCGACCATCAAGGCGAGAAAACCCAGCGAAGCGATGGAGTTCACATGAGCCAGGCAATGGCTGACCGTACACGGGGTGGTTTGATCAAGCGTTGCGAGTGAGGTCCAGGGTGACAGGCATTGGCGTAGTGGTTATCGGCCGTAACGAAGGCCTTCGTCTGGAGCGCTGCCTGGCGTCGTTGGCAGGTCGTGCGGACAAGGTGGTGTACGTCGACTCAGGTTCCACGGATGGTTCCGTGCAACGGGCATCGGCCCTGGGTGTCGAGGTGCTGACGTTGGACATGAGCAGACCTTTCACGGCCGCGCGTGCACGCAACGAGGGCTTCGCCTGCCTGCAAAGGGCCCTGCCTGCCGTGCGCCTTGTGCAGTTCGTCGATGGCGATTGCGAAGTGGATGCCGGCTGGCTCGCCACGGCGCGAGCCTTTCTCGACGCCCACCCGCAGGTGGCGGTGGTGTGTGGGCGGCGCCGCGAGCGCTTTCCCCAGCACTCGGTCTACAACTGGCTGTGTGACCTGGAGTGGGACACCCCGGTGGGTGAAACCAAGGCCTGTGGCGGTGATGCGCTGATGCGTGTGGATGCCTTCGTGGCCGTCGCTGGCTATCGCTCGGCGCTGATCGCCGGGGAGGAGCCCGAGCTGTGCGTGCGGCTCAGGGCGGCGGGCTGGAAGGTCTGGCGCCTGGCTGCTGAAATGACGTTGCACGATGCCGCCATGACACGCTTCGGCCAGTGGTGGCGGCGCAGCGTACGCGCAGGCTACGCCTATGCCGAAGGTGCCTGCCTGCATGGGGCGCCGCCGGAACGGCATTGGCTGCGTGAGTCACGCCGTGCCTGGTTGTGGGGCCTGGGCATTCCACTGCTGGTTGCACTGGCAAGCGTCTGGGCGGGCCCGTGGGCACTGTGGTTGCTGCTGGTCTACCCCTTGCAGATGCTGCGCCTGGCGCGCCGTGGCGGCAGGTCGGCGCGGGAAAACGCAGTGCAGGCGGCCTTTCTGGTGCTGGGCAAATTCCCGGAGATGCTGGGCCAGATGAGGTTTGTGCTGAACAGGTACACGGCCGGCAACCCGGCGTTGATCGAGTACAAATGAGATGCCTAAGATGCTCGGATCGTTAGCCAAAAGCGTCCTCACCTTGCAACCGGGCTACTCGCTGCGGGCGCTCAACAACAAGTACAAGCTGGGCGCAGCCATGATCAGGCAGTGGCCGGACTTGCGCACCTTCATGCAGCGCATGTCCGCTGCGCTGGGCAACGAGCGCTTTGCCCGGCTAGGCGTGGACTGCATCGGGGTGGTGCAGTGGCCATACATCAGCAAATGCTGGGATGCCCGTGAGCGGCTCGATGTGGTGGCCTCGCACTATGAGGTGGTCGTCAGCCAATTGCCGGCACTGTTGCTGTTGGGGCGCGAGGAACGCCGAGTGGTCTGTGACCTGTCGGCCTACTCCAAGGATTGTGCTCTGGTGCTGGATCGGCCGATCTGGTTCAAGCGTGAGGGGGAATTGGTGATCAACCTGTTCCAGGCTGACCTGCGCGTGGCGTCGTTGGCGTTCACCCTGTGCCGCACAGAGGGCGAGTTGTGCCTGTTCATTGGCGCCGTGCAAGGTATTCATAAAGGCATCGACAGCGAAACCTCCCTGAACATCTACCGCGACCTGACCAAGGATTTCGAAGGGTTGCGCCCCCGAAGCTTTCTGCTCGAAGCCCTCAAGTGCCTGGCCAGAACGGTCGGGGTCGCGCGCATCCATGCTGTCGGTGATCAGTGCCGGCACCACCGCCACCCCTATTTCGGGGTTGATAAGGCTCAGGACCTGGCAGCCAACTATGATGTGATATGGCAGGAGAGCGGTGCCGAGGCGTCGCTGCGTGAGGGCTTCTTCGAGCTCCCCCTGGCGCCTGCCAAGCGTAATCTGGAGGACATCGCGCCGAAGAAACGCGCCATGTACAGACGCCGCAACGCGCTACTGGACGACGTTTTCGCCAAGATAGAAGCAGCACTGCCCGGCACCACCACGCAAACAGCGCTGCCGTTGCATCCTCAGCTAGCCTGTAGTCAGTGAGCCACAGCATGAGGTAAAGGTCAGGGCGTCGCCGAAGCGGCCCGACCCTATCAGTAAACGGATTTCGATTTGGGGGCGTATGCGCATTGCTTATTTCATCAATCAGTATCCCAAGGTCAGTCACAGCTTCATTCGTCGCGAAATTCTGGCGCTCGAACGTCAAGGCATGGAGGTTCAACGCATCGCCCTGCGGGGTTGGGACGCCGAGTTGCAGGACGATGAAGATATCGCCGAGCGGGGCAAGACCCGCTACGTGCTGCAAGGGGGCCTCAAAAGCCTGCTCAAACCGATGCTGCAGGTAGCGCGCGCCGAGCCGCGGCGTTTCCTTTCAGCGTTGCGCCTGGCGTTGAGCATGGGGTTGCGCGCCGATCGAGCCTGGCCTTATCACCTGGTCTATCTGGCTGAAGCGTGCCGTGTCGTGCAGTGGCTGAAAAGCGCTGCTGCGGAGCACGTGCACGCGCATTTCGGCACCAATTCCACCGAGGTGGTCATGCTGGCCAACACCCTCGGTGGCCCCCGCTACAGCTTCACCGTGCACGGGCCGGAGGAGTTCGACAAGCCGCAATTCCTGCACATGGCAGAGAAGGTGCGCCGCGCCGCATTCGTCGCTGCGGTGAGCTCGTACGGGCGCAGCCAGTTGTTTCGCTGGGTGGCCCATGAGCACTGGGTCAAGGTGAAGGTGGTGCATTGCGGCCTGGAGCGCAGTTTCCATGAAGGCCCGGCCATCGCGCCCCCGGCAGCGCCGCGGCTGGTATGCGTAGGGCGCCTGTGCGAGCAGAAGGGCCAGCTGCTGCTGCTTGAAGCCGCCCGGCGCCTGTTCGCCGACGGGGTGGCGTTCGAACTGGTGCTGGCCGGCGATGGTGAAATGCGTGAGCAGATCGACGCGTTGATCGCCCGCCATGGTTTGCAGGGCCAGGTGCGCGTCACGGGCTGGATCAGCAGCGCCCAGGTCCGGGAAGAAATCCTTGCTGCCCGCGCGCTGGTGCTGCCGAGTTTCGCCGAAGGGCTGCCTGTGGTCCTCATGGAGGCCATGGCCTTGCGTCGTCCGGTATTGACGACCTTTGTCGCTGGCATCCCCGAGCTGGTTCGGCAAGGGGAAAACGGTTGGCTGTTCCCGGCAGGCGAAGTGCAAGCGTTGGCCGAGGCCATGGCGGATTGCCTGGCGCAGCCTGCCCAGGCCCTGCAGCAGATGGGCCAGGCTGCCTACGAGCGCGTGCTCCAGCGTCACGATATCGATACCGAAGCGGCCAGGCTGGTTCGCTATTTCAAGGCAATTGCATGATTACTTTATTGAGTTGGCTGTTAGGCATCGTGGCATTGCTTGTGCTGCTGCCGGTGCTGGTGCTGTTGGTCCAGGTGCTGTTGGCTTGCCTGCCGGCGCGGCCGGAGCCACAGCTCAAGGGCGCACGGCCACGGGTGGCGGTGTTGGTACCGGCGCACAACGAGGCGCTGGTCATCGCGTCTGCACTGGCGAGCATCGCCGGGCAATTGCGCGAGGGCGACCAGTTGCTGGTGGTGGCGGACAACTGCAGCGACGATACCGCCGCATTGGCGCGGGCTGCCGGTGCGCAGGTGATCGAGCGTCAGGACCCGCACCTGCGTGGCAAGGGTTATGCGCTGGACTACGGCGTACGGCATCTGGCGCACAACCCGCCGCAGGTGGTGCTGATCATCGACGCCGATTGCCAGGTGAGCGCCGGTGCCGTCGAGCGCCTGGCGCACAGTTGCGTCGAGTCTGGCCGGCCGGTGCAGTCTTTGTACCTGATGCATGCACCTGCAGGCGCTGGGCTGAAAGTGCAGGTCGCCGAATTCGCCTGGCGCGTGAAGAACCTGGTGCGCCCGCGTGGATGGGCTCGGGCAGGCTTGCCGTGCCAGTTGATGGGGGCGGGCATGGCGTTCAGTTGGCAGGACGTGACAGCGGCCAACTTGGCGACCGGCCACCTGGTCGAAGACATTAAGCTGGGCCTGGAGCTGTGCCGCGATGGCAAACCCCCGCTGTTCTGCCCGGCGGCCACTGTCACCAGCCAGTTCCCGACCAGCCAGGAAGGCCTGAACAGCCAACGCACCCGCTGGGAGCATGGCCATCTGGGGTTGCTGCTGACGGAGGGCCCCGGGTTGATCCGCCGCTCGCTGGCGCAGGGTAACTGGCCTTTGCTGGCCATGGCCGTGGACCTGCTGGTACCGCCCTTGGCGCTGCTGGCCTTGGCCATGGTGGTGGTGTTCAGCGTGGCATGGCTGGCATTTGCGGTCCTCGGCATTGTACTGCCGGCAGTGCTTGCCACCATCAACCTTGCGCTGTTGCTGGCCGCGGTGGTGTTGGCCTGGTGGCGCTTCTCGCGTGAGGTGATCCCGTTTTCCGTATTGCTGTATGCGCCGTTCTACGCGGCGAGGAAGATTCCCCTGTACCTCGGTTTTCTGCTCAAGCGCCAGGTTGAATGGGTGCGCTCGAAACGGGATGACAGCTGAATGGACGCATGGCCTTGGGTGCGACGCTGGAAGACGATCATCGACAAGCTGCGCGTGGTCGATGACGCCGCTGATGAGCGGCAGGTGCTGCAGGCACTGAGCGCGCCGCGCACGGCCACGGTGTTGGGCTTCGTCAATGCCCATGCCATGAACCTGGTGGCTGCCAACGCCGACTACTGCACCGCGCTGGCGGCAGCGGACGTGCTGCTGCGCGACGGGTCGGGCATCGCGATACTGTATCGGCGCCTGGGGCTGGCGCCCGGGCTGAACATGAACGGCACCGATTTCATTCCCGAGTTGCTGGCTGCGTTCAACGGCAGGCGGGTAGCGTTCTGGGGCACCCAGGAGCCGTACCTGAGCCGGGCCGCCGACCAGGCCGAAGCGCTTTACGGGGTAAACGTCGTGTCGCTGCATGACGGCTTTGCCAGTATCGACACCTACATCGACCTGGCGCGGCAGCAGCAGCCGGAACTGATCGTGCTGGGCATGGGCATGCCCAAGCAGGAGAACGTCGCAGCGCGCCTGGCTGAATTGGGCAGGCCCTGCCTGATCGTCTGCGGCGGAGCGATCCTGGATTTCATGGGCGGCAAGGTCACCCGGGCGCCGGACTGGTTACGCCGCTTGGGCGGCGAATGGGTGTACAGGCTGAGCAGGGAGCCCAAGCGGCTGTTCGTGCGCTATGTGGTTGGCAATCCGCTGTTCCTGCTGCGGGCGTTGCTGTTCGGCAAAGCGACCCTGACAGGGCCGTGAGCGAGGCGGATTGAGCCCCGCACTGCCTGCCGGGTACTGCTACAGTGATATCAGGCGGCGCGGGGAGTCGTGGCAGCTTTTTTGACTGATCTGGTGTTGGATCTAAGGTTGGTTGTATCGCACGGGTGTAATGGCAACAGGTGGGTCACGCACATAAAAAGAGGCCTCATAATGGTATTCGAGCCTAGAAGCAGCCGTTCTTTGCTGCAGCGAAGAAGTAGTGTGAGTAACGCCATTCAAGCCGGCCTCGATGGCATCGCCGTCACCAGTGTTGCGTGGTATCTGATCTATGACCAGTTTGGGTATATTACTTCAGACTACGTGATCATGCTGTTGCTGCTGATAGGTGCGCTGGCCGTCATTTATGATCACTATGCCATTTATCGTAGTAACGTTGGCCTGTCCGTCAAAGCCTTCCGGTTGTTCAAGGCGTGGTCTGCCACGTTTTGTTTCTTAGTAGTTATCGCGTTTCTCACCAAACAGAGTGAAACCTATTCGCGGCTGTTGGTCGTGCAGTTGTTTGTGTTTGGTTACATTGCCCAGTTGCTCCTGCATATTGTGGTGCGCGAACTGCAAAAGCGCTTTACTGCTCATGCTCGCCAGGACAACGCGTTGATTATCGGCGGGGGCGATCTGGCGAACTTCCTCTACCAGAAAATCAGCAACAACCCTTGGTTTGGTGAGCGGGTGGTCGGTTGTGTGCTGATCGATGAGCAACTCGATGGGCAGGACACGGCCGATGCAAAGTTGCGCCTGCCGGTATTGGGCCGTATTGCCGACCTGGACGAGCTCATCGCCAAGCACGCGATCCGCACGGTCTATCTGGTGACGCCGCTGGGCGGCTCTGAGCTGATCAACGATGTCTACCTGAAACTCTTGGACAAGTGCATTGCGGTCAACTGGGTGCCCGATATCTTCTCGCTGCGCCTGATCAACCACAGCGTCCGTGAGATTGCCGGCATCCCGGTATTGACGTTGTCGGAAACTCCGCTCACCGGCATGAGCCTGTTCCTGAAGAACCTGGAAGACCGCGTGCTGGCTGCGTTCATTCTGCTTTGTGCCTCGCCGGTACTGCTGGTGGTGGCCGCGATCATCAAGTTCGACAGCCCGGGGCCGGTGTTTTTCCGCCAGGAACGTACCGGGTGGACGGGGGAGTCGTTTCGCATCTGGAAGTTTCGCAGCATGCGCGTCCACCAACCCGATGCTGGCGTGGTCCAGCAGGCGCAGAAGAATGACCCAAGGCTGACCCGGGTCGGCGCCTTCATCCGGCGCACCAGCCTGGATGAGTTGCCGCAGCTGTTCAATGTATTGACGGGCGAGATGTCGCTGGTGGGCCCGCGTCCGCATGCGCTGCAACACGATACGTTGTACTCCCAGGACATCGTCGACTACTTCGCCCGCCACAACATCAAGCCCGGCATGACAGGCCTGGCACAGGTGCGGGGCTACCGGGGGGAAACCAAGGACATCGAACAGATGATCCAGCGGGTGAACTCGGACATCGAGTACATCAATAACTGGTCGCTCTGGCTCGACTTCGTGATTCTGGTTCGAACGCTCAATGCCTTTACCGGCAAGCAGGCCTACTGAAGCCGCTACTCGACCACGTGCCATCCAAAGGGGCAGGGATCCATGAACAGGTTGTCTTGGCTGGGCGGGGTTGTGTCGAGGGTAGCGAAGGCCGAGTGGCCGATTTTTCTGTTATGGGCGTTTCTGCTGTCGCCGTTGTTCGTCAAGCTGTTGGTCGAGTGCAATTGCTCGAAAATGGATTTGTTGGTCATCTACACACTGGCCATTTCAGTGTTATGGCTGCTGGCCACGCGGTTCGTTTCAGCCAATCAATTCAAGGTTCATCTTCTGTTGTTGCCATTCTATCTGGCGGCCAGTGTCGATCTGTTCCTGGTTCTGAACTTTGGTTCGCGCTTGACGGCAGCCTATCTTTTTATCGGGCTGACCAATTACAAAGAGGCGACTGATTTTCTCAGTACCTACTGGCATTCGATCAGTGCGGTACTGCTGGTATTCGTGCTGTGTTATGGCGTTGGCTTGGCTGGCTTGTACCGGCGCACGTTTTACAAGAACAAGGCGATTTTTGGCTTGACGATAAGTGCCTTGTTGGTCGGGTATGGCGCCTATTTCTACAAAACCGTCAAACTCAATTCGCTGGGCAAGAGTGCAGTCCTGGACCTGGCAGCCAAGGATCAAAGTACCCCGGTAGGTTATTTGTCGCAAATCGGCTTGACGGTCACGTTGTATGCCGAGTCCAAGCGCTATATCAAACAGCGCCTGGAGTCCGAGGTGAAGATAACTGCAGTGTCGGACGCCGCTGATGTCGAGACCCTCGTGTTCGTCATCGGCGAGTCCTCACGGCCACACAACTGGTCGCTGTATGGTTACCACCAACCCACCACGCCGAACCTCGACAAAGAGGCGGGGGTGTTCAAGTTCGACAGCATGTGCACCACGGCACCGTATACATCGGTCGCCGTGCCCTCATTGCTCAGCCTGGCGCCGATCAAGCACTGGGACCTGATCGCCTCGACCAAATCCCTGGTTGGCATCTACCGCGCCGCCGGCTACAAAACGTACTGGCTGTCTTCCCAGGAAGTCGACAGTTTTGGCGGGATCATTCCGCAGATTGCTGCTGAGGCGCAGACCCGCCAATACTTTGAGCGCAGCTACGACGGCGCCTTGATGCAAGCCTACGAAGACATCATCCGGCAGGGCGGCAGGCAGAAACAGGCCATCTTCATTCATATCAAGGGCAGCCATTTCGATTATGCCCGCCGCTACCCACGCGAGTTCGGCAAGTTCAAGCCGGCGAGCGACAGCGCGAAGGACCGGATCACCGCAGATTACGATAACTCGATCCTGTACACCGACTGGCTGTTGGGCCGGATCATCGATCAACTCAAAAGCAGCCAGCGCAAGGCGTTGTTGGTCTATTCGTCTGACCATGGCGAGAATTTGCTGGATGACAACCGCGGTCTGTTGGGCCATGGCATGGGCAATGAGTATGACCTTTCGGTGGCCGCGTTCATCTGGGCTTCCGGCAGCCTGCTGCAGCGGCAGGCGCACGTGCTGCACAAACTTAAACAGCGGGAAGGGCAAACCGTCAGCATTTCCTCCCTTGCCCATACGTTGTTGAACATCACGGGCATTTCCATGCCGGGTTATGACAGCGCCCAAGACCTGTTGAGCGACAACTTCGTCCCGTCCAAATGCCCACATGTGCTGGCCGGTGAGTACGTGCCCTCGTTTGATTTCGATGTGAAGCGCGTTGCAGTGGAATGATCACGCGGGTGTGCGGGTGGTCACGTCACGTGCTTGAACAGGGTGCTGCATGCGAAAGCTGTTGGCCTCTTCCACCAGCCAGTCGTGCACCGCACGAGCGCCCGGCTGGTTCAGCCCGCCTGGCGGGTAATGCACCACATAGCGCTTGTGGTTGGCGATCGGCACACCGAACGGCACGATCAATGCGCCCCGTTCAAGCTCATCATTGAGCAAGGTGCGGCGGGCTATGGCCACGCCGATCCCGGCGATCGCCGCTTCGATCGTCAAGTGATTGCGGTTGAAGGTATGCCCGCGTCGCACGTCCAGCCCTGGCGCACCGATGCCCTCCAGGTAGAACTCCCATTCGGCAAAATCCGAACTGCCGCGCCAGGCGGTGATGTCGTGCAGCAGGGGATAGTGGGCAAGGTCCGCAGGCCCGTGCAAGGGCGGGCGGCCGCGCAGCAAGGCTGGCGAGCAGACGGGGAAGACCTGTTCATCCAGCAGCGGCGTCGAGAGCATGCCCGGGTAGCTGCCATCATTCAGGTCAATGGCCAGGTCGAAGTCGCCTGGGTTCAGCGCCTGCGCGCTGTCTTCGGCCACCAGACGCAACTCGATATCCGGATACCGCTGCTGAAAGCGCGGCAGGCGCGGTGTCAGCCACTTGGCCAGGAACGAGGGAATCGAGCGTACGCGCAAGGTGCCGCGGATTTCGCCTGCATCCAGGCGCAGCAGTTCGGCTTCGATGCTGCCGTAGGCCTCGGCCACGGTCTGCGCCAGGCGCTGCCCCTCGGCGCTCAGCTCAACCCCGCGCGCACGCCGCAGGAACAGGCGGTAACCAAGGCGCTCTTCCAGTTGGCGCATCTGCTGGCTGACCGCGCCGGGGGTGATGTGCAATTCCTCGGCGCAGCGGGTGAAGGAGAGGTGCCGGGCTGCACAGGAAAAAACATGCAGCCAGACGAACATCTGGCCGTTCATTTGTCGTCGCATCGTTTAGCTCTGCTAAAGCCTTGCTTAGAAAGTTTCGTTGGTCATCAACAGGTGAGCGCGGCAGTATCGCGCAACTTCGCAGTAGCGTTCAATTTATCCAGACAGCCGCGTAACGGTGTTTCAGCCCGGCGCGGTCAGGCATTAGTATGGCTATCAGTGTTTTCGACCTTTTCAAAATCGGCATCGGCCCGTCCAGCTCCCACACCGTCGGCCCCATGCGGGCAGCCGCCACCTTTGCCCAGGCACTGCGCACCCAAGGCTTGCTTGGCCAGGTGCGGCGTATAGAAGTGCGCCTGTATGGGTCGCTTTCCGCTACGGGCGTGGGCCATGCTACAGACCGCGCCTGCCTGCTCGGCCTGATGGGGCAGTGGCCGGACCGCATCGACCCGGCCACGATCGACTCACGTATCGCTCAGGTGATGCAGGAGCACTGCCTGATGCTCGACGCCAGCCACCCGCTGACCTTCATGTATGCACGCGACATGCTGCTGTTGGACGAGAACCTGCCCTATCACCCCAATGCCATGACCCTGGGGGCCATGGGCGAGCAGGGCAGCCTGCTCAGCCAAACCTACTATTCCGTTGGCGGCGGCTTCATTGTCGAGCAGGGTGAAATCGACGCGCCGCACAACCAAGCGGCTGCTGTGACGCTGCCCTACGAATTCTCCAGTGCGGCCCAGTTGCTGGCGCTGTGCAAGGCCCATCAGCTGAGCGTTGCCCAGTTGATGCTGGCCAATGAATGCGCGTGGCGCAGCGAAGCCGAGGTACGCGAAGGGCTGCTGCGGATATGGGCCGCAATGCGTGAGTGCGTCGACAACGGCCTGCGCAACGAGGGCATTCTGCCTGGCGGGCTTGGCGTCAAACGCCGCGCTGCACGCTTGCATCGCAGCCTGCAGGAACTGGGCAAACCCAATGTGATCGGCTCGACTTTGAGCGCGATGGAGTGGGTCAACCTGTTCGCCCTGGCGGTCAATGAAGAGAACGCCGCCGGCGGGCGCATGGTCACCGCGCCGACCAACGGCGCGGCGGGTATCATCCCTGCGGTGTTGCACTATTACATGAAGTTCAACCCCGCCGCCAGCGACGACGATGTGGTGGCGTTCCTGCTGGCCGCTGCCGCTGTCGGCATCCTGTGCAAGAAGAATGCATCGATCTCCGGTGCCGAAGTGGGCTGCCAGGGCGAGGTGGGTTCGGCATGCTCGATGGCTGCCGCCGGCCTTGCCCAAGTGCTGGGCGCTACACCCGGGCAATTGGAAAACGCCGCCGAGATCGCCCTGGAACACAACCTGGGCTTGACCTGTGACCCGGTCGGCGGGCTGGTCCAGGTGCCGTGCATCGAGCGCAATGCGATCGCCGCGGTCAAGGCGATCAATGCTGTGCAGATGGCCTTGCGCGGTGATGGCGAGCACTTCATCTCGCTGGATCGGGTGATTCGCACAATGCGTGATACCGGCGCCGACATGCATGCCAACTACAAGGAAACCTCGCGCGGTGGCCTGGCGGTGGCGTTCGTCGAGTGCTGAGTCAGCCCAGCACCTCGCGCACCCGATACCACAGCATCCCCAATGCCAGCAGCGGTGAGCGCAACGCCTTGCCGCCCGGGAAGGTGAGGTGGGGCACGGCGCTGAAGACATCCAGCCCCTGGCTGTGCCCCACCGCGATCCCTTCAGCCAGCAGCCTGGCCGTCCAGTGGGTCACGTTCAGGCCATGCCCGGAGTAGCCCTGGGCGTAGTAGACATTCGGGTACTGGCTCAGCCGCCCGACCTGTGGGAAGCGGTTGGCGGTGATGCCGATCATCCCGCCCCACTGGTAATCGATGCGTACCTCGGCCAGTTGCGGGAACACCTTGAGCACCTTGGGCCGCATGTAAGCGGCGATGTCCTTCGGGTCGCGCCCTGAATAATGGCAGGCCCCGCCGAACAGCAGCCGACGGTCTGCGGTGAGGCGGTAGTAATCCAGGCCGACCTTCTGGTCGCACATCGCCATGTTCTGCGGTATCAGCGCCGTGGCCACGGCCTCGGGCAGTGGCTCGGTGGCCACCACGTAGCTGCCGGCAGGCAGCACTTTACCGCTCAGGCGTGGCTCCAGTTCGTCGAGGTGCGCGTTGCAACCGAGCACCAGGCTGTGTGCCCTGACCTTGCCCCGAGCGGTATGCAGGGTGACCGTGGCGCCGTGCTCGATGCGCAGCACCGGGCTCTGCTCGAAAATGCGTACCCCCAGGCAGTGCGCCGCGCGCGCTTCACCCTGGACCAGGTCGAGCGGGTGCAGATGGCCCGACCCCATGTCCACCAGCCCGCCGGCGTACTGGTCGCTGGCAACGATTTCGTGCAGCCGCTCACGCTCGACCAGGCGCGTTTCATGGCTATAGCCAAGCTCCGCCAGGTCGCGTTGCTCGTCCTTGAACGCCGCGAACTGGGCAGGTGTATTGGCCAGCTCGCAGAAGCCCCAGCGCAGGTCGCAGGCAATGCCGTACTGCTCGATGCGCCTGGCCACCAGGGCCACCGAGTCGATGCCAGCCTGTTTCAGGTAGCGCACGCCATCCTGGCCGACGTAGCGGGCAAAATCGCTGACGTCATGGCCGATGCCGCGGATCAGCTGGCCACCGTTGCGCCCGCTGGCGCCCCAGCCGACGCGCCGTCCTTCGAGCAGGATCACCGACAGGCCACGCTCGGCCAGCTCCAGCGCGGTATTGACCCCGGTCAGCCCACCGCCGACCACGCACACATCCGCGGTCAGTTCGCCGTCCAGGCTAGGGTAGGGCGCGGTATCGCGCGCGGTGGCAGCGTAGTAAGACGCAGTGTGTTGGGTATCGAATGGCATGGCGCGCTCTCGGCTCAGCGGTTGGACTTGATCTTGCTCCAGGAACGGGTCATGACACGCATGATCTTCGGGCTCGGCGTGCTGGAAATGTACAGTTTGTCCAGCACCTCCTGGGGCGGGTAGATCTCGGGGTTGTTGACCAGCGATTCATCCATGTAGGCCTTGGCGTCGGGGTTGGCATTGGCATAGCCGACCGTGGCGCTGACCTTGGCGATCACCTGCGGTTCGAGCAGGTAGTTGATGAAGGCCAGCGCCTGCTCGGGGTTGCTGGCGTCCTTGGGAATGGCCAGCAGGTCGAACCACAGGTTGCTGCCTTCCTTGGGGATGCTGTAGGCGATCTTCACGCCGTTTTTCGCCTCGACTGCGCGGTGGGCGGCCTGGAACACGTTGCCGGAATAGCCGAACGCAATACAGATGTCGCCGTTGGCCAGGTCCGAGACATATTTGGACGAGTGGAAGTAGGTGATGTAAGGGCGCAGTGCAAGCAGGTGCGCTTCGGCCTTGGCGTAGTCAGCCGGCTTTTCGCTGCGCGGGTCCATGCCCAGGTAATTGAGCATGGCCGGGAACAGTTCATCGGGCGAGTCCATGAAGGCCACCCCGCACTGTTTGAGTTTCTTGAGGTTCTCGGGCTCGAACAGCACCGCCCAGGAATCGATACGCTCGATGCCCAGTGCAGCTTTGACCTTTTCGACGTTGTAGCCGATGCCGTTGGTGCCCCACAGGTAGGGCACCGCGTACTGGTTGCCGGGGTCGTTCTGTTCGAGTTGCTTGAGCAGTTTGGGGTCCAGGTGCTTCCAGTTCGGCAGCTTGCTACGGTCCAGTGGCAAGAAGGCGCCGGCCTGTGCCTGGCGGGCGAGGAAGTGGTTGGACGGCACGACCACATCGTAGCCGGTGCGCCCGGCAAGCAGTTTGCCCTCCAGGGTTTCGTTGGAGTCGAAGACGTCATAGACCACCTTGATCCCGGTCTTGGCCTGGAAGTCGGCCAGGGTGGTATCACCAATGTAGTCGGTCCAGTTGTAAACGCTGACCGTGGGCTCAGCCTGGGCGGCTGCACCGAACAGCAGGGTGAATGCTGCGGGAATCAGGGCTTGCAGATGACGCATGTCGACACCTCGTTGGTCTTGTTCTTTGCGTTGGGTGGTAGGGGCTGCACAGCAGCCCCGAAGATCAGACGCTGAGCAGCAGGAATTCACGCTCCCACGAACTGATCACACGTTTGAAGTTTTCATGCTCGGCACGTTTGACCGCCACGTAGCCCTGGACGAACTGCTTGCCCAGGTAGCGCTGTACGGTCTGGCAGTCCTCCATGTGCTGCAGCGCGTCCTCGATGGTGATCGGCAGGCGCAGGTTGCGCCGCTCGTAGGCGCGGCCCTGTACTGGCGCACTGGGCTCGACCTTTTCGACCATGCCCAGGTAGCCGCAGAGCAGGCTCGCGGCGATCGCCAGGTAGGGGTTGGCGTCGGCGCCCGGCAGGCGGTTTTCCACGCGCATGGCGTCCGGGCTGGAGGTCGGCACGCGCAGGCCAGCGGTGCGGTTTTCCTCGCCCCATTCGACGTTGACCGGCGCCGAGGTGTCCGGCAGGAAGCGGCGGAACGAGTTGACGTTCGGCGCAAACATCGGCAGCAGCTTGGGGATGTACTTCTGCAGGCCGCCGATATGGTGCAGGAACAGCTCGCTCATGCTGCCATCGTCATTGGCGAACACCGGTTTGCCGCTGGCGATATCGACCACGCTCTGGTGCAGGTGCATGGCACTGCCCGGTTCATCGGTGATCGGCTTGGCCATGAAGGTGGCCGTAACGTTGTGCTTGAGCGCTGCCTCGCGCATGGTGCGTTTGAACACGGTGATCTGGTCGGCCAGGTCCAGCGCATCGCCATGGCGGAAATTGATCTCCATCTGCGCCGGGCCGTCTTCGTGGATCAACGTGTCCAGGTCCAGGCCTTGCAGCTCGCACCAGTCATAGACGTCTTCGAACAGTGGGTCGAATTCGTTGGCGGCGTCGATGGAGAACGACTGGCGCCCGCTTTCGGCGCGGCCGGAGCGGCCCAGTGGCACTTGCAGTGGCAAGTCCGGGTCTTCGCAACGCTTGGTCAGGTAGAACTCCATCTCCGGAGCGACGATCGGCCGCCAGCCCTTGTCGGCATAGAGCTCGAGTACTTTCTTCAGCACGTTGCGCGGCGACAGTTCGATCGGGTTGCCCTGTTTGTCGAAGGTGTCGTGGATCACGATGGCGGTCGGTTCGATGGCCCAGGGAATCTGGTACACCGCAGTCGGGTCAGGGCGGCAGACCATGTCGATGTCAGCGGCATCGAGCAGGCTGTAGTAGATGTCATCGTCTACGTAGTCGCCGGTGACGGTCTGCAGCAGCACGCTCTCGGGCAGGCGCATGCCACGCTCATGGAGAAACTTGGCGGTCGGCGCGATCTTGCCGCGGGCGATGCCGGTCAGGTCGCTGATCACGCATTCGACTTCGGTGATCCGGTGTTCTTTCAGCCAGGTGGAAAGCTGATCGAAGGGGGCGTTCATACAGACCTCTTGGTTGGGTTTTTGTGGCACTGGTGTGCAGGAGCCTTCCCACATGCCGTGCTGAGGGCTATCTTGGGCGCAGCCCCCATGGGCAATCTATCCACTTTCTTCGGCAATGAATGCACCAAAAGAGTGCAATTAGGACGCAGCGTGACAACGCCCAATGCCTTGCAGGTTCAGGCCTTCCACACCACCGATGTCACCGAGCAGGTGCGCGCCACCCCCGGTTGGCAGCAGCAGTACCGGCAGATGTCGCCCGGCAACTTCAGCGGCCAGCTGCGTTGCCTGGGCCTGGATGGCGTGCAGGTGTACGAAGAGCGCCTGAACACGCGGGTCGAGCAGTTTTTCCGTGCCCCCAGCGGCGCGCTGGCGTTCTGCTTCGACCGCAGCGAAAACAGCCTGTACCTGCTCAACGAACAGAGCCGGAATATCTGGATCACACCGGAGAACTACCAGGAAGTCGCGGTGGTCTTCGACCAGGCCTTCCTGGCCAGCCACGGCCTCGACCCGCAGCGCCTTGACGGCTTGTTCATGGTGCCGCTGGGCAGCGGCCAGAATGCGCTGTTCGGCAGTTGGCTCAGCGCTACCCTGACCCGGCTGGGGGAAGCGGATTGCCCGCTGGCGGGGCAAGCGTTGGCCGAGCAGTTGCTCGAAGACTGCCTGTTCATCCTGGACAACGCCTGCCAGCGGCTGCAGGGCGGGGCGCTGGGGCGGCGGGGAGAGGAGCGGGCGATCATGCAGCGGGTCAGCGAGTGGGCGGCCGACTGCCCGGAAGAAACCCTCAACCTGGTGGAGTTGGCGGACGTTGCCGGCGTTTCCCTGCGCCAGTTGCAGCAGGCATTCAAGGCCTTTACCGGTATGCCGCCGGCCCATTGGCTGCGGCTTCGCCGGCTCAACGGGGCTCGGCGTGACCTGTTGCGCGGGGGCGGGGTGACGGTGGCCGAGGTGGCCATGCGCTGGTCGTTCTGGCATTTGGGGCGCTTTTCCGAAAGCTATCGGCAGTTGTTCCGGGAGTTGCCCAGCGAGACGCTCAAGCGGGGCCGGCCTGTTCGCGGTTAAACCCAGCATTGCTTCGCCAAAGTTGCTATCGTGCCCGCCAGTTTCCACCCGAGGTCCCGATGTTCTACCTGCCTTTGCCCAGCGATCAGGCCGAGCGCCTCGCCAGCGCGCCCCCTGCCACCGACTTTTTCCCTGGCGCCAGCCTGCTGCAGGCGGCCGCCGTGCTGTTCGTGCAGAACCTGCCGCGCCAGCCTGCCAGCCTTTCAGCGGACGCACAGGAACGCCGCTTCGCTGAAATCGTGCGCATCGCCAATGAGGTCGAAGCGGCAGCACCGGGCCGTTTTCAGGGGCAGGTAGCGCAGCATTTCGACCGCGAAGCGTTTGCCATGGGCCTTGGCATGCTGGGTGAGAACGGCGTCGCGCTGGTATCGCCCGAGGTCGACTACGCTGCAGACGATTTTCAGGACGACGAAGGCCAGTGGAACTTCCAGTTCGCTGACAGCTACCGGCAACGGGTCACGCCGTTGCACCCGGTGTACCTGCCGTCGTTGGCCAGCGACCTCATGCTCAGCGATCAGCAGAACCGCCTGCTGCGCGAGTTTTTGTCCGGGGTGGACGAGTCGGTGGCGGTGCAGGGCTTTGCCGGGACTGGCAAAACCTTCCTGATTCACCAGTTCGCGCGCCTGCTCGACCCGCAACGCACGTTGCTGCTGGCGCTCACCGAGGGCCAGCTCAGGGCATTGCGGGCACGGGTCAAGGACGCTGAGGCGTACACGGCGATGACCTTTGGCCAACTGGCCGATGAGATTCTCAACCGCGACCTCACCAGCAACGGTTGGCGCCTGCGTGATCCTTACCGGACCAAGTTGTCCTGGCGCCCGCAGGAGGCGCAGGTGGTGAAATGGCTGGCCATCCCTGATATCGGCCCCTTGGCCGCCCGGGACGTGGTCGCCCTTTGCATCAAGGCCGTGCGCAGCTTTTGCCGTAGCGGCGATAGCCAGATGCAGCTGCATCACCTGCCCTGGGCGGGCCCGGGAACCTCGCCGTTGGATCAGGAAGTGCTGCTGGAAAAGGCCAGGCTGTACTGGCAGGAACTGATTCGCCCATCGTCGCGCGAGATCCAATTGCCGGTGCGTGATTATCATCGGGTCAAACTGTTGTCGCTGACGGCCGAACAGATCGACAGCCGCTATACCCATGTGATCGTCGATGAAGCCCACGAGTTGTCTGCACCCATGGTCGCCGTGCTGGATCGCAGCCCGCAGTCGGTCATTGCCCTGGGCGATGAGCTGCAGAACCTCAATGGCCTGAGCCCGCACCATGGCGGCTTCATCCGCCAGCGTTACATCGACCATTCCTTGCGCGCAGGGCCTGCCATGGACAGCGTGCTCAACCCGTTGATCCAGGCCCACCCGGCGGCCATCCAGGCAGCCTTCAGCGGCAGTGCCGAGCATTACACGCGGGTCAGTTTCTTCGACACGGTGACGGTGCCGGCGCAGCCCACGGCGTTGATCGTCGATGACGAGTGGGGGTTGTTCGGTTGGTTCCAGCGCCTTACCCATCAGGGCGTGCCATTCGTGCTGCTGCAAAGCGCACGCAAGGATTTCGAGCTGTTCGTCGAGGATTGCATCGAGTTGTACCGCTACGGCACGCGGCCGCGTCACCCGATGCTGTTTCGGTACCCGAGCTGGCAGGCCCTTGAGCAAGACAAGGGTGAGGACAAGGCGTTCGTTGCCGTGGCCAACATGCTGCGCAAGGGTTACACCCCGGAGCACTTCGCCAAGGCCAAGAGCCGCTACCGCTGGGACAAAGCGCCCAAGCTGTTCCTTGGCCGCGTGCGCGATGTGAAGAACATGGAGTTCGCCCGGGTGATGGTCTCGCCGGAGCTGATGGTTGCGCCGGTAACGGCCGGTAATCGCAACGAGCGGGCCCGCATGCTGGCGGGGCTGTACACCGCGTGTTCGCGGGCGCGGCATGAGCTGATCGTGCCGGGGGGGATGCTGGACTGGGTCAAGGACCAGGTCCGCGATTGAGTAGGCCGGGGCCGCTGCGCAGCCCAATCGCCGGCAAGCCGGCTCCCACCTGGATTGCGCCGAGTTTTAGAAATGGGTAAGACCGTTGCTTCCACAGGTAAAGCGCAGGCCTGAAGAACTACGCGGCCTCCAGTGGGAGCCGGCTTGCCGGCGATTGGGCTGCAGAGCAGCCCCGGTTCAGCACATCAGTTGCGGTCCAGCCACACGGTTTGGGCGTTGGTGAACTCGCGCACGCCGAAATGCGACAGCTCACGGCCGAAACCACTCTTCTTCACCCCACCGAAAGCCACGCGGGGGTCAGAAGCGCAGTAACCATTGATGAACACCCCACCGGTGTCCAGCGCTGCCGTCATGCGCTCGGCCAGGGCATAGTCTGCGGTGTAGATGGTCGATGCCAGGCCGAATTCGCTGTCGTTGGCCAGCTCCACTGCATGTTCGGCATCGCGGGCAGTGATGATCGCGGCCACCGGGCCGAACAGCTCCTGCTTGAACGCGGTCATGGCCGGGGTGACGTCGGCGAACACGGTCGGAGCATAGAAGTTGCCCACCCCTTCGAGCTTGTTGCCGCCCAACAGCAGGGTGGCGCCTTCGGCGAGGGTCGCCTGGACCTGTTCATCGAGCTCGTCGCGCAGGTCGTAGCGTGCCATCGGGCCGATGTAGGTGTCATCTTCCAGCGGGTTACCGACCTTCAACTGGCGCGTTGCCTCGACGAACTTGCGGGTGAATGCCTCGACGATGCGCTCTTCCACGATCAGGCGCTTGGCTGCGGCGCACACCTGCCCGGTGTTCTGGTAACGGCCGACCACGGCGGCTTTAACCGCAGCGTCCAGGTCAGCGTCGGCCAGCACAATGAACGGGTCTGAGCCACCGAGCTCGAGCACGCACTTCTTCAGCGCAGCACCGGCCTGGGCGCCGATGGCCATGCCGGCACGCACGCTGCCGGTCAACGTCACGGCAGCGATGCGCGGGTCGTTGATGGCGCGGGTGACACCGGCCGGGGTCACGTTGAGCACCTCGAACACGCCTTCGGGCAAGCCTGCATCTTTGAACAGCTCGCCCAGCAGGTAGGCACTGCCCATGACGTTCGGCGCATGCTTGAGCACATAGGTGTTGCCGGCCAGGATCGCCGGTACGGCGCCACGCAGCACCTGCCAGATCGGGAAGTTCCACGGCATCACCGCCAGGATCGGGCCCAGCGGACGGTATTCGATACGCGCCTTTTCCACCTGGGTCGGCTCGGCCGCAAGCATCGCCGGGCCGTGCTCGGCATACCACCGGCACAGGCCGACGCACTTGCTCACTTCACCCCGGGACTGGCTGATCGGCTTGCCGATTTCGCGGCTGATCATCTGTGCGAAGGTTTCGGCTTTGGCCTCGAGGGTGTCGGCCAGGGCAAGCAGGTACTCGCTGCGCTGACCCAGCGACACTTGGCGCCACTGGCGGTAACCAGCCTTGGCACGTTGCAGCGCCGCTTCCAGTGCGGCGTCGGTGTCGAAAGGGTAGTTGCCGATCTGCTCGCCGCTGTGCGGGTCGATGGAGATGGCGTGGGTCAGGCTGCTGATCTCGCTCATGGCTGGACACTCATTGTTGTTCATGGGTGAAGCCAGACTAGTGGGCTAGGGCTTTAATGAAAACTGAATAATAATGAGCGAAACATTCACGTTTGGAGAATGACTGTGGACCTGGTGCAACTGGAGATCTTCAAGGCCGTGGCCGAGCAGGGCAGCATCAGCGCCGCCGCCCAGCACATTCATCGGGTGCCGTCCAACCTGACCACGCGTATCAAGCAGCTGGAGGAAGACCTGGGTGTCGAGCTGTTCATCCGGGAAAAAAGCCGGCTGCGCCTGTCGCCGGCTGGCTGGAACTTCCTCGAGTACACCCGGCGCATCCTCGACCTGGTGCATGAGGCTCGGTTGACGGTGGCGGGCGAAGACCCGCAAGGCACCTTCGCCCTGGGCTCGCTGGAGAGCACCGCAGCGGTGCGCATACCGGCATTGCTGGCCGCCTATAACCAGCGCTACCCGAAAGTCGATCTGGACCTCTCCACCGGGCCGTCGGGGACCATGCTTGAAGGCGTGCTGTCCGGGCGCCTGGTGGCCGCATTCGTCGATGGCCCGTTGCTGCACCCCACGCTTGAAGGCATGCCGGTATTCGAGGAAGAGATGGTGATCATCTCGCCCCTCAACCACGCGCCGGTAACCCGAGCGCAGGATGTCAACGGTGCGAGTATCTATGCCTTCCGTGCCAACTGCTCGTACCGCCATCATTTCGAGAACTGGTTCGTCCAGGACCAGGCGGTACCGGGCAAGATCCACGAGATGGAGTCCTACCACGGCATGCTCGCCTGCGTCAGCGCCGGTGCCGGCCTGGCCATGTTGCCGCGCAGCATGCTCGACAACATGCCGGGTTGCAGCACGGTCTGCGCCTGGCCGATGTCGGAGGATTTCCGCTACCTCAAGACTTGGCTGGTGTGGCGCCGTGGTACCGTCTCGCGCAGCTTGAGCATGTTCGTCAAGCTGCTCGAGGAGCGGCACGCTGGCTGAGACGGCGCTGCATATTAGCCATTAGTGGCAATTTACTTCCAACTTCCTGATTACTTGGACGATAATCAGAAAAGTATTACCTCGTGTGACCGGTTGGATGCACCGGTCACCGTAAAAATCGAGGGGCGAGAAGCCCCCGCTTGCCCGTGTTGACCATCAGGAGATGTCATCGATGAAAACCCGTTTCGCCACTATGCTGGCGGCCGCCGCATTGGCTTTTTCCGGGGCCAATCTGGCCCAGGCCGCGCAGGTGTCCGGCGCCGTGGGCGCCACCAGCCAGGGCGACATGACCTACCGTATCGGCCTGGCCTTCGACTGGGACAAGAAATGGCTGCAAAGCAGCACCGGCTTCGTGTCCGGTTACTGGGACGCGGCCTACACCTACTGGGAAGGTGGTGAGGCCAGCGGTGCCCACTCGCTGTCGTTCAGCCCGGTGTTCACCTACGAATTCAGTGGCTTCACCTACACCCCGTATGTCGAGGCAGGTATCGGTCTGGCAGCATTTTCCAAGACTGATGTCGGTGATCAACGCCTGGGTTCCTCGGTCAACTTCGAGGACCGCATCGGCTTCGGCCTGAAGCTGCCGGGCGAGCAGAAAGTCGGCATCCGTGCCATTCACTACTCCAACGCCGGTATCAAACAGCCCAACGACGGCATCGAATCCTACTCGCTGTTCTACAGCACGGCGTTCTGAGACTGCGGGCCGCGCCAGCGGCCCCGGCCATTTCAGAAGGTGTACGATACCCCGGCTTGCACCGTACGCGGTGCACCTGGGTACACGTAAGTGTTGAACGCCCCCTCGTCGTAGCCTTTGTTGAACACGTTGTTCACATCCAGGTTCAGCCGCACATGCTCGTTGACCTTGTAGAAGCTGTGCAGGTCCACCACGCTGTAGCTCGCCATGGTGTAGGTCGTGGCGGCGGTCTGCCCGGCACGCTCATCGATGTACTTCACCCCGACCCCCAGCCCCAGGCCCTTGGCCAGGCCGTCCTGAAACTCGTAGGTGTTCAGCAGGCTGAAGCTGTTGCGCGGAATGTTCGCCAGGCGCGTACCGCTGGGTACGGTGTTGTCCTGGGTCACCTCGGCGTCGACGTAGGCATAGCCACCGATCACACGCCACTCAGGAGTGAGGTTGCCGGCAATGTTGATGTCCAGCCCGCGGCTGCGCACCTCACCGGCGGCGATGCTGTAGGTGCCGGACGGGTCGTTGGGGTCGCGGGTCAGCACGTTTTCCTTGACGATGTGGTAGACGGCCGCGTCGATGCTTAGCGGGCGATCCGGCGCTTCCCACTTCATACCCAGCTCATACGACTTGCCTTTCTCAGGGTCGAAACCACTGCCTTGCAGGCTGGCGCCACTGTTGGGCTTGAACGAGCGCGCGGTGTTGGCGTAAACGGCAAGCGTGTCGGTGAGGTCATACAGCAGGCCGAAACGGGGGGTAACGCCGTTTTCACCCTTGCTGAAGTCGCCAGCGTTGTTCAGCTTGTTGTCGTAATCATGCTCGTAGCGCTCGAAACGCACCCCGGCGAGGGCTTTCAGGCGCTCGGTCAGGGCGACCTGGTCCTGAATGAAGGCCGCCCAAGTCTTGAGGTTTTCCTTGTCGTGGGTAGTCGTGCGGGTCAGGGCAGGGCGGGGCTGGCCCAGCACCGGGTCGAAGATATCGATCGGATAGGCGCCGGCACCGGCGGCCGAGCGTTGAATGATCGAGCTGTAGTCGTAATCTTCGTATTCGATACCGGTCAGCAGGGTGTGGGCAAAACCACCCGTGTCGAAGTGGCCGGTCAGGTTGAGCTGGTAGTCACGGTCGGTCCATTCGAGCTTGCGGTAGTTGAAGTTGCGCCCAAGGGTGCGGCCATCGGCCTGCAACGCATTGGCCTCCACGGCGTTGCCCTTGAGTGAGCCATCCAGCCACTGCATGCCGCCGCCCAAGGTCCAGTCATCGCTGAGCGCGTGCTCGAAGCGCAACTGCGCCATGTTGTTGTCGTTGTGCAGCAGGTTGTCGCTGCCTTTTTCCCAGATATTGGTGTCACGCGAGGCGCTGCCGCGCTGGCCGGGCAGGCGGGTGAGGCCGCGGTCGAGCGGGTGATTGTTGCGCATGAAGTCGCCCTCGAAGACGATCTTCGTGGCGTCGTTGACCTGCCAGCTGAGCACGGGCGCAATGTCGTAGCGTTCACTTTCGACATCATCGCGGAAGCTGTCACCCCCTTCGCCCAGCACGTTCAGGCGGTAGGCGAGCGAGCCATCTGCGTTGAGCGGCCCAGTGGCATCGAGCGTTGCCCGGTGCATGCCTTGATCGTCGAGCTGGCTGCCCAGGGTCACCTTGGGCTCGGCCAGTGGCTGCTTGCTGACCACGTTGAAGGTCCCGCCTGGATCGCCACGGCCATACAGGCTGGTGGCCGGGCCGCGGATCACTTCCAGCCGCTCGACACTGTTGGCATCGGGGGCATTCGGGTAGCCACGGTTGATCGGGAAGCCATTGCGGTAGAACTCGCCCGTGGTGAAACCGCGTACCGTGAACGTGGTCAGGCCCTGGCCGCCAAAGTTGTTGGCGCGACCCACGCCGCCGGCGTAGTCCAGGCCGTCCTGCAGCCGCGTGGCGCCGGTGTCTTCGAGTACGCCCTTGGGCACGACGCTGATCGACTGCGGTACTTCGTGCAGCACGGTGTCTGTACGCGTGGCGCTGGCCGAACGATTGGCTTTGTAGCCGTCTACCGGCCCATCGGCGCGTTCACTGTCGGCGATACCGCTGATGTTCAGGGCCTGAAGTTCGATCTGGGCGGGGTCACCGAGTGATTCGGGCTCGGCGAACGCGAACGGGGAGACAGCATGTAGTACACAAAGCGAAACGAACGTGCGACGCATCGACGGTACGATCCTGAACTAGGGCGCGGGGAAGAGTAATTAAGCGGCGCAAAGGTACTACGAATCATTATCAAATGCATTGTTTTTAAGTGGAGCGGGAGTGCCAGTTGCGTGCCGCTCGTTCAATCGATTTCCGCTGTCAGATCGAGCGCAGCGCAGCCCGCGCTCGATCGGACCACCGCAAAAATCTCAGCCGATGCGTCAACGCACGCCTTTGACCGCCAGCACATTGCACAGCGGATGCTCCAGCACATGCGCCGTGGTCCCGCCCAGGAACGGCTGCAGGGCGTCATGCCGGTGGTTGCCCATCACGATCACATCGACCCGGCTGTGGCTGACGAACTGGGCAATCGCCCGAATCGCCGCGCCTTCCAGAAAGTGCCGGCGTTCCAGCGGGATCTGGTGATGATCGCCAAGGCGATTGAACGCTGCCCGTTGCGCGGTGCGCACGTTGCCCTCGAAGCCAGGCATGGTCACCGTGCCGGCGCCGAAGTCGGCGAGGTGGGTTCTGGCCGCATCGCACACATGCAGCAGGTGCATCTCGGCGTTGCACTGCAGCGCCAGGGCGTGGGCGCAGTGGATCACCTGCTCGTCCAGGTGTTCGCCGGCACCGTGGCTGTTGAGGTCGACGGCGACGGCGATTTGCCGGGGCAGTGGCAGGCGAATGTCGCTGACCAGGTGCACGGCCACCGGGCTGTCCTTGAGCAGTTGCCAGTCCAGCGGTGTGACCAGCAGGCGCTTGAGCACCGGTTCGTGCTGTACATCCTTGATCAGCAGGTCACAGCCCAACTGCTCGATGCGCTCGATCACGCTGCCCAAAGGGTCGCGGGTGAGCAGCAGCTCGGTGGACACATCCAAGCCGGCATCGCGCAATTGCTCGGTGGCGTCGGCCAGCCATTGGCGGTTGTCGGCAAGCAGTCCCTCGCGTTCACGGCCGTCGCTCATCAGGCCAAAGGTGTCGACATCGTCGACGAAGACATTGATATCCAGCAGGGCATCACTGGATTCAGCCAATGCCGCCGCGCGCTGCAGCGCGGGCGTATAACGCATCTGCGGGCCGAGCATCACTAACAAACGGTTGAACTGGCTCATCGCACACCTCCACGTGTGGGCAGCCCCCCGGTTCATGCCTGTCGATCTGGTCTGTTCAGTCTAGGCGGGAGCGGGCTTGCCCGCGAATGCCCAGGCGTCTACCGGCACAGTGTTTGTCGGGTATGATGCCACCCCATCATTTTCACGAGGCCCGTGCCATGTCCCTGAGTGCTGAACAGACCGGCGAATTCCGCGCCTTCGCCGAGCAGTTAGCCGATGCCGCTGCCGCCGCGATCCAGCCGTATTTCCGTGCCAGCCTGGACGTCGAGGACAAGGGTGGGCGCCTGTACGACCCGGTGACGGTGGCCGACAAGGCGGCCGAAGATGCCATGCGTGCGCTGATCCAGGCGCGTTACCCGGAACACGGCATTCTTGGCGAAGAGCAGGGTGTGGCAATCGGCAGCAGCCCCTTGACCTGGGTGCTCGACCCCATCGATGGCACCCGCGCCTTCATCACCGGCCTGCCATTGTGGGGGACGCTGATCGCCCTGAACGATGGCAGCCGCCCGGTGCTGGGGGTGATGAACCAACCTTTCACCGGGGAGCGTTTCGTCGGCACCGCTGATGGCGCGTGGCGTAGCGGCACGCCATTGAAGACCCGCACCTGCACAGACCTTGCCGCGGCAACCTTGATGTGCACAACGCCAGACATGTTCGACACGCCGGCGCGCAAGGCTGCGTTCCAAGCCGTGGCTGACCAGGCGCGGCTGATGCGCTACGGCGGCGATTGCTACGCCTACTGCATGCTGGCCTCGGGGTTTGTCGATGTGATCGTCGAAGCGAGCCTGCAACCGTATGACGTGCAGGCGCTGATGCCGATCATCGAAGGGGCGGGCGGGGTGATCACCGCGTGGGATGGCAGTTCGGCGCAGCACGGCGGCTGTGTGGTGGCCTGTGGTGACCCGGTACTGCACGCCCACATGGTGCAGATGCTGCGCCACGCCATGTGAGCCTTGCTGGCAAGGGTTCATGGCCAGCCGCAAGGCAGGCGTGAGCAAACGGGCGAGCAGGCGCACTGACGTTCGGTCACCGCACCATCGCACTTTTTCCGCTTTACGGGCTCTATGCTTGGCCAGGCCGCGCCGATCCCCGGCGCGGCCGCCGATTTCGACCCGGTGCCGATGGTTGCAAGCAAACCCGTATTCTTCCCACGCCTGCTGCTGGCAGGCGCGCTGGCCTGCCTGGGCGCCTGCACCCAGCAGCAAGGCCAGGACATCGTCAGCCAGTTTGGCAATGGCAAACCCAGCGAGCTGTTCCAGACCAGTGTCGACCGCATGGCGACGCTGGCCATGCGCGACAACCTGCAAAGCCTGTTCCTGCTGATGAACAAGCTGTACCTGCGCAACCCCAGCCAGTGGAAAATGTCCGGTTACCTCGATGCCACCACTGCAGAACGGCAGATCCGCATCGCCATCGAACAGCGGCAACCCTTGGCGCAGTTAGGCAACCGTCGTGACCTCGCTGCCTTGAGTTACGCGCTTAGCCCGGAGTTTCGCGGCGATCGTGTCGGGGCGTTCATCTACGCCATCGGCAGCATGCTGATTACCGCGCACGGCGGGCGAACCGAGTTCTACATGACGGACACCATCGACCCTTTGTTCGTCAACAACGCCGCCCGCAACATCGAAAAGGCTACCTGGATGCTCAGCCAGCGCCAGGATGCCAATGGGGTATTGCTGTTGTTTTCCAACGAGATCTCGGAGGAGGGCAGCAACCTGAGTTTCGCGGTGGAGTTTGGCAAGATCGTGGCGCGCCTGGATTTGCTGGCGCAACTGTTGGATGAGCGCTACCGGCGGATCGGGCTCAACTACGCGCAAAGCCTGTTGCTGATGAACTTCCTGCCGGTGCAGTGAACGCCGTCACAGCAACGCCTGAATCGCATTCCGATAGCGCTGGCCGGCGCGGCTCATGCTGTTGTTGTGGCTGGCCCCCGGTACCAGCAACAAGGTCTTGGGCTGCTGCGCTGCCTCGAACAACTGCTGGCTGAAACGCGGCGGCACGAAACGGTCGTCCAGGCCGTGCACCAGCAGCAGCGGCAGGCCAACGTCCTTGATCTTGTCCAGCGAATCGAATTTCTGCGACAGCAGCCAACGCACCGGCAGGGTGGTATCGGCCACGGCAGCGGCGACATCGCCCAATGACGTGAAGGTCGACTCCAAGATCAGCCCCCGTGCGGGCACTGCACCGCCTTCTTTCTGCGCCTGGCGCGTCAGGTCGGCAGCCAGCTCCACCGCTACCGCGCCGCCCAGCGAATGGCCAAAGATCAGGCGTTTGCCCGCATCCGGCTGCAGCTGGGCAAAACGCTCCCAGGCAATGCGTGCGTCTTCATAGACGGTCGCCTCGGACGGCAGGCCGCCGCGGCTTTGGCCGAAACCTCGGTAATCCACGGCCAGCACCGAATACCCCATGGCATGCAGCTGTTCGATGCGAAACAGCTGGCCGGTGAGGTTCCAGCGTACGCCGTGCAGGTAGAGGATGGCCGGCGCATCGGCGCGGCGGGCCGGCCACCACCAGGCGTGCAGGCTCTGGTTGGCGGCGAAGCTGCGCGGGCGCAGGTCCAGTTCCTGCACGCCACTGGGCAGGCCACGGAACCAGCTGGCCTGGCCTGGCTCGATGCGGAACACCAGTTCACGTTCCTTGTGCTGCAGAACGGCGCAGCCGGCTGGCAGGCCGACAACCAGGAAGGTGGCGCACAGCCAGGTGAGCCAGCGACGGCGCAGGTGGGTGAATAAGGTAGTGGGCATGCGGTTTTGTAACAGATACCCAGGTTCGGATGTCGGAAAAGTTACCGGGTGGACGTGCAGGTTGGTTGCAAACTATTTCGTGCGATAACCGCCCAAACGCTGCTTTCGCCTATCCGATAGCCGCCCACCCAATCCGAACATCGCATTGCTCAGCTGCGCCCATTTGCTTAGTGTGTCAGCTAGCCACCGGCGGTCAGCTGCCCCCTGAAACCCGACCCCGGCCCGGTAGAATGACCGTTGACCGCAACCACAGGCCCCGGGCCAGTAGGACGCGGCGCCCAGAACAATAACGATACCGAGTGCCTTGCCTATGGAAAGCCGCCTGCTGAGCGAGCGCAGTAGCGTGTTCCATCACGCCGACCCCTATGCGGTGTCCGATTACGTCAACCGCCACGTCGGCCAGCACTGCATCGGCCTGTCGCGCAGCACCCACCCGCAGGCCAGCCTCAGCCACCGCAAGTTCGCCGAACTCGACCTGTGCCGTATCAGCTACGGGGGCAGCGTGCGGGTCACGTCACCGGCCCTGGAAACCATTTATCACCTGCAGGTGCTGCTCCATGGCAACTGCCTGTGGCGCGGGCCACAGCGCGAACATCACCTGGTGCCAGGCGAACTGCTGCTGATCAACCCCGACGACCCGGTGGACCTTACCTATTCCGAAGACTGCGAGAAGTTCATCCTCAAGGTACCGACGCACATGCTCGACTCGATCTGCGAGGAGCAGCGCTGGCAGCGGCCTGAGGGCGGGGTGCGTTTTTTGCGCAACCACTACCGGCTCGAAGAGCTGGACGGTTTCGTCAACCTGCTGGCCATGGTCTGCCATGAGGCCGAGGTGAGTGATGCGCTGCCGCGGGTGCAGGGCCACTACAGCCAGATCGTCGCCAGCAAGCTGTTGACGCTGATGAGCACCAACATCCGCCGGGAAAGCCTGGGCACGCCGGGGGCCAGCCTGGAGCGGATCCTCGACTACATCGAGCGCAACCTCAAACTGGAGCTGGCAGCCGAGACCCTGGCCGAACAGGCCTGCATGAGCGTGCGCTCACTTTATGCGTTGTTCGATCGCCACCTGGGCACCACGCCCAAACAGTACGTACGGCAACGCAAGCTGGAGCGGGTGCATGCGTGCCTGAGCGATAGCAGTTGCGCGGTGCGCAGTGTGACGGAACTGGCGATGGATTACGGCTTCCTGCACCTGGGGCGGTTTGCCGACACCTACCGTGAGCGTTTTGGGCAGCTGCCTTCGCAGACCTTCAAGCAACGGCGCTGAGTTGACGGGGGCAATCGCTGGCAAGCCAGTCACTTCGAATAAAGCCCTGCCAACCTGGCGGGCAGGGCTTGACCTTGGGGGCCGGTGAGAACCATCACAACGGATAGTGCTTCAACTCCCTGGCAATCAACATCCGCTGGATTTCGCTCGACCCTTCATAGATCTGCGTGATGCGCGCGTCACGGTAATAGCGCTCGACGGGGTAGTCTTCCAGGTAGCCATAGCCGCCATGCACCTGGATCGCCATCGAACACACCCGCTCTGCCATCTCCGATGCGAACAGCTTGGCCTGCGACGCCTCCGACAGGCAGGGTTTGCCCGCGCTGCGCAGGCGTGCGGCATGCAGGATCAGCAAGCGTGCGGCATTGACCTGCACCTGCATGTCGGCCAGCAGGTTGGCGATGCTCTGGTGCTCGTTGATCGGCTTGCCGAACTGCACCCGGTCGCGGGAATAGGCCAGCGCCGCCTCGAACGCGGCGCGGGCGATACCCAAGGCCTGGGCCGCGATGCCGATACGCCCGCCTTCAAGGTTGGACAAGGCAATGGCCAGGCCCTTGCCACGCTCACCCAACAGGTTGGCGGCGGGGATGCGGCAATGGTCGAAGGTGACGGCGCAGGTGTCGGAGGCGCGGATACCCATCTTGTGCTCGCTGCGGTCGACCTTGAACCCCGGGTTGTCGGTGGGCACCAGGAATGCCGAAAGGCCTTTCTTGCCAAGCGCTGGATCAGTCACGGCGAAGACGATGGCCAGGCCCGCGCGGCGGGCGTTGCTGACGAACTGCTTGGCGCCATTGATCACCCATTGGCCGTCGATCAATTCGGCGCGGGTGCGCAGGTTGTGCGCTTCAGAGCCGGCCTGCGGCTCGGTCAGGCAGAAGCAGCCGATCACTTCACCGCTGGCCAGGCGCGGCAGCCAGGCTTGCTGCTGCTCGGGGGTGCCGTAGGCCAGCAGCGGGCCGCAGCCCACCGAATTGTGGATGCTCATCATCGCCCCGGTGGCGCCGCAGCCTGCGGAAATTTCCTCCACGGCCAGAGCATAGGCGACGTAGTCGGTGTAGCTGCCCCCGAAGTCTTCCGGCACCACCATGCCCAGGAGCCCCAGTTCACCCATCTTGCGCACCACGCCGTCATCGATCCAGCCGGCCTTTTCCCAGGCCTGGGCATGCGGGGCGATTTCGCCGCGGGCGAAGTCCCGGGCCATGTCGCGGATCATGATCTGCTCTTCGCTCAGTTCTACGTCTTGCATCTGAGTACTCCCCGGCTCACAGGCCTTCGAAGAATTGGTCGACGCGCTGGCGTTGCAGCCCCGCCAGGGTCGGCGGGTTCCAGCGTGGTTGTTTGTCCTTGTCGATGATCAGGGCGCGCACGCCTTCGATGATGTCGCCGTGGCGGAACCATTGGCGGTCCAGGTGCAGCTCCATGGCGAAGCAGGCTTCCAGCGGCAGGTGACGGCCGCGGCGCAGCATCTCCAGGGTAACCGCCATGGCCAGTGGCGAGCGGCTTTCCAGCTGGTCGGCAGTGGCCAGTGCCCATTGGTGGCTGTCGCCGATGCTGACTGCCCGCAATTGCTCGATGATCGCTGCCACATCAGGCTGAGCGAAGTAGTGGTCGATGACCGGGCGCAGGCTTTCCAGTGGTGCGTCGTCCAGCACCTGCTTGCCCAGCCTGGCCAGCAGCCCCTGCAGGGCCTTGAGCGGATGGGCGCCGAGGTCCAGGCGGTCGAGGCCATCATCGAGTTCAGCGAGTTTTTCGCTTGGCAGGTACCAGTCGGCCAGCCCGCAATACAGCGCGTCGGCCGCCTGGATCTGCGCGCCACTGACGCCCAGATAGGTGCCCAGCTCGCCCGGGATGCGTGAGAGGAAGTAGCTGCCGCCAACGTCCGGGAAATAGCCGATGCCGACCTCGGGCATGCCCAGCCGGCTGCGCTCGGTGACGATACGCAGGTCGCAGCCCTGTGCCAGGCCCATGCCGCCACCGAGGGTGAAGCCGTCCATCAGCACCAGTACCGGTTTGCGGTAGCGGTGTATCACCAGGTCCAGGGCGTATTCCTCGACGAAGAAGTCTTCGTGCAGCGTGTCGCCGGCCTTGTAGCTGTCATGCAGCGAGCGGATGTCGCCGCCGGCGCAAAAGCCTTTGGGGCCTTCGCCGCGCAGCACCACGGCTTGCACGTGCGGGTCATCGGCCCAGCGGTCCAAGTGCTGGCGCAGGCTGCGCACCATGTCGAGGGTCAGGGCATTGAGGCCACTGGGGCGGTTGAGGGTGAGGTGGCCAATCTGGTTGCGGACCTCGGCCAGAACATGGGCCGTTGCCGAGGTATGAGCGTGCGCGGTCATCGCGTTCTCCCTGCTTTGTTATTGATTTTCCAAGTGAAGTCTGGAGTGCGCTGGAGGATCGATGGATCCTGTCATGCAAAATTGCCCTGCACAATGGATATATCTGCAGGTGAGGCGTGCGTTTTTGCCAGGGCTCCGGCGTTGAGTCTTTCAGGCTAGTGCACCGCAGGCAAGCCAAGTGCAATCATTACCCTGAGCGTAACGATAACGCCACCAGCTTGATTGATCGCTCAACCGCCCAGTCCTACTGTGCCTCTACGACAGCGAACCGTGGAGTCACCCATGACCATAACGAAGAATCCACCGCCGCAGTGGTCCAGGCGGCGCGCCGAGAAGCAGCGCCGCCTGGAGCGGGTCCGTCACCTGGCCGACGGTGTGGTGCTGCCGACCGAGCGAATCGTCGAGGCACTGGAGCTGTTGATCGCCCCAGGGGACCGGGTGGTCCTCGAAGGCAACAACCAGAAGCAAGCCGACTTCCTCTCCCGTTCGCTGGCCAAGGCCAACCCCGAGCAACTGCACGACCTGCACATGATCATGCCCAGCGTCAGCCGTGCCGAGCACCTGGACCTGTTCGAACGGGGCATCGCACGCAAGCTCGACTTTTCGTTCGCAGGGCCCCAGAGCCTGCGCATCGGCCAACTGCTCGAAGACGGCCTGCTCGAAGTCGGCGCCATTCATACCTACATCGAGTTGTACTCGCGCCTGCTGGTCGACCTGATCCCCAATGTCACGCTGGTCGCCGGGTTCATGGCCGACCGAGACGGCAACCTGTACACCGGCCCCAGTACCGAGGACACCCCGGCCCTGGTTGAGCCGGCAGCCTTCAGCGATGGCCTGGTGATCGCCCAGGTCAACCAGCTGGTCGAGCGCGTCGACGACCTGCCACGCGTGGACATTCCGGCCTCCTGGGTAGACTTCGTGGTGGTCGCCGACCAGCCGTTCTACATCGAGCCACTGTTCACCCGCGACCCGCGGCACATAAAACCGGTGCACGTGCTGATGGCGATGATGGCCATCCGTGGCATCTACGAAAAGCACAAGGTGCAGTCGCTCAACCACGGCATTGGTTTCAACACGGCCGCCATCGAGCTGATCTTGCCGACCTACGGCGAGTCGCTGGGCCTCAAAGGCAAGATCTGCCGCAACTGGACGCTCAACCCGCACCCCACGCTGATCCCAGCCATCGAGACCGGCTGGGTCGAAAGCGTGCATTGCTTTGGCACTGAACTGGGGATGGAGGACTACATCGCGCAACGCCCGGACGTGTTTTTCACCGGCCGCGATGGCTCGCTGCGCTCCAACCGCATGATGTGCCAGCTGGCGGGGCAGTACGCGGTCGACCTGTTCATCGGCGCCACCTTGCAGGTCGATGGTGATGGCCATTCCTCGACCGTCACCCGGGGCCGCCTGGCCGGCTTCGGCGGCGCGCCGAACATGGGCCACGACCCCCGCGGCCGGCGCCACGCCACTGCGGCCTGGCTCGACATGACGGTGCCCGACACCTTGCTCGAACGCGGCCGCAAACTGGTGGTGCAGATGGTCGAAACCTACCAGGAAGGCGGCAAACCGACCTTCGTCGAAACCCTCGACGCCGTGGACGTGGCGAAGAAGGCCGGCATGCCGCTGGCACCGGTGATGATCTACGGCGATGACGTCACCCACCTGCTGACCGAAGAGGGTATCGCCTACCTGTACAAGGCGCGCAGCCTGCAAGAGCGCCAGCAGATGATTGCCGCCGTGGCCGGGGTCACCGCCATTGGCTTGCGCCACGACCCCAAGGACACCTTACGTCTGCGCCAGCAAGGCCTGGTCGCCTTGCCCGAAGACCTCGGCATCCGCCGCACCGATGCCAGCCGCGAACTGCTCGCGGCACGCAGCATCGCCGACCTGGTGGAGTGGTCCGGTGGCCTGTACAACCCACCTGCACGGTTCAGGAGCTGGTGATGCAACTATTCGATCTGCAACCGTATGCTCCGTTTCACCGGGCCGCGCGCCCGCTTGAACACTGCCCGATCCCTTTGGCAGCCGGCTTGCCAGCGATCACGCCGGCCGCTGATAGCGCAATTCCCCTTGCCGACCACCTGGCCGACCTGGCGGTCGAAGCGCTGATCGACGAGGCCGACCTGTCACCCAAGCCTGGCCTGGTGGACCGGCGCAGCAGCGGCGTGCACAGCGACATGACGCTGGCCATGATGCATGCCTCGGCGCTTGCCCTTTGGCCTTGCTTGCGGCAAATGGCCGGCGCCGCCCAGGCCCATGGCGAGGTTGGCCCGGCGCTGCGCATCGAGCTGGGCCGTATCGGCCGTGAAGGGGAGGCCGCGATGCTGGCCACCACCTGCGGCGTCAACACACACCGTGGCGCGATCTGGGCCCTGGGCCTGCTGGTGGCCGCCCAGGCCCTGGATGCTACGGCCGACGCGAGTACCGTCGCAGCCCGTGCCGGGCGCATCGCTCTGATCGAGGACCCAGCCGCCGCCACCCACGACAGCCACGGCACCCAGGTACGCCGCCGTTACGGCGCCGGCGGTGCCCGCGAACAGGCGCAGCAGGGCTTTCCTGCCATCATCGGCCACGGCCTGCCGCAACTGCGCCGCAGCCGCGCCAACGGTGCCAGCGAAAACCACGCACGCCTCGATGCCTTGCTGGCGATCATGGCCGCGCTGAGTGATACCTGCGTGCTCTGGCGCGCCGGCCCGCAGGGCCTGCAAACGCTGCAGCAGGGCGCCCGCCGTGTGCTCGCAGCCGGTGGCAGTGCCACCCTCGACGGCCGCCGCCTCTTGCGCCTGCTGGACACCCAACTGCTGCAACTGAACGCCTCACCGGGCGGTGCCGCCGACCTGCTGGCTGCCTGCCTGTTTCTCGACAAAGCCGGGAGCCTGTGACATGGAAACCCTGACCTTTCAATTCCCTGCCGCCGAGCCTGGCCGTGGCCGCACCCTGGTGGGTTGCGTCAGCTCGGGCGACCTGGAAGTCCTGATGGAACCCGGCACCGCCGGCAGCCTGAACATTCAGGTGGTGACCTCGGTCAACGGCAGCGGCGCCCGCTGGGAGCAACTGTTCCAGCGCCTGTTCCAAGGGCGTACATGGCCGGCGGTAAACATCGACATCCATGACTTTGGCGCCACGCCTGGGGTGGTACGCCTGCGCCTTGAGCAAGGTTTCGAGGAGATCGCCCATGACTGACACCGAACGCATGCTGCAAAGCCGCAGCTTCGTCGAACTGGGGGCGCGCCAGCGTGCCCGCACCTTGCTCGACCCGGGCAGTTTTCGCGAGCTGCTCGGCCCGTTCGAGCGGCTGATGTCGCCGTGGTTGCCGCGCCAGGGCATCGTGCCCCAGGCCGACGATGGCGTGGTCATCGCCAAGGGCTTGCTGGGTGGCCGCAACTCGGTCATCGCCGCCATCGAAGGCGCCTTCCAGGGGGGCAGCATGGGCGAAGTGGGCGGGGCCAAGATTGCCGGTGCCTTGGAGCTGGCCATCGAAGACAACCGCAACGGTATCCCGACTTGCGCCGTGCTGCTGCTGGAAACCGGCGGGGTGCGCCTGCAGGAGGCCAACCTTGGCCTGGCGGCGATTGCCGAGATCCAGGCAGCCATCGTCGAGCTGCGCCGCTATCAGCCGGTGGTGGGCCTGGTCGCAGGCTCGGTGGGCTGTTTTGGCGGCATGTCCATCGCTGCGGGGCTGTGTAGCCACCTGCTGGTGACCCGAGAGGCGCGCCTGGGCCTCAACGGCCCGCAGGTGATCGAGCAGGAAGCCGGCATCGCCGAGTACGACGCCAAGGACCGTCCCTTCATCTGGAGCCTGACCGGTGGCGAGCAGCGCTACGCCAGTGGCCTGGTGGATGCTTATGTGGCCGATGACGTCGACAGCGTTCGCCAGCAACTGCTGCAGTTGCTCGACGCCCCCAGTGCCGACCGCGCAGGTCGTCATGCCTGGTACCTCGAACGGCTCGCAAGCCTGGGCAACGCCTGCCCGCAACTGGATGCCGCTGCCGTACGCGCCCTTTATCAAGGAGATGCCCCATGAACCGTGCCCTGAACTGGCTGCCAGGCTTGGCCGGCGGCGAAGCACTGTCGGGTTATCCCGCTTCGCTGCGGGTCATCGACGGCGAACTGGACAACCGCCCGGCGCGCTTCATCGCCGTGGTGCCGGATGCGCACAACCCGTTCCCCCGGGCGCGCAACGGTGAGGTCGGCCTGCTCGAAGGCTGGGCCCTGGCCAAGGCGGTGAGCGAGGCGATCGAACTGGACCGCGATGGCGAGAAGCGCGCCATCGTCGCGGTCATCGATGTGCCCAGCCAGGCCTACGGCCGCCGCGAGGAAGCCCTGGGCATCCACCAGGCGCTGGCCGCTGCGGTGCAGGCCTATGCTCAGGCACGCCTGGCGGGCCACCCGGTCATCGGCCTGCTGGTGGGCAAGGCCATGTCTGGCGCGTTTCTGGCCCATGGCTACCAGGCCCAGCGGCTGATTGCACTGGATGACAGCGGGGTGATGGTGCATGCCATGGGCAAAGCGGCGGCGGCGCGGATCACCTTGCGCAGCGTCGACGAACTGGAGGCCTTGGCCGCCGAGATTCCGCCGATGGCCTACGACCTGGCCAGCTATGCCTCGCTGGGCCTTTTATGGCGGCGCCTGCGCGTCGATAACGCGGATACCCCGAGCGCAAGCGATCTGGCCCAGGTGCGTGCCTGCCTGGCCGAAGCGCTGCGCGATATCGGCAACAGCACCGACCTGACGTCACGTTTGGCCGGCGAGCACCGCAGCGCTTCGCGCGAAGTGCGTGCACGCTTGCGCAGCCAGTGGCAGGAGGCCTGAGATGAGCGTGCCGCAGCCACATGACCTGCTCTGGGGGATGGCCCCGGCCGCGCTCCCTGACGATGCCCCTGCCTGGGCGACGCAGGTACTGGCAGCCGGGCAACCGGTGGTGGTGCGCCGAGCGTTCTGCGCGGCAGGGTGGGTGGCGGTGGGGTTGCGCGGGGAGGGGCGCGCCCAGCGCCTGGGTGTGCAGATGCGCCTGGCGGACATTCGCCGGCATCTGCGCCCGGAAGCCTTGCGCGGGCAGGGCGCGAGCCCCTGGCCTGCGCTACAGGCGCTGGCCAGCGTGGCCCCGCTGCTCGACGCCAGCGGGCTGGCCTGGGGGCCGACAGGCGGGGTGGGTTACCAACTGGCTACCGGGGTCGAGGTGCTGCACGCGGCCAGCGACCTTGACCTGCTGCTACGCACACCGCGGCCCATGAGCCGGGCCGCGGCGCGTGAGTTGCTCGATAGCCTCGACTGCGGGCCTTGCGGTATCGATGTGCAACTGCAAACCCCCGCAGGTGGCATCGCCCTGCGTGAATGGGCCGGGGCGGCACCGCGTGTGCTGCTCAAGTCGGCGCTTGGCGCACGGCTGGTGGCCGACCCGTGGAACCTGCTGGAGTGCGCAGCGTGAGCAGCCTGTTCGCGTTCCCTGGGCAGGGCGCCCAGCAGGCGGGGATGCTTCACCGCCTTCCCGAGGGCTCGGCAGCGTTGCTGGAGGAGGCCAGTGACACCCTCGGTGAACAGGTGCTGGTCCTGGACAGCCCGCAGGCATTGCAAACTACCCGCGCCGTGCAGTTGTGCCTGCTGTTGGCCGGGGTGGCCTGGGCGCGCACGTTGTTGCAGCGCAGCCCGGCGCCTGAGTATGTGGCAGGGCTGTCGATCGGCGCCTACCCTGCCGCCGTCACGGCGGGCGCCCTGGCGTTTGCCGATGCCGTACGCCTTGTGGCCCTGCGCGGTGAGCTGATGCAACGGGCCTACCCTCAAGGCTACGGCATGACGGCCCTCAGTGGCCTGGACCTGGCCAGTGTCGAGCGCTTGCTGGCGCAGGTGGGCGGCGAGGTGTACCTGGCCAACCTCAACAGCGACAACCAGATCGTCATCGCCGGCAGCGACAAGGCCATGGCCGAGGTCGCCGCCAAGGCGCGCAGCCGCGGCCAGGGCGTGGCCCGGCGCCTGGCGGTCAGCGTGCCGTCTCATTGCCGCTTGCTCGACGGCCCGGCGGCCGAGCTGGCACAGGCATTTGCCGGTGTGCAGATAAACCGCCCACACATCACCTACCTCAGTGGCAGCAGCGCGCGGCCGCTGTTCGATCCGCAACGCCTGCGTGACGACCTGGCCGGCAACATGGCCCGGCTCGTCGATTGGCGTGCTACGTTGCGCAACGCCTATGAGCGCGGCGTGCGCCTGCACCTGGAGCTACCGCCCGGCAGCGTGCTGACCGGCCTGGCCCGCCCGGTGTTCGAGCAGGGGCGTGTACTTGCCCTGGAGCAAACCCGATTCGATACAGTGGACGCCCTGCTGCGTCAGGAGGTCAGCCAGCGCCCATAAATGCCGTGTTTTTCGAAGGACAACAACAAGCAACTTCGACCCAACGCGAGGACAACAACAATGATCATTTACGGTGTGGCCTTTCTGGCCCTGTGTACCCTTGTAGGCCTGTTCATCGGCGAACTCCTGGGCAAGCTCCTGGGTGTCCCAGCCAACGTCGGCGGTGTCGGCATCGCCATGCTGCTGCTGATCTTCATCGGCAGTTACCTCAACAAGCGTGGCCTGATCAAGGCCAAGTCCGAACAGGGCGTGGAATTCTGGAGCGCCATCTACATTCCCATCGTGGTCGCCATGGCCGCCCAGCAGAACGTACTGGGTGCGCTGTCCGGCGGGCCGATGGCGATAACGGCCGGCGTCGTGGCGGTGATCGCAAGCTTCGCCATGGTGCCGCTGCTGGACCGCATCGGGCAAAAGAAGCCTGAGGCGGGCACCGACAAACCCCTGACTGCTGCGCAACGGTGACCGCCATGTACGAATCGATGATGAAAGTGATCAACGGGTATGGCCTGGTCAGTGGTTTCGCAGTGATCGGCGTAACCATGTGGCTGTCCTACTGGCTCTCCGACAAGCTGACCCGCGGGCGTCTGCATGGCTCTGCCATCGCGATTTTCCTCGGCCTGGCATTGTCTTACGTCGGTGGGGTGATGACCGGCGGGCAGAAAGGCTTGGTGGACATTCCGCTGCTGTCTGGCATCGGCCTGCTGGGTGGGGCCATGTTGCGCGACTTCGCCATCGTCGCCACGGCTTTTGGCGTCAACATCGAAGAACTCAAGCGCGCCGGGCTGTCCGGGGTGATCGCGTTGTTCTTCGGTATCGGCACCTCGTTCGTCGCAGGGGTAGGGGTGGCCATGGCCTTTGGTTACACCGATGCGGTCAGCCTGACCACCATCGGCGCCGGGGCAGTGACCTATATCGTCGGGCCGGTGACGGGCGCTGCGATTGGTGCAAGCTCCGAGGTGATGGCGCTGTCGATTGCCGCGGGGCTGGTCAAAGCCATCCTGGTCATGGTGGTGACGCCCTTCGTGGCCCCGATGATCGGTTTGAACAACCCGCGCACCGCGGTGATCTTCGGTGGCTTGATGGGCACCTCCAGCGGCGTGGCGGGCGGCCTGGCGGCGACCGACCCCAAGCTGGTTCCCTATGGCTGCCTGACCGCAGCGTTCTACACCGCCCTGGGCTGCCTGCTGGGCCCTTCACTGCTGTACTTCTGCATGCGTGGCCTGATGGCCTAGCCGAGCCTTGCCGTGGTGGTTCTGCCGAACCGCCGCGGTGCGCGGCGCTCAGTTTTCCCGGCTGTACATTCGGCACTCCGCCAGCAGTGCCAGCAGGTTGGGCTCGCGCTCGCGGGCCTTGAGGAACACCACACCGATATGCTGCTGCAGCCGGTAACGCGGCTGCAGCGCAATCAGCTTCACACGGTTTTCGTACACCGCGGCAATGCGCCCGGGCAACAGCGCAAAGCCCACCCCCGAACTGACCATGCTCAGGAGGGTGAAGATGTCGTTCACCTGCATCGCCACCTTCGGCTCGAACCCGGCCTGCTGGAACACCCGTGCGCCATCGCGGTGGGTGGCAAAGCCTTGGGTCAGGGTGATGAAGGTGGACTCGGCCAGGTCCGCCAG
Source organism: Pseudomonas sp. WHRI 8519 (assembly GCF_040224055.2). Classification (NCBI taxonomy): domain Bacteria; kingdom Pseudomonadati; phylum Pseudomonadota; class Gammaproteobacteria; order Pseudomonadales; family Pseudomonadaceae; genus Pseudomonas; species Pseudomonas sp. WHRI 8519. Next base: position 3,115,304 of record NZ_CP167996.1, on the reverse strand, counting down.
GTCCACTTCCTGTTGCTCGGCAAACGGCGAATCGGTGGGTACGGCGAGGTAGATATCGTCGGAGAACAGCGGTAACTGCTCGCAGGCAGGGTCGGCCACGCTTTCATCCAGCGACACCAGCACCGCTTCGAGTTCATGATTCTTCAGCCGCTGCAGCAGGTCGACGTTCGAGCCCAGGGTCAGGTCGATGTTCAGTGCACTGCGCCGCAGCTTCAGGCCCATCACCAGTTTGGGCACGGTCTTGACGGTCAGCGAGTACAGCGCCCCGAGGCGGAAGCGTTCGGCGTAGAAGCCGGCCGCCTCGCGGGTCTGGCGCACCATCTGCTCAGCGTCCTGGATCAACTGGCGGGCCTTCTTCTCCAGCACATAGGCGCTTTCGAGCGGAATCAGCTGACGACCTTCGTGCTTGAACAGCGGGCAGCGCAGGGCGCTTTCCAGCGAATGAATGGCCCGGTGCACGCTGACCGCGCTGGTAGACAGCTCGGCGGCGGCGCGGCCGAGGTTGCCGCTGCGCATGAACGCGAGGAAGGTCTCGAGCTTTTTCAGGGTAAGTTCTTCGTCGATCAGCATGTACAGGCCCTGAAATGAAAGAGCTGCAGAGCATGCCACAACCTCACCCCGAAGGGTGATGGCCGGCCCCGGCATCCCATGCAAGAATCCCAACCATGACCACCCCGGCATGGGACAACGACAATGAGCAAAGACCGGCTGAAATCGCCCGACTGGTACGCGCAGATGGGCCGTGTCATCGACGCCCAAGGCACGCCGGGCTTCGTCGAGGCGTTGTTCGCCGCGCTCAAGTTGCTGGCGCCGTGCCAGGCCATCACGGTGTTTCTTTACCCACGCAAGGGCCTGCCCTCGGCGCTGTTCGTCAAGGACGAGGAGGGCCCATGGCTGCCGGAAGGCAACGTGCAGCGCTACCTGGAAGGCTACTACCTGCTGTGCCCGTTCTACCGTGCCTGCATGGACGGTGTGGCGGCCGGCTGCTTTCGCCTCAGCGACGTTGCCCCGGACCATTTCAAGCGCAGCGAGTACTACCTGTCGTTCTACCAGCACGCACACCTTGAGGACGAACTGAACTTCATCGTCCCTCTGGATGAACATCTAAGCATCGCCGTGGCCCTGGCCAGTACCCGCCGCCTGGACCGTCAGCAGGTCAGCGACCTCAAGTGTGTGGCGCCCTGGGTGGTGGCCGTGGTGCGTCGCCAGTGGAGCCACCTGGATGTCGACGCCGTGGGCGGGCGCTTTGAAAGTGCCCTGGGCCGGCAGATCAACGCCGCGCTGAACAACTTCGGCTCTTCACTGCTCACGGAGCGCGAGTGCCGTATCGCCCAGTACCTGCTGCGCGGCCACTCGACGCGCTCGCTGGCCGAGCGCCTGGGCATCAGTGAAGACACGGTCAAGACCCACCGCAAGAATCTCTACACCAAGCTGGACATCGCCAAGCAGTCCGAGCTGTTTTCGCTGTTCATCGATTCGCTGGCCCAGGCCCAGGAAGGCCTGAGCAAGGACCCGCTGGAAAGCTACCTGCGAAGGCGCTGACGGCGCCACGTCCACCCACATCTACAACACCTGCAACCGGCCGCACGCGCGGCCGAAAGGGAGACCTGCGTGCATACGAAAAGCGATTGGCAGCAGCGCGCTGCACGGCAAAGCTTCATCACCACGGCGCTGATCGACGGCCGCCCGCTGGCCCCGCAGTCCGGGGAGACCTTCGATGCCATCAACCCGGCCAACCGGCAGTTGCTGGCCCAGGTCGCCGCGTGCGGCGATGCCGAAATCGACCAGGCAGTGCGTGCGGCGCGGCGCGCCTTCGAGCAAGGCCCCTGGGCGCGCATGGCACCTGCGGCGCGCAAGGGGGTGTTGCTGCGCCTGGCCGAACTGATGATGGCCCACCGCGAGGAGCTGGCGCTGCTCGACTCGCTGAACATGGGCAAGCCCGTGATGGATGCCTACACCATCGACGTGCCAGGCGCGGCCAACGTATTCGCCTGGTACGGTGAGGCGCTGGACAAGGTCTACGACCAGGTCGCGCCAACGGCTGGCAATGCCCTGGCCACGGTCACGCGTGAAGCGCTGGGTGTGGTCGGCGCCGTGGTGCCATGGAATTTCCCGCTGGACATGGCTGCCTGGAAGGTCGCCCCGGCACTGGCCGCCGGCAACAGTGTGGTGCTCAAACCCGCCGAGCAGTCGCCGTTCTCTGCCCTGCGCCTGGCCGAGCTGGCGCTGGAGGCAGGGGTGCCCGAAGGGGTGCTGAACGTGGTGCCGGGCCTGGGTGAAAGCGCTGGCCGTGCCCTTGGCCTGCACCCGGATGTGGATTGCCTGGTGTTCACCGGGTCGACCCAGGTGGGCAAGTACTTCATGCAGTACTCGGCGCAATCAAACCTCAAGCAGGTGTGGCTGGAGTGTGGTGGCAAGAGCCCGAACCTGGTGTTCGACGACTGCCAGGACCTGGACCTGGCAGCGGAGAAAGCGGCCTTCGGCATCTTCTTCAACCAGGGCGAGGTGTGCTCTGCCAATTCGCGCCTTTATGTGCAGCGCTCGGTCCACGACGAATTCGTCGAGCGCCTGCTGGCCAAGGCCCGCCAGTGGCAGCCCGGCGATCCCCTCGACCCGGCCAGCCGTGCCGGCGCCATCGTCGACGACGCGCAGAGCGCACGCGTCATGGCGGCCATCGAGCAGGCCCAGGGCGACGGCGCCCGCCTGTTGTGCGGCGGCCAGCGGCTGAGCTTCAACGGCTCGAACAACTTCATCGCGCCGACGGTGTTCGCCGACGTGCGTCCGGATTCGGCCCTGGCCCGCGAAGAAGTATTCGGCCCCGTGCTGGCGATCACGGCCTTTGACGACGAAGCGCAGGCCGTACGCCTGGCCAACGACAGCGTTTATGGCCTGGCCGCTTCGCTGTGGAGCGACGACCTCAACCGCGCCCACCGCGTGGCCCGGCAGTTGAAGGCGGGCACTGTCTCGGTCAACACGGTCGATGCCCTCGATGTGGCGGTGCCCTTTGGTGGCGGCCGCCAGTCGGGCTTTGGCCGCGACCTGTCGCTGCACGCCTTCGACAAGTACACCCAGCTCAAGACCACCTGGTTCCAGCTGCGCTGACCCTCACTCACGGAGAACGACAATGAACGCCCCCTTCCAGCCGCAACGCGACACCCGCGACTACCAGGCCAGTGACGCGGCCCACCACATCCACGCCTTCCTTGACCAGAAGGCGCTCAACGCCGAAGGCCCGCGGGTGATCACCCGCGGCGAACGCCTGTACCTGTGGGACAACGACGGCAGGCGCTACCTGGACGGCATGTCTGGCCTGTGGTGCACCCAGCTGGGCTACGGCCGCAAGGACCTGACTGCCGCCGCCGCCGCGCAGATGGACCAGCTGGCGTACTACAACATGTTCTTCCACACCACCCACCCGGCGGTGATCGAGCTGTCCGAACTGTTGTTCAGCCTGCTGCCCGGGCACTACAGCCACGCGATCTACACCAACTCCGGCTCCGAGGCCAACGAAGTGCTGATCCGCACCGTGCGCCGTTACTGGCAGGTGGTCGGGCAACCGAACAAGAAGGTCATGATCGGCCGCTGGAACGGCTACCACGGCTCGACCCTGGCCGCCACAGCGTTGGGTGGCATGAAGTTCATGCATGAAATGGGTGGGCTTATTCCGGATGTGGCGCACATCGATGAGCCGTACTGGTACGCCGAAGGCGGCGAGCTGAGCCCGGCCGAGTTCGGTCGTCGTTGTGCTTTGCAACTGGAGGAAAAGATCCTTGAACTGGGTGCAGAGAACGTTGCCGGTTTCATCGCCGAGCCGTTCCAGGGCGCGGGCGGGATGATCTTCCCGCCGGAAAGCTACTGGCCGGAAATCCAGCGCATCTGCCGCCAGTACGATGTGTTGCTGTGCGCGGACGAGGTGATTGGTGGCTTTGGCCGTACCGGTGAATGGTTCGCCCATGAGTACTTCGGTTTCGAGCCTGACACGCTGTCCATCGCCAAAGGCCTGACGTCGGGTTATGTGCCCATGGGTGGCCTGGTGCTGAGCAAGCGCATCGCCGAGGCGCTGGTGGAGCGGGGCGGGGTATTTGCCCACGGCCTGACGTATTCCGGCCACCCGGTGGCAGCCGCAGTGGCCATCGCCAACCTCAAGGCGCTGCGCGACGAAGGCATCGTGCGCCAGGTCAAGGACGATACTGGCCCATACCTGCAGCGCATCCTGCGTGAGGTATTTGCCAACCATCCGTTGATTGGCCAGGTGCAGGGCGCGGGGTTGGTGGCGGCGTTGCAGTTCGCCGAGGACAAGGGCAGCCGCAAGCGTTACGCCAATGAGAATGACCTGGCCTGGCAGTGCCGCACCTACGGGTTCGAGGAAGGTGTGATCATTCGTTCGACGCTGGGGCGGATGATCATGGCGCCGGCGCTGGTGGCCACGCATGGCGAGCTCGATGAGCTGGTGGACAAGACGCGCATGGCCGTGGACCGGACGGCGCGGGGCTTGGGGATTTTGTAAGGTTCCGAGGAGGGCTCGCGTTGCGAGCCATCGCCGGCAAGCCGGCTCCCACCTGGATTGCGGCGGCTTTTGGAAATTGGGCAAGACCGTTGCTTGCACAGGTAAAGCGCAGGCCTGAAGAACTGCGCGGTCGCGGTGGGCCGGCTTGCCGGCGATGGGCCTTTACAGGCCCACCCTCAGTGCGGTGCCCGGGGGATGGTCTTGAGCAGGTCTTCCGGACTGATGTGCCCGACGACCTGTGCCACGGCACTGCCGGGTGTCGGCAGGTCGATGATGTGGCTCTTCATCTTGCCAACCACATGCATTTCGCATGGCTTGCAGTCGAACTTCAGGGTCAGCACTTCATCACCCTGGATCAGCTGCATCGGCGCCACCTTGGTGCGCACGCCGGTCACACCCTTGGCTTGTTTGGGGCACAGGTTGAACGAGAAACGCAGGCAGTGCTTGGTGATCATCACCGGCACTTCACCATGCTCCTCGTGCGCTTCGTACGCCGCATCGATCAATTGCACGCCGTGGCGGTGGTAGAAGTCGCGGGCCTTTTGGTTGTACACGTTGGCCAGGAACGACAGGTGCGACTCCGGGTAAACCGGCGGCGGCGTGGTCTCGGCCTTGCGCCCGCCACGCGGGTGGGCCTTGATGCGCGCTTCGGTAAGCGCCTCGATGGCTTCGCGGCGCAGGGCCTTGAGCTGCGAGTTGGGGATGAAGTAAGCCTGCGGTGCGTCCAGCACGATGGCGTTGGCGTGGTACATCGTGGTACCCAGCTGGCCGAGCAGGTCGTGCAACTGGTCCAGGGCCTGCTGGGGCTTGTTGGCTACGCCGAACGGGCCATCCAGGGCGACCTGCACACTGACGCCTTCCTCACTGCAAACCCCCAGCATCAGGCGCTGCTCGGTGAGCACGGCGTGCCACTCCACACCGACACGGCGCTCGGCCGAGGTGCGCTGCAGGGCCTGCTGCCAGTTGTGGTCCAGGTTGCGCGACAGCGGGTGATTGGGCCGCAACTGATGCAGGCCTTCAGGCATCTCGTTGGGTTCGACCCGGTAGCGGTAGCGCTTGTGGCCGTCTTCTTCGAACTCGCCACGCGGCTCAGCGATGTTGGCTCGGAACCCCACCACTTCACGCTTGACCAGCACGTTGAGGCCATCGCCGTTGGTCAGCGGTACTTCGGTGACCACCTGCAGGTCGCGCTTGCCGACTTTTTCCACCACACCTACCGGCAGGCCGGTGAAAGTGGGTGAGTCGAAGGCGCCGATGTCCACCTTGCGGTCGGTGACGAAGTAGTCGGTGCTGCCACGATGGAAGGTCTTGTCAGGATCGGGGACGAAGAAGTGCTCGGTGCGGCCGCTGGAGGCACGGGCCAGGTCCGGGCGGTCTTCGAGAATGGCGTCGAGCTCTTTGCGGTAGTGGGCGGTGATGTTCTTCACATAGCCCATGTCCTTGTAGCGGCCCTCGATCTTGAACGAGCGCACCCCGGCATCGACCAGGTCGCGCAGGTTGGCGGTCTGGTTGTTGTCCTTCATCGACAGCAGGTGCTTCTCGAACGCCACCACGCGGCCCTGGTCGTCCTTGAGGGTGTACGGCAGGCGGCAGGCCTGCGAGCAGTCGCCACGGTTGGCGCTGCGGCCGGTCTGGGCGTGGGAAATGTTGCACTGGCCGGAGAAGGCCACGCACAGCGCGCCGTGAATGAAGAACTCGATGGCTGCATCGGTCTCGGCGGCGATGGCGCGGATCTGCTGCAGGTTCAGTTCACGGGCCAGTACCAGCTGGGAGAAGCCGGCCTGGTCGAGGAACTTGGCCCGCTCCAGGGTGCGGATGTCGGTCTGGGTGCTGGCATGCAGCTCGATCGGCGGGATGTCCAGTTCCATCACCCCCAGGTCCTGCACGATCAGTGCATCGACGCCGGCATCGTACAGCTGATGGATAAGCTTGCGCGCCGGTTCCAGCTCGTTGTCGTGCAGGATGGTGTTGATGGTGGTGAACACGCGGGCGTGGTAACGCCGGGCGAACGTCACCAGCTCGGCGATTTCGCCGACTTCGTTGCAGGCGTTGTGGCGCGCGCCAAAACTCGGGCCACCGATGTAGATGGCGTCAGCGCCGTGCAGGATCGCTTCACGGGCGATGGCCACGTCACGGGCAGGGCTGAGCAGTTCCAGGTGATTCTTTGGAAGGGACATGTCGTTATAGGTTCGGGCTGTCACGGTAGGGCGGCATTGTAGCGGGGAAATGGGCCAGTGGCATGCTCTGCCTGCCCAGAGGTGCTTGGCCGGTACTGCGTGCTGCTTGGGTTGGGGCCGCTTTGCAGCCCCTGGCGGTGGTACCGGCTGTGTCAGCCCTTGGCGGCCATGGCGGTCACTTCCACACGCATTTGCGGGTACGCCAGCGCCGCCACGCCCACGGCAGCACGCACCGGCCACGGCTTGCTGAAGAAACGCTGGTACACCTCGTTGAAGGCGGCGCGGTCGGCCATGTCGGTGAGGTAGATAGTCAGGTGCATGACCCGGTCCATGCCGCTGCCGGCCTTTTCCAGGGCCTCTTTGAGGGCCTGCAGGGTGCTTTCGCTCTGCTGCACGATATCGCCGTCCAGATCAGCAGGAATCTGGGTGGTGACCAGCACGCCGTTGAACTCGGCGACGTCGGAAGAAATGGATTCGGCATCGGAGTCGGGGGTGAAGATGATGTCGGTCATGAAGTGTTTGCCTTGCGACGGAAGGAAAGCCGCAAGCCTACGCGAGCACGGCGCAGGGGTCGAGCCACAGGGCGCCGCTTGGCCCATGCGCATTGTAATACCGCGCCACGGCGGTCAGAATCGCGCCGATTGTTGAGCAAGGGGCTTGAGTTGAACGAACAGACATTGTCCATGCGCCTGGAGCGCGTGGCGGCGCATGTGCCGCAGGGCGCGCGCCTGGCCGATATCGGCTCGGACCACGGCTACCTGCCGGTGGCCCTGGCGCTGCGTGGCACGATCGAAGCGGCCGTGGCCGGGGAGGTGGCGCATACGCCTTATGCGTCGGCCCAGCGCAATGTGCGCCGCAACGGCCTTGACGAACGCATCACCGTTCGCCTGGCCGATGGCCTCGAGGCGATCCAGGCGCAGGACCGCATCTCGGCGGTCAGTATCTGCGGCATGGGTGGCGACACCCTGTGCGAAATCCTGGAGCGGGGCAAGGCACGCCTGAGCGGCAGCGAGCGTTTGATCCTGCAGCCCAACGGCGGTGAGCGCGAGCTACGGGCCTGGCTGATGGCCAACGGGTATCGGATCGTCTGCGAAGAGGTGTTGCGTGAAAACCGCTTCGATTACGAGATCATCGTTGCCGAGCCGGGCGCAGCGGTGGTCTACAGTGCCGAAGAGTTGTATTTCGGGCCGGTGCTGATGCGTGAGAAAAGCCCAGCGTTCGTCACCAAGTGGCAACGCATGCTGCGTCAGAAGCAGCAGACCCTGGCCAACTTCGAACGCGCCCGGGATGCGATCGCGCAACACAAGCTGCAGGACTTTGCCAGGCAGGTTGGCTGGATCACCCAGGTGCTGGCCTGAGTCATTGCTGCGAGCAGTTACCCATTTCCCGGTAGTTGACCTCGTGGGTCTGGCCCTGATGGTCGACGTAGACCATGTGCGCGGTGCCCACCTGGCAATCGGCAATGTTGCTCGCCGGGGAGATCGAGACGACTTTGGCGACATCCAGCGGCATGCCGTATTCGTAGTTGGCGCTGTCGCTGGCGACCGGTTGGGCGGCGGCCGGGGCGGCCAAGGCACCGAACGAGGCAAAGGCGGCAGCGCACGCAAGCAACGCGATCGAGCGTTTGATGTTCATGGAAAGCTCCTTCATCAATGTTTCACCCATGATGTATTGCTTTGCTGCGCACAATAAATGGGCTAAGTCGTGATAGATTCCTGCCTTTAGTGTACGAATAAGCACGAACCAAGGAGACCAGCCCCCATGGACATGCTGCACGCCATGCGTACCTTCACCCGGGTAGTGGAGTGCGGCAGCTTCGCCGCCGCGGCCAACGCCCTGGACATTTCTGCCGCCCAGGTGTCGCGGATCGTCGCCGAGCTGGAAAACCAGCTGCAGACCCGCCTGCTGCACCGCACCACCCGGCGCCTGCGCATGAGTGAGGCCGGCGAGCGGTTTCTGGAACGCTCGCGGCAGATCATGCTGTTGACCGAGGAGGCGGTGGGCGAAGCGCGTGGCGCGCACCTGACCCCCCGTGGCAGGCTGCGCCTGCATTGCCCGCACGGCCTTGGCCTGTTGCTGATGCCGCTGGTGGCCGGTTACAACGCCCTATGCCCGGAGGTGGTGGTGGAGCTGACCCTGTCCCAGCGCAACCCCGACCCGCTGGTCGAAGGCCACGATGTGGTGATCACCCTGAACGAGGCGCTGCCCGACTCGCAGCTGATCGCTGTGCCGCTGGGCACCGTGTTCAGTATCCCCTGCGCCGCGCCCAGTTACCTGGATGCCCATGGCGTTCCCGAGCGGCCCGAAGACCTGCATGAACACCGGTGCCTGCGCATGGCGTACCCGATGTATGAAGGCGACTGGGTATTCCCGGAGGGGTTGGACCATTGCGTTATCTCGCCGCGCGACGGCTTCATGACCAACGTCGCCGACGCGATGCTGGTGGCCAGTGAACTGGGCATGGGCATCGGGCTATTGCCGTTCTACACCGCCAGCCAGGCGATCGAGCAGGGGCGCTTGCGGCGGCTGCTGGCGCCTTACCGTCTGCGCGAGTGTGCGCTGTATGCCATGTATCCCTCGCGGCACTACCTGGATGCCAAGGTGCGGACCTGGATCGACTATCTCAAGGAGCAGCTACCGGCACTGTTCGCAGGGCATGAACAGATTGTCGATGACACCCAGTACTGGCGTTGAATCAGATCCGGGGCTCTCGCGGAAAAGGTGGCAGTAAACACCGACCCCTATTGGCGCATGTGCCAATTTTTGCCCGGCATTGGTGCAAAATTGGCGTACAGAGGGCATGGCTACCTACCTAATCATTAGCTTGCATACGAGTTGGCGCAGTACTTGCTGTCACTTTGCCATTGTGGTGTCGCGTATGGTGAAGATAATGTCGCTTTCAAGTGGTTCCATGCAGTTGTCATCGGGTGAGCAGCGTTGGCTGCCGTGGTTCGGAAAAACCGGCAAGCTCAGCATGGGCTGGTCGTGCGGGCTCAACCGAGCGATGTATCCGGTCATCGAGCAGACTTTCGAAGCCATGGCCCAGACGCGCATGCAATTGCTGCAAAGCTGGGCGCGAGAACAGTGGGAGCACCTGGCCGAACTCGCTGAGAACCTTGCCTCGTCAGTGGCTCACGCCGACCGCACTGCTTTGCTGGACAAGCTGGCCCAGGCGAACGACTTCTCGGAACTCTTCGTCGTCGATACCGATGGCAGGGTTGTGCTGTCGAGTTGGGCGCAACGAAGCAATGGCCAACCCATCGCACAGTGTGGCGCTTTGGCCCAAGGGCTGAAAGCGCCGTTCCTGCACGGCCCGTATGTCGATCCGCTGACCTTGCAGATCGGCCCTTCTTCATCGCGGTTTCACGATGAAGTCACGTTGATGTTCTATCAACCGCTCAAAGCCCAAGGGAAGGTTTACGGTTGCCTCTGCGGCCGGGTGCCCAACGATGTGGTGGGCGACCTGATCCAGCGCGAAGCCGGGCATATCTATGCCGAGTCCGGTGACAATTACCTGTTCATGGCGCAATCGCATTTCGACCCTGCTATTGCACCGGGCACCGCCCTGTCGCGCTCACGTTTCGAGGATGGCACCTTCACCCACGGGGAGAACCTCAAGAGTGGGGTGCATACGGCGTGGAGCACCGTGCAGGTCCAGCACCACACCGAGCTCGAACTGCGGTTTACCGACCCTGCCACCGGCGAGCTTCATCCCGGTGTGCGGGAAACCATCCGCCAGGGCGCCAACCTGTTCGTGACTTATCCTGGCTATTCGGACTATCGCCATGTGCCCGTGGTGGGCAAAGGCGTCACATTCCAGTTGCCGGGCTCGCCGGACCGCTGGGGCATGATGTGCGAAGCCGATCTGGAGGAGGTCTATCGGCGCCGCTCGCTCAGCTACGGGTTGATGAAGCCCTACATCGCCATCATGGCGGGCGTGTTTGGTTGCAACTTTTTGGTGCAACACTACGCGGGCTTCGGGCAAGGCATCGCCGATGCGTTGCTGGCGCTGGCCATGCTGGCTGCCACGCTGCTGTTCAGTGCAGTGGGGCCAAGGCGGCTGGCTGCCAGGTTCAATGGCATGACCGATGTGCTGCGTACCATCGCCGAGGGTGAGGGCAACCTGCGCCAACGCCTGGACACCACGACCATGGCCAATGACGAAAGTGGCGACATGGCGCGCTGGATCAACAGTTTCATCGACCGCTTGGACTCGGTAGTAGGCCAGGTGGTCAAGGCCAGCCGCACGGTGGGCGCCACCAACCAGATGATGCTGGGCCGCAGCCACGAAGCGAGCGTCACCTCCACCGAGGTGGCCGAGGCGGTGCACCAGATGATGATCATCATGGAGGAGCAACTGGGCGAGCTGCAGCAGGCCTCGGTCAGCGCAGAGCAGATGAAGCAGGCCATGGACGAGGTGGTCAGCCGTGCCCGCGAGCAGTACCTGGCGGTACAGGCGGGCACCCAGTCGATTCGGGATGTGGTAGCGCGCTCGTCTTCCAGTGTGCAACTGCTCGACAGCCGGATGGCGCAGATCAGCAACATCAGCGGGCTGATCAGCGACATCACCAACCAGACCAACCTGCTGGCCCTCAATGCCGCCATCGAGGCCGCCCGCGCGGGCGAGCATGGCCGAGGTTTCGCGGTGGTGGCCGATGAAGTGCGCAGCCTAGCGGCGCGTACGGCGCGTGCGGCCGACGACATCCGGCACATGGTCACCGGGCTGCAGAGCGAAACCGGGCAAGCCGTCAGCTTCATGGAGCAGGGCGTACAGAACGTCGATGACAGCCTACGCCTGGCCGAGGACGCTTCATCGGAGAACGTCCAGCTGCACCAGGCGGTAGAGAGCATGTTCCTGATCATCCAGCAGCTCAACCAGCGCAGCCTGGCTTATGGCAAGACCATTGAGCAGGTCAACCAGTCTTCCAGCGAAATGCGCCAGACGGCGGTGGTCCTGCAAAGCAGCGCCGAGACGGTGAAGGCCAATGCCAGCAAGCTGCAGAAGCTGGTCGGGCAGTTCGAGGTCAGCAGCGACACCAGGCCGGCCGCGGCGGCTTGAGGGCCACTGGGATGCTCCGGTTTCACCGCATCTGGCCGCCTTACGTTATCATCCGCGGCCACGACCGGAGCAGCCCATGGCCAAAGACATCGATAACCCTTGCGTCTCGCTTTGCCAGCTCAACAGCGAGCTGTGCGTGAGCTGTGGCCGAACCCGTGATGAAATCCGCAAGTGGCGCGGCATGAAACGCCCGGAGAAGATGGCCACCGTGCAGCGCGCTGCGACGCGGATGAAGGCCATCGTCAAGAAAAACGCCAAGCGCCAGGGCAACGAGTGATATACCGGACCGCCCAGGGCCTGAATACATCCCTTAAGATGTTGCCTGCCTGATCAACCCTTTGTACCGAGTGGCACCATGAACCGTCGCAAGAAAATCAAACAGTTGCTGCAAGCACACCAGAAAAAAGCCGCCGCCAAACTGGCACCGCGCAGCAAGCCTAAATACATTTGCAAGGCCGATCGGTTGAAGCTGGCAGGTGAAGCCGGTACCCAGTGCCCGCCAACTCTTTGCCCGGAGCGTGATGCCGTATGTTGAAGTCGCTATTGGCCATTGGCGTCGGTGCCATGGTCGGTGCCTGGTTACGCTGGGGGCTGGGCGTCAAGCTCAATGCACTTTTCCCCGCCGTGCCGCCCGGTACGCTGCTGGCCAACCTCATTGGTGGCTACATCATTGGCTTGTCCATCGCCTTCTTCTCTGCATCGCCGTCGCTCAGCCCCGAATGGCGCCTGCTGCTGATCACCGGGTTTTGTGGCGGCTTGACCACGTTCTCCACTTTTTCCGCAGAGGTCGTGTCGCTTATCCAGGAGGGGCGTATTTCATGGGCCCTGGGCTCCATCGCTGTGCATGTCACGGGTTCTTTGTTGATGACTGCAGCAGGCCTTGCGACGTTCTACTTCTTCAGCGGGCGCTAAAAATCGGAGTAAAGCTGCTGCGGTTCCATTAGCATTGGGCGCTTGTCTGCTGCCTTGCAGGCACGATGAGCCCACCCTTGTCTTTTGAAACCGACGCTGCCCTCAATGACTGCCTTCTACCTCAAGTTCCTGATCACCCCGACCCTCATGCTGGCCATCTCGCTGGCCGCCAGGCGCTGGGGCACGCAGATCGGCGGGCTGCTCTCCGGGTTGCCAGTCACCTCGGCATTGGTCATGTTGTTCCTCAGCCTTGAACAGGGCCCGGGTTTTGCCTTGCAGGCGGTGCCTGGCGCATTGGCAGGGGTGGCTGCGGTACAAGCAACCTATCTGTTCTACTTCCTGGTGACACGGCGTGTGTCCGCCTTCACCGGTTGCATCACGGCCCTGGCGGTTTACGCCTGTACCGCCTTTATGATGAGCCGCTTGGGTGGGGTAGCATTGTCCGTCGGCGTGACGTTGGTCCTGCTTACACTGATCATCATCCTCAGCTCGAACAACACGCAGACCGGCGCCGCCAAGGTTGTGCCACTGCCGCGCTGGGTGATTCCCATGCGCATGCTCACGGCAACCCTGCTGTTGCTGGCGATCACTGCCAGTGCCCAATGGCTGGGGCCGGTGGCCAGCGGCCTGCTGGCACCCATCCCGGTGATCGCCTGGCCGCTGGCGGTGTTCGCCCATGTTCAGGGTGGCCACCAGGAGCTGGGGGCGATCGTGCGTGGCAATGCCATCGGCGCTGTAGGGGTGCTGGGCTTCTACCTGGCGGTGAAAAGCTCGATCGAGCCGTTGGGTACGGTACCGTCCATTACGGGTGCAGTCGTGCTGGCCGTGGTGGCAACGTTCGTGCTGGCGAAAATGCTCGGCAAACGCTGAGGGGAGGGCAGCCGTAGGGTTTCAAAGCCCTGCCCACAGGCCCCGCAGCATCTGCCAGCGCATTTCAGGCCTTCTGCTTTGCTTCACGCGGCGCGCTGCTCACCCTTGAGCATCTTTTTATGCGCTTGCATGGCTTGGCCCATTTCTTCCAGCAGGTCTTTGCTCAACAGCTTTTTCGCAGTGGGAAACAACTCGTCTTCCTCTTCTTCGATATGGTGCTCGAGCAACTCTTTCATCACTTTGACCCGGCCAGCGAATTCGAGCGTGCCGGTTTCGGTGTGCAGCAGGTCGGGTAACACCAGCGCGTCGACGGTGCGGTGTTCCTCTTTCGCCTCGTAATACATTTTCGCTTCTTCCTTGCCCCCGGCCTGTTTGATGGCTGGGTAAAGGATCTCTTCTTCCAGTGCGGTATGGATCTGCAACTCCTGTTCGATCCGGTGCAGGAGTTCGGCACGCTTTTTCACGGCGCGTTCGGTGGTCGAAGACAGTTCGTCCAGCAGCTTCTTAACCAGCTTGTGGTCCTGGATCAGCAGATCGATAGCGTTCATGTGGCACCTCATCGCGGTTTGGGAATCAAGGCCTTGGGATCAAAGAATGGGTTTGCCGCCAGTCACGGCATAGCGCGCGCCGGAGATGTAGCTGGCCTCATCGGAGCCGAGCAGGACGTAAACCGGGGCCACCTCGACCGGTTGGCCCGGCCGGCCCATCGGATAGGCTGACCCAAAGTTCTTCACCGCCTCATCGGGCATGGTGGCAGGGATCAGTGGGGTCCAGATCGGGCCTGGTGCCACACTGTTGACCCGCACCCCTTTGTCCCCCAGCAACTGGGCCAGCCCGGCGGTGAAGTTGGCGATGGCACCTTTGGTAGTGGCATAGGCCAGCAACTGGGGTGACGGGTCATCGGAATTGACCGAACTGGTGTTGATGATCGAGCTGCCTTTGGGCATCGACGGGAGCGCCCGCTGGCAAATGCGGAAAATGGCCGTGATGTTCACGTCGAACGTCATGACCCATTCGTCATCGTCGATTTCATCGAGGCTTTCGTGCGCCATCTGAAACGCGGCGTTATTGACCAGGATATCGATACGGCCGAACTGCTCCACGGTCTTGTCAACGATGTCGTAGCAGTGCTGTTTATGGGCCAGGTCCCCAGGCAGCAGGAGGCAGCGCCGGCCAGCAGCCTGGACCCACTGGGCGGTTTCCTGCGCATCGTCGTGCTCATCGAGATAAGCGAGGGCAATGTCAGCGCCTTCGCGGGCGTAGGCGATGGCGACTGCACGGCCGATCCCGCTGTCGGCACCGGTGATCAGCGCTATCTTGCCGGTGAGCCGACCGCTGCCGGTGTATGTGTGCTCTCCGCAGTCCGGGGTGGGCTCCATCTTGCGCTGTGAACCCGGAACGCTTTGCGGTTGTGAGGGAAACGGAGGGGTGGGGTAGTCACGCATGGTGCAAGCTCCTGCAGTTGGAAAGCGCATACCTGTTCGAAAGATGCCACAAGGGTTTGTTGAGCTCGATCGTGCATTGGACCGACGGGCGGTTGGGGGGGCTTCGTGACTGAATTTTCATTGCCTACCCGGTTCTACCGCTTAAGCGCCTACCGCCATCCGTGGTATGGCTCAGCTACTGCCAGGAGTCGCCACGTGCCGCGAATCATCACCCCTACCACCCCTGAACACGAGATTGATGCACACAATGCGAGGATGTTTGGTTCGCCGAAGGAGCGGCTGGACTTCTACCGCAGGGAAATCCAGTACGAAACCACCATCCTGGCCAACCGCACCGATGCCTATCTGGCCG
This sequence comes from Pseudomonas sp. WHRI 8519, assembly GCF_040224055.2. NCBI lineage: Bacteria > Pseudomonadati > Pseudomonadota > Gammaproteobacteria > Pseudomonadales > Pseudomonadaceae > Pseudomonas > Pseudomonas sp. WHRI 8519. The sequence goes on along the minus strand of NZ_CP167996.1, from coordinate 3,099,982 downwards.
CTCAGTCCTTTCTGGTCATCGCTTTCGTGTCGTCCATGGGCAACCTGAACCAGAGCTGGGGGGAGATGTTCACCCTCCTGGTGCCTGCCTTTCTGGCTTTGCTGGGCGTGATGAGTACGCTCAATGCCTGGCCAGGCATTCGCGCGGCGTATCGCATCATCGATCACTGGCAGGTCAAGCAAAGCAATCTGCTGCTCAGTGAGCCCATGATGGGCTTGGCCTACGATGAATCGCCGCTGTTCTGCGAGGCGGAAACCTCCCGGGCAGGGCACCGTAAGTCACTGCTCTTTTCGCTGCGTACGCCTTGGCTCTTTCTCGGTTTCTGGCTGTTGCTGGGCAGTTACTCGATTTATATCCAGCTGGCATGATCAGATTCACTGCTGGGAGTTGCACCAAAGCGATAAGCGGTGGTACACCAGATCCGATGTAGCCTACAGCCGCTTCTGCAGGGGCTAACCTTAGAACGGCATTTCTCAGCGCCCTGGATGACTATTGATGCAGCAGCTGCCCCCTGATGAGACCATTCGTGCCGCCCTCAGGAGATCCCAAGCCCGGCTGCAAAGGCAGCATGAGCTGGTGGTCGAGTACGCGGTCATGTCGCTTAAATCCACCAACCTGGATGAGTTGCTGGACCAGGCTTGCGCATTGGTCGCAAAAGGCATGCAAACCCGATTCGCCAAGATCCTCATGCCCATTCCCGATACCGACCGGTTCCTGCTGACGCATGGGGTGGGGTGGGATGAGGCCGATATCGGCCACGCTACCGTGGGCGCCGACGAGGCCAGCCCTGCCGGGTTTGCCATGCAGACCTACCGGCCTGTGATTTCCAATCATCTGGGCCAGGAACATCGCTTCAGAACGCCGGAATTGCTGAAAAAGTACGGTATCGAGCGTGCCATCAACGTGCCTATCAGGGGCGCATTGCTGCCTTACGGGGTACTCGAGGCAGACAGTAGCGATGGTGAAGACTTCATTGAAAGCGATCTGGTCTTCCTTGAAGGTATCTCCAACGTCATCTCCATGGCGGTAGAGCGGCTGACCGCAGGGGCTGACGCTCAGTTGGTCGACCCCTATTCGGAAAGCATGCTCAACGCCAGCCCGGACTGTGTGAACGTGCTGTCCAGCAGCGGTGACATCGAGTTCATGAACGAGGCTGGGCTGGCGTTGATGCACATCGACGACCTGGCGCAGGTCAAAGGCCAGCCATGGTTGCAGCTTTGGCCTGACGAGTCGCGCCCGGCCGTGCAGGAGGCTTTGCAAAAGGTCGCCAGAGGCGAGTCGACCCGCTTCGAAGGGGTCTGCCCTACTGGCCAGCAAGTGCTCAAATGGTGGGACGTCACGGTCGCCCCGGTCCTGGGCGCCGATGGCCAGCTGGAAAAGATCATTGCCGTATCCAGAGACATTACCGAACGGCACTATTACGAGGCCCAGTTGCTGTCGCTGATCGATTCTCAGAATTCCAGGCTCAACAAGACCGACCTGCATCTCGAAGAAATCCATCACCGCGTCAAGAACAGCCTGCACCTGGTCAATACGCTGCTGCTGTTGCAAGCGAACCTGACGCCGGATGCCGCGGTAAAGCTGCAGCTGGAGACGGCGGCGGGGCGGGTCTTGACCATTGCCAGCGTGCACGAACGGCTCTATCAAACGGCCGATCAGGAGGTACTTGCCTGCGACTACCTCAGCGCCTTGCTCGGTGACCTGGGAAGGGCGCTGGCCGATCGCAAGATCGTCCTTGACGCTGACCCGTTCACCCTGCTGCCGGCGAGGATGGCACCGCTGGGGCTGGTCATTTCAGAACTGATCACCAACGCCCTGAAATACGGCAAAGGCACCATCGAAGTCAGTGTCCGCGATGCCGGTGATCACGCCTTGATCACCGTGACCGACGAGGGTGATGGTTTTCCTGCTACCTATCCCAAACCGAGCGGGACGGGCCTTGGAATGCGGCTTGTCAGAAGTTACTCAGGCTATGGAAGCTCGGCGATCTCGATCGATGCCTACAAAGGCAAAAGCACCATCCACGTTCGCTTCAAACTTTGACGGCCAAGCGCGCCCGGCGTCATGTCTGGAATGCACTGATACCCGTGAATCGAGCGCCGCCTGGGCGGCGCCCGATCCCCTGAGCCCCGCCTGCTGCTACAGCACTTTGTCCAGCGTTATCGGAAACGCTCTGACGCGCTTGCCGGTGGCATGGTAAACGGCATTGGCAACCGCCGCCGCGACCCCCACGATACCGATCTCGCCCACCCCCTTGGAGCCAAGCTCATTGACGATGTCGTCATCCTCGTCAACGAACATCACCTCGATATCAGCGATATCGGCGTGCACCGGGATGTGGTACTCGGCCAGGTTGTGGTTGAGGATGCGCCCGAGCTGATGATCGGTTTGGGTCGCTTCCTGCAACGCCATGCCCAAGCCCCAGACCACGCCCCCGAGGATCTGGCTACGGGCGGTTTTCGGGTTGACCACACGCCCGGCGGCCACTGCGCTGACCACCCGGGTGACCTTGATCGTACCCAGGGCCTCGTCCACCTGTACCTCGACGAAGACGGCCGAATGGGTAGCGGTCGAGAACGGCGTGCGTCCGGCACCAGGCTCGGCGTCGATCTGCACCTGCAGCTCGCCGTCCGTGGACGTTGCGGCGATGCTGGCGATGGCGATACGGTGTTCCCCCGCTTGCAGGTAGCCTTGCGCGAAGGTCATATTTTCTACCGGTATTGCAGCTATTTCGGGAAAATTGTGCCGTGCGAGTTCCAGGACCTTGGTGCGCAGGGTCTGGCAGGCCTGCTGCACCGCCGAACCCACTGAGGACACCGTGAACGAACCACCCTGCAACGGCGCGGGCGGCAGTGAGGAGTCGCCCAGCAGGAAGGTCACGTCCTGTGGCAAGACCCCGGCAGCGTCCGCAGCAATCTGGGTCATCACGGTATAGGTGCCGGTGCCTATGTCGGTGGTAGCGCTACTGACGGTCAAATGCCCGCGGCTGTCGAAGCAGGCCCGGGCGCTGGCCTTCATCTGCAACGCTTCCCAGACCCCACCCGCCACGCCCCAGCCGATCAATTGCTGGCCCTGGCGCATGCTGCGTGGCTTTGAAGTACGTTTGCCCCAGCCGAAGCGCGCGGCGCCCTGGTCATAACAGGCCAACAGCTCTTTGCTGGAATAGGGTTTGCCGTCGTTGCCATTGTGGCTGGCGAAGTTGCGGCGACGCAGTTCGAGGGGGTCAAGGTTCGCGGCACATGCCAACTCATCCATCGCGCACTCCAACGCCAGCACGCCGGACGCGGCACCCGGCGCACGCATGTCCAGCGGGGTGTAGACATCCAGCGGCGCAAGGCGATAACTGAGCGCAACGTTGTCGCAGTGGTAGAGCATGCCGCTCCATTCCACCAGGTGTTCGGTGAAGTCTTCGAAGCGCGAGGTCTGGCCGAGCGCGTCGTGGGCAACCGCCAGCAGCTTGCCATCGGCCGCCGCGCCCAGGCGCAGCCGTTGCTGGGTACGGGGGCGGTAGCCGAAGGTGAACATCTGTTGGCGTGTGAGGGTAAGGCGCACCGAACGTTTCAGGTGCAGGGCTGCCATCACGGCCAGCGGCAACTGGTATTGCGGCCGCAGCCCGGAGCCGAAGGCACCGCCGACAAAAGCGGCGAGCACCCTGATGTTCTGTTTGGGCAGGCCGAACACCTTATGCAAGTAGTCCTGACAGTTCTGCGTGCCCTGGGTCTTGTCATGAATTTCCAGGGTGTCTCCCGCTTTGTAGAGAACGGTCGACGCGTGGGGCTCCATCGGGTTGTGATGCTCGATGGGCGTGTCGTAGGTGGCATCGACCCGTACTGCGGCTTGAGCGTAATACCCAGCGAAATCACCGCGGGGCTCTGGCGTTTCAGCGGGTGCCGGGTGCGTCTGGTCGAGCACCGCGCCCAGGTCGGTCTGGTGCGGCTCTTCGCTGTAGTCGATGCGCACCAGGGCGCCGGCATGGCGTGCCAGTTCAAGGCTCTCGGCGACCACCAGTGCCAGCGGTTGCCCGCTGTACAGCACACGGTCGTTGAACAGCGGCCGGAACGGGGAGCCTTCGGCCGAGTCGGCATCACTGTAATCGTCGTCATAGCTGGAAATGCGTGGGCGATTGGCGTGGTGCAGCACCGCGACCACGCCGGGCAACTGCATTGCCTGGGTCGTGTCGATGGCGCGCACCCTGCCGCGGGCGATGGTGCTCGATACCACACTGGCGTGCAGCAGCCCCGCCTCGGGGTACTCACCGGCATACCGCGCTGTGCCAGTCACCTTGGCCACGCCATCCACTCGGTCCAGGGGTTTGCCCACCACGTGGGTCGTCAGGCTCATGGCGTTGTCCTCTGAATGCTGGTGCCCCCCGCGGCTTCACTGAGCGCACGGACGATCGCGCGTTTGGCGAGTTCCACTTTGAATGCGTTGTGGCTCAGCGGTTGAGCCGCTTGTAGCCACGCTTGGGCCGCGCGCTCGAAGAGCGCCTCGGAAACCCTTTGCCCTTGCAGGGTCATTTCCACGGCCCGGTCTCGCCAAGGCTTGTGCGCCACGCCTCCCAGGGCCACCCGGGCGTCCTGGATCACTTCGCCATCAAGCTTCAGTGCGGCGGCGACGGACACCAGGGCAAATGCGTAGGAGGCACGGTCACGAATCTTCAGGTAGCGGGCGTGCTGCGCAAATTCAGGGGGCGGCAACTCGATCGCGGTGATCAGCTCATCGGCTGAGAGGTGGTTGTCGTGTTGTGGTGTGTCGCCCGGCAAACGGTGAAAGTCGGCAAAGGGTATCTGCCGCGTTCCCGCCCGGCCTTGCACGTGGACCACCGCATCGAGTGCTGCCAGTGCCACACACATGTCCGAAGGGTGGGTGGCGACGCAGGCATCGCTGGCGCCCAGGATGGCGTGGCTGCGATTGAGGCCCGAGCGGGCAGGGCACCCGCTGCCCGGCTCACGTTTGTTGCAAGGGGTGCCGGTGTCATAGAAGTAATAGCAGCGGGTGCGCTGCAGCAAGTTGCCCCCGGTGGTCGCCATGTTGCGCAGCTGCGGCGATGCGCCGGCAAGGATCGCCTGGGACAGCAACGGGTAGTGCTGCTCGATCAAGGCATTCCAGGCCAGGTCGGCGTTGCTGACCAACGCGCCGATCAGCACGCCGCCGTTCGCAGTGGGCTCGATACCTTTCAAGTCCAGGGCAGTGATGTCGATCAGGCGCGCCGGGCGGACCACGTTCTCCTTCATCAGATCGACCAGGTTGGTGCCGCCGGCAATGAAACGGCTGGCGCCGTCCGCCAGGTTCACCGCTTCGCTGACCGAAGATGGCCTGTGGTAGCTGAAAGGCGTCATGGCTTCGGCCCTCCCTGCGGCTCGACGGCAGCCTGCATCAGCGGCAATGCCTCTTCGACCGCCGCGATGATATTGCTGTAGGCGCCGCAGCGGCAGAGATTGCCGCTCATGTGCTCGCGGATGTCTTCACGGGTGACGGCGCGGCCTTCGTGGGCCAGCCCGACGGCAGAACAGATCTGACCGGGAGTGCAATAGCCGCACTGGAAGGCGTCATGGGTAATGAAGGCGCGCTGCATGGGGTGCAGTTGCTCGCCTTGGGCCAGCCCCTCGACCGTGACCAGGTCGGCGCCGTCGCACATCACGGCAAGGGTCAGGCAGGCATTGACCCGCTTGCCGTCGCGCAGCACCGTGCAGGCGCCGCACTGGCCATGGTCACAGCCTTTCTTGCTGCCGATCAGGTCGAGTTGCTCGCGCAGCAGATCGAGCAGGGTGGTCCAGGGTTGGACGTGCAGCGACGTGCGTGTGCCGTTGAGTGTCAGGCTGATGGGATGCCCATCGACACCCTGTTGGGAGTTGGTGCTCATGGGAAAACCTCACGGTCAGGAATGCATTCGCGCAATCAAGTGCGTCTATTCCCTGCGACTGGAAGGTTTTGCCAAACGTTCAGGTTTTATTCGGGGCTTGCGGTCATGCGCCGTGCTGGCAGGCTATGCCATCCATGGCAAACGGGCTCAACGGGCGACGGCTTGTTCTTCTGCCGAGGCGCCGAAGGACAGGTAGTACGCCAACCCCACGAAGATCGCGCCACCCACTGCGTTGCCAAGGAAGACTGCCGCCAGGTTGTGCACCAGCTGCCCCCAGCTCAGGTAACCGGCGAAGATCGCTGCCGGGATCAGGAACATGTTGGCCACCACGTGCTGGAAGCCGATGGCGACGAAGGCCATGATCGGGAACCAGATACCAAGCACCTTGCCGCTCATCTCACGGCTGGCGTAGGCCAGCCAGACTGCCAGGCACACCAGCCAGTTGCAGCCGATGCCGGAAACGAAGGCATGGAGGAAATCGGCGCTGGCCTTGCTGGTTGCCGCGGCCAGCGTCTTGCTCAGGTAGGCACCTTCAGTGAGCCCAAGCAAGTGGCCAAAGCAGTAGGCCACGAACAGCGCGCCCAGCAGGTTTGCCACGGTCACCAGGCCCCAGTTGCGCGCAACGTCCACCAGGCGGATGCGCCGGGCGAACATCGCCAGGGGCAGGCTCATCATGTTGCCGGTGAGCAACTCGCCGCCGGCCAGGATGACCAGGATCAGCCCGATCGGGAATACCGCGGCGCCCAGCAAGTTGCCCAACGAGGCCCAGGGCGCAGGGATCATGGCGCTGACATGGATGTCCAGCAGAAACCCCATTGAAATGAAGGCCCCGGCCAGAAAGCCCAGGATGAGCGTGGCACGGGCGCGCATGTGGGCTTTGCGGGTGCCGGCTTCGATGACCAGCTCGGTGATGCGGGAGGGGGTATTGACGGACATTTCAGTAACTCGAACGCAAGGACGGCGGTCACGCCATGAGGCATGTTCGCGGTCGGGGGTTAACAGAGGGCGCAGGGCAGTCAGCGAGGTATTCAGCAGAAGGGCAACACAGACAAACTCGATCGACTTCGTGGAGCGGGGCACGTTATCTGAGGCAATTTGACGCAGTCAAATCGATAGACTGGATGGCTTGATAGAGGCACTCGATGATGGGGGAGATGTGGGCGCTGACCTGATACCTGTCAGGGTTCGCAGCGCGTGCCGGCATCGAACCGGCCACCGTTGAAAACGTGGGGCTTGGGCTGTTGAGAAAACTCAGGAGGTAGTGCTGGGGGCCACGCTGCGCGAAAACCCCCGAGGCTTCGATTGCAGTGAAAATCAGCGGCGATAGTAGTGATGATCGGCTTCATAGCGGTGGTGCATGGCCCGCTCATGGCGGCGGTGCCACTCGCGGCGGCGTTCGGCTTCACGGCGCGCCTGCTCACGGCGCCACTGGTCGCGGCGCCATTGGTCACGACGCCAGTCGTCTCTGCGGTCGTGCCAGTGGCCGTCGCGCCGGTAACGGTCATCATGGGCCAGCAGCGCAGCGGGTTGGGCGGCTGTCATGCTCGCCAGGCTCGGCCAAGGGTTGTTGGCGGCCTCGTTGTACGCCTGAACAGGGGTGGCTTCGGTGGCAACGCGCGGCGCGGGTGCTTTCGCCGGTGTTGCGCAGGCCGAGCCCATTGCCGCGAACGCGAAGAGGCCGAGCAGCACTATCCGTGGAACTTGGAATTTCATGAGCGAAGACAACCTCTGATGGACATCGGGACGTTGGGCCATGGCGTCGCGGGCAAACCCAGGGGCAGCCAGCGACGTTCATCTGCCTGTTCACATAGACCCGTAATCAAAAAAAAGTTCTGGAAAACCGTAACTTAGTCATCTGGGTTGCAACGCCGTGTGCTCGTCCAAGGGCGTCATCGGCCGCCAGCAACGGTATACTCCGTACCTTTGCCAGCGCCCCGGAGACAGCCATGCGGCAGGTTTTACTCATCATCGACGTACAGTCCACCTTCAGCCCGCCCGAGTGGCTGGTCGATGGTGTGCGTGCGCTGTCTGCGATGATCCCGACCATTGCCTCGGTGCAGTTGCACGATGAACAGGTCACGCCGTTCGAGCGGCAACTGGGCTGGCACCCGGCAGCAGAAGACGAGAGCCTGGTCGAGGCCGACAAGGTCTTTATCAAGCATGGTTACAGGCAGACTGCCGAGACCATCGAGTACATCAGGGCGCTAGGCGTGGAACGGGTATTGGTCTGCGGGTTGCAGACCGAGACGTGTGTGCTTGCCGCCGGCTTCGCGCTGTTCGACGCGGGGCTCATGCCGACGTTGATCACCGACCTGACCGTGGGGTCTTCCCTGGATCGCTCAGGGAAAATGGGCATCGAGTTGTGGAAGCATCACTTCGGTAACGTCATCACCCGGGCTCAGGTGCTGGCCGAAGGGGGCGTCTGAACACGCTCCAGGCTGGTCGCTGATCCACACGAGTGGGCGCGATGGATCAGCGCTGGCCATGCGCTTGAATGTTTCTGAATCGAGCATGGCGCTTACCTGGCCGACCTTGGCAAGCAGCTGGTCGGCGAAATCTGGGTTGATGATGCCGCTGTCTTCCACGGACACACCATGACCTTCGTGCTGGATCGCCAGATGGTAGTGGTTCACGCCGTGGTCGTTTTGGCTGCTGGCCAGCGTCACGATGCAGCTTGGGCCGAGCACCGTGGCCAGGCGTCGCTGCACCTGCTCTAGCAACGCGTGGGGTAATTGTTGTTGCAGCATGGAGGGATACCTGCCAGGCGAGTTCTAGGGGGAGTCAGCTTAGGCAAACGGACTGTCAACTTGGGTTAAGCCGGGGTAAAAGCGTGTAAGACTCGCGCCCAGGGCACCACCCCGCTCCTGGCAAAGTCAGAACGTCTGCCCCAACGAGAACTGGAATATCTGCGTCTCGGCGTTCTCCGGCTTCTTCACCGGCGTGGCAAGACTGAACGTCAGCGGCCCCATGGGGCTGTACCAGGTCACCCCGACGCCCAGTGACACCGCCAGTTGGTCCAGGCTCACGCTGCCGCAACCCTGGGTGGTGGACAGGTAGCAGGTGTCGGAAAACACGTTCCCAGCGTCCACGAAAACCGAGCTGCGCAGCTGCCGCTGGTCCTTGATGAAGGGCATCGGGAAGATGTACTCGGCGCCGCCGGTTATGAGGATGTTGCCGCCCAGTGCATCGGTGTCGCGGTCGGAGTAATAGGCCTGGCCGGCACTTGCGTAAGTACCGGTGGCCGGCGTATTGCGTGGGCCCAGCGAGCCATCCTTGAAGCCGCGCACCGAGCCCTGGCCACCGGCTGTGTAGTTCTCATAGAACGGCAGGCCTTCGGTGGAGCCGTACCCATTGCCATAGCCCAGGCTGGTATGCAGGCGCAGCGTGGTGCGGTCACTCAGCGGCAGGTAGGTCTGGCCGCTGTAGTCGAGCTTGTAGAACGACAGATCGCTGCCGGGCGTGGTGGCCATCAGCGTCAGGCTCTGAGAGTGGCCTCGGGTTGCCAGCACGCCTTTGTTCAAGGTCGACTCGGACCAGCCGATCGAAGCCTTCAGGTTGTTGAAGCTTTCGCCCTCGCGCTGGATGAAGTCATAGATCTCGTCGGCGCTGTAGGTGCCGGGTGAGATGTCGTCGTGTTGCAGGGTCAGGCCGTAGGTCAGGCGCGATGTTTCGCTGATCGGGTAGCCCAGGCTGACGCCCGCGCCATAGCTGTTGATGGCGTAGTAGGAAACACCGTCATCGTAGTAATCGCTGTAGTCGGTGCTGCTGTAGAACAGGTTGTAGCCCAGGCTTACGCCATCGTCGGTGAAGTACGGGTTGGTGAAGCCGAAGTTGTACTTGGTCTGGTATTCCGAGCGGGTCAAACCGATGGAAACCTTGTTACCCGTACCGAGGAAGTTGGTCTGGCTGATCGAACCGCCCAGGATCAGGCCGGCGCTCTGGGCGAAGCCCACGCTGGCAGTGATCGAGCCGGACGCCTGCTCTTCGACGCTGTAGTTGACGTCGACCTGATCGTCGGTACCCGGCACTGGCGGGGTCTCGACGTTGACTTCCTTGAAGAAGCCCAGGCGCTCCAGACGGGTCTTGGACTGGTCGATCAGGTAGGTCGAAGCCCAGCCGCCTTCCATCTGGCGCATTTCGCGGCGCAGCACTTCGTCTTCGGTCTTGGTGTTGCCGCGGTAGTTGATGCGGTTGACGTAGGCACGCTTGCCCGGGTCGACCACGAACATGATGTCGACGGTGTGGTCTTCGTCATTGGGCTGTGGCACGCCGTTGACGTTGGCGAACGTGTAGCCTTCGTTACCCAGGCGGCGGGTGATCAGCTCGGACGTGGTGGTCATCACCTTGCGCGAGAACACCTGGCCCGGCTGCACCAGCAGCAGCGACTTGACCTGGTCTTCCGGCACCTTCAGGTCACCCGACAGCTTCACGTCACGAACGGTGTACTTCTCGCCTTCGTTGACGTTGACGGTGATATAGACGTGTTTCTTGTCCGGGGTGATCGACACCTGGGTGGAAGCGATGTCCATGTTGATGTAGCCGCGGTCCAGGTAGTAGGAACGCAGGCGCTCCAGGTCACCGGAAAGCTTTTCGCGGGCGTACTTGTCGTCGTTCTTGAAGAACGACAGCCAGTTGGTGGTCTTGAGCTCGAACAGCTGCGACAGCGCTTCATCGTCGAACACGGTGTTGCCAACGACGTTGATGTGCTGGATGGCAGCGACGGTGCCTTCGTTGATCTTGATCCTCAGGGCAACCCGGTTGCGCGGCTGCGGCACCACCTCGGCGTCGACCTCGGCTGAGTAGCGGCCCTGGGCCACGTACTGGCGCTGCAGCTCGTTACGCACGCCTTCGAGGGTGGCACGCTGGAAGATCTCGCCTTCGGCCAGGCCCGACTGTTTCAGGCCCTTCATCAGGTCTTCGGTGCTGATCGCCTTGTTGCCTTCGATCTCGATGCTCGACACCGACGGGCGCTCGACCACGTTGATGATCAGGACATCGCCGTCGCGGTTCAGCTGAATGTCCTGGAAGAAGCCGGTCTTGAACAGCGACCGGGTCGACTCCACCAGGCGCCGGTCATCGGTCTGATCGCCCACGTTCAGGGGCAAGGCACCGAAAACGCTGCCGGCGGATACCCGCTGCAGGCCGTTGACCCTGATGTCGGCGATCCTGAACGGCGCGGCCTGGGCCACGCAGGCTTGTAGCAGCAGGATGGGGAGCAACAGACGCGGGTAGTTCATCGGGGGTTCCAGGCGGGCGTGAGGGAGGCTGAGCAGGCTCGGCGAAGGCGCGCGGCGGCTGCCAGGCAAGCGGGCGATGAGGATAAGGGCGGGCTGTGTTTGGCGCGGTTAACCCAAGGTAAAGATGTGTAAAGTTCGCCCTGCTTGCGGTGACAGCCTGGCGCGGCAGGGCGATCATGCGCGCTTTGCAGCCCTGCCTACGCGTACCCCCCATGATTCCTGTGCTTTTGGTCGATGACGACCGTGAACTCACCGAAATGCTTGCCCTTTACCTGGCCCGCGAAGGCTTTGAGGCAACCGCCGTGGCAAATGGCGAAGAGGGCGAGGCTCACGCGTTGAGCGGGGCTTTTCGCATCGTGGTGCTGGACGTGATGCTGCCGGGCATCTCAGGGATCGAAGTATTGCGGCGTATTCGGGCTCGCAGCCAGGTCCCGGTGCTGTTGCTCACCGCCCGTGGTGACAACATCGACCGCATTGCCGGCCTGGAGCTGGGCGCCGATGACTATGTGCCCAAGCCCAGCTCGCCGGGCGAACTGGTGGCGCGCCTGCGTGCGATCCTGCGCCGGGTGCAACCGCACGCGTGGGCTGAAAGCCAGGCTGGCGAAGTCCTCGGCACAGGGGCGCTGACTTTATGGCCAGGGCGCCGCAAGGCCCAGTGGGCGGCGGCTCCTCTGGACCTGACCGGGACTGAATTCAGCCTGCTCGAAGCGTTGGCTCGCCAGGCGGGCCGACTGGTGAGCAAGCAAGAGCTGTCGCTCAACGCCCTGGGCCGGCCGCTGACCCGTTACGATCGCCGCATCGATGTGCACATCAGCAGCATCCGACAGAAACTCGGGCCACGCGCCGACGGCAGCAGCTGGATTCAGAGCGTACGGGGCATGGGCTACATGCTGATCATCGAATGATGCGCCGGCGCCTGTTCTGGAAGCTGTTCCTGGCCTTCTGGATGGCCAACTGCCTGACGTTCCTGGTGGGCGCGGGGGCCTTCATGCTCGACGACCTGCGTGGCGACACCCCGGCGCTGCGTTCGCTGCTGGTTACCGAGCTGAACATGTTGCACAGATACGGAGAGCAGGCTGGCCGCCAGCTGTTGCGGGTTTCGCCCCAGCCTGAAGGTGTTCAGGTGGGGCTGTATGACGGCACCGGCCACTTGCTGGCAGGCAGGCCTGTACCCGAGGCCCGCTTCGAGCGGGCGCTGCTCGACCAGGGCGGTCGGGCGTTGGTGTTGCGTGCATCGGTGGCGACCCGCCTGGACGAACTACCACGCCCGCGGAGCATGGGCCCGCTGCTCACCGGGACCTTGATGAGCGCACTGTTCGCCTTGCTCTGCAGCCTTTACCTGACCAAGCCTTTGGCATGGCTGCGCGAGGCCATGGAGCAGGTCGCCCAGGGCCGGTTCGAGGTGCGCGTCAAGCCGCGCCTGGGCAAGCGCCGCGACGAGATCGTCGACCTTGCCGAAGGCTGCGACCGCATGGCCAGCCAGCTCAAGGCGCTGGTCGAGGCTCAGCAGCAACTGCTGCATGATATTTCTCATGAACTGCGCTCGCCACTGACCCGCATGCACGCGGCCATCGGCTTGGTACGCCAGCAGCCGGAGCGTGCTGAGATGCTGGAACGCATCGAGCGCGAATCCCGGCGCATGGATGACCTGATCGAGCAACTGCTGACCCTGGCACGTGTCCAGTCACAGCCGGGCGATGGCAATAGCCAAGCGTTGGATGTGGTCGAGTTGCTGGCGCAGATCGTCGAGGATGCCCGTTTCGAGGCCAGCATGAAGCAGTGCCAGGTGTCGCTGAGCGCGGATGCAGCATGGTTGACCTGCGGGCATGAGGAACTGCTGTATCGCGCCTTCGAGAACGTGGTGCGCAATGCCGTACGCTACACAGCGCCTGGGACTGAAGTGCGGGTGCTGGCGCTGCTGGCCGACGGCGGCGACCAGCTGGAAGTGGCCATCATCGACCAGGGCCCGGGCGTGGCCCCGGCGCGCCTGCAGAGCATCTTCGAGCCGTTCGACCGGGGTTTGGACAGCGGCAGCGATGGCTTCGGCCTGGGTTTGGCGATCGCCCGTCGGGCAATCGCGCTGCATCAGGGCTCGATCAGCGCCCAAGCGGGCGAGGGAGGGGGGTTGCGGGTGAATATCCAGCTGCCGAAGCGGGTGTGAGCGAACCCCCAGCCGCCGCCTGATTCGCAGCCGACTAGCGCCCGAGCATGACCGTCTGCAGCCTTGCCTGCGCCTGCTGCACGGTCTTGGCCTGGTTGTTCAGGTCCGCCAGCAAGGCATTCAACTCAGCCTGAACGGTTGGGTCGGACACTTTCACGATGGCCCCGTTGATTTCTATCTTTTCCTTGTGCGCATCCACGTAGTCGGCCACCTTCAGGCTGCTGTCCAGGGTGCCGTTGATTTGCGGCAGCACGTCCAGGAAGGTGTCGGCCGGGACGCTGACGGTGCGCTCATAGGCCTTGTCGTACACCACCTTGAGGTCTTCCGGCTGCTTGAGCTGGGCATGGGCGGTGTCCGCCTTGGCCTTTTGCTCTTGCAGCTGGTTGCCCATGTCGTTCAGGCCGGTCTGCACGGCCTTGATGTCGTCACGGCGGGCAGTGACGTCATTGAGCGAGCGAACCGCGCCTTTTTGCAGCAGGTTGCCCAAAGGCTGCACTGCGGCATCCATCGCGCCGTTGAACTGGGTGATGACGGCGTAGTGATCGCTGTAGGGGCCAAATGCCTTGGACTCGTCTGCGCTCAGCTTGGGCACATGCACGCCTGGCTTGTCGACGATACGGGTCTGCAGGAATTCGCTGAAGGCGGCCCGTTGCTTGGGTTCGCTGTCGCCGCAGGCGGCAAGTACCAGGGGCAGGGCAAGGGCGAGCAGCCAGCGGGGCTTGAATGGGACGTTCATGTCGGTGAATCTCCTGAGTGCATGGGTAGGCCTGCGCACCGGCAAGCGCTGCGCGGCGGTGCAAGGGTAGCGTTTCTCAGCCTGCGGATCCAATCCGGCATTCACGGCCTCTCCAGGGCCACCCGCTTTACCTGTCGGGCAACTCGAACCCAGGGATCTGCCGCCCCAGCTTGCGTGCCTGGACATGCAGCACGCGCATCAGGTGCAGGGCCGCCTGTGACGGCGGGTCAAAACGCGAATGGACGAAGCTGATATCGAAGTGAATCTCGTCGGCCAAGGGCACCACGGCCAACCCGCTGTCCTGTGCCACGAATTCATCGATCACGCTGATACCCATGCCTTGCTTGACCAGCGCCACGGCCTCGTTGGCATTGGTGAACGACAACAGCGAGTCCAGGTGCAGGCCACGGCGGGCTATTTCCTCGGCCAGCAACTTGCCGAACGGCATGTCCGGGCGGAACAGCAGCAGCGCATGGCCTTCCAGCTGCTGCAAGCTCAGGCTTGGCTGCTGTGCCAGGGGATGATCGACGGGCATTACAGCGACCATGCGCCCACGCATGAATGCCTGTGAATGCAGGTGGTCGTGCACCACCGGCAGGGCGGCGATAGAGAGGTCGACCTTCTTCGACAGGATCTGGTTGGGCATCTCGCCCATCAGCGAGGTCTGCCATTCGATCTGTAGTGCAGGCGCCTCACGCTTGAGCTGGGCCAGGGCGGTGGGGATTACCACCGTCGACAACGAGGCGCTGCAGGAGATCCGCAGCTTGCGATGGGCGCCGGTGGCCAGCGCCAGCGCGCATTCATTGACTTGCAGTGCTGCCTGATACACCCGCTCGACCTCACGGAACAGGATCTGCGCCTCGGCGGTGGGCACCAGGCGGTTGTTGATGCGCTCGAACAGGCGGTAGGCCAGGCGCCCTTCGATGTAGCCGATGAGCTTGCTCACCGCCGGCTGCGAGACATACAGCATCTTCGCGGCAGCGCTGATCGAGCCGGTCAGCATGACCGCCCGAAACACCTCCATGTGCCGCAGTTTGAATACCAGTGCACTGGCGTCGCTGCCTTCTTTGCCGGGAAGCATGAGCATTACCTTAGGTTATGGTCTTCGCCATCTGTGTATGAGCGCCTCGGCGACGCCCGCAGTATCGTGGGCCCAGGCTAATCGCCCGTGGTGGCGAACAATAACAAGATCTGCAGGCAAGCGCAGTGGCGCTTGAAGGAGCCGCCTTTGGACATCTTTGATGAACCGAAGATCGATTGCCATAACCATTTGTTTGACCCTGCACGCTTCGCCTATCACCCCGATGCGCCGTACGCACCGTCCGGCCAGGAGATCGCGCCGCTGGAGCAGTTCAACCAGGTGATGGAGGCCTATGGCGTGCGCCATGCCTTGTTGGTTGGGCCCAACAGTGGCTACCACACTGACAACCGCTGCCTGCTGCATGCCTTGGCGAGCGCTCAGGGCCGCTTCAAGGGCATAGCGGTGGTCGAGCGCCACATCAGCCTCGAGCAACTGGCCGCACTGCGTGAGCAGGGCGTGGTCGGTGTGGCGTTCAACCCGGCAATGTATGGCGTGCAGAGCTTGAACGACGCCGGGCCGTTGTTCGGCAAGCTTGCCGAACTTGGCCTGTTCGCCCAGATCCAGGTGTGCGACGACCAGCTCGTCGAACTGCTCGGCCTGATCCAGGGCAGTGCGGTGCGGGTATTGATCGACCATTGCGGGCGGCCGGATGCGGCCGGCGGTACCCGACAGGCCGGCTTTCAGGCATTGCTCCGGCTGGCGCGACAGGGGCGGGCCTGCGTGAAGCTCTCGGGCATGCAGAAATTCGCCAGCGCTGCTGCCCTGCATGAGCAAAGCAGCGTGTACGTACACGAGTTGATCAACGCCTTTGGCCCGCATGCCTGTGTGTGGGGTTCGGACTGGCCCTTCATCCGCCAGCATAGCCGGGTGGATTACGGCCCCTTGCTGAAGTTGGCCGAGCGCTTGATGCCAGACCCCCACCTGCGGCGCACCATCATGTGGGAGACCCCAAGGCGCCTGTTCGGGTTTGCCTGACGCCTGCACCTTTGCCATTCCAAGAACAAGAGAGCAATTGCCATGAATGCTGACCAGCCTATCGGCGCCGAGGTGTTCGACACCCCCGCGCGCCAGCAGCAACGTACCCGAACCCGCTTCATGATCCTGGCGCTGATCTCAGGCGGCACCATGATCAACTACCTGGACCGCAGCGTGATGGGCATCGCCGCGCCGAGCATCAGTGCCGAACTGGGCCTCAACGCGGCGATGATGGGGGTGATCTTCTCAGCGTTCTCCTGGACCTACGCGGCGGCACAGATCCCTGGCGGCATACTGATCGACCGGCTGGGCACCAAGCTCACCTACTGGCTGGCACTGACGCTGTGGTCGCTGTTCACCGGCCTGCAGGGCCTGGCCCAAGGGTTTCTGTCCTTGCTGGGCATGCGCTTTCTGGTCGGTGTGACAGAAGCACCGTGCTTCCCTACCAACAGCCGCGTGGTGGCGACCTGGTTCCCGCAAAGCGAGCGGGCCAGGGCGACCGGTATCTATACCTTTGCCGAGTACACCGGCCTTGCGTTCCTGACACCCTTGCTGTTTTGGGTCTTGCACGCCTACGGCTGGCGCTTTCTGCTGATGGCGGTCGGGTTACTGGGCGTGCTCTACGGGTTGGTCTGGTGGCGTAAATACCACGAGCCGCACCAGTCCACCACGGCCAACCAGGCCGAGCTCGATCATATCGCTGCCGGCGGTGGGGTGGTCGATGGTGGCCAGAAAGCCACTGTCTTTGCGTGGTCGCAGATCCCGGCGCTGCTCAAGCACCGCAACATGCTCGGTATCTGCCTGGGGCAGTTCGCCTGTAACTCGACCAATGTGTTCTTCCTGACCTGGTTCCCGACCTATCTGGTCACTGAGCGGCACATGCCTTGGCTTAAAGTCGGTTGGGTAGCGGTGCTGCCGTTCATCGCCGCTTCGCTGGGCACGCTGGTCGGCGGCTGGCTCTCCGATGCCTTGCTGCGCCGGGGCTACTCGCTGAATGTGGCACGCAAGCTGCCAGTCATCGCCGGCCTGCTGACCGCCTCGGTGATTGTCCTGGCCAACTATGTCGAGTCGGACGTTCTGGTCATCGCCATCCTGTGTATCGCCTATTTCGCCCAGGGCATGTCCGCCCTGGCCTGGATGATCGTTTCCGACATCGCGCCCAAGGGCTTGCTGGGCCTCAGTGGTGGGCTGTTCAACCTGTTCGCCAACGCCGCCGGCATCGTTACCCCGCTGACCATCGGCCTGATCGTGACGGCCACCGGGTCCTTCGTCTGGGCCTTGGTCTTCGTCTCCTCGATCACCGCCCTTGGCGCGCTGTGTTACCTGTTCATGGTGCGTGACCTGCGTCGCCTGCCGGATATTCCCTGTGTTGAAAAAGGAGCTGAACAATGAGCCAACCCCTGCAAGGGCAAACTGCGATCGTGACCGGTGGCATGCGTGGCATCGGCCTGGCCATCGCCCAACGGCTGCACTGCGCCGGTGCCCAGGTGGTGATCTGGGACCTCGAAGTGGATGGCTGGGACAGTGTCGGCAACGGTTTCGAGCCAGTGCTGCGCCAGGCCGTGGATGTCGCCTCACTGGCCACGGTCGAGGCGGCATTCGCTGAGGTGCTGGCGCGCGTGGGGCAGGTCGAAATCCTGATCAACAACGCTGGCATCAACGGGCCGGTGGTACCGTCCTGGGAGTACCCGCCGCAGGCCTGGGACAAGGTCATCGCCATCGACCTGAATGGCGTCTTCTACTGCTGCCGAACGGCCATCCCGCATATGCGCGAGCGCGGTTATGGGCGGATCGTCAACGTGGCATCGATGGCGGGCAAGGATGGCGTGCAGTACATCAGCGGCTATTCGGCTGCCAAGGCCGGGGTCATCGCCTTCACCAAGGCCGCAGCCAAGGAACTGGCGCAGGAGGGTGTGTCGCTCAACTGCATCGCCCCGGCGATGGTCGAAACGCCGCTGATGGCTGAGATGACGGAGGAGCATATCGCGGCGAGCAAGGCCAAGATACCGATGGGGCGTTTTCTCAAGGCTGAGGAAATTGCCAACATGGTGGCCTGGATCGCCGGGCCGGAATGCAGTTTCACCACAGGCTTCGTGTTCGACCTCAGTGGTGGGAGGGCGACCTATTGAGGCCCCTTGCGGTTGCCCACCTTACCGCGCTGGACCTTGCGCCGCAGGCGTTGGTGCGTGAGGCTGGCAGTGCCGGTTTCAACGCCGTGGGCTTGCGGCTGCACCCGGTGATGCCGGGGGCGCAGGCTTACCCGCTGGCGGCGGGGGGGCAGGCGTTGCGAGAGGTGAAGGCCGTGATGGCTGGTGAGGGTGTGAGTGTTGCCGACATCGAGTTCGTCTCGCTGACGCCGCAACTGCAGGTTGGCGATTGTTCAGCCTTGCTGGCCGCAGGTGCTGAACTGGGCGCCACCAGCCTTACGGTATCCGGGGATGACGAAGACCGTGTGCGGCTTGCGCACAACTTCGCGGCGCTGTGTGAAATGGCCAAGGCGTATGGCTTGCGTGTGGATCTGGAGTTCATGCGCTGGAGGCCGGTGGCCACCCTGCAGCAGGCGTTGGCTGTGTTGCACATGGCTGGGCAGGACAACAGCGCGGTACTGGTGGATGCGCTGCATCTGTTCCGTTCGGGCGGGAATGTAGCGGCACTTGCCGACGTCGACCGGCGCTACCTGCGGGCGGTGCAACTGTGCGATGCGCCGCTCACGGCGCCGGCTGAGGCACTGATTATCCAGGAGGCGCGTGAAGGGCGGTTGTTGCCGGGGCAGGGGCAGTTGCCACTGGCAGCACTGTTGGGCGCGTTGCCGGTGGAGGTACACGTGAGCGTGGAAACGCCTTCGATGATGCTTGGCGGTGAAAACCGCTTGCAGCAGGTGCTTGCAGCGACGCACGGTTGGTTGAGCAGTGCTGGCCTGCAGTGAGGCCTGTTGAAGGCTTGCATTCGGTTCTCCACCGATTGCAGGGGAGGCCGGTGGTGTGTAGCTAGCGCTGCGGGTGCAAGCCATAGGCTGTTGCCACCCACCCGGTGGCCCGGACCTCGCCGAAGGTATGTCGGGCTGGGGTTGGAAAGGGGCCGGCAGTCGCCCCCGACGGCGACAACCAACCGGACGGCGCACACCGCTAGGGCGATGGCCCTCACCTATGGTATACAACCCATAACACCACACCACCATCACCTGGCGCCTGGAAGCGTTCTGGGTTGGTCGGTGACTTTCCTGCAACTGCTCCTTTTATAGAGAAACGGAGATTCGAAGATGACCGCCACCGACCGTCTGAGCCTGCTTCAGTATGAGCACCTGGGCCTGGACGATGTAGCCGCCGCTGAATTCAAGGTCGCTCTGGGTGAACTGCGCAAGTTGGCACTGGGTGACCGCTACGAACACCACGCCGCGCTCCATCTGGGCGATATCGCCGAAGCCGAAAACCGTCAGCAACTGGACCAGACGAAAAACTGGGGCATAGGCTTCCTGCAGGGGCTGACCTGCGCGCAGACGCTCACCGAAGAGCAAGTCAGGGCACTGCGCGGCGTGTTCCAGGCGGCGGCCAAGCGGTCTTTGGCGCGCATGCCCGGATAAATTTCTGGCAGCCAGCTGATTCTCGTCCAGAATCTTTAGAGCATGCGGGCAGCAGTACAGCAGACGTGCGCAGGATGTGGCAGCCTTTCGCGACCACGGCTGGCCGCCTAAGGCCCCAAGCACCGAGGGTTGTAGATGGTCGAGCGGTGGTCCGGTCGGTCTTTGCTGCTTTGGCTTTTCTTTTTTCTGCTGCCTCAGGCCTGGGCAGCGGAGGATGCGTGTCGGCAACTGACCGCCACCGGCAATCCGGAATACCCCCCTTACCTGTGGCGCGACCCGACCAACCCCCAACGACTGATCGGGGCCAACGCCGACCTGCTTGATCACCTGGGCCGGGCGCTCGGGCTGGAAATGCAGGTGGTCTACGGTGGGCCCTGGTCGCGGGCCCAGGAAGAGGTGCGCAAAGGCCGTATCGATTTGATGGCCGGTTACTTCCTGACCCAGGCGCGTCAGCAGGAGGTAGACTTCATCAGCCCGCCATTCCTGCATACCCCAAGCGTTGTCTGGGTGCGCCAGGACGCGGCCTTTGCTTACCGTGGCTGGTCAGACTTGAAGGGGCGCAAGGGCGGCACCCTGGTCAGCAACAGTCATGGCCAGGCGTTCGATGACTATGCCAGGGCCAACCTCACCCTCGAAGCGGTTCCCAGCGCCAGGCAGGCGTTCGAGAAGCTGCTGCACAAGCGTAACGACTACCTGATCTATGAGCAGTACCCCGGTATGGCGATGGCGCGGACGCTGGGTATGGAGACGCAGCTGAAGGTGCTTGACCCGCCGGTTTCCAGTGAGGGTTTGTACCTGGCGCTGTCCCACGCCTCGCCGTGCAACCAGCCCAGGCTGCGTGAGCGCCTGGCGCAGAAAATGAAGGAAATCGTCGCTGGCCCGCTGCCTGGGCAGCTACTGGCGAAGAACCTCGAGCGTTGGAAACAGCAGCAAGCGGGCGGGCCGCACTGAGGCGGCGTGCGCGCGGCGGCGGTGTTCAGTGATGGGCGCACGTTGATATCATGCACTGGCTTCCCGAGCCCGCTTGGCCGTGGTCACATTGGCCGCGCTGGGCAAGGCCACGCCGTTCTTGATGGCCAGCACCTCGGCCATGACGCTGACCGCGATCTCTGCAGGGGTCTTGCTACCGATGTAGATGCCGATTGGGCCATGCAGGCGTTTGAGTGAGGCCTGGGTCTGGCCGAAATGCTCGACCAGGCGTTCGCGGCGCAGCTGGCTGTTACGCCGCGAGCCGATCACACCGATGTAGAAGGCTGGGCTGTGCAAGGCTTCGAGCAGGGCCAGGTCGTCCAGCTTGGGGTCATGGCTAAGGCCAATGATGCAACTGCGCAGGTCCGGGGCAAAGGCCCTGACCATGTCGTCCGGCATGCCGACCAGCTTCTCCACGCCCGCGACATTCCAGCCATCCATGTATTCACGGCGAGGGTCACAGACGGCCACCTTGAAGCCATTGAACAGCGCCATGGTCGCCAGGTATTCGGCCAGTGCCCCGGCACCGATCAGCAGCATGCGGTAGCCGGGGCCCAGGGTATTGACCATTCGCTGGCCATCGAAGCTGAACTGCTCTGGCGCATACGTGGTGGTCAGGCTTGTGTCACCGGTGCCAAGGTCCAGCTGGCGACGGACCAGGTTGCCAGCGTCCAGTTGCGCCAGAAGCTGCTCAAGGCAGGGCAACGAAGGGTTGAATTCGAGTATCAGCTCCAGGGTCCCGCCGCAGGGCAGGCCAAAGCGATGGGCCTCGTCGGCACTGACGCCGTAACGCACCACGCGCGGCAGCCCTTGCGGCATGCCCTCGCCGTTGTAGGCGGTGGTGTAGCGGTGCACCAGGTCATCCTCGATGCAGCCACCGGAAACGCTGCCAATGACCCTGCCATCGCCACGCAGGGCCATCATCGAACCCACCGGCCTGGGCGATGAGCCCCAGGTACGGGCGACGGTTGCCAGCAGCACCCGTTCGCCTGCCTTGAGCCAGTCACAGGTGGTGCGCAGGACCAGCAGGTCGATGCTTTCCATTGACGGTTATTCCTCAGCGCATGTGCAAGATGATCGGGCTGCTGCTCGCCGGGTCGGTATCCCCGCGCAGCTTGCTGACGGCCTGCGCATCGACCGCACCGCCGTGGTTGCCCCAGGTACCGCGGACGAAGCTCAGTACATCGGCGATCTCCTGGTCCGACAATTGCTCGCGGAACGCCGGCATGCGGTAGGCATCCGGCAGCCCTGCGGCGACGATGCGTTGCGAGCCATTGAGGGTGATGTTGATCGCCGACGCATCTTCCTTCGCCAGCGACGAGGTGGCCCCCGCCAGCGGCGGCATCCATTCTGCCTGGCCCTTGCCGTCCAAGCCGTGGCAGGTGGCGCAGCGGGTCACGTAGGTGTGGGCGCCCGGGCTGTTCAGGCGTTCGCCGGCAGACACCGCCTGGTATTGCCACGGCGCGCCGTCACGTTGTGGGTCGCCCGGCAACGATTTGAGGTAGCGGGCGATCGCTGCCAGGTCGTCATCGCTCATGAACTGGGTGGAATTGTTGAACGCCTCGGTCATCGAGCCATAGACCACCGCATGCTGATTGCGCCCGTGTTTGAGGAACTGCACGATCTGCGCCTCGCTCCAGCGGCCCAGGCCAGTATTGTGGTCGTTACGCAGGCTGGGTGCGTACCAGCCATCGAGCAGCGCACCGGCCAGGAACGGCTTGCCCTCTTCATCCAGGGCTTTTTCGTTGAAGGCCAGGCCCCGCGGGGTATGGCAACTGCCACAGTGGCCGGGCCCCTGAACGATGTAGGCACCTCGGTTCCACACCGCGTCCTGCGTCGGTTTGACCGCGTAAGGTTGGTCTGCTGCGAACAGGCCGTTCCACAGCGCGATCGGCCAGCGCATGTTCAACGGCCACGGGATATCGCTGGGGATGTTCGCCTGCTGTGCAGGCTGCACACCTTTCATGAAGAAGGCATACAGGGCCCGCACATCATCATCACTGAGCTTGGCATACGAAGGGTAGGGCATGGCCGGGTACAGCCGCCGGCCGCCCGGCGCGACGCCGTGACGCACGGCGCGGTCGAAGTCGGCGAGGCTGTAATTGCCGATGCCCGTCGCGGGGTCGGGCGTCACGTTGGTGGCGTGTATCGCCCCCAGTGGTGTGGCCATTTCCAGCCCACCGGCAAACGGCTTGCCGTCGGGCAGGCTGTGGCAGGCGACGCAGTCGCTGAGCCTGGCCACGTACTCACCACGGCTGACCAGCGCCGGGTCGAAGCTGGTGCTCTGTTCGGTGACGAAGGGCGAAGCGGGCTCACGGGTGACATACCAGGCCAGCAGGCCGGCGGCGACCAGGCACGGCAGCGCCAGCCAGCCTGCGGTTCTTGCGAATCGACTGTGGGTCATGGGGCGTTCCTTGTCCGGTCAGCTGAAGGTATGGCGGCTCATGGGCAGGCTGCGGATGCGCTGGCCGGTAAGCTGCGCCACCGCGTTGGCCACTGCTGGCGCCACCGCAGGCAACGGCGGCTCGCCAATGCCCCCCATCTTCGCGCCGCTTTCGACAATGCGCACATGTACCCGGGCCATGCGCGAGGCAGGCAGGATCGGATACAGGTCGTAGTTGCGCGCACGCGGCTTGCCATCGATGAACACCGCTTCCTCGACCAGCGTCTGCGACAGGCCGAGTGCCACGGCGCCGTTGACCTGGGCTTCGATGATCGCCGGGTTGACGATGCTGCCAGGGTCGATCGCCTGCCAGATATCGTGGACCTTGACCTGGCCATCTTCGATCGACACTTCAGCGATCACGGCAGCTTCCGAGCCGAATGGCGAGGCCATGGCCACACCTCGTGCCCGCTTGCTGCCGTCTTCAGCGGTGAACGGCCCGCGCTTCCAGCCACCGGACAATTCACCCACCGCTTGCAGCAGGTTGGTCAGGCGAGGGTTGTCGCGCAGCAGGTGCAGGCGCAACTCGAAGGGGTCCTTGCCGCCCTTGTCGGCCAGTTCGTCCAGGAAGGACTCATAGAAGAAGTCGTTCAGCGAGTTGCCCACCGAGCGCCAGTAACCCAGCATCGCCGGGCCCTTGACGTAGATCTGTGCAATGCGCTTGTTGGCGATGGCGTAGGATTTACCCGACAGCCCTTCGAGCGCCGTTGGGTCGATCTTCTCGCCTTGCTTGCCTGCCAGGGCCTCGGTCGGGCCCTCTGTGGCACTCACCGCTTCGATGGCCACTGGCAGGCCATCGGCATCCAGCCCTGCGCGGAACTTGACCACCGCCACCGGTCGCAGCACATCGCGCAGGAATTCTTCCTCGCGGCTCCAGATCAGCTTGACCGGGCGGCCGACGGCCTTGGCCAGCAAGATGGCCTGCGGGTACGGGTTGGCCGAGTCATACAGGAAGTGGCGACCGAAGAACCCACCCAGAAGCGGGGAGTGCAAGGTGATCTTTGCAGGGTCCAGGCCGGTGCGTTTGGCGATGTCGTCACGGAACATGTCCGGCGCCTGGTTGGGCAGCCAGACCTCCAGTGAACCGTCGGGGTTGTAGCGCGCCAGTGCGGACGGCGGCTCCAACTGGGCGTGGTTGAGGTACTGATTGTGGTAGGTGGCCTCGACCTTGGTCTTGGCGTTGCCGAGTGCCGCGGCCAGATCGCCCTCGCTTTCGTCGTCGCGGGCCGGGCCAGTCTGGGCGGCCAGGTGCTCGCGCCAGGCATCGCTGGAAAAGTCGGCGGGCATGGCGCGTACCGTGCTGTCGGCGCCGGGTTCCTGCCAGTCCACCTGGACCGCTTCGACCGCACGCTTGGCGTGCCACCAGCGTTCGGCCACCACGGCAACGGCGCCTGGCAACTGATGCACCGAATGCACGCCTTTCATGGCCTTGACCTGCTCTTCGTTGCGCAGGCGGCCCACGGTCATGCCCAGGCGCGGGGCATGCTGCACAGCGGCGTGGAGCATCCCCTCGAGCTTGATGTCGATGGTGTAAAGCGCTTTGCCGGTGGATTTGTCGTAGGCATCGACGCGCGCCACCGGCTTGCCGATCCAGCGGAACTGGCTGGGGTCGCGCAGCGTGATGCCGGCCGGGTCCGGTACCGGCAGGTCCATGGCCCGTTCAGCCAGTTCGCCATAGCCCAGCGCACGGCCCGAGGCAGCGTGCAGCACTTTGCCAGGCTCGGTGGACAGCTCGCTCACCGGTACGCCCCATTGTTCTGCTGCGGCCTGCAGCAGCATGGCCCGGGCGAGGGCGCCGAGGCGGCGCATGGTCGGGTAGCTCATGCGCACCGACATGCTGCCGCCGGTGATCCGCATGCCGTTTTCCATCACGACGTAGGCTTCGCCCGGCGGGGCACTGTCGACCACGAATGTGGCAGGGTCCGCGTCCAGTTCTTCGCCGACGATCTGCGCCATGGCGGTATAGGTGCCTTGGCCGCCTTCGATGAACGGGCAGAGCAGGCGTACCGTGCCGTCCTGGCGGATTTCCAGGAATGCAGGTACCTGGGTGCCGCGCTCCTGGGCGGCGGCCGTCGCCGCCTGGACCCGGCTGGTGCCCAGCGGCAGCCCGAAGCCCAGGACCAGCGCGCCTACGGCGGTACTGGCGAGAAAACGCCGACGCGACAAGTTGACCGTTGCCCCTGGCGGTAGGTCGAGCAGCGCTGCAGGGGTACCGACAGGCGTATTCATCAGGCCTTCTCCCCTTGGGCAAGTTCGTGCACGGCGGCATGGATGGCGTTGTACGTGCCGCAGCGGCACAGGTTGACCATCGCCGCGTCGATTTGCGCATCGCTCGGTCTCGGGGTGTGCTTGAGCAGCGCGGTGGCCGCCATCACTTGCCCGGACTGGCAGTAACCGCATTGGGCCACCTGGTGCTCGACCCATGCCGCCACTACGCGCTTGCCCACCGCATCGGCCTCGATGGCTTCGATGGTGGTCACTTCACGCCCGACCACGCCGGCCACCGGCGTGACACAGGCCCGTACCACATTGCCGTCCACCAGCACCGAACAGGCGCCGCACTGTGCCAGGCCGCAGCCATACTTGGTGCCGGTCAGGCCGAGGTCGTCGCGGATCACCCACAGCAACGGCGTGTCGGCGTCAGCCTCGACCTGGTAGGTCTTCTGGTTGATTCGAAGTTCCATGGCTCACCTGCTGATCATCGGTTGTCATTGTGTTGTCGTGCAGGGAATACGTTGCTCCCCAATCCGCAAACGCTAGCACAGCGGTGTGTGCGGCGGCCTGCCGTTTACCGAAGGTTCAGAGAATCAGGCAAGCAATCCGTTGAAATGCGCAATCGTGTGCGGTCGCGGTCAGGTGCGCAGACAAACAGGACTTCCAGCCGAAAAAACCGGATAATGCCGGCCAATTTCGTTTTGCACGTTCAAATCACGGTGTTCCCGCATGGAAATCAAGGTCAACTTTCTCGACAACCTTCGTCTTGAAGCCAAATTCGACGACTTCACGGTGATCGCCGACCAGCCGATTCGCTACAAAGGCGATGGCTCGGCCCCGGGGCCGTTCGACTATTTCCTTGCCTCATCGGCCCTGTGCGCCGCCTATTTCGTCAAGCTGTACTGCCAGACCCGGGGCATCCCTACCGAAAACATCCGCCTGTCGCAGAACAACATCGTCGACCCTGAGAACCGCTACAACCAGATCTTCAAGATCCAGGTCGAGTTGCCGGAAGACATCTCCGAGAAGGACCGCCAGGGCATTCTGCGTTCCATCGACCGCTGCACGGTCAAGAAAGTGGTGCAGACCGGCCCTGAGTTCATCATCGAGCAGGTCGACAACCTCGATGCCGACGCCCAGGGCCTGCTCATGCCGGTCGCCGACACCACCACCTACATCGCCGGCAAGGACCTGCCGCTGGAGCAGACCATCGCCAACATGTCGGGCCTGCTCGCCGGGCTGGGCATGAAGATCGAGATCGCCTCCTGGCGCAACATCGTGCCCAACGTGTGGTCGCTGCACGTGCGCGATGCGCAGTCGCCGATGTGCTTCACCAACGGCAAGGGCTCGACCAAAGAGGCCGCCCTGGCCTCGGCGCTGGGTGAATTCATCGAGCGTTTGAACTGCAACTTCTTCTATAACGACCAGTTCTGGGGCGAGGACATCGCCAACGCGCCGTTCGTGCATTACCCCAACGAGCAGTGGTTCAAACCCGGCCCCAAGGACGCGCTGCCAGGTGAGATCCTCGACCCATACTGCCTGCAGATCTACAACCCGGACGGCGAGCTGCGTGGTTCGCACCTGTATGACACCAACTCGGGCAATACCGAGCGTGGCATCTGTTCGCTGCCGTTCGTGCGCCAGTCCGACGGCCAGGTGGTGTACTTCCCGTCCAACCTGATCGAGAACCTGTTCCTCAGCAACGGCATGAGCGCCGGCAACACCCTGGCCGAAGCCCAGGTGCAGTGCCTGTCGGAGATCTTCGAGCGGGCGGTGAAGCGTGAAATCCTCGAGGGCGAGCTGTGCCTGCCGGATGTGCCGCAGGCGGTGCTGGCCAAGTACCCAGGGATCGTCGCGGGCATCCAGGGGCTTGAGGAGCAGGGCTTCCCAGTGTTGGTCAAGGACGCGTCGCTGGGCGGTGAATTCCCGGTCATGTGCGTGACCTTGATGAACCCGCGTACCGGCGGCGTGTTCGCCTCGTTCGGCGCCCATCCAAGCCTGGAAGTGGCGTTGGAGCGCAGCCTTACCGAACTGCTGCAGGGCCGCAGTTTCGAGGGGCTCAACGACTTGCCGCAGCCGACCTTCGAAAGCCACGCGCTGACCGAGCCAAACAACTTCGTCGAGCACTTCATCGACTCCAGTGGCGTGGTGTCGTGGCGCTTCTTCAGCGCCAAGGCCGATTTCGAGTTCGTCGAGTGGGACTTCTCCGGCCAGGGTGAAGATTCCAACGCCCAGGAATCCGCGACCCTGTTCGCCATTCTCGAGGGCATGGGCAAAGAGGTGTACATGGCGGTGTACGACAACCTCGGCGCCAACGCCTGCCGCATCCTGGTACCGGGTTACTCGGAGATCTACCCGGTCGAGGACCTGATCTGGGACAACACCAATCGTGCCCTGGGTTTCCGTGCCGACATTCTCAACCTGCATAGCCTGGACAACCGGGCGCTGCGCGCGCTACTCAAGCGCCTGGACAACTGTGAGGTGGACGACTACACCACCATCACCACGCTGATCGGGGTCGAGTTCGATGACAACACGGTGTGGGGGCAGTTGACCATCCTTGAGTTGAAGCTGCTGATTTGCCTGGCGTTGAAGCGTTTCGAGGACGCCAAGGAGCTGGTCGAGGCGTTCCTGCAGTTCAACGACAACACTGTCGAGCGCGGTTTGTTCTACCAGGCACTGAATGTGGTGCTGGAAGTGGTGCTCGATGACGAGCTGGAAATGGAGGACTACGAGGCCAACTTCCGCCGGATGTTCGGCAACCCGCGCATGGATGCCGTGCTGGGTTCGGTGGACGGTAGCGTGCGCTTCCATGGTTTGACCCCCACCAGCATGAAGCTGGAAGGGCTGGACCGCCATCTGCGCCTGATCGAGAGCTACAAGAAACTGCATGCCGCCCGGGCCAAGGCGGTGTGACAAGGCTCTAGCCGCGCGACCTGCCGCGTTGCGCCTGTGCTAGTTCTTGCACTTGGCCATGACCACCTGGCAGGTCTTGGGCGTTCCGCCGGACCTGCCGGCGTAGCGGATGCAATTGTTCATCGACTTGTGTCGGGCCATGCTCAAGGTATCGCCCCACGCCAGGCCGCCTTCTCCCAGGGTGGGCACGGCCTTGGCGAAACAGTTCGAGCCCAAGGCCGCTGTCGGGTAGCGAGCCTGGCTCTGTTTGTTCGAACATCCGCCCGCCAGCGTAAGGCTCAGGCCAAGCAGGGCATGTGCGGCCCACAACGCATACGGTCGTGCTGTATCAGCGCTCATGCCATTTGCCTCATGTGGTAAGGGGTGAAATCTTTCAGGATGTTTCTATCAAGCCAAGCGGTGAACTAACCGGACGTCAAGGTGATCCTTTGCTAAGCGCACCCCGCGCACGCCTGACGGACCGGGCCCTCGCGCCTGTCCGCCAGCCCTGGTCACTGACTGAGTAAGGAGGCGCCGTGACCGCTACCGAGCAAACCCTCTACCGCTGCACGCCCAGCCCGTTGCATGCAATCCTGCTGGCCGGCACGGTGCCGTTGTTTCTTGGCGCATTGCTGAGTGACATAGCCTATTTCAAGAGCTACCAGATCCAGTGGAGTAACTTCGCCTCCTGGTTGATTGCCGGCGGCCTGCTGTTCTGTGGCCTGACGTTGCTGTTCGCGCTGGCCAACCTGGTGCGCGCCGAGCGCAAGGGCGGGCGGCCGACGCTGTACTTTCTGCTGTTGCTGGTGACTTGGGTACTGGGCCTGATCAATGCGTTCGAGCACGCCAAGGATGCCTGGGCAGTGATGCCTGCGGGCCTGGTGTTGTCTCTGATCGTCACCGTGCTGGCCTGCGTGGCGGCCTGGCTGGGCATGAGCAACCTGCGTTCGGGAGGTGCGGCATGAAACCTTTGCATGCATTGCCTGTTTTAAGTGTAGCGCTGCTGTTGAGCGCCTGCGGTGGCGACGGCGAGGCGACCCAGGCCCTGGGCCCCGACCCGAAACTGCCAGCGCCTGAGCGTGGCCTGCTGCCGAGCATGAAGATCGCCGAGCCGGCACACTGGGGCGAGCAGAAGCCGACCGTGCCTGAGGGTTACAGCATCACCGCCATCGCCACTGACCTGAAAATCCCGCGCCAGAGCCTGGTACTGCCCAATGGTGACATCCTGGTGGCCGAAGGCCGTGGCGGCAGTGCAGCCAAGCTCAAGCCCAAGGACGTCATCGCCAGCCAGATCAAGGCCAAGGGCAATACGCAGGTCAAGGGTGGCAACCGCCTGACACTGCTGCGGGACGCCGACGGCGATGGCACCTACGAGGTGCAGACAGTATTTGCCGAGAACCTCAACGCGCCGTATGGCCTAGCGTTTGCCGACGGCAAGCTGTACGTGGCCAACCAGGACGCTCTGGTGCGTTTCGACTACCAGGACGGCCAGACCAAGGCCGCTAGCCCGCCGACCAAGGTCACCGACCTGCCGGCCGAGATCAATCACCACTGGACCAAGGCGCTGACCATCAGCCCCGATGGCCGTTATCTGTATGTCGGTATCGGGTCGAACAGCAATATCACCGAGCGGGGCATGGAAGCGGAGATCGACCGCGCCATGGTCTGGCAGGTCGACGCAGCCACCGGCGCCCACAAACCCTACGCCACCGGCTTGCGCAACCCAACGGCGCTGGCCATCCAGCCTGGCAGCGGGCAGCTGTGGACCGTGGTCAACGAGCGCGATGAACTCGGCCCGGACCTGGTGCCGGACTATCTCACCTCGGTGCGTGAAGGTGGCTTCTATGGCTGGCCCTACAGCTACTGGGGGCAGAATGTCGATGAGCGGGTCAAACCGCAGAACCCCGACAAGGTGGCCGCCGCGATCAAGCCCGATTACAGCCTCGGTTCGCATGTGGCCGCGCTGGGCGTGGACTTTTCCATACCGGCCATGGGCGAGCGCTTTGCCGACGGGGTGTTCGTGGGCGAGCACGGCAGTTGGAACCGGCCAAACCCTGTGGGCTACAAAGTGATCTTCGTCCCGTTCAGCAATGGCAAGCCTGCCGGCGAACCGATCGACTTCGCCACCGGCTTCCGGGCCGAGGACGGCAAGACCCGCGGCCGGCCGGTCGGGGTGACGGTCGATCCACGGGGTGCGCTGATCATCGCGGACGACCTGGCCAATACCGTCTGGCGGGTCACGCGCAATCGGTAAGTCCAGCTATGGTGTAGGAGCGGCGCGTGAAGCGTTCACGCGCCAATCTTGTGTCGACTACAAGGAAGCAGGCCTATGAATGCTCTTTGCACACTCGCTCGCGCCGTTGCGCTTGCCACGCTCGTGGGTACCGCCAGTTTAACGGTGCAGGCTGCCGATATACCGATCGCCAGTGAAGCACTGGAAAGCCATGTGACCACACAGGTCACGGCCATAGACCAGGCCAACCGGCAGGTGACCGTCAAAGGCCCGGACGACAAGGACGTGACGTTCCAGCTCAGCGAAAACGCCAAGGCGCTGCCCAACCTCAAAGTCGGTGACCAGGTCGATATCTACGTGACCCGTGCAGTGGCCTATGTGCTGAACACTGAGGTGGGCGGGGCGCCCAAAGCCAGCGATGAGTCGGGAACCATCCGCGCCACCATGGCCAACCCCAACCCGGGCGGTGAGGCATTCCGCCAGGTGCGGGTAACGTCGCAGATCAAGAAGATCGACCTCAAGACCCATGAGGTGAGCCTGCTACCGCCGCAAGGCAAGTTGCAGGTGGTCAAGGTCGAGGACCCTGAACTGCAGGCACGCATGAAAAACCTCAAGGTCGACCAGACGGTCGATGCGATCTACACCGAAGTACTTCGGGTCGAGACATCCCGCTGACCTATCGCCGGCCCAGGCAGGGCGAGCCTAGCACCGGGCCGGCATCATTGATCGGTATCCATCATCCATGTGGCGAATAACCTGAGTGCAGGATTTCGATTTCCATAACGCCGGTCGATTTGCAGATGATGTACCAACCCTGTCTTCAGAAGAGTACATCCATGCCTAACAAGGCCCTGCTTATCGCTTTCCTTCCCTTGCTGTTGGCGCTGCTCGCCGGGGTCGTGCTGCCCTACCAGGCCGCCAGCAACGCTGCCGTCGGCCGTGCGCTCGGGCACTGGCTTTGGGGCGCCTTCACGTCATTGACGGTCAGTTCGGTGGTGGTCATCGCGGCCTTGCTGATCCTGCGGGTACCGCTGCCCGACCTGGGCAAGGCAGTGCAAGGCCCATGGTGGCTGTGGATCGGCGGCGTGCTTGGCGCCCTGTACGTCGCCGCTGCCGCCGCCTTGACCCCCAAGCTCGGCGCCGCAGGCTTTCTGGTGCTGGTGGTGGCCGGGCAGATCCTCACGTCGGTGATTGTCGACCATTTCGGCCTGATGGGCGTTGCCAGCAAACCGGTGAGCCTGCCTAGGCTTGCGGGGGTGGTGCTGATCCTGGTTGGGGTGTTCCTGGTGCAGAGCACCTGGGCCGCCAGCCCTGCGTCTGCCGCAACGGCCAGCGTCAAACAGCCCGAAGGATGATCAGCGGCCGGGCTGGCAACAGGTCCAGACCGTCTCCCGCAACCAGCGATGCCCTGGATCGCTGTCTTTTCGAGTGTGCCAGGCCTGTTGATAGGCCAGGTTCGGGATTGGCAAGGGGGGGGCGAACTGGCGCAGGGCCTTGTGTGGCCGCATCGGGCCCACTGCGCGCTTGGCCACGGTGAGGATCAGGTCAGTGCCGGCGAGCACGTCGACGGCGGCGCTCCAGTGCGGCAGCGCCAAGGCGATGCGCCGGCGCAGGCCCCGTTCACCCAGTGCGCGCTCGATCTCGTCGTGGGCGTCCGGGCGCATGGCCATGAGCACGTGCGGCCGTGCCAGCCAGTCCTCCAGCGCAAGGCCGCCTTTGCCCGGCAATACCTGCCGGTCGGCAATGCTGACGAAGCTGTCCTCGAACAGTGTTTGCGCGGTAATGCCTTGGGGCAGTTCGGGGAAGATGCCCAAGGCGAGGTCGAGTTCGCCATCAAGCAACTGCGCCATCATCGCCTCGCGGCTGGCCTGGCTGATGGCCAGGTCCACGCCCGGTGCTGCCTGACGCAGGTGGCGGACCAAGGGCGGCAGGATGAGCCGTGAGGCGTAATCGGACAACGACAGGCGGAACCTGCGCTGGGCCTGAGCGGGGTCGAAGCGTGGTGTGGCCAGCAGGCTGTTGAGGCTGCCCAACGCGTCCTGCAAGGGTTTGATGAGGGACTGGGCGCGTGCGGTCAGGGCCATGTGACCGTTCTGGCGGATCAGCAGTGGGTCGTCGAAATGCGCGCGCAGTTGTGCCAGTGCATGGCTGACTGCCGGTTGGCTACGGTGCAGGCGGATGGCAGCGCGTGTCACGTGTTTTTCGCTCAGCAGTGCGTGCAGGGCCAGCAGCAGGTTAAGGTCGATCTTGCGCAGTTCATCCATGGTGCGAATGGCCAGTGGGGTATTTGGGGGCTTCGTATCAGCCTAACAGATGTGCACAGGCCTGAGCGGTTAGGCCCCGCTGGCAGCGATAAACGCCAGCCAAAGCAGCATCGAGCAATCTCCGGCGCTATAATCGCCGCCCGTTTTACAGTAATCCGAGCATTCCAATGGGTCTTTCCGCAACCGTCACACCCGAACCGCGCCGTCTGCGCGCCCCCCTGATTGCCTTGGCCCTGCTGCTGGCCGGTGCCTGGTTCCTCAACCTCAATGCCGGTTTCAAGCAGGTCTTGCTGCTGATCCTTGGCGCCGCCCTGGGGCTGACGCTTTACCACGCAGCGTTCGGCTTCACGTCGGCCTGGCGCGTATTCATCACCGAACGACGAGGTGCCGGCCTGCGTGCGCAGATGGTCATGTTGGCCCTGGCCGTACTGTTGTTCTTCCCGGCATTGGCGGCTGGCAGCCTGTTTGGCAACCCGGTCACCGGGCTGGTGGCGCCAGCCGGGGTGTCTGTGGTGTTTGGCGCTTTCATCTTCGGCATCGGCATGCAACTGGGCGGCGGGTGTGCCTCGGGCACGCTGTTCACCGTTGGTGGCGGCAACGCCAGAATGCTGGTGACGCTGCTGTTCTTCATCATTGGCTCGGTCACGGCCACGCACCATGCCGACTGGTGGTTCGCCTTGCCATCGTTGCCGGCCACCTCGATCGTCCAGGCCTGGGGCGTCGCGCCGGCGCTACTGGTCAGCGTGGCGGTATTCGCGCTGATCGCCTGGGCGACGGTGGTACTGGAAAAACGCCGCCATGGCGCCCTCGAAGCACCTGTAAGCAGTGAGCACCAAGGCCTGCGCCGCTTCCTGCGTGGCCCGTGGCCGTTGCTGTGGGGTGCTGTGGCCCTGGCCTTGCTGAACTACGCCACGCTGGCCCTGGCAGGCCGCCCGTGGGGCATTACCTCCGCTTTTGCCTTGTGGGGCGCCAAGACCCTTTCCAGCCTTGGGGTGGACGTCGGCAGTTGGGTGTTCTGGCAGGCCCCGGCCAACGCCAAGGCGCTGGCAGCGCCGCTGTGGCAAGACGTGACCACCGTCATGGACCTTGGCATCGTGTTGGGTGCGCTGCTGGCGGCTGGCCTGGCAGGGCGTTTTGCGCCGAGCCTGAACATCCCGCTGCGCTCGCTGATCGCCGCAGTGCTCGGTGGCCTGCTGCTCGGCTACGGTTCGCGTCTGGCCTACGGCTGCAACATTGGCGCGTACTTCAGCGGCATCGCCTCGGGTAGCGTGCATGGCTGGCTGTGGCTGGTCGCGGCCTACACCGGGAACATGATTGGCGTGCGCCTGCGCCCGTTCTTCTTTGCCGGTGAGCGCCGGCCAGCGGCGCTGACGGGTTGTTGAAAACAGTGTGGCCCTGGTCGCCGGCATTTGGCGGCCGGGATCTGTCTGGTTCGACCTTCATCGTGTGGGAACACTGCAGTCAAGAGGCGTGCAAGGTGGGGCCGCCTGAGCTTGAATTGTCTCAGGTTCTTTATGAGATTAATTGTTCAACTATCTGATTAATAAACCTTTAACGTTTTGCGACTGCGTGGTGTACGCATTGTTCGTAGTAGGTTTGCTTGATGGCTGCCGGCTTTAACCGCGAGCGGCTGTTGTAGGTCTGTTCGGTGATGCCAAAGGCGGTCATGCGCATCCACGGCTTGGCGAACCGGCGTACCTGCAGTTTCTTGCGCGTGGCATACAAGGTCACGCCGGAAAGCTTGGCCCGCTGGGCCTCGGCGGCGATCTGCGAGCCCCAGCTACACACATGGCGGTCGTTCTGGCTCAGCGCTCTGGCCTGGGCGCCGAAGGCAGTGGTGGCCAGCAGGCAGCCGGCTACCGTTGCTAGAAATACTCGCATGTTGCTGTCCTAAGCATCTGAAGAAGAACGGAGTTTGCCCTCGCTTCAAATGCCTGGGGGCCAGTACGTTTAGGGTCAAGTGGTGGCGATGCGCAGGCGATTTGCCAGTGTGGGCCGCAGGCTATACAGCGCAAGCCCGGCGACCCAGATCACCGAGGCGCCATAGTTCAGCCTTTGGTACAGGCCGAACAACTGCCCGTCCTGCGCCGCTTTGGCCATCAGGGCGGCAGTGGCGATCGCAATTACCACACAAACCAGTGAAAAGACCCCCAGCGCGGGTGAGCCGGCCACGCGTTTCCCGGCCCATGCCCACAGCGCACTGGCCAGGGTCAACGAGAGAAACATGATCAAGCCGAAGAGGTTGTGCAGTTGCTGCGACAGGGAAGGTTGCGCAGGCGCACAACCCTGATCGCATGCAAACCAACCGGTGCCGGCGCTAGCGAGCCCATGCAGCAGTACCAGTGCAGCGCTGGCCAGGGCGAGCTTCGAGCCACGCCAGCGCCGCGCCAGGCCCCAGGCGAACAGGGTAAACAGCACCGCGAGGGGGAAGTTGTTGAGCAGGGGTGACCAGCGTTGGGTTGGGGCGCCCACTGCGCCCAGCTGGCTCATGGCCTGCTGCAGATGGTCGTAGCCGGGGTAGGCCTGGGCGGTGAACCAAACGCCAAGCAGCAGCCAGGACGGAATGATCAGCCCGCAGCAGAGCAGGCAGCGATCGAAGGTTTTCATCAGCGGTTTTCCTTCCATGGAGTGACCAATCGATGCCTATACAGTACCGGGATGTGTGCCGTCTGTCCTGGCTCCTTCGCGGTTAGGTCCGTTGCTGCGCTGCTAAATTCCGACGCCCTTTGTGCAGGGGGCATTGCGTCCATAAATACCGCGTCGGATGGATGTGATCGTACAACTGCTTGCGCTATCATGGCGGCTGTCTTTCAAGGTGAAAAACAGGGCATGACAGAGCAACAGGTACAGGCAAAGACCCGGCGCAAGCCGCGCAGTCTGGCTCAGGAACTGGTCACGGTGCTGACCGAGCGTATCCGTAGCGGCCAGCTAAAGCGTGGCGACAAGCTGCCGACCGAGTCGCAGATCATGGCCGAGGAGGGCGTGAGCCGCACCGTGGTGCGTGAGGCGATCTCGCGGCTGCAGGCGGCCGGGCAGGTCGAGACCCGCCATGGCATCGGCACCTTCGTGCTGGATACGCCTGCCACGGGCGGCTTCCGCATCGACCCGGCCACCGTGGTCACGCTGCGTGAGGTGCTGGCGGTACTGGAGCTGCGCATCGCCCTGGAGATCGAGTCGGCAGGCCTGGCGGCGCAACGGCGCAGCGAAGAAGAGCTGGCAAGTATGCGCGCGGCGCTGGACGAACTCAACGAGGGCGCGGCCCATGCCACGGATGCCGTGTCGGCGGACTTCCAGTTCCATCTGCGTATCGCCCAGGCCAGCGGCAACCACTACTTCGCCGATATCATCAACCACCTCGGTACCAGCATCATCCCGCGCACCCGGCTCAACTCGGCGCGACTGGCGCATGATGACCAGGCCCACTACATGAGCCGGTTGATGCACGAGCATGAGGCGATCTACGAAGCTATCGCCCGAAGCGACAGTGAAGGGGCCAAGATGGCCATGCGCATGCACCTGAGCAACAGCCGGGAGCGGTTGCGTCAGGCGCATGCGGAAGCTGAAGCGCAAGGGGTTTGATAGCGCGGCTGGCTGTGCGGGCCCCATCGCCGGCAAGCCGGCTCCCACAGGGATTGCGTCAGCTTTTAGCAGTTGAGCAAGGCAGGTACTTCCACAGGTAAAGCACAGACCTGAAGAGCGACGCGGTCGCGGTGGGCCGGCAAGCCAGCTCACAGGGATTTGCGTCAGCTTTTAGCAGTTGAGCAAGCCAGATGCTTCCACGGGTAAGCGCAGGCCTGAAGATCTGCGCGGTCGCGGTGGGAGCCGGCTTGCCGGCGATAGGGCCGGTAAATCCAATGCAAGCGTTAAAAGAAAGCCCCGTAAATACGGGGCTTTTAATCGCATCAGAGCATTCAGAGCGCGCCGTCACTCCATTGCCCATTCACCAGGCGGCGCAGGCCCAGCGGGTTGTTGTCACGCAGTGCCTCGGGCAGTAGCGACTGCGGATAGTTCTGGTAGCACACCGGGCGCAGGAAGCGGTCGATGGCCAGGGTGCCGACTGACGTACCGCGGGCATCGGAGGTGGCTGGGTACGGCCCGCCGTGGACCATGGCATCGCACACTTCCACGCCGGTCGGGTAGCCATTGATCAGGATGCGGCCAACCTTTTCTTCCAGCAGCGGTACCAGCCAGGCAAATGCTTCGAAGTCTTCAGGCTCACCGATCAGCGTAGCGGTCAGCTGACCACGCAAGCCGAGCAGGGCGGCGCGCAACTGCGCGGTGTCCTGGGCTTCAACGGCAACGGTGGTCGGGCCAAACACTTCTTCCTGCAGCAGCGGGTCGGCGTCCACCAGCAAGCGGGCGTCAGCCTTGAACAGCTGTGCACGCGCCTGGCTGCCTTCCTGAGGCTGGCCTGCCAGGTGTTCGATGCCGGCGTGGGCCTGCAGGTGCTCCAGGCCGCTCACGTAGCTGCGCAAGCCACCGGCATTGAGCAGGGTCTGGCCGGCTTGCTGGTCCAGGTGCTGGCCGAGGTCGGTGAGCAACTGGCTGAACTGTGGCGATTGCAGGCCGATGACCAGGCCCGGGTTGGTGCAGAACTGGCCAGCACCCAGGCACACGGAGCCGGCCAGCTCGCGGGCAATGGCGTCGCCACGTTTGGCCAGCGCGCCCGGGAGGATGATCACCGGGTTGATGCTCGACATTTCGGCGAATACCGGGATGGGTTGCGGGCGCTCTGCGGCCATGCGGCACAGTGCGTCCCCGCCCTTGAGCGAACCGGTGAAGCCGACCGCCTGGATGGCCGGGTGCTTGACCAGC
The DNA here is from genome assembly GCF_040224055.2 of Pseudomonas sp. WHRI 8519. Classification (NCBI taxonomy): domain Bacteria; kingdom Pseudomonadati; phylum Pseudomonadota; class Gammaproteobacteria; order Pseudomonadales; family Pseudomonadaceae; genus Pseudomonas; species Pseudomonas sp. WHRI 8519. The sequence continues at coordinate 3,062,516 of NZ_CP167996.1, read as the reverse complement.
CACTCACCCACGCCACCGCCAAACACCATGTTGAATACACCCTTGGGCATGCCGGTGCGTTCGGCAGCGCGAACGATGGCCGCCGCGACCAGGTCGGCAGTGGCCATGTGGCCGCTGTGTGCCTTGAACACCACCGGGCAACCGGCGGCGAAGGCTGCAGCGGTATCACCGCCCGCGGTGGAGAAGGCCAGTGGGAAGTTGCTGGCGCCGAACACGGCGACCGGGCCGACGCCGATGCGCATCTGGCGCAGGTCTACGCGGGGCAGCGGCTGGCGTTCAGGCAGGGCCAGGTCAATGCGTGCACCAAGGTAGTCGCCACGGCGCAGTACCTGGGCGAACAGGCGCATCTGGCCGCTGGTGCGGCCTCGCTCACCTTGGATGCGCCCGGCGGGCAGGGCGGTTTCACGGCAGACTACGGCGACGAATGCGTCGTCCAGCTCGTCCAGTTCGGCAGCGATGGCATCGAGGAACTCGGCACGACGTGCCGGGGCCAGCTGGCGGAATTCGGCAAAGGCCGCTGCCGCCGCTTGGGCCGCCTGGTCCACCTCGGCCTCGGTGGCTTGGGCGAAGCTGTAGGGCAGGGCCTCGCCCGTGGTGGCGTCCAGGCTCTGCAGGCGTTGCGCGCCAGCGGCGCTGCGCTGGCCGGCGATGAAGTTGTGGCCAAGAATCTCAGGCATGGTGTGCTCCTGTGTTTGGAAGGGTTGATCAGTAAAGGGCGCCTGACCTGTGCGAGCCGGCGTACCGGTGATCACTGGCCAAGCCCGTGCCCTGCACCGCACAGCCTGCATCGCCGGCAAGCCGGCTCCCACAGGCGAGCGCGCGCCATTTGCATACCGGGCAAGGCCGAACCATCAGGTGATTGGCGCCGGGTTGAACAGGGTGATGTCGTTGTGCAGCCGGTGTTGTTCTGCCCAGGTCTGCTTGCGGCCACTGGCCACGTCCAGGTAGTAGTGGAACAACTCCCAGCCCAGTTCCTCGATGCTTGAACGACCACTGGCAATGCGCCCGGCGTCAATGTCGATCAGGTCCGGCCAGCGTTGGGCCAGTTCGGTGCGGGTGCACACCTTGACCACCGGCGCCATGGCCAGGCCGTAGGGGGTACCGCGACCCGTAGTGAATACGTGCAGGTTCATCCCGGCCGCCAACTGCAGCGTGCCGCAGACAAAGTCGCTGGCGGGCGTTGCGCAGAAGATCAGGCCTTTGCGGTTCACCCGCTCGCCTGGGCCGAGCACGCCCTGAATGGCGCCGCTGCCGGACTTGACGATCGAGCCCAGGGATTTTTCGACGATATTGGACAGGCCGCCTTTCTTGTTGCCTGGCGTCGTGTTGGCGCTGCGGTCGGCAGCACCTTGCTGCAGGTAACGGTCGTACCAGTCCATCTCGCGCACCAGTGCGTCGGCGACCGCCTGGTTTTCCGCGCGGGAGGTGAGCATGTAGATGGCGTCGCGCACCTCGGTAACCTCCGAGAACAGTACGGTGGCGCCGGCCCGCACCAGCAGGTCGGCGGCATAGCCCAGCGCCGGGTTGGCGGTGATGCCGGAGAATGCATCGCTGCCGCCGCACTGCATGCCCAGGATCAGCTCACTGGCCGGCACGGTCTGGCGGCGGCGCTTGTCGAGCTTTTGCAAGCGCGTCTCGGCCAGGCCCATGATCTGTTCGATCATTTCGCTAAAGCCAAGGCTGGCGTCCTGCAGGCGATACAGCCACGGCTCGCTGAGGTCCACCGAGGGGTCGTTGTCGTGCATCACCTGGCCGGCCTGCAGCTTCTCGCAGCCCAGGCTGATGACCAGCGCTTCGCCACCCAGGTTGGGGTTGCGTGCCAGGTTGCGCACGGTGCGGATCGGGATGTAGGCATCACGGGCGTTGATCGCCACGCCGCAGCCATAGCTGTGGGTGAGGGCGACCACGTCATCGACATTGGGGTATTTGGGCAGCAATTCACTGCGGATGCGCTTGACCGCATGCTCCAGCACACCGGTCACACATTGCACGGTGGTGGTGATGCCCAGGATGTTGCGGGTGCCGACGGTGCCGTCAGCGTTGCGGTAGCCTTCGAAGGTAAAGCCATCCAGCGCAGGCAGAGGCGCCGGTACTGCATCGCAGCGCGGCAGGCTGTCCAGTTCGGGGGCGGACGGCATGGCCAGTTGGCTTTCCTGCACCCAACTGCCTTGGCGCAGGTCTTCCAGGGCGTAACCAATGATCTGCCCATAGCGCTTGACTGGCTCGCCTTTGGCGATCAGCACGGTGGCCACTTTGTGGCTCTGCGGGACGGCTTCTACAAGGGTCAGGCCATCGGGGAAGCGCGCGCCTTCACCCAAGCCACCGTCGTTGACCACTACCACGACGTTATCGTCGTCGTGCAGCCGGACGTAGCGGGGCGAGTCGGAATGTTCGATCAACTGCATGTTCGGGCCCTGTTCGTGATGTTCTCAGGCTTTGTACATCCGCCCGCACCGGCATTGCCGGCCGCAGGCGTGCTCACTCAGTGACGTGCGTCAGCCAGTTCGCCCGGGGCGGCAGGCTCAGCGTCTGGCTTTGCACCTTCACGCAACTCGATACGCTTGATCGGCCCGACGATGACCAGGTAGCTGAAGATCGCTACCAGGGCGTTGGCGCCAACATACACCAGCGCCCACTTGAACGAGCCGGTGGCGCTGATGATGTAGCCAATGACGATCGGGGTGGTGATGGACGCAATGTTGCCGAAGGTGTTGAACAGGCCGCCGGACAGCCCTGCGATCTGCTTGGGCGAGGTATCGGCGACCACGGCCCAGCCCAGTGCGCCGATGCCTTTGCCGAAGAAGGCCAGGGTCATGAAGCCGACCACCATCCATTCCGCTTCGACATAGTTGCAGAAGACCATGGTGGTCGACAGCAGCAGGCCACAGACGATCGGCAGCTTGCGCGAGAAGGTCAGTGAGTTGCCGCGGCGCAGCAGCCAGTCAGACAGCACACCACCGAGCACGCCGCCGATGAAGCCACAGATTGCCGGCAGCGAGGCGATGATGCCCGCCTTGAGGATGGTCATGCCACGCTCCTGCACCAGGTACACCGGGAACCAGGTCAGGAAGAAGTAGGTGATGGCATTGATGCAGTACTGGCCCAGGTACACACCCAGCAGCATGCGGCTGGTCAGCAATTGCTTGATGTAGCCCCATTTCGGGCCGTCGTTGCCACGCTTCTGGTCCATGTCCACCAGGCCGCCGTTCTGCTCGATGTGCTCGAGTTCTTGCGGGCTGATGCGCGGGTGTTGGCGCGGGTTGTAGATGGTTTTCAGCCAAACGGCGGAGAACACGATGCCCAGTGCACCCATCACCACGAACACGTGCTCCCAGCCGAAGCTGAACACGATCCAGCCCATGATCGGGGCGAACAGCGCGGTGGCGAAGTATTGCGCTGAGTTGAAGATCGCCGACGCCGTGCCGCGTTCTGCGGTGGGGAACCAAGCCGCGACGATACGGGCGTTGCCCGGGAACGACGGCGCTTCGGCGAAGCCGACCAGAAAGCGCAGGGTGAACAGGGTGACCACTGCCCAGGCGACCGGCAGACCACCGACAAAACCCTGCAACAGGGTGAACAGTGACCAGGTGAAGATGCTGAAGGCATAGACATTCTTGGAGCCGAAGCGGTCCAGCAACCAGCCACCAGGAATCTGGCCGGCAACGTAAGCCCATCCGAAGGCGGAGAAGATATAACCAAGGGTTACGGCGTCAATGCCGAGGTCTTTCTGCAGGCTGGAGCCTGCAATGGCGATGGTGGCTCGGTCGGCATAGTTGATCGTGGTCACCAGAAACAGCATGAACAGGATCAGGTAGCGCACATGCGTCTTTTTAGTCGCTTGCATGCTGGCAATACTCCCACTAGTTATTTTTGTGCGGGCTCACAAGTTTTAGTCGGAGTGGGGGTAGCCCACTCCGGGTGCGGCATTGGCAGGCCGCGGGGTGCGCTTATTGCGGACCCATCTTGTCCATCAGAGCTGCGAGCATTTCGTATTCTTCAGCGGTCAGGTCGGTCAGCGGCGTGCGCACCGGGCCTGCGTCGTAACCGGCGATCTTCGCGCCTGCCTTGACGATGCTCACGGCATAGCCAGCCTTGCGGTTGCGGATGTCCAGGTACGGCAGGAAGAAGTCGTCGATCAGCTTGCCAACGGTGGCGTGATCGTCGCGGGCGATGGCGTGGTAGAAGTCCATCGCGGTCTTCGGGATGAAGTTGAACACCGCCGAGGAGTACACCGGCACGCCCAGGGCTTTGTAAGCGGCAGCATACACCTCGGCGGTCGGCAGGCCACCCAGGTAGCTGAACCGGTCACCCAGGCGACGACGGATCGACACCATCAGCTCGATGTCACCCAGGCCGTCTTTGTAACCGATCAGGTTCGGGCAGCGTTCGGCAAGCTTTTCCAGCAGGTCGGCGTTCAGGCGGCAGACGTTGCGGTTGTACACCACCACGCCGATGTTGACCGACTTGCACACCGCTTCGACGTGGGCAGCGACACCGTCCTGGCTGGCTTCGGTCAGGTAGTGCGGCAGCAGCAGCAGGCCCTTGGCCCCCAAGCGCTCGGCTTCCTGTGCATACTCGATGGCCTGGCGGGTAGAGCCACCGACGCCGGCGAGGATCGGTACAGAGGTGGCGCAGGTGTCGACGGCGGTCTTGATCACCTGGCTGTACTCGCTGGCGGCCAGGGAGAAGAACTCACCGGTGCCACCGGCGGCGAACAGGGCACTGGCGCCGTACGGGGCAAGCCATTCCAGGCGCTTGATGTAACCCGCCTGGTTGAAGTCGCCCTGGGCATTGAAATCGGTGACCGGGAAAGACAGCAGGCCGTGGGAGAGGATGGATTTCAGTTCTTGTGGAGTCATTGTTATTGGCATCCTGTGGCGCTTGGGTGAAGGGTGTTGTTTTGCGTTGGAGGTAAGTTATCGTACAACCTGTTCGATGACTAGTCCCTCTGCACAAAATTTTTCCGAGCATGAGGGGCGCTGGAGGGATGGTAGGTATAGAGACGGAGGTCCGTGTGGGGCGTTGCGAGTCCCGCCACGCGGGCTGCACTGGAGGCGAGGGTGCGGGAAGTCTGACGACGACTATCTAAACAGTCATCGTATCTCTAGGTTGGCGGGGTAAAAAGGATCGCGGAGACAGGCGCAAGCCCGCCGCCCGCAGCCACGGGAAGTGTTCTGGGACCAGCAGAGGGTGACCGGGGAAGCGGGGGCGGCCTTGCGCCGCCCCGCGATCAAAACTAACGAAGCTGAGGGTCAGGCGGCCTGTTGGCGCTTGATCTGGGACTTGCGCACCTGTGCGCGGCAGGCGTCGCCGAAGGCCTGGAAGATCTTGATCGAATCAGGATTCTTCGCCGCTTGCCACTCCGGGTGCCACTGGACGGCGAACAGGAAGGGCGAAATGCTCGGACCGTGAATCGCTTCGACCAGGCCATCTTCGGCATGGGCGATCGGCTCGATGCCGGTACCCAGGTTACGCAGGCCTTGGCCGTGCAGCGAGTTGACGCGGATCTCGTCGGTGCCAAGGGCGTCGTGCAGCCAGCTGCCCGCCTTGATCTTCACACCATGCACCTGAGCGTATTGCACCTCGACCGGGTCTTCCGGGTTTTCCCGGTGGTCGTTGAAGCCGGGTTCAGCGTAAACCTTCTGGTAAATGTCGCCGCCCAGGGCGACGTTGATTTCCTGCATGCCACGGCAGATACCGAAGATGGGCAGGCCGCGCTTGAGCGCTGCCTTGACCAGCGGAATATCGAACAGGTCGCGGTTGACGTCCTGGCCTTTGCCTGGGGTCTGGTTTTCCTGGCCATACAGGCTCGGCTCGATGTTGCTGCCGGCACCGGTCAGGTAGACGCCGTCGGCCATGTCCAGATAGGTCTCCAGGTCATCGACGCCACAGCAGGTGGGCACCAACACCGGGACGCAATCGGCGAAATCGACCAGCGGGGTGATGTATTTGTGGGTCATGACCTGGTAGTCATGGCCTTTGCGCTCTTGGCTGCCCATGGTCATCAGGACGACGGGTTTGCGCAGGGAAGGTTGCTTGTTGCCAATGTTGCTGTTGGACATATGTCACCTTATGACAGGTTCGACCTGCCGTTGTTTTGCAGGTGCACGGCGCGGGGCCTGGTGTGCTACCTGAAGCCCCGAGCACTGCCGGCTCGTCAGAGGCGACGATGCCGGTCGGGGCTTGTAGATAGCTTGCCAGAGCCGTTCGATATGTCAAACGACTGAAATGGGCTAAAGCGCCTGAATTCGGGGGCTAAAAGCCTTGCGAGCCTCAGGCGGCAAGGGTTTGACAGGGGGTTAGGTCAATTATATTTAACGACGCAGTTGGGTCATTGCAGCCGTGCAATAAAGGGGCTTTGTGCCGGGTTTGCTGGCCTAATCGCCGGCAAGCCGACTCCCACAGGTAGGGCGCTGATCTTGAAAGCGCTCATTTCCACAGTGGGGGCCGGCTTGCCGGCGAAAGGGCCAGTGGCCTCAATGAAGGATCTGTGCCAGAAAACTGTTGGCCCGTGCCGTGCGCGGCTGGTTGAAGAAGACCTGAGGCGGGCTGTCTTCGATGATCTGCCCCCCTTCAAGGAACAGCACCCGCTCGGCAACCTGCCTGGCAAAGCCCATTTCATGGGTGACACAGAGCATGGTCATGCCGGTACCCGCCAGTTGTACCAACACATCCAGCACTTCAGCGACCATTTCCGGGTCCAGCGCCGAGGTTGGCTCGTCGAACAGCATGATCCGCGGTTTCATGCACAAGGCACGGGCGATGGCCACTCGTTGCTGCTGGCCGCCGGACAGTTGGCTGGGGTATTTGTGTGCCTGGTTTTCGATGCCGACCTTGCGCAGATACATCCGTGCACGCTCCTCGGCGTCCTTGCGGGACAGGCCGCGCACGCTGGTGGGGGCCAGCAGCCAGTTGTCGAGCACGCTCATGTGCGCAAACAGGTTGAAGTGCTGGAACACCATGCCGATGTCGCTGCGTACCTGGGCGGCCTGGCGCGTGTTGGCGGCCAGATCGGTGCCGGCTACCTGAATGCTGCCTTGTTCGGCAATCTCCAGGCGGTTGATGCACCGGATCAAGGTGGACTTGCCGGAGCCGGAAGGGCCGCACAGCACGATGCGCTCACCTTCGCGCACCTGCAGGTCGATGTCGCGCAGCACATGGAACGCGCCATAGTGCTTGTTCAGGCCCTCTATGCGGATCAGCACCGGGCGTGGGTCGTGTTCAGGGGCAAGGCTGGCAACGCTCAAAGGGGCGGTCATGTTGTTGTTCTCCCGCGTGGTGTCAGTCGAAACGTGCCGCGCTGTAAGGCGCAGGGTCGGTGAAAGGGCGCTCGCCCGTGAGTAGTTCAGCCACCAAGCGGCCAGTGACGGGGCCCAGCGTCAGGCCGTGGTGGGCGTGGCCGAAGTTGAACCACAGGCCCTTGTGCCGCGGCGCCGGGCCGATCACCGGGCGCATGTCCGGCAGGCAGGGCCGACGGCCCAGCCACGGGGTGTCATCCAGACGCTCACCCAGTGCCGGGAACAACGCGCGCGCGAGCGCTTCGCAGCGCTTGAGCTGAATTTCGTTTCCCGGGGCGCTGCTGGCAGCGAACTCGATGCCGGTGGTCAGGCGTATGCCGGCGGCCATCGGTGCCAGCACGTAGCCGCCCTGGGTGTCGCAGATCGCGTGGTGCAACTGGGCGCCGTTACGGGTGCTGTAATGCATGTGGTAGCCGCGCTTGATACCCATCGGGATCGTATAGCCCAGGCGCTCATAAAGGTCTGCCGACTGTGGCCCAAGGCACGCCACCACTTCGTCGGCCGTGACCGGCCCACGCTGGCTTTCGACCCGCCATTGGCTGCCGACCTGGCGCAGGCTGCGCGCATCGCCATGCAAGAACTGCCCGCCACGCTGAACGAATAGCGCAGCATAACCACGGGTGAGGGCGCCGGGGTTGTTCACGGTCTTTGGGTCGAGCCAATGGATGCCGCCAACGACGGCGCTGTCGAGCTGGTGCTCGCGTGCCTGCAGTTGATCACGTTCAAGCAGTTCATAATGCAGGCCGTAGCGTGCAAGGCCCTTGACCTCGGCCTTGGCCTGCTCGAACAGTGCCGGGTCGCGGTACACCTCGATCCAGCCCTTGGTCTGAACCAGGCTTTCGAGCCCCGCGGCGGCAATCAGGGCGTCATGTTCTTCGACGCAGCGTTGGACCAGCGGCAGCATGTCGGCTGCGGCCTCGGCCAGCCGCCCCGGTGCCGACTGCCGCCAATAGCGCAGCAACCAGGGCGCGGCTTCGGGCAGGTGCAGCAGGCTGTAGCGCACGTCCGGCTGGCGGTTCAGGCCATAGCGCAGCAGGGCTGCGAATTGGCGGGGGAAGGCATAGGGGATGACGCTGGAGCGTTCGATCAGCCCGGCGTTGCCATGGCTGGTGCCGCATCCGGGTTCATCGCGGTCGATCAGGACCACCTGGCGCCCGCGGGCCTGCAGGTGCAGCGCGGTGCTGACGCCGACGATACCGGCGCCCAGGACAAGGGTCTGGCAATGCATGATTGTATCCTTCGGTCAATTCAGGTGGCGGCCCAGGCGGGCCTCCAGGTGTTTGAGCAGGCGCCGCACCAGTTCGACGATCACCAGATAGAGGACGGCGGCCCACAGGTAGATCTGGAAGTCGAAGCTGCGCGAAAACGCCAATTTGGTCACGCCCATCAGGTCGTAGATAGTCACCAGCGAGGCGATGGCGCTGGCCTTGATCATCAGAATCAGTTCGTTGCCCAGCGGGCCGATGGCCACCAGCAAGGATTGCGGCAAGATGACCTTGAAGAAGGTGGTGGCGCGTTTGAGGTTCAAAGCCCTGGCCGCTTCGTACTGCCCCGGGGCCACTGCCATCAGGCTGCCGCGGAAGATTTCGGCCTGGTAGGCGGCAGTGTTCAGGGTGAAGGCCAGCAGGGTGCAGAACCAGGCTTCGCGGAAGAACCACCAGAGGCCAAGGTCCTGCCAGAAGCCCTTCAGCGAACCAAGCCCGTAGTACAGCAGAAACAGCTGGGCCAGCAGGGGGGAGCCACGGAAGAAATAGATGTAGCCGGCCGCCAGGCGTTGCAGCAGCAGTTTGCGCGACATCCGGGCCAAGGCCAGCAGCAGGCCGAGCACGGCGCCGAGGGTAAAGGAAATCGCCACCAGTTTGGCCGTTACCAGCAGCCCGTCGATGAACCGTGGGCCGTAGCGCTCCAGCAGGTCAGGGTCCAGTACCAGGCTCAGCCATTGTTCGGCACTCATGCGCGTGCTCCTTGCAGGTGGCGGTTGCTGCGCCGTTCGATGTAGGCGAATACCCGTCCCGACAGCGCCGAGAACAGCAGGTAACCCAGGCAGGCGACCCCGTAGAAGAACATCGGTTCTTTGGTCACGCTGACCGCAAGGTTGGTCTGGCGCATCAGGTCGACCAGCGAGATGGTCGAGACCAGCGAGGTATCCTTGAGCAACGACAGCCAGTTGTTGGAGAGCCCCGGCAGGGCAATGCGCGTCAGTTGTGGCAGTACCACCTTGAAGAATGCGGTGCGCTTGCCCAGGCCCAGGGCCGCACAGGCTTCAAGCTGGCCCTTGGGCAGGGTCTTGAAAGCGGCCAGCCAGATTTCGCTGGAAAAGGCGGCGAACACCAGGCTGAAAGCGATCATCGCTGCCAGGAAGGTATTGATCAGGAACTCACCTTGATAGCCCATGGCGGCCAGCAGTTGTTGGGCGGCGATCTGGCAACCGTAATAGATGATCAGCAGGGTCAGCAGTTCGGGCAGGCCGCGGAACACGGTGGAGAACGTGGTGGACCAGGCGCGCACCAGGCGCTTGCGTGAGCGCGCCGCCAGGGCTACGGCAAGCCCTAGAGGCAAGCCGATGGGCAGGCAGGCGAGGGCCAGTGACACGGTCACCAGAGCGCCGGCCAGCAGCGCCTGGCCCCAGCCACCACTGGCGAAGGACAGCAAGGACAATTGTTCGAGCATGGCATATCCCTTGTGTTCACTAGCCGGGCCCCATCGCCGGCAAGCCGGCTCCCACCGATACCGCATCGCCCTTGGGGCTGCTGGCAAGCCTGCCTCACCGATACCTTGCAGGCCTTGAGGCGGTGGTAAGCCGGGTGCCAGCGATGGTCCACAGCCTGGAAAATCTGCGGCGGCTTGCCAGCGATGGGGCCCTGACAGTCAGTTGTAGATATCGAAGTCGAAGTACTTGCTGGCGATTTTCTGGTAGGTACCGTTGGCGACGATTTGCGCCAATGCGGTATTCAGGCGCTGGCGCAGTGCTTCATCGTCCTTGCGCACGGCGATGGCGGCATCGGCCTTGGTCCCGGCTACGTCACCCAACACCTTGCAGCAATCCTGACCGTTCTTGTTCATCCACTCATGCAGCGGAAACTTGTCGGCGATCACCCCGTCCAGGCGGCCGGCGGCGAGGTCGGCATTGGCCTCGTCCATGGTGGGGTAGAGCTTCACGTCAGCCCCCGCCTTGCCATACACATCTTCGGCGTAGATCGCCTGGGTCGAGGACGACTGGGCACCCACGGTGTAGCCTTCGAAGGTGGTCTGCGCATCACTGATCTTGCTGTCCTTGGCCACGGCAACGGTCAGCGGGGTACGGTAGTAGTGGTCGGTGAAGGCGATTTTCTTGCGCCGCTCCTGGGTATCGATCATCGAGGCCACCACCGCATCGTACTTGCGTGCCATCAAGGCCGGGATGATGCCTTCCCAGTCCTGAGCCACCAGGGTGCATTCGACTTTCATCTGCTCGCACAGGGCGTGGGTGATGTCGATGTCGAAACCATGCAATTGGTTGTCGGCATCCACATAGTTGAAGGGCGGGTAGGCCCCCTCGGTGGCGAAGCGCAGGGTTTCGGCGCTGGCGTTAGCCGCCAGCAGTAGGGCACATGCACCCACCATAGCCATGGTCTTGTTCATCTCGCACCTCTTGCACTCTTGCTATTGTTGTTTTCCCGTCGTGTAGCCGACGAATTCGTTATGTAGAGCGGCAGTTGCTTCCAAGCGTTTTTCAACATCAGGCCCGAGCTTCTTGCAGACCTCGTTGACCATGAGGTGCACCCACGACAGCATGGCCGAGGTGGACTCCCAGAACAGGTTGAATTCGGTGGGGATGCGGAAGACCTCGTCGGCATTGGCGTCGGCCCAGTCGCAGAAGGTGTCGGTCACCAGCGTGACCGGTATGCCCGCCTGGCGGGCCTTCTGGCACAACAGCAGGGCATGGCGGGAATAGCGGCGCGCCTCGAACACCACCAACGCGCTGTTTTCCGGGCGCCCGAGCAGCACCTCGCCAAAGTGCCCGGCGCTGCCGTCGACCACCTGAACGCCGTCGCGCAGGTAGTGCAGCAGGTGGGCCATGCACTGGGCCACACCACGCTCGGTCTGGAAACCGGCGATGAATACCCGCGGCCTGTCTGCCAAGCGCTGCGCGGCTGTGTGCCAGGGTTCGCTGCGGCTGTATTCATGCACCCGTACCAGCGCGGCAATTTCCAGTTCAAGGCTGCCTGCGCGGGTGTTGTCGTCGTGCTGCTGGCGGTATTCCTGCAGGCGGTCGCCCACCAGCCATGGGCCATCACCCAGGTCGCTCTGAAGGTCTTGCTTGAGCGCCTTGAGATGGGCATAACCGAGGGAGCGGCAGAAACGCCCGACACTGGATTCGCTGACGCCGAGCTTGGCGGCAATGCTGGCCGAGGTCTGGAACGGCAGCTCATGGAGATTGGCGAGCATGTAGCTGGCGATCTTGTGGCCAGAAGCAGTCGCGGCTTGCAGGCTGTGTTCCAGGCGTTGTCTGATCGGTTGGCTCATGCTGTTGCTCCCGGCGAGGCGTGAGCAGAAGATGGATGTTTTCTGTCATGCCGTCAACATTTGACAGATAGCTGTCACATGCCGGAAAGTTTTTGTCGCTGCCCACGCTGTCGCCATTCCAATTCCAAGAAAGGAGCTTCAGATGTCTGCACCTTCCACCCACCCCGCCGTGCGCATGCCATTCGCCGAACTGCGGGGGTTGTTGCAAGCGATCTTCCAGCGTCACGGCTGCAGTGCGGCAGTGGCCGACGTCCTTGCCCACAATTGCGCCAGCGCACAGCGCGATGGTGCCCACAGTCACGGGGTGTTTCGTGTGCCTGGCTATGTCTCGACCCTGGCCAGCGGCTGGGTGAATGGCGGTGCGATACCCCAGGTGGTCGACGTTGCGGCAGGTTTCGTTCGGGTCGACGCTGGCGGTGGTTTTGCCCAGCCGGCCCTGGCCGCGGCGCGTGCACTGCTGGTCGAAAAGGCTCGCAGCGCCGGTATCGCGGTACTGGCGATTCACAACTCACACCATTTCGCAGCGCTGTGGCCCGATGTGGAGCCGTTTGCCGATGAGGGGCTGGTGGCACTGAGCGTGGTCAACAGCATGACCTGTGTGGTGCCACACGGTGCCCACAAGCCGTTGTTCGGCACCAACCCGATTGCCTTTGCCGCGCCGTGCGCGGGGCATGACCCTATCGTCTTTGACATGGCCACCAGCGCCATGGCCCACGGGGACGTGCAGATCGCTGCGCGGGCCGGCCAGCCGTTGCCGGAGGGCATGGGCGTGGACGCCGACGGCCAGCCGACCACCGACCCCACGGCCATTCTGGAGGGCGGTGCGCTGCTGCCCTTCGGCGGGCACAAGGGCTCTGCATTGTCGATGATGGTCGAGCTACTGGCGGCGGCGCTGACTGGGGGGCATTTCTCCTGGGAATTCGACTGGGCGAGCCACCCTGGGGCGAAAACACCGTGGACCGGGCAGCTGATCATCGTCATCGACCCGAGCAAGGCCGAAGGCGAGCGGTTTGCGCAACGCAGCCGGGCGCTGGTCGAGCAGATGCAGGCCGTGGGGGTGTCGCGCATGCCGGGCGAGCGGCGCTACCGGGAGCGGGAAATTGCCCAGCGTGAAGGGGTGGCGGTGACTGAGCTTGAGCTGCAGGCGCTCAAGACGCTGGCGGGCTGACATGCCGCAAATGAGCGCTGTGCAATCTTGCATAGACAACCTTGCACAATAGGTGATGTTCCTGCCCGCCGACTCCGGGTATCCTCACCTGAGCCTTTCCGAACTGTCCTGATCCAAGGAGCTGCACGCTGTGTTCAAACATGTCGATGCCTATGCCGGCGACCCGATCCTCTCGTTGATGGAAACCTTCAAGGCCGACCCGCGCGCCGACAAGGTCAACCTGAGTATCGGCCTTTATTACGATGAGGCCGGCGTGGTGCCGCAGCTCGAAGCAGTGGATGCCGTTGAAAAACGCATCGCCGGCGTGGCCCACGAGGCCTCGCTGTACCTGCCGATGGAAGGCCTGGCCAGTTACCGCCAGGCGATCCAGGCGCTGCTGTTCGGTGCCGACCACCCAGCCGTGACCGGCAAGCGCGTGGCGACCGTGCAGACCGTCGGCGGCTCCGGCGCGCTCAAGGTCGGCGCCGATTTCCTCAAGCGTTACTTCCCGGCCTCCGAAGTCTGGGTCAGCAACCCGACCTGGGACAACCACCGCGCCATCTTCGAAGGTGCAGGGTTCAAGGTGCACAGCTATCCGTACTTCGACCAGGCCAGCCGTGGCGTGGACTTCGATGGCATGCTGGCGACTTTGCAGACATTGCCAGGCAACAGTGTCGTGCTGCTGCATCCGTGCTGCCATAACCCCACCGGTGCCGATCTTACCCAGCACCAGTGGCAGCAAGTGGTGGAAGTGGTCAAGGCGCGCCAGTTGATCCCGTTCCTCGACATCGCCTACCAGGGCTTCGGCGAGGGGTTGGTGGAAGACGCGTACGCCATCCGCGAAATGGCCCGGGCCGGCGTACCTTGCCTGGTCAGCAACTCGTTCTCGAAGATCTTCTCGCTGTACGGTGAGCGGGTAGGGGGCCTGTCGGTCGTCTGCGACGATGAAGACACCACCCAAAGCGTGCTTGGCCAGCTCAAGGCGACTGTACGGCGCAACTACTCCAGCCCGCCCAACTTCGGCGCTCAGCTGGTGGCTGGCGTGCTCGGCGATGCAGCGCTGAATGCGAAGTGGGCCGCTGAAGTCGAGGTGATGCGCAAGCGTATCCTCGATATGCGCCAGGCCCTGGTCGATGCGCTGGCCGTGCTGCTGCCAGGCCAGGACTTCCAGTTCTTCCTGCGCCAACGTGGCATGTTCAGCTACACCGGTTTCAGCGTCGAGCAGGTCCGTCGCCTGCGCGACGAGTTCGGGGTGTACCTGATCGACAGCGGCCGGGTGTGCATGTCCGGCCTGCGCCCTGCCAACCTGCAACGGGTGGCCGAAGCGTTCGCTGCCGTCCAGAAGTAACACTGCGCCATACCGCTCCTGCAAGGCCTCGCGAGCGCCCGCAGGAGCGGCCTTGTGGCGCGACAGCGCCCCAAGGTGACCTCATAGTGCAACCCGCTTGTAAAGACAAGTGCAACCGTCCCTCGGGCGGGGCTTCGCATCCGCACGGTTTCAGTGCACAATCGCGCCCCTCTTTTCTGGTTGGGGTGTGCGAGGCCTCTGTTTCGCCATTCCCAGCCCTGTTGCAGTCTTGCGAGTGGAGTTGCACCCGGAATGAACGAGCAGGCCCCAAGCGTTGATCAACGCTTCGAATCGACCCCGGCTGCCCTTGGCAGCTGGTCCCGTCATGACACTACCTGGATGCTGGGGCTGTTTGGCACCGCCATCGGCGCAGGCACCTTGTTCCTGCCGATCAATGCGGGCCTCGGTGGTTTCTGGCCGCTGCTGATTCTCGCCGCACTGGCGTTCCCGATGACCTATTTCGCCCACCGCGGCCTGACCCGGTTCGTACTGTCCGGGCGTGGTGACGGCGACATCACGGACGTGGTGCAAGAGCATTTCGGCATCAAGGCCGGTGCATTGATCACCGTGCTGTACTTTTTCGCCATCTTCCCGATCCTGCTCATCTACAGCGTGGCGCTGACCAACACCGTCGCCAGCTTCATGGAGCATCAGTTGCACATGACCCCGCCGCCGCGGGCGTTATTGTCGTTCGTGCTGATCCTCGGTCTTCTGGCCATCGTACGCTGCGGTGAGCAGGCCACGGTGAAAGTCATGAGCCTGCTGGTGTACCCGTTCATCGTCGCCCTGGCGCTGCTGGGCCTTTACCTGGTTCCGCACTGGACCGGGGGGATCCTCGATAGCGCTTCTCAGTTGCCATCGGGCTCGGCTTTCCTGCACACCGTGTGGCTGGCGATCCCGGTGATGGTGTTCTCGTTCAACCACTCGCCGATCATCTCGGCCTTTGCCGTGGACCAGAAGCGCCGGTATGGCGACCACGCTGACGAGCGCAGCGGCCAGATCCTGGCCCGCGCGCACCTGCTGATGGTGGCCATGGTGCTGTTCTTCGTGTTCAGCTGCGTACTGACCCTCGACAGCGCTCAATTGGCTGAAGCCAAGGCGCAGAACCTGTCGATCCTGTCTTACCTGGCCAACCACTTCAGTAACCCGACGATCGCTTTCGCCGCGCCGCTGATCGCCTTCGTCGCCATCGCCAAGTCGTTCCTGGGGCACTACATCGGTGCCAGCGAGGGCCTGAAGGGCATCATCGCCAAGACCGGCGCACGCCCGGGCGCCAAGGCGCTGGACCGTGTGGTCGCCGCGCTGATGCTGGTGGTGTGCTGGATCGTCGCCACCCTGAACCCGAGCATCCTGGGCATGATCGAGTCGCTGGGTGGCCCGATCATCGCCGTGTTGCTGTTCCTGATGCCGATGTACGCGATCCGCCGCGTGCCATCGATGCGCAAGTACAGTGGCGCGCTGTCCAACGTTTTCGTTGTGGTGGTTGGCCTGGTCGCGCTGACGTCCGTGGTGTACGGCCTGCTGGGCTGACCCGTCCTTCGCGCTGATCAATGTCCGGGCTGCCTGGTGCAACCCGGACATTTTTTTGTCCACAAAAACTGTCAGGCAATAGAACAATTTCATTTAACCCCATAGGCACCCGGGCGCCTTCATGCTTAACTCAGTGTCCTTTTCAAACCCCGCATAAGGATTTCGTCCATGGCTCAAGTGACTCTCAAAGGCAACCCGGTTCAGGTCAACGGCGAGCTGCCGCAGGCCGGTGCCCAGGCTCCCGCCTTTTCCTTGGTAGGTGAAGGCCTGGCCGACAAGTCGCTGAAGGACTTCGCCGGCAAGCGCAAGGTGCTGAACATCTTCCCAAGCGTCGACACCCCGACCTGCGCCACCTCGGTGCGCAAGTTCAACGCCCAGGCCAACGATGTGGCCAACACCGTGGTGCTGTGCATTTCCGCCGACCTGCCGTTCGCCCAGGCGCGCTTCTGCGGCGCTGAAGGCCTGGAGAACGTGAAGAACCTGTCGACCCTGCGTGGTCGCGAGTTCCTCGAAAACTACGGTGTGGCCATCGCTGACGGCCCGCTGGCTGGCCTGGCTGCCCGTGCCGTGGTGGTGCTGGACGAAAACGACAAGGTGCTGCACAGCGAGCTGGTTGGCGAAATCGCTGACGAGCCGAACTACGACGCGGCCCTGGCGGTATTGAAGTAAGGAGCGTATAGGGCTGATGCCAGTCAGCGGGGCTAGTCAGGGATGCTGACGCGGCCCGTCGCTGCCTGGCATTGAGCCTGGGGCAGGCTATGTTCCCGGCTCCGGCTGCGGAACTCTCCAGCGCCTTGCCTTTCCAAGCAACACCCTGTAACGGCCCGGAACACACTCCGGGCCGTTTTCATTTAAAGTTCAAACTCTTGGCAACGTCAGGCAAAGGTAAACCTCTGGTAAAGGGCCTTTGCTAAAAGAGTGCCAGTGCTTATCGTTCACCTTCCCCAGTCGTCATTCCGAACAAGGTTCGTTCAACCCATGCAAGTTTCCGTCTCCCGATCCCCTCGTCGCTGGCTGGTTGGCCTGCTGATCCTGCTGCTGGTGGCCTTGCTGGCCTGGTGGTTGTGGCCCGCTGCAACGCCTGGCCAACATGAACCGGGCGGCGGGCGGCCGGGCAAAGGGATGGGCATCGGCATGGGGCGCCCCGGTTTCGGGGGCTCCACAGAGGCAGTGCCCGTGCGCGTAGAACCCGCACGGCTGGGCGACTTCCCGCTCTACTACAAGGCGCTTGGCACGGTCACCGCCACCAACACCGTCAACGTACGTAGCCGCGTTGCCGGTGAGCTGGTGAAAATCCACTTCAAGGAGGGCCAGCAGGTCAAGGCTGGCGACTTGCTCGCCGAGATCGACCCGCGCTCCTACCGCATCGCGCTGCAGCAGGCCGAAGGTACGCTGGCGCAGAACCAGGCACAGCTCAAGAACGCCCAGGTCGACCTGGCGCGGTATAAAGGCCTGTACGCCGAGGACAGCATCGCCAAGCAGACACTCGATACGGCCCAAGCTCAGGTGGCGCAGTTCCAGGGGCTTGTCAAAACCAACCAGGCTCAGGTCAACGATGCCCGCCTGAACCTCGAATTCACCCAGATCCGCGCGCCGATCAGTGGCCGGGTGGGCCTGCGTCAGCTCGACCTGGGCAACCTGGTGGCGGCCAATGACACCACCGCACTGGTGGTCATCACCCAGACCGAACCGATCAGCGTCGCGTTCACCTTGCCGGAAACCGAGCTGACCACGGTTCTGGAGCGCTATCGCAGCGGTGCAAGCCTGCCGGTCGAGGCCTGGGACCGTGGCGACAGCAAACTGCAGTCCACGGGTGTGCTGGCCAGCATCGACAACCAGATAGACATCACCACCGGTACCCTGAAGTTCAAAGGCCGCTTCGAGAACAAGGACATGGCGCTGTTCCCCAACCAGTTCGTCAACGTGCGCCTGTTGGCCGACACCCTCAAGCAGGTCGTCATGGCCCCGGCGGCGGCCATCCAGTTCGGCAACGACGGCACCTTCGCCTATGTCGTCACTGCCGACAACACGGTGAATGTGCGCAAGCTCAAGGTTGGCCCCAGTGACGGTGAGAACAGTGTCATCCTCGAAGGCCTGAAGGCGGGTGACCGCCTGGTGCTCGAGGGCACCGACCGTCTGCGCGAGGGCTCCAAGGTCGACGTGGTTGAGGACAGCTCGCAGGTACCGGCCACGCCTGGCCAGCACCTGCAGGGGCAGGACAGCAAAGGCTCGGCCCAGACCAGCGAAGCGGCAGGCAAGGCGGGCGCATGAACCTGTCGCGTCTGTTCATCCTTCGCCCGGTCGCCACCACGCTGAGCATGCTGGCCATCGTGCTGGCCGGCCTGATCGCGTACACGCTGCTGCCGGTTTCGGCTTTGCCGCAGGTCGATTACCCGACCATCCGGGTCATGACCCTGTATCCGGGCGCCAGCCCGCAGGTGATGACCAGTGCCGTCACGGCGCCGCTCGAGCGCCAGTTCGGCCAGATGCCGGGCCTGACCCAGATGGCATCGACCAGTTCTGGCGGTGCCTCGGTGCTGACCCTGCGCTTCAGCCTGGACATGAACATGGACGTCGCCGAGCAACAGGTACAGGCTGCGATCAACGCCGCCAGCAACCTGTTGCCCAGCGACCTGCCGGCCCCTCCGGTGTACAACAAGGTCAACCCTGCCGATACTCCGGTGTTGACCCTGGCCATTTCCAGCAAGACCATGCCGTTGCCCAAGCTCAACGACCTGGTCGATACCCGTGTAGCGCAGAAGCTGGCGCAGATCAGCGGCGTGGGCATGGTCAGCATCGCCGGTGGCCAGCGCCAGGCCGTGCGCATCAAGGTCAACGTCGATGCGTTGGCCGCCAATGGCCTGAACCTTGAAGACGTGCGTACCCTGGTCGGTGCCTCCAACGTCAATCAGCCCAAAGGCAACTTCGATGGCCCGACCCGGGTGTCGATGCTCGATGCCAATGACCAGCTGCGCTCGCCCGAGGAGTACGCCAACCTGATCCTGGCGTACAACAACGGTGCGCCGCTGCGCCTCAAGGACGTCGCCGAAATCGTCGACGGGGCCGAGAACGAACGCCTCGCAGCATGGGCCAACCAGAGCCAGGCGGTACTGCTGAACATCCAGCGCCAGCCCGGTGCGAATGTCATCGAGGTGGTCGATCGCATCAAGGACCTGCTGCCGTCGATCACCGACAACCTGCCAGCCGGCCTCGAGGTGGCGGTGCTGACCGACCGCACCCAGACCATCCGCGCCGCGGTCAAGGATGTGCAGCACGAACTGCTGATCGCCATCGTCCTGGTGGTGATGGTGACGTTTGTCTTCCTGCGCCGCGTCAGTGCCACCATCATCCCGTCGATTGCCGTGCCGCTGTCATTGATCGGCACCTTCGGCGTGATGTACCTGGCCGGCTTCTCGATCAACAACCTGACCCTGATGGCCTTGACCATCGCCACCGGTTTCGTGGTCGATGACGCCATCGTCATGCTGGAGAACATCTCGCGGCACATCGAGGAGGGCGAGACGCCCATGCAGGCTGCGCTCAAGGGCGCGCGGCAGATCGGTTTCACCCTGATCTCCCTGACCTTTTCGCTCATTGCCGTGCTCATCCCGCTGCTGTTCATGGCCGATGTAGTGGGCCGGCTGTTCCGCGAATTCGCCATCACGCTGGCGGTCGCTATCCTGATTTCCCTGGTGGTCTCGCTGACCCTGACACCCATGATGTGCGCACGCCTGCTCAAGCGTGAACCCAAGGAAGAGGAGCAAGGCCGCTTCTACCGCGCCAGTGGTGCGTGGATCGACTGGCTGACCGAACACTATGGCCGTGGCCTGCAATGGGTGCTCCGGCACCAGCCGCTGACCTTGCTGGTGGCGGTCGCCAGCCTGGCGCTGACCGTTTTCCTGTACATGGTGGTGCCCAAGGGCTTCTTCCCGGTCCAGGACACCGGGGTGATCCAGGGTATCTCCGAAGCGCCGCAGTCCACCTCGTTCACCGCCATGAGTGAACGCCAACAGTCGCTGAGCGCGATCATCCTGCAGGACCCGGCGGTGCAGAGCCTGTCGTCCTACATCGGTGTGGACGGTGACAATGCCACCCTCAACAGTGGGCGTCTGCTGATCAACCTCAAGCCCCATGGCGAACGCGACGTGACGGCCGGCGAGGTGATCAGCCGCTTGCAGCCTCAGCTCGACAAGCTGGTCGGCATCCGCCTGTTCATGCAGCCGGTGCAAGACTTGAGCATCGAGGATCGTGTCAGCCGCACCCAGTACCAGTTCAGCTTGTCTTCGCCCGATGCTGACCTGCTCGCGCAGTGGAGCGCCAAGCTGGTCACTGCGCTGCAACAGCGCCCGGAACTGCAGGACGTGGCCAGCGACCTGCAGGACAAGGGGCTGCAGGTGTACCTGGTGATCGACCGTGACATGGCCAGCCGCCTGGGCATCGATGTGTCGCAAATCACCAACGCCCTGTATGACGCCTTCGGTCAACGGCAGATCTCGACCATCTATACCCAGGCCAGCCAGTACCGGGTGGTGCTGCAGTCGCGTGATGCAGCAAGCATCGGGCCGCAGGCGTTGGAGTCGATCCATGTCAAAGCCAGTGACGGGGGGCAGGTGCGCCTGTCGGCCCTGGCGCGCATCGAGCAGCGCCAGGCGCAGCTGGCGATTTCCCACATCGGCCAGTTCCCGGCTGTGATGATGTCGTTCAACCTGGCCCACGGCGCTTCTCTGGGCGAAGGGGTCAAGGTGATCGAGCAGGTACAGCAGGAAATCGGCATGCCTATCGGGGTGCAGACCCGCTTCCAGGGGGCTGCCGAGGCCTTCCAGGCGTCGCTGTCGAGCACCTTGCTGCTGATCCTTGCCGCCGTGGTGACCATGTATATCGTGCTCGGCGTGCTGTACGAGAGCTACATTCACCCGATCACCATCCTTTCGACCTTGCCGTCGGCGGCGGTCGGCGCCTTGCTGGCGTTGATCCTCAGCGGCAACGACCTGGGCATGATCGCCATCATTGGCATCATCCTGCTCATCGGCATCGTCAAGAAGAACGCGATCATGATGATCGACTTCGCCCTCGAGGCCGAGCGCAACCAAGGCATGAGCCCGCATGACGCCATCTACCAGGCTGCGCTGCTGCGCTTCAGGCCGATCCTGATGACCACCCTGGCCGCGCTGTTCGGCGCAATACCGCTGATGCTGGCCACAGGTTCGGGCGCCGAGCTGCGCCAGCCGCTGGGCCTGGTCATGGTCGGCGGCTTGCTGGTCAGCCAGGTGCTGACGCTGTTCACAACGCCGGTCATCTACCTGTACTTCGACCGCCTGGCACGCCGCTGGCGCCCGGCCACCGACGCGAAGCAGGCCGAAGCATGAACCTGTCCGGCCCGTTCATTCGCCGGCCCGTGGCAACCATGCTGCTGAGCCTGGCGATCATGCTGCTCGGTGGCGTCAGTTTCGGCCTGCTGCCGGTTTCGCCGTTGCCACAGATCGACTTCCCGGTGATCGTGGTGCAGGCCAACCTGGCTGGCGCCAGCCCTGAGGTGATGGCTTCAACAGTCGCCACGCCGCTGGAGCGCAAGCTTGGCAGTATCGCCGGTGTCACCACCCTGACCAGCAGCTCCAACCAGGGCTCGACCCGGGTGATCATCGGCTTCGAGCAAGGGCGGGACATCGACGGTGCCGCGCGCGAGGTTCAAGCGGCGATCAATGCCACGCGCAACCTGCTACCCAGCGGCATGCGCAGCATGCCGACCTACAAGAAACTCAACCCGTCGCAGGCGCCGATCATGGTGCTGTCGCTGACCTCGGACGTGTTGCAGAAGGGCCAGCTTTACGATCTGGCTGACACCATACTGTCGCAGAGCCTGGCTCAGGTCAGTGGGGTAGGGGAGGTACAGATCGGCGGCAGTTCGTTGCCGGCTGTGCGCATTTCCGTCGAGCCGCAACTGCTCAACCAGTACAGCCTGGCCCTGGACGACGTGCGCACTGCGGTAGCCAACGCCAACCAGCGCCGGCCGATGGGTTACGTCGAAGACAGCGAGCGCAGCTGGCAGGTACGGGCCAATGATCAGCTGGAAAAAGCCAAGGATTACGAACCGGTCGTGATCCGGCAGGAGAACGGTACGATACTGCGCCTGTCCGACGTGGCGACCATCACCGACGGCGTCGAGAACCGCTACAACAGCGGCTTTTTCAACGATCAGAGTGCCGTGCTGTTGGTAATCAACCGTCAGATCGGCGCCAACATCATCGAGACCGTCGACCAGATCCACGCGCAGTTGCCGGCCCTGCAGTCGCTGCTGCCGGCCAGCGTGCAGTTGAACGTGGCCATGGACCGTTCGCCGGTCATCAAGGCCACCCTCAAGGAAGCCGAGCACACGCTGCTGATCGCCGTGGGGCTGGTCATCCTCGTGGTCTACTTGTTCCTTGGCAGTCTGCGCGCCTCGTTGATCCCCAGCCTGGCGGTCCCGGTATCGCTGGTGGGTACCTTCGCGGTGATGTACCTGTGCGGTTTTTCGCTGAACAACCTGTCGCTGATGGCGTTGATCCTCGCCACAGGCCTGGTGGTGGACGATGCCATCGTGGTGCTGGAGAACATTTCGCGGCATATCGAGGACGGCCAGCCGCCGATGCGTGCGGCGTTCCTCGGCGCCAAGGAAGTCGGCTTTACCTTGCTGTCGATGAACGTCTCGCTGGTGGCGGTGTTCGTTTCGATCCTGTTCATGGGCGGCATCGTGCGCAGCCTGTTCCAGGAGTTCTCGATTACGCTGGCGGCGGCGATCATCGTCTCGCTGGTGGTGTCGCTGACCTTGACCCCGATGCTCTGTGCCCGCTGGCTCAAGCCCCACCGCGCGGACCAGTCGCGTTTGCAGCGCTGGAGCGATAACCTGCACAAGCGCATGGTCGAAGGCTACGATCGCAGCCTGGGTTGGGCCCTTCGCCACAAGCGCCTGACCTTGATCAGCCTGCTGGCGACCATCGGCCTGAACATCGTGCTGTATGTGGTGGTGCCGAAAACGTTGATCCCGCAGCAGGACACCGGGCAGCTGATGGGCTTCATCCGCGGTGACGACGGGCTGTCGTTCACCGTGATGCAGCCGAAGATGGAAATCTACCGCCGTGCCTTGCTGGCCGACCCGGCCGTGCAGAGTGTTGCCGGGTTCATTGGCGGCAACAGTGGTACCAACAACGCCATGGTCCTGGTGCGCCTGAAACCGATCAGCGAGCGCAAGATCGATGCGCAGCAGGTCATCGAGCGTTTGCGCAAGGAAATGCCCAAGGTACCTGGCGGTCGGCTGTTCCTGATGGCTGATCAGGACCTGCAGCTGGGCGGCGGTGGCCGTGACCAGACTTCGTCGCAGTACCTGTACACCTTGCAGAGCGGCGACCTGACAGCGTTGCGCCAGTGGTTCCCCAAGGTGGTGGCAGCCATGCGCGCGCTGCCCGAACTGACCGCCATCGACGCCCGCGACGGTTCTGGTACCCAGCAGGTGACCCTGGTAGTCGATCGCGACCAGGCCAAGCGCCTGGGCATCGACATGGACATGGTCACCACCGTACTGAACAACGCCTACAGTCAACGGCAGATCTCGACCATCTACGACAGCCTCAACCAGTACCAGGTGGTGCTTGAGATCAACCCGAAATACGCCTGGGACCCGAGCAGCCTGGAGCAGGTGCAGGTGATCACCAGCGACGGGGCGCGCGTGCCATTGTCGACCATCGCCCATTACGAGAACAGCCTGGCGAACGACCGGGTCAGCCATGAGGGCCAGTTCGCTGCCGAAGACATCGCCTTCGACATTGCCGAAGGCTACAGCGCCGACCAGGCAATGGCCGCGGTGGAGCGGGCGGTGGCCAAGCTCGGTCTGCCCGAAGAGGTGATTGCCAAGCTGGGTGGCACCGCAGATGCCTTCGCCAAGACCCAGCAAGGCCAGCCGTTCATGATCCTTGGCGCATTGGTGCTGGTGTATCTGGTACTGGGCATACTCTATGAGAGCTACATTCACCCGCTGACCATCCTCTCCACCTTGCCCTCCGCTGGCGTGGGGGCCTTGCTCGCGCTTTACGTCACCGGGGGCGAGTTCAGCCTGATCTCGCTGCTGGGGCTGTTCCTGCTGATTGGCGTGGTGAAGAAGAACGCCATTCTGATGATCGACCTGGCGCTGCAACTGGAACGCCAACAGGGCCTGACGCCTGAAGAGTCGATCCGCCGCGCCTGCCTGCTGCGCCTGCGGCCGATCCTGATGACCACGCTGGCGGCCATGCTGGGCGCCTTGCCCTTGCTGCTCAGCCGCGCCGAGGGCGCGGAAATGCGCCAGCCGCTGGGGCTTACGATCATCGGCGGCCTGGTCTTCAGCCAAGTCTTGACCCTGTATACGACGCCGGTGGTGTACCTGTACCTCGACCGCCTGCGCCACCGATTCAACCATTGGCGCGGCGTGCGCACCGATGCCGCTCTGGATACCCCGCTATGAACTTTGCCCATTCTCCACTCCACCGTGCCCTGCAACTGCTGACCTGCGGGCGTGGTTCGCGCCTGGTCGGTGCCGGTTTGTGCGTGGCGCTGCTGAGCGCCTGTACCCTGAGCCCGGACTACCATCGCCCAGAGCTGAGCACGCCGGCGCAGTTCAAGCAGGCCGAGGGCTGGACCCAGGCCAACCCGTCCGATGCCATCGCCCGTGGCGCGTGGTGGGAAATCTATGGTGACCCCGGGCTCAACGCCTTGGTCGAGGAGCTCAACCGCAGCAACCAGAGTGTGGCTCAGGCCGAAGCCCAGTATCGCCAGGCCCAAGCGCTGGTGCGCAGCAGCCGTGCGTCGTTGTTCCCAAGCCTGGACCTGACAACCAGCAAGAATCGCTCGGCCCAGGGTACCGGCAGTTCGAGCTCCAGCCTGTCCAACAACAGCAGCGGAATTCGCAACACTTACAACGCGCAGCTTGGCGTGAGCTGGGAAATCGACCTGTGGGGCAAGTTGCGTGAGACCATGAACGCCAACGAAGCCAGTGCCCAAGCAAGCTTCGCCGACCTTGCCGCAATCCGCCTAAGCCAGCAGTCTGAACTGGTACAGAACTACCTGCAGTTGCGCGTGATCGATGAGCAAAAGCGCCTCCTGGAAGCCACCGTCGCGACGTATGAGCGGTCGTTGCGCATGACTGAAAACCAGTACCGCGCAGGCGTCTCCGGCCCTGACGCCGTGGCCCAGGCCCGCACCCAGCTCAAGACCACCCAAGCTGACCTGATAGACCTGGCCTGGCAACGTGCACAGTTCGAAAACGCCATTGCCGTGTTGCTGGGCAAGGCCCCAGCGGAGTTTGCCCTCGCCGACAGCAACAGCATCCCGGCGTTGCCGCAGATTCCGGTGAGCCTGCCGTCGCAACTGCTGGAACGTCGCCCGGACATCGCTTCGGCCGAACGCAATGTGATGGCCGCCAACGCCAACATCGGCGTGGCACGTGCCGCGTATTTCCCGGACTTGAGCCTGAGCATGAGTGGTGGCTATTCCAGCAGTACCTTCAATGATTGGATACAGTTGCCCAACCGTTACTGGTCGGTAGGGCCGCAACTGGCACTGACACTCTTCGATGCCGGCAAGCGCAGCGCGGAGGTTGATCGCACGGTCGCGGTATACGACCAGACCGTGGCGCAGTACCGCCAGACCGTGCTCGACGGCTTCAAGGAAGTCGAGAATTACCTGGTACAGCTAAAGGTTTACGGCGACGAGGCGGTCGTGCGCCAGGAAGCTCTGGATGCTGCGCGTGAATCGTTGCGCCTGACCGACAACCAGTACAGGGCCGGGCTGATCGGTTATCTGGATGTCGTCAATGTCCAGACTACGGCACTGAGCAACGAGCGCAGCGTGTTGAACCTGTTGCAGGGGCGGCTGGTGGCCAGCGTGCAGCTCATCGCTGCGCTGGGCGGTGGCTGGGATGCCGAGCAAGCGTTTGCCGAGCAGGAGTGAAGGCAGGCCTGAGCCAAGCCTTTGGTCTATTTTTATGAGCGCCGTGTGGAGAGTGGGAAGCCGACAGATGGCACTTTAATGTCATTGGCTGATCCGGGCGCTCTACGGCAGGCCTAACGGCCTGTTCGGGTAATTTTTGGATCCATTTTCGTGTCCAGAAATCCCGTGCGTTTCGCCAAAGCTTGAGTACAATCGTCAGCTTTTTCGGGCCCCCCTTGTCCCGCCGCTGGAACTCTCGATGCTGACCGGTAGTTACTCTTCTTCGCTGGTGCTGATCTCACTGTGCGTGGCCATTCTGGCCTCCTACACCGCCCTGGACCTTACCGGCCGCATCGCTACTGCCCGAGGCAGGGCGGTGCTCATCTGGATGGGCGGTGGAGCGTTGGCGATGGGGATCGGCGTCTGGTCGATGCACTTTATCGGCATGCTCGCCTTCAGCCTGCCGATCGATCTGGGCTATGACGTTGGCCTGACAGCATTGTCATTGTTGATCGCCGTGCTCTCCTCGGGGTTTGCCTTGTGGCTGGTGAGCCAACCGAGCCTGCCGTGGCTGCAACTGGGGTTTGGCGCGCTTATCATGGGCGCCGGCATCAGCTGCATGCATTACACCGGGATGGCAGCGCTGCGCATGTTACCGGGCATCGACTATGACCCGACGCTGTTCGGCGCCTCGCTGGCGATCGCTGTGGGCGCGTCGGCGGCGGCACTGTGGATCGCTTTCCGGCTGCGCCAGCATACCCCTTACGTGCGCCAGATCCGAGGGCTGGCGGCTGTGCTGATGGGCATTGCCATCGTTGGCATGCACTACACCGGCATGGCCGCAGCCAACTTCCAGAAGGGCAGTTTCTGCGGCGCCCTGGCAGACGGGTTGCAAGGGGACGGGCTGGTCTATCTGGTGCTCATCACTACCTTGGCGGTGCTCGCAGTGGCGTTGCTGACTTCGGTACTCGATGCGCGCCTGGAGGCACGCACAGCAGAGCTTGCGCGGTCGCTGACCCTCGCCAACCAGGAACTGACCCAGTTGGCGCTGCATGACACGCTGACCGGCCTGCCCAACCGCACGCTGCTTTCCGACCGTATCGAGCAGGCGATCGGCAAGGTGGCGGAGCAGGGCGGTTGCTTTGCGCTGATGTTCATCGACCTGGACGGCTTCAAGCCGGTCAATGATGCATTTGGTCACCATGTGGGCGACCTGCTGCTCAAGGCAGTGGCCGCACGCTTGCGCGGCCACTTGCACAGCCAGGATACGCTGGCGCGCATTGGCGGCGATGAATTCGTGTTGCTGGTGGCACTGCAGGAGCCTGCAGATGCCATGGATGTGGCGGTCAAACAGGTCAACCTGATATCACGGGCGTTCCGCGTGACCGAGCATGACTTGCAATTGACGGCGAGCGTGGGCATTGCCCTGTATCCGGGTAATGGCCAAGACCAGCTGGAGTTGCTGCGCAACGCGGATGCTGCCATGTATCACGCCAAGAGCGCCGGCAAGAATGGCTACAGCTTCTTCGACATTTCCATGAACAGCAATGCCCGCCAACAGTTGCAGCTGCTGCAGGACCTGCGCATGGCTTTGGAGCAACGCCAGTTCCGCCTGCACTACCAGCCTAAATTCGCTGCGCGGGCTTGCCAGGCGATCGGCGCAGAGGCCCTGTTGCGCTGGCAGCACCCGCAGCACGGTCTGTTGCTGCCGGATCGTTTCATTGGCCTGGCGGAAAAAACCGGCCTGATCATCCCGATTGGCGAATGGGTACTGGACGAGGCGTGCCGGCAGATGCGCCAATGGCTTGACCAAGGGCATGAAAACTGGCGCATGGCGGTCAACCTGTCCGCGATCCAGTTTTGTCATGCCGGCCTGGTTGACAGCGTTGCCCGCGCCCTGCGCGACAATGATCTGCCAGCCAACAGCCTGACCCTCGAGATCACCGAAACCACTGCCATGCATGATGCCGATGCCAGCCTGGCGGTGCTGCAGCGGCTGTCCGACATGGGGGTGGACCTTTCCATCGACGACTTTGGTACCGGCTACTCGAGCCTGATGTACCTCAAGCGCTTACCCGCCAACGAGCTGAAGATTGACCGCGGCTTTGTCCGCGACCTGGAGCAGGACAGCGACGACGCAGCCATTGTCTCGGCCATCGTGGCGTTGGGCCAGGCGTTGGGCTTGCGTATCGTTGCCGAAGGTGTGGAAACCGGTGGCCAGCAGGATTTCCTGACGCGCCTGGGCTGTGATTCGCTACAGGGTTACCTGCTGGGGCAGCCGGTGCCGGCCGAGCAGTTCATGGGGACATTGCAGGTATTGCAGCAAACCCCGGAGGCGGTCGCCTAGCCGGCGTCACGCAGGGCGAAAACCGGTACGAAGGCATCCATTTCGGCTTCTACGGCCTCAATGATGCGTTCGACATCGGCTGCCGCCATGATCGCCGTGCAGGGGATGCCGGCAATCGCCAGCAGCGTTTCGCCCGTGGCACGGTCGAACAGGCGCGCGATCATGCTGCGTGGCGCATCCATGTTGGCCTCGAAACCCAGCGGGTGGAAGTGCCAGCGCATCACCTGGCAGGCGTTGGGGAACGTCATCTTGTTCATGCCAGCCTCCTTGTCCTTTTCTGGGCGGGTGATCGGGGAGCCGCGCGCGGCCGCCGGGAAACTAAAGATAGCACCCCACGGCCCGCTGTTCTGCCGAAAGTACGCCAAATGCACTGACCCTTGACCCTCGTCACAAACAGCGGGTGTTCGCCGTTTGGCAGCAAATGGCCAGGCAAACGTTTTCGTTGGCAGGCGGTGCCAGAGGTGGCGAAGGGTTCTGCTACTTTTAACTCCATTCGGCACACTTCGTTTTCGGACGAGCGGTGCGAGCTGGGCAGACAAGGAGACAGTCATGCGCTATTCCAGGCTCACTCAACGCATCGCCGGTGAAACCGCTGCTGCCTGGGACATCCACTATCAGGCACAGGCCCTGCGTCGCGAAGGGCGCGAGATTTTCCTGCTGTCGGTGGGCGATCCTGACTTCGACACGCCGAAGGCCATCGTGGATGCTGCGGTCAGCAGCTTGCGCCGCGGCGACACTCACTACAGCGATGTGCGTGGCAGCCTGGCCCTGCGCCAGGCGATTGCACGCCGCACCGGCCCTGAGGTCAGTGTCGAGCAAGTGATGGTGCTCGCTGGCGCGCAGTGTGCCCTGTATGCCGTCTGCCAATGCCTGTTCGGGCCGGGGGATGAGGTGATCGTCGCTGAGCCCATGTATGTCACCTACCACGGTGTATTCGGCGCTTGCGGCGCGCGGCCGGTGCAGGTGGCCGTAAGCCCGGAGCACGGCTTTCGGCTCGACCCGCGCGCCGTGGCGCAAGCGATAACCCCGCGTACCCGCGGGCTGCTGCTGAACACGCCGCACAACCCGACCGGCTGCGCCATCTCCCCGCAGGACATGCTGCAGCTTGCTCAGCTTTGTCGCGACCATGATCTGTGGCTGGTGTGCGATCAGGTCTACAGTGGCCTGCTGTACGACGGCGAAGCGGTCGCCCCTGCGCAACTGCCCGGCATGCGCGAGCGCTGCGTGATCATTGACAGCGTGTCCAAGTCGCACGCGATGAGCGGCTGGCGCGTGGGGTGGGTGGTCGGCCCCCCGGCGCTGACCACCCACCTGACCAACCTGGCCATGACCATGTTGTTTGGCTTGCCAGAGTTTGTCATGCAGGGGGCTTGCGTAGCGTTGGAGCATGACTTGCTTGCGGTACAACAGATGCGCAAGGCCTACCGCGAGCGGCGCGACCTGGTGTGCAAGGCCTTGGCCGATTGCCCTGGGGTGCGTGCCCACCGACCGGCGGGGGGCATGTTCGTGATGCTTGATATCCGCGAAACCGGGCTGAGTGCCCAGGCCTTCGCCCAGCGGCTTTTGATAGAGGAGGGCGTCTCACTGCTGCCGGGCGATGCTTTCGGGCCCAGCGCGGCGGGGCATGTGCGCATGGGGCTGGTGCTGGCGGCCGAGCAACTGCAAATGGTGTGTGGCCGGATCGGCGCTTGCGCCCGGCGCATACTAGCCGAGCAGGCCGGCAGCGATATTGATGGTAAAGCCGAGGATTGCCGTGTTGAACACGAAGCCTACCAGTGAATGTGCCAGCACCACCCTGCGCATACCCCGGCTGGCTACGCCGATGTCGGAGGTTTGTACGGCGACGCTGATGGTGAACGAGAAGTAGTGGAAGTCCCAGTAGTCGGGGTTGCGTTCACCGTCGGCGAAACGCAACGCGGGTGCCTGCGGCGCGCTGTTGTAGAACAGCCGGGCATAGTGCAGCGTGAAGATACACCCGATGAGCAGCCAGGAGCCCGCCACGGTCAAACCGGTGTAGAGGTAGTGCAGGGCTTGGTCACTGCCCTGCAGACCGCGGCTTGAGACCAGTTGCAGGGTGACCGCCGCCAGGCTGGCGATGGCGGCAATGCACACGGTGAACAGCACCACCCCGGCGTTTTCGTCCTCGACCTGAGCCACCTCGCGAACCTTCTCGGGCGTGGCTCGCCAGGTCAGCCAAAGCACCAGCAGCAAATAAAGCCAGACCCCCAGGTTCCAGCCAGCGAGGATGCGTTGCACGATGTCGCTGGCAGGAATCAGCCACGCACCAAGGATGCCGATCAGCGCAGCGAAGCTCAGGCGGGGGTGGGTACGGGTCAGTCGGTGCAGTGCCATGGTGCCTCATCGACAGGGAGTCATGGCTACCACGATAGTCCATGGGATACCATTTCAGCTCATGCCAGTGTCCAAGTCCCTGAGCTTCAAGGAAATGGCGCAGGCCGCTTTACGCCTGGAGCGCTCGATGACGCTCCGGGCTTCGCTACAGGATTCATGTTTTGTCCGACCTCTCGCAAAATCCACTCTTGCAGTACCTCGCCCGGTTGGCGCCTTCCAGCCAGCAAACCATGCGCTACATCCTGCAGGACGCTGCTGACCGGCTGGGCTTCGCTGACTGCAACCTCGTCGATATTCCCTGGCACAAGCTTGAGCCAGGGCACGTGATCGGCCTGGTCGCAGCGCTGCGCACCGATGGCTATGCGCCCAACAGTTCGTCACTTTATGTCAATGCAATACGTGGCGTGATGAATGAAGCCTGGCGCCAGGGCCTGATCGATCATGAGCAGTTGCTGCGCATCCGTGAGGTCAAGCCGGCCACCGGTAGCCGCCTGCCGCCGGGGCGCAACCTTCGCCGTAGCCTGATCCGCGAGCTGATGGAGGTGTGCGACGCCGACCCGCGCCCGCAGGGCGTTCGTGATGCGGCGATCATTGCACTGCTGTATGGCACCGGCATGCGCAAGTCGGAGTCGGTGGACATCGACCTGGAACAGGTGGACTTCGAGGCACGCAGCCTGCAGGTGTTGGGCAAAGGCAACCGCCAACTGATCAAGTATGCGCCGCCCTGGGCTTTCGCAAAATTGCAGGCTTGGCTTGAACTGCGCCGGCAGTCGCTGCCAGAGGGCGCGTCGGACGATCCCTTCCTGTTCAATCGCATCCGCCGTGGCAACCACATTACCCGCGCGCGCATCACCAAGCATGCGATCTACTACATTGCCCGTCAGCGCGGGGCGCAGGTGGGGGTGAAGATCATGCCGCATGATTTTCGCCGGGCGTTCATCACCCGGGTGATCGAAGAACACGACCTGTCGATTGCGCAGAAGCTGGCGCATCACGCCAACATCCAGACCACTGCCAGCTATGACCGGCGCGATGACAACGAGCGGCGGCGGGCGGTGGACCGGTTCGACTATTGAGCGCCCGGGCCACCCCTCAGGCCCGCACCGTGCCAGAGGGCACCGGCCTTGCCCTGGTGCGTCGGCAAGCCGGTGTCGTGGCAGGCGGTGCCGGCTAGTGGATGCTCGACGCCAGCTCGAAGATTGGCATGTACATCAGAATAACGATCACCCCGATAAGCAACCCGATGAAGGTCATCAGCAGCGGTTCGAACAGCTTCACGAACCACTCCACCCAGCGGCCTATCTCCTGGTCATGGAAATCTGCGCAGCGTTCAAGCATCTCGCCCAGATTGCCGGATTGCTCGCCCGCTCGCAGCAGGCGTAGTGACACAGGCGTGACCAACTGCCCGGCTTCCAGCGCTTGCGACAACGGCAGCCCTTCACCCACCCCGCAGCAGGCCCGCTCCAAACCTTGCGCTGCAGCGCTGCCCAACAGCCCACGGGCCATGCCCATGGCCGTCAGGATGGGGATGCCGCCTTGCAGCAGAATGCCCAGCGAGCGATAGAAGCGCGCCAATTCATACATCATCAGGCGCTGATGCAGGGCTGGCATTCGCCGAACCTGGCGTGACGTCCAACGCCGCAGCAGGGGGTTATTGCGCAGCAGCACCAGCGCGCCGATGCCACTTGCTGTGGCCAGGGCCAGGGGCAGCTGCTGAGCATGCAGGAACAGGCCGATCTGCATCAGCATGCGCGAGAGCCAGGGCAGTTCGCTGCCCATGCCCTCGAACACCAGGCTGAAGCGTGGCACCACGTAGCCGAGCAGGAACAGCACCACGCCACCGCCCACCAGCAGCAGCAGCAGCGGGTAGACCGAAGCCCCAACCAGTTTTTGCCGGACCAGATCCAGGCGCTGTCGGTATCCGATATAACGGTGCAGGGCGTCACCCAGCGCCCCGGTGCGCTCGCTGGACTGGACCAACGCCACGTACAACGGCGGGAATACCCGCGGCTGCTGGCCCAGGGCCTGGGACAGCGAGCGGCCTTCGTACAGCTGGCCAACCAGCGCCGCTAGCACTTTACGGCTTGCCGCGGTGGGGGCTTTTTCCGCAAGGCTTTCCAGGGCATCGATCAAGGGCAGGCCGGCATGTAGCAGCGTGGTCAGCTCCTGACTGAAGAGTAACAGGTCGAATGCGGCCTGGCGGCGCCATGGCAGGTGCCCCAGCACGCTACCCTGGCTGCGCACGCTGACCACACGCAGCCCCTGGTCTTGCACCTTGCGCCGAGCCTGTTCGGCATCCTCGGCATCGATGTTCAATTGAACCACGCCCTCTCTACCCAGGGCCTTCAGGCTATAGCGCATGGCCTTGCTCCTCATTGCCAACTGGTAATTTCGGCGTTTTCACCGTCGCCACCGGGCTGGCCATCCTTGCCCATGGACAGCAAGTCGTACTCGCCGCCGTTTTCGCCTGGCTGGCGGTAGATGTAGGCACGGCCCCACGGGTCCTGTGGAATCGCTTTCTGCAGGTAAGGGCCTGACCAGCGGGCCTCGCCACTGGGGGCGGCAACCAGCGCCTGCAGGCCTTGCTCACTGTTGGGGTAGTGGCCGACTTCCAGGCGATACAGGTCCAGGGCCTTGCCCAGCCCTTCGATCTGCGCCCGTGCCACCTTGGCCTCGGAACGGCCCAACTGGCTGAAGTATTTGGGCGCGACGATACCGGCCAACAAGCCCAGCACCACCAGCACTACCAGCAGTTCGAGCAGGGTGAAGCCACATTGGCGTTTGGGTTTGCGCTGCATGGTGAAGCCCTCCTGCATGGGGACATGCCCTTTCGGGTTTTCATGCGCCATGCAACAGCCGTGCACGTCTGCCTCGGGGCCTTGCGCCATGCGCCATGGCAAGCGGCACATTGCTTGCGTCGTAGCAGAAAAGCCCGGGTTTTCCGGGGTATTTCCCCCATATCGGGGGGCACGGCGGGGAGGCGACCGACATGCGTGGGATTATCCTGGGATTGATCTGGCTGGCAGGGGCCAGCGCACAGGCTGATGTGTACATTGCCATCGATGCCAAGGGCGGTTACGTGCTGACCAACGTCCACCGGCCCGGGCGCAACTATGAACGGGTGATTCGCGAACCCGTTGCTCAGGCTGGCCCGGCCAATGCGCAATTGATCACCGGGCGCCCCTACGCTGACTTGGTGGCGGCGGCGGCGCGCATGCACAACGTTCCACAGGCACTGCTGCATGCGTTGATCAAGGCAGAATCAGGGTACAACCCGAAGGCCCGCTCGGCGGCCGGGGCAGTAGGGCTGATGCAGTTGATGCCGGGTACGGCGAAGGAGATGGGGGTCGAGGATGTGCTTGACCCGGAGGACAACGTGCAGGGTGGGGCCCGCTACCTCAAACGCATGCTCAACCTATTCGACAACGACATCACCCTGGCCGTCGCCGCCTACAATGCTGGCCCGGATGCTGTGCGCCGACGTGGAGCGGTGCCGCCCTTCGCCGAAACCCGGCGGTATGTGCCCAATGTGCTGCGCGAATACCGCAAGTTACAGGGGCTGGCAGTGGACTCGCCGTTGTGATGGGCACCTGCTGGCAGGCAGCCTTGCATCGGCCTCGCGCAAATCAATGTCATGGATTCCCCAACTCTGGGCTATAACCTTTCAAAGGTGCTCAGCAGTGGTAGCCGCCATGGACATCGCCTCCCGTTCCGACCCACTCGAGTCACCCGCCAGCCCTGACGCCGGCACACCGCGCAAGCCGTTCAACCTTTTGCGTTGGTACGCCTGGGTCAGCTTGGCCATCATCCTCTCGGTGGCCGCAGGCCTGGGGTTGATCTCCAGCCGTTTCATCATCCACGAAAGCGTCGAGCGTGACGCGCTGCTCACCGCACAGTTCATTACTTCGATCGCTGACGCTGAAGTGCGCCATGTGGCGATCCCCAATGTGCGCACCATGGGTGAACTGCTGGACCCGCGTACAGACCTGGACCCTTTGCCAGGCGTAGACCCCGTGGCGCGGCGCAGGGCCCGCGGCGAATTCCTCGACCACATCGCGCACTTGCCAGACATGCTGCTGGCCAACATCTACGCCCCGGACCGCACCGTGATCTGGTCGAGCAATCCGGCGCTGACCGGCAAGCTGATTCAGGGCGATGAGGACCTGGATCGGGCGTTCGAGCACAAAATGCGGGTTTCGGCCAGTTACCACGGCTTCGAAGAGGCCCGCTCCGAACAAAAGTTCGTGACCCCGCCTGAGCAGTTGTTCATCGAGAACTACATTCCGCTGTTCGATGCAGAAGGCGAGCACGTGGTGGCGATGGTGGAGATATACAAGGAACCCCATGACCTGATCGTGCGCATCGAACATG
Source organism: Pseudomonas sp. WHRI 8519 (assembly GCF_040224055.2). Classification (NCBI taxonomy): domain Bacteria; kingdom Pseudomonadati; phylum Pseudomonadota; class Gammaproteobacteria; order Pseudomonadales; family Pseudomonadaceae; genus Pseudomonas; species Pseudomonas sp. WHRI 8519. The sequence goes on along the minus strand of NZ_CP167996.1, from coordinate 3,027,684 downwards.
GCCTTGTGCTCATCTGGCTGGCCATCACCGTGGGCGCCGGGGTGGTCTACATCGGCCTGTACGGCATCATGCGCCGCGCCGCCCGGTTGATGGCGGTACAGCAGAAACGGCTGATCAGCAATGAAACCTACGTTGCGCTTGGCGAGGTGTCCTCGGCCGTGGCCCACAGCCTTCGCAACCCGCTGGCCAGTATCCGCTCCAGCGCCGAGCTGGCTCAGGTGTTCGACGAGGGGCCGGCGCAGCGCAACATCAACGAGATCATCAGCCAGGTCGACCGCATGTCCCAGTGGATCCGCCAGTTGCTGCAGTCGCTGCGACCGCTGGATGACAAGACCATACCGGTGGACCTGCCTGCAGTTCTGCAAGACAGCTTGCAAACCTTCGCCCTGCCGCTGGCACGCAGTGGTGTGACCCTGGACTTGAAGCCGCTTCCGGCAGTACAGGTGCTGGGGCAGCCGGAATTGCTCGGGCAGATTTTCAACAGCCTGATCGCCAACGCTCTGGAGTCGATGGAGCAGGGCGGACAGCTGCGTGTCGAGGTGGTGAAGCAGGACAGGCGCAGCGTTACCCTGCGCCTGGCCGACACCGGAAAAGGCATGAATGAAAAGCAGCAGCGCATGGCGTTCAAGCCCTTCTTCACAACCAAACAAGGCGGGCTCGGGGTCGGGCTGGTACTGGTCAGACGGATCATGGAGCGGTTCGGTGGGTCGGTTCGGTTGAGTAGCCGCGAAGGCCATGGCACTCAGGTTTCACTTCACTTTCGGCTTGCCAAGACCTAATAAATAACATCAGTAACTAATGTTAAGTTCATGATCTGTAAGCTATTTATGTCTTTTGGGTAAGATCACCCAAAAGTGGGGAATCATTCTAGAAGCCAAATCAAGTACCGTATCTAAGTGCCTGACTATCAAGGGTTTTTATTTATCTTTTGCCTGTGGCTGATTTTTTGCAGGAAGACCTACGCGATAAATGGTGGCTGCTGCAGGTGTGGCGAAGTGATATCAATTAGCTACGCACGGTAGAGATGCTGGTGACAGCCTTCTGAACGGAATCCTTGCTCGGGAACGACGCGATGCAGACGCTGGAAACCGATGTTCCCGACAAACCCGTCGCCCAGCCCGGCAGTGGCCTGGCTGCGCCGCTCCGCGAATTCAACCTGCTGCGCTGGTTTTCCGTGATCAGCCTGCTGATCATCACCTCGGTGGCAGTTGGCCTGGGCTATGTCTCGACCCGCTTCGTGGTCCGCGATAGCGTGGAGCGCGATGCCATGCTCACCGCCCAGTTCATCCAGGCCATGGCCCAGGCCGAAGTGCGCCATTCGCAATTGCCACCCGGCACCACCCTGGGTGAACTGCTCGATCCGCGCCTGGACCACCAGCATCTGCAAGTCAGCCCGCAGCTGGCCATGGCGACCCGGGTCGAGTTTCTCGATCATGTCGAGCACCTTCCGGATACGCTGCTGGCCAATGTCTATGCCCGTGATCGCACCATCGTCTGGTCCACCAACCCTGAACTGGTGGGCAAGCGCATCGAGGCTGATGGCGACCTGGACCACGCCTTCCGCTCGCGCAAGGCGGTCTCTGCCAGCTACCACAAAGTGGAGGATCACCGCGAGGAGCAGAAGTTCGAGCGTGAGCCCAACTACCTGTTCATCGAAAACTACATCCCCTTGTTCGACAGCCAGGGTCAGCAGGTGCTGTCTATGGTCGAGATCTACAAAGAGCCACAGGACCTGATTCGACGTATTCAGCGCGGTTATGTGCTGATCTGGGCCTCGACCCTGGTGGGCGGGGCCTTGATCTACTTTGGCCTGTTCTGGATCGTGCGTCGCGCAGCCTCAATGCTGCATCAGCAACAGGATCGGCTGGTGGCGAGTGAAACCTATGTCGCCCTTGGCGAAATGTCCTCGGCGGTGGCCCACAGCCTGCGCAACCCATTGGCCAATATCCGCTCCAGTGCCGAGTTGGCACAGGAAATCGCCAATCCGCAGGCGCAGCAGAATATCGTCGACATCATCAGCCAGGTGGATCGCATGTCGCGCTGGGTGCGCGAGCTGCTGGTGTCATTGCGCCCGACCAGCGATAAGCCCGAGGCCGTGGACCTGGTAGCCGCCATCAAGGATACCCGCCTGGCGTTCGCCCAGCAGATCGAGCGTAACGGCATCCACTTTTCCTTCGACGGGCCCCAGGCACTGTGGGTGGCCAGCCAGCCTCTGCAATTGACGCAGATCCTCAACAGTTTGTTTTCCAATGCCATCGAAGCCATGCCAATGGGCGGCGAGTTGCGGGCCAGCGTCAGCACCCAGGACGGACGCCGCGCAGCATTGCTGCTCAGTGACACGGGCAAGGGCATGAGCACGCAGCAGCAACGCATGGTCTTCAAACCGTTTTTCACCACCAAGCAGGGCGGCCTCGGTGTAGGCCTGGCGCTGGTTCAGCGCATCATGGAGCGTTTTGGCGGCTCGGTCAGCCTGAGCAGCCGTGAAGAGGAAGGAACCCGCGTCAGCCTCACTTTCAATATCGCAGCGGGAGGGGAACATGGAGCACAGCATCCTGGTAGTCGAGGATGATGAAATCCTTGCCAACAACATTCGCACCTATTTGAACCTGAAGGGCTTCGAGGTGACGGTGTGTCACAGTGCGGAGCTCGCGCTGGAGCAGCTCAAGCGGTTTCAGCCCGACGCCGTACTCACCGACAACTCGCTGCCCGGTATGAATGGTCATGACCTGCTGCGCACGCTGGTGGCGCAGATGCCGGAGCTCAAGGTCATCATGATGACGGGCTACGGTAACGTCGAGGACGCCGTGCAGGCGATGAAAGAGGGGGCGTTCCATTACCTGACCAAGCCTGTGGTGCTCGCCGAGCTCAAGCTGACGCTGGAAAAGGCCTTGGCCACCGAGCGCATGGAGCGCACGCTGTCGTTCTACCAGGAGCGCGAGGCGCAGAAGTCCGGGCTGCAGGCGCTGATTGGCGACTCGCCGGTGATGCTCACCCTCAAGCACACGCTGCGCCAGGTGCTCGATGCGGAACGGCGCATGGCTAATGACGACCTGCCGCCGGTGCTGGTCGAAGGCGAGACGGGTACCGGTAAGGAACTGGTGGCGCGTGCCCTGCATTTCGATGGCTCACGCAGCAAGGGGCCGTTCATCGAATTCAACTGTGCCTCGATCCCGGCCAACCTGCTTGAGGCGGAGTTGTTCGGGCATGAGAAGGGCGCCTTCACTGACGCCAAGGAACGGCGTGTAGGGCTGGTGGAGGCCGCAGACGGCGGCACGCTGTTTCTCGATGAGATCGGCGAGATGGACCTGGTGCTACAGGCCAAGCTGCTGAAACTGCTGGAGGATCGCAGCATTCGCCGCATAGGTGCGGTCAAGGAGCGCAAGGTTGACCTGCGGGTGATCAGCGCCACCAACTGCAACCTCGAACAGATGGTGCAGCAAGGCAAGTTTCGCCGGGACCTGTTCTTCCGCCTGCGCATCATCGCCCTGAAAGTACCGCGGCTGCACGCGCGGGGGCAGGACATCCTGCTGTTGGCGCGGCATTTCCTCGCCCATCACGGCCGTCGTTACGGCAAACCCAATCTGCGCTTCAGCCCCGAGGCTGAGAATTTGATGCTCGGTTACAGCTGGCCGGGCAACGTGCGCGAGTTGCGCAACATGCTGGAGCAGACGGTGTTGCTGGCACCCAATGAAGTGGTGCAAGCGCACCAGTTGAACCTGTGCCTGAGCTTGGTCGATGAGCCGCTCACACAGCCGACTGCCACCGTATACGAGATGCCGCGCCATGAGCCTGAGCCTGGAACCAGCTTGCCGGACATGGAACGGGATTTGGTGTGCAGGACGCTGGACCGCACCGATTGGAACGTGACCAAATCGGCGCGGTTGCTGGGGCTGTCGCGGGACATGCTGCGTTACAAGATCGAAAAACTGGGGCTGACACGGCCTGAAAAGCGCCAGTGGTAGGGGGTTTGGAGCGGCGGTCGTGGGTTGCCGATTCCGCCCTCGTCGCGGGAAACCCGCGAAGAGCGCGGTACTGATCAGCGCTGACCGCCGTCCGATCCATTGCTACCTTGGCCACCTGTGCCTTCCGACCCACTGCCCTCCATACCAGGCAAATCGCGGTTTTCATTCTGCATGGCAGGCGGGCTTTCAGGGTCGCTGCCCTGTATTCGCGGATCGGTATCGCGCGGCACGGGGTTCTCGATCGGGTGGAGGGTGCTGTCCACGCCCGGCTGGGGTGCCGGGGTGTGCGGATCATCAGGATGGGTCGGCCCGGCGCCGACCGCCAGGGCTAGGGGGGAGGCGAGCAGGGCAGCGAGTAACAGGCTAGTGCGCATCATGGGCAGGCTCCTTTGCGAAGGTAGGGCACGTACTCCTGTTGGGCCCTACACAAAACGCCAAGGTGCCATTGCCCCGATAAGCGGTCACACCACCGTTGAAAGCAGCATGATGAAGATGATGCCGACCACCGAGAGGATGGTCTCCATCATGCTCCAGGTCTTGAAGGTCTCGGCCACGGTCATATTGAAGTACTGCTTGACCAGCCAGAAGCCTGCGTCGTTGACATGGGACAGTATGAGCGAACCGGCACCGGTGGCCAGCACCAGCAGTTCACGGTTGACGCCGGGCACCAGGTCGATGACCGGGGCAACGATGCCTGCGCCGGTGATGGTGGCGACCGTCGCCGAACCCGTGGCGATACGGATGACCGCAGCAACCAGCCATGCCAGCATGATCGGGGAAATTTCTGCCTGTACCGCCATCTGGCCGATCACGTTGCCGACACCGGTATCGACCAGCATCTGCTTGAAACCGCCGCCTGCACCGACGATCAGCACGATGGCAGCTGTGGGCGCCAGGCTCTGGTCGAGCATTTTCATGATCTGCTGGCGGTTGAAGCCGCGGGCCGAGCCGAAGGTGTAGAAGGCCAGCAGCAGCGCAGCGAGCAGGGCGGTGATCGGGTGACCGATCAGGTCCATCCACTGGCGCACGATGTGCTCGGCCGGCAGCACGACGTCAGCGAACGTCTTGAGCAGCATCAGCACAACCGGCAGCAGCACGGTGATCAGGGTGACGCTGAAGCTCGGCAGGTTACCCTGGTCCGACTCCTTGGCGATCTGATCCATCAGTTCCTGTGACGGATTGCCGGGGATGTAGCGGGAGATGAAGTTGCCGTACAGCGGGCCGGCGATGATCGCCGTGGGCAGTGCGACCAACAAGCCATAGAAGATGGTCTTGCCGATGTCAGCGTTGAAAATGCCGATCGCCAACAGTGGGCCCGGGTGCGGCGGCACCAGGCCGTGCACCACAGAAAGCCCGGCCAGCAACGGGATGCCGATCTTGATCAGCGATACACCGGAGCGCCTGGCAACGATGAACACCAAGGGAATCAGCAGTACGAAGCCGATTTCGAAGAACAGCGGGATGCCGACCAGGAATGCGGCAAACATCATGGCCCAATGCACGTTCTTCTTGCCGAAGGCGCGAATGAGGGTTTGTGCGATCTGGTCGGCGCCACCGGAGTCGGCCATCAGCTTGCCGAGCATGGTGCCCAAGGCGAGGACGATGCCGACAAAGCCCAGTACGCCACCGAACCCGTCCTGGAACGACTTCATGACCTTGGCCACCGGCATACCGGAGGTCAGGCCGAGGAAGCCGGCGGCGATGGTCAGGGCGACGAAGGGGTGGACTTTGAAATGGGTGATCAGCAGGATCAGCCCGACGATGGTTACCAGAGCGTCGAGCAGCAGGAAGGTATCTGTAGCCAGTCCGAACATGGTTTTAATGCCTCGGTCTTATCGTTGTTTTTGGCGTTGCTTGAAATTGAACGCTCGACGCTTTCAGGCGTCGGGACAGCGCTGTCTTTGGTGAGCCGGGAAAACCGCCAGGTTCAAGCGGTCCGCGCCAGGTCCCGCTCACCGCAGGGCTTTAGCCAAGTGTCTACCGTCTCGGCCAGCGCATCGATTGGCTGCGTGGCATCGAGGGGAAGGGTCAGAGGCTCGCCATGGGGGGGCTCAAGGGCAGCGAACTGGCTATCGATCAAGCTCGCCGGCATGAAATGGCCGGGGCGAGCGAGCACGCGCTTCTCGGCTTCTGCAGGGGTGAGTTCGAGAAACACGAAGACCAGCTCCGGCATGGCCTGGCGCAAGGTGTCGCGGTAACGGCGCTTGAGTGCCGAGCAGGTCAGGATCGGACGTTCGCCCGCCTGGACCGTGGCTTGCAACTCTTGGCCCAGGCGCACCAGCCAACCGGCGCGGTCATCGTCGTTCAATGGCGTGCCCGCGCTCATCTTGCGGATGTTTTCGGCAGGATGGAACGCGTCGCCTTCGATCAGGCGGCCGCCACTTCTGGCGGCAATGGCAGCGCCGACGCAGCTTTTGCCGCAACCGGCCACGCCCATCACCACGATGGCGGACAGGGGAGAATTCATCAGTACCTCCTGCGGGGTGAGATAGCGCTGTCTCGTTGATGACGAAACACTAGCTCCCCGATGTTGTTGATCTTGTCGTTACGCAGTATGGACGCTTGGCAGAAGGCGTGTAGTGGCCACCACCAAAGATTACGTTGCCTGCGTCCTGAGACAGCGCTACCTTAGTGGCCGTTCCCCTCCCTTGCAAGTAGTAAAATTACAACACTCATGTCGCGATCAGGCTCCCGCACTACCGGTCGACCCACTCTGGCAGAAGTGGCCAGGCTTTCCGGGGTTTCCCCTATCACAGCGTCCCGCGCGTTGCGCGGTGTCAGCACCGTGGCTCCGGCTCTGGTGGAAAAAGTGGTGGCCGCGGCAGCGAGCCTTGGCTATATCGCCAACCCCGCTGCCCGGGCGTTGGCCTCTGCACGCAGCCAGTCGGTGGTCGTGCTCATTCCGTCGCTGTCCAACCAGCTGTTCATCGACACGCTGGAGGCCATTCACGAAGTGATGCGCCCTCGAGGGCTCGAGGTGCTGATCGGCAACTATCACTACGATATCGACGAAGAAGAGAACCTGATTCGCAATTACCTGGCGTACCAGCCATGCGGCATCCTGCTCACCGGTTTCGAGCGTAGCGAGGCTTCCCGGCAGATGTTGGCTGCCAGCGGCGTGCCTTGCGTACACATGATGGAGCTGGGGGGGCCGTCAGGCATGTTGTCGGTAGGGTTCTCGCAGCAACAGGCTGGCCGGGCTGCTGCCAGGCACCTGCTCGAGCGGGGCCGGCGGCGCCTGGCATTCATCGCCGCGCAACTTGACCCACGGGTGATGCAGCGTGCCGAAGGGTTCCGCCAGGCGCTGACTGAAGCGGGCGTGCACGCAACCGAACTGGAGGTGCTGTCGCCGCAGCCTTCCTCCATTGCACTGGGCAGCGAACTGTTCAGCCAGTTGCTGGCGCAGGCACCGGATGTGGATGGCATCTTCTTCTGCAACGACGACCTCGCCCAAGGGGCTGTGCTGCAGGCCTTGCGCCAAGGTATCGACGTTCCAGGGAGCGTGGCCATGGTTGGGTTCAATGACCTGCCGGCCTCGGCGCACATGGTCCCGCGCCTGACCTCCATCCGCACACCGCGGGCCGCCGTTGGTCGGGGCGCGGCACAGGCACTGCTGGCGTTGCTCGATGGCAAGCGGGTAGCCACTGAGCAGCAGGACCTGGGGTTTGAACTGATGGTGCGGGAAAGTTCTTGAGCGGGCGAGCGCCGGTCGTCCGTGGGCTGAACGAATACACTAATCACTAAGTGATAGCAGTCTGCTTGCACGTGTTGGGCGCCGATCTATGCTCAGAAAACCCTGCGCATAAAGGACCCGGCGCCATGTTCGATTTCCATCGCAAGTCAGATCTGCTCGAGATTCAGCGCGCTCGCCAGGCTTTGGCACAAGCCCAGGCCAAACTTGCGGCGATCAGCCGCTCAATGGCGATGATCGAGTTTGGCCCCGATGGCACCATTCTCGATGCCAATGCCCAGTTCTGCCTGGCAATGGGTTACAGCGTCGACGAGTTGCGCGGCAAGCACCACCGCTTGTTCTGCGACCCTGACTACAGCAAAAGTGCCGAATACCAGCAACTGTGGCGCGAGTTGGGTGAGGGCAAGCCCATCAGCGGTACCTTCGAGCGTATCGACAAGGCCGGCCGTGAAGTCTGGCTGGAGGCCAGCTACATGCCGGTGCTCGATGAGCGTCAGCAGGTGGTCAGTGTGATCAAGGTGGCTTCCGATATCAGCCAGCGTATAAAGGATGAACACGAGAGCGAAAGCCTGCTCAAGGCCATCGGTCGGTCCATGGCGGTGGTGGAATTCACGCCGCAGGGCCGGGTGATCAAGGCTAACGAGAATTTCCTGAAGACGATGGGCTACCGCCTGGAAGAGGTGGTGGGGCGCCATCACGGTCTGTTTTGCCTGGCGCATGAACGGGAGTCCTCCGCCTACCGCGACTTCTGGGCGTCGCTGAACCGTGGTGAGTATCACTCCCATCGTTTCGAGCGGGTCAACAAGCAGGGCCAGACGGTGTACCTGGAGGCCTCATACAACCCGATCTTCGACAGCAAAGGGCGGTTGTACAAGGTGGTCAAGTTCGCCAGCGACATCACCGCGCAGGTCAGCACCCAGCAAAGCGCGGCTGAGGCGGCCCACGCCAGTTCAGTGCAGACTGACGCGTGTGCACGCAAGGGTACCGAGGTGGTACAGCAAACCGTGCAAGTGATCGAGCAGATTTCTGCAGAGCTCAACGACGCGGCGCGCAGCATCGATGCCGTCAGCAAGCAATCGGACGTCATCGGGCAGATTGTGCTGACCATTCGCGGCATTGCCGATCAGACCAACTTGCTGGCGTTGAATGCTGCGATCGAGGCGGCCCGTGCCGGTGAACATGGGCGGGGTTTCGCCGTGGTGGCGGACGAAGTGCGCAGCCTGGCGGCCCGGACCAGCAAGGCGACCCTGGAGATCGTCGACGTGGTGCGGCAGAACCATGACCTTTCGCTCACGGCTGTGGCCAGCATGCAATCGAGCCTGACACGCACGGGACGAGGTGTGGCCCTGGCTAATGAGGCAGGTACCGTGATCATGGAGATCCAGCAGGGGTCGCGCCACGTGGTCGATGCAATCAGCCAGATCAATTCGACGTTGCAATTGCACTGAGCGCGTCGGACAGTTCGCGCTGCAGGGTTTGCAGGCTGGTTTCCAGTTGCAGGCACAGGGCCTCGGTGGGCACGCCCTGCGCCAAGGCTTGTTCGATCGCTTCGCAATCCTTGACCACGCCGCGCACCTTGACCATCTTGGCGCCGCCCTTGATACGGTGTACGACAGCGCGCACCGCATCACCGTCCGCTTCACTACCCAGGCCGCGCAGCGCGGCGAGGTCTTCGCTGGCGCTTTGCGTAAGCTGCTGAAGCAGGCGCCGGACAAGCTGATCATCGTTCTGCGTCAGGTGGTGCAACTCGTCCAGGTTGAGGCTGCTTGCCTTCCGCTGTGGTGCAGTCGTAGTGGCCTGGCCTTGCGGCAAATGGGCTTTCAGGGCACTGAGCCCGACCGGTTTGAACAGGCAGTCGTCCATGCCGCTGGCCAGGCAACGTTCATGCTCTTGGGTCTGGGCGTTGGCGGTGACCCCAAGGATGGTGCAGGCAGGCAGGCCCCGTTCATGCTCCTGCGCGCGAATGCTGCGTGCCAATTGATGGCCGTCCATGATCGGCATGCTGCAGTCGGTGATGACCAGATCGAAGCGTTCAGCCTGCCAGAGGGCCAGCGCCGCTTGGCCATTTTCGGCCACCGTCACTCGATGGCCCAATGTATCGAGCTGCTTCTCCAGCAACAGCAGGTTGGCCGGGTAGTCATCCACCACCAGAATGTTCAGAGGCCCGCTTTCAGCGCCTTGGCCAGGTGCCGCGGGCTCCACCGGTGCGGGTGCTTCGCACGTCGGCAGTTGCAGCTCGACCGCTACTTTGGTGCCTACGCCTTCGACGCTTTGCAGCTCAAGGGTACCGCCCATCAGGTTGGCAAGCGTGCGGCTGATCACCAGCCCCAGCCCGGCACCCTGCCGCGCCCGTGGGCCCTCAGCCTGGACAAAGGCGCTGAACAGGCGCGCCTGGTCTGCCGAGCCAATGCCTATCCCGGTGTCACGCACGCACAACTGGATGCGCGCGCTGTTGCCGGCGGTTAGCCGCTCGAGGGCCAGGCTTACGTGAACCTCCCCGCGGTCGGTGAATTTGATCGCATTGCTCAACAGGTTGGAGAAAATCTGCTTGATCCTCAGCGCGTCTGCCAACACCCAGGCGGGCCCTTCTGGTAGCGAGCAGTGCAGGCTCAGCCCCTTGACGCGGGCATTGCCATCAAAGACCCTCACGGTGCTGCGCACCAGTTCGACCAGGTCGGTGGCCTCAGGCTGCAGGGTCATGTGGCCAGATTCGATGCGGGAAATATCCAGGATGTCGCCAATCAAACCCAGCAGGCCCACGGCCGAATCGTGCGCGGTCTGCAGGGCCTGAGCATCGCAGTGGCCTTTGCGACTATCTTCCAGCGCGAGCTCGAGCAAGCCGATGACTGCGTTCATCGGGGTGCGGATCTCGTGGCTCATGGTCGCCAGGAACGTGCTTTTGGTATGGCTGGCCCGCTCGGCATCGTCCTTGGCCTGGCGCAATTGTTCGAGCAGGCCGCGGCTCAGGGTCAATTGCGCCTGTAACGCGCGTTGTGCCTCAGTACGCTGATTTATCAGCTTGCGCAGGTAACTGTTCCAGAACACCACGCCGGCCAGCAGCAGTGCAGAGAGCACCAGCACCTGCAATGCCAGTGTCCGGTAGTTGCGCCATGGGCTGTCGCTGACCACCGTGCTGATTCGCCAGCGATTGATCAGTTGGTCGAGTTCTTCGGGAGGGATGCTCAACAGGGCTTTGTCGAGAATGGCCTGCAACTGCGGCTGGCCAGGGGCGACGGCGAACGCCGCCGTCGCCGGGTCATCACCCAGCACAGTGGCTATGCGTAGCTGGTCTTTGAACACATGGGTAATGTAGTACTTGGCGTTGATATGGCTACTGTAGGCGACGTCAGCATCGCCGTTGGCAACGGCTTCCATCAAGCCCAGCGGGTTGTTCACTTCCACCACTACCGCCTTGGGGTGCTGGCGTTGCACTTCTGCTCGCAGAGGTGAGCCACGCAGCAGGGCGATACGTTGGCCTTCCAGAGTTCGTGACTGTGGCGGCCAGGGCGCCTGGCTGCGTGTGACCAGAACTCTCGGGCTGACCAGATAGGGGCGGGTGTAGCGCAGTTGCGTCTGGCGCTGCCCACCATAGCCCAGCGCCCCGATCATTTGCGCCTCGCCCCGTGCCACTTGCTCGATCATGGTCTGCACGGCGTTGCGCTCGATGAGCTTGAATGTCAGCCCGGTGCGCAGGGTGATCTGCTTGAGCAGGTCGATGGTAATCCCGCTGGGTTGCTGTTTGGCATCGTTGAAGGTCAGCGGCGCAAGTGCGGTGTCGACCAGTACGCTGACGGTGGGGTTCTGCTCTATCCACGCCTGTTCCTCATCGGTAAGTGCTGACAGATGGCGTTCGAGCAACAGGCTGGTGTTGCCACTGGTCCAGCGGCGCAGGATGTTCAAGCGTTCGCTTTCTGTGATTCTTGCCAGTGCCATGTCGATCAGCCGGCGCAGGCGCGGGTTGTCATCGGCGAGGGCGAAGGAAAAGGTGCCCGCTGGCCCACGGCAGAAATGGTCGATCTTCACCGTACCCTGGTAACTTTTGCCAATCAGAAAGTCGGTGCTGATGGCATCCCCGAGATAGGCGTCCACCTCGCCCGTTTCCACCGCCGCCAGCCCAGCCAGGGTCGAGCGATAGAGGCTCAACTGTGCGTTGGGGTAGAGCGCACGGACTGTTTCACTCGGCAGGTAGTGATCGACCATGCCCAGGCGCAGGTCTTTCAGGTCCATGTCGTTTTTAAGGGTGCGCCCTTCGCGGGTCACGATGACTGGCAAATCGTCTGCATAGGGCTGGCTCAGGCTCAACTGGGCATCGGCCGCTTCGAAACCGTTGGAGCTGCCCAGCAAATCGATTTTGCCGTCGCGCAAGGCTGCGATCGCGGCATGGCGGCTGGGAAAGCGCCTGACCTCGACCGGTATTCCCAGAAGTTCGGAGATGAGCCCGGCATAATCTGCGCTCAAGCCCTCATAGTCGCTCGGGCTGATATTGATCTCGAACGGTGCGTAATCGGGACGCGAGCTGCCCAGCAGCAGGACTTTGCGCTGCTGCAACCAGTGGCGGTCCTGGCTATCGAGTTGCAGTGGTGAAGCGGTGCTGACAGAACGCGCCAACAACTGCCGCGTTTCCACATCTGCCGGTGTGGCGAGCGCCGAGCCACCCATGCCAATGGCCAGCAAAAGTGCCAGCAGTACGCACCTCATGCCGATCATGCGCCTAGTTGACGTTGTTGCGTTTGGCCAGGTCGACCATTTCTACCAATGATTCTGTCTTGAGCTTGTCCATGATGCGCCCACGGTAAGTGCTGATGGTCTTGGCGCTGAGGTTCATGCAATGGCCGATGTTCTTGTTGTTCTCGCCACGGGCCAGGCGCCGAAGCACTTCCATCTCCCGATTCGACAGGCTGCTCAGGCGCCCTTGCTCGCTATCCAGCGTGTTGCTGTTCACCGACATCTGCGGGAAGGTCGAGTACCCTTTGACCAGGGCTTTCATGGCAAAGACGACGGCATCGAGATCTTCATCTTTGGTTACGAAAGCGCCGATACCGGCGTCCAGGCAGCGGCGTACGTACAGTTCCGAGGCCTGCCCGGTCAGGACCATGATCCTGGGAGCGTGTTCAAGCTGCTGCAGGCGTTTGATGACTTCCATACCGTCGAGGCCGGGAAGCCCTATGTCCAGCACTACCACATCGGGGCGCAGGTTGCGTGCTACCTGCGCCACTTCGCTACCGTTGTCGACTTCACCCACAACTTTGAAGCGCTCGCGCTCAAGCAGCATGCGCAGGGCAAATCGAACGGTAGAGTGATCGTCAACGATCAGCACGGTTGTCATGAGGCTAACTCCTGTCGGAATGTGGTCCGTTTCCTAAGGCTAATCAGGAATACGTCTGCAAGGTCTTTCTGCAGCGCAGCACGATACGTCCATTCCGGTTCCTTGGTAATGGCGAGTATAGATGTGTTGAGTAAGGGGGACGACTTTGTTGAAAAGTCCTACAAAATCGGCTGAGAACAAGCATCGCCGGGGTATGTTTCGACGATGCTTGGGGCTGCAGGTTGCTCAGGCACAGCGGGCGTGGGGCTTGAGCACGCGCGCTGTGGCAGGCGGGTTGTTGCGCAAGGCGGTGCCGACCCGGGTGGGGCGTGCGACCAATTGACCTGAGCAGTTTGGGCAGCGGCCCTGGAAGTGGGTTTGTGCACAGCGCTTGCAGAATGTGCATTCGAACGAGCAGATCAGCGCGTCAGGGCTGTCGCCCGGCAGATCGGCGTTGCAGCATTCGCAATTGGGACGTAGTTCCAGCATGGGGGCGACTCCGGTCCGCGGGATGGAGCCTGGAGTCTGCTATGGCGGGGATCGGCTTGGCAATGTTCAACTGCCCTGGCGATAGAGGTGCGCATGCCCGGCACGGTACAGGGCTGATTCGGCGAACGGCGCATCACCCAGCACATGCCCGACGAGGATCAGCGCGGTGCGACGAAAACCCTTCGCGGCTACCTGCTCGACGATATCGTGGAGGGTGCCCCGTACCCAGTCCTGATCGGGCCAGGTGGCCCGGTGAACAACGGCCACGGGGCAGTCTGCGCCGTAATAAGGAACAAGCTCATCGACGATTCGTGCCAGGTGTTTCACGCCGAGGTGGATCGCCAAGGTGCAGCCATGACGTGCCAGGTCGCCCAGTTGCTCGCCTGCCGGCATGGGCGAGCTGTCACCGTAGCGGGTCAGGATGACCGTCTGTGCCACCTCAGGCAGGGTCAGTTCGCAGCCCAGCAAAGCGGCACTGGCGGCGGTAGCGGTTACGCCCGGAATGATCTGGTAGTCGATGCCCAGCTCGCGCAGGTGGCGGATCTGTTCGCCGATGGCACCATACAAGCTGGGATCGCCGCTGTGGACACGGGCGACATCCTGGCCCTGTTCATGTGCCGCGTGCATGGCCGCAACGATCTGCTCCAGGTGCAGTTCGGCGCTGTTTATCACGGTCTGGGCCTGGTGCCCTTCGAGCACGGCAGCGGGCACCAGCGAGCCGGCGTAGATGATCACTGGGCACTGACGAATCAGGCGCTGCCCTTTGACCGTGATCAATTCCGGGTCGCCTGGGCCGGCGCCGATGAAGTAGACCGTCATGGAAAATCCTTGCAGGTGAATGGTGAAACAATTATCCGCCGCTGGCGAGGGCGAGGGTAGCGCCGCCAAGGGTTTGCCGCGTGACCACGAGCGCGGCGTTGCCACATTCATGATCGGCCAGGGCCAGGGCTGCGCTCTCCGCCACGCCCCAGCAACCGCTGTGGGCGAATGCTACCGCAGAGCGGTGGCTCAGTTGCGGCTCGTATGCCTGCAGTTGCGAGGGTGCGAACACCAAAAGGGGCAGGTCGTGACGTTCGGCGAGTTGTCGCAGGCCGGGTTCGTCCGCTTTCGCTGTGATGCTGGCGATGCCTCGCAGCGCCGCCAGCGTCAGCCCGTGGCTATGCAGTGCCTGGTGTAGCAGTTCGTCGAGGGCCTCCACCGGGCAGCCCCGGCGGCAACCAAAGCCGGCGTAGAGCGCCGGCAGTGTGCATTGGCTTGCCATCAGGCCTGGCTGGAGCGGCGGTACAACCAGGCGCTGAGCAGGCCCAGGGCCAACCAGAAGGCAGCGTTGGTTACCCACGACGCGATCTTGAATTGGGTTTCCAGCGCTTCTGGGGCCAGGCTTTGGTGAACGTCGGGTTGCGGAGCACCGATCACGTGCGGGACTACCAGCAACACGGCGCCGCAGGCCTTGAGCAGCCAATGACGCGGGAACACCAGCAAAGCAAGCCCCAATGCGGTTGCGGCGGCCGTGCCAATCCACCAGCTCTGGCGCTGGCCGAGGTCGGCCGCGGCGGTGCCTGGTAGCTCTGGCGGCAGGCCCAAGGTGGGTGCCAGGCAGAACACGGCGAAGCCGGCCAAGCCCCACAATGCGCCGGTGGTGACGCGGTTGGGTTCGCGCAGGCTGTACAGCGCGGCAAGGATCAAGGCAAAGCCGACGGCTACGACCAGGTTGCCTCCGGTGGTGGAGAGGATGCGTTGCCAGCCATCCTCTGGTGACCACGCCTCTGCGCTGTGTTCGTGCGCGGCGGCGTGTTCATGCCCGGCGGTTGCCTGGCTATCGTGGTGGTGTTCGGCGGCGGGGGCTGCCGATTCATAGGTTTCTGCCTCAAGAATCAGCGGTGCGACCCAGAAGCTTTGCAGCAGGGTCAACAACAGGGCTGCGAGCAGGCCGCTGAAGCCTGCGGTGCGGGCGATGCGCTTGATCATGGGGCGGTCTCAGTGGCAAGGGAATGCGGCGCTGTGGCGGGTGTCGTGGGCGGCGTTGTGTACCGCCTCGATGTGTGAGAAGCCGGCAAAGTAGATCAGGCACAGGCCCAACAGGCTGGCAGCGGTGGCGATGACCACGCGCTGGCTGAGGGTGACGGGGGTGGCGATACCGTGTTTGGCGCTGGTGATGGGCATGACGCGTTCCTCTGCTTTGTGGGGCATTGTGCTTATTGAGCAACAGGCAAGCGCGGCAGCCCCGGGCTTGGGTGGCCCAGAGAAATGCGACAGCGCCCGCCCACCGCGGGGTGTTCATTGACGCCAGGCCGGTCTCCGGGCTTGCGAGGAGGAGCAGGGCTCCTGGTAAAGCGTCACCTTCCCATGCCGGATGGCGTGGCACAGTGGTCTAGACGCTTCGCTCGCTTACCGTTGCGGGGGCAGCACCGGGATTGTCCGGCCCTGATCGAGGGCCTGCGACGCACCGGTTTCCCGTTTCACCCCCGATGGGGGCACCTGAACGTAAGGTGCAAGGAGAGCACGGGGCAGGGTTTGCGTCAATCGCAGCCCTTATCGCATGCCACGATTTCCCTGCCGTTGCCGTTGCCGTTGCCGTTGCCGTTGCCTTGCTTTTGCTCTTGCCTTTGCTTTTCAGTGCGCGATAGATCAGACGCTGCAGATTGCGACTTCAGGAGGCCGAACGGAGGTCTTGCGGAGGGAGGTGACGGGCATGGATGCCCGTCAAGCGCTTCGGCCCATGGATGGGCCGTGAGCGCGGTCTTCCCGGGAGCAAGGCCGGAGTGAGGGAACCCCGAAGCGAAGCGTAGGGGCCGGATGATGGGAGCGGGCGGTTTTTTGGTTCCTTTTTGCCAAGACAAAAAGGGACCCGCCGTAAGGGCGGAAAGGTGATTCAGCGCCGCCCCGGCAAATGGATATTCACGCTAGCTGAAAGCCGCAAGCCGCAAGCCGCAAGCCGCAAGCCACAAGCCACAAGCTCATGCTGGGGTTTTGATTCATCTGGGCATATCCATTTGCTATGGCGACGCTCACTCACCTTTCCGCCCTTACGGCGGGTCACTTTTTGGCAAACGCCCCAAAAAGTAACCAAAAAAGGCTGGCTCCTATCATCCGGCCCCTACGCTGCGCTTCGGGGTTCCCTCGCTCCGGCCTTGCTCCCGGGAGGACCGCGCTCACGGCCCATCCATGGGCCGAAGCGCTTGACGGGCATCCATGCCCGTCACCTCCCTCCGCAAGACCTGCGCTCGGCCTCCTGAAGTCGCAATCTGCGGTGCCTGCACTTGCGCGCTAGAAAATCAAGAGCAAGAGCAAGAGCAAGAGCAAGAGCAAGAGCAAGAGCAAGAGCAAGAGCAAGAGCAAGAGCAAGAGCAAGAGCAAGAGCAAGAGCAAGAGCAAGAGCAAGAGCAAGAGCAAGAGCAAGAGCAAGAGCAAGAGCAAGAGCAAGAGCAGGGGCAGGGGCAGGGCTTGGGCTTGGGCTTGGTTCATTGCGTAGGGGGGGGACGGGCGCGTCAACAGTTGACCACCTGCCACCCCCCGCGTAGCCTTGCCGCTTCGAGGTTCTTCGGCCAGGCCGAAGCTAAGACGGGAACGCGGTACAAGCCGCGGCTGCCCCCGCAACTGTAAGCACCGGTAACGGATCGACACAGCCACTGCGCCTGAGCGCGGGAAGGCGTCATCCCGCCAGCCCCTTGATCGAAAGGGCCGCAACGGTGCAAGCCAGGAGACCTGCCTCGCAACGTTTTCGACTATCAACCGGGCGGGGTGATCCGGTGGCGAACGAGCCCGGCCGGTCCGACCGCGGCTTTCGTCCCGCATGCCCGCGCCATCCTGCCAAGGGCAACGCGACATGAAAACACTGGCCAAGCTCCCCGTCACCATCGTCACCGGCTTCCTCGGCTCGGGCAAGACCACCTTGCTCCGGCACATGCTCGACAACGCCCAAGGCCGCCGCATCGCAGTCATCGTCAACGAGTTCGGCGAACTCGGCATCGACGGCGAAATCCTCAAACAATGCAGCATCGGCTGCACCGAAGAAGAAGCCAGCGGCCGCGTCTACGAACTGGCCAACGGCTGCCTCTGCTGCACCGTTCAGGAAGAATTCTTCCCGGTCATGCGTGAACTGGTGGCGCGCCGTGGCGACCTCGACCATATCCTCATCGAAACCAGCGGTCTGGCACTGCCAAAGCCCCTTGTGCAAGCCTTCCAGTGGCCCGAAATCCGCAACGCCTGCACCGTCGACGCGGTGATTACCGTGGTCGACAGCCCGGCTGTCGCCGCCGGTACCTTCGCCGCCTACCCAGACCAGGTCGACGCCCAACGCAAGCTCGACCCCAACCTGGACCACGAGTCGCCGCTGCACGAACTGTTCGCCGATCAACTGGCCAGTGCCGATCTGGTGGTACTGAACAAAGCCGACCTGATCGACGCCGAAGGCCTGGCGAAAGTCCGCGCTGAAGTGGCCGATGAATTGCCGCCCGCGGTCAAGGTAGTCGAGGCCAGCAGCGGCCGCCTGCCGCTGAACGTGCTGCTGGGCGTCGGCGCAGAGTCCGAAGCGCACATCGATGGCCGCCGCACCCACCATGATTCGCATCACGACGGCGAAGACCACGACGACCACGACCATGATGCCTTCGACTCCATCTCCATCGACCTGCCAGAGGCCGACGAAGCGCTGCTGCTCGACGCCCTGACCCAACTGGTGGTGGAATTCGGCATCCTCCGTGCCAAAGGCTTCGCAGCCATTCCTGGCAAGCCCATGCGCCTGCTGGTGCAGGGCGTAGGTACCCGTTTCGACAAGCACTTCGACCGCGCCTGGCGTGCCGATGAGCCGCGCGTCACCCGCCTCGTGCTGATCGGCCAAGACCTTGACGCCGCACAGCTGGAAGCTCGTCTGCGCCAGGCACTGGGCGCCTGACCCATGCACTTGCTGCGGACCCAGCCCGGCGGTTTCGTGCCGGACGACAGCATCGCCGACTTCGGCCAGACACCCGCCGAGCTGGTGATTCTCTGCAGCGGCGACTCGCACTTGGCATTGCTCGCTGAAACCGCCGAGCAACTGCCGGACGACTACCCCAGCCTGCGCCTGGCCAACCCCATGCAGGTGCAGAACCATGCCTCCGTCGACCTTTATGTCGACCAGGTGCTGCGCCACGCCAAGGTGATCCTGGTGTCGTTGCACGGTGGCGTGGGCTACTGGCGCTATGGTGTGCAACAGCTGGTCGAACTGGCTTCGCGCGGGGTGCAGTTGATCCTGGTGCCCGGTGACGACCGCCCCGACCCGGAGTTGACCGGGCTGGGCAGCATCACCGGGGAGCCAGCCGAGCACCTTTGGCATTACCTGCGCCAAGGGGGCAAGGCCAATGCCATCAACCTGTTCAAATACCTGGCCAGCCAGTGGCTGGGCCGCGATTACAGCTGGGATGCACCGCAACCGTTGCCACGCACGTCGGTGTATCACCCCGGCACCCCCACTGCGACGCTCAAGGACTGGTTCGGCCAGTGGCACCCGGAGCACCCGGTAGCACCACTGCTGTTCTACCGTTCGCACCTGCAGGCCGCCAATACCGCGTTCATCGACGTGTTTTGCCAGCGCCTGCAGGCGGCGGGCCTCAATCCGTTGCCGATCGCCGTTGCCAGCCTCAAGGAATGCGCCTGCCTGGAGCAGGTCGAAAACTGGCTGGACGAAGTGGGGGCCGAGGTCCTGATCAATACCACGGGCTTTGCCATGTCCAGCCCGGAACGTCCCAACCTGCGGCCGTTTCGCCGTGACATTGCGGTGCTGCAGGCGATCTGCGCGCAGGACAACCAACCCGGTTGGGAAGCCAGCGAGCAGGGCCTGGGCGCTCGCGACCTGGCCATGCACATTGCCTTGCCCGAGCTGGACGGGCGCATCATCACGCGGCCGGTGAGCTTCAAGGACATGGCCTGGCGCAGTGAGCGCAGCCAGTCTGATGTGGTGTGCTACCGCGCCCATCCAGAGCGTATGGATTTTGTCGCCGAGCTGGCCAGGCGCTGGGTGGCGCTGGCGCGCCTGCCCAATGGGCAAAAGCGCGTTGCGCTGGTGCTCGCCAACTACCCGACCCGAGACGGGCGCATCGGAAATGGCGTTGGCCTCGATACCCCCGCAGCGGCGCTCAACATTCTCAAGGCGCTGCAGGCTGAAGGCTACCCGCTGGGCGAACTGCCAGACAGCGGCACGCAACTGATTCACCAGCTGCTCGGCGGCGTCACCAACGACCTCGATCACCTCGACCAGCGCCCCTGCACCCAGAGCCTGAGCCTGGCGGATTATCAGGCTGCTTTCGAGCGCCTGCCCGAAGCCAACCGCCAGGCCGTGCTGGAACGCTGGGGGGCGCCCGAGCAAGACCCGATGTACCGCAGCGGTCGCCTGATGGTGGCCGGGCTGCGCTATGGCCTGACGTTCGTCGGCATCCAGCCGGCCCGCGGTTACCAGGTCGACCCCAGTGCCGTTTACCACGACCCGGATCTGGTTCCGCCGCATGGCTACCTGGCATTCCATTTCTGGCTGCGCCACGCCTTCGCCGCCGATGCGGTCATCCATGTGGGCAAACATGGCAATCTGGAGTGGCTGCCCGGCAAAGGTGTCGGCCTGTCCGATCAGTGCTGGCCGGATGCACTGCTTGGCCCGCTGCCGAACATCTACCCGTTTATCGTCAACGATCCGGGCGAGGGCGCTCAGGCCAAGCGTCGCACGCAGGCTGTGATCATCGACCACCTGATGCCACCGTTGACCCGAGCCGAAACCTACGGCCCGTTGCGCCACCTTGAACAGCTGGCAGACGAGTTCTACGAAGCGCAGATGCTCGACCCACGCCGCGCCCGTGAACTGCAGCGCGATATTCTGGAGTTGGTCAAGGCCAACCACATCGACCGTGAGCTGCAACTGGAAGGGCAACTGGACGACGCTGCCGTGTGGCTGCCACGCCTGGATACCTACCTGTGCGACCTCAAGGAGTCACAGATCCGTGATGGCTTGCACGTGTTCGGCCAGTCGCCGCAAGCACGGCTGCGGATCGACACCCTGCTGGCTTTGCTGCGCGTCGAGCGCGGTGATGGTCGGGGTGGTAGCGCCAGTTTGCTGCGTACACTCGCCAAGGCTTTGGCGCTGGGCTTCGACCCGTTGGACTGTGACCTTGGGCAAAACTGGGCGGGGCCGCGTCCGGCGCTATTGCAGGGGGTGAGCGACGCGCTGTGGCGTACCTGTGGCGACACCCGGGAACGCCTTGAACTGCTGGCACTGCAGGTGATCGAGCACGCTTTGGGCGGTACGCTGCAATTGCCCGACGAGGCGCAGTGGCAGCCGGTCCATCAGGTGGTACAGGCATTACAGGGGCAGGTAGCTCCAGACTTGGACGCCTGCGGGGCGGCCGAGATCAATGGCCTGCTCGCCGCCTTGGCGGGGCGCTTCGTACCCGCCGGCCCCAGCGGAGCCCCTAGCCGCGGCCGCCTGGATGTGCTGCCCACGGGGCGTAATTTCTACACCGTGGACATACGTAACCTGCCCACCACCACTGCCTGGCGCCTGGGTTTCGCCTCAGCGAATCTGATCCTCGAACGCCATTTGCAGGACCACGGCGACCACCTGCGCCAGCTTGGCCTTTCGGTATGGGGCACGGCGACCATGCGCACCGGCGGTGACGACATTGCCCAGGCCATGGCGCTGATGGGCGTGCGCCCGGTGTGGGCCAGCGGTAGCCAGCGTGTCGATGATTTCGAGATCCTGCCGTTGAGCCTGCTCGATCGCCCTCGGGTGGATGTGACCTTGCGCGTCTCGGGGTTCTTCCGCGACGCCTTCGGCAACCTGATCCGCCTGTTCGATGCGGCGGTGCAGGCGGTAGCCGCACTGGACGAACCGCAAGACCTCAACCCCCTGGCGGCGCGGGTGCGTGCCGAGCGCGCGGCATTGCAGGCCGAGGGCGTTGAGGCCGAACAGGCTGCACGCCAGGCCGGTTGGCGGGTATTCGGCGCCAAGCCCGGCGCCTACGGGGCCGGGGTGCAGAATGCAATCGATGGCCGCCTCTGGCATAGCCGGGAGGATCTGGCCGAGGTGTACCTCAACCATGGCGGCTACGCGTACGGTGGCAGTGACGAAGGTACCCCGGCGCGTGCCCAGTTCGCCAGGCGGCTGGGCCAGGTCCAGGCGGTGCTGCAGAACCAGGACAACCATGAGCATGACCTGCTCGATTCCAACGACTATTACCAGTTCCAAGGGGGCATGCTGGCGGCGTCGGAAACCTTGTCCGGTGCGGGGGTGGCCAGTTACCACGGCGACCACAGCCAGCTCGACCGGCCGCGCATCCGTACCCTCAAAGAGGAACTGAACAGGGTCATTCGCGCCCGTGCCCTCAACCCCAAATGGATCGACGGGGCCAAGCGCCATGGCTACAAGGGCGCCTTCGAGCTGGCGGCGACGGTCGACAACCTATTCGCCTTCGATGCCACCACGCACCTGATCGATGACCATCATTATCAGTCGCTGGCCGATGCCTATGTGCTCGACCCGGCGACCCGCGACTTCATGCGTGAGCATAACCCCGAGGCTTTGCGAGACCTCACCGAGCGCTTGCTGGAGGCCCAGCAGCGCGGGCTCTGGGAAGCACCTGGTGACTACCGGGAAGCCCTCGAGGAGCAGTTGCTCAACGGCGAGGAACAAGCTTGAAATGAATGAGCCCGTACAATTTCCCTTGGCGGCGGTGGTCGGTGCAGACGACCTGAAGCTGGCGCTGTGCCTGACCGCAATCGACCCGAAGATCGGCGGTGTGCTGATCGAGGGCCCGCGTGGCATGGCCAAAAGTACCCTGGCCCGCGGCTTGGCCGACCTGCTCGGTGAGGGGCCATTCGTCACCCTGCCACTGGGCGCCAGCGAAGAACGGCTGGTCGGCACGCTCGACCTCGATGCGGCACTGGGGCAGGGCAAGGCGCAATTTTCGCCAGGGGTGCTGGCCCAGGCTGATGGCGGCGTGCTGTACGTCGATGAGGTCAACCTGCTACCCGACACCTTGGTCGATCTTCTGCTCGATGTGGCTGCCAGCGGCACCAACCGTATAGAACGTGACGGTATTTCCCACCGCCACAGTGCCCGTTTCGTTCTGATCGGCACCATGAATCCGGAAGAAGGCGAGTTGCGTCCGCAGTTGCTTGACCGCTTTGGCCTGAACGTGGTGCTGGACGGGCTACCAGAGCCACAAGCGCGCCAGCAGATCATTCGTCGCCGCTTGGCATTCGACAGCGACCCGCTGGCGTTCTGTGAACAGTGGGCCGCTGCCCAGGCGCAATTGCGGGAGCGCTGCCAGGTGGCGCGCCAAGGCCTTGCTGCGATCGCGCTGGACGACCGCGCCTTGGGTTGGATTACCGAGCGTTGCTTCGCCGCGGGGGTCGATGGCATGCGAGCCGACCTGGTGTGGCTACGTGCCGCCCGCGCCCACTGTGCCTGGCGCGGCGCGGGGGCGATCGAAGAGATCGATATCCAAGCAGTAGCAGAATTTGCGTTGCGCCATCGACGCAAAGTACCGCCTGAGGTTGCTCCTCCCTCCGAGCCCCCACAGGCAGGTGGGCGCGATGGGGATAGCCAAGGCGGGCAGGGTGACTGGGGCGCGCTGCCTGCGCAGCCCGTGGCCAGCGGCGCCCGGCGCGAGGTACCGAACTGGGCAAAAAAGCCCTGAGCATCCGCCCGTCAGGCACCAAGGTGGCGGATGCCTTGCCCCGGATTGGAAAACACAATGGAGCCAGCCGTGGGCGCGTGCGGGCGGCGGGGAAAGGCCGGGTTGCCTGGCTTTCGACGTTGCTCAAGGGGCGCCCACGCCTGCCCGAGGACCTTTGCTGGCAACAGCGCCAAGGCCGTGCTGCCGAACTGTGGGTGGTGATCGTCGATGCGTCGGCCTCGACCCGCCGGCATCAGGCGCTGGCCCAGAGTAAAGGGCTGCTGGCAGAGCTGTTCGATCAGGCTTATCGCCAGCGCGCCCGGCTAGCCTTGCTCACAGCCAGTGGCGGGGCACCGCAGTGGCAGCGCCATGGCCTGAAGGCCTCAGCGTCCCTGCAACCTTGGTTGAACGCGCTGGGTGCTGGCGGCGGTACGCCGTTGGTTGCAGCCCTGGAGCAGGGCAGACGTTGGTTGCACGCACGGCAAAAAGCCCATCCGCAAGAGCAGCAGCGCTGCCTGGTATTCACCGATGGCCGTCTGCAGCGCTCGAACGATCTACAGCCGATGCCCTGCGCCACACTGTTGGTCGACATGGAAATGGCGCCAGTTCGTCTGGGGCGAGCACGGCAGATGGCCACGCAATTACAAGCGGACTATCAGCATATCGAGCACTTCAGGCTCAAACAGTGATGCACTGTGCGAGGAAGGGGTGACACTTTGTCGCAGTTATAAAAGTTGCCTGACTGGCACTGGAAAAGTTGCCCAAGTGCGTGCCAAGCACGCACTTGCAGGCGAACGCTGATATTACTTCGGCATCGACCAGGGTTGCAGGGCATAACCTTTCTGGCACAGTTCGGCGCGCACTTCCTCGATGAGGCTGGCCCACTGGGCCGGGTCGGAATAGATGCGCGAAGACACTTGCTTGCTGCCGATACGGGTGCTGGTCCGGTCGATCACTGCCAGGCTCAGCTCACCAGTACCATTGGGTGCATCCCAGGCGACGCACTGGAAGGGTTCGAAGGCGTGGTCGGCGATCAGCAGTGCTTCGTTGACACGGAGCGGGGCATTCATGGTTCGGTCTCTCTATGGTCCCAAACATCGAAATTCAAGTCCGCTTAACTGCATCATCGCTTCAGCGAGTGGCGATTCGCAGCGCGGGGTTACTTGTACTGATGCTCCAAGTTAGGGGTGGAGTCACACGGTGGCTGTAAATTTTTTACGGCCCACACGTTTTTGTTTCCTGCGCCGCCTGTGACGCCGTTTATTATGAAAAATTCCCGAGCGCGCAAAAACCGTCGGAAATGGGCGGACAGACGGTAGTGGGCAGCGTCAAGTTCGTTGCTACTGTTAAATGGGCGCCGCAACTTACTGTTTTCTCGTAAAAAACCATAATCTGGCGCCAAGGAACGGTCATGCACGAAACCGCATCCCTTCGTCGCTTGCTCATCGTCGACCCCTGCGACGATTGCCACCGCTTGCTGCCAGGCCTTGAGAGCGCCGGCTGGGATGTGCACAGTTGTAGCCTTGACCTGGCGCTGGAGCACCGGTGCGATATCGGCCTGTTGCGCTTGCAGGATTCGCATTTGCGACACCCCGATGCGGTCAAGGACATGATCAAACGCAGCAACACCGAATGGATCGCGGTACTCAACGCCGACCAGCTGCGAATGCAGAACGTGGGTGACTTCGTCTGCGAATGGTTCTTCGACTTCCATACCTTGCCGTTCGATGTCTCACGGGTGCTGGTGACCTTGGGCCGCGCGTTCGGCATGGCGCGCTTGCGCGGCAAGGGGGCGGTGCCGATCGATGGGCTCAAGGACGAGTTGCTCGGCGACAGCCGGCCGATTCTCGAATTGCGCAAACTGCTGGGCAAGCTGGCACCCACCGAATCACCCGTGCTGATTCGCGGGGAAAGCGGTACAGGCAAGGAACTGGTCGCGCGCACCCTGCATCGCCAGTCGCAGCGCTGCGACATGCCGTTCATCGCCATCAATTGCGGTGCGATACCCGAGCACCTGATCCAGTCGGAGCTGTTCGGGCATGAGAAAGGCGCTTTTACCGGCGCCCATCAGCGTAAGGTCGGGCGTATCGAAGCGGCCCATGGTGGCACCTTGTTTCTCGACGAAATTGGTGACCTGCCGTTGGAGTTACAGGCCAATCTGCTGCGGTTTCTGCAGGAAAAGCATATCGAGCGGGTAGGTGGAAGCCAGCCGATACCGGTCGATGTGCGGGTGCTCGCGGCCACGCACGTGGACCTGGAGCGTGCCATCGAACAAGGCCGCTTTCGCGAGGACCTGTACTACCGGCTCAATGTCCTGCAGGTGGTGACCGCGCCGTTGCGAGACCGGCATGGTGACCTTTCGATGCTGGCCAACCATTTTTCTCATTTCTACAGCCTGGAAACAGGCCGCAGGCCCCGCACATTCAGTGATCACGCGTTGGCTGCGATGGGCCGCCATCATTGGCCGGGCAATGTACGGGAGCTGGCCAACCGGGTGCGTCGCGGCCTGGTGCTGGCAGAAGGGCGCCAGATCGAGCCCCAAGACCTTGGCCTGCATGTGGTGGAACAGGAAGACCTGCCGTTGGGTACCCTGGAAGACTACAAGCATCGGGCAGAACGTCAGGCGTTGTGTGATGTGCTCAACAGGCACAGCAACAACTTGAGCTTTGCCGCGAAGGTGCTCGGGATATCGCGGCCTACGTTCTACCGCCTGTTGCACAAGCATCAGATTCGCTGAACCTTTCCCAGCGGCGCCTGACCCCGGAGCCGGCTGCGACCCAGAGCCAATCAGCTCGACTGAGCGATATGCGCGTCGGGACCTTCTTCGACCGTTTCATCTTCCCCTGGCAGCGCCGTGATCACGCTGAAATCGCTGACTTCGACTTCCCCTGCACCGTACCCCAGCAGGTGGAACGAAAACGCCTTGCGCTGCGTGGGGTTGTCGAAGCCGAACTCCATCTCCAGCGGTTCAGCGGCAGTCACGCGAATTTCCTCGGGCAGGCCCAGCGGCACATCTTGTTCCCGTTCCTTGGCCTTGAGCCGAATGTAGGCCGCATGCCGTGGGTCGAGTGCGCGTACCTTGACCTTCACCCGCGTGCGTGACCCCCCCGGCATCTCCAGGTACTGGGCGCCAATCAGGTTATCGGCCCAGTCATCATGAATTCGCGCCTGCAGCTGGATGGGCGAGGGCCCACCGAACTGATAGCGCAGGTTGAGCGGCGTTTGCAGCAAGGACTGATCGAGCACGCCGACGAGGGCGCCGAGCTGAGCGCCGAGTCGGCTGTCGCCAGCGCCGAGGTATTTGGCCTTCTCGGCGATGAAGCCCTCGCTGGCGTAGCGGCGGCAGCGCTGCTGGAAGTCGCATTCGGTGAACACGCCCTGGCCATCGTGGTAGCGCAACATCGCGTTGGTGTAGGAAATCATCTCGCGGCCAGTATCGTAATCGCGATAAAGCGAGCGGCCGCCCAGGGCGGCGGGTATTGGCAAGGCGAAATAGTCGAGCAAGGACGTCGCCAGGTCGATATGCCCATAGGTGCCCTGTTTGATGTGAGGCAGCTGCGCCTGCTCCGGGGCCAATGTCAGGTTGAAGCCCCAAGCGGAGGCAAGCCGCACCCCGTCGATACCGTGGGACTCGTCCGAGGTGACTACCACCAGGGTGTCTTCGAGCACGCCCTGGTGTTCGAGGTTGTCGAGGAAGGCACCGACTGCGTCATCCAGATAAGCCACCGCGGCCTGCTTGGCTGTGTCATGGCGCTTCAGGTACTCAGCGGGCGCCGAATAGGGTTGGTGGGTACCCACGGTCAGCAGGGTGAGCATCCAGGGACGGTCTTGTTGCCTGAGCTGGCCAACGTAGTCCAGCGCACCCTCGAAGAACGCGCGGTCGTCCTTGCCCCAGGGGAATTGCAGGTAGTTCTCGTTGCTGAACCACTCCTGGCCGTGCACCGAGTCGAAACCGATGTGCGGCATGATGCGGTCTTTGGCCATGAAGCGCAGGCCAGCGCCTTGCAGGTAATGCGTGGTGAAGCCGGCCTGGCGTAGCTGGGCTGGCAGGCAAGCCTGGTTACGCTGGTGCTGGGTGAGCAGTTCCATCCCCTTCGGGGTACCGTTGGCCAGCTTGTCGTAGTCGCCGCAAAGCATCGCATACAGGCCACGAATGGTCTGGTGGGTGTGCAATACGTAGTCTGGCGTGTTCATCCCACGCTCGGCCCAGCGGCTGAGGTTGGGCATCAGGTTTTCATCGAAACGGCTGTGCAGAGCCTGACGGTTGGGCTGCACGTAGGCCCCCGGGATGCCTTCGAGGGTGATCACCAGCAGGTTACGGGCACGCCCGCTTGGCAGCTTCTGGCCGTGCAGGTCGGACTGGGTCAGGCCGGCACTGGGCAGGGGGGTGATTGGTCGCGTTTGCCCGGCCCAGCTCAGTGCCTCGCGCTGCAGCGTACCGACGCCACCGGACATGAGCTGGTGGGCAAGGTTGTACTGGCGCCACTGCTCGGCGTCGGACGGTAGCAGATGCTGAGCGCCCCAGTGCACACCAAACAACGCCAACGGGATGGCCAGCGCCTTGAACCCCAGCGGTGCGCCAGGCCTTGCGCGGTTGCGCCAGGCAGTGTGCGCCCAAACCAGCAGGCCGGCGCCCATGACCCAGGGTAGCCAGGCATGGGCAAGGCCACCGGCGGTGGAGTTTTCCATGAATTGTGTATCGAACAGGTAGCTCAGGTCGGCACTTGTTGGCAGCCGGCCCACCGCGCTGACCAGCTCCGCCGAAGCGATCCATGATGCAGCCCACGCCAGCAACACCGGTGCTGCCAACCACCCGGGCCTGCGGTGCAACAGCAGCACCAGCAGGCTGCCCAAGGCAAGGTCCGAAAGATAACCCAGCGGGTTGGACCACCCCAACAGGGTCCGCACAGCCAGGGGGATCACCAGTACCAGGGTCGCGAGGGCTACGAGCCGGGTATGCGGATGGCCGTGCAGGTTTTTCACGAAAACTTTCCTTGATTGCCGTTAAAACGTCACAAATATGTGAGCAATCATAGCAGGGCGGGGGCATGAAAGCGGCGTATTACAAGGTTGGTAACCAAAGGCCGGGCCCGCTGTGAGCCCGGTCATCAATGGCGTCAGAAGTAGTACGGGAATTTCAGGCTGAAGGAAAAGTCCGGGGCGTCGTCGGTCAGGCCGATGGCAAGGTTCGGGACGATGGTCAGGTTGTTGGAGGCCGCGAAGGTCATGCCGATGTTGAAGTTCGCCGCGTTGTAGTCGCTGTTGGTGATCGACTGCCAGTCACCGCCGTCAGGCTTGATCTTGCTTTTTCTGGAAAACTGATCGGTGACCGAGAACGACATGCTCATCTTCTCGTTCAAGGCGAACGCGATGCCCCCGCCGATCTGCCAGGAATCCCCGAGTTTCACGTCGCCAGGCACCTTGGTGTTGACGGTGGGGCTGATGTCGCTGAACGAGTCCTCCATGTTGTAGGTGTACGACAGGCTGGCGAACAACACGGCCGGGTCGAAGGTCTTGACCAGCGAGATGCCGGGCGTGATCGCCCAGACGCCGTTGCCGGTTGGCAGGTCCTCCGGGACAGCCAGGTTGTCATTGCCGGCAACCGGGATGAGTTTGATGCCGTAGGGGTCGTCGCCTGTGGGCGCCTTGATGCGCAAGGTGGCCACTGCGTCGGGCCAGTTCTCCGACTCATCCAGGAACTTGTAGGCCACGCCGACGTTGATGTCGCCAAGGGCCGGGTCGCGGGTAACGGTACCATCGGAGCTGACACCGGCAGCCCCACCTGCGCCGCCGGAAGAGTAGGTGGATTCGCGGTAGACGATGGGAACGTTGATGTCGAACTGCCAACGCTGATCGACGTTGTAGCGGGCCGTCAGGTCCAGCGTCCAGTTGTCTGCCTTGATACGGTCGATGTTGATGTTGCCGAGGAAGATCGAATCGAGGGCGAGGAAGCCGTTGAGGGTCAAGGCGCGTGTGTCGTAGTGGGTGTAGGTCAGGCCGGTTTCGACACTGAACTTGCCGCCGCCAAAGAAGCCACTGGCTTCGTCATACAGGTTGGAGACACTTTGCGCAGGTTCCGAATCGTCCTGCAGCGATTGGCCATAGGAGCTGCCGGTGGTCCCCGGTGCGCCCGATGCCACGGTTTGCCCGCCCTTGACGCCCTCTGCAGGGGACTTTGTCAGGCGCTTGGGCGCTGGCGCTTGCGGTGCTTGCTCCACCTGGCGCAGGCGTTGCTCGAGTACCATCAGTGCGTTCTGTTGGGCTTCGTAGCGCTCTTTGAGCGCCATCAGTTCCTGTTTGAGGATTTCGACCTGTGGGTCGGTTGCCGCCTGTAGCAGAGTGGCCGGGGCCAAGGTTGTCAAACAAACGATAGCTCTGAACGTCAACAAACGGTGCATGGGTTAGCCGTCCCTTCTGACTACATACGATGAGACTGAGCGTAGATCAGTATCCGAGATTACGAAGGCCTTTGAGCTGATCAAGGTTGGGGGCCATCGATCCGGCTGTGGGCGCGTCACGCAGCACCACATTGAGCGACGTCAGGTTGCTGACCCGGTTGCTGCTTCCGAGCAGGGTAGTGTTCTGCATGAGGCCGCCTTGCCCCAGGCGCTGCAGGGTGTTGCCCTGGTTGTTGCCGGCGATGATGCTCAGCTGCACGCCGCGGCCACTGGAGGTAACGCTCAGCGACCCTGCACCATTGGCGCCGACCAGCGTAGCGCCAGCGGCCAGGGCCTGCCCTTGGGGTTGTGTGGTGGGCGCCTGGTTAGCCTTGGTGACGTTGATATCGACATTGTTATGGGCGGTGTTGTAATCGCCGGCAGCACGCACGACCTGGGTCACGCCTTCGGTGGTGTTCAGGCCGGCACCGCCGGTGACGGTACCTGTACCGGAGCTGCCCGACTGCGGCCTGCCTGTGCCTTTTTCATTGATCATCGATACATAGAACTGCGGCTTGATGGTCGACTGCTGGATCTGCATCGCGGAGGTTGCACCGATCACTTCACCGTTGGCGTTCTGCCAGGTGCTGGTCATGACGATGCCAAAGCTAACGATGCGCCCCGGCATTACGTAGCGCCCGCGCAGGTCGGCCAGTTCCTGGTCCTTCAACTCGATCGGTTTGAACGTTTCTGCCTGTGTCGCAAGGCTGGCGGCCATGCAAGTGACGGCCAGCCAGATTGAGGTCTTCATGGGTTGCTCCCGGAGCGTCTTGCCCATTGTCGTTAGAAGAAGTCGCTTTGGATGAAGCCGAAGTCCATCAGCTCGGCGTCTTGCACCGGGGTGAAGTTGCTGACACGGTTCTTGGCGCTCAGCGGCAGCGGCGGATCGAGCAAGATGTTGCTCTTGTCGTACCCTTGGCCGATGACGGCGAAGATGATGCCGTTCCAGCCTTTGATGAAGTCATCGATCTTGAACCGCTTGTGTCCCAGTACCGGGTCGCCGATGTAGACCCAGCCCTTGTCGACTTTCTGCATCACTACGAAGTGCTTGTAGCCGCGGATGTCCATCAGCACGACCACCGGAATGCGGATACTGTGCAAGGTGTCCGGGGCTACCCGATAGCCGCGAGCACGCATGCCCAGGCTTTCCACGTAGCGCTTCATGTCGAGCATCGAGAAACCTTGAGTGCGGACCAGGTCCTGGTCAGCGTGTGCCAGCATGCCTTCTATGACGTGTTGTTCGTCGACGTCCAGCCAGTAGGCCTGGCGCAGGATGGTCGCCAGTGAGGCTGCACCGCAACTAAAGTCGGTTTTCTGCTGTACCAGGTCAGCGAACTTGCGCTCACGGATACTCTGGATGGGTTTGTAGATCACCGCGCCACCCGGTAGCACGGACAATGGCATCTGGGCTGCTTCGCTTACACCGGCCATGCTCAGCAACATTGCCAAGGCGATCATGCGCATGTTCGATGCCCCCTGTTTTTCTTGTTAGAAAGAGGCCCCCCGAAGGGGGCCTCCAGGCCGCAGTTGTTACATCGAGGTGTTGGAGATGGCCAGCGAGTTGCTTTGCTGGTTGCCCACACCTGCTGCCACGTTGACGCCCAGGTTGCCGCTGCCACCATTGACCGAACCACTCAGGGTAGCGGTGTTGGTCACAGGGTTGGCCCAGCCGGTCGGGGTCAGCACTTGGAACGACACGGTGTTGCTCAGTGCAAACTCGCTAGACTCGCTGAAGCTCTTCGAGATGCTGTCCGAAGATTCCGACGCTTTTTCGCCAGCTTTCTCGTAGGCCGAAGCGCTTGCTTTT
Organism: Pseudomonas sp. WHRI 8519; assembly: GCF_040224055.2. NCBI lineage: Bacteria > Pseudomonadati > Pseudomonadota > Gammaproteobacteria > Pseudomonadales > Pseudomonadaceae > Pseudomonas > Pseudomonas sp. WHRI 8519. The sequence continues at coordinate 2,996,352 of NZ_CP167996.1, read as the reverse complement.
TCCCATGCCGAGTCATGTGCCTTCTCGTAGGCGGTATCACGAGACTTGTCGTAGGACGAGTCACGGGTACGGTCATACGAAGAGTCATACGCCTTGTCGAAGGACGAGTTGTAGGACTTGTCAAACGACGAGTTGCTGGCCGACTCGTGCGAGGTATCGACAGATGCATCGAGCGAGGCATTGAGCGAGGCGTCGAACTCGGCGCTGCGAGAGCGCTCGAAGCGACCAAAGGTTTCAGACGAGGAGGAGCTGCCGTTGGCGCTTGCATCGAGCGATGCATTGAGCGAAGCGCTGGACGAAGCGCTGTGGTCCCGGCTGGCCGAACCACTGGCGTCCCAGCTGTTGGAGCCGTTGGCAGCCATGCTGTTGGTGCCACTGGCGCTGCTGCTGCTGGAGCCGCTGGCGGTCATGCTGCTCGAGCCGCTAGAGCTGCTGCTCTTCGAACCGCTGGCGCTGCTGCTGTTGGAGCCAGCAACGCTGAAGCTCGAGCTGGAGCTCTTGTCGATGCTCGCATCGTAAGAGCCGCTGCGCGAGGAGGACCCGCTCTTGCTGGTGGTGAAGGTCAACGTATCGACGGTATAGGTACGGTCGGCACGGTTGTTCACTTCCAGGCCAGGGCCGCTCTGATCGGCCGAAGCGGTGGCGCTCGAGTTACCGATGCCTGCGGCATTGTTGGCGATTGCCATGGTATTTTTCTGCTGGTTCAGGTCGCCGCCAGCCACGTTGATACCAATGTTGCCGCTGCTGCCATCAGCCGAGCCGCTCATGACGGCCGAGCTTTGGGTCGACCAGTTGTTGACGGTGTTATTGTTGCTGCGCTGAATTACATCGGCGGAGGCGGTGGCGGTGCCGAAGACGAAGCTGTTGTCGATGTCGGCGTTATCGGACGAGGTGTTGGCAATGGCCGCGGCGTTGTCCTGCTGGTTGCCGTTACCGGCCGCCACGTTGACGCCGACGTTGCCACTGGCACCCGCGCCGGAGCTGCTCATTTCGGCTTCGTTGATGGTGCCTTCGTTGCGGATGGAGTTACCCGTGCTCCGTTGGGAATCAGTAGCTGTGGCACTGGCGTTGGTATAAACCGCCCTGTCCATTTGCTGGTGATTGTTGTTGTTATTGTGGCCGTGGCCACCGCGTCTATCATTCTGATCCGCTTGTGCAGCAACAGCCATGACCGCAGCAATTGCGAAAACCAGAGGCTTGATTGCCATCGAGGGTTTCATGGTGTTTCTCCGTCTTTTAGGTTAAGTGTTGTTCTCACCTGTTTGGGTCAGTTCGCGACCCGTACGCTCAGGGTGTTTGCCGTCTGGTTGCCCACCCCGGCGCTCTGATTCAGCTGGATGACCCCGCGACTACCGGTGAATGCCTGGTCACCGGTGGTGACCTGGCGATAGCCGGGTGAGGTATCAGTTGGATCGGAGCTGTTGATCAGCGCCACGTTCTGCTGCAACAGGACGCTGTCATCGATGCTTTGCGGTTGTGTACTGATGCTGATGCGCAGGGCATTGGCCTGCTGGGTGCTGGCGCCTGCGCTCTGGTTGACCCCCAGAGCGCCGCTGCCATGGCTGAAGGCGCCGCCCTGGATGCTGGCGGTGGCTCCCATATTGGGGTCTACCAAAGATTGCTGGCGCTGGCGAATCTGCGTGGTTGCATCAGCCCCGTGGCCAATCGCAAAAGCCCGGGCATTGGCCTGCTGCTGCCGGTCGCCGGCGGCCTGGTTCACGCTGAAGTTGCCTTGGTATTGCGCGCCAGAACTGTCGATGGTGGCAGTGTTCAGTACGGGAACGGGAGATTGGGCGAGGGCCGAAACACTGAACAACGTGGCCAGGATAGATAACGTCTGCCTCATCTCATTTGCCTCCGGTCAGGATCTGCAAGGGGGCAAGGCCACGCTGGACGCTCGAGTTGACCATGTTTGAAATGCCGTTGCCGGAGCCTGTGCCACGGCCAGCTGCCAGGTTCGGTAGCTGGTTCTGGTTGCTGATGTTGCCGCCCAGGTTGTCGGTCTGCTGGGTAATCAACGAAGAGATGCCCGTGCCGCTGGTGATGTTGGCGAAGTCGCCGTCACTGAGTTCTGTGCTCTGTTTGAGCACGTACGCGGACGGGTTGGCATTGGCGGTGGTTGGGTTGGGGTCGGGCGCCAGTGGCGCACGGATCGCCATGCGAGGTTGCACATCGCGGGTGATGACGATGATCCCGTCGGCTGCCTGGACCGGCAGCGCCACGCTTGCCCCTAACACGCAACTGACCAACAGGAGGCGGGTAATGCCTTTATCCAGTGTGCTCACGACGGCGATTCCTTCTTTGTGCGCTGGCCTGGTTCAGCGTTGCGAGGAGGAGAGCAGGAGCCGTGCCGCTTTTGGATAACGCTTCGAATTCAGTGGGTTGCAGAAATGAGCTGGGAGAACCCGGAAGTTGTTGTATCAGTGCTGAGACAGATTTGCCGGCAGTTGCCGTTTTGCCCGCTATACACGTTGCCCGCAGCGCGCTTTTCGACAATGTCTCATCCGCTTGACACTCCCCCCGCAATCGGTGGGGAAGTGCGCAAATACGGGGGTCAAGGCCCAGGCAGGTGTATCGCCGGGTTAACACTCGGTAGGGCAGTGCGCCACGCTGCCCTGCAGTAGGTTCTGCACAGCACGCAATGCTGAAGCGCTACGCTGGGGCCAGTGGCCATCGATGATTTCCAGCCTTTGTTGATGCCGTTGCAGCCATTGCAGGCTGTCATCGAAGAAAGCCTGGCGGTCAGCCAGGTCGGGCTGGCTGCGCTGGCCATCGGCAACCCAGCCAACCCCTTGCGGGCTCAGCAGCAGATGCAGGTCGTAGTGGCGTGCAAGCAAAGCCTGTTCCAACCAGGGAGGGCAATCCTGGAACAACGCCTGGCTCCAGAGCATATTGCTGAGCAGGTGGGTATCGAGGATCAGCAACGGCGGCGCCATCGCCCGGGCCTGGTCCTCCCAGGCCAACTGGCCGCGGGCGATGGGGGTGATATCGGCATAGCAGGTGTCGCGGCAGTGCTGGTCGATGAAATGCCGCACGTACTCGCTGACCACCACGCCGCCAAAGTGCGCCTGGATTTCGCCGCTTAGCCAGCTTTTGCCGCTGGACTCGGGGCCGCACAGTACCACCACCTTCATGGCTGCACCCCGGTTGCCCGCAGGGCCGGGTCATGGCGCCACTCCAGCCAGCCACGCACGGCGATGAGGGTCAGCAAGGCGAAGAAGCCTGCCGTGAAGTACAGCTGCTGGTGCAGGTACTGGCCGACATAGACGACATCGACCACCACCCAGAGCGGCCAGCATTGCACGCGTTTCTGCGCCATCCACACTTGCGCGACGAGGCTGAAGCCGGTCAGCGTGGCATCCAGCCAGGGCAGGACGGCATCGGTCCAATAGGCCATGGCTGCGCCCAGGGCAATGCTCAGCACCAGGCCAAGCGCCAGCCCGGTGAATACCGCTCGCCTGGACAGGTGCGACACCACACGAGCATCCTCGGCGCGGTCCGGGCGTTTCCATTGCCACCAGCCGTACAGTTGCAACACCGCGTAGGCGCCTTGCAGCAGCATCCCCGAGTACAGCTTCACATCGAAGAACAACCAGCCATAAATAAGCACCATGACCAGGCCCACCGGCCAGCACCAGGCGTTCTGTTTGACGGTGAGCCACACGGCAGCAGTGCCTAGGATGGCGGCGATGAGTTCGAGGCCGGACATCGGCGATCCTTGGAACAATCGGGGGGGCGCGATTGTACCGCGAACGCCGTCCAGTGCCAGCGGTAATGTTGCCATTAAGTGCCGCCACTTCAAAAAACTATTAGTTTTGTCAGTTGTCGCCATGACTTTATAACTTAAGCCTCATTCATGCAGTTATATCAATTGCACTACTGAACAGAGGCAATGTCATGAATATATTGGCAGGCAACGTCGCGCCCGTGTTATTTATTCCGCTCATAACGTTCACCATTTCAGTGCAGGCTGCTAGTTGTGAGTCTGTCGTGTCGGAAGTTACCCGCTGGTACAACGACACGCCGTCCGGTTGCGGTAACGACCCCGCGGTGGACTGCTCAGGCGTGATGATGCGCGCGACGCATCGGTGGGATGAGGCGGGCGCAAGGCAGCCGAACCATTATGACGTGTGGAACCCTAGCCCGGCCTCGCAGGCCTCTGGGGGTGTGTCGGTGTCCTGGATGCGCAGTGATCGAATAGGTTATGAAGACCCAGGGATGAAAGCGAATAACGGCATTATTTTCACCCCGCGCCAGTTTGTCGAACGGCCTCTGGCGAAACTCGATGTTTATTGTGCCTACCCCATCGATGCCTGGACGGATGATCGCACCGAGCGCGGGTGTGGTGATAACAGGCAAACATCAAACGTCGAAAAAAGTTGCCAGGCACTGGGTATCAATGACCTCAATGGTTGGAAACAGCACTACGAGGGGTTGGGCGGTAGTGCAGACCGTCAAGAGCGCCACAAACGCCAGTGTGCGTTCAGCATGCGCGGTAGCAAACCGTTGAGCAGGGGGCTTGCTGAAGTCCAGGCGCAGGATCGGTACAGCGTAGCCCTGGGCATAGAGCTTGCGCTGGAAACTGCGCGCAGGTTCCAGCCCTTTGGTGGGTTTGGGCGTCTTGACATCGCCCCGTGTGCTGCCGACGTGGGTGCTGTTGACATCCCAGACCACCGCGTCGATGTAGGGCAGGCGTGCACTGCCATCGTCGGGTGATTTTTGTACCGCCGGTTCCACGTTGCTCAGCAATAGCTCGTTCAGCAATTCCTTGCGGGCAAACGTGTCCGTGCCGATGGTTTTGGGGTTTTCGTGAACAGCGATCATCGCCCTCCAGTCCGACGGCTGCTCGGCATTCCAGGAGCATTGAGTCACCTGGATGCGATTCATGTCGTTACGTGCGTAGCGGTAGTTTTTGCGCCATTGCTCCGCGTTGTGGACACCTCACGTATCACAGTTGCCGTAGGCGAGTGCTGCGTTGCGGTTAGGCGGGGAGGTCGCCGAATTTTTCAGGTGGTTCGCCGGCAGCGGCGCGCCATAACGGCCGCATCCGTACCATTTGCGTTCGGGGCCGGTGAAACCGTCGAAGCTATAGATGCACACGAAGCCTTTCTCCATGACCGGCAGGCCCAGCTCCCGCGCGTTCATGGGCGTAAGCAGGATATACCCGGCGGGCCGGATGAGGCGGTTGGTGCTCAAGTCCCTGCGGATCCAGCTGAATGATGTGGCGCCCGTCTTGATGGCGTAGGGGCTGTAGTCCCAAGGATTGAAATTGCCATCGTCGACCATGCGCAAGGTTACGCCGCTGCAGTAGTAGTGCCCCGCGGTGCCAGCGTATCTGGCTCACGGCAGGCATCGGTCACCTTGTTGTAGTTGCGGTTGATACGCTGCAGCGTTTGCATCGGGTCAAGTTGGATGATGAGTTGCGGGTCCGCCCAGGCAGGGGAGAGGGCGACTAGCAGCGCACCGCAAAAGTAACGGGTATCCATGGTGAAACCTCCAGGTCAAAGGAGGTTTCACAGTGTTCAGCGGGCCGTTACCGGTCTACTGGCAAAAATGTCAGGTCGGCGCTTTAGCCGCTCTAGCGCGGGGCTTGGCAAGATCGTGACGGCGCTAAACGCGGAACTGACGCAACAATTGCTCCAGCTCTTCACTCAATTGCCCCAATGCCACGCCTGCCTCACTGGATTGGCGGGCCGCAGCGGCGGTCTGCTGCGATAACCCGGCCGTATCCAGTACGTTCCGATTGATCTCCTCCACCACGTGCGACTGCTGCAACGTGGCGCTGGCAATGGTGGCGTTGAGCACGGTGAGGTTGTGCAGCGCCTGGCTGATGGCGTCCAGGCTGGAGCCGGCCTCCCGGGCTTGCTCCACTGTCTGGCGCGAAGCTTCGCTGCTGGTGTCGATGGCCTTGACCGCGGCGTCCGATTGCCCTTGCAGGTGCTCGATCATCGTGTGTATCTCTGCCGTCGACTGGGCGCTGCGTTGAGCCAGCAGCCGCACTTCATCGGCCACCACCGCGAAGCCACGGCCCTGCTCGCCGGCGCGGGCCGCTTCGATGGCTGCGTTGAGGGCCAGCAGGTTGGTCTGTTCGGCGATGGAGCGTATCACCTCCAGCACCCCGCCGATTTTCGTGCTGTGCCCGGCCAGGTCACGGATCACCTGCACAGCCTGGTCGATCGTCGCCGAAAGCCGGTCGATCTGCTGCAGGCTGCCATGGATCGCTTGCTGCCCGTGCTCCACCTGCTGCTGAGCCGCGCGCATTTCGCCTGCAGCCTGCTCCGCGGTCTTGGCCACGTCCTGCACCGCGTAGGTCACCTCATTGACCGCGGTTGCCACCTGATCCATCTGCATCGATTGCTGTGCGCTGCGTTGTTGCGCGGCACCGGCGTTGTCACCAACATGCCCGGCGGACTGCGCCAATGAGTGCGCCGCGCCCTGCAGTTGGCCGACCACACGCTGCAACTTGCCGTTGAAACGATTGAAGTGCTCGCCCAGGTGGGTAATCTCGTCTCGGCCATGGGTATCCAGGCGCCGGGTGAGGTCGCTTTCGCCGCTGGCGATGTTGCCCATCGCCTGTACCGCCTCCTGCAACGGGCGGGCGATGCTGCGGGCGATGAGCATGACCACCAGAGCCATCAGCAGGGCGATGCCCAGGCCTACCAGCGAGGCATGGCGCAACTGGCGGGCGAATTCGTTCTGCACATCATCGATGTACACGCCAGAGCCGATGATCCAGCCCCATGGCTTGAACAGCTGAATATAAGACGTCTTGGCCACCGGTTCGCTGGCACCGGGCTTGGGCCAGCGGTAATTGACCGGGCCAGCGCCCTGGCTGCGGGCGAGGGCCGCCATTTCGTTGAACACGGCGAAACCGTCAGGGTCGCGAATGGCGGAAAGGTCCTGGCCATCGAGCTTGGGGTTGGCCGGGTGCATGATCATTTTCGGCCCCAGGTCGTTGATCCAGAAGTAGTCGTTCTGGTCGTAGCGCAGCGTGCGCACCACCTGTAGGGCCTGTTGCTGGGCAGCCTCGCGGCTGAGCGTGCCGGCCGCCTCCAGGCCTTGGTAATAGGCCAGCACGCCCGCAGCGGTCTGCACCACATGGTGGGTTTTCTCCGCCTTGGCATGGTACAGGTCGCCATGGATCTGGCGCAGCATCAGCAGGCCGAGGATCACAAGCATTGCCACCGCAACCAGCAGTATTAGCCACAATCGGCGGCTGATCGACATTGACCTCAAGTTCTTCATGAACGGCACTCCCGCATTGTTATTTTTATGAAGGTGCATCCAAGCATGCTTCGGCGCTTGGCCAAACCCGACTAATGGCTAAGTGCTAGTTAACGGCTGAACTGCCGCATGCCGCGCAAGCCTTTGCAAAGCCGCTCTGCTAGGATTTCGGCCGCGCAAGATGAAACCTTTAGCCCACGTGAACTTTTGCACTGGCATTGGTCCCAACTGACGCTGTAAAAAGGCCGCGCCGCACGCGGCAATCACAAGCAAATCAAGAACAAGGGGCCTGCAAGCAGCAGCGCTCCAACCGGGGGAACGATGGATTTTTGGACTGCCTTTCAGGCAATCATCTTGGGCGTGGTCGAAGGACTGACAGAATTTTTGCCGATCTCCAGTACCGGTCACCAGATCATCGTGGCAGACCTGATCGGCTTTGGTGGCGAACGGGCCATGGCCTTCAACATCATCATCCAGTTGGCGGCCATCCTGGCGGTGGTATGGGAGTTTCGGCGCAAGATCTTCGATGTAGTGTTCGGCCTGAAAAGCCAACCGACGGCGCGGCGTTTCACCGCCAACCTGCTTCTGGCGTTCATGCCTGCGGTGGTGTTGGGCGTGCTGTTCGCCGACCTGATCCATGAATATCTGTTCAACCCGATCACCGTGGCGACAGCGCTGGTGATCGGTGGTGTGATCATGCTCTGGGCCGAGCGCCGTACCCACAGCGTGGCGGTCGACCACGTCGATGACATGCGCTGGTCGCATGCCTTGAAGATCGGCTTCGTGCAGTGCCTGGCGATGATCCCAGGCACCTCGCGCTCCGGCTCGACCATCATCGGCGGCCTGCTGTTCGGCCTGTCGCGCAAGGCAGCCACCGAGTTCTCGTTTTTCCTGGCCATGCCGACCATGGTCGGTGCGGCAGTGTACTCGGGCTACAAATACCGCGACCTGTTCCAGCCAAGCGATCTTCCGGTATTCGCGATTGGCTTCGTGACGTCGTTCATCTTCGCCATGATCGCAGTGCGCGGCCTGCTCAAGTTCATTGCGAACCACAGCTACGCCGCTTTCGCCTGGTACCGCATAGCCTTCGGTTTGTTGATCCTGGCCACCTGGCAGTTCGGCTGGGTCGATTGGTCGACGGCGCACGGCTGATATGCCTCGGGCCCAAACGGAGCAGCGGCGCGCAGCGCGCAAGGAGCAGGGCATACGCAATGTGCGCCTGAAGCTGCTGATGCTCGGGGTGTTGTGCCTGCTGCCGATGGCGGGTGCGGCGCAGATGGCCTGGAGCGGGCAGTCATGGCTGCCGCTGGCGACTTATCCTGCCGTAAGCCTGGTTACGCTGCTGTTGTATTGGCAGGATAAGCAGCAGGCCCGCACCCAGGCCTGGCGCACGCCAGAGAAGGTGCTGCATGCCGGTGAACTGCTGGGTGGCTGGCCAGGGGCGCTGATCGCCCAGCAGCTTTTCAGGCACAAGACCCGCAAGGCCTCTTACCAGATGGTGTTCTGGGCGATCGTCTTGCTGCACCAGGTGTTTTGGGTTGATCACCTGCTTCTGGGTGGGCGTGTGCTGTCGCTGGGTTGATGGTCTGCTACTGCCTTTCGCGGGCCGCTCACATCAGCAAGCCCACCTGCAATCGCTTCGCCAGCCGCCGCACTACCAACTGGTGCGAGCGCTGCAGCAGGTCACTCAACTCATCCCGGCCCATGGGGTAGGGCGGCGCCATACTGATCCAGCGCGCCCGTGCCAGATACGGTGCCGGGCGTATACCTGGCCTGTCGCAATACCCCAGAAACAGCTCATCGGCCACCTTGAACGACAAGCCAGCCCCTGCCAGGTCGAGTACCGCGAACATCTTGTTACCGGCCACCGAAAATACCCGGATGCCGCCCCACTTGTAGTCTTCCTGCGCCCGGGGCAGCGCCAGGCAGAACGCCGCCACCTGATCCTCGGTCATGGTCTGTCTAGACATAACGGTCTCCACACGCTTCGAACGATGCTGCCAGATGATCGATCCACACCCGTACTGCAGGCAGCAAACCACGCCGATGCGGGTAAACCGCTTGCAGATAGCCACCCGGCAGCGACCAGTCCGGCAGCAGCCGCACCAGCTCGCCGCGTTCGAGCTCATGCTCGCAGAACATGCTCGGCAACGCAGTAAAGCCTAGCCCGGCACGTACGGCGGCATTGCGTACCACAAAATCATCAATGGCCAATCGCGGCTCCAAGGCGATTTCCTCTTGGCGGCCGTGGGGCCCGAGCAGACGAAAATGCACCAGCCGGTCCGCTTCAGCAGCGCCCAGTACCGGCAGGGCGGTCAGCTCGGACGGCTCACGGACATGGTCGGCGAAGCCGGGAGCGGCCACCAGCTGCATCTGCGCCTGACGCAGCCGGCGCGTGACCAGCGCAGGGTCTTCGTCGCCCAGATCGCGCACGCGCAGGGCGACGTCGATGCCCTCGGAAATCAGGTCTACACGGCGGTTGAGCAGCACCATGTCCAGTTGCACCTGGGGGTACAGATCCAGAAAACGGCTGATCACATCCGGCAGGAACGCGTGGGCCAACGCTACCGGGCAGGACACCCGCAAGCGCCCACGCGGCTCGCTGCTCATGCTGGCCACTGCCTCGTCAGCGGCCTCGGCCTCCAGCAGCATGGCCTGGCAGTGATGCAGATAGCGTTCACCCACTGCGGTGAGCTTCAGTTGGCGCGTGGTGCGCTGCAGCAACCGCGTCCCCAACCGCTCTTCCAGTTCGGCGATACGCCGCGACAGACGCGATTTGGGTATGCCCAGCTGGCGTCCGGCGGCGGCGAAGCCACCGGCCTCGACTACGCGAGCAAAATAGAAGAGATCGTTGAGGTCTTGCATGAAGGCTGTCTCACTGTTCTATCAGTGGGACAAACTAACGCATTTTTGCTGGCTTATCAGCTATTCGACGGCCCGGTAGGATTCTCTCCATCCTGATCGCCCAATGCTGCGGTCTTCATTCACAGGAGAGTCCCATGAAACTGTTGCACATTGATTCGAGCATCCTGGGTGACAATTCCGCCTCGCGCCAACTGAGCCGTGAAGTGGTTCAGGCCTGGCAAGCCGCTGACCCGAGCATCGAAGTGGTCTACCGTGACCTCGCCGCCGATGCCATCGCCCACTTCTCTGCAGCCACCCTGGTTGCAGCCGGCACTCCGGAAGACGTTCGCGATGCAGCCCTGGCTTTCGAAGCCAAGCTCAGTGCCGAGACACTGGACGAGTTTCTTGCCGCCGACGCCGTAGTGATTGGTGCGCCGATGTACAACTTCACCGTGCCGACCCAGCTCAAGGCATGGATCGACCGCGTGGCAGTGGCCGGCAAGACCTTCCGCTACACCGAGGCAGGCCCTGAAGGGCTGTGCGGTGACAAAAAAGTAGTACTGGTGTCCACTGCTGGTGGCCTGCATGCCGGCCAGCCGACCGGCGCGGGCCACGAAGACTTCCTCAAGGTGTTCCTGGGCTTCATCGGTATCACCGACCTGGAAATCGTTCGCGCCCACGGCCTGGCCTATGGCCCGGAACACCGCAGCAAGGCCATCGATGCTGCTCAGGCGCAGATTGCCAGCGAACTGTTCGCCACGGCTTGAGCAACCTGTATCACAACAAACGGCTGTCGCTTGCGCGGCGGCCGTTTTCATAGGTGACGCTCAGGCGCGACGGCTGCGATGCGCCAGCAACAACGTCAGGCCAACCCCGCTCAAGGCCAGCAGGGCCGCGACGCAGAATATCGACGCGTAACCAAGGTGTGCCGCCACAGCGCCCATAACCGGGCCGGCGATCGCCAACGCCATGTCGAAGAACACTGCATAGGCCCCCAGGCCGGCACCCCGGCTGCTGCTGGGCACCTGCTTGATGGCCTCCACGCCCAGGGCGGGGTACACCAGCGACAGGCCGAAACCGGTGAGGCCGGCCCCCACCAGTGCCCACAGCGGGGAGGGTGCGAGCCACAACAGGCTCAGGCCGAGCACTTCCGTGGCCATGCAGGCTACCGCCACGTTGTAACCGCCAAAGCGGTTGACGGCGTTGACGAACAGCAACCGCGAAATGATGAAGCACACACCGAAGGCACTCAGGCACAACGCGGCGCCTACCCATCCACGTTCCAGGTAATAAAGCGTGACGAACGTGGTCAGGGTGCCATAGCCGATCGAGGCCAGGGTCAGGCCAACGCCGCAAGGCGCAACACGGCTGAACGCCGACCAGAACGGCAGGCGCTCACCGCGCACCACTACCACATCCGGGCGTTTGCGCAGCGCCAGCATGGCCAGCACGGCGAGCAGCACCAAGGCGGGGCCGAGCACGCTGAAGTTCAGGTTGTCGACGGCGAGCACGCCAACGGGGGCGCCAATGGCGATGGCTCCATATGAGGCGATACCGTTCCAGGAGATGACCCTCGCCGTATGTTCAGGCCCCACCTGGCTGATCCCCCAGCTCAGGGTGGCAACGCCGATCAGGCCTTGTGCGAGCCCGAGCAGCACGCGCCCACCGAGCAGCAGCGCGAGGCTCAGCAAGGGCGCCGACAAGGTCCAGGCCGAGGCCAGCGTCAACACCCCACAGGCCGCGATGCCCAGCAAGCCGTAGCGGATCGCCTGCTTGCCGCCCAGCGTATCGGCCACTCGGCCCGCGAAAGGCCGGCTGAGCAGGGTGGCCAGGTACTGCAGGCCGATGGTCAGCCCGGCAATTACCGCGCCGAAGCCCAGTTGGTCATGGACATAGCTGGGCAGCACCGCGATCGGCAGGCCGATGCAGAGAAACGCGATGAAAGTGTAGAAAACGATCGAGAGAATTTGCAGGGTGATGGAGGCGGTGCTGCTGGCGGGGGCGGGCTGTGGCGCGGTCATGGGCTCGTTCGCGGGCGGGCGGTGGGCGTGGCCCCATCATGGCCGTTGCGCGAAGGAAATGAAAGCAGGCTAACGAACTATTCAAGTGGCAACCGCTTCCACAGGCACTGCGCAGTGCCTGTGGAAGCGGTAACCGCAACAGAGACCGGCCTGATCACCTGAGAGGGCCAGGCCAGCTCAACGATTTCAGACCAGCACACCCTGGCTGCGCAGGTAGTCGTCGTAGGTACCGCTGAAGTCCACCACACCGTCCGCCGACAGCTCGATGATACGGGTCGCCAGCGACGACACGAATTCACGGTCATGGCTCACGAACAGCAGGGTGCCTGGGTAGTTTTCCAGGGCCAGGTTCAGCGCCTCGATAGATTCCATGTCCAGGTGGTTGGTCGGTTCGTCCATCACCAGCACGTTGGGCTTCTGCAGGATCAGCTTGCCAAACAGCATGCGGCCCTGTTCACCACCGGAAATCACCTTGACCGACTTGAGGATCTCGTCGTTGGAGAACAGCATGCGCCCCAAGGTGCCACGGATGACCTGCTCACCAGAGGTCCATTGGCCCATCCAGTCGAACAGGGTCATGTCTTCTTCGAAATCGTGCGCATGGTCCTGGGCGTAGTAGCCCACTTCGGCGCTGTCGGTCCATTTTACCGAGCCCGCATCCGGGGTCATTTCGCCGACCAGAGTGCGCAGCAGGGTGGTCTTGCCGATACCGTTGGGGCCGATGATCGCGACGCGCTCGCCGGCTTCGACCGTGATGTCGAAATTCTTGAACAGCACCTTGTCGTCGAAGGCTTTGGCCATTTTTTCCACGACCACAGCCTGGCGGTGAAGCTTCTTGGTCTGCTCGAAGCGGATGAACGGGCTGACCCGGCTCGAAGGCTTGACCTCGGCCAGCTGGATCTTGTCGATCTGCTTGGCCCGCGAAGTGGCCTGCTTGGCCTTGGAGGCGTTGGCCGAGAAGCGGCTGACGAAGGTCTGCAGTTCTGCGATCTGGGCTTTTTTCTTGGCGTTGTCCGACAGCAGCTGCTCACGCGACTGGGTGGCCGCGGTCATGTACTCGTCGTAGTTGCCTGGGAACAGGCGCAGCTCACCGTAGTCCAGGTCGGCCATGTGCGTGCACACGCTGTTCAGGAAGTGCCGGTCGTGGGAAATGATGATCATGGTGCTGTTACGCGCCGTCAGAATCGTTTCCAGCCAGCGGATGGTATTGATGTCCAGGTGGTTGGTCGGTTCGTCGAGCAGCAGCACGTCCGGGTCCGAGAACAGCGCCTGGGCCAACAGCACCCGCAGCTTCCAGCCCGGGGCCACCTCGCTCATCGGGCCAAAGTGCTGTTCCAGCGGAATACCCAGGCCCAGCAGCAGCTCGCCGGCGCGCGATTCGGCGGTGTAGCCGTCCATCTCGGCGAATTCGGTTTCCAGCTCGGCGACGGCCATGCCGTCTTCTTCGGTCATTTCCGGCAGCGAGTAGATACGGTCGCGCTCGGCCTTGACCTTCCACAGTTGGCCGTGGCCCATGATCACCGTGTCGATCACGGTGAATTCCTCGTAGGCGAACTGGTCCTGACGCAGCTTGCCCAGGCGGGTGTTCGGCTCGAGCATGACCTGACCACCGGAAGGCTCCAGGTCGCCGCCGAGGATCTTCATGAAGGTCGACTTGCCACAACCGTTGGCACCGATCAGGCCATAGCGGTTGCCGTTGTTGAATTTGACCGAGACGTTTTCGAACAGCGGCTTGGAGCCGAACTGCATGGTGATGTTAGCGGTGGAGATCAAGGAGCTTACCTATCAATAACTTACGTGGCTTCTTCGCAGCTGCGGACCAATTTCGGACCCATCTGGAGCGTTTCCGGCTCCTGCCAGTCGTTGGACGAGTTAATCCAGCGCGCATAAGTCGATGAGAGCATCTGCACGCCATGCCCGAGCTGTTGGGCGATAAATGTGGGGTTGAGACCAGACATTGAGCGTATTGTCGCATAGGTGTGGCGGCATTGGCGCATCGCGGGCACCGTTTTATTCATCGCAATCTTCTTTCTGGCCGTACAGATCGGCGCAAGGCTCTCAGGGAAAGCCGCTTTTGGCGAAGTATTTGACGGCATAGTCTTAACGACGTTCGCCGGAGGGATGTACTACCTGGCAAGCCGAGGGTGGCCCTCCCTGGTGAACTACCCTGCAGACACTTCAGGGCTTGTACTCAATGGTGTACGCCGCATCCGTTTGAGGGTCAAAGGTAATCGGCATGCCGAATATTCCCTATAGCACCAGCTTAGCCCCACCCAGCCAGACCCCCGGTTGGTGGTGCCCTGTCTCGCTGCGGTAAAAGCGCTTCATCAGCTATGGACATGCTTGCCCACCTTGCCACTAGGGCGTTGCGCGTCACCGAACCTGGCAACCGCCCGTTTTCTTGCCAATTCGATCACCTCTTTGTTTACCCCGATCTCCCTGCCCAAGGCATCCAATACATGGGGTATGGACGCAGATGCCCTATTGTGCACCGTCATCGCTGACCCAGCGCCAATCGTCTGGGTAGAACGGCTGCCACACGCGGATTGCCTGGCCTGTGTCGTCACATTCCGTCTTCCCGGGTAGTCGGCCTTCAACACCCACCACCCACGTCGGTGAAGCTGTCGGTGGTAAGCGAAAAACGCTGTCAATGGGACGACCGTCACAGTTTGTCAAATTCTGACTTGCCCCGATGGGGTTGATCCTCCCGGGCCCTGTGATACTTTCCGCAGCTAGTTTTAACAGGGAGTAATATCGTTGATGGAATTGACGAGTATCTTTGCACCACAGAACCGCCGGCTGATCAAACTCACCACTCCCATCCGAGATGACCAGGCGTTGTTGCTGGAGCATTTCAGCGGCAGTGAAGGGTTATCCACGCTGTTCAGCTTCGAGCTGTCGTTGATCAGCCAGGATGCCAGGCTCGAACTCAAATCGTTGATCGGCCAACCTGCCTGTCTCGACATCGAGCTGGCCAACGGCGGCGTACGCCACATCCATGGTCACATCACCCGGTTCAACCTGCTGGGCAGCGATGGTGGCCTGGCGCGTTACAGCGCGACACTGAGCCCGTGGCTGTGGATGCTGACCCGACGCGTTGACTCGCGGATCTTTCAAGAGCAGACCATTGAGGCGGTCATTCGCACCGTTTTCGAGCATTACGGCGGGCTGGGCACATTCGAGTTCCGCCTGCTGAAGCCTCTCAAGTCCCACAGTTACATAACCCAGTATCGCGAAACCGACCTGGATTTCGTGTTGCGTTTGCTGGAGCAGGACGGCCTGTTCTTCTACTTCGATCACGGCAGGGACGGGCACAGCCTGATCATCATGGATGAATCCCAGGCTCTGCAGGCGTTGCCCGAACAACCGCAAATCCGCTACCACAGCGCCTTTGTCACCGAAACCAGTGACTCGATCACCCAATGGCGCAGCCACCGGGTATTGCAATCGGGCAAGATGGCCATCCAGACGTTCGATTACAAGCAGCCAAGAAATCCGCTGCCCATCCACATGGGCAGCCTCAATGAACAGGGCGATGTTGCGCCCTACGAGGTGTACGATTTCCTCGGGGCCTACAGTCATCGCCTGCCTGACGAGGGCGAGGCGCTGGTCCGCCGCCACCTGGAGGTCATCGAAGCCCAGGCCAAGACCTTCACCGGCACCAGCAACTGCCGGGCCATGCGTGCGGGCTACACCTTCGAACTGACCCAGCACTTCGACCATGAGGACGGTGCGCCAGAAGATCGCCAGTTCCTGCTCGTGTCGGTCGAGCACCGGGGGCGCAACAACTATTTCTCGGATGAGTCTGCAGGTTACGACAACCAGTTTGTCTGCATTCGCCGAAGCATCCCTTACCGCCACCCGCTCACCGTGCCGCGCCCCACCGTCAACGGGCCGCTCAGTGCGATCGTGGTCGGGCCGGAGGGCGAAGAAGTCTTCACCGACGAGCTGGCGCGGATCCAGGTCAGGTTCCACTGGCAGCGCGGCGACAGCCTGCCGCAGGGTACCACCTGGGTGCGTGTGGCGATGCCCAGCGCTGGCGGGGGTTTTGGCCATCAGTTCTTGCCACGGATCGGCCAGGAAGTACTGGTCACCTTCCTGGCAGGCGATATCGACCGCCCCGTGGTCACCTCTGTGCTGTACAACGCCGAGCAGACACCGCCGCGCTTCAGCAAAGCCTCGGGCCTGCCAGGCAACCGCGCGCTTTCCGGCATCCAGACCAAGGAGCACAAGGGCCGCGGTTTCAACGAGCTGTTGTTCGACGACACACCGGGCGCTTTGCGTGCCCGCGTCGGCACCACGCACCAGGCCACAGCGCTCAATCTGGGCAAACTCACCGAGCCACGTACTGACGGCCAGGCCAAGGCCCGTGGCAACGGTGCCGAATTGCGCACCGACGCCGCGATTGCGCTGCGCGCCGCCCAAGGCATGTTGCTGACCACCTATGCACGGCAGGACGCCAAGGGCGCGCAGCTGGACCGCGAAGAACTGCTCACGCTGCTGGCCGAGTGCGGGGAGTTGTTCAAAAGCCTCGGGCAAACCGCCGCCGCGCGAGGCGGGGCAGCGGTGCACAGCGAGGGCATGGACGCCTTGAGCCAGGCGCTGAAACAGTGGCCAGCGCCCGACAGCGACGGTGCGGGCGAGCCCGTCATGGCCGTTGCGGCCCAGGCGGGTATTGCCAGCGCCACACCGCGCTCGCAAATCCACTATGCCGGCGCCAACCACGACACCACCGCACAGGACCATCTGCAGTTGACCAGCGGCGCCGCCATGCGCCTGCAAGCCGGCAAGGGCATCACTGCCTTCGCCCAGGATGAGGGCATCAATGCCATCGCCAACCGCGGCAAAGTGCTGGTCCAGGCCCAGGAAGACGACATCACCGCCAACGCGCAAAAGAACCTGCACCTGTCGGCCGCAGAAGGCGAGGTAGTCGTCACCGCACCCACCATTCGCCTGGTGGCCGATGACGGCAGTTACATCAAGATCGGTGGCGGTGTCGAAATCGGCAGCCAAGGCAAGGTGATCGTCCAGGCCAGTGAGCATGACTGGATGGGCCCCAACACCGACAGCGCCCAGGTGCCGGCATTCACCCGCGACCCGGCGGCGCAACGCCTTGCCTTCCACTACCCGGGGCACGCCGACGACAGCGTGCGAATGGCCGTTAACCACGCCTACCAAATCAAGCTCGAAGACGGCAGCACCGTGCAAGGGTTGACCGACGCCAGCGGGCTCACCGAACACGTCGAGCGCGAAGCGATGCACCAGGCGCAAGTAGCTGCCTTGCGCAGCGTCGGTAGCAAAGGAGGCAGCCAATGAGTGGCGATCAAATTACCGTGGCTGAAAGCGTCACCCGGCTGGTACCCAATTTCAGTACCGAACGCAAAATGGAGGTGCCCGCCGACCTGCCAGGGGTGGTGATCTTCTTGCACGGCGTGAATGACCCGGGGGCTTCATACGAATCGGTGGAGACGGGGTTGTGTCAGGGGGTGAATGAGCGTTTGGATCGGCCTGATCTTAAGGCGGGGCGGTATGGGGCTGACTACAATGCTGCAAAAAAAATCCCGATTCAGGACCTCGGTGAAGATCACAAAGCCACACTCGATGATCCAGACACGTTTCTTTATCAGCGAGACACGGCCGACCCCAATACCCGCAGCCTGATGATCCCGTTTTATTGGGGCTATCGCGCCGAGCCTGGCGAGATCAAGCGCGATAAAAATAACGACCCGACCAAACTGCGCGACCAATATCAGGACGTGTTCGAGAACCGTCTGGACCGGCACTTTGCCAAGGGCGGCGGTTTTTTCGCCAACGCCACCAACAACCTGCTGGAAATGTACAGCCAAGGCTTTGCCAAGCTTGTCCGGCACGTTGCGCAAGTCCAACTATCCAACACCCAGTACATGGGAAAAGGGCCCCACCGGCGTTACTTTGTGTTCGCAGCAACGCGTTTGGCCATGTTGGTCAGTGAGATCCGCCGTGTATCGCCTGATGAAACCATCACCATCATGGGCCACAGTCAAGGCACCTTGATTACCCTGCTTGCTCAAGCCATGCTGATCGACAAGGGCCAACGCTGTGCCGACACCGTCATCATGGTGGACACGCCTTACAGTGTGCTGCCAAAGGCCACACCCAAAGGCCACGACACACTCGCGACATTGATCAACATCGCCACCGCAGTCACCCAGGCACCCCATGCCCAGCCGCCGTTGTCCGCGCTCAGGGACAGCAAGACCTACGGCGGTCGCACGGGCCCCAAGTGGTCACCCACACAGGGCTCGCGCAAGGACAAGGTGGGTAACCTGACCGTTTTCCCCGAACGTGACAACCGCGGCAAGGTGTACCTGTACTTTTGCCCGGACGACACCACGGTCGCCCTGGACGACGTTCATGGCATCGGTACCTATGGGGTACCCAATGCCTTGGCTGACGGTAAACCGGCGATGGCGGCGTTGCAGTCCTTGCGCTTTTACCAGCGCATGTGGACCAAGCGTCATCGCAACGGCGAGCCGGTACTGGTCGGCGAAGCCATTCAACAAACCGTGCTGCGTGCCGAGGGTGAACCCCGCTACCCTGGCGGCTGGTCGGCCGCCGCCGTGGCCTCACAAGCATCAATCGCGAAAGGTGAAGAGCGCCTGATCAATGCCGAACCTTTGAACCCGCCCCATGCGCCACAGATGTTTGGCGGCGAGGCGGTAACCGGCACCCCCACCCAGGCAGGCCTGGACAGCCCTGATGACGTGAGCATCCGCTCCGCGCTGGGCAACCCGGAGGCCAAGTTCAAATGGTTCAAGGTGCGTACCAACCCTACCCGAATCGACCTGGAAGAAGAACGTGCCCGGTGGAACAGCGGCAAAGAGCCCGGCGATCAAACTGCAGCCATACGTCAAAAACCGGTATCGGGTAATGCAATGCTGAAGACCCAGGATCATTACGTCATTTTCCGCGAAGAGACGCCCAATGAAATCAAGGCCCGAATGCCCGTAGATCCGGATGAAATGGACCCTAACAGCTACCACTCAGCCGTTCTGCGCAGCCCGGAGAACCAACGCTGGGTAACGGCGATGGACATTGCTATTGGCCAGGCTCACAGCCTCGATGATCCCGCTATGCGGGAGGTGTTGGTAGCGATTGCAGATTGGAAGATGGATGAAGCCGCCTTCACAAAAACCTCTACATTACCGGCTTGGGAAAGACTGAGTGAAGAGGCCCAAGCATTGGTGACTGCGAGTTATCAGTATTATCAGAGCGGCCTGTTTCCGCCTTCTGGACTGGTATCACTTAAGCCACCTACCGCAATAGCCAATGCTCCTGACAAAGGAGTACGCCGATGAAGATCCACCAGCCCTCCCCTAAGACAAGACCCAACCTGAAACCGTATCAGATGATCGCTGGGGTGCTAATTGTGCTCTGGCTCAGCTTTATCTGGATTGTCCAACTCAAAGCACAGGAAACCGGCATGGTACTTCGCGACATGAAACCCGTCATGGCTTGGGGCATTGCCGCTATTGTCGGCCCGCTGCTGGTGATCTTTGGCACTCACTGGTGGGGCAATGTCCTGGCCAGTGAGAAGGCAGAGCTTGCCAATTATCGAAAACAGATAGAGGCCAAAAACGCCGAACAGCAGGCCACACAAGCGCGGACCTACGCCCTGGAAATTCGGGGAGTGGGACTTGGAATTTACACAGACGGCCAGTCCAAAATCTGGCAGTTCATAAAAAAGAAAAACGACAATTTTTCTTCGATTTACTCGCAGGACGCGAAAGACTACAACCCTTCACTAACCTCCAGGAGAAACTCTGCAGGCATCAAAGTCCGTATCGCATTCAAAAATTCAGCGGGTGAATCAGTGGCATACTGGCCAATCCCGGTGTTTGCGCTTGGGCCGCCTGATCCTTACGCAAGCGGTTTCAGTGCATCGGGCCTGATCAGTTCAGGTCGTAATGCTGCAACCTTGGGCGTTACCCAGTTCCTGTGGCAGGACGATGAGAGCACGGCCCATGCGCAAGGCATGATCGAGCGGCTGTTCACGTTTTTTGACGATAACCCCAAGGTGCCACAGGCCTTGATCGCAAGCCGTGACGGTGACGTAACACGAGACCCTTACCGCAAACCCGGCACACCGGGATTGCAGGATGGCCATGTGGTTCCGACGATCTACGAGAGTATGACTGGCCTTCTGGTCACGCGCTCAGACCGGGTTGACCGCTACGTACGCCCTTTCGTCACCCAAGACGCCGAGGATAATCAGGACAAAAACACTGACTTGGGCAAGCTGTGGGCATTTTATTGGGACCGGAACAGAGCATTTACGGAGTGGTATGTAGCGGCCGAGCGTGCCAAAGGCGCTAAAGTCTCTATCCCCCCCAGCACTATGTCGACCGCCTACTGGCAATCGCAACTCCCTAACTTGTGGAAAACCATCGACAACCGTGGCCCAGGCCATTTCGAACCGTCCCCCTGGCTGCCGGTGCGTTGGGCCGAACACCAACTGAAAGAGTTCGACGCAGCGCCAGTGCTGGGCTACCTGCACCGTCCGATCAAGGTTTCCATGCAGGACGAGCACGGCAAGCGCCTCAAACCCGCGTTGCAGGCCAAGGCCTTGCAAGCAGGTTGGCTCAAGGCCCTCGACACGCTGCCCGATGGGCAAAAACCGGTGCGCGTGTTCTACGACACTACTAACAACGCTGAAGCAGAAATCGCCCTGACCAACGCCTTGCACAGCCTCAATACCGACGGCCATGGCCTGGACGTGGGCAATGTCGACGAGGGCTATGACATCGGTCGACGCCTGGGCAATACCGGCGTCAGCAGCGCGCTGGTGGAAATCAACCTGGCCACCATCGCCAGCTACCACGATGGCGGTGCCAGTGCCGTGGTGTACGCCGGCAGCGACGGCAGCCTCACCGTGCAGATGATCAGCCCGCCCGATGAGGCACGCAAAGCGAAAAACCAGCAAAACCGTGGCGCTGACCCCTTCAAGTATGGCCTGCCAAGTGTCGGACGATCCTAGGCATGAACCATCCGATCTGCCTGGGCGACCCCACCAGCAGCGGGGGCAGCGTGCTGTCATGCCAACTGGCTGGCACCCACACCGTCAACGGTAAAACACCAGCGGTGCTGGGCGACAAGGCTAGTTGCCCGCTTCACAAAGGGATTTTTGCCTTTGTCGAAGGGCATCCAAGCCGACGCATGAATGGTAGGCCGGTGGTGCTGCATGGCCATCGGCTGGCATGCGGGTGCCACGGCGTGGCCAGCCATGCGCTGACTGTGAGCGTCGAGTAGTCACGAGTCAGACCGCCCGACTTCAAACCTCATCAGCGGATCGCCGGGGTGCAGCTTGTGCTCTGGCTCTGTTGGATTGTCCAAAAAAGCACAGGAGTGCGACATGGTACTTCGCAACATGAAACCCGTCATGGCCTGGGGCGTTGCCGCTATTGTCGGCCCGCTGCTGGTTATCTTTGGCACTCACTGGTGGGGCAATGCCCTGGCAAGTGATAAGGCAGAGCTTACCAATTATCGAAACCAGATAGAGGGCAAAAACGCCGAACAGCAGGCCACGCAAGCGCGGACCTACGCCCTGGAAATTCGGGGAGTGGGACTTGGAATTTACACTGACGGCCAGTCCGAAATCTGGCAGTTTATCCAGAAAAAGAACGACAATTTTTCTTCGATCTACTCGCAGGACGCGAAAGACTACAACCCGTCACTAACCTCCAGGAGAAACTCTGCAAACATCAAAGTGCGTATCGCATTCAAAAAGTCGGCAGGTGAGGCAGTTGCGTACTGGCCAATCCCGGTGTTTGCGCTGGGGCCGCCTGCCCCCTACGACAGCTCCTATAGCGCCGCGGGCCTGATCAATTCAGGCCGTAATGCTGCAACCTTGGGCGTTACCCAGTTTCTGTGGCAAGACGATGAAAGCACTACCCATGCTCAAGGCATGATCGAACGACTGTTTACGTTTTTTGACGATAACCCGAAGGTGCCACAGGCTTTGATCGCGAGCCGAGAAGGTGACGTGACACGAAACGGTTATCGCAAGCCCGGCACACCGGGATTGCAGAATGGCCACGTGGTTCCGACGATCTACGAAAACGCGACTGGCCTGCTGGTCACGCGTTCAGAGCGAGTGGATTGCTACGTGCGCCCCTTCGTCAGCCATGACGCCGAGGACAATCAGGACAAAAAAACTGACTTCGGGAAATTGTGGGCGTTTTATTGGGACCGGAGCAGGGCATTCATGGACTGGTATGAAGCCGCTGAGCATGCCAAAGGCGTTAAAATCTTGCTAGGCCCGACCACCATGTCCAGCGCCTACTGGCAATCGCAACTACCTGACTTGTGGAAAACCATCGATAACCGCGGCCCAGGCCATTTCGAACCGTCCCCCTGGCTGCCCGTGCGTTGGGCCGAACACCAACTGAAAGAGTTCGACGCAGCGCCAGTGTTGGGCTACCTGCACCGTCCGATCAAGGTTTCCATGCAGGACGAGCACGGCAAGCGCCTCAAACCCGCATTGCAGGCCAAGGCCTTGCAGGCAGGTTGGCTCAAGGCCCTCGACACGCTGCCCGATGGACAAAAAACGGTGCGCGTGTTCTACGACACCACTAACAACGCTGAAGCAGAAATCGCCCTGACCAACGCCTTGCACAGCCTCAATACCGACGGCCATGGCCTGGACGTGGGCAATGTCGACGAGGGCTATGACATCGGTCGACGCCTGGGCAATACCGGCGTCAGCAGCGCGCTGGTGGAAATCAACCTGGCCACCATCGCCAGCTACCACGACGGCGGTGCCAGTGCCGTGGTGTACGCCGGCAGCGACGGCAGCCTCACCGTGCAGATGATCAGCCCGCCCGATGAGGCACGCAAGGCGAAAAACCAGCAGAACCGTGGCGCTGACCCCTTCAAGCATGGCCTCCCAAGTGTCGGGCGACCCAAGGCATGAAGCGTCCCATCTGCCTGGGTGACTCATCAGCGGATCCCCGGAGTGCAGCTTGTGCTCTGGCTCTGTTGGATTGTCCAAAAAAGCACAGGAGTGCGACATGGTACTTCGCAACATGAAACCCGTCATGGCCTGGGGCATTGCCGCTACTGTCGGCCCGCTGCTGATGATCTTTGGCACTCACTGGTGGAGCAATGTCCTGGCAAGTGAGAAGGCAGAGCTTGCCAATTATCGGAACCAGATAGAGGCCAAAAACGCCGAACAGCAGGCCACGCAAGCGCGGACCTACGCCCTGGAAATTCGGGGAGTGGGACTTGGAGTTTACACAGACGGCCAGTCCAAAATCTGGCAGTTCATAAAAAAGAAAAACGACAATTTTTCTTCGATTTACTCGCGGGACGCGAAAGACTACAGCCCGTCATTAGACGACAGGGAAATTTCCCGAGATATCAAAGTGCGTATTGCATTCAAGAATTCAGCTGGTGAGGCAGTGGCTTACTGGCCGATTCCGGTGTTTGCGCTTGGGCCGCCTGATCCTTATGCAAGCGGTTTCAGTGCATCGGGCCTGATCAGTTCAGGTCGTAATGCTGCAACCTTGGGCGTTACCCAGTTCCTGTGGCAAGACGATGAGAGCACGGCCCATGCGCAAGGCATGATCGAGCGACTGTTCACGTTTTTTGACGATAACCCCAAGGTGCCACAGGCCTTGATCGCAAGCCGTGACGGTGACGTAACACGAGACCCTTACCGCAAACCCGGCACACCGGGATTGCAGGATGGCCATGTGGTTCCGACGATCTACGAGAGTATGACTGGCCTTCTGGTCACGCGCTCAGACCGGGTTGACCGCTACGTGCGCCCTTTCGTCACCCAAGACGCCGAGGATAATCAGGACAAAAACACTGACCTGGGCAAGCTGTGGGCATTTTATTGGGACCGGAACAGAGCATTTACGGAGTGGTATGTAGCGGCCGAGCGTGCCAAAGGCGCTAAAGTCTCTATCCCCCCCAGCACTATGTCGACCGCCTACTGGCAATCGCAACTACCTAACTTGTGGAAAACCATCGACAACCGTGGCCCAGGCCATTTCGAACCGTCCCCCTGGCTGCCCGTGCGTTGGGCCGAACACCAACTGAAAGAGTTCGACGCAGCGCCAGTGCTGGGCTACCTGCACCGTCCGATCAAGGTTTCCATGCAGGACGAGCACGGCAAGCGCCTCAAACCCGCGTTGCAGGCCAAGGCCTTGCAAGCAGGTTGGCTCAAGGCCCTCGACACGCTGCCCGCTGGGCAAAAACCGGTGCGCGTGTTCTACGACACCACTAACGGCGCTGAAGCAGAAATTGCCCTGACCAACGCCTTGCACAGCCTCAATACCGACGGCCAAGGCCTGGACGTGGGCAATGTCGATGAGGGCTATGACATCGGTCGACGCCTGGGCAATACCGGCGTAAGCAGCGCGTTGGTAGAAATCAACCTGGCCACCATCGCCAGCTACCACGACGGCGGTGCCAGTGCCGTGGTGTACGCCGGCAGCGACGGCAGCCTCACCGTGCAGATGATCAGCCCGCCCGATGAGGCACGCAAGGCGAAAAACCAGCAGAACCGTGGCGCTGACCCCTTCAAGTATGGCCTCCCAAGTGCCGGGCGACCCAAGGCATGAAACGTCCCATCTGCCTGGGTGACTCATCAGCGGATCCCCGGAGTGCAGCTTGTGCTCTGGCTCTGTTGGATTGTCCAAAAAAGCACAGGAGTGCGACATGGTACTTCGCAACATGAAACCCGTCATGGCTTGGGGCATTGCCGCTATTGTCGGCCCGCTGCTGGTGATCTTTGGCACTCACTGGTGGGGCAGTGCCCTGGCAAGTGATAAGGCAGAGCTTGCCAATTATCGAAACCAGATAGAGGCCAGAAACGCTGAACAATTGGCCATGCAAGCGCGGACCTACGCTCTGGAAATTCGGGGAGCGGGACTTGGAATTTACACTGACGGCCAGTCCGAAATCTGGCAGTTTATCCAGAAAAAGAACGACAATTTCGCTTCGATCTACCCGCAGTACGCGAAAGATTACGATCCGTCATTAGACACTAGGCGAATCTCAGCAGACATCAAAGTCCGTATCGCGTTCAAAAACTCGGCAGGTGAGGCAGTAGCGTACTGGCCAATCCCGGTGTTTGCGCTGGGGCCGCCTGCCCCCTACGACAGCTCCTATAGCGCCGCGGGCCTGATCAATTCAGGCCGTAATGCTGCAACCTTGGGCGTTACCCAGTTTCTGTGGCAAGACGATGAAAGCACTACCCATGCGCAAGGCATGATCGAGCGACTGTTTACGTTTTTTGACGATAACCCGAAGGTGCCCCAGGCTTTGATCGCGAGCCGAGACGGTGACGTGACACGAAACGGTTATCGCAAGCCCGGCACACCGGGATTGCAGAATGGCCACGTGGTTCCGACGATCTACGAAAACGCGACTGGCCTGCTGGTCACGCGTTCAGAGCGAGTGGATCGCTACGTGCGCCCCTTCGTCAGCCATGACGCCGAGGACAATCAGGACAAACAAACTGACTTCGGGAAATTGTGGGCGTTTTATTGGGACCGGAGCAGGGCATTCATGGACTGGTATGAAGCCGCTGAGAATGCCAAAGGCGTTAAAATCTTGCTAGGCCCGACCACCATGTCCAGCGCCTACTGGCAATCGCAACTACCTGACTTGTGGAAAACCATCGACAACCGCGGCCCAGGGCATTTCGAACCGTCCCCCTGGCTGCCCGTGCGTTGGGCCGAGCACCAACTGAAAGAGTTCGACGCAGCGCCAGTGCTGGGCTACCTGCACCGTCCGATCAAGGTTTCCATGCAGGACGAGCACGGCAAGCGCCTCAAACCCGCGTTGCAAGCCAAGGCCTTGCAGGCAGGTTGGCTCAAGGCCCTAGACACGCTGCCCGCTGGACAAAAACCGGTGCGCGTGTTCTACGACACCACTAACGACGCTGAAGCAGAAATTGCCCTGACCAACGCCTTGCACAGCCTCAATACCGACGGCCATGGCCTGGACGTGGGCAATGTCGACGAGGGCTATGACATCGGTCGACGCCTGGGCAATACCGGCGTCAGCAGCGCGCTGGTGGAAATCAACCTGGCCACCATCGCCAGCTACCACGACGGCGGTGCCAGCGCCGTGCTGTACGCCGGCAGCGACGGCAGCCTCACCGTGCAGATGATCAGCCCGCCAGATGAGGCACGCAAAGCGAAAAACCAGCAGAACCGTGGCGCTGACCCCTTCAAGTACGGCCTGCCAAGTGCCGGACGACCCAAGGCATGAACCGTCCCATCCTCATCAGCGGATCGAAAGCATGACTGGCCAACTGGTCACGCGCTCGGACCGAGTGGATCGCTACATTAGCCCATTTGTCACCCATGTCGCATTCACGAGGGCCATGGCCAGTTACACGCCCTGCACCGCGACATCAGCGCCATGGCTACGCCTTCATCATCCCCACGCTGAAATGCCCAAAAGCGTGGCCAAGTCAGGATGAGCTATTCGTTAACGAGCCTTTCGCAAGCTCGACGGCGGCGGTCACCGCTGCTTTTGCTTGAGGACTATTTTTCCAGCATGTCGACCCTACGGCAGCGGATGCCCGGGCCAAGATGTCGGTAACGCTGGCCCTGCTCAGCTCGAACATTGATTCGATACCCAACTGCTCAAGTCTGGTGATGACGGTGGGGCCTACGCCCTTAAGGGCTAATAGTGCAGCACGTTCCTTCGGTGAAAACGGCATCCATGCAATCCTTTTATGCGATGTTGACCGCCCGAATATTGCCTGATGCTGAATGGCGCCGCTACAAGCGCTACAAGTGCGTGCAGTCAAAACATCACGGCTGAGCCAACACCGCCTAAGGAACGATTTGAGTCTCTGCCGCAGGCCAGCGAACATGGACGCTGACCAGGCCAGGAATTTGCCCATGGCGATCTACACCGCCAGTGCGGGCGCGCCGACCGGTTGGTCTTAACGCGGACTACAGACTTGATCCACTCTTTGCCCACTCTTACTGAAGAACGCCCGCACTTCACCGTACGCTGTTTCTCTTCCAGTATTCAGTGACTCCACCCCCTTGGCCGTGCCTTCAACGGTAAAGTAATCCACGTGATTCAGCCCAATGGTGGCGAGGACGGCGGACAGGTAGGGGCGCAGAAAATCGGGTTGCCGGGCATTTGAGCCGCTGATCGCGCCACCGCTGGCTATGGCGACGTAAACCGGCCGATCCGCCAGCGTGCCCACCTTGCCTTTGGCGGTGCCGAGAAACGTTTTGCCCACGCGCACCACTTGGTCGATCCACGTCTTGAGCGAGGCGGGCACGCTGTAGTTGTGCATCGGCGTGGCAATCAGCAGTACGTCGCAGGCCAGCAGTTGGTCGATCAATTCGTCGGAACGGCTCAAGGTACCTTCCTGGCCGCTTGCTACGGTCACGCCCTGATTGGCTAACGCCTGGGCATATGGCGCATCGACTGGGGCCAAGGTGTTGAGGTCAAGATTGGTCAACTGGATGCCCCTTCTGCCGGACTGGTTGGCCAGGGCGAACAGGATCTGCTGGGACAGTTTCAAACTTTCAGAAGCGTCTGCATTGGGGCTGGCGATCAGGCGAAGAATACGCACAGGAGCAAGTGGCTGCTGGGACGTTGTCATGCTGGTTGCCTCCTTGGAAGAGTAGGGGGGTTATGGCGTAACGAACTGTTTTTGAAAGCGCAGAGCACCGGTCAACAGGCCTTCGCGGAAGTAGAACCGTTGTGCGCGGGCGTTAGCCAAACCCGTGTCGAGCACCAGGCGTGCACAACCGCTGGCACGGGCCAGTCGTTCCAAGCCCTGCAATAAGCGCGAACCCCAATGACCACCGCGCTGAGCCTCGGCGGTTACCAGGTCATCGACATACAGGAATGCGCCGTAGACCAGGTTTTCCTGGAGGCGGTAACCCGCCAGCGCCACGAGAACGCCTGAGTCGTAGGCGCCAATCAGGCGATAGCCGTCAACGCGCATACGCTCGATGCGGCTGATGAAGTCGGCTTCGCTGGTCAGGTGTGGGCGCAATTGCTGCATTACCGGGAATGCGCTGCGCAGATCTTGGGTGCTGTCCAAGGGACGCAGGGCGGTGTCGTTCAGATCGAGCACGCTGGGTACGAAGTTGTGCGAAGTGAATGTCATGGGGGTTAGCCTCATCAGTAGCTGATGGCGCTATAGTGAACGTGCAATGACCCACTTGCCTGAGCCAAGAAATGGGATATGAACTAGGCCATGATGACTCCCCCCACGCCGTCTTTTGCACCCTTGCAAGAGCAGTCCGGTTTGCCTCTGTATCGTCAACTCTACGACCGCGTGCTGGCTGCCGTTGCCGCCGGCACGTTGTCTCCCGGTGACCGCTTGCCGTCGGCGCGCGCCATGGCCAAGGACCTGGGGGTGGCCCGTGGTACCGTCGAACTGGCCTATTCGCTGCTGGTCAGCGAGGGTTACCTTCTGGCGCTCGGGCAGAAAGGCACCGTGGTCAACCCCGAACTGCAGAAGCCTGTATCGACGGCCACCGCGTTACCGGTCAGCAGCCCAGTGATCGAAGACTGTGCTGATTCGCTCTGGCGTCCGCCGCAACTGTTGCCGTTCCAGATGGGGGTGCCGGCGCTGGATGCATTTCCGCGCAAGATATGGGCGCGCCTCGGTGCTCGGTATCTGCGCGGGATGCGCCTGGGGGACCTGGACTATCCGGCCCCCCACGGCCTGGCGGCGTTGCGCAGCGCCATCGCCTCGTACCTGCAGGTGTCCCGAGGTATCGATTGCGGTGCTCATCAGGTGTTCATCACCAGCGGTTGGCGCAATAGCCTGTCGTTGGTCGCGCATACCTTGTTGCAGCCAGGCGAGCGCGCCTGGGTGGAAGACCCGGGCTATCCCACTACGCGCCAGGTGCTTCGCCAGTTCGGCTTGGCGCTCGAAGCGGTGCCGGTCGATGCCGATGGAATGAATGTGGAGCAGGCCATCGCCGCTTCTCGGCCGGCTCAGGTGGCCATGGTGACACCGGGGCATCAGAGCCCGCTGTCCATGGCGCTGTCGCTGCCGCGCCGACAGTTGCTACTGGATTGGGCTGCCCGCACCGGTGCCTGGATCGTCGAGGACGATTACGATGGCGAGTATCGCTACGTCAGTCGTCCACTTCCTGCGCTGGCCAGCCTGGATCGCCATGGGCGCGTGCTGTATGCCGGCACCTTCAGCAAGGTGCTGTTCCCTGGCATTCGGCTGGCTTACCTGGTGGTGCCGCAGGCTCAGGTGGCAGCGTTCGAGCGCGTGGGCCGAGCCTTGTTCGCGGCCGGATCACCGTCCATTACCCAGGCCTTGGTGGCGGAGTTCGCTGCCGAGGGGCACTTCGCTCGGCATATTCAACGCATGCGCCGACTGTACAACGAGCGACGGGCACTGACCATCGAAGCGCTGGAGCGAACATTGCCCAGGGGTATGCAGGTGGAGCGCTCGCCAGGCGGCATGCACCTGGTACTGCGTTTGCCGGAGGAGGTGAGCGACACAGCCCTGGCCGAGCAGCTGCTGGCCAAGGGCATGTCGGTACAAGCGTTGTCGCGCTGGGCTGCCTCATCGCAGCGCCAGTCAGGCCTGCTGCTGAGTTTTACCAACTGTGCCACGGCTGCTCCGGGCGAGCAGCTTGGCACTTTGATCAGCCAGCTCCTCAGTTGAGGTTGGCCTTGTTCAGGCCGAACAGCTCATCGGACGAGCCCGGGACCGCCTGGAAAGCCACATTGAGGCGATTCCAGCCGTTGATGGCAACGATCAGGAACGTCAAGTCCGACAGCTCCTGCTCGGAAAACTGCTCGCGCACACGTGCATACAGGCTGTTGGAAACACCATGAGGCGGCAGTTGGGTCAGGGCTTCAGTCCACTCCAGCGCCGCTCGCTCTACTGGCGAGAACAGCTGCGATTCACGCCAGACGGCGACATGGTGAAGACGCAGCTCGCGCTCGCCATGGATCTTGGCCTCTTTCACATGCATATCCACGCAGAACGCACAGCCGTTGAGCTGCGAAGCCCGTAGCATGATCAGGTGGGCAAGCTCGGCCAGTGGCGGCTTCTTGCTCAGCTGCAGGGTGAGCTCGACCAGTTTGTTGGACGCTTGGGGAGACAGCTTGAAGTAGTCAAGGCGGTTGTTCATGGGGAGTTACTCGCAGTGGGTTGGTGTTCGTTGGCGCCCACTGTAGCTACGCTTGGACTAGCCCCACAGGGCCAAGAGGGTGATTTCGAACTAGGCCATGTCGGTATCGATGCGCGCGTCGGGTTATCCTGAGTTCATCAGTGAACACGAAAGGAGGCATGCATGCTGTGGTTCGGAACCGACAAGGCCAGGTTCAAGGTTCAGCGCCGCATCGCGGGCGCCGTGTTATTCATCGCGGTCTTTTTCCTGGCCACGCAGATCGAGGCATGGTGTTCAGGTAAAGCCTCTTTTGGCGATGTGTTTGACGGCATCGTCTTGACGGCGCTTGGTGGAGGGATGTTCTACCTGGCAGGCAGAGGGTGACCCTCGCTGGCAAGCTACCCTGCAGACGCCTCAGGGCTTGTATTCAATGGTGTACGATGCATCGGTTTGCGGGTCGATGATGACCGGCAGGCCGAACAGCTTGCCTTTACACTCACTGACGACGCAGCGGTAAATGGACCCCTGCTTGAGCTGAGCCCACAAGCCTTCGTCATGTATCACGATACACAGGACGCGGGCTTCTGGATCCTCTCTGACCTGAGCGACGTGGTGGTCCAGGTCGCAACCGAAATCAGGGGTGGTGAACTCTGGATCGTAGCCAATCAACACGCCATGCCTTTTCAGATCTTCCCTGATACGCTCAATCACGTCGTCTGCTTCTTGTTTTAGCATGATCGTCATCTCACGGTGCGTGGACATACCAAAACTCTAGCTCACCCTGCCTGTGTTCGCCGGCTTCCGGTATTGCCTAGACGTTTTTTTTGACCACCCAAACACCCAGCCGATTGTGAGTACTGCTGGCGTCAGGGCGTCAGGGCGTCAGGGCGGGGCGTGGGGTGAAGATCAGCAATCGCGAGCGTCCAAGGCCTAAAAGCTCAGCTGAGTGAAGGGTATTCATCTGATCCTGGCCTGATCATGAGCAGCGCTAACGATCCTTTGAAATCAATTCATTAGCCACCGCTCAACCGCGCTCTATAAACTGCCCCTCAATTAGCGCCAGTGACCCACTAATTAGCTGATCAAAAAAGCTATACGGTGCACTGAACGGATTACGAGATCAGGACGTCAGGCCAACATGAGCAATGAATTTGCATTTGCCCTCAAAAGCATTCGCTTCGATGAGCATTATCAGCCATCGGACAATACGCGCACAACGACCAATTTCGCCAATTTGGCGAGAGGGGCGAGTCGTCAAGAGAATTTGCGCAATACGCTGAAGATGATCGACAATCGCTTCAATGCCTTGGCACATTGGGACAACCCCAATGCTGATCGTTATGCGGTCGAGCTTGAAATCATTTCCGTTGAAATGAATATCGGTGCTGTACGCAGCACGCATGCCTTGCCATTGATCGAGGTCTTGAAAACGACGGTCGTCGACCGTCACACCAATGAGCGTATCGCCGGTATGGTGGGGAATAACTTCTCCTCGTACGTCAGGGATTATGATTTCAGCGTGCTGTTGTTGAGCCACAACAAGGGCCAGGCGCAATTCAGCACTCCCGACAAATTTGGCGACCTCCACGGCAAGCTGTTCAAGTCCTTCGTCAGTTCGGACACGTATAAGGCGCATTTCAGCAAGCCGCCGGTCATCTGCCTGAGCGTCTCCAGCGCCAGGACCTACCAGCGCACAGAGAATCAGCACCCCGTGCTCGGCGTCGAGTACCGGCAGGACGAGTATTCCCTGACCGATGAGTATTTCAGCAAGATGGGCCTGAAGGTTCGCTACTTCATGCCGCCGAACAGTGTTGCACCGCTGGCCTTCTATTTTGCCGGTGATTTGCTGGGTGACTACACCAATCTGGAATTGATCAGCACCATCAGCACGATGGACACGTTCCAGAAAATTTACCGGCCTGAAATCTACAACGCGAACTCCGCAGCCGGGAAGTCTTACCAGCCCAGCTTGCAACACCAGGATTATTCGCTGACGCGTATTGTTTATGATCGTGAAGAACGCAGCCGGCTCGCTATCGAGCAGGGGAAGTTTGCCGAGCAGCACTTCATCAAACCCTATTACGCCATTCTTGAGCAGTGGTCTGCCAGTTACGCCGCTTGAATCGTCTAACGTATAAGGTCTTTTATTGTGAAAAAATTGCTCCCCACGTCAACGGCTGGCAGCTTGCCTAAACCGTCCTGGCTCGCTGAACCTGAAAAACTTTGGTCCCCGTGGAAGTTGGAAGGTGATCAACTGATCGAAGGCAAGCAGGACGCGCTGCGCTTGTCTTTGCAAGAACAGCAACATGCCGGTATCGACATCGTCAGCGATGGCGAGCAAACACGTCAGCATTTCGTCACGACCTTTATCGAGCATCTCGATGGCGTGGATTTCGAACAACGTGAAACCGTCAGGATTCGCGATCGCTACGATGCCAGCGTGCCAACGGTGGTGGGCGCCGTTGCGCGGCGCAAGCCGGTCTTCGTCGAGGACGCCAAGTTCCTGCGTCAGCAAACCTCGCAACCGATCAAATGGGCGCTACCAGGCCCCATGACCATGATCGACACGCTGTACGACGCGCATTACAAGAGCCGCGAAAAGCTGGCTTGGGAATTCGCCAAGATCCTCAACCAGGAAGCGCGCGAACTGGAAGCCGCCGGTGTCGACATCATCCAGTTCGACGAGCCCGCGTTCAACGTCTTCTTCGACGAGGTGAACGAGTGGGGTGTCGCTACCTTGGAGCGCGCCATCGAAGGCCTCAAGTGCGAAACCGCCGTGCACATCTGCTACGGCTATGGAATCAAGGCCAATACCGACTGGAAAAAGACCTTGGGCTCGGAATGGCGTCAATACGAAGAAGCCTTCCCCAAGCTGCAGAAGTCCAGCATCGATATCGTCTCGTTGGAGTGCCACAACTCCCACGTGCCCATGGAATTGATCGAGTTGATCCGTGGCAAGAAAGTGATGGTCGGCGCCATCGATGTGGCAAACCACGCCATCGAAACCCCGGAAGAGGTAGCAAACACGCTGCGCAAGGCCCTGCAGTTCGTAGATGCCGACAAGCTCTACCCCTGCACCAACTGCGGTATGGCGCCGCTGCCGCGTGAGGTGGCAAGAGGCAAGCTCAATGCGCTGAGCGCGGGCGCGGAAATCGTCCGTCAAGAGCTCCTGAACAAACGCTGAGCCCAAGTCGAAGGTGCTCAGCGAAGGCTCAGGTAAGGTTCAGCCCGAATGCTCGGGCTGACTAGGCTTTTGCTGCACCTTCGCGCGGTAATCAATACCCAGGACCTACTATGTCATTCCCTAATGCTATCGAGCCGACGCGCTTGCGCGAAGCGCTTGGGCACTACGCCTCCGGCATCACGGTGATCACAACCCACATGGGTGACGAGCCGATTGGCTTCACGTGCCAGTCCTTTTACAGCGTGTCGATGAGCCCGCCGCTGGTGTCATTCAGCGTAATGTCCAACTCGGCCAGCTATCCGAAGATTCGCCAGGCAGGTCGCTTCGCGGTCAACATTCTGTCCGGTGAACAGGTCGGGATCTCCAACCAGTTCGCGCGGCGCGGGACGGATAAGTGGCACGGGGTCGAGTGGCAGCAATCGCCTTTGGGCAACCCGATCATCGCTGGCAGTCTGTATTGGCTCGATTGCGAAATTCACGCAGAGCACGAAGCCGGCGACCATCTGATCGTGATCGGTGAAGTGAAGGCGCTGAACCTGCACAAAGCCGCTGATGCGCAGCCATTGCTGTATTTCAAGGGACAATACTGCAACCTCGCCGAACCCATCGCGGTTTGAGCACGCCGCTTGCAAATGTAAAAGAATGTAACCTTGTCGTTCCTGCCTGGATTCCCCGGTGCAGCTGTGTATGCTGTCTTCCCGGTCAGGAATGTCAAAGGTGAAGGTCCGCTCCATGCGCAATCGCGGCAAGATTTATTGGGACTGGGCCAGTCCAGAATTACATGTGCGCAACTACGACGAGCGGCTCTCCTGCGGCACCTTGATCAATATCCAGGCACGGCTTTCAAGGGATAACGTCACGCAGCTGTTCCTGGGCATCTATGGGAAAAAAGGCGTGCTCCTGCTCGAGGAGAGCTTTACTGATTGCCCTGGACAGAAGCTCTCCGCAGCCATGGCCTGGGCGCTGGACAGGGCTCGCGATTGGGTTGCCCGCACGTTTCCAGCGCCACAGCCACCCGCCCCAGAGCCGCTGCCGCGAAAAGGCTCGCGACTTTCCAGGTAACCGCACTGGAAAACGGAACGCACGCGTGAACGCACCAGTCGTATTTGCAGTAGAGGTGCAATCAGGGCGCCCGTTGGAGAATCAGATGAACCTTCAGTCCACCAATCATGACCTTTATGTGCATTCTTACCTGGGTTACCAGGCATCCATTTACGTTTTGTGGGAATCGTGCACTGAATCACCCACCGGCATGCTGGTAGAGGTCGGCCGACCAGGCAGTGTTTCGAGAACGCTGCGAGTGAGTCGGGCATTTTCGTCCTCCACGGAGGCCATCCTCGAAGGCAAGGTGATGGCTGAGCAGTATGTCCAGAGCCAGGCGGGCAGAGCCTGATGCCTGCCACTCGATCGAGCGCATGCATGGCCGGCAAGGGCCCGGCACCTGGCAGGTCGAATGGACATTGCTGACCAATACCAACTGATAGCCGACGCCTCCGGCCTCACCATTGGCCAAGTGGGTAGTTACCTGGCCCACGTGGCTGTTCAGGCAGACGGTGCCTGGCTCGTCTGTTTCGCACATGAAGTGGCGCGTGACCCCGATGTCGCCAGCAAGCTTCCTGCTTCAAGGACCGTGCTGATCCCGAAGCAGCAGGTGGACGCTTACGAGCGTGCCAGAGGCTGAGGCGCCTGGCGGGCAGCTTCGACGGCCTTGTCAGGTTGCAGGCGCGCGCGCTCACATTCGTCTATGCCTATAACTGAGGTTGTATTCGGATCAGGAGGTTTGAATGAAGCGGCCAATGCTGGGCGTTTTTCTGATTGCTGTTGCAGGTATGGCCAACGCAGGCATCCCATTGGTGAATGCCACATGCCCGGGCGACATCGAAGTGCACGCGGATGAAGGCGGCCCTGTCTACATCAATGCCAAGGAGGCAAAGGTGAAGAAATTCAGTGACGCGTATTACGAAGCCAAGGGCGCTGGGGTTACCGTCTCCATCATGGTCAACCCGGATGAGTCTGTGGGAGTCTCGTACACGGGCAAGGGCGGTGCAAATGGCGTTTGTGAACTGACCGAGCAAGATTGAGCGCTGCGGTTGGCACTCCTCATGCCGAGTGCCCGTCAGCAACAAACCAGCTAGGACGCTGTCGCCAGCCATATAGCGAAGAAGAATATTGCCCTGCTAATAGTGAGGGTAATATGAGCAGGGCAAAATAAAAACAGGGCGTTTCTCATTAGCTGTTTTTCGAGGGTTGTTGACGGGGGCGCCGGAGCGTGTCGCGTGAAAAACTCTAGATCGTTCGCAAGCGCAATACTGATGTCAGCCTTGGCTGCAACTTTTTTGGCCGGGTGTGCACATAACCCCGATGTTCGGGATGGGCATGATCAGACCTCTGGTATCACTGAGAAGAGCCCACCGGATTATCTGGGGTGCGTCAAGGAAGAGTTGCATGGGAGTGCTACCACCTATGAGGTGGGTAGTGGCGACTCGGTCCGCCTGTTCGTCGACAGTACCGACCCCAATACAGCCAATGGCCTTGTAGAGTTGCGTAGCTACGGCACGCGTCACCAGTTCATGGCCTATCAGCGTGATGCCTGGTATGACCACGGGCGGCTGCTCGACGCAGCGCTCATGTGTTCGAAGGCCTAATTCGCCAACTGCAACCCTGAGCATGAAAGCCCGCGCCACACAGGTGCGGGCTTTTCATTCTCAGCGCCCGCGCCTGAGCAGGCTTGATTGCATGCGGAACGATTTCGAGTCCTACCTTGGTGGATTAGTGCTGATGCAAAACCGTGGTTAAAATGCACCCTGTTCACTTGAGTCAAATGCAAATGCCTAACTTTCGCATCTTTTTCTGCTCCGTTCTGGTGATGAGCCTGGCCGGTTGTGCAAACCCCGGAAAGCCGACAGCCAGCAAGCTGACCCGCAAGTCGCCAGAAGGCTATGTCGCCTGTGTATTGCCCAAATGGCAAGCGCTGGCGCCAATGACGACGCAAAAAACCATTTCCCACGGCTACCGCCTGACCGCACCCAGCGCAGTGACTTCCGACGAAGTCCTTGAAGTCGTGGAGTCCGGGGAGGGCAGCCGGGCGACGTTCTACAAAGGTAGTTTCCTCTCGGGCAACAAACTGCGCCTGGCGGCCAGGGAGTGCCTGGATTGAGGTGACGCCTGGCTCCTGGCACTCCCATGCCTTCTAGGCCTTCAGGTTCATCTGCCGGCATTGCACCTGCGCATCCTCTTTGCTGGAGTAACTGGGCTTGAGACGCTCCTTTGCTTGGTTGTCGTAGATGTCGTAGCCGCCGCTGACGGTTGCTGCGTAATAACGGCCGGCGACACGGAATGATTCCCTTTCGATAGGTACTGCGGGAACGATAACGAATCTTGGTTGCATTGTTCGTGCCTCCCCAGGCAGAGAGTTAAGTATTAGTACCGCCAGGGGTAACCAGCAAGGAGACTCATGAATAAATGACGCCGGCGCTTGATACGCAGGGCCAGACATTGCCCAGGTGTGTGCGCTCTGTATAAATGATCGTACGGTGCCCGGGGTATTGTGTTTTGAGTACTGCAAACCGATGATGGCACGATGAATACATCTCCTACACGGCTCAACGCCGAGCGTGGCGCGTTCTCAAGTTTCGAGGCGTGCCGAAATACCCAGAAAGGGCCTGTGGTGATTCTTGCGTCGGGCGCTTCTGCCAAACAGTTCCCCTTGCTTGAATTTGCACACCTTCCTGTGATTGCCATGAATGGTTCGGTTTCCCTCACCGATGCGTGTGGTGTGAAGCCGTTCTTTTACCTCTGCACCGACAAAAGCTTTCCCACGCAGCAGCCGGCGTTGTTTGCCCTGGCGTTGCGCGATAGCCAGCGCTTGGCATTGTGGCCCGAGCAGTTTGTCGGCGCGGATATCCCGCTCGGTACCGCGTGTTACCCACTGCATAAAGCCGACAACCCCGGCTTGCTCGACGGGTTGCGCGGGCACGGCGCGTCCCATGTCTGCAGCAGGGCGTTGTGGAGCAAACGGGCGCGATCGATCGCCTTCAGCAAAGACCTCTCAAGGGGCTACTACGATGCCCGGACAGTGGTTTATGTAGCGCTGCAACTGGCCTATCACCTGGGTTTCGAGCAGGTGTTGCTGGTCGGTGTCGACCTCGACCAGTCACTGGGGCGCTTTTACGAGCAGGCCGAGGGGCAGCATTCCCCCTGTGGGCTCGATCAGCACTGGGAGAGCCGCATACTGCCGTCGCTGACGCTGATGGCCGAGCAGGTTGTCAGCGAGCGGTTCCGGGTTTACAACCTGTCCGAGGTTTCTCGCATTCCCGCGACGTTGATCCCGAAAATTGACCTGGCCCAAGCCCGCCGCATCGCGAGCGGCGTGGATGCCTGAGCAAGAAAACGGATGCGCGGTGCCAGGGCCGACGCTACAGTGCCCGCACCCAGCCTTGCAGTGAGAAAATCCCATGTCCAGTGCCTTCACCTTGATGCAGTCCCCGGTCGGCACCTTGACCCTGGTGGCCCGCGGCGAGTGCCTGGCCGCTGTACTGTGGGAACAGGAGCGGGAGAACCGCGTGCGCCTGGGTGAGGTGCATCGCGATGATGAAAAGCCAATACTGCGCCAAGCCGCTGGTCAGTTGGATGAGTATTTTGCTGGCAAGCGCCAACGTTTCGAGTTGGCACTGGACTTTGCCGGCACCGCGTTTCAGCGCCAGGTGTGGGCGGCGTTGCTCACCATTCCGTTCGGCCAGACCCGAAGCTACAGCGACATTGCCCGGCAGATCGGTAACCCCAGCGCCGTACGCGCGGTCGGTGCGGCCAACGGCCGTAATCCGATCTCGATCATTGCCCCGTGCCACCGGGTGATCGGCGCATCCGGGAGCCTGACCGGGTTTGCCGGGGGAATACCGACCAAGCAGTACCTCCTGGCGCTGGAAGGCCAACAGAGCCAGGCTTGGGACTTTTAGCCAGGTATTGGCGGTGAAGGGTCGCGACTGAAACTGGCCACTCAACTGACCCAGTATGCGATCAGGCAAACCACCACTGCCAGCGTCGAGCCTGCCATCAGCGTGTACTGCCGATGCGCCCGGCGGGCCTGGGGCCTTACTTCGCGCAGGTACTGGCCGGGCGGTGGCGCATCCGGGCGATGGCGCAACCCCTCGGCCAGCTCATTCAGATGGCTGTCGATCAACAGGCCCACCACGTGATGGGTGCTGGCAAAACAGGCCGCTGTCAAAAGCAGATACTTCATGGCGACGGCATGCTCAGCGATACGCCGCTGGCGCTGGCGTTCGTGGTATCCAGCAAGATGATGCCTTCCTGGCGGCCGTCCAGCGCTGCCAGCAGGTTGCCCTGGCTGTCCCAGGCCGCCGAGCCGCCGGCACCCACGAAGTTGTCGGCCGGCCCCACGCAGTTGGCCATCAATACCGGCATACCCAAAGTGCGAGCGACTTGGGGGTAGTGCTCATGGCCTTCACGGACGCCCTTTGCCGTTTTCGCCACGCTCACCAGATACAGTTCGGCGCCGCTGTCGCGGGCTTGTGCTGCGTGCGCGAGGAACATCGACTCGTAACAGATGGCGGGCGCTATCTGCAGTTGCCCTGCGGCGAAAACCAAGGGCTGATCGCCCGCGGAGAAAAACGCCAACTCGTCCTCGTGCAGCCGTTGTTTGGCGTAGGCCAGCCGCGGTTGACCGGGACGCAGGATCGGCATTGCGATCTGAATGCCATCAGCCGTGGGCAGCGGCAGGCCCACGGCTACGCAGATTTCCAGGCGGTCGCAGAGTTGCTGTAACGGATCGAGCCGGGCCGAGGTGATCGGCAAGGCCACCTGCCGTGCCAGGGTCGGCTCGTAACCGGTCAGCGACAGCTCGGGGAATACCACCAGTTCGGCGCCCAGGCCTGCGGCCTGCTCTATGCAGTGCAGGTGACGGTCGAGATTGACTTGCAGGTCGCCTTTGACGGATGCCAGCTGTACGGCACAGAGTTTCATGGGTAATCCCTTTCCCTGGTACAGGTCGAAGGCCGAGCATACTACCGCCACGGATGCCTGTACCAGTGAAGGGTATTTCAGCGGGCCGCAGGCGGGGCGAAACTTGTGCCATGCTGTTGCTTGACAGGGGCATGAGCACGTCATGGACGAGCGCGGCACCCGTCGTCCGCTCCCCAGCGTGCAGCAGCAGAGGAAGAATGCAATGAGCCGGTTTCGGCGGGTAGCCGCCAACAGCCACGGCCGTGATCTGGCAGTTGGCGATATTCACGGGCATTTTCGGCGGCTTGAGCAATGCCTGGCGGCGGTAGGGTTCGACCCAGCAGTGGACCGGCTGTTCAGCGTCGGCGACCTGGTCGACCGCGGCCCTCATAGTCTCGAGGCACTGACGTGGCTGACCAAGCCGTGGTTTTACGCTGTGCAGGGCAACCACGAATCGTTGGCCATCACCTGTCATTACGGGGGGCGGCTGGATCTGGACATGTATCGGGCAGCGGGCGGCGGTTGGTTTCTCGACCTGCCAAAAGATGAGCAGGCGGTATTCGTCGAACACTTCCTGCAGCTGCCGATAGCCATGGAAGTGCAGACAGAGGCCGGACTGATTGGTGTGCTGCATGCCGACAGCCCCTTTACAGACTGGGCCGAGCTGCGCGCCAGTCTGCTGGAAGATGATGACCCGGGCGTGCGTGAAGTGTGCCAATGGTCCCGGCGGCGGCTCAAAGAAGGGGACACCGGCGCCGTTGAAGGCGTGCGTGCCCTGCTGGTGGGGCATACGCCGGTGCTCCAGGCCAAGCGGTTGGGCAACGTCTGGCACCTGGACACCGGGGGGTGGGCAAGCGGGCATTTCAGCTTGATGGGCTTGGCTGACCTGGCATTGCTCAACCCTGCGCCAGTTTGAACAGCAATGCACCTGCCAGTGCTATCAGCATCATCCCCGAGGCCCGCTCCAGCCAGGGCAGGGCATGAGCAAAGCGCCGCAGAAGGCGCTGGTTGCCGATCGCTGCCGCTACCAGTAAGTCCCACAACAGAACGGCGCTGAACATCCAGACACCATAGGCCCATTTCCAGCCAACACTGCTGCTGGCGACCATGCTGGCGAGGCTGGCGTAGAACAGTCCGTTCTTGGGGTTGAGCCCGCCCGATACGAAGCCCATGCCCAGCCCTCGCCACCACCCGCTCACTGCCCCTCGGGTACCGACCGCAGCCAGACTGGATCGTCCGGCGTGGCGCAGGAACAGCGCGCCTATGTAAAGCAGGTAAAGCGCGCCGGCCAGCTGCAAGGCGATGAACACCAGGCTGCTTTCCTGCAGTACCGCCAGGCCTGCGAAAGCCAGGCTGATGAACAGGCCATTGGCCAGGGCGATGCCCAGGCAGGCGCCGCTGGCAACGCGCCAACCGGCGCTGATCGAGGTGCGGGCGACCAGGAAGAAATCCGGGCCAGGGGACAGCAGGGCCAGGAAGTGGGCGAGGGCGACGATCAGAAACTGCTCCATGGGGCGGCTTTCTCAAGGGGTGGAGCCGCAGTGTGCAGGTGCGTCAGGAGCAGGTATTGAAGATTATTGCAGGTTGCCCAAGGCGGCTAACCCCGGCGCAGCCGATACTGACCCGGCGTCACGCCCACATGCGCCTTGAATACCCGCTGAAAATGGCTCTGATCGGCAAAACCCAATCGATAGGCCACCTCGGCCAGCGCCAGCCCGTCGCTTAGCAGCCGGCGGCCACGGTTGATGCGGGCATTGATCAGGTAGGCATGCGGCGTCAGCCCGGTGGCGGCGCGAAACGCACGGATCAACTGATAGCGGCCAAGCCCTGCTTGCCGGGCAAGCACTTCAAGGCTGAGCCGGGCAGGGTCCTGTGCTTCGATGTACTCAATCAGGCTACCCAGGGCCGGCAGGCCTAACACAGGCGCTGGCGCGGCTTCCAGGTGCGGATGCTGGGCAAAATCATGATCACCCATGAAGGCGATAAGGGCGGCTTCCTTTTCGCCGCTGCTTGCAGCCGAGAACAGCAATTCATTCAACGCACAGAATTCCCGGTACAACGCAGGCAGCCGGCTTAT
The DNA here is from genome assembly GCF_040224055.2 of Pseudomonas sp. WHRI 8519. Taxonomy (NCBI): domain Bacteria; kingdom Pseudomonadati; phylum Pseudomonadota; class Gammaproteobacteria; order Pseudomonadales; family Pseudomonadaceae; genus Pseudomonas; species Pseudomonas sp. WHRI 8519. Next base: position 2,954,925 of record NZ_CP167996.1, on the reverse strand, counting down.
CCGTGCCGGGGCCCCCGGCGCGGCCGCATCGAGCCCCGACTCCAGCCGCAGCTGCGCAAGCCACTGGGCCTCGACATGCAGCATCTGGTAGCTCCAGGCCTGACCGGGTTCGGGGTTACAGGCATGCACCCGCTGCGCCGGCACCAACACCAGCGTGCCTGGGGTCAGGCGCTGTTGCCCATCACCTGCCCCGGTGAAGAGGCTGTACCCCGCGTCCACCGCTCCGATGGAGAAGGTCGGGTGACTATGGGCCTTGTAGCAGGCGCGGCTGTGGCAGGCCCGGCGGCTTTCCACCCAGGGCAGGGCCGGATCGCGCCAGAGTGAGGTGCGGGTAGGGTGCATGCTGAAGTCCTTGGTCTGGCTGGCAGCTTAACAGCGCCGAACGCACTGCCGTACAGTTTTTGCCTGTGGCTGTACCTTGACCCGGTACCGCTTGAGCATCGAAATTGGCGGCAGATTTCCAGGAGAACGAAATGGACCTGTCGAGCCTGCTGTTATTCATCCCTGCCTGCTTTGCCCTGAACATGGCACCTGGGCCGAACAACCTGTTGTCGTTGCACAATGCCAGCCGCTATGGCCTGCGTACCGCCTGCGTGGCAGGTGGCGGGCGCATCATCGCCTTCAGCGGCATGATTGCCTTGGCGGCGATGGGCCTGGCGGTGGTGCTGCACACCAGCGAATACCTGTTCCTGGTGATCAAGGTGGTGGGTGCGGCCTACCTGTTCTACATCGCCTGGCAGCTGTGGTGCGCTCCGGTGGGCGAGGCGCTGGTGGCCAGCGAGCAACCGCGTGGCAGTTGGCGCCTGGCGCGGCAGGAGTTCTGGGTGGCCGCGGGCAACCCGAAAGCGATCCTGATTTTTACTGCTTTCCTGCCACAGTTCGTCACGGTAGGCAGCACCACCCCGGTCAGTGAGCAGTTTCTCTGGTTGGGGGTACTGTTCCTGCTGCTGGAATGGGTGGCGATTGCCCTCTATGCCGGCCTTGGCGCCTACCTGCAGCGCTGGTTCAGCCAGCCGGGCCCGCGCCGGGTGTTCAACCGGGTCAGCGCCGGCCTGCTTGGTTGCGCAGGTCTCGGCTTGCTGGCCGCGCGCCGTTAACGGCGGGTTTCAGTCGCGGTAGAACGTCTGCACCAGGTGGTAGCCGAACTTGCTTTTTATCGGCCCGTGCACCACACGCAGGGGTTTCTTGAAAATCACCTGGTCGATCGCCCCGACCAGCTGCCCTGGCCGCACTTCGCCCAGGTCGCCGCCGCGCTTACCTGAAGGGCAGGTGGAGAACTTCTTGGCCAGCACGTCGAAGGCCTCGCCATTGGCGATGCGCTGTTTGAGCTTTTCGGCCTCTTCAGCGGTCTTGACCAGGATGTGGCGAGCTTGAGCTTTCATGAGACACCTGTGCTTCGGGGTGAAAAAAGGGCGCCATTATGCCTGAACGTGCAACTCCGTGCGGTCACGAAAGTATTCGAGCGCTTCGGGGTTGGCCAACGCGTCGGTGTTTTTCACGGGTAGCCCGTGCACCACGTTGCGCACCGCCAGCTCCACCAGCTTGCCGCTGATGGTCCGTGGAATATCACCGACCTGTACGATCACCGCCGGTACATGGCGCGGCGTGGTGTACTGGCGGATCACCTGGCGAATGCGCTGTTGCAAAGCGTCATCGAGCGTGAGGCCATCACGCAGGCGCACGAACAGCACGACACGTACATCGCCTTTGCACTGCTGGCCGATGGCGACGCTCTCAAGCACCTCTTCGACCTTTTCTACCTGGCGGTAGATTTCCGCCGTGCCGATGCGCACGCCCCCTGGGTTGAGCACGGCATCGGAACGCCCATGGATCACCATGCCGCCTGTGCTGAGCTGCTCGGCGTAGTCGCCCTGCGCCCAGACACCGGGAAATTGACTGAAGTAGGCCTCGCGGTAGCGGCTGCCATCGTCGTCGTTCCAGAAGCCCAGGGGCATCGACGGGAAGTGGCGGGTGCACACGAGCTCGCCTTTTTCACCGGTCACCGGGCGACCATGCTCATCCCAAACTTCGACAGCCATACCCAGGCCCTTGCAGGCAATTTCGCCTCGGCGTACCGGCAGCGTGGGGTTGCCCAGCACGAAGCAGGACACGATATCGGTGCCCCCGGACATGGACGCCAGGCACACTTCGGCCTTTATCTTGCGGTAAACGTAGTCGTAGCTGTGCGGCGACAGCGGTGAGCCAGTGGAGAGGATCAGGCGCAGGCTGTCCAGTCGATGACTGCGTGCCGGCTCCAGGCCCTCCTGTTCGAGCGCGGCCAGGTACTTGGCGCTGGTGCCGAAGGCCTGGATGCCTTCGGCGTCGATCAGGTCGAGCAGGCGCTCGGGGCTCGGGTGGAAGGGGGAGCCGTCGTACAGTATCAACGTGGCCCCCACTGCCAGGCCACTGGCCAGCCAGTTCCACATCATCCAGCCGCAGGTGGTGTAGTAGAACAGCACGTCATCGGCCTTGAGGTCATTGTGCAGGCCGTGTTCCTTGAGGTGTTGCAGCAACACACCGCCCGCGCTGTGGACGATGCACTTGGGCACGCCGGTGGTGCCGCTGGAATAGAGGATGTACAGCGGGTGATCGAACGGTAGCGGGGTGAAGCCTGGCTCACCGCCTGCCTGGTAGAAGTCGCCCCACAGGCTGACCTTTGCAGGGGTACTGAATTCGTCGGCTTGGGTCTGCTCGCGCGTGTAGGGCACCACGATCAGTTGCTGCAGCCCGGGCAACTGCGCGCAGACCTGGTTGATCTTGTCGACCTGGTCGATCTGCTTGCCGGCGTACTGGTAACCGGCACAGACGATCAGCAGCTTGGGCTCGATCTGGCCGAAGCGATCGATGATGCCGTGCAGGCCAAACTCCGGCGATGACGTCGACCAGATGGCGCCGAGGCTGGTGCAGGCCAGCATGGCCACGAGGGTTTCCCAGGTGTTGGGCATCACCGCGCCAATACGGTCACCTGGCTCGATGCCGGCATCCTTGAAGGCCGTTTGCAGCCCGGCCACTTCCGCGGCCAGTTGCGCGTGGCTCAGTGACCTGCGCTGGCCGTCCTCGCGCAGGGCCGTCACCGCAGTGTGATCGTCACGCCGGCGTAGCAGGTGCTCGGCGAAATTGAGCGTGGCGTCGGCGAACCAACGCGCATCGGGCATGTGCGCACCTTCGCTCAGCACCTGGCTGGGCGGGGTATGCCACAGCACCTGAAAATAGTCGGCAATGGCTTGCCAGAACGCGGCGCGTTGCTCGATGCTCCAGCGGTGCAGGGCTGCGTATTCGGTGAGCTGTAGGTTGTAGCGCCGGTTGATCCAGCGGCGAAAGGCATCCATCGTGCTGGCCTCGATTTGCGCCGCAGCAGGACTCCAAAGCACATCATTCATGCCATACCTCCCAGTGCCATGACGCACCTGATCAGCGGCTTGCCGGCGATCAGGTACCGCTACGCTTGAATTTACTCCACCTTGGCCGTTTGCACCTCCTGCGCTGCCGACCACACCCGGTAACGCACCTGCACACCTTCGGGCACATACACCACCACAGGCAACTTGCTGTTGTAGCGCAGCAGGAAGCCTTCACCGACCACTGGCACGAACGCCTCGGTCTTTTTGCCATCCGGGCAGGCCATCAGGGTGCTGGCCGGCCCGCCGACTTTGTCCAGGCGGTAATAACTGTAGCCCCAGCCTTCAAGGGTGTGTTCCTCCAGGCTGCCGGCCAGGCGCTGGCGGTTGCAGTCCACCTGGAGCGTCTTGCCAGCGATGATTTCAAGTTTGTGGGCTTGCTCGTCGGCTTGCGTGGGCAGGTGGATGACCTGCCGGGTAAAGCCTTTTTCGGCCTCGGGGTAAGGTGCGACGTCCTTCAGGCTGGCGGCCATCGCCGGGGCAGTGGCCGTCAGGGTCAGGGCCAGGATCGCGGATGGGGGGATCGGGCGCATAGGGCCTCCTTGCAGTTGAACGATGGCAAGCGCCGCGCCAGGCCGAGGCCACCCATCACTGGGCCAGCCAGCCACCATCGACATTCCAGGCGGCGCCGCGGACCTGGCTTGCGGCCTCGCTGCAGAGGAATAGTACCAGTTCGCCCAGTTGCTCAGGCGTGACGAAGGCCAATGACGGTTGCTTCTCGGCCAGCAAGTCCTCTTGCGCCTGCTGCGGGGTGACACCCTTGGCGGCACGTTCGTCGATCTGCTTTTGCACCAGCGGGGTCAGCACCCAGCCTGGGCAGATGGCGTTGCAGGTGACATTGCCGGTGGCGGTTTCCAGCCCCACGACCTTGGTCAGGCCGACCACGCCATGCTTGGCCGCCACATAAGCTGCTTTGCCGGTGGAGCCGACCAAGCCGTGCACCGAAGCGACGTTGACGATGCGCCCCCAGTTGCGCGCACGCATGCCGGGCAGGGCCAGGCGCGTGCCATGGAATACCGCCGACAGGTTCAGGGCGATGATCTTGTCCCAGCTTTGCAGCGGAAACTGCTCGACCGGCGCCACATGCTGGATGCCCGCGTTGTTGACCAGGATGTCGACGCCACCGAAGGTCTGTTCGGCAAACGCGAACAAGGCTTCTATCTGGGCGACATCGCTAAGGTCGGCCGGATGGTGCGCAACCTTCGCCCCCTGTTGCGCAACCTCGGCCACCGCCGCTGCCGGGTCGCCGAAACCGTTGAGCAGGATGTTGGCGCCGGCGCGGGCCAGCACCTGGGCGATGCCCAGGCCAATGCCGCTGGTGGATCCGGTGATGAGTGCAGTCTTGCCTTTGAGGGTCATGCAAAAGCTCCTTAGACGATGCCGGTGGCGTAGAACGTGGCGATGACCACGAAGACCGCCAGGGTCTTGATCAGGGTAATACCGAAAATGTCCTTGTAGGCCTCGCGGTGGGTCAAGCCGGTGACGGCCAGCAAGGTGATCACCGCACCGTTGTGCGGCAGGGTGTCCATGCCGCCGCTGGCCATCGCGGCCACCCGGTGTAGCACCTCGAGCGGGATGTTGGCGGCGTTCGCCGCGGCGATGAAGCTGTCGCCCATGGCCGCCAGGGCAATGCTCATGCCGCCCGAAGCGGAACCGGTGATACCCGCCAGCAGCGTCACGGTGATGGCTTCATTGACCAGCGGGTTGGGGATGCCGCGCAGGGCATCGGCCAGCACCAGAAAGCCTGGCAGCGAAGCGATCACTGCACCAAAGCCGTATTCTGACGCTGTGTTCATGGCGGCCAGCAAGGCGCCACCGACAGCACTTTTGGTGCCTTCGGCCAGCCGCGCACGGATGGCGCCGAAGGCGCAGACCAGCACCATCAGGATGCCCACCAGAAGCGCGGCCTGCACTGCCCAGATTGCCGTGAGCTTGGCCACGTCGCTGTTCACCGGCGCACTCATGCCCGGCAGCTGCAGGGTATGGCTGGCGCCGTACCACTGCGGGATCCAGTGGGTGAACAGCAGGTTCATCACACCCACCAGCACCAGCGGCGAGAGCGCCAGCCAAGGGTTGGGCAAGGTCAGGTCGGCGGCAGTCTCCGGTTCGTTGCGCAGGTTGCTGCCATAGCCCTCGCTGGCGCGCTGGGCTTTGTTGCGCTGGCGTTGCAGGTAAAGCATGCCGCTGCAGAACACGAACACCGTGCCGATCAGCCCCAGCCAGGGCGCGGCCCAGGCAGTGGTGTTGAAGAAGGTGCTGGGGATGATGTTCTGGATCTGTGGGGTGCCGGGCAGGGCGTCCATGGTGAACGAGAAGGCGCCCAAGGCGATGGTCGCCGGGATCAGGCGCTTGGGTATATCGCTTTGACGGAACATTTCTGCAGCGAACGGATACACCGCGAACACCACCACAAACAGCGATACCCCGCCATAGGTGAGCAAGGCGCAGACCAGCACGATCACCAGCATGGCCTGTCGCGTGCCGAGCAGGCGGATGGCCGCGGCGACGATCGAGCGCGAGAAACCGGACAGTTCGATGAGCTTGCCGAACACTGCGCCCAGCAGGAACACCGGGAAGTACAGCTTGATGAAGCCGACCATCTTTTCCATGAACACCCCGGTGAAGGCGGGCGCCACGGCGGCGGGGTCGGTCAGCAGCACCGCGCCGAGGGCGGCGATGGGCGCGAAAAGGATCACGCTGTAACCGCGGTAGGCGGCCAGCATCAGCAGGGCCAAAGCGGCGAGAGCGATGAGCACGGTCATCGGGTAGATCTCCTGGGTAAGTCTTGTTGTTATCGGTAGCCGGGAGATAGCGGGAATCGTGCCAATATTTAAGTCATTGATTTGTATCGTTTTTTACTAAAAACAAGATCGCTGTGTCTCCCATTCGAGACTGACTTGGGCAAGAATCCAACCCAAACGCCGCGTCTGTCAGAGCGCTAAGCGCTGTCTCCGATCAGAAACATTAGTCTCTAAAAAGAGACTTACACTCCCAAAGCCACCCTTTTCTTGTAGAACGTCGAACGACCCAAGCCCAATGCTTTCGCTGCTTCGACCACATTTCCGGCGTGCTCGGCCAAGGCATCGGCAATCAGTTTGCGCTCGAATTGCGCACAGGCATCGCGGTAGCTTTGCCGCTGGGGTGGCGTAGCAACGGGCGTCACCGGCCCGAGTGCCTCGCGCACGTCCATGGCGGCAAGGCGCGGCTGGTCCGCCAGCAGGGTCGCCCGCTCCAGCACGTTGCGCAGCTCACGGATGTTCCCGGGCCAGGCATGGCGGGCCAGCAATTGCAGCGCATCGGGCTCCAGCTCGAACTGGCTGCCCAGTTCGGCGAGGATCGCCTCGCACAATGCCGGCAGGTCTTCGAGGCGCTCGCGCAGCGGCGGGGCCTGGATTGGCAGCACATTCAGGCGGTAATACAGATCGGCGCGGAACGCCCCGCGGGCGATGGCCGCCTGCAAATCGATCGAAGTGGCAGCGATGATACGCACGTCGCTGCGCAGCATCTGGTTCGAGCCCACCGGTTCGTATTCCTTCTCCTGCAGCACTCGCAGCAGCTTGCTTTGCAGGGCCAAAGGCATGTCGCCGATTTCGTCGAGGAACAAGGTGCCGCCTTCGGCCAACTGCAACTTGCCGCTACGCCCCTTGCGGTCAGCGCCGGTAAAGGCGCCTGGTGCCGTGCCGAAGAACTCGGCCTCCAGCAGCGCCTCGGGAATCGCTGCGCTGTTGATGCTGACAAAGGCTTTGTGCGCACGTGCCGACGCTGCGTGGATGGCGTGGGCCAGCAGCTCCTTGCCGGTGCCGGTTTCGCCAAGCAGCAACACGGGTGATTCGCTGGCCGCGCCACGCCTGGCCCGGCGTTTGGCCTCAAGGCTCGCGGCGCTGCTGCCGACGAACTGGGCAAAACTGTATTTGGCCTGGCGCGCGCGCAACTGCGAGCGTGTCGTGGCCAGTTCCTGCTGCATGCTCGAATAGCGCTTGAGCAGTGGCGACAGGCTGCGCAATTGGTCGAACAGGGCAAAGCCGATGGCACCGATCAGCGCCCCTTGGGCATCGTGAATAGGCAGGCGCATGACCACCAGTGGCTCGTTGGGAGTGTCGAGCATGTCCAGCAGGATCGGCCGGCCGTTACTCACCACCTCGCGCATCAGGCTGCCCGGGATCACCGTTTCGCATGGCTGGCCGATGGCACTGGCTGCGTCGGCCAGGCCAAAACGCCGGGCGTAGCGTTCGTTCATCCACACGATTCGCGCCTCGCGGTCGACGATCACCGTGCCTTCGCTGGACTGCTCGATGATTTCGAACAGCGAGCGGATCGCCAGTTGCCGTACCTGAGGGTAGTCCTTGAGGGTGTTGCTTTCGTGCATGGCAGTTCCCTGAAACTGTGATGGCCGCGCCAGCCTAAACTCTCGGGTCGAAAGCCTCGCGCATGGCATCTCCGATAAACACCAGCAATGACAGCACCAGCGCCAGCGCAAAGAACGCGGTGAAGCCCAGCCAAGGTGCCTCCAGGTGCTGTTTGCCCTGGGTGACCAACTCGCCCAGCGAAGCACTGCCGGCCGGCATGCCAAAGCCGAGGAAGTCCAATGCGGTCAGTGTGGTGATGGCCCCGGTGAGCATGAATGGCACATAGGTCAGCGTGGCATTCATCGCATTGGGCAGGATGTGCCGCAGCATCACCTGGCTGTCCGGCAGGCCCAGCGCGCGGGCGGCCTTGACGTACTCCAGGTTGCGCCCCCGCAGGAACTCGGCACGCACCACATCCACCAGGGTCAACCACGAGAACAGCGCCATGATCCCCAGCAGCCACCAGAAGTCCGGCTCAACGAAACCGCTGAGGATGATCAGCAGGTACAGTACCGGCAACCCTGACCACACCTCCAGCACGCGTTGCCCGAGCAGGTCCACCCAACCACCGTGGTAGCCCTGCAGGGCCCCGGCGGTGACGCCGATCAGCACGCTGACCACGGTCAGGGCAAAAGCGAACAGCAGCGATACCCGGGTGCCGTACAACACCCGCGCGAGCACGTCGCGGCCCTGGTCGTCGGTACCCAGCCAGTTGCTGCTGCTCGGTGGGCTTGGCGTGGGGACTTGCAGGTCATAGTTAGGGGTGTCGGCACTGAACGGAATCGGTGCGAACAGCATCCAGCCCCCCTGGCCCTCGATCAACTGGCGTACATACGCGCTACGGTAGTCCGGCTGGAACGGCAGTTGGCCACCAAACTGCTGCTCGCTGTAGCGCTTGAGCGCAGGCATGTACAGCTCGCCCTTGTAGCCCAGCAGCAAGGGTTTGTCGTTGGCCACGAGCTCTGCGCCGAGGCTGAGCAGCAGCACGCCAGCGAACAGCCACAACGACACCCAGCCACGACGGTTGCGACGAAAGCGTTGCAGTCGGCGACGCGAAACCGGCGAGAGCATCAGTGCGCCCTCGCGTCGAAGTCGATGCGCGGATCGAGCAAGGTGTACGACAAATCGCCGATCAGGCGGATCAACAGGCCGGCCAGGGTGAAGATGAACAGCGTGCCGAACACTACCGGGTAATCACGCGAGACCGCTGCCTCGTAGCTCATGCGGCCGAGGCCATCGAGTGAGAAAATCACCTCGATCAGCAGGGACCCGGCAAAGAACACCGTGATCAGCGCCTGCGGCAAGCCGGCCAGCACCACCAGCATGGCATTGCGCAGTACGTGGCCGTACAGCACCCGGCGCTCGCTCAGGCCTTTGGCCCGCGCTGTGACCACGTACTGACGGGAGATTTCGTCGAGGAAGGCGTTCTTGGTCAGCAAGGTCAGCGTAGCGAACCCGCCGACCACCAGTGCCCCCACCGGCAGCACCAGGTGCCAGAAGTAGTCGGCGACTTTGCCCAGCAGGCTGAGCTGGTCGAAGTGCTCCGAAACCAGGCCACGTACCGGGAACCAGTTCAACGAGGTGCCACCGGCGAACAGCACGATCAGCAACAGGGCGAACAGGAAGGAGGGCAGGGCGTAACCGATCACGATCAGCGCACTGCTCCAGGCGTCGAAGCGGCTGCCGTGGCGCACCGCCTTGCGGATGCCCAGCGGGATCGACACCAGGTAGGTGATCAACGTGGCCCAGAACCCCAGTGACAAGGTCACCGGCAGTTTGTCCAGGATCAGGTCGGTGACCTTGGCACCGCGGAAGAAGCTTTGGCCGAAATCCAGCCGCGCATATTGGCCGAGCATCAGCCACAAACGCTCCGGCGCCGTTTTGTCGAAGCCGTACTGGCGCTTGATCTCTTCGATCAGTTTCGGGTCCAGGCCACGGGTGGCGCGGGATTGGCCTTGAACCACCTCGGCCCGCGCGCCCGGCGCCCCGCCGCCGATGCCTTGCAGCCTGGCCACGGCCTGCTCCACTGGCCCGCCAGGGGCGGCCTGGACAATGGCGAAGTTGACCAGCAGGATCGCCAGCAGCGTGGGAATGATCAGCAGCAGGCGGCGCAGAATGTAGGACGTCATGGCGCAGCCTTCTGGCGCTCGGCCATCTGTGCGTTGGTCAGGGCGGTAGGGCTGACTTCCCACCAGCTGTCCAGCCCTTCGTCATAGGCAGGCTGGACCTTGGGCAGGCCGAAGCGGTTCCACCACACGGTCGAACTGCCTGGCGGGTAGTAGTTGGGGATCCAGTAGTAGTTCCATTGCAGCACACGGTCCAGCGCATGGGCGTGATGCAGCATGTCAGCCTGGGTGTCGGCGCGCACCAGCCCGTCGATCAGGCTGTCTACCGCAGGGTCCTTGAGCACCATCAGGTTGTTCGAGCCTGGATCGTTGGCTGCCGCAGACCCGAAATAGTTGTAGAGCTCGGCACCCGGCGACAGGGTGACCGGGTAGCCGGTGACGATCAGGTCGTAGTCACGGGCCATCAGGCGATTGACGTACTGGGCCGAGTCGACATTGCGGATGTTCAGGGTAACCCCGATCTGCGCCAGGTTACGCTTCCAGGGCAGCAGCAGGCGCTCGAGGCCGGCCTGGCCATTGAGGAAAGTGAATGTCAGCGGCTGGCCTTCGGCGTTGACCAGGTGATCACCCTCAGGCTGCCAGCCGGCCTGCTGCAGCAGGGCCAGGGCCTGCAACTGCTGCGTGCGCACGATCCCCGAACCGTCGGTTACCGGTGCTGTGAAGACTTGGGTGAATACTTCGTCCGGGACCTTGCCGCGCAGCGGCTCAAGCAATTGCAGCTCACCGGTATCCGGCAGTTCACGCGCCGCCAGCGGGGTGTTGGAAAAAATACTCTGCTGGCGGATGTACAGGTTGCGCATCATCTGCCGGTTGCTCCACTCGAAGTCCCATAGCATGGCCAGCGCCTGGCGCACGCGGCGGTCCTTGAACTGCGGCCTGTCCAGGTTGAACACGAAGCCCTGGGCGGTCTGTGGCTTGGCCGGGCCCAGGTGGGCGCGCTGCAGGCGGCCGTCATCCAGTTGTGCACCGTTGTAACCCAGGGTGAATGCCGTGGCCGAGAACTCGCGGTTGTAGTCGTAGCCACCGCCCTTGAGCACCTGGCGCGCCACTTCGGTATCGCCAAAGTACTCGACGCGAATGCGCTCGAAATTGAAACGACCGCGGCTGACGGGCAGGTCCTTGGCCCACCAGTGGCGGTCACGCTCGAAGGTGATGCTGCGGCCATTGTCGATCCGCCCGATGCGGTACGGGCCGCTGCCGACCGGGGTGTCAAAGCCGGCGCCGTTGGCGAAGTCGCGGTTTTTCCAGTCGTGTTCGGGCAGGACCGGCAAACTGGCAAGGTCCAGGGGCAAGGTGCGGCCATGGGGCTGCTTGAAGTCGAAGCGCACGCGGTGTGGGCCTTCGACCGTCACACCCGCCACATCGGCGAACTGGGTCCGGTACTTGAGGCTGCCCTCGCTCATCAGTTTGTCGTAACTGAAGCGCACATCCTCGGCACGCACGGGCTTGCCGTCGGCGAAGGTTGCCCTGGGGTCGATATCGAAACGCAGCCAGGCGTCCCGGGGGCCGCGCTCCATGCGCCGGGCGATCAGGCCATAGACGGTGTAGGGCTCATCGAACGAACGCACTGCCAAGGGCGCGTACAGCCAGCCATCGACCTCACTGACGCCGATGCCTTTGTCGATGTACGGCAGAATGTGGTCGAACTGACCGATTTCGGTAGCTGAGCGGCGCAGGGTGCCGCCCTTTGGGGCGTTGGGGTTGACGTAGTCGAAGTGGCGGAACGTCTGGGCGTAGCGCGGGGTTTCACCGTAGACGGTGAGGGCGTGGGTCGGTTCGGCTAGGGCAGTAAAACCCATGCAGGCCAGCACGAGCCCCAGAAACGCCTGGGGGAGCTGGCGTGCCCGCGAAAAGGCCTGGCCAGGCAACGGTGTTGCCTGCACGGGCGCATTCGCGGGCAACGCCGCTCCCCCAGAGGTGGTCATGGTCAGCGTGGACTTAGTCCTGGCGGCTGGTCACTTCCAGCAGGTGGTAGCCGAACTGGGTCTTGACCGGGCCTTGCACGGTGTTGACCGGGGCGCTGAACACAACGGTATCGAACTCCTTGACCATCTGGCCTGGGCCGAACGAGCCCAGGTCACCGCCCTGGCGGCTGGACGGGCAGGTGGAGTTGGCTTTGGCGATTTCAGCGAAGTCGGCACCGGCTTCGATCTGGGCTTTCAGTTCGTTGCACTTGTCTTCGCTGCTGACGAGGATGTGGCGGGCAGTGGCGCGTGCCATGGGTACTACTCCTTGGGTGAAAAGGGCAAGCCTAGCGCACTTGCTTGGGAAAAGTCTCGCAAGGCTTGCTGTACAGCTCCTACATACGTGTCGCAGCCTCGCGCAGCAGGGTTTGTGTCGCTTCCCAGCCCAGGCAGCCATCGGTGATCGACACGCCGTACTTCAGCGGGCCTTTGCCCAGCGCCTGGCACCCGTCGAAAAGGTGGCCTTCAAGCATCACCCCGACAATCGATGTGTCGCCGGCCAGGCGCTGGGCCAGCACCTCCTCGAACACCGCCGGCTGACGCGCGGGGTCCTTGCCACTGTTGGCATGGCTGCAATCAACCATGATCCGCGCCTGCAATCCCGCTTTGGCCAGCCCTTGGCGGGCTTGGGCAATGCTGGTGCTGTCGTAATTCGGGCCTTTGTGGCCGCCGCGCAGCACCAGGTGGGTGTCCGGGTTACCCAGGGTCTCGATGATTGCCGGGTGCCCTTGCGCATCCATGCCGAAATGGCGGTGGGCGGCGGCGGCGCTGCGCATCGCGTCGCACGCGATGGCGACACCGCCATCGGTGCCGTTCTTGAAGCCGACCGGCAACGCCAGGCCGCTGACCATCTCACGATGGACCTGCGATTCGGTGGTCCGCGCGCCAATCGCCGCCCAGCCCAACAGGTCATCGAAGTAACCGGCCACCAGCGGCTGCAGCAGCTCGGTGGCGATCGGCAGGCCGCGTTCGATCATGTTCAGCATCAAGCCGCGGGACAGGGCGATGCCGCCATGCATGTCGTCGCTGCCATCGAGGTGCGGGTCGTAGGCCAGGCCTTTCCAGCCCACTGTGGTGCGCGGTTTCTCCACATAGGCGCGCATCACCAGCAGCAACTTGTCGTCGACTTCGCGGCTCAGGGCCGCCAGGCGGTCGGCGTATTCAAGGGCCGAGCGCGGGTCGTGGATCGAGCACGGGCCGACGACCACCAGCAGGCGCGGGTCGCGGCCTTCGAGGATGGCGCGAATGGCCTGGCGCTGGGCCTGGACGTGCTGGGCATGTTCGATTGGAAGCGGCATCTGCTGCTTGAGCAGGTGCGGGCTGGGCAGGCGACGGCTGACGATGGTGTTGGCAGCGTTTGGCTGGGTCAGGGGCAGAGCGAGGTTCGAGGCTTGCATGGCGTAGGTTCCCTGGGCGGACGGCGGGTTCTGACCCGCGCAGTCGGCCCCTATCGAGATGTTCGACTGATCGTTGAATTCAGATTGGCTGCAGCATTGCCACCGTGGACGAACCGGTCGGAGGCGGCAGGCTGGCCCGAGCGGGATTGGCTAAATCGCCAGGCGTAGGTGCTTGCGTAGTAATAAGTGGCGTAGTTCATGGAAGTGTCCTCAGTGTGATTCGGTAATGTGCAAAGGCCAGAAAAGCAAAACCCCCGGTCGGGGGGCCGACCGGGGGTTTGAGTATTCTCATGTTCGGCGGCCCCTCGAAGGTGGGCGCCGTGTGGGTATCAGCGGCGCCTAGTGGCTAAACCAATACCCAAAATAAAAGCAGGCAACAGCCTTGCAGCCGGCAACGGCCAGCACAGGGCGCAGGTTGCGACCGGTGTGGTTGGCGTGGTTGCGGGGGTGTTTCGGCATGTTGCTCTCCAGTTGATGTCCCCGAGCTTACTTCAGGTGGCACGGCGCGTTCAATGGATAATTGCGATGGCCGCACAAACGTCATTCGCCTTGGCCGGGCCAAGGCGCCGCACCCAGCGGGCCACAGGCCTGCAGGAACTGGATAGCCACGTGCACGATCTGGATATTCGCCCTCGAATCTCTGCCCTAACCTGACCCGGTCTGAACAATAACAATGGAGACCCTGGCCATGTCCCTGGGATTCGACTACCTCAATGCCATGCTCGAGGACGACCGTGAAAAGGGCATCTATCGCTGCAAGCGCGAGATGTTCACCGACCCACGCCTGTTCGACCTGGAGATGAAACACATCTTCGAGGGCAACTGGATCTACCTGGCTCACGAAAGCCAGATCCCCGAAAAAAACGACTTCCTCACCCTGTCCATGGGGCGCCAGCCGATCTTCATCGCGCGCAACAAAGACGGTGAACTCAATGCGTTCCTCAATGCCTGCAGCCACCGCGGTGCCATGCTCTGCCGGCACAAGCGCGGAAACCGCGCAAGCTATACCTGCCCGTTCCATGGCTGGACCTTCAACAACAGCGGCAAACTGCTCAAGGTCAAAGACCCGAGCAACGCCGGCTACCCCGACAGTTTCAACTGCGACGGCTCCCATGACCTGACCAAGGTTGCCCGGTTCGAATCCTACCGTGGCTTCCTGTTCGGCAGCCTCAATGCCGATGTCAAACCGCTGGCCGAACACCTGGGCGAGTCGGCCAAGATCATCGACATGATCGTTGACCAGTCCCCCGAGGGCCTGGAGGTGCTGCGCGGGGCCAGTTCGTACATCTACGAAGGCAACTGGAAGCTGACCGCCGAGAACGGCGCCGATGGCTACCATGTGAGCTCCGTGCACTGGAACTACGCCGCCACCCAGAACCAGCGCAAGCAGCGCGAAGCGGGCGAAGAGATCAAGACCATGAGCGCGGGCGCATGGGCCAAGCAGGGGGGTGGTTTCTACTCCTTCGACCACGGCCACCTGCTGCTGTGGACCCGCTGGGCCAATCCCGAAGACCGCCCGGCCTTCGAGCGCCGCGAACAACTCGCCGCAGACTTCGGCCAGGCGCGTGCCGACTGGATGATCGAGAACTCGCGCAACCTGTGCCTGTACCCCAACGTCTACCTGATGGACCAGTTCAGCTCGCAGATCCGCATCGCGCGGCCGATATCGGTGAACAAGACCGAAATCACCATCTACTGCATCGCGCCAAAAGGCGAGAGTGCCGAGGCCCGGGCCAGCCGCATTCGGCAGTACGAAGACTTCTTCAACGTCAGTGGCATGGCCACGCCGGACGATCTCGAGGAATTCCGCTCGTGCCAAACCGGTTACGGCGGTGGTACCGGATGGAACGACATGTCGCGTGGCGCGGCACACTGGGTCGAGGGCGCCGACGAGGCCGCCCGCGAAATCGAACTCAGCCCGCTGCTGTCGGGCGTGCGTACCGAGGACGAGGGCCTGTTCGTCCTGCAGCACAAGTACTGGCAGGACACCATGCTCAAGGCCCTCGAGGACGAGCAGCGACTGATCCCCGTGGAGGCCGTGCAATGAGCCTTCATGAGACCGTGCGCGACTTCCTGTACCGCGAAGCGCGCTACCTGGACGATGCACAGTGGGACCAGTGGCTGGAATTGTATGCCAGCGACGCAAGCTTCTGGATGCCTGCCTGGGATGACGACGACCGCCTGACGACCGACCCGCAAAGCGAGATCTCGCTGATCTGGTACGGCAACCGTGGCGGCCTCGAGGACCGGGTGTTCCGCATCAAGACCGAGCGTTCCAGCGCGACCGTGCCCGACACCCGCACCTCGCACAACATCAGCAACATCGAGATCGTCGAGCAGGGCGAGGGTCATTGCCAGGTGCGCTTCAACTGGCACACGTTGAGCTTTCGCTACAAGACCACCGACAGCTACTTCGGTACGAGCTTCTACACCCTGGACCTGCGCGGCGAACAGCCGCTGATCAAGGCCAAGAAGGTGGTGCTGAAGAACGACTACGTGCGCCAGGTCATCGACATCTACCACATCTGAACCGAGGTTACGCGAACGGCCCGGTGTGCCCCATGGCGCACCGTGGCCAGGTTCGCCCGCGAGGTGCAACATGAGCTTCCAGATCGCGCTTAATTTCGAAGACGGGGTAACCCGCTTCATCGAGGCCAGCGGCCATGAAACCGTGGCCGACGCCGCTTACCGCCAAGGCATCAATATTCCGCTGGACTGCCGCGATGGCGCCTGCGGTACATGCAAGTGCAAGGCCGAATCCGGCCGTTATGACCTGGGCGACAACTTCATCGAAGACGCCCTCAGTGAAGACGAAATCGCCGAAGGCTATGTACTGACCTGCCAGATGCGCGCCGAAAGCGACTGCGTGGTACGCATCCCGGCATCTTCGCAACTGTGCAAGACCGAACAGGCGAGCTTCCAGGCCGCCATCAGTGATGTACGCCAGTTGTCAGCCAGTACCATCGCCCTGTCGATCAAGGGTGAATCGCTGAACAGGCTGGCTTTCCTGCCCGGGCAGTACGTCAACCTCACAGTGCCAGGCAGCGACCAGAGTCGCGCCTACTCCTTCAGTTCGTTGCAGAAGGACGGTGAGGTCAGTTTCCTGATCCGCAACGTGCCGGGCGGGCTGATGAGCAGCTTCCTCACCAGCCTGGCCAAGGCCGGCGACAACATGAGCCTGGCCGGGCCCCTGGGCAGCTTCTACCTGCGCCCGATCCAGCGCCCCTTGCTGCTGCTGGCCGGTGGCACGGGCCTGGCACCGTTCACGGCGATGCTGGAAAAGATCGCCGAACAGGGCAGCGAGCATCCCCTGCACCTGATCTATGGGGTGACCAATGATTTCGACCTGGTCGAGCTGGACCGTTTGCAGGCCCTGGCTGCGCGCATCCCCAACTTCACCTTCAGCGCCTGCGTGGCCAACCCCGAAAGCCAGTACCCGCAAAAGGGCTACGTGACCCAGCACATCGCGCCGTGCCACCTCAACGATGGCGATGTCGATGTTTACCTGTGCGGCCCGCCACCGATGGTCGAGGCGGTCAGCCAGTACATCCGCGAGCAGGGCATCACACCGGCCAACTTCTACTACGAGAAGTTCGCTGCTGCCGCAGCCTGAGTTTCCTTGGGGCCACCCCATCGTGCGGGTGAAGGTGGCCTTTTTTTCTTCCAAAGCCGGCAGTTGGGCCTGATAGCACCGCTGTGCCTGCGGACGCCGGCTTGCCGGCGATCGGGCCAGTGCAGGCAAGGCAAGGTTGCGCCTGAAAAACAGGATAAGGAAGTAGCAGATGAACAACCGATTCCATAACAAAGTAGCCCTGGTCACCGGCGCCGCCCAAGGCATCGGCCGTGGCGTGTGCTGGCGGCTCAAGGCCGAGGGCGCGCAGGTGGTTGCTGTGGACCGCTCCGAACTGGTTCACGAACTGGCCGGGGAGGGCGTGCTGACACTCACCGCCGACCTTGAGCAATACCCCGACTGCGCCCGCGTCATGGCCTCGGCGGTAGAGGCGTTCGGTCGCATCGACATTCTGGTCAACAACGTTGGCGGCACCATCTGGGCCAAGCCGTTCGAACACTATGAAGTGGCGCAGATCGAAGCCGAAGTCCGCCGCTCGCTGTTCCCCACCCTGTGGTGCTGCCACGCGGCGCTCCCCTACATGCTCGAACGCGGCAGTGGCGCCATCGTCAACGTCTCCTCGATCGCCACCCGCGGCGTCAACCGTGTGCCGTACGGCGCAGCCAAAGGCGGCGTCAACGCACTCACCGCGTGCCTTGCGTTCGAGACCGCAGGGCGCGGCATCCGCGTCAACGCCACCGCCCCTGGCGGCACCGAGGCGCCACCCCGGCGGGTGCCACGCAATGAGGCGGCGCAGAGCGAGCAGGACAAGCGCTGGTACCAGCAGATTGTCGACCAGACCCTGGACAGCAGCCTGATGCACCGCTACGGCAGCATTGACGAACAGGTTGGCGCGATCCTTTTCCTGGCCAGCGACGAAGCCTCCTACATCACCGGTGTGACCCTGCCGGTGGGGGGCGGCGACCTCGGCTGAGCAGCACCCCAAAGGCAGTTTTACTCCACAACAAAAACAACAGAGACACATGCCATGCGAACCCTTGACGTTCACCCGATCATCGACAACGCCCGTTTCACCGCCTTCCACTGGATGGTCATGGCCTGGTGCGGCCTGCTGCTGGTCTTCGACGGCTACGACCTGTTCATCTACGGCGTGGTACTGCCAGTCATCATGAAAGAATGGGGCTTGGCCCCGTTGCAGGCCGGCGTCCTGGGCAGCTATGCGCTGTTCGGCATGATGTTCGGTGCCCTGGCCTTTGGCAGCCTGGCCGATCGCATCGGGCGCAAGAAAGGGATTGCCCTCTGTTTCGCCCTGTTCTCGGGGGCGACCATCCTCAACGGCTTCGCCAGCAGCCCCAGCGAGTTCGGCATCTATCGCTTCATCGCCGGCCTTGGCTGCGGCGGCCTGATGCCCAATGCCGTAGCGTTGATGAATGAATACGCGCCCAAGCGCCTGCGCAGCACGCTGGTGGCAATCATGTTCAGTGGCTATTCGCTGGGCGGCATGCTTTCGGCAGGCGTGGGCATCTTCATGCTGCCGCGCTTTGGCTGGGAGTCGATGTTCTTCGCCGCCGCAGTGCCGCTGCTGCTGTTGCCGGTGATCCTGTATTACCTGCCCGAATCGATCGGCTTTCTGGTGCGCCAGGGCCGTACCGACGAGGCGCGCACGTTGCTCAAGCGCCTCGACCCTGACTGCGATGTGCATGCTGACGACCAGTTGCAGGCCAATGACCGTCAATCCAAGGGTGGCTCTGTGCTGGACCTGTTCCGTAACGGCCTGGCAACCCGCACCCTGGCCCTGTGGCTGGCGTTTTTCTGCTGCTTGCTGATGGTCTACGCGCTCAGCTCGTGGCTGCCGAAACTGATGGCCAACGCCGGTTACAGCCTGGGCTCGAGCCTGTCCTTCCTGCTGGCACTGAACTTCGGCGGCATGGCCGGGGCAATTCTTGGGGGCTGGCTGGGCGACCGCTACAACCTGGTGAAAGTGAAAGTCGCGTTTTTCCTGGCAGCTGCAATATCGATCAGCCTGCTCGGGGTCAACAGCCCAATGCCGGTGCTGTACCTGCTGATCTTCATCGCCGGCGCCACCACCATTGGCACGCAGATCCTGCTGTACGCCGGTGCTGCCCAGCTTTACGGCCTGGCGGTGCGTTCCACCGGCCTGGGCTGGGCCTCGGGCATAGGGCGCAACGGCGCCATTGTCGGGCCACTGCTGGGCGGTGCGCTGATGGGCATCAACCTGCCGCTGCAACTCAATTTCATCGCCTTCGCCATTCCCGGCGCAATCGCCGCCCTGGCCATGGCCGTGCACCTGGCCAGCAGCCGGCGTCACGCCTTGTCCGTGACGGCCTGAACCTTCCGTTTTCCTGAAGGGACATCCAGCTCGACGGCCTGTGTCGTCACTCGTCGTCGATCCACGGCGACGACTGTTGCAACACGCCTTAGGCACAACAACAAGACGAGATGAGCATCATGACCGTGAAAATTTCCCACACTGCCGACGCCCAGAAGTTTTTCGAGGAGGCAGCAGGCTTTGGCAACGACGACGGCAGCCCACGCCTCAAACGTATCGTTCAGCGTGTGCTGCAAGACACCGCACGCCTGATCGAAGACCTGGAAATCAGTGAGGACGAGTTCTGGCTGGCGGTGGACTACCTCAACCGCCTTGGCGCACGGGGCGAGGCCGGGCTTCTGGTAGCGGGGCTGGGCATCGAGCACTTTCTCGACCTGCTGCAGGATGCCAAGGATGCCGAGGCAGGCCTGAGCGGCGGCACCCCGCGCACCATCGAAGGCCCGCTGTACGTTGCCGGTGCGCCGATTGCCCAGGGCCAGGTGCGCATGGATGACGGCAGCGAGGAGGGTGTGGCCACGGTCATGTTCCTCGAAGGCCAGGTGCTCGGCCCACAGGGCCAGCCGCTGGCCGGCGCCGTGGTCGACCTGTGGCATGCCAACACCCGAGGCACTTACTCGTTCTTCGACCCTGGCCAGTCCGACTACAACTTGCGTCGGCGCATCGTCACCGACGCCGAAGGCCGCTACCGCGCGCGCTCCATCGTGCCCTCGGGCTACGGCTGCGACCCGCAGGGGCCGACCCAGGAATGTCTGGACCTGTTGGGCCGGCACGGCCAGCGCCCGGCGCATGTGCACTTCTTCATCTCGGCGCCGGGGCATCGGCACCTGACCACCCAGATCAACCTGTCTGGCGACAAGTACCTGTGGGATGACTTCGCCTATGCCACGCGCGATGGGCTGGTCGGTGAGGTGGTGTTCCGGGAGGGGGCCGACGGCCGTTTTGCCGAACTGAAGTTCGACTTCCAGTTGCAGAAGGCGCTGCAAGGCGCGGATGAGCAGCGTAGCGGACGGCCTCGGGCCTTGCAGGAAGGCTAAGCCGCGATCGCGGGCAGGTCGGCGTCTGCAGGTCCAGCGCAGGCATTCGACTCAGCGGCGTCTGGGTCGCAGGCGCCTAGCCGGCGATCGAGCGCAAAGCCCTTGCAACCCACCACTGCAGCGAGAGGCCCATGAAAAACCTGATCAAGGACTGCTCCCTTTCCGCCATCGTCGCAGGTTGCCTGGCGACGATGATTTCCTACGCCGGCCCCCTGGTGATCATCTTCCACGCCGCCGAAGCCGCCGGTCTGTCCCAAGGCCTGCTGTCTTCGTGGGTGTGGGCCATCTCCATGGGCAGCGCGGTACTCGGCGGCGTGTTGAGCCTGTACTACCGGGTGCCGGTGGTGATCGCCTGGTCCATCCCGGGTTCGGCACTGTTGGTCACGGCCTTGCCCCAGCTAGGACTGGAGCAGGCGGTAGGGGCGTATCTGATGGCCAACCTGGTCCTGCTGGTGATCGGCATCAGTGGGGCCTTCGACCGCATCATCGCGCGCCTGCCGGGCTCGATCGCCGCCGGCATGCAGGCCG
This sequence comes from Pseudomonas sp. WHRI 8519, assembly GCF_040224055.2. Lineage (NCBI taxonomy): Bacteria > Pseudomonadati > Pseudomonadota > Gammaproteobacteria > Pseudomonadales > Pseudomonadaceae > Pseudomonas > Pseudomonas sp. WHRI 8519. The sequence goes on along the minus strand of NZ_CP167996.1, from coordinate 2,934,211 downwards.
GCATTCTGTTCAGCTTCGGCATCGAGGTGTTCCGGGCATTGCCGCTGCAGCCGGGCCTGGTGCTGGCGATGTTCGTTACCTATGTGCTGATGCGCAGGCTGCAACCTCGCTACGCCGTGGCTGCGGTGTTGGGGGTCGGTGCCGTTGTCACCTTTGCCAGTGGCGCACTGCGCAGCGAGGCGCTGGTCGTGCAACTGGCCTCGCCGCAATGGATCACCCCGCAGTTCAGCCTGGCGGCGCTGTTCAGCCTGGCACTGCCAATGGTGCTGGTGGCGCTGACCGGGCAATTCATGCCGGGCATGGCAGTGCTGCGTAACGCCGGCTATGCAACGCCTGCCAGCCCGTTGATCAGCGCCAGTGCCATCGGTGGAGCCTTGTTGGCGCCGTTCGGTTGCCATGGGCTGAACCTCGCTGCCGTCACCGCCAGCCTGTGCACGGGGCACGAGGCCCATGACAACCCGCGCCGGCGCTATGTGGCGGCGCTCGCCGGCAGTGCGCTGTACCTGTTGCTGGGCATCGCCGGGGCGACGCTGATGTCGCTGTTCGCTGCTTTTCCTGCTGCGTTGATTGCCGCGCTGGCCGGGCTTGCGTTGTATGGCGCGATCAGCGACGCCCTGGCCCGCAGCCTAGCTGAGCCGCAGGAGCGCGACGCTGGCTTGTTCACCTTCCTGGTCACCGCTTCCGGGGTGTCTTTCCTTGGCCTTTCGGCGGCGTTCTGGGGGCTGCTGTTCGGCCTGCTGGCCCACGCGCTGCTCAGGCTGCGTCGCCCCCATGCCCGCGAGGCCCTGCGCCGTTCACTGTGAAGTCCGTACCGCCAACGCTTTACCCATAACAACAAGATCAAGAGAGCTTCGGAATGAACCCAACCCCTTGCGTCGCCATCGGGCTGACCCTGCTCAGCCAACCGTTACTCGCCGCCGAAGGCGGTTTCTTCACGGATGCCAAAGCCAGCCTCAGCGCCCGTAACTACTACTTCAGCCGTGACTTTTCCGACATCGTCGGCGCCAATCAGCAGTCCAAGGCCCAGGAGTGGGCTCAGGGCTTCATTCTTGATTTCAAGTCTGGTTACACACCTGGCACCGTAGGTGTTGGGATCGACGCGCTGGGCGTGCTCGGCATCAAGCTCGACAGCAGCCCGGACCGGGTCAATACAGGGCTGCTGCCGGTGCACGGTGATGGCAGAGCCGCCGACGAGTACAGCCGCCTGGCACCTACGTTCAAGGCCAAGGTGTCGAAAACCGAGCTGCGCGTGGGTGAACTGCAGCCCAACCTGCCGGTGCTGACCTTCAGCGATATCCGCCTGTTGCCGCCCACTTACCAAGGCGTCAGCCTCAGCTCATCCGACCTGGACGGCCTGACGGTGCAGGCCGGGCACCTGAGCGGCTCGCACCTGCGTAACGAAGGCGGCGACGGCAAAATGAACGCCATGCTCGGCCATGTGCCCCAGCGCCAGGTCGAGAGCGACGCGTTCAACTATGTGGGCGGCGACTATGCCTTCAATGGCAACCAGACCAGTGCCAGCCTCTGGTACGGGCAACTGCAGGACATCTATGCCCAGGGCTTTGCCGGGTTCAAGCACAGCAAACCGATCGGCGACTGGGTGCTCAGTGCCAACCTGGGCTATTTCACCGCCCGTGAGCAAGGTGACGCCTTGCTGGGCAGCATCGACAACCAGGCATTCTTTTCACTGCTCACAGCCAGGCGAGGGGGGCACAGCTTTCACGCGGGCTACCAGGCCATGTACGGTGACAGCCCGTTCCCCAGGGTATTCGCCAATATTTCCCCGCTGGGCAATGAGGTGCCGACCTATGAATTCGCCTACACCGATGAGCGCTCCTATCAGCTGCGCTATGACTACAACTTCGCGGCCATGGGCATCCCGGGGCTGACGGCGACGGTGCGCTACATCACCGGTAACAACGTCGACACAGGCCAAGGGTACGAGGGCAAGGATCGCGAACGAGACATCGATCTGGGGTATGCGGTGCAGAGCGGTGTGCTCAAAGGGCTGGGAATTCGGGTGAGAAATGCCATGGCGCGGTCCAATTACCGCAGCGACATCGATGAGAACCGGTTGATCCTGGTATACACCTGGCAGCTGTTCTGAGCCCGTACCGGCCACGCGTTGTCACACAGCAGCAATTGCATCAACGGGGTTCGCAGGGTTAGGTTTCCAGTATTGCCCGCTCAGGAAACCTTCCCTTGGACTCCATTACCCAAGCCGTACTCGGCGCTGCCCTGCAAGGCACAGTGCTCGGCCGCATCCAGGGCCGCCGCTCGTTGATCTACGGTGCCGTACTGGGCACCGTGCCGGACCTGGACGTGGTCATCCGCTACGCCGACCCGGTGTCGCAAATGACCTACCACCGGGGCTTTTCCCACTCGATCTTCGTGCTGACCGGCCTGGCCCTGGCGCTCGCCTGGCTGGTCAACTGGCTGGGGCGCAAGCGCTGGCCTGACAAAGGCTATACCTTGCCCAGGCTGTTCCTGGCGTTCTGGCTGGTGCTGGTCACCCACCCGATCCTCGATTCATTCACGGTGTACGGCACGCAACTGTTCTGGCCATTGCAGTTCACCCCGCAAAGCTGGGCCAGTGTGTTCATCATCGACCCTGTCTATACCGTGCCACTGCTGGCGGCCGTGCTCTACGCTGCGGTCAGGGGCGTCAGCGCCCAGGCGCTGCGGCTGATGAGCCTGGCCCTGGTGTTCAGCACGGCCTACCTGGGTTTCGGCCTGGCCGGGCGCATGGCAGCCGAGCAGCGTTTCCAGGCGGCCCTCGACCAGCAGGGGGTTGTCGCCAGCGACGTGCGTGCGGTACCGATCGCGTTCAACAGCCTGGTCTGGCGCGTGCTGGCCAAGACCCCGGAGGGTGACTATTACGAGGGCATCAGCAGTGTGTTCGACCGTGCGCCCCCGGAAATGCAGCGCCTGCCGCGTAACCTGCAGCTTGCCGCTGCATTGGCCGACAACCCCCTGTTGCAGCGGCTGCGCTGGTTTACCGATGACTGGCTGCGCTACGACGAGGTGGACGGTGCGCTGGTGGTCACCGACCTGCGCATGGGGATCCCGGGCAATTACACCTTCCGCTTCAACATGGGCCACCGCGATGCTCAGGGGCAATGGGTTGCCGACACGCCCACCGCGTGGCGCGGCAGCGGAGCAGGCTCGATGTTCAACCGCCACGACCTGGCGTTGATCTGGCGCCGTATCCTGGACCAGCAACCCCCGCTGCCGTTGGCCGCCTGGACCACCCAATACCTGCATCAGGCCGACGGCCCCGGGCGCTGAGGCGTGCGTTCGGCAGGGCTGGACCTGGTCAAGTGGACGGCGATCGTGACCATGGTCGCCGACCATCTACGTTTCATCTGGCCAGCCGCGGACGGGCTGTTCATCGTCGGTCGCCTGGCCTTCCCCTTGTTCTGCCTGGCGATCGCAGTGAATGTCGGGCGCAGCCCAGCGGGTCGGCTGTTGACCCGCCCCAACCTGCGCTACCTGGGCTGGATGCTGACGTTCATGGTCCTGTCTGAAGGCCCTTACCGTTGGCTGGACGCCACCACCCAGACCTTCAGCGTGATCCCCACACTGACCTTGGGGCTGCTGGTGGCGTGGGCGGTGCACCACCCAACGGCGGCAGCGCGGCTGATCGGCCTTGTCGCCTTGGTGATCGCAACGTTGGGCAGCGCGCAGCTGATGTATGGGTTGCCCGGCGTCCTGCTGCCTAGCGCCTGGCTGATGGCGCGCAGCCGAGGGGGCGTGGCCTGGCTGCTGCCGTGCCTGTTGGCTGTGGCGGGCAACCTGACCAACAGTTGGTTGTTCGAACACCTGCTGGCACCGGTCACGTTGTTGACCATGGCCGCTGCAGCCCTGGCCATTCCTGTCGGGTGCAGATTGCTGCGCAACGACCATTGGCCCGTGCCTGCGGTGGGGCGTTGGGGGTATCTGTTCTACCCGGTGCACCTGCTGGTCATCAAGGGCCTGCAGTGGATGCTGTAACGACGCCCTTGCATTACTGCAATATGCACCCATCTAAGCGGGTCTTGAGTCTCTGCAGGTACCGGACATGGAACCCAACCGCTTCGGCGACATCACCGCTTTCGTCAGTGCCGCGAAGGCGGGCAGCTTTACCGCTGCAGCGGCGAGCCTGGGGCTGACCCGTTCAGCCGTGGGCAAGAGCATCGCGCGGCTGGAGGCGCGCATGGCGGTACGCCTGCTCAACCGTACCACTCGCAAATTGAGCCTGACCGATGAGGGTTTGGTGGCGTATGAGCGTTGGCGGCAGATTCTGGATGACCTGGACGAGGTGGAAACCACCATGGCCCAGCGGCGCGGCAAGCCCAGCGGCACACTGCGCCTGACCGCCCCGTTGTCGTTGGGCCAGCGCCATGTGCTGCCGGTGCTCGATGCTTACCTCAAGCAATGGCCGGAACTGCGCGCCGACATCCGCTTTACCGACCGGTTCGTCGACCTGGTCGAGGAGGGCATTGACGTGGCCGTGCGGATCGGTGCTCCCAAGGAAGACTCACAGCTGCTCACACGCACTGTGGCCTGGCAGCAGTTCGTCACCTGCGCTTCGCCCGATTATCTGCGCCGGCACGGGGTGCCGCAGGTGCCGGCAGACCTTTACGGGCACGACAAGATCGCCTTCCTGACAGGTGAAAAATCCATGCCCTGGCGCTTTCACACCCTGGAGGGCCTGCACCTGTGCGAGGAGCCGGGGCGGCTCAATATCGACAGTTCCGAAGCCATGCTCGATGGTGCACGGGCAGGGTTCGGGCTGATTCACCTGCCCACCTACATCACCGGGGAGGACCTTCGCGCCGGCACCCTGGTGGAAGTGCTGCACGCCTACAGGCCGCCGGCGGATCCCATTCGGGTGGTGTACCCCAGCAAACGCCACCTGTCGCCGCGCGTACGCGGGTTCATCGATCTGCTGGTGGCGAGCTGGGAGCAGGGCGTGCCCTGGGAACAATGATTGCGCACGTCAGGCCCCTGAAGCCGGGTTCATCCCGGCTGCCTCTACGGCGTCTGATCCGTAGATGCGGGGCCGGTCATGCCATCAAGCCTGTTGCAGGAACGGGTAATCCGTATACCCCTGCGGCCCGTTCGCATAGTCGAACTGTGGCCGATGTTCATTCAGTGGCGCCTTGATCAGCAGGCGTTCCACCAGGTCTGGGTTGGCGATGAAGCTGCGGCCGAACGCCACGGCATCGATCAACCCACGCCCGATCAGGTCTTCGCCTTTCTCTGCGGTATAGGCGCCTGCGGCAATGATCACACCTGGGTAAGCGGCCCGAATAGCCTCACGGAAGTTATCGCGCAGCGGCTTGCCACCCGCCCAGTCCGGCTCGGACAGGTGCAGGTAGGCCAGGTTGCGCTTGGCCAGTTCCTTGATCAGGTACAGCCCTGCGGCCTCTTGATCTTCGCCATTGTCCACGCCATTGAAGCCACCCAACGGGAAAATACGGATACCCACGCGCTCGGCGCTCCAGCCGGCAATGGCGGCATCCACTGCTTCGAGCACGATACGGGCGCGGTTCTCGACACTGCCGCCATAACGGTCCTCGCGCTGGTTGGCGCTGGGGGTGAGGAACTGATGCAAAAGGTAGCCGTGAGCGGCATGCAATTCGATGAAGTCGAAGTCGGCTTCGCGAGCATTTACCGCGGCCTGGCCGAAATCGGCGACGATGCCGGCGATTTCTTCCTCGCTCAGCGCACGCGGTGCAGAGGTCTCGGTGCGTACCAGGTTGCCTTGTTCGTCCCGCAACGTGGTACGGGCACTGGCAGCCAGGGCGCTGGGCGCCACAGGTGCCTGGCCACCAGGCTGCAAGGACGTGTGCGAAACACGGCCGGTGTGCCAGACCTGCACGGCGCTGTGGCCGCCTGCAGCATGAATGCCTTCGTTGACCAGGCGCCAGGCGGCGATCTGCTCGGCGCTGTGAATGCCTGGCGAGCCCGAGTAACCCTTGGCCTGGAAGGAGATTTGCGTAGCCTCGGTGATGATCAGGCCGGCACTGGCACGCTGGGCGTAGTACTCGGCCATCATCTGGGTGGGTACATCACCGGGCTCCCGGCTGCGCAGGCGGGTGAGGGGCGCCATGAACACGCGGTTGGGCAATGTCAGTGGGCCGATCTGCAAGGGTTGGAAGAGTTTCATTGCCGCTCCGAAGGTGAAAAACCAATGGCGCGCACGATACCGGGATCATTGGGGAATGGGGGGACCGGCACCCCGGCTGCGAGCTCCCCAATGGTCTTTGTTCATGCAACTCAGCACCTTTTGGGCCGGCGAGCGGCTGGCACACCTGTGTCATGCCTGCAGCAATTGTTTCATCGCTGCGCCAGTGGCACTGGCCTGGTGGTTCCCTACAAGGTAGTGCCGAACCGCTCTGGCATGGGGGGTTGGCGAGCGCGTGCTATCAGTGGCACAGCCGTTGCTCTGTGTGTTACCGACGCCTGATGCGGTGTCCATAACAAGAACGGAGAACCGAGCATGAATCGAACAGGCCCACACCGTCGGCCTCTGCCGCACTTGCTGAGCTGCCTGGCCTTGAGCCTGGCGTGCAGCGCACCTGCTTTAGCCGCCGAAGTCGACGGCCAGCGCATCATCGACGCCGACAAGGAACCCGGCAACTGGATGAGCCACGGCCGAACCTATGACGAGCAGCGCTACAGCCCGCTCAAGGCGATCAACCAGGACAATGTCAACCAGCTCGGTCTTGCCTGGAGTTACAAGCTAGACCTTGACCGGGGTGTGGAAGCGACACCGATCGTGGTTGACGGGGTGATGTACACCACCGGGCCGTTCTCGGTGGTATATGCCCTGGACGCGCGCAATGGCGCGCTGCTGTGGAAGTACGACCCGCAGTCCGACCGCCACCGCGCCGGTGAAGCCTGCTGTGACGCGGTCAACCGCGGGGTGGCGGTGTGGCAGGGCAAGGTCTACGTTGGCGTGCTCGATGGCCGCCTGGAGGCGATCGATGCCAAGACCGGCAAGCGCGTGTGGTCGGTGGACACCCGCGATGACACCAAGCGCAGCTACACCATCACCGGGGCACCGCGGGTGGTCAATGGCAAGGTGATCATTGGCAATGGCGGCGCCGAATTCGGTGTGCGCGGGTACGTGACGGCGTACGACGCCGAAACCGGCAAACAGGCCTGGCGCTTCTTCACCGTACCGGGCGACCCCAAGCTGCCGCCCGAGAACAAAGCCATGGAAATCGCCAGCAAGACCTGGCACGGCGACGCTTATGTCGAGTGGGGCGGCGGCGGTACCGCCTGGGACTCGTTCGCCTACGACCCGGAACTCAACCTGTTGTATATCGGCGTGGGCAATGGCTCGATGTGGGACCCGAAATGGCGCAGCCAGGCCAAGGGCGACAACCTGTTCCTGTCCTCGATCGTCGCGGTCAACGCTGACACCGGCGAATACGCCTGGCACTACCAGACCACGCCAGGCGATGCCTGGGATTTCACCGCCACCCAGCACATGATCCTGGCCGAGCTGCCAATTGACGGCAAACCACGCAAAGTGCTGATGCAAGCCCCGAAAAACGGCTTCTTCTACGTCCTGGACCGTGCCACCGGCGAGCTGCTGTCGGCGAAGAACATCGTGCCGGTCAACTGGGCCAAGGGTATCGACATGAAAACCGGACGGCCGATCCTCGACGATGAGGCGGCCGCCTACTGGAAGGACGGCAAGCGCAAGCTGGTGACCCCAGCGTTCTGGGGCGCCCACGATTGGCACCCGATGTCCTACAACCCCGACACGGGCCTGGTGTACATCCCGGCGCATATCATGTCGGCCTACTACGAACACATCCCCGAGGCGCCCAGGCGCAACCCGTTCAAGAGCGTTTACCAGCTGGGGCTGCGTACCGGCATGATGCCCGAAGGCGCTGAAGGCCTGCTGGACATGGCCAAGAGCTGGTCGGGCAAGCTGATCGCCTGGGACCCGGTCAAGCAAGCGCCTGCGTGGGAAGTACCGTACATCACCATCTTCAACGGCGGCACCCTGAGCACTGGCGGCAACCTGGTGTTCGAAGGCAGCGCCGATGGCCGGGTGATCGCCTATGCCGCCGATTCAGGCAAAAAGCTCTGGGAGTCGCCCGCCGCCAGTGGAGTGATGGCAGCGCCGATCACCTATTCGGTGGACGGCGAGCAGTACGTGACGTTCATGGCCGGCTGGGGCGGGGCGTTCTCCACCTTTGCCGGGGCGCTGTCGCTGCGCGCCGGGGTGCAGCCGTTCGCTCAGGTGCTGACCTACAAGATCGGCGGTACCGCCAAGTTGCGCGAGCCGGCGCCACCGGCCGATGCACCGGAGCCGCCCGCGTTGAGCGCCGATGCGCAGACGGTCGCTGCCGGGGCAGCGCTGTATGACGGCAACTGCTCGCAGTGCCACGGCATTCACGCCGTCAGTGGCGGCGTGCTGCCCGACTTGCGCAAGCTCACTGCCGAAAAGCACCAGATGTTCCTTGGCATCCTCTATGGCGGCCGGGTACCCGATGGCATGCCTTCGTTCGCCGACAACCTCAACCCCGAGCAGGTCGAGCAGGTGCACCAGTACCTGATCAAGCGCGCCCATGACTTGAAGGCCGAAGGCGATGCGTGGCAGCGCTTCAGCGCCAAGCCCGTCGCCCAGCCGCCCCTGGCCGACAACACACCACAGGAGTGACACGAGCATGACTGACACGACCTACCAGAACTTCATCGACAACACGTTCGTGCCCAGCGAGGCGCTGATCGAGGTGTACAACCCGGCCAACGCTCAGTTGCTCGGCCGGGTGCCGGAAACCCCGGCTGAACAGGTGGAGCGCGCCATTGCCGCGGCGCGCAAGGCGCAAAAGGGCTGGGCGGCGAAGACAGCCATCGAACGGGCAGGCTACTTGCGCCAGATCGCCAACAAGGTGCGGGCCAATGCCGACCGCCTGGCGCGGATCATTACCCAAGAGGGCGGCAAGGTGCCGGCGTTGGCCCAGGTCGAGGTCAACTTTACCGCTGACTACCTGGACTACATGGCTGAATGGGCGCGGCGCCTGGAAGGCGAGGTACTGAGCAGCGACCGCGCCCACGAACACATCTTCCTGATGCGCAAGCCATTGGGCGTGGTGGCGGGGATTCTGCCGTGGAATTTCCCGTTCTTCCTCATCGCACGCAAGATGGCGCCGGCGCTGCTCACCGGCAATACCATCGTGGTCAAGCCCAGTGAGGAAACGCCCATCAATTGCTACGCGTTCGCCCAGTTGGTGGCCGAGACAGACCTGCCTGCGGGGGTATTCAACGTGGTCGGTGGCAAAGGGGCGAGCGTTGGTCACGGCCTGTCGAGCCATGCCGGTGTCGACCTGGTGAGCTTCACCGGCAGCGTGGCGACTGGTGCACGGATCATGGCTGCGGCGGCACCGAACATTACCAAGCTCAACCTCGAACTGGGCGGCAAGGCGCCGGCGATCGTGCTGGCTGATGCCGACCTGGAGCTGGCGGTGAAAGCCATCGTAGCCTCGCGCGTGATCAACACCGGCCAGGTCTGCAACTGTGCCGAACGGGTGTATGTGCAGCGCAAGGTGGCCGACGCCTTCGTCGACAAGGTAGGCCAAGCCATGGCGGCCACCCGTTATGGCGACCCCTCGCGCCAGGCCGACCTGGACATGGGGCCGTTGATCAACCAGGCCGGCCTCGACAAGGTGGCGCAGATGGTGCGCACGGCCGTAGGGCAGGGCGCCCAGGTGGTGACCGGGGGGCAGGTGGCCGACCTCGGCGCCGGGTTCCATTACCAGCCGACCGTGTTGGCCGGGTGTACGGCGGACATGGAGATCATGCGCAAGGAGGTTTTCGGACCGGTATTGCCGATCCAGGTGGTCGATGATCTGGACGAGGCGATTGCCTTGGCCAATGACAGCGAGTACGGGCTGACTTCGTCACTCTATACCCGTGACCTCAATGCCGCGCTGAAGGCCTGCCGCGAGATCGACTTTGGCGAGACCTACATCAACCGTGAGAACTTCGAAGCCATGCAGGGCTTCCACGCCGGTGCGCGCAAGTCCGGCATCGGCGGGGCGGATGGCAAGCACGGGTTGTATGAGTACACGCGTACGCAGGTGGTGTATATCCAGGGGTAAGTGATCACAGCATCTCCCTGTCGCCGGCCAGCTGAGTGGGGGCTGGCGACGGGCTGTAAAGCCGACCCAGATGCTCGCTGGTCTCATCGAGCGCGCCCGGGCTATCACAGCTGTGCTATGGGGGGCTGCTGCGCAACCCATCGCCGGCAAGCCGGCTCCCACCCCGACCGCGCTGTTCTTCAGACCTGGGCTTTACCTGTGGAAGCAACGGTCTTACCCATTTCTAAAACTCGGCGCAATCCAAGTGGGAGCCGGCAAGCCAGCTCACACCGAGACCGCGTAGTTCTTCAGGCCTGCGCTTTACCTGTGGAAGCAACGGTCTTACCCATTTCTAATACTCGGCGCAATCCAGGTGGGAGCCGGCTTGCCGGCGATTGGGCCGCACGGGTCACACCATCAGGTTCGGCTGCACGATCCCGTAGCGCTTCATCTTGCGGTACAGCGTCGAGCGCGAAATACCCAACGCCTGCGCCGCTGCACTCATGTTCCAGCGCTCACGCTTCAAAACCTCCAACAAGTGCCGCACCTCAAGGTCTTCCACCTGCTGCTCGAGCGCACCAGGCTGCGCCAGCGCAGGGCAGTCCAGCAGCTCCTGGGGCAAGTCGGCCAGCTCGATCACCCCGCCTTCGGCCAGCGCCACCGCCTGGCGCAATGCGTTGAGTAGTTGGCGCACATTTCCCGGCCACGCATGCTCCTGCAGGCAACGATGCGCCTCTGCGCTCAAACGCAAACGCAAACCGGCCGACAGGCTACACAGCAGTGTATCGATCAGCTCGCGGCGGTCGCTGCGTTCACGCAGGGCCGGCAACCGCATGCGCATCCCGCACAGGCGATAGTAAAGGTCCTCGCGAAAGCGCTTCTCGCCAATCATGGCCTGCAGGTCCTGGTGGGTCGCCGATATCACCTGGATATCCAGCGGCACCGGCGTTTCGGCCCCCAGCGGTACCAGTTCACGTTCGGCCAGCACTCGCAGCAGCCGCGTTTGCAGGTGTGCGGGCATGTCACCGATCTCATCGAGAAACAGCGTGCCGCCATTGGCGTGCTCCAGCTTGCCTTTCATGCCTTTGCGGCTGGCACCGGTGAAACTGCCAGCGCGGTAGCCGAACAGTTCGCTTTCGATCAATGACTCGGGTATCGCTGCGCAATTGAGCGCCACGAACGGCTTGGCATGGCGCTGGCTGGCCTGGTGCAGGGCGCGGGCGAACGCCTCCTTGCCAGTACCGGTTTCGCCGTTGAGGAGAATGGCGATGTCCTTGTCCAACACCTTGCGCAGCCGGCGCACGCCTTGTTGCAGTTGCGCGTCTTGGCCGGCCAGCTGATCGAGGCCGGGGTGGCCAGCCCGCGCTGGCATCGGCGGTGCAGCCCGCAGCGGGCGGTAGCCTGCCGGGACGCGCAGGCCCACGTCCAGTAAAAGCGGTTGAGCCGGGCCGCGCAACTGCGTACCGCGGGCGCCGCCACGGGTGAGGTCAAGCAATTGGCCGATATCGGCGTGCAACAGCTGTTCGACAGGCGCCCCTAGTAACCTGCCGTCATACGCAAGGAAGGCTGCCCGATTGGCACCGATCACCCGGCCACCCTCATCCAGCGCCAGCAACTGCTCGGCCGCCAGGTCCGAGAACTCGTCACGCGGTTTCAGCGCCAGGGTCAGGCGGTCGCGGTAGCGTTCGCGGAAATGGCTGTTCTCGATCAGCCGGGCGTAGAGGGTCACCAGTTGCAAGGTCAGGTGCTGTGCTTGCTTGGGGCCATCGTTGTACAGGCAGGTGGCATTGAGGCAACCGAGCAATCGATTGTGGGCATCGAAGATCGGCGACACCGAGCAGCTCAGGCGCGCGTTGGCGGCCAGGAAGTGCTCTTGACGGTGGATGGTCAGGGCTTGGCCGCATGCCAGCGCGGTGCCGATGCCGTTGGTGCCGGCTACCGACTCGTCCCAGCGCGCGCCGACGATCAGCCCCGAGCGCGTATAGCGTTGCGGGTCGGGCGGCAAGCGGGCATCGAGGGTAATACCCTCGGCGTCGCTGAGCAGCACGGCGAAGCCTGCATCCACCACCCGCCGCGCCAGGCCGCTGACACCTTGGCTGGCGATGGCCAGGTAGGCCTCATGCTGGGCTTGGTGCAGGCGGATTTCGGTTGCACTGAGCATGTTGTCGACATGGCGCAATTCAGGGTCCAGGTGATGCTGGTTGATGCTGCGGTACCAGGACTCGGCGATAACAGGTTCTGGCATCAGGCCGCGTTCGGCGAAATGGCAATCGACGAACGCAGCCAGCTCACTGGCGGGGGGTGAGGCGGTGTGCGCGGCCATGGGCGCTCCACGAAATTCTTGTTATTGGAGGTGGGGAAAACCATAGCTGATTTTTGCAGGATCGGCAGCCAGGCTGGCGCGGGGCGAAAGCGTTCAACCGATCAACTCAAGCGCCTGCGCCAGGCTCAGTGACCGCTTCATGCGCTGCGACAACTGCGCCATGGCATCAGAATAGCCCCTGGCGATCACCGCTTGCACCTGCTCACCTGCACATTGCAAGGCAATGAAGTCGCCTTGTTCCGGCTGCCCGACAAATTCGATGCGGTCCCAGTCGCGCGCATGCCCCAGTACTTCATAAGTGAGCCCATGCTGATAGGTCCAGAAGAACGGTACGTCGGCATACCGGCGCTGCTCGCCCAGCATGTTGGCAGCCGCGATGACACCGTGTTGTTGAGCCAGGCGCCAATGCTCGATGCGCACCGGGCGGCCGGTGAGGGGGAAGGTCGCGATATCGCCGGCAACCCATAGCCGATCGGCGGCCTGCAAGTGGGCGTCCGCTGAAATGGACCGGTCTTCGGCCAATTGCACGCCCTGCACGAAGGCAGTGGCCGGGGTGACGCCGGTACCGAGCAAGGCCAGTGACGTGTCGAGGGTCTCACCGTTGCTCAGCTGCACGGCTTCGACGTGCTGCGTACCGACGAAGCGTTCGACCTCGGTCGGGCCATGAAACACCACGCCCTTGCCCTCATGCAGCGCGCGAATGGAGCGGCCGATGCGCTCCCCCAACGGCGTGCGTAACGGAACTTCGTGGCGGGTGACCACGTGGACCTGTGCGCCGTATGCGCACAGTGCCGATGCGGCCTCCAGGCCGATGAAACCGTCACCGACGATCACCACGGGCTGGCCGGGTTCGGCGGCATCGAGCAGGCGCGCTGCATCTTCGCGCGAGCGCAGCGTCAGGATGCCCGCCAGGCCTGCACCGGGCAGGTCTGGGCGTTGCGGTTTGCCGCCGGTGGCCAGCAAGGCTGCGTCATAATCGATGCGTTGGCCGTCAGCGAGGATGATCTGGCGCTTTTTGGCATCCAGCAGGCGCACCTTGGCCGAGCGCCGCTCCAGTTGGCCGGTGCGCAACTGGTCAGCTTCAAGCAGCGCCGGTACCTCGTCCGGCGGCATTTCGCCGGCAATCACGAATTTGCTCAGCGCAGTCCGGTCATACGCCGGTTGCCGTTCCTGGTCGAGCCACACCAGGCGCCCGCCGAACCCATGGGCCAGCAGCGTGGCAACTGCCGCCGAGCCTGCGGCTCCGGCGCCGATGACGACGAAGCAGCGCGCATCGCTGTGGCGCGGTGGCTCGGGTTGCGGCAGAGGCTGGTCATCGACCCAGACATCGCCATCCTTGACCCAGGCGCGGTAGCGGCGCAGGTCTGCCAACGCCGGGGGCTCGCAGACCACACCCTCGTCGATGGCGAAAGCAGCCTTGTGCCAGGGGCAGACCAGCAGGCCGTCGCACACCACGCCTTCATCCAGCGGCGCTCCGGCGTGCGGGCAATTGGCCTGAAAGGCGCGGACCTGCCCGGCACTGCGGATCAGGATCACTTCTTCGCTGCCGGCCTGTACCCGCAGGGGGCGTTTCGGGTCCAGCTGGTCAAAGCGGGCCACGGCGTGGTCGGTCATGGGAGTCTCCAAAGGGGGCCTTTGGAATCATTTGACGCCTCGGACGGGAGGGTGATGCGTTGACCTGACGACCGGAAACGCCGAGTCGCTTCCCGGCGAAACATGCCCGATGTGGCAGCCGCCTTGCCGTCAACGGGGCCGCAGAGCGGCCCCACGCACTCAATGGGCCCGGGCCGCCGCCAGGGCACTGGCGCGCGTCACCCGCAGCGCCACGAGGCTCCCCAGCACGATCAGTGCTGCCAGTGAATACAAAGCGGCGTCGGTCGAACCGGTCTGGTCCTTGATGAAGCCAACCCAGTACGGGCTGAGGAACCCGGCCATCTGCCCCACCGAGTTGATGATCGCCAGGCCCGCGACCGCGGCACTGGCGCTGAGCAGTGCGGTGGGCATCGGCCAGAACATCGGCAGGCCGGTGAGGGCCCCCATGGTGGCGATCGACAGGCCCAGGATGGCGATGGCCGGTGTGGCGGCAAAGTTGACCGCAATCAGCAAACCGCCAGCGCCCATCAGCATCGGCACCACCAGGTGCCAGCGGCGTTCGTTGCGCAGGTCCGCCGAGCGGCCACAGAGGATCATGAACACACCCGCCAGCAGGTACGGAATGGCGCTCAGCCAGCCGATCAGCAGCGGGTTGTCGAAGCCCATGTTCTTGATGATCGACGGCAGCCAGAAGTTGATCGCGTAGACACCGCTCTGAATGCAGAAATAAACGAAGCCGAAGGTCCAGATCAATGGGTTGGTCAGCACGGCGAGCACACCGTCACCCTTGGCGACGGGTTTGCTGGCGGCATCTGCCTTCAAATCGGCCTCGATCAGCTGGCGTTCGGCGGGGCTCAGCCAGGCGGCTTTGTGGTAACCATCGCTGAGCATGCCAATGGCCAGGAAACCCAGCGCCACGGTTGGCAGGCCCTGTATCAGGAACATCCACTGCCAGCCTGCCAGGCCATGCTGGCCCGTGGCGAAGTGTTCGAGGATCCAGCCGGAGAAAGGCCCGCCGAGCAGGCCCGATACAGGGATCGCCGACATGAACAAAGCCATGATCCGGCCACGGCGGTCTGCCGGGAACCAGCGCGAGAGGTACAGCACCACACCCGGAAAGAAGCCTGCTTCAGCAGCGCCGGTCAGCAAGCGCAGGGTGTAGAACTCGGTTGGGGTGGTGACGAACAGCAGGCAGGTCGAGAGACTGCCCCAGGCGATCATCATCGCCGCAATCCAGCGCCGCGGGCCGAAGCGGTTGAGCGCCAGGTTGCTTGGCAGGCCACAGAGCACATAGCCGATGAAGAAGATTCCGGCACCCAAGCCGTAGACGGTTTCGCTGAATTTGAGCGCGTCGAGCATTTGCAGCTTGGCGAAGCCGACATTGACGCGGTCGAGGTAGTTGAACAGGTAGCAGATGAAAATGAACGGAATCAGCCGCAGGGTGATGCGCCGGTAAAGCGCGTTGCGGGTGATGTCTGTGCCTTGGTCAGGGGCAGGGCTGTGTGCCATGATCGGGTTCTCTATTGTTATGGTTGTCGCCGCGTCGCCTGTGCCGGCGCTCGCCCTGATGAGTCTCGGGCAGTGCGACGCAGCTGTCTTTGTGCTTTTGCACAGCCATCTGGGCAAGACGCTGTGCTCGCGAACAAAGCCTAACACCCTCAAGGATCACCGAATGTTCGAACTGGACCATGACCTGGCGCAGGATATTGTCGATCGGGCAATGGCCATTCTGCCGTGCAATGTCAATGTCATGGACAGCCAGGGGCTGATCCTGGGCAGTGGCGAGCCGGAGCGCATCAATACCCGCCACGAAGGCGCGCAACTGGTATTGGCCAACGGCCGGATCGTTGAGCTCGATGCAGAGGCCGCCAAGTGCCTCAAAGGTGTGCAACCGGGGGTGAACCTGCCGCTGATGCTCGATGGGCGGCTGATCGGGGTGCTGGGGCTGACGGGTGAGCCGCAGCAGCTGCGCACCTACGGCGAACTGGTGCGCATGACCGCCGAAATGCTCTTGGCTCAGCGCCACTTGCAGGTTGAGCAGCAATGGCGGCGCCAGCGTTGTGACGACCTGCTGGCGTTGCTGCTCGGTGGCACCGGCGACTCGCCGCGGCTGCTGGACGAAGCGCAGCAATTGGGCCTGAAACCGCAATTGCCACGGGTGCCGTGCTTGTTCGAACTGAGCGCCGGCCCGGCGGCCGAGGCCTTGGCCGCCTGGTTGATGAGCCGTTACCCGGACAGTTGGTGCGTGAGCCCGGCGCGCGATTCCTTGCTATGGTGCCGCCCGGCCGGTGTCGTGCTGGACGATCAGCGCCTGTTCGAGCGCGTGCAGCGCAGCGGCTGGCAGATCGAGCGCCTGGCGCTGGGCAGCCCGGCACAGAGCCTTGAGCAGTTGCGCCGCGGTTACCGGCGGGTCCGTGACCTGCTCGCCTATGGCCGCGAAGTGTTGCCAGGCGAGAAACTGTTGAGCCTTGCGCGTTACCGTCTGCCGGCCTTGTTGTGGCGCCATCGCAATGAAGATGCGCTGGATGAGCTGCTTGAGCCGCTGCGCCGCATTGGCGCCAAGGATGCCAGCGGGCAACTGCTCGCCACCCTGCGCGCGTGGTGTGCGCATGATGGCCAGAGCCAAGCCTGCGCCGATGCCCTTGGCATCCACCGCAACAGCCTGCGTTACCGCCTGGAACGCATTGCCGAGCTGGGCGAGGTCGACCCGCTGCGTCTGGAAGGCATGTTGAGCCTGTACCTGGGGTTGCAGCTGTTGCCAGCGGCTTGAGCGGGGCAAAAAAGGCATTTGCCCAAACAAGCTACCGGCCATTTGTGCATCCGACCGAGGCCCGCACGCCAGACAACTGTCAGCATGCGGCTATCTGGACAGGAGAATCACCATGAAAATCGTCATCGCCCCCGACTCGTTCAAGGACAGCCTCGATGCTGCCGGTGTCGCCCGTGCCATTGCCGCCGGCTTGGCCGAAGCGCTGCCGACCGCCGAGTTGCTCGAGTGCCCCATGGCCGATGGTGGCGAAGGCACCATGCAGGCGATTGTCGCTGCCAGCCACGGCGATCTGCGCCGGCAAACCGTACGCGGGCCACTGGGCCAGCGCGTGCAGGCCAGCTGGGGCTGGCTGGCCGACAGCCGCACGGCAATCATCGAGATGGCCCAGGCCAGTGGTATCCAGCTGCTGCCGAGTGCGCAGCGCGATGCCTGCCGCAGCTGCACCTGGGGTACCGGCGAGCTGATCGACGCCGCACTCAGCGCAGGGGCACAGCGCATCGTCCTGGCGATTGGTGGCAGTGCGACCAACGATGGCGGCAGCGGCATGCTGCGGGCCTTGGGCCTGCGCTTGCTGGACGCCGACGGCCAGCCACTGGCAGACGGCGGCCTGGCCCTGGCCGGGCTGGCACGCATCGATGCCAGTGGCTTTGACCCGCGCCTGGCGCAGGTTCAGGTCGACGTGGCGGCCGATGTCGACAACCCCCTGTGCGGGCCCAATGGTGCTTCGGCGATCTTCGGGCCACAAAAGGGCGCCAGCCCCGAGCAGGTCCAGGCCCTGGACAAAGCGCTGAGCCACTTTGCCGACCATTGTGCGCAGCTGCTGGGCCAAGACGTGAGAGCACTGCCAGGGTGTGGCGCGGCCGGCGGCATGGGCTTCGCTGCCAAGGCCTTCATGCAGGCGCAGTTCCGCCCTGGCGTGGAAGTGGTCGCGGAGCTGGCCGGCCTCGATGCGCTGGTACAAGGCGCCGACCTTGTGATCACAGGTGAGGGCCGCTTCGATGCTCAGACCCTGCGGGGCAAGACCCCGGTGGGCGTGGCCCGGGTCGCCAAGCGCCACGGGGTGCCCGTGGTGGTGCTGGCGGGCACGTTGGGCGACGGCTATCAGCAGCTGTATGCGCATGGCATCGATGCGGCCTTTGCCCTGGCCAGCGGGCCGATGACCCTGGAGCAGGCGTGCGCCGACGCCGCGCACTTGTTGCAGGCCCGGGCAAACGATATCGCGCGGGTATGGCGGTGCGCCCAAGGGCGTTGAAGCCTCTGCGGCAAACATGGCGATGCGCCGCGTGGGCGGCGCACGATCGCAAAGATGCGGATAAAGCCCTTGGCATGCCCTAAATACCTCACCTGCTCGACAGCCTGCCTGGCTGCGTGGCGATAGTGCTGCAGGCGGACACCCTTTGGGAAATACCAAAAACATCTTTATCTGATATCCCGCCGGATCCACGGTGCGATGAGGGAAATGCGTTCAGAAAAAGCGCACTTAATGATCAGGTTTTACCTGCTGAAGTTGCTGAATAATACCCCGCACCTATCACCGACGGTTTCAAATAAGTATTTTACTTGAGCCGGACGCTCGCCAATTCTCTGCGCTGTTCATTCGAGAGGGCGAGTCGATGTTAGTTCATAGCGACCAGGATTACGGCGTGCTGCAGGCCGCGGAACGCGAGCTTCAGCTGCAAGCGGGGCAGGTGCCCGACGCCGCATTTTATGAACGCAAGTTGCAAGCAGTTTGGACGCGAGCACAACACAGCGCCCATTACGCGAACATAGGTCCTTACAGTGCAGCGGCCTTCCAGCAGTTGCCCGTGACCGCCAAGGCATTGCTCAAGGATCAACCGCTCAAGTTCTGCACCGTAGAACTCGGTGAGGCGGCCAAGTATTACGCGACCACCGGCACCACTGGCGAGCCGACACCAACCCCGCGTGTGAAAGAGGACATCATCTGGAACGCCGTCAGCGTCGCCAGCCATTGGCGGACGGTGCTGCGCCCGGGTGCTCGGGTGGCCAACCTGATGCCATCGGACATCGTGCCGGTAGGTGACCTGATCGCCAATGTCTGCGAGTACCTGGACGTTTCCCACGTGCGCCTCTATCCCTTCACCACCGGGATTACCGACTGGGAACGTGTGTGCAAGACCTTCGACACCTATCGGCCTACGGTGCTGTTCATCGCGCCGGGTGTGTTGGTGCAACTGACCCGCTACCTGAAACAGCGCGAAATGCTGCACAGCTTCGCCGGGTCGGTGCGCTCGATCATGTTGCTTGGCGAGGTCAACACCCAGCCGTTCCGTGAACGCCTGGCGCGTTGGTGGCAATGCGATGTGTTCGATGCCAGCTACGGCAGTACCGAAACAGGCACCCTGGCCGCAGTGGGCGAAGACCTGCAGATGCGCCTGGCCACGGCGAGCAATCATTTCGAACTGCTGTTGCCCGACGGCAAGCTGGTGACCCCGGCCGAGGGTCTCACGGGCCGCCTCGTAGTTACGCCGCTGAACCTCTATGCACGGCCGCTGTTGCGTCTGGACACCGGTGACAGCGTGACCATCACCTCGCCTTGGGCGCCAGGCCGGATCAGCCCGACACTGCAGGTCAATGGGCGTGACAGCGACAGCGTCCGGGTGGCGGGGGTAGGCCTTGAAATCCGCGCGGTCGAGGAGGTGGTCTACGGCAGTTGCGATGCCACCGGGTATGTCATCGAAGTGGACCGCCAGGCTGACAGCGCCGCGCTGATCCTCGAACGTGACGTGGTCTGGGACACCAGCCAGGAAGCGCGCCTGCAAGCGCATCTGCTGGAGCGCTCCGAGCAGCACATGGGGCTGCGCTGGAGCCGTGTACTGTTCGTCAACAACCTGTCGGCGCTGAACAAGAGTGGCGGGTCGCAAAAGAGCTGGAAGAAAACCAACCTGCGCTACGTCGGTGGCCAGCAATGACGCCGCCACGCTTCCCTGCGGGGCAGGGCCTGGGCAACGGCCAGGCGGATTTGTGGTGCACCTATGCGGCCATACGCAGCCTGGCCTGGGTCGAGCGCCTTGAGCAAGCCGATGCGCCGGTATTGCAGGCCTACATCCTGTCTCGGCGTAACCGCGATGGCGGCTTTGCCTGGAGCAAGGGGATGCCGTCCGATGCCTGGGCCACGTTTTACTGCACCGAAACCCTGCACGACCTGGGCGTTGCGATTGAAAAGAGCGACGAGACAGCGGCCTGGATCACTACCCTGTTCGATGGAAACGCCTATGCCATGTGCCCGGGCCAGACGGCGGACGTGTGGGCCAGCCACTATGCGCTGCGCACCTTGATCGAAGTGTGCCAGGGCCAGGTAGCGGATTCCGCGCCCTTGTATGAATGGCTCGAAGGGTTGCAGTGTGCCAATGGTGGCTTGAGCTGGTCGGCGGATTTCGCCCGACGCAACCTCGCCGACACCCGTGCCTGTTTCTACGGCGTGATGGCTGCGCGAGCGTTGGCGCGCCAGGGCTTGCCGGCGCCGCAATGGGACCTGCCACGTTTGATCGGCTGGCTGCAGGCGCAGCAGCTGGAGTGTGGCGGCTTTCGCTTCAGCGAAGCGGCGGCTGTGCCGTGCCTGTGGGCGACGTATCGCGCCACCGCCAGCCTTGCTGCATTGCAGGCGCAACCGCTGGGCCGTCAGCGCTGCGCCGAGTGGATCGATGCCTTGCGCGGCCCGACCGGTGCGTTCGTACGCTGGGCCGGTTATGACGGTGAGGACGTCTGGGCGGCATTCTGCGCAGTGGGTTCACTCAAGGCACTGGGCGAGCCGGTGGCGCACCTGGCCGATGACGTGGCTGCATTCATCGCCACGTTGTGCATGCCCCAAGGCGGTTATTCGTACCGCCGCGCCGACACCGCCGCCGACGTGCTGACCACTGCGGCGGCGGTGCTGGGCGATCGCCTGGCCCCGCAGCAGCGCGATGCAGCCCTGTTCTGGATCGAAGGCTGTCAGATGCCCAACGAAGCCGGGATCATGTATATGCCAGGCCGTGGTGCCGAGGTGCGGTGCACCAACTGGTGCCTTGCAGCGGGCGCCTTCGGTGGCCAGCCCGGACCTCGCCAGGCGATCGGCCGCTGGCTGGCCCCGCTGCAGAACCCTGACGGCGGCTTCGGGTTCTGGGAGGGACGCGGCTCGGACATGGTGTCCACCGCATCGGCCGTGTCGATCGTGCGGCAGTTGGGCGATGACAACGGCGTGGACCTCGCGGCCATCGAACGCTTCGTCGGCAGCTGCCGGCAAGCCCATGGCTACGCATCGTTCCCGCGGGGCGAAGTGTCCCTGCGCGCCGGGTTGCAGGCCCTGGCCTGCCTGGCCTACACCGGCAACGACGTCACTGAGGCGGCCGCCGCGTTACTGGCTGCGCACAAAGTGCGCCAGGGGGGCTTCGCCAACCAGGGGCAGCGCATACCTGACCTGCTCAGTACCTACCAGGCGGTGGCACTGGCTGCCGAACTGGGCCTGCCGGTGGACCTTGCCCACCTGCGCTTTTTCCTCGACAAGGTGCACGGCGACGCCGGCCACGCCTGGTCGCCCTTGTTCCTGCAAGGGGTGGACGCGCTGTCCATTTGCCTGGGCCGCCTGCTCGACGCCTTTGCCCAAGGCCTGCGCCAACAGCTGCCCAGCTTGCAGTTGTCGTAAGGAGCCGCCATGCCCACCCTCACTGTTTGCTGTGCACCGCTGCAACCCTTGGAGCGCAAGCGCCTGGCACTGGCCTTTACCCGCCAGCTCAAGCAGCTGGGCGCTGACGCTGCGCATTGCATGGTGTTCTTCAACCCACTACCTGAGGCCAGTGTGTTCAGCGCCGGCATGCCGATGCCGGTTGCCGACCGCGACGGCGCACCGGCGCAGTTCCATGTGCGCATCACCTTGTCGCAGGCCCGCGATCGTCACGCCCACCAGGCGCTGGCTGAAGGGCTGCACGGCTGCCTGCGCACGCAGTACCCCAAAGCCTTCATTTACCTGCACTTCGATCCGATCCTGCCCGAGCACGTGTTCTTCAGTGCCGGAGCGGAATTGACCAACGCTGCCCACCAACAAGGAAAGACCGGCTCGTGAACGACCTCAGCATTGAACAGCGTATCCGCCAAACCCTCGGCCAGTTGCTTGGCGAGCACGTCGACGCGATCGACAAGCGCGACAGCTTTCGTGACTTTCTTGGTGAACGCTTCGACAGCCTCATGGCTGTTGAAGTGATCACCGCCATCGAAGGCTGCTTCGACATCGAAGTGGACTACCTCAGCGACGATGTGCGCTTCTGGTTCGAAACCCTGGAAAAGATGGAACGCTTCGTCGGGCAAAAACTGCAAGATCAACTGACCCTGCAGGCCGCCAAGTGAACGCCGAGCATCTGTTCACCACCTCCGGCTCAACGGGTGCGCCCCGGCAATGGCTGCGCAGCCAGGCGCAGATGGCGTGCGAAGCGGCCCTGATCCTCGGCCGCTGGGCGCCTGATGCACGGGAGATTTTCTCGTTCGCGCCCGCCTGCCACAGCTACGGCATGATCCTTGGCGAGGTCGGTGCGCGGGTTTTGCATGCGCGGTTGCACGCCTGTTCGCTGGAGCAGCAGCGCCTGCCAGCGCTCGAGGGCGAGGGGCCGTGCGTGATTCTGGCCATTGCCAGTACCTGGCGCGTGCTGCCGGCGCTGCTGGCCCGGCTGAGCACCCGGCGTCAGGTACTGGTGGTGCACAGCGCCTCGCTGCTGCCCGCCGGTGCCATGGCCACGGTGCAGCGCCATGCCGGGCCGCAGGTACGTTTCATCGAACTGCTGGGTTCCACCGAAACCGGGGCCATGGCTTACCGCGAGCTGGATGCGCACAGTGACGCTGAGCAGCCCTGGACGCTGCTGGACGATGTGACACTGCTCAGCCCCCCTGGCCAGCCCTGTGCGCTGAACGTGGCCAGCCCGCGCATCGCCCGCCAGCCGGGCCAGGCACGCGCTGCCGCGACGCACCGTTGCGATGACCTGGTACGGGTGCTGGACGCACAGCGGTTCCAATGGTTGGGGCGGGCCAGCAGCCTGATCAAGGTCAATGGCCTGCGCGTCGATCTGGCCCGCTTGGCCAGTGATCTCGCCCAGCGCCTGGACTGCCCGACGCTGGCCTGCGTTGCCGTGGCCGATGCGTTGCGCGGCGAAGCGTTCGAGGTGCTGTACAGCGGCGAGACCCTCACCGAGCACGCGGTGCGGGAGGCTTTGCGCCAATTACCGCCGGGCCATCCATGGCCGGTTGCGGTACGCCGTGTCACCGACCTGCCTTTGTCCGCCACCGGCAAGCCTCTGCCGTGGGCGGCTTCTACCTCTGTCAAGGAATGCACCCATGAACCACGTTGACACCAAAGACGCCATCGCCCACTACCTGAGCAACTGCGGCGCCGACGCCACCCGCGGACGTGAGCAGCCCGAATACCTGGGATTGAGCCTGCGCAAACGCCACGAATTGCTGCAGCGCAACCCCGAGCTTGCCGCGGACTGGGCGCAGCAGTACGCACACTGGAGCGTGCATGCCGACAGCCACTACCGTTGCCTGACCAGCACCCGCGAGGTCGAGGCACCGTGGTACCGCCTTGGGGTGAAGGACACCGTCGATGTGCAAGGCTTGCCGACCCGCCTGGGCCTGCGCAGCTACCGCCACTACCCCCAGCGCAGCGCCGAGGCGCTGGCTTTTCTCGACCCGCGCATTGCCCTGACCTGCAAGGTCGCCACTACCGAGCTGAACATTGCCTTTGGCGCAGGCTGCCGCAACCCGCGCTTCCCGAGCATCGATCCGTCTGGCTCCAGCACCGGTTCGGCCGTGTCGGTGGCAGCAGGGCTGTGCGATATCTCCTTGGGCACCGATGTGCTCGGCTCGGTACGCTGGCCGGCCTCGCACTGCGGCATGGTCGGCCTGCGCATGACCCAGAAGCCGGAGAGCCTGGCCGGCGTGTTTCCGCTGTCACCGCGTATGGACGCGCTGGGGTGGGTGGCCCGCAGCGCCGACGATCTTGGCCTGCTGTTCCCGTTGCTGGGGCTGGAGCCGCTGCTCGGCGAGCAACAGCCACTCAAAGAGCGCTATCGGGTCGCCATGCTGGAGCATGCGCTGGACCCGGCGCTGACCAGCGCGGCCATGCTCGACATGCTGGGCCAGGCGCGCAACGCGCTGGCAGACCTGGGCATGACGCCCGGTGAGGTTGCCATGCCGGACCTGTGGGCCTGCCGTGGCGACGCCTGGCAGCTGTGCGCGCGCGATGCGTGGCTGGCCTCGGCTGCCTGGGCACGGCGCTTCGACTGCGAGCTGCACTGGTCCACGCTCAGCGCCCTGAAGGTGGGTGAGGGCGTGAGCGATGCTGACTACCGGCGCATCCACCAGCGCATGGACAACGTCCGCGCCGGTATCGACGCCTGGTTCAACGAGGCTCAAGTGGATTTCGTGGTATTCCCCATGGACCCAAACCGACCCTTCGACCGGCGCAACCCGCAGCCAGGCGACTCGACCATCCCTTCGCCCGCGGACGAAGGCTATGAGCAGAAAATCAGCTTCACTCCGCTGGCCAGTTTCAGCGGCCTGCCGGCCATTACCGTGCCGATCTGCCTGAGTGCCGACGGCAAGGCACCGCTGGCCGTGCAGATCATGGGCCGGCGTGACAGCGAGCGCCAGTTGCTGGATGTCGCCAAGCGCCTGCAGGCCCTGACCGGCCTGCTGCCAACCCGTCGTCTTCACGTGTAAGGAGCACAGCATGTGCGGAATCACAGGCTGGGTGGACTACACCCGCAACCTGAGCCAGGCCGGCGAGATCATCGACGCCATGACCGATACCCTGGCACTGCGCGGGCCGGATGCCAGTGGCAGCTGGCGGCACCGCAATGCCCTGCTGGGCCACCGGCGGCTGGCGATCATCGACCTCAGCGGCGGCGTGCAGCCGATGACTTACCGCTGCGCCAGTGGCGAGGAAGTCGCGCTGATCTACACCGGCGAGGTCTACAACCACGACGCGCTGCGTGAGCGTCTGCGCCTGGCGGGCCACCAGTTCCAGACGCGCAGCGACACCGAAGTGGTGTTGCACGCTTATCTGGAATGGGGCGAACACTGCTGTGAGCACCTGAGCGGTATGTTCGCCTTCGCTGTGTTCGACGGGCGCGACGGCCACTTTTTGCTGGTGCGTGACCGGTTGGGGGTCAAGCCGCTGTACTACGCCCACCACCAGCAGGGGCTGCTGTTCGGTTCGGAAATCAAGGCAATCCTGGCGCACCCAGCGTTCGCCAGTGCGCTCGATGTGGTCGGCCTGGTGGACGCGCTGAGCCTCTCTCGCGGCACGGCGCGCACGGCCTTGCGCGGGGTCAGCGAACTGCCGCCAGGGCATCGCTTGTCCTGGCGGCCCAACGGGCGCGCCAAACTCAGCCGCTATTGGCAGTTGCAGCGCCGCGAACACCAGGATGACCTGCCCGGCACCGTGGCGCGCACCCGCGCGCTGCTCGGCAAAGCGCTGGGCGAGCAGTTGCATGCCGATGTGCCGGTCTGTTCGCTGCTCTCCGGGGGGCTGGACTCGACCATCCTCACGGCCATGGCGCAACAGCGCCTGACGGCAGCGCAGGGCGGCAGGGTCAATTCGTTTTCGGTGGATTTCGTTGGCCAGGCCGAGCAGTTCCAGAGCGACAGCTTTCGCCCGGAACGCGATCAGCCCTATGCACTGGCAGCTGCCGAACACATTGGCAGCCATCACCAGACCATCCTCATCGACAACGGCGAACTGGTGGCCGAGCCTGCGCGCACCGCGGTGTACCGGGCCAATGATTCGGCGGCCACCTTTGGCGATGTCGACACTTCGTTGTACCTGCTGTTCAAGGCCATCGGCCGCCATTCGACAGTGGCCATTTCCGGGGAAGCAGCAGACGAAGTGTTTGGCGGCTACGCCTGGTTCCGCGACCCGCAGGTACTGGCGGCGCAGCGCTTTCCTTGGCTTTCGCGCATGCAGTTGCTGCAGCCTGAGCTGATCAACCCGGACTTCAACCGGCTGTGTGACTTTGCCAGTTACCAGGACGGGTGCTATCACCAGGCGCTGGACAGCGTCGAGCACTTGCCCGGCGACAGCCCGCAAGAGCGGCGCATGCGTGAGATCTGCCACATGCACCTGCAGCGCTGGCTGCCAATTCTGCTCGACCGCAAGGACCGCCTGAGCATGGCCGCCAGCCTGGAGGTGCGTGTTCCGTTCACCGATCATGAGCTGGTCGAGTACATTTACAACGTCCCGTGGTCGATCAAAGGTAAAGACGGTGTGGAGAAGTGGCTGCTCAAGCAGGCCTGCGTCGATATCCTGCCACCGGCCGTGCTGCAGCGGCGCAAGAGCCCTTATCCGACCTCGGCCAACCTGGGCTACGAACGGTTCCTGCGTGAGCGGGCCAGGCGCCTGCTTGGGCGGGCGGACAGCCCGGTGTTCCAGGTGATCGACCGTGTCCGGCTGGGTGCTGAGCTGCATCAGCCCGAGGGCTATTTCAACTCACAGTTGCGCCGTAACCACCTCGAGACCGCTCTGGCACTGGATGCCTGGCTGCGCGAATACCGCTTAGCGGTGTGATTCGCGCTTGTCGCTGCCATCCAGAATGAACGGTTGCTGGATGGTGTCGACGAATCGGCGAGGGGCCCCCAGGTCGAGCATCGATATGAAACTGCCCAAGGCTGGGGAGGCGTTCTGGATGTTCCAGTTCATGTACAGCCCCATGGTCGGCGTGGGCTGGTCCTTGATCGGCCGGATAGGGCGAAACTGCACGCGCTCGCGCAGCGTCGAGTAGGCGATCGATTCAGGCACCAGGGCAACCCCGAAGCCGCACGCCACCAGCCCGATCAGGGTGTGGATCTGCGCCGCTTCCTGCACTACCTTAGGGTAGAAACCGGCCGATTCGCACAGCGCGATCAGCTGGCTGTGGTAGCCGCTGCCAAGCGCTTGCGGGGTGAAGACGAAATCCTCTTCGGCAAAATCGCGCAGGTCGACCACAGGCTGATGCACCTTGGCGTGGCTGGCGGGCAGCGCCATGACGATCTGCTCATTGAGCAGCAATCTGGATTCGATGGTGTCAGGGGGCATCGGCAGCTTGCGCATGAAGCCGATGTCCGCTTCACCGGCCATCAACGCCTTGGCCTGGGAGGCTGACGGCATTTCGCGAATGGTAAGCCGCACGTTCGGGTAGGTTTCGCGAAATTTCTTCAGGGTATTGAGCAGCGACTCGTAGTAAGCGATGGAGATGGCGGTGATGGTCAGCTTGCCGCAGATGCCCTCGGACACGTTACGGGCGTATTCGATGCCTTGCTCCAGCTCCTTGAGGGTACGGTAGGCGGTTTCCAGGAAGGCCATGCCTGCGGCGGTGAGCTTGACCCCGCGCTTGTTGCGCAGGAACAGGCTGAAGCCCAGCTTCTCTTCGAGTCGGTTGATCGCCTGGCTCAGGGGCGGCTGTGCCATGTGCAGGCGGATGGCTGCCTTGTGAAAGTGCAGCTCCTCGGCCACGGCAATGAACTGCCTGAGCAAACGTGTCTCGATCATTCTACGTTCCTTCATCGAGTCGAACGGGGGCCGGGAAAGCGTTCACCGGCGGCCGACCCTGCAAGGCGGCCATGATAGTGCGTGGCATCGCGGCGACAAAGCCTCTGCTGCAAACGGCTGATCCGGGGGCCTGAGGTTGCAGGTCGGGGTGCATCGGAAGATGGCAGGCCTCAGGTGATATCCAGCAGATATCAAAGTTGCATGCTTTTAATATTAAGTCATTGATTTTTTTATTGTTATCGTAAAAAAGGAGAATCGGAAGGGCGCTACAATGCCAAGCACAGACCCATTCAAAGATAAAGTCGCCATCGTCACCGGTGCCGCCCAGGGCCTGGGCCTGGATTACGCCATGGCGCTGGCCGCGCGGGGAGCGCGGGTAGTCATCAGCGACCTGGGCACTGACCGCTCAGGTGAAGGGCAGAACCCGGCGGCGGTCAGCGTCGCGCTCGAAACGCTGCGGGGGCAGGGTTTCGAGGTGGTCGCTCATGCCGGCCACCTGGAAAACGAAGACGATTGCCGCGAACTGGTGGAACTGGCCATCGCGCATTTCGGCGCGCTGGATATCCTCATTCACAACGCCGGTTGGGTCGATTATCAAGGCATCGAGACCCAGGAGCAGGCGTTTCTCGATCGCGCCCTGGGCATCAGCGTGCACGCCCCGGTATGGCTGGCCAAGCATGCCTGGAAGCACCTCAAGCAAGCCGAGGCACCGCGCATAGTGCTCACCACCTCGGACCGCGCCATGTACCAGCGCTATGCCCAGCCAGGCCTGGTCGCCTACTCGGCGGGCAAGATGGCTCAGGTGGGCATCATGAACGCATTGAGCATGGAAGGGTTGGAACACGGCATCTTGGTCAATGCGGTCTCGCCGGTGGCCAAAACCAGGATGTGGGGCGTGACCCAGCCACCGGAAGAACTCAAGCCGCAATGGGTGACACCGGGCGTTCTGTACCTGGCCAGCCCGCTTTGCCGGGATACCGGGTACATCCTGCGGGCCAGCAATGGCCAGTTCACCGCCACGCGTTTCAGCGAGAACAGCGGCGTGAGCTACCCGCGTGACCTGGCGCGCGTCGAGGCTTCCAGCCTGGGCGAAGTGGCCGAACGCTGGAGCCTCATCAAGGAATGCCACTACGTGCCGACCAAGGTCGCCAACACCCGGGCCGACCTGGGTGAGAGCCCTGTGTGGGATGCGCGCACCGGCGCGTTGTATTTCGTCGATATCACCGGCGGGCGAATTCACCGGCTGCTAACGGATGGCGAAGTCGAGACCCTCTATGAATCCGCTGCCCGTATCGGTGCCTTGGCACTGACCGACCAAGGCAACCTGATATTCACCGAAGATGCCAGCGTTGCCATTCTGGATATGTCGTCTTGCAAGGTGCGCCAGTACTCGGCGCCTGTGCATCACCGCCCGAGCTACCGCTTCAACGACGGCGCCTGCGACCCGCAAGGGCGCTTCGTCACCGGGCTGATGGACGAGGGCCCGAGCGGCAAGACCGGCGCGCTGCTGCGCTTTGACGGGGAACTGCACGATGTGGTGATCCATGACGGCATGGCGTTGCCCAATGGCATTACCTGGTCCGCCGATGGCAATACCGTTTTCTTCGTCGACTCCGCTGCTCGCTCGATCTACCGCGCCGCGTATCTGCCCGAAGGGCGGCTGGAGCAGGTCAGCCTGTTTGCCGAGACGCCTGCCGAACTGGGGCGCCCTGACGGCATCGCCCTGGATCGTGAAGGTGGGTTATGGGTGTGTCAGTTCAATGGCAGTTGCCTGCTGCGCTATGACCGCGACGGCCATTTGACCGAACAGGTGGTGATGCCAGTGCCGCGCCCGACCAGTTGCTGTTTCGGTGGCGACGGCATGAGCACGCTGTACATCACCACGGCACGGGTCGGCATGTCGCCCACCGAGTTGCGGCATTACCCGGACGCTGGCGACCTGTATGCGATTCGCCCGGAAGTGGGCGGTGTTGCCCGCTACACGTTCACGGAATGAGCGCTTGCCCCTAGCTGGCCGGTAACACGGCCAGTTCCCCAAACCGCTGGCCCGAGTCGATATAGCGCAACGCCGATTTGGCATCCTTCCAGCCCACATAACTCATCAGCGACTTCAGCTCCCAGCCGTTGGCCGTGGCCCAGGTGGCAAAACCACGGCGCAGGGAATGGCCGGTGTACAGCGCCGCCGGCACGCCGGCCCGTTCGAGCATGCGCCGCAACAGGCCGACCAGGCTGTTGCTGTTGAGCGCTGTGTCGCCCAGGTTGCCCCAGCGGTCGAGCTTGCGAAACACCGGGCCGTGGGCGATGCCCGCCACTTCGAGCCACTGCAGGTAGGCTGCGACAGGGCACAGCGCCTTCAAGGCCGGGGTGCGGTGTTGTACGCCAAGCGCTTCACGGTCACCTTTGCTGCGTGGCAGGAACAGGCTGATGCCCACGCCGGCCTCGGCCTGGATGTGCTCCACCCGCAGGCGCGCCAGTTCGTCACCGCGAAACCCACGCCAGAAACCCAGCAACAATAGTGCGGTGTCACGCCGGGCGCGGCGCAGTGCTGGCAGGTCATGCTGGTCGCGGGCCAGCCTGGCCTCTTGTTCAAAACGCTCGACAGCCGTTTGCAGGTGCTGCAACAGCAGCGGGGCGGCCTGTTTCGGCGGTGTCGGGTGCAAGGTGCGGATGCCGCGCAGCACCTGGCGCACCAGCGGGGCCTTGGTCGGGTCGGGGAAGCCTTGGCTGATGTGCCATTGGCTGAGGGCCGCAAGGCGTTGGCGCAGGGTGCTGACCGCATGCTGCCCGGCGTGATCGGCCAGGTAGCGGGCAATGCTGTCGGCAGTGGCCGGGAGGAACCCGCCCCAGTGGGCTTCGAAATGCTCGATGGCAGCCTGATAACTGCGCCGGGTGTTGTCACGGGTGGCGGCGCGGACGTAGCGCTCTATGTCGGTCATGTGAGGGTGGTGTCAGCGTGTGTTGCCACCACAATAAACCCTAACGTCTGGTCTGTCCCGGCTCTTTGACGGGTGCGCCCGCCCAAGGCTTCAGAGCACGCATGGCTTTTCCTCGATGCCGTTGAAGGGCGGGTATTCACGCAGTTGCGCCGGCGACAAGGGGCGGCTGAAGTGGTAGCCCTGGGCAATATCGCAGCCGGCAAGTTTCAGGCACACCACCTGCTCGCGCGTTTCGACCCCTTCGGCCACCACCTCCAGCCCCAGGCGCTTGGCCAGAATAATGGTCGAGGAGACGATCGGGCTGTCGTCGTGGCTGTTGCACAGCGGTGCGATCAGCGACCGGTCGATCTTGAGCTTGCTCAACGGCAGTGACTGCAAGTGGGCGAAGCCGGCGTAGCCACGCCCGAAGTCGTCGAGGCTGATGCCCAGGCCGGCCGCGCGCAGGCGGTGCAGATGCTCAACCGCCGTGCCTTCCGGGTCCAGAATGGTGGTTTCGGTGATTTCCAGCTCCAGCCGCTGCGGGCTGATGCCGTACAGCTGCAACTTCGCCAACAGGCGGGTGCTGAAGTCGGCCTGGCGCAGCTGCAATGCCGATACATTCACCGCCAGGCGGTTGTCGCGGCCCTGCAGATCCCAACGTGCCAGCTCCTCGCAGGCCAGGCGCAGCACTTCCCAGCCCAGCTCGATGATGAAACCGCTACGCTCGGCCAGGCCGATGAAGCGGTCGGGGTAGAGCAGGCCGAATTCTGGGTGGTCCCAGCGCACCAAGGCTTCATAGCCCAGCACGCGTTGGGTATCCAGGCGGATCTGTGGTTGGTAGTGCAGTACGAACTGACGTTCGGCCAGGGCACTGCCAAAGGCTTGTTCAAGGGTGAAGGCGTGGATGTCGGAAAGATTCAGCGAGGGGTCGAAGAAGCGGTACTGGGCACGCCCTGCCTGCTTGGCCGAGTACATGGCTGCGTCGGCGCAGCGGATCAGGCTGTCGATGTCCTGGCCGTCGCGTGGGCAGATGCTGATGCCGACACTGGGGCTGGTATTGACCTCCTGGCCGTCGAGGGAGTAAGTGGCCGAGAGTTTCTGCACCAGTTCGCGCACCCAGGTATCGATCTGTTCTTCACTGCGTTCGCCGGCCAGCAGTACCACGAACTCATCACCGCCGAAGCGCGAGGCTTCGTCACCTTGCTCAAGCAGGCGCTGAATGCGCCCGGCCACGGCTTGCAGCAGCAAGTCGCCGATCTTGTGGCCGAGCGAATCATTGATCGACTTGAAGCGGTCCATGTCGATGAACAGGATCGCCATCAGCCGGCGCTTGCCGCGTTGGCGGGTCAGCGCAAGGCCCGCCACCTCGACGAACTGGCGGCGGTTGTGCAGCCCACTGAGGTGGTCGGTGGCAGCGGCGTGGCTGCTGCGCCGGTGCGCATCTTCCAGTCGCCCGATCAATTGCTGGTTGACCTGTTGCGCATGCTCAAGGGCGCTGAAAGCCTCTTGACGCTTGTGCAGCAGGCGCAAGGTCCAGACCAGGCTGGCAAGGATCATCACCGTCATGCTCCAGTTCAACCAGAACTGGCGTGAATACGCCAGGGCAGTGGGGGCGAGGATTTCGTCGATGCGCTGGCTGACGATGATGCTGAACCCGCGCTCGTCGATGCGCCGGTACAGGCTCTGGTAGGGCTGGCCGGATGCATATTGGATGAGCAGCCCCGACTCGCTGGCAGATGACGGCAAACCGGGTTCGAAATCGACATCGGCCATGACCACGCCGCGGGTGTCGACACGCAGGCGCTCCTGGCCGTCGTCCTGCAGCAGGCGCATCAGGCCGGTGGTGCCCAGGTCAATGTGCTGGAACAGCACCGCGAGGTAGCCGATATCGAGCTGCACCACCAGGATCTTGTCGATCTCCCGGCCTGGCAGGCTGGTCAGCGGCAAGAGGAAGGGCAAGCGCCAGGTGGGCAGGGCCGAAGGGCTGAGGCCCGGTTCCACACGCGGCATGAAGGGTTTGAAACCGTAGTGCGCGACATGCAGTTTCAACTGCTGCAGCCAGCCGTCCGGCAGCGCCGCTACTTCATTGACGTGGCTGGCTGACAACAGCTTGCCATTTCGGTCGTACAGGCCCATGCGTTTGAACACCGGGTCCTCGGCAAGCAGCCGCGCCAGGCTCAGGCTGCCTTGGGGTAGCGCCTCCATGTCGTCCTGAGTGACGCGGCCCACAGCCTGGGCGCGATCAACCAGCTGGCGCAGGCTCTCAGCGACGATGCGGGCGAGGTTCTGGTGCTCGGCTGCCTTGGCCATCAGCGCATCCTGGCGCGCGGCGGCCTTCTGGCTGAAGTGGACCCCCCAAAGGAAGGTGAGGGTGGCGGCACAGAGCATCAGGATCAATAGGCGCAGCAGGCCTGCTGACGAGAGAAAACGGCGTATCACGGCTGGTATTCCCGACCCTGGGTGAAGGTCGGAAAATACGACAATAAGATGACAGGCTAATGACTGGTGGCTATTTGCTTCTATGCTGTCTCTCTTGCTGCCAAGGCCCTTGAAGGTACGGCTGTCGCGGGCTGCTCGGGGTGATCTGCTCCGTGACAAAGGCCCCGGAGGTGCTGTATACCTTCACGCCACCAAGGGGAGCCCGGCAACGGGCTGAGAAACCGCTGGCACTGCAGCGCGGTGACCCTTAGAACCTGATCCGGATCATGCCGGCGAAGGGATGGGACTACCAACCTGCCTTTTTGCCGGCCTCATTGCGAGGCCGCCCCATGCGCCACCGTCAAGGCCTCGCTGTCACCCTAGGGAGGGCAGCACCATGAACGAACCTTTCACCCACGCCTTGCGCCGCCAGAACGAACCGACCTGGTCGGCTGCAGTCGGCCACCGCTTCGTCACTGAACTGTGCAACGGTAGCGTGGCGGACCCGATCATGGTCCGCTACCTGGTGCAGGACCACCGTTTTCTCGACAGTTTCCTGACCTTGCTCGGCGCCGCCATCGCCACAGCCGACACCTTCGAGGCGCGCCTGCGTTTCGGCCGCTTTGCCGGGATGATCAGCAGCGATGAAAACACCTATTTCCTGCGCGCTTTCCAGGCGCTGGACGTGAGCCCGCAGCAACGCACCGAACCCAAGGACACGCTGCCGACCCAAGGTTTCAAGGCCATCATGCGCGAAGCCGCCGCGACCCGCTCCTATGCGGCGGCGCTGGCAGTGCTCAACGTTGCCGAAGGCCTGTACCTGGACTGGGCGCTCAAAGCACCGAAACCCTTGCCGGAAAACTTCGTCCATGCCGAGTGGATCACCCTGCATGACAACGCGGCATTCCAAGCGTTTGTCGCCTTCCTGCAGGCCGAACTGGACCGCGTAGGCCCGCAGGAGCCGGCACTGGCGAGTGACTTTTACCAGCGCACCGTGGCGCTGGAACTGGCCTTCTTCGACGCGATCTACGATCAGGAGGGCTGAGCATGGATATCTTCGAGCGCCTGAAAGCGGCCAGCGCCCCCCAGTGGTCGAGCTATGTGGAGCATGATTTCGTTCGGCAGATGGGTGAGGGCACCTTGAGCGAAGCAGCGTTCCGGACTTACCTGGTGCAGGATTACCTGTTCCTCATCCAGTTCGCCCGTGCCTGGGCGCTTGCCGCTTATAAAAGCAGGCTGCCGGCCGACATCCGCGCGGCCCAGGCTGGCCTGGCGGCAATCCTTGACGAAACCGAGCTGCACTTGCGCCTGTGCGCCCGTTGGGGCTTGTCGCAGGCCGATATCCAGGCCGCGCCGGAGCACCAGGCCACGGTCGCCTACACCCGCTACGTGCTCGACTGCGGCGCTGCCGGCGACCTGCTCGAACTGCATGTGGCCTTGGCACCGTGCGTGATCGGCTATGCCGAGATCGGCCGCACCCTCGCGGCGCACATCGGTGACCTCAGTGCTCACCCTTACCGAGAGTGGATTGCCGAATACGCCGGCGAGGGCTACCAGAGCGTGGCCTCTGCGGCACGCAAGCACCTCGATGAGCTGGCCGCACGCAGCATGACCGAGCAGCGG
This sequence comes from Pseudomonas sp. WHRI 8519, assembly GCF_040224055.2. Taxonomy (NCBI): domain Bacteria; kingdom Pseudomonadati; phylum Pseudomonadota; class Gammaproteobacteria; order Pseudomonadales; family Pseudomonadaceae; genus Pseudomonas; species Pseudomonas sp. WHRI 8519. Next base: position 2,899,971 of record NZ_CP167996.1, on the reverse strand, counting down.
TTCGTGGAACTGGCGGCGATTTTTGGCCAGGCGTCGAGGCTGGAGGCGGACTTCTGGCAAATGGGGTTGGATGGGGCTGCCTGAGCCCGTTCAGGTTCTGTGCCGGTTACATCGGGGTTCGCACGATGTGACCGGTTGGTCGTTCAGAGGATGGGCCAGGACGGTCCTGGAATAGGGGCTGCTGTTTCGCTCACAGGATAATCGCGGGGCCTCCAGCGCGGCCGCCCCCGGTTTTTGCGCAGGCATCGCTAGCAATTACAACAACAAAAGCCTGCAGCAAAACTGAAAAGGGCCCATCGATGGCAACGCAAGAGCACGTTGAAACACCGCCGCTAGGCGTCACCGACCCGTCCAAGACTGCCGAGGCCAGGCAGGACCGCCACCTTGAAGGCAAGCTCGACTGGGCGGTGTTCGGCGTCACCAGCCTGCTGGCAATCGCTTTCATCAGCTGGGGTGTCGTCAACCAGGCCAGCCTCGCTGCAAGCGCAACCTCTGCGCAATCCTGGGTCATCGTCAACTTTGGCTGGTTCTTCGTGCTGACCTCCACCGTGTTCGTGATCTTCGTGCTGTGGTTGGCCGCCAGCCGCTACGGCAGAATCCCGCTGGGGCGCGATGGCGAAGCACCGGAGTTTCGCACGGTGTCCTGGGTTGCCATGATGTTCAGTGCGGGCATGGGCATCGGCCTGATGTTCTTCGGGGTCGCCGAGCCGCTGTCGCACTACATTTCACCACCGCCCGGCACTGCCGCAGGCCAATCGGACGAAGCACTGCAGGTGGCGATGGCGACCACGCTGTTTCACTGGTCGCTGCACCCCTGGGCAATGTACGCCATCGTCGGCCTGGCAATCGCCTACGGCACGTTCCGCCGCGGCCGTTCGCAGTTGATTTCCACCGCGTTCCGGCCCCTGATCGGCAAGCACGCCAACGGCCCTGTCGGCCGCATGATCGACATGATGGCGATCTTCGCCACCCTGTTCGGTTCAGCGGCCTCGCTGGGGCTCGGCGCCCTGCAGATTGCCGGTGGGTTGGAATACAACGGCTGGATCGAGCACCCCGGCAAGCTGTTCTACATCGCCATCATCACCTTGCTGACCATTGCCTTCGTTGCTTCGGCCGTGTCTGGCATCGGCAAGGGGATTCAGTGGCTGTCCAATATCAATATGGTGCTGGCATTGGCGTTGGCGCTGTTCGTCTTCCTGGTGGGGCCGACGCTGTTGATGCTCAACCTGTTGCCCACGTCGATCGGTGTCTACATCAAGATGTTGCCCGAGATGATGGCGCGCACCAGCGCCAGTGGGGGCGATGCGATGGACGCCTGGCTGGCCGGCTGGACCGTGTTCTACTGGGCCTGGTGGATTTCCTGGACACCTTTTGTGGGTATGTTCATCGCCCGCATCAGCCGCGGCCGCAGCATCCGCCAGTTCGTCAGCGGCGTGTTGCTGGTGCCGGGGCTGGTCAGCCTGGTGTGGTTCAGCATTTTTGGCGGCGCCGGCATCGATGCCCTGCGCGAAGGCAGCTTCGTCCTTATCGACGGTGCGGTGAACAGCAACCATGCCCTGTATCAGTTGCTCGACAGCTACCCATGGGCCTCAGCGACTTCGGTGCTGGTCATGCTCCTGGTGGCGATCTTCTTCGTCTCCGGGGCAGATGCGGCGTCGCTCGTGATGGGTACCTTATCCGAACACGGCACCACGCAACCCTCGCGTGCGACAGTGATTTTCTGGGGGGCACTGACTGGCACAGTCGCGGCCATCATGCTTGCGTTGGGCGACCCGGGTAACCCCGGCGAGGCGCTTACCGGCCTGCAGAACCTGACCATTGTCGTGGCGTTGCCATTTGTGGTGGTGATGGTGCTGTTGTGCCTGGCGCTGTACCGCGACCTGCGCAAGGACCCGATGATGCTGCGCCATCTGCGCGGCAGCGAGCTGATCGAAAAAGCGGTGCTGTACGGCGCGGTCAAGCACGGCGAGGAGTTCTACATCGTGGTGCAGGAGAAGAAACCCTCGTTCAAACCGGCCCCCGGCAAAGCCCGGGTGACAGAGCCTTGATCGACCGGGCGCGGCTGCGCCCGTCAACCGGCGGTGAGCGATGCCAACACGCAGCTTGCGATCTGGGCGTCCTGCACGGCCACCCCGGTCAGGTCGGCGAGCGTGATCTGGGCGTCATGCTCACGGCCGGTGGCGCGGCCCTCGAGTAGGGCACCAAGCTCGGCCAGTTGCTGTTCGCCGATCAGGCCGGCCTTCAGCGCATGGGAGACTTCGCCGTAATGGCTGCACTGGTAGAGGGAGTCGACGATGATACGGTCGGCACATGCCACCAGCGCAGGATCGAGCTCCTGCTTGCCCGGCGCATCGGCGCCAACGGCGGTGATATGGGTGCCAGGTTGCACCCATTCACGCTGCAGCAGTGGCTCACGGGAAGTTGTCGTGCAGACGATCAGGTTGGCGGCGTGTGCAACCTCTGCAGCGTCACGGGTTACCCGCACTTCATAGCCCAGGGCTTCAGCAAAGGTTTTGTAGGCTGCCAGTTCCCCATCACTGCGCCCCCACACCACTACGCTGCGGCAGGACGTAACTGCACCCAGTTGCTGCAACTGCATGCGCGCCTGGGTGCCGGTGCCCAGAATACCGATCGCTCTCACGTTTGCAGGTGCCAACAGGCGGGCGACGATACGCCCGACCAGCGCGGTGCGGATGCAGGTCAGCCAGCCCTCATCCTGCAACAAGGCAAGCGGCCGCCCGGTACTGGCCGAGGCCACCAGCATCAGGCCATCATTGCTTGGCAGGCCCTTCGACGGATTGTCGTAAAAGCCAGTCGACAGTTTGACCGTGAACGTGTCGCTGCCCTCGATATAGGCAGCCTTGATGCAACAGTCGCCATTGGCCTGCGCAAAAGTGAATGCCTGTACCGGTGGCACCTGGGCCTTGCCTTGGGAGAAGGCGATGAAACCGTGCTCCAGCCATTGCACTGCCTGCTCCACATCGAGCCGGGAGGTGATCTGTTGCTTGCTGAAAATGTTCATCGAACGGCCTCGAGGAATTTATCCAGCACGATGTTGCGGCCGCAAATGACGACCGCGACGCGCTTGCCGCGGTATGCCTTGGCCATCTTCTGCATGCCTGCCACCGCGACACCGGCAGCACCCTCGATGATCCAGCGCTCATGCGCGGCCACATCTCGCATCGCCGCCTTTATCTCTTCTTCACTCACAAGCACGGTACGCGACAGCAGCGCCTGGCAGAGCGGGAAAGTCACGCAGCCTGGCTCGACCCCGCCGGCCGTACCGTCGGAGATCGTCTGCTGCTCTTGCATGTCGATGATTTCCCCGGCTTCCAGCGAGCGCTGCAGGGTCGGGGCATTCGCTGGCCAGCAGCCAATGATGTCGATGCCTGGGTTGAGCGCCCGCAGTGCTGCGCCGATACCTGAAATCATCCCGCCGCCGCCGACTGCGACGAATACGGCGTCCAGGTCCGGTGCCTGTTCAAAGAGCTCCATCGCGATGGTGCCTTGGCCGGCGATCACTTCAAGGTCGTTGTAGGGCGAGACAAACGGCTTGCCCTGCTGGGCTGCTTGACGCCCCGCTTCAAGCTCCACGCCCAAAGGGTCCAGATCCAGGCTGACCACTTCGGCACCGAGCGCGCGGATTGCACCCAGCTTGTAAGCAGACGCCGAAGTGGTGGTATAGACGGTGACCGGCACCCCCATCACCTTGCCGGCAAGCGCGAGCGCTTGCCCATGGTTGCCAGAGGAGGCCGTGATGACGCCCAGTGCGCGCTGCTCGGCGGGTAGCAGGCGAAGCTTGTTACTGGCACCGCGGAATTTGAACGAGCCTGTGTGTTGCAGGTGCTCGCATTTCAGATAAACGCTGCATTCGGTCATCGCTGAAAGCCCGGCGCTGAAGTTCAGCGGGGTGACCCTCACCTCAGGGCGAAGTGCCTGGTGTGCATCTGCGATCGCTTGATACAGGGAAGACAGGTTGGGGGCATCGACAGGCATCGTGGCTACCGCTCGTATATGGACTGAGTGTCCACAATAGACCCAATATCCATGGCGGACAAGCGCTAGTCATTCATTCAGCGGCCTGGCCCCTCAGTTCCTTGAGGTACTTGTAAACGGTCGCCCGGCCCATGCTCAGCACATTGGCCACATAGTCCGCCCCGCTGCGCCCCTCGAATGCCCCTTCGGCATGCAGGGCCTCAACCAGCGTGCGCTTGTCTTTCATCTTCAGCGTACGCAAGGACAAATTGCGCGCCTTGAGCCAAGCGTGCAGGAAGGTATTGATCCGCTCTTGCCAGTCATCCTTGAACAGCGCATCGGGCTGCGGTACCAGGCGGCTGACCTGGAAAAACGCATCCAGCGCTTCACGTGCCTGTTCCAGAACAGAGAAGTTCAGGTTGATGCAGAGCAGGTACTGGGCTTCACCGTCCTGGTTGTACAGCACCGTGGTAATGGAGCGGATCTTTTGACCATCCCAGTTGAGCTTCTCGTAAGGGCCGAGCTTGGCGGCGTTGCGGAAGTCGCCTAGCTCCAGGTCCAGTGCCGAGTCATCGCCAACCTTGCGCCTGGAAAAGTTGTTGGCGATGTGGACGACCGTCTGACTTTGTACCTCGTGCACGATCACTTCGGCGTGGGGAAAGAGCAGCAGCGCAATGCTATCGGCGATTGCCTTGTAGTTTTCGATGTTCATCTTGAGCCGGGGTAGGTGCTTGATTGGGCGGGTAGCCATTTTGTCCATGGTGGACGCAAGCACGATTCAACTTCAAGGCATGGGACAGAACTCTTTTCAGGGCCTTTCGTACTGCTTGTGCTACGCCAGGCGCTTCGAATCCGGCTGATACCGCCATATCATGCGATAAGCCGTGATTATTGCACCTTAGAAATGGCTTGAGTTGATGCCTAAAAACCGACAGAATTATTACGTAAATACATGGTACGTACCATGACACGAAATCGTAGGAGCAAACATGGCCCGGGGTGGTATCAACAAGGCGGTAGTGCAGCAAGCAAGGCAAGTGCTGATTGCCCGGGGCGAGTACCCCAGCATCGATGCTGTACGTATCGAACTGGGGAACACGGGCTCGAAAACCACCATTCACCGTTATCTCAAAGAGCTGGAAGGCCAAAAACCTGCGGCGCTTCAAGGCGCGCCAGCGCTGAGCGATACGCTGGCCAAGCTGGTGGCGCAGTTGGCCGAACAGCTGCAGGATGAGGCCGATGGGCGGATCGAGCAGATCGAAGCGGCCCACAACGAGCAAAAGGAGCAGTTGCAAGCGCAGCTACAACTGGCGCAGGAGGCCTTGGCCGCAGCGCATCAGCAACAGCAGATCCAGGCGGCGGCGCTGGCCGCCGAGTCGGAGCGGCTCAGCGCCACCCAGAGCACGCTGCAAGCCGAGCAGCTGCGGGGTGCCAGCCTGAACCAGGCGCTAGGTGAACTGCAGCTGCGTTTAGCCGACAAGGATGAACAGGTGCGCTCGCTGGAAGAAAAGCATCAGCATGCCAGGGATGCCTTGGAGCATTACCGCAGCGCCAGCCGCGAACAGCGTGACCAGGACCAGCGCCGCCACGAGGCACAGGTGCAACAGTTGCAGCTCGAACTGCGCCAGCTTCAACAAGGCATGATCGTCAAGCAGGATGAACTGACCCGCCTGCACCGGGACAACGAGCGCCTGCTTGGCGAGCATCGCCAGGCCAGCAGCGAGCGCAAGGCGCTGGATGAACTGCTGGAGCAGCGTGATACACAGATTCAGGGCTTGCGCACGATCCTGGCGCAAGCGCAGGGCGCCAGTGACGAGATGCGCAGGCAATTGCAGGCACAGGGCCAAACCCTGGAAGATAAACGTGGGCAATGTGCGGAGCAGGGCAGGCAGTTGCAGTTCCTGGAAGCTGAACTGCTCAGGCGCGACGAGGCGCTGAAGGCGCTGCGCGAGGGTGCCAGGCCGTGACGGGTACGTTGCGGGGGGGCGGAAAGCCAGCCCCCGCTACGCACCATTGAAAGGCTGGAAGGGTGACTTAGCCTTCCACCCGCTTCGCAGCCTCGACACCCGCTGCCGAGAGCTTGATCGGATAGCTGACGCTGAACTGCTGATTGCTGTCGACCGTTACGCTGCCATCGTGAATCAGCCCATGATCCTGCAGCGTCTTGAGCGCATCGGCAACGGCATTTTCACCACGGTAATTATCCAGCACTTCCTTGCCCAAGCCCTGTGGGTGGGCGTGCAGCAGGCGCGTCAGGATTTCGCTGCGCAATGTATCGTTACTCATGTGTGTCCTCCGATCACTTGCCATGTTTGGCCTGAAGAGCCTTGGCCTCTTCCAGGTGTTTCTCGAGCGTTGGCAGCGTTTCGCTGGCGAAAGCCTTCAGCTCTGGTTTGTCAGACGAAGCGGCTTCTTTCTTGAACAGCTCCACGGTTTTTTCGTGGGCATCGACTTGGTTGTTGACGTAGGACTTGTCGAACGACTCCTCGCGCCATTCAAGGATCATTTTCTTCACCTTGTCGGTCAGCGCCGCCTCATCGGGCACGCTGATGTCCAGCTTGCGAGCGATGTCGCCGAGCTTCTGGTTGGCCTTGGTGTGATCGGTGACCACATGCTGGGCGAAGGTCTTGATGTCAGGGTTCTGGCTCTTTTCCAAAGCCAGATTGCCGGTGACCACCTCGGCGATTCCAGCTTCGGTAGCGGCATCGACGAAGTCATCGGAGGAAGCCGCCAGTGCCTGCAGCGACGCCATGCCCAGCACCAGCGACAAACCTGCGCGCTTGATGAACAGATTGCCCATGTTTCACTCCTTGCTATCGGTGGCGCGACCTCAGTGTCGCGTACGGTTGAGCCGGGGAAGTGGGCATAGGTTTAAATTTTTTTCAGGTTTTTGTCTGGGCGAGCCAGCACCGCGGCGCCACGGTTGAACGATACGCAGTGCTAGCGCTCACACATTCAAAGGTTGCCGCGAAGGAGCAGGGCATGAGCATAGAGCGCAGCATTCCCGAACTTGAGGCTTGGTACGCGCAATACGATGATGACAGTTACCGTCGCGAATCCCCGGATGCCTACCATCACGAATTACTGCGCACCGCCGAAGCGCTGCGTGATGACGGCGCCATCGACTGGGATGACTGGTTGGCCCTCAAGGCCTTGGCAGACGAGGCCCATGTGGGTGCGCTGCAGGCGGCGGTGCAGAGCCACGTGGATGACCCTGGCACATGAAGCCCTTGCGCATCGCCACCTTCAATATCAACGGCATCGGCAGCCGGCTACCGGCGCTGCTGGCATGGCTGGAGCGGGAAAAGCCCGATATCGCCTGCCTTCAGGAGCTCAAGGCAGCTGACGCGAAGTTTCCCCGCGAGGCCCTGGAAGCTGCAGGTTATGGCTGCCTGTATAGGGGGCAGCCTTCGTGGAACGGGGTGTCAATCCTGGCGCGCGACAGCCAGCCGCTGGAAGTCCGGCGCGGCCTGCCAGGCATGGAGGATGACGACCAGAGCCGCTACCTGGAAGCAGCGGTACAGGGTGTGCTGATAGGTTGCCTGTACCTGCCAAATGGCAACCCGCAACCGGGGCCGAAGTTCGATTACAAACTGCGCTGGTTCCAATGCCTGGTCGAGCATGCGCGGGACTTGCTTGGGAGTGGCCACCCGACTGTTCTGGCCGGTGATTTCAACGTGGTGCCGACCGATTTCGATATCTACAACCCCAAATCCTGGCTCAAGGATGCCTTGCTCCAACCCGAGTCGCGCAATTGCTACCAGGCGTTGCTTGAGCAGGGCTGGACCGATGCCATTCGTCATCTGTACCCCGACGAGCGCATCTACACTTTCTGGGACTACTTCCGTAACCACTGGGCGCGCAACGCTGGCTTGCGTATCGATCACCTGTTGCTCAGCCCGGATATCGCCTCGCACCTCAAGGCCGGCGGCGTAGATGCGTGGGTGCGCAACGAGCCCAAGCCCAGCGACCATGCACCGGCATGGATCGAGTTGGGTGCGCGCAAACGGCAGTGATCTATAGTGACAGACGGCAAACGCGTCAAGACAAGGACTTCCATGAGGGCGGGCGGAACACAGGACGAAGACGGGCTCTTGAGCGTACCCAGCGAGGTGCGCGCGGTGGCGCTGTTTCGTTTGGTTCTGTCGTTCATGGCGGTTGTGATGTTGACCTTCGTGTCGATCGAAGGGTGGCGGATCTGGCGCGATTACAAGCAAGCCTTCGTCAATGCCGAAAACACGGTCAGCAACCTGGCCAGGGCCACGGCGCAGCACGCCGAGGACGCCATTCGCCAAGTGGACGCGATTACCGCTGTGCTGGCAGAGCGCCTTGAAGGAGATGGCTTCGATCATCTCGATCACCCACGCTTGCACGCGCTGTTGGCACAACAGAAAACCATCATGCCGCAACTGCACGGTTTGTTCGTGTACGGCCCGGATGGCACGTGGATCGTCACTGACCAGGCTTCCATGCCGGCAAAGGCCAACAATGCCGACCGTGACTACTTCGCTTACCACCAGACCCACACCGACCGTGCCGTGCATATAGGCTCGGTGGTACGTAGCCGTTCCACCGGTGACCTGATCATTCCAATCTCGCGCAGGCTGGAGAATCGCGATGGCAGCTTTGCCGGGGTGCTGCTCGGCACGATCAAGGTGGACTGGTTCGTGCGCTACTACGGTGATTTCAAGATCGACAAGCGGGGCGCTCTGGTGCTGGCCATGCGGGACGGGACGATCCTGGTACGCCGGCCCTTCGTGGAGGACGTCGTCGGCCGCAGCCTGGCAAACAGCGAAGTCTTTCGCCACCACCTGCCTCATGCGAGCGGAGGGCTGGTAGAAGCGGTGGCGGTCGTCGACGGTACGCCCCGTCTGTACGCCTATCGCGCCTTGGCGCGCTACCCGTTGGTGGTAGAGGCGGGTTTGTCGCGTGAGTCGATCATTGCGCCCTGGCGGCAAGACGTCATCAAGTCAGCCGTGATCCTGCTGCTGTTGCTGGTGGGGTTGAGTGGCTTCGGCTGGGTCGTATTGCGCCAGTTACGTGAGCGAATCGCTATCGAAAGGGCGCTGTACCAGGCCCACCAGACCCTCAGGTCGCTGGCCCTGACCGACAGCCTGACGGGCCTGGGCAACCGCCGCAGGCTGGACGCGGTGCTTGATGCGGAACTCCGCCGGGCGCGGCGACTGGGGCAGGCTGTGGCGCTGGTGATGGTCGATCTGGATTTTTTCAAACTGTACAACGACCGCTATGGCCACCCTGCGGGCGATCAATGCTTGCGCCGCTTTGCCGACTTGCTGCAGCAGGTGTTGAAGCGCCCGGCGGACTTGGCGGTGCGCTATGGCGGGGAAGAGTTCACGCTTTTGCTCCCTGACACCGATGTACAGGGCGCCGAACAGGTCGTCGATGACATCCTGCAACTGTTGCGCCGCTTGATGATCGAGCATGCCGGCAGCCCGCTAGGCCGCGTCTCTGCCAGTGCCGGCATCGCTGTGGGGCACCCGGCAGTGGACGCAAGCAGCCCCGAAAGCCTGATGTCTGCGGCTGACGGGGCGTTGTATCAGGCCAAACGCCAAGGGCGCGATGGCTATGTCGTTGCTGGCCGCATGGCGATGAGTGCCGGTCATTAGGCCTGTAGCTGCCAGCATACCGAACTGACACCTTTCTCCAGGCTTACCCGGCTGACCAGGCGCTCCAGCTGCGCCGGTGCTTGTGGGTTACCGAGCAACTCTGCGCGCACCTCCAGCCGTGCGGGGGTGGGCAAGTCTTCGCTGTGCAGCGACTGCAGGCGCAGTTGCGGGTCGCTCAGGCTTTGCAGCATCAGGCTGCGTACCTGAATTTCATCTTCGGCACGGCACACCACCCGCACCTCGAAACGGTGTTCGACCTCGCTGGCCGGCACCACGCCTTGGCCGTCCAGTCGTTGGGCGATGTCGCGCAGCAGTATGTTGGCACACAGCACCACCAGGCTACCCAGGGCCGCCTCCAGCAGCAGGCCGAGGCTGCACAGCACGCCGACAGCTGCTGTGCACCACAGGGTGGCGGCCGTGTTCAGCCCGCGCACCGTGAAACCGTCGCGCATGATCACACCGCCCCCCAGAAAGCCAATGCCCGAGACCACATAGGCGGCAACCCGAGACGCATCGGTAGGGGCCATACCCGGCACCGCCTGGGTCATCAGCACGAAAAGGCAGGCACCCGTGCTGACCAGCGCATTGGTGCGCAGCCCGGTCAGGCGCTGGCGCAGTTGGCGCTCGGCACCGATCAGGGCGCCGAGCAGCAGGGCGATGCTGACACGCAGCAAAAATACTTTCCAATCCATAGCGAACCTCTTGCGCGGGCACATGCCCGCTCTAACGCCACCGTAAATGGCGTGGTTGAAAAACCAGGAATGCGCAGGACCACGAGAGGAGGAAAGAGGAGGGCTCAAGCCGCAGAGGCTGAGAAATCCACCGTCTAGCCAGTAGCGAGACAGTGGCAGGAAGCTGCCGGACTAGCTCGCCGTGTGGGCCTGTCGCAAGCGACTGGGGCTACTGTCCAATGCAGGACTCCTGTTCAGGGATGCGAAATTGCGGGCCGAACATACGCCGCAGTGTGTGTAGGGTCAAGGGCGATAACATGACAATGGCTTCATAAGGAAATGCCCTACAGCAAGCCACGGCCGAATGGAAAAACCCGCCGTTACTCGTTACCCTTGCGCCATTCTTTGTCATCCCCCGGACCGTTACATGCTGCTCAATTTTGTTGTGCTGATCGGCACGCTGGTGGCCATGGAAGGTGTCGGCACGCTGGCCCACAAGTACATCATGCATGGCTGGGGCTGGTGGCTGCACCGTTCGCACCATGAGCCCCATCTGGGCATGCTGGAGACCAACGACTTTTATCTGCTGGCCCTGGGCATCATCGCAGCGGTCTTGATGGCCCTGGGCAAGGCCGGCCATGCGCCCTTGCAGTGGGTGGGCGGCGGCGTGGCGGGTTACGGAATACTGTACGTGCTGGCCCACGACGGCTTCTTCCACCGGCACTGGCCGCGCAAGCCGCGACCGATCAACCGCTACCTCAAGCGCCTGGATTGTGCCCATCGCCTGCACCATGCGGTAAAGGGGCGTACAGGCAGTGTGTCGTTCGGCTTTTTCTACGCACCTCCCCTCAAGGCACTCAAACGTCAGTTACAGGCCCAACGCCGGCGCAACTGAGACGTCAATTCACCGTTTCGCCCTTGCCTTGGGCGTCCCCCGTGCGGTGCCCACGGCTCACCCACCAGCCAAAGCCCGCCGCCGTGAAGAACATGATCAAGCTATAGAGCGCCGCCGGCACCGCCATGGTGGCGTTGTTGAGCAGCGATGGGCTCAAGGCGACGGCGATCGCCAGGGTGCCGTTATGGATACCGATCTCCATGCCGATGGCTATGGCCTGGCGCTTGGGAATGCTCAACAGGCGCGGTACCCAGTAGCCCACGGCGAGGCTGATCACGTTGAACAGCAGTGCCGCCAGGCCGACCACCGGGGCGTAGGCAACCACGGTCTGCCAATCCTTGGCCAGGGCCAGCGCAATGGTGAAGACCAGGAACAGCGCCGCCACCAGTTTCATGGGCTTTTCCATGCGAGCGGCAAAGCCTGGCGCCCAGCGGCGGATCATCATGCCCAAGGCGACTGGCAGAAGAACGATGGCAAATACCTGCATGACCTTGGCAAATTGCAGCGGGATGGCCTGGTCCGACGCCATGAACCACATCAGTGACAGGTTGACCAGCAGCGGCATGGTCAGGATGGCGATCAGCGAGTTGACCGCCGTAAGGGTGATGTTCAGGGCCACGTCACCATGAGCCAGGTGGCTGAACAGATTGGCGGTGGTGCCTCCGGGGGAGGCGGCGAGCAGCATCAGGCCCACGGCCAGGGCCGCTTCCAGCCCGAAACCGTTGGCAATCAGGAAACAGGCCAGCGGCAGCAGAAGAATCTGGCAGGCCAGGCCGATGACCACGGGTTTAGGGTATTTCACCACGCGCGCGAAGTCGGCCACTGTCAGCGACAAACCAAGGCCTAGCATGATGATGCCCAAGGCCAAAGGCAGGAAGGCGGTAAGCAAGGGCGAAGCGGTCATGATGGCTACTCGGGCAAGGGATCAAGCCAGTCTAGGCCGGGCCTGATCGATAGCTAATTGCAATGGGCCAGCACTTGGTAACCTTTTGTTACTGAAGCGCCCGCTTGGCTGATGGCAAAGGGATTGCCCCCCTCGTTGCGACCGGCCGCTGCGCGCAGTAGCATTCGCGCTTTTACCAAGGATTCGCCTGTCATGCCGTTCCAGCAAGGGCTGCTTGCCACCCCGGTGCCTACCCAGGCCCGCCACTTGTTCTTCACCCTGCAAGCCCCCGAGGGGTTGCCTGCAGCACTGGATGCGCTGCTGCCGCATGTGGATGGCGAACGCCTGATCATGGGCGTAGGCGCCCCCTTGGCGAAGGCCTTGGGCCGAGAAGTGCCTGGGCTGCGCGCGTTCCCCCAACTGGATGCAGCGGTGGAGAACCCAAGCACCCAGCACGCCTTGTGGCTGTGGCTGCGCGGCGAAGAACGTGGTGACCTGCTGCTGCAGGCCCACGCGCTGGAGCAGGCCTTGGCACCGGCTCTGCGCCTGGCCGACAGCATCGACGGCTTCCTGCACCGTGGCGGCCACGACCTGACCGGTTATGCGGACGGTACCGAAAACCCGGTTGACCAGGACGCAGTCGACGCGGCCATCGTCGCGGGCGAGCAGCCGGGCCTGGCAGGCTCCAGTTTTGCGGTTTTCCAGTTGTGGAAGCATGATCTGGAGTACTTCAAGTCGCTGCCCCAGGCGGACCAGGACAACATCATCGGCCGGCGGCTGAGCGATAACGAGGAGCTGGACGATGCGCCGGAGTCGGCACACGTCAAGCGCACTGCCCAGGAAAGCTTCGCACCTGAGGCGTTCATGGTGCGGCGCTCGGTTTCCTGGGCCGACCACCGTGGCGCGGGCCTGGCCTTTGTCGCGCTGGGCCGAAGCTTCGATGCGTTCGAAGTGCAGCTGCGGCGCATGAGCGGGTTGGAAGATGGCATCATCGACGGGCTGTACCGCTTCAGCCGCCCGCTGACGGGGGGGTATTACTGGTGCCCGCCGATCACCGACGCACACCTGGACCTGAGCCTGCTGCTGAAGGCTTGAGCAAATATTCAGAAACAGAATCATCTGCCAGGCCGAGGTAGAGCGGCTAGTCTTGGAAGTTTCCGACTTATGACGGGAGCTTTGCCATGTATGCACGTCGCGATGTCCTACGCGCCGGCGCGACTTTGGGGCTGCTGGCTGCCAGCCCTTGGCTACGCGCTGAGTCCCGCTCCGGGCTGCTGACCCGCAAGGTGCCGTCCACCGGCGAGGCCTTGCCGGTCATTGGCGCGGGGACCTCTGGCAGTTTCGAGGTCGAGGCCGGCTCGGCCGACTACCAGCAATTGAAGGCCGTACTGAAAGCGTTTTTCGAGGGCGGCGGCAAAGTCATCGACACGTCGCCGAACTACGGCGGGGCAGACCGTATCCTTGGCCAGTTGCTGGAGGAGGGCGGCTGGCACCGGCAGTGTTTCATCGCCACCAAAATCGCCGCCGACAGCCGGGCCGACGCCGAAGCGCAATGGGCGGGCACCCTCAAAAGCCTGCGCACAGACCAGGTTGACCTGCTGCAGATCCACAACCTGCGCGACTGGAAGACCCAACTGCCCTATGCCCGCCAGCTCAAGCAGCAGGGCAAGACCCGCTACGTAGGCATTACGCATTACCTGAACAGCGGCCATGACGAAGTCGCCAGCATCGTGCGTTCCGAACCACTGGACTTCATCCAGATCAACTATTCGGTCAATGCGCCCAACGCAGCAGAGGAACTGTTACCACTGTGCCAGGACAAGGGCGTGGCAGTGCTTATCAACCGGGCGTTCGATGATGGTCGCCTGTTTGCCAAGGTCAAGGGCCAGCCACTGCCTGCCTGGGCTGTAGAAGCGGGGGTGAGCAGCTGGGCACAGATTTTCCTCAAGTTCGCCTTCAGCCACCCGGCGGTGACCACGGTCATCCCGGCAACTGGCCGCCCCGATCGCCAGCTCGACCAGCTCAAGGCCGGCCATGAGCCGTTGTTCACCCCCGCGCAGCAAAAAGCGCTGATCGAACAGTTTGCCTGACAACATGACCGGCTGGCGCAAACGCCTGGACCACGGGCTGAATATCCAGCCTGGCGAAGGCCCGGCCGTGATCGGCGGTCTGGCCCTGTTCTACCTGCTGTTCACCGGTTATTTCATGCTGCGGCCGGTGCGCGAGACCATGGGCGTGGCGGGAGGTGTCGACAACCTGCAATGGCTGTTCACCGGCACTTTCATCGCTACGCTGACCTGCCTTCCGCTGTTCGGCTGGCTGGCCTCCAGGGTACGCAGACGGCACATCCTGCCTTGGACCTACGGCTTCTTCACGGCCAACCTGTTGCTGTTTGCCGTGTTGTTTGCTCGCCAGCCAGATGACCTGTGGACCGCACGGGCCTTTTACATCTGGCTGTCGGTATTCAACCTGCTGACAATCTCACTGGCCTGGAGCGTGCTGACCGATCTGTTTTCCACAGAGCAGAGCAAGCGCCTGTTCGGGTTGCTGGCAGCGGGGGCCAGCCTGGGTGGGCTGAGCGGTCCGGTACTGGGTACGCTGCTGGTTGCCCCGCTGGGGCATGCCGGGCTGGTGTTGCTGGCCGCTTTGTTCTTGCTGGGCAGCATCGCTGCCGCCGTCTATCTGCAACGCTGGCGCGATCGCCAACCACTGCCTGTGCAGAACCAACAACCCGCGTCGCGGCCACTGGGCGGTAACCCATTTGCCGGTGCGACGGCTGTACTGCGTTCGCCGTACCTCTTGGGCATCGCCCTGTTCGTGGTGCTGTTGGCCAGTGTCAGTACTTTTTTGTATTTCGAGCAGGCGCGCATCGTCAGCGAAACCTTCACCGACCGTACACGCCAGACGCAGGTGTTCGGCCTGATCGACACAGTGGTTCAAGCCCTGGCCATCCTCACCCAAGTGTTCATTACCGGTCGGCTGGCCAAACGCCTGGGGGTAGGGGTGTTGCTGGTGGCAGTGCCGCTGGTGATGGCGGCAGGCTTCGTCTGGCTGGCCCTGGCACCGGCATTTGCGGTGTTCGTGGTGGTGATGGTGGTTCGCCGCGCAGGCGAATATGCCTTGGTCCGGCCGGGGCGGGAGATGCTGTTCACGGTGTTGCCCGCCGAGGACAAGTACAAAGCCAAGAACTTCATCGACACCGTGGTTTACCGAGGGGGCGATGCGTTGAGTGGGTGGGTCAAGCGTGCACTGGATGTGCTGGGCGACCATCCGCAACTGGCCATGATGATTGGGGCAGCCATTGCCCTGGGCTGGGGCCTCACCGGTGGGTGGCTGGGGCGGCGGCAGCGCACATTGGATGCCCACGGCACACAACCGGCTGGCGCGCAAAATACACCCCCACCGGTTATTTAACGCCACCGGTCCGAACGCGCGTCAATAAAACGAATCCCTCGCTATCGCCAAACTCCGAACCTATGTACGGCGCTCGCCGTGCATCCAGAAGTCACATGAGGTTTCAGACCATGGCAAACAAAGACAACAGCCGCACCGGCAGCCAGGGCGGCCAGGGTGGCACCAAGAACCCCGGCAACTTCGCCAACGATCGGCAAAAAGCCTCCGAAGCTGGCCGCAAGGGCGGGCAGTCCTCAGGCTCCGGCATGGCCCACGACCGTGAGTCGGGCCGCAAGGATGCCGATATGCACAAAGACCGCGAGTCGGGCCAGAAAGGCGGCCGCTCGTAAGTGACGAGAGCGCGGTGTCGGACGCTTCGGCACCGCGTTCAGTTAGAAAGAGGACGCCCCATGCGCACCACAGCCATCATCATTGCCTTGAGCAGCCTGACGCTGCTCGGCGGTTGTTTCGATCGTGACCCCGATCACCCGGCGGAGGATGCCGACCACAGCAAACCTTCGCTGCAAATGCAGCAGCCCGATGAAAAGCCTGCGCCACAACCTGCACCTGGCCCTGAGCCGATGCCACGCGAAGGCCAGAGCCAATAGTCGACAAAGGAGCGAGGCATGACGGTTCTGACGCGCAGCAACCCCTCCAAGGCGCCGGCGCCAACCGCACAGCCGCTGAGCAGCCGCTACCATGCGTTTTTATCCGGTGATTACACCACTGCACGTCAGTGGCTCGCCGAGCAGTTCGCGAAGGCGAACGCCATGGCCGATGACCTGCCGGACACGCCTGATCAGTTGCAGGCATGGAGCGCGCGTCACGCCGCACAGGTTGCAGCCGAACACGCCGCCTACCTGGCCCAGCGCCGTGAAGGCGCGCCTCGGCGGTATTTTGCCAACCGCGCCCAGGCACTGTGGTTCCTGCAACAGGTCGCACCGACCAAGGTCGTCGATGGCGCCTGGCTTCATGGGGCCCTGCGCCACTGGCAAGACCCGCGCTACCACGGCCTGATCCGCACCTACCTCGAGGAGCTGGGTGACGGCGATCCGCATTGCAATCATGTGTTGATCTACCAGCGGTTGCTGGGCAGGCTCGGCTGCCTGGAGGGTTTGCCTCTGGAGGACGAGCGCTACCTGCAAGGGGCCGTGCAATTGGCGCTGGGCAGCTGTGTGGAATGGTTCCTGCCCGAAATCATTGGGTACAACCTGGGTTACGAGCAGCCGCCTTTACATTTGCTGATCACCACTCACGAACTGGCCGAGCTGGGTATCGACGGCCATTATTTCCAGCTTCACGTCACGATCGACAATGCTGCCAGTGGCCATTCCAGCAAGGCCATTAAGGCGGTTCAGCAACTGTGCCCGGCACAGGATGCCGAGGTGTTCTACCGCCGAGTCAGGCACGGCTACCGCCTCAATGATCTAGGTACTGACACGCCGACGCTGATCAGCACCTTCGACCTTGAAGCCCAATTGCTGGCTGCGTTGGAGCGCAAGCGCGTGTTCGGGCAGTTCATGCACGCTGACCGTTGCCGACTGCAGCAGCGCACGGTCAACCAATGGCTTAGTGAACCCTCGGCGCTACCGGGATTCTTGCAAGCGCTAGTGGCGCAGGGCTGGATCAAACGCGGGCAGAACCCCGCCGACAGCCGCTGGTGGTCGCTGATCGATGGCCCGGGCGCGCCGATGTTCGGGGTGTTCAATGCCTACGAAAAGCAGTTGTGGCACGACTGGATTGCCGGCGACTGGCAAAGCACGGTGCGCCGCGTGCCGCCGGGCAGTTGGGAAGCTGCCTTGCACCAGCAGCCCAATGGCGAACAACGCCATGAAGTGATTGATATCGAGACCTTGATCGAGCGCATGGCAGGCAATCAGCACGCCTTGCCGCAGGGGCTTGCCGCCACTCGGGCGTACCTGCGTGCCACAGGCCTTGGCGAGGAGGGACCGCACTGATGACGCTTGACCCGCAACAAACCCGGGCCGACGAAGCCCTGCTTCAACTCGGCCGACGCTTGCGCGCTGACGGTTACCGGTTCACCTGCGTAACGCCTGCCACCCATGCCTACAACAATGCCCGCGCCGGCGCCGAGCGCGCGGGAAACCTGCGTGACGTGTTTGGTTGGAGCCGCCCATTCCCAGCCTCATTGATCAGTGCCGACGAGCTGGACCAGCTCAGCACCGCGCACGTGCTGTACGAGGACGGTGACCTGCTGCGCAGCCGGGTACGTTGGTCCAGCCTGGATGATCTGCTGCTGGTGCATTCCGCCTACCCGACCGAGGCGGCTGATGCGGTGTTCTTCGGCCCTGACAGCTATCGCTTCGCCCAGGTCATCCATGACCATCTACAACGCAGCCCGGTACGGGTCGAACACGCGGTGGACATTGGCTGCGGCAGCGGCGTCGGTGCCCTACTGATCGCGCGCGCGGCGCAACATGCCCAGGTCAGCGCTGTGGACATCAACCCGCTGGCACTGCGGTACACCGCGATCAATGCGGCGCTGGCGGGGGTGAGCAATGTATCCATTGCCCACAGTGACCTCCTTGCGGGCATCAGTGGCCATTTCGACCTGATCGTGGCAAACCCACCCTACATGCTCGATGACGGCCAGCGTAAGTATCGCCACGGTGGCGGTTCTCTGGGCGCCGATCTGTCACTGCGCATCATCGAGCAAGCGTGCGAGCGTCTGAGCCCTGGCGGGTCACTGCTGCTGTACACCGGCGTGGCGATGGTCGAAGGCCGTGATCCTCTGCTCGAGGCCATTCGCCTGCGCCTGGCGGGGCCTGAATGGGCCTGGGTGTACCGTGAGGTCGACCCGGACGTGTTCGGCGAACAATTGCTCCAGCCAGGTTATGAGCATGTCGAGCGCATCGCTGCCGTGGCGCTGACGGTCAACCGCAGTGCGTGACGCGCTCGTGCGCCTTGCCACCACTGCGGGGCTTGCAATCAGTTAGCGTTCACCGACAATGGCAGCGCCCTTAGCAAGCCATTCGGAACGCCCTGCGCCATGATGCTGACCCAGCAATTTCCCGCCATTACCTTGGCCGACACCTTGTTCGTATTTGCCCTCGAGGCGGAAGCCGGCAGCGTATTCGCTGACGTCCATACCGTGTTCACCGGCATCGGCAAAGTCAATGCTGCCATCGCCCTGACCAAGGCGATCGAGCGCCAGCGGCCCAAACTGATCGTCAACCTTGGGTCGGCAGGCAGCCAGCGGTACGGCAAGGGGGAGCTGGTGTGCTGCACGCGCTTCGTGCAACGCGACATGGATGTGACTGCGCTGGGCTTCGCCCGCTACCAGACGCCGCTGTCGGACGTCCCGGTGCTGCTCGAACATGGCCACGCGATAGAGGGGCTGCCACTGGGCACTTGCGGCAGCGGCGACAGCTTTGAGGTCAGCCACGGGGATGCCCCGTACGACATCGTCGACATGGAAGCCTATGTTTTAGCGTTGATCGCCCGTAATGAAGGCATTCCGTTCGTGTGCCTGAAATACATTTCCGATGATGCCGGCAGCGATGCGGCCCAGGACTGGTCCGTGCAGGTGCATCTGGCCGCCGCGGCGTTCAAGCGCGTGCTGTTCAGCAGCGGAACCTGATCAGGCGTGACAGCCAAGCCAGTGTCTGTAGCAAACCCGTAGGGCACTTGGGCTAAACCTTCCGCCCGCCGCGCAGTCATTTCAGGTAAGTGCCCGACATTTGCGGGCCGAGGAGGTGGCTGATGACCTTTGTCTGCCTACTGCGTGGCTGCCATTGGCGTGCCATGGTCAAACCCGAAGTGCCCGGGCTGCAGTGCCAGCTTTGCGAGCGTTGTGGCGCGCTGCGCTACTGCCAGCCCGGTCATCCCCTGCAACCCTAGGAGGCACGTCATGGCCAGGGCAATCTGGAAAGGTGCGATCAGTTTCGGCCTGGTGCATATCCCGGTATCACTGAACACGGCGGTGCGCACCGAGCGCGTGGACTTCGACTGGCTGGACAAGCGCAGCATGGAGCCGGTCGGCTACAAACGGATCAATAAGGTAACCGGCAAGGAAATCGACAAGGACAACATCGTCAAGGGCGTGGAGTACGAGAAAGGCCGCTATGTCGTGATCAGCGAAGAAGAGATCCGCAAGGCGAGGCCGGAAGCGACCCAGACGATCGATATATTTTCGTTCGTGGCTGCCAGCGAAATACCGCTGCAGCAGTTCGATACGCCGTACTACCTGAGCCCGGACCGCCGCGGCGGCAAAGTCTACGCCTTGCTGCGCGAAACGCTGCAGAGCACTGGGAAGGTGGCACTGGCCACGGTCGTACTGCACACACGTCAACACCTGGCATTGCTGCGGCCGCTGGATGACGCGTTGGTGATGATCACGTTGCGCTGGCCGGAGGAAGTACGTGGGCTGGATACGCTGGAGCTGGACAACAGCGTGACCGACACCAAGCTCGACAAGCGCGAACTGGCCATGGCCAAGCGCTTGGTCGAGGACATGAGCGGTTCGTGGGCTCCGGATGACTACCATGATGCGTTTCGCCAGACCATCATGGACCTGGTGGAAGAGAAGGCCAGCAAAGGCAAGATCAGTGTGGTGGACAAGGGCGAGGGGGGCGAAGCCGAAAAAAGCGCCGATATCATCGACCTTACCGAACTGCTCAAGCGCAGCCTCGGTGGCAAAGCTGCGAAAAAAGCACCTGCCGAAAAGAAACCTGCCAAGCGTACGCGTAAAGCTTCATGAACGCTTGGGCGGGTTGCCTGCCTTGTTAGCACGGCATCATTCAGATAGAGCGCCATCCACGCGGCGCTCTATCTGAAGAATTCCGAAGAGCATGGTCCAGCTGATCAACCGCCCAAACGCACCTGCAGCCCTGCCAGAAAATCCCCAAACCCTTCACGCGCCCGGCTGTCCCTTCGGCTGCTGGTCGCAACACTGTGCTTGGCTGTCCAGACGATCTGCGCGCCGCTAGCCTCCAGGTCGCGGACCAGCTGCACGTCCTCATGCGCCGCCAGCGGTTGAAAGCCGCCCACACGTTCATAAGCGCGGGCACAGACCCCCAGGTTGGCCCCATGAATATGCCGGTGGCCTTCACAGGCCTGATACCCGCTGCGGTACAGCTTGCGCAGCGCCGCACGCTGCCACGGCTGCCAGTGTTCGATATGTACCGTGCCGCAGACCACTTCAGCAGTGCACGCCAGTTGCCACAGCAACCAGTGCGAGGGCACTTGGCTATCGGCATCGGTGCAGGCCAGCCACTGGGCGCCGCGCTCCAGCATCAGGGCCGCGCCAAGCCGGCGGGCCATGCCGACACTGCCCGCTTCCACCGCCAGCGTGCGTACACCGAAGCGCGCGGCCACCGCCGCACTGGCATCACGGCAACGGTCCAGCACCACCAACACTTCAACCTGATGCCCTGCCTGCTCGGCCAAGGCTACCGCCGCTGCCATGGCCTTGAGGCAGCGCCCCAGCCGTCGCGCTTCGTTATGGGCAGGAATGACGACGGCAATCATGAGCATGTCTCGTCCAGGTCGACCACGCTGGGCTCGGCTGACCAGTATTCCAGCAAAAAGTCCGCCTCTTCATGGCGAAACACCGGGTACAACGGCACATGCTTGGCCAGCAGCTGGTGCACTTCACGCCCATCCTGGGGGCAGCCTGCGATCGGATGGCGCCAGTGACAGGCCAGCAGGCCACCGTCATAGGTCAGGCTCGCAACAGACTGCTCGATCACCTGCAACCAGTCGGTAGGGTTCAGGTAGTAACCCACTTCGCTGAGCACGATCAGGTCGAAGCTGCCGCCCGGCCAGTCCGCCGGCAAGCGGCCAGCGACGACGGAAGCATTGGGCAACCCCGCCAGGCGCTGACGGGCCAGGGCAACTGCAGTAGGGTCAAGGTCCTGGCACAGCAGCTCGGCACAGCGATCGGCCAGCGCTGCGCTCAGCTCGCCATTGGCACAGGCGGGTTCGAAGACCCGTTGGTAGCACTGGCGCGGCAGGCTGGCCATCAGCAGGTCACGCTTGCGGCGTTCGTACCAACGGGTGCGAAACGCCCAGGGGTCGTCATTGCTGGAATACAGGTCGGCGAAATATTGCGCATCGATACTCATGACAACTCCTTCACAGGAATACCAGTTCGAAGGGTTGCAGCATGCAATCGAGCAGGTCGGCAGGCAGCACCGGCGCCCGCCCTTGGTCGGGCTCCAGCTGGCTGTGATACGCCGCCAAGGCCTGACGCTTGCGCGCAACCCGTGTTTCGTCCAGCTCGATGCGATGTGCCCGTTGCCAGGGTAGGCGCGGGTCGTCAGGCTGTGCCCAATGCCAGGCCCACACAGGCACCTCCACCAGTTGCACCTGGCGCGCGAGGGCAGCCTGCGCTGCCGCCCGTCCAAGCGCTTCGTGGTCGCAGTGGCCGTCGCCGCGCCAGGTAGTCATCAGCACATCATCGGGCTTGAGCAGTTGGTTGAGGTGATTGACCAGGAACGCTTCGTCGCGTGACAGCGCCCCATCCTTGAGGTGCAGGCGCCGCCAGTCCAGCCGGTTGAGGTCCAGGTCCAGCTGCTGCAGGGCGTGCCGGCTTTCAAGTGGCCGTTGACGGCGCAGGCGGTGCTCGGTCCAGGTCGCCGATTCTGGGTGGCTTCCTTCACCATCGGTGACGGAGATCAGCAGCACGTCCTGTTCGCGGCCGTGCAGCCCGGCCAACAGTCCACCGGCCATGAGGATCTCGTCATCGGGGTGGGGCGCCAGCAGTACCAAGCGCCGGCCTGCGGGTAGTAATTGCTCCGGCGTGATCCAGCTCGCCCGCGCCAAGTGTGCAGACTGCTGCCACTCGGCCCACGGCCTGCCTTCACTGGCCTTGATCAGGTTCTCACTCATAGTTGCCAGGCTCCTGCCGGCACCTGGGCCAGCTGTTGGCCAAGTGCGGCCAGGTCACGTTCTGCATGGCTTTGGCGCAGAAACACCGGGAGGTCGGCGCTCAGCCGTGCAAAGTGGCTACTGCGGCAGAACGGCGTTGCGCCCAACGCACGCCCCACATGGTGGATCACCTGCTCTACAGCCTGCTCTACCTGGGCACGCACACGGCGTACCTCGAAGCTGGCGTCGGCGTTGGGCTGGCGGTCTATCCACGTGGCGCATTCGCGCAGTGCCGCACGGGCACCGTACAACGCGGCATCCACTGCCCCCAGGTGTGCCTGGGCGTGGGGATCCGAGTTTGGCTTGCAGCAACGCTCACGCAAGTAATCGGCCAGCGCCTGCGCTGCGCCGTACCAGCAGGCGGCGATGCCCGCACCGCCGTGCCAGAAACCGGGGCGCGACAGGTACTGCCCGGGTTGGCCTACGGCGATCCCGGGCGCATCCTCGAAGGTGATTTCAATGCTGGCGGTCGTCGCCATGCCCACCGCTTGCCAATGCTCGACCTGCACCCCCTGGCCGGGATGGGCCAGTTCGATCGCCACCAACTGCGGCTGGTCGTCATCCTCGGCCCAGGCTGTGATCAGCGCGCGGTCGATCTGCAAGGCACCTGAGCACCAGGCCTTGCTGCCGGCAAGGCGCACCTGGTCGCCGTCGCGCTCGATGATCCGAGCCCGCGCATCAGGGGGCTCGGCGGCCCACACGCCCCATATTGCGTTGCCCGCAAGGTGTGCGGCGCCGCATTCGGCGAGGATCGCCAGTGCGTCGGTATGGCCTTCGTACACTTTGGCCAGCGCCAGGTCGCAACCGGCAATACGTGCCAACGTCTGCCAGCGTTGCAAGGTATGCCCTTGGCCCGGCAGCGGCAGTTGGTCGAGATGGTCCGCCTTCAGCGCCTGCATCAGTTGCGACAGCTTGTTGTCCAGGTTCAAAGGCTGCGCGCGCTCGCTGAACGTACGCAGCAGGCTATCGAGGGTGTTCAGGTCAACATCCTGAGTGATGCTCATGTCATTCCCATCTGTTTGCGCATGCGCGCTGTGATCGATTGTCGGGTCTTGCCCATGTCCGCCCAAGGGTCATCGACCTCGGCCAAGCGTTCGTGCAGGTTGCCGATATGCCACTGGTTGGCGCCTTTGAGCTGGGCAAGTTCCTCGCGCCAGATCGGCACAGACACCGGTAAGCCTTCCCGGGCCCGCAGGGAGTAGGCGCAGGCTGTGGTGGCGCCTTTACCGTTGCGCAGGTAATCGATGAAGATCCGCCCGACCCGGTTCTTCGGCCCGGACACTGCGCTCAGCCGGTCGGGGAACAACTTGGCCAGGTAATTGACGATGGCATGGCTGAAGTCTTTCACCTCATCCCAGCCCGCACGGCGGGTCAACGGCACTACAAGGTGCATGCCTTTGCCGCCGCTGGTCTTGAGGAACACCTTCAAGCCCAGTTCGTCGAGCAGGGTGAGGGCCAGCTGAGTGGCTTCGATCATGGCCTTCCAGGGCAGTGCCGGGTCCGGATCGAGGTCGAGCACGAAGCGGTCGGGCTTGTCGAAGTCCTTATCGGTGGCATTCCAGGTGTGCAACTCGAGCATGTTCATCTGCACGGCGCCCAGTAGCGTGTCAGCGCGGTTGATGACCATCGCCGCCTGGCCGGCCTCGGCTTTGTCGTAACTGAGCACATTGGCGATATGCAGCTGATCGGCGTTTTTCTGGAAGAACAGTTCGCCGTTGAGGCCCTCTGGCGCCCGTACCAGCGCGACCGGCCGGTCCTTGAGCTGCGGGAGAATCCACTGGCTGACGCCGGCGTAGTATTCGGCAACCTGGCGCTTGGTTGCGCCAATGCTGGCGTCGATAATCCGGTCCGGATGCGTCAGGCGCAGGTCGCCCAAGTCTTCTGGCGCTTTGCTACGCCTGGTTTTGGGCAGGGTCTTGGCTGGCATGGCGCGCTCCAGGTCGATGGCGCTGGCAGGTTTGTCGTCGCGCAGCCCGTGGAAAACCGAATGACGTACTACGCCGTCGCGCGTCATTTGCGCGTACGCGACCTCGGCCATCAGTTCTGGCTTGAGCCAGTGAACACCCCGAGCCTCCGCCCCGGTGGGTGGCCGGGGCAGGGCTGGCTTGCGGATTTCCAAAGGCTTGAGGCGAGCATGGATACTCTCGAGCGTGGTGGCGCTGAAGCCGGTACCGACTTTTCCGGCATAACGGAGCTCGCCGCTGTCTGGGTCATGAAGGGCGAGCAACAGGGCACCGAAGCCGCTGCGGCTCCCCTTCGGGTCCGTGAACCCAACGATGACGAACTCCTGGCGCTGCTTGCACTTGAGTTTGATCCAGTCCGCGCTGCGCCGCCCTGTGTAGGGGCTGCCGGCGCGCTTGCCGATCAACCCTTCGAGCTCCAGCCGGCAGGCGCTGTCGAGCAGCGACTCGACCGGCTGCTCGAAGTCGGCGGAAAATTGCAGAACATCGGACTGATCATGCTCAAGCAGGTCACTCAATGCGTTGCGCCGGTCTTCCAGTGGCAATGCGCGCAGGTCCTGGCCACCCAGGAAGGGCAGGTCGAACAGGTAGTAGACGATCTGCTCGTCGCGCTCGGTATCGAAGGCATTCTGCAATGCCTGGAAGTCGGCCACGCCGTTCTCGCCGTTGACCACCATCTCGCCGTCCAGCCAAGCGCTGTCCAGGCCCAAAGCACGCAGCTCGGCCACCTGCCGGGGCATTTTATGGCTCCAGTCGTGGCCGTTACGGGTGAACAGGCGCACGTCTTCGCCTTCGATACGGGCGAGCACACGATAGCCGTCGAACTTGACCTCATAGCGCCAGTCGCCAGCGGGAGGCGAATCGACCAGGGTCGCAAGCTGCGGTTGCAGTTGCGCGGGCAAGGCTGTTTTCTTGCCTGCGCCGTTTGGTTTGCGCTTGGGCGGTTTGGCAGGTTTGGCAGGTTTGGCAGGTTTGGCAGGTTTGGCGCTGGGACTTTGCCGCGGCACGAGCGTTCGATCGCTGATCACGCTGTCGGGCTGCGCTTCGACAATGCTGTAGTCGGCCTCGCTGCGTGCCTGTGCATCGGCGGACTTGACCAGCATCCACTGCTCTTTCTTGCCTGAAAGACGGGTGCGGAACAGGTTCCACACGCCACCGAGCTTTTCACCCTTCAAGCGAAAGCGCAGCTTGCCCTTGCTGTAGGCTTGGTCCGCGTCGCCTTCTGGCTCCCAAATGCCACGGTCCCAGACGATCACATCGCCGGCGCCATAGTGCCCCTGGGGGATATTGCCTTCGAAATCGGCGTAATCGAGCGGGTGATCCTCTACATGCACCGCCAGGCGGCGGACTTTGGGGTCCAGAGAGGGCCCTTTGGGGATGGCCCAGCTTTTCAGCGTACCGTTCAGTTCGAGCCGGAAGTCGTAGTGCAGGTGGCTGGCGTCGTGCTTCTGAATGCAGAACTGCAGGGCCTGGTGACGTTTTGCACGGCCGCGCTTGCCACTGGGTTCGGGCGAGGCATTGAAGTCGCGCTTGCGCTCATATTCCTGCAGGGGCTTGGCCTTCATCTAAGGCTCCCAGGGGTGGCGGTCTCTCATTTGGGAGGCAGCGGGCAGGGCGGGAGTTCAAAAAATCGATTGCCCGCGGGCGGGCAAAAAACTCTGAATTTTCCAGGCCCACTCGCAGTCGACCGAACACACCCCCTGATGGAGAGCCCAAATGAGCCGACCCGATGATCGCCAGCCCTATACCCCCAGCGAAATCGATGACACCGAGGACCGCATGGGCAGCGTGCACGAGCTGGACTTCAGTGACCGCCCGGAGGGGCGCATAGGGGATGAGCGCCCAGCCGCGGAAGTGGCGAAGGACTTCCCGGCGCGTCGCGTCGCAGAAGGTGGCATGACCGGCGGTGAGACACTGACCGACAGCGTGCATGAAGATAACGTCACCGACGACGACCTGAGCCCTGGCACCCTGCTGGATGAGACCGGCGCGCGCGACCCTTACGAACCGGGTGATGACGAAGGCCCCGCAGACCAGAACCTGCGTGAAGTCGATGCGCAGGAGATCGGTGGTGGCATTGGCCTGGATGAAGCCGAGTTGGCACGGTCCGCGCCGCTGGACGGTGAACCTTGGACGGATGAAGTGGTTGATGACGAGCCGAGGAACTGACCATGAATGAGCGGCGATGTGCCTGTGGGAACTGTTCGTGCATGGTGGACGAGAATGCCCGCATGCAGAACGAAAAGGCCTACTGCTGTGAGGCCTGTGCGTCCGGGCACCGTAACGGTGAAACGTGCCGCATGAGTGATTGCAAGTGCGGTGACGCGGCCCAGCCTAATGAAAGCAAGGTTGACAATGCCTTGGATGAAACTTTCCCGGCCAGCGACCCGATTTCCCCGTGACGGCTTCAATAGCTAGATAACTGCTGTAGCACACGCCCCAGAGCTGGCCATACCAGCTGCTGGGGCTCAGCTATGCCCGACCGTCAATGCGTTTGCCAGATCCCGTTATTACGCTCGCAATCGGCACGGGCCTGTCCAAGGCTTGGGGTGTCGTAGTAGTACGTCATCACCCGGGCTTCCTTGGACAGCGCCGGGCTTGTGGAGGCCTCGTCACGCCCTGCCGATTTCGGGTTGGCGAGGGTTTCCTGGGTCAACGGTGCGATGCAGCTACCGACACTGCCATCGGCGCAGCGCGGCACCTTGCGCTTCTCGGTGCTGAGCATCTCTTTACTTTCATTGCTGCACGACCAATTGATCGCTTCAGCCGGCATGTCGCTGAAGCTGTAGCAGGTCCGTCCCTCAACGGGCTTGACCGCTTCGCTGGAGGACCGCGTTATCACTTCGCACGCTTCAGCCAGCACTTCTGTGCTGGCCAGGACGCCCAACACCACCATCAGCAGGGATAAACGCATGTGCCACCTCCCGGGCTCAGGGCCCGTGGTCAAGTCTTGCGTAGGGTCGCTTCACCGCGTTGGCGCATGGCGCGGGCGCGTTTTTCCAGTACCAGGTAGGTGATCACCGCCAGCAGCAGCGGGATCAGGTAGTAGAGCGTACGGTAGCCCAGCAATGCTGCCACCAGGCTGCCCTGGCCCAGTTGGCCGTGCAGCAGCGCCAGGAACACGGCTTCGAGCACACCCAATCCAGCGGGAATATGCGCGACAATGCCAGCCACGCAACTGATCAGCAAGATGCCGAGTATCGAGGGGTAGAACAGGTCACCGGGCAGCAGCCAGTAAATCAGTGCGGCCATCAATGCCCAGTTGCTGGCACCCAGCGCCACCTGGCACAGCGCCAGGCGCATCGAGGGCAGGGTGATTTCATGGTCGCGCACACGCCATGTACGACGCTTGGCAAAACCGCAGGCCAGCAGATAGGCCAGCGCCACAGCCAGCAGCAGAAAACCGATCAACTGCAGCCCGGTCACACCCACCGCCCAGCTGTCCGGCAACTTGACCAGGCGCAAGGCGAACACCGTGCCGGCCAACAGCATGTAGCCCATCCAGTTGGTCAGCAGCCCCAGGGTCAGGATTTTGGTGATGGTGCCGGTGTCCAGGCCCAACCGCCCATATAGCCGATAACGCAAGGCAACGCCGCCGACCCAGGTCGTGAAGTTGAGGTTGAAGGCATAGCAGACGAAGGCCACCGGCAGCACCTGCCGCGCCGGCAGGTGGTGGCCCGTGTAGGCGCGTGCCAGCAGGTCGTAGCTGGCGAATGTGAGGTAACTGCACACTGCCAGACCCAAGCCGATAATCAACGTGCTTGGCTTGTAGTCGACCAGTGATTGGCGAACCTCGTTCCAGTCAAGGTTGCGCGCCAGCATGTACAGCAGCGCCGGAATCAGCACGATGAACAACAGGGTCAGCAGGCGCTTGCCCCAGATATGCCAGTCTTTGTGCTTCATCAGGTATTGCCCTCGTGCAGGTCGCCCTGGGCCTGGACTTCAGGCTGGACAGATTTCAAGCGTTGCCGGTGCGCCGGGAACCAGCCGGCAATGCGCGGGAAGTAGCGGGTGAGGTGGAAGCCGATGAAGATCAGCGGCGCCCGCCACCAGTAGCCACGGATCATGCGCTCCAGCGTCACCGCCTTGCAGTGGTCGCTGGCGAGCGAGGTCAGGTGTTGGTAAAGGTGCTGGTTGAATGCCCGATCACGTATCAGCAGGTTGGCCTCGAGGTTGAACGACAGGCTCAACGGGTCAAGGTTGCTGGAGCCTACCGTCGACCATTCATCGTCCACCAACGCGACTTTGCCGTGCAGGGGGCGCTGGCAGTACTCGTGTATGCGTACGCCGTCACGCAGCAAGTAGTTGTACAGCAGCCGCGACAGCGCGCGGACCCAGCGCATGTCCGGCTGGCCCTGGAGGATCAGAGTGACCTCTACACCGCGGCGCGCTGCATTGCGCAATTCACGCAACAGGCGGTAACCGGGAAAGAAGTAGGCATTGGCAATCACGATGCGTTGACGTGCCGCGCGCACGGCTTGCAGGTAGCAGGCCTCGATATCGCTGCGGTGGCGCGTGTTGTCCCGTTCGACCAGCACAGCGCTGATTTGGCCAGCGGGCTGGGTAAGCGGGCGCACCTGGCTAGGCGGTTCAAGCACCGGGGCCATCAGCTGGCGGCTGGAAGCGTGTAGCTGCGCCACCACCGGCCCGCGCACTTCCACCGCATAATCCTGCTTGGCCATCGGCCCATAATCGCCAAGGTGATCGGCGCTGTAGTTGATCCCGCCAATGAACGCCAGCTCGCCATCGATAACGACGATCTTGCGGTGCAGGCGCCGGAACAGGTTGGTCCGCATGCCGGCCACCCGCGGTTGCGGGTCGAATGCATGAAACCGCACACCTGCTTCTGTCATGGCCGCAATGAACTCATCCGGCAGGTCGGCTGTGCCGTAACCGTCCACCGCCAGCTCCACCCGTACGCCGCGGCGCGCCGCCTCGATCAGCACCCGCTGCAGCTGTTGGCCGACCTTGTCGTCGAAGATGATGAACGTTTCCAGCAGGATCTCTTCGCGCGCCTGGGCCATCGCCTCGAACACACGCGGGTAATAGCCTTCCCCATTGATCAACAGCTCGACGCTGTTGCCCTCTACCCAAGGTTTGTTCACAGATCGATCTCCGCAGCCAACGGTGCATGGTCAGACAAGTGTGACCAGGGATAATGAGACAGCACTTGCGCCTTGCTTGGTTTGGCATTGCGCAAGTAGATACGGTCCAGCCGCAGCAGCGGCAAGCGCGCCGGAAAGCTGCGGGCAGGGCTACCGAAGTGCTCACCGAACGCTTCCACGAGGCGTTGCGAGAGCACAGCATCGGCCTTGAGGCGCCAGTCGTTGAAGTCCCCGGCGACAATCACAGGTGCGTCGGCAGGCAAGCTGTCGAGCAAGTCGAGCAGCAGGCTGACCTGGCGCTGCCGGTGGGCTTCACGCAACCCCAGATGCACGCAGACGGCATGAACCGACTCGTGGCCTGGCACGTCCAGGCGGCAGTGCAGCAGGCCGCGCTGTTCGTTGCCATGGATCGATACATCGAGGTTGCGGTGCTCGGCGATTGGGAATTTGGACAGCAGCGCGTTGCCATGGTCACCATGCGGGTAAATCGCATTGCGGCCGTAGGCGAACTGCGGCCACATGCTGTCTGCGAGAAATTCGTACTGCGGGGTGTCGGGCCACTCGGCATGGCGCAGGGCATGGTGCTCATGGCTGCCGTGGACTTCCTGCAGGAACACAAGATCGGCATCGGTGGCGCGCACTGCCTCGCGCAATTCGGGCAGGATGAAACGCCGGTTCAGCGCGGTGAAGCCTTTGTGCACGTTGATCGTCAATACGTTGAGACGATGCACCGTGGTGATCCGGTCGATGACGCTGGTGGGTGTAGGCAATGTCTTGTTCACAGTTCCACCTGCGGTGTGACACCCGGTTCTGTCACCAAGTGGCCATTGAGATCCATCTTGTCCAGAAGGCGGCGTGCATCGTAAGGGGCATGTACCTTCTGGTCGTTGTCGAAGTAGCAGTACACATCCCGTGAAGCACGCCGGGGTGGCGGCTGATCGACGATCAGGTGGGCATCATCCGGCTGCTCGCCGCGGCTCCAGCATTCGATACGCTGCTTCCAACGGCGCAAGGCGCGGGCGGTGTAGCCGCTGCTGTAAAGCTCGACATCGCCATGCAGGCGCAGGTACACGAAGTCAGCGGTCACGTCTTCGACATAAGGCCATTTACCCGCGCTGTCGGCGACTACGAGCGCCACCCGGTACTTGCGCAGCAACTGCACGAACGTCTCGCACAGAAAGCTCTCGTTTCGAATTTCCACCGCGTGACGCAGGCGGGTATTGCCGTCGATGGGACTGCCGCCATTGTGCTGTAAACGTTCTGCACAGTTGCGGGCGAAGGCGTTCGCCGCCTGGTGGTCGTGAGGCAACAGCGCCAGGAAACGCTCGAAGCGGTCCGCGTCGAATTTCATGTTCGGGGGGAACTGCCACAAAATCGGCCCAAGCTTATCGCCCAGCGATAGAAGGCCAGATGCAAAGAAGTTGGCCAGCGGCTGTTCGATGTCCTTCAGGCGCCGGCCGTGGGTGATAAAGCGGGGCCCTTTGACTGAAAAGACGAAGTCGTCCGGCGTATCGTCCCGCCAGCGCTCATAACGTTCCGGGGTCTGCAGGCTATAGAACGACCCGTTGATCTCTATGCTGTTAACGGCGCGCGAGGCAAAAGCCAATTCATCATCCTGCCGCAGGCCATTGGGGTAGAAGTCCTTGCGCCAGGGGCCATAGCGCCATCCGGATATGCCGATGCGGATCTCGCTCACACTGTGGTCCTCATTGCTGTCCCATTATTAGCGACACGCAGCGACCGCAAACGGTTCAGGATGGTTGACCAGTGGCGATCTGGCCCGCGCCAGGGAACTTTGCACCCGCTCACGTTTCCACCGCAAACCAGGCCTGAAGAATACCTTGCGCTGGCGCAAAGAGAGGCCTGTTCACCCTACGGGAATGACCCCCACGTTGGAGGTAAGCATGGCCCGACACATCATTCACTTCACCGGCCCGATCAATTCGTCCACCTGTGGCAACCTGATCAGTACCTGCTCCAAAGTGATGCACCAGGGTGGCGATGTGCTTCAGTTGAACATCGCTACGATGGGCGGCGAATGCAGCTATGGGTTTACCTTGTACAACTTCCTGCGCGCCCTGCCGGTACCCGTGCACACGCACAACCTCGGCACCGTGGAATCGATGGGTAACATCCTGTTTCTGGCGGGCGAGCGCCGTACCGCCTGCGCGATGAGCAAGTTCCTGTTTCACCCATTTCACTGGACATTACACGGTGCGGTCGACCATGCGCGTATGGCCGAATATGCGATGAGCCTGGATTATGATTTGCGGCTGTATGCCCAGATCGTTGCCGAAAGAACCGCAGGCAGTGCCGAAACGCTGGACGTTCAACGCTACCTGATGGCTTACCCGCGGATACTGGACCCTCAGGAGGCACTCGATAGCGGCCTGATTCATGCCGTCGATGAGATGCCGATCGATTCGCAGGTGACCCAGTGGAGTGTGCATGCCTGACATGCGGAGCATGGGCAAATAGGCTGGTACGCAAACATTTTCCCAGGCGGTGTTTCGTGCCACCGGTCAGCTGCCCACGATCGAATTGAGTATTCCTGTGCTTCGACGGTTCGGAAAAAGGGCATGGCAGAGATTCATGCGTCCCACCATCCCATCGCAAGGAGAAACGGCATGGCTCGTGATCAAGAGCGTACTGGA
Source organism: Pseudomonas sp. WHRI 8519 (assembly GCF_040224055.2). Taxonomy (NCBI): domain Bacteria; kingdom Pseudomonadati; phylum Pseudomonadota; class Gammaproteobacteria; order Pseudomonadales; family Pseudomonadaceae; genus Pseudomonas; species Pseudomonas sp. WHRI 8519. The sequence continues at coordinate 2,867,916 of NZ_CP167996.1, read as the reverse complement.
CAACGTGGCGGCACCAAGGAAACCAACCCGGGCAACTTTGCCAATGACCGTGAACGGGCTTCCCGTGCAGGCCAGAAGGGCGGGCAGGCGTCGGGTGGCAACTTTGCCAATGATAGGGAGCGCGCCTCGCAAGCTGGCCGCAAGGGCGGGCAGAGCAGCCATGGCGGGGGGCGCCAGACGAATTGAAGGGTCGCGGTCGTCGAGGCCTGCCGGTGCTACCAGCGGCCTCGGCCTCCGACCTTGCAGGGACACCCAATCATCCGCGCATTGGCCTATGGCTCGATGACCAGTGGGGCGCTGCAGCAAGGGAGTCCTGCTACTTGGCGATGCACCTAACCCGCTGCTTTGCGAGAGGGTGCAGGCAGAAATTGTTGGACAATTATTTTGAATCTTTCCCAATGGGCATCACTCAATGAATGAGTCATCCATGGAGAGAGGAGGGCCCCGTGATGCCTAATCCCCAGCTGTACATAATTGACTACCAACTGCATGGCCAGCCACGCAGTTTCATCATCCGCATGGAGCGGATGGATAATACCGAAGCCTGGCATTGGGCCAGTTGTGATGCGGGTGTTGGCATCATTCCTAAGTTCGGCCGCGAAAAAATCAAGAAAGTCAGTAAACCCATGGCTGAACGCTATGGCATTACCGCAGTGAGTTGGCGGCTGTCTGGGGGTAAACCCAACCAGCCGGTCAGTGACTCTGCAATTAGCAGTTGAGGGAAATGGAGCGGGTTTCTCGCCCGCTCCCTAGCGTCAGGCGCCTGATTCGGGGTCGCTTGCTGGTACGCCTGGATGCTGCTCTTCATCATCGGTGAGATTCGGGTCAGCATCCGGGTCGTCCACTCGATCGTCAGGCTGGTCCGGATCCAGTTCAGGCCAGTCATCTTGGGCATTACCGCCGCCCATTTTCATTAGTGGGTTCATCACGGTTCTCCTTGGCGTCAGATGCACTTTGGAGTGCGATCGAGCGACAGATGATCAGCCGGCGTAATGGGAAAACCGACAGATGGATCACGACCGCAGCACGGTTTTTATCGGCCGACTTTGCCCGAATTGCCAGGTGGGGCAGGGTGTCATTAATTGATGGTCGAGATGATTGCCAGGCAACGCCGAACGATCGGGCTGATGTCACTGGCTCGGCGACTGAGGATGATTGGAGAGACGGCTTGGCTTTCTTCCAGCCGTGCGTAGGTCAAGTCGGCGCGGTGCTGCTGCTGGACCGAGGCGGGGACGAGGGTAATGCCAAGCCCTGCCGCCACCAGACCCAAGGCGGTCTGCAACTCGTTGGCCCATTGGGATACCTGGATGCCCATGCCATGGTTGGCGAATAGCGCCAGTACATGGTCGGCGTAACTGGGCCGAGGGTTGGCTGGGTAGAGTACGAAGCGTTCCTTCGACAGACGTTCCAGCGTTATCGGTTGGCCTATCAAGTGGTGCCCAACGGGTAACACCGCAACAAGTGGGTCTTCACGCAACACCTCCTGATGGATAGCCGGGTCGTCGAAATGAATCCGGCCAAACCCTATATCGATGCGGCCGCTCTTGAGCGCCTCGATCTGCTGCAACGTGGTCATCTCCTGCAGCCCCAGCTCCAGGTCTGCATCGCGCCGAAGTTCTCGAATCAGTTCCGGCAGCACGGCATACAGGGTTGACGGGGCGAATCCTATGCCTAGCCATTGGCGTTGACCTTGACCTATGCGCCGGGTGTTTTCGCATAACTGCTCAAGCTGTTTGAGCAACGTGTCGCTCTGCTCATAAAAAAAGCGGCCGGCTTCGGTCAACTGCAACGGTCGACTGCGCTCCAGCAATGCGGTGCCCAAATGCTCTTCCAATTGTTGAATCTGCCGACTCAGGGGCGGCTGGGCGATATGCAGGCGTTCTGCCGCGCGGGTGAAATTCAGGGTCTGCGCAACGGCCTGGAAATAACGAATATGCCTGAGCTCCACAATACCTCCCAGGTATGGTGCGAGATTGAAACAATATTGGACTCAACGAATGTCGAAGGTCGATCCTAAGGTACACGAAACAAGATCCTATGGGTATTGAAGCCTTGTTGGCGATCCTTACCTCTACCTTGCGAGATGGAACCTGAAATGACAGCAGCCCGGATCGAGCGCCTTGATACGATCATTGTCGACCTGCCGACCATTCGGCCACACAAATTGGCGATGCACACCATGCGCGGCCAAACCTTGGTCATTCTTCGCTTGCTGTGCAGCGATGGCATCGAGGGTATCGGGGAGGCCACCACCATCGGCGGGCTCGCCTATGGCAACGAAAGCCCGGAAAGCATCAAAAGCAACCTGGACAGCTACTTCGCGCCTTTGCTGATCGGCCAGGACGCGGAGAACATCAATGCGGCAATGCAGCGCCTGGACAAAGCCATCAAGGGCAACACATTCGCCCGTTCTGCAGTGGAAACGGCGTTGCTCGATGCCCAAGGCAAGCGCCTGGGACTACCGGTCAGCGAGTTGCTGGGCGGCCGGGTGCGTGATGCGCTGGAAGTGGCCTGGACCCTTGCCAGTGGTGACACCGGCAAGGACATCGAAGAAGCCGAGCGTATGCTCGAGCAACGTCGCCACCGCATCTTCAAACTCAAGATTGGCGCCAACGCACTCGCGCATGACCTTGCCCATGTGGTGGCCATCAAGAAAGCCCTGGGCGACCGCGCCAGCGTCCGTGTCGACGTCAACCAATACTGGAGCGAGTCGCAGGCCATCAAAGGCTGCCAGGTGCTGGGTGAAAACGGTATCGACTTGATCGAACAGCCGATTTCACGGATCAACCGGGGAGGGCAGGTGCGCCTGAATCAGCGCAGCCCTGCGCCCATCATGGCGGACGAATCCATCGAAAGTGTCGAGGACGCTTTCAGCCTGGCGGCCGATGGTGCTGCCAGCATCTTCGCGCTGAAGATCGCCAAGAATGGCGGCCCCCGCGCCGTACTGCGCACGGCCCAGATCGCCCAGGCAGCCGGCATTGCGCTGTATGGCGGGACCATGCTGGAAGGGGCTGTGGGCACCCTGGCATCGGCACACGCGTTCATTACCCTGGATCAGCTGCAATGGCACACAGAGCTGTTCGGCCCGCTGCTGCTCACCGAGGAAATCGTGACCCAAGCGCCGGTGTACCGCGACTTCCAGCTGCATGTTCCTGCCACGCCGGGCCTGGGGTTGACGCTCGATGAAGAGCGCCTGGCCAGATTCCGCCGTACTTGAAACCTTTATAGGAGATTGGGCAAATGCTGTTTCACGTAAAGATGACTGTAAAGCTGCCAGTGGACATGGACCCGCAAGTGGCTGCCCGCTTGAAGGCTGATGAAAAGGAACTGGCCCAGCGCCTGCAGCGTGAGGGGAAATGGCGTCATCTGTGGCGCATCGCCGGCCACTACGCCAATTTCAGTGTGTTCGATGTGGACAGTGTCGAAGCGCTGCACGACACCCTCATGCAACTGCCTTTATTCCCCTACATGGACATCGAAGTGACCGGCCTGTGCCGCCATCCTTCGTCGATTCATGAAGATGATCGCTGAGCGTCGCCACGCTCGCTGTTGTGAATCATAAGAACAAGATGAGGATCCCATCATGACTGTCAAAATTTCCCAAACCGCCGACCTGCAGGCGTTCTTCAAACAAGCTGCCGGGTTGGATAACGATCAGGGTAGCCCTCGGGTCAAGCAGATCCTGCTGCGCATCCTGCAGGACAGCGCACGCCTGATCGAAGACCTCGAGATCACCGATGACGAATTCTGGCGCGCCATCGATTACCTCAACCGCCTGGGTGGCCGTGGAGAGGCCGCGCTGCTGATCGCCGGCCTGGGCCTCGAGCATTTCCTGGACTTGCTCAACGACGCCCGGGACGCACAGGTCGGCCACACCGGCGGCACCCCGCGTACCATCGAGGGGCCTTTGTACGTTGCCGGGGCCCCGCTGTGCGAGGGCGAGGCACGCATGGATGATGGTACGGAGGACGGCGTTGCCACCACGTTGTTTATCGAGGGCCAGGTCATCGACCTGCAAGGCAAGCCGATCGCCGGGGCCATCGTTGACCTGTGGCAAGCCAATACCAAAGGCAACTACTCGTACTTCGACAAATCGCAGTCGGCGTTCAATCTTCGCCGCCGCATCGTGACCGATGCCGAAGGCCGTTACCGGGCCCGCAGTATCGTGCCCTCGGGGTATGGGTGTGACCCGCAGGGGCCGACTCAGGAGTGCCTTGACTTGCTCGGGCGTCATGGGCAGCGACCCGCGCACATCCACTACTTCATCTCGGCACCGGGGTACCGCCATCTGACGACGCAAATCAACCTGTCAGGGGATAAGTACCTGTGGGATGACTTTGCCTATGCCACACGCGAAGGGCTCGTCGGCGAAGTGAAGTTCATCGAAGACGCTGGCTTGGCGGCCAAACGAGGCGTGGAAGGGCGTTTTGCCGAATTGTGCTTTGACTTCCAACTGCAGCCTGCGGTTGAGACGGGTGGAGAACAACGGAGCTTGAGGCCGCGGGCGCTGCAGGTTTGAAGCAGAGCAGGATGTCGTTCTTTTCTCGAAGATCCAGGATTGGTCATTGCCCATAGGGATTCGATTGGGAGTTGAAGTTGATAGCCGGGCAGGGGCGTTGGCGCTGCCCGGGAGGCTTACGAGTCGTTTGACATGGAGGCGAAATCGCCTTGATCTAAGTAAAATTAATCAAGGCGGTACCACCATTAACATGTAGCAAGGGCTGGTAGATCATGGCCATCCCAATATAACTAAACTAAATGAATATTTAGTGTAGTTATTCCTTAGATTTATATCATAAGGGCAGGGTAGCTGATCTGGTGAGCTGGGGGTAGCTCATGTGTGATCGCTAGCACTTACGTTTTCACGATAGCGTTCAAAAGTGAGCTACGGGTAGCTCAATTGGTGGGCTACCTTCAGCGGCGGTCACCATTAAGGAGCGCATTCAATGACTCACTTTCCAGGCTGGATGCTTGGAAGCGCCCTTAAATAGGTCAAGCACTGAGCTTGCGGACGTCCAAAACGTCCTGATGTGGCTATGGTAACTGCAGCGATCGGTATGGGAATCCTGCTAAAAAGCTTATTTCCGTGCCTGATCAGCACCGAGTTACGTCCGGCGAAACCCACAAGCTCGACGTGTTAGCACTCAAAGCGGCTCACCAGCACCTGCAGTCAATCGGCAATAATCCACCCAAATATGCCCGCAGCGATTCGCAAGACCTTGGCCCTGGATAGCCAGGAAGGTTCGTGCGACGTTATGGGGATGTGTCACCAACAGCCGGTATCAGTACGAGTGGACTTGCTGAAAGCTTTCCAATCCGGCGCTGATGAGGTTGCTGCGGTGGACGTCGGCGAACGTGGTTGGCGATTGCAAGCAACGAGGCTCGCAGGATCAATTTGTGGTGAATCACATCGCTGAGGTCCAGGCCCGAGCTGCAGCGCGCGTGATGAAGGCCAGCGCCTGGCTCCAAATCTGCCCACCCACGGCCCCGGTAGCTCCATACGAGGGTGCGCATAATGCATATTATGTTAAATAGCGTATCTTGGTACTGCTCCATGACATCTGTGTCGCTTGCTGCACCAATCGCGTTTTGAGTGGAAAGTCGCCCCTAACGGCCTCAAGCCCTTGTATTCCGGGCGCTTCAGCACACCGAATGCCCTGAGCCGGCCTGATCGTTCAATGAAATGAGTGGAAAAATCCTATGGCCATTGAAGCCTAAGATACTGATTTAACTAGATTTTTCATAAATTGCTCCACATGGAATAGCTCCCTTGCCCAAGGAGAAATTAGTGGAGTCAGATTAGAGGATGCGAAACCTCACCAACCCTGGAGCCCGCGTAACACAGGGGCCCCAGCGACATTTAAAGATTTAAGTGGACATTCCGACTCACCAATTCCTAAGACGTAATGAGTGGACATTCCATGCAAAAACCAACCCGCACAATATTCTCTATATTTTCAATCTAGCCCCTAGCGGCTTTGGGCCGAATCAAACGGAGCGCCCTAAACCCATCACGGCTGCCGCTGTTAAACACGCTCAAACCCTCGTAATTCCTGGCCTGCACCATATCCACCTAATTGCGCACACGGATTCCAGATGGCACTCCTGCTCCTCGAAAACACTCTTATCGACACGGATGTCGAAACGATAGCACCGCACAGCCTGATCGACGCCTCCTAGGATTTTGCGGTCATCCTTCAAAACAATGAATGGAAATTCCATACGCCGATTCCCGCCCGAAACTCCCTGCCCCCCCTAAATCGGGGGGGTTCCTATGATTCAAAGAAACGAGTGGACATTCCAAATGGTTTTTCCGTTTAAATCTTTGAATGGAAAAACCATTCGTGATTTTCCATTTTTTCTTGGGCTCGGAGTTTCCCGCTAGGATTTCAATTATTCGCAATAATTATCGAACAATTGACACGGTGCGCTGAATGAGTTTTAGGAAGTCAGTGCGAAATTCGCAGTAGCCACCGCTAGCCATAACGTCGACAGTGATCCACAAAACGCGGAGAAGATGTAAGCCTGGCAATATCGACTTAAATACTCGAATTCGTGTCTACGTCAAAATGCAGAGTGTCCGATGGTCGAGGCCTGACAATGAGCAGGCAAGCTAACCAAGAAACGAAATACCAATGAGCCAAAAAATCAGAGCGCCCAATTACAAAAATAGATAGTCCGAATGGGAGATTTAAAACAATTAGCGGAAAAACCGTGTTGCGCACAGATAGCTATATTGAAATCATCTGTCAAGCCATGTCATAAGCTTTTTCAGTCGAGGAAGTGAAAGTTGCATCGTTGGCTGTCAGAGGCTAACATCGATCAATGTCAATCGATTTTGGACAGAGGAGACGAAGGCGCATGAAACAGGCACATCCACCCTGCCCTAACTTCCAATTACTTCCATTACTGGAAGTTTCTTATTACAGCAAAACCACACGGTAACGCACCACAATGTCTACGCAGCCAATGCCTCTATTCGAGTCTTATGAAATCTTTATTGATTTGGACTTTAGTTTGCGTACACCTGGTATGGCTTGCGTGCGTGACTACATCGAGAAGTTTCCAGCTCCAGTAGACGCCATCAAGGGCTACCTAACAGCCCGTGACTTTCTGAGAGCTTTTTCTGATAACAGCCTGACATTCACTTCTTATAGAACCCATGTAGAGCGGCTGCTGCTATGGGCACTGATCATCAAGCAGAAGCCTTTTGATCAGCTCAAACGCCAAGATGCTGAAGACTATCTGGAGTTCTGCCGTAATCCTCCAGCGGACTGGATTGGCCCGGTCGTACGTGGCCGGTTCGTGACCAGTGATCAGACCGAGTCCGCTTGGGGTGATCCTGTCATGCCAAACGAGAAATGGAGGCCGTTCAGCCTGAAGCAATCCAAGGACTCATCGAGTGAACTGAAGTCAGCACTCGACGCTTCCTCGCGAGATGCAAAGCCTGGCGTGAGCTCGAGCGTCACTCGTTATAAGCCTTCTCCTAGTACCCTAAACCAGATCTATACGATCTGCAGCCGGTTCTTTGAATACATGATCGAAGACGGGACAGCTGCGGCGAACCCTTTCCGGATGATCAAGAAGCGCTCCCTCAACCGTGGAACGCCGCAAGAGGAGGGCTCGAATCGCGCCCTGACGCCCTTGCAGTGGGACTACGTGCTGGAGACCGCCGAACGGATGGCTCATGATGAGCCAGAGCGGCACGAGCGCACTCTGTTCATCGTCGCTACACTGTTTGCGATGTATCTCCGGGTCTCCGACATTGTTGGCCGGCCGAATTGGCATCCGGTCATGGGTGATTTTCGCCAGGATCCAGAGGGCAATTGGTGGTACCACGTGGTCGGGAAAGGCAACAAGGCCGGGAAGGTCGCAGTCAGGGATGAGTACGTCTCCAATTACCTGACGCGCTACCGCCGGTTTGTTGGTCTGTCGCCGTTGCCAGAATGGAATGAGCAGACGCCTCTGCTGATGACGCTTCGAGGTCGCTCAGGACTATCGGGGCGACAAGTGCGCGCCCTACTCCAATCAGTATTCGATAACGCTTTGGCGCGTATGCGCGTTGAGGAGCGTCAAGAGCATGAAATGAATAGCCTGCGTGCAGCTTCTGCGCACTGGCTGCGACATACCTCTGCGACGTTCGATGCGCCGCTGCGTAGCCCTAAGGATCTGCAGATGGACTTGCGCCATAGCAGTCTCAGTACCACTCAGAACGTCTACTATCACTCGCATGACCAAGAACGTAGCCTTTCTGTGCGAGGTGTCGGCATGCGGGACAGGGGCTAAGAGCCCCACCTTCTCCATAGTAGTTGCGGGCGGAAATTTAAACTCTAGCTTCATTCCTAGGAGGCTGTGCGCCATGGATTTCTTGTATTGTATCTGGGATATCATCTTCCCGGATCTCAGGCCAAAGAGTGAGATTAGGCGTGAGCGCGAGTTCATCGAAGCACTCAACCAACTCAGAACCTTGCGGGTCACTGATCGCGGCGGGATGTCGATTGATCCCGAGGAAATCCGCGAACAGGTCTTGCGTAGTCGTGAAGCCGCAATGCATTTAGTCGATCCGACACACCGGAAGCGCTCAAGAACGAGGGGTGAGGACTGACAGTCTGTCCAGCACCCTCCCCTAATCACTCTTTCTAGCGTTCTCCTTAGGGGACGGCTGTTGTGAACCAAGCCACCCTTCGGGCTGCCATCCTCACGCCTTCAGCCGCAGGCCTGCGCGCTCCGCTTGCGGGAAGACATGAGTGTCTTGTTGCGCTTTATCTCCATACCAACGAAAAATGAATGAGCATTTATCAAAGATGCACTGCCGGTTTAGCGGCCAGCAACGATGTGCTGTATATGGTACGCGAAGCTACTTCCCATGCCGTATACAGTACATTTCTTTGTTTTGGACTGTTTTGTATTGATCTCCAAGCAGACCAGGTTCTGCTCGCGTTGAATTTCCCCCCGTAATGTTTGTGTTATCTTGCCAAGCCTACATTCGCGCCTTTACTTAAATGCCCCACCGTGTGCGCGCTGCTCGAAACAACACTTTGTTGAGATCTAATGGCCTCTAATCGCTCAATATTCCAGATTTTCAACGGCGCCGACGACTCCAGCTGCATCCGCATGCCGCAAAACCAGCTTGATTCAACGCTCTACATGCACCAGGTACACACACTGGCGTCCAACCTCGAGAAATTTTCGGCCGACCGTGCCAAGGCACGCGCCCAATACCCATGGGCAACCCGATTCGCCATGGGTCATCCCCTCGCCCCCTGGCAGCGCCCGGCTGTGTGGACGGATGAGCAGAAGGTCAGGTTCATTACCTCGATTTGGATGGGGGCAGACCTTGGTTCGTACTTGGTCAATGACTGGTATGCGTATGCCGATCGCACTGGAGCGTTTGCGATCAATAGTGAGGTGCTGCTGGACGGCCAACAACGCCTTACCGCTCTAGAGGGTTACCTGCTTGGGGAGTTTGGGGTGCCTGATGCGCTAGGCCAGGTGAGGTTCTGGTCTGAGTTGAGCAATGCAGAGCGCCGGCGATTCCTCAACACGCCTTTTGCCCAGGCCCGGGTGCACTCGGATGATGAAACGGCGCTCAGACAGGCCTACGATCTTAGGGCGTTTGGTGGCACGCCTCACTCCGAAGACCAGCGAGCATCTGCATAACCGGTCTCAGCTAAACAGAGGGCTCCAGCAAGGGGGCCCTCTTTTTGATCTCCAACGCCACTGCTTCCCGCGCGGCCAGAGATCATCAGCCAGTCCGACAGGTCTCACCTAAAGCTGCCTCTTGAACGCTGTGCCAACGAATCGACTTTCCGTTGACCTCCCACCTCCTGTGCCTCAGACCGAAGGCAGCGCGTACTAGCCCAAGATACAGCAGCTCGACCTGTGTCAGAGATAGTTGGTGATGCGATTCCCCCAGCTCGAGTACAAATTCATCCCGCTGGCTGACCTTGATGAAGACCACGTTCTTTGGAAAATCAGGGTCTTCACCCTCACCCTCGTAAAGCCAACCCATCGCAAGAAACTTCACGTCTCTGAAATCGGCTGAGCTCACTTCACTCACACCGAATTTTTTTGATTGAGGCACAGGTATGGGGGTTACTGATTCAACCTGATGCTCTGCCCAAGGGGTGACGGTGTCCGCTCCTGAACGCAAAGCGGATTCGTAAAGGCCTGATGCAAGCGCGTCTGCTTGTACCGCGGACAGATCGTAGCTCTCGCCCTCGAGCGTCAAGGAGATACGGTTTCCATCTGATGTGTGTACCACTGGCAGCGATGAGTCGTTGCACGATTCGATCAATTGGACAGGGTCGATTTTTGAAGGTGATGCGGTTGTTTGATCAGTCAAAGTACCAGTCCCGATTTAGAGGTCTTCACTACAACAACGGTACAAAATCGCGAAAACTTTAGCCGGACTGGCAACTTTTTGATTGGATGGAGCGGTTCAAGTGGTCAGGGTTCCCAGACCGGCAGAGTCGACTTGCCCGGCTTGTCGATCACGATTGCAAGACTCTGCTTTGCGCGTGTTGCAGCGACATAAAATGCGGCTGCAGAGGTGGCTTCGAGGCAGGCTCCCTTCTGAATGAAAGCCGTGATTGGCCCTGTGGGTACGACTAGCACACGCTCGAACGTCGCGCCCTTGGAGACCTTGAAGTTCATATAGTCGAGGGCAAACTCCTTGCCGGATGCTGCCATGGCACGAAGGCATTGCGGTCGGTACTGTTGAACGTATTGGTCAACGTGCTTTGAGTGCACCAGGAACACACCGTCATGGTCTGAGACCTCGTGGTTTTCTGAGGTGGTGCTTGGAAATTCCCAGGACGCATCAAAAATGGTGTCAGAGAACGTTGCAATCTCCGTCCGACAGCGATAGGTGACTGTCGCGTAATTGATGCTCAACAGCCCTCCTTGCTCGCGTTCCTGGAACCATTCAAGAGCGCCGGCGTAACCATACTGCTTATTCTTCTGGCCCCTCGGGTTGGTCGACAGCACGGCCTGGCGAACATCACCGACCATGCGAACGTCGATTCGAGAGTGCAGCAGATCATGGATGATCTCCCAGTCGTAACCACTCAGATCCTGAACCTCGTCGATCAGAATCTCGTCGTAGAGATGCTCCAGGCGGCGAAGCAACGCAGGTGTTGCAGCCATTAGCTCGCGCGCCAGGCGGCCGAGCTCGCAGCCGTAGATCTGGTTGCTTCCGTCCATGAACCTTTGCTTGCCCTTGGCGAACCTGTAGGGGCGCCCTTCGAAATTGAAGCCCCCTACCCGTTCACCGGGAAATTTCACCGGCAGGAACGGCTTCGCAAAGTGGCGAAGTAGAAACGTGTACCAACCCAACACCTCGATGTTGTGGAGATCACCAGCCTGTGCTCGAAGCCGATGGGAAAGCTCTTGCTGATTTGTCTGGGTAAACGTGGCGACAAGGACGCGGCGATCACTGGGCAGACCTTTGCAGTGATCTACGAGGCCCTGAGTTTTTCTCCCGCCGGCGACCGCCAGGGTCAGATGGTTAGGCATTGTGAATGAACTCCGCCGCGGCCTTCATATAAGGAGGTGGGCTGAAGGCTTCGGCAGATTCGGCGATTCGAATTGCACCCTCCGTTTTCTCACGTGCCATCCACGTCAGTAATACGGCTGACTCTTTGATGCCCAACGTCTTCCGTAACTGAGGTTCACCGTTGGCGGTGATGAGCTGCGGCTCAAGCGTTTTGCCGTGAACGACATCACCGATGAACAGATCTCTGCGTTTCGCCTCCAACCACTTCTCAACTGGTTCACGCAGCTCGTTTGGATCTATGCCATCGTTGTCTCGCATTACGGCGACCGGCTTGTTGATCGCAGCACAAAGCTCTAAGCACCGAGCCAGTGCTAGCCCGCGCATGCTGATGACATCAATGCCATGGGCCATCGGGCGAGCATCGTACAGATCCTTATAGACACGCTCGAAGATGATCTCATCAGATGGCCCCTCAACCAGGACGACTCTTCTCGCCAGTACGAGACGGAGGGTGTCGTAGCCTGGAAGCTTTTGGAAGTAGCTCACCGTTGTCGGATCGAGCTCCGTGATCTTGGCCGCGCTGTTGCGGTGGAGTAGTAGCAACGCATTGAGGCCAAGCCGGTTCAAAACGTAGGTGCTGTGGGTAGAGATGAAGAGCTGCTGCTCCTCCGTGGCCAGGTCTTCAATACGGTCGAGCAGTGTCGTTAGGCTGGTGTGTGAGAGGTGGTTCTCCGGCTCCTCGATCATCACGATTTTCACGCTTGAAGAATGCCGTTTCATCGCGAGGGAGATCTTGATTGCGGCTTGCTGCCCCTGGCCAGCCATCGCGAACGGAAGGCCGTCGACGTGAGGAGTGACCACGCTATCCCAGGATGTACGGGACGTTTGATCCATTGCTAGCGCCATAGGCTCTGACTGCAGTGCAGCGCCAAGACCCTCGAGGCGCTTGTTCACCGGCGCCAGCGCTCCTTCAGTCATGGATGCTTTGACGCCTCGATAGTCCAGCGAGATTTGCGCCTTCTCAGCCGACTCCAGGTGATCGCTCAGAATTTGTCGAAGGTGATAGTCAACCCCAGCGGCGGACTTGACCGTCCGAGAATCGATCGTGGCCACCGAAAGCGCCCGCGGGCGCCGAGTGAGCTCGTTGTCAGCAAACGACCGCCATTCGTAGGTGTAATACTCAACGGGCAACAGGGGTGATGGATCCTTGAGCCACTGATCCAGCTCGTCCTGGTATTCCTCGTTCGGGAAAATGGAGAGGAATACCCCCGGGCACACGTTGGTCGGCACGTCCGCATTCACCGCACCGAGTAGCACCTGCAAATCGGCTACATCTTGTAGATAAAGCTCAATCAGAATCTCCGGGAGCTTAGGCGTCTTCCCTGCATCCAGTAGGGCCAGAAACTCAGCCACCATTTGAGTGTTGAACCAGTGTGGGTTCAATTCTTCGAGGATCCCTCGTCCACCTATCCGGCCGTTCAGCGCCAGCGAGATGGCCTCCATCAATGTGGACTTCCCTGCGTCATTGTCACCGACGAGGATGTTCACGCCTGGGTTGGGTTTAAGCTCGAAATCTTTGTAGATGCGATACCCACGGATGCGGATTTTTGTGATCACAGTCGACGTTCCTTGGCGAAGTGCTTTTGTATGGCGCTTTGATGGCCGTGTGGCCTGATGCTATAAGCGGAGCGCTAACGTTGTCGACTCCGTCACGTTCCGTACGTCCCTCACCACCCCTTCCGGCACTCCACGCACAGGATCTGCGTATGACTACTCCCTACTACCCAAGCCGCAAAGCGTTCATAGAGTCCTTGGGGGCGACGTGTAACAACTGGACGTGGAGCTGGTCGTTTGTGAATCACCAAAAGCGCCAGATCATTTTTGGCGCATGGGATATCCACATAAGTGGCGGTCGTTCACTCCTTCTCAGCGAGGATTGGGAAATCGAAAATGGACGTCGAAACCATGGTTACTCGCAGAGCGTCGAGCATCTCAGGTTGGTTGGAGAGGAAGGATACGAACTCTATACGTTCAAGATTACACACTCGGATGAGCGCCAGGATGAGGACGGTGCTGGCCCTGCAAAGATCAAAGATTTTGAGCGCTCCATCACGCGTAAATGGCTATTGAAGCAGGATGGCGACTGGTTTGCGTACGACGACCTGCCGATGCCTGCACTCCCTGAAGAGGTCAGTCAGCCCGAGCTGTACCTCGAGGGCGCTGTCCGAGAGGTAACGGTTAATGCCTATGAGCGTAGCGCTCAGGCTCGGGCAGCATGTATTGATCACTACAAAGCGGTTTGCTTTGCGTGCAAATTTGACTTCGGACTGGCTTATGGCGAGGTTGCTGAAGGGCTCATCCATGTCCACCACATAGTTCCTCTGAGTACGATCGGCGCAGAGTACAAGCTCGATCCAATAAAGGATTTGATCCCGCTGTGCCCGAATTGCCATGCGGTGGTGCATCGTGGATCGGAGGTTATGAGCATTGCGAAGCTTAACGAGCACCTGGCTGAAGCAAAGAGACGCTCTGCCCCTGGGGCCTGACCTCATGGTTTGTAACGTGGTTTTTGGAATGTAACGTGGCTGATGTTACATTCCAGAAACTACGTTACAACCCCCTAGCCTCGGGCTTCTGCACGAGAATCACCCCCCTCTGCAGGCAAGCCTATTCGTCAGCCATCGCTGCGAGGTACCCGGCAATCTGAAGATTCTCGATCAGCCATAGCGCATCCACAATACTGAAAGCAAACGCTCGGTTGTCGATGCTGATGCATGGAAGGCTAATTTCTTCATCAAGCGCTATGCAAACCCTATGATACCTAGATCCGCTGCTGGGATTATCCGGTCGCTCGAAGTCCGCAGAGGCCACGAATTCCCAGCCGTGGGTCGTCCCCTTGAAGACATGCATAGAGGGCAAGGAAGTAGAACCCAGCCGCTTTGCCATGATCTGTTGCCATATCTCACACCCCCCCAAAAGATCTTTCTGCTCATCATCTGGTTGTAAAACACCCAGCTTTGCGTAGATACCAAACGTTTGAAGCAGATTCTTCGAAATCTCTGTGGATTGCTGTGCGCTGAAAGCGTATTCAGATCCATCTAAGGTTAGGTATACGTGACCGCCCCTGGTGGCGACTTCCCCAATGAATGCGCTCTTCAGTCCGTATCCCTGCCAGTGTAGAGGTCGGATAGACTCAAAGGAGACTTTACTACCTGCTGTTGAAATTCCTGGATCACGATGCATTGAAAATTCCACTTCCACCTATTCAAGTTGTTATTTATATATACGGCTGCCCTTAGTCAAACCTTTAGGAAAAATAAATTAATTTCTGCCTCGCTTTGTCTTGACGAATGCAAGCATTGAGAAATGTGCATCTATCTGCAGTCTTTCGGTCAATGACTTCGATTCATTAGAAGAAACGTCACTTATTTCGTAAGCGTCTAGTCATCACGCATTGACACTGTCAGCCCTGAACCGAGCCATCTGAATGATGGTCAGAGCGCTAGACGCATCTTAATGGGCTGCTCAAGCTTGCCGCACGCAAGAGTGCACGGCGGAAGGTCTTCCAGGCGGGTAAAACCAAGCTTTTCGTAAAGTGATCTGGCAGGCTTGTTTGACTCAAAGACACTGAGATCCACCGAGGTGAAGCCCGCACCTCGGCAATGCTCAATCACGGCTGAAAGGAGAGCAGTGCCGTGGCCATTGCGGCGATATTCCCGTTTCACTTGCATCCCCAGAACACCGATGCTATCGCTACCGCGAGGTCGGCAGAAGCTTTCCGGGTAGGCCTCCGCCGAGCCCACTATTTGACCATCATGCTCTATCACGTACACAGGCCAAGATTTTTTTACAACTTGCATTAATGCTCGCTCTATTGCTTCTAGAGGGGGCGGGATTGAGCGAGCTGAGTAAAGGCCTTCGGCATTTACTTCACAAAAAAGCGAGTAAAATCCGTTGATGTCATTTAGGGTAACCTGCCTAACTTCCATGTTTACCTCATCAATAGTCTTCAGAACCCCGCTCGCTGACGGTCGCATTCGGACGCCAAGCGTGGGGTAACCTTACTTCTCCCATTCGCTAACGAATTTCTCCAAATCATCAGAATGCGAGCTAGCTTCTACTCGTATGGATCCTCGGCTCACTTCTGTAAAACGCTCCAGCCACGGCGCCGGAACTGATTGGATGTCTAATATTTTGCGGCCCGAGGGGTGATTCGACGTTTTGACGAGCATGAGGAGGTGCGTACAAGACGGAGCCAAAGTATGCAGATCGCCCTTTAGGGTCGCGGGGGCGGAGATCGGAGAGAGCCCAAAGCAGCTGTCTGAACTGGCGTTCTCGTTCAATCAGATCGGCCATGGTCTACTCCCCCTCGCTCTGCCCGGCTTTCGCCTGGTTGGCTTTGATAGCTTTTGCTGCAGCTTTCCCCCCTCGCTTGGTAAGGTCAATGCCGATGACCTTGATGTCAGCTACGTTTGAATATTTAGGGGCCAAGGACTGCCATTCATCCTGCAGTGCCATGACGAGCTCGTCAAAAGCTAATCGGCCCTTCGGTGTCTCCCAAATTCCTCTGCCTCCTTGATTAACCACAAGGAATATCCCGCAGCTAGAGCGTTTGTCGCGTAGGTAGTCTCCGCCCAGCTGATTCTCAAGTCGCTCGAACAACCGCGACCCAGGCCATTTGTCAGCGAGCTTCAGCTCGATAGGCACTGGCCCATCAAATCGGCTGCTATGCATTCTGAAGTCCGGGCGTTTGTCATCTGCGAGCTGCTCCTCCTGCGGAATGACGTAGCGTCCTCCCGCACGGTCTCTGCACCAGTTTCCGATAAATTTGCGGAGGGCAGTCTCTTGGTTAGCGAGCAGCAGGATTTCTGCAATGCTCGAGTCTCCATTTTCAAGGTCGTGCTTCAAATCGTGGAGACGGTCAATCGCAAGACTCCATAGCTCGCGGTGGTTAGCTGGTGCCTTTTCAAGCTGGTTTTGGAAGTCGACTACGTCCGCCGGTTCCCAAGGCGAAGATTTTGAATCTGCAGTGGCTCTTTGCTCCGTGTAAAACGCGCTCCATGCTCGTAGACGTTGTGCTGGATGTTCAAAAGCAATTTTCTCGAGTGCGAGAAAAGCTTCATGGCCAGAGGTGTCCCGAATGATGTTTAGGAGACCATTTCTTACGTCCTGAGCGTCATCGCGCAGACCAGGCGAGTAGACGCCCTTTCCTAGGCGGTCGATATCGTCTTCAACTCGTATGTACTTGCTGGCCAGTAGATACAAATCCGCAGCTTGCTGAGGGGCTTTGTACTGTTGACGGCAGCGGCTACCGTTGCGGTTACCTGCGATAACCGTCAGGCAGAGCATCATGAGTTTTGCCTTGTCCTCCTCAGATGTCAGTGCTCCGAGGTGTTGCGCTAGAGCCGGGATTGCAACGATTGGCTGCGTCCCGATCCAAGCAGCAAACCATGTGGCTGCTATCTCAGGCGCGCTACTGGGGAGAACCATCACACTGGCCAACCTCGAAATCGCGTCATCAGCAATGGACGAATCATTCAAAATGCTCAGCGCCAGCTGAAGACCGGCGACGCTTCCGAGTGGTTTCTCCAGCCGCGAGATGAGTGACGGGGCGATATGGTCGAACATCCAAGCACCACTCCTTCGCACCTTTTCTAGTATGCAATGGTGGTGCGACTCACCTGGAGCTGCACTGAGTTCGCTCTCGATCTCCTGGAGAGCGAGTCCCGCAACGGCACCAGGATGGTAAGAGAACAGGTTCGATAGCCAAGTCGGGAAGCCGAGATCGAGCAAGCCAAAACGCGCCGCTATGTCAGCCTCGGCGACGGTCATCAGTGAGAAGAGATCTGGCTGTTCTGTGGTCTCTATAGCGAGCCCAGTTAGGCCGAATGATACAGTCGCTGATGGTACAAAGGCGTGCCCTCCTTCGCTCGGTAACTTCTGAGGGGCAGTCCTCCAAAACCTGATGGCGCCTTCTCGGAAGGCCTTGGCAATTGGCTCTCCAAACTCAGGAATGAGTGAAGCCCAGTCACCCTGTGAGCTCTTGCCTGTGCCTGTCGCCAGTGAGCGCCTCTTGCGTTCAAGAGTATGTTGGGCGTTGGTGATAGCGCCTGGTGTGGCGGAGCCAAGCAAGCATGCGAGATTTTCGGCCAAACCCTCTTTCCAAGATTGCCACTCTGCTTGCTCTTTGGCCTCTCGACGTTCCTGCTTCTCCTTCAGCTCCGCTTGACGACGCTCAAACTTAGTCATCTCGCTCGACTGAGGCTTGCTAAGGGACTCCAGCTTTGAAAGGAGCTCCAGACGCCCCCCACACGAGGTTTCAAGTTGCTCGGGCCAGGTCGCAGGACGACCAGCTTCTTGGTGGATGTGAAACGCCAGACTCAATGCCATGAGCTGATCATCGAGTTCTGTCTTCTGTGTAATGTCAGCGCATGCACGCTCAAAATTTTGGGTGTTGTATGTCCAAAGATGCCGGAAACCGCCGAGATCCCAGGTGTCGGCAATAGCCTTCTCCGCGCTTTTGCGCGTTTCGATGACATCATGCCAGAACAGTAGATGATCCATTTCGGGCCAAGTCGGCACGAGCTCCCTCACTTCTGTGATCGCACTCCTGTCGGCAAGGTCGTTGTAGCTGTCTAGGCGAGAAAGCTTTCGCAGAACAGACAGCACACGCGGCTCCATAGCATTCGCATCTTTGGATTTCAGGAGGCGCAGCGCTGCCTGAGCGGCGGGTTCTGCCAACCAGGAAAAGCGTTTAGAGATCTCGCAGTAGCCGCGATCAATTGCGGGAGCCTTATCAAAAAGCTCATCCACTCCTTCAAGAAATAGATGAAGGAGCTCTGTTGGGGATGCGTCCACGACGTCCGAGATCGCAAAAGCGAGTTCATCGTTGCTGCTGTAGCTCGGCTTACGCGCAGAGCGCGACAGAGAGTCTAAAAGCCACCGAATCCACACCTCATCCATCGGCAGGTTTTCTAGAAGCTCTGCCAAGCAGTCACGCCCGAATTTGGAGGTTCGCGCCAGCATCTCTATTCGTAGGCTAGCGACGTCATCTGCAGAACCTGCCTCTTTGACCGCGCGGATTGCAGCCACCTTGACGCGGTTGTCCTTGACATTAAGGGCGTAATCTAAGGCGTCTGGAATTACGGCAAACATCCTGGCCTGGGCAACCATATCAAGCAGGAAGGAAACGATGTGGCTGTGCTCAGAGTATTCGGCAAGGAGCTCTTTTACGACTTCCGCAAGGTCGGTGTGCGCGAACAACTGAACAGCCGTGTGCTCAGTGACTGTCCAATCATGTGCAGGTCGGGCCAGCGTCTTACACACTCGCCGGAGAATTACACGCCGCGAGTCGCTCGGGAGATGCCTAGGATCACCGTCCTCAAAAAAAATCTCCGGAGCGACACGGATAGCTCGTTCCCGGATGCGTTCATCAAGCAATGAGAGCCACGGCAAAACAGGTCGCATCGTGGGCTCTATGACCTCGCGGCCGTAATGCGTCTTGAAAAAGAGGCCTTCAATCCTGACGCGGGAGGCTTCGCTCAGGATTTGATGGTGTAGCCACTCTGCAGTGAGGTACTCCCTTACTGAGCGATGGTGAAAACGCGTGGTGCCATAGATTCCTTCATCGAAAATAGGCCGGCTGAGCAAGGCCTCGCATTCGACCTCAGTCCAATCACCGAGAACTCCATCTAGCGGCATCCCTCTAGTGTTTCGGTTCCCATCAGGGATCCGGATAGCAGACGTTTGAGCCAACGTAGTAGCCAGGGCAGCCAGTCTTGCCCCGTGGCGGAGTTTATTGGGAGCTATCGGCTTGGCATGTGATCTGTTCGTATCATGCTCCTGGAGCCGCCGTTCAATGCTGCTACGCATCAGGTCGTAGCGAGATCCAATCTTTCCCTGAGATTTCCAGAAGAGGACGAGTTCAAGGAAGTCCAACGGACGGGTTGTGAGCCCGCTCGCTTCGGTTCGCTCAATAGCCACTTTGAAGCTATCCACGTCCTCAACGCCCTTAGCTCTCAAGAATGTGTCAATTTGCTCCCCCTGGATGTCGTCCAAGGTGACAAGCATGAAGGGGCCTGCAGCGTCTTTACCTTCTGCTGCTTCACCGGAGCCAGCTGCGAACGGAAACTCTCTTTGGCACAGCGCAAGATCAGTTTTGGGGCGCCAGGCAGAAAGCCTACTGGTGATAACGATGTGAGCATTGTCACCTGCCTTCTTCGCATACAAGCCGAGCTTGCGTATGGCCACCTCAAAGTCGAGCGGGCTTCGC
Organism: Pseudomonas sp. WHRI 8519; assembly: GCF_040224055.2. Lineage (NCBI taxonomy): Bacteria > Pseudomonadati > Pseudomonadota > Gammaproteobacteria > Pseudomonadales > Pseudomonadaceae > Pseudomonas > Pseudomonas sp. WHRI 8519. The sequence continues at coordinate 2,848,147 of NZ_CP167996.1, read as the reverse complement.
AGCTTCGCTTCATCAACTGAATCCATAAGGATCCAGCCTTCTGTGCCCGAGCTGCACCAGGTGATGAATTCATCGTGCGTACCTTCTTCAAATGCGCCTTCGAAGAAGTCTTTGATGTGCTCAATTCGCAGAAAAAATGCTGGCTTTCCTTCACCTCGGAGCTGTCGAGCGACATTCCTGATCTCTTCAGTCTTACCTGAGCCTGCCTCTGATAGCAGGATTACGCGGTGATGGCTCAACAGGTCAGACCAGGAGAGTTTTCCTGCTCGGTTGTGTCTGGCGTTTAGGTCTGCGTCGTCGTCGACATCTGCATCGAGGACGATTTTGGAGAAGGTACGATTGAGTTGAATGAAGGCGTCCGAATGCCCGTTCATAGATGACTCTCAAGCAGGTCAGGAGCAGACCCGACTTGGGCTGCAGAGGCTCCAGCATCCTACCTGAAACGTAGCTCTTATCGGCGGATTGTCCCTATATACGATAGGCGCCCCGTTTAGCGCCAGCATGCACGCTGCTCTCGAGGTTGGACTCCCGCTGGCTAGCGCCTTAGTGATTTTCCGGGGGTAGACCTCCAAGTGCACCTAGCTGATAGTCTGTCACCGCTTGGAACTGTTGCTCGGCAATCATCCGTAAGCGCTCCAACTCCACACCAGTGACGCCGCTGGATTGAGCCTCGTGGTACCGCTTCAAGGCCTCGACGGCCTCGGTGTACATCGGATCATCCGGCATCAAGACCTTGCTCAGATCCATCGGCTTCATTTTCACTTCACTCACTTGGGGATAGGCAGACTGGAGTCGATGACGACGTCATTCAAGGTATACGCATGGACGCTCTCATTTTCCAGCCGTGGTAGGCTGGAAGCTGAATACGTAGCCTCCTATCGAGATAGCCAATCCGCCGAGACTGAAGCATGACGCTCAAAGCCTCCTTCGCCAGCGTGCTTCGTGCACTGCGTAGTAAGCGCAACATCACCCAGAGAGATTTCGCTGACACTACCAGCCGTACCTATCTTTCCAAGCTGGAGCTAGGTAAGTCGAGCATCACATTGGACAAGCTCGATCAGGTGAGTCGACGTCTGGAACTCAGCCCGCTCACCCTCCTCACCCTGACGCTCAGTGAGGAAACGGGTAAGCCTCCTTCTGAGCTGGTTTCCAAGCTGCAATTAGAGATCGCAGGTCTGCAGCAGGAAGAGGGCTTGCCCGGCCTTCGAATGATCCCAGAGATGGGCCACCAAGTGCGTCGCTTGCCTCGTAGAGCCAGGAGCTATCATGAGTTGAACTGCATGCAGGCGGAGCTCGCCTTCGTGGATTGACCGTCCGTATCAAGTGTACGTAGCGGTAGGCCAAGCATCGCCTTACCGCCATCACAAGATCAGAGTGAGAGCTGATGAACAGTAGAGCAGCCATTTTTGATGCGTTCGGCACGGTTGTACGAATAGGCCACAGAACGAATCCATACCGCCAATTGCTGCGCGAAGGCATCAAGCAGGGCCGGCGCCCTCACCCAGGCGATGCACATCTCATCATGACGCTGAACTTGGATCTGCAAGGTGTCGCCAAGCATCTGGGCATCCATCCCTCACAGTCACGCATGGACGAGATCGAGACCGATCTGCAGGCCGAGCTCGACTCCATCGAGGCATATCCTGACGCGATCAAAGCAATCGCCATGCTCCAGGAACGTGGTGTTGCTCTAGGTATCTGCAGCAACCTCGCAAAACCCTATGGCGCGGCGGTGAAGCGGCTTTTCCCGAGCATGGATGCCTATGCATTCAGCTACGAGGTCGGCGCCGCTAAACCCGATCCTCGTATCTACAAGGCCCTACTTGAGATAATTGGCGCCAGGCCGGGGCAATCTGCCGGAGCAACTGCACCTGTGGTTTGGATGGTAGGCGACTCAACCCGATGCGATCGAGACGGTGCGCGAGCGGTTGGCATCGAGGGGCACTACTTAGATCGCTCGGGCGCTTCCGCCATCCAGAATCTGGAGCAGTTTTCAGATCTCATGCTTGAGCGACCGCTGCTGTGACCGCTTCAGTGCTGAATTTCACCCAACGTACCAGCTTTATGAAGCTGATAATCAATGACGGTTTGGTAAAGGTGATCAGCTTCTAGCCTCAGTCGCTCGACTTCAGCAGTGGGCCTACCTTCGGCCTGTGCTGTGTGATAGGCACGGATTGCCTGGAGAGCTTGCTGCAAAAGTGACTCGCCAGCCTCGGCCATTCCCAAAATTGTACGCTTCATCAGGTGCACCTCAATGCATACACGCCCTGATCTCGAGCAATAAGATTTGCCGGCCAACCGCGAACCCTTCAGCGTCTGAGGTTCCGCAGGTAGCCTACATGGTCAGTGTGCCGTATTGCTTACCTCAAGCTGGTACCTAGCCTTGCTCAATTCAGCCTCAGCCTCTTTGAGCTCGTTTTTGATACCCGTCCACATCAAAACCAGAGTGGCGATCTTCTCGCGGGAAGCCGTCAACTCTCCTCCCATAAGGGCCAGCTCGCTCTCCAGCAAAAGGCACTGATGCTCGAGCAGCTCTTCCCTCGAGAAGAAGGCAAAGCGGTCGTCTGCGGTCTCGTTTAGGTTCGTCATAACGCTCGTCGCTGCTAAGGATACAAATGTTCTCCCGGCAAGATTAGCTGTATATACTGTATGCATCAACAGTATTTCGGCGCAGGGTCGACCTCTGCGTCCCCGCTCCCTGGCGAAGCAGCCGGTTTCGAATCTGTGGACGCGGGTGGATGCAGGTTGTCAGTTCAAGCGGAGGATCCGTATATGTCACTGAAGTCATCATTCGCCATTGTCCTTCGCGCGCTTCGCAGCAAGCGAAACATCTCGCAGCGAGATTTCGGTGATACGAGCCGGACGTTCATTTCCAAGCTGGAGGGGGCTCGAGCAAGCATCACGTTGGACAAGCTCGAGCAGGTGAGTCAACGCCTGGAGTTGAGTCCATTGACCATACTGACCCTCACCCTGAGCGAGCAGACCGGCAGTTCTCCAGTGGATCTCATTAACAGCCTGCGCTGCGAAATCGAGCACCTGCAAGGTCATGGCGGTGTACCTGGACTGGGCGTTGCTTCCCATGGGCACTTAAGCTCTAGACTTCAGCCTTCCCTCGCTGCGAGGGCGAAGCAAGATGAGATCCGCTCCCCTGCCCTATAGCTGCGCGACAGTTCGTCTGTGTGGTGGATTACTCTGATGATTCAGGGCAGACGATCAGAGCAATCAGCGCCAGAACCAATCCACGCGCATCCTGCTCGTACCCTTCCCTCCACCGGTGCGACCAATCTTGAGGGGATCCTTCCTGCTCCCACTCGGCCAAGGCAAGGGCATTGAGTATCTCCATCTCAAACCAGAGGGCCTGCCACCCTTCACCATCTGTTACCAAGGCGGGGTGTTGCCAGACGAACTCAGTCTGCGCCACGAAGCGCGACCAGCTCATCAGATCTTGAGGTGCTTCCTGAGCCAGCATCCTTAGCGCCGAAAATGTCAGCACGAGTTTCCCCCAGAGAGAACGAACACACTACTCTGCATTCTGCCAGAGAGAGCTCTCTTTTCACGATCTCTCCCTTTCGCATGGCTATCCCATACGGTGCCATGCCAGCATGGCGCAACCCAAGCAACGTAAGCCAAGGATGGATAGTCAATGAAGAACGTCAGGCTGATACGCCACGGCGAGAGCGCCGCCAACGCTGGCGAGCCAACTAGGGATCACGCAAGCATTCCTTTGACGGCAAAAGGCCTGGAGCAAGCCCGCAACGTCGCGCAGTCGATCACCAGCGCCCCAGGGCTCATTCTCGCCTCACCGTTCCTTCGCGCCCAAGTTACCGCGCTGGCCACCACGGCACTCTATCCCGATGCTGCTTTCGAAACTTGGCCGGTTTACGAATTCACCTACCTGGCGCCAGCACGCTGTGTAGATACGACGGTCGCACAGCGGCGGGGTTGGGTCGAGGCTTACTGGCAGAGATCAGATCCTGCCTTTTCGGACGGTGAAGGTGCTGAGTCCTTCATCGACCTAGTGACCAGGGCTCGGGCATTTCTTGAGCGACTAGCAGAGCAGTCGGCCAGTGATATCGTTGTCTTTTCGCATGGGCAGGTCATGAATACCGTGCGCTGGCTGCTCGAGGAGAAACCTCAGGAGATCGACAGTCGAGCAATGCTGGATTGGCGTGAGTACGAGATAGCGAACCATATCCCGAATTGTCAGGGGTTCTCGCTCAGCCGGCATACGGACGGAAAAAACTGGGATCTCGGTCGTTGAATACGTCAACTACGAACGTCAGCTTTTTGCTGACCTTATCTTCACGCCCTTTTCACATGCGATGCCCGACACTCCAGCTATCCCTACGTGTGATAGACCTTGCCCGCCTAGCAGCGGGCTTTCTTTTGTCTTCAATCCCAGGCGGCTGGCTATGTTGTCGTACTCATCTCGCCGCATTACTTTGATTTGATGTCTCGGCTCATGCGCTCAGCCAGGCGATTTCATGGTTTCCGTCAATCCAGCTCCAGACAGATCAGCCTTGGTAATCTAGATCCATGCGTCTTTATCTGGCTTCAGCTCCGGGTAAACCTTGAGCACCACATCAGCAGTCGCATGCCCGACGTGGCGAAGCTGAACGACTTCTTGAGCCATATCTTCAGACGAAATATTTTTCGTCTGAGCGCCAGCTCAGCGCTCTCCATAGTGTTCCCGTTTGGGGACATTAACCCCTAAAAATGCCCTTAATGTTCCCATATGGGATCATTACACGAGGCGTTGCTGAAGGGGCCGATTTCCTCGACGAACGAGCTCCAGCAGGGGAAAATAGGTGGGTATCGACTTAACGGCAATGGCACCGGAGACGTACCCTGCCCCATGAATTCTAAGGTTCTCCAGCTTCCAAAAAATCCCCACGGTCGCGACTTTGTAGTCGGAGACATCCACTTCAAAACTACAGATCTTCACCGCGGGCTGCACGCATTGGGCTTCAATAAAGCCAAGGATCGACTGATCGCTGTGGGCGATCTGATTGATCGCGGGCCTGGTGTATTGGATGGGCTGAAGTTGCTCGGGGAGCCCTGGTTCTTCAGCGTCCAAGGCAACCACGAGCGAATGCTGATCGATGCTTATGAGGCTAATCCCGAGGCTCGCTATTCGGCGCATGGCGCGGGCTGGTGGATGACGATTGCTGATGAGTCCAAAGCGATGATCATTGGGAAGCTCCGGAGCTTGCCGATCGCCATTGAGGTTCAGTCGGATCGGGGTGCCGTGGGTGTCGTGCATGCAGATGTACCCGCGGGCATGACCTGGTCAACCTTCCTGGAACAGCTCGACAATCCCGCAATGGAGGAGATCGCCCTGTGGGGGCGAGATCGGATCGTTAAGCACCATCGTGAAGGCGTCCTGGGTGTATGGCGCGTTTGCACGGGGCATACGTGGATTCCGCGGCCTCTGAGGTTAGGCAACGTGCTGGCGCTGGATGTCACCGGCGGAGCCGACGGTTCGCTGGCCATCTACAGCATTCAGGAAGACAAAATCTTCATTGATGGTGTTGCTACGTCGATCGACCAGGCTGCGTGCTTGAGCGAGCAGCTCCAGGAGCTTGAGCAGCGTGCAGTGGCGCTCAAGACGACAGTGAACAGCAATAAGCTCATCGAAACACAGGTTCTGGCGGCGGAGCTGGAGTCCTTGGTGAAGCTAGCCAATTCAATATGGCAAGAAGTTCGCGAAGGCGTTGAGGAGCAGCAGCGGCTAGTTAACGCGCTGCATGGTCTGAGCCTTACGACTGGCGAGCGTCGGGGCGCCAAGCTCGACGAGCTATGCGCCAAGTATGAGAACACACAGGTCGAAGGGCTTCTTCGACGATTGTTAGGTTAAGAGGGTTTTATGGAATACGTGATGAGCATGAGCCAGGCACGTCGACGTTTTCGTCGAGTTATCAAGCTCGCAGAGAAAGGTCATACGTTCATTTTGACCCGATGTGGTAAGCCGGTATGTCGGTTGGAGCTCGACGAGTAGGCATAAAGGGCTTTCCAGGGCGTGCCCGTTGGGCCGGCTCTCGTGAACCAAGCCGCCCGCTTCGCATTCGTCTTGGCCCGGTGGGCTTCGATCCTCACACCTCGCGCGCTCCGCTTGCGAGCGATACCCGTGCCAGAGTCAGGTGGAGAAGTTTCGGAGATCATTCAGTGGCGACAAGGCTGCAGGCGCCAGCGATTGATTAAGGGTGCTGATTCTTGTCTCTTCGGCAGTGGGTCGCCCAGGAGCTCAGAGCTTGTTCAGAAAATCGCTAGGTAATCGTGCTCGGTATAGTCATCTGCTCTGCTGTAATTGCCGGTTCTTCTCGACACCCTGCTGTGTCCTGAGCGCAGCTCCAAACATACGCTTCAGTCGTTCAATGATTCCTGGATACCCAGAGTGACGTACTGTCTCGAGCCTCTGGATCTTTGCGATCATCCTCGCGATGCTTTCCCTTGCGCGCTGCCGACTTCCTGTCCTTTTCATTGGTGCCTCTAGATGGGTTGGATGGTGTCTCGAGAGCTTCACCCTAGCATCTCGGAAAACGAACCGCCTACCCATCGGACGCAATGATTTGTCCGCGTGCAGCGTGCGCTGTATATGCATACAGTGTATGTCTCCTGTGCGCAGATCTGATACTCACTGCACGCTGCCGTCTAATAAGTGTCCAGAAAAGGCAGCTCAGTTAGCCTGGGAGGCCCGTGTTCTGGGGTTTACGAGAAAATGAGGGCCTGCGCGGGGATAGCCTGCTCCGTGCTGCTCAATCAGCGCCAGCGATGCAAAATACGCTCAATTGGTACGCGTTTCTCCGTAGCTAACAAGTATACTGTATGCATATACAGTTATATTTGATGTGAGCAGCACTCTCCCGTCCTTACCTGCTCCGTAGCGCCAGCCTGGTTTTCTGGACATTTGTGCGACGCTTTTCAAGCTCTGCTTTCCTGGTCATCGCCATCACGCAATGACCTCAGGTGTGGGCTCGGGTAAGCTCGAGTGAAGCGAATTCCAGGATATCTCAATGCCCCTCAGTACCATCGTTAAGCTGTTGCAGGAAGCAAAGCACGTCGTGATTTTCACCGGCGCCGGCGTATCCGCTGAAAGTGGAATCCCAACGTTCAGAGATGCATTGACTGGTCTCTGGTCTCGATTCGACCCTGCCAAACTGGCAACTGCCGAAGCATTCCGAGAGGATCCTAGTCTGTGCTGGGGATGGTATGAGTCTCGTAGGCTGAAGGTGCTCCAGGCGCAGCCGAATGCAGCTCATCTCGCGATAGCAGAGCTAGCTAAGCACGTTCCTAAGCTGACAGTCCTGACCCAAAACGTGGATGACCTGCACGAGCGAGCTGGTAGCCGAGACGTGATCCACCTTCACGGCAGCCTTCACTCACCCAGGTGCATTGACTGCGGCAATGCTCACATGGCTCCCCTATCTTCCGATGAATTACCAGTGGATGGTTGCCGTCTTGAGCCGCCGCGGTGCGAGGTATGTCACGGGTACATCAGACCCGGAGTCGTCTGGTTCGGAGAAATGCTTCCAGACGAAGCCTGGGACGCGGCTTTTGCTGCCTCAGGTGCTTGTGATCTGTTCTTCTCGATCGGTACGTCCGGTGTCGTGTATCCAGCCGCGGAGCTGCCCTTACGTGCGCTAGGAGCAGGCGCGAAAGTCATACACGTTAATCCTGTACGTTTCGAAATCAGTAGCCAGGAACACTTCTTACATGGGCCAGCCACCGTCATTCAAACTCTCATCCACGAGGCTTTCGGCTGAGCTTTCGTACCTACCACCACTTCGTGTTCGCTGCGATTCGGCGTGTCCGAGGCGTCTCGGTCTTGTGCCTCCACAGTCTGAGATGGCACGGTAGTAGCTCATGATGGTGCAGGGAAGGTATTCATGCAAAGGATCCGTAACTGCCAATGATCGAGCAACTATTACACGTTGAGGTACGTGATGTCTGACCAACTGTATTTCACTCGCCAAACGCTACTGGCAGCTTCTGACCTGATAGAGGTAGCAGGGACAAGCGCTGGTTTCGACCTGATGATTCAGCGTCTCGAGCTGGAGCGATGTGTGCCCTCAGGTAGTGAGTTGTCAGTATCGAAGAAGAGAGTGGTGTTCAATAAAGCACTTTTAGAGCGTGCGGAGCTTGTCTTCTGGGCCCGCGATGGGCAAATGACTCTTGGTGAGGCTCTAGTCCGAGAGGCAGTTCGTCTCATGAGTTCGCCCGCCAGATACGCGGAGCAGAATCAGCTTGAGCGGTGCCTGGCACGGGATGGCTTTACGGTCTCGTGGGACGCAGGAGACTGTGGTCAAGGGAATCCGCCATGGCTGAGACGAAGCCTGCCACAAAATGTGGATTTGGCTGCTGGTGATGACCAAGTGCACCGGCACCTGAAAAACTTCGGTTTCTCTAGATCTTGCGGCCACCTTGACCAGGCGATTGACGCCCATACAAGGGGTGATTGGGCTGCTGCCAATGCCCAGATCAGGACATTCCTCGAAAGCCTTATATTGGAAATAGCGACACTAATCGCGCCCGATCAATTACCAGAAAATCCCTCTCTAAACAACGGGTTCCAGGCTCTGGCGAAGTGCGAATTTCTCTCCGAGAGCCGTTCAGAATGGAATCAGGATGGAAAAGGAATGCTGAACGGTTTACTGAAAATGCTGCATTCGGATGGCTCACACAAAGGGTTATCGGATGAGGATCACTCGACCTTGAGACTCCACTTGGCTCTAGTTACAGCGAGAACGCTATTGAGTAGATTCGCCAATAACCAGTAAGTAAACCTAGAGCCAAAGGATACAGAGGCTACGAGAGGGCCTCTGTGCAAGCGTCCAGCTAGGCTTTCAAACCCCTAAGTCATCGTCAAGCCGCCTCCCTACCAGTTCCCGAGGGACGACGTCAGCGGGCACTAGCAGCAGGAGACGGTCTGCGAGGTAATCGCTGTAGCACGCCAGGATCGATACGCTATTGGGCAAATCGTCAGGGCCTGGCGCTTCGATGCCCGCCTCCACCTGAGCGCTCTTAACTATCCTGAGAATGTCCTCGCCTAGCCATTGCCGCTCGAGATACTCCTTTTGACTGCGGGCGGGTTTCGGCCCGAACGAACGCAGCAGATCAGCCACGGTTTCGAGAAGTCCTTGGGGGCCCAGGTGTTCCAACGCAGCTTTCCAGAGCATTCCTTCTTGAGGCATTGTGAGTCGTTTACGAAGCATTGGTAGTACAGGATCCTTCTGATGAGAATTTTTCTGGATTGCGAATTCACGCATCTCAACGCCACAGCAAAACTGATTTCGCTGGCGCTGGTAGCAGAAGACGGCAGGGAATTTTATGTCGAATTGCTCGACACATGGCACCTGGACGACTGCAGTGATTTCGTAAAGGAGATCGTGCTCCCTCAGTTGTGGGGTGGCGACTATAGCTGTCCCATGCTCGACGCCCGGGACAGGCTGTTAGCGTTTCTACGCTCATTCGACTGCATGACTACAGTGGTGACTGATGCCCCGGAGTACGATTGGGAGCTGTTCTGCGAACTCGCGTACTACGAAGGTAAGTGGCCGCAGAATGTGTATCCGGCGCCAACCAATGCACTCAGCCTTGAGCCTCTTAACGATGGGTCAGACCTTCCCCATCATGCTTTGCTCGATGCTCGGATCATCGCCGGGATGTTTGTCCCGAAAGCCAGTGGTTAGAGACACCTGCCTCACTGCTTTTGCGTTGACCTTGTGACTAAGCCAAGAATCGCCCCTGGATGGAGGCGCGACAGCTTGTGAAGATCCAGCGAAGGGTACATTTGTACTCCCTACCTCAGAGTCTGATCAAGATGTCAAATACCCACAAAAAAATCAGGCTTATTTGTATGCTATTTGGCTGCAAAAGCAAGCTGAGGGCCTTGCAGGCCCCAAAGAGGCGACAATCGTTCGTGCGAGCACAGACACAGTCAATTTCCTCAAGATTTACCTTTGATCTCGTTCAAAAAGTCGCTTCGCAGAGATCAAGTGCAAAAAGCCAAGGAACGACCGTGCAGGCCAGCTCTATCTGGCGGGTTGATAGGTGGTAGGGACGCCGCTGCTTTGCTTTTGAAAACAAACAAGAGAACTCCGTTTTTGAATTTTTGATTCAAGGTTAGGCCACAAGAAATGTCGCATTTTTGATAGATTTGACGCATTTGCGACATTTTTCTAATGCAGAGCCATGCCATTTGGCACTAATCCTTTCCTAGTTATAGGGGAACGGCAGAGCGCTCGACCTCTGGCTTGAGATGCTCAGGCATGTTGTTCGCGACGTTCAGATCAACCGGTACGCCCAGCATTTCCTCAAGGGCCGATTCGAGCTCCATAGTGTCGAAAAGGGATATCCTCCCTTCCCGATCGGCTGGTATGGTCACGAGAAGGTCAAGGTCGCTTCCGTCGACGTCGTCACCGCGGCAAGCAGAACCGAAGATTCTGACGTGAACGAAACCGTAAGCCTCTACTGCCTTGCGGAGCATGTCGCGTTTGCCTCGAATAGCCTGAGATGGTTTCACGGCTTCCCCGACCCGACGAAAGCCCCTAAGGTCAGGCAGTTGCTCAAAGGCATCCGGGCGGTACACCCTGCTCAGCAGAAGCAAGCAACCCCGCTGGCGCTGCTGCATCTCGAAAAAGCAGTGGCACACCTGGAAGATGAGGCTGCTCAGGCAAGAGCTGCAGGCAACATGGCCGCTTTGCTCAAGGCGACTCGCGACATCGCCCTCCTCACTATTGGTTTTTGGAGGGGGTTCCGCGGAGATGAGCTGGCCAGGCTCACGATCGAGAACACGCATGCCGAGCGTTATGTCGGAATTAGGTTTTATCTCGGGTCGACCAAAGGAGACCGGCAGAACATCGGCCGCGAGTACAAGACACCTTCGCTGAGCAAGCTCTGCCCAGTGGAGGCGTACCTGAACTGGATCGAAGCTGCCGGCCTTACCAGGGGCAGTGTGTTCAGAGCTATCGATCGCTGGGGCAATATCAGCGAACGGCCTCTAGCAGCTCACAGCCTGATCCCTCTCCTTCGCGACACTCTTGATCGCTGTGGCTTGCAGTCAGAGGCATACTCCACTCATTCGATCCGGCGCGGATTCGCTACCTGGGCAGCGAGCTCGGGCTGGGATATCAAAACGCTCATGGGGTACGTGGGCTGGAGTGATGTGAAGTCAGCACTGCGGTATGTGGAGCCGGCACAACAGTTCGGCGGGCTTATCCGGAAGCTGGAAAAATGACCACTGGTTCAGTGCGGGCCGGCGCCATCATGACCACCCTCCTACACCCAAACAGCCAGAGATCAAACTTTAAGCCCAGGATAGCCCATGTACGCTGCTTCACTGAGGCTTGACCCTTTCATCAAAGAATGGCGGACGACTCCCCAATAGAATGCGCATGCACCCTTTCTCATTCATGGCACAATAGTGGCTATTTCTGGCTGCCTAGCTCCATGCCATAGCATCTGAGCCTAGGCGATATAAAACTCGTAACGGCTGAAGCTATAATGGAACTGATTGCTCAAGATGTTGACTGGACTCAAATTCGCCGAAAAATTATTTCCGAATTGTCTTCATTGAGGTTGAACGGCGCTGACGCTGACTGGGTGATACTCGTATTTGCCATTACTCATTTAAAGAGCGATAGTGACTTTCAGCTAGACCGCCTGTCCACTCCGGAAGAATTAATAGATAAAATTGGAGGATATTTTCAGAGGGACAGCTATGGCATAAAAATAGCCCTCCACGGACTAAGTGATGAAGTGTTCGCAAGCTGCCATGATGTAGTGCGAAATCATTTGCTTATCATAAATAATGATGGTGTTCGTAATTTCATTATATTTATAATTAATCACATCCTATCGGCAGGGTATGGAGTAACGGCTAACTACTCAAGGGTTTCAGCTTTTTTGACCGCTGGAATAGTTGAAAGCCTAAACTGCAAATCGATAGTTGATGTGCAGCCGATCACGGGGCAGATTGCCATCGATTCAAAGTTTAATTCTTACCACATGATTGCGGATAACCGAAGTGGTGAGAGTGAGCTGATTAAGCTTAAGCTTGAAATGCATGGCGTGAGATACACCGAGTTTGATTTTAATGGCATACCCGACTTCCCTGTAAAAAATCCAGTCTACGTCCTTGACCTAAATCGCAGAGACGTGCAGGTATCATCAACCCTTAAAATTCCGAAGATCACCCCATTGCAAGATCTTCTCAGCATAGGTGTGCGTGGGGAATTTGTCGTACTAACACCTCAGTTCCGAAAGAAAAGCCATAATTACGCATTAAAAGTCTTGAATCTAGTGGCTCAGAACTACTCCGTCAATGCAGTAATAAGCTTTTCAGCACCAACAGCAAGGTCACACTCATATGGGATGCTGATTGTTGCCACCTCCGATACCAGTCACGGGATTGATGAGGTGCTTGAAATAGATGTCTCGCGAAATAATCCCGCAATTAAAGATCTCGGCTACTTGGATGCTGCAAACCTCGCAAGCTCGATTCATAGCATTTGGGCGCAGCGCGGAAGCAGCCCTAACCGTATGCTGCCTACAGTGCAACGTATTATTAATGCTCAGTTTTCAAACGGATACACCGATATACCATCTCTGTGCAGAGTATTGCGTCGACAAAGGGGTGGCTCATTCCAATCCAGCGATTTCATGGAGGTGAGCGATCACGGTAAGGATAGCTACCAACCCAGCCTTTTGATTAACGGGGCCCCCATTCTGGAGAACCTCATCGAGTCCCAGACTAACAAATGCCTTTATATCATCGGAAATAATGGTGTGGGCAAGAGCTTTTTGCTATGCGATCTCATTCACCAGCTTGCAGAGAGAAGAATGGAGTGCACCGCACTCTCAGTATCTCGGGTCGATAGATTTCCGAAAGCTACGGGAGAGCTGAAACGATATTACAAACAGATCGGCGAGTCTCAATCTCTCGCAAAAAGGAGTGAGGCGTCAACAAAATCACTTATTTCTATACTGGAAAGCTCAAGGCGCTTTAGTATTTTCGCTGCGATTCTGATCGAACTGGGCTTCAACCAGGAAGTCTACTTGCTTCGAAAACGAAAGACGGAAAAGCTAAGCGAAGATGAATACAGTGCGATTTCGTTGAACCTTAGCAATTCTCGCGACCAAGAGGCCATTGACGCAGCGAGACAAGTTGACCCAGCCAAGTATGAGATAGGTATCGTCCCGAGGCAAGATCGCGAAACACATTCGCACAACCATGATGTCATTATTCCGTTTTCAGATCTTAGCTCTGGAGAGAGAAACATCATTCAGTTGATCGCGTTTCTTGTTAGTGCAGCAGACCCAAATACAACCTACTTCATCGACGAGCCGGAAATCAGCCTTCACGTACGATGGCAACAGGTGCTGCCTAAGGCCTTCTCAATTCTGGCTGAAGCATTTGATATTTCCGTAGTTGTGGCCACACATTCTCCCGTAATGATTGCTAACGCCGCAGACAGTAACTCGTATTGCTACAATGTGAACGAAGGTGTTCTTGATCTTTTAGACCTTGAAGACAGGCATTCGGTTGAGACCATCCTGCTGCAGGGCTTCCATACTTACACGCCCCACAACAGAGAAGTTCATGAAAAATGTGCCAGACTTGTATCCGGTGTAATTGAGCTCGTCAACACCGATGCGCGTGAAGCTAGTAATTTCGGATCCTCGGCAATCAAAGATCTTTCTACCATCAGCGATATAATTGATAAAACTGCAAAGCATGATAAAGGCGCGCAGAAATATGGCGATCTTGACCTAATTCACAAAGCCATAACAGCAATTCGCTCAGTCATTCAGGTGGGCTAGCAATGACACACTTTAGTTTCAAGAGCCAAGCCGAGATTGAAGCGTTCGAAGCTAGGTACAGTGACGAATGCCATGGGATGAAAACGCACAAGCCGGGCACGCTTCGCCTCCTGAAGGAGTTTTCAGCTCGTGCTGCAACTGAGTTCAATAGTCGCCAAGCCGGAAACCTTGAAAGTCCGAACGACTTGTGGGTTGAACTTTACGAGCACAATAAAAATAAACAATCAGGGGTAACTGGAAGGCTTCTCCGAAAGTACCTTCGAGACTTTCTCGAAGCGGAGCAAGGTCGTAAGTGCTGCTACTGTCAGCGCCCCCTGGTTAATATTTCTCACGCCAAACCAATTGAGCATATTTTACCTAGACAGCCATTCGTGCAACACTCTTTCCATCTGTGGAATCTGGCGGTTGCTTGTTTTGATTGCAATCACGCAAAGAGTAATGAATGCTGGGTTGACCCAGCTTTAGCAGCAGTGGCAGCCTACCCAAAGCCTCAAGACTTTGTTGATTCTTACCACCCGCGCTTTCACGTGTACGACGAACATGTAAAATTTGTACGGGTGCAGACAAATACTGTCAACATATCGCTGTATATAGGACTGACCCTTCAAGGCAAAAATTTGTGTAAAAGCTTGCTAAAAAATGTTTCTGCGAAAGATATTTTACTGAGTAGCAATCTGCTCTTAAAGCAAAGCATCCAAAAACTTCACGACCACATGCCAAGCCTTGACGGTAGAGCGGCTACAGCAGTTGATGAGTTCAATGAGGCCCTGGCAGGTATGACGCTAAAGTTGATCCGCTGATCGATTAACACAAGAGTGAAAGTGTGTTTGGATTCGCACTTCATACTGCCGCTGCTGAGCAACCACCTCAAAACTTCGAGGGAAGTAGTTATCACCACTTCCCTCGGGGCGCTGCCTGTCAGCCTTGAACAGAAACCCAAGACTCAACAACGTCTGCACCAAATTCAGCCCTCCACTGCATCAGGAGCTTGTGGTTACCACCCTTGGTTTCGATGATTTCGCCGTTGTTTGGGTTTTTGTAAACCTTCACATCACGGGCTTTACGGGTGGTTTTCAGTGGTGTTGCTACTGATGTACGGCGGCTCGCCTCAGGATCGAGGATATTGATTACGTCACGCAGGCTGAAGCCATATTTAGCCAACAACTCACGGAGTTTGGTTTCAAATTCCATTTCTTTTTGAAGCTCGGAGCTTCCTTTCAACTCTTCCAATTCGGCGAGCTGAGCGGCTAGAGCTTGCTCCAGTTTTCGAAATTCGGCCAAACGCGACATTTAATTCTCCCTTCGGTAGTGAATCTACTGTGTAAGGTGCCATTCTAAGCGACACTGACGAGTACGTCCCTATCGCTGCCGGTCTTGGGTAGCCGCCGTCCCTTCATTGCTCTCGCGCCAATGACTTAATGGCCCTGGGAGCCTTGAGCTCTCCACCTTCTTCATGAGTAGTCTAGGGCCCTAGTCGTTTCCATAGTCTGGCTCGTACTCAATCTCTCGCTCATCCTGCTCTACGTATTCTTCATCGAAGCCTGCCGCCTTCATAGCCTCAGACCCCTCCAGGTGCAAATCACACGTTGGGCAGTAGAACTCGACAGGTGTGGAGTACCGCTCAACCGTTTCGTATCCACTTTCATGATCCTGCTCGATCACTTCCTCGTGGATGCGATCCCCCCCTAGGAAGGATTTGCTTTCACATGCAGGGCACGGGACGTCCCAGTGACTATCCAAGTGGTACCTGAAGGCACCTCGATAAGTCCACCATTCCAAGCTCTGGGAATGCTCTCGCAGTTCCTTGATCTCTCTAAGGGAGCGCCTTTTCGGCTTCTGCTGTGATGATCCAGGCACTTCATCAGGTTTTTCGAAGGTTGCTCGGGCGTTTGCGATGCTTTGTTTAGCTGCCTGCACCTTGATCGTGTGGAAGTCCTTGGCAAGGGCTGCAGGGATTTTTGACTCACTGCCCACCCAATCCTCCAACTCCAGCCCCATGGATGCGAGGATGAGTTCCGAGGTTGTCCAGAACTCCCCCTCCCAGTCGCTATCCACAACGCCGGCGTATGCTGCCTGCCCTGAATGGAGTTCGGCATTTCTACGTGAGGAGATCAATTCGCATGACTTAGCATGCGGTGTACCGAATTTTGCCACTGTGTGCTTCAGTCGTGCGAAAACCACGTGAGCACCAATGGTCTTCACCTTGGTGTCAGTTTCGATACCGCAAGCCTCCAAAAGGCTATTTGGATTGTCGGTTTCCACGACCAGACAAGGATGAATCGCCGCAAGCTGAGCTTTACCCAGGAGCTCAAGGGCCAGAGCTGCCCAGATCTGATAGACCTCCGAGTCCTTTGAGGCCTTGGCCTGCAATGCTCGCGAGGCGTATAGCCGGGACTTCCCTAGCAGTGCCTCCGCGGAGATTGCTGATGGCACTTCTTTGCGCGGCTTCTTGGCGGTACTTTTTGTATTAGCCATGATTGCTACCATCCATCACAGTGACTCTAAGCAGTTTCCGCTCAGCGCTTCGCATTGCAGCTCCGCGGCGATGCAGGAAGCGCCAGTTATCAAGCAGCAAGAATTTCCCGGCCTGCCAAGTGATTGCCTGTTCGACAGCGGGCTCAAAAAGATCAATCGCGCGCATGATTTCCTGGGCGCCGGCATCCACTGGCGCCATGCAGCCAGGGTCGAACCTATAGTAACGGTCAGAACTTCCTCGAGCCGCAGCGTAAAAGCTGTTGCCGCCATTGGTAATCCTGAAGAGCGACGACCGAGCACCGTCTGCATTCAATGGATCGAATGTGCTCCCCTCGCAGAAGAGCGTTTGAGCAGCGCTAGGGGTGGACACCAGGCAGCCCATAACGAGGTACCGGGGCGGCGTACTCCAGTGGGCCCCGTCGGTGTGCCACGGGAATGCGCTCAAGCCATAACGGGCGCTGAGAGAGCGGGGATTCGCAGATGGCGTGTCAGTCGGGATCAGTACGTCAATCAAAGCCCCCCCATGGCGCGTTGCCCTGGGCTGTCCAAGAGAAAAAGCGATCTCGAGCGCAGCTTGCTGAATTACCAAAGCGCTAGCGTCCGGCAACTGGAGTCTTGCCCATCCATTAGAGTGCAAATCTGATAGCGCATTCTTGATCAGGTGTGGCATTAAAGCGCTCCTTCGCTGTTGTGCTGGACTTCACTCTTCGTAGTGACAGCGTAGTCGCCCTTCGTAAACTTTGGCGCACCTAGCTTAGGTTTTACACATGGACACTGTCGCGGCCGATCGGACAAATACCCCATTCAAGGCCCGAGCACGCTGTACTTCTTTCTGTACGTTGATTCCGATCGGCAATGTAGTGCAAGCTCTAGGCCGAATAACTAGGGCGTCGGATTGGTAGAAGAATGAGTCGTAACGAACAGAGAAATGTACCCACTCACGTCCGTGACCAGGCCAGGACGCTTGCCCAGCATGAGATGGGTCATTACGTCGTGTCAAAACTGATGGGCTTCGTCACCGGCGATGTCAATATTGAAGTCCATTATAAGGGCCATCTTGGCGCTGCAACGATCCACCTTGCACAACCGCTGCGAGGCGTGGACGCGGTAAGCTCTTACTTAGAGCGGCGCGTACTTGTTCTCTATGCCGGAGCTATGGCTGAAACCCTCCCTCCATCCCATATTCCCAAGACCGGCGTCGATAATGAAAAGGCCGTGGCAATCATTCGCGGGGCACAGGGCGCCGAGCAAGACCATGCGAAGGCCCGTGAAGCCATTCACTTGTTGCGCAACATCCTGCATCCAGAAACGCACGACAGGGGTGAAGTCCAGGATCAGCTAGACAAGCTCGACGAGAAGCTTTGGAAGCGTGCGGTCGAGTTGGTTGAACAGTTTGAAAAAACTATTGTTGGCGTTGCAGGCGCGCTTACCCAAAAGCTAAAGGTAGGAGACAGACGCGATACCTATCTGGCAACGCTGACAGAAAGCCAGCTCGCCGAGATTCCTGCAATCGCTCAGCTGCCTTTGCTTACCCCTTGACTAAGCCCACCAACAAGAGCGTCTCTGTGACCTCTTTCCTCAATTTCATAGCAGGCAGGCTAACCTCCCGCGCTCTTCCACCTAGTGATTGCCGAGCTGGCACCGATCGCTTTTCTGTGCTCGTCAAAAGCAAAGAGCATGGCTTGCTCAACTGGAGAATTAAGTGGCGCGGCTGACATTTACGATCAGCGGAGCTAATCTCGCGCAACCTGAGAAAGCTGCCATGCACCTTAAGGAATTCTCGATGAATGACCGCCACCCCTACTCCGATCTCTGTCTAGTCCTTGTCAATGTCGCTGGCGTCGAGCGACGCTAATCCTTAGGTAGGTCGATGAAAAGCATACGATTGGTTCGGCACGGTGAGAGCGCAGCAAATGCTGGGGCCGCTTCTCATGACCATGCAAGCATTCCTCTGACAGAGAAAGGACTACAGCAGGCTCAGCGGGTCGCGAATTCCATCACACAGCGGCCGAGCTTGATCGTCGCGTCGCCCTTTTCGCGGGCGCAAGCAACCGCGGCTAAAAGCACATCGTTGTTCCCTTTAGTTCCCGTCGAAATCTGGCCCATCGAAGAATTCACCTACCTGGAGCCTTCTAAGTGCGCGAACACCACGGTGATAGAACGCAAGGCATGGGTCGACCGTTACTGGGCTAACGCGGATCCGGCCTATGTCGACGGATTTGGTGCAGAGTCGTTTCTAGAATTTGTCGGTCGCGCTCGATCGCTCCTGGATCAGCTAGCTGCGAACCCGGCAGAGGACATTCTGATTTTCTCTCACGGTCAGTTTCTTAACCTAGTGGCTTGGCTCATAGAGCGAGAGCCAGCCCAGATTGATTGCCAGGCGATGATCGAGTGGCGCAGGTACGAGATCGATCACCATGTCCCAAATGGCTGTGGGTACATGATTTCGCGCGGTCATGGTGACTCACTCTGGGTGCTGGGTGATTCAATCGACTTGGACGGTTCCGTTAGGCCAGTGGTCTCGCCAGCTCCATCTCACCAGCCCGGGTAACAATATGACCCTGTCGCATGCAGTCCTGGCGCTCCTGTTAGCGGAGCGCATCCACGGAACCGACGCGGCCATCCGTAAAGCCGCGAAAAACATTGTCAAAAAGCTGCCCCGTAGCAAGCGTGATGTCATCTGGGACATCATTGATAGCCAGAGCCCTCGAGAAATCGTGTGGCACATCGCCGAGAATCTCGACAGCTAACTGTCCTGCAGGCACATAGCAGCAGAACTGGCTCTTAGCCCTTGCTTCACCTGCACATAAGGAAGCGATGATTTGTCCAAGCCTCCCCTTACACCTCGCGAGGTTTACCAGGTGCTCCGAGATCTCGCCATTGGTGTTCGCACAATGCGTCGGCTTGGCGAACACTCCTGGGTAAAGATTTATTGCGGCCTCATGACCGTAGAGACGGACGGCTGGGTGCTCACCTTCTACAACGACTGCGACACCCTCGATTACTGTGATAGCTGCTATGCGCCGGATGGCCGGGCTTACATTTTCGACTCAAGCCAGTTCTACGGCACCGATCCTGTCGAGCTAATGAGCACATGGGAACTTCAGAAGCTGGAAAAACGCTCGCCGAGACTTAATTGCCGGCGCCCGCAGGTGACTCCTGAAGCCAACACTCCCTCCATCCTCCGCTTGCCTAGCGGTGCTGTGCACGATCATCATTGAGCATCCACTAGCCATGGTATCGATGGAGTGCCCATGAGAGCTAACGATGTCTGCGAATGCAGCCCCGACTACGTGGCTAATGGTCAATGTTTGGCGTGCGCCAACACGAAGGTGAGAGATCTCAGTAAAGAGAGAGCCTTGAAGAGCAATCTCAGTCGACGAATTCCGACTTGGGAAGAATGTCTCGCATTCGATGGGGCACACTGCAGGCAGCTGTACGCCATGGTTGGTGCTCTCTGGAGATGCCCGAGTTGCAATCGCTCAAGATTCGAGCTGCTTCGCTGGACGATGCTCTACCCGAAAAGGCCAAACAGACATGAAGGGTGGGCAGTAGGCCTTCATACCCACCATGACCACGGAACGGATCGGTCATCAAGCCAGCTCGCACCTGGCGCCCTTCGACGAGTCAGTAGTTTTACGCCGACAGTCATCTGTGAGCAATGTAATAGCGCCGATGGCACCGTCAAAAAACGCCTGTGCCTCCCGACAAATTTCACTTTCGCACCATGGGAAATCGGTCAATTTGTGCGGGCGACTCCCCATGGTAAGCACCTGATCAGTTACGACATAGCGCAGGCAATCTTTAACCAGGTCACGACTCGTACCCCATTATTCTTCTGGTGAAATTTTGCTTGCTGAGTAGGTAATCAACAGTCTCGCGGATGGCCTTCGGACACCCCTGCAAGGCGGAAAACAGTTTAGATCAGGGATGAACCCAAATGCCCTCCATGCGCCCCTCACAGTACGCCATGCAGCAGCGTATCGACGATGGCCCCTTCCTACGCTTCGAGCATGAAGACATCGATGCCGATGCACAGGGGCAAACGCCCTCACTGCCAGAAACTGAAAGCGATTTTGAGCTTGAACTCGAACCCGAAATATCTGGCGTAACACGCGTTTACTACAGCGACGTGGCCCTCCCCGATGACTCGCCTGGCTGGCATTTGATTTTGAGGGTCACCTCAGACGATCTGACGATTTACCCTATTTACCCTAGGTCGGAGCATCCCAAATACTCAGAGCCCAAGTACGACACGATCACGTCCATCATGATCACCCGCCCTGTCTACCAGCCCTACGCACACCCAACAGATAAGTACGAAGTCGACGAAGTCCTGAGTTACCTTCCTGAAGGGTTTTCAAAGGATTGGCGCTACGGCCTCGGGTTCCACTACGAATATCGCTTCATCGCTAATGCAGTGGCAAAGATCGAGGGGGTCGAAACCATCATGATGCATGGCGGGGAAGGCCGCCATGACACCCAAATTGAAGGCTGCTTCTATCTACTTGGTGTCGCCCAGTTTCAGCATTTGAGAAGGCAGCTCGATCGCCTTACGAAGCGCCATCAGCGAGAAACGGCTGACGATAAAAAACTGGTCTGCTATGCCGGCCTACTTCATAAGGCATCACCTCAGCTCTATCCATCGCGGGCAAGAAAGTTACCTCCGGATATCTTGGCTGATCTGGTTGCCCTGGGGTCGGGGCCCACTCGCCTGTCTGCTAAAGATCAGAAACTGGTGACGACCCTTGCGCAGCAGAGCGTCCCGGCACTCGCGAAATCGACACCTCGTACGCTATTCAGCCTTAAGGCAGAGATTGAGCTAGTCACTCTCGGCCAGCTCATTGAGGTCTATCGGAAAATGATGGACAGCAACGCCAACGAGGACAGATGGCAGCGTTTCCTTAGCGAAAACCCTTTCGTACTCGACATGGCATTCGGCTATCCCGTCAAGATGATCGCAGACCGGCCTTATGTAGGTGGGAAGGACATCAACGGAGCTGGCGGGCAGTTTTCTGACTTCCTTATGGCCGCAAAAGCTACCGGCAACCTGGCTCTGATTGAGATCAAACACCCGCAGCAAGATGTGCTAGGAAGAGCCTACCGGCAGACCTATACTCCGTCTCACGAATTGAGCGGCTCAGTCGCTCAGGTCATCAGCCAGCGCAGCGTTCTGCAGAGGAACATCTACGGGTTAACCTGTGATCTGGACGATCGAGTCCATGCCCATGCGGTGGCAGCCATAATCATAATTGGTCGCACGCCAACTGAGGTCGGCAAGCAGCGTGCCTTCGAGCAATATCGCAACAGCCTAAAGGACGTGCTGGTGGTGACATTTGACGAGCTTCAAGGCCGTCTTGAAAGCATCCTCCATGCTTTGAAACCTAAACCGCCAGCTGAGCCAGTGTCATTCGAAGGAGAAGAAATTCCATTCTAGAGAGCACCCAAACTCGGTTGAGAGCGACTATCTTAGCGCCCGGAGCACGTGCTAGCGTTACAGTGGTTCAAAACCCAGCATCCAGTCTGCGCATAAACAAACGAGGCTGGCGGTCGGGAATTATCCGACTTCAACGCCAGCTGCCCCATCTCCGGCCAGGTAGTTGAATATCCGCTCAGTCCACAGCATGGGTATTGTGTGGTGAGGCTCGCTTGAAAGGTTCCAGCCTCTGACTATCGTAAGTCTTGAATATCAGGTCACATCCAGTGTCACTGGGTAACCATCGAACGAAACCCAAGTTCTATCCCGCGTAAAATTGAGTCTGGCGGTGACCTCTGAGCCGACAATGTGACCTGATTTTTCAAGGCCTTCTTCGATCACAGGGGCAAGCTCGAGGAATTGTCGCTCAAGAGACTCAATTTTTCTCCGTTCACGGTCTGATGCTGTCACTCCTTCTATCGAAACTCCGTTACCGGCATAACCACCACCCAAGGGAAACAAGAACGTGCCGTCTGAGAGGGGGGTGATGACGTTGATATCGGCATTTCTTAATTTTCGGCGGTCTTCGTCTGTGATTTTTTGAGCCAGGGTAAATTCACCTTTAAGCTTCGCGCCGTCAGTTAACTGCGGCCAGTTAGCATGTAGCGTTTCGATAACCGAGCTGTCACTCCAAGCCCCATGTTTGTACACACCGATTGCATAAAATGTGTCCTGGGTAGGGTAGCCGAAGAGGACTGGCCCTGTCCTCTCGACAAATTTGGTATTTTTGGGATGCCCACCAAGCCCCAAATGCAGGTGATATACGCCCCAATCCAGCAGTAATGGATCCCTCGCCATCACCTTCTCAATCTGAAGGCTGAGATGAGGTGACAGGTCAGCACCTGCTTCGATTTTACCCATGAGGGTTGTCCATCCTGGATGCAGGTCTTGCGGGCACTCGAATGAATTTGCAAGCACTACCCTACGACGCCGAGGCTCAATCCGTCGTTTTCCGGCATGATGAAACAAGACGCAGATGTCTTTCTCTGGAATCTGGGTTAGATCCATTGACCAGTCCTGCTCCATGATCCTCTTTAGTTCTGCTGTCCAATCCGCTACGAAATCCGCGTTTATTACCATTGGGGTTGCTCCATCGTGAAGTCATCTGATGTGTTGATTTGTTTCCGTGATTTGGCATGTTTGAGCGTTGTCTTCCAGAACCTCCTAGTCCTGATAAGCCTCTGGTGGTCGCACGCCACCCGTTCTAGCCAGTTCGCCTGCTTCAATGGCTAAGCACGCATCCCAGCTGCCGCGGGAAGGGACGACCTTGAAGGCCCATTGCCTTATCGCTGAACGTTATACTGCGCCACACCCAACTGAACGACGAGGGAACACATGGAAGCAGTAGGATCGTCTCGGGCATCGATGGAAGCGGAAACGCGAGCCATCCTGACCCGACTTGAAGCTACCCAAAATGATGCTGAGTTGCTTCAGCACCTGGGAGGCATTGGTAAAGAAGAGCACGCACTGATGGGCGAGCTCGTCCAGACCTACTGCCAGGCTGACGCTTTGTGCCGAGGTCTGGTAGCTATTTTGAAACATAAGCGGGAAGGCGTTCCCAGCGATTTTGCCTACGAACAGAATGATACAGATGTGTTGATCCACCTGAGAAAGGAAGCAAACAACACCATCCTCAGTATCGACACCGCTGGCGTGATCCAAGCGGTCGACACGTTCGAAATGCATCGCGTTTTCAGGCACACCTTCTCCCACTGGGTTGTTAAAAAGTATCTGCACGGTGATTACCTGGTGGCCTTCACCAAGAACAAGAAAGAGGGCGAAAAACGCGATGGTGTCGTGATGACTGGAGGAAAAGCTAAACTGATGGTTTTCCCAATCGTGCTCCTAGTGAACGAGCTGGAGAAACTCAAATCGAACTGCAGTTTCCTGGCGGAGCTTCATCTATACATGGAGTAAGGCCGTTCCTACCAAGTCCAAGCTTGGGCAACCTCGGATCAGGGCGTCAAAAAACGTCCTGATAGCCTACTCTGTGCTCAGCAAACCAATGAGCTCCTGACGACGGACGGATATGAGATTAGGAATTTCAACGCCAGAGCTTGTGACCCCATGCAGTCGCCCATTTAAATAGACGCTTTGCTTTCAAAATTGAAGGAGATCGCCCCCCCCGAACGGGCGATTACAAATCACAGCCACGCCCTTAGGTAAGTCTCGATCTGCTACACCCCGGTCGTCCAAGGCGTAGCTGATCTGGAGGAAGTCGAACTGTTCTGGCTGGCCAAGAAAAGACATATGCACTCGCAATTCTTGGCTGGACTGTTCCTCGCTTTCGCGGCTTGGCCAAGAACACGGCGCAACTGACCACGCTATTTGCGCTGTCGAATCTGTGGATGGTGCGCCGGCAATTATTGCCTGCTGCGGGAGAGGTGCGCCCGTGAGGGCAGAAAACCAAGGCTGTGCCTTGGTTATCCAATAATCAGCGGCTGAAAATCGGGTTTTCGGCATCCCCAAGCCGTCCATTTCCGGCTGATGGGCAACTTGCTCGGAGTTTCCCTAGTGGCAGCTTGCCAAATGGGATAGGATTAGCCATTAATTAAATGAACCATGGTCACAGTAATGATCACAAGCGGCTACCTAATCGGTCAAATCATCGATGAATTCTCCTCCCTTGGAGAGCAGGCAAAGCTGAGGAACAGGCTCGGACTTTCAGATATTTCGGTGTTCAGCGAAAATTTCTTTCGCGACATTCTGAACATTATTGAAGGCTATAAATTAGTCAACACCAACGAAGACCGAGCCAACGAACCTGGTGTTGACCTGGGAGATGAAGTCAAAAAAATTGCTTTCCAGGTCACTACTACGAAATCTAGCGACAAAGTCAAAAACACCTTAAAAAAAATAACAGAGGAGCAACTTAAAAAATATGACAGGTTTGTAGTTCTCATTCTGGGTGACAAGCAGAGTAGTTACGAAGCCGTAACCACCGCCCTGCTCAATCGAGCAGTGAGCGAAATCAGTCCGGACATCAATTTTGATCCAAATAAAGATATTATTGACTTGACTGACCTGGCGAGAAAAGTTATCGGCCTTGATCTTGAGTCAATAAAATCCCTGTACAGGCTAATTCGAGACCAGATGTCGAAGGTCAAAATCGAGTTGCAGGTTCCGGATCAGGATGGTAACTACGAAGTCAACGGATATAAGTTATGGGAAGACCTTCCAAGCCCAAAGCTCGGGAATGGCTATAATTTCGCAGAATGGGAGCACTCTCATTCTAAGCCAACCAAGCCGCCTCAAGACGATGTCGACGCAGCAAAAGAGGCGATCCAGACGCTTTCAAAAAGACTGCATAAACTGCCACGAGTGACGCGTGAATTTTTAGCCGTCCTTTTTGAACGATCTGAGGTTCATAATTACCGTTCGCGCGACCGCCGAAGCTTATTCCTTCCTACGGTAGAAAAAACCTATCCCGACGCGAGATCTGAAATAGAGTTACTCGTTACCGAGAATCTTGTTCAGATCAACAGAGACCCGGTGGATTACGATGATCATGGGTTGATTCCACCTGAAATTGATCTGTGCATGTGCGTGGGGCATGAGGGGATAAAGTTATCGCTCTATGATTTTGTGACAGAGAAGAATTTATCCTTTAGGCATGTACTCGTAGAATTGGATTTTTCTCAGTTCTAGATCAAAGGCGGCGCACAACAAACGCGCCGCCGCACCTCAACAACAAATGGGTGTGGCCTGTATGATTATCAACGGTGATGCACGCTCACTGCGCAACAAGAGCCTTGGCGCCTGGGCGAAGCTGGAAGTGCATTGGAGGCTGGCGGCCTATCAGGCATTCATTTCCCCGATGACAAGCACGGAATCGCCATACACGCGGATTTCATCGATTAAGTGGTCAATAAGTACACAAGCGCATGGTGCAGTTACGCCTACGTTACGCCTACATGCCGAGAAAAGCTCACCCTTGCGGCTTCCACACAATTAATCCCCCTCGATCTCGATAAAGCCGCTTGGAATCAATTCATAACCTTGCAATCCATTGTAGGTGCCGAGAGAGTCATTGACAACGAAGCTTTGCCCCATAAAAAAACCTGGGGCAATTGAGTTTCGCACGCATGCCGCGAAAATATTTAGTGCATGAACCAAGTTGCGATGAAGATAAAATAGATCCATTCTCCAACTCTGACTTGCCTCATCCATTTGCCTGTAAACACTTGGCGTGCGGTCTATCCTTTTCCAGCTTCTATCTTGACTCCACATGCCATTAAAGAAGGATGAATGCTCTGAATGCGTGAAATGATTGACTAAGGCATCTATCCTTACTGCCAGGCCATGAATAGCGGCTTCCAATTCCGGATCCAATCCAGGCATGTTTGTTCGAAAAACAATAGCCGTGAACTCACCAAAGCTATTTACAAGCCTTTCTGGAATACCTCCAGCAATCAGGTTGTCACTTATGTTTAACCAATACACCAGCTCGAGCTTTTGAGTGGCCTGGGCAATCAAGTGATTGTAGATAACATGTCCAGCATTATGGACGAGCACCAGGGTTCCCACCACATCGGCAATCACGTCATTTCGCTGAGAAAAAAGCCTTTCCTCTAACTGGGCTGATAGCAAAACTTCCGCACTCGATAGTCCGTGCTCAATTTTTAATGCCGAAACCGCTTGGTAGATATGTGGTGATGCGCCTTGAAATTTGTCATTAATTACGAAACAAAACTCTCGCACTGGAGAAATGGTTTCCCAATACGATTTAAGTGTTCCGAAATCCTTCTTGAGCTTGGCTATTGCGGCCTCGGTGTTAGCGGGGAGATCTTCAGGGGCATAGCATTGAAAATATCTTCCACTCGCAGAAATCCAGCCATCATTTCCACGATCGCCTATATTTCCATGTGGCTTTACAGGTTTAAAGCCAGGCTCGCAGTGCATCATTATACGAACAAATAAATCTTCGTACTTTTGACCGTTGGCCTCATGCACTGCAAGCTTGAATTTCGTCCTTAGTACACCAACATCCACTTCAGCACCTCATTTATTATTACAGACACTCAAAAGCCTCCCCAGGTTCAGCTAAACAACGCTCAAAAATCTTTGAACACTGGATGAACACAGCACATTCTCGATTATCCATCATGGTTATCCAGTTACGAATAGCACATGATCAGCGCGGCCGGGGCTGGAGCACCTCTGAGCTTTATGATTTCCTCGACAACCCAAGCGCCAACCGGCCACACTACTTGGAGCACCAGGAGAATCGTGAATGCGAGGAAGGCACGAAGCAGGTACTCATGGGTCATCTTGATACCGGTCACCTTCTCGTTGACCAGTGCGTAGTTATGTAAAACGGCGTGAGCGAGCTGTTTGGCTAAGCCCGCTTTAGGCAAACTCTCTTTCCAGGTAAGGGCTAGCTCACCTGGGCCAAGCTGAGCGAACCCAGCGACTTTGAGCGTTCTGAACGCCCAAGCCCCTGCGCGCAGCAGGAAGGCGACGGCCAGTCCGAATAAGAGAAGGCTAATGCAGCCTAGCCACTTACTCGACTTGTCGCTCCATAGGGTTGGCAGCAGTGAGACAAGTACGGGAATCAGCGCCGTGATCGCGGCCAGGTAAATACCCGCTTTCGCGTCTGCTCCTCTGCGACGGTCAACCTCCGCATCGAAAATACGCCGCGACTCGTCCAGCACCACGTCGCTGTCTGTCGACCAATTCCCGTCTCGAACAGATTCAACAATCCCCTGCCTCCATTCCGCTTCGTCTGTCTGCTCAGTAGGTGACAGTGGTACTAGGGTCGGCCACACCCAGTGGAGCCAGTCTTTAAGCTTAAGCAAGGACGTTCACCGTCAGCTCGTCCACGATTGCGGCAGCAATAGGATAGCCTGTTAGGTTCTCGATCCAGGCCCACTGCCCGTTCGGGTTGATCTCCAAGAACCACAATTTGCCGGATCTATCGCACACCAGATCGATAGCGCCGTAGCGGAGGCCTAGACGCTGCACGAGCTTCACGCACTGACGTTGAACGTGACGCTCGAGAACAATTTTCTCGTGTCGAAGATCAGGACGACTACCCTTGCGCCAGTCGGTTTCTGTTTCCTCGTTATCTTGCGACCAGATCGCCGTAGCAAACACCCGCTCGCCCACGACGGTCACTCGGACGTCGTATTGCTTCAATATCTCAGACTGCACAATGAATGGGGTCAGCCGAATCGCTTCCGCCTGTTCATCCTCAATCTCAGCGAGCCGAGAGGTGAAGATCACGCGTTCCGTCTCGCCCGCTAACACTGCTTGCCGAAGGGGCTTACCAATCGCCGTGCCGAGCGCATTGATAGCTTGAGCACATGCAATGTCATTCGTGACAAATGCCTGAGGTACTTCAAAGCCGATCTCCTGCGCGAGGAGGAGCTGCATCGGCTTGTCTTCAGCCAAGAAGATCTTTGTAGGTGAATTCAGCCACCGCCCCTCCAATCGGGAGTAGAGGCTTTTGAGAAAGCTGCTCCACTCCGCCTCGATGTACGCCCTCTCGCCAGGATCCGTTACAACGTCCGGCACAACAGGAGCTCCCGGTCTACGGAAATAGGCTGCAGTTATCTGCGAGCCACGGACAACCACTCCGTCCATTGAGATCGACCAAGCGTCCCTGGGAAATCCTGCCATCGAGCACAACGCTTCGGGCAATTGCTCGGTGTTTAGGCGGACAAAAGGCTGGCCGCGCCGGCGGAGCTCAGCAACTACGTAGTCCATCGTGATATCGCGACGATTTGTCACCAACAACAGCATGAGATGCTTCCAGATCAGTCTGAGTAATAACGGGTGTCCAAGCCAAAGGTAGGATCACCATTATCATCACGTTCCAGCTCGACACTGGTCTTCGTGATCAGCTCAAGGATGTGGTTGGCATTGCATCGATCGTCGCGCTCAGTGATCGCATCGGTTTTGGTCACGAGCTGCAGAAGGTGGTTGCTCGAGTCGAATTGGTGCAGGTGGCTGGACTCATTCGATTGACCTCGATAAGGACTGGGATCGTCATCATCGCTTTCGACCTTCTGGTAGGTCTTGGTCAACAGCTCTATCTGCCAGGATGCCTCGTCATCTTGCTCTGCGTTGACCTTAGTCTTGGTCATCAACTCATTTAACGCCCCGTCAGCGATGACTGGAACTACTCCATCAGGAGCCTTGACGGCCCACATCTGGAGCTCCGGGGAGTAGAAGCCCGGGATACTGTCCTCTCCTGTTCTAGGCGTCGCAAATCTAGATAGAAAGGGCGACGTTTTTTGCAGAGCTCCCAAGCTGGCGTCTCCTGTGCCGGCGAGTCGCGAAAGGCGACAATGCCTGGACAATACCATTTCGCCAGCATTACGGTAAACGACTACGGGCAGCGTGGAGAATTCAAACGCAATGCTCTATCAGGTGGAGCCGCTACGCCTACATACCTAGCCCTCCTGAAGAAGGCAGGCTATGTTTGAGCACCCCCCTAGGCAATGGGCACGATGAAGACATCGACCAAATACACCCTGCATGCCAGTGAAGGCCATGAGCTCGAACTGCCCTGCGGCAAATGTTGTTCAAAGACGTTCCACCGCGTGGTTTGCTCAGCTTGTGTCGAGTCCTCTCGTGAAGACCAGCACAATTTCCATGAGTGGTGGGTCGACAATCAGATTGTCCAATGCCAAGGCTGCAAAACGTTTTCGTTTCGCATGGCCTCTGGCGATTCAGAAGACGGCGATTATGATGACGATGGACAGCTGCAGCCGTCTGTCATAGAAAACCTCTACCCGCCGCGGATGGAGGGGGTAGGCAAGCTTGGACTTGACCTCTGGTGGCTTCCCCCTCCTCTCAAAGCTATCTATGACGAATCTCTGAAAGCACTTTCTGGGGGGCTGCCTGTACTAGCCGCGATTGGGATGCGTGCCCTCCTGGAAGGCGTATGCAAGGAGAAGCAAGCCGAGGGGAAAAACCTCTACCTTCAAATTGAAGACTTGGCGTCCCGAGGAATTCTGAACCCTCAAAACGCGAAAATCCTGCACAAGGTGAGAGCGCTGGGAAACGAGGCTGCACACGAGTTGACGGCACAAAAGGCTTCGCAGCTAGGCTTGGCCATGAACATTCTTGAGCATCTCCTTAGAGACGTTTACATCAATCCGCGACTGTACGAGCAGGAGTTCCCCACGCCTCCTGCTACGTGACCGCAGCCTCATGCCTCGGCTGAGGTGCCAACCCGAGCTAAACCCTCGGCACCGATGCCCAGAATGGCCCTGAGATATATTTGAGCATGAACCACCAAGCGTAGACGATTGATTCTGAGTAGATCTGGTCGTCATCAAGCAGCCCATGCGCAAACGTATTTCTGAGATTTGGGCCATATGGGCTGCAGAACACCGCTCGGACTTCGAAAGCTACGTCATCGCCAAGCAGCTCTGCTACCCCTTTGACGTCCATGAGGGTGCTCAATCCATTTTCGGTAACGATACCATCAGCATTGGTCGTCGAAGTGTTGAGACCTGCCTCCTTCATTCTGTGTCGAATGATCGCCTCCATCTGCGGAATGAGGAAATGAGCTGCCATACCAAAATCCCCTACGAACCCCCAGTACAACCCCTTCCCGATCATCTGCGCTCGATTAGGAGGTACGAGTGACGACGCCTTGGCTAGCTGAACCATGTCGCGCTCTTTGATGCAATGTGCTTCCGAGATGGTCGCGAGCGCCGGCAAAACGCCTCCCCTCACCGTAAGCTTGATGGTGTGCAAGTGTTCGCTGACCATCTTGGCTTGGACTGTGTACTCGTCTTCTTCAGTCAGTACGGCACTGAAGGACAGTGGAGGTCGCTTAGCAATCACTCTGCCAGTCTCATCGAAGAAGACTGCTCCAGTCAGCGAACTCACTATCCCAGTACGCAGTGACTGCAGGGCTCCCTGCCTGGATTCAGCGGGTGAGCAAAACGGGTACATATTTGCTAAATGATAGAGGGCAGTACCAAACGACTGGTTTTCGATTAAACGCCTGGTACGCTTCACCAGTTTCGTGATGTCTGTCCGAGTTGAGATCAGGCTCATCTGCTCAACCACCCGGGCACCCGCCTCAGCAATTCTCTGCCGCAGTACAGGTAGCATCTTGTCGACATCCAGCTCGGCGCGATAGGCCCCCGGAACAGATCGGTAGGTCTGAAGAGCATTTTCCAGGGCATTTTGCGCCACAATGGGGTGCGTCTGCTCCCCTCTTAGCTCGGCCTCTGACACCCATGTTTCAGCAACGGCCACCGTCATTTTTGCAGCGAGCAAGCCGCGGTCAAGAGAGGCGAAACCTCGGCACGCGGTCTCGAAACAACGACGAGCCCTAAACACATCCTTCTTGCTCACAAAGCGGTGGCCGAGCTCAGCCATCTTTGCGGGTAATTCAGGCACATCGGTATGTTCAAGCTGGTTCTCAATGACCGTCTCGACCAGTCCGACAGCAAATGCCAGCTCCTTCTGAATCGCCTGCTCGATTGCATCCATGAGTGTCTGGGTAAGGGTCGCGAGCCGCCCCTCAGCACCTGGGCCAATCATCTTGGCCAGGGACAACCCCCTCTGGAAGCACTCTCTGCCTTCTTGGTACCAAACATCATCATTCAGTGGCACCGTCGCATACCCGTCTATGGCCGCTCGGGCGTGCCGAATGTGCTTCAGACGAGGAGTAATCCAGCAGAGATCGGAGACCCTCGCCTTCAAGAGACCGTCAGGAAGGCCGTCGACCAAATCCTTTAAGAACAAGTACTCTTCGTCGAGCATGGTGGCCGGAGACATCGAATGCCGGTCACCAATGAGAAGGTAGGGTCTGAAGGGCTCATTTCTATTGGTAGTGTCCAGCATCATCATGCAGAGATCCGCCAACAGCCACCAGACCCTTGCTGCCTGAAACTCCTGAGCCTCCGAGGCGGCCTTTGCCAGTCCTGTCATCGCTACCGACAGGGCTGAGTAGGTTGGCTCAATTTTAGATGTGGCCTGCTCGAAATCGGTTATGCAGAACGCGCCGACATTCAAGGGGGTATCTTCAGGATAACGAGGGCTATGCTCCGGCACGACGTACTCTCAAGAAACGAAAGGAGCGCATGTTTTACGATGAACCAGTCAGAAAAGCCAAGCTTCAGACGACAGCATCGCCACTGTGGAGTGGTACACGGCTTGTGCCGGCGCAAGCGGAGCGCGCAGGCCGGTGCGACCGAAGTGCGTGAGGATGGAAGCCCGGAGGGCCGAGACGCCGTAGGTGGCTCGGTGTACGACAGCTATCCGCGAAGCGGCACGCCTAAAAACGATGAGCTAGCCCAACCCACTGTTTTTGGCTCACTCCCGTCGTCTACTGGACACATCGTACGAACCAACCTGCCAGGCACTTGTTTTCCTGACGCCCCGCGATTCTCGAGAGTGCTCAACGAAATCTAGAACGCAATACTTGCTGCACCATGGCAGTGCTCATCAGCACCATCATATAAGCAATGCATCGAACCTGGCTGCGACCGCTACCTCTTCCCTCCCCCTTCCCCTTGAATGCTAGCACTCACAACCACCTAATATACGCCAATATAAATGCTATCGACCGGAGCATTAACTCAGAAATGCAAGGTCGCCCAAAAAACCGAGCCAACCGCTAAAGTTTTTTTCTGAAACAACCGTTTTATTAATTAATAGAAACATTCGAGGATCACAACGCATGAACACCCCCTTAAATGAATTCCTAAAATTCAAACATCCAAAATGAGAGTTCGACGGTGCATTTTTCTCAAATCCACGCCTACCCGAAGAGGCTTGCAGACTTGACTTTGAAAGCTACCTGGTAATGATCGATCAGAGGTCTGACAACGAGATACTGCTCACGCTTCAAGGCGAATCATTCAGATTCACCTCAAAGCAGGCTAGCGTTCTGGGCATGAAATTACTCGAGATTGCGAGTCCTGAACCCCATTGCGTTGGCGTGACCACCGCCGAGTAATGAGGCCGTTATGAAGGTTTTGTGAAGGCCGGAGATGGGAGGCAAGCGGAGCGCGCAGGCCCTGGGCCGGAGGCGTGCAGGATGGAAGCCCGCAGGGCCGAGTCCCGCACAGCGGGACTCGGTTTACGACAGCCTGGCCGCGCAGCGGCACGCCCAAGCGCATTAGATTTCACTTGTGAAGCTTACTGAATCGCTCGATCACGACACTCGGAGCGACGCTCGGCCAGGCTTCCAAATTCGCTGACTTGCGCCAAAAATCAATAGCGCACCACAGGAAGAACAATCCAGGAATTGCCCCGCCCAACATCGAATAGCTGTGCAGAACGGGTATAGCTCCCGTTTTAGGGTGGTCTGCGAGCACTGGTAAAAGCGCAAGAAGAAACACAGCTACGTAAGCCACGGCAAACCAAATTGCACCGTAAAACATCATGTATACCGGCGTCGCTAACCGAAGTTTCGTCAGACTGCGGATCCGACCACCCTCTTCTTTAAATGCATAGATTGCGCCTGAGTTCTTAAGCTTGTTTCGAGACTTTTTGTACACACAATAAAAATCGTAGTGCTTGCCCGCTTCAATCTCTTCGTAGAGCTTAATCGGAATGTCAGTATTCGGAATGAGAACACCATCAATTTTCATGATGACTCGAACACTTCCTTCTTTATGCTCGAAGACACGGATGTCCTCTAGCTTTCCGGAGACCTTGATGTAATCAGCAATAGCCACGACTTGTAACTCCTGTCATAAGATCTTCCATTACCTGATTTCAGGCAAAGGGAGAGCGTCAGCAGCTTCACCAGGAAGCCGCTTATTTCAAAAAACTATTCTTTAATGCAAGCGGTTGGGGCTAACAAAAAACCCCTTTGATCCCACCGTCAAAAATTCGCGCAGTCCAGCCCGACCGCCGCCCTCCCGGAACGACGCGATTACATAGCGCGAGTTCAGCGTAGTAACGACCCAAAAGCGGCCTTCTTTCTGAATGCTCTGGATATCGGACGTGCGCAGGTAGTGCCCATCAGCAAATCGGCCGATTGGATTGGCTGCATGTACATGCCCGAAGACGACACCCACAGCACTGCAGGCAATGATCTGGGCATTCACAAGAAATGCAGTCACAGGCTTTGTGTACCCCTGCCCCACTGCTCGCGCGATTCGGAGGAGATCAAAGTCGGAGTACCGCCGGCTGTGCAGATCCACTTCGTAAGTGTTGGAGTCGGACATGGAACAAGCTCCTTGCTTAAGAGATGTATGAGGTCGAAAAGGTAAGAGTGAGATCAGCTCGAGGCGCGATATAGCTCTCTCACCTTACTTAGCGAGGCTCGATCAAAATTCGCATCGCAGGAGTCGTTGTAGATATCCCCGCTTTCCACCTCAAGCAAACACACAGGGCAATCATTCCTGTCGAACCCTAGGGACACAGAAGTCAGCCGCTCCATAAGCCAGCGCTCGCTGCCATTCATGCGCCCGGGTGTTACCACCTGGACGTCTTCGACAACGAATTCATCATTCTGGGCCTTGAGCAGTTCATGAAGGCGAGGCTCATCATTCAACATCTCCTCACTCCTGATGAACCTACCTTCGACTAGGCGTCTCACACTCAGGTGGTACCAGTGAGTAGAAAGAGACCTAGAAATCGAGTGCCAATGGGACAGGCCTTCGCCGAACATTTCAGGCACGCCTGCCATTTCATTTAGTTGTGTACGAAACATGGGAATGCCTCAGAAACCAGCTGCACCACGTCAAAGCGATTATGGTTAGACGATAGAAAAGATGGCTTGGATCGACGACAACGTCCGATGCCCAGGGCCCATCAGTACGTAGATCGTATTGCGCGTTGCGAACAGGTAACCGTCCTTGAACGAGGTGCCCATGGAGGAGCGCACCCAGTGACCAGGCTCAAAGCGACGCTGCTCGTCATGCACGACTTTATGGGCAAAAAGGAACATAGGCTCGCAGCCTGCGGCGGTAACCTTCGCCCGCTCGTCATCGGTGACGATGGCATCGAGGATCACCCACTCCTCTACGACACACATAGGCATCCTTTTGTAGTGCTCCCGTGCCGCCTTCAGGACTTCATCAAGGGATAGCTCGGATCCCATGAGCTCAATACCAGAATCACCTAGGAGACCGTCCTTCAGGGAAATGTCCACCAGCTCCTCGTCCTCACTACGCAAATTTCGACAAAATTGGAGGGCCACTAAACGCATACCGCCACCGCCACAATTATATCTTTTTGTGTGGCGGCAGGCAAACGCGGCATACCGTCTCCTTTTGAAGGGATAGTCTTATGTCGCTGCGCAGCTCGTATGCGTCCGTCCTCCAACTGCTACGGACACGTAAGGGGCTTTCCCAAGAAGATCTTGCTCGCTCCGTGACCCAGGCGACTGTCAGCAGCCTAGAACTCGCCAAAAGCTCGGCTACGGTTAACACTAGCTTTCAGCTAGCCAGTGCTCTCCAAATCGAACCGGTTACGCTTTTGGCTCTGGTTGCCGCTGCCTATCAAGAATGCACAGCACGAGAAGCCCTTACAGCAGCAATAGAGGAGATGGAGCGATTAGGGCTGGCGGATACTCCATTGCCTAACGAAATCCAGGAAGTCGTCCCGCAGCGGCTTCTCCAAGCCAGAGAACGATGGGCCGCTGTACAGGAGCTCAAAGCCCGCGGCTACACGCAGTCACAAGCGATCAAAGAATTACAGCTACCTGAGAGCACCCTGAGGCGGCTTTGGAATCAAGAGCGCTGAGTCAACACACCACAATGGAGTCACAACTGTTAGAAGCCTCATGTGACTTAGCCGTCCAGGTAGCGGCAATCGACACGGGTTGTTGACCACCCCGCGGGTGACCTCAGCATCACTGGGGGCTGGACTGTGAAATACCTTCCCCCTTAAGACAATCTATTCAGTAGCAATTGAATCTGAGGAACCACGGGCGCGAATTAAGGAAGATTTAGACGAGACCGAGGTAGCTAAGCGGTTCTATGTCTTTCTCCGAACGGTGAGAAACTATCTGAAGAAAATTACCATCATTGCCAAAGCCAGTGCGCCCCAAATATTTAATTTTCGAGACATTCACCACGAGAGACCACAATCTGGCTATCTAGCAAATAAAAAATGAAATAAAGTTAGTTTTCATAAAGCGTGTTCGTCTTGCCGGCATCGTTTTTTGATGTGAGCTATTATAAGTGCGTCGTTACAATCTCAAGGATAAGCAGACCTGAAATCAATGGGATTTAACAGGTCAGATGTGTGGCGAACTAGAACCAATGAAGGCGTCGTTGACATAGTCAATAGCATTATCAATCCTTTGGAGCAAGATGGTGTTAGGGATGTATGTTGTCCTATGAAGTTTATCAAGATGCTGGGGTTTAAGGTCGTAGAAACCTTTCATAAGCTTCTCGTTCAAAGTCGCAAACTTTGCTCCAGACAATGTTCGAACAACACGCCATGGGCCGATAGTGTCATAATCTAGTCGAGTAACCCCCTGCACTCGGACGACGCAGGCCGTCTGTTCCGCCAGATTCTGCCTATCCGCTTTCCACAACCAAGCACGACTGGATTGCTTCAAGTCTATTAGCGCAGAACTTAACCCCCATCCAGCCATTTCGTCTAGTCGTATCATATAAGTCAAAACCTTAAAAGCAACCACGTCCACTTGCAATACCACAACAAAATGATAGGACTTACGATTACCTGGGAGGTGTACGGTACAACCAGGTATCCAATACAGCGTTGTTAATTTATGGAGCACGCCAAATTTATGCATCATAGCTAAGCCTTACAAATCAGGGATATTAAGATCAGCAGCATTTAGGTATTGAGTTTCATAGCGTTTAAGCTCTGAGCCGAGCAGCCTAATCACACCTGAATAGTTACCAATTCTCGACCATATATGAGCAGGACTAAAAGGCGCAAAATAGTTTTCGCGTAGTGCCTTTCTGGCTTGCCCACTGGTAATCCAGCCCAAAGCAATACCGCTTAAATAAAGAGAGTGCAGTCTCGCCAAGCAAGTGCTTCGATAGATTTCCTGATAGAAATCTCCATGAACGCCAAATCCGGCATAAGGGTCAGCCCCACCCCAATTATGAAATGCTATTTTGGGGTAGGCATGATGTAATGCGGGCATCATCATTGCTCGCATCAGGCTAAGCATAAACATTTGTACTTTAAAATCCTCACCTGACCTGAACGCTCGCCTTAGCAATCTCTGGAACTGCCGTTGCACTCTCAAAGCAAGGCAATGTGTCTGCCTCCAGGCACTCCGGACATGATTCATATTATCCTTAAATTGTGGCTCATCCCAATACAGCACAAATGCTTGTACGGTATAGTCGTCATGGTTTATGAAAAGCTCCGTTGAATCAAGTAGCGGAAATCCATGCAATTCACATATCGGTTTAGTCAGATAGCACCACTGAACTTTACTAACGGGAATGCCTACATGCCTGAAAGACTCCATAAAGCAATCCGGGCAGAACGCCCTTCGAAACTGGATTGGTATCGTCAACTGATTAAATCCCGGAAAACGCTTTTCTAACCAAGAACTGGATATGCTGAAGCTCTTCTTGAGTGGTTCAATAAACGCGTTTTCAGACAAGAGGTCGCGCTCTACAAACCGCGCCCCCTGAAGCCCTAGCATATCGCTTTTTATAATACCGCCTTCCAATGAGCCAAACTGCAAATGCGATATGAGCGGGATAGTTGCTGTTGAATTAACCCTCCACATCCATGAAGATAGCGTTTCGTCAGAAAGAGGTTCAACAACCATTGTGCTTCTTGGGCTCATAAATGCTCCCCATTTTTAATCGGACAAAAATAATCAACCTTAGTGCTAATTCCGGCCGGAGACCTCATGCGCCAGCAAAACGCGCAGTTTTAGCGACAATGGCACGGGTGAGCTTTTCCAGCCCTGCCGTTTTTGCAAATTAACAGTTGACTCGATTGTTGCTTCAGTCAAACGCTCTATCTTCAGCTACATGGCGTAATTCAGATACAGACCCGAAAAAATTCTGCGACAGCTTAAGAAGCTCCGAACAATAGAACGTTTCACATGCGAAGACGATATAGTCGATAGGTAAGTCAGTGTCCCTTGCCCCACATTCGGCCATGCCGAGCGGTTGAACATTCGTGCCATATTGTCGATTGCACCAATCGAAAAAGCCTTGAATTACAAATCTTACAGTGGTCGCTGGAATGAGCCCTGCGACTGGAATCAATCTTGTTGGAATGTGTTTAATGGCAGTAAAGTCCCTGAGAAGCTTTTTATCCCTCGTCGACATGACAATTGTAAAATCACCTGGATGCCGCCTAAGCTGGACGATCTGATCGAAGATAACCTCATACATATTGTTCTGATTTGAGATTATATCTAGATCATCTATTATAATTATTGTTCGCGCGCCCTGTCGAAGCTGCACTAGACTATCAGGTACACGTTTATAGCCACGAAACTCACTGAACGGGAAAACAGAATGAAGAATTTGACTCACAAGGTTAATCCGCTCCCCGTAAATACGTGGTCTCACTAGAATTACTTGCTTACGATGCTTCGAAGCGAACGCTTCTAGTATTGACGTTATTCCTACCCCTGGCAGTCCACGCAACATTACAAGACTCGCCTCATTTGAAACCACTAAAGAATCGAGCGCCACGTATATCTTAGCCCTTTCTGGCCAACAATACTGGAAGCCGTGCAGGCCTTCCAGTACCGCGCGGGCGATCTCACGTCTTTTACGGAGTGGAAAATCGCCTTTCAATTTATGCGTACCGCTCTTCTTCATCTGCAGATTGAATCTCTGCGCTGCGCAAGGCATAGTTGAAATTAGCCATGATATCCTCGATATTATCAAGATGACGATGGTTAATGTGCTCAGTACCATCCATAATGCTAGCCATTGCCGACGCCTGAAGAATTTTAACCACGTTATCAGTAATTCCTTGCCCCTTATCCATAATCTTCAGAAACAGCATCTGATCCTTAAAATTGGTTTTTTCCTTCAGTGGCAAGTGGTGAATATAGCTAGACACAAAGTTCCTGAATTCAGGGCCATTTTCCCAACCGTTGAGGGCGACAACGGGATACCGCCGCTCAAGCTGCGGGTCTTGCCGGAGCACGCTGGCGGCATCCGGCACTCCGAACGCGAATACCGAAAGGCCGTAGGTGGAGCCTGACAGATTCTTCAAAAGTGAAAGATTGATGCGCTGCTGAAGCTCCGTCAAAGTAAGTGCATCATGGATCTCGTCAATCACAATTGCACGGATATTTTCCGTTCGAATTATGTATTGAAGTTCAGGGGTAATATTGTGTCCTTGCCGTGCCCTCCGCCCGACCCCAAGTCCCAGTTCAGTCAAGATCAAATCCTTAAGAGAGTAGCCGTTTGGGCTCTGGTGCATAGTCACGAAAATCATCTTATTTGAGCTCGTAGCATTCCTCGCCTTCATTTCGCCAATCAAAGCTGTTTTGCCACCTCCCCCAGGTGCTGTGACCAGCATGCTGGGGGCATTAATTTTGTTGCGCATCTTCATAGCCAACTCCATCCGCATCATAATCTTCTGCGCGCTAGGATGGCTTACCCAAAAATCATCAGAGCAGGTGATCAAACGCACATCGTCTGGCTGATCAAAATGGATACGAGATGCGGGGTGTACGTGAGAGTAGTCAGTCATTTAGATTTTCTCAAAGATGAGCGCATGGAGCTCCTTGATCTGGTTACAGTTTTTGCTTGTCCTCCAAAGCACCTACTCTGAAGCCACTCGAATTGACTGGCGAAATAGGAGATACTAGGACTTTCAGACTTACCAGAAACAGATGCAAGGCATGCGCCTTGAGTTAGATATTTTTTAACTTACGATTTATTGCTATCGTAAAATATTGGAGGCTCGTTGTAGTCAACCTCCTCCGACCTTCTGAAAAACCCTCCAAAGTCAAACACATTGGATGGCTTTGACGCCTTGCCGGTTTTTTTGG
Source organism: Pseudomonas sp. WHRI 8519 (assembly GCF_040224055.2). NCBI lineage: Bacteria > Pseudomonadati > Pseudomonadota > Gammaproteobacteria > Pseudomonadales > Pseudomonadaceae > Pseudomonas > Pseudomonas sp. WHRI 8519. The sequence goes on along the minus strand of NZ_CP167996.1, from coordinate 2,808,482 downwards.
GCTTCTCACCGGATTGACTCGTGCTGTCGCTAACTTTGCTAGAGATAGTGCTGGCAGTATCTTCTTGGGCATTCGCGAGGCTCAGCACCCTGTCAGCGCTCTTGGCACTGCCGTGTAAAGCAGCCTGTGTCTTGTAGTCAGCCTTACCCTTTTGTGCTTTTCTAGAACGTTTCTCCTGGGTGGTTAACTTAACCTCCTGCTTTTTTTGCTTGGTTACCTCACCATACGATTGAGCCCCTTCTTTAGTCATTGTTCCATCTCGATCTCCTTTTTGCTGTCGTTGCCAGCGATACATTTCATAATCAGGGCTCCTGTTAAAAGCATTTCGCACACAACTGATTTTTTCAAAAAGCTTGCCAAACTTCACGTATATGAAACTCAAATCATAAGGATCATATTTTATTGTTAGCTTTTCCCGCACCAACTCCTTCAGTGAACGCCCGTAGTAAAATCTGCGAAAAATCTCGATTCCACCGGGTACAACTCGCTTATTCGGAACTTCTGGGTAGAATCGGTACTTGAAGTCCTCATGATCGGAAACATCCAGAATCCGGTTGTGTGGTTTTTTTGCAAAATGGCTCTCCCATGCTTCCGCCGGAGTTTTGCCCAGTTCTGAATGCTTGGTATGGTGGTAAGCATGCAGCGCGTAGGCAACGATACGCCGCAGCCCGGTTAAGCCGATTGCAGCCTTTTTATGGCTCTTCAGATGCTTACCCTGCTGGGCATTGGAGCCTGTGGTGCCTGGCAATGAGTGCATCGTCCGGAGCATTAACTTTCCGATGAGACTCTCAATATGCCCACCCTGGTGCTTCGCAGGAATGTCTCGGTGCTCAACCTTGATACCAAAATCCTTGGCATTAAGGACGAACACGTCTGAGACGAATTCCTTGGCATTGTCGGTGTGGATGACTTCCGGAAGGCCGTGGTAGGGAAGCAGGTGTTCCGGGATTCCCAGGGCTTGCAGGAACGCCGCCTTGGGCAAAACGCAACTTTCCATCAGCATGGCCACCGAGACAGCGCTTGGCGGAAGCAGTGAAACGTAGAACCCCAATATGACGCGGGTATGAAGATCGACGGCGACGCTGATGTAAGGACGTCCCAGCACGACGGTACGGTTGTCCTCATCCACCACCATCAGGTCTACAACCGTATGGTCGATTTGCACCCACTCTAGAGGTCGCGTGGTGACCTTGTAGCCAGGCTTTGCTCCGTATCTGTGCTTGCTCTGGTCTCCTGTGTGAGTGAGGCTATATAGCAGGGATTCATTTTTTGCTTTAATCCAAGTCGCAACGGTGTGATAACTTGGCCTCAGCATCCTTCGGTTATCAGCCTGCGTTTGGCACTGCTTCCACACCCCTGCCGCTGTCTTGCAGGAGGGGTAGTGTTCATCGAACATCTCCTCAATCAGCTTCAGCGTCTCAGGGTCGGTGACCGCCAGGCCTGGCTTTCGTCCCCTTTGATCAGATAAAAGCGCCCTGTAGCTTTTAGCGCCCCGCATGTACTTCAATAGCTTGTAAAAGCGAGATTTTTTGACGCTCAGTATCTCCATCGCCACTGCTGCGCTGATCTTGCCGGCCAGGTAGTCCTTAAGAACGTCGTGCCGGCTATCCGCCAGCTTGTGTCGCTCGATCTCCCCCAGTTCACTGTCTGCGGTTAAGGACGCCTTGATTCGGTTTACTTGGGTGTCGTTATGGAGGGTGAGGCTATCATCATTTTGAGGGTTTTCTTGGCGATGTCTTCCATCTGGGTGACGCTCAGATATGTCATGCACATTTCTTACCTTTTACATATAGTCAAACGCAAAGTTCCGTTGAGACGCCATTGCTCGTCCCGTCCTGCCACACCCCCGATCCTTGAATCTTTCTTAGTTCAGAAGTGCGGCAGAGTTAAATTTTGCGTCAACCATTTTCAATTTTTAAAGAGCGGATTGTATCTACCCAACAACTGGGCGGGGCGCATTAAACCCAAGTCAAAACCGCTGGTCAATACTGCCCTTCTGCCGTGTCAATTTATAGATAAATAAAAATTTCTTTTTTGGTTATATTGACCGCAAAAGTCTTGGAGGGCCCGCGCCACGGGGCTCGCAGGGCTTGGCGGATTTTTTCTGAAATTTATTTTCGCACGATAATCCAGCTAACTATTTTTCATAAATTTGCAAATCTGTCTCCAGTTATAACTTCCAGTTAGCAGCAAAAAGTCAACCAATACCGATTTATTCTAAATGGAGTGCAAAAACTTTCACGAGGGTGCCGCGGGACGCTCTCAGCTAATGTTCAATATATTTACATGCATATTGTCACCACAATCCCGGAAAGTGCTGGCGACGCTAAATTTAATAATGGCAATATTGACAGGGTCGTAGGAGTTGTTAGGCATGATTTCAAGCAAAACTGCGGCAAGACCAAAGCCTGCAACCAGTAACACGGGCAGTCCACAGCAACTGATGACAAACGGGCATTCCAAAGAGCTTCACGGTGGCCTGGATGCTTTGCTAGGGTGCTGCATGGTGACATAGACCAGACCGTTTCGACCCATGGTCAACGGTTTCGGGGTTGGTGGAATCGGGGGTGAACTTGATGGGATGATCAATCACTTGCGCCTGAGATTGAATGAGCAAGTCTTGATCGACTCGAAAACCTGCATGATTGACTTAAGCGCTGTCCACGCAACCCAAGCCTCTTCTGGCGCCGATATAATCCGGCCTCAAGCCTTCCGTAATCACCTACAACAATGCCCTTTTCTTCGACAGCATGACCCACATCATCGGTCTGGCCGCTGAAGACACATCGCAAGGCGGCTACTCCTGACCCGCAACGAGAAATGGCTCAGAGCGACGAGATAACGCTCCGTATCAAACCCTTGTCTCAGAGCACTTGCTCATTCAATTTCGCGCCTTGTGCCTGGTTTCACCGCGTTGCTACATTCTGTCATCGGGGACGATGCTTACCGACCATCGTCCTCGCCACACGCAAACTTAGCGGATCGAACGCTAGGCATAGAAGCACGAAGCTTTGGAGCCATTCACCACTGCGCTCATTAGCATCATCAGTGTTCTGGTCAGTGCCGATAGCCCCATCAGTCAACTAGCATGGCCGACCTTGAACAAAACGAGGGGATACCAGGCGGTACATCAATGGGCATCAAGATGAGCTAGGCACGAGACCAAAATGGCGATTTTTGGAATGCGGCGACCTATCAGAAAGGGCTAGGCGCAGAACCGGTGTTGTGCATGCACTGCGAAACATCCATCGTTCACAACCCTCCATACACTAGGGAATGTACGAAAAGTCAGTATTCGTACCTGGCTACTTTCGCTTGAAGCCAAAAGGGGTTCATGCTGTGCAATGCGATTACGGTGTCGATGAAAAAATCGAAAAGATCGCGAAATCCTCAGAGGATCTCATCGAGAGCATTCAGCACGACAAGTATCGCCTGCGCCTGGTCATGATCCGAGAGGCCTTAGCCGGCAATGCAGGTAAGCCTAGGTAAGGAGACGGAGAAAGACGCCAGGGCGGTCATACTTGCACCTCAAATCCGGAGCTTCTGCCGGCTTATGTCAACTCAGCAAACAGAGTCCTGAAATTCCGCGCACTTTGCGAAAGCAACGAAGAGATGGAGCAGCATCTTGATGTGGTCTTCGAGGGCGACCTCACCGTCTCTCGGAATCGGTTCTACTTCGAGCAAGAGCGGCATAGGCACGCCTATCACGGTGTGTCACAGAACACTTTGCAGCACCCTATTGCGACTCAAGGCCGTATCAAGAGCGTGCGACACGCCCTTAAAGACAGGCCTGGTGCACGATCCAAATAACCCATCCAATGGCATCAGTTTGGAGGTCAGCATTTGGTCGAACCAGCCCAATGGTTCTAAGGCTTCAAGCAAGACGAAGAGGTCGTAGTGCTTGGGGTCTGGCGCCACTCAGTTTCTGAGTTACCGGATACGCTCGACCCTATTCGTCGAGCTGAAAATTTTGCGAAAATTACGCACATATTGATTCAAAAGTCGCTTCAATCAATCAGTGGAAGATCACGAATCTGGTGAAAATAATCGGTGGAAAATCACGATTTATTTTGTTTATTCAGCGGAAAAACCATAAATAATTCCACTAATTTATCGAAGGGATCGATTTGGCCTAGGAAATACGGGACTTTACGGCTTTCCACTTAAATCACGATTGGTGCACTTGCGCCCTGAAAACGGATGCGCCAAATGGAGGCATTTAAATGCCCGGCACAAGAACCACCTCATGCACCCGCGCTCGAACCAAAGGTTGGTTTCTCAAGACCGTCGACATCACGTCAGAAAGATCCTTGCTGGATCAACTGAACGGAATCTGTGTTTCGACCGCGAAGTTGATCAACTGGGCATCGAAGCTTACGCGCGAGCGTGAGCTTGCCAAGCAACTGATTGCTGGCAGAGCCCACAACTTCTGGCCCGCCACGCGCTTCTACGAAGCCCGCTGGGAAGACCGTGTTCAAGCGTGGCTGGCTAATCTCCCCACGGGCGAACCTGATCACAGTTTGAAATCGTGAGACTCGTAGCCCAACCGCCGCCAACTCCCCTCCAGTTCGCACAATAGAATCGAGGGGCAACACGGCTCTGCTCATCTGATTGTTCAGCCTTCAGTATCAGAAACCGCGCCGATGATAAGCCCACCTGGCCGTCCTGGAGCCACCGCCAGTCTCGCGACCAACCGCCATGCTCGACATCGTTAATCAGGTCATCCAGGTGGCAGCGTCTCGAGGCCAAACATAAGTCTGTACGCATATACAGTGTTCGGTAGGCCACGCCCGCACCAGGCACCCTGCCCTCGCCCTTATCCGCACAAGCGCTAGCCGTTTGCACAGCTAGAGCAAAAACACTGAAACCGGCTCCGTTGAGTTTGCCGGTCGGGTAAACGTTGTGCGCTTTAGCGGTGTCCGTACCGTCAGCGTCGTTCCCTGGCAGCGATGCAGGTTTCTTAGGGGCATTCAAGGAAATGCACGCCGATGAGGCCGTGCTGTTCGACGCTGCGGCTCTCCGATGACCATTGAACCAGTCAGCCTGAACTTTGGCGCTACTCCAGGCTTCCCCTGCATATGCTCATAAATTTACCGCAGCAGGAGCAAGCATGATGAGAGCACTGACCTACCACGGCGCAAACGATGTGCGGGTCGATACTGTCCCAGACCCCATCCTCCAAAACCCAGACGACATCATCCTCAGGGTGACGGCCACCGCCATCTGCGGATCCGACCTCCACCTCTATCGGGGCAAGATCCCGGAAACAGAGCAAGGCGACATCTTCGGCCACGAGTTCATGGGCATCGTGGAGGAGGTTGGCAGGGACGTGACGACCCTGAAGGTTGGCGACCGAGTGGTGATTCCATTTGTCATCGCTTGTGGAAGTTGCTTTTTCTGCCAGCATGATCTCTTCGCTGCCTGTGAAACCACCAATATCGGGCGCGGATCGATCATCAACAAAAAGGGCATACCACCAGGCGCGGCGCTGTTCGGATACAGCCATCTGTATGGAGGGATCCCTGGGGGCCAGGCCGATTACGTTAGGGTGCCCAAAGGCAATGTCGGGCCATTCAAAGTTCCGACTTCGCTCGCGGATGACAAAGTGCTGTTCCTATCAGACATCCTTCCCACCGCTTGGCAAGCGGTCATCAATGCCGAGATCGGCGAAGGTTCATCGGTAGCGATCTATGGCGCGGGGCCAGTGGGCCTGTTGAGTGCCGCCTGCGCAAAGATGCTGGGCGCTCACACCATCTTCATGGTGGATGACAACAATTACCGGCTGGCCTATGCCCAGCAAGCCTATGGCGTTATCCCGATCAACTTCGAAAAGAATGATGACCCAGCCGATAGCATCATCCGCCATACACCGGGTATGCGTGGCGTGGACGCGGTCATCGACGCGGTCGGGTTTGAAGCCAAAGGCAGCACCACGGAAACCGTGATGACGGCCTTGAAACTGGAAGGCAGCAGCGGCAAGGCCCTGCGCCAAAGCATTGCGGCTGTGCGGCGTGGCGGCATAGTTAGCGTGCCCGGCGTCTATGCCGGCTTCATTCACGCCTTCATGTTTGGCGATGCGTTCGACAAGGGGCTGACGTTCAAGATGGGCCAGACCCATGTGCAGAAATACCTCCCGGAACTGCTCGAACACATAGAAGCCGGGCGCCTGGAACCGGAACTGATCGTGACTCACCGCCTCGCCCTGGAAGAGGCTGCCATGGGCTACAAAATGTTCGATCAAAAACAGGATAACTGCCGGAAAGTGATCCTCGTTCCAGGAGCGGCCGCTGGAACGTTAGGGAGTGATTACGTGTAAGCCATCGGAGCACAAACCTATGAACGCCCTTGGTATGTACTTCTGGATCGCGGTCGTCAATGGCTCATAGGTTCGAAAGCGCAGCTTTAGTGGCCTAGGATGAGTTTCTCAAGACGACTGGGGCCAGGCGTTGGGTGGAAACTGCTGGCCGGCAGTGGCGACTACTGCCCTGCGACTTGGCGCATCAGCAGCAAAGCCTTAGCAGCGTACGAAAACAACGTCGTACACCCCCCATCCAGATCGCAACCTCATCTTGAGATATGATCGAACTCGAACATCCACCGGTGACACGGGTCTTAAAAGCTTGCTTACCAAGGTACTTCGCATGATTGTCAACGCACTGGTGTTCTTGATGGCTTTGATTGGCATGGAGGGATTGGCGTTCGTCGCCCACAAGTACGTGATGCATGGATGGGGCTGGGGCTGGCATCGTTCGCACCATGAGCCTAGAACTGGGCGCTTCGAGAAAAACGACCTGTTTGCCGTCGTGTTCGCGGGTTTCGCCGTCGCGCTGATCGCCCTCGGCAATCTAGGCGTACACCCGCTGGAGTGGATCGGTGCCGGCATGACCGCGTATGGACTGCTGTACTTCCTGGCCCATGATGGGCTGGTACACAAGCGATGGCCATTGCGATTTGTCCCCCGGCACGGCTACCTCAAGCGCCTTTACCAGGCGCACCTGCTGCACCATGCCGTTGCCGGAAAAGAGGGGTGCGTGGCGTTCGGCTTTCTGTACGCACCATCGGTTTCTAAACTTCGCGCCCAGCTTCGTGCTTTGCACGGTGGGCCGTTGGCCAGACGTGATGAGGACGCTGCCACAAGCCAGCAGCGCGGTCAGGCCAGCGACGGCCACGGGACATGACGGTGCGCCATAGCCCCGCAACAATGTGCCAGACCTTTTCCAGCTTCGACGTAGAGACCCGCTCGTCCCATGCCCGGCTGCCCCGCTGTCTGACCTTCAACCCGATCGCCCGGTACACGCCGCCAGCCGTTGCCACCGCCCAGGCCGAGCGCCATGGCAACGCCGTCAACCCTGCCTGAGCGCTGATGTAGAATGGCTCTGCCATGAGGATCAGTCGCTGAGCCAGCATGGCCACAGCATCCCGGTACCTAGGGTTGGCAATGTCGTGCTCTGGAATCGACATCGCTTGCAGCCATTCTTGGGGCAGATAGCATCGGCCAACGCCCGCGTCTTCGATGATGTCCCGGGCGATATTGGTCAATTGGAACCCCATGCCCAGATCGCACGCCCGGTCGAGGGTCTTTTCGTCGCTCACCCCCATGACACGCGCCATCATCAGGCCAACCACACCCGCAACGTGGTAGCAGTAATCCAATGTGTCTTCGATGCGGTGATAGTGTCGGTTCTGGGCATCCATCGCGAAACCGGAAAGATGCGCCAAGGCGTACGGCTCAGGAATACAATGACGGCGCACCACTTCACGAAAAGCCGCGAATGCGGGCGTTTGCACCGGCCGCCCGGCATATACCGAATAGGTTTGTGCAAATAGGCTGGCCAAGCGCCGCTCGACTTCATCCTGCCCTACAGAGGTAGCAGCATGGCCTGCTACCTGCCCGTCGATCACATCGTCGCAATACCGGCACCAGGCATAGAGCATGACCGCGCTGCGTCGGGTGGCGGGGTCGAACAGCCGCGCGGCGGCGGCGAAGCTCTTCGAGCCTACGGCAATGCTGCGGTTCGCATGGTCGAACAGGGTCTGGTCATTGCCTTCAACTGTCATCATCCCTGCATGTCCTCCAGCATCAGCCCAGCGGTGGCTCGCGCCGACCCTATCACACCCGGAACCCCCGCGCCTGGGTGCGTGCCGGCACCGGCCAAATAAAGGTTAGTGAGCATCGCATCGCGGTTGTGTGGCCGGAACCAAGCACTTTGGGTGAGGATCGGTTCGAGGGAAAATGCCGACCCAAGGTGCGCGTTGAGCTCACTTTCGAAGTCGGCGGGGGTGAAGATCCGGCAGGTCACCAAGTCCTTGCGCAGCCCGGGGATGTAGTGCTGTTCGAGGTAGTCGAAAATACGCTCCCGGTAACGCGGGCCTTCGACTTTCCAGTCAATCGGGGCATTGCCCAAGTGTGGTACCGGTGACAGCACATAGTGGCTGGAGCAGCCTTGGGGGGCGAGGCTGGGGTCGGTGACACAAGGGGCGTGCAAGTACAGGGAAAAGTCGTCGGCCAACGCCTGCCCCTGGAAAATGTCCTGAATAAGCGCCCGATAACGCGGCCCAAAGCACACTGTATGGTGTTGCAACTGAGGTTGCGGTCGCTTTAGCCCAAAATGAATGACGAACAGCGAATTGCTGAAGCGCTTGCGTTTGAGCCGAGCGCTTTCCTGCACGCCTCTGCGATGCCCACTTAACAGCTGGCTGTAAGTGTGCACCACATCCGCATTGGACGCTACGCTGTCAGCCTCATAGTGCCGCCCATCCACTAGGCGCACTCCAGTGGCACGCCGGCCCGCGGTAGTAATATGGGCGACATCGGCATTGAGCTGCAGGCAGCCGCCAAGATCTTCGAACAGCTTCACCAAAGCGTTCACCAGCGCGCCGGTTCCTCCTCTGGGGAACCACACCCCCCACTCGCGCTCGAGCGCATGAATGAGGGTGTAGATCGAGGAGGTGGCGAAGGGGTTGCCCCCCACCAGCAAGGAATGGAACGAAAATGCCTGGCGCAGCTTGTCGTCCTCGATAAACGCCGAGACTTTGGCATACACGCTGCGCCAAGCCTGCAGCCGCGCCAGTTGCGGGCCTGCGGCGACCATATCGCGAAACGACAGAAACGGCACAGCGCCCAGCTTCAGGTACCCTTCACGAAACACCGCCTTGGAATAGGCCAGAAAACGCCGATAGCCAGCGACATCGGCTGCGTTGAATTGTGCGATCTGGCGGTCGAGCGCGGCCTGATCGTTGGCGTAGTCGAACTGCGTACCATCTTCCCAGCACAGCCGATAAAACGGCGCTACCGGCAGCAGTTCCACGTAATCGGCCATCGAGCGCCCCGCCAGTGTGAACAGCGCCTCGATCGCTGTCGGGTCGGTAATCACAGTCGGGCCGGCGTCGAACGTGAATCCTTGCTCGTGATAGACATAAGCCCGGCCGCCCGGCTTGTCGCGTTTTTCCAGCAGGGTCGTTTGCACCCCAGCGGCCTGAAGCCGGATGGCCAAGGCCAGCCCGCCGAACCCGGCACCAATCACGATGGCTTTCTTTGCGTCGGTCATTCTCGAATTCCATAGTGTCTGGGGTGATACCGGAGCATCGCGCGCACGGCTTCGCCGAGCGGCACCGGTGGTTTGCCCGACAGCACCCGCAGCTTGTCGGAAAAGCTGTTTTGGCCTGCATAAAAGCGGCAGATCAAACCGTCGGAGAGCCCGTAGAAACGCTGCATGACCTGCCACCGGTGCTCGGGCCGCCCGGCCAGGAACAGCATCCGGTTGAGCAGGCGGTAGAAACGCTGGCTCCGCCAGATCTTATAGGCGATCGATCGTATGCCGGCAGCCAGGACGCTTGCGTCAAGGTCGTGCTGTTGCGCGACCCAGTCGGCCAGGCGCACGGCATGGGGCAGCGAATAGCCCGTGGTGCAATGGAACAAGCCTGCGCGCAGTCCGGAAAGCGGGTGCCCCTGGGCTTCGCTCCAGAAGCCCTCGAAATCTCCCGCCAAGGTGATCGGCAACACGCCGGTTTCTTCGCGCAGACATGCCTGCACCGCCCAACCTTGCGCCTCGGCATATTCGGCGATGTGCGCACGCAATTGGTCGGGCGACAAGGTATGTCGATCTACATAGTGGGTATCTTCTATCAGCACGGTGTCTGGGCTGAAGGGCAGGACGTAAACGAACCGGTACCCCTGCCCTTGTGCCACCCGCGCGTCCATGATGATTGGCGCGACCAAGCCATGGGGCGCCTGCAATCTCAACAGTTGCCCCACAAATGCCTGATGCCCCAGCACCATCCGCGCGCTAGCCCGAGCACCTCGACCATCGATGACAGCACGCGCCTGCACGCGCTCGCCGTTCGCCAACGTTACCGACGTGGGGGTCAGGTCGATGATACGTTGGCCTACGCGCAGGTCGTCACCCAGCTCGGCGCCGATCACCTCGGCAAATCGCTCAGAGGTGATGCTAGCGTACCCCGAGTTCAGGCGGCGCGAGCGGGCTGGGAAATGCACGTCATAGCACGGCCAGCGCTTGACCACCAACGGGGCGAGCCAGTCATGTTGCTCGGGTGTCAGGTCACCGTCATGGAACGACCACGTGTGATTGCCGCCGATAAGCTTCTGCGCTTCGATGCACAGCACACGCCATGCGGGCCGCAGCTGCTTCAGTCGCCAGGCGATCAGGCCGTTGGCCAACCCGCCACCGGCCAGAATCAGGTCGTAAGTCATTGGGCAGGCCCCCCAAGTACAGCGCAGCCGGTTCGGGCAACCCTTTCAACGATATCGGCAGCCCGCGGCGTGCCCCCCGCTCGCTCCAGTTCAGCCGCCAGCCGCTGCAGCCGTTCAACCGGATGCTCCAGCAGCCGCTTCAGCGCATCATGGATGGTGCTCGCCCTCGCCCGTCGGTTGACCTGCAACCCGATACCCGCGTGCACGACCCGCGCTGCCACACCGGGCTGATCGAAGCCAATGGGCATCACCAATGCGGGGGTCCGCGCCTTGATCGCATCCATGACCGTGTTCAGGCCGCCGTGAGTCACCACGACATGGGCGTGGTCGAGCACCCATTGCTGCGGCGCGTAGCTGGTTACCCAAGTCGCCCCGGCCCTGCGCAGGCGCTCTTCCTGAGCCGGGCCGAGTTTTGCGCAGTGGGCGATCAGCAGCTGAGCATCAAGCCGTGCGCAAGCCTTGGCTATCTGGTGAAACATATCCACGCGATCACCTTGCAACGTACCGAGACTGGCGAACACAAAGGGGCGCCCGGGGTCGATCGGCCACCGCCCTACCCCGCCAGAGAACGGCGCTCGCAACGGGCCCACCGCATGGTAATGCGCAGGTAACTGCTGGCGAGGAAGATCGAACCCGGTGATCGTCTGGCTAATCTGGGCATAAGATGACAGGCACTGGTGCAGGCCATCGCGCGGCTCAATGCCGAACCGCCGACAAGCCTGGCGAATCACATCGCGCAAAGGGCGCATCAGCCAGTCATATACACGCTGGCTGCCTTCATAAAGCCGTCGCTGGCGCTCATCTTCCCCGTACGCGAACGGCATGACCGCCAACGGAATGCCAGGCTCGCGGTTGACCGGGAGTGCGCAGGCCACGGACAAGAACGGCATACCCAACGCTTCGGCCACCAGGCCGCCAGCCGCTTCCATCTGGTCGCACAGCACCACATCGACCCCGGCTTGGTTCAGCGCTGGCGGCAAGGCTTGGCACAGCATCCCAGTGTTGGCGCATAAATCACGGATTACGCCGCGCAGGCGCAACGGGTGATTGGACGTTGCAGCACGCTGCAATGACCGGTCAAGGCTGCCAAGGGGATGACTGTCACTACCCACTGCGACGAAACCGATGCGTGGATCAGTCAGCCAGCGACGCGCATCGACCTGCTGAAAGAAAGTGACACCGTGCCCGCGGTCTATCAACGCCGATGCCAGTGCCTGAAAAGCCTGAAAATGGCTATAGAACGCCGGCGCGACCACGCCGAAACGGCTCATGGGATAACCGACGCTGTGGGGCCGGATGGCAGCACGCGCACGCTGCGCAACGCTGCCAGGTTGGCGGAGCCCGTGCAGAAGCAAGCAATGCGCAGCTGCCGGATGAGCATCTCGAAATGCTCGACGACCGCCGACGTCGACTGAGTCGCCTCGTGGAGAACACCCGCCGCCTGACCGATCACATCGGCGCCCAGGCAAATGGCTTTGGCTGCATCGACGCCATCTCGAATCCCGCCCGAAGCAATCAAGGGTATCTCTGGCAGCGCACGTCTGATGCGCTGCAGGCCGAGGGCCGTCGGTATACCCCAGCCACTGAAAGCTTCAGCTACGCGACGATCCAGCGGACGCACCGCCCGAGCTGCTTCGACCGCCGCCCAGCTCGTGCCGCCCATGCCCGCAACATCAATGACTTGTACGCCAGCTTCGCTGAGGGCTAATGCGACCGGCGCCGATATCCCGGCGCCGACCTCCTTGACAACAACCGGTACACCTACCGCTGCCACCGTGCGGGTAATAGCCTCCAAAACCCCGCACCAGTTCCGATCACCTTCAGGCTGAACCGCTTCCTGCAACGGGTTGAGATGAATGATCAGCGCGTCGGCTTGCAGCGTTTCGACACACCGGTGCGCCAGGTCGAGGCCGTCTTTTTCCAGCAGTTGCGCAGCGCCGATATTGCCGAGCAAAGGTATATCCGGGGCCAGTTGGCGCAGACCTCGCGTCAGACCTTGGTCATTACCACTTCTCAGAGCAACGCGCTGCGAACCCACACCCATGGCGATCCCCAGTGCCTGTGCAGCCTCGGCCAGGTGGCGATTGATCGCGGTCGAGCGGGCTGCACCCCCGGTCATGGAACTGATCAGTATCGGCGCCCGAAGCGATTTCCCGACCAGCGCACTACCCAGATCGATGGCGTCCAGATTCAGCTCTGGCAAAGCACAGTGCTCCAATTGCAACGCATCGAAACCGGTGCCCATGCCACGTGGCTCTGTGCGCCTACTCAGCACAATGTCGAGGTGGTCGTCCTTGCGTTTACTCAATTCGCTGTCGCTCATATCAAGCTCCGGTTGCTTGAATCATTTCGTACCCAGCGTGGTCTTCTACGAATAAAACTTATACAACATTGGCAGCGGCGCTGGTTTTGTACAAGATTGATTGAGACTGAGGCAGCTGCGGGGTTGAGTCGTTCCCCGAATTCCAGTGTGGCAGATCAAAAAAACATTCGACCAATTTGGCCACAGCAGAGGCATACATCACGATGACCACCGCCCTCGTAGCTTTTTCCGACCTCGGCTCCACTGACCGCCTTTCGCAGATACGGATTTCGATCGAACAACGCCTGGATGAGTTACTGCCCGGCACAGGTAACGAACGTGATCTCGTCGCGCTCGCCATGCGCGAATCGACGCTGGCTCCGGGTAAGCGAATGCGCCCCATGTTGCTAATGCTCATTGCAAGTGGCCTGGGCCACGAGGGCTCGGCAGCCCGTGACCTGGGCTGCGCAGTGGAGCTGATCCACGCCGCCTCACTGGTGCTCGACGATATGCCGTGCATGGACAACGCCTCGCTTAGGCGAGGCCGGCCCACGGTGCATTTGAAATTTGGCGAGGATGTCGCAATTCTAACTGCGGTAGCACTGCTGAGCCGCGCCTTCGGTATCATCGCGGCTACCCGTGAAGTGCCACCTGCGATCAGGAGCGAACTGGTCGAACTGGCTTCAAATGCTGTAGGCATGCAAGGCCTGGTGCGTGGCCAGTTTCAGGATTTGAGGGACGGTCAGCAACCCCGGAGCCCCGAAGACATTGCCATCACCAATAACCTCAAGACAGGGGTCTTGTTCGGTGCCATTGTGGACATGGCCTGGCTTATCAGTGACAGCGATGAAAGCACTCGTTCAAGCTTGCAACGCTTCGCCATGGAGCTAGGCCAGGCGTTTCAGATGTACGACGACCTATGTGACGTCCGCTGTGATACCGGCAAGGACTCGAACAAAGACCGCGGTAAGTCGACATTCCTGTCGATCTACGGTGAACAAGAGCTGCAAGCGAATCTGCAAATGCATCTTTCCAATGCCGAAAAAGAACTGCGCACTGTATTCGTTGATGCTGACGTGATCGCAGGCTTCATTGTCTCGATGTTCAAGAAAGCGGCGGTGACCAGCTGATCACCGCTGCGAACGCTGAGCAATGGCCTCTTTGAGCGCCTCGCTGTCTGTATACCGCTGCTCTTGCACAACGGCGCCGCCCTGTAAGGCCAACCATTGAACGGACTCACGATCGCCTTTATAGGCACTGGCGACCCGGCCGTCGCGGTCCAACAAGATTCGGTATTTGGCGGAACGCATAGCAGGCACGGCCACTAGCTTGATCACCGATGGCATCTTTTCGATGTCTGCGACATAAATCACACGACGTGACTCCAGATAGCCTGCAGGCTCATCTTCAATTGCCGCGTTCACCAATTTAGCCGCCGCCATGCTCCGTGCCACCAGCAGCACCTGAGCATCGTCATCGAGGGTGTAGGCTTTATCGTTCTGATCCAGCAATGTCCACTTCTTGACAGGCTCCATAATCGCGCTGTCGGCCAAAGCACTGAAACTCAGCAGAGCCCCTGCGAGCAAAACAAGATGGCGCATCGATCAAGACCTTGGTAAGCCAGAAGGACTTTTACTTTACAGCAAATTGAAGACGATCGAGATAAATAGGAATCGCGCAACTTTTCATGCGCGTACTGCGGTTGAGTCGATCATCCAGGTTTACAGATCAATCAAGCCTTGCTCAATCAGTCGGTCGCTCAGTCGAGGCCGACCCCGGCCAAGTCTTTTCGACGTGCATTACTCATCCTTAGTGGCATCCAAAGCTTCGTACCAATCAGCGTAGGGCGTATGTTCCACCCGACAACGATTGTAGTCAGGACTGTCGTCGTCCCACCAAACAGGCCCCCGCTCGCCCAGTCCCACTTTGGCGGCATTCACTCGCGCACGCGCAGTTTTGAGCATTTTCGAATCGTCAGCGCGCTTGGCCCTTTTGACATCTCGTCGAGCATCCATCAGGTCATGCACAAGGCGTTGCCGCTCGCATTCACTAAGTGACGGGTTCGTACAGCGCCAGAGCTGACCTTTGACAACAAAATAGCGTCTGTCTGGTGTCGTTGGATGCATAACGCAGCTCTCTTGAGTGATACACCAAGGACACCAAAGATGACGCATTGGCTGCATGCCAGAGGGGCATAGGTTGACGTCTCCCCTACCAGGGGACCTTCCATCAGCCCAGCGCCCTCCGCTTGGTGGCTCTGGTTAGTTCTCTTTCGAGTACGGCTTGATGCCGCTTTTAGCAAGAAGGGACTCTATTAGAGCAACATCAAGAAAGCCGCTCAATCAACGGCAAGCCATTCACCTGCGGTCGGGCGAACAGATACCCTTGCATCAACTCGATCCCCAGCGTCGCCAACGCTTGGCACTCTTCGTCAGTCTCAATCCCTTCGGCGATAAGCGTAATGCCCAACCGCTCGGCCACCAGAACGATACCGGCGACAAAGGCTTGGCGAACTGAATCCTTGCAGATTCCCCGCGTGAGTGCCATGTCCAACTTGAGCACAGCCGGCTGAAACTCTGCCAGTAGATTCAGCCCTGAGTACCCCGAACCAAAATCATCTATTGCAGTGGTAAAGCCCTGTCGCTCGTACTCCTTGAAGATTGATTTCAAGTGCTCGGTGTCTTCGATCCGCTCGCCCTCGGTCACCTCGAACATGAGCCGATTGGCGGGGAAGTCGAATGTTCGAGTGGCTTCTAGGGTGGCCCGGATGCAGGTGCTGGCACTGTAGACGGCATTGGGCAGGAAATTGATGCTCAATTTGCACTCTTTCTGCCGCCCCAAGCCGAGTGCAGCTGCTTGTTCAATGGCCTTGACGCGACAGGCCTGATCAAAGCGGTACAGATTGTCAGGAGATACCTTGGCCAAAATTTCCGCAGCGCTTTCGCCGGCCAGACCGCGAACCAGCGCCTCATAAGCGAACGGCCTGCCTGAAGGAACATGGATTATCGGCTGGAACGCCATAGTAATTTCGAAATCCAGCCTGGCCAGGTCACGACACTGGGAGCAGCCCATCGCTGAAAAGGGCTGGGGGAAAACAGAGTTGCTCATGGGCTATCGTCGAGCTTGAAGAGGATGGCTATGCAGGATGCTTGAATATGCATCATAAGCCAACCGCCTTCCATCCAAGCCCTTTATCAGTAAATTGACTGCTCAAGGGGGCCGGCCTGGTAGAACTGGTAGCCGCTGGCGGTTGGTGCAGAGGGTCAGCCTCCAGGCGAAGCCGTACTCCGCGTCGACTGGTAGCGCGACTTCAAAACACAAAGTTATGCCCTAGCTCGCTCTCCATCCACTCCAAGAAACGCCTGACGCGCGGAAAGCTTGAGTGAGCTTTAGGAAAAACCAAGTGATGCGCTGCCACTGGGGCCGTCAAGCGCTCGGGCGCCACCTCTACCAGCGCTCCGGATGCCAAATATTTCTGGGCCAGCAACGTACTTTCCAGGGCAAAGCCCAGTCCATGACTTGCCGCCTCGAGCGTCATGTACGAGCGATCAAAACTCAACGCGTAGGGATGCTCCGGACGCGCCAGGCCATGCTGAGCGAACCATGCGGGCCACTTTAGCAGGGTGGCTTCCGAGAGAATCAGGTCCCGCTCAAAGAGATCCGCAGCCTGAGTCACTGGATACCGGGCAAGCAACGAGGGAGCGGCCAAAACCGCAAACGTTTCGTGGCGGACAGTACGCACCTCATAGCTCGGCCAATTGGGATGCCCGTGACGGATGTCGACGTCGATCTTGTCTCTGCTGAAATGCAACGATTCATAGGAGCAGGAAAGATTGATCTGAATGTCAGGGTGGCTATTGCGAAACGCTTGCAAACGCGGCATCAACCAGAGCAAGCCGAAACTAGGTGATGAATGCAGTCGCAGGCAATCCAGGCTCACATCACTGGCCGCGCGCTCAGTGGCCATCTCCAGGCTATGCAAAAGTCCCGAAACGTCTTTCAGATACTGCTCACCTACCGGAGTCAGTGTCACACCACGTGCTGCCCGAACGAACAACTGACGCCCTATCAGCGCTTCGAGTTTGGCCAATTGGTGACTGACTGCCGACGGTGTCAGGTCCAGCACTTCAGCCGCCCTTGCCAGATTGCCGAACCGAGCGGTTTGCTCGAAGGCCTGAATAGCTCTCAACGGTGGGAGGTCAATGGGGGCACGATCGTCTTGACGCATAGCTGCTCTCACTCGGTTTCCATTGATAACCAGGCCACCTCGGATTCAACCACTGGAAGTGCGGCATGGCGAGAGGTGAATTTTATTCACCTACCAGTGACGTTTACATAATTGCTCGACCAGCTGCAAGGGGACACTCTGAATCATCGATCGCTGAATCGAACCATAAAAACAATCAGAGGAACTCTTCATGCTGCTGCAAGGTAAAGTTGCCATCATCACTGGCGCTGCATCGGAGCGAGGGATCGGTCGAGCTACGGCCATCACCTTCGCTAAACATGGCGCCAAAGTAGTAATCGTGGATCTCGATGAATCCTCGGCACGTAAAGCTGCTGAAACGCTGGGTGAAGGCCATCTGGGGCTGGGAGCCAACGTCGCTGATGAAGCGCAAGTGAAATCCGCGGTGGCGAGCGTTCTTGAACATTTCGGGCGTATCGACGTTCTGGTCAATAACGCGGGGATCACCCAGCCTATCAAGACACTGGATATTCGCCCGTCTGATTACGACAAGGTGCTAGACGTCAGCTTGCGGGGCACCCTCCTCATGTCGCAAGCGGTGATCCCGACCATGCGAGCCCAATCCACAGGCAGCATTGTATGTATGTCGTCGGTTTCCGCGCAGCGCGGGGGCGGCATCTTTGGCGGCCCACACTACAGTGCTGCCAAAGCTGGCGTATTAGGCCTGGGTAAGGCCATGGCCCGAGAGTTTGGCCCTGACCAGATTCGCGTCAACTCCATCACTCCCGGCCTGATACACACCGACATCACAGGTGGCCTCATGCAAGACGAGCGTCGACACGCAATCATCGATGGCATCCCGCTCGGCCGCCTGGGTGCAGCCCAGGACGTGGCCAACGCTGCACTGTTTCTTGCCAGCGACCTGTCGTCCTACCTCACGGGCATCACCCTAGACGTGAATGGCGGGATGCTCATTCATTGAGTTGAAGTACGTGGGTCGTTAACGGCCCGCCCTGTTCTGAATCGATGACCCACTCGGCGTTACAGCCGGGTGGTCTATAAAAACAAGAGATCAGACTGACATGATTACCACAATGCCCCTCGACGCGGCCTCGACCGTGCGTTCGAATGCTTACCGCAAAACGGCCTGGCGGCTCATGCCATTCCTGATGCTGTGCTACCTGTGCGCGTATCTGGATCGGGTGAATGTCGGCTTTGCCAAGCTGCAAATGATGAATGACCTGTCGCTGAGCGAAACCGTTTACGGTTTGGGCGCGGGTATGTTCTTCATTGGTTACTTCCTCTGTGAGGTACCCAGCAATCTGATCCTGCACAAAGTCGGCGCGCGGCGCTGGATTGCAAGAATCATGATTTCCTGGGGCATCATCTCTGCCCTCTTCGCCTTCGTCGAGACCGCCTGGCAGTTCTATGCACTGCGTTTTCTGTTGGGGATCGCCGAAGCAGGCCTGGCCCCCGGACTGCTGCTGTACCTGACTTACTGGTTCCCCTCCTACCGGCGCGCCAGAATGACCGTGCTCTGGTTTGTGGCTATCCCGTTGTCGGGCATGGTCGGCGGCCCACTGTCAGGCTGGATCATGAATCAGTTCGCGGGTGTTCACGGCTGGGCAGGTTGGCAATGGATGTTCGTGCTGGAAGCCATTCCTACGGTGATCGTCGGACTGCTGGTACTGAGCTACCTCAAAGACGGCGTGCATCAGGCCACCTGGTTAACCGATGAAGAAAAAGCGCTGATCAATAAGGAATTGGCCGAAGACAACAGCCATAAGGTCACTCATGGATCGCCTCGCGAGTTCATCCGTGACAGCCGCCTATGGCTACTGGCATCCATCTACTTCTGCGTTGTCATGGGCCAGTACGCAATCACCTTCTGGCTACCAACCCTCATCCGCAATGCCGGGGTTTCCGATCCACTGCACATCGGCTTGCTGACCAGCCTGCCCTACATGTGCGCCATCGCCGCAATGTTGCTTATGGGACGCAGCGGCGACAAGCATCGCGAACGTCGCTGGCACCTGATTGTGCCCATGCTCGCAGGGGCCGTCAGCCTGACGCTTGCGGCCATGCTCGGGGGCAATCTGCTGCTGTCAGTGCTGAGCCTCTGCGTGGCCGCCGCAGGTGTGCTTTCGGCTTCGTCACTATTCTGGATGCTGCCCACCACGCTGCTGGGTGGGGTCTCTGCGGCGGCAGGCATCGCCGGCATCAACAGTTTTGCCAACCTTGCGGGCTTCTGTTCGCCCTACCTGATCGGCTGGATTACCACCACGACCGGGTCGAGCGCCATCGGCATGTACCTGATCACCGGGGTGCTGTGCATCGGCGCATGCCTGGTGCTGCGTATTCCAGCTGCTTCGGTCAATCGTTAACTACTCGGAGTTATCACCATGGCTGTCAATGCCTCAACTACCGGGCTCTCGGCTTTGGCCGAGCGCGCCTTCAACATTCGCCGCCATGCTCTGCGCATGGGCCAGGTGCAAGGCCAAGGCTACGTCGGCCAAGCACTTGGGGCTGCCGATCTGCTGGCAGTGTCGTACTTTCACGCTCTGCGCTATCAACCGCACAATCCTGAATGGGAAGAGCGCGACCGTTTTTACCTGTCGATCGGCCACTACGCCATTGCCCTGTATGCAGCGCTGATCGAGGCCCAGGTCATCCCCCTCGATGAACTGGGAACCTACGGGTCGGATGACAGCCGCTTGCCGATGTCAGGCATGGCGGCCTACACGCCTGGCATGGAAATCACCGGCGGCTCCCTCGGCCACGGCCTGGGTATTGCCGTTGGTGCTTGCCTGGGTCTGAAGCGTAAAAAATCCGATTCGTTTGTTTACAACTTGCTGTCCGACGGCGAGCTGAACGAGGGTTCGACCTGGGAAGCTGCAATGTCGGCCTCGCATTGGAAGCTCGATAATCTGATCGCGATCATCGACGTCAATAACCAGCAAGCCGATGGGCACTCGAGTGAAGTCTTGGCCTTCGAGCCCATCGTCGACCGCTGGCAGGCGTTTGGATGGTTCACCCAACGAGTGGACGGTAATGACATCGGGGCATTGGTCACAGCCTTCGATGCAGCACGCAGCCATCAGGGCCCACAACCCCGGGTCATTATCAGCGATACCAAAATGGGTAAAGGCGTCGACTTTCTTGAAAGCCGCGAAAAGACGCATTTCATCCGCGTCGATGAAAACGAATGGGATCTGGCACTGCAAAACCTGAAGGTCGGGAGAACCGTATGAGCCGCGCAAACACAACCGAGACCGGCAAGAAACGACTGACGACATCAGCGATGATTGCCTCTATCGCCGCCGAAGGTCAGGCAACACGATCTGCGCCATTCGGCCATGCACTAGCTGCGCTAGCGGATCAGCGTTCGGATATCGTGGGCCTGTCTGCTGACTTGTCGAAGTACACCGACCTGCATATTTTCGCCAAGGCCCACCCCGATCGCTTCTATCAGATGGGTATGGCTGAGCAGCTACTCATGAGCGCTGCTGCTGGTATGGCGCGTGAAGGCTGCGTGCCGTTTGCAACGACTTACGCTGTTTTCGCTTCACGGCGGGCCTATGACTTTATCTGCATGGCGATCGCCGAAGAAAACCTCAACGTGAAAATCGTCTGCGGGCTGCCCGGCCTTACCACCGGTTATGGGCCAAGCCACCAAGCGACCGACGACCTGGCGATTTTCCGCGCCATGCCGAACCTGATGATTGTCGATCCCTGTGATGCCTTGGAAATCGAACAAGCAGTGCCAGCCATTGCAGAACACCAGGGCCCCGTGTACATGCGCTTGCTGCGCGGCAATGTGCCGCTGGTGCTAGACGAATACGGATACAAGTTCGAGATAGGCAAAGCCAAGACGCTGCGCACTGGCAGGGACGTGCTGATTATCTCAACGGGTCTAATGACCATGCGCTCGCTGGAAGCGGCAGCACGGTTGCAAAAGGACGGGATTGACGTGGCTGTGCTACATGTACCGACCATCAAACCTCTGGATGAACAAGCAATTCTCAGCGAGGCCCGTAAATCCGGGCGCTTGGTGATTACCGCCGAGAACCACTCGATCATTGGCGGCCTTGGCGAAGCGGTCGCAGGCTTGCTGCTGCGCAACGGAGTGGCACCCACCTTCCGTCAAATTGCCCTGCCGGATGCTTTCCTGGATGCAGGAGCACTGCCGACGTTGCATGATCGGTACGGCATCTCTACCGAGGCGGTTTGCGCTCAGATCAAAAGCTGGATGTGACGACTCAAAGGAGGGCAACACAGCCCTCCTCTTTTTCACAAGTCAGAGCGTGGCGGTGCTACCCCAACGAACAAGGTGGGGTGCTGAATGCTCAAGAAGCCACGCTGCTGACCTGAAGCGCCTACCTCGCCGGTGTCAATTCTGACTCCGCTTGCTGCAGCTCAGCTTGGACGTCCGTCCACATCCATACCAACATGGCGATCTTTTCGCGAGAGGCCGTCAGTCCCTCGCCCATCACCGCGAGTAGTACAAATGTTCTCCTCACGCGCTTAGCGAGATATACTGGATGCATCCACAGTGTCTCACTGGAGCGGTAGCTCCTCCTGACCGCAAGAACAGGCAAGCCAACGGGCTTCGAGGTTACGCAGAAATCCCATGTGGATTTCACCGAAGACACGCTCAAGCGGAGAGGTCGCATATGTCACTGAAATTGTCTTTCGCCCTTGTCCTCCGGGCGCTACGCAGTCAGCGCAAAATCACGCAGCGTGACTTTGGTGACACCAGTCGGACGTTTCTTTCTAAGCTGGAGGGGGGCAAAGCCAGCCTGACGTTAGATAAACTCGAGCAGGTCAGTCAGCGGCTAGGGGTGAGCTCACTGACGCTACTGACACTGACCTTGAGCTTGGAATCTGGCCGATCCTCAGCGGAGCTTATCGATGATCTTCGCTTGCAAATAGAGAAACTGGAGCGTGATGGTGGCTTAGCGGGCTTAGAAAAGTCGCCCGCCCCAGTGCCATCCGCTTGGCACCCTATCGGCCTCCGACGCTGATGCTGGTGAGCTTCCCTCGCGCTGGCCACGGGGCTTATATGCAGCAGCCTGAGGCGGCGGCCAGTCACATCGCTGCGTGCATCTCGGCCTGGGCTACCTGAGGGCCCCCGGTGGCCCCTCCTCCCTCATCCGGTTACCACTCGCCTGGCATCCCTACGTACTGCCTGAGGCGGAACACCAAGCCCACGAATGAACACTTCCCGCATATGTCGGCGATCCCTGAACCCCGTTTCTCTGGCCACTACATCCAAGCTGTGCCGGCTCTGCTCGATCATCAACCGGGCAGCTTCCAGGCGCAGACTTTCTACGGCTTTGGCCGGTGACTGTCCGGTTTCTGCGGTAAAGACCCGGGTGAACTGCCTGGGGCTCAAATGCGCTACTTCAGCAAGCTCCTCAACGCTGAGTGGCCGGCCAAGATGCTTGCGTGCGTAATCCAAGGCGCTCTGGATGCGGTCAGACTTAGGGGAAAGCGTCAGCAGTTCGGAATGCTGGGATTGCCCACCGGAGCGGCGCTGATGCATGACCAGTTTCCGCGCCACCGACCGGGCCAGCTCAGTGCCGTGATCCTTTTCGACCATCCCCAATGCCATGTCCAGAGCGGCTGTCATGCCCGCAGATGTCCATATCGGCCCATCCACGATGAAAATCCGGTCTTCTTCGACCTCGATTTTCGGGTACAACTCACGAAGCTTATTGGCATAGGCCCAATGTGTCGTTGCCCGCCGATTGTCCAGGACACCTGCCTGCGCCAACACGAAGCAGCCCGTACACAGGCCTGCAGTGCGCCGCGCACCGTCCACAAAACCTCGCACACTGGCAAGTACCTCTTCACTCGGCGGCGTCAGTGGCGTAAACGTCCCGGTAATCATCCAGGTGTCGGCCAAGCCAGGCGCACCCAAGGGAAGCGTATCCATGTACATCCCCAGCGAGGAGCGCACCGTTCCGCCCTTTATGGAAAAATTCTGGATCTTGTAAGCCGTTTCGCCGGCAACGATATTGGCAAACTCGAAGACAGATTGCGTGGCCAAAGACATGACCTGGAAACCTTCGGTTATCAGATAGCCGACCCGGTGCATCGAATGACTCCCTACGCGATGTCCTAAAAACGTATCTTATGCGTCATTTAAGCCGAAAGCGACCTTCTGCATCATGGCTTCACACCAAACAATGGAGCATGACCATGACGCAGCAATCCAAAGGCACCGCGCTCATCACCGGCGCTTCCACCGGGATCGGCTCGATCTACGCAGAGCGTTTGGCCCGCCGTGGCTACGACCTCGTACTGGTGGCCCGCAACCGGGAACGTCTCAACGCCCTGGCCAGCCGTATTACCAGCGAGACCCAGCGAAATGTGGAGGTTATTCCGGCAGACCTTTCCAACGCCGCTGACCTGGTTAAGGTTGAACGCCAACTTCGTGAGGACGCCAGCATAAGCCTGCTGGTAAACAATGCGGGAATCGGCACTCACACAAGCCTGATGGAGAGCGATGTCGAACGCATGGCCGAAATGATCAGCCTCAACGTCACCGCCTTGACCCGCCTGACCTACGCTGCCGTTCCAGGTTTCATCGCCCGCCAGCAAGGCGCCGTCATCAACATCTCGTCCATCGCAGGCCTTGCGCCAGAGCTGCTCAACGGTGTCTACGGTGGCAGCAAGGCCTACGTGACCGCCTTCAGCCAATCCCTGCACAAGGAGCTTGCAGACAAAGGCATCAAGATCCAGGCGGTGCTGCCAGGAGCCACTGCGACCGACTTCTGGCAGATCGGCGGCCTGCCTGTCGAGAACCTCGACCCCGGCATCGTCATGTCCGCTCATGATCTGGTCGACGGTGCTCTGCAGGATTTCGACAACGACGTGCTGATCTCCATCCCTTCGCTGCATGACTTGCACGCTTTCCAACACTACGAAGCCAGCCGGCAGGCGTTGTTCAGCCAGTTGTCGAGTAACCAGCTCGCGCCGCGTTACAACGCCAAGTGATCATCAGCACAGGAAGCTGAATCATGACTCGAATCAATGCGCTGACCCTCGACCAGGCGCCTGCAGCAGCGCGTAGTGCCCTGCAGGGTGTGGAGAAAGGCTTGGGCTTTATCCCGAACGCGTTCGCCACCCTCGCCCATTCGCCGGCAGCCCTCGCTGGCTATCTGGCGCTCTCGCAAGCCCTTAACAAGAACAGCCTCAGCCCTGCCGAGCGTGAAGTAGCGGCGCTGGCTGCATCAGCGGTGAATGGCTGTGACTACTGCATCGCCGCCCACAGTTTCTTCGGCGAAAAAGCAGGTTTGGATGCTGGTGCGCTGCTGGCTGCTCGTGCCGGCACTCTCGATGGCGTTGCTGCGTTCGCCAGAGCGGTGACGCTAAGCCGAGGCCAGGTCAGCGAGGTGCAACTGGCGGCAGCACGGGAAGCAGGGCTGGATGATACGAAAATCGTGGATGTCATCGCCCAAGTCTCCCTCCTGACGCTGACCAACTACCTCAACAATGTGGCGATGACGGACATCGACTTCCCACCTACCGACAACCAATGAACTGCGCGAGGTGTCCAGGCACCGGTCGCCAGCGCCTCCCGCTAGTTTCATTACACGCGAGAACGCCTTGCTGCTTTGAGGCTGATTTTCGAATTAATCAAAGACAATACCCTGTGCCAACTTTTGATTCTTATTAGAGGTAGTGCCATGAAGGCTGTCGTTTACACGCAACCCGGATTACCTATTCACGACGCTCGGTCTCTGTATGACACGGAGCTCACGAAGCCAAAACCCGGCGCACGCGACCTGCTCGTCGAGGTCAGGGCGATTGCCGTCAATCCCGTCGATACCAAGGTTCGCGCCAGCCGTGGTACAGAGCAACCACACGTTCTCGGCTGGGATGCTGTCGGTGTGGTCCGCGAGACTGGCCCAGAGGTAACGCTCTTCAGGCCTGGGGATGAAGTGTTCTACGCCGGTGCCCTAGATCGACCAGGCAGCTATAGCGAGTTTCATGTGGTGGACGAGCGAATCGTCGGGCACAAGCCTAAGAACTTGGACGACGCCAGTGCCGCCGCCCTGCCGCTGACGTCGATCACCGCGTGGGAGTTGCTGTTCGACCGTTTGGCCGTCGAAGAACATGGCGGCAAAGGTCAACGTCTCCTGGTGGTCGGGGCAGCAGGCGGAGTGGGCTCGATCCTGGTTCAGCTGGCAAGGAAGCTGACGCAGCTGACAGTCATAGGCACTGCCTCAAGACCTGAGACTCAAGCCTGGGTCAAAGAACTGGGAGCTCATCATGTCATTGATCACTCTGAGTCGATCCCGCTTCAGTTGGCAGAGCTCAAGCTCGAACCCATTGATCACGTGATCAGCCTGACCCACACCGACACTTACCTGCCGCAATTGGTGGAAGTGCTTCGCCCCCAAGGCAAGCTCGCACTGATTGATGATCCGGCACAGCTGGATGTCATGCCGCTCAAGCGCAAATCGCTGTCACTACACTGGGAACTCATGTTCACCCGCTCGCTGTACAAGACCGAGGACATGATCAAACAGCACCAACTGCTCGAGCGTGTTTCCCAGCTGGTTGACGAGGGCACACTGAAGACGACTGTCGGAGAGCATTTCGGAAGCATTTGTGCCGAAAATCTCAAGCGAGCCCACGCGTTGATTGAAAGTGGTAAAGCCAGGGGCAAAGCTGTCCTGGAAGGTTTCTGATCATTGCTCGAATAATAGCCCGCGTTAACGTGGGCTAACCTGAAAGCACCGCTGCTCAGTAACATCGCACCGGTAGGCGCGGATTGGAGGAAGCGCCAGCACTCCAACCCACAGGATTGCCCTGAAGTGCGGCTTCTACGACCAGCCGCGTTTCTGCCGGACGTTTATGAGATCCGAAGGGATTACCCCTCAAGCATGGAAGCGGTTTTTCCAAGCTGAGGGGCATCGATGGTCTCGAGTTAGCCAAATACCTATGGCGTGAGCATCCTGCTTTTCCAGTGATCATCCTCTCAGGCCATGTCGCCATTTAGCGTCACCTCGTGAACTAGCGTCGAATTTAGCCGGTCAATCTTTAACCGGCGATTGCGACATGTGGGACAAACCCAATGGTTTCGTTTGATCTGCACAGGATGCTCATTGGCGAACTCCCGCCGACCTTTCTCTTGGAGGTCGCCCTGCGCGTTTCAGCGGCTTTTTTGGCCGTGTTCTTCTTTTTGAAATTCAGTGGTCGACGTGGAATCAGGCAACTGTCTCGATTCGAGCTTGTGGTGATCCTGACCCTGGGCTCAGCCGCCGGTGATGTCACCTTTTACGAAGATGTACCTTTACTCCCCGTCGGATTGGTGTTCCTGACGCTCCTGATGCTCTATCGCGGAACCATCTCCTTGATGAGGCGCAGCAGAACATGCGAAGCCTGGATCGATGGGCTACCCATCACGGTAGTAAAGGACGGGATGTACGAAATTCATTCGCTGCAGAATTTGAACATCTCGTCCAACGAATTGTTCATGGAACTGCGACAACAAGGTGTGGAGCATCTCGGCCAGGTTCGACTCGGTTTATTGGAAACCGATGGCGATCTCAGTCTGTATTTCTACGGGCCTGATGACACCCGGCCAGGGCTTTCAGTGCTGCCAGTCGAACATCGTCCTGAGTACCAGGCGCCGCCGAACGCCGGCCTGCACTGTTGCGTGAGTTGCGGCTTCACGACCTTCCATGAACCCGTGGACTCAGTCGTGTGTGAACGCTGCGGTCATAACGTCTGGTCACCTGCCCTTGGTACCTTACGCAACCGTTAAGGCTCCAGCCACTAACGTCGGACGTAAACTGCGATGAACCAAAACCTGATGGGTTGCGTCCACCGCAAAAGAACAAGCGAGTCGATTCTTCAATGGCAACCGACCCTGTACTGGCCGCCCTCGGCTATCTCAAAGACAATCAGTTAGTCCTGACGACTGCGGAGTCGTGCACGGCAGGTTGCATGGTGGCCCTCCTAGCAGGGGTACCCGGTGCCGGGGAGGTAGTGGAGAGTGGTTATGTCGTTTACTCACCCAGTGCGAAGCAGCGCTTGCTCGGCGTAAGCGCCGAAACTATCGAGCGCTATGGCCTCACCAGCGAAGCAGTCGCGTGGGAAATGGCCTTGGGCGCATTGAGAGGCAGCGATGCCAATGTGGTGATCGCCACCACTGGCGTGGCTGGGCCACTACCTGAATCTAGCGTACCACCAGGCACCGTGTGCTTCGCTTGGGCATTCGCCGGCGAGCCGGTAGCCGTGTTTACACGAACTCAGCGCTTCTTTGGTGAACGCGCCGACGTGATGCGTCAGGGCGCACTTTTTGGACTCACCCGACTTTCCCATTATCACCAGCGATGGCTGCGAGGCGAGCGCGCCTGACTGTTTCTTTCATTGGCGCATCAGTCAAGAACTACGATGACCATCCGATTCAAGCAGCCTACGCTTGATGAACCTTTGGTGGCACCCTGCGATCAATCATCAATATCACTGCGGAGTATCGCGCGAATCTGCAGCGCCAATACCTTATGCAGTGAAGGCGCGTTTGCTAGATTCAGCGAATACGCCGGCAGTCTTGACGCCCACTGCCCCAAGCAGGGCCACCCAGTTCAGGAATGAAAATGAATGCCCCATAAGATATCCGCAACGCTATCTGTTGGTAACGAAGGATTGGATCTAATCCTCAAAGGCGGGCTGCCGGTGCATAGGCTCTACTTGGTAGAGGGCACGCCAGGAGCTGGCAAGACGACATTAGGGCTTCAGTTCCTGTTGAGTGGTGTGACCAACCAGGAGCCGGTGCTGTACGTCACCCTCTCCGAGACTGCGGATGAACTTGAGAGTGTTGCCAGGTCACATGGATGGAGCCTGGACGGCATCGAGGTGTTCGAGCTGTCCCAGACGGACGAGATTTTCGGCGAGGCCGCAGAGCAGACCATTCTGCATCCGTGGGAAGCTGAGCTCGGAAACACTATCAAGCTTATCCAGCAGCGCGTGGAGCAGTCCAAGCCCACTCGGGTAGTGTTCGATAGCCTTTCTGAGATGAGGCTGCTGGCACAAGACCCCCTTCGATACCGCCGCCAGGTACTGGCACTGAAACAGTATTTTGCGGGACGAAACATCACAGTCTTGCTGGTGGACGACCTGACTACATCCCATGGTGAGCATGACAACCATCTCCATAGCATCTGCCATGGAGTGATCACGCTGGAGCGACTAACGCTTGATTTCGGCGCGGCTCGGCGGCGGTTGCAGGTTCAGAAGCTAAGGGGTGTCGACTTCGTTGCCGGCTATCACGACTTCGTGATCGTAAAGGGAGGATTGCATGTCTTCCCTCGGATGATGGCGGGAGGACAACATTCGGCCTTCGAGCTTGAACCTGTGGGCAGTGGCGTGGCAGCGCTTGACCGTTTGCTTGCTGGAGGCCCTCTCAGAGGCACAAGCACGCTGATCACCGGGCCTGCGGGGTCGGGCAAGACCACGGTGGCATTCGCCTATGTGGCTGCGGCATGTGAGCGTGGTGAGTGCTGCACCGTCTATGAATTCGATGAGCGGGTCGGCACGCTGTTGAGAAGAGCCGAGGCTATGGGCTTCGCGCTTCAAAAATACATCGCCAGCGGTCTATTGAATGTGCAGCAAATCAACCCTGCCGAGATTTCGCCAGGCGAATTCTCATGGCGAGTCCGTACTCAGGTAGAGGCCAGGAATGCCCGGGTGATCGTGATCGATAGCCTAAACGGCTACTTGGCGGCGATGCCACAGGAGCAACAGCTGATACTTCAGATGCACGAAATGCTGTCCTATCTCGCCCAGCATGGTGTGGCAACGTTCCTGATCAACGCTCAAAGCGGACTGATCGGCACGATGACAACCACCCTCAATATCTCTTACGTCGCGGACACGGTCATCCTCATAAGGTTTTTTGAGGCTCAAGGCCGTCTGCGCAAAGCGATCTCTGTCCTGAAAAACCGTGGTGGCGCCCACGAAGATGCTATTCGCGAACTGAATATAGATAGCCAAGGCGTCCGTGTTGGTGAGCCCCTGACCAAGTTCAAGGGCGTGCTGACCGGAACTCCCGAATATTTTGGTAGCCAAGAACCCTTGCTGGAAGGCCGCCCCTTTGGACGTTAGCCGCCGATCTCAAGAACGGTCGTTGCTGGTGGTCGCGCCATTCCGAGGCGATGCGGCTGTACTCCAGCGTGTTGCGGGCACACTTTACCGAGTACAGGCATATTGTGACTTGAGCGCTCTGGCAAAAAACATTGGTGATGAGACAGGCATCATCCTGATCACCGAAGAGGCCTTGAGCGGAGACATCGCAGACCTCGGAAAGGCGTTAGCGAATCAGTCTTCCTGGTCCGACATTCCGATTTTGCTGCTGACCTCCAATCGAAACCGCGCCGGGAAAGACAATGATGAAGTTCGCAGGCGCCTTCCCTCCAGTGCCTCCAACGTAGTAGTACTGGAACGCCCGATGAGCTCCTCTGCCTTGATGAGCGCCATTGCTGCGGCATGGCGATCTCGAGCACGCCAATTCGACATGCGCGATCGTGTTGCGGAATTGGGAATTGAGCGAGAACGGCTTCGTATCCTTCTGGAGAATGTGCCTGTTGGCATCAGCTTCGTCGACGCCTTTGGTGTGTCGCTGATCAGCAACCCGCTTTATAACCAATATGTCCCGGAACGAGTTATTCCCTCCAAGGCTATCAATGGCCGGGAGCAATGGGTCTCGATAAGCGCTGATGGCCAGCCAGTCACGCCAGAATCATTCCCCGGTGCACGCGCCTTGAGAGGCGAAGTTGTCGACGGCATGGTGTTCCAGCACAAGCCTGCCGGTCAAAACGAGGCCTGGATACGGGTCAGCGCTGTTCCGCTTTGGGGAGCCCATGGCACGATCATGGGGGCAGCCATTGTGATTGTTGACGTCACCGACCAGAAGCAGTCAGAGCTGACGCTTCGTGGGTTTAATGAAGCATTGGAAGAGCAGGTAGCTGGCCGCACCCAAGCGCTTGCCCTGGCTGTCGAGCAACTCCACCGGGAAAGCAGAGAGCGGGAGCGAGCTGAAGATCAACTGCGACAATCCCTGAAAATGGAGGCCGTTGGACAGCTCACTGGCGGAATTGCCCACGACTTCAACAACATGCTGACGGGGATTCTAAGCGCTCTCGACCTGCTTCGATTGAGGCTCAAAAAGGGCAACCTAGACGCACTGGAGCGCTATATCGATGCGGCTCAAACCTCTGCAAAACGCGCAGCGTCCCTCACGGAACGCTTACTCGCGTTCTCCCGCAGGCAATCGTTGGATACAAGACCGCTATCAGCCAATGACCTCATCGTCAGCCTGTACGACCTCCTGAAGCGCTCGGCGACCGAGCAGATCAGGGTATTGATGAAACTCGGCGACGACCTCCCCTACGCCATGGCGGATGCCAACCAACTGGAAAACGCGATACTCAATCTTGTCATCAATGCCCGCGATGCTATGCCGGATGGGGGAACGATCACAGTATCGACACGCGAAGTGATCGTCGCGCAGGCGTCCTCAGAAGCCGATGAGCTCGCAGCCGGGCAGTATATCCGGATTGATGTGGAGGATACCGGGACGGGGATCAGCGCTGATCTCCTGCCAAAAGTGATTGAACCGTTCTTCACCACTAAGCCTATCGGCCAGGGTACGGGTCTGGGGCTTTCGATGGTGTATGGCTTTGCCAAGCAAAGCCGCGGGAAAATGGAGATATCGAGTATTCCACATAAGGGAACCACGATCTCGTTGTACCTCCCAACCGCTGACGGCCAGCTTCATCAGCCTGTTGAAACACCCCATGCAGCGAATCACGGAACCGGACAGATAGTGCTGCTGGTTGAAGATGATCAGTCAGTCCGGATGCTGAATCAGGAGGTGCTCACCGAGTTGGGCTATGAGATTTTCGTTGCCAGCGATGGCGAGGAGGCATTGCACGTGCTCAAGACCCTGGAGAGTGTCGACATTTTGGTCACCGACGTGGGGCTCCCAGGCATGAACGGTAGACAATTGGCGGAGATCGTGCAGCAGAGGTATCCCAATCTCCCAGTGCTCTTCCTGACAGGTTATGCCCAGGCTGCATCTGACAGAGAGGCGTTTCTAGGCCCCTGCATGAGGTTACTGACCAAACCCTTCACGCTACAAGCGCTCGCTGAAAATGTAAGTTTGATGCTGGAGCCGAACACCAGGGATACCTAAGTCTCACGACGCCGCCCCTCTACCGCAGGGGGAGCCAGCAGCTAGCTAAGGTCTGTGGATCTACCCAGCAATGGCTTCGTTGGAGATCTGAGCTATATTCCCAAGATTGGAAAAGCCCGCCTTATAGCGCGGGCTCCTCCCTATGCCGGATGATCAGTTATCCAGCGCGTCTTTGATGATCTTGCCGTCGTGCGGGTCAACCTGGAACTCATACTGCTTGCCGTCAGCTTTCATGCCCTCACCTTCCCAATGACCGTCATCGGCCTCGATCTTGGTGATCTGCGTGTAGCCGGCGCCCTTCAACGTGGCTTCAGCCTGATCCTTGGTCACCTTCCAATCAGCGCCAGGCTGGTCAGCCCATGCTGCAGAGCTTGCCAGTGCGCCAACCATGGCGAGGCCAGTGAACACTCGAGTCATCGCTTTCATGCTACCTTCCTTTTTCGTGACAGTTACCGTTCCGACCCCCGCGCTGCTCTCGGCGTTCAGTTTGTGTGGGGGCTGTACTGAAACTGAGGCATCATCAGCGTGCACGAGCTCCGGCAGAGGCTCGTGCACGCAAGGCAAATGAGGATGCTGTGCACTGGGTGCCACAGCGCCCCTCAGCTCATCGAAGCCAACCAGGCTCTCCAGCCGCCCCATTCCGTGATGTCCGTGGCCCCCTCAAGCCCCGCGCCTTCGCAGATGAAACCTGTCTCCCAGCGACCATCGCTCAGTTCCACCTTGCCCAGCCCCAGCGGCGCCGGGATACCGGTCAGGAATGAGCCCAACTCCATGCTCGGCATCTCCCAGACCTCAACGGCGATGGCGGCGCCGCCCTCTTGCACCCGCACCATCCCGGGTCGTTTCACAGCTCCGCCGGCAAGCGCGTAGAGCTTGTAGTGGGAAGAGCTGCTTGTGGACTCCAGCAAGCGTGCGCCACGCTGGCGGAGCTGCCAATTGAGCGCGAGCCCATCCAGGTGGGCACCACAAACCACCAGGCGGGTCATGTCATTACGAGCATCGCTCGCTGGCGCTTCGAGCCCTTGGTAGGCGTTCGCGAGGCTTAGCAGGTAGTGGTCGGTGTATGCCCTGCCCATTAGCGTGATGCCCCAAGGCAGGCCGTTCTGCATGACACCGCTGGGCACAGCAACGGCTGCATAGTCGAGCAGGTTCATGAAGTTGGTGTAATAGCCCAGTTCAGAATTGCGCTTCACCGGTTCATCAGCGAGCTCGGCCAGGGTCACGGGCCGACCGATTGTGGGCGTTAGCACACAATGCAGGTCCTTCAGGGTTTGATCGCATTGGGCCTTGAGCCTCTGCAACCGATACTGAGCGCGGAAGGTATCGACGCCGCTTACCTTCGGGCCTGCCTCAAGCACCGCATGAATGACTGGCAACACGGCTTCCGGTTGGGCCTGTGCGAGCGCCCCCACAACACTGTAACGCTCGGCAACCCAAGGGCCTTCATACAGCAAGCGTGCAGCCTCAAGGAATGGTGAGAAGTCGATGGTGACCGGCTCTCCCCCCAGCGCCTTCAGGCGCTCGACGGCTGCTTCAAACAACCCTGGCCCCTCGCTGCATCCAAAAAACTCCAGGTCGCACGCTCGCGGGATGCCAAACCGGAAGGATGTGATGCGCCCAAACGCACTGCCATCATTCCAGGCAGGGTTGGCTCGGCTGTATTCGTCCGCAGGATCCTGCACGGCAAGCAAGGCCAACAATTGGCTGGCTTCCCGTGATGTCGCCGTGAATGTAGTGACGCAATCCAGGGTGCGGCATGCGGGTACGACGCCTGCGGTGGAAATCAGCCCTTTGGTTGCCTTCAAGCCCACAAGGCCATTGAGGGCTGCAGGTACGCGACCTGAGCCTGCAGTATCGGTACCCAGGGCGAAACTGGTGATACCCAGTGCCACGGCCAAAGGTGATCCAGCGCTCGAGCCTCCTGAGGGGTAATCACTATTCACACTGTTCACGCATGCACCGTAAGGTGATCTCGTGCCATTGAGCCCTGTCGCGAATTGATCAAGGTTGGTCTTCCCCAATGGCACGGCACCGAGGTCGATCAGGCGCTGGACGACGCTGGCCGAGCGCTCAGGGGTGTAAGCATAGGCAGGGCAAGCCGCCGTGGTCGGCACGCCCGCCAAGTCGATATTGTCCTTGATGGCGAAAGGCACCCCATACAAGGGCAAACGCTCAATAGGCGTCGACTCCAGCACCGCAAGGTACGGCTCAAGCTCCTCGGGGCTCAGCAGATGGATGAACGCGTTGAACTGGGGGTTGATGCTCTGGGCCTTGTCATGCAAGGCCAGCATCAGCTGCCGAGGGCTCACGTCACCACGCACATAGCGCTCACGCAATGCATCGATACGCAGATCATTCTTCATGCGGCGGCCCCTTTAGCGATAGGCTCAATCACAACTACCCGCTGCCCGGCACGAATGGCTGCCCCTGGCTCCACGCGGATCTCCCTGACCACACCTGCACAGGGCGCGCACACCGGTATTTCCATCTTCATGGATTCAAGCACCACCAAGGTCGTGCCAGCCTCGACTTCATCACCAGCAGCGATCTGGACTTGCCACAGGTTGCCAGCAATCGGGCTCTCCACGCCCAGCAGATGGTTGGCTAGGGGGCTCTCCTCGCTCTGCGCGGCGACAGCCTCGCTACTCTCGAAGTGCGCTTGCCCCGTATCAATCCAACGCTGCCGCTCGGCGGCGAACGCGGCCTGTTGCTGATTGCGGAAGGCTGCAATGCTGTCCGCCTCACCCGCCAGAAACACCTGGTAATCGGCCAGTCGAAGTTGGCTCTGCTCGATACGCAGGTCGTATCGGCCGAGCGGGAAGTCCCTGCGAATACGTTGCAGCTCTTGGGCTGTCACAGGATAGAAGCGAATTTGATCAAAGAAGCGCAGCAGCCACGGTTTGCCGCCGAACGCCTCTACTTCTCTGTAGCGGTTCCACATCTGCAGGGTTCGCCCGACAAACTGGTACCCCCCCGGCCCCTCCATGCCGTAAACGCACATGTAAGCGCCGCCGATGCCGACAGAGTTTTCTGCAGTCCACGTACGTGCAGGGTTGTATTTGGTGGTCACGAGGCGGTGGCGAGGATCGAGCGGTGTGGCCACGGGAGCGCCGAGGTAAACGTCGCCAAGGCCCATGACCAGGTAACTGGCTTCGAACACCGTGCGCTGCACCTCATCCAGGTCTGGAAGAGCGTTGATGCGACGGATGAACTCGAGGTTGCTTGGGCACCAGGGGGCATCCTTGCGCACGGTGGTCATGTACTTTTCGATGGCCAGCTGGCACGCAGGGTCGTCCCAAGACAACGGTAAGTGGACGATACGCGACGGTACCGCAAGATCTTTAGCGGCGCACACCGCATCCCACTCGCCGGCGATGGCTTGCAACAGGTGGTCCAAGGGAAGCCGCTCGGGCTGGTAGTGGACCTGAAGCGAGCGGATCCCGGGCGTCAGATCGATGACCCCGGGTAGCGCCTGGGCTTCCAGCGCCTGCATCAGCGCGTGGCCACGGAAGCGCAGTACCAGATCGAGCTCTGGTTCGCCAATTTCCAGCAACAGATGGGTATCACCCGCTAACCGGGCTACCAGGCGCATCTCGCCCTCCCCCAAGTCCATCACGACTGGAGGCAAAAGCTCGGACATTTTCACCGGGCAGGCGGTACGAGCCGGCACCTCCCCCAGCAACGGCGAAATCGCCAGTGCCCGGGCGTGCGCGATGTCCGTAGGTACGAAGCGGACCTTATCACCGGCTTTGAGCTGCCCCAGCTTCCACAGGTCGGCTTCGATCACCGTGACCGGGCAGACGAACCCCCCCAGGCTTGGCCCGTCCGGGCCCAGTATCACCGGCATGTCGCCAGTGAAGTCCACCGCCCCGATCGCATAAGGATTGTCATGGATGTTAGAAGGATGCAGCCCAGCCTCCCCTCCATCAGCGCGCACCCACTCGGGCTTTGGCCCGATCAGCCGAACACCGGTGCGGCTGGAATTGAAGTGCACTTCCCACTCAGTGGCGAAGAACGTCTCGATATAGGCCGGCGTGAAGTACTCGGGCGCCCCATGGGGGCCGTAAATCACACGGATCTCTCGGCGCGCCCCTAGCGGCGCTTGCTCTGGCAGTTGCTTTCCTGCACTTGAATCGGTCAAGCGGTGGATGTGCAGAACATCCCCCGCGCGCAAGGCTCGCCCCGCGTGGCCGCCAAATTGCCCAAGGGTGAACGTGCTCCTGCTGCCCAGATACTCAGGCACCTGGATGCCTCCACGTATACACAGGTAGGCCCTGGCGCCAGCACCGCCGATCGTGCCAATGCTCAGTACCGAGTCTGCCTTGATCAGCAGCGCGGTGTTCATCGCAGCGGCGTTGCCATCGATCAGTACCGGAATCTCTGCCCCCGTGACTGCTACCACGGCGTCGGTGTTGAAACGAATGCTCGGCCCGGTCATGGTGATTTCGAGCCCAGCCTCACCTTCAGGGTTGCCGATCAGCTGATTGCCAAGGCGCAATGCTCGACTGTCCATGGGCCCTGACGGGGGCACGCCGACGGCCCAGTACCCTTGGCGACCAGGGTAGTCCTGCACGCTGGTCTGCGTGCCACCGCTGAGGACCTCGAGGGTTGACGCTTCATACACCAACCCCTCAAGGCAGCGCGTCCACGGCTCGCCGGTCGCGAATGGGGCATCCAGCAGGATCTGCTTGAGGTATTCGCGGTTGGTTTCAACGCCGTAGATGACGCTGTTGTCGAGCGCAGCGTGCAACCGCGAACAGGCTTGGTCGCGATCATCTGCCCAAGTGATGACCTTGGCGATCATGGGGTCGAAGTACGGAGGAATCTCACACCCCGCCTCTACCCATGTGTCGATACGTAAGGTATGGCCGTCGGCGTCCGGGAATTCAACGGCGGTGAGCAGGCCAGGGCTTGGCTGGAACTCCTTGCCGGGGTCTTCTGCATAGAGCCGGGCCTGAACGGCATGGCCACGAGGCGCCAGGGTGCGCGCCAGGGCCTTGAGCGGTGGCAGGGTCCCAGCCGCGAGCTCGACCATCCAGCGCACAAGATCGATACCCCAGACCTGCTCGGTTACGCCATGCTCGACCTGCAGGCGGGTGTTGACCTCCAGGAAGTAGAACGCTTGCGCATCGCTGTCGAACACGAACTCTACGGTACCTGCACTGCGATAGTTCACTGCCTTGGCCAGGCGAATGGCAGCCTCACAAAGTGACGCTGCGATCCCGTCCGGAAGATTCGGAGCGGGGGTTTCTTCCAGTACCTTCTGGTTTCGACGCTGGACTGAGCAATCACGCACGCCCAGTGCAAGGACGTCCCCACGGCCATCGCCGAACACCTGGACTTCAAGATGGCGCGCACGCTGGATGTACTTCTCGATGAAGACGCCTGCATCGCTGAAGTTGTTCTGACCCAGCCGTTTTACCGTCTCGAATGCGTCTTCCAGCTCCGCGGCTGACCAACATACCCGCATGCCGATGCCGCCGCCGCCGGCTGTGCTTTTGAGCATGACCGGGTAGCCCACCTCCTGCGCAGCTGCCAAGGCCTCCTCCACGCTGTCGAGCAGTTCGGTACCCTCAAGCAGCGGGACGCCATGCTCGCGCGCCAGGGCGCGCGCAGTATGTTTGAGGCCAAACAGCTTCAGCTGATCGGGCGTGGGGCCGACGAAGGCAATGCCTGCCGCCTCACACGCCTGCGCGAAAGCCGCATTCTCGGAGAGGAAGCCGTACCCTGGGTGAATGGCGCCTGCGCCGGTTTCCCTGGCAGCAGCGAGGATCTTGTCAACGCACAGATAGGTGTTGGCAGCAGCGCCCTCCCCCAAGCTCACAGCCTGGGCTGCATCACGAACGTGAAGGCTGGCCACGTCAGCTTCTGAATAGACAGCGACGCCCTGCACATCCATCTGGCGGAGCGTACGCAGGATCCTGCAGGCGATAGCGCCACGGTTGGCGATCAACAATGATTCGAACATAAGAAGCCCCTTACGACGGTACATGTCCGTGCGGTTGGGTTGTGGGTCGTCCCACAGTGCTTACGAGGTCTTGGGGTCGTCCCCAGCCTGGATCAGGAATGCTTGTCAGGGCAGTCTGGTGGGTCGCTGCGGTACTGGATGCGCCCAGCACGGTAGTGGCAGTACACGTAGAACATGTACCTCAAGCGCTTCGCCCACGTATTCATGCCCATATGGTCAGCTCTGCTGGTGTCGGGTTGTAGCCGTTGCAGGGGTTGTTCAACTGCGGGCAGTTGGAGATGAGCACGATTACATCCATCTCTGCGCGCAGCAGCACGTATTTGCCGGGCGCAGAAATGCCGTCCTCGAAGGTCAGGCCGCCATCAGGAGTGACTGGCACGTTCATGAAGAAATTGATGTTCGGGCTGATATCGCGCTTGCTCAATCGGCCGTCATGGCTGCAGGCCCGAAGGTAATTGTCACGGCAGCTGTGCATGTGACGCTTGTCCAGGGCATAACGGACGGTATTGCTCTCCTGCGCACAAGCGCCGCCGAGTGTGTCGTGGCGCCCACAGTTGTCCTCGATGAGGGTGAGTAAAGGCCGGCCCAGGTTCGAGTACAGAACGCTGCCCTGGCCCAGGTAAACATTGTTCTGCCGCCGCAAGGTGCGCTGGACGTCATAGCGCTCACGAGGATTGGCGGCACTGTAGAACAGGGTGTCGATCGCCTGGTTACCTTCAAGATCCCGGATGCGTAGAGTCTGGCCAGCCTTCACTTCAGTCAGCCAGGGTTCCCCGGCTGGAATGGTGGCTTGGTACAACGCGTTTTCAAGGTGCAATGATGCAGTCATGAGGCTTCCTCAGGCATGTATCCGTTGGGTGTTGATGAAACCGCGCTCGTTCTCCGGGCGCGACGTCCGACAGTGTTCGGCGACCTCTTGCGCGGCCTTCATGAAGGTGAGCTCGACAGGCTTTGGCGCATAGGCCTTCGAAGGATCCATCGGATGCTGAAGGGCGGTAATCACGAACAAGGTGTCCATCGGTGCATAAAGCTCGATGCAGTCGCCTGCTTTGGAATTACCCTCGACGAACTGCAGCCTGCCATCGGTGTCGACGTCGACTCGGCTGAACATGTTGAGCACCATCGTCAGATCGCTCAGCCCCAGCCCCCACTTGCCCATTTCCACGAGCAGGTTGTCCGCACCGTTGCGGTAGAAACCATTGCGCAATTCCTGGTAACGGCCATTACCGTATTTCTCTAAGACTTCCTCAGCGCAAAGCACGCCTGCGATGCTGTCACTCCAACCACAGGTGTCGCGCGTGATTGCAGCGAGCACCCGGCCCATATCCGAGTACAGGCAATGGCCTGCCGTGAGCTTTGCGGTGTGCTGGCACTTCAAGCTGTCGGGCAGGTTCAAGCGCTCGGTCTTCTCGTGGGCGTTGAACAGCATGACGCTGACGTTCGCCCCGCCCTTCACGTCGGTCAGGCGCAACAACTCACCGCGCTTGAGCACGAATGAGAGGTGACCTCCTCCCGGTAGCAACTCATTGGAAAACACAGTGGGTTCGATCATGGGTAGCATTCCTTGGTTGGTTGAATCGCACACGACAGCGATGCACCAGAAGCCAGCTGCGCATGTGTACGTTTACTGTTGAGTGGCAAGTCGTAGGTCACCCGCGCGCCATATGAAAGTGGCGCATGCGGGTCGACGCGGACCTTGTCGAACACCATCAGCCGAGTGCCCAGGCTGAAGCCTTCGCTGAGGTCGTGGGTAACCATGAAGACCGTCAGGCCTGTCTCCCTCCACAGCTCCAGCAGCAGCGCATGCATGTCTTTGCGAATGCCCGGGTCGAGCGCCCCGAACGGCTCATCAAGCAGCAGAACGCGAGGCTTCATGATCAACGCCTGCGCGATGGCCAGGCGTTGCTGCATCCCCCCTGAGAGCTGCGATGGGTACTTGCCGAGTGCGGGTTGCAGACCTACTTTGCTCAAAAGCGCCGCCGCCTGATCCCGCGCAGCGCGTTTTCTCGCGCCAAATAGCCGCCCCAGCACAGGTGCAGTCGGCAACTCCAGCCCCAGTGCGACGTTGTCCAGCACTGTCAGGTGTGGAAACACGGAGTAACGCTGGAACACGACGCCACGCGCAGGATCGGGCTCGGCGCCAAGCGGTTGGCCACCCAGGAGGATCTGGCCTTTACTTGGGGTTTCCTGGCCCAGCAGCAGGCGCAAGAACGTGGATTTTCCGCAGCCGGAAGTCCCGACCATGGTGCAGAACTCGCCTTCCTCGACAGTGAGGTTCAAGCCTTCCAGCACCACGTGCTCCCCGTACTGCTGCCATACATTTTTGACTTCTATAAAGCTCATGCGCGCGCGCCCTCATACCAGGGGAAGGCTCGGCGGGTGAGCGTTTTCAGCGCCCAATCCATCAACCAGGCCAGCAGCGTGATCCACACGACGTATGGAAGAATCACGTCCATCGCCAGATAACGGCGCACCAGGAAAATCCGATAGCCCAGGCCGTTTTCAGCTGCGATGGCTTCGGCAGCGATCAGGAACAACCATGCGGAGCCAAGCACCAGCCGCAGCGAAATCAGCAGGCGCGGCAGTAACTGCGGCAGCACGACCCGCAGTATCAGCGTCCAGGTACTGGCCCCCAGTGTCTGGGCCTTGATCAGCAGCTCCATCGGGATCTCCCGGGCCCGTTGTTCCAGGTCGCGGGCCAGGATGGGGGTGATGCCGATGACGATGAGCATCACCTTGGACAGCTCGCCCAGCCCGAAGACGATGAACAGGATCGGCAGGATGGCCAGTGGCGGAATCATCGACAGCACGACGAGCATTGGTGACAGCGATGCGCCAACCAGTGGCAAGGTACCCGCGGCGATACCCAGGCACAGGCCGACGCCTGCGGCAATGGCCAGGCCAGTACCCAGCCGTTGCAGGCTGGCGCCTGTGTCCTGCCATAGCAGGTAGGCACCACTGCGCTTGTCCTCGGTGAACGCCATGCGTTTCATGGCGTCGGCCATTTGCACCGCGCTGGGCAGGAGCTTGTCGTTCGGGTTATCCGCCAGGCGCTGCGCCGAACTCACGAAGTACGTGCACAGCACCAGAAGTAGCGGGAGTATCACCAGCAACAGCCGTGAACTCCGGTCGGGATGTCGGTTGATCAAGCGCATTGAGCACTCTCCCTTCACAGGGCGCCGTCGGCGGCCATTTGCACGTAGGTCGGGTCAAAGCGCAGCTTCAAGTTGGCTTGGTTGCCCAGGGTGACGCCATTGGCGAAACTCATGCCCACCACGTTGCTGTCAGGTGCTCCATCACCCAACAAACCGTGCTCGAACGAGAAGTTCGCGACCTTGCCCATGGTCTGTGGCAGCTCCGGACTCTTGGCGAATGCCAATGCATCCTGGGCAGTGAAGAACAGGTGGGTGGTTGCCAGTTGCGCCCTGAAACCGGCAAGGTCGGTACCTGATGCCTTGGCCATGTGCTCCTCGGCCGCTTCGGCGCCGGCGTCCCTGGCGCTCATCATGCTCATGACCTCAAACCACGCCCCTGTGAGT
The DNA here is from genome assembly GCF_040224055.2 of Pseudomonas sp. WHRI 8519. Lineage (NCBI taxonomy): Bacteria > Pseudomonadati > Pseudomonadota > Gammaproteobacteria > Pseudomonadales > Pseudomonadaceae > Pseudomonas > Pseudomonas sp. WHRI 8519. The sequence continues at coordinate 2,767,564 of NZ_CP167996.1, read as the reverse complement.
ACCTTGCCCAGTGCGGGGTTGTCTTTGAGGGTTTCGGTGTTGACCACCATCATGTCGAGGATCTCGCCAGGTATCTGGCTGGAATTGAACACTTCGGTCACACCGGGCGTGGCCCTGATGTCGGAGAGCATCGGATTCCAGGTGGTGACGGCCTGGACGCTCTCGGTGTTGAAGGCGGCGGAGATGTCTGCATCAGACGTGTTGATCACCTTCAGATCCTTCTCTCGAAGGTTGGCCGTATCGAGTGCTCGGGCCAGCAGGTAATGCGATACCGAGAGCTCGACCAGATTCACATCCATGCCCTTGAGGTCGGAAACGGTCTTGCCTGCCCCTTTGATGACAACACCGTCGTTGCCATTGGAGTAGTCGCTGACGATCAATGCCGTGCTGTCGACACCGCCGGCAGCTGGAATGGTGAGCGCGTCCATGTTGGTCATGGTGCAGCCGTCGAACTGGCCAGCGGTGTACTGGTTGATCGATTCGACGTAGTCGTTGAGCTGAGTCAGGGCGACATGGATACCGTATTTCTTGGCCCATTTGTCGACGATGCCTTGCGTCTGTGCAAACTCCCAAGGCATCCAGCCGGCATAGATCGTCCAGCAGACGTTGAAGTCTTTCTTGGCCGCAGCGTGTGATGAAGTGGCAGCCAACAGGGCAATGCCTGCTGCCATGAAAGCGGAGAGTAAGGGCTTTCGCATGGTGGGACTCCAGTTGACGGTGAGCGGACAGGAGCAGCGCATCACCCTCTACAAGGTGGTCTGTCTCCCGGGCTTTTATCCCGCCGTGTAACCTCAACTGGAGGTCGTCAGCTCTCGGTCCAGACACTCGTTTTCGCGAGCCGGAACCCTAGCCAACCATTGTTCAAATTGTGGTGCACTCAGCCAGCGCTGCTCCTGCACGGAATTACACGATGCGAGAGGCGTGCCAACCTGCTTGGATCAATGCCACTGCCACTCCAAGGCCCAGCAGTTACGGCCGGTTGAGCTATACCCACGGGCGCGGGCACAGCGTTGTCTCATTGCGGTGCGCCCTGTGAGGCGCCTCTTTTGAGGGCGGTGATGCGCTGAAAGTGGGCAAGAAAAAACCTCGTCACAGCGCAGTTGCATTAGTTTTTCTAATCCGTCATGCCCGCTATTCATTGCAGTGATCACTATTTCAGGCAGACTTTTGCCTACATTTTCTGGAGGTGACACATGGCCGGTGAAAAATCTATCGCTGCCCTGCTACGTGGTATGAGCCCAATCCTCAACGAGGGTGAATACGTTTTCTGCACCGTCCCTGATTTCGCAGGGCTGAGCCCGGACGACGTGGTGGGCAGCTTCAAAGAGAAGGAAGGCTTGACCCTGATCATCGAACGAAGCCGTGCCGAAGCGCTCGGGCTAAAGTTTGATTTCGTCGCTGCATGGATCACCCTGACCATCCATTCGGCCCTCGATGCAGTCGGGTTGACTGCGGCGTTCTCGGCTGCCCTGGGCCAGGCAGGGATCAGCTGCAATGTGATCGCGGCCTATTTCCACGATCATGTCTTCGTAGGGAAAGATGATGCGCAAAAAGCAATGAAGGTGCTGAACACCCTGGCCAACGCTTCTGAATGAAACGGGTCGAGGTGCTTTAGCGCTCAGGTTTTGCTGCATGGCCGCGGTCACGAGCCTGCTCCACAACGGATCTGCCAACCCTTCCCACCAGCCATCGAGGTGACCGACCGATGTCGCCCTTGCGGCCGACGGCTGAGTATCCGTGATGTAATGATCGGCCAGCGGAACCTCAGGCTGTTTATAATCCGGGCCAACCATGCAACCTGCAGTGAGACTTCAGCTCGACAGCAGAGCAATCGCCCGGTAGGGAAGCATGATGATTCTCACAGACCAATAGGGGTTGTGACCATGCTATATTTTGGTCACTACCTGTCAATCAGTTCCAGGATGCTTCAGAAATGAGTAAACCTTCTCCACCCTCGCCGGCGCGAGGGCCAGCCGATCATGACGTGAGGGATCAGATCATCCAGGCGGCCATGGAGCACTTCGCCCACTATGGGTACGACAAGACCACGGTCTCTGACTTAGCCAAGTCGATCGGCTTTTCGAAGGCTTATATCTACAAATTCTTCGAGTCCAAACAAGCGATCGGAGAAGTGATCTGCTCCAGCCGCCTAGCGCTCATCATGCAGCACATTGCGACGGCTACCAGCGACGCCGCAACTGCATCAGAAAAGCTAAGACGCCTATTCCGCGCGCTTGCAGAGGCGGGAGCTGACCTTTTCTTCCACGAGCGGAAGCTCTACGACATCGCGGCGGTCGCATCGCGCGATCAATGGTCGTCGGTCAAGTCTCATGAGGCCAATATCAGCAAGGTCATTATGGAGATCCTGATCCAGGGCCGCGACGCTGGGGAATTTGAACGCAAGACACCATTGGACGAATTGACGCTGGCCATTTTTCTGATCATGAGGCCTTACGTAAATGCCGCGCTCCTTCAGCACAACCTGGACACGCTTCAGGATGCGGTCATCCAACTGCCGGCTTTGATACTCAGAAGCCTCGCGCCGTAGCATGATGTGACCATTGACAATATTGGTCACTGGTTGAAAAATGGGATCCCTCTATCGCCTTTTCAGAAAGGGATCCCATGCGCCTGCGTCCTGCCGCCTTAGTCGGTTGCCTACTCCCACTCGCCCTCGCCGGTTGCGGGGACTCTTCACCTGGAAAAGACCCGAGAGATAAACCGCCGGTCGTGAAAGCGGCGTCAGTACAGGGCGCATCAGAACTTGCACGTTCGTTTTCCGGAGTTGTAGTCGCTCGCACACAGAGTGACCTCGGCTTCCGAGTATCCGGCAAAATCTTGCAGCGCCTAGTCGATACCGGCCAAACCGTCAAACGCGGTCAGCCCTTGATGCGTCTGGATCCAGTGGATCTGAACCTACAGGCCCGCGCGCAGCAAGAAGCAGTAACCGCCGCTCGCGCACGGGCCAAGCAGACCGGCGACGACGAAGCTCGGTATCGAAGGTTGGTGGCCGAGGGCGCGGTCTCGGCATCTTCTTACGACCAGATCAAAGCTGCGGCTGATGCTGCCAAGGCGCAACTCAGTGCGGCGCAAGCACAGGCTGACGTTGCCAGGAACGCCACCGGCTATGCGGTCTTGCTAGCCGACGCCGATGGTGTGGTGGTGGAGACACTGGCCGAACCGGGCCAGGTCGTCAGCGCTGGCCAAGCAGTGGTAAAGCTGGCCAGGGCCGGCCAACGAGAAGCTGTCGTCTACTTGCCAGAAACGCTTCGCCCGATGCCTGGCTCCACTGCTCTGGCCACGCTATTTGGCAAGCCTTCACAGGCCGTACCCGCCCAACTGCGCTTACTTTCAGATGCAGCAGACCCTATCACCCGTACGTTCGAGGCCAGGTACGTACTCTCTGGCCCTTTGGCGAGCGCGCCACTGGGTGCAACCATTACGCTTGATATTCCCAGTTCTGATACGCATTCCGACGCTAAGCAGATACCCATCGGTGCACTCTTCGACCCGGGGACCGGCGCCGGGGTCTGGGTAATCGCAGGCCAACCGGCCAAGGTGTCATGGCACGCAGTGCAGGTGCTCAGTGTCAGTGACGAAAAAGCTGTCGTGAAGAGTGATCTGAACGCTGGCGATCGGATCGTGGCACTGGGTGCGCATCTGCTGCGCGATGGCGTCGAGGTCATGGAACAGGCTCAAACAGCGCAGGTCACGGAGCACCAGCCATGAGCCAGTCTGGTTTCAACTTATCCGCGCTCGCGGTACGCGAGCGGTCGATCACCCTCTTCCTGATCGTGCTGATCGCCTTGGCCGGAACGTTGGCCTTCTTCAAGTTGGGCCGTGCAGAAGATCCACCCTTTACCGTCAAGCAGATGACGATCATCACTGCCTGGCCCGGCGCCACTGCACAAGAGATGCAGGATCTGGTGGCCGAACCGTTGGAAAAACGCATGCAAGAGCTGCGGTGGTATGACCGTACCGAAACCTACACCCGGCCTGGGTTAGCCTTCACGATGGTTTCGCTGCAAGACAAGACCCCGCCTTCGGCGGTTCAGGAGGAGTTCTACCAAGCCCGCAAGAAAGCCGGTGACCAGGCCAAGCTCATGCCAGCGGGCGTGGTTGGCCCAATGCTCAATGATGAATTTTCGGACGTGACATTTGCGGTCTACGCGCTCAAAGCCAAAGGCGAACCGCAGCGTCAGCTGGTACGCGACGCCGAAACGCTGCGCCAGCAGCTGCTGCACGTGCCGGGCGTCAAGAAGGTCAACATCATCGGGGAGCAGGCTGAACGGATATTCGTGTCCTTTTCCCATGACCGGCTGGCCACGCTCGGAATCACGCCGCAGGACATTTTCTCAGCCCTGGCCAACCAGAACGCCTTGTCGCCGGCGGGCTCGGTTGAAACGCAGGGGCCGCAAGTGGTGATCAGGGTTGACGGCGCCTTCGATCAACTGGCAAAGATTCGCGAAACCCCGGTGGTCGCACAGGGCCGCCCGCTGAAGCTGTCGGACGTGGCCGACGTCGAACGCGGATATGAAGATCCCGCGACGTTCCTGGTGCGTAACGATGGCGAGCCGGCCTTGCTGGTTGGCATTGTCATGCGCGAAGGGTGGAACGGCCTCGACCTTGGTAAAGCCCTGGACGCCGAAACAGCCAGAATCAACGAACGCATGCCCTTGGGCATGACGCTCAGCAAGGTCACCGATCAGGCGGTGAACATCACGTCCTCCGTCGACGAATTCATGATCAAGTTCTTCGTTGCCCTGCTGGTCGTGATGCTTGTCTGCTTCCTCAGCATGGGCTGGCGTGTCGGCGTGGTCGTCGCAGCAGCGGTGCCATTGACGCTGGCGATCGTATTCGTGGTGATGGCCGCAACAGGCAAGAATTTCGACCGGATTACCCTGGGCTCGCTCATCCTGGCCTTGGGGCTGCTGGTCGACGACGCGATCATCGCCATCGAAATGATGGTCGTGAAGATGGAGGAAGGTTACGACCGCATCAAGGCGTCGGCCTATGCCTGGAGTCACACGGCTGCCCCCATGCTCTCCGGCACATTGGTTACCGCCATTGGATTCATGCCTAACGGCTTCGCCCAGTCCACTGCCGGCGAATACACCAGCAACATGTTCTGGATTGTCGGCATCGCCCTGATCGCATCCTGGGTCGTCGCGGTAGCGTTCACCCCCTATCTGGGTGTGAAGTTGTTGCCTCAGATAAAAGCGATCGAAGGGGGGCATGCCGCCATCTACAACACCCGGCATTACAACCGGTTCCGTACCTTATTGGGCTGGGTGATCGCACATAAATGGCTCGTGGCGGGCGCCGTCGTTTCGTCATTTGTGGCCGCTGTGCTTGGCATGGCCCTGGTAAAGAAGCAGTTCTTCCCGACCTCTGACCGCCCCGAAGTGCTTGTCGAGCTGCAGATGCCCTATGGCACCGCCATCGGACAAACCAATGCCACCGCGATCAAGGTGGAGTCCTGGCTTCGTCAGCAAGAGGAGGCAAAGATTGTCACCACCTACATCGGCCAAGGCCCGCCCCGCTTCTTCCTGGCAATGGCCCCTGAGTTGCCCGACCCGTCCTTTGCCAAGATTGTCGTCCTGACCGAGAGCCAGGAGGCTCGTGAGGCCCTCAAGCATCGTCTGCGCGAGGCCGCCTCCGAAGGGCTGGCGCCTGAAGCACAAGTGCGGGTAACCCAACTGGTGTTCGGCCCCTACTCGCCTTATCCGGTGGCCTATCGGGTGATGGGCCCCGACCTTGCGCAACTGCGCCAGATCGCTGGCCGAGTCCAGAGCGTGCTGCAGGCAAGCCCCATGATGAAGACTGTCAATACCGACTGGGGCCCGCTTGTACCCACGCTTCACTTCTCGCTGAATCAAGATCGCCTGCAGGCGGTTGGCCTGACGTCCGCCTCGGTGTCGCAGCAGCTTCAGTTCTTGCTCACCGGTGTGCCGATCACGTCGGTCAGGGAAGACATTCGCTCTGTGCAGGTGGTCGGGCGGGCCGCGGGCCGGATCAGGCTCGACCCTGCCCAGATCGAGAATTTCACCCTGGTAGGCTCGAACGGTCAGCGGGTTCCGGTTTCGCAGATCGGTGATGTGAGTATTCGCCTGGAGGATCCCATCCTTCGTCGCCGCGACCGAACCCCCACCATGACCGTGCGTGGCGACATTGCCGAAGGGCTGCAGCCGCCCGATGTATCCACGGCACTCTGGAAAGACCTCCAGCCCATCGTCACGCAACTGCCGGCGGGCTACAAGATCGAAATGGCAGGTTCCATCGAGGAGTCAGGCAAGGCAAGCCAGGCTATCGTCCCTCTTCTGCCGATCATGATCGCCCTGACTTTGTTGATCATCATATTGCAGGTGCGCTCTATCTCGGCGATGGCCATGGTGTTTCTGACGTCACCGCTGGGGCTGATCGGCGTAGTCCCGGTGTTGCTGCTGTTCGGACAACCGTTCGGCATCAACGCGTTGGTTGGCTTGATCGCGCTGTCCGGGATCTTGATGCGCAACACCCTGATCCTGATCGGGCAGATCGACCACAACCAGCTTGAAGGGCTCGCGCCTTTCGACGCGGTGGTCGAGGCCACGGTGCAACGCGCCCGCCCAGTGTTGCTCACGGCATTGGCAGCCATCCTGGCCTTCATCCCTCTTACCCATTCAGTGTTCTGGGGCACCTTGGCCTACACCCTGATCGGAGGCACGTTCGTGGGTACGATCATGACCTTGGTGTTCCTGCCGGCGATGTACGCCATCTGGTTCAAGATCCGCCGCACTAACCGCACTCGCCGCATTGCCAAGCCAGAAGCTGCTCACAGCGCCTGAGTACGCATTGCCTTCAAACCGCGCGCCAACGATGCAGTTCGAGGTGCGCACAGGCTCCAAGAGAGGTCGAAATGAATCACAACGTTAGTCAAAAGCGCATCGTGGTGACCGGCACCGGCGTTGTCAGCCCATTGGGCTGCGGCGTAAGGGAAGTGTGGCGCCGCTTGCTGGCGGGGCAGTCCGGGATTCGCGCCCTTGCAGCCGATACCGTCGAAGGCACCGGCGTGTCGGTAGGTGGGCGCGTGCCCACGCTGGACGAGGATCCAGCGGCAGGTTACCAGCCCGATCGTATCATCCCCGCTAAAGCGCGCAAGAAGATGGATCGCTTCATCGAGTTCGCGCTGGTTGCTGCGGATGAAGCCTTGCAGCAAGCTGGCTGGCACCCCGAGGGCGCGAAAGAACGGTCACGTACCGCCACGATCATCGCATCGGGCGTAGGTGGCTTCGGCGCCATTGCCGACGCGGTACGTACCACTGATACGCGCGGCCCTCGCAAGCTCTCGCCCTTCACGGCGCCATCATTCCTGGCCAATATGGCAGCGGGTCATGTCTCCATACGCTACGGGTTCGAAGGCCCACTTGGGGCACCCGTCACAGCCTGCGCTGCGGGGGGGCAGGCCATCGGCGACGCCGCTCGGCTCATCAGAAGCGGCGAAGCGGATATCGCAGTCTGCGGCGGCGCCGAGGCGGCAATCGATCGTGTGACGCTTGGCTGCTTTGCGGCTGCACGAGCGCTCAGCACGGGCTTTTCGGATAGCCCTGAGCAAGCCTCCCGTCCTTTCGATCGCCAACGTGACGGGTTTGTCATGGCTGAAGGGGCTGGCTTGCTGGTGATCGAGTCGCTGGAACATGCCCTGGCCCGTGGCGCCAAGCCACTGGCCGAACTGGTCGGCTACGGAACGAGCGCTGATGCCTACCATCTGACCGCTGGCCCAGAAGACGGAAGCGGGGCCAGGCGTGCCATGCAACTTGCGCTGCAACAGGCGTCGGTAGCGCCTGGGGATGTGGACCACATCAATGCACATGCGACTTCGACCCAGGTTGGCGACAAGGGTGAACTTGCAGCGATTCGTGCAGTATTCGGTAGCGGCAGCGGCGTGGCGATTACATCGACCAAATCGGCCACCGGCCACCTGCTGGGCGCGGCAGGCGGTGTCGAAGCCCTATTCACGGTGCTGGCGCTGCAAGACCAGATCGTCCCACCCACGCTCAACCTGACGCAGGTCGATGACGCTGCGCTCGGCCTTGACCTGGTTGCCCGCATAGCCCGTGAAATGCCCATCGAATATGCCTTGTCCAATGGTTTCGGCTTCGGTGGTGTGAACGCCAGCGTGCTGTTCCGCCGCTGGGAGGCCGACGTATGAATAGCCAACTCGAGCCACACGCCAACGAAGCTGATGGCGACGCTCTGAAAGCCAACGCCCTGACGGTCAAGGTCATCCTGTTACTGGCAGCACTCGCTGCCATCAGCAACTTGTCTACCAATATCATCCTGCCCGCTTTTCCGGACATAGCGCGACAACTTCACGTCTCGTCCCAGGAACTCGGGCTGACGCTCTCGAGCTTCTTCATTACGTTCGCCTTCGCTCAGTTAGTGGTAGGGCCGCTTGCCGATCGCTATGGCCGAAAGCGGCTGGTAGTCGGTGGGCTGATGATTTTCGTGGCGGGTACGTTTTGGGCGGCTAACGCGGCGACACTCGACATGCTGATCCTTGGCCGGGTAATCCAGGCCATTGGCGTGTGTGCCGCCGCGGTGCTGGCCAGAGCCATCGCGCGAGATCTTTTTGAGGGCGAGAACCTGGCACGCGCGTTATCGCTGACCATGATCGCTGCCGCCACAGCCCCAGGCTTCTCACCATTGATCGGCAGTGTGCTGAACACCACGTTGGGTTGGCGCGCACTTTTCATAGCCGTCGGCATGTCGGCAATCCTCATCGCCCTGCTCTACCTCAGGGGGATAGGTGAAACCCTTCCGCGCCATCGGCGGGTCAGCCAATCAGTACCTGCGACCCTGATCGCATACGGCAAACTGGCGTCCAAGGGCATCTTCATTTTGCCCGCACTCGCGACCAGTCTGCTGATGAGCGGTTTATTCGCGTCGTTCGCCGCTGCGCCCTCAATCCTGATGGAAGGCATGGGCCTCAATTCGCTGCAAGTGGGCCTGTATTTCGCGGCAACTGTTTTCGTGGTCTTTGCCGCTGGCGTGGCGGCTCCGCGCCTGGCTCATCGTTGGGGTAGCCGCGCCATCACCCTGGCAGGTCTCACCACTGCGTTTACAGCGGGTGCCTTGCTGCTGGTAGGCCCAAGCAATCCAGGCCTGGGCTGGTACTCATTGTCGATGGTGCTATTCCTATGGGGTATGGGGATTGCCAACCCGCTGGGAACGGCCTTGACCATGACACCGTTCGCGAAAGAAGCAGGGCTGGCCTCAGCCCTTTTGGGATTCCTCACCATGGCGATCGGCGCAGTGTCGACCTGGGTGGTCTCCACACCGAAGTTCCCCACGATTGCCGTACTGGGAGCCACTCAAACCTCTGTGTGCCTCCTAGCACTGATGCTTTTCGCTTGGTATGTCAAACGCCATGCCGCTCGCATGCCCAACCGCAGCTAGCAGCACGCCTGGGGGGATCGAAGCATTAGTGTTTCACTCAATCGTCGCGCATGTGCCGTTCATTGCGCTCCTGGCGTTCCTTGGCCTCCACGCACAGGGTGGCGGTTGGCCTGAGCAGCAGACGCTGCAGGCCGATCGGTTCGCCGGTTTCCTTGCACCAGCCATACTCGCCACGGGCGATGCGCTCCAGCGCTTCGTCGATCTTGTCCAGCAGTTTTTTCTCCCGCTCCAGCAGCCTCAATTGCCATTGACGATGCTCCTCCGCCGTGCCGATATCGGAAGGATCGCTGGTGGGTTCGAAGTCGCGGATAACTTCGAACTCTTCAGCGATGCGTTGCTGAAGCTCCTTGCGCTGGGCATGCAGCAGCTCACGGAAGAAACGTTGCTGCGCAGCGTCCATGTAAGCGTCTTCAGGTTGGGATAGCAGCTCTTGTTCGGTCATTGCAGGTGTTCTCAAGTCAATGAAAAGAAATGGGGCTCAGCCGCGTCGTGCGTTGAAGGCCAGAGGCAAGCCTTGGCAGCCCTCGACTAGCCGGCCTTCATGCCAGGCCAGCTGCCCGGAGACCAAAGTCGTGGCTACTCGATAATGGAAACGATGGTGCTCGAACGGCGTCCACTGGCAGTGCGCCAGGACTGGATCGAGGCTGACAGCGCGAGGTTCGGGCAAACGCTCGATCAGCGTCATGTCCGCCCAGTAGCCCTCACGCAGGTAACCGCGTTCTGCGATGGCGAACAGGTCCGCGACGGCGTGGCTGGTCTTGCGCACCAGTTGGGCAATGGTCAGCACGCCCTCCTCCACCAGCTCGAGCAGCGCCACAAGTGCATGCTGTACCAACGGCAAACCTGAAGGCGCCGAGGCATACGGGCGTTGTTTCTCTGCCAAGGTGTGGGGGGCGTGATCGGTACCGATGACATCGATGCGGTCGCACAGCAGCGCCTGACGCAGGGCGTCCCGGTCTTCCCTGCTTTTGATGGCTGGGTTGCATTTGATCAGGTTGCCTAACCTGGCATAGTCGCGGTCATCGAAAAGCAGGTGATGTGCGCACACTTCAGCGGTGATCTGCTTGCCCTGCAAAGGGCCTGGCTGGAACAACTTCAGCTCCTGGGCGGTGGTCAGGTGCAGCACGTGCAGCCGTGTGCCGAACTGCTTGGCAAGCTGCACGGCCAGGCTCGAAGAGCGCAGGCAGGCATCGGCATCACGAATGATCGGGTGCATGGCCGGCGGGATGAAGTCGCCGTAGCGCTCACGCATGCGCGCTTCGTTGGCGAGGATCGACGGGGTGTGCTCACAGTGCGCCAGGAGGATGGTCGGCACGCTGGCGAACAGCCGTTCCAGCACCCTTGGGTCATCCACCAGCATGTCACCGGTGGAGGCGCCCATGAACACCTTCACCCCCGCGACCTCACGTGGGTCGAGGGCTGCCACGGTATCGAGGTTGTCCTTGCTCACGCCGAAATGAAAACCGTAATTGGCAACCGAGGTGGCGGCGGCGCGGGCTTTCTTGTCCTGCAGCGCGGCAAGATCCAGCGTGGCAGGGTTGGTGTTGGGCATGTCCATGAAACTGGTGATACCGCCCGCCACGGCGGCGCGCGACTCGCTGGCCATGCTGCCCTTGTGCGTAGCGCCAGGCTCACGAAAATGCACCTGGTCGTCGATCATGCCGGGGAGCAGCCATTGGCCACGGGCGTCGATTTCGATCGGCGCATTGACGCCCGTGATGCTGCGGGCGATTTTTTCGATACGGCCATGGGCGACCAGGACATCGGCCTCCTGTATGACCCCTTCATTGACCAGGCGGGCGTTGCGAATGATGATCCGGCTCATGCGCCCACCTCCGCCGGGTTACCCGTCACCACTACCTGATCACCCTGGATCGCGTTGTAGAAACAGCTACGACGGCCCGTGTGACAGGCGGCCCCCTTCTGATCGACCAACACCAACAGCGCGTCGCCATCGCAGTCCAGCCGCACGTCATGGACATGCTGAACATGCCCCGAGGTTTCGCCTTTGCGCCACAAGCGTCCGCGGCTACGCGACCAATAGCAGGCCCGCCGGGTCTCGAGGGTTTCCAGCAACGCCTCTTCATTCATCCAGGCCAACATCAGCACCTCGCCGCTGTCATGCTGCTGAAGGATGGCGGGAATCAGCCCCTGGGGGCTCCAGGGAATGTGGCGAAGCACATCGGTCAAGGCAAAGCGACTATCCGCTACTGCCTGCTCAAGGGTAAGGAACATGATTTGCGACCTACTGTAAATGTTATGTTATAACACTGATAACGTAGCAGATAACGCCCCTACGGTTCATCTTTTCGACTCGCGCAGGTAAAACGCCATGACCGAAACACGCACCAACCCTTGCACCGAAACCTACGCCGACACCGAACTGGCCTGCCTGGCAGGTGCCAAAGCAGCGCTCTACCATTGGGCCGCTACCGTGGCTACCCGTGATGTTGATCAGGTACTGGCACTGTACGCACCGGATGCGATCCTGGTGCCGACCCTGTCCAACCAAGTGCGTGACTGCGACGACAGCCGTCGCAACTATTTTGAAAATTTCCTCGCCAACGACGGGCTGGTCTGTGACATCCAGTTGTTCAAAAAGCGCGTCAGCCGCAAGCTGGGCACCGTGGTGGTCGGCGGCCAGTACACCTTCGTCTACCGTGAAGATGGCGAGCAACGGGTAGTGCCAGCGCGCTTTTTGTTCACCTTCGAACGAATCGAACAGCAGTGGCTGATCACCGGCCACCATTCCTCCATCGAGGCATGAAGGTCGTGACCCACTTCCCGCACTCAACGGGCTCTTTCCCGGCTACGCGCATGCGGCGTAACCGCGCTGACGAATGGACGCGTCGTCTGGTCGCTGAAAACAGCCTGTCTTGCGATGACCTGATCTGGCCGGTCTTTCTCAAGGAAGGCTCAGGTACACGCGAGGCGATCAGCGCCATGCCGGGCCAAGTACGGGTGAGCCTGGCCGAACTGCCGGATCATGTAGGCCGGGCGGTCGAGCTGGGCATTCCGGCCATTGCCCTGTTTCCCGCTACCCCGGCGCAGCGCAAGGATAGTGAGGGTAGCCACGCCCTAGACGCGGACAACCTGATCTGCCGCGCCGCCAGGTTGCTCAAGGCCACATTCCCCAACCTTGGCCTGATCGGCGACGTCGCCCTGGACCCCTACACCGATCATGGCCACGACGGGGTGCTGCGCCAAGGCCGCGTGGCCAACGACGAGACCTTGCAGATGCTGGCGGCTCAAGCCGTGGTCCAGGCCCAGGCCGGCATCGACACCTTGGCACCCTCGGACATGATGGACGGGCGCATCGGCGCGCTCAGGTCCGCGCTGGACCTGGCCGGGTTCAACGAGGTGCGGCTCATGTCCTACGCCGCCAAATACGCGTCCGGCTTCTACGGCCCTTTCCGCGATGCGCTGGGCTCGGCGGCCATGCTCAAAGGGGACAAGCGCTCGTACCAGATGGACCCGGCCAACAGCGACGAAGCCCTGCGTGAAGTCGCGCTGGACCTTCAAGAAGGCGCCGACATGGTGATGGTCAAGCCCGGCATGCCCTACCTGGACATCATTCAAAGGGTCAAGGCAACCTTTGCCGTGCCAACCTTCGCCTACCAGGTCAGCGGCGAGTATTCGATGCTCAAGGCCGCGATCGACCAGGGCTGGCTGGATCCGGACACGGTCATTCTGGAGGCATTGATGGCGTTCAAACGTGCAGGGTGCAACGGCATTTTGACTTACTTCGCCCTGGAGGCCGCCGCGCGACTGCGGCGGGGGTGACGGCCTTGATAGACGCATTCACATCGGTGATGTGAATGCGTCGGTTCAGCGCTTCATGTCAAAGGGGTGGGAACCGCTGGTTTGGCAATCACGCGCCCGTCGCGGTCCAGTATCACCCCAGGCAAATCGTGGCTCAGGGTCTCATGCTCCCGATAATGAATGACCGAGCGAATCGCTTCACCGCGCTTGAGGAGATCGAACGCGTGATTCAGCGTTTCGTGGTCCATGTTATGCGTGATGTAGGGGTCGACATTTATTTCCCCGCGCAACCACTCGTCCACCATCCCCGGCAACTCGGAACGCCCCAGCACCCCGCCGAACGCGCTGCCTTTCCAGACGCGGCCGGTAACCAGCTGGAACGGCCGCGTGGCGATCTCCTCCCCGCCCCCTGCCACGCCGATGATGATGCTTTCGCCCCACCCTTTGTGGCAGCACTCAAGGGCTGCACGCATCAATTCCACATTACCGACGCATTCGAACGAAAAATCCACGCCGCCGTTGGTCATATCGATGATCACGTTCTGCAGCGGCTCGCGAAAATCCCTTGGGTTGACGCATTCGGTCGCCCCCAGGGAAAGGGCCAACGGAAACTTATTCGGGTTGACGTCGATCCCGATGATCCGCCCCGCCCCCTGTAACACCGCCCCCTGAATGACCGCCATACCGACGGCGCCCAGGCCGAATACCGCGACCGTGTCACCGGGGCGTACCTTGGCGGTATTGCGCACGGCACCGATCCCGGTAGGAATCGCACAGCCCATGATCGAGGCCTTGGCCAATGGTGCCGCAGGGTCGATCTTGGCCACGGCGATTTCCGGCAGGACCGTGTACTCGCTGAATGTGGACGTGCCCATGTAATGAAAGATCGTGCGCCCCTTGTAGGAGAAGCGGCTGGTGCCATCGGGCATCAGCCCCTCCCCCTGGGTTTTGCGAATGGTCTGGCAAAGGTTGGTCTTGCCGGACTTGATGAACGGGCAGTTCGGATCTTCCGGTGTATAGAGCGGGATCACGTGATCGCCCGTCTTGACCGTGGTCACCCCCCGCCCCACGTCCTCGACGATACCGACGCCTTCATGGCCGAGGATGCAGGGGAACTTCCCTTCCGGGTCACGACCGGACAGGGTGAATACATCGGTGTGGCAAAGGCTCGTGGTGACGATACGAACCAGCACCTCGCCCTCTTTGGGCCCCTGCAAGTCGACCTCTTCGAACTCAAGCGGTTGATTGGGCCCCCAGGCGATAGCTGCACGTGTTTTCATGTCGCTCTCCATGTAATGTTATAACGCTTGAGAACATTAACCTGCGTGATTCCGTGCGCCAGATCACCCGGCCAAAAGTGGCCGGATCCGTACGAAATCTGTCCGCAAGCGCCCATGGAGTTCGATCGCGAATGTCTGACCAAGCCTCTTCTGAACGCAGGGTGCACATAGTCATCTACCCCGGTTTCAAATCAATCGAGGCTGTAGGTGCCCTCACCGTCTTCGACTACGCCAACAAACGCCAGGCGGCCGAAGGGTTGCCTGCGGCCTACAGCCTGCATCTGGTGGCACCACAACCGGGGCTTGTAGGTTCGGACACCTTGGTCACCCTGCAAGCCGACGACCTTCGTAGCAGCCCACGCCCGCACACCGCACTGGTTGTCGGCGCACGTGACATTGGCACGGCGATAGTCGAGCAGCGGTTGATCGTCGACTGGTGCAGGCAGGCCGCCTCTCGCATCGAGCGGCTGGTTGGCGTCTGCTCGGGGGCCTTTTTTCTTGCCCAAGCGGGAGTCGTAGACGGCCTGAATGTCACTACCCACTGGAGCGTCGCCAGTAAGCTGGCCAGTGATTTCCCCTTGGTCAATGTCGACTCCGATGCCATCTTCATCGAGCAGGGGCGCATATGGACGTGTGCTGGCGTTTCAGCTGCCATCGACCTGAGCCTGGCGCTGGTCGAACAAGACCTCGGCCAGGAAATGGCCCTGCAAATTGCCCGCGAACTGGTGGTATTCCTCAAGCGCCCGGGTGGCCAATCGCAGTTCAGCCAGCACCTGGACAGCCAGATGACCCCGCACTCCGCGATCAGGCGCCTACGGTTGTGGATCCTGCAGAACCTTGATCGGCCGCTGAGCCTGGAGTTGCTCGCCGAGCGCGCGAACATGAGCAGTCGGAACTTGCGCCGGTTGTTCCACAGGGAGTCGGGCTGCTCACCCTTGGTATTCATCGAGCGGGCGCGAATGGAGAAGGCAAGGCGGTTACTGGTGGACGAGGACACTGCACTCAAGCGCATTGCCGACCAGTGCGGTTTCGGCTCCGAAGAACAGATGCGCCGGGTGTTCCAGCGCAACCTCAAGCTGACCCCTCGGCGCTATAGGGAGCAATCCCGCGCTCAATGACGTCTGAGCCAATGAAGGATCACGCCTGCCCCCTGGCCGCGATCAGGCTGCCAGCCGGTGGTTTCTGGCGGAAGTAGCTGTCCAGCCCGTCGAATATCGCCTGCGCCACCTTGCGTTGATGGCGCACATCATGCAGCCGCCGGCAATCTCCAGCATTGGAAATGAAACCGGTCTCGACCAGGATCGAGGGTACCGCCGCTGACTTGAGCACGGCGAAGCCCGCCTGCTCCACCCGCGTTTGATGCAGGCCCGACACCTGCCCAAGCTGGGCGAGCACCTGATGACCGAGATCCAGGCTGGTGGCGATCGTCGAGTTCATCGACATGTCCAGCAGCACGCCCGCGACCATAGGGTCGTGCTCGCGCAGCTTGATCGGTAATCCCCCGCCGACCCTGTCGGCACCGTTTTCGCGCTGCGCCATCCAGCGTGCCATCGACGACGTAGCGCCGCCTTGCGACAAGGCGAACACCGATGCCCCCGACGCCGTGAGCCGCGGTGCAGCATCGGCGTGTACCGAAACGAACAAGTCCGCGTTCAGCCGCTGAGCGAGTTCGGCACGCTTGCGCAGCGGAATGAATACATCGTCACGACGTACCAAGCGCGCCTTGTAGCCCGGCTGCGCATCGATGCGCTTGGCCAGCAAACTGGCGATCTGTAGCGCGACGCGTTTTTCCTGCTCCCCCTTGGCGCCCAGCGCGCCGGGATCTTTACCGCCATGCCCGGCATCGACCACGATCAACAGGTCGCGCTGACGGCGCGAGGGCTTGGCAACCGCTGGCACAACGGCCACCGCTGGCTGAGTGAGCAGCAACTCCAGGCCATGGCTCGCTGTGTTGAGCGAGCGCACTTCGCTGCGCACCGCCGAGTCGGCTAAGTCGAGCACGATACGCAAGTCACCCGTGGCGGTAATGCCACTGCGCACGGCCGTGACCGCAGTGCCGTCCAGGGCGAGCTCGTTCAGTGACGCCTCCAGCGTGGCATGAGGAAGATCAAGCACCAATCGCGCAGGCGCTGTGAGGCTGAAATGCTTCGCGGCTACCGGCCCGGTCAACTCCAGCGACACCTTGGTCACGCTGCCCGCTCGGCTCACCCGGACCCGTTTCACCGCCTGCCCGGCTTGCGCCGCCAGAGGCAGCGGCAATGCCAGGCAGGCAAGCACTAATTTCAGCACTCTGCGTCGATCCATACGTACTCCTGTTGACCTGCGAACCAGCGGCCCCCCGGCAATTTAGCTGGCCATTTTATAAATGTTACTTTATAACATCCTACTTCCAGATAAAAATGAAGACTGCCTGCCAAACGCAAGGAGGCCTGCATGCAACTGACCAGCAATCAGCAACGTGTCCTGACGGCGCTTCGGCAAGCCGACAAGCCGCTCAGTGCCTACGCCATCCTGGACAGCCTGCGCAATGAAGGTGTCAGGGCGCCGACGCAGATCTACCGCGCGCTGGGCCACCTGGCCGAGCAAGGCTTGATTCACCGGCTGGAGTCATTGAACGCTTATGTCAGTTGCACCTGCCCAGGCCAGTGCGAAGCAGGTTTCAGAGCGTTCGCCATCTGCGATAGCTGCGGCCATGTCGATGAGTTCAACGTGCCGCACCTGAGCCAGGCCTTGGGGCTCTGGATGAAACAGAACGTGTTTTCGCTGTGCAGCTCGGTCATCGAGTTGCACGGTCAATGTGCCCTCTGCACTCGCCGTGATGCAGGCGAGGACTGAGCAGAGCCGCACGCATGCGCACCCCCCTTTATCACGAGGCGTCCCGATGAGCACCCCCATCCCCCATAGCAACGAGGCCGCGCTGCGCCCGCGCGTCGATGCCTGCCTGCTGACCGATGAGGAAATGGCCCAGGGACCGCGAGGCTGGATGAAGCTGCCCAACCCGTTCACCCGCGGGACCTGATTCATACGCCTTGCTGCAAGGTGCAAGGCTCCCACCACTGGATATACATGATGAGCTCAGCATTACCCGACGTTTCCGTCACCGACCTCGCCCCTACCCTCAGCCCGCTGCAATGGGTCGGGATGCAAGGTATCGACCTGCCGCTAAGGATCGAAGAACCGGCCTACCAGCGCGAGCTGCACGCCCGGGCGGATGTCCAGGTCGACCTGCCAGCACCGCACGTCAAAGGCATTCACATGTCCAGGCTGTACCGCCTGCTGGACGCCTGGGGGGAGGCTGAAGCGGTGTCGCCGGCAAGCCTGTTTGCGCTGTTGCAGGACATGATCGATAGCCATCAGGACTGCGAAAGCCGCAATGCCAGGTTGCGCCTGGATTTCGACCTTCTGGTTCGCCGCCCTGCACTGGTGACCGAGGGCCTATCTGGCTGGAAGTCGTACCCGGTTCACGTGCTCGCCACGAAGGTCGGTGGGGTGCCGAACCTGAGCATCGAGGTCAGGATCGGCTACTCCTCGACGTGCCCCTGCTCGGCCGCTTTGTCCCGGCAATTGATCGAGGACGGCTTTGTGCGAGCCTTCAAAGACCAGCCACTGCTCGAAGCCAGCGCCGTCGCGCAGTGGCTGCGCAGCAACGCATCGCTGGCCACGCCGCACAGCCAACGCAGCGAAGCCCGGGTGCGCGTCGCGGTGCCTGCCGATGCCCCTGATCTGGGGTTGCTGGCCCTCATCGACCAAGTCGAAGGCGCCCTGCGCACCCCGGTTCAGACCGCCGTGAAGCGGGCTGACGAACAGGCGTTCGCAGCCCTCAACGGGCAGAACCTGATGTTCGTCGAGGACGCTGCGCGGCGTATTCAGGTCAGCCTGCACGGTTACCGCGATAGCCAAGTGCATGTTCGCCACCTGGAAAGCCTGCACCCGCACGATGCCTCGGCTTGGTCCGCCCCGCAGGCCGCTGCACATGACTGAACCGATCTACCTGCACAACACGCTTACCCGGCGTAAGGAAGTGCTGCGCACCGCAAGCCCCGAGCGAGTGACGATGTACGTCTGCGGCCCCACGGTCTACAACTATGCGCACATCGGCAATGCGCGCCCTGCGGTGGTCTTCGACCTGTTGGCCAGGCTGCTGCGCCACGACTACGCCGAGCTGGTGTATGCCCGCAACTTCACCGACGTAGACGACAAGATCAATGCCGCCGCGGCAGCGGCAGGCGTGCCCATCGCCGATATCACTGACCGCTTCATCGATGCCTACCATCAGGACATGACGGCACTCGGGGTGGCGTCACCCGACCTCGAGCCCCGGGTCACCGCGCACATACCGCAGATCATCGAGTTGATCGAGACCCTCATCGCGCGTGGCCATGCCTATGTGGCGCAAGGCCATGTCCTGTTCCATGTGCCCTCCTACCCAGCCTACGGCGAGCTTTCCGGCCGTAACACCAAGGACATGCTGGCGGGCGCCCGCGTGGAGGTCGCGCCTTACAAGCGCGACGCGCTGGACTTCGTGCTGTGGAAGCCGTCCACGGCCGACCAACCCGGCTGGAGCAGCCCCTGGGGCAGAGGCCGGCCGGGCTGGCATGTGGAGTGCTCGGCGATGATCGGGCAACACCTTGGGCATACCATCGACATCCATGGGGGTGGCCAGGACCTGATCTTCCCTCACCATGAGAATGAGATTGCCCAAGGCACCTGTGCCCACGGTACGTTGTATTGCCGCACCTGGGTGCACAACAGCTTCGTCACCGTGGATGGGCAGAAGATGTCCAAATCACTGGGCAACGTGCTACTGGTGCGCGACCTGCTCAGCCAGGCCCCTGGCGAAGCGATTCGGCTGGCGTTGCTGTCCACCCACTACCGTCGGCCGATGGACTGGAACGCCGAGCGCCTGAGTGCGGCCGTGCAGAGCCTCATCCGCTTCTACGCTAGCCTGGCTCGCTGCGACGACGTGCCCGGCGCCGACGATGTGCCAGCCGACGCGCAATTGCTTGCCGCGCTCAGGAACGACCTGGGCGTCGCTGAAGCCCTGGCCCGCCTGCATGTGCTGCGCCAGGCGCTCGACAATGCCAGTGACGGTGCATCCCGTGCCCAGGCCAAGGCCCGGCTGCTCAAGTCGGCCGCGCTACTCGGCCTGTTGCAGCAGGCGCCGCTGGCAGCACTACGTGCCCTGCAGCCACACAGGGACGAGCCGCCACCGCAAGCCGCGTTACTCCGTTTGCTCGAGGCCCGCGAGGCCGCGCGCAACGCCCGCGACTTTGCCACTGCCGACCGGCTGCGAAGCGAGCTGGAAGAGGCTGGCTACACCGCCGAGGATACTGCTCAAGGGCCAAGACTGCGCCGCCTCCAGCAGACCACCCGCGGCCCCGGCAATGCAGGTGACCCATGCTGATTCGCAAACTGTTCAAATTCGAGAACGCCCACATCGTGCGGGGCTGCAGCACCCGGCGCTGTTCCCACTCTATTCATGGGCACTCCTACAAGGTCGAGCTGATCCTGCACGCCGACGCGCTGGACAATGGCCAGATGGTCTACGATTTCGGCCTGCTCAAGGGCGACATCAGGGACTTGATCGACGCCTTTGACCATAGCGTCGCGCTGTGGTCCGGTGATGATCCCGACTACCTGGCGTCGGTCCGCCGGCATTCGGAACGCTGGGTGCTGGTGCCGGTTTCGCCCAGCGCCGAACAATTCTCGCGCCTGTTCTTCTGCCTGGTCGACGCAGCGCTGGCGCAGGCCGAAATGCGCAATGGCGAGGCGGATGTACGCTTGCATTCGGTCATCGTGCATGAAACCGAGACCGGCTACGCCCAGTGCTTCAGGGCAGACGCGCAGAACCCGCGAATGGGCCTGATCGACCTGCACGCCATCGAATTTTCGCCCGCCATCTGCCAAGCCTGGGCAAACCCTGGCGTGTTCGAGCACCTCAAATCCCACTCCGCCATGCTCCAGACCGAGCAAGGGCTGGGTTGACCGACCCGCTGCCACACTATTGAACGCCGAGCCTGAAAAAATGCCAGAAAACGCCCAACCCCCCGCCTTCTCCGTGACCTTGCCCGACGGGTCGCAGCGTCACTTCGACAGCCCCGTCACCGTGCTCGACGTCGCACGATCGATTGGCCCCGGCCTTGCTCGTAGCACCGTTGCCGGCAAGCTCGACGGGCAGTTGGTCGATGCCTGCGAGGTTATCGCCCACGATGTGAACTTGCAGATCATCACGCCCAAGGATGACGAAGGCCTGGAAATCATCCGACACTCCTGCGCCCACCTGCTTGGGCACGCCTTGAAACAGTTGTTCCCCACCGCGCAGATGGTGATCGGGCCAGTGATTCGCGATGGCTTCTACTACGATGTCGCCTATGAAAGGCCGTTCACCCCGGCCGACCTGGAGGCTATCGAGGCCCGCATGCGCGAACTGATCGCCCAGGACTACGACGTGATCAAGCGCATGCTCAGCCGCGCAGAAGCCATCGACGTGTTCAGCGCCCGCAACGAAACCTACAAGCTTCGCTTGATCGACGATCTCCCGATGGCCACGCACCTCGGCTTGTACTTCCATCAGGAATACGTCGACATGTGCCGCGGTCCGCATGTGCCGAACACCCGCCTGCTGAAAGCATTCAAGCTCACCAAGCTGGCCGGCGCCTACTGGCGCGGTGATGCGCGCAACGAACAACTGCAGCGCATCTATGGCACTGCCTGGGCCGATGCCAGACAGCTGGCGGAGCACCTGCGCGGTCTCGAAGAGGCAGAAAAGCGCGATCATCGCAAATTGGGCCGCGAGCTCGACCTGTTTCATTTCGAAGACGATGCGCCTGGCGCGGTGTTCTGGCATCCACGGGGCTGGGCTGTATTCCAGTCGCTGATCGCCTACATGCGTCGTCGCCGGGACGACGCAGACTACATCGAGGTCAACACGCCGGATGTGATGGACCGCAGCCTGTGGGAAATTTCCGGCCACTGGCACAACTACCGCGACAACATGTTCACCACCGAAACCGAAGATGGCCGTGCACTCGCGCTCAAGCCCATGAACTGCCCCGGCGGCTCGCTGCTTTACAAGCACGGCCTGAAAAGCTATCGGGATCTGCCAATTCGCATGGGCGAATTCGGCAAGGTGCACCGCTACGAACCCTCGGGTGCGCTGCACGGGCTGCTACGGGTGCGCCACTTCACCCAGGACGATGCGCACATCTTCTGCACGCCACAGCAGATGGATCAGGAATGCCAGTCGGTGGTGGCCATGGTGCTCGACATCTATCGCCAGTTTGGCTTCGAGGATGTGCGTATCAAGCTTTCCACACGCCCGAACAACCGTATGGGCGACGATGCCACATGGGACCTGCTGGAAGGCTCGCTGATCACCGCGCTCAACGCTATGCACCTGGCCTATCAGGTGAACCCCGGCGAAGGCGCGTTCTATGGGCCGAAGCTTGAGTTCGTGCTGCGCGACGCCATTGGCCGGGACTGGCAATGCGGCACCCTGCAGGTGGATATGAACCTGCCAGCACGTTTCGGCCTGGAGTATGTCGACGAGGACGGCCAGCGCCAGCGACCGGTGATGCTGCATAGTGCACTGTTCGGCTCGCTGGAGCGCTTCACTGGCATCCTGCTCGAACACCATGCCGGTAAGCTGCCAGCCTGGCTGTCGCCGGTACAGGTGGCGGTGTCCTCGATCACTCAGCAGTACGCAGGTTATGCCCAGGATGTGGAGAAGCTGTTGCGCGGCGCCGGCTTGCGTGTCGAGGCCGATACGCGCAATGAAAAGATCGGCTACAAGGTGCGCGAGCAGACCTTGCAACGTGTTCCGTTCCTGTTGATTGCCGGTGCCAAGGAACAGGCAGAAGGCACCATCGCCATTCGCAACCGCGACGGACAAGACATGGGCAGCTTCGAACTGCGCTCGGCCATCGACCTGCTGTTGCAGCAGTGCCAAGCGCCGGATGCGGCTGAGCGGCGACTGGAGATGGAGCGCCTGTGGGCGGGCGTCTCGCCTGCCAATCGCTCAGCGACTGCCTGAACCCGCCTTGAACCAACGCCTCTGGAGGGCAGCATTGCATGCGACCCTCCAGAGTGCGCTGACACGGTTCGCCTTCTAGCCCAGCCTGCTGTTACGGCTTACCGCCAAACCCGGAAAAGCGTTTCTTGAAGTTGGCGATGCGCCCTTCAGTCGTGGCTTGACGTTGCTGGCCGGTATACACCGGATGCGAGGCGCTGGAAACGTCCAGTTGCACGTAGGGATAAGTCTTGCCGTCGGTGTGCTGGTAGGTGCGGTCGGATTCGGCCGTAGAGCCGATGAGGAAGAAGATGTTCGCTGAGGTGTCGTGGAACAGCACGGGACGATAGTTGGGATGGATGCCAGGTTTCATAAATAACTCCTTAACGTTACTGGATAACATTACACTACCAATACGAATCACTTGCAACTGGGAATGATCATTAAGCTCTGGCGTTACGTTATTACATCTTCTAAAATGCGCGCCCCAAGATGAACGCTTCCTCATCAAGATTCATTTATCAGGCCTGGCGCTAGGCCTGCGCCGTGACACCTGACGTGTGTCCCTTGTAATCCCTTACCAACTCGCGGGCAGTGCCCAAGCCAGGACAACTAAAAAATGCAGCGTTATGGCGTGAAAAACGGAGACTTTTCGTGAACCCTCGTACACCCCTTCTGGCCGGCCTGACGCTGGGTTTGTTCGGCCAGCCGATTCTAGCGGCAGAACCTTTGGTGCTGGACGAAACCGCCATCACCGACGTTTACCTCCAAGAGCGCGCCGACGGGCCGGTGCAAGGTTATCGTGCCACCCGCTCAGCCACGGCCACCCGCACCGATACCGACATCCGCGACACACCGCAGAGTATCGATGTCGTGCCCGCGCAGGTCATCAAGGACCTCAACACCACCCGCATCGACCGCGCCCTGGACTTTGCTGGCGGCGTGTCGCGGCAGAACAATTTCGGCGGCCTGACGTTCCTCAACTACAGTGTGCGCGGCTTCACCACTGGCGAGCTGTACAAGAACGGTTTCGCCATCAACCGCGGAAGCTACAGCGCGCCGGACACGTCCAACATCGAGCGCATCGAAGTGCTCAAAGGCCCGGCTGCCAGCCTGTACGGCCGTGGCGACCCTGGAGGCCTGGTCAACATCGTCACCAAGCGTCCCCAGGCCGAAGCGTTCAGCAACCTCACCCTCAGTGCCGGCAGCTGGGATCGCTACCGCACCGCCCTGGACGCCAACTCGCCGCTGGACAGCGAAGGGAACCTGTTGGGCCGGATCAACCTCGCCATCGAGGACAACGACAGCTTCCGCGATCATGTCGGCAGCGAGCGCCGTATCGTCAGCCCCTCCCTGAGCTGGCAGCTGTCGCCCGACACCCGGCTGATGATCGACACCGAGTTTTCCCGTACCGAGTCGGTGTTCGACCGTGGCATTCCGGCGGTCAACGGCGAAATGGGTTCGGTCAAGCGCTCGACCTTCCTCGGCGAGCCGAATGACGGCAAGATCCGCAACGACAACCAGACCCTCGACCTCGCACTGGAACACGTGCTCAACGACAACTGGAAGCTGCGCCTGGCCAACCACTACACCCAAGGCACGCTCAAGGGCAACAGCTCCGAGCCCCAGGCCCTGGTGGGCACCACCATCACGCGCTTCTATCGCGAACGCGACTTCGAATGGAACGACAACATCACCCAGGCCGAGTTGCACGGGCAGTTCGAGTTGGGTGGCTGGCAGCATCAGACCCTGGTCGGGCTGGAGTACGAAAACTACCGCAACAGCCAGAAGTACCCGCAAAGCGCCACCTCAGCAGGGTATGGCCTGGATATCTACAACCCGGTATACGGCAAGCCGAAGCCGGCCATCACCCGTGCCAACGACTTCTTTGAGCACACTGAAAGCTACGCGATCAACCTGCAAGACCAGATCGCCTTCACCGACCGCTTGCGCGGACTGCTGGGTGTACGCCTGGAACGCTTCGAGCAGACATCGCAGAACCGCACCACCGGTGCCAGCGACAGCCAGGAAAAGGACGTCGCGACTCCGCGCATCGGGGTCTTGTATCAACTGACCCCGCAAGTCGGCGTGTTCGCCAACGCATCCACGTCGTTCAAACCCAACACCATCGGCACCCAGGGTCAGGTCTACAAGCCTGAAAAGGGCTTGGGTTACGAGACCGGGGTCAAGCTCGACCTGCTCGACAGCCGCCTGGGCGCGACCATCGCCCTGTTCCATATCGACAAGGAGAACGTCATCACCACTGACGCCCTTGGCGAGAGCGTGGCGGCTGGCGAGGCCCGCAGCCAAGGCCTGGACCTGCAGTTCAGCGGTCAGCTGACCGACGCCTTGCGGGTGATCGGTGCCTACGCCTATATCGACGCGGAGGTCACCAAGGGCGACGCGGCCCTGCCAAAAGGCAGCGACCTGCTGGGCATCGCTCGCAACAGCGGCAGCGTGATGGGTGTGTACGAATTCCAGGAAGGTGCCCTGCGCGGTTCGGACGTTGGGGCGGCGGTGAATTACGTCGGCGAACGTTCCGGTCAGGCCGGCAGCGACTTCACCCTGGACGCCTATACCACCGTCGACCTGTTGGCGCATTACAAGGCCAGCGAACAGGTCACCGTCGGCCTCAACCTCAACAACCTGTTCGACCGCAAGTACTACGAACGGTCGTACAACAGTTCTTGGGTGCTGCCCGGTGAGCCGCGCAACTTCAGTGTCAGCCTGACCCTAAGCCTTTGAACCGAGGAATCATCATGCATCCATCGTTGAAAGTCGTCGCCCTGTTGACCCTGATGGTCAGCGTCAACGCAGGCGCCCACGGCCTGTGGACCGAGGAGCGACGCGGCAATATCGAGGTCGTGTACGGCCACGGCGCCGAGGATAACGCCTACAAGGCGCAGAAGATCAAGCGCGCCTGGGCGTTCGACGCGACCGGGGACATGGTCCCGGTCACCGTCGAGCGCCTGGCGGACCATGCTGTTCTGCAGCCGCTCACGCCGCCTGCGGCACTGGCCGTGCTGCTGGACAACGGGCCTTGGTCGCAGCGCCCGGACAAGCAGTGGGTCAATCAGGATCGCACCCACATCAAGGATGCGATCGCCTCCACCCACAGCTTCAAGTACAGCCTGGCGATCTACCAGAGCGGTGCTCGGCTGCCGAAACTGGACATGCTGCGTTTGGCGATCGTTCCCCTGAGCGATCCTCTGCAGGTCGGCCCGGGCAAGATGCTGGAAGTGCAGGTGCTGCTCGATGGCAAACCGGCTGCGGATATCCCGCTTGTGGGCGATTACCGGGGCGCCCCTCACCAGGTCAGCGCCACCACCGACCAGCAAGGCCGCGCACGTGTCACCGTTCGCAATGAAGGGCTCAACATCATCGCGGCTCAGGCTACCCTGCCGATGGCCGAAGGCAGCCCCGTTGCCCAGCAGAGCTTCTTCAGTTCGCTGACGTTCCTGGGTGAACCGCACCACGAGTGACGAAAGTAGCGTACCTCGGCCATCTCGGCCGAGGTACGGCAGGGATGTCAGGCCAAGGACCGACGGTCTTCACCGGATTGGAAGAAGCGGCGCCCGCCAACTACGCTGAATGTCTCAGCACTCGTTAAAGGCGTTCGAAATGGGTACCTGCAACCAGCATCCCCACCATGACCATCAGCACAAACCCGGCTGCGGCCACACTGCAATCGAGCACGATGGGCATATCGATTACCTGCACGACGGGCACTTGCATCACGTGCATGGCGACCATGTCGATGAACACACACTGGAAGCCAACGGCCAGAATCCCGACCGTTGCACCCCCGGCCACCAATGTGGCGGCCATGCTGCCGACCATACCCACGGCCCGGGCTGCGGGCATGAGGCGATCCCCCATGGTGATCATGTCGATTACCTGGTCGATGGCCACCTCCACCACCCGCACGGCGATCACTGCGACGACCACGGCCCGGTGACCGTGGTCAAATGACCGTTGCCCGCCTCCAGCCGGCAACGGCTGGAGGCGCTGGCCTCACTGGCCTGCCAGCGCCTGGGTGAGGGTTTGCACATTCTGCCGATACATGCCCAGGTAGGTACTGGCAGGGCCTTGGGCGGCAAGTGCATCGGAATACAGCGTCCCACCTATCTTCGCTCCGGTATCGTCGGCAATCTGCTGCATCAGCCGGGAATCCTTGATGTTCTCGATAAACACGGCCTTGATCTTGTCGCGCTTGATCATCGAAATGATGCTGGCGACATCCTTGGCAGTAGGCTCCTGGTCGGTGGAAAGGCCTTGGGGAGCCAGGAACTCGATGCCGTAAGCCTGGCCCAGGTAACCGAAGGCATCATGCGAGGTAACGATACGCCGGTTGTTTGCTGGTAAGGCCGCGAAGCTTTTCTTCACCTCGGCCAGCAAGGTGTCGATCTGCTGCTGGTAGGCGGCCAGGTGGCTGCGATAGGCCTGCGCATTGCCGGGGTCAACCGCTTCCAGCGCCTTGGCAATATTGGCCGCGTAGATCTTGGCGTTGGCCAGGCTGTTCCAGGCATGGGGGTCGGGGATGGTCTGGCCCTCCTCGTCCAAGGTACGCGGAAGGATCCCCTGGCTAGCCCGGACGACCTGAGCCTGGGTGCCGGTGGTCTTGATCAGGCGGTCCAGCCAGGGCTAGAAATTCAGGCCGTTCTCCACCACCAGGCGCGCCTGCAACACGTGCCTGGCATCATCC
Source organism: Pseudomonas sp. WHRI 8519 (assembly GCF_040224055.2). Lineage (NCBI taxonomy): Bacteria > Pseudomonadati > Pseudomonadota > Gammaproteobacteria > Pseudomonadales > Pseudomonadaceae > Pseudomonas > Pseudomonas sp. WHRI 8519. The sequence continues at coordinate 2,740,371 of NZ_CP167996.1, read as the reverse complement.
GGCGTGGTTTCGTAGACATGCGCATCGCTGTCGGGCCCGACGATATTGATGACCTGTACCTGATCGCCACCGAGCTGTCGGGTGATATCGGCCAGAATACTGAAGCTGGTCACTACCTTGATGCGTTCGGCGGCAGACAGTAACGGTGACAGCAACAACATGAGCACAACGATCAACGGGCGCATAGCGGCTCCTCAGTGAGTGACAGGGGTGTAGTGACGACGCAGCAGCCCGCGGACCGGCCCCACCATCACCGACAACAGGTAGGCACAGCCGGCCACGACGACGATCGCCGGGCCACAGGGCAGTGAGGCGTAGTAGGACAACAGCAACCCCAGCCAGACCGAGCCCATGCCGATCAGCGCCGAAATGGCTATCAGCCAGGGCAGGCGCTGGCTCCAGAAACGTGCGGCGATGGCTGGCAGCATCATCAGGCCAACCACCATCAAGGCGCCGATGGCCTGGAAGCCAACCACCAGGTTGATGACCACCAATCCGAGGAACACGCCATGGGCGATTGGCCCAAAGCGGCTGACGCTGCGCAGGAACAGGGGGTCGAGGCTGTCGAGCAGCAAAGGCCGGTAAATCAGGGCAAAAACCAAGAGACTGCCTACGGCTACCCACACCATGGTTTGCAAGGTCGCCTGATCGACCGCCAGGGCCGAGCCAAACAGCAACCCCAACAAGTCCAGGCGCTTGCCCGCCAGCCCGAGCAGCAGAACGCCCGAAGCCAGTGAAATCGGGTAAACCGCCGCCAGGCTAGCGTCCTCACGCAAACCGGTGTGCCGGCTCACCAGGGCTGAGAAGCCTGCTACCATCAAGCCCGCCGCCAGGCCGCCCAGTGTCATGGCAACCACGGACAGCCCTGCCAGCCAAAAGCCCAAAGCAGCGCCCGGTAAAATGCCATGGGAAATGGCGTCACCGATCAGGCTCATGCGCCGTACCACCAGGAATACCCCCAACGGCGCGACACTCAGCGCCAGGGTGAGCCCGCCGAAGAGTGCACGGCGCATGAAGGCGAACTCGACGAAGGGTGCCCATGCCATATCCAGCATCACTGCACCTGCCCCAGTGCGGCACGCCCGATCACAGATTGACTGGGGCCGTATTGGCACCCCTCGCTGTCGATCAGCAGGCAATAGTCGGCCATCGCTTGCACGCGCGGCAGGTCATGACTGACCACCACCACTGTCTGGCCAGCTTTGTGCCAAGCGTCGATATGACGCCAGAGCAACGCCTGCCCCGGCTTGTCCAGCGCCGAGTCCGGCTCGTCGAGCAGCAGCAGGTTGGCGTCGGTCAGGCTCAAGCGTGCCAGCAGCGCACGCTGCAGTTCGCCGCCGGAAAGCGCTTCGAGCGGGTGGGCTGCGAGCTTTTCGATTTCCCAGGCTTGCAATGCCTGGCGCAACCGCTCGCTGCGCTCCCGACGGTGCAGGCGTTGCCCCCAGAAGCCGCCACTGACCAACTCGCCCAGGCTGATGGGGAACTGCCGGTCAATGGCAGAGCGCTGGACCAGATAGCCAATTTTCGTGCCTTCGGCACTGATGCGAAGGCGCCCGGCCAGAGGCTTCTGCAAGCCGGCAAGCACCTTCAAGAGGCTGCTTTTGCCAGCACCATTGGCCCCCACCACTGCAGTCAAACTACCCGCTGGCAGCGTGATGTTCAGATGCGGGGTCAACGGGCTTTTGGCAGCCCCCCACAAGAGGTCTTGGCACAGAATCACGGGTGAGTTCCAAAACGAAAGGAATGACGCGGCCGGAAAACCCTGGCCTCACCCGCATAATGATATGTTATAACACATCGAAAGCAACGCCTTTCTTCTAGTCACAGCCTTTCAAACGATTGCAACTAAGTCGGCCTTGGCCGCCGCCAGAGGTAGAAAAGCGAGTGATTACCGCATACCAACAAAGCACTTTTTACTCGACATCCGTTGGGCTCGGGCAGCGAACTGCATCATTCGGTTGAATACGCACACTTGAAAAAACACCCTGTTCAGACGTTTCAGAAGATGTAGAATCGCGCCGCCACATCTAACCTGACAACTCAGTGCCATCCCGAGTACTGCCATGAAACTGGCCCGCCACACACGATCGCATGTCGCCTGGGTGCTGTATTTCAGCATTCTGTTCGGCTCGTTGCTGTGCGCCATGGGCCATGGGCAGATGGCCGGGTTGCGCCTTGCCGGGTTGGATGACGCCGCCTGGTGCTCCGCAGACGCCAGCGGTTCTTTCAAAGCTGAGCAAGACACTGCCGACCCCATGCTGCCTGCCGGCGGTGACTGCGTGATCGCCAGCCTGTTCAGCGCCACGCTGCTGGCTGTATTTTTCGGCCTGCTGACCCTGCTCGCCGAACAGCCGGCCAGCCCCTTACCCAGCCAACCCACGCCACGCCTGCCCAAGCTGCGCTGGCCACGGGTGAACCCCCGCGCCTCTCCTGCTTCGCTTCCCGCGTTCTGACATCGCCCCCGAGCCACCTGACCGGCATCGGCGGTGCGTTCATCGATTTCAACCAGGAAGCCTCGCATGCTCCGCATGACCACTTTGGCGCTGCTCGTTGGCAGCGCAAACTGCGCCTGGGCGCAGGATGAAACCCTTACTTTGCCATCCAGCACCGTTACCGCCACCGCTGACCAACCCACCGAGGCCACGCGCCTGGACCTCGACCGCCCCATCGAAAGCGGCTCGCGCCTTAACCTCAGCGCCCGTGAGAACCCTGCTTCGGTCAGTGTGGCCGACCGCAAGACCATGGAGCGTATCGGCGCGCGCAACTTCCAGGACGCCGCCAACGCACTGCCTGGCGTGAACGCCTCGGCGCCGCCAGGCTGGGGCGGCTATGTGTCGTACCGGGGTTTCAATGGCGCGCAGATCAGCCAGTTGTTCAACGGCATCAATTTGCAGTATGGCGGCGCAGCGCGCCCGGTGGGCGCCTGGATCTACGACCGCATCGAATTGCTCGGCGGGCCGTCCTCCTTCCTCAATGGCAGCGGTGCTGTCGGTGGCAGCCTGAACTTCATCACCCGGCTGGCAAGCCGAGACGAAGACACGTTTGAAGGGCGCGTCAGTTATGGCCGCTTCGACACTACTGAAACCTCGGTCGGTTTCAACAAGGCGCTCAACACAGGCGACGGCCCGCGCCATTACGCCCGTCTCGATTACAGCCGCACCAGCACCAACGGCTACATCGATCGCCAGGAGAATGGGGCCGGCAACCTGGCCTTCTCGCTGCTCAGCGACATCAACGACCAGCTCTCGCACACGCTGGCCATCGAATACCTGGAAGAGAAAGAAGACAGCCCTTACTGGGGCACTCCGGTATTGCAGCCACTGGTCGGCACCCTGCACATCGACAAGCACAACCGCTTCAACAACTACAACGTTGAAGACGGTCGCTACGAGCAGCGCACTCGCTGGCTACGCTCGATCACCGACTACCGCTTCGACGACAATACCCAACTGCGCAATACCTTCTATCACTACAACGGCCAGCGCGATTACCGCAACCTCGAGGTGTATCGCTACAACGCCGACAACAGCGCCATCGCTCGCTCGGGCGGCTACCGCCAGCGTCACGACCAGGAGGTGAACGGCGACAGGGTCGAGCTGACCCATCAGGGTGAGCTGTTCGGCCTGGCCAGTGACTGGGCGTTCGGCATGGATTACAACAGCAACCAGCAAACCAACTACCCGCTGTCCAAGGGCGCGTTCGACACGGTTGACCCCAATGGCTTCGAGCCAGGGCGCTTCCTCGATATCCCCGGTATGGACGCGCCCATGGCCAAGGGACGCACCACCACCACCGACACCACCTCGGCCTTTGTCGAGAACCGTACCCGTCTGACGGATCAGCTGTCATTGATAACCGCCTTGCGCTACGACCACATCGATTTCGACGTCATCGACCACGTTGCGCGGGCCAAGCTGGACCGGCGCTGGGACGCAGTGACCGGTCGCCTGGGCCTGGTCTACGACCTGACCCCGAATGTCAGCCTCTATACCCAATACAGCACCTCGGCCGAACCGCCGGGAGGCACCCTGACCAGTGCCTCGATCAGCCAAGTGGGCGACTTTGACCTGAGTACCGGGCGCCAGGTCGAAGTGGGCAGCAAATTCGACTTCTTCGATGGCCGTGGTACGGCCACTGCAGCGGCTTACCGGATCGTGCGCAAGAACATTTCGGTGCCCTCCTCGACCGTGCCAAACACCACCGAGCAGGCAGGCCAGCAGACCTCTACCGGCATCGAACTGGCGGCTTCGTTCAAAGTCACGCCCAAGCTGCTGGCGGCAGGTAACTTCAGCTGGGTGAACGCCGAATACGACGAATTCAACGAGACTATCAGCGGTGTGGTGTATTCGCGCAAAGGCAAGAACCCGGTGAACATCCCTGATCGGGTGGCCAATCTCTGGCTGACCTACGACCTCGCCCCCGGCTGGCAGGTCGGCGCCGACGCCCGCTATGTGTCGTCGGTGTACGCCAACACCGCCAATACTTCTTGGGTACCGTCCTACACCGTTTACGGGCTTTCCATGACCCACGACCTGGACAAGCACGTGCAAGTCAGCGCGCGGTTGCGAAACCTGACCGACGAGGTCTACGCCCGGTTCATCCACCAGACCAATACCCAGTACTACCTGGGTGAGCCGCGCAGCCTGGAAGTCGCCGTGCAGTGGCGCTACTGATGAGCCTGAAGCGCCAGCTCTACCTGTGGCACCGCTGGCTGGGAATCGTCGCCTGCGTGTTCATGGCGCTGTGGTTCGTCTCTGGGGTGGTCATGCTGTATGTCGGCTACCCCAAGCTGACACCGGCCGAACGCCTTGCCCACCTGCCGGCTTTGCCTGCGGGTTGCTGCGCCGAGTTACCCGAGCAGTGGGCGCAGCAGCCTCTGAAAGCGCTGCGCCTGACCAGCCTGGGTGGGCGGCCGTATTACCTGTTGGAATTGGCCGATGGCCGCCGCGTCGCGCTCGACGCTGCCAGCGGCCAGCCCCTGGCGCAGGTCGACGCCGGCTGGGCGCTGGAAAGCGCGCGGCAGTATGCAGGCGAGGTCGGGGTGGCGTACCGGGGCACGGTGGACGAGGACATGTGGACCCACTCCACCGCCTTGGACAGCGACCGCCCCTTGCACCGGGTGCAGGTCGACGATGCAGCCGGTACCTGGCTGTACCTGTCCGGACGTACTGCAGAAGTGGTGCGTGACGTCACAGCCCGGGAGCGCGCCTGGAACTGGGTCGGGGCCTGGCTGCATTGGCTCTACCCGCTACGCGGCGGGTTTGGGTTCAGCAACGGCTGGCGCACCCTGGTAATCGGGCTGTCTCTGGCCGCAACGATCATGGCGCTGCTGGGCATGGCTGTCGGCATCTTGCGCCTGCGGCTGCGCAAGCGTTATCGCAGTGGCTCGTGCAGCCCTTATCCCGGCGGTTGGCTGCGCTGGCACCATATAGGTGGGTTACTGTTCGGTGGGATGTTGGTGCTGTGGATATTCAGCGGATTCATGTCGATGCGCCCCTGGGGCCTCACCGACAGTCGCTCGCAACTGGCCACCCAGGCTCTGCATCAAGGGCCGCTACGTGCCATGGACATCGGCCAGCCAGTGGCCCAAGCCTTGGCCCGCCTGCACAAGATACCTGGGTTCGACCCTGTGGAACTGCAGTGGCAACGCCTTGGCGCTGACACCTTTCTGGTGGCCCGCGATGCCGTGGGCGATAGTCGGATTCTGGAGGCCGACGCGGCACCCGTACGGCAGTTGTCCGAGCAGCGCCTGCTCAACGCTGCCCACGCGATGGCCGCAGGCATCCCGGTGCATACCCATTGGCAGCGCCACTACGACACCTACTACTTCGCCCGCGACGCTCAGAGCATGTATGGCTCCCAGCGCCGCCCGTTGCCGGTGCTGCGCCTGCGATTCGACGACGCCGCCAGCACTTGGGTCTACCTTGATCCGGCCAGCGGGGAAATGGTGGCCAGCCACGATACCAGGCAACGCACCGGCCGCTGGCTGTTCAATCTCTTGCACAGCTGGGACCTGCAACCCCTGCTGCAAAGGCCGGCGTTACGCGAAAGCCTGATCATCGCCTTGAGCATCGGCGGCCTGGTGATCTCGCTAAGTGGAATCATCTTAGGCTGGCGCAGGCTACGTCGCTCCACAGTTCGAGCCCGCGGTTGAACGGCTTTGGCAGCGGCGATCTGCTAGGCGCCCGCTTGGCCAGCGTCAAGGTGCTCGCGGCCTGAAATTTCAACTGAGCATCTAAAAAGACAAAAGCCGGGGCGTTGATACGCCCCGGCTTTTGTTTGACCCGATGAAAACCCTGCCAAGAGTCAAACACCGGATCGACTTCAACGTAGCACGGCCTCGGCTCAAAGCCGCCCTGCGACATCCTGCCGCACCCCATGCACCAACCAGGCAGGTAAGCCTTGGCAGCCCGGGGTGCGGCAGGGTGTCGCACCTGACAGGCATGCGTACTCCCATAGACTCTGCCTTCCAATAAAAAACCTGAGAGGTCGGTCATGAAAAAAACACTGGCAATGCTTGCTTGCCTGGCAACCGCCAGCCTGGCTCAAGCGGCCCAGGACCCGGAGGCAGTGTTCAACCGCGCGTGCCAGATGTGCCACAACGGCCAACTGCCCACGGCACCGAAAAAAGGTGACCACGAGGCCTGGAAGCCACGGCTGGCCAAAGGCAACGAGGTACTGGTCAAGCACGTCACCGAAGGCTTCAACGCCATGCCGCCGCGCGGCCTGTGCATGGATTGCACCGCAGACGACTACAAGGCCGTGATCGACTACATGTCCAAGTGATTGGCGTACCAGGGCCGCCTTCAGCAAGGCGCGCCCTTGGTAACCGCCTACACAGGGTCAGTGCGGCGGTATCTCGCAAGCCAAATTCAGGTGCGGCAGGCTGTCGCACCCTGCGTAAACAGCAAGCGTTGCTAGACTCGCGCACCGCACCATTTCAACCGCCGCAGTCATCGAGCAAGGGATATGCACCGATCAGCAGGACGTCGTCACGCCTACGCCTGGCTCCTTTACGCCAGCGTGCTGTTTGCCGTGCTGCACTGCGGGCTCGGCCACGGCCAGACCAGCGGCCTGACGCTCAATGGCGCAGGTAGCGCCTTCTGCGGCCACGCCGGGGTCCCGCCCGGTCCGCTTGGCTTCGCGCCAAGGCTGGGTGACACCTTGGCCGCAGGCGCTACGCTCGATTGCCCCTTGTGCAGCCACACCGGCCTGGCATTGATGCCCCTGCTGCGCGACCTTCCGGTCGCCCGGGTGACACCTGACAGTTCCCTGCCCGCCTCCCCTGCAGCCTGGCCTCGTCGCCTTTGGCCTGCAGTCAACCCCCGCGCCTCACCCGCCCTGACCTGAATCAACCCAATAGCCTCACCACGCCCCCGGCTCTATACACATGGGGATGTCGCCTGGCGCGTGGACTACGGCTCGCCTTGCCACTTTTGCATTCAGGAATACCCAGAGCATGAAGAACAAGACAATCTGCTGCGCTGCTGCACTCGCGTTATCCAGTGGTGCCACGCTGGCCCAGACCAACACGGTGGAGTTGGCCGAAACCTCGGTGGTCGGGACCTCGGTCATCGACCAGAACAACGTCGATAGCTTCGGCAGCTTGACCACCGTGGTAGGCCAGGAGCAAATCCGCGACCTCAACGCCCTCGACCTGTCCTCGGCCCTGCGTCGTACACCCGGCGTAGTGGTGTCGCGCTTCAACCCGGTAGGCTCGTTCGGCGGTGCCGAAGGCGGTGCGGTGTACATCCGGGGCATGGGTGCCAGCCGCCCGGGCAGCGAGATCAAGACCTACATCGACGGCGTTCCGTTCTACATGGGCGTCTGGGGCCACCCGTTGCTCGACTTGCTGCCGATCAACGCGATGCAGAGCATCAGCGTGTACAAAGGCCCGCAGCCGCAGAAGTTCGGCAACACCTTCGCGGCCATCGACCTGACGCCCAAGGTTGCCGAGCAGGGCGACAACCACCATGGGGAGCTGCAACTCACCGGCGGCAGCTTCCGCACAGCCACCGAACAAGCCAGCCTGATTGGCCGGGAAGGCGATTTTGATTACCTGCTGGCCCAGGGTGCGGCCCACTCCGACGGTGACCGCAGTGACGGTGATGGCCGGCTGAACAATGGCATGGCGCGCTTGGGTTACCGGCTGAATGAGAACTGGAGTACCGGGTTGCTGCTGCTGCATGCCAATAACCAGGTCTCTGACCCCGGGCAGAAAGGCCTGCCGGAAACCAAGAATGGCGAGTTCAATACCCGCGGCACACTCGCTTCGCTGTCCTTGGCGCACAATCACGAATGGGGCGATGGCAGCCTAAAGGTCTACCACAACGAAGGCCGAGGTTCGGCCCTTGACCAGACCGGCCTGGACGGCGACACCATCAGTGACTTCACGCTACAAGGCATTCGCTGGGAAGAACAGCTGCGCCCCTGGCAAGGCGGCGAAGTGGCCTTGGGCCTGGACATCGACGAGAGCAAGGGCGAGGTCCACTTCAAGCGCATCGCCCCGGCGCCACAAGCGAAGTTCGATGCGCCCACCCTGCGCGTGACATCGCCGCACCTCGCCGTCAGCCATGCCTTTGCCCTCAACGACACCTGGACCTTGACCCCCTCGGTCGGCGTACGCACGTATGAGCACAATGTGTTCGACAACGCCACCGCCCCGCACGCAGGCCTGTTGCTGTCATCGAGCAATGTCGAGTTCCGTGCCAACGCCTCGCGCGGCATCAACTACCCCGGCCTGGAAGCCTCGGTGATGTCGAGCCTGATCCCGGCGCTGGGTGAAACCTGGAAGGACCTGAAGCCCGAGAAAGTCGACCACCAGGAACTGGGCGTGCGCTTCAACCCCATCGACAGCGCCACCCTGGACCTCGCGGTGTTCAAGGACAAGCTGCAGGACCGCTATCTGTTCGCCTTCCCGCCGGCCGTGTCGAGCCCCTCCTACATCAACCTGGGTGACTACGACATCAAGGGTACCGAAGCCACCTGGCAGCAGCGCTGGACCAGCAATTGGAGCAGCTTCGTCGGCTTCACCTGGCTCGATCCGTCCCTCAAGACCCTGCCCTACGCGCCGCAGAAATCGCTGTCGCTGGGCACCACCTACGAGACCGGGCCTTGGCGCCTGTCGGCTGATGCGCAGTACCAGAAAGACATGTACGTGCTGGCCGAGGAACGCACCGCCGGCGCCAGCAACTTCTCCAAAGTCGATAGCTTCACCGTGGTCAACATGCGCGTCGGTTACGCCGTACCCGCACTGGGCAAGGTGGGCGAAGTGTTCGTCGCCGTGGAGAACCTGTTCGACCGTGACTACGCCTACCGTACCAACTACCCGATGCCCGGTACTTCGGCGCAACTGGGTGTGAAGATGGGCTTCTGAGCCCGCCACCGGAAGCTGCCGACAGCAGTCGGCAGCCTTACAAGGAACAAGCACATGAAAGCACCGATCCTTGCGCTGCTGCTGGCCTGCAGCCCGCTGCTGGCCGTGGCCGATACCGCCAGCGAGCAGCAGAGCATTCAGCACCTGATGCGACACAACTTCGAACGCCCGGATGCGCCACTGGACGTTGGCCCGGTTACCATCCAGGGCGAGCATGCGGTAGCCGGCTGGTTGCAAGACCAGCGCGGCGGCCGTGCCTTGTTGCGTAAAGGGCCTCACGGCTGGCGCGTGGTGCTGTGCGCCGGCGATTCACTGCTCGACCCGGCAACCCTGCACAGCGCCGGGCTCAGTGAACAGGACGCGGCCCAACTGAGCCAGGCAGTGCGCCAGGCCGAAAGTGCTCAACCCGCCGAGCGGGTCAAGCAGTTCGCGCTGTTCCAAGGCGTGGTCAAGGTCGACAAGGACGCTGCCCACGGCAATCACTGATGAACAACCCGGGGGCTTTCAGGCCCCCGTCCGGTTGTGGTACAGCGATACCTTGCGGGCACAACTGGTCCAGGCAATGGCCAGGGAGTTTGCGCGCACATTCGCAGTTGGTTCACGATGGCAGGGTTCGGAGTTTGCCAGAGATAATCTCGAGGCATGACGCTCGAATGCGTGATTCACGCAATGCGTTCATCGCCCTGGATCGAGCAAAGCGCATGGCGTTGGCGTTTTCTAACTCGCTTCGATGGCTCGATCAGCAGGTGCGAGCCCTTGAGGCTGACACCCAGGGTGTAAGCCAGCAACATCGGTAGCAGCACACTGGCAACAATCAGCAAAGTCCCCAAGGTTCTTTCGTCACCGGCCGCGCTCCATAGCGTCATGCTGGCAGACACTTGCACGCTGGAAGGCAAGATCAAAGGGAATAACGCGAGCCCCACACTGCACAGCACAGCCCCCACCGTCAGGCCACTGCCCAATAGCGCCAGGCTAGACCGGCCATTGGCGCAAGCGAACAGACTGATGACAGTGCCAGACAAGGCAAACAATGGTGCCAGAACAGCTGCAGGCCAGGCCTGAAAATTGTCCAGCCAGCCAGGGTTGTTGGCCAGCACCACCCAGGTGCCAGGCCCGCACAGGGTAGCGGGACGCTCCACCGCCCACACACTGTAGCCGCGCGCATTCGTTGCCAGCCATATCGCAGCCACTATGAAACTGGCCAGGAACATAACGCCTGCAACGCCTGCGACCCGGCTTGCAGGCTGATACCAGCAGCCGCCGCCGCGCTGCATCACCCAGGCAGCGCCAAACTGGCAAACCATCGCCAGGCTCACCACGCCTGTAAGCAAGGCGAACGGACTGAACAGCCCGCCCACGCTCCCGTGAAACTGTATTCCCGCCTGGCCACAGCGACTCAATGGCAACCCAAGAAGCACGTTGCCCAGCATGCCCCCCAGCAGAACTGCCGGCAGCAGGCCGACTGCCAGCACGCGCCAGGCTTGTCGTGGCCGGGCGGCTTGCGAGGCAGATCGGCGCAACAGTACCAGCAGGCCCAACAGGCCCGTCATCAGGCAGGCCAGGCCACCGAGCGATGGCCAGACCAGCGCAAGGGTGAAACTCAGGGCCAGCAACCACAGCAGGTTGATATGCGCTGGCGCCGCCGGTGCTTGCGGCAGCGGGTCGCCACTTCGACCCGACAACCACGGCACCAGTACCCGCGCGCCCACGTCCAGGCTTTCGCCCAGCATAAAACTGATCAGCATTACGCCAATCAGTAGCCACCAGACGATTTTCAGCAGTTCATGGTCCATGACGGCTCTCTCGGCTCGAAAGAAAGCGGCCCGCCCAAAGGCGGGGGGCGTTGCGGGTCGCCTGGCGTGCAGCGTGAAGGGGACGAAGGAATACAGGCGCCGACCATGCTAGGCGCTGTCTGCTGCCCGCCCAACTGCGACAGCTCGTCGCATGTCGCGCAACGCGCTGACTGCACGGGCGTCGAGCAGTGGCTTTGGGCTCGCTGCGGCAGTCTGTCGCACCACAACGTGCCGGCACCACACCTGCCACGCCCTCATACAGCACCGACTATGCTATTTGACCAGGCGTCCTTCATACACAAGGCTGGCGCCGCCAATCAACAAGGAGTTCCTGATGAAACCACTCGCGCTCAAAGGCTTGCGCAAGGCCAATGGCCTCCTGTTCGGTTTGTTAATGACGAGCTTCGCCAGCACCGCCCTGGCTCAGGTCGAAGTGAAGGTGGAGGCCCCCTGGGTCAGGGCCACGGTACCCAGCCAGCCCGCCACCGGAGCCTTCATGCGCCTTACCGCCAACGAGGACGTCAAGCTCGTTCGGGTCAGTTCACCCGTGGCCGCCAAGACGGAGCTGCACGAGATGACCATGAAGGACGGCGTAATGACCATGAAGCCATTGGCGAGCCTGTCACTGCCAGCGGGCCAGCCAGTGGTGCTGGACACCCACGGCTACCACATCATGCTGATCAACCCCAAAGAGCAGATCAAGGAAGGCGCCACTGTGCCGCTGACCCTGACCGTGGTCGATGACGCGGGTAACGAAACCTCGGTCAAGGTCGATGCGCCTGTGCGCCCGTTGGCCAGCGGCGAAGACGACCTACCCGATTAACAAGCGCCCAGTTGGAGCGCTGCGCCCGTTCGGGTATTGGCCTGCCCGTTCGTGGGCAAGTCCAGTGTGTGGCGGTGTATCTCGTTCTCTGCGGTATCCACCAGTTCGAGGATAACCCGGCAGCGCTTCAAGTAACGGTTGCCGGCTTCGGTCAGGGCGATGCGGCGGGTCGTGCGGTTCAACAAGCGAATATGCAGATGCGCCTCCAGGTTGGAGAGCATCCGGGAAACGCTGGCGGTGGTGGTGTCGAGGCGTTCGGCCGCGCCGGTCAGGCTGCCGGCCTGAACCACGCAACTGAACGCGCGCATGGCTTGGAGTATGTCCATCGTCGGTCTCTCGCTAAGCATTCAACGAATAGGAAAACGGGCGGCGCAACGCCGCCCCTGTGCCGCCCTGCCTTAGCCAGGTACCGGCAACCAACGCCGGAAGCTGCTCTGGCCTTTGGCGCTGAGTGGGCTCCAGGAAAATTCCCAAGGGGGTGACGGCAAGTCTTCGTCCGCCTGGGAGGCTGGCAGCGCCGGCCGTACGCCGGTTTTCCACTCCACGACCCGTTCGCCCATAGGCTGCCAGGCCAGCACCAAGCCACGGGCCTGAGACACATCAGTCGCCACCCACAAGGCGGCCGCGGCCACCATGAAGGCCTCGATGTGCTCCTCAGTCACACGCGCCTGGTAGGGGGAGCTCAGCAACCAGCGGCAAACGCTGATGTAATACGTCCAATCCAGCGCCGGATGGTGCCGGTAGGCCCAGGTCATGAAGCGTCGGAACAACTCAAGACCCTCAGGCGGGTCGAGCTTCAGCAAGCTTGGGCAGACATCGAATAGCGTGTGCCAGTAAGGCAACAGGCGCGCATCGAGGTTGACGAAACTGCGGGCGTTGCAGGGGTAATCGGGAAACGGCAACAGGAAGTCGCCCGCGCGCGACGGGCGAATGGAGGGCTCCAGCAACGCTGAAGCGGTCAGGGTGCGAGACATCGTGTGCTCCTGGGTACGGCTAGCCATCGGCAGGCCGACGCCCCGCTTCCAGCGGGTGCGGCCTGGGTCCTTGCGGGTCAGGCGATCGACGTCGGGGAGGCACGGGGGTTGATCGACGGCCAGCAGTGCCGCGGTGAATGCACCAGAACGGCGGGCTGCTGGTCGACCGGCAGCACGGGCAGCACGAAGCCGGCCAGGATCAACGAGGCAGGCAGAGGTGCAGGGCCGCCCTGGGCGCAACAGCAATGCCCCGGGGCGGACGTCTTCGGGCTGAGGTTGCCGTCCTTGTCCGGCATGGCCGGCTGAACGCCGCCCGACGAGCAATAACTGCCCGCCAGCAACTGCGCCAGGCTCAGGTCGCCCAGGGTACTGGCCATGGGCAATGCCAATACCTTGAGCAGCATGGCAAGCAACGCGGCGACCCAGAGGCTATCCCAGGTGCGTGCGCGCAGGCCGCAATGGCGCATGTTCATGCCTCGCCAGGTAGCGCGGGCGTGGAGATTCGACAGGTCATGAGGGCTTACCTCCAACGACGGCCAAACCAACCGGCAGGTGCATGCCTGAGCATGCACCGTAGATCCGGCGTGTTAATGGCAGGCACTGGCCCGCCACGGCGCCTAGGCGCAGGTAGCGTCAGAGAGGTGAAGCGCGAGGGTTGGATGAGGGCCAGCAATAACGCGGCGGGGCATGGCTGCGTACTTCACGCAGGATTGGCCGGCGCTCGCTGCTGGCCAGCAGCCAGCCGACAGCGATGAGAAAGACCAGGGTAAGAAAAGCCGCCGAGCCCATCGGGCAACTGAACGGAATGCTCAAGTCGCTCGCCAGGGCGCCGTCCTGCTTGGCCTTGAGAGGGGCGGTATCGCCACCTAAGCTGCAGAACGCGCCGCCGAATCCATTCAGCGCCAGCCCCACTACCTGCCCGTGGGCTAGGCCACAGCCAAGTACATTGAACAGGACACAGAAGTACAGTGCCCAGGCAACGAGGGGTCGGTTTGAAGGCAGACGGTTCATGGGCGGCGACTTTAGCATCGAAACCGGCCCCGTAGAAGCTTCAGCGGTGGCCTGCCCCGTCTGCGACAAGCCGCCACACCTGGCGCAGTTGGACGCCATTGGCCAATGCGGGTGGCCCCCAGGGACAGATTGTCACAGTTGGTCAGACCCACCACGGTCTTTACAGTGGCGCCGCCATCGCAATGGCTCGGTGCAATCCCACGCAGACAAAAGCGCAGAGCCGGCCAGGACCCTCCCAAGGTGGCCGTCGGTATGCGCAGTCATTGAGCCTTCGGCGGGGTGCGTCTGCGACAAAATGGCGCACTGCTGAACTTTTACAGCCCGCAACAGATGCGGCTTAATGCACGCCTTACCCGTCCGGGGGTTTCATGACGATACGTGCTCGCGCACATTTTTGCCTCCTCGCCTGTCTCGCCATGCTGTTCAACCTGCTGGCGATGCCGCTCGACCGTGCCTTGCAAACACCCCGCATCGACAGCCAATCGCTGATTCTCGGCAGCTTCTGCAGCCTGCACGGTGCGCAGAGCCTGCCCAAATCGTTGCTGGCCCAGCTCAAGGCCGAACTGCCGCAACTCGGCGATCAGTCCGAGACGAAACACCCGGCAGGTGACTGCTGCTGTGGTCATGCCGGCCATGCCATGTTGGCCAGCTCCCATTATCGCCACCTCTATCCCCGCTACTGGCCCGACGCGCTGCTGCTCGGCGCCAGCCACACGCTGTTGCTGCCGCGCGAGCAGTGGCCAAAGCTCAACCCGCGTGCCTCTCCCCTGGCCTGACCTGTCGTTGCTTGCCCACGGCTGCACCGTGACCTTCGGTGCGCAGCCCTGCCCGACTGTCTGACCAGGAAACCTTCCATGCCTGCGTTCCGTTGCACCGCACGCGCTGTCCTGCCCGTGCTCGCTTTGTTCAGCCTCAGCCCCCTGTCGCTGGCCGTTGCCGAAACTCTGCCTGCTGAAAACTCCACCCTCACCCTTGGCGCGGTCAACGTGACCAGTACCGAAAGCGGCCCGCTGGCCACCAGCAGCGTGCTCAGTTCGGTGGACATTCTGGGCGGTGACATCCTCGAAAAGATGCCCGTGGCCTACAGCTGGGAGCTGTTCAGCCGCGCGCCAGGGGTGATGCTCACCGAGTTCAACCAGGGCACCACCTCAGGCAAATTGTCGTTCCGCGGCTTCAATGGCGAAGGCGAAGTGAACGCGGTGAAGTTGCTGATCGATGGCATCCCCAGCAACACCAATGACGGCAACATGCCCTTCCTCGACTCGGTGTTCCCCATGGACATCGACAGCATCGAGGTGGTGCGCGGCACCAGCGACCCGCGCTATGGCCTGAACAACATCGCCGGCAACGTCAATATCAACACCCGCACCGGCGGCAACTACAACAAGGCGCGCCTGCGCTACGGCAGCTTCAACACCCGCGAGGTGCAGCTGGCCAAGGGCATCGAGACCAGCAACTGGACACAGAACTACTTCTTCGCCCGCCAGCAGGTCGACGGTTACCGCGACCATGCCGATACCGAACGCTACAGCTTCGGCGGCAAGTGGTTCTATACCCCTGACGATGGCAGCTATCGCCTTGGCCTGATCGCCCGCCACTACGAGTCCGAAGCCCAGGAGGCCGGCTACCTGACCGAGGATGACGCCCGCCATCATCCACGCATGAGCAATGACTACAACGCCACGGACAAAGGTACGCGGCGAATGAACCAGGTCAGCGTGCACTTCGACACCGACCTGGCCGAAACGCTGTCCTGGTCGGCCAAGACCTACCTCAACACCTATGACGACCGTCGCTGGACGCAGTACTGGCGCACCAGTTCACAACAGGAGCGCGACACTTACGAGGATCAGTACGGTGCCATTACCTCGCTGACCTGGCGGCCACAGGTGGACTGGCTGCATGCGTTCGCCCTTGAAGGCGGAAGCGATGTGCAGAAACAGCAGAACCGCAGCGAGCGATACCGCACGATCAATCGCGTGCGGCAGGCGCAGACCCGTGACCAGGACTTCGACTTCAACACGGTCGGGGCCTATGTGCAGGCTGAAATCGAGCCAGTGGAGTCGCTCAAGATCGTGCCGGCCTATCGCGTCGACAAGATCAGCGGTGACTTTACCAACAAGATGACCGGGCTGGACTCGGACATCAACGACTACGGGCTGATCAAGCAGCCCAAGCTCAGCATTGTCTATTCGCCGTGGAAGTTCGCCAGCGTTTACGCCAACTGGGGCCGGACCTTCCAGGTCGGGACGGGCGCCGCAGCCTACAAGGTGCCGCCGCGCAACGAGGACCTGGACCCATCGATCAACGAAGGCTGGGAAACGGGCGTCAAGTTCACCCCGGCCAGCTGGATCGATGGCCGCGTGGCTTATTGGCGTCAGGACGCCTCTGGCGAGGTGAGCCGTCGCCTGAACGACCCCAGCGGGGAGTCGGACAACGTTGGTGAAACACGCCGCTGGGGCTATGACCTGCAGGTCAACCTGCACCCGGACGAACGCACTGAGGTGTGGATGTCCTACTCCTGGCAGTACTCCAAGATCCTGGAGCCCAGCAGCGCCTTACCAGGCAGCAAAGGCCAGGAAATCGATCACGTGCCCCACCATCTGTGGAACACCGGCATCAGCTATCAGGCTACCCCGAAGCTGCAGCTGACTGCCTGGGCGAACGGGCAGACCAACTACTACCTGGAGCGGGAGAACACCCAAGGCACGTATGGCGGCTACGTGCTGATGAACCTCGGCGCCACCTACAAGCTCAGCGAAACGCTGAGCGTCGACCTGCAACTGAAGAACCTGACCGATCGCTACTACGAATACGTCTGGTACGACCCGGACGGTGCCGATGCATCGCTGCACTCCCCCGGCGACGGTCGCGCCCTGTATGCAGGGCTCACCGTCGACTTCTGAAGCAAGGCACGGCAAGCGACCAGGCCGTCGCTTGCCGTGCTCTCAGCGCTTGAGCAGCACGATGAAGAACAGCCCACCCAAGGCTGCAGTGGCAATGCCAATCGGCAGGTCCTCCGGCGCGATCAGCGTGCGCGCAGCCACATCCACCCAAACGATGAACAGCCCGCCGAGCAGCGCGCTGACCGGCATCAACCGCCGGTTTTCCGCCCCCACCAGCGCACGCGCCACGTGCGGCACCATCAGCCCCACGAAGCCTATGGCGCCCGAAAGCGAAACCAGCACCCCTGTCAGCAACGACGTGCAGATGAATACATGAAGACGCAGGCGGCGGCCGCTGAACCCCAGGCTGATCGCGGTCTGCTCTCCGCTCATGAGCGCGTTCAGGCCACGCCCCATCACCTGTAGCACAAGCAACCCAAGCAACACACACACTGCCGGCAAGCCGATAACGCTCCAGCGCGCCGCGCCCAGCCCACCCAACATCCAGAACACCACCGAGGCTGCAGCATGCTGGTCAGCGGTGTACAGCAACAGGTTGACCAAGGCCATCAGGACGAATGACACCGCGACACCCGCCAAAAGCAGGCGGTCACTCTCCATGCGCCCTCCACGCCTGGCCACGGCGATAACCAACAGCATGCTCGCCGCTGCCCCCACAAAAGCTGCCAGGGGCAGGCTGAACACGCCGATGAATTCGCCGAGGTACAGCATGACCAGCACCGCGCCCAGCGCGGCGCCAGAGCTCACGCCCAGCAGGTGCGGGTCGGCCAGCGGATTGCGCGTGACGGCCTGCAGGGCGGTACCCACCAATGCCAGCCCCGCGCCTACCACTACCCCTAACAACACACGCGGTGCGCGGATCATCCAGACGATCTGCGCCTGGCTGTTGCTCCACGCTCCCGGAAGATCGACGCCCAACTGCTGGGCAACGATCCCGAACACATGGCCCACCGGGACCGAGGCCGGGCCGAATGCCAGAGCGATCACTGAAGAAAGCACCAACAGCACAACCAGGATCACGATCAGCCAGCGATAACTCCCCGGGCTGCGCCCCCAGGTCATGGTGTTGCCTCCTTGAACAACGCCGGATGCAACGCCCGCGCGATCTTCGCGACGGCCTCGGCGTTTTCCACCGAAGGGGTGACTTGCAGGTACGTCAAGGGGACAAAGCGCTGCTCGCGTATGGCCCGCACATCCTTCAACGCAGGTTGGCGCAACAGGAAGTCGCGCTTCTGCTGCCAGGTTCTAGGGCCGTAATCGACGATCAAAATCACTTCAGGGTCGCGTTCCACCACGCTCTCCCAGTTCACCTGCGTCCAGCTGGCCGCCACGTCCTGCATCACATTCACGCCACCGGCAGCATCGACCAAGGCCTGCGGCATGCCCAGGCGCCCCGACGTGGTCGGCCGGTCTTCACCGCTGTCGTAAAGGAATACCCGTGGCCGATGCTGCGCCTGAGCTACCCGCCTGCGCACCTCGGCAACCTGCTGGCGCATGTGCGCCGTGAGGGCTTCGGCTTGCGGCTCGACACTGAAGATGCGGCCCAGATTGCCCAGGTCGCGGGAGACATCATCGAAGCTGGCGCGTTGCTGGGGCATGACCCAGGAGCACGACTCGCTCAGTTCATAGACCGGGATCTCAAACGCTGCCAGCGTTGCGGGCGTGACCGGGCCACCCACGTGCATGCCGTAGTTCCAGCCAGCGAAGAACAAGTCGGCGTCTATCGCCAGCAAGGTTTCGATGGAGGGGTAACGACTGGCCAGTTGCGGCACGCCCTCCAGCGCATCATCGATCCATGGGTCGCGGTGTTTGTGGCGGGTAAAGCCGGTGTAACCGACGATGCGCTCGCGCAGGCCCAGGTGCAACAGCATGGCGGTCATGTTCACATCGTGCACCACAACCCGCTGCGGCGCTTTGCTGAAACTCACCGAACGCTCACAACTGCGGATGTTCAATGGGTATTCACTGGCCGCGATGGGCAATGCCATCAGCAGAGACAACAGGCCGATCAAGGCGTAGATGTTCATGGCCGGGTTATCCAGGTAATGCGTGGGTAAGGATGCAGCGGGTGCGTGTCGATCAGCGCTTGCAGGCCGAAGACCTGCCACAGTAGCTCGACGGTCAACACCTGCTGCGGCGCGCCGCTGGCAATGATTCGCCCGCCGTCGATGACGTACAAGCGGTCGCAAAACGCCGCTGCCAGGTTGAGGTCGTGAAAACTGGCCAGGGTGCTCAGGCCCAGGCCTCGCAAATGCTGCAGCAACCCGAGTTGATAGCGGGGGTCGAGATGGTTGGTCGGTTCATCGAGAATGAGCATTTCAGGGCGCTGTACCAGCGCACGGGCCAGCAGCACTCGCTGCTTTTCACCTCCCGACAACGTGGCGAAGGTCCGTTCGCGGTAGCCGCTCAGCCCTACCCGTTCGAGCACCTCAGCGACCAGTTGCAGATCGTCGGCTGTGTCCCCTTCAAACAGCGATTTGTGCGGCGAGCGGCCCATGGCGACCACTTCGCCGACACTCAACCCGAACTCCTCTGGAAACTCCTGCAGAACCACGGCAATGCGTTGGGCGCACCAGCGCGGGTTGCGCTGCCACAACTCGACGCCGTTCAAGCTGACCTGGCCTGCGGTTGGCTGCGTAGCCCGGTAGGCGCAGCGCAGCAAGCTGGTCTTGCCGCTGCCGTTGGGGCCAATCAGCCCAACGAACTCTCCCTTGCCGACACACAGATCCACGGCGTGCAGCAACGGACGTTGCCTGCCGCCTCGCTCAGGCACAGACCAATGCAGGCCGTCGATTTTCAGATGCATCATTGAACCCACTCCAGCAAGCACCGGCCCGAAGGCCGGTGGCGGCCCCCTCAGAAGCTGTAGTCAGCCGTCACGAAGAACGAACGCGGCTCGCCCAGGTACCACTGCAGGCCGTTGTTGTCAGTGGTGGTGGCATACTGGCGGTCGAACAGATTGTTCAATTGCAGGCCCAGCGTGAGATCAGGTTGGACATGCCAGTCGAAGTTGGCATCGACCACGGTGTAGCTCGGCACCTGCACGGTGTTGGCGTTATCGCCATAGCGGCTGTCGACATAACGCGCCCCTGCCCCGGCGCTGAAGCGCTGACCGAAGTCCTTGCTCAACCACAGGTTGGCCGAACGCCGCGGTACGTTGACGGGCCGGTTGCCACTGTAGTCGTTGCTGCCGCTGGCAAACTCGTCGTACTCGGCACGCACCCAGGCGGCGTTGGCTGAAAGCTGCATATCGTACGGCAGGCGTAGCTCCAGCGTGGCTTCGATGCCGTCCGAAGACTGCTGGCCGATCTGTTGTTGCACCGTCGGGTTGAGCGGATCGGTGCTGAGCAGCTTCTTCTTGACGATGTGGTAGGCCGCCAGGGTCCACTCGCCACGGCCCTCAGGCAGCATCTGCTTGATGCCCACCTCGGTCTGTTTGGCGGTGCTCAGGTCCCAGCTTTGTTGCGCGGCGCTGAGGGTCAGCAGGTTGCTGACGCCCTCGGTGCTGGTGGCGTACTGGCCGTAGACCGAGAGGTCCTGGCTAAGCGCGAACACCAGGCCCGCTCGCCAGTTGTCGCCACTCAGGCTGCGATCCGACCGGGTATCGGTATCCAGATCATCACGGTCCAGGTGCACCTGGTCACGCCGCACCCCGGTAATCAACGACAACCGCTCGGTAAGCTGCGTGCGGTTTTCGGCGAACAACGAGAACTGCTTAGCCTGGTTGGCTTCGCGCGAGCGGTAGGGGTCAGTGCTGATGTAGTCGCCGCCACCCGAACCGGACAGCGGCACGGTATCGGTGTGGGTATTGCCGAAGTCATGCTTGCGCACGAACCGGATCGAGTTGTAGTCGGCGCCGACCACCGTCTGGCTGTCCAGCCCGAACAGCGAATGCTGCAAGGTAAACGACTGGCGATCGCCGATCTGCTCCTGGACCTGCTTGATGCTGATGAAGTTGCTGCGCTGCACCTGACCACCCGGCAGCCAGGTATAGCTCTCGGCGTTGCGCCAGCGGCGTTGAGCCTTGAGGAAGTACAACTGATTGCTGGCGGTGAGGTTGTCGCTGATCACCCACTCAGTGACCAGCCGCGTGGACTGGTCGTTGTAGTGGACCTCGGCGTTATCGACGTTGTAATTGTGGTCGCGTATCGACTCCTGGTAATGCCCGTTGACCAGCGGTGTACCGAAGTACTGCTGTGGGTCCTGATCACCGTAATCGTGGCTGAGGGTGACGCTGAGGTCGTCATTCGGTTGCCAGTGCAACGCGCCGCTGACGGCGATGCTTTCTGATTCACCGCAGTCGACCCAGCCGTTACTGGCAAGCTTGTTGAGGTTCAGTCGGTAGCTCAGCGTATCGGTCAGCGAGCCGCCGCTGTCCAGCGCCACTTGCCGACGATCGTTGGAGCCGTAGCCCAAGCGTACATGGTTGCGCACTTCCCCATCGAAGGGCTTTTTCGGCACCACGTTGATGACCGCGCCCGTGGCACCCTCGCCATAGAGCACCGATGCCGGGCCGCGCAGCACATCGATGCGCTCGACCGACCAGGTGTCCACAGGAAAGGTGACGGTGCCGGCGCCCACGTACAGCCGGGTGCCGTCGTACAGCTGCATGGTGGAACTGTGCCCGGTAAACCCTCGGGCCGAGAGCGCCGTGCCGCCGTTGCCGGGGGTGCCGATGAAGGTGATGCCGGGCGAGCGCGTCACTGCATCCTGGACGGTGTTGTTGTTGCGGGCTTGAATCTGCTCGGCGCTGATGCTGGTGACGCTCGCAGGCGTTTCCAGGGGTGTGAGGTTCAGGCGTGAACCACTGGTGCTGGGGGTATGCAGATCCGGTTGGGTGTCTTGCCCGAGGGTGCCTGTAATGGCGGTAGCCGGTAACGCCAGTGCCTGGTCAGCTTCGGCGCCGTGCGCCGGGACGGTGATGAAAACACAAGGCACCAGGCTTGCACGCATCAACGTGCCTGGCAGAGAACTGAAAAGCGAGTAGCGGGACATATCTTTCCACTTGCAGCAGGAATGAAAGAATCCCGGAGGGAACAACGCATGGGGAACGCGCAGGCGCGCACGCCCACGGAAACCGGCCTGCGCCCGCCCACCGCGGGTTTGCCAAACTGTGCTTCAGGCCGGTCTCCGGGCTCGCGAGGGTCATGAAGCATTCACCTTCCCATGCCGAGGCACAGTGGTGTGTCGAATACTTCGCTCGCATACCGTTGCGGGGGCAGCGCCGGACTGATCATCGCGAGGATGACGAACCGGCTTCCCGTTTCACCCCATGCACGGCGGCAGGGGGCACCTGAAACAGGCGCGCAGATGATCATCAAAACCGTTTCAGGTCAACTGCCATCTTGAAGTAATGGCTTTGTCTGGAAATGAGCCGATGGGTTTGCACGCGCCGGGCACTTGCACAATCGGGCCGGATGGAGTGGCTGGCCTGTAACGTGGCGCGCCTGAAACAAGGAGATTCACCGGCTTAGTGCCCAACCCTCGGGCATCATTTGCCTAGCTACAGCGCTACCTTCTCCAGTCAAGCGACCAAGGCCGGAAGGTTGCGCGCCAGCAGTTCAGCAGCTGCGGGCCCTAGCCGGGACGGTCCCAGCTTGCGGCGCTGTACCCACTTGCACGCCACGATTTCGTTCTGCGGCACAGGCCGGTCTCGTTCATCGATCTGCAAGGTAAAGATGTGATGGACAATGCGACCGGCACGGACCGTACACAGCTGTACCAGGCGCTGCCGGCGAATACCCGTTTCCTCCTGGAGTTCACGAACGGCAGCACTGAGGGGGCACTCATGCGGCTTGACGCTGCCACCTGGGAAATTCCACCCACGCGATTTACGGCGCACCAACAACAGTCGGCCACTGCGAAAGCAGAGCACTGTTGCACGCGTCCGGAGCTTGCCAGGTGTCGACATCCTCACTCCCTTTTCCATTCTTGAGTGACGGTGGACCGCCTGAAGATCCGGCAAGTTCACGCCATCCGCATTTGGGCTCGTTGCCTTGCTCATGCCGCCTGCCACCTGCTCTGAACTTTGCTGCCTCTGCCGGCTTCAGTTGCTTAGTCACTCCACATTCGGGCTTGTGACTCGCAGAGTCCGACGAACACAGCAAACGCCAAGCGATCGCTGGCCTTTGACCGAAGGGGTTCGAACCATGATCGATCAAGCGACAGGCATGAAACCAGGCGAACGCTACTGCGTGGAGAACGTCGAGCGCGCTCATCAGTTCCCTGGTTTCTTTCAGGACGGTAAGTATTACCTCGGCCCCGAACTGCTCACGGCAGTAGGCTGGCTCGAAGGGACGAAATTCCTCTATGACAGCCTGGATGCGCAGGGTGAACCCGTTTTCCCGGACCGGGTGGCGGGCACCATCGAGGGCATGAAGCTGGTGCTGATCGACGGCACGGCCTTGCAGCTCTCGAAGATACCCGCCAGCGCCACCCTCGCACCTACCGCGGACAACGTCGAGCAGGCCCCAGAACCTGCCCATCCTGCAGCCCCTACCCCGTTAAAGGGCCCGTTGCGCGGCAAGGTCGTGGTCATCACCGGCGCTTCCAGTGGTATAGGCAGGGCCGCGGCACATGCATTCGCTTGCACCGGTGCGCGGTTGGTGCTCGCTGCACGCGATGAGCAAGCCTTGTTCGATGTGCTCGATGAATGCACCGACTGTGGCACAGACGCCGTGGCGATCGTCACCGACGTCACCCGCAGCGACCAGGTGCAGGCGCTGGCCACACAGGCTGCCGAATTTGGCCACGGACGGATCGATATCTGGGTCAATAACGCCGGCGTTGGCGCGGTGGGCAACTTTGAGCAAACACCGCTGCAAGCACACGAACAGGTCATTCAGACCGACCTGATCGGTTACCTGCGTGGCGCCTACGTGGCCCTGCCCTATTTCAAGGCCCAACGCAGCGGCATTCTCATCAACACCCTGTCACTGGGAAGCTGGATCGCCCAACCCTATGCGGCGGCCTATTCGGCGAGCAAGTTCGGCCTGCGCGGGCTGACCGAGGCGCTGCGCGGCGAATTGACCGAGTTCCCGGACATCCACGTCTGCGACATTTATCCAGCGGTCATGGACACCCCGGGCTTCAGGGATGGTGGCAATTACACCGGCCATGCGCTCACACCGCCCGGGCCGATCTACGACCCGCAGCAGGTAGCCAAGGCCATGGTGGCCAGCGCTATTTCCCCTCGCGCCCACACCACCGTTGGCACTGCCGCCCGCCTTGCCCACCTGGCGAGCTACCTGGTCCCGCGCCTGGCGCTGGTTACAGGGTGGTTGACACGCAGGGCGTTGAACCGCAGCCCCAGTGCACAGATCACCTCCGGCAACCTGTTCGAGCCAACCAGTGACCGGCGCAGCGTGGAGGGCGGCTGCAAATCCAGCAACGGCAACATGACGCTGTGGGTGGTTGCGGCAGCCGTCGGTGTCATCGCCGGGCTCGCCGCCACCCGCTCGCCACGCAGGCGCCGCTAAGCACACCGCTGAGCATCGAGCAGGAACTTTGCTCGCCATGGCGGGCCCCTATTGAAGGTTTATTGGTAAAGGAGATGAATGATGAATGCACAACTGAGCGGTAAGCGTGTGGCCTTTCTGGTCACTGACGGCTTCGAGCAGGTGGAACTGACCGGCCCCCGTGAGGCTTTGGAAAAGAGCGGCGCGGTAGTCGACATCCTGGGTGAGAAAGAAGGTACGGTCCGAGGCTGGAACCATGACAAGCCCGCCGACGAATTCACCGTGGATACGACTTTCGACAATGCCCAGGTCGATCTTTACGATGCCCTGGTGCTGCCCGGCGGCGTTCAGAACTCCGACACCATTCGCTTGATCCCTGGCGCGCAACAGCTGGTCAAAAGCCATGACGCTGCCGGCAGACCCCTGGCGGTCATCTGCCACGGTGCCTGGTTGCTGATATCGAGTGGGTTGGTCAAAGGCAAGCGGATGACCAGCTACAAGACCTTGCAGGATGATATTCGCAACGCCGGCGGCACGTGGGTAGATGAACAGGTGGTGGTCGATGGCAACCTGATCAGCAGCCGCCAGCCGGACGATATTCCTGCCTTCAATGAGCAATTGATCAAAGCATTGGCAGGCTGAGTTTCGCGTAGCTGCCCAGCGCATGAACAGCAGTGTTTGCTGTTCTGCTCCCGGTCAGCAATAACGGCGCGAGCTGTGGTGTGTTCGGCCTGGTCCACTCTCACAAGCCACTGCCAACGCCGGGAGCTCGCGCAAGGGGAATGGCCATGACCGTCGAAGGCATGGCCTTGATTGAATGATTTGGATTGTGCCCGATGGAAGACTGGATCGGTTTATTGGAATGGCCTGCCATGGCTGTGACGGTGGTGGCGGCCTGGTGCATCGGCTCGCGCCGCCCAGGCCGGCGTAAAGTGGGGTTCTGCTGCTTCATCGCCAGCAACCTGCTGTGGTCGATCTGGGGCTTGCATGCCCAGGCATGGGCTTTGATCGTATTGCAGGTCGTGCTCTGCCTCATGAACCTCAGAGGCTGGTGGAAGAGCAAAGTAGCGTCAAAGCGATCGCATGGGGTGCATTCTCGGCCGGCTTGATCTGTGGCCATGCCCCAGTGCATCGTCTCACTGGTTTGTTCCCTGTAGCGTACGGCTTGTACATGGGAATGTGCGATTAGTGGCAGCACTTAGCACGGTTGCCGACAGCAAGAGCACGCCGCTGGCGACGAATGTGGCTCGGTAGCCGAACCCGTCATACAGCACGCCACCCACGGTAGCCCCCGCAGTGATGGCCAGCTGAATCACTGCGACCATCAAGCCGCCTCCAGCCTCCGCTTGGTGCGGCATTGCTTTGGCCAACCAGGTGAACCATCCCACGGGGGCACAGGTAGAGATCAGCCCCCAGATACCGAGCAAGACAGCGACTGGAACGACCCAACTACCGACCATGATCACTGCGAAAGCGATGGCAGTCATGATCAAGGGTACGCCCAGCAGCACCCGATTCAGGTGTCGACCAACGAGCGCCCCAACGACCATGGTACCGACCAGCCCTGCGGTACCGGTGACCAGAAGCACAAGCGAGAGGGTGGGCACGTCCACACGGGTGACCGTTTCCAGGAAGGGCCGCAGATAGGTGAACAGTGTGAACTGCCCCATGAAGAGGCAAGCCACGGCCGCCATGCCGAGCGCGACCCTGGAGTCTGCCAGCAAACGCAAGGTTGCGGTGGCTGACGCGGCCTTGCGTTCGCTCGGCATCGCAGGCAGCGTGAAGGCTTGCCACATCAACGCCAGCGCGGCCAAGGGCAAGACGCACACGAACGCGCCTCTCCAGCCAATCATGCCGCCCAGGTAGCTTCCAACGGGCGCCGCGATTGCCGTCGCCAAAGCGGTACCGCCCTGCATCAGGGCAATAGCCTTGGGAACCAGCGGTGCGGGTGCGATGCGCATCATCACCGCTGTGGACATCGACCAGTAGCCACCAATGGCGACGCCTAACACCGCCCGCCCCACCATCAATGTCAGGTAGTTCGGGGCAAAGGCCACCATCCCCCCGGAAACCAGCATCAGCGCGGTTGTGGCCAGCAGTACAGGCTTGCGGTCGATACCCTGAGTCAGGGGGGCCAGCATCAGGCTGGTGATCACGGCAAACAAACCGGAGATGGAAATGGCCTGCCCTGCCTGGCCTTCAGTCAGTGACAAATCGGCCGCAATCGGCGTGAGCAAGCTCACTGGCAGGAACTCCGAAGCCACCAGGGCGAACGCACACAGCGACATTGCCAGGACTGCGCTCCAGACCTGACGGCTTGTGTGGTGAAGGTATGTTGCTGAGCTACTCATAACGGACTCGGTCTTCCCATTGCAAAGACGCAGGTACCTACGCCCAGCCGAGAGAGGCTGGGCCTGGCAGTAGTGCTGGTTATTTGAGGTGTTCGCTGAAGAATGCCGTCAGCTTGCCAAAGGGGATCAATGCGACGCGGTCATAGAGGTCGACGTGGCCAGCACCCGGCACGATCACCAGTTGCTTGGGTTCGCCGGCAAGGCGATACGCCTCTTCACTGAACTCACGGGAGTGGGCGTCCTCCCCCGCGATGAACAACATTGGGCGTGGCGAGATCGTCTCGATGTCATTGAACGGGTAGAAGTTCATGAACCTGACATTACTGGTCAGTGTGGGATGTGTCGTCAAAAGCGGCGACAACCCTTTGGGGGTGAACTCGCCCCGAGGCGTGCGGTAAAAGTCGTAGAACTCACGCTCAATGGCGTTGGAATGCTCGGTCAGCTTGTCGACCGTTCCACTGGTGTACAAGGTGTCACCGCCGGCAAACTCGACATCCCGCTGAGCTGCTGCTTGAGCTATGGCCTTCTTGCGCTGCTCGACCGTTACCGCATGCTTGAGGCCGTTGCGATTGGCGCCGCCCATGTCGTACATGCTGACCGTAGCAATGGCTTTCATCCGCGGATCAATTTTCGCCGCACTGATGGCAAAGCTGCCACTGCCGCAGATGCCCAGCACACCGATGCGATTGCGATCGACGAATCCCTGAGCGCCAAGATAGTCGACCGCCGCACTGAAGTCTTCGGCGTAGATGTCCGGGGATACCAGGTTGCGCGGACGCCCTCCACTTTCACCCCAGAACGATAGATCGATGGCCAAGGTGACGAAGCCCTGCTCTGCCAGCTTCTGGGCGTACAGATTCGCGCTCTGTTCCTTAACTGCGCCCATCGGATGGCCGACGATGATCGCGGGGTAACGGGTTCCGCGCTCAAGGGTTTGAGGAACGAACAGGTTCCCGACCGTCGTCATCTGAAACTGATTCTTGAAGGAAACCCGTTCGCGTGACACCTGGTCACTCTTGTAGAAATTGTCGGCTTCATGGGACATATCGGCGGCTCCCGCAGTGAATGAGCTGGCCATCAAGGCAAACGCTAGGAACAAAGTCTTCAACGCACGCATGCTTGTCTGCTCGAAATGTAATGGGTGCGAGGGGCCTGCTCGGCTGAGCACGCTGGCCCCGTCGCCAGTAGCCATCTTCGTCGCACGCAGCGCTTCATCAATAGAGCAAACGGGTAGTTTTATTGCCTGATTCTCCAGCACCTAGCGACTGGGCATGGACAGAGGAGGCACTGCGCCCGTAATGTTTTCACACGATGATCGGAAGCTTCCTATGCCTGCCACCCTGCCACCGCCCTCCTCAACGAACCCCATGGCCAAGCTGTGCAAGGTGATCGGCGCGCACGCGCCCACGGCTGGCGATTTCACGACTCAAATCGCAGACCTCAGCGTCTACCGACGTAACGTAACCGCCCCACCGATTACCTGTATCCTCGAGCCGAGTATCGTGCTGGTGGTGCAGGGCGCCAAGGAGATGGTCATCGGTAGCCAGGCCTTCCCCTACGACACATCCCGCTTTCTCGTCACCTCGCTGAACATCCCGGCGAATTCGGCGGTGACCATGGCCAGCGAGCTGGCCCCTTGCCTGGGCCTGGTGTTCAAGCTGGACCTGCGCACACTGGCGGAATTGATCGCACAAGATGGTCGCCTGCCAGTGAGTGGGCAGTCCTTTCACACCAGCGCTGGAGTCGGTGAGTTGGGCCCGAAGTTACTGCAGAGCTTCACCCGCCTGATCGAACTGCTGGAGGAGCCCGATGCCATACCTGTGCTCTGGCCGCTCATTCAGCGGGAAATCCACTACCGGTTGCTGCTGAGTGACCAGGCCCCGCTGCTGCGCCATATCGCTAGCGTGGGCAGCAAGGGGCACCGAATCGCCAAGGCCATCGACTGGATGAAACTGAACTACGCCGCGCCGCTGCGGGTGGAGGAGCTCGCCTCCCAGGTGCAGATGGGGCTCTCGACCTTCCACCAGCATTTCCGTCAGCTGACCGCCATGAGCCCGCTGCAATACCAGAAATGGCTGCGGTTGAACGAGGCGAAACGGCTGATGCTCAACGAGCATCTGGATGCCGCCACCGCGGCCTTCAAGGTCGGCTACGAAAGCCCCTCGCAGTTCAGCCGTGAATACGGGCGCCAGTTCGGCACGCCGCCAAAGCGCGATATTGCAGAACTGCGCCTGAGCGCGGAAAGATCAACTGCGTCCTCGCCCAGCGTGCCCTGAGCCCTGGGTTGTAGCCATGGTGTAGCGGCGTCAGGCCGCGCCCGGTCCGCAGCCATGCAGGAACTCAGCTTTAGTCCAGCGCATTGCTCCGCGGCATGGCCCACAGGGGTAACAGACCCGCCCGCAGATCGCACAATGGTTCGATAATCGCACACCATCCGCTTACCCCCTCTCTACTTGTGCCCGATCTTGCGGCACGCTTAGCACATGCAGCAAACATGTCCCAAGCGCTGGCTGGCCCCCTGTTCGAAGGGCGCGCCAGGCAGGCCCACAACCCATACTCCAGGAACAACCAGGAGCTCGCTTTGATCAATAAAACATATGAGTCCATCGCCAGCGCGGTGGAAGGAATCACAGACGGGTCGACCATCATGGTCGGTGGTTTTGGCACTGCCGGCATGCCGTCCGAGCTGATCGATGCGCTGATCGATACCGGTACTCGCGACCTGACCATCATCAGCAACAACGCCGGCAATGGCGAGATTGGCCTGGCCGCCCTGCTCAAGGCCGGCAGCGTGCGCAAGGTGGTCTGCTCCTTCCCACGCCAGTCCGACTCCTACGTCTTCGACGAACTGTATCGGGCCGGCAAGATCGAGCTGGAAGTGGTGCCGCAAGGCAACCTGGCCGAACGTATCCGTGCAGCAGGCTCGGGCATCGGTGCATTCTTCTCGCCGACCGGCTACGGCACGCTGCTGTCCGAAGGCAAGGAAACCCGCGAGATCGATGGTCGCCAGTACGTGCTGGAAATGCCGCTGCACGCCGACTTCGCGCTGATCAAGGCGTACAAGGGTGACCGTTGGGGCAACCTGATCTACCGCAAGGCGGCGCGTAACTTCGGCCCGATCATGGCCATGGCGGCCAAGACCGCCATCGCTCAGGTCGACCAGATCGTCGAACTCGGTGAACTGGACCCGGAACACATCATCACCCCGGGCATCTTCGTGCAGCGCGTGGTCGCCGTTACCGGCGCTGCTGCTTCTTCGATCGCCAACGCTGTCTGAGGCCTGCCATGACCATTACCACAAAACTTTCCCGCACCCAGATGGCCCAGCGTGTGGCCGCAGACATCCAGGAAGGCGCGTATGTGAATCTGGGCATCGGCGCGCCAACGCTGGTGGCCAACTACCTGGGCGACAAGGAAGTGTTTCTGCACAGCGAAAACGGCTTGCTGGGCATGGGCCCGAGCCCCGCGCCGGGCGAGGAAGACGATGACCTGATCAACGCCGGCAAGCAGCACGTGACCCTGCTCACCGGGGGTGCGTTCTTCCACCACGCCGACTCCTTCTCGATGATGCGTGGCGGCCACCTGGACATCGCCGTTCTGGGCGCCTTCCAGGTGTCGGTCAAAGGTGACCTGGCCAACTGGCACACCGGCGCTGAGGCTTCGATCCCGGCCGTAGGCGGCGCGATGGACCTGGCCACCGGCGCGCGCCAGGTGTTCGTGATGATGGACCACCTGACCAAGACGGGCGAAAGCAAGATCGTGCCTGAGTGCACGTACCCGCTGACCGGTATCGGCTGCGTCAGCCGCATCTACACCGACCTGGCCGTGCTGGAAGTGACCTCCGACGGCCTGAAAGTGGTAGAGATCTGCGCTGACATCGACTTCGACGAGTTGCAGAAGCTCAGTGGCGTGCCGCTGATCAAGTAAGCTGCTGCCTGTATCCGCCTGGCGGCGAAGGGGCCGAGAACCCCATTGCCGCCGTGGCGCCGTCGTACTGCGATAGACCAGCCCGCCTTTTCAGCCTTCTGCGCCCCCTTGCCCGGCGCGCCTCTTGTCACGCTTGGTGACGCCTGTGACGCCCATTGCCAGCTTTTGTCACAACTGCTCGGAAATCTCGATCAGGTTGAGATCCGGGTCGCGCACGTACACGGAACGGATAGGCCCGGTCGCACCGGTTCGCTGAATCGGCCCCTCGATGATCGGCCAACGCTGACGTTCCAGCTGCGCGATGACCGCTTCCAGGCTGACACTGGCGATGAAGCACAGGTCCAATGCGCCCGGAACAGGCAGATGAGCTTTGGGCTCGAACTCATGCCCCCGCACATGTACATTGATCTTCTGATTGCCGTAGCAGAACGCCAAGCGTCCTTGGCCGAAGGTTTCCAGGCGCATGCCGAGCACGCGGCCATAGAAGTCTTTGCATGCATCGACATCGACGGTGGTCAGTACCAGGTGGTCCAGATGGTCAATCACGTCGCGATCTCCGGTTCTGTTGGGGGCTTGGTGACGCGCAAAACGTTCCCTGGCAACTTTTGAAGGGCCCGCTCTGCTTAAATTGCTTTCGGAATGAACGTTTTACCCACTTGACCACTCCATGTACCGCATCATCATTGCCAGCCGCCACAAAAGCGCAGTGAAGGATCCTGCGCGAGTTCCATGGAGAGGAAGATCATGAGTGTCACCCTGAAATGCCTCAAGTGCGGTGGGCAAGATTTGGTAAAGCCCGGCAGGCTCCACAGAAAATCGATTGTCACCTGCCGGGAGTGTAATGCCATCGCTCAGTACGGGGACCTGGTGGAAGCAGCGGGTCGGCGGTTGCTCGCTGAGCTTCAGCAGCAGCTGGCCGGCTTGAAGGCAGGCTGAGCAGCCTGCACGCGCGCAGCCCGCCGACCACGCCTACTCGCCTGGATGTACTTCGACTTGGGTTATCTCAAGCGATTTGGCCTGCTGCAGGATCTCCGTCGGGGAGGCATCTGCAGCTGGCATCACCAGGCTGTTTTCGCCATCCCCGTAATGCAACACAATCAAATGCAACGCGGCTTCGTGAAGCGAAAGCCCGTGCTGTTTGAGCTCGAAACGGTGATAACGCGGTTCGCCCTTGAACAGGTACGTCAGGTTGTACGTGTGCATGCTGACCTCTCTAGTGCTGGATAGGTAAATATCCTGACCAGTGGGTCAGCATATGGTTCGACTCATGTCGACCCTCATCCCTCGGTTGTCAGAGCTGAAAACGCTTCATCATCCCGTTCAAGCCGATCGACAAGCTGGCCAGCTCCTGGCTCGCCGTGCTGATCTGGTCCGCGCCCTCAGAGGTCTGCACGGCAAGTTCCCGAATATTCAACAGGTTACGATCGACTTCTCGAGCCACTTGTGCCTGTTCTTCAGTGGCACTGGCCACCACCATATTGCGCTCATGGATCGTGGTCGCGCCATCGGTGATCTCATCCAGTGCCTGCCCGGCCAACTCAGCCACCTGCAGGGTATGCCCCACCTGCTGGCTGTTGCTGTGCATCGACTCCACCACCCGCGCCGTGCCGCTGCGAATGGCGTTGATCATTTCCTCGATCTCCAGTGTCGAGGTCTGGGTCCGCGCTGCCAGCGCACGGACTTCATCTGCCACCACGGCAAAGCCGCGCCCCGCTTCACCCGCCCTCGCCGCCTCGATCGCGGCGTTGAGCGCCAGCAAGTTGGTCTGCCCGGCAATGGCGCCGATCACATCGAGTACCTTGCCCACTTCCTGCGACTGCACCGCCAGCGCTTCGATCTGCCGCGACGCCTCATGTACATCCTGGCTCATCTTGCCGATCGAACTGATCGCCTCGCCCACCCGCTGACGACCGCGCCGCGCCGCGTCTTCGGACTGACGGGAGATTTCCGAGGTGCTCACGGTATTACGCGCCACCTCTTCCACCGCCACGCTCATCTGCGTCACGGCAGTCGCCGCTTGCTGGATCTCGTCGTTCTGCCGGTTGAGGTCGCGGGAGGTTTGCTGGGTAATCGCCGACATCTGTTCACTGGCCGCCGCCAGCTGATGGGAGGAATCGCCGATCAGCCGCAGGGCGTCCTTCAGGCTGGCCTGCATCGCCGCCAGGGCATGCATCAACTGGGTCGCCTCGTCGCGGCCAGTGGCATGCACGGTGTGGGAAAGGTCGCCCTGGGCAATGTTCTGTGCCACGTCGATGGCTTCACGCAGCGGGCTGACGATACTACGGGTCAGCAACCAGGCAAGGCCAATGGTCAGCACCAGCACCAGGCCAAGTACACCGAAGGTCAGGTACAGGGCACTCTGGTACTCAGCGCGGGCGTGGGCGGTGTGCTGTTCGGCGGTGTCGCTGCTGAACTTGACCAGGTTGTCGTATAGCTCACCGATACGGTTGGAAATGTCCTGCATGGCGCCACTGAGCATCGTCTGCATCTGGGCTACCTGGTTTTGCTCGGACAACGCCTTGTACTGGTCGAGCAGCACACGGTATTCGTCGATCAGGTGCTGCATCTCGGTAAAGGCCGGTTTGCCCGCCGCTGGCAATACTGCACCGTAGCCCTCTACACCCTTGTCGAGCAGGCCTTTGAGCACCTCCAGGCGCGCCAGGGTCGGTGCCAACTGCGCGGGCTCACGGGCGATGGCCATGCGCATGGTGATGATGCGCAGGCCCAGCATGTGGCTGCGCACTTCGCCCAGGTAGCGGGTGCCGACGTTGGTCACCTGCTCGGTATACACCACCGCTTCGCGCATGCTGGAGATCTTGTTGATGGAAAACAGCCCGAGCACTACGACCAGTGCAGCGATCAGGCTGAAACTCAGGTAAGAGCGAGTAGCGATATTGAGATGGCGCAGGCGCATGGGGGACGTATCCGGATGGCAGTGGGATGTACTACCCATTACGTTCGGCACGTTAATCAGAAGGTTGAGTGCATGAAGGGCGTTAGCGCCCGATAATCGAACATTATCGATTTCGCGCTCATGAGCATCGGGCGCAGCCCGTGCTGCGCTCGATGCAATACTCATTTGGAAACAACGGGATACGCCACAATCCTAATATGTTTTCTCAAAAGTGCGCCTTGACCAGTACACTTACTGAATTCTGATCCGTCGGGAACCCGTGGCTGTCCTCGATCCCATACTTGTCCGACCAGTAATCCCATTCGAGCCCCGCATACAACCGCTTCGGCGTGTGCCCGAGGGCCTTGCCAACGTCGTATTTGACCTGCGGATTGAAGTGGAAGCTCTTGGCCACGTAATCCGACGTACCCTTGCTGCCCACGTCATTCACGTACCACTCCAGGTAACCATCGAACAGAATGTCCGACCGCCCCAGCGGTAGGGTCATCGCCCAGGTCGGGTTGATCTGCCATTGCCCTGACGCCTTGCCGGTAATCCCGTCGGGCTTGCGGTAATAGGTATTGAGCGAAAAGCGATCGAACCCCGGGATAGTCAAGTCCACGGCAGGCCCCAGCAGGTACTTGCGATTACGCCCCTCGCCACGCTCGTAGGTGGCGGCGATCAGTACATCTTTGACGATGCCAAAGCGCAGGTTCTGTCCGCTGACCTTGCCCAGCGATAACCGCGGAGAGAATTCACCGTAGTAGGTATGGCCGTCATTGCCCGACAACCCGTTGGACCATTTGTTGTCGACGAACAGAAACACATCCCCCCAGTTCCAACCGCTGGCGTGTTCGAAGGTGACGGTCTGCTGGATGTCGTTGCCGGTGCCGTCGACTTTGTAATTGTGGCCGTAGAGGTAGCTCAGGCTATTGTCGTACCACATCAGCGGGCCGGCCTGGGCGCCGGAGGCACAGAGGGGCAGGAAGCAGTAGCTAAGGCAGGCAAGAGGGGTGAGTTTCATGGGCATCCCTTGGGTCGAGGTCGGTGAGGTTCACCAGCAAGGGATTCAGCGGACGGACCTCTCCTCTGGCCACGATGCAAACCGTGGCGCCACCCTTGCCGGGTGTGCGGCGTGCTGCCGCCAGAGCAATGTCCCATGCCATATCTGGCACTGACCGCTTCTACTCGACTGTGCCATAGCAGGGCGCGTGCCAACTGATCGAATACAGTCTAGATCAGTGATTGTGGCCAATTTATGGGATTACTGAGTACCAGGCCACCCATGGATTGCGCACTCTAATGGCGCCCGGCAGTCCTGCCTTGCACCTTCCCGGATCACTGTCCTGCCCTCGCAACACCTACCTGCACCTGAACAGCCCGTTTTTGGCGGTCGCCGCACATTGGCACGCTTCTGGCTTGAGCTGCCTTCGAGTAGAAGCGGTCAGTGCCAGACATGGCATGGGGCATTGCTCTTGCGCCTTGGATAGGGCGTACATCCGAGCGGATGATTTGCACGAGGCCTGCCGGCCCTGGGCAAGTAGAGAAGTGTCAGCCGTGGCTGCTGCATGCTGTGCACCCCTCCTCTTGCTGCGTTCTCTCTCCGCTCGGTCCTCGCTGGCGTG
This sequence comes from Pseudomonas sp. WHRI 8519, assembly GCF_040224055.2. NCBI lineage: Bacteria > Pseudomonadati > Pseudomonadota > Gammaproteobacteria > Pseudomonadales > Pseudomonadaceae > Pseudomonas > Pseudomonas sp. WHRI 8519. The sequence continues at coordinate 2,705,235 of NZ_CP167996.1, read as the reverse complement.
TTCCCGAACACCTGGCGCATTTCGAATCGAGGTGGAGAACAATCATGAAAAACCGCTTTGCTTTGACTTACCCGCTTCGCTCGCTGCTTGGCGCAGCAGTGTTCAGCAGCGCCTCCCTGGCCATGGCCAACGACAAAGTCGTGTTGCTCACCTCTTGGTACGCCCAGGCAGAACAGGGTGGCTTTTACCAGGCCGTGGCCGATGGCTTGTACGAAAAAGAAGGCCTGGATGTGTCCATCCGCATGGGCGGCCCACAGGTCAACGGCATGCAGTTGCTGGTCAGCAAGCAAGCCGACTTCATCGTCAACTACGACCTGCAGATCCTCAAGAGCGTGGAGCAAGGGCTGCCGGTGGTCGCGGTGGCTGCACCTTTCCAAGGTGACCCGCAGGGCTTGATGACGCACGCCGATGTCAACGGCCTGGACGGCCTGAAAAACAAGCAGGTGCTGGTCTCTACGTCCGGCCAGCAGACCTGGTGGCCCTGGCTCAAGGGCAAGTACCAGCTCGAGGACAACCAGGCACGGCCCTACACCTTCAACCTGCAACCCTTCCTCGCCGGCGCCGACACCACCCAGCAGGCCTACGCCAGCTCGGAACTGTTCCAGGCCATCAAGGCCGGCCAGAAACCCAACTTCTTCCTGTTCGCCGATGCCGGTTACCCGCCCTACGGCTCCACCGTGGTCACCCGCCAGGACGTCATCGACCAGCATCCCGAGCGGGTCGCCGGTTTTGTCCGCGCCTCGCTCGAAGGCTGGAAACGCTACCTGGCCAACCCCGCGGCGGGCAATGCGCTGATCAAGCGCGACAACCCCAACATGAGCGATGAACTGCTGGCCTGGGGCGTCTCGACGCTCAAGCAATACCAGCTGGTCACCGGTGGCGATGCTGCCAGCCACGGCATCGGCACGATGAATGACGCCCGCTGGCAAGCCACCCGCGACTTCATGGTCCAGGCCGGCCTGCTCGGCGCCGCGGCCCCTTGGCAGAAAGCCTACACCACTCGCTTCGTGCAAGACCTCAATGTGCAGCCCGACACCGTCCAGGCGGCCAGCCGCTGAGCCTTGTAACAACAACCGATACCGTGAGGAAACTGGATCATGCTGGTCACCAAACAACCTGTATTGCGACGCTTCTGGTACGCCCTGCTGCCCATGACGGCGCTGGACGACGGGCCACAACCCTTCACTTTGCTGGGTGAAGCCCTGGTCCTCTGGAAGCGGCCCGACGGCACCCCGGTAGCGATGCGCGACCGTTGCTGCCACCGCACCGCCAAACTATCCAAGGGCTTTGTCAGCGAAGACGGCAATATCGCCTGCGGCTACCACGGCTGGGAGTATGACTGCAGCGGCGCCTGCGTGAAGATCCCGCAGAACCCCACGGGGGCGATACCACCGGGCGCAGCCGTCAAGGCCTACCATTGCCAGGAAAAGTATGGCTATGCCTGGGTCGCGCTGGACGATCCGCTGCAGCCGATCCCCGACTTCCCCGAAGACGGCGCCCCCGGTTACCGGCGTATCTTCCAGTTCTATGAAGAGTGGAAAACCAGCCCGCTGCGGGTAATGGAGAACTCGTTCGACAACTCGCATTTTTCCTTCGTGCACAAAGCCAACTTCGGCCTGTTCGACCAGCCGCAACCGGCCAGCTATGACTTTCGCGAAACCGACTACGGCTTTGAAGCCGAGACCCGCGTGCCCATCCGCAACCCTGAAGAAAGCTTCGCCATTACCGGCACCCGTGCGCCGATCACCGAGCGCCACTTGGTCAACCGCTACTACCTGCCATTCTCCCGCCGCTTTGGCTGCATGTACCCGGACAGCGGCATCCACCACATCATCTACAACTGCGCCACACCGATCGATGACGGCCGGCTGATGCTGGTGCAGTGGCTCTATCGCAATGACAGCGAGACCGACTGCCCGACCCAGGCGCTGATCGACTGGGACGCGGCGATCACCGCCGAAGACCGTGACATCCTTGAGGCCACCGACCCGGACGCCTGCGTCGATACCCGGCGGCGTGTGGAGCTGCACATGCCCTCGGACAAGCCAGGCCTGGTGATCCGCCGGCAACTGCTGGGCCTGCTCGAAGCCCACGGCGAAAGCGAAGTATTCGCCAGCCACTGACCGCCTGTTCGGCGCCCCGGTGTGCCGGGGCATATGCAACCGCTCATGACCTTATGGGAGAGCGCCATGTTGATGCAGACCCTATCCGAAACCCGCGCCCAGCTGCAGGCGCCACCCAACGCCGACGCGTTGGGTGGCGATACGCCGCTGTTCGCCAACCAGGTCGAGAAGACCTACAGCAACGGCACCGTCGCCCTGCACCGCGTCAAGCTGGCGATCCAGCGCGGCGAGTTCGTGTCGTTGCTGGGCCCGTCAGGCTGCGGCAAAAGCACCTTGTTGAAAATGTTCGCCGGCCTTGAACAACCCTCGGCAGGCCACGTGCGCTGGTGGGGCAAGGATGCCCCAGGCAGCGAGCCATTGGGCACCGGTGCGGGGCGTAGCCTGGCGATGGTGTTCCAGGAGGCGACCTTGATGCCCTGGGCCAAGGTGCAGGACAACGTGCGCCTGCCGCTGGACCTCGCCGGCATGCCCAAAGCCCACAGCCAGCCCAAGGTACAGGCGGCGCTGGAGCTGGTAGGCCTGGGCGCGTTCGGCCAGGCCTACCCCCGCGAGTTGTCGGGCGGCATGCAGATGCGCGCATCGATCGCCCGGGCGTTGGCCACCGAACCCAACCTGCTGTTGATGGACGAGCCGTTCGGCGCCCTGGACGAGTTCACCCGTAACAAGCTCGACAGCGACCTGCGCCAGCTCTGGGCCCAGCGCGACCTGACCGTGGTGTTCGTCACCCACAGCATCTTCGAGGCGGTGTACCTGTCATCGCGGGTGGTGGTGATGGGTGCCCGACCCGGGCGGGTGATCGCCGATGTGCCCATCGACGGCCCGCTGCAGCGGGATGAGGCCTACCGCACCTCCCCCGCCTTCATCGCCCAGTGCGCCCACCTGTCCCGGCTGCTGGCCCAGGCCAACGGCGAGCCTGCTTGAGCGCATAACTTCAGAGCACAACATGAGAGCCCTGACATGAGTCGACCCTCTACTCCCTGGCTACACAACCCCACGGTGCTGCGCATCGCTTCGCCGCTGCTGGTCGGCGCTGTGCTGCTGGGCCTCTGGCAGCTGGCATGCATTGCCTGGCAAGTACCGGTCTACCTGGTGCCATCACCCGCCGACATCGGCCGCACGCTGATCAGCGACGGGCCCATGCTGCTCGGTGCGCTGTGGATGACCCTGAAGATCACCTTCCTCTCGTTCGCCCTCGCAGTGGTCATCGGTACCCTGGCCGCATTCGTGTTCGTACAGAGCCGGCTGGTGGAAGCCAGCCTGTTCCCCTACGCGATATTGCTGCAGGTGACGCCGGTGGTGGCGATTGCACCGCTGATCATCATCTGGTGCAGCGACACCACCCTGGCGCTGGTGATCTGCGCCACCCTGGTGGCGGTATTTCCGATCATCGCCAACACTGTGCTGGGCCTGCGCAGCGTCAACCCGGGGCTGCTCAACCTGTTCCGCCTCAATCGCGCCAGCCGCTGGCAGGTGCTGTTGCGCCTGCGTATTCCCAGTGCCTTGCCGTGCTTCTTCGCCGGCCTGCGCATTGCCAGTGGCCTGGCATTGATCGGCGCTGTGGTGGCCGAATTCGTGGCCGGCACCGGAGGCACCGGCGCCGGGCTGGCGTACCAGATCCTGCAAGCGGGCTTTCAGCTCAATATTCCGCGGCTGTTCGCCGCCCTGGTGCTGATCGCCCTGACCGGCGTCGCATTGTTCAGCCTGATGGCCCTGCTGGCACGTTTGAGCCTGCGCCACTGGCACGAAAGTGAACTGGGTTAAGCCCTTGGAGCCCCTCATGAACCCTACCGACAGCTGGCTGATCCGCAACGCCAGCGCCATCCTCACCGGCCTGCCCGGCGCAGCCGCCCGCCACGCCGGGCCGGACATCCGTATCAGCCAAGGGCGCATCGCTGCCCTCGGCGCTTTGCAACCGCTGGCCGCAGAGCAAGTGCTCGACGCCACCGACTGCGTGGTTTACCCAGGTTGGGTGAATACCCATCATCATCTGTTCCAATCACTGCTCAAAGGGATCCCGGCTGGCATCGATCACAGCCTGGGGGCGTGGTTGGCCGCGGTGCCCTATCGCTACCGCGGCCTGTTCGATGAGCACAGCTTCCGCCTGGCCGCGCGTATCGGCCTGGTAGAGCTTGCCCGCTCCGGCTGCAGCACGGTCGCGGATCATCATTACCTGTACCTGCCAGGCATGGCCTTTGATAGCGCGCAGATTCTGTTCGAGGAGGCAGAGCGACTAGGCCTGCGTTTCGTGCTGTGCCGAGGCGGCGCAACCCAGGTGCGCCAGGCCGAAGGCGCCGCCAGTGCCGGCCCGGAAACCCTCGAACAGTACCTTGATGACGTCGGGCGGCTGGTGCGCACCTACCACGACCCTGCCCCCGACGCCTGGCGCCGGGTGGTGATGGCGCCCACCAGCCCGCCTTACTCGATGCCGCCAGAGCACCTGCGCGAAACCGCCCGCGCTGCACGCAAGCTGGGCATCCGCCTGCACAGCCACCTGAGCGAAACGGTGGAGTACCAGAACGAGGTACAGCGCCGCTACAACCTGTCTCCGGTGGCGTTTTGCGCAGAGCACGAGTGGCTCGGCGCTGACGTGTGGTTCGCCCATCTGGTCAAGCTCAGCCGCGAGGAAATCCGCCTGCTGGGCGCCACCGGTACCGGCATTGCCCACTGCCCGCAAAGCAACGGGCGTTTGGGCAGCGGCATCGCCGATATCCTGGCGATGGAAGCGGCCGGCATGCCGATCTCGATCGGTGTCGACGGCGCAGCCTCCAACGAAGCCTGCGACATGATCAGCGAAACCCACGCCGCCTGGTTGATGCAACGGGCCAAGGCCGGTGAGCGGGCGTTGCCCGACTATGCAGGCGGCGAGCTAGAAGGCGGCGCCCATGCCGCCAGCGTGGAAGACGTGGTGCGTTGGGGCACCGCCGGTGGGGCTCAGGTGCTCGGGCTGAACGCCCTTGGCACGCTGCAGGTCGGCATGGCAGCGGACCTGGCGGTCTACCGCCTGGACCAGCCGCGGTACTTCGGCTTGCATGACCCGGGCATTGCGCCCGTGGTGGGGGGTGGCCGGCCGACCTTGCGGGCTTTGTTGGTAGGTGGGCGCCTGAGCGTGGACAACGACACGATACCTGGCCTGGACCTCGCCGAACTGGGTAGCCAGGCCCGTGAGGCCGTGCTGCGCCTGCAGCGCGCTGCGGGGGTGCGCGCATGAGCTGGACCTCATTGCAAGTACGCGCCTTGCGCCTGGAAGCTGACGACGTGCTGGGTGTCGAGCTCGGCACGCCGGGCGGCGCACCGCTGCCGCTGAGCTGGGCCGCCGGCGCCCATGTCGACCTGCGCCTGGGCAACGGCATGGTCCGCCAGTATTCGGTGGTCAGCCTGCCCGAAGAGGGCCATCTGTACCTGGGCATCAAGCGTGAGCCTGCCTCACGCGGCGGTTCACAGTGGCTGCACGAGCACCTGCGCCTGGGCGCACGGATCGAGGTCGGCACCCCGCGCAACCAGTTTGCCCTGCAACCGGGCACAGGCTCAGTGGTATTGCTGGCGGCCGGCATCGGCATCACGCCCCTGCTGCCGATGTACCGCCAATGCCTGGCCCAAGGGCGCGCGGTGCGCCTGCTGTATTTCACCCGTGACGCGCACCCGCTGCCGCTGGTCCAGCGCCAGGGCCTGCCCATCGAAGTATTCAGCGGCTTGCGCGCTGCGCAGATCAAGCAAGCCTTGAGCGAGCTGTTGCCCGTTTGGCAGCCCGACGCCAGCGTGTATTGCTGCGGGCCCGCAGGGTTCATGGACAGTGTGGAGCACGCCGCTCTCAACCAGGGCTGGCCAGCATCGGCCCTGTACCGCGAGCACTTCAAGCCCGGCGAGCCCACCGCCGTAACCCATTCCAGCTGCACACTGGTGTTGCAGCGCAGCGGGCATGAGGTGCAGGTACAAACGGGCGAGAGCCTGTTGCAAGCCGCTGCGCGGGTCGGGGTGGACCTGCCCATCTCGTGCGGCATGGGCATTTGCGGCGCGTGCATGTGCCGGGTCATCGAGGGCACGCCAGAGCACCGTGACGAGTGCCTGACCGAAGCTCAACGCAGCAGCGGGGAATGGATCACGCCGTGTGTTTCAGGGGCGCGCTCTTCGCGCTTGGTGCTCGATGCCTGAAAGCTGCACGCACTAAGGGCGTCGAAGCACGCGGTGAATCGCTGAAACCACCTGCAGCGTAGCGTCTTCGATCGTCCCTTCATTGCGGCACATCAGCCAGCCGTTGTCTGCAACGGCTCGCTCGAAGGCCTGGGTACAGGCCACATGCTCTTCGAACCTGTGCATCACCGTGCTGCTCAACCCGCGCGTGCGTGCCGTCGCCCTCGCCCATGAAATAGCCGGGGCGGTGACCACCCCCACATGCAGGTCGGGTATGCGCACATCACAAGCGGTGTTCAGGCGCAGAATCCCAGGGAACGGGATCAGCCGGCGAAATGCAGCGTCCGAAGGGTACCAGCGGTCGATCAGGATGATGCTGTCCGGCGGCTGCCTGGCCAGCACGTGCCGGGATATCCACGCACGGCTCTGGGCAAAGCGCTCACAGATCGCCAGCTCAAGGTCCGGGCTGGGGTTTCTGACGAACTGGTTGACCAGTGCCATGGTTTCAGCCCTGTAGGGGTCGCTTTTTCGCTCGCAGATGCGGATGACTTTCAGCCCGTCAGCCCGCAGTGCCTGGGTGACTGACTCCAACAATGTGGTTTTGCCGGTGCCCTTGGGCCCGTCCATGGAGACGAACAGCGAACGGCTCATGAAGCGGGGCTTGCGGTGGGCATAGGGTGCAACGGCATCTTGATTCCTTGGCGAAGGCAGAGGTGAGCATTCTACAGCGTGGTGACGTCCCTGCATCGCTTGATGAAGCCGACTCCTGCACGCCACTGAAGGTTGCCTGAAGCCGGCTATGCTGGAAACAATTCGCAGGCAGGCGCCGGAGAGTGAAGCATGGGGATCAAGCGTTGGTCTGGGCGGGTGGCTTGGCTGATTCTGGGGTTGTACATGATGGTCTCTCCCCTCGTTAACGCCGACGGCGAGCAGCCCGCCACAGGTGTCGAGGGCGTCATTGCCGAGCCAGCCGCGCTCACGGTCATCAACCGCACGGTTTTCGTCTTTCGTTCTACCTTGCTGGGCGAAACCCCCAAGGCGCGCGCCCAGCGCGCAAAGAGCCTGATCGAAGAAACCCTGCAGGAAGACAACGACCTGCAAGTCAGGACCGACCCTATCCTGAACAGTTATCTGGTGTTGCTGGGGGGCCGTCGCGCCTTCATCGTTACACCGCTCGATGCCGCAGCCGACGCCATCACGCCAAACGAGGCTGCCGAACGTGCTGCCGAAAACCTGCGCCTGGTGGTCGAGGAAACCCGCCAGGCACGCAGCCTGAAGTTCCTGTTGACGGCGGTGGGCTACTCGGCGGCCGCCACCTTGGTGTTCGTCCTGCTGCTCAAGGCTGCAGGTTTGGGTCGCAGCAAGCTGCTGGGTCTGTTGCCCCGCCTGATGGGCAAACACTCCGAGCGCTTCAAGGTCGGGCACACGCCGCTGTTCGATCTGCAGAACCTCTACTACCTGATCGACCGCTCACTGTGGCTGTTGTACTGGTTGATCGTGCTGCTGCTCTGTTACCAGTGGCTGGGGTTCGTGCTGTCGCAGTTCCCCTACACCCGCTCCTGGGGCGAAAGCCTGAATATCCACTTGATGGAGCTGTTCAGGTACCTGGTCAGCGGCATTCTGCGTGCCATGCCGGGCCTTGCCGTGGCCATCTCGATCTTCTTCATCGCCCGTGGCATCAGCGCCTTTTCCAAGCGTGTGCTGCGGCGCATGGCCCGCCCGGGCACATTGACCTGGCTCACCGCCGAAACCCTGCAACCCACCATGCGCCTGACCTCGCTGGCCATCTGGCTGTTCGCGCTGGTGATGGCTTACCCGTATCTGCCAGGTTCAGGCACCGATGCCTTCAAAGGGCTGTCGGTGTTGATCGGTTTGATGATTTCACTGGGGGCGACCAGCGTCATCGGCCAGGGCGCAGCCGGTTTGATCCTGACCTACACCCGTACCCTTCGGGCCGGCGAGTTCGTCCGGGTGGGCGAATACGAAGGCACAGTGACCGAAGTGGGGATGTTCACCACGACGATCAGAACCGGGCTCGGCGAAGTCCTGACGCTGCCCAACTCCATGATTACAGGGGCGGTGACCAAGAACTACTCGCGTATCGTGCAAGGGCAAGGCTATGTCGTGGACACGGTTGTGACCATCGGCTACGACACGCCTTGGCGACAGGTGGAGGCCATGTTGCTGGAAGCGGCACGGCGCACCGACGGCGTACTCCAGGACCCCAGACCACAGGTGTTCCAGACGGCTCTCTCGGATTTCTACCCCGAATACCGCCTGGTCGCGCAGGCCGTTCCCGCTGAGCCCAGGCCGCGCGCGCTGCTGCTGAGCCTGTTGCACGCCAACATTCAGGACGTGTTCAACGAATATGGGGTGCAGATCATGTCCCCGCACTACCTGGGTGACCCCGAGCAGGCCAAATGGGTACCCAAAGAGCAGTGGCATACCGCCCCGGCCAGCCCCCACTCCCCTGAACAAGGCCCGGTCAGCTGAGCATCAGGGCAATGCTTACCGGCCCGCAGGCCGCCAGCGGTGCTATCGGGCAAAGGCAGCTACAAACCCGGCTGAATGCGCTGGCCCACGGGTTTACAGTTTGTTCGCACAACATTTGCCTAATACAGCAGCGCTTCTATATTCACAAAGGCCTGCCCTCAGTTGACCAGAGCGTCATGATGCCCCCGACAGAGCAATTGATCATCTGCGAGCACTGCGACTGCGTGTACGAGAAAGCACTGCTCGCCAAGCATCAGAAGACCTTGTGCGCCCGCTGTGGCGGTGTGCTGCAGCGGCACAATGGCCTGACGGTGGAGCAACGCCTGGCGCTCACGCTCACGGCCGCGGTGCTGTGGTTGTTCGCCAATTTCTACCCAGTGATGAGCATCAGCCTGAAGGGCCTGAAGAACAGCGCCACGTTGTGGGATTCGGTATTGGCACTGAGCCAGGGGCCGATCACTTTCATGGCCATGGTCGCGGCCATCTCGATTATCATCGCCCCGGCATTCCAACTGCTTCTGCTCATCTGGGTCCTGGGTTACGCCCTTGCCGCCCGCCGCTCACCGGCATTCAAGCTGTGCATGCGCTGGCTGGAGACACTGCGCCCCTGGAGCATGCTGGAAGTGTGCCTGCTCGGCGCGATGGTGGCGGTGTTCAAGCTCGCCGGGATGCTCGATGTGCTGCCGGGCATCGGCCTGCTCGCACTGGCCGCCCTGAGCCTACTGATGATCCGCATTGCCGGCCGGGACATCCGCGACCTGTGGGAGATGCCATGAACAGGCCGCCGACCGCCAGCGAACTCAACCTGTGCCTGTGCCACAGTTGTGGGCTCGCCTGCGACATGCGCGACGAACCGCATCGGTGCCCCCGTTGCGACGCCCCCTTGCATCGGCGCAAGACCAATTCCCTGGGACGTACCTGGGCCTACCTTCTCGCGGCGCTTGCCTTCTATATACCGGCCAACGTGCTGCCGGTGATGAACACCACCATGCTTGGCAGCGGTGCCGACAGCACCATCATGAGCGGCGTGATCGAGTTCTGGGAGCACGGCGCCTGGGATATCGCGCTGATCATCTTCATTGCCAGCATCGCCGTGCCAGGCGTGAAGTTCATGGCATTGACGATGTTGTTGATCACGGTCCAGCGTGGCAGCGATTGGGCGCAACAGCAGCGCTCCAAGCTCTACCGGTTCGTTGAACTGATCGGCTATTGGTCGATGCTCGATGTGCTGGTCGTTGCCCTGGTTGCGGCGCTGGTGAAGTTCCAGGCGCTGGGCGATATCGAGCCGCGCCCCGGCATTCTGTTCTTTGGCCTGGTGGTGGTGTTCACCATGCTTTCTGCGATGAGTTTCGACCCCCGTCTGATCTGGGACACGCCACCTGACAAGGAGCTCATGGATGAACCCATCCAGCAATGACAGCCCAGCCGTGCCGGGCAAGGCACAGGTCAAGACCCGTCGGTTCAGCTTCTCACTGGTGTGGATCGTGCCGATCGTGGCAGTGCTTGTGGGCCTCTCGCTGGTGGTGCACAACCTCCTGCAGGAAGGCCCGACCATCACCCTCACCTTCAAGACCGGTGCCGGGCTTGCAGCCAACAAGACCGAAGTGCGCTATCGCAATGTCGTGATCGGCCACGTGACCGAGGTCGCGCTCAGCAACGACCAGAAGAACGTCAACGCCACCGTCAAGCTCGACAAGCAGGCCGAAGGCTTCACCCGTGAGGACTCGAAATTCTGGGTGGTCCGCCCACGGATCGGTGCCGGCGGCGTGTCGGGCATAGACACCCTGCTCTCGGGCGATTACATCGGCGCCGACATCGGCCAGTCAAACACCCGGGTCAAACATTTCACCGGCCTCGAAAACCCACCCGCCATCACCTACGGCGAGCCCGGCAAGCATTTCACCCTGCACACCCAGGACCTGGGCTCGCTGGACATCGGCTCCCCGGTGTATTTCCGCAAGATCCCGGTCGGCCAGGTGGTCGCCTACGCGCTGGACAAGGATGGCAGAGGGGTTGATGTAGAGATCTTCGTCCACGCGCCCAACGATGCCTTCGTGACCGCCAACACCCGCTTCTGGAACGCCAGTGGCATTGACATAGACGTCGGCGCCAATGGCTTCGCGCTAAAGACCGAATCGCTGTCTTCCATTCTGGTCGGGGGCATCGCCTTCCGTGCACCGGACTACAACCCCAATGACAGCGCCGCCAGTGAAGACCAGCGCTTCGAGCTGTTCGCCGACCAGGCCAGCGCGCTGGCACCGCCCGCCGGCAAGGCGCAGTACCTGGCACTGCGCTTCGACCAGGCGATGCGCGGCCTGAAGGTGGGGGCACCGGTAGAGTTTCTGGGCGTGGAGATAGGCCGCGTGGTCTCGGTGAACCTTGACTTCGATGAGAAACAGCGCAGTTTCCCGGTCAACGTCGGCATCGTGATCTACCCCCAGCGCTTGGGGCGCGCGCACGAGAAGATGCTCAAGGCCCTGCAGCACGATCCTAATGACGAAGCGTCCGCCGCCAAACTGATGGGGACGTTCATCGACAACGGCCTGCGAGCCCAGGCACGCAGTGGCAACCTGCTCACGGGCCAGCTGTACATTGCCCTGGATTTCTTCCCAAAAGCGCCGAAAGCGGCATTCGACCCTACTGCCCGACCGGTGATGATCCCGACCATTCCTGGCAGCCTGGAGCTGCTGCAAGAGCAGTTGCAGACCATGGTAGACAAGGTCAATCGGCTGCCGCTGGAACGTATTGCCAGCAACTTGGACGCCAATCTGGTCGAGCTGCGCAAGAGCCTGAAACAGTTCAACGCCAAGACATTGCCCGGGGTGCAAGGCACTTTGGCCGAGGTCAGCAGCACGCTGAAATCTGCCAACGCGACGCTGGCAGAAGATTCGCCACAGCGGGAACAAATGACGCAGACCCTGGACGAGCTCAGCCGTATGTCGCGCTCGCTGCGCGAGCTCGCCGATTACCTGGGCCGCAACCCTGAGTCCCTGCTGCGTGGCCGCCCGGACAACGCCGCGCCGATGGACCTGCAAGGGCCGCCACGCAATTGACCACAGGAGTGTTGAGCATGACCCCGTTGCCAAGGATTACCCTGCTGGTCGCGCTGATGGCACTGGGCGCCTGCCGCAGTGACCCTATCCAGTTCCATACCCTCACGCCGGCGGTGCCTGCGCCGTCCTCCCACGCCGCCACGGACGAAATCCTGCTTGAAAGTGTCAGCGTGCCGCCCCAGGTCGACCGGCCCCAACTGGTGATCCGTCAAGGTAATAGCAGCCTGGCCATCCTCGAGACGCAGTGGTGGGGCGCCACCCTGGTGGATGAGCTGCGCAGCGCCTTGATCGACCAATTGAGCAACACCCGCCCTGCGCGCAAGCTGTCACTGCGGGTGGATGTGCAACGGTTCGATTCGGTGCCCGGGCAGTATGCCCTGCTGGACGCACGATGGCGCTTGCGAGCACGCGGCGCCGATGCCCAGCTGACTTGCCGCAGCACCTTGCAGACGGCGGCCGGCAATAGCATCGATGACGTTGTGATCGCCCAGCAAGCCAACGTCAAGCGCCTGGTGGCCCTGATCAGTCAAGCGGCTTCGTCGACGAACAGCACTTGCCCTGTCGAGCACTGATCACCGCCGTTGCAAAAGTGCTGCACGCGCTGAACCGTGAGGCGCAACAGCAGCGTCCAGCCGTTATCGGCTTGAATGTCCAAGCAGCGTATTGACGTTCAGCGACAGCGCTTCGAGTGCAAACGGCTTTGTCAGCACTGCCGTGTGCGCTTCCATCGGGGCCTGGTCCAGTACATGCGGCTGCGCATACCCGGTCATGAACAGCACCGGCAACCCAGGCCTGCAAAGGCGGCCCGTCTGCGCCATCTGCCGGCCGTCGATGCCACCAGGCAGGCCTATGTCCGTCACCAACAGGTCGATACGCGTATCCGAGCGCAGCAGTTGCAAGCCCGCCAGGCTGTCAGCCGCTTCAATCACGACATAGCCACAGCTGCCCAGGGCTTCGCTGACGAACATCCGCACCGAGGGCTCATCGTCGACCACCAGGACCGTGGCACCGGATAGCACCGGCGGCGCCTTCACTGGCGCTCGTACAGACGCATCCTGGCCTGCACGGGCGGCTTGGCTGGGTAACTGCAGGTAGACGCGGGTGCCTGCGCCCTCCTGCGATTCGATCTTCACCTGCCCCCCTGACTGTTTGGCGAACCCATAGATCATCGACAAGCCCAGCCCGGTGCCCGCACCGACCGGCTTTGTCGTGAAAAAGGGCTCGAATGCGCGGCTGAGTGTTTCGGCATTCATACCGATGCCATTGTCAGCCACGCAAACTGTCAGATACGTTCCGGGGGACAGCTCTGGATCGAGGTCCAGGCCTGGCTGCAGCACTTGGTCGAATGTACTGATGGCTATCTCACCGCCGCCGGCGTCACGGCTATTGATACAGAGATTGAGCAACGCATTTTCGACTTGCGCCGGGTCGACCAGGCACGTGCTGGCCTGCGCATTGAGCAGCACCCGCAGGTTGATCGAGGGGCCGACCGTTCGACGAATCAGCTCTTCCATATCGCTGATCAAGGTATTGACGTCGGTATGCTCAGGCAGCAACGTCTGGCGGCGCGAGAATGCCAGCAGGCGGTGTGTCAGTGAGGCAGCACGCTGGGCAGCCCCTTGCGCTACCGACAAGTAACGCTCCACGTCCGCGACCCGCCCCTGGTTCAAACGCAGCTTGATCAGGTCCAGGCTGCCAGTGATGCCTGCCAACAGGTTGTTGAAGTCGTGGGCAATCCCCCCGGTCAGTTGGCCGACCGCTTCCATCTTCTGCGACTGACGCAGCGCCGCCTGGGCCGCTTCGCGCTCGGCCACGGCTTCCTCGATGCGTGCTTCCAGCGTACGGTTGAGCTCACGCAACTTGGATTCAGCATTTTTGCGGGCGGTTACATCGATGGAGGACCCGATCAGGCCCATGACTTCGCCGGTGTCGCTCAGCAGCGGGGCCTTGATGGACAGCCAGTAGGTCGCCGAGCCATCGGGCATGTCGACCCGTTCCTCGATCTGCTCGGCCACACCGCCGTGCATGATGCGCTGATCTGTCTCCATCACCTGGCGAGCCTGGGCTTTGTCCTCCAGGAACTCGACATCGGTCTTGCCCAGGTAGAACTCCGGCGGCTTGCCGATCAGTTGCGTGGCCCCATGGTTGGCCACCAGCATGCGCCCCGCCAGGTCCTTGGCATAGACAACCCCGGGCACCGCTGCCGTGAATGTTCGCAAAAGGGCCGACATCCTGTCGCGCTCAGCCTCTGCCGAACGCCGCGACTCGATATCCATGAGTATGCCAGGGAAGCGCACAGCCACACCTTGCAGGTCGTGCTGTGCGCGGCCATTGGCCTCGACCCATCTGTAGCCGCCATCGTCGTGACGCACCCGGTACTCGCACCTGAATGCCCCACCACGGTCCATCGCTTGCTGGATGTCTGCCCAGACTCGCTCACGGTCGTGCGGGTGAATGGAGGCGAACGCTTCTTCGATCGGTATGCCCGCCATGCACCTGTCTGCCGACAGCCCGAAGGATCGGGAGAAGCGCTCATCGGCTGTGACCTGGTTGTTGGGGATATCCCATAACCAGGTGCCGATGATGGCACCTGCATCGAGCGCCAGCTGCAATCGCTCTGCAGTATTGGTTGGAAACGCATGTTCCTGGTTCTGCGCTGCAGACGCGCCAGTAGGGCTGTAAATGCCAGGACTTTCGCGATCCATAACCTGTCTCTCAGTGACAACCGTCGGCCATGGTCGCACACCTGCGCCAAGCGCCGGAAGGCTCCACCATGCTCAAGCTCAAGATTAAGCTGCGATTAAGTCTGGCACCTTAACCTGTCCCCAGCAAAGGCGCTTTCGCCCGTCTTCAAAGGGCTTACAAGGAGTTGTGCCATGACCCACGCACTGGATATGAAATGGAAATGCCTGGCCAGGACGGTCACATACGTCGGGTGGTCGCTGCTGTGGCTACTGCTGTGGGACGTGGCCGTTACCCTCGATGCCATGCTGGTCACAGGCTACGGGTTCGAGCTTCCGCTGATGCCCCTGACGCTGTTGTGCTCCGCGCTGGTGGTGCTCATCAGCTTTCGCAACTCCAGTGCGTACAATCGCTGGTGGGAGGCCAGGACGCTGTGGGGGTCGATGGTCAACAGCTCGCGCAGCCTGGGCCGGCAGGTGCTTACCCTCATCGAAGACAGCCAGGGCCTGAACCCGGTCAAAGCCCAGCTCATGCGCCGGCACGTGGCTTATCTGCATGCCCTGCGCATGCACCTGGGTGGCGACAGAAACCCCGAAGCGCTGGGCGCTTTGCTCACTGAAAGTGAACGGGCCCGCCTGGCCGGGTCCAGCAACGTGCCCAACGACATTCTCAGCGGTTCGGCAGAATTGATCACGCACGAGTTCAACGAAGGTCGCCTGGACAGCATCAGGCTGGCGCGCATCGAGTCGACCCTGGTAGACCTGTCGAACTGGCAAGGCGGCATGGAGCGTATCGCCAATACACCGCTGCCCTACCCTTATGTGTATTTCCCCAGGCTGTTTGGCACGCTGTTCTGCATCATCATGCCGCTGAGCCTGGTTCCAACCTTAGGCTGGTTCACGCCGGTCGTATCGACGGTCGTGGGCTGCATGCTGCTGGCCATGGAACGGATCGGCACGGACCTTCAGGCGCCGTTCGGCAACAGCCAGCACCGCATCCGTACCGAAGACTTTTGCCGCAATATCGAAAGCAATCTCAAGTCGATGTTCAACTCGCCGGAACGCGGGGTGCTGTCGCTGTGTAACGAGCCAACCCCGGCGCTGCAGAGGCTTTGAGCCGCGCCGACCGAAACAGGCGCGGCGCGGCTGATTTTCACCGTAAAAGTGAAAGTCTTATCCGATTGCCCCTGTTTTTGACTCAACACAATGCAGGTAGCCTCAGCAGCACTCCTTCCCCTAACGAGGTCATGGCAATGAAGGCCATTGTTTTCACCCAACCCGGTTTGCCGATTCAGGACCCGCAGTCGCTGTACGAGGCCGATCTGCCCAAGCCCACCCCAGGTGCCCGCGATCTGCTGGTCGAAGTCAAGGCCATTGCGGTCAACCCGGTGGACACCAAGGTAAGGGCCTCGCGCAGCGCCGACCAGCCGCAGGTGCTGGGCTGGGATGCGGTCGGTATCGTGCGCGAGGTCGGCAACGCGGTGACACTGTTCCAGCCCGGTGACGAGGTGTTCTATGCCGGTGCCATCGACCGCCCTGGCAGCTACAGCGAGTACCACCTGGTGGATGAGCGCATCGTCGGGCGTAAACCCCGCAGCCTGGACGATGCCAGTGCCGCAGCCTTGCCGCTGACGTCCATCACCGCCTGGGAACTGCTGTTCGACCGCCTGGGCGTTGAGCAGCACGGTGGCAAGGGGCAACGCCTGCTGATCATTGGCGCCGGTGGCGGCGTTGGGTCGATCCTGGTGCAGCTGGCCAGGCAGCTGACGCAACTGACCGTGATCGGCACGGCATCGCGCCCACAAACCCAGCAATGGGTCAGCGAACTGGGTGCCCACCATGTGATCGATCACACCGTTTCGATTCCCCAGCAACTGGCAGAGCACGCCCTGGAGCCAGTGGATTATGTGATCAGCCTGACGCACACCGACGCTTACCTGGCGCAACTGGTGGAAGTGCTTCGGCCGCAAGGCAAGCTTGCGCTGATCGATGACCCCGCCCAACTGGACGTCGTGCCGCTCAAACGCAAGTCATTGTCGCTGCACTGGGAGCTGATGTTCACCCGTTCGCTGTACACGACCGAAGACATGATCAAACAGCATCAGTTGCTCGAGCGCGTGTCGGCCCTGGTCGACGAGGGTGTGCTCAAGACCACCGTGGGCGAGCACTACGGCGCCATCAGCGCTGACAACCTGCGGCGCGCCCATGCCCTGCTCGAAAGCGGCAAAGCCCGCGGCAAGATCGTGCTGGAAGGCTTTTGAAGCAGAGGTTCATGGCAACAGTGCAGTACCCCAGGGGGATTAGGTAAACCGACCACTGCCCGCTGCTGGCCTATCCTGTGCTCAGGGGCCAGTGGCAGGTCGCGCCACGCCGTCGAACATGGTCACGGTACTGCAATGTCCGATCAACACTCACCTTGGCACGGCCTGGCGAAATTCTGCCAAGGCATACGTTCGGAGTTCGTCACCCCACAGCGGCTGCCCCAGCGCCTGGTCGACGAGGCGGAAACCCTGCTTTCAGTGCTGCTGGCCATAGCCATGGCGCACTACCTGGGCGTTGCCAATGTCGGCTGGGCCGCGTTCAGTGGGTACATGGTCATGCGCTCCAGCCTGCACGACACTGTCTATCGGGGCGGGCTGAGAATCATCGGCACCGCGGCCGGCGCCATGGCCGCTGCCGTACTCGCGACGCGCACGGGGCTGCCCGGGCACTGGCTTGGCCTGGTCATCGGCCTGGTCGGTGCTGCCACGTTGCTGTGTGCCATCCGCTATGCCCATGGTTATGCGTGGTTGTTCACCGGGCTTACCTTCGCCATGGTGTCTATCGCGAGCCTGCAGGCCGACGACCCCGATGCCGTGCTGTACTTCGCCAGAACCCGGATCGAAGAAGTGGCCTGCGGTACCCTGGCCTGCTGGTTCGTGGCGATGCTCTCTGGCCACACAGTGAGGCGCGCGTTGCCTGTCGTCACAGCGCACGCCCCGCTTGCCAAGGCGGCCCTGCCCGCCAAGGTTACCCGCAGCATGCGGGTGCACGCCCTGCAGGCCGGCGTTGCGCTGGCACTGATTCCACTGCTGGGCCAGTGGCTCGCCGTCGAGGGGCTAAGCCAGGCAGCCATTACCATCATGGCGGTGATGATGGTGCCGCCAGCCGCGCTGGTGCCTGGCAGCAAGGCAGTGACCCTGCGCAATATCCATCGCCTGATCGGCTGTGCTGCCGGCGCCGCGTGCGCTTGGCTGGCACTGGGGTTGATGGGTTCGAACTGGCTGGCCATGACCTTGGTGATGTGCATCGGGGTGCTGTTGGGCCGGCATATCGAGAACAGCAACCGCTCCTTCGCCTATGCCGGCACTCAGTTCGCGCTGGTGTACCTGGTGGTGATGGTGCCGGACGCCTATGCCGATGCCAGCCCTGAACCTGGGCTGATACGCCTGGAAGGTATCGTTGCCGGCTTCATCCTGATCGGTGCAGTGCAACTGGCGAACCTGTTAGTCCACCTACGCGCGCAGGGCAAAACGGACACCAGATCAGGCAGGTGAACCACCGTTCGCGCCCCGAAGGCGCTCGTTCTGCCAAAGCGGGCGCCAGGATTGCCACAACCAGCAGGCAAGGCTGCATCCCTGGGCCTCAGGCGATAGGGTACGGGGCATCGCGCATCCCAATTGCCAAGGAGGTGGCCATGGCGCTGTTCTGTAGGCTAAGTTTGTTGATCCTGCTCGCCGGCATGCTGCTGGGCGACATCGTGATCGCCTCGGTAGGCCTGCTCGGCGTATGCGGAGCGGCCGTATATCTCGACATCCGCCAGGATGCACTCAATGATGCGCCCAACCCATCGGACTTCCAGGCGTAGGTCAACCCGCCCCGGCGCCCTTGGCCCAAGCCTGCACACCCAAGCCATCGCGCCGGCACCCGCTGATGGCAATTTGGGCGATAGCCGCCGAAACCTCTGCGACGCCAAGGTGACTAAGCCATAGGCGCAGGCTAGACTCGCCAGTTAATGCAACTGTGAACACTGCGTTTGCTTGAACATGCTCGGCGGTCACACAGGCAGCCGGTCTTAGCACTGCCGGCGGAAAACCATGACCTTGCAACCTCACGTCAACTTGACCAATTGCGATCGCGAGCCGATCCAGATACCGGGCAGCATCCAGCCACACGGCTGCCTGCTCGCCTGCGACGCCTCAGCCAGCCTGGTCCTGCGCCACTCGGCAAATACCGCGTCCATGCTCGGCGTGGCAGGCGGCGTCAATGGTCAACGGCTGGAGGCAATCATCGGCGTCGAGGCAGCCCACACGGTGCGCAACTCACTGGCGCGTGTGAGGGAAGCTTCCCGACCAGCGCTGTCGTTTGGCGTGGTGCTGGCCTCAGGCAAAGCATTCGACGTGTCTGCCCACCTGTTCAAGGGCACTGTCATCCTTGAGTTCGAGCCTGCCAGCCAAAGCATCGCCGAACCAATCGAACTGGTGCGCACGGTCATCGCCCAATTGCGCGAGATCGACCGCTCCGACAGGCTCGTGGCCGATACCGCCAAGCGGGTTCGCGCACTGCTCGGTTACGACCGCGTGATGATCTACCAGCTGGGCGCCGACGGCGCTGGCAAGGTCGTGGCCGAAGCCAGGCGTAGCGGGCTTGAGAGCTTCCTGGGGCAATACTTCCCAGGCTCGGACATTCCGCAGCAGGCCCGGGCACTGTACCTGCGTAACCCGGTGAGGGTCATTTCCGACGCCAACTTCAAGACCGTGCCGCTCGAGCCGGTACTGGACTTGTCTGGCGAGCCCCTCGACCTCTCCTATGCCCACCTGCGCAGCGTTTCGCCGATTCACTGCGAATACCTGAACAACATGGGCGTGGGCGCATCCATGTCGATTTCAGTGATCGTCGACGGTGCCCTTTGGGGGCTGATCGCCTGCCACCATTACGCACCACGCACGCTGAGCATGGGGCAGCGGGTCGCGGCTGAGATGTTCGGCGAGTTCTTTTCCCTGCACATCCAGACCCTCAACGCCCGCCAAACGCTGGAGGCCGCCGCCCACGCCCGGCAGGTGCTCGACAACCTGCTGCACGATGCGCACCGCACAACGGACATCGACGAACTGCTGCGCGCGCGCTTGCCCGACTTTCAGGGCCTGATCCCCTGCGACGGTATTGGCATGGCGCTGCAAGGCCAATGGACCGTGGCCGGGCTGACGCCGCCAAGGCAGGCGGTACCCGGTTTGCTCAGCTTTGCCGAAGGCGTCGCCGAAGGCCGCACCTGGGCGTCGAACTGCCTGTCGCTGGCGCACCCTGCAGCCAAGGACTATGCCTTGGATGTCGCGGGGGTGCTGATCATCCCGATGTCGCAGCACCCACGTGACTACCTCATGCTGTTTCGCAAGGAGGTGGTCGAAACCCTGAACTGGGCGGGCGACCCCAACAAGACGTACGAAAGCGGCCCTCTGGGCGACCGCCTCACCCCCCGCAAGAGCTTCGCCGTGTGGAAAGAGACAGTCCACCACCACTGCTTGCCCTGGTCCGAGCAGGACCGCCAGTTTGGCGAAGCCATCCGTGCGGCGGTGGTCGAGGTGGCGCTGCATAACAGCGAACTGCTGGCCGATGAGCGTTCCAGGGCGGCTGTTCGCCAGCGGATGCTCAACGAGGAACTGAACCACCGGGTGAAGAACATTCTTGCGCTCATCGGTACGCTGGTGGCCCACCCCACCTCGGAAAACCAGACGCTCAGTGGCTATGTGGCGACGCTCAAAGGGCGGATCCAGGCATTGTCCCTGGCACATGATCAGGTGGTACGCGGTGACGGTGGCGGCCGTTTTGGCAACTTGCTGGAGGCCGAACTGTCGCCTTACCGCACCAGCGCCGATGCACTGGCGCTCAACGGCCCCGCGCTGCTGCTCGATGCCCGCGCCTATTCGGTGATGGCCCTGGTGCTTCACGAACTGGCGACCAATGCGGCCAAGTACGGGGCCTTGTCCAGGGCGGGCGGCAAGCTGGCCGTCAGCTGGGTGGTCGACTCGGGTGGGGCCTGTGACATCACTTGGCGCGAGAGCGGCGGGCCAATCGTACGGGCACCGACCCGCAGCGGCTTCGGCTCTGTTCTGATCGAGCGAAGCATCCCGTTCGACCTGGGTGGCAGCAGCACTCTCGAATACAGGCCAGAGGGCCTGCAGGGCTTCTTCCGGATTCCGGCGAAGCACCTGACGCTGGTCGAAGAGCTCGCCAGCGAGACCCCGGCCGTTACCCACCAGCAGCCACAGGTAGACTGCAGCAGCCTGGCCAAGGCGCGCGTGCTGATACTCGAAGACCAGCTGGTGATCGCGGTTGGCCTTGAGCAGATCCTGGCCGATGCGCAGGTGCAGGAAGTGCTCACCGCCAGCTCTGAAGCCGAAGCCCTGAAGTTGCTTGCCAGCCACACCCCGGATGTCGCCGTGCTGGACATCAACCTGGGCACCGGCACCTCCATTGCCGTGGCCGAAGCGCTGACCAACCTGAATATCCCCTTCCTGTTCGCCACCGGCTACGGCGACAGCATGAACATCCCCGAGCATTTGAAACATGTGCCGGTGGTGCGCAAGCCCTACGACGCAGCCTCGATCCTGCACAACCTGGAAAACCTGCTGGCCTAGCGCGCCACCTGCGTGCAGGAGCCATGGCGCGGCTCCTGTACAGGCTCCCCCCAAAGGGTGATTTCGGGTGCGCCGCGAGTGTGGGAGCATTCCCTCGTCCCACCTCAAGCTCTGCCCCTGATCCAACGCCATCAACAGTATCGAGCCTGCTCGCATATTGCGGCGTCCTGCATCCAGAACCAGGAGTCAGCAATGCATACAACAACAAATACAGCCCACCCGCCCCGCTCTGCGTCGCACCCCACCGCTTCAGGCCGCTTCAGAAAATCCATGGGCATGACCGCACTGGTGCTGTTCGGCCTCGCCTACATGGTGCCCCTGGCCGTGTTCACCACCTACGGGCTGGTCACCCAGATGACCAAAGGGCATCTGCCCACCGCCTACCTGCTGACCCTCGCCGCCATGTTGCTCACCGCCTACAGCTACGGCCGCATGGTCCAGGCCCACCCGTACTCCGGCTCGGTCTACACCTACACCCGCAAGGCCTTCGGCAGCCACTTCGGTTTCATCGCCGGCTGGACCCTGCTGCTCGACTACATCTTCCTGCCCTTACTCAGCTACCTTTTGATCGGCATCTACATGTCCGAGTACTTCCCGGCGGTGCCCGCCTGGGTGTGGGTGCTGGGCTCGATCACCCTGGTCACCTTCCTCAACCTGATCGGCATCGAGTCGATCACCCGGGTCAACTGGATACTGGTGGTGGCGCAACTGGTGTTCATCATCGTTTTCGTCGCGCTGTCGGTGCGCAACCTCAGCGAGCAGAGCGCACCGGTGTCATTGCTGGCACCGTTCCACCACGAGGGCTTCAGTGTTCCGCTGATCATGACCGGCGCTGCGGTGCTGTGCCTGTCGTTTCTGGGCTTCGACGCGGTGTCGACCATGGCCGAGGAAACCAGCGACCCGACCCGGCGTATCCCGCAGGCGATCCTGGCCGTGTCGGTGATCGGTGGCCTGCTGTTTTTGCTGGTGTCGTACTGCGCCCAGATGGTCTTCCCCGACTGGGCCTCGTTCGCTGACCCGGACTCCGCCTCGGTGGATGTGATGCGCCATGTCGGTGGCGAACTGCTGGTGACCGGCTTTACCGCCACCTACGTGGCCGGCTGCTTCGCCTCGGCCATGGTGTCCCAGGCCAGCGTGTCCCGCGTGCTGTTCGCCATGGGCCGCGACGGCGCATTGCCGCGGGCGTTTGGCCGCCTGGTGACGCGAAAGCGCGTGCCGGCCACGGCGATCATGCTGGTCAGCACCCTGTCGCTGGTCGCCCTGTTCATCACCTTGGACACCGTCGCCAACATGATCAGCTTCGGCGCACTGTTTGCTTTTTCGGCCGTCAACCTAGCGGTGGTCAAGCATTACCTCGTCGACCAAAAGCTGCGTGGCACACGCAACTGCCTGCTGTATGGCGCCCTGCCGGCGCTGGGTTTCTTGAGCACACTGTGGCTGTGGAGCAGCCTGTCGAGCATGTCGTTCACCATCGGCCTGTGCTGGATGGCGGCAGGTTTCGTCTGCTTGCTCGGGCTGACCCGCGCCTTTCGGGTGAAGCTGCCCGAGCTGCAGATGATGGACTGAACCACTGCCCGTCGTCCTCGACGCTCAGTGGACGAATTGACTATGATCCCGCCTTGAACGTTTCAGCATGTTTCAATAGGGATCCTAATGTCAGTTCATGAAGTACCGCCAGTCGCCCTTTCCAAAGGCGAAATCGGCAAGATGGAAGCCGCCATGGCCTTGGGCAGTTTTGCCATTGGCACCGGCGAATTCGCGATCATGGGGCTGATGCCGGACATCGCCGCCAACCTGCACCTGAGCGAGCCCCAGGTAGGCCATGCGATCAGCGCCTACGCGCTGGGTGTGGTGGTGGGTGCGCCGGCACTGGCCATTCTCGGTGCCAAGCTGCTGCGCAAGCACATGCTGCTTTTGTTGATGGCGCTGTATGCCATCGGCAACCTGGCCACCGCCTTCGCCCCGTCGTTCGCAGGGTTGGTGGCCTTCCGCTTCATCAGCGGCCTGCCCCATGGTGCGTACTTCGGCATCGCTGCGGTGGTTGCCTCGAGCATGGTACCGAGCAACCAGCGCGCCGGCGCCGTAGCCCGGGTAATGATGGGCCTCACACTGGCCATGTTGCTGGGTAACCCCGTGGCGACATTCCTGGGGCAGTACTTTGGCTGGCGCTCGGCGTTTTTGCTGGTGGGCCTGATCGCCCTGTGCACCATCGCCCTGGTCTGGCACTACGTGCCGCAACGCAGCGATGAAGTACGCAGCGACCCACGCAAGGAACTGAAAGCCTTCACCCTGCCGCAGGTGTGGATGGCGCTGGGCATCGCCTCGATCGGTTTTGCCGGCATGTTCTGTGTGTTCAGCTATCTGGCGCCGACCATGCTGGAAGTGACTCGAGTAGCGCCCCAGTGGATTCCCTTTGGCCTGGCCGCCTTCGGTCTTGGCGGCATCATCGGCAACATTGCCGGCGGCAAGCTGTTCGACCGGCTGCAGTTCCGCGCCGTGGGCATCGTCCTGGTGTGGTCGACCGCCGTGCTGGTGTTCTTCACCTTCGCTGCCCATTCGCTGTGGACACTGTTGTTGGGCATCGGCCTGGTCGGCACCATGATCGCACTGGCCGCGCCCTTGCAGATCCGCCTGATGGACATTGCCCACGAAGCGCCGAGCCTGGCAGCGGCTTCCAACCATGCGGCCTTCAACCTGGCCAATGCCTTGGGGCCGTGGTTTGGCGGCATGGCCATCAGTGCCGGGCTGGGCTGGACCAGCACCGGCTATATCGGCGCCGCTGCGGCGCTGGTGGGCTTGGGGATATACGCGGTGGCGCGGCGCATGAAGGGTGGCCATTAGCAGGCTGCCTTCCAGTGAGCGCCGCACGTGCGGCGCTCGCGTTCAGACCTCATTCACCAGATTCGCCGGCCTGTGCCCCGCCAACGCGCTCAACAGGTTCTCTACCGCACAGCGCGCCATGGCCTCGCGGGTTTCATGGGTTGCCGAGCCGATATGCGGGGTTGCCACCACATTGTCAAGGTGCAACAGGGGCGAATGTGCCGGCAACGGCTCCTGCACGAACACATCCAGCCCGGCGCCGCGTATGCGCTTGGCCTGCAACGCCGCAAGCAGTGCCTGCTCATCCACCACACGTCCGCGGGCAATGTTCACCAGGATGGCCTCGGGCTTCATCAGCGAGAGCTCCCGTGCACCGATCAAGCCTTCGGTGCTGGCGCTCAAAGGCACCGTCAAACAGACAAAGTCCGCCTCGCTCAGCAGCGCGTCCAGGGTGCGATAGCGGGCACCATAGCGGGCCTCCACCTCTGGTTTGGCCCGCGAACTGTGGTACAGCACGCGCATGCCGAACCCGGCGGCGCCACGCCTTGCCAAGGCCTCGCCAATGCGCCCCATGCCAACGATGCCCAAGGTCTTGCCATGCACGTCACTGCCAAAGTGCGCCGGCCCAATGTTGGCCTGCCAGTGGCCGTCACGTACCCAGCCGGCCAGCTCCACGACCCGACGGGCAGTGGCCAGGATCAGGGCAAAGCCGGTGTCGGCGGTGGTTTCGGTCAAGACATCAGGGGTATTGGTCAGCATCACGCCACGGCGGGTGAGTTCGGCAATGTCGTAGTTGTCGACGCCGACCGACACACTGGCCACCACTTCAAGCTGGGGCGCCAGGTCCAGCAGGCTGCTGTCCAGCCGCACACTGGCGCCCAGCAGGCCGTGGGCGCCGGGCAAGGCATCGCGCAGCCGGGCCAGGCCGTCACTGCCGGTGGTATCCACCCAGGTCACCTCGACCTGCTGTTGCAGGCGCGCCAGCAAGGCCTCGGGCAGGCGCTTGTAAAGGACGATTCGCTTTTTCATGGCTGTTTCCTATTGGCTCATGGCCAGGCGCTGGCCGCGGGGCTTGGCCTGGCCGGAGGTTTGCGGAGTTTTCAGTGCAGCCGTGAGCGCCACTGCTGTCAGCAGCGCACCGCACATGAACAGGTAAGAAGCGCCAGGGCCACCGGTGGCGCCGTTGAGGTAGCCCACCAGCCACGAGCCGCCGAACGAGCCCAGCGCGCCCATGCTGTTGATCAGGGCCATGGCCCCACCGGCCACATTGCTGGGCAGGATCTCCGGCACGATGGCGAAGAACGGGCCGTAGGGGGCGTACATGCAAGCCCCGGCAATCACCAGCAATGCATAGGACGCCCAGAAATGCTCGGTGCCCAACGCGTAGGAGCCATAGAACGCCAGCGCGGCGATCAGCAAGGGCGGCCAGACGAAGCGCTTGCGCTTTTGCAGTTTGTCAGAGGCCCACGACACCCCGACCATGGCCAGCACCGCTGCCAGGTAGGGCACCGAGGCCAGCCAGCCGGCCTCGACGATGTCGACGTTCGCCGCTTGCTTGAGGATCGAAGGCAGCCACAGCACGAAGCCGTACACCCCGATGCTCCAGCAGAAGTACTGCAGTGACAGCACGATGACCTGCGCCGAGCGAAACGCTTCGCGGTAGTTCTTCACCGGCTTGATGCCTTGCTGCTCAGCGGCCAGGGCCTGTTCGAGCGAGGCTTTTTCCGCCTCGTTCAACCAGCCCACCTGGGCTGGCCGGTCGTCCACCAGGCGCCACCAGATGAACGCCCAGAGCACCGCCGGCAGGCCCTCGATGATGAACATCCAGCGCCAGTCGAAATGCTTGATCAGGTACCCCGAGACCACCGACATCCACAGGATGGTCACCGGGTTGCCCAGCATCAGGAAGGTATTGGCGCGCGAGCGTTCGGCGCGGGTGAACCAATGGCACAGGTACACCAGCATCGCCGGCATCACCGCGGCCTCGACCACCCCGAGCAGGAAGCGGATGCCAATCAGCAGGTAGACGTTGCTGACCATGCCGGTCAGGGTCGCCAGGCTGCCCCAGAGGATCAGGCTGACGAAAATCAGCTTTTTGACGCTGCGTTTTTGCGCGTAGATGGCGCCAGGCACCTGGAAGAAGAAGTAGCCGAGGAAAAACAGCGCCCCCAGCAGGGACGACAGCGCCGGGGTGATGTTCAGGTCATCGGCCATGCCTGAGGCGGCGGCGAAGCCGTAGTTGGCGCGGTCGAGGTAGGCCAGGCTGTAAGTGACGAAGACGATCGGGATGATGTACCACCAACGGCGTGGGGCGAGGCTTGTCGATTGCATGATGCGGCTCCTGAGCTTGTTGTTTTTGTAGCAACCGGCCGGCGTACCGGCGATCAAAGTTTCAGGCACTCTTGAGTAACGCGTACGCTTCCAGCTCCCGGCGCAGGGGCAGTCCTTCCATGTCGCCGCGCGATTGCACGGCGCGGCTGCCGCACCAGTTGCCGCGAGCGACCGCCTCGGCCAGCGGGCGGCCTTCGAGCAGGCCACTGACCACGCCAGCGGCAAAGGCGTCGCCGGCGCCGACAGTGTCCACCACCCTGGCCACGGGTACAGGGGCGACCTGCCCTTGGCCTTGAGCATTGCGGTAGTAGGCACCCTCGCCGCCCAGCTTGATCACCACATGCTCGACACCACGGTCCAGGTAGAACGCAGCGATGTCTGCCGGGGTTTGCAAACCGGTCAACAGGCGCCCTTCCTCCAGCCCTGGCAGCAGCCAATGCGCCTTCACCGCCAGCGCGTTGACCTCACGGACCATGCTCGCACTGTCGGGCCACAGCGACGGGCGCAGGTTGGGGTCGAAGGAGATGCTGCGCCCTTCGCTGCGCATGCGTTCGACCAGCTCATGGGCCAGCGCCCTGCAGCCGGCCGACAGCGCCAGTGGAATACCGGTAGCGTGAAGGTGGCGGGCCTGCAGCAACGCCGGGCTGAGCTGCGCCAGCGACAGGTGGCTGGCCGCGGAGTTGCGGCGAAAATACTCCACCACCGGGTCGCTGCCGTCGTCGCAACGGCCCTTGAGCTGAAAGCCGGTCGGGTGCTGGTCATCGACCTCCACTTGGCTGCAGTCCAGCCCTTCCTGCTGCAGGGTGTCGAGCACGAAGCGCCCGAGCGAGTCGTTGCCCACCCGGCTCAGCCAACGCACCCGAAAACCCAGGCGGGCAAGGCCGATGGCCACATTGCTGTCGGCGCCGGCAATGCGCTTGGTAAATGCCCCTACAGCCGCCAGGTCACCGACCTGCTCGGCAACGAACATGGCCATGGTTTCGCCAAAACACAGAACGTCATGCGTAGGCATGGCTCACCTCCTCGCTCATGGCGATGCGGGCCAGGTTATTGACCTGGGCGCGGGTCAACGCCAGCAAATCAGCGCCGGCCAGCGGGTACTCCACGGCGCGCATCAGCCCAGGGGTGAACTCGGCGAACATCGCCTCCCAAGCCATCAGGTCGCGTGCCTGGGGCACAACAGCTACCAGGCGCCCGCTGGCTTCGCGCTGCACCGCCTTGCAATGCACATAGCGCACCCAGCGGCCAAGCGACTGGGCTGCCTGCGCGGCGGATTCACCCTGCCATTGCCAGTTGCCGATATCGAAGGTCATGCCCAGCGCCAGCCCCTGCTCCTCGCAGCGCTGGAAAAACTGCAGCAGCGGGGCGATGCGCCCGCCCTGCACGGTCTGGTCGTTCTCCACCAGCAACAGCGGGTCACCCGGGCGCAGGTGCGCTTGCAAGCCTGCCAGGTCGCCTGCGCCAGGGTAATGCCCCAACGACACCTTCAGCGCCACAGCGCCGAGTGCGCGGGCCAGCGCCAGCTTGGCGGGCAAGCGCGCGTCCAGCTGCCCTTCAGGCGTCCACAGCTCCAGTGGCGTGGAATACAGGCACTGCAACTGCAGCGCGGTGATTGCCGCCGACAGCGCGGTGGCATCCGGCGCCTCGTCGAACAGCTCTTCGCGCAGTTCGACACAGCTCACGCCGGCAGCGGCCAGCATTTCAAGGAAGCTCTCCTGGCCACGCTCCCGGACCAGGCTGGCACCGTAGCTGGAAAGGCTGATGGAAACGGGGTTCGCGTGCATTGTTCTTATCCTTATGAAACCGGTTTCATTTTTAGGCTGCAGCAATGGCCGGCGTCTTTGCCAGCCATTGCTTCAGTTTCGTGATTGCGTGGAACCTCGGATGATCAACTCTGCTTCGAAGTTCAGGCGCCGGGGCGCCCCGCTCTCCCCGCGCAGGCGGTCGAGCAGGCAGTCGAAGGCGGCCACGCCGATGCGTTGGGTGGGTTGGGCGAGCGCGGTGATGCCGCTGCCCACCAGCGGGTACCAGTCCAGTTCGTCCAGCGCAATCAGGCCTACGTCCTGGAACAGGTTGCAACCAGCGTCGTGCAGTACACGGGTCACCGCCAGGGTGGCCACGCCGTTGAAGGTGAAGATCGCCTGCGGGCCATGGCCCTTGCTGGCGAGAAAGGCGTCAAGCCGGGCGGGCAGCGCGTTGTCGATTTCCACCAGTTGTTGGCGCATGCCAGCGCGGCGGCTGATCGACGCGGTGAATGCCTGGGTGCGTTCCAGCCGGGAGCTGGTGCCGTCCAGCGGTTCGGTGACCGCCAGGATGTCGCGGTAGCCGCGCGCCTGCAAATGGTCCAGGGCCTGGCCGATGGCGTGGGCGTTATCCAACCCTACCAGGTCGACGTTCAGCTCTGGCAGTTGCCGGTCTACCAGGACCATGGGCATGTCACGCTGCAGGTTCAGCAGTTCGCCGGGGTGATGGCCGAGGGTGTTCACGATCAGGCCCTCGACGTTGTAAGACTGCAGGGCCGCCAGGTGATGGCGCTCTTGCTCGTCGTCGCGGTTGGTGTTGCACACCACGAGGCTGTAGCCGTGCTGGCGGCAGGCGGTTTCAACGCCGTGCATCACCGCGACTGAATAGGGGTTGAGGATGTCTGCGACCAGCATGCCGATCAAACGCGTCTGGCCACGCTTGAGGCCGCGGGCCATCTGGTTGGGCCGGTAGCCCAGGCGTTCGATGACTTCTTCAAGGCGCTTGGCGGTAGCTTCTGCCAGCAGTTGGCGATCGCCGCCGATGTAGCGCGACACGGTGGCCTTGGAGACGCCGGCAACGCGTGCGACCTCGCTGATGGTCACGCGCTCACGGGAATGGGCAGGCAGATCGGTCATTTCGGTCCCTTGTGATTATTGTCGGTGACGGTGAATGAAACCGGTTTCAATACATCAAAACCGCGCGCTTTCGTCACCTACCGTTCGTCGGGATTTTACAGGGGTGCGACCTTTGCGGGTCACTGAGTAATTCAATTTGCCAGCGATCACCGGCGAAGCCGGTGCCATGCACCGCAGTGTCCGCATCGCCGGCAAGCCGGCTCCCACAAAGGTCTAGTGCCAGTCTTATTGACGCCACATCTAGCCGCCAAAGGCTGGATTGGTGTCCACTATTTGAGGCGCCGCTCACCCCCCAGTGGGAGCCGGCTTGCCGGCGATCACCGGCGAAGCCGGTGCCATACACCGCGGTGTCGGCACCACCGGCAAGCCGACGCCCACAAGGGGATAGCGCCAGCCCTATCGAATGGCCTTCACATCACTGGCCGAAACAGCGCTGCCCTGGTTACCCCAACTGGTGCGGATGAAGTTCACCACCTCAGCCACTTCCTGATCGCTCAAGCGCCAGCCGAACGCTGGCATGGTGAGGTTCGACGGCGCGGTATGGGTCGCCGGCACCGTGCCGCCTTCGAGCACCACATGAATCAGCGAGGTGGCATCGGCCGTCTGTACCACCGGATTGCCGGCCAGCGCCGGGAACACCCGGGTATACCCCTGGCCATCGGTGCGGTGGCAGGCGGCGCAGTTGTCGATGTACACCGCCGCACCCGGCTTGCTGTCATCGCCATTCCACAAAGCCTGTGCCACTTGCTTGTCATACACATGCGGCTGGTCGTCCGGGTCGCTTGCCGGCAGCGTCTTGAGGTAGCGGGCAATGGCCGTCAGGTCGCCATCGCTCAAGTGCTGCATGCTGTGTTCGACCACATCGCTCATGCCGCCGAAAACGGCACTGCGGTCACTGCGGCCGGTTTTCAGAAACTGCACCAGCTGCTCCTCGCTCCAGCTGCCCAGCCCGTCCTTGTGGTCACCGCGCAAGTTCTTGGCGATCCAGCCTTCCAACGGCGCGCTGCCGGCAAGGAACTGCTCGCCATCGGCGGGGCTTAGGGCCTTTTCCTGCATGGTCAGGGCACGCGGTGTATGGCACGCGCCGCAATGGCCCAGCCCCTCCACCAGGTAGGCACCCCGGCTGACCACCGGGTCTGCGCCGGCCGGCGCTTGCCAGGCTTTCACCTCTGGCGCGAACATGCCCCGCCAGATCGCCAGCGGCCAACGCATGCTCAAGGGCCAAGGGATGTCGGTGGCCTTGTTCGGCTGCGCCACCGGTTGCACGCCTTGCATGAAGTAGGCGTACAGCGCGCGCATGTCCTCGTCCGTGACCCGCGCATAGGACGGGTACGGCATGGCCGGGTACAGCGTGCTGCCGTCCTTGGCCACGCCCTTGCGCACGGCCAGGTCGAAATCTTCGAAACTGTACTGGCCGATGCCGGTGACATCCGGGGTGATGTTGGTGGAGTACACGGTGCCGATAGGGGTTTGCATCGGCAGCCCACCGGCAAAAGGCTTGCCGCCCTTGGCGGTATGGCAGGCCACGCAGTCACCGGCACGGGCCAGGTACTCGCCCTTCTTCACCAGTGCATCGGTGGCTTCCTCAGCCTGGGCAGCCAGGCCCGTGCCCAACAGCAGGGTCGCGATCAACAGTCGTTTCATGCCATCGCTCCTCACGCCTGAACCAGCGGGCCGGGGTTTTTCAGGTACTGCTCGCGGATGGCCCGCGCCGACCAGTAGGTCAGTGCCGCCACCAGGCCGGTGGGGTTGTAACCCAGGCCTTGGGGGAACGCCGAAGCCCCCGGGACGAACACGTTGTGCACGTCCCAGCTTTGCAGGTAGCGGTTCAGGGCACTGGTTTTGGGGTCGGTGCCCATGATCGCGCCGCCGTTGAGGTGGGTGGTCTGATAGTTGGCGGTATTGAAGTGCTCCTGGACCTTCTTGCCGAGCACAGCGATCGTTTTCGGGTTCATCGCCTGGGCGATCTTGCTTAGCTTGTCGACCATGAACTGATTCATCTTGATGTCGTTTTCCTGCCAGTCGAAGGTCATGCGCAGCAGCGGCTGGCCATAGGCGTCACGGTAGGTCGGGTCGAGGTCCAGGTAGTTGCCACGGTAAGACTGGTGCGCGCCGTGGGCGTCCATCGACACCTGGTGGGTGTAGTAATCGGCCGTGGCCTTCTTCCAGGCACTGCCCCACGCGGGCGTGCCCGGTGGGTTGGCAACACCGGCAATCGGCCGGCTGCCGGCCTGGTTGACCCACATCGGCGAGCCGCCGACGAAACCGTGCGGCCCATGGTCGAAGTTGTCGGCGTTGAAGTCGTCGATCGCCACACCGTTACCGCCAGCGCCGATGAAGTTGTTGGTGTAGGTGTCCTTGTCGAAGAACGCTTTCACCGTGCCCATATTCTGGTAGGCGAAGTTGCGCCCCACGACCCCTTCGTTCTTGATCGGGTCATAGGGTTTGCCGATGCCCGACAGCAGCATCAGGCGCACGTTGTTGAACTGGAACGCGGCCAGGATGACGATGTCCGCCGGCTGCTCCACTTCCCGCCCCTGGGCATCGATGTAGGTCACGCCGGTAGCCTTGCGCTTGCTGTCGTCCAGGTTCACCCGTAGCACGTGGGCATTGGCCCGCAGCTCGAAATGCGGCACCTGGCGCAGCGCCGGCAGGATGTTCACGTTGGGCGAGGCCTTGGAGTACATGTAGCAGACGTACCCGCTGCAGAAGCCGCAGAAGTTGCACGGCCCCATCTGTGCGCCATACGGGTTAGTGTAGGGGCCCGAGGTGTTGGCCGAAGGCAGGTTGTAGGGCTTGTAGCCCAGGCTGGCGGCGGCCTTCTGGAACAGCTGCGCCGACACCACGTTCTTCTGCGACACCAGCGGGAAGGGGTTTGAGCGGTCCGGTGCATAGGGGTTGCCGCCCTTGCCTTCGCCGACCACCTTGCCGTTCACGGTCCAGGCCTGGCCCGAGGTGCCGAAGACCTTCTCGGCGAAGTCGAAGCAAGGTTCGAGCTCCTCGTAGCTCACGCCAAAGTCCTGGATGGTCATGTCTTCAGGGATGAAGCGTTTGCCGTAGCGCTCTTCGTAGTGGCTGCGCATGCGCAGTTCCATCGGGTCTACACGAAAATGCACGCCGGACCAGTGCAAGCCTGCGCCGCCCACGCCCTTGCCGGGCAGGAAGGCACCGAGCTGGCGGTTGGGCAGCGCGACATCGTGGACGCTGTGGCGGATGGTGACGGTTTCCTTGGAGACATCCACGAACAGCTTCTTGCGCACGCTGTAAGTCAGCTCATCGATGACCTGTGGGTAGCTGCCCTCGGGGTAGGTGTCCTGCATCGGCCCGCGCTCCAGCGCGACCACCTGCAGCCCGGCCTCGGTGAGTTCCTTGGCCATGATGGCGCCCGCCCAGCCGAAACCGACGATCACCGCATCGACCTTCTTCATTGCATTGGCCATGCCTTACGCCCTCTCGCCACGAATCGATACTGCCGGGAAGGGGTAAGGCTCGTTGCGCTCGGCCCAATCCATGAAGTCTGCGCGGGCACCTGGGAAGCCGATTTGCGTCCAGCCGACCATGCCCTTGTTGCCACCGTGAATCGGGTCACAGAAGAACCCCTCGCGGGTGTTCTGCACCAGCAGGCTGAAAAACACCTTTGCCGGCAATTGGTCGAAAACGATCTCACCGGCTTCGATCTTGGCAAGAACCTTGTCTCGGGTAGCGCTATCTTGCTCGGCGAAAGTTTTGCCGCTGGCATTTTTGCACCAGGCGTCCGCAGCGGCGATGCCCAGGCGGTAGATTTGCTGTGGGCTCAGTTGCAGCTGGTAGCCAAGCTCCGGGGCGGCATCGGCCTTGAACGGGCCTTGCATGTACCACTGGGCACCTGTGGCATAGGGGGTGTTCATCTGGCGGTCGATAAATTCGGCGGCGCCTGCTTCGAGTGCGCCGGGGCCCAGCTCGTCAGCGGGGATGATGCGCGACACCGCCGCCTGCACGAAGGCCCATTCCTCAGCGGTGAAGAACGTCGGCTGGTAATGGCCAGCGGGCGGTGTCGCGGGTACCTTCGGTTCGCGGGCCGGCTGGGCCAGCAGTTGGCCGGCACCCAGGCCGGTGCTGGTCGCCACGGTGACCACGGGAATCAGGGTCAACGTTTTGCGCAGGAAGTCCCGGCGCGGGTTGTCGGGGGCATGCTCAGGCATTGCGAGTCCTCATCAGCATAGGGCGGCCTTGGGTTGCGCCGTCTGGGTTTCGGTCAGGGAGAGGCCCTGATAAACCGCCTAATCTAGCTGGTTCGGAAACATTTTGAAACCGGTTTCATATCACTTGCATGGGTCGTGGCCACCCGCGCAGGCGCGCTTGCGTGGGTGGCCACCCAAAGCGAAGAACAAGCCATCCACTCACTAGAGCACACTTGTACTCCACCCATCAAAACTCGACCACATACCCCACGATCACCCGATTTTCATCCGCCGCATCCGCAAAATTCGAGCGCATGCTCGCATTGCGCCAGCGCAGCGAAAGATTCTTCAGCGCCCCCGACTGCACCACATAGGTCACGTCCGTTGTGCGCTCCCACTCCTCCCCTTCACCGCCTCGCGCAGCCAGCGCCCTGCCCTTGGCGCTGGCGATGCGCTGCGGGTCGACCTGATCGCCTTTCACATAGCGCACATTGAACGTGAGTCCAGGTATGCCCAGCGCGGCAAAGTTGTAGTCATAGCGCAACATCCAGGCGCGTTCGTTGGCCAGCGCAAAGGTGCTCACCTGCTGTTCGCTGAACAGATAAGTGTCGGTCCCGCCCACATAGGCGTAGGCCGTATCGCCACTGACCTTCTGATAACCCCCGCTGAGGGTATGGCCGGTGAAGCTGTAACCAAACTGGGTGCTCAAGGTCTGGTTATCCACCTCACCGAGCAACGCCCTTCCCTGCTCCTGGGCATTGAACCAGCGCCATTCGGTGAAGGCTTCACCTGGCCCCACGCCAGTCCTGTACTTGAACCCGGCGTAATCCCGGCGGATCAGGTCATCCAGTTGGCTGGCGTGCAGGCTCAGGGTCAGGTTCTTGATCGGCTGATAATCGGCCCCCAGGTAATACAACCGGGTACTGCTCACTGTGGCCGAATAGGCGCCCTGCTGCGCCATCGCCGTCAGGTCTTCATAATCGGTGGAGTCACGCAGCTTGGTGGCATCTACCTGCAGTAACGTCAGCACCAGGTTGTCGAGGTCCTTGCTCACCAGTTGCGCGCCGTTGAACCATTGTGGGAACAAGCGGCTGTTGTTCGACGCGAGCAACGGCAACTGCGGGCTGAGCGCGCCCACCTGCAGCTCGGTCTGCGACAGCTTCGTCTTGAACGTGGCGACCGCCTTGCTGTAGCTGTCCGCCGCGCGCTTGTCGCTGCCCCGCGGCAGCAGTCCGGTGCCGCTGCGGTTCGGCGATGAATCGAGCTTTACGCCAAGCATCCCGACCGCATCCAGGCCAAACCCCAGCACACCCTGGGTGTAGCCGGACTGCCACTTGAGCATGAAGCCCTGGGCCCATTCGCCACGCCGGGATTGGCTGGCGGCATCACCGTGAAAGTCGCGGTCAAAGTAGAAGTTGCGCAGCTCCAGGCTACCTTTGCCGTCCTCGACAAAGGCAGCCTGCGCGGGTTGCCACGCGCAGCAGAACGCCGCGAGCATCAGCGATGCCCGCACGGAGGTGGAAGTGATCATGAATGTGCCTTGTTATTGTTGTTGTCGGGCAGGTTCAGGCCTTGGGGTTTTTGACGTAACGCATCACCACCAGGCAGGCGAGCAGGATCAGCGGCGCAATGGATAGCATGCCCATGTAGCTGCTACCGGTGAGGTCGTTGATCTGCCCCACCATCACCGGCGCCACGATGCCGCTGAGCTGCCCCACAGAGTTGATCGCCGCCGTGCCGGTGGCGATCGCCAGGCCCGAGAACGTGGACTGCGGGATGGTCCAGAAGATCGGAATGGCGATGAATGTACCTGCCGTGGCCAGTACCAGCGCCGCCATCATCGCCCAGGACGAGTCCGAGAACAGGCACGCCAGCAAGTAGCCGGCCGCGGCCGCCAGCAGGCAATAGACCAGGTAGCGCTTGCGCTCGCCGGTGCGGTCCGAGCGCCGGGTCAGCAGCACCATGCCGACACAGGCTACCGCGTACGGCAGCGCAGACAGCACGCCGACCCACAGCATGTCCTGCACACCCGAGGACTTGATCAGGTGCGGCATCCAGAAGTTCAGGCCATAGGACGCGGATTTCACCACGTAATAGATGAACGCCATGATCGCCACTTCGCGGGTCAGCAGTACCCGCCACAACGACCCCAGCACCGGTTTCTGCGCGCGATGGTCCTGCGCCAGGTTTTCCACCAGCAGGTCTTTTTCTGCACGGCTCAACCAGCGGGCCGACTCGATATCACGGTCGAGCTTGTACAGCACTACGATACCCAGCACTACGCATGGCAGGCCCGACATCAAAAACAGCCAGTGCCAGCCGGCCAGGCCAAGCACGCCGTCCATGGTCCCCAGCAAGAAACCCGCTGCCGGCCCACCCATCGCACCGGCCAGAGGCACTGCGAGGAACCACAGGCCATTCATCTTCGCCAGGTGTCTACGCGGGAACCAGCACGCCAGGTAGAACAGGATCGCCGGCCCGAAACCGGCCTCCATCACACCGATCAGAAAGCGCAGGAAGTACAACGTGTACTGTGTGTAGGCGAACACCAGCGCGGCGGTGGCCAGCCCCCAGGACACCATGATCCGGCAGATCCACGCCGGCGCTCCGTAGCGTTTCAGGCCCAGGCTGCTCGGCACTTCGAACAATACGTAGCCGATGAAGAACATGCTCGCGGCCAGGCCATAGGCAGCGTCGCTCAGGCCAAGCTCAGCCTGCATCTGGGCTTTGGCGAAGCTGATGTTGATGCGGTCGAAGTAGGAAAACAGAAAACAGATGATGGCCAGCGGCATGATGCGCCAGGCCACGCGGCGGTACAGCAGCAGTTCATTGATGTGGCTGTCATTGCGCTCGCGCGCCAGAACACCGGTCAAGGCAACCATGATGGATCTCCGTTCTTGTAATTATTGGAGAGCGGCGGCGCCCTTATGGGC
This sequence comes from Pseudomonas sp. WHRI 8519, assembly GCF_040224055.2. NCBI lineage: Bacteria > Pseudomonadati > Pseudomonadota > Gammaproteobacteria > Pseudomonadales > Pseudomonadaceae > Pseudomonas > Pseudomonas sp. WHRI 8519. The sequence goes on along the minus strand of NZ_CP167996.1, from coordinate 2,669,020 downwards.
GCCACTGAAGGGCTGTTAGCCAATGCGCACAAGCTTTTCCTTGTAGGCGGCCCCTTTGCGAAGGTAATCGGCTGCGTTGGCATGCATGTGGGCGATAGCGTCAGGCGTCAGCTCGCGCACCACCTTGGCCGGTGCGCCGAGGATCAGGGAATTGTCGGGGAAGACCTTGCCTTCGGTAACGATGGCGCCCGCGCCCACCAGGCAGTTGCGGCCGATGACCGCGCCATTGAGTACCACCGCCTGGATGCCGATCAGTGCACCATCGGCGACCGTGCAGCCATGCAGCATCGCCTGGTGGCCAATGGTGACGCCATTGCCCACGGTCAGTGCGAAGCCTGGGTCGGCATGCAGCACCGCGCCTTCCTGAACATTGCTGTGCTGGCCAATGCGGATTGCAGCGTTGTCGCCGCGCAGCACCGCCTGCGGCCAGACACTGGCACCCTGCTCCAGGGTGACGTCGCCTATCACCGTGGCCTGTTCGGCGACGAAGGTTTCTGGGTGTAGGTTGGGAGTGAGTGTGTCGTAGCGATAGATAGCCATCCTTAGCACCCCTGCTCGTCAGTCTTGAGAACGCCCGCTGCACACAGCTGGGCGATGTGTTGGTCGCTGTAGCCCAGCTCGCGCATGACCTTGTGCGTGTGCTCGCCAATGCGCGGGATCGAGCGGCGCGGTTGCAGGCGCTGGCCATCGAGCGACAGCGGCAGCAACGGCATCGGCGTGCTGCTGCCGTCTTCCAGGACCAGCTCGGCCATGCCGCCGCTTTCTAGCAGGTGCGCATCATCGAACAGTTCTTCAGGGCGCCGGATGGGCGCGAACGGGATGCCGTTGGCCTCCAGCTCGACCGCCAGTTGCTGGGCATCGAGGTTGGCGAACACCTCAGCCAGGTGCGCCAGCAAGCGTGGGCGCTGCAGCACCCGGTCATTGTTGGTGGCCAGCGTCGGGTCATCCCGCAATGCGGCCTGGCCCAGCAGCTGGCACAGCGCGTTCCACTGCCCTTCCCCGGTCGCGGCCACGAACATCTGCTCGCCCCCGGCAAAGGTGAACACGTCGTAGATGGCCCAGGCACTGATGCGGTTGGGCATGGGCGCTGCGGCCTCCCCGGTCACCACATACTGCTGCATGTGCTGGGCGGCCAGCAGTACGCAGTTCTCGTACAGCGCACTTTGTACCTCGCGGCCGCTGCCGGTGCTGTTGCGCTCGTTCAGCGCGGCGAGCACGCCAATGGCGCCGAACATGCCGCCCATGATGTCGTTCACCGAACTGCCCGCGCGCAAGGGCCGGCCCACCGGGCCGGTCATGTAGGCCAGGCCCGCCATCATCTGCACCACTTCGTCCAGCGCCAGGCGGTTGTCGTAAGGGCCACTGAGGAAGCCCTTGTGCGAGGCGTATACCAGCCGGGGGTTGCGCTGGCGCAGCGCGGCGTAGTCGAAACCAAGCTTGTGCATGCGCCCGGGTTTGAAGTTCTCGATGAACACGTCGGCCGTGTCGATCAGCTGCAGCACGGCTTCGCGGCCCTGGGGCGTTTCGACGTCAACGGCGATGCATTGCTTGTTGCGGTTGAAGGTGCGGAAAAAACCCGCCCCCGCACCCAGCAACCGGCGCGTGCCGTCACCGCGGGTAGGCTCGATCTTGATCACTTCGGCGCCAAGGTCACCGAGGATCATGCCGCAGGTGGGGCCCATGACCATGTGCGAAATCTCGACGACACGGATGCCATCCAAGGGGAGTCTGGACATTGCTGTATCCCTTAATAGTTGAGTGGCAGCCCGGCACGGGCGATAGCGCCGTAGAGCGGCTCTTCGGGCAAGGCGTCACGCAGCACCTGGCGTGAGTCGATCAGCGCCTGCAGGTCGATGCCGGTGTCCAGGCCCATGCTCTGCAGCATGAACACCAGGTCTTCGGTGACGGTATTGCCCGAGGCACCCGGCGCGAACGGGCAACCGCCAAGCCCCGCCAGCGACGCGTCCAGCTCGCGGATGCCCTGCTGCACGGCGACCAGGCTGTTGGCCAAGGCCAGGCCACGGGTGTCATGAAAATGCGCGGCGCGCAGCCGCTCGCCGGCGATGGCACGTACGGCCTGGATCACCGTCGCGACCTGGCCGGGGTTGGCGTAACCGGTGGTGTCGCCCAGCGAAACCAGGTCGCAACCGGCCTCGATCACCTGGCGGGTCAAGGCGCACAGGTCGCTCAGCGGCACGTCACCCTGGCGGGTGCAGCCAAAGGCCACCGACATGCCGGCGATCATCTGCACCTCATGCCGGCCCGTCTCATTGCGCAGCTGGCACATGCGCCCCAGCTCCTCGACCATCTCCTGGGGCGTACGGCGGACGTTGGCCAGGCTGTGGGCAGTGCTCACCGACACCGGCGCCACGATACGCTGCGCGCCAGACTCCAGCGCATCCAGGGCGCCGCGCAGGTTGGGGGCCAGTACCGTGACCAGCAAATCGGGGTATGTCAGGGCGTGGGCGACTACCTGTTTGGCGTCGGCCATCTGAGGCAGCAGCCTGGCCGGCACGAACGAGGCGACTTCCATATGGCGTACGCCGGCGGCGTAGGCGCTGTCGATCCATCGCAGCTTCGCGGCGGTCGGCATGACCGTTTGCAGGCTCTGCAGGCCATCACGCAGGCCGACTTCGTTGATTGTTATTGTTGTCATCAGGGGTTCTCTGTCTGAAGCGTGCAGCCAGACTACGAGTACCACGGCAGGCAGAAAAGACGTCTTTCACGGGCTGATCCATCGCCAGCCACGATGGATATCAGGGCAGGCTTTGCCTGGCTGGGGCGCGCAACAACAGGTGGTCCAGCAAGCGCCGCGCCGACAGCGACAGCGAATGCCGGTCGCGCATGCAGATGACGAATTCACCCAGCGCCCAGTCATCGGTCAGCGGGATCACGCGCAAATCGAACAGCGGCGCATAGCGCGCCACGGCCTCCTGCGGGAACACCGCCAGGCCCAGGCCGAACTGCACCAGCCGGTACGCGGCGTCGAACGACGACACATAGGAGCGAAAACGCAGTTCTTTGCCGGTTGCCTCGGCGCTCTTGCGCATGAAGTTGTTCAACGTGGCGAATGCCGAAAGGCCCAGGTGCTCGTAGCCCAGGGTTTCGGCAAAGGCAATGCTGCTGCGCCCTGCCAGCGGGTGGCTGGCGCCGACCACCACGGCCAGGTGGTCCTGACGATAAGGCACGTATTCCAGGTCACCGACTGCCGCAGACTGCCTGCAAATGCCCAGGTCGGCATTGCCCTCAGCCACCCCGCGCACCACATCCGGGCTGAACCGCTCTTCGATGTCTGCCTGGATCAGCGGGTGTTCCAGCATGAAGGCCGACAGCTCCTCAGGCAGAAACTCGATGATCGACGACACATTGGCCAGAACCCGCACATGCCCACGCGCGCCTTCGGCGTATTCGCTCAGCTCGCTGTCCAGGCGCTCCATGGCCCGCGTCAGGCCGCGGGCATGGCGCAACAGCGCAAGCCCTGCCGGGGTTGGTTCGACCCCACGTTTGCTGCGGGTGAACAACGCAGTGCCAAAACGGGCCTCGATATCGGAGATACGCTTGCTGACCGCCGACGGCGCCATGAACGCCCGCTCGCCGGCGCGGGCGATGGTGCCCTCTTCGCAGACCACGATGAACAGGTGCAGTGACAGGTGATCGAGGGGCTGCATGGCAGTGTCCGGGCAGAGGGTGGCAGCCATCCTAGCATCAGTTGAAAACGGCGCTGTTGTCTCTTGGGGTGGGCTTGGCTCGTGTTCGCGGGTGAACGCGTGCCCACAGGTTTACCCAACGGCTTTATCATGGGGCCCCCTTACCTGAGGCCCGCCATGTTCGATTGGGAAGATCTGCGCCATTTCTCTGCCTTCATCAACGAAGGCTCGCTCTCGGCTGCGGCCAAGCAATTGGGCGTCGACCACGCCACTGTGGCCCGGCGCATCGCCGCGCTGGAAGCCGCGCTCAATCTAAAACTGGTCGACCGCCGCCCCAGGGCCTATGTGCTGACCGAGCAGGGCCGCCGCGTGGGCGAATATGCCGAGCAAATGACCCAGTCGTCTTTCGCCCTCGAACACTTCGCCACGGCGGACCAGCAACAGGTTGCAGGCGACGTGGTGCTGGCCGCCCCGCCCGCGCTGCTGGGCAGCATCATCGCCCGGCGCCTGGGCGAGTTGTGCAGCCGTTATCCGCAGCTGCGCCTCAAACTGGTCGGCAGCAAGTCCCGGGCCTCGCTGGCACGGCGCGAGGCTGATATCAGCATCACCTTGGCCAGGCCGAGCGAACCGACGCTGGTGGCCAGCCTGCTCGGCCACCTGGATTACCGCCTGTATGCCGCCCCCGGCTACCTGCGCAGCACCAGCGCGCCACGCTACATCGGCTACGACCAGTCCCAGGCCAAGTCGCCGCAGCAGCAGTGGTTGCTCGCGCAAACCCACCATCAAACCTTTGTCTTGCAAAGCAACGACCTGCGTATCCAGGCCCAGGCGGCGGCCGGCGGCATCGGCATCGCCTGCCTGCCGGCGTTCATGGCCCAGGAGCATGGCCTGCAGGCCATCGGGGAAGAAACACAAACCATGAGCATCGAAATATGGCTGGCCGTGCATGAGGACGTGCGCAATACACCACGCATCAAGGCCGTCACCGACTTTTTGCAGCAACAGGTCAAGCCCCTGCTGCGCTTGTGAATTTCTGCAGAGCTCGCCTGCAGCGATACGGGATTTCCGCAAGGCCATAGCCCCGCTAAGCTTCACCCATCGCAAACGACCACGAGGAGAAGCGGATGCAGTACGTCAAGTTGGGCAACACCGGCCTGGATGTTTCGAAACTGTGCCTGGGCTGCATGACCTTCGGCGAGCCGGGCGCCGGCACCCACCCCTGGACCCTCGGCGAAGACGACAGCCGCCCGATCATCCGCCACGCCGTGGAGCAAGGCATCAACTTCTTCGACACCGCCAACAGCTACTCGGCCGGCACCTCGGAGCTGATCCTGGGCAAGCTGCTGAAGGCGTTCACCCGCCGCGAAGAAACCGTGATCGCCACCAAGGTGTTCTTCCCGGCCAACATGTGGGAAGGCAGCACCCGGCCCAACGAGCAAGGCCTGTCCCGCAAGGCGATCATGGCCAATATCGACGCCAGCCTCACCCGCCTTGGCACCGACTATGTAGACCTCTACCAGATCCACCGCTGGGACTACCACACGCCCATCGAGGAGACCATGGAAGCGCTGCACGATGTGGTCAAAGCCGGCAAGGCGCGCTACATCGGCGCCTCCTCGATGTATGCCTGGCAGTTCGCCAAAGCCCAGCAGGTGGCGACCTGCAACGGCTGGAGCCGCTTCGTGTCGATGCAGAACTACCTCAACCTGATCTACCGCGAGGAAGAGCGCGAAATGATCCCGCTGTGCCTGGACCAGGGCGTGGGCCTGATGCCCTGGAGCCCGATGGCCCGCGGCCGCCTGACCCGCCCGCATGGCCAGCAGACCGAGCGTACCCGTACCGACATTTCCGGCCAGTCGTTCTATGAAAAAACTGAAGTGGAAGACGGTCGGGTGATCGATGTGGTCGAACAGATCGCCGGCGAACGTGGCGTGCCCATGGCGCAGGTGGCGCTGGCCTGGGTCCTGGGCAAGCGAGGGGTTTCGGCGCCGATCGTAGGGGCATCGAAGGTGGCGCACCTCGACGATGCGATTGGCGCACTGCAGTTCGAGCTCAGCGCTGAGGAAGTGGAGCGCCTGCAAGCCCCGTACGTGCCACATGCGGTGACGGGCTTCAAGTAGGCCTGTGAAGTACCACCTGTGGCAATCCGATGCCCGCACAGCACTGCGCTGCCTGTGCGGGCCTCAGTAACCCGTCATCTCCAGATACCCACGGCCCTTCTCGCCCACACGTACCGGGCCCTCCCAATAAGGGAAGCGTGTGCCCATCCAGGCCTTGGGCTCTAGCGCATCCACCTCGACATCCACCTGCACCGCTGGCACTTTCACCCGCCAGCGGGTGGGCACCTGTTTGCCATTGTCTTGCCGCGTCCAGGCCAGCGGTGCCAATTCGATCTGCCCGCCCTGCAGCGCCCGTACCTGCCCCTGGGCATCGACCCAGGTGCCCGCGCGGTAAGGCGGCCCTTGATCCTCGCGTACCTGGAACAGCATCAGCTTGGCGCCCGTATCCAGGTGCAGGGAAAACCAGTCCCAGCCACTTTGCCCGGCGGCCAACGGCTGGCTGCTCCATTCCCGGTCAAGCCAGGCCTGCCCTGTGACGGCGACACGCTGCCCCGCTCGCTCGACCTCTCCACTGACCCTGTAGAACGGCTGACTGTAGTAGTACGACGCCTGGCCCTTGCCGGATTTTTCGCTGTAGCCCTGCACCCCGTGCAGCAGCAGCGGCTGATCGCTGGTGAGGGCCAGGTCATAGCCAAACCCCTCCCCGCTGGCACGCATCTGCAGGCGCTCGACACCGGGCTTGCCCAGCAGCGACCAGTCGTTGATCCACGCCCGGAACGGTTGCGCCTCGACGCCAGCCTGGCCGATGCCACCGCGCGCCAGGGTTTCACTGACCTGATGGCCGCCCGGGCCGGTCAGCGCGGCGTGGCCCATCCACAGGTTGGGGCTGTTCCAGTTCCAAGTCTCAGGCCCGGGCCGCAAGGCCGAGCGGAACAACGTCCATTGCACGCCCCAGTCACGGCCCTGGGCATCGCGCAGGTTGGCGGTGACGTACCACCATTCGATACGAAAGCCCTCGTGCGTGCCATGGTCACGGGGGAATGCCAGCGCATGCCCCGGTACCACCTGGCTGAACGCCGCCGCATCCTCACCCAGGCCCGCAAAGCTCTTGGCTGCTGGCGCAGGCGGGTCGCAGCCGGCCAGCAGCAGGCATGCCATCAACAGCCACGTTTCAGCTTTCATCGGCAAATTGCCTCAACAGTGCGCTTGGCTGGCTGCGTGCCAGCTGCCATAACGGCCAGGCGCTGGCCAGCAGGCTGGTCAACAGACCTAATACCGCCAGTTGCACCAGCTGCCCGGTAAATACATGCCAAGGCAACCGCCAACCGAACGCCTGCACGTTCACCACCGCCACCAGGCACCAGGCCAGCAGCAGGCCCAGGGGTATCGCCAGCAGCACGGTGAAGCAACTGAGCATCAGCGTTTGCCCCAGGCTCAGCCAGGCCAGCCAGCGCCGTGGCACACCCAACGCCCACAACGGCGCCAACTGCCCCAGGCGGCGCTGGCTCAAGGTCAGCTGGCTGATGAACAACGCAACGCCGGCAACCCCTAGCGTCAGGCTGTTCAATGCCGCGGTGACCGCGAAGGTGCGGCTGAACACCTCGCTCGACCAGGCTTTGAGGCGGGCCTGCTCCACCACCTGATTGTCATCCAGGGCATAGCGTCGTTGCAGTTCATCCTTCAGTGCAGCTACCCGTTCAGGCGGTACCAGCAGGCTCAAGCCGGCCAGGCTGGCCGCTGGTGCATGCCTGCGCAACCAGTCAGCGTTGACCAGCACATGGCCCTTGGGGTTGCCATAGTCGGCATAAATGCCCACCACGGCCATGGCCTGCGGTGGCTCGCCAGGCAACTGCAGGGCCTGCCCTACAGCCAGGCCAAGGCGACGGGCCAGCTGCTCGCTGAGCATCGCACCACGGCCGTCGGCCAGCGCCTGCCAGGCGCCCGGCGCCTGCTGCAGCAATGGCCAGTGCTGACGGTAGAAGCGGTGATCATCCACCCCCTGTACCTGCACCGGCCACTGCTGCAGGCGCCAGTCCACCCGCCAGCTGGGCAGCACCGCGCTGACGGTACGGTCTGCCCGCAAGCGCGCGTAGATCTGCTGCGCCTGCGCGCTGTCGCGGGGCGTGACGTACACATCGGCGGCCAGGCGCTGGTCCAGCCAGCCGATGAAGGTGCGGCGAAAGCCTTCGGTCATGCCGCCGACCCCGACACTGGCGGCCAAGGCCAGCAACAGCGCCATCAGTGCCAGGCTCAAGGCCGGCAGTTGCTGGCGGCTGTCGGCAACGAACCACTGCGCCAGCGGGCGCTTGCACACCCGCGCCAGGCCGCCGAGCAAAAGCGCCAGCAACCCCGGCAACAACAGCGCCGCCGCCAGCAGCAAAGCGGCCAGCATGCCAAACGCACTGGGCAGCCCCTGACCCAGGTAGCCGCAGCCCGCCGCCACCATCAGCAGCACGGCGCCAGCGCCACCCTGGCGCCGCAACCAAGGCACTTGCGCCAGGCGCCAGGCCTGGGGCTGCGCCAAGGCCAGCAATGGCAGACGCGCCGCACGCAGCAGGCTGTCGAGCCCCGCCAGCAGTGCGCCGAACAAGCTGACGGCAATGCCTGCCAGCCACCAGTGCGCCGGCAAGTGCAATTGCCCTGCCACCTGGGCCCCATAAAGCCCGCGCAGGCTGGAGGCGAAATCAGGCAGCATCAGCGCGGCCAGCAGGTAGCCTGCAGCCACGCCCGCCACACCACCCAGCAGCGCAAACAACCCCAGCTCCAAGGCGAGCGCTGTCAACAGCACCTTCAGGCTCACACCGCATGCGCGCAAGGTGCGGATCAACCCGCGGCGCTGCTCCAGCGCTAGCCCGATGGCAGCATGGGCAATGAATAACCCCACCACGAAGGCCAGCAGGCCGAGGGCGGTGAGGTTCAGGTGAAAGCTGGCGGTCAGCCGCTGCAGGTCGGCATCGTCGCCGGGCGGCTGCAGCTTCAGGCTGGCCGCGATGTCACTCGGCAGTGGCCGGTCACTGTCGCTGAGCAGCCACGACAATTGCCCGGGGGCATCGAGCAAGGCCTGCGCCTGGCCGATGTCGACCACCACTACACCCGGTGCCAGCTGCGCGTGCAAGGTAAGCGGCGGCAGTACCTGCCCGTCCACCGTGCTGACCTGATCGCCGGGCTGGCGGCCCAGCTGGCGCAGCGTGTCCGGGCCTACCCACGCTTGCCCCGGCGTGCCCACGAACGCCTGTAAGTCAAAATTCTGCACATCGGCACCGGCCACGGCCATGCCCGGCAACAGGCCAAGCGGCTCGATGCCGATCAGCCGCAACGCGACCTGCTGCTGCCCCGCCAGGCGCAGGCGCCCTTCCAGCACGGGCGTCACCGGCCAGCCCAGCCTGCGCAATTGCACATACAACGCCTGGTCGAAACGCTGCCCCGAGCGTGCTACCAGTTGTGGGCGGGCAGGCCCGGCAAGCACCGCACTGGCTTGTGCGTAGTCGTTACGGGCCTGGGTGTTGAGCGCCTGAACGCCGCTCCACAGCGCCGTGGCCAGCCACAGCCCGGTGAAGATGCTGATGCACTGCAGCCGGTGGCGCCACCAATGGCTGCACAGGGCCTGCAAGGTGGTCCGCAAACTGATCATCACCCCTGCACCCGGCCCATCTGCAGCATGCAGCGGCGCTGCAGCCTGGCGGCCAGGCGCTGGCTGTGGGTCACCATCAGCACGCTGCTACCCGCCTCGTTCACCAGTTGCAGCAGCAGCGCCAACACTTCATCGCTGCTGGCCTCGTCAAGGCTGCCGGTGGGCTCGTCAGCCAGCAGAAGTAACGGCCGGCTGGCCAGCGCGCGGCCGATGGCAACGCGCTGCTGCTGCCCGCCAGACAGTTGCTCCGGGTAGCGTTGCAGCAATGGGGCCAGCCCCAACCGGCGGGCCAAGTGGGTCACCCAGGCCGGGTCATGGCGCCCCGCCAGGCGCGCTTGGAAGGCCAGGTTGGCCGCCACGTCCAGGCTGCTGATGAGGTTGTACTGCTGGAACACCAGGCCGATGCTCTCGCGCCGCCAGCGTGCCAAGGCCGCTTCGCCGCGGTTGTCCAGTGGTTGGCCATCGATCAGGATGCGCCCGCTGTCGGCGCGGTCCAGGCCCGCCAGCAGGTGCAGCAAGGTGCTCTTGCCGCTGCCCGACTCGCCCATCAGGGCCAGGCTGCTGCCACGGTCCAGCGACAGGTCCACCCCGCGCAGCACCTCCAGAGGGCCTTGGGCGGTGGCGAATGACTTGCGCAGGTTTTCGACGACCAACATTAGCTTGGGACCTTGTTTGGGGGGCAACAGTAGGCATAGCTGCAAACGCCGCTTTGGGGCAACTGTTTGCACTGTTTTCACTGGCCTCATCGCCGGCAAGCCGGCTCCCACAGGGACCGCGCAGTGCTTGAGCTCTGTGCTGTACCTGGACTGCCCAGGGCATTGGATGGGTGTCCAGATTCCTGAACCCAGCCCAGGTCCCTGTGGCCGGCTTGCCGGCGATGAGGCCAGCTTGCCGGCGGTGAGGCCGGAACAGCCGCCTCAGTTCAGCAACGCGTGCTGTACCTGCCCCACCGTCGCCGCCAAGCTGTTCAGGTGCAAGCTCTGCACCCGCTCCACCGGTGCCAGGTCCAGCGGCCAGTGCAGCGCGATGCTGCCCACCAGCCGCCCCTCCACCCGCACCGGCAGGGCAATCGCCCGGATCAGGAACGGCAAGCGCACCGGGTATTCCCAGAACCCTTCGGTGCGCTGGCCAAAGCCGTTGTGCCCATCAGCCTCGATATCGCGCAACAGCGCCTCATCGCGCACCCGCTCATGCGCCGCCAGGCGCTGTACCTCATCCGGCGCCAGCTCCTTCAGGCACGCCCGGCCCATGGCCGAGTGAAACAAGCTGGCATGGTGCCCAACGAGCTGGCAGGTGTGCGGGTAGCGTTTGCGCAGCACCTGCGCAATGGCGCTTTCCATCACCTCCAGCCGTTCGCCGTCAAAAGAAGAAAGGTCCGCCACCAGCCCGGTGCGCTCGCTCAGCTCCAACAACAGCGGCGCGGCGCGTTCCACCAGTGTGCGCTTGAAGCGCAGCTGGCGGTCGCCAAACAGGCGCCGGGCACACAAGCGGTAACGGCGGTCGCTCAGGCCACGGTAGACCCAGCCCTGCTCCTGCAAGGTGGCGAGCATGCGCGATACCGTGGCTTTGGGCAGTGCCGTCAGGTAATGCAGCTCTTCGAGCCCCAGCGCGTGGTGTTCACCAAGCAGTTCGACAATCGCCAGTGCCCGCTCCACCGAGCGCACGCCCCCGCTGTCTGCGGTAATACCCATGGGTTCGACCTCCGTGTCTGTGCGTGGATGGTCATCATGCCCAGCAAGATACGGGCCTGCCCAGGGCTTTCAGCGCACCTGCAGGCACCCAGGCGGCTGCCGCGCTACCCAGCGGGTCAGTTGTTCGTGGGCATAGGCCAGTTGCAGCACGGCATGGTCCGCCTGGGCCGGGCCTATGATCTGCAGGCCCATCGGCAGCCCGGCGGCGTTGAACCCCACCGGCACGCTCATGCTCGGCAGGCCGGCCAAAGTCGGGCCAATCACCACCTCCATCCAGCGGTGGTAGGTGTCCATCGCCTGCCCGCCAACCACCTTGGGCCACGGCTCGGCTGCATCGAAAGGGAACACTTGGGCAGCCGGCAACAGCAAATAATCGTAACGCTCGAACAACTTGCCCAGCGCCAGGTACCACGCGCTGCGGTCCAGCGAAGCCTGGTAGACGTCCGCCGCGGTCAGGCGCAGGCCGCCCTCCACTTCCCACTGCGCCTCAGGCTTGAGCTGTGCACGCTTGCCTGGGTCGGCATACGCCGCGCCCAGGTTGCCGTGCACCAGGAAGTGGCGAAGGGTGAGCCAGCATTGCCATAAACGCCCCGGGTCAAACCCTGGCTGGCACGCCTCGACCTCGCAGCCCAGCTCGGCGAAGTCTGCCAAGGCCGCCTGACACAGGTCCATCACCCCCTCGTCCATCGGCAGGTAGCCGTCAAAGTTGCCCAGCCAGCCCACCCGCACCCCTTTGAAATCGCGCTGCAACCCGGCGGCAAAGTCACGCGGGCCGTCACTGAGCGACAGCGGCGCGCGCGGGTCGTGCCCGGCCTGCACCGACAGCAAGCGCGCCACGTCCGTCACCGTGCGCCCCATCGGCCCCTCGGTGGCCAACTGCTGCACGAACAGCTCCGGCGTTGGCCCGTAAGGCACCCGCCCTTGCGAAGGGCGCAGGCCGAACACGTTGTTGAACGCGGCCGGGTTGCGCAGCGAGCCCATCATGTCGCTGCCGTCAGCCACCGGCAGCAGGCGCATGGCCAACGCCGCCGCGGCGCCGCCACTGCTGCCGCCGGCCACACGGCGGTGGTCATAGGCATTGGTGGTGGTGCCGAACAACGTGTTGTAGCTCTGCGAGCCGAGGCCGAATTCCGGCACATTGCTTTTGCCGACAATGATCGCCCCGCTCGCCCGCACCCGCGCCACGCTGATGGCGTCATGCGCCGGCACTTGCTCGGCAAACAGCGGCGAGCCAAGCGTCGTGCGCAGCCCCGCCGTGGCGGCCAGGTCCTTGACCGCCTGCGGCATACCATGCATCCAGCCGCGCGACTGGCCGGCGGCCAATTCGCGGTCACGCACCTCGGCCTCGGCCAGCAGCACCGCGCCCTCGCGCAGCGACACCAGCGCATTGACCTGTGGGTTGAAGCGCTCGATGTGGCCCAGGTAGGCCTGCATCACTTCACGGCACGACACCTGGCGCGCGTGGATCGCCTCGGACAGCGCCTGGGCATCCAGGGCAACGATCGGGTCAATGGCTAACGGGTTCACGGTTTCACTCCAAAGTTGAAAGCGGCAGCTTTGCCAGCGCGAGGGGCTTCTTTCAGGCAGTAGGTGCCCAGCAGAGTCAACAAGCAAGCGAACAGCACATAGAACGACGGCGCCACCGGGGTGCCCAGCACCTTGCTCAGCCACGTGACGATCAACGGCGCGAAGCCGCCGAACACCATCACCGCCACGTTATAGGCCACCGACACCCCGGTGGAGCGCACCTCGATCGGGAACTGCTCGGCCAAGGCGGTGGGCGCCGGCCCGAAGAAGCCGCCGATGGCGGTACACAGCAGCAGTTGCATCACCAGCAGGCGCTCGATCGACGGCGCTGCGGCTACCCACACGTACAGCGGGTACACCATCACGAAAAATGCCAAGGTAAAGGCCATCAGCACCGGGCGCCGGCCAAGCCGGTCCGACAGTGCTCCGGCCAGGGGGATGACCACGGTCATCAGGCCCACGGCCAGCATCTGCACCAGCAGCACCTGGTCCAGTGGCAGGCCAAGGTTTTTGTGGGCGAAGGTGGGCATGTTCACCAGCACCACGTAAAACGACACGGTCGCCCCACAGGCCAGCCCCATCGACACCAGCAAGCTGCGCCGATGCTCGCGCAGCACCTGCCACAAGCTCGGCGCCTGGCCCTTGGCCTGCTTGCGCGCTTCGAGGAACGCCTCGGGCTCTTCCATGTGCTTGCGAATCCACAGCCCCACCGGCCCGATCAGCAAGCCGATCACGAACGGAATTCGCCAGCCCCAGCTGTCCAACGCCTCGGGTGTGCACAAGTGGGTCACCAGCGCGACCATGGCCGCGCCCGAAAACACCGCCAGGCACTGCCCTACCAGTTGCCACGAACCATACAACCCCTTGCGGTGGGCCGGTGCGCTTTCTACCAGAAACGCCGTGGCACTGGCGTACTCCCCGCCCGTGGCAAAGCCCTGCAGCATGCGCGCCACCACGATCAACAGCGGCGCGCCCATGCCAATGGCCAGGTAGCTGGGCGCAAAGGCGATCATGGCGATGGACACTGTCATCAGTCGGATGATCAGTTGCATCGCCGCCTTGCGCCCTTTGCGGTCGGAATAGATACCCAGCAGCACCCCGCCCACCGGCCGCATGAAAAAGCCCACGCCGAAGGTGGCCAAGGCCATCAGCAGCGAGGCGTACTCGTCGTCGGAGGGAAAGAACTGGCGGGCGATGATGCTGGCCAGAAAGCCGTACACGATAAAGTCATACCACTCCAGGGCGTTACCGATGACCGCCGCGACCACTTGCCGGGTACGCGACGCGCCTGTTTGCGAAGTCTGCATGCGGGACACTCCATCAATCTGTTGGCCAGAAACGGCGGCGAACGGCGAGCTGCAAGCTGCAAGCTGCAAGCTGCAAGCAGAAGCGGGCCATGCGCGGCCTTTACTTGCAGCTCGAAGCTCGAAGCTTGAAGCTGCCTAGTTGAGCCAGCGCTCGGTGAGGGCGCCCCAGTAGGCGGCACCGGTCAGCAGGATGTCGTCGTTGAAGTCGTAGGCAGGGTTGTGCACCATCGGGCGCTGTACGCCGTTGCCGATGAACAGGTAGGCGCCGGGGCAGCGTTGCAGCATCCAGGCGAAGTCTTCGCTGCCCATCAGCTTGCGGGTGTTGCCATCCACCGCCTCGGCGCCGAGCAGCTCGACGCCGACCTGGTGGGCAAAGGCGTTTTCGTCGGGGTGGTTGACCAGCACCGGGTACGCCGGGCGGTGTTCGATGCGGGCGCTGCAGCCATAGCTTTGGGCCTGGCTGACGATGATCGCCTGCACCCGCTCCAAGGTCTGCGCCCGCACCTCGGCGTTCAGCGCACGCAAGCTCAACCGCAGCAGCGCCTGCTGCGGGATCACGTTGGCCGCCTCGCCTGCCTGCAGGGCGCCCACGGTTACCACCGCCGCCTCCTGCGCATCGATATTGCGCGCCACCACGGTTTGCAGCGCCATCACCACACTGGCTGCCGCCACCAATGGGTCGACCGTCAGGTGCGGCATGGAGCCATGCCCGCCGACGCCTTCGATGGTCACGGTCAGCAGGTCCTGCGAAGCCATCATCGGCCCTTCACGAAAACCCAGGTGCCCCGCCGGCAGCCCCGGCATGTTGTGCATGCCGAACAGCGCATCACACGGGAAGCGCTCCAGCAGCCCATCGGCCAGCATCGCCTCGGCCCCGCCCTGGCCCTCCTCGGCCGGCTGGAAAATCAGCGTCAGCGTGCCGTCGAACTGGCGCGTGGCCGCCAGGTAGCGAGCCGCGCCGAGCAGCATGGTGGTGTGGCCGTCATGGCCGCAGGCGTGCATGCAGCCCTGGTGACGGCTGGTGTATTCAGCGCCGGTGGTTTCTACGATAGGCAGTGCGTCCATATCGGCACGCAGGCCCAGTTTGCGTGGGCTGCTGCCATTGCGCAGCACGCCGACCACACCGGTTTTGCCGATGCCGGTGTGCACTTCGTAGCCCCACTCCTGGAGCAGTTGCGCGACCAGGGCCGCGGTGCGGCTTTCTTCAAAACCGAGTTCGGGGTGGGCATGGATATCGTGGCGGATGGCGCGCAGGTCGCTGGCTACGTCGGTGAGCCAGGCCAGGATGTGCTGGTGCTGCTGCATGGGGAATCTCCTCGCGCGGGTGGGTCCCGTTCTTGTTGTTCGCTTTGAGGTCACGACGGTTGAGGCAGGTCGTGGTTGCGAACAGATAAGCGCGAGTGGGGCGGGAGCACAATTGAATGTGGTTTCACGTGGTGGAACATCACGGTGGCGGGGATGTTTTCCTACGGAAAACGGCTGAAAGAATCAGATTAATTCCCTTTGTTGTAGTCCATTTCCCAAAGATAATGCGTGCACCTGTTTTTCGTTGCATGCGCTAAACGTGGGTCATAGTCTCGGCCGGTCGCTGCCAATCGGCGATACGGTTTTGACAGACCGTGAGTCACTGAGAGCATGTGCAATGCCTGTTATGGCAGCTGTACGTGGGGCACCTCTGTGTGCGCCGGGATTCTCAGTGCCCTCGGTCTGTCAACCCACGAACAGCTGCCACCCTTTCCGTTTGACAGCGGATTTGCGGCAGCCCTGCAGGCACTGAGAGGGTTTTATGCTGAAGATAGTCCCCGACCCACCCCACACTCCCCACACCCTGGAAGACACACTCATGATGGCTGCGGACTACGCACTCTGTGCCGAGGCCGTCGCCCAGCAGGCGATGATGATGCACCCCAAATCGCCCTGCTCCTTGTTGATCATGACCTCCATGCACGAGCTCGAAACCTTGCGCAAGCTGCTTGAGGTGGCCTTGGTGCAAGTGCAAATGCCGACAGAGCCGAGAACGCTTCACTAAGCCGCATCATGTCAGGCCTGTTCTGGCGTTTTCAAAGGCTAACCACTCGCACGGCGCCGCCCCTGAGGTTGTAGACGACCCTTAGGCGCGTGGTGAACCCGTGTGGGCCCGGCTTGCCGGCGAAAGGGCCAGCCCAGGCACCCGCATTTTCAGGGAGCTAGCCAATGCCAAAAGACGGCACAAACGAATACACCACACCCGGCAAAACCATGTTCTACCAGGCTGAGGGCCAAACCCGCCCGCTGTTCTGCATCGCCCCAGGTATCCCCTGCCAGGATGCCAGGGAGCAAGCCTCGGAGCTGATGGGTTGCGTGCGCGATCTGACCATCACCGGGGTGATGGATGAAAATCCGCAACTGATCTGGGCGTCCTACTACCTGAGCGCGCTGGCCAAGGCGCTTCTGGATGATGCTGAGCTCGGGATGCGTCGTTAGGTAGTCAATCTGCAGGCTGGCCTTTTCGTGTGGCAGATTTTGATGGGCCGGCTGTGTAGTTATCGAACGAGGCTTGGGATGCGGCCACCGATCTCTTATCGAAGCCCATGGCCGGGGCGACTCAATGGCGTGTCTGGGTGCTCTGCTTGGGGATAACGACCTTGAGATCAAAGGGACGCCCAACGTTACCCCGTTGACAATATCCGACAATTGACCGAACCCATCGACACGAGCGACCTTGAGCGCTATAGAATGACGTTATCAATAGTTTTACTGAAGCGCTTATTGCGTACGGCCATCGACAAAGGGATTCAGGGTTACTACATGATTTACCCCCTAATTTTATTCCGAGTACACCAGGCTTCGATTGGCCTGAGGCGTCAAGCTGCCTGCGCTTTCCGGACTTCAACACCCTAGGTTTTGAGCACGCACCAATGACTCCGAGTAAATGGTCTACTGAATCTGTCAAGTTCAGGATACGTGCCGCATTGACCCTTTTGATATGTGCGGTCATAGGCGTATTCTCTACCTATTGGCTGATTGCTCATGTGCTGCCAATTTACGGGCAGCTGTGGCGACAGGCATCTGCAATTGAGGTTCAATACATGGCTTTCGGCTTGCTCATGGCCCCGCCCGTGATGCTTGTTTGCGTCGTTGCAAGCGCGTTCGCAATATACACAGGAAAAAGGTTCGATCCACCTACCAAATCCGGCCTTGCGAAATTTCAGACGGGAATGATGAAAGCCTCTGTTTACTCGCTCATCGTGCTCGCGCCGTTAGCGGGCATCATCACGACAATTGCGCTTAATAAACTGGACTATACCAGTTGCCCACAACTGAGGAAGTCAGGCTCGGCCTGGCAGACCTATTGGGTAAGCCACCCCGGTTTCTGTTTTGTGCCCGACAGTTACACAGAAAATAGATGGCCCTGCAAAATGGTGGATGGGAAAAAACTATGCCTTAACATGGATGAGTGACCTTATCGGGAGCAGATAGGGCTTGAATTAGGCCGGGAAATCAGAAGTCAATAAGCTTGGCTTGATCATCGACAGTCTTAAGGTAGAAGAAACAGAATGCTCTGGCCAGGCGTCTCCTCACGCAATACCCGGAGCCCTTGCCACAGGAAACGCTTCTGCTCCGCGGTGCCATTAATCTCCGACTGCTTGGCAATCCGCCGCACCAGGCTTTCATAGCTATTAAACCCTCGTATTTTCAATCTAGCCGTTTACCACTGTCCGAGCGGGTATTGCGACTGTCCAACTGGACGTGGCCTTCGTACTCGCACTTGATTTCGCCACGCACTTTGTCGAGGGAGCGTATCTGTTCACCTGCCGGATCGTATGGGTAGCGACGGTGAATCGGGTTACAGCGTCGACCACCAGCAGCGAGGCGTTGATGCCGGTGTTGTGTACTTGAGAGAGATTTCTGCCGGCAGCGTTGACGCAAACTGCCACCCCTTGCGCCCCATGGCGTCATACCCGAAGCACCTGGTGAGCTTGCCCTGCGCGCGGTACACCTCGCGGAGCTTGCCCGAACAGTCGTCGAAGCGCTCAACGCGACCGCAGGCGTTCCACCACAAATACTTGGACTTGAAGTTTGCATCGAAGATCGGGAGCGGTATGAAAAAATGGGTGTTCCGATACGCGATCAACGCTTTAAAAATTTGTAGTGACCGAACGCTCGGCCACTACCTACACGGAACTAAACAAGAAGCCAACAAACGCTAGCAGCGATTACTTATCCATAAAAATAGTCTACGAAACGAGCAGCATTATGCTCACCCAAAATCGGAGTAACTTCTTCACTCAGCAAGGTTAAAAATATGCTACTAACACCCTCATCACTAGAAATATCAAATATATTGAACCGACCGTAAACTATATCTACCAATCTCGCGAGCGCCAATATAAAGTCGGCCAAAGAATCAGCAACCTGAAAACATTCTACGACATCATAACTTGCGAAGACCGGAGTTTTCTCAACATCAGTTACAGCGATGATTGGCTTGCCGCCGCCACTATCATCCATTATCACCAGATCTTGGTGTGGCCAGTCATCGTTCAAGACAACGCTCTCGGCAGAATTGACCCAACGATAGCCAAGCTGCGCTTTCTTCAAAGAGGCTAGATCAAACATCTTAAGAGGTGTAAGACCCGTCTCAAGCCGCACACCACAAGGCTCGTATTCATCATAGAAAAGGTCAGTTTCAATAGAGCGGGGAAGCTCGGCAGGCCAATTAGACTCAGCGGCATGTAGCGCTCGATAAAAACCATCAATCTGATATTTATCATGCACCAAGCTCAATTCCTTCAGCGCATCTTTTATATCTCTCATTCCAGCCTCCAATAGTTACCCGCAAGCCCGTTTTTACACTTTTAAGGCGGACGATCAGACCGCCTTCTACGGATTCTTGTAGTTTCCGTGGCGCCCCTGATCGGCATTCAACTACCCATCAATTACGCTTGAATGGTTGGCACACTTCAGGAATATAATCTTCCGAGCTTCACCATCCCGGCATCTTCCTTGTTCAGCGAAACCATAAAAGTGCTTCCACCAGACTCATAAGCAAAAGGAATATAGGCTTGAAGCCTGCGATCTTGACTTGCATACTCCTTCATTGATGTTTCTATCGGCAGACTACCAAATTTTATTGAGTTGAAACCATTTATACTACGAGTCATAATTCGCCCCGCACCATAGCCTCCGCCATTTATTACAAAGCAGAAAATATCTCCAACCTTTATACTTCGCAATGCAGTTTTTTTATTCAAGCCAAAAAATTGAATAGCACACCGCTACGCTCTCTCTTCTCCGGCGGCCAAGCCAGTGACATCAGCTCCGTACAACCACTGTTGAATGAGGTTAGCATTCCATATTGCGTTCGATGAAGCGCAAGCCCAAGCCCAAGCCTTGCTTACCCTCCCTGTTCGACCGGCCCAAATACCGACAGCGCAACATCATCGAACGCACGTTTGGCTGACTGAAAGAGAACCGCCGGATCGTGACACGCTCGACAAGCTCCCAAAAAGTTATGCCGCCATGGTCTCACTCGCATGCTCCATGCGGTGTGTGCGACATCTCTTTTTACACAGAACCTAACATTGATCACAACAATTGCACCTCAAGATATTTAACGAACCACAGACAATCAAAAATCAACATCACCTTCATCAACTAAAGAATCGATAAAATCACTAAAGGAACATGACATGACTCTTTGGGAATTGATGTGATTAAGTCGCATGCCAAGATCCGCTTGAAAAGTATCCCGGCTGCTGACTAGCAAACACTCCAAAATCACAGTCCTCTAGAGCAATTCTAGCCCCACCAATCTTTAGCGCAGCATCAGCAATCAGCCTTGAGTCATTAAGTGTAATGTAACGAACATTATTTGCTTTCATTAACTGCACCCTGGCATTGCTGCCCCTTTTGATCATGCCGCCAATAGGATCTTGAGTTACAAACCTTCCGACTACGGAATCGTAATATCAAAAAGTGTTTTAATACAGCCCCGTTTCGCTGTCGGAATACTGCCCTTGAAATCTCAGATTCTGCTCGATTTCAGTGACGGTCAGCTGCTCAATCGCTCCCCAAGAGCGATACGTCGCCTGCCAAACAATCTAACCTTCGCTGTTACTTAACTCTAATGGCGTCCCGATCTGGTCCGTATGGAAGTAGTAGACCTTAGGATCTTGTCCCTCCGCCTGATCAACACGAGCCAGCGGCGCATAACTGCCTGGCTCGTACAGGTACAAGATGTTCTGCTCCGGCGTCTCCTCACGCAGCATCCTCAGTCCTTACGAGAGGAAGCGCTTCTGCTCCGTGATGCCGTTGATTTCCGACTGCTTGGCTACCCGTCGACCCAGGCTGTCATACCGATACGAGCCGGTGCGTTCCAGCTTGCCATTCACCAGCGTCTCCGCCCGAACCAGCCGGTTCTCGCAGTCATAGCTATAACTCTGCAGCTTGCTATCCCCCGAGCGCTTCTCGATCAGTTTGCCCCACGGGTCGTAACGGTACTCCTGATCGCGCCAACGCTTGATGCGGTTGTCTTGGACCTTCTCAAACTGCCGCCACCCGCTTCCGATTCAACAATTTTAAAGATCGTCATTCAAGTATTTAATCAGCAGGTGAACATCACTCCAGATCGACGCCCATATTCAAAGACCTACAGGAAGCAAAGCAAATCGAAAATCTTACGATCGGAACTAATTTACCAGAACATTGCCATCAATTTACAGAAAAAGCTAAAACTGCATTCGAGTTTAAATTTCGCCTATAAAAAATTCAACAAGCTACGCCAACAATATCATTCAGCCTGCCTCAAACAGCTCCTTAACATCCTCGTCGCCCATCTGCTCATAAGGAGGCAGACCTAGAGAATCATTCTCTGATATTTTTTTCTCATCCTCATTTACATCAATACTTTTCAAGTCAAATGGCGGAGTGCCAAACACAAACCGCAAACCATCTATTTTATCATCATTCTCTCCTTTCGCATTGCCGATCACAGACCATTCCCCCTCTCCCATTTCTAACAACGAAAAAGTATCCAATATAACCGGGAATTTTTTTATTTTATTTCTGACAGATAACCCCTCACTGGGCGACGCAGCAGTCTCACAATAAATCTCAGAGACATAACCCAGCTCTATCTTTCTTATCAACCTCGCGAATCCATACACTTCCTCGTCAATTTTAAAAGCAAGGATGTCGCCCGATGAATATTTGATGGTTTGATTTTTGCGCACTGAAGCATCCTCACACTTATCTGAGCCAGTTTCCAGGCCATAAAACAACCCGGGACCATTAACCTTGAGAGATAACTCAATCATATAGCGTATTTCACCAAGCGCAGGACGTCTACCCAAGGATTCGAGATAAAGCTCCTGAAGCTCCTCCAACAACTTCCCAATTCGATCTAAGGGAATATCTCCGACAACTAATTCATTTTTTCCGGGTACATTCCACCATCCCATCATCAATCTCCTCAACAGGCAACGGCGCTCGACGTCGACTTTTTGATGGATCAACCCACGCTATAGGGTTGATTCCATATAAATAAAGATTGGATCCACCATCAATTCCAATGGGATCTTGAGTAGTAAATCTATCTACTTTCGAAGTACTGGCCCTGGCAGCGCAGATTTTGCTCGACTTCATTGATGGCTAACTGCTCAATCGCCCCCCCCAAGGCAGATACGTCGCCTGCCAGACATTCTCACCCTCGCTATCCGTAAGCTCCAGCGGTGTACCGATCTGATCGGTATGGAAGTAGTAGACCTTCTGCCCTTCCCCTTCCGCCTGATCCACTCGCGCCAACGGCGCATAGCTACCCGGCTCGTAGAAATACAGAATACTCTGCTCAGGCGTCTCCTCACGCAGCATCCTCAGCCCTTGCCAGAGGAAGCGCTTATGCTCCGTGATGCCGTTGATCTCCGATTGCTTGGCTACCCTGCGTCCCAGGCTGTCATAGCGATACGTGCCGGTGCTTTCCAACTTGCCATTGACCAGCGTCTCAGCCCGAACCAGCCGGTTCTCGCAGTCATAGCTAAAGCTCTGCAGCTTGCTGTGCCCCGAGTGCTTCTCGATCAGGTTGCCCCACGGGTCGTACCTATACTCCTGATCCCGCCAACGCTTGATGCGGTAGTCTTGGACCTTCTCAAACTGCCGCGCATTGAAGTCCAGCCTGTTGG
Organism: Pseudomonas sp. WHRI 8519; assembly: GCF_040224055.2. Lineage (NCBI taxonomy): Bacteria > Pseudomonadati > Pseudomonadota > Gammaproteobacteria > Pseudomonadales > Pseudomonadaceae > Pseudomonas > Pseudomonas sp. WHRI 8519. The sequence goes on along the minus strand of NZ_CP167996.1, from coordinate 2,646,998 downwards.
CGGCCGGGTCGTAGCGGAACTCTTCACTACCTACGAGGGAACCGGTATCACGGTTGTGCAACTGGCCGTGGGCTTCGTACTCGTATTTGATTTCGCCACGCAATTTGTCGAGGGTGCGTACCAACTCCCCAGCCGGGTCGTACTGGTAACGGCGGTGAATCGGGTTGTACGCATGCTCCACCAGCAACGACGTATTGATGCTGGGTTGTGCACTTGCGACAGCTTGTCGGCGGGTACCGTTGACGCAAACTGCCAGGCCTTGCGCCCCATGGCGTCGTAACGAAAGCAACTGGTCAGCTTGCCCTGCGTGCGATACACCTCGCGATGCAGGTCATCGCGCTCCATGTCGCTGATGACCTGGCCGTCCAGGTTCAGCTGGTGCAGGTGACCACTGCCGTAGTACAGGTGGTTGACCTTGCGCCCGTCTGGTAGGGTCAGTGTGGTCAGGTTGCTCAGCGGGTCGTATTCATAATCCCGTGCTCCGCTCGGGGTCAGTTCCTACGTCAAGCGTCCCAGCAGGTCGTAGCGGTAACTCAGCTTTTCCTCCCTGATGCTCAACTGCTTGCCCACACTGCTCGGCGTGCGCTCAATGCTCAGCAACCGATCAACATCGTCATAGGCATAGTGTTGTCGCGCATCGCGGTTGACCTTGGCCAGCAAGCGGCCAATTGCGTCACGCTCGAACAGCGTGTTGCGTTCCGGGCGCTCGCCGTTTTCGCCATAGCCGATTTCATCCAGGCGAACCAGATTGCCGCCCGCGTCATAGCTGAAGCGCCGGGTCAGGTTGTCCGGCCGCACTTCTTCACTCAGGCGGTCCGAGGCGTCATAGGCAAAGCGGTAGGCCGCGCTGTTTTCGTTGACCAACGCAGTCAGGCGAATCGCTTTGTCGTACTCGTAACGAATCGACTGCCCTTTAGCATCCTCGCGTCTGCTGGGCAGGCCACGCGAAGTACGTTGCAGGCGCGTGATCTAGCCTTTGCCGTCGGTGTGGGTCAGCACTTGGCCGAGGGCGTTGTAGGTACATCGGTGACGGCGATCAGGTGTTGCCGCTCATCGTAGCGGTAGTAGGTGCTTTTGCCCGAGTAGTCGAAACGATCGACCTGGGCGTACGCGTTCCACCACAGGTACTTGGACTTGAAGTGGGCATCGAGGATGGTATGCGGCAGGCCGTCTTCGCGACAGAAAATCTCGTTCCCTCACTAAGCGTAGCTTTGGATAACCTCAAGCGCGGCAATGGCAGCGACATAACCCCTACTGCAGACTTAAATGAATCTCAATAAATTGGGGCGGTTACTGCCCCATAGATATCATCTCCTATTTTAAAGAGCATGACCTAGATTCGGCCTGTAGAACATACACATTATGTAAAGTGGAACTGATTTGACCGATGACGCCAAATCTTATAACAGGGCGCTAATCTATACACCACCCAGAAACCAAGAACATTGAATTATACGGCTTAAGTCAAAATGTGAATCGTCAGAGACCATTTATCCAAATCTCGAACTCCTTGGCCTCCTCCGCCGAGTTCAACTGGGCAATCCACTTGCACTCCCAGTCTGGCCTAACCATATCGGAAACCGCAAAAACTACAATTTTACCGGACAAATGCGTAGCACGCACCTCATCCAACACGTCTACGCACATTTGAAAAACACCTTCATAATGAGCTTCAAAATCTTGCTCTGGACTTACGGAATCGCTCAGGCTTGCTAACTCCTCAGAAATCCCATCAAACAATTCAGCAGCATAAGCTTCATGGCTCCACTCCGCTGGCGCCCACTTATAATATATAGCATCATCTGGATCACTCGACTGCATTGCCTCCAAATTGCTCTTCAGATTAAAGGTGGGGACTAAAGTACGAGCATCTGTGTCCGAGTAAAGAGCAAACGCACAAACTTCATGACCCGAAAACTCATTAGCCATTCTATTAATAGCGGCAATCGTAGCCGCCTTAATTTTTTCTTTCAAACCCTTACAGTCCATGTACTCACCTTCATCATCTATGGCAATAAATCAATCGTACCGTCCGCTAAATGCTGTCTCATTTTTTTATAGCTGCGACTACGCTATCTCTGGACCTTGCGCCACCGGCATCGGCCTTAGCCAAAGCCTCGTATACTTTTCGCAGTTGAGTGCCCAGTATTGGGTGTCCAAACCACGTTCTCTTTACCCTTTCACCAATCAATATCATGTCTTTCCAGAATTTCCTTACTCTTATCAAGAATAGCTCGCATCTCTTTGCCTTTACCATTCTTGAACACAATGTGATGGGCATGCGGCCTGACCATTCCTTTAGAGGGGTCACCTCCACCAATGCTTCTGAGATGATTACCCCACTTGACAGTATCGGCGCACAGGCCCAAGGGATCCACCCAGATGAATGGATTGACTGTATACTCATAAAGGTTCAAACCACCATATAAACCGCTTGGATCTTGCGTTAAAAACTTACCAACTTCAGGGTCATAGTACCGTAACGTATTGTAATGAAGTCCTGTGTCGTAATCAAAATACTGACCTTGGAATCGCAGATTTTGCTCAATCTCATTAACAGCAAGGCTCTCAATCGCCCCCCACGAACGATACGTCGCCTGCCAAACGATCTCACCCTCACTATTGCTCATTTCAAGGGGCGTGCCGATCTGATCGGTGTGGAAGTAGTAGACCTTCTGCTCTTGGCCCTCCGCCTGATCAAGACGAGCCAACGGTGCATAGCTGCCCGGCTCAGTAGCGGAATGGTGGTGCTCGCCATCACTGGACCAGTGCTTCACCACAGGGGGTTTGTCGTGATGAAATTGCCAGCGGTACTCGCAAATCAAGGGCATTGCTGTGGCGGACCACGACTTACTGAACTGTCAGACCCAATGACCGTTCCGATTGAAAGGTAATGGCAACCCGGCATACGAAGAAGATAATGGATTGAGGAGGTGTCCAAGCCCCCAAAAAAACGCTAAGTTTTAAAAGAGCAATCTGCCAACGCCCATCAAGTCTCACAGCGACACATGATACCTGACTTACCAAAGGCCGCTATACCTTGAACTGCACGCCACAAATATTGTTTTTCTCAAAAATAGTCTTCACCCGAGCAGCCACAACAATCGTAGCGATATCTTCCTCAGCCCTTATAATATCGCTGGACAAGTCAGCACCCTCAGCCAACACAATCTTAGTAAACCATCTCGGCCCATCCGGCAAGTAACTAAGCAAGGGCTCACTTTCAGAACCCTTCAAATCAAACACAGGCGATGTAGTGACAACATTGAATAGCTTATACCCGGCATAGGAGACACCTGAAACCACTAATTCAGCATCAATAAACTGAACACCAGAAACACCCTCCTTAACCATTAGTTCGTACAGTCGCGGCGAGATCAAATTTGGCCCATCACTAAAGAAAAAATCGTATTCCAATAACTTCCTGGCGCTAATGCCTTTAGCGCTTTCAAACCGCACAACTACAGAATCTGTTACAACCAAGCCCTCCTTAAATATACTTGAATCCTCGCCCGACAAAACCTTAGCCTTAAGCCAGTAGCTTTCCGGATAATCATCTGAAATACACAGAATATAGTTATCAGCCACAACTCATCCCTCGAACAGAGTTTTTGTTCAACATTGTTTTACCGGAACGAAGACCTTTCCTCTCATCAACCATTATTCCATGGATAGCTTTCTGGTAATCGGCTTTATTCCAACCATTCTTTTTACCATAATCATGGTAATATCCAGGTTTTCCTCAACAGCGGCACTATACTGCGCATGAGGACCTCGACGCACAGTTCGAGTAGGGATGATTTTCCTCATACTTAGGCAAATATATTATATTAGACAACTTATGAATATTTACTTCTCCCGCCTGCATGGCCGCATGGTTAGACAGCTGCTGCGGAAAAATATGGTGCTTTTGAAAGCCTTCAATCCCCGGCATGATATTGTAGGCAAGCCAACCTAATGTTTCCAGCCAGCTAACCGGATTAGGTACATACTTGTATAGGTTGCCCCCCACAAGCCCGATTGGATCAATTGTTACATGGCGCCCTAGTTCCGCATCGTAATATCGAAATGTGTTGTAGTGCAGTCCAGTTTCACTATCAAAGAACTGGCCTTGAAAACGCAGGTTCTGCTCAACTTCGTTGACCGCAAGCTGTTCAATCGCTCCCCAAGAGCGATACGTCGCCTGCCAAACAATCTCACCGTCGCTATCCGTCAGCTCCAGCGGCGTACCAATCTGATCGGTATGGAAGTAGTAGACCTTCTGCCCTTCCCCTTCCGCCTGATCCACCCGTGCCAACGGCGCATAGCTACCCGGCTCATAGAGATACAGAGTACTCTGCCCCGGCGTCTCCTCACGCAGCATCCGCAGCCCTTGCCAGAGGAAGTGCCTCTGCTCCGAGGTGCCGCCGATTTCAGCGGTTTTGGCAATCCGCCGCCCCAGGCTGTCATAGCGATAAGCGCCCGTACTTTCCAGCTTGCCGTTGACCACTGTCTCGGCACGCACTAAGCGGTTCTCGCAGTCATAGCTAAAGCTCTGCAACTTACTATGCCCCGAACGCTTCTCGATCAGATTCCCCCAAGGGTCGTAGCGGTACTCCTGATCCCGCCAACGCTTGATACGGTTGTCCTTGACCTTCTCCAACTGCCGCGCATTGAAGTCCAGGCGGTTGGCGGCCGGGTCATAGCGGAACTCTTCGCTGCCGACCAACGAGCCGGTATCGCGGCTATGCAACTGGCCGTTGGCTTCGTATTCCTACTTGATCTCGCCACGCAGCTTGTCCAGCGTGCGCACCAATTCGCCCGCCGGGTCGTACTGGTAGCGACGGTGAATCGGGTTGTAGGCGTGCTCCACCAGCAGCGAAGTGTTGATGCCCGGGTTTTGCACTTGCGACAGCTTTTCCGCCGGCAGGGTCGAAGCAAACTGCCACGCCTTGCGCCCCATGGCGTCATAGCCAAAGCAACTGGTCAGCTTGCCCTGCGTGCGATACACCTCACGGTGCAGGTCATCGCGTTCCATGTCGCTGATGACCTGGCCGTCCAGGTTCAGCTGGTGCAGATGGCCGCTGCCATAGTACAGGTGGTTGACCTTGCGCCCGTCCGGGAGGGTCAGCGTGGTCAGGTTGCTCAGCGGATCATATTCGTAGCCGAGTACGCCTTGTGGGGTGATTTCCTGGGTCAGTCGCCCCAGCAGGTCATAGGCGTATTCCAGCTTTTCTTCGGTGATGCCGAGTTGTTTGCCGATGCCGCTGGGTTGCCGTTCAATGCTCAGCAACCGGTCAACATCGTCATAGGCATAGTCTTGTCGCGCATCGCGGTGGAGCTTGGCCATCAGGCGGCCAATGGGGTCGCGCTCGAATAGCGTTTCGCGTTGTGGCTGTTCACCGTTCTCGCCGTAACCAATTTCATCCAGCCGGGTCAGATGACCGCCGTCGTTGTAGGTGAAGCGCCGCGTCAGGTTGTCCACCCGCACTTCTTCCACCAGCCGGTCCGACGCATCGTAGGCAAAGCGGTACGGCATGCTGTTTTCGTTGACCAACGCAGTCAGGCGGATGGCCTTGTCGTACTCGTAGCGAACTTGCTGACCTTTAGCATCCTGGCGGCTGCTCGGCAGGCGTCGGGCGGTGCGCAGCAAACGCGTGGTCTGGCCCTTGCCATCGGTATGGGTCAGCACCTGGCCGTAGACGTTGTAGGTAAACGTCTCTGCCGTGCCGTCCGGATGGTCGATCTTGACCACCTCCCCGTCCGGTTTGCGTTCCAGCATGGTGGTCTGGTTCAACGCATCGGTCACGGCCACCAGGTGATAGCGCTCGTCGTAGCGGTAATAGGTGTTCTTGCCCGAACAGTCCTGATACCGCTCGACCTGGGCCAGGGTGTTCCACCACAGGTGCTTGGATTTGTACGTCGCATCGATGATGGTGTGCGGCAGGCCATCATCGCCGTTGAGGTACTCGGTCATCTGGCCCAGCGCGTCGATTTCGGCGAGCAGGTTGCCCTTGTCGTCGTAGCGCTTGCCAGGTGCTGCCGTCCGGGTAGGTGACCTTGGTCACCATCTTCACCCAAGCAAATTACCGATAGCGATATCGGACGGACAAAAAATCTTTACCCCCCACAAAGTGAACTTATAAAATCATCAAACCTCGAACAAACCTTTTCCAAGCGCTTTTCATCTTGAAGCCACAAATATACCATCCCGGCATCTTCTTTGTTCAAAGAAAGCATAAAGCTATTTCCACCATCATCATATGCAAAAGGAATATAACCTTCAAGACTGCGCTCTTGACTCGCATACTCTTGCATTAATTTTTCTATCGGTAGATTACCAAATTTTATTGGATTAAAACCATTTATACTGAAAACATACTGATCACCTTCGACCTCGGTCGCCTCGGGAAAGCCGCCATTATTCTTAAGATAAATCTTCTTGAATAGAGGAGGAAGCTTTGCTCCTGCCAAATATTCAATTTGGGAAAAATCGCCCATATCAATACCCGACTCAGACTCTTCGAGATCTAACATGCCGTTCCTCCTGCCTTTTTTGCTGTCGCTGGTTTCCTGGCAGGGAATGTATATGGCTTACCAGTTGCTGCCTTGTACTGGGCCACTCCTCCTTTATGAGGAATACCTTGGTGTGCTCTCTGCTCCACTAGCTGCATAGTAACACTGTTAGTTTTAGGATCATAGTCATCCAGATGATGCCAAACATAGCCACGAGGGGTCGTTTTCTGATTCAATTCAGCGACCTTATTCGCTGCTTCAAAATCCTTAATGTAGTCGCCCGTATATTCTATTGTAAGTATAGGGTTGACATTAGGCCTTTTCGCATAAAGGGCATTACTGCCAGAATAATCTAACCCACCCCCAGTGTGTTCGTTACACCTGAATACCCGCGCTCTGCAAGAGTGCTTAGTGCATCCAGGCCAAGGGGATCCACCCAAGCTGTTGGGTTGGCTACGTATTTGCATAGATTCCAGTCACCTCCTAAGCCAATAGGGTCTTGGCTAATAAACCGTCCAATTTCAGGATCATAGTATCTAAATGTGTTGTAGTGCAGGCCCGTATCTGAGTCGAAATACTGCCCCTGAAAACGGAGGTTCTGATCTATATCCTTGACCATCAGTTGTTCGATCTGCCCCCAACACCGATACGTCGCCTGCCAGACAATCTCACCGTCGCTATCCGTCAACTCCTGCGGCGTACCGATCTGATCGGTATGGAAGTAGTAGACCTTCTGCCCTTCCCCTTCCGCCTGATCCACCCGTGCCAACGGCGCATAGCTACCCGGCTCATAGAGATACAGAGTGCTCTGCCCCGGCGTCTCCTCACGCAGCATCCTCAGCCCTTGCCAGAGGAAACGCTCTGCTCGGCAGTGCCGTTGATTTCGCCGTTGAAGTACTCGGTCATCTGGCCCAGCGCATCGATTTCGGCGAGCAGGTTGCCCTTGTCGTCGTAGCGCGCCTGCCAGGTGCTGCCGTCCGGGTAGGTGACCTTGGTCACCAGGGTGGTCAGGTGGTGGTATTCGTAGGCGATGGTGCGGCCCAGCGGGTCGGTTTCTTCGAGCAGGCGGGCGAACTCGTCGTACTTGAAGTGCAACTGGTTGCCGTCCGGCAGGGTCAGGCCGACCATGTTGCCGAAATCGTCCAGGTCGATGGCGTAGCGCTCGCCGCCGTAGTCGCGGCTGGCAAACACCCGGTGGTCGGCGTTGTACTGCACCTCCAGCTCGCGACCGAGTACGTCCGTGGCCCAGCTGATGTGCTGGGTGAAGTCGTAGCGGAAATGGAAGTGCTCGCCGTCGCTGGTCCAGTGCTCGACCACGCGGGGTTGGAAACTTCGCCAGCAAGAAAGTCTGCCGCTATCTCACTTCGAAATGAATAATTTTGTATAAAATCTTTGACAAATAGCCCTAATCGCTCCAGAGCATGAAATGAAAGCGAATGAGACAAGGTTGGCATTCGCTCTCGTTCTAGAATTTTTTTAAAGATCGGGGGTCGGCAAGACAAGCCTCCACAAGTCAACAGCAACACTTAAAGCCATTACTCATTCAAGGAGAGGGCGCGGGACAAAAACCTTAGACCAAGCCCACCCTCTGCATTACTTAACTTCGCGACCAGCGACGCAGGAGCGGCCTAAGATTTCAGAAAGGCCCCACTCTAGTAGCTTACAGAGCAGGATCTTAAATCATTCTTCCTGGATCAAAATCACACTCCCACCGAGAGCGGTGACTAACGCATCAAAGAACCATCTATGCCATCCGCAATGAAATACAAATGACCTGAGTCATTCTGCTCAGCCATGTCAATCCTATTAGCTGATCCACCCTCATGCAAGTGAGTTCGCCCCCAATAACAGTTCCCAACCTGCCTCACATAGCAGCACAAAAAATTTCCACCTCACGTCTTTCACCGATAGCCAATACACCTCCAATAAAACTTAACTCATCAATGAATCTAGCGCAGCCTGGTAACAACCATTCATTCTTACTAAAAAATTTCTATACCTGCCTGACAACACCACATTTAATGCAGAATAAAATTGATTCATGACAGAATTCTTCAGGCTAGACCTGTATACAGATAGCATACTTTCACCCAGCTAACCACCGAACGGCTCACTTACAATAGCCCTACAAGAAACAAGAAACCCAAGTATCGACACCTAGTTAAACACCCATAAACTCTTTAATATCTTCATCACCCATAGGCGCGTAGAGAGGAAAGCTAGCTTTAGCACCACTAAAGGGCACTTCATTGTCAAATATATCAACCAATTTTACATTGTCAGCCACTCCATAAACAAATCGGACTGGTTCCTCAACCGAAGGTTGATACTCCAGGTCGTGAGCAATAATTCGCCAGTCCCCCTCCGTTTTACGATCAAAAAGTGAGTACGAATCTAAAATAACAGGTCTAGCAAACCTTTTTTCAGGAATTTCATTTATGTTCGGCTCTTGGGTTACGACATCAAATATCTCCGCAACATGGCCAAGGCTATTACGGGTCATGATTCGCCCTACACCATAGCCTCTGCCATTTATTACAAAGCAGAAAATATCTCCGATTTTTATACTTCGCAATGCAGTTTTTGCTTTTTTATCCCAACCAAAAAATTGAATAGCACTCATCCACAAGCTCCTTTCAAACCAGCAGTCTTTCTATCGAAATTACTTTCAAAGTTCGCCTGTCGAGCGGCACTTCTTGTTGTGTTAGCATGATCATAAGAATTGATTTTGTTACCGCGATTAGTCGACGAGATATCCTCACCAATCACTCCAGTTTTCGTCTCATAGTGTTCTATATAAGCCTGTTCAAAACCGCGAGCCTCACCATAGGTCACATTTTTATCAAGCGGGACCATTTGAGATCCACGCCCTAACCTTCCTGTGCCCATGTGCTCATTCCTCCGGCGGGATAAATCATCAGTGATCCCTACGTAGTAGGGCTTTTCAGCACCTTTATCAAACAACCCATAGACATTATAGCCAGGCGCTAATTCATGTACCCATCCAAGAGGGTCAATCCATCGCACTGGGTTTGGAGTGTATTTGTAAAGATTATCCCCACCTTCCAACCCTATCGGATCTGGAGTGATGAAGCGTCCAATTTCTGGATCATAGTACCTGAAGGTGTTGTAGTTAAGGGCTGCCTCATTGTCAAAATACTGCCCTTGAAAGCGCATATTCTGCTCGACCTCACTGATCGTCAGCTGCTCAATCGCCCCCCACGACCGATACGTCGCCTGCCAGACAATCTCGCCCTGACTATCAGTCAGCTCCAGCGGCGTACCAATCTGATCGGTATGGAAGTAATAGATCTTCTGCTCATCCCCTTCCGCCTGGTCAACCCGCGCCAACGGCGCATAGCTACCCGGCTCATAGAGATACAAAATGCTCTGCTCCGGCGTCTCCTCACGCAGCATCCTCAGCCCTTGCCAGAGGAAGTGCTTCTGCTCCGAGGTGCCGCCGATTTCAGCGGTTTTGGCAATCCGCCGCCCCAGGCTGTCATAGCGATAAGCGCCCGTACTTTCCAGCTTGCCGTTGACCACTGTCTCGGCACGCACCAGCCGGTTCTCGCAGTCATAGCTAAAGCTCTGCAGCTTGCTGTGCCCCGAACGCTTCTCGATCAGATTCCCCCAAGGGTCGTAGCGGTACTCCTGATCCCGCCAACGCTTGATACGGTTGTCCTTGACCTTCTCCAGTTGCCGCGCATTGAAGTCCAGGCGGTTGGCGGCCGGGTCATAGCGGAACTCTTCGCTGCCGACCAACGAGCCGGTATCGCGGCTATGCAACTGGCCGTTGGCTTCGTATTCGTACTTGATCTCGCCACGCAGCTTGTCCAGCGTGCGCACCAATTCGCCCGCCGGGTCGTACTGGTAGCGACGGTGAATCGGATTGTAGGCGTGCTCCACTAGCAACGAGGTATTGATACCGGGGTTGTGCACCTGCGACAGCTTTTCTGCCGGCAGGGTCGAAGCAAACTGCCACGCCTTGCGCCCCATGGCGTCGTAGCCAAAGCAACTGGTCAGCTTGCCCTGCGTGCGATATACCTCACGGTGCAGGTCATCGCGTTCCATGTCGCTGATGACCTGGCCGTCCAGGTTCAGCTGGTGCAGGTGGCCGCTGCCGTAGTACAGGTGGTTGACCTTGCGCCCGTCCGGCAGGGTCAGCGTGGTCAGGTTGCTCAGCGGATCATATTCGTAGCCGAGCACGCCTTGTGGGGTGATTTCTTGGGTCAGTCGCCCCAGCAGGTCATAGGCGTATTCCAGCTTTTCTTCGGTGATGCCGAGTTGTTTGCCGATGCCGCTGGGTTGCCGCTCAATGCTCAGCAACCGGTCAACATCGTCATAGGCATAGTCTTGTCGCGCATCACGGTTGAGCTTGGCCATCAGGCGGCCAATGGGGTCGCGTTCGAACAGCGTTTCGCGCTGGGGCTGTTCACCGTTCTCGCCGTAACCAATTTCATCCAGCCGAGTCAGATGACCGCCGTCGTTGTAGGTGAAACGCCGCGTCAGGTTGTCCACCCGCACTTCTTCAATCAGCCGGTCCGAGGCATCGTACGCAAAGCGGTACGGCATGCTGTTTTCGTTGACCAACGCGGTCAGGCGCACGGCCTTGTCGTACTCATAGCGAACTTGCTGACCTTTGGCATCCTGGCGGCTGCTCGGCAGGCCTCGGGCGGTGCGCAACAAACGCGTGGTCTGGCCCTTGCCATCGGTATGGGTCAGCACCTGGCCGTACGGGTTGTAGGTAAAGGTCTCTGCCGTGCCGTCCGGGTGGTCGATCTTGACCACCTCCCCGTCCGGTTTGCGTTCCAGCATGGTGGTCTGGTTCAACGCATCGGTCACGGCCACCAGGTGATGGCGCTCGTCGTAGCGGTAATAGGTGTTCTTGCCCGAACAGTCCTGATACCGCTCGACCTGGGCCAGGGTGTTCCACCACAGGTGCTTGGATTTGTACGTCGCATCGATGATGGTGTGCGGCAGGCCATCATCGCCGTTGAGGTACTCGGTCATCTGGCCCAGCGCATCGATTTCGGCGAGCAGGTTGCCCTTGTCGTCGTAGCGCGCCTGCCAGGTGCTGCCGTCCGGGTAGGTGACCTTGGTCACGAGGGTGGTCAGGTGGTGGTATTCGTAGGCGATGGTGCGGCCCAGCGGGTCGGTTTCTTCGAGCAGGCGGGCGAACTCGTCGTACTTGAAGTGCAACTGGTTGCCGTCCGGCAGGGTCAGGCCGACCATGTTGCCGAAATCGTCCAGGTCGATGGCGTAGCGCTCGCCGCCGTAGTCGCGGCTGGCGATGACGCGGTGGTCTTCGTTGTATTGAATCTCCAGCTCGCGGCCGAGCACGTCGGTGGCCCAGCTGGTGCGCTGGGTGAAGTCGTAGCGGAAGTGGAAGTGCTCGCCGTCGCTGGTCCAGTGCTCGACCACGCGGGGTTTCCCGTTGAGGGTTTCCCAGCGGTAGTGGCAGCCCAGGCCAATGGCGTTGCTGTGGGTCACCATCACGCCGTCGGCGTAGCTGAAGCTGCGCAGGGGTGCCGCTGGTGGCGCTGATGTCGGTCAGCGTGCCTTGTATGGTGCAGGTGCAGTGCAGGAAGTGGCCGAGGCCGTTTTTTAAAGCGTTGCAGCAGTTTGGCACTTCGCCAACAGGACTGAGGCTTGTGCCTCAGGCCTTAATTTAGATTTTTAAAGATCAACTGGTTAGACAAGCGGAATTTGCAACGCCAACCATACCCTTTGTAAACTCATGGAACTCCAACCCTGCCAATCAAAATCCTTAGCTACTAATAATGCTTAGCTGATTAGTCACGCGCTCACAAATCAATCTCTGGCTCATCTTTTAGATCAAAAACAAAAACAACGAACATCTGAGCCAGCCAACGATAAGCTTAGTTAATTTTCACTAACAGGAAGTTCAGAGCTATAAGATCGGTCGAATCAAAACATGCTCACCCGCCGACCAAGTCAAGGCAGAAAATTACCACCATCATAAATTGCAAATGAGAGCAACGTTACAGGCATAACTTGTTAAACTTTCACAGTTACAATAGCCCACCGAAACAATTCGCATCAGAAGCATCTTGAGCCCCAGACCGTGCTATAGCTTTAATCGAATCGCTTCGCTTTCGTCATCACTATCTCACCAAGTCGTATCACTTACCCCGCCCCAAAAAATGCTTCAATGACTCTGGCAATTGAGCAAAAATCTGAGTTTCGAAGCGCTGCGACATCATTAAGATCAATCGCCACCTCAGACCAGGACAATTCCGACTTAATAAAGAGCCTCGCAAACCAGCATGTTGCAGCGGTGCTTTTTTAGTTCATGCCACCATCTATTAAATCGCAATTCCAAAAAGTGGCTGAAGAGTATCTTCAGCCTGTGGCAAGGCAGGACTTCTCGTCAATTGCTTGCTAAACTCTCGGAGCTCCGTAGCGGCATCACAGAAGCCTACCGCTACTACCCCCCCCACTCCTACACAGATCTGCTCACCTCGGAAAGCACCCGGAAACATAACTAGCCAAAAGCTTACTAATAAAATCCACGCTGTGGAACTTAGAAGCCGATTCTGCAATAAGTCCAAAATCATCCGAGATATAACCTGCAACTTCAGAATTACTCACAAGAGAAAAAACCTTTTTGAAGACCAACTCTCTTATCTCACTTACAATTACCTCGCTCCCGCAGACAGGGTAATCAAGAGCCTTAAGCTCTTCAAAAGCGCTGACCCACGCCTCATCAAACTCAGGCTCGTCACGCTCATCTAAAGCGTTATCCCAGTCACTAACACCATTCAAGATAGTTTCAAAAAAACCATCTCTCTCAACAATCTGCTTTATAGAATCCAAAGAATTACTCATCTCAAGCCACTCTCTTTAAGCCAGTTTTCAATTAAATCAACCGCTGCGCGCGGAGTAACACTTTCCCCAAGTACATGAGTTCCATTTGGAGAAACCACATCTACCTTTATGTGATCCAAATCTTTATATGCCTCTCGATACGCAGAAAAAAGCTGATCATCAGTGCCCTTGAAGTCTCCTTGTCGTGGACCAATTGGCCCTCGTTCCGCCTCATGTAGAAGCCAATGTTCATGCTCTGGATTTTCCCCCTTTGGAAATAATGTCGGCCTGGTTTTATCAGATCTCGATACGGCAAAAGGTCTTCCTTTAGACTTCCGTACCGATGGAACATGATGCCCAAACTTACTCACACCCATCCCTTTCTTTTCGCACCAGCCCCATGGGTCGATTCTATTAAAGGGATTAGAAACATAGCTATAAAGATCGTATCCGCCCAACAGGCCTATCGGGTCATGGCTGATGAAGCGACCGGTTTCAGGATCATAATATCTAAAAGTATTGTAATGCAGTCCCGTCTCGTCATCATAGTACTGACCTTGGAAACGCAGATTCTGCTCAATGTTACTGATGGTAAGCTGCTCAATCGCTCCCCAAGAACGATACGTCGCCTGCCAAACGATCTCGCCTTCGCTGTTACTTAACTCTAATGGCGTCCCAATCTGGTCCGTATGGAAGTAGTAGACCGTCTGCTCTTCCCCTTCAGCCTGATCAACGCGAGCCAACGGCGCATAGCTGCCCGGCTCGTAGAGATAGAGGATGCTCCGCCCCGGCATCTCCTCACGCAGCATCCTCAGCCCTTGCCAGAGGAAACGCTTCTGCTCGGTGGTGCCGTTGATCTCGGACTGCTTGGCTACCCGTCGACCCAGGCTGTCATAGCGATACGCGCCGGTGCTTTCCAACTTGCCATTGACCAGCGTCTCAGCCCGAACCAGCCGGTTCTCACAGTCATAGCTAAAGCTCTGCAACTTGCTATGCCCCGAGCGCTTCTCGATCAGGTTGCCCCACGGGTCGTACCTATACTCCTGATCCCGCCAACGCTTGATGCGGTTGTCTTGGACCTTCTCAAACTGCCGCGCATTGAAGTCCAGCCTGTTGGCGGCCGGGTCGTAGCGGAACTCTTCACTACCTACGAGGGAACCGGTATCACGGCTGTGCAACTGGCCGTTGGCTTCGTACTCGTATTTGATTTCGCCACGCAATTTGTCGAGGGTGCGTACCAACTCCCCAGCCGGGTCGTACTGGTAACGGCGGTGAATCGGGTTGTACGCATGCTCCACCAGCAACGACGTATTGATGCCGGGGTTGTGCACTCGCGACAGCTTGTCGGCGGGTAGCGTTGACGCAAACTGCCAGGCCTTGCGGCCCATCGCATCGTAACCAAAGCAACTGGTTAGCTTGCCCTGCGTGCGATACACCTCGCGGTGCAGGTCATCGCGTTCCATATCGCTGATGACCTGGCCGTCCAGGTTCAGCTGGTGCAGGTGACCGCTGCCGTAGTACAGGTGATTGACCTTGCGGCCATCCGGCAGGGTCAGCGTGGTCAGGTTGCTGAGCGGGTCGTATTTATAATCCAGTGCTCCGCTCGGGGCCAGCTCCTGCGTCAAGCGTCCCAGCAGGTCGTAGCGGTAACTCAGCTTTTCACCCGTGATACCCGATTGCTTGCCCAAACTGCTCGGCGTGCGCTGAATGCTCAGCAGTCGGTCGGCCTCGTCGTACTCGAAATCCTGGCGGGCATCGCGGTTGACCTTGGCCAGCAAGCGGCCAATCGCGTCACGCTCGAACAGCGTGTTGCGTTCCGGGCGCTCGCCGTTTTGCCATAGCCGATTTCGTCCAGGCGAACCAGATTGCCGCCAACGTCATAGCTGAAGCGCCGGGCCAGGTTGTCCACCCGCACTTCTTCACTCAGGCGGTCCGAGGCGTCATAGGCAAAGCGGTAGGCCGCGCTGTTTTCGTTGACCAACGCAGTCAGGCGAATCGCTTTGTCGTACTCGTAACGAATCCACTGCCCTTTTACATCCTGGCAGCTGCTGGGCAGGCAACGCGAAGTACGTTGCAAGCGCGTGGTCTGGACTTTGCCGTCGGTGTGGGTCTCCGCTCCCAAAACTCACATACGATTTTAAAGAGCAGTATTCCATTTTAAGAATCCTGGATGACAAACTGAGCATCTTTACACAACGCGTAGCTGGACAGCCCTCAGATATCGTCCAGCTCAGACCAAGGATCGTACTTGTACGTGTCATCTATTAGCAAAAATGATATCCCTTTCAATTCTCTTGCAGCCGCAAAAAAACGCTGACTGCAAAATAGCTCCAAAGTTTCCTGACATCTAAACATATCACTCTGTATATCTTTGGATATCACAAGCAAATCTATCTTATCGATACTCACTGAGCATGGATAAAGGGAGCTATCAATTACTTTACCTGTCTCAATATCTTTCGAGACTTTGTATATTGACTTAGCTTTATCCATTGCAGCCAAGCTTTCCCCTGGAAGGAAAATAAAAAACTCACCCCGCCGAGTCTTTTGCCCTACTTGCAACTCGAGCGGGACCGCCCTATACTTGACTCCCAAACTATCGCAAACATCTAAAAATCTCTGAGAAACATAGGTAGCTCCAATCTGGTAAAAATCGAAGTCGATCTTATTAATATCTAAATTCGAATCCGTCAAATGAAGTTTGTATTTATGCTTTATTTCTAGCTCTTGTGGATTGGCTTCATAGGGATCCCATTCGAACCTTTCGCAATTAAAGAAGCCCGCCATACTTACGGGGCCTCCAGCCTCCGTTAAGTCAGTATTCATAACATAATAAATGTTTTCATTAGTGCTCATAGGAGTCGCCCCGTAATAGCATCCACAACAAACTTATTAGCCTCAAGCCCTTCCCGTGCGAAATTTTGTATTTTCCCGATACCCAAAACTAACTGCGTATCTGACAATTTTTGAGCCTCAAACAGCTTATTTAATGCCGAGACCTTTGACTCAATCACATCAGTATACTTTGCATGGTTTGACCAATGCCCCGGAAGATCTATTTTTTGCGTCAAACCTTTACTACCTGGTAGAAAAATCCCATTGGAAGGTCCATCACCGTTGAATCCTGTAGATTTAAGCCGATCAAACATTTTGGCATATTGTGGGTTATTAAGGATTTCTTCAGGTATAAGGTGATGGTTTGCCATCCCGTCACCTTTTCTAGCCCCCATGTTATTGCCCAGCTTTGTAGAGCACCACCCCAGCGGGTCAATGCTGAGAACAGGGTTTGCAGCGTACGAGTAAATATTAATCCCGCCTGCCAAACCTATTGGATCCTGCGATAAAAAACGCCCAATTTCAGCGTCGTAGAAGCGAAATGTGTTGTAGTGTAAACCTTTTTCACTATCAAAATACTGGCCTTGGAATCGCAGATTCTGCTCGACTTCATTGATCGTCAGCTGCTCAATCGAGCCCCACGAACGATACGTCGCCTGCCAGACAATTTGGCCTTCGCTATCAGTCAGCTCCAGAGGCGTTCCAATCTGGTCCGTATGGAAGTAGTAGACCTTCTGCTCGTGGCCCTCCGCCTGATCAACCCGAGCCAACGGTGCATAGCTGTCCGGCTCATAGAAATACAGAATACTCTGCTCAGGCGTCTCCTCACGCAGCATCCGCAGCCCTTGCCAGAGGAAGCGCTTCTGCTCCGTGATGCCGTTGATTTCCGACTGCTTGGCTACCCGTCGACCCAGGCTGTCATAGCGGTATGCGCCAGTGCTCTCCAACTTACCATTGACCAGCGTCTCCGCCCGCACCAGCCGGTTCTCGCAGTCATAGCTAAAACTCTGCAGCTTGCTGTGCCCCGAGCGCTTCTCAATCAGGTTGCCCCACGGGTCATAGCGGTACTCCTGATCCCGCCAACGCTTGATGCGGTTGTCCTTGACCTTCTCCAGTTGCCGCGCATTGAAGTCCAGCCGGTTGGCCGCCGGGTCGTAGCGGAACTCTTCGCTGCCAATGAGGGAACCAGTATCGCGGCTATGCAACTGGCCGTTGGCTTCGTACTCGTATTTGATTTCGCCACGCAATTTGTCGAGGGTGCGTACCAACTCCCCAGCCGGGTCGTACTGGTAACGGCGGTGAGTCGGGTTGTACGCATGCTCCACCAGCAACGACGTATTGATGCCGGGGTTGTGCACTTGCGACAGCTTTTCTGCCGGCAGGGTCGATGCAAACTGCCACGCTTTGCGCCCCATGGCGTCGTAACCAAAGCAACTGGTGAGCTTGCCCTGGGTACGGTACACCTCGCGGTGCAGGTCATCGCGTTCCATATCGCTGATGACCTGGCCGTCGAGATTCAGCTGGTGCAGGTGACCGCTGCCGTAGTACAGGTGATTGACCTTGCGGCCATCCGGCAGGGTCAGCGTGGTCAGGTTGCTGAGCGGGTCGTATTCATAATCCAGTGCTCCGCTCGGGGTCAGCTCCTGCGTCAAGCGTCCCAGCAGGTCGTAGCGGTAACTCAGCTTTTCACCCGTGATACCCAATTGCTTGCCCAGACTGCTCGGCGTGCGCTGAATGCTCAGCAGTCGGTCGGCCTCGTCGTACTCGAAATCCTGGCGGGCATCGCGGTTGACCTTGGCCAGCAAGCGGCCAATCGCGTCACGCTCGAACAGCGTGTTGCGTTCCGGGCGCTCGCCGAGGCGAATCGCTTTGTCGTACTCGTAACGAATCCACTGCCCTTTGGCATCCTGGCGGCTGCTGGGCAGGCCACGCGAGGTGCGCTGCAGACGCGTGGTCTGGCCTTTGCCGTCGGTGTGGGTCAGCACCTGGCCCAGGGCGTTGTAGGTAAAGGATTCGGCGGTGCCATCCGGATGGCAGATGCGCAGCACTTCGCCGTCGGGTTTGCGCTCCAGCGTCGTGGTCTGGTTCAGCGCGTCGGTGACGGCGATCAGGTGCTGCCGCTCATCGTAGCGGTAGTAGGTGCTTTTGCCTGAGCAGTCCTCGAAACGATCGACCTGGGCGTAGGCGTTCCACCACAGGTACTTGGACTTGAAGTTCGCATCGATGATGGTATGCGGCAGGCCGTCTTCGCCGTTGAGGTACTCGGTCTTGTGGCCCAAGGGATCGATTTCGGCGATCAGGTTGCCCTTGGCATCGTAACGAGATTTCCAGATGCTGCCATCGGGGAAGCAGGTTTCAGTCACCAGTGGCGTGGCGAGGTGATGTTTGTAGCTGATCTTGCGGCCCAGTGGGTCGGTTTCCTGGACCAGCCTGCCAAAGTCGTCGTACTTGAGCGCCAGGTGATTACCGTCCGGCAAGGTGAAGCCAATGATGTTGCCGAACGCATCGAATTCCATGCCGTAGCGCTCGCCGCCAAAGTCACGGCTGGCGACGCAAATCAAGGGCATTGCTGTGGCGGACCACGACTTACTGAACCGTCAGACCCAATGACCGTTCCGATTGAAAGGTAATGGCAACTCGGCATTCGAAGAAGATCGTGGATTAAGGAGGTGTTCAACCCCCCAAAAAAACGCTAAGTTGTAAAAGAGCAATCTGCCAACGCCCATCAAGTCTCACAGCGACACATGATACCTGACTTACCAAAGGCCGCTACACCTTGAAGTGTACGCCACAAATATTGTTTTTCTCAAAAATAGTCTCCACCCGAGCAGCCACAACAATCGTAGCGATACCTTCCTCAGCCTTTATAATATTGCTGGACAAGTCAGCACCCTCAGGCAACATAATCTTACTAAACCATCTCGGCCCATCCGGCAATTAACTAAGCAAGGGTTCAATTTCAGAATTCTCCAAATCAAACACAGGCAATGTAGTGGCAACATTGAATACCTTATACCCGGCATAGGCGACTCCTGAAACTACTAATTAAGCATCAATAAACTGACACCAGAAACACCCTCCTTAACCATTAACTCGCACAGTCGCAGCACGGTGCGGGTCATCGCGCTCCATGTCGCTCATCATCTGGCCGTCCAGATTCAGTTGGTGCAGATGGGCGCTGCCGTAGTACAGGTTGTTGACCTTGCGCCCGTCCGGCATGGTCAGCGTGCTCAGGGATTCGTATTCATAGCCGAGCACGCCTTGCGGTATTATTTCCTGGGTCAATCAGCGCTGCGGGTCATTACCGTATCGGCGATGCCCATTTACCTGCCGATGCTGGTTGAGTACATGGTTACCGGCCAGGTCGTCCATGGCCAGATGCGGTACCGGTTCCACCACTCTGCGATCATTGCTATTAACCGGCCAACTCATAATCCAAGTCGTCTACTGAACGATCCTTGGAAACAGCGGGCAAGCAGTCCACCGCTTGAAAAATCAAACCATAGCCGCAGTTGGCGAAAGGACTCCGAAGTCCTACGTATCCATTAATTGTCAAATTGTAAAGGCCTGATTCGATTTCAAGAAAATCATTACTCGAAAGTCGGGACTCGTACCTCTTCCTGTAACTCAAGAAAAAGTCATCATCCCAATCCAAAAGAGCATTTAAATCAGACGCAATCATAATGCCTGATTTAATATTGATCGGAAAATCAGAGTAAGAAAACTTTGGCACTGGCAGTTCATACTTAGCATCATTTTCGTTTTCAATGAAAACTGAGTAATCCTGCTCTGAGATTTGATACATTGGACAAATCACGCCGTTTTCAACAGCAGCCCTACCCAAATTTTCATCCTGAATAAACTGCTCGAACACGTTTGAATCTGTAACACCATTATGCTTCAAGAAATTTGACAATACCAGCGGGTCAAACAACACAATGCCTGGGGAAAACAACTGAATATTAGCTTTTGTTTTCATTAACCACACCCTCCTGCAGAATTACTACTCGAAGCCTTACCCAGAGACTTGGTAAGAGCCTCACCGATTGTTACGTTTTTCGCAAGAACCTCACCAGAACGTGGGATTTTGAGTGTTCCTTTTTGAGGGAAACCCTCATATGCCTTATCCAGCTTTTTAACTAGGCCCTCAGTAGTTCCCTCAAACTTCCTGTTGAAAGGTACTCCTTCTTTTCTAATCGCGTCATGAAACTCCTGGTGCAATTTATCAGAGCCTTCAATCTCATTAGGGAACCATGATGGGGAATCAAGTTTAGTACCCAGTTCAGGGAACCCGTGAGTGTTCGCATGAGCACGCGGAAAAGGGTGATGCCCCATTCCGTCAGGCTTTAGAGGTTTCCAAAATGCCATCCATCCCCATGGATCGATCCACGATGATGGATTTGGTGCATATCGGTAAAGGTTGAGTCCTCCATTTTTCCCAATTGGATCTTGAGTAGTAAATTTGCCTACTTCTGGATCGTAATATCGGAAAGTGTTGTAATTTAGATCATTTTCATCATCGAAGTACTGGCCCTGGAAGCGCAGATTTTGCTCGACTTCATTGATCGTCAGCTGCTCAATCGCGCCCCAAGACCGATACGTCGCCTGCCAGACAATCTCGCCCTGACTATCAGTCAGCTCCAGCGGCGTACCAATCTGATCGGTATGGAAGTAATAGATCTTCTGCTCATCCCCTTCCGCCTGGTCAACCCGCGCCAACGGCGCATAGCTACCCGGCTCATAGAGATACAAAATGCTCTGCTCCGGCGTCTCCTCACGCAGCATCCTCAGCCCTTGCCAGAGGAAGTGCTTCTGCTCCGAGGTGCCGCCGATTTCAGCGGTTTTGGCAATCCGCCGCCCCAGGCTGTCATAGCGGTACGTCCCGGTGCTTTCCACCTTGCCATTGACCAGTGTCTCAGCCCGCACTAAGCGGTTCTCGCAGTCATAGCTAAAGCTCTGCAACTTACTATGCCCCGAACGCTTCTCGATCAGGTTGCCCCACGGGTCGTAGCGGTACTCCTGATCCCGCCAACGCTTGAGGCGGTTGTCTTTGACTTTCTCCAATTGCCGCGCATTGAAGTCCAAGCGGTTGGCCGCAGCGTCATAGCGGAACTCTTCGCTGCCAATGAGGGAACCAGTATCGCGGCTATGCAACTGGCCGTTGGCTTCGTATTCGTACTTGATCTCGCCACGCAGCTTGTCCAGCGTGCGCACCAATTCGCCCGCCGGGTCGTACTGGTAGCGACGGTGAATCGGGTTGTAGGCGTGCTCCACCAGCAGCGAGGTGTTGATGCCCGGGTTCTGCACTTGCGACAGCTTTTCCGCCGGCAGGGTCGAAGCAAACTGCCACGCCTTGCGCCCCATGGCGTCGTAGCCAAAGCAACTGGTCAGCTTGCCCTGCGTGCGATACACCTCGCGATGCAGATCATCGCGTTCCATGTCGCTGATGACCTGGCCGTCCAGGTTCAGCTGGTGCAGGTGGCCGCTGCCGTAGTACAGGTGGTTGACCTTGCGCCCGTCCGGCAAAGTCAGCGTGGTCAGGTTGCTTAGCGGGTCGTATTCGTAGCCGAGCACGCCTTGTGGGGTGATTTCCTGGGTCAGTCGCCCCAGCAGGTCATAGGCGTATTCCAGCTTTTCTTCGGTAATGCCGAGTTGTTTGCCGATGCCGCTGGGTTGCCGCTCAATGCTCAGCAACCGGTCAACATCGTCATAGGCATAGTCTTGTCGCGCATCACGGTTGAGCTTGGCCATCAGGCGGCCAATGGGGTCGCGTTCGAACAGCGTTTCGCGCTGGGGCTGTTCACCGTTCTCGCCGTAACCAATTTCATCCAGCCGGGTCAGATGACCGCCGTCGTTGTAGGTGAAGCGCCGCGTCAGGTTGTCCACCCGCACTTCTTCCACCAGCCGGTCCGACGCATCGTAGGCAAAGCGGTACGGCATGCTGTTTTCGTTGACCAACGCGGTCAGGCGCACGGCCTTGTCGTACTCATAGCGAACTTGCTGACCTTTGGCATCCTGGCGGCTGCTCGGCAGGCCTCGGGCGGTGCGCAGCAAACGCGTGGTCTGGCCCTTACCATCGGTGTGGCTCAGCACCTGGCCGTAGAC
The DNA here is from genome assembly GCF_040224055.2 of Pseudomonas sp. WHRI 8519. Lineage (NCBI taxonomy): Bacteria > Pseudomonadati > Pseudomonadota > Gammaproteobacteria > Pseudomonadales > Pseudomonadaceae > Pseudomonas > Pseudomonas sp. WHRI 8519. The sequence goes on along the minus strand of NZ_CP167996.1, from coordinate 2,624,735 downwards.
GTTGTAGGTAAACGTCTCTGCCGTGCCGTCCGGATGGTCGATCTTGACCACCTCCCCATCCGGTTTGCGTTCCAGCATGGTGGTCTGGTTCAACGCATCGGTCACGGCCACCAGGTGATGGCGCTCGTCGTAGCGGTAATAGGTGTTCTTGCCCGAACAGTCCTGATACCGCTCGACCTGGGCCAGGGTGTTCCACCACAGGTGCTTGGACTTGTACGTCGCATCGATGATGGTGTGCGGCAGGCCATCATCGCCGTTGAGGTACTCGGTCATCTGGCCCAGCGCATCGATTTCGGCGAGCAGGTTGCCCTTGTCGTCGTAGCGCGCCTGCCAGGTGCTGCCGTCCGGGTAAGTGACCTTGGTTACCAGGGTGGTCAGGTGGTGGTATTCGTAGGCGATGGTGCGGCCCAGCGGGTCGGTTTCTTCGAGCAGACGGGCGAACTCGTCGTACTTGAAGTGCAACTGGTTGCCGTCCGGCAGGGTCAGGCCGACCATGTTGCCGAAATCGTCCAGGTCGATGGCGTAGCGCTCGCCGCCGTAGTCTCGGCTGGCGATGACGCGGTGGTCGGCGTTGTACTGCACCTCCAGCTCGCGGCCGAGTACGTCCGTGGCCCAGCTGATGCGCTGGATGAAGTCGTAGCGGAAATGGAAATGTTCGCCGTCGCTGGTCCAGTGCTCGACCACGCGCGGCTGGCCATTGAGGGTTTCCCAGCGGTAATGGCAGGTCAGGCCCAGGGCATTACTGTGGCTTGCCATTACGCCGTCGGCGTAGCTGAAGCTGCGCACGGTGTCGCCGTTGCGGTTGATCACCGTGCTGAGCTGGCCGTGTTCGTCGTAGCGGTATTGAGCCAAGGTTTCGACCGCTTCGTTATTCACCACCCGCTTGATGTCGGTCAGCCGGCCCAGCGGGTTGTCGTAATGCAGGTGCACGCGGGTGCCACCGGTGGCACTGATATCGGTCAGCCTGCCATCCTCAGTGCGGGTGAAGTGCAGGAAGTGGCCGAGGGCGTTTTCGATGCGCTGCAGCGGCACGTCGGTGTCGGTGTCTGGTACTTCGCCGAAGTAGAAGAACAGGTTGTCCAGCGTCTGCAGAATGTAGTGGCCGCCCTCGGTGCACACCAGGTACACCTGCTCGTGCGGGTTGTAGATGCGTTCGCCCGGCTGCAGGGTCACGAACGGTACTTCGCGGCCCTGGTTGTCGGTGAGGTAGATGAAGCTGCCCTTGCGGCGCAGGCTTTGTTCCCACGGCAATACCCAGCCGCGGCCGAGCACGCTGTCGACTGTCAGGTCGCTGGCGTAGAAGCGCGACCACTCGATGGGCATCAGGCCGGGCAGGCTGAAGTCAATTTCGTCGGGGATGAGTTTGCGGCCGGTGGTCAGGTCTACCGGGTTACCGGTGAGGGCGCCCATGGCCCGCTGCGCTACCGGTTCAACTACGTAACGGCTGGCGACTTCGCCGGCGACAAAGCCTGCGGTGAACTTCAGGGCGCAGGGCATGACGGCTTTCATGCCGGCCTGGGTGCCGGCCTTGATCAGCTGGGCGATACCGCCGGCGGCACCGGCGACGGCCATCAGCACGTCTACGGTCGTGCGCAGCCATTTCGGGACTTCGTCGTCCACGGGCAGATATTGGTAGGTACCACCGCCAATCAACACGTTGTCCGAACCACCGGAAATGGTCGCACCACAGGTCAGTTTGTCGCCCTTGCGTGCAGCCGCAACGCTATTGATGAAGACGTTGGTCGAGCCTTCGGCGATCTTCACCGGCCCTGGGTGTTTGTCGCAGGCGCCGATGCTTTTTTCAACGCGTGCGGCTTTGAGGCTGTTGATGAACACATTGGGTGAAGCGGTGGCTATCGTCCCTGAGGGGGATGACCGACTTCGCCCCCACGCCTCCCCCGCAGCAGTGAGCAAGCTACCGCCGACGCCCGCTGCCATACCGGCCAGCAGTGCGACGCCAAACCCACAGGTGAAGGTGGCGATGGCCACCGTGGCCACCAGCGCGATACCCAGGGCGGCTCCAAGAAGGAACCCTCCGAGTGCACTGGTGTGCGCGATTTCGTCGCCGAACCGGGCTGCTTCGAACATGAGGGGTTACTCCTGTTCGCTTGGCTCGGTAGTCGTCCCACCGTTCGTACGGGGTTGGAAGCTGGCCAGCAGGTTTTGCCAGTCCTGATTCTGTTGAGGGCTGAAGTCTGCCTGGGCTGTGGTGGAGAAAATCAGTGCGCGTTCAGGCGTCAGCAGAAACGCGGCCTGGCGCTGGTAAAACGGGCGGCCTTCATTGATGTAGTACGCATCGATCTGCAGCCCCTCGATGGGCGCTGTGGTCGACAGGGTGACGGCTTTCGTGCCCAGGAGCGAGTAGTTGCGCAGCTTTGACGAAAGCATTTTCACCTGCCGTTCGACGTAGGCTTTCAACGCCTCCCCCGGCAAAAGGTTGTCCCTGGAAACCGTGATACTCAAGGGAGCAGGAATACTGGCACCCAATACGAACATGTTGACGGTGCGGTCCTGAAAGCCCTCTGGCAACACGATGCCGCCTTCCTGCAGTTGATAGTCCATGTAATGAAAATTCCTGATAACGAAAAAGGTTGAGCCTCAGTTGCCGACAAGGCCTGCCAGCATGCTGTCAAACTGGATCAGCCAGAGGCTGAGCGCTGGCCTGGAGGGGTCGACCACACACGAGATGTCGACCCACTGCAATTTGTCCTGCCCTTCGACTGGGACCAGAGCCCCAACCAGCCTGCCGTGCCGTTGCTCTAGGCCGGCCGAAAAATGGAAATCCAGGACCTTGGCTGCATTGCCGGCAAGGCTGCAATCACGCTGCCGGATCACGCGCAATGTCGAGTTCGACTCACGCAGCGCCTGTATCGAGGCGTCGAACAATTGCTCCAAGGTTTGCTGCGCGGGCGCATCGCGGCGCCGTATTTTTAGCGAGACAGGTTCGCCTTCATGCTCGAGGGTGGTCTGGATGTCGCGAAAACGAAAGCCGGCCGGAAACTGCAGGTTGAAGCCACCGAAGGTAAACCCGCTGGCCACGTCCCGCAGCGCCACAGGTACCGGTTCGGGTTCCGGCTCAGGCTCCGGCTCGAGTACCGAGGATGCCTCTGCCAGTTTGGCCAGGCGCGCCTCCTCTTCCAGCGCTTCCCGCTTGGCGGAGATACGGTCGTAGATCGAGGGTTTGTACATGAGCCTGGCCTCAGTCGTTGATCCGCACCGGGGCGCCAGTGATCTTGGTGATGTCGGTACTGGTGGTGGTAATGACTTTGCCCTTGATCTGGATGCCTTCAGGGGTCAGCGTGATGCTGCTGTCGCCGACCTTCAGGATGATGTGCTGCTTGGCCGCCACCTGAATGAACTGGTTGTCGACCTGCAAGGTGTAGGAGCCCTCGGTCACTTTCACCACGGTGTCTTTCTTGACCGTTTCGTTGTGCGTACCGCCAACAGTGATCGTGCGGTTGTTCCCCACTTCATGTTTCTCATCCAGCTCGATCTCGGTGTCCATGTTCCGCTCGGCGTGCATGATGATCTGCTCGGCGCCGGCCTTGTCTTCAAAGCGGAAGAAGTTCGCGGTACCGCCGTCGCCCTTCATCGAACGGGTCAGGAAACCACTCTGGGTCTTGTTCGCTGGCAACGACCATGGGGGGGTGTTGCTGCTGTTGTACAGGCTGCCCATGATCAGCGGGCGATCTGGGTTGCCGTCGAGGAACACCACCACCACTTCATCGCCGACGCGGGGGATCTGGATGCTGCCGAAGCCGCCGCTGGCACCGGACTGGGCCACGCGGACCCAGCAGGAGCTCTGGTCGTTGAACTCACCGTTGCGGTCCCAGTGGAACTGCAGCTTCACACGCCCCAGTTCGTCGGTATAGATCTCTTCGCCGGGCGGGCCGACGACGATGGCCGTTTGGGGCCCGGAGATGCCTGCCCTAGGCGTGCTCAATGACGGGCGGAACGGGATTTTGCGCCGGATACAGGTAAAGCTGTTCCCGTAGCCTGCCTCACCGTCATTGGCGTAATTGTTACGCCCCCAGTGAGTGACGGATAGCAGAAGAAACTGGCGATCGTCCGGAGTGTCGTTGTCGTGATCGTAATGCTGGCTAAGCTCGAAGTAATGACCCGGCTCCATGGCGCGACAATTACTCTTGCCGTGGAATGTCTTGCCGTCCACCTCTATTGCCTCGAGCCGACGCCGAGCCTTGCGCAGGCCCTCATCTGAATCGGCGTAGCCGTAAAGGCCTTCGTATTCGAAGACTTCGTACTGGCCGACCTCGCCCTGCTGGTTGACGGAATTCAGCTGTACCAGATGCGGGTTGGCAGGTTGCTTGTAGTCGAACGACTTTAGAGCCAAGCGCGTTGGCTGCATCCGCCGCGCCGAAGACCACGCGGTGATCGAGTCTGCTGTTTCAGTTACCGACGCACTGTGGTAACGGATCAGCGGCTGGCGCTCCAACTGCGGAAGGATGCTGCTGTCATCGCTGATGATCATGCGATGGCCTTCCTGAGAATGCTCGAAAGTGAAGAACAGACCTTCATGTTCAAGCATACGCAGCACGAAATTCAGGTCGGATTCCTGATACTGCGTGCAGTAACTGATCGGTTTGAGCGGTTGGCTCAGGCGGAATTCATGGTCGGCCAAGGTCAGGTAGTAGTCGAAGACTTCCTTGACGATCTGCTCGGTGGTCTTGTCTTGGAAGATGCGCGAATCACGGCGACGGCTGAGAATCCAGAGCCATGGCACCAGCTCTGCGCTGTAGTTAGCAATCCCCCCGTCGGCACCGGTATGCACGAAGTCAGACGCATGCGCACTGAGGTATCTGGTACTCCCATCGGCAAGCGCGATGCCTACAGTTACCTTCTTGCCAATGAGTTTCTTGAGCTCGATCCGAGCATCCTGGGAGATGAGTTCTGCCTGGAAGCTGAAGAGTTCCGAAATCGCCTCGCGGCCGCTGAAACTAAGCAGTTGGAGCTCTTGTTCGGGAGGCAAAGGTGAGTCGAAGGTGAACAGGCGTTTATTCTGCGTGAGCATCGACTCGAGGGCGTCCGTAATCATTTCAATGCATCCTGCATCAAGCTGGAAATCTACCAATGAAAACGTGGTTCGCCGGTGCTGTCAAATGATGCCATTGAGCCATCTCCCTTTCACCCAAGCTGAAATCACATGACGTCATGACCATGAGTTTGCTCTGGCTGACGTCTGAGGTGTAGGCTCCCTGCGCATAGCCATGAGGCAGCACATAGCGAATTTTTCAGGGAGAACCGCGATGAGCGTGAGTGAGAGCCAACTCAGCCAACTTGACCGGGAGATGGATTCTAACCACATGGAAATGGTGATGATGCCGATTGAAGCTTTCCAGGCACAGGACCGCTCCACACCGCAAGCACACGCCGTAACACAGCCTCCGCAGGTATGCACTCGCACACAGGCAGACCTGCTGAGCGGCATCGGGCAAAGTGTCAAGTCTGCCTACAACGGGCTGCCTCATACGTTTGTGAATACCACATGGGGCGTTCCCGCAGCCATGGCCGCCTGGGATGCACGTAACGCGGCTTCTTTCGTTAGAGATATGGGTGGTTTACTCACCAAGATACGCTACACCTTTTACAAGGGTAAACAGTACGTAATTATCACGGGGTACCCTGGGTTACGTAAAACGCTCAATGCGCCGCGCTATGGTATTCAGAACGCAAAACTGATCAGCATGGGCATCGGCAAATACGGCATTCGCGGTTCCTCCCTCAAGGCGCTTAAGCTCTCTTGCTATGTAGCCGTCGGTATCGAAGTCGCGGAGTGGGCGTTTGGCGACGAGCACGTGATGAGTGACTTGTTTGGTGGTATCGGGGTGGAGTTGGTGAAAGCTGGGATTGCGACAGCAGTGGGATATGCTGTTGGACTTGCTATTGGCACAATGGCCACTTTCGCCGCCGCACCGGTGATCGCGGGTGCGGCTGTTGTGTTCGCAGTGGGCTGGGGGCTTAACGTACTCGACGCCGAATACGGGATAAAAAATTCTGTTAAAGCCGGACTCCGCTACGCCGTAGATAACATTCAATATCTACACCAGCAGGCCAGCCTCATCAGCGTTGAAGACATGCAAAAATACGCAGAAGAAACCGTCACGAACATTGTAAGTGAAATTGCGGAGAACCTGTACAGCGAGGCCAAGCGTTGGGCACTTAGAAAATTGCAGCCTGGAGACCTCAATTTACCTGGGTGGCCGTCATTGCCTGAGCTGCCGTCCATGCCCTCCGTCCCGACTTTCAATCTGCCAAAGTTCTAACAATGACCACACATCGCCCTTATGAATTTCACGAGCGCTCACCGTATATCTTCCGCCTCGTGGCTTTTAGTATTTGTCTATTGACCGCTGCTTTAGGCCTCCTTTCAGCCAACTGGTTTGTAAGCGACATACTGCCGCTATTCGGCAGCCTGTTTACAGACACACCCATTGTAGTCACACCCTATTTGGGCTTTATGCTCATCGCCATGTGCACCGTTAGCCCCATACTCGTCATAACCTCCGCTTACGCATGCTGGCGCGCCAAAAAGTTTGACCCGCCTATCAACTCTCGCCTTTATCGATTCCAGTATCAATCTTACAAATTGACATTATGGTCAATGATTTGCATAGCGCCGGCACTGGCTATACTTGTAACGCTTGGTTTGTGGGTAAAGGGGTACACGCCGTGTCAAAAATTGCTGATCTCCGGATCAGCATGGAAGGTATATTGGGTAAACGATGCGCGGTACTGCTTCAAGCCTGATTTCTACACTAACGACAACCAGCCCTGTAAGCGTATTGGGGACAAAAATGTATGCGTACAATTTGACAGTCGCTAACCAGCTGTAGAAAAGGAGCCACGAAATCTCTCTGCGGCTCCTTATTAAACGAGCTTGACCCTCTTGCAACATAGCGGAACGTTAAGCCCCCCTTTCAGATTTTGGATACTGACTGCATCACGCGTGGTGATATTCGGGGCGTGGCAACAGGTCAAGCACAATACTGTGGCGATCAAAAAACCATATATAACGACATGGTAATTGTGCAAACCACTTCTTCAGTCATGCCAGCCAGATAGTGACACCTGCGCTCCAGCCAGCGCCAACCCCAACGATGGCGGGACCAATCATGAAGATGCTACTAAAAGAACATCAGTCAGAATAATGACTCCCTGCAACAGTGAACATTAGCGCGCCCGCACGGCAAATAGCCTACCCAGCCACGAGGCAGCCCGCATGCTCTGAATAGCCTCAATGTCCATGAAAATGTAATGACCGTTTTCCTTCGCCTCGCGCGCTTTCAGGTCTCTGAGCGCACTGATCTTGTCGCGATTATAAAAAACCATATACACAGAGATGAGCATAAGGAAATAGATCAACCCGGTGGCCGGCACGTCATGACTTTTCATCAGGGGGTAAATTACGCTGCTCAAGCCCGCGGCCAAACCTGCCTGCCACCAACTAACTTGCTGAGGCGGCTCTATGGATTCAACGCGGCGCCCTTTGTATTGGAGAATGTCATTTTTGCTGCGCCAGTAATAAGCTGCCGCGTAGGCCAACAACACCAACACGACAGGCGCGAGGCCTAACATCAACGACGCTGGCGCACTCAGCTTCATTTTCTTGAACGTAATACCCAATATCAGCAACGACGCGAACATTGGCGCACACGACACATTGAAGAACACGCGCAAATTCGCGAAGCTTACAAAGTACTCAGTCCGATAAGCACAATGGATACACCACAGCGTCATTGCGACCACCACAATGAATGCTGGTATAGCGAAAAGCGTTGGGTTCAGACCGATCATAAGTACAGTGACTATTACGACCAGCGTCCAGGCCGACCAAATCTTTGCAAAAAATCTATCCGTGGTAAACATAAGTCTATTTGCTACCTACTAATAAATCACCCTATTCGCCCCCAACCCGAAGCCCCTTGTAGAAAGCAGCAAACCTGGGAGTGATTCGTACCTCAACGACGTGGCGCAAGATCCCGTTCTGCGAGCCGCTCACCAGAGGAAGGCTTGAGCATCAGTTGTCGGCATACACCAGCTCATCGAGTTCGTCAGTTGCCGGCGAATGCTCAAACAAGCGCCTTGCCAAGTGACCTATACGCTGCGACCAGGCCACCTTGGCTACCCACTCGGGCGGCATTCCCGATACCCCGTACAAGGCACCCGCCAACTGCCCCGCCGTGGCGGCCACGCTGTCGGCATCGTCGGCAAGGTTGGCCGCGAGCAGAATCGCATCCTTGAAATTGTCAGTGTGCCAAACCGCCCAGAGCGCTGCTTCGAGGGTGTCGACCACATAGCCAGAAGAGCGAATCTGCTCTCGAGATTTAAGCTTGTATTCGCCAGCATTGATGATCTGCGGCCGAGGCTTCAGCGGGCGCACTTTGGCTGCCAGCGCCTCGTGTTTGTCGGCGCCATTGAGTGCCAGATGCAACTGCGCGCCGAACAGGCTGCAGCACTGCAGCACTTCGGGCGCGCTGTGCGTGACCGTGCTCTGCGTGGCACTTTCTCGCCAAGTCGCCGAGAGCGAGTGGCGCCAAAAAATGGCAGTGGGCGCAAGCCTGATCAACGAACCATTGCCAGCGGTCGAGGGCTCGGCATTCCCTTGCCAAGCAAGGCCCTCAGCTTCCAACCCTTCGAGCGCGCGCCGAGTGACATTGCCGATGTCGAAACAGCGCCCATTGACGCTGTTCTCGCCCTGGCGGTACCAACGCACCAGTGCATCTGCAAAAGTCGCGAAATCGAACCTGCCCTTGGCCTCGTAAGTATCGGCCAGGCACAGCGCCATGCTGGTATCGTCGGTCCACTCGCCGGGCGCCAGACGGAATGGGCCACCACCGACCATGTCTGTAACCTGGCCCTGACCGCGGCGCTGAAACTCCAGTGTGGTCCCCACCGCATCACCGATTGCCAGGCCCAGCAGTGCGCCCTGTGCGCGGTCGAGTGCTTGTTCGCGTGAAAGCGTGCAAGGCCTGTCGCTAAGCCAGGCTGGCTTGATGCGTGGCAATGTAGGCGGGTCTGGATCGTATATGTACTCCATGCGCTGCTGTAACTGGGGGGATACGTCGGGGACCAGATCGATGTAGCGCTGGGCGTATTCGCTCAGGACTGCGTCCGGGCTTCTCAGGTCGATCATGCTGGCTCCTTGCAAAAGCTTGCTCTCATCCATTGGCCCATTTTGCTGACCTGGTCAGCCCCTGACAACAACGCCAGACAGGCTCTGGCAAAATCAACGATCAAGGACAGCAAGGAACGCTGACCTCATCATGAAATCTCATCCCGAACTCCATGTCAGATCCCCGCTGCTCTTTCGCTGCGTGGCCATCGGCTTTGCGCTGTGCATGCTAGCGGTGTGCGCACTTGCGTTCTACGTGCTGTGGACCGAACTGCTGCCGCTTTATGGGCGCCTCTACAGAAATGCACCCGTTGTGGAGACGCCGCTCATGAGTTTTTTCGTACTCGCGGCGATTCCGGGGACGCCCTACTCGCTCGTTGTCTGCGCCTTCGCGGTATGGACCGGTCAGAAATTCGACCCGCCCAAAAAGTCCAGGCTTCACACCTTCGAAATCCGGTCGTTGCAGTTGATGTTCGCGATAATGTGCTGCGCTGCCCCGGCCATGATCATTGCGACCACGGCCACACTCTCTGCGAAGGGCTACTGGTCTTGCCCAAAGCTCCGTATTTCAGGCTCCGCATGGCAGATGTTCTGGGTGAACGATGAGCGCATATGCTTTACGCCCGATTCCTACATCAACGACCATTGGCCGTGCAAAGTTGTGGGGGAGAAGACTATTTGCGTCCAGGTGGACGGTAGGTAGCAACGCCACGACCTGCCGCCGAACGGCACGGTCGAGGTGGGATGGCACCGGCTTTGCCGGTGATCGCCGGCAAGCCGGCTCCCACAGGGGTGGACTGCCCTTGGACAAATCTCATCAATACTGGAAAAGAACCAGGCAAGCGGTGCCACAATCGTCGGCGCACATGACGCTCAAGCGGTTGCGACCAGCGTGCCAATAGCGGCCTGGGTCAAATATCCAAAGCCCACACCTCACCCTCCTGTGGGCCGGCTTGCCGGCGATCAAGGGCGCAGCCCGTGCCAGTCATCCTGCCGAACACGCAGCTCAACTATGCGGTTGCTGGAGTATGAACACCTTGCTCCAGGCTGCCACATGCGGCGTATTCCGTCGCATTGCCATCATTGAAAGGCCCGTGGTAAAGCCCTCGCAGCACCACCAGGGCCACCCAGAAATGCGACCTGCTTCACCTTTTGCAAAATATTTTCCAATCTCTTTTTCAGCTGTTTTCACAGGCCTCAAGCCCCTTCCCCACGGGCCCGAGCCCAGATTTTACGCACTCAAAACCCCTGACCGATATCAATGCGACATCATTGCGCTGCGTCACAAACAGGGAAAAAATCGCGGCCCTCACAGGAACTTCTTCCAACGTGGGGTGCCCTACACGGCATTACTGGCAACACGATATTCATGTGCCAGTACCGAGTTTCCAGTCCACGCCAGCGGCGTATCAGGACGATTCAAAAGGCTCATGGACGATGTACCGATGACACAGACGTTTGATGTCGAAGCACTGATCAAGCTGCGTAGCCAAACGCGGGCAATTTCCGATGCGCTCAAGGCGCAGGCGGCCGATTACCTCGCTACTGTGGCGCCGCTGATCCGTCCGCAAACGCTGTTCGGCGAATACCTGCAGGGTGCGCAACGCAGCAGCGGGCGCGAAACCCAAGGCCACTTCCAGTCGCTTATCGAACTGTACGAACGCATCGGCTCGGCCACGCCTTTCCAGCTGGTCAGCGAGCTGGAAGTGCCGCTTAACCTCATCAGCACCACCCCCGAATTGTTCCCCCTGGAATACGACAAGGTCCTGGCCCCCAGCGGGCAGGTCATCCGCGTCACCAGCCCTGTGCGCTGGGTCGTGGGTTTTCAGGGCTTCGAGCTGGCGCGCTTTCGCAATGTCATCAGCGACCCCAACCGCAGTAGCGCCGAGCTGTACCGCTTCGTGGTGCACTACCTGATGCTGTTCTACTGCCTGAGCAAGTCGCCTGGCCTTGGCCGCCTGTTCGAAGGCTTGCGCTTTGGCTTGAGCTTCGAGCGCCTCAAAGGCATGGGCGACCTGCCCTTCTGCGTCATCAGCTCGCCGGTGCGTTCGGAACTTCCCGACGATTCGGTCATCCGTAGCAGCACGCAAATTGCCGGCAACACCAGTTTCGAAGAGCTGGTGGGCCGCGACAACATTCTGGAAATGAACGACGAAATCCGTCAGCGCCTGCTGCTGACGATCGAAGGACTGTAACGCGCAGGCCCCGCCGGGCCGCGCCATGATTCGCAGCGAATTGCTCGCACTGGAGAACACGATGGCGAAGAAGGAAAGTACCCAGCACAAACTCGACCGCGTTCGCGCGCCGCGGGTTCACATCACTTACGACGTGGACATCGGTGATGCGATCGAGAAAAAGGAGCTGCCCTTTGTCGTTGGCGTGCTGGGTGATTTTTCCGGCAACCCGCTGGAGCCCTTGCCCAAGCTCAAGGACCGCAAGTTCGTCTTCATCGACCGCGACAACTTCAACGGCGTGCTCAAAGGCATCAAGCCGCGCCTGACCTACCGCGTCGACAACACCCTGGCCAAGAACGGCACCCAGCTGGGCGTGGAGCTGAACTTCAACAGCATGGAAGACTTCGAGCCGCAGAACGTGGTGAAGCAAGTCGAGCCGCTGCGCAAGCTCTTGGAAGTGCGTAACAAGCTGGCCGACCTGCGCAACAAGATGGGCGGCAACGACAAGCTCGAAGAGCTGCTGATGGACGTGCTGCAGAACACCGAGAAGCTGAAAACCCTGGGCAAGGAATTCGGTCGCGAAGCCGCCGTCCCCGCCGCCGATGGCAAAGAGTAAGCAGGAGCCAGACGATGACCGACAAGCAAACACTGCCACAACAGGACACCGACCTGGTCGAGGTGGAAACCTTCGCCCCGCAGGCCTCGCTGCTCGACAGCATCATTTCGCAAAGCCGTGTGGCCCGCTCCGACACCGAGCGCAACCGCACCCGTGACCTGATCGGTGAGCTGGTCAACCAGGTGCTCGAGGGCGAGATGACCCCGAGCAAAGACCTGATCGCCGTGCTCGACGCGCGCATCGCCGAGATCGACTCGATGCTCTCCGAGCAGATGAACGAGATCATGCACGCCCGTGAATTCCAGCAGCTGGAAGCCTCCTGGCGCGGCCTGAAGTATCAGGTTGACCAGACTGAAACCAGCACCACGCTGAAGATCCACCTGCTCAACGCCTCGAAGAAGGACCTGGTGCGCGACCTCAAGGCCGCCAGCGAATTCGACCAGAGCGCGCTGTTCAAGAAGGTGTACGAAGAAGAGTACGGCACCTTCGGTGGCGCCCCGTTCGGCATGCTGATCGGTGACTACGAATTCAACCGCAACCCCGAAGACATGTACCTGCTCGAAGAGATCTCGCACGTGGCCGCTGCGGCCCACGCGCCGTTCATTTCGGCCGCCTCGCCCGAGCTGTTTGGCTGGGACTCGTTCACCGACATGTCCGGCCCGCGTGACTTGGCGAAAATCTTTGACACGGTCGAATACGCCAAGTGGAAGTCGTTCCGCGCCTCGGAGGACTCGCGCTATGTCGGCCTGACCCTGCCGCATGTGCTCGGCCGCCTGCCATATGGCCCTGATACCACTCCGGTGGAAGAATTCAACTTCGTCGAAAGCGTCGACGGCCGTGACCACAACAAATACCTGTGGATGAACGCCGCCTACGCCCTGGGCACCCGCGTCACCGATGCCTTCTCGCGCTACGGTTGGTGCGTGGCCATCCGCGGCGTCGAAGGTGGCGGCCTGGTAGAAGGCCTGCCAACCCATACCTTTAAGACCGATGACGGCGAAATCGCCCTCAAATGCCCAACTGAAATCGCCATCACCGACCGCCGTGAAAAAGAGCTGTCGGACCTTGGCTTCATCCCGCTGGTGCATTGCAAGGGCACCGACTACGCCGCGTTCTTCGGCACCCAGTCGGCGCAGAAGCAGAAGCAATACAACACCGACATCGCCAATGCCAACGCACGCCTCTCGGCTCAGCTGCAGTACATTTTCGCCACCTCGCGCATTGCCCACTACATGAAGGCGATCATGCGCGACAAGATCGGCAGCTTCGCCTCGCGCATGGACGTCGAGCGTTTCCTCAACCAGTGGCTGGCCAGCTATGTGCTGCTCGACGACACCGCCAGCCAGGAGGCCAAGGCCAAGTTCCCGCTGCGCGAAGCCCGTGCCGAGGTGTTCGAGGTGCCAGGCAAGCCAGGTGTGTACAAGGCCGTGACCTACCTGCGCCCGCACTACCAGCTCGACGAACTGACCGCTTCGCTGCGCCTGGTCGCAGAGCTGCCGCAAGGCGCTCGCGGCTAACCGGCCTGCGTGTTCAAGGATGACACATGAGTAATCAGGCCCGCCTGCTGCCCTCGCTGCTCGACCGGCTGCTGGACGACCGTCCGTTTCAGTCGGCCGAGCCGGCTGTGCAGCGCACCTGCTCGCTGGCCGAATACAAGGCGAGCATCGTGCGCGACCTGGAGGTGCTGGTGAATACCCGCCAGTCCCTGGTCGCCGAGCAGATCGAAGGTTTCAGCCAGCTCGGTGGGTCCATCCTCGAATACGGCATGCCCGATTTCATCAGCCGCAGCGTGCTCGACCCGCACGACCGGCGGCTGATCCAGCAACAGCTGGAGCGCGCGATCAGTACCGGCGACCGGCGTTTTCGTCGGGTGCGCGTACAGCTGCTGGCCCAGCAAAACGGCCATCGCATGTTGACCTTCCGCGTGGACGCAGTTTTGCGCCTGCAGGACATCAGCCGCCAGGTGTCGTTCGACGCCGTGCTGCAGGTCAACACCCAGGAATACAAAGTGCAGAACCTCAACTGATGCTCGACGAACTGCTGCCCTACTACGAAAAGGAACTGTCGCACCTGCGCTTCCTCGGCCAGGAGTTTGCTGCGCAGTACCCGAAAATCGCCTCGCGGCTGCTGATCGAGGGCGACAACTGCGAGGACCCGCATACCGAGCGCCTGATCGAGGCGTTCTCGTTCCTGTCGGCGCGGGTGCACAAAAAGCTCGATGACGAGTTCCCCGAGATTGTCGAGTCGTTCCTTGAGGTGCTGTACCCGCACTACCTGCGCCCTACCCCGTCGATGTCGATCGCCGAGCTCAGCCTTGGCAAGCAGGAGAAGGTCACCGAAGCCTACCGCGTGGCGCGCCACACCGAGCTGCACGCCAACGCCGTTGAAGGCGTCGTGTGCAAGTTCCGCACCTGCTATCCGGTGGAGCTGTGGCCGGTTGCCGTGCAACACGCCTCCTTCGCCGAGATGGAACGCTCGGCCTTCAACGGCCATAGCGCCGATCTGGTGGCGCGCTTGCGCATCCGCCTGGAAGCCACCGGCGACGCTTTGTTTGGCCAGATGGAGCTGGACCGCCTGCGCTTTTTCCTCGATGGCGAAGCAACACTGATGCACCAGCTCTACGAGCTGCTGTTCAACAACCTGGCCAAGGCCACACTCAGCTTCCAGGATGAAGGCCGCAGCCGGGAAGTCGCGCTGCCCGCCGACGCCCTGAAGGCGGTGGGCTATGCCCGTGACGAAGGCCTGGTGGATTATTCCGAGCGCTCATTCCTCGGTTACCGCCTGTTGCACGAGTACTTCACGTTTCCCGACAAATTCATGTTCTTCGACCTCTCAGGTTTTGCCCGCATCCTGCAGGGCAAAGCCATCGAGCAGGTCGAGATCAACTTCTACTTCAACGATTACGACCTTAGCGAGCGCCTGGCGCGGCTGGCCCAGAACATCGGTCGCAACAATTTCAAGCTCAACTGCACGCCGATCATCAACCTGTTCCGCCAACAGGCCGAGCCGATCAAGCTCACCCACACCCAGCACGAATACCCGGTCACCCCGGACATTCGCCTGCACAATGCGGCGGAAGTGGTCTCGATCGACCGGGTACGGCGCGTGCGCAAGCTCGGTGGCATCGACCACGTCGGCACCTGCCAGCCGTTCTTCGAGCCGCGTGGCGAGCAAGACCCGCACAACAGCTTCTGGATTGCCCGCCGGCGTAACCAGGGCGATGCCACGGCGATGAGCATTCGCGTGGTCGACCGCGACCTGGAACTGATCGACGGCAACAGCGACACCCTGAGCATCAGCCTGACCTGCAGCAACCGCGACGTCCCCCTGCTGCTGCCGTTCGGTGGCGAACGGGGTGATTTCAACATCCCGGCCAACTCGGTGATCAAAGATATCCGCTGCCTGCGCAAACCCACCGCCACGGTGCGCGTGCCGATGGGTAAAGGCCTGATCTGGCGGCTGATCGCGCACCTGTCGCTCAACCACTTGTCGCTGGTGAGCCAGGGCCGCGAAGTGCTGCTCGAGCTGCTGTCGCTGTACAACTACCGCAACGTGTCGGCCATCCGTAAACAGATCAACGGCATCAAGGCAATCAGCAGCGAGCCGGTGGTAGCGCGTATCGGCCACCCGCGGCCGAATTTCGTGCGTGGCGTGGGCATCACCCTGACCTTCGATGAAAGCCAATTCACCGGCAGCGGTGTGTTCCTGTTCGGCATGGTGCTGGACCACTTCTTTGGCCAGTACTGCTCGATGAACAGCTTCACCCAACTGACCTTGCGTACCCAACAACGAGAAAAGAGAGTCGTCCAATGGCCAGCACGTACTGGCGATCAGCCCCTGGTCTGATCGATCAAGCCAGAGCCGAGCCGCACCGATTCGAATTCTTTCAATTGGTGCGCCTGCTTCGCCTGCACTACAGCCGTACCGGGCGCATGGACCTGGCAACCCGGCCTCACGAAGACCCGCTGCGTTTTCGCACCCAGCTGTCGCTGGCGTTTCCGGCCAGCGAGGTCAGCGACCTGCAGTTCGAGCGTGAGGGCAAGGTATCGACGGCCGGCCTGCCGCTGTCTGAGGTGCAGGTCACTTTCATGGGCCTGGTGGGCCCGTCTGGCGTACTGCCTCGCCCGTACACCGAGCTGCTGCTCGAACGCCACGTGCAGTACCGAGACGATGCCGCCCACGCGTTTCTCGATATTTTCTCGCACCGCATGACCACGCTGTTCTACGAAGCCTGGCAAAAGTACAAATTCCATATCGAGCACGAGCGCAACGGTACCTCGGGCTTCGATGGCTACCTGCTCAACCTGGTCGGCCTGGGCCCGCGTGCCCAGCAGTTGAAGTTCGAACGACAGCAACCGGTGCTGCGCCGCGAGCTGTTCAGCTACTTCGCCGGGCTGCTCAGCCAGAAGCCACGCAATGCGCTGAACCTTGAGCGAATGCTCGGTTTTTATTTCGCCCTGCCGATCAAGGTCAGGCAGTTCGCCGGCCGCTGGTTGAACCTGCAGCCCGAACAGTGCACCCAGCTTGGCCGCAAGAACGCCCAGCTTGGCCAAAGCGCTGTGGCCGGCAACCGCGTGTGGGACTACCAGTCGTGCATCCGCATCGAGCTCGGCCCCCTGGCGCTGGCCGATTACCGTCGGTTCCAGCCTGGCACGGACGACTACCGCAAGCTGGTCGAACTGGTGCGCTTTTACGTGGGTGCCGAGCTTGATTTCGAAATCGCCCCGCTACTTAAACGCGAGGCCGTGCCCCGTGCCCAACTGGGCCGCAGCGGCAATGTCGCGCTGGGCTGGCTGGGCTGGCTCAAACGCCCTGGTCGTGACGCAGAGCCTTCGCGTTGCGCCGTCTTCCACATTCCTTACGATGGGGTCGCCTTGTGAACCTGAAGTCTCTGTTCGCCAAGCTTAACGAAACCAGCCGCACGGCCACTGAAAGCGCGGCGGCCCTGTGCCTGTCGGAGCACCACTACGATGTAGAGGTGGAACACCTGCTGCTGCAGTTGCTGGATAACAGCGACAGTGACCTGCCGCTGATCCTGCGCCACTACGATGTGGTCGCCGAGCGCCTGCAGGCGCAACTTGTGACCGCACTGGGTACCTTCAAGAAAGGCAACACCCGCACCCCGGCGCTGTCCCCGCACATCACCCGCATGATCGAGCAGGCCTGGGTGCTGGCGTCGATCGAGTACGGGGTGGGCCAGGTGCGCAGTGCGCACCTGTTGCAAGCATTGCTCGACGACGCCGAACTGCGCCGGGTGGTCATCGCCTCGGCACCTGAGCTTGAGAAGATCAACGCCGACGACCTGCGCCTGAACCTCAGCGCACTGGTCGAAAGCAGTGCCGAATCCAGGCTCGCCAGCCCTCTGGCCAGCCCCTCGGCGCCAGTGGCAGGTGCCGGCAAGGTTGGCGGCAAGACCCCGGCCCTGGACCAGTACACCGTCAACCTCACCCAAAGCGCCCGTGACGGCCGGATCGACCCGGTACTGGGCCGCGAGTTCGAAGTGCGGCAGATGGTCGACATCCTCACCCGTCGCCGCCAGAACAACCCGATCCTCACCGGCGAAGCCGGCGTCGGCAAGACCGCAGTGGTCGAAGGCTTGGCCTTGCGCATCGCCCAGGGCGATGTGCCGGCCCCACTCAAGGACGTCGCCGTGCACACCCTCGACCTGGGCCTGCTGCAGGCGGGTGCCGGGGTCAAGGGCGAGTTCGAAAACCGCCTCAAAGCGGTGATCGAAGAGGTCAAGCGCAGCCTGCACCCGATCATCCTGTTCATCGACGAGGCCCACACCCTGATCGGCTCTGGTGGCCAGGCCGGGCAGAACGATGCCGCCAACCTGCTCAAGCCAGCCTTGGCCCGTGGCGAACTACGCACCATCGCTGCCACCACCTGGGCCGAATACAAGAAGTACTTTGAAAAGGACGCCGCCCTCGCCCGTCGCTTCCAGGTAGTCAAGGTCGAAGAGCCTGACGAAGACAAGGCCATCCATATGCTGCGCGGCCTGCTGGGCAAGATGCGCGAGCACCACAAGGTGGCGGTGATGGACGAAGCGCTGGTACAGGCCGTACGCCTGTCCAACCGCTACATCACCGGCCGCCAATTGCCCGACAAGGCTGTCAGCGTGCTCGATACCGCCTGCGCACGCATCGCCTTGGCGCAGTCGTCGCAACCCGGCGCGCTGGAAGACTGCCGTCGGCATATCGACAACTTGCAGGCCGAAATCGCCGTGCTCGACCACGAAGCCGGCAAGGGCCACGACCATGCCCGGCGGCTGGCCGAGCTGCAGGCCGCCCTACAGGCCGAGCAGGAGCACGAGCAGCGCCTGAGCGCCCAGTGGCAGCAGGAGCTGGAACTGGTCGAACAACTCAAAGCCCTGGACAGCGCCAAGGACACCGACGCCGCCCAGCTCAACGCCCTGCGCGCCGAGCTTAGCAACGTGCGAGGCGACCAGCCCTTGGTCCACGCCTTGGTTGACGCTGGCGCCATCGCCCAGGTGATCAGCGGTTGGACCGGTATCCCATTGGGCAAGATGCTCCGTGACGAGATCGACACCGTGCAGCGCCTGCCTGCCCTGCTCGGTGAACGCGTGCTCGGCCAGGACCACGCGCTGCACGAAATCGGCAAGCGCATCAAGATTTCCCGCGCCCGCATGGAAGACCCGAACAAACCGATCGGCGTGTTCCTGCTGCTGGGCCCCAGCGGCGTCGGCAAGACCGAAACCGCGCTAGCATTGGCTGACACCCTGTACGGTGGCGAGCGCAACCTGATCACCATCAATATGTCCGAGTACCAGGAGGCCCACACAGTGTCGAGCCTCAAGGGCTCGCCACCCGGCTACGTCGGTTACGGCGAAGGCGGCGTGCTGACCGAGGCGGTGCGCCGCAAGCCCTACAGTGTGGTGCTGCTGGACGAGGTGGAAAAGGCTCACCCTGATGTGCTCGAGCTGTTCTTCCAGGTGTTTGACAAAGGCGTGCTGGACGATGGCGAAGGCCGCGAGATCAACTTCCGCAACACGGTGATCATCCTCACGTCCAACACCGGCACCGAGCGCATCATGCAGACCTGCCTGAATGCCCAGACGCTGCCTACCCCCGAGGCCATCGTCGAAGGCCTGCGCGACGAGCTGAACCACGTCTTCAAACCGGCCTTCCTCGGCCGCCTGAGCATCGTGCCGTTCTACCCCGTGCAGGACCAGATCCTCGAGCGCATCGTTGCCCTCAAGCTCGAGCGCATCGCCAAACGTTTCGCCCGCAACCACCAGGCCGAGCTGAGCTACGACGACGCCTTGGTCAAGGCCATCGCGGCACGGTGCACCGAGGTCGACAGCGGCGCACGCAACATCGACAACATCCTGTCCCGCACCCTGATGCCCGAGCTTGCCCAGCACGTTCTCGAGCGCATGGCCCAGGACGCGCCGATCGAGCGCTTGACGATCGAGTTGGGCAGCGATGGCGATTTCGCCTATCGCATGGCCTGAACGAGTACCCGGAGGTTTAGCCGTCATGTACCACACACACACTGCCCTCAAGCGCCTGACCGTCGCAGCCCTGCTGCTGGCGCTGGCGGGTTGCGGCGTCACCGACCGCATCGGCAAGCGCATGGAAGACAGCTGGGCGGCCGACATGCTGGCCGACAGCGAGAAGGTCATCCTGACCTCCGACGGAGGCAACCAGCTCAACCCCGACGCTGAAGGCAAGCCGTTGTCGGTGGTGATGCGCGTGTACCAGCTGACCGACCTCGAGCGCTTTGCAGCCACCGACGCCGAGACACTTTGGGACGCTCCGGAAAAAGCCTTGGGCAACACGCTGGTAGAAGCCCGCGAGCTCACCCTGCTGCCAGGTATCGGCCAGACCGACCAATGGCCACTGGCCAAGTCCGCCCGCTATGTCGGCGTGGCGGCGTTTTTCCGTGATGAGCACGATGCCCGCTGGAAGGTCGCCTTCGATGCCGAGTCGCTGCGCAAGGACGGTATCTGGTTCTCTTCCGATGGCCTGTGGGTACTGGTGGACAACACCGAAATCAGCGCCCTGCGTGGCGTCGATGTGTTGAACAAGCCGCCCACCGCTGACCAGTTGGCTGCTGCGCAAAAGGCCGACGAAGCGCCGTCTGCTCTCACCGAAAAAGTGCAGGACGCTGTGATCGAAAAGGCCACCGACGCTGCCGGCAAATCGGCCAGTAACGCCATGGATTCAACCTTCAATTCTTTAGTGGATAGCGTCAAATGAGCAAGCAGAGCCGGGTGATGTGGTCGGAAGGCATGTTCCTGCTGCCCCAGCACTTCCAATACCAGGACGAGTTCCACCAGCACCAGTTGGCCGAGGCCACATTGCGCGGCACCCCGTTTCATTGGGGGGTACAGGCGCTGCAGGTGGACGAGGATGCCCTGGCCAACGGTTCGCTGCAGCTCAAGCGGCTGAAACTGGTGTTTCCGGACGGCAGCCTGTACGACGCGCCGCAGCACGACCCGCTGCCGGCCGCGCGCGACCTCAAAGACCTCCTCAAGGCTAACGACCTGAAGGTTTACGCCGCACTCAAACTGCCCGAGCCATTCGGCCTGAACTATGTCGAAGATGGCCAAGAGCACAAGGCAGCGCGGCGCTTTCGCAAACAGTTCGATACCCTGCCCGACCTCAACGAAGGCGAACTGGAAAACGAAATCACCAGCCTGCGCCTGAATGTCGTGCTGCTGGTCGATGGCGACAGCCTCGATGGCTACAGCCATTGCCCGCTGGCCAAACTCACCCGCAACAGCATGGGCGGCTTCAACCTGGACCCGCACTTCGTCCACCCTACCCTGCACCTGGGCAGCCATGAGACGCTGGCCGGCATCGGCAAGCGCTTGCTCGGTGCCCTGCAGGCCAAGAGCAAGGCGTTGTCGGGCCGGCGCCGCGAGCGCGCCGACCAGATCGCCGAGTTCGGTTCCAGCGACGTCACACTGTTCTGGTTGCTGAACACGGTCAACCGTGCGCACCCGCAACTGGCCCACCTGCTGGCCCATCCGCGGCTGCATCCGGAGCGCCTGTACCTGTTCCTGGCCGACCTTGCCGGCGGGCTGTTGACGTTCACTCTCGATACCCAGCTAAGTGATGTCCCCGAATACGATCACCACGACCCGGCGGCGTCACTGGTCAAACTGGACGAGATGATCCGGGTGATGCTCGACAACGTCGTGCCCAACCAATGCATCATCATCAACCTCACCCAGACCAAGCCGTCGTACTGGCAGGGGCAACTGCGCGACCCGCGCCTGGTCGAGGCCGACTTCTATATCTCGGTACACGCCGACATGCCTGGTGCCAGCCTGCTGGAGCTGGTGCCGCGTGCGTTCAAGGTGGGCTCGCCGGAAGACATCGAAGTGGTGGTCAACAGCGCCATGCCTGGCGTCACCCTCAACCATGCCGCCCGGTTGCCCAACGCCATCCCAGTACGCCTGGACAACCAGTACTTCGCCATCGAGCCACATGGCCATGTCTACGAGCGAATGATGAACGCCCAGACCATCTGCTTCTATGCGCCCAGCGCCTTTACCAACCTCAAGCTTGAACTGATGGCGGTGCTCAAATGACCGAAGCCGTATTGCAACAGGGCGCCGTCGCGCCCGCCACCGACAAACCGACCCTCAAGAGCCTGGTACAGGACTTCATCAGCATGGCGCTGATTGTCCGCCGTGGCCGTCAGGTGACCTCGGTACAAGCCTTCGAAGCCAGCGTCGACCGCTTCTTCGCCAACCTGGAGCGCGATGCCCGCGCGGCCAACTACAGCGTCGAGCAGGTCAAGGACACTCAGTACGCCTTGTGCGCCTTCCTCGACGAAAGCGTGCTGCGCTCCGGCGACAACGAGCTGCGGGGGCACTTCGAGCTGCAACCGCTGCAGTTCCGCTATTTCGGTGTGCACCTGGCCGGTGAAGGCTTCTTCGAGAAGGTCGAAACGTTGCGCGGCGACGTCAAACAGAACCTCGATGTACTGGAGGTCTACCACCTGTGCCTGGCACTGGGCTTCGAGGGCAAGTTCAGCCTCGGCCAGAAAGACCAGCTGCGCTACCTGGCCAACGCCCTGGGCCAGGACATCGCGCGCTACCGCAAGCCACCCAAAACCCTCTCGCCGGACTGGGCCCTGCCCGATCAGGTGTCGCAGATGCTGCGCCACGAAGTGCCGCTGTGGGTGTACCTGGTGTTGATTGCGCTGGTCTGCGTCGCGGTGTACCTGACGCTCGACTGGTTGCTGGACAAGGATGTCGCCGCCCTTTCCGAACAAATCCGCCAGCTGTTCAGTGCCTGAGCACACCTCAGGTAGCCGAGTCAGGAAGACATGAAAACATTACTGCGTCTGTTGAAGAGTTTCTGGATTCTCCTGCCACTGCTGTGGTTGGTGACCCTGTTGATCTGCTGGTTGGTGGCCCCGATGGTGCCCTGGCTGCGCCACCATGTGCCTGAAGCGCTGGCCATCATCAGCGCCTGCTTCTTGCTGGTGATCGTACTGCGCCAGTACCAGCGCATCCGCGCCGAGCATAACCTGGAGAACCTGCTGCAGATCGAGGTCGATCGCTCGTGGAACGCCACGGGTGAATTCCGTGACCAGCAGGTGCTGCGCGAGCGCCTCAAGCATGCCATCGCCATGCTGCGCACCGACCGCTCCGCCGGTGGTGGTGGCAAGGCAGCCCTGTCCGACCTGCCCTGGTACCTGGTGATCGGCATGTCGGCTGCAGGCAAAACCTCGCTGCTGACCCACTCGGGCCTTTCGGCCAGCATCGCCACCGCCAATGACAGTGAAAGTGGCACCCAGCACTGCGACTGGTACTTCAGCCCCGACGCAGTGATGATCGACACCGCAGGCCGTTACCTGCGCGACGATCAGTCTGCCAGCGAGTTCTCAGCCTTCCTGCGCATGCTGCGCAAGCAACGCGGTAAGGCAGCGATCAACGGCCTGGTGCTCGTGGTCAGCCTGCCTGAACTGCTGGCGGCCAACAGCGACGGGCGTAATGCGCTGGCCGCGCAGTTGGTAGCGCGCGTGGCGGAATACGCCGAGTGCCTGGGCACTAACCCACCTGTGTACCTGATGCTGAGCAAGACCGACCAGTTGCCCGGCTTCAACCAGGCCTTCGAAGGGCTGGACCTGCACCAGCGCCAGCAGCCGCTGGGCATGACCTTCGGCCTGTCGGAAATCCGCAACAACGGTTTGCAGGCGGTGCTCAACACCCGCCTGAAAAACCTGCAGAGCCACGTTCGCCGCCACGTCGATGCGCAGATGATCAGCCTCGGCGCAGACGCCGACAGCACACTGCTCAACTTCCCCCAGTACTTCGCAGAACTCAATGGCGTGCTGGAGCAGTTCCTTGAACACTTCACCCGCGGCCAGGGTGGCGGTGCGCCGCTGCTGTTGCGCGGTTTGTACTTCACCAGTGCCCTGCAAACCGAGCAGCAACTGGGCCAGGTGTACGAAGACGCCATCGCCGACAACTTTGCCCTGCAAGCGGCCCACGACGATAGCGCCCAGCCGGCCAGCCACCCGCAAGGCAACCGCAGCTACTTCATCACCGACACGTTCCGCCAGGTGATCTTCCCCGACCGCGACCTGACCCTGTATCAGTCGCGCCTAGGCCGCCAGGCTGGCTTCAGCCCCCTGTTGCTTGGCCTTGCGGCTGCCGCCGGGGTGGCCTTCATCGGCTGGCAGGCGCTGTCGTTCGCCAACAACCGCCAATGGCTGGACAGCCTGCGTGGGCAACTGGCCGAGATCGAACGCGCCGATGACCGCGCACAACTGCTGGCTGCTGGTAAAGGCCTGGAAGTGCTGCGCGGGCAGATGGCGACGGTCGAAGCCCATCGCCAGGAGGGCGTGCCGCTGCAATTGAGCGCTGGCCTGTACCACGGTGAGGCGATTCACCAGGTGGCCCGCGACGCCTACCTGGCGCAACTGCGCAGCCAAGCACTGGAGCCGATCGCCCGCAGCCTGCAGGTGCAGATGCGTGCATTCAACACCTTTGCCAGCGGCATCAACCAGGAGTTGGAGTTCACCCCGACGCCGAAAAGCCGCAATGGCAAGCCGTTGGCGCCACGCCTGGCGGCCAAGGCCCAGGCGGCCCTGACCAAGACCCGTGCCGGCGCCTACGCCGCCAAGGTCAACCTGGCCACGGCGAGCGACGCGGCCGAACTGTCCGCCACCACCGGTGGCCTGTCGCTGTCCGAAGAGATGCTCGGGCGCCTGGACGAACAGCAGGTGGCGTCGATCATCGAGGCCTACAACACCCTCAAGCTGTACCTGCTGCTGACCGAACCGCAAGCCCATCCGGACCCAGCTTTCGTCGCCGCCAGCCTGCCACAGGCCTGGGCAGGCGCCGCAACCCAAGGTTCCCCCACCGACGAAGCCGTCATCAGCGAAAACGCCCCTCTGTACGTTCAATTGCTGGAGCAAGGCCAGGCGCCGTCGCTGCCGCGTAACCAACAGCTGATCGACGAAACCCGGCAGAACCTCAAGGCATTCATGATTTCCAGTTCGCTGGTGGATCGCGAATACCTGCGCCTGCAGTTGGAGTCCAGCCGCCAGTTCCCCGCGCTGAGCCTCAACGACCTGGTGCCAACGCCTGGCCGTAACCTGTTGTACAGCTCTGCCGGCGTGCCGGCGATCTATACCCGCCAAGGCTGGGACACCTTCGTCAAGCCCGAGCTGATCAAGCTGGTGTCGGGCAACCTGCGCAACGAGTCGGACTGGGTGCTCGATGGCGAAGGCGGCGATGCCATCGTGCAGAAAGCCAACTTCGTGCGCGAGTTCATGGCCCGCTACAAACGCGATTACACCCAGGCCTGGTACAAGATGGTCAGCAGCGTGGGCGTGCGCCACTTCGCCGACCTGGCCTCGGCCACCGAACACCTCGGGCTGCTCAGCGACGTGCAGAACTCGCCGGTGAAGAACCTGCTGGCAGCGGTCAATGACAACACTCAGTGGGACTTACCGGTCAAGCGTGACGCCACGCCTACGGGCAATGCCCGCGCGGACAGCTTCTGGAGCAAGGTCACCGGCCTGATCGACGAAGCCAAGGATGTGGCGCCTGAAGCCCTGGCCCCTAGCCTGCCGGCCGTGGACGACGGCAGCCTGGCCAAGCGTTTCGAGCCGGTCGCCCGTGTGTTCGCAGCCAACAACGCCGAAGGCGCCGACAGCACCATCATGGACCGTTACCTGGCGGCGCTGCGCAAGCTCAAGGTGCGCATGAACAACATCCAGCGCTCGCAGGATGTCGGTAAAAGCAGTAAGCAACTGATCAGCGAAACCTTGGAAGGCCAGCCAAGCGAAGTGACCACCGTGCGCAACTACGTGGAAACCAGCGTCGACACCAGCCAGGACGGCCTGTCGCGTTCGCTGCAGAGCCTGTTCAGCCTGCCGATCCAGTACGCCTGGGAAACCCTGCGCGACCCGGCCGGCCAGCAGATCGCCAAAGCCTGGAAGCAGCAGATCTCCAAGCCCTGGGAGCAGGTCATGGCGCACCGTTACCCGATCGCCACCGGCAGCCGCAACGAGGCTTCGGTCAAGGACCTGCAGCGTTTCGTCGACCCCGAAAGCGGCCTGCTGCCGACCTTCAAGCGCAATGAGATCGGCAACCTGTCCGGTGGTGAAGGCCTGGGGCTGAGCAACGGCAAGGCGCCTGCGCTGGTCAACCCGGGGATGCTCAACAGCATCGACAAGGCCAGCAGCGTGGGCCAGGTGATCGCCAGCCTGTCGGACCGCGATAACGGCTTCGAGATCATGCTTGAGCCGTCGGCCAACTTTACCGACATCGTGTTCACCCTTGATGGCCAAGAGCAGCACTATCGCAACGGCCGCAGCAGCTGGAGCCGTTTTGCCTGGCCTGGTACCAGCAATGCGCCGGGCGCGCGCCTGGACGTGGTCACCCTCAGCGGTGCACGCATCACCGTGTTCGACTTCCCGGGGCGCTGGGGCCTGCTGCGCATGAACGAAAGCGCCCGGGTCGATGACCTGGATGGCATTCAGCAGCGCTTCAGCTGGAACACCGCCAATGGTCGCGTCAGCCTGGTAGTGCGCAACTTCGGTGGGGTCAAACTCACCGACCTGGGCGACGTCAAGGCGCTGAGCGCCCTCAACGACGCTGGCAGGGGCGCACAATGATCGGCTGCTTCGGCAAGTTGCCGTCGAGCGCAGACTTCGTCAGCCTGCATGGCGCGGCAGAAGAAGTCTGCGAGTTCGACGCCTGGCTGCAGGCCTCGTTGGCGGCAATGCGCCACCGCGAGGACTGGCAGGCGTTGTTCGATGCACTGCCGATGTGCTTCTTCTGCTACCGCGCGCGCAATGGCAACTGGCTGCTGGGCGGCCTGCTCAGCTCCCGCGATGCCAGCGCCCGACGTTACCCTTTCTTCATCTTCCAAGTGCTCAAGGGCCAGGAAGGTGAAACGCTGCTCAACCCGTTCACCCTCGGCGAGTTGTTCAGCGCGCAAATCAAGCCGTTGCTGCATCAGGCAGTGCAAGGCGCCGAGCGCGCCAGCCTGTTCGAACGCATCAAGGCCCTGCGCCCACTGCAAACCCAGGACCTGGACCTGTTCCGGCGGGTACACGGCAAGTTCCTGCATGATTTCAGCTTCAGTGACGTCGCCCGTGCGTTGCACGGCTCCTGGCCGGCCTTCGACAGTGCTACCGCACTGGCACGCTTGCAGGCTACGCAAGCGGTGCTGCACGGCGACTTCGACGGCGGCATCGAGCTGCCACTGCCGGCTGAGCGTGGCCTGAAAAACCCTACCGCCGACCTGTGGCTGACCTGGCTGGCACGCATCGGCAGGCGGCATGACGTACCGGCGGTGAGCCTGCTTGCCGACGACTTCATGCACCCGCGCCTGTACTGCTTCCCGTCGCGCCATACCGGCACAGCGTACCGCCTGCTCAGCGGCACGGCTGCAGCCGGCCAGCGCCTGGACCTGCTCGACCCATTGCCGCCAAAAGCGCCCGTGCACGATTACGACCGACCCCTACAACACGTTATCGACCGCTTTGTCGATGCGTTGGATGCGACGCCTGTATGAACAAGATCAAGTACTACTGCCTGCGCTATCAACCCTACCTGCTGGGGCTGGCCTTCTTCTTGGCGATCTTCGTGGTCTGGGCCCTGGGCCGTGCCCTGGGCTTTGCCTCGCTGCACAGCCTGCTGGCAGGCATTGGTGTGTTCCTGCTGCTGTCGGCGGGCTATGTACTACTGCTTTATCGTGGCGCAGGCCAGCACCACAACCTTGAGGCGCTGCTGCGTGATGACGCAGACCAAGCGGTACTCAACGCCACCCCGGCCGACCGCGAAGAAATCAGCCTGCTGCGCGAGCGCCTGCTGCAGAGCATCGAACGCCTGCACAGCAACAAACCACGCGGCACCCCAGCGAAGGACGCCCTGTACGCCCTGCCCTGGTACCTGGTGATTGGCCAACCGGCCGCCGGCAAGAGCACCATGATCCTGCAATCCGGGCTCAATTTCCCTTACGCCGAGCGTGAAGGTGCGCGGGTTGCAGGGCTGGGTGGCACGCGCAACTGCGACTGGTTCTTCAGCTCCGAAGCGGTGCTGCTGGACACCGCCGGCCGCTACATGAACAGCCCTGAGGAAGCGGGCAAGTGGCGCGGGTTTTTGCAGCTGCTCCGCCAGCACCGCCAGCGCCGCCCACTCAACGGGCTGATCGTCAGCGTCAGCATCGCCGATATCCTGCACGGCTCGGCTGAAGACCAGGAGCGCGTGGCCAAGCGCCTGCGCGAGCGTATCCAGGAAAGCTGCGCCCTGCTGGAGGTGCGCCTGCCCATCTACCTGGTGTTCACTAAATGCGACCTGATCCCGGGCTTCATGCCCTTCTATCGCCAGCTGGATGACGCAGCGCGCGGCGAGGTAATGGGCAAGACGTTCTCGCACAAAGGCTACGAACAAGCCGACTGGGGCCAGCGCTTCGGCAAAGCCATGGACGAGCTGACCGGCTACTGGCAGCAGGTAGCGAGCCAGCAACTGATGCAGCAGGATATCCAGGTAACCCGCCAGAACAATGCCGCCTACCGCTTCCCCCTCGAACTGGCTGCGCTCAAGCCGCGCCTGCAGCAATTCGTCTACAGCCTGCTGCGGGCCAACCCGTACCAGAACGCCGAACTGCTGCGTGGTTTCTATTTCACCGCCGCGCTGGAAGCCGACGACGCCCTGTGGGGCAGCCATGGCCAGCACGTCGCCGAGCGTTTCGCCCTGGCCCACGGCCAGGACCATAGCGCGGGTAACAGCCAGCCGGCACCGCTGTTCATCAATAGCCTGTTCCGCAAGGTGATCATCCCCGACCAGCATCTGGTGGCCGTATACACCAGCAACCGGCGCGAACGCCAGCGCAAGGCCGCCTGGGTGGGTGCTGCCAGCCTGGCGGGCCTGCTGCTGTGCAGCTTGTGGGGCTGGTCGTACATCAACAACCGCAACACCCTCGATACGATGGCCGCCGAACTGGCCCAGGCCAAGCGTGAGGACCAGGCCAACCCTGGCCAATACGCCCCATGGCACAGCCTCGACCGCCTGCGTTTCTGGGCCGCGCACTACTACCAGCAGCACCACGACCAGGCCGTGCCGCTGGGCATGCGCCTGGGCTTGTACCAGGGCCATGCGGTGGAACCGGTACTGCGTGCGCGCTACTTCGCCACCCTGCAAAACGTGATGCTCAAGCCTACAGCAGACAACCTGACACGCACCCTGTACCTGCTGACCACGCTAAAGGTCTACCAGCGCAATACCCGAGAGTTGCAGCCGGTGACCGGTGTCGACAGCGTCGAGGCCGAAGCCCTGCCGCATGACAACCGCGCCCAGTCGATCGCCGACTTCGGCAAGGCAGCGTTGGACACTTACGTAATGCTGTCGCCTGCCCAGCGAGAAAAGGCCGACCCGGCATTGCTCAAGGCCAGGTTGCCGGACTACTGGTACCCGGCCATCGCCCGCCACACCGGCAAGCGCATGGGCGCCACTGGCAGCGAAACTGCCGGCAACCAGGACTACCTGTACGCCAGCCGCCAGATCGTGTTCTACAGCGACCAGATTCGCGAGCCCGATGTGCCGCGCATTCTCGACAATGCCTTCCTGATGTCCAGCTCGCGCAACTACATCAACAGCCTGCTGACCCAGTCGCTACGCTCGATCGAAACCATCACGCTGGAGTCCGACACCCTGTTCGCCTTTGCTCGCGCCGACTTCCAGAGCCTCAAGAGTGAAGGCCAGAACCAGTTGAGTGCCATCGCCAGCAAACTGCTGAACACACCGAACATTGGCAAGATCATTATCTCGGGCCACGCCGACCAGCTCGGCGATGCGCAAGGCAACCTGCAGGTTTCCCGGCAACGGGCGCAAACCATCCGCACCTACCTGGTCGGCAAGGGCGTACCCGCCGAGCTGGTGAGTGCACAGGGCGAAGGCAGCCGCAAACCGCTGGTCAACTGCGACATGCAACAACCGCGGGCGCAGCTGATCAAGTGCCTGGAGCCCAACCGGCGGGTCGAAATCGAAGTGCGCGGGCTGAACTGAGCGCGCGCTGCACGAACCGGCCACCGGGGCCTCACAGGAGGAGGCCAAGGTGGCGGCAAGCTACCTCTGCTGACGCGTTCAGCGAGGTCAACACGAAGGGGCGCATGAGCGGCCTTTAATTGATGTTAATGGAGAGTTTTACAATGGCATTTGACGCGTATATCCAAATCGACGGCATCCCGGGCGAAGTTCTGGATGAAAAACACAAGGACTGGATCGAAGTGCTGGGCTACGAGTACGGCGCCACCCAGGCCACCTCGGCCACTGCCAGCTCCTCGGGCGGTGCGTCGTCCGAGCGCGTGTCGCTGACCGACTTCAAGATCCGCAAGGCAGTCGACAAGGCCTCGGCCAAGCTCTTCGAGCACTGCTGCACCGGCAAGCACATCGCCAAGCTGAAGCTGAACGTCAACCGTGCCGGTGGTGACAAGGTCACCTACCTGACCATCGACATGGAAGAAGTGGTGGTGTCCTCGGTCAGGTTCGTCGCCGGTGGCAACCAGGGCGGTGAAGACAAGGCGGTCAGCGACCTGCCGATCGAAGAAATCAGCTTCAACTTCGCCCGCATCAAAACCACCTACACCCAGCAGAACCGTACCGACGGCCAGGCTGGTGGCAACATCGTCGGTGGCTGGGACCGCACCGCGAACAAAGTGTTTGCCTAAGCACTTGTTTGGCCTGGGCCGCGCGAGCGGCCCATACCCTGTGGCGTGCCGGGCTTCCCGGCACGTTGCTCTATACCCCTGATCAGAGTGTTTTATGCCTGAATTCCTCAACGGCCTTTCGCTGGCCGCGCTGGCCGCGCCGATCGACGGTGGCAGCGGCGAAGACTTGAGCTTCTCTGCCTTGTTCGACCAGATCAAGGAGGCGCGCCGGGCAGACCCTGACTACCTGACCCAGGGTGACTGGCAGACCGACCTGAAAACCGCCGACTGGGAAAAGGTCATCAACCTGTCGGCCCAAGGGCTTGAGCAGCAGAGCAAGGACCTGATGCTGGTCGCCTGGCTTAACGAAGGGTTGGCCCAGCGCGATCACTTCCAGGGCATCACCTTCGGCCTGAACCTGTGCGAACGCATCCTAGAAACCTTCTGGGAGACCGCCTACCCGTCGCTCGAGGACGGCCTGGACGAGCGCGCCGCGCGGCTGTCCTGGCTCAAGACCACGCTCACCGACATCGTCGGTGGCTTGCCCATTACCCAAGGGCAGAATTTCGGCGTGCTGCGTTACGACGAATCACGCCATGTAGAAAACCTTGCCTTGCAAAACCCCAAGGCGATGCAAACCGCGCTCAGCGAGGGCAAGATCAACGCCGAGATCTTCCAGCGCTCGGTGGTGCTCAGCGACACCGAGCACCTGCAGGCCAAGGCCGTGCAAATTGCCGCGAGCCTGCAGGCCTGCCAACGCCTGCAAGCGACCACCGACCGCCTGTTCGGTACCGAAGCGCCAAGTTTTGCCAGCCTCGCCGACATGCTTTCGCGGGCCAGCCAACTGGCAGAGAAACTGCTCAAGGACCGCGGCATTGAATTGCATCCTGCCGCCGCAGAGCCAGAGCCTGCCGTCACCCTCAGCGCAGCCAGCGAGCCAGGTGAAGCGATGAATACGCCCGTTCAGACCACAGCGCCTGCGCCCATGCGCACCACCCCGCTGACCCGAGACGAAGCCTTTACGATGCTCGCCGGCATTGCCCAGTTCTTCAAACAGACCGAGCCGCAAAGCCCGGTACCGTATCTGATAGAGCGCGCCATCAAGTGGGGCAACATGCCGCTCGAGGGCTGGCTGAGCGATGTGATCAAAGACAGTAATGTGGTGGACAACATCCGCGACGTGCTGGGGACACGCGAGCAGCGCTCCTGAGGCCTGCACTGCCGGCACAAATGGTGCAAACTTGTGGCTTGCCACCCCGCCAAGGACCACCCCATGCCACCCCGCCCCCCGACCCCGCCAGGCTTCATCCGCGTACGTGGCGCCCGTGAGCATAACCTCAAGAACATCGACGTCGACATCCCCCGGGACGCCTTGGTGGTTTTCACCGGCGTCTCTGGCTCCGGCAAGTCCTCGCTGGCCTTCTCCACCCTGTACGCCGAAGCCCAGCGCCGCTACTTCGAATCGGTCGCGCCCTATGCCCGGCGCCTGATCGACCAGGTCGGCGTGCCGGATGTCGACGCCATCGAGGGCCTGCCGCCAGCGGTGGCCCTGCAGCAGCAACGTGGCACCCCTAGCGCACGCTCGTCGGTGGGCAGCGTCACTACCCTTTCCAGCTCGATCCGCATGCTTTACTCGCGCGCCGGCAGCTACCCGGTGGGGCAGCCGATGCTGTATGCAGAGGACTTTTCGCCCAATACGCCCCAGGGCGCCTGCCCCGAATGCCATGGCCTGGGCCGGGTCTATGAGGTGACCGAGGCGACCATGGTCCCCGACCCGTCGCTAACCATCCGTGAGCGGGCGGTGGCAGCCTGGCCGATGGCCTGGCAGGGGCAGAACCTGCGCGACATCCTCGTGACCCTGGGCTATGACGTCGACATCCCCTGGCGTGAATTGCCCCAAGCGCAACGCGACTGGATCCTCTACACCGAAGAGACACCCACCGTCCCGGTGTATGCCGGCCTCACCCCGGCGCAGACCCGCGCCGCGCTCAAGCGCAAGCTCGAACCCAGCTACCAGGGCACCTTCAGCGGCGCCCGGCGCTACGTGATGCACACGTTCATGCATTCGCAGAGTGCGCAGATGCGCAAACGGGTCTCCCAGTTCATGCGCCCCAGCCCATGCCCGCTGTGCCAGGGCAAGCGCCTGAAGCGTGAGGCGCTGGCTGTAACCTTCGCCGGCCGTGACATCGGCGAGCTGTCGCGCCTGCCGCTGCAGGCACTGGCCGAGGTGTTGCGCACAGTGGCAGCGCCCGGTTATCTGGAGCAGCATGAAGACACCCTGACCCTGGAAAAACGCCTGGCGGCCCAACGCATCGCCCACGAATTGCTGGAGCGCATCGCGCCGCTGATCGACCTGGGGCTCGGCTACCTGGCCCTGGAGCGCAGCACACCGACGTTGTCTTCGGGCGAATTGCAGCGCCTGCGCCTGGCCACCCAGCTCAACTCTCAGCTGTTTGGCGTCATCTATGTGCTCGACGAGCCGTCGGCCGGGCTGCATCCGGCCGACAGCGAGGCGCTGTTCGAGGCGCTGCAGCAGCTGAAGCAGGCGGGTAACTCGGTGTACGTGGTGGAGCACGACCTGGACACCATGCGCCGGGCCGACTGGCTGATAGATGTCGGGCCGGCGGCAGGTGAACACGGCGGCCAAGTGCTTTACAGCGGCCCGCCACCAGGCCTCGCACAGGTCGCGGCGTCGCGCACCGGCGCCTACCTGTTTGCCGGACAACAGCCGACCCGCCGCACGCCGCGCCCAGCGCAGGCCTGGTTGCGGCTTGAAGGCATCACCCGCAACAACCTGCGTGAGCTCAGTGTGCAATTTCCCTTGGGCTGTTTCACGGCGGTCACTGGCGTCTCTGGGTCGGGCAAGTCGAGCCTGGTCAGCCAGGCCTTGCTGGAGCTGGTGAGTACACACCTGGGCCATGCCGAACAGCTGTCCGAACCCGAGGAGCAGAGCCTGGAGGACGAGCCTGAACTGCCCAGCAGCGGGCGCGTGAGTGCGGGGCTGGAGCGCATCAAGCGGCTGGTGCAGGTCGACCAGAAGCCCATCGGCCGCACGCCACGGTCCAACCTGGCCACCTACACCGGGCTGTTCGATCATGTGCGCAAGCTGTTCGCCGCAACCGAGCAGGCCAAGGCCCTTGGCTTCGATGCCGGGCGCTTCTCGTTCAACGTCGCCAAGGGCCGCTGCGCGACCTGCGAAGGCGAAGGCTTCGTCAGTGTCGAACTGCTGTTCATGCCCAGCGTCTATGCGCCCTGCCCGACCTGCCACGGCGCACGCTACAACCCGCAGACCCTGGCCGTGACATGGCAAGGCATGACCATCGCCCAGGTACTGCAATTGACGGTCGACCAGGCGCTTGAAGCCTTTGCCGAACAGCCCCCGGCCCGGCGCTGCCTGCAGGTGCTGCAGGACATCGGCCTGGGCTACCTGCGGCTGGGCCAGCCGGCCACCGAACTGTCCGGCGGCGAGGCGCAGCGGATCAAGCTGGCCACCGAACTGCAACGCACCGCCCGCGGCGCTACGCTGTATGTGCTGGATGAGCCCACCAACGGGCTGCACCCGCAGGACATCGATCGCCTGCTGGTGCAGCTGAACCGGCTGGTAGACGGCGGGCACAGTGTGGTGGTGGTCGAGCATGACATGCGCGTGGTCGCGCAGAGCGACTGGGTGATCGACATCGGGCCAGGGGCTGGGGATGCGGGAGGTACGGTGGTGGTGAGTGGTACGCCCGGGGATGTGGCGAGGTGTTCTGCTAGCCGCACAGCCGAGTTTCTGGCCAGAGCTCTTTAGTTTTTTAGACCTTTGGCTTTTTTTGCGCCTGCACTGGCCCTATCGCCGGCAAGCCGGCTCCCACTGGGGTCGCGCCAGCTTTTAGCAGTTGAGCAAGACAGTTGCGCCCAAAGGTATAGGGGTTGCTCCTCAAAAATGGACAGATTCAAGCTGCAGTATGAGCTCTGTACTGCTCGGGGCTGAGCCAACACTGGCGCTGCCGGCGGCTTGCCGGACATAGGGCCTGTGGGTACAGTCTGCGCCATGGATAAATACACCCCTCACCAGTGGCTCCCGCACGAAAAGCCCAGCCTGCCCGGTTCCCCTTCCACGCCTCTGCATACACCGGCCAAACGCCTGGCCTTCGGCATGGTCGGGCTGCTGGTGGCGATCACCGGCGGCCTGGGCAGCGCGCTGGTCACCGCCAACCTGGTGTTTCTGCAAGGGGCCCTGGGCGCGACCACGGCGGAAATGGCCTGGTTACCCGCCGCCTATGTCATGACCAACGTGTCGATGAACCTGCTGCTGGTCAAGTTTCGCCAACAGTTCGGCCTGCGCGCCTTCACCGAAGTATTTCTGGTGCTTTACGCACTGGTCACTTTCGCTCACCTGTTCGTCAACGACCTCAACTCGGCCATCGCCGTGCGGGCCGCTCACGGCATGGTAGGGGCCGCGCTGAGTTCGCTGGGCCTGTACTACATGATTCAGGCGTTCCCCGCGCAGTGGCGGCTCAAGGCCATGGTGCTTGGCCTGGGCGCCTCGCAGCTGGCCCTGCCGCTGGCGCGGATTTTCTCAGAAGACCTGCTGCAGATCGCTGAATGGCGCGGCCTGTACCTGTTCGAGCTGGGCCTGGCACTGGCCGCGCTCGGTTGCGTACTGCTGCTCAAGCTGCCCCCCGGCGACCGCTTCAAAACCTTCGAGCCGCTGGACTTTCTGACCTTTACCCTGATGGCCAGCGGCACCGCCCTGCTCTGCGCCGCCCTGTCCCTGGGGCGCATCGACTGGTGGCTGGAAGCGCCGTGGATAGGGGTCGCCCTGGCCGCGTCGATCGCCTTGGTGTTCAGCGGCCTGGCCATCGAGCACAACCGCCAGAACCCGCTACTGATGACACGCTGGCTGGGCAGCGGCGCGATCATCCGTCTGGGCCTGTGCGTGATCCTGATTCGCATGGTCACCTCCGAGCAGTCCACCGGCGCCGTGGGGTTTCTGCAGGTGCTGAACATGGGCAGCGAACAGATGCGCACGCTGTACTGGGTGATGCTGTTCGGCGCAGTGGCGGGCCTGGCCACCAGCGCCCTGACCATCAGCCCCAACCACCTGGTGATCCCGCTGTTCATCTCGTTGCTGGCCATGGCCACCGGGGCGTTCATGGACAGCAGCTCGAGCAACCTCACACGGCCGGCGCAGATGTACCTCAGCCAGTTCCTGCTGGCCTTTGGCAGTACCTTCTTCCTCGGCCCGTCCATGGCCCTGGGCATCAGCCACGTGCGCGCCAACCCGCGCAACCTGGTGAGTTTCTCGGTGCTGTTCGGCATCTGCAACAACCTCGGAGGCCTGATCGGCGCCGCGCTGCTGGGGACCTTCCAGACCTGGCGCGAAAAATTCCACTCCAGCCACCTGGTCGACCGCCTGAGCTACCTCGAACCGCTGGTCAACGCCCGCGTGCAAAGCGGTGGCAGCGGTTATGCCGGTATCCTCGCCGACCCGGCCCTGCGCAGCGAGGCCGGCCTGCGCGTATTGGCCAACGCGGCCACGCGTGAGGCCAACGTCATGGCCTACAACGATGTGTTCATGCTGATCGGCAGCATCGCCATCCTCACCATGATCTGGATTTGCATCCGCGGTTCCTGGCTGTGGTACACAGCCCGCCAGGCCGCTTCACCCGATTCCTCCAGCGGTACTACCAACCGATGACCGACCAAAGCCGCACTACCACCACCACTGCGCTTGCTGAAACCCCGGAAGGCGCCACACCGCCCAGCGAACCCACCAGCCCGGTGCGCACGCGACGGGTGCGTATCCTGTCTTCGATCATGTTTGCCTGCGTGGCCCTGGCCGGCATCCTGCTGGTGCTCTATGCCTGGCGCCTGCCGCCGTTCGGCAGTGCCATCGAAAGTACCGAAAACGCCATGGTACGCGGCCAGGTCACCATCATCGGGCCGCAACTGAGCGGTTATGTGGTCGCTGTGCCTGTACATGACTTCCAGTTCGTCAAGGCCGGTGATTTGCTGGTGCAACTGGACGACCGCATCTACAAACAACGCCTGGCCCAGGCCATCGCCCAATTGCAACAGGAGCAAGCGGCGCAGGCCAACAACCTGCAGCAGCGCAACAGCGCCGAAGCCACCATCGCCCAACGTCAGGCCGCCATCGGCGATGCCAAGGCCCAGGCGGACAAGGCCCGCGCCGACCTCAGCCGCAACCAGGCGCTGGTCAGCGATGGCTCGGTGTCGCGCCGCGACCTGGACGTCACCCGTGCCAGCCAGGCCGCTGCCGTCGCCACCCTGGCCCAGGCCAAAGCCGCGCTGGCCATCGCCCGTCAGGACCGCGAGACGGTCATCGTCAACCGCGCCGCGCTGGAGGCCTCGGTGGAAAACGCCAAGGCAGCCGTGGAGCTGGCGCGCATCGATCTGGACAATACCCGGGTCACAGCCCCGCGCGATGGCCAACTGGGGCAGATCGGCACGCGCCTGGGTGCCTACGTCAACTCCGGCGCTCAACTGATGGCGCTTGTGCCCGATACCGTGTGGGTGATTGCCAACATGAAGGAAACCCAGATGGCCAATGTGCGTATCGGCCAGCCGGTGACCTTCACCGTCGACGCCCTCAACCACCTGAAGCTGCGGGGCCATGTGCAGCAGATTTCACCGGCCACAGGCTCCGAGTTCGCTTTACTGCAAGCCGACAACGCCACCGGCAACTTCGTCAAGATCGCCCAGCGAATACCCGTGCGCATTACCGTCGATGCCGACCAGCCAGCGGCCAGGCGTCTGAGCCCTGGGATGTCGGTGGTGGTGAGTATCGATACCCAGGATGAAAGATGACTGGACCGGCCCGCGGTGAATCTGAGAACTACGTCGAGATGCCGTCTTGCCACGATTGCGCCGCTCTAGCCCGTGGGTTCTAATTCTGACCCACCGGTTTTATCTTCGCCATCCAAGGACGCTTGATCATGTACAGGAAGCTCGTACCGCTGGCGCTGCTGGCCACTGTGGCTGGCTGCTCGGACACCACGGACACCCGCGAAACCCATTTCCAGAACGCCGCGCAAGCCTACCTCGACACCCAGTACCCCCACTGCTTCGTAGTCACTTCTTTCCCCGCCAAGACCCAGGATTTCGACACCACCGGCACCAACAAGGCGCTGCACGCGCTGGCGCAAGTCGGCGTGGTCAGCGAGAAGGAAATTTCCCGCACTGAAGTGCCGGAACGCCTGTGGCAGCCAGCACGCACCGACATCTATTACGCCTACGACCTTACCGATGAAGGCCGCAAGTACTACAAGGCTGACGCGCAGAAAACGCTCAACGGCAAAACCCGCGGTGGGTTGTGTTTCGGCAAGGCGCAGGTCACTGCGATCGAGCGCTTCACCGAACCGGGTGAGGTGATGGGCCAGACGATTTCCAATGTCACCTACGCCTACAAGATCACCGGCCTGCCGGCCTGGGCGGCGGACGACGAAGTGCAAGCGAACATTCCCACGCTGCATGAGGCCGTGGCCACCAACCAGGCGCCGGTCAAGGAAACAACAGCGATGGTGCTGACCGACAAGGGCTGGGTGCACGAGCGCTTGTTCGATAAGTGAGGGTGACTACCGGCCCCTTCGCGGGGCCGGTCGAGTCAAAGCCACCAGGCCAGCACCAGCGGTAACCAGGCAAACGACAACACGGTCGAGCACATCACCAGGTTGGCCACCTGCTCCGGCTCACGGTTGGCGCGCACCGCCATCAAGTAGTTGAAGACCGCCACCGGCATGGCCGACTGCAGCATCAGCACCGCCCGCTCCATCTGCTCCAGCCCCAGCGCCATGCCCACTGCCCAACCCACACCCGCCCCCAGCACGATGCGCACGCCGCCCAGCACCAGGCCGCTGGCGATGTGCTGCGCGCGGATGCTCGCCAGCGATACGCCCAGGGTCAGCAGCATCAGCGGAATCGACATGCCACCGAGCAGGTCTGCCGTATTGGCCAGCCAGCGCGGCAGTTCGAAGTCCAGGAAGATGATCGGCATGGCCCCAGCCAGGCTGATGACGATGGGGTTGCGCAGCAGCGCCTTGAACGAGGCTGCCGTACCGGAGATGGCCATGCCCAGCGTGAACTGCACGATCGACAGGGTAAGGAAGAACGCTACCGCCAACGCCAGCCCATGCTCACCGAAGGCATACAGGCTGATGGGCAGGCCCATGTTGCCGGTGTTGGGGAACATGAACGCCGGCACCAGCACGCGCCAGTGATGGCCCGAGGCGCGGCACACCAGCCAGCCGCCCACCGCCATCGCCAGGGTGCACAGCAGGCAGGCCATTGCCATGCTGGTGAAAGCTGCCGGGTCCAGTTCGGTACGGCTGAGGGTCGACAGCACCAGCGAAGGCGTGCCCACGGTCATGACCATGCGCGCGACGAATGCGGTGGGGTAATCCAGGCCTTTGCGGGCCCAGGCGTAGCCGATGCCGGCGACGATGAAGACCGGGGCCAGAACGGCGAACAGTGAAGCGAGCATTGGGTAAGCCTTCCTTGGAAAGGGTGCAGGGCGACATTATGCAGCAGGCGTCAAGGCCCTGCGGCTGATTTGCTGCTCTCTTGAATACCGGGTAAGGCTCAAAATGGCCCCCTTCCGACCTGCGGCGTCGCGTCGCAGCCCCTGGCCCCTTGGGTAAATCGTGCGCAGGCCGTAGAATCGCGCCTCCTTTTCGCCCGTCGCCTTGAACGGTGGCAACCGGCAGCAACGACAGAGTCCGTGCCTGACCACATGCCCGTCATGTGAAATAGGCTCAACCGACCCCGCCCGGCCCAGCGCTTCATGCTGCCAGCGGTTGAGTCTTGCCCAGGTCGCATCCATCCCAGGCACACCCGTGCAACCTCGCGGCCCTCATTGGGCCTGTTTGGCGTGCGCGTTCGAAAAGGCGCTCTCTCACCGCCACTCCAACTTGAGGTTTGTATGTCTGCGCGTTTGCTGGCCATGGCGCTGGCGCCCCTGCTCGGGCTGTTCATCATTGCCCTGGGCAACGGTTTCATGTCTTCCCTGACTACCCTGCGCCTCGGCGCTGCCGGTGAATCGGCAACGATGATCGGTATCGTTTCGTCGAGCTACTTCCTGGGCCTGACCCTGGGCGCAATCTTCAACGACCGGCTGAT
Source organism: Pseudomonas sp. WHRI 8519 (assembly GCF_040224055.2). Lineage (NCBI taxonomy): Bacteria > Pseudomonadati > Pseudomonadota > Gammaproteobacteria > Pseudomonadales > Pseudomonadaceae > Pseudomonas > Pseudomonas sp. WHRI 8519. The sequence continues at coordinate 2,585,545 of NZ_CP167996.1, read as the reverse complement.
CCTGCGCATCGGCCATATCCGCGCCTACTCCAGCTTCGCCGCGCTGATCGCCGCGACCATCCTGCTGCAGGGCCTTTTCTACGACACCACCTGGTGGTCGATCCTGCGCCTGATCAACGGCTGGGCTGCGGTGGGCGTGTTCCTGGTGATCGAGAGCTGGCTGCTGCTGGCGGGCGACGCGAAAATCCGCGGCCGGTTGCTGGCGCTGTACATGATTGCCTTCTACGGCGCCGGGGTGATTGCCCAGGCCGGTTTGGGCGAAATCACGCACCTGGGTGACAGCGCACCGTTCATGCTGGCCGGCATGCTGGCCGCGTTGTCGGTGCTGCCGATCGTGATCCTGCCGCGGGTATCGCCGCTGCTGGACCAGGTCGAGCCGTTGAAGCCACGCCAGTTGCTGGGTGTGGCGCCGTCCGGGCTGGTCGGCTGCTTCGGTTCGGGCGTGGCCATCGCCGGGATCTACGCCTTGCTGCCGCTGTACCTGCAGCGCATCGGCCTGGACGTGGGCGAAGTCGGCAACATGATGGCCTGGGTGATCCTGGGCGCCATGCTGTTGCAGTATCCGGTGGGGCGCTGGTCCGACCGCAAGGACCGCCAGGATGTGCTGATCGCCCTGGCAGCGCTGTGCGTGGTGCTGTCGTTGATCACCGTGTTCCTGCCCTCCCAGTCACCGCTACTGCCGGTGATGCTGTTCCTGCTCGGTGGTGGGGTGTTCGCGCTGTACCCGGTTGCGGTCAGCCATGCGGCCGACCGGGCCCCGTCCGATGCACTGGTGCCGATGATCCAGGGCCTGCTGCTGATCAACTCGCTGGGGTCGGCCATGGCGCCGCTGGCGATTTCGCCGGCGATGACCGAGTTTGGCGAGGCGGGGCTGTTCTGGGCCTTTGCCGTGGTCAACCTGGGCATGGTGTGCTTTTTCCTCTGGCGCCGCGGCAAACGCCCAGCGGCGGAGCACCCGGCACCGTTCACCGCCTCGACCACGTTCTCGCCGACTGGCGCAGAATTGCGCGTGACCGAAGACCTGAAGCAGGCGGCGCAGGAGCACCCGCCGCTGGAGCCAACAGAGGCTCCGGCCCCAGGCGTCAACGCCCACTGAAGCCAGGGGGCTGCCGGGCGGCCCGCAGGGTGACCGCCCGTCGCCCCAAGGGCACCCGGCCATCATTGGCCAGCCAAACGAATGACAGATCATCCCCACAGGAGATTCGCCATGATCCGCATTCGCCCCCTCCCCCTGCTTTTCACGCTCGCCCTGGGCCTTGGCTCGGCTACCAGTTTCGCCGCTTCTGACACCTCCAATACCAACACCGACGCCTACCCGAAAACCGACCAGCAAGGCGGCAAGACTGCCGGTGAAGGCAGCAGCGTCAACAGCCCCGGCAGCAGCCGGGACAACGACAGCGCCAACACTGGCGGCGATGCCGCCGATGGCGCCGCAGGCGGTTCCAACAGCACTGGCGAAGCGACGGGGTCTGGCGCTGGGCATACCGGCGGCACTGCCGAGGATCAGGACAGCCGCTGACGGCAGCCTGGGCTACACTGCGGCGAGTCGCCCTGCCAAGGAATCGCCATGAACCTCAAAACCTGGCTGCTCGCCGCGCTGCTGCCCTGCACCGCCCTGGCTGCGGGCAGCGACTCCGGTGCGCTGTCGATCAGCTCATCGTCGTTCACCGATGGGGGCGTCATCGCCCTGCAGCAGGTCGGGCCCGACCCGGCCTGCGGCGCGGGCGAGGAGCGTACCCCGCAGTTAAGCTGGATGAATTTGCCTGCTGGCACGCGCTCGCTGGCTTTGGTGATGTTCGACCCGGACGGCGCCAAGGGTATCGGGGTGGTGCATTGGGTCGCTTATAACATCGACCCTGAGCTGGGTAGCCTCAAAGAAGGCAAGTACGCCTTGACCACCAAGGGTGTGACCGTGGGCCGTAATTCGCGCGGCACCCTCACCTACCGCGGGCCGTGCCCACCAGCCGGGGACAACCCGCACCACTATGCCTTGACCCTGATAGCCACGGACATACCCATCGGCATCTTGCCCGAGGGGCTGGATCGCAATGGCCTGATGGAGTTGCTGCAAGGTCATGCATTAGGTGCGCAGAGCCTGGTTGGCAAGTATGGACATTGAGGTTGAACGTACCGGCGTTGTCGCAGGCAATCCGGTGGCCACCATGCCCTCACCTGAAGCAGCCCTGCGCCTTAGCTGGCAGCAAAACGCCCAGCGCTGGATCGAGGCCGTGCGCAGCGGGGCTATCGAAAGCCGGCGGCAAGTCACCGATCAAGCCATGCTGTTCGCGATACTGGGCCGCCAGCCTGAGCGCGTTCTGGACCTGGGTTGTGGTGAGGGGTGGCTGCTGCGCGCCTTGGCCGACCGCGGCATCGATGCCACCGGGGTGGATGGCGACGCCGCGCTGGTTGAGGCAGCACGCAAAGCAGGCTCGCCGAAGGTGCACCTGGCCAGCTACCAGCAACTGTGCGATGGCGCGGTCCAGATCGGTACGGGTTACGACCTGATCTGCAGCAACTTCGCCTTGTTGCATCAGGACATCATCCCGCTGCTGGTGGCGATCAACGCGCTGTTGGCCCCTGGTGGCGCACTGGTGCTCCAGACGCTACACCCCTGGAGTGAGGCGCACGGGGATTACCAGGATGGCTGGCGTGAAGAGTCGTTTGCCGGGGTAGCCGGGAAGTGGCAACCCATGCCGTGGTATTTCCGCACCTTGGCCAGTTGGTTGAACGCGCTGGAAATGTCAGGTTTCAAGGTGGTGAACTTACAAGAGCCGCAACACCCACAAAGCACAGCGCCGCAGTCATTGTTACTGGTGGCTGATCGGGCGGGTTGACTCTGGACCAGGCAGGCACAGTGAAGCAGCCTGCCATTCAGCAATCAAATACTGCGCATTCCAACATTTAATTTGTGGATGTGCAGCGCTGGCCCCTATGCTGTCCGTGCATCCCCTGCACGCACCGGCCGGTGTGGTCCAAGGCATGGGGAGAGAACAACAAGTCGAGATCGTTCATGTCGAATCACTCCTACTTCGCCCCCCACGGTGGGCACCCGGCTCAAACCGAGCTGTTGACTGACCGTGCCATGTTCACCGAAGCCTACGCCGTGATCCCTAAAGGTGTGATGCGTGACATCGTCACCAGCCACCTGCCGTTCTGGGACAAGATGCGCATGTGGGTCATCGCACGCCCACTCACCGGCTTCGCCGAAACCTTCGCCCAGTACATCGTCGAAGTGGCCCCCGAAGGCGGCAGCGAGCGCCCTGAGCTGGACCCTAACGCCGAAGCCGTGGTATTCGTCGTCGAAGGCGAAATCGACATCACCGTCGAAGGCAAGCATCATACCCTGGGCCAGGGCGGTTACGCGTTCCTTGCCCCGGGCGCCGAGTGGAGCCTGCGCAACAACAGCAAATCCAACGTCACCTTCCACTGGCTGCGCAAGCACTACCAGAAGGTCGAAGGCCTGGACATCCCTGAGTCGTTCGTCACCCACCGCGACAACGCCACCGTCATCGAAATGCCGGGTACCGAAGGCCGCTGGGTCACTACCCGCTTCGTCGACATGGCCGACATGCGCCACGACATGCACGTCAACATCGTCACCTTCCAGCCCGGCGGCGTGATTCCGTTCGCTGAAACCCACGTCATGGAACATGGCCTGTACGTGCTGGAAGGCAAGGCGGTGTACCGCTTGAACCAGGACTGGGTCGAAGTGGAAGCGGGCGACTTCATGTGGCTGCGTGCATTCTGCCCGCAAGCCTGCTATGCCGGCGGCCCAGGCAAGTTCAGCTACCTGCTGTACAAAGACGTCAACCGTCACGTGCACCTGACCCTGAACCCGCAGCGTTAAGCCCTCGAGGCTGTCGCAAAGCCCGCCACCTGGCGGGCTTTGTGTTTGCGGCACACTGGGTCAAGGCATGCCGACGTCGCCCTGCACGCTTCAGGCAGCCTACTGAACCACCCCGCAAGCCACCCGCGCACCACCGCCACCGAGCTTCTCGGGGTGGTCACTGTGGTTATCGCCCCCTGCATGTACCATCAGCGCGTGCCCTTTGAAGTCCGACGCCTTCAGGCGTGGGGCCAGTACCGGGTAGGTGGCCTTGCCATCTGCGCCCACATACAGCGCCGGCAGGTCACCGCGGTGGCCGCTGTCGTCGTAAGGGCCCTTGTGTGCATTGGTCGAGTCCGGATCCCAGTGGCCGCCCGCTGCACCTGCAGGCACAGGCTTGCCATTTTCCTCGGCAGGTGCGCATGAAGGCTTCTGGTGCAGGTGGAAGCCGTGGATACCCGGTGGCAAGTCTTTGAGGTCTGGGGTGAGCACGGCGCCGTACTTGCTCTGTTCGATGCTGACGGTGCCGATCGCTTTGCCTGGGCCATCCGGGGTGGCCAGTTGCAGTTCCACGGTCTGCGCAGCCTGGGCCAGGCCAGCCGTGGCCAGCAAGACGCTGAATACCACTGCTTTCATGATGTATCTCCATGGTTTGAGGTGAACGGTTACCCACATAACAGGTGGGACTGCACAGGTTGGCAGGCATTCAATCCGGCCACAGAATGAAATACTTCCACCCAAACCCAACAGCGCACCTTCAAAGCCGAAACAAGCGTTTCATCCAACCCGCCAGCCACGCTAACCTGTGGCCGTTACCCGACCACGGATCCCGCCCATGCTCCACCTGCTGCTGACCACGCTGGTTCCCATCATCCTGCTGATCGCCCTGGGCACATTCCTGCGCGTACGCGGTTTTCTTACCGAAACCTTCTGGCCTGGTGCCGAACGCCTGAGCTACTACGTGCTGCTGCCATCGCTGTTCCTTCATGGCCTGGCGACCGCCAACCTCGAAGGTGTGCCGGTGCTGGGCATGGTCGGTGTACTGATGCTCTCCACCGTGCTCGGCGCCGCGCTGCTGGTGCTGTATCAAGGTGCGGTGAACCACGATGGCGCAGACTTCACCTCGGTGTTTCAGGGTGGTGTGCGGTTCAACAACTATATTGGCGCTACCCTGGCCGCCGGACTCTACGGCAGTGCAGGCATTGCCCTGGCAGCGGTGGCCAATGCCGCCATCGTGCCGTTGGTGAACCTGCTCTGCGTGTTGGTATTTGCCCGCTTCAGCGCACGCCACAGCTCCCCGGCCACCGTGCTGCGGGCGATCTTCGCCAACCCGCTGATCGTTGGCTGTGCCGGCGGGCTGCTGCTGCGCGTCACGGGGCTGGGGCTACCCGCGGGCATCGAGCCGACGATCAAGGCGCTGGGCCAGGCCGCCCTGCCCCTGGGCCTTTTGTGTGTCGGCGCGGCACTGGGCGGCGCCAGCGTGGGCCAACAGGTGCGCCCGCTGCTGGCGGCGGCGACCTTCAAGTTCCTGGTCATGCCGCTGACCACCTGGGGCCTGTGCCGCCTGCTCGGCCTGAGTGGCCAGGCGGCGGTGGTGGCGGTGTTGTTCCAGGCATTGCCTACAGCATCGTCGTCCTATGTCATGGCGCGGCAAATGGGCGGCAACGCGCCGTTGATGGCGACCATCATCGCCTTGCAGACCGTAGCCGCCGCGGTAACCCTGCCTTTGGTGTTAATGCTTTCGCTCAATTGAATACGCTTGGCTAGACTGAGGATCAGCACACACTTCGGAACCTGCACCATGCGCCTATCGTGGATGGTAATCGGCTTCACCTCAGCCCTGCTCGCAGGCCCATTGAATGCTGCTGACACTGCCAAGGCCACCGTTGCCGAGGACAAAGCCGAGGTGCTTGAAGAGAAGGTGGTCGAAGATGCGCCTGCACCGAAAAAAGCCGAAACCCTGACGCCCAGTGAGGTCAAGGCAGTCGACCCCGCAGGCCAGGCACCGCTGGACGACAGCATCACCTGCCTGGCACGCACGATCTACTGGGAAGCCAAAGGTGCCGATGAACAGGACATGAGCGCTGTGGCCAGCGTGGTGCTCAACCGCCTGGGCAAGGACGGTTTCCCCGACACCATCTGCGGTGTGGTCAAGCAAGGGGTGGAGAGCAAGTCCTGCCAGTTTTCCTGGTGGTGTGACGGGCGCGCCGACCAGGTCGAGGAGCCGCAACGCTACGACATCGCCAAAGAGATCGCGCGCAAGGCGCTCAACCAGCAGCTCAAGGACACCACCGGCGGCGCGCTGTACTTCCACGACCGCACGGTGCACCCCGACTGGGCCAAGGCCTACCGCAGGACCGCCCAGACAGGGCGCTTCTTGTTCTACAAACCCAACCAGGCGTTGGCACGCTGAGCCGGGGGATCGTGGCGCCCTGACGCCAACGAACGTTTACCCACGCCGTGCAGTCAAACTCAAGCCCCGACAATGCGTGGCAACTCATCGCACTTTTACGGCGGCCCGCGGTCTACCACCTCTTTTGCCGCCTGCAAGCCATTGCTGGTGTATTCATTGCTTTGCACGACACCGGGCCAAAAGCCTTGGGCTTGTGTAGGATGAGCAGCGCATACCAAGACGCTGCCAGCCACAGGGAGATCCACATGCGCGTCCTGTCATCCGTTGCCGCCTTGTCGTTAAGCCTGGCCGTTTCGACTTCTAGCCTGGCTGCCAACGGCGAAGAAGCGCAACTGATCGATTCGATCAATGCCTACCGCAGCCAGGCCCAACCCTGCGGCGATGAAGCATCGCTTGAGCTGCCGCCGTTGAACAGCGATACCCGCCTGGCGCTGTCGCCCGAAGGTACGCGCGACCTCCAGCAGGCCATGACCCGCGCGGCCTACCCCATGGTCAACGTTCAGGCCATCAGCCTGTCCGGCCCGCGCGATGCGCGCGCCGCCATGCATGCCATCCAGGAAAGCTTCTGCCAGGTGGTGCTCGACCCACAGTTCGTCGACATCGGCGTCAGCCAGGAAGGCCGTGACTGGCGCATCGTACTGGCGCGCCCATTGCTAAGCGGGCGCCTGGGCGACTGGCAGGCTGAGGGGCAAAAAGTCCTGCAGGCGATCAACACTGCGCGCAAGGCACCCCGGCAATGCGGCGGCCAACCTTTTGCCCCGGCACCCGCGCTTGGCTGGAGCACTGTGCTGGCGGGGGTGGCGGCCAACCATACCAGGGCCATGGCCAACCAGAATTTCTTCGACCACATCGACCGCGACGGCCGCACCCCAGGTGACCGCGCTGAACTGGCCGGCTACCTGTACCAGCAGATTGGTGAGAACATCGCAGCCGGGCGCGACTCGGCGCAGAAGGTAGTGGATGGCTGGTTGGCCAGCCCCGGGCATTGCGCAACCTTGATGAACCCAGACTTCCGCGAAATGGGGGCCGCCTATGCAGTGGACCCAAAAAGCGATGCGGGCATCTATTGGACGGGGTTGTTCGGCACACCGCAGTGAGCCCTGTTATGCAGCACCTACGCGTTGCGGCTGGCGAACGGTCGCTGGACTGAACAGCTGAACACACCGATAAGCAAAAGGCGCACGACATGGCTCTTGATACCTGGCTCATTTACCTGCTGGCAAGCATCGGCCTATCGCTGACCCCAGGGCCGAACAGCTTGCTGGCACTGACCCATGGCGCGCTGTATGGCGCTCACCGCACCTTGTTCACCATCGTTGGCGGCGTGTTCGGCTTCAGTGCGCTGATCGCCCTGGCCATGTTCGGGCTGACGGCCCTGCTGCAAACGTCAGCGGCGCTGCTGACGGTGTTGAAGTGGGTCGGTGGCGCCTACCTGGTGTGGTTGGGGATCGCGCTCTGGCGCAGCCCGGCGTTGCACCTTGAGATGGACGCGCGAGCCGCGCAGTTGAGCAATGCCGGGCTGTTCCGCCAAGGCCTGCTGTCGGCCATGGCCAACCCCAAGGTACTGCTGTTCTATGGCGCGTTCCTGCCGCAGTTCATCGACCCCCAGCGCGGCTTGCTCATGCAGTTCCTGATCATGGCCGCCACCTTCGCCAGCGTGGAATTCATGGTCGAATACCTGCTGGCGCGGTTGGCGTTTCGTATCAGGCCCTGGCTGGCCAGAGGTGGCAAGGGTTTCAATCGCTGCTGTGGGGGTATGTTCGCGTTGATCGGGGTGGCACTGCCGCTGGGCCGCTAGGGCTGAACGGGCAGGTTCGCGGCGTTCCACCAGAAGGAAGACCAGCAACGCCAGGCCAGGTAACGCAGCCCCCAGCACTGCCACACCCTGCCAGCCATAAACGGCAAACACCGCGCTGGCCGCTGCCGAACCCAATGCACCGCCGAGGAAAATGCTCGTCATGTACAGCGCATTGAGCCGCCCACGGCTGGCCGGGTCCAGCGCGTAGACCTCGCGCTGGCCGATGACCATGTTCATCTGCACGGCAAAATCCAGCAGTACCCCGGTCGTTGCCAGGCCGATGACGCTATAGCCCGGTGCGGTCAACCCCAGCAGCAACGCCACAGGCGCCAACACCAAGGCCAGCAGTGAAGCGGCGCGGGCATGGCCGGCATCAGCCAGGCGCCCGGCCAGTGGCGCGGCAATGGCCCCGACTGCACCCACCAGGGCAAACAGCGCGATCTGGCTTTGCGAAAGGCCATGCTCTGCCACCAGGAACAGCGGAACCGCCGTCCAGTAAAGGCTGAACGCCGCGAACATCAACGCTTGGTACAGCGAGCGCTGGCGCAACACCGGGTACTGTCGCAGCAGTGCGCTCAACGAGCGCATCAGTGCCGCGTAGCTGGCCTTGTGGTCGGGTACCCGGCGCGGCAGGGTCAGCACCAATAGCAAGATGATCGCCAGCATCAGGCCCGCAGCACCGATGAACACCATGCGCCAGCCGAAATGGTCAGCCACCAGGCTCGACAGCGGCCGCGCCAGCAGGATGCCCAGCAACAGGCCGCCCATGATGTTGCCGACCACACGCCCGCGCTGCTGCTCCGGTGCCAGGTGCGCTGCCAGCGGAATGAGCATCTGCACGGCGACCGAACTGAAACCGATCAGCAGTGCGTACCCCAGGAACAGCAGCCCCTGGCCAGCGCTGCTGGTCCCTGCCAACACCAGGCTTGCGAACGCGAGCGCGGCGGTGAAAATCATCAGCCGGCGGTTTTCGACCAGATCGGCCAGCGGTACCAGCAGCAGCAGGCCCAGCGCATAACCCAACTGGGTCAATGAGACGATCAGGCTGGCGCGCTCTGCCGACAGCCCAAGGTCCGGGGCAATCAAACCGACAATCGGCTGGGCGTAATAGATATTGGCGACGATAGCACCGCAGCAGAACGCCAGCAGGGTGATCAGGCCACGACTCAGTACTGGAGCTGTAGCCTGCGCAGCGGCTAGGGAGGGATTCATGCGAGGTTCCTCGGCATCAGTTGGAATATGCAGGGCACCTTAGCGGTAGATCCCCGGCAGGAGAATCCGGCCTGGGCGCAACGGGGCTTTGCACCCTGCGCAACGCCAGTGCCTCAGGGCACCAGCAGCTCCTCGCAGAACCTGACGAAGGCCTGCACGCGGCGCGAACCGCGATGGTTGGGCAGGTACAAGGCATTGATGCTGGCGTTGGCGGTACCTGGGCTGACCTGCCAGGTATCGAACAGCCGTTGCAAGCGCCCGGCCGCGACATCCTCGCGCACCAGCCAGTCAGCCAGCAGCGCGATGCCGCTGCCGGCCAGCGCAGCTTCACGCAGCAGATCCGCGTTGGTGCTGCGCAGTGGGCCCCTGACATCCAGTTCCAGCACCTCATCGCCCAGCCGCAAGCGCCAAGGCCGCACCACCTGCCCATAGCTGAAGCGCAGGCAGGCGTGCTCGAGCAACTCACCGGGGTGCTGCAAGGGCTGGCGACCGGCCAGATAGTCAGGGCTTGCTACCAGCCAGCGCTCGAAGCGGCCCAGTTGCCGGCACACCAGTTCATCGCTGGGCGCAGGGTCGCCCAGCCTGATGGACACGTCGTAACGGCCGCCCAGCAGGTCATCGACCCGGTCACTCATGTCGATGTCCAGCTCCAGAGCGCGATGGCGCGCCAGAAACTGCCCCAGGTGTGGGGCAATCACCCGGCGGCCGAACTCAACCGGCAGGCACAAGCGCAGCACACCCACCGGTTCCTCGCCCCGGTCGGCGACACTGGCATCGGCTTCATCCAGCGCGTCGAAGATTTCACGTGCACGGGCGTAGTAACGGGCACCTGCTTCAGTCAGGGTGACCTGGCGCGTGGAGCGGTTGAGCAAGGTGGCCCCCAACGCCGACTCAAGCGCATCGACCAGCCGGGTGACCGACGAAGTGGCAACGCCAAGCTGGCGCGCTGCGGCGGAAAAGCCCTGGGCGTCGACGGTGGCAGCGAACATCCTCATTGCCAGAAGCTTGTCCATATGAGTCCTTTGGCGTTTTGTCTCAGAAAAGTCTTACATTCGAGATAGGTGGTCAAGAAGCGCGCCGCATTTCGATCCAGTCCATAGTGCACCACCTCCCCTACAGCGAGATCTGCCATGACACCTGCCAACGTCCTGACCCACCTCCCGCCGTGTGACCCTGGCGCACCGGAATGGGTCGATGACCTGCTGAAACGCCCGGGCCTGCGCATCGAACGTATCGTTTCCAGCGGCCAGTGCAGCCCACCCGGGTTCTGGTACGACCAGCCCGAAGGCGAATGGATCGTGCTATTGAGCGGCAGCGCCGGCCTGCGCCTCGAGCACGAAGCCTACACACGGTTACTGGCGCCGGGAGATTGCCTGGACATCCCGGCCCATTGCCGCCATCGCGTGGAATGGACCGCCAAAGGCACGCATACCGTGTGGCTGGCCGTGTTCCATAGCAGTGAAAAACCCTGGCCGGCCTGCTGAGCGCGTTAGAATGGCCACACACATCCCTCGACGTCACGACCATGATCCAGTCCGATCTCGACCTGTTCGGCCCCCAGCCACAACGCTTGGCCAGCCACACCATGCTGCTGCCCGGCTTTGCCCTTGCGCACGTCGAGCAGTTGCTCGACGCCCTGCGCCCGGTGCTTCGCGCAGCCCCCTTCCGGCACATGCGTACGCCCGGCGGGCTGCACATGGCGGTGGCGTTGACCAACTGCGGTTCCCTGGGTTGGGTCAGCGACGCCCAGGGTTACCGATACAGCCCGACCGACCCCGTCAGCGGCGAGCCCTGGCCAGCCCTGCCTGAAGCGCTGCTTCAACTGGCCGGGCGCGCCGCGGCCGCAGCAGGCTTCGACGGGTTCGTGCCTGATGCCTGCCTGGTCAACCACTACCTGCCCGGCACCCGCCTGAGCCTGCACCAGGATCGCGATGAAGCGGACTTCGGCCAGCCAATCGTGTCGGTATCGCTGGGCTTGCCGGCAGTGTTCCTGCTGGGTGGTTTCCAGCGCTCGGACAAGACCAGTCGCATAGCGTTGAGCCATGGCGATGTGCTGGTCTGGGGCGGTGAGGACCGCTTGCGCTTCCATGGGGTATTGCCGATCAAGCCGGGCGTGCACCCACGGATGGGCGAGCGGCGGATCAACCTGACGTTGCGCAAGGCGGGGTGATGCAGTCAAAAAGCCACCCGATATTTCTGCCAGTAGACGCGTGCCGTCCTGCTCCCGGTTAATTGTGCTGACGCCGCCACTCCCCGGGCGGCCTGGTTCAAGGGAGCGAACCCATGCGTGTGATGACAACCACCCTGCTACTGCTGACCTTCGTCGGGGCAACCCGCGTCATGGCGCTGGATCGCAATGAAGAGGCCTATGTCGATGCACCGCCCTCCAAGTACCTGGTCTACTCCGTTACCTGGCAACCCACGTTCTGCATCATGCGGCCCTCGACAGCAGGGTGTGAACAGGCACCGCAACGCTTTCTCACCCACGGTATATGGCCCTACAGCGAAAGCATCGGCAAACTCACCAACCGTCACCCCCAATACTGCACCCAGTCCCCTGACTGCACCGACGGCGAAGCCTGTGCAATGAGCGCCGATGACATGAATGCAGTGCTTGCCAACAAAGCCCTGCGGGACATCGTTACCCGCGAGCCCAAGGGCATGTTCGCGCATGAGTGGCGAAAACACGGTACCTGCTCAGGCAAGGGTATGCAGGCGTACTTTCAGGACTTCGTCGACTTGAGAAAAGTCGTGCGTTTTGACAATGAAGCCTTCAATGCGATGGTGGGGAACGCTACCGCGTTCTCGAAGATTCGCGACGCCTTCCCTGAAAACACGGCGTTCAGATGCTACCAGGATCCGCAGGGCAAACAGTACCTGCACGAGGTGTTTTACCTGGTCGACGACAAGGGCACCCCATACACGGAAGAAAAAAACCTGCAGATCGGCGTTCAATGTGAAGCGAAGCAAACCTGGATCCCGGCGGGTACCAAGCCTGCGTCCTGAAACCAAGGGTCAGGTGGGCAAAGAAGCCAATCCCAAGGTACAGCGCGCTCGTGGCGCTGTACCTGTGAAGGTCGGGACGGAGTGCATGGTCATTTCGCCTGCGACTGGCTCAGGTACTTGTCCACCTCAGCCTTGCCCTCCCCTGCATCCCCTGCCACCTGCCACAAGCGCCGCTCGATGCCTTGTGCCAGCAAATGCCCTACCGCCGACTCGATAGCTGACAGCACGCACAACTGCGCCGGTTCGTTGGTGGTGTAGCCCACTTCTGCCTCGAGCAGTTTCTTGAACTCGATGAACTTGAACACCCCAGCGCTACGCCCCACCGAGTAGATGGTCTTGCTGGTCATCACGTTGGCCAGTACCTGCCCGGTGCGCACGTCCACCGCCCGCAGGTTGACCGTGACCTGATCGACACGGTACTCGCGGGAGATATCGATGCCCAGGTAGCGCGCCCCTTCCCCGCCGCTGCGCACATTGGTGTCATAAGCGATGATGCCGCCTTCGAGCATCAGATTGGCCGCTTGCAGCGGCGGCAGCTCGGTCTGGATGTTCTCGGGTACGTCGGCCTTTTTCTGCGAGGCGCGGATGATCTTGCGTTCGGTCAGCAGGTTCTGCAGGCCTTCACGCTCCAGCACCACGAACCAGCCACTGGCATTGAGGGCATCCATCAGCATGCTCGCCGCCCCTTGGGTGACGCTGGTGGAGAACGAGCTGGCCGGGGTCGGCTTGTATTGCCCCGTCTGGTCACGGAAGCCGTACACCACCGCCATCAGCCGGCCCTTGGGGCGTGGCATGTTGATCAGGTCATAGTAGGTCGAAGCGCGCGGGGTCAGGGTCGGGCTCTCCGAGTCCTGTTCAGCCGACATCGGCTCGCGCAGGCTGCAACCTTGGAGGCCTTGCAGGGCGGCGAGGATCAGCAAAGTGCTCAGCAGACGTTTCATGGTGTTCTCTCCCCAGATAACAACCCTTCCCTCTCAGGGGTTCAGGCCGCTGACCTCAATGATCGAAATTTCGCCTGTGACGCGGTCGGTGACCTTGATGCTCAGGGCACCGGAGTCATCGATCACATCGATCAGGAAGGCATCGGTGGCCATGCTGCCGGTCTGGCCATTGCTGATGTTGTCCAGCAGCTGCGACAACATCCGCGACTCCAGCTGGTTGCTGAAGCGCTCCAGGGCCGAGGTGCCGCCAAAAGCGGAGGTGCGGTCCTTGAGGTCGGGGTCGTCATAGTCGTTCTGCGCCTGGGCGTTGTTCAGCAGCCAGGTGCCGTTGAGCGGGTTGCCGCCGAACGCCGGGTTGACCGGGGTATACACCAGTTCAGTGGCCTGGGCGGTAACGGCGCAGGCCACGAAACAGGCGGCGATGCAGTGGGGAATACGCGTGTTCATAGCTCGTCCCTCTCCAGATCAGTGGTGTCCTGGAGCAGGCGTTGCAGCTTGCGCTGAATGACCTCCTGCTTGACCAGGTCGGCGGCCGCGACGGCCTCTTCTTTCAATTGGGTGACGTTGGGTGGCAGAAAGCGGCGGTACAGCACGTCGCGCTCGAACTCCACCGTGATCAGGCTGCCCCAGCGGGCATCCGGGCGTTCGCGCACCACCAGGTTGAAATCCAGGCGGCTGGTGGCGCGCAGGCGGTCGGCGAAGTAGTAGTAAAAGTCGTGCCCGATGTGCGAGATGGTGTTGTCGACGATGAAACCCTTCATCTCGTCTTCGGCATTGGCCCGCACCACATTGGGCACTCCGGCGGCCAACAGCAGGCCAAGGCTCAGGCAAAACACGTTCAGGCGTTTCATGGCGTGCCCCCCGGGCTGCTGTGGGTTTGTGCGTCAGTGGCGCTTTGGCTGAAGGCCTGCTCGGCGACGAACTGCCAGTCGCTGTAGCGCTCGAGGCCTTCGAAGCCCGACCACTGGGTGTCGAACCCACTGCGTTTGAACGCAGGGGCGTCGGAGCGGCTGTGCACACCCGTGATGCGCCCGTCGATCGAACGCAGCAGCCCCCATTCATCACTGCCGGTGACCGGGTCCGGGTACAACCGGCGGATGTGCCGTTTCGGCTCGGGGAAACGGTTGTCCTCCACCAGTTCGGCCAGCGCCTGCGGGTACTGCGCCAGGCCTGGCGAAGCGCGGTAGTAACTGCGCAGGGCCTGGGCATACTGGCCCCCCACCCACAGCAACTGGCGCTCCTTTTCGCGCTGCGCCGCGCTGGCCCACAGCGTGCCGCTGGACGCCAGGGCCACGCTGCTGGCTGCGATCAGCAGCAATACACCCAGGTAGGTGAAGCCTTCGCAGGCCTTACCATTCAGCGAAGTGGCTGCCATCACGTGCCCTCCCTGTTGCACCGCTCTTGATGTCGGCCACGCCACCGGCCACGCCTTCAGGCGGCGGCAGCAGTTGCCAGGCATCACCGCGTTCGGTGATCGGGTCGACCGGGGTGTTGCGCAGGTAGCGCTGCTCGACCAGTTGCTCCAGCGAGTCCGGGTAGCGACCGGTGTCGCCGTAGTAGTGGTCCAACGCCTCGCGCAGTACCGCCAGGCTCTGGCGCAGGGCAGCTTCACGGGAGCTTTCCAGGCTGTTGAAGTAACGCGGCATGGCAATGGTCATCAGCGTGGCGATGATTGCCATCACCACCAGCAGTTCGATCAGCGTGAAACCTCGGCTGCGCTTCATGGCCGTCACCATTGCCCGTAGGGGATGTTGTTGAGGCCTTTGCCGCGGGCCTTGGAGTACACGTCGTAAACGTCTTCGCCTTCACGCGGGTCGTCCGGCCCGCTGTCATAGGCGCGCACGCCCCAGCCACCGCCGTCATCGTCTTTTGCCGCCACCAGCGGGTCGTGCGGGATGCGCCGCAGGAAGTAGAACTTGTTGCCCTTGGCGCTGCGCACATCGCGCACCCCGTCGACCAATACCTGCAGGTTTGGCGGGTAGCCACTGGCGTCCAGGCCTTTCTCGATGAAACCTGCGTCGAAGGCACGCTTGTAGGCATCGATGGCATCGCGGATCTGGTACAGCGCCTGACGCAATTGTTGCTCCTTGGTGCGGCGCACCACGGTTTCGGTCAGCGGTGCCGCCATGCTGGCGAGCAGCCCGAGCAATGCCAGGGTCAGCACCACCTCGATCAGGCTGAAGCCTTGCACGCGGCGTTTCATGGCCGTGGGCCCTTGCTGGCAGGCACCACCGCCATCTGGCTGTCGACAACCGGTGCATCGCCAGGCGCTTGGCCCGGCTCATCGGCCGGCAGCACGCCGGCCGGCAACGGCTGGGCCAGTTGGCGCACCTGCATGCTCGATTCGGTACCGGTGGCGAACTCCATGTCCGAGGGGCTCTGGTAAGGCAGGTTGCGCACGATCCGCGGGGTAATCGCCAGTACCAGTTCGGACTTGCTCATGTCATCGCGGTTGCTGCCGAACAGCCGGCCCAGGCCAGGGATATCGCCCAGCCCCGGGATCTTGTTGCCGCTGGAGGTCTTGTCGTTGCGCACCAGCCCCGCCAGCACCTGGGTTTCGCCGTCGTGCAGGCGCAGGCTGGTCTGGGCATTGCGGGTGTCGACCTGGACCGGGATGGTGCCCTGGCGGGTAGGCTCCAGCGGGGTGGCGTTGCTGACCTCCAGCGCCACCTTGATCGCCACCTCGTTGTTCAGGTGCACGGTAGGCTGCACTTCAAGCTTCAGGCCGACATCCAGGTAGGTGACGCTTTCGGTGATCACCGGCCCTTGGGTGGAAGGGACCGAGGTGGCGCTGATGATCGGCACACGCTGGCCGATGTGGATGCGCGCCTGCTCGCGGTTGCTGACGCGGATCACCGGGCTGGCCAGGGTGTTGATGTCCTTGTCCTGGGCGTTGATCTTGGCCTGGGGCGCCGGCGAGATGCTGATACGCCCGGAGTTGATGCCGCGCAACTGGTCCAGCACGCTCACCGGGTTGCCCTCATCGCTGAGCACCCCGAAGGTATTGGGCCATTGCAGGCCAAGGTCGAGGATGCGCGAGCGGGCCACCTCCATCACCTCCACTTCCAGCACCACCTCGGGGTTGGACTGGTCCTGCGACTGCAGCAGTTTCTCGGCCATGCGCACGGCGTCGGGAGTGTCGCGCATGGTCAGGGTATTGAGGCGCTCGTCAACGAATACATCGCGGGTCTTGAGCATGGTCTTGACCATGTTCAGGGCGGTATTGGCATCGATGCTGGTCAGGTAGAAGGTGCGCATGACCAGTTCCTGGTAGTCCTTGGTCTTCTGCGGCGAGTCGGGGTAGACCAGCAAGGTGTTGTCGTTGACGATCTTCTGGCGCAGCTGGTTCTGCTCCAGCAACAGGGCGATCGCATCCTCGATACGCACCTCGCGCACGAAAATGGTGGCCTTCATGTCCGGGCGCAGGTCCTTATCGAAGATGAAGTTGATGCCGGCCACCTGGGACAGCACTTCGAAAATGATCTTCAGCTCGGCGTCACGAAACTCCAGGGTCACCGGCCGTTCCAGCTTGCTGCGCAGTTGCGGGAAAGGCTGCGCCGTACGCGCCTGGACGTTCTCGATATCGCTGCGCAGCATGATGCCCTTCTGGTTTTGCGGGTCCAGGCGCAGGACTTCACGCATGTAGCGCTCGGCGCCGAACAGGTCGCCCTGGCGCAGCGCAGCCTGGCCCAGCGCAACGCGGTCATCGAGGGTGCGCATCAGTTCCAGCTGGCGGATGCCCTCCTGGGCGCGGCGGTTGTTCGGTTCCAAGGTGAGCACGCGGCCGTAACCCAGGCGCGCACTCGCAAAGTCGTGGCGCATGCGGTCGCTGTCGGCCTGGCTCAGCAGCGCCTCGACCGCTTGCTGGCGGCCTTGGGCCAAGGCGATGTTCAGTTCGGTGTCGCGTGGGTCGTCGCGCAGCGCCTCTTCCAGGCGAGCGATACCGGCCTCGTACTGGCCTTCTTTCATCAGCGCCTGGCTGTCTTTGCGCACCGCGCTCGACCCGCAGCCGGTAATGGCCACGCAGAGCGCCAGCAGCATGAACGGAGCAGGCTTGCACAACTTCGATGGCTTCATGGTGCGCTCCCGACAGACAATGTCTGTGACTGGTGCAAAGGCAGGTAGACCAGGCCCAGCTCATTGGCCGAAACCCGATCGAGGCGGTAGGTGTCGTCAATCACATCGCCCTGGCGCACGACGTAGAGTTTTTCGCCGCTGCGCAAGAAGATCTGCAGGTCGTCGCGATCACCCAGGCGGCCGACGAACTGGAACGGCAGCGCCGGCGCTGCTGGGGCAGCGGCGACCACCGCGGTGGCGACCACAGGTTTTTCGGTGACAGTGGTCACGGCCTTGGGTTTGCTCCACTGCTGGCGCGGGAACAGGTCACGGGTGGCCTGTTGTGGCTTTGTCGCTGGTACGCTCGCCCCCTCGGCAACCGTTTGTGTGGGCGCCTGCTTGCCAGCGTTCAGGGCTACCTCGCTGTCCTCGCCGAACCAGTGCCCCGGCGCCCAGGCCAACGCACCGGCAAGCCCCAGAAACCCCACCCACACCACTGCACGCTGAGTGTTCATCACGACCTCGACAGGTAAAGGGTCATGCGCAGGCGGCCATTGAGCTCACTGTCGCCAATGCGCTTGCGCTGCAGCTCCATGTCTTCGAGCACCAGGGTCGGCAACTGGCCCAGCAGGCCGCGCACGAAACCGCGGATCTGCGGGTAGCTGCCGCGTACCGGCAGGACGATCTGGTAGCGCGCCAGCTGGGTCTTGGGGTCGACACCCAGGGCGTACTCACCACGGGCCAGGCTGATGCGTTCGGCGCTGGCCAGGCGGTACAGGCGCTCGATCAGTTCGCTGGCTTCAGGTTGCCCTGGCAGTCGCTGACGCAGGCTGTCCAGCGCCTGCTGCTCTGGCTTGACGGCGATTTTCAGCTCGCCGCGCCGTACCCGCTCGACCTGGGCGCTGGCATCGGCCTCGCTGGCGCGCAGCTCGCGCAGGGCCTGCCACTGCGGCAGCACCCCGGCCAGCGCCAGGGCGACTGCCAGCACGGCCACTGCGGCGCCGGCCAGGCCGACCGGGCCGATACGGCGCAGCTGCTCCTGCAGGATCAGGGGGCTTATCGAGTCAGGGGCGCGCATGGCCGGTCTCCCAGGTGGCAGTCAGGGTGAAGCGCACCGGGTGCTCGGGTTGGCCCGCCACCACCTCATGGTTGAGCAGCGATACATCGCTGAGCTCGGTGCTCTGCTCCAGGCGGTGGTGGTATTGCAGCATCGCTTCCAGGTTACGGGCCTCGGCGGCAATGCGGACCTGGCCCTTGCGGGCATCAGGGGTCAGGCTGAGCAGGGCCACGTCCGCCTGGGGTTGCGCTTCAAGCATGGCGAACAGCTGCTGCCAGGGCCGTTGCAGTTGCTGGGAAACGCTACGCATCTGCGCCAGGCGTTCGGCCTGCTCGCGGCTGGCGGCGCTGCTCTGCGGGGCGCCCGTGGCCGAGCGGCGGCCCAGTTGCAGCTCCAGGCTGTGCAGCCGGGCCTCAAGGTGGACCTGCTCGGCTTGCAGGTGCTGTTGCAGTAGCACCAGCACGGCCACCACGGCGCCGCCCAGGGCCAGCAGTGACCAGGCCAGCGGGCTGCTGCGCCGGGGCTGGAATTCCAGATCGAGGCGGCGCATGTCAGGCCACCGCCCGCCACATGGCGCACAGCGGGTCGGTTTCGCTGGCCGGCTGGCACAGCTGCACCGCCGCCAGTTGCGGCACGTCGCCCCGCCCAGGGGCATGCAGGTAGACCTGCGGCATGTGCTCGCCATACAGCTCGCACGTCCGCTCGATCAGCGCCTGCAGGGCTTGGTCGCTGTCGGCGCAGCCCTGGGTCAGCACCTGCTGCCAGGCACCACCGGCGGCCAGCAGCAGCACGCTGCGCCGTGGCTCGGCGAGAACAAACAGGAAATCCCCTGCCTGCAATTGCGCTGAGCAGCGGTTGTAGGCAGCCATCAGGTACGGCTGCACCGAGCGCAGGCGCAAGCGGTTGTCCTGGGCCAGTGCCTGCAGGCCCTGCAGCAATGCCTCGGGCAACGCCGTGGCGATACGCGCGGCACCGGCTGGCTCGGGCGAGAGGACGATGCGCCAGCCGTCGAGCGGCTGGGCGTAGAGGTTCTCGAAGCAGGCTTGGGCGTAGGCCTGCAGCTCGCGTGGATGGCTGATGGCAGCGCTCCATGGCACCAGGCAGAAGCGGCTGTAACGCGCCGACAGCAGCACCTGGCATTGGCCTGCGCGCACGGCATGCTCGCCCAGCAGCGCAGCCAGGGCCGGCAAGGCCGCTGCCCAGGCCGGTTCGTTGGCGTCACTGGTGAAGGCGCGGCTGCCCAGCCACTGGTGCTGGTTGCCGTGCCAGCGGCCCACACCGACGCCTTCGGCGCCGAGCACGATGCAATAACGGGTAGAGGCATGATCACGCAATGAATGTGACACGGTTGATCTCCTCAAGCGTGGTACGGCCCTCGCGGACCAGGTCCAGGGCGGATGCGCGCAGCAGCCGCAGGCCGCGCTGGCAGGCCAGCGCCTTGATCTGCGCCAGTGGGCGACGTTCGACGATCATCTGCCGCAGGTCATCGTCCAGGTGCAGCAGTTCGGCGATGGCACTGCGGCCGCGGTAGCCACTGCCGCGGCACTGGCCACAGCCCGGGGCACGGACGAACGTCCAGCCCTGCACGGCGTCACGGGTGAGGCCAGAGGCGGCCAGGGTTTCGTCATCGGCCTCGCACGGCGTGCTGCAATGGGGGCAGGCCAGGCGGATCAGGCGTTGGGCCAGCACGGCGTTGAGGGCGGAGACGAAGCTGTAGGGGTCGACCTGCATCTGGCTGAAGCGGCCGATCACATCGAACACGTTGTTGGCGTGGATGGTGGTGAACACCAGGTGGCCGGTGAGTGCCGACTGCACGGCGATTTGCGCGGTGTCGGGGTCGCGTATTTCGCCGACCAGGATCTTGTCCGGGTCGTGGCGCAGGATCGAACGCAGGCCACGGGCAAAAGTCAGGCCTTTCTTCTCGTTGACCGGGATCTGCAGCACGCCGGGCAGTTGGTACTCGACCGGGTCTTCGATGGTGATGATCTTGTCCACCCCGTGGTTGATCTCGCTGATCATGGCGTACAGGGTGGTGGTCTTGCCGCTGCCGGTGGGGCCGGTGACCAGGATCATCCCGTAGGGCTCGGCGGCCAGGCGGCGCAGGGCGCGCAGGGTTTCATCGGCAAACCCCAGGGCCTGCAGCTGTACGCCGCTGACCCGGTCGGACAAATCCTGCTTGTCGAGCACCCGCAGCACGGCGTCTTCACCGAAGATGCTAGGCATGATCGACACGCGGAAATCGATCTGGCGTTCGCCTACGGCAACCTTGAAGCGGCCGTCCTGTGGCACGCGCTTCTCGCCGATATCCAGCTCGGCCATGACCTTGATGCGCGAAATCACCTGGTCGGCGAAGGCGCTGCCACTGGCCTTGCCGGCCGCGTTGAGCACGCCGTCGATGCGGTATTTGATGGTCAGGCCCTGGCCGGTCATGCCCAGGTGGATATCGCTGGCATGCTGCTTGAGGGCGTCGTAAAGGGTCGAGTTGACCAGCTTGACCACCTTGCTCTGGTCTTCGCTGATGCTGGTCAGCGACAGCCGTTGCAGCGGGTCGCTTTCGCTGCTGGCTTCGGCGTCGTGATCCAGGGCATCGACGGCGTGAAAGCTTTCTTCGTGGCGGGCCAGGAACGTGGCCAGGTCGGCGGCGTGGGCCAGGTACAACGGCGCCCCTTGCAGCACATCGTCGATCCAGGCCAGGCGGGCGTGGTCGAAGGGGTCGGCGAACACGCCCAGCAGTTGACCGCCCTGCTCTATCAGCACGAACTCGCGCTTCAGGCATTGGGCCAGGCTGATCTTGTCGAACCGGGGGCTGCTGGCCAACAGGCGCTGGCTGTCCAGCACCGGGTAATGCAGGGTGCTGCCCAGGCGGCGGATGAAGGTGTCGGGGGTGTCGCAGGCGAGGCGCTCAAGGCAGTTGAGCAGGCGCTCCTCGCCGGCTTGCAAGCGGGCCTGGGCCAGCAAATCGCGGGGGTATCCCGAGATTGGCAGAGGTTGTACTGCATCGGACATGGCCTGCGACTCCGCTCAGGGGGCGCGTCGCAGGCTCGTTGAGGGCTGCGGGCGCCGCTATTCCCCGGTGAGCAGTTGGTCGTCGTCGGGTCCAGGGGGCTTGGCGCCATTACGGCGGCGGTCGGCCAATACCCAGCTACCATCGTACAACTGCAAGGGGAACGATTCGTTCCTGTTCTGGCGTCGTTCGACGAACCCTTCTGCCGGGTTGTCCGTGGCCCTGCGCCGGCGCTCGATGCCCATCAGGTCGAAGATCGGGCGCGCCAGTTCCGAGAGCGGGAACGGCTTGAACAGGACATGGGTCACGCCAAGTTCGGCGGCTCGCTCACGGACCTCGGCGGTCGGGTGGGCGGTGATGAGCACGAAGTGGCACTGCCTGTTCTTGCGCACGGTCTGCAGGACCTGAAAACCCTCCATATCGGGCAAGCGGTAATCCAGCACAATCACATCCGGTGCCAGGCGTTCAGCCAGGCCGATACCACTGGCACCGTCGTGGGCAACATGGACTTCCAGGCCTTGCGCCTGCAGGTACGCTTGCAGGTTTTGCGCAAGGGTCTGTTCGTCATCGACTACCAATACTCTGTTCACCAAGGTCGACTCCCAAGAACTGCCCGGTTCCCCGGTCTGCGAAGTGCGGCCTTGGGAAGGCTTGAGCAGGCTTCGTGCCAGGCATGAATAGTCATGTTGCACCACGTCAAGTTGTTGATTTTCAAAGCACCTCTGATAGCCCTACGAATAGGCCGAGGCCCGGTGCCCCACATCCGGGGCAGCTGATGGCACTTTGCCAAGCCGTTATTCCCCAGCTTTGGGGAAACGCCATCGCAGGCTTCAGTCAGCGATTTCCACTTTAGCGGATTCGCGCAAACGTTGGCGCGCCGCTTGCCGTGCTTGCGCCTGCAATTGGCTGATGAGCGAAGCCCTGGCCAGCACCAGGCCCTGTTCGCGTATGACCGAAGAATTATCACTTTGGTTCTGCGCTCCTTGCAGCCGCTGTTGGTTGGCCTGATAAAACGCTTCCACCTCGGCCTGGGTGGGTGCGGCTACCGCGCTGAGCTGGGCATACACCTGTTGCGCTGCCAGCTCCCGGTGCAGGTAGTCAGCGTATGCTGCGCGGTCGAACCCTGCATCTGCAAGCCGTCTTTCAAACAGCGCCGGGTCACCGAATGCTGCTTCCACTTCACCTAGCTGCGCCGACACCTGCTCATCGCTGATGGCGATGCCGCGGCGCTGGGCTTCTTGCCAAAGCAATTCCTTGTCGATCAGTTCATCCAGCGCCTGGCTACGCAGACGCTTGTACAGCGTGGGGTTACGGATGCTGGTCACAGCCCGCCCCTGTGCCTGCAGATATTCACTGAAATAGCGCTCCAGGCGCATCAGCCCGATGTCCACACCATTGACCCGCGCCGCCGGGCTATCGGCCCAGCCCGCCTTGGCGATCAGCAGCAACAGGCACAGCATCACGATACGCATGGCAACCTCCATTTATGGGCTGACCGGCACAGGCCGATAGGGGGCGACAGCGGTAAAGCGTGGCCCAGGCAGCGCCACCGCCACCACATGGGCACCGGCCAGGCCCTGGCGCTGGCCGGGCCCGAAACCCAGCGGCGGGGTCAGGCCGGTATCGACGTCATGCAGGCCCTCCAGCGCCGCCACCAGGCGTTCGCGACTGGCATCACGGCCGATCTGCTTGAGGGCTTCACCAAGCAGGCGCAGTGCGCACAGGGTGTTCACCTGCAACGAGGCCTGGCGTGGGTCGAGGCCTTGGCGCTGCTGCAGGCCGGCCAAGGTCGCCATGCCTTGTTCGGTCCAGTCGCTTGGCACGAACGGATAGGCCAGGAACACCCGCTGCGACCACTGCACCGGCAGCGCGGCCACGGCGCCGGCCACCTGGCTGGAGGTGGCGAACAGGTAGGGGTTACGGCCTGCCGCTTGCAACGCCGCAGCCACCTCGGCAAAGGCCTGGGCGCGGCCGACGAACACAATGCCCTGCCCCTGCACCGCCTGGCCACTGAAGGCCTCGATCGGCCCCGGCGCCCAACCCTGCTGCTGCAGGCGCTCGCGCACCTGTTCGGCCAGCATTGCCTGGTCATCGCCGGCGTACACGACGCGCAAGCCATCTGGCGCCAGGCCCAGGGTCTCGCGGGCATGCACGGCCAGGCTCAGCAATTGCGTGGCGATGCCTGGCAAGGGGTCGAAGATGTGCGCGTTGCCGCCGCTACGCGGTGCACTGCCAACCAGGGGCACGCCGTGTTGTTCGAGCAGCAGGGCCAGGCGCGACTCGAGCATCGGTGCCAACGGGCTGATCAGCGCAAATACCCGCTGCTGCTCTAGCAACTGGCGCAGCGCATGCTCGGCACTTGCCGCATCGCTGCCGGGGTCGACCACCATCAGCGCCAAGCGCCGGCCATGCACGCCGCCCTGTTGATTGAGTTGGGCCACCCCGTCTTCGAGCACCGCGCGCATTACGTGCCCGGCCTCGGCCAACGGCCCGCTGGCGGGCAACAGGGTACCCAGGCGTAGCACCCCTTCTTCCACGCCGGGGTCGCGCTCGTCAGCCAGGCGCTTGAGGTAGGCGGTGAGGTTGCGCTGGTCAGCCAGGGTGAGCTCGAATCGAGGCATGGCCGGGTCCAGGCGGTTGCCGGCGGGGTCCACCCCGTGCTGGATGGCGCGGGCCAGGCTGTTATCGGTGTAGGCCGGGTAGCTGCGGCCGTTGCTTTGGCGTGCACCCTGGCCCAGGGCCAGGCGCTGCCAGTCGAGGCTGGGCGGGCGCACCCCGCCTTCGGCGCGGCCACGGCCGTCATTGCCGTGGCAACTGGCACAGGGCAATACGCTAGCGGGGACGCTCATGTCGCTGGCACCTACCCGGGCCATCAACTGTGCATCGCTGCTGGATACGCCCTCGCGGTACAGGCGTTTACCGGCTTGCTCGTGAGCGGTGAGGTCCAGGGCAAGCGCCTGAACGCAGCCGGTCAGGCCTAGCGCCAAGCAAAGTAATCTCGCTGTGTTCATTCTGGCCTCATCGCCGGCAAGCCGGCTCCCACTGTGTTCTGCGCCGCTGCACAGATCCTGTCAGTGCTGCCACTGTGTTCTGCGCCGCTGCGCACAGGCTGTCAGTACATTCAGCGTCCGGCCAACGGCTGGGCCAGCAGCTTCATGCGCTGGGCGATGGCCGCTGGCGGTGCATCGGGGCGGATCTTGCTCCAGCGCTTGCCCGCCACGTCACCGGCTATCAGCTGGGTCGAGTGCTGCTCGGGGCTGGGCAGGAACTGGCCGATACGCCCCAGTACCAGGTCGACGCTGGCTTTGTCGCCGGTCAGGAACAGCCAGTTGGCGCTGTCCACCCCTTGTTTTTCAGCAAAGGCCTTGAGCGCAGCTGGGGTGTCGTTGAGCGGGTCGCTGCTGATGGACACGAAGGTCACCTGGCTGGCCAGCTCAGGGCCCATGGCCTCACGCACCTCACGCAGTTTGCGGGTGATCAGCGGGCAGGCATCGGTGCAGTGGGTAAAGATGACGTTGAGCATCACCACCTTGTCTTTGAGCACATCGCTGTAGAAACGCAACGCGCGGCCGTTCTGGTCCTGGAGCACGGTGTCGGTGAACCAGGTCTGCGCGTCGCGGGTGCCTTCGCCACTGGCCATCGCCGGTGGCGAAGGCTGAGGGCTGGGCGCGCTCGGTGCGTGGCCTTCATGGGCCAGGGCCACCGACGCGAAGATCCACAGGCAACCGGCCAGGGCCAGCCAGTCGAAGCTGCGCATGCCGACACGACAGGACGCTTGGCTGCTCATGGTTGCACCTCCTGGTGTTCGGCGATGGCCGTGCTCTTGGCATGCACCCGACGGGCGCTGAGGCGGTTGATTTCGTCGATCAGCACGGCCGGGTCGGTGAAGCCGTAATAACGCGTCCAGTGCCCGCTGTGCCCGTCCCCCACCAGAATCAGCGGCGGGTGCTGGCTGAGGTCGGCACTGAAGCTGCCCAGGCCTTTGAGGGTCTCGGTGATGGCATAGGGCGAGCCGGTCAGCCAGCTCCAGCCTGGGCCATGCTGGAAGGCCTTGGCGTAACTCTGCAAGCGTTTGGAGTCGTCACGTTGTGGGTCCACGCTGATCGATACCAGGCGCACTTCCTCGCCTACCCGCCCCCCCAGTTGCTGCTGAACCTTGCCCATGATCGAAGACACCACCGGGCACACCGTGGTGCAACTGGTGTAAATGAAGCCCATCACCACCAGATGATCGCCGACCAGGTCCTTTTCCAAGCGCACCGGCATGCCATCCTGGTCAAGCAGTGAAACATCGGCGAAACGCACGCTGGCTTTCTCCTGATGTGCCGCTGGCGGCTGCGCATGCCCACTGTGGTCATGGCCCGCGTGGGCCAGGGCGAGTTGGCTGGCCATGGCCATGGAAAGTACGAGCAGCTTGCAAGAATGTCTGGCGTTCATTGCACATTCCTCACTTCAGTCTGGGAAGCGGTAGACGCTGCGGCCGGCAGGACACGCAGGCTGGTGTAGTTCTCTTCGGCAAACTTGTGCCCCAGCGATGGCGACTGCACATGCAGGTACCACGCGCCGGCTTCAGGCAGCATCAGTGCAGCCTGGTAAATGCCCTCGCCTACTTCCTCCAGGCGCAGGTTGCGTGGCATCGATGACGGCGCCAGGAAGTAGCGCAGGGTCAGGTCGTCCAGGCCCACCCGCGGGCGGCCGTCGTCACCGAAGATGCGCACTTTGGCGGTGATGGCGCGGTGCTGCGCCAAGGGCTGGTCGAGGCCGATGAACTCGGCATGCGCGCCCTTGCGCTTGGCCGCATCCGGCACGGCGGCCACGTCGGTGCTGAAACAGTGGATGATCTGCGGCTGGTTGAGCAGGAACGCCACGTCGAACTTGCCCGACGCCGGCATCTTCACCGTCGAGCCATACACCCCAGGGGCCAGTTCGCGCAGGCTGCGGTCGATGACGATGGCGGCGCGGGCCTGGTGGCCGCGGTTGTTGTAACCCGACATCGGTGCATTCATGCCTTCGGTATAGAAGTACGTGGTGTTGTCCACCGGGTTGACCACGAACACCGAATTGTCATCGCGTGACACCGACAGCGCCTGGGCCAGCGGCAGGTCGCCGGCCTGGCGCGGCGCGGCGGGGCCGGCATCGAAACCCTGGACGATCGGCTGACGGCCTTCGCCCAGGCTGCTCAGGTTGATCATGCTGACCTTCGAAGACGCCAGGCCGCGCACGTAGGCATAACCTTTGGTGAACGTCAGTTGATACGGCTCGGCGGCGACCGGGATGCGGTGGATCAACCTGTCGGTACTGGCATCGATCACCAGGGCCTGGTTTTCCAGGGTGTTGAGGACGATGCCGTACCGGCCATCACTGCTGAAGCGCATCGGCCCGAGGCCTTGCTCGGCCTGGACGGTATGGCGCAACTGATGGCTGCGGGCATCGTACACCCGCACCGTGCCCTCTGAACCATCGCTGACGTACACCGCCTGTGACAGCGCCGAGTAGGCCACAGCCAATGGATGCGGGCCGACTTCCAGGGTGTTCACCAAGCGCATCTCGGGGATGTCGATAATGCTCAGGGTGCCGCCGTCGCGGTTGCTGACGAAGGCGTAGCGCGAATCGGCGCTGAAGGCGATTTCGTGGTGCCCGGAGCCGGTGGCGAAGCTTTTCAGCATGCTGCGGCTGTGCACATCGATCACCGTCACCCCGCCCTTGGCCGGGTCATCGCTGTTGTTGCCGACCCACAACCGGCGCTGGTCCGGCTGCAGGGCCACACGCAGCGGCATCTCGCCAGCCTCCAGGTTGGCCACACGGGTAAAGGTTTCGGTGTCGATCACCGCGACCTCGCCGCGCTCAGGTATCGACACGAATACCTGCTTGTCATCGGCGGTAGCCACCCAGTCCATGGGCCGCCCCGGCAGTTCGATGCGTGCCAGGGTGCTGGTGACACCGCCCACCGAGACGGTCGGGTCGATCACCGTCAGGCTGGCATCCTTGTTCAGCACCAGCAGGAAGTAACTGTTCAGATCCAGCAGCGGCCTGGCACCGATGCTGCTCTTGAGAAACAGCGCCACCCGGGCCTTGCAGCTCTGGTCACGGCTGCTTTCCTGCGGTGCCGCTTGTGCCGGGTCGATCCACGCCCCTGGCGCCATCCCCGACAGCGGTTGGCCGCTGGTCTGGTCGGTGACCTTGAAGCGGATATTGGCGAAGGCGCCTTCGCGCAACTCGCTCCCGGCCAGCGGCCGGGCCTCGAACTCCACCGTCACCCCATCCCGGCTGAGCCGGTGCAGCGCCTGCGGGTCGGCAGGCGCCTGCAGCAGCTCGCGCGGGTCGCACCAAAGCTCCTCGTAGGCCACGCCCAGGCCGATCAACGCCGCGCCCAGCAATACCCCCAGCACGGCGGGGCGGGTTTTCTTGTTATGCATGTTGGTACGCCCCTTTTCTTATTGTGCTGGCGCCGTTGCCGGCGGTGCGTCGTCGGTAACCCGCAGAATCCCCCACAGCCCCGATGTATTGCCGTAGGCGGCATAGTCACGGAACAGGTAGTCGCCCGGTACGGCGTTGGCGCCCCCGGCGCTGGGCAACATGAAGCTGAAGTGCGCGGCGGGCAGCACGCTCTCCTGGGCACCGATGTACATCGACATCGGGTTGTAGCCAAAGCGTACCGAGCCGATACCAGGCTGCTTCATCGGGTAGCCATCGAGGTCATTTTTCTCGGCCTGGTAGGCATGCAGCGGCCACAGGTGCCCATCGAGCTGGTAGGTGATGCCACGGCTGCCGCCACTGGGCATCACCACATGGCTGCGCACGGGTTGGCCGGGTTTGGCGTACAGCACCGGGGTTTGCGGGTCGCTACCCACCAGGGCATTGCTGTAGGCCATGTGCGCGTTGGGTACATCGCCGAAGCCAAAGCCATCGGCACGGCCGAACGGAGCGTCCGGTGCCAGGCCGAAGCGCAACCACAGCGGCTCGGTCTTGTAGTTGATGGCCATGTTGCCGTTGTCTTTCGGGTCACCCGGCACACCATTGCCTTCGGTGGCGATGCCCTCCACCGGGCGGCCGTCGGCCCAACGCATGTTCAGCGCCCGCTGCCAGACGGTGACGAAGTCACGGTAGTCTGGCTGGCCACTGACCTTGACCGTGGCTTGCACGCGGCTGGCCGCGTCCTCGGTGAAGGTAGCGGTCTGCGGCAGGATGCTCATGGCACCGACCAGGCCTTTCTGCGGTTGCTTGATGACATCCGCCGGGGTCAGGTTGAGAGCGCCGAACTCGATTGCCGTGTTGCGGATGTTGTCCACCGTGCGGCCCAGTTGCAGCACCGGCTTGCCTTCGCGCTCCAGGTGCCCGGCATAGTACTGGTACACCCTGGTCGGGTAGGCACCGCTGTTACCGCTGCGCGGCGGTACGGTCTGCACCGGGTTGAGGCCGACGTTGACGCCATCGGACTTGGTGATGTCATAGGCCAGCAGTTGGGCGTGCAGGCCGACGTGGCTGGAGGGCCGCATCAGGTTGTTGTTGAAGGCGGTGGAGCCTTCGCTGTCGTTGCGGTCGCGCTTGACCACGTTCTGCATCACTGCCGTGCTGGGCAGGTCCGGCATCACCAGCGGCAGGCGGTTCTCCAGGGTGATGCTGATGCAGTCCCCGGCATTGGCGCGCAACACCAGAGGCTCGACCGGCACCCCAGCCTTGAGCTTGCCGGTGCTGGTATCCAGGTCGGCCTTGCGCACGTACAGCACGGCGGTGGGGTCGTGCAGGGGCGCGCTGTGCCCGCCCACGGTGAAGGTGGTGCCGTCCTCCTCGTCGGTCACCGTCACCTGCGGGATGCTGGTGGTACGGCTGTTGAATACCAGGGTGCCGCCATTGGCCTTCAGCGGGCCGCCGACGTGCTGGCCGATACCGGCCGGGTCGCTGATGCTCACACCATGGCGGTTTTCCAGGATGTCGTTGGCCAGCGCGGCGACCACTTCGTAGTTGCGCTTGACCGTTGGCCGGGTGCCGACGCCGTTGGGGTTGGCCGTGGTTTTCGGGCAGATGCCATCGAAGTTCACGGTGTTGCGCATGGCCACCGGTTGCGGGTTGTTCGGCAACGCGAACAAGTCGGGCCGTTGCGCGGTGTAGTTGCGCATGACGCCCCAGATGCCGTTCCAGTAGCCTTCCAGCGCCGCGTCCAGCGAATACAGGTAGTCACCATTGGTGGCTGCCGAGCTGGAAATCATCGATACCGGCGCCAGGAAGCCCAGCTGCTCGGAAATGCCGATCATCTGCGAGGCCTTCCATCCCGAGTTGGAGCTGCTGCCGTAGCCGGTGCCGTTCTGCAGCCATTTGACGCCGTGCATCGTGACGTTGTGCTCCTCCTCATAGCCGCCCGCGTGCATACGCAACCGCACGTTGTCGCCAGAGTAGGTGCGCAGCATCGGGGTGAATGGGTCGCCTGGTTCGCTGCCTGCTGTATTGATGTGCGGTGGGAACAAGGTGGTGCCACCGGTGGGGCCAACCGCCGAGTTGATCGCCGAGGGGGCCAGGTTCATGGCCGGGATGGCTCGGTCGGTGCGGCTCTGCAGGGCATACCCCAGGTCGCCTCCCAGGCCATCGGCCTGCATGCCGCGTTTGCCATCCGGCGCCACCTTGTTCGGGTCGAAGACGCGCAGGGCCAATGGCTCGTTGCGGTAGTTGACGACGAACATGCCCGGGTCATCCACCGAGATCGCCTGTGGGCATGGCCGGGTCGGGCAACCAGGGTTGAGGCCCCCGCGCGATTCGACGACCGACTCCAGCAGGTTCGAGGCCTTCTGCCGAACGGGCGGGTTGATGGCGTAGCGGAAGCTGTCGCCCGAGGCTGGGTAGGCCTGGGCGTTAGGCACGCCATCGGGGCCGGCGCCCACATACACGCCTGCTTCATAGGCATGCTGAAAGTCGCTGTACTCGAGGAAGAACTCGCGGTAGCTGTCGTTCTTGCCATCGCCGTCATTGTCGCCGGTATTGATCACCGCCTGCCACGAGGTCGGGCCACCGTCCTGGCGCAGTGCCGGGTTGTACAGCTGCTCGCCGGTTTCGGCGTGGTGCCAGGTAGAGCCGGCAGGCTCGGCCAGCACAGTGGCGTACAGGCCCAACTGCTGGTGGGTCGATGGGCCGAAGTGGTCATGGGTGAAGATGGTGCCCAGCCCCCGGTCGACGTTGTGCACGTTGACCAGCGGGTCGGCGAACCAGCGCTGCATGGCCGTGCGCGCGCCCACCCAGTCGGCCCGGCCAAAGCGGCCGAAGTACGGGTGCGGCTTGGCCGTCGGGCAGGCTGCAGTGCCGTCGCGGCTGTCGCCCTCGGAACAGCCATTGAACGCACGGATGGCATGCACGCGCTCCACCACGCTGCCGGGCGAGAGGACACCGTCTTCGTAGTTCCAGCCATTGGCCGAACCGTCGGCTGAGGTCAGGTCCCACTTGGGCAGGTGAATGTGCTGGCCGATCACATCGGTCGGTGTGCGCACCTGGTAGTCGTCCATTTCATAGAACGCCGGGATCAGGTTGGTCTGCTGGTACATGGTGCAGTCGAAGGTGTTCATGCGCATCACCAGCGGCTCTGGCGGGCGCTGCTTGGTGATCACCGGCCAGGCGTCTTCCCACAGCGCAAGGATGCGCGTCTGCGGGAAGTGATAGCCGACCTTGTTGAACACCGCGTCGAACTGGATATTGGCCGCCTTGTAGATGCGAGGACGGTCGGCAGTGAACGTGGAGGCACCCCGGAAGCTGATGCTGGTCAGGCTTTCACCGCTGTTGTATTCGCCCGTGGACGAGGCTTGGGTCAGACGTTTGCCGCGGTCATCCATGCACGGCTCGAAGAACGGGGCGCCGGCGGTTGGCAGAGCACCGTTGGTGCGAAACGCCTTGGCCACCGGCTGGCTGCCAGGGATCAGGGCAAAGCTTGGGTGCTCGGCCTTGGCGTGGAACTGCATGGCGGCCTGCTCGACCTCGGTGCCCTCCTCGGGCAGGTAGATCGGTTTGGCCTTTTCCACCACCTTGGAGAAATCGAGCTTGGTGGTGGTGGTCACGGCTTCGCCCCCAGCGGAGACGCCATCGAGCGCATGTCGGCCCAGGCCGCCGTCCCATCCGTCGACCTGGTTGCCGTCGAGGTTGGCCCACAGCGCTGCGCCGCTGTCCTTGAGCTGGCGAGCCATGGCCGGGTCGAGCATGTCCAGCGGCGGGGTCGGCGGACGCTGGCCGACGCTGCTTTCCATACCGCCGATCCAGAAGGGGTAGCCTGGGTTTTTCAGGGTGCCATCAGCGTTGCGGTTGGTTTCACTGCGGTCGACCAGTGCCAGCGAGCCTATAGCCTTGGCCGCGCCCGGCGCACCGCTGTGATCGTCATCGCCATGCTCTGGGTCTTCGTGATCGTCGTCACCTTCGGCGACCAGCTCTTGCGCCAGCTTCGGCACGACCACCACCTTGCCCGGCATCGGCGCCATGGCTTTGCCTGGCAGCGGCACGATCGCCGGTATCGGCGTACCCGCGATGATTTCGCCGTCAGGCAGCGCACGTGCGCCGGCCGCCGGCTTGCCGCTGCGCAAGGCGAACGGCGTGTCATGGAAGCCATCCTGGCCCTGCCCGCTGACTTCCAGGCGGGTCCCCTCCTCGAACACATCGTGCACCCGCCACATGGCCCACATGCCTTGGGCGAAGTGCGGGTAGAAGTGGCAATGGTAGATGGCATCGCCCGCCACACGGTTACGGTTGCCCGAGCCGCCATTGGCTATCTCATAGGTGTACCCCACACCTGGGCCTATGCCCTGGGCATCGATGTAGTCGGAGTTGTCGTCATTGGGGTTGAACAGCCACTGGTGGCCGTGCAGGTGGAAAATGTGTTGCTCATGGCCGTTGTGGGTGTTGCGGAACTTGGTGAAGTCGCCAATGTAGCTGTGGTGCACGTTGGACGGCTCGGACGGGTACAGCGCCATGCTGGCCTTGACGCCAGTGGCGCTGGCCGGTGGGGTATCGCCTGGGCGAATGTGTTCAAGGCCGACGTTGGCTGGCACGTCCACCAGGGTGCCGATATCACCCACGGTGTGCGCGCTGAGGAAGAACTCCTCGAAGGCGCAGGACAGGCAATCGTGCATCGGCCCGACACCCAAGCGGTTGGCAACGACTTCGGCACCCATGCCGCCCGAGCCGTAGTTGATCATGAAGGCGTCGCGCGCAGGCTCCAGCACGTGGCCCATGACAGGGTCAGCCCAGTAGGCCGGGAAGGCCTGGGTGGAGGCCACTTCATCGGCAAACTGCGAGGCGAAGTCGCGAAACGCTTCCAGCCGGTTGGGCAAGGCTGGGTTGCGCTTGTTGATGCTTTCCAGGGGGTAGGTGGAACGTGGGAAGCTACCGTCCGGGTTGGGCCCCATGACGATGGCATCGGTTTCACTGCTGAGGATTTCGTTGCCGTCGACCATGGCGATGATCGGCTTGCCCGCCTTGCCTTCGGCGATCCACGGCTCAACCTGAGGGTAGCGGGCCTCATAATCGACCACGGGCTGGCCGGTGGCGGCCCGGCCGGTACTGGCCAGGCGCATCTCCTCTTCGCTCAGGGTGTTGCGGTAGGTGCGCCCACCTTTGGGTACCACGACCACTTGGCCAAACAGGCCATTGGCTACGTTGCCGGCGTTACCCTGGCCGCCGAACGTAGCGCCCTGGCTGGTGGCGGCGAAGGCACCTTCGCGTTCGGCATAAAGGGTGTAACTGCGGGTGGCGCCTGGGGCGATCAGGAAGTTGCCGTTGCGGCCGGTGATGGCGGCAATGTCGCCGATGCTGTTGACCGCCTGCAGGCCATTGACCTGAAAGCCGACGTGGCGGTCAGTGACCTGCTCGTCGACAACGAAGTTGTCGCCGCCCTCATTTTCCACCTCTGCGGCTTCTTCGCCTTCTTCGCCTTCTTCTTCCTCTACACCTTCGACCTCGTTGTCATCATGGTCGATACCGTGTTTATTGGGATTGGCCTGGTAAGCCAACAGGTTGGTCAGGTTGACCGTCAGGCAATCACCCGCGGCCACCCGCAGCACTATGGGGCGCGGGCGTTTGTCCGGGCGCAGGGTTACCTTGCCCGGCACTGCGGCGCCCCCCTTGCTCAGCGGTACCTGGTGCTCGTCCACCACATCCTGGCGCAGGGCGAACATCATGCCGTTGGCGTTTTGCGCACCAAGGCGGTTGAACATCAGCGGCTGGTCAAGGGCAATCACGTTGGCCACCAAGGTGCGCTGGCATTGCACAGCCGCTTCGCTGGTCGCTGTAACGCTCAGCAGGGCCAATACAAGTGATGTGAGGACGGGGCCTTTATTGGGGGTCGACATGCTGCACCTCCGGGACACAGAAACTGTGCAAGAGGGTCAGCAAGGTGTATGCCAGAAGAAAAATTTCCGTTTAGTCAATGACTTAGGCTGGCAATTGAACCGGATTGGGGAGGATTCCCCGCTGCGATCCCCACATCAGGGGATGGTATTGGTTGTCATTGCAGGGAGCGGCACACCTGGCAACGGATTATTCACGGATGGTTTTGGGGGCCCGGGGTGACTGTTTTGTCTACAACTTTCGAAAAAAATTGAACGTCCACGCACACGCGCTTTCAAGATGATGATTGAGACCAACTCCCTGGAGCCCCGCAACGATGAAGATGCCCGGCCGCGCCCCGAACGCCAATGTGCAACTCGATTATGTGCGCGACACGCTGTTTGGCCCGGTCGCCCTGAGCGTCGAATGCCAGTGCCAACTCGCCGCGCTTAATTTGCAGGGCCGCCCTGCCCTGCGCTTGCACATCTGCCCGCCGCTTCCGGACAAAGTCGAGCGCGCGCACAGTGTGGCTTTCGTGTGGGATGGCCGCAATTACCACGGCGTCGTTCGTGACAAGGGCAAATGCGGCGATGGCGGTCTTAATCTGCTGGTTGAATTGCAATGAAGCGGCGGTCAACCAACTTGAACTGGCAGGGGACTGACCTATATGTGCCATGGCCAGCCTCGGCTGACCTTGGCACACCGTGTGGTCAGGCAGTGGCCCTTAGCGACGCTGGCTGACGGTCGCGCAGCGCATGCAGCTGATCGACCAGTTTCACCACGTCACGGCAACTGTTCAGGTCCTGCAATGAGACCCCACTGAGCGTCACGCCCTGTTCCATGTTCTGCCCATGAGCTAAACGAATGGTCAGGCTGGTGCCGTCCAGGCAACTGACTTCACAGTGATCAGGCAGGCAGGCCTGTTCAATCATTTGCCTCATTTCCAGCATCGAAACGCCTATCAATGACATTGTCGCGACCCTCTCTTGAGTGGATGGCCTGTTTATTGGAATACGCCTTTGGCAGGCGCGGTGCCAATTGATAATGAGCATGCCAGGGCGGCCGTCCATGCGCCGCGGCAATAGTGATGCGGAGAATCATCTAGCACCTTAGTAAAAGAACGGGCGCGCCCCGCTACCGTTCGATCCAATCATGGCACTTCACGACAGGCGGTCAGCGGTGCAAGGCCGGTCAGCGTGGCTCAGCCGCCATCTGGCCGAAGCGCCCGGCATGGAAATCATCGAAGGACTCGGCAATTTCCGCTTGGCTGTTCATCACGAATGGCCCGTAGCCCACGATCGGCTCGTCGATCGGCTCGCCGCTGAGCAGCAGCACGCTTGCGCCTTCCAGCGCCTCTATGGCCACGCCTTCCCCCGCTCGCTCCAGCAATACCAAGCTGGCCGGCCCGGCGTCACGCTCACCGTTGACCCGCACAGTGCCGCGCAACACCACAAGTGCAGCATTGCGACCAGCAGCGACTGGCAGTTGCAGCGCAGCACCTGCACCCAGGCGCATGTCCCAGACATCCATCGCGGTGAAGGTGCGCGCCGGGCCTGGGTGCCCTTGATAACTGCCGGCGATGACCCGGAGGCTGCCTGCCTCGCCCTGCAACGGCACCTCAGGAATGTCCGCTGCCAGCAGCGTCTGGTAACCGGCAGCGGCGCGTTTGTCCTGGGCAGGCAGGTTGACCCACAGCTGCACCATTTCCAGTGTGCCGCCACTGCGGGCGAACGCCGGGGAATGGAACTCCTCGTGGAGGATGCCGTTGGCGGCTGTCATCCATTGCACATCGCCAGGGCCAATCAGGCCGCCGGCGCCAGTCGAATCACGGTGCTCCAGTTCGCCCTGATAAACGATGGTCACCGTTTCGAAACCACGGTGAGGGTGCTGGCCTACGCCACGCCGGGCACTGGTGGGGGTGAAGGCATGCGGGCCGGCATAATCCAGCAGCAGGAACGGGCTGATCTGGCTGGCCAGGTTGTCGTAGGTGAACAGGCTGCGCACCGGGAAGCCATCCCCCACCCAGTGGATGTGGGGGCTGCGATGAATACCCAGGATTTTTTTCATGAGAAGTCTCCTCTCTAAGGCTAAGTTAACCTTACCAATGAGACCAATCGGTCGGTAGCCCGCGCAAATGGCATGCATCGTCCCATTAATGGAACAGTCATTCAGCCCTGCAGATATCCCAGCACCTGCTGCGTTGCCATGCCGGGATCTTCCTGCATGAAACAATGGCCTCCGGCAACCTGGCAGGCTTCGACACGGGGGTTGATCGACGCCAGCCGCTGCACCGAACGTGGCACGAAGGGATAGGTCTGTTCGCCATACAGCACCCGGGTGGGCGTTTGGATGGCGGCAAGATGCGCCCACATGCGCGTGGGGAACGAGCTGAAAATTTCCACTTCTCGGCTCGGCCGGCACTTGAGCACCACGCCTTCACCGCACTCACCGATGGCATGTTCGATGTAGGCCTGCAGCGCGGCATCGCTCCAGCCCTTGAAGATGCCCCGCCCCTGCAGCGAAGCCAGTGCCGCTTCGCGGTCGGGCCAATGGCTGCGGCGGTTGGCGGCCTTGCGTGCCAGGGCGTGCCGGCGGTGCAGCCCCATCAGCGCGGCAGCCCCCATCACCCCGATCATGCGCCGGCTGAACAATACCGGGTCGAGCAATACGGCGCGCTCGAACAACCCAGGCCTGCTGGCCAGGATGAGCCCCGTGAGCACGCCGCCAAAACTGTGCCCCAGTGCATAGCGAGGTACCTCGCCGTACTCGCCACGGCCTGCTTCGAAGGCCTCAACCGCCAACTCAGCCGTGCGGTTCCAACCGCGGAACACACCGCCATGATCACTGTCGCCATGCCCCTGCACATCACTGAGCCACAGGTCGAAGTGCTCGCTCAGACGCGCCAGCATCGGCTGGTAGGCCAGGCAGCAAAAGCCATTGCCGTGCAAAAAGTGCAGCAGCGGCTTGCCGCTGGCCGGCGAGCGCCAGCCGCGCAAGGTGAAACCTTCGGAGCATTGGTGAGACCAGGGGATCAACTGCATGGGTGTGCCGTACTCGACGCGTTACGAAAACGCCGATTCTACAAACAGCAGCGGGTAAAGCGATATCACCAGCAGCAAGGCCATCAGGACATTGAACAGCATCAGCCAGCGCGGGTTTTGCAGCAGGTTACGCAGCGCACTGCCAAACATCACCCACACGCCGACGCTGGGCAGGTTGACCAAGGCGAACACAGCCGCGATGACGATCACGTTCATCACATAGCCTTGGGCCGGTGTGTAGGTGGTGATCGCCCCTACCGCCATGACCCACGCTTTGGGGTTGACCCACTGGAACGCTGCAGCCCCCCAGAAGCCAAGTGGCTTGCGGGCATTGGGCGAATCGGTGCTCAGCGGGCCGGAAGTGGCGATCTTCCACGCCAGGTAGAGCAAATAGGCAGCGCCCACGTAACGCAGCACGGTGTACAACGCAGGCCAGGCCTTGAACACCTCGCCCAGGCCCAGGCCAACGGCCAGCACCAGGACCATGAAGCCGATGCTGATGCCCAGGGCATGAGGGATGGAGCGCCGCACGCCAAAGTTCACCCCTGATGCCAACAGCATGGTGTTGTTGGGGCCCGGGGTGATGGAGGAAACGAAGGCAAACAGCACAAAGGCCATCAGCAGGTCGAAAGAGGCAAGCATGGCAGGCGTTCCAGAATCGTTATGAGTGCTGTCACACTACGGCAGTCGCCTTCCGCGCGACCGGTACAGTTACATTAAATTACGCAGATACACATGACTGTATCGATGAAACGCCCTGCATTTCAAGGAAGCCCAGCATGAGCCTTACCATCCGCCCCGCAGTACGCACTGACGCCGCGCAAATTCTTGCTTTCATCACCGAACTGGCCGACTACGAGCGGGCACGCCACGAAGTCATCGCCACCCTTGCCGATATCGAGCACAGCCTGTTCGATGAAGGCAGCACGGTTCACAGCCTGATCTGCGAGCGCGATGGCCAGACAGTGGGCTTCGCCGTGTATTTCTATAGCTACTCGACCTGGCTGGGGCGCAACGGTATTTACCTGGAAGACCTGTACATCACGCCAGAACAGCGCGGCGGTGGCGCAGGCCGCGACCTGCTGCGGCACATTGCCCGCGAAGCCGTGGAGAACCGCTGCGGGCGGTTGGAGTGGAGTGTGCTGGACTGGAATGAGCCGGCGATCGGGTTCTACAAATCGCTGGGTGCCGAGCCGCAGGATGAGTGGGTGCGGTACCGGTTGGATGGGGACAAGCTGCTGCAGTTTGCCCGGGGTTGACCGGTAGCCCGGATGCCCTTGGCGGTTGGTCGGTCGCTGGCAGTGCCGGCCTCATCGCCGGCAAGCCGGCCCACAATATGGACAGCGCCTGGACTTAGGATTGTTGTCCAAATCTGGCAATAACTGTCTTGCTCAACTTGCAAAAGCTGGCGCGATCCCTGTGGGAGCCGGCTTGCCGGCGATGGGGCCAGTATTGCCTACATCCATTTCACGCCCGTCACGCGCTGCTGCGCACCCGCTGCATCACCATCCCCACGAACACCACATTGACCAAGGCCAACAGGCACAAGGTCACCAGCACCCCCATCGCGCCGAAGTGCTCGAACAGGTAACCCCCCACCACGGGCGTCAACGCCTGCCCGATCAGCGAAGGCCGCGACATGCGCCCCATCAACAGCACGTATTGCGCAGGCGGCATCATCGCCAAGGGTAATAGCCCGCGCACGATCGCCCGCAAGCCATTACCGCAACCGAACACCAGCAGGCCCACGGCCGTGGCCGCCGGGACCAGCGTCACCAGCAGCAGGCCGACCAGCACCAGGCTGACCCAGGCCAGCGCCGTCCAGATCGGATGGCGTTGGCCGGCCAGAATCTGCAACACCCTGGACGCCACCTGGCTGGGGCCGAGCATCGCCGCCAGGCCGATGGCCACATGCAGCGAATGCCCCAGGCCCTGAAGCACGGCCACCAGTTGCACGGCAATGGCGGTCATGATGATCGCGCCAATGGCGAACATACCGGTCAACAGCAGGTAAAGCTGGCGATCGACCCCAATCGCGGTGCCTTGGCCCTGCGCCCTGCGTACCTCCACCCGCCCTCCGGCCGGCAACACTCGCCAATACAGCGGCGCCACCAGCAACAGCAGCACCAGCGCATAGCAACCGCACGTGGTGCGCCAGCCCAGGTGTTCGATGGCCAGGGCCACGGTGGGCCAGGACAGGGTCGAGGCGAAACCGGCGATCAGCGTGATCCCTGTGATGGCCTTGCCCGCACCCTCGCCATACAACCCGCCAAGGGTGGCGAACAGTGCCTCGTACAGCCCCATTGCCATGCCCACCCCGATCACCACCCACGCCAGCAAGAACAGCGCCAGGCTCTGACTGGTGGCTATGATCAGCAAGCCCACCGCGACCACCGCGCCGCTGGCGGCCATCTGTGGACGGCCACCGAAGCGTGCGATCAGGCGGCTGGACAGCGGGGCGCACAGCGCCGAGACCATCAAGCTCAGCGATAGCGCACCGTACACCCACTGGCTGGGCCATCCCGTATCGTGGCTGATCGGCTCGGCCATCACCGCCATGAGGAAGAACGAACCGCCCCACACCAGGATTTGCAGGATGCCCAGGCAGACGATGCCGAGGGGCCCGGGGAGTCGGGGGGAGCTGTTCACGATCGGGCCTTGGGTCACATGCGGGGAGAGATCAGAACGGGCACCCTACCATGCTCGCCATCGATGAAATATCCCGACCTATCATTGCGCGTGATATTAACCTTCGCTGCGTTCGATTCGTGCGTCACGCGCAAGGCACTCACACTCCGCCCACTACTAATACTTTGGCGGAGTTCTCCATGGACCACTCACTCAAACCCCTGCGCTTTCCCCTCGCTGCCCTGGCAGTGGTGGTGCTCAGCGCTTGTGGCCGCACCCCAGATGCCGTGCAGGCTCCCGCCGCGCCCAAGGTCACCGTCGCCAAGGTGATCGAGCAGCCGATCAACGAATGGGATGAATTCACTGGGCGCCTCGAAGCACCGGAAACCGTCGAAGTACGCCCGCGCGTGTCCGGCCAGATCGACCTGGTGGCCTTCACCGAAGGCGCCAAGGTCAAGAAAGGCGACCTGCTGTTCCAGATCGACCCCCGCCCGTTCCAGGCTGAAGTGCGCCGCCTCGAAGCCCAGTTGCAGCAAGCCAAGGCCACCGCCGTGCGCAGCGCCAACGAAGCCCGCCGCGGCGAGCGCCTGCGTGACAGCAACGCCATCTCCGCCGAGCTTGCCGAATCGCGCAGCAGCGCCGCCGCTGAGGCCCGCGCCGGTGTCGATGCGATCCAGGCTCAGCTCGACCTGGCACGCCTGAACCTGAGTTTCACCCGCGTCACCGCGCCAATCAGTGGCCGTGTCAGCCGCGCCCAGTACACCGCCGGCAACATCGTCACCGCCGATGTCACGCCACTGACCAGCGTGGTCTCCACCGACAAGGTCTATGCCTACTTCGATGCCGACGAGCGCGTGTACCTCAAGTACACCCAGCTGGCGCGTGAAGGCCAGCGCGGCCAGGCGACACCGGTCTACCTCGGCCTGACCAACGAAACCGGCAACCCGCACCTGGGCCAGATGAACTTCGTCGACAACCAGGTCAACCCGCGCACCGGCACCATCCGTGGCCGTGCCGTGTTCGACAACCGCGACGGCCAGTTCACCCCTGGCCTGTATGCCTGCCTCAAGCTGGTGGGCAGCGCCCAGTACGACGCTGTGCTGATCAACGATGAGGCGGTGGGCACCGACCTTGGCAAGAAGTTCGTGCTGGTCATGGACAAGGACAACAAGGCCAACTACCGCGCCGTTGAATTGGGGCCCAAGCTCGAAGGCCTGCGTATCGTGCGCAGCGGCCTGGACAAGGACGACCGCATCGTGGTCAGAGGCCTGCAGCGGGTGCGCCCCGGCTCGCCAGTCACCCCCGAAGAAACACCGATGGCCAGCGAACAGACCCTCGCTGCCCTCGCCCAGCAGCGCCAGGCGCTGGAGGCCAGCAACCCGGCGCCAAAGGTGGCCGGCACCAATGCAAAAGTCGCCGGCGCCCAAGCGCCGCGCGGTTAAGGGACAACACCGATGAACTTCTCCAAATTCTTCATTACCCGGCCAATCTTCGCCGCGGTGCTGTCGCTGGTACTGCTGATCGCGGGCTCTATCTCGCTGTTCCAGTTGCCGATCAGTGAATACCCGGAAGTGGTGCCGCCTACCGTGGTGGTGCGCGCCAACTTCCCGGGCGCCAACCCCAAAGTGATCGGCGAAACCGTCGCCGCACCGCTGGAGCAGGCCATCACCGGTGTCGAGAACATGTTGTACATGTCCTCACAATCCACCGCCGACGGCAAGCTCACCCTGACCATCACCTTCGCCCTGGGCACCGACCTGGACAACGCGCAGGTACAGGTACAGAACCGTGTCACGCGCACCCAGCCCAAGCTGCCGGAAGAAGTGACCCGCATCGGTATCACCGTGGACAAAGCCTCGCCCGACCTGACCATGGTGGTGCACCTGACCTCGCCGGACAACCGCTACGACATGCTGTACCTGTCCAACTACGCCATCCTCAACATCAAGGACGAACTGGCACGCCTGGGCGGCGTGGGTGATGTGCAACTGTTCGGCATGGGCGACTACTCGCTGCGGGTGTGGCTCGACCCGAACAAGACCGCTTCGCGCAACCTGACCGCCGGCGACGTGGTCGCGGCCATCCGCGAGCAGAACCGCCAGGTGGCGGCAGGCCAGCTGGGCGCCCCGCCCGCCCCCGGCTCCACCAGCTTCCAGTTGTCGATCAACACCCAGGGCCGGCTGGTCAACGAGGAAGAGTTCGAGAACATCATCATCCGCGCCGGTGCCGATGGCGAAATCACCCGCTTGAAGGACATCGCCCGGGTCGAGCTCGGCTCCAGCCAGTACGCCCTGCGCTCGTTGCTGAACAACCAGCCCGCAGTGGCCCTTCCGATCTTCCAGCGCCCTGGCTCCAACGCCATCGAGATCTCCGACGAAGTGCGGGCGAAGATGGCCGAGCTGAAGAAAGACTTCCCCGAAGGCATGGACTACAGCATCGTCTATGACCCGACCATCTTCGTGCGCGGCTCCATCGAAGCGGTGGTGCACACCCTGTTCGAAGCGCTGGTGCTGGTGGTGCTGGTGGTGATCCTGTTCCTGCAGACCTGGCGCGCCTCGATCATCCCGCTGCTGGCTGTGCCGGTGTCGCTGATCGGTACCTTCGCGGTGATGCACCTGTTCGGCTTTTCGCTCAACGCCTTGTCGCTGTTCGGCCTGGTATTGGCCATCGGTATCGTGGTGGACGACGCCATCGTCGTGGTGGAGAACGTCGAACGCAACATCGGGCTGGGCCTCAAACCGCTGGAAGCCACGCAAAAGGCGATGGGTGAAGTGACCGGGCCGATCATCGCCACCGCCCTGGTACTGTGTGCAGTGTTCGTGCCCGCCGCATTCATCTCCGGCCTTACCGGGCAGTTCTACAAACAGTTCGCCCTGACCATTGCCATCTCGACCGTGATTTCGGCGTTCAACTCGCTGACCCTGTCACCGGCACTGGCCGCAGTGCTGCTCAAAGAGCACCACGCACCCAAGGACCGTTTCTCGCGGTTGCTGGAAAAACTGCTGGGCAGCTGGCTGTTCTCCCCGTTCAACCGCTTCTTCGACCGCGCCAGCCACAGTTACGTCGGTGGCGTGCGCCGGGTCATCCGCTCCAGCGGCATCGCCCTGTTCGTCTATGCCGGCCTGATGGGCCTGACTTACCTCGGCTTCTCGTCCACCCCGACCGGCTTCGTACCGGCCCAGGACAAGCAGTACCTGGTAGCGTTCGCCCAATTGCCTGATGCCGCCAGCCTCGACCGCACCGAGGCGGTGATCAAGCGCATGAGCGAAATCGCCTTGAAGCAACCTGGCGTGGCCGACTCGGTAGCCTTCCCGGGCCTGTCGATCAACGGCTTCACCAACAGCCCCAACAGCGGCATCGTGTTCACCCCGCTCAAGCCGTTCGATGAGCGCAAGGACCCGAGCCAGTCGGCCGCTGCCATCGCTGCAGCGCTGAACGCCCAGTTCGCCGACATCCAGGATGCCTACATCGCGATCTTCCCCCCACCGCCGGTACAAGGCCTGGGCACCATCGGCGGCTTCCGCCTGCAGATCGAAGACCGCGGCAACCTGGGCTACGAAGCGCTGTACAAGGAAACCCAGAACATCATCGCCAAGAGCCACAACGTGCCGGAGCTGGCCGGCCTGTTCACCAGTTACCAGGTCAACGTGCCCCAGGTCGATGCAGCCATCGACCGGGAAAAGGCCAAGACCCACGGCGTGGCGATTACCGACATCTTCGACACCCTGCAGGTTTACCTGGGCTCGCTGTACACCAACGACTTCAACCGCTTTGGCCGCACCTACCAGGTCAACGTCCAGGCTGAGCAGCAGTTCCGCCTCGATGCCGAGCAGATCGGCCAGCTGAAGGTGCGCAACAACCTGGGCGAAATGATCCCGCTGGCGACCTTCCTGAAGGTCAGCGACACCTCCGGGCCAGATCGGGTGATGCACTACAACGGCTTCATCACCGCTGAAATCAACGGTGCGGCAGCCCCGGGCTACAGTTCCGGCCAGGCTGAAGCCGCGATCGAGAAACTGCTGAACGAGGAACTGCCCAACGGCATGACCTTCGAGTGGACCGACCTGACCTATCAGCAGATCCTCTCCGGCAACACCGCACTGTTGGTGTTCCCATTGTGCGTGCTGCTGGCGTTCCTGGTGCTGGCGGCCCAGTACGAAAGCTGGAGCCTGCCACTGGCGGTGATCCTGATCGTGCCGATGACCCTGCTGTCAGCGATCACCGGGGT
The DNA here is from genome assembly GCF_040224055.2 of Pseudomonas sp. WHRI 8519. Taxonomy (NCBI): domain Bacteria; kingdom Pseudomonadati; phylum Pseudomonadota; class Gammaproteobacteria; order Pseudomonadales; family Pseudomonadaceae; genus Pseudomonas; species Pseudomonas sp. WHRI 8519. Next base: position 2,542,044 of record NZ_CP167996.1, on the reverse strand, counting down.
GATCGTGTCCGGTGGCGACAACAACATCTTCACCCAGATCGGCCTGATCGTACTGGTGGGCCTGGCCTGCAAGAACGCCATCCTGATCGTCGAGTTCGCCAAGGACGAGCAAGCCAAGGGGCTCGACCCACTGGCGGCGGTGCTGGAAGCCTGCCGCCTGCGCCTGCGGCCGATCCTGATGACCTCGATCGCCTTCATCATGGGCGTGGTACCGCTGGTGTTCTCCTCCGGGGCCGGTTCGGAGATGCGCCATGCGATGGGTGTCGCGGTGTTCTCGGGGATGATCGGCGTGACGGTGTTCGGCCTGTTCCTGACCCCGGTGTTCTTCTTCCTGATTCGCCGTTTCGTCGAACGTCGCCAGGCGCGCAAGGCCGAACGCGTTCAATCGCTGGAGAACCACGCATGAAGCTGCTCAAACCCCTGACCCCGAGCCTGCTGGCCCTGGCCCTTGCGGCCTGCGCGGTAGGCCCGGACTACAAAGCGCCAGCCACTGAGCCTGCGCGTATGGCCAGCGACGTGCCGGCCAAGGCCTTCGACCGTAGCCGCTTCGAGAGCGTGTGGTGGAAGCAGTTCGATGACCCGGTACTGAACCAGTTGGTGCAGGCTTCGCTGGACGGCAACCGCGACCTGCGCGTGGCCTTTGCCCGGCTCAAGTCGGCACGGGCGATCCGCGATGATGCCGCGAACGACCAGTTGCCAGTGGTCACCAGCCGCGCCAGCAGTGAGATCGGCAAGGGCCAGGTGCCCGGCCAGACCGATCAGCGGGTCAACAGCGAGCGTTACGACCTGGGCCTGGACATGGCCTGGGAGCTCGACCTGTTCGGCCGTATTCAACGCCAGATCGAGGCCAGCGACGCGCAGGCCGCGGCCGCCGAGGCCGACCTGCAACAGTTGCAGGTCAGCCTGATCGCCGAACTGGTCGACGCCTATGGCCAGCTGCGCGGTGCACAACTGCGCGAGAAGATCGCCGTGGCCAACCTCAAGACCCAGCAGGAGTCGCGCAGCATCACCGTGACCCTGCGTGACGCCGGGGTCGGCAACGAGCTTGACGTGGTACGCGCCGACGCCCGCCTGGCCGGCGTCGAAGCCACCGTGCCACAACTACAGGCCGAGCAGGCACGCGCGCGTCATCGCATTGCCACCCTGCTCGGCCAACGCCCGGACGCCCTGAGCGTGGACCTCTCGCCCAAGGCCTTGCCGGCCATCGCCAAGGCCCTGCCGGTGGGCGATCCGGGTGAGCTGCTGCGCCGCCGCCCGGATATCCGCAGTGCCGAGCGCCAACTGGCCGCTGCCACTGCCAATGTGGGCGTGGCCACTGCCGACCTGTTCCCGCGGGTGAGCCTGAGCGGCTTTTTGGGCTTTACCGCGGCGCGCGGTTCGCAGATCGGTTCGTCGGCCGCCAACGCTTGGGGGCTGGGGCCAAGCATCACGTGGGCGGCGTTCGATCTGGGCAGCGTACGGGCCCGCCTGCGCGGTGCCAAGGCCGATGCCGAAGGCGCCTTGGCCAACTATGAACAACAGGTACTGCTGGCCTTGGAAGAGTCGGCCAACGCCTTCAGCGACTATGACAAGACCCAACAGCGGCTGCTGTCGCTGATGCGCCAGAGCGAGGCCAGCCGCAAGGCGGCTGACCTGGCCTCGGTGCGCTACCGCGAAGGCACGGTGGATTATCTGGTGCTGCTCGATGCCGAGCGTGAGCGGCTGAGCGCTGAAGACGCACAGGCGCAGGGCGAGGTTGACCTGTATCGCGGCATTGTCTCGATCTACAAGGCGCTGGGTGGCGGCTGGCAACCGGAAACGGTGGCCAGCGCCCGCTGACTCCCCTCTCTTCAACGACTCCTTTGGTTGGTTCCTCCCCCAACCGTTTGCCCCGCTGGCCTTGGCTTGCGGGGCTTTTTTTGCCAGGGTTGCAGGCCGCTGTCGGCGCGGCCAGGCGCATGGCCCGATTGCTGTGGCGCCCTTGCAGCCCAGGCCAATCTGCCCCAAGCTTCCACTTCTTCCGCCATGGCCCCTTCCGATGTCCACACGCCGCCGCTACCTGATCGCTGTGTTTCTGCTGATTCTGGTATCAGTCGGCATCGCTTACCTGCGCCGGGATACCCCGCCAGCACAACCGACATTACCGCCGCACAGCTACGCCAAAGCCCTGCGCCAGGCGCATGATGGCCTACCGGGCGCCGCCCGCGTGCTCTACCAGCAACTGCAACGCACCGACCTGGCGCCGATCCGTCGCGCCGCCCTGTATGCCGAGCTGCCCAATTACCCCTCGCCACAAGCGCTGAAACTGGCCCGCATGGACCTGGAAAACGATGAGCCCTTGGTTCGTCGTGCAGCGATCGCCAGCATCCGCCGCCTGCTGCCTGCCGCACAACGCAGCCTGGTGCTTGGCCCACTGCTCGATGATGCCGAGCAAAGCGTTCGCTTTGCCGCCGTCGATGCCTTGCTTGGCCTGGACCCCGACGCCATAGGCCTGTACTTCGGCCCACTGCAGGCGGCGCTGGAGCAGTATCAGCAAACGTTGGAGCAGCAGCCCCAGGATGCTGCGGCCCAGGTCCACCTGGCACGCCTGTACCTGCACGAAAATGACTACAACGGGGCCGCGTCCGCCCTGCAACGCAGCCTGGCGTCCAACCCCGACAACCTCGAGGCCCTGGCGACCCAGGTCCGCTTGCTCGAACGTCAAGGCCAGCATGACCAGTCCCGGCAGGTACTGGCCCAGGCACTGGCGCTGCGTCCGGATTCGGCCTTCCTGCAACACGAACTGGGCCGCTGGCTGATCCGCCATGGCCAGCGCGAGTTCGCCCTGCTCGCGTTGTCCCGCGCAGTCGAACTGGAGCCGGACAATGCCGACTATCGCTATAACCTGGCAGTGACCCTGCACGACCTGGAACAGTCCGATGCAGCGCAAAAGCAGCTTGAGACGCTGCTCAACCGGCAACCGGCCAATCGCCGGGCGCGGGTGTTGCTGATTCAATACTGGAAAGAAACAGGGCAGTTGCAGAACGTCCAGGTGCTGCTTGCCGAACTGGAGCGGCAGAACCCGGACGATCCATTTCTGCAACAAGGGCTCTAGATGCGTTGAACCCCAAGCGATTGCCTGTGGTCCAGTGGGTATCGGACCACTCACGGCTTGGCCAGACATGGCAGCCCCCAAGGAGAATCGCATTGGCCAGGTCGCTGTCGCTGGACGAACGTGCCTTGATTCTGGCACCCAGGCAACTTGCCACGCACGCCTCGACGTTTCTGACGAGCGCTGGCATCGAGTGCCTGTGTTCGCGTGACATGACCCACCTGCAAGATGGGCTGGGCAGTGGCGCGGGCTTGGTGGTCATCGACGAACACATGCTCAACGGCAGCCAAAGCGGCCTGTTGCAGGCTTTCATCGACCATCAACCGCCCTGGTCGGACCTGCCCATCGTAATGCTCACGCAAAGCCCGCAGAACTCAACCAGCCCCTGCACGCCCGCCGACCATCCACTGGGCAACCTGACCCTGCTGGCCGTTCCGTTCGAAAATGAACAGCTACTGGCGCTGATCAAGGTGGCGCTGCGTCACCGTCGCCGCCAGTATCTGGCGCGCGACCAGTTACTGGACCTGGAGCAACGCCTGGAAGCGCAAAGCGAGGCACTGCAGAGCGCCGAGCAAGCGCGGCACCAGACCCGCAAGATGGACGCCATCGGGCAATTGGCCGGCGGTGTGGCACACGATTTCAATAACTTGCTGACCAGCATCGGGGGCAGTTTCGAACTGATCGACAGGCGGGTGAAACAGGGCAGCACCAAGGGGCTTGAAAGCCTGTTGCACAGGGGGCAGGAGGCCGTTTCACGCGCAGCACGTCTCACTCATCGTCTGTTGGCGTTTTCCTCCCGGCAGTCGCTGCATAGCCGTCGCATCGACCTTCGGGCACTGCTGCAGCCGCAGCGGCTGGAGGCCGTGCTGCAACCGGGCGTGAAACTGCAACTGACAGTACCGGAAGACACCTGGCCGGTGGCCGGCGACGACACACAATTGCAAGAAGCGCTGGACAACTTGCTGCACAACGCCTGCGAGGCGATGCCCAACGGCGGCACGGTATTTGTCGAAGCCAGCAATCGAAAGGTCACCGCGCAACCGTTCGCCGATGGCAGCCTGGCGGCGGGCGACTATACCTGCCTGAGCGTCACCGACGAAGGCCAAGGCATGTCGCAGAGCACACTCGAACATGCCTTCGAGCCGTTCTTCAGCACCAAGCCGGTGGGCCAAGGTATCGGCCTGGGCCTGTCGATGGTCTACGGCTTCAGCAAGCAATCCCATGGGCATGTGGTACTGCATAGCCAGATTGGCCAGGGCTGCCGTGTGGACCTTTATCTGCCGCGCCACCTGGAGCAGGAACAAGCGCAGGCACCCGCAGCGCCTCCTCCTCCACGGCGTAACGGCCGCACGGTACTGGTGGTCGAGGATGACCCGGATGTGCGACAGCTTTTGTGCCAGACCCTTCAGGAGCAGGGCTTCCCGTGCCGCAGTGCCGGCAATGCCAGTGAGGCCCTGCAAATACTGCGCTCTTCCGAGGCGATCGACCTGCTGGTCAGTGACGTCGGCCTGCCAGGCATGAACGGCCGGCAATTGGCAGAAATCGCCCGTACCTTGCACCCGCATCTGCCCATATTGTTCATCACTGGCTACACCGAAACGGCAATGGCACGGGAGGGTTTTCTCGGCGCAGGCATGCAACTGATGTGCAAACCCTTCGAACTGGCACAATTGCATGCCCGAGTGAAACAGATTTTCGGTGAGGCCTGAGGGCCTCAGTCGTCCAGCAACAACAGCGCCTGGTTGGCCAAGGTCGACAATTCGAAGGGCTTGATCAACAGCGCCGTGCCTGGCACGTCCAGTATGTGCGGCTCCAGCGGCTGATCCACATAGCCGGTAATGAACAGTATCTTCTGGTCAGGGGTAATGGCGCGCATGGCTCTGGCCATCTGGCGACCACTGAAGCCTTCAGGCAGCCCGATATCGGTGATGACCAGTTCGTACGGGCCCTTATGACGAAAACACTCCAGCGCGGAATTGGCGTCTGTCACATCACTGACGGTAAAACCCCGCTCGCGCAGATACTCGGCCATGACTGCACGCAGGCTGTGCTCGTCGTCGACCAACAACACCCGCTGCCCGCTTGCCCGTGACGCCTGCGGTACTGGCACAGCAGGGGCTTGCGGTATCGCTTCCAGGCTTCGCGGGAACAGCATGCAGACTTTCGTACCTTGGTCAGGTGACGATTCGATCCACACGTAACCGCCTGATTGCCCGACGAAGCCATGCACCATCGCCAGCCCCATCCCAGAGCCACGCCCAATCGGTTTGCTGGTAAAGAACGGCTCAAAGGCCCTGGCCACATCTTCGGCCGGCATGCCGTGGCCATCGTCGATCACCTGCAGCCCCAGGTAGTCCCCCGGCGGGAGGCCTCCTTCTTCAGGAAACGCCGAGGCCAACCGTGTGTTGATCGTGCGAATCGCAACATTGCCCCGGCCCAGGCAGGCTTCGCGAGCATTGGCGCACAGATTGATCAGGGTGGTTTCCAGTTGGCCGGCATCCAGGCACACGGTCCATGGCTCGACATCCATTTGCCACGACAGAGACACCTCAGCCCCAAGCACATGGCGCAACATCGGCTCCAGGGTGGTCAGGTGGGCATTCACGTTCAAAGGTGCCGGGGCCAGGGGCTGATGGCGGGAGAACGCCAGCAGGCGGTGGGTAAGGCTCATGGCGCGCTGCACCGAATCGCGCGCCATCTCGACGTAGCCTTCGATGGCCTCCGTCCGGCCTTGGGTCAGACGCCGTTGCAACAATTCCAGGCTGCCGCTGATACCTGACAACAGGTTGTTCATCTCGTGGGCCATGCCGCCAGCCACTTGACCGACAGCCTCCAGCCTTTGGGTATTGCGCAACAGTATCTGGGACTGGCGCATGGCCTCTTCACGGTCGGCTGTAATGTCCCGCCCCACGGCAGTCAGCACCGAACCGTCGAAGCTGCCACTCCAGTGGAACCAGCGGTAATGCCCGTCGACATGACGCACGCGTGTTTCAAGCTCTGCAGGCCCTGTGCCGTTGACGAAATCGATTGCAGCTGCCTCGACTTCTTCCCTGTCGGCCGGATGAACCAGGTCCAGGATCGACATGCCCTGTATCTGAAGCTCGCTCCAGCCCAGGGCGCGATGCCAGGCCGGGTTTGCCCCGATCATCATGAGGTCCAGGCTCACCGTGATCATGACATCACGTGACAGACGCCAGATGTAATCGCGGTCAGCAATGTATCGCGCTATCTGCCGCTCGAATGACTGCGCCTGTTCGCGCCACCTGTCATGCACTGCAGCGCTGGCAGAGCTCGGGATCACCGTATGCAGCATGCCGACTACTTCATATTGCTCGTCACGAATCGGCGCATAGCTGAACACGAACCACCCCTCGGCTCCCATCTTTGTGCAGGTGATCTGATGAGGCTGATCCTCGACAAAACTGGTAGTACCTCCCAGCGCCTTGAACACCCATGGGCCGATATCGCCCCAGACGTTCTTCCACAACGCATCGAAACGCATGCCCAGCGCCTGGTCCCGGTCACCGATCAGCGCCACATAAGCATCGTTATGGACAACGTTCAGGTTCGGCCCCCAGACCACGGCACTGGGAAATGACCATGTCAGCATCATGTCGATCGCAATGCGCAAGGTGGCATCCCAGTGCGGCAAAGGCCCTAGGTCCGTATCCCGCCAGTCGAACTCCACGATTTTCTCTCGCATGCCAGCCGTCGACTGTGGGGCAGACGATGCCACGCCACGGGCAGAGATATCGCAAGGTGTACTGTTATCGGCCAAAACGTGGGTTCCACCGTTGCTCAAGGTTCAAGGACGTGCTCCTGCATCATCGACTCCATGGTCAAGCGCTGCAATAGGCCGTATGCGGGTTGCAGGGATTTTGACAGCGATGCACCGCCAGTGTTTCCAACGCCAGCTATGCTTTATTGGCTTCCCGCGCCATGTGCTGGCTTCCCCGTTCGATTACAGGCAGGAGTGCCGTGATGAGCAAGAAAATTCTGGTGGTACTGACCAATACCGCCAAATATCCGACCCTGAATCGCGCAACCGGTTTATGGCTGGGTGAAGCTGTGCATTTTGTAGACGCGGTCGAGCAAGCAGGTCATCCAGTGGACTACGTTAGCCCTGGCGGCGGATACGTGCCAATCGATCCGCACAGCTTGCAGATGGCCCCCGAGCTGGATTGGCGCTACTACACCGACAAGGCATTCATGAACCGCCTGGGCACCACGCTAAGCCCCGGCCAGGTCATGGCAGAGGAATACTGTGCCATGTATTACACCGGCGGCCATGGTGTGATGTGGGACTTCCCTGACGACCCGCAATTGCAGGCGCTGGCGCGCAGGATCTACGAGAACGACGGCGTGGTGGCCGCCGTGTGCCATGGCGTCGCAGGGCTGCTGAACATCAAGCTCAGTGACAACAAGTTGCTGCTCAAGGACCGACAGGTCACCGGATTCTCCAATACCGAAGAAAAGCTTGCCGAGCTTGAGGAGGTGGTGCCTTTCCTCACCGAAAACGAACTGGTCGCACGAGGGGGCAGTTACAGCAAACATGATGATCCCTGGAAGCCCTTCGTGGTCTGTGATGGCCGCCTGATCACAGGGCAAAACCCCGCCTCGACGCATTCACTGGCAGAGAAAGTGCTCCAGGCGCTCAAGCCGTAATCATTCTTACGCGCCAACCGCGCGAATCCTCACTCAAACACGGTTGGGGATTACAGTGGCGACTACGCAGAAAAAATAGGCTCTCCGGTCAATTGTCCATCTCGGACAATTCGAACCAGGAGGGCTGCAGTCCTATGTCGAAATTCAAGGTTCTCGGTCGCAGCATGATGGCGCTGCTGCTGACACTGGCGATCAGTTTGATACCCGTTGCGTCAGGCTTGATGGTGATGATCTACCAGCACGATAACAAGCTCAAAGAGACGGCTCGCGTATCGTTGAAGGAAGCCATTTTTTCCATTGATCTGTCCCTCAACCGCTTGCACGACGCGGCCTTGGCGGCAATGCCACTGGCGGGCAGTGCTTGCGAGACAGCCAGGACGCACTTGCTGAAACAAATTCAGGATGTTCGATACCTGCGAGCGCTGGCATTGGCTGTCGATGGCCGTACGTACTGTGACACGCTGGTTCCGCCGAGTGCACAAAACCGGTTTTCGCCTGACCTTGAGGCTCCGGTGCAACTGATCTTCGACTCGCCCGCAGCGCCCAATGAAGTGCTTGTGGCCTACCAGCTTCGTGATGAAAATCTGAGTGTGATCGCATCGACCTCCGGCTTGGAACTGCGCAACGAACTGCGCGCATTTCAAACCGGGCTGGTGCTGCTCCTGGAGTTCGGGGATTTTTACATCTGGGCCGATGGCGACAGCCGGGACCCTGCCCGCCCCTCGCAGTCCGAGTTTTCAATGACCGGGAAATCGGACAAGTACGGCTACACCGTGAAAGTCGGCTACCCGGACGGCTTTGCCGCTGATGAAAGGCGCCATATGCTGATGCAGATGCTGCCATCGCTTACGTTGATCGGCATCATTACAGGGTCGATCGTCTACTGGGGGCTGTTCAGGCAGTGGCGTAAAGCGGAACGTACCGCCGCCCCAAAAAAGTGACGGCGGTACAGTTCAGTTATTGAACGTCGAGCACGCCCCGGCGAACCTGGTCGCGCTCGATCGACTCGAACAGTGCCTTGAAGTTGCCTTCGCCAAACCCGTCATCACCTTTGCGCTGGATGAACTCGAAGAACACCGGCCCGAGCAGGGTTTCAGAGAAGATCTGCAGCAGCAGGCGCTTGTCGCCGGCCTCGGAGGCGCCGTCGAGCAGAATGCCGCGAGCCTGCAGTTGGTCAACCGGCTCACCGTGCCCTGGCAGGCGCTCCTCGAGCATTTCGTAATAGGTCTGCGGCGGTGCAGTCATGAAGCGCATGCCGTAGCCCTTGAGTGCATCCCAGGTCTTGAGCAGGTCATCGGTAAGGAAGGCGACATGCTGGATGCCCTCACCGTTGAACTGCATCAGGAACTCTTCGATCTGCCCCGCCCCTTTGGACGACTCCTCATTGAGCGGGATGCGGATCATGCCATCCGGAGCGGTCATGGCCTTGGAGGTCAGGCCGGTGTACTCGCCCTTGATGTCGAAGTAGCGGATTTCGCGGAAGTTGAAGAGCTTTTCATAGAAGCCGGCCCAGTAAGCCATGCGGCCGCGATACACGTTGTGAGTCAGGTGATCGATGATCTTCAGCCCTGCGCCGGCCGGATTGCGGTCCACGCCTTCGATGAAGTTGAAGTCGATGTCATAGATCGAGCTGCCTTCTTCGAAGCGGTCGATCAGGTACAGGGGGGCGCCGCCGATGCCTTTGATCGCCGGCAGGCGCAGTTCCATCGGGCCGGTTTCGATCTCGACGGGCTGGGCGCCCAATTCCAGGGCACGGGCGTAGGCTTCATGAGCGTTGCGCACGCGGAACGCCATGCCACACACTGACGGCCCATGCTCGGCTGCAAAGTAGGAGGCGATGCTTTTCGGCTCATTGTTGAGAATCAGGTTGATGCCACCTTGCCGATACAGGTGCACGTCCTTGGAGCGGTGTGTGGCGACCTTGGTGAAACCGAGCATCTGGAAGACGGGCTCAAGAACGCCTGGGGTTGGCGACGCCAGTTCAATGAATTCAAAGCCCATCAGGCCCATAGGGTTGTCGAAGATATCAGCCATGTTCGTGTCCTCATCTGCAGCGAAAATTATTGTGTGCCGGGGATGTGGTACGAAAATGGCGGCGAGCAGGGGATGCCGCGCACGCTTCTGGCGAGGAAGTCACCAATGATCAGCTTGAACCCTTGGTTTGTCATATATTCCCATTCTCGGTGGGGATGATCCTTCAGTGATGAAAGACCTTATTGTTGTAATCGTAAACCGATTCTACAGTGCGTAAATTTCTTTGTCGCGCATTTGTTCTCCGGCTGCGACGACAAACGGCTATCCTCAGTCATTTCAAGTCAAGATTACGCCAACATGCCCCTGCGCAGTAAAAGACCCGCCCGCTGGAGCTGGCGCACCCTCCTCCCTTGGGGCGTTGGCATCTTGCCCCTGGCGTTCGGCCTGATCGTGATGCACTGGCAAATCGAGCGCGAACTGCGCGCCAGCAGCCAGGCCACCACACGGCAAGTGGTCGAACAGGTCGAGCATATTCTCGACAGCCTTTCCGGTGCCGCTCAGACGCTGCTGCCATTGGCGGGCAGCCCGTGCGCGCAAGCCGAACTGGCCTTGCGTAAAGAGGTGACGCGCAACGCTTTCGTGCGCTCGACCAACCTGTTCCGGCAAGACACGCTGTACTGCACCTCGCTGTTCGGCGAATTCGACGAGCCGGTGGACCCCCGCGACTACAGCGATGGAAAGCTGTGGCTGATGGACGGCAACTCCGTGACACCGGGGCACCCATTGCTGGTGTATCGGGCCAGTGACGGCGACCGAGGCGCCATCACCACCGTCGATGGCGACCATTTGCTGACCGCGCTGCGCCTTATCGGCCCCAGCGAGGCACTGCACTTGCGTGTCGGCACGGCGTGGATGGGCAAGGATGGCGTGGTGCATCAAGGCCTGCCACCCCCTGCAGCCATTGGCGACGTGACACTCGGGTCGACGCACTACCCTTTCAGCGTCCACGGCGGTTACACCGCCGACAAACGCAGCGAATTGCTGCGCAGCCGCTACCCGGCACTGCTCAGCTTGCTGCTGTTGCTCGGTGTCGCAGCCGGTTGCACCTGCCGCTGGCAAATCCGCCGCGCCAATTCCCCCCGCGCCGAACTGCGCCGCGCGCTGGAAGCCGACGAGTTCCTGCCGTTTTTCCAGCCGGTGGTGCGCAAGGGCGACTATCGCTGGGCTGGCGCCGAAGTGCTGATGCGCTGGGACCACCCGCAAGAAGGCCTGGTGCGCCCCGACCTGTTCATTCCCTATGCCGAACACAGCGGCCAGATCGTCGACATGACCCGAGCTCTGATGCAGCACACCGCACAAAGCCTGGCGCCTTACGCAGCATTGCTGGAAGACGGCTTCCACATCGGCATCAACATCACGGCCGATCACTGCCGTGACCTGGCCCTGATCGACGACTGCCGCACGTTCCTCGAACACTTCCCCCCCGGGCGGGTGGTGCTGACGCTGGAGCTGACTGAGCGCAAACTGATCGAGGCCAGCGCAGTGACCCTCGAACTGTTCGAACAGCTCCATGAGATGGGCGTGATGATCGCACTGGACGACTTCGGCACTGGCCAGTCCAGCCTCAATTACCTGCGCCAGTTCAAGGTCGACTACCTGAAGATCGACCAGAGCTTCGTGGCAATGATCGGCGGTGATGCGCTGTCACAGCATATCCTCGACAGCATCATCGAACTGTCGGGGAAGCTGGGCCTGGGCATCGTTGCCGAAGGCGTGGAAACCGAAGTGCAGCGCGATTATCTGGCCCGGTATGACGTGGACTTTCAGCAGGGCTATCTGTTCGCCAGGCCAATGCCGGCAGCGCAATTTCTCCAGGCACTGGCCACGCGACCAGGCGTGCCGCGGTTGCCGCATGACGCGGCCCCTGAGATCATGCGCGGCTGATCCCACCGCCCACCCCGCTATTCGAGGCATTCGTGTCAAAAGGCATTCTCTGTTCGGTCATGGCCTCCTGCCTGTTCGCCGTGATGTACTTCTATACCTCCCTGCTCACTCCGCTCGATGGCGAAGAAATCTTTGGCTGGCGCACGCTGCTGACGCTGCCCTGCCTGACACTGTTCATGCTGGCCAGCAAAGACTGGAAACGGGTCGGTGACTTGCTCGCGCGCGTGCGCCAGACCCCAGCGCTGCTGCTGGGCATGGTGGGCACCTCATGGCTGATGGGCGTGCAACTGTGGCTGTTCCTCTGGGCGCCCCTGCACGGGCGTAGCCTTGAGGTGTCGATGGGCTACTTCCTGCTGCCGCTGGCGATGGTGCTGACGGGCCGCCTGGTGTACGGCGAGCGCCTGTCACGACTGCAAAAAGTGGCGGTGGCCTGCGCTGCGCTGGGCGTGGCGCACGAGCTTTACCAGCACGGCAGCTTCGCCTGGGAAACCATGCTGGTGATGATCGGCTACCCCGTCTACTTCGTGCTGCGCCGGCGCTGCCGCACCGACCACCTGGGCGGCTTGTGGTGCGACATGTGCCTGTTGCTGCCCTGGGCCCTGTACTTCGTCAGCCAAGGCCCGCTGTCCAGTGCTGACCTGGTTGCGCATCCTGGCCTGTACGGTCTGATTCCACTGCTTGGCGCGATCAGTGCCTCAGCCCTGATCGCCTATGTGCTGGCCAGCCGACTGCTGCCGTTCAGCCTGTTCGGCCTGCTCAGCTATGTCGAACCGGTGCTGCTGGTGGGCGTAGCGCTGCTGCTGGGCGAGACGATCGGCCCGGATCAGTGGCTGACTTACCTGCCGATCTGGGCCGCGGTCCTGGTGCTGGTGCTTGAGGGTTTCAAGCACCTGCTGCGCCAACGTCGCCGTTCGGTTTAAGGCGCACCTGGCGCACCCGCCGTTCTTCCACCGCCACCACCGTCATGCTCCAGCCGTTCCAGGCCAGGTGGTCACCGACCACCGGCAGGCGGTCGAGCAGGCTCATCACCAGGCCGGCAAGGGTCTGGTAATCTTCGGTCGCACGCGCGCTGAAGCCGGTGCGCGCCTGCACCTGGCTGAGGTTCAGCGCGCCGCTGACGACGAAGCCATCAGCGTCTTCGACGATCGCCGGGCCTTCCACCTCACTGGCATCCGGCAGCTCACCGGCGATCGACTCGAGAATGTCGGTCATGGTCAGCAGGCCGGTGAAGTCACCGAATTCGTTCACCACGAAGGCGATGTGCGTCGACTGGCTGCGCATCTGCTCCAGCGCGTTGAGGATGCTGAAGCTTTCCAGCAGGTTCAACGGCGCCCGGGCCATGCGCTCAAGGTCTGGCTGGTTGCCAGAGAGCAGCTCTTTGAGCAGTTCTTTCTTGTGCACAAAGCCCAGCGGCTCGTCGATGCGGCCGTCACGGATCAGCGGCAGGCGCGAGTAAGGTGAGTTGGCCAACGCCTCGGTAATCGTCGCCGCAGGCTGCGCCAGGTCGAGGACGTCGACTTCGGTACGGGCAGTCATCACCGTGCGGATCGGCCGCTCGGCCAGGTTCAGCACACCACTGATCATCACCCGTTCACGGCGGTCGAACAGCACATGTTCCTCACCGCCCGCGACCAGGTCAGCGATCTCCTCACCGACCTCGTCAGCCTCCACCCTGCGCCCGCCGAGCAGGCGCAGCACGGCGTGGGCGGTACGCTCACGCAGTGGCCGGTGCTGCTGCAGGCTTCGCTTGCGGCGAGCACGCGCCAGCTGGTTGAACAGCTCGATCAGGATCGAGAAACCAATGGCCGCATACAGATAGCCTTTGGGGATATGGAAGCCCAGGCCTTCGGCGGTCAGGCTGAAGCCGATCATCATCAAGAAGCCCAGGCACAGCATGATGACCGTCGGGTGGGCGTTGACGAAGCGGGTCAGCGGCTTGCTGGCGACGATCATGATGCCGATCGAGAAGATCACCGCGATCATCATCACCGACAGGTGTTCGACCATACCCACTGCAGTAATCACCGCGTCGAGCGAGAATACGGCGTCGAGCACCACGATCTGCGCCACGATGGGCCAGAACGCGGCATGGCGCACCGCGCCACTGGCTTGGGTGACATGGCCTTCGAGGCGTTCATGCAACTCCATGGTGGCCTTGAACAGCAGGAACACACCGCCGAACAGCATGATCAGGTCACGGCCGGAGAAGCTCTTGCCGAACACCTCGAACAACGGCGCGGTCAGGGTAACCATCCACGAGATACTGGCCAGCAGGCCCAGGCGCATGATCAGCGCCAGGCTCAGACCGATCACCCGCGCGCGATCGCGCTGATGCGGCGGCAGTTTGTCGGCCAGGATGGCGATGAACACCAGGTTGTCGATACCCAGCACCAGTTCGAGGACGATAAGCGTCAACAGGCCCAGCCAGGCCGTGGGGTCGGCTAGCCATTCCATTAGCGGGTACTCAAGAAAGAAGCGTCACGAAGACGGGTGAAGGATGGCCAGGACGGCCGAAAACTGGGGGGTTCCGCGAAGGTGCTCATGGGGACCTGGATAGAAGATAGGGAAAATAATCCTACAAGAGCGAAATATCATTCTGATAGCGCCAAACTATTACAAAACCTGTACGCGATTTGGCAATGGCCGCGTACGCACTACCAACATCTCGAGGAAATGGGCGGCATAGCATACCTCTGACGCCCATCCCCACTACGTGTTACTCCTGCATAAGGTTTGTTCAACCGCCCGTTGACGCCAGTTCAGCTCAAGGCATCACCGGCGGGACATACTGCAAGGTCGTCCCCAACGCCCAGAGCAACACCAGCACCAGCGGCACGTGCACCAGCAGTTGCACGAACGAAAAGCCGATCAGGTCACGCGCTTTCAGGCCCAGCACCCCGAGCAGCGGCAGCATGTAAAACGGGTTGATCAGGTTCGGCAGTGCCTCGGCGGCGTTGTAGATCTGCACTGCCCAGCCCAGGTGGTACTGCAGGTCATTGGCCACCAACATGACGTAGGGCGCTTCGATGATCCACTTGCCACCCCCCGAGGGGATGAAGAACCCCAGCACCGCCGAGTACACGCCCATGAGCACGGCATAGGTGTCATGGGTGGCGATCTGGGTGAAGAACAACGAGATGTGGTGGGCCAGGGTCTGCTCGTCGACTCCCTTCACCTGGGTGAGGATGGCGGCGATCGAGCCGTACAGCGGAAACTGGATCAACACCCCGGTGGTGGTCGGCACCGCACGCGCCACGGCGTCCAGGAAGCTGCGGGGGCGCCAGTGCAGCAAGGCGCCAAGCATGATGAACAGCAGGTTGTAGGTATTGAGCCCGGAGATTGCGGTAATGGCAGGCTTGGTGGCGAACTCTTGGTACAGCCAACCACCAGCCAGCGCCACCATCAGCAGGATCAGGATCGGGCTGTATTCCAGCCATTCACCCGGGCGCGTGCGCTGGGGTGCGGGCGGTGCGGTGAAGCTGGGGTCGACGCCGCACTCTTCGGCACTGCGCGCACTGTTCGGGCCAGGTGCGGTGGCGTAGGCGATCACCAACGAGACGATGACCAGCGCGGCCAGCAATACCCCGGACTGCCAGAGGAAGATGGTCTCGGTGAATGGGATCACGCCGGTTATCGACAAAATGGACGGCGGCAGGCTGGCCGGGTTGGCCTGCAACTGCGCCGCTGAAGATGACAGCCCCAGGGCCCAGACGGCCCCCAGGCCAAGGTACGCAGCAGCACCGGCGGCGCGGTAGTCCATCTTCAGGTCACCGCGCCGTGCCAGCGCGCGCACCAGCAGGCCACCGAACACCAGGGACAGGCCCCAGTTGAGCAAGGATGCCAGCATCGAGATCAGCGCCACCCAGCACACCGCCGAACGGCCGTTCTTCGGCACCCGCGCCAGGCGATCGATCAGCCGAGCGGCCGGGGGCGAGCTGGCCACCACATAGCCGCCGATGACCACGAAGGCCATTTGCATGGTGAACGGGATCAAGCTCCAGAAGCCATCGCCAAAGGCCTTGGCGGTATCGGTAGGTTTGGCGCCCATGGCCATGGCGCCAAGGCATACCAGCACCACTGCCAGGGCAGCGAACACCCAGGAATCGGGGAACCAGCGCTCGGCCCAGTTGGAGCACCGCAGGGCAAATCGGGCGGAGCGGCTGTCTTGGATTTCAGCGGCCACGGCAACTTCCTTTTATTGGTTTTATGGGGTGTAACGTTTCAGGCACAACGCACAAAACCCTGTGGCAGCAGCGCCACCGGCGAAAGCGTTGGTGCATTCACCACCGCATTCGCCGTTGCCGCCACTGCCACAGGGCTGGGCAGGTGTATCAGAAAGACATTTCCTTCACATCATCCGGCACGATCAGCTTGCCGGCGGTTTTCGCGACGATTTCTTCGACGCTCACCCCCGGTGCGGTTTCGCGCAGGATGAAGGCACCGTTTTCGATCTCCAGGTAGGCCAGGTCAGTGAGCACCTTGCGGATGCAGCCGGCGCCGGTCAGCGGCAGGCTGCAGCGTGGCAGCAGCTTGGATTCGCCGTCTTTCGAGGCGTGAGTCATGGTGACGATGATGTTCTCGGCCCCGGCGACCAGGTCCATCGCGCCGCCCATACCCTTGACCAGCTTGCCCGGGATCATCCACGAGGCGATATTGCCCTCGACATCCACTTCGAAGGCGCCGAGCACAGTGAGGTCGACATGGCCGCCACGGATCATGGCGAACGATTGTGCCGAATCGAAGATCGAGGCGCCGCGACGGGCGGTGACGGTCTGCTTGCCGGCATTGATCATGTCGGCGTCGATCGTGCTCTCGGTAGGGAATTCGCCCATCCCCAGCAGGCCATTTTCCGACTGCAGCATCACATCCATGTCAGCAGGGACGTAGTTGGCCACCAGGGTGGGGATGCCGATGCCGAGGTTGACGTAGAAGCCGTCCTGCAGTTCGCGTGCGACGCGTTGTGCCATCTGTTCGCGGGTCAGTGCCATGGTGAAAGTCTCTTTATTGTTCTGGAGGACGGCGCTCAGGCCTTGACGGTGCGCTTTTCGATGCGTTTTTCGAAGGTGCCGACGATGACCCGGTCGACGAAGATGCCAGGGGTATGGATCTCGCTGGGCAGCAGCACGCCTGGCTCGACGATTTCTTCGACTTCGACCACGGTGATCTTGCCGGCGGTGGCGGCCAGCGGGTTGAAGTTTTGCGCGGTGTTGCGGTAGACCACGTTGCCGTAGTGGTCGGCCTTCCAGCCTTTGACGATGGCGAAGTCACCGGTGATCGATTCTTCCAGGATGTAGTTGCGGCCCTTGAACTCGCGCACTTCCTTGCCCTCGGCAACTGGCGTGCCGTAGCCGGTTGCGGTGAAGAAGGCCGGGATGCCGGCGCCGCCAGCGCGCATTTTTTCGGCCAGGGTGCCTTGCGGGGTCAGTTCCACTTCCAGCTCGCCACTGAGCAACTGGCGCTCGAATTCGGCATTCTCGCCGACGTAGGAGGCAATCATCTTGCGGATCTGCCGCTCTTCCAGCAGTACGCCCAGGCCAAAGCCGTCGACGCCGCAGTTGTTGGAAACCACGGTGAGGCCCTTGACGCCACGGCGCTTGATTTCGGCAATGAGGTTTTCCGGGATGCCGCACAGGCCGAAGCCGCCGGCCAGTACCGTCATGTCGTCGGTCAGGCCTTCGAGGGCCTGTTCATAGGTTGCTACGCGCTTGTCCAGTCCGGCCATGCTGATCCGCCTTTTGTAGTTGTTGACCGACGAGGCTGTCGGTGAGCGTGTGCAGGCATCTTCACCGCTGGCGACTGATTTGTTAATTTTGTTTTCGTCATCGATTGATAACTTTTTCAAAACAGCCTGTGAGCCCGCCATGAACGTCAAGCAACTGCGCGCCTTCGTCGCCGTGGCCAAGTACCAGAGTTTTGCCCAGGCCGGCGAACACCTGCATGTCTCGCAACCGGCGCTGAGCCTTACCATCAAGGCACTGGAGGAGAACCTGGGTGGCGCCCTGCTCACCCGAACCACGCGCAGCGTCAGCCTGACCGCCGAAGGTGAGGTCCTGCTGCCACTGGCCCGGCGCCTGCTGGCCGACTGGGACGACACCGAGGAGATGCTGCGCCAGCGGTTCACCCTGCAATTGGGGCGGGTGTCGGTGGCGGCCATGCCGGCGTTTGCCGGCAACCTGCTGCCCCACTCACTCAAGGTGTTTCGCCAGCGTTACCCTAAGGTCAACGTCACGGTGCACGATGTGATCAACGAGCAGGTTCTGGAACTGGTGCGCCACCGCCGCGTCGAACTGGGCATCGGCTTCGAGCCGGAAAACACCGACGGCCTGCGCTTCCACCCGCTGTACCTGGACCGTTTCGTTGCCGTGGTGCCCACCGACTCCCCGTTGTCCGAGCTGGCCGAAGTCAGCTGGGCGCAGTTGCTGGGCGAAGATTTCATCGCCCTGCAGCGCCCTTCGGCCGTGCGCCTGCTGCTGGAGCAGAACGTGGCGGCACTGCATGGCAAGCTGGCGGTGGCGTTCGAAAGCCACCAGCTCTCGACCATTGGCCGCATGGTCGCCAGTGGGCTGGGCGTGAGCGCGGTGCCGGCGCTGTGCATCAACCAGATGCAGGAGCTCGGCGCGCGTTGCATTACCCTGGTAGAGCCCACTGTCGAACGGCGGATCGGCGTAATCGCCTTGAGCGACCATAAACTGTCCACTGCAGCGCAGGCGCTGCTTGAGGTACTGCTTTCCCATACCCAGATTCCGGAGGTGACATGCGTTACATGAAACTGGCAGGTTGCAACGTGCCGGCCATCGGCCAAGGCACCTGGTACATGGGCGAAGACCCGGCACGCAGGGCTGCTGAGGTTGCCGCCCTGCAACACGGCATCGACTTGGGTATGAACCTTATCGACACCGCCGAAATGTATGCCGAAGGTGGCGCCGAAGAAGTGGTCGGCCAGGCTATCGCCGGGCGGCGCGATCAAGTCTTTTTGGTCAGCAAGGTGTACCCGCACAATGCCAGCCGGCGCGGCGTACCCGCTGCCTGTGAACGCAGCCTTGCTCGCTTGGGCACCGATGTCATCGACCTGTACCTGCTGCACTGGCGCGGCCAGTACCCGCTGGAAGAAACCGTCGAGGCGTTCGAACGCTTGCGCGAACAGGGCAAGATTCGCCGCTGGGGTGTTTCCAACTTCGATGTCGACGACCTGATCGAGCTGGACCGCCCTGACTGTGGCACCAACCAGGTGCTGTACAACCCCGTGCAGCGTGGCATCGAGTTCGACCTGCTGCCCTGGAGCCGGCAACACGGGCTACCGACCATGGCCTACTGCCCATTGGCCCAGGCCGGCAAGCTGCTGCAGCATCCGTTATTGCAGGAGATTGCCGAGCGCCATGGGGCCACCCCGGCGCAGGTCTGCCTGGCCTGGGTGACGCGCGAGGACGGTGTCATCGCGATCCCCAAGGCGGTGTCGCCGGAGCACGTAAGGTTGAATGCGGCAGCCGCAGGCTTGACCTTGACCAGCGAGGACTTGCAAGCCATTGACCGGGCATTCCCGGCGCCCACACGCAAGCAGCACCTGGCAATGGTTTGACAGCTCGGCAACAACGGCGACTGGGGCTGCTGTGCAGCCCGTTCGCCGGTCGAATCAATGAAAGTCCCGGCTGCGTACGTCCAGCCCCTGCAGCAACACGCTGACATCCTCCAGCCGCCGTGCAATCAGGTGCCGCACCCCGTCCTGCTGTTCCAGGCGGCCATTCACCTTGAGCAATCGAGACCCGACCAGCGCACGCCGCTGCCGCTCGGCCAGCTCGCGCCAGACCACCACATTGACCATGCCGAATTCATCCTCAAGGGTCACGAAGGTCACCCCGCTGGCGGTCTGTGGCCGTTGCCGCCCCACCACCAGGCCGGTCACGGCGACTGCATCGCCATGCTCAACGCCCGCCAACTCATGCGAGCTGCGACAGCCCAGCGCCCGCAGACGCGGGCGCAGCAAGGTCAGCGGGTGAGGCCCCAGCGTGGTTCCCAAGGTGGCGTAGTCGGCCACCAGGTCTTCGCCCACGCTAGGCACAGGCAAGGCCACCGCGGCTTCGGGCGTTGCCTGAAGCTCGGCGAACAGGGGCAGTTGCGGCTGCACCGCCGCGACCTGCCAGCGCGCCTGGTAGCGGTCACGTGCCAAGGCGCGCAACGCACCGGCATCGGCCAGCCGGGCGCGGGCTCTGCTGTCGAGGCCGGCACGCAAGCACAGGTCCTCGACATCGCGCCACGGCCTGAGCGCCCGCGCCGCTTCGAGCCGGCGCGCGTCGGCTTCGGCGAAACCGCGGATTTGCCGCAACCCCAGGCGGATGGCAAGGACACCCTCGGTAACCGGTTCCAGCGTGCAATCCCAGTGGCTGTGGGCGACATCCACCGGCCGTACCTCGATCCCCTGACGGCGTGCCTCCTGCAACAGTTGGTCGGGGCTGTAGAAGCCCATCGGCCAGCTATTGACCAGCGCACAGGTGAAAATCGCCGGTTCATGGCATTTGAGCCAACTGCTGGCATAGCACAGCAAGGCGAAACTGGCGGCGTGCGACTCCGGGAAGCCATAACTGCCAAAGCCCTTGATCTGCTCGAATATGCGCTCGGCAAACGCCAGGTCGTAGCCGTTGCGCAGCATGCCTTGCACCAGCCGTTCGCGGTGTGGTTCCAGGCCGCCATGGCGCTTCCAGGCGGCCATGCTGCGGCGTAACTGGTCGGCCTCGCCCGGGCTGTAGTCTGCGGCCACCATGGCCAGCTCCATCACCTGCTCCTGAAACAGCGGCACACCCAAGGTACGCTCGAAGACTTCCTTGAGCTTGGGCGATGGGTAGGTCACCGGCTCCTGCTTCAAACGCCTACGCAAGTAGGGGTGCACCATGTCGCCCTGAATCGGCCCCGGGCGCACGATCGCGACTTCGATCACCAGGTCATAGAAGGTGCTGGGCTTGAGCCGTGGCAGCATGGCCATCTGAGCGCGTGATTCGATCTGGAACACGCCCATTGTCTCGGCGCGGCTGATCATCGCGTAGGTGGCCGGGTCTTCGGGAGGGATCGTCGCCAAGGTCAGGTGCCGCCCCCGGTGCTGCTGCAGCAGGTCGAAACAGCGGCGCAAGGCACTGAGCATACCCAGGGCGAGCACATCGACCTTGAGCAGGCCGACCATGTCCAGATCGTCCTTGTCCCACTGGATGACCGTGCGCTCAGCCATGGTGGCGTTCTCGACCGGCACCAGGTGGTCCAGCGGTTGCTCGGAAATGACGAAACCGCCTGGATGCTGAGACAGATGGCGGGGGAAGCCTATCAGCTGCCCGGCCAGCACCAGAATGCGCCGCAGCGAGGGGCTGCCGGGTTCGAAGCCGGCCTCGGCCAGGCGTTGCTCGTCCGGAATGCGGTCGGTCCAGCGGCCACAGCACTTGGCCAGGGCATCGACCTGGTCGGCAGGCAACCCCAGCACACGGGCGACATCACGCACCGCGCCGGCAGCATGATAGGTGTTGACCACCGCAGTGAGCGCTGCGCGGTGCCGGCCATAACGGCGAAAAACGTACTGGATCACTTCTTCGCGACGGTCGTGCTCGAAGTCGACGTCGATGTCCGGTGGCTCGTTGCGCTCGCGTGACAGGAAACGTTCGAACAGCAGCCGGTGCTTCATTGGGTCGAGCTCGGTGATGCCCAGCACGAAACACACCACAGAGTTGGCCGCCGAACCGCGGCCCTGGCAAAGAATGTGCTGGCTGCGGGCAAAGGCCACGATATCGTGCACAGTCAAAAAGTAGCTTTCGTAGCCAAGCTCAGCGATCAGCGCCAGCTCCTTGGCCAGCACCTCGCGCACCTTGTCGCTCGCCCCCGCCGGCCAGCGGTGGGCCAGCCCACCCTCGCACAGCTGGCGCAACCAGCTGGCCGCGGTATGCCCCTCGGGCACCAGCTCACGCGGGTACTGGTAGCGCAATTGGCCCAGGTCGAACTGACAGCGTTCGGCAATGCAGAGCGTTTCGCTCAGCAGGTCGGCCGGATAGAGTTCGGCCAGTTGCTCCAGCGTGCGCAGGTGACGCTCGCCGTTGGCAAACAGATACCGCCCTGCCTGGGCGACGGTGCAACGCTGGCCGATAGCGGTCATGCAATCCTGCAAGGCCCGCCGGCCGCGGACATGCATGTGTACGTCACCACAGGCCACGGCGCGAATGCCCAGTTGCCCGGCCAGGCCACGCAGCTGGGCCAGGCGGCGCTCGTCATCACTGCCACGGTGCAGGTGCACACCCAGCCAGAGGCGCTCGCCGAACATGCCCTGCAACCATTGACCGGTTGCCAGGTCGCTGGAGTCCTCGGCAAGCCATAACGCCAGCAACCCTTGATGCAGCTCGCGCAAGTCGTCATGCAACAACTGATAGTCGCCCTTCTCCGCTCGCCGACGCGCACGGGTGATCAAGGCGCACAGGTTCTGGTAACCACCCAGGTCCTGGACCAGCAACACCAGCTTCGGGCCATCCTGCACGCGCACTTCACTGCCGACTATCAAGCGTATCTGCTGTGCTTTGGCAGCCTGCCAGGCACGCACGATGCCGGCCAGGGTGCACTCATCGGTAATCGCCAAGGCCTGGTAACCCTGCTCCCGCGCTCGGCGCAGCAGTTCTTCGGCGCTGGATGCGCCGCGCTGGAAGCTGAAGTTGGACAGGCAATGCAGTTCGGCGTAACCCGGCGCGCTCATGCGAACCAGCCTTGCAGCCACAGGGCTCCGGGCTGGGCCAGGTCGCGATAGGCCCAGCCGCGCAGGCCTTCACGCGTTTCGATGCGGTAATAGTCGCGGCGCACATCACCGCCATCCCACCAGCCCGACTCGATACGCTCAGCCTGCCCCAGCAACCTGTGAACGCTGGGGTCCAGTGCCAGTGGCTGGGGCAACAACCAGCCTGGGCGGCTCCCGGGCAAGGTGGGCAGGCTGCCCTGCCCGCCATACTCGGCGGCCTGCCAGGCACATTCGGGGCGGTGGTCGGCTTCAGCGCGCAGGCCCGTGACCGCGTCGTCGCCCAGCCGGGCACGCAAGCGCTCACGCAGTTGCTCCCAGGGTTGGGCCTGCTGGGCCCGTGGGTCGAACAACGCGTGGTGCTGGGGCACGAAAGCCGGCAAGTCATCGGCCACCAGGCGCAGATTACGCACCGGTGCCGGGATGCGCAGCGGCTCCAGGCGCCCGCGCGCCAGTTCGAAGAGCATTGCCGCATCACGTTCTGCCGCCAGCAGGCCGACCTGCAGTGGCGTGTCCGGCCCCTCGGCGTGCTCCAGGTACAGGCTGAACCGCTGTACCCCGCAGTCTCGCCCGGCCAGGAAGGCGGCCAGGTCGTTGAGCATGCGCCGCAACGGGAACAGCAACGCCTGGTGCGATTCCACGTCGAAGTTGAGCTCCAGCCGCGTTTCGAAGCGGTCCGGCGGCTGATAGAAGCTCAAGCCGAGCGTACGCAGCCCCAGCAACTGGTCCAGGTGCAACTGGACCTGGGCACCGAAGCGTCTGGCCAGGGCATCACGCGGCAAGGCCAATACCTGGTCAAGCTGATGCAGCCCCATGCTGGCGAACGCTTCAGCGGCGTCCTGTGGCAACCCCACCCGCGCAATGGGCATGCGCGCCAGCGCTGCGCGGGTTGCTTGCGGGCAGCTCAATGCCAGGCCGTCATGACCATTGGCAAGCATGCGCGCCGCCACCGGGTTGGTGGCCAGGACAATCCGCTGACGCAGCCCGAGGGCTGCGAGCTCCTCGCGCAGACGCGCCTCGAACACGGGCCATGGGCCAAACAGTTGCAGGCTGGAGCCCACTTCCAGCAACACGGCACGCGGGTAATGCAAGCTGACCTGGGCACTGAAGCGGTACGCCCAGGCCGCCAGCAATTGCTGCAGTTGCTCGATGCGCGCCGCGTCTGCTTCAACGCAGGTGAAACCGTCGGCCAAGGCGCGGGCGGCGGTGAGGGTTAGCCCAGCACGCAGACCGAGCGCTGCCGCAGCAGGGTTCACCGCTTGCAACACACGCCGTTGTACCGGCCCGCCGATCAGCACCAGGGGCGCATCGGCGTCATCACGTTCACGCAGGATCGAGTCCAGCGCCAATTGCGGCAGTAGGATGCAGGCCCAGAGCATGTTGCATCATCCCTGCCAGGCACAGGGGATGGCTGCAGCCGGCGGCAAGCCACCGCGGCACTTGAGCACACGCCATTGCGCGGGCCGCGCGTCGATGGCGATGCGTACCGCGGCCGGGGATGGATTGTGCGCAGCCTGCTGCGGCCGGCAGGCAAAAGCCAGCGCCTGCCCGGTTTCTGCCGCCACCTGCAGGCGGCGCAACGCACGGTCATCGGCTCGCTCCGGCCAGCACAGTACTGCGGCGCAACTGCCAGAGCGCAGGCACTGCTCGGCAGCCCAGAGGGCATCAGCCTGCTGGGCATCGACCTGGACCAGCCAGCGCAAGTCCACCCCGGCCGCTTGCCATGCCGGTGCGTAAGGGATAAAGGGAGGCGCCACCAGCACCACTCGCCCGCCATCGGCGGTCAGCCGGGCCAATGAGGGCCACAAGAGTTGCAGTTCGCCACATCCAGGGCTGGCCAACAGCAACTCGCTCAGCGCAGCTGCGGGCCAGCCACCCTCCGGCAGCCGTTGATCAAGCGCCGCATGGCCGGTGGGCTGCAACCCGGCCGGCCGGACCCGCGCCTGCCGGCCGCGCCAGACCTGGCGCTGGTCCAGCAAGCGGTCAAGGTCGACCACCGCGCCCATCAGTCGCGCCTCAACAGGCCGCAGAACACGCCTTCGATGAAGAATTCGCGCTCAGGCCCGACATCGATCGGCGCATAGGCAGGGTTGCGTGGCAGCAGCCGGTAGCCGCCGGGTTGGCGTTGCAGGCGTTTGATGGTGACCTCGCCGTCGAGGCGGGCGACCACGATCTGGCCATCGCGGGCCTCACCTTGCTGGCGAATACCCACCAGGTCACCGTCGAAGATGCCGTCATCGATCATCGAGTCGCCGCGCACTTTGAGCAGGTAGTCCGGTGTACGCCGGAACAGGCTGGGGTCAATCAGCAACTGCTCGTGAATGCCCAGGTCGGGGCCGATCGGCGCGCCTGCAGCCACCTGGCCCAGCACGGGCACTTCGAGAATTTCCGGGCGGCGCAAGGGTGCGGCCAGGCGGATGCCACGTGCCTGATTGGGCGTGACGTCGATGTAGCCGGCCTGGCACAGGGCAGTGATGTGCTTGCGCGCAACACTGCGGGAGGCGAAGCCGAAACGCTGGGCGATGTCGGCAAGGCTCGGCGGCTGGCCATGATCGGTGATGCGTTCACGGATGAAGTCGAGGATTGCGCGGCGTTTGGGGGTAAGATTGTCCATGGAGCACATTTGTACTCTTTTCAGCGAAGACTGAACAGCCCCCTTCGTCGCTGGGTTTGGTTATGATGCCCCGACGTGTGTTTTCTACTGCCTGGATGCCTGATGCTGACTGTACTGCTGTTCGACCTCGACGGAACCCTCACCGACACCGACACCCTGCATTTGCAGGCTTTCCGTCAGTTGTTGCGCGACCATGATGGCCGTGAGCTGACCCAGGCCCAGTTCGATGCCCAGATCAGCGGCCGGGCCAATGGGCCCTTGTTCGCCGAGCTGTTCCCAAACGCCGGCGCGCAGGAATGCCTGGCGCTGGCTGATCGCAAGGAAGCGCTGTTCCGCGAGCTGGCCCCTGCCCTTGAACCCATGCCGGGGCTGCTGCGCCTGCTGGACTATGCCCGGGCACGCTGTATCGGCATGTGCGTGGTGACCAACGCACCGCGGCTCAATGCCGAGCACATGCTCACTGCCATGGGCCTTGGCGCACATTTCGAGCATGTGCTGGTGGCCGAGGAGCTGGCACGGCCCAAGCCTGATCCGTTGCCGTACCTGACCGGCTTGCAGCGCCTGGGGGCAACGGCCGGGGAGGCGCTGGCGTTCGAGGATTCGTTGCCAGGTGTGAAAGCGGCGAGCGGCGCCGGGATCTTTACCGTGGGGGTTGCCACGACACAGACAGCAGAACGGCTGATGGCTGCGGGGGCCAGGCTTGTGGTGGATGATTTTGACGATCCGCGGTTGTGGGAAGTGATAGAAGCGATGCAGTGCAGCGCTTGAGCTTCATGCTGTGACTGGACTTGCCGGGCCCTGACCACTCGTCGCGAGCACAGGGCCTGCTGTCGATCTCATCCCTGCCCGCTCGACCACACTTGAACCCCACGTGTGGAGTCATCCCCATGAACCCTCAAAAGCCCGACATCGTCTCGCGCAGCCAATGGTTGGCCGCCCGCCGTCAGCTATGGCTGCATGAAAAAGCCTTTACCCACCAGCGCGACGAACTGGCCGCCGCCCGCCGCGCCCTGCCCTGGGTCAAACTGGAACAGCCCTACCGTTTTCAAGGCCCGCACGGCGAGCTGAGTTTAGGCGACCTGTTCGCCGGGCGCAGTCAGTTGCTGGTCTACCACTTCATGTTCGCCGAAGGCTGGAGCGAAGGCTGCCCCGGCTGCTCGTTCCTCGCCGACCATTTCGACGGCGCCAACCTGCACCTGGCGCATCACGATGTTTCGCTGGTCGCCGCTTCGCGTGCGCCCCGCGCTGAGTTCCAGGCATTTGCCCAGCGCATGGGCTGGCGCTTTCCCTGGTACTCGTCAAACGGCAGCAGTTTCAATGAAGATTTCGGCGTCAGTGTCGCCACGGACGGCAACAGCCACTACAACTACGAACCCTACACCGGCAACGACAGCGAGCTGCCTGGGTTGAGCGCCTTCTACCGGGACCAGGACGGCAGCGTCTTTCATACCTACTCAACCTATGCGCGCGGGCTCGACATCCTGGTCAATACCTACAATTTCCTCGACATTGCGCCATTGGGGCGCAACGAGGAAGGCACCATGGACTGGGTGCGGCATCACGATCGCTACGAAAGCCAGCCCGGCAAACCGCATTGCTGCCATGACTGAACAGGCCACAGCGCCGCCTGCGCCATGGCTGAGCCAGCCGGGCGGCGCAATGGCAGCGGTTCGGCAGAATACGGCCATACTTGAGCCCGTCGCCCTCGCATTACAGGCCCCCCATGCTCAAGCGCTTGCCCATGTTCCACCTACGCACCCTGGTCGTTGGCATTGTCATGCTGGCGTGCCTGGCAACCCTGTGCAACACCCTCGCGGTCGCCTACCGGGTACAGCACCGCGCCTTGGTCGACCTTGAGCTGAAGGCCAACCAAGCCTATGCGAGCAAACTGGCATCGGATATCGACGAGTTCCTGCGCTCGGCCCGCAACCACCTGTCCTACAGTGCCGGGCAACTGGGCGGCGGCCTGGACGACCTGGCGGCGCTGCAAAGTGAAGCCGAGCGGCTGCAGGTGCAGGACAAGGACTTCAACTCCATCGTCATCGTCAACGCCCAAGGCCAGGTGCTGGTGGCGCATCCGGACATAGAACAGGTCACCAGCCACCACCAGCACTCCAGCGAAATCCGCCAAGCCGTGCAAGCCCGCCAGCCGTGGGTCAGTTCCGCCTACACCTCGCGCGGGGGCGATTTGGTGATCTTCGTTTCGCAGCCGATCTTTGCCGCCGATGGCCGCTACCTGGGCATTGTCGGCGGTTCGGTGTTTCTCAAGAAAGAAAGCGCATTGCATACGTTGATCGGCCTGCACTACCAACAGGACGGCACCTTCGCCTTCGTCGCCGACGCCAACCTACGCCTGCTGCACCACCCCGAGCATGCGCGCATTGGCACCCAGGTCAGCGACAGCCCAACGATCAGCGCGGCGCTGCGTGGCCAGACAGGCACCCTCGAAGTGCCCAACTCTGCCGGCGTTCCCATGCTTGCGGGCTTTGCCCCGGTGCCTGAAGCGCACTGGGCAGTGGTGGTGCAGACACCGCGGGACCTGGCCTTGGCGCCCCTGGGCGAAATGACCCGCAAGGTGCTGCTCTATATCCTGCCGGTCAGCATCATCGGCTTGCTGTTGATGCTCTGGATGACCTACCGCCTGACCTTGCCGTTACGCCAACTGGCACACAGCGCCAGCCACCTGTCCGCCACCCAGACCGGCGATCAGCTGCGCCGTATCGATGCGTGGTACGTGGAGGTCGCAGCCATCCGCCGCGCCTTGCTGACAGGCGAGCAATTGTTGCAGGAAAAATTCGGCAAGCTGCGCCAACAGGCTCAGAGTGATGCCCTGACCGGCCTTGCCAACCGGCGTGCCATGCAACTGACGCTGGACGCCTTGATGCAGAGCCCAAGAGCATTCGCCGTGCTGGCCCTGGACATCGACCATTTCAAACAGGTCAACGATACCTTTGGCCACGATGCGGGCGATGAGGTGCTCAAACACCTCGCCGAGCTGTTGCGCCATAATTCACGCCACGACGACCTGCCCTGCCGGGTCGGCGGTGAGGAATTCACCATGCTGCTCCCGGACACTGGCCTGGCCGATGCCCGGCGCATTGCCGAACGCATACGCGCCGCGGTCGAACAGGCCGATGCACCGCATGTGGGCAAACTCAGCGTGTCGATTGGCGTGGCCTGCCGCCGGCCCGATACGCATCAGGCCGACAGCGTGCTCAAGCAAGCCGACGAGCAGTTGTACAAAGCCAAACACAACGGCCGCAACCGCATCGAAGTGCTTGACCTCAGCCCCTCACCCCCAGCATCCCCCGCTCGACGATGAAGTCGATCACCGCCTGCAGGCCCTCGCCTTTCTTCAGGTTGCTGAACGTCCACGGGCGCTCCGGGCGCATACGCTGGGTATCACGCTCCATCACCTCCAGCGAGGCACCGACGTAGGGCGCGAGGTCGGTCTTGTTGATCACCAGAAAATCGGACTTGGTGATGCCAGGCCCGCCCTTGCGCGGGATTTTTTCGCCTTCGGCCACATCGATCACGTAGATGGTCAGGTCGGCCAGCTCAGGGCTGAAGGTGGCGCTGAGGTTGTCGCCACCGCTTTCCACGAAGATGACTTCAAGGTTGCCGAACTTGCGCGCCAACGCTTCCACGGCAGCCAGGTTCATCGAGGCATCCTCGCGGATGGCGGTGTGCGGGCAGCCACCGGTTTCGACGCCGACGATGCGCTCGGGCTCCAGCGCGCCGGCCTCGGTAAGGATGCGCTGGTCTTCCTTGGTGTAGATATCGTTGGTGACCACGGCGATCTGGTAGTGGTCGCGCATGGCTTTGCACAAGCATTCGAGCAGCGCGGTCTTGCCAGAGCCGACCGGGCCGCCGACACCGACGCGCAGGGGTTGCTGATAGCTTTGCATTAAGGCAGTCCTCAGGAACGGAATAAACGGGTGTATTGGGTTTCGTGACGCGATGATGCAATGGCCAGCAGCGGCAAGCCGCCACCGAGCTGGTCGTCACCAAGCGCCAGGGCTTGGTCGATGATGCCGGGCAGTGTCTCACCCAGGTCGCGCAGCAGGGTCTGGGCCGCCTGCTGGCCGAACGGCACCAGTTTGACCCCAGCCATGACCGCGCCCTCCAACCAGGCGAAGGCATGCCCAAGGGCAAGCTGGCGCAACGGGATCGACCAGTGCACGGCCAGCCAGGCCATGCCGCCCAACTGGCTGAGTTCCAGGCTTGGGCGCCAGACCGGGGCCTGGCCCAACTGCCAACCATCGAGCAAGCGCGCCAGCGCCGCGCCCCGCTGCTGCTCTTCAAGGCGCAGCTCGGCGGTTTCGCGGTTGGCCAGCAGAAAGCGGCTCCAGCGCGCAAACGCGCCAGCATCATCGGCCTGGCACGCGTGGTACAGGCGCGCCAGGACCGGCCAGTCCAGGTAAGCGAGGGTGTCGTGCATCTGCTCGCACTGCCAGGCGCTGAAGCTTTTGATGTCTCGCACCCACCCCGCCTCAACGGCCCACTCAAGGCCTTGCGAGTAGGTGAAGCCCCCCACCGGCAAGCCGGGGCTGGCCAGCTGCAGCAGGCGCAGCAATGCCAGGTCGCTGTTCATCAACCGGCCAGCACCACTGCGGCGCCGGCAAGCATGCCGCCACCAAAGGCTTTCTGCAGCGCGCTATGGCGGCGCAGCAGGCAACCGACTGCGAAGCCCACGACCAGCAGCAAGCCGCTGACGGTGACGAAACCGGCGCTGAACAGCCAGAAGGCGCTGGGCGTGGCCTCAACGCCATGGGCCCAGCCATGGAACAGGGCAAACACAGGCATGGCCAGCGCCAGCAGCAACTGGCGGCTAGGCAGCAGTACGGCGACGCCTGCCACCAGCACCGACACGGCGATCATGGTCTCCATGCCCAGCACATCACCGAACAGGTGGCCACACACGGCGCCAGCGAACATCGCCGTCAAGGTTGCCAGCGGCAAGGCCAGGTTGCGTCGAGTCAAGGCCGCCAGCACACCGGTACCCAACAGCATCAACAGGTGATCGAGGCCGGTCAGCGGATGCAGCAGGCCATCGTGCAGCGGATTGCTGTCATGGCCCGGGTGGGCGAAGGCCGGCAGAGCAACCAGCAGCAGCGCAAGGGCAAGCGTTTTTTTCATTGTGAGCTCCAAGGTTCAGGAATGGGCTGGCAGGCGCACGAAGGGGTGATCGTGCCCATGGCTGTGGCTGTGCGGCGCGCTCTGGTAGGCCCCGGCTTCTGGCTCGAACGGTGCCTGCTCGGCCTCGACCGTCAGGCCCAGGCCGCGCAGCATGTCGTCAAGCACGTGGTCGTGCTGGTAACGCAGCAGGCCCGGCTCGATCTGCAGGGGGACGTGGCGGTTGCCCAGGTGGTACGCGGCACGCGCCAGCAGGTGCGGGTCGCTGCAACGCACGGTCGATACTGCCTCGGGCGCTGCGAGCACCTGCACCACCTGGCTGCCCGCGGCATCGGCCAGCAGCTCGCCACCGCGCAGCAGGTGGCCGCGCTCAAGCATCAGGCCCGCCTCCCGGCCATCGTCGAGGGCAACCCGCAAGCGGCTCTTGATACGGCTATCGACGTCCAGGGTAACGGTGCCGGTGATAGTGTCGGATGCATCGATCCGGCGGGTCAGGACAATCATCTTCGCTCCTTCAGAACAGGAAATAACGCTGGGCCAGCGGCAGTTCGCTGGCCGGCTCGCACACCAGCAGTTCGCCGTCGGCGCGTACCTGGTAGGTCTGCGAATCGACTTCGATCACCGGTTGCAACGTGTTGTGGACCATATCGGCCTTGCGTACCTGCCGGCAGCCGTGGGCCACGCCGATCAGGCTCTGCAAGCCCAGTTCATGGGCCAGGCCGCGGTCCATGGCGGCCTGGGGCAGGAAGGTCATGCGCGTGGCATGGCGGGCAGCACCGAGCGCCCCGAACATGGGCCGGTAATGCACCGGCTGTGGGGTCGGAATCGAACCGTTGATGTCGCCCATGGGCGCGGTGACGATCATCCCGCCCTTGATGACCAGTGCCGGCTTGACCGCGAAGAAGGCCGGCGACCACAGCACCAGATCGGCCAGCTTGCCCACCTCCACCGACCCCACCTCATGGGCGATGCCATGGGTCAGCGCCGGGTTGAGGGTGTATTTGGCGATGTAGCGCTTGACCCGGAAGTTGTCGCTGTAGCTGCTGTCCGGTGCCAGAGGCCCGCGGCGCACCTTCATCTGGTGGGCGACCTGCCAGGTGCGCAGCACCACCTCACCGACGCGGCCCATGGCCTGGGAGTCGGACGAGGTCATGGCGAACGCGCCCATGTCATGCAGGATGTCTTCGGCGGCGATGGTTTCGCGGCGGATGCGTGACTCGGCGAACGCCACGTCCTCGGCGATGCTCGGGTCCAGGTGGTGGCAGACCATCAGCATGTCGAGGTGTTCATCGACGGTGTTGACCGTATAAGGCAGGGTCGGGTTGGTCGAGGATGGCAGCACGTTGGCCTGCCCTGCCGCGCGGATGATATCGGGTGCATGACCGCCGCCGGCCCCTTCGGTGTGGAAGGTATGGATGGTGCGGTCACCGATGGCGGCCAGGGTGTCTTCGATGCAGCCGGACTCGTTGAGGGTGTCGGTGTGAATCGCCACCTGGATGTCCATTTCCTCGGCAACGCCCAGGCAGCAGTCGATGGCGGCCGGGGTAGAGCCCCAGTCCTCGTGCAGTTTCAGGCCCACCGCACCCGCAGCGATCTGCTCGCGCAGCGCGTCAGGACGCGAGGCATTGCCCTTGCCCAGCAGGCCGATGTTGATCGGCAGGCTGTCGGCCGCCTGGAGCATGCGCGCCAGGTACCAGGGCCCCGGGGTGCAGGTGGTGGCATTGGTACCGGTGGCCGGCCCGGTGCCACCGCCGATGAACGTGGTGACGCCACTGGTCAGCGCTTCTTCCACCTGCTGAGGGCAGATGAAGTGAATGTGCGAATCGATGCCCCCGGCGGTGACGATCTTGCCTTCGGCCGCGATCACTTCGGTGCCTGGGCCCACTGGCACGGTCACGCCCGGCTGCACGTCAGGGTTGCCGGCCTTGCCGATGGCAGCGATACGCCCGTGCTTGACGCCGATATCGGCCTTGACGATACCCCAATGATCGATGATCAAGGCGTTGGTCAACACCAGGTCCATGGCCTGGGCAGCAAGCATCTGGCCCTGGCCCATGCCGTCGCGGATGACCTTGCCACCCCCGAACTTGACCTCTTCGCCGTAAACCGTGAAGTCCTTCTCCACCTCCACCCACAGCGCAGTGTCGGCCAGCCGTACACGGTCGCCGACAGTAGGGCCGAACATGTCGGCATAGGCCCGACGTGAAATACGGCTCATGCCTGGCCCTCCAGTGCGCCCATCACTTTGCCCTGAAAGCCATACACCTCGCGCTTGCCGGCGTAGGCGACCAGCTGCACGGTACGCGCCTGGCCCGGCTCGAAGCGCACGGCAGTGCCGGCCGGAATGTCGAGACGAAAGCCGCGGCTAGGCTCGCGGTCGAACACCAGGGCATCGTTGACCTCGTAAAAGTGGTAATGCGAGCCCACCTGCACCGGCCGGTCGCCATGATTGGCCACGTTGACACTGACCGTTTCGCGGCCGGCGTTGAGTTCGATGTCGCCGGCGGCGACCTGGATTTCACCTGGGATCATGCTGGGCTCCTCGGCCAGGTCAGACGATGGGGTCATGCACGGTCACCAGCTTGGTGCCGTCAGGGAAGGTGGCTTCGACCTGCACGTCATGGAGCATCTCGGGCACACCGTCCATGACGTGCTCGCGGCCGATCACTTCCCGGCCCAGGCTCATCAGCTCGGCTACCGTACGCCCATCACGGGCGCCTTCGAGCACTGCGGCGCTGATCAGCGCCACCGCCTCGGGGTAGTTGAGCTTCAGGCCACGGGCCAGGCGCCGTTCCGCCAACAGTGCGGCAGTGAACAGCAGCAGTTTGTCTTTCTCTCTCGGGGTCAGCTCCATGGCGCTCTCTCAAGTGGCCCAGATGCGCGGCGGGCACGCCGACAGGCCGAGGACGGCCGGCCGCAGGACGTGCCAGAGGCGCTGCAGGGTGTGTTGCAGATGTTGGTTGTCG
The DNA here is from genome assembly GCF_040224055.2 of Pseudomonas sp. WHRI 8519. Classification (NCBI taxonomy): domain Bacteria; kingdom Pseudomonadati; phylum Pseudomonadota; class Gammaproteobacteria; order Pseudomonadales; family Pseudomonadaceae; genus Pseudomonas; species Pseudomonas sp. WHRI 8519. The sequence goes on along the minus strand of NZ_CP167996.1, from coordinate 2,508,928 downwards.
TGGTCCAGCAGGCGAATCACCAGCAGCGAACCGAGCAAGGTGGCGCCGCCCGGCGTTTTCAGTTCATCGAGCAGTGGCCGCACCTTTTCCAGCACGGCTGGATCTGCCGGGTAGGCACAGAAAGTGGCGAGCAAGGGGTGCCCGCCGAGTTTGTCGAGTTGGCCCCCTGTGATGCGCAGGCGCTCGCTCAAGCCAGGGTCGTCGGGCACCTCGATGCTAAGACGGCTATCCAGCGCGCCCTGAGCGAAACGCTCGCCCATCACCGGTCGGCCCAAGCAGAGCGTTTCCCAGGCCAGCAGGCGAGCACCGGGCTCAAGGGTGAAGCGGCTGTCGAGGCTGGCCCGTGCACCGGAAAAGAAAATGCTGTCCTGGGGCAGCCACTCCAGGGTGCTGCCCGCTTGCAGATGAAAACGTTGGGTCAGCCATGCGGTGGGGCCGATACTTCGATAAAACTTGCTGGCGCCAGGCATGGTCAGCAATGCATGGCTGCCAGGCTCTAGCTGAAGATCCAGTTCCAGGCGATCACCGGCAACGATGCCCCCTGGCGGGTGCAGCACATAGACGTGGCACGGCGCACCTTCCGGGTAGAACGGCCGCTGCACCAAAAGCGGGCCAAAATGACGACGCGCACCAAGGCGGGTCACGCCAGCACGCGCGACAAAGCGCAACTGCAGGTAGGCGCTCCATCCTGCATCATGTTCAGATTTTTCGACGCGCTCCGCCAGCAACATCCTATAGCCCCTGATTTTCACGGCCTCATGGCCGTTGCGAGCACCAGCGCCGCGCACTGACGTGCTGCAGGCCTGACCACTCGATCAAATTCGATTGGCTGGGATATAGCAGTTTGCGGGCCAACTACGCAGGTGAAGCCACATGAAACATAAAGCGCAAGGCTCTGGCGTGGGGCATGCCCGCTCATGGCGCACGACACGAGGGCACGCATCAGCCCTGTTTCGGTGCTCGAATCAGCCAGGGTGTTTCCCCGCGAACAGGACAGCCCGCCGCCACAATCGGTAGACTGGCAACCCAGTCACATACCGTCCACGGCCAAGGAACCGCCATGCCTCTCGCCCCTGCCATCCCCATCCTGCGTATTTTCTCGGTCGAAAAGGCCAAGGAGTTCTACCTCGACTTCCTCGGCTTCACCCTGGACTGGGAGCACCGCTTCAGCCCGGACCTGCCTTTGTATGCGCAAATTCATCGCGACGGCCTGATCCTGCACCTGAGCGAGCACCACGGCGACGCGTGCCCAGGCTCGTCGGTGTTTGCCCGCACCGACGAACTGCTGGCACTGCAACGTGAACTGCAGGACAAGCAGTACGGCTATGCCCGCCCACAGGCTGAGCGCGTCGATTGGGGCCTACAGATGCAGATACGCGACCCGTTCGGCAACCTGCTGCGTTTCTGCCAGCAGATCGATGACGAGGCCGCGCCATGAAAGCATTGGGCAAACGCGAACTGGCTCGCCTTGAGCGTGAACTGGTGGCATGCCTGACCGACGCATGCGAAACGGCCAAGGCACAGATCGTCGGATTCAGCTGGCTGACCCATCGCCTGGACCCTGAACAGTTCCCTGCCAGCTTGCGCATCACCTGGGTCTTCGAGCGCGAAGTCGACAAGGCCGCAGCGCTGGCGGGTGATGCCAAGGCTCGCATGCTCAAGCTGACAGCCCAGGCGCTGGACGAAGCAGGCGTAACGCTGGATCACCCGGCATGGCATGTGCGCTTTGACAGTGAAGAGGCGTGTGAGCGAAGCCATGGCGGGGATTGGAACAGGCGGCTCGGTGCTGCGCGCTAGCGCTGGAGGCAGTCACATGGCGCAATGCTGGCCCTGATCGGCCCCAAGGACACCGCGAATCCATCGCCAGCCCCGCGCCCCCAATTCGTGACTGGGCGTTCCCGATCCGCGGCGGATGTATTATCGTGGCGAGGTGCGCATATAACAGCAGCCCGAGCGATCGGGCACTTGCAAGACAATCGAGGGTGTCATGAGTAACGAAAGCATTAACTGGGACAAGCTGGGTTTCGACTACATCAAGACCGACAAGCGCTACCTGTCCGTATGGCGCAACGGTGAGTGGGACAAAGGCACCCTGACCGAAGACAATGTGCTGCACATCAGTGAAGGCTCCACTGCCCTGCACTATGGCCAGCAGTGCTTCGAAGGCCTGAAGGCCTACCGCTGCAAAGACGGCTCGATCAACCTGTTCCGCCCTGACCAGAACGCCGCCCGCATGCAGCGCAGCTGCGCTCGCCTGCTGATGCCGCAGGTGCCGACCGATGTGTTCATCGAGGCCTGCAAGCAAGTGGTCAAGGCCAACGAGAAATTCGTCCCGCCACACGGCAAAGGTGCCCTGTACCTGCGCCCGTTCGTGATCGGCACCGGCGATAACATCGGCGTGCGCACCGCCCCCGAGTTCATCTTCTCGGTATTCGCCATCCCGGTTGGCTCGTACTTCAAAGGCGGCATGAAGCCGCACAACTTCCAGATTTCCAGCTTCGACCGCGCCGCGCCGCAGGGCACCGGCGCCGCCAAGGTCGGCGGCAACTATGCAGCCAGCCTGCAGCCAGGTGCTGAAGCCAAGAAAGCCAACTTCGCCGACGCCATCTACCTCGATCCGCTGACCCACACCAAGATCGAGGAAGTCGGCTCGGCCAACTTCTTCGGCATCACCGCCAACAATGAATTCATCACCCCGAAATCGGCCTCGGTACTGCCAGGTATCACCCGCCTGTCGCTGATGGAACTGGCGTCCTCGCGCCTGGGCCTGACCGTGATCGAAGGCGATGTCGAAATCAACAAGCTCGACCGCTTCATCGAAGCGGGTGCCTGCGGTACCGCCGCGGTGATCACCCCGATCGGTGGCATCGAGTACAACGGCAAGCTGCACGTGTTCCACGACCTAGAAAAAGTCGGCCCGGTCACCCAGAAGCTCTATAGCGAGCTGACCGGCATTCAGAGTGGCGACGTCGAAGCACCGGCTGGCTGGATCGTCAAGGTCGCCTGAGCCTTCGCGCAACGCTGAACCGCAGGGCATGCCAGACGCTGGCATGCCCTTTTTTCTGCCTGATAGGACCGGCCTCATCACTGGCAGGCCGCCTCCCCCGCAATTGCGTCGACTTGTGCCAATCTGCAGCCAGATGAATTTTTCTTAAATTCCCGGCAGTCTATTCTTTGGCACAATCAAGCCTCCACTAGACGCCCAGGAACCAGCATGCCACGCGTACTGACCATCGAAGACGACGCCGTCACCGGCCAGGAAATCGTCGCCGAACTCACCAGCCACGGTCTGGAAGTGGATTGGGCAGACAATGGCCGTGAAGGCCTGGCCAAAGCCATCGGCGGCGGCTATGACCTGATCACCCTGGATCGCATGCTGCCTGAGGTCGATGGCCTGACCATCGTCACCACCCTGCGCAACCTTAAAATCGCAACGCCAATCCTGATGATCAGCGCTCTGTCCGACGTCGATGAGCGTGTCCGAGGCTTGCGTGCCGGTGGCGACGACTACCTGACCAAGCCGTTCGCCTCCGACGAGATGGCTGCACGGGTGGAAGTGCTGCTGCGGCGCAACAGCGTGCCGATGACCCAGACCCGACTGCAGGTCGCCGACCTGCAACTGGACCTGATCAGCCATGAGGCCCGCCGCGGCGACCAGACGCTCAACCTGTTGCCAACCGAGTACAAACTGCTGGAGTACCTGATGCGCCACAGCGGCCAGGTGATCACGCGGATGATGATCTTCGAGGAAGTCTGGGGCTACCACTTCGACCCTGGCACCAACCTGATCGATGTGCATATCGGCCGCCTGCGCAAGAAGATCGATTCCCCCGGGCAAGCGCCGCTGATCCGTACCGTACGGGGCTCCGGCTATGCCATTGCTGAACCCAACTAAGGGCTGGAGCTCCTCGACCAGCCGCCTGCTGGCGTTGTACAGCTTCCTCTTCGTGGCCTGGAGCAGCATCCTCATGGGGGTGCTGTATTTCGAGGTGTCCAGCTACCTGAACAAGCTTACCCGCCACTCCATGCTGCAGCGCCAGCACCTTTTCGCACACATGAGCGGCAAGCAGCTGGACGACGCCCTGATCGCCAGCCAGGCATTCGAGGAGCGTGCCTTCGATGCCTACGGCCTGTTCGACGCCCAGCTCAACCCGATCGGCGGGCGCATCCGTGCTATCCCGCCGGAACTGGGCCTGGACGGCAAGGTGCATGAACTCGAGCGCTGCCTGGACGCCGATGACCCGCACATGCCGCGTGACAGCTGCGACGCGGTGGCAATCAAGGTTCAGGACGGCCGCTGGCTGGTCCTGCTGCGCGACAACGGCTCGTTGTTCGTGGTGACACGCATCATCCTGCACGCGTTGCTATGGGGCATATCGCTGACACTCATCCCTGGCTTCGCTGGCTGGTACATGCTGCGGCGCAGGCCTTTGAAACGCATTCGCGCGATACAGGCGCAGGCAGAGCTGATCGTCGCCGGCGACCTCACCCACCGCCTGCCACTGTCGGCCCGGCGCGACGAACTGGACATGCTGGCAGCCATCGTCAACGCCATGCTTGACCGGATCGAACGGCTGATGCACGAGGTCAAGGGCGTGTGCGACAACATTGCCCACGACCTGCGCACACCGCTCACCCGCCTGCGAGCGCAGCTGTACCGCATCCGCCAGCAGAGCGGGTTGGACTCAGCGCAAGCCGAAGCACTGGACCAGGCCATCGGCGAAACCGATACCCTGATGGCACGTTTTCGTGGCCTGTTGCGCATCAGTGAGCTGGAGGATCGCCAGCGCCGCGCCGGCTTCATTGAGCTTCACCCGCGTGAGTTGCTGGTGGAGTTGCACGATTTCTACCTGCCCCTGGCTGAAGATGGCGGCATCCGCCTGCAGCTGCAGCAGCCTGAGCACCTGGCGGCGCTGCATGGGGACCGTGAGTTGCTGTTCGAAGCGCTGGCCAACCTGGTGGGCAATGCCATCAAGTTCACGCCAGAAGGTGGCCGGGTAGCCATTACCGCGACGCAGGACGAGACAGGCGTGCATATCGCTATCGAGGACAGCGGACCTGGGATTCCGGAACAAGAGCGCACTGCAGTGCTGAAGCGGTTCTATCGCAGCGATGAAGGCCACCGCCACCCGGGATTCGGCCTCGGTTTGTCGATCGTTGCGGCGATCGTCGACTTGCACGGGTTTGGGCTGGAGGTGGGTGACAGTGAGCTGGGCGGGGCCAAGCTGGTCTTGCATTGCCCATTGGCGGGGTTGCCGAGGTAAAAGCGGGAACTGCTGTGCAGTCCATCGCCGGCAAGCCCACCACGACAGCACAACCGTCAAGCCCTGCACAATACCTGTGGGCTTGCTCAGCTCTCACCAACACCACGCAACCTTCAAGCCCTGCGCAATACCTGTGAGCTTGTTCGGCTCTCACCACCACGCAACCTTCAACCCCTGCGCAATACCTGTGGGAGCCGGCTTGCCGGCGATGGGGCCGCTAAGCGGCCCCCGTTAATCAGTCAGCCAGACGCCAGGTAGTGCCACCCTTGCCGTCTTCCAGCACCACCCCCATGGCGGTCAGCTGGTCACGGATCCGGTCGGACTCTGCCCAGTTCTTGTCGGCACGCGCCTGCAGACGCGCCTGGATCAGCGCCTCCACTTCAGCCGCATCGACCTTGCCTTCAGCCCCTGCACGCAGGAAGTCATCGGCCTCCAGCTGCAGCACACCCAGCACATCACCCAGCTCGCGCAGGCGACCGGCCAGGCCAGCAGCCGCATCCGGCTCGCTGTCGCGCAGGCGGTTGATCTCGCGCACCAGGTCGAACAGCACGGCACAGGCTTCGGGGGTGTTGAAGTCGTCGTTCATCGCCACGCTGAAGCGCTCGACGAATTCCTCGCCACCCTTGGCTGCCACACGCGGCAAACCCCGCAGTGCGTGATAGAAGCGCTCCAAGGCACCTTTGGCATCACGCAGGCTGTCTTCGGAGTAGTTGATAGCACTGCGGTAGTGACTGGCCACCAGCAGGTAGCGCACCACCTCCGGGTGGTATACGTCGAGCACGTCACGGATGGTGAAGAAGTTGTTCAATGACTTGGACATCTTCTCGCCATTGATGCGGATCATGCCGCAATGCATCCAGGCATTGGCGTACTGCTTGCCGGTCGCCGCTTCGCTCTGGGCGATTTCGTTCTCGTGGTGCGGGAACTCCAGGTCGCTGCCGCCACCGTGGATGTCGAAGCTCTCGCCCAGGCAGCAGGTGGACATCACCGAGCACTCGATGTGCCAGCCCGGACGGCCCGGCCCCCACGGCGAATCCCAGTACGGCTCGCCCGGCTTGACGCCCTTCCACAGGACGAAGTCGAGCGGGTCCTGCTTGGCCTCATCGACCTCGATGCGGGCACCGATGCGCAGGTCCTCGATCTTCTTGCGCGACAGCTTGCCGTAGCCGACGAACTTGCCGACCCGGTAGTACACGTCGCCATTGCCGGGCGCGTAGGCGTAGCCCTTGTCGATCAAGGTCTGGATCATCGCGTGCATGCCGGCGATATGGTCGGTGGCACGCGGTTCCTGGTCCGGCTTGAGGATGTTCAGGCGCCGTTCGTCCTCGTGCATCGCATCGATCATGCGGGCCGTGAGCGCGTCGAAGGTTTCGCCGTTCTCGTTGGCCCGGTTGATGATCTTGTCATCGATGTCGGTGATGTTGCGCACATAGGTCAGCTCATAGCCGCTCTTGCGCAGCCAACGGGTGACCAGGTCGAAGGCCACCATGCTGCGGCCATGGCCCAGGTGGCAGTAGTCGTACACGGTCATGCCGCACACGTACATACGCACCTTGTTGCCATCGAGCGGCTTGAAGACTTCCTTGGTTTTGCTCAGCGTGTTGTAGATGGTAAGCACGGCGGTTCCTTAGCTGCCCCAGGAGTCACGCAGGGTGACGGTGCGGTTGAACACCGGGCGGCCCGGCTGGCTGTCCTTGAGGTCGGCGCAGAAGTAGCCTTCGCGCTCGAACTGGAAGCGGTCTTCAGGCTGCGCCTGGCCCAGCGACGGCTCGGCACGGCAGCCGGTCAGCACTTGCAGCGAGCCCGGGTTGATGTTGTCGAGGAAGCTGGCGCCCTCCTCGGCCTTCTCTGGGTTCGGCGAGCGGAACAGGCGGTCGTACAGGCGCACTTCGCATTCGACACTGGCGTCTGCCGGCACCCAATGGATCACGCCCTTGACCTTGCGGCCCTCGGGGTTCTTGCCCAGGGTCTCCGGGTCGTAGGAGCAGCGCAGCTCGACGATGTTGCCATCGGCGTCCTTGACCGCTTCGTCGGCGCGGATCACGTAGCTGCCACGCAGGCGCACTTCACCGGCCGGCTCCAGGCGCTTGTAACCCTTTGGCGGCTCTTCCATGAAATCGTCGCGGTCGATGTACAGCTCGCGAGCGAAGGGCAGCACGCGCACGCCCATGTCTTCCTTGGGGTGGCGCGGCAGTTCGAGCTGCTCGACCTGGCCTTCAGGGTAGTTGGTGATGACCACTTTGAGCGGGCGCAGCACGCACATGGCGCGTGGCGCGGTGCGGTCGAGGTCGTCACGGATGCTGAACTCGAGCATCGACATGTCGACGACGCCGTCGGAGCGGTTGGTACCGACCATCTCGCAGAAGTTGCGGATCGAGGCCGGGGTGTAACCGCGACGGCGGAAGCCCGACAGGGTGGACATGCGCGGGTCGTCCCAGCCGCTGACATGTTTCTCGTCGACCAGCTGCTTGAGCTTGCGCTTGGAGGTGATGGTGTAGTTCAGGTTCAGGCGGCTGAACTCGTACTGACGCGGGTGCGCCGGTACCGGCAGGTTGTCGAGGAACCAGTCGTACAGCGGCCGATGGCCTTCGAACTCCAGGGTGCAGATCGAGTGGGTGATGCCTTCGATGGCATCGGACTGACCATGGGTGAAGTCGTAGTTGGGGTAGATGCACCACTTGTCACCGGTCTGGTGGTGGTGGGCATGACGGATGCGGTACAGGATCGGGTCGCGCAGGTTCATGTTCGGCGAGGCCATGTCGATCTTGGCCCGCAGCACGCGCTCGCCATCCTTGAACTCGCCAGCCTTCATGCGGGCGAACAGGTCGAGGTTCTCTTCGACGCTGCGCTCACGGAACGGGCTGTTCTGGCCAGGCTCGGTCAGGCTGCCACGGTAGGCCTTGGCCTGATCAGGGGTCAGGTCGCAGACATAGGCCTTGCCACGCTTGATCAGTTCAACGGCCCAATCGTGCAGTTGGTCGAAGTAGTTCGAGGCATAACGCACCTCGCCGGCCCAGTCGAAGCCCAGCCATTTGACGTCGCGCTGGATGGCATCGATGTACTCCTGGTCTTCCTTGGCCGGGTTGGTGTCGTCGAAGCGCAGGTGACAGACGCCGCCGAACTCCTTGGCCAGGCCGAAGTTGACGCAGATCGACTTGGCATGGCCAATGTGCAGGTAGCCATTGGGCTCCGGCGGAAAACGAGTGACGATGCTGCTGTGCTTGCCCGAGTCCAGGTCGGCCTGGATGATCGGCCGCAGGAAGTTCGCAGGGACGGCGGGGGCGCCTTTGGCAGCGGCGTTGGGCGCGTTGTCGGCAGTGGGCTTGCTCATAGGATCCTTGAATGCACGTGTCCGGCCTGGGTAGGCCGATTGAATCAAAGGGCCTATCATAGCCGAAGCAGTCAAGCTGCTGACAGCCAGGCTCGGACAAACTGCCGTGATTTATCGCAGCTTTTTGTCGCGGCCTGGCAAAATGGCCAGTGCGCGCCATGTGTCGCGGTCGCCCGATCCTGCGTCAGGTGACTACAGGCGCACTGCGCACCCTAATTCCCGAATGCCTTGAAAGAGCGAATTCCAGCATGTCCAAAGTCAAACTGACCACCAACCACGGCGTTATCGTCCTGCAACTGGACGCCGAAAAGGCGCCGCTCACCACGGAAAACTTCGTTCAGTACGTCAAGGACGGTCACTACGACGGCACCGTGTTCCACCGTGTGATCAAGGGTTTCATGATCCAGGGCGGCGGCTTCGCGCCAGGCCTGAGCCAGAAGAAGACCCGCGCCAGCATCCAGAACGAAGCTGACAACGGCCTCAAGAACACCAAGTACAGCATCGCCATGGCCCGCACCATGGACCCGCACTCGGCCTCGGCCCAGTTCTTCATCAACGCCTCCGACAACGACTTCCTCAACCACAGCGGCAAGAACACCCAGGGCTGGGGCTACGCGGTGTTCGGCGAAGTGACCGAAGGCCGTGAAATCGTCGACGCCATCGAAAAGGTCGCCACCGGTTCCAACGCTGGCCACCAGGACGTACCTAAAGACGACGTGATCATCGAGAAAGCCGAGATCGTTGAGTGATACTGCTGATCTCTGATCTGCATCTGCAAGAAGAACGCCCGGACATCACCCGGGCGTTTCTTGATCTGCTCGACGGCCGCGCACGCCACGCCGATGCGCTGTACATCCTCGGCGACTTCTTCGAAGCCTGGATCGGCGACGATGCCATGACGCCCTTTCAGCAGTCGATCTGCCAGGCCCTGCGCCGGCTGAGCGACAGCGGCACGGCCGTCTACCTGATGCACGGCAACCGCGACTTTTTGATTGGCGAGGGCTTCTGCCAAGCGGCCGGCTGCACCTTGCTGGCCGACCCCAGCGTGATCAGCCTTGGTGGCGAGCAGGTTTTGCTGATGCATGGCGACACCCTGTGCACCCGCGACATCGGCTACATGAAAATGCGCCGCTATCTGCGCAACCCGTTGAGCCTGTGGGTTCTACGGCACTTGCCGCTTGCCACCCGGCAGAAGCTGGCGCGCAAGCTGCGTAGCGAAAGCCGTGCCCAGACGCGCATGAAAGCCACCGACATTGTCGATGTCACAGCCGAAGAAGTGCCAGCGGTGATGGCGGCGCACGGTGTAAAAACGCTGGTACATGGCCACACTCACCGGCCGGCGATCCACAAGCTGGTGGTGAACGGGGAGCCGGCCCGGCGCATCGTGCTGGGCGATTGGGACCGTCGCGGCTGGACCCTGCAGGTCGATGCGCAGGGCTTTCAGTTGGAACCGTTCGAGTTTTCCTGAAACGGATGGCTTGGCCATACCGGCCTGATCGCCGGCAAGCCGGCGCTACAAATACGCTGTGGCGAACCTGTAGATGCCGGCTTGCCGGCGATCAGGCCGGCACTCGTTTGCAACTCAAGGCCGGCTCGCCACCGCCGCCTTGTCACCTTCGCTGATCACATACTGCCGATACTCAGGGTCAGCCTTGATTTGCGCCTCGGTGAACGGAATGGGCGCCAACTGCTTGGCCGAGAAGGCCTTGGTCTGGTCGCTCGAATGTGCCGAAGCGGCTTCGCTGGATTGCGAGAAGGCCAACAGCCCCCGCGCCTGCGGCCCATCCTCGGTGAAACTGACCAGTTGCAGGTAACTGGTGCCACTGACCACCAAGCGCTTGCCCGGCCCATGCGGGATGCTGTAGATCGCGTTGTACACCCCCATCGCCTGCGCGCCGCCCGGTACCGGCGTGCCATCGGCCGCCTGCTGGATCTGCCCCCAACGGCTGCCTTCAGCAACCCCGGCTTTGGCGACCTGCTGCAGGGAGGCCAGCGCCGCTTCGCGCAGCAACTTGCGCACCGCGGCCTGCTCCACTGCCAAGCCGCGCGGCGTGTGTTGCGGGTCTGCCGGATCAAACGCCACCCGCCAGCTTTGCGGATGCCTGGCCATGTTTTCGACGATGTTCTGGAAATGCACCAGGCCAATCCCACTGTCAAGGTCAGCCTTGCCATCCCAGCTTGTCAGGCTCGAACATAACGCCTGCAAATCGGCCTCAGCGCCTTTGCACCATTGCAGCAAGTCTGGGAGCACCAGGCTGGCCAGGTAGACCTCGTCATCCATCACCATACGCTGCAGGTCATCCACACCCAGCTTGGCCTTGCCTTGCAGGCGCTCGAGCGCGAAGCGCCCGCGCATACCCAATGGCTGGTCGCTGCGGCTGATCAGCGGTGAGTACCCGGTCAACGGCTGGGCGGGGTTGGTCATCCACGCCGGGTCGTTGGAGCTCTGCACGAAATCGTTGCGCGCAAGGCTGGGCAACAGACGTGGCGGGAAGATGCCCGGCTGCGCCGCCTGGGCATCGACCTTCCACTGGCAGGCGCTGCGTGAGCCATCGAGCACTACCAGCGGGCCTTGCGCCGCCGGGTTGCTGCACTGGCTGAGCAACTGCTGGTCCACGTAGGGCACTACTGACTGGTTAAGGTAGAGCGCCTTACCGCCCGAATCGACAGCCAAGGTGTTGACCCAGGGTATGCCTTGCAACTGCTCGATCGAGCCCTGCAGTGCCGCCAGGCTATCGGCACGGTTGATGTGATACCACTGCTGCAGCACACGGGTATTGTCCAGATTGGCGTCACGCAGGCTGTAGGCCGTTTTGCTGTCCCAGTCCAGGCGGCCTGGCCACTGCACCACGGGCCCGAATTTCGAGCTGTAGACCTGGCGCTCCACCTGGCTCAGCGTGCCATCTTCGGCCTTGACCGTGACACTCACAGCCTGCTGGGTCAAGGGCAAGGACTTGCCATCGAACAGGTAGCGCGTCGGGTCTTGCGGGTCCAGTTGCAGTTTATAGAGCGTGAAGTGCTTGGAAGTATCGACCGTATGAGTCCAGGCCAGATGACGGTTGAAACCAATGTTCACTACTGGCAAACCAGGCAGTGCGGCCCCCATCACGTCCAGCTGGCCTGGGATGGACAGCTGCATCTGGTAGAAGCGCATCCCGCCCATCCAGGGGAAATGCGGGTTGGCCAGCAACAGGCCGCGGCCGTTGGCCGAACGCTCTGCGCCCACGGCAACGGCATTGCTGCCCCGTTCCGAAGCGAAACGCTGTTGCTGGGCCAGTGCCTCGCCGAACGTATGCGCTGCCTGCTGGCTGGTCAGCTGTGGCGGTTGAGCCCCCGCCAACGCCTCGGCGAATTGCCCCAACCCGCCCTCCGCCAGCAGACGGCGGGTCAGCTTGATCAGGTCCAGGCTGGTGATCGGCCGCAACCACTGGCCATCCCCGCATTCTGCCGGCAGCCCTTGGCTACGGCGCTCGGCCAGGGCGCGGTTGAAACCACTGGCATAGCCTTCCAACAAATCGCGCACCTCAGAGGGTTGGGACTGGAGGAAGCTGTTGACCGCGGTCGGCGTATTGAGCCAGGTGAAGAACAGGTCGCTGGCCAGGTTATCGCGCTGCTCGAGGGTTTTGCCCTGCGCGCCAAAAAAGCGCGAGCGTTCACCGTTGACCGTCAGCACTTCATTCGCCAGCAGGCACAGATTGTCTTGGCCATAGGCATAACCGATGCCGTAACCCAGACCGCGCTCATCCTTGGCCACGATATGCGGCACGCCGAAACTGGTGCGCCGGATTTGCGCAGTGGCATCGCTACTGGCCGCTTGCGCCTGCGCGGCGAGGCTTGAGGCAACCAACGCGGCCGCAAGGCCAACGCAGGTCATAGGTCTTGAAATTGAGAGCACGGGCACTCCTGGGCTTCTGGGATCATTCCCAATCAGACGAACACCCAGATGAAAATTTTACGCAGCAGGCGCATCAGATTCGTCTTCATGACACAGGCAGCGATTTTTTTTGCGCAAAAGCTGCAGTTTCTCCGCGCTCATTCGTCCTAGTAAGTGAGGCACCCATATTTCGGGACAGTCCACGAAAAGGAGCATTCACATGTACAACCCGCAACCTTCACTTCAGCTCGGGCGAACCCCGGCCGAGGCGGCCAATGGACAGGACGCCTGCGGGGAAGAGCGTGTCGGCAACGAACAGATCCGCGAGTTGCTGCGCACCTATGGGCTGCGTACCAGCCTGATCCGTCTCAAAGTGATCGATGCCCTGCACAGTGCCGGCCGCGCCGGGCGCAGCATTGGCGTGCGCGGGGTGCACGCGCACCTGGAACAACTGGATATTCCGCTGTCGTTTCTCAGTGTGCGGGAGGTGCTCAAGCGACTGTGCGCAGAGGGCGTGATCCACTTGGGCAACGACAAGTGCTACAGCCTCAACCCGCAAGCGCGCGCCGTGCTCGAGCAGCCCTCTTCGCGCTGAGCGCAAGGCCGGCCATCGCTGGCCGGCCGGCAAGGGTCAGGGCTTGACCTTGCGCCGCAGAATCCCGTTGATCACGACCACCACGACTGCAATGGCGATGGCCAGCATCTGGAAGGTCTGTTCACTGATGGTGCCCTGTTTCTGCAGGTGCGAAAGGCCCAGCATGAGGCCCAGCACCACCAGGATGATCAGAATCGAATATTTGAGGCGCTGCACGTGTGTCATCGATAGTTCCTTGCAACATCGGGGGCAAATGGCTCGCAACGAGCCGGCGCCATGATACAACGCCCGTGGCTTTTGGCGCTGCATTTCCTGCTTAGCGCGGCCCCTCAAGCCTGAAAGCATTGGCCTCCCCACCCCCCTGTTGGAGGCTCCATGCTCAAGCCCGCCCTGCTCATTCTGTTGTTACTCCCCGCTCTGCCCACCCACGCGCTGGATGTCCGCCAGATACCGCCTGAACGATTGCTCGAACTGGGCCGCGACCTGGCGGCCCACGCCGGCAGCAGTCAATGGCAGCAGTTATGGCAGCGAACGAGGGCGGCCGGACACCTGATCGCCGAGCCTGGCCACGCCCATTTCACCCTCGAGCAGCCGCAGCTGCCCAAGCTCGCCTACGAAACCTTGGCCAACGCCGGGCAGGTCGAAGCCGTAGGCCAGACCCTGGCGCTCTACCGCAGGTCCTTCCCCGATAAGGTACTGGGCCGGCACGACAAACAATCGCTCAGTGCACTCTGCCTCGTGGTGGATTGGCGCAGCCTGCCTCAAACCATGGCCAGTCGGCCCCACGCCTACCTCGCCAACGTGAGCTTGATGCATGTTTACCCCTGCGTTGAGGGTACTGGCACCCAGTTGCCTCACGGAAAAGCGCCCCCCTGAGTATCAACGCCTGTAGGGCAACGCCAGAGCGATGTCCTACAACCCGCGAAATCGTTGCCTTCAAATCCTGCACCTTGAGGCTACAACAGCTGGACCACTTGGCGCCTAGCGACAGTATTCGTCACTCACTGACAATCCGCTCATGCCAGCGACAGAGCGCCGATGCTAATCGCCGACACGTCATTGCGGCATATCCAAGCATCGCGCCCCATCAACCGCGAGGGAGCCACATATGGAATTGCAAGATCTCACAGCCATAGACATCAGCCAGCTACCGCATTCGCTGCAGTCCCTGATCGAGTGTATCGGCATCGAAAACGCCTACCAGCTCACCTGTGCCTTTGGCGGCAGACCCAAGTACATCCCCAAGCACCGCGAGCGAACCAAGCTCGCCGAGATACTCCCGGGTGAGGCCCTCGACGCCCTGATCAAGCGCTTTGCCGGTGTGGCGCTGGAAATTCCCAAGCCAGACCACTTCCTGCGGCAATTGCGCAACCTGCAAATCCAGAAAGAAAGCGCCGAGGGCCTGTCACGCAGCCTCTTGGCCGACAAGTACGGCCTGAGCCTGCGCCAGATCGGCAATATCCGTCGCCAGGAGCCTTGCACGCGCTGACGACACCCACCCGGCCGCACTGACGGCCGTCTTTGCAGCACCCATTAAAAAGAGAATCGAGCTATGTCCATCGACAACAGCCTAATCGGATCGGTCATCAATGCCTTGCCCATGGACCGGATGATCGCCGGGCCACTACAAGCCATGGTTCAGGCGCAGGTCACTGCGAGCAAGTCCTATGCGGACTTCCTCATGCAGGTCTGCGTACAGGATGGCAAAGCGGTCGCCATCCAGTTCGACTATGACGAGACCATCGTCAACGAACAGGGCGAATACAAAGGTGTCGTCAACAAGTCCATGAAGGTGCCGCTGCTGGCGGCCATCACCCACCCCAACATTGTCATTGAAGAAGGAACGGTCGACTTCGAACTGACCATCAGCCAAGCGGCTGAGGATTTCAGTGAGTCGAGCAAAAGTGGCGAAGTGGCTGGGTCACTCGGCTGGGGACCTTTCAAGCTGGACATGAAGGGCAGCATCAGCCACAAGTCCACGCAGACCCGCAAGACCGATACCCGCGCCCGCTACGCGTTCAATACCACCTTACGCCGCCAGGACCCGCCAGAGGCCGTGATGAGAGTCATCGATTTTCTCACCGATGCCGCCACCAAACCAACGGTGGTACCTAACTCGACCCTGGTGAGCACCGATACGATTTCCGATGCCGACGTACTGAAGGGCGATACAGCGAACACCCCCTCCCCAAGTCCCAGCACGCCCTGACGCTTAGCCCTGTCTCAAAATGTCCGCCTCGCTGAGCACAGCGGGGCTCCCGTGTACCAAGGAGACAAGTGAGTGGACAATCACCCTGCCCCCATGACCGCGATCGACCTGCGGGATATCACCCGTGGCCTGCAGGAGGCCGCAGCGGCCACCAATAGCCTGATTGCCCAGCAGTACATCAATCTGTTCGACCACTTCTTCGACATCGACCCCCAGGCCCTCGGGGCACCTATGAAGGCCAAGATGGTCGAGGTCGCCATGGACGACCAGCATGTGATACGCGTGCCGTTGTTCGCCCTGGTATCACCCAAGGGGCTGGCCTTGGAGCGCATGCAAGTCGACCTCTCGGTGCGCGTCAACGGCACGGAGGCGCTGCGTGCGATGCAGGCCAACGCTGAGGCCGGCGGCGCAGCGGCATTCAAGGTCACGATCGGCGCCCAGGGCCGCCAGGGCGAAACGCGAGACCCGGACGAGGTGCAGATCCGCATGCAGTTTCAGGCCAGCGACCCCCCCGAAGCGCTGAACCGCCTGATCGAGGAATACACCAAACTGATCAACCCTACCCGCAAGCCACCCGCTGCGCCCGGCCCTGATACCAACGAGTTCATCGAGGCCGCCACCGTGCGTTGATGGCGCCCTTCAGAAGTCGCGCTTATAGAAAATATCCAGCGAACTGGCCAGGCCGCTCGCCGCCTCAAGGTAAACCCTCTTGCTCAGTTTGTAGCGCAACGCAATGGTATTGGCCGGCTCGAACACCCCTACCCCATATCGCAGGCTCAGCTTCTCGGTCAGGTTGCCGCTGGCCACCACACTGGTGGTATTGCCCGAGCCCTCGGTGTCCAGCTGGAAGTCGTCAATCCCCAGGCTGGACGCGATGCTGCCGGTAACCCCTGCGCTGCCCGCCAGGCCCAGGCCCAGGGCCGCCTCGGCCAACATGTTGTTGTCCTCGCCCGAAGTGCCCAGCGGGCGGCCCAGCACCAGGTAGGACAGGGCCTGTTCCTGGCTCATCGCCGGTTCCGAAAACACTTGGGTGGTAGGCTGCTCGGCACTCCCGCTCAGGCGGATACCGGCGATCACGTCATCAACTTGGCGGATGGCCTCGATGTCCAGGTAGGGCTGGTCGATGGGCCCGGCGAACAGCAAGCGCGCTCGGCGGATGGTCAGGCGCTGACCATAGGCGCGGTAACGTCCGTCAGCCAGGCTCAACTCACCACGGGTGTCCATGTTATCGCCGATGTGTACATGGCCGAGCAAGTTGGCGGTAAGCCCAAACCCGCTGAACGACAGTTTGTCCTGCCCCACTTCGACATCTATGTCCATGGCCATCGCCATCGGCGTTTTGCCTTCCTCGGTCTGGTGGCCGACGATGACCGTGTCGTCGGATACCTTCACGGTCGATGGCGGCAGCTCGCGCACCGTGATCTTGCCCTTGGGCACCTGCACCTTGCCGGACACCGCCAGTTTGTCGTCGATCAGGCGCAGGTTCAGGTCAGGCGCGACTTCAAGCGTTGCATAGGGTTCTACGGTCACCGGCAACTGCTGGCCCTGCAGGCGCAGGTTCATGCCCAGGGCCTGGCCCCAGGTCAGGTCGCCGCTCAGCCGGCCACGGCCCGCCTCGCCACTGCGCCAGCCACCGTTCAGCTGAACCTGCTCGCCAGCGATCAAGGCTTGCAGCGACAGGTCCTGCAAACTGACGGGCAACTCAGCACCACTGACCTCGCCACCACTGAGCATCAGGTTGCCGTTGACTTTGGGCGCCAGCAAGGTGCCGGACAACTGGCCACTGCCATTCAATTGGCCTGCCAGCCGCTCGACCATCGGTACGAAAGGCCGGGCAACCGACAGGTCCAGGCCGGCGAGGCGGAAGTCACCCGACAAGGGCTTGTCCTTGCCCAGCGGGTCGAGACGGGCGTTGAGGCGCAACTCGCCAAGGCGCTCGCCACGGAAATTCAGCTGCGTATCGATGCGCCGAGGCGCCAGGGTGCTGTCCAGGCGCAGCGCCTGGTAAGGGAAGTCGATCCAGCGCCCATTGTCCCGCACCCGCAGCGTGCCGCCGCTGGCATCGACGCGCACGGTCCCCTTGGGGCCGCTGGCCGGGATGTCCAGATTGACGTCAGCGTTGAGCAGCCCCTGCCAGGCGAAATCCTTCGGCAACCATTGAGCCAGGCTGTCCAGCGGGAACTGTTTGAGGTGATAACGCAGGCGCGGCTCCGGTGCCAGGCGTTGGTCCTCGCCACACAGGCTGGCCTGACCGGAGCGCCAGCAGTGGGCGCCGAAGTCCAGTTGGCCGCTGGCCAGGCGCTGCAGGCGAGCCGGCGCCTGCAATTGCCAGTCCTGGCCACCGGCCTGGACTCTGCCGCTGGCCAGCCGCCCACGCCAGTCGCCCTTGCTCAACTGGCCGTCGAGCCCCAGGTCAAGCTTCAGCAGCGGGCCATCGAGCCCCAGGGTCAGGGCTTGCTGGCGGATATCGCCCTTGCCGTTGGCCTGCAAGGTGCCCAGCACCGTATCGCCCAGGCGGATGCCACTGGCCTTGAGGTCGACCAGCCCACGCTGGGCGTTGTCCAGGCGTGCGTTGAGGTCAAGACGCTGGATCCGGTTCTGCTCCTGCGCCAACTGCTGCCCTTGCAGGGTCAGGGTACCTTGGGGAGCGCTGAGCGTGCCGCTGGCATCCAGCCGCCCTTTTACCTGGCCTTGCAGCCCGGGCCACAGCTGCCCGAGCCGGGGCAGGTCGAGGTCGACACGCCCGGCCAGGCGCTGTTGCAGGCTGCCACTGCCGTTGATGCGGTTGTCGCCCAACTGCACGGCCAGCGTACCGAGGGTCCAGCGCTGGCCGGCGCCTTCGGCCTGTACCTTGAGCATTGCCGGCTGGCCGCGCAGGCGCCCCTTCAGGTCAAGCTGGGCATCGAGGTTGAGCTGCTCACCCTTCATTTCACCTTTGCTGCGCAACGGGCCAGCCAAGGTGCCGGGCAGTTCGGCGAGCCAGTAGGCAGGGTCGAGTGCCGACAGCTGCAGGTCAACGTCCCAGGCCAAGGTATCGGCAAAGCGCACCGCGACACTGCCGGCAGCCTTGCCTTGCCCGGCCGTCAGGGCCAACTGCGGCAGGCGCACCTGGCCAAGGTCACCCTCGAAGGGGCTGGCCAGGGTAAAGGCCCCAGCCGGGCCGTCGAGGTCGCCATTGAACGTCCCCTGGTAACTGCCATCGCGGTATTGCACCTGCGCGGTCAAGCGCTTGAGCGTGACCTCTGGCGGCGTGTCCAATGGGTACAAACGCAGCCAAGGGAAATCCTGCCAATCGAGCTGGGCATTGGCCGCCAGGCCTTGCTGCCAGTCGGCGCTGGCCTGCAGCTTCAGGTGCTGGGCGTCGCTTGCAACAAGGTCCAACGCCTGGATGTCCGCCCCTTTGGCATCTACCTTGCCGTTGAGCAGCAAGGCGACCGGTGCCTGTTCGGCCGGCAGGCTGGCGCTACCAGACACCTGATACCCCTTGAGCAGATCGCCCTCGGCGTCGAGCTTGAGCTGGTTGAGCTGCAGCGTATCCGGTAGCGTCTGCGCGGGTTTGAAGGCATCGGAGCGCAGTTGCAACCTGGCTGGCAAGTGCTCGGCCAGTGCCTGCAACTCACCGGTCAGACGCGCGTTGAGATAGCCGCTGCTGGTCGCATCCAGTTCGAGGGTTTTCTGCAACTCGCCCTTGGCGGTAAGTGCAAGTTGCCAGGCCTGCCCTTGCACGGCTGGCAGTTGCACCTGCCCCTGCAGTTGCACCGGCCAGTCCCCCTCGGGCTGCAGATCGCCCTGCACATTCACGTGCAGGTCGTCGCGCTGCAGTTGCAGGCTGTCGATCTTCAGCCCTGTGGCAGTCCAGTGCGCCGCCAGGTGCAGATCGCCGAGCAGGTCGCTGCCATCGAGGCGCACCTGGCCAACCTTGATGTCACCCAGCTCGATGGCCACCGGCAGCCGCAAAACCGGTAACTGCAGCGGCCCGCTGTCAGCAGGTTGATCGCTCGGCGCGAATGCCATGTCGATCCGCTGGGCATGCAGTTGATCGATGCACAGCGTTGCCCGTAACAAACAGCCAGGCGTCCAGTTCAGCAGCGGAGCTTGCACGTCGACGCGGCTGCCGCCGTCAACCCAGGTCAACTGGCTCGCCTGCCAGCGGCCCGCAAGGTGCCCTTGAAAATCACTGACCTGCAAACCTGGCACGCGCCCGAGTACCCAACGGCTGCCACCTTCGGTGGCCAGTAATGCCCCCAGCGCCAGAACAACCAGCAACACGCTGCCGAGCAGGCCCAGCAGAATGAATTTGAACACACGCATCACAGCTCTGGCCCCATGGAGAAATGCAGGCGGATACCACCGTCGTCATCGAGGGCCTTGGCCAGGTCGAGGCGCAATGGCCCGACCGGCGAAACCCAGCGCACGCCGAAACCGACCCCGGTCTTGAGGCTCGGCAGCTCCAGCGTGTTGAACGAATTGCCCTGGTCGACGAACGTCGCCACACGCCACTTCTCGGTCAGCGAATACTGGTATTCGACGCTGCCTGCGACCAGATAACGGCCACCGATACGGTCGCCGTCGCTGTTCTTAGGCGACAGCGTCTGATAGTCGTAGCCACGCACGCTCTGGTCGCCACCGGCGAAGAAACGCAGCGAGGGCGGGATGTTGTTTTTGTAACCGTTGGTGGCGCTGCCTCCGAACTGCAACCTGCCGAGCAAGCGGTGGTTGTGCCCGAGCGTGGTCAGGCCCTTGAGCAGTACGTTGCCATGCAACAGGTTGGTGTCGGACACCAGCCCTTCCTTGGCCACCTGGGTATCGAATTGCAGGCGGTAGCCGTTGTGCGGGTCAATGCGGTTGTCGCTGCGCAAGTAAGAGAAACTTACGCCCGGCATAAGCAGGTTGCTCAGGCCTGAATCGTCGCCAAGGCGATACTCTTCGCGCTGGTACTTGAGCGAGATCACGCGCTGCCAGCCACTGGGCAGCTTGCTGTGCCATTCGGGCCCCACGGTCAGCAGCTTGCTGAGTGTGTCTGTGCCGGCGATCTCTTCATTCTGATAGCCGCCAGCGAAACGCAACTTGTCGGTCAGGGGTGGGTCAAGGGGTACGTCGTACCACAGCCCGACGTTTTGCCGGGGGGCAGAAAGCTCTGTCTCCCAGCCGTAGCTATGGCCTTGGGCGTTGACCCAGTGGCGCGTCCAATTGGCTTTGCCGCGAGGCCCGACATCCGTCGAGAAGCCCAGACCAAGGCCCATGGTCCGCGGTTTGCGGGTATCGAGGCGTACGTCCACAGGAATTTGCTCGGCCACTGCTGCAGTGGGCGCGGCATCGACCCTTACACCTTCGAAATAACCGCTGGACTGCAGGTCATTGTTCAGTTCCGCGATCAACTCGGAGTCGTAGGGCGTGCCCGGTTTGAACGACACCATCCGCTGCAGCAGGTCTTCGTCCAGCGGGGTATCGCCACTGAACCTGACCGCCCCCAAGCGATAGCGTGGGCCGCTCTGATACACCAGTTCGATATCGGCCACCCCGGCCTGCGGGTCGACGGCCAGGCGCTGACGGGTGAAATGCCCGCTGAAGAAACCGTAGCGTGAGGCCTGGTTCTGGATCAGCCGCTTGGCATCCTCGTAAAGCCCATGGTTGAGTTGCTCACCAGCGCGCAGGGCTTTGCTGTCAGGTACGCGAAACGCCTTCATCTCGCTGGCAGGCCCCTCGATGCGCACGGTCACGTTGCGCAGGCGCACAGGCTCGCCCGGTTCGATATGAAGGATCAGCTTCGCAGGTTCGTCGGCCCTGGCAGAAGGCCTGACCTCGCTGTCGATCTGAGCCTGGTAGTAACCCAGCGCTTGCGCCGCTTTTCGCGCCTGCTCCTGAGCCCCGCGACTGAAGCGCAACAGCGCCTCTTCATCGCGGTCCCCAAGGGTACCTACATAGCCTTCGACATTGGCTTTGAGCGCCTTGTTGGCAGGCTTTACCTGCACCAGCAATTCGCTCTGCCCCCATGCTGTGAAACTGGCAACCCAGAAAACCAGGCCCCAAGTCAGTCTTCCTGAATACGTCATGCGGCGCATGCTACCAGAGCCAGGCGCTCAAGGGAGCCGCCTGGCGAGCTTTCAAGCAGTCGGGGAAACTGAAGGTAACGGACAGGGATGAAAAAACACCCGTTCACGGATTGGCCCTACAGCCACCTCACCAATCTCCTGATACCCCTGGCGCTCATAGAACGGGAGGTAATGCTCGTTACCCGAATCCAGCACCACGCCTTGAGTGTTGGGGTCTTCTGCACACCAGTCGTGTACGGCTTGTAACAATTGTTCGCCGTAGTGCTGACCGCGAAACGCTGGATGCACCCCCAGAAGCGGCAACATGTGAACCTGCGGTGTTGGCAGGCAGCCGACCAGCGCCGCCTGGTACTCCATGTAACGTCGCGTGCAGCGTTGCCCGGTGCCCAGCAGCATGCGCAGACGCCAGGCCCAGCTGTCGGCCACGCCCAGGCGGCGCTGCGGCGGTACGATCAGTGCCAATGCGATCAGGCGGTCATCCAGCAACAGGCCAATGGCCGGCAACTGCAGGTAGAAATGCTGACGAACCCACTCGCGCACCATCACGCGCAACCGTCGTTCGTAGCCAGGGCGCTGGGCCTCGAAGATGTAGGCGAAGGTGGGGTCGTTCAGATAAGCGTTGTACAGCAGTGAGCGGGCCTCACGGCTGTAGCCGTCATCGAGTGTGCAGACGCGAGCCTGGGCGGCGGTGGCTTCGGGCATTGCGGGCAGACCTCCTGGAGTGGGCATACAGTGCCTTGGAGGAGCCCGGCGGCGCATCGTTCCCCCGTGAGTGCACGTTAGCAGCGCCTCGGCGAAGCCGCCACGCTGGTGATCAGGGGCGATGTCGGCTAGCATCCGACCTTTTTACCGGGATTGTCTTTCCATGAAGATCGTCTGTTTCAACATCAACGGCCTGCGGGCCCGCCCGCACCAGCTGGCGGCCCTGATCGAAAAGCACCAGCCGGACGTGATCGGCCTGCAGGAAACCAAGGTCAGCGACGATCAGTTCCCCTTGGCCGACGTTCAGGCCTTGGGCTATCACGTGCACTACCACGGGCAAAAAGGCCACTACGGCGTCGCCCTGCTTTCGCGCCAGCCGCCGCTGAGCCTGTTCAAAGGCTTCGCCACGGACGAAGAAGACGCGCAGCGCCGTTTCATCTGGGGTACGTTCGCTGATGCCAATGGCACCCCGATCACCATCATGAATGGTTACTTCCCGCAGGGCGAAAGCCGCGACCACCCCACCAAATTCCCGGCCAAGCAGCGTTTCTACAGCGACCTGCAGGCGTTGCTGGAGGGGCAGTTCCAGCACGACCAGCCCGTGCTGGTGATGGGCGACATGAACATCTCGCCCCAAGACTGCGACATCGGTATCGGCCCTGACAACGCCAAGCGCTGGTTGAAAACAGGCAAGTGCAGCTTCCTCCCCGAGGAGCGCGAGTGGATGGAGCGCCTCAAGGGCTGGGGGCTGGTGGACAGTTTCCGCCACCTGCATCCTGAGGTAACGGACCGCTTCAGTTGGTTCGACTACCGTAGCCGCGGCTTCGAGGACGAACCCAAGCGTGGGCTGCGCATCGACCTGATCATGGCTTCGCAGCACCTGGTGCCGCGGATCAAGGCAGCGGGTGTGGACTATGAGCTGCGCGCGATGGAAAAACCCTCCGACCATGCGCCGATCTGGCTGGAGTTGAGCTGACCGGCTTGGCGCGATGCGGGCACTGTGGTGAATGGCACCGGCTTCGCCGGTGATCGCCGGCAAGCCGGCTCCCACAAGGATCGCGCCAGCTTTTCGATTCCTCTCACAGGGGGGGACTGTCGTACCCAATTGCTAAAAGTTGACGCGATTCTTTTTGTGGGAGCCGGCTTGCCGGCGATGAGGCCCGCCCTGCCAGCGACCGACTAACCGGCAAGACCAACGAGTTTCCGGGCCAACCGCTCTCACAGAAGTTGCGTCAACTTCCAGAAATTGGGTAAGGCTGTTACTCCAGCGCACACGTTGCTCAATGGCCCGTGACCGGGCTTACCCAACCCTAAAGGCCCGAACGCAAGGCCTCCCCCACCCCGGCCCCGCGCACATCATCCGCCGCACTGACCAAGGCAAAGTTGTAGGCCCCATGCGACCAGTACCTCGCCTCCAGTTGGCCATCGACACGCTGCCCTTGCGGCATGCGTTCGAAACGCTCGCCAGGTGAGCGCAGGAACAGGCTGATGCGCTGCCCTTGGCGGTCCTGGAACACCAGCAACGCCGCAGGCCCTTGCTCATTACTCAACAATCGTGCCCCCACAGGCTGGAACCCGTAACCGGTCAAGTCAGGCAATTGCCCCACCCTGCTGAAATGCCTGCCCAGCCAGTCGCGCAACTGCGTGGGGTCACTGGCCTGGATATCCAGCGCCTCACTGCCGGCGAACAAACGATGCGCCTGGACCGCATCGGCCATGGGCAACGCGCTCCCTGCCAACGTGACCTGCCGCGCCTGCCAACCACCCACCCCGCCCACGCCCAGGGCCAGCAGCAGCACTGCAGCCGACGCCAGGCGCCGCTGGCGCCGTTGACGCACACGCCGTTGCAACTGGCCGAGATCCAACTGCGCCCCGGGTTGATCACCGAACCCGGCCAGGGCCGTGCGCAAGCGCCGAGCGTCGTTGAGCCAGCCCTCTATACGTGCAGCTTGCTGAGGGTTGGCCGCCAGCCAGGCCTGCACCTCGGCACGCCGCGTCGGCTCGAGTCGATCATCAACGTAGGCATGCAACTCGTCTTCGCTGGGTATCAGGCGCGTCATTTCAGTCTCCGCAGAGCCGGGGGCTGGGGGTTGCCCTCGGTCAGTTCACGCAGGGCGGCACGGGCACGTGACAGGCGCGACATCACCGTGCCGATGGGGATGCCGAGTGTCTGGGCCGCCTCTTTGTAGCTCAGCCCTTCGACACTCACCAACAGCAGCAAGGCACGCTGCTCGGTCGATAGCCGGGCGAAGGCTTGCAGGTCGGCCTGGGCCAGAACGATGCTTTCGATGTTGCCGCCGAGTGCTTCGCTTTCCTGTTCCGCCCGGCCGAACCACGATAACCAGCGGTTGTGCAGGCGCTCACGGCGTTTACCGTCAAGAAACAGCCGGTAAAGAATGGTGAACAACCAGGCACGCAGCGCATCGGCATCACGTTGCTGGGTGCTGCGGCTAAGGGCTCGCTCCACCGTGGCCTGCACCAGGTCGTCGGCGCTGCCCGGTTCGCGGCTCAGCCACAAGGCAAAGCGGCGCAGGCGCTGCAGCAACTCGCGCCACTGCTGTTCGTCCAGGTCGTGCATGGCAAGGTACCGGCTCGGGGGTGGTCAGTGTATGGGGCAGACGCTCCGCCACAAAATATATTCCCACCCATGGAATAAATATTTCCCAGCCCCGTCGTACCGGCATCTTCACAGAACCGGATGAACACCATGAACTCACCCTTGCACGGCCCGGACAAGGCCCTGCGCCTGGCCGGCATTGGCGCCGTGATGCTGGCCCTGGGCGCAGGCTTTGCCTACGCCGCAGGCTGGATCGGCGGGCCAGAGCTGACCCCGCAACGCATCATCGACACCTTCGAAGCCCAGGCCGGCCACTATCCCGGCTATCGCAAGAACCACGCCAAGGGCCTGTGCGTGAGCGGCTATTTCCAGCCCAGCGGCCAGGCCGCCGCGCTGTCGACAGCACGCGCGTTCACCCAGGATCGCGTACCGGTCATCGGCCGTTTCGCCATCGGTGGCGCCAACCCCTTCGCCCCCGATACCGGCGTCCCGGTGCGCAGCCTGGCCATTGAGCTGAGCACCGACGACGGTCAAGTCTGGCGCACTGGGATGAACAATCCGCCCGTGCTGGCGATCAGCACGCCACAAGGGTTTTACGACCAGGTGCTGGCCAACGCGCCCGACCCTGCTACCGGCAAGCCGGACCCGGCAAAGCAGCAGGCCTTCTTTGCCGCCCACCCGGAAAGCGCCGCCTTCCGCCAATGGGCCGCAAGCTACAAACCCAGCGACAGTTTTGCCAACACCCAGTATCACAGCATCAATGCCTTCCGCCTGATCGATGCCAGTGGCGCTGCGCACCCAGTGCGTTGGCAGCTGGAGCCGCAAACGCCTTTTGCGGCCTTGCCCGGCAAGGTCGACGACAAGCAGTTCCTGCAGCATGACCTGCAGCAACGCCTGAACCAAGGCCCGTTGCGTTGGACCCTGCGCCTGGTATTGGCCAACCCCGGCGATGCGCAGGACGACCCGGCCCAGCCCTGGCCCGCCGAGCGGCGCAGCGTCGATGCCGGCACCCTGGTCATTGAACAGGTGGATGCACCGGAGCAAGGCGCCTGCCGTGACGTGAATTTCGACCCGTTGATCCTGCCCAGCGGCATCCAGCCCTCCAATGACCCGATCCTCGCTGCCCGTTCGGCGGCCTACTCGGAATCCTTCAACCGCCGCAGCCGCGAAGCCCTCGGCGCAGGAGCCCGCCCATGAAACCTGAAGCCTTCCACCCCCTCGCCCGCCTGGTGCATTGGCTGATGGCGGTTCTGATCATCGCCATGCTGTTCATTGGCGTGAGCATGGTGGGCGACCTGTCGCTGCGCCACCCCGTGCTGGTAGAGTTGCACAAGGCCACGGGCCTGGCCCTGCTGCTTCTGGTGATCGTGCGTATCGGCCTGCGCCTGAGCCTGCCCCACCCCCCTCTGCCACAGGAACTGCCCGCGCTGCAGCGGGTCGCTGCAGGCGCATCGCACCTGTTGCTCTACGCGTTGATGCTGGCAATGCCGCTGTTGGGTTGGGCCATGCTCTCGGCAGGCGGGTACCCTCGCCCACTGCAACTGCCCGCGATCGCCCCCCACGACCTGCAACTGTACGCAATACTGCGCCAGGCGCATGGCTGGGCCGGCTACCTGCTGTTCGCTACGGTGCTGGTGCACCTGGGCGCCGCGCTGATGCATGCGCTGGTGCGCCGGGACGGGGTATTGCGTAGCATGTGGCCAGGGCCGCTGCGCCGCAGTGACTGACGGCAGGTGGTGCATGGGCAGCCCCGACAACCGATGAATGTTCCCATCCATTTGCACGCCGTCTGCCCAACTGCCCTGGAATGCCCAATGAATGTCGCGAAGGACCCTGCCACCCTGACCCCCGCCAGCACACTGGACACGCGCCCGTTGCTGCTGGCCAACATGGCCTGCACCATGGCGATGATGGCCTTCGTCGCCTTGATCGGGCCCATCGCCCGCCTGCTCGGCATGGCCACCTGGCAAGCCGGCGCTGCGGTGACCGTATCGGGTGTGGTGTGGGTGCTGCTGGCCCGCCCATGGGGGCGCGCAGCTGATCGACTGGGCCACCGCCGCATCCTGTTGCTGGGCAGTGCTGGCTTCACGCTGGCGTACTGGCTGCTGTGCCTGTTCGTCGAAGGCGCTTTGCGCTGGCTGCCAGGGGCTACCTTGGCGTTCGTCGGCCTGATGCTCGCGCGCGGCTGTATCGGCGCCTTCTACGCGGCCATTCCGGTGGGCTGCAATGCGCTGATCGCCGACCATGTCGGGCCACAGCAGCGTGCCCGTGCCATGGCATCGCTGGGGGCAGCGAATGCTGTAGGCCTGGTATTGGGGCCGGCGCTGGCAGCCTTGCTGGCACGGCACAGCTTGAGCCTGCCCTTTCATGTGATGTCGCTGCTGCCTGCCAGCGCGTTTCTGGTCCTGCTGTTCAAACTCAAGCCGCAACCGCTCGCACATCGCCATACGCCCAGTCCGGTGCACCTGAGCGACCCGCGCCTGCGCCGGCCGCTGCTGGTGGCCTTCAGCGCGATGCTCAGCGTGACGGTGTCGCAGATCATCGTCGGCTTCTTCGCCCTTGACCGCCTGCAACTGGGGCCGGCGGAGGCCGCCCAGGCCGCCGGCATCGCCCTGACCACCGTCGGGGTGGCACTGATCCTGTCACAGGTCATCCTGCGCCAGGTGGAATGGCCACCGCTGAAGATGATCCGCGTCGGCGCCAGCGTTTCGGCACTGGGCTTCGCCGCCGGCTCGCTGGCTACCACCGCGCCATGGCTGTGGGGGTGCTATTTTGTCGCCGCCGCCGGCATGGGCTTTGTTTTCCCGGCGTTCTCGGCACTCGCCGCCAATGCCATGAACGCCGCAGAACAGGGCGCCACTGCCGGCTCCATCGGTGCCGCTCAAGGCATGGGGGCGGTGATCGGCCCGCTGGCCGGGACACTGATCTACGCCCTCGACCCGCGCCTGCCCTTCCTGGTCGTGGCTGTGCTGTTGCTGCTGGTCGGGCTGTGGCCGATGCCGCGCGCGCGGCCCTGACAAGCACAGCGCGCGCGTGCAGAGTGTGTTTTAATGCGCCAATTATTTTTAACACCTCTGATTACAAGGCGGCTATGGACACGGGGACACGACTCAAACTGGTGCGTGAACGCAACAACCTTTCCCAACGCGAACTGGCCCGCCGCAGCGGGCTGACCAACTCGACCATCTCGCAGATCGAGCAAAACCGCGTCAGCCCGTCGGTCAGTTCCCTGAAGAAACTGCTCGAAGGCATCCCCATGACCTTGGCAGAGTTCTTCAGTTTCGACGAGCCGGTACGAGAAGAGCGCTTCGTGTTTCGCGCCAGCGAGCAGCCTGACCTGGGCCGCAATGGCCTGCGCATGCTGCTGGTCGGTGCCAGCGTCGAGGCACGGCAGATGCGCATGCTGCGTGAGTTGTATGCGCCAGGTGCCGATTCGGGTGAACCGATCGTGCATGCCGAAGGCGAGGAATGCGGGCTGGTCACACGAGGGACCGTGGAATTGTGGGTCGATGGCCAGGTCAGCGTTCTCAACTCTGGCGATGGTTACTACATCCCCACCACCCTGCCGCACAGCTTCAAGAACATTGGTCAGGACGAGGCGGAGATCATCAGCGCCAACACACCGGCCAACTTCTGACTCAAGGGCCAATGGTCCGGGCTGTTCGCGTGTGACGCCGCGAACAGCCCGCTGCGCTCAAGGCTTGAGTGCATCGGCCACGAAGTCCAGACGATCCTGGCCAAAGTACATCTGCCCGTCGACAAAACAGGTCGGTGCGCCGAACACCCCTCGCTCCACAGCCTCCTCTGTCGTCTGTTTCAATGCCGCCTTCACCTCTGCGTCGCCAATCAGCACCTGAAATTCAGCGGCGCTAAACCCCGCATCTGCCAGCACCTGCTCCAATACGGCGGCATCCCCCAGGTTGCGCCGTTGAACCCATAACCCGTTGAACAGCGCCGCCAGCAAGGTTTCGAAGCGTTCCGGGGCGCGCAGCTGCGTGCCCACCAGGCCGCGCATCAAAGCCAAGGTGTTGATGGGGAACCCAGGCGGGAGCCCGAACGGCACCCCATAGCGCGCGGCGAACCGCCCCAGGTCGGTGAACATGTATCGCCCCTTGGCGGGGATCATCGCTGGCGACGCGTTGCCTGTGGCCTGGAACACAGCGCCCAGCAACATCGGCCGGTACTGCAACGTTGCGCCATGGCGGGCGCACAGTGCCGGTAGCTGGGTCCAGGCCAGATAGCTGGCGGGGCTACCCAGGTCGAAGAAAAACTCCACGGTCTTGCTCATGCAACGCACTCCTTTTCAGGGTAGGCCTTACCAGCGCTCCATCCACGGGCGCAGGTCGAGTTCGAAGGTCCAGGCGTCGCGGGGCTGCGCGTGCAGGAACCAGTAGTTGTCGGCGATGTGCGCCGGATCCAGAACACCGTCCTGATCCTTGAGGGCGTAAAGGTCGGGGAAACTGTCGCGGATGAACGCGGTGTCGATGCCGCCATCCACTACCACATGGGCAACGTGGATATTGCGCGGCCCTAACTCACGCGCCATGCTTTGCGCCAAGGCCCGCAGGCCATGCTTGGCACCGGCAAAGGCAGCAAACCCGGCTGCGCCACGGGTGCCAGCGGTGGCACCGGTGAACAGGATCGTGCCGCGCTCACGCACGACCATGCGCCTGGCCACCGCCTGGGCGGTCAGAAAGCCTGCGAAGCAGGCCATTTCCCAGATCTTGAAGTATTTGCGCGGTGTTTCGTCAAGGATGCTGCAGGGCACATTGGCGCCGATATTGAAAACAAAGGCTTCGATCGGGCCAATGTCGCGCTCGATGGTCTCGACAAGCTCAGCGACCTCGTCTTCCTTGCGTGCATCGGAGGCGAAACCCTGTGCCTGCCCGCCTGCAGCGCGGATCTCGTCCACCAGCGGTTGCAGCTTGTCGGCCTGGCGCCGAGTGACGCAGGCGAAATACCCCTCACGGGCAAACCGCTTGGCGATTTCGCCCCCAGTGGCATCCCCCGCACCGACCACCAGCACCACTTTTCGTTGTTCTGTCATGCGTGCCCCCATTGGTGAACGATCGTTTAGTAAACGAACGCTATGTTATGATCACCGCCATCGTCAAGCCGCGCGTGAGGCTTTCAAGTGCGCTACTCAACCGACCACAAGCAACAAACCCGTGACAAGCTGCTTGCCAGCAGCGGCGCGCTGGCCAAGCGTGGTGGTTTTGCCAGCACTGGCGTGGCCGGGCTGATGAAGGCCATCGGCCTGACCGGCGGTGCCTTCTACAACCACTTCCCGTCCAAGGACGACTTGTTTACCGAAGTGGTCCGCCAGGAGCTGTGCAACAGCCCGCTGGCACGCCTGGCCAACCAAGGCGCCAGCCGCGAGCGCTTGGCGCGCTGCCTGCAGCAGTACCTGAGCCTGGCGCATCTGCACAATGCCGAGGGCGGCTGCCCGCTGCCGCCGTTGGGGGTGGAAATCGCCCGCGCTGAACGGCCGGTACGTGAAGAAGCCGAGCACTGGCTGGTGAGCCTGCACAGTGCATGGAGCCAGACGCTGGAGGATGAAGCCTTGGCCTGGGTACTGATCAGCCAGTGTGTCGGGGCGCTGGTGGTCGGGCGGATGCTGGCTAGCGAGACGGTTCAAAGCCAAGTGTTAGAGGCCAGCCGAAGCCACGTCGAAAGGGCTCTGAATGAGAGCGGCTAGCCTGCTGTGCGCCCTGTTGCTGAGCACTGCGGCCTCTGCCGAACAGGTGTGCCCACCGGGGCAGTACCCAGTCTGCCTGATGGGCTGCTTCTGTGCGCCGATCGACCCCGGCCAGGTGCTCAAGGACGTCGAGGTCATGGCCGCCAGTAGCCTGGCCTTCGGCTTGCGCCAGGCGCGCGATGAAGCAACCGCCAGCGGCAGTGAACCGATCCCCTTGCACATACGGGCCCAGCTCGAAGGCTGGTATGACTTCGCCGTGCTCGATGCCGCGCGCTTTCGGGTTGGCGACGAGCAGCAGATCAGCGCTGCCAACGCCCTGCTGCAAAACCCGGATGTGAACGCGGTAACGCTGATCGACACGATCATCTTCCGCCATGCCCGCGATGCCGAGGACAACGTGGCCCTGTGGGCGCATGAACTCAAGCATGTGCAGCAGTATCAGGAACTGGGGGTGGAGGAATTCGCCCGGCGCTATACGCGCAACTACCAGGCGCTGGAAGAGCCCGCCTACAAGGTCGAGGCCGAGGTCAGCAAAGCCTTGCGTCAGCGCAGTTCGGGGCAGGCACGTTAGTCGATACCGGCCTGGTCCGAGCCAGGCCCACGCAGGCCGGTATCGATGACTCATCACGAGGAAGCTGCAGCCGCCTCGCCTTCCTCCACTCGGCTTGCATACCGCTGTGCCAGCACCGCACACACCATCAACTGGATCTGATGGAACAGCATCAGCGGCAAGATCATGGCCCCGATGCCACTGCCCACGAACAGCACCTGCGCCATTGGCACGCCCGTAGCCAGGCTCTTCTTGGACCCTGCAAACAGAATGGTGATGCGGTCTTCAAGGCTGAACCCCAGCACCTTGCCCAGCAGCCGCGTGCCGAACAGCACCACCGCCAGCAGGATCCCGCACACGGCGAACAAGCCTGCAAGATGCTGTGGCGATACGGTGTGCCACAAGCCCGTCACCACCGCCTCACTGAACGCGGTGTAGACCACCAGCAGGATCGAACTCTGATCGACCAGTTTGAGCCAGCGCGCATTGCGCTTTACCCAGGCCCCGATCCAGCGGCGCGCGATCTGCCCGGCGACGAAGGGTACCAACAGTTGCAGGGTGATTTTCAGCACGGCGTCCAGCCCCGAACCGGTTTCCCCTCCGGCCCCCAGCAACAGCATCACCAGCAGCGGTGTCAGGAAGATCCCGATCAGGCTGGAGGCCGCTGCACTGCAAATGGCTGCCGGCACGTTGCCGCGGGCCAACGACGTGAAGGCGATCGCCGACTGCACGGTGGCCGGCAAAGCGCACAGGTACAGCACGCCCAGATACAACTCGTTGCCCACCAGTGGCACGAACAGTGGCTTGAACGCCAGGCCAAGCAATGGGAACAACACGAAGGTGCAGGAGAACACCAGCAAGTGCAGGCGCCAGTGCCCCGCCCCGGCGATAATCGCCTCGCGTGACAGTTTGGCACCGTGAAGGAAGAACAGCAGGCCGATGGCCAGGTTGGTCAACCAACCGAAATACACCGCGCCATCGCCAGAACAGGGCAGCACGGTGGCGATCAGCACCACCCCGAGCAGGGCCAGGGTGAAGTTGTCGAACAACATGCGCAAATGCTTCATAACAGTTTCCATCTTGTCGTTGTGCAAGGGCAGACGATAAGGTTTCGGGCTTTATTCCGCTAACGCCGGAACCCCCATCGGTGTCGCTGAACGGACACAGCCTGAAAGGATCTTCGTATGCACTTCGCTTCCCTGACTGCCGCCGCCGCGCTGGCCTTGATTGCCGCCCCTGCAAACGCAGCCGATCCGCTGCAGGCTCAGGTGGACGCCATCATCCACCCACTGATGCAGGAGCAGGACATCGCCGGCATGGCCGTAGGGCTGTACGTCGACGGCAAAGCGCACTACTTCAGCTACGGCGTGGCCAGCAAGGCCGACGACAGGGCTATCACCGCCGATACGCTGTTCGAGATCGGTTCCCTGAGCAAAACCTACACCGCCACCCTTGCCGCACTGGCCAGCGCCGAAGGCAAGCTCGATCTCGACGCCCCGGCCCAACGCTACCAGCCAGCGCTTGCCGGCACGGCGCTGGGCAAGGCCAGCGTGCTCGAACTGGGGGCTTACAGCGCCGCGTGCCTGCCCCTGCAGTTCCCTGACACTGTGCAGACTGATGCGCAAGCGCTGGAGTTCTTCCGAACCTGGAAGCCTCGTGCCGCACACGGCACCCAACGCTGCTATTCGAACCCAAGCCTTGGGCTGTTCGGTGACCTGGCGGCACGTGCGCAGCAGCAGCCATTCGCTGAACTGATGAGCAAAAGCCTGTTGCCGCAAATGGGCCTGAAGCATACCTACCTTCAGGTACCTGCCAGCGCGCAGGGCCTCTATGCCCAAGGGTATGACGCGCAAAACCGGGCGGTGCACGTCAACCCGGGCCCGTATGCCGATCAGGCCTATGCAATCAAGACCAGCGCCAGCGACCTGCTGCGCTACGTGCGGCTGCACATGCAGCCAGCCGAGCTATCGCCTGCGTTGAGAAACGCGGCCGCCATCACCCAGTCGGGCTATTTCCAGGTCGGCGCAATGACCCAAGGCCTGGGATGGGAACGCTACCCCTACCCCACAGCGCTCGATACGCTGGTCGATGGCAACAGCTCACGGATGGTTCGGGAGCCTCAGCCCACCCAGCGCCTTACCCCGACGCGCCCCGCCCTGGCCCAGGCCTGGTACAACAAGACCGGTTCCACAAGCGGTTTTGGTGCCTATGCCGCGTTCATTCCGGCCGAAGGCAAGGCCATCGTGCTTCTCGCAAACCGTAATTATCCCAACGAGGAACGTGTGCGTGCAGCCTACCGGATCCTCTCCCGTATTGGCCGCTGACAGGCGCCTCGAGCAGGATTGTCGGACAAGATGTAGTGACCAAAAATATTCACTACAAAACGGTTGACGCCATTCATCGCGCTTGGGCATGATGAAGCCGTCTCCCCGATCGGGAGCGGTGGCAAGGGTGTTCCAGATGGCCTGCGCGGTAACGCAGGCCATCCGTGGAGAGGGAACTGTCCAAAAGGCAGCGTGAGAAAGCCCCTGTTGCGATGCTGCTGTAGCAGCCTAGGTAGTGCGCTACATGCGGTAGCGCCAACTGTGAAAATCACCAACAAAAACGGGTAATGGGGGCTTTATGATGAACTTGAACAACAATCCCACAATTGACCAACTGGCCCAGCTGTTCGCCATGCGCAAGGACAGCCTCGACGACCACTTGCTGTGGGTCAGCCAAACCGGCGAAGTGCGCCTCGACCGCCTGCCGCCGAATACCGTAGAAGATGAATTCGAAGAGCACCTGCCCAGCATGCGTGCCCGCTTCAAGGTCTACCGCCGTGGCCAGGGCTACGTCGGCAAGAAGGCCGCCGCCGACACCGAGTTCGTTGGCCGCGTGCTGCAGACCCTGCAACAAGAATGGCCCGCCGCCCGTGAGCGGCAGGCAGTCAAGGTGATCGAGCCGCTCAACTGACCCTTCATTGAGTTGCCGCACCACTTCCTGAGCCCGGCCCGCATAGGCCGGGCTTTTTCATGCCTGGCGACGCTGCTGCTGCGGCAACGCCAATGCGCCGGTCGCCAGCGCCCTGGCCCGCTCCACGCCCCATACCAAGGCACGTGTCATGGTCTCACCCGGGCGTGCCGGGTAGTACTCTTCCAGCAACGCTTTGCCACCCTGGCCGTACAGCCCCAGGAACAGCTGCGTGGCGCCCAGCCGAGACAGGCG
Source organism: Pseudomonas sp. WHRI 8519 (assembly GCF_040224055.2). NCBI lineage: Bacteria > Pseudomonadati > Pseudomonadota > Gammaproteobacteria > Pseudomonadales > Pseudomonadaceae > Pseudomonas > Pseudomonas sp. WHRI 8519. The sequence continues at coordinate 2,474,888 of NZ_CP167996.1, read as the reverse complement.
TACCTGCACATCGATGGTGGTGCCATCGCTCAGCGCTTCATCGTGGCTGCGGCAGTGCAATTGTGCGTCGGCCCACTGCCAGTAAGTTTCTTCCCTGACCCGCATACAGCGGTGCTCCTTTGCTGAGATCCCCTGGCAGAAGACCACAGCGGCATCGATTCGGCGAGCACAACCGAGCGTTACCATGAGCAAGGTCAAACAACGCATAAAAAAACCCCGCGATAGGTGCGGGGTTATGTGAACGGGGTCACTTTCTCGGCGCGACCCTCGGCGTGAAGCGGCCCTTTTTGCTGCGCTGCAGATGCGCCGGTTGCAGCTGCTCCGAATCATCCAGTGTCATGTGGGCAAAGCCCAGCCGAAACGCTGCCTGACCGCAACGCACCTGGCTGTTGATGGGGAACGCATCATTCATGTCTTCGAAAAAGGACTCGCTCATGCCCTGTCTCCATTTCAGTGGCGACCGCGTCGGCAAAGGAAGGGTTTTGCCTGAAAAACGCAGCCTGTGAAAGTGAGACTAGCCGGTCATTTACGGACTGCCCGGGCAAAACAGCGGGACCCGACCAGTGGCACAATGCCTTTATTTCAGGCGCACAGCGGTGCCCGTGGCGAACACTACGACCATGCCGCCTTGCACTGAGGGCATGCTGATTTCGAAATCCACACCCACCACTGCATCGGCTTGCAACTGCCGTGCCCGGACTTTCAGCTCCTCGGTCGCCTGCTCGCGGGCAAGGCGTAGCGCGCCCTCCAGCGTCTGTGAACGGCCGCCGAAGAAGTCGCGAAAGCGTGCAAAGAAATCGCGCACGAAGTTGATGCCTTGCACCGATTCGGAGCTGACTACGCCAAGGTACTCAGCGATTGGCCGGCCTTCGAGCTGGCTGGTGGTGGAGATGATCATGGGGGCTCCGGTGGCGTGACAAAGAGCCCGAGTCTAACAAAGCATCGGCCCTTCGGGTTTACCCGGGAGGGCCGAACGGCTCTACACAACCGTTATTGCGCGCTGGCGGCCCGTAAGCGCTGGCCAAGCTTGGGTCCGAACACATTGACCAGCAACCCGAGCATCACCAGCAGCGCCCCCCACCCCTGCACCGCCGTGAGCCGCTCCCCCAGCAACCAGGCGGACGAACTCAAGCCGATTACCGGCACCAGCAACGAGAACGGCGCAACTTTGCCCGCCGGGTGCCGCGACAGCAGGGTGCTCCACAGGCTGTAGCCGAGCATGGTGGCTACGAACGCCAGGTAAGCCAGCGCCAGCACCGAGCTCCAGCCGATATTGGCCAACGCATGGCCGATGCGTTCCGGCCCTTCCAGCCACCACGACAAGGCCAGGAACGGCAGCGGCGGGATCAGCCCGCCCCATATCACCAGCGCAACCAGGTCGACCGAGCCAAAACGCCTTGTGATGATGTTGCCCATGCCCCACATGGCGCCTGCACACAGGGTAAGCAGTAGCGCCACCATTGGCACGTGGCCACTGTCCTCGCTGCCGATCAACGCCAGCCCGCTGGCTGCCACCAGCAAACCCAGCAGGCTTGCCAGGCGCAAGCGCTCCCCTAGAAACAGCGCGGCAAAGCCAAGGGTGAAGAAAGCCTGGGACTGCAACACCAGTGACGCCAGGCCTGGCGGCATGCCGCTGTACATGGCCTGGAACAGGAAAGCGAACTGGCCCAGGGAGATCGTGGCGCCATAGGCGATCAGCCAGCCCCATGGCAGGTTAGGCCGTTTGACCAGCAGGATCGCCGGGAACGCAACCAGCAGAAAGCGCAGCGCCCCCAACAACATCGGCGGCAGACCATCAAGGCCTACCTTGATGACCACGAAATTGACTCCCCAGGCGACGATCACCACCAGGGCGATCAGCAGGTCCTTGAGCGGCATTGCAGCTTCCTTCTTCAGGCGTACTAGACATATTTGGTTACAGCATAAAGCCATTTGCCCAGCCTGGACCGGCACAGTTAGGCTTCGGCCTTACGCAACAGTACAGATAATCGGCATCCGGCCTGGGCATTCACCCCGCCGCGAAGTCCCTGTAACGTTGCCCTGCGCGAGCAGTTGAAGCCCTGGAAGGCCGTTGCGTTACCCTAATAGTCAAGCGCCACTTTTCGTTGAATCAGGCCAAACCATGACCGATATCGCAGGGCAAAACGTGTGGGCTACCGCATCCAAAGTGGTACCGAATGCCGTTTGCCCTACGACCGCCTGATCATGGCCTGTGGCAGCGTACTCAACCGACCGGACATGGTCGGGATCGAACATATGTTCGACGTCGACAAGATCGACAGCGCCGCACGTCTTGAGACCCACCTCAAATCCCTGGCCAGCCTGCCCGACACCCCGGCACGCAATACCGTGGTGGTTGCGGGGGGCGGCTTCACCGGCATCGAGACTGCGACCGAGCTGCCATCGCGCTTGCGCAACATCCTTGGCGAGCAGGCACGGCTGCGTGTGGTGGTGGTCGACCGCGGCGTGAAGATCGGTGCAGCCCTGGGTGACGGCATTCGCCCCGCCATCGAACAGGCGTGCGAGTCACTGGGTATCGAATGCCTCGACCTGGGAGCCTGGGGTGCGGTGTACACCGAAGGCTGGGAGCGCAAGGTTTCGCCGCCGACAGACAAGGCCGAAGCCAAGGTGCTGAAATTGCAGATCAACTCGATCTGGATCTACCCGCCGGCAGCCGAGGACCGCCAGGCCGCACTGGCAGCGGCAGACCCGACCATCCCAGTGGCCTGAGCCGGCACACAGGGCCCAGGCTTGGGCCCTTTTCCTTCAGCCGCGCAGCGCCGCCTCGATGGCGGCCACATCGATCTTGCCCATGCCCATCATCGCCTCGAAGGCCCGCTTTGCTGCCGCCCTGTCCGGGTTGCCAATGGCCTCGATCAGCACCCTTGGGCAGACCTGCCAGGATATCCCCCACTTGTCCTTGCACCAGCCGCAGACGCTCTCTTGCCCACCATTGCTGACGATGGCGTGCCACAGTCGATCGGTCTCGGCCTGGTCCTCAGTGCTGACCTGGAACGAGAACGCCTCTGAGTGGCTGAATGCCTTGCCGCCATTGAGCCCCACGCAAGGGATGCCCATGACGGTGAACTCGACCGTGATCACATCACCCGCCTTGCCTGAGGGGTAGTCGCTCGGTGCCTGGTGCACCGCGATCACCTCACTGTCGGGAAACGTACTGGCGTAGAAGTGCGCAGCGTCCTGCGCGTCGTGATCGAACCACAGGCAAATCGTGTTCTTGGCAGTCATGGCATGGCTCCATGGATAGGCCGGAAACGTTCAGTGTAGCCCTTGGGCACCCTTGGGCACGGCACGACGATGGGCAGAGCGCACGCTTGAACGCAGCGCGTCAAGCGCAAGGATTGCCGATCTCCGGGCAAATCAGAAACGCCCTACACGTAGCGGAGAATTATCCAGCCTTTGCGCGCTTCACTTATCCATTCGGCAAGCACGATCATCCTCAAAGCGGGCTATTACCGACTTTTCAGGGAGATTCAGGTTTGTCGGACTTCCAAGCAAAGCTGCAGCACCTTAGCGCCGAACAGGTCGAGGCGCTGTACAGCGAATACATCAGCGGTGAAAAGATTGCACACCTGCTCGAGCGCTACGCCATCGACGTAGCACCCAGCAGCCTGATCAAGGCCTTTCCACCCCTTCCCTGCGCCGCCCTGCGTTGCCCCTACTGCAAAACCAGCCTGTTCGAGCGGCGCAAAAGCCGCACGGCGTCCAGCTGCCACGACAACATGGCATTCTGCAAAACCTGCGACCACCGCCATTACTTCCCCGGGCCTACGAAGTGGCGCCGTGTTTGCGCGTGCCAGCCATGCCTGGCGGCGCGTCAGCAAGCCAGGCTGGAGCTGCAAGCACAGCAGCGCCAACGCATCAGGGAACACTGGTCACTGGCCAGACGCCAGCCGATACCTCTGCGCAGCCTTTCGATAACCCGCAAGCTGCAACTGTTGGCGCTGCTCGAGGTGCGGATGGACAAACAACACGAGCGGCTGCTTCCGGCCGAGCACCCCACTGGCGAGGAACATGTCAGCCCTTCGAAGGCCATGGATGCAAGCCTGCTGCAGGCTTTGCAAGAGGACCTGATTCTGCTGGTCGACCCGGATTCCCCACCGGCATCGTTCAGCAATGACCCAACACCCAAGGCGTGGCGTGACAAAGTGTACTGGGTGGTGAATGTAAGCCTGCACGGGCACCAACGTGCGGGCCTGATGCCGTTGCGTCGCGTGCTGCTTGACCTGTTGGGCGTAGGCCCCCGCCCCGAATGGCGCGAACAGCTTAGCGAGGCAATCACGGCCCTATCGATTGAACATGTGTGTGCCTGCATCGCCTCGCGCTGTGCAGCGCATGGCCTGCCTTTCGAACCCCGGGAAAAGGCCACGCAGGTTGCCGCGCAATTGCTCGGTATGCTGCCGGTGGCGTCTGCCCTGTCGCTGGTCGACGACGCGGTGCACAGCGCGCTTACCTACATAGCGCGCAGCCATGTCACGCCGCATCACGCCAGCAGCACCATTCCTGCCAACATGCTGGCGGCGGCTGAGCGGGCCGTGAGGGAGCAGTGGCAGTTCGGCCCGTGCAGCTACGCCAGCAGCGCAGCGCGTAGCGCTTATAGCCGCGTGCTGTTCGATGTGCTGCTGCGACAGGACGACCACGGCCTGCGGCGCAGGATTGCCGAGTACATCGTGGAGCTCCCCCGTCGTGGCACATGACGGCAGCCACTTCAAGGCTGTTGCCAGGCACATGACGCCCCGCGAATAGGCCGCTTGCGACACGCAAAGCAGCCTGTTCGCCGCGAGGGCTCTAGCTCGCCTTTTGCAACATCCTGCAGACAATTCCCACACCCAGCAGTGAACCTGCCTTCAAAAATGAGGTCTTTCGCTGACGGTCAATTCACCGACCGGTTCGCCGGCCCAACTGACGCGCAAACGTCACCGGGCCTATTTTTCCTGATGCAGCGAAGACCCAACATGCCTGAATCCCGCCCAGCCTCCCTCGCCCTCCCTGCCCTGCGCGGCAGCTTGATCGCCGCCCTTGTGGCGCTTGCCGCCCCCGCGCATGCCCAAGAGCCGGCCAGCGATGCGCGCTGGGTCAGCGACAGCCTGAGCACCTATGTACGCAGCGGCCCTACCGACGGGCACCGCATCGTCGGCACACTCAAATCCGGACAGAAGCTGACCCTGATCGGCACCCAAGGCAACTACAGCCAGGTGCGCGGGCAGAACGGTGACCTGGTGTGGATCCTCTCCAGCGACCTGCAATCGGTCCCGGGCCAAGGCGAGCGTTTGCCTGAACTTGACGCACAAGTGGCGCAGTTGTCCGAGCAACTGAAAACCATCGACGACAGCTGGAAGAACCGCGTGCAGGGCATGCAGGAAACCCTCGACTCGCGCAAGAAACTGGCCGACGAACTGCAAGCACGCAACCAGGCATTGAACGAACAGCTCGATCAGGCCCAGTCGAACCTACGCGACGCGCAGGCGCGCCTGGGCGATGAGAACAAGCAAGTCATGATGCGCTACATGGTCTACGGCGGCAGCATTGCCGGCGCGGGCCTGCTGGCGGGGCTGATCCTGCCGGCGCTGACCCGCGGCCGCAAGAAGAACGACCGCTGGTTCTGAAGCCTGCCCGACCAGGCACCGGGTTGGCAGTACCGGCCTGATCGCCAGCGAGCCGGCTCTCACAGGCCCAGAATGCGGATCCTGTTGAGCGGCTTGCCAGCGGGCCAGGCCAACCTGGTCTGCCTGCTATTTGTTGCGTGCCTTGTTGTAGATGGTCTTGGCCTGGTCGGCTGAGGACTGGCACTTGGTCATGTCACCGGCATCGCGGGCATCTTTGGCATTTTGCATATGCACCTTGAAGTCATGGGCCATGCCACCGTGCATTGCCTGACCACTGGCCTTGTGCATGTCTTCCAGTTCCTTGATCTTCGCATCGCAATTGCTGGCGGGATCGGCATGGGCGGCAAAACTCAGCACAGAAGCAATCACCAGAACTGTCATGGATTTCATGGAGCGTTCTCCTCGGAAATCGGAAAGGTCATCGAGAGGCATTGGCTCGACGCAGCACATAGCATAGTCGGCCAAGCGCACTGACGCTTGGGCTCGGCCCTGCGGTCGCAGCCCTGTGCCGGCCGCCAGCTACTGGCGCAACCGCTCCAGCGCCTGCAGCACGTACCCCGTCGCCCGCTCGACCTCGCCTTCCCGGCAGGCAATCCCCAGTTGCCGCCACAACCCTGGGCGCAGCGGCCGGCGCGCAATGCGCCGGTCCAGTTCGGCCATCTCGCCTTCCTGGGGCAGCAAGGTAGCGCCATAACCGGCCCCCACCAGGCTCTTGATCGCGTCGTTGTAGTTCAACTCGATCCGCGGCTCAGGATACAGCCCGGCGGCAGCGAACCACTCTGCGGTCACCCGCGAAAGCTGGGTGCTGCTGTCATTGAGAATCAGCGCTCGCTGCCCCAGCCAGGCCGGGGTGACCCGGGCAGGCGGCTGCCAGTCTGCCGGCACGTAGGCCAGGATCGGGTCGCGCCGCCAGGCGGTGACCTTGATGCCCTTGCTCGCTACCTGCGGCAAGGCCACCAGGCCGATATCCAGGGCGCCTTCGCGCAGGCGCACCAGCGAAGCCTGGGAGGTCAGGACCTGCACCTGCACATCGATACCGGGATGTGCCACCCGCAGGTGCTCCAATGCCTGCGGTAACAGGTGGGCAATGGCGCCGGTCGAGGCGCCCAGGCGCACCCGTCCTGCCAGCCCTTCGACCTGGCGCCGCACTTCATCCAGAGCAAGATCGGCATCGGCCAACAGCCGGCGGGCGCGTACCAGCAGGGTTTCGCCAATGGCGGTGGGGCGTACCTGGTTACGGTTGCGGGTCAACAGCGGCGCTCCTACCCGCGCCTCGAGTTCGGCCACGTGCAGGCTGATGGTAGGCGGCGCCAGGTTGAGCTGGCGCGCGGCCTCGGCGAAAGACCCCAGGTCGGTGATGACCACAAGGGTGCGGAGGCGATCGAGGCTGATTTCACGCATGGGCTGGGCCGCTTAAGAATGACATTAGTTCAGAAAATATGAAGGTCTGCATCATGATATTCAAATTTTCTTTACCACGGCGACAGGCGAGCATAGGCCACCTTTCTTGTGACCGGACCCGACCATGCGTACCCCAATTGTCTTCATCGACGGCGACCAAGGCACCACCGGCCTGCAGATCCATGCCCGCCTGCAAGGGCGCACCGATGTGCAACTGCTGACCCTGCCCGAGGCAGAACGCAAGCACCCACAACGGCGCAGCGACGCCATCAACAGCGCCGACATCGCCCTGCTCTGCCTACCCGACGACGCTGCGCGCGAGGCCGTGTCGGCCATCCGCAACCCAGCGCTGCGGGTGATCGATGCAAGCTCCGCGCATCGCACCACCCCCGGCTGGGTCTACGGGCTGCCTGAACTGGACGAGCGGCAGGCCGAGCGCATTGCCCTGGCCAAGCGGGTCAGCAACCCCGGCTGCTACCCCACTGGCGCCATCGCCCTGCTGCGCCCGCTGGTGCAGGCCGGCCTGTTGCCCGCCGACTACCCGCTGAGCATCCATGCCATCTCCGGCTATTCCGGCGGTGGCCGTGCGGCGGTCGAGCGCCATGAGCAGCCCGGGGCTCAGCGCGCACCGACGTTGCAGATGTACGGCCTGGAGCTTGCGCACAAGCACGTGCCGGAAATCCAGCTGCACGCCGGCCTGGCAGCCCGGCCGGTGTTCTTGCCTGGCTACGCGGCCTATCGCCAGGGCATCGTTTTAAGCATCCCGCTGCAGTTGCGCCTGTTGCCAGGGCAGATCCGCGCCGAGCACTTGCAGGCATGCCTTGAACAGCACTACCAGGGCGCACGCCATGTGACCGTCGCCCCCCTGCACCAGCAGGGGCCGGCCTCACCGCTGGACCCTGAGGCATTGAACGACAGCAACGATTTGCGCCTGAGCGTGTACGCCAACCCCGAACACGGCCAGGTACTGCTCACGGCAGTGTTCGACAACCTGGGCAAGGGCGCCTCGGGTGCGGCGGTGCAAAACCTCGAGCTGATGCTTGCCGCGCTGCAGGCCCAAGGCTGACAGGTAAAAAAAGGGGTAGACTGTGCGTCCCGCATCAACCGGTGCGGGGCGATTCAACAGCCGCCGGAGCCCGTCCACCGATGTTCATTCTGAGCCGCCTTGACAGCGTGCCGCCCGAATCTTTCCAGAATCAGATCCGTGACCTAGTGATCCACCATGTCGGTGAACTGAGCAGCGTCGCCATTCGTGCCGACAATCCGTTGTACCCGCTGTACCAGTACGGCGTCGGCATGGAGGTGCATCAGTACCTGCAGGCCATGGACGGCACTCGCGGCCTGGCCGTGCAGCTGACCCTGGCGCTGGACGCCGAAGCCCCCGACCAGATGCTCGGTTTCGCCCTGACGTTGCCGGCCCAGGACACTCCGCAGGCCTGTGCACTGGCCTTTCTCGCCGTTGTGCCCGGGCATCGCCGCCACGGTATCGGCAGCGCCTTGCTGGCCGATGTGCAGGCGCGCTTTGCCAGCGTCGAACTGAACGCGTTTGCCAACCAGGTGCCTTGGTTCGAAGCGCGGGGCATGCAGGTGGTAGCCGCCAGCGGGCCGCAAGTGTTGATGAGCAGCACCGGCCAGGCCAGCGGCGCGCTGATCGGCCGGCTTGATATCGCGCCGATTTACCAGGCCACTGAAGTGCACCAGATTCACACCTACCTGCTCAATCAGCAGGGTGAAGATGCGATGATCGAAGCCGAGCAACAGCGCGATGAGTGGTTGGATGAGCTGACTGAACAGGCTCGCGCCTGTGTGAGGCAACGCAAGACAGTGCATTGACCCCCGGGCCTCGTTGCAGGCCCCAAGAACAGCCTGAACCAGCACTTGAGCTTGGCCTGGCTCACCGGATTGTCCCCCCGCCCCCGCACCGCTCCCCTCTCCGCGCACTGCGCGCCGCTCGCCTGCCCAACAAGACATGGGCCGATACCCTGGCAACGAGGCCATGGCCGGCCTATCTGGCGAGCGGCCATTTGCGTCAAAAGCCAGAGCCTGGCCCTTCGCCCGGAATACTATCGCCCCATTGATTCCGGCGGTTTGACCACATTTTCCTGACAGATCCGTCAATAAATGACGGATTTACCAGCAGATGACGTTAGATTGAATGCCTGGTCAATAATGATGGCAATGTGGCACTATTCTGAAAAACAAGAATCAGAGGTGAGTCCCATCACTATATTGCAGCACATTAGGAGCATGGCACCGTCGGTGAGCGGGGTTTGCCCATGGTCTTGATTGCGCACCACCCTCAAGGAACATTCCATGCAGTTACGGAATATGAAGATCGGCATTCGCGCTGCCAGCGTATTTGCCCTGTTGGGCGCCCTGGTCCTGTTCATGGGCCTTATCGCCCTCTATGAAACCCGGCAGATGGACGCGGCTACGGACGAAATCCGCGTCACCTGGATGCCTGCCGTGGTCGCCCTCGGTGACGTCAGCACCAACCTTGGCCGCGCCCGTGCTATCACCATGCGCGCTGCGCTGGATGACAACCCCACTGAGCGCATGCGCAACATCGAGTTGTTCAAAGGTATCAATGACCAGCTCGACAAGGGCCTGAAAGAGTATGAGGCCACCATCGTCGCCGCCGATGACCGTGCCCTGTTCAACGCACTGATCGCGGCCCATCAACAGTATTTCGACCTGCAGGCACAGGTACTCAAAGACATCGCTGCCGGCCGGATGGCCGAGGCCAGGCAACAGATCAGCGGCCCACTCACGCAGTATGCCGATAACATGATGAAAGCCCTGTCGGCGTTGACCACCTACAACAGCAGCGGCGCCGAACAGGCCTCCCAGCGCAGCAGCGACGTGGCCGACGAAGCCTTTGCGGCCATTATCGGTTCATTGCTGGTGATCATGATTGCCTTGGTAGCCATTGCCACCGTGCTCACCCGTAGCATCGTCGTGCCGTTGGCAGATGCCGTGGCCGTGGCCGAACGTGTGGCCACGGGCGACCTGACGCGGGAAATCACGGTTACCGGTCGCGATGAGCCAGCCTTGCTGCTGCGCGCCCTGAGCCGTATGCAGGCCAGCCTGCGCGACACCATTCGCAAGATTGCGGCCTCGTCGGACCAGCTGGCCTCGGCCTCGGAAGAGCTGCACACGGTTACCGAAGATACCAGCCGTGGCCTGCACCAACAGAGCGCGGAGATCGACCAGGCGGCCACGGCCGTCAATCAGATGACTGCCGCCGTGGAAGAAGTGGCGAACAACGCGGTGAGCACTGCCGATGCGTCCCAGGGCGCCGACCGCAGCACGCGCGATGGCCGCGATCAGGTCAACCAGGCGCTGGCCTCGATCCAGCACCTGGTCGATGACGTGACCGGCACCTCTGCCGAAATCGAGCAGTTGGCCAGCAATGCCAACGAGATCAGCCGCGTGCTCGATGTGATTGGCTCGATTGCCGGGCAGACCAACCTGCTGGCCCTCAACGCTGCCATCGAAGCCGCCCGCGCCGGTGAGGCGGGCCGTGGTTTTGCCGTGGTCGCCGATGAAGTGCGCGCCCTGGCCCACCGCACCCAGCAGTCCACCGCCGAAATCGAACAGATGATTGCCGGGATTCAGAACGGTACCGAGCGGGCGGTCACGGCCATGCACAGCAGCCAGGGGCGTGCCACCGGTACGCTGGAAGTGGCACAAGGTGCCGGGCAGGCGCTGGAAGTGATTGCCGAGGCGATCGCGTCGATCAACCAGCGCAACCTGGTGATCGCCAGTGCTTCGGAAGAACAGGCACAAGTGGCGCGGGAAGTGGACCGCAACCTGGTCAACATCCGCGACCTGGCGATGCAGACATCGGCGGGCGCCAACCAGACCAGCGCGGCGGCACAAGACTTGTCGCGGTTGGCGGTGGACCTGAATGGCATGGTGGCGCAGTTCAAGGTTTGATCGGACAGAGCCGGGGCCGCGGTGCGGCCCATCGCCGGCAAGCCAGCTCCCACCCCAACCACGCAGTTCTTCAGACCTGCTCTGTACTTGTGGCAGCAACCGTCTTGCCCAATCTCTAAAAGACGGTGCAATTCATGTGGGAGCCGAGCTTGCCGGCGATGGGCCGCAAAGCGGCCCCAAATGCTCGCGGGTCCCGTCGAGCGCGCTCAGGCGATTACAGCTCCGTTATGGGGGCTGCTGCGCAGCCCCTGTTACAGCAACCGCAATCTCTCAGTCGTTGACACTCACAACCCGCCCCGCCTGCTCGGCAGCCTTGCCGCGCGTGGCCAGGCAGTAGTACAGCGGCACCGTCACGATCAGGCCGAACAGCCAGGACAGATCCGCGCCCTCGACGATGTTCGAATAGGGCCCTACATACAGCGATGTGTTGGCAAACGGCAACTGCACCAGAATCCCGCACGCATAGGCAATGATCGCGTGGGGGTTGAAGCGCCCGTAAATCCCGCCATCGGCGCGGAAGATCGAGGCAATGTCGTACTCGCCTTTCTTGATCAGGTAAAAGTCGATCAGGTTGATCGAAGCCCACGGCACCAGCACCAGCAACAGCGCCAGGATCAGCCCGATGAAGTGACCGATGAAGTCTGCCGAGGCATTCAGGGCGACCATCCCGCACGCTGCCAGAATCACCGCAGCCAGCATTACCCGCACCTTGATGCTAGGCGTCCATTGGGCGAAGAACGTCTGGATGGCCGTGACGATCGACAGCACCGCGCCGTACAGGTTGAGCGCGTTGTGGCTGATGATATTGAGCAGGAACAGCACCATCAGGATCGGGCCCAGCCAGCCGGTGGCCTGCTTGACCGCGTCCATCGCGTCGGTGCCTTGGGGCACGCACAGCACTGCCACTGCACCGAAGCTGAAGCACAGTATAGTGCCCAGGGTGGCGCCGAAATACGTCGCCCAGAACGGCTTGGCGATACCGACCTCTTTGGGCAGGTAGCGCGAGTAGTCGGAAGTGTACGGCGAGAAACTGATCTGCCAGATGGTGCCCAGCGAGACGGTGGCGATGAAGCCGGACAGGTTGAACGCGCCCCGGCTGAAGAAGTCGGCCGGCAACTCTTGGGTAAACATCATGATGAAACCGGCCAGCAACGCCGACCCCATCACCCAGGTGCCGATGCGGTTGAGGCTATGAATGAAGCGGTAGCCGATGACACCGATCGCCGTGGCGCTCAGCGCACCGATGACGATCGCCGTAGGCATCGGCACGCTCGGCGCAATGCCGTGGATCGACTTGCCTGCCAATACGATGTTGGAAATGAAGAAGCCAACATAGATCAATGCCGTGAAGAACACGATCAGCAGGGCACCATAACGCCCGAACTGGCCGCGGCTCTGCACCATCTGTGGAATGCCCAGCTGCGGTCCCTGCGCAGAGGCCAGGGCGATGACCACACCCCCGATCAGGTGGCCCAACACGATGGCGATCAGGCCCCACAACAGGTTCAGGTGGAACACCTGGACCACCATGGCGCCGGTGACGATGGGCAGTGGCGCGATGTTGGTACTGAACCAGAGGGTGAACAGGTCGCGGGCCTTCCCGTGGCGCTCGGCAGGTGGAACGTAATCGACCGTGTGATTCTCGACAAACTGGTGTTGCGATGACGGTTGGGACATGGTTTTCAGCTCGAAAGGTCGTTTTTATCTTTGTAAGGAAACCGCGTCTAGGCGGCCTCTCAGCTGCGGACCATATTATGGTATTCCAAACTTTTGACAACACTGATTCGGTTTAAAAAAGCCCGACTGATCCGGTTCAGCACTCTCGGCCAGGCCTTCATGCTTTGAGCAAAGCCCCATTTCATGCGGCTTTTAGCCATTCATCGTGTTTTACCCAGCCCTGAAAATTCCGCTTGCAAAACGAGTATTACGGTATACCATCAGACACATCAACGATAAAAAGCGGCTCACCGCTACCCCCTTTCGAGGTACACGCCATGATCGACGCAACCGTCTATAAGAACGTCTTGGGCTCCTTCCCCTCAGGCGTCACCGTCATCACCACACTGGACGACGACGGCTCGATCGTCGGCCTGACCGCCAGCGCCTTTTCCTCCCTGTCGATGGACCCGCCGCTGGTGCTGTTCTGCCCCAACTACAGTTCCGATTCCTACCCGGTATTGATCAAGAACAAGCGCTTTGCCATTCACCTGCTCTCTGGCGAACAGCAAGCTGAAGCCTACGCCTTCGCCAAAAAAGGCAAGGACAAGGCTGCGGGCATCGAGTGGACCCTGAGCGAACTGGGCAACCCGGTGCTGGCAGGGGCCACTGCGGTGATCGAATGCGAGTTGTGGCGTGAATATGAAGGTGGCGACCACGCGATCATGGTCGGCAAGGTGCACAACCTGATCGTTCCCGAGCAGGCACCACGGCCCATGGTCTACTGCCGCGGCAAAATGGCCAGCCTGCCCGCCTTCGCCTGAGGCGCCTGACGTTATTACTGACGCCTGGCACGCCAGGCGAGACTTTCAAGCTGCGAGGAATGCCCCATGAAATTTTCGTTGTTCGTACACATGGAACGTTGGGATGAACAGGTCAGCCACCGCCAGCTGTTCGAGGACCTCACCGAACTGACCCTGATGGCCGAAAACGGCGGTTTCAGCACCGTATGGATCGGCGAACACCACGCCATGGAATACACCATTTCGCCCAGCCCGATGCCGCTGCTGGCCTACCTGGCCGCGCGCACCGAGAAGATCCGTCTGGGCGCCGGCACCATCATTGCGCCGTTCTGGAACCCGATCCGCGTGGCCGGCGAGTGCGCCCTGCTCGACGTGATCAGCAACGGTCGCATGGAAGTGGGCCTGGCCCGCGGCGCCTACCAGTTCGAGTTCGACCGCATGGCCAATGGCATGCCGGCCACCGACGGCGGCAAGGCCCTGCGCGAAATGGTGCCGGCGGTACGCAAACTGTGGGAAGGCGACTACGCCCATGAAGGCGAGGTCTACAATTTCCCGACCTCCACCAGCGTGCCCAAGCCGGTGCAGCATGGCATGCCGCCGATGTGGATCGCTGCGCGCGACCCGGACTCACACAACTTTGCGGTGAAAAACGGTTGCAACGTGATGGTCACCCCGTTGATGAAGGGTGATGAAGAAGTACTGGACCTGAAAAACAAGTTCCAGGCTGCGCTGGACAACAACCCCGAGGTACCCCGCCCGCAACTGATGGTGCTGCGCCACACCCACGTGCACAGCCCGTCGGAGCCCGAGGGCTGGAAAGTCGGCGCCCAGGCCATCTCGCGCTTCTACCGCACCTTCGATGCCTGGTTTGGCAACAAGACGGTCCCGGTCAACGGCTTCCTGGAGCCGAGCCCGGAGTCGAAGTTCGCCGAGGTGCCGGCCTTCGCGTTGGAGAACATCCGCAAGAACACCATGATCGGTACGCCGGAAGAAATCATCGCGCGCATCAAGTACTACCAGGAACTGGGCGTCGACGAGTTCAGCTTCTGGTGCGACAACAGCCTGCCCCACGCCGAGAAGAAGAAATCGCTCGAGCTGTTTATCAAGGAAGTGGTGCCGGCGTTCGCCTGAATTCCCCTTACCTGAAAGCGTTGCTGGAACAGCCCGCTCCCCGGAGGCCGCCAAGGCCCTCGGGCGTGGGCGTTTTTTTTAGCTGCAAGCTACAAGCTTCAAGCTTCAAGTAACAGCGTACGTGCTCGGCCGTGAGCTCGGCGCTTGCAGCTTGCGGCTTGCGGCTTGCGGCCGCCTTTCGTCTCCTGCTTGGAGAAATTTTCAGCGGGCTCTTGCACAACAAATATTATGGTATACCATCAGACAACAAGAGCTGATAACCCTCACCAGGAGCCCCTCATGAGTTTCGAAATCCGCAAGATCGTCACCTACTCCGAAGAGACCCGCATCGAAGGCGGCAAGGCCACCGACAAGCCGGTGACCATGGTCGGCCTGGCCGTGGTGATCAAGAACCCATGGGCCGGCCGCGGCTTCGTTGAAGACCTCAAGCCAGAAATCCGCGCCAACTGCTCCGAGCTGGGTGCGCTGATGGTCGAGCGCCTCACCGCTGCCATTGGCGGTGCCGACAAGATCGAAGCCTACGGTAAAGCTGCCGTGGTCGGCGCCGATGGCGAGATCGAACACGCTTCGGCGGTGATCCACACCCTGCGCTTCGGCAACCACTACCGCGAAGCCGTACAAGCCAAGAGCTACCTGAGCTTCACCAACAAGCGCGGCGGCCCGGGCACCTCGATCCAGATCCCGATGATGCAGAAAGACGACGAAGGCCTGCGCTCGCACTACATCACCCTGGAAATGCAGATCGAAGACGCCCCGCGTGCCGACGAAATCGTCGTGGTACTGGGCGCTGCCGACGGCGGCCGCCTGCACCCGCGCATCGGTAACCGTTACATCGACCTGGAAGAACTGGCTGCCGAAAAAGCCAACGCTCAATAACAACAACCAAGACGGGCCGGGGCGTGGCGTGCTTACCCGCCGCGCCCGACCTTCAAGGAGCGCCCTCCATGATTCAGCCTGTCGCTGAACGTACACCGGCCGGGACCAGTTACCTGGCCCAAGGCCAGGGCCAACCCGTGGTGCTGATCCACGGCGTGGGCCTGAACAAGGAAATGTGGGGCGGGCAGTTCGTGGGCCTGGCCAACGACTACCGCGTCATTGCCTACGACATGCTCGGCCATGGCCAGAGCGCACTGCCTGCCGCCGATACCGGCCTGGAAGGCTACGCCGACCAGCTGGCAGAACTGCTCGACCATCTGCAGATCGCCCAGGCGACCGTGATCGGCTTCTCCATGGGTGGCCTGGTCGCACGCGCCTTTGCCCTGAACTACCCGCAGCGTTTGTCCGCGCTGGTGGTGCTCAACAGCGTGTTCAACCGCAGCCCGGAACAGAGCGCCGGGGTCATCGCGCGCGCAGCCCAGGCTGCCCAGCAAGGCCCCGACGCCAACGTCGACGCCGCGCTCGACCGCTGGTTCAGCCGGGAGTACAAGGCAGCCAACCCGGCGCAGGTCGCCGCGATTCGCCAGGTGCTGGCGAGCAACGACCCGCAGGGCTATCACACCACTTACTCGCTGTTCGCCACCCAGGACATGTACCGCGCCGCTGATCTGGGCAGCATCCAGGTACCGACACTGATCGCCACCGGCGAACTCGACACGGGCTCCACCCCGGCCATGACCCGCCAGCTCGCTGCCAGCATTCCTGGCGCGCAAAGTGTGGTCCTCGCCGAGCAACGGCATATGATGCCGGTGGAGGCCCCCCGAGAAGTCAACAAGATGCTGCTGGATTTCCTCAGCCAGGCCCGCACCCTCACCGAATCCGCCAAGGGGATTGTTGCATGACCCTCGTTCGTTTCCAGATGTGCATCGACGGCCAATGGCTCGATGCCCAGAGCGGCAAGACCTTCGATAGCCTCAACCCGGCCACCGCCCAGGCCTGGGCTCAACTGCCCGACGCCGATGAAGCCGATGTGGAGCTGGCCGTTCAGGCTGCCCAGCGTGCGTTCGACAGCAAAGCCTGGCGCAGCATCACCGCCACCGCGCGGGGCAAGCTGCTGCGCAGGCTGGGTGACCTGATCGCCGACAACAAAGAACACCTGGCTCAGCTGGAAAGCCGTGACAACGGCAAGCTGATCCGCGAAACCCGGGGCCAGGTCGGCTACCTGCCAGAGTTCTTCCACTACACCGCGGGCCTCGCCGACAAGCTCGAAGGCGGCACCCTGCCGCTGGACAAGCCGGACCTGTTCGCCTACACCGTGCACGAGCCGATCGGCGTGGTGGCCGGGATCATCCCGTGGAACAGCCCCCTGTACCTCACCGCGATCAAACTGGCGCCCGCCCTGGCCGCCGGCAACACCATCGTGCTCAAGCCTTCCGAGCATGCCTCGGCGACCATCCTCGAGCTGGCGCGCCTGGCTCTGGAAGCGGGCTTCCCTGCCGGCGTAGTCAATGTGGTCACCGGCTACGGCCCCAGCACCGGCGCGGCACTGACGCGCCACCCGCTGGTACGCAAGATCGCCTTCACCGGCGGCGCCGCCACCGCACGCCACGTGGTGCGCAGCAGTGCCGAGAACTTCGCCAAGCTGTCGCTTGAGCTGGGCGGCAAGTCGCCGAACATCATTTTCGCCGACGCCGACCTGGACAGTGCCATCAACGGCGCAGTGGCCGGCATCTACGCGGCCTCCGGGCAAAGCTGCGTGGCAGGTTCGCGCCTGCTGGTGCAGGACGAGATCTTCGACGAATTCGTCGCCCGCCTGATCGAACGGGCCAAGCGCATCCGCATCGGCAACCCCCAAGACGACGCCAGCGAAATGGGCCCGATGGCCACTGCCCAGCAGCTGGCCGTGGTCGAAAGCCTGGTTGCTGCGGCCAAGGCCGAAGGCGCCACGCTGCACATGGGCGGCAAACGTGCCGACGTCGAGGGCGAAGGCTGGTTCTACGAACCGACCCTGTTCGAGTGCGACAGCAACTCGATGACCATCATGCAGGAAGAAGTGTTCGGCCCGGTCGCCGCGGTCATCCGCTTCAAGACCGAGGAAGAGGCCCTTGCCATCGCCAACGACTCGCAGTTCGGCCTCGCTGCCGGCATCTGGACGCGCGACCTGGGCCGCGCCCACCGCCTGGCCCGTGACGTGCGTTCGGGGATCATCTGGGTCAATACGTACCGCGCCGTGTCGGCCATGGCGCCGATCGGCGGTTTCAAGAACAGCGGCTACGGCCGTGAAAGCGGCATCGATTCGGTGCTGGCCTATACCGAGCTGAAGACCGTGTGGATCAACCTGTCCACCGCGCCGATGCCCGACCCGTTTGTGATGCGCTAAGAGGTAATACACGATGATCGAACCAGGCATCTACAAAGACGTGATGGGCTCCTTCCCGTCAGGGGTCACGGTGGTCACCACGCTGGACGCCGACGGCGGCATTGTCGGCATCACCGCCAGCGCATTCAGTGCGCTGTCGATCGACCCGGCGCTGGTGCTGTTCTGCCCCAACTACGCCTCTGACACTTACCCGATCCTGCGCGACAGCAAGCAGTTCGCGATCCACCTGCTGTCCGCCGAGCAGACTGCCGAGGCTTACGCCTTCGCCGGCAAGGGCAAGGACAAGGCCAAAGGCATCGAGTGGCACCTGAGCGAGCTGGGCAACCCGTTGCTGAGCAAGGCCACGGCGATCATCGAGTGCGAGTTGTGGCGCGAGTATGACGGCGGCGATCACGCGATCATCGTCGGCGCGGTGAAGAACCTGGTGCTGCCCGCCGACCCGGTGACCCCGATGGTCTACCACAAAGGCAAACTGGGCGCCCTGCCCCCGCTGGGCTGATGCCCTCGGGGCCGCAAAGCGGCTCCGACAGTTCTTTTTTCAGGGGCCGCGCGACCCTCTCACCCTTGGTTGCGGCCCCTCTTTTGATTCGGAGCCAGACGATGAGCAACGAAAAGTATGAAAAAGGCTTGCAGATCCGTACCCAGGTGCTGGGCGAGGACTACGTGAACCGCTCGATCCAGAACGCCGACGACTTCACCAAGCCTTTGCAGGAGCTGGTTACCGAGTACTGCTGGGGCCACGTCTGGGGCCGCGATGGCTTGTCGCTCAAAGAGCGCAGCATGATAAACTTGGCCATGATTTCCGCGCTCAACCGGCCCCACGAGCTCAAGCTCCATATTCGCGGCGCCTTGCGTAATGGCCTGAGCCGTGAACAGATTCGCGAGATCCTGCTCCAGGTCGGCATTTATTGCGGCGTGCCCGCGGCGGTGGACAGTTTCCGCCTGGCCCGCGAAGCGTTCGCCGAAGCCGATGCGGAGTCAACCCGTTAACAACGGGCTGTTCGAACCACTGCAGGGAGCACCTCGGTTCGGGGTGTTCCGCGATGTTGGCGAAACAGCCTCATAAAGAGCGCACCTGATGAAACGCCAGCCACTCGACGACAGCTTCAAGGTCAACCGCAACCCCGTAACACTGCGTGAAATCGTGCTCGACAAGCTGCGCGGCGCGATCATGAATTTCCACCTGCTCCCCGGCGATCGCCTGGTCGAGCGCGACCTCTGCGACCGCCTTGGTGTCAGCCGTACCTCGGTGCGTGAAGCCCTGCGACACCTGGAGTCCGAAGGCCTGGTGGAATTCGCCGATGCCAAGGGGCCACGCGTGGCCATCATCACCCTGGAAGACGCCCGCGATATCTACGAGCTGCGCTGTGTACTCGAAGGCCTGATCGTGCAGCTGTTCACCCTCAATGCCAAAGCCAAGGACATCCGGGCCCTGGAACGGGCGCTGGAGGTCAACCGCGAGGCACTCGAGGAAGGCGAGCTGCAGCAGGTGCTGGACTCGGTCCAAGGCTTCTACGAGGTGCTGCTCGAAGGCTCCGGCAACCAGGTCGCAGCGCAGCAGCTGCGCCAGTTGCAGGCGCGCATCAGCTACCTGCGCGCCACCTCGGTGTCGCAGCAGAACCGCCGCGGCGCCAGCAACCTTGAAATGGAAAAGATCGTCGACGCCATCAAGAGTGGCGACCCGCTGGTGGCCCACCAGGCCTCGGTCGACCATGTGCGCGCCGCCGCCAAGGTGGCCCTGGACTACCTGCGCCAGAAGCAGGACGACAACACCAAGGTGCGCGACATGGTCGAGCCTCTGGCCCTCAAGGAACCCCGTATAGAACCCCGCATAGGCCGCTGACCATGCCCAACGCCCCGCGCTACTGCCCGCACTGCACCACAGAACTGGCCCGGGGCGTTCCCCATGGCGACACCCATGAGCGCCTGCACTGTACCGGGTGCGGCTATGTCCACTACATCAACCCGAAGATCATCGCCGGCTGCATCATCGAACGCGATGGCAAGTACCTGCTGTGCCAGCGGGCGATCCCGCCGCGCCCCGGCACCTGGACGCTGCCGGCCGGGTTCATGGAAGCGGGCGAAACCACCGAGCAGGCAGCGCTGCGTGAGGTGTGGGAAGAAAGCGGCGTGCGTGCCGAAATCGTCTCACCCTACTCGATCTTCAGCGTGCCGACAATCAGCGAGGTGTACATCATCTTTCGCGCGATCGCCACCGAGGAGACCGGCCAGTACGGGCCAGAAACGCTGGCCTACACGTTCTTCGAACCCGACCAGATCCCTTGGGACGAGATCTACTATCCGGCGATACGGCAGATTCTCGAGCGTTACATCCTCGAGCGGCAGGCTGGGGTGTACGGGATCTACATGGGCAATGACGACACCGGCAAGGTGCACTTCATTCGTTGACCCTGCTGCGGCTGATCACCGGCATGCAGCATAAAGCCCTCGCCAATCGGTTATGCTCGGTGCACCCTTGGCATCCCCGGCAAAAGGATGGGCGGAGCACACATGGCTAAATGGCTGGACGGCGGCGGGCTGATGGCCGAGCGCATTCGCAATCACGACTGGACCACGACCTCCCTGGGCCCGATCGAGGGATGGCCTGACGTACTCAAGACCACCGTGGCCCTGTGCCTGGCCTCGCGCTTTCCTCAGGCGATTCTCTGGGGCCCCGACCTGCTTACCCTGCACAACGACGCGTTCTTGCCAATCCTTGGCAAAAAACCCGGTGCGCTGGGCAAGCCGTTTCGCGAAGTGTGGCAAGAAGCCTGGGCAGACATCTCGGCCATGGCCGAACGCGCCCTGGGCGGCGAAGCCGTCTATATCGAAGACTTCCCGCTGACCATCGACCGCAACGGCGGCCCGGAGCGTGCTTACTTCACCTTCTGCTACAGCCCCATTCGTGACCAGAACGGCGAAGTGGTGGGCATGCTCGACACGGTCACCGAGACGACCAGCAGTGTGGTCACCAACCAGCGGCTGGCATTTCTTGACGACCTGGGGCGGGCCGTGGCGAATGCCACGGATCCGGACCGGGTAATGGCCATCACCACCGGCATGCTGGTGGAGCACCTGCAGCTGTCCAGTTGCGCCTATGCCGTGATGGATGCCGACCAAGATGGCTTCACGATCTGCGGCGACGCTGTCGCCCCGGGTTCCCCACGGCTGCTGGGCCAATACCGCCTGGCTGACTTCGGCCGCCTGGCCGTCAGCCAACTGCGCAACGGCCTGCCGCTGGTGATCAACGACAACCTGAACGAGTTGGCCAGTGACGAAGCTGCCACCTTCCAGGCCATCGGCATTACCGCCACCATCTGCATGCCATTGGTCAAGGACGGCCGACTCACCGCGCTGATGGCCATCCACGATAAAATGCCACGGCAGTGGACGGGCTACGAACAGGCGCTGATCGGGGAAGTGACAGAGCGTTGCTGGGCGCATATCCAGCGGGTCCAGTCCCACGCCGAAGTGCGGGAGGCGCTGGCTGCGCTCGAATCGCTCAACGCCACCCTGGAGCACCGCGTCGAAGAACGCACTACCCAACTGCTGCATACCGAGGCCGTGCTCCGCCAGGCCCAGAAGCTCGAAGCCATCGGCCAGTTGACCGGTGGCGTCGCCCATGACTTCAACAACCTGCTCACCATCATCCGCTCGTCGCTGCACTTTCTGCAGCGCCCCAACCTCGAGCAAAGCCGCCGCGAACGCTACCTCAAGACCATGGCCGACACTGTCGACCGCGGCGCCAAGCTGACAGGCCAGTTGCTGGCCTTTGCCCGCCGTCAGGCATTGAGCCCCCAGCTATTCGAAGCCGGGGCGCGCCTGCAGGCGATGGCCGACATGCTCGACACCGCCACGGGGGCGCGGATCCAGGTAGCACTGGAGTTGCCGCCGACGCCATGCCACATCCGCGCCGACCTCAGCCAACTGGAAACCGCGGTGATCAACCTGATGCTCAATGGCCGTGATGCCATGGCCGGCGAAGGCACCTTGCATTTGCGCCTGCTGCCCAACCAACGCATGCCTGGCCTGCGCGACCAGCAGGCACACGACGGGCCGTTCGCCGCCATCTCAGTGGTGGACAGCGGTGCTGGCATCCCGGATGAACTGCTCGAGCGCATCTTCGACCCGTTCTTCACCACCAAGGCACCCGGGGAAGGCACGGGGCTCGGGCTATCGCAGGTGTTCGGTTTTGCCAAGCAATCCGGGGGGGATGTGGAGGTTGCCAGCGTCCCGGGCCAGGGGACGACCTTTACCCTGTACCTGCCGCAAGAGGAACCGCCTGCCGAGCACGCCGATAGGGCCGCCGAGTTCAGCGCCCCTCAGGTGAACGGCGCGCGGCGGCGGATACTGGTGGTGGAAGACAACCCCGATCTGGGCAATTTCACCGCGCAGATCCTCGAAGACCACGGGTACCGAATCTGCTGGGTGAACTCAGCGGAACACGCCCTGGTGGAGCTGGCAGGGCCGGCAGGCGACTTCGATGCGGTATTTTCCGATGTGGTCATGCCCGGTATGGGCGGCCTGGCCCTGGCCCGCGAGCTACGCCGCCAGCGTCCGCAATTGCCGGTGATCCTCACCTCCGGCTACAGCGACGCGATTGCTGAAGGCGGCCACGAGGGGTTCACCTTTCTGGCAAAGCCGTACTCGGTCGAGCAAGTATGCCAGTTGCTTGGCAAGGTGCTGGCGCCTTGAAGGCCGTCAAGGCCTGCCGGTAAGCAGGCGCGCCACCCTCTGCGCCAGTTCTGCGCGCCGATACGGCTTGCGCAACACCTCGAAGCCCTTGAGTTCGCGCGGTGTCAGGTTGGCATAGCCGGTTATGATCAGCACGGGCAGGTCAGCCTGGCGCTCGCGCATCCGTTGAGCGAACCGCACCCCGGTCATATCCGCCATGACATGATCGGTCACCAGAACATCAGGCCACCAGCCCTTTTCTACCAACTGCCACGCTGCAGCGGCACTGGCCGCTTCGGTCACCTGATACCCCAGGTCGCGCAATTGCAAGGCTGTGGCATGGCGCACGATCTCTTCGTCGTCCACCAGCAGCACCCGACGCGTAGGGTCTGCCAGCGGCACCTCTGCCCGTTCACTGTCACGACACACCGCAACCCCATCGCTGCTCGGCAGCCACAACGTGGCAACCGTACCCTGCCCTTGCTGCGAGCGTATCTCGAAGCCGCCACCGGACTGTACGGCCAGCCCCTGAACCATCGGCAGGCCAAGGCCGGTGCCCTTGCCGACGCCTTTGGTGGAGTAGAACGGTTCGACGCAACGGCGCAACTGATCTTCATCCATGCCACTGCCACTGTCGCGAACCTGCAGCCACACCATCTGTCCCGCCGCCAGAGTCGCCGGCCTTTCGGGGCCCTCGCCCTCAAGCCCGGCGCAGATGCTCAGGGCGCCACCTTCGAGCATGGCGTCGCGTGCGTTGACCGCCAGGTTCAGCAGCGCCAGCTCAAGTTGATGAGGGTCTACGACCACCGCAGGCAAAGCCGGGTCAATCTGCACGCTCACCGCGATGGTCGGCCCCAGTGATCGGGCCAGCATCTCGTGCATGTCCTCTACCAGAGCGGCCAGCGAAACTGCCTGGGGCTTGAGGGTTTGCCGACGGGCGAAGCTGAGCAAGCGCGCGACCAGATTGCGTGCCCGTTCGGCAGCCTGCAGCCCCCCATCGATCAGGCGCGGGGCACGGTCGGACTGTGAGTGCCGGCGCAGCAGTTCGAAAGAGCCGATGATAGGCGTGAGCATGTTGTTCAAGTCATGGGCAATACCGCCCGTCAGTTGCCCGATCATTTCCAGCTTATGCGCTTCGTGCAACTGCAGCATCGCGGCCTCACGCTGGGCGAGTGCCGCCGTGACGCGCTCCTCCAGGCTGTCGTTGAGCAGGTGCAGGGCGCGTTCTGCGCGGGCATGGGTGATGGCCGCCCAGCCTTGCTTGGCCGTCTCCTCCACCAAGCGGCATTCCTCTTCAAGCCACTGGCGCGGGCCATGACAATGCACGCCGAGCATGGCTTCCAGGCGACCGCCACGCAGCACCGGCACATGCAACGTCGAGCAAAGGCCGCCCAGGGGTGACGTTGCACTGTCATACGCTTGCTGCACCACCTGCCCTGCCGCCAGTCGCTCATGCAGCGCAGCGCCGTAGCGCGCGTAGCGGTGTTGCCCGACCAGCGATGGCACGCCATCAGCCCAGTCGTGCGCAACCTTGAACCCTACGCCGTCGCCCTGATCCTCAGCGAAACAGACCTGCGTCGCACCCAGGTGCTCAGCCAGGCGGCTCACCACGTAGGCTTCGATGCGATCGGCTTCACCCAACCCAGGCAACGTGCGGCTCAACTCCAGCAAAAACGCCTGATTCTGCTGCAAGCGTACCCTCTCGGTGGTCTCGGTGACCAGGCACAGCACCCCGCCGACACTGCCATCGGCCTCACGCACTGCGGAATACGACACGTCGAAGTACACCGTTTCGCCCGATCCGTGGCGCTCTATATAAAAGGGGCGATCCTTGGCCGAAAAGGTCTGGCCAGTCTCTCGCACGCCACGCAGCAACGGTTCGAGGTCATGCCACAGTTCGCGCCAGTATTCCTGGGCTGGGCGCCCTAAAGCGTGGGGATGCTTGCTGCCAATGGTCGGCGCGTAGGCGTCGTTGTAAAGCGCTGCAAAAGCCTCCCCCCAGAACAGCACGAACTGGGCCTGGGCCGGCAGTAATGTGGCCATCACCGCCTGCAGGTGGGGCGACCAGGATTGCGGCGGGCCGAGCGGTGAATCGCTCCAGTCCATCGTCTGCAGCCGTGTGCCGATGGCACCGCCATTGAGCAGAAAGTGCGGTAGCGGCGTTGGGGTTTCGTGTCGTTGAAGCGGTTTCATCTCTGGGGAGTCCCGGGCACATTGCCATCCATCTGAGGATAAGAGATGTGCAA
Source organism: Pseudomonas sp. WHRI 8519 (assembly GCF_040224055.2). Lineage (NCBI taxonomy): Bacteria > Pseudomonadati > Pseudomonadota > Gammaproteobacteria > Pseudomonadales > Pseudomonadaceae > Pseudomonas > Pseudomonas sp. WHRI 8519. Next base: position 2,450,158 of record NZ_CP167996.1, on the reverse strand, counting down.
TAAACAGTTCGTTCCCCGCTACTCGCCGTTAGTCACTGGCCCCTCAGCCGAATTGCCCCACCATCAACCCCAGCGCCACCAGGATCATCGCCGCTCCCGATAACCGCCCCACCCTCTTCGCCGCCTCCGGCCGGGTACTCAGGACGGCTTTGGCGCCATAACCTACCAGCAGATAGATCACCAGCGAGCTGCACAGGTGGACCAGCCCCAGCAGCAGGATCTGTACAGGTACCGGCCAACTCGACTGAGGGTCCGTGAATTGCGGCAGCAAGGCCAGGAACAACAGGAATACCTTGGGGTTGAGCCCGCTCACGCAAAAGCCTCTGAACGCCCAGCGCGAGCCGCTATCGCTTGAATCACTCGGCCCCCCTTGTGGCACCGCCGGGCTCAGCAACAGGTTGCCGCCCAGCCAGAGCAGGTAGGTGCAACCCGCCAAGGTCAGCAACAACAATGCCTGTGGGTGCCCGACAACCAGGCTCCCCACGCCAGCCGCAACGATCAGTGTTGCCAGAAAATGCCCGGACAGCATGCCGGCGACCGCTGGCATCACCCAGCGCCCGCGCATGCCGGCCGAGATAGCGTAAGCCCAGTCTGCACCGGGGGTGATCACGAACAGCAATGACACGGCCCAGAACGCCGCCAGCACATTGATTGACACGTCAGACTTCCTTCACTGAATTTGGAGTGAGGAAAGCGTACGGATTCCAGCGGGGCATTATCTTTCGTATATTCCCCCTCAACGCCTTATTAGTGGAAGAATTTTCCCCGTGGACAGGACAGACCGCAAGATACTTGCCGAGCTGCAAAAAGATGGTCGTTTGTCGGTTACCGAGTTGGCCGATCGCGTGGGGCTGAGCCTGTCACCTTGCCATCGGCGGCTAAAGGCGCTGGAGGAATCAGGGGCGATCCTCGGTTACCACGCACGCCTGGCACCCAGCGCGTTGGGGCTGAACTTCGCCGCGCTGGTGTTCGTCACGTTGCGCGAAGTCACCCGTCAGCCAGTGGCGGATTTTGAGGCGGCTCTGGGCGAAATACCGCAGATCGTCGAGGCGCAGCGGCTGTTCGGAGATCCGGACTACCTGCTGCATGTCGTGGCAAAAGACCTGCCGGCGTTTCAGAAACTGTATGACGAACAACTGACCAGCATCCCCAACGTCAAGCGCTTGAGTTCGACCCTGGTGATGAAAGAGGTGATTCAGGACCGGATACTGCCGATGTAACCGGGCGCACTGCAATCGGGCAGTTCGCACCAACACCGCCCACCCGTATGCACGCATGCCTGCCCGAACCGGCCAAGCCCGCGCCTTCCAGCCCGGTGGCGCGCTCTTTGCTACCACTGGCCTCTTAACCTTTTGTCAGCCTTAGGTTTTTTAAGGTTTATGGGCACATATTTACTAATTTCTCCTTCCCCCCGCTCCCCGCATCATCGCTCCAACAAGAACGCGTCGCCCTTCGCCGGCACGCACCCGGGCAGCACCCGATGCCCCACCTTGCCTTGGAGTCAGTCATGACCAGTGCAGCCAATTCGGCACCCCTCATAGAAAAACACACGATCGGCTACGTGCCGCCACAAGACCGCCATGGAAAGGTAAGGGATCTGTTCACGCTGTGGTTTGGCGGCAACATCGCGCCGCTGCCCATCGTCACCGGCGCGCTCGGCGTGCAGCTGTTTCACCTGAACCTGCTGTGGGGCATCGTCGCCATTCTGGTCGGCCACCTGGTCGGCGGCGTGTTGATGGCACTGCACTCGGCGCAGGGCCCGCAAATGGGCATCCCACAGATGATCCAGAGCCGCGCCCAGTTCGGCTCGCTCGGGGCACTGCTGGTGGTGGTGATCGCCGGGGTGATGTACATCGGCTTTTTCGCCTCCAACATCGTCCTGGCCGGCAAATCGCTGCATGGCGTGGTAGACAGCGTGCCGGTACCGGTGGGTATCGTCATCGGCGCGCTGGGCTCGGGAATCATCGGCATCATCGGCTATCGCTTCATCCACGTACTCAACCGCATCGGCACCTGGGTACTGGGCATCGGCATCGCGGTCGGCTTCGGCTACATCTTCAGCCACGTGCAGAGCGACGATTTCCTGACCCGCGGCGGCTTCAACCTGGCCGGCTGGCTGGCCACGGTGTCGCTGGCGGCGCTGTGGCAGATCGCCTTCGCCCCGTACGTGTCGGACTACTCGCGATACCTGCCGGCTGACGTGAAGGTATCTTCGACCTTCTGGACCACCTACCTGGGGTCGGCGCTGGGCTCGAGCCTATCGTTCATCTTCGGCGCCGTCGCGGTGCTGGCGATCCCCGCCGGCATGGACACCATGGATGCGGTCAAGCTCGCCACCGGCACCCTCGGCCCGATCATGCTGGTGCTGTTCCTGCTCAGCGTGATCAGCCACAACGCTCTCAACCTCTACGGCGCAGTGCTGTCGATCATCACCCTGATCCAGACCTTCGCCTACCGCTGGATCCCCACCGCCAAGAGCCGTGCGGTACTGTCGCTGATCGTGCTGGTGGCCTGCTGCGTAGTGGCAGTGTTTGCCTCAGCCGACTTCATCGGCCACTTCGTCGACATGGTGCTGGTGTTGCTGGTGGTGCTGGTGCCGTGGACTGCGATCAACCTGATCGACTTCTATGTGATTCACAAGGGCGACTACGACATCCAGTCGATCTTCAAGGTCGATGGCGGTATCTACGGGCGCTACAACCCGCAGGCGCTGGCCGCCTATGCCGTGGGTATCGTGGTGCAGATCCCGTTCATGAACACGCCGCTGTACGTGGGGCCGATCTCCGAGCACATCAACGGCGCCGACCTGTCCTGGCTGGTGGGCCTGCTGATCACTTCGCCGCTGTACTGGTGGCTGGCGAGCCGCGACAGTGCCTATCGCCGTCGCCAGACCAGCGCCAAGCTCGCCGCCGCTGTCTGACCTGGCAGAGGGCGCAACGATCACAATCGCCTGGAAACGGGCGGTTGTGGCAGCCTCAGGGCGCCGCCAGCCACTGCGCAGTGATGCTGTCGTAGCTGCCGTTGGCCACGCTCAGGTGCAACCACTGGTCGACGTAGCCTTTCCAGGCCACATCATCACGAGGCAGCAGGAAGGCTTTTTCGCTGTATTGCATGGCGCGCTCCGGGTTGACCGCGCACAACCCGGGTTTGAGCTTCTGCTGATAACGGGCTTCGCTGGCGTCAGTGATCATCACATCGGCCTTGCCCGACAGCAGCTCGTCGAAAATCGTCACGTTATCGTGCAGGCGTATGCTCGCCTGGCCCAGATGCGCCCGTGCGAACGCCTCGTTGGTGCCACCAGCGGGTTCGATCACGCTGACCTGGGGCTGGTTGATTTGCGCCACGGTCTGATAACGCTGCACATCGGCGCAGCGTACCAGCGGGATCTTGCCGTCGACGCCCAGTGACTCGCTGAAAAATGCCTTCCTCTGCCGCTCCAGTGACACCGAAATGCCCCCGACTGCAATGTCACAGCCTTGGCCCAGGAAGTCCGGCATCAGGGTTTTCCAGGTGGTGGGCACCCACTGAATGTTCACATCGAGGCTCTTGGCCAGGGACTGTGCCATGGCAATGTCGATGCCTTCATAGCTGCCGTCCGCACGCAGGGAAGAATAGGGCTTGTAGTCGCCCGTCGTGCAGACCTTGAGCGTACCGCGCTGAAGCACCTCATCGAGGCGCGAAACGGGGGGCGCGGCCAGGGCCGTGCCGGTCATGGCTGCCAGCAGGCAGAAGGTCAAGGGTGCTTTCATGCGGTCAGGTCCTTGTGAGCAGGGTTGATAAACGTCATCTGCGCCTCGCGCTCAAACCAGATACACCAGGTGCCTGGCTTTCGTGAAGATATCTTCACATTCCTTGTATCTGGCCTGCGCGGCCAATAGCATCAACGCAAATCCGAATCATTAACATCATGGGTAGTTCGATGTATCTGTGCGATTTGCCGCATCAGCAAAAAGCGTTCGTCACCGAGGTTCTGAAGGCGGACACCTCTGATTGCCTCAGCCAGCGCCTGCAGGATATCGGATTTGTCCCCGGTGAACCTGTAACGGTAGTGGCGCGCGCACCGTGGGGAGCAGACCCCATTCTGGTACAGGTTGCCGGCACCCGCTTCGCGCTGCGCCGTAATGAAGCCATGCGCATCGTGGTGGAGGTAGGCGTCTGATGTCCGGGACCCGCTTAGCCCTGGTCGGCAACCCGAATTGCGGAAAGACAGCCCTCTTCAACGTGCTCACCGGTGCGCGGCAAAAGGTGGCGAACTATGCTGGCGCGACGGTCGAGCGCAAAGAGGGCGTGCTTCGCACAGCGTCAGGCCGCGCATGCCGGGTTCTCGATTTGCCGGGCACCTACAGCCTGTCTGCCGTCAGCGACGATGAACGGGTGACACTGCGCGTGCTTCAGGGCGACTACCCCGGCGAGGCTCGCCCCGATTTGCTGCTGTGCGTCGTAGACGCCACCAACCTGCGTTTGCACCTGCGTTTCGTCCTTGAAGTCCAACGTTACGACATCCCCATCATCCTGGTCTTGAACATGGCCGATGCTGCGCGCAAGCGCGGTATATGCATCGACACCCGCAAGCTGTCAGCGGCGCTGAATGCGCCTGTCGTGCAAACCATCGCCGTTCGTCGCGACGGGGCTGACGAGCTGCTCAAGGCGCTCGATGCACCCTGCGAACACCAGGTTGCAGCGGTACCGATGGAAGAGGACCTGCACACCCGGGTTCGTCAGATTCTCGCCACCTGCGTGGTAACCCCGCAGGTGGGTGATACACGCGTAGATGCCATTGACCGATGGCTGATCCACCCCCTGGTGGGCCCTTTAGTGCTGTTGACGGTCATGCTGGTGGTTTTCCAAAGCGTCTACCTGGTGGGTAAACCCATCACTGACGCCATCGCTGACGGTTTCGACCTGCTGGCAACGCTGACCCGCACCCTTCTACCTGCCGGCCCGCTACAAGGGTTGCTGTGCGACGGGTTGATCGGTGGCCTGGGCACCGTGTTGGGTTTCATGCCGCAAATTCTGGTGCTGTTCTTCTGTATTTTCGTTCTGGAGGAATCCGGTTATCTGCCCCGCGCAGCGTTCATACTCGATCGACTGATGCGAGGGGTGGGCCTGTCGGGCCGCTCGTTCATCCCTTTGCTGTCGAGCTTTGCCTGCGCCATCCCGGGCATCATCGGGGCACGCAGCATCAGCGACCGCTACGACCGGCTCACAACCATACTGGTAGCGCCGCTGATGACGTGCTCGGCACGCTTGCCGGTGTATGCCCTTCTGATAGGCGCGGTGATACCCGACAAGACCATAGCAGGCGTGCTCGGCTTGCAGGGGCTGGTACTGCTTGCGCTGTATGTGCTGGGGATCGTCGGCGCCATGGCCGTAGGCTGGGTATGCAAGCGCCTGAGGCCCACGGCCATGGCGCAACCACTGCTACTGATGGAGCTGCCGGCCTACAGGATGCCCTGCGCAAGGGACCTGGCCCAGAGACTGTGGGAGCGTGGTTATCTGTTTCTGAAGAAACTCACCGGGGTGATCCTGGCCCTCACCGTCGTCATGTGGTTCATCTCGACATTCCCAGCGCCCCCCGCCGGTGCAGCCGGGGCCGCGATCGATTACAGCGTGGCGGGCTATCTGGGCAAAGCCCTGCAGCCGCTTTTTGCTCCGCTGGGTTTCAACTGGCAGATTACCCTGGCACTGATCCCGGCTTTCGCAGCCAGGGAAACGGCGGTGGCAACGCTGGCGACGGTGTATTCAGTGGCCAGCGCCGAGGATGTGTCGTCACTTGGCCACGTGTTGTCGGCGCAGATCTCGATGGCCAGCGCGCTGTCGCTGATGGTCTGGTTCGCATTCGCGCCTCAATGCATGTCGACCTTGGCGGTGATCCGCAAGGAGACTGCCAGCTGGCGGCAGGTGGGTTTGGCGTTTGGCTACATGTTCGTTGTGGCCTACGTCATGGCGTGGCTGACCTACAGCATCGTTCGGGCCGCCTCATGAGCCTCCTGGTGCAATACGCCATCGTAGCGCTCGTGCTGCTCGGCTGCGCGCGCAGCCTGTGGCGCCGTTTGAGATCGTCGGCAACTGGTGGTTGCGCAAGTGACGCGTGTGGCAGCTGCTCTGCAGGGTGTCAGCCAGCGCAAAGGATACCGGCTGAAAATCTGCCAACGCCGAGCAAGGGAAGCTCCGACCAAACGCCGTGACGGGCAGGCCTTCTACCACCCTGGGCGGCGCAGGCTGCTCAGGGTTTGTGTCGCTCTCCGCTGGCCATCGAGTGAAACGCGCGGGGGCTGAACACTATGAGCCCTCCGGCAGCAGGCTACGGTCGAACATGAACGGCCGGTCACCTTGTGGCGTATATTGATACAACTGCTGCGGCCGGCCGAGCCGTGGCTGATTCTTCTCCCCCGTATCGCGCACCCAACCCAGCTCGCGAAGTCGCTCCAGGCGCTTGCGCAGCGAGGTGTTGTTCACCGCCTGGCCCAGGCACGCCTGCATCGCGCCCAATGCATCGAGCACCGTGAACTTCTCGGCCAGCAGGTTCAGCGGCAGGCTGCTGTACACCGTCTTGCTCGCCAGCCGCTCGCGGGCACGTTCTACCAGCAGGTTGTGATCGAACGGCAGCAGCACCTTGCGGCCCAACACACTGTCCAGGTCAAAAAAGGCCAACTGGTCACCTTCGACCTGCTGCTGAGGCTCGAGCAAGGCCAGGTAATAGGTGCTCAACGACCAGCCACGCGGGTCCCGGAACGCGTTGCCTTCAGTACCGACCTGCTCCAGGTAGCGCGGCTGCACCCGGGCTTTTTCACCCAGTGCGCGCTCGGCAGCGGCCTGCAGGCTGGTGTCCGGGGTGCGGCCGTTGACCAGCACCCCGGGCAAAGCCCACTGAGCGGCATGGGGCTCGCGCTCGCGGCGATGCAACAACACTTGCAGATGCTGGGCTTCGTGGGCCAGACGCAGAGCGACGATATCGACGCTGGCCAGGACTTCGGCTGTACTCACCAAAAGACTCCACTGTTCAATGGTGCAATATTCCACCAGAGCACTTAACTAGAGCAAGCATCTTTCCAAGCAGGATATGCACTTGACATACTTACACCACCAGGTGGAATATATGACCAGCCCAGCGAGGAGAGCCCCATGAAAATCGCCAGTTTCGATGTCGACGCGCAAAACGGCTTCACCGCCAATGCCCCACAGGAATTGCCGGTGCCCGAAGGCAATGAAATTGCCGCCGACCTCAATGCAATGGCCCGACGCGCCGACCTGCGCCTGGGCAGCAAGGACGCGCACCCAGCCAATGCTGCGTGGGTGGTCACAGAACCTGGGCAAATGCTGCAACCCCTGGCGCTGGCCAATGCCGACCTGACCTGGGTCAGCCACTGCGTGCCAGGCACGCCGGGCTTCGAACTGTTGCCCGGCCTGCCCGCCCCCATCGATTACGACTACTTCGTGTGGAAAGGCGTCGAACCCGACCTGCATCCCTACGGTGCCTGCTACCACGACCTGGCCGAGCGGCGCTCCACAGGAGTCATCGAATACCTCAAAGTGCAGCAGGTTGGCGCGGTGATCGTCGGTGGCCTGGCCCTGGACTACTGCGTCAAGACCACCGCCCGGCAGCTACGCCAGGCAGGCTTTCAGGTGCTGCTGTACCTGCCGGCCTGCCGCGCCCTCACTCAGGAAGGCGCCATTACCGCCTGCGGCGCGCTGGCTGCAGAGGGCGTCATCCTCTGCGGCGACGAGGCCGCGCTCGACCATCAGCTCTCTCTGATCAAGGACGTCCACCCATGAGCGAAAGCGTTTTCGGCCCACGGATCATCCAGAACCTGCTGGATACCGACTTTTACAAGATCACCATGATGCAGGCGGTGCTGCACAACTACCCCAACGCCGAGGTGGAATGGGAGTTTCGCTGCCGTAACGGCGAGGACCTCGCCCCCTACCTGGCCGAGATTCGCTATCAGGTGGAGCAACTGGCCGACGTCACAGTCACCCACGACCAACTGGCCTATCTGGAGAAAATCCCGTTCATCAAGCCGGACTTCATCCGCTTCCTCAGCCTGTTCCGCTTCAACCTGCGCTATGTCCAGGTCGGCCTGGATGACGCTGGGCAACTGGCGATTCGCGTGCGCGGGCCCTGGTTGCACGTGATTCTCTACGAGATCCCGCTGCTGGCCATCATCAGCGAGGTGCGCAACCGCTACCGCTATCGCGAAGTGGTGATGGAACAGGTGGGCGAGCGGCTATACCAGAAACTGGACTGGCTCAAGGCGCAAGCCAGTGCCGACGAGTTGGCAGGCCTGCAGCTGGCCGATTTTGGTACGCGGCGGCGCTTTTCATACCGTGTGCAGGAAGCCGTGGTACATACACTCAAGCGCGATTTTCCGGGGCGTTTCGTTGGTACCAGTAATGTGCACCTGGCCCGCGAATATGAGCTCAAGCCCATCGGCACCATGGCCCACGAATGGTTCATGGCCCACCAGCAACTTGGCCCGCGCCTGGTCGACAGCCAGGCTGCCGCGCTCGAGTGCTGGGTGCGCGAATACCGTGGGCTGCTGGGCATCGCGCTGACCGATTGCATCACCATGGACGCGTTCCTGGGCGACTTCGACCTGTACTTCGCCAAGCTGTTCGATGGCCTGCGCCATGACTCGGGCGACCCACTGGCCTGGGCCGAAAAGGCCATCGCCCACTACGAGCAATTGGGCATCGACCCGCAAGGCAAGACGCTGATATTTTCCGATGGGCTCAACTTCGCCAAGACACTTGAGCTGTACCGGGCCTTGCACGGTCGCATCAATGTGAGCTTTGGCATTGGTACCAATCTGACCTGCGATATCCCCGGCGTCGAGCCAATGAACATGGTGATCAAGATGACGGCCTGCAACGGCGCGCCGGTGGCCAAGATCAGTGACAGCCCAGGCAAGACTCAATGCCGCGATGAGAACTTCGTGGCGTACCTGAGGCATGTCTTCAACGTCGCCTGAACACGCTCATGGCCACCGCCCGGCCTATTGGCCAAGCGGCTTTTACGGCGCAATACATCTAGCTTCACATTCATTCGCGCACCCCGTCGGTTAATACAAAAGTAGAGGGAGCGAGTGCCTTGCACCCAGCGTCGGAATTAAACACAGCCTTTTCTGTGTGAATTCACGAGGTGCAAGATCATGGCTAACGATCAAGGCAAAAGTGGACAACAAGGCGGCACTCCACAACACAACCCGGACCAGGTTTCCAACGACCCGAACAAAGCATGGGAAGAGGGACGTCAAGGCGGCCAGATGCCCGATGACAAGTGGGAAAACGATCCGCAGCGTTCAGGGGGTGGTGCACAGCAAGGAGCGACCGGCGGCCATGGCTCTGGTAGCCGCGCCGACACCGATGTTGAGAAAGGTATGGATTCCGACCCACAACTCGATGACGAAGAAGACAGCGGCATGAACAAGGACGATCGCTGATCCTCACAGGCCAGGGCGGAGGAAACGCCCTGGCCGTTAACCTGTACAGCGCGGTCGCATCCAGCCATTCAGCAATCCCGTATCGAAAACACCAGCTGACTGCCAACTCAGGCAACTTCAAGCAACCTTCACTACATGGGTGTCACGTACACAGCGACATGAACCGCGCCGCTGCCCGCGACGGCGTGGCCGCGTGTGGCAGCAGAATGGAAAAATGCCTGACCAACGGCTGTGGGCCAATGTGCAAGCGCTGCAAGGCGCCCCCCTCATGCCTGATCGACATCGCCGAAACGAAACCGATGCCCATCCCTGCCCGCACCGCCTCCTTCACCCCTTCGACGCCGGCGATTTCTAATGCTACGCGCATGGCCACGCCACTGCGCGCGAACGCCCGCTCGACAACCTGCCGGACCCCGGAGCCGCTTTCACGCAGCACCAACGGGAAGCTGCCCAGGGCCTCCAGTGTCTGGCGCGATTGTTTGGCCAACGGGTGACCGCTGGGCACGATGGCGACGATCTCGTCCTCGCGCCACGGCGTCACACTGGTGCCCAATGGCAACTCCTGCCCGGGCGGGCCTTCGATCAGGGCAATGTCCACACTGCCCAGCGCCGACACGATCTCTGCGGTGTTGCCGTGCAAGGTGCTTACCTGCACCTCGGGATACTGCGCGTGAAAGTCGGCGATCAAGTAAGGCAGCAGGTAGCTGGCGGGCGTAGTGCTGGCACCGATGCGCAAGGTGCCGCGCTCCAGCCCGCGCATGGCGTCGCGCAGTGCCTGGGCCTGGCGAAAGGTTTCGCGCAAGCGTTCGGCATGGGCCAGCAGCTGCTCGCCGGCCGCGGTAAGCCGCACACCGCGGCCGGCACGTTGGTATAAAGGCTCGCCGAATGCGTCCTGCAGCAGCTTGAGCTGGCCAGAGACAGCCGGCTGCGACAAGTGCAAAGCCAACGCCGCATGGCTGATATTGCCATGCTCGGCAACGGTGGCGAACGTTATCAGTTGTTCCGGGGTCATCCATGCAAAATATCAGCTATACGGATATTTGCCATCCTGAATTACGATTTTTTATAAGCTTATAACCAAATTAAAGTAGGCCTTGTCGATCCACTGTCCGGAGGACTCACATGGCCACGGTACCTTCCAACCCTGCCTTTGCCCCTACCCTCTCTACCCGAGGGCGGCTCAACGGCATCCTGTTCGTCGCATTGTTCGCATTCGCCGTCACCCAACTGGCGGCCCTGCCCTTCATCGCCAACCTGGGCATCAGCCCGCTCATCGTCGGCATCGTCGCCGGTGCCCTCTATGGCAACGCGCTGCGTGATGGCGTACCGGCCAGTTGGGCGGCGGGCATCAATTTTTCTGCCCGCGGGCTGCTGCGTATCGCGGTGGCGTTCTTTGGCCTGCGTGTCAGCCTGCAGGAAATCGCCGAAGTCGGCTGGGCAGGCCTCACAGTCTCGCTGCTGGTGGTGGTCAGCACCCTGCTGGTCGGCCTGTGGTGTGGCATGAAGCTGCTCAAACTGGACCGTGATACCGCCTTGTTGACCGCCGCCGGCAGCGCGATTTGCGGCGCCGCAGCAGTGCTGGCCTTCGAATCGGCGCTGCGCAGCGCGCCGCACAAGAGTGCCATGGCCGTGGGTAGCGTGGTGCTGTTCGGCACCCTGTCGATGTTCCTGTACCCACTACTGATCAACAGCGGCTGGTTGCACCTCGACACCCTGGGTGCCGGGCTGTTCCTGGGCGGCACCGTGCACGAGGTCGCCCAGGTGGTGGGCGCGGCAAGCAATATCAGCCCCGAGGCCACGCATGTCGCGACCATCGTCAAGATGACCCGGGTGATGCTGTTGGTGCCCGTGCTGCTGGTGGTGGGCGCCTGGATCAGCCGTACCCGCCTGCCGGGCCAGGCACAAGGCAACGGTCGCCTCGCCATGCCCTGGTTCGCCTTCGGCTTTCTCGCCCTGGTGCTGGTGAACTCGCTGCAGGTTTTGCCAGGCAGCGTTACGCAAGCGGTCAACAGCCTGGACACCTTCGCCCTGACCATGGCCATGACCGCATTGGGCATGGAGACACGCTTGAGCCAGATCCGCCAGGCCGGCCCTCGGGCGCTTGTGACCGGTGCGATTCTCAACCTGTGGCTGCTCGGTGGCGGGCTGGCGATTACGCTGGGTGTGCAAAAGCTCTTCGCATGACTTATGGTGTTGTCAAAGAAGGATGTTTTACCTGCACAGGAAAGACTTAGATGCCCCAACGCCATGTCATCAATGCATCCGTCAGCCCCAAAGGCAGCCTGGAGACGCTGTCGCAACGTGAAGTCCAGCAACTGAGTGAAGCCGGTACCGGAAGCCTCTACACCCTGTTTCGCCAGTGCGCCCTGGCCATCCTCAACACCGGCGCCCATGTCGACAATGCCAAGACCATCCTCGAGGCCTACAAGGACTTCGAGGTACGCATCCACCAGCAGGACCGCGGCGTGCGCCTGGAGCTGCTGAATGCGCCCGCCGATGCCTTCGTCGATGGCGAAATGATCGCCAGCACCCGCGAGATGCTGTTCAGCGCCCTGCGCGATATCGTCTACACCGAAAGCGAGCTGGCCAGCCAGCGCATCGACCTGGAAAGCTCCCAGGGCATCACCGACTACGTGTTCCACCTGCTGCGCAACGCCCGCACCCTGCGCCCGGGCGTCGAGCCGAAAATGGTGGTGTGCTGGGGCGGCCATTCGATCAGCAGCGAGGAGTACCAGTACACCAAGAAGGTCGGCCACGAACTGGGCCTGCGCAAGCTGGACATCTGCACCGGGTGCGGCCCGGGCGTGATGAAGGGGCCGATGAAAGGCGCCACCATCGCCCATGCCAAGCAACGCATGCACGGCAGCCGTTATCTGGGCCTGACCGAACCGGGCATCATCGCCGCCGAGGCGCCCAACCCGATCGTCAACGAACTGGTGATCCTGCCGGACATCGAGAAGCGCCTGGAAGCCTTCGTACGTGTCGGCCACGGCATCATCATCTTCCCCGGTGGCGCCGGTACTGCCGAGGAATTCCTCTACCTGCTCGGCATCCTGATGCACCCGGACAACCAAGACCTGCCGTTCCCGGTAGTGCTGACTGGGCCGCGCAGTGCCGAGGCGTTCCTGCTGCAACTGCATGCCTTCGTGGGGGCCACGCTGGGTGAGGCCGCCCAGCGCCACTATCAGATCATCATCGATGACCCGGCCGAGGTGGCGCGGCAGATGGTCGAGGGGCTGAAGGAGGTCAAGCAGTTCCGCCGAGAGCGCAACGACGCGTTCCACTTCAACTGGCTGCTGAAGATCGACGGCGGTTTCCAGCACCCGTTCGACCCGACCCACGCCAACATGGCCGAACTGGCCCTGCGCCGCGACCTGCCGCCGCATGAACTGGCCGCCAACCTGCGTCGGGCGTTTTCCGGCATCGTTGCCGGCAACGTCAAGGACAAGGGCATCCGCCTGATCGAGCAGCATGGGCCGTACCAGATCCGCGGCGACAGTGCGGTACTGGAGCCACTGGGGCACCTGTTGCAAGCGTTCGTCGACCAGCACCGGATGAAGCTGCCGGGTGGCGCGGAGTATGTGCCTTGCTATCAGGTGGTGACCTGAAGAAAAACGGGCCGCACTGCGGCCCATCGCCGGCAAGCCGGCTCCCACACTGATGTGGAATGCCTCCAGGAAGTTGGGCGCTAATCCAATGTATTGGGGCAGTCCAGTAAGTTGAAGCCCCCGCCGCACCGGTGGGAGCTGGCTTGCCAGCGATGGGCTGCGTAGCAGCCCTAATGAAGCTGACTCACTGGCATTGGGATGACTGCACTTGTAAGGGCCGGTTGACGCGCTAGCTGGCGGGGTTCATCTCGCTGCGGTCGAGCAGGCGAATACTGTTACGCCCGCCACGCTTGGACTGATACAGCGCCACATCACCCTGCTCGATCAACGCCGCCAGGCTCGCCGGTGGCTGGTCGAACAGGTTGGCGCCGATACTCAGGGTCACCGCCTGCGGGGTCGGCATTGCCTGCTCGGCAAATTGTTGGAACTGGCTACGCAAAACACCACCCAGCTCCACCACCCGCTCACTGCTGGTGTCGCTGAGCAGGATGACGAACTCATCCCCACCCAGCCGCGCCGCCAGTGACCGCTCTGGCAACACCGCACGGATCATCTCGCTGAGCGTGACCAGCAGCCGGTCGCCGGCCGCGTGGCCATGCAGGTCGTTGACCAGCTTGAAATTGTCGATATCGATCAGCAGCAGCGCCCCAGGCCGGGCTGGGCTCACGTCTTTGAACAGGGGCGTGGCACGTACCTCCAGCGCGCGGCGATTGTACAGCGCCGTCAACGGATCGCGGGCAGCAAGCCGGGCGATCCGCTCTTCACGTCGATAACGCACGGTACCGGTCATCGACAGAGCGATCAGCATGATTGCCATGGCCCCCTCGACCAGCGACACCTGGATGATCAGGCCGCCAAAGGTCGCCAGGTCGATCAGCGTGCCAGGCGTCACCGCGATCACAGCCTTGATCACATAGAACAGGCCATGGATGAGCAGCACATACCGCAACTGCACCGCCCCCACGCTCAGCGACTTGCCGTGCGGGCGCAACAGCAGGCTGGCCTTGAGTGTGAGCAGCGCCACCAACAGCGAGTTGACCATCAGCATGACCTTGGACCACTGAGGCCCTAGGGGCAGCAGCAGCAAGGCGAACCAGGCAACGACGATCAGTAGCCAGGCCCGCGACAGGCGGGTCTGGGTAAAGCGCAGCACCCCCAGCAGGAAGAACGCATGCGCTACCACCAGCAAACCGTTGGCGAACCAGATACCGATCAACAGCAGGCCGATCCCGCGCAGCAGGGCCAGGGTGGAGCCGACGGTGATGGTAGCGAAACCCGCGCTCCAGAACAGCAGCGAGGGTTCGCGGACGCTGCGCCACTCGATCGCCAGGTACAAGGCTGCAGCGGCAGCCAGGGCGATCGTGATGGTCAGCATCGTGGGTGGATCAAGCGCCATGAAAGTTTTGGCCTATCTGGTTAACGTGGAAAACGGCTGATTGTATTCGTTTGCCATGACTTTTCAGAGAGGTAAAAAACGCCTTACAACACCCGCTTGATCAACGGCTCCAGGCGGCTGTAACGCAAGCGGCGCAAGAACCTGCGCACCTCTTTGGGGTGTTCGGCCTTGACCCCCAATGCTTGCGCCGAGTCGATCTTCGGGGCATGCCGGCGAATACCCTCCAGCTCCACCTCCCGCGGCACCGTCCACTCGCCCAGCGGGTCGTCGATCAGCAGCCCGTTTTCCAGGTCCAGGTTGAACCCGCGTGGGTTGAGATTGTTGCCGGTCAGCAACGAGAAACGCTGATCGACCCAGACGCCTTTGGCATGAAAGGTGTGCCCAGGGTCGCTCCAGATCCGAACCACCAGTTGGCCGCTGACGATTCCGGCATGGCGCCGCCGGACGAACGCACGCAGGTTGTCCTCGTACAGGTAGGGCAAGGCGCCACTGGCGCTGAACGGCTCGCCCGGCGCGATATAAAAGTCATTAGCCGTCCGATGGCCGATGATCAGTTCCACCCGCACGCCACGCTCCAGGGCGTGGTCGATCTCACGCATCAATACTCGGGGCGGGTTGAAATAAGGCGTGCTGATGATGATCTGCGACCGCGCCGCGGCTAGCAGCGCGCACAGCGTGCGGTTGAGCGGGTTGCCGCGGCCAACCCCGAGCAACGGCATCACCCGCATGCCCTGCCCTGCAACGGCGGCCGGTGCGTCATACGCCATGCGCCGCAACCGTGCACGCAAGCGGCGAATATCGCCGCGCAGGCTGCGGTTGGTCGGTGGCGCCGGCAGGTCCAGGCGCGGCGTTGCAGTGTGGTGCAGCAGCCGGCGTACCAGGCCGACCATGGCATCGGCCAGCGCAGGCGACTGGAACAGGTGGTAACGGTCCAGCCGGTAGCGGTCGAAACGGTGCAGGTAGACGTTATTCAAGCTGGCGCCGGTATAGATCACGCAGTCATCGATGACGCTGCCCTTGAGGTGCAGTACGCCGAACAGCTCACGGGTTTGCACCGGCACGCCATGAATGACCACGTCCAGCCCACGCAACTGGCGCTGGGCCTGGTACCAGGCGGCATTGCCCGGCTGGCGCCCGGCGCCGAGCAGGCCACGGCGTGCGCGAAACCAGTCGACCACGATAAGGATCTCCAGGCTCGGCCGCGCCGCTTTGGCCTGGTACAGGGCATCCAGCACTTCCTGCCCTGCCTCGTCCTCCTGCAAGTACAAGGCGACGATGACGATGCGCCGGGTCGCGGCACCGATGCGCTCAAGCAAGCAGGTGCGATAGGCCGCGGCATCGGGCAACACCTGGATGGCCTGCGGCGCGATGGCGAAACCCGGCAGCGCCGCCAGCATGGATTCGGGGTTCAAATAGTTTCACCTTCTGTCTGCATTGAGGTCCATTCCTGGCTATCGCGCCGGGGTGTAAGATCGACCCGGCAACGATCCATAACAACAAGAAACATGCGAGGCCTGCTTTTCACTGCCCCCAACGAATCACGCCTCAGCTTGCACAGGAAGATCGCAATGGTCCACCCCGTATCTGCAATCGTATCGCCTTGCCCAGCCAAGACCTTCGGCTTTCTGGTGCTGCCCAACTTCACAACCATCGGCCTGGCGTCGGCAGTGGAAACTCTGCGCATGGCTAACCTGGCCGCCCGCCGGCCCCTCTACCGCACTGTATTGCTCGCTGCCAGCGAAGCGCCGGTGATGGCCAGTAACGGCATGCGCATCCTGCCTGACCATGCCATCGCGACCGCCCCGCCGCTGGATGCCCTGTTCGTGGTCGGGTCCAACCCGATCGACCGCAGCCGGGGTAACCGGCCCTTGATCGACTGGCTGCGCCAATTGGCCCGCCAGCACGTCCCGCTGGGGGGCATCTGTACGGGCAGCTACCTGCTGGCCAAATCCGATCTGCTCAAAGGCTATCGCTGCACTATCCACTGGGAGGACAGAGAGGCCCTGCAGGAACATTTCCCTGGGATCGTCATTTCCAGCCAGCTGTTCGAACTGGACCGCGACCGTTACACCTGCTCCGGTGGCATTGCGGCCATGGACATGATGTTGCAACTGGTCGCACGCGAAGTCGACGGCCCAGACATCGCTGCCAAGGCGGCCGAATTGCTGCTGTGCGACCGTGTGCGCGGCGAGCGCGAGCCCCAGCGCGTGCCGTTGCGCACCTTGCTGGGCAGCGCCCAGCCCAAGCTTAGCCAAGTGGTGGCGATCATGGAGGCCAACCTAGAGGAACCACTGGCACTGGAGGAACTGGCCAGCCTCAATGAGGTTACCGTGCGCCAGCTTGAACGGCTATTCCACAAGTATTTGCAGCGCACGCCCAGCCAGTATTACTTAGAGTTGCGGTTGTCACGGGCGCGGGAATTGCTGTTGCGCAGCGACGTGCAGGTGCGGGAGGTGGCGCTGGCATGCGGGTTCAGTTCGCCGGCGCATTTTTCCAAGAGCTACAGCCGTTTCTTTGGCCTATCGCCGCTGGGGGAGCGGCGACAGGCATCGTTGCACTGATACCTCAGTCCTTCAGTTCGCCATGGGCTGTTTCCCGGCACATCAACATGGCCACCAGCGCCACCAGAGCCGCCGCCAGCAGGTACCCGGCCGGCGCCAATTTGCTACCGGTCAGATGAATCAGCCAGGTAGCAATAAACGGTGCCGTCCCGCCAAACAAGGCGTTGGCCAGGTTGAAGCTCAAGGCAAAGCCACTGAAACGCACTCGGGTGGGGAATATTTCGGCCAGCAGGCACGGCAAGGTGCCGTCGTTCATCGCCAGCATCGCCCCGAAGGAAATCTGGATCGCCAGCACCACCAGCAGGGGCTGGCCATCGAGTAGCTTGAACAGCGGCACGGTCAACCCCAGGAACAGCAACGAAGCAACCACGAGCATGGTTTTGCGGCCAAAGTGGTCAGACAGGCGCCCCATCAGGAAAATCAGGCCAATGTATGTGGTCAGCGAAACCGTCGAGGCGATGAACGAGTCACGCTCGTTCATACCCATTTCGCTCGACAGGTAAGTGGGCATGTAACTGAGCAGCAGGTAGAACGCCACAGCGTTGAGGCAGGTAACTCCAATGCCGATCGCCAAACTACGGCGGTGATGGCTCAGCAGTTCCCGGATCGGCGCCGGGGTCATGCAGGCCTTACTTTCCAACCGCTGTTCCATTTCCAGGAACTTGGGTGTGTCCTGCAGGCTCATGCGGATATAACGCCCCACCAGTCCGAACGGTGCTGCTAGCAAAAACGGCAGACGCCAGCCCCAACTGTGCAAGTCTTCAGTACTGAGCAGTTCATGCAAGGCGGCGACGAATGCTGCACCGAACAACAGCCCGGCCGCGGTGCTGGCCGGCACGATGCTGGTGTACAGCCCCCGTCGGCCAGGCGGTGCATATTCGGCAAGAAAGGCCGCCGCCCCGGCATACTCGCCCGAAGCGGAAAAACCTTGCACCAGGCGGATCAACAACAACAGGCAAGGTGCCCACAGGCCGATTTGCGCATACCCCGGCAACAGGCCGATGCAGAAGGTGGAAATCGACATGATCAGTATCGACAGAGACAGGGCATTACGCCGGCCATAACGATCGCCAAAATGACCCCACACTATCCCGCCCAGCGGGCGTACGAGGAAGGACAGGGCGAATACCGCGAACGTCGCCAGCAGGCCGCTGGTCTTGTCCGTTTGCGCAAAGAAGGTGGCGGCGATGATGGTCGCCAGGTAGCCATAGGCGGCGTAATCGAACCATTCGACGAAGTTGCCCATGAAACTGGCACGGGCGGCCTTGCGCAGGGCCTGGCGTTCGGCGCCTTGGACGGCACCGGCGAGGGTGGGAGCATTCAGGGTGGTGCTGGACATGACGGATACCCTCTGATTCTTCTAATTGGAGGCAGGGTCTGAAGGTCATACAGTTGTTATTGTGTGGTTTGCGCCGGCCTGCGCACTCGCTGAGGCCGGCACATGCGGTCACTTGCGAATGATGTTGCGCTCCGGTCCATACGGGAACTTGGTGATGTTCTCGGCCCCCGTTTCATTGACGATCAGAATGTCATGCTCGCGGTAGCCCCCTGCCCCCGGTAGCCCTTCGGGCAGCATGATCATCGGCTCTATCGACACCACCATGCCGGGTTCCAGAACCGTATCGATATCCTCGCGCAGCTCCAGTCCTGCCTCGCGGCCGTAATAATGGCTGAGTGTGCCGAATGAGTGGCCATAACCGAAAGTGCGGTACTGCAGCAGGTCATGACGCAAGAAGATTTCGTTCAGCTCGCGGGCGATATCGCAGCAGCGCATGCCCGGGCGCACCAGCTTCAGCCCTGCCTCGTGCACCTCGACGTTGGCTTGCCAGAGGCGCAAGTGCTCGTCCGGGCAGTGGCCTAGGAACAACGTTCGCTCTAGCGCGGTGTAGTAGCCAGCGATCATGGGGAAACAGTTGAGGCTGAGGATGTCGCCCGGATTGACCTTGCGGCTGGTTACCGGGTTGTGCGCACCGTCAGTGTTGAGCCCGGACTGGAACCAGGTCCAGGTGTCCATCAACTCGCTGTCGGGGCAACTACGAGCGATCTCGCGGACCATCGCCTGGGTGGCATGCAGTGCCACTTCATATTCCGGCACCTGGTCCTGCAGCGCCTCGACCACCGCAGCACCGCCAATGTCGGCCACCCGGGCACCGTGGCGAATGAGCGCCTGTTCTTCGGCGGACTTGATCATGCGCATGCGCATGCAGGGGGCACCGATGTCCACCAGTTCGGCCCTTGGGTAACAGGCGGCGAGCTTGGCATGGTTCTGCAGGTTGAGGTGGTCGTACTCCACACCGACACGCGACGCCAGCGGCAGCGCCTGCTGGATCGCCACAAAATAGTTGTCGCGTTGCCAGTCGGTGTAGACGATATTGTCGGTGCCAACCGTACGACGCCAGGGTTGCCCACCGTCTATGTTGGCGCTGATCGACACCACCTTGTCGTGGGTCACCACCAGTGCATAGGGGCGGCCGAATGAGCAGTACAGGAAGTCGCTGTAGTAGTTGACGTTGTGGTACGAGGTGAAGATCGCCGCCTCGATATCCTGCTCGGCCATGTAGGCCCTCAGCCGGGCATGCCGGGCGGCGTACTCCTGTGCGGAAAATGTCGGCTTGACCTTGTTGCCGTTGTGGATTTTCAGGGTCTGGGGCATTTGCATAGTCGGTGTTCCTTGTCGTTGTGAGCACGCTGTTTCAGGCCGGCCGCCTGAGATGCATTGCAGCAGAACGAACGAGGACGCTTTTGTACCTACCCGACCTGGAATTGGCGCGATGGCCACTTCCCCATTTGCAAACAAGCCGGCCCCCACAAGCACTCCACCACCGTCAGGCTGGGTGGTGTACCTGTGGGGGCCGGCTTGCCGGCGCTTGGGCAGCAACGCAGCCCCAACCAGTACCTCTATTTCAAATCAAAACGGTCCAGCTCCATGACCTTCACCCAGGCCGCGACGAAGTCCTTGATGAACTTGTCCTTGCCGTCGCTGCTGCCATACACCTCGCTCAGCGCCCTTAGCTGCGCGTGCGAGCCGAACACCAGGTCCACACGGGTGCCGGTCCACTTCACCTGCCCGGTCTTGCGGTCGCGGGCTTCGAAGTTTTCGTTGTCGTCCGAGGTGGGCTTCCACTCTACCCCCATGTCCAGCAGGTTACGGAAGAAGTCGTTGCTCAGCGTGCCTGGCTGGTCGGTGAACACCCCGTCCTTGCTGCCGCCATGGTTGGCACCGAGCACCCGCAGGCCGCCGATCAGCACGGTCAGTTCCGGGGCGGTGAGGGTCAGCAACTGGGCTTTGTCCAGCAGCAACTTCTCGGCCTTGACGCTGTAGCGCGCCTTGCTGAAATTGCGGAAACCGTCAGCCAGTGGCTCCAGCACGGCAAAGGACTCGACATCGGTCTGTTCCTGAGAGGCGTCGACCCGGCCCGGGCGGAACGCCACGTTGCCCGTGTAGCCGGCATCCTTGGCGGCCTTTTCCACGGCGGCGGTACCGGCCAGAACGATCAGGTCAGCCAGCGAGATGTGCTTGCCAGCGTTATTGAACTCGCCCTGGATCTGCTCCAGTGCCGCCAGTACTTTGCCCGTGCCCTGGTTGGCCGGCCAATCCTTCTGCGGCGCCAGGCGCAGGCGGCCGCCATTGGCCCCACCCCGCTTGTCAGAGCCCCGGAATGTCGACGCGGCTGCCCAGGCGGTCGATACCAGCTCACCCACACTCAACCCTGATGCCAGGATTTTGCTCTTGAGCGCGGCAATGTCCTGCTCACTGGGTAACGGTTGAACGGCCTTGGGCAGCGGGTCTTGCCAGAGCAGTTCCTCATTGGGCATTTCCGGCCCGAGATAACGTGCCAGCGGCCCCATGTCACGGTGGATCAGCTTGTACCAGGCACGGGCGAAGGCGTCTGCCAGCTGGTCAGGGTTGTCCTTGAAACGCCGGGCTATCGGCTCGTAGATCGGGTCGAAGCGCAGGGCCAGGTCAGAGGTGAGCATGGACGGTGCGTGGCGTTTGCTCGGGTCATGGGCATCCGGCACGGTACCCGCGCCTTTGCCCTCCTTGGGCTGCCACTGGTGGGCACCGGCCGGGCTCTTGGTCAGCTCCCACTCGAAGTTGAACAGGTTGTTGAGGTACTCGTTGCTCCAACGCGTTGGCGTCGAGGTCCAGGTCACCTCCAAGCCGCTGGTGATGGTGTCGCCACCCTTGCCGGTGCCAAACGTGTTGGCCCAGCCCAGGCCTTGCAGTTCAAGGCCGGCAGCTTCCGGTTCGGCGCCGACGTTGTCGGCCGGCCCTGCGCCGTGGGTCTTGCCGAAAGCGTGGCCGCCGGCAATCAACGCCACGGTTTCTTCATCGTTCATGGCCATGCGGCCAAAGGTTTCGCGGATATCCTTGCCCGAAGCCACCGGGTCGGGGTTGCCTTCCGGGCCTTCCGGGTTGACATAGATCAGGCCCATCTGCACGGCGGCCAGCGGGTTTTCCAGGTTGCGTTCGGCGGCCAGGTCGCGGTTCTGTTCTTCACCGTGCTTGGCAGGTTCGGCCACCAGGTCACCCTGCCCCGGTGCCTGCGCCTTGACCTGGTCCTTGCCGTAACGGGTGTCGCCGCCCAGCCAGACCTTTTCCGAGCCCCAGTACACGTCTTCGTCCGGCTCCCACACATCTGCCCGGCCGCCGGAGAAGCCAAAGGTCTTGAAGCCCATCGATTCCAGGGCGACGTTGCCCGTGAGCACGATCAGGTCGGCCCAGGAAATCTTGTTGCCGTACTTCTGTTTTATCGGCCACAACAGGCGCCGGGCCTTGTCCAGGCTGACGTTGTCCGGCCAGCTGTTGAGCGGTGCGAAACGCTGCTGACCGGAGCCGGCACCGCCGCGCCCATCACCGATGCGGTAGGTGCCGGCGCTGTGCCAGGCCATGCGGATGAACAAGGGGCCATAGTGGCCGAAGTCGGCCGGCCACCAGTCCTGGGAGTCGGTCATCAAGGCGGTCAGGTCTTGCTTGAGCGCCTGGAAGTCGAGGCTCTTGAACGCCTTGGCGTAGTCAAAGTCCGGGTCCATCGGGTCGGACTTGGCGCCATGTTGGTGAAGAATTCTGAGGTTGAGCTGGTCAGGCCACCAGTCTCGGTTGGTGGTGCCGCCACCTGCGGTTTGATGGAACGGGCATTTCGATTCGTTCGACATCTGCTGTTACCTTTGGGTCGGTTATCCAGATTTCAGGTCTGTGCCAGTTGTTCTTCTGCGCTGAGCACATGGGCTCATGCCTACCCCTCATCAGGTCCGGTCGGTCACGTCCGACAGGGGCTTGCGAAACTGTCACGGCGTGGCGGCAAGGTCTTGCACCCAGGTGCTCTGACGCCGCCCGCAGGGGAATTCGCAGGGCCACGGACAAGACTAGTCGAGCTTGGGCAGACTTCTAATAGAGTGGCTATTGGGGGGTGATAGGTTGGCTCTGTCAGGTGCCCAGTACGGCCACCTGGCCGCACATCCCTACAAGGCGCGCGGGCCCGCGCCGTGCTTCAATACAGCGCTAACCAACCTTCTGCGTGAGCCAAGCCCCATGAACCGCAACGACCTGCGCCGCGTCGACATGAACCTGCTGGTGGTTTTCGAAGCGCTGATGATCGAGCGCAACCTGACCCGCGTCGGCGAAAAGCTGTTCATCACCCAGTCCACCGTCAGCGCCGGCCTGGCCCGCCTGCGCGAGCTGTTCGATGACCCGCTGCTGATTCGCAGCGGCCGGGCCATGGAACCAACCCCCCGGGCCATGCAGATCTTCGCCGAGCTGGGCCCGGCCATGGACGTCATCTCTTCAGCGATCAGCCGCGCCCGGGCGTTCGACCCAAGCAACAGCTGCAACGTCTTCCGCCTGGGGCTCTCGGATGACGCCGAATTCGGCCTGTTCCCCGCCCTGCTGCAAGCCCTGCGCGAAGAAGCACCCAACATCAGCGTAGTGGTGCGCCGGACCAACTTCCTGTTGATGCCTGGCCTGCTGGCCAGCGGCGAGATCTCGGTGGGCGTCAGCTATACCACCGACCTGCCAGCCACGGCCAAGCGCCGCAAGCTGCGTGACATCGGCGTGCGCGTATTGCGCGCTGACAGCCGCCCAGGCCCACTGAGCCTGGACGAATACTGCGCCAGGCCGCATGTGATGGTGTCGTTTTCAGGAGACATGAGTGGCAACATCGACCTTGATCTGGCGCGCATCGGCCGTTGCCGCAAGGTGGTGCTGGCCGTGCCACAGTTCGGCAGCCTGCGCGCGCTGCTGCGCAACACCGAGCTGATCGCTACCGTGCCGGACTACGCCGCCTGCGCCCTGGCTGACGACAGCAGCCTGCGCGCCGACCCGGCGCCGTTCGACATCACCGAGGCGGAACTGTCCATGGTATGGAGCGGCGCCCAGGACAATGACCCGGCCGAACGCTGGTTGCGCGAACGGATTCTGCAGTTCATGGCCAGGTAGTGCGGGCGTGGGCTCTGTTCACTTCCTGCGCTGCATCCAGGCAGCCCCAAGCCCACTCAGGCAGATGATGGCGATGCCCACAAGGGTGGTGCTATCGGGCACCTGCCCATAGATCAGCACCCCCAGCAAGCCGGCAAACACGATCTGGCAATAGCTGAACGGCGCCAGCAGAGCGGGCGCGGCATGGCGGAAGGCCTGGGTCAGCAGCAGGTGCGCACTCATGCCAAAACCACCCAATGCCAGCATCAGCAGCGCATGGTCCCAACGCGGCAGCTCCCAGAAGAACGGCACCAACGCACTCATCACCAGCGTGTTGCACAGCCCGGCGTAGAAGTTGCTGGTGGTGGGGCTGTCATAGGCGGCGAGTATGCGCGTGAGCAACTGGTAGAAGCAGAAGCCCAGCGCTGAGCCGAGGGGGAACAGGATCGCCGGGGTGAACATCGCGCCACCGGGGTGCACCACCACCAGCACGCCGACGAAGCCCAGCACCACTGCAACCCATTGCCCACGTGTGACCTGCTCCTTGAGCAGCGGCGCCGACAGCGCCGTGACCAGTACCGGGGCCAGGAAGTTGACGGAAGTCGCCTCGGCCAACGGCAGATACTGCAAGCCGGCAGTGAAGAACAGGCTGGTGCTGAGCAGGCTCAGCGCGCGCAAGGTCTGCAGCACCGGGCGCCGGGTGCGCAGCACATTGAGGCCGGACTTGGGCAGGAATATGCCGGCCATCAGCAGCGTGTGCACCACGTAGCGGGCCCACACCACCATGATGATCGGGTACAGGCCACCGAGGAATTTGGACAAGGCATCGTGGCTGGCGAACAGGAACGTGGCCACCACCACCAGGGCGATGCCGCGCAGGGGGTGGTTGACTCCGGACAACGGTGTGCTGGAACTCATGGCGTTCTCGATGGCGGCGTTGCGGCATGCAACGCCAGGTGAAGGCAGTGCGACTGCAAGGGATTCTAGAAGAGATACGACGACTTGAGGAAGGCCAATCGGCACGCGCGTGCAGAGCAATGTGTTTTTCGTTCGCTGATCGACCACTTTCTGGTGGCTACTCATGGTCCCTGACCGTCGAAACGCGCACCATCGCCGCTGGAACCTCAAACCCGGACAAGGAGTTTTCATGCATAGGCTCACCACCCGCAACGGCCTCGACCTGCCCAGCATTGGCCTGGGCACCTGGCCGATGACTGGCGCCGAGTGCACGCGTGCGGTGCACCAGGCACTGGAGCTGGGTTACCGGCACATCGATACCGCCACTGCCTACGACAACGAAGCCGCTGTCGGCCAGGCGCTGCGCGACAGCAGCGTGCCCCGCGAGCAGATTCACCTGACCACCAAGGTCTGGTGGGACAGCCTGGCGCCCGCGGCCATGCGCCAGTCCCTGGAAAACAGCCTGCGTGCCCTGGGCACCGAGCAGGTCGACCTGTTCCATATTCATTGGCCCGGCAAAGACTGGGACTTGGCCCGCAGCATCGAGACGCTGGTGGCCCTGCGCGACGAGGGCAAGGTACGCAGCATCGGCGTGGCCAACTTCCCACTCGGGCTGCTGCGCCAGGTGATCGAAGCGCTGGGCGCGCCACTGGCGGCGATCCAGGTGGAATACCACGTGCTGCTCAGCCAGCAACCGCTGCTCGACTACGCCCGTCAGCATGACCTGCTGCTCACGGCCTATACCCCGCTTGCCCGCGGGCGGGCGGCGGCGCAGCCGGTGATCCAGGACATCGCGCGCAAGCATGGCGTGTTGCCGAGCCAGGTGGCGCTCAAGTGGTTGCTGGACCAGGACGGCGTGGCGGTGATCCCCAAGGCCAGCAGCCGCGAGAACCAGCTGAGCAACCTGGCGGCGCTGGATGTGCACCTGGATGATCAGGACCGGGCACTGATTGCCGGTTTGCCGAAGGATCAGCGCGTGGTGAGCCCTGACTTCGCGCCAGACTGGAACAGCTGAATAGCGGGGCCGCTGTGCGGCCCTTTCACCCCACCGCCCCAGCTACCTGTTTCAACCGCTCCCCCGCCGGCACCGGCCGCCCGTACAGATACCCCTGAAAGTGCGAGCAGCCCTCTGCCGCCAAGCGCTGCATCTGCTCCTCGGACTCCACGCCTTCAGCCGTCGTCTTGATCATCAGGCTATTGGACAGCTCGGTGATCGCCCGGATGATCGACATCGCCTCGCGGCTGTCGCACATGTCATGCACGAACGACTTGTCGATCTTGATCCGGTCGAATGGGAACGAGCGCAGGTAACCCAACGACGAATAACCCGTGCCGAAGTCATCCAGCGATATCGACACCCCCAAGGCCTTCAGCGCGCGCAGGGTTCGCACGTTTTCCTCGCTGTTGCCCAGTAGTACCGATTCGGTGATTTCCAGCTCCAGGCGCTGGGGCGCCAGGCCTGAGTCGGCCAGGGCCAGCGCCACGGTATGCACCAGGTTGGCGTTCTTGAACTGCACCGGTGAAAGATTGACCGACACCGTCTGCTCACTGTCCCAGCTGGCCGCCTCCTGGCAAGCCAGGTTCAGTGCACGGGTGCCGAGTTCGTGGATCAGCCCGGTCTCTTCGGCAATGGGAATGAAGTCCATGGGCATCACCATGCCGCGGCTGGGGTGCTCCCAGCGCAACAGCGCCTCGTAGCCCGTCACGCTGCTGGTCTGCTGATCCACGATCGGCTGGTAGTGCAGGTGCAACTGCCCCAAGTGCAGCGCGGTACGCAAGTCGGTTTCGACCAGCCGGCGCTGGCGGGCGGCGACATCCAGTTCGACGTGGAAGCACTCGAAGCGGTTGCGGCCATTG
Organism: Pseudomonas sp. WHRI 8519; assembly: GCF_040224055.2. Classification (NCBI taxonomy): domain Bacteria; kingdom Pseudomonadati; phylum Pseudomonadota; class Gammaproteobacteria; order Pseudomonadales; family Pseudomonadaceae; genus Pseudomonas; species Pseudomonas sp. WHRI 8519. The sequence continues at coordinate 2,423,921 of NZ_CP167996.1, read as the reverse complement.
CGTTTGGCTTCGTAGAGGGCCATGTCGGCGTAACCGAGCAGCTGTTCGGCCTGTTCATTGTCATCGGGGGCAATGGCAATGCCGATGCTCACCCCCACGGTGAACTGGTGCCCTTCGATCTGGAACGGCGGGCAAATCGCGTCAATCAGGCGCCGCGCCGTGTTGCAGGCAGCCTCGCGGCCATCCAGGCCAGCCAGCACCACGGCGAACTCGTCGCCGCCCAAACGGGCCAGGGTGTCTTGTTCTCGCAGTTCGCGGCGCAGGCGCTTGCCCAATGCACGCAGCAGCTTGTCGCCGAAGGCATGGCCGAGGGAATCGTTGATGTTCTTGAAGTTGTCCAGGTCCAGGCATAGCGCTGCGGTCAGCTTCTCGCTCTGGTGGCCGCGCACCAACGCCTGCTTGAGCCGCTCGTTGAACAGCGTGCGGTTGGGCAACCCGGTCAGCGCGTCGTGATGGGCCATGTGGTGGATCTGGGCGTGGGCGGCCAGTTCCTCGGTGGCGTCTTCAGCCACGAACAGCACATAGTCGGCCTGGCCCTCGCGGTTCTGGCTGAGCAAGGCGCGGCTGCGCAGGGTCCGCGGACCACAGGCGGTATCGACGCGGGTTTCAGCGGCATACCCTTTGGGGTTACGCGCGCCGCGGGCGAGCTGCTGTTCCAGGTAATCGGCTGCAGCCGGTGCCAGGCACTCACCTGGCAACTGGCCGATCATGCTGCGCCCGCCCCCACCGAACAGGCGTTCGGCCTGCTGGTTGGCCAACAGAATACGCTGGCTTTCCAGGTCCTGGACGATGACGCTGGCGGGAATGTTGGCGATCACCGAATCGAGGAACTGCGAAAGCTTGGTCATCTCCTGGCTGTACTGTTCAGCCAGCTCCTTGGCCTGCAGCAGCTCCAGCTCCTGCTGATGCCGCTCAGAAATGTCGCGAGTGACCTTGGCGAAGCCGACCACACGCCCGCTGTCATCGCGCACGGCCTCGATCACCACATGGGCATGAAAGGTCGTGCCGTCCTTGCGCAGGCGTGTGCCGATTTGTTCGAAGCGGCCAGTGTCACGCGCCTGTGCAAGGTTCTGCTCGGGCAGACCGGCGACGCGCTCGGCTTCGCTGTAGAACAGCGAGTAGTGCTTGCCGACGATCTCGTCGGCAAGGTAACCCTTGGCCCGCTGGGCGCCCGGGTTCCAGTTAGCGACGATACCGTCAGGGGTGAGCAGGTAGATGGCGTAGTCCACCACGCTCTGGATCAACAGCCGGTACATGACGTCGGGGCTTGCGACTAGCGACATGAAAATTTCCCTGAACCTGCAACGCGCACGAAAAGGACCCCCAGGCCAGAGCGACCGGGTCTTGAATACAAGGTAATGGCATTATGCCGCTTGGCGGGATTTTGTGAAGTAGATCACAATTTTTTGCCCACCCCGCTCAGTGGTAAGCGGACGTTACCTGATAGGTGAGCAGGTCCGGGTCATCACCCAGCATGATTGGCTGCACCGGCCGCGGCAGGTCGGCCACGACGGCTTTGCAGAAGGCGACAGCGATGGGGTCCGGCGCGTAGCAACGCAGCAGCCAGTCGCCGGCACCGCTCAGCAACTGCAGCGCGACCGCACGGCCAATACCCTGCCGGCGGTAGCGCTTGAGGATGAACAAGTCTGCCAGTTCACTGGCATCGATGCCCGGCAGCTCGCTGCGTTCGACCAGCACGAAGCCAGCAATGAAACCATCCACCAGCACCAGGTTGGCGCTCCAGCCGTCTGCAAGCCAATAGCGCTGCAGGTGCTCTTCGTGGATGTAGAAGCGCCCATCCACCTCAACGTCTTCCTGCTCCCAGTCGGAGGACTCGTAGGCATAGAACTGATAGAGATTGCGGATCAGGTCGGCCTGGTCGGGGGTAGTGGTCAGCAGTTCGATGGGCAGCATGGTGGGCTCGGGGCAAGAGAGTGTTCGAAGGCTTACATCAACAAAGTAGCGGCCCCCGAATTATGGCTCAACTCGCCACCACAAATGGCATCAGGCGCTGCGCACCTGACGCCGTGCCCCTCACTTTTCCTCCAGTACCGCCCTGCCCTTCACTGCCCGCGGCCCTCGCCAGGCCCAGAACAGTAACCCCGGGAACGGGGCGTAGACGACGAAGACGATCCATAACATCTTGCGCTCCGCGCGCCGTTCGCTGCCGATGATGTTCCAGATGGCGAAGATCTCCAGCAAGATGACCAAGGCCGCAACAATGATCCAGATCGTACCGATTTCCATGAGCACTCTCCCGTTGGCATGTAAAGGGTTGGGTTACTGCCAGCGGCAAGGGTTCATTCGGATTTGCTTGGCTGCGCCTTTTCCAGCGCAGCCTTCAGCGCTGGCGCATCCGCGAACTCCTGCTGGCTGACCAGCGCACCCTGCTCAAGCTGCAACCACAGCACCTTGCCTTCATGCCCAGGGTAACGGCTGGCGACCTGCCCTTCACGATCAAGCATAACCCGGTAGTTGTAATCACGCATGGCGGGGATGGCGAACAGCTTGCTGATCAGCGCAGGCATGCGCTGGATATCCGCCACGAACACCGCATGGCGCGACTCCAGGTAGCCCTTGGGCTGGTCGGCCAGAGCCGCCTTCACCAGCTTGGCGCCGTCCATATCGCGGGCCACCAGCAGCACCTGCGTGCCGGCCTCCAAGGTGTAGGGCTGGTCATGTTGATCGAGCAGCGTCCACGGGGCGAGCTTTTCCCCGGTTTGCAGGGCGTTCGCCACCAGCGGCAGCAGGCTGAACAACAGGGCGACGGCGTATTTCATCGAGGTTCTACAAGTGGGAGGCGCCAGCATAGCCCAGTTGCCTCAATACGACCTCCACTACCACAAGCCCACCCGGGCGATTGTCTTTCCACAGGCCACCGGCCACACTCTGCAGGCCAGTCAGGAAGCGGAGTCCAGAGTGCCCAGCCCACGCCAGTTCAGCAAGAAGACCAGCACCACCAACATGCTACGGCTCAAGTCCACCGCGGCCAGCCCCCAGGTGCCCTATCGCGTCGACTTCGTCCTGCTCAAGCACTTCTCCATGGCCAGTTTCACCGTGGCCATGGACGTGCTGGTCACCGCCAACCTGCTGCGCGCCGACAGCTTCAGCTTTACCCCGCTGTCGCTGGACGGTGACCGGGTGCTGAGCGACCTGGGCCTGGAACTGGTGGCCACTGACCTGGTTGCCAGCGAGCTGAAAGCACTCGACCTGCTTATCATCTGCGGCGGCTTGCGCACACCGCTCAAGTACCCCGAGCTGGACCGCCTGCTGGGTGACTGCGCCGCCCACGGCAAGGCCCTGGGCGGGCTGTGGAACGGCGCCTGGTTCCTTGGCCGCGCCGGGGTGCTGGATGACTACGGCTGCAGCATTCACCCCGAGCAGCGTGCCAGCCTGTCCGAGCGCAGCCCGCAGACACGCATCACCCCGGCCAGCTTTACACTGGACCGTGATCGGCTCAGCGCCGCCAGCCCCAACGGTGCCATGGAACTGATGCTCGGCCTGGTCCGCCGCCTGTACGGTGACGGCCTGGCAGAAGGCGTCGAGGAAATCCTCTCGTTCTCTGGTGCGCGCCACCGCCAGGTTGGGCCGGGGGCGAAAAAGTCGATGAGCCTGCACCTGCGTACCATCGTCGAGCTGATGGAGAACAACCTCGAGGAAACCCTCAGCCTCGACCAGTTGGCGGCCTACAGCGGCCGCTCCCGGCGGCAGATCGACCGCTTGTTCCAGGCCCAGCTGGGCACCTCGCCACGGCGCTATTACATGGAGCTGCGTATCACCAAGAGCCGCCGCTTGCTGCAGTACTCCGACCTGTCGGTGATGGAGGTTGCGGTGGCCTGCGGCTTTGTTTCGGTATCGCACTTCAGCAAGTGCTACGCGGCCTACTTCGGCTACCCGCCGTCACGTGAGCAACGGCTGGGCGAGTGAACGGCACTCAGGCCTGGATGTAACGCATCACCGCTTCGCAGATCATGGCCTTGTGACGCAGTTTTACCTGATCATCGAGCAGATCGATCTGGAAGATGTCGCCGAAGGTGTGGCGGTTCGATACCCGATAGAAGCAGAACGCGCTCATCAGCATGTGCAGGTCGATGACCTCGATGCCCGGGCGGAACACGCCCTCTTGCACGCCACGCTCCAGCGTGCGGCCCAGCGCCTGAAGGACCAGGCTGCTCATTTCGCGGATGGCCGGGGTTTTCTTCACGTACTCGCCGTAATGGATGTTTTCGGTGCAGACCATGCGCACGAAATCGACGTTGCGGTCGTGGTGATCGAAAGTGAACTCGGTCAGGCGCTGGATGGCCTGCTCGGCCGGCAGCGACTCCAGGTCCAGGCGGTGTTCGGTCTTGCGGATGTCACCGTACAGTTTGACCAGGCACTCGACGTACAGCTGCTCCTTGCTGCCGAAGTAGTAGTAGATCATGCGCTTGGAGGTAGCGGTGCGCTCGGCGATGGCATCCACCCGCGCGCCTGCCAGGCCTTGCTGGACGAACTCGTTGATGGCGGCCTGGAGGATGTCCTCGCGGGTTTTTTCAGGGTTGTTCTTGCGCGACTTGCGTGTCCCTTCGATCTCGGGCTGGCCGAGGGGGGCAACGGGATTGCTCATAGCTGCTCACGGGGTATTTATTGGGATTTGGACGGGATTATCCGTGAGTGGAGGGTTGGGGGGAAGCGCGCTGTTGATCGAGCGGGCAGGATTGGCGAGGGCCAGCCTGTGGCCAGGATCAGGCGCCGCGCGAGCAGCGCCCGATTTCACAGGCAGTGAACCCTGCGGGGGTTACAACACCGGCTTGCGCGCCGCCCCGCTGCGCCGCTTGGCCATCGCCGCCAAGCGCACAGGCACGTTGGCCGCGCCATAGCCGGCGTAGCCACCCTTGCGCTGGATGATTTCAAAGAAGAAGCGGTCTTCGAACGCCTCGGTGTACACGTGGAACAGCTCGCCACCCTGTGCGTCGCGGTCATACAGCACGTTGTAGTACGCCAGCTCGCTGAGAAACTCGTCGTCGAAATCGAAACGAGCCGCCAGATCGTCGTAGTAATTGAGCGGAATTTCCAGCAACGGCACACCGGCCTCCTTCGCCCGCGCCACTTCCTTGAAGATGTCGGCACAATCGAAGGCGATATGATGCACACCCGACCCGCGATAGCTCGACAGCGCGTGGGCGATAGCGGTGTTGCGGTTTTCCGAGATGTTCAGCGGCAGGCGCAGGCTGCCGCACTGGCTGCGCAGCGCACGGCTTTTGACCAGCCCGTATGGGTCGGGCAGCACCACTTCATCGTCTGCGGCAAAGTCGAACAGGCTCTTGTAGAACAGCACCCAGCTGTCCAGCGACTCGGCCGGCAAGGCCAGGGCCATGTGGTCGATGCGCTGCAGGCCACCGGTGCTGCTGGCACTGGGCTCCAGGCGGAAGTCGGTGTCGTACAGCGACGGGCCTTCCTTGCCCTGCTCCACCAGGTAGATCAGGCTGCCATCCGGGGCACGCACGGCAGGCACCTCACATTCGTTGGGGCCGACCAGCCCGCGGAACGGCTGGCCGCGGAAGTCGGTGGCGCGTTGCAGCGCCGCGTGCTCGTCCTTGACCCGCAGCGCGGTGGCGCACAGCGACGGGCCATGGGCTTCGAAGAAGTTGTGGCCAAAGGAATACGGCTCGGCATTGAGCACGATGTTGATGTCGTTCTGGCGCAGCAGGCGTACGTCCTTGCTGCGGTGCTTGCCCGCGTCGGCGAAGCCCAGGCGCTTGAGCCAGCTGCCCAGCCGCGCGCCGACCGCTTCGTCGACGGCAAATTCGAGGAACTCCACGCCGTTGTAGGCACTGGCGGCGGGCGGTGCGAACAGCACACCCGGCTCGATGGCGGTACCTTCCTGCTGCAGGCGCAGACGGGTCTGTTCCTCCAGGTACAACAAAGAACGCAGGCCATCGGCGGCGTTCTGGCGTGGCGGCGCCGCGCGGAAGCCGTCGTTGAAGATTTCCAGCGACAACGGGCCGCGATAACCGGTAGCCAGGATCGGCGCGAGGAAACCGGCCAGGTCCATTTCGCCCTGCCCCGGGAAGCAGCGGAAGTGGCGGCTCCACTCCAGTACATCCATGGCCAGGATCGGCGCATCGGCCATCTGCACAAAGAAGATCTTGTCGCCGGGGATATCGCGGATCGCAGCAGGGTCGCCCTTGAGCGACAGGGTGTGGAAGCTGTCGAGGATCACGCCCAGCGCCGGGTGGTCGGCCTGGCGCACCAGGTCCCACACTTGCTGGTAGGTGTTGACGTGACGGCCCCAGGCCAGGGCTTCGTAGCCGATGCGCATGCCGCGTTGGCCGGCATGCTCGGCGAGCAGGCGCAGGTCGTCCACCAGCAGTTGTTCGTCGCCCAGGGCGTCGGCCTGCACGTTGCTGCACACCAGCACCAGGTCGGTGCCCAGCTCTTGCATCAGGTCGAACTTGCGCTCGGCGCGGTCGATGTTCTTCTGCAGGCGGTCGCGGCGGCAGCCTTCAAAATCGCGGAACGGCTGGAACAGGGTGATGGCGATGCCGAGGTCGGCGCACATCTGCCGCACTTCGCGGGGGCTGCCGGCATAGTAGAGCAGATCATTTTCGAAGATCTCGACGCCGTCGAAACCGGCGGCGGCGATGGCTTCGAGCTTTTCCGGCAGTGTGCCGCTCAAGGACACGGTGGCTATCGAACGCTGCATGGTGGAATTCCTTGTTATGGGCTACAGGGCTGGAAGCGAGTGGTGCTGTGGGTACCGGCCGCTTGGGGCGAACCTGCGAAGGGCCGGGACCGGCAGCTCATCATCAGACTTCTTGGCATGATGAATTATTCGCAGGTAAAGTCATGGCAGCAATCACTTTGTACGGAATGGTTAGTTTTGCGTTCGATTATCGCACAAAACCCGTTTTGGCGAATTGATTCACTGCCACCCCTGCGCAACTATGAGACCAGACGCAGGCACACCGACCACCACTTTCTGCCCAGTGGCCGTTCGGCGCAACCTGCGCTCACAAGCCCAGCGCCACGACATAATAAGTTCAATAAAACGGGTACCGACCTATGCACATCTCCCTCGCCTTGCAACCCGCACCTGCTGGTTCGTCTTCACCTAGCAGACTTCGCCAGCGATCGCCGGCTTTATAAGCGCACCCCTTACTCCCGATAGCGATCGCACACCCACTGGCTGCCGCCTGACGGCGCCCGCTGTGCGGCGACAAACAAAAACAACGGAGACAACGATGGCTCACTCCAGCTCTCAAGCCAAGAAAGCGACCGCCAGCGGATGGATAGGCTCGGCACTCGAGTATTACGACTTTTTCATCTATGCCCAGGCTGCGGCACTGATCTTCCCGCAGATCTTCTTCCCCAACACCGACCCCAAGATGGCGATCATCGCCTCGCTGGCCACTTACGGCGTGGGTTATCTGGCCCGTCCGGTCGGCGCCTTCGTGCTCGGCCACTGGGGTGATACCCGCGGGCGCAAGAACGTACTGCTGCTGTGCATGTTCCTGATGGGCATTTCCACCATGGGCGTGGGCCTGCTGCCTACCTACCACGATATCGGCATGCTCGCCCCGGCCTTGCTGGTGCTGTTGCGCCTGGTCCAAGGCTTTGCGGTGGCCGGTGAAATCTCCGGCGCCAGTTCGATGATCATGGAACACGCGCCATTCGGGCGGCGCGGCTACTATGCCAGCTTCACCTTGCAGGGCGTGCAGGCCGGCCAGGTCATGGCGGCTGCCGTGTTCCTGCCACTGGCCTACTTCATGCCCAGCGAGGCGTTCAACGACTGGGGCTGGCGGATCCCGTTCCTGATGAGCGCCATCGTGCTGATCGCAGGCTTCATCATCCGTAAGGAAGTGCACGAAACCCCGGCCTTCGTGAAAGAAGAGAAACAGGCCAAGGTTGCCAAGTCGCCAATCAGCGAGGCCTTCCGCCACAGCTGGAAGCACATGGTGCTGGTGATGTTCATGGCGTTGATGAACGTGATCCCGGTGGTTGCCACCATCTTCGGCGCGGCTTACGCCGTACAGCCGGCCTACGGCATCGGCTTCGACAAGAGCGTGTACCTGTGGATCCCGGTAGTGGGCAACATCGTTGCAGTGCTGGTGATCCCGTTCGTGGGCAACCTTTCCGACAAGATCGGCCGTCGCCCGACCATGATCGCCGGCTGCCTGGGCTCTGGCCTGCTGGCCTTCGTGTACCTGTATGCAATCAGCATCCAGAACGTACCGCTGGCCTTCGCGACCTCGATCCTCATGTGGGGCATGGTTTACCAAGGCTACAACGCGGTGTTCCCAAGCTTCTTCCCTGAGCTTTTCAACACCCGCTACCGCGTCTCGGCCATGGCCATCGCCCAGAACATCGGCACCATGCTGACCGCCATGCTGCCGGCACTGTTCGCACTGGTGGCGCCACCAGGTTCGGACAACATCCCGCTGGTCGTTGGCGCCCTGGCGTTCTTCATCACCTGCATATGCGCCCTGGCAGCCTATATCGCACCGGAAACCCACCGCCTGGCGATGGAAGACCTGGGCAACCCGCAGGCCAAGCCGATGGACAAGCAAGCTTACGAGGCCAGCCGCAAGGACGGCCTGCAGACAGCAAGCCACTGACAGATGCACGGGGCCGCTCTGCGGCCCCACGCATTTCAGCCTTCAACCACCGCCTGCAAGCGCTGCCACAACTGCTCGACATGCTCACGCTCAGTGGGCAGCGCCCCCACCGAAACCCGCACCATCCAGCGCCCATTCAAGGTCGCCGGCGTAACATAAGCATCACCGCAGGCATTGAGCCGCTCAGCCCAGGCCTTGGTATGCGCATCCAGCGCTTGCCCCTCCAGCCCCGCAGGCCGGTGCACAATGCACAAGGTCTGCAACTGTACCGGCGCCAACAACGCCCACTCCCCTGCAGCCTCGATCTGCGCAGCCAGCCAGCGGGCATTGTCCATGTCGCGACGCAAGCGCTGCTGCAACGCCTCGACCCCTTCGCTACGCAACATGAACCATAGTTTCAGTGCCCGGAACCGGCGCCCCAGGGGGATGCCCCAGTCGCGCAGGTTCTTCACCTCGCCATCGACCGCTGACTGTAGGTAGCTGGGGTTGGTGCTCATCACCCGAATCAGGTGCTGCGGGTCACGCACGTAGTAGATCGAACAGTCGAACGCCACCCCTAACCATTTGTGCGCGTTGACCACCACGGAGTCGGCCAGCTCGATACCGTCCCACATCCAGCGGCATTCGGGCAGGATCATCGCCGAGCCGGCCATGGCAGAGTCGACGTGCAGCCACACCCCTTGGGCCTCGGCGATCTCGCCAATCTGGCGCAAGGGGTCCAGCGCCGTAGTGGTCGTTGTGCCGGTGGTGGCGACCACTGCGCAAGGCTGGTTGCCGTCGGCCAGGTCCTGTTCGATGGCCGCCAACAAGGCATCGGGGCGCATGGCGAACTGCTCGTCGGTGGCGATCAGGTGGATGTTGGCGCGGCCGAAGCCGGCCAGCAACGCGGCCTTGTCCACCGAACTGTGGGCGTGGGCACTGACGTAGACGATCAGCGGTTTGGCTTCGGCCTGCAGGCCGCCGCGCACCAGGGCGTAATCGGTGGCACGTTCACGGGCACAGATCAGCGCGACCAGCGTGCTGGTCGACGCGGTGTCCTGAATCACGCCGCTCCACTGCCCCGACAGGCCCAGCAACTGGCGCACCCAGTCCAGGGTGGTTTCCTCCAGCTCGCTCAGCGCCGGGCTCGATTGCCATGACAGGCCCAGTACCCCAAGGCCCGTGCTGAGAAAGTCGCCGAGCACCGAGGACAAGGTGCCATTGGACGGGAAGTAGCCATAGAAATCGGGGTGTTGCCAATGTGAAAGCCCAGGCATCACCAGGGTGTTGACGTCATCGAGGATCGCCTGGAACGGTTCGCCCTGCAGCGGGGCGCCGGCAGGCAAGGCAGATTTCAGGTAGCCGGGCTCGACCTGGGCCATCACCGGGCGTTCACCGACCGTCTGGCGGTAATCGGCAATCAGGTCGATCAATTGGTGGCCGTATTGACGGAATTGTTCTGGGGTCACGCGCGGTCTCCTGTGGGTTGTCCGCTGTCGGCGATGGGGCGTCACCAACAGCTCAAGGGCCCCAGTCTAGGCGCGTACCGCCACGCCTATAACCCCGCTTCGCGCATACCTGCTATGGCGAACCCGCATGCCCACCCTGCACGCCGAACTGTGATTGGCGCCACAGCTCGAACACCCGGTTGCGCAACCAGCGGTGCTCGGCCGACGCCTGCAGGCGCTGGTGCCACACCACCCAGTAGCGCTGGGTATGCTCCACAAACCCCAACGGGCGCCAGGCCAGGCCATGCAGCCGGCAGAGCTGGCGGGCAATGTGCTCGGGCAACGTCGCCAATGCCTGGCTGTTACCCACCACCTGCACGGTGGCCGAAAAGAACGGCACCTCCAGGCTGATGCGCCGTTGCAGCCCCTGGGCGCGCAGGTGGCGGTCGATGAAGCTGTCCTTGTCGCCACCGCCACAGATGCGCACGTGCTTGAAGGCCAGGTAGTCGTCCTGGCTCAGCACTTCGCAGGCCGCCAGCGGATGGTCGCGGCGCATCAGGCACACCGCACGGTCCTCGCCGAGCAGGCGGCCGTGCAGGTTGGCCGGCGACTCGTCGAACAGGGTGGTGGCAAGGTCGATCTCGCCGCTGGCCAGCAACGCGTATTGCCCGGCCTGCCAGGTGCGGTAGTCGATACTGACGCCGGGGGCTTCCTGCTCCAGCGCCGCCACCAGCAGCGGCAGCATGTGCTCGGCAACGTAATCGGACGCGGCCAGGCAGAAGCGCCGCTCGCAACGGGCCGGGTCGAACGCGGCGGGCTGGCGCAGGGCCTGGAGTTCTTCCAGCACCTGGCGCAGCGGTTCGACCAGGGCTTGGGCGTATTCGCTGAGCACGTAGCCGCGGCCCTGGCGCACCAGCAATGGGTCGTCGAAGGCTTCACGCAGGTGGGCCAGCTGGCGGCTCAACGCCGACTGGCTGACGCCCAGGCGCTCGGCGGCGTGGCTGAGGTTTTTCAGCTGCAGGAGGCAGTCAAGGGTACGCAGGTGGGCGAGGCTGAGGGAGGCGAAGGTTGGGTTCATACAGGCTTCCCTGTGCTGTATCACAGGCCCAATCGCCGGCAAGCCGGCCACAGGGACCACGCAGGCCCATGGCCCGCAGTGTGCCCGCAAGAACCCAGGGGGTGCGCTGCGCCCGCGGGAACCTGAGGCTTGCACCGTCCCTGTGGGAGCCGGCTTGCCGGCGATTGGGCCGCAAGGCGGCCCCGCTTTTTACTCGGTCAGGCCAACATAGACGTTCTGTACGTCATCGTTCTCGTCGATCGCTTCGAGGAACGCCTCGACTTCAGCCAGCGCCTCGGCACTGAGGCTGGCAGCGCTCACTGGGTTCTTCGGGGTATAGCCGATCTTGGCCGAGGAGACAGTGAAGCCATGCTCAGGCAGGGCTTTTTGCACTGCATCCAGGTCGGTGGTGTCGGTGATGAACAGGGTCGAGCCATCTTCCTCACCTTCTTCAAAGTCCTGGGCACCGGCCTCGATGGCGGCCATTTCCGGGTCGGCATCGCCGTCGGGCATGGCTTCGATCAGGCCCACATGGTTGAAGTCCCACGCCACCGAACCGCTGGCACCGAGTTGGCCCTTGCGGAACAGCACGCGAATCTGCGCGACGGTGCGGTTGACGTTGTCGGTCAGGCACTCGACGATCAGCGGCACCTGGTGCGGCGCAAAACCTTCGTACGTCACCGCCTGGTACTGCACGGCATCACCGTCCAGGCCCGCGCCCTTGCGGATCGCCCGGTCCAGGGTCTCGCGGGTCATGGAAGCCTTCTTGGCTTGCACGATGGCCAGGCGCAGGCGTGGGTTCATGTCGGGATCGGCGCCCGACCTGGCCGCGATCTGGATTTCCTTGGACAGCTTGCCCATGATCTTGCCCTTGGCATTGGCAGCTGTTTCTCTATGCTTGGCTTTCCACTGTGCGCCCATGTCGACTCTCTTGTTTCAGCGGCCGGTTCAGGAAGCGACCGGCCAAAAAGTGGGAGCAGTTTATACGCCCTCGGGCCAGTGTTCGACAAGAAATCTCATGCTTTGTCGGCCTTGCCCGCCGCCGCGGCGAAGCGGGCCAGCCGTACGTCCAGGTGGCGTGGCCGCAGCCCCCGGTCTTCGGCGCGCTCCTTGCGGCGAATGGCATTGCGCACCATCAGCGACCCCAGGTAGCGGATCGGCTCCGGCGGGAACAGCCCCAACGGGCCCTTGACCAGTGGCGAGCGGGTCCACGGGTTGTCCAGCCCCAGCGCCAGGGACGAGAGGATCTGCCCGCCCATGTGGCACGGCCCTACCCCGCTGCCAGAATAGCCGAAGCCATAGAACACGTTGCCCTGCCCGTCCAACCGCCCAAAGAACGGCAGCCCGGTCACCGAGCGGTCCGAGGGGCCGTTCCAGCTGGCCGCCAGCGGCACCTCGGCCAAGGCAGGGAAGAAATCGGCCAGGCTTTCACGCAGCAGCGGCCGGTACGGCGAGGGTTGATCGAACACCGGCAGCATGCGCCCGCCATAGGCGAAGGTGTTGCCACCCTTGCCGAGCATCAGCCGCCCATCAGAAGTGTTGTGGTAGTAATGCACGAAAATCCGTGAGTCCAGCACGCTGATGCCGTTGTTCAGGCCGATCTCGCGCAGCAGCTCGGGGCACGGCTCGGTGATCACCATGTCACTGGAAACGATCGCCACGCTGCGCTCGAACTGCGGGAAGGCTCGCGCCATCCAGGCATTGAGGCCGAGCACGACACGGTCGGCACGCACCGTGCCATGGGCCGTGCGCACCTGCACCGGAGCGCCGTGCTCCAGGCCGGTCATGGCTGTGCCTTCATGGATGCGCACGCCGCGCTGCAACGCCACCCGCCGCAGGCCGCGCACCAACCGGCCTGGCTGCACGGTGGCGGCGGCTGGCGAAAACCAGCCTTCCAGGTGCCGCGCTGAACCGGCCAAGCGCTGCACCTCGTCCAGTGGCAAACGCTCGAATGAATTGATCCCCTTGTGCTCCAGCGCAGCGATCACCGCATCGGTTGCGCCCACCTGGGCCTGGTTGGTGGCGGTGTACAGGGTGCCGTCCAGGCGGTAGTCGCAATCGATGCCATTGGCCGTGCAGAATGCGCCAATGGCACCGATGCTGCGCTCCGACTCGCTTACCAGGCGTACCGCTTCGGCCACCCCGAACAGACGTTCGAGGGTGAAGTACTTGGCCGACCACGACAACGCACACCCCCCATTGCGCCCACTGGCGCCCGCACCGCAGATGTCTGCCTCGATCAGCAGCACGTCCAGCGACGGTACTGCCTCCTTGAGCATCAGCGCGGTCCACAGGCCGGTGTAGCCGCCGCCTACGATGCACACGTCGCAGCGGGCATCGCCTTGCAGCGGCGGGCATACCGCGTCCTGCTCACAATCCAGGGCCTGTTGCAGCCAGAAGGGTCTCATTCGCTCGCTTTCCTTTAGGTACGCAGTGGCTTGATCGCCATGCTGGTGTTGGGAGCCACATCATTGGCCTGGGCTGCACTGGCCGGCCGGCTGTTCCAGTGCGGCAGCAGCACCAGGGCCGAGAACAGTGCGCAGCCAGCGAACACGATGAACACCGTGACGCTGTCGAAGTAACCGGGCAGCAGGCCGCCAAGCACCGCGCCCACCGAGCCGCAGCCGTTGACGAAACCGGCTGCCGTGGCACCGGCCTTGGCCGTGCCGAAGTCGATGGCCGCCGCGCCGCTGATCATCGAGTCCGGCCCATACAGGGTCAGGCCCATGAAAAACAGCAAACCCACCACCATGACGATGCTCCCGCTGTGCATGGCGGCCATGAACGCCGCCAGGGCCACGGTCAGCAGCACCAGGCTGATCACACAGGCCGGCATGCGCCGTGCGCCGAACAGCTTGTCCGAAGCCAGGCCAATGATGATCGGGCCCAGCAGCCCAGCCAGTTCAAAGGCCGTGGGGATGATCGCAGCGCCTACCTTGCCCACCGAGGGCATCTGCTCGAAGACGATCACCGGCCCCCAGAGCAGGATCGCGTAGCGCGCCGGTTTCAGAAGAAAGTACGCCAGGCCCAGGGTCAACACCGTGCGGTTGTGCAGGATCTCGCGCAGCGGCGCCCAGACACTGCACAGGCTACCGGCCGGCACCATGCTCTGCGGCTCAGGCTCGACCGCCGGCAAGCCTACATCTTCGGGTTTGTTGCGCTGCAGGAAGAAGAACAGCACCGCCACCGCAGCAACCACCGCGGCACTGGAGAAGAATGCCGCATGCCAGGTGCCGATCAGGGTGTAGGCCCACCAGCCGGCGAACGGCGAGGCGACCAGGCCGCCAAAGGCATAGCAGGAGCTCCACAACCCCAGTACCCGGCCGCGCTGCACGGCGGGGAAGAAGCTGCCGATGTTCTTGCACAGCCCGGCCCAGCCCGTGGACTGCGCCAGGCCTTGGATCAGCATGCAGGTGGCGAAGATCGGGAAGGTAGCGTAGCTGCCCATCACCACGGCTGCCGCCGCCGAAATCAACAGGCCCCCTAGCACCACCACGCGCGGGCCGAAACGGTCGGCCAGCATGCCCCAGGTGAACTGGCCGACCGCATAGGCGGCCAGGTAGATGGCGTCGAGGTTGGCCATCGATGCCTTGTCGAGCATGAATGTCGGGTCTTCACCAATGCCTAGCTTGGCCACCGAGAAGGCCTTGCGGGTGAAGTAGAAGGCGGCGTAGGCCAGCCAGGTGATCGCGAAAATCTGGATGCGCCAACGTTTCAACGCGGCTAGAGAGTGATTCATGTGCGTCTGACCTCTTGCTCAAGTGTGCCGGCAGAATGTGAATAAACGCCTGTCTTGTTTTTGTGTTGCGCACTGCATGACGTGGCTCGTCATCTGGTCAGAAGGCGCGGGGGTGCGCGCCATGTCCCACAGCTGCTCGTGGCAGCGCCGGGGTTGATGAATATGGAAACAGCTGGTGACTGATAAATAAAATCGATTTATCGTATTTCACACATAAGCTCAGCTTGTTACTGGAGTCGACATGTCGGTGTCCCACGCTCAACTCAAGGCCTTCCATGCAGTGGCCGTGCACGGCAGCTTCACCCGGGCGGCAGAAAAGCTGTTTCTGACCCAGCCGGCCGTCTCCGACCAGGTGCGCAAGCTCGAAGAGCGCTTCGGGGTGTTGCTGTTCCACCGCAACAAACGTTCGGTGCAGTTGACCGACCTGGGCGAGCGCCTGCTGGGCATCAGCAAGCGCCTGTTCGCCTGTGAGGCCGAAGCCCACGAACTGCTGCAAGACTCCCGTGCCCTGCACACCGGCAGCCTAGTGCTGGCGGTGGATGCGCCGGTGCACGTGCTGCCCCAGATCGCCCGCTTTTGTCAGCGCTACCCGGGCATTCAGGTCAAGGTCGAGACCGGCAACACCGATGAATCCCTGGCCCGGCTGTTCAGCTACCAGGCCGACCTGGCACTGTTGGGGCGCGATGTCGACGATGAGCGCCTGCACTGCGTGCCGCTGCGCCGCGACCCGATGGTGGCGTTCGTCTCGCACAACCACCCCTGGGCCAGCCGTGGCTCGATCAGCCTGGCAGACCTGGACGACACGCCGCTGGTACTACGCGAGCCTGGCTCGGTGACCAGGCAGACGCTTGAGGAAGAAATGCAGCGCGCTGGCTTGCGAATTCGCCCCGCCATTCAGGTCGAAGGCCGCGAGGCGGCGCGCGAGGCGGTGGTGGTCGGGATTGGCGTGGGGGTGGTGTCGGCCGCCGAGTTCGGCGCCGATGCGCGGGTGTGTGCACTGCCCATCGTCGATTGCCAGCGGCACCTCACCGAGACACTGGTGTGCTTGAGCGAGCAGCGTACCCGGCGGGTGGTGGCCACGTTCCTGCAGGTGGTACAGGAAAGCTTGTAGCGGCCTTGCGGGCGTCATCGCCGGCAAGCCGGCTCCCACTTGGATCGCACAGTGGTTGAGCTTGCGCTGTACCGGTAGGTCGGGGGGTTGCACAGTCCCTGTGGGAGCCGGCTTGCCGGCGATTGGGCCGGTAAATCCAATGCAAGACTCAAGAGAAAGCCCCGCAAAAGCCATCCTGGCTTGAAAACGCCCAGCACCTCCACTTTTGAGTGCCGTGTTCAATAGGCCAGTGAAGCCTTCATAACTATGCTGGGTATACATCCCTGTCAAAATGCATACCCCATGCTCTACCGTCTAGCCGCCGACACCCTGGTGCTGCTGCACCTGGCCTTCATCCTGCTGGTACTGTCAGGCGGCCTGCTGGTGCTCAAGTGGCGCCCCGCCCTGTTCATCCACCTGCCCGCCCTGGCCTGGGGCCTGGCGGTTGAGGGCCTGCACCTGGAATGCCCGCTGACCGACTGGGAAAACCGCATGCGCTTCGCCGCAGGCGGTGCCGGCTACCACGGCGGCTTCGTCGAGCACTACATCTGGCCGCTGATCTACCCTGCCGGGTTGACCCCGCAGATCCAATGGCTGCTGGGCGGCGTCGTGCTGCTGGTCAACCTCGTGATCTATGGCTGTGTGATCTGGCGCTGGCGCCGCTCACCTACCGGGTTGCGATGACGAACAGCCGCGGGAACGGCAGCAGCACCTTGCCGTCGGTGGCCGCCGGGTAGTCGTGCTGCATGGCCTGCAGGTACATCTGCAGGAAGTCCGCCTGCTCTTTCTCGTCCAGCCTGGCCAGATAAGGCCGCAGGGCCGACCCCTTGAACCACTCCACCACCGCCTCGGCGCCACCGGTCAACGGGTGATGGTAGGTCGTGCGCCATACGTCCACCCGCGTACACAGCGGGCTGAGCAGGTCGTAGTAGAACGCCGCGTTATGCCGGGGCGGCAAACTCAGGTCGGCGAATTTATCGGCCCAAGGGCCACGACCGGCAATCTCGCGCAACTGGCGGTGGGCCGGCTCGTCAAGGTTGTCCGGGGTTTGCACAGCCAGGCTTGCACCCTCACTGAGCTGGCGCACCAGGTGCGGGTAGAGCGAACCGTGGTCAGGCAGCCATTGCAGTGAAGCGTTGGCCAGGATCAGATCCTGCGGTTCGGGGGCGGCCCACTGGGCGATATCGGCGATTTCGCAACGCACCCTGGGGATGCGCAAGCGCTGGCGTGCACGGGCCTTGTCGATCATGTCCGGGTCGCTGTCCAGGGCCGTCACCTGGGCGTCGGGGTGGCGCTGCAACAGTATTTCGGTGGAATTGCCTGGGCCGCACCCCAGGTCGGTGGCATGGCGCACCGGGCGTGGCGGCACCGCGGCAAGCAGGTCGCGCACCGCACGGGTGCGTTCGTCTTCGAACAGGGAATACTGGGTGGCGGACCAAGCCATGAGGGGCTCCTTTTGGCGGGCAATGTGCTCAGCATAAGCCATCTGTCGCCTGTACGGGCCCTGTCGAGGGAACTGTTCGCGGATCCTTGAAGTCAGTCCTCTTATGCGTATGCCGATGAAACCCTTCCTGGCCCTGGCCCTTCTGGCCCTGATGGCTGCCGCCGCCCTGCTCGGCTCACCCTGGATGAACGGGCGCTTTCACATGCCGGATGAGAAAACCCCCGCCCATCAACGCGAAACGGCCGGGTCCACGAGGGAGCCGGCCGCTTCGGGCAAGCACTAGCGCTTAGTGCTTACGGGCGCTGCGCATCTGGTGCACCACACCCATGGCCACAACGACGGCCGCGGCAATACCGGTGGAGATCACCAGGATCTGGTAGTCAGGCATGAAAGCCATGGTCACCAGCGCGGCGACGATGAAGGCGATCACCAGGTAGGTCAGCCACGGGAACAGCCACATCTTCAAACGGACTTCCTTGCCCTCGGCAATCAGCTTGCGGCGCATGCGCAGCTGCGAGAAGGCAATGACCAGGTACACCAGCAAAGCGATCATGCCGGTGGTGTTCATCAGCGTATCGAGCACGTCTTTCGGGCGCAGGGTCTCGCTGAAGTTGATCAGCGCGCACACCACGGCCACGGCGCACGAACCGATGATCGCATTCACCGGTACGCCGGTACCGGGGCGGGTCGACTTGAAGAACGACGGCGCATCGCCACGCTGTGCCAGCGAGAACAGCATGCGTGAAGCGGTGTAGTGGCCCGAGATCAGGCAGCTGCTCACCGAGGTCAGCACCACGAAGTTCATCAACAGCTCGGCATACGGCACACCCAGCAGTTCCAGGGTGCGGCGATACGCGCCATAACCGGAAACGCCCAGGTGCGGATCGTTCCACGGCACGAGGCAGACGATCAGGAAGATCGAACCGACGTAGAACAGGCATACCCGCCACACCACAGAGTTGGTGGCCTTGACGATTTGAGTGGCCGGGTCCTTGGCTTCGGAGGCGGCGATGGTGACGATTTCGGCACCCAGGAAGGCGAACATCACGCCAAGCAACGCCCCGATCACCGTGGTGATGCCATTGGGCATGAAGCCTTCGGCGGTCAGGTGAGTGATGCCGCGCACTTCACCGAACTGCCAGATGTTCATCACCGCTGCGGTACACACGATCAGGAAGCAGACGATCGCGATCACCTTGATCAACGCGAACCAGAACTCGAACTCACCGTAGTGTTTGACGTTGAAGAAATTGACGGTGATCAGCACCAGGGTCGTGGCCAGCACGAACACGTTGACGCTCACATCAGGGAAGAAACCATGCAGGATCTTGCCCGCCACATAAGCTTCCCAAGCCATGAGGATGACCCAGTACCACCAGTACAGCCAGCCGATGGTGAAACCGGCCCAACGGCCGATGGCGCGGTCGGCGTAGGTGGAAAACGAACCGGTGTCGGGCGACGAAGTCGCCATTTCACCCAGCATGCGCATGATCAGTACCACCAGGATGCCGCCTGCCAGGTAGGCCAGGACAGCCGCCGGGCCGGCGCTGTGGATCACGCTGCCGGAGCCGACGAACAAGGCGCCGCCGATAACCCCGGCGATCGACATCATCGTCAGGTGGCGCGACTTGAGCGAGGCACTGAGTTTGCTCTCATGCCCGCTGTTCGCGGTGGTGGTTGTGGATGTTGCGTCCATCAGTTGTGTACCCCGTGCTTCTTTTTATCCAAGGAAAACTGTAAAGCCGCGATGGTCATCGGCCTCACCTGTACATCAGTGCTAATGCGGGCAGGAGGTGTGCGGTTACACACGCAGGCCTTCCATGGCGGCCTGCTGACGCGCCCCAGGGTTTGCCCCTTGGGCGAACTGAACATGCTTTATGTGGCGATATCTGACACCTAATGTAAAAATGTCCGACACATAGAGCCATGCACAGTGGCATGAAAGTCGCACTGCACTGTACAGGTCGCCGATGCAATACACCCTGCAGGCGCCTGCCGTTACGCACCCTCAAGGCCCCCGAATGCTTGAATTACACCCAGACTCCTCGACGCCGTTGGTCAACCAGATCATCGACGGGCTGCGTGAGCTGATCGACAACCAGACCCTCAAGCCCGGTGCCAAGGTCCCGTCGATCCGCGCGTTTGCCGCGACCTACTCGGTGAGCACCTTCACTGTGGTCGAGGCGTACGACCGCCTGGTTGCCCAGGGGCTGCTGGTGAGCAAGGGCAATGCCGGGTTCTTCGTCAACCGCGCGGCGGCGGAACTGCTGGAGAACCACGGCGCCGAGGCCGATGCCAGTCGGCCCTCGTTCAACTCCGAGTGGTACCTGCAGCAGATCTTCGAGACCCGCCAGTTGCCATTCAAGCCGGGCTGTGGCTGGCTGCCCAACGACTGGATGTACGAAGAAGGCCTGCGCCGCGGCCTGCGCCAGGTTGCCGGCAGCCCGCTGGAGCTGTCCGGCTATGGCGACCCGATGGGCCTGCCGGAACTGCGCGCGCTGACCGCGCAGAACCTGCAGCAGGAACTGTCGATCGTCGCCAACCCGGCGCAGCTGATGCTCACCCACGGTGCCAGCCAGGCCCTGGACCTTGCCGTGCGCACGCTGGTGCGCCCGGGCGACGTGGTGCTGGTGGACGATCCCGGCTACCCCAACCTGATGAGCATCCTGCGCACCCAGGGCGCCACCCTGATCGGAGTGCCACGCACCCCCAACGGCTACGACCTCAACCACCTCGAACAGCTGTTGGCGCACCATCGCCCGACGGCTTTCTTCACCCAGCCACACCTGCACAGCCCGACCTGCTCGCGCACCCCGCTGCCGCAGTTGCACCGCTTGCTGCAACTGGCCAGCCAGCATGGTTTTCGCCTGGTGGAAAACAACCTGTACGCCGACATGGTCGCCGAGCCACAGCCGTGCCTGGCAAGCCTCGACCACCTGCAACAGGTGGTGTACGTGGGCAGCTACTCCAAGAGCATTTCGCCCAACGTGCGGGTCGGCTACCTGTTGGCCAACCCGGAACTGGCGCAGAAGCTGCTGCACCTGAAGATGCGCTCGGGCCTGACCACCTCGCAGGTGATGGAGCGCGTGGTGTACGCCGCGATCATCGACGGCCGCTGGCGCAAGCACCTCAAGCGGCTGCGCCAGCGCCTGGCCGAGGCCCACCAGGACGTTGGCCGGCACCTGCACCGGCTGGGTTTCGAGCTGTTCATCGAGTCGGATGAAGGCATGTACATATGGACCCGTCACCCGGCGCTTCCCGACAGCGCTGCACTGCTCGATGATGCGCTGGAGAAAGGCATCATGCTCGGGCCCGGGCAGTTGTTCATGGTCGATGCCAAGCCGACCGGGTGGATGCGGTTCAATGTGGCGTTCAGTACCGACCCTGCGATGTGGGAGTTGTTGGAGAGGGTGCTGGTCAAGCACGTGCGCCGGGCGGGCATCTAGGGCTTACGGAGGGTGCTGCGGGCCTGCTGGCCGCGGCATTTTCAGCCTCTGCACCTCAAGCGCCGCGCGCGGCGCTCTATCCGATGGGTGCTATGAGCACGCAACCTCTATGCCGTAACCCCCGGCCCCGCTAACCACGGCACTGGCCATGCCACTGATCCTGCTGAACTTGGATCCGATCCAATGAACGGGTATGCTCGCGGCAATAGCCAATTGCCATCATTCAGGCACGCACCACGCCTGAACTTCAAGGACGAGCCCTTTGCCCAGCAACTCAACCCGCCATACGATCGCCCGCCAGTGGCAACTGCTCAAATTGCTGCCAGACCGCCATCCGGGCATGAGCTCCACACAGTTGCAGGCCGCATTGGCCAAGGTCGGCTTCAAGACCAGCAAACGGACAGTGGAAAGAGACCTCAACGAGCTTGCTTCGCTGTTCCATTTGCGCTGCAACAACAAGGGCATGCCCTACGGCTGGTACTGGCAGCCAGGCCGCAGCCCGGGTGCGGCTCAAGTGCTGCAGCCGGATGCGCTCTGCCCTGCCCGGCAGATCGAATTGCGCGCCTGGGTGGATGATGCCCTCGCACGGCGCCTGGAAGATGAGCCCTTGTCAGATGACATGCGCCTGGCCCCGCACGGCGACGGCGGCGCGACACTGGATGCCACCGTCGACGACAGCCGCGCGTTGATGGGCTGGCTGCTGTCCCAGGCGGGTTCGATACGTGTACAAGCGCCAGAGGCATTGCGCACAGCCGTGATCGAGCAGTTGCGCCAAAGCCTGGCCCTGCACGACACCGGCCACTAGGCGCCAGCTGGCACCCTCAGGAAGGCAATACGGGCTTGCGCGGCCGCGCCAGGCAGGCGTAGCCCAGGCCCAACACGCTGAGCACCAGCACACCAAGCAGCACCATCAACTCCCGGCTGTAGCGCGCCACCAGCGCCGGAAAACCGATGAACTCTCGGTACACCTGCACATCCGCCACACCCTCGGCATGGGTGATGCTGATACCACCCTGGCGGATCTGCGAGTAGTCGGCATCGAAGTAGACCCACACCTTGCACGCCCTGCCACGTTCGATTACAGGGATCTCGATCATGGCCGTGGGGGCCTCGTAGAGGGTGTCGTTCCCTGAGCCGTCGCGCACTTGCACCAGGCCCTTGGCCGGCAGCCGCACCTTCACCTCGCGCACCTCGGTGTCACCTGTGTTGCGCAGCTCGATGAGCAAGCCGGTACGGTGATCCACCAAGCCGGCCTCGAACGGTTTGGCGAACAGTTGCGCGTAGGGCGCCTGGGCAAGGTCGATCAGCCTGTCGACCTGATCCTGGCTCAACGCCCCCTGGCCGATGCTGGTGATGCGTGGCTGCAACCGCTCGTACTTGAGCTGGTCGTTGGTCTTGCTGATACGCTCGCTGAACTGGCTTGGGTAAGTGAGGTAGGCGTAGGTCAGGGAAGCTTCAAGGCGGGCGTCGCCCTTGAGCGCCACATAGGCCACCAGCCAGACCATCAGGCCAAGCAACAGGGCTACGAGAAGTTTCCCGATTTTGTCCCAACTCAAGGGTAAATTTCCTTCTGTCACGGCGTCGACGGTTCAGAGGCCACAAAGGGTGCCAAGTTCAACACCGCCAGGCAAGCACTCAGTGGCCCCTTAACCCTTCAGGCAAAGCGTTCGACCTGCGCCTGGGTGCGGCGCATCAGCACCTTGCCCTGCCGGATCGACACCAGCGCATGGCCCTGGCTGCGCACCATCTCATAGTCGTCCGGCGCCGACAGCAGCAACAAATTCGCCGGGCGCCCCACCTCGATGCCGTAGCGCTCGCCAAGGTTCAGGGTGCGCGCGCTGTTGTCGGTGATCAGGTCCAGGCAACGTTGCAAGTCCTCGTACCCCAGCATGTGACAGATGTGCAGCCCGGCCTCGAGGATGCGCAGGATGTTGCCATTGCCCAATGGGTACCAGGGGTCGACGATGGAATCCTGGCCGAAGCACACATTCATCCCTGCGCGGTCGATTTCGGCGACACGCGTCAGCCCGCGGCGTTTCGGGTAGCTGTCGAAGCGCCCTTGCAGGTGGATGCTTTCGGTCGGGCACGAAACGAAGTTGATGCCCGACATTTTCAACAGGCGGAACAGTTTGGAGCAGTAGGCATTGTCATACGAGCCCATGGCCGTGGTGTGGCTCGCGGTGACCCGTGCCCCCATCCCGCGTACCCGCGCCTCTTCGGCCAGCACTTCGAGGAAGCGCGACTGCGGGTCGTCGGTTTCGTCGCAATGCACGTCCACCAGGCAGCCCGTGCGCTCGGCCAGGTCCATGAGGAACTTGATCGACGACACGCCCTGATCGCGGGTGTTCTCGAAATGTGGAATGCCACCGACTACATCGGCGCCCATCGCCACCGCCTCGGTCATCAGCGCCCGCCCGTTGGCGTACGACTCGATGCCCTCCTGCGGAAACGCGACGATCTGCAGGTCGATCAGCTCGCGCACCTCTTCACGCACCTCGACCATCGCCTTGAGCGCGGTGAGCTTGGGGTCGGTCACATCCACATGGGTCCGCACATGCTGTATGCCATGGTCCACCAGCATGCCGATGGTCTTCTTGGCGCGGGCCTTGATGTCGTCGTGGGTGGTGATTGCCTTGCGCTCGGCCCAGCGCTCGATACCTTCGAACAGCGTGCCACTCATGTTCCAGTTCGGCTCGCCAGCGGTGAGGGTGGCATCGAGGTGAATGTGCGGCTCGACGAAAGGCGGCACCACCAGGTTCTGCTGGGCGTCCAGGTCATCGGGGCCGGCGGCCATGACGACATTGGCCTGGGGCACGATGGCGGCGATACGCTCGCCGTCCAGCTCGATGCGCACCAGGCCGGCCTTGCCGCGCAGACGTGCGTTGATGATGTTCATGGAGTTACTCCTTGCCTTGGGCTTCGGTCATGCGCCATATCAGCATAGCGACCGCAGCGTTCATACGGAAAAGCGGGTCGTCCAGCGACTGCCCGCTCAGTTGTTCGATGCGTTGCATTCTTTGATTGATGGTGTTGCGGTGCAAACCCAGGCGCTGACCAGCCTTGAGGCCATTGCCGTTTTCCTTGAGCAGCGCATCGAGGGTGTGCAGCAGTGCATTGGGTTGTTTACGGCCGGGGGCGCGCAGCGGGCCGAGCGTCTGGGCGACGAAGTCATCGAGCAGCGAACGGTCGCCAATGCCCTGCAACAGGCGCAATACCCCCAGCTCGCTGAAGTCGCACAGGCCGGTGGCTGGGCGCAGGTTTAGCGCCACCTCCAGGGCCTGGCGCGCCTGGTTGAGGGCCTGGCGGTATTGGCCGCAGTCCTCGGCAGGGCTCGACAGCCCCATGAACAGCCCCATCTCGCCTGCCTGCGCGGCCAGTTGCCGGTGCAGGGCAGCCAGGGCTGCACGCAAGTCCGGGGTATCGGGCAGCAGCAACACGAACAGGTCACCGGCCAGTTGCGCGGTGACCGCGCCGGCCCGGGCCCGGCACCAGGCTTCAAGCTGGTCTTCCAGGGTTTGGCGGGTGTCCTGCCACAGGCGTTCGCCTTTGGCCAGGCCATGCCGTTCGAACAGCCCATCGACCGCGGACAAGCGCAACGCCACCAGACGCCGTGGCCCGTCCAGGTCGAGCTGCAGGTGCGCGGCCCGCTGCCGGGCGATCGCCAGGCTTGGATAGTCACCGCTCAGCAGTTGCCCGAGGATGTCGTCGCGCGAGCGACGCACCTGGGCCATCTGTACCAGCGCGGTACCGATCAGGTGGGTGACCACCACCATTTTCAGGGCGTAGGGCTGTTCGATCAGTGGCAGCCCCAACTGCTCGGCGCGCTCGATTACCGCGGCCGGAATGCATTGGATGAAGGTGCCTCCCGTGAGGATCACCAGGCCGGCGATACCCACCGCATCGCCGTCTTCGACCAGGCTCAACAGGTTGCCCTCGCCGCGTGGGTGGTTGATGCCGGTGACGAACACCAGTTCGCCGCCCATCACCCATTCGGCGATGCCCTCGTTCTCCGCCACATAGGGCCAGCGCACCCGCCGCTGCAAATTGCGTGCGCCCGCCCGCACGCTCATCTCGTGCAGGCCGGGCAGGTGCAGGATCTCTTCCAGGGCCAGGCTCACGGCTCGACCCGCGCCTGGCCCAGGGCCCGGCGTCGGCCACCCAGCTCAAGCAGCACGATGTAGCACAGCGCCGACGTCCCGATGCCCACCAGTGGCGCCACCCAGGGCGAGGCATAGGCCGCCACCGCACCGACGCCATAGGCGCACAGCCCCAGCAGGTTGTAGCGCGGCAGGCTGACCGTGGCCAGGGCCGGATACTTGCCACGGTGGCGGTACCAGAAGTCGGCCATGATCACACCCCCCACCGGCGGGATGATCGAACCCAGCAGTACCAGGAAGGGAATCAGCAATTCGTACATGCCACCGATCGCCAGCACGATGCCCACCCCTGCCGCTACCAGCGTGGCCGTGCGCCGGCGTTCGCTGCGCACCAGGTGGCAAGCTGCGGCGGCAACGTTGTAGAGGGTCGGCCCCTGGATGGTCCACAGGTTGAGGCAGAGCATTACCACCGCTGCGAACGACAGCCCTTGCAGCATCATCACTTCGACGATGTCGGCCTGCTGATAGGCCATCGCGCACCAAGCGCCGGCCACGACCATCAGCCCATTGCCGAGCAAAAATGCCACCACGCTGGCCGTCACCGCCACCCGCCCACTGCGCGACAGGCGCGTCCAGTTGGTGGCCTGGGTGGCGCCGCTGGCAAAGGTGCCGAAGACCATGGTCACCGCCGCCGAGAAGGTCATGGTTTCATGCGGCACCAATGCCGCCAGTTGCTGCAGGCCACCCACGTCGCGGGTGGCGATTGCCATGGAGATGATCAGCAGGGCGAACATCAGCGGCACCGATACCCGCGACAACAGGTCCAGCCCCTTGAAGCCGACCATTGCCGTGATGCTGAAGCCCAACCCGAACAGCACCATCAACGGCACGGTGAACCCCTCGGCCAGCCCAAGCAGCTTGACCAGCACGATCGCCACAGTGGCCGTACCCCACGCATACCAGCCCAGTTCGGCGAAACCCAGCAGGAAGTCCGACAGCCGGCTGCCGGCCTCGCCGAAGCAGAAGCGCCCCATCAGTACAGTGTTCAGCCCGCTGCGCGAAGCGATGAACGCCAGCGCGGCGGCGTAAAGGGCCAGCAGGGTGTTGCCGAGGGTGGCGATCCAGAGCATGTCGACGAAGCCGAAGGCCATGCCCAGCTTGCCCCCGGCGAACATCGTGCCGGTGAAGAAGGTGAAACTGAACAGGACCATGGCGATTGGCAACAGGCCCTTGCGGGCATGCTGCGGCGCCTCGCAAAGCGGGAATTCTGAAGGGGAACTCATTGTCGGGTGCTCCGGGTTGAAGTTGGAGCAGGCAGAGCAATATGCGGGCCGCTTTCTGGCGGGCGGCTGTACCTCGAAATAGCGGGCGCACGGCATGGTAAATAGTGGGCAATGTGCACAGATGTGCACGTTCCTAATGGTTTTTTATGTGCCAGATGACTCAATTTGAGGCCGCCGCGCACCAAAGCGGGACGCGGCTGGGTAGTTTCCACCCGGCCGCCCCTGAAGGACGACGCGGCCGGTCAGGCCGAAGCGGTGCGTGGCATCAGTTCATAGGGATGCTTCCAGCCCGGCAGCGCCTGGATACGCGCTTTCCACGCCTCGATATGGGTGAACTGAGCCAACGGGATGCCGGTATCTTCCGGCATGAACACATAGCCGGCCAGCGACAGGTCGGCGATGGTCAGGCGCCCACCGACCATATAGGGCGTTTTCGCCAGGTGCGCATCGACTACTTGGTAAGCCGCCGTGGCGCGCTCTCGCAGAAACTGAGTCACCGGTGTTTCGCCAGCGTTCTTCAGGCAGAAGATGAAACGCAGCGCCGCGTAATAGGCAGTGAACTTGTGGTTGTCGAACAGCATCCAGCGCCAGATTTCGCGCTTTTCGTCGTCATCGCGCGGGCCGAACTGGCCGGTGCGTTCGGCGAGGTATTCGAGAATGAGCGCCGATTGGGTGATCGTCTTTCCCGCATGCTCCAGCACCGGCACTTCGCCCTGCTCGTTGACCTCATCCCGCCAGCGTTGGTCGCGGGTCTGGCCGTTGAAGAAATCGACGAACACCGGCTGCCAAGCCTGGCCGGTGAGCTCGAGCATGAGTGCGGCTTTATAGGCATTGCCGGATTCGGCGAAGCAATGGAGCGTGTAGTCGGGCATGGTGATCCTTCATTTTCCCAGGGGCGATAGCGCTGTTGGTCAGGGCCGTAAAGGGGCCGCCAGCCCGAGCAGACCACGCCGGCTCGACACGGTCAATGCAATACGCGCAAAGTAGAGCGCTACCCCCGCATGCCAGGACGGCCCCTATGCCCTACCCCACACTCCCTCGCACCCTGACCACCCCGCGCACCCGCCTGGTCCGCCCCGACCCTGCGCTTGCAGCGCAATTGCGCCAGGCCCTGCTCGATAGCTATACCCTGCACCAACCCTTCCTGGCCTGGGCCAAGCCAGACTGGACGCTGCCGGAAGTGCGCGAAAGCCTGCAGCTGAGTGCCCGTGAGTTTCTCGACCCCGCAGCCGAAAAGCGTTACTTCGTGCTGCACCTGGACAGTGACGCAGTCATTGGCTGCATCGGCCTGCGCCCGGGCAACGCTGAGTACGAGGTGGGTTACTGGGCCAGCCAGGCGTTCACTGGCAAGGGACTGATGCGCGAAGCATTGACTGGCTTGCTCGATGCCATCGCAACCCCGGTGTGGCTGACCACCGACATCGACAACCAGGCCAGCCAGCGGCTGGCGGAGCGTTCCGGCTTCGTCCGGGCCGGCGCCAAGCTCACCGAACTCGACCCGAGCACGCCGCGCCCGCTCTATCGACGCCCCTGAGCCCCGGTGCTGCTGGCTTTGCGAACGGTGCGCGACGGTATCGATGCATCAAGGGAACTACCGCCTCAGTTCTGCCATCTTACTCACTGAGTGGTATTTCCCTTGGGCTTCACGCTATTGGAGAACACGCTATGCGCCACCTATTGCTCGCCCCTGCGCTGCTGCTCCTGCTTCCAGCCGGTGCTGCCATGGCCCGCGTCGATGCGGGCGACGTCGCTACCTCGGCCGGTGTATCCGCCTCGCTGTATTCGACCTTCAAGGATGACAAACGGATCATCCCCGCCCGTGACGAGCTGTCTGCATTCGTCGCCAGCGGCGGTGCCATTCGCGGCGCCTATGTAGAGTCGGCGTTGGAACAGGCACGTAAGGACAATCCTGGCTTGCAGGCCAGCGATGAGGAGCTGGCTCGAGCCATCTTGTCCCAAGATGACCCAATGGCTCACCACTGAGGCCTGTATGGCCTCAGGGCCGCCCAGATACACGCGTGGGGGGGCTAGGTTCAGCGGTTCACCCTGCCCAGGTTGAACAGATGCCTATGCCCCGCCCTCTCTACGCCATTGCCTGACGTTCTCGATCGCCTGGGTCCAGGCAACCGCTGCCCAACCCCTTCCCTAAACTACAAGCGCCGTGTTCCGGTAGACACCTCAGGGCTACTTCACCCCCACCCGTCCATGCGCATCGTCGCCCGCACCAGCCGCTGCTCCTCCTGCTCGATCTCGCGCAAACTGTCACGAATTCCGTTGATGTGCTCACGCGCCGCCCGCTGCGCCTGCTCCGGCAACTGCTCCATCACGGCGTGATACAGCCGCGCATGCTGGCGGTCGATCTGGCGTTTCTGCGCGGGGCGGCAATACAGGTTGTTGACCGATGCGAACACCGTGCTCAAGGTCAGATCACTGAGCGACTGCAGGGTGTACACCAGCACCGGGTTGTGCGAGGCCTCGCTGATCGCCCGGTGGAAGGCGTGGTCGCGGAGGGCGTGCTCACGCGCATCCAGCCCTTCGGGCGCGGCGTGGGCGGCGAGCATGTCCTCATAGCGGCGGCGGATCAGCAGGCGGTCCACCTCGGTGGCCCGCAACGCCGCCAGGCGCGCCGACTCGGCCTCGAGCAGCGCGCGCACTTCCAGCAGGTCGAACAAGGTGCGCGGCTGCGAGCTGAACAGGTGCATCAGCGGCGTGATACCCACCTGCTGCCCGGTCAGGTCGGCGACGAACGAGCCGCGCCCCTGTTCGGTGTCGATGATGCCGCGCCCACGCAGGATGCGCAGGCCCTCACGCAGCGCAGAGCGCGAACAGCCAAGCTTTTCCACCAGACGCCGCTCCGAAGGCAGGGCCTGGCCCACCTTGAGCACACCCTCGACGATCAACCGTTCGACCCGCTCGGCAACCTGGTCGGCGACCTTGGCTTTGCCTTCAGCAACCATGCGCACCCCTCCACTGGTAGGACCACTTCCATAGCTTGCGCCAATCTATACGCCTGAACGGGTAAATAAACAGCAGCAGGCACAAAAACTGGTAGGACCAGTGTGCTTCGCACTCGACCTGGTGCGACCGGGCGCGCAGGCTGCGGGAGTAAGCGGTTTACCCACAACAACAAAAATTGCCGTTGAGTGAGCCTGATGAACATTCTCTACGACGAACGGGTCGATGGGGCGCTGCCTGCCGTTGACCAGCCTGCACTGCTGCAGGCCTTGCGCGAAGCGCTGCCCGACCTTGAGATCCTGCATCGCCGCGAAGACCTGGCACCTTACGAGTGCGACGGCCTCTCTGCATACCGCACCGTGCCCCTGCTGGTGGTGCTGCCCGAGCGTCTGGAGCAGGTGCAGACGTTGCTCAGGCTCTGCCACCTGCGCGGCGTCCCCGTCGTGGCTCGCGGGGCCGGCACGGGGCTGTCAGGCGGCGCATTGCCATTGGCCAAAGGCATCCTGCTGGTCATGGCACGCTTCAACCGCATTCTTGAAGTCAACCCGTTAGGCCGGTTCGCCAGGGTTCAGCCCGGGGTGCGCAACCTGGCCATTTCTCAGGCCGCGGCGCCACACGGCCTGTACTACGCGCCAGACCCTTCTTCGCAAATCGCCTGCTCCATCGGCGGCAACGTCGCGGAAAACGCCGGTGGCGTGCACTGCCTGAAGTACGGTTTGACCGTGCACAACCTGCTCAAAGTGGAGATCCTCACTGTCGAAGGCGAACGCCTGACCCTGGGCAGTGATGCCCTCGACAGCCCAGGTTTCGATATGCTGGCGCTGTTCACCGGTTCCGAAGGCATGCTCGGCATCGTCACTGAAGTGACCGTCAAGCTGCTGCCCAAGCCTCAGGTCGCCCGGGTCCTGCTGGCCAGTTTCGCCAGTGTGGAAGACGCCGGCCGCGCCGTGGCCGAAATCATCGCGGCCGGGATCATCCCCGGTGGCCTGGAAATGATGGACAACCTGGCGATCCGCGCCGCCGAAGACTTCATCCACGCCGGCTACCCGGTTGAGGCCGCGGCGATCCTGCTATGCGAACTCGATGGGGTGGAGGCCGACGTGCAGGACGACTGCGAACGCGTGGCAGCGGTACTGCAGCAGGCCGGTGCCGACGAGGTGCGCCTGGCCTGTGACGAGGCCGAGCGGGTGCGCTTCTGGGCAGGGCGCAAGAACGCATTCCCTGCCGTGGGGCGCCTCTCGCCAGATTATTACTGCATGGACGGCACCATCCCGCGTCGCGAACTGCCGCGCGTGCTCAAGGGCATCAGCGAACTGTCCGAACAGTATGGCCTGCGGGTGGCGAACGTGTTCCACGCCGGCGACGGCAACATGCACCCCCTGATCCTGTTCGATGCCAACCTGCCCGGGGAGCTGGAACGCGCCGAAGCCATCGGCGGGCGCATCCTGGAACTGTGCGTGGCAGTGGGCGGTAGCATCACCGGCGAACATGGCGTGGGCCGCGAGAAAATCAACCAGATGTGCGCGCAGTTCAACAGCGACGAAATCACCCTGTTCCATGCCGTGAAGGCAGCGTTCGATCCCCAAGGGCTGCTCAACCCAGGCAAGAACATCCCCACCCTGCACCGCTGCGCCGAGTTCGGCGCCATGCATGTGCATCACGGCCAACTGCCCTTTCCTGACCTGGAGCGCTTCTGATGAGCCTGGACCGTGACATGAGCCAGGACCTGCTCGAACAGGTCAACCAGGCCTTGAACCTGAACACCCCGCTGCGCATTCAGGGCAGCAACAGCAAAGCCATGCTGGGCCGCCCGGTGGCCGGGGAGATCGTCGATACCCGCCGCCACCGCGGCATCGTCAGTTACGACCCGACCGAGCTGGTGCTCACTGCTCGCGCCGGTACGCCCCTGCAGGAAATCGAAGCGACGCTGTTCGAGGCCGGGCAGATGCTGCCGTGCGAGCCGCCCCACTTCGGCGCCGGTGCGACCTTGGGTGGCGCGGTCGCGGCGGGGCTGTCCGGGCCGCGCCGGCCCTGGGCCGGTTCGGTACGCGACTATGTGCTCGGCACGCGGGTCATTACCGGCCACGGCAAACTGCTGCGCTTTGGCGGTGAGGTGATGAAAAATGTCGCAGGCTACGACGTGTCGCGGCTGATGGCCGGCAGCTTCGGCTGCCTGGGCCTGCTGACCGAGGTATCGCTGAAGGTGCTGCCACGGCCGCGCCAATGCCTGAGTCTGCGCCTGCCGATGGACCGCCATCAGGCCCTGGCCGAGCTGGTTGAATGGGGCCAGCAGCCATTGCCGATCAGCGCGGCCTGCCACGACGGCGAAGCGCTGTACCTGCGCCTGGAAGGCGGAGAGGGCTCGGTGCAATCGGCCCGTCAGCGCCTGGGCGGCGACGTGCTCGACAGCCGGTTCTGGAGCGAGCTGCGCGAGCAGCGCCTGGCCTTTTTCGACGGCGACGAACCGCTGTGGCGCCTGTCGGTACCGATCGATACCGCCGAACTGGACCTGCCGGGGCGCCAGTTGATCGATTGGGGCGGTGCGCAGCGCTGGCTGAAGTCCAGCGCGCCGGCATCGGTGATCCGCGAGCAGGTGGCCAAGGCCGGCGGCCACGCCACAGGCTTTACGCCAGGCGAGCACAGCAGCGCACCTCTGCCCGCCGCGTTGATGCGCTACCACCACGCCCTCAAGCGGCAACTCGACCCCCAGGGCCTGTTCAACCCTGGCCGCCTGTACCCGGACCTGTGAGGCCACAGCATGCAAACCAACCTGAGCGAAAGCGCCAAGCGCCTGGCCCGCGCTGAAGAGGCCCAAAGCATCCTGCGCGCGTGCGTGCACTGCGGCTTCTGCACGGCCACCTGCCCAACCTACCAGCTACTCGGCGATGAACTGGACGGACCGCGTGGGCGCATCTACCTGATCAAGCAAGTGCTCGAAGGTGCACCGGTCACCGCCAGCACCCAACTGCATCTGGACCGCTGCCTGAGCTGTCGCAACTGTGAGACCACCTGCCCGTCAGGGGTCAAATACCATGACCTGCTGGACATCGGCCGCGCCGTGGTCGAGCAGCAGGTGCCCCGCCCGCTCGGCGAGCGCCTGATGCGCCAGGGTTTGCGTGCAGTGGTGCCGCGCCCGGCGCTGTTCAAGGCGCTGACCCGCGCAGGCCAGGCCCTGCGCCCCGTCCTGCCGGCCACCCTCAAGAGCAAGTTGCCCGCCCAGGTGGCCGCCCCTGGCAAGCGCCCGGCGGTGCGCCACGCGCGCCGCGTGCTGCTGCTTGAAGGCTGCGTGCAGCCGGCCCTGTCGCCCAACACCAACGCCGCCACCGCGCGGTTGCTGGACCGCCTGGGCATCAGCGTCGAGCCAGCGTTCGAAGCCGGCTGCTGTGGCGCGGTGGATTACCACCTCAACGCCCAGGAGCAGGGCCTGCAGCGTGCCCGGCGCAACATCGATGCCTGGTGGCCCGCCATCGAAGCGGGCGCCGAAGCCATCGTGCAGACGGCCAGCGGCTGCGGCGCCTTCGTGCGTGACTACGGCCACCTGCTGGAAAAGGATCCGCTTTACGCGGCCAAGGCTGCACGGGTCAGCGCGCTGTCACGCGACCTGGTGGAAGTGCTGCGCGATGAACCGGTCGAGCAATTGGGCGTGTGCGCCGAACAACGCCTGGCGTTTCATTGCCCGTGCACCCTGCAGCACGCCCTCAAGCTCGGTGGCCAGGTGGAGCTCCTGCTGGCGCGGCTGGGCTTCACCCTCACCCCAGTGCCGGACAGCCATTTGTGCTGCGGCTCTGCCGGTACCTACTCGCTGACCCAGCCAGCGCTGTCGCGGCAACTGCGCGATAACCGGCTCAACGCGCTGGAAAGCGGCAAGCCGCAAGTCATCGCCACCGCCAACATTGGGTGCCAAACCCACCTCAATGGTGCCGGGCGCACACCGGTACGGCACTGGATCGAAATCGTCGAAGCAGCCCTGAACCCGGAGAACAGCCATGCATAGCAAGCCCGTGATAGGCCAGACCGAAGTTGCCCGCCTGCTCGCAGCCGCGCGCCAGGAGGCTCTGACGCATCAGTGGAATGTCACCATCGCGGTGGTCGACGACGGCGGCCATCCCCTTGGCCTGGAGCGCATGGATGGCTGCGCGGCGGCCAGCGCCTACATCGCCGTTGAAAAGGCCCGCAGCTCGGCCTTGGGGCGCAAGGAAACGCGTGATTACGAACAGATGGTCAACGGTGGGCGTACCGCGTTCGTCACAGCGCCGCTGCTGACCTGCCTGGAGGGCGGCGTGCCGTTGCGGGTGGATGGCCAGGTGGTTGGCGCCATCGGTGTGTCCGGGGTCAAGCCTGAGCAGGATGCCCAGGTGGCCAAGGCCGGGGCAGCGGCCATCACGTAACCCGCGCCTTGACGACTCACCACCACCAGAAGAGCCGGGCCGTGAATGGCTTTCGCAGGTCGACCGCTTGCAAACCACCCGGCCCTCCCTACATGTTCAGAAAATTCCTACCCAACCTCTCGGAAGCGTCCTACTTGCCGCCCACCACCATGGAAAACATGATCGGCTCTTGTGTCCCAGAGGAAGCAGCGCATGCATCCACACACCCGCACCACTGCCGAGCTGCGCAGTACCCTGCGCGAGCTGCTGGCTCATGATGTCAGCAACCCTGACGATGACCCGCACCTGTCGGGCGTACTGTTCTTCTGTGCCACCGACGAGCGCACGCGAGGGCTGATCGAACGCATCGAGTTGCTGGCCAGCGACTTGTTCTTCGACGCCTGCGGCCGCCTCATCGCCCACCGCATCCGCGCCATTGCCGTCGAGGGTGTGTCCATCAAGCAAAAACGCAAAGCCCCCGCCGACGAGACCGTGATCCGCATTTCGCTGCTAAACAAAGGGTACATCACGGTAAGTACCGCACGATTCTGAAGCCAACAGCCAACTGCGACACTGTCGCTCAATGCTTACTTTGCCTTTGCCTTTGCTTTTGCTTTTAAAGCGCGCGGTAGCTCAGTCACCGCAAATTGCGACTTCAGGAGGCCGAGCGCAGGTCTTGCGGAGGGAGGTGACGGGCATGGATGCCCGTCAAGCGCTTCGGCCCATGGATGGGCCGTGAGCGCGGTCCTCCCGGGAGCAAGGCCGGAGCGAGGGAACCCCGAAGCGAAGCGCAGGGGCCGGATGACGGGAGCCGGCGGTTTTTGGTCCCTTTTTGCCAAGACAAAAAGGGACCCGCCGTAAGGGCGGAAAGGTGAGTAAGCGCCACCATGGCAACCGGATATGCCCACCCGAATTAAAGCCCCCCCAACTTCTATCTTGCAGCTTGCAGCTTGCCGCTAACCTAGTGCCCAACCAACCTAGCCCGATACCGCCCCGGACTCTCCCCCGTCCACTTCTTGAACGCCCGATGAAACGCACTAGGTTCCTGAAACCCCGCCTGCTCGGCAATTTCAGCAATGCTCATCACCCCCTCGCGCAACCGCTCGAACGCCATGGCACGCCGCACCTCATCCTTGATCTGCTGGTACGAACGCCCTTCGCGCTCCAACTGCCGACGGAATGTACTGGCACTGATACCCTGCCACTGCGCCATGGCCGCCAGCGTCGGCCATTGCCCATAGCGCCGGGCACGCAGATGCCGGTACACCTGCGCCACCAACCCATTCTGATTGCGAAACCGGATGACCAACCCCTGCGGCGCACTCCGCAGGAAAGTTTTCAGACCCGCCAAGTCCTGGACCACCGGCAAACGCAAGTAGGCACTGTCGAACTCCACCTCGGTACGCCCGCTGCCCAGGCGCAAGTCCGGGCCCCACAGCAGCAAGTCGTCGTCCTGTGCCGGGCGCGCCACGGCAAGCTCAGTGCGGTCGATGGCCAGACGGCGCCCGGCCAACCAGCACAGCAGGCCCACCACCAGTACAAGATAGGTCTCCTCGGCATACACCCGGGTCAACGGGTCGGCAATGTCCGAATGCACACTGATCACCGCCCGCCCCGCGCGCACCGTCAGGTTGCCCCGCAGGTCACGCAGAAACAGGCTGAAATTGCCCAGGCATTGGCGCAGTGCCTTGTCCAGGTTCGGTTCCTGAATAAGGCCGCGGCAGATCAAGGCAAAGCTGCCCAGCGGCATGCCATGGCTGTCCAGGCGAAAGAACTCATCGTCCAGCAGCTGGATCTGCGTCAGCCATAACTGGGCGAACGCCTTGGCCGGTACCCGGGCCTGCGGCTGGTCGAGCACCGCCGGGTCGATGCCCACCGCACGCAAATGCGCATCACGCACCCCGGGCTGGTCGCGCAGGGCATGGAACATGGCATTGAGAAAGTACACCGCGACCGAATCGCTATCGCGCATGGCGTTATTCGCTGTCTATGCTGAGTGGCAAAAAGTGCCAGGTTGACTGAACAGATCCGGCATAGGCTGGCACAGGGCCTTTGCCTAGACTCGGACTCAACGAGGGAGCGCCAACCATTCTCGCAGAGCCTGGCCCGCTCCCGCCATGCCTTCGCAATCGGAGCCTCTATGAGCAGCGCAGAAATCTACGTCGTCAGTGCCGTCCGTTCCGCCATCGGTGGTTTTGGTGGCTCGCTCAAGGACCTGCCCCTGGCAGACCTCGCCACCGCCATCAGCCGCGCCGCCCTCGAGCGCTCGGGCGTAGCCCCTGAGCAGGTCGGCCATGTGGTGATGGGTAATGTCATCCCTACCGAACCACGCGATGCCTACCTGTCGCGGGTCGCCGCCATGAACGCGGGTATCCCCAAGGAAACCCCGGCGTTCAACGTCAACCGCCTGTGCGGTTCGGGCCTTCAGGCCATCGTTTCCGCCACCCAGTGCCTGCTGCTTGGTGATGCCGATGTGGCCATGGCCTGCGGTGCCGAGTCCATGAGCCGTGGCCCTTACCTGCTGCCGCAGGCCCGTTGGGGTGCGCGCATGGGCGACCTGCAAGGCATCGACTACACCGTCGGCGTGCTGCAGGACCCGTTCGAACACTTCCACATGGGCATCACCGCGGAAAATGTCGCCGCCAAGCATGGCATCACCCGCCAGATGCAGGATGAACTGGCCCTGACCAGCCAACGCCGCGCTGCCCGCGCCATTGCAGAAGGCCGCTTCGCCAGCCAGATCGTGCCGCTAGAGCTGAAAACCCGCAAAGGCAGCGTCGAATTTGCCATTGACGAACACGTGCGCGGCGATGTGACCGCCGAACAGCTGGCCGGCATGAAAACCGTGTTCAAGAAAGACGGTACCGTGACTGCCGGCAACGCCAGCGGCATCAACGACGGGGCTGCCGGCCTGGTGCTGGCCACCGGTGACGCCGTGCGCCGCCTGGGGCTCAAGCCGCTGGCGCGCCTGGTGGCCTATGCCCATGCCGGCGTCGAACCGGAGCTGATGGGCCTGGGCCCGATCCCGGCAACACGCAAGGCGCTGGAAAAGGCCGGCCTGAAGATCAGCGACCTGGACGTGATCGAGTCCAATGAAGCCTTCGCAGCCCAAGCCTGCGCCGTGGCCCAGGCGCTGGATTTCGACCCAGAGAAGGTCAACCCGAACGGGTCCGGCATTTCCCTCGGCCACCCCGTGGGTGCCACCGGGGCGATCATCGCCACCAAGGCCATCCATGAACTGCAACGCATCCAGGGCCGTTACGCGCTGGCCACCATGTGCATTGGCGGCGGCCAGGGCATCGCCGTCGTCTTCGAGCGCGTCTGAGGGACTTGCAACATGAGCATTGAACAGATCGCCGTGATCGGCGCCGGCACCATGGGCAACGGCATCGCGCAAGTCTGCGCGGTGGCCGGCTATCAGGTGCTGCTGGTGGATGTCGCTGAGGCCGCGCTGGCGCGCGGCGTAGCCACCCTGAGCAAAAACCTGGAGCGCCAGGTCAACAAGGGCACCCTCGATGCAGCGCGCGCCAGCGCAGCGCAAGCGCGCATCCACACAAGCACCGACTATGCCCGCTTGAGCACTGCGCAACTGGTGATCGAGGCGGCGACCGAAAACCTGCAGCTCAAGCAACGCATCCTCCAGCAAGTGGCTGCCAATGTGGCGCCCGATTGCCTGATCGCCACCAACACCTCGTCACTGTCGGTGACCGAACTGGCGGCCAGCATCGAGTACCCCGAACGGTTCATCGGCGTGCACTTCTTCAACCCGGTGCCGATGATGGCCCTGGTCGAGATCAGCCGTGGGCTGCAAACCAGCGATGGCACCTATGCCCAGGCGCTACTGGTCACCGAAAAGCTCGGCAAGACGCCGATCACTGCCGGTAACCGCCCGGGCTTCGTGGTCAACCGCATTCTGGTGCCGATGATCAACGAAGCGATCTTCGTGCGCCAGGAGGGCCTGGCCAGTGCCGAGGACATCGACACTGGCATGCGCCTGGGTTGCAACCAGCCTATCGGGCCCCTGGCACTGGCCGACCTGATTGGCCTGGACACCTTGCTGGCGATCATGGAAGCGTTCCATGAGGGCTTCAATGACAGCAAGTACCGCCCGGCACCGCTGCTCAAGGAAATGGTCGCGGCCGGCTGGCTGGGGCGCAAGAGCGGCCGCGGCTTCTTCACCTACTGAGGAGCGGACAGCATGCCCCCGGTCAACGCCGCGATGCGCTGTGCCAATTTTGAAGAGCGGCGTGACCGTGCCATGGCGCTGTTCGCCGAGAAAGGCTTCGGCCAGGTGAGCATGCGCGAACTGGCGGCACACATTGGCTTGACCGCAGGTTCGCTGTATCACCACTTCCCGAGCAAGCAGGACTTGCTGTACGACCTGATCGAAGAGTTGTACGAGGAGCTGCAGGCGACCCTGGAGCCTGGCCGCCGCGCCATGGCGAGCGGGCGGTCAGCGTTGGCCTGCCTGATTGCAGCGCACTGGCAACTGCATGCTGAACGCCCCCTGCAGTTTCGCCTGGCTGCCCGGGACTTCTGCTGCCTGAGCGAAGCGCAGCAAACACGCCTGGCGTTGTTGCGCAAGCGGTATGAGACCGGGTTGCTGCGGTTGATCGCACCACAGGCGAAACTCCCCGACGCGGCATTGGCGGCGACGGCGCAGGTGGTGGCGACCTTGCTCAACCAGCTGCCTGGGATGCTGAAGACGTTGCCTGAGGAACAGGGGTTGGGCTTGATGGAAAGCCTGCTGGTTGGGGGGATAGAGCGAGCATTGCGCTAGGCTTTGTACGAAAAGGGCCTGCGCGACGATCATGCTGCGTTGAAAGCAGGCTCGGAATGCTCATTTACACCCCGTAAACTCCGCTTCCTCGCCGGCTTTCGCCTTGCCGATCGCCTCTCGGCGACTTTTCGTACAAACCCAAGGCGCTACCTCTTCACCACCTCAGCACACGCGGACCAAGCACTGCTCCGATCAGGGTGGGCACCGACATCCCCAGCACGTACCAGGTCGCCCAGAACGGCACCTGCATTTCCGGGCAGTGCAGGCAGTAGACCACCGTTGCGGTCGAACCGGCGAGCAGGCCCGCTGCGGCGCCAGCCTGGCGCAACCGCGTCGGCGCCAGGCCACGCAATGCCCAGAACAGGGTGATGAACACCGGCACGCACAGCAGGGTGATATTCAGCGCACAGGTGCGCCAGGTACGCCCAAAAATCAAATCGGCACGGGCTTCGACCGGAGCCCCGAACAGGCTGATCGCCGCGCCCAGCCAGACCACCAGCAACGGCAGCCCGAGCAGCTGCCACGCTATCCCGCCGCGCACACCGGGCCTGGCCAGACGCTGGGTCAGCCACAGCCCGAGCAGCGCCAGGCTGGTGGGCAAGGCCAGCTTGGCCCAGTACAGCGGCGTACGCACCACTTCGCCAAGGTCGCTACGCACGCCATAGAGGGCGACCGTCATCAGCACCGCAGCCAGTGTGCCTGCAAGCAACGCCAGCGCCAGGCGCCGTGCCAGCGCGTGACGGTCCACCGGCCCTTCACCGGCGGCCAGCAGGGTAATCAGTTCTTCAGTCTTCATGCTCTTCACTGCCTCGAATCAGCCTGGCAAGCGCCTTGAGCCCCCGGTGTATCCCCACTTTGACCGCCGAACTGGACAGCCCGGTAATGCGCGCAGTCTCCTCCACCGACAACCCCTCTAACTTGACGTGGACGATCGGTAAACGCTGGCGCTCCGGCAACCGCCCCAGCAACTTGCCAAGGTCGCGACTGGCCTCGGCCGGCGCCTCCTCGCTGACGGCGAACAGGCCACTGTCGTCCTCCAGCAGGTCATGCAACGCGTCGTGGCGCGCATAACGGCGCAGGTAATCTGCCAGCTTGTAGCGGGCAATCGCCTGCACCCACGCCGTCAGCGGCTGTTGCGGCTGGTAGGTGTGACGTGCGTTATGCACGGCCAGCAACACTTCCTGCAGCACGTCTTCGATTTCGGCCGGGCGCTGGTACAGACGCCGCCGCAGAAACCCGCGCACATGCAGCGCCAATGCCGCAAGAAACTCGCGGTAAGCCTGCGCATCACCCGCCAGCCCGCGCAGCAGCAAAACCTGCAACTGCCTCTCGCGTGCGCCGAGCGTGTCTTGAGTGTTAGTTCGTTGCATGGGGCGCCAAGGTTACACCGTCTGAAGTTTTTTCTTTCATCGAACCTTAGCCGCTGCTGCGCTTTTCAGCGCCCCGCTCAGGTCAGATGCAGCACCCTGAAAATATTTTCGCGTGCCTGTAACCCAAGCAGCGGCCAGCGCGAACTAGTCCATGAGCCTGGTACATCACCACGGCCCCATCCTCTGGAGACACCCCCATGAATAGCCTCGCCCTCACCACTGCCGCCCTGGCCCTCGCTTCCATGGCCAGCGTCGCCACCGCTGCCGATACCACCAGCAATGGTGCGGCCATGGAGAAATGCTACGGCGTTGCCATGGCCGGCAAGAATGACTGTAAAGCCGGTGCCGGCACCAGTTGCGCAGGCAGCTCCAAAAAAGACTACGACGGCATGGCCTGGAAAAACGTGCCGGCAGGCACCTGCACCTCGATCAAGACGCCTAACGGCATGGGTTCACTGACCCCGATCAAGTCTTGAGCAGAGGCCGCCGACCATGAACTCGACTGCCTCTCTGGGCGCCGGGCTGGGGCTCAAGGCTGAACACTTTGCCCAAGCCCTGGCCTGCAACACCGATGGCCTGTGGTACGAGGTGCATCCAGAGAACTACATGGTCGGCGGGCCGCGCCTGGCGTGGCTGCAGCGCATGGCCGAACGCCATGCGCTGTCGCTGCACGGGGTGGCGCTGTCACTGGCAGCGGACGCCGAACCCGACCTGCCCCACCTGCGCCGGTTGCGCACGCTGATCGACCAGGTGAAACCGGTGCTGGTCTCGGAGCACCTGGCCTGGTCCACCTGGCGTGGTCAATATCACCCCGACCTGCTGCCGTTCCCCCGCAGCCACGAAGCCCTGGTACGCATCAGCGACAACATTCTGCGCACCCAGGATGCCTTGGGCCGTGGCATCGCCATCGAAAACCCCAGCCACTACCTGCACCTGCAGGGGCACGCGCTGGACGAAATCGACTTTCTCGGCGAACTGGTGCGCCGCACCGGTTGCACGCTGTTGCTGGACATCAACAATGTTCATGTCAGCGCCCACAATCTGGGCTTCGACGCCCAGGACTACCTCGACCGCTTCCCGGCCCATGCCATCAGCGAAGTGCACCTGGCCGGCCACAGTCACGACGACCAAGGCGCACTGCTCATCGACTCGCATGATGCAGCCATCGCCGAACCGGTCTGGGCGTTGTACCGCCGGCTGATCGCGCGCATCGGCGCGCGCCCGACATTGATCGAGCGCGACGGCAACCTGCCGGCCTTCGACGAACTGCTTGCCGAACGGGCCATTGCCCAGGCGGCACTTGACCACGCAGGGGCCTTGCCATGAACCTGCCCCTTGGCCAGTTCCAGGACGCCTTCATCGACGCCCTCTGCCAGCGCCCTGCCCCGCTGCTGCAGAGCCTGACCTGCCAGCCGGCGTTCGCGGTCTACCGCAATACCGTGATGGCCGGTTGCGTGGACGCATTGCGAGCCAACTTTCCCAGTGTCGAAACCTTGGTCGGTACCGACTGGATGCAGCAAGCGGCGGCGGCCTACGCCCAGCACACGCCACCCGACGACCCGCGGCTGATTCACTACGGCGCCACGTTCGCAGCCTTTTTGCAAGACAGGCAAGCCAGCCACGGGCTGCCGTACCTGGCTGACGTCGCGCGCCTGGACTGGCATTGGTGTGAAGTGTTCTGCGCCATCGAGCAACCTTGCCTGGCCCTGGCCGACCTGGCAGGCATGACGGCCAGTGACCTGGGCCGTAGCCACCTGCGGCCGCGCCAGAGCGTGCGCTGGCAATGGTTCGACGCGCACCCGGCACTGAGCCTGTGGCGCTGCAGCCGCGAAGGCCTGCCATGGCCCCAGTCACAACCCTGGGTGGCAGAAGGCGCACTGTTTAGCGCCGAACAGGATGGCGTGAACCATCAGCCTCTCGAAGCCGGTGGCTGTGCCTTCCTCGATGCCTGCGCGGCCGGTCACTCACTGGAAGGCGCCTCGCAGCTCGCCTTGCAACGCCAGCCTGACCTTGATTTCACCAGCCTGCTCGGTCGCCTGATGCAGGCCCGGGTCTTTCTCCCGCTTTCATTCGAATGAAGGAACGGCCATGGATACCCTACGCCCACCTGCTCCCCCCCTTGGCCTGCGCCAACGCTGGAACACCCTTGCCGACGGCCTGCAACGGCTGCTCAGCGACAGTGCTGTGTGCCTGATAGCGCGGCTGGGTATCGCCGCGATCTTCTTCCTGTCAGGCCGTACCAAGGTCGAAGGCTTGCTCAGCATCACCCCCAGTACGTACGACTTGTTCCACACCGAGTATGCCCTGCCGCTGCTTTCGCCCTGGCTCGCAGCCCACCTGGCGACCTACGCCGAACACGTGTTCCCACTGCTGTTGGTGCTGGGCCTGTTCACCCGGCTTTCGGCCCTTGCCCTGCTAGGCATGACGGCAGTCATCCAGGTATTCGTCTACCCGGATGCCTGGCCTACCCACCTGTCCTGGGCCGGCCTGCTGCTGTTGCTGGTAGCCCGGGGCGCCGGCGCTTTGTCACTGGACCGCTTGCTAAGGCTGCATTGAACCAGCCGGCCAGCTACCGTTGGGCGGCGGCAGGGTGTTGTGAGAAGCACACTCGCGTGGATTGCCCGTTAAACTCTTCGCAACCCACGTTGTCTTGGTACCGCACTATCGCACCGACCCTAGCGGTACATTCCCGATGAAGCCCCCCGCCACATTCACCCAAGGTTCATTGACCCACCACGTCCGGGTAATGGCGTTTACCAGCGGGCTGAGCCTGCTGGCGATTTTCCTGACCGACATCCTCACGCTCACATATGTCGCCATGCTGCATGACGAAGTGCTCATTGCCGCGGTCGGCATCGCCAAAATCCTGGCCTTCTTCAATTCAAGCCTGGTGGCAGGCATTGTCGTCGCTGCAGGCACCATGATCTCCCGCAGGGTCGGCCAGGGTTCGAGCGCGTCGGTGCCGGCACTGACCCGCCACATGCTGATCCTCGCCGCCATGGTCTCGGCCAGTGTGTCTGCGCTGCAATGGTACTTTCTGGACTTCTTCGCCAGCCTGGTGGGGGCCGGTGCGCCCGCCTCACCGCTGGCCCGCCAATTCATCGCCATGACGTTGGTGGCGTCGGTGCTGATGGCGCTCACGCAGGCCGCAGCCCAGGTGCTCCGTGCGCACGGTTTGAGCGGGCGCGCGCTCGCAGTGGTGTTGGCCGGTGCCGCTTGCCTGGCCATCGTCGACCCGATACTGATCTTTGGTCTGGACCTGAAACTGTCGGGCGCCGGCCTGTCTTGCCTGGTGGCAGCCATAACAGGCAGCCTGACGGGCCTGTACCAAGTCAGGGCCCATGTCGGCCTTGGCACACGTATACGCCTGCGCCTGCTGCGGCTGTACGGCGCACGCATCATGCGCATCGCCTTGCCTTACACCCTCGCGAACCTGGCGATGCCCGTTGCCCTGACCTACACCATGGCGCAACTGGCGCTGTTCGGGGTCTCGGTCATGGCCGGCATGGCGGTGATGGACAGGGTGCTGCAGATCACCTACTGCCTGTACTTCGCCTTGCCAGGCGCGCTGGTGCCGATCCTGGCACAGAACCTCGGCGCGCACCGCCACGCCCGTTCACAGGCAGCCTTGCACAGCGCCGCCAGGCTGGTGGTGGTCTACGGCCTGGTCGCCTGGGCAGTGCTG
Organism: Pseudomonas sp. WHRI 8519; assembly: GCF_040224055.2. Lineage (NCBI taxonomy): Bacteria > Pseudomonadati > Pseudomonadota > Gammaproteobacteria > Pseudomonadales > Pseudomonadaceae > Pseudomonas > Pseudomonas sp. WHRI 8519. Next base: position 2,380,584 of record NZ_CP167996.1, on the reverse strand, counting down.
GCAAGCGCAGCGCCGTGGCTTGGCCACGCCTTCGCACTGTCCGGCCCAGGGCAAGTGCTGATCGAGGACCTGTGCCGGTACGGGCCGGGGCTGTGGGTCATCATAGGCCTGGACTTCATCGCCATTTCGGTGTTCATCTGCCGTGGCCAGGCGGGTTGGGTGGCCTTCTACGCCTGGCTTCGCGCCACCTTGGGCACCCTGCCCTTCGTCACCGCAGGTGCAGCCCTGCAGGGTGCCAGCGGCGTCATGCTGGGGCTGTGGGTCGGCAATGCACTGGTCGCATTGGCCAGCGTCGCCACCGCCATTCTGATCAACCGCCGTGGCGCATACTGGGCGCACGAGCCGTAGGCACGAATACGACCGAGCGCTGCACGTGGCAGGTTCATACTCATATGCGAAAAATGGGTGGGTACACCTATTATTTTTACCAGTTGTGATTTTTATTGAATACCCCAAATATGGGTCGCGTATGGGCTGGGAGAGTGAGCCGAACGACGAAAGCTTAAAAAGAGGTCTTTACTGATGGTGCGTTCCGTTCGGATTCGTTTGCGATAGCGTTCGTGACACTAGGAGTGTATCGAGGTAGCGCCAGCCAATACTCGGCCGCAGCGTGTTATTCATACGTGCAGCTTGCTGTTCGTGATGAAGTGTACCCTATGTAAAATTAACCGTATGAGTTGGCCAAATTTTCCATTCCGACTCATGCCCGTTTATTTAACCTCTGCTTGATAAGGTGCAATTATGAGTTGGCAAGCTTATGTTGACAACAACCTGGTAGGAACTGGTTTTGTGTCTCAAGGAGCAATCCTAGGTTTGGATGGAAGTACGTGGGCATCCTCGCCCGGACTATGTATCGCCCCCGACCAAATAAAGCCAGTAGCAGACGGACTCGCAGGGATTTTGGATTTGGGGGAGCTTTTGAAAAAAGGTCTTACTGTGAATTTCAAGAAATATCTTGTGGTATCGCCACCCGATTCAAAAATAATAACGGGACGAGGGTACGGCGACGGAATTGTTATTACAAAAACTAAACATTCGATTATTGTAGGTTTCCATTATGACTCGATGGCGCCAGGTAAGTGTGCATCTGCTGTCGAGAAACTAGCTGACGAGTTGATTGAGCTTGGTTATTGATTATGTTTCTTAAGTGAGGGGGTTGCTTTCGGTGAGTGATCGCAACCTTTTTTTCTGTTAATAGTATTGCCGAATGATGACACCCTGTACTACCAATCAAATCATCGCACATCTTGCACTTTGCTTGGCTTCACGCACAAAAATTGATGCGCTTTTTAATTTTTTACTGCTACACGTGCCGGCGCGTCATAACTGCTTTAAGCTCTGTCAGTACCACATCCCCATCAATCACACTCAACTGCTTTTCAGGCGCTCCTGCTGTTTGTGCTGATCCGGGCGGTCTCGACAAAGGAAGTCGGGAAAATTACTGTCCAACCATTCTTCGTCGGACGTAGAGGCCTTAGGCACTATACGAAATCAATGTCGTAAACACCGCCGCCAGCAAGCCAGCGCGACCATCGCAGCGAAGCTGTTGCCGGCGTGCAATGGCGTGTACCCAGGCGGTGCTCCTTAAACTAACCAAACAGCCGTTCGATAGAGTTCCGCTGCCGATAATTGGGCTCGGCGAAAAGGCGTAGAATCCCAGCTTCGGTTTGCGCTTCACGTCACGCAGCACCATGCCCCGCTGCCTCCGATAGCGGTCGCAGTGGTGTCGCAAGGATTCTGCGCCATAACCTTTGCCGGCCAGGCGTCAGCGGCAGCGCTTGCGTGGCCTACCTCGATCCGGAGTGATGTGGACACGGTCAAGGCAGATGTCGCTGGCATTACCACCAAGAGGGTGAAGTGGAGTTGGATGCCACAGGCGTCACTGACCATGTGAATTTCGTCGTCAAACCGAGTACGACCGAGCGTTGCACGTGGCGGGCTCAAACACCTATTCAGAAAAATCGGTGGTACACCTATTATTTTTACCAGTTGTGGTTTTTATTGAATACCCCAAATATGGGTCGCGTATGGGCTGGGAGAGTGAGCCGAACGATGAAAACTTACAAAGAGGTCTTTACTGATGGTGCGTTCCGTTCGGATTCGTTTTCGATAACGTTCGTGAAACTAGGAGTGCATCGAGGCAGCGCCAGCCAATACTCGGCCGCAGCGCGTTATTCATACGTGCAGCTTGCTGTTCGTAATGAAGCGAACCCTATGTAAAATTGACCGTATGAGTTGGCCACATCTTCCATTCCGACTCATGCCCGTTTATTAAACCACTGCTCGAAAGGTAAAATTATGAGTTTGCAACCTTATATTGACGACTACCTGGTGGGAACTGGCTTTGTGTCTCAAGGAGCAATCCTAGATTTGAATGGAAAGGCGTGGGTATCCTCGCCCGGACTAAGTATCGCCCCCGACCAAATAAAGCCAGCAGCCGACGTACTCGCAGGGATTTTGGATTCGGGGGAGCTTTTGAAAACAGGCATTACCGTGGATGGCAAGAAATATGTTGTGTTATCGATATCCGATAAAAAAATACTGGGACGACGGGGCGGTCACGGAATTGTTATTGCAAAAACTAAACAGTCGATTGTTGTTGGTTTTCATAATGACTCGATGTCCCTAGTTGAGTGTGCGTCTGCTGTCGAGAAATTAGCTGACGAGTTGATTGAGCTGGGTTATTGATTGTTTGCTTAAAGTGAGGTGGGTGCTTTCGGTAAATGATCGCACCTTTATCTATTAATGGTATTGCCGAATGATAGCACCCTGTGCCACCAATCAAATCATCGCACATCTTGCGTTTTGCTTGGCTTCACGCACTAAAATTGATGCGGTTTTTTAATTTTTTACTGCTACACGTGCCGGCGCGAAATAACTGCTTTAACCTCTGTCAGTACCACATCCCCATCAATCACACTCAACTGCTCTTCAGGCGCTCCTGCTGCTTGTGCTGATCCGGGCGGTCTCGACAAAGGAAGGCGGGAAAATTACTGTCCAACCATTCTTCGTCGAACGTAGAGGCTTTAGGCACTATACGAAATCAATGTCGTAAATACCGCCGCCAGCAAGCCAGCGCGACCATCGCAGCGAAGCGCTTGCCAGCGTGCAATGGCGTGTACCCTGGCGGTGCTCCTTACACCAACCAAACAGCCGTTCGATCGCGTTCCGCTGCCGATAATTGGGCTTGGCAAAAGACGCGGTAATCCCGGCTTCGGTTTGCGCTTCATGTCACGCAGTGCAATCACCGGCTGCATCCGCTAGCGATAGGGGTATTGCCGCAAGGATTCTGCGTCACAGCCTCTGTCGGCCAGGAACCAGCGGCAACGCTTGGGGTTCTTGTACATCGATGGGCGGTGAAGAGGTCTGCGGCTGTTTCCCATTCTGTGCCGGAAAATTCGTACCACTTGGACATGGCAGAATCCTTCGCCAAAAAAAGCGAAAACTCTAGGGAAAATCAGGCTTCCACAGGCTCTGAGTTCCAAAGGTTTTCAACAGAGCCTAGAACTTTTGCCATAATCGCCCTCGCCGCTTCAGCGGAACCGGCACACCACCCACCACAGCTTGAAGTTGGTTTATGTCAGGTCAGGATCACGAAACCGAGCCATCCAGCACACCGGTCACCAAACGCCGCCGTGCCCCCAAAGGTGAGATGCGCCGCACCGCGCTGCTGGATGCGGCCACTGCGGTGTTCGCCAAAGACGGTTATGCGGCGGCCTCCATGCGCGACGTGGCCGAGATCGCCGGCATCACCACGGTGGGGCTGCTGCACCACTTCCCCAACAAGGTGTCGTTGCTGCAGGCCTTGCTCGATCGGCGCGATCGGCGGGTAACGGAGAAGTTTGCCGAGCTGGAGATGGCGCCGACGCTGGAGAACTTTCTGGCGTTCCTGCGCATGAGCATGAGTTTCAGCGTGCAGAACCTGCTTGAATGCCAGGCTTCGATGATGATCAACGTCGAGAGCCTGGCCGAGCACCACCCGGCCTGGCCCTGGTACAAGGAAAAATTCGCGCTGATCCACGCCCACGCCCAGGCGCACATGGCGGCGTTGGTCGAGCATGGTGAGGTGCGCAAGGACATTGATGCGACGCTGTTGGCGACCGAGATCTTCGCCGTGATGGATGGCCTGCAGATCCAGTGGCTGCGCGCCCCGGACCAGGTCGACGTCGAAGCGGTCTTCGACGCCTACCTGCTACGCCTTGCCTCTCTCATCAAGGCCTAGCGCGACGGTCAGTAAGCCTGGCTGTCGCTGACCTGCACCGCCGCTTGCAGCGGTGCAGGTAGAGGGTTGCTGTCACGGGTGGTCAGGTGTTGCGGCATCAGCGTGACCAGGGTGCGCTGCAGCGTGAGGTGTTCCGAGTCGGGGCCGACCCACACCTTGAACTTGCCGGCATCGACGTCCCAACTGTCGGTACTCTGCACGAAGTACGCCAGCGAGCGCGAGTCGATCGGCAGGCTCACGGTCTTGCTCTGGCCCGGCTCCAGGTACACCTTGGTAAAGCCCTTGAGCTCCTTCTTCGGGCGGTCGACTTTGGGGGCGATCGGCTGAATGTACAGCTGCGCGACCTCAAAGCCCGCCTTGTCACCGGTGTTGGTCAAGGTGAACGTGACGTTCACGGTGTTGCCCGGGGTCATGACATTGGTCGAGAGCTTCAAGTCCGAATAGCCGAACGTGGTGTACGACAAGCCGAAGCCGAACGGATACAGCGGTTTGGCGTGCTTCTTGTCATAGCCGCGGTAACCCAGGTAAAGCCCCTCGCTGTATTCGATCTCGGTCAGCGGGTTGTCGCCACGGTAGGCTGCCGGGTCCGGGTAGGACGCGTAGCTTGGGTTGTCTTCGATCTTCTTGTCGATGGTCACCGGCAGCTTGCCCGACGGGTTCACCTTGCCATAGAGGATTTCAGCCAGTGCCTGGCCGCCCTGTTGCCCCGGGAACCAGGCGTGCAGCGCCGCGCCCACCTTCCTGGCCCACGGCTGCATGTCGGCCACGCCGCCGCCATGGGTGACCACGATGGTGTTCGGGTTGGCTTTGGTGACGAAGTTGATCAGCTCGGCCTGCTGGTCCGGCAGCGCGTAATCGTGGTCGGAGCCTTCGCCCTCGTTTTCGTAGTGGGTGCCCGCAGCGATCACCACGGCATCATAGCTGGCGATATCCTTCGGCGGTCGCAGGGACGCCCAGCTCATCTGAACGCCTGCCAGGCCGCCCAGCACCGGTGTGAAGTTGCCCTGCACCCGGCGGTACTCAAGCTTGACGGTGTAGGACTTGCCCGCCACCAGGGCAGCGCTCTTGCCCGAGGTGGTCAGCGCGTTGACCACGTCAGAGGAGTACGGCACGCCGTCGCTCTGCACCACCAGCTTGCCATCGACCCAAAGCTTGTAAGGGCCGTCGGCACGCACCTTGAACACATGCGCACCGGAGACGGTGGGCTTGATCGTGGCACTGAAGCGCGCGGAGAACGCACCCGCAGTCGGGCTGAAGCCTGACACGGCCGTGGTGCCGGTGTTGGTTTCATTGGTGCTGGTGGTCCAGTTCAGGTTCACCCCCGGCTCGATGCGGGTCAGTACAGGGTCGCCGCTGAGGGTGGTGTTGCTGAAGTACTCGGCCTTCACCCCGGCATTGCTGACACCACTGCCGGACGAAGTCGGCTGGTACCAGACGGCCGCCTTGGGGTTGAGGCTCAACGCCGACAGGTAAGTGACGTTGGCGCTGTTCGAAGCCAGCTGCTGCAGCCCGCTGAGTTCGGTGACGTAGCTGTTGGGTGGCGCGTTGGCGGTGCCGAATGGCGAGGCAGGCGCCTGCGCGGCCCAGTCGCCGATCACTGCGATCCTGGCGGTGCGCGCCAGAGGCAACAGCGGCTTGCCAGCAGCGGTATCGGCATTGCGCAGCAGCACGATGCCTTCACGTGCGGCGTTGAGCGCGGCACGCTGGCCGTACTCGGTGTGCTCCAGGGTTTTCGCCGTATTGAGGTTTTCCTGGAAGTCATAGCTGACCACGGCCCGCAGGTTGCGCTTGACCTTGTCATCGATGACGTTCTGAGTCAGCTGGCCGCTCCACAGGTAGGGCAGCAGGTTGGCCTCGGTGAACTGCAGGCCCGAGGGCATGTCCAGGTCGGTGCCGGCCCATGCGCCCTTGAACGGGTCGTGAATGGCATTGAAATCACTGATAACGGTGCCCTGGTAGCCCCACTCGCCTTTGAGCACCTCGGTGATCAGGTGATGGTTTTCGCAGGCATAGTCGCCGTTGACCTTGTTGAACCCGCACATGATCGACGCCACGTTGGCGTTCTTGACCATCGACTCGAAACCGGGCAAGTACAGCTCACGCAGCGTGCGCTCATCAGCCACGACATTGACCGCCTGGCGATTGGCTTCCTGCTCGTTGGCGAGGTAGTGCTTGCCACTGGCCTGGATGCCCTGGGCCTGGATGCCGTTGACGATGGCCGGTGCCAGCACCGCGCCCAGGAACGGGTCCTCGCCACTGACGTACTCGGCGGAACGCCCGTTGTACGGCGTGCGGTACAGGTTCACGCCGGGGGAGAGCATCTGCTGGCCGCCGGAAATACGCGTTTCATAGGCGATGGCCAGGCCGAACTCTTTGGCCCGATTGATGCTCCAGGTGGCGGCCAGGGCCGACTGCGACGGGTATTGCGCGCCAAAGGTGGCGTTATTGACGTGCACGCCCATGGACGAGTCGTAGGCCACCGTGCCCTGGATGCCCCACTTGAGCAGCGGCGGGATCATGTGGCCGTCATTGACCCGGGTGAAATTGATCTTCTCGGCCTGGTTCATGTTGTCCAGGATGGAGCTGACCCGGGCCTCCACCTCGTTGCCGGTGGCCGGCCCGGCCGCCATCGCGCCTGAGGCCTGCATGACGCCGAGCGCCATCAGGCTCAGGGCCTGTCTGAAATGTTTCACGGGTTGAATCCTCAAGAACGGAATGGGAGCAGGCAAACCTGCGGCCTCACGGCTGGCTGACCAACGCCGGCGCATCGGCGGTGTCTACCGGCGCGTCGACGAAGGCATTGGCGTCAGTGGCGCCTTTTGCAACATCGCTGACGCCGGACAGTTGTTCACGCTGGTTGTCCAGTTGCTCTCGTGCTTCATAGGCCGCTGAATCGGAAGTGGCGCTTTGGGTATCTGCAAAGGCACTTGGCGCCGTGGCCAGCAGCGCCGAACAGACGAACGGCAGCAATAGTCTATTCATCGAATAGTTCTCGAAAAAAGAATGCAGGAATTAGCGGACCGCAAAACAGGGCCCGGCCGGCGCGTAAGTCTGGGCAGTTCATTGAAAAGTTCAAGTGCTCGTGAAGTGCACGATCGGCAACGTATCAAAAACCAGAAAAAACCACGCCAAATAACAGGGCGGCACAAATCGCAAAATTACATTAAGCACATGACTACAGCATATATTCGACTTTTAAATCCAACTAAAGCCTTTAGTTTGGTTTTTTCATGCTTTTTTTAACCATTTATAGCAATTCCAAACCTCTCACTAAACCTAGTTGCAATTAGGTTTAGTGGAATGATATGCTTGCGAGCCCACTGAAAAAAGCCAGCTAATTCCCATTTAAAAACCCAAGAACATAGGCTGTTGCAGCGATTAAATTTCCAAAGTATTCTCCGGGCCACCTAAGGCCTGACAACTAGTAAAGTGCCGCTATATAGCCAGCACTTGCACTAAGCCATCATGATGAAATCAACTATCCCTTCTGCTGACGATATATGTGAGTGGCTGCTCGATGCTGGCGCATTGCAACCGGCTGATATGAATCGTGCTGCACGCCTGGGCGTGGCGCAGGCAATTGGCGAACATGAAAAGCTGCGCACTTTGCTGCGCCTGGGTGCTGTAAGAGAGCAACAGATGGCCGCGGCCTATGCCCAGTTGCTGGGCGTGCCCAGGCTTGAAGGGCAGCGTGTCGACACCCCGCCTGTGGCGACCGAACGCTTCGCCCGCCACTATGGCGTGGTCACCCTCAGCGAAAGCGCCAGCCACTTGCAGGTCGCCGCCGCCGTGCCGCTTTCGGACTATGCGCTGAAGGCACTCGGTTACCAGGCGGCAAAACAGGTAGAGCTGGTGGTGGGGACCCGCGATGAGATCACCGCGTTGATCGAACAGGCCTACGGCGAAGGCCGCTCGGCCATGGGCGCGCTGATCCAGACCCTGGACGACGACAGCATCGACGAAGGCGATATCGAACAGCTCAAGGACATGGCCTCCGAGGCGCCAGTGATCCGCCTGGTCAACCTGATGCTGCAACACGCCGTCGACCGCCGCGCTTCGGATATCCATGTAGAACCGTTCGAAACCCAGCTGAAAGTGCGCTACCGGGTCGACGGCGTGCTGGTCGAAGGCGAAGCCCCCCCGGCAGGCTACGCCGCAGCGGTCATCTCGCGGCTGAAGATCATGGCCCGGTTGGATATCGCCGAGCGCCGGCTGCCCCAGGATGGGCGGATCATGCTGCGCATTCAGGGCCGCGAACTGGACCTGCGGGTCTCCACCGTGCCGACCAGTTTCGGCGAGTCGGTGGTGATGCGCCTGCTGGACCGGCAGACCGTGCGTTTCGACTTCGCCAGCCTGGGTATCCATGGCCCCACCCTGCACAACATCGAGCAGCTGCTGGCGCGTCCCCACGGCATCTTCCTGGTCACCGGGCCCACCGGCTCGGGCAAGACCACTACCCTCTACACCGCGTTGTCGGGCCTGAACACCGCCGAGCGCAAGATCATCACCGTGGAAGACCCGGTCGAATACCAGCTCACCGGCATCAACCAGATCCAGGTCAAGCCTGCCATCGGCCTGGGGTTTGCCACGGCATTGCGCTCGATCGTGCGCCAGGACCCGGACGTGATCATGATCGGTGAAATGCGCGACCTCGAAACCTGCCGCATCGCCATCCAGTCATCGCTGACCGGGCACCTGGTGCTGTCGACGCTGCACACCAACAGCGCCGCCGCCAGCATCACCCGCTTGCTGGACATGGGCGTCGAAGGTTACCTGCTGGCCTCCACCTTGCAGGGCATCCTGGCCCAGCGCCTGGTGCGCCGTCTCGACCCAGCCACCCGTATCGCTTTCCAGGCACCCGCCGAGCTGGTCGAGCGCCACCAGTTGGCCCGCTTTACGCAGCAGCGGCCGATCATGCTGTACCGCCCCAACGAGCAGGCGCCTGGCGGCGGCTACCATGGGCGCAGCGCGATCACTGAACTGCTGGTCATGGACGAAGACCTGCGCGGCATGCTCATGCGCCAGACCGATGCGGCCACACTCGAGGCCCACGCCCGGCGCAACGGGCTGGTGACCCTGTACGAGGACGGCCTGCGCCAGGCCTTGGCCGGCGTCACTTCGCTTGAAGAAGTGCTGCGCGTCACAGGTGGTGATTGAGGTGCCGAGCTTTTCCTATACCACGCTCGACAGCGAAGGCCGCAAACAGCAAGGCGAACTGGACGCCAGTGACCGTGACCACGCCGCTCGCCAGTTGCAACGGCGCGGCCTGCTGATCCTCCAACTCAGGCAAGGCAGCCGTCTGCTGCGCTCGCGCAAGGCGCGTAGCGTGTTCCAGCCAGTGGAGCTGGTCACCATCACCCAGCAGCTCACGACCCTGCTCAGCGCCGGCCAACCGCTGGACCGGGCGCTGGGCACCGTGCTGAAAAACGTGCGCAGGCCCGCCGCCCAGGCCGTGCTGGAGCGGGTGCGCGAGCAGGTAAAGGCCGGCTTGCCGCTGTCCCAGGCGCTTGAAGAACACCCCGGCAGTTTCTCGCCGTTCTACACCAGCCTGGTGCGCGCCGGCGAGGCCGGTGGTGTGCTGGAAGTGACCCTGGCGCAGCTTGGCGGCTATCTGGAACAAAGCCACAAACTGCGTGGCGAAGTGATCAACGCGCTGATCTACCCGGCCTTCTTGGTGATCGGTGTGATCGGCTCACTGGCGCTGTTGCTGGCTTATGTGGTGCCGCAATTCGTACCGATCTTCCAGGACCTGGGCGTGCCCATCCCGCTGGTGACCCGCGGCGTGCTGGCCCTGGGCGAGTTCGTCAATGCCTGGGGGCTGGCCTGCCTGCTGATGCTGCTCGGCGCCAGCTGGCTTGGCCTGGCTGCACGGCGAGACCCGCGCCGGCGCGTGGCCCAGGACCTGCGCCTGTGGCGCAACCGCCTGTGCGGCCCGCTGCTGCAGCGCCTGGAAACCGCACGCCTGGCTCGCACGTTGGGCACGCTGTTGAGCAACAGCGTCACCCTGCTCGGTTCATTGGCGATCGGCCGTGAGGTCAGTGCCAACCATGCATTGCGCGAGCATGTGGGGCACGCCACCGAGCAGGTCAGGCAAGGCAGCAGCCTGAGCCTTGCGCTGTCGGCAGAGGCCCTGCTGCCAGAGCTCGCCCTGCAGATGATCGAAGTCGGCGAGCAGTCGGGCACCCTCGGCGCGATGCTGCTCAAAGTCGCCGATGTCTATGACCTTGAAGCCAAACGCACCATCGAACGCCTGCTCGCGGCGCTGGTGCCCACCCTGACCATCGTCATGGCAGTGATGGTGGCGGCGATCATGCTCGCCATCATGCTGCCGCTGATGAGCCTTACCAGCAATATCTAGGAAACCACCCATGCCCTCCAAGCAACGCTTCAACGCCCGCCAAGCGGGTTTCACCCTGCTCGAAATGCTCGCCGTGATCGTGCTGCTGGGCATTGTCGCCACCATCGTGGTGCGCCAGGTCGGCGGCAACGTGGACAAGGGCAAGTACGGTGCCGGCAAGGCGCAGTTGGCCAGCCTGAGCATGAAAGTCGAAAGCTATGCCCTGGACGTCGGCGCCCCGCCGGCCAACCTTGAACAGCTGCTTGAGAAACCGGCCAACGCCAGCCGCTGGGCCGGGCCCTATGCCAAGCCCTCGGACCTGGTCGACCCCTTTGGTCATGGCTTCGCGTACCACTTCCCGGGTAGCCACGCCAGCTTCGACCTGATCTTCCTCGGCCAGGATGGCGCGGTCGGCGGCGAAGGCTACAAGGCCGACGTGGGCAACTGGGAGTAACCATGGCAGCCCGCCCGCCTCGCGAACGCGGCTTTACCCTGTTCGAACTGCTGATCGTCATCGTGCTGGTCGGCGTTGCTACGTCGATCCTGGCCGTTGGCATTGGCCGAGGCATGCTGGTCGCCCATGAGCGCAGTGCCTTGGCGAACATGGTGTCGGCGCTGCGTGGTGCGCGCGTGCAAGCCATCGCCAGCGGGCAGCCCGTGCGAGCGAGCTTCGACCTGCAACGCCGGCAGGTGCACGCGCCCGGGCGCACGCCCCAGGGCTGGCCCAAGGACTTCACCGTGCGCCTGCAAACGGCCCGCGGCCTGGGTGCGGGTTTTGAGTTCTACCCCGACGGAGCGGCCAGCGGCGGCAACATCCTGATCAGCCGCGGCCAGGCGCGCTGGCGCATCGACGTCAGCTGGCTCACCGGCCGAGTGCAACTGCGGGAGTTGCCATGAGCGGTCAGCGTGGTTTCACCCTATTGGAGATGCTCGCAGCGATCGCCGTGCTGGTGGTGGCTTCGAGCATCCTGCTGGGCGCGTTCGCCCAGAGCAGCCGGTCACTGGCACAGGTGGCGCGCAGTGACCGCCACAATGCGGCGGCGCGTTCGCTGCTGGACGATTTCGACCTGAGCCCACTGGCCCCAGGCCAGCGACGGGGTAGCTGGCAGGGCATCGACTGGGTGCTGGACGTCACCCTCGAACAGTCATTGCCCGCACGCCTGGCACTGTACCGGCTGGACCTGACCCTGGTCGACGGCGTGCACACCTGGCGCTACAGCACGCTGCGCGCTCGCGCGCCAGGCAGTGGAACATGAAGCGCCAGGCAGGCTTCACCCTGCTGGAGATCCTGGTGGTCATCAGCCTGCTGGGACTGCTGCTGGGCCTGGTCGGCAGCGCCCTGGTGGCGGCCAACCGCGCTGTGGCCAAGGCCGAGCGCTACAGCGCCCGGCTCGATGAACTGCGTACGACCCAGCGGTTCCTGCGCCAGGCGCTGGGCCAGGTGCTGCCCTTGACCGCCGCGACCGGCCAGGGCGCCCACACTGCGACGTTCGAGGGACAAAGCGACGCGGTGGTGTTTTTCGCCCCGCTGCCAAGTTCTGTCGGGGGCGGTATCTACCGCCAGCGCCTGCAGCTGCGCCAAGGGCGCCTTCAGATCCAGTTGGCCAGGCTGCAAGGCCAACGCCTGCAGGCCTGGGGCGAGCCGCAGCGTTTGCTGGAGGGGGTGAAAAAGCTGCACCTGACTTACCGCGGCTACTCCCCGCTGGGCAAAGCCACCGGCTGGATGCCCCAGTGGCCGTGGCCGGAGCGCCTGCCCCAGGCCGCGCGCGTGGCGGTGCAACTGCAGGGCACTCAGGCCTGGCCGCTGCTGCAGGTCAACCTGCTGCTTGACCTGTCCGGCGACGGTGGCCGGCCATGAGCCGCCAGCGCGGCGCGGCCCTGTTGCTGGTGCTCTGGGTCGTCGGTTTGCTGAGCGTGCTGCTTGGCGGCTTGGCGCTGTCGGTGCAGCTGCAGCAGCGTCAGGCCCGCTGGCAAGGCAACCAGACCCAAGCCGGGCTCGCCGCCCAGGCAGGTTTCAACCTGGCCGTGGCCAACCTGCTGCGCGACGGCCAGGCGCGCTGGCTCGCCGATGGCCAGGTACACGAGGCTGACTTTGCAGGCAGTACGCTGCACATCAGCGTGGTCAGCGAGCGAGGCAAGCTGGACCTCAATGCAACACCGTCAACGAGCCTGGCAAAACTGCTGCGTGCCAGCGGCGCCACTGCCGAACGCTCGAAAATCATCACTCAAGCTTTAAGGACGAGGCGCAACCAGGTACCCCTGCGAATGCTCGAAGAATTTCGCGAACTGCCCGGCATGAGCTACGCCATCTATGACCGGGCCTTGCCTTTCATCACCGTCTGGTCGGGCAATGCCCAGCCCGACCCCAGCCTGGCATCAGCCACGCTGGCCAGTGTACTGGGCCTGCCCCGCTATCACGGGCCAGCAGCCGATGGCGGGCCGATTCTCACCGTCACCAGCCAGGCCACGTTGCCCGGCGGCTTTGCGTCACGCCTGACGGCCACCTTCGTACTGCTGCCGGCCTACGCCGGTGGCAAGCCTTACCGAGTACTGAGGTGGCAGGATTGATCCGCCTGGCAAAACACGCTGCGGCACGCTGGGGCAGCCTGCGCCAGCTTTACCAGGCGCGCTGGAGGGGCAGCCGTGCCCGGCGCTGGCTCAGCGCATGGCGGGCCGAGCTGCTGGGCATGCTCCCGCAGGCGATCGCCGCGCGCCTGGCCAATGGTAATACGCCACAGTTGCTGCCATGGCCTTTGCCTGCCGATTGCAAGCACGGCCAGCCTGCCGTTGTGCTGCTGCCTGCCTCGCACGTGCTGGCACAGCACATCGAGCTGCCCGTTGCGGCCACGCGCAACCTGATGCAGGTGCTGGCCTTCGAGATCGATCGATACACGCCGTATACCGCCGACCAGGTGCATTTTGTCGCCCGCGTGGCGCAACGCCGCGCACCCCAGGCCCAGGTTGAACTGGTGGCCATCGCACGTAGCGCCCTGGACACCCTGCTGGCTGCCTGTGGCGAACACGGGGTACACCTGGTCGGCATCGATGCACTGGACGCCCGCGGCGAGCGCCTGATGATCGACTTGCTACCGGCCGAAAGCGCTCGCACGCGTGCTCGCCCGGGCCAGCAGGCCCGCTGGCTGTGGCTTGGCTGCGTGGCCTGCTGCGTAATGCTCGCCGCAGCCTGGCTGCAGCGCCGCGAGGGCGAGGTCCAGGCCATGCAGCGTGAAGTGGCGGCACAACGCGTGGCAGCCCAGCAGGTGCAGCACGTGCGCCAGGCCCTGGACACCACACTGGGCGCCTCGACCTACCTGGCCAGCCTCAAGGCACAACGCCCCACCGTCACCGCCCTGCTGGCCGACCTCACCACCTGCGTGGGCGACGACACCTGGATAGAACAGCTGGAGGTGAGCGATGCCACGCAGGTGACATTCACCGGCCAAAGCGAACGCACCAGTGCCTTGCTGGCGCAGGTAAAGACCTGCACCACGCTTGAGCACGCGCAGTTCAAGGGCATCATCCAGGCCGACAAAAACACGGGCCGCGAGCGCTTCTCCATCACCGCGCAGCTCAGCCAGGAGGTGCCGCATGCGCCCACTCACTAGCAGGGAACGCAAGCTCTGCGCCCTGAGCGTGCTCGCGCTGTTGCTTTGGCTGGCCTGGTACCTGGTGTTCGAATGCCTGCTGCTCGCCCCCCTGCGCAGCCTGGACGCGCAAGCCCAGGCGCTGCGCGAGCAGCAACGGCGCTATGCCAGCCTCATGCTCCAGCAACCTGCACTGCAGGCCCAATTGCAGCGCAGCCGCAACGACGCTGCCCAGCGCAACAGCCTGCTGCCGGGCGAAGACCCCAACGCCGTTGCCGCCGACCTGATGCAGCATGCCGTCGATCAGGTCAAAGCGCAGGCACATCTGGGCCCCGGCTGCGACATCACCCAGCGCATGCCGATCGCCCCCGCCGATCAGCACCAGGCCGAGCCTTATCGCCCGGTCAAGGTCAGCCTGACGCTGGCCTGCGCCATCGAGCCGCTGGCGGCCCTGTTGCATGCGCTGGAGTACGGCCAGCCCAGCCTGTTCATCGACCAGCTGAGCATACGCCGCCGTTCTGCGGCGCCAGCCCAGGGGCCTGCCGGACGCCTGGACGTTCACCTGCTGATACGCGGTTACCTGCACGCTCAGCCAGCAGCAGGAAGCGACTCATGATGCGTGCCGCTAACCTGGTGCTGCTGGCTGCCAATGCCAGTGCCCTCGCCGTGGTCGCCTGGATGCTCGTCGCGCCAAACCCACCGCGGTGGCTGCCCGCGCCAAAGCCGTCAGCGACGCCCACCTACCAGCCACCTGCGCCACTGGCCGAGCTTGCCCAGCCAGTGCGAGCCGCCACCTGGACGCACCCGATCTTCAGCGTTGACCGTCAGCCCGACCCACCCGCGCAAGGCCAGCACAGCCCTGCATTGGCCAACCTGACGCTGAGCGGCGTGGTGCTTGACGGGCAGGCGCGCTGGGCCTACCTGCGCGAAGGCCGCAAACCGGCCAGCAAGGTGGCGCTGGGCAGCACCCTGGCAAGCGGCTGGACCCTCACCCGCCTGACCGCGCTGAGCGCTACCTTCACCCGTGCCGGGCAACAGCACACCCTGAGCATGCCACTGCTGCGCCTGCCGCCGCCGTCCAAGGCCTCCGCCATCACTCTTCCGCGTATTGAAACCCCATGACCATGCAAGCTTCTTCACGCCTCCCGTTCCCCACTCTGCGCGCGCCCCTGCTCGGCCTGAGTGTCGCCATCGCCCTGGCCGGTTGCGCCACGACGCAAGGTGACCTGCACACCGACCCGGCGCTGCTGCAGCAAGCCTTCAACGGCGCCGACGCCCCTGCACCTGCCCCCACCAGCCTGGAACCCGCCGCGCCCATGGCAACGGCACCTCGCACGGCGCCTGGCCGGCAGATCATTACCGGCAACCAGCGTTTCATCCGCAAAGCCCCGGCAACGCCACCGGCCCAGCAGGATGCGCAAGGCGACATCGTGTTCAACTTCACCGACCAGCCCATCGAGGCGGTGATCAACAGCGTCATGGGTGACCTGCTGCATGAAAACTACAGCATCAGCCAAGGCGTCAAAGGCAACGTCAGTTTTTCCACCTCAAAGCCGGTCACCAAGCAGCAGGCGCTGTCGATTCTGGAAACGCTGTTGTCGTGGACCGACAACGCCATGATCCGCCAGGGCGAGCGCTACGTGATCCTGCCCGCCGACAAGGCCATCGCCGGCAAACTGGTGCCACAGGTGCCGGTCGCCCAGCCGGCCACGGGCCTCGCAGCCCGGCTCTACCCGCTGCGCTATATCGGTGCGAGCGAAATGCAGAAGCTGCTCAAGCCCTTCGTGCGTGAAAACGCCTTCCTGCTGGTCGACCCGGCCCGCAACGTGATCAGCCTGGCGGGCACCCCCGATGAACTGGCCAACTACCAGGACACCATCGACACCTTCGATGTCGACTGGCTCAAGGGCATGTCGATCGGCGTCTACGGCCTGCAACGCGCTTCGGTGGCCGAACTCATGCCGCAGTTGCAGAAACTGTTCGGGCCCGACAGCGGCATGCCATTGTCGGACATGGTCAGGTTCATGCCCAACGAACGCACCAACTCGATCGTCGCCATCTCTGCGCAACCGGAGTATCTGCAGGAAGTCGGCGACTGGATCCGCACCATCGATGAAGGCGGTGGCAACGAACCGCAGCTGTTCGTGTACGACGTGCGCAACATGAAAGCGGCGGACCTTGCCCGTTATCTGCGCCAGATCTACGGCTCGGGGCAAATCGCCGACGACAAGGCAGCCAGCGTCGCGCCAGGGCTCAAGACCACCAACCTGACCTCGCTCAACGGCACCGGTAGCCAGTCGGGCCAAGGCCTGGGCAGTACGGGCATGAGCACCCAGGCCAGTATCCGCGAAGTGCCGTCGGAGGATGGCGACGAGGACACCGAGCAAGCCCTGGCCAGCAGCGCCGAGCCGGGCGACGGCTCGGCCAAAAGCCTTGAAGAGACGGTACGCATCACCGCGCAGAAAAGCAGCAACCAGTTGCTGGTACGCACGCGGCCTGCCCAGTGGAAAGAGATCGAATCGGCCATCAAGCGCCTCGACAGCCCGCCGCTGCAAGTGCAGATCGAAACCCGCATCCTTGAAGTCAAGCTCACCGGCGATCTGGACCTGGGCGTGCAGTGGTACCTGGGCCGCCTGGCCGGCAATTCGTCCAGCACCACCGTCGCCAACGAAAGCGGCAGCCAGGGCGCGCTCGGTGCCGGTGGCGTCGCACTGGGCAGCGCCTCGATGTTCTACTCCTTCGTCAGCAGCAACCTGCAGGTTGCCCTGCGCGCGCTGGAGACACGCGGCCTGACGCAGGTGCTTTCGGCCCCTTCGCTGGTGGTACTGAACAACCAGCAGGCGCAGATCCAGGTCGGCGACAACATTCCGATCAGCCAGACCACGGTCAATACCAGCAACTCCGATACCACCCTGAGCAGCGTCGAATACGTGCAGACCGGTGTCATTCTCGATGTCGTGCCACGGATCAACCCCGGTGGCCTGGTGTACATGGATATTCAGCAGCAAGTGAGCGACGCCGACGACAGCGCCGTCACCACCACGCAGCCCAATCCGCGGATTTCCAGCCGTGCGGTGTCGACCCAAGTGGCGGTGCAGAGCGGCCAGACCGTGCTGCTGGGGGGCCTGATCAAGCAAGACAACGGCCAATCCGATACCCGCGTACCGGCCCTGTCGAGCATACCCGGGCTGGGCTGGCTGTTCGGCAGCACCTCCAAGAGCCGTGACCGTACCGAGTTGATCGTGCTGATTACACCCAAGGTCGTGAACAACCCTGAACAGGCGCGCCAAGTGACCGCAGACTATCGCCAGCAGATGCAGATCCTCAGGGAGCAGGCAGCGCTGAACAGGTAAGGCACGAACCGCGCATGGCACGCTACGGCGCCCTTGCCGGTTGCATGTGACCGGGCATACGTGCAAGGGTAAAAAAGGAATACCCGTCAAAACAAAGGAAGCGAAGCCCCCCCATGCCAGGAATCACACGTATCCATCGCTATTTGCGCTCACTGTCTGCAAACCGATCTGCAGTCAGTGGGCGTGAAGTCAAACAAGGCGCCCGAGCTGCCTCGAAGCTCGCAGACATCCTCTGCACTCCCCGCTCTGTCCCCCCTTACTTCTACGTCGCGCCGGTGCGTGGCCCTGTCGATCGCCTGCCCCCTACCTGACAACTCAAGCCGCGTTTTTTCGCAGCGCTCGCTTGTACCCGTGTGCAAGCCGAGATGAATCACGACTCAACAAGGGGCAATAGCCAATGATCTTTTTTCAAGGCAAACGCATTTTCAGCGCCATCTTCGATATGGATGGCACCATGTTCGACACCGAGCGCCTGCGCTTCAAGACGCTCAAACAAGCGTCTCTGGAAATTTCCGGCAAGGCGCTGAGCGAGCAGACACTGATCGGTTCGCTGGGCCTGAGCGCGAAGAAGGCCGAGGCCCTGGCCAAGGCGCACAACGGTGACGACTTCCCGTACGCGCAGATCCGCCAGCGCGCCGATGAGCTTGAACTGGAGTACGTGCGCAACCACGGCGTGCCGATCAAAGCCGGCTTGCTGGAAGTGCTGGAGCGGCTGCGCAAGTCTGGCTTGACCATGGCGGTCGCCACCTCCAGCCGCCGGGCCATTGCCGAGGAGTACTTGATCAACGCCAATGTGCTCAAGTATTTCGACATCACCGTGTGTGGCGACGAAGTCAGCCAAGGCAAACCCCACCCCGAAATCTTCCTGCGCGCCGCCACCGCCCTCAACTGCGAGCCGAGCCAGTGCTTCATGGTCGAAGACTCGGAAAACGGCATGCTTTCGGCCATCCGTGCCGAAGGCCAGGCGATCCTGATCGAAGACATCAAGCCGCCGGCTCCTGAAGTCAAAGCCGGCGCGCTGAAAGCCTACCGCAGCATGACCGAATTCCTCGCCGACTTGAGCGAATGCGTGCCTGACTTGGGCATGCCGCAGCTTGAGGAGCCCTTTCCAGCGTCACTGAACCAGTTCCGTGTCGGTATTCACGGGTTCGGCGCCATCGGCGGCGGCTACCTGACGCAGGTGTTTTCCCATTGGGACGGCTACACCCGGCCGTGTGAAATCATCGCCGCCACCCGCTCGCGCATGCTCCGCGAAACCGTCTCTGCGTTTGGCCGCTACAGCGTGCGCTACGGCGCCACCTCGTTCGACCAGACCATCGAGAATGTACGCATGATCGACATGGACGATGCCGAGGCGGTGATCGACATGTACAACGCGGCAGAAATCATCGGCCTGAGCCTGCCGGAGCAGGCCATCCGCAAACAGGCCAAGGTGATTGCCCAAGGCCTGCTGCGCCGCTTCGAGCGCCGGGGCCGTGACCTCACCATCCTGATCGTGCTGAACAAGATCGGTGGCGCCGCGTTCGTACGCTTGCACGTACAGGCGGAGCTGGAATTGCTGTGCGCGCCAGACATCACCCAACAGATCCTGCAAAAAACCCATTTCGCGGAGACGGTGGTCAGCCGCATCGTGTCCAAACTCAGCAACGAGGCCCTGGTCCGTCAGTTGCGCATCAAGTCGCAGATGTTCCAGAACAGCCTTGACGACGAGCCTGCACCGGCCAGCAAACCCTCCGCACCCGTACCTGAATACGAGCGGCTGATCTGCCGCTTCCGGCCGTTCGCGCAGTCCAGCAACGCGATGAGCCAGTTGCACCTGATCCTGTTCAACAGCGAGCCAGACATGCCGTTGTACGTGGAGCGCGGCAGTGACCTGCTGGAACGTCTGCGCCAAGTGAAAACGGTCGCTGACATCGCCCAGATCCAGGTCATCAAGAACCGCCTGTGGAACGGCCCTCACGCCATCATTGCCTGGTATGCAAGCGTGCTGGGCTATGACTGGGTTGGCCAGGCCATGGGCGATGAGCGGGTCAGTGAACTGGCCGAGCGCTTGATCAGCCAGGAGGTCGCACCGGCACTGGTGGCTGAGAATGCCGACATGGCAGAGGCGGTTCGCGATTTTGCCAGCACCTTTCTGGAACGCTGCAAAACGTCGTTCAAAGACCCCTGCTCGCGTGTCGGGCGCGACCCACTGCGCAAACTTCAGCGCAACGAGCGCATCCTCAGCAGCATCGACCTTGCCCACAAGCACGGCATCGAAACCCCTGGCCTGGCGTTCGGGGCTGCGCTTGGCATTCACTATGCGTTGCGTTGCAGCGACAGCAAGGACCTCGAAGCGCAGACCATCAAACGCATCTACCAGCAGAACGGTGAACGCGTCGAGGCTGTGCTGACCCACAAGGGTGATTACAACGGCAAGCCTTACCCAGGGATGGATCCCGTTGCCGACGCGGTGCTGATCGAGGCCATTGCAGGGCATTTCAGGCAATTGCAGCAGGAAGAGAATGCGGTGCTGTCCGCGGTGAAGTAAGCCCAGGCTTGTGACGCCTGTGAGATCAGCGGTGCTTGATCTGACAGGCGTCCAGGCGCCCGGGGGCTGCAAACGCCGACAAAAAACCAAAATCCGATCGACCTCTCGCGCCCCCTGGGCGTCCGATGAACTGCACGTGCGAATTCACTCAAGGGCAACCAGGAGGCCAATCGCTCATGAACGATCGCATCATCGAGTTTTTCACCGACACCACTGTGTTCGGTATTTCCATCCTCAACCTGCTGCTGGCGGTCGCGGTCGCCGCACTGACCTTTGTGGCCGCACGGGCGGCCATCAGTTTTCTGCTCAGGCGGGTGCAACGCTGGTCCGAGCATGACGGTGCGCTGAGCCATGTCATGGCCAAAGTACTGTCCGGCACCAGCAACTCCCTGCTGTTCCTCGCTTCTGTGCTGGTGGGCCTGAGCATGCTCGACCTGCCCGAGCGCTGGCTGAGCCGGGTGGGCAGCCTCTGGTTCGTGGTGGCAGCCCTGCAGATCGGCCTGTGGGCCAACCGCGCCATCGGGCTGGGCCTGGGCCGCTACTTCGCCCGGCACGGCACCCCCGGCCTGAACCAGGGCAGCGCCCTGGCTACCCTGGCGGGCTGGGGCGCGCGCGTGCTGTTGTGGTCGGTGGTACTGCTGGCCATGCTATCGAACCTGGGCGTGAACATCACCGCCTTCGTCGCCAGCCTGGGCGTGGGCGGCATTGCCGTTGCGCTCGCTGTGCAGAACATCCTCGGCGACCTGTTCGCCTCGCTGGCGATTGCCGTGGACAAGCCATTCGAGGTGGGCGACTTCATCGTGATCGGCTCACTGTCCGGCACCGTCGAGCAAGTCGGGCTGAAGACGACGCGCATCCGCAGCCTGGGCGGTGAGCAGATCGTCATGGCCAACGCCAGCATGATCAGCAGTACCATCCAGAACTACAAACGCTTGCAGGAGCGGCGCATCGTCTTTGAGTTCGGGCTGTCTTACGACACCCCGACCGAGGCCGTGAAAAAAGCCCCGGCCATCGTCGAGGAGGCGATCAAGGCGCAGGACCAGGCGCGCTTCGACCGCGCCCACTTGCGCGGTTTCGGCAAGGAGGCATTGGAGTTCGAGTGCGTCTACATCGTCAAGGACCCAGGCTACAACCTCTACATGGACATTCAGCAGGCCATCAATTTCCGCTTGCTCGAACGGTTCTCCAGGATCGGCGCCAAGTTCGCCGTACCCGTGCGGGCCATCAAGGTCACAGCGCTGCCGCAAGGGGCCGAGACCTTTGGCCACAGTACCGAAGAGCGGGGTTTCAGAGAGGCCTGAGCTCCAGCCCCTATCGACCCAGCCCGCGCAGCGCTTCGACCAATTGTGCCTTGGTCATGCTGGAGCGCCCCTTGATGTCCTTGCTGCGGGCCTCTTTCATCAGGCTTTCCTTGGTCTGGGTCTCCAGGGAAGCGCCTGATGTGCGGGCATGGCCCTGACGGGTTTTGGCGGCACGCCTGGCAGAGTCGGAACGCGCGGTGCTTTTTTCGCCGGGCGTGGTCTTCTTGCCTGAGCCGCCAGCTTTCTCGCCACCCCCAGACTGCTTGTTGACGGTAGCCCAAGCACGCGCCTCGGCCTCATCCTTGGAGACCCCCTTATGCTCGTAGCTTTCTTCTATATGCTCAGCCTTGCGTTTCTGCTTTTCGGTGTATTTGGCTTTGTCTCCACGTGGCATGGCATTCACTCCTGCGGCAGTTTGCTAGGTGGGGTTGGGCGGGGAAGGCCCGTCATCCGTTTGGACGAGGCTTGCTGGCGGATGTTCAGCCTGATACGCCGCAGTGCCTCGGTTGCCTGCACAAAGCGAAGCCAATCAAACTTTTTCGTGCCCATGGGCTCTTTTGAAAGACATACCTTCACGCGGGAGCAAGCCATGAAGCACACCGATCGCAACAACGGCGACAGCGCGGATAAAGTCCCTCGCCCGATATCCTCGGAGCACGCCCAACAAGGCGAGCCATCGCCCGACCCTGTGCTGGAGCGGCCGGACCCCGACACCGAAGCCGTGGACAAAGTGATCACGCCGACGTCGATCAAGGAACAACAGGCGCAGACCGAGGCCATCAAGCGGCGCCTGGCTGAGGTCGAAGCCAAAAACCGGCGATAACGGAGCTGCCCACCCGCCAGCCGACAGGACGCGCCATGACGACCCACGCCCTGCAACCACCCGCCGGCGCCTGTGCGCAGGAGCGCTTCTACAGCACCGACATACCGGCCCGGCTCGACCGGCTGCCGTGGACGCGCTTTCATACCCTGCTGGTCATGGCGCTGGGCATCACCTGGCTGCTCGATGGCCTTGAAGTGACCTTGGCCGGTTCGGTGGCGGGCGCGCTCAAGGCCAGCCCGGCCCTGGCAATGACCAATACCCAGATCGGCCTGGCAGGGGCGGCCTACATCGCCGGTGCCGTATTGGGTGCATTGCTGTTCGGCTGGCTCACCGACCGCCTGGGGCGGCGCAAGCTGTTTTTCATTACGCTGTTGCTGTACATCGGCGCAACAGCGGCCACGGCCTTCGCCTGGGACCTGTGGAGTTTTCTGCTGTTTCGCTTTCTCACCGGGGCCGGCATCGGCGGTGAGTACACCGCCATCAATTCGACCATCCAGGAATTCACCCCGGCGCGCTATCGCGGCTGGGTCGACCTGACCATCAATGGTACGTTCTGGCTCGGTGCCGCACTGGGCGCGGTGGGCGCAGTGATCCTGCTCGACCCGGCGGTGCTTGGCGGCGAACTGGGCTGGCGCCTGTGTTTCGGCATCGGCGCCGCGCTGGGTTTGCTGATCCTGCTGATGCGCCTGTGGATACCCGAAAGCCCACGCTGGTTGATGATTCACAACCAGCCTGAAGAGGCCGAACGCATCGTCGCCAGCATCGAACGCCATTACCACCAGCGCGGCATCGCCATTCCCCCGCTGCAAACCCCTGCCCTGCGGCTGCGCGCGCGCGACCATACGCCACTGCGCGAGGTGTTCCACAGCCTGTTCAGGGTGCACCGGCGGCGGGCACTGGTGGGGCTGACGCTGCTGACCGCCCAGGCCTTTTTCTACAACGCGATCTTCTTCACCTATGCCTTGGTGCTGACCGACTTCTACGACGTGCCGTCTGCCCAGGTGGGCTGGTACATACTGCCGTTCGCCCTGGGCAATTTCTGCGGGCCGTTGCTGCTGGGCCGGCTGTTCGACGTGGTCGGGCGGCGCATCATGATCAGCTCCACGTACCTGCTTTCCGGCCTGTTGCTGGCGGTCAGCGGTTACCTGTTCCAGCAGCAACTGATCGATGTGACCGAGCAGACCATCGCCTGGATGGTGATTTTCTTTTTTGCCTCGGCAGCCGCCAGTTCGGCCTACCTGACCGTGGCTGAAACCTTCCCGCTGGAGATCCGTGCGCTGGCGATTGCCGTATTCTATGCCTTTGGCACGGGGCTTGGTGGCTTGATCGGCCCGACCTTGTTCGGCGCGCTGATCGAGACCGGCGAGCGCCTGAATGTCCTGTACGGCTACCTGATCGGCGCGGCGTTGATGATCGTCGCGGCACTGGCCCAGGCGCTGTGGGGTGTGGCGGCAGAGCGACAGCCACTTGAACACGTAGCCAGGCCCCTGTCGCAAGTGAGCGACACCTGACCATCCGGAGACTTTATGCTGCGCGCGTTTGAACAACGGCTCGACCCCTTCCCACCCGACGAGGCGCCCCCACCCCCGGTTGGCCTGCTGCGCTTCCTGTGGGCCTGCACGCGGGGCGCGCGCGGCTATGTGCTGGCCCTGGCGCTGCTCAGCGCCGGTGTGTCGATCTACGAAGCCTGGCTGTTTTCCTTTCTGGGGCAGGTCGTCGACCTGCTCTCGGCCTGGCAGGCGGGCGGCGCGGCCGAAGGGCAGGAAACCCGGGTGTTGTGGGGTATCGCCATCGTCTTGCTGACCAGCATCGGCCTGGTGGCGCTGCGCACGATGGTTCAGCATCAGGTACTGGCGATCAACCTGCCACTGCGACTGCGGTGGGACTTCCACCGGCTGATGCTGCGCCAGAGCCTGTCGTTCTTCTCTGACGAGTTTTCCGGCCGGGTCACCACCAAAGTGATGCAGACGGCGCTGGCGGTGCGCGAAGTGCTGTTCACCGTCATCGAGATCGCCCCGGGCATCGGCGTGTATTTCATCGCGATCATCGCCCTGGCCGGCGGCTTCGACCTGAAACTGATGCTGCCTTTCATTGCCTGGGTCGCGTTGTTCGGGCTGGCCCTGCTGTACTTCGTGCCGCGCCTGGGCCAAGTGGGGCAGGAGCAGGCCCACGCGCGTTCCTCGATGACCGGGCGAGTGTCGGACGCCTACACCAACATCACCACGGTCAAACTGTTTTCGCACTCCAAGCGTGAAGCGCATTTCGCGCGGGCCGCAATGGAAGACTTCAAGCTCACTGGCTTTCGCCAGATGCGCCTGGTCAGCCAGTTCGAGATCGTCAACCAGGCGCTGGTGGTCGGCCTGATCGCTGGCGCAGGTGGCTACGCCCTGTGGC
This sequence comes from Pseudomonas sp. WHRI 8519, assembly GCF_040224055.2. Classification (NCBI taxonomy): domain Bacteria; kingdom Pseudomonadati; phylum Pseudomonadota; class Gammaproteobacteria; order Pseudomonadales; family Pseudomonadaceae; genus Pseudomonas; species Pseudomonas sp. WHRI 8519. Next base: position 2,356,040 of record NZ_CP167996.1, on the reverse strand, counting down.
TCTGGCACCAGGGCGAAGTCGGCACTGGCGCGGTTGCCGCGATCACCGCCATGGCACTGCGGGTCAACGGCATGTCGCACTGGATCATGTGGCAGATGACCTCGCTGTTCGAGAACATCGGCACCGTGCAGGATGGCATGGAGACCCTCACGCGCGGCCCGAAAGTGCAGGATGCGCCGAACGCCGGGGTGCTCAAGACCACGGGTGGTGCGGTGGACTTCGACAACGTCAGCTTCAACTACAACGGCGAACGCCAGGTGCTCGATGGCCTGACGCTGCACATTCGCCCAGGCGAAAAAGTCGGCCTGGTGGGGCGCTCCGGTGCGGGTAAATCCACGCTGATCAACTTGCTGCTGCGCTTCTACGACGTGGACAGCGGCGAAATTCGCATCGATGGACAGAACATTGCCAAGGTTACCCAGGACAGCCTGCGCAGCGCCATCGGCATGGTCACCCAGGACACCTCCCTGCTGCACCGCTCCATCCGCGACAACATCGCCTACGGTCGCCCCGATGCGACCGAGCAACAGATCCGCCACGCCGCGGCCAACGCCCAGGCCGATGCATTCATCGAGCAGCTCAGCGACCGGCAAGGCCACAGCGGCTACGACACCTTGGTGGGTGAACGCGGCATCAAGCTCTCGGGTGGCCAGCGTCAACGCATCGCCATCGCCCGGGTCATGCTCAAGAACGCCCCGATCCTGCTGCTCGATGAAGCCACCAGCGCGCTGGATTCGGAAGTCGAGGTCGCCATCCAGGAAAGCCTCAATGAAATGATGCAGGGCAAGACGGTCATCGCCATCGCCCACCGACTGTCGACGATCGCCGCCATGGACCGGCTCATCGTCATGGACCAGGGGCGCATCATCGAACAGGGAACCCACAGCGAACTGCTCGCCAGGAACGGCACCTATGCCCGGCTGTGGCAGCACCAGAGCGGTGGCTTCCTGGGTGAGGATCAGGGTGTGGCCGAGGCCATGGAGTAAGCCATGGGCCATTCACGCATTGCCCTTGCCCTGGCGCTGACGCTGGCGGCCAGTACCACTGCGCTCGCCGAGCAGCCGTTACGCCTGCAACAGCTCAAACGCTGCGGCGACTTGATGGACAGCCAGCAGCAAACCTGGTGCCTGCGCGTGCAGGGGCTTGGCCAGGCCACGCCGCAGCTGCTGCTCAACGGCAACGCAGTGGCTCCGGCGCGTATCCAGCGCCAGGGTGACACCCTGCGCCTGCAACTGGACAGCACGGCGGTGCGAAGCGGCCCGCTGTGGTTGCAGGACGGCCCGCGTGCCAGCAACGCCGCCTGGCTTACCCTGCGCAACAACCATGTGCTGGCCGCAGGGCCCAAGGAGGTGGCCAAGAACATGGATGGCCTGACCACCTATGTCGACCTGGTCAGCGTGTTGATCGAAGAGGACCACGACGGCCGCCAGGAGGCCGAACGCTTGGCGCGCAAATACGGGGCCACGGTGGTTGGCAGCATCGCTGCGCTGAACCTTTATCAGCTGCGCCTGCCCGCCCGGGACCTGGTGCAGCGCGACGCGCTGGTATTGCGCCTGGGTGGTGAAACCAGCGTGGATGCGGTGGTGGTGGAGGAATCAGCGGCTGAAGAGGCAGAGCACGCCGCCCGCGAGGCGCCGGGTACCCGCAAGCCTGCGCAAGACTCGGACGAGTGGGCTGCCAACCGCTTTCTCGATGCGGTGCACTACTACCAGCGGCGCATCCCGGGGCGCCAGGCACCGGTGCTGCCCACCCCCATCCGGGTCGGCGTGATCGAACGCAACGTCGACTTCGACAGCGCAGACTTCGCCGACTACCTGGGCGCCTGCGAGGGGCGCCGCACCTGCGTCTATGCCCAGGATGCCAGCAAGCCGGACAACCACGGCACGACCGTGGCCGGCATTCTCGCCGCCGCCTGGGATGACGGGGGCAATACCGGCTTCCTGAAGGGGCTGGACAAGGCGGCAGGTGGCTTCGAGGTGATCGTCGAGCGCAACTCCGATGCCGGCATCACCGCCAACATTGCCGCATCGGTGAACCTGGTCGAGGACGGCGTGCGCGTACTCAACTGGAGCTGGGGCATTCACCGCGTCGGCGCGCGCAATGTGCAAGGCGATGAGGTGGATTCCCTGCTGCGCTCCGGGATTGCCATGAGCGGCTATGAAGAGCTGCTCGAAGAGTTCTTTCTCTGGCTGCGCAAGGCCCATCCGGACGTGGTCGTGGTCAACTCGGCCGGCAACGGCGCCTCGTTCTCGGGCACCGACGAATACCGCCTGCCCTCCTCCTTCATCACCGAACAACTGCTGGTGGTGGGTGGCCATCAACGTAGCGGGCAGGCGTCAGTCCCCGTCGAGTCGCCAAACTATGCCGTCAAGCGCAGCACCTCGAACGTAGACATGCGCGTCGACATCACCGCCGCAGCCTGCACCCACGCCTCCACCCCACAGGCAGGCCAACCCGGCGCGGTGCATTGCGGCACGTCCTATGCAACCCCAATGGTCACAGGCCTGGTGGCGGCAATGCTGTCGATCAACCCGCAGTTGCAGCCCGAGCAGCTCCGCATGCTGCTGCGCCGCAGCGCCATGACCATCGGCGGCAACAACGACTTCGAACGAGAGGACGCCGAAGACCTCACCGCGCCAATCCTGCCTTCGGAGCGCAACTTTCAATTGCACGACAAGGACGTGGGGCGTTCGGCGCGGCTGGACATGCAAAAAGCCCTGCAGCTTTCGGTGCAAAGCCTTGAGCGGGTGCGCTGAACAGCGTCCAGAACCTCCGCGCTCACGGCCTCGATCAGCGTGCCTTTTTCTCCACATCCCTGGGGGGCTTGGCCGGCCCTTGGGGATCGACCTGCGGGTCGTCCAGGTCCGGTGAGTCCGGGTCGAAGCCCAGGTCATCCTGGCTGTCGGCGTGGTCGGACGAGTGCGGCCCCTTGTCTCGCGCGGTTCGTTGCGCGGTGGAATCATGCGCCGTACCGTTCGAGCCGTCTGGCCGATGGGCATCATTGTCCCGCTCGACTTCCCCTTGGCCCTTGGCCTGGCCTGCTTTCTCAGGCGCTTGCGTGGTGTGCGTCTTCATTGCCCCTCCTGAACCTTTGGCGTGATACAGCACTGGCTGCCCCACGGGGGCAGCTGCTGTAACAGAGGAAGCCTGGAGGCCTGATAAAGTTCACCTGGCCATCGCTGCGCCGGGATGGGCGGCCAGCACGGCGGCTGACAACCCGCCGGGCTAATCGAAGATGGCCACTGCCCGGACGAACCCCGCGGACGCCTGGCGGATCTTGTAGGGGAAACAACTGACCATGAAACCGTAGGCCGGGAGCTGATCCAGGTTGGCCAGTTTCTCCATCTGCCCATAGCCGATGTCACGGCCGGCCTTGTGGCCTTCCCAGATAATCGATGCATCGCCCGTGGCACTGAAACGTTCACGGGTGTACTTGAACGGCGCATCCCAGCTCCAGGCATCGGTGCCGACCACCCTTACCCCCCGCTCCAACAGGTAAAGCGTCGCTTCGCGGCCCATGCCCACCCCGGCTTCCAGGTAGCCCGGCTGGCCAAACAGGCTGCCTGCGCGGGTATTGACCAGCACGATGTCCAGCGGCTGCAGTTGATAGCCGATGCGGGCAAGTTCGGCTTCCACCTGCGTCGCCGTCACCACGTGCCCATCCGGCAGGTGGCGAAAATCCAGCTTCACACCCGGCTGCAAGCACCACTCCAACGGCAGCTCATCGATGCCGAAAGCCCGCTCACCGCCATTGGTGGTGGACGCATAATGCCAGGGCGCGTCCATGTGCGTGCCGCTGTGGGTCGTGATCTGCAGCCGTTCAGCTGCCCACGACTCATCACCGGGCAGGTCCTCCTTGCGCAGGCCCGGGAACATCGCGGCCATTTCCGGCCAGCCCTGCTGGTGGTCCATGTAGTCGATCTTTGGCAGCAAAGGCGGTGGGTCGGTGTAGGGGTTGTTGTCCAGGGTGACGGAAAGGTCCAGCAGGCGACGCTTGTTCACATTCATGCACAAATTCCTTTACGGGTTGCCGCGGTGCCGCGGCGCGGTGGCAGATCAAGGGCGTTGCGCAGCAGGCCAAGCACTGAGCCGTCATGGCAGAAACCCAGCTTGCGAGCTTGGGTTGTACGCAAGGCCGGATAACGGCCGAACAGCGCTTCGAGCTGTGGCTCGGGCTCGAAGCTGATGCAGGCGCGGTTCTCTTCGCCCAGGCTGGCCTGCAGCCCGGCAAGCACCTGGGCGATCGTCAGCTGCAGCACCGGTAGCTGCCAGACACGACGGTCACCCGGGGCTTGCAGTTCGGCGGCATGCAGCAGGTTGTCCACGCAGCAGCGGGCCGACATCCACCAGGCGCTGGCTTGAGGGGAAACCGGGCATGTGTAGGCCTCACCGGCTGCATAGGCGTGCAGCAAGTCACTCATGAACGCCGAGCGAAGGCCGTTCGGCTCGCGCGGCCGGGCGACGATGCCGGGCAGGCGCAGCGCGCGGCCATCCACCTCGCCGCGACGCGCGAGGTCCTGCAGTGCGATTTCCACCATGCGTTTGTGGGCCGCGTAGGACAGTTGCGGCGAACAGGGCTGGTCTTCATCCATGCGCAAGGGCAGATCGCCGCCGTACACCGCGACACTGCTGGCGTACACCAGCACGGGCGGTCGCCTTGGGTTGCGCAACTGGTCGAGCAGCTCCAGGCTGCCCTGCAGGTTGACCTGGTAACCCAGCTCGTACTGCGCCTCGGCGGCGCCCCCGGGCAGGCTGGCCAGGTGGAACACCACATCCACACCATCGGCCAGCGCCCGGCGCAACAAGGCAGGGTCGGTGACACTGCCGTAATGGCGGCGTAACCGCGCATCGTCGGGCAGCCCCTCCAGTTGCCGGTCCAGTATCAGTAACGCCTCGATGGGCCGCCCACGTATCTCGCCGGCCTCCAGCAGGCGCATTACCAGTTGGCGCCCGACAAAGCCGTTGGCCCCGGTGACCATTACGCGCATTGCCAACCTCCCGGCACCACACGCTGGTCGATGGCACCGAACAGCACCTCGCCTGCACGACTCCGGGCTTCCATGCGCACGCGGTCGCCAAAGCGCATGAAGGCCGTGCGCGGTGCACCGTGGGCGATGGTTTCAATGGCACGGCGCTCCGCGATGCACGCCGACCCTACAGAACGGTCCGCGTTGGACACGGTACCCGAGCCGATCAAGCTACCCGCGCTAAGGCGCCGGGTCAGCGCCGCATGAGCGATCAGTTGGTGGAAGCCGAAATGCATGGCCCCGCCATGTGGGTGGCCGAACCATTCGCCGTTCCACGCCACGTGCAGCGGCAGGTGCACGCGGCCGTCGCACCAGGCGCCGCCGAGTTCGTCCGGGGTCACCGCCACCGGAGCGAAGCTGGTGGCGGGCTTGGCCTGGACAAAGCCGAAGCCGGTCTTCATCTCCCTGGGCGCCAGGGCGCGCAAGCTGACGTCATTCAGTTGCAGTACCAGCCGCACATGCTGCAAGGCGCGTTCCGGCGGGCAGCCCATGGGCACGTCATCGACCAGCACCGCGAACTCGCCCTCGAAATCGATGCCGTGGGCCTCGCTGGGCAAGGGAATGTCCGCCCGCGGCCCCAAAAAGTCGTCGCTGGCCCCTTGGTAGATCAGCGGAATGTGCTCCACACCCTCGATGGGGTCCAGGTTGAAGGCTTTCTGCATCAGCTCGCCGTGGCTGAGGAACGATGAAGCGTCCAGCCACTGCCTGGCCTGGGGCAGCGGCGCGGCGAGCTGTGCCAGGTCAAGGTCGAACGCACCCGCGGCCTGGTCGGCGTTGAGCTGCGCATACAACTGCTGCAGGCCGCCCTCGACCTGCGCCCAGTTGTCCAGGGCAGCCTGCAACGTAGCGGCGATGGGGCTGGCCTGGACCGCCCGCTGCAGGTCGCGGGCAACCACCAGCAGGCGGCCATCGCGGCTACCGTCATTGAGTGTGGCCAGCTTCATGGCAGCACCTCCTTGAGCTGCTCGGCGTAACGGCCGTCGAGCAGGATGAATACCATGCGCGCCATCTGCTCGGTGCGGTTGCTCCAGGCGTGGTTGGTGCCGCGCTGCACGACGATGTCACCGCGCTTGAGGTGTACCTCGTCGCCGTCCAGCACCAGCCACACCTCACCTTCAGTGACGATCCCGTAATCCAGGGTCTCTGTGCGGTGCATCAGCTTGTGCTTTGAATCGGCGTTACCCGTGCCGGCATGCGCTTCGCCGATCTCGGCGAAGGCAGCCGCTGCCTGCTCAGCGCTGACCTGGTTCTGCAGGCTGTCCGGCGGGATATCCACCACGCGGATCACACTGCCCGATGGGGCGGGGCTCAATTGCAGGGGCCGGGCGGTCGGGTCGTCGCCATTGTCCAGCAGCGCGGGGCTGCCGGCACTGTTCCACACTTCATAGAACACCGTGCCTGGCACCGCTTTGAGCGCGAAGTCATGTGCCGTGGGGCCACAACTGGCCACCACCGCCTGGCCCTGAGGATCGTGGCCGGTGACGACGCGTTTGAAGGTTGGAAGTGACTGCATGTTGTCTCCTGTCAATTACAGTGGCCAGTGCCAGGGCCGGCACCTGGGCCTGTGTTGCAAAGCTGATCGTTCACAGTGCACCCACTGCGCCCGCGCCACGGGCGCGCCGCAACAACAGCAGGCACAGCGGCGCCAGGACCAGTTGGCTGAGCGCAACCAGCAGCAACGCCTGCGGCAGCTGCGGCGCCGCGCCGCCAGTCAGCGCGAGTACCAGCAGCGGGCTGATGAATTCACCGGCGAAGATCGCGGCGGTGAACCCGCCCGTGGCCCGGCCGCGCTGGTCGAAACCGACGTGCTGCATGACCTGGCTGATGAGGCAGGGCAGCAGCAGGCCAACGCCCAGGCCATTGATCAGCACGGCCACCACCACCACTGCGTGGCTGGTGGAAAGCGCCATCAGGCCACCGCCAAGCCCCGCCGTGGCAAACCCCAGCGCCAGCAGACGCCCCGCTGGCTGGCTGGCCAGCAAGCGGAAGGCCAGTGCCCCGGCCAGCACGCCGAGTTGGTTGGCGCCCATGGTCAGGCCCACCTGCTGCGGTGCATCCACATGCAGCAGTTGCAGCAGGTAGCCGACTTGCACCGGAACGATGAACAGGCTCACACCCGCCAGGCCTGTCAGCAGGTAGATCGGCGCCAGGGCGGCCCAGGGGAAGCGTGAAGCCCCGCCATGTCGAGGCTCGACACGGCGGGCCTGCGGTTCCCATAACAGCCAGGCCATCAGCGGCAGGCACAGCACGCCTACGGCATACAGCGCGAACGGCGTACGCCAACCGTTTTCACCCAGTGCTCCGCCCAGGCCCATGAACAAGGCGGCTGACAGCGACGTGGCCACCATTTGCAGGGCAAACAGCCGCTCCCGGCGTTGGCCCTCGAAGTAGTCCCCCATCAGTGTGGTGCAGCAGGTCATGATGCCGGCTTCGGCCAGGCCGATGCCGGCGCGGCTGGCGATAATCAGGCCAAGGGAGTCCAGCCACAGCGGCAGCACCCCGCAGACGCTGTAAAGCAGCATGCTGGCCAGCAGCAAGGCCCGCCGGCCGACACGGTCCGCCAGCATGCCGGCCCAAGGTGCCGCCAGGGCAATCACCAGTGCGGGCAAGGTCAGCACAATCGGTACCAGCACCGCCACGCCGGGCGCTGCGCTGAAATGCAGCTGCATGCGTGGCAGCACAGGGGCGATCAGCACGGCCCCCAGCACCGGCAGGCAGCTGCCGAACAGCAATAACAGCGCCTGCGCACTGCCGGGCGTACGTTCAGCGGCCATGGCTCACCTCCTCCAGCGAATGCAGTCGCGCGCCGCGCGGGGTCAATTCAGCACCTGATCGGCGCTGTTGCGACAAAGGCTCATGAGCGGGCAACACCGGCTCCACCGGCGAACGCACCTGGCCTTGCGGCAGCAGGAAGTAGGCCAGTGCCGGCAGCAGGACCAGCGCCCCGACCATGTTCCACACAAACATGAAGGCCAGCAGCACGCCCATGTCCGCCTGGAACTTGATCGGCGAGAAGATCCAGGTACCCACCGCGATGGCCAGGGTCACGCCCGTCAGCATCACCACCTTGCCGGTGAACAGCAGCGCGCGGTAATACGCCTGGGAAAGGCTCGCCCCTTGTCGCAGCTGCGCCAGCACGATGCTCATCACATACAGCGCGTAGTCCACACCGATGCCGACGCCGAGCGCGATCACCGGCAACGTCGCCACCTTCACGCCGATGCCCAACGCCACCATCAACGCCTCACACAGGATGGAGGTGAGCACCAGCGGCAACACCGCACAAAGCACCGCACGCCAGGAGCGGAAGGTCACCAGGCAAAGCAGGGTGACGGCCCCGTACACCCACCAGAGCATGTCGCGGTTGGCCTGTTTCACCACCTGGTTGGTGGCAGCCTCGATGCCGGCGCTCCCGGCAGCGAGCAGGAAGGTAGCCCGCTCGCTGTCGTTGCCCTGGGCAAAGGCCTGGACGCTGTCCACCACCCGCGCCAGGGTGTCGGCCTTGTGGTCGGTGAGGTAGGCGTAGAGTGTGAGCAGGCTGCAGTCATCGTTGTACAGGCCGCGCGGGGCGTTGGCGGTGACCATGTTCAGGGTCGCCTGGTTGTTCACCAGCTCGTACCATTTCGGGCTGCCCTCAGAGAGGCCAACCAGTACCCGGCGGTTGAGCAGCGCCAATGAGTTGGTCGAGTCGACGCTCGGCAGGCCACGCAACTGCCAGTCGAGGTCGTCCACGCGCTTGAGGGTATCGTAGGCCGAACAACCGCCAGCGGGCGTGCGCACCATCACCGCAAACACGTCACTGCTGGCACCGTAGTGCTCAGTGATGAACGCGTTGTCGCGGTTGTAACGCGAATCGGCACGCAACTCGGGGGCGCCAGCATCCAGGTCACCCACTTTCAGGTGCAGGCTCACGGCGAAACCGCCCGCGGCCATCAGTAGCGCCAGTGCAATGCACCACGCAGCCCAGCGGCGGCGGGTGAAGTGGTCCAGCAGGCGCCACATCGCGTGCTTCTGCGCCCCGCTCGCCTGCGCCTGTTCGGCGCGCAGGCTACGGCGCGCACCTCGGGCGCTGACCCCGACATAGGAAAGCAGCACCGGCAGCAGGATCAGGTTGGTGAAGATCAGCACCGCCACGCCGAGGCTGGCGATGACGGCAAGGTCCTGGATCACCTGGATACGGATGATCATCAGCACCGCGAAGCCCACCGCATCGCACAGCAGTGCAGTGAGCCCGGCCAGGAACAGCCGGCGGAAGGTGAAGCGCGCCGCCACCAAGCGGTGCATGCCGCGGCCGATGTCCTGCATGATGCCGTTCATCTTCTGTGCGCCATGGCTCATGCCGATGGCGAACACCAGAAACGGCACCAGCACCGAGTACGGGTCCAGTTCGTACCCCAGCAGCGGCAGCAGGCCCATTTGCCAGACCACTGCCACCAGTGAGCAGGTCACCACCAGCGCCGTGCTGCGCGCACACCGGGTGTACCAGTAGAGCACCACAGCGGTGATGGCGATGGCTGCGGCGAAGAACAGCAGGATCTGCCTCAAGCCATCGATCAGGTCGCCGACGACCTTGGCGAAGCCGGTGATGTGAATCTGCACGCCCTGCTGCTGGAAGCGTTCACGCAGGCTTTCCAGTTCGCTGGCGAAGGCGTTGTAGTCGAGCGCCTTGCCGTCCGGTGTCGTTTCCAGCAGCGGCACGTAGACGATGCTCGAACGCTGGTCGAAGGCCACCAACTGGCCGATCTCGTTGGAACGTTCGACGTTGCGCTTGAGCGCCTCGAGGCTCGCGGGGCCGCCGTCGTAGCCGTCGGGGATCACAGGGCCGCCTTCCAGGCCCTCCTCGGTCACCCCGGCCCAGCGGGTGGAGGGGGTCCAAAGCGACTTCATCGCCGCACGGTCGACGCCCGGCAGCAGGTACACCGCGTCGTTGAGTTGCTGCAGGCTGTGCAGGTAATCCTTGTCGTAGATGCTGCCACTGGGGTTGGCCACGGCGATGCGCACTGCGTTGCCCAGCCCGGCAAGTTCCTGGCGGTGTTCCAGGTAGTTGTGGACGAATGGATGGTCGCGGGCAATCGTCTTCTCGAAGCTGGCGTTGAGCGTCAGGCGCGTGGCCTGCCAGCCAAGCAGCAAGGTAGCGGCCAGGCACAGCAGCAGGACCAACGCACGATGGTTGAACAGTGCACGTTCCAGCAGCGACCCGGACATGTTGTCGAAGTCATCGAGACGGCCGCTGCAAGGCGCCGGCGGATTCATGGCATGCATGGCTCAGTCCTTCGTGAAAGAGGAAGAAGAAGGCGCCAGGCGGCGTGCACCGGCCATGCCGACGGCGACGATGGCACCGTCGGCGGCAGTGGTGGCGGCAGTCAGTGGCAGGCCATCGGAGACCGGCACAGGGTGCGCGGCAAAGTCGCTCAGGCTGCTGTGCAGCAACATCCCGGCCTGGTTGGCCAGCAATACCTGATCACCGGCGACGCGGATGGCGTTGAGCGAAGCAGCAATCGGGTTGACCAGCGCCTGGAAACTTGCACCGCCGTCATCGGAGGCGAACAACGAACCGCGCAACCCGCCGACCAGCAGCCGTCCGTTGGGCAGCACGCTGGCAGCGAAGTAGCTGCCCTCATAAGGGCCTTGCAAAGCCTCGAAGTGAGCGCCGCCATCACGCGAACGCAGCAACAGGCCCTGCTCGCCGGCGACGTACAGGTCAGCGCCCTGGCGGGCCAGGGCATACAGGTGCAGGCCGCGGCGGTTGGGCAGCAGGCCCATGGCGGACTGCCAACTACGCCCGCCGTCGGCCGTGATCATGGCCAGCCCGTAGGCACCCACCACCAGGCCGTGCTGCGCATCGGCGAAGCTCAGCGCCAGCAGGGGCTTGTCGGCGCCGTCGGCCAGCAGCCGCTGTGCGGCGGCCAGGCGGCGCTGATCCGCAGAGGCCTCGGCTGCCTGTAACTCCAGGGCCGCGGCGCGCTTGCCATCGAGCTGCAAGGCCCAGTGCTCGCCACCGTCCTCGCTGCGCAGCACGACGCCAGCGTGGCCAACCGCCCAGCCGTTGCGCGCATCGACGAACTGCACCGCGGTCAGGCTGACGCTCACTGGCACGGTCGTGGCCTGGCGCCAGGCCTTGCCATTGTCGTCCGAAAGCAGCACCACGCCACGTTCGCCCACCGCCACCAGGCGCGCGCCGGCACGGGCCACATCCTGCAGCACCGCTCGCAAGGCCTGGGGGCCATGCACTGCGGGCTGCGAGAGCACATCCACACTGCCGCCGGCGTAGGCCGGAGGCAGCGTGCAACAGGCGGCCAGCAGCCAGCCCTGGAGCATCTTGTTCATCGCACGCAACCTTTTGTTCTTGTAGTCGATACGGCCCAGGGGCAATGCGCCTGCTCAGCGCACGCCCTCACCCGCCATGGCATCGGCGGTGAACACCGAGTCCTTGTAGGGCGGCACGATGCGGTACTGCTCCTGCTTGCCGGCAAACAGGTCGCCAGCGAACCATGCGCCGGACAACAGGTCGTAGAAGCCGTTGGTCAGGGTCACCACGCCTGGCAGGTCAGGCAGTACCACCGGGGAGGTCCAGACCACCTTGGCCAACTGGTTGCGCGCGTCGTATCGCTCGCCCAGCACGGCTGCCCAGGTGTCTTCGTCCAGGTAGTAGGTGCTCTTGGGCATCACGTGGCGCTGGCCCTGCTTGAGCGTCGCCTCCACCACCCACACCCGGTGCAGTTCCCAGCGGATGGCTTGTGGTTTGAGGTGGTGCGGGTCGAGCAGCGCTTCAGCGTTGGCGGCGGTGAACACCTTGTTGGCGTTGTAGGGGATGTACATCTCTTTCTTGCCCACCAGCTTCCAGTCAAAGCGGTCCAGGCGGCCGTTGAACACGTACAGCTCATCGAAACTCATCACCCCTGCGGTGGCTGGGGTCGGTGTGTCGCAGCAGGCATTGGGCAGACGGCGGACCCGGCGCTGCCCGGGCAGGTAGGTCCACACCGCGGCTTTGTCGGCATTGAGGTTTTCAAGGCCGGTGATGGCCTCGCCCGCCCGCAGCGGCGGCCCATCGTTGGTCATGCGGATCGAGAAGAACACACCCTTGTCACCACTGCCCCCAGGCAGATACCAGGGCATCTGCAGATCGGCGCGCGAATCGTTGGTCAGCACGTGCTTGCCGTCGGCAGTGGTCAGGTACTGGTTGAAACTGGCGTGCCATGAAGCCCCGCGCCAGCGCAGCAAGTGGTTCCACATGGCTTCCACGCCATTGGCCGGGATCGGGAACGGAATACCCCCGGAGGCGCCTTCGGGCATGGCGCCGGCAGGGCCGTCCACCAGCTTGCCGCTGGTGGCATTGGCGAAGGTTGCGTCGTACACCGATTGCGGTGCGGCGGCGCTGCGGTGGGTCGGGTAGACCTCCAGCCGGTAGCTGTCGGGGTACTTCTTCAGCATCGCCTGGATGCCTGGGGTCAGCTTGTCAGCGTACTGCGTCATGTTCTGCGCCGTGATGGTCAGCAGCGGCTTTTCAGCGGCGAACGGGTCACTCCGCTTGCCGCCGTCCTGGTAAGCGCTGTCGACTTGGGTGTAGCCGCCGGTCCAGGCCGGGATGCTGCCGTCGGCGTTGCCGGCACGCTCCCCGCCCAGTGGCGTCAGGGTGGTCTTGAGCGTTGCCGCCTGCTCGGGGGGCACCGCGGCAAAAGCGCCGTGGGCGAGCAGCAGCGAGGCACTCAGGGCAGTGAACAGGGAAACGACGTTATTGTTGTGTTTCATCGGGTAGTCCTCGGTCAGAAGGTACGGCTGACGGTGAAGGCGATGAAGTCGCGGTCTTTGAGCGACTGTTCGAAGGTGTAGTTGTTGGCGGCATCGAGGAAGGTGTTTTCCGGGCCGTAGTAGTGCGTGTAGGTCAGGCCCAGGCTCCAGGTGTTGAGATAGTTGCCTTTCAGGCCGATGTTCAGGTCGCCGCCATGGTCGCTGCCAAAACCGGTACCCAAGGCCATCGAGGCACCGTTGGTGTAGCTCGCACCGATCGGCACGGAGAGGTCCAGGCCAGGGTAGATCTGCCGGTACATCGGCTCGAACACCAGGCGCAGGCTGGTGGCATCGCGGTCGGCGTTGGGGTCGACGGCGTCGGCGTTCTTGCTCACGCTCATCACCCGGTTCCAGGCTATCTCGCCCAGGAAACTCGACTCGGCGGCAATGAAGTTGGGCTCCAGGCTGGCCAGCCAGGAGACGTTGGCATGCAGGGTGCGGCCGGTGGCGTAAACCGGGTTGTCATCGTTGTCGATCGGCTCGTCCGTCGCCAGTGCATGCTGGTTCGTCGAGGCCAATGGCTGGTTCCAACGGGTGGACAGCTCGCCAGCGACGTTGAAGTTGCCCAGGGTGGTGGAAAAACTGCCGCCCAGTGCCTCGATGCCCTCCGGATAAACCCAGTAGAACTCGCCGGCCTTGCCACTGACCGGGTCGAGGTTGGCGAAGTCGGGGCGTACGTTGAGCTGCGGCGACTTGTCGTGGAAGCGAATGGCGTAGAGCCCCCAGTCCACGGTTTCGCTGCGCCAGCGCAACTGCACACCGCCCTGCCCCGAGTCTTTGGCTTCCTTGTCGTTGCCGTGGTAGAAGGCCAGCGGCTGGCCGCCCGGGAACACCGGCGCGCCAACGAACATGCGCTCTGCGCCGTCGCCAAAGAAGTCGTCGGTGGAGAAATAGCTGCCAGCTGCCGGCAGGCGGTTGGCCTCCCACTCGAACTGGTAGTAGGCGCCAAGGGAGACATCCGGCGTCAGCTGCAACTGCCCGGAAATCTGCTGCACCGGGCGGATCAGCTCCTTGAACTGGGTGTTGGGCACCGACAGGCCCTTGACCACATCCACCGGCGCCATGCCCCCGGCGATACCGTTCATGCCATAGAACAGGCTCTCGCCCCACTGCATGGCGTAACGGCCCAAACGGCCAGACACCGGCAGCCCACCGATCTCGGTCTTGCCAAAGATGAACGCGTCGAGCAACTCGCCTTTGCGCCCGTGCAAGGTGCGGGTGTCATCGGTGAACTCATCGTAATCGACCGAATAGCTGTTGGCGCGGCTGGGGTCGCCGTTGTCGGAACCCTGGTTGTAGACATCGTCATACCAGGCCGCACCACTGACCCGGGCGCCGACGTTGCCGTAGGTCACATCCAGCTCTGACAGCAGGTCCAGGCGGTTTGAAATCAGGCCTTTGTCGAAATTGCGGTCACCATCATCCAGGTTCAGGGCCGTCTGCCCTTCGGTGAGTTTGCTGCTGGCATCCTGGGTGCGCCAGGCGGCGCTGTACTTCAGGGTATTGTCCCAGCGCACCCGCAGGTCGGGGATGCCAGTGTCGAATTGCATGGCCTGGGCCTGGCTGGCCGCCAGGGCGAAAATCGCCAGGGTGATGGGTTTGAGCGGCGGCAACGGCCGGGCGGTTGCACCTTTGCGAGTCAACATCGGGGTTTCCTCTTTCTTGTTCTTGTGTCGGTGTTGGCATGCACCGCGGCGCGCCGGCAAGGCAGGGTGCGCCGGGCACAGGGATCAGATCGGCCGAGCGGTGACCTCGAGCATCTGCTTGACCAGGCCGATGCGGTCGAAGGACGGGTCCCGCTGGACCTCTTTCTCGCCCGCCAGCAGCGACATGTCGCTGATGTACTTGCAGCGCTCGAACCGGCGCCCCATGAAGCACTGCAACTGCTCCTCCAGGCTGCCGCCGGCGGTCAGCGCCTCGGCCAGCACCACGGCGTCTTCGATGGCCATGCCCGCGCCCTGCCCCAGGTGCGGCGTGGTGGCATGGGCCGCATCCCCGATCAGCAGCACGCGGCCGCGATACCAGGGCTCGTCGACGAACACCGCTTCCAGTGGCTTGTAGACGACCTCTGCGCTGTCACAGACCTGTTCGCGCAGCTCACCGATCAACCCGCCAAACCCCGCCAGGCGCTGGCGCAGGCCCGCGGCAAGCCCGGCCGGGTCCATCCACGGGTTGCCCGGTTCGTGGGAGGTGGTGAACAGGTACATCAGGTTGTCGGCCAGCGGTACCAGCCCAGCATTACCCGAGGGGCCCTGGAAGTTGGCCAGGTGGTCGATACCGGCTGCGCGCGGGAAGTTGTGGCGCCACACCGACTGGCCGGTGAATCGCGGCTGGTAGGCATCACCGAACAGCAAACCACGGATCTTCGAGTACAGCCCATCGGCGCCGACCATCAGCGCATAGCGCCCCTGGCGGCCATCGCTGAACAGCACGTCCACGCCAGTGGCATCCTGCTCGAAGCTCTCCACAGAGGTGCCCAGGCGTACCTGGGTACCGAGTTCGATGGCGGTTTCGCTCAGCACCTTGTGCAAGGCGCGGCGGGAGATGCCGACGTTGGCCGGGTACTGCGGGCCGGCCAGGCGCTGCCCCGGGATCCGCGCCAATGGGTGGCCTTCAGTGGTGTAGATGGCCACGTCTTCGAAGGCGTAGGCCGCGTTCAGGTAGGCGTCGAGCACCCCCAGGCGGTGCATCTCGCGCACCACGTTGCTCTGCTGGATGATGCCGACGCCGTAGACGGTCCACTCGGTCTTGAGTTCGACCAGGTCGACCGCTATCCCCTTGCGCCGCAGCGCGATGGCAGCGCACAGCCCGCCAATCCCGCCGCCCACGATCAGTACGTTGCTCACAGTATTCATGGCATCCCTCACGTCTTGTTCTTGTTGTTCGCCGCAGCGTGGGCGGCGGGCATGTCCTGTGCCTTGGGCACAGCTTCCCGGCAGCGCCGGGCTTTGACCAATCGAGTCCTGGGATGCGACCTATCACGCGGCGCGATACCTCAGGGGTGCAACTGTTCCAGCGGCACTACCAGCCAGCCGTCCACCTCACGGTGATCGAGCGCCTGCAGTGCATCGCCACGGCACGGGCCGTGCACGCAGGTGCCATCGTCAGGCCGAAAGCGCGCGCCATGGGCGTAGCAGACCACCCACTGGCCATCGGCACTGAGAAAGCGGTCCTTGCGGTACTCCAGCGGTACCCGCAGGTGCGGGCAAAGGTTGCGGTACACCCGCACGACCCCGCCGTGCCGGAGGGCGAACAGGCTGTCTGCCCCCCTGCTCTGCGGGTCGAAGCCGCGGGCCTTGCCCTCGACCAGCTCCGCGAGCGGGCACAGCGCCACACCCGCCATTGCTCAGGCCTGCTTTGGCGGTGGGCCACCGGGCGCCCACTTCTCCCGCGCAGCGAAGAGGAACAGCTGCGAGTTGTCGGCCGACATCGGCGCCTGGCGCGCCGCCCACTGGTCGTCATGCTTGTCCATGTCGGCGTCGTACTCGATGTGGCAGCCCAGCGGGCTGTTGAAGTACCAGAACCAGTTCGAGCCCAGCAGGTGACGGCCTGGGCCCCAGAAACTGGTCCAGCCTTTTTGCTGGAAGCGATTGCCGGCCAGCAGCACTTCCGTGCCACTGCCCATATGGAAGGTGAAATGCTCGCAGCCCTGCATGTGGGGCGGCGTCTGGATCATGAACAGGCAGTGGTGATCGTCCATGCCCGCGGTCCGCATGAACGGGCCGACGCCGATGAAGCTGTCGGTGGTGACGAAGCCCAGGCGGTCGCGATAAAAGGCTTCGCCTTTGGCCGCGTCCGGCACGAAGTACACCACATGGGACAGGGTGCGCGGCTGCGCTGGCATGTCCAGGGTGATGCCCAATTGGTTGAGTGGCCGCTGCGGCGTGCTGCCGGGCGCGTTGGTGAGGTCGGCCGGCGCCTGGAAGCTGCGCCTGCAGGTGACCTGGAAGGCGATGGCAAAGCCCAGGTCGTCGACACTGTGCAGCACGCCCTGCGCGTCGCTGCGCACCTCGCGGTCGCGCCCCAGCTCGTCGGCGATGGCCTCGAGGTCCTGCGCCGCGGCGACGCCATACACGGTTTCACGCAGCGATGGGGTCGGGCCCAGGGCCGGCGGCAGGTGGGGGTCATCGCCGCGACGGATGATGATCGCCGTGCCGTCGAGCGCTTCGAAACGGCCACCGTCGCCATCCAGTTGTACGGCTGACAGGCCGTAATCACGCAGGCAATCGGCGCAGGCCTGGATATCGTCGACGCCAAACACCAGTGCGTCGAGTCCAAGAATGTTCATGGCTACCACTCCATTGAAATTATTGTTCGGTGCCAGCCAGGGTCACCGGTAGCAGGTCGTGGCGGCGGGCTGGCCGCTCGACTGGAGGGCAGATTGCTGGCTGATCGGCCAGGCTGACCAATCGTGAGTCAGGATGCGAGGCATCGGTAAACGCGATACCTGTGCGCCAGCCCATGACGCCTGGCGTTGGCTCGGTTCAACGGCAGATTGGCCTTGACGTATCGGCGATGCGGCGGGAAGGTATCGCGAAAATAACTACAAGAACCGTGAGCTATCACCATGCGCTTTCACCACCTGGATCTGAACCTGTTGGTGGCACTGGATGTCCTGCTCGATGAGCAGAACATCACCCGTGCCGCTGAACGCCTGCACATGACGCAATCGGCCACCAGTGGCGTGCTGGGCCGCTTGCGAACGTTTTTCGAGGACGAACTGCTGGTGCAGGTTGGCCGCAAGATGCAGCCCACGCCCTATGCGCTGGAGCTGGCGCAGCCGGTGCGCGAGGTGCTGCTGACCATCCGCTCCTCGATTACCGCCAAGCCGGTGTTCGACCCGTCGAGCAGCAAACGGCACCTGCGCCTGGTGACCTCGGACTACCTGATCAGCGTGCTGTTCGCCCAGGTCATCCAGAAAATCCACCTTCAGGCGCCGCACATCACCTTCGAGATGATCAGCCCTGGGGACAACAGCGCCGAGCTTCTGATGCGCGGCGAAGTCGACATGATGATCGTGCCCGAGCGGTACCTCATCGAAGGCCACCCCTCCCAGCTGTTGTTCGAGGAAGATCACGTGTGCGTGGTCTGGCGCGACAACCCGCAGGTCGGCGACAGCCTGACGCTGGAGCAGTACATGCAGATGGGGCATATCTCGGTGGGCTTTGGCCGTAACCGGCACCTGAGCATCGAGGACTGGTTCATGAACCAGTACGGTTTCAATCGCCGCCTGGAAGTGATCACCAACGACTTCAACACCCTGCCGCAACTGCTGGTAGGCACCCCTCGTGTGGCCACCATGCACCGGCGCCTGGCGCAGCTGTATGCCCGCTATCTGCCCCTGCGGATCCTGCCACCACCGGTGAAGATCCCGGTGATGCGCGAGTTCATGCTCTGGCACCGCAGCATGGACGGTGACCCCATGCACCGCTGGCTGCGTGAGCGCATCAGCGATTTCATCCAGCACCTGGACCAGCGACCTGAAGCCCTGCGGGCCAGCGCCTGACCGGCAGCCATCGCCCCGGCCGGCGCCATGTCGCCGGGGCATCGCGTTTGGCGATACCTCGCATCCCTGTTCACGATTGGCCCCTCCTCGCCCTGTCTGCGTAACTTGCCTTCGGACATCGCCTTGTGTGCCTGGCGCGATGCTCAGGCACCGGACCCAACGACCGCAGAAGGACAACAACAATGTTCCGCTACTTCCCCACCAACTACGTCTGGAACCTCTCGGTGGACCTGGCCATCGAAATGGGCGCCCGCCTGGGCGAGATCGAAGCCATGTGCGCGCCGCTGCAAGAGGCGGCGCGGCAACCTGACGCCGCCGGCACCCAGGCCTTTCGCGAAACCTGGTCGAAGATGGCCGACAAGCTCTGCGCCTTGGCCGAGGAAGACGAGGCCGCTGGCCGATGCCTGTCCGCTGGCGAAAAATACAACCGCGCCGCCACCTACTACCTGACCTGCGAACGCCTGCAGGCCCATGGTGCGCCGGGGCGCGAGGCGCTGTACCAGCGTTTCCTGCAGACCTTCGCCCGCGGCATCGAGCTGTCGCGGGAAAACTGCGAGCGGGTGCAAATCCCCTACAAAGGCCAGTATCTGAGTGGCCTGCTGGTGCGCGCCGAAGGCACCACCGGCCCGGCGCCACTGCTGGTGCAGGTCAATGGGCTGGATTCGACCAAAGAAATGAAATATCGCGTCGGCCTGCCGGCGTGGCTGGCCAAACGCGGCGTTTCCTCGCTGATCATCGACCAACCCGGCACGGGCGAGGCGCTGCGCCTTCAAGGCCTGACCGCCCGTTACGACAGCGAACATTGGGCCAGCCGCGTGGTGGACTGGCTGGAAACCCGCCCGGAAGTCGACCCCAAGCGCATCGGTATGGAGGGGGTTTCGCTGGGGGGGTACTACTGCCCGCGAGCGGTGGCCTTCGAGCCGCGCTTTGCCTGCGGCGTGGTGTGGGGCGCCAACCACGACTGGCGCGACGTGCAGAAGCGGCGCCTGGAGAAGGAAGGCGACTTCCCGGTGCCGCATTACTGGGCGCACGTGTGCTGGGTCTGGGGCGCGAAGGACATGGACGAATTCATGACCATTGCCGAAAACGTGCACCTCGATGGCGTGCTCGACCGCATTCGCGTGCCCTTCCTGGTGACCCACGGTGAAAAGGACTCGCAGATTCCGCTCAAGTGGGCCCACCGCACCTACGAGCAACTGGTCAACAGCCCCAAGCGCGAACTGAAGATCTTCACTGAGCGCGAAGGCGGCGTGCAGCATTCAAGCTTCGACAACAGCATCAATGCCGGCCAGTACATCGCCGACTGGGTTGCCGAAACCCTTGGCGGGCATACCGCCTGAACCCTTGCGGGCGCGGGCGCCGGCGCAGGTATCGATGCCATCGATGGGTGGCCAACGACAGGATCTGATGGTGCCAGGCGCCGCAGGCACATAGCCTGCCGGAAACAACACGAGGAGTAGCATCCGACCATGAGCGCCTTGCACCTTCACTGCGCCACCCTGTTCGACGGCGCCAGCCTTCAGGCACGCCAGCAACAGACGCTGATCATCGAAAACGGCGTGATACGCCATGTTGGCGCGACCGCCCAGGCACCGCGCCCAGTGCCCGGTGACCGCGAAGTACGCGGCGACTTCGTCATGCCGGGGCTGGTCGATGTGCACACTCACCTGGCGTTCGGCAACGCCCAGAGCGAAGAAGACATCGACATCTGGACCAGTGATGAATTCCGCGCCTTGCGCGGTATGTTCTTTGCTCAGCACGTACTGGCTGCCGGGGTCACCTCGATGGTCTGCCCGGGTGACAGCGGCCAGCTCAGCATCGCCGTGCGCAATACGGTCAACGCCGGGCTCTTCGAAGGCCCGCGCATTGCCGCAAGCAGCCGTGTGATCACCAACCGGCAAAGCCTCAACGACTGGTTTCCCAGCCGCGTCGGCGCCCCTGAATACTTCACCGCTGCGCTGGTTACCAGCCGTACCGAAGCCATCGCGCAGATCCGCAAGCAGGCCAAGGATGGCGTCGACCTGATCAAGATCGCCATGGACGGCACACACCGCCGCCCCAACGGGGAGATCATCGCGGCCTTCACCGCCGATGAAACCCGCGAAATGGTCGACGAGGCGCATCGCCTCGGCTGCCGGGTAGCCACTCACGCCTACGGCCGCGAAGCCGTGATGTACGCGGCCAAGGCAGGCGTGGATCTGGTGTTCCATGCCTTCTACATGGACGACGCCTGCATCGAAGCGCTGCTGGAGGCAGGCAGTGTACTGGCGCCCACCATGACCTTCCCGCAGAACACCGTAGATTTCTGCCAGCCCCACGACCCGGCAGTGACCACAGGCTACGCCGGCTACTGCGCCCGTACCCTGGAACTGGGCACGCCGGTGCTCAAGCGCGCCAAGGCCGCCGGTGTGCCGTTCGCCTGCGGCAGCGACAGCGGTTTTGCCGTTACCCCTTACGGTGAGTGGCATGCGCGTGAACTGGAGTTGCTGGTCACGCGCCTGGGTTTCACCCCGGCCCAAGCGCTGCACGCGGCAACCAACGTCGGCGCACGCCTGATGCCGCGCGGTGAAACGCTCGGCACCCTGGAGCCAGGCAAGCTGGCCGACCTGTTGATCCTCGACGGCTCGCCGCTCGATGACATCCGCATCCTGCAAGACCGCAACCGCCTGCGAGCGGTGTACAAGGCAGGCCAACCGGTACGCCTGCAACGCACCCCTTACAACCCCAAACAGGTCTCGGACTTCAACTCCCTGAAATGGACCGACCTCTACACCCGCGACCGTGTCGCCGAGCTTGGCAAATGGAGCCAGTGATCATGCAGGTGCTCGATTTCGAAACCGCCACGCGGCTTGCCGCGTCCACGCTGCGACATGCCCGGGCCTTGGGCATGCGGCCCCTGGCCGCCGCCGTGCTCGATGCGGCAGGCCACCCACTGGCGCTGTTGCGCGATGAGCAGGCCAGCGCCTTGCGCCCGCAAATCGCCACCGCGAAAGCCAGCGGCTGCCTGGGCATGGGCTTCGGTGGCCGGGAGCTGGCACGCCGCGCTCAGGTGATGCCAGCGTTCTTCGACGCGATCAACAGCCTGACCCATGGCCACGTGATCCCGGTGCCCGGCGGTGTTCTGCTGCGCAATGCCGAAGGCGCCCTGCTGGGGGCCATCGGCGTCAGCGGTGACACCTCTGACAATGATGAACGCTGCGCCTTGCTGGCCATCGCAGAACTGGGCCTGGCCGCTGATACGGGCGACCCTCAGGCGTGATCGACCCCCGCCGCCTGCTCGGTGAGCACCTGCCGGAGCCAGCCCAGGGCCGGGTCGGATGCTTGCTGCGGGTGCCACTGCAGCACTTGCGCAACCATCGGGAAGGCGATGGGCGAAGGCAGTACCCGAAGCGCATGATGACGCGCCAGCGCTTGGGCCTGGCGCCGGAACAACGTCGCGATGCGCGGCGTACCGCTGACGAAGTCGCCCATCAGCGCGAAGCTTGGCACCGCCACGGCCACACGCCGCTCGATGCCGATATCGCGCAGGTGCTGGGTGTCGACCGAGAGGTTTTGGCCATCGGTGAACTCGCGCACGACATGCGCGGCCGCACAGAACTGAGCCAGGCCAAGGCCCGACTGGTAAGCCGCTTCGTGCGCACACACAACGCAGCACAGCTCATCTTCGAGCAACACTGAGTGGGGATAGCGCAGGTTGATGCGCCGCTGAGGCACGATCACCAGATCGCTACGGCGGTAGTCCAGGGCCTCGGCCACCACGTCACCGTCACGCGACACCGGCAGGTCGCGAACCACCAGCGAGATACCGGGGGCCACGCGGTCCAGCACACGGCTGAGGGCAGGCATGACAGTGGCCGCCACATAGTCCGATGCCACCAGGGTGAAGCGCCGCTCACAGCGGCCGGGATCGAAGCCCAGGGACGTCTCGACCACCTCCCCGACCAAGCTCAGCGCCTCGCGCACCTTGGGTGCCAACTGCCGCGCCAGGGCACTGGGCTCAAGGCCGCGCCCGAGGGGGATCAGCAGGGGGTCCTGAAAGTGCTCGCGCAGGCGCCCCAGCGCAGCGCTGGTGGCAGACTGGCCAAGGTTGAGGCGCTGCGCCGCCCGGCTGACGCTGCACTCATCGAGCAGCACATCCAGGGCGACCAGCAGGTTCAAATCGAGACGTCGGTAGCGCATGGGCAACTTATACCCGACAGCGGTGCGCTCACGGTGCGGGTTTCGCGCTACCAGGTATCGCCAACGGCGATACCTCAGGCCACACCGCAACTGACCCGCTCAGGCCTTGCCGATCTCCGGCGCCAGCATCCATTCGGCGCTGTCGTTCCACACATCCATGCGCACGATCTTGCCCGCCTTCACTTCGAAACGGTCCAGGTAACGGTTGCCGGAAAAGCTGCGGCCATCCGGCCACTGCCCGTACAGGGTGCCATTGGAATACACCACGGTGTGGTCCTCGCGCTCACACCAGTCGAACTGCCCCAGCTGCTTCTTCACCCAGGTGTAACGCGCGCCATTGAACGCGGTGATATCGGCCGGGGTGGGCATCGCGCGGCCGCCGGTAAAGGTAATGCGCACGTCGTCGCTCATGAACGTGGCAGCGCGCACCGGGTCGGGGGCCATGGAAGCAGCGAGGAAGTCGCGAACGATCTGTACGGCGCTGTTGCTTTCGGTCATTGCAAGTCTCCGAGGGTGTCCAGAACGGGGCGCAGGCCCCGAGCGATGCCTTGATCCAGTGCACGCGAGGGCGCTGAAGCCGAAGGCGCAAGCCCCAAAACACGGGGTGCCCGAAGTATTTTCCAAATGGCACCTGTTTTGCTAGCACATTTTTATAAATTGCTAGCAATCAGGAGTTCGAACCATGTTCAGCCGTTCCTTGCTACGTCGCTGGCTGCCCTGCGCAGCCTTTTCCCTGGCCTGCTGCACGGGCTGGGTACAGGCTGCAGAGCCGATCAAGGTGGGCCTGGTGGCCGCGTTGTCGGGGCAGTCCGCCAAGTCCGGCGAGGCCCTGACCCGGGGCCTGACCCTGGCCATCGATGAGATCAATGCCCAAGGCGGGCTGCTGGGCCGCCCGGTGGAACTGGTGCGCCGCGATGACGAGAGCAACCCGGCCAAGGGCATGCTGGCGGCGCGCGAGTTGATCCAGCGGGAAAAGGTCAGCGTGCTGTTCGGCGGCCTCGACACCCCGGTGTCGCTGGCCATCGTGCCGTTGGCCAACCAACTGAAAACGCCGTTCATGGGGATCTGGGCGGCAGGCACCAAAATCACCGAGAACGGCGCAAAGGACAACTACGTGTTCCGCGTGTCGGCGGTGGATGAACAGGTGGACGAAGCACTGGTCGCCTATGGCCTGCGCCAGGGCATGAAGCGCCCGGGCCTGATCCTGGCCAATAACCCTTGGGGCGAGTCGAACCTGGCAGGGCTAAACGCCGCTATGGCCCGCCGCGACATGGCCCAGGCGCCGGCCGAGCGCTTTGAGGACAGTGACCTGGACATGGTGCCGCAACTCACCCGCCTGAAAAACGCAGGCGTCGACACCCTGCTGCTGGTGGGCAACGTCGGGCCTTCGGCGCAGGTGGTCAAATCGCTCCAGCAGATGGGCTGGAACGTGCCGGTGGTGTCGCACTGGGGCCCGGCCGGCGGCCGCTTCGGCGAGCTGGCCGGGCCTGACGCCGGGCGCGTGCACTTCATCCAGACGTTTGTCTTCAGCGCCCACAACAGCGCCCGCGGCGATGCCTTGCTGGCCGCTCTCAAGCAGCGTTACCCGCAGGTCAAGACCCTGGCCGACGTGACCCCCGCCGTGGGCATCGCCAACGCCTACGACGCCATGCACCTGGTGGCCCTGGCGATCGACAAGGCCCAGGATACCCAAGGCACGAAGGTGCGTGACGGGTTCTATGCCATCAGCGACTACGAGGGGCTGATCAAACACTACCAGCAGCCGTTCAGTGTTGACCGCCACGACGCCCTGGGCCCTGAGGACTATGTCTTCAGCCGCTTCGATGGCGACACCATCGTACCCGTGACGCCCTGAGCGGAGGCCCTCGACATGATCACCACCGCACTGGTCAGCGGCCTGGGCCTGGGCAGCATGTATGCGCTGCTGGCGCTGGGCTTTCACCTCACCTATGCCGTGTCGCGCACGGTCAACTTCGCCCAGGGCAGCGCGATGATGGTCGGCGCCGTGCTTGGCTACAGCCTGGCCGTGACCTGGGGCTGGCCGTTGTGGCTGGCACTGCCCACTACCCTGCTGCTGTGCGCGGTGCTGGGCCTGGCCATCGAGCGCTTTCTGGTGCGCCCCTTCCATGCCCGTGGCTCGGACGCCTGGCTGATGGCGACCGTGGCGGGCGGGCTGCTGCTGGACAACCTGGCGATGTTCACCTTCGGCAAGGAGCCACGGCAGTTCGGCAGTGCCCTGACCAGCCTGCGCCTGGACCTGGGCGACAGCAGCCTGAATGCCGTGCAGTTGGCCATTCCGCTGGCCGGTGCGGCGGTGGCGGCCGCGCTTTACTGGGTGCGCCGACGCACACAGCTGGGCCTGCGCCTGGAAGCCTGCGTGCAGAACCCACGGGCAGCCCGGCTGATGGGCATCGACGTGAACCGCGTGGTGGCGGCGGCCTTCGCCCTGTCGACCGTGTTCGCGGCGCTGGCGGGCCTGCTGATCGCACCGCTGTACAACGTGCACGCCGACATGGGCACGTTGTTCGGCCTGAAGGCGTTCGCCGTGGCCATCCTCGGCGGCATCGCCAGTGCGGGTGGGGTGTTCGCGGCAGGCCTGCTGTTTGGCCTGCTCGAGGCGGTGGTCACGCTGTATTTCGGCTCTGCGTTCACGCAATTGCTGTGCTTTGCACTGGTGATCGTGGTACTCGCGGCACGTCCTGACGGCCTGTTCGGCCGCAAACTCTGGGTAAAGGTATGACCATGCGCGAGCGACTCGCCCCCCTCGGCCTGGCCCTGTTCGGGGTCGCCAGCCTTGGCCTGGCATTGGGCCTGGACAGCTACTGGCTGTTGATCCTGACCTTGTACGCGCTGGCGGTCACCGTCGGCGTGGGCCTGAACATCCTGATCGGTTTGTCCGGGCAGATGTCCTTCGGGCACATCGCGTTCTATGCCATCGGCGCCTACCTGTCGGCACTGCTGACACTTGCCGGCCTGCCGCTGTCGGGCGCCCTGCCCCTGGCCGGCCTTGGCTGCGCGCTGTTGGGCGGCTTGCTGGCGATCCCGGCGCTACGGGTCAGCGGGCCTTACCTGGCAATGATCACCATTGCCTTTGCCCTGGTGGTGCACAACGGCCTGATCGAGTGGCGCAGCATCACTGGCGGTGCCAACGGCCTGATGGGCATTCCACTGCCTGAAGTCGGCACGCTGGACCCGGCCCTGCTGCTGGCACTGGCTGCGGTGCTGCTGATGCTGGCGGCGCTGGCCTTCTACTGGAGCCTGCAGCGCAGCGGCTGGGGCCTGGCAATGCGGGCGGTGAAGGCGTCGGAGATCGCCGCCCGCTCATTGGGGGTCAACCCGGTGCAGACGCGGACCTTGGCCTTTGCCCTGTCGGCAGGCCTGGCGGGGGCGGCAGGGGCGCTGGTAGCGCCGGTGCTGATGTTCATCAACCCGGCAGCGTTCCCGTTCTCGCAGTCGATCCTGTTCGTCCTGGCGGTGATCGTCGGTGGCGCCGGCATGCTGTTCGGGCCGGTGCTCGGTGCACTGGTGATCGTGCTGCTGCCTGAACTGCTGGCCGACTTTGCCGAGTACCGGCTGCTGGCGTTCTCGGTTTTGCTGCTGGCGGTACTGTGGGCGGCACCACGCGGTGTGCTGGGCAGCCTCGCCAAGCGGTTTTGGCGGCCGCGGCACGAGCCGGTCACCGCACAGCCGGATGCGGCGGTGCTGCGGGCGTTCTTCACCGGTGGTGCGCGGCATGGGCTGAAGGTCGAGGGCATCGGCATCCGTTTCGGGGGTGTGCAGGCCGCGCAGCACGTCAGCCTGCAGGCCTTGCCAGGCAGCATCACCAGCCTGATCGGGCCCAATGGTGCGGGCAAATCCACGGTGCTCAACCTGATCAGTGGTTTCTACCGCCCCGACACCGGCTCGATACAGCTGGGCGCGGAGCTGGCCGGGCAGCCGGCCTGGCGCATCGCGCGCGCCGGTATCGCCCGTACGTACCAGACCACCCAGCTGTTCGGTGAGCTGAGCGTGCTCGAGAACCTGCTGCTGGCCTTTCAGCAAGGCGCCATCGAACGGCCCTGGCCGTGCCAGCAGGCCACACGCAAGGCCTTGGCCATCGCGTTGCTGGCGCTGGTCGGCTACCGCGGCAACCTGCACGTCGCCGCCGATGACCTGCCCCACGTCGACCGCCGCTTGGTCGAGATCGCCCGGGCCCTGGCCAGCCGCCCGCAGGTGTTGCTGCTCGACGAGCCGGCTGCGGGCCTTGGCCGGCAGGACACCGACCGCCTGGCCACGCTGCTGCAACGCCTGGCCACCTTCAACCTGGCGATCATCCTGGTCGAGCACGACATGCCGCTGGTGATGGCCGTGTCGCACAGGCTACTGGTGCTCGACGCCGGCAAACCGATCGCCTGGGGCACCCCTGAACAGGTGCGCTCGGACCCGCGGGTGATTGCGGCGTACCTGGGGGGCACCGAGTACCAGGCCCAGCCGCGCGCGCAGGCCTGGGCGGGCTCGCGTGACGCCGTGCTGCACGTGCGCGACCTGTGCATCGACTATGGCGCGGCGCCAGTGGTCGAAGCTGTCGACCTGGTGGTCAACCCGGGTGAGCTGATCGCCATCCTGGGCGCCAATGGCGCCGGCAAATCGAGCATCCTGCAGGCCCTTGCCGGCCTGCACCGGCCACGTGGCGGCAGCATCGTGCTGGACAACCGCAGCATCGAAAGCCTCGATGCAAGCCAGATCGCCCGCCTTGGCCTGGCCCTGGTCCCTGAAGGCCGGCAGCTGTTCGGCCAGTTGAGCGTGCGCGAGAACCTGCTGCTGGGGGCCAACGTGCGCCAGGATGCCGTCGATGCCGACGGCGAAATCGCCGCGATCCTCACGCGCTTCCCCCGCCTGCGCGAACGCATCCACAGCCCGGCCGGGCTGCTCTCGGGCGGTGAACAGCAGATGGTCGCGATTGGCCGCGCGCTGATGGCCAAGCCACGCATCCTGCTGCTGGACGAGCCGTCCCTGGGCCTCTCCCCGGCGATGATCGGCGAGCTGTACGACGCCCTTGCCGCCCTGCGCGACGAAGGCGTGACGTTACTGCTGGTCGATCAGATGGCTAACCTGGCACTGCAGGTGGCCGACCGCGCCTACGTGCTGGAAACCGGCCGCATCGTCAAACAGGGCAGCGCCGAGCAACTTCGCGGTGACCCACAACTGGAAGCCGCCTACCTGGGGGCAGGAGCCGCCGCATGAGCCATCTGGAACTGATCAATGTGCGCCTGGGCGACGGCCCGGCACTGAGCCGCCTGCTGATCGAAGACGGCCGCTTCGTGGCCCGGCTGAGCCGGCCGGCGCCCAAGCTCGACCTCGGCGGCCGGCTGGTGCTGCCGGGCCTGATCGAAACCCATATCCATCTGGACAAGGCCTGCATCCTTTCGCGCTGCCACCTGCGCGAAGGCACGCTGGCCGAAGCCATCGCCCAGACCCGCCTGGCCAAAGCCGCGTTCACCGAGGCCGATGTTTACGCCCGCGGCGCGGCTGTGCTGGAGCAAGCCATCGTACAAGGCACCACGCACATGCGTACCCATGTCGAGATCGACCCGGGTATCGGCCTGACCGGCCTGCGCGCCATCCGCAGGCTACAGGCGGATTACGCCTGGGCCGTGACCCTGGAGATCTGCGTGTTCCCGCAGGAAGGCATGCTCGACAACCCCGGGACCGAAGCGCTGTTGTGCCAGGCCCTGGACGAAGGCGCCGAAGTGCTGGGCGGCTGCCCTTACACCGACGCCGACCCTAAAGCGCAGATCCGCCGGCTGTTCGAACTGGCGGTGGCCTACGATCGCGACCTGGACCTGCACCTGGACTTCGACCTGCAAATCGCCGGCATGACCTTGGGCGAGGTGATTCGCTGCACCCACCAGCATGGCTGGCAAGGCCGGGTCACCGTCGGCCATGTGACCAAGCTCTCGGCGCTGCCGCAGGCCGAACTGCTGCGCATGGGCCAGGCGTTGGCCGAAGCCGGTGTGCACGTCACCTGCCTGCCGGCCACCGACCTGTTTCTCACCGGCCGTGACCGCTTCCATGACAAGCCCAGGGGGCTGGCACCGCTGGCACAACTGCATCAGTGCGGGGTGACCTGTTCGTTGTCCAGCAACAACATCGGTAACCCTTTCACGCCCTATGGCGATGCCTCCCTGGTGCGTCAGGCCAACCTGTACGCCAACGTCGCCCAACTGGGCACGCCGCAGGAACTGCTGCTGTGCCTGGGCTGGATCTCACGGCAGTCGGCGCGCCTGCTGCGCCTTGCCGACTATGGCCTGGAACCGGGTTGCCGGGCCGACTTCGTGGTGTTCGACGCGCCCTCGCCCGCCGAGGTGATCGGCCGTATCGCCGCGCCGCTGATGGGGTTCAAACAGGGCCGGCAGACCTTCAGCCGGCCACCGGCCGAGCTGTTCCCAGCACCGCTCACAGCCCTGACAGTGCCTGGCGCAGGTTGACCTCAGGCGCAGCCACATCCTCGAGGGCCAACTGGCCTTCGAGTTCGTCCAGGTGCGCGATCATTTCGTCCACCGCCGCCTGGGTATCGCCAGCGCGCAAGGCATCGATGATCGCCTGGTGCTCGTCCGAGGCACAGGGCGGGCTGTCACCGCGCTGATACAGGGCGACGATCAGCGAACTGCGCACCATCAGGTTGCCGAGGATGTCGGCCAGCACCTGGTTACCGCTCACCTCACCCAACAACAGGTGAAACTCACTGAGTTCGCGAACGATGGCGCGGCGATCGGTGCTGGCAGTGGCTGCACGCTCGTCGTGCATGTGCTGTTCGATGCGTACCTGATGCTCGGCGACATGCGCCGGGGTGATGGCCTCGACGATCGCCCGCTCCACGGCGCGGCGTGCGGCGAAGATTTCCCGTGCTTCGCGGGCACTTGGCTGGGCCACGGTGGCACCGCGGTTGGGCTCGATGTCGACGATGCGTTGCATGGCCAGGCGTTGCAGCGCAGCCTGCACGTGGTTGCGGTTGGCTTGCAGGGTCTCGACGATGTGCGCCTCGACCAGGCGCACGCCGGGGCGCAGGCGATGCTGGGCGATGGCCTTGGCGAGCATCTCGGCGATGCGCTGGACTTCCTGTTGCTTGCTGCTGACCGTCTTGCCTTTCATCGCGACCTCGAAACCCTCAAACGCTTTGGGCCGGCATTATCCGCCGGGCCACGCATTGCGGCAATCGGCGTGGTTCAGTCCTGCTGGCCAAGGGCGCTGCCCTGGCTGCGCGGGTCATAGGCAGCGGTGCGCTGACCGTCCAGGCCGATGGCAATCACGCCGGCCAGGCCCATCAACGGGCTCAACGCAGGCGTGGTCTCGACCTGGTGGCCACGGTCGGCCAGCCCCTGCACCACCGTTGCGCCGATATCGGCCTCCAGCTTGAGGTTGTCGGTGCTGTCGAAGAAGCTGCGCCCAAGCAGAAAGCGCGGTGCACGCAACGCCGCCTCGGCAGGCTGCTGGTAGTCGATCAACTGGGTGGCAAGCACCATCTGCGTCTGGGGCTGGCCGTCGCCCCCTTGGGTACCGAAAAACCAGCGGCGCCCATCATCGGCCAGGTAGGCCGACGGGTTGAGTGTATGCGCCGGCCGCTTGCCGGGCGCCCAGGCATTGCAGTGCCCCGGCTGGGGGCTGAAACCTGCCGCACGGTTGTGCCAAAGGATGCCGGTATCGCCCAGGATGCACCCGGAGCCGAAGTCATGGAACAGGCTTTGAATCAGGCAGGCACTGCGCCCGGCGCGGTCGGTGGCGGCCATCCATACCGTGTCGGCCGGTTGCCCGGGCTCTCGCCAGGGCGTCGCACGTTGCTCGTTGAGGGTTGCGGAAGGCAGAGCAAGCGCGTGCTCGAAGTCCCAACCCGTGGCGCGTGGATCATGGAGTTGAGTGTTGCGCTGCAGCAGGCCCTGCTTGATGGCTTCGACCAGCAGGTGGTAATAGCCCGGCGTGCCGTTCTCGCCCAGGTTCAGGGCCTGCAGCGCAGCCATGGCACGCAGCGTGTACAGGCCTTGGCTGGGAGGCGCGACATTGTACAGCCGGCCGTTGCGATAACGTACGCAGAGCGGCGCCGCCAGGTCTGCACGGGTGGCGCGCAGGTCTTCGACGGTCAGGCCGCAACCCAGGGCGTCGAACGCCACACCGAAGGCCTCCGCCAGTTCACCGTGGTAGAAGTCGCTTGGCCCACGCCGCGCCAGGTGCTCCAGGCTGTTGGCCAGCGCGGGTTGGCGCAGACGGCCACCTTGGGGCGTACACAATGCCTGCAGGTTGGGCAGTGTCTGGATGAGGCTGGCGCGCTGCCCTTGCCAGAACAGTTGCGAGGCGGATACCTCTACCCCGTCCCGGGCCAGCCCGGCGGCGCCTGTCAGCAGGTCGGCCCAGCCCAGCCGCGACCCCCACTGCTCGCTGATGGCCTTGGCCTGCGCCCAACTGGCCATGGCCCCGGCCGTGGTCGCGACCGAGGCAGGCCCACGCAGGCTGATCGCGCCCGCCGCAGGCAAGCGCCTGCCGGCCTGGCCGATCCCGATGATGGTGCGTACCTGGTCATCGTGGAGCAACCACAGTGCATCACCGCCCAGGCCCGTCATGTGTGGGTACACCGCTGCCAGCACGGCACTGGCGGTGAGCATGGCATCGATTGCGCTACCCCCGCCGTCGAGCACCTCCAGGCCCGCAGCGCTCGCCAAGGGGTGCGGGGTGCATAGCACGCCACCGCGGGAATGGGCGACCAGGGACTCGTTCATTGCTAGCTCCTTTATGGATATTGCTAGCAATCAGCAAGGATCGTTCCCAATCGCGTAAACCGCTTTGAACTAATCCACCCGCCCCGCTCCCTAACCTTGTGCGTTCCCATTGCCACTCACTAGGAAGGTTTGATCACTATGAAAAGCGAACAAGTTGAAGGTGTTGCACAGAAAGTCGCAGGCAAGGCGCAGAGCGCTGTGGGTCGGCTTTTCGAGGACCCGGCCCTGGAGGCAGAGGGCGATGGCCGCCAGGTCGCTGGCCAGCTGACCAAAACCTACGGTGACGCACTGAACAACGTCTCTGCCTTCGTGAAAGAGAAGCCCATCACCGCACTGGCAATCGGCGCCGCCCTCACCCTGGTGGTGAGCCGCCTACTGCGTCGCTGATAAGCAAAAGGTCGGTCCGAGGGCTTCAAAGACCATGAAGCCCTTTGGCGTCCAGCAGAGGCCTCGGCGAAGCAATAACGCCTACCTCCGATCACCCACTGGCGATAGCCCAGGCCCCTCCCCGGAACCTGTGCCTGAGCCAATCAATGCGTGAACAGGCGTCGCTCACGCGCCCAGACAATGGCCTCACTGCGGCTGTGAACATCGAGCTTGGAGTACACCGTTGCCACATGGTTGCGCACGGTATTGAGGGCCAGGTTCAACCGCGTGGCGATTTCCTTGTCGGCAAGGCCTTCGCAGATCAGCGCCAGCACATCGCGCTCGCGGCGGGTCAGGTCGGTCAATGAGGCGTCAGGCAAGCGGCCGGTGTTCAGGCGCTTGGCATTGGCCAGCTTCTCGATCAAGGTCTGGCTGAACCACGACGCATCCTGCATCACCGTTTCTATCGCCTCGACCAACTCCAGCTCGGAACGCTTGCGTTCGGTGATGTCCATCAGCACCAACAGGTAACACGGGGTGTCCTGCAAGCTCACGGTGTCCGCCTGCAGCACACAGTCGAGACGGTCATTGCCTTTTTTTCGCAGCTTGAGGTCCAGCCCCTCGATACGCCCGGTTTTTTCCAGCGCATCGAACACTTGAGCGACACGCCGATCATCCATGAAGTCGATTTCGGCCACGGTCTTGCCGATCAGCTCCTGGGCGGCGTAACCCAGGGTGTCGAGAAAGGCTTCGTTGGCATCGATCAACTGCTGCCTGTCGGCGCTGCACACCACGGTGGGCACTGGGCTGAGGCGAAAGGCCTTGGCAAAGCGTTCCTCACTCTGGCGCAGGGCATTTTCCGCCTTGCGCCGGGGCTCCAGGTCGGTGAAAGAAAACAGCATGCAATCTTCTTCGTGCATGTCCAGGGGTTGCCCGGCCACGATGACCAGCTTGGTGCCGCCATCGGGCAAGCGCAGTTCAGCCTGCATCTGCGGGATGGTGGCCCCTTCCATGAGCCGCTCGATAGCCAATTCCTTGCGTTCGGCGTTTTCCAGCACATCCACTTCATAGACAGAACGGCCGATGACGTTCTCCCGCACATGGCCGGTCATCTCCAGAAAGCCCTGGTTGACCTTGATGAAGCGCAAGTCGCTGAGCCTGCAGATGACCGCAGGGGCCGGGTTGGCATTGAAGGTCTTTTCGAAGCGCTGCTCGGCACTGGCCCATTCGGTGGCATCGGCCAGGATCAGCACCAGCGATTCGGCCTCACCCTTGCTGTCTTCCAGCACCATGCTGCGCACCCGGTGCACACGGCTGCGCGCTTCATCGTCGCCAACAGCTAGCACCTCCACCATCACGTCGCTGAACACCTCTCCTGCGGCCACCCGCGCGATCGGGTACTGCTCGGCTTCAAGGGGGTGATTGTTGCGGTAGCGCAGGGCAAAGCGTGCGCGATAGCCCTCAGCGTCGCTGCCCAGTTGTTCCAGGCTGTCGACCCCGTGCATGCGCAACGCCGCTTCGTTGGCCCAGATGATGGACTGGTCGACCTCCAGCAGGATCACGCCATCGGACAACCCGGCGATGATTTGCTGAAGTTGGCGGCGGTTGGTCTCGCGGGCAAGCACGGCGTCGCTCATAGAGGTTCTCCAATCGGCAGGTCTGCATGGCCTGGAGCTTAATCGCTGCAGGCTGGCCAGGGTTGGTGCGAATGCACTAATCGATCAGGTGCGGATGCGCCATCACAGCCCTGCATGTGACCTGCAAACTGGCCCTGACGTTGCACCAGGCCTGTGCCGGTGCTGCCGGATCTTACCCACGAGGATGCATAGATGACTGAATCGTACGTGACCACCCCAACGAACGCTGTCAGCCCGCTACGGGTATCGTGGAGCGCCGTGTTCGCAGGCGGCGCCATCGCCCTGGTCAGCTACCTGGTACTCAGCGTGCTGGGCACGGCCATTGGCGCCGGCGCCATGAACCCTATGGCTGACGGCAATCCGCTGCAGGGCTTCGGCACCGGTGCGGGGGTATGGCTGTTCATCAGCACCCTGCTCTCGGTCGCGGCAGGTGCCTGGGTCGCCGGGCGGACCGCGCCCACCCGGGGCGGCCTGCATGGTCTGCTGAGCTGGACAGTGACTACCCTGCTGGCTACCTGGTTGCTGGCGTCGTTGGCCGGCACCGTGGTTGGCACTGCCGGCAACATCGCTGGCAAGGGCCTGTCGCTGGCGGCCGACGGCGTCGCTGCCGCCGCGCCCAGTGTGAGCCAAGGCATCAAGGAGCAACTGAACAAGAAGGGTATTTCGCTGGACTGGGACAGCCTGGAAGCCGAGTTGAACAAGACCTTGGTGCAGTCTGGCAAGGCTGAACTGGCCCCCTCGACCCTGGAGCAGAAGGCCGAGCAGGCGCAGGCTCAGGGAGAGTCGGCAGGACGCATCGCGGCCGAGAACCCGACCCAGGCCATCGACCAGCTCAAAGCATGGTTCGAGCGCGTGCGCAAGGCCGGTGAACCTGCCCTGAGCGCGGCAGACAAGCAAGCGTTGGTCAACATCGTCGCTGCGCGCACCGGCAAGAGCCAGCAGGAGGCCCAGCAGGTGGTCGATAACTACGCCCGTGCCTATGAACAGGCTGCCGAGCAGGTGAAGGTGCTTAAAGAGCAGGCCGAGCAACAGGCTCGCGAGGCTGCCCAGGTCGCCGCCAGCAACGTCTCGAAAGCCGCCTGGGGCACCTTGGTAACCCTGCTGATCGGTGCCGCCTTGAGTTTTGGCGTAGGCCGCTTCGCGCTGTCGTCACGCAAGACGCGCGTTGCCACGGTGTGAGTCGCAACGCCAACGCTGCAGGTACGCTTCACCCAACCCACGTTTCACGGATGTCTGTCGAAGGAGAAAAACCATGAGCAGCACTTCGGACAAAGTAAAAGGCTTGGCCAACGAAGCCATCGGCAAGGTCAAGCAAGCCGTAGGCAGGGCCACTGGCAACACGGAACTGGAGGTCAAAGGCAAGGTGCAGGAGAAAAAAGGCGAAGCGCAGCAGGTAGTCGGTGACGTCAAGGACGCCGTCAGCAAGGATTGACCCTTGCGCATGAGCCATAACAAACGGCTGCCTGAGGGCGGCCGTTTGCCGTTTCTGGGGGTGTACGGTTCTCGGCTTGCGGCCCGGCCATGCCACACACCGCAGTCGGTAGGCATCGACCGGCCAGATACTGGCCGGGCAAGTATCCACGGTGGCTTGCCTGCCTGTATAACGATCAGGATGCACTCTCGCCCAAGGAGCAATGATGAACCGCTTCAACCCGGACAAATTGAAACTCTCGAAATGGACAGCGCGACACCCCACGAACCGTGAAAAACACTTCCTGGTGACCGACCTGGAACGGGATGAAGAGGGGCATGTACTGCGTGTGGAACTGGAAGCGGTGCACAGCAAGCGCAGCCAGTGGCTGGACTGGCAGGTGCTGCGTGACCCTGAGGTATGGCTGATGGGCTGGCAATGAAAACGGCCTGAGCTACCGCCCTCGTACCCACCCACGCTGCCCGGTCAGCCAAACACCGGTTTGAGCAGCGCCTGCGCCTCATACAGCGGTGGCAGGTAACGCAGGCGGATCTCATCCATGCTCAGCCGCGATGCATGGGTAGTGATGGTCAGCGTCGCCTTCAACTGCCCCGCCCGGTCCAATAACGGCACGCCGATTACGCGCATGCCGACTTCGAACTCTTGATCGACGATGCAGTAGCCCTGCTCGCGCACCTGCTGCAACGTCGCGTCCAGCAGCGCCCTGTCGGTCTGGGTGTAGGGCGTCAGCGGGTGTAGCGGATTGCGGGCGAAATAATCATCGCGCTGCGCCTGGCTCAGTGCCGCCAGCCAGACTCGCCCGCCGGCGGTGCAATACATCGGCACCCGCGAGCCGGGCCGTATCGACAACGAGGCGATGTGGCTGTAGCGGCTACGCACCAGGTGGATGATTTCGTCGTCGTCGCGTGTCCCCACCGAGACATGTTCCTGGGTCTGCCGGGCCACTTGCTCGACGACCGGGCGCAGCATGCGTGGCAACTGCGCCGAGTCCACATAGGCCTGGCCGATACGCAGGGCCTTGGGGGTCAGCCAGTAGTGGCGGTTGTCGGTTTCAGCGAAGCCTTCATGCACCAGGGTCAGCAGAAAACGCCGCGCCGCACTGGGCGTAAGGCCCGCTTGCCTGGCGGCCTGGGGCACCGTGAGGCGCGGCTGCTCGGCGTTGAACAGCTGCATGAGCGCCAGGCCTTTCTGTAAACCGGCAATCAGGTCGCGGGGGTGAATCAGGGGTTTGTCCATGTCTTGCACCCTCGAGTGGGGAATCGTGGCCGCCAGGCAAGCCGAATTGTGCAGTTGCCGCGATAAACGCGTTATGAGTGCGATTATCGCATCAAACCCCTGGCAAGCGTATTGTGACAACGCCGCCACCGCCTCACCCTGACTTCCACAACAACACCCATAACGGAAGTCACCATGATCAAAGGTTCGACAGCGCTGGTCGCCATCGTCGGTACGCCCATCGCCCAGGTGAAATCGCCTGAAAACTTCAATACCTGGTTCAGCAACAATGGCCATGACCTGGCCATGCTGCCCATCGACTTGCAGCATGCCGCGCTGGACGCGTTTATCGACACCTTGCGCGGCTGGCGCAACCTGCGCGGTTGCGTGGTGACCGTGCCTTACAAGCAGGCATTTGCCACCCGCCTGGACGGCCTGAGCGAACGCGCAGCGGCCCTGGGCTCGGTGAACGTGGTACGGCGTGAAAACGACGGCCGCCTGTATGGTGACAACGTGGACGGCGCGGGCTTTCTGGGCGCAGCACGCAAGCACGGCTTCGCCCCTGCGGGCAAGCGAGTGCTGATCGTCGGTTGCGGTGGCGTCGGCAGTGCCATCGCCTACGCACTGGGTGAGGCCGGGGTTGCCCAGATCACCCTCGCCGACCCCGAAACGCCTCGCGCCACAGCGCTTGCCGGCCTGCTGGGCAAGGCCTTCCCTGGCGTCGGCAGCACCACCGCATACAGCACGCTGGACGCCTTCGACCTGGTGGTCAACGCCTCGCCCGTGGGCATGGGCGGCACGGGCGAACTGCCGCTGCCCGCTGCACTGCTGGGCACGCTCAAAAGCACCACGCTGGTAGCCGACGTTGTCACTTCGCCCGAAATCACCCCGCTGCTGCAACACGCGCGTGAACGCGGCTGCGCGGTGCAGACGGGCGCGCAAATGGCCTTTGCGCAACTTGGCCACCTGGGCGCCTTCATGGGCGTAACGCCACTGGAGATCTGAGGCCATGCCCCCTATCGAAAACGCGCAAGCGGTGTACGACCTGGTGGTGCTTGGCAGTGGCGCCGGTGGCCTGGCTGCCGCCGCCACGGCATCGCGCCTGGGCCTGAAGGTGCTGGTGGTGGAAAAGGCCGAACACTTTGGCGGTACCTCGGCGATCTCCGGGGGTGCTGCGTGGTTGTATGGCTCGGATCAGGCGCGCACCGCCGGTGCGCAGGACTCACCCGAGGCCGTCACGACCTACCTGAAAAGCATCATCGGTGCCGGCTACAACGGCGAACTGGTGGACGCCTTCATCGCGCGCGGGCACCAGGCGCTGCGCTGGCTGGAACACAACACCGAACTGCGCTACGCCCTGCGCCCGCACTCGCCGGACTATTACCCGGACGCACCCGGCGCCACCGCGTTTGGCCGTGCGCTGGAAATGGTCGAGTACGACGGCCGCCGGCTCGGCCCACGCT
Source organism: Pseudomonas sp. WHRI 8519 (assembly GCF_040224055.2). Classification (NCBI taxonomy): domain Bacteria; kingdom Pseudomonadati; phylum Pseudomonadota; class Gammaproteobacteria; order Pseudomonadales; family Pseudomonadaceae; genus Pseudomonas; species Pseudomonas sp. WHRI 8519. The sequence goes on along the minus strand of NZ_CP167996.1, from coordinate 2,318,680 downwards.
TCAAGGACCTGAAAATGCCACCGCCGGGCATGCTGTTGTTCGGCGCGATGATGGTCAACCGCGAGGACATTCAGCACTTTTTGAGCCTGCGTCGCTCCCCGCGGTCACTGTGGCATTGCCTGAAACTGATGGCGCGCTACGCACTGGACCGGGTTCGCCATCACCGTGGCACGCGCCTGACCACGGGGAACGCACTGGTGGCGCGCCTGGCCAGCACCGCCTTCGCCCACGGCGCACAGCTGTGGTTGCGCAGCGAAGCGCAGGCACTGATCGTCGAACACGGCACGGTCACCGGCGTGGTGGTGCAGCATGAGGGCCGCCGCACGCAAGTCCATGCCCGCGGTGGGGTGGTCTGCGCCATGGGCGGGTTTGCTGCGGGTGCACTGGCGGCGGCCCACCGCCCGGACCCTGACGCGCCACACCTGACCATGTCCCCCGCTGGCAACGACGGTGCTGCGCTGCGCCTTGCCCAGGCGGTGGATGCCGCCCAGGGCGAGGGCTTGGCGGCCAATTTCTTCTGGGCGCCGGTTTCCGAGCGGCGCCATGCCAGTGGAGAGCGCGAGCGCTTCCCGCACCTGGTCACCGACCGCGCCAAGCCCGGCGTCATTGCGCTCGACCCGGCCGGGCGGCGCTTCGTCAACGAATCCAACTCCTATCACCACTTCGTACAGGCCATGTTCGCCAATGGCATCAGCAGCTGCTGGCTGGTCTGTGACGCCGAGGCCATGAACCGCTACGGCCTGGGCCTGGCACGGCCCAAGCCGGTGGACAACACGGCCCTGATCGAAGCCGGCTACCTGCACCGCGCCGGTTCAGTGCAAGGGCTGGCACAGGCCATCGGCGTGCCGGCGCAGGTGCTGCAGGAAACACTGGAGCGCTTCAACGCCGACGCCCGCAGCGGCATCGACCGGCAATTCGACAAGGGCGGCAACAGCTACAACCGTTACATGGGCGACCCGCAACACAAGCCCAACCCGTGCCTGGCGCCACTGGCCAAGGCCCCGTTCTACGCCATCCGCCTGCACACCGGCGACCTTGGCTCGGCGCGCGGCCTGGTGACCGATGCCAACGCCAATGCACTCAACCGCGCCGGTGCGCCGATCGTTGGCTTGTATGCCGTCGGCAACGACATGAACTCATTGATGAATGGCACCTATCCGGGCCCCGGGATCACTTTGGGCCCTGCCCTCACCTTCGGCTGGATCGCTGCCAGCCATATCGCTGAACGCCTGCAAGCCCACAGCCCTGAAACGGAGACGCGCCCATGTACTACGAAATGAGAACCTACACCCTCGACCCACTGAAAATGGCTGACTGGCTGGCCCTCTACCAAAGCCACGCCCTGGCGGTGCAACGCGAACACCTGGGCAACCTGGTCGGTTTCTTCACCAGCGAATTCGGTGAGGTGAACCAGGTGGTGCACATCTGGGGTTATGCCAGCCTGGACGAGCGCAGCGAACGGCGCGCGGCGATGGCAGCGGACCCACGCTGGGCCCAGTTCTCGCGGCTCAACCGTGAACTGGGCGCTGTACTGCGCCTGCAATCACGCCTGCTGCGGCCTACCGGCTTCTCGCCGCTGCAGTGACAACCGAACCGGAGTGCGCCCATGCAACCCCTTGAGTGTGACGTACTTGTCATCGGCTCCGGTGCCAGCGGCCTGGCTGCGGCGGTTACCGCCGCGCACCACGGCCTCAAGGTGATCGTGGCAGAAAAAGCCCCCCGGCTCGGCGGCACCAGCGCCTGGTCGGGCGGTTGGCTATGGATACCGAGCAACCCCCTGGCCGTGGCCGAAGGCCTGGTCGAAACCGCTGATGCAGCGCAGCGCTACCTGCGCGCCCAAACCCGCGTAGCGGAACTGGACGCACGTCAACTGGCGTTCCTGCGCCATGGCCCGGCGATGGTGGCGTTCTTCCAGCAGCACACATGCGTGCAATTTCAGTGCGGTGCGAAGCTGCCCGACATGCATGAAGGGGACGGCAGCGCGCGCGGTGGGCGTGCCCTGTGTGCACTGCCCTATGACGGCCACCTGCTCGGGCCCTGGATACACCGGCTGCGGCCACCGCTGGACATCGTCAGCCTGGGCGGCATGGGCATTGCCGGTGGCATGGACATGGCCGCTTTCTTCAATGCCCGGCAATCGCCCAGGGCGGCTTGGCATGTGGCCAAACGCCTGTTGCGTCACGGGCGCGATCTGTTGCTGCACCGGCGCGGTCTGCAACTGGTCAACGGCAACGCGCTGGTGGCCCGCCTGCTGCGCAGTGCCCTGGACCTGGGCGTCACGCTGCTGACCGACAAAGCGGCCATTGCCTTGCTGGGCGATGCACGCATCACCGGCGCGCACTGTGCCGATGGCCAGCGGATCCATGCGCGGCGTGGCGTGGTGCTGGCCTGTGGCGGTTTTGCCCATGACCGCCAGCGCATCGCGCAGCTGATACCGCACGCGCCCGACGGCGTTGGCCATTACTCTGCCGCGCCGCCGGAAAACAGCGGCGATGGCCTGCGCCTGGGCGAGCAGGCCGGCGCCCAGGTCGGCACCAACCTGGCCCTTGCCGGTGCCTGGGCGCCGGTCTCGCAAGTGCCGCGTAACGATGGCAGCGTTGGGCATTTCCCGCACCTGATAGACCGCGCCAAGCCTGGTTTCATCGCAGTGCGCAGTGACGGTCGACGCTTTGTCAACGAGGCGGACTGCTACCACGACTTCATGAATGCCCTGTTCGCCGCTACGCCAGAGGGCGAACCCTATGAGGCCTGGTTGATCTGCGACCATGCCGCGCAGCGTCGTTATGGCATCGGCTGGGCCAAGCCGTTTCCCTTTCCTGCCCGCTTCTATGAACGGCGTGGCTACCTGTTGCGTGGCAACGACCTGGCGCAACTGGCCGCGCGCTGTGGCATCGATGGCCAGCAGTTGCAGCGCACGGTGGCGCGCTTCAACCAGCAGGCGGCGCAGGGTGTGGACCCTGACTTTGGGCGCGGCGCCTCGGCATACAACCGGGCGCAGGGTGAGCCGCAGCAGGCCCCGAACCCTTCGCTGCGGCCCCTGCTGCACGGCCCTTTCTACGCAGTGAAGTTGCTGCCGGGCAGCCTCGGGACCTTTGCCGGGCTGGGCACCGATGCTTCGGCCAGGGTGCTCGATGATGCAGGGCAGGCCATACCGGGGTTGTTTGCGGTGGGTAATGACATGCACAGCATCATGGGCGGGCATTACCCCAGTGGCGGTATCACGCTGGGGCCAGGGATGACTTTCGGATACCTCGCAGGCCTGGCGCTATGCGGGTTGCCGCAGCCGGAGCGGGACTGTTCCGGGGTTGGTGCGGCTGCCTCAACCAGTCTCTAGAATTGAAGGCATTTGAGTGGGATCCGGCTTGCCGGCGATGCAGGTGCTGCGGTGCATGGCACCGGCTTCGCCGGTGATCGCCGGCAAGCCGGCTCCCACCGCGACCGCGCAGTTCTTTAGGTTTGCGTTTTACCTATGAGAGCAACCGCCTGACCCAATTTCTACAAGTCGACACAAGTCATGGGCAGCTGGCTTGCCGGCGATGCAGATGCTGCGGTGCATGGCACCGGCTTCGCCGGTGATCGCCGGCAAGCCGGCTCCCACCGCGACCGCGCAGTTCTTCAGGTCTGCGCTTTACCTTTGCGAGCAACCGCCTTACTCAATTTCTAGAAGTCGACACAAGTCAGGTGGGAGCTGGCTTGCCGGCGATGGGCCGCGAAGCGGCCCCTTGGCTCACATCGATGCCAGCACCGCCCGGGCCTTCTCCAGCGCCATCCGCGCACGCTGCTCGCCACTGACACCCTGCACCAGCAGTTGCCGCGTGGGAATCTCCAGGCTTAGCGGAACGCTCGCTGGCAACCCACGCAACAGGCCGGCCAGGTCGGCATCACCCTCCCCTGGGAAACGCCGCTCGTTACGGGCCTGGCGCAGGATTTCATCCATATCGGCCGGAACCGGCCCAGCCACGTCGCACAACTGGGCGTAGCGCATGCGCTGCGGGGCCAGCCGCGCCAGGTCGTCGAGCGACGACCCGGAGCGGTTGAAGTGAAAGGCATCCACCAGCACGCAACCGTTCGGGCGGTCTGCCTTGGCAACGATGCGCATGGCCTGTTGCAGGTCGCGGACGTCGGTCCAGGGCATGAACTCCAGATGCGGATGAATACCATAGCCGGCCGCCAGGTCGCACAGTTCAGCGAAGCGCTCGGTGAGGCGCGCCTCATTCGAGTCGTTACCGGCAACCAGCAGTTCGCTGCCGCCCAACTCGGCACCGACCGCCAGCATCGGCTCGAAATCGGCCACGCAGGTGTCGGGTTCAAGACGCAGGATTTCCAGATCCAGGACTCTGATGCCGGTGTCACGCAAGCGCGCCTGGGTCTGGCGGCGCAGCTCGGCGTCGCTCACCAACGGGAAGTGCTGCTCTTCGCGGGTCGCTGGCACCAGGCGCAGGCCAACGTGGCTGTAACCGGCACGGGCGGCGGCTTCGACCATCGCCGGGGGTGACAGCTCCAGTACGGTGAGCGCGGCCAGGGAAAAGATTCGATCAGTCATGGGGGTTACCTGCAGGCAAAGGGGTACGGGGAGGAAGAACGCACGCGCGGCTCACACGATGATCTCTGGCGTGCAAGCCCGGCCGCTGGCGGCTGCCTGGCGGATCGCCTCGATCAACGCCAGGGTGCGGCCACCGTCAGCGGCATCGGTCAGCGGCGCTTCCTGCCCACGGGCAACACGGACAAAGTGCTGCAACTGCAGGGTCAGTGCCGCACCCGCCGGGATACCCACATCACGCTGCAGCAGCGGTGTATGCCAGCCCGAGTTTGCCTCGGCGTATTGCCAGTGCTTGAGCTGGGGGATGCTCAGCGCCCCCCGGGTGCCGGCCAGCAAGTAACAGGGTTGGTCCGCCTGGCGCGGATAGACAGGGCTTTCACCCGAGCTCAGCTCCCAGCTCCACGGCGCTGCCACCGCGTCGGAGCCGGTCAAGCTGCCCAGGGCACCGTTGGCGAACTCCAGCAGCACTGCCGCGCTGTCCTCGTTGGCAAACCCGCGCACCTGGTTACGGGTGAACGCCTGCACCTTTACCACCTCACCGCACAGGTAGCGCAGCAGGTCCAGGTCGTGGATCAGGTTGGTCAGCAGAAAGCCGGCGCCGGGCTCGCGGCGCCACGGTGTGTCGAAATAGCTGTCGGGTTTTTGCAACTGCCACAGCGCGGTGACGTTGACCAACCGGCCCAAGGCCCCTTCGGCGATCACGCTGCGCGCGCTGGCAATCAGCGGGTTATGCCGCCGATGGTGGCCAACCAGCACCGGCACGCCGCAGCGGCGCGACGCCTCCACCAGCGCACGCACCTCATCCAGGTGCACCCCTACCGGCTTTTCCAGCAGCACCGGCACGCCGGCTTCAACACAATCGAGGGCAGTGGCCACGTGCAGGTTGTTCGGATTGGCCACGATCACGGCCTCGGGCCGCACAGCCTGCAGCATCTGCCGGTGATCGGCGAAATACGCCACCCCGCACTCGGCGGCAAAGGCTTCAGCCTGGGGGCCGGGGTCGGCCACCGCGCACAACTGGGCTTGCGGTACCTGGCTCAGGTGCTGGTAATGCTGGCGTCCCATGATACCGGCGCCAATCAGGGCGATGCGAAGGGGTGCGTTCAACGGGCAGTCCTCTAGCGGTTATCGTTGTTGTTGTGAATATTCCAGAACAGGGTTCCAGAATCATCTTTGGCTAATTTAGAACTGCGGTCCGTTTTGCAAAAGGACGCCCTGCATAGAGTGTGCGGTAATCGACCAGAGATTTAGACGCATCCCCCCGTTGCAGCCCATTCAAGCGAACAACTCGCTCGCCTGGCTGGCCACCGACAATTCCTCCACCGCCGCCAACAACAGCGGCGCCAGCTCCGGCAATCGCGCCTCGGATAGGCGCGCACTGGGGCCGGCAATGCTCAGCACACCAATGACGTCGTTGCCATGCGGCCGGCGCACCACTGCGGCCAGGGCCGAAGTGCCGACTGCCGAGGTTTGCTCGACCCAGGCATACCCGCGCTCACGGGCGCCAGCCAGGTAGCCCAGCAGCTGTTCAGTGGAGCGCGGGGCGTTGGGGCCGAACTGCTCGGGGTCGGCAATGCCCTGGCGCAGGACCATCTGCAGCGCCTCGTCATCACTGAGGCTGGCCAGCCAGGCATGCCCCGAGGCGGTGTAGAACAAGGGCGCATCGCGGCCCATGTCCGGGTCGTAACGCAACCCGGAACGGGCGCCCTGGGATTTGGCGATCCAGGTCTGGCGGGCGCCGTCGATAACGCCCAGGCGCACCAACTCTCCGCTGTCCTGAGCCAGGCGGTCGAGGATCGGCTGGATGATGTCAGCGCCGCTGCTGGACAGGTAGCGAAAGCCCAACGCCACCAGCTTGGCCGACAGTTGGTAGCGGTTGTTGTCACGGTTCTGGCGGACGTAGCCCAGGCGCGTAAGGTCGGCGAGCATGCGGTGGGCGGCGCTCTTGGGGATCTCCAGCCGGTCAGCGAGGGTTTGCAGGGCCAGCCCCTGGGGCTCGGCGGCAAGGCTTTCTACAAGACTGAAGGCGCGTTCGATCTGACTACCAGCCATGACAGGGTTTCCTGATGAAAAAGGCGAATTCTGGAAGATGATTCCATATCCTCGCCGGCCTCCGCAGGTCAGCACGCCTTAAGTGTCCGATTATCGACCATTACTTACCGGCATCACTTGCATACCGCTAGGTCAGGCAAGAAGAATATGGAACCTAGTTCCAATAATAATACCGGAGACCCGCGATGCCCACCGACAACTTGCAAGCCGAATGCGATGTACTGGTCATTGGCTCTGGCGCCGCCGGGCTGGCCGCGGCCGTCACGGCAGCCTGGCATGGGCAACGGGTTACCCTCGTGGAAAAAGACGCGGTGTTTGGCGGCGCCACTGCCTGGTCCGGCGGATGGGCCTGGGTGCCGCGCAACCCGCTGGCGCGTCGTGCCGGTATCGAGGAAGACATCGAGCAACCTCGCACGTACCTGCGCAACGAACTGGGCGCCCATTACGACGCGCAGCGCATCGACGCCTTCCTTGAAGCCTGTCCGCACATGGTCGCCTTTTTCGAGCAACATACGGCCCTGCAGTTCGCCGATGGCAACGCCATCCCCGACATGCACGGCGATACCCCTGGCGCCGCCATCGGTGGGCACCAGGTCATCGCCGCCCCCTACGACGCCCGCCAGCTGGGTGCGCTGTTGCCCCGCTTGCGCCGGACCCTGCGCGAAACCTCGTTCATGGGCATGCCGATCATGGCCGGCGCCGACCTCGCCGCCTTTTTGAACATGACCCGCTCCCCCCGCGCCTTCTGGCATGTGTGCAAACGCTTCGCTCGCCACCTGTACCACCTCGCCCGCCATGGCCGGGCCATGCACCTGGTCAACGGTGTGGCACTGGTGGCGCGCCTGGCCAAGTCGGCTGAAGACCTGGGCGTGCGCCTGCTCGAGTCTGCGCCGGCCAAACGCCTGCTGATGGAGGACGGTCATGTGCGTGGCGCGGTGATCGCCACCGCGCAGGGCGACCTCACCCTGCGCGCCAACGCCGTGGTGCTGGCGGCCGGTGGCTTCGCCCATGACCCCGAGCGGCGCCGGCAATTGTTCCCGCGCGATGCCAGTGGCCACGACAACCTCGCCCTGCCGCCGCGGTCGTGCTCCGGCGACGGCCTGCGCCTTGGTGAATCCGCCGGCGGCGTGGTGGCCACCGACCTGAAGTCGGCGGTCGCCTGGGCCCCGGTGTCCAAGGTCGCGCACCGTGATGGCAGCGTCGGCCACTTCCCGCACATCATCGAACGGGGCAAGCCCGGCATCATCGGTGTGCTGGCCAACGGCAAGCGCTTCGTCAACGAGGCGCACGGCTATTACGACTATGTCGCAGCCATGCTCGACGCCCTGCCGCAGGACGAGGAAGCCTGTTCGTGGCTGATCTGCGACCATCGCTTCCTGCGCCGCTACGGCCTTGGCCATGCCCGCCCCGCCCCGCTGCCAGTGGGGCCGCACCTGCGCAGCGGCTATCTCAAGCGCGGCGCCAGCCTGGAAATGCTGGCCCGCGCCTGCGGCATCGACCCTGCGGGGTTGAGCGCCACGGTCGCCGAGTACAACCGCCACGCACGCCAAGGCCAGGACCCTGAATTCGGGCGCGGCAGCACCCCGTTCAACCGCAAACAGGGCGACCCGCACCACAAGGGGCCCAACCCCTGCGTCGCGCCGATCGAGCACGGCCCGTTCTACGCGGTAAAGGTGCAGCCCGGCTGCTTTGGCACCTTCGCCGGCCTGCGCACCGACGGCCACGCACGTGTGCTGGATGAACAGGGTCAGCCCATCGGCGGCCTGTATGCCGCGGGCACCGACATGGCCAGCGTATTCGGCGGCTGGTACCCGTCCGGGGGTATCAACCTGGGGCCGGCGCTGACGTTCGGTTATGTGGCCGGCCGGCATATCGCCGGGGCCCAGGCGTATGAGTAAGCCAGCCCGGCGGTACTTCGCCGCCGCCGCCCTGCGCCGTTCAGCGCCCGGAGCAGGCGCCCCCGGGAAAACCGGCTAAGCTCGGGGCTGCGAGCCACAGCAGTGCTCGGCATAGCTTTGCAGGTCCATCGTCGCTCGGGCGATCCACACCGACGGGCCGTTACCGGCTCAAAGAGGGTGCAGCAATGGCGACAATCGAGACAACAGCGCTCGCTCAGGGGCTGCAGCAGGTGGAAAACAGCTGGCAGGCATATCTCGCTTCACAAAAGCGCACACAGGGGCTGACGGGCAAACAGCTCAGCTCAGCGCTCAAGGCCTGTACCCGCGATTACATCAGGTTCCAGAACCAGAGCCAGCAGTTCTACGCCGAAGTGCGCAAGCGCGTGGGGGATGCTGAAAAGCTGGAGCTGGACCGGGTGCTTTACCCTCACTACTTCACCGACAAACACTGAGCCGTCTACAGCCCAGGCACCTGGTTGCGCGAACCGGCGCAGCAGGTGCCGAGGCGGCGACGTTAATAAGACCCGCTAACGTAGCGCAGCAATTGATCGTGCAGCACCCAGGCAAAAACAACGGCGCCTGTAATGGCACCGACATCCAGCGCCCGGCTCGCTCCCCATTGCGGGGTGCGCAGGCGCAGCCTGATATACCAGGGGCCTGTGCAAGAAGCGACACCGACGCTCAGCAGGAGGATGGCACCGACAAAGTCCCAGGTACTGGCCACTTCAGCGCCACGGCCCGCCCATACGGCACGCAAGGGAACAACGATCAAGTAATAAAGCCATGCCAAGGCCAGCGCGACCAGCGACAAGCCGATCGGCCATAATGGCAACCCTTTGCTGGCGACCGGCTCGCCGCCCTGAGCCATATCGCATTGCAACAACTCGGCAATCCGTGGCCAGCCTGCTTCAGCTGCCAATGCCTGCGCACTCTGGCCTTGGCTGTTCGCTGCCCGAGGGTCAGCCCCGTGGCGCAGCAATGCATGTACCACCGGGTAGTTGCCAGCCAGCACCTCCCGGTGCAGCAGCAACCAGCCTCGGTCGTCGTAGTCGCTGATCATCTCGGGGTATTGCCGCAGGCCTTCTTCGACCTTTTCGCGCATGTTCACTGCCATCGGGTGGTCTGTACATTCCAGCGCTGCCAACATCTGCAGGTCTGCCGTGGTGCTCAGCGCGCGAGTGAGCAGCCAAGGCGCCTGGCCGTCCGCGGCAGGTGCCAGTTCGATGCTGCCAGGCTCACCAAAGTCCAGCCCCCAGGCGGCGTCATGCTCGGCACGTTCATCAGCCGCCATGCTGCTACGCAAGGCATCGACGGTGAAACCGCCGTAGACACGACCATCGCGGACGAACATCCAGTCATTGAGTGCGGCAAAAGGCAATGACACCGGGTCAGAGGCCTTGAACTCAGTTGCCCAGCGGGGCTCGTTCAGCAACACCCCGGTGATCGTCTGCCCATCGAAGTCAATGTCCGTCACCCACATGTTCTCGACTGCAGGTATGTCAGGGTTATCCGGATCAAGCACGAAGGACATTTTGACGGCGGCCATATCGAGGCACTTCACGATCCTGCGCGCCTCCCATGACAACTCCCGCCAGAAGAACTTGAAGGTTGCCTGGGCGCTGGCCACGGCTTCCTTGAGTGCCTGGCTTTCACCTTCAACGCTGTAGATAACGTGTTCCGTCATGACTTGCTCGTCCTTGTTGAAACTGCGTGGCTGGCGCCCCGCTGCTGATGAGATGCAGATCATAGCGCACAGGGACCTGTCGTTCCGTGCGCAGCGCACGCTGCATTGCATCAGAGGCGGCTGCCCGGCAAGGGCGCCTCATCAATCGCACTGATGATGACTATCGAAAGGCCCGCCTGTCGGCCCGGCAGACGGGCCCCGTATACTGCCCGCCGGATTCTCCCCCGCTCCACGCGCCTGCTCAAGGCGACACTCCCCCTCTGGAACCCCGCACCATGTCAAATACCAGCCCGGCCCCTGGTGGCCTGCCCGAACACAGTCAGCAAAGCGTCAAACAGCAGTGGCTGGCGATTCTATCGGTCGCCGTGGGCGCCTTCGCCCTGGTGACCAGCGAGTTTTTGCCGGTAGGCGTATTGAACGATGTCGCCAGTGACCTGGGCATCAGTGCTGGCCACGCCGGCCTGATGGTCACCCTGCCCGGCATCATGGCCGCCCTCGCCGCCCCCTTGCTGTCGGTGGGCATCGGCGCCCTGGACCGGCGCTATCTGTTGATCGGCCTGACTCTGATCATGATCATCGCCAACGCGGTGGTGGCCTATGCCAGCGACTTCAACCTGCTGCTGTTCGGCCGCGTGCTGCTGGGCATCAGCATCGGCGGTTTCTGGGCTACCGCCATTGCCCTGAGCGGCCGCCTGGCACCCAAGGGGGTGGGCGTTGCCCAGGCCACCTCGATCATCATGGTCGGTGTGACCCTGGCCACCGTGCTGGGCGTGCCGGTAGGCACCTGGCTCAGTGGCCTGCTGGGCTGGCGCATGACCTTCCTGGTCACGGCCCTGGTCGGCGTCCCGGTACTGCTGGCGCAGATCCTGCTGCTGCCGCGCCTGAACCCGGACAAGGCCATCCGCATCAGTGACCTGCCAGCGCTGTTCATCAACCCACAAGCCCGGGTTGGCCTGATTGCGGTGTTGCTGATTGGCCTGGCGCACTTTGCCGCCTACACCTACGTCGCGCCCTTCTTCAAGCAGCATTCCGGTTTCGATGGGCCGACCATCGGCTCGCTGTTGCTGCTGTATGGCGTAGCCGGGGTGATGGGCAATATCTTCGCCGGTTTCGCCGCCAACCAAAGCGTGCGTCACACCCTGTTGCTGGTCGCGTTGATGATCGGCGTCAGCACCGCCCTGTTCCCCCACTTCGCCACCGGCATGACCGGGGCGGCGATGCTGATCGCGCTCTGGGGCTTCGCCTTCGGTGCCTTCCCGGCCTGCGCCAGTATCTGGATGTTTGTCGTCGCGCCCAAGGACGTCGAACGAGGCATGCCACTGTTCGTTGCCATGTTCCAGGTGATCATCGCGCTGGGCTCGTTCTTCGGCGGGCAAATCGTCGACCAGCTGGGCAGCTCGGTGCTGCTGGGCCTGGCCACGGCATTGGTGGGCTGCGGTTTTGTCACGGTGCTGGTGCTGGGGCGCAGCGTCAGCAATAGCGCTGCGGTGCAGGCGTGCTGACAGGCAGGGTGTAATCACCGCACATTCAATGACCTGCAACTGGCCTGCCGCGTTACCATTGGCCCCTACCTGAAGCATGGAGCTACGCGATGACCCTGCATATCCACACCCCGCTGATCGAATCCCGCCCGCTGTCGCTGGCCGCTGGCCGCTCGATCTGGCTGAAGCTCGACGCACTTCAGCCCTGCGGCTCATTCAAGCTGCGTGGGGTGGGCCATGCCTGCGAAGTGCACCATGCCCGGGGCGCCCGCCATTTCGTGTCCTCATCCGGTGGCAATGCCGGCCTGGCCGTCGCCTACGCCGGGCGCCAGCTGGGTGTGCCGGTCACGGTGGTGGTGCCTGAGACCACCACCGAACGCGCCAAGGAACTGTTGCACCTGGAGGGTGCCAAGGTGGTGGTGCATGGCAGCTCGTGGCAGGAGGCCAACGCGTTGGCGCAAACCCTGGTCGGGCCGCACGATGCCTTCATTCACCCCTTCGATGACCCGCTGCTGTGGGCCGGCCATGCCAGCCTTGTGGATGAAGTGGCGGCAACCGGCTACAAGCCCGATGCGGTGGTGCTGTCGGTGGGCGGCGGCGGCCTGCTCAGTGGCGTGGTCGAAGGGCTCAAGCGCAACGGCTGGCACGATGTCCCTGTGCTGGCGGTGGAAACCGAGGGCGCGGCCTCGCTGCACGCGGCAGTGCAGGCAGGTCACCCGGTAGAGCTGCAGCGCCTCACATCGGTGGCGACTTCGCTGGGCGCCAAGCGTGTCGCCGACCAGGCCCTGGCGTGCGTGCAGGAACATCCGGTGCACAGCGTTCTGGTCAGCGATCGCGCGGCGCTTCAAGCCTGCGAGCGGTTTCTGGCGGACCACCGGGTGCTGGTGGAGCCTGCCTGCGGGGCGGCGTTGGCGTTGGCGTACGAGGCCGCGAAGCTGGACGGTTACCAGAACGTGCTGGTGGTCGTTTGTGGCGGGGCTACGGCTACGCTGCAACAGATTCAGGACTGGTTGAAGCAGGTCGCCTGAGGTAGCCCTCACGGCCCAGGTCGCCGGCAAGCCAGCGATCAGGCCGCAGGGTCACTCAAGCAACTGAATGATGCGCGGCTGCACGTGGCTGCGCTCGACTTCGATGACCGCCACCGTCACCGGCAACTTGAACCGCCGTGGCCCGGCACTGCCGGGGTTCAGGTACAACCGCCCTTCACGCCAGTCGATCAATGGCTTGTGCGAATGCCCAGTGATCACCACGCGCACCGCCTCATCCAGTTCGGCTGGCACATCGGCAATGTCGTGCACCAGCAGTGTCTGCCAGCCGTGCATGTCGAAACATCGCTGGTCGGCCAGGCCAGCTGCCCAGGGCAACTTCAGGTCGTTGTTGCCGCGCACCACCTCTAACGGCGCCAACGCCTGGAGTTCGTCAAGGATCTCTGGCTTGCCGATATCACCGGCGTGCACGATCAGATCGCAACCGGTCAGCGCCCTCACCGCCTCGGGCCGCAGCAAACCGTGGGTGTCGGAGATGATGCCAGCTTTCATTCATGGCTCCTGTGCGGCTCTGTCGCATTGCAGCACTTCATCGGATTCTCCTTGTACCGCGCAACCGGTGATTAGGATGGTCATACGGGCCTGTTCCAATGAGCTCGCTGCAGTCGGAAAAATTCCGGTCTATCGGCAACGACCTCGACGAAATGCATATCTCGCCCTTTCGGTATGCAGCAAGTGAAGGCACAATGCGTGTCCTTTTTTTGGCCGGCCTGGCCGGGGGCCTTTAAATGATCAAGACGCCGTATTACCTCATCGATAAAACCAAGCTGCTGAGCAACATGGAGAAGATCGCCTACGTGCGCGAACACTCCGGTGCCAAGGCGCTGCTCGCCCTCAAGTGCTTCGCCACCTGGTCGGTGTTCGACCTGATGCAGCAGTACATGGACGGCACTACATCCTCGTCGCTGTACGAGCTCAAGCTCGGCCGCCAGAAGTTCGCCGGCGAGACCCACGCCTACAGCGTGGCCTGGGCCGACGACGAGGTCGAGGAAATGCTCGAGAACTGCGACAAGATCATCTTCAACTCCATCGGCCAGCTGCAGCGCTTCGCCGAGCAGTCCGAAGGCAAGGTCCGCGGCCTGCGCGTCAACCCGCAGGTCAGCAGCTCCGACTACCTGCTGGCCGACCCGGCCCGCCCGTTCAGCCGCCTCGGTGAATGGGACCCGGAGAAGATCGAGAAGGTCATCTCGCAGATTTCCGGCTTCATGTTCCACAACAACTGCGAGAACGGTGACTTCGGCCTGTTCGACAAGATGCTGACGCACATCGAAGAGCGCTTCGGGCACCTGCTGCACAAGGTCGAGTGGGTCAGCCTGGGTGGCGGCATTCACTTCACCGGTGAAGACTATGCCGTCGATGCGTTCTGCGCGCGCCTGAAAGCCTTCTCGCAGACGTACGGCGTGCAGGTCTACCTGGAGCCGGGCGAAGCGGCCATCACCAACAGCGCCTCGCTGGAAGTGACCGTGCTCGACACCCTGTACAACGGCAAAAACCTGGCCGTGGTCGACAGTTCGATCGAGGCACACCTGCTCGACCTGCTGATCTACCGGCTGAACGCCAAGATGGCCCCCAACGACGGCGAGCACACCTACATGGTGTGCGGTAAATCGTGCCTGGCCGGCGACATCTTCGGCGAGTACCAATTCGATCGTCCGTTGGCCATCGGCGATCGCCTGTCGTTCATCGACACGGCGGGTTACACCATGGTCAAGAAAAACTGGTTCAACGGTTTGAAGATGCCATCCATCGCGGTCAAGCAGCTCGACGGCAGCGTCGAAGTGGTGCGCGAGTTCGGTTTCGACGACTACGTTTCCAGCCTGTCGTAAGACCGGCTATCAAGTAAGGAGCAAGGGATAAATTGAAGAAGAACGTTCTTATCATTGGTGCAGGAGGTGTCGCCAAGGTGGTGGCCCACAAGTGCGCGCAGCATAACGACGAACTCGGTCGTATTGCCATTGCGTCGCGGAACATCTCCAAATGCCAGGCCATCATCGACAGCGTCAAGGCCAAGGGTAGCCTCAAGGTACCCGCCGACATCCAGGCCTTCTCGCTCAACGCCCTCGATGTCGAGGCAACCAAGGCACTGATCCGCGAGACTGAATCGCAGATCGTGATCAACGTGGGCTCTGCCTTCCTCAACATGTCGGTGCTGCGTGCCTGCATCGATACCGGTGTCGCCTACCTGGACACCGCGATCCACGAAGAACCGGGCAAGATCTGCGAGACGCCGCCCTGGTACGGCAACTACGAGTGGAAACACCTCGAAGAATGCCAAGAGAAGAACATCACCGCCATTCTCGGCGTCGGTTTCGACCCGGGTGTGGTGAACAGCTACGCCAAACTGGCGCAGCAACAGTATTTCGACAGCATTGATTCGATCGACATTCTCGACGTCAATGCTGGGTCCCACGGCAAGTATTTCGCCACCAACTTCGACCCGGAAATCAACTTCCGCGAGTTCACCGGGCAAGTATGGAGCTGGCAGAACAGCCAGTGGACCAGCAACACCATGTTCGAGGTGAAACGTACCGACGACCTGCCGGTCGTGGGTTCGCAGAACCTGTACCTGACCGGTCATGACGAGGTCCACTCGATCTCGAAGAACCTCAACGTACCGAACGTGCGCTTCTGGATGAGCTTCGGCGAGCACTACATCAATGTGTTCACCGTGCTGAAGAACCTGGGCCTGCTTTCCGAGCAGCCGGTCAAGACCGCTGAAGGCCTGGAAGTGGTACCACTGAAAGTGGTCAAGGCCGTGCTGCCTGACCCCGCTTCGCTGGCGCCTGGCTATACCGGCAAGACCTGCATCGGTGACCTGGTCAAGGGCACCAAGGATGGTCAGCCGCGTGAGGTGTTCATCTACAACGTGGCTGATCACGAAGAGGCCTACGCCGAGACCGACAGCCAGGGTATCTCCTACACCGCCGGTGTACCGCCAGTGGCTGCCGCCCTGCTGGTTGCCCGTGGCGAATGGGATGCCAAGCGCATGGTCAACGTCGAGGAGCTGCCAGCCGAGCCGTTCCTCAAGGCGCTGGATGTGATGGGCCTGCCGACCCGTGTCAAAGATGAAAAAGGCGATCGTCCCTGGGACGCTGAAGCCTAAGCAGCAAGAGCAAGGGGCGCCAATCTGGCGCCCCTTCTTTTTGCCTGCACCGGCCTCATCGCCGGCAAGCCGGCTCCCACCGGGACCGCGCAGTTCTTCAAGCCTGCGCTTTACCTGCGCAAGCAACTGTCTTGCCCAATTTTTAAAAGCCGGCGCAATCCATGTGGGAGCCGGCTTGCCGGCGATGAGGCCGGCATTGGTGTGCACCTACTTCCTGGCTTCCAGTATCAGGTTGAACGGCGTCTGTGTCGCCCGCCGGAACTCGGTGAACCCCGCCTCTTCGAACACCGCCCGCAAGCGCGCCTCGCCCGCCTGTGCGCCCAGCCCCAAGCCCACCTCCTGGGACAGTGAATTCGGTGTACAGATGAACGTCGACGCGGCATAGAACAAGCGCCCGACCGGCGTCAGGTTGCCATCGAGCGTATCCTCGGCATAGGGTTCCACCAGCATCACCGTACCGTCGGGCTTCAACGCCTGATAGGCGTGCCGTGCAGCGCCGACCGGGTCGCCCATGTCGTGCAGGCAATCGAAGAAGCACACCAGGTCATGATCGTTGCCCGGGTAATCCTTGGCCGACGCCTGCTGGAAACTCACCTGCGGGGTCAACCCGGCCTCACCGGCGCGTTCGCGGGCCGTGGCGATGGAGGGCGCATGGTAGTCATAGCCGATGAAGGTCGATGCTGGAAACGCCTGGGCCATGACCAGCGTCGAAGCGCCATGCCCACACCCCACATCCGCGACCTTGGCGCCGGCCTGCAGCTTGGCCACCACACCGTCGAGCGCCGGCAGCCAGTCGGCCACCAGGAAGGTGCGATAGCCGGGCCGGAAGAAACGCTCGGTACCGCTGAACATGCAGGGGTGATGGTCGCCCCACGCCAACCCCCCGTCACCGCGCATCGCAGCCACCAGCTTGTCCTTGTCGTGAAACAGCGCGGCCACTACCGCCGCGCCGCCCGCCATATAGGCCGGTGAATCCTCCAGGGCCAGTGCCATGGCCTGTTCCTCGGGCAGCACGAAACTGCCCTGCTCATGGACCATATAGCCAGCCGCCGCCTGGGCGTTGAGCCATTCACGCACCAGCCGTGGATGGCAGCCGGTCCGTGCCGCCAGCACCTGGGGGGTGACCGGCTGGCTATCGGCCATGGCCCGGTACAACCCCAGTTCGTCGCCGAGTATCACATTGGCCAGGGTCGCCGCAGCGCCCATGTCACCCACCAGCTTGCCCATGAAATCGTGGAGCCTTGCCTCGTCCATGACCTGCCCTCCTCTGCAAGAAGGCCACCGTCAGCGAGGGATGTCCGGTCCGGGGTCGCGGTGGTCGGGTTAGGTGTTGAGGCTCGCCGTGGTGGGAGCCGCGGCGGGCTGTTTGTAAGTTTAGATGCCATGCCTGAACGGCACGACCGTCTGACACCACTTGCATTCCATCAATTCTCAAAATACTGTATGAATATTCAGTATCAAGAGACACCCTCATGCAGCTCATTGCCAAGCTTGGCATCCTTGCCGATGCCGCCAAGTACGATGCGTCCTGTGCCAGCAGTGGCGCGCCCAAACGCAGCTCGCGCGGCAGCAACGGCCTGGGCGCGACCAACGGCATGGGGATCTGCCACAGCTATACACCGGACGGGCGCTGCGTTTCGCTGCTAAAAGTGCTGTTGACCAACTTCTGCCTGTACGACTGCCAATACTGCGTCAATCGCCGATCCAGCAACGTGCCGCGGGCGCGTTTCACCCCCGAGGAAGTGGTGCGCCTGACCCTGGACTTCTACCGGCGCAACTGCATCAGCGGCCTGTTCCTCAGCTCCGGCATCATTCGTTCGGCCGACTACACCATGGAACAGTTAATCCGCGTGGCGCTCCTGCTGCGTGAGGAGCACAACTTCCGGGGTTACATCCACCTCAAGACCATTCCCGACGCCGACCCACTGCTGATCGAGGAAGCCGGGCGCCTGGCCGACCGCCTCAGCGTCAATATCGAACTGCCCACCGATGCCAGCCTCAAGCGCCTGGCCCCGGAAAAGCACGCCCATACCATTCGCCAGGCCATGGGCGTCATCCACCAGGGCCAGCAAGCCGTGGCGGGCGAACCCAAAGCACCGCGCTTCGCCCCGGCCGGGCAAAGCACCCAGGTCATCGTCGGCGCCGATGCCACTGACGACAGCACGCTGCTGCGCAACGCCGAGTCGCTGTACCAGGGTTACGGCCTCAAGCGCGTGTATTACTCAGCCTTCAGCCCGATACCCGACAGCCCCGGCAGCGTGCCGCTGGCAGCCCCACCGCTGCTGCGCGAGCACCGCCTGTACCAGGCAGATTTCCTGTTGCGCGGCTATGGCTACAAAGCGGGTGAGTTGCTCGGCCAGGCGGGTAACCTGGCCCTGGACATCGACCCCAAGCTTGCCTGGGCACTGGCCAACCGTGAGGTGTTCCCGCTGGATGTGAACCGTGCCGAGCCGGCGCTGCTGGCACGCATCCCCGGCATTGGCCTGCGCAGTGTGCAGCGGCTGGTGGCGCTGCGCCGTGAACGGCGGGTGCGCTATGACGACCTGATCCAGCTGCGCTGCGTGCTCGACAAGGCCCGGCCATTCATCATCACCAGCGACTACCGCCCAGGCCAGGCCGAGCTGCGCAGCGGCCTGCTGCGCGAGCGCCTGCGTGAGCCACAGGCACCCGTGCAGATGGGGTTGTGGGGGTGATCGCGCTCGATTGTGACGACTGCTTCAGCACCTGGCGCGCTCAGGCGCGCACGCTGCTCGGGCACGGTGTCGACCCGGCGCAAGTGACCTGGTCGCAAGGGCCGATCGATGACCTGCTGGCGGTGCCTGCTGCGCTGCCAGACGGGCCCGGCCCCTTTCACGCCAAGGTACCGGCGGCGCTGTTGGGCCTCCTGGAACAGGCATCGCGATACCGGGGCGAGCAACGCTGGGCGCTGCTGTACGAAGTGCTCTGGCGCGTGGCCCACGGTGACCGCACGGCAATGCTCGCCGGCGACCGCCTGGGCAGTGAACTGCACCGGCGTATCAAGCAAGTCAGCCGTGAAGCACATCACTTGCATGCATTCGTGCGTTTCGTGCCCTTGCCGCCAGTACTTGCCGAGCAACTGCAACTGGATCTGGTGGCCTATCACGAGCCGGCCCATGACATTCTGCACAGTGCCAGCGCGCACTTCGCCGACCGCCTGGGGCGCCAGCGCTGGTTGATCGCCACGCCGGCGGACGGTATCCGCTTCGACGGCCAGGGGTTCGATTATCAGCGGCACTGCCCGGACGCTTGGCGGCAGTGGGCGCGCAATGCCGATGACCCGGGTGCCGAGCTGTGGCGCACCTACTACCGCCACACCTTCAACCCCGCCCGCCTCAACCCGGATGCCTTGCGCCTGCACATGCCGGGGCGTTTCTGGCGGCATTTGCCCGAAGGCATGCTGATCCCGCAACTCGAAGGGCTGGCGCGCCAAGGCAAGCAACGTGATGGCCAGGCTGCGGAAGTGGCCGAGCAGCGGGGCAAGGCGATAAACCGCGCTGAACCCTGATCGCTCTGCACGGCGCCGTCTAGACAGCGCTACAAATGTGAAAAAAAGGTAAAAAATCCTACATCCCAATCTTTCACGGGCGGACAAATCCTGACAAACTTATTGTTAATCGTTCTCATACACGCTTTCAATAACGTTTAACAATGCACAGGAACCCACCCCACATGCCGTCGCCACTCGCGCCCACGCGCAATCTCCCTGCCCGCAACCTGCTCGCCATGGCCATCTGCATGGCCATCGTCACACCGGCCCTGGCCGAAGGCGATCAGCCCACTGCGCTGGTGCTGGGCGCCACCGAGATCAGCTCCGACAGGCTGGGCAGCACCACGGAGGGTTCGCAGTCCTACACCACAGGTTCCATGTCCACCGCCACCAAGCTGCCATTGAGCCTGCGTGAAACGCCGCAAGCGGTCACCGTGATCACCCGCCAGCGCATGGACGACCAGGCGATGACCAGCATCAACGACGTGGTCAAGGCCACGCCAGGGCTGTTCCTCGACTACTCCGGCGGGCCAGGTCGGCAAAGCTACACGTCACGGGGCTTTGACATCGACAACCTGATGTACGACGGCATTCCGAGCGGTTACAAGCCGTATACCGTGGGTTCCCAGCCTAACCTGGCCATGTTCGACCGCGTCGAGGTCGTGCGCGGCGCGACCGGCCTGATCACCGGCTCCGGCAACCCTTCGGCGGCCATCAACCTGGTGCGCAAGCGTCCGCTGGCCGAACAGAAGGTCACCCTGACCGGCGCCGCTGGCAGCTGGGACGACTACCGCGGCGAAGTCGATGCCTCCAGCCCGCTCAACGACAGCGGCACACTGCGCGGCCGCGTGGTGACGTCCTACCGGGGTGCCAACAGCTACATCGACGACGTCGAAGAAGACCACGGCCTGTTCTATGCGATCACCGAGGCGGACCTGTCCGAAGACACCACCCTGACCCTCGGTTTCTCTCACCAGAAAGACCAGACCAACAACTTCTGGGGCGCCATGCCAACCGCCCTGAACGGCCACCACGTGGGTTACTCGCGCTCCTACAACCCAGGCAGTGACTGGGAAAACAAGGACCAGGAGATCAACACCGTATTCGCCGAAGTGCAGCAGCGCCTGGCCAATGACTGGAAGCTGCAGGTCAACGCCAACTATTCCCAACAGGACGGCACCTTCACCGGCTCCTACCAGTCGCGTTGGGCAGGGCTCGACAAGCCGCTGTCCCGTACGGCCTACCAGTCCAAGCACCAGGAAAACCAGGCTGGCGTGGACGGCTTCGTCAGCGGCCCGTTCCAGGCGTTTGGCCGCACCCACGAGCTGGTGGTGGGCGCCAGCAAGCGCATCTATGACATGGACACGCGCAACTACAGCCCGTATGACACCAACTGGCCGCTCAATGGCGGCAAGCCGAGTTTCGTGCACACCAACAATGTACGCGAAGTCGCTACCCAGGAAGGTGTGTACATGACCACGCGCCTGAGCCTGGCCGACCCGCTGAAGCTGATCCTGGGCGGCCGCCTGGACTGGTACGACTACGACAACAAGGAAAGCTCCAGCGCCGATTACAAGGTCACGCGCAATGTCACCCGCTATGCCGGCCTGATCTACGACCTGGACGATCATCACTCGGTGTATGTCAGCTACAGCGACATCTTCAACCCACAGGATTACAAGGACGCTTCCGGCAGCCCGCTCAAGCCGGTGGACGGCAAGAACTATGAAATCGGCCTCAAGGGCGAGTACTTCGATGGCGCCCTCAATGCCAGCGTGGCGCTGTTCCGTATCGACCAGGAAAACCGTGCCGTTTCGCAGACCAACCTGACTGGCTGCAACGACCCTACCAACTGCTACGTCGCCTCTGGCGAGGTACGCAGCCAAGGTATCGACATGGAGCTGCAGGGTGCGCTGACCCGCAACTGGCAGGTCGGTGCAGGCTACACCTATGCCCGCGTCCACACCCTCAAAGACGCCGCCAACCCGGGCAACGTCAACCAGCGCTTCGACACCGATACCCCGGAGCACCTGTTCAAGCTGACCACCACCTACCGCTTCGAAGGCCCGCTGGAGAAGCTGCGCATCGGTGGCAACATCTCCTGGCAGAGCCGCATCTACAACGACTTCACCGTTGCCGATGGCAGCGAGTACCGTCTGGTCCAGGGTTCGTACGCGGTCACCGACCTGATGGCTGGCTACCAGGTCAACAAGCACCTCGACCTGCAGCTCAACGCCAACAACGTCTTCGACCGCAAGTACTACTCGGCCGTGGCCACCTCGGTCAACTATGCCGGCGACACCTGGGGCGCACCGCGCAACATGATGCTGACCGCCAAGTACAGCTTCTGACCTGAGGCTAGCCCGCCTGTACCGGACGCTTCGCAGCAACCCGCGAAGACGCCGGTACAGGCTGCGCACCGATCAGCTGAACAGCTTGCTCAGATACGCCAGCCTTTTCTTGTAGGACCGCCGCGCTTCAAGCGCCGCTTCCATGCTCACCGGCAAGAACCGCGCCTGCTGGTTCGGCTGCATCTGCCCGATCAGGTCCAGGTCGGCGCTGATCACCGTGCCGATCATGGCGTACCCACCACCCGACACCGCATCGCGGTGCAGAATGATCGGCTCCAGCCCGGCGGGTACTTGTATCGAGCCGATCGGGTAGCAACTATCGACGATATTGGAAGGATCCGAGCCAGCGCCGAATGGCTGCTCACGCGGCTGGAAACTCAGTGCGTTGCCGCCCTTGTAGCGGTAGCCGATACGGTCGGCCTCGGAGCCCACCGTCCAGGCATCGGTGAAGAAGCTTTTCGCGGCGGCTTCAGACAGGCGGTGGAAGTACAACCCCGGCACCACGCGCAACACCACTTCGCCACCCAGCGCCTGGCGCAGTGCCATTGGCAAACTGGCACCGGCACGGGCCTTGGCACTGGGAACACCGACCGGCAGTAAATCACCTGCCTGCAGCTTGCGACCCTGAAAACCGCCCAGCGCGCCCAGTGCGTAGGTGGACCGGCTGCCCAGCACTTCGGGTACATCAATGCCGCCCGCGACCGCCAAATAGGCACGCGCCCCGGCTGTGGGGAAGGCAAAGCGCAGCACCTGGCCTGCCCTGACTGCAAACGAAGTGTCCGGGCGCTGTTCACGGCCATCGAGCAGCACCGGCATCTGTGCGCCGCACACCGCCACCAGGGCATCCTGCAGAAACTCCAGCTCCGGCCCCACCAGTGCACATTCAAGGCCGGCAGTGCCCGCCGGGTTGCCGACCAGCTGGTTGGCGGCGCGCAACGCATATTGATCAAGCGCCCCTGACGGCGGGATGCCCAAGTGGTAATAGCCTTCACGGCCCAAGTCCTGCACCGAGGTAGCCAGGCCAGGTTTGAGTACCTTGATCATGCCAGCACCTCCTGCAACGACTTGGGATAGCCGACCGGGTCGGCCAGGAAAGCATCCAGCGAGAACTCAACAGGGCGAATGCGTAGGTCGAAACGGCCGTCCTCGACATCCGCCACCGCCTGGTCATAGGCCTGACGGTCGATGGGTTTGAACTGCACGATGTCCCCCGGGCGGAAGAACACCATGTGCTCCTTCAGATAGTTCAGGCCCTGCTGCGGGTCGTAGATCGGCGCCGGGGTAACGCCGAACATCTGGTAGCCCCCTGCCCCGCGCACCGAGTAGATGCACCCGAAACAGCCGCCGTGGCCCAGGGTCAGCTTCGGCGTGTCGGTGCGCGGGCGCAGGTACTTGGGCACCTGCAACTGGCGCTCGCGCTCGACCATCTGGAACATGAACGGCAGGCCTGCGACAAAGCCGACCATCGACACGAACCAAGGCGCGCCACTGTGCGCGGCGATGAACGCATCGACATCGGCCAGGCCATTGATACGCGCCGCGTATTCCAGGTCGGTGCTGCCCGGGTCCTGGTGGCGGTCGCGAAAGCGCATGAGGGTTTCATGGGTCCAGGGGTCGTTGTACAGCACTGGGATCTCGATGATCCGGGTGTGCAATGCGCGCTCGGCAACCGCCTCGGCCTCTGCACCGCGCACTGCTGCAAGCAGCACGTCGGGGGCGATGCGGTCGGGGTCGAAGCGGATCTGGAACGAGGCGTTGGCCAGGCAAATGTCCAGCACGCCCTCCAGCGCCAGGCGCTCCACCGCCCGGGTAACGGCCATGCCCTTGAAGAATGCCTCCAGCGACATGCTCTCGCTGACTTCGGCAAACAGGTGCTCGTCGGCACCAAAGCTGTAGCGGATCGGGGTACTGGCAAGCGGCTCGGCCATGTCTGCTCCTTTTTTGGAATCTTTATCGTAAGGCAGGCAAAAACAATGCTGTGCAGCGCACCGGTGTCTGAGCACCGTGTGCTTTGAACCTCAACGGGGCGTGCGCACTTCGATGCCGGCGGCGTCCAGCGCTGCACGGGTGGCTTCGACCAGGTCGAGCGCGCCGGGGGTATCGCTGTGCAGGCAGATCGAGTCGAATTCGATGGCCAGATCCTGGCCTTCGACCGTGCGTACAACGCCCTCGCGGCAGGCCCGCAGCACGCGCGCGGCGACCGCCTGCGGCTGATGGCCACGCACCGTGCGGGTGAACACGATGGAACCGCTCTGGTCGTACTCGCGGTCAGCGTAGAACTCACGCACCACCGGCTGGCCGAGTGCCTGGGCAACCCGGCAGATCACCGAGCCAGGCATGCAGTACAACAACAGTTGCGGCTCGATCACCTGCAGATTCTGCACCAGCAACCGGGCGGCTTCTTCATCACGGGCCAGGTGCATGTACAGCGCACCATGGGGCTTGATGTGTTGCAGCTTCACGCCCTGCGCCCGGGCGATTTCACGCAGCGCACCCAACTGGTACAGCATGTCGTCGACCAGCTCCTGAGCCGGCGCGTTGATGTGCCGGCGGCCGAACCCGACCAGGTCCCGAAAACCCGGGTGAGCGCCTACGGCCACGCCCAGCGCCTTGGCCCGCTCGACGGTGCGCCGCATGGTGCCTGGGTCACCGGCATGAAAGCCGGTGGCGATGTTGGCCGAACTGATGAAGGCCATCAGCTCGTTGTCGACACCATCGCCGATGGTCCAGGGGCCGAAGCCCTCACCCATGTCCGAATTGAAGTCTACTGCCTGCATGCCTACGCTCCCGGTGCTTGTGAGGGTGTGAAGGTCACGTTAGATTCTCTACCGCCCCCTTGGGAAGATCTATAAACAGATAGGGTGTCTTCGGAAAAACAGATACCCAGGAGCCTCCCGTGTCACTGACCTTGCGCCAGGTTCGCTACTTCGTCGCCACCGCCGAGATCGGCCAGATCTCCCAGGCCGCCCTCCACCTCAACATTTCCCAATCGGCGGTGACCACCGCGATCAAGGAGCTGGAGGCGATGCTCGGGGTGTTGCTGTTCCAGCGCTCCGCGCAAGGCATGAGCCTGACCGATGCGGGCCGGCATTTTCTCAACCGCGCCTATGTGATCCTGCGCAGTGTCGATGACGCACTCAACAGCCCGCTGCCGGACGTGCGCGCCAGTGGCCTGCTGCGCCTGGCGGCGAGCTACACGGTGATCGGCTATTTCCTGCCGCACCACTTGCAACGCCTGGAACACTGGCACCCGGGCGTAAACCTGCAGGTCCACGAGCAGGAGCGCAGTGCCATCGAGCAAGGGCTGCTGGAAGGCCACTTCGACATGGCCGTGGTGCTCACCGCCAACCTCACCCACCCCGATATCGTCTCTGAAACGTTGTTCAACTCCGAGCGCCGGCTGTGGCTGCCCAGCCACCATCCACTGTGCGAGCGCTCTACGGTAAGCCTGGCCGATGTTGCCCGTGAGCCGTTCATCCTGCTGACCGTGGACGAAGCCGAGCAGAGCGCCATGCGTTACTGGGAGCTGGCTGGGCAACGGCCCAGCGTGCGGGTGCGCACCAGCTCGGTGGAGGCGGTGCGCAGCATGGTGGCCAATGGCAGCGGTGTGGCTATCCTGTCTGACTTGGTGCACCGGCCCTGGTCGCTCGAAGGCAAGCGCATCGAGACCGTCACCATCAGCGACCCGGTCACGCCCATGAGCGTGGGCCTGGCCTGGCACCGCGAGCGGGCATTCAGCCCGGCGATGCAGGCCTTGCGCGACTACTTCCATGGTGCGTTCCTGGCGCCGCAGCAATTATCGGCGCGGCGCTGAATGGCCAGGGCGTGATACCTCAGCCGAACGTTCCGGCGCCGCCGCCGTCATAACTTGGCCGGTGCCGCCACGCAGAGAGGACGCGAAATGACCCAACCCGACCCGTCATACGTCAAATGGCTCGAAGAGCGCTCCATGCTCAAGGCCTCCCAGGAGCGGGCCCGGCTGTATTCCGGCCAGTCCCGCCTGTGGATGAACCCCTACGCCGAAACGCAGCCACGCCGCGCCACCGACATCGCATCGGTTTGGCTGACCGTCTACCCCGATGCGATCATCGCCCCTGAAGGCTGCTCGGTGCTTGGCGCGCTGGGCCACGAAGCCTTGTGGAAGCGCCTGTCGGAAATTGGCGTACAGGGCATTCACACCGGCCCCATCAAGCAGTCCGGGGGTGTCAGGGGGCGCGACTTCACCCCCAGCGTGGACGGCAACTTCGACCGCATCAGTTTCGATATCGACCCGCTCTACGGCACCGAGCAGGAGCTGGTGCAGATGAGCCGCATGGCGGCGGCGCACAACGCCGTGACCATCGATGACCTGATCCCCTCGCACACGGGCAAGGGCGCCGATTTCCGCCTGGCCGAGCTGGGGCACGGCGCCTATCCAGGGCTGTACCACATGGTCGAGGTGCGCGAGGAAGACTGGCCGCTGCTGCCAGACGTGCCCCCTGGCCGCGATTCGGTCAACCTGCTGCCTGCGCAGTGCGATGAGCTCAAGGCACACCACTACATCGTCGGCCAACTGCAACGGGTGATCTTCTTCGAGCCCGGCGTGAAGGAGACCGACTGGAGCGCAACACCACCGATCACCGGTGTCGATGGCAAGACGCGGCGCTGGGTCTACCTGCATTACTTCAAGGATGGCCAACCGTCGCTCAATTGGCTGGACCCAAGCTTTGCCGCGCAGCAGATGATCATCGGCGACGCCCTGCATGCGCTGGACTGCCTGGGCGCGCGTGGCCTGCGCCTGGATGCCAACGGTTTTCTCGGGGTCGAGACCTGCGCCAGTGGCACCGCCTGGTCGGAAAGCCACCCGCTGTCGATCGTCGGTAACCAACTGATCGGCGGCATGATCCGCAAGGCCGGCGGGTTCAGCTTCCAGGAGCTTAACCTGACGCTCGACGACATCGCGCAGATGTCCAAGGGCGGCGCCGACCTGTCGTATGACTTCATCACCCGCCCGGCGTACCAGCATGCACTGCTGACCGGCGATACCGAGTTCCTGCGCCTGATGCTCAAGGAAATGCACAGCTTCGGCATCGACCCGGCGTCGTTGATCCACGCCCTGCAGAACCACGACGAGCTCACCGTCGAGCTGGTGCACTTCTGGACCCTGCACGCCCATGACATGTACCTGTACCGGGGCCAGACCCTGCCCGGCAACATCCTGCGCGAACACATCCGCGAGGAAATCTACGAACGCCTCTCGGGCGAACATGCGCCCTACAACTTGCGCTTTGTCACCAACGGCATCTCCTGCACCACCGCCAGCCTGATCACTGCAGCGCTGGGCATTCGTGACCTGGACCAGATTGGCCCGGCTGATATCGAGCTGATCCAGAAGGTGCACCTGTTGCTGGTGATGTACAACGCCATGCAGCCCGGCGTGGTCGCACTGTCGGGCTGGGACCTGGTCGGCGCCCTGCCGTTGCCGGCCGAAGCGGTGGCGCAGAAGATGGCCGATGGCGATACCCGCTGGATACACCGTGGCGGCTACGACCTGGCCGGGCTCGATGAAGAGGCGCAAACGTCGGTGCGTGGCATGCCGCGCGCACGCGCACTGTACGGCAGCCTCGACCAGCAGCTGGAAAGCAGCGATTCGTTTGCCAGCAAGGTCAAGAAACTGCTCGCCGTGCGCCAGGCCTATGGTATTGCCAGCAGCCGCCAGGTACTGGTGCCCGAGGTGAGCAGCCCGGGGTTGCTGGTGATGGTGCACGAACTGCCCGCCGGGCGTGGCATCCAGATCAGCGCACTGAACTTCGGCCACGAGGTGATTGCCGAGGAGCTGCTTCTGGACGGCTTCACGCCCGGAACGGTCGTGGACATGATCAATGAGACGGTCGAGGGTGACCTGACCGAGGATGGGCGGTTGATGATCAACCTGGACCCCTATGAAGCCTTGTGCCTGAGAATAGTGAACAGCAGCGGGCATCTGTGAGACCCTAGCGGACTGCGCGGGCCAACGTGTGAACGTGCCCGCTCAGTCCGCTTGCCTTTACAGCGCCAAGGAGCACCTTCATGTACACCGGCATCGTCCAGGCCGTCCGCCCCCTGCTTGCGGTGACTAACTACCCGGGCCACAACCAGTTCACCATCGACCTCACCCCCGAACTGCTCGAGGACCTGAAGATCGGCGCCAGCGTCAGTGTCGAGGGCACTTGCCTGTCGGTCACCGAAATTGACGGCACCCAGGTGAAGTTCGACGCCATGACTGCCACCCTCGAGCGCACCAACCTGCGCTGCTTCAAGGCAGGCCAGGGCGTGAACATCGAGCGCTCGGCAAAAATGAACGCCGAAGTCGGCGGCCACCTGATGGCCGGCCACGTCGCTACCACCGCCGAGATCGTCGAGCTGTCGATCGAGGAAACCGGCGCCTTCATCACCTTCCGCATGCCGCCGCAGTGGGCCAAATACGTGTTCCCACGCGGGTTTCTCGGCGTCAACGGCTGCAGCCTGACCGTGGCCGACGTGGACGACACCTTGGTCACCATCAACCTGATCCCGGAAACCCTGCGCCAGACCACCTTCGCCCACTACAAGGCCGGTGAGCTGATCAACATCGAAGTGGACCACCAGACCATGGTCCTGGTCGATGTGGTGGAGCGCACACTCAAAGCCACCCTGGCCCGCGCCTGATCAGATGCTGCGGGTAATGCCGCCATCGACCCTGATGTTCTGCCCGGTGATGTACGCCGCGCCATCGCTGGCCAGGAAGGACACGGTGGCGGCGATTTCCTCGCTGCTGCCATAGCGCTTGAGCGGCACGCTGTCACGGCGCTGCTCAGTGGCCGGCAGGCTGTCGATCCAGCCCGGCAGGATGTTGTTGATGCGGATGTTGTCCGCAGCATAGGTGTCGGCGAAGATTTTGCTGAACGCCGCCAGGCCCGCCCGGAACACTGCCGAGGTGGGGAACAGGTCACTCGGCTCGAAGGCCCAGGCGGTGGAAATGTTGATCACCACCCCGCCCTGCTGGCGCTGCATGATTGGCGTGACCAGCCGCGTTGGGCGGATGACATTGAGCAGGTAGGTCTCCATGCCCTGGTGCCAGTCTTCGTCGCTGATTTCAAGGATCGGCGCACGCGGGCCGTGGCCGGCACTGTTGACCAGCACATCGATACGGCCCCATTCGGCGAGTACGGCATCGACCAGGCGCTGGATGTCGCCGTTGCACTGGTTGCTGCCGGTCACGCCAATCCCGCCCAGCGTCTCGGCCAGTGCCTGGCCTTTGCCAGAGGACGACAGGATACCGACCTTGAAGCCGTCGGCGGCCAGGCGCCTGGCTGCTGCGGCGCCCATACCGCTGCCGCCGGCGATCACGATTGCTACTTTTTGGTTGGACATGAAGCCTCCGGGTCAACCCTGCGATGTGCATGAGGGAGCGGCCCAGACTAGCACCCGACCTGCACAGCCAGAGAGCCAGCAACGCTTCGTTCAGACGATAGATTTTCTACTGCGTTAGCGCCCTCGCCTGCGCTAACAGCCAGGCCCGCACCATTGCCAGCGCCGGGGGTTGGTGGGCATTGCGCGGCCACACCAGGTAAAACGCCTGCCGCAACTCCAGCACCTGGTCGAAGGCAAGGGCCAGGCGCCCGGCGTGCAGGTCGCTGTGCACGAAAAACTCGCTGGCCAGCGCCAGGCCCTGCCCTGCAACCGCGGCATCGATGGCAAGTGACGTCTGGTTGAAGCGCATATGCTTGGCCCCGGGCGGTAACGGCCGTTGGAATACCTCGTTGATGAAGTCCGGCCAGACGTTGTGGGCATCGTGCAGCAACGGGTAACGCTGCAAATGCTCCAGATCCACGGGCTTACCCAGTTGCGCGAGCAGCGCCGGGCTGGCGACGGCCACCACGCGTTGCGCGAGCAACGGTTCGGTGTGCAGGCCCGGGCCGAACGGTGGCACGCCGTAACGCACGGCAATATCTACGCCCTCTGGGCGGAACTGGGAAAGCCGGTCGGTGGCCAGCACCTGCAGGTCGATGTCCGGGTGCGCCTGCGCGAAGGACGACAACCTGGGGATCAGCCATTTCGCCGCGAAGGTCGGTGTAACGCTCACCGTCAGGTGCGATGCATCCGGGCGCAGCGCCTGGGTGGCGCTGCCGATCAGGGCAAAGGCGCTGCGGATATCGACACTGTAGCGCTGGCCGGCGCCTGTCAGGCTCAGGCCCCTGGGCAAGCGCTCGAACAGCTTGATCCCCAGGTTCGCTTCAAGCCCGCGTATCTGCTGCGCCACGGCAGCCTGGGTTACCCCGAGTTCGTCTGCGGCCAGGCGAAAGTTGAGGTGGCGCGCCACCACCTCGAAAACACGTAGGCCATTTAGCGGCGGCAGCGCGCAGAACCCTTCGGCCATACACTTTATCTACTGAGTGAACAGGCCTGTAGCTTAATCGATACGCGGGTGTTGCTGTACCAGCAACTTGCGTTTGGCCTCAAGCTCGGCAATCTGCGCATCGATGTCTTCGATCTTGTGCTCGATATTGTCGTGGTGCTCCTGCAGCAGCTCTCGCGCCTCATCGATATCCGAGGCCGCCGGGGCAGCGCCACGCAGTGGCTTGTTGGCGGTTTCTTTCATGGTCAGGCCGGTGATCAGGCCAATGGCGGCAATCACCATCAGGTAGTACGCCGGCATGTACAGGTCGCCGGTGGTCTCTACCAGCCAGGCCGCCAGGGTCGGGGTCAGGCCGGCGATCAGCACCGAAATGTTGAAGGCACTGGCCAGGGCGCTGTAGCGAATATGGGTGGGGAACATCGCCGGCAGGGTCGAAGCCATCACGCCGATGAAGAAGTTGAGCAACACGGCAATGATCAGCAAGCCGGCGAAGATCACCCCGAGCACACCACTGTTGATGAGCATGAAGGCCGGGATGGCCAGGGCCAACAGGCCGACACTGCCGACGATGATGAATGGGCGGCGGCCCCACTTGTCGCTGAGCAGGCCGATGACCGGCTGCACGAACAGCATGCCGACCATGATCGCGATGATGATCAGTACACCGTGGTCTTCGCTGTAGTGCAGGTTGTGCGACAGGTAGCTGGGCATGTAGGTGAGCAGCATGTAGTAGGTCACGTTGGTGGCGATCACCACGCCAATGCACGTCACCAGGCTGCGCCAGTGCTTTGTGGCAACTTCCTTGAACGACACCTTGGGCCCCGAAGCCAGGCCCTCGCGGTCGCCCTGTTCAAGCTTATCGACATGCTGCTGGAACGCCGGGGTCTCCTCCAGCGCATGGCGCAGGTAGAGGCCGATGATGCCCAACGGCAAGGCAAGGAAGAACGGCAGGCGCCAGCCCCATTCGAGAAACTTTTCCTCGCCCAGGTAGGTGGAGATCAGCACCACGACCCCGGCGCCGAGGACAAAGCCGGCGATCGAGCCAAAATCCAGCCAGCTGCCGAGGAAGCCGCGCTTGCGGTCGGGTGCGTATTCGGCGACGAAGATCGAGGCGCCGGTGTATTCACCACCCACCGAGAAGCCTTGGGCCATTTTTGCCAGCAACAGCAAGATCGGCGCCCAGATGCCGATGGTGTCATAGGACGGTATCAGGCCGATGGCGAAGGTGCTGAGCGACATGATCACGATGGTCGCGGCAAGAATTTTCTGCCGGCCGAACTTGTCGCCCAGGGCACCGAAGAACAGCCCGCCCAGCGGGCGGATCAGGAACGGGACCGAGAAGGTGGCCAAGGCCGCGATCATCTGCACGCTGGGGTCGGCGTTGGGGAAGAACACCTTGCCCAGGGCATAGGCGACAAAGCCGTAAACGCCGAAGTCGAACCACTCCATGGCGTTGCCCAGCGCAGCGGCAGTGATCGCCTTGCGCATTTTCGCGTCGTCGACGATGGTGATGTCTTTCAAGCCGATCGGCTTGACAGCTTTTTTGCGTGATTTCATCCATGTGTCCCTGTTACTGAGGCTCTTTGGCATCAGATACACCGGGACACAAAATAATTCCACGCTCAGCGATTTCTCGCGTGCAGTGGCCTCAGATGCCTTCGCGGGCCAGGTCCATGGCGAAATAGGTCAGGATCAGGTCAGCACCGGCACGCTTGATCGCACCGATACTCTCACGCACCACTCGCCCCTCGTCGATGGCACCGGCCTGGCCGCCGAACTTGATCATCGCGTACTCACCACTGACCTGGTAAGCCGCCAGCGGCAGGCGCGATGCGGCGCGAATGTCGGCGATCACGTCCAGGTAGGCCCCGGCCGGTTTGACCATCAGTACATCGGCACCTTCCTGCTCGTCGAGCAGCGACTCGCGCACCGCTTCGCGGCGGTTCATCGGGTTCATCTGGTAGCTCTTGCGGTCGCCCTTGAGCGCTGTGCCGCCCGCTTCACGGAATGGACCATAGAGCGACGAGGCGAACTTGGTGGAGTAGGCCATGATCGCGGTGTCGTGGAAGCCCGCGGCATCCAGCGCACCACGGATCGCCTGGACCTGCCCGTCCATCGCCGCCGACGGCGCGATGAAGTCGGCCCCAGCCGCTGCAGCCACCACGGCCTGCCTGCCCAGGTTGGCCAGGGTGGCGTCGTTGTCCACGCCATGGTCGTGCAGCACGCCGCAATGGCCGTGGCTGGTGTACTCACAGAAGCAGGTGTCGGACATCACCACCATTTCCGGCACGCTGTCCTTGCAGATGCGGGCCATGCGCGCCACCAGGCCGTTCTCGTTCCAGGTATCGCTACCGGTGGCATCGAGGTTGTGCGAAACGCCGAAGGTCATCACCGACTTGATGCCGGCGCGGGCGTAGCGTTCGATTTCCTCGGCCAGCCGTTTTTCGGGAATACGGTTGACCCCCGGCATGCTGGTGATCGGCACGAAGTCGTCGATGCCCTCCTCGACGAAGATCGGCAGGATCAGGTCTTCAAGGCGGAATTCCGTCTCCTGGAAGAGCGTGCGCAGCGACTCGTTCTGACGCAGGCGACGGGGGCGGACGGAAGGGAAATGGTTGGCCATGACAGCTCCAGGGAATATGGACGGCGTACACCATATGCCTGTTGAGCTTCAGTGAAAAGGCTCAATGGCGAGATTGTGCCTTGCATCAGAGGCAATAACCGGGGCGACCAGCCCCGGCACAGCGGCTCAACGCAACAGGTCCTGGATCTGCTGGTGCAACGTGTCCAGGTCAAACGGTTTGGCCAGGATCGGCGCCTTGCGGGCGATGGGGCTGCCCGACTCGAGAATCTCCGCCGGGTAGCCACTGATGAAGATCACCTTGAGGTCCGGTCGCAGCTTCACCGCAGGCTCGGCGATCTCGACCCCGGAAATGCCGCCGGGCAAGCGAAAGTCGGTGACCATCAGGTCCAGGTGCGGCTTGCTCGCCAGGATCGCGAACGCCTGTTCACCGTCCTCGGCCACCAATACGTGGTAGCCCTCACCTGCCAGGTAGTCACGCAGGATCATCCGGATTGCCGGTTCATCCTCGACCACCAACACCACATCTTGTGCATCTTCACTCATGACAACAACGCCTTGAAATTACAGTTGGCCATCTGACCCCAGGCTCAGGCAGAGGTTGCCCGCACCTGATCGTTTTGTTCGGTCTGCCGCGTCAGCGGCAATTGCAGGGTGAACGTGGCGCCCTTGCCTTCCTCACTCTGCACCTGGATCTGCCCGCCATGGGCGCTGACGATCTGCTCCGAGATATACAGCCCCAGCCCCAGCCCGGCACTGGCCTGCTGAGTGGCAACGCGCTCGAACTGCTGGAAAATCCGTTGCTGGTTGACGCCACTGATGCCGATGCCGTGATCCTGCACCTGCACCCAGGCCATGCCCGCCTGCTCGAATACCCGCACCTCGACCGGCTGGCGTTCGCCATAACGCAACGCATTGGACAACAGGTTGGCCAGTACTTGTTCAATCCGGAATTCATCCCACTCACCCTGCAGGCGATCGCAGCGCTGCAGATCGATGTGCGTGCCCAGCGCGGTGGCCTGTGCAGTGAAGTTTTCCACCAGGCCACGCACCAGCTGGCCCAGGTCGAACAGCTTGGGCCGTAGCGACAGCTTGCCGGTGCGGATGCGCGACACATCGAGCATGTCTTCGATCAGGCGGATCAGGCTATTGATCTGCCGTTCGTCGCGCTCGACCATGGCTTGCAGCTTGTCAGGGCTGAACGCCTCGAGGCTGCCGCGGGCCAAGTGCATCTTGCGCAGCTGGGTCTCGAGGATAAGGCCGTTGAGCGGTGTACGCACCTCGTGGGCCACGATCGACATGAAGTCGTCGCGCATGCGTACGGCATGCTCCAGCTCACTGCGCGCCACCTGCAACTGCGTGAGCAGCAGTTCCTGCTCCTGGCGGCTGCGCTCAAGCGCCTGCAACTGGCTGTCGAGCCCCTTGCGCTGGCGGTACAGGTCGACGAACACCGTGACCTTGTTCTTCACCGCCAGGGTATCGAGCGGCTTATAGAGGAAGTCTACCGCGCCGCTTTCGTAGCCCTTGAAGGCGTAGTTCATCTCGCGCCCGGCAGCGGTGACGAAGACGATCGGGATATTGCGAGTCTTTTCCGTGCCGCGCATCAGTTCGGCCAGTTCAAAGCCATTCATGCCCGGCATCTGCACGTCGAGAATGGCCAGGGCGAATTCGTGCTCCAGCAACAACGACAATGCGGCTTCCGCAGATTGGGCCTGGTGCACCTCGCGGTCTTGGCCCTGAATCAGGGCGTCGAGGGCCAGGAGGTTTTCCGGCAGATCATCGACGATCAGCAGTTTGGCGGTGATGTGGCTTAGCATGCACTGGATTCCAGGTTGGCGAGCAATTGCCCGATACCGCTCAAAGAAAGAATCAGGTCGGGCTGGTGGAGCGCCAAAGCGGCCTCCGGCATCAGCGCTACCTGGGCGTCGCGGGGGTCCTGGACCACAGTCCGGCCGCCGCTGTTCTTGATGTAGGCAAGGCCTTTGGCGCCGTCCTCGTTGGCGCCGGTGAGCAATACACCCAGCAGGCCCGCGCCATAGGCATCGGCTGCCGAGATGAACAGGAAGTCGATGGCCGGGCGCGAGAAATGCACCGGCTCCTCCTGGCTCAGCGACAGGCTCAGATCCTGCTCGACCGACAGGTGATAACCGGGCGTCGCCACGTAGATCTGGCCAGGGGCGATGACCTCTTTGTCCCGCGCCTCGTGCACCGGCCTGTGCAGGCGCCGCTGCAGCACGTCGGCCAGATGGCTGTGACGGTCATCGGGCAGGTGCAGCACACACAGCACCGGCGTCGCGAATGCCGGCGGCAAGCCGCCGAGCACCTGAAACAGCGCCTGCACGCCGCCCGCCGAAGCACCGATCACCACCGCGCTTATGCCCTTCATGATTTGCGGTAGATCCGTTCGGGCTTGACCAGCGGCTCGAAACGGTCGCTATAAGCGGAAAAATCCACCGATTCCTTGCTGCCCAGCACCAGAAAGCCACGGTGACACAAGGACTCATGGAACAGCCCCAGGGCGCGGTCCTGCAGCTCTTTGTTGAAGTAGATCAGCACGTTGCGGCACGACACCAGCTGGGTTTCGGAGAACACGCTGTCGGTGGCCAGGCTGTGGTCGGCGAAGGTCACGTTGTCGCGCAGGCTGCTGTCCATAATGGCGTTGCCATAGGCGCTGGTGTAGTACTCGGCAAAGTCGCGCCGCCCGCCGGCCAGGCGGTAGTTTTCTTCGTACTCGCGCATGCTCTGCATCGAGTAGATACCCTGCTTGGCCCTGTCCAGGGAGCGCGGATTGATATCGGTGGCATACAGGATGGTGCGCTCCAGCAGGCCTTCCTCGCGCAAAAGGATGGCCATCGAATACACCTCTTCGCCGGTGCTGCAGCCCGCGATCCAGATCTTTATCGACGGCCAGGTGCGCAACAGCGGCACCACCTCGGTGCGCAGGGCAAGAAAGTGGCTCGGGTCGCGGAACATCTCGCTGACCGGGATCGTCAGGAACTGCAGCAACTGCATGAACATGCCCGGGTCGTGCAGCACCCGTTCCTGCAGGGACGACACCGTAGCGCAATCGAACTGGCGCAGGGCATGGAGTATCCGGCGCTTGATCGAAGCGCCGGAGTAGTTGCGAAAATCGTAGCTGTACTTGAGGTAGATCGCCTCGATCAGCAGCCTGATCTCGATGTCGGTGTTGCGCTCGCTAATCAAATTCGCTCCAGTTGCGGCAGCCACACACGGATCAACGAGAACAGGCGGTCCAGGTCGATCGGTTTGGCCAGGTAATCATTGGCGCCGGCCTGCAGGCAGCGGTGCTGGTCATCCTTCATCGCCTTGGCGGTCACGGCGATGATCGGCAACTTGCGCCAGCGCGGCTGCTGGCGGATCAGGCGGGTAGCCTCGAAGCCATCCATTTCCGGCATCATCACATCCATCAGCACCAGGTCGATGTCATCATGCTGCTCCAGCCGCTCGATGGCCTCACGCCCGTTGCGGCCGATCTCGACGATGGCGCCCTTGTGCTCCAGGGCACTGGTGAGGGCGAAGATATTACGCACATCGTCGTCCACCAGCAGCACCTTGCGCCCTTCGAAGACCTTGTCACGGCTGCGCGCGGTCTTGAGCATGCGCTGGCGCTCATGGGACAGCTGCGATTCGACTTTGTGCAGGAACAACGTCACCTCGTCGAGCAGACGCTCTGGCGAGCGTGCGCCCTTGATGATGATCGAACGCGAATACTTGAGCAGTTCGGCCTCTTCCTCACGGGTGAGGTTGCGCCCGGTATAGACGATCACCGGTGGGAATGACCGGATATCTTCTGCAGTCATGCGCTTGAGCAGCTCGTTGCCGAGCATGTCGGGCAGCTTGAGGTCGATGATCATACAGTCGTAGATGTTCTCGCGCAGCAACGCCAGGGCGTCCTGTGCCAGGGCGACGGCGGTGATCTCGACATCGTCGTCGCCGATCAGGCGAGCGATGCTCTCGCGCTGCAGGTCGTCATCCTCCACCAGCAGGATGTGCTTGAGCTTCTGCGTGAGCTTGGCTTCCAGGCGCGCGAACACTTCCTTGAGCTCTTCGCGGCTGGTCGGCTTGACCGCGTAGCCCACCGCCCCCATGTGCATGGCCGCCTCGACGCGGTCTTCCACGGAGATGATGTGCACCGGGATATGGCGGGTGCCAGCCAACTCTTTGAGGCGCTGCAACACGGTGAGGCCGGAGTGGTCGGGCAGGCGCATGTCCAGCAGGATCGCATCGGGAATGTACTGGGCGGCCAGTGCGAAGCCCTCATCGGCGGCCTGGGCCACCAGGCAGCTGTAGCCCAGTTCGTGCGCCAGGTCGAAGAGGATACGGGCGAAGTTCGGCTCGTCCTCGATCACCAGGATGCAGCGGTTGCCGAACGGGGCGTGCTCGCGGTCATCGGCGAAGGTCGGTGCGGGCAGTTTCGGCAACGCTGGCGTGGCGACCTGGGGTGCCGGCGGCAAGGTGTCGACTGCCGGACGCAGGCTGTGGGCCTCGACTTCCTCGGCCTCGGCTTCGTAGCGTTCGGGCATCGTCAGGCTGAACACACTGCCCTGGCCAGGGCTGCTGTCGACGCTGATCCGCCCACCGAGCAAATGCGCCAGGTCGCGGGAGATCGACAGGCCCAGCCCGGTGCCGCCATAGCGGCGGTTGCTGCTGCCATCCACCTGGTGGAAGGCGCCGAAGATCGCCTGCTGCTGGT
This sequence comes from Pseudomonas sp. WHRI 8519, assembly GCF_040224055.2. Classification (NCBI taxonomy): domain Bacteria; kingdom Pseudomonadati; phylum Pseudomonadota; class Gammaproteobacteria; order Pseudomonadales; family Pseudomonadaceae; genus Pseudomonas; species Pseudomonas sp. WHRI 8519. The sequence goes on along the minus strand of NZ_CP167996.1, from coordinate 2,281,366 downwards.
CGGGAGCGATACCGATGCCCGAGTCGCGCACGGCAAAGACGATGCCCGCGTCTGCCTGATGGCTGATGGTCAGGCTGACCTGGCCGTGGTCGGTGAATTTGATGGCATTGGACAGCAGGTTCTTGAGAATCTGCTCCAGGCGCTGGCGGTCGGTGAACAGTGTCGCCGGTACAGGGGGCTCTACCTTGACCTGGAAAGCCAGGCCCTTGTGCTCGGCCAGCGGCAGGAACATGCCGCGCAGGCCTTCGACGAGGCGCTCCAGCTGAGTGGTCTCGGGGCGCACTTCAAGCTTGCCAGCCTCGACTTTGGCGATGTCGAGAATGTCGTTGATCAGGTTGAGCAGGTCATTGCCGGCCGAATAGATGGACTCGGCGAACTTGACCTGCTCTGCGCTGAGGTTGCCCTCGCCGTTCTCCGCCAGCAGCTTGGCCAGGATCAGCGAGCTGTTGAGCGGCGTGCGCAGCTCGTGGGACATGTTGGCGAGGAACTCGGACTTGTACTTGCTCGAACGCTGCAGGTCGTCGGCGCGGGCCTGCAGTTCTTGCTGGGCCTGAAGCAGCTCGTCGTTCTTGCGATCCAGGGCATCGGTGCGCTCGGACAGTTGCTCGTTGGTCTGCTCCAGCTCGGCCTGCTGGGTCTCAAGGTGAGCCTGGGACTCCTTGAGCACGCGGGACTGCTCTTCCAGCTCCTCGTTCGCAGTCTTGAGTTCTTCCTGCTGCACCTGCAGCTCTTCGTTGAGCTGCTGAGTCTCGGCCAGCACTTCCTGGAGGCGCTGGCGGTAGCGGGCGCTTTCTATGGACATGCCGAGGTTGCCAGCCACACGCTCCATCAGCTCGTCGTCACGCTCCTGCAAAGGCCGCAGGAAGCCCAGCTCGATCACGCCGTTGATCTGGCCATCGTCGATGGCCGGCATCAGCAAGGCACTGCGCGGCAAGCCGCTACCCAGGCCGGAGCTGAGACGGTAGTAGTCTTCGGGCAGGTCATCCAGGCGCAGCAGGCGGCCTTCGCGTACTGCCTGCGACAACAGGCCATCGTGGGCCGCCAGCACCTGTTCGCGGCCCTGCTCCTCAGCGTCCAGGCCATAGCTGGCCACGCGCACCAGGCGGCCGTGGCCGTCACGCACGTACAGCGCGCCGACCACGCTACCCAGGTAGCTGGCGAAGAAGCGCAGGATGTTTTCGCCGAGCATCGGCAGGGTCAGCTGCCCCAGCACCTGTTCGGCCAGCTGGGTCTGACCGTTGCGCAACCAGGCCTGCTGTTCCAGGCGCTCGGCCGAGCGCTGCTGAGCCTTGAGGTTGTCATCGTAGCTGGTAGACAGCGCCATCAGGTCGCGGCGGCCCAGGTAGGCCAGCAAGGCGCTCAGGCCAACGATCAACAGCACGAACGCCGAGATGGCGGTCACCGTAACGTTGCTGACCTTCTCGTTGCGGGCCATGCGCAGCTGCTGCTCAGTGTCGACCAGGTCATCGAATTCCTTGCGGATCTCGTCGGTGATGCGTTTACCGCGGCCGTTGGCGACCGACTGGCGATAATCTCCGCCATCGCGGCGCTGGGCGATCATCTCGCCACCGAAGTCATTCCAGGCGTCCTGCAGGGCGATCAGGCGGTCGATGCGGTCGACCTGCTGAGGGTTGTCCTCGACCATGCCGCGCAGGCTGGTGAGGCTGCCCTTGATCTTGGGTTTGGCAACCTCGTAGGGGTCCAGGAAGCGCTCGTCACCGGTGATGAGAAACCCGCGCATGCCGGTTTCCATGTCGATCGACAACTTGATCGCTTCATTGGCATTGCCGATCACCCGATCGGTATGCTCGACCCACTGCATGGCCGACAACAGGTAGTTGATGACCGCAACGAAAGCTACGGCACCGAGCAGGCCCACCCCAAGGGGCAGGCCGATGTTGCGGCTCAACAGCTTGCGGAAGCTTTGCTGGTCCATCGAGGCTGCTTGAATCATTTGAAGACGCCCGAGCGAAAAAGTCCATTGAACGGTGTGGCGGATAAAGCCTGTTCTTAGTATGCCGCCGCGCTCACCGGTTTATAGCGAGTCTAACCAGCTTTGCTGGCCGTGGCAGGGCATTTAGCCAGTATTTGAAGGTTACCTTCAGCAATCGTTCCATCCAATCGTAACGATCGGTATCCTCATGGAACTTCTGACGCTGGCCGGCGCACAGAATAAAGACATTCTTCTGGTACAGGATCACAAAATGCACCTCTTGGTAGTCGAAGATGACGACATCGTCCGGATGTTGATGGTCGATGTGCTCGACGAACTGGGCTCCGAACTGGGCTTCGAAACCCTCGAGGCGAGTTGCGCCCACGCCGCGCTGGCGATCCTTGAAAACCCAGACCAGTCGCTGGCCCTGCTGATGACCGATGTTGGCCTGCCGGACATGCGCGGTGAGGAACTGGCAGCAAGGGCCCGTGCTCTGCGGCCCACCCTGCCTGTGCTGTTTGCCAGCGGCTACGCCGAAAGCCTCGATGTCCCCGAGGGCATGCACATGATTGGCAAGCCGTTCAGCATCGATCAGTTGCGCGATAAAGTGTTCGGAATTTTGGGTCAGCGTTGACCTCGGTAGCGCCTCTTCGCGGTTTACCGTGAAGAGGCCGCCTCAAGCCATGCCTCGCGCCGCAACAAATACGTGTCCATGATCCACCCCTTGCGCGCCCTCGCCTCTTCGCGCACCTGCAAAATCTGCGCTTTCACCGCCTGCAAAGGCCCGGCGATCAACACTTCGTCCTCCGTACCCAGGTAAGCCCCCCAATAGATCACCAGCCCAGGGTCGTCGATGTGGGTAAAAGCGCATTGCCCGTCGAGCATCACCACCACATTGTCGATCTGCCCCTGTCGCGCCAGGCGCCGCCCCGGTAAAACCACCACGGGTTCGCCTATACGGTTGAGCGCAATCTGATGGCGCGCCGCCAGCGCCTGCACACTGCTGATGCCTGGAATGACCTGCAGGCGCAAAGCCACGCCACGTTCGCGAACCAACTGCAGAACGCGCAGGGTGCTGTCATACAAGCCCGGCTCGCCCCACAGCAAAAAGGCGCCGACATCCTCACTGCGCATTTCATCGGCTATCAGCCGGGCGTACAGGGCTGCGCGCTGGTGGTGCCAGTCCTGGACCGCAGTCACATAATCGTGCGCTTGAGCATCCCGCTGTGGGTCCGCTACCTGTACCCAGCGGTAGCCGCCCTGCGGCCTGTAACGATCGACAATGGCTTTGCGCAGGCTGACCAGCTCGTCTTTGTCCGAACCCTTGTCGAGCACGAAGAAGACGGTAGCGCGACGCAACGCCTCGACGGCCTCGAAGGTCACCTGGCGTGGGTCGCCCGGGCCGATACCGATCAACAACAGGTCTTTCATGGCATAGCCCTGAACATGCACCAGCAGTCATTGTCGGCCGGTAGCGAGTGTTTGGCAAAGTGCACTCAAAAGATCGAGAAGCTATAGCTGACGATGACCCGTGTTTCGTCCATGTCACGCGCCCACTTTTCGTAGTTGCTGCGGTAAGTGGAATTGCGCAGGCGCACGCTGACGTCTTTGAAAGTACCGCTCTGTACCTGGTACTTGAACTCGGTGTCGCGCTCCCACTCTTTGCCCTGGACATTACTGCCCGGGACCTTGATGTGGTCGCCATTGATGTAACGGGTGAAAAACGTCAGCCCCGGCACCCCCAGGGCCTTGAAGTCATAGTCGTAACGCAACTGCCATGAGCGCTCCTGCGCGGCGGCGAAGTCGTTGACCTGTGCATAGTTGACCAAGTACGGGTTGCTGCCATCGAGGTACGGCATGGCGTTTTCGCCATACATGCGCTGCCAGCCCGCACTGACCTTGTGGCCGCCCAGGCTGTACCCGAGCATCCCGCTGAAGGCGCGGTGATCGATCTGGCCTGCCCGGGCGTTACCGATGTCATCGCTCTTGATCAGGCGCAGGTCGGCCGACAGGCTGCCCACCGTAAGCGGCTGGCTGGCGACCAGGCCAAGAAAGTGCTGGCGGTAGATGTTTTCCAGCTTGGCTACTTGGTAGTGAGCACTGACCCGCTCATTGAGGCGGTAATCCAGCCCTGCCAGGTCGAAGTGGTCGGCTTCGATATCACAGGCATAGCGCTTGTTCTTGCAATGCACGCGAATGTCCTGGCGGTCGGTTGAATCGCGGGCGGTGTACTGGTTCAGGCGGGCCAGCGTGAACTTCATGTCGCGCACTTCTTCGGAAGTGAGCATGGCGCCGTGGAACATCGTCGGCAACAGGCGGCCATCGTTGTATTTCAACAGGGGAACATCGGGCATCAGCGAACCGTATTTGAGCACGGTAGCGGACACCTTGACCTTGGCGGCCAGGCCGATCTTCGCGTATTGATCAGCCGCGTGCCTTGGGTTATGACCCGAAGAAGGCAACAAACCGCTGTTACTGTCCGCCGGGCTGGAATCGAGCTTGATACCCAACAGGCCCACTGCATCCACACCGACGCCTACCGGGCCTTGGGTATAACCCGACTGCACATTGAGCATGAAGCCTTGCGCTGACTCTTCCCGCTTGGACGCGCCCTGGCTGGAAGTACTGTGGCCGTCACGAAAATCCCGGTTGAAATAAAGGGTGCGGGCTTCGACCTTGGCACGGGTGTCTTCAACAAATCCGGCGGCCTGGGCGTGCGCACCGGCACACATCAGCAACAGGCCGGCAACTCGGCGCCCAGGGGCGGGAGAAAAAGGGGCAAACATGCGAGGGAACATCCAGAGAAAGGCAGAAATCAATGCACGGCGAAGGCGCGCGGCGCAGACAAGACCCGGTCGAACAATGCCCGACCATCATGGCAAATGATTGCGTGAAGGCGCTGGCCCGCACCATTGGACCATGGTCTAGAAACGCTGCACTGGCAGCCTGTCGCACATCGCAATTACCGCACGAAACACTTGTAAAGTTCCCTGGTTAATTGGAAAAGTTTGCGGTTTACCCAATTGCCACAAGTGTCTACACTCGTTATCAGCGAACAGTTAAAACCCACCGCGTGGCCGGCGTTATTTCTCTTCAATGTTCGTCACGCCCTGCCACAGATGCCGTACAGGAGTGATTACAGTGTCCAGACTTGCAGAGTTTCGTGCTGCCGAAAAAGCGCTCCAGGAACAGATGGCTCAACTGGAGGCGCTGAAAAAGGATGCCGGCCTAAAACGTGAAATCGAATTCGAGCAGAAACTAGTCGGCCTGATGAAAAGCTACGACAAAAGTCTGCGCGACATCATCGCCATCCTCGATCCCAAGGCCGTCACCCGAGGCGCCGCACCCAGTGCGCCAAAGCAACAACGCCGCCCGCGCGTGGTGAAAGTGTATGAAAACCCGCACACCGGCGAGCTGATCGAAACCAAAGGTGGTAACCACCGCGGGTTGAAGGCGTGGAAAGAACAGTACGGGGCCGGCACGGTGGAAAGTTGGCTGCGCTGATGAAACGTCAACGCGTGCTTCACACTTTTTTCACAAGGGCAGGCTCAATATCGAGACAGCTAAAGGACTAGCGACCCCATCACGCGCCCGCACACGCGGGCCTCTAATTCCAGCGCCCTGCACTCGTGCAGGGCGCTTTCATTTGCGCAATCGGTTCACTGCCGTATCATGGCTCTCCTGTCTGTTCCGCTGGCCCCGCTGCCAGCCCCGTTCCTGGAGTACCCATGAGCCTGCACGATCTGCAAAACCTGCCTGGCGTCACCGCACAGCCCGACAACGCCACTGCTCAATTCGTCTTCAACCACACCATGCTGCGGGTCAAGGACATCGAGAAGTCGCTGGACTTCTACACCCGTGTCCTGGGCTTCCGCCTGGTGGACAAACGCGACTTCCCGGAAGCGGCTTTCAGCCTGTATTTCCTGGCCCTGGTCGACCCAGCGCAGATTCCGGCCGACGACGCCGAGCGTCATCAGTGGATGAAGTCGATCCCCGGCGTGCTCGAACTGACCCACAACCACGGTACTGAAAACGACCCGGCGTTCGCCTATCACAACGGCAACACCGACCCACGTGGCTTCGGCCATATCTGCATTTCGGTACCGGACGTTCGCACGGCCTGCGCCCGCTTCGAAGCGCTGAACGTACCGTTCCAGAAACGCCTGGAAGACGGCCGCATGAACCACCTGGCCTTCGTCAAGGACCCGGACGGTTACTGGGTCGAGGTGATTCAGCCCTCTGAACTCAAAGGCTGATCCAAACCGCGGAGCCTCGTCGGCGCGCGCTCGTCAGGCCGGGAACTCCCGGCCCCTCGCTGTGGTATATGAAGGTAACAGCTTCACTAGCCACAGCGAGGTAAGGACGATGCAATCTCTTCACTGTGAATACCGCGACCACACCATCACCGCCAGTGTGATGCCTCATCCCGACTCCCCTCTGCCCTACTCTGCGGGCTGCCTGATCACCGATCCGCAAGGCCACACCAGCAAGCGCCTGTCCATGCCGATGAAATTCTTCTCAGACCTTGAGAATGCTCAGCATGTGTCGCTGGCCCACGGCCGAGCCCTGGTGGACCAGCAGTTGGACAAGGGCCACAAGGCGTTCTGAATGTGGGCATGGACGGCCTCCTCGCCGGTATGCCCGCGAGGAGGCCGCAAAAGCGGCGCTAGGCGCCCCGGGCGTAGGCCACTGCAGCCTCGACCTGCTCCCGTGTAGGTCGCACGCCGGTATACAGCACAAATTGCTCCAGGGCCTGCAACGCGATCACTTCCAAACCGGTGATCACCGGCTTGCCCAGGGCCTGGGCGTGCTGGATCAAGGGCGTTTGCGCCGGCATCGCCACCACATCGAAGACCCGCTGCGCGGCGGCGATGGCGTTCTCGCTGAACGCCAACTGGTGGGCCTCTTGCCCGCCTGCCATGCCGATCGGCGTCACATTCACCAGCATCGGCGGGCACCGGTCACCCAGCTCGGCGACCCAACGGTAGCCACATACATCAGCCAGCTGCCGCCCCGCCTGCTCATTGCGGGCGACGATGATGCCCTCTTTGAACCCCGCATCGCGCAGCGCACTGGCCACCGCCTTGGCCATGCCACCACTGCCGCGCAGGGCAAAGGCTGTGGACGGGTCGACACGATGCTGTTCGAGCAACTGCCGCACTGCCAGGTAGTCGGTGTTGTAGGCTTTCAGATGACCTGCCGTGTTGACCACCGTGTTCACCGACTCGATGGCTGCCGCCGACGGGTCAACCTCATCGACCAAGGCCATGCAGGCCTCCTTGTACGGCATGGAAACACCACAGCCGCGGATGCCCAGCGCGCGGATACCGGCCACAGCGGCCGGCAAGTCATGGGTGCTCATCGCCTTGTAGTAGTAATCCAGGCCCAGTTGCTGGTACAGATGGTTATGAAAGCGAACGCCAAAGTGGCCTGGCCGGCCCGCCAGGGAAATGCACAGCACAGTGTCTCTGCTGGGAGTTGACGTCATCAATCGCTCCTTGTGCGTAGCTGAAACGTTTGTTCAGCGTAACAGACCTGCCCGTTGATCGTCCTTACACAACCTTTACCGTTTCCCTGCGCTCAGCTGACAGTGCTACGGGCGATAGTACGGCAGCGTCGAGAACAGTTGATAAAGCTGATGAACACTATTGAGCGAGTCGATTTCAAACCTCGCTGGCCACTGCGTAAGGTAGGCACATGTTTACAGGAGGTCCCTATGGCCACTATTCAGATCATGTCCGTCGTCGGCAGTGCCGTCCCCTCGACTCTGCGTGAGCAGGGGCTGCTGGCATGCTGGTACCTGGTGCGCAACGGTGAAGCGGTCAGCGGACCGTTGGCAACCCGTGCATCCGCCCAGGCCCTTGCCGATCGACTGAAGGACGACTGCCTGCTCGCTTGAAACGAATGTGTTGTGCGTTGCTCTCTGCCCTGTTCTGGCCCGCCTTCGGCGGGTCTTTTTTTACCGGCGTGAAACGGGATCGTGCCGGGCCAATGGCGCCCCAGCACGCTCGATGCGCATAAAGAAAGCGCAAAAAACACAAACCCTTTACCGCCCCCGCAACAGCACAGCGGCCCTGACCCGCTGCCTGCCGAAACTGCTCATGCGCTGGAATTCGGCATGGCTGACGGGCAGATGCTGGCAATCCATAACGCTTTTTTGGCTGCTGTGATCCACATCAGGATCATGCAGGTACACGAACTCGTCATCGCAGCCTGTTACCAGGATCCAGTGCGGGGCCTTCAGGCGGGTGAAACGGTAGCTGCTGATCAGCACCACCGGCCTGAACCCGGCTTGCAACGCCGAGCGTACATCGAGGCCGGGCGCCAGTACTTGATGCACATCGGTTTCGGCCAGCGCCTGGGCAAAGCCGTCCTCGACCAGTTGCATCACGTCTTTTTTCTGCGCGCTGCGCACGCCATCGAGAAACAGCGACCCAGGCTGGCTGACCACCATGCGCACCTCGAACCCCCGCCGCCAGGCCGCCAGGGCAAGCCCCTGCGGGCTGCAACCGCCGTGGCCTGCTGTCATGAAGATGGTGGTCGCTTCTCGCCACAGCTGAATTTCCTCGCTGCGGTGCATGGCACGCCCCGGTTCGACTGCAGCCATGGCCATCAACAGGCAGGCGGCGCCACAGGTGAACTCGGTGGTTTGCGCGTAGTACGGCACTTGCTGTGCAGGGGCCGGAGCACTGCGCAGGATGCGCTTCTCGAAGCGCAGCGCCTGGCTGTGGTCCTCATAGTAGTCCTCGACCCTCGCGAAGCGTTGGAAGCCATTGCTTTCGTACAGGCTGATAGCCGACACATTGTCCGTGCGTACCTCCAGGCGCAGCCAGGCGCAATTACGCTCAAGCGCGCTTGCCTCGGCCTGCTCCAGCAGCCGCTGGCCCAGCCCATGGCCGCGCCAGGTCGGGCTGACGGCAATGGAATACAGGCGGGCAAGTGATGTGCCGCGATGAAACAGCAACAACGCGTACCCCGCCAGCTGCCCCTGATGCTCAGCGACGATAAGGCGGGCATTGGCGCGTCGCACCATCCAACTGAAATTGCGTGGGTTGAGGCGGTCGAGGGTGAAGCAGTCCTGCTCCAGGGCAACCAGCGCATCGATATCGGCTACCGATGCAAAGCGAAAATCAAAAGCCATGGCAACACCGTAATGTTTGAGTAACGAACCGGGACAGGTCGCAAAACCCGTGATTTATTGAAGGGGCGTCTTCTTCAACAGGGATCGAATACTCATGTCAGCGGTGCAAGCCAACGTGGCCGAAGTATTGGCCAAAACCGAAGGTTCTACAATCACCCTTTCCGAGGAACCACCAAGCAAGCGGCGCGCCGGCAACCGCTTGTTGATCCTGGTCGAGCGCAAGGAAGATTGGGCCAGCTACCTGCCCAGCGAAAGCCTGATGCTCGCCCAGGATTACCTTGAACACAGCGACGACGTCGCCGGGCGTACGCAGGTGATCAACCTGTGCCGCAACTATAAATACCTGGGCCAAGGCTACTACTGCTCGCTGCTCGCCGAGGCACGGGGCCACAAGGTGTTCCCGTCGGTACGAACCATCAGCGAGCTTTCCCGCAAGGCGCTGTATGGCGTGGGGCTGGATGACCTGGAACGTACCCTGGAGCGAGCCCTGGCCAATCACCCCTATGGCAGCACCGAAGCCTTCACCCTCACCTTGTACTTCGGCCGCACCGCCATCGAACCGCTCCAGGATATCGGCCGACAGCTGTTCGAGTCGTTCCCCTGCCCGGTCTTGCTGGTGGAGTTTCGCCGACGTGATGCTTGGCAAATCGACGGGATCAAGGCCGGCGCGCTGCACAAACTGCGGGATGAACAGCAGCACTTGTTCGCCGACGCGCTGGACGCTTTCAACCGCCGGACGTGGCGTCAGCCGGCGTCTAAACGCCTGGCCCGCTTCGACATGGCGATTCTGCATGACCCCGCCGAGGCCCTGCCGCCATCCAATCCCAAGGCGCTGGAGCAGTTCATCGAGAACGGTAAACAGCTGGGCATCGATGTGGAACTGATCGAGAAGAAGGACTACGCGCGCCTGGCCGAGTTTGACGCGCTGTTCATTCGAGAGACCACGCGGGTGGACGACCATACGTATCGGTTTGCCAAAAAGGCCGAAAGCGAAGGCCTGGTGGTGATCGACGACCCCTCTTCCATCCTGCGCTGCACCAACAAGGTCTATCTCGCCGACCTGCTCAAGCGCCACAACCTCGGCGCACCGAACACAGAGATCCTGTACAAGGATCGCCCGCAGGAACTCGAACTCGTGGGCCGGCGCCTCGGTTTTCCGCTGGTATTGAAGATTCCCGACGGCTGCTTCTCGAAAGGCGTGATCAAGGTCGCCGACGCCCAGGCACTGGCCTCGGCGGCGCAGGAGCTGTTCGAACACTCGGTACTGCTGCTGGCCCAGGAATATTGCTACACCGAGTACGACTGGCGTATCGGTGTACTCAACGGCGAGGCGCTTTACGCCTGCCAATACTTCATGTCCAAGGGCCACTGGCAAATCTATAACCACAAGGCCCAGGCCGGCGAAGTCAACGGCCAGTGCCGGGCGGTCCCGGTGGAACAGGCACCGCCCGAAGTGGTGAAGCTGGCCGTCGACACTGCCAGGCTCATCGGGCAAGGGCTATACGGGGTGGACCTGAAGCAGACCGGCGACCGCGTACTGGTGATCGAAGTCAACGACAACCCCAACCTCGACGCCGGCATCGAAGACGCCGTGCTGGGTAACGCGCTTTACCAGCGGGTGCTGCAAGCGTTCGTGCAGCGCCTGGAATGCAAACACCTCGGCCAGGCATGGTGAACGATGATCAAAGCCTATCGCGCCGTTGAGGGCGCTCTGCTTGAAGCACCCGAAGAACAGGCGAGCGTCTGGTTGTGTGTGGCGCCAGACGCAGGGGAGCAATCCCGCTTGCGCGAGGGCCTGGGGGTCAGTGCCCAGTCGCTGGAGTCCTCCTTGGACCCGGATGAAGTGGCGCGTATCGAGATCAAGCCTGACCACCTGTTCCTGATCTGGAAGCGCCCGGAAAGCTTCGATGGCCGGGTGTTCAATGTGTCGTCGTTTGGCGTTGTGCTCAGCGAAAGGCGCTTGGTGGTGATCTGCGCCAGCAACTCGCTATTGGCCGGAGTAGACCGGCAAGCCGGCATGAGCACCCCACTGGATGTACTGATGGCGATGCTGGCTGAGAGCGTGCATCACTACCTGGGGCATCTGCGGGTGGTGAAGCAGGTGGCCCGCGAGATCCAGCTGCAATTCGATCGGACCATGGATAACCAGCACCTGGTGCAGATGTACAGCCTCAGCGAAAGCCTGGTGTATTACGTCAACGCCATCCAGAGCAATGGTGCGGTGCTCGCCCTGCTGCGCAGCCACGGCCAGAAGCATGGCTTCGGGCCCGAGCAACTGGAGGCGCTGAATGACCTGATCATCGAAAACGAGCAAAGCTACCAGCAGGCGAAGATCCATGCTCAGGTCTTCACCAATTTGATCGAGGCCCGCGGCAACCTGGCCAACAACGGCATGAACCACGCGCTGCGCAACCTGACCATGATCAATGTGGTGTTCCTGCCCTTGAACCTGCTCGCCAGCATCGGCGGTATGTCGGAGTTCAGCATGATGACCTCCGGTACCCCCTGGTGGTTGGCGTTTCCCGCACTGCTGCTTGCCATGGCGTTACTTGGCGGGGCCATGGCCGTCGCGCTACGGCGTATGGCATGACCCGCTGCCCCAGAACACCATCCTCAACACATGCCCGTCGACCATCAGGACGGCATCATGGAAAAGTCATACATCGGGTTATGCGTGCTGGTGCTGATTGCAATGGCAGGCACGTTGATAGGCCTATTGGAACGCCGGGCCGACCGATCGGCAGAGCCCGGGCTCAAGCGCCAGGCAACCAACGTTCAGCGGCGGCGTCGAAACTGAAGTGGCGGCCCCACCCCGGCGTGCACGTAACCGGGCCAGGGGCTGACGACAGGCCAAGTTGGCCAAGCGGGAACAGCAGGCAATGGGTACAGAATAGGTACAGGATTAAATTTCGTTCACCTTGCGCCCTTTAGTCATAAGGCATTCGACAGGGTTTGGGCCATACTCCACAATGCAGCGGTTTTTTGGGGAAAAACCCTTGCACAGCCAACGACATACCAACTTTTAGTGAGCCTGAACGTGAAAACATCCCTGTCCATCCTCAGCCTGCTGCTGTTGCTCACAGGTACCGCGACCCTACCGTCGACCGCTGCTGCACAACCCCCAGCCCAGATTCAACGCGACCCCTCAAAGCTGCATCTGGCTTCCGGCAGCGCCCTGCTGATCGACCTCAATACCAACAAAGAACTGTATTCGAGCCACGCCGACCGCGTGGTACCGATTGCCTCGGTGACCAAACTGATGACCGCGATGGTGGTGCTGGACGCCAAGCTGCCCATGGATGAGATGCTCACCATGACCATCGCCAACAACCCGGACATGAAAGGCGTGTACTCGCGCGTGCGCCTGGGCAGCCAGCTCAACCGCCGCGAAACCCTGCTCATCACCCTGATGTCGTCGGAAAACCGCGCCGCCACGTCCCTGGCCAACCACTACCCAGGGGGCTACCCGGCTTTCATCAAGGCCATGAACGCCAAAGCCCGCAGCCTGGGCATGGCCCACACCCGCTATGTCGAGCCAACCGGCCTGTCGACACAAAACGTCTCCAGCGCCCGCGACCTGGCCAAACTGCTGATGGCGTCACGCAAATACCCGATGCTCAGCGAGCTGTCGACCACCCGCGAAAAAACCGTGGCCTTCCGCAAGCCCAACTACACACTGGGCTTTCGCAACACCGACCACCTGGTCAACAAGAGCAACTGGGACATCAAGCTGACCAAGACTGGCTTCACCAATGAGGCCGGGCATTGCCTGGTGCTGCTCACGCGCATGGACAACCGCCCGGTGGCCATGGTGATCCTCGATGCCTTCGGCAAGTACACCCACTTTGCCGATGCCAGCCGCATGCGCCAGTGGCTTGAGACCGGCACCGCCAAACCCGCACCGGCCGTCGCGATGCAGTACAAGTCGGACCGCCAGAACAAGAGCCGGCTGGCTTCAGAGTAAGGTTTCGGCTCGGCTGGCCCGTTTGCGGCGCTGTCCGCAGGCGGGCCGGCTTGCCTGCACTCAGGCCTGAGTGTTGACGACCGTACCCGCCGTGCTGCCACCGGTCTGCTGCAACGCTTCGAGCAGTTGCGCCGTGGCCGTCATGATCTGGCCGGTGATCGTGGCAATGCTCGACTGCCTGGCACTCACGGCAGCGGTTTTGGCCGTCTCTTCCATGTTCTGCGCCATCAGGCTGGCCAGTTGCTTCTGCTCTTCGGCCAACTGCTTCTGCAGCTGCTTGATCATCTCGCGCAATTGCTTGATGTGCGCAGGCTCCGAGCTCTCATCGCTTTGCTGCGCACCTTGCGCACCGCCGCCACCCTGAGCCTTGGGCGTTTCTGCCGACGCGGCGGGCGCTGCACTTTTCTGTGCGTCTTCGCTTTTTACCGTTTCAGTGCTGCTGGTGGCCTGCGCCGAGACGTTGTTGAGGGTGATTGCCGCGATACCTGTCATGTTCCGGTCCCTGCCTTGAAATAGGTCCTTGCGTTGACCTGCCTATCGGCCGCACAGCGCAGTTCTTTAGCCCGGCAGCAGGCCGTGGACGATGCGTTCAGTAAATTCCCCGGTGCATGGCTCGTTCCAACCAATGTACTCACGCAGGCGCCGGAGCCCCGGCGGGCGCACACATTCGACCATTATGGGATCGCAGCCATGAGCCAGTCTTCAAACCCAGAAACCATCAAGGATCTGATCGGCGTGGGCTTTGGCCCTTCCAACCTGGCCTTGGCCATCGCCCTGGAGGAACTCGCCCAGACCCAGGGCCGTGCCCTCGACGCGCTGTTCATCGACAAGCAGGAGCAATACCGCTGGCATGGTGAAACGCTGGCGACCCAGAGCGAGTTGCAGATATCCTTCCTCAAGGACCTGGTGTCGCTGCGCAACCCCACCAGCCCCTACAGTTTCGTCAACTACTTGCACCAGAAGCAGCGCCTGGCCGACTTCATCAACCTGGGCACCTTCTACCCCTGCCGCCTGGAGTACAACGACTATCTGCGCTGGGCCGCCGAACATTTCGCCACTCAAGCCGTCTATGGCGAGCACGTGCTGCGCATCGAGCCAGAGGTGAAGGCTGGCCGTGTCGAGCATTTGCGCCTGGTTTCGCAAGATGCGCAGGGGCGTGAATACACCCGCCGTACCCGTTCGGTCGTGGTCGGCACCGGCGGCACGCCGAAAATCCCGGAAAAATTCGGCGCTTTCAAGGACGACCCGCGGGTCTTCCACCACTCCCAGTACCTGAGCAGCCTGAACAAGTTGCCCTGCGCCGAAGGCAAACCGATGCGCATCGCGGTAATCGGCTCTGGCCAGAGCGCCGCCGAAGCCTTCATCGACCTCAACGACAGCTACCCGTCGGTCAAGGTCGACATGATCCTGCGCGGTTCGGCGCTCAAGCCTGCGGACGACAGCCCATTCGTCAACGAAATCTTCTCGCCCGACTACACCGACCTTGTGTACAACGAGCCGGCCGAGCAGCGCGCCAAGCTGCTGGGTGAATACCACAACACCAACTACTCCGTGGTCGATCTGGACCTGATCGAGCGCATCTACGGCATCCTCTACCGCCAGAAGGTTTCGCACAAGGTGCGCCACAACGTGCTGTGCCGCCGCCAGGTGGAAGCGGTTGTCGCCACCCGCCACGGCATCGAACTCACCCTGCGCGACCTGGCCACCGACCAGCATCAGACCCACCGTTACGATGCGGTCATTCTGGCAACCGGCTACGAGCGCCGCTCGCATCGCGACCTGCTGGCGCCGCTGGCCGGTTACCTCGAGGACTTCAACGTCGATCGCAACTACCGGGTACTGTCCAGCCCGGACCTTGAAGCTTCGGTGTACCTGCAAGGTTTCTGCGAGGGCAGCCATGGCCTGAGCGACACCCTGCTGTCGGTACTGCCGTCGCGCGCCGCCGAAATCGGCCAGGCGCTGTACCAGGACCTCGCGCACCGACATGACAGAGCGCAACCGTCGGTCGCCCTCACCAGCGCCTGATCCTTCAAGGCCTGCAAGCCGACACGGCGCCCCGCGCCCTGTCGGCTTTTGCTTTTCTGAAACATTTGCTTGCATTTAAATAGGCAGGATTTCCATTCTCATTCGTCTTTATAGATGCAGCCCTTGTGGTTGGGCTTATGCTCGACCCTCATTTTCAGAAGACCGACCCATGGCCAAATCAAGCAAAAAATCCAAGTCCAAGCTGTGGTTCCTGGTCCACAGCTGGCTCGCCCTACCGATCTGGTTCTTCGTGCTGATCGTCTGCTTCACCGGCATGCTTGCCGTGGTCAGCCAGGAAATCGTCTGGCTGGCCAACCCCGATGTACGCGCCAGCAAGCCTGACGACAGCGCCGAACGCCTGAGCTTCCAGCAGGTGCTGGACGCCCTGCACAAGGCCGAACCGGATATGGTGGTGCGCACACTGAGGCAACCAGACGGTTCGCACTTTGCCCTCAACGCCGGGGTGACCCTGCCCGACGGCAGCAGCCCGACGCTGTACGTCAACCCCTACACCGGGGCCATCCAGGGCAAGGTCCCTGACTTCAACTTCGAAGCGTTCACCCGTGCCCTGCACGGCTGGTGGCTGGTGCCCTTCACCAATGGTTTCAGCTGGGGCTGGTACCTGGTTTCGCTGCTGGGCCTGCCGATGCTCGCTTCGCTGGTGACTGGCCTGGTGGTGTACAAGAAATTCTGGAAGGGCTTCTTCAAGCCCGTGCGCACCGGCCATGGCTCGCGCATCTTCTGGGGCGACCTGCATCGCCTGGCCGGGGTCTGGTCGATCTGGTTCATCGCGGTCATTGCCATCACCGGCACCTGGTTCCTGATCCAGGCGATCCTGTTCGACAACCACATCACAATCTCCAGCCAACCGATCACCCCGGTGATCGCCCGGGAAGATGTACCGCAAACCGCCGATGGCAGCCCTGCCCCGCGGATCGACCTGGACGAAGCGGCACGCATCGCCGGCCTGGCCATCCCTGGCCTGGAAATCAACGCCATCTCGCTGCCCGCCACGGCCTACAGCCATATCACCCTCAATGGCCCGGGCTGGTACCCGCTGATGTTCCAGACTGCCAACGTCAACCCCTACACACGCAAGGTCGACAGCCAGTTCCTGATCAGCGACCGCTCCGCCCTGGAGTTCGTCACCGAATCCATGCGCCCACTGCACACCGGCGACTTCGGCGGCCTGCCGGTCAAGCTGATCTGGTTCTTCTTCGGCCTGCTGCTGACCCTGATGGTATTCAGCGGCCTGCTGATCTGGACCAAGCGTACCGCCCAGGCGACCGCCGCCGCCCTCAAGCGCAGCGAGCGTGCGCCCCGGCCCCGCGCCACCGCCAGCGACACCCCCGTGGAGATCCGCCCATGAGCCAGGCCCAGGCCCTGCCCACCCGCCCATTCAAGCAATGGTGGCTGAAGTGGCGCTTTCACTTGAACATTCTGCTGATCCTCATCCCGCTGGGCTTCATGCCCAAGTATTTCGCCGACGCCAAGCTGTTTCGGGGTGATGCCGGGCTGGGCGTGAACCAGGTCAGCGACATCCAGGTCGGCCCCTACACGCTGGACCTGGCCGAGCTGCGCAGCGAAGCCCCCCGCGCCGACGGCCCGGCGGGCTACTTCAAGAGCTTCAACGCCGCCCTTTGCAAAGCCTGCATCGACGACGTCAAAGCCGTGTACCTGCGCGTCGGCAAACCTCGCAGCCTGCGCGCCGCCGGCAGCATCTTCTTCGGCGCGCCCTACCGCATGGTGACCAACCTGCCGATCCCTGAGCGTACCAAGCCAGACGCGCAGATCTGGATCACCGTCGAAGGCTGGGACGGCAGCATGCACCAGGCATCGGTACCGCTGAGCAAGGCTTCGCCAGCCACCGTGGCCTGGCTCGAAAAACAAGGAGGCAAGAAATGAAGCGCATGATCCGCAGGCTCGCCCTGCCCCTGCTGGTGCTGGCCGCCGGCCCGGCCCTGGCACACAACCCGATGTGCGAATGCGAAGAGATCAATGGCGGCCAGGTCAAGTGCACCGGTGGCTTCTCGGACGGCAGCGGCGCGCCGGGCGTGACCCTGGACGTGATCGGCTACGACGAGCAAGTACTGGTCGGCGGCAAGCTCGGCGATGACTCGACGCTGACCTTCAAGCGCCCCGACGGCGAGTTCTACGTGCTGTTCGATGCCGGCCCCGGCCACGTGGTGGAAGTCGACCACGCCGACATCGCGCAACCATGAGCGGCCCAACCCTGAGCCGCACCCACGTGGTGCGCCCTGCCGGCGCCGGGCACGAAACCCTCTACGTGCTGCTGGTCAGCCTGCTGATCGTCATTGTCGCGGCCGGCGTGGTGCTGCTGCGCGGTGAACGCGAAGACGAGCAGGCCATCGCCAGCCACCAGATCGACGCCCGCCGCGACCTGACGCCCGCCGAGCAAGGCATCTACACCGACCTTCGCGTGGCCTACGACGAGATCCAGTTGCTGCGCGAAGAAACCGCCGCCCAACCGAGTGTGGCGTCGTTGGCCGAGGAAGGCTTGCCACCCTTCGTGGTAGATGCCGGCAGCCAGAGCCGTGGCGGCCACCAATGGCAGTGGCTGGAGGCTGGCGCCTACCTCGGTCGCAGCCAGGCCCCTGAGGTCGCCGGCAGTTTTTTGCTGATCGTGGCGCACGAGCACAGCGGCCAGCCTGACGTCTGGCTGCACCGCGACAGCGCCACCGTGGTGCCGCAAGACCTTGGCCAGGCAACCCTGACCGCCGCGGGCTGGCAGCAAGTGGTCAGCCATTACGACGCCGGGGTCACCCGCGAACACCGTCACTGAACCCAAGGAATTCCCCCATGTTGCGCTCCGCCCTCACCCTGCTCCTGGCCCTCGCGTTACCGGCCCTGGCCCTGGCCGACGCCGGCAAACCGCTGCGCATTGGCATTACCCTGCACCCTTACTACAGCTATGTGAGCAATATCGTCGGCGACAAGGCCGAAGTGGTACCGCTGATTCCCGCAGGCTTCAACCCACATGCCTACGAGCCGCGTGCCGAGGACATCAAGCGGATCGGCACGCTGGACGTGGTGGTGCTCAACGGCGTCGGCCATGACGATTTCGCCGACCGCATGATCGCCGCCAGTGAAAAGCCCGACATCAAGACCATCGAAGCCAACCAGAACGTGCCGCTGCTGGCGGCCACCGGCATCGCCGCCCGCGGCGCCGGCAAGGTGGTCAACCCGCACACCTTCCTCTCCATCAGCACCACCATTGCCCAGGTCAACAACATCGCCCGTGAACTGGGCAAGCTCGACCCGGACAACGCCAGGTTCTACACCCAGAACGCCCGCGCCTACGCCAAACGCCTGCGCGGTTTGCGCGCCGAAGCGCTGGCCAAGATCACCGAGGCGCCTGGCGCCAACTTCCGTGTGGCCACCATCCATGCCGCCTACGACTACCTGGTGCGCGACTTCGGCCTGGAGGTCACGGCAGTGGTCGAGCCAGCCCACGGCATCGAGCCGAGCCCGGCACAGCTGAAGAAAACCATCGATCAGCTCAAGGCACTGGACGTCAAGGTGATCTTCTCGGAGATGGACTTCCCGTCGGCTTATGTCGAGACCATCCAGCGTGAGTCCGGGGTGCGCCTGTATCCGCTGACGCACATTTCCTATGGCGAATACACCAAGGACAAGTACGAAGTGGAAATGAAGCGCAACCTCGACACCGTGGTCCGCGCCATCGAGGAGAACCGCGCATGACTGCGGCCGCCAACCTGATGGTGCGTGGCGGGCCGGGCATCGAGTTTGCAGGCATCGACCTGACGCTCGGGCGCACGCGCATCCTTGAGCAGGTCGAGTTCAGCGTCGCCGCTGGCAGCGTGCATGCCATCGTCGGGCCCAACGGCGGTGGTAAAAGCTCGCTGATCAAGACACTGCTCGGACAGATGCCACACCAGGGCCAGCTGACCCTGCACTGGCCGGGCGAGCGGCAGGTGATCGGGTACGTACCCCAGGCGCTGGAGTTCGACCGCGGCCTGCCGATGACCGTGGACGACTTCATGGCCGCGATGTGCCAACGCCGCCCGGCCTTTCTCGGCCTTTCGCGCCGCGTGCAACCGGCCATCGACACAGCGCTGGCGCAGGTCGGCATGCTCGACAAACGCAAGCGGCGCATGGGCGCCTTGTCGGGTGGCGAACGCCAGCGCGTGCTGCTGGCCCAGGGCCTGATCCCCGAGCCCCAGTTGCTGGTGCTCGACGAACCCATGTCAGCGCTCGATGAAGCCGGCATCCAGGTGTTCGAGCAGTTGCTGCAGAGCTGGCGCCAGGCCGGCACCACCGTGCTGTGGATCGAACACGACCTGCAAGCGGTGCTGCGCCTGGCCGACCGGGTCACCGGGCTGAGCCGCCAGGTGCTGTTCGACGCTCCACCTGCTCAAGCCCTCACCCCGGAACGCCTGCTGAGCCTGTTCTCCGTCCACCCGCGCAGCGAGAGCCGCACCTGATGAGCTATGAAGCATTCCGCCAACTGGTCCAGGAATGGGCCGGCGCTGGCTACCTGCCCGAGGCACTGGCCTACGGTTTCGTGATCAACGCACTGCTCGCCGGCCTGATGATCGGCCCGGTACTGGGCGGCCTGGGCACCCTGGTGGTGGTCAAGCGCTTTGCCTTCTTCTCCGAAGCCGTCGGGCATGCGGCCCTGACCGGGGTGGCCATCGGCATCCTGCTCGGCGAACCCTACACCGGGCCTTACGGCAGCCTGTTCGGCTACTGCCTGCTGTTCGGCATCCTGCTCAACTTCCTGCGTAACCGCACCGGGCTGTCGCCGGACACGCTGATCGGCGTGTTCCTTTCGGTGTCGCTGGCACTGGGGGCAAGCCTGCTGCTGATGCTGGCCGGCAAGATCAACGTGCACATCCTCGAAAACGTGCTGTTCGGCTCGGTGCTGACGGTCAGCGCGCAGGACCTGGTGGTACTGGGCGTCGTCGCTGCCCTGGTGCTGGCGCTGGCCCTGCCACTGTACAACCGCATCATGCTGGTCAGCTTCAACCCGCAGCTGGCCGCCGTACGCGGGGTGGCCGTGAAGACCCTGGACTACCTGTTCGTGGTGTTGGTGACGCTGGTAACGGTGGCGTCGGTGAAGGTGATCGGGGCGATCCTGGTCGGAGCCCTGCTGGTGATCCCCGCCGCTGCCGCACGCCTGGTCAGCCAGTCGCTCAAAGGCTTTTTCTTCATCTCGGTACTGATCGCCACCCTGAGCACCCTGCTGGGCATCCTGTTGCCGATCGTCTTCGACCTGCCGGTACCATCGGGTGCCGCGATCATTCTGGTTGCCGGCATCTGCTTCGCCCTCGCGGCCCTGGCCCGCGCCCTCGTCCCACGCCTGCAAGGAAACCCGGCATGAACCTGAAACACCTCACCCTGGCGCTGGCCCTCACCGGCCTGCCCTCGCTCGCCCTCGCCACCGAGGTGCTGACCACCCTGCCGGTGACCCATAGCCTGGCTGCTGCCTTGCTCGACGGCACTGCGGTGCAGCTCAAGCGCGCCGCGCCGGCCAACCTGCCAGCCAGCCGCCAACCCTCGTACTTCAGCAGCCGTGGCGGCGCCAGCCTTGCCAAAGCCGCGCAACAGGCCGATGCGGTGATCGGCGTGCGCTCGATCTGGCGCGACGACCCGCTGTATCCAATGGCCCGGCGGAGCAATATCCGCATCGTCGAAATCGATGCTGCGCGGCCGGTGGACGGCGCCCTGCCTGGCATCGCGGTCACTGGCGACAACGCCTACGACGCCTACCCCTGGCTCAACCCGACCAACCTGGGGCGCATGGCCGATGTACTGGCCAACGACCTGGAGCGCCTGGCGCCCGCCGACAAAGCGAAGATCCAGGGCAACCTGGCAGCGCTCAAGCGCCAGTTGCTGGAATTGACCGCCAGCAGCCAGACCAAGCTTGCCGAGCTCGACAACCTCAGCGTGGTCAGCCTGTCCGAGCGTTTGGGGTATCTGGCCAGCGGCTTGAACCTGGATGTGGTGGAACAGCCACTGCCGGCCGACGGCAAGTGGGATGAAGCCGCGCTCAAGGCACTGGGCGAGAACCTCAAGGGCCAGGACGTGGCACTGGTGCTCGATCATCGGCAGCCGGATGCGGCGGTGGCCGAGGTGATCAAGGCCTCGGGGGCCACCCTGCTGGTGGTCGAAAGTGACCCGCAAGACGCCGTGACCGGGCTCAAGACCAGCATCGATCAGGTGGTCGGAGCGCTGAGCAAAGGGTGATACAGCCTGCGCCGTGGCCCAATCCCCGGCTTGCCGGCGATTGGGCCATGGCAGGCCGCCCTAGCGTTTCATGCACCGCTGGTAACGCTCATCCACCCTCCCCGCAAACCACGCCGTGGTCAGCTTGCGGGTGATCTTCGGGCTTTTCAGCTGGATCCCCGGCAACCTGGCGCGCGGCACCGGCTTGCCGGCGGCCGCGTCAGCCAGGGCGAACACCCCGCTGTACAGTTTGCTGTCTTCGAAGGCCAGGCTGTCGCCCAGCTCCAGCTGGCTGCGGATCTGCGGGTGACGCAGCCCCAGTTTCACACTCAGCTTGCGCGCTGCCTGCTCGGTATTGCCTGGCATGATCGCGCCGGGGGCGATCAGGTCGCCATCCAGGGCCAAGGGCACACCGGTCACCTTGCTCAGGGCTCCCTGAAACGCGGCATTGCGGCTGGCGTACCAGCCGGCGTTGAAGTCGGCGAAGCGATAGAGCTGGCGCTCGTAGTGCGCGGGGTAACCCAGCAGATGCCCGATACCGAAATACATGCCGCCACGACGGCTGAAGACTTCTTGGCGAATGGTGCCGTCGTAGGTGTAGGGGTAGTCCTTGGCGTGCTGCTCGGCAAACTCGACGCTGACCTGCATCGGCCCGCCGGTGTGCACCGGGTTCAGCCCACCCAGCAAGGTCCGGCCCAGCGGTAAACCGGTGATGAACTCGTCGTACAGCGCACTCAGTTGTTTCTCACTGCGCACGGCGAGCAGCCGCTGCTGATAAGTCTGGCCATTGCCCGAAGCCGTATTCAGTGCACCGTCCACCAGCAACCGCGGGATATGCAGGCTGGCGGCGCGTCGGTCGACCTCGGCACGCGCAATGCGCCCAAGGTTGGGGACCTGCGGGTCGGCGTTGAACGTCGATTCCTGTTCGGTCACCGCCAGCACCGCACACAGGTTGCTCTTGCTCGGCGCGATGCGCTGGGCTTCGAACGCGACCTGGATATCCTTGGCCCAACCCTCGCGGTCCTTGGCCTGGGCCGGCAACAAGCGCAGCAGCTGTGCACGCACCTTGGCGGGGTCGGCCTCGGGCTCCTCCTCGCGACGCCCGGCGCAGCCCTGCAGCAGCGCCAGGGCCATCAACCCGGCCGCCAACAGCCGGCCGTTCAGGGTTGCTCCCCGACCAGGTAGGTCTTGCTGATGTGGCGAAACTGCGGGTGGCTGGCGTTGCCCATGAGTTCGAACAGCACCATTTCGCGGGTCACTACCTGCGCACCGGCCTGGCGCATCCGCGCCAGCCCTGCAGCCTTGTTGGCCAGGGTACGGCTGTCGCAGGCATCTTCGACCAGGAACACCTGCTTGCCCAAGGCCAACAGGCCAAGCACGCTCTGCAGCACGCAGACGTGGGTTTCCATGCCGCACACGATCACTTGCTCTCGCGCCAACAGGCTGGCTGGCAGGCATTGGGCGGCAACGCAGGAAAAATGGGTCTTTTCCACGACTTCCGCCGCAGGGGCGGCTGCAAGAAGTTCGGGCAGGGTATGCCCCAGGCCTTTGGGGTACTGTTCGCTGATGACGATCGGCAGCGCAAGATCGGTGCAGGCTGCCAGCAGCCAGCGGGCCCGGGCGCGGGTGCCCTCGGCATCGCTCATGGCGCCGATGAGCTTTTCCTGGATGTCGACGACCAGCAGCGTGGCCTTGTGGGGATCGATCAGCATTGTCTGCCTCTTGCCTGGGAAAACACCTAGCCTCCCCCAGGCAAGCGGCAACGTCAATCAGGCGCAGAGCCGATGCGGCGCCAGCGCTGCAGTCAGCACCGTGAGCACGCGGTCCTCCTGCTCATGGATGAAGAAGTGGCTGCCCGCAAACATCTGCAAGGTGAACGCACCCTGGGTTTCCTGGCCCCAGGCGCGCAGCTGCGCTTCACTGGCGCGGTCGTCTTGCCCACCCAGCACATGCAGCGGACACGCCAGCAGAGGCCTCGGGCGGTAACGGTAACGGCCGCAGAGCAGAAAATCGGCACGCAGGATCGGTAACGTCAGGCTCATCAGCTCAGCGTTGGCCAGCACCTCCTCCGGCGTGCCATTGAGCGCCCGCAGTTCGTTGCGCAGCTCGTCATCGCTCTTTGGGTCGCGCCAGTTCTTGCCGTCGTAGTCTTCACGCCGGGTCGGCGCCGCTGTACCGCAGGCGAACAGCGCCACCGGTGACGGGCAGCCCAGTGCCTGCAGCTCGTGGGCCAGCTCGAAGGCCAGCAGCGCCCCCAGGCTATGGCCGAGCAACGCATAAGGTGCGGCAGCGGCCAGGCGCTGTTCGGCCGCCAACTGCCGGGCCAAGGCCTGCATGTCGGTGTGCAACGGCTCGCCCATACGTGCGCCGCGCCCAGGCAATTCGACCGGGCGTACCTGCAGCCAGGCGGGCAACTTGCGCCGCCAACGGCTGAAGACCATGGCACTGGCCCCGGAATAAGGCAGGCACAGCAGGTTGAGCGCGGTCACTGTGCGGCAGCGTCAGCCATCTTCTGACGCAGGCTCAGCGGGCGCATATCGGTCCAGACTTCATCGATGTAGGCCAGGCAGTCCTTTTTCAGCCCGCTCTTGCCCACAGCGCGCCAGCCGTTGGGGATCGCCTTGTAATCGGGCCAGATGGAATACTGCTCTTCGTGGTTGACCACTACCTGGAACTGGATATCGTCGCGGTCGAAAACGGAAGTCATTGCCTGTCTCCTTGAGTGATGGATGCCGCTACGCACCTGGCGTAGGGCGGCTCTCTGGTAGACGTAGGAAGCTTCCCGAAAATTAGCGATTGGGCATGACAACGTCTGGGCCTCAGGCATCCCTGAGCAAGTCATGGGTGTCCAGCAAGCGGTAAGCCACCTGCGGGTTGCGCTCCAACCCTCGCCGGATAGCCGCCGGAATCGACTGGCGGGTCTTGCGGCACAAGCCAGGCTGGTCATCGAGTTCGATGACGATTCCGCGCATGGTCCGCACCTCGTTGTAACCCGGAGCGATGTGAACCCGGATGCCCAGGTTCTCGTACATCCTGGCCTGCAAGCGCTGCAGGTCATCGAGGTCCTTGAGGTTTTCCAGCCGCTCGATCAGGCGCTTCTCCTCCTGGCGGGTGAGCAAGAGGATGCGCTGGGCCGCAGGCGGCTGCGCGGCCAAGTGCTCGCGGCCGCAGTCACAGGCGCCAGGTGGGCAAGGTTGGCGTAAGGCAGGTGCTGTGCTCATGGGCCAAGCATAGCGCGTCGCGGCGAGCGCATGAGCAGCAAAATTGGCGGCTGATCCCACAACGGCTAAAGCTGCGCCAGCCGCTCGCGCAAGAACTCGACAAACCCCTGCACCGGCCTGGCCACCTGCCGATGCTGCGGATACACCGCCGACAATTGCAACGCCGGCGGCGTCCAGTCTTCCAGCACCCTCACCAGGCGCCCGTCCGCCAACGCCTGCCCGACGATGAAGGTCGGCAGGTAAGTCACCCCCATCGCGGCGATCGCCGCGTCCCTGAGCAACTCACCGTTATTGGCGCGCATGCGGCCGGCCACTGCGATTGCCTGAGCCCTGCCCCCTTGGGTGAACTGCCATTGCACTTGCCGTGAATGGCCATAGGGCAGGCAGTCATGCTCGGCCAGCAGCTCGGGCCGCTGCGGCGCGCCCCGCGCCTGAAGATACGCAGGGCTGGCGCAATACACCCGCTCGACATCGGCAATGCGCCGCGCGATCAGGCTGGAATCCTCCAGCGCACCGATACGCAAGGCCAAATCATAACCCTCGCCGATCAGGTCCACCGGCCGATCGCTCAGGTCCACCTCCACATTCACCTGTGGGTGCAAGCGCAGGAACTCGGTCAACAGGCACCCCAGGTGCGCCATGGCGAACGACAACGGCGCGCTCAAGCGCAGGGTGCCGCGCAAGGCCTGGGCCTGGCCGCTGATGTCGTGCTCCACCTGCTGCACCTCACCCAGCAAGCGCAAGGCCGACTGGTAGTAGTGCTGGCCCAGCGGGGTGGCATCCAGGCGCCGGGTGGAGCGGTTGAGCAGGCGTACGCCCAGGCGCTCTTCGAGCTGCATCAGGCGCCGGCTGACCGACTGCTTGGACATGCCCAGGCGGTCGGCGGCGGCGGTAAAACTGCCGGCCTCCATGACCTGGGCAAAAATGCGCATGTCTTCGTACGGGTTCATTGTCTCGCTCTTGGTGACAGTCAAACGCTTTATAGCGGCTTTTTCCCATCATTGCATCTGCCTACTCTACGCACAGGTCGCAGCGATGGCCGCCAAGGCCAGGCAATACGCCCACCCACAACCCGTGCCCAGAAAAGGATTCGCCCATGAACATTGTCCACAAAACCCTTAGTGCCGGCCTTTTGGCCTTGTCTGCAACCAGTGCACTGGCAGCAGGTAGCCCAGGTGTCGAGCAGCACACCCAGGCTTTCCTCGAAGCCTTGGAAAAAGGCGGTGGCAAGCCGCTCGAACAACTCAGCCCTAAAGATGCCCGCGCCGTGCTGACCGATGCCCAGGCGTCGGTAAAGGTGGACCTGTCTGGCATCGAAGTGACAGCACGTACCATCAAGGTCAACGGTGAGGCGATCAAGCTGCAGATCGTGCGCCCGGCCAACGTCAAAGGCGAGTTGCCGGTGTTCATGTTCTTCCATGGCGGCGGCTGGGTGCTGGGCGACTTCCCGACCCACCAGCGGCTGATTCGCGATCTGGTGGTGGGTTCTGGCGCAGTGGCCGTCTATGTGGATTACACCCCCTCCCCAGAGGCGCACTACCCCACTGCAATCAACCAGGCCTACGCCGCGACCCGCTGGGTGGCCGAGCATGGCAAAGCGCTGGGTGTGGACGGCAAGCGCCTGGCCGTGGCCGGCAACAGTGTCGGTGGCAACATGGCGGCGGTGGTCGCGCTCAAGGCCAAAGAGGCCGGTACGCCCCAGTTGCGCTTCCAGTTGCTGTTGTGGCCAGTGACCGATGCCAGCTTCGAGACGGCTTCGTACAAACAGTTTGCCGAGGGCCACTTCCTCACCACAGGGATGATGAAGTGGTTCTGGGACAGCTACACCACCGACCCCAAGGCCCGCGAACAGATCTACGCCTCGCCGCTAAGGGCCAGCAGCGAGCAGCTCAAAGGGTTGCCGCCAGCGCTGGTGCAGACGGCGCAGTTCGATGTGCTGCGTGATGAAGGTGAGACGTATGCACGCAAACTGGATGCGGCCGGGGTGACGGTAACATCGGTGCGCTACAACGGCATGATTCACGACTACGGGTTGCTGAACCCGCTGAGCGAGGTGCCTGCGGTGAAGGCAGCGATGCGCCAAGCGGCTGGGGAATTGAAGGTGCACTTGCAGTAAACCAAAGGCATGCCTTGATCGCTCTGCCACCCTCCAGATCGAGCACTGCCCAGGCAGCGCTCGATCTCAGGCGCACGTGGCGTACAGCGCTTGATTGTTCGCCATACGCCGGGGCCGTGTCCGGGCCTCAATGCCCTGCCGACGCCGGCCCGGCCTTGGCAGCGAACGGTGGCTTGGCGAACCACACCAACAGGATCAGGCCGGCGAATATCCAGCCCATCAAGGTGAAGTAATCCACCGTCGACATCATGTAGGCCTGCCCGTTGAGTATCTGCTCCAGCTGCGCATAGCTTTGCGGGCTGGCCCCGCCCAGCTGCTCCAGCGTGTGCCGCGTCGCCGGGTCGAACTGGCTGATGTTCTCGCTCAGGTAGGCATGATGCTGGTCCGCCCGGCGGATCCAGATCCAGGTGGTCAACGACGCCGCAAAGCTGCCGCCCAATGTACGCAGGAACGTCGCCAGGCCAGACCCGTCGGCGATCTGGTGCGGCGGCAGGTCCGACAGCAGGATGCTCAAGGTCGGCATGAAGAACAGCGCTACACCGATCCCCATGAACAGTTGCACCAGGGCAATGTGCTGGAAATCCACCTCATTGGTGAAGCCTGCACGCATGAAACAGCTGGCGCCGATGGCCAAGAACGCCAACCCCGCCAGCACCCGCAAGTCGAACCGCTGCGCGTACTTGCCCACGAACGGCGACATGATCACCGGCAGCAGGCCGATCGGTGCCACCGCAAGGCCTGCCCAGGTGGCGGTGTAGCCCATCTGCGTCTGCAACCATTGCGGCAGGATCAGGTTGATGCCGAAAAAGCCTGCGTAGCCTCCCACCAGCACAATGGTACCGATACGGAAATTACGGTGCGCGAACAGCCGCAAGTTGACCACAGGATGGCGGTCGGTCAGCTCCCAGATGATGAAGATCGCCAGGAACACGACCGAGATCAGGCTGCCGATGATGATGAACGACGACTCGAACCAGTCCAGGTCATTGCCCTTGTCGAGCACCACCTGCAATGCGCCCACCCCCACGATCAAGGTCAGCAGGCCGATGTAGTCCATCGGCTGGCGGCTGGTGACCACCGGCCGTGCGCGCATCTGCTGACGCACCACTGCGGCCGCGAACAGGCCGATGGGCACGTTGATGAAGAAGATCCACGGCCAGCTGTAACTGTCGGTAATCCAGCCGCCCAGGATCGGCCCGGCAATCGGCGCCACCACCGTGACCATCGCCAGCAACGCCAGCGCCATCCCCCGCTTGGCCGGCGGGTAGACAGCGATCAGCAAGGTTTGGGTCATCGGGTAAAGCGGCCCGGCCACCACACCTTGCAGCACTCGAAAGCCCACCAGCTCCGGCATCGACTGCGAGATACCGCACAGAAAAGACGCCAGTACGAACAGCAGCGTGGCCCAGATGAACAGTTTGACCTCACCGAAACGCCGGCTGAGCCAGCCGGTCAACGGCAACGCGATGGCATTGCTCACCGCGAACGAGGTGATCACCCAGGTGCCCTGCTCGGAACTCACCCCCAGGTTGCCGGAAATGGTCGGCAAGGCGACGTTGGCGATGGTGGTGTCGAGCACCTGCATGAACGTCGCCAGCGACAGGCCTATGGTGGTCAGCAGCAGGCTCGGCGGGGTGAACTGCGCCGCAGCGTTGTTGCTCATCGTTGCGCCGTCTTGCCAGGGGCACTGTTGTCGTGGATCAGCCGAGCGATCAGACGGTCAGCTTCGACCAACTGACGGTCGTACACCTGGGTGGTGTAGCTGGCCTGCTGCGGCGGCTGCTGGGCCAGGGCCGGGCCACTCTGGTCGTGCAGGTCGACCTCGACCACGGTGGACAGGCCGATGCGCAGCGGGTGGTCCTTGAGCTGATCCGGGCTGAGGTGGATGCGCACCGGCACGCGCTGGACGATCTTGATCCAGTTGCCGGTGGCGTTCTGTGCCGGCAGCAAGGCGAACGCGCTGCCGGTACCGGCGCCCAGGCTGTCGACCGTGCCGCTGTACTTGACGTCGCTGCCGTACAGGTCAGCGCTGATTTCCACGGGTTGGCCGATACGCATGTCGCGCAGCTGGGTTTCCTTGAAGTTGGCGTCGATCCACACCTCGTCCAGGGGGATGACTGCCATGGTCGCGGTGCCCGGCTGCAAACGCTGGCCGAGCTGCACGGTACGTTTGGCAACGTAACCGGTGACTGGCGCCACCAGCGTGGTGCGTGCGTGGTCCAGGTATGCCTGGCGCAGATCGGCGGCGGCGGCCATGACCTCGGGGTGCGAAGACACCACCGTGTCGTCCACCAGCGCCGTACTGGTATTGAGTTGCTGACGGGCGCTGTTGACGGCGGCCTGGGCCACGGTCAGGTCGTCCCGGGCGTGGGAAATTTCTTCTGCGGCAATCGCGCCGCTGTCGGCCAGCACCTTGCGTCGGTTGTAGTTCTGCTGGGCCTTCTGCAGCTCGGCCTGGCGGGTCTGCAGCTGGGCCTTGAGGGAATCGACGTTGCTGTACAGGCCACGGACCTCTCGCACCGTGCGGGCCAGCTTGGCTTCGGCAGACTGCAGGGCCACCTCGCTGTCGGCGGGATCGAACTGCAGCAGCACCTGGCCGGCGTGCACCAGGTCGCCGTCATCGGCGCCAATGCTGGTAACGGTGCCGGTGACCAGCGGGGTGATTTCCACGACGTTGCCGTTGACGTAGGCGTCGTCGGTGCTTTCGTGCCAGCGCCCGATCAGGCTGTACCAGGCCCAGGCGCCAGCGCCGGCGAGCAGCACCACCAGCAACAGGCCAAGCAGCCAGACCTTGCGCTTGCGCGACGGTTCGGGTGCGGCGGAGGGAGTTGAGTTGTCTGCGTTATTGGCCATGACAATACCTTGGAATATGTAACAGGGATCAACGATCGCCGAAGCGGCGGATCGTCAGAGGGTCGCCGGCACCGAGCAGGACCTTGGCCAGCAGGCCTTCAAGGGTCTTGAGTTCGTCAGGCTGCAGTACGCCGACCAGTTCGTTCATCGCCGCCGCGCCGATCTCTGGCAAGCGGTCGGCCAGGCGTTGGCCTTCGGCGGTCAGGGCCAGGCGTACCTGGCGACGGTCGTCAGCGCAGCGGTTGCGCAAGATCAGGCCCTTGTGCTCGAGGCGGTCGAGCATGCGGGTCATCGAGCCGCTGTCCAGGCCCAGATAGCGGCAGACCTCGGCCGGCGTATCCACCTGGTACTGGGTGACGATGATCAACACCTTGAACTGCGCGGCGGTGACGCCTTCTGATTCGAGGTGCCAGTCGAGAATGCGGTCCTTCAGGATGGCCGCACGGCCCAGGAGCATGCCGATGGCGCAGGACTGGAAGTTTTGCGGGGTGAAATGGGACATCGACAGCAGCTCGGACAATTGTGTAAAAATATTACTGCCTAGGCAGCAAATGTCAAAGCTTTCATTAGGGGGCTATGGAAATAGCCTGGTTAACCCGCAAGTGCCCGGGAAAGGTTCTCAAACGCTGAAAAACACGGGCGAACCCGATGAAAAACACACACAACTGATAGTCATTCGCCATTACCTCGGTTCTCGGGAGCCCCCTGGCAGGAGTAGAATGCGCAAAACCCGGAGCCGCAATGAACCAAGACCGCCTCAATCCCAGCCCTGACGATGCCATCACCGACGCCGCCGCGCAGTGGTGCATGCGCCTGCACGCCGACGATTGCACCCCGGCCGAGCGCGAGGCCTTCGCCCGCTGGTTGGCAGCGGACCCGCGCCACCACGACGAATACCAGGCGATGCTGGAGATCTGGTTCACCGCCGACCTTCTGCCGCGCAACGCCACGGTCGTCGACTTCAACCCGCCGCCGCGTCAGGTGGCGAGGCGGCGCCATCATTGGCGGCCAATGGCCTCGGCGGCAGCCGTCGCCCTGCTGGTTTTGCCCCTGGCGGGCTGGATCGGCTGGATGCAAGGCTGGCTACCCAACCACTACCAGCACATTGAAGCAGGCAACCAGGCACGGACGGTCCAGCTGAGCGACGGCAGCACGGTGGAGCTCAACCTCAATACCGAACTGACCTACTTCAACTTCAGGGACCAGCGCCAGGTCACGCTCACGCGAGGCGAAGCGTTCTTCAAGGTGCAGCATGACAGCAGCCACCCGTTCATCGTCCG
This sequence comes from Pseudomonas sp. WHRI 8519, assembly GCF_040224055.2. Lineage (NCBI taxonomy): Bacteria > Pseudomonadati > Pseudomonadota > Gammaproteobacteria > Pseudomonadales > Pseudomonadaceae > Pseudomonas > Pseudomonas sp. WHRI 8519. The sequence continues at coordinate 2,250,623 of NZ_CP167996.1, read as the reverse complement.
TGCCGGCCAAGGCCAGACCCGGGTCACCGGCACCCAATTCAACGTGTGGAAGTATCAGGACCAGGTCAAGGTCACCCTGGTGCAGGGGTCGGTGCTGGTCAGCAGCGACGGCAGCACCGGCGGCTACCGCCTGGGCCCCGGCATGCAGGCCAGCTACCGTACCGGCGACTTCGAACCGCAGCTGGCCCAGAGCGAAGACCACGGCAACAGCCTGGCCTGGCGCCGCGGCCAGCTGGTGCTCGACAACCTCAGCCTCGAACAGGCACTGCCGGTGATCAACCGCTACCTCGATGCGCCCCTGCTGCTGGCCGATGCCAGCACCGGCCGCATCCGCATCAGCGGCATCTACAACACCCGTGAAGTCGGGCGCCTGGTGGACAACCTGCCCAAGGTGCTGCCGGTGTACCTGACCCGCAGCAAGGACGGCAGCACCGTCCTCAACAGCATTTCCCCACCGCCCGACAAGGGCTGATGGCCTAGAGCGTCATCGCCGCCAACCAGCCAAACGCCAGCAGTGGCAGGTTGTAGTGCAGGAAGGTCGGTACCACGGTGTCCCAGATGTGGTGATGCTGGCCATCGACGTTGAGCCCCGAGGTTGGCCCCAGGGTCGAGTCCGATGCCGGCGAGCCTGCATCGCCCAGGGCACCGGCGGTGCCGACGATGCACACGGTGGCCAAGGGGTCGAAGCCCAGCTGCACGCACAGCGGCACGAAGATCGCCGCCAGAATCGGCACCGTCGAGAACGACGAACCGATGCCCATGGTCACCAGCAACCCCACCAGCAGCATCAGCAAGGCACCAACGCCCTTGCTGTGGTCGATCCATTGCGCCGAGGTTTCCACCAGCCCTTTGACTTCGCCAGTGGCTTTGAGTACCTCGGCGAACCCCGAAGCGGCGATCATGATGAACCCGATCATGGCCATCATCTTCATGCCTTCGGTGAACAGGCTGTCGGTGTCTTTCCAGCGCACGATGCCCGACAGTGAGAAGATCAGGAAGCCGACCATGGCACCGATGATCATCGAGTCCAGCCACAGCTGAACGATGAACGCCGCAGCGATCGCCAGCCCCGCCACCAGCAGGGTCAGCGGGTTGTACTGCACGCTGACCTGCTCGACCTGCTCGATGCGCGCCAGGTCATAATCACGCTTTTTGCGGTAGCTGAAGCACACCGCCAGCAGCAAGCCGGCCAGCATGCCCGCTGCCGGAATGGCCATGGCATGGGTGACGTTGACACCGCTCACATCGACGCCGGCGCGGGCAACGTTGGCCAGCAGGATCTCGTTGAGGAAGATATTGCCAAACCCCACCGGCAGGAACATGTAGGGCGTGATCAAGCCAAAAGTGATCACGCAGGCGATCAGCCGGCGGTCGATGCGCAGGCGGGTCAGTACATACAGCAGCGGCGGCACCAGCAGCGGGATGAAGGCGATGTGAATCGGCAGGATATTCTGCGACGACACCGCCACCACCAGCATCAGGCCGATCAGCAGCCACTTGACCTTGCCGCCGGTGGCCTGCCCCTGGCGGTCGATCATCGCCAGCGCACGGTCGGCCAGGGCGTGGGCCAGGCCGGACTTGGCGATGGCCACGGCAAAGGCGCCGAGCAAGGCATAGGACAACGCCACCGTGGCGCCGCCGCCCAGGCCGCCGTTGAAGGCCTTGAGCGTTCCCTCCATGCCCAGGCCGCCGACCAGGCCGCCGGCCAAGGCGCCGATGATCAAGGCGATGACCACGTGCACCCGTGACAGGCTGAGTATCAGCATGATGCCTACCGCGGCAATCACTGCATTCATGGTTTGGCTTTCCTCGTAGCTGCAGACAAAAAGCGCGCACTCTGCAGCACTGGGGCACAGATGTCAAAAGCGCCAGAGGGCGGCGTATTACGCGGGCCGGCAAATTTAAATTGAATGTTTGAATAAAGAAAAACCACAGAGCGCCGATATAACGCAGGGGCTGAGCCCCGACCGAGATCCAAAGCCAAACCCTTACCCTCAAAAAAGGGGCGCCCCATGCCTTTGCGACAACTTTCCATCCAGTGGAAGATCACCCTGCTTGCCGGCCTGTGCCTGGCCAGCATCGTCACACTGCTCGTTGGCCTTTCGCTCTACCGCATGGACCACAGCTCGGACCTGGTCAAAGCCAGCAGCGAGAAGATGCTCAGTGAAGCGGCGCAGGCGCGCATCGAGTCGCAAGGTGAAGTTCAGGCCCTGAACATTCGTCGCCAGTTCATGGATGCCTACCAGTACGGTGCCGGGTTCGCCCGCCAGGTGCTGTTCCTGCGTGAGCAGGCCGAAAAGCGTTTCCTCGATGCCTACGACCTGCGTGAAGACATGACCCGCCAGGTTCGTGCAGCCTTGCAGGCCAACCCCGAGCTGCTGGGCCTGTCACTGGTATTCGAACCCAATGCGCTGGACGGCAAGGACAGCCTGTTCACCGGCCAGCCCGAGCTTGGCAGCAACGAGACCGGGCGTTTCGCCCTGTACTGGTCGCAACCGCGGGCCGGCCACCTGACCGCCATGGCCCTGCCCGAACACGACATGAGCAACACCGAGATCGGCCCCAGTGGCCAGCCCGCCAACACCTGGTGGGTGTGCCCGCGCAGCAGCGGCCAGGTGTGCGTGGTGGAACCCTATTTCTACGACATCGACGGCCAGCGCGTGCTGATGACCAGCATCGTCTTCCCGCTGGCGGTCAACGGCAAGGTGATCGCCACCCTGTCCATCGACATCAACCTCAACAGCCTGCAGGCCCTGAGCCAGGAAGCCAGCCGCAGCCTGTACGAAGGCCGCACCACGGTCGGCATCCTCAGCCCCGTGGGCCTGCTGGCCGGCTACAGCGCCGACGCCAGCAAGCTGGCGCAGCGTTTCGACCAGGTCGACACCGGCAAAGGCGCCGAACTGGTACGTAAGCTGGCCGAGGGTAAATTGAGCGTCCACCACGACCAGCAACGCCTCAAGGTACTCGCGGCGTTCCAGCCGATCCCTGGCGCCCAGCCATGGGGTGTGCTGCTGGATGTGCCGGAAATCGCCCTGACCGGCCCGGCCGAAGCGCTGAAACAAGAGCTCGACGCCCTGAACACCAGCGGCACCCTGCTGGAACTGGGCCTCGGCCTGGGCGCTGCGATTGCCGGCCTGTTGCTGGTGTGGCTGATGGCCCGTGGCGTGACCCGGCCGATCCTCGGGGTGGCGGCCATGCTCAAGGACATCGCCAGTGGCGAAGGCGACCTCACCCGCCGCCTGACCTACGACAAGCACGACGAGCTCGGCGAACTGGCCGGTTGGTTCAACCGCTTCCTGGACAAACTGCAGCCGACCATCGCCGAGGTCAAACGCTCGGTGCAGGCAGCCCGCGGCACCGCCGATCAGTCCTCGGCAATTGCCACGCAAACCAGCGCCGGCATGGAGCAGCAATACCGCCAGGTCGACCAGGTGGCCACCGCCTCGCACGAAATGAGCGCCACGGCCCAGGACGTCGCCCGCAGCGCCGCCCAGGCTGCCCAGGCGGCGCGCGATGCCGACCAGGCCACCCGCGAAGGCCTGGCGGTGATCGACCGCACCACCCACAGCATCGACACACTGGCCGCCAACATGAGCCAGGCCATGAGCGAAGTCGAAGGGCTGGCGCAGAACAGTGAGAAAATCGGCTCGGTGCTGGAGGTGATCCGTTCGATCGCCGAACAGACCAACCTGCTAGCGCTCAACGCCGCCATCGAAGCCGCCCGTGCCGGCGAGGCCGGGCGTGGTTTCGCGGTGGTGGCCGATGAAGTGCGTAACCTGGCGCAGCGCACCCAGGAATCGGTGGAAGAAACCCGCCAGGTCATCGAGGCACTGCAAACCGGCACCCGCGAGGTGGTCGGCGCCATGGACAACAGCCACCGCCAGGCCCAGGGCGGTGTCGAGCAGGTCGGCCAGGCGGTTACCGCGCTGCAACGTATCGGCCAGGCCGTGACCGTGATCACCGACATGAACCTGCAGATCGCCTCGGCCGCCGAAGAACAAAGCGCGGTGGCCGAAGAGATCAACAGCAATGTCGCGACCATACGTGATGTCACCGAATCGCTGTCGGGCCAGGCCAACGAATCGGCGCGGGTCAGCCAGTCGCTCAACAGCCTGGCCAATCAACAGCAGGCGTTGATGGATCAGTTCCGCGTCTGAGCCCTAAGACGCACATTCATCGCCGCACACACCATCGTCCGGCAGGTAAAACCTGCCGGCCTGCAAGATCCGGTCGAGCAGCATCAAGGCGCCCAGTACATTGGGTCGGGCGCCCATGGGCAACCTGCCGGTATCGGCTGACGTGGCGTCCTTGTAGCCCGACTGCATCACCAGCAGGTGCATCTGCCGGGCGTTCAGGTAAAGGTGATGCTGTTCGATGGCGTAGGACTGGATCAAGGCCAGGGCGCCGGTGACCAGGGGTGTGGCGCTCGAGGTGCCGCCATAGTTGCTGGTGTAGTCGCGGTCGTGTTCGTTCTTGTCCTGCAGTGCGCCGTAACCCAGCGTCGCGACACTGTCGCCCCAGGCATTGAGCATGCTGTAGCGGTAGTTGTAGTTGGAGTACTGGTGCGCCTTGCCATCCCAGGAATGGCAAGCCCCCACCAGAATCGCGTCGGCGTCACCATGGTCGTTGAAATAGCGCCACTCCCCAAGGTCGACACCATAGCCCTGTGTGGTGCCGGCCTTGTCATCACTCTTGTAGGTGCCGTTGCACGCAGCATTGAGCACTACCGCACCGCGCTCGGTCAGCGCCTGGGTGACATCCCACCAGGTCTTTTCATGCAACGCAGGCAAGAACGTACCCAGCGCATTGGGGTTGGCCGTCTGCCGGTTGATAGCGACGATGTCTCCAGCGCTGGTGTAAGCCAGCAGGTTTTTCAGCGTTTGTGAGTAACTGCGCGCATCGATGGCCAGGTTGTCATACAGGTACAGCTCTGCCGCATGGCAAATACCGGTCATGCCGAGGCCGTTGTCACGCGCCGACAGCACACCGACCGATGCGGTGCCATGGTCTGCATCCCTGTTGATCGATGGCGGAATCACGTTCAACTTCGGGTTGCCCCGCAAGTCTTCATGGTTGGCATGCAGGCCACCATCGGAAAAGTGCACCCGTGCACCTCTGCCCTTCACGCCAGCCGCCCAGACTTTGCGAATGTTCAGGCCGCGGTACCTGGCATCGGGTGCATCCAGGTAACGCTGCAGGGCTTCGAAGTCCGGGGTGGGCTGGGCTTCATCGTGGGCATTGGTGCCGGCGACATACGCCCCGCCAGTGAGCAGTGTGGCAATCACAGCGGCCCCACCGAGCAACAGCAAGTTGCCGTGCTCGAGCTGAGGCGGCACGAATGCCGTGGCGTCGACGTAATCAAGGGCCTCCAGGGTCTGGATCAACGCGACGAACGTGTCGTTGAGCATGCTCTGGGGCTGCTCGATCCAGTAGTGATTGGCGAGCACTTTGAACCGCGCGTCCTCCCGCTCTTGATGGTCAAGAAACGGATGCACCTGGATCACTTGCTGCAGCCCCGGCCAGTACCTTGCCAGTACCGACCTGGCATCGGGCTGCAGGTCAGCCATGAGCCGCGCGTAGCCTCCTTCGGCGAACACCAGCACCAGCGCGGGGTAACGCTGGCCTTCGGGGCGATACGGGAATGCGCTCGCGGCCCGCACCGATCGCTTGCGCCGCGTGGAGGTGGACGATAACGCCACGCTGTCCAGAATGCCCCGGGTCAGTTCACCCTCGCTGATGTCGATGGCCAGCGGTGCTGGGCGCCAGGTGGCGTCCGCTTCGGCGGGCAGGTTCAGCGCGAGGATTTCGCTGTCCATCAGCGTCACCTGCGGCCTGATCCTGTAGCTGCCCGCCAGCGCCTCGCAGCTCAACATGGCCGGGCAACCATGGTGGGCGACCTGCCCGCTACTGACCTGTGAAGCCACCGTAGCGCCATCCAGGTGGACCACATCCTCGCCTGCAATGCGCTCCAGCAGGTAATGAATCGACTTGACCTTGTGCAGGTCGTCGCCGCTGCAACGCACATGGAAATGCCCATCGAAGGTAAAGTTGCGGTAATACACGAAATCCAGATTCAAACGCATCTCGTCTTCCTTTCGTCTCGACTGGCCCGGCGATCGCGGGCGGGGGCGAAGCCTTGCAAGTGGTACCGTTCGAGCACAGACAGAAGCCGTTCCGGTGGTGCTGCCAAAGCGTGCGAAACGGTGGACTACACTTGCCCGGCACACGCAGTGACAACCGTCGAGGTACTGATGAGGAAAATCCCAACGCTGCTGGCCGCCCTGCTGCTTACCGCGGGGCTGGCCAGTACCGACAGCGCGGCATCAGCTGAACAACGCCCGCCTATCCGCTTTGGCGCCATCAACTGGGAAAGCGGCGCCCTGACCACCGCGATCCTGCGCCGGATCGTCGAGGACGGGTATGGCTACCCCACCGACACCCTCCCCGGCAGCACCGTCGGCATGGAAATCTCATTGGCGCGCAATGACCTGCAGGTCATCGCCGAGGAATGGGCCGGCCGCAGCCCGGCGTGGGTCAAGGCCGAGCAGGCCGGCCAGGTGTTCGCCTTGGGCGACACGGTGAAAAACGCTGTAGAAGGCTGGTGGGTACCGGCCTACGTGATCAAAGGCGACCCGGATCGTGGCCTGGAGGCGCTGGCGCCAGACCTGCGCACGGTCGATGACCTCAAGCGCTACCCGCAGGTGTTCAGCGACCCCGAAGCGCCAGGCAAGGGCCGCTTCCTCAACAGCCCCAGCGGCTGGACGTCCGAGATCGTCAATAGCCAGAAGCTCAAGGCCTATGGCCTCGACAGCCTGTACAACAACTTTCGCAGTGGCACGGGGGCCGCACTGGATGCGGAAGTCGACTCGGCCATCCGCCGCGGCAAACCGGTACTGTTCTACTACTGGAGCCCAACACCGCTGATCGGCCGTCACGACCTGGTGCGCCTGCAGGAGCCGCCCTTCGACGCCCAAGCCTGGGCAACCCTCACCGACCCGAACAACCCGAACCCACGGGGCAGCGAGTCGCTGCCGGCGAAACTGTCGATCGGTGTGTCCAAAGCGTTCAGGGAGAGCTACCCGGAACTGGTTGCCGTGTTCGAAAAGGTCGAGCTGCCGATCGATCGCCTGAACAAGGCACTTGCTGAAATGAGCAAAAAACGCCTGGCGCCGGAAGCGGCGGCGAAGGCGTTCATGCACAACAACCCAGACGTATGGAAGGCCTGGTTGCCCGCCGATGTGGCGGCCAAAGTCCAGGCGCAGTTGTGACCAGCGCGGTACATTGTCGGCTCTTACCGGAAATGGACGCACAGCATGCTACGGATATTGGGCAGGGATTCTTCCATCAACGTGCGCAAGGTCCTCTGGGCCTGCATCGAGTTCGATGTTCCCTTCGAACGCGAAGACTGGGGCGCAGGCTTTCAGCCCACGGACACGCCCGCGTTCCTGGCCCTGAACCCCAACGCCATGGTCCCGGTGATTCAGGACGGCGACTTCACGCTGTGGGAATCCAACACCATCATCCGCTACCTGGCCACGCGCTATGGCGATGCGCCGGTGTACCCCACCGAAGCCACGGCCAGGGCCAGGGTCGATCAATGGATCGACTGGCAGGCTTCGGACCTGAACCGCTCGTGGAGCTACGCCTTCATGTCGCTGGTACGCCACTCACCGGCGCACCAGGACGCCCAGGCGCTGGCCGCCGGCTGCGCAGACTGGTCGCGCCATATGCGAATCCTCGAGCAGCAGTTGGCCACGACCGGGGCTTATGTGGCCGGTGACCGCTTTACGTTGGCCGATATCCCCATCGGGCTTTCGGTCAATCGCTGGTTCGAAACGCCCTTGGAGCACCCGCACCTGCCGGCGGTGCGTGATTACTATCAACGGCTGAGCGAGCATCCAGGCTTCCTGGCCCATGGCCGCAACGGAATGGCCTAGCGGGGCCGTCGCCTGCAGGCGGGGTTGGCTGCAGCCCCTGCCCTAGAACCCAACGGTCGCCGACAGCAGCCAGGTACGCGGCGTAGACAGCGTCAGCCCTGGCTCGCTGTCATCCGACGCCCCGGCAGAGGCCCAGTAGCGCTCGTTCAGCACGTTCTCCACATTGGCGCGCAAGGTGACCTGGGTTGCGTCGACCCTGAAGGCATACCGCGCGCCGAGGTCCAAGCGCTCCCAGCCATCGATCTGCTTGCTGTTGTTCTGGTCCAGGTACTGGGAGCTGGAGTGGATGCCCCGTGCGGTGAAGGTCAGCCCGGCCAGCCCGGGCACATCCCATTCGGCGCCGAGGTTGACGTTGTACGCCGGGGTTGCCGGTGCGCGGTTGCCGTCGTAGGCGCCGCCAATAGTGTCAGTCAGCTCGCTGTCGATATACATCACTCCGCCCAGCAGGCGAACGCCCGTCAGCGGCTCGCCGAATACGCTGAGCTCGATGCCACGGTTGTCGCGCTTGCCATTGGGGCCGAACACGCGTGAACCGGCATTGGTCTCGTAGGCGGGCTGGCGAATGCGGAAGGCGCTGGCGGTAAAGGCGACATGGCCCAGGTCGTACTTGGCGCCGACCTCCACCTGGCGGCTGGTGAACGGCGGGAAGATCTGGTCCTCGTTGACCGCAGTCGACGGTGCGATCTTGCCTTGGCTCAATCCCTCCATGTAGTTGGCGTAGAGCGAGAGCTGGTCGGTGACCTTGAGCAGCACACCGCCCGAGGGCGAGACCTTTTCCTCGTCGTAGGCGGTGTCGCCCTTGACGCCATCGCTCCAGTCATCGACCTGAACACGCTGCCAGCGGGCCCCCAGCGTCAGCAGCAGCCGGTCGTCGAAAAAGCCGAGCGTATCGGCCAGCGCCAAGCCGGTGAAGCGGTTTTCGGTGTAGACCTTGGCATCGATCCGCGTCGGCGTGGTTGGGCTGGGTGTCGCGACCGGGTCATAGAGGTTGCTGGGCGCCGAGGCATAGCGCGCACCACCGTTTTCGAAGTCCATATAGAAGTAGGTGGCAGCCAGGTTCAGCTCATGGCTGACCGGCCCGGTATGGAACCAGTTGCGCAGGCCGGCCATGGCGGTGCGCACGGTTTCATCACGGGAGAAATCCCGTGGCTGGACGTTGAAATCACCCGCATCGTTGATGATCGAAACGTTGTGCCGCAGAAAGTCATGGTTGCTCTTGCGGGCACCGACCGCGCCGTAGGCCAACAACGCATCGCTGATATCGTACTCGGCATTGAGCGCACCAAAGGTATCGTTGGTGCGCGCCTGACTCCAGGCCTGAGCGTAGTTCTGGCGCACCTGGTCGGCGTTCGGCACCTTGGCATTGGCGCCGATCAGTACCCGTTCCTGGGGGGCGTCGGTGTCACGCTCGGTGTGGCCGAGGTCAGCAGAGAGGCGCAAGCGCTCCCCCCGAAAGTCCAGGCCCAGCACGGCCATCTCGCGTTCCACACGCTGGTGGTCCCATTCGGTGTCGCCGGACTGCTTCACCCCGTTGAAGCGCAGGCCGAACCGGTCGCCCTCGCCAAAGCGCCGCCCGATATCCACCGCACCACCCACCTGGCTATCGGAGGCGTAGCTGCCGGTGAACTCGGTGAGCGGTGTATCCCCCGCGCGCTTGGGCACCACATTGATACCGCCGCCCACGCTGCCCCGGGGCGATATGCCATTGATCAGCTGGCTGGGGCCTTTGATGATGTCGACCCGGTCGGCCATCTCCATGTCGATCGAGTAGGTCGGCAGGATGCCATACAGGCCGTTATAGGCGACATCGCTGTTGAACAGGCTGAAACCGCGGATGGTGAATTGCTCGAAACGCCCACCCGCCGGGTTGGTTGCCCGCACCGACGGGTCGCTGGCGACCAGGTCGCCCAACGTCCGGGCCTGTTGGTTCTTGACCAGGTCGCTGGTGTAGGTGGTCATGCTGAACGGCGTGTCCATGAAGTCGCGCGCGCCGAGCATGCCTTGCGCGCCCTGTCGGGCGACCTGGCCGCCGGCGTAAGGCTGGGCTTGGCTACCCGCTGCAGGGCCGCCAACGATGTTGGTCGGGGCGATCTCCATTGCCTCGGCGCTTTGCGCTGCAGGCACCAGGGTGAAGGCCCCCTCGCCCACTTGCTGCCATTGCAGGCCGCTGCCCTGGAGCAGTTGCATGAAACCTTCGGCTACGCTGTAGCGGCCGGACAACCCGGCACTTTGCCGGCCCTGGAGCAGTGCCGGGTCGAGCGAAAGGCTGACCCCAGCCTGCTCGGCGAAGCGCGTCAGCGCCGCGCCCAGGCTGCCGGCAGGCACCTGATAGGCACGCCTGGCAACATCATCAGCAAAGGTGGGTGAACTCAACAACAGGCTCAGGGTGAAACCCAGGTGCATCCAGGGACGTGGGCGGCAAGGCTGTACTGCAGGCATTGAATGAAGCTCCCGTTATTTTTTCTACTGCTAATGACCGGCGAGTGGAAAAAAGGGGACAGCCTTACGCGCGTTTTTCTCGCGCCGTCAGCGTGACCCAATAACGGGTGCGCGCATGTACCTCCAGCGGCAGGCTGGCCGCTAGCAGTGACAGCGCGCGGTCCGTGTCGTCGAGGCGGAAGGTGCCGGTGACACGCAGCGTGTCCAGCGCCGGTGCCCAGCGCAAAACACCGGGGCGGTACCTGCGCAATTCACGCAACAAGTCGCCCAATGGCCGATCGTCCAGCCTCAGCACCCCGTCGCGCCAGCCCAGCAGCCAATCATCCAGCCCGCTTACCGCGCCCACGCTGGCGGCCTGCAGGCTGGCCTGCTGCCCCGCCTGCAACGCCACGGCCGTGCCGCGCAGTGGTTGCAGCGTGGCGGTGCCATTGAGTACAGAAACCCGACACGACTGATCGAACAGACGAACACAGGCCTCGCCTGCGTTGACCGCTACCTGGCCAAACGGTACCTGCACCGCCATGCTCACGCCTTGGGGGGCTTTGATAGCCACCTCACCGCGGACCAGGGTCAGGCGTCGCGCTGCCAGGTCAATGTTGACGGCACTGTCGGTGTTCAGCTGCAAGACCGTGCCATCGCCCAGCAACCGTCGACTGCGCGCCCCCACAGCGGTATGCACATCGGCGGTCCACGCATCCAGTGGTACCTGCCGACCAAGCAGCCAGGCGGCGGGAACCAGCGCGGCCACCCCCAACGCTTGCTTGAGCAGGGCACGACGCTCGGCGTCCGGGCGGTCGAGCGTGGCCAGCGCAAGCTCTCCGGGCAGTTGGGCGAAGCGTTGGCGCAGCAGCTGCGCCTTCTGCCAGGCCTGCTCATGCAGGGTGTTGCTGGCGCGCCACTGCGCCAGGCGCTGCAGCTCACCTTCACTGGCCTTGCCTGACTCCAGCAGTGCCAGCCAGCGCGCCGCCGTGCGTACGACTTCGCGGGCTTGAGTAGAAGGTTCGGCCATTACAGGTCCACCAGCAGGCAGTGCTCATAGGCCTGCGCCATGTAGCGTTTGACCGTGCGCTCGGATACCCCAAGGCGTTGCGCAATTTCGCTGTAGCCCAGGCCTTCCAGCTGGCTCCAGAGAAAGGCCTTGCGCACCTGCGCGTTGAGGCCGTCGAGCAGCTCATCCAGCGCTTGCAGGGTTTCGAGCAAGATCCAGCGTTGTTCCGGCGATGGCAGGCACTGCTCGGGCAATCGTGCCAGCGCGTCCAGGTAGGCTTGCTCCAGGCTGCGGCGCTTGTGGAAATTGCTCAACAGGCGCCTGCCGACGGTCAACAGGTAGGCGCGCGGTTCGCGGATTTCGGCCAGTGGCTGGGCACTGGCCAGCACTTTCAGAAAAGTGTCCTGGCTCAGATCGGCCGCATCCCAGGCGTTGCTCAGGCGCCGGCGCAGCCAGGCTTCAAGCCAGCCACGGTGCTCACGGTACAGGGCAGGCAAGCTGTGCTCCGGGGGCGTCGCGGCGTCAGTCATGGGGAAGGCCCTGCAGTGGCGTAAATAGAAGTGATTCTATTTTACGTTGCGGTGCAGATCCAAGGGGTTTGTGTTCACGGGACCGTCAGGACGCCTGTGAATCTCCTCCCACAGGAGGTCTGCGCAGTATCTGTAGGGGGTAGGCTTGCTGAGGATGTTCTGGCGTGCTGGCCAGAGCGGTGGCTTGCGAATAGTGCTGCAAGTACCGGCCCCATCGCCGGCAAGCCGGCCCACTGGGATCGCGCCGGCTTTTAGAAATTGGGCAAGACGGTTGCTTGCCAGGTAAAACACAGGCCTGATGAACTGCGCGGTCGCGGTGGGAGCCGGCTTGCCGGCGATGGGCTGCGCAGCAGCCCCATAGCGGTGCGGTAATAGCCCGAGCGCCCTCGACGGGACCAGTTCAAGCCTGGCTAAGATCAACAAGGCTCGCCGGTTGCTGTGGAATGACGCTCAGCGAAACGGCATGATCGGTGCCCCCCTGAAAGGAACTCGACATGCAAGCATCCCCTCCCAATGACCTCCCCCGCTACCGGCTGATCACCGGCAAGGACGATGCTGCGTTCTGTCGCAGAATATCGGACATACTTGCCTTGGGGTATGAGCTGCATGGTTCGCCAAGCCTCACCTATGACCCCCAGCAACAGTGCGTCATCGCAGGCCAGGCGGTGGTGTGGCCGAGCGCCAAGGGCCAGCCTCAGCAGGGCTGACTACACCAGGCTGATGCCGGGCAGGGAACGTCTGCCCCGCTACGCCCTCCCACAGTAATGCAGGGCGAACGGCGCGCTGCCCATTCATGCTTGGAGAACTGGCTCAGATGAAAAAAATCCTGATGGTGCTGACATCCCACGATCAGTTGGGCGACACCGGCAAGAAAACCGGCTTCTGGCTGGAGGAGTTTGCCGCACCTTACTACGTGTTCATCGACGCCAACGCCGACGTCACCCTTGCCTCGCCCAAAGGCGGGCAGCCACCGCTGGACCCCAAAAGTGACGAGGACGATGCGCAAACCGACGCGACCCGGCGTTTTCGCAGTGACACCGAGGGGCAGATGGCATTGGCCGACACAGTACCGCTGAGCGAAATCGACCCTTATGACTTCGACGCCGTATTCTACCCCGGTGGCCATGGGCCGCTGTGGGACCTGGCCGAGGACACCGACTCCAAGACGCTGCTCGAAGCCTTCTATGCATCCAACAAGCCGATTGCCGCCGTGTGTCATGCACCGGGGGTGTTCAAGAACGTCAACGCGCCAGACGGCCACCCTGTGGTCAAGGGCAAGAAAGTGACCGGGTTCGCCAACAGCGAGGAAGATGCGGTCGGGCTGACTGATGTGGTGCCCTTTCTGGTCGAGGACATGCTCAAGCACAACGGCGGCGAGTACTTCAAAGGCCCGGACTGGGCAAGCCATGTGGTCGAGGACGGGCATCTGATCACTGGGCAGAACCCGGCATCGTCGGAAGCGGTGGCCAAGGCGCTGCTCAAGCGCCTGGCAGCCGAGTAGGCCCGCTGCGCCATGACGCTGAACGCACTCATCTGCGGCGCCAGCCAGGGCATCGGCCTGGCGCTTTGCGAACAGCTGCTGGCACGCGACGACGTGGCGCGGGTGTGGGCGGTGTCACGCCAGGCCAGGGGCAGCCAAGCCCTGGCCGCGCTCGCCGCTGCACATGGCGAGCGCCTGGTGCGTATCGATTGCGACGCCCGCAATGAACAGGCCCTTGAAGCATTGGCCAGCGAGGTCAGCCGCATCTGCACGCACCTTGATCTGGTCATAAGTACCTTGGGCATTCTGCAGCGCGACGGGGCCAAGGCGGAAAAGGCCCTGGCCCAACTCGACCTGGCGGGCCTGCAGGCCAGCTTCGCTACCAATGCGTTCGCGCCGGTGCTGCTGCTCAAACACCTGCTGCCGCTGCTGCGCAAGCAGCCCTGCACTTTTGCCGCGCTTTCGGCCAGGGTCGGTTCCATCGGCGACAACCGCCTGGGCGGCTGGTACAGCTACCGCGCCAGCAAGGCCGCGTTGAACCAGCTGCTGCATACGGCCAGCATCGAACTCAAACGGCTCAACCCGGCCTCTACGGTGCTGGTGCTGCACCCCGGCACCACCGATACCCAGCTTTCCCAACCGTTCCAGGCGAATGTGCCCGCCGAACAATTGTTTGCACCTGCATTCGCTGCGCAGTGCATCCTGGAGCAGATTGGCCGGCTTGGGCCGGCGGACAGTGGCACCTTCTGGGCGTGGGATGGTCAGCCGATCACCTGGTGACTTTGCCAAGGTGAACCCGGGTGCATGGCGCAAGTGCCCTGGCACTCGATCCAAGCAGTGCCGAAGACCCGCCCCATGCACCTGACAGCGCACTGCTCAATCCGCGAAGTTGATCACCATGCGGCCCTTGATCTTGCCTTCCAGCATCTCTTCGAAAATAGCGTTGATGTCTTCGATCGGCCGCAACGTCACCTTCGGCACCACCTTGCCTTGCGCGGCAAACTCGAAGGCTTCAGCCAGGTCCTGGCGGGTACCGACCAATGAGCCGACCACTTCGATGCCATCGAGCACCAAGCGCGGAATGTCCAGGCTCATGGCCTCTGGCGGCAGCCCGACCGCCACCAGCCGGCCCCCGGCACGCAGCGCATCGACTGCAGAATTGAACGCGCTTTTCGACACCGCCGTCACCACGGCCGCCTGCGCGCCGCCGGTTTTCGCCTGGATGACTTTGGCTACATCCTCACTGCGCGCATTGACCACCAGGTCAGCGCCCATCTCACGGGCGAATGCCAGCTGTTCATCGTTCACGTCAATCGCGATGACCCGGGCGTTGAAGACATTCTTCGCATACTGCAGGGCCAGATTGCCCAGCCCGCCGAGGCCATAGACCGCAAGCCACTGCCCGGGGCGGATGTTGGACGATTTCACCGCCTTGTACGTGGTCACACCGGCGCAGGTGATGCTGCTGGCGGCAGCCGAGTCGAGCCCGTCAGGCACCTTCACCGCGTAGTCGGCCACCACGATGCACGCCTCGGCCATGCCGCCGTCGACGGTATAGCCCGAGTTTTTCACCTCACGGCACAGCGTTTCGTTACCGCTGTTGCAGTACTCGCAGTGCCCACACCCTTGGAAGAACCACGCCACGCTGGCGCGGTCGCCCGGCTTGAGCGAAGTGACGCCCGGGCCTACCTCCACCACCACGCCAATCCCTTCGTGGCCGAGGGTCACACCCGTCTTGTCACCGAAATCGCCATTCTTGACGTGCAGGTCGGTGTGGCACACGCCACAGCACTGCATCTTCAGCAACGCTTCACCGTGGGCAAGCGGGCGCAGGTTTTTTTCCACCACGTCCACGCGTTGCCCTTTGGCCACAACTGCAGCTTTCATGAATGCCTCCTTGATTACCTGAGTGAGCTTGAGTCGAAGCGTTCAGCATAGTGGTGGTTTGGCCGCAAAACTTGCTGCAGGTCAGGGTCTGTGACGATAGGTGGCCGGGTTTGCTAGGATTCGGCCTAGCCTACTGACAAGGCGCCCCAGCTCCATCACCAGGAAGCCCGCCATGCCCTACCCCATCGAACAGAAACTCGTCGTCGGCGTCGCTTCCAGTGCACTGTTCGACCTGACCGTCTCGGACGATATCTACCAGGCAGATGGCGTGGAAGCCTACCGCCTGCACCAGGAGGCCAACCTTGACGTGCCCTTCCCCAAAGGTGTGGCGTTCCCCTTCATCCGCCGCTTCCTGAGCATCAACAAAGCGTTCCCCGAGCAGTTGCCCGTAGAAGTGGTGCTGCTCTCGCGCAACTCACCCGAAACCGGCCTGCGGGTGTTCCGCTCCATCGCCCATTACGGCCTGGACATCACCCGCGCCGCGTTTATGTCCGGCCGCTCGCCCTACGAATACATCCCCGCCTTCAACGCCTCGCTGTTTCTAAGCGCCCACGAAGGGGACGTGCAGCGCGCCATCGACGCCGACTACCCCGCCGGCCTGGTGTTGCCGAGCAAGATCTATGATGACGAGATAGACACCGAATTACGGGTGGCTTTCGACTTCGACGGGGTGATCGCCGATGACGAAGCCGAAAGCGTGTACAAGCAGCGCCAGGACCTGACTGAGTTTCAGGCCCACGAGCATGCGCACAAGGCCATACCGCACCAACCGGGGCCTCTGGCGGATCTGTACCGCAAGCTTTCGCTGATTCGCACGCTTGAAGACCAGAAACTGGCGCTCGACCCGGCGTACAAGCGCATCCTGCGCATCGCCATCGTCACTGCGCGCAATGCCCCGTCGCATGAACGCGTGGTGACGACCTTGAAAAACTGGGGCGTTTCGCCGGATGAATCGTTCTTTCTCGGAGGGATGGAGAAAGAACGGGTGCTGTCGATTCTCAAGCCACACATGTTCTTCGATGATCAGCGCAGCCACCTGATGTCGGCGGCAGGGGATTTGCCGATGGTGCATGTGCCATTCGGAGTGGCGAACAAGGCGGTGGGTGTCGAGGTTGCCGAGCACCCAGTGAACCTTGCCGAACTCGACAGCACCGCAGAGTAAAGGCCAGATCTACTTGCCTTCAGGAACCAGCGCTTGCAGCAGGGTCACCTTGCGCTGCAATTGGTCGACATGCGCCTGGTGCGCGCGCAGTGCAGAACGCAGCTCCTTGTTTTCCGATTGCTGAATCCGCGCCCAACGCAGGGTGGTACGGCAATTGACATGGGTTTCCCACACTTCCTGCAGTTTCAGGTATTGGGCCAACAGCAGCACCGAAATCACCAGCATCATCAAAAGCGCCGCTGCCCAAATCATATCCGTCGTAGCCATTGTTCAATCCTTTTACCAAGTCAGTTTGTTTCGAAGACAGCCAAAGGATATGTAGTGATTTCTTACACGTATAGATTGTAGACTTATACAGGTAAACAATTCGCACACATGGATGGGCCATGAAACGCACTCAGCAAATAAACCAGGTCCGCTGGGACCTGGCACTTCGCTATCGCCTGATCGAAACCGTAGCCTGGTGGGAGGGCCGGCTGACCACGGGGCACTTGATGCAGAGCTTCGGCATAAGCCGCCAACAGGCCTCCAAGGACATCAATACCTACATCAGTGAGCATGCGCCTAAAAACCTTACATATGACAAGCAACTGAAGGGTTATGTACCCGGCAGGCAGTTCAAGCCGCTGTTCATCGATGACAGTGCCAATGCCTATCTGCAATTACTCAATCAGACCCACTCGCGGGCGCCGCATGTGGAGGGATTGGCGTTGGCGTATGCCCACACCAAGGTGCTGGAAGTACCCGACAGGACGATTCGCCCGGACGTGCTGCGCCCTCTGCTCAAGGCCTGCCGTAACAATGAAGTGCTCTCTATCGAATACGTGTCGCTGGCCAACCCGGTACCGGAAATACGCCTGATTTCGCCCCACACCCTGGTCTACACCGGCATGCGCTGGCACGTACGCGCGTATTGCGAGAAGAATCGCAAGTACCGGGATTTTGTGCTGAGCAGGTTCAGGGGCGTACCAGAGTTCGAGCGCATGAGCGAGCACCTGATCGATGACGATGAGGAATGGAACACCATGATCGATGTGATCATCGAGCCAGACTCCCGTCTCAACCCCGAACAGAAGGCCATTATCGAAATTGACCTGGGTATGCAGGCCGGTGAGCTGGTGATCCCGACCCGCTGCGCACTGGTGGGCTATGTACTGCAGCGCTATCAGATCGACCCGAAAAAGCTTGAGCCCAAGGCATCGGCGCAGCAGATCGTGGTGAAAAACCTGGAGGCGTTGAGGCCTTGGCTGTACCTGTGAATGAGCAACGGGTTAGTTAGCCATTCTTCTGAACTGGCCACGGCGGTGCCAGCGGGGTAGCCACCGCCTGAGGTCACGTGACTTCAACCACGATATCGTAGTAGTTGCTCCGCGCCTTGAACCAAAGATGGCACTTCGCTATATTCCGTTCCGATTCAGGTACATCTGCCAATCGCCGCAAGACGCCCTATTCGTGCAAGGAGCATGTTTGATGACCCAACTCGCCGTGGATCCCTTGGCCCAAGCCGTCCACCAGGCCACCCCCGATGTAGGCGCAACGCTTGTGCACCAGTACGAGCAAGTCGTCATCAAAAGCCTGCTCACTTCATTCGGCCTGGACTTCCTGTTGGCCAACGATCGACGTGGTGGCCATGTAGATACCCTGCATACCGTGCGCGACGAGACCGTTGGCTATGCATCCGCAGCGAACGAGGCGGCTTATGCGGCGCGCGGCGATTATGACAGCGCGGCTTACCACTCCACCGACACTTACATACAGGTAGGCCGAGAGTACAAAGCTGGCAAGCAATCCGGCACGCTGCAGGATGCCTATACGGGCAAGACGTTCGCGCCGAACGCCGATGTACATCGCGACCACACTATCTCGGCGAAAGAGATCCACGACGACCGTGCGCGGGTTCTGGCAAACCGTGATGGTGTAGAACTGGCCAATCAGCGCAGTAACCTCAACGCCACCGATGGGTCTGTCAATACATCGAAAAAGGACAAGAGCGCTGACGAGTTCATTCGCTACCTCGACCAGAACGAAGCGCAACGCAAGGCTGAAATCAGCGATCTTCAATCGAAGCAGCGCAGTGTGGGCCTGACCGATAAAGAACGCAAAACGTTGAACAAGCTTGAGAAACTCGACGCCGTCGACCCGGGCAAACTGCGTGAAAGAGACCGGATCGCCCGTGAAGCCTATGAGCGCGAACTGGCCAACAGTTATTACACCAGCACTGCATTCCTGGCCGACACTGCCAGTGCCAGCCTCAACCAAGGGGTCCGCATGGGCGCCCGGGAAACGCTCGGCCTGGTGCTGATCGAAGCGTGGAATGCGCTACGCCAGGAACTGCCGCACATTCTGCAGAGCATGAAAGGCAACTTTGACCTCGGCCTCTTCCTGCAGCACTTGGGTAATGCCTGCAAGGCCGCGTTTGAAGGGGTACAGGCCCGGCGCGGTGAACTGCTGACACGTTTCAAGGATGGGCTGCTGGCTGGCGTGCTGTCGTCAGTGATGACCACCTTGATCAATATCTTCTTCACCACGGCTAAGAACGTCGCCAAGATCCTGCGTGAATCCTGGGCAACCATCCTTGAAGCGGTTCGCACGCTGGTATTCAACCCCCAGCGGCTGCCATTCGGTGAGTTGCTGCGCGCAGTCGCGAAGATCGTAGCAACCGGCGTGTCGGTGTGTACCGGAGTGCTGGTGCAAGAAGCCATCGCCAAAGTGCCTGGCATGCAGGTGCCAGTGCTGGGAGAAATACTTTCCACCTTCGTCGGCGCGCTGGCCAGCGGCTTGCTGAACATCTCCTTACTGTACTTCATCGACCACTCGCCGCTGGTGAACCGGATTGTCGAGTTCGCCAACGGCCTCAAGTCGACACTGGATCACACGCTGGACTACTACAAGCTGGTCAATCAGCGCCTGGAAGCCTATACCGCCGAACTCGCGGGCATTGACTTCCAGCAGTTGCAAGACCAGCTGGCCACGTTGCAGAAGGTTAATGCCAGCCTGGTGCTGGCACAAACCCATGCCGACCTGAATGACGCACTGTTCAGTGCCATGGCGACTTGCGAAATCGACATGCCTTACCAAGATCGCAAAGGCTTGGACGACTTCATGAACGACAAAGACGCTGTGCTGGTGTTTTGAGCGCCAATGTCGCGGTTCAACTGCGATGCCTGTGGGCTGTGCTGCCAGAACCTGGCAGGGCAGCCGCTGTACAGCGACCTGGACGACGGCACAGGGGTTTGCCGCCACTACGACAAGGGCAGCAGCCGCTGCGGCATTTATGAGCAACGACCGCTCAAGTGCCGGATCGACGACAGCTACGACCACATTTACGCAAGCCACATGAGCCGAGCGCAGTTCCATGTGCTCAATCAGGCTGCCTGTGAAACTCTCAAAAGCAAAAGGACACGTTAGAGATGCCATTACCGTTTCTGTTGATCGGTGCAGCTGTAGTCGCGGGTGGAGCCGGGATCGCCGGCGGCGTGAAAGGCGCCAAGAAAATTTCCGAAGCCAAAGGCATCGTCGCCGACGCGCAGGAGCGCTATGACCGCGCCCGCGAACAACTTGACGGTGACCAGAAGAACACTGAGCAATCGCTTGAGGCGCTGGGTGCACTCAAGCTCGATATCAGCCGTAGCTTCGGACGTTTTGCATCCGCCTACGAGAAAATCAAGAACAAGCCCCAATTCAAAGAGTTTCACGGCGAGGACATCCGCTTCGACAAGCACGATCTGGATCAGATCAAGGAAATCTCCATTTCCGCAATCGACCTTCTCGGCAGCTCGGCACTGACTGCAAGCGCTGGCGCACTTGCAGGCTTTGCCGCCTACGGTGGCACCATGGCTCTGGGGGTGGCGTCGACCGGCACGGCAATCAGCTCGCTGTCTGGCGTTGCTGCCTACAACGCCACGCTCGCGGCCCTGGGCGGCGGCGCGCTTTCTGCAGGTGGCGGCGGCATGGCACTGGGCTCGATGGTACTGGGCGGTGCAGTGGCGGGCCCGGTGATTGCCGTAGGTGGTTTGCTGCTCAATGCCAAGGGCAACTCAAGCCTCGAAAAGGCCGAAGAGATCCGCCAGGAAGTGAACAAGACTGTCGACCTGATCAAGGAATCGACTGTTTACCTGAAAAAGCTCAAGCTCATCAGCGACAAAGTCATTGGTGAACTGACCATCACATTCAGCCTGTACGTGAAACACGTTACCAGCCTGGAGCAGTTGGTTCAGCGCACCACTGATTACAACGCATTCAGCCAGGATGAAAAAGATCTGCTGTCCAACAACATCATGCTAGTAAAACTGCTGACCCAGCTGGTACAGAGCGCCCTGGCCGGCAAGAAGAACGGTAAGGACGTGGTCCTGCAGGACAGCGTCCACAAAGAGCTGGAGCATGCTCAGGAGGTTCGCGGCAAGCTTGCCGCTTGATCTCCCAAAGATGCGGGCATTGATCAGGCGGCGTATCCGCGCCTGGTCAGCATTTGAAATCGACGTCCTTGCCGCCAGCCCGGTGCTCGAAGCTGGCGGGAAAACCAATTGCAATCAGCTGCCCCGTGGCTTGCCTCAGGCACACGAACGCAGCGGCACTAGCGCGGGCCACCAAGGTCGCGAACACGCAACGGCCTCAATCGAACGCCCCGTTCACCACTTCGTAGATGATCCCCGTCGCGACAGCCACCAGGATCAGATCAACACCTGCCTGCATCCACTCGTAACCGTCGTAATGAGGCAACTGCCCAAGCAGCCGGCCATCGAGCTTCTTGGCGATCCCTGGCGGCAGGGGCTTGCCCCGCGCCAGGTTCTTCTGGATGCCCGATGGCAATGCAGGGCCCGGGCTCCAATAGCTGCGGTGGCCACCCAGAATGCCCAGCACATCGCCCCGGTCGATCGACGGCCCGCCATGCCAGTCGTTGCCACCCGCCCCCCTTATTGCCGCCAGCGTTGCCTTGGCCTTGGGCATGGCCAGACTGTCCCTTGCCTTGCCCATACCCCTTATCGTTGCCATTACCCTTGCCTTTGCCGTTACCCGGGTCGGCGAGCGCAGCGCCCGACGACGCTAGCACTGCCACAGACGTTACAGCGGCAATCAACGATTTCAACTTGGCCATGAGGGCATTCCTTGCGGTGAAGAGATTGGTTGTAATCTAGACGACATCGCAATCAGCAGCAGGCCAGCGCACCTGGCAGGCTCAGCACATGCCGCCTACAACGTGGTAGGCATGCCGCGCCGGTCCAGCTCGAACACCTTGGTACGCTGCAGGCAATCGCGCAACCACAGGGCAGCCTTGCCCGGCCGGTGCTGCTGATGCCACAGCAGGTCCACGCCGACCAGCCAGTCGGTGTGCGGATAGGCCTGCAGTTGCAGCTCGATCAACTCCCCGGCGTCCAGCTCCCGCTGCACCAGCTGCCGTGGCAGGGTCGCCCACCCCAGGCCACCGCGCACCATCTCCACCAACGCCAGGTAGCTCTCAGCCTGCCAGAGCTGCGCAGTACGCAGGTATTCGCTGCTGGGCAGCTTTTGTGCGTGGGCGAAGAAGGCCAGCCGGCGGTGGGCGTGCAAGTCGGCGAAGGTGCA
Source organism: Pseudomonas sp. WHRI 8519 (assembly GCF_040224055.2). Taxonomy (NCBI): domain Bacteria; kingdom Pseudomonadati; phylum Pseudomonadota; class Gammaproteobacteria; order Pseudomonadales; family Pseudomonadaceae; genus Pseudomonas; species Pseudomonas sp. WHRI 8519. The sequence goes on along the minus strand of NZ_CP167996.1, from coordinate 2,228,638 downwards.
GGTTTGCAGTTGCGCCAGCGGGTGGGTGGCGTGGCAGACATGCGCCATGATCAATTTGCCCAGCTGCTGGAAGGCCAACGCAGGCGGGTAGCCCGGCTGGGAAAAGGCGATGCCCAGGTCTGCCTCACCTTTATGCACCATCTCGCTGACATCGCCGTGCACCGGGTGACGAATCAGCAAGTCGACAAAGGGAAAGGCCTGGTCGAACGCTTTGAACACCGGGATCAGTGAACCATACGGCACCTCGATGGCGAGCGTGAGCGCAGGCTCGGCCTGCTGGGCCAGGTTGTCGGCGCTGCCCTCCAGAGCGTAGCAACGCTCAAGGATGCCCTCGGCCCGCAGCAGCAGTTTATGCCCGGCGGCGGTCAGTGCCGGTATGCGGCTGCTACGGTCGAACAGCGCCACGCCCAGGTCGGTTTCCAGGTTGGCGATTGCAGCGCTGACGGTGGACTGCGTACGCCCCAGGCGCCGCGCCGCTGCCGAAAACGAGCCCGCTTGTACCGCGGCGACGAACACCTGCAATTGCTCCAGCGAAAAACGCATCCCTACCCCCTGCCTACCCCGTGATCCATCGATGCTAACGATGGCTACTCATTTGTTCCATCGTTTGTTTCGCCGGATCATCGGCCTCGACCACGCTTGCAGCTGCCCTGTTCAAACCCTGCGCTGCGTGTCACTCCAGGCGCCGATAACAACGAAAAGAGCCGCACCTTCAGGAGATTCACGCCATGAGCCCATGCAAGGTCCACGCCGTAGACGAAGTATTACCGCTGCGCCAACTGTTCACCTTTGGCCTGCAGCACGTACTGGTGATGTATGCCGGCGCAGTCGCCGTGCCGCTCATCCTCGGCAGCGCACTGGGCCTGACCCAGGCGCAGGTGGTGACGCTGATCAACGCCAACCTGTTCACCTCGGGTATCGCCACCCTCATCCAGACCCTCGGTTTCTGGCGCTTCGGGGCGCGCCTGCCGTTGATCCAGGGCTGCTCGTTCATCGCGCTGGCACCGATGATCATGATCGGCAAGCAGTTCGGCCTGCAGGAGGTGTTCGGTGCGGTGATTGCTGCCGGCGCTATCACCATCGCCCTCGCGCCGCTGTTCAGCCGGCTGCTGCGCTTCTTCCCGCCGGTGGTGATCGGCAGCCTGATCACCATCATCGGTATTTCGCTGATGCCTGCAGCGGCCATCTGGCTGGGGGGCGGCGACCCGGGCGCGGCGGACTTCGGCGCCCCCGCCAACCTGTTGCTGGGCATCGCGACGGTGGCCATCACGCTGCTGATTCATGCACGCTTTTCAGGCTTTATCGGCAACCTCAGCGTGCTGCTCGGCCTGTTGGGCGGCAGCCTGTTGGCCGCAGCCTTCGGCATGACGCACTTCGGCAAAGTCAGCCAAGCCGCCTGGTTCGAGCTGAGCCCGCCCATGGCCTTCGGTGCGCCACAGTTCTCTACCACGCCAATCCTCATCATGGTGCTGGCCATGCTGGTGATCATGGCCGAAACCACCGGCAACTGCCTGGCCATCGGCAAACTGGTCGGCAAGCCCACAGACGCCACCACACTGGGCGACGCTTTCCGCGCAGACGGGCTATCGACGATGCTCGGCGGGCTGTTCAACAGTTTCCCGTACAACGCCTTCACCCAGAACACCGGGTTGATCGCGCTTTCCAACGTCAAGAGCCGCTTTGTGGTGGCCGCCGCCGGCGCAATCATGGTGCTGATGGGGCTGTTTCCGAAACTGGGCGCGCTGATCGCTGCCGTGCCCACGCCGGTGCTGGGCGGCTGCGCCATCGTCATGTTCGGCATGACCACGGTGGCCGGGATCCAGGCGCTCTCCCGCGTACCGTTCGAAGGCACCCGCAACGGCATCATCGTTGCCGTTTCGATCAGCATCGGCGTATTGCCAATGTCCTTCCCCGGGCTGTTCCAGCACCTGAGCGGCCCGCTCAAGCTGGTGCTGGAGAGCGGTATTTTCCTCGGCGCGATCACGGCGATCACGCTCAATCTGCTGCTCAACAACACCAAGACCACTGACCCGGACCGCGCCGATGCCAGCGTGGCCAAGTGAGCCCTTTTTCCCCTGCCGATCCCAGGAGCAACCATGACCACTCTCCACACACCTGCCGCCGCCGACCTGTCCGCCCTGGACCTGGACCTGCTACGCCAGTCGATGCGCCTGGCAGAGCAGGCCAAAGCACGCGGTCGTCACCCCTTTGCGGCCATTGTCGCCGATGCCCAAGGCCGGGTGATCGCCAGCGCTGGCAACAACTCCATGCCGCCCGAAGGCGACCCCACCCAACACGCCGAACTGGTCGCCGCAGCCCTGGCTGCCAAAGCCCTGCCAGCCGAAGCACTGGCCAACTGCACGCTCTACACCAGCGCTGAACCCTGCTGCATGTGCGCCGGTGCCGTGTACTGGACCGGCATCGGCCGGGTGGTGTATGCGCTGTCGGAACATACGCTGCTCGAACTGACCGGGGACCACCCGGAAAACCCGACGTTTTCCTTGCCATGCCGCGAGGTGTTCGCCCGCGGCCAGCGTGAGATCGTCGTGCACGGCCCGCTGTTGGAGGACGAAGCCGCTGCGGCGCACAAAGGGTTCTGGAAATGAGCATGGGCACTGACTGAGCCCAAGAAGCGCCAGGCAGGCTCACCGAGCTGCCTGGCAGCTTGAACCGGCCGCGGCCCGGCTCACTGCGGTTGGCGGTTACGCCTGGCCAGCAATGCGCGTGCCGCCACAGCAGCCACCACCAGCCCCGGTGAGGCTGCCAGCAGCAGCCCACCCACCCCCGTCCCGGCGGCCAGAATCTGCCCCGCCGCCAACGGCCCGGCCATCGAACCCAAGCGCCCGATGGCTACCGAAGCCCCCACCCCCGTGGCCCGAACCTGCGTCGAATACAGGGTCGGCGCCAGTGCGTACAGCACCAGTTGGCCGCCGATGGCGCAATAGCCGGCAACGAAGCCGGCCACCAGCATGAACGCAAAGCTCGTCGACAGGCCAAGCCCCGCCAACGCTGCCAGCATGCCGATGTACGCGATGAACACTGCGCGCCGGGCATGGCCCTTGTCCATCATCCGCCCGGTGAGGAACGAGCCCGCCGCACCGCCGAGGTTGAACAGGATCTGTACCATGCCAGCCTGCGGGCGGCTGAAACCTTGCCCGATCAGCAACGACGGCAACCAGTTGAGCAGCATGTACAACACGGTAAGGGTAAAGAAGCACGCCACCCACAGCAGCAAGGTGCGGCTTGCATGCCCAGGCCCGAACAGCTGGGCCAGCATGCCTTGGCCGGCAATCTTTTCACCGGTTTGCGCCCGAAACGCCTGGGACTCTTTCAGCCATACCACCAGCACCAGGGCGATGACGATCGGCGCGATACCGCCCACATAGAACACTACCCGCCAGTCTTCGCCCAACGGCGCCATGCCGATGATCGAAGCGATGGCGCCGCCCAGGGGCACGCCACAATACGTGATGCTCACCGCGGTGCTGCGCAATTGCTCGGGCGCTGCCTCACTGGCCAGGGCAATGAGGATGGGCAACGCGGCCCCCAGCCCCAGCCCCGTCATCAGCCGTGCGACCAGCAGCGTGGCGTAGCTGTCGGCCAAGGCAGTACCGAGCGAAAAACCACCGAAGAGCAGCACCGCCACGATCAGGATGTTCTTGCGGCCCAACCGGTCGGCGAGCCAACCACCGATGAAGGCGCCGGGCAACAATCCCAGCAGCCCTGCGCTGAACACCCAGCCAAGCATCGCCGGTGTCAGCGCGAACGCCTTGGCCATGTGCGGTGCGGCGATGCCGGTCGCCTGAAGGTCGAGGCCTTCGAGCAGTGCCACGAGAAAACACAGGCCGATGGTAAGCACCGGCTTGCTTGAGGACGAGGATGAATCACGCATGGGTAGGCCCTTTTGTTGTTATGCGTTGGGTTAGGATCAAAGCCTGAACGAGGCACGTAATGAGATGAACGAAGAATCTTCCCCACCGGCGTCCTTGATGGCGGAACTGACGTCGTAGTACTTCAGATCGACGTCCAGGGTCAGATTGGGTGTCGCCAGCCAACGGGTGTTGGCGCGGTAGATGGTGCCCACATGGCGCCCGGTGCCCCGGGTGTTGGCCAGCATGCTCATGCCGGGCATGTACACACCGTCTTCTGCACGCTGCTTCCACACTTCGAAGACGCCCGGCTCGAAGCGCAAGGTACGCCAGGGTGAAAAGCCCAACGTCGGCCCGACCACGATGAGGTTGCTCAAGGTGGTCAGGCTGGCCTCGCCATAAACGCCGTTGCGCGGGAACAGCGGGTCGAAGGTGTTGACCTTGCCATCGCCCAGTTCGCGGTCACCGCTGGCGGCGTCGATGCGCATGCCCAACCGCGGCTGCCACGGGTGCGCGAAGGTGTAGCCGGTGTCGCTGGACAGTGCCCAGGCCCGGATCGAGGCATTGCCCAGGTGGCCGGTCTGCCCGGCCAGGTTCCAGCTCCAGTCCAGGGCCTGCTGGCGGCCGAACAGCCGCGTGCCGAAGGTATAGCGTTGTTCATCGCCTGCTTCACCCGCCAGGCTGCGGTCATCGGTTTCCAGGCCGAAGGCGAACAGGTCGATGTTCCAGGCTGCCGTAAGCGGCAAGGTACCGTACAGGCCATAGAACTTCACCGCATTGTTGCTGCCGTCGTCCCAGCTGTCCTCGCCGGTCTTGAGCGGCCGAAACGCGAAGGCATCGAGCTTGCGGCCGTCCTTGAGGTTGAGGCTGGCGCGCACGCCATCGAAGCTCAGGCGGATGTTGGGTGAGTCCCGGTAGGTGACCCACGCCTGGTCGCCAAGCCCCATCTCCTGGCGGCCTATGCGGGTGGTGTAGCGCCCTTGGGCAACGTCATGATTGAAGTCGACGAAGGCCTGGCGCACTTCATTGCGGCTTTCATCGTTGGGGGAGTACAGGTCCTTGCCGAAAGCCCGGGTGTTCTCCACCTGGACGAACGTGCGCACAGCATCATCGAACAGATGCAGGTCGGCGTGCGCCTGCAAGCGCTGCATCAGATAGGAGTCGTCGTTCAACCCGCGCAAGCCGAAAAATGGCTTGTTGAATACATCGGCCCGGTAACGGGCTTCGGCCCCCAGCTGCAGCCAGGCCGACTCGGACAAGCGATGGTAGCGCACCCCATCGAATGGGTCGCTGGCCTTGGCCGGGGCATCCAGGAAGCGATAGTCCTCGACCCAGCGAGGCGCACCGGGCCGGCCTGGCCGGCTCTGTTCAAGCGGACTGGCCGCCTGCACGCATTGGCCTATGGAAAGCAGTACAACGGGCACCCACCACCGGTTCAACGGCCTGGTCATCAGAATTTCCCTTTACTTGTTTTTATGAAATTGGATAACTCTGTTAACGATTATTTTTGTTAACCATCTTGCCGTCAATAGGGGGATGCAAACTACCTGACATTGGCCCAAATCCACCGTTCGTTTATCGAACGCTTTTTCCCAGGGCGCCTGCGCAGTCGCCGTTATGGCCGTTAACATGAGTGCTGCGGGCTCTCTACCTTGCGGGCACGCCGCCACGACCCCCAACAAAAAACAAAAAGAGCACTCTGATGAACTGCCTCAAATCCCTTGCCGCTCTCGGCCTGCTCATGCTTGGCACCAGCCAGGCCATGGCCACGCCAACCGTTAAACAACCAAACATTCTGCTGATTGTTGCCGATGACCTCGGCTTCTCTGACCTGTCGGCCCTGGGCAGCGAAATCCAGACGCCCAACCTGGACAAGTTGCTGACCGACGGCCGCCTGATGCTGGACTTCCACGCGGCGCCAAGCTGCTCCCCTACCCGCGCCATGCTGATGTCTGGCAACGACCCGCACCTGGCAGGGCTGGGCATGATGGCCGAAGCACGCAAGCGCTTGCCGGCCGGCGTTGCGGTGCGCGCCGGTTACGAAGGGGTACTGGGCAGCAACGTCGCGACCCTGGCAGAACTGCTGCACGATGCTGGCTACCGCACCTACATCTCCGGCAAATGGCACCTGGGCATGCAGCCTGCGCAGCAGCCCCAGAACCGCGGCTTCGACCAGGCCTACGTGCTGCTCGAAGGCGGCGCCGCGCATTTCAAGCAGGCCAACATGGCGCTGCAGCCCAACTACAGTTCCACCTTCCGCCACAATGGCGACCCCATCGAACTGCCTGACGACTTCTACTCCACCACCTGGTTCACCGACCGCCTCATCGCCGCCATCGACGATGGCAAGGCCAGCAACAAACCCTTCTTTGCCTTTGCCGCCTACACCGCGCCGCACTGGCCCTTGCAGGCACCGGATAAATACCTGGCGCAATACCGCGGCCGCTACGACCAGGGCTATGAGGTGATTGCCCGCGAGCGCCTGGCGCGCCAGCGCAAGGCCGGGCTGGTGCCCGCAGACTTCCCCCTCGAGCCGCAACTGGAAGGTGTACCGGGCTGGGCCACGCTGAGCGAACAGCAACAACGGCAATCGGCGCGCACCATGGAGGTGTACGCGGCCATGGTGTCGGCCCTGGATGCCGAGGTCGGGCGCCTGGTCGATCACCTGCGCCAAACCGGCGAGCTGGACAACACACTGGTACTGTTCATGTCCGACAACGGGCCGGAAAATGCCACCCGCGTCGACCCCAACTGGATCAAGGAACACTTCGACAACCGCCTGGCCAACTACGGCCGGCGTGATTCGTTCCTGATGATCGGCTCGGCCTGGGCGCAAGTCAGCGCCCTGCCCAGCCGCCGCTACAAGATGACCACCTACCAGGGCGGCATCCGCGTGCCTGCCTTCGTTTACCACCCGGCCAGCATCAAGGCCGGACGCAGCGATGAGATGGCCAGTGTCAGGGACATCATGCCGACCCTGCTGCAACTGGCCGGCGCGCCGATGCCCGGCATCAGCTACCGCGACCGGGCCATCGTGCCGCCGCAGGGCACCTCGGCGCTGGACTACCTGCAAGGCAAGGACACGCGGATCCACGCCCATGACGAAGCGCTGGGCTGGGAAATCAACGGCAGCGCCTCGCTGCGCAAGGGGCCGATGAAACTGCTGTGGGACGCCACCGACAGCACCCCGGCCTGGCACCTGTACGACCTGAGCAAAGACCCCGGCGAGCACCATGACATCGCTGCAGCACACCCCCGGCAGGTGAGCGACCTGTTGCGCGACTGGAAGGCCTATGCCCAGCGCAGCAACATCGCCATCGACGCTGACGGGCGCCCCGCCAGCCCCGCCATGCCCCTGGCCAGCAAACCATGATGGCCCGGGTAGCCGGCTGCGCGCTGCTCGCCGCTGGCTTGCTCGCCGTGGCCTACGGCGCCTGGCCACACGCCCCGGCGCCGGTACTGCTGTGCGAGGGCTACAGCGGCTTACCCGGCAGGCAAGATGGCATGGTGCACTTGCCGGGGGGCGCCTTCACCTTCGGCTCCGACCGCTTCTACGATGAAGAAGGCCCGCCACATGCGGCAAAGGTGTCGGGCTTCTGGGTCGACAGGCACCCGGTCACCAACGCCCAGTTCGCCCGGTTCGTGGCCGTTACCGGCTACCGTACCCAGGCCGAACGGGGCATCAGCGCCGAGGCGGACCCCACCCTGCCCGACACGCTGCGCGTGCCGGGCGCTATGGTGTTCCAGCAAGGGCCGAAGGTGCTCGCTCCCGGCTGGCAGTTCGTGCCGGGGGCCAGCTGGCGACACCCGCAAGGCCCTGGCAGTGACCTGGCAGGGCTGGAAAACCACCCGGTGGTGCAAGTGACACTGGAAGATGCCCAGGCCTACGCGCGCTGGGCGGGCCGTGCACTGCCCAGCGAAGCGCAACTGGAATACGCCATGCGTGGTGGGCTGGACGACGCCGACTTCAGTTGGGGGAAAACTGAACTGCCCAAGGGCAAGCTGATGGCCAACACCTGGCAGGGCCAGTTCCCCTACAACAACACGGCCGCCGACGGCTTCAGCGGTACTTCACCGGTGGGCTGCTTCCCGGCCAACCGGTTTGGTGTGTTCGATGCAGGGGGCAATGTCTGGGAGCTGACCCGCACCGGTTACCGCCCGGGCCACGATGCGCGACGCGACGCGGCCCTCGACCCGCCCGGCCCCGCCTTGAGCGAAAGCTACGACCCGACAGAACCCGGCGTACCGGTGGTGGTGATCAAAGGCGGATCGCACCTGTGCTCAGCGGACCTGTGCATGCGTTACCGGCCCTCGGCGCGCCAGCCCCAGCCGGTCTTTATCGCGACTTCGCACGTGGGGTTCAGAACGGTTCGGCAATGAAAGGCAATGGGCAGGCGGCCGCCTCGACAGCGGCCACTTGCCGGTCGAAGTCAGGCAGCAGGTAGCTGCAAAAGAAGGTGGCGCTTTCATGTTTCTCACGCCGTAGCGGCGCCTCGGCCGGCAACGCGTCGAGGCAGCGAACGGTGCGGGCCCAGGCAAAGGCCTGCAGCGCCGTGGCGCACACCTGCAGGAAGGCCCCCGCCGCGCGATAGGGGTATTCCACGCTGTGCGCCGCACTGCGCTCAAGCGTGGCAACCAGCCCTTGCAACCGGTCGCAGATCACGCCGAGTGCCTCGGCCGCTGCGCCCGGGGCAGCAACAGCCTCCGCGCGCAGCTCGCCCAGCAGCAGCGCGAAACCTTCACCGCCATCGCCCAGCACTTTGCGCAACAACAGATCGTTGGCCTGAATTTCGTTGGTGCCTTCGTAGATCATCGCAATCCGGCTGTCGCGCAGCACCTGCTCGATGGCGAACTCGCAGGTGTAGCCGTAACCGCCAAACACCTGCAGCGCTTTGCTCGACAGGCTGAAACCGTAATCAGTGAACGCTGCCTTGACGATGGGCGTCAGCAACGCCGCCAGCGTCGCCGCTTTGGCGCGCAGCGCAGGGTCGGCAGAGGCGTCGGCCACCTCCAGCCAGTGCGCCGTCCAGTAGCCCAAGGCGCGCATGCCTTCGCTACGCACCCGCAACTCCAGCAGCGCAAGGCGCATGGCAGGGTGCAGGTGAATGGGGTCGGCAGCAGCCCCCGGCCAATGCCCGGGGGCGCGCATCTGGCGACGCTCCCGGGCGTAGTCACGGGCCAGTTGCCAGGCCGCTTCGGCGTGCCCCAACCCTTGCAGGCCAACATGCAGCCTGGCCGAATTCATCATCACGAACATGGCCGCCAGGCCACCGTGGGCCTGCCCGACCAGCCAGCCTCTGGCCCCCTCGAAGCGCAGTGCACAGGTGGCGCTACCGCGAATGCCCAGCTTGTGCTCCAGGCCATCGCACTGCACCCCATTGCCCACACCACCTTCCAGGCCGTTGGGTACCAGCAGCAATGACAGCCCGCGGCTGCCTGCCGGGGCGTCGGGCAAACGCGCCAGCACCAGGTGCAGGATGTCGCGGGTCAGGTCGTGGTCGCCGCCGGAAATGAACAGCTTGTTGCCGGTAACGGCGTAGCTGCCATCGCCCAGCGGTTCGGCACGGCAGCGCAGCAAGGCAAGGTCACTGCCTGCCTGTGGCTCGGTCAGGCACATGGTCGGCAGGCTAGCGCCGCTGACGATGCCGGGCAGGTAACGCGCCTGCAATTGGGCGCTACCATGGGCCTTCAGGCACCGGTAGGCGCCATGGGCGATGCCGGTGTACATGGCCCAGCCATGGTTGCTGGCAAAGAGCATTTCCTGAACGGCCGCCTCCAGTACCAATGGCAAGCCCTGGCCGCCGAACCGGGGCTCGCAGGCCAGCGCCGGCCAGCCGCCGTCCACGTAGGCCCGATAGGCTGCGGCAAAGCCGTCCGGCGTGCGCACCCTGCCCTGCTCCAGGCGGCAGCCCTGGCGGTCGCCGGAAGCATTCAGCGGCGCCAGAACCTGTTCGCTGAAACGGGCGGCCTCCTGCAGCACCTGCAGGGCCAGTTCCAGGTCGACGTCGGCGTAGGCCGGCAGGTGCTGCCAGGCCTGGTCGGCCCTGAGCCAATGCTCAAGCACGAATTGCATGTCTTGCAGGGGAGCCTTCCAGGCCATGGGCGTCCTCGGTTTCAAGCCGCGAAGTGGGGGTTTTCGATCAGCACCGCCATGCCCTGGCCGCCGCCGATGCAGGCCGCAGCGATGCCATAACGCAGGTTGCCCTGGCGCAGTTGGCGGGCCAGGGTATGCACCAGGCGCAAGCCGGTGGCGGCCAAGGGGTGGCCCAGGGCGATGGCCCCGCCATGGACGTTGAGTTTTGCCTCATCCAGTTGCAGGGCCTGGGCCACCGCCAGCACCTGGGCGGCTTGCGCTTCGTTGATTTCGAAGCGGTCGACCTGCTCTAGGCGCAGGCCACTGCGTTCGAGCAGCAGGGCAATCGCCGGGGCCGGCCCGATGCCCATGGTGCTGGGGGGCACACCCACGGCGGTGGCCATCAGCAGGCGGGCCAACGGTGGCTGGGAGCACGTGGAAAAACGCCTCACCAACGCTGCCGCCGCGCCATCGACCACCGCACAACTGTTGCCCGCGGTTTGCACGCCACCGGCGTGCACCGCACGCAAGCGGGCCAGCGCTGGGGCATCGGTAGGCCGCGGGTGGCTGTCGTGGCTGACATGGGCCACCCCGCGTGGCAGTTCGATGCCGCGCGGCAGGCAGCCGTCAGCGCTGAAAGCCTCTGCCGTGATCTGGACGATTTCCTCATCGAACCAGCCCTGCTGCTGAGCCTGCAGCGCACGCTGATGGCTGCGCAGCGCCCAGGCATCCACCGCCTCGCGGCCAAGGCCATGCGCGCGTGCCAGGTTTTCTGCGGTACCGATCATGTCCACTCCGGCAGCCGGGTCGTACAGCGCCTCCCAAAGAAAGTCCTTGAACCCTACCGGCGCGCCGAGGCGAAAGCCGCCACGGTGCTCATAAGCCGCGATCGGGTTGCGCGACATCGACTCGGCGCCCACGCACAGTACCTGCTGCACGCCACTGCGCAACTGTTCCCCGGCCTGGCGCAACAGCTCCAGGCCGGTGCCGCAGATACGCTGCACTGCCAGTGCGGGTACGGCTTGCGGCACCCCGCAGTACAGCCCGATATGGCGCGGCAGCAGATACGCATCGAAACTGGCCTGGGCCATGCTGCCGGCCAGCACGCTGTCCACCGCCTGTGGGGCGATACCGGCCCGTGCCAGCACCGCCCGCCCGGCCTTGATGCCCAGGTCGATCGGTGAAACCGCGGCGAGCGCACCGCCAAGGTCGACCCAGGGCGTCCGTACCATCTCCACGATGGCCACATCGTCGAACGCCGTGCACAGCCCGCCACTGCTCACGGGCGCACCTGCGCGGGCAGCACGGTCGGGTCTTCGCCACGGTACAGCGCCGCTACCTTGTCAGCCCGGCGCTGCAACACCGCGCGCTGGTTGATCGAACCTTTGTCAGTGATCTCCCCGGCGTCGATCGACGCCGGCTCCACCAGCAGTGACAACCATTCGATGCGGCTGGCGTTGCCCTGGGCGTCACGGTTCAGGCGCTGCAGCCAAGCGGCGAACCAGCTGCGCACCGCGTCGCTGCCGAGCACGTCGGCATCGCTGGCTTCGGCCGATAGCCCGGCCAGTTGGCGGCATTCGGGCAAACGCGGGAACACCAGGATGCCCAGGCATTCGCGGTCCGGCGCGGCCACCACGATGTCTTGCACATAGGGCGAGCCTTCGAGCACCGCACGGTTACGCAGCGGGCCGACGCTGACGAACACGCCGGACGACAACTTGAAGTCTTCGGCAATGCGCCCATCGAACATCAGGCCCTGCTCGGGCTGCTGCGCATCGGCGAGCTTCAAGGCATCGCCCGAGCAGTAAAAGCCTTCATCATCGAACGCCTCGGCCGTTTGCTGCGGCGAGCGCCAATAGCCGGGCATGATGTGCGGGCCGCGAAAGCGCGCCTCCAGCTTGCCATCCAGCGGCACCAGCTTCACTTCGCAACCTGGGGCAGGCAAGCCCACGTAGCCGGCCAGGGACAAAGGCCCGGTAGTGAAGGTGCAGGACGGCGCCGCCTCGGTCATGCCCAGGCCAGCCATCATGCGGATGCGCTCGCCACAGTGCTGCTCGGCGATGCGGTCCAGGCGGTCCCACACGCTTTGCGAAAGCCCGGCGGCAGCGAAGAAAAACAGCTTCATGCGGGCAAAGAACACCTCGCGCAACTGCGCGTCCTGCTCCAGCGCCTTGACCAGCTCTTCCCAGCCCTTGGGCACGGTCAGGTAGGCGGTGGGGGAAATTTCGCGCAGGTTGCGCAAGGTTTCGCCGAAGCCTTGCGGGGTGGGCTTGCCGGCATCCAGGTAGAAGCTGCCGCCGTTGTACAGCACGATGCCCAGGTTGTGGCTGCCGCCGAAGGTGTGGTTCCACGGCAGCCAGTCCACCAGCACCGGCGGCTCTTCGGCGAACACCGGGAAGGTCTGCAACAGCATCTGCTGGTTGGCGCACAGCATGCGTTGTGTGGTGACCACCGCCTTGGGCAGCTTGGTGGAGCCAGAGGTGAAGAGGAACTTGGCGATAGTGTCGGGCCCGGTGGCGGCAAACGCGGCGTCGGCGGGCGCAAGGTCGCACGGCTGCAGCAGGCTGTCGAAGCCCAGGTGCCGACGGCCCGGGGCCTGGCCATGCACGCTCACCACCGCCACCGAGGCATCCAGGACGGCATCGAAGGCCCGCTGGAACGGTTGGGTGTCGGTGGTGAACACCAGCCCTGGGGTCAGTACCTCACACACATGGCGCAGCTTGGCGAAGTCCTGGGACAACAGTGCGTAGGCCGGCGACACCGGGCAATACGGGATGCCGGCATACATGGCGCCCAAGGCGATCTGCAGGTGCTCGATATCGTTGCCGGAAAAAAGCGCCAGCGGCCGCTCGGCGCTCAGGCCAAAGCCGAGCAGGTTGGCGGCGATGGTACGGACCTGCACGAGCATTTGCGCGTAGGTGATCGCGCTCCAGGCCCCATCGGACTGCCGCGCGGCAATGAAGGTAGTGTCCGGGCGCTGTGCGGCCCAGTGCAGCAGCCGGTCGAGCAGGCGCGCCGGCAGCGGCGCCAGGGGCTCGACGGCTTGCATGCGCAATATGCCATCGGCCTCGCTGAACTGCACCTGGGGATGCCCGATGGACACCTGCCGGTAGCGCGGGCTTTGGCCAGGGTCGCGCGACCCTGTGCGGGCTTGGTTATTCACGCAGGTTGCTCCTTGTTATTGTTGTACAGCCTGCCGCCGCCCGACAGTAGGGACGACGGCCAATGATGCGCGTTGCCTAGATGGGGTAATGCCTGGGTCCGTGCTGGAGGGTGACCCAGCGCAGTTGGGTGAATTGATCGATGGCGGTGCGGCTGCCGAAGCTGCCGTAGCCGCTGGCCTTGACCCCACCGAAGGGCATCTGCGCTTCGTCATGCACGGTCGGGCCGTTGATATGGCAGATACCCGACTCCACACGCTGGGCCAAGACCAACGCACGGCTGGTGTCGCGGCTGAAGATGGCTGACGACAGGCCGAATTCCGAGTCGTTGGCCAGCGTCAACAAGGCTTCATCGCCCTGCGCGCGCAGCACCACCGCGACCGGCCCGAAGGACTCTTCGTGGTACAGGCGCATGCTTGCGTCGACGTTGTCCAACAAGGTGGGTTGCAGGATGCTGCCGTCCAGCTGGCCGCCGCATACCAGGCGTGCGCCCTTGGCCACGGCATCGTCGATCAGCGCCTTGATGCGCTCGCCGGCCGCACCACTGACCAGCGAACCGAGCACCGAGGTGCTGGCCTGCGGGTCGCCAGCGCGCAGCCCGGCGACCTTGGCCGCCAGCTTGTCGACGAACGTGTCGGCGATGCGGTCGTCGACCACCAGGCGCTCGGTGGACATGCAGATCTGGCCCTGGTTGAAGTACGCCCCGAACGCTGCGGCGGCTACGGCGGCGTCCAGGTCGGCGTCGTCGAGCACCAGCAGCGGCGCCTTGCCGCCCAGTTCGAGCAAAGCAGGTTTCAGGTGCCGGGCAGCCAGCTCGCCGACGATACGCCCCACCTGGGTGGACCCGGTGAAATTGACGCGGCGCACCGCTGGGTTGGCGATCAGCCGCTCGACGATGGCAGGCGCATCGGCCGGGTCATTGCTGATCACATTGACCACACCCTCGCCCAAGCCGGCATCGTGGAGCACCTGGCCGATCAACCGGTGCACCGCCGGGCTGACCTCGGAGGCCTTGAGCACCACGGTGTTGCCACAGGCAAGCGGCATGGCGATGGCCCGCGTGGCGAGGATCACCGGGGCATTCCACGGCGCAATGCCCAGCACCACACCGCACGGTGCGCGCAAGGCCATGGCGAAGCTGCCGGGCACGTCCGAGGGGATGACCTCACCGGTAATCTGTGTGGTCATGGCCGCGGCTTCGCGCAGCATGTTGGCGGCCAGCTTCACGTTGAAGCCATACCAGTTGGCCATGGCCCCGGTTTCGCCGGCGGCGGCGATGAACTCGGCAGCCCGCGCCTGCAACAGGTCGGCGCCGGCCAGCAAGCGGCTGCGCCGTTCACCGGGCGCCAGCGCGGCCCAGGCCGGGAACGCTGCGCTGGCCGCGGCCACCGCCGCATCGGCATCGGCCAGGGTGGCGGCAGCGGCTTGCGACACCACCTCACCGGTAACCGGGTTGCAGCGCTGAAAGGTTCGTCCATCACTGGCGGGGCGCGACTGCCCGCCAATCAGCAAAGGCACCTGCAACATGCTCATTCCTCTTGTTGTGGTTATAGAGAAATATCCGCAGGCTGTGGCCAGGGGCGGCACAGCCCGCGCTGGCCCTCAGCGTTTGTAAGCCTGCAGGCCCGGCTTGATGGACTTGTCATCGAGGAACTGCTTCATGCCCTGCTCGCGACCGCCCTCGGTGTCCAGCAGCCGGGACTGGTCGAGCTTGGCGTAGAGGTAGTCTTCGTTCTGCTCCCAGGTCAGTTCGCGGCAGCGCTTGAAGCCATTCTTGGCGGCACGCAGCACCACTGGGTTTTTCTCCAGCAGGTTCAGCGCCAGCTCGCGGGTCGTCTCGCGCAGCTGGGCCAACGGCACGCTCTCGTTGACCAGGCCCATCTCGGCGGCTTTGGCACCGCCGAAGGTCTTGCCGGTCATGATGTAGTACAGCGACTGACGATGGCCAACGGTATCGGCCATCGCCTTGCTCACCAGGTTGCCAGGTGGGATGCCCCAGTTGATTTCCGACAAGCCGAAGGTGGCCTCGTTGGCGCAGATCGCCAGATCGCACGCCACCAGTGGGCTGAAACCGCCACCGAAGCACCAGCCGTTGACCATGGCGATGGTCGGCTTGGCGTACATGCGCAGCAGCTTCCACTGCCATTGCGAGGCTTCACGGCGGATTTTTTCCTGAAGGATTTCAGGGCCGGCGTCGACTTCGCGGAAGTATTCCTTGAGGTCCATGCCCGCCGTCCACGACTCACCTGCCCCGGTCAGCACCAGCACGCCGGCCTCGGCGTCCTGCTCCAAGGTTTCCAGCACGTCGACCATTTCCCGGTTCAGGGTGGGGCTCATGGCATTGCGCTTTTCCGGGCGGTTGAGGGTTACCCAGGCGATGCCCGACTCCAGTTCGACCTTCACGGTGGTCCAGCGGCCTTCGTATTTGCTCATGGTTCTGCACTCTTGTTGTTCGGGGTGGTGACCATCAAGCTAATCCGGCCAATTAGTTATGTCAATTAACTATTATGAAAATTATCTTTGCCTTCCAGCCGGTTGAGAGGCTTTTTGGCCTGAGCTCCCCTAGCCGGATCGTGCCGGCGCAGGCAAACTGGGTAACTTTCTTACTCATGAACCAGGAGCATGCAACCCGATGGCAAGGTCTGCCCGAACCGAAGACACCGCTTCCCTGCCCACGCCGCCTGACGATACGGTCCTCGAAGACCTGCTCGGCTATGCGTTGCGCCGCGCCCAACTGAAGCTGTTCCAGCACCTGATCGGCCGGTTGTCGGCCTACGACCTGCGCCCGGCGCAGTTCTCTGCGCTGGCGATCATCGAGCAGAACCCAGGCCTGATGCAGGCGGACCTGGCGCGTGCCCTGGCGATCGAGCCGCCGCAAGTGGTGCCGCTGCTGAACAAACTGGAAGAGCGCGCGCTGGCCGTGCGAGTACGCTGCAAGCCAGACAAGCGCTCCTACGGGATCTTCTTGAGCAAGTCGGGTGAAGCGATGCTCAAGCAGCTCAAGCAGATCGCCAGCGACAGCGACCGGGAGGCTACTGCCAGCCTTGACGAGGATGAGCGCGCACAACTGCTGCGGCTGCTGACGAAAATCTACAAGGACTAGGTTGGTTAATCCAAGAACGGCCTAATGGATCCATTAACCGTACGATAATCGCACAACCTCCAATTTTTGTTGGGATTTACCATTGACCAGCTTTCCAGCTCGGGTATTAATGGATCCATTAAATAACAACAATCGGAGGTCCTTCATGTACCCGAAAAACGCCTGGTATGTCGCCTGCACCCCTGACGAAATCGCCGAGAAGCCCTTGGGCCGGCAGATTTGCGGGGAAAAGATCGTGTTCTACCGCCCCAGCGAAAACCGCGTAGCGGCCGTCGAAGACTTTTGCCCCCACCGCGGCGCGCCGTTGTCGCTGGGTTTTGTCGAAAACGGCAACCTGGTGTGCGGCTATCACGGGCTGGTGATGGGCGGTGATGGCAAGACCGTCGACATGCCGGGCCAACGGGTGCGGGGCTTCCCCTGCAACAAGGCTTTTGCCGTGGTCGAGCGCCATGGCTTCATCTGGGTCTGGCCGGGTGACCAGGCCCAGGCTGACCCCGCCCTGATTCCGCAGCTGCCCTGGGCGGCCAGCGATGAGTGGGCCTATGGCGGCGGGTTGTTCCACATCGGCTGCGATTACCGCCTGATGATCGACAACCTGATGGACCTCACCCACGAAACCTATGTGCACGCCTCCAGCATCGGCCAGAAGGAAATCGACGAGGCGCCGCCGGTCACCACGGTGAGCGGCGACGAAGTGGTCACCGCCCGGCACATGGAAAACATCATGCCCCCGCCCTTCTGGCGCATGGCCCTGCGCGGCAATGGCCTGGCCGACGACGTGCCGGTGGACCGCTGGCAGATCTGCCGCTTCACACCGCCCAGCCATGTACTGATCGAAGTGGGTGTGGCGCATGCCGGCCACGGCGGCTACCACGCCCCGGTCGAGCACAAGGCCTCGAGCATCGTGGTCGATTTCATCACCCCCGAGAGCGACACGTCGATCTGGTACTTCTGGGGCATGGCGCGCAATTTTGCCGCCCACGATCAGGCCCTGACCGAGAGCATCCGTGAAGGCCAGGGCAAGATCTTCAGCGAAGACCTGGACATGCTCGAACGCCAGCAGCAGAACCTGCTCGCCTACCCCGAGCGCAACCTGCTCAAACTCAACATCGACGCCGGCGGCGTACAGGCACGCAAGGTGCTGGAGCGGCTGATCGCCAAAGAGCACGCGCCGCAACCGCACGTGATCGCCACCCACGCCTGAGGAGCCCGCGCCATGATCGATGCCGTAGTGGTATCCCGCAACAACGAAGCCCAAGGCATCTGCAGCTTCGAGCTGGCAGCCGCCGATGGCAGCCCATTGCCGCCCTTCAGCGCCGGCGCGCACATCGATGTGCACCTGCCGGATGGGCTGGTGCGCCAGTATTCGCTGTGCAACCACCCCGCCGAACGCCACCGCTACCTGATCGGTGTGCTCAACGACCCCGCTTCACGCGGCGGTTCACGCAGCCTTCACGAGCAGGTGCAGGCCGGCCACCGCCTGCGCATCAGCGCCCCGCGCAACCTGTTCCCGCTGGCCCAGGGCGCCCGGCGCAGCGTGCTGTTCGCCGGCGGCATCGGCATCACGCCGCTGCTGTGCATGGCTGAGCAGCTGGCCTGCAACGGCGACGATTTCGAGCTGCACTACTGCGCCCGCTCCAGCGAACGCGCGGCCTTCGTCGAGCGCCTGCGCGCCGCACCGTTCGCTGACCGCCTGTTCGTGCATTTTGACGAGCAGCCGGAGACCGCCCTGGACATCGCCCAGGTGCTAGGCACCGCGCAGGATGATGTGCACCTTTACGTGTGCGGCCCGGGCGGCTTCATGCAGCACGTGCTGGACACCGCCCGGCAGCTGGGCTGGCAGCAGGCCAACCTGCACCGCGAATACTTCGCCGCAGCACCGGTTGAAAACAGCGACGACGGCAGCTTCTCGGTGCAGCTAGGCAGCACCGGCCAGGTGTTCGAGGTGCCGGCCGACCAGAGCGTGGTGCAGGTGCTGGAACGCCACGGCATCGAGATCGCCGTTTCCTGTGAACAAGGCATTTGCGGCACCTGCCTGACCCGTGTGCTGCAGGGCACGCCAGAGCACCGCGACCTGTTCCTCACGGAACAGGAACAGGCGCTGAACGATCAGTTCACACCGTGCTGTTCGCGGGCGAAGACGCCCCTGCTGGTACTGGACCTGTAAACGGCTCAGGACGAGGGCAGGATCACTTTCATGCCCTCGTCCGTCGTGGCCCCGCCAAAGGTTTCGGCATAGCGCAGCGTGGCATTGGCATGCTCGCGCATGATCGCCTCGGCGCGGGCACCCTGGCCGTGGATGAGCGCGTCGAACACCGCATGGTGCTGCATGTGCGCGAAGTTGAAGCGCCGGTATTCACGGGCAAGGTCGTGACGGTCCACCGCCAGCGCGGTGACCGAAGCGAACGGCAGGTGATCGTTGCGCGCCAGGGCATCGGCGATGGCCGGGTTGTGGCTGGCCTCGACGATCACCTGGTGAAAGCGCATGTTCAGGTCGTGATAGGCGTGCAAGTCCTCTTCGCTTACATACCCCTTGTCGAACAACAGGTCGCCTTCGACCAGGCAGCGCTGCAACGCCTCGCGCGCCGCTGGCAGCAGGCCACGCTCAGCCGCCTGGCGGGCCGCCAGGCCTTCGAGTACACCGCGCACCTCCACGGCACCGGCGATGTCCTCGGCGCTGACCGAACGCACCTGGAAGCCCCGGCCGCCGCAACGCACCAGCAGGCCCTCCTGCTCCAGGATTCGGAATGCCATGCGTACGGGCATGCGTGAGACGCCGAACCGTTCGGCAGTGGGCACTTCCATCAGCCGCGCGCCAGCCGCCAGTTCGCCCGAAGCGATCATCTTGCGCAACGCGATCAGCACCATTTGACCGGGCTTGCTCATCCAGGGAGGTTCCAGAGACAGAAGCGCGCATCTTACCGCAAGCGCGGGCGCGCTTGGCGGCCTGTAACACCTGCCCTGTTCAGGCTACGATGCCCCTTCGTCCTCCGGAGCCCATCAGCGCCATGCCCAGAACGAGCAAAGTCACCGACCCGTCCTACGAGTTGATGGACGACCACGAGGGCGACTCACTGATCTACCGCCAGCATGGCTTCCCCAGCCCGCTGGTGCGCTGGCATTTCCACAAGGAATACGAACTGCACCTGATCGTGGCCAGCGCCGGCAAAGTGTTCATCGGCGACTACATCGGCAGCTTCGGGCCGAACACGCTGTTCCTCACAGGCCCCAACCTGCCGCACAACTGGATCAGCCAGGCCGGCCCCGACGAGGTGTTCAGCCAGCGCGACATGCTGGTCAATTTCACCGACGAGGTTCTGCACAGCGGCAGCCGGGTGTTTTCTGAACTGCACCAACTCAGCCCGTTGCTGGCCCGCGCGCACTACGGCATCGAGTTCCGTGACCCGGCGCTGATCGCCGAGAGCCGCAAGCTGTTGCAACGCATCGCGGACAGCCGGGGCATGACCCGCCTTGGATACTTTTTTATCCTCATGGAACAGCTCGCCGGCTGCGAGGACTACCAGCTATTGTCCACGGTCACCTCCTCGCACCTGGCTGACGAGCACAACGTCGAGCGCATCAACCGGGCGGTGGACTACATCTTCCAGCACTACGCCCAGGACTTGACCCAGAACGAAGTGGCCGAGCATCTGGGCATGACCCCCACCTACTTCTCACGCTTTTTCAAACAGGCGGCCGGGCGCGGTTTTGTCGAGTTCGTCAACCGCCTGCGAGTCAGCAAGGCCTGCGAATTGCTGGCCAAAAGCGGCCTGCCGGTGACCGAGGTGTGCTTCGAATCAGGCTTCAGCAACCTGTCCAATTTCAACCGGCGCTTTCAACAGCTCAAAGGCATGACCCCCTCCGACTACCGCAGCCTGGTGACCCAGCGGCTGACCGAGCAGAACCGTCACTGAGCGAACCACTGCAAAAAAGTATCAGCCGGCGTGCAGTCCACGCTTTGTCGCCAACGCCACGCGGGGGTGTAATCAGCGCCAGCGACACAAAAATAATAATGTCTTCCGTGCCGTCAACCGGCCCGGTAAGGGAGTTCATAGATGAACGACGCGATCAAGGCCTGCCTGGCCGCTGCCTGCCTCAGCCTGCCGCTATTGGCCCAGGGCGCCGAAACACTGACCATCGCCACGGTCAACAACAACGACATGATCCGCATGCAGCGCCTGGCCAAGGTGTTCGAAGAACAGCACCCGGACATCAGGCTCAAGTGGGTCGTGCTTGAAGAAAACGTGCTGCGCCAGCGCCTGACTACCGACATCGCCACCCAGGGCGGGCAGTTCGACGTACTGACCATCGGCATGTATGAAGCGGCGCTGTGGGGCGCCAAAGGCTGGCTGGAGCCGATGCAGGACCTGCCGGCCGATTACAACCTCGACGACGTGTTCCCGTCCGTGCGCAATGGCTTGTCGGCCAACGGTACGCTGTATGCCCTGCCCTTCTACGCCGAAGCCTCGATCACCTACTACCGCAAGGACCTGTTCCAGAACGCAGGGCTGAGCATGCCCGAGCAACCGACCTGGACCCAGCTGGGTGAGTTCGCCGCCAAACTCCACCACCCCGACCAGGGCCAGTACGGCATCTGCCTGCGCGGCAAGGCCGGCTGGGGCGAGAACATGGCGCTGATCGGCACCGTGGCCAATGCCTTTGGCGCACGTTGGTTCAACGAACAGTGGCAGCCGGAATTCACCGGCAGCGCGTGGAAGAACGCGCTGAACTTCTACGTCGATACCTTGAAGCAGTACGGCCCGCCTGGCGCGTCGAGCAACGGTTTCAACGAAAACCTGGCGCTGTTCAACAGCGGCAAGTGCGCGATGTGGGTCGATGCCAGCGTTGCCGGCTCGTTCGTCACCGACAAGACCCAGAGCAAGGTCGCCGACCAGGTCGGCTTCACCTTTGCGCCAAAGGAGGTCACCGACAAGGGCGCCTCGTGGCTGTATGCCTGGGCGCTGGCCATCCCAAGCAGCTCCAAGGCCAAGGACGCGGCGAAGGCCTTCAGCACCTGGGCCACGTCCGAAGCCTACGGCAAGCTGGTGGCCGACAAGGAAGGCGTGGCCAACGTGCCACCAGGCACCCGCGCCTCGACCTACAGCGACGCCTACCTGGCCGCTGCGCCGTTCGCCAAGGTGACGCTGGAGTCGCTCAAACGCGTCGACCCCAACCACCCCACGCTCAAGCCCGTGCCGTACGTGGGTATTCAGTTGGTGACCATCCCTGAGTTCCAGGCCATTGGTACGCAGGTCGGCAAGCTGTTCTCCGCCGCCCTGACCGGGCAGATGAAGGTCGACCAGGTGCTTGCCGCCGCACAGCAGTCCACCGAACGCGAGATGAAGCGCGCCGGTTATCCCAAGTAGCCCAGCCGTGGCCATCTGTGCGCCAACGCCTGGCGCGCGGAGGGCTGCCGTCCGCCCTTGTCGCTGCACACGGAGTCGCCATGGACACTTCGGCCCTCGATACCCCGACCCTCGCCACCCCACGCCCCGGCAAACGCCGCGTCGGGCCGGGTTGGTTCCTGGTCAGCCCTTCAGTGGCGCTGCTGCTGTTGTGGATGGTCGTGCCCTTGGGCATGACCCTGTATTTTTCCCTGATCCGCTACAACCTGCTGTACCCGGGCGAAAATGCGTACGTCGGCCTGGAGAACTTCGCGTACTTCGTCACCGACCCAGGCTTCATGCCCGGCGCCCTCAACACCCTGACCCTGGTCGGCAGTGTGCTGGCGATCAGCGTGGTGTTTGGCGTGCTCATCGCGGCGCTGCTGGAGGCCGGCGAGTTCTGGGGCCGCGGCGTGGTGCGGGTGCTGCTGATTTCACCGTTCTTCATCATGCCCACCGTCAGCGCGCTGCTGTGGAAGAACCTGATATTCCACCCGGTGTCGGGCATCCTCGCCGCCGTGTGGCGGCTGTTCGGCGCACAGCCGGTGGACTGGCTGGCGCACTACCCGCTGCTGTCGATCATCCTGATCGTCTCCTGGCAGTGGCTGCCGTTCGCCATCTTGATCCTGATGACCGCCATGCAGTCGCAGGACCAGGAACAGAAAGAAGCCGCACGCCTGGACGGCGCCGGGCCGCTGGCGATCTTCTGGCACCTGACCCTGCCGCATCTGGCCCGCCCGATTGCCGTGGTGGTGATGATCGAGACCATCTTCCTGCTGTCGGTGTTCGCCGAAATCTTCACCACCACCAGCGGCGGCCCGGGCTATGAGTCGACCAACCTCGCCTACCTGATCTACAACCAGGCGCTGCTGCAGTTCGACGTGGGCATGGCCTCGGCGGGCGGGCTGATCGCCGTGTTGATCGCCAACATCGCCGCCATCGTGCTGGTACGGATGATCGGCAAGAACCTGACCGAGCGCCGCTGAGGAGCCCGCCATGCTGTCACTCAAGCAAACCCGCCGCCTGCGCGACGCATTGATTGGCCTGCTGTGCTGGGGCATCGCCCTGACGATCTTCTTCCCGATCTTCTGGATGCTGCTGACCAGCTTCAAGACTGAGCTCGATGCCTTCGCCACACCGCCGCAGTTCATCTTCGCGCCAACGCTGGAAAACTACCTGCACATCAACGACCGCAGCGATTATTTCGCCTATGCCTGGAATTCGGTGCTGATCGCTTTCTCGGCCACCGCGCTGTGCATGCTTATCGCAGTGCCGGCGGCCTACTCCATGGCCTTTTTCGAAACCCGCCACACCAAGCGCACGCTGCTGTGGATGCTGTCGACCAAGATGCTGCCGCCGGTGGGCGTGCTGATGCCCATCTACCTGCTGGCCAAGCAGTTCGGCCTGCTCGACTCGCGCCTGGCGCTGATCATCGTCTACACCCTGATCAACCTGCCGATCGTGGTGTGGATGGTGTACACCTACTTCAAGGACATCCCGGTGGACATCCTTGAAGCCGCGCGCCTGGACGGTGCCGGCACCTGGCAGGAAATCGTCCGCGTGCTGCTGCCGATCGCCCGCGGCGGGCTTGCCTCGACCGTGCTGCTGTCGTTGATCCTGTGCTGGAACGAGGCGTTCTGGTCGCTCAACCTGACCTCTTCGGCCGCCGCGCCACTGACCGCGCTGGTGGCCTCCTACTCAAGCCCCGAGGGGCTGTTCTGGGCCAAGCTTTCGGCCGTCTCGACCCTGGCCTGCGCGCCCATCCTGATTTTCGGCTGGATCAGCCAAAAGCAGCTGGTGCGTGGCCTCTCGTTCGGGGCCGTCAAATGACCCAGCTCCCACGCGACACCTGCTCGATCAACCCCATTGCCGGCCGCCGCAGAGGACATTCGCCATGGCTGACCTGAAGATCCGCAACCTGCACAAAGGCTTCGATGGCCACGCCATCATCAAGGGCATCGACCTGGAGGTGCGCGACCGTGAGTTCGTGGTCTTCGTCGGCCCGTCCGGGTGTGGCAAGTCGACCCTGCTGCGGCTGATCGCCGGGCTTGAGGAGGTCAGCGGCGGCCATATCACCCTGGACGGCGTCGACATCACCGACACCGCCCCGGCCAAACGGGACCTGGCCATGGTGTTCCAGACCTACGCGCTTTACCCGCACATGACCGTTCGCAAGAACCTGTCGTTCGCCTTGGACCTGGCCGGCGTGGACAAGCGTGACGTGCAGGCCAAAGTCGACGACGCCGCGCGCATCCTCGAACTGCAACCGTTGCTCGAACGCAAGCCGCGGCAACTGTCGGGCGGCCAGCGCCAGCGGGTGGCGATCGGCCGGGCGATCGTGCGCAACCCGAAGATTTTCCTGTTCGACGAGCCGCTGTCGAACCTCGACGCCGCCCTGCGCGTGCAGATGCGGCTGGAGCTTGCGCGCCTGCATCAGGAGCTGGCCGCGACCATGATCTACGTGACCCACGACCAGGTCGAGGCTATGACCCTGGCCGACAAGGTGGTGGTGCTCAACGGCGGGCGCATCGAGCAGGTCGGTTCGCCGCTGGAGCTGTACCACCACCCGGCCAACCTGTTCGTCGCAGGTTTTCTCGGCACCCCGAAAATGGGCTTTTTGCGCGGCCACCTGAGCCACAGCCAGGGCACGCAGTGCGAGGTCACCCTTGAGTGCGGCGCCCGTGTCAGCCTGGCACTGAGCGCAGACGCCCTGCCCGCTGGCAGCCCCGTGACGCTGGGCATCCGCCCCGAGCACCTGAACATCGCCAGCACTGGGCACGGCACACCCGGCTCACTGCAGGTGACCGCCGACGTCAGTGAACGCCTGGGCAGCGACAGCTACTGCCATGTACGTGCCGGCTCCGGGGAAATGCTCACCGTGCGGGTGCGCGGCGACTTTGCGCCGGCCTTCGGCGAGCCCCTGGGCCTGACCTTCGACCCGGGCCACTGCCACCTGTTCGACAGCAACGGCCAAGCCCTGGACAAACGCCTGCAGCAAGCGGCCTGAGGACACACGCGATGAAACTCGACCCGCACCACCTCGACCTGCTGGCGCCTACGGTCGCCCGCCCTTCCTACGCGCCCTCGCAACTGCGCCAGGGCATCGTGCACATTGGCGTAGGTGGGTTCCACCGCGCCCACCAGGCGGCCTACACCGACGCCCTGATGAACCGCGGCGAAGGGCTGGACTGGGCCATCTGCGGCGCCGGCCTGCGCAGCGAAGACCGCGCCATGCGCGACGCTCTGGCGGCGCAGGGCTACCTGTACACCCTGTTCGTGCTGGACGACCAGCCCGACACCGAAGTGCGGGTGATCGGTGCCCTCAATGACATGCTTCTGGCCGAGGACGACGCCCAGGCGCTGCTGGCCAAACTGGCCGAGCCCGGCATCCGCATCGTCTCGCTGACCATCACCGAAGGCGGCTACTGCATCGACGACAGCACCGGCGAGTTTCGCGCCGAGCTGGCGCAGGTCCAGCACGACCTGGCCAACCCGCAGGCGCCGCAAGGCGTCTTCGGCTTCCTCTGCGAAGCCTTGCGGCGCCGCCGCGAGGCCGGCGTGGGGCCGTTCACGGTGATGTCCTGCGACAACCTTCCACACAATGGCGCGGTCGCGCGCAAGGCGCTGCTGGCCTTTGCCCAGTTGCTCGACCCGGACCTGGCCCGCTGGATAGGCGAGAACGTGAGCTTCCCCAATGCCATGGTCGACCGCATCACGCCAATGACCAGCGGCGACCACCGCCAACAACTGTTCGAGCGCCACGGCGTCGAGGATGCCTGGCCGGTGGTGTGCGAGCCGTTCCTGCAGTGGGTGGTGGAAGACACATTCGTCGCCGGGCGCCCGGCCTGGGAAAAGGTCGGCGTGCAGTTCACCGACGACGTCACCCCCTATGAAGAAATGAAGATCAAGCTGCTCAACGGCAGCCACCTGGCATTGACCTACCTGGGCTTCCTGCAGGGCTATCGCTTGGTCCATGAAACCCTTGCCGACCCACTGCTGCGCCGCTACATGCGCACGTTCATGGACCTGGACGTGACCCCGCAGCTTGCCCCGGCGCCCGGCATCGACCTGGAACGCTACAAGGACAGCCTCACCGAGCGTTTCGCCAACCGCGCCATCGCCGACCAGTTGGAGCGGGTGTGCTCGGACGGCTCATCGAAGTTTCCCAAGTACATCGTCCCCACCGCCAACCAACTGATTGCCCAGGGCCAGCCGCTGGACCGCGTGGCCCTGGTGGTGGCGGCCTGGGCCTTGTACCTGCGCGGGGTAGACGAACAGGGCAGCACCTATGCCATCCCCGACCCGCGCGCGGCCCAGTGCCAGGTACGGGTGGTGCAGCGTGACGGGCTGGCTGCCCGAGTGCTGGGCGACGAGACCATATTCGGCACGGTCATCCCCGCCTCCGGTGCCTTCGTCAGCGCTTTCGAGCGCCTGTATGACAGCCTGTGTGAGGTTGGCGTGAGCGAAACGCTGCGCCAAGTGCTTGGCGACTGATCCGGAGCGCGCGATGGACGGACTGTTTCTCGGCATCGATTGCGGCACCCAGGGCACCAAGGCGCTGGTGTTGGACGCCGGCAGCGGCCAGGTGCTGGGCCTTGGTAGTGCCGCGCACGCGCTTGCCCGGGGCCTAAACGGGCGCCGCGAGCAGGACCCGGCCGACTGGCTGGCCGCCCTGCACACGGCAGTCGCTGGCGCACTGCATGAGGCCGGCGTCGACGGCCAGGCCATCCGTGCGCTGGCGGTATCTGGCCAGCAGCATGGCCTGGTGATGCTGGACGCCCAAGGCCACGTGCTGCGCCCGGCCAAGCTCTGGTGCGACACCGAAACCACGGCAGAAAACCAGGCCCTGCTGAACGCGCTCGGCGGTCCGCAGGGCTCGCTCGACCGGCTGGGGCTGGTGATCGCCCCGGGCTATACCCTGTCTAAGCTGCTGTGGAGCAAACGGCACTTCCCCGACCTGTTCGCCCGCCTGGCCCATGTGCTGCTGCCCCACGACTACCTCAATTACTGGCTGACAGGCCGCGCCTGCAGCGAGCCGGGCGATGCGTCGGGTACCGGTTACTACAACGTGCACCGCAACAGCTGGGCAAACGATGTGCTGCAACTCATAGAGCCGGGCGAGCGCCTGTTGGCGGCACTGCCCGAGCTGCTCGCCCCTGGCGCCTGCGTCGGCCCGCTACGCGAGCAGGCTGCTGCTGGCCTGGGGCTGAACCCTCACGCCTGGGTGGCCACCGGCGGCGGCGACAACATGCTCAGCGCCATCGGTACCGGCAATATCAGCCCCGGCATGATCACCCTCAGCCTGGGCACCTCGGGTACCCTGGCAGCTTACACCGAGCATGCCCAGCTCAACCCCAAGGGCGAGGTGGCGAACTTCTGCGCCTCCAGCGGTGGCTGGCTGCCCTTGATCTGCACGATGAACCTGACCAGCGCTTGTGCGCTGGTGCGTGACCTGCTGGAGCTTGACCTCACCCGCTTCACGGCCCTCGCCGCACACGCGCCGGTTGGCGCCGACGGCCTGTTGATGCTGCCGTTTTTCGATGGCGAACGCGTACCCGCGCTGCCCACTGCCAGCGCCAGCCTGCATGGCATGACCAGCGCCAACCTGACCCGTGCCAACCTGTGCCGGGCCGTGCTCGAAGGCACCTGCTTCAGCCTGCGCTATGGCCTGGACCTGCTGCGCGCCAATGGCCTGCAGGGCAGCGAAATCCGCCTGGTAGGTGGGGCGGCAAAAAGCGAGTTGTGGCGCCAGGTCCTGGCCAATCTGCTGGGCCTGCCAGTAGTGTGCCCGCGCCAGACCGAAGCCGCCGCACTGGGCGCGGCCATCCAGGCCGCCTGGAGCCTTGGCCGCCAACTGGGCGACGGCGACAGCCTCCAGGCCCTGTGCGAGCGCTGCGTCGAGCTGGACGAAAGCACCCGCACGCTGCCCAACCTGGCGCAACAGGCCGCCTACGGCGTGGCCTACAGACGCTACCTGGATCACCTGCCTGTGCGCTGATCGCGGTACTGTCCTTACTTTTTTCTGTTTGGGAGAACTTCATGTATCTGGTATGTGGCGAGGCGTTGTTCGATGTCTTCAGCGTGGAAAACAGCCCGCGCAGCGCAGAACTGGGCTTTACCGCAATCGCTGGTGGCTCGCCGTTCAACGTCGCCGTCGGCCTGCGCAGGCTTGGCGTTGCTGCTGGGTTGTTCGGCGGATTGTCCAGCGACCACCTCGGCGCGCGCCTGCGCCGGGTACTGGAGGAAGAAGGCGTAGATTGCCAGCACCTGGTCACCAGCGATGCCCCCACCACCCTGGCCATGGTCGGCCTGGATGCCAACGGCTCGGCGCAGTACCAGTTCCGCGGCGAAGGCTGCGCCGACCGGCAGGTGCGGCTTGAGCATCTGCCGATACTGGATGAGCACGTGCACGGGCTGCACGTGGGGTCGTACACACTGGTGGTGACACCCGTGGCCGACTCGCTGCTGGCATTGGTGGAACGCGAACGCGACCAGCGGCTGATCAGCCTGGACCCGAACGTGCGCCTGAACCCACAGCCGGATGTGGCGCTGTGGCGCACACGCGTCGAAGCATTTGCCGCGCACGCACATTTGATCAAGGCCAGCGAGGAAGACCTGCAGGTGCTGTACCCGGGGCGCGACGTTGGCGAGGTAGCCCGTGGCTGGTTGAACGAGCGCTGCCGGCTGGTGTTCGTGACCCACGGGGCTGAGGGGGCCAGCGTGCATTGTGCGCACGGGTCATGGCACAGGCCCGCGGACAGCTCACTGCCGGTTCGCGATACCGTGGGGGCTGGGGACACGTTCCAGGCAGCCGTGCTGGCCTGCCTGGCTCGACTGGGTGTGGACAGCCCGAAGGGTGTGGCGATGCTGGAGCGCGATACGGTCGATGCGATACTGACCTATGCCATTGCGGCGGCCGCGGTGACCTGTTCCAGGGTCGGGCCGGACCTGCCGTTTGAACGTGAGGTTTCCCGCATGCCTCAGGCTGTCGATACCTCGGGCTGATTACCGATCAGGCGTTGTGCTGCTTCATCGTTTGCCGATGCAGGGCAATGAACGGTGCCTCCGCCGGGTCGATGCGGTCCATTTTCGCCGCGATGCGGTGCCAGTACGGATACTGCGGCGCGATCTGCGTCACCCGCTCGATCTGCTCCAGGTCTTGGCTTGTCAGCACCAGTTCCACCGCCTGCAGGTTGTCGTGCAACTGCTCGGCCGTGCGCCCCGCGGTGATGACACTGGTGATCCCTGCCCGGTCCTTGAGCCAGGCCAGGCACACCCGTGCCGGGGAGCAGCCATGGCGCCGCCCCACCTCGATCAGCGCCTCGATGATGTCGTAGGCCCGCTCCTTGTCATGCACGTAGGGTTCCGGCCAATCATTGCCCTGGCGCGTGCCGGCGGGGGTCTGTTGCCCGCGGCGCACCTTGCCGGTCAACAAGCCCTCCCCCAGCGGCCCCCATACCAGCGTGGCAAGGCCCTGGTCGAGCGCCATCGGCAGCAGCTCGTACTCCGCTTCACGGGCTTCGGGGGTGTAGTAGATCTGCTGGGAAACCGGCTGCTGCCAGCCGTTGAGCCGGGCACTGCCGAGGGTTTTCATCATCTGCCAGGCGGTGTAGTTTGACGTGCCGAAGTAACGCACCTTGCCGCTTTGCACCAGGTGCTCCAGCGCGGCCAGGGTCTCTTCTACAGGGGTGATGCCGTCCCAGTTGTGGATCTGGTAGAGATCGATGTGGTCGGTGCCCAAGCGCTTGAGGCTGGCTTCGCAGGCACGGATCAGGTGATAGCGCGAGGCGCCGCTGTCGTTGGGGTTGTCGCCCATCGGGCTGCGCGCCTTGGTGGCGAGGATGATCGACTGGCGCCGTTCACCCAGCGCCTGGCCGACGATTTCTTCGGCCAGGCCGTGGGAGTATAGGTCTGCCGTGTCGACCAGGTTGACCCCGGCATCGAAGGCCATGTCGAACATGCGCCGGGCCAGTGCCACGTCCACGCTGCCGGTTTTCTCGAATGCCCCACGCCCACCGAACGGGACCGTGCCGACTACCAGTTCAGAGACCAGCAGGCCAGTGTTGCCGAGTGTGCGGTACTTCATGGGTAGTGCCTCCAAATGCGAACGACTTGGAAGTACCGACGGGGTGAATTGCTGAAACGTTCAATCTGATTGGTTATGCCTAAGCGCTTTGGGGCTGCTGCGCAGCCCATCGCCGGCAAGCCGGCTCCCACCCGGACGGCGCGGTTCTTGAGCTGCGCGCTCGACCTGTGTCAGCCGGCTTGCCGGCTCTTGCATGGACAGCGCAGTTCTTGAGCTGCGCGCTGGACATGTGGGAGCCGGGCTTGCCGGCGATGGGCCGCATAGCGGCCCCAACTTCAAGGCCTCACTCAGCGCCAGGCGGGATACCGTCCTTGTTCTTGTCCTTGAGCCTGGCCTTTTCCTCTTCCGTGGAATGAGCCGGAACCTGGCTTTGTTTCGGGTCTTCGTTGTGCTCAGTCATGGTGCTTGCCCTCAGGGTGATGTTCGTTGGGCTTCCTCCTGACGAGGCAGTTCAAGTGGGATTTACCAACATACCCATCAACACTCGCCCGAGACCCTGCGTGACCCACGCGGCTTCGCCACCAAGTTCTACACCGCAGACGGCAACTGGGACCTGGTAGGCAACAACTTCCCGACCTTCTTCATCCGAGACGGCCGCCATGTATGCGGCGATGTTTCAGCGCAAAGCATTGCTCGACGCGCTGACCGCCCGGGGCGCCGATATCGAAGCAACAGATGCATTGGGCAACAGCGTGCAAAGCCTCGAACAGGGTGCGCTCAACGGCGTATCGGCGCACCGCTGAGGGCTGTGCAGTGTGTAACGCCACTCGCCAGCACACGGCCAGAGGGCTGCGATAAGAAAATTGGATATCTCGTTAAGATAATCCCGCAGGCGCTGCCTGAACCGTGGGATTACAGTCGCCGTCACGCCGTAGTCCGGCGGGGTGATTTCTGCTGGGCCGTAGCGCTTTCGAAGCCTTACTGGAACCAGACGGAACTCATACCAATACAAGAACAAAGGTGACCACCCATGCTCAAGCCTTCTGTCGATGCCCCTGTCGATGTCAAAGACTGGATCGATAACCGCCCCATCGCTGCCTACCAGTGGCTGATCCTGTCACTGTGTTTCCTGATCGTGCTGTTCGACGGCTTCGATGTTGCCGTCATGGGTTTCATCGCCCCTTCGCTGATGCAGGACTGGGGGCTGTCGCGTACCGCCTTTGGCCCGGTGATGAGTGCCGGCATGGTGGGCCTGGCCATCGGTGCACTTACCGCGGGCCCGTATGCCGACAGGCTGGGGCGCAAGAAAGTGCTGCTGATCGCGGTCAGCGGTTTCAGCCTGCTGAGCCTGGCCTGCGCCTTCGCTCGCAACCCCTATGAGCTGGCAGTGCTACGGCTGCTGACCGGCATCGCCTTGGGCGCAGCCATGCCCAACTGCACCACACTGCTCGCCGAATACCTGCCCACGCGCAACCGCTCGCTGATGATCACCATCATGTTCACCGGCTTCAACATGGGCTCGGGCCTGGGCGGCTTTCTGTCCGCCTGGCTGATCCCTCATCACGGCTGGAAATCGGTACTGCTTGCCGGGGGGCTTCTGCCACTGGCATTGCTGCCACTGTTGTTGTGGCTGCTGCCAGAGTCAGCTCGCTTCCTCGCAGCCCGCCAGGCGCCGGCCAGCCAGATTGCGGCAGCCTTGGCCAAGCTCGGCGGCCGCTTCGCGGCCGGCACCCGTTTTATCGTCAATGAGCCGACCACCCAGCACAAGGCACCGGCCCGGCAGCTGTTCAGCGAGCGCTACCGGTTCGGCACCCTGGCTCTGTGGCTGACCTATTTCATGGGCCTGCTGGTGATCTACCTGACCATGGGCTGGTTGCCGACCCTGCTGCGTGACGGCGGGCTGTCCATCGAGCGCGCCGCCACCATCACCGGCCTGTTCCAGATCGGCGGCGCAGTGGGCGCAATCGTGGTCGGCTGGATCATGGACCGACGCAACCCCAACCGGGTCATCGCCATCGCCTACGCCGTCGGCGGCCTGTGCATCGTCTCACTGGGCGCCCTGAGCCTGGAGTCGAGCCTGCTGGTGGTGGGCGTGGCGGCTGCCGGGTTCTGCATGAGCGGCGCGCAGACCGGCCTGAACGCCTTCGCCCCTGGCTACTACCCGACCGAGTTCCGCGCCACAGGTGTAAGCTGGATGCTCGGTATCGGGCGCTTCGGGGCCATTTTCGGCTCCCTCATCGGTGGTGCCGTGCTCAGCCTGGGGCTGGGCCTGCCGCTGCTGTTCACCCTCCTCGGCCTGCCGGCATTCGTCGCTGCCCTGGCGATCCTGGCCAACGGCCACGCCCGGCTGCGCACGACCCCCGCAGTAACCGCGCCGTAACTTGTAACAGAGGACTTTCGCATGGCTCGTATCATTGGTGGCCTGGCCGTCTCCCACACCCCAACTATCGGCTTCGCAGTCGACCACGACAAACAGGAAGAAGCCGCCTGGGCGCCGATCTTCGAAAGCTTCGAGCCGATCCGCACCTGGCTGCAGCAGCGCCAGCCGGACGTGCTGTTCTACATCTTCAACGACCACGTCACCTCGTTCTTCTTCGACCATTACAGTGCCTTCACCCTGGGCGTGGACGAGCAATACGGCGTGGCCGATGAAGGCGGCAACCCACGGGACCTACCGCCAGTAGGCGGCCACGCCGCGCTGTCGCGGCACATCGGCCAGAGCCTGATGGCCGATGAGTTCGACATGAGTTTCTTCCGCGACAAGCCGCTGGACCACGGCTTCTTCTCGCCCATGTCGGCCCTGCTGCCCTGCGATGAAAGCTGGCCCGTACAGATCGTGCCGCTGCAGGTCGGCGTACTGCAGCTGCCGATCCCCACGGCGCGGCGCTGCTACAAACTGGGCCAGGCGCTGCGCCGCGCCATCGAGAGCTACCCCGAAGACCTCAAGGTCGCGATCGTCGCTACCGGCGGGGTGTCGCACCAGGTGCATGGCGAGCGTTGCGGTTTCAACAATCCGGAGTGGGACGCGCAGTTCCTTGACCTGCTGGTGAACGACCCGCAGCGCCTGACCGAGATGACACTGGCCGAGTACGCCACGCTCGGCGGCATGGAAGGTGCCGAGGTGATCACCTGGCTGATCATGCGTGGCGCGTTGTCTGCCAACGTTGAGCGCAAGCACCAAAGCTACTACCTGCCGTCGATGACCGGCATCGCCACCCTGCTGCTGGAAAACCGCGACCAGGCACTGCCGGCGCCGGTCAACGAACGTTACCGCCAGCACATGCAGCATCAGCTGGCAGGGGCTGAGCAGCTTGAGGGCACCTACCCCTACACCCTGGAGCGCAGTGCCAAAGGCTACCGTCTGAACAAGTTCTTGCACCGCATGATCGAGCCGCAGTGGCGCCAGCGCTTCCTCAGCGAGCCCGAAGCGCTGTACCGCGAAGCGGGCCTGAGCGAAGAAGAAAGCGACTTGCTGCGCCGCCGCGACTGGCGTGGGCTGATCCACTACGGGGTGATCTTCTTCGTGCTGGAGAAGCTGGGCGCCGTGCTGGGTGTGTCCAACCTGGATATTTACGCCGCCATGCGCGGGCAGAGCATCGATGACTTCATGAAGACCCGCAACCAGCAGGTTCGCTACTCGGTGGCTGGCAAAGCGTCCAGCTGAGCGGCGCAGCCCGCTTGATCCTGTGGCGGCGCGAGCCGCGCTGCCACACCGCTCCCTGATTCAACCTGCCCAGCGCCGAAACGACGCTGGCGGGCAGCGCTGTGCCCATCCCTGGAGAATAAAAATAATGAAATGCCGCACCCTGTACCCGCTCGTCCCCACATTCGCCCTGGCAGCCAGCCTGCCACTGCAAGCTGTGGCCGAAGGCTTCGTCGACGACGCCAAGGCAACCCTGACGCTGCGTAACTTCTACATGAACCGCGACTACACGGGCACGGCAAGCCAAGGCAAAGCCGAGGAATGGACGCAAAGTTTCATCCTCGACTTCAAGTCCGGCTTCACCCCCGGCGTGGTCGGGTTTGGCGTTGACGTGCTGGGCCTTTACAGCATCAAACTCGATGGCGGCAAGGGCACCGCCGGCAGCCAATTGCTGCCTGTTCACGACGACGGGCGCCCGGCGGACGACTTTGGCCGCACGGCGCTGGCGGCCAAGATGCGGGTCTCCAAGACCGAACTCAAGGTCGGTGAGTGGTCGCCCACCCTACCCATCCTGCGCGCCGACGACGGCCGCTCGCTGCCGCAAACCTTACAGGGCGCCCAGGTCACCTCCAACGAGCTGGCCGGCCTGACCCTGTATGGCGGCCAGTTCCGCCAGAACAGCCCGCGCAACGACACCAGCATGCAGGACATGAGCCTGTTCACGCGTACAGCGTTCACCTCGGACCGCTTCAACTTCGCCGGCGGCGACTACCGCTTCAACCAGGAGCGCACCTTGGTCGGCGCCTGGTACGCCCAGCTGCAGGACATCTACCAGCAGCGCTTCTTGCAGGTGCAGCATCAACAGCCGGTCGGCAACTGGGTGCTGGGCGCCAACCTGGGCTACTTCTGGGGCAAGGACGACGGCGGCGCCAAGGCAGGCGAACTGGACAACCGCACCGCATCGGGCCTGTTCTCGGCGAAGCTGGGTGGCAACACGTTCTACGTCGGCTTGCAGAAGGTCATGGGCGATGATGAATGGTTCCGGCTCAACGGTGCCAGCGGCGGCACGCTGGCCAACGACGCCTTCGGCTCAAGCTACGAAAGCGCCCAGGAACGCTCCTGGCAGGTGCGCCACGACTTCAACTTCGTGGTGCTCGGCATACCCGGCCTGACTTTGATGAACCGCTATATCCACGGCGATAACGTGCACAACGCCAGCACCCAGGACGGCACCGAGTGGGGCCGCGAAAGCGAGCTGGCCTATGTGATCCAGTCCGGGCCGTTCAAGGCCCTGAACCTCAAATGGCGCAACTCCAGCCAGCGCCGGGATTGGGGCAGCACCAACAGTTTCGATGAGAACAGGCTGATCGTGAGCTACCCGCTGAGCCTGCTTTAAGGCACCCTGCCGGGCTCATACCTGCTCAGTGATGACCTGGCGGATACAGGCCATCAGCGCGACTGCCGCCGGTGACTGCAGGCAGCCACTGCGCTGCATGAGGCCAATGGCGCGAGCAGTACCCGGCAGTGCCAGCGGCAGGCGTTGCAGTTCGCCGCTGGCAATCTCGTAAGCCAACTGGTGCGCCGATACTGCCGCCAGCATGTCCGAACGCACCAGCAGGCCTCGGATAACCGCCAGATCAGCGCTTTCCACCACTGGCCACGGCGCTGCCAGGCCGGCGGCGGCAAAGCAGTTGTCGAGCAGCCCGCGCGCTGGCGAACCGGCGCGCGGCAACACCCAGCGCGCCTGGTGCACGCCCTCGAGCGTGAGGTGTGTGTGCAAAAGCGGGTGCCCACGGCGGGCCAGCAGCACCATTTCCTCGTTGATGAGCGGCTCGCCCACCAGGTCGCTGGCGTAGTCGTGAGGCCGCAAGGCGCCCAGCACGAAGTCCACATCCCCTACCCGCAGCTCGGTTGCCAGCAGGTCGAACGGGCTTTCGTTGGTCACCACCCGGACCTGTGGATGCTCGGCCGTGAAGCGTAAAATGGCATCCGGCAGAATGCGCGAGCGGCCCAGCGGCAACGCGCCGACATGCACCACCCCGCGCAGGGTGCCTTGCATCGCGCTCAGGTCGCTGTCCAGGTGGCGCAACTCGTTCAGCGCCCGGCGGACGGGGAAGAGGATATCCCGGCTGGCCACGGTGGGCTGCAGGCCTCGCGAGGTACGCACGAACAAGGGCTGCCCGCATCCGCCTTCGAGTACTTTCAAAGCAGCACTGACGGCCGGTTGGCTAAGGCCGAAGTGCCGCGCCACGGTCTGCATGTGCCGGGTCTCACAGAGTTTCACGAACACCTGCAGGCGCCGCGCCTGGAACAGGTAAAGGGGCTCGCCCTGGGCGGTGCCCAGCAACCCCGGCACGCTGTCCAGCTCCGCCAGTACGCGCTGGGCACGCGGCAGCAGGCACTCGCCATAGTCGGTCAGGCGCATGCCATTGGCATGGCGCTCGAACAACGGGACAGCGAACCGCGCCTCCAGCTCGGCGATGGCGCGGGTGACCACCGACTGAGCACGGAACAACACCTCCGTCGCCCGCGAAACGCTGCCCAACTCGGCTACCCGGATGAACGCGCGTACTTGCATCAGGTTGGGCAGTTCGACGTTGATCATAAGGCTCCCCCTGCGCTGGGCACGTGACTGGGGCGACTATGCCTCTACCCCGCTTGTCAGGCAATAAATAAAACGCATAGCCGTTGCAAGTGAACGCATTAGTGCCTCGCACAGGCCGATGACATCCTGCGTCAACCCCCACTGCAGGAGCCATCACATAATGAATACCCCACAAAAAGCCGCCTTGGTGGTCAGCGCACATTCCGCCGACTTCGTCTGGCGGGCCGGTGGCGCCATTGCGCTGCACGCAGAGCAAGGCTATGCCATGCACGTGGTTTGCCTGTCGTTCGGTGAGCGCGGTGAGTCTGCGAAACTGTGGCGCAAGGGTGAAATGACCGAAGCCAAGGTCAAGGACGCACGCCGTGAGGAAGCCATGGCAGCGGCCGAAATCCTGGGTGCCAGTGTGGAATTCTTCGACATCGGCGACTACCCGATGCGCGCCGACAAGGACACCCTGCTGCGCCTGGCCGATGTGTATCGCCGGGTGCAACCGGAGTTCGTGCTCAGCCATTCGTTGAAAGACCCCTACAACTACGACCACCCGCTGGCCATGCACCTGGCCCAGGAGGCCCGCATCATCGCCCAGGCCGAAGGCTACAAACCAGGCGAGAAGATCGTTGGCGCACCGCCGGTGTACGCCTTTGAGCCGCACCAGCCCGAACAGTGCGAATGGCGCCCGGATACCTTCCTGGACATCACCCCGGTGTGGGACAAAAAGTATGCGGCCATCCAGTGCATGGCCGGCCAGGAACACCTCTGGGAGTACTACACCCGCGTAGCCCTGCAGCGCGGTGTGCAGGCCAAGCGTAACGTCGGCATCACCAGCGCACGCAACATCGTCTACGCCGAAGGGCTGCAGAGTGTGTTCCCACGCGTGACGGAGAACCTGGCATGAGTGGGCTGATCGGCAAGACCGGTATCGTGGTTCGTAATATCCCGCGCGCTGAGCCGCACATGATTGATGCCCTGGGCCGGCTGGGTGTAGCCACGGTGCATGAGGCGCAAGGCCGCAAGGGGCTGCTCAATACTGCCGTGCGCCCCATCCAGCAGGGTGTGGCCGTGGCCGGCAGCGCGGTAACCGTGCTGGTGGCCCCAGGCGACAACTGGATGTTCCATGTGGCCGTTGAGCAGTGCCGCCCAGGCGACGTACTGGTGGTGGCGCCCAGCTCGCCGTGCAGCGATGGCTACTTCGGCGACCTGCTGGCGACCTCGCTGCAGGCCCGCGGTGTGCGCGGCCTGGTGATCGACGCGGGCGTGCGCGACAGCCAGACACTGCGCGACATGGGCTTTGCCGTGTGGTCCCGCGCCATCAACGCCCAAGGCACGGTGAAGGAAGTGCTGGGTTCAGTGAACCTGCCGCTGCTGTGTGCCGGGCAGTTGATCAATGCCGGTGACATCGTAGTGGCCGATGACGACGGCATCGTGGTGGTCCGCCATGGCGAAGCCCAGGCAGTACTCGAAGCCGCCACCCAGCGCGCCGACCTGGAAGAACGCAAACGCCTGCGCCTGGCCGCCGGCGAGCTTGGCCTGGACATCTACGAGATGCGCCCGCGCCTGGCGGCCAAGGGCCTGCGTTATGTCGACCACCTCACCGACCTGGAAGGCTGAACATGGGGCAGACCCGCATACCCTGCCTGCTGATGCGCGGCGGTACCTCCAAGGGCGCCTATTTTCTGCATGACGACCTGCCCGCCCCCGGCCCGCTGCGTGACCAGGTGCTGTTGGCGGTGATGGGCTCACCCGATGCGCGGCAGATTGACGGCATCGGCGGCGCCGACTCGCTCACCAGCAAAGTCGCCATCATCCGCGCCTCGCAGCGCGAGGACGCCGACGTCGACTACCTGTTCGCTCAGGTGGTGGTGGACGAGGCGCGGGTGGACTATGGCCAGAACTGCGGCAACATTCTGGCCGGCGTAGGGCCGTTCGCCCTCGAGCGCGGCCTGGTAGCCGCCAGCGGCGCGAGCACGCCGGTACGCATCTTCATGGAAAACACCGGGCAGATCGCCATCGCCCAGGTCCCGACCACCGATGGCCAGGTGGAGTACGCCGGCGATACCCGTATCGATGGGGTGCCGGGCCGTGCGGCGGGGCTGGTGGTCACGTTTGCCGACGTGGCCGGCGCCAGCTGTGGAGCCCTGCTGCCCACCGGCAACAGCCGCGACCGGGTCGATGGCGTGGACGTCACCTGCATCGACAACGGTATGCCGGTGGTACTGCTGCGTGCCGAGGATTTTGGCGTGACCGGTTATGAGACGTGCGAAGCGCTGGAGGCCGACAGCTCCCTGAAAACGCGCCTGGAAGCCATCCGCCTGCAACTGGGCCCCCGCATGAACCTGGGTGATGTCAGCCAGCGCAATGTGCCGAAGATGTGCCTGCTGTCGGCACCGCGCAACGGCGGCACGGTCAATACGCGCTCGTTCATTCCGCACCGTTGTCATGCATCCATTGGGGTGTTTGGCGCGGTGAGTGTTGCTACGGCCTGCTTGATTGAAGGGTCGGTTGCACAGGGCCTTGCCAGCACGTGCGGCGGTGATCGTCAGCGTTTGGCGGTGGAGCATCCGAGTGGGGAATTTACCGTGGAAATCAGCTTGGACCATGGGGTGATCACGGGGTGCGGGTTGGTGAGGACGGCGCGGTTGTTGTTTGATGGGGTTGTGTGTGTTGCTCGGAATGTATGGGATGGGCGGCAGTAGTGCTTGCCAAAGCCTCTTCGCCGTTGAGGTCGAGCCCCCCCGCGCGGCGCATCAAAACTCATGAAACAAGCTGCCCTGGTGGCAGAACTGAAGATTTTGGCATCCACACGCCCTGTGGAAAGTGAACAAAAAAACGGCATAATCGCGAAATCTGAAGATTGTGTGAGCTGAATTAAAAAAACACAGCGCTCACGCCCAAACTGAAGGAAAAGGTACATGCGGGCAGCGGGAGATACTCCGGGCCCGCGAACAATCGCCGTTAGCAGTACCTGTACAGGGTCCCCAAGGCGGTGTTCGACTCTATCGAGTTGACGGCGCAACAGGTGCTTGCCGGCCAGCGCTCAGAGACTCAAGCGCAACAGGCAGCAGAGCGACAGTCGGATGCATAGCGTTGAGTCGAAGAGCGTTTATTCATGGCACGAAAAGCACGCCACGCAGCCAGCCCCGACTGGGTGATCCGCAGCGCTCACCCTGGCAGCGTAGAGCGGATAGAAGCGTGGTTCGGTAGCCATGGCTACGATCCTCACCGTCACGACACCTACTCGATCGGCCGCACCCTCGCCGGGGTGCAGAGCTTTCACTACAAAGGGGCGCTGTGCCACGGCCTACCGGGTAACACGTTGGTCCTGCACCCTGACGAAGTGCACGACGGCATGGCTGGGACTGAAGCGGGCTTTCGCTACCGCATGGCCTATATCGACCCAGCACTGATCCAGAATGCGCTCGGCGGTGAACCTTTGCCCTTCATCGCGGGTGGGCTGTCCAGCGACCCGCGCCTGTACCGCGCCAGTGAAGCCTTCGTGCAGGCACTGGAGCACCCGCTGGAAACGCTGGAGGAACAGGACGCCGTGTATGACCTGGCGATGGCGTTGCGTGCGGTGGGCGGTAAGCCACGCGGCCGCAAACGCCTGGATCACCGGGCGGCCGAGCGCGCCAGGGCGTTCATCCTGGAGCACCTTCACCTGGGCATCACCCTGGAGATGCTGGAACAGGCCAGCGGCCGCGAACAATGGAGCCTGTCCCGCGACTTTCGCGCCCTCTACGGCACCAGCCCCTACCGCTTCGTGACCCTGCGGCGCCTGGACACTGTGCGCAGGCTGATGCTCGATGGTTTCACCTTGGTCGATGCGGCCCTGGCGGCAGGCTTTCACGATCAGAGCCACATGACACGGCACTTCACACGCAGCTATGGGGTGCCACCGCTGCGCTGGCTAGAGCGCTTGCGACCTGCGCGCTGACCTGCAGGATCGTACAAGAACGCCTTGTGGGGGTTCGATAGGCTGGCCACTTCAACCCATGAGGAGCCGTCATGTCCAACCCCATCCCGCAACGCCCGGCATCCCCCGTAAACCTGGCCCAGAAAGCTGCACTGATCGAACAGCAGTGGAGCCCGAGAGTGGTCGCCGAGATGAACGACTACCAGTTCAAGGTTGTGCGAATAGAAGGTGAATTCATCTGGCATTCGCACCCGGAAACCGACGAAGCGTTTCTTGTGCTCGAAGGCACCTTGCGCATCGATTTACCGCAGGGCTGCGTTCATGTGAACCCAGGCGAGTTGTACGTGGTACCGCGTGGGGTGGAGCACAGGACAGCGGCGCAGGGCGAAGCGAAACTAATGATGATCGAGCCCAGAGGCGTGTTGAATACCGGCCATGAAGGTGGAGCGCGCACTGCCATGAACGACGTGTGGATAGGAGGGGTAAACATCACTCATAGCGGACTGTTTGTGGTTTCAAAAGTCCATTGCAACCGCAAGTGCACTGAGCAGCAAACAGAGGCTTGCCACAGCTGTTAAATGGACCCGCATCGGCAGATACCACCCAGGCACAGCTTGCACCAGTTTGCGATCCTGCCAAAGGTGGCCGATAAAACCACAGGTCAGCACCAGACAACCCAATGGCACGGGTAGCAACGTGCCAACCCAACCGATCAGGGCCGGGATAACGCTCCACACGAGCCGCTCGCGACGCTGCTTCGCGAGCAAACCCTGTAACGTCATGGCGAAGCCCCAGTGCAGGGCGCCGACGAAGCTCAGTATCACAGCGCCATAGCTGACCAACATGAACGAGGTGAAAGCTCGATACTCAGCGAAAAAGACGATGAGGAGGGTCAAACCAACGAAGGGCAGCAAGCCACCGTAACCCAGCATCGTGTAGCGGCTTGCAGGTAAAGCAGCAGTGACTGCACTCATTTGGACGCCCCTTCGCGACGGTTCAGCATCGCCTGTCAATTGTGCCGCCCAATGAGGTTAAGGAATTCGTGCCGAGTCGAAGCGGAGTCGCGAAACTCCCCTAACATCACGGAGGAAATCATCACGGAGTTCTGCTTCTCGACTCCGCGCATCATCATGCACATATGCTTCGCTTCAATCACGACCGCAACCCCTGCGGCATCCGTGACTTGCCCAATTGCATGCGCAATCTGCCGCGTCAGGTTTTCCTGTATCTGTAAGCGACGGGCATACATGTCCACCACGCGCGCGACCTTGGAAAGCCCCAATACCCGCCCTGTTGGCAAGTACGCGACATGCGCCTTGCCAATGAACGGCAACATGTGGTGTTCGCACAATGAGTAGAGCTCAATGTCACGCACGACAATCATCTCGTCGTTCTGACTTTCGAACAGAGCACCGTTCACGACCTCGTCAAGACTCTGGGCATATCCGTTGCACAAGTACTGCATCGCTTTGGCCGCACGCTGGGGCGTGTCCACCAGCCCTTCGCGCTGCGGGTTTTCACCAACGCCAACCAGGATCTGATGGTAGTGCTCGGCTAACGAATGTGACATTTGGACTCCTCACCGCTACAGCGGTGCCCGACATCGGGATGTGGTAGCCAGGCCAAGTGTGGCCGTAAACGACAGAACAACCGGTAAAAGACCGAAAACAGGGGGCGTAGCGGGCGCCAGGACAGTGGCACGACCCACATACCCTCATCGGCAGCACGCCAGGCCCACAAGGTAGCGTCCAAGCCCTTGACCCATTGCCCGTTCGCGAACCGTCCATGCAGGCATGACCTCAGTTGCTCAACCGTCACGCTCAATGCCTCTGCATCGAAATCATCATCACTGATATCAACCAGAATGAGCTTCGCCTGGGTCGATTTCCGGCGCAGAAAGGCTATCTCTCTAGCGCACAGGGGGCAGGCGCCATCGAAGTACAGCGTTAGGGGCCACTGACAATACATGTACAACCTCAAATATTTGTACAGGTTTTTGTATAAGTTAGC
The DNA here is from genome assembly GCF_040224055.2 of Pseudomonas sp. WHRI 8519. Classification (NCBI taxonomy): domain Bacteria; kingdom Pseudomonadati; phylum Pseudomonadota; class Gammaproteobacteria; order Pseudomonadales; family Pseudomonadaceae; genus Pseudomonas; species Pseudomonas sp. WHRI 8519. Next base: position 2,186,854 of record NZ_CP167996.1, on the reverse strand, counting down.
GGAAACCAGGAAATTCGCAATGGGCATGTGAGCGCCGGTTACCGACCAGCCGGCTTAGGCAGGCGGCCCTGAGATCGAGCTTTTTACTCAGCTGATCACTTCAGCTTCACAATGACCTTACCTTTGGCTCTCCCTTGGGCCACGTATGCCAGGGCATCACCCGTCGAGCCCAGCGCGAAGACGCGATCCACCACGGGCTTGATGACCCCGGTTTCAACCAGCCCGGCCAGCTCAGCCAGTTGCGCACCACTCTCCCTCATGAACAGAAATTTGTAGTTCACGCCCATGTGCTGCGCCTTTTTCCTGATCCCTCGGCTGATCAATCGAACGACCTGCCGCAACAGCCAGGAAAGGCGAAGCTGCTCGGCGACCTCCGGAGTGGGTGGGCCTGATATGGAAATCAACTGACCGCCCGGCTTCAACACCTGAAGCGACTTTTCGAGAACGTCACTGCCCTGCCCGCTGAGCACGACATCGTAATCACTCAGTTGCGACTCGAATTGCTGCGTCTTGTAATCGATCACCAGGTCAGCGCCCAGTGCATTGACCCACGCCACGTTGCCGCTACTCGTGGTTGTGGCGACGAACGCCCCCAGGTGCTTGGCGACCTGAATGGCGATACTACCGACGCCACCGGAGCCGGCATGGATCAGAACCTTCTGGCCCGGTTGAACCTTGGCCATTTCCGCCAAAGCCTGCCAGGCCGTGAGGGCCACCAACGGCAGCGAGGCCGCCTCCTCCATGTTCAGGTTGGCTGGCTTGAGGGAAACAGCAGATTCGCTGACTGCCACGAACTCAGCGAAGCCGCCCATACGCGGCTGGTCCAGCCGTGCATAGACTTCATCGCCGACCCGGAAACGACTGACGTTCCCACCGACACGCTTCACAGTACCCGCAACATCGTTACCCAGGATCAGCGGCATCCTGAACGGTAGGACCTGCTTGAACTCGCCCTTCCTGATCTTGATATCCAGGACGTTCACGCTTGCAGCATGAACCTCGATCAGAACATCGAAATCATCCACCTGGGGCTCTGGAACTTCAGTGATATCGCCAACGACGTCTTTGCCGTAGCGATCGATCAGAAAGGCTTTCATATTCTTGAATTGTCCAAAATGTAGACGTGCACGGTGGGCTGGGTGATCGGGCAAGGCGCGGCCTTACTCTTGCAAAAATTGGAGGGCGTGTTTCAGGAAGCGCTCAGGGAACTGGAAGTGAGCTGCGTGACCGGAGTCGGGGTAGATCAGCAACTGCGCATCTGGAATGTTCTGTACCAGGCTCCACGAGTTGATCGAAGGGATCATGACGTCGTCAACGCCATTGACCACCAAGGTTGGCTGCTTGATTTCGTTGAGGTACGAGAAGCGGTTCTCACCCTGCGCCGACTGGACATAGGTTGCAAAGGCAGCGCCCTGAGCCATTGCGACCTCCACGGAGCTTGGCGTGTCCTGGTCGGGCCGCTGGTTGCGTCGTTCCCAGAACGCCAGGCCCGCTTTCTTGGCAGCTTCCGAGCGCCCAAAAAACAGGAAAAGGAAATTCTCGAGGGTGGGGACGGGGTTCGAAGCGGCTTCTCTCACACCCTCGGCCATGCTTGGATCACCGCCACGCAGGCCGGTGCCGACCAGCACAAGCTTGCGCACCAGCGCAGGGTGACGCAGTGCCACTTCCTGAACCTGCAAACCACCGATGGAGAAGCCGAGCAAGTCGACCTGGCTCAGCCCCAGGGCTTTGATGGCTGCTGCAATGTCATCCGCCATTTGCTCAATGGTGGTGGCCGGAGTGCCCGACGACGAAGCCACCCCCCTACCGTTCAGCAAGATCACTTCCCGGCCGGCAGCAAGACCATCGGTGATGATTGGATCCCAGTGATCGAGCCCACCACGGAAATGGGCGATGAAGACCAGCGGCACTCCAGAGGGGTTGCCCCAGCGGCGATAGGTGAATGTGTCGCCGTCTACTTCAACTGTGCGGGTCGGAACGGTGAGATGGGTATGGCTCATGGCGGTTCGCTCTGTGAGTGGAAGACACGACATAATGATGATGATCGTAATCGTAACCGTCAACACCTTTGATGATGACCGTAATCAATGTATGCTATCGCTTGGCGTGATGGCAGAGAGAGCAGAGAAATGAAGGTCACAAAGGCCCAGGCACTAGCTAATCGAGCCCACATCGTGGAAACGTCCTCCATGCTGTTTCGCGAGCGCGGCTATGACGGTGTCGGTGTTGCAGACCTTATGGCTGCCGCCGGCTTCACCCACGGCGGGTTTTACAAGCACTTCAAGTCCAAAGCGGATTTGATGGGCGAAGCAGCCACGTGCGGGATCAACAGGACGGTGGAGCAGATGCAGGGCATCCGGCTGGCCGACTTCGTCAATTTCTATCTGTCCCGCGAGCACCGCGATGAGAAAGGCAAAGGTTGCACGCTAGCGGCGCTGGGCGCAGATGCTGCGCGCCAGTCCGATGAGATCAAAGCTGCTTATGAAGCCGGGATCCACAGATTGCTGGAGGTTTTGCATGGCAAGGATGGGGAGCCCGGGGCAAGCCGTGCTGAAATCATCGATACCTTCGCCCACGCCCTCGGCGCGTTGGTTCTATCTCGAGCCTGCCCGGACGACTCTCCACTTGCTGACGAAGTGCTCAGCGTTTGCCGTGAGAAAATCCAGGAAAAGCTGGTGCCCTGAGGGCCGTCGCCACAGGGCATTCGTTACCCATGAGGGTCATGGCTCACAGCCAATGGGTTCATGAGGGCTTTGAGAGGCGGGCGCATGCCTTTATGCTCCCGCTCGGTGTGGCTGCCCGGACGCAGCTGCCGTTTATCAAACAAGGACTGGCATGACCAAGCTCACCAAACTTCGAATTGTGCTGACACTCGGCGCGCTCATTGGCATGGCCCCGCTCACCTACTCCTTCATCGGGGCCACGCTGTTTTTGGCTGTCATGCTCTTCAAGGTGCCGGAGTTCGTGGTACCCGTCTTTCTGATTTCCACGGTTGGCCTGTGGGGTTGCTGGAAGGCCTATGCGGCAGCCATGGCTCGCGAGCCGAAATTACCCCTGGACAGGCGAGTCATCGCTGCAGTCATCATTGCGCTTGTGTGGGGGCTGATCTTGGCAGGGGGATTGGGCTGGGCCAGCGATTCGAGTGGACTGGAGTGGTATTCGGTTTTTGTGGTGTTCTACCCAATACCTGGACTGACCGCAGTGATCATGCTGCTCGTCACTCGCCGAAGGGCGAGCCAGGCTTCAGCCGAGGGTGTTGCAGCAAACGTTGAATGACCCTCTTCAGTTTTCTCGGGCAGGTTTGCATAAAAGGGAATGAGGATGAGCTTTGACTGGCATGCCGGGCCGATCACCCGCGCGACCCCGATAGACGACGGCTACCGGAACACGCAGAAGGTTCGGCAGTTCCTGCTCAGGGAATGCGGGGAGGCTTTCAAGTTCGACCGTACCTTCATGGCCTGGATAAAGAGCGGGGCTCCAGCCAACATGGGCGACGTCGCTGATGAATGGCTGCGCACCCACAGTCGTTAGAGCTCTATTGTTCGCGCGCCTCTATGCCAAGGCGAACAGAACAGCCAGGAACAGGTGCCAGCTCTGCTTGGCATTAGCCGGCCGGTAGCGCTAACTAGTTTCATGGAACCCAGCCCATGGTTTGTATCCCGCTGTTCGCCACACTGGTCATTTTTTGCTATGTGGATTTTGACTGCCCGCGGGATACAAGCTGTTACATCGAACGGCTGAAAAAATCAGATTTAACCCCTTTCCTGTAGGGCATTTCCCAAAGATACTGCCGCCGCCTGTTTTTCGTTGCACATGCCCAACGTGGATTCTAGTCTCGGCCGGTCGCTGCCAATTCAGCGATCGGTTTTGACAGGCCGTCTTCGTTGTCCACATGTGCACACTTTTATGGTGGCTGTACGTGCGGGCACCTCTGGTGCGCCGAGTGCCAACGTCTCGGTCTGTCAACCCGCGTACAGCTGCCACCTTATTGTTTGACAGCAAGACCGTGGTAGCTCCACCCTTCGACGTTGGAGTTTCATCATGCTCAAGATCGTCCCCGATCCGCCTCACAATCCCCATTCCCTCGAAGACACGCTGATGATGGCTGCCGACTACGCGCTCTGCGCCGAGATCGTGGCCCAGCAAGCGATGTTGATGCAGCCGAAAGCCCCCGTCTCCGTGATGATCATGACCTCGATGCACGAACTTGATGCCCTGCGCAAATTGCTCGAGTCAGCACTGGCACAAATACAAAAGCCAGCCGATCCACAAACGCTGCATTAATCCTCATCATGATCGGCCTGGCCTGGCTTCTTCACGGGCTAGCTTCCTTGCACAGCACCGCCGCTGAGTCGTAGACGCCACTCAGGCGCACGGTGAAACCTGTGGGGTTCGGCTGGGCTGCAACGCGGACCCAAGGGCTGCTGCGCAGCCCATCGCCGGCAAGCCGGCTCCCACCACGATCGCGCAGTTCTTCAGGCTTGCGCTTTGCCTGTGGAAGCACAGGTCTTGCCCAATTTCTAAAAGTTGGCGCAAGTCCAGGTGGGAGCCGGCTTGCCGGCGATAGGGCCAGCCCAGGCAGTTACAACTTCAGGGAGATCACACCATGGCCACCGAACACACCGCATTCACCGTGGGCAAAACCGTCTTCTACCAAGGCGAAAACCAGACCCACCCCCTCTTTCGCATCGAGCCCGGCATCCCCTGCCAAAGCGCCCGCGAACAAGCCTCGGAACTGATGGGCTACGCCCGCGACCTGACCCTCGACGGCCTGATGGAAGATAAACCTCAGCTGCTGTGGGCCTCGCACTACCTCTGCGCCCTGGCCAAAGCCCTGCTCGACGATGCCGAACTGGGCACGATGAAAACCCCGTGACCCTACCCCTACCTGCAGACCTACGCCGCCCCTCGCCGGAGCGGCCTTGTGTCGCGAAAGGACCTCGCCCAAGAGGTAGTAAGCCAGGTGCAGTTCAACCACAATCAGGCCTTGAGTCAAACCTGGGACGCACCGCATGCTCACCACCCTCGCCATCGGCAACTACCGCTCCATCAACCACCTTGTGTTGCCCTTGAGCCAACTCAACCTGGTGACCGGCGCAAACGGCAGCGGCAAATCCAATCTGTACAAAGCCCTGCGCCTGCTCGCAGAGACCGCTCAGGGTGGCGTGATCGAAGCGCTTGCCCGCGAAGGCGGGTTGGATTCGACCTGGTGGGCGGGGCCAGAGATGAGTGCACGCATGAAACGCGGTGAAGTGCCCATCCAAGGCCAGCACCCGAGCGAAGCCAAACGTCTGCGCCTGGGGTTCGCCACCGAAGATTTCGGCTTTGCCATCTCGCTGGGCTTGCCGATACCCCTGCCCTATCCCACCGCCTTCATGCTCGACCCTGAGATCAAGACCGAAGCCATCTGGGGCGCTGGGGCTTATCGCCCATCGTCCTTGCTGGTGGAGCGCAAGAACGCCATGGTTCGTGCGCGGGAGGGCAATGGTTGGACGGTACTCGATCAACATGCCGACAGCTGCGAGAGCTTCTTCAACATCGTGGGCCGGCCACGGCAGGCGCCGGAGATTGGTGAGCTGCGGGCGTTCATCAACAGCTGGCGCTTTTACGATCATTTCCGTATCGACCGCGACGCCCCTTGCCGCCAACCCCAGCTGGGGACCCGCTCGCCGGTGCTGCACCATGACGGCCGCAACCTTGCCTCGGCGTTGCAGACCATTATCGAGATTGGTGAGGTGGAGGACCTGGTAGGGGCATTGGATGACGCGTTTCCCGGTAGCCGCTTGGAGATTGATGCACCGCCGGGCGGGCTGTTCAGCGTGCGGCTGCACCAGCATGGGCTGTTGCGCCCACTGGGCGGTAGCGAATTGTCGGATGGTACGTTGCGGTATCTGCTGTTGATGGCTGCGCTGCTGACGCCACGGCCGCCGTCGCTGATGGTGCTGAACGAGCCGGAAACCAGCCTCCATGCCGACCTGCTGCCCGCGCTGGCGCGGTTGATCGTTCGTGCTTCGCGGCGGAGCCAGGTTTGGGTGGTGTCGCACAGTGCGCCGCTGATTGAGGCGCTGTCAGCCTGTGACGGGTGCAACTTACTGGAGCTGGAGAAGGTTCAGGGGCAGACACAGCTGCGCGGGGTTGGGTTGCTGGATGAACCGCTGTGGCGGTGGGTTGACTGACTGCGATGCACCAAAAGCGCCAACTGCCGAGGCGTGCAACGTAGGAGCTGATCGCTCCTACGCGCACCCTGACGCATTGGAGGCCTTGCACGCCCCAGCCCTCGAGCCATAGCCAGCCCCGGCGTCAGCTCAGCGGGTCACGGCTGTGCTGGCCGTCGACCAGGCGCTGCACGCCCAACGGGTTGGCGTTTTTCAGGGCGTCGGGTAACAGCGCGTCTGGGTAGTCCTGGTAGCACACCGGGCGCAGAAAGCGGTCGATGGCCAGGGTGCCGACGGAGGTACCCCGGGCATCGGAGGTGGCCGGGTAAGGGCCGCCATGCACCATTGCATCACACACCTCGACGCCAGTCGGGTAGCCGTTGACCAACAGGCGGCCGGCCTTGCGCTGCAGCAGCGGCACCAGCGCGGCAAAGCGCTGGAAGTCTTCCGGCTCGGCAATCAGGGTGGCGGTCAGTTGCCCGTGCAGGGCTTGCAGCGCGCGGCGCAGTTCGGCTTCGTCGGCCACCTCGACCACCACCGTGGCAGGCCCGAAAACCTCTTCCTGCAACAGCTCGTCGCCGCTTAGCAGCACGCTCACATCAGCCTGGAACAGCTGTGCCCGGGCCTGGTCGCCGACCTGCTCGGCACCGGCCAGATGGCGCACGCCCGGGTGGCGCTGCAGGCGCTGTACGCCGCTGGTGTAGCTGCGCAAGGTACCGGCATTGAGCATGGTCTGCGCGGGCTGATCGGCCATTTGCGCAGCCAGTGCCGTGACGAAGGTGTCGAACGCTTCGCCAGCGATGCCGATGACCAACCCGGGGTTGGTGCAGAACTGCCCGCAGCCCAGCACCACCGAGGCGGCCAGTTCCTTGGCCACCTGCTCGCCGCGGGCCTGCAGCGCCGCGGGCAACACCAGCACCGGGTTGATGCTGCTCATTTCGGCAAACACCGGGATAGGCTGCGGGCGCGCCGCCGCCAGATCGCACAGGGCACGGCCGCCCTTGAGCGAACCGGTGAAGCCGACCGCCTGGATCGCCGGGTGGCGCACCAGCGCTTCACCGACACCGGCGCCGTAGATCATGTTGAACACCCCGGCAGGCATGCCGGTGGCCACTGCCGCACGCTCGATAGCTTCTGCTACCTGCTCTGCAGTGGCCATATGGCCGCTGTGTGCCTTAACCACCACCGGGCAGCCGGCAGCCAGCGCCGCAGCGGTGTCGCCGCCTGCCGTGGAGAAGGCCAATGGGAAGTTGCTGGCGCCGAACACCGCCACCGGGCCAAGGCCGGTACGGTACTGGCGCAGGTCAGGGCGTGGCAGTGGCTGGCGCTGTGGCTGCGCACGGTCGATACGCGCCCCCAGGTAGTCGCCACGGCGCAGCACCTTGGCGAACAGGCGCATCTGGTTGCTGGTACGGCCACGCTCGCCCTGGATGCGCGCAGCCGGCAGCGCAGTCTCGCGGCACACTGTGGCGACGAAGGTATCGTCCAGCGCGTCCAGCTGGTCGGCGATGGCATCCAGAAACTGCGCGCGGCGCTCTGGTGCCAGCGCATTGTATTCGGCAAATGCCGCTTCGGCGGCCTGGGCGGCGGCGGCCACTTCCTCAGGGGTGGCCTGGGTGAAGACCACCGGCAATGCTTCGCCGGTGCGTGCATCGAAGCTTTGCAGGCGGACGCTGCCGGCAGCGCTGCGCTGGCCGCCAATGAAGTTGCTTGCAGACATGGTTGACTCCTGTAACAAAGAAAGAGGGCTCGGTGGCACATGGCGCCCAGCCCCTTGAGGTTTGCGCGGGCCCTGTGGGCGCTGGCTTGCCGGCGATGGACCGCACAGCGGTCCCGACTTCGTCGACTGGCCGGCAACACACTCAAAGGCTTTTCACTACCCCGGGGCGAACCTGCCCGGACGCTGCGCCAATACCATTGCGCAGCGGCTGGCCAAAGGCGTCGAGGCTGACCTCGAAGGTATCGCCCGGGCGAGCCTGAACGCCGTCGGCAAACGACAGCGTGGCGGTGCCGAAATAGTGCACATGGATATCGCCAGCACGCAGGAACTGGTCGTACTTGAAGTGGTGGAACTCAAGGTTCTCGAAGCTGTGGCACATGTTCTGCTCACCCGACAGGAACGGCTTGCTCCACAGCACCTGGCCATCGCGCAGGATGCGGCTGGTGCCTTCAAGGTGAGCCGGCAATGCCCCCAGGCGCAGCTCCGGGCCGAAGCTGCAGGCGCGCAGCTTGGAATGCGCCAGGTACAGGTAGTTGCGCCGCTCCATCACATGGTCGGAAAACTCGTTGCCCAAGGCGTAGCCGAGGCGGTATGGCGTGCCGTCGGGTCCGATCAGGTATAGCCCGACCAGCTCCGGCTCTTCGCCAGCATCTTCGGCAAAAGCCGGCAGCGGCAGGTCGGCACCGGGGCGCACGACGATGCCGCCGTCGCCCTTGTAGAACCACTCAGGCTGCGCGCCCTCCTCGCCCGCTGCCGGCCGACCGCCCTCCAGGCCCCACTGGAACATGCGCATGCTGTCGGTGACGGCGCCTTCGGCTTGCTGCTGGTGCATCTTGTCGCGGGTGGCGGCGCTTCCCAGGTGGGTCAGGCCGGTGCCGGTCACCAGGCAGTGGGCCGGGTCCGGGTGGTCCAGCGGTGGCAGTACGCGGCCTTCGGCCAGCAGTGCCAGGTAGTCATGGCGCTCACCGAGCCCGGCGGCCCGCACTTCGCTGGCCAGGTCACGGCCCGCGGCGATGGCCTGCAGAGCCAGTTCACGGGTGCTGCTGGCGCCCAGTACTTCAAGGGCGTACTCGCCTTCCACCACGCCCACGTGGCGCGCGCCGGCGGCGGTTTCGAATTGGATCAGTCGCATGCTTGTGCTCGCTTGTCGGTTGCAAAGGTTAGCGGGAGGCTTCGGCCGCCCGTGAGGAAGCCAGGCGCTGGCGGCGCTCCAGGCGGTTGTAGACCACGCCCGTGAGCAGCACCCCGCACAGCATGACCAGCGCCAGGAAGTACAGGCCCGACGACAGCTGCCCGGTGTACTCCTTCAGCGCGCCGATGCCGAACGGGCCCAGGTAACCGCCGAGGTTGCCGATCGAGTTGATCAAGGCGATGCCCGCAGCCGCGCTGGCACCGGAGAAGAACCGCCCCGGCAGCGTCCAGAAGATGGCCGTGCAGGAGAACAACGCGAACGCCACCAGGCACAGCGCGGCCAACTGCAGCACCGGCACCGTCAGCCAGGCGCTGAAGAACAGGCCGATTGCACCCAAGGCGTACAGCAGGCCCAGATGGCCATAGCGGTCGTTCAGGCGGTCGGAGCTACGCGGCACGATCAACAGCCCGATGATGCCGAACAGGTAAGGCACCGCCGAGACGAAACCGGTGACCAGGTCACTGCCGCCAAACTGATGGATCAGCGTTGGCAGCCAAAGGCCCAGGCCATAGATGCTCAGGGTCATCGGCAGGTAGAACAGCGCCAGCAACAGCACCCGGCTGTCTTTCAGGGCATGCAGCGGGTTGCCATGGCGGGTCTGGCCGAACTCGCGCAGGTCGTTGGCCAACTGCTCCTGCAACCAGTTGCGCTGCTCGTCGCTGAGCCAGCGCACCTTGGCAGGGCCGTCCGGCAGCAGGCGTAAGGTGGGCCAGGCCAGCAGCATTGCCGGGGTACCGATACAGATGAACAACCACTGCCAGCCATGCAGGCCATAACTGCCCTCAAGCCCCAGCAGCGCGCCCGAAAGCGGCCCGGTGATCAGCATGGCAAGCGGCTGCGAGAGAATGAAGAAACCGAGGATCTTGCCGCGATGGCGCACCGGGTACCACTGGGTGATGTAGTACAGCACCCCCGGGAAGAAGCCCGCCTCGGCGGCCCCCAGCAAGAAGCGCATCACGTAGAAACCGTTGGGCCCGGTGACAAACGCCATGCCTACGGTAATCGCGCCCCAGGTCACCAGGATGCGGGCGAACCAGCGACGCGCGCCGAAGCGGTCGAGCAACAGGTTGCTCGGCACTTCGAAAAGAAAATAACCGATGAAAAATAGCCCGGCGCCAAGGCCATAGGCCGCGTCACCCAGGCCAATGTCGGCGCCCATGTGCAGCTTGGCAAAGCCTACTGCCGAGCGATCGACATAGGCCACCAGGTAAAGCAGAACCAGAAAAGGGATGAGTTTCAGTGTGATCAGGCGGACGAGCCGCTGCTCCTGAATCATGGCGATGTCTCCAATTGTTCTTGTAATGGGCACAGCACCTGGCCGGGGCTTTTTGGCAGACCGCTAACCTGGCAAATCGATAATATAGTATTACTATTTAAAACAACAACCCTTCACAGATGCCTTTTCAGGCGGTAGAGTCAGCATCACAACGACAAATAGTAATACTAATTAGGTGTTCCGCTTATGTCTGACAACAACCGCCCCCTGCGCTCCGCCCAATGGTTTGGTACCGCCGACAAAAACGGCTTCATGTACCGCAGCTGGATGAAGAACCAAGGCATCCCGGACCACGAATTCCAGGGCAAGCCGATCATCGGCATCTGCAACACCTGGTCGGAGCTGACCCCGTGCAACGCCCACTTCCGCAAGATTGCCGAGCACGTCAAAAAAGGCGTGCTGGAGGCGGGTGGCTTCCCGGTGGAGTTCCCGGTGTTTTCCAGCGGCGAGTCCAACCTGCGCCCCACCGCCATGCTGACGCGCAACCTGGCGAGCATGGATGTGGAAGAAGCGATCCGTGGCAACCCGGTGGACGCCGTGGTGCTGCTGACGGGCTGCGACAAGACCACCCCGGCACTGCTGATGGGCGCCGCCAGCTGCGATGTGCCAGCGATCGTGGTCACCGGTGGGCCGATGCTCAACGGCAAGCACAAAGGCAAGGACATTGGCGCCGGCACAATCGTCTGGCAGATGCACGAGGCCTATAAGGCCGGCCAGATCGACCTCAACGAATTCCTCTCCGCCGAAGCCGGCATGTCGCGCTCGGCAGGTACCTGCAACACCATGGGCACCGCGTCGACCATGGCCTGCATGGCCGAAGCGCTGGGCACCTCGCTGCCGCACAACGCCGCCATCCCCGCGGTGGATGCCCGCCGCTACGTACTGGCCCACCTGTCGGGCATGCGCATTGTCGACATGGTCCGCGAAGACCTGCGTCTGTCGAAGATCCTTACCCGCGAAGCCTTCGAGAACGCCATCCGCGTCAACGCCGCCATCGGTGGTTCGACCAACGCCGTGATCCACCTCAAGGCCATTGCCGGGCGCATTGGCGTAGACCTGCAACTGGAAGACTGGACCCGCGTCGGCCGCGGCACACCGACCTTGGTCGACTTGCAGCCCTCGGGCCGCTTCCTGATGGAAGAGTTCTACTACGCCGGCGGCCTGCCCGCTGTCATCCGCCGCCTGGGCGAGCATGGCCTGCTGCCCAACCCCACCGCATTGACCGCCAACGGCAAAAGCCTGTGGGACAACTGCCTGGCCGCGCCGCTGTATGACGAAGAAGTCATCCGCCCGCTCGATAAACCACTGGTAGCCGATGGCGGCATCTGCATCCTGCGCGGCAACCTGGCGCCCAAGGGCGCGGTACTCAAGCCCTCAGCGGCCACCCCAGCGCTGATGCAGCACCGCGGCCGCGCCGTGGTGTTCGAGAACTTCGAGGACTACAAAGCACGCATCAACGACCCCGAGTTGGATGTGGACGCCAATTCGGTGCTGGTGATGAAGTACTGCGGGCCCAAGGGTTACCCGGGCATGGCCGAGGTGGGCAACATGGGCCTGCCGGCCAAGCTGCTGGCCCAGGGCGTGACCGACATGGTGCGCATTTCCGACGCCCGCATGAGTGGTACTGCCTACGGCACCGTGGTGCTGCACGTGGCACCCGAGGCTGCTGCGGGCGGGCCATTGGCAGCCGTGCGCGAAGGTGACTGGATCGAGCTGGACTGCAAGGAAGGCCGGCTGCACCTGGACATCAGCGCCGAAGAACTGGCTGGCCGCCTGGCCGACCTGCAAGCGCCACCCCAGTTGATCAGTGGCGGTTATGCGAAGCTGTATCTGGACCATGTGATGCAGGCTGACGAAGGTTGCGATTTCGACTTCCTGGTTGGCTGCCGTGGCGCTGCGGTGCCCAAGCATTCGCACTGACCAACCCGCAACACCGCCGCGCAGCAGCGGCGGTGTACCGCTTATGGGCGAAGCCCACGCCCTCCACTGCAACACTTCCCACTGACAAATCACCCCGCCCAGCCCCGCCCCACAGGCCGCCCCTCGACCACTAATGCTATGATGCCCACCCCGCTCGAAGGACCTCCCGCGCCCCCCATGAACTACCGCCAGCCCACCACGCGCAAAAGCATGCACGCCACCCTGGTCCAGGACCTCGGCCTGCAAATCGTATCCGGCCAACTCGCACCCGGGCAAAAGCTGCCCTCCGAGGCCAGCCTGTGCGAAAGCTACGCGATCAGCCGGCCGGTGTTCCGCGAAGCGATGCGCGCCCTGACCGCCAAGGGCCTGGTCGAAGCGCGGCCGCGGGTCGGCACGCTGGTGCGGCCCCGCCATGACTGGCACATGCTCGACCCCGACGTGCTGCACTGGCTGATGCAGGCCACCCCACAAAAGGACTTTTTCAATACCCTGTCCAGCGTGCGCTGGGTCATCGAACCGGCCGCCGCCGCGCTGGCCGCCACCAACGCCACCCCTGAGGATGTCGCGTCGATCGGCGAGGCCTACCAGCGCATGGAAGCGGCGCGCACCCATGAAGAGCGCCTGCAACCCGACCTGGACTTCCACGCCCGCATCGCCGACGCCACCCACAACGACCTGCTGGCCTACCTGTGCAACATGTTGTCGATGGCCCTGCGCGAATCGGTGCGCTATTCCAACCAGCGGCCAAACTTCGACCAACTCGCCCTGCCCCGGCACAAAGCGATTCTCACGGCTATCCAGAACGGCGACGCACTGGGTGCAAGGCATGCTTCGCTGGTGCAGCTTGAAGATGCGCGTGTGGCGTTGAGCAAGGTGTTGGGGCAAGACCCGACTAGCTGAGGCAACGTTTTCGGCTGCCTGCGCGTTATTTTTTTGAGCAGAACGAACTCGTAACGCAGCTCTCGCGTTACGTCATCAAGCTGACGCGGAAACGGGGCGCCGAATCTAGATCACGCGCCCGTGCAGCTCTGAAGCAGTCAAAAAATTGAATCTCCTAGTTGCCTGCTGGGTCAGGAATTATGAACGCAGTAAATCTGACGAGGTAACAGCAATGACTATCGAAGCAGAGACACTCGCTCAACTTGCCGAAGCCCTTCAAGAGCGCGGCATGACTCTAGTAACAGACGTTCCATTTACCAGAGCGCCATACCGACAAAACCACCGCTGGATTTGCACCGTAGAGTAGTAATCTTTTTGCCGGCGGCTCGGACTAAGACTCCACCGCCGGCCCCCTTTTGTAGCCCTTCTGCAACACCACACCTCCCTTCCCTTCACATCGACCGCACTGGTAGGCGCCAGGCCACCTTTCACGGTGGGTTTGGTCATCCGCGGCTGGCTCCTGGCCGATGCGGTCCTGAGGATCACCAAATGCATAACTGCACTGATACCCAGGCCGTGTGCCGGGGCTGCGGTCTCAAGCTGCGTGGTTCACCTTCTTGGAAAGGTGGTCTGGCCTATCACCCTGATCCGAAAGGCGAGGTGAATCGCTGCCGTTACGGGGGTTGGGTCTGCTCGCGGCGCTGTGACATCAAGGCCTGCGTCGAGCTGGAAGGAACCATGCCCGGCTGTGGCGGCGTGAACAGCTGCGAGCGCCTTACGCACTACGCCAAAGAGCATCACCCGCCATTGGCCGGAGGCAGCATGAGCGGCTGGATCAAATGCAGCGACAGGCTGCCAGAGGAGATCAAGGCAGACTATTTGATCGTCTGCGAGTCCGGCGAAGTCGCGCTTTCCGAGTACGTCTACGACGACACCGAAGGCTGGGGGTTCTGGTACGACCCGTACGCGACTCATTGGATGCCCCTACCTTCCCCACCAAGTAGCCCACCACCTGGAGGCGACCATGGCCACCCAGCACGACCTCTATGCCGACAGCGCCCAGGCCCAGGCCTTGGATCGTCGTCTCTCTGGTGAGCAGGAAGTTCACTGGGCGGAAGGCATTACGCCACAGCAGGCTGCGGCTAAAAACCGGGCTTGGCTCGCCATGATCCGCAAACAAGACAAGAACCAGAAGGCAAGCAGCCGGACGGCGATCGCGTCAGCACTCGACAAGATGGAAGCCATGAGTGGCACAGGCGCCGCCCGGAGGACAGCATGATCAAAGGCACACGCGACAAGGTGTTCGCCATTATCAACTCGCGCTTCGATGCTATCAACGCTTCGTTCAGCGATAGCTTGCGCGGCGAGCTGGCTATGGCCATCGATCTGGCCGGCCTTACAGGCGCCATCGGAATCGACACGCAGCGGGCCTACACAGAGCGGCTGAATCGGATCATTGAACGCGTTCACCAGCAGTGGATGGAAACGAACGGGAGAGTGGCATGAGCACCGCACCGGCCAAATCGCTGATAGACGAGCAGATCGAGGAAATCAGCGCGCACAACGTGCGCGAAGCCTATCGCCTGGCTGAGCAGCGCGGCTACTTCGGCGCCCCTATGGGGAATGCTTCGACCTGACCATCAACGAGTTTGACCCGAAGAAGAGCCTCTTCCTTGGCGCCACTTACGGTATCGAGGCTTTGCTGCTGAACCTATACACCGGAGGGGTGAAGCTCGACTTCGAGGAGATCGCTACCTACGAAGTGCGTTACAGCCAATCCGACTACTGACACCCCTGCGCTACCCGCCAGCGCCTCTCCCTCGAACGAAAACGCCGCCTGAGAAGGCGGCGCTGACTGACGAAGATCGGACGTTACCAGGTCTTCGGCTCTGACTTCTTGTAAGAGCCTCCCGTCATGCACTTCTCGACCAGGTCTTCGCGAGCCTTGTTGTCTGGAAGTGTTTTCAGGTAGTCGGGCTGGCAGTGCTCGGTCGTTGGCTCGTAGGCAGCAGTGTCGAGGGCGTCTTCTTTGCAGCCGGCCAAGCTCATAGCGAGTGCCGCAGCAAGGATTGGGGCAAAGCATGACTTCACGGCTTGAACCCCTCGTCCTGGCTTTCATCAGGCGGAGTGATGTTCCAGAGATTCTCGCTGGCTTCCTGCTGTGCCTGAGCCTTCTTCTCTTCCTCAGACTCCCAGCATCCGCTGAGGGAAATTGCAGCAATGGCAACGATGGCTGCGCCTACGATGGTGCGTTTCATGAGGTTCCTTCCTGTGAAATGGCCGGCTTTTATACCAAAGATCGCAACCCTTCGCAAAAACTGACACCGAGCGCTGCCCGCCAGCGCCTTCCCCTATTCAACGAAGGCCTTAGTTCATTGCGCGCGATTTCTCTGCTCACTTCGCTTGCGGATATACGAACGCATCATCCGGCGCTGAATCCAGCCGATAATAATGACCTGCAGTACAATGCAGAGCACCACGAATGCGGTCCTGGCATATTGGCTCAATGTAAGCTCAAAGGCCAAAACGCCCCATATGAGCATCAAGCTTCCTTGGAAGAACAGCCCCGTCATAGCAGACAGAAAGGAGTCAACCCAGAACCATCTGTCTGGGAGGAATTCCAAGGGGCCCATAGCAAAGAGGGCGATGCCGAAAGGCATACTAAAAACTGTGGGTAGCATGCCCAGGTCACCGTAGCGCAGCAGACTGCACCAAGCCACGAACCCTAATAAAGATCCGGTACGCCAGCGATTCGTCGTCAGACGTGCAAAAAGAGCCTTCAATCTGTTCCGTCGCACCATTACCACTGTCCCTGTTAGGTAAGCGGCGAAGCATACCAGCAAGAATCACTGCGCGGCGCTGCCCGCCAGAGCCTTCCCCTATTCAACGATAACGCCTCCCCGGCGAGGGCGGTGCCTGCAATGGGCACACTACCTCTTCATCCGGATCCGCTTCCGCTCAGCGCGCTCTTGAAATTGATCCCAGTCGAAGTTGATCATCGATGACAGCAGCTTCAGATCATCGTAAACCTTGAATGTCGCCTCCGTAGTTGGCGTCGTGGCCATGTATTTCTCAACTTCATAGTGCATTTTATAAAGTGAGCCCATCAAGCCGCTGTAGTACACGACAAGCTTATAGTCGGAGAGCTCGTACACCACAATCGCTTTCGCTGCCTCCAAAGAGGCCCTAAACGACTCACCCAAATACTTTTCCCAAACCGAGCGAAACTCGAAATCAGCAGCCTCACCGTCTGCAAAACTCGAAACCGACTGTGCGTTTTCGACCGCATTTTTATGACGGCACAGTAGGCGTCGAAACGATCTATAGAGCTCCGTTTTGCATGTTAATTTGACGCCTGTTTTGCCCACTGCTTCGGCGCACCGACCAGCCGGGAACGCCTGTTCATGATCGCCCGCTGCGACGGGGAGCCCATCGTGTGGCCGGATCCGACCCACGCCAAACACCCAGCCAAGGGCCAGCAGAAGTGGCGCACCGCTGCCGAGTGCATTGATTGGAGCGTGCCAAGCAAGAGTATCTTCGGTCGGAAGAAAGACTTGGCTGCCGCAACGCTCCGCCGTGTGGCCAAGGGCATGAAGAAGTTCGTGCTGGACAACCCGCAGCCCTTCATCGTGCCGATTGCGAACTGGTCGGGCGAATTGGCCCAGTCAGCCCACGAACCGCTCAAGGCCTGGTCACCGTCTTCGTGAAGGGCACCCCGTACGTCATCGTCGACATCTGTCTGCGCATGCTGCAGCCACACGAGCTCTACCGGGCCCAAGGCTTCCCGCCTAGCTACATCATCGACAGGGGCGCCGACGGCAAGCCGTTCACCAAGACCGAGCAGGTGCACATGTGCGGTAACAGCGTGAGCCCGCCACCGATGGCTGCACTTGCTCGTGCTAACGATCCTTGGAGAGTGCACGTCACGAAATCTGTTGCTGCCTGACCCTACGGCCTATGCGAGTGCCTACCTTATGCCCACCTGACAACCGACGGACTCGGAGGTTGCGCAGGTGCGATACTGCCATCCGCGGCAACAACGCGGGCACATCCCTGGCATCTGCCGGATGCCGACACGGCGGCTCTCTGTCCAACCTACGACCGCATAGTTGCCACCGAGAAAATGACAGCACTCATCAAGTTCAACAAAAAAGCTATCAGGCAGACTCGATGCATGCGGCCAAATCTCGCAGTCAGCAAAATGGAACTGGGAGTTAAGCCTCTGTCAGCGACCGATTTGAACGCGAGCTGGAATGAGCCAGGGCCTTTCCAGCGTTTAGAGCAATCATGTAACGAGGCGCGATCGGTTGTTAAATGAGGAAAGGCAATTTTCCGATGTAGTCCATCTTTCCGATCCGAACGCCTTCGTGTCGGAGGATTGCGTAGGCCGTCACCATGTGAAAGTAAAAGTTAGGGACTGCGTGCTGGTGGAAATAGTCCTTGCCAAGAAAAGCGCCGGACCAACCGGGAGGAGCGACAATGCGATCTTCCCAACCCAAAAAGTCGCTTTCTTTCATCGAACTGACATAGGTGATCGTTTTTTCAATCAGCGCTTTGAGTTCTGGGACAGTGTGCTCAGCGTTATCGGAGACCGGAGCCGATTTGCCAGTCAGAACTGAGCTGGCGAGCATGGCCGTACCGCACACCATCTGGACTTGGCTCGAGAGTGGCAGCATATCTGGCGCGAGACGGGCGTTCAAAAGAACTTCCGCCTCAAAGCCATTTTCCTCAGCGTGTCGTTGTGCCTTGTCCAAGAGACGGGAAAGGGTGTCTAGCATTTTGATGAATTGCGTAATTTCCGCGTACATTGTGTATTCCCTATATCAGGTTACTGCTTGGGCTGAATTTCAACTGAGCGCACGCGCTCGCTGAGGGCATCTCCGCGTTGCCGGGATCGCGCCGGAGTGCCCGCGAGGTCTGCGATAACGTAAGGGCCGTGGTTGGGAAGCATCACGCCGCCAGCACCAACGCGGATCGTCGTCGTAGCAGCCGCGATGTGAGACACAACGACCGAGGTCGCAGCCGTGCTGACTGCTGGCGAGTTGTGATGCTCGGCCACCCAGATGCGGCGCAAACCCAAGCGCTCTGCATGCTGGCCAAGTGTGCGGGCGCTATCGAGCGCTGTGCGGCGGTCGGATCCTTGCCGAAGGGGTCCGAGTTCCAGAATCGACGATGGGATCATCGTACGAGGCTCCTGCCAGCCGAAGCGCTGCTGTGTGCGGCGCTTCGGCGAATGCCAGCGGTCATATCATCGCGCAACATCGATCACGACCTTGCCAACGTGATTGCCGCTTTTGAGGCGCCGATAAGCGGCCTCGTAATCCGCGAATGAAAAAACCTGGTCCACAACCGGGTGCATCTCGTGCAAGGCCATGGCTCGCAACAGCGCCTCGAAGGTTGCCCGCGACCCGATAGACGTGCCGGCGACGCGAAGCGACTTGCCGAGAATATCGATTGGCGGCAGCCCGCCACCGAAACCGCTGGTGAAACCGACGAGCGAGATGTCGCCGCCGTTCCGGGTAGCGGCCGCCGACTGCACGATCGTCTTCTCGCCCGCGATATCGATGGTCTTGTCGACCCCACGCCCGTCTGTGAGAGCCAGAATTTTCTTGTCCCAGTCGGGATGGGACCGGTAATTGACGACTGCAGCGGCGCCCAGCGCCCGAAGCCGTTCCGCCTTTTCCTCCGATGAGGTGATGGCGAGCACCTTCGCGCCGAACATCTTCGCCACCTGCAGCGAGAACAGCGCTACCCCGCCAGTGCCCTGAATCAGCACTGTCTCGCCAGGCTGGAGCGGCGATGATAGGTTCAGCGCCGACCAAGCCGTAACGGCAGCGCAAGGGAGAGAGGCGGCCTCAATATAGGTCATGTAGTCCGGCAGATGAACGACGGCGTTCTCGTGCAGCAGAATAGTTTCGGCCAGCCATCCGTCAGTCGTCATGCCCAGGCTGTCCGCATGGTACTCCGGACGCGTGGGTCCGCCGATCCAGTGCTGGCAGCATGATGCTGACACACGGTCGCCGACCTTTGTGCGTTTGACGTCGCGACCGACCGCGATCACTTCACCGGCTCCGTCCGAAAGGGGGACGCCATTAGGCTTTGTCGGACCGCCATATGCACCATCGAGAATCGCTTGGTCGCGGAAGTTCAAGGATGCTGCATGAACCCTGACCACAACCTCGTGCGGACCGGGATTTGGCATGGCTTCATCGTGCAGCTTAAGGCCCGGCCTCTCGTCGGAGGTCCATCGAACAGTTTTCATCGTCTCTATCCTTCTTTGATCAGCATGGCGGGGCCGACTCATAGAACCAGCGGAATCGTCGGTTCACCCCCCTTTTCCAGCAAATGTTTGCGTAAAAAAGAGAGTATCCACTACCATTCTTAACAGCAAGTACACACTATTTTGTGCGTTACTAACCAAAAGGTAAGTTAGATGAAGCGAGATTGGCGAAGCGGAGATCCTAATCAGCAACTCTTCTGGGCGGCCGCGACGAGCGAAACCCTGCGAGTGCTTGAAGGAAAGTGGAAGATTGTGATCATTGTCCAGCTCTTCGCAGCCAAGGAGCCGATTCGCTTTTCAGAGCTTGAGAAGCGGGTTGTGGGGGTGAACCAGAAGATGCTGATTCAGCAGCTCAAGGAACTGGAAAAGGACGGAATCGTCACCCGCAAGGTCTTTGCGCAGGTCCCACCGAAGGTGGAGTATGCCTTGACCGAGCTTGGTCTCGCGCTCGGCCCATCGATTGAGACGCTGATCGATTGGGCATTTCTCAAATGCGAAACTCGGGGCGGAACTCCGCAGGACATTTGATGGCGTATCTCAAGCGGCTGTCCGACTTCCTAGGTGTTTAGGCGCTCGATTCAGCCTTTGGATCAGCGCTCCAACAGATGGTAATGGGCGTAACCCCTTAATTGATTAAACGTAGTATCCGCGCCCGCTGAGCAAGGTTCCCCACCTACATGCTCAGGCGAAGCCAACCCCAAACCTTGACAACTTCAGCGGTTTACAGCGCAGAGGAACCCACTGGGCGCGGTCCACCTGTAACTCGCTCGGGCGTGGATTCACAATGTATCGCTGCACGTTTAAAGATGAATTAACCGCTCGCGATACTAATTACTTAGCCAAGCTTCACATTCATGGTGATGCGAGCCGTGAAGACTTTCACCCCAGCTTCGTCGAAAATTTCGACCGGGACGATTTTGTCACCCGAAGATTCCCAATCAATTTCGCTACCATCGGCGACCGCGTGAACGGCGGTCTTGGCTTTAGCTAGATACTCGACAGTCATGCCTTTCGGAATCCAACGAGCGCCGCTAGGAATAGATACCTCGGTCATCATCCCGCCGGCAAGCTCAGCAGCGTTGCATAGTGCGATGGCATGAACAGAGGCGAGGTGGTTGGTGATTTCTTTGCGGAAAGGGACGTTCACTTCAGCGCGACCGGGAGTCAGCAAAGAGATTTCCGGGGTAATGGTGCTGAAGTAGGGGGCCATTTGGCAGGCGATATTGCTGAAAGCGGAAGCGCCAACGTTTTGGTACATGCTGAGTGTCTGGCTCATTTACGGGGACCTCTGATTTAGCGAATGACAGATTAGAATCATGTTCTAGAACAATATTCTGTTTAATCCAACCCGTCAACAGCTCGTATGCGCTGCCGGTTTCACTTACCATCGCGCTTTTGGGCCGGAATCAAGAATGGAACCTGCTGATCTCCTCGAGCGCTGTTACCCCGGGCGACGTGCCGAGTCCAAACGGCAAATTCTTCGCTGTGCACTACGGCTGTTCAATGAGCACGGAATCGACGCGACCACCATCGACATCATCCGAGCCGATAGCGAGACGAGTGTGGGGTCGATCTATCACCATTTTGGCAACAAGGAAGGCGTGATCGCAGCCCTCTACATGGCGGCGCTGGACGACCAGGCGCACCTGCGAGACAGCTACATGAAAGGTGCGGTTTCAACCCGGGAATGGGTGTTCGCGCTGGTCTTCAGCTATGTAGATTGGGTAGTCGGCCAGCCAGACTGGGCGCGTTTTCAATACCAAGCGCGCTACGCCGTCGCGCAAAGTGCCTTCGGTGATCAGCTCAAAGAAGCCAATCGCATCAGGAACGCGCAGATCAAAGATTGGTTTAGCGACCCAGTTCATCGACGTGAGTTGAGGGATCTGCCGCGCGAGCTCATACCCTCGCTAATTATAGGATCGGCGGATAGTTACTGCCGGGCTTGGCTCTCCGGCCGAGTCAAGCAAAGCCCAGACCTCTACAAACAGCTGCTTGCTGAGTCAGCCTGGTTGAATGTGGGGAATGCCGGTTGAGAGAACTGCCCGCTCAAAACCCATGGGCCTAATATGAACGTCCGCTTTTCGCCGATCTCACCGATGACGACGGTCGTTAGGGTCGATGCTCCCTGTCGTCGCCCCTAACACCATGAGTTTGAGGCCGCTGAATTCGGTGGGGAGAAAAGTGGGGGTAAAAATGCGCTCCGAAAAAATCGTGACCCATAAAAAAATCCAGTCACCGCTAAGTGACTGGATTTTTTGGAGTTTTTTGGTCGGGACGGAGTGATTCGAACACTCGACCCCTTGCACCCCATGCAAGTGCGCTACCGGGCTGCGCTACGCCCCGACTACATTCTCATAACCTCTGAGAACGATGAAGAATCTACCCTAACCTTTTGATAAATGGAAGCTTTTTTTCAAAAATTTCCATTCATCGGCCAAACTCACTTCTTCAACACCACCAGCACATCCTCCAACTCGACAATCATCTGCCGAATCAGCTGCTTGTACTGGCTTGACTCATCCTTCACCTCATCACTGGAGAGCCGCAACCGCGCCCCGCCAATGGTGAACCCCTGGTCATACAGCAGCGCGCGAATCTGGCGGATCATCAGCACGTCTTGGCGCTGGTAATACCGCCGGTTGCCCCGCCGCTTCACAGGGTTGAGCTGAGGGAACTCCTGCTCCCAATACCGCAGCACGTGTGGCTTTACGGCACACAACTCGCTGACTTCACCAATGGTGAAGTAGCGTTTGCCGGGTATGGGGGGCAGTTCGTCGTTATGGCTTGGTTCCAGCATAGGCCTCAACCCGGGCCTTCAACTTCTGCCCTGGACGAAAGGTGACGACGCGCCGTGCAGTGATCGGGATCTCTTCCCCTGTTTTGGGGTTGCGGCCCGGCCGCTGGCGTTTGTCGCGAAGGTCGAAGTTGCCGAAACCGGACAACTTGACCTGCTCGTTCTCTTCAAGTGCGTGCCGAATTTCTTCAAAAAACAGCTCGACCAACTCCTTGGCCTCACGCTTGTTAAGCCCCAGCTCCTCGTACAGCCTTTCGGCCATCTCAGCTTTCGTCAGAGCACCCATGCCGTTATTTCCTTAACGTGGTGTTCAACCTTTGTTCAAGCGAGGTGAGGATATTGTGCAGGGTAGTGTTCACCTCATCGTCGTTAAGAGTGCGCGATGGATGCTGCCAGGTCAAGCCGACGGCCAGGCTTTTTCTATCAGGATCAATACCTTTACCCTGGTAGACGTCAAACAGCCTGAGGTCTGTAAGCCATTCGCCTGCATTGTCACGAATTACTTCAAGCACGGCGCTGGCGGCGACGTCACGGCCGGCGATCAGGGCCAGGTCGCGACGGGTTTCCGGGAACTTGGAGAGCTCGCTGAATTTCGGCAGGCGGCCTTCCACCACATCACCCAACACCAGCTCGAAGACGAACACCGGGCGGTCCAGGCCCAGGGCCTTGGCGACTTCCGGGTGCAGGGCGCCGAGGTAGCCGACTTCCTTGCCGTCGCGCTGGATGACAGCGGTCTGGCCTGGGTGCAGGGCGGGGTGTTTGCCGGCGGCGAAGGTGAAGTCGCTCAGGGCGCCCGAGTAGCCCAGCAAGGCTTCGACGTCTGCTTTTACATCGAAGAAGTCGATGCTGTCACGGCCGTTGGCCCAGCCTTCTGGCAGACGGCTGCCGGTGACGACGCCGGCGATCATCGGCTGCTGCTTCAGGTCACCCAGCTGGCCGACGAAGCGCAGGCCGCTTTCGAACAGGCGCACGCGGTCTTGCTGGCGGTTGAGGTTGTGCTGCATGGCTTTGACCAGGCCTGGCCACAGCGAGGCGCGCATGGCGGCCATGTCGCTGGAGATAGGGTTGGCCAGCAGCAGCGGCTCTACACCAGGGGTGAACAGCTCGAACAGCTTTGGGTCGATGAAGCTGTAGGTGATGGCTTCCTGGTAGCCGCGGGCGACCAGCAGGCGGCGCAGGTTGGGCAACTCACCGCGGGTTTCCGGGTTGGCCTTGGGCGCCAGGCGCGCTTGCGGGTAACGCACTGGCAGGCTGTTGTAGCCGTACAGGCGGGCCAGCTCTTCGATCAGGTCAACTTCCAGGCTGATGTCGAAGCGGTGGCTTGGCACCTTGACGGTCCACTCCCCTGCCCCGCTGGCCGTGGTGGTCAGCTCCAGGGCGTTGAGCATCTGCTCGACCTGGGCGGCCTGCAACTCCATGCCGAGCATCTGGGTGATGCGTTCGGCGCGCAGGGTCACCGGGGCGACCTGAGGCAGGTGCTGTTCACTGACGGCTTCGATGATGGGGCCGGCTTCGCCGCCGACAATCTCCAGCACCAGCGCGGTAGCGCGCTCCATGGCTTCGCGGGCCAGTTGCGAGTCGACGCCGCGCTCGTAGCGGTGCGAGGCGTCGGTGTGCAGGCCGTATGAACGGGCCTTGCCAGCAACGGCGATCGGCTCGAAGAAGGCGCTTTCGAGGAACAGGTCGCGGGTTTTTTCGGTGTTGACGCCGCTGTGCTCGCCACCCATCACGCCGGCAATGGCCAGGGCACGGGTATGGTCGGCGATGACCAGGGTGTCGGCGCGCAGGGCGACTTCCTGGCCGTCGAGCAGCACGAGCTTCTCGCCCTCTTCGGCCATGCGTACGCGGATGCCGCCATTGATTTCGGCGAGGTCGAAGGCGTGCATCGGCTGGCCGAGTTCGAGCATCACGTAGTTGGTGATGTCGACAGCTGCGTCGATACTGCGCACGTCGCTACGGCGCAGGCGTTCAACCATCCACAGCGGCGTGGGCTTGCTGAGGTCGACGTTGCGGATGACGCGGCCCAGGTAGCGTGGGCACACGGCTGGGGCACTGACCTCGACCGGGCGCACTTCGTCGTGGGCAGCCGGTACGGCCGGCACCACAGGGCGGGTAACCGGTACGTTGTACAGGGCGCTGACGTCGCGGGCCAGGCCGGCCAGCGACAGGCAGTCACCGCGGTTGGGGGTCAGGCCGATCTCGATGCTGGCGTCGTCCAGGTTCAGGTACTGGCGAATGTCTTCGCCTACCGGTGCGTCGCCAGCCAGTTCGAGCAGGCCGTCGTTTTCTTCGCTGATCTGCAGCTCTGCTGCCGAGCACAGCATGCCGAAGGATTCGACGCCGCGCAGCTTGGCCTTCTTGATCTTGAAGTCGCCCGGCAGTTCGGCACCGATCATGGCGAACGGGATCTTGATGCCGGCGCGCGCGTTAGGGGCGCCGCAGACGACCTGGAAGGTTTCCTGGCCGTTGCTGACCTGGCAGACGCGCAGTTTGTCGGCGTCGGGGTGTTGTTCGGTGGCGAGGATTTCGCCCACGACGATACCGCTGAACTGGCCGGCAGCGGGGGTTACGCTGTCGACTTCAAGGCCGGCCATGGACAGGCGGGCGACCAGTTCATCACGGGAGACTTGCGGGTTTACCCAACCGCGCAGCCACTGTTCACTGAATTTCATGCTGTTCTCCTGAAAGTTGCGTCGATTGGGCCTAGCGGAATTGGGCTAAGAACCGCAGGTCGTTGTCGAAGAACAGACGCAAATCGTTGACGCCGTAGCGCAGCATGGCCAGGCGCTCGGCACCCATGCCGAAAGCGAAGCCCTGGAATTCTTCAGGGTCGATGCCGGACATGCGCAGCACGTTCGGGTGCACCATGCCGCAGCCCAGCACTTCCAGCCAGCCGGTTTGCTTGCACACGCGGCAGCCTTTGCCGGAACACATCACGCACTGGATGTCGACTTCGGCGGACGGCTCGGTGAAGGGGAAGAACGACGGGCGGAAGCGCACGGCCAGTTCTTTTTCGAAGAACACGCGCAGGAACTCTTCGATGGTGCCCTTGAGGTCGGCAAAGTTGATGTCGCGATCGATCAGCAGGCCTTCGACCTGGTGGAACATCGGCGAGTGGGTGATATCCGAGTCGCAGCGGTAAACGCGGCCCGGGCACACAATGCGGATGGGCGGCTGAGTGGACTCCATGGTCCGCACCTGCACCGGCGAGGTGTGGGTGCGCAGCAGCATGTTGGCATTGAAGTAGAAGGTGTCGTGCATCGCCCGGGCCGGGTGGTGGCCAGGGATGTTGAGCGCTTCGAAGTTGTGGTAGTCGTCTTCGACCTCGGGCCCTTCGGCGATGCCGTAGCCGATGTGGGTGAAGAACTGCTCGATGCGTTCGAGGGTACGGGTGATCGGGTGCAGGCCACCGGTGGCCTGGCCACGGCCTGGCAGGGTCACATCAATGCATTCGGCGGCCAGGCGAGCGCTGAGCTCGGCTTCTTCAAAGGCTGCCTTGCGTGCGTTGAGCACTTCGGTGACGCGCTCTTTGGCGTCATTGATCAGCGCGCCGACTTTCGGGCGCTCTTCGGCTGGCAGGTTGCCCAGGGTCTTCATCACCTGGGTCAGTTCGCCTTTCTTGCCCAGATACTGAACCCGGATCTGTTCCAGGGCATTGATGTCTTCAGCGCGCTCCACGGCCTCAAGGGCTTGGGAGACCAGCGCGTCCAGGTTTTCCATGTACAGACTCCAGATACGAAAATAGGGGAAGAGCTTTGAAGGCTCTTCCCCTATCGATGACGTTTTACACCCGACAGCGCAGAGCGCTGCCGGATGATTGTCGTGGGTACTTAAGCCAGAACGGCTTTAGCTTTCTCGACAATTGCAGCAAACGCCGCTTTTTCGTTCACTGCCAGGTCAGCCAGAACCTTACGGTCGATTTCGATCGACGCCTTTTTCAGGCCAGCAATCAGACGGCTGTAAGACAGACCGTTGGTGCGGGCACCGGCGTTGATACGAGCGATCCACAGTGCGCGGAACTGACGCTTCTTCTGGCGACGGTCGCGGTAGGCGTATTGGCCTGCCTTGATGACTGCCTGCTTGGCTACGCGGAATACGCGCGAGCGTGCACCGTAGTAACCTTTAGCCAGTTTCAGAATTTTTTTGTGACGCTTACGAGCGATAACGCCGCGCTTTACACGAGCCATGAGTAACTTCCTCTATCTTTGACCAGAATTAACGAACGCGCAGCATGCGCGCGACTTTCGCGACGTCAGACGGGTGCAGCAAGCTGCTACCACGCAGTTGACGCTTACGCTTGGTCGACATTTTGGTCAGGATGTGGCTCTTGAAAGCGTGCTTGTGCTTGAAGCCGGTAGCGGTCTTCAGGAAGCGCTTTGCAGCACCGCTCTTGGTTTTCATTTTTGGCATGTTGGAACTCCGCATTCGATAAAATTACACATAATCATCAGGCCTGCCGTGCCCGGGAGATTACTTCTTTTTCTTGGGGGCGATGACCATCATAAGTTGGCGTCCTTCCATCTTCGGATGCTGTTCGACGGTGCCGTATTCGGCGAGGTCAGCTTCAACCCGCTTCAACAGCTCCATACCCAGCTCCTGGTGGGCCATCTCACGACCACGGAATCTCAGAGAGATCTTGGCCTTGTCCCCATCGGTAAGGAAACGTACCAGGTTGCGTAGTTTTACCTGGTAATCCCCATCCTCCGTCCCTGGACGAAACTTGATTTCTTTGATCTGGATCTGCTTCTGGTTTTTCTTGGCTTCGTTAGCCTGCTTCTTCTTTTCGAAGAGGTGCTTGCCGTAGTCCATGACCTTGCAGACAGGCGGTACCGCGTCTGCAGAGATTTCAACCAGGTCCAGCTTCGCTTCATCAGCGATACGCAGCGCTTCATCAATCGAGACGATGCCAACCTGCTCGCCGTCTGCGCCAATTAACCGAACCTCGCGGGCCGAGATATTCTCGTTGATCGGGGCCTTCGGTGCAGCACGTTTATCGTTTCTCATTTCACGCTTAATAGTCATTACTCCGATTCTTGGCGACCACGCCGGGAAACCGCATGTGTCAGAAGCTCAACGAACTGGGCGACG
Source organism: Pseudomonas sp. WHRI 8519 (assembly GCF_040224055.2). Taxonomy (NCBI): domain Bacteria; kingdom Pseudomonadati; phylum Pseudomonadota; class Gammaproteobacteria; order Pseudomonadales; family Pseudomonadaceae; genus Pseudomonas; species Pseudomonas sp. WHRI 8519. The sequence goes on along the minus strand of NZ_CP167996.1, from coordinate 2,159,550 downwards.
GGCATTGAGCCCAGGTCTGCACCTTCGCGAGTACGCACAGCGACGGTTTGCGTTTCGACTTCGCGGTCCCCTATAACCAAAAGGTACGGGACCTTGAGCAAAGTATGCTCGCGGATTTTAAAGCCGATCTTCTCATTTCTCAAGTCCGACTTGGCACGGAAACCGCTACCGTTCAGAGATTTCTCAACCTGAAGGGCGAAATCTGCCTGTTTGTCGGTGATGTTCATGATCACGGCCTGGGTCGGTGCCAGCCACGCCGGGAACACGCCGGCATAATGCTCGATGAGCATGCCGATGAAGCGCTCGAACGAGCCGAGGATGGCGCGGTGCAGCATCACCGGGCGCTTGCGCGCGTTATCTTCGGCGATGTAGCTGGCATCCAGGCGCTCTGGCAGGTTCGGGTCGTACTGCAGGGTACCACACTGCCAGTTACGGCCCAGGCAGTCGCGCAGGGTGAATTCGATTTTCGGGCCGTAGAAGGCACCTTCACCTGGCTGGTATTCCCATTCCAGGCCGGATTCGTTCAGGGCGTCGGCCAGTGCACCTTCGGCACGGTCCCAAAGCTCTTCGGAGCCCACGCGCTTGGCGGGACGGGTGGAGAGCTTCATGGCGACGTCGGTGAAACCGAAGTCCTTGTACACGTCCAGGGTCAGCTTGATGAAGTCGGCGGCTTCTTTCTTCACCTGGTCTTCGGTGCAGAAGATGTGCGCGTCATCCTGCACGAAGCCACGCACGCGCATGATGCCATGCAGCGCGCCGGACGGCTCGTTCCGGTGGCAGGCACCGAACTCGGCCAGGCGCAGCGGCAGGTCGCGGTACGACTTCAGGCCCTGGTTGAACACCTGCACGTGGCACGGGCAGTTCATCGGCTTGACCGCGTAATCACGGCTTTCCGACGACGTGGTGAACATGTTCTCGGCGTAGTTGGACCAGTGGCCGGAACGCTCCCAGAGGATGCGGTCGACAACCTGCGGGGTCTTGATTTCCGAGTAGCCGTTTTCGCGCTGGACCTGGCGCATGTACTGCTCGAGCACCTGGTAGACGGTCCAGCCGTTGGCGTGCCAGAACACCATGCCCGGCGCTTCTTCCTGCAGGTGGAACAGGTCCAGCTGCTTGCCGATCTTGCGGTGGTCGCGTTTTTCCGCTTCTTCGATGCGCTGGATGTAGGCAGCCAACTGCTTCTTGTCAGCCCAGGCGGTACCGTACACACGCTGCAGTTGCTCGTTCCTGGCATCGCCACGCCAGTAGGCGCCAGACAGCTTGGTCAGCTTGAATGCCTTGAGGAAGCGGGTATTGGGCACGTGCGGGCCGCGGCACATGTCGACGTATTCTTCGTGGTAGTACAGGCCCATGGCCTGCTCGTCTGGCATGTCTTCGACCAGGCGCAGCTTGTAGTCTTCGCCACGGGCTTTGAACACGTCGATGACTTCGGCACGCGGGGTCATCTTCTTGATGACGTCGTAATCTTTTTCGATCAGCTGCTGCATGCGCTTTTCGATGGCGGCCAGGTCTTCAGGGGTGAAGGGGCGCTCGTAGGCGATGTCGTAATAGAAGCCTTCGTCGATGACCGGGCCGATGACCATCTTGGCGGTCGGGTACAGCTGTTTCACCGCGTGGCCGACCAGGTGGGCGCACGAGTGACGGATGATCTCCAGTCCCTCTTCATCTTTAGGGGTGATGATCTGCAGGGTGGCGTCGTGGGTGATCAGTTCGCAGGCATCGACCAGCTTGCCGTCGACTTTGCCGGCAACGGTGGCCTTGGCCAGGCCGGCACCGATCGAAGCGGCGACATCGGCTACGGATACCGCGTGATCAAACGCGCGTTGACTGCCATCGGGAAGAGTAATAGTGGGCATGGCGCCTCCTCTCCTAGTGGTGACCCCTACCAAAGGTCACGTGGGTTGGGATGAGCCAGTACAAGATCCGACCTGCCTTCCTTGAAGGAAGCCTGCCTCACAGTGGCAGAAGCCTTTCGGCTTGCCAGGGGGACCTGAGTGACTGGAAAGTAAAAGATAGTTGCACGCTGCACGTGTGTAGCTGCAAGCCGGGCATGCTAGCACGGGGGTTGCATGGCAGCGCAGAAATATTTGGAATTTACGCGGTAGCGGTGAACTTACACGGAAAATTTCCAATCAGACTTTGGGAAGCAACCTACTCTTGATGAGACCTTAACCCAAGGAGTGTCTGGTTATGCGAGTTCCGTCTCTTCTGGCCCTGGCGGCCGCTGGCGCCCTGCTGCTGCCCATGGCAGCCAACGCTGGCAACTTCCCTGCCGGCAAGGAGGGTGCCTACATGACGCAATGCAAGCAGGTGGCGCAAAGCCAAGGTGTCGACGCCGCAACTGCAGACAAGCATTGCTCGTGCGGCGCGCAAGCCATCAAAGAAAATTTCACCGATAAGGAGATCGAAGACCTGGACAGTAAGGACGGCGTTGACGCCAAGCTGATGCAGAAGGCACAGACCATCGTGCAAGCGGCCTGCAAGCCGAAATGAGCCATGCGCGGAGGGCTTTCCGGGCTTTATTTGCCCTGGATCAGCATCCTGCGAAGGTAAAAGACGCTACAGGCGCAGAATTAGACTATTATGGTGTCCGTGCTCCGTAGCCTCGGCCACATTGCACCACTGAAAATTAAATGTTCTGGAGATTCACCCATGTCCAATCGCCAACAAGGCACCGTCAAATGGTTCAATGATGAGAAAGGCTACGGCTTCATCACCCCAGCAGGCGGCGGCGACGACCTGTTCGTTCACTTCAAAGCCATCGAATCCGACGGCTTCAAGAGCCTGAAAGAAGGCCAGACTGTTTCCTTCGTTGCCGAAAAAGGCCAGAAGGGTATGCAGGCTGCGCAGGTTCGTCCGGAGTAATTCGGATAGCTGTAAAAAAACCCGCCCTTGTGGCGGGTTTTTTTATGGGCTTTACCAAGGCAACGCACACCTGCCTGCGCAGGGGCGGCATTGGGGTTGCATCAACCGCAGTTGACGCGGGTCACTTTGCCCTGCTCGTCCACATTCAGGTTCAGACGCTCGGAGCGGTACTCCAAGGTCACCACGTCATGCGGCTTGAGGATACGCGCCATCTGCGAACCACTGGCCTTGCGCGCCTGCTCAAGCAGGTCGGCACTGCCTTGCTTGCCAATGGCGAAATCGGCGCCGCTGGCCTCGCAGCGCCCGTCGTTGTCTGCAGGTGCAGCCGGGGCGCTGCCGCCGTCAGAGTTGCCACCAGTGCTGCAACCAGCCAGCACCGCAGCGACCAGCAAGGTTGCCAGGGAAGCACGGGTACGGAACATGAATCCTCCTAAATAGATATGGGAACTGTCTGTTCCGACAGTTCCACCCTGAATTCGTTGCAAAACCGCCCAAGTCTGCCTGAACTCACCGCGCGTGGCGAAAGGCAATCGTGACCGGATTTTGCACCACGCAGTTGGTTTGCTTGAGCAGGCTTTTTATTCTTAAGTCGAAGAGCCATTGACGCAAAGTGATGATTTACTTTAAGAAGTGCAGGCACAGTGCCTGCTGCGAACGCCAGGGTCAGGTGTTCGCCCCTCCGCTACGGGCCCAAACGAGAGCCTTTCATGAGCCACCACAGCATCGACGCCGACATCAAGGTCAAATGGGCGGAGGGCCAGAGCGCCTACAGCCCCAGCACGCCAGAAGAGCTGGTATTGATCGCCCTGGACCTGCTGGTGCGCGACCTGGGCAGTGAGGCGGCGCGCAGCTTCATCGACCAGGTGTTCGAGCGCTATGCACCGCACGCCGCTATGGCAATCGAGCCAGGCGCGCGCTGAGCAGGTCGAAAAAGCCCTGGGCATCGCCCTCGCCCACCCACATTACATTGGCCGGCTGCTTGAGCACGCCGTACCAGTCGGCGACGGTCTGGCCGAAGCTCGGGCCCTCGCGGCTGTCGACACTCATGTGGATGCGCCGTCCGCTGAACAGCTCAGGCTTGAGCAGATAAGCAATGACGCTGGCGTCATGCACCGGGCCGCCGGGCATGCCGTACAGGTCCATGTCGTGCTTGATGTACGCATTGAGAATGTCTACCACACGCTTGCTGGCCTGGTTGTTCATGGCTGCCAGCTGCTTGAGTCGGGCGTCGCTGGTGAGCAGCTTGTGGGTGACGTCCAGCGGCAGGTAGGTCAGTGGCACGCCGCTGGCCAGCACCACCTCGGCGGCGTGCGGGTCGGCGTAGAGGTTGAATTCTGCCACCGGGGTGATGTTGCCGCCGTTGAAATGGGCGCCGCCCATTACCACCACTTCCTTGATGCCTTTGGCGATGTCCGGGCGCTGGATCAGTGCCAGGGCCAGATTGGTCTGCGGGCCGAGCATGGCCACGGTGATGCTGTGGGGTTCGGCAGCGCCGAGGGTGTCGACCAGGTACTGCACGGCATTGCCTGGGGCCTGGGGCTGTTTCGGTTCATGCACCGGGACACCGGTCAGGCCCTCTTCGCCATGCACCTGGGCAGCGTAGATCGGCGCGCGCAGCAACGGGCGCCCTGCCCCGGCATACACTGGGATGTCTTCACGGCCGGCCCACTCGCGGGCCAGGCGTGCGTTGCGCGACGTTTTGTCGAGCCGCACGTTGCCAGCGACAGTGGTGATAGCGCGAATGTTGAGCTCGTCCGGCGAAGCCATGGCTAGGAACAGCGCGACCACATCATCGGCGCCCGGGTCGGTGTCGATGATCAGGTCGCGAGGTGCGGCCTGGAGCGTGGTGGTGGCAGCTGCGGCCATGAGGGCGAGTCCTTGTAGCAGGGGTTTGAGCATGGGGCACTCCTGTTGCCTTGTGGTGAAACGGTTGGGGCCGCTTTGCGGCCCATCGCCGGCAAGCCGGCTTCCACCTGGAATTGCGCGGTCGCGGTGGGAGCTAGAAGGTAACCCCGGCGATAAGGGCGATGTTGCTGTAGGGCTGGCACTCGCCGGTACGCACCACGGCGCGGGCGCTGCGCGACAACCCTTTGAATTGCTCATGGCTCAGCCACTCACGCTTGCCGAGCTTGCCGCGCAGGCGCTCGATCTCGACCAGGCCGGGCGGCACGACCTTCTGCATCTCTTCGGCCAGCACATGGCGCTCCACCTGCATCTCGCTGAGCACGGCGCGCAGCACGCTGGCGAAATCGGGAATGCCCGGTGTCAAGGCCAGGTCGATCAGCTCGACCCCAGGCGGCACGGGCAACCCGGCATCGCCGATCACCAGGATGTCGCCATGGCCCAGCCCGGCAATGGTGCGTGACAGGGCAATATTGAGCAGCGCGGTCTTTTTCATGGGGCCAGCTCCGCCAGGGTCGGGATCGAGGGCTGTGCCCCGGCGCGAGTGACGGACAGCGCCGCAGCGCGCTGGCCAAGGGTGATCGCATCGTCCTCCCCCAGGCCACGCACCAGCGCGGCTGCAAAACCGCCGACAAAGGTGTCGCCCGCTGCCGTGGTATCCAGCGCTTTGACCTGCGGCGCAGGGAAGTGCCGGCTGCCGTCACGGCTGACGAACAACGCGCCCTGCGCGCCGAGAGTGACGATGACCTTGCCGGCCCCCATCTGCAGCAGGCGTTCGCCGGCACGGCGGGCGCTGGCTAGGTCGTCCACTGGCGCGCCGGTCAGTGCCTCGGCCTCGCTTTCGTTGGGGATGAGGTAATCGATATGGGCCAGCCACTGGGCGGGCAACGGGCCGGTCGCCGGGGCGGGGTTGAGCATCACCGTCTTACCCAGCTCACGCCCCCTGGCCAGGGCCCAGGCCACCGTGTCGGCAGGCACTTCGAGCTGGCAGATGATCACCTCGGCAGCCTGCAGCAGTGCGTCGAACCGCTGCACGCTTGCCGGCGTCAGTTGGCCGTTGCCGCCGGGGATGATGACAATGCTGTTCTGGCTGGCGGCATCCACGGTAATCAGCGCAACGCCACTGGAGACGCCCGGGCACGCGCTGACTGCCTGGCAGTCGATGCCTTCCACTTCCAGGGCCTGGCGCAACTGCTGGCCGTAGGCGTCATCGCCGACGTTACCGACCATCGCCACGCTCGCGCCCAGGCGGGCTGCGGCCACCGCCTGATTGGCGCCCTTGCCGCCCGGTACGGTGAAAAAGCTTTCGCCGGCCACTGTTTCACCTGCACGTGGCAGCCGCTCGGTGCGGGCTACCAGGTCCATGTTGAGGCTACCGACCACCACTACCTTGGCACTCATGAACATTCCTTAGCGGTAATCATTGAACAGGTCCGGGCGCGGCCCGGTGGACTCACGCAGCACGATGCGCGGGGCGACGATGCGTTGCTCTGCGCCTTCGCGCCGCGGTGCGGCGATACGCGACAGCAGCAGCGCCGCTGCACTTTCACCGAGCTCACGGATCGACTGGCCGACGGTGGTCAGCGGCGGGTACACATAGCGACTGAGCTCGATGTCGTCGAAGCCGATTACCGACAGCTCGCCCGGCACGCTGATATTGCGCTCGGCAGCCGCACGCAGCACGCCAAAGCCGATCATGTCGTTGCCGGCGAAAATGGCTGTGGGCCGCTGGCCATCGAGCAGTTGCGCGGCCGCCGCATGGCCACCGGGGCTGGTGAAGTCGCACTGCAGGATGTGCGCACCGTGCACGGCCACCTGCGCCTCGGCCATGGCACGGTGAAAGCCGGCCAGGCGCAGTTGGCTGACGCCGGTCGCGGCCGGCCCGCCGATATAGGCGATGTCGCGGTGGCCAAGCTCCAGCAGGTGCTGGGTGGCCAGGTACGCGCCCTGCTCGTGGTCGATGCGCACCAGGTCGGCGTCGACGCCTTCCAGCGCGCGGTCGACGATGACCATCGGGGTACGCACGCAGGCCAGGCTCTGCAGCAGGTCACTGTCCTCGCCCACCGAAGCCACTACCAGGCCATCAATGCGCTTTTCCAGCAGCACGCGCAGGTAGCTGCGCTGCTTCTGTGGGTTGTCATCGGAGTTGCAAAGGATCACGCAATAGCCGTTGCGCTCGCAGGCATCTTCAATGCCGCGCGCCAGCTCGGCGAAATATGGGTTGACGCTGTTGGGCACCAGCAGCCCGATGGTGGCCGTGGTGCGCGCCTTGAGCGAGCGCGCCACGGCGCTGGGCACGTAGTCGAGCTCGACGATGGCCGCTTCGACCTTCAGCCGCACCTGTTCGCTGACCGGGCGGGTCTTGTTCAGTACATGGGACACCGTGGTGTAGGAAATACCCGCGAGTGCCGCGACGTCTTTGATGGTTGCCATGTTTTCAGTTCCGCCGGCCTGCACGCCGGCTACGGTAGGTGTCGAGCACCACGGCGATGACGATGACCGCCCCGGTGATGATGCGTTTGGTGGGTTCTGAAGCGCCGATCTGTGCAAGGCCTGCGGCCAGCACCGAGATGATCAGCACGCCGAAGAACGTGCTGATCACCGAGCCGCGCCCGCCCATCAGGCTGGTGCCGCCGATCACGACAGCGGCGATCACCTGCAGCTCCAGGCCGGCGCCGGCATTGGGGTCGGCGGCCTCCAGGCGGGAAATCTGGAACAGCGCGGCCAGCCCGGCCAGCAGGCCCATCAGGGCGAACACCAGCACCTTGTAGGGGCGCGGGTCGATGCCGGCCAGGCGCACGGCCTCTTCGTTGGTGCCGATGCCGATCAGGTGGCGGCCGAACACGGTCCGGGTCAGCACCAGCTGGGCCAGGATGATCACCAGCAAGGCAATGATGAAGGCCGGCGAGATACCGTAGGCGATGGGGTTGGAGAACCAGGCGTAGGCATCGCCGATGTAGGCGGTGCGTGAGTCGGTGAACTGGTAGGCCAGGCCGCGGGCCATTTCCAGCACGCCGAGCGAGACGATGAACGAGGGTATGCGCCAGGCCACTGTGACCGCGCCGGTGACGCTGCCGGCCAGCGCGGCGACGGCCATGCCGAGCAAGGCGGCCGACAGCACGCTCCAACCCCAGCCGAGGATGGCCACGCTGACGGCCGATGCCGCCAGCGCCAACACCGAGCCCACAGACAGGTCGATACCGCCGATGATCAGCACGAAGGTCATGCCCACCGCCAGCACCATCAGGTCAGGGATCTGGTTGGCCAGGGTGCTGAAGGTGGCGTATGACCAGAAGTGGCTGCTGAGCAACGAGAACAGCACGATCATCGCCAGCAAGGCGCCCGCCAGGCCCAGGTAGGTGCCGAGGCCGAAGTAGGTGCCGCTGCGGCGCACGGGGGCGCCGGCCTGTGTGTCGAGAGGTGTGGTTTTCATACATCCATCCTGGGCGCTGCGTCGTGCAGCAGGGCGTCACGTTTCTGGTAGCCGGCGAAAGCGGCGGCAAGGAGCTGGTCCTGGCTCCAGTGGTCGCGCTCGAAGGTGTCGATCAGGCGGCCGGCCGACAGCACTGCGATGCGGTCGCAGATCAGCATCAGCTCGCGCAGGTCGCTGGACACCACCACCAGGGCCTTGCCCTGGCGCGCCAGCTCGGCCAGCAAGCCATAGATATCGAACTTGGCCCCCACATCGATGCCGCGGGTGGGTTCATCGAACAGCAGCACCTGGCAGTCACGCTCCAGCCAGCGGCCGATCACCACCTTTTGCTGGTTGCCGCCGGACAGCTCGCCGACCACCTGGGCGGCATTGGCGCTGCGGATGCGCATGGCGGTGATCTGGCGTTCGGCCAGGGCCTTTTCGGCGTCGCCGTCGACCACCCCGGCGCGGGACAGCGCAGCGAGGTTGCCCAAAGCGATGTTGGCGCTGATCGATTGCGTCAGCAGCAGGCCTTCGCCTTTGCGGTCTTCAGTGATCAGGGCGATACCGGCCTCGACCGCTGCCTTGGGCGAGTCGATGGTCACCGCCTTGAGTGGCTGGCCGATTTCGATGCTGCCGCTGTCGGCGCGGTCGGCGCCGAAGATCAGCCGCAGCAACTCGGTGCGGCCGGCACCTATCAGCCCGGAGATGCCGAAGATCTCCCCTGCCCTGACCTGCAGCGACACGTCTCGCACCTTGTCGCCGCGGCACAGCCGGTCGACCTTGAGCAACGGCGCGCCGACCTGGCGGCGGCCCAGGTCGATGTGTTCGCCCAGCTCGCGGCCGACCATCAGGTTGACCAGCTCGGCACTGCTGTAGCGCTGGATCGGCTCGTCGCACACGAGTTTGCCGTCGCGCAGCACCACGATGCGCTGGGCCACGCGCTGGAGCTCCTCCAGGCGGTGCGAGATATAGACGATGGCCACGCCGCGCTGGCGCAGGCGCTCGATCTGGGTGAACAGCAGTTCCACCTCGCGGGCGGTGAGCATGGCGGTGGGTTCGTCGAAGATCAGCACATGGCAGTCGCCGATCAGGTTGCGTGCGATCTCCACCATCTGCTGGTGGCCGATGCCCAATTCGCCCACCGGGGTGTCCGGGTCGATGGCGTCCAGGCCGACCTGGGCCATGGCGGCCGTGGCCAACTGGCGCAGGCGCTTCTGGCTGATCCAGCCGAAGCGGCTGGGCAGGTTGTCGAGGAACAGGTTTTCGGCCACGGTCAGGGTCGGCAGCAGGTTGAGCTCCTGCATGACCATGCGCACGCCAAGACGCTCGGCGGCGCTGCGGCTGCCAGGTGCATAGGGCTGACCGCGGAAGGTCATGTGCCCGGTGGTGGGTGTTTCCAGCCCGCTGATGAGCTTGGACAGGGTGCTCTTGCCCGCGCCGTTCTCGCCGGTAAGGGCCAGCACCTCGCCGGCGCGCAGGGCCAGGCTGACGTCGCCCAGCACCGGTTGCGTGTAGCGCTTGCCCAGGCCGCTGGCAGCGAGCAGCACTTCATTGGCCGTTACAGGCATGGCCATGTCTCCTGGCCGTCAAGGCTTGGTGATGAGTTCGACCGGGGTCTGGATGACGTTGTCGGCGTCCACGTTCGGCTTCTGGCCTTTGAGCATCTGCAATGCCGCCTGGATGCCGTACACCGCCTGCTGGCTGGCCGCCTGATCGAGAGTGGCGAGTACGCGGCCGTCCTCGAGCATGGGCTTGATGGCGTTGATGTTGTCGTAGCCCACCACTTGCACCTTGCCGGTCTTGCCGGCCGCGCGCACGGCCGATACGGCGCCCAGGGCCATGCTGTCGTTACCGGCCAGCAGTGCTTTTAGGTCGGGATATTCATTGAGCATCGCGGCGGCGACGTTGTTGCCTTTGTCGATTTCCCAGTTGCCCGATTGCACCGAGACGATCTTCATCTGAGCTGCTTCCATGGCGTCCTTGAAGCCGGCGGTGCGCTGCTGGGCATTGGTGGTGGTCGCCACGCCTTCGATGATGCCGACCTGGTCACCGGCCTTGAGCTTCTCTTTGGCCAGGTAATCACCTACCAGGCGTGCGCCCTTGCGGTTGTCGGGGCCAACGAAGGGTACGCTGAGGTTCTTGCTCTTGAGTACGTCAGGGTCCAGGCGGTTGTCGATGTTGACCACGGTGATGCCGGCGTCCATGGCTTTCTTGATCACAGGCACCAAGGCTTTGGAGTCGGCCGGTGCGATTACCAGGGCGTTGGCGCCGGTGGCGATCATTTGCTCGACGATGCGGATCTGGTTGCTGGTGTCGGTCTCGTCCTTGATGCCATTGGCCACCAGGTCGAATTCGTTGGCGTGGTCTTTCTGGTAGGCCTTGGCGCCATCTTCCATGGTGCGGAAGAATTCGTTGGCCAGGGACTTCATCACCAGAGCGACCTTGGGTTTGTCTTCCGCATGGGCAGCGCCGAGCGGCAGGGCAAGCGACAGCGAGGAAATGACGGCGAGCGCCAGCAGACGACCGGGGAACGGCAGTTTCATGGGAGATGACTCCGAATCTTGTGGTTTTTATCGGATCGCAAACGTTTGCGTTGGCTAACTATGGAAACAGGACGAGGTTTTGTCAAATCCGTTTCGCTGGCGATGGCTGCGTTACTTATGCCGCAGATTATCTGGGATTTTTCCGATAAACCGAACAGCTTTTCCTATTTTTGTTCGGATTTCCGAACCAAGCGGCCCGCCTGCGGCGCCTGGGAGGGTAATCCCGGCCCACAGCCACCGCGGCGCGCAGCGAATTAAAGCGCCCAGACAAGGATGGTACGAAAACTGCCTTGCACCCTGTGCGACACAGCAAAATCTCACTTAGGAAGAGAGAACAATAATTATGAATGCTGCACTGAAGTCCTTCGCACCCAGCGCCCTGGCGCTGCTGCTGATTCTGCCAACCACCGCTTCGGCCAAAGAAGCCCAAACCCAGCAGCAGCTGGCCAACGTGGTCATCCTGGCCACCGGCGGCACCATTGCCGGCGCCGGCGCCAGCGCTGCCAACAGCGCCACGTACCAGGCGGCCAAGCTGGGCATCGACAAGTTGATCGCCGGCGTGCCAGAGCTTGCCGACATTGCCAACGTGCGCGGCGAGCAAGTGATGCAGATCGCCTCCGAAAGCATCAGCAATGACGACCTGCTCAAGTTGGGCAAACGCGTCGCCGAACTTGCCGAAAGCAAGGACGTGGACGGCATCGTCATCACCCACGGCACCGACACCCTGGAAGAGACCGCCTACTTCCTCAACCTGGTAGAAAAGACCGACAAGCCGATCGTGGTGGTGGGCTCCATGCGCCCGGGCACGGCCATGTCGGCCGATGGCATGCTCAACCTGTACAACGCCGTAGCCGTGGCCAGCGACAAGCAGTCCCGGGGCAAGGGTGTACTGGTGACCATGAACGACGAGATCCAGTCCGGCCGCGATGTGAGCAAGGCGGTCAACATCAAGACCGAAGCCTTCAAGAGCGCCTGGGGCCCGATGGGCATGGTGGTGGAAGGCAAATCGTACTGGTTCCGCCTGCCGGCCAAGCGTCACACCGTCAACTCGGAATTCGACATCAAGCAGATCAGCAGCCTGCCGCAGGTCGACATCGCCTACGGCTACGGCAACGTGACCGACACGGCCTACAAGGCATTGGCACAGAACGGCGCAAAAGCCCTGATTCATGCCGGAACCGGCAACGGGTCGGTGTCCTCGCGCGTGGTGCCGGCACTGCAGGAGCTACGCAAGGAGGGTGTGCAGATCATCCGCTCGTCGCACGTCAACCAGGGCGGTTTCGTGCTGCGCAACGCCGAGCAGCCGGATGACAAGAACGATTGGGTTGTAGCGCACGACCTTAACCCGCAGAAGGCGCGGATCCTGGCGATGGTGGCAATGACCAAGACCCAGGACAGCAAAGAGCTGCAGCGGATTTTCTGGGAATACTGATCGCGGTGTGACAGGGGCCGGCGGGGCTGGCTTAGCCAGCCCTTCAACCGGCTTCATTCCCCATGTATCGGCCACCCGCGGTCCTCCGCTTTTTACCTTACACGCAGTTGCGAAATACCCTACAGTGAAATACTGTATGCGCATACAGCAAAACAAGGAAAAGCCCCGTGGCCAGTACCGCCCCTGCAACGCCGAGCAGTTATGAACTGATGGGTACGCGCATCCAGAAGATCATCAACAGCCCCATCGCTCAACGTAGCCGCGCCGCCCTGATCTTCCGCCTGGAGCAGGAGTCGCCCGACGATTGGGAAACCCTGCTTGAGGAGATCGCCGAGAACGACAACGTCACCCTCGCCCACCGCGATGATGGCGGCGTGCAGATTTTCTGGACGGTGCCCAAGGACGACTGACTCGCACGGGCTTGGGCAATGCGAATCTGGGCCTAGGCCAGCGCCTGCAGGTAAGCGCTGGCCTGCTGATAACGGGCCAGCCGTCTCAGGTCGGCCGGGCCTGGGCGGGCGATGCGTGAAAGGTCGCTATTGTCGGCCAGGTCGGCCATTTTGACGGTACGCGCCAATGGGTCGCAGCCCAGGCGCACCACGAAGTCCTCGTAGCTTTCGCCATCACGCCGGCTCAAGGCCAGCAACGCGGCCAGGATCTTGAGCGTGAAACCCTCGCGGGCCAGGTCGGAAAGCGTAAGCGGCGTGTCTTCGATCACATCGTGAAGCACAGCGACGATGCGCTGCTCGGGCGTGGACACCCGCATCATCACCCGCAACGGGTGCAGGATATACGCCGCACCGCCTTTGTCGTATTGCCCTTCATGCGCCCTGGTGGCCACCAGGATGGCCCGCTCCAGTGTAGACATGAGGCCCTCCCCGCTTCAGCCGTCTCCCAGAACAAGCATAGACCGGTCGGGTTACAGATGACAGGCGTCTGTTCCGGCGCTTTCACAGGCGCAGACAAGGGGCTAATCGCCCCGGTACAGGCCAGGCAACTCGATGCATGGCAGCGGCTGGGCCAGTGCTCGCCGGCAAGCCGGCAGCCACCGAGGCCATGCTACGAAGGGCGCGGTACGCTGCTATCAGCGCTGCGCGCAGCGCTGCGCGCAGCGCTGCGCGCCGTGCTGGATGACAACCGAGTCCGTACCCAGCTTGGCCATGACCTCTGCCTTGCGTGCCTCGGCTTCCTCTTTGGTGGGGAACGGCCCCAGCAGCACCACCGGCTTGCCATTGCGGTATTCGACCGAGGATGGGATGCCCTTCTCGATCAGGCGGGCGGTCATGTCGCTCAATGCACCCATGTTGGCGCCCTGGATCACCTCGACATCCCAGCCTTGAGGCGCAGGCTGATCGGCAAGGGCCTCGGCGCGGCGCTGCAACTCAGCGCCCCCGCAGATTTCGCGAATACGCAGGTTGTTGCCATTGTCGTCGACGATGATGTCGTACTGGCCATCGTCACCCTTGATGGCGACGTAGCTGCGGTAAGCTTCGTACTGCCCGGCATCGTCCTTGCCACGCACCTGGCCGCAAATGGTGCCCTTGGTGTCGATCCGCACGTTGCCGAACTTGGCAGTGCTGGGGTTGTGCAGGTGCTCGGCCACCTGTTTGTGCACACCTTCAACCTCATTCTCACAGCCCACCAGGGCCAACACTGCCATTACCACTGCCAGTTTGCGCACGCGTGTATCTCCCGTTTCGAAGCGGCGAATTCTAGCATGGCGACCCCTGACCCGGACCGCGACCATACGTTACACCTTGCTACATACCGGCCATCTGCCAGAAACGCACAATGCAAAAAGGGCGATCCTTTCGGATCGCCCTTTCTGATGTTTGGTAGGCACAATTGGACTCGAACCAACGACCCCCACCATGTCAAGGTGGTGCTCTAACCAACTGAGCTATGTGCCTGTCGTGTGGTGCGCATATTAGTCACCGAATGCGTACCTGTAAAGCGTTTTTTTCAAAAAAATCAAAAACTTTCAGCAGCCTGCCGGCCTGGGTGACGCGGCCGCCTATAAAAGCGAGACACAAAAAAGGCGACCCTTTCGGATCGCCTTTTCTGATGTTTGGTAGGCACAATTGGACTCGAACCAACGACCCCCACCATGTCAAGGTGGTGCTCTAACCAACTGAGCTATGTGCCTGTCGTGTGGTGCGCATTCTACGCATTCCAAAACCGCTGTCAACACTTTTTTTTGCGCTAACCTACTGAATCTTAACCTCTTTATAGAGAAGCGCCGGCCATGGAGCAGTTAAGGATTTTCAACGGACGACTAGCGGGTGTTTATTATTATTGATAGCATCGGTACATTCGTTAAAAATATAAAACACGAGGTTTCTCGAGCATGGCCAATACCCCCTACCCCCAGTCCTACTACGCCGCCTCGGCCAACCCGGTGCCGCCACGTCCGCCGCTGCAGGGTGAGGTGGAAACCGATGTGTGCATCATCGGTGCAGGCTATACCGGCCTGTCCAGCGCCCTGTTCCTGCTGGAGAACGGCTTCAAGGTGAGCATCGTCGAAGCGGCGAAGGTCGGCTTCGGTGCGTCGGGCCGTAACGGCGGCCAGATCGTCAACAGCTACAGCCGTGACATTGACGTCATCGAGCGCACGGTCGGCCCCAAGCAGGCGCAACTGCTGGGCCACATGGCCTTCGAAGGCGCGCGCATCATCCGTGAACGCGTAGCCAAGTACAACATCCAGTGCGACCTGAAGGACGGTGGCGTGTTCGCTGCGCTGACGTCCAAACAGATGGGCCACCTGGAATCGCAAAAGCGCCTGTGGGAACGCTTTGGCCATAATCAGCTGGAGCTGATGGACCAGAAGCGCATCCGTGAAGTGGTCGCCTGCGACAGCTATATCGGCGGCATGCTGGACATGAGCGGCGGCCACATCCACCCGCTGAACCTGGCCTTGGGCGAAGCGGCCGCAGTGGAGTCACTGGGCGGCATCATTTATGAGCAGACCCCGGCCATCCGTATCGAGCGTGGCGCCAACCCGGTCGTGCACACCCCACAGGGCAAAGTGCGCGCCAAGTTCATCATCGTCGCCGGCAACGCCTACCTGGGCAACCTGGTGCCAGAACTGGCGGCCAAATCAATGCCTTGCGGTACTCAGGTGATCACCACCGAGCCCTTGGGCGAGGAACTGGCCCGCACCCTGCTGCCGCAGGACTACTGCGTCGAGGACTGCAACTACCTGCTCGACTACTACCGCCTGACCAGCGACAAGCGCCTGATCTTCGGC
The DNA here is from genome assembly GCF_040224055.2 of Pseudomonas sp. WHRI 8519. Taxonomy (NCBI): domain Bacteria; kingdom Pseudomonadati; phylum Pseudomonadota; class Gammaproteobacteria; order Pseudomonadales; family Pseudomonadaceae; genus Pseudomonas; species Pseudomonas sp. WHRI 8519. The sequence goes on along the minus strand of NZ_CP167996.1, from coordinate 2,144,146 downwards.
GGTGGCGTGGTCTACGGTGCACGCGACCCGGCCAACATCGAGGCGATCATCCGCCCGAAGATGCTCAAGGCCTTCCCGCAGCTCAAGAACGTCAAGATCGACTACGCCTGGACCGGCAACTTCCTGCTGACCCTGTCGCGTCTGCCACAGGTTGGCCGTATCGGCGACAACATCTATTACTCGCAGGGTTGCTCGGGCCACGGCGTCACCTACACCCACCTGGCGGGCAAGGTGCTGGCCGAGGCACTGCGTGGCCAGGCCGAGCGCTTCGACGCGTTCGCCGGCCTGCCGCACTACCCGTTCCCGGGCGGCCAGATGCTGCGGGTACCGTTCAGCGCCCTGGGAGCCTGGTACTACAGCCTGCGCGACCGCCTGGGCTTCTGATGCTGCTGCCATCACTGGCCTGATCGCCGGTTTAGCGAGGTCAGGCCAGGGTTGGTGGCTTACCTTTGCAGGCTGTCCACGGCTTGCTTGGCCGCCAGTTCCTGGCCCGCGCGGGCCAGTTCATCGGCAGCCTGCAGCCAGCGCTGCCGATCCACCTGAGCCGGCAGTTGCCGCGGCGGCTGAACCAGTATCGCCCAGCTCCCCTCTTGCGCCCACGCCGACTTGAAATCGTCGAAGGCCATCATCTGCCGCCGGTGCATCCCCGCACGCAGCAGCACCCGCTGCTTGTAACGATCAAAGCCAATCAGCACCGCATAGCGCGGCTCGCTCCACCACGCCGAACCTTCCTGAAAACGCACCAGCACCGGGTTGCCTGCAGCCACTTGGGTCAACAGAGCGTCCAGCTGTTTGTCCAGCGGGTACACGACCCTGCCGTAATCGCGCGCCACGCGGGGGATGCCGGTGCCCAGCGACTCGGCGCCCTGGGGCAGGTTCAGCGGCTTGTCCAGCAGCCCCGGGGTGATCGGCGCGCCCTGCTGCGAGAGCAACGCCGCCAGCGCCATGGCCCCACTGTGGTTGGCGTTGCCTCGGTAGAACGGCACGCTGCTGATCTCGACCCGCTGCGCAACGCCCTTGACGGCGGCCGGTTGCGTGCCGGCACAACCTGAGAGGCTGGCGGCCAGCAGGCAGGCCACCATTAGGCGGCGCGGCTCGAAAAACCGGGACTTGAAGGAAATTTGCACCATGGACACTCGCTTGTTCTGACGCCAGGCTGCCAACGCCCGGCCTTGGCCGACGATCATAGGATGCCCGTCGACGCGGGTATAGCCCGCTGTGGGCTTGGAACCAAACGAACCAAGCAATAGACCTTCGATAGATGGAACGTCACGCGGCGAGAGCTAGACTAATGCAGTATCTGGAGGGTGAGCCGAAAGCTGACCCAAGAGAAGGAGGTAGACATGAGCCTGACCATGGCAATCCTCATGCTGGTAGGTATGTGGCTTAGCGTCGCTGCCGCCATGCTCTGGGGTGTACTACGCATCGTGCGCCGTCATGCACAGCACCACCACCTGCCACCGCAGGTTCCGGCCAAGCAGCGGCAGATCAATCGGGCGCGCCGTCACGCACAGGCGCATTGATCTTTGCAATTACCCAGGCCCATCGCCGGCAAGCCAGCTTGTATGGACTGCCCTGCAAGCTGGATACTGATCCAGCCTTGGGGGGCAGCCCAGGCTTTGCACTGGCTCCAACCGCAGCGCAGTACCTGTAGGAGCCGGCTTGCCGGCGATGGGCTGCGCAGCAGCCCTGATCACGCTGACTGACGGCCATTGGTCTGCAGCCCTCTTATTTGCACGCAAGCCCCGCGGGGCCCTCAAGTCATGCCCCGCCCCTACACCACCTCTTCGAACGGCAACCCCACGTAGTTCTCGGCAATGTTCACCAGCCCAGCAGGCGAAGACAGGAAGTACTCACGGTCCGCCTCCTGCATCTTCTGCTCCCACGCATCCTTGTGTTCACCAAAGTCATGCAGCAACTGGGTCATGAACCAGCTGAAGCGCTCGCCTTTCCACACGCGGCGCAGGGCCAAGGGCGAGTACTGCTGCAGCAGGTCGGTACGCCCTTCGCGATAGACCTTGACCAGGATACGGTACAGATAATTCACGTCCGAAGCCGCCAGGTTGAGGCCCTTGGCCCCAGTGGGCGGGACGATATGGGCCGCGTCACCGACCAGGAACAGGTGCCCGTACTGCATCGGCTCGACCACCAGGCTGCGCAAGGGCGCAATGCTCTTTTCCAGCGCCGGGCCGGTAACCAGGCGCTCTGCCACGTCCTCGGGCAAGCGGGCCTTGAGTTCGGTCCAGAAACGCTCGTCGGACCAGTCCTCCACGCGTTCATCCAGCGGCACTTGCAGGTAGTAGCGGCTGCGGGTCTGCGAACGCTGACTGCACAGCGAAAAACCACGCGCGTGATGGGCGTAGATCAATTCGTGGTTCACGGGCGGCGTATCGGACAGCATCCCCAGCCAACCGAACGGATACACGCACTCATAGTGCTTGAGCACACCTTCGGGGATGCTTTGGCGCGACACACCGTGGAAGCCGTCGCAGCCGGCGATGTAATCGCAGTCCAGGCGGTGGGTCTGGCCGTCCTTCTCGTAGGTTACGTAGGGCCGTTCGCCCTTGAGTTCGTGGGGCCGCACATTGCTGGCCGAATAGATGATTGGCGCACCACTCGCCTCGCGCGCTTGCATCAAGTCCCGCGTCACCTCGGTCTGGCCATAGACCATGACCGTCTTGCCTCCGGTCAGGCCCTTGAGGTCCAGCCGTTGCCGGCGGCCCCCGACAAGCAACTCGACACCCTCGTGCACCAAGCCTTCACGGTCCATGCGCTCGGCAACACCTGCCTCACGCAGCAGGTCGACAGTCCCTTGCTCGAGCACGCCGGCACGGATGCGGCCAAGTACATAGTCAGGTGTCTGCCGCTCAAGAATGACCGTGTCGATCCCAGCCTTGTACAGCAGTTGACCCAGCAGTAGGCCAGACGGACCTGCACCGATGATTGCAACCTGAGTTTTCATTGTTGTTCTCTCGTGTTATTAGATTTCTACTTGCATTTTTACGGGCTGCACAGGTGGATTAGCTGTGCTATCCGATGGGAAAACTGCACTTTTTTAAAAAGCGTTCGATTAACGGACAGGTCAGTTCTTGATGAAATCGTCACTCCCCGGCGTCCCGCTGTTTCAGCTGTATGGCGAAAACCAGGCATGGCCAGGCACGGACCTGCTGCATTGCGAGTCGATCCCGGCCCGCAGCCGCCTGCACCATTGGGAAATCAAACCGCACCAGCACGCCGAGCTGTTTCAGTTGCTGTATGTGCAACGTGGCCAGGCGCAGGTAGAGATCGAGGGCGTGCGCAGTGCCATTGGCGAAGCGGCAATCCAGGTGGTACCACCGCTGACCGTGCACGGGTTTCGCTTCAGTGCCGATATCCAGGGGCATGTGCTGACCTTCGGCACCGCGCTGGTAGCAAACCTCGAGCAGCGCCTGGGTGCACCGCTGGGGGTGCTGGCCAAGCCTGCCTGTTACCCACTGGGCAAGGATCGCGTGCGCCTGCGCAGCCTGATCGACACACTGCAGCAGGAGTACCAGGGGCATGCCCCGGCACGCGCGCCCCTGCTCGAAGCCCTGGTGACCGCGCTGATGGTGTGGATCAGCCGTCGCCAGCAATTGGGCCAGGCGCCCCGCAACCGAGACGAACGTGACCGTCAGTTGCTGGGGCAATATCTGCGCCTGGTCGAAGCGCACTACCGTGAGCACCTTTCGGTGGAGGACTTCGCCGCGCGGTTGAAGATCCCGAGCCTGCAGCTCAACCAACTGTGCCGGGCCTTGAGCGGGCAGACCGCACTGCAACTGGTGCACCAGCGGCTGCTGCTGGAGGCACAGCGCAACCTGATCTACACGCGGATGAGCATCGGGCAGTTGTCGGACAGCCTCGGGTTCAGTGACCCGACCTACTTTGCGCGGTTCTTCAAGCGCTTGAGTGGGCAGACACCCAATGGTTACCGTCGCTCGGTCCAGCCCGATTGACTGCAAATGCCTTTACTGGAAGGCCAAGAGCGACGCATGCGCAACAGCCTGCTTGACGTTTACGTCAACCTGCATTCAGGATACCGTCATACTCCACGCCGAGCCCACGCATGAGCACCCAGACCTACAGCATCTCCGACCTGTCCCGCGAGCTGGACATCACTACCCGCGCCATCCGCTTCTATGAGGAACAGGGCCTGCTCAGCCCGGAGCGCCGTGGCCTGGAGCGCATCTATTCGGCACGCGACAAAGTCAGCCTGAAGCTGATCCTGCGTGGCAAGCGTATCGGTTTTTCGCTGGCCGAATGCCGTGAACTGATCGAGCTCTACGACCCCAGCAGCGGCAACCTCAAGCAACTCAACAGCATGCTGGCCAAGATCACCGAGCGCCGCGCCCAGCTTGAACAACAGATGCTGGATATTCACCAGATGCAACTGGAGCTGGACACTGCCCAGGAACGTTGCGAACAGGCCCTGGCCGCAACCCTGAACAATAACGATAACCGTTGACCCGCCACAGGAACCCCACCATGCCTTTGCCCGAAAAAGTCCGCCTGGTCGAAGTCGGCCCCCGCGACGGCCTGCAGAACGAAGCCCAGCCCATCAGCGTTGCTGACAAGGTGCGCCTGGTCGACGATCTTACCGACGCCGGGCTGGCCTACATTGAGGTCGGCAGTTTCGTCTCGCCCAAGTGGGTGCCGCAGATGGCCGGCTCCGCCGATGTGTTCGCCGCTATCAAGCAACGCGAGGGGGTTACCTATGCGGCGCTGGCGCCCAACTTGCGGGGTTTCGAGGACGCCCTGGCGGCCGGGGTGAAGGAAGTGGCGGTGTTCGCCGCTGCCTCCGAGGCGTTTTCCCAGCGCAACATCAATTGCTCGATCAGCGAAAGCCTCAAACGTTTCGAGCCGATCATGCTGGCAGCGCGCAGCCACGGTGTGCGGGTGCGCGGTTACGTTTCCTGCGTGCTCGGCTGCCCGTATGAAGGCAAAGTCAGTGCCGAACAGGTCGCCCCCGTGGCCAAGGCCCTGCATGAGATGGGCTGCTACGAAGTGTCCCTGGGTGACACCCTCGGCACTGGCACCGCAGGTGATACCCGCAAACTGTTCGAAGTCGTCTCGGCGCACGTGCCGCGTGAGCAACTGGCCGGCCACTTCCACGATACCTACGGCCAGGCCCTGGCCAACGTGTATGCCAGCCTGCTCGAAGGTATCAGTGTGTTCGACAGCTCGGTGGCGGGCCTTGGGGGTTGCCCCTATGCCAAAGGTGCCACGGGCAATATCGCCAGCGAGGACGTGGTTTACCTGCTAGAGGGGCTGGGGATTGAAACCGGCATTGACCTGGACCGCTTGATCGCGGCGGGGCAGCGGATCAGCGAGGTGCTGGGCCGGGCCAACGGCTCACGTGTGGCGCGAGCACGCAGCGCACAGTGATTCACACGGTCGTCACAAATGTGTGGGTGAGTGTTACCGCCCCCACAGGCCTCAGCAAAAAATCGGGTAACAGGGAAACAATTCGACAGAATTTCACGCCACCCGAATTGGTCGATTCAGCTCAAGCCATTGATTTACAACAGTTTTCAAAAGTTGGCACGGCGCCTGCTATATCTTTCGTACAACAACAACAAAAAATGCGACACCCAATAAAAACAACATGTACCGGCTCTGACATAACAAGAACAACACGGCAGAGGCGCAGCAAGCAGATTTTTTTGGAGTAGACACGCTTTTCAGGGGTTTGCCCCGCGGTCTGGCACAGAACAATAAAACTACCTCAAGGTAGCGGCAGCCAGCATCGGATCCTTAGGATGAAAGCAGGTCAGCGCTCAAAAAAATACGTTTGCTCTTGACCCCGGTTGGGGGTCACTCGCAGCACCAAGGCAAGCCTACAAAAACAATAAAAGGTCGGCCTTCAATAATAAGAAAAGAGCAGGCAACAACGCTTTGAGGGGAGCTTCGGCTCCCCTCAGTGCTTCCTGACATCCTCCTCCTCCTCCTCCTGCTTCTTCTCGTCGTGCCCCTCGACCTTTTCCACCATCATCGGCATCGTGGCCAGCACCAGCAGCGAAAGCACTGTGCTGATCAGCGCCGTCGCTTCACGCCCCATGCCTGCAGCGGTACCGATGGCGGCCGTCATCCACAGGCCAGCGGCCGTGGTCAGGCCTTTGACGTGGCTGGTGTCGCGACCATTACCTTTGAGGATGGTGCCCGCACCGAGAAAACCGATACCGGCGACGATACCCTGGATCACCCGGCTCAAGGCCTGCTCGTCGGCCCCGGCCATGCTTGGCGCCAGCACGAATAACGCGGCGCCCATCGACACCAGCATATGGGTACGCACGCCAGCGGACTTGCCTTTGTGCTCACGCTCGAAGCCCAGAATGGCCCCCAGAATGGCGGCCATCAACAGGCGCAGGATGATGCGGGTGACTTCACGCACTTGCGTGATATCGGCGAATTCGGCTTGTATCGTCTGCCAGACAACGTCCATGGAAAATTTCTCGCGGTCAAACTGGTGGCCGGCCCTGGCGCCGTTTCGCGGCTGAATCCGCGCTCACAGCGCAGTGCTTCTGAGCCGCGTACGGCAGGGCTCCTTGAGGGTGGACCGCCGTCGCCCCCACAAAGTGCCCCGCCCGGCGGGTGGATGCAGCAACCGGTGAGTGCCTGCGGTCACAGCTGTAACTGCAACCCGGAGGACCAGCCCATGCCCGTCGAAATCGAAGAAAGCACCCGCCGCTGCACCCTCATAGGCGAAGACCTGCGCATCGAAGGTGATGGCCCGGACATTGAGATCATCACCGATGAACAGTTGCGCATGTCCGTGGCGCTGTTGGCAGGCCAGCGCGTGCCGATCACCGAAGCCGAAGCCGACGCGCTGACCGTAGCCGGCGCCGTGGACAGCCGAAAGCATTTGAAGGCGAGCGTTCCTGGCTCGGTAATCTAGAGCGGCTGAAGCACTGACCAGCAACTGATCCGGTTTTTGGTGCATGGCCTGAGCCTGTACTGAAAACCGCTTCGGGCCCATAGTGGGGGTGACTTGCCTGTTCACCCTGCTGCCGAGCCTTCATGAAACGCTACGAACGATTCGCCGATGACATTGCCGAACTGATCCGCTCTGGCGTGCTCGGCCCCGGTCAGCGCGTGCCATCGGTGCGCTACGCCAGCCAGACACACGGCGTCAGCCCGTCGACCGTGTTCCAGGCCTACTACCTGCTCGAACGCCGCGGGCTGATCCGCGCACGGCCGCGTTCAGGCTATTTCGTCACTGCCCATGCACCGCGTCACTTCTGCGAGCCACAGCCACTGGAGCCGCTGAGCGAATCGACTGACGTGGATGTCAGCGCCCTGGTGTTCTCGATACTCGAATCGATCAAGGACCCGAACACCGTGCCGTTCGGCTCAGCGTTCCCCAGCCCGGAACTGTTCCCGCTGCAGCGCCTGTCGCGCTCGCTGGCCAGCGCCAGCCGGGCCATGGACCCACGCATGGTGGTCACCGACCTGTCACCGGGCAACCCGCAACTGCGCCGGCAGATCGCCCTGCGCTACATGGTTGGCGGGATGATGTTGCCCATGGAGGAGTTGCTGATCACCAACGGCGCGCTGGAAGCACTGAACCTGTGCCTGCAGGCGGTCACCGAGCCGGGCGACCTGGTGGCGGTCGAGGCACCGGCCTTCTACGCCTGCCTACAGGTGCTGGAACGGCTCAAACTCAAGGCGGTGGAAATACCCGTGCAGCCACGCGAGGGCATGGACCTGGCCGCCCTCGCCCAGACCTTGGAAAAGCACCCGGTCAAAGCCGTGTGGTGCATGACCAACTTCCAGAACCCAGTGGGCGCGAGCATGCCCGAGGCGAAGAAACAGGCATTGGTAACATTGCTGCAGCGCCATCAGGTGCCGCTGATCGAGGACGATGTCTACGCCGAGCTGTATTACTCGCAACAGGCGCCCAAGCCTGCCAAGGCCTTCGACACTCAAGGCCTGGTCATGCACTGCGGCTCATTCGCCAAGAGCCTGGCGCCCGGTTACCGGATCGGCTGGGTAGCCGCAGGGCGCTTTGCCCAGAAGATCGAACGGCTCAAGCTGATGACCTCACTGTGCGCCTCGATGCCGGCCCAGGCGGCCATTGCCGACTACCTGGAACACGGTGGGTATGATCGCCACTTGCGCAAACTGCGCTATGCCCTGGAAGGCCAGCAAGCCAACATGCTCGCCGCCATCTCGCGCTATTTTCCGGCGCAGACGCGAGTCAGCCAGCCTTCTGGCGGCTACTTTCTGTGGCTGGAACTGCCCGAACGGATAGACGCGCTGAAGCTGTTCCACATGGCCCTGGCCCAAGGCATCAGCATCGCGCCGGGGCCTATATTTTCGCCCACCCGCCGCTTTGGCAACTGCATCCGCCTGAACTACGGCACCCCGTGGAGCGACACCGCCGAGCGAGCCATGGCAACCCTAGGCCGCATCATCCGCTCGTTCTGACAGCAAAATGGGCATTCGGGCGCAATCTGGCAAAATTCCGAGTAGGCGTAGCACAGCCGCAGCGTTAAAGTCTTAGCCACGCACTGCTGCCGGACGCTGCCATGCCTGTGAACGAGATGCTTGCCCTGCGCGAAGAAATCGCCACCTTGCGCCAACGTATCACACAGCTGGAAGCCGAACTGCAGCAGCATTCGCCGCTAGGCCTGGATGTTTACCGCTTTATGTTCAATACCATGGACGAAGGCTTCTGCATCATCGAATTCATTGACGGCCCCCATGGCCCGCTGAGTGATTTCGTGCACGTGCTCGTCAACCCCGCCTATACCAAGCACGCAGGCATCGCGGACGCGACCGGCCAGAAAATGCGCGACATATTGCCTGATGAAGCCGACGCGTGGGTTGCCCGTTACGGTCCCGTGCTGCACACCGGTGCCCCCCAGCAATTCGAACAGGAACTACGAGCCAGCGGCCGCGTTCTGTCAGTGAGCTCTTTTCGTATCGAGCCGCCGGAGCGCCGGCAGGTTGCGGTGCTGTTCAAGGATGTGACCGAGCGATGCAATACCGAGCAGGCCCTTGCGCAGCTCAATGCTCGCCTGGAGCAACGGGCAAGCGAAGCCATGGCACAGCGCAGCCTGTTCGCAGAGCTTATCGACCAGAGCGCAGCCAACGTGCACGTGCTCGACAACGGCATGCACTGGCTGGCCGTCAATCGCAAGGCCAGGGAGGACTTTCGGTTGCTGTATGGCCATACACCGGTAGTCGGCGCCTACATGCCGTCGCTGATGGGTGACAATGCCGCAGATCGCGAGACGATCCTGCCCTTATGGCGACGGGCACTGCAGGGCGAGCAGTTCACCGAGATCGGTGCATTCGGCCAGCAACCAGACCAGCGCCATTATGAACTGCGCTTCAATGCCCTGCGTGACGCTGCTGGGGCCCCGGTGGGCGCTTACCTGTTCGCCTACGACATCAGCGACCGCGTGCAGGCGCAACAACGCCTTGCCAACGCAGAGCAGGCCTTGCGCCAGGCGCAAAAGATGGAGGCCGTCGGGCAACTCAGCGGCGGCATCGCACATGACTTCAACAATTTGCTCGGCAGCATCCTCAATACCCAGGAACTGATCCAGCTGCGCCTGCAGCAACAGCGCTATACCGAGCTGGAAAATTTACTCGACATGTCCAACAGCACGGCCAAACGCGCCTCATCCCTGGTGCAACGGCTGCTGGCATTCTCGCGCCAACAAACCCTGCAACCACGCGCCACGGAGGTGGCAGAGCTGCTGGGCGGCATGCAGGAGCTGCTACGCCGAACGATCGGCCCCTCCATTTCCCTGCACAGCCGGTTCGCTCCTGAACTATGGCCCACCTTCATCGACCCGCCACAGTTGGAAAGCGCCCTGCTCAACTTGTGCATCAATGCACGTGACGCGCTGCCTGACGGGGGTGTCATCAGCATCCATGGTGACAACGTGGCGCTGGACAATGATCAGGCACGCCCTTTGGGGTTGCCCAGCGGCGACTACGTGCGCCTTAGCGTTGTCGACAACGGCTGCGGGATGAGCGAGGAAGTGATTGCACGTGCCTTCGACCCTTTTTTCTCCACCAAACCCATCGGCAAGGGCAGCGGCCTGGGGCTGTCGATGACCTATGGTTTCGTGCGCCAGTCCGGTGGGCAGTCACGCGTGCTTTCGCAACCCGGCATGGGTACACGTGTTGAATTGTACCTGCCGCGCCATCACCAACAGCCCACGGCGCAGCCCCAGGCGCCCAAGGCCAGCGCTCTGGATCAACACCGTGCCAACGGGCAGCGCATCGTGCTGGTGGAAGACCAGCTAGCCCTGCGCGTGGTGATCAGCGAGGTCCTGCAAGAGCAGGGTTACCGGGTCAGCGCCTTCGAGAATGGGCGGGGCGCCTTGGCACACTTGGAACACAGCGAACGGCCGGACCTGCTGATAAGCGACATCGGCCTGCCCGACGGCCCCAACGGTCGCCATGTGGCGGAGCACTACCGGCGGCAGCACCCCGACCTCAAAGTGTTGTTCATTACCGGCTATGACAACAGTGCGGCGCTGGGAGGCGGCCCGCTACTCCAAGGCGCTCATGTGCTGGGCAAGCCGTTCGAGCTGGACGTGCTGGCCGAGTGCGTGCAGCAACTGCTGAGCGGTGGCGATTAGCGCCCGCCGCCAAGGTCGAGAAAGCTGCCAGTGGAATAGGACGCCTTGTCCGACAGCAACCAGAGAATGGCCTCGGCCACTTCTGCCGGGCGACCGCCACGCCCCATGGGCAAGCCAGGTTCCAGCTTGGCGACACGGTCGGGGTCGCCGGACAGGGCGTGGAAGTCAGTATGAATGTAGCCTGGGCGCACGCCATTGACCCGCACACCCTCACCTGCCACTTCCTTGGCCAAGCCAAGGGTGAAGGTGTCGAGGGCGCCTTTGGACGCGGCGTAGTCCACATACTCGTTGGGTGAGCCCAGGCGTGCAGCCCTTGATGACACATTGACGATGGCCCCACCTTGGCCACCGTGGCGGCGGGCCATGCGCAGCAAGGCGTGCTTGGCACAAAGCATCGGCCCGACGACATTGGTTTTCATCACCTTGAGCAGGCGGAACTCCGACATGTCTTCCACGCGGCTCTGCTGGCCGATGGTGCCCGCGTTGTTCACCAGTGCGGTGACGGGGCCGAGCGCTTCATCGACGCGGTGGAACAGCTGGATCACCTCGTCCTCGACACTGGCGTCTGCACGCACACAAATGGCCTGGGCGCCGAGTGCGCGGACCTGGGCAAGAATGGCGTGCGCGGCCTGGTCATCGGCGTGGTAGTTGATGCAGATGCGGTAACCCTCACGGGCAGCCTGCAGCGCGGTGGCGGCGCCGATGCCACGGCTGGCGCCGGTGATGACAATGACTTTCTCCATGGGCCTGCCAAATCACGTGGGAACATAGGTTCGACAATAGGGGAAAAGCCAGCCTCTTGGAATGACCCAGCACAACAGCTCAGGCAATTTCGCCCCGCGCTCAGGGCTCGAACCCTTCGACGATGATCACCTCAGCCTTGGCCACGCCGTGACGATGGCTGCACGCTTGTTGGTACAGCTCGGATCGATAGCAGGCCAGCGCCTGTTCGTAGGTCTGGAACTCGATCACCACGGTCCGCTGGGGCGTCGACCGCCCTTCCATCGCCTCGCTGCGCCCGCCCCGGGCCAGGAACCGCCCGCCGAATGCGGCAAAGGCGGCGGGCGCCCGTTGGGTGTACTGCTGATACTGCTCGGGGTCGGTCACGTCCACGTGGGCAATCCAATACGCTTTCATCCGCTACTCTCCTGATGCAAAACTATTTGTGTATGATGGTATACCATAATAATCACCCATTCACAGTGAGCGTTCAGCATGGCTTTCAACACGATCGAAGCACTCCTCGAGGACTACCGCCAAGGCAAGATGGTGCTGCTGGTGGACGACGAGGATCGGGAGAACGAGGGCGACCTGCTGATCGCCGCCGAGCGCTGTGACGCGCAGGCCATCAATTTCATGGCCCGCGAAGCGCGGGGCCTGATCTGCCTGACCTTGACCGACGAGCATTGTCAGCGCTTGGGGCTGGAGCAGATGGTACCGGCCAACGGCAGCGCGTTCAGCACCGCCTTCACCGTATCCATCGAGGCGGCCACGGGGGTGACCACTGGCATTTCTGCGGCTGACAGGGCGCGCACCGTGGCCGCAGCCATGGCCGCCGATGCCCGCCCGGCGGATCTGGTGCAGCCCGGCCACATCTTCCCACTGCGTGCCCGCGAAGGCGGTGTGCTGAACCGCGCCGGCCATACCGAAGCGGGTTGCGACCTGGCACGCCTGGCCGGTTTTGCCCCGGCTTCGGTGATCGTCGAGGTGCTCAACGATGACGGCACCATGGCTCGCCGACCGGACCTGGAAGTGTTCGCCGCCCGGCACGGCATCAAGATCGGCACCATCGCCGACCTGATCCATTACCGCCTGAGCACCGAGCAGACCATAAAGCGCATCGGTGAGCGCGAGTTGCCGACCGTGCACGGCACCTTCCGCCTGGTGACCTACGAAGACCGTATCGAAGGCGGTGTGCACATGGCCATGGTGATGGGCGATATCCGCCGCGAGCAGCCGACGTTGGTGCGCGTGCACGTCATCGACCCGTTGCGCGACCTGGTCGGTGCCGAGTATGCCGGACCGGCGAACTGGACCTTGTGGGCTGCGCTGCAGAAGGTCGCGGAGGAAGGTGCCGGAGTGGTGGTGATCCTGGCCAACCACGAATCATCCCAGGCGCTACTCGAACGCATCCCGCAACTGACTCAGCCGCTGCGTCCGTACCAGCGGGGCCAGTCGAAGGTGTACTCAGAAGTCGGCACTGGCGCGCAGATTCTCCAGGACCTGGGCGTCGGCAAGCTCTGCCACCTGGGCCCCCCGCTCAAATACGCGGGCCTGGCGGGCTATGAGCTGGAAGTGGTCCAGAGCATCCCCTTCCAAGCCCAGAGCTGAAAGCTCCAAGCTGAAAGCTGCAAGCTGCAAGCTGCAAGCTGCAAGCTGCAAGCTGCAAGCAAAAGCAAAAGCAAAAGCAGATCTTCGGCACGACGCGATCCGCTTCTACTTGCAGCTTGCAGCTTGAAGCTTGGAGCTCAAAGAAGAGTGATGGCCGGTAGCCTCCCCCTCTTGCCAAAATCTTGGAATACCATAATATGATATCCCGTAGACCTTGGAATCGCAGGCCGCTACCTACACTTACCCAACGGCCACCGACACTTTGTTTTAGCTGCTCCCCGAATACTGTTGGCGGGCGCACTACCAGCCCCGCCTCGAATAACAAAAAGCAACGAGGGCGTAACCATGCTGTTGAGCAAACGTGTAACCGCAGTGCTGTCCGCCAGCCTGCTGACCCTGGCATGTCAGGCGACCCAGGCCGCTGACAGCCTCAACTTCGTCAGCTGGGGCGGTACCACCCAGGACGCCCAGAAAGAAGCATGGGCCGTACCTTTCAGCAAATCGACCAACATCAAAGTGGTACAGGACGGCCCGACCGACTACGGCAAGCTCAAAGCCATGGTCGAGAGCGGCAACGTGCAGTGGGACGTGGTCGACGTGGAAGCCGACTTCGCCCTGCGTGCCGCCAGTGAGGGCCTGCTCGAACCCCTCGATTTCAACACCATCGCGCGCGACAAGATCGACCCACGCTTCGTCTCCGACCATGGCGTCGGTTCGTTCTTCTTCTCGTTCGTGCTCGGCTACAACGAAGGCAAGCTCGGCGCCAACAAACCGGTGGACTGGACCGCGCTGTTCGACACCAAGACCTACCCCGGCAAACGCGCCCTGTACAAGTGGCCGAGCCCCGGCGTACTGGAACTGGCCCTGCTGGCTGACGGCGTGCCGGCTGACAAGCTCTACCCGCTGGACCTGGACCGCGCCTTCAAGAAGCTCGACACCATCAAGAAAGACATCGTCTGGTGGGGCGGTGGTGCCCAGTCGCAGCAATTGCTGGCCTCCGGTGAAGCCTCGCTTGGCCAGTTCTGGAACGGCCGCGTCTACGCCCTGCAGCAAGATGGAGCGCCAGTGGGCGTGAGCTGGAAGCAGAACCTGGTCATGGCCGATTTCCTGGTCATCCCCAAGGGCGCCAAGAACAAGGACGCGGCCATGAAGTTCCTGGCCCAGGCCAGCAGCGCCGAAGGCCAGGCCGATTTCGCCAACAAGACCGCCTACGCGCCGGTGAACCTGGACAGCGTGGCCAAGCTCGACAAAGACCTCGCGCAGAACCTGCCAACCGCCTACGCCCAGGACCAGGTAACCCTGGACTTCGCCTACTGGGCCAAGAACGGCCAGGCCATCGCCGCGCGCTGGAATGAGTGGTTGGTGAAATGAAAGTCGCCATCAACGCCCTGCAAAACGCGCAAGGTGCCCCCACGGGCGCTGGCGCCCCCGGGACGGCCCCGCGCCGCATGAGCCTCGGCCAGCGCTGGAAAGGCAGCCGCAACCTGTTGCCTGCCCTGCTGTTCCTTGGCCTGTTCTTCTTCGCCCCGCTGATCGGCCTGTTGCTGCGTGGGGTGCTGGAGCCCGTGCCGGGGCTGGGCAACTACGAGCAGCTGTTCGCCAACTCGGCGTATGCGCGGGTCTTGTTCAACACCTTTTCGGTTGCCGGCGTCGTCACCCTGATCAGCGTGTTGCTGGGCTTCCCGCTGGCCTGGGCAATTACCCTGGTGCCCAACGGCTGGGGCCGCTGGTTGCTGAACATCGTGCTGTTGTCGATGTGGACCAGCCTGTTGGCGCGCACTTACTCGTGGCTGGTGCTGCTGCAGGGTTCGGGGGTGATCAACAAGGCGTTGATGGCGCTGGGCATCATCGATGCCCCGCTGGAAATGGTGCACAACCTGACCGGCGTGGTGATCGGCATGAGCTACATCATGATCCCGTTCATCGTGCTGCCACTGCAGGCGACCATGCACGCCATCGACCCGATGGTGCTGCAGGCTGGCTCCATCTGCGGCGCAAGCCCCTGGACCAACTTCTGGAAGGTGTTCCTGCCGCTGTGCCGCTCGGGGCTGTTCTCCGGTGCGCTGATGGTGTTCGTCATGTCGCTGGGCTACTACGTCACCCCAGCCCTGCTGGGTGGCGCGCAGAACATGATGCTGCCCGAATTCATCATCCAGCAGGTGCAATCGTTCCTCAATTGGGGCCTGGCCAGCGCCGCCGCCGCACTGCTGGTGGTCATCACCCTGGTGCTCTTCTACCTGTACCTGAAGCTGCAACCGGAGTCCCCGGTCGGCAACGCGAGGTAAACCGCCATGCTTCTGTCTCCCAATGCCATGGGGCGCCCGCTGCGCACGGGCTTGTACCTGACCACCGGCGTGATTGCGGCCTTCCTGCTGCTGCCGGTCGTTTTCATCATCCTCCTGTCGTTCGGCTCCTCGCAATGGCTGGTATTCCCGCCACCAGGCTGGACCTTCAAATGGTATGCCCAGTTCTTCGCCAACCCTGAGTGGATGGACGCCGCCCTGGCCAGCTTCAAGGTCGCCGTGCTGACCACCATCGCCGCCGTGCTGCTGGGCCTGCCTACCGCATTCGCCCTGGTGCGCGGCCGCTTCCCTGGCCGCGAAATGCTCTACGGGCTGTTCACCATGCCGATGATCGTGCCGCTGGTGATCATTGCCGTGGCGGTGTATGCACTGTTTCTGAAGCTCGGCTACACCGGCACGCTGTTCGCCTTCGTGGTCAGCCATGTGATCGTCGCCCTGCCCTTCACCATCATTTCGATCATCAACTCGCTCAAGCTGTTCGACCAATCGATCGAGGACGCCGCGGTGATCTGCGGCGCCTCGCGCCTGCAGGCGATCTTCAAGGTGACCTTCCCGGCCATTCGCCCCGGGATGATCGCCGGCGGGCTGTTCGCTTTCCTGGTCTCGTGGGACGAGGTGGTACTGAGCGTGATGATGGCCAGCCCCGACCTGCAAACCTTGCCCGTCAAGATGTGGACCACCCTGCGCCAGGACCTGAGCCCGGTGATCGCCGTCGCCTCGACGCTGCTGATCGGCCTGTCGCTGTTGGTCATGGTCATTGCCGCCGCCTTGCGCCGGCGCACCGAAACGAACGCCTGAGCGCCCGGAGAAAACAACAATGAGTGCAGTGATCAAAGACAACGCGCACAACAAGACCCTGGTCAGCCTGCGCGGCCTGAACAAGCATTACGGTGACTTCACCGCAGTGGATAATCTGGACCTGGAAATCCAGGACGGCGAGTTCCTCACCTTCCTCGGCTCCAGCGGCTCGGGCAAGTCCACCACGCTGTCGATGCTGGCCGGGTTCGAGACGCCCAGCAGCGGCGAGATTCTGGTCGAGGGGCAGTCGCTGGTGAATGTGCCACCACACAAGCGCGACATCGGCATGGTGTTCCAGCGCTACTCGCTGTTCCCGCACCTGAATGTGCGTGACAACATCGCTTTCCCCTTGGCCATCCGCAAGCTCAGCGCTGCCGAAACCAAGAAGCGGGTCGATGCCATGCTCAAGCTGGTGCAACTGGAGGCGTTCGCCCATCGCAAGCCTTCGCAGATGTCGGGCGGCCAGCAACAGCGGGTGGCGATTGCCCGCGCCTTGGTATACGAACCTCGTATCCTGCTGATGGACGAGCCCCTTGGCGCACTGGACAAGAAACTGCGCGAAGACCTGCAGGATGAGCTGCGCCAGCTGCATCGCAGGCTGGGCATCACCATCGTCTACGTCACCCACGACCAGGAAGAAGCCATGCGTCTGTCCCAGCGCATCGCCATCTTCAGCCACGGCAAGATCGTCGGCCTGGGCACCGGTTATGACCTCTACCAGAATCCACCCAACGCCTTTGTCGCGTCGTTCCTGGGCAATTCCAACTTCCTGCGCATCACGGCCACCAGCAACGGCGCTGGCAGCTTCGAAGGCCAGCCGGTGGCGATCCGCCTGACGCCTGGCCTGGCGGCGGGGCAAGATGCATTGATCATGGTACGCCCGGAAAAGGCCCTGGCACTCACCGCCGAGCAAGCGGCACGCCAACCGTTGCCAGCGGGCTGGAACGAAGTGATTGCCAAGGTCGGCGAAGTGCTGTTCCTCGGCGAAAGCCAGACCTGCCATGTGATGACCCCAGGCGGTACCGAACTGACCGTGAAAGCTCTCTCGGCTGCGGGGATGTCCATGCAGCCTGGCGATACCGTGAAGGTCCGCTGGGCGGTTGCAGATGCCTGCATCTACACCCAATGGGCGCAAAGCGACCTGAGCAAGTCGGCCGGCGCGCACTGAGGACAGCGGTAGATGGATGATTGACGCGCATCGTGACCAATCCTCGCATGCGCGTTACAGGTGCCAGGCGCTGACCCGCAGCGTCTTTAGCGGAGCTGTAATAGCCCCAGCGCGCTCGACGGGAGCAGCGAGCATCTGGGGCCGCTGTGCGGCCCATCGCCGGCAAGCCCGGCTCCCACCTGGATTGCGCCGGCTTTTGGAAATTGGGCAAGACCGTTGCTTGCACAGGTAAGCGCAGGCTTGAAGAACTGCGCGGTCGCGGTGGGAGCCGCTTACCGGCGATGAGGGCTGCACAGCCACCGCAAAAAAGCACTACCTTGCGCAGGTAAAAATGTTAGAAAATAACATTTCATTTGACATACAACCTGCCTGCGACACCTCCATGACAAGCTCCGCCGCCACCCCAACCCTGCTCACCCAGCGCCTGCAGAGCATCGATGCCCTGCGCGGTCTGGTGATCCTGTTCATGCTGCTCGACCACGTTCGCGAAACCTTCTTCCTGCACCACCAGGTCAGCGACCCGATGAGCATCGACACCACCGACCCGTCGCTGTTCTTCAGCCGCACCCTGGCCCACCTGTGCGCCCCGGTGTTCGTACTGCTGACCGGCCTGTCGGCCTGGCTGTACGGCGAGAAGTATCAGGGCCGCAGCGATGTCTCGGCGTTCCTGTTCAAGCGCGGCCTGTTCCTGGTGGTGCTGGAGTTCACCCTGGTGAACTTCGCCTGGACCTTCCAGTTGCCCCCCAGCGTCATCTACCTGCAGGTGATCTGGGCCATCGGGGTAAGCATGATCGCCCTGTCGCTGCTGGTGTGGCTGCCGCGCCCGGCGCTGATTGTGCTGGGCGCAGTGATCATTGCCGGCCACAACCTGCTCGACGGCCTGCACTTTGCCACCGAGTCGGCGCTGCATGTGCCGTGGGCGATCCTGCATGACCGTGGCTGGCTGGAACTCTCTGACAGCCTGCGCCTGCGTACCTCCTACCCGGTACTGCCGTGGATCGGCGTGATTGCCTTGGGCTATGGCCTGGGCCCATGGTTCGCCCGTGGCAGCGATGCCGGCCAGCGTCAGTACCGCCTGCTGCTGGCAGGGGTCATCGCCCTGCTCGGCTTCATGGTGCTGCGCATGCTCAATGGCTACGGCGAGGCGCCGTGGAGCGGCTACCCGACGCTTACCCAGACCGTGATGAGTTTCTTCAACATCACCAAATACCCGCCCTCGTTGCTGTTCCTGGCGCTGACCCTGGGCTGCGGCCTGCTGCTGCTGCGCGCCTTTGAACGTGCAGGGCAAACACGCTGGATCGGTGCCCTGGCGGTGTTCGGCGCGGCGCCGATGTTCTTCTACCTGCTGCACCTGTACGTGCTGAAACTGCTGTACCTGGCCAGCGTCGCCCTGTTCGGCCGCAATCACGGCGATTACTTCGGGCTCGACGGCATGGGCGCTGTGTGGCTGGGCGCTGTACTGCTGGCCGTGGCGCTGTACCTGCCGGTGCACTGGTTTGCCAGGCTCAAGGCGCGCCGCCGCGACATCACCTGGCTCAAGTACTTCTGATTCAGCGTTTTCACCGGCTGCCTGATGGTCTACCATGCGGGCCGCCGGTTTCCACCACGGAAACAATAGGGAATCCCAAGCCGCCCAGGCGCGCCAACCGGAACTGCCCCCGCAACTGTAGGTGCCGAGCCCGCTCCATCGATGTCACTGGATCCGCTGATCCGGGAAGGCCGGAGCCGGGTGATGACGCACCAGTCAGGAGACCTGCCGGCTTACATCTACCAACCGGCGGGGTGTCCGGGATTGGCCATCAGAGTTGCCCCTGTCGCATGAGGGGCTCGGCGATGCCTGTCCGCGCGTTCCTTCCGTGAACTGTCCGATAGGAGATCGCCCCGCATGCTGTCCCGTTTCGCCACCCTGCTTGTCGGCCTGAGCCTCACGGGCGCGGCACAGGCCGCCGCCACGCACTATCCGCTGACCGTGGACAACTGCGGCATGCCGCAAACCTTCGCCCACGCCCCCGCACGCGCTGTGACCATCGGCCAAGCCGGCACCGAAATCCTCTACGCGCTGGGGTTGGGCGACAAGCTGGCCGGCACATCGCTGTGGTTCAACAACGTCTTGCCCGAGTACAAGGCGCTGAATGACAAGGTGCCACGCCTGGCCGACAACGACCCAAGCTTCGAAGCGGTGGTGGGCAAGCGCCCCGAACTTGTGGCCGTACAGTTCGAATGGATGGTTGGCGCCCAAGGCGTGGTCGCGACCCGTGAGCAGTTCAACGAACTGAAGATTCCCACCTACCTGCTGCCCTCGGACTGCGAAGGCAAGGACAACCTGGTGGGGGCCGATGGCACGCGACTGCAGGCGTTTCAGGTCCAGAGCATCTACAAGAGCGTCAGCCAGCTGGCAGAAATCTTCGACGTCCAGGACCGTGGCGCGGCACTGAACAGCGACCTCCAGGCACGCCTGAACGGCGCCAGGCAACAACTGGCCGGCAAAGACCTGAGCCAGACCTCTGCGCTGTTCTGGTTCTCCAGCGCCGACCTCGACATCGACCCCTACGTCGCGGGCCGCCAGGGCGTGGCAGACTTCATGCTGCGCACCCTGGGTGTGCGCAACGTGGTCGAGTCCACCGAAGAATGGCCCACGGTGGGTTGGGAAACCCTCGCCAAGGCCAACCCGACGTGGCTGATCATCGCCCGCATGGATCGCCGCCGCTTTCCGGCCGACGACTACCAGAAGAAGCTCGACTTCCTGCACAGCGACCCGGTAACCAAGCACATGGATGCCGTGAAAAACAACCGCATCATCATCCTCGACGCCGATGCCATGCAGGCCGGTATCCGCCTGTTCCGGGGCCTGCAGACCCTGTCGGCAGCCTTCGCCAGCGGTAAAGCGGCGCCGTGATGAAGCGTCTGTTGCCCTGCTCTGCACTGGCCCTGATTGCCCTGCTCGGCGCACTGCTCGCCGGCACTGCCATCGGCGAGACCAGCGTGTCACCCAGCGTGGTGTACCAGGTATTGGCCAACCAGCTGTGGCAGGCCGGTTACCCGGTCGACCCGATCGACGCCGGTATCGTCTGGAACTACCGCCTGACGCGCACGCTGGTCGCCGCCGCCTGCGGCGCAGGGCTGGCGACCTGTGGGGTGATCCTGCAGGCACTGCTGCGCAACCCGCTGGCCGAACCCTACCTGCTGGGCCTGTCAGCCGGGGCATCGACCGGCGCCGTGCTGGTGGGCCTGCTGGGCCTGGGCAGCATTGCCCTGAGCATGTCCGGCGGCGCCTTCGTCGGCGCCGTCGCGGCCTTCGCGCTGGTCCTGGTGCTGGCCCGCGCAGCTGGCCCGAGCAGCAACAACGCCCAAGTGATCCTGGCAGGGATTGCCGGCTCGCAACTGTTCAACGCCCTGACGGCGTTTCTGATCACCAAATCAGCCACCGCCGAGCAGGCTCGCGGCATCCTGTTCTGGCTGCTGGGCAACCTCAGTGGCGTGCGCTGGCCATCGGTATGGCTGGCCATGCCGGTGGCACTGTTCGGGCTGGTGGTGTGCCTGTGGCACCGGCGCACACTGGACGCCTTCACCTTCGGCGCTGATTCGGCGGCGTCGATGGGCATCGCTGTGCGGCGCAGCCAATTGCTGCTGATCAGCTGCGCGGCGCTGGTGACGGCGGTGATGGTGTCCATCGTCGGCGCCATCGGTTTTGTCGGGCTGGTCATCCCGCATGCCCTGCGCCTGTTGCTCGGCCCAGGCCACAGCCGCCTGCTGCCGGCCAGCGCCTTGGGCGGTGCGCTGTTCCTGATCGCCGCAGACATGCTTTCGCGCACGCTGATCCCGGGCCAGGTGATCCCGGTAGGGGTGGTCACCGCGCTGATCGGCGCACCGGTGTTTGCGCTGATCCTGGTCAGCCGCAGGGGGCGCGCATGACGGCCATGACACCGCCGAAAGTCGCTCCGCTCGCCTGCCAAGGCTTGGGTTTGCAACTGGCGGGCAACCCCGTGCTACGCGACATCAACCTGACGGTCGTCGCCGGTGAAACCCTTGGCATCGTCGGCCCGAATGGCTCCGGTAAATCATCCCTGCTCAAACTGCTGGCCGGGCTGCGCACGCCGCATAGCGGCGGCGTGCAATTGCTCGGCGAGCCGCTTGCACGCCTGCCGCGTCGGCGCATCGCCCAGGCCTTGGCGCTGGTCGAGCAACAGGCCGACACCCTCGACGCCATCAGCGTGTTCGACGCCGTGGCGCTAGGGCGTACCCCATGGTTGTCCGCCCTGGCGCCGTTTTCCCAGGAGGATCGTACGATCGTCGAGCAGGCCCTGGCCGACCTCGATGCCTCGCACCTGCGTAGCCGTATCTGGGGTTCGCTGTCCGGTGGCGAACGCCAGCGGGTACACATTGCCCGTGCCCTGGCCCAGCGCCCGCAGGTGCTGCTGCTCGACGAGCCGACCAACCACCTCGACATCCAGCATCAGCTGAGCCTGCTGCAACAGGTACAGGCGTTACCGGTAACCACCCTGGTGGCCCTGCACGACCTGAACCAGGCACTGACCTGCGACCGCGTGGCGGTGCTCGAACACGGCCGCCTGGTCGCCCTCGGCGATCCGCTTGAGGTGCTGTCCCCCGAGCGTTTGCTGGGCACCTTCGGCGTACACGCCCGCTACCTCACCGACCCCTTCGACGGCGCGCGCATCCTGCGCTTTCGCGCCCCCTGAACCAGGAAGCTCCGGCATGCTGTTGCGCACTACCGTCCTGCTGCTCGCCAGCGCTGTGCTACCTCTCGCCGCGCTGGCCGATGTGCACGAAGTGAAGATGCTCAACCGCGGGGCGGCAGGCTCGATGATCTACGAGCCCGACCACCTGCGTATCGCTCCGGGTGATACGGTACGTTTCGTGCCGACCCAGAGCGGCCACAACGCAGCCAGCCTGCCCGGGTTGCTACCGGAGGGCGCCGTGGCCTTCAAGAGCAAGCTGAACCAGCCCTTCGAGCAGACCTTCACGGTGCCAGGGGTGTACGGCATCCAGTGCATCCCGCACCTGGCGATGGGCATGGTGATGCTGATTCAGGTAGGCGATGCCCGCTTGACCGAATTGCCAGCGGCGTTGCCTGCCCGGGCACGCACGCGCCTGGCAGCTCAACTGCAGCAGTTGGAGGCCGGCCAATGACCGGTTCCTAAAGCGCCTGCCACTGCTCCATGTGCGTAGTCAGCCACACCGGGTCATCCTCTACGTCGACCACCACAAAGCCCTGGCGCTCCCAGAACCGGATCGCACCCGGCAGAAACGGATGGGTGTGCAGGTACAGGCAGTCGACACCTGCCTCGACGGCGTGCTCACGCAAGGCCTGGAACAACGCCGCGGCCAAGCCGTTGCGCCGGTAGCCGGGCAGCACGAACAGGCGCACGATTTCAACGACGCGTTTGCCGTGATAATCGAGCTGATGAAAGCGATGGTCGTAGGGCTGGTAGCCGATGGTTGCGATCAAGGTGCCGTTATCCCGGGCTTCCAGAAAATGCCCGTCGCCATCGAGGTAGGTCGCCTCGAAATCGGCCAGGTCTTTGGGCAGAGGTGAATGGGCGAGCATGGGGAAGAGCTCCCGGCGGGCCTTGTCGACGAAGGCTACGACTTCATCGATGGCGTCACGGCCGGGTGTTTGGAAAGTCCAGTCGGGCATGGGATTGAAGCGATGGCCTGAAAAAAGGTTCCCTACCCTACCGCATCGGACGGCCCAATGCATGGCCGGCCCGATCTCGCTATAATCCTCGCCCTAGAACGCGCCCAAGGCCAGCCCATGCCCCGCCTCTGCAAGTTGTTGCTGCCGCTGTTGTTTGCCGCTGCCCTCACCGCCTGCGACCAGAAACCGACCCGCGAAGAGCAGATCGTGGCCATGCTGCCGCTGCAGGAAGCCTACGAGCACAACATAGACCGCATGGCGTCGCTGCTCACCCGCACTCACCCGCAACTCGACGAAGAGACAATCCGCAGCGTGCTGCGCAAGCACCTCACGGTCGAGGACCAGCGCCAGGACCTGTTCAAGCTCTACAGCGAAAAGAACTTCAGCGACGCCGAGTTCGCCACCATCGTCCAGGTCACCCGCGACCCCGCCAAGGCCCAGGCCCTGGAGCAGACCGAGGACGGCCAGCGGCTGAGCGCCAAGCTTACCCGGCTGATGCGCGAGACCGCACGCGACGAGAAGGCCCAGGCGCTGGCACAGAAGCGCTTGCAGCAGGTGGAGGACGAGCTGAATGGGTTGTAACCGCGCAGTACTGTAGGCGCTGCGACCCTCTCACTGGGAGTGGCGCAGGTGCACAGCGAAGCTGACAGGCGTTCAATGGCGGCCACCCGTCGGTTGCACGGCACCTCCCACCCCGCCGGCCAGCCGAAGATTGGGTAATCACTCCACTGGAGATCACCATGAAACGGTTGACCCATCATGCGCTGCTGCTCGCCCTTTGCCTGGGCGCCGGCACATCCGCCGCCTTGGCGGCGACCGACATTAACGACAACGGTAACTCGCCCCCAGGCCCTGGCACGATGGCAGTCGACAAGGGAGGGGCGACGGGCGCGGGTGTGCCTGCCGATGCCACCGGTAGCGGAACGGGCAGCAACGACACCGACAACACTGGCGGAGATGGCACGACCAAAGGCGCGGAGAGCAGTGGATCCCAGGGCTCCGGTGGGGCTTCAGGCTCTGGCAGTGGTAGCGGCGGTAGTGGTAGCGGCAGCAGTGGAAGCGGGTCAGGGAGCGGCGGCTGAGCAGGTCCCGCGCAGGCCGGGTTTATCGTGACCAGATGTCACGGTCGTTGTCATAAAACTGTCGTGTATTGGTCATAGGATTGACCCCAACCTGACATTTCTCTCTTCATGGATGAGCGTCCAATGCGTCGTGTGGTTTTCAATCAGAAAGGTGGCGTGGGCAAATCAAGCATCGCCTGCAACCTTGCCGCCGCCAGTGCAGCCGAAGGTTACCGCACGTTGCTGGTGGACCTCGACGCACAGGCCAACGCCACCTACTACCTCACTGGCCTGGCCAACGACGCCATACCCGCCGGCATCGCCGATTTCTTTCGCCAGACGCTGTCGCCCGTCACCGCTGCGGGCAAGAAGCACCGCGTGGCAATCACCGAAACCCGTTACCGTAACCTGCACCTGGTGACCGCCAGCCCCGACCTCAGCGACTTGCAGAGCAAACTGCAGAGCAAGTTCAAGATCAACAAGCTGCGCAAGCTGCTGCTGGCGCTGAGCGAGGATTACGAACGGATCTATATCGACACCCCGCCTGCGCTCAACTTCTATACCCTCAGCGCCTTGGTGGCGGCTGAGCGCCTGTTGATCCCGTTCGACTGCGACAGCTTCTCGCGCCAGGCGCTGCACAGTGTCATGGCCCAGGTCGAGGAACTGCGCCTGGACCACAACCCCGCGCTGCACGTGGAAGGCGTGGTGGTCAACCAGTTCGCCGGCCGCACAGCACTGCATCAGACCTTGGTTGACCAACTGCGCAGCGAGGGCATGCCAGTGCTGCCGGTGTATCTGAGCAGCTCGATCAAGATGCGAGAGTCGCACCTGGCGTCGGTGCCGCTGGTACACCTGGCACCGCGGCACAAACTGGCGATGGAGTTCGTCGACCTGCTGGACGTGCTGGAGCGGGCGGCCTGAGCTGCAGCCGCCGAGGCAGTCTCAGGCCGATACCACCGAGCCGATGAAATTGGCCAGCTCGGCCGTTTGCGGTGCAGCGAACACTTCACGCGGGTTACCCACTTCATGCACCTTGCCATGGTGCATGAACACCAGCTTGTCGCCCACTTCGCGGGCAAAGCGCATCTCATGGGTGACCATGATCAAGGTCATGCCTTCGCTGGCCAGCTGGCGCACCACGCCCAACACTTCGTTGACCAGCTCGGGGTCGAGCGCCGAGGTGATTTCGTCGCACAGCAGCACCCTGGGCGACATGGCCAGCGCCCTCGCGATCGCCACCCGCTGTTGCTGGCCACCGGAAAGCCGGTCAGGGTAGGCATCGAACTTCTCCGCCAGGCCCACCCGCGCCAGCATCTGTTCAGCCAGTTGGCGCGCTTGAGCCCTGTTGGCCTTCTTCACCACCTGGGGCGCGAGCATCACGTTCTCGCCCACGCTCAGGTGCGGGAACAGGTTGAACTGCTGGAACACCATGCCCACCTTCTGCCGCAGGGAGCGCAGGTCGGCGCGGCCGGCATCGAGGTACTCGCCGTCCACTTCGATCACGCCATCACTGATCGACTCCAGGCCATTGAGGGTGCGCAACAAGGTACTTTTGCCCGAGCCGCTGCGGCCGATGATCGCGACCACCTCGCCCTCTTCGATGCTCAGGTCGACGCCCTTGAGCACATGGTTGTCGCCGTAGTATTTGTGCAGCGCGGACACTCTAAGCAGGGGCATGCAGCCTCCTTTCCAGATAACGGGCGCTCAGCGAGAGCGGGTAACAGAGGATGAAGTAACCCAGCGCAACCAGGCCATAGACCATGAACGGCTCGAAGGTGGCGTTGGCCAGCATGCCGCCGGTCTTGGTCAACTCGGTGAAACCGATGATCGAGGTGACGGCAGTGCCTTTGACCACCTGCACCGAAAAGCCCACGGTCGGCGCGACGGCGATGCGCAACGCCTGTGGCAGGATCACATGGCGCAGTTGCTCCATGCGGCTCATTGCCAGGCTACCGGACGCCTCCCACTGGCCGTTTGGAATGGACTCGACACAACCACGCCAGATCTCGGCAAGAAACGCACTGGTGAACAGGGTCAGGGCAATGGCTGCCGCCATCCAGGCAGACACATCCAGGCCGAACAAGGCAATGCCGAAAAACACCATGAACAGTTGCATCAGCAATGGTGTGCCTTGAAACAGCTCGATGTAACCGCGCGCCAGGCCACGCAGCCACGGCGATTGAGAAATGCGGGCGACCAGCACCAGCAGCCCGGCCAAGCCACCGCACAAGAACGCCACCAGCGACAGCAGCAAGGTCCATTGCAGGCCGATCAGCAGGTTGCGCAGGATGTCCCAGAAGGTGAAGTCCATTAGCGTCTCCCCATCAGCAGACGTTGCCCCAGCCACGCCAGCAATTGGCGCAGAGCGATGGCCATGACCAGGTAGAGCACGGTGGTCAGCAGGTAGGTTTCGAATGCGCGGAAGTTGCGCGACTGGATGAAGTTGGCGGCGAACGACAGCTCCTCGGTGGCGATTTGCGAGCACACCGCCGAGCCGAGCATGACGATCACGATCTGGCTGGTCAGTGCCGGCCATACCTTGGCCAGGGCCGGCTGCAGCACCACATGCCGAAAGGCCTCGAAGCGGCTCATGGCCAAGGCCGCGGCAGCTTCCAGCTGGCCTTTGGGAATGGCCTGAATGCCCGCCCTGATGATCTCGGTGGAGTAGGCCCCCAGGTTGATCACCATGGCCAGCACCGCCGCCTGCCACTCGGTCAGGCGAATGCCCAGTGCCGGCAGGCCGAAGAAGATGAAGAACAGCTGGACGATGAAGGGTGTGTTGCGGATCAGCTCCACGTACAAGCCAAACAGCGTGTCGAAGGGGCGCACACGCCAGGCGCGTACACCCGCGCCGAGCACGCCGATGGCCACGCCCAGCAAGGTGCCGACCGCCGTAAGCTGCAGGGTGAACCAGGCGCCCTTGAGCAACAAGGGGGCCTGGGCCAGCACAGGGGCGAAGTCGAATTCATAGGCCATGGTGGCAGGCTCCGGGTACAGCTCAGAGGTCGGCCGGCAGCGGCTGCTTCAGCCATTTTTCGGCATTGCGGTTGAGGCTGCCGTCAGCCTTGGCGGCTTCGAGCGTGGCGTTCACTTTGTCCAGCAGCGCCGGCTCGTTCTTGGCCAGCCCCACATAGACAGGCGAGTCCTTGAGCTTGACCTTGACCACAGGCACCTTGGCCGGGTTCTTCTGGGCAATGGCAGCCATTACCACGCTGCCGCTGGCGATCAGTTCGACCTGGCCGGAGAGGTAGGCGGCGATGGTCGAGTTGTTGTCTTCAAAACGCTTGATCACCGCGCCCTTGGGCGCTACGGCGCTCAGTTCCATGTCCTCGATCGAGCCGCGGGTAACGCTGATGGTCTTGCCAGCGACAGCGTCGATACCGGCGATGTCCACCTCGGCCGGGCCGAATACCGCCAGGTAGAACGGCGCATAGGGCCGGGAGAAATCGATCACCGCCGCACGTTCCGGGTTCTTGCCGAGGCTGGAAATCACCAGGTCGACCTTGCCGGTGGTGAGGAACGGGATGCGGTTGGTGCTGTTTACCGGGGTCAGGGCCAGCTTCACACCCAGCTTGTCTGCCAGCAGTTGTGCCGTGTCGATGTCCAGGCCACGGGGTTTGAGGTCTGGCCCTACCGAGCCGAAGGGGGGGAAGTCCTGGGGCACTGCCACCTTGAGCACGCCACGGGCGCTGATGTCGGCCAGGGCATCAGCCTGGGCGGCTGGCAGCACGAGGGCGCTGCTACAGAACAGGCTGGCCAGGAACAAGGTGCGGAATGTCTTCATGGTGTGGCCTCGCAGATAACCAGGGAAAAGTGTGCTGGCTGGCCAGTGCACGGGCCATGCCAACAACCCTGCGGGCCCTGGTTCAACATGCTCAAGCCCTGAGCTGAACGGTCTTACTGGTCTGAACAGTTGCCTGACCGTGCGCCTGCCCTGCCGTCGTCACGCCCCGCTTTTGTGCAAGGCCGCATTCGCCTGCTTCAGGGCGGAGCAATGCTTGCAAGCGCCTGTCAATGGCCGTAAAAAGCCAAGGTCATCGCCCTCCGACCGGTCTGAACAGTATGCTCGACACCCTACCCCGCGCCGTCCCCGAACAGGCCCTGCAAGGCATCCGCAAATTGATCGAAGACGGCGGCTATCAGCCCGGCGATGCGCTGCCCTCGCAGCGCGACCTTGCCGAGCAGTTGGGGGTCAGCAGGGCCTCTCTGCGAGAAGCGCTGTCCTCGCTCAGCGCGCTGGGCTTGGTGAGCGTGCAGCCGGGTAAAGGTGTGTTCGTGCAAGCGCCAACGCCTTCGGCATTTGCCTGGCCTTATGCCGAACAGGTTTCGGCGAGCGACACCTTCCAACTGCGCTATGCCTTGGAGGGTTTTGCCGCTGGGCAGGCGGCGCTGGCGCTCACCGCTGACGATATCGATCGCCTGGAGCTGAACGTGGAGGCGATGCGTCAGGAGTTGCGCGCGGGCCGCTTCGAAGCCGCCGCACGGCTGGATTTCGCCTTCCACCAACAGTTGCTGCAAGCCTGCGGTAACCACGCCATGCTGCAGGTGATCACCGCCAGCCAGGAGATCTTCCTGGAAAGCCAGAAGCTGCCCTTCATCCGTCCGGAACGGGCGATGGAAACCTGGCAGGAACATCGCAAGATCCTGCGCGCCCTGGCCCGCCGCTCACAGGCGGCGGCGCAAAAAGCGATGCAGGAGCATATTCGCAACGCGGCTTCGCGCACCGGGGTGGTGTTCTCGGTTTAACCCCCGCTGACTGCCGAGGCTTGGCCACCCAAGGGTCTCACGCGGTCAAAACAGATATCTGGGCGTCGTCCTCGAAAAAGCGCCCCTTCGCTCACACCGGTTTACTGCCTGCAACAACAACGACGACGCGGCCAGACCGCCTCGCTAATCCGCCAGGCTGCCTTTGAAACCGGAGCGTATCCACATGTCCGCATCTCACGAGGTATCCCCCGCCACCCTGCGCCGGGTCATCGCCGCCTCGGCCATCGGCAACTTCGTCGAATGGTTCGACTTTGCCGTCTACGGCTTTCTCGCAACGATCATCGCCAGCCAGTTTTTCGCCAGTGGCGATGCCAGCGTGGCCTTGCTCAAGACCTTCGCCGTTTTCGCCGTGGCCTTCGCCTTGCGGCCACTGGGCGGGATCGTGTTCGGCGCACTGGGTGACCGACTGGGACGCAAACGTATCTTGTCACTGACCATCCTGCTGATGGCCGGCTCCACCACACTGATCGGCCTGCTGCCGACCTACGCCAGCATCGGCCTTGCCGCGCCCGCGCTATTGACCCTTGCGCGCTGCCTGCAGGGGTTCTCCGCAGGCGGTGAGTATGCAGGGGCCTGTGCCTACCTGATGGAACATGCACCGCAAAACAAGCGGGCCTTTTATGGCAGCTTCGTGCCCGTGTCGACCTTCTCGGCCTTCGCCTGCGCGGCGGTGATCGCCTTCGGCCTTGAGGCGAGCCTGTCGGCCGAAGCGATGGCGGCCTGGGGCTGGCGCATACCGTTCCTGGTGGCTGCGCCGCTGGGCCTGGTGGGCCTGTACCTGCGCTGGCGCATGGAGGAAACCCCGGCGTTTCGCGAGGCCATCGCCCAAGGCAAGACCCATGAGCATTCGCCACTCAAGGACACGTTGCGTAACCATGGCCGGGCCATCCGCAACCTGGGTGCCTTCATCTCGCTCACTGCGTTGTCCTTCTACATGTTCACCACCTACTTCGCCACCTACCTGCAGATGGTCGGCAACCTGACACGCGCCCAGTCGCTGCTGGTGACCACGGTAGCGCTGGTGTTCGCCGCCATCGGTTGTCCGCTGGCCGGCGCGTTCTCCGACCGCGTCGGGCGGCGCAAGACCATTGGTTTCACCTGCCTGTGGGTGATGGTGTGTGTATTCCCGGCCTATTGGCTGGCCAGTTCCGGGTCAGTGCCCGCCGCGCTGCTGGGGGTCATCCTGTTGGCGGTAGGCGCACTGTCCAGTGGTGTGGTGACCGCCGCATTGCTGTCGGAGAGTTTCCCGACACACACGCGCTACACCGCTTCGGCGATCACCTACAACGTGGCCTATACGTTGTTTGGCGGCACCGCACCGTTGGTGGCGACCTGGCTTATCGGGCAGACCGGCAGCAGCCTGGCACCGGCGTTCTATCTGGTGGCCATCGCGCTGGTGGCGCTGGTGGGCGGGTTGGCGTTGCCGGAAACATCGCGAATATCGTTGCATGAAGAGACCCCTGACGGTGAGGTGGGTCGCGGGGTTGCCAACAGCATCTAAGATGTGGGGCTGCACTGCAGCCCCATAGCAGCGACAAGCGTCGCTTTCGAGGGGCGCACCCGCGCTGGAAACGCCGTGTTCGGGGTTCGATAATCGCCCACTTTCCACGCTGCGACACTCAACCCAATTGACGAAACTAACCAGGTGGTACAAACATACGGGCATTCAACAACAACAAAGTGATGCCCGCCATGAAGCCCCTTATCCTCGTGCTCAACGGCCCCAACTTGAACATGCTGGGTACTCGCGAGCCTGCGCAGTACGGCCGTGAAACCCTTGCTGACCTGGCCCAGAGCTGCGCAGACACCGCGCAGGCCCACGGCCTGGAAATCGAATTCCGCCAGACCAACCACGAAGGCGATCTGATCGACTGGATCCACGCTGCCCGTGGTCGCTGCGCCGGTATCGTGATCAACCCCGGTGCCTGGACCCACACTTCGGTGGCCATCCGCGACGCGCTGGTCGCCAGCGAGGTGCCCGTGATCGAAGTGCACCTTTCCAACGTGCACAAGCGCGAGCCGTTCCGCCACCTGTCGTTCGTCTCCTCGATCGCGGTGGGTGTGATCTGCGGTTTGGGCAGCCACGGCTACCGCATGGCTCTGGCGCACTTCGCCGAAATGTTCCAGGAGCAGCCAGCATGACTCAGCCGGCCATCCTCGCCGGCCTGATCGGCCGTGGCATTCAGCTGTCGCGCACCCCTGCCCTGCATGAACATGAAGGCGATGCGCAGGACTTGCGCTACCTCTATCGCTTGATCGACGCAGACCAGCTGCAACTGCAAGACAGCGCCTTGGCGCAATTGCTCGAAGCGGCCCAGCACACCGGCTTCACTGGGCTCAATATCACCTACCCGTTCAAGCAGGCGATCCTGCCGCTGCTCGACGAGCTGTCCGATGAGGCCAGGGGTATCGGTGCGGTCAATACCGTGGTGCTCAAGGACGGCAAGCGTGTGGGCCATAACACCGACTGCCTGGGCTTCGCCGAAGGCTTGCGCCGCGGCTTGCCCGACGTCGCGCGCCGGCAGGTGGTGCAGATGGGCGCAGGCGGTGCTGGCTCGGCTGTGGCCCATGCGTTGCTGGGCGAAGGTGTCGAGCGGCTGGTGCTGTTCGAAGTGGATGCAGCGCGCGCCCAGGCGCTGGTCGACAACCTCAACGGCCATTTCGGCGCAGGCCGGGCCGTTGTGGGCACGGACTTGGCGGCCGAGATTGCCGAGGCGGACGGGCTGGTCAACACCACGCCGGTCGGCATGGCCAAACTGCCGGGCACACCGCTGCCGGTCGAGCTGCTGCATGCCCGGCTGTGGGTGGCGGAGATCATCTATTTCCCACTGGAAACCGAGCTGCTGCGTGCGGCACGGGCACTGGGCTGCCGCACCCTCGATGGCAGCAACATGGCCGTGTTCCAGGCGGTGAAAGCGTTCGAACTGTTCAGTGGCCGTCAGGCCAATGCCGAGCGCATGCAGGCGCATTTCGCCAGCTTCAGTTGAGCCCGTTACCGTCCCTTTCGCGGGTTTTAACCGCGAAAGGGACGGTAAACACTTCAGCCTTTCTCATCCAGCAACGCCTTTATCAACGTCTCCTGCCCGTCGTAGTCACCTTCGCCAACGTGCACATGCCGCACCTGGCCCTGGCGATCGACGAAGTAGTGCGCCGGCCAGAACTGATTACCCCAGGCATTCCACACCCGATGATCGTTGTCCACCGCCACCGGGTAGGCGATCTGAAGGCTGGCCACCTTGTTTTTCAACTGACCGACGTCATGCTCGTAGTCATACTCCGGCGTATGTACGCCCACCACGACCAGCCCCTGATCGGCGTAGCGCCGCGCCCAGTCGTTGACATGTGGCAGGCTACGCTGGCAGTTGATGCAGTCCCACGTCCAGAAGTCCACCAGCACTACCTTGCCCTTGAGTTGCGCGGCATCCAGCGCTGGCGAGTTGAGCCACTCACTGGCCCCCGACAGCGACGGCATGGCCCCGTAACTGTCGCGCGCCGCCAAGTGGCCGGCCAGCCCCAAGCCAAGGAGCGCCAAGGCCACACCGCCCACTTTCAGCAGCATGCGGCGCTCAGTTGTCATGGCAGCCACTCGTGGCATAGGTACGGTATTGCAGGCTTTGGCGCTGGCCTTGGGAGTCGAGGTAGTCCATACGGGTATTGACCAGGCCACAGGCATCGCTTTGGTCATCCTTCACCGACAGCACTTTGTGTATGTCCAGCCGGTCGCCATAGCGGTACTGCATGACGCTGGCATCCTCCATCGGCTGTGTGGTTGCCTGGGCAACCAGGGCGCCGAGGCTGAGCACAGCGAACAGGCTGGCGCTGGCGAGGGTTTTCACGTTCATGGCATCTCTCCTGACAGCTTCTGAGGGTGGGGAGTGGTGCTCCCCGGTCAGAGCCATTTCACGCGTGCCAGGTATCAGGCATGTGTCGCCTGACCCTGCGCCCTGCCTCCTGCTGTATCTGTCGCACGGCCAGATACACTGCAATACAAACCTCTGCAGGCAAGCTCATACCTGCTCGGTACACTGCGCTCATTCCCCTTGCACAGGACCCCACCGATGGAACATGTCGATCACATCCTGATCGTCGACGACGACCGTGAAATCCGCGAACTGGTCGGCAATTACCTGAAGAAGAACGGCCTGCGCAGCAGCATCGTCGCCGACGGCCGGCAGATGCGAGCTTTCCTGGAAGCCAACAGTGTCGACCTGATCGTGCTCGACATCATGATGCCGGGCGATGACGGCCTGCTGCTGTGCCGTGAGCTGCGCGCCGGCAAGCACCGCACTACGCCAGTGCTGATGCTGACCGCGCGCAACGACGAGACCGACCGCATCATCGGCCTGGAGATGGGCGCTGACGACTACCTGACCAAGCCATTCTCAGCCCGCGAATTACTGGCCCGCATCAACGCGGTGCTGCGCCGCACCCGCATGTTGCCGCCCAACCTGACCATCAGCGAAAGCGGCCGCCTGATCGGTTTCGGCCAGTGGCGCCTGGACACCACCGCGCGCCACCTGCTTGATAGCGCAGGCACGCTGGTGGCTCTCAGTGGCGCCGAATACCGCCTGTTGCGCGTGTTCCTCGACCATCCACAACGGGTGCTCAGCCGCGAACAGTTGCTCAACCTGACCCAAGGCCGCGAGGCCGATATCTTCGATCGCTCCATCGACCTGCTGGTCAGCCGCCTGCGCCAACGCCTGGGCGACGACGCGCGCGAACCCAGCTGCATCAAGACGGTGCGCAGTGAAGGTTATGTGTTCTCGCTGCCCGTGCAACTGCTCGAGTCGCCATCATGAAGTGGCCGCGCACCCTCGCCTCGCGCCTGGCGCTGATCTTCATCACCGGGCTGGTGCTGGCCTATGGGCTGTCGTTCAGCCTGCAGGCCTATGAGCGCTATATCAGCAGCCGCTCGATGATGCTCAGCAACCTGGAGCAGGACGTCGCCACGTCAGTGGCCATCCTTGACCGCCTTCCCGCTGCTGAACGCCCCGCCTGGCTGCCCCGCCTGGAGCGGCGCACCTACCGCTATCGGCTGGACACTGGCGTGACCGGCGCGGCGATGCCAAGCGATGACCCACCCATGGCTGCCGATTCGATCGTCAAGGCCATCGGCAGCCAGTATCGCCTGACCTTCCAGGAGATACCCGGCCCGAACGCCCACTTCCAGGCGCACCTGCGTCTGGCCGACGGCGCGCCGCTGACCATCGATGTCACCCCGGCAGCCGTGCCGATTGCCACATGGCTGCCGCTGGTGTTGCTCATTCAGCTTGCCGTGCTGCTGTTCTGTACCTGGCTGGCCGTGCGCCTGGCCATCGGCCCGCTGACCCGCCTGGTCAAGGCGCTTGACGACCTCGACCCCGACAAGCCCGGCATGTTGCTGGACGAAAGCGGCCCGCGCGAAGTGAAATATGCCGCCGTCGCCTTCAACGCCTTGCAGGCGCGCATCGCTGCCTATCTCAAGGAGCGCATGCAGTTGCTGGCAGCGATTTCCCATGACCTGCAAACCCCGATCACCCGCATGAAACTGCGGGTCGAGGTAATGGACGAGGGTGTGGAGAAGGACAAGTTATGGCATGACCTGGATGCCATGGAGCATTTGGTCCGCGAAGGCGTAGCCTACGCCCGCAGCATGGATATCAACACCGAGCCGCCCTGCCGCATCGACCTCGACGCGTTCCTCGACAGCGTGGTGTTCGATTACCAGGACAGCGGCGCGCAGGTCGAGCGCCATGGCACTACCGGCCGTTTGCTGGAAACGCGCCCGCATGCGCTGCGCCGGGTGTTGATCAACCTGCTGGACAATGCCCTGAAGTTCGCCGGCAAGGCGCAATTGGAGGTCAGCCATGAGCAGGGACGTATCCTCATCCGCGTGCTGGATGAAGGGCCTGGCATCCCCCAGCAAGCGCTCAGCGAAGTGCTCAAACCATTCTACCGGGTGGAAAGCTCGCGCAACCGCAGCACCGGCGGCACCGGCCTGGGCCTGGCAATCGCCCACCAACTGATCCAGGCCATGGGCGGGCAATTGGTCCTCAGCAACCGCCAGGGCGGAGGCCTGTGCGCACAGATCGAGCTGAAGTGAAACCCTGCAGGCCTTGACGCGGCGCTGCGCGCCGGACTGCAGGGGTGACATTGCCCTACACCACATGTCACTCCTTTCTGATACACAACACAGCCTGCACCGACACACTGCCGGTACGTCGTACCGCCACACTCCCGGTCACACTTTGACACACCGGGAGATTTTTTCGATGAGAGCCATCGCCCTTTCCTCTGGCTGGGGGCTGTTCGCCGCCCAGGCCGGCCTGCTCATGACCGCCATCGCCCTCAGGCTCACCGCCAAACTGGCGCTTTACCAGCGCCGCAACGCCACCGCTCTTTCCTGACGGAGTAGCACAGCCCATGACCACGCTAAAACGCACCTCGAGCCCCTTGGACTGCCTCGCAGGCTGGGGAGCGGATTTGCCATTACGGCTGTTTCTGGCCTGGGAATTCTTCGAATCCGGCCTGGAAAAATTCAACGGCAGCAACTGGTTCGGCGATATACAGGGGCGCTTCCCACTGCCCTTCAGCCTGCTGCCAGCGGAGTTGAACTGGCACCTGTCGATGTGGGCCGAACTGGTGCTGCCGCTGCTCCTGCTGCTAGGCCTTGGTACACGGCTGGCGGCGGCGGGGCTGGCATTGGTAACCGTGGTAGCGATCGTAGCGCTGCACTGGCCTGCACACTGGTCGGACCTGGCCGAACTGGCCAAGGGTTACGCCATGACCGATCTAGGCTTCGGGGCCTACAAGCTGCCTCTGATCTACCTGGTTGCATTGCTGCCCTTGCTGCTCAAAGGTGCCGGTAGGCTAAGCGTTGATCACTGGATCAAACGGCACATCGCGGCGCAGGCCACAACAACATGAAATGCAAAGGGCCTGGAGCGTACGGCTCACGAGCCCTTTGTGTTTCGCCAAGCGTGATACGCGTGGCGGGTGTCAGTCTTCCAATGGCTTGGGCGGCGCAGCCGGCTTGGCTGGTTTGGCGGGTTTGCTGTCCTTGGCCTTGGGCTCCGCTGCCGCAGCGACAGGCTCCGGTGCAGTCATGGCCTTTTCGCTGGCTGGCAACTCATCGACTGCTTTGATGATGGCCTTGACGTCGATCTTTTCATTTGTTTCGTCATCCTTGAGCATGTGGCGCTCACCATCCTTGCCAATCAGGATGACCTTGGTGCCCTTGCTGGCACCAAGCTTGAGCTCACGTATCAGCGCCATGGTGGTCTGCTGCTCAAGGTTCTTGTCCTCACGCTTGCCCATCATTCTGGCGACGCTGTAAACCACCAGGCCACGCTCCTTGAACGCGGCCTGAGTGGCAGGGTCTTTCAAGTCCTCGTTCAGCCCCCGCAAGGTCGGGTCGGCGGTACTGGGGGCAATGATCACCAATGGCCGTGCCTTGCCCAGTTCCTTGGCCAGCGGAGCGTCGCTGTCGGCGGCGAACAGGGGGCCGGTGACGGCGAGCAGGGTGGCGAGGGTCAGTGACCGGACGAGCATACGCATCTCCTTATTGTCTCGATAAACCAATGACTACAGATCACGGAGAAAAATCCGACCCGGAGCCTAAACCACTTCGAACATCAGAGGGCCAGGGAAAAGTAACTGGCGGTTTCCGATGAGGCGCGATGCCAGGATGGCAGAATTTTCGGAAACAGCCGATGCCCAGATTCAGCATAGCCCAAAGCCACTAACGGCAACCTGCGCGCACTGTTCCGCTCACCTGAGGGGACGCTCGAGCCGGCACTTAGAACAGCAACAGTTGGCGGTCGGTCAACGCTGCAAAGTCATCACCGACAAAGGGCAGGATGGCATCGGCCACAGGCTGTAACTGGCGGCTGAGGTAGTGGTCGTAATCGATCGGCGACTGCAGGTTTTCCATGGGCTCTGGGCCGGCCGTGGTGATCACGTAACTGATCCAGCCGCCATTCTGGTATTGCCGGGCACGCCCAAGCCGGCTGTTGTACTCATCAGCCAGGCGTGCGGCGCGCACATGCGGCGGGACATTGCGCAGGTAGTCGGCCAACGGGCGACGCAGGCGTTTGCGGTAGATCAGCAGCTCATCCAGCTCTCCTGCCAGGGTCTGCTGTACGAACCCGCGCACATAGTCACGATAGGGCTGGCCCCGGAAAATCCGCCCGTACAAGGCCTGCTGGAACTGCCGGGCCAAGGGCGACCAATCGGTGCGTACCGATTCCAGGCCTTTGTACACCATGTCTTCGCTGCCGTCGGCACGCTGAACCAGGCCGGCGTAGCGCTTCTTGCTGCCCTCGTCGGCGCCGCGGATGGTCGGCATCAGAAAGCGCCGATAATGGGTCTCGAACTGCAACTCCAGCGCGCTTTCCAGGCCCATGGTTTCACGCAGGTGCTGGCGCCACCACTGGTTGACCTCGGCCACCAGCGCGCGGCCGGTGCGCGCCGCAGCCTCTTCATCATGTGCACCCTTGAGCCAGACGAAGGTAGAGTCGGTGTCGCCGTAGATAACGTCGTAGCCGCGTGCCTCGATCAGCGCGCGTGTCTGGCGCATGATCTGGTGCCCGCGCATGGTGATCGAGGACGCCAGGCGCGGGTCGAAGAAGCGGCAACCGCTTGACCCAAGCACCCCGTAAAACGCATTCATGATGATCTTGAGTGCCTGCGATAGCGGTGCGTTGCCTTCACGCTTGGCCTCCTCCCTGCCCTGCCACACCCGCTCGACGATGGCGGGCAGGCAATGCCGGGTGCGCGAGAAACGCCCGCCGCGAAAGCCTTCGACGGAGTGCCCGTCATCCGGCTGACGCAGGCCTTCGACCAGGCCCACCGGGTCGATCAGGAACGTCCGGATGATCGAGGGGTACAGGCTCTTGTAGTCGAGCACCAGCACCGAGTCATACAGCCCTGGGCGCGAGTCCATGACAAAACCGCCCGGGCTGGCCTCATCCGGGCGACTGCCCAGGTTGGGCGCGACGAAGCCCAGCCGATGCATGTGCGGGATGTACAGATGACAGAACGCGGCCACCGAGCCACCGCTGCGGTCCACCGCCAGCCCGGTCACCGACGAGCGCTCCAGCAGAAACTCCAACAGCCGGGTATGCGCAAAAATCCGCGTCACCAGCTCGCAATCCTTGAGGTTGTAACGCGCCAACGACGGCTTGTCCTCAGCAAACATGCGGTTGATCTCGTCCATGCGCTGGTAAGGCGTATCAATCGCCTTGCCTTCCCCCAGCAAGGTCTGCGCGACGTTTTCCAGGCTGAACGAAGGGAAGCTCCAGGTGGCCGAGCGCAGCGCTTCGATGCCATCGATCAGCAAGCGGCCGGGCGCATCTGCAAACACGTGGCCCCGGTTGGCGTGGGCGCGCACCGTCATGGGCGCACCGTTACGCCCCAGGTTCAACGGCACCTGCAGCAGCTTGGCGTGCTCATGCAACAGGCGCAGGTCGAACTGGACCAGGTTCCAGCCAATGATCGCATCCGGATCGTGCCTGGCCATCCACTGGTTCAGGCAGTCGAGCATGGCCGCCCGGTCGTTGCAGTAATGCAGGTCGAAATCCACGGCGTCGGGCTGGCCATTGGCAGGCCCAAGCATGAATACCTGCCGCTGCCCGCAGCCTTCCAGCGCGATGCTGTACAACTCACCGCGCTCGCTGGTCTCGATGTCCAGTGACACCAGGCGTAGCGGCGGGCGAAAGTGCGCCAAGGGTTTGAGCTGGGCCTCGCAGATGACACCATGGGCATCAGGCTGACCGGTGAATTGCACGGCGGCGGTGATGAAGCGCTCCATCAGGTAGCGCTCGGGCGGGCGGATGTCCGCTTCGAACACCTCGACACCGGCACCGCGCAAGCGCTGCTCCAGTTGCATGAGTTGCCGGTGCTGACGGCAATACACGCCCAGCACCGGACGATGTTGGAAGTCTTGCAGGCGCAGGGGCCTGATTTCCACGCCGGCCTCGCCCGCCAGCAACAGCCGCGCGTGTTCGACCTGCGATTGCAGGATGAACGCCACCGACTCCTGCGGGGCAAGACGCAACAGCCGCGGCCCCTGGTCGGTGGCCAGCCAGAACTCCACGCAGGTGCCTTGGGGCGTGTCATGCCAATGCCGGGTCAGGACAAAGCCCTGCTGCAACTCCACTGCGTTGTCCTCGGTGCTACGGATAGGTCGAATGAGATGATTCTACCCGTGCGCGGGGTGGCTGTGCGGGCAATCAGCCGTACAGGTAGTTGATATCCTTGTACGCCAACGGCGGCACCTGCCCCAGCAGAAAGTCACGCAGCTTGTGCATTTGCCGCGCCTTGGGGCTGGATTTGAGCCAAGTCATGTAATACCCGTCCCCGGTCGCCACGGCATGCTTGAACGGGGTGACCAGCCGCCCTGCGGTAAGGTCGGCACTGGCCAGCACCAGGTCGACCACGGAAATGCCCAGCCCCTGCTGGGCCGCAGAAATGCCCTGGTCGAGGGTGTCGAACACCTGGCCCTGATCGATGCTTATGTCCAGGGCGTCCATGCGCGCCAGCCAGCGCCGCCAGTCGCGTCGGTCCGATGAAGGGTGCAGCAGTTCACATTGGCGCAGGTCACCCAGTGCCGGCTGCTCATGCGCCATATAGTCTGGGTGGCACACAGGGATCAGCCATTCGTCGAACAGCTTGAAACTCTCGATGTCGGCGGCGAACCGGCCGTTGGACAGGAGAAAGGCGCAGTCGTAGGGCTCGGAGTAGAAGTCCACCGTGTCGATGTCCATCCACAC
Source organism: Pseudomonas sp. WHRI 8519 (assembly GCF_040224055.2). NCBI lineage: Bacteria > Pseudomonadati > Pseudomonadota > Gammaproteobacteria > Pseudomonadales > Pseudomonadaceae > Pseudomonas > Pseudomonas sp. WHRI 8519. Next base: position 2,104,695 of record NZ_CP167996.1, on the reverse strand, counting down.
GCTCGACAATTGGACGCTGCAGCTGTCATCGACTTTCTTGAAGGCATCCAGGGCCCTCAGCAACCAGCGCACCGTCAGCGTCGAGGGCGCCTTCAAGCGCAGGCCGTAGCGGTCTTGGCGCAGCAGTGCACAGGCGTTCTCGATGATCTTGAAGCCGACTTTGAGCTCCTGGGACAGCAGGCGCCCATGCTCGGTGAGGCTCAACTTGGGCCCACGTCGCTCGAACAGGTCGCAGCCGAACAGGCTTTCGAGGGTCTTTATGTGGTGGCTGACGGCGCCTTGGGTCAGGGCCAGCTCTTCGGCCGCGCGGGTGAACGACCCGTACCGTGAGGCCACCTCGAAGGCACGCAGCGCGTGCAAGGCCTGGATCCGTTCCGACATGATGCCCCCGAAGCATGAGTGAGACTAATGGCAGGTCATAGTACCACGCGTTTTACAACGCCAGGTACGCCCCAGAAAATGCAGGTAAACAACAAAGATAAGCCAATAACCTGCCTGCATGTGTCTTGAACGTTCTACTCATTAAACGCCTGGGGAAATCATGTTTACGGGTTATGGAAACTGCTATCGCCTGGACGCGCTAGAGCTGGCCACTGAACATGTCCGGAACACGCAGCACTGGACGCACGAAACGATACAACATTTTCGCACCATCCTCGCCAACCCCGACTTTCCATGCCTGTTCGGGCGCAAGGCGGTGGCCGGTGAATCCTGCCACATCCTCTTCGCCCGCGCTGAACAGCTCGCCGATGACATCGCTCAAGGGCTGGCCGAATACGTGCGCACCATAGCACCGGTGCCGGTCAAGCAACGCATCGGCAGCCCGCTGGTGGTGTTTCTCGAAACGGCCGCCGACAGCAACCTGGCCGAACAGCAGGCGCTGGCCTGGAAGGTGCTGCGCGGGGTTCATGCCCGTGACCCGCACCCGTGGCCGCAAGCGATCCCAGCCGACCCCCACGACAGTGGCTGGTCGTTCTGCTACGCCGGCATGGCGCTGTTCATCAACATGAATTTTCCCGGCCACCATCAGATGAAAAGCCGCAACCTGGGCAATCACATCACCTTCGTCATCAACCCGCGAGAAAACTTCGACGAAGTGGCCAATGCCGCCACTGAGAGCGGCAAGCGCATCCGTGCACGCATCCGCGAACGCGTGCAGCGCTACAACGACGGCGTGATGCCCGACAGCCTGGGCTTCTTTGGCCAGGCCGACAACTTCGAATGGAAGCAATACCAACTGCAGGAAGCAGGCTCGCTCAACCCATCGCGCTGCCCCTTTCATGCCCACGTCCACGCAACACCAGACACCCAGATCGAGAACTGACCGTGAATACCGCACTGACCGCTACCTACGCCCTGACCGTACTGCTGCTGATCGCCACACCCGGCCCGGTCGTGGCATTGATCGTCAACACCGCCGCGGCCTCTGGCTCACGCAAGGCCATGTTCACCGCTGTCGGCACCAACTGGGCTTCCCTGGTGCTGATCGGCGCCGCGGCCTGGGTCATCCTCACCAGTGCAGCGATCGACAAGGCCTGGCTCAGTGGCATGAGCCTGCTCGGCTGCCTGTTCATTGGCTACATCGCCGTAGGCACCTTGCGCGAATGCCTGCAGGCGCCTGCCTGCGAGGCGCTTGAGCAACCGGCAAGAGCCGGGCGGGGCGGTTTGTGGCAAGGGTTCATGGTCGGTATTTCCAACCCCAAGGACATCATTTTCTTCATCGCCTTCTTCCCACAGTTCATCCAGATCACCGAATCGTTCGGCAAAAGCATGATGGTGCTGTCCCTGCTGTGGGTGACCATCGACTTCGCCGTGCTCAGCCTTTACATCTTTGCCATCGGCAAGATCGCCTCGCAGCGTAGCAACCGGGTGATTTCGCTGGCCTCGGGGGTTGCCCTGTTGCTCATCGCAGTCGGTGGCCTGGCCTACAACATCAAGGAGCTGGCGGGCTGACGCCTCGGTGCGACGCCACGCCGGACAACAAGGAGCGCCCATGAACCCGTCCAGTAGCGCAACATTCGGCACGGGCCTGCCTGCGCCACTGTCGCTCGACTACCAGCGTTTCCTGCAACTGGGCAGCCGCCGTGCCCCGCACACCCTGCATGTGCACGAAAGCGGCTACCGTTCCGGCACCATCAACACCGATGCGCTGGGTTTGCGCTACAGCCATTGCGCCGGCAAGCGATTTTCGGCCGGCGAATATGGCGGCACCGGCCGTGTCAATTTGCTCGTCGGCGGTTCGACCGCCTTGGGGATCGGTGCCAGTTCCGATGAGCATACGGTGGCCTCGCACCTGTCGATGCTCACCGGGGAGGTGTGGTTGAGCCTCGCTGGCTGTGGGCTCAATGCCAGCCAGGAACTGCTGCTGTTTCTCACCCATCAGCATCGCTTCAGCGAAATCGGCCACGTGGTGGTGCTCAGCGGCCTCAACACCTTGGCCCACGAGGGCCTGGGCGAAATGCTAGGCGGCCCGCACGCTGCGCTGCATGCCAAGGCCTATCAGAACTACCTGAACAGTTTCAACGAAGGCGCGCTACCTGCCAGCCCGGCACGCCGGGACTCGCTGTGGCAACGCCTTGGCCAGGCCCTGGCCCCGCGTCGGCAGGTGCCGCCCCCTGCCTGGCCATTATCCGCCCCACAGAAACGCCTGGCACACGCTGCCGACTGCATCGGGCGTACCTTGAGTCAATGGGAACGCTTGCTTGCCGACAGCCACGCCACCCTCACCTTCATTCTCCAACCGCTGCTGCCGTGGTGCCGTGAAACGCTGCCTGCCGGAGAGCGAGCCATGCTATCGGCACTGGAACAGCAACCGACCAACTTCGACCGGCTGCTCGAAGGCGCCTTCGACAGTCAGCTGCACATGGCCTTCTTCAGGCGCATCAAGAGCCAGGCGGATCCGGTGCCGTGTTACGACATGAACAGCATGCTGAGCAGCTCCCCTGCCTTCGGGGCCGAGCTGTTCATCGATCGCTTGCACCTGAACGATCTGGGCAACGATGCACTGGCCAAGGTCATCACCGCCAAACTGGGCCTGGCCCAGGAAAAACATGCCCAACGCAAGGTCGCCCCGGTCAAGCTCGTCTGACAAATGTGCGTTGCCCTTTCGGTAGCGCCATCCGGTTGGCTAGAATAGGCCATCGTTCCGATACGCCTGAGGCGCACGTGTACTTGTGATGAACACCCGAGCCGACTACCAGTATCTTTCTGCTTATCCGGGCTGTGGTGCCAGTGGGGCCTGCCTGTGAGTGGTTTCGCCCGCGTGCCCGCACTGCTCATCTCGCTGATGCCGTTTGCCGCACAAGCGCTCGACGTGCGTATCGATCCGCATGCCGACTTGCTGTATCGCCAGGCCCTGCCATTGCTGGAGCAGGCCGACACTCCAGAGGATGACGGCAACACGCTGCGCACTGCCATTGGCGGCGACCCGGAACTCAAACGCCAGGGCCAGGCCATGGCCCGCACGCTGCCAACTGCGGTAGCCCTGCTTGAAAAGTCAGTGGAGCTCGGCCATCCCGTGGCCCAATACCGCCTGGCCCTGTACTACACGACCTACCTGCCTGCGGCGCAAATCCCTGATGCTGCCTGCCCGCTGCTCAAGGCCAGCCTGCAGCAGGGCTTTGCCCCGCCCGCTACGGCGATCGCCACCTGGTGCCCACCGTATAACGCCAGCCCCCGTTACCGCGAGGCGCTCGAAGCGATACCAGGCATGGCCACGCTGTATGCGCCCTACTACCCGCAACCGGCCACACGCCTGGCTTGCAGCCGCAGCCAGCCACAAGGGCTGGAAATGCAGTGGGGCCGCCAACGCGACTATCAGGCTGAGGTGTATCGGTTGCTGGGCGACCTGGACCCACAGCATCGCCGGGACTTGCTGCAAAAGGCGGTGGAAATCAATGGTTGCGCAGCAGCACAACGGCGGTTGACCAGCCAGCGTTGATCATTGCTACGGCAGTGGCAAACCAGCAAGATCGTTCAAGCCACCTGGCCCACCCTCTGGCATGCTGCGCTGCCGAACAACAGTGTTGCAGCCATCATGCAAAGCAGTCCGCCCATCGCTCGCCAAGCTTTTCTGCACGGCGCCATCGCCATTCTTCCGTTATCACTGGCCGTCGCGCCTTGGGGCCTGCTGGCTGGCTCGATGGCCATCGAGGCCAACCTCAGTGCCTGGGAGGGTCAGGGGCTGTCGGCGATCGTGTTCGCGGGCGCCGCGCAACTGGTGGCCATCGGCATGCTCAAGGGTGGCGCCAACCTGCTGTCGATCTTGCTGACCACCCTGCTGCTGACCTCGCAACATCTGCTTTACGGCTTATCGATGCGCCCGGTGCTGTCGAACCAGCCGCTGCGCTGGCGCCTGGGGTTGGGTTTCCTGCTGACCGATGAGTTCTTCGCCTTGACCAGCCACTATGACCAACAGCAATTCAACCGCTGGTACGCGCTGGGAGTCGGCCTGACCTTCTATGTGGCCTGGAACCTGTTCACCCTGGCCGGGATCGTGCTGGGCCAGAACATCCCGCACCTGGACCAGCTGGGCCTGGATTTTTCCATTGTCGCCACCTTTGTCGCCCTGATCGCCCCACTGGTGCGCAACCTCGCCACGCTAGTGTGCGTGGCGGTGTCGCTGTTCTGTTCAGTGCTTTTCAGCTACTGGCATTGGGAAACCGCGCTGGTGGCCGCCGGCCTGCTGGGCATGGCTGCCGGTTTCGTCTGCCAGAAATTTTCCGGAGGTCGCGTATGATCTGGCTACTGATCTTCGCCATGGGCGCCGTCGTCTTCCTCAATCGCTACGCGTTCCTGGAGCCGCGCCTACCGCTGCGCCTGAGCTCCAATGCCCGGCAGTTTCTAGGCTTTGCCGTGCCGGGCATGCTCACCGCGATTTGCGGGCCAATCGTCTTCCTGCCCGGCCATCAGCTGGACTTGAGCCCGCTCAATCCCTACCTGCTGGGGGCTGTAGTGGCCATCGTGCTGGTGCTGTTGACCCGCAGTGTATTGCTGAGCATGCTGGTGAGCATGTTGATCTTCTTCCTGCTGCGCAGCTGGCTGACATGAGCACGCCCCTGCGCGAACAGACCCACCTTTGGCAGGCGCCCGCCCTGGGCGATGTCGAGATGTTGCATGCGCGCTACATTCAGCAACGCTTCGCCCCGCATGTTCACGAAGGTTATGTGTTCACTGTGATCGAGTCGGGTGCCCAGCGCTTCTGGCACCGCGGCAGCGAGCACCTGGCGCCGGTGGGCAGCATGGTGCTGATCAACCCGGACGAACTGCATACCGGCGCTACCGCCCATGAGGCTGGCTGGCGCTACCGCGGGTTCTATCCGGACCATGAACGGGTGACCGGGGTGCTCGACGAGCTGGAACTGGGCCGCCACGGCATGCCCAGCTTCAAGGACAGCGTGATCCAGGACCCGGCCCTGGCCATCGCCTTCAGCAAGCTGCATCAGCTGTCCGAAGCCAGCGCCAGTGCCCTGCAGCAACAGACGGCCTGGCGCCAGGCGGTTCTGGCCCTGGTTCAACGACACGGGCAATGCGCTGAACCCGCGCCCCCTGGCCACGAACCACTGGCCGTAGCCCGCGCCCGCGAGCTGCTGGAGAGCCAACTGGCAGAGCCGCCATCGCTCGAAGCGCTGGCGGGCGCGGTCAATCTATCGCCGTTCCATTTCGCCCGGGTGTTCCGCCAAGCCACCGGCCTGCCGCCGCATGCCTGGCTCAAGCAACGGCGCCTGGCCCGCGCCCGGGAAATGCTCAAGCGCGGCCTGGCTGCGACCGACGTGGCTTTCAACCTGGGCTTCGCGGACCAGAGCCACCTCAGCCGGCAATTCAAGCAAGCCTTTGGCGTCACCCCAGGCGCCTATCGCACCGCCTGCCTGCACGGGTAACTGCTGCTACACTGACTAGGCTGAATTGGAGGTTCCTGCCATGTCCGAAAGAGAGCTCACCACCCTCATATCGTTGATGAACCAGCGCCAGGCCTGCCTGAGCAGTGCCTGCAAAGAGATCGCCGACTGGATCGACCGGCAGGGTGATGTGCCTGCCGCTGGCAAGATCCGCGCGAGTCTCAAGGCCCTGGAGGCCGACGAAGCCCAGGTCCGCAAGACCTTGACCTCGCTGACCCTGGAACGGCCTTTGCCACGTTTTCGCAGCTGAATGAAGTGGGGCCGCTTAGCGGCCCCGGGTCAATCAGTGCTTCATGTGCATGTGGTCGTGCCCGCCGCCCATCTCGGCGTTGAGCGCCCGTACCTCTGCCTGCACTTCCAAGGTTTCCTTGCCACCCTTGGCATCTTCCACGGTCAAGGTCAGCGGGACTTTGTCGCCTTCCTTCACCTGCTTCGTCAAACCCATCAACATCACGTGATAGCCATTGGGGTCCAGGCTCACCGGCTTGCCGGCGGGCAACTGCACGGCTTCGACCTGCTTCATGCCCATCACATCACCGTTCATGGTCATCTCGTGCACTTGCACAGTCTTGGCCACTGGCGATGCCACCCCTGTCAGCTTGCTGTCGCTGCTGGCAGTCAGGGTCATGAACGCACCGGTGGACTGCTGGTGCGGTACGCTGGCACGTACCCAGGCATCACTTACGGTGGTCTCGGCCAAAGCCGGCAGCGCCAGCCCCAGCAAGGCGATAGCGGCCAGGCCGCGCTTGAACGGGTGCAGTGAAACAGCCATTAGCAGATCTCCATCAGGGTGACCAGGTCTTCGGCGCATTCCTTGGCGTTCAGGGAATGGCCCAGGCTCAGGCGCAGGGTGCCACGCGTATCGTAGACGTAGCTGGTGGACGAATGAGAGATGGTGTACGTGTCACCGGCCGGGACCTTCTCGTAGAACACCTTGAATTCCTTGGCCACCTCGGCGATTTCCTCCGGCGTACCGGTAAGGGCCATGAACGAGGGGTCGAAAGCCTTGACGTAGGCGTCGAGCACCTCGGGGGTGTCGCGCTCAGGGTCCAGGGTGATGAACACCACCTGGAACAGCTCGCGGTCGCGGCCACGGAGCAGCTTGCGGATTTGCGCCGCGCGCGCCAGGGTGGTCGGGCAGACTGCCGGGCACTGGGTGAACCCGAAGAAGATCATCGGCATGCTGCCGTAGAAGCTCGACAGGGTGACGACGTTGCCCTTGGTATCCTTGAGGCGGAACTTGCGCCCCAGGATTTCGTTGCTCATGTTCTTGCCGTACTCGAACTCGAGCCCTCGGGCCGGGTTGCAGCCTGCCAGCAGGCCGAGCCCGAGAACGCCCATCCCGGCGACAACTGCGCGCCGGGTCAACAGATCATTCATGGAACCATCCTTTAAAGGGAAGGTGCCGACCCTCGGGACGGGCCGGCCGAAAAACCGGGGCATTCTGGCATGACACCCCAAGCGGTTCTACCCGACCAAGGCGGTGGTGGCTTGCAGCCCTTTAAACACGGGCTGCGGCCTGTTGTCGCAGGGGTTGAATCCGTAACAGTTTGTTGCTAGCAGGGTGTTGCCAACGCCGAACTACCGATCAGTAGTAGGCGTTTTCCTTCTGGGTGTGGTCAGTCACATCCCGCACGCCCTTGAGCTCTGGAATACGTTCGAGCAGGGTCCGCTCGATGCCGTCCTTGAGGGTTACGTCAGCCTGACCGCAGCCTTGGCAACCACCACCGAACTGCAGCACTGCAATGCCGTCGTCGACCACATCCACCAGGCTGACCTGGCCACCGTGGCTGGCCAGGCCCGGGTTGATCTCGGTCTGCAGGTAATAGTTGATACGCTCGTTGATCGGGCTGTCTTCGTTGACCATTGGCACTTTGGCGTTCGGCGCCTTGATGGTCAGCTGGCCGCCCATGCGGTCGGTGGCATAGTCGACCAGCGCGTCTTCCAGGAACGGCACGCTGACGGCATCCAGGTAGGCCGTGAAGCTCTTCAGGCCCACGGCGGTGTCGTCAGGCTTTTCTTCGCCTGGCTTGCAGTAGGCAATGCAGGTTTCGGCGTACTGGGTGCCCGGCTGGGTGATGAATACGCGGATGCCGATGCCAGGCGTGTTCTGCTTGGAAAGCAGATCGGCCAGGTAATCATGGGCGGCGTCGGTAATGGTTATAGCGCTCATGTAAGTTCCTCACAGACTTGCGGCCAAGTGTACGCCAACCTGGCCTTCGAACAAAGTCCTAGCATTTGACTCGGGAAAGAGCAAATGCCGGCGTTTGCTCCCGCGGCGCCGCCAGCCACGCCTGCATCCGCCGGTAAAGGCCCCGCTCCAGCCACTGGTAGCTGAACCACGACATTAGTCCAATGGACGGCACGCACAGGGCAAAGACCAGGTAGGGATTGAGGTGCAGGCGCTGGCTGGCGAACCAGCCCGCGTACAGTACCAGCACGTGGATCAGATACACCGAGTACGAGCAGTCGCCTAATGCCTTGAGTACCCGATTGCCCTGGAAGTACGGCTCAAGCGCTACGAATGCCAGCACGATCAGTGCGCTGGGAAGGCCCCAATGCAAAAGGCGCTGGGAGGCGTCCAGGTGGTAGATCGCATAGACGGCCACCCCCAGCAATGCCAGCGGCAACCACAGCGCTTCACGCACCAGGCCGCGGCGGTACAGCACACCGATGCCGATACCGAGCAGAAATTCGTAGATGATGCCGTTGTTGTAGAAGCGGCTGAGCACGCCAACGCGGCCCAGCACTTCACTGACCAGCAGCAGCGCAGCGGTCACCAGCAGCAATTGGTGGCGCTTGCGGACCAGGAATGCCAGGCCAAACAGAAGGTAGAAGAACATCTCGAAGTTCAGCGTCCAGCCCACGTTCAACGTCGGGTACAGGCCGTAGCCACCTGGGTTCTCCGCCGGAATGAACAGCAACGACAGCAACAGGTGATGCCAGGTGAATGCCTGGTGCGGCATCCATTGGCTGAAGGCCAGCAGCACGAGCGCCATCAGCAGGGTGTAGAACCAATAGGCAGGGACGATTCGCAACGCGCGGTTGAGCAGAAACTGACGCGGCTCCACGGGTTTGTCCCGGGTCGAAAGGTAGATCACCAGCCCGCTGATGACGAAGAAGATGTCGACACCCACAGCGCCGCGGGCAGTGAGCAATTGGCCAACGGGGCCAGTGGCATGGAAGTCGAAAAAGATCTGCATGAAATGGTGGCAGACCACCACCCAGGCGGCGAACGCCCGCAGTGCCTGAAGCGAATACAGCATGGATCACCCTGCGATTGCCTTGGTGCATTGAGGCCACGTTGGGCTGCCTGGCAGCCCCGGACCCTCCAACCTTTCCGACCGCAGGTGTGCCGGAAAGGTCAGCTCAACCGATCAGAGGTTCTCGTAGCGGTTCATGTCCAGCACCCCGGCCTCCAACGGTTGGGTTTCCTTGATATAGGCGCTCAGGTCGTGGAAGTAACGCCAGAACTGCGGGTGGCTGCGGCGCACGCCCCAGCGCATGACGATACGTTCGAACCTGGCCGGATCATCGCGCGCATATTCCATGTCTTCGACGAACTCTGGCACATCTGCCGCCGGGATGTTGAAGATGAAGTTCGGGTAACTGCTGAGCACCCCGGGGTACAGGGTCAGGGTATCGAGCCCCGGCTGGTAGCGCGCGGCCTCGCCCAGCAGGAACGCGACATTGCTGTGGGCACGGTTGCGCAGCAGGCTGTAGACCTGGCGCTGACCGCCCTGCCCTTCGATGCGCAACATCGTGGCTTCCGGTAACTGATCGATCACCTTCAGGCCCGCGGCCGGGCGAGATACCAGGCGGCTGAGCGACTGCTCGACGTTACGGAATTCTTCGTTCATCTGCGGCCGCGAACAATAGGCACCCTGGCACCGGTTGATCGGGTCAGGTGCGGCATTCAGGCTGCCGGTGCGTTGCAGCAGCTTGAGGCCGAAGTCACGCTTGGGGTCGCGCGGGTCGAGCCTGATGCCGCTTGGCGTGTCGGTGTCGATGTCTTCATAGTCGAGCCACATCTTCACCTTGCCACCGTTCTGGTACCAGTCGCTGAGAATGGCACCACGCTCATCCGCCGGCATCAGGCGCAGGAAATTGACCTCGGCACCGTTGCGGATCAAGTCGAAATACAGCCGCGTCTGCAACTGGTGCGAGACATTGCCGAAGACATCGAAATTGACCGCCAACTGGTAATAGGTACGTTCGAACAGCGGGTAGTCGAACAGCCACATGGTCAGCGGCACATCGCCGACCAGGCCCTTGGTCACTGACGCGCTGTCGAAGTGGCGGAAGATGCTGAGCAGCGCATTGTCGTTGCCGGCCCACAGGGTCGACCAGCCAGGCGCTGGCATTTCGGCGTAGGCCTGGCGACGCAGCTTTTCATACTCGTTGCGCTTGTCACGATAGGCATGCCACAGGTTGAGCACACTGCCCACGTCGTCGATCTGGCCTGGCATGGCGAGCAACGGTGTGGCCTGGCCACGGTACGCAGCATCGGTAATGTAGCGGTCGTGCGCCGGCTCCTGGAACAGCGCCCAGAAGTTATCGCGAATCACATCGGTAGCGATCTGCCCACGGCACACCGGCCCGCGAATGAAGGTGCGGACGAAGTATTCGGCGTTATCCAGCATGAACTGGTAGCGCGCCACCGCCGGGATCGCCTCGAAGGTCTCGAACGGGTTGGCGCGGTGGCGCGGCCCATAGCCTGGCAGCGCACTGGCGTGCCAGTCACCGGCATAGAACAGCTGCTTCACGCGCTTGAGCTTTTGCGGCCCCATCGGGTAAGTGATGTGGGTCTTGTGCACGATCACGCCCTGCACTGGAATCAACCGGTAATAGAAGTCGGTACCCGGCGGATCGTTGGGGCGGCGCGTGGCAATCACGTCGACCGGCTGGCCGCTGGGCGTGCGCGAACGCACCCACTGGAAGAAGTGGCCCTGCTCGCCACCGACGAAATGGATGTGCGCCAGGAACAGGTGCTCGTACAGCCAGCGCCCCACCAAGGCCTCGGTAGAGCCTGGTCGATTGAGCAGTTCTTCCCAGTCGGCGATCTGTTTTGCCTCGGCCGCGCTGGGTTGAATGGGCTGATACTCGACCGGCGCACCTGCCGCCAGCCACGCCTGCAGGGTCTGGTATTGCTTGTCGGTCAGGCCGGTGACAGCCAGTGGCATACCCTCTTTGGGGTGGGCGCCGGCGTAGGCATCGAACTCATGGGGCAATGGGCACATGTTGTTGCGCTCAAGCCCCAGGACGATGTCGTCGGGCAGCTTGGCGTTGGGGGTAAGCGGGGCCTTGTGCCCCAGCTCCAGCATGCGGGCCATCAACGCAGCCTGGCTACCCTGGCTGTCGAGCACCGAATAGAAGCCCTTCTTGCGCCACTGCTCTTCGCTGTGCGCGTCGTAGAAAAGCCGCGTGGTCGGGACTGCCTTGCTCCTTTCACCCTGGTACACCGGTACCTTGGTTGCACCGCGCACAGCCCCTTCCGGGCTCTCCAGCTTCAACTGGCAAGCAGCGTCGTTACAGGCATGGCAGGCCACGCACTTCTCGGTGAAAATCGGTTGAATATCCCGGGTGTAGGAAATTACCGCGCTCGATTGGGGGGCTTGTGCGAGCGCGACACTGCTGAGCAGCAGCGCGAGAGCGCCGACAAGAAAACGATGCACCATGTGCCGAAAGTCCTGGGTTCTAGAAAAGCCATCACGTTTTTGCCTGGTCGAGCGTGGGTGCTTCATGGCGCAACATGAACGAAATTCATGCGAATGGCCGGTGCGCCTAAAAACCGCGCAGCTTTGTTATGATTCCGCACCTTCTGATATTTGCCCGACCAGGTAGTTCCTATGTCCGACCGCAGCGCTCGTCTCCAAGCACTCCAGCACGCACTCAATGAGCGCATCCTGATCCTCGACGGCGGCATGGGTACTATGATCCAGAGTTACCGCCTCGAGGAACACGACTATCGTGGCACGCGCTTCGCCGATTGGCCAAGCGATGTAAAAGGTAACAACGACCTGCTGCTGCTCAGCCGCCCCGATGTCATCGCTGCCATCGAGAAGGCGTACCTGGACGCCGGCGCCGATATTCTGGAAACCAACACCTTCAACGCCACGCAGATTTCCCAGGCCGACTACGGCATGGAGTCGCTGGTCTACGAGCTGAACGTCGAGGGCGCGCGCATCGCCCGCCAGGTGGCGGATGCCAAGACCCTGGAAACGCCCGACAAACCGCGTTTCGTTGCCGGCGTGCTCGGCCCCACCAGCCGCACCTGCTCGATTTCCCCAGACGTCAACGACCCCGGCTACCGCAACGTCACCTTCGACGAACTGGTGGAAAACTACATCGAGGCCACCCGCGGCCTGATCGAGGGTGGCGCCGACCTGATCCTCATCGAGACCATCTTCGACACGCTCAACGCCAAGGCGGCGATCTTCGCCGTGCAGCAGGTGTTCGAAGATGACGGCATCGAACTGCCGATCATGATCTCCGGCACCATCACCGATGCCTCGGGCCGCACCCTGTCCGGCCAGACCACCGAAGCGTTCTGGAACTCGGTACGCCATGCCAAGCCGATTTCCGTTGGCCTGAACTGCGCACTGGGGGCGAAGGACCTGCGCCCTTACCTCGAAGAGCTGTCGACCAAAGCCGACACCCACGTGTCTGCCCACCCCAATGCCGGCCTGCCGAATGCCTTCGGCGAGTACGACGAAACCCCGGCCGAGATGGCTGCGGTAGTCGAGGAGTTCGCAGCCAGCGGGTTCCTCAACATCATCGGCGGTTGCTGCGGTACCACCCCCGGGCACATCCAGGCCATCGCCGAGGCCGTGGGCAAATACAAACCACGCCAGATTCCGCAGATCGCCAAGGCCTGCCGGCTGTCGGGCCTGGAGCCGTTCACCATCGATCGCCAGTCGCTGTTCGTCAACGTCGGTGAGCGCACCAACATCACCGGCTCCGCCAAGTTTGCCCGGCTGATCCGCGAAGAGAATTACACCGAAGCGCTGGAAGTCGCCCTGCAGCAGGTAGAGGCCGGTGCTCAGGTGATCGACATCAACATGGACGAAGGGATGCTCGACTCCCAGGCTGCCATGGTCCGTTTCCTCAACATGATTGCAGGCGAGCCAGACATCTCTCGCGTGCCGATCATGATCGACTCGTCCAAATGGGAGGTGATCGAAGCGGGCCTCAAATGCATTCAGGGCAAAGGCATCGTCAACTCGATCTCCATGAAAGAGGGCGTCGAGCAGTTCAAGCATCACGCTCGCCTGTGCAAACGCTACGGCGCGGCCGTGGTGGTGATGGCCTTCGACGAGGTCGGCCAGGCCGACACCGCCGCCCGCAAGAAGGAAATCTGCCAGCGCAGCTACGACATCCTGGTCAATGAAGTCGGCTTCCCGCCGGAAGACATCATTTTCGACCCCAATATCTTCGCCGTCGCTACCGGCATCGAAGAGCACAACAACTATGCCGTGGATTTCATCGAGGCCTGCGCCTACATTCGTGACCACCTGCCCTATGCGTTGAGCTCGGGCGGCGTGTCCAACGTGTCGTTCTCGTTCCGCGGCAACAACCCGGTGCGCGAGGCGATCCACTCGGTGTTCCTGTTCCACGCCATCCGCAACGGCCTGACGATGGGTATCGTCAACGCTGGCCAGCTGGAGATCTATGACGAGATCCCGGCCGAGCTGCGCGAGCGGGTCGAGGACGTGGTGCTCAACCGCACGCCTGAAGGTACCGATGCGCTGCTGGCCATCGCCGATGATTACAAAGGCGGGGGTGCCACCAAGGAAGTCGAAAACGAGGCCTGGCGCTCACTGCCGGTAGGCAAGCGCCTGGAACATGCGCTGGTCAAAGGCATCACCGCACACATCGTCGAAGACACCGAGGAGTGCCGCCAGCAATGTGCGCGCCCGATCGAAGTCATCGAAGGGCCGCTGATGAGCGGCATGAACGTGGTTGGCGACCTGTTCGGCGCAGGCAAGATGTTCCTGCCGCAGGTGGTCAAGTCGGCGCGGGTGATGAAGCAGGCCGTGGCCCACCTGATCCCGTTCATCGAGGCCGAAAAAGGTGACAAGCCCGAAGCCAAGGGCAAGATTCTCATGGCGACGGTCAAGGGCGACGTGCACGACATCGGCAAGAACATCGTCGGCGTGGTCCTGGGCTGCAACGGCTATGACATCGTCGACCTCGGCGTGATGGTACCGGCAGAGAAGATCCTGCAGACCGCCCGCGACGAGAAGTGCGACATCATCGGATTGTCCGGCCTGATCACGCCGTCACTGGACGAGATGGTTCACGTTGCCCGCGAAATGCAGCGCCAGGGCTTCGCGCTGCCGTTGATGATCGGCGGCGCCACCACGTCCAAGGCCCACACGGCGGTCAAGATCGAGCCTAAGTACAGCAACGATGCAGTGATCTATGTGACCGACGCCTCCCGCGCGGTAGGTGTGGCCACCCAGTTGCTGTCCAAGGAGCTCAAGCCTGACTTCGTTGAAAAAACCCGCCTGGACTATGTCGACGTGCGTGAGCGCACTGCCAACCGCAGTGCCCGCACCGAGCGCCTGAGCTATGCGCAGGCAGTGGCGGCCAAGCCGAAGTACGACTGGGCCGCTTATCAGCCGGCCGCCCCTGCCTTCACAGGCGTCAAGGTGCTGGACAACATCGACCTGCGCACCCTGGCCGAGTACATCGACTGGACGCCGTTCTTCATTTCCTGGGACCTGGCCGGCAAGTTCCCACGCATCCTCACCGATGAAGTGGTGGGTGAAGCGGCGACCTCGCTGTACAACGATGCTCGCGAGATGCTCGACAAACTGATCGACGAAAAGCTGATCAGCGCGCGCGCCGTGTTCGGTTTCTGGCCTGCCAACCAGGTTGCCGATGACGATATTCAGGTCTACGGCGACAATGGTCAGACCCTCGCTACGTTGCACCACCTGCGCCAGCAGACCATCAAGCCCGATGGCAAGCCGAATTTCTCCCTGGCCGACTTCGTCGCGCCAAAGGACAGCGGCGTCACCGACTACATGGGGGGCTTCATCACGACCGCCGGCATTGGTGCCGAGGAAGTGGCAAAGGCTTACCAGGACAAGGGCGACGACTACAGCTCGATCATGGTCAAGGCCCTTGCCGACCGCCTGGCCGAGGCGTGCGCCGAGTGGCTGCACGAGCAGGTGCGTAAAGAGCACTGGGGTTATGCGCGTGACGAACACCTGGACAACGAAGCACTGATCAAGGAACAGTACCGCGGCATCCGTCCTGCCCCAGGCTACCCGGCCTGCCCGGACCATACCGAAAAAGCCACGCTGTTCCGCCTGCTCGATGGCACGGCCATCGGTGAAACCGGCCCCAGCGGTGTGTTCCTTACCGAGCACTTCGCCATGTTCCCGGCCGCCGCGGTCAGCGGTTGGTACTTCGCTCACCCACAGGCGCAGTACTTTGCCGTGGGCAAGGTCGACAAAGACCAGATCGACAGCTACAGCGCACGCAAGGGCCAGGATGTCAGCGTCAGCGAGCGCTGGCTGGCACCGAACCTGGGCTACGACAACTGACCTGTGCGGGGCCGCTTAGCGGCCCCATCTTCCATCTACACTGTCCCTGATTGCCTCTTGAATAGCGGAGCCAACATGGACGATTCCAGCCAAGGCAAACCCCCTACCTTCTGGCAGATGCTGCACAGCATCCTCGCCGCCGCACTGGGCGTACAGAGCGGTAAAAACCGCGCGCGCGACTTCACCCATGGCAAGGCCAGCCATTTCATCGCGCTCGGCGCACTGTTCACCTTGGTGTTCATCCTGGTCCTGATCGGCCTGGTACAACTGGCGCTGCACCTGACCGCCCGCTGAAACGCAACCCGCCCGCGCAATTCCCTTGCGCGGGCGGCTCAGGTTGCATCATGGTCTGGAGCCAGGGCTATTGGTGGCTGACCCAGTACACGGCAGTGACCACCACCAGGACGATCAGGCAGAGGATCGCCCAGGCATCGACGCTGCTGTCAGCTTTGCGGGCCTTGGTTGTATTTCCCATTGCATTGCCTCTTGTAGTGGTTATGGGAATGCACTTCACAACCAGCAGTTAAGACGAGCAATGCCCTTCTCTCAAGCAGGGTTTTTCAGTAGTCGACAGGTGACGTGAGGAAGGGGTAACGGTAAGCAGGCGGGCGCCCTTCGGCGCTGAAGCGCTTGAAGTCCACACCAAAGTCGTCCTGCTCCGCCAGTTTGAGCCAGCGCTTGGCCTTGAGCGGATCGACCGACTGCAACACAGGCAGCACATGGTCGCGCTTTGCGTCCCGAGCGATATCCACACCATGGGCATCGTCATGCAGCATGACCATGGCCCAACCGCCGAGACTGAAATGCCCACCCATCAACACCCCCAGGCGCCCATCGATGCGCGCGCGCAAGGCCTCGGGGGAACTGTTGATGGCGCTGAACACCACATCTCGTCCAGGCTTGCGCCCCGCAGCTTCGAACGCGCGCATGGCGCCGAACGCCATTTCGTCGTTGGCCGACCACACCAGTTGGGTACCCGGGTAGCGCTGCAACAACTGCTGCGCCTGTTCAAAGGCGCGCTGCCGGTCCCAGCCGCCGTAAACCACCTGCCGCAGTCGCACCTGAGGGAAGTCGGCCAGGGCGCGGCGCATGCCTTGTTCACGCAACTGCGAGGCGGGCGTGGTCTTTATCCCGGCGAAAGCTACCAGGTCCACAGGCGCGTTACTGCGCGGCAGCAAGGCGACCATCTGGTGCAGCATCTGGTAGCCGGCCTGCTCGTCATTGGCCGTCAGGGTCCCTAATAAAGCGCCGTATTTTGCGGGCTGAGCCTCAATACCGCTCGCCTGGCTGGCAGTCAGCCCGTTGCTGACCAGCAACAGCTTGACCTCGCTACCTTGCGCCAAGCGGAGGATTTGCGGCGCAACGTATTGCTCGTTGACCAGCACCAGGTAGTCCGGGCGCTGCGGTCCCTTGAGCACAGCCCGCGCCTGACCAAGTGCACGCTCGGCGTTGCGTGCGCCGTATTGCACCTGCAGCGTCATGCCCAAGTCGTCAGCGGCCGCCTGCATGAAGCGCGAGTAGCTGGCCCAGAACGTCTCACCGGGCAGCCCCGGGTTGAGGAACACCACCGAAGCGGCCTGAGCGCTGGCTGCCAGCGGCAGGCTCAGGCACAAGCTGTAGCACAATGCCTTGAGCATGCGGTTACATCCTTACCAACAAACCCACGAGTATAAACCTGCGGCACTGAGTGACGGACAAATGCCAGTCAATCTCACTTAGTTCGTTTGGTTCTTTTCATATGCAAAAACATCACTTTAGCGCATAAACGCAACCTGATATCGTTTCCCCGCTCCGAACCGGAGTGCGCGGCCGTGCGCGCGAATAGCTGCATGCAGCCTGAGACAGGACTTTTATGTACGTATACGACGAGTACGATCAGCGGATCATCGAGGACCGCGTCAAGCAGTTCCGTGATCAGACCCGCCGCTACCTGGCCGGTGAGCTGAGCGAAGAAGAATTCCGCCCTCTGCGCCTGCAGAACGGCCTCTATATCCAGCGTTTCGCCCCGATGCTGCGCGTCGCCGTGCCCTACGGCCAGCTGAACGCCCGTCAGGTCCGCACCCTGGCCAAGATCGCCCGCGATTACGACAAGGGCTACGCCCATATCTCCACCCGCCAGAACGTGCAGTTCAACTGGCCGGCACTTGAAGATATTCCAGACATCCTTGCCGAACTGGCCACCGTGCAGATGCACGCGATCCAGACCAGCGGCAACTGCCTGCGCAACACCACCACCGACCAATTCGCCGGTGTGGCCGCAGACGAAGTCATCGACCCGCGCCCCTGGTGTGAAATCGTTCGCCAGTGGACCACCTTCCACCCAGAGTTCGCCTACCTGCCGCGCAAGTTCAAGATCGCGATCAACGGCTCGAAGGAAGACCGCGCTGCCATCGAAGTGCACGACATCGGCCTGGAACCGGTGCGCAACGCTGCCGGTGAGCTGGGCTTCCGTGTGCTGGTCGGTGGTGGCCTGGGCCGCACCCCGGTGGTCGGTTCGTTCATCAATGAATTCCTGCCGTGGCAGGACCTGATCAGCTACCTGGACGCCATCCTGCGCGTGTACAACCGTTACGGCCGCCGTGACAACAAGTACAAGGCGCGGATCAAGATCCTGGTCAAGGCCCTGACCCCAGAGGTGTTTGCCGAGAAGGTCGAGGCCGAAATGGCCCACCTGCGTGGCGGCAGCACGACCCTGACCGAAGAAGAAGTGCAGCGTGTTTCGCGCCACTTCATCGACCCGGACTACCTGGCCCTGGACAACGTCGACTACAGCGCCCAGGACGCCGAGAACCCAGGCTTCGCCCGCTGGCGCTCGCGCAACACCCGTGCCCACAAGCGCCCTGGCTACGTGGCCGTGACCCTGTCGCTCAAGCCCACCGGCGTTGCCCCGGGAGACCTCACCGACAAGCAGCTGGACGCCGTGGCGGACCTGGCAGAGCGCTACAGCTTCGGCTTCCTGCGCACCTCGCACGAGCAGAACATCATTCTTGCCGACGTCGAGCAGCGTCAGCTGCATGCCCTGTGGCTGGAGCTGCGCGAAGGTGGTTTCGCCACGCCGAACATCGGCCTGCTGACCGACATCATCTGCTGCCCGGGCGGGGACTACTGCTCGCTGGCCAACGCCAAGTCGATCCCGATCGCCGAATCCATCCAGCGCCGCTTCGACGACCTGGACTACCTGTTCGACATCGGCGAGATCGATCTGAATATCTCCGGTTGCATGAACGCCTGCGGCCACCACCACGTCGGGCACATCGGTATCCTTGGCGTGGATAAGAAGGGCGAGGAGTTCTACCAGGTGTCCCTGGGTGGCAACGCCGCACGTGACGCGAGCCTGGGCAAGATCCTCGGCCCGTCCTTCGCCCAGGATGACATGGCCGACGTGATCGAGAAGCTGATCGCCGTGTACGTTGAACAACGTACCGAGGAAGAGCGTTTCATCGACACCTACCAGCGTATCGGCATCGACCCCTTCAAGGAACGCGTCTATGCAGCGAATCATTAAGAACAACCAGATCGTCGACGAAACCTGGCACCTGCTGCCCAAGGAAACCACGATCGACGAGCTGACCAACTGCGACGACTACATCGTCCCCCTGCAACTGTGGCGTGACCATGCCCACCTGCTCAAGGCCCGCGACGGTGGCCTGGGCGTGTGGCTGGACAGCGATGAACAAGCGGAAGAGATCGGCGACGACGTGCAGCACTTTCAGGTCATCGCCCTGAACTTCCCGGCCTTCACCGACGGGCGCAACTATTCCAATGCGCGCCTGCTGCGTGACCGCTACCAGTTCAAGGGCGAGCTGCGCGCCATCGGCGACGTGCTCCGTGACCAACTGTTCTACATGGCCCGCTGCGGTTTCGATGCCTTCGCCATCCGTGCCGACAAGGACCCGGAAGATGCCCTGCAGGGGCTGAAGGACTTCTCGGTGACCTACCAGGCCGCCACCGACGAGCCGCTGCCGCTGTTCCGCCGCCGTTGATCGTCACTCGGCATGGCCACCGCAGGGTGGCCGTGCCTGCCTGCCCCAGCAAAGGTGTTTACCGCACCTGATTCACGAGCCAGCGGATGATTCGTGACTTCAGCGCAAAAGACCTTGGCATTGCCCCGTCTTAATCAACGCCTGCAAACCCCCCACACTGCTCCCCATTCGAACGACTTGGGCACCCGGGCACCTAAGCTCTGGCTCAACCCCAATCACTCAGCAGGAGCAGCCCCATGAGCATTCCATCCTTCGGCCTTGGCACCTACCGCCTCACCGGCCAGGCCGTCATCGATTCGGTCAAGTCGGCCCTGGCGCTGGGCTATCGGGCCATCGACACAGCACAGATCTACAAGAACGAAGCCGACGTCGGCCAGGCCATTGCCGAAAGCGGCGTAGCGCGCAGCGAGCTGTTCATCACCACCAAGATCTGGGTCGACAACTATGCTGCAGACCGGTTGGTCCCCAGCTTGCGCGAAAGCCTGGCCAAACTGCGCACCGACTACGTCGACCTGCTGCTGATCCACTGGCCAGCCCCAGGGAATGGCATCGAACTGGCCGAATACATGAGCGCCTTGGCCGACGCCAAGAAACTCGGCCTGACCCGCCAGATCGGCGTGTCCAACTTCAACATCGAACTCACCCGCCAAGCCATCGACGTGGTCGGCCAAGGTGAAATCGCCACCAACCAGGTGGAGCTCAGCCCCTACCTGCAAAACGCCAAGCTGGCTGCCTACCTCAAGGACCAGGGCATCACCGTCACCTCGTACATGACCCTGGCCTACGGCAAAGTGCTCAAGGATCCGGTACTGGCCGAGATCGCCAGCAAGCACAAGGCCACCGTCGCCCAGGTGGCCCTGGCCTGGGCCATGCAGCTGGGTTACGCAGTGATCCCCTCCTCCACCAAGCGCGAGAACCTGGCCAGCAACCTGCTCGCCTGCAGCCTGAAACTGGATGCCGAGGACATGGCGCGCATCGCCTCGCTCGAGCGCAATGGCCGTGAAGTCAGCCCGGATAGCCTGGCGCCCGCCTGGGACTGATGAACCCTGCAGGTCGGCACCGGCCCGTTCCCGGCCGGTGCGACTGCTCATTGACCTTTCAATCGGAGCTCCTGATGAGCACGCTTTCCCCAAAACGGGTTCTGTTTGCCCTGGCGATTGGCGCCTTCGGCATCGGCACTACCGAATTCACCCCGATGGGCCTGCTGCCGGTGATCGCCCAAGGCGTCGAAGTCAGTATCCCCAGCGCGGGCATGCTGATCACCGCCTATGCCATCGGCGTAATGGTCGGCGCACCGATCATGACCCTGCTGTTCAGCCGCTTTGGCAAACGCGCCGCACTGATGGCGCTGATGGCCATCTTCACCCTCGGCAACCTGCTCTCGGCACTCTCGCCGGACTACTACACCCTGCTCGCGTCGCGGCTGGTCACCAGCCTCAACCATGGTGCTTTCTTCGGCCTGGGCGCGGTCGTGGCCGCCAGCGTGGTTCCCAAGGACAAACAGGCCAGTGCCGTGGCGACCATGTTCATGGGCCTGACCATCGCCAATATCGGCGGTGTGCCTGCGGCGACCTGGGTCGGCCAGCAAGTCGGCTGGCGCATGGCCTTTGCCGGTACTGCAGTGCTCGGCCTGCTGGCCATGGCCGCCCTGTGGTACGCGCTGCCCAAAGGTGAGCGTGGCAGCGTGCCCCACGTGCGCAAAGAGCTGGCGGTCATCGCCCGCCCCAGCGTGCTGCTGGCGATGGCGACCACGGTGCTTGGCGCCGGCGCCATGTTCACCCTGTACACCTACGTAGCACCGGTACTGGCGGCGCTGACGGGCGCTTCAGACAGCTTCATCACGCTGGGCCTGGTGCTGATCGGTGTCGGCTTCACCTTGGGCAACAGCCTGGGTGGGCGCCTGGCCGACTGGTCGCTGGACGGCGCTGCGCGCATCTTCCTCGCCACCCTGGCGCTGATCATGTTGCTGATGCCGCTGGTACTGGGCAGCCACATCGGCGCCGCCATCGCGCTGCTGGTCTGGGGCGTGTTCACCTTCGCCGTGGTGCCGCCCTTGCAGATGCGCGTCATGACTGCCGCCATAGAGGCACCAGGGCTGGCATCATCGATAAACGTCGGCGCCTTCAACCTTGGCAATGCCGTTGGCGCGGCCCTGGGTGGTGCGGTGATCAGCCTGGACCTGGGTTATGCAGCAGTGCCCATGGCGGGCGGCGTGCTGGCGGCGGTGGCCCTGGTACTGGTATGGCTGGGCGGGCGCGGCAAGGCTGCCGACAAGGCCCTGGGCGCTGCGGTCTAGGCACTGGCGGGGCGCTGCATTGTTCCACCGGGCGCAATTATGAAGTGCCCGTCGCAGCCATTCCCCACCCTGCAGCGGGGGCAGTACTCTCCTCTACGCCAACCACCGCCAAGGAGTTACCCATGTCCCGCCCTCCGTTGCCGCCATTTACCCGCGAAAGCGCCATCGAAAAGGTCCGCCTGGCCGAGGATGGCTGGAACAGCCGTGACGCCGCCAAGGTATCGTTGGCCTACACCCCCGATACCGTGTGGCGTAACCGCGTCGAGTTCCCTCGCGGGCGTGCCGAGGTTCAGGCCCTTCTGACCCGCAAGTGGAACCATGAACTGGAGTACCGGCTGATCAAGGAGCTGTGGGCATTCACCGACAACCGCATTGCCGTGCGCTATGCCTACGAGTACCGCGACGACAGCGGCCAGTGGTTCCGCGCCTATGGCAACGAAAACTGGGAGTTCGCCGCCGATGGCCTGATGCACAACCGCCATTCGAGCATCAACGAGCAGCCCATTGCCGAAGCGGACCGCAAGTTCCACTGGCCCCTGGGGCGCCGCCCGGACGACCATCCGGGGCTCAGCGAACTAGGGCTCTGACCACCCGGCCGGGTGCCTGACTGCGGCCGCAAGGCCAGACAGAACACGCAGGCCCCGGCCAGATCGCGCAGGCTTTTGCGTGCAGCCTTGATATGTAACATTCAGTTTCATATTGCCCACGGAGAGTGGCCACACCACATACCCCTCCGAGGCCTCTGCCGTGCTGCAACGTCTGTTCTGCTCCCTGCCCATGCTCACACTCGCAATCTCCGCCGCTCATGCCGCCGATGCGCTCGATACGCCGCGCCTGGCTGGCATTGACAACTTCCGCGACATCGCCGGCACCACATCGGCGTACGGCACAAGCCATGATGGGGTGATGCGCAGCGGCGTGTTCTATCGCAGCAATGCCCTGACCCCCACTGCCGCTGACCTTGCCGTGCTCAACGGCCTTGGTATCAGCGATGTATACGACTTGCGCACCCCAAGCGAAATCGCCGCCACGCCCGACACCCTGCCCGCTGGCGCCAGCTATACCAACATCGACATCATCGGCAGCACCACCTCGGGCGCGGACATCACCAACATGTCGTTCACCAGCGCTGCCCAGGCACGCGCCATGATGCAAGAGACCAACCGCGCCTTCGTCAGCGATGCCGGCATGCGCGGGCAATTCTCGGTGCTGTTCAATGAACTGGCCAACGCCGACGGCGCCGCCTTGTTCCACTGTACCGCGGGCAAGGACCGTACAGGCTGGACCGCCGCCGTGCTGCTGAGCATCGCCGGCGTGGACGACGCGACGATCATGGACAACTACCTCGCCACCAATGACTACACCGCCGCCCGCGTGGCGGCCACACTGGCATCCATGCCGGCCAGCATGGCCGAAGTCTACGCCCCGCTGCTGGGCGTCGAGGCCAGCTACCTGCAGGCCGGCCTGGATGAAGTGACTGCCGCATACGGCAGCATGGACAACTACCTCAAGCAAGGCCTGGGGCTTACCCAGGAAACGATCTATGTGCTGCGCGGCAAAATGGTGCGCTATGGCACGTTACCCGGTGAAGCTGGCCTGCTCGGTAACGCCGCGGCGGGCGCGCAACTGCTGCGCCAACTGCAGGACACGTCGCTGTCAGGCACCTACAGCGCCTACAACTATTACCTGCAGTCGGCCATCGATGCCGGCACGCTGGGCGGCGTGGCGTCCACCGTGGGTGGACAGGTGCATGCCGATGCGGCCAGCTACCTGCTGCGCCTGGGCGCCCTGATCGACCGCGCCGCCGCGCCCTTCGCCGACGGTACCGACCTGAAGGTTGGCCAGTCGCGCCTGTGGAGCAGCGCCTTGGCCGGTTACCTGGGCACCGACGGCTCCTCCAGTGCCGCCAGCAGCAACGAACACAGCCAAGGCCTGATGATCGGCATGACCCAGCGCTTCTCCGAGCAGCTCAGCGGCCACGCAGGTTTCGGCTACAGCAGCGGTAACGTTGGCGGCGCAGGTGGCGAGGTTGATACGGACCTGACTTTCCTGAGCCTGGGCGCCCGCTTCGCGCCGGGCGGCCTGGAACAAGGCCTGTTCATCGACACCGATGCCAGCGCCGGCTACCTCGACTATTCCAGCAAGCGCGACCTCACAGGCGGCTTGGGCACGGCCAAAGGCGACAGCCACGGTACCCTGGCCGGTGCCAGCCTGGCCGTGGGCTATCGCCTGAACACCAACCGCGTGGTGCTGGAGCCGAGCCTGGGTGTACGCATCAGTCACGTCGACGTGGCCGGGTTTAGCGAAAAAGGCAGCGAACTGGCGCTAGAGGTGGACGACCTGCAGCAGACCCGCCGTAGCGCGATGGCCAGACTCGAGGCGTCCTTCGTGCCGTTCAGCATGGGCCGTTGGCAGTTGGTGCCCGGCGTGCAAGTGGGCTATGAGCATGCGCTGGGCGACCACGAGGTCGAAAGCGAGGGCCACTTGCTGGGGCTGGATATCGAGCAGCGCGCCGCCTTCGACAATCGTGACCAGTTCAACGCTGGCGTGAGCCTGATGGCCAACCTTGGCGCGCTGAGTATTGGCGCCGATCTAGCGGCGTTGGGCGGCGGTGACAGCCATGGGGCCAGTGGCAGCCTGAAAGCCAGCTACGCGTTCTGACAGTTGCCGGGGCTGCCGCGTGGCCCCCACGGCTGCACCGCCCCGATTCTTGAGGGTGTGCCTACTGGCCAAGATGCCAGCCCCTTCAATGGCGGTCATGTCGAACAGCTACTGCCAAAAATGCCAGTTTCCGGTCTCGCTTGCCGCGATTACGCTTTGCTGCGCAACCTTCCCATTCCCACAAGGACAGTGCCCATGGAAAAGCGAGCAATCATCACGCTGGTAGTCGGCTTGGCCAGTGCAGCGCCTCACGCACCGGCAGCTGAGCTGCCAGGACGCATCGCGGCCATCGAACATCACACGGCGGCGTGTTTTGCCCCTGGAACCCCCGTCAACTGTGAAGTGTCGGCAGTGGTTGAAAGCAATGAAAAACTGCTCTTGGCCAACGACAAACGCTTGCCCGCCCCAGGCGGGCCAGCCCTGTTCACGCTTGACATCGAGCAGGGCAAAATCAGTGGTGAGCCTACCGTGCTGCCTGGGAAGGCATTAAGAGAAGCCGATAAATACGAGGCACTGACCAAGACGCTGGATGGCCGCTACATGATCGCCAGCACCGCCTTCAACAAAGCCAGCACCGACGAAGATCCGAGCAGCGACATTCTCAACACGCTCCTGTACTGGCCCGTGGACGACCCTGAGGCGGCAAAGCCCCTGTCGCCCACATCGCGCAGCGGGGTCACAAGCTCGATCTCACTGCGCAAGCAGATCAAGGATGCGATTGGTGCGTCTTACTATCAAATCGAAGCAATCACCATGGCGCCGAGCGAGCCGGTGAAGGCAAAAACAGCAGACGGCCAACTGATCATCGGCATTCGCAGGCACGGAAACGACAAAACTGACGCGCATTTCGGCTTCACACTCATCTCAGCGCATGTGAAGTTCAAAGATGGAACCCTAGCGCTTGTGGAGGCGTTCAAATCCGTCCAGAACTTCAACGTCCAAGCCCAAGGCCACACAGTCGGGCTGTCCGGCATCGAGTATGACCGGTTCAACAAAGACAGGCTTTATGCGGTTACCAGCTACGAGGAAAAATCCGTTGATGCTGCGAACAAGCCAATTACCAACATAGGCGGGTTTCTATGGATCGTACCGTTTGCAGCGGGTAAGCCAGGCACGCCGCAACTGGTGACCCGCGAAGACGGCTCCACACTGAGGTTCAGCAACAAGCCCGAAGGTGTCGAGGTACTGGATGCACACCAGATAATCGTTGTCCACGACGATGACCGGGTTGAGGTGCAAACCTCCGAGGCGGGCATCGAACGGGGCGCCAATGAGTTTGCCTACAGCAAGATCAGGTTCCCTTGAGCGCATCCAGTGCAAGCAGCGCGTTATCTGATTCGCAGCACGGCCCACTGCCGCAGGTCATGGGCCATGCCTGCGCCTGACCTGTGCCGGGGGCAAACCAAACGCCGCTTTGAAATACTGGGCAAACCGCCCCGCATTGGTGAAGCCGAAGCGTAACGCCACCTGCTCCACCGACGTACCCTGCTCGCTTGCCAGCACCTGACGCGCCTGCTCCAGCCGCACCTGCCGCTGATACCCGACTATCGAAGTGCCCGCAAACCGTCGAAAGCCCTCCTGTAACGCCCGCACGCTGACATTGGCCAAGCCAGCCAACTCGCTGCTACTGCTCAGCCTCGCGGGATGTTCACGGATATAGGCCATGGCCAGTTTCACATGGCGCGGCGCTGGCAATGGAGCCGGCCTGTGCAGCGCTTCGCGGTAATTGTGCGGCCAGGCTTGCAGCAGTGCGTCGACCAGCATTTCCTGCAACCGCAGCGGCATCAGCAGGCCGGTATTGATCAATTGATCGAACTCAGTGCCCGTGGCCAGTTCGAGCAAGGCACGGATGCCCTGGAAGCCTGGCGCGGCCAGGTCCACTACCGGCGCGAAACGTATCGGGGCCGCCAAAGGCCGCTCCAGCAGTGCCGACAGCCGCTCGGCAAATACGCCCCGGCGAATCGACATGCCACACTGGGCATGATCATCGGCGATGCGTACCGAGCGTATCTCAAGCTTGTCGACAGCGAGCCCGACCTGCGCGCCGCCGATTGATTCGCCGCGATGGTCGAAGATGATCTTGCCTGCAGTAGGCAGTACGAAGGTGATTTCGTCCTGCGGGCTGGGCAGGACAATGCGAAAGTCACCCTGGTAATGCAGGCGCCTCACGCTCATGCCCTCGAAGCAGCCATACACACCGCCGATGGAAATACCCTCGCCCAGTGGCGGTACGTCGGCATACAGGTTGCCGTAGAGCTGTGTGAACAAGGCGCCGAAATCATCGCTGTGCATGTCGGCGCAACGGAGCAGGAAGGGCTTGCGAGGCGTGGCGGGGTGCACCGGATGGCTTTCCTTTTGCCGCGGGACGGGACCGGCACGCTAGCAGGCATTCGTGACACAGGCATGACACCCCAAGCCCCGGCAATCCGCAGAATCCGGACTATGCTTGAACCAGCCCGGTAGCAGGAGCAACCCGGCCAGCAGCTATGGACGATTGCATCGGTGTCGGCGCTTTTCATTCATGTGCACGGGCGAGCCACCGCCCGACTTGTCCACTGGCCACCGCACCCTGCACATCTCTACCCACTCGAAAAACATTGACCCAGAGCGGTGCAGCGAGTGTCCGACACTGATAGAACGATAGCGGCGCGCAATTGCAAGAGGGGGGCAACGGCCTATGAACTTAACAAGGCTCAATCGCATTAACTCCAATCGGCCGCCGCAAACGATATTAATTATCATTACTAAAACTACAATCTGTTACCACGCACAAGAAACATAATTGACAAAACCAGGCCGAATCCCCGAATTTCAAGGCTTTCAGCCAGTTACGAGCATGTTTTGTTCTTAATCCTACGAATAAATTTGCGACAGAAATTTTACTTGCAACAGGTTTACCCATAAAATCAGCGCGATTGATTCAGCTGCGACATTTGGTCACTGCACCTGCGACACCACGTCGCCGCTCTACTTATTTCAGACTGCAGAGCTGGGTCTCTGTATAAGGATTTCTAGCATGTCCGATTCGGCAGGACTCATCGCCCACAACTGGGGCTTTGCCATCTTCCTCCTGGGTGTCGTCGGCCTGTGCGCCTTCATGCTCGGCCTGTCCAGCCTGCTCGGTAGCAAGGCCTGGGGCCGCGCCAAGAACGAACCCTTCGAATCCGGCATGCTGCCCGTGGGCAGCGCCCGCCTGCGTCTTTCCGCCAAATTCTATCTGGTCGCGATGCTGTTCGTGATCTTCGATATCGAAGCCCTCTTCCTCTTTGCATGGTCTGTGTCCGTCCGCGAAAGCGGCTGGACCGGATTCGTCGAAGCGCTCGTTTTCATAGCAATTCTGTTGGCAGGTCTTGTCTACCTTTGGCGCGTCGGGGCACTTGATTGGGCTCCCGAAGGTCGCCGCAAGCGGCAAGCGAAGCTGAAACAATGAGGCTTTGGCAATGCAATACAATCTCACCAGAATCGATCCGGATGCGCCCAATGAGCAGTACCCGGTCGGCGAGCGGGAAACCGTTACCGACCAACTGCTAGAGGACCAGGTCCACAAGAACATCTATATGGGGAAACTCGAAGATGTGCTGCGTGGCGCGGTCAACTGGGGTCGCAAGAACTCCCTCTGGCCGTACAACTTCGGCCTGTCCTGCTGCTACGTGGAAATGACCACGGCCTTCACGGCGCCCCACGACATCGCCCGCTTCGGCGCCGAAGTCATCCGGGCCTCGCCGCGTCAGGCCGACTTCATGGTCATCGCCGGTACCTGCTTCATCAAGATGGCGCCGATTATTCAGCGCCTGTATGAGCAGATGCTCGAACCCAAATGGGTCATTTCCATGGGGTCGTGCGCCAACTCCGGTGGCATGTACGACATCTACTCGGTCGTTCAGGGGGTCGACAAGTTCCTCCCCGTGGACGTCTACGTGCCTGGCTGCCCGCCACGCCCTGAGGCTTTCCTGCAAGGCTTGATGCTGTTGCAGGAGTCGATCGGCCAAGAACGACGCCCGCTTTCCTGGGTTGTTGGTGATCAAGGTATTTACCGTGCCGAGATGCCAGCCCAGAAAGACCTGCGTCGTGAGCAGCGCATTGCAGTAACCAACCTGCGCAGCCCCGACGAAGTCTGATCCAGCGACCTGCCGCCCGCTCCTGAAGGAGCCGGCGGCCTGGCTTCATTCTTAACGTTGACCCAAAGCGACCGAGACCATGACAGCGGACAACGCTATTTATATTCCGCCCTACAAGGCAGACGACCAGGATGTGGTCGTCGAACTGCACAACCGTTTTGGCGCCGAAGCATTCGTCGCCCAGGAAACCCGCACCGGCATGCCCGTGCTGTGGGTCAAGCGCGCCCAGCTCAAGGAGGTGCTCAGCTTCCTGCGCGGCGTTTCCAAGCCTTACAGCATGCTGTACGACCTGCACGGCGTGGACGAACGCCTGCGCACCCAGCGCCGTGGCCTGCCTGCCGCCGATTTCAGCGTGTTCTACCACCTGTTGTCGGTCGAGCGTAACAGCGACGTGATGATCAAGGTGTCGCTCAGCGAAGGCGACCTGAACCTGCCGACCGTGACCGGCATCTGGCCGAACGCCAACTGGTACGAGCGCGAAGTCTGGGACATGTTCGGCATCGACTTTGCCGGCCACCCGCACCTGAGCCGCATCATGATGCCGCCGACCTGGGAAGGCCACCCGCTGCGCAAGGACTACCCGGCCCGCGCCACCGAGTTCGACCCCTACAGCCTGACCCTGGCCAAGCAGCAGCTTGAAGAGGAATCGGCGCGTTTCAACCCGGAAGCCTGGGGCATGAAGCGTCAGGGCGCCAACGAGGACTACATGTTCCTCAACCTTGGCCCCAACCACCCTTCGGCGCACGGTGCGTTCCGTATCGTGCTGCAGCTGGACGGCGAAGAGATCGTCGACTGCGTACCGGACATCGGCTACCACCACCGTGGTGCCGAGAAAATGGCCGAGCGCCAGTCCTGGCACAGCTTCATCCCCTACACCGACCGCATCGACTACCTTGGCGGGGTGATGAACAACCTGCCGTACGTATTGGCGGTAGAAAAGCTGGCCGGTATCCAGGTGCCGCAGAAGGTCGACGTGATTCGCATCATGCTCGCCGAGTTCTTCCGCATCACCAGCCACCTGCTGTTCCTGGGTACTTACATCCAGGACGTCGGCGCCATGACGCCGGTGTTCTTCACCTTCACCGACCGCCAGCGCGCCTACACCGTGATCGAAGCCATCACCGGTTTCCGCCTGCACCCGGCCTGGTACCGCATCGGCGGCGTCGCCCACGACCTGCCACGTGGCTGGGACAAGCTGGTCAAGGACTTCGTCGAGTGGCTGCCCAAGCGCCTGGACGAATACACCAAGGCCGCGCTGCAAAACAGCATCCTCAAGGGCCGCACCATCGGCGTTGCTGCCTACAACACCAAAGAGGCGCTGGAATGGGGCACCACCGGTGCCGGCCTGCGCGCCACCGGCTGCGACTTCGACCTGCGCAAAGCGCGCCCCTACTCCGGCTACGAGAACTTCGAGTTCGAAGTGCCGCTGGCCCACAACGGCGATGCCTACGATCGCTGCATGGTCCGTGTCGAGGAGATGCGCCAGAGTATCCGCATCATCGACCAGTGCCTGCGCAACATGCCGGAAGGCCCGTACAAGGCGGATCACCCGCTGACCACGCCGCCGCCGAAAGAGCGCACCCTGCAGCACATCGAAACCTTGATCACGCACTTCCTGCAAGTCTCGTGGGGCCCGGTCATGCCGGCCAACGAGTCGTTCCAGATGATCGAAGCGACCAAGGGCATCAACAGTTACTACCTGACGAGCGATGGCGGCACCATGAGCTACCGCACCCGGATCCGTACCCCGAGCTACCCGCACCTGCAGCAGATCCCTTCGGTGATCAAAGGCAGCATGGTCGCCGACCTCATTGCGTACCTGGGCAGTATCGACTTCGTTATGGCTGACGTGGACCGCTAAGCATGAACAGCACGCTTATCCAGACAGACCGTTTCGCCCTGAGCGAAACCGAGCGCTCGGCCATCGAGCACGAAATGCACCACTACGAGGACCCGCGTGCGGCGTCCATCGAAGCCTTGAAGATCGTCCAGAAGGCGCGCGGCTGGGTGCCGGACGGCGCCATCTACGCCATCGGTGAGGTGCTGGGCATCCCTGCCAGCGACGTCGAGGGTGTGGCCACTTTCTACAGCCAGATTTTCCGCCAGCCTGTCGGCCGCCACATCATTCGTGTGTGCGACAGCATGGTCTGCTATATCGGCGGCCACGAGTCGGTGGTCAGCCAGATCCAGAGCGAACTGGGCATCGGCCTTGGCCAGACCACTGCGGACGGGCGTTTCACCCTGCTGCCGGTCTGCTGCCTGGGCAACTGCGACAAGGCCCCGGCGCTGATGATCGATGACGATACCTTTGGCGACGTGCAGCCTGCTGGCGTTTCCAAGCTGCTGGAGGGTTACGTATGACCATCACTTCCTTCGGCCCGGCCAACCGCATCGCGCGTTCGGCCGAAACTCACCCGCTGACCTGGCGCCTGCGTGACGACGGCGAGCCGGTGTGGCTCGACGAGTACCAGGCCAAGAACGGCTACGCTGCCGCCCGCAAAGCGCTGGCAGAAATGTCCGCCGACGACATCGTGCAGAGCGTCAAGGACTCCGGCCTCAAGGGCCGCGGCGGCGCGGGCTTCCCGACTGGCGTTAAGTGGGGCCTGATGCCCAAAGACGAATCCATGAACATCCGCTACCTGCTGTGCAACGCGGATGAAATGGAGCCCAACACCTGGAAGGACCGCATGCTGATGGAGCAACAGCCCCATCTGCTGGTCGAGGGCATGCTGATCAGCGCCCGCGCCCTGAAGGCCTACCGCGGCTACATCTTCTTGCGTGGCGAGTACACCACCGCGGCGAAGAACCTCAACCGCGCCATCGATGAAGCCAAGGCTGCCGGCCTGCTGGGCAAGAACATCCTCGGCTCGGGCTTCGACTTCGAGCTGTTCGTGCACACCGGTGCCGGGCGCTACATCTGCGGTGAAGAAACCGCACTGATCAACTCGCTGGAAGGCCGCCGCGCCAACCCGCGCTCCAAGCCGCCCTTCCCTGCCGCCGTAGGCGTGTGGGGCAAGCCGACGTGCGTGAACAACGTCGAGACCCTGTGCAACGTGCCGGCCATCGTCGCCAATGGCAACGATTGGTACAAGTCGCTGGCCCGCGAAGGCAGCGAGGACCACGGCACCAAGCTGATGGGCTTCTCCGGCAAGGTGAAGAACCCGGGGCTTTGGGAGTTGCCGTTCGGCGTCACCGCCCGCGAGCTGTTCGAAGACTACGCCGGCGGTATGCGCGACGGCTTCAAGCTCAAGTGCTGGCAGCCAGGCGGCGCCGGTACCGGTTTCCTGCTGCCCGAGCACCTCGACGCGCAGATGTACGCCGGCGGCATCGCCAAGGTTGGCACCCGCATGGGTACGGGCCTGGCCATGGCGGTCGACGACAGCGTCAACATGGTTTCGCTGCTGCGCAACATGGAAGAGTTCTTCGCCCGCGAATCGTGCGGCTGGTGCACCCCTTGCCGGGACGGCCTGCCGTGGAGCGTGAAGATGCTGCGTTCCCTGGAAAACGGCCAGGGCCGCGCCGAAGACATCGAGACCCTGCTGGGTCTGGTCAACTTCCTCGGCCCAGGCCGCACCTTCTGCGCTCACGCACCCGGTGCCGTCGAGCCGCTGGGCAGTGCCATCAAATACTTCCGCTCGGAGTTCGAGGCCGGTGTGGCGCCTGAAAGCGCTGGCACCCTGCGCCCGAACCTGGCCAAGCCTATTCAGGCCGGGCCGATTGTAGTCGGCGCATAAAAAGATAGAACGCGGGTGGTCCGTGCCACCCGCCAGCCTGCAGGCCGGCCCGAACGATTCGCGGCGGGCCGCAGGCTCACAGATTTCCATTAGCCACGCCCGCTCACGCGGGCCAACGAAGAACTTTGAACAATGGCCACTATCCACGTAGACGGCAAAGCGCTCGAAGTCAACGGTGCAGACAACCTGTTACAGGCGTGTCTGTCGCTCGGCCTCGACATCCCCTATTTCTGCTGGCACCCGGCGCTTGGAAGCGTTGGTGCCTGTCGGCAGTGTGCGGTCAAGCAGTACACCGACGAGAACGACACCCGTGGTCGTATCGTCATGTCCTGCATGACCCCTGCCTCCGACGGCACCTGGATTTCCATCGACGATGACGAATCCAAGGCGTTTCGCGCCAGCGTCGTCGAATGGCTGATGACCAACCACCCGCACGACTGCCCAGTGTGCGAGGAAGGCGGCCACTGCCACCTGCAGGACATGACGGTAATGACCGGCCACAACGAGCGCCGCTACCGTTTCACCAAGCGAACCCACCAGAACCAGGACCTCGGCCCGTTCATCGCTCACGAGATGAACCGCTGCATCGCCTGCTACCGCTGCGTGCGCTACTACAAGGACTACGCCGGCGGCACCGACCTGGGTGTCTATGGCGCCCACGACAACGTGTACTTCGGCCGCGTCGAAGACGGCGTACTGGAAAGCGAGTTCTCCGGCAACCTGACCGAGGTCTGCCCGACCGGTGTGTTCACCGACAAGACGCACTCCGAGCGCTACAACCGCAAGTGGGACATGCAGTTCGCCCCAAGCATCTGCCACGGCTGCTCCAGCGGCTGCAACATCAGCCCGGGCGAGCGTTACGGCGAACTGCGCCGGATCGAAAACCGTTTCAACGGCTCGGTCAACCAGTACTTCCTGTGCGACCGCGGCCGCTTCGGTTATGGCTACGTCAACCGCACCGACCGCCCACGCCAGCCACGCCTGGCCGATGGCACCAAGCTGGGCCTGGACGCTGCGCTGGACAAGGCAGCCGACCTGCTGCGCGGCCGGACCATCGTGGGTATCGGCTCGCCCCGCGCCAGCCTGGAAAGCAACTACGGCCTGCGTGAGCTGGTCGGTGCCGATTACTTCTATTCGGGTATGGAAGCCGGTGAGCTGGCTCGCGTACGCCTGGCCCTGAACGTGCTCAATAGCAGCCCGCTGCCAGTGCCGACCCTGCGCGACATCGAAGACCACGACGCTGTGTTCGTGCTCGGCGAAGACCTGACCCAGACCGCTGCCCGTGTCGCCCTGGCCGTACGTCAAGCCACCAAAGGCAAGGCCGAAGCCATGGCCGAGGCCATGAAAGTGCAGCCCTGGCTCGACGCTGCGGTGAAGAACATCGGCCAGCACGCGCTGTATCCGCTGTTCATCGCCAGCCTGGCCGAAACCAAGCTGGACGACGTTGCCGAAGAATGCGTGCACGCCGCCCCTGCCGACCTTGCGCGTATCGGCTTCGCCGTGGCCCACGCCATCGATCCGAGCGCCCCGGCCGTTGCAGGCCTGGACGACGAAGCCAGGGCCCTGGCCGAGCGCATCGCCGGCGCCCTGGTAGCGGCCAAACGCCCGCTGGTGGTTGCCGGTACTTCGCTGGCCGACCCTGCACTGATCGAGGCAGCTGCGAACATCGCCAAAGCCCTGAAGCTGCGCGAGAAAAACGGCTCGCTGAGCCTGGTCGTACCTGAGGCCAACAGCCTTGGCCTGGCCATGCTCGGCGGCGAGTCCGTCGATGCCGCGCTGGATGCGGTCATCAGTGGCAAGGCCGACGCCATCGTGGTGCTGGAAAACGACCTGTACACCCGCGTACCGGCCGCCAAGGTCGATGCTGCCCTGGCAGCGGCAAAGGTCGTGATCGTCGCCGACCACTCCCACACCGCCACCCTGGAGCGCGCCCACCTGGTGCTACCGGCGGCCTCGTTCGCCGAAGGCGACGGTACCCTGGTCAGCCAGGAAGGCCGTGCACAGCGCTTCTTCCAGGTGTTCGACCCGCAGTATTTGGACAGCAGCATCCTGGTGCACGAAGGCTGGCGCTGGATGCACGCCCTGCGTGCCACGCTGCTGAACAAGCCGGTCGACTGGACCCAGCTGGACCACGTCACCAGCGCCTGCGCCGAAGCCGCCCCGCAACTGGCCGGCATCGTCAACGCAGCACCTTCTGCGGCATTCCGCATCAAGGGCATGAAGCTGGCCCGTGAGCCGCTGCGCTACTCCGGCCGCACCGCGATGCGCGCCAACATCAGCGTGCACGAACCTCGTACCCCGCAGGACAAGGACACCGCGTTCGCCTACTCCATGGAAGGCTACTCGGGCTCTGCCGAACCGCGCCAGCAGGTGCCGTTCGCCTGGTCGCCGGGCTGGAACTCGCCGCAAGCCTGGAACAAGTTCCAGGACGAGGTAGGTGGCCACCTGCGTGCCGGTGACCCGGGCGTGCGCCTGATCGAATCGCAAGGTGATCGCCTGTCCTGGTTCGATACCGTCCCGGGCGCCTTCAACCCGGCCCGTGGCACCTGGACTGCAGTACCGTTCTTCCACCTGTTCGGCAGCGAAGAAAGCTCTTCCCGCGCTGCGCCGGTTCAGGAGCGCATCCCTGCCGCTTACGTGGCGCTGGCCAAGTCCGAGGCCGACCGCCTGGGCGTCAACGAAGGCGCGCTGCTGAGCCTGAACGTGGCCGGTGTGGCACTGCGCCTGCCGCTGCGCATCAATGAAGAACTGGGCGCTGGCCTGGTCGCGCTGCCCAAAGGCCTGGCCGGCATCCCGCCGGCCATCTTCGGTGCACCCGTCGAAGGTCTGCAGGAGGCAGCACAATGAGCTGGTTCACCCCCGAAGTGATCGATGTGATCATCCAGGTCGTCAAGGCTATCGTGGTGCTGCTGGCCGTCGTGGTCTGCGGCGCCCTGCTCAGCTTCGTCGAGCGCCGCCTGCTGGGCTGGTGGCAGGACCGCTACGGTCCTAACCGTGTCGGCCCGTTCGGCATGTTCCAGATCGCCGCCGACATGCTGAAGATGTTCTTCAAGGAAGACTGGAACCCGCCCTTCGTCGACAAGATGATCTTCACCCTGGCGCCGGTCGTGGCCATGAGCGCGCTGCTGATCGGCTTCTCGATCATCCCGATCACCCCAGGTTGGGGCGTTGCCGACCTGAACATCGGCCTGCTGTTCTTCTTCGCCATGGCCGGCCTGTCGGTGTACGCGGTGCTGTTCGCCGGCTGGTCGTCGAACAACAAGTACGCCCTGCTGGGCAGCTTGCGTGCCTCGGCCCAGACCGTGTCGTACGAAGTGTTCCTGGGCTTGGCGCTGATGGGCGTGGTGGTGCAGGTCGGCTCGTTCAACATGCGTGACATCGTTGAATACCAGGCCCAGAACCTGTGGTTCATCATTCCGCAGTTCTTCGGCTTCTGCACGTTCTTCATCGCCGGCGTCGCCGTGACCCACCGTCACCCGTTCGACCAGCCAGAAGCCGAGCAGGAACTGGCCGACGGCTACCACATCGAGTATGCCGGCATGAAATGGGGCATGTTCTTCGTCGGTGAGTACATCGGCATCATCCTCATCTCGGCGCTGCTGGTGACCCTGTTCTTCGGTGGCTGGCACGGCCCGTTCGGCATCCTGCCGCAAGTGCCGTTCCTGTGGTTCGCGCTGAAAACCGCGTTCTTCATCATGCTGTTCATCCTGCTGCGCGCTTCGATCCCGCGCCCACGCTATGACCAGGTGATGGACTTCAGCTGGAAGTTCTGCCTGCCGCTGACCCTGATCAATTTGCTGGTGACCGCTGCGATCGTGCTTTACAACACGCCAGCCGTCGCGGCCCAGTGAGGATTTGACCCATGTTCAAGTATATCGGCGACATCGTTAAGGGCACCGGCACTCAGCTGCGCAGCCTGGCCATGGTGTTCTCCCACGGGTTCCGCAAGCGCGACACCCTGCAGTACCCAGAAGAACCCGTGTACCTGCCACCACGCTATCGTGGCCGCATCGTCCTGACCCGCGACCCCGACGGCGAGGAGCGCTGCGTGGCGTGCAACCTCTGCGCGGTGGCCTGCCCGGTCGGCTGCATCTCGCTGCAGAAGGCCGAGACCGAGGACGGCCGCTGGTACCCGGAGTTCTTCCGCATCAACTTCTCGCGCTGCATTTTCTGCGGCCTGTGCGAGGAAGCGTGCCCGACCACCGCGATCCAGCTGACTCCGGATTTCGAAATGGCCGAGTTCAAGCGTCAGGACCTGGTGTACGAGAAAGAAGATCTTCTGATCTCCGGCCCCGGCAAGAACCCTGACTACAACTTCTACCGTGTTGCGGGTATGGCGATCGCTGGCAAGCCGAAAGGCTCTGCACAGAACGAAGCCGAGCCGATCAACGTGAAGAGCTTGCTCCCATAAGGACAGAAAGATGGAATTCGCTTTCTACTTCGCATCCGGGATCGCCGTGGTCTCCACCCTTCGGGTGGTGACCGGTACCAACCCCGTGCACGCCCTGCTCTACCTGATCATTTCGCTGATTTCCGTGGCAATGATCTTCTTCTCTCTGGGTGCGCCGTTCGCCGGCGCCCTGGAAGTGATCGCCTACGCCGGCGCCATCATGGTGCTGTTCGTCTTCGTGGTGATGATGCTCAACCTCGGGCCGGCCTCGGTCGCCCAGGAGCGCGGCTGGCTCAAGCCCGGTATCTGGGCAGGGCCGGTGATACTTGGCACCCTGCTGCTGCTGGAACTGCTGTACGTGCTGTTCGTCACCCCGAGCGGCGCCGGCATCAGCGGCACCACCGTGGGCCCGAAAGAAGTGGGCATCAGCCTGTTCGGCCCGTACCTGCTGGTGGTCGAACTGGCCTCGATGCTGCTGCTCGCGGCAGCCGTCACCGCCTTCCACCTGGGCCGCAACGAGGCGAAGGAGTAAATCATGGGTGCTATCCCTCTCGAGCATGGGCTGGCGGTCGCCGGCATCCTGTTCTGCTTAGGTCTGGTTGGCCTGATGGTCCGCCGCAACATCCTCTTCGTGCTCATGAGCCTGGAAGTCATGATGAACGCCTCTGCCCTGGCGTTCGTCGTCGCCGGTGCCCGTTGGGTCCAGCCCGACGGCCAGGTGATGTTCATTCTGGTGATCAGCCTGGCAGCCGCCGAGGCCAGTATCGGCCTGGCGATCCTGCTGCAGCTGTATCGCCGCTTCCACACTCTCGACATCGATGCTGCCAGTGAGATGCGCGGATGAACCTTCTCTTCCTGACTTTCGTCTTCCCCCTGATCGGCTTCTTGCTGCTGTCGTTCTCGCGCGGGCGGTTCTCGGAGAACCTGTCTGCCCTGATCGGCGTCGGCTCGGTCGGCCTCTCGGCCGCCGTGGCGGCCTACGTCATCTGGCAATTCAATGTCGCCCCGCCTGAAGGCGGCGCGTACAGCCAGCTGCTGTGGCAGTGGATGTCGGTGGACGGCTTCGCGCCGAACTTCACCCTGTACCTGGACGGCCTGTCGGTCACCATGCTCGGCGTGGTCACTGGTGTCGGCTTCCTGATTCACCTGTTCGCGTCCTGGTACATGCGTGGCGAAGCCGGTTACTCGCGCTTCTTCTCCTACACCAACCTGTTCATCGCCAGCATGCTGTTCCTGATCCTGGGCGATAACCTGCTGTTCATCTACTTCGGCTGGGAAGGCGTGGGCCTGTGCTCGTACCTGTTGATCGGTTTCTACTACAGCAACCGCAACAACGGTAACGCGGCACTCAAGGCCTTCATCGTCACCCGTATCGGCGACGTGTTCATGGCCATCGGCCTGTTCATCCTGTTCGCCCAGCTGGGCACCCTGAACGTGCAGGAACTGCTGGTGCTGGCACCACAGAAATTCCAGGCTGGCGACACCTGGATGGTGCTGGCCACGCTGATGCTGCTCGGTGGTGCGGTGGGTAAATCGGCACAGCTGCCCCTGCAGACCTGGCTGGCCGACGCGATGGCAGGCCCTACCCCGGTTTCGGCACTGATCCACGCCGCCACCATGGTGACCGCAGGCGTGTACCTGATCGCCCGCACCAACGGCCTGTTCCTGCTGGCGCCGGACATCCTGCACCTTGTAGGTGTGGTCGGTGGCGTGACCCTGGTACTGGCAGGCTTCGCTGCGCTGGTGCAGACCGACATCAAGCGTATCCTCGCCTACTCGACCATGAGCCAGATCGGCTACATGTTCCTGGCGCTGGGCGTGGGTGCCTGGGACGCGGCAATCTTCCACCTGATGACCCACGCCTTCTTCAAGGCCCTGCTGTTCCTTGCCTCGGGTGCGGTGATCGTTGCCTGCCACCACGAGCAGAACATCTTCAAGATGGGCGGCCTGTGGAAGAAACTGCCGCTGGCCTACGCCAGCTTCGTGGTCGGTGGTGCCGCCCTGGCCGCCCTGCCGGTCCTGACCGTCGGCTTCTACTCCAAGGACGAGATCCTCTGGGAAGCCTTCGCCAGCGGCAATACCGGCCTGCTGTACGCCGGCCTGGTCGGTGCGTTCATGACCTCGCTGTACACCTTCCGTCTGATCTTCATCGCCTTCCATGGCGAAGCCAAGACCGAGGCCCACGCCGGCCACGGCATCAGCCACTGGCTGCCGCTGGGCGTGCTGATCGTGCTGTCGACCTTCGTTGGCGCCTGGATCCACCCGCCGCTGGCAGGCGTGCTGCCTGAAAGCGCAGGCCATGCCGGCGGTGAAGCCAAGCACTCGCTGGAGATCGCCTCGGGCGCCATCGCCATCGCTGGTATCCTGCTGTCGGCCCTGCTGTTCCTGGGCAAGCGCCGCTTCGTCAGCGCCGTCGCCAACAGCAGCATCGGCCGTGTCCTGTCGGCCTGGTGGTTCGCTGCCTGGGGCTTCGACTGGATCTACGACAAGCTCTTCGTCAAACCTTATCTGCTGATCAGCCACATCCTGCGCAAGGACCCGGTTGACCGCAGCATCGGCCTGATCCCCCGCATGGCGCGTGGCGGCCACGTCGCCATGAGCAAGACCGAGACCGGTCAGCTGCGCTGGTACACCGCCTCGATCGCCGTCGGCGCCGTGCTGGTACTCGGTGCGGTGGTAGTGGCTGCGGTATGACTATGAATCTTGCGACTTTGCCAAAGGAAACCAACCCGTCATGATTTTGCCTTGGCTGATCCTGATCCCTTTCATCGGCGGCTTCCTGTGCTGGCTGGGTGAGCGCTTCGGCTCCACCCTGCCGCGCTGGATCGCGCTGCTGACCATGTCCCTGCTGCTCGGCATCGGCCTGTGGCTGTGGGGCACCGGCGACTACACCCTGGCGCCTGCACCGGGCGCCGAACCTGCCTGGGCACTCGAATACAAGCTCGAGTGGATCAAGCGCTTCGGCATCAGCATCCACCTGGCCCTCGATGGCCTGTCGCTGCTGATGATCCTGCTCACCGGCCTGCTCGGTGTGCTTTCGGTACTGTGCTCCTGGAAAGAGATCCAGCGCCACGTCGGCTTCTTCCACCTCAACCTGATGTGGATCCTCGGCGGCGTGGTCGGTGTGTTCCTGGCACTGGACCTGTTCCTGTTCTTCTTCTTCTGGGAAATGATGCTGGTGCCGATGTATTTCCTCATCGCGCTCTGGGGTCACAGCTCGGCAGACGGCAAGAAGACCCGAATCTACGCCGCCACCAAGTTCTTCATCTTCACCCAGGCCAGCGGCCTGATCATGCTGGTGGCGATCCTTGGCCTGGTGCTTGTCAACTACAACACCACCGGCGTGCTGACCTTCAACTACAGCGACTTGCTCAAGGCCGAACTGCCGGCGGGCGTCGAGTACCTGCTGATGTTGGGCTTCTTCATCGCCTTCGCGGTAAAGCTGCCGGTGGTGCCGTTCCACTCCTGGCTGCCTGATGCACACGCCCAGGCACCGACCGCAGGCTCCGTGGACCTGGCGGGCATCTTGCTGAAGACAGCCGCCTACGGCCTGCTGCGCTTCGCCCTGCCGCTGTTCCCCAACGCTTCGGCCGAGTTTGCACCGATCGCCATGACCCTGGGCCTGATCGGCATCTTCTACGGTGCCTTCCTGGCCTTCGCGCAGACCGACATCAAGCGCCTGATCGCCTTCTCCAGCGTCTCGCACATGGGCTTCGTGCTGATCGGTATCTACTCCGGCAGCCAGCAGGCCCTGCAAGGCGCGGTGATCCAGATGCTGGCCCACGGCCTGTCGGCTGCCGCGCTGTTCATCCTGTCCGGCCAGCTGTACGAGCGCCTGCATACCCGTGACATGCGCCAGATGGGTGGCCTGTGGCACCGCATCGCCTACCTGCCCGCTATCAGCCTGTTCTTCGCCGCTGCATCGCTGGGCCTGCCAGGCACCGGCAACTTCGTTGGCGAGTTCCTGATCCTGATCGGCAGCTTCGCCAGCGTGCCGTGGATCACCGTGATCGCCACCACCGGCCTGGTCTTCGGCTCGGTCTACTCGCTGATCATGATCCACCGTGCCTACTTCGGCCCAAGCAAGAGCGACACCGTGCTGGCCGGCATGGACGGCCGCGAGCTGATCATGGTGCTGGGCCTGGCAGTGCTGCTGATCGTGCTTGGTGTGTACCCGCAGCCGTTCCTCGACACTTCTGCCGCCACCATGAGCGGTGTGCAGCAGTGGCTTGGCTCCGCTTTCACTCAACTCGCTTCGGCCCGGTAAGAGCGCTATGGAATTCACCACTCAACACTTCATCGCATTGGCGCCGATGCTGATCACCACCATCACCACGGTGGTGGTGATGCTGGCGATCGCCTGGAAGCGCAACCACTCGCAGACCTTCCTGCTGTCCACCGTGGGCCTGAACCTGGCCCTGCTGTCGATCCTGCCGGCGCTGAAGGTCGCGCCGCTGGCCGTGACCTCGCTGGTCACCATCGACAAGTTCGCCTGCCTGTACATGGCGATCGTTCTGGTGGCCACGCTGGCCTGCGTCACACTGGCTCACGCCTATCTGGGTGAAGGCGCCAAGGGTTTCCCGGGCAACCGTGAAGAACTCTACCTGCTGCTGTTGATGTCGGCCCTCGGTGGCCTGGTGCTGGTCAGCGCCAACCACCTGGCCGGCCTGTTCATCGGCCTGGAGCTGCTGTCGGTGCCGGTCTACGGCCTGGTGGCGTATGCCTTCTTCAACAAGCGTTCGCTGGAAGCCGGTATCAAGTACATGGTGCTGTCGGCCGCAGGCTCGGCCTTCCTGCTGTTCGGCATGGCCCTGCTGTATGCCGATGCCGGCAGCCTGAGCTTCGACCAGATCGGCAAAGCCCTGGCCGCCACCAGCATGCCAAGCCTGCTGGCGCAACTGGGCCTGGGCATGATGCTGGTCGGCCTGGCCTTCAAGCTGTCGCTGGTACCCTTCCACCTGTGGACCCCGGACGTGTACGAAGGCGCCCCGGCACCGGTCGCCGCGTTCCTGGCTACCGCGAGCAAGGTCGCGGTGTTCGCCGTGGTGGTACGCCTGTTCATGCTCTCCCCTGCTGCCAGCAGTGGCGTGCTGAGCACCGTGCTGGCGGTGATTGCGGTCGCCTCGATCCTGGTCGGTAACCTGCTGGCGCTGACCCAGAGCAACCTCAAGCGTCTGCTCGGTTACTCGTCCATCGCCCACTTCGGCTACCTGCTCATCGCCCTGATCGCCAGCAAGGGCCTGGCCATGGAAGCGATGGGCGTGTACCTGGTCACCTACGTGATCACCAGCCTGGGGGCCTTCGGTGTCATTACCCTGATGTCCTCGCCTTACGGCGGCCGTGATGCCGATGCGCTGTACGAGTACCGCGGCCTGTTCTGGCGCCGCCCGTACCTGACCGCAGTGCTGACCGTGATGATGCTGTCGCTGGCCGGTATCCCGCTGACCGCGGGCTTCATCGGCAAGTTCTACATCATCGCCACTGGCGTCGAGTCGCACCTGTGGTGGCTGGTCGGTGCCCTGGTAGTCGGTAGCGCCATCGGCGTTTACTACTACCTGCGCGTGATGGT
Organism: Pseudomonas sp. WHRI 8519; assembly: GCF_040224055.2. NCBI lineage: Bacteria > Pseudomonadati > Pseudomonadota > Gammaproteobacteria > Pseudomonadales > Pseudomonadaceae > Pseudomonas > Pseudomonas sp. WHRI 8519. The sequence goes on along the minus strand of NZ_CP167996.1, from coordinate 2,062,490 downwards.
CACCCTGTACCTGGTCGAGCCGAACCTGCGCCGCCACGATGCGCCGCTGAAGTGGGAACAGCGCACTGGTGGCGTGATGCTGCTGGCGATCGCCATTCTCGCCTTCGTCCTGGGCGTATACCCGCAGCCATTGCTGGACATGGTCCAGCAGGCTGGCCTGCAACTGATCGGCTGATCAACCCGGCAATACCAAACACCCCGCTTATGCGGGGTGTTTTTTTATCTGCGCTGCATGCAGTGCCGGCTACGCTAACCTTCCGTTTGCCTGCCTGGCGCAACATCTTCACTGCGGCGCAGTGCCGTCCTGCGTACATCACTGCTGGCCGATGGCAAGTACACATCCGGATTAGGCATCCCACTGGGTGACAGTTCATGGGTCATTTCGAACTCGGCCCTCACCGACCAGCCACAGGCCTCTGTGGTGCATTGCAAATAGGCCACTCTGAGGAAAATGTGGCGCCCTTCGCTGGTGCGTATGCGCATCCGGCTATGGCAATGGGGGCAAACCAGCTTGTAAGTACTCACGGTAGATACCTGTAAAGGCCGAGCGATGGCATAGGCTGTAAGGTTGATCGTCCATTTGTGTCAGTATTGCCTACGGTATAAGAAGGGATTTTCATCAAACTGCTGTTCATGCCGATAATGTTCCTCATTTTGCAGGGTTATTATTCATAACGAGTAGTTTAAGCCTAGGGAATGTCATTAAACCAGCTATGGATATCTGTTATGAGTAGCCGCTTTTTCGCCTCGGTGCTGACTCGCCTCAAGCAAATTACCCAGTCCGAAAGCGACGCCCAACTGGCCCGAGCGCTGGGTGTAAGCCCGCAGACGCTGAGCAGCTGGAAGGTACGGGACAGCATCCCATACTCATTATGCGTAGATATTGCCCGCCAGCACGCTTGCTCGCTGGACTGGCTGCTAATGGGTGAGCGCGGGCGTACCTTGCACACCGCTGAAGGCTGGGAAGATGACATGCTCGAACGCTTGCGCAGCCTGTCACGCACCGACCGCGAGGCCACGCTGCTGTACATCAAGGACAAGCAGCGCATCCAGGAGTTAGAGAAGAAACTGGATGCACTCGCCTACCGTCTGCCGGATACCTCCAAGGGTTAACCGCGACGGCGCCAACGCTGGACGATTTCTCGAAGGTCCACCGATTCGAGCCATACCATGACTTTGAGGCTGATCGGCACCACCACGACCGCCGCCACGAAAGCAGCCATGCCCCGGGAAAGCATGGGGGCCAAGCCTTGCAACAGCGGCTCGAACAGGTAACCCACGCCAACGCTGAGCAGGGCCAGCAAGGCTTGCTTGCCCATCGTAAGCCGCTTGCGCGAAACGATGACCAGCCGATCCCGCACCGCGCTGACCAGCAAAGCGCCCAACACTGCACCGAAAAGCACCCGCCCGTCGCGCTCGAGCCACGGTACGACGCTGGACAAAGCGCCATGAATCAATGCGACTTCATTCATGAGTGCCTCACTGCTCTGCGAGCATGCCGTAGCGAATGGCCTTGATCACGGCGGCGACGCGAGTGGTTACATCGAATTTGCGCAGGATATTGCCCACATGGAAATTCACCGTCGATTCCTGGCACTGCAGGATCTGACCGATTTCCCACGAACTCTTGCCATAGGCACACCACAGCAATACCTGCTGCTCTCGCGGGGTCAGGCGAATAGGCGTATCCACTTGGCTGCCTTCGCTCTGTCGCGTATTGGCTTTCATCACCGAACTCCAAACAATCATGGCCAGTTCACGTCAGCTATGGGACTGACGCGGTAGGACTCCACCATACGAATCGCAAAACACCCGTGCCATTCATACGCTTTGTAAACCGCCGTCCTACACACTCGTCCTCAATGGCTGCTTTCAATTAACTGAAACTCTCCGTGCTCTGCGCGGCGTTTCGCTCGTCACAACGCCGTTGCCTACCCTTTTCACCTGGAGTTGTACGATGCGCCCCGTGTTGCCCCCCTCCCCCTGCATTGGCCTTGCGGCCCTTTTCGCTGTCGCCCAGCACGTGTCTGCCGCACCTGCGGTCGAACTGGGTGAGGTGCTGATCAGTGACGAAGCCCACAGCGAACTGGAAGACGCCCGCGAGCGTCTGCACGCAGTGCCTGGCGCCAGCAACCTGGTGGACATGCAGCGCGTGGGGCAAGGACGGGTGGCCAGCAACCAGGACGTACTGGCTTACCAGCCGGGGGTGTTCGCCCAGTCGGCCGGTAACGATGGCATCAAGCTGTCCATCCGCGGCTCAGGCATCAACCGTGCACCCGGGGCACACGGTTCAGGGGTGTACACGCTGTTCGACGGCCTGCCGCTGACTGGCCCGGGCGGCACCCCTTACGAGCTGTTCGAGCCGCTATGGCTGAGCCGCGCCGAAGTGTTGCGAGGGGCAAACGGCTTCGATCAGGGCGCGCTGGCGCTGGGCGGTGCAATCAACTACGTGACGCATACCGGCTACGATGCCGCGCCGTTGCAGGTGCGCTACGAGGCCGGCAGCCGCGGCTATCAGCACAGGCACATCAGCTCTGGTCAGGTTTTGGGCAACCTCGACTATTACGTAGCACTCACCGACTCGGAATACGACGGCTACCAGGCGCACAGCAGCGGCAGTGCCAAAGGCATCGCAGCCAACGTTGGTTATCGGTTCAACCCCAATCTGGAGACGCGCTTCTACCTGCGCTACCGGGAAACCGAGAACGAGCTGGCCGGGCGCCTGACCAAGGACCAGATCAAGCACCACCCTCGTGCCGCCAACGCCGCCTACCTGGCGCGTGACGACAGCCGGCCGCAACCGGGCAGCACCTGGGTGGCCAACAAGACCACCTTCTACCTCGAGGACGATGCCCGTGTGGAAGCCGGGCTGGTGTACCACGACTTCCCCATGGACCTGCGTGAAGGCCCGATGCGCCTGAAGGTCGCCTACACCGATGTCAGCGGCACGCTGAACTACATACGCCGCGACACCCTGCTGGGCCACCAGAGCAACACCACCGTGGGCTGGCGAACCACCAAGCACCTGCCCAACAGCGGCGCCTCGCAGTTCGCCCGCAGCACGGGCGACAACTTCGGCGCACGCAGCCGCGATTTCAGCTACCAGGGGTCGGATACCGTCCTGCACGTCGGCAACGATCTGGAGCTGATCCCTGACCTGTGGCTGACCACTGGCCTGGCGATGATCTACACACGCCGTGAAAGTGCGGTCACCTATCCGCAGGATGGCGGCAAGGTGAGCCAACATGACTGGGACTATGCACCGCGCTTGGGCTTGCGCTATGACATCGACCCGCTGTTGCAGGTGTACGGCAACCTGAGCCGGTCCGTGGAGCCACCCCACCCATGGTCACTGATCTGGAGCTCCACGGTCGCCACGCAGCCGATCGAACTGCAGAACCAGACCGCCACCACGCTGGAACTGGGCGCGCGCGGCGATTCGGCGCTGGGCCGCTGGGACCTGGCCTGGTACTACTCGCAAGTGCGCCATGAACTGTTGGCCGTCGAAATCGAGGCGGGGCTCCCGGCCAAGGAGGTCAATGCCAGCGCCACGGTGCACCAAGGCGTGGAGGCCGGCTTGGACAGCACCCTCTGGGAGCACCCTGGCACGGGTAAGCTCAGTTTGCGCCAGGCCTACACGTTCAGCGATTTCCACTACCGGGACGACGATACCTTCGGCGACAACCGCCTGCCTGGCATTCCCATGCATTACTACCAGGCCGAACTGCGCTACGACTGGCCAAGCGGCTTCTATGCCGGGGTCAACACGCAGATGGCGTCCAAGGTGCAAGTCGATTACGCCAACAGTTACCACGCCGATGCCTATGCACTGCTCGGTGCGCGGCTGGGCTGGGACTCGCCGAAACAGGACTGGCAGACCTGGCTTGACCTGCGCAACCTGACTAACGAACGCTATGCGGCGACAGTCACGCCGGGGTACGACGATGCCGGGCAGGACATCGCCCGGTCGACGCCTGGGGAAGGGTTTGGCGTCTATGCCGGGGTTTCATACAGTTTCCGTTGAGGCCGGCATGGGCTGCGCGGCAGCCCCCTATTGAGGCAACTGCACCTGCGGTTTGGTCGCGGCGAAAATCCCCCAACTGGAAATGAAGAGCGCCGCGATCAGCGGCCCGATCACGAACCCGTTGAGGCCGAATACGGCCAGCCCACCCAAGGTGGACACCAGAATCAGGTAGTCGGGCATCCGCGTATCCTTGCCCACCAGGATCGGCCGCAACAGGTTGTCCACCAGGCCAATCACCAGCACGCCGAAGGCGGTCAGGATCACCCCCTGCAAGATCGCCCCGGTCAACAGGAAATACGCCGCCACCGGTGCCCAGATGATCCCCGCGCCCACTGCCGGCAGCAGTGACAGAAACGCCATCAGCACCGCCCAGACCAGTGCGCTGGGGATATCCAGTACCCAGAAGATGAAACCGCCCAGGGCGCCCTGGGTGATCGCCACCAGCACATTGCCCTTGACCGTGGCGCGCACCACACGGTTGAACTTCAACTGCAGGCGGCGCTTCTGGTGCTCTGGCAGCGGTACGGCCAGGCGTACCCGCCGCGCCACCTCTGCGCCCTCACGCAGAAAGAAGAACAGCAGGTAGAGCATGATGCCGAAGCTGATCAGAAACTCGAAAGTGCCCTGGCCAAAACTGAAGGCCTGAGTGGCCAGTATCTGGCTGCCCTGGGTGGCCCATTTGGTGATCTTGTCGCGCAGCCCTTCCAGGTTGCCCATGCCCATGCTGTCCAGGCTGTGCTGCAAGAAAGGCGGCAGCATGTTCATGCCGCGCTCGACATAGCCGGCGATATCCAACTCCCCGCTCTCGATACGCTGGTAAAGGGTGGCGCCCTCCTGCACCAGCAAGGCGCTGGTGACGATCACTGGCAAGATGGCCACCAACAGGCAAATCAGCAAGGTGGTCGCCGCCGTCAGGTTACGCCGCCTGCCGAAGCGGATCAGCAGGTTGCGCTGCAGTGGCGCGAACAGGATGCCGAGGATCACCGCCCAGAAGATGGCGCCATAGTACGGCAGCAGGATCCAGCCGAAGGCAATGGTCACCAGCGCCAGCAATACTGCCAGGGCCTTGTTCTGCAAAGCGGTTTGGTTCATGGCGGTTCCTCGTGAGTGCTGGACATTAGTGCACACTACCCGGGCAAAAGTGCCACCCCGGCGTTGATTCAAATCAATTCATCCGCCGCATGCGGGCCTTACCATCCGTGCCTTTTGTCCCGGTGCTCACATGAACGCTCCTGCCAAGCCTGAATTGCTGGCCCCTGCCGGCACCCTCAAGACCATGCGCTATGCATTCGCCTACGGCGCCGACGCGGTCTACGCCGGCCAGCCACGCTACAGCCTGCGGGTGCGCAACAACGAATTCGACCATGCCAACCTGGCGCTGGGCATCCAGGAAGCCCATGCACAGGGCAAGCGCTTTTACGTGGTGGTCAACATCGCGCCGCACAACGCCAAGCTCAAGACCTTTCTCAAGGACCTGGCACCCGTGATCGACATGGCGCCCGATGCACTGATCATGTCCGATCCCGGCCTGATCATGCTGGTGCGCCAGCACTTCCCGCAGATGGCTGTGCACCTCTCAGTACAGGCCAATACGGTCAACTGGGCCAGCGTGCAGTTCTGGCAGCGCCTGGGCTTGAGCCGGGTGATCCTGTCGCGGGAACTGTCACTCGAAGAAATCGGCGAAATCCGCCAGCACGTGCCGGACATGGAACTGGAAGTGTTCGTCCACGGCGCCCTGTGCATGGCCTACTCTGGCCGCTGCCTGCTGTCGGGCTACCTCAACAAGCGCGATGCCAACCAGGGCACATGCACCAACGCCTGCCGCTGGAAGTACAACGCCACCCCAGCTACTGAAAACGCGGCCGGCGATATCGTGCGCGAGGTCGAGCCGACATTGGGCCTGGGCGCACCGACCGATCAGGTGTTCCTGCTGCACGAAAGCAACCGCCCCGGTACCCAGCTGCCGGCCTTCGAAGATGAACATGGCACGTACATCATGAATGCCAAGGACCTGCGCGCCATCCAGCATGTCGAGCGGCTGGCGGCCATGGGCGTGCACTCCCTGAAGATCGAAGGCCGCACCAAGTCGCACTTCTACTGCGCCCGTACCGTGCAGTCGTACCGCCAGGCCATAGACGATGCCGCCGCCGGGCGCCCGTTCGACAGGGCCCTGATGGATAACCTCGAATCGCTGGCCCAACGGGGCTACACCGAAGGTTTCCTGCGTCGCCATGTGCATGACGAATACCAGAACTACCAGCGGGGCAATTCGCTGTCCGAGCGCCAGCAGTTCGTCGGCGAACTGACCGGTGCCCGGGTGGACGGCCGTGCCGAAGTCAAGGTGAAGAACCGCTTCGCAGTAGGCGATCACCTGGAGCTGATGACCCCGCGCGGCAATTATCATTTCGACCTGCACAACCTGTACGGCCGCCAGCAGCAGGCCCTCGACGTGGCGCCCGGGGATGGCCATGTGGTCTACCTGCCGATCCCGGAGCAGGTAGCGCTGGAATACGGCTTGCTGATGCGCGACCTGTGCCAGGACGAACTGGCTGACAAAAATGTAATGTCCGGTTCAGCCAGCTGACAGCTGCGGGTGAGGATCATGCCAGCGCACATCGCGCCTGAAAGCCGCCTGCGCTATCCTGCAGCTCATTTGCATGGCGGGCCGGCGCCTGCCTGACCACAGGAGTCGTTTGACCATGCTGCATAAACACCTGATCGCGCTCGGCCTGCTGGCCATCACCGGGCTGGCCCAGGCTGGCGAAACCATCGACGTCTACCGCGACCCCAACTGCGGTTGCTGCAAGGCCTGGATCAGCCACCTCCGTGACAACGGCTTTACCGTCAACGACCATGTCGAGCCCAACATGAGTGCCGTGAAGCAGCGGCTGGGTGTGGCACCGCGGCTGGCTTCGTGCCACACCGCGGTGATCGACGGCAAGTTCGTCGAAGGCCATGTCCCGGCCGAGCAGGTGCGCCTGCTGGCCAAGCGCAACGACCTCATAGGCCTGGCCGTGCCCGGCATGCCGGTGGGCTCGCCAGGCATGGAAATGGGGGATCGCAAGGACGCCTATCAGGTCATCGGGGTAACCCGCGATGGCCAGGACAGCGTTGTCGCCAACTACTGATGCTGAGCCTCTGGGCGCTGTTTCTCAGCGCTTTTGGCGCCGCCACCCTGCTGCCGCTGCAGTCGGAGGCGGTGCTGGTGGGCCTGCTGCTGCGCCAACCCGACGCCTGGCTGACCCTGTTGCTGGTCGCCACCCTGGGCAACGTGCTGGGCTCGGTGGTCAACTGGCTGCTGGGGCGGGCCATCGAACACCTGCGCGACAAGCGCTGGTTCCCGTTCAGCGCCCGCCAGCTGGAACGTGCCCAGCAGCGCTATCAGCGCTGGGGGCAATGGTCATTGCTGCTGAGCTGGATGCCGGTGATCGGCGACCCGTTGACGCTGATTGCCGGGATCATGCGTGAGCCGTTCTGGCGTTTCCTACTCCTGGTAACCCTGGCCAAGGGCGGGCGTTACCTGGTCGTAGCGGTGATTACCCTGGGTTGGTTTCATGCCTGGTAACACCTTTAACGTTTAAGGTGCCTTTACGGCTGTTACAGTCGCCAATTCCTACATGGTCCTACACGGAGTGCCCCCATGCTACGCGCAACCGCCCTGGCCCTGGCCTGCCTCATCGGCGCCCCCGCCATCGCCGCCGAATCCCCCACTTACGGCAAGCAGCTCGAAGGCTTCAGCTACCCCCACCCCCTCAAGCATTTCGACTTCCAGTCCCAGGGGCAGAGCCTGCAGATGGGCTACATGGACGTGCCTGCCAAAGGCCAGGCCAACGGCCGCAGCGTGGTGCTGATGCATGGCAAGAATTTCTGCGCCGCCACCTGGGAAACCACCATCGATGCGTTGAGCCAGGCGGGTTACCGGGTCATCGCGCCCGACCAGGTCGGCTTCTGCACTTCAAGCAAGCCAGGCTATTACCAATACAGCTTCCAGCAGCTGGCCAGCAACACCCATGCCCTGCTGGAGCACCTGGGCGTCAAGCAAGCGATCATCCTCGGCCATTCCACCGGCGGCATGCTCGCCACCCGTTACGCGTTGATGTACCCGCAACAGGTCGAGCGCCTGGCCATGGTCAACCCGATCGGCCTGGAAGACTGGAAAGCCCTCGGCGTGCCCTACCGCACGGTGGACCAGTGGTATGCCCGCGAGCTCAAGCTCGATGCCGACGGCGTGCGTGAATACGAGCGCAAGACCTATTACGCCGGGCGCTGGAAACCTGAGTACGAGCGCTGGGTGCAGATGCTGGCGGGGCTGAACAAGGGCCCAGGGCATGAAGCCGTGGCGTGGAACTCGGCGCTGATCTACGACATGATCTTCACTCAACCGGTGTACCACGAGTTCAAAGACTTGAAGATGCCGACCCTGCTGCTGATCGGCGACCAGGACACCACGGCCATTGGCAGCGACATCGCACCGCCCGAGGTCAAGGCGCGGCTCGGCAAGTACAAAGAGCTGGGGCCGCACGTGGCCAAGCTGATTCCCCAAGGCGAGCTGGTGACCTTCGAGGGCATGGGGCACGCACCTCAGATCGAGGAGCCACGGCGCTTCAACACCACCCTGATCGACTGGCTTGGGCGCTGAAGCGTTAGCAGGGGCGCTATGCGCCCCTGTGGGCCGGCGAGCGGTGCCGGTCAACCCCTGCCGCTTTTCAGCCGGCTGAACGCTCGCGTCAGTTCACGGTTGAACGCCTTGCCGTTGTCGTTCTTGCCATACAACCGTGCCCTCACCTGCGCCGGCGGATAAGTGCCAGGCGCGTTGCGGATCTGCGGGTCCACCAACCCGTCCGCCGCCGTGATCGCGTTGGCGTAATGGATGGTATCGGTAATCGGCGCAATCACCTCCGGCCGCATCAGGTAGTCCAGCAGCTTCCAGGCTGCCTGGGGATGCGGGGCATCCTTGGGCACCACCAATGCATCCAGCCAGATCAGCGTGCCCTCCTGCGGGATGCTGTACGCCAGGTTGAACGCCTTGCCCGCCTGCTGCGCCTGGGCCTGGGCGATCGCCACGTTGCCGTTCCACGACATCGCCACGCAGGTTTCGCCGTTGGCCAGGTCATTGATATTGCGGTCGTTGTCGAAGTAGCGGATATACGGCCGAATCTTTCGCAGTTGCAGTTCTGCAGCTTTCAGGTCCTCCAGGCGCTGCTGGTTGATGTCCAGGCCCATGTAGCGCATCACCGCGGCGAACACCTCGTTGGGGTCGTTGAGCAGGCTGACCCCACAGTCGGCGAATTTGGCCACCACGTGCGGGTCGAACAGCATCGCCCAGCTGCCTACCGGCGCGTCAGCCATGCGCGCCGTCACAGCCTGCTGCTGGTAACCGACGCCCGTGGTACCCCAGGCGTAGGTCCCGGCATAACGGTTGCCAGGGTCGTACATCGCCATGTGCTGGCGAAACTCCTCACCGATACCTGCCAGGTGCGGTAGCTGCGCCTTGTCCAAAGGCTGTAGCGCACCGCTGGCTATCGCCCGGCTCAGGTGCTGGCCGGCACTGAGCACCACGTCGTAGCCACTGCCGCCGGTAAGCAACTTGGTCTCTGCGGTTTCCAGCGAGTCGAAGTGGTCGGCAACCACACGGATGCCGGTTTCTTTCTCGAAGTTGGTCAGCGTGTCCGGGGCAAGGTATTCGCCCCAGATATACAGGTTGACGGTTGGCTGCTCTGCGTCGGCCGCCTGGGCCGCCGACACCGCGCAGCCCAGCGCGAGCGCAGCCGCCAGCAGGGTCGGTTTCATCAGCGACGGCCTCCGGCATATTGCGGCATGGTGATGCAGGCGACATTGCCGCCACCTAGCAGGATTTCCCGCGAGTTCTCGATGCCAATGATGCGGTGGCCAGGGAACAGCTCGGCCAGGGTGGCTTGGGCAACACTGTCATTGCGGTCACCGAACAGCGGCACGACGATGGCCGTGTTGCCGGCGTAGTAGTTGATGTACGACGCACAGATCTGCGTGCCGGCCTCCCGCACGTGAGTGCCTTCGACCTGGTCCAGGCCGGCAGCTTCCTCGGCCGTCCACTGCAGCACCTCGGGCTGGGGCAGTTTGTGAACCTTCAACTCCCGCCCGCGGGCATCGCGGGTACTGCGCAGTATGTCGTACGCCTCCTGGTAGATCTCCCACTGCGGGTCGTCCCGGTTGTCGGTCCACTGCAGCACCACTTCACCCGGCCGCACGAAACACGCCAGGTCGTCGACATGGCCATCTGTTTCGTCGAACTTGCAACCGCGTGGCAACCAGATCACCTGGTCGGCGCCCAGGTAGTCCTCAAGCCGGCGCGTGACCTCCTCCTTGCCCAGGTGGGCATTGCGGTTACGGTTGAGCAGGCACTGCTCAGTGGTCAGCAGGCTGCCCTGGCCGTCGCTCTGAATTCCGCCAAGTTCGGCAATCAACGGCGCGCGATAGCGGTCCAAACCTTCGATTTCGAGCATTTTCTGGGCGATCTGGTCGTCCTTGTCCCACGGGTAATAAAGGCCGCCGTCCAAGCCACCGTACGCATTGAATTCAAAGTCCACGCCGCGCACTTGGCCGCTGTCGTCGTTGACCACGAAGCACGCGCCGCTGTCTCGGAACCAGGTGTCGTTGCAGGTCATCTCCACCACCCGCACCTGCGCCGGCAGCAGGCGCCGCGCATTGGCGTACTGGGCAGCGGACGCGCAAACCGTGACCGGTTCACTGGACGCAATGGCGCTGACGATTTCGACCCAAACCTTCTGTGCCGGCTTGGCGCCATTGCGCCACACATCTGGCCGCTCGGGCCAACCGAGCCAGCAGCCTGCCTTGGGCTCGAATTCGCCAGGCAAGCGGAAACCATCGGCCTTGGGCGTGGTGGTGAGCGAACGTGCCATGGGTCAACCTCGTGTCGGTGAGTGATGACTGCACGCTACGCTGGCTGGCCTGACGCTTCCAACGATGAAAACTCAGCGATAGCTGAATTCAATTCAGCTATCACCCAACTGTTCGATGAACCATTCGATGAAGTGCGCCACCGCAGCCCGTTCCAGGCGCAAGCGCTCGCACACCAGTGCGTATTGCCCCTGCGCGGTGACGCTGGCACTGAAAGGCCGCACCAACCTGCCGCTCTGCAGGTCGGCCTGGCAGGTCAGGTTGTCCCCCATGGCCACGCCCTGCCCCAGCAGCGCCGCCTCCAGTGCCAGCGCCGCATGCGGGAAGTAGAGCTGGCGCGTTGGCAGGGCATCGTCGGCATGGGTAGCCAGCCAGGTGGTCCAGGTCCGGCCGTCCTGGTCGTCGTGCAACAGGCAATGGCGCACCAAGTCGCGTGGGCGTTTGAGGCCGCCCTGGTTGAACAGGCCAGGGCTGCACACCGGAAAGAACTGCAGCAGCGGCAAGGGCCTGACGAAGTGTGTACTGGCGTCGAGTGTGCTGGTGCCATAGGTGATGGCCAGGTCGACATCCAAGGCCGGGGCCCCGGCGGCGATCGGCTGCTCGAGCAGATGCAGGGTGATGTGCGGGTAACGGCCGCTGAAGTCGGCGAGCCGCGCCACCAGCCATTTCTGTGCAAGCTCGGCAGTCACCGCCACCCGTAGCACCGCCTGCGATGCCGGGTCGCGCAGCTCGTCACAGGCCTTGCCGATCAGTTCGAAGGCCTGCTGCAGGTGATGCAACAGCCGCTCGGCCTCGGCGCTGGGCCGCACCTGGCGGCCAACGCGTTCGAACAAAGTGACTCCAAGCTGTTCCTCGAGCTGGCGGATCTGGTGGCTGACCGCACTGTCAGTCACACACAGTTCGGCGGCGGCGCGGCCGAAGTGGCCGTGGCGGGCAGCGCACTCGAAGGTACGCAGGGCAGTCAGGGAAGGCAGGCGGCGCATAGGTAGTCCTGGCAGGTGCGTGGGGCCTCTGTAGGGCCACCCGATCATAGCGCCAACGTGACTCGACTGGCGCGATGAAAATCAGCTGCTAAATTTTCATGAAAATAATCATAAAAAATTTCACAAGGCCAAGGCATGTTCAAGCAATCCGCCCAGCACGTCGCCAGTTACTACGCACGCACCTTCCCCGCCAGCATCCCCTTGCGCCCTACCTTGCAAGGCCGGCACGACACCGATGTGATCCTCATCGGTGCCGGCTTCAGCGGCCTGCACACGGCCCTGCGCCTGGCTTTGGCCGGCAAGCGTGTGACGCTGCTGGAAGCCAGCAGGGTGGCCTGGGCCGCCTCCGGGCGCAACGGTGGCCAGGCGCTGCTGGGCTGGTCATGCGACATGCCGCCCCTGGAGAAAGCCTTGGGTGTGGAACGCAGCCAACGCCTGTGGGCCAGCATGTGCTGGGCTGCCGACGAACTGCGTGAACTGCCGCAGCGTCACGGCTTCGATATCGATTACCGGGCCGGCAGCCTCTGGACATCGGTGCTGCCACGCCGGGTGAAACGGCTGGAACAGGCCCTGCTCGATGCCGAACAGAAATGGGGCTACGACGCCCTGCGCCTGATCGGCCGTGACGAGTTGCCCCAGTGGATCGATAGCCCACGCTACCAGGCTGCGCTGTATGACGCCCGGGGCGCGCACCTCAACCCGCTGAAACTGGCCCAAGGCCTGGCCAGCGCGATCGAGGCTGCCGGCGGGCAGATTTTCGAGCAAAGCCAGGTACTCGACTACCAGCGCAACGCCAATGGCTATATCGCCCGCACCGGCCACGGCCACGTGCACGGCGATGTGCTGGTGCTGGCCTGCAACGCCTACATCGACCGCCTTGACCGCAACCTGTCGCGCCGGCTTCTACCGGTCGGCTCCTATCAAGTGGCCACCGCGCCACTGGAGGCGGATTTCGCCCGGTCGCTGTTGCCACGCAACAGTTGCGTGATCGACAACCAGTTCGTACCCGACTACTTCCGGCTCACGCCTGACCACCGCCTGCTGTTCGGCGGCGGCTGCACCTACCTGGGCGGTATTCCGAAGGATGTCGCCAGCGCCACCCGCCCCTACCTTGAGCGTGTGTTCCCACAACTGGCGGGCGTTGCCATCGATTATGCCTGGGGCGGGCATATCGACTGCAGCATCCAGCGCACCCCGGACATTGGCCGTGACGGCCAGCGCTACTGGCTGCAGGGCTTTTCCGGCCACGGCGTGCTGCCGACCCTGGCCGCGGCGCGCGCGGTCAGCGACGCGATCCTGGGCGACGACGACCTGCTGGCGTTATACCAAGGCATCGCCAATGGCCGCTTCCCGGGCGGCGACCTGTTGGCTGCCCCACTGGAGGCTGCAGCCAAGGCCTGGTACCGGATGCGCGATCATGTCTGAAGACGCCCAGGGCCTGGCCCTGCTGATTCGTGGCCTGCGCAAGCACCGCGGGCTGACCCTTGGCGAGCTGGCGATCAAGGTCAAGCGCTCGCTGGGCTTTCTGTCCCAGGTCGAGCGCGGCCTGTCGCAGCCGACCGTGGCCGACCTCACGGCGATCAGCGAAGCGCTGCACGTACCCACCACCTATTTCTACCAGGCCAGCCAGCCGCGCGAACTCGACTGGGTCACCCGCCCCGGCGAACGGCGCACGATCTACTACGCCGAGGGCATCAGCGACGTGCTGGTCTCGCCAACCCTCAACGGCCGCTTTGCCATGCTTGAAAGCCACCTGGCGCCCGGTGCCAGCAGTGGTGAGGGGCACCTGGACGACAGCGCCGAGCAAGGCGGTTTCGTTCTCGAAGGCGCGCTGACCCTGTGGCTGGATGGCCACCCGGACGCCGTCACACTCGGCCCCAACGACAGCTTTCAGCTCCCCCCGCACAGCCACTTCCGCTACGCCAACCTGACCGACCAGACGACCCGTGTCCTCTGGGTATTCCGATGAGAGCACAGCATGACAACGACAACGACAGGCTTTGCCGATCTGCTCAGTGAAGTACGTGCCTTCCGCACCCGTTACCCCGAGGTGCGCCATGTCGACCTGCTGAGCCTGGACATCCCCGGGCATTTCTACGGCAAGCGCTACCCCATCGACATGCTCGAAAAGGTTGCCGCTGGCAGCCCACTGAAACTGCCGCAGAACTGCGTGCTGTTGGGCGTGCAGGGCGGGCTGTTCCCCATTGGCGACTATTGCTTCAACGACGGCGACCCGGACGCCCTGCGGCGCCTGGTGCCCGGCACACTCAAACCGGTGAGCTGGGAGCGCGAACCGCTGGGCCAGATGCTGATCAGCTCCGACGGCACCGCCGCGCCAATCGAGTTCGAGCCCAGGGAGGTGCTCGCCCAGGTGCTGCAGCGCCTGGAGCGGCGCGGCATTCGCCCGGTGGTGGCATTCGAGCTGGAGTTCTACCTGTTCGACCGGGCACTCAAGCAGGGGTTGCCGCAGTTCCCGCGGGACCCGTTCAGCGATGACGCGGACGACCAGCCCAACATGCACATCGAAAGGCTGTCGCGGTTCAGCGACGTGCTGCGCGACATGGTCGCAACCGCCAACGCGCAAGGGATCGACGCCAACGTCATCACCGCCGAACTCGGCCCCGGCCAGTTCGAAATCAACTTCGGCCATTGCGATGACGGCCTGCGTGCCGCCGACTGGGCCGCCTTGTTCTGCCGCAGTACCCGTGGCGTGGCGCTCAAGCACGGGCTGCGTGCCTCGTTCATGAGCAAGCCCTACCTCCAAGCGCCCGGCAGCGGCATGCACGTGCATGTCAGCCTGTACGACACGGCCGGCAACAACCTGCTGGCGGCTGACCAGCAGCGCCCGCTACGCCATGCAGTGGCCGGTTGCCTGGCCTTGCTGCCGCACTGCATGCCGATATTCGCCGCCAACCACAATGCGTTTCGCCGTTATGGGGCCATGGTCAATGCCGCCAGCCGGGCCAGCTGGGGCTTTGAAGACCGTGACGCATGCATCCGCATCCCCGAGTCGGATGCGTGCAATGTGCGTATCGAGCACCGCCTGGCGGGGGCGGATGCCAACCCGTACCTGGTGCTGGCGGCCATCTTGTGCGGCATGGAGCATGGGCTGAATGCCGCGCAGGAGCCGATTGCGCCGCTCAATGACGATCGCGCCAGCGGGGTCGACTTCCCCAAGGACATGCTCGGCGCCGTCGCAGCCATGCGTGGGCACCCGGCTGTGAATGAAGGCTTGGGGGAAGCGTTCGTGATGGTGTATTGCGAGAACAAGCGCCAGGACCACCTGGCGTTCATGCAGGAGGTGACTGCCCGGGAGTACCGGTGGTTTCTTTGAGGCAGATACTGGTCACATCGTCGGCAAGCCGGCTCACGTAGGTGAGCCCGCTGAATTCGCGGTGCCTGGCACCGGCTGCGCCGGTGATCGCCGGCAAGCCGGCTCCCACCTGGATCGCGCCGGCTTCAGAAGTTGAGCAAGACGGTTGCTTTCACAGGTAAAACGCAGGCCGCAAGAGCTGCGCGGTCGTGGTGGGAGCCGGCTTGCAGGCCCACCTGGATCGCGCCAGCTTTCAGAAATTGGGCCAGACGGTTGCTTTCACAGGTAAAACGCAGGCCGCAAGAGCTGCGCGGTCGTGGTGGGAGCCGGCTTGCCGGCGATGAGGCCGGTACTGACAAGACAGAAAACTCTCCTATTCTGAATAGCTCACTTGGCAATCCCCCTGCACTGAGGAGACTCGACCTTGAGCTACGTGACCACGAAGGATGGCGTTCAGATCTTCTACAAGGACTGGGGCCCGCGCGATGCGCAGGTCATCCACTTCCACCACGGCTGGCCGCTCAGTGCGGACGACTGGGACGCGCAGCTGTTGTTCTTCCTTGGCCAAGGCTTCCGTGTCGTCGCCCACGACCGCCGCGGCCACGGCCGCTCCAGCCAGGTATGGGACGGCCATGACATGGACCACTACGCCGATGACGTGGCTGCCGTGGTCGAGCATCTGGGGATCCAGGGTGCGGTGCATGTCGGCCACTCCACCGGAGGCGGCGAAGTGGTGCGGTACATGGCCCGCCACCCAGGCGACAAAGTGGCCAAAGCGGTGCTGATCGCCGCCGTGCCGCCGTTGATGGTGCAAACCCCGGACAACCCTGGAGGCTTGCCCAAATCAGTGTTCGACGGGTTCCAGGCACAGGTGGCAGGTAACCGAGCCCAGTTCTACCGCGATGTGCCGAGCGGACCGTTCTACGGTTACAACCGGCCAGGCGCCGAGCCTGCCGAAGGGGTCATTGCCAATTGGTGGCGCCAAGGCATGATCGGCAGCGCCAAAGCGCACTACGACGGGATCGTAGCGTTTTCCCAGACTGACTTCACCGAAGACCTGAAGAAGATCCAGCAGCCAGTGCTGGTGATGCACGGTGACGATGACCAGATCGTTCCCTATGAAAACTCAGGCCCACTGTCGGCCAAGCTGCTGCCCAATGGCACGTTGAAAACCTACAAGGGCTTCCCGCATGGCATGCCGACGACCCACGCCGATGTGATCAATGCGGATTTGCTGGCCTTCATCCGAAGCTGACGCCATCGTCCGCGCTGGCCTCATCGCTGGCAAGGCGGTTTTCACAGGACCATCACCGGCCTTGGCCACTGTGCAGAACCTGTGAGGGCGGGCTTGCAAGTGAATGAGGCCGGCACTGGCAACCCACCCCGCCCGGGATTACCATGTTGCCCTTCTAGCGCGGCATTTTGCCGCCCCCTGCCTGCCAGACAGCCATGCCCTTCGAACTCACCGTAGAACCGCTCACCTTACTGATCCTCGCCCTGGTCGCCTTCGTCGCCGGTTTCATCGACGCCATCGCCGGCGGAGGTGGCCTGCTCACCACCCCGGCACTGCTCACCGCTGGCATGCCGCCGCACCTGGTGCTGGGCACCAACAAGCTGAGCTCGACGTTCGGCTCGGCTACCGCGGGGTTCACCTACTACAAACGCAAGCTCTTCCACCCGGCGCAATGGCGCCCGGCCTTGCTCGCCACCCTGGTCGGCGCGCTGATCGGCGCGGTCATTGCCCACTACATGCCCGCCGAATGGCTGAACAAGATGCTGCCGGTGATCGTCTTCGCCTGCGGCATCTACCTGCTGTTCGGGGGTACGCCCAAAGCGCCGCTGGATGCCGATGCGCCGATCAAGAAGAAGTGGCAGTTCCCGCAGGGCTTCACCCTGGGCTTCTACGATGGCGTGGCCGGGCCCGGCACCGGTGCTTTCTGGACCGTGAGCACCCTGCTGCTCTACCCCATCGATTTGGTCCGTGCCAGCGGCGTGGCGCGCAGCATGAACTTCGTCAGCAACATCGCGGCGTTGACGGTGTTCGTCATTTCCGGGCAGGTGGATTACATCGTCGGCCTGTGCATGGGCCTGTCGGTGATGGTCGGCGCCTTCTTCGGCGCACGCACGGCGATCAGCGGCGGCAGCAAGTTCATCCGCCCGGTATTCATCACCGTGGTCCTGGCGCTGACCGCACGCCTGGCCTGGCAGCACTGGTTCGGCCAGGCCTGACGCAGGGCCTGGGTCGGCGCCTTGCTGGCCCCATTCGAGGGCAGCGACAGCGCTTGCATAGCGGGCCAGCCCCTGCAGCAACTGCGCGAACCGGTGAGCCATCATGCCCCCCTCCGAGGGCCGCAACCAGGTGCTGCTGATTTCCAGCTGAATGGTGGGCACACCCCGGGTGCAAGCAAATCGGGTAATGGTCTGATGCGTCTGGGCGCTGAAGTAGTTATCCGAAAAGTTGCCGATGCCTTCCTGCTGAAGGCTGTCGAGCAGGGCCGGCAACAATGAAGCATCACCCAGCAGGGACCTGCCATTGAGCGTGCCAATGTCGATATCGTAGGGCCTGAAGTCATGACTGCCATGAATATCCAGGACCAACATCGGCCTTTGCCGGTCAATCAGTTCAGCCAGCGTTTCCTTGAATTCATTGTCATCGTAATAGTTCGGGTCGGACGGTGAGCGGTACTGGGTGTAAAGCACCGTTGCCGAAGCGAGCCTGTTGAGCATGTGTGCCAGGGCAGCCGTCCCACCACCGTCGGAAATGCGAAACCGGCCTTCACGAAAGGACTCGGTGGCATGGGGGGCTGTCACGATGACCTGCCCGCTGCCTTCGAGCGTGACGATGGGCGACTCACCCTGAGGCGCCTCGACACTTGCCTGTGCGCTGATGCGCTTTTCGATACCGATAGCCTCATGGACCATCGCCGTATCTACCAGGGCGCGCCCGATCGAACTATTACGCAACGTCTCCTGTTCATGCTCGCGGACGGTGGGTTTCATAAGGCTTCCTGCGCCAACAGTGGCATCGATCCGTCAAATACCACTGAATGCTAAGCGGGGGCAGCGAAGTCTGAAACTGACAAAAATACCAGGTCAGGCATGCCCCCAGGCACTACCCCAAGCGCCCTCAACGAGGCAGGACAGGCTCAGGCAAGCCCAATCGCCGGGCCACATACAGATCGATCAGGTACCGGGCGATGGAACGCCCGGCCGGCAGTGGTGGCAGGTCGTGAACGTTGAACCACCTGGCGTCTTCGATCTCGTCCGGCTGCATGACGATCTCGCCACCGGCATACTCGGCGTGGAAGCCCAGCATCATCGAGTGCGGAAACGGCCAGCACTGGCTGCCGACGTACTGGATGTTGCTGACCTCGACCGCCACCTCTTCACGCACTTCCCGCACCAGGCAATCCTCGGCCGCTTCGCCCGGTTCGGCAAAGCCTGCGAGGGTGCTGTAAACGCCGGTGACGAAGCGCGGCGACCGGGCCAGCAGGATCTCGTCGCCACGGGTCACCAGCACGATCATGCTCGGCGAGATGCGTGGGTAGCTGCGCAGGTCGCAAGGCTGGCAGTACATCGCCCGCTCCCAGCGGATCTGCGTCATCGGTTGGCCGCAACTGCCACAGAACCGGTGTTCGCGCGCCCAGGTGCCGATCTGCGCGGCGTAGCCAAGCACCTTGTAAAGATCGAAATCGCCTTCGAGCATGAACGCCCGCAGGCCGCGCCAGCCGCAACCGGGCACCTCGGCAGCGCTGCGCAGTTCCAGCAAGAATACCGGCTCGCCGTCGAAATGGCCGATACCGTGCTCGGCCAGCACATCCAGGTCCTGCCGCTTGAGCCAGTCGCGGGGGAACAGCGCGCCATTGGCGTCCACCAGAAACCCTTCCGGGCTGCGGGCGACAGCCCAGCCACCGGTGATCTGCGGGTCGAGTACTGCGCTAGTCCAGCGTGCTGACATGTCGGGGTTCCTTTACTGCGTCCCCCGACCCGGTCAGTCGGCGAACGTCGGTTTCTGTTTGCTCATATGGGCCGCCACAGCCACGCGCAAGTCTTCGGACTGCAGCATGGCAGCGTTCCAGGTGGCGATGTACTCCAGGCCATCGTCGATGCGATGGTCACGCATGTAGCTGAGCATCTCCTTGGTGCCCGCCACAGCGATCGGTGATTTTGCGGCAATCTCGCGGGCAATGGCAAAGACCCCGTCGAGCAACGCAGCCTGATCATCATAGACGCGGTTGACCAGGCCGATGCGCAGCGCCTCGTCGGCCGCAACATGACGCCCGGTGAAGGCCAGTTCACGCATGATGCCGTCGCCGATGATGCGTGGCAAACGTTGCAGGGTGCCCACATCTGCGGCCATGCCCATGTCGATCTCCTTGATCGAAAACTGCGCGTCCGCGCTGCAATAGCGCATGTCGCAGGCCGACACCAGGTCGATGGCACCGCCAATGCAGTAGCCCTGGATGGCCGCCAGCACCGGCTTGCGGCAGTTGTCCACGGCATTGAAGGAGGCCTGCAGGCGCAGGATGGTACGGCGCAGCAGGCGCGCGTTACGGCCAACGTCCTTGCCCATCTGGCCGGCCAGCGAGGCCAGCATCATCAAGTCGATACCCGAAGAAAAATGCTTGCCCGCGCCGCTGATGACCACGGCGCGCACTGCATCGGTGTCGTCGATCCACTGGAAGATATCGACGATCTCTTCCCAGAAGGCAGCATTCATGGCGTTGATCTTTTCAGGGCGATTGATCTGCACATGGGCGATGTTGTCGGTCAGTTCGACCTTGAATGCGCTGTACTCGGTCACGGGCTGCACTCCTGCGGGGGAAAGGTTAACTGCACGGATGTTAACCCAGCCTGGTTGCCGTACTTGTGCCAAAACCGGGACTTGCCGAGGGGTTGCCAGGGCCACGCCGTCATAGCTTTGCCCGGCATGAAAAAAGCGTACAACTTTTGCGCCTCACACGTATCGAAACACAGGTAAGCTCTTCATCCCTTCCCAAGAGGTTTGCCATGGCGATGCGTACAGCCCTGATTGTTTCCTGCATGACACTGGCCCTGGTTGGCTGCGCCGGTTCGAGCGATGAGCATCGCGCGCTACCGACCACCCAGCAGGTCGACCTGCAGCGCTACCAAGGCACCTGGTACGAGCAAGCGCGCTTGCCGATGTTCTTTCAACGCAACTGTGTGCAGTCCGAAGCCATCTATGGCTTGCGCGAAGACGGTCGTATCGATGTGACCAACCGCTGCAAGGAAAAGGACGGCCAGTGGAACGAGGCCAAAGGCATCGCCGAAGCCCAGCAGCCGGGCAAGACCGACAAGCTGTGGGTCACCTTCGACAACTGGTTCAGCCGCCTGGCGCCAGGTTTGACCAAGGGCGAATACTGGGTGCTGTACCACGACAAGGACTACCGCGTAGCACTGGTCGGGCACCCCAACCGCGAGTACCTGTGGCTGCTGTCGCGCACCCCGGTGATCAACGACCAGACCCGTGAGCAGATGCTGGCCATTGCCAAGAAACAGGGCTATGACACCCGCGAGCTGATCTGGCGGCAGGGCGATGATGCAGTAACCCCCTGATTCATCGATGCCCCGATTCAATCGGGCTTTGGTGAGTGCCCACTCAGACTTGGAGTCAGTCATTGGACCTGCTGTTTCTGGGCACCTCGGCCGGGGTGCCCACCAAAGCGCGCAACGTCAGCGCCACTGCCGTGATCGAAGCCAGCGGCAGCCACTGGTACCTGGTCGATTGCGGCGAAGGTACACAGCATCAACTGCTGCACACGCCGTTGTCGGTCCGCGACCTGCGCGCCATCTTCATCACCCATGTGCACGGCGACCATTGCTTCGGCCTGCCAGGCCTGCTGGCCAGCGCGGGCATGAGCGGGCGCACGGCACCGCTGGACCTGGTGCTGCCGGCCGCCTTGCACGACTGGGTGCGCCTGAGCCTGGCCGCCAGCGATACCTTCCTGCCGTTCGAACTGCGTTTGCTCGCGGTCGAGCAACGGGATCAATGGCGCAGCGATACCCTGGCGGTCAGCAGCGTACAGCTGTCGCACCGGGTGCCCAGCGTGGCTTTCGTGTTCACCGAGCTGAACCCCGAACCGCGCCTTGACGTGCAGCGCCTGGATGCCGAGGGTATCCCCCGCGGCCCGCTGTGGGGCGAGCTTGCCAAGGGCCAGACGGTCGAGCACGCGGGCCGAGTGCTGCATGGCCGCGACTACCTGCGCGCCTCGCGTCCGGCACGGCGGGTGATCGTCTGCGGCGACAACGACACTCCCGACCTGTTGGCCGAAGCGGCGAAAGACGTAGACGTGCTGGTGCACGAAGCGACATTCACCCAACCGGTCATTGAGCGCACAGGGGTCAGCTTCGGCCACAGCAGCGCGGCCGCCGTGGCGCGCTTTGCCGAAACGGCCGGCGTGCGCAACCTGGTGCTCACACATTTCAGTGCCCGCTATCAGGCAGACCCGCGGCGCAGCCCGTGCATCGACCAGGTCAGGGAAGAGGCGCAGGCCCATTACAGCGGCAACCTGACTCTGGCCCAGGACCTGCAGCGTTACCACATCGGGCGCGATGGGTGCCTGGGCCGCGTCACGGGCGTTTAGCAAATCACACCGGCACCACGCTTCACTAACCAACAATTCCAGCGAGTGAAAGCGTTTTTTTTCCTTAACGAAAATGTAATGTTCGCTTTCGCCGACGCTGCGCCACACCAAGGTTGCCAGCAGCAGCCGAGAGGCGTTGGCCTGATGGCCGCGGAGTGACCCTCCAGCGGCCGGCTAGCCGGCGAGGCGGCCCGTCAAGGCATCACGCCGCCAGCCGCCCGCTGGCGATCGCCTCCGACGCCGCCAGCATGGCCCGCAGCAATACCGCGCAGCCCGCTGCCAGGTCTTGCGGGGTGGCATTCTCGATTTCGTTATGGCTGATGCCGTTCTCACACGGCACGAAGATCATCCCCGCCGGCCCCAACTCGGCCAGGAAGATCGCGTCATGCCCCGCCCCACTGACGATGTCCATGTGCGGCAAGCCCAGTGTCCGCGCCGAATCACGCACGGCATCGACGCAACTGCGGTCGAAGTACAGGGCCGGAAAGTCGGCCGTGGGGGTCAATTCATGGCTCAGCCCATGCTTGGCACAGGTGGTCTCAATCACAGCGCGCACGTCAGCGATCATCGAGTCCAGCCGCTGGGCTTCGAGGTGACGAAAGTCCAGGGTCATGCGCACTTCGCCCGGGATCACGTTGCGAGAACCGGGGTAGGCCTGCAGGCAACCGACCGTGCCACAGGCATGCGGCTGATGGCCCAGCGCGGCCCGGTTGACCGCTTCTACCACCGCCGCAGCGCCGACCAGTGCATCCTTGCGCAGGTGCATCGGCGTAGGGCCGGCGTGGGCTTCAACGCCACGCAAGGTCAGGTCGAACCACTTCTGCCCCAGGGCGCCAAGCACCACACCGATGGTCTTGGCCTGGTCCTCGAGGATCGGCCCCTGCTCGATATGGGCTTCGAAATACGCGCCTACCGGGTGGCCAAGCACTGCACGCTGGCCGGCGTAGCCGATGGCAGTCAACGCTTCGCCCATGCTCACGCCCTGGGCATCACGCTTGGCCAAGGTTTCCTCCAGGGTGAATTTGCCGGCAAACACCCCCGAACCCATCATGCAGGGCGCAAAGCGCGAGCCTTCCTCGTTGGTCCAGACCACCACCTCCATCGGGGCTTCGGTCTCGATGCCCAGGTCATTGAGGGTGCGGATCACCTCAAGGCCCGCCATCACGCCAAAGCAGCCATCGAACTTGCCACCGGTGGGCTGAGTGTCGATATGGCTGCCGGTCATCACCGGTGGCAGCTTGGGATTGCGCCCTGGCCGACGGGCAAAGATATTGCCGACGGCATCGACACTGACGCTGCAACCGGCAGCCTCGCACCACTCGACGAACAGGTCGCGGGCCTGGCGGTCGAGGTCGGTCAGCGCCAGGCGGCAGACACCGCCCTTGGGTGTGGCACCGAGGCGGGCGAGATCCATCAGCGATTGCCACAGGCGCTCACTGTTCACATGCTGTTCAGTCGATTGCAGGGCTTGTTGGGCTGGGGTCATGGGTTAGGTCTCCTCAGGCGTTTTTGTTGTCTGCATTGATCACAGGCTGCACTGGCCCACGCACCGCCAGGCCGCCCAGGGCGTAGTACAGCACCCCGCCAAGCAGCGACCCGGTGAACCAGCCATAGTCGTAGAACCAACTGAAACTGCTGTTACCAATGGCCATCACGGTCAGTGCTACAGGCAATGCAAAGGCGGCGAAGCCTGCCCAGTTCCAGGCCGGGTAGATGTCATCACGGTACAGGCCGGCCAGATCCAGCTTCTGCCGACGGATCAGGAAGTAGTCCACCACCATGATCCCGGCAATCGGCCCCAGCAGGCTGGAGTACCCCAGCAGCCAGTTGGAATAGACGCTCTCCAGGCTGATGTCGGAAACGATCCAGCCAAGTTTTTTCAGCAACTCGTGGCTCATCAGTGCCAGGCCGATGAAGCCTGTCAGCCACACGGCGCGGCTGCGCCCGATCAGGCGCGGGGCAATGTTCTGGAAGTCGTTGGTCGGTGAGACGATGTTGGCCGCGGTGTTGGTCGACAGCGTCGCGATCACGATCAGCGCCATGGCCAGTGCCACCCAGCCCGGGCTCTGGATCTTGCCGATCAGGCTGACCGGGTCGGAGACCGTTTCACCTACCAGCGACGCCGAGGCGGCGGTCATCACCACGCCCAGGGAAGCGAACAGGAACATGGTCA
Source organism: Pseudomonas sp. WHRI 8519 (assembly GCF_040224055.2). Classification (NCBI taxonomy): domain Bacteria; kingdom Pseudomonadati; phylum Pseudomonadota; class Gammaproteobacteria; order Pseudomonadales; family Pseudomonadaceae; genus Pseudomonas; species Pseudomonas sp. WHRI 8519. Next base: position 2,038,495 of record NZ_CP167996.1, on the reverse strand, counting down.
ACGGCAGGCCAAAGATCTGCCCGAGAATCTGGTCTTTCTGGCTTTTGGCGTAGCGGCTGAAATCCGGAATGTTCAGCGACAACGTGGCCCAGAAGCCGACCATCGCGGTAAGCCCGGCACAGAAATAACTCACCACGCTCGCCCCTTCCGGACGCTTGGGCGGCTGGGCCAGCAGCTCGGCCATCGACATGTGCGGCAATGCCCAGAACAGCAGGCCAAAGCCGACTGCCACCAACAAGGGCGCGGACAGGGTTTCGAGCCATTTGATCGATTCTGCACCGCGCAACACCACCCACAGGTTGAGGGCCCAGAACACCATGAAGCCGATCACTTCACCGGTGCCGCCCAACGCTTTCCAGTCATCGAAGATCGAGCCCAGGAACAGGTGAATGGCCAAGCCGCCGAACATCGTCTGGATGCCGAACCAGCCACAGGCAACCACCGCGCGTATCAGGCAGGGTACGTTGGAGCCGAAGATACCGAACGATGAACGCAGCAACACAGGAAAGGGAATGCCGTACTGGGTGCCGGGGAAGGCGTTGAGGGTGAGCGGGATCAGCACGATGAGGTTGGCCAGCAGGATCGCCAGCAACGCCTCGCCCACGCTGAGGCCAAAGTAGGCCGTGAGCACGCCGCCCAGGGTATAGGTGGGCACGCAGATGGACATGCCCACCCACAGTGCGGTGATGTGCCATTTGTTCCAGGTGCGTTGGTGCACCTTTGTGGGCGCGATGTCGTGGTTGTAGCGCGGGCTGTCGAGCACGTCACTGCCTGCGGACAGCTCGAACAGGCCATCCTGCTCGATCACTTGCGATCTGCTCTGTTGCATGGGGCCTTCTCCAGATTTTTCTAATTGTCTGCTCATCGGGCTAACGCGATGGCCGGAGGACATACACCACCAGTACTGCTCCTGCGGTCCGGCCTGGCGGTTGTGGCCGTACTCAAAATACGTGCCGGGCCGGCCTTCGCCAGCCCGGCCGGCCGCCGCCGAGCGCAGGTAATCAACTGATCTGCAAGGCATTGATCTACGTCAGGCGACGGCGCGGTCATGTCATCGCCTTTCACGTTCAGCGCCTGGGACCGGCCCTGGCCCCTGCAACAGGTTTCAAACTGGTGCAGCCTGGTTTTTCAGTGGCGCGCCCTGCGCCTCCCAGCCAGGTTTCAAGCAGCTGATTTTGCATGGAAAATCTTGACCAATTTGGCTTGTTGTCAAGTGCGTCAAAATGGTGAAAGGCCTCACCATTTTGGTGATCTTTTTAATTAATCCTTTAAAATCAGTCACTTATGTAAGTAAAAAACCCATTAAATATTTTCTTGAACAATCCACAATCAGCATCTAAATTCCATTCTTGTCAGGTCTGACAGGATTGAAATTCATCCTCCAGCCACTGGCGCATAACAATCGAAGAACCGGCAAAGACCGGTCAGCCTGCGAGGAAGACGGCATGTCCCTGTTGATCCGTGGCGCCACCGTGGTCACCCACGAAGAGAGCTACCCCGCTGATGTCCTGTGTGTCGATGGCCAGATCTGCGCCATTGGCAAAGACCTACAAGCGCCTACCGACTGCGAGATCCTCGACGGCAGCGGCCGGTACCTGATGCCCGGCGGCATCGACCCGCACACCCACATGCAGTTGCCCTTCATGGGCACAGTGGCCAGCGAGGACTTTTTCAGCGGGACTGCCGCAGGGCTGGCCGGCGGCACCACCTCGATCATCGACTTCGTCATCCCCAACCCGCAGCAATCGCTGCTGGAGGCCTTCCACACCTGGCGCGGCTGGGCGCAAAAGAGCGCGTCCGATTACGGCTTCCACGTTGCCATCACCTGGTGGAGCGAGCAGGTCGCCGAAGAAATGGGCGAGCTGGTCACCCAACATGGCGTGAACAGCTTCAAGCACTTCATGGCCTACAAGAATGCGATCATGGCCGCCGACGACACCCTGGTCGCCAGCTTCGAGCGTTGCCTGCAACTGGGCGCGGTACCCACCGTGCACGCCGAGAACGGCGAGCTGGTCTACCACCTGCAGCAAAAGCTCCTTGCCCAAGGGCTGACCGGCCCCGAGGCGCACCCGCTGTCGCGCCCTTCGCAAGTCGAAGGCGAGGCTGCCAGCCGCGCCATCCGCATCGCCGAAACCATTGGTACGCCGTTGTACGTGGTACACATCTCCAGCCGTGAAGCGCTGGACGAAATCACCTATGCCCGGGCCAAGGGCCAGCCGGTCTACGGTGAAGTACTGCCCGGGCACCTGCTGATCGACGACAGCGTCTACCGTGACCCGGACTGGGCCACCGCCGCTGGGTATGTGATGAGCCCGCCCTTCCGCCCACGCGAGCATCAGGACGCCCTGTGGCGCGGCCTGCAGTCAGGCAACCTGCACACCACCGCCACCGACCATTGCTGCTTCTGCGCCGAGCAGAAAGCCATGGGGCGCAACGACTTCAGCCGCATCCCCAACGGCACGGCCGGCATCGAAGACCGTATGGCGGTGTTGTGGGACGCGGGCGTCAACAGTGGGCGGCTGTCGATGCATGAATTCGTCGCGCTGACCTCCACCAACACCGCGAAGATCTTCAACCTGTTCCCGCGCAAGGGCGCCATCCGCGTCGGCGCCGATGCCGACCTGGTGCTGTGGGACCCACAGGGCACGCGCACCATCTCCGCCCAGACCCACCACCAGCGTGTCGACTTCAACATCTTCGAAGGCCGCACCGTGCGCGGTATCCCCAGCCACACCATCAGCCAGGGCCGCGTGGTCTGGGCCGATGGCGACCTGCGCGCCGAACCTGGCGCGGGTCGTTACGTGCAGCGCCCGGCGTACCCCTCGGTCTACGAGGTGCTGGGCCGCCGCGCCGAGCAGCAGCGCCCGATACCTGTGCAGCGCTGAAACTGTCGGGGCTGCTGCGCAGCCCCTGGCCAGCAAGCCAGCCCCCCACGCTCCCAGGTACCTCACCGTACCTGTGGGAGCCGGCTTGCCGGCGATTGGGGCGCATGGCGCCCCACCCCAAGCCCTATAAAAAAAGAGAGGCTACAACCGTGATCGACGCCCTGAACCACTTGCCGCGCCCCCGCGCCGGTGCCGACCAACTGGCCGAGCAATTCAGCGACCTCGCGCCGCCCCTCACCGCCCGCCAGGCCGCAGTGGAAAGCGCCCGCTGCCTGTATTGCTACGACGCGCCCTGTGTCAACGCATGCCCGAGCGAAATCGACATTCCCTCGTTCATCCACCGCATCAGCGACGAGAACCTGCAAGGTGCCGCCGAGCGCATCCTGTCGGCCAACATCCTGGGCGGCAGCTGCGCCCGCGTGTGCCCCACCGAGATTCTTTGCCAGCAGGCATGCGTGCGCAACAATGCCCAGGAATGTGCACCGGTACTGATCGGCCAGCTGCAGCGTTATGCCTTGGACAACGCCGGCTTCACCGAGCACCCGTTCAAACGTTCGCCAGCCACCGGCAAGCGCATCGCTGTGGTCGGTGCAGGCCCCGCCGGGCTGTCGTGTGCACATCGCCTGGCCATGCATGGCCATGAGGTGGTGGTGTTCGAGGCCAGCGACAAGGCGGGCGGCCTGAACGAGTACGGCATCGCCCGCTACAAGCTGGTGGACGATTATGCCCAGCGCGAAGTGGAATTCCTGCTCGGCATCGGCGGCATCGAAATGCGCCACGGCCAACGCCTGGGCGGCAACCTGAGCCTGGCAGAGCTGCGTGAGCAATACGATGCAGTATTCCTTGGGCTTGGTCTGGCCGCCGTACGCCAGCTCGGCCTGCCTGGTGAAGAGGCGCCCGGCATGCTCGCGGCCACCGACTACATCCGTGAGCTGCGCCAGGCGGATGATCTTTCGCAACTGCCCTTGGCAGAGCGTTGCCTGGTGATCGGCGCAGGCAACACCGCCATTGACATGGCCGTGCAAATGAGCCGCCTGGGTGCTCGCGACGTCAACCTGGTCTACCGGCGCGGTTACGCCGACATGGGCGCCACCGGCCACGAGCAGGACATCGCCAAGGCCAATCAGGTGCGCCTGCACACCTGGGCCCGCCCCGACGCCGTACTGCTGGACGACGATAAGCGCGTGCGGGGCATGCGCTTCGCCCGCACCGAACTGGCCAAGGGCCGCCTGCGCGACACCGGTGAAACCTTCGAGCTGGCCGCCGACGCCATCTTCAAAGCCATCGGCCAAGGTTTCGACGAACACAGCCTCAACGACCCGCTGGCCGCGCAGCTGGCCCGCGACGGCGAGCGCATTCGCGTCGACGAGGGTATGCGCACCAGCCTGCCGGGCGTCTACGCCGGTGGCGACTGCACCGCTCTGGGCCAGGACCTCACCGTCCAGGCCGTGCAACACGGCAAGCTGGCCGCCGAAGCCATCCATGCCCAACTCATGCTCAATGTGGAGGCTGCATAAATGGCCGACTTGTCTATCGTATTCGCCGGCATCAAGGCGCCCAACCCCTTCTGGCTGGCCTCCGCGCCGCCGACCGACAAAGCCTACAACGTGGTTCGCGCCTTCGAGGCCGGCTGGGGTGGCGTGGTCTGGAAGACCCTGGGCGAGGACCCGGCAGCGGTCAACGTGTCGTCGCGCTACTCGGCGCATTACGGTGCCAACCGACTGGTGCAGGGCATCAACAACATCGAGCTGATCACCGACCGTTCCCTGGAAATCAACCTGCGCGAAATCACCCAGGTCAAGAAGGACTGGCCCGACCGGGCGCTGATCGTCTCGCTGATGGTGCCGTGCGTCGAAGAATCCTGGAAGTTCATCCTGCCGCTGGTGGAAGCCACCGGTGCCGACGGTATCGAACTGAACTTCGGCTGCCCGCATGGCATGCCCGAACGCGGCATGGGCGCGGCGGTCGGCCAGGTGCCGGAGTATGTGGAGATGGTCACCCGCTGGTGCAAGACGCATTGCACATTGCCGGTGATCGTCAAGCTCACGCCCAACATCACCGATATCCGCCAGTCGGCGCGGGCAGCGCATCGCGGTGGCGCCGATGCGGTGTCACTGATCAACACCATCAACTCCATCACCAGCGTCGACCTGGACCGCATGGTCGCCCACCCGATCGTTGGGGACCAGAGCACCCACGGTGGCTACTGCGGCTCGGCGGTCAAACCCATCGCCCTGAACATGGTCGCCGAGATCGCCCGCGACCCGCAAACCCGCGGGCTACCGATCTGTGGCATCGGCGGTATCGGCAACTGGCGGGATGCGGCCGAGTTCATTGCACTGGGCAGCGGCGCGGTGCAGGTGTGCACGGCGGCGATGCTGCACGGCTTTCGTATCGTCGAAGACATGAAGGACGGTTTGGCACGCTGGATGGACCAGCACGGGCACCAGAGCCTGGAAGCTTTCCGCGGCCAGGCCGTGGCGCACACCACCGACTGGAAGTACCTGGACATCAACTACAAATCGGTGGCGCACATCGACCAGGATGCCTGCATCGGCTGCGGGCGCTGCCATATCGCCTGCGAGGACACCTCGCACCAGGCCATCGCCAGTACGCTCAAAGCTGACGGGACCCACGCCTACAGCGTGATCGAAGACGAATGCGTGGGCTGCAACCTGTGCCAGATCACCTGCCCGGTGGAAAACTGTATCGATATGGTCGCGCAGGACACCGGCAAGCCGTACCTGAACTGGACCCAGGACCCGCGCAACCCCTACCGTGAAGCGAGCTGACGCGTGAAAATTGCTGGGGCCGCCTTGCTAGCCTTTCGCGACGCAAGGCCGCCCCTGCAATGAACCGCGATGCACCGTGGGCGCGGCCGAAACTCAACGGCCGCCGCCATCAAGGCTCCAGCCCGATACCCCGCAGGATCACACCCGTCACCGTCTGGATCGCACTCTCGAACGCCAGGTCCGACAACGGTTCACCGCCATTGAGTACCGCCACCTGGTAACCGAAGTCGGCGTAGTGCTGGGTCGACGCCCAGATCATGTACAGCAGCGCCGAAGGCTCCACCGGCAGGATGCGCCCCTCCTCCACCCAGCGGCGAATCTTGTCGACCTTCAGCTTGGCCCACGGCACCAGGCTGTCATCCAGGCTCACCCCCAGCAGCGGCGCGCCATGCAGCATCTCTTCGGCCCAGATCTTCGAACCCAGCGGCCGTGAGCGAGAATGGCCCATCTTGGCGCGAATGTAGCTGGTCAACACCACCCGTGGGTCGTCGAAGTTTTCGAAACACAGTGCGTCCTGCTTCCACACATCCAGCAGGTCCTGCAGCACTGCGCGGAACAGTTCGTCCTTGGTGCTGAAGTAGTAATGCAGGTTGGAGCGCGGCAGCTCGGCCTGTTCGGCGATATCACCCATGGACGTTGCGCCGTAGCCTTTCTCGGCGAACACCTTTTCTGCGGCCACGAGGATTTTATCGATGTTGCGACGACGAATTTCGATCTTGTGGTTGGCCATCAGAATCGCGATGCCCTCAGTGCCAGCTCATGGCGACGAACGCTCATCTGTATTCCTTGTCGTTTGCTCTAGGCCCTAGTCTACTCCGGTCATTTCGCCGAATACGAGCAACTTGCCCAGACCCGCAGCATGCCGTCAACCGCACCGGGCCCGATCCCTTGCCGGGCACTGCGCCCGATACAGGTTCAACGCCGTGTTGATGATGCCGATATGGCTGAACGCCTGGGGGAAATTGCCCAGCATGCGCTCGCCTGCCGGGTCGTACTGCTCAGCCAGCAAGCCCACGTCATTGCACAGCCCGGTCAGCTTCTCGTACAGCGCCTGCGCCTCGCTCTGGCGCCCCAGCAGCACGTACACATCGGCCAACCAGAATGAACAGACCAGGAATGTCCCTTCCCCCGGCGTCAGGCCGTCACTGCTGCGGTCACTGTCATAGCGCATCAGCAAACCGTTTTTCAGCAGGCGCTGCTCGATCTGTTCGAGCGTGCGCAGAAAGCGCTCATCCTGCGCCGGCAGGAACCCGGTCAGGGCGATCTGCAGCAGGCTGGCGTCCATCTCGCTGGAGCCATAGGCCTGGACGAAATACTGGCCTTTGGCATCGAGCCCCTGCTCACACACCTCACGGCGGATGTCATCGGCCACCTGGCGGTAATACTGCCCGCGCTCACTGCCCTCCTCGGTGGTCTCAGCCAGCCCCGCGGCGCGGTCGAACGCGACCCAGGCCATGACCTTGGAATGCACGAAGTGCTGCCTGCCACCACGCACCTCCCAGATGCCTTCGTCCGGCTCACGCCAGATGCGCTCCAGGTAAGGCATGATCAGGCGGGAAATCGCTGCACTGCGTGGGTGCCGGGGCAAACCACCCTGGATCGCCTGGGCCATGGCGTCGGCGACCTCGCCGTAGATATCCAACTGCCGCTGCTGAGCGGCCGCGTTGCCCACCCGCACCGGCTGTGAGTGCTCATACCCGGCCAGCCACGGCAAGGTGTATTCCTGCAGGTCTCGCTCGCCCGCCAGGCCGTACATGATCTGCATCTGCTCCGGGTTGCCGGCCACCGAACGCAGCAACCACTCACGCCAAGCCTGCGCTTCGTCGAAGTAGCCCAGGTTCATGAACGCCAGCAGCGTCATGGTGGCGTCGCGCAGCCAGCAGAAGCGATAGTCCCAGTTGCGTTCACGGCCAATGCTTTCAGGCAGCGACGTGGTGACGGCTGCGACGATGCCGCCGGTAGGGGCGTAAGTCATGGCCTTGAGGGTGAGCAGTGAACGGCGCACGCTCGCGCTGTAAGCGCCAACCTCGGGGCAGCGGGCGGCAAAGGCCTGCCACTGGCTGACGGTGTGTTCCAGGGCGTGCTCGAGGTCGCAGTCAGGTTGCACCGGCAGGTGCGAAGGTTGATGGCGCAGGCTGAACACCTGACGCTCGCCAGCGCTCACCCGAAAGCGCGCGACCGTGTGGTGGTCACGGGCATGCGAGGGCACCGTGCTGCACAGGATCAGCCGGTCGGGGCCGGCGACGGCGCTCAGGGTCAACGGGTCGAGCTTTTCCACCCAGGGTACGCTGCGTCCGTAGTCGAAGCGCAGCACCAGGTCCATCTCAAAGTTGATCTCGCCGGCAATGCCCTCGACGATGCGTACCACCGAGTTGACGTCCTCCAGCGGCATGAATTCGAGCACGCGGGCGCGGCCATTGGCCGTGACCCAGGTGGTTTCCAGCACCAGGGTGTCTTCCTGGTATGCCCGGCTGGTACGTTCGACCGGATCGCTGGGCGCCAGGCGCCAGCGACCGTTCTCTTCGTTGCCCAGCAGCGCGGCGAACACCGCGGGGGCATCGAAGCGCGGCAGGCACAGCCAGTCGATGGAGCCGTCACGGCTGACCAGGGCGGCGCTGCGGCAGTTGCCGAGCAGCGCATAGTCTTCGATGTGGGCGGGCATTGAATCTCCTCTATGAGCTGTCTGGCACGCCAGGCGGGCCGCGTGTCACCCCAACCGGTGCCACTCACGCTTGTCACGGGCCAGCAACTCGTTGCCAGCCTCTGGTCCATCCTCACCCGCCGGGTACTCATGCACCTCGCCGTCCTGCGCCCAGGCATCGAGAAACGGCTGCACCGCGCGCCAGCCGTTCTCGATGTTGTCGGCACGCTGGAACAAGGTCTGGTCACCGGTCAGGCAGTCGTAGATCAAGGTCTCGTACCCCGTGGCCGGGGTCATCTTGAAGAAGTCCTTGTAGGCAAACCCCAGCTCGACGTTTTCCATGACCAGTTCCGGCCCTGGGCGCTTGGCCTGCAGGTCGAACCACATGCCTTCATTGGGCTGGATCTGGATCTTCAGGTAGTTAGGCTTGGGCCGCTCCAGCTCCGATTCCCGAAACTGCGCATAGGGCGCTGGTTTGAAGCAGATGGCGATTTCGGTGTCGCGCACGCTCATCCGTTTGCCGGTACGCAGGTAGAACGGCACGCCGGCCCAACGCCAGTTGTCGATCATCACCTTCAGGGCCACGTAGGTCTCGGTCTGGCTGTCGGCCGCCACCCGGTGTTCCTGGCGATACCCGGCCAGGCGCTTGCGGCCCTGCTTGCCGGCGGTGTACTGGCCGCGCACGGAGTTCTTCAGCGCCATCTTCGCCGACCAGGGACGGATAGCGCCGATCACCTTGGCTTTTTCGCCGCGCACGGCATCGGCACCGAAGGCTGCAGGCGGCTCCATGGCAACCATCGCCAGCAACTGGAACAGGTGGTTGGGGACCATGTCGCGCAAAGCGCCGGTCTGGTCATAGAACGCACCGCGCGTCTCGACCCCCACCGTTTCGGCGGCGGTGATCTGCACATGGTCGATGTAGTGGTTGTTCCAGAACGACTCGAACAGGCCATTGGAAAAACGGCTGACCAGGATGTTCTGCACCGTCTCCTTGCCCAGATAATGGTCGATGCGGTAGATCTGCCGCTCGCTCATCACCTTGAGCAGGCATGCGTTGAGCGCCTCGGCACTGGCCAGGTCGGTGCCGAAGGGCTTCTCCACCACGACCCGGCGATAGCCCCCGGCAGACTCGTCAAGCAAGCCGGCCTCACCCAGGCGCTGGGCAACCTCGGGGAAAAAGCGTGGCGAGGTGGCCAGGTAGAAGATGGCGTTGCCATGGCTGGTCTTGTCGATGCGCTTGGCCAGCGCGGTATAGGTGGCAGGGTCCAGAAAATCGCCAGTCTGGTAGTCCAGGCGCTTGGCCAGGCGTGCCCAAAGCTTTTCGTCCAGGCCCTTGCCCGCGCCCTCGCCGCCTTTGTCGGCGCGCTCACGCATGAACGCGTGCAGCCGCTCGGCAAACTCATCGGCGGTGGCTGGGTTGTGGTCCACACCCACGATGCGCAGGTTGCGGTCAAGCAGGCCGTCCCGGCCCAGGTTGTACAGCGCCGGCATCAGCAGGCGCTTGACCAGGTCACCGTTGGCACCGAACAGGAACAGGGTACAAGGGCCAGCTGCAGGAATGGTCTGTCGGGTCATTGGCCTTTCTTCTCGACGTGGCCACCGAAGCCCAGGCGCATGGCCGAGAGGACCTTGTCACCGTAGGTGCCTTGCTGCTGGCGTGAGCGGAACCGGGCGAACAAGGCACTGGACAGGACCGGCACCGGCACGGCCTGCTCCACGGCTGCATCGATCGTCCAGCGGCCCTCGCCACTGTCCGATACCGAGCCGCTGAACTGCGTCAGCTGCGGGTCGGCCACCAGGGCGTCGGCGGTGAGGTCCAGCAGCCAGGAGGTGACCACGCTGCCACGGCGCCATACCTCGGCGATTTCGGCGACGTTCAAGTCGAAGCGTTGTTCTGGCGGCAGTTCATCGCCGCCTTTGCTGCGCAGCAGGTCAAAGCCCTCAGCGTAGGCCTGCATCAACCCGTATTCGATGCCGTTGTGCACCATTTTCACATAGTGGCCAGCGCCGGGCGGGCCTGCATGGATGTAGCCATGTTCGGCGCGGCCGTGCTCCCCTTCGCGGCCCTGGGTGCGCGGAATGTCGCCAACGCCCGGCGCCAGCGCCTTGAACAGAGGCTCCAGGCGCTCGAACACGTCCTTCTCACCGCCGATCATCATGCAATAGCCACGGTCCAGGCCCCAGACACCGCCGGAGGTGCCGACGTCCAGGTAATGCAGCCCACGCTTGGCCAGCTCGGCGGCGCGGCGCATGTCGTCCTTGTAGAAGGTATTGCCGCCGTCGATGATCGCATCGCCCGGCTCCAGCAGCTCGGCCAGTTGTGCAATGGTCTGCTCGGTCGGTTCGCCCGCCGGCAGCATCACCCATACCGCCCGTGGCGCCTTCAGCTTCTGCACCAGCGCGCCAAGGTCGTGGGCACCTTGGGCGCCCTCGCCTTCCAGCCCGGTTACCGCCTGACGGTTACGGTCGTGCACGACCGTGCGGTGTCCGGCGCGCATCAGCCGCCTTGCAATATTGCCGCCCATGCGGCCCAGCCCGACGATTCCCAGTTGCATGAGCCGATGCTCCCCTTGAAAAAATGAATGACAACACAGTCCAGCGTTTCAGATTAGTCCAGCACACCGCCCGAGGGTTCAGCGACGAACGGCGAGACAACGTTAAACAAAAAAGTTCCAATGAGCAGTGAAAGAATTCAGAATGCCCGCCGCGTGAAGCGACTACGCTTTTATTGTCACCAGCCAAAACCGCGAGGTGTTTACATGGGTACCTTGATGCCTGCCACTCCAACCCAGACCCTCTATGTATCTGTGCGCCGTGATGAACTGCGTAAATTGAAGGACGAACGCGACCAGCTCCGCCAGCAGGTCGCCCGCTTGCACATGCAATTGGAGCAGGCCCGCTCCGGCGACGACAAGGCCATCGGCCTCTGATCGAACATCCCTCCAGTGGGGGCCAAAGCGCTCCCACCGCCTCACCCCGCACGCCCGAAGTACAGAAACTTCCTAACACCGGCCCTGACCGCGCCTGACATCCAGCCGGGTACTGCAGCAAGCATGATGCGCCTCGAGCGCCCCATTCCGGGGCCTGCTATGCACGAGGACTGATTGTATGCGCGGTTTTCCCATCTGGCTGCCGCTCGCTACGCTGAGCTTCATCGGCGCGTCGGCATTCGCCAATGCCCAAGGCGAATGTCATGTTGCCCGGCATGACGAGATACTTGGGCTGTTCGAGCAATGGAACGCGCGCCTGCAAAGTGGCGATCCGGGCCAGGTTGCAGCGCTTTACATGGACGGTGCCCTGCTTTTACCGACACTCTCGGCCAGCCCACGGCTGACTCGGCAGGCCCACATGGACTACTTCCGTGGCTTCCTTGCCGACCGCCCCGTCGGCACCTTGGATGAAACCCATGTGTTCGCCGGTTGCGGCGAAGCAACCCTGGCCGGCCTCTACACCTTCCGCTTCGCCGGCACGGGCAAGGCGGTACCGGCACGCTTCACCTTCAATTACCGGCGCATCGACGGCGAGTGGCTGATTACCCATCACCACTCCTCTGTGCTACCCACTCAATGAGCCAAGTCTCCCGCCGGAACTCACCCACGGCTTGATCCATTCATAACGGCCTCTCTCGCGATTAAATCCGCTGCACGCAGACATCGTGGCAGCGCCACGCACGGATACACTCGCTAAGGGGCCATTTTTCGCACCAGAATGGTGCGCTTAGAGCATTGCGCTACAAAATGGCGCCCCTCGAAAACACCCCCGCCCAACCTTGGAACGCCCTCGTTCGATGGCAGTATCACTCGCCAACGTTTGCGTCTATCTCGCGTCATAACGAAAGTGACCAGTGGGTCACCCTTTTTACTTCCGGTCTCCTACACTCAGCTTTCGGCCCGCGATTTGCTCAAGGAAGAGGCGACATCAAAAAAGTCGAACTTTTACAAAAGGCGGCGGGTCAGGAACTTTAAGCAGGCCAAAGCATGGGGACCCCCTTCGCTGCAGCCCGCTCACTCCTTCCAGACCAGACGCCGTCGGCCGGAATGCCGATCGCGACGTGCGTGCGCGCACGAACCATGGGGCAAGGATGCAGTACCTGGATACGAAGCAGAGATAACCAGCACGAAATAAAGCAAACGGGTGCCAGCACCCGGCCACACCATAGGGACGGAGAGAAGTATGATCAGTGCCGCTGTCGAACCTCGCGTAGAGTCATTCAAACCGGAAAACCGCGAACCGATCACCCCGGATTTCGCAACGACAGTCAAGGCACCCGGCGCTCAGCGCCAGCACAACCCCAACAAACGCAAGATCCTGTTCGTCACCTCCGAAATTGCCGACCTGATCAAGACCGGCGGTTTGGGCGACGTTTCGGCGGCACTGCCGCGAGCATTGGCCCATCTGCACGATGTTCGTGTGCTGATCCCTGGCTACACCCAGGTGGTCGAGAGCGACAACCCCATTCATATCGTCGGCGAACTGGGCGGCCATGCTGCCCTGCCGCCGTGCAAGATCGGCCGTATGGACATGGCTGACGGCCTGGTCATCTACGTGCTGATCTGCCCCGAGCTGTACCAGCGCGACGGCACACCCTATGGTGCCAACAATGGTCGCGACTGGCCCGACAACCACATCCGCTTCGCCCGCCTTGGCCTTGCCGCGGCCGAGATCGCCGCCGGTGAAGGCAAGATCCACTGGACGCCCGAAGTGGTGCACGCCCATGACTGGCCTGCAGGGCTGGCCCCGGCCTACATGCACTGGCGCGGCCTGAGCACCCCGACCCTGTTCACCATCCACAACCTGGCTTACCAGGGCGTGTACAGCCGCGCCTGCAGCCCGGAACTGGCGATCCCCGACCATGCCATGCAGCAGGAAGGCATGGAGTTCTACGGCAAGCTGTCCTTCCTCAAGGCCGGCCTGGCCTACTCCAGCCATATCACCACTGTCAGTGCCACCTACGCCCGCGAGATCACCACCCCAGAATTCGGCTGCGGCTTGCACGGGTTCCTTGCCAGCAAGGCTCAACAAGGCCTGCTCGGCGGCATCCCCAATGGCATCGACGAAAGCTGGGACTCGGCCACCGACAAGCACTTGCAGCACAACTTCAGCATCAACGACTGGGATGGCAAGGCGCGCAATGCCGAGGAAGTCCGCCGCCTGTTCGAACTCGACCCAAGCGAAGGGCCGCTGTTCGCCGTGGTCTCGCGGCTGGTGTTCCAGAAAGGCCTGGACCTGACCCTGGGCGTGGCCGACTACATCGTCGAACAGGGCGGGCAGATTGCAATCATCGGCCGTGGCGAGCCTGAAGAAGAGCAAGCCATGCGTGAACTGGCCCTGCGTCACCCCGGCCGCATCGGTGTGCGCATCGGCTTCAACGAAACCGATGCGCGGCGCATGTTCGCCGGCAGCGACTTCCTGTTGATGCCGTCACGCTACGAGCCCTGCGGCTTGAGCCAGATGTATGCGCAGCGTTTCGGCTCATTGCCCGTGGCGCGCAACACCGGAGGGCTGGCCGACACCATCGAGAATGGCGTGACCGGTTTCCTGTTCGATGAGTCGACCGTGGACAGTTACCGCGAAGCGCTAAGCCGCGCCTTCTATGTGTTCGACAAGAAGAACCTGCTCAACGCCATGCGCTGCCTGTCGATGACTCAGCCGTTCAACTGGTGCCAGGCGGTCGAACCCTACGCCCGTCTCTACGAGGACTTGGTCAAACAGGCACAGCTGAGCCACTACTGAGCGGGGAGTCGAAGATGCACAGGCATGGCGCACAAATGCTGGACGCCACGTCGGCGCGCTTCGCCCTATGGGCGCCGGATGCGCGCAGCGTGAGCTTGGAACTGGAGCAGCAGCCGCCGATCGAGCTGCTGCCCGACGCAAACGGCTGGTTTACGGGGGTTGCCCCGTGCCAGCCCGGTGACCGTTACCATTACCGCATCGACGGCGAGCTGCAGGTGGCCGATCCGGCCTCGCGCTACCAGCCCGAAGGCGTACAGGGTCCAAGCCAATTGGTGGATACCCAGGCCTATGCCTGGCAGCATCCCTGGCAAGGGCGCCCTTGGCACGAAGCGGTCATTCAGGAATTGCATGTGGGGGTGCTCGAAGGGTTCTCGGGTGTCAGCCGTTACCTGCCTCGCCTGGCCGAGCTGGGCATCACTGCCGTTGAGCTGATGCCACTCGGGCAGTTCCCTGGCGAGCGCAACTGGGGCTACGACGGCGTGCTGCCATACGCGCCGCAGCACAGCTACGGCAGCCCTGAGCAATTGTGCGCGCTGGTCGATGACGCCCACGGCCAGGGCCTGATGGTGGTGGTGGATGTGGTCTATAACCACTTCGGCCCGGACGGCAACTACCTGCACCAGTACGCTAGCCCGTTCTTCCGTGAAGACCGGCAGACGCCCTGGGGCGCAGCCATCGACTTCCGCCGGCCAGAGGTGCGTGAGTTCTTCATCCAGAACGCCCTGATGTGGCTGTGCGACTACCGCTGCGACGGCCTGCGCCTGGATGCCGTGCATGCCATCGACCAGCCCGACTTCCTCATCGAACTGGCGCAACGGGTACGCGCGGCGGTGGAGCCTGGCCGGCAGGTGTGGCTGATGCTGGAGAATGAGCATAACCAGGCGTTCTTGCTGGAACAGGGCTTCGACGCCCAATGGAACGACGATGGCCACAATGCCCTGCATGTGTTGCTCACGGGTGAAACCGAAGGGTACTACGCCGACTACCAGCAACAACCGATCGAGAAGCTGGCCCGCTGCCTGTCCGAAGGCTTCGTGTTCCAGGGCCAGGCCAACCGCCATGGCCAACCGCGCGGCGAACCCAGTGGCCACCTTGAGCCCAGTTCGTTCGTCCTGTTCCTACAAAACCACGACCAGATTGGCAACCGCGCCTTGGGCGAACGCCTGACCCGCCTGTGCCCGGCCCCTGCCCTGCGCGCCGCGACCGGCCTGCTGCTGCTGGCGCCGATGATCCCGCTGCTGTTCATGGGTGACGAAGATGGCAGTTGCCGGCCATTTCTGTTCTTCACCGACTTCCATGACGAGCTGGCGGATGCCGTGCGCGAAGGGCGGCGTGGCGAATTCGCCCACTTCACCGCCTTTGCCGACCCCGCGCAACGCGAGCGCATCCCGGACCCCAATGCCGAGCAGACATTCCAGGCCTCAAGGCCACAGCGTCAGGAAGTCATCGCCGGCTGGCACGGCCTTTATCAGCAACTGCTGGAACTGCGCCGGCGCCACGTCATACCGCACCTGCCTGGCAGCCGTGCGCTGGGCGCCGAGGTACTGGGCGAGAAGGCACTTACCGCACGCTGGCGCCTTGGCAATGGCGACACCCTGCGCATCGACCTGAACCTGGCCTCCACGCCACAACCGGTCGACCTGCCTCCTGCCGAGCACCGCCTGTTCGACAGTAGCGACACCACGCACCCTGACACCGCACTGTCTGCGTACAGCTGCGTGGTCAGCCTGCTTGCACCTGGCCAGGAGCGCCCATGAGTGACACTGCATTACACCGCCTGGCCGCCCGCGTAGGGCTGGCCCGCGACTGGATCGACGCCAACGACAGGCCACAACAGGTTAGCGACGACGTGCTGCGCAAGGTCCTCGAGGCGCTTGGGCACCCCGCCAGTGACGAAAGCGCCATCCAGGACAGCCTGCACGCTGTGGGCGTCGCCCAAGACAGCGAACACTTACCGCCGCTGTTGACCGCCGACCTGGGCCGGCCACTGGAATTGGCACGTTACTTCAGCGCAGGCAGCGCCGCCCGCTGCACCCTGGAAGACCACAGCCAGCTCGCGCTTACCCTCGACAGCCAGGCACAACTGCCTGGCGAACTGCCCTTGGGCTATCACCAAGTGGACATCGATGGCCGCACGTTCACAGTGGCGGTGGCACCGCTGCGTTGTCACAGCCTGGAGGACGCTGTCGACCAACCGCCACCGCGCTGCTGGGGCATTGCGGCGCAGCTCTACAGCCTGCGCCGCCCTGGTGATGGCGGCTACGGCGACTGCCTGGCCTTGGAGCAACTGGCGCGCAGCGCCGCGGAACGGGGTGCCGATGCCCTCGCCATCAGCCCCATCCACGCCCTGTCAGCGCACGACCAGCAGCACTACAGCCCCTACTCCCCCTCCAGCCGCCTGCTGCTCAACCCCCTGTATGCCAGCCCCGCTGCCGTGCTCGGTGAACGTGCCGTGCGCATGGCTGTGGAGGCCTGCGGCCTGGAGCAAACCCTGGAAGACCTCGAGCAGAGCCCGCTGGTCGACTGGCCACGCGCTGCCGGCGCCCGCCTGCGCCTGCTCGACGCCCTGTACCAGAATTTCAGCCAGGCCGAGCACCCGCTGCGCAAGGACTTCGAGAGCTTCCGCGAGGCCGCTGGCCAGGCGCTGGAGCACCACTGCCGCTTCGAAGTGCTGCAGGCACGAGCCGTGGACGACGGCCTGGGCGCCGATTGGCGCAACTGGCCGAGCGCCTGGCACGACCCCTATCACCCGGAAGTGGAGGCCTTCGCCAGCGCCTATCCAGCCAAGGTCGAGTTCCATGCCTTCTGCCAGTGGCTGACCGAGCGCAGCCTGCAGCGTGCCCAGGAGGCCGCCCGAAGCAACGGCATGGCGGTCGGCCTGATCGCCGACCTGGCGGTGGGCGCCGACGGTGCCGGCAGCCAGGCCTGGAGCCGCCAGGACGAGCTGCTGGCCGACCTGAATGTGGGTGCTCCTCCGGACATCCTCAACCGCAGCGGCCAGGACTGGGGCATCTGCGCCTTCTCGCCCGAAGGCCTCAAACGCAATGGCTACCGCGCCTTCATCGAAATGTTGCGGGCCAACCTGGCCCACGCCGGCGGCTTGCGCATCGACCATGTGATGGGGCTGCGCCGCCTGTGGCTGATCCCCCGTGGCTGCAAGCCCAACGAAGGGGCCTACCTGCATTATCCGCTGCAGGACCTGCTGCGCCTGTTGGCCCTTGAGTCGGTGCGGCACCAGGCAGTCGTCCTGGGTGAAGACCTGGGCACGGTACCTGAAGGCCTGCGCGAACAGCTGGCGGACAAGGCCGTGCTGGGCATGCGCGTGCTGCCTTTCGAGCAGGCCCAGCCGGGCCACTTCACGCCGATCCTCGACTGGCCAGACAAAGCCCTGGCCACCACCGGCACCCACGACCTGGCGCCGCTGGCCGGCTGGCTGCAAAACCGCGACATCGACTGGAGCCAGCGCCTGCAACTGATCGATGACGCCACCGAGCTGCACTGGCGTCAGGCGCGACAGAAAGAGCGTGACGGCCTGCGCCGCACGCTTGAAGCCAATTACGGCCCACTAAAGGATAACGACCACTTGATCGATGCTGCCATCCGTTACGTTGGTCACACCCGCGCACCGCTGGTGCTGATCCCGCTCGAAGACCTGCTCGGCAGTGAAGAGCAACCCAACTTCCCCGGCACGACCGAAGGCCACCCCAACTGGCGCCGACGATTCGCGCTGCCGGTGCGCGAACTGCTCGACCATGAAGATGCCGCACGCCGCCTGGAGCTGTTGGCCCAGGCCCGCGAGCAAGCCTGGGAGCGTGATCAATGAAGCCGTTGTCCGCCACCCTGCGCCTGCAGTTTCACAGCGATTTCACCCTCGACCACGCACTGCCGCTGGTGCCCTACTTTGCCCAATTGGGCATCACCCACCTGTACGCCTCGCCCATCCTCAAGGCGCGCGCCGGTTCACGTCACGGCTACGATGTGGTCGACCCGACCCAAGTCAACCCAGAGCTCGGCGGCGAGGCTGCGCTGCAGCGGCTGGTGGCCGCCTTGCGCCAGCACGGCATGGGGCTGATCCTGGATACCGTGTCCAATCACATGGCCGTCGGCGGCGCGGACAACCCGTGGTGGCAGAGCCTGCTGGCGTGGGGCCGGCGTAGCCCCTACGCCGAATTCTTCGATATCCAGTGGCACTCCAGCGACCCACTGCTGGCCGGCCAGCTGTTGTTGCCCTTTTTGGGCTGCGACTATGGCGCCGCGCTGAAAAATGGCGAAATACCGCTGGAATTCGACGCGCGCACTGGCGTGCTGCAGGTGGCCCATTACGAGCACCGCTTCCCGATCTGCCCGGTCGACTATGGCTGGATTCTTTCGCTGAGCCCCGAGCCTGCCCTGCAGCGGCTGGCCGAACACTTCACCGCACTGAACGATGCCGCCGACCCGCTGGCAGCCGCGGTGCCGGTGCAGGCCGAACTGGCCCGTCTGGTGCGCGACGGCGCTGACCTGCAGTCTGCACTGCTGGCCTTCGACAGCCGCACCGAGAGCGGCCTGCAGCGCCTGCACCTGCTCCTTGAACGGCAAACCTACCGGCTGGCCAGCTGGCGCACTGCCGCCGACGACATCAACTGGCGACGGTTCTTCGACATCAACGAGCTGGGCGGTTTGCGCGTAGAGCGCTCGGTAGTGTTCGAGGCGACCCATGCCAAGCTGTTCGAGCTGATCGAGCGCGGCCTGGTCGACGGCCTGCGTATCGATCATATCGACGGCCTGGCCGACCCTCGCGGCTATTGCCGCAAGCTGCGCCGGCGGGTCGACGGCCTGCTGGCCAAGCGCCCCCTCGATGCAGCGCTCGAGCATTTCCCGATCTACGTCGAGAAGATCCTTGGCAGCGAAGAACACCTGCACCGTGATTGGCTCACCGACGGCACCACCGGCTACGAGTTCATGAACCAGGTCTCGCTGCTGCAGCACGACCCCGCAGGCGAAGCCCCGTTGACCGAACTGTGGGCCACTGTCAGCGAGCGGCCGGACTTCGAGGAGGAAGTACGCCAGGCTCGGCATCTGGTGCTCAATGCCAGCCTGGCCGGCGACTGTGAGTCGGTGGCCCAGGCGCTGCTGCAAGTCGCGCGCGATGACCTGATGACCCGCGACCTGACCCTTGGGGCGATACGCCGCGCCTTGCAAGCTCTGGTCGCCCACTATCCGGTGTACCGCACGTACTTCAATGCCTGCGGCCGCCCGGCCGAAGACGAGAAATTCTTCCAGCAGGCCCTGGCCAATGCCCGCCAGGACCTCAGCGACGCGGACTGGCCATTGCTCGAGCAGCTTGAGCAGTGGCTTGGCGGCCAGGGGTGGCGCAGGCTGCCTCCTGGCCGACAGCGCAAACACCTGCGCCATGCCTGCGTGCGCTTTCAGCAGCTCACCGCGCCCAGCGCCGCCAAGGCCGTGGAAGACACCACCTTCTACCGCTCGGCGCGCCTGCTGTCGCGCAACGACGTAGGCTTCGAGGCCGAGCGTTTCAGTGCCGGCCCCGAACACTTCCACAACGAGGCCCAGCGCCGCCTGCGCGACTTCCCCGACAACCTGCTGGCCACCGCCACCCATGACCACAAACGCGGCGAAGACACCCGCGCGCGGCTGGCGGTGCTCAGTGAGCGCGGCCCTTGGTTCGCCAGCCGCGTGGAGCATTGGCGCGAGC
Organism: Pseudomonas sp. WHRI 8519; assembly: GCF_040224055.2. NCBI lineage: Bacteria > Pseudomonadati > Pseudomonadota > Gammaproteobacteria > Pseudomonadales > Pseudomonadaceae > Pseudomonas > Pseudomonas sp. WHRI 8519. The sequence goes on along the minus strand of NZ_CP167996.1, from coordinate 2,018,749 downwards.
TGGCTGCACCGCTGCGTGAACAGCTGGAAGACGGCATTGCGCCAAGCCCGGGCGACGAGCTACTGCTGTTGCAGACGCTGCTGGGCAGTTGGCCCCTGGACCTTGACCTGCACGACGATAACGCCCTGCAGCACTATGCCGGGCGCATCCGCCAATGGCAGCAGAAAGCGCTGCGTGAAGCCAAGCTGCGCAGCAGCTGGAACGCCCCTAACGAGGCGTATGAGGGCGCCTGCGCGGCCTACGTCGATGGCCTGCTGCTCGGCCGCGAGAACCAGCAGTTGCGCCAGTCCCTGGCCGACGCCGCACACTTGATCGCCACCCCCGGCGCTCTGAATGGCCTGGTCCAGGCGCTGCTGCGCAGCACCGTACCCGGCGTGCCGGACCTTTATCAGGGCAATGAGTACTGGGATTTCAGCCTGGTAGACCCCGACAACCGCCGCCCGGTGGACTACGCTCAAAGGCGCTGCACGCTTGATGACGCCCTGCCGGTGACCGAGCTGCTGGCGCACTGGCGCGACGGCCGCATCAAGCAGGCGCTGCTGGCACGGCTGCTGGATTGTCGGCAGGCCCATGCCGAACTGTTCCGCCGTGGTGCCTACCTGCCGCTGACCGTGCAGGGGCGCCATGCCGACAAGGTGCTGGCCTTCGCCCGGCTGGGTGAGGACCACCGCGCCATCGTCATTGCCCCGCGCTTGGCCAGCGGCCTGTTGGGCGGCGCTTCGACACCGTTGATCCCGGCACAGAACTGGGACGACACCCGGGTGATATTGCCGTTTGCCTTGTCGCCTGCCAACTCGATGGGACTTTTCCCTAGCGCGGTGGTCAGCCCTTCAAAGGAGCTGATGTTGAGCGCCGTACTATCGGAATTTCCGGTCAATGTGTTGATACAACAATCTTGAGCATCAGGAGCGTCATGATGAGTGTCGATGAAAAACGTATTCGCGAATTTGCCTACCAGATCTGGGAGTCTGAGGGTAAGCCTGTAGGCGAGGAACAACGCCACTGGGACATGGCCCGCAAGCTGGCCGAAGCCGAGGCGTTGGCGCCCAAGGCTGCGCCGCGCAAGAAGGCTGCCGCCAAGCCCAAGGTTGCAGCGCAGCCCAAAGCGCCTGCCGAACCCAAGGCAGCTGCACTGCCCGGGGTGAAACCGGCCGCTGCGAAAAAACCCAAGACAGCGAAGAAGCCGGCTGCTGGCTAAGCCAGCCCCCGGCCCTATCGCCGGCAAGCCGGCTCCCACAGAATTCTGCAACACCCTGGGATTGCTGCGGGCGCCGGCAAGCCGGCGATAGGGCCGCACCTCAAGCACCATCCGCCCCTCCCCTACGGCTATTCGAGAACTGCCATGAGCCCCCGTATTCCCAAGAAAACCCGTTCCATAGCACCGTCCCGCCTGCGCGAAGGCATGCCGTTCCCGCTCGGCGCCACCTGGGATGGGCTGGGCGTCAACTTCGCCCTGTTCTCAGCCAACGCCACCAAGGTCGAACTGTGCCTGTTCGATTCCACGGGGGAGCAGGAGCTCGAGCGCATCGAGCTGCCGGAGTACACCGATGAGATCTACCACGGCTATCTGCCTGACGCCCACCCCGGCCTGGTGTACGGCTACCGAGTCTATGGCCCCTACGAGCCGGAGAACGGCCACCGTTTCAACCCCAATAAACTGCTGATCGACCCGTACGCCAAGCAACTGGTCGGCAGCCTGAAATGGTCCGAGGCGCTGTTCGGCTACACCATCGGCCACCCCGACGGTGACCTGTCGTTCGACGAGCGCGACAGCGCGCCCTTCGTGCCCAAATGCAAAGTCATCGACCCGGCCTTCACTTGGGGCCGCGATGAGCGCGTACAAATTCCCTGGGAGCGCACCATCATCTACGAAGCGCATGCCCGCGGTATCAGCATGCGCCACCCGGCCGTGCCGGAAAAACTGCGCGGCACCTTCGCCGGCCTTGCCAATGACGAGTTGCTCAAGCACATCAAGGACCTAGGCGTTTCAAGCATCGAGCTGTTGCCGATCCACGCCTTCGTCAATGACCAGCATCTGCTGGACAAAGGCCTGAACAACTACTGGGGCTACAACAGCATCGCCTTCTTCGCACCGCACCCGCGCTACCTGGCCAGTGGCAAGATCGCCGAGTTCAAGGAAATGGTCGCGCACCTGCACGACGCCGGCCTCGAAGTGATCCTCGATGTGGTCTACAACCACACCGCCGAGGGCAACGAGCGCGGCCCGACCCTGTCCATGCGCGGCATCGACAACGCCTCGTACTACCGGCTGATGCCCGATGACAAACGCTACTACATCAACGATTCGGGCACCGGCAACACCCTGGACCTCAGCCACCCCTGCGTGCTGCAACTGGTGACCGACTCGCTGCGCTACTGGGCTGGCGAAATGCACGTGGACGGTTTCCGCTTTGACCTGGCCACCATCCTGGGCCGCTACCACGACGGCTACAGCGAACGCCACGGCTTCCTCGTCGCCTGCCGCCAGGACCCGATGCTCAGCCAGGTGAAGCTGATCGCCGAGCCATGGGACTGTGGCCCAGGGGGCTATCAGGTGGGCAACTTCGCACCGGGCTGGGCGGAGTGGAACGACCGCTTCCGTGACACCGTACGCGCCTTCTGGAAAGGCGACGAAGGCCAACTGGCCGACTTTGCTTCGCGCATGACCGCCTCTGGCGACATGTTCAACAACCGCGGCCGGCGCCCTTATGCCTCGGTCAACTTCATCACCGCCCACGACGGTTTCACCCTGCGCGACCTGGTGTCGTACAACGGCAAGCACAACGAAGACAACGACGAGAACAACCAGGACGGCACCGACAACAACCTGTCGTGGAACTGCGGCGCGGAAGGCCCCACCGACGACCCTGAAATCAATGCCCTGCGCATGCGCCAGATGCGCAACTTCTTCGCCACCCTCCTGCTGGCCCAGGGCACCCCGATGATCGTCGCTGGCGACGAGTTCAGCCGCACCCAGCACGGCAACAACAATGCCTACTGCCAGGACAGCGAGATCGGTTGGGTCAACTGGGACCTGGACGAAGAAGGCAAAAGCCTGCTGGCTTTCGTCAAACGCCTGACTCGCCTGCGCCTGGCCTACCCGGTGCTGCGCCGCTCACGTTTTCTGGTCGGCGACTACAACGAGGCGATCGGGGTCAAGGACGTGACCTGGCTGGCGCCTGACGGCAACGAGATGACCGTGGAGCAGTGGGAAGACCCCCATGGCCGCTGCCTGGGCATGCTGATCGACGGCCGTGCCCAGGTCAGTGGCATCGCCCGCCCGGGTTCGGAGGCCACGGTACTGCTGATCGTCAACAGTCACCACGATGTGGTGCCTTTCTTGCTGCCGACGGTACCGGACGGTGACTACTGGAGCTGCCTGGTGGACACCGACCGGCCGGACTTGCGCAAGGGCCAGCATTTGCCGTTCGAGAGCACGTTCCAGGTCCAGGGGCGCTCGATGCTGCTGATGGTGCTGCAGCGCGAGGAGGACTGACCCGGCGTTGGCTAACCGGCCCTGAACCGAACGGATCTCAGGGCCGGCTGTGCCACCTTGGACGCACTGCCCAGACCGGGCGTAACAGCGGCGTTTGCAATGATTCGGCATAGCCAGGGTGGATGAAATAGCGAACGCCGCTATGCCAGTGATGTTTTCGCTAGAAATCATGACGTTAACGCCACGCACCCGCCCTTCCCGCCCTTTTAACACTTTCTTGACGCAACCCCTCACCTCTCCTTAGCTAAAGATTATCTAGTCGTAAAAAAATTGCGCCGGGCCGTGAGCTCGCGCCTTCGTGCGTGCTTGAGAAAGCTGGCGTACTGGTTTGGGTCGCCCTGTGTTTTGCCGTACAGCTCGTGACAACAGGCCAGGTCCTTGGGCTGTACAACAAAAAAACACAGGAGATCCGCCATGAAATACACCTCGAACCCGTTGCGCTTCGACCGTATTTTCTACGCGGTTTCCACGTCGATGCTTCTGGCAACCCCGGTGGAAACCTTCGCCTTCGAAGTGCTGGACGATCCCGGTTCACCTTCGTTCCTGCAGCAGCCAGCACTGGCGCAACTGTCGCTGGACCCGGTCAGCGCCAGCGGCCTGAGCCTGGGCACGCTGACGGCCTTCAGCAACAAGATGGCTGAACGCCATGGCCCGCTGGCGCCCGACCTGATTGCCAGCCAATGGGCGCAGTTCTTCCCGGGCACTCCCCGCCCGGGCGCCCAGGCCCCGGAACAGCTGGAAGCACCCAGCCAGCAACTGACCATTGGCCCGGACCTGTTCGTGCGTGAAACCAGCGGCGGCAACGTGCACCGCGCGGGGATATTCGTGGGGCACAACAACCTGCAGAGCAGCATGAAGGGCAGCCGGGTACTGCTCGGTGACAAGCAGCGCAACGCCGTCAACCTCAGCGGCGAAAGCCTGGGGGTGTACTGGAGCATGACTCATGACCAGGGCTGGCACGTGGACGCTGTCGCCATGGGCTCGCGCATCGATGTGCTGGGCCGGGGCGAAACTGGGCAGCGGGTAAACGACAGCGGCCATGCGATGACCTTTTCCGTGGAGGGTGGTTACCCGATCCGCCTCAGTGGCAGTTGGGTGATCGAGCCACAGGCACAGTTGATCAACCAGCAGTTCTTCCCGGGCAACCAGGTGCAGGAAGAGACGCTGCAGGCGTTTGATAGCCAACCCACCTGGAGTGGCCGCGTCGGTGCCAAGTTGTCCGGGCGCTACGAAGTGCGGGGCATGCCGGTCGAGCCCTATGTGCGCACCAACGTCTGGTATGACTTCAGCAATGCCGACGAGGTCAAGCTGGACCAGGTCGACAAGATATCCGGCTCGCGCTATTCGACGACCGTGGAACTGGGGTTGGGCCTGGTGGCGCGCGTGACGCCTTCCATGGCGCTGTTCGTCAGTGCCGATTACAGCAGTGATGTGGATGACAATGATCTGAATGGTTTGATCGGCAGCCTGGGGGTCAGGATGCGCTGGTGATCAGTGTGGCCTTTTCGCGGGGCAAGCCCGCGAAAAGGCCGACTCTAGCCCGCTATCAAACAGGCTTGAGCACCAGTACCCCCAGCGGCGGCAGGTTCAGTGCCAGCGACAGCGGTTGCCCGTGGCTGGCGACCTCGTCACTCTCCACCGCGCCCAAGTTGCCCACATTCGACCCGGCATACAACTCGGCATCGCTGTTGAGCAGCTCCTGCCAACGCTCCCCGAACGGCACCCCAATCCGATACCCCTCGCGCGGTACCGGGGTGAAGTTGGCCACCACCAGCAGCGGCTCGCCATTGCTGCTCCAGCGCAGCCAGGCATACACACAATTTTGCGCGTCATCACCGATGAGCCACTGGAACCCCTGCGGCTGGCAATCCTGCTCGTGCAATGCCGGCAGTTCACGGTACAGCCGGTTCAGGTCACCCACCAGGCGTTGCACGCCCTGGTGCTCTGGGTACTGCAGCAGGTACCAGTCCAACTGGTGGTCATGGTTCCACTCGCGCCATTGGCCGAACTCACAGCCCATGAACAACAGCTTCTTGCCCGGGTGAGTCCACATGAAGGCCAGGTAGGCGCGCAGGTTGGCGAACTTCTGCCAACGATCGCCGGGCATCTTGTCGATCAGCGAATGCTTGCCGTGCACCACTTCGTCGTGGGAGATCGGCAGGATGAAATGCTCGGAATAGGCGTAGATCAGGCCGAAGCTCATCTCATTGTGGTGATAGCTGCGGTGCACCGGGTCGTTCTGGATGTAGTGCAGGGTGTCGTGCATCCAGCCCATGTTCCACTTGTAGGCGAAGCCCAGGCCGCCTTGCTGGGTGGGCTGGCTGACACCCGGCCAGGCGGTGGACTCCTCGGCGATGATCAGCGCACCCGGGGCTTCATGGGCGGCTACACCGTTGAGGTGGCGGATGAAGTCGATGGCCTCCAGGTTCTCGCGCCCGCCATGGCGGTTGGGCACCCATTCGCCAGCCTTGCGCGAATAGTCGCGGTAAAGCATCGAGGCTACCGCATCGACCCGCAGGCCATCGATGTGGAAGTGCTTGAGCCAGTGCAGTGCCGAAGCCAGCATGAAACCGCGCACTTCATTGCGGCCCAGGTTGTAGATCAAGGTGTTCCAGTCCTGGTGGAAGCCCTCCAGAGGGTTGTCGTACTCGTAAAGGGCCGTGCCGTCGAAGCGCGCCAGGCCATGCTCGTCCGTGGGGAAATGCGCCGGCACCCAGTCGAGGATCACACCGATGCCACCTTGGTGGCAGGCGTCGATGAATGCCGCAAAATCTTCTGGCGTGCCGTAGCGCGAAGTCGGTGCGAACATCGACAAGGGCTGGTAGCCCCAGGAGCCACCGAACGGGTGCTCCATGATGGGCAGCAGCTCGATGTGGGTGAAGTTGAGCTTCTGCACGTAGGGCACAAGGCGCTCGGCCAGTTCGCGCCAATTGTAGAAGCGCGACACCTCACCCAGGTCGTCGAGCTCGCACTGCCAGGAGCCTGGGTGCAGTTCGTAGATCGACAGCGGGGCACTGTAGGCATGGCGCTGGGCGCGGTGCTCCATCCACTCGTGGTCTTGCCAGTCATGGCTGAGTTCGCCGGCCACCTTCGAGGCAGTGCTGGGCGGCAGCTCAGTGGCGCGGGCAAGCGGGTCGGCCTTCAGCGGCAGCACGCCCTCCTTGCCCAGCACCTCGAATTTGTAGGTTTCGCCGACGCCCAGGCGCGGCACGAACAGCTCCCACACCCCGGCGCCGTGCCGCAGGCGCATCGGGTGGCGACGGCCGTCCCAATTGTTGAAATCGCCCACCACCGACACGCGCCGGGCGTTGGGCGCCCAGACCGAAAAGCACACGCCAGCGACGCCGTCGACCTGCGTCGGCTGTGCGCCAAAGCGCCCCGACAGGTCGCGGTGGTTGCCCTCGGCAAACAGGTGCAGGTCCATGTCTCCCAGCTGCGGGCCAAAGCTGTACGGGTCTTCGGTCACCTGCTCGCCACCGGCCCAGCCGATCTGCAGCAGGTAGGGCTGTGCATCATCCAGGTGCGCGGTGAACAGCCCGGGCAGGCTGCCCTGCTGCATTTCGCCCAGCACCCGCCCGTCATCACGGCTCAACACCCGGGCGCTCAGCGCAGTTGGCAGATAGGCGCGGACCCACAGCCCGCCCGCGCCATCGCCATGGGGGCCAAGTACTGCAAAAGGATCGGCGTGCTCGGCGCGGGCAAGGGCATCGAGCTCCCGCTGCCGAAGGCCACCGTTATCACGCGTGGTTGCATTCATCTATGACTCTCCCCAGGTACTGATCAATCCATGCAAGCCATGCAAAGGCACGGCCAGCCAACTTGGCCGGTTCTCGGCTTCATAAGTAATCTCGTAGGCGGCCTTTTCCAGGCAGAACAGTTCCAGTGCGGCGCGCTCGCCCTCGGCGTGCTGCCAGGCGTGAGGCATGGCGGCGGTGGCCAGGCCGTAGGCTTCGACGAAGGCGTGGCGCGACTGGTGCAGGTACTGCCGGGCGACCCGCTGACGAGCCTGCCGTGCTGCCTCGGACACGTCTACCGCCGAGGCGCTGCGCAGGATCATCGCAGCAGCATAGTCGAAGGATCGCAAAACGCCGCTGACATCCTTGTAAGGGCTGTGTTTGGCCCGGCGCTCGTCCAACGGGCGCGACGGCTCACCTTCGAAATCGATGAGGTAGGCATCCCCTTGCACCACCAGTATCTGGCCCAGGTGCAGGTCACCGTGAACACGCATCAGCAGGCCGCCTTCGGCCTGCCTTGCCAAGGTAGCGATGTGCTGGGCAAGGCCTTCACGGCGCTGTTGCAGGTCGTCGACCAACGCCTGGCTATCGCCGTCCAGGCTGTCGCGGTGCTGAGCCAGCAAGTCCAAGGCATGGCACAGCTCGCGGCTGATCTGTTGGGCCCAGCGCTCGCTGTCTTCGCCATCGCTGCTGCGCGGCCGGAAGGCGGGGTCATCGCTCGGGGCGGCCAGCAGCAGGTGCATCTCGCCCAGGCGCTGGCCAAGCAAGGCAGCAAAACCGTTGAGCTCGGCCAGTGCGTCGGTATGCGCGTCGCCCTCTTTACTGGACGGTTCCATCTCGTCGCGGATGGCCCGCTCCAGGGTGTTCTGGGTCCAGGCCCAGGCGTCGCCCTGGTTGCTCAGGTAACCCTGGGCGATCATCAGCAGGTGCGGTGCCTGGCGCTCGTCCACGCGGCTGACCCAGGCCAGCAGCGGCGAGATGTTGGTGAACCCGGCGGCGGTGAGGTAAGCGCTCATTTCCAGCTCCGGGTGAACCCCCGGATTGACCCGGCGGATCAGCTTGAGCACCACACGGTCGCCCACCACCACAGAGCTGTTGGACTGCTCGGCGCTCAGGTAGCGCACCGCGCTGTCTTCATCGAGGCCCAGGCCGGCCAACGCTTCGGTACAGTGGAAGCCCAACTCGCCCTGGCCATTGCCACAGGGCAGGCGCAGGCCGTCCTGGCAGGCGCGCAGCACCGCACGGATGAAGGGCTCGAGCACGAAGGCATCGGTGATCAGGCCCACCTGACGGCCACGGCGTACCCGCGACAGCGCCAGTTGCTGGGGCAACGCGCTGTTGATCTGGTCTTCAGGCAGCAGCCCGAACGGCAACTGGTAACGGTTACGCTGCCCATCGCCCAACACTTCGATTTCGCTCAGCAGCACCGGCGTGGTGGCGGTGCCCAAACGCACGCCGTAACACAGGCGCACCTGATCGACAGGCCCTTCCTTGCCGGCAAACCAACGCCGTTTGGGCAGGTATTGCGGCAGGATCGCGTCTTGCAATGTGTCGCTCGAAGGCGCTTCGAGCAGCTCTTCCATACGTTTGCGCAGCACTAGCGTAGTCAATTCTGGCAACCCCTCGGTAGCTTGCACATGCCAGCTGGGCATGCGGTCGTGCGATGCCAGCAAGAACCAGTAGAAGGCATAAGGTGGCAACGTCAGCAGGAACGGCAGCTGGCCGATCGGCGGGAAGGCGCTGCCGCCGAGCATCTCTACAGGCACCTTGTCGGCGTACTGGGACAATTCAAGTTCTGCGGCCTGGGCCGCACGCGACACATTGGCAACACACAGAATGACTTCGCTGTTGCCCTCGGCATCGGTGTACTCGCGGATGTACGCCAGAATGCGGCGGTTGCTCGGGGTGAGCGTACGCAAGGTGCCGCGGCCGAAGGCTTTCTGCTGGTTGCGCACCGCCAGCAGGCGGCGGTTCCAGTTGAGCAGCGAATGCGGGTCGTGGGACTGTGCCTCGACGTTGACTGTCTGGTAGCCGTACAGCGGGTCCATGATCGGCGGCAGTACCAGGCGCTGCGGGTCGGCCTTGGAAAAACCGCCATTACGGTCCGGCGACCACTGCATGGGGGTACGCACACCATCGCGGTCGCCCAGGTAGATGTTGTCACCCATGCCCAGTTCGTCGCCGTAGTACAGGGTCGGCGTGCCGGGCATCGACAGCAGCAGGCTGGTGAGCAGTTCGATGCGCCGCCGGTCACGTTGCAGCAACGGCGCCAGGCGACGGCGGATACCCAGGTTGATGCGCGCGCGGCGGTCTTGCGCGTAGTAGTTCCACAGGTAGTCGCGCTCACGATCGGTGACCATCTCCAGGGTCAGCTCATCGTGGTTGCGCAGGAAGATCGCCCATTGGCAATTGGCCGGGATTTCTGGCGTCTGGCGCAGGATGTCGGTGATTGGGAAGCGGTCTTCCATGGCCAGGGCCATGTACATGCGCGGCATCAGTGGGAAGTGAAACGCCATGTGGCACTCGTCGCCGTCACCTTCGCCAAAGTACGGGCGCGTGTCCTCGGGCCACTGGTTGGCCTCGGCAAGCAGCATGCGGTCGGGGTAATTGGCATCGATTTCGGCACGAATCGCCTTGAGCACCTTGTGGGTCTCGGGCAGGTTCTCGTTGTTGGTGCCATCGCGCTCGATGAGGTAGGGAATCGCGTCCAGGCGCAGCCCGTCGACACCCAGGTCGAGCCAGAAGCGCATCACCCCGATCACCGCCTTGAGCACTTGCGGGTTGTCGAAATTCAGGTCCGGCTGGTGCGAGTAGAAGCGGTGCCAGAAGTACTGGCCGGCCACAGGGTCCCACGTCCAGTTGGACTTCTCGGTGTCGAGGAAGATGATCCGCGTACCGTCGTATTTCTGGTCGTCGTCCGACCACACGTAGAAGTCGCGGGCCTTGCTGCCACGCTTGGCATGGCGTGCGCGCTGGAACCACGGGTGCTGGTCGCTGGTGTGATTGATGACCAGCTCGGTAATCACCCGTAGCCCGCGCTTGTGCGCCTCGGCGATGAACCGCCTGGCATCGGCCATGCTGCCGTAGTCGGGGTGCACGGCTTTGTATTCAGCGATGTCATAGCCGTCGTCGCGCCGTGGCGAGGGGTAGAACGGCAACAACCAGAGCGTATTGACGCCCAGTTCGGCGATGTAATCGAGCTTGCTGATCAGGCCGGCGAAGTCACCGATGCCGTCGTTGTTGGCATCGAAGAACGACTTGATATGCAACTGGTAGATCACGGCGTCCTTGTACCACAACGGGTCGTCGAGGAAGGCTGCCGGGCGGGAACGCTTGGCCATGTGCGACTCCTTTCAATTGCAGGTTCAGCGCCGCCCAAGCGGCTTAGCGGGCCTTCTCGATGCGCCAGATACCGAATGGCTGATGCCATGGCTCGATGCGCATCCATTGGGTCTTGCCATGCCAGGTCCAGCGGTGGCCGTTCATCAGGTCTTCGCCCAAGGTGTCGGCGTCATCGTCCAGCCCCAGTTCCCACAGCGGCAATTCGAAGCTGGCCTCCTGGGCGTTGTGCGGGTCGAGGCTGACCGCTATCAGGATGTAGTTATCGCGCTCCGGCGTACGCTTGGCGAAGTACAGGATGTTGTCGTTCCAACAGTTGAAGAACGCCACACCCAGGTGCGTCTGCAGGGCACGGTTCTGCCGGCGGATGCGATTGAGTTGAGCAACTTCGGCAATGATGTTGCCGGGCTGGGTGAAGTCGCGGGGGCGGATCTCGTACTTCTCCGAGTCCAGGTATTCTTCCTTGCCCGGCAGAGGGGTGCCTTCGCACAGCTCGAAGCCCGAGTACATACCCCACAGCCCCGAGCCCATGGTCGCCAGGGCGGCGCGGATCAAAAAGCCGGCACGCCCGCTGGTGTGCAGGAAGAACGGGTTGATGTCCGGTGTGTTGACGAAGAAGTTGGGCCGGTAGCACAGGCTCCAGGGCGGCTGATTGAGCTGCTCGAAATACTCGCGCAGCTCCTGCTTGGTGTTGCGCCAGGTGAAATAGGTGTAACTCTGGGCATACCCGACCTTGCCCAGGCGCGCCATCATCGCAGGCTTGGTGAACGCCTCGGCGAGGAAGATCACGTCCGGATACTGGCTGCGCACATTGGCGATCAACCATTGCCAGAACGGCAGCGGTTTGGTGTGTGGGTTGTCGACGCGGAAGGTTCTCACCCCCTCCTCCACCCAGCCCACCACCACATCACGCAGGGCAAGCCACAGCGACGGCACGGCGTCAGCGGCGTAGAAGTCCACGTTGACGATGTCCTGGTACTTCTTCGGCGGGTTCTCGGCATACCGGATGGTGCCGTCGGGGCGCCAGCTGAACCAGCCGGGATGTTCCTTGAGCCACGGGTGGTCCTGAGAGCACTGGATGGCGAAGTCCAGGGCGATCTCCAGCCCGTGCTCGGCGGCGGCAGCCACCAGGCGGCGGAAGTCTTCTCGGGTGCCCAGCTGCGGGTGAATGGCATCGTGCCCGCCTTCGGGGCTGCCGATGGCGTAGGGGCTGCCCGGGTCGTTGGGCTCAGCCTTCAAGGCGTTATTGCGGCCCTTGCGGTGCTGCTTGCCGATCGGATGGATGGGCGGGAAATACAGCACGTCAAAGCCCATGTCGCGAATCATCGGCAAACGCGCGTGCACATCGTTGAAGGTGCCGTGGCGCTCGGGGCTGTCGGTGATCGAACGGGGGAACAACTCGTACCAGCTGGCGAACTGCGCAGCCGGGCGGTCGACATCCACCGGGAACTCACGGCTGCAGGTGAGGTAGCTGCGGTGCTCGGCCTCGCTCATCAGGCGCGACGCCTGCTCCCCCAGCAGCAGCGCCACCTGGTCGGCCTGTGCCAGCGTGGGCAGTTGCGCCTGCAGCGCCTCGATCTGCTCACGCAACTCGCCCTCACTGCGCTCTGCGCCTTTGCCAAGCAGCAAGCGACCTTCCTCCAGCTCCAGCTTGACCTCGACCCCTGCGTGGAACTTCTTCTCAAGGTCGTGGCAATAGGTGGCGAACGGGTCGATCCAGGCCTCGATGCTGAAAAGGTGCGGGCCCAGGTCAGTGGGTGTGAACTCGGCCAACCAGAGGTCGTTGCCTGGCGAATGCATCGGCACGCAGTGCCATCGCCGGCTATTGGCCTGCCGCCAGTTGAGCATCACGGCCAGGCGATCGTGGCCGTCGCTGTACACCTTGCTGCTGACCGCCACCGGCTGGCCGCTGATGGCCTTGGTGGCAAACGCGCCACCGTCGAGTGCGGGCTGGGTATCCTCGATCACGATGCGCGGCGCCAGCAGCGCCTGGGACAGGCTGATGGCCTGGTCGGGGTGATCGTTCGCCATCGGTACGCTTGCGAAGGGCTCGTTGCGCGACATCGGTCCTGGCTCCCTGTTGGCATTGGCGGTAAGGGTTCAGAGCCATCGTCCACGCAGGGGGTTCAAAAAAATTGAGCAAAACGGCGCAGCCACGCATCAAAGCCTGCACCACCCTCTCATTCACCCTGCGAGGTCAGGCCATGAACATTCCCATTCCACCAGAGACACCCGACCCCAATATCGACGACCCGAGCCTGCCGCCGCCCGTGCCGGAAGAGGCCCCGGACGAGACGCCGGTCAAGCCGACCGAACCGCCGACTGTCGGCGACCCGCCGAGCCAGGAGCCACCGGTGAAGGCTTAAAGGATAGACGAGGGAAAGCGATGCACGTGCATGGGTGCTGCCCGCCCTATCACGGGCGCGGCCAGCACCCATGCTCCATCACTGCGCCTTTTCGGCTGAAAGCGTGGCCGCGCTGATTTCGCGCATCCTGAACTTCTGCACCTTGCCGGTCACCGTCATTGGAAACTCGTCGACGAAGCAAAAGTGCCGCGGCACCTTGTAGTGGGCGATGCGTGCCTTGCACCAGCCCTGCAGTTGTTCCGCCGTTGCGCTATGGCCGGGATGCAACTTGATCCAGGCCACCACTTCTTCGCCATACCTATCGCACGGGATGCCGATCACCTGGGCGTCTGCCACTGCGGGGTGGGTATAGAGGAACTCCTCAAGCTCGCGCGGATAAATATTTTCGCCACCGCGAATGATCATGTCCTTGTTGCGCCCGACGATGCGCACATGGCCGTCTTGGTCCATGACTGCCAGATCGCCCGAGTGCATCCACCCTTCGGGATCTATGGCATCTGCCGTGGCCTGCGGGTTGCCCCAGTAACCCAGCATCACGCTGTAACCCCGTGTGCACAATTCGCCGATTTCACCCCTGGGCACGGTGCAGCCATCGGCATCCACCAGTTTGGTTTCCAGGTGAGGCTGGGTGCGGCCAACGGTGGTCACGCGCAATTCCAGGTCATCGTCGGGGCCGGTCTGCAGAGACACCGGGCTGGTTTCGGTCATGCCATAGGCAATCTGCACCTGGGCCATGTGCAGCTGCTCGATGACCCGGCGCATGACCTCGATCGGGCAGGTGGCCCCAGCCATGATGCCGCTGCGCAGGGTCGAAAGGTCCAGCTGCTGGCGCGACGGGTGGTCGAGCATGGCGATGAACATGGTCGGCACGCCATAGAGGATGCTGGCGCGCTCCTCGGCCACCGCACGCAAGGTGAGCTCGGCATCGAAGGCGTCGCTGGGGTAGATCATCGTGCTGCCATGGGTGATGCAACCGAGGTTGGCCATGACCATGCCGAAGCAGTGGTACAGCGGCACCGGGATCACCATACGGTCGGCATGGGTCAAGCCCAGGCTTTCCCCGACCATGAAGCCGTTGTTCAGGATGTTGTAATGGCTGAGCGTGGCCCCTTTGGGGGCGCCGGTGGTGCCGGAGGTGTACTGGATGTTCACCGCCTGGTCGAACTGCAGCCCGCGCTGGCGCGCCTGATAAGCCTCAGGGGCCGTCTGCGCTGCCCGCCCTGGCAGCGCAGGCCATGGCAGAAAGCCCGGTGGCGGGTTGCCGGCCAGGCTTATCACCCCGCGCAGCTCGGGCAGGCGCTCGCTGGCCAGGTCACCGGGCGCCACCAGCGCCAGTTCCGGCAGCAGCTGCCGAACCATGGCGTGATAGTCAGAGGTCTTGAAGGCGTCGGCGCACACCAGCCAGCGGCAGCCAGACTGACGCAGCACATACTCCAGCTCGCCCACCCGGTAGGCCGGGTTGATGTTGACCAGAATCGCGCCGACCTTGGCGCTGGCCAGTTGCAAGATGCACCACTGGGCGCAGTTGGGAGACCAGATGCCGATCCGGTCGCCCCGGTCCAGCCCCAGGGCCATCAACGCCCGGGCATGGACATCGACCTGCTCGGCCAACTGCTGCCAGGTGAAACGCAGGCCTTGGTGGCGCACCACCAAGGCTTCGCCATCGGCGTAACGGGCCACGGTCGCATCGAAGGCCTGGCCAATGGTCTGGGTCAGCAAGGCTGGGTTCTGACGACCTTGGGTGTAGCTGGTTTGACTCATGGGTGTCCCTTCTTGTGGTTGTTCTGGGCACGGCTCAAGCAGCGACAATTACTGTGGCGCAGATTTACGTTTACGTAAAGGTGACGAACGGATTGACAGTGTCGAGGGGCAGGTTTACGTTAACGTAAAGGTGAAAACGACACAGCGCTGATTGCCAATGGCTGACGCTTGGTGAGCTACGGTGTTTCCTAATTTCAAGAACAAGAAGGTGCCCCATGCATTACCCCTCCCTGAACTTCGCCCTGGGCGAAACCATTGACATGCTCCGTGACCAGGTGCGTACCTTCGTTGCCGCCGAGCTGGCGCCACGCGCCGCACAGATCGACCAAGACAACCTGTTCCCCGCCGACATGTGGCGCAAGTTTGGCGACATGGGCCTGCTTGGCATCACAGTGCCGGAAGAATACGGCGGCGCCGGCCTGGGCTACCTGGCCCACGTGGTGTCGATGGAAGAAATCAGCCGTGGCTCGGCTTCTGTAGCGCTGTCCTACGGCGCCCACTCCAACCTCTGTGTCAACCAGATCAACCGCAACGGCAGCCATGCGCAGAAGCAGAAGTACCTGCCCAAACTGATCAGCGGGGAACACATCGGCGCGCTGGCCATGAGCGAGCCGAATGCCGGTTCCGACGTGGTGTCGATGAAACTGCGCGCCGAGAAGCGCGGCGACCGCTACGTGCTCAACGGCAGCAAGACCTGGATCACCAACGGCCCGGATGCCAACACCTATGTGATCTACGCCAAGACCGACCTGGACAAGGGCGCACACGGCATCACGGCTTTCATCGTCGAGCGCGACTGGCAAGGCTTCAGTCGCAGCAACAAGTTCGACAAGCTGGGCATGCGTGGCTCCAACACCTGCGAGCTGTTCTTCGATGACGTCGAGGTACCGGAAGAAAACATCCTCGGCCAGCTCAACGGCGGCGTGCGCGTGCTGATGAGCGGCCTGGACTACGAGCGCGTGGTGCTCTCCGGCGGCCCCACCGGCATCATGCAAAGCTGCATGGACCTGGTGGTGCCCTACATTCACGACCGCAAGCAGTTCGGCCAGAGCATCGGCGAGTTCCAGTTGATCCAGGGCAAGATCGCCGACATGTACACCCAGCTCAACGCCAGCCGCGCCTACCTGTACGCCGTGGCCCAGGCCTGCGACCGTGGCGAGACCACCCGCAAAGACGCCGCCGGGGTCATCCTCTACACCGCGGAGCGCGCCACGCAGATGGCCTTGGAAGCGATCCAGATTCTCGGTGGCAATGGCTACATCAATGAATTCCCGGCGGGCCGCTTGCTGCGTGATGCCAAGCTGTACGAAATCGGCGCCGGCACCAGTGAAATCCGCCGGATGCTGATCGGCCGCGAACTGTTCAACGAAACCCGCTGAACACGAGGGACGGGCACACATGGCTACCTTGCACACCCAGATCAACCCGCGTTCGGCGCAATTCGCCGACAACAGCGCGGCCATGCTCGAACAGGTCCAGGCCCTGCGCGGCCTGCTCACCCACATTGCACAAGGCGGCGGGCCTAAGGCCCAGGAGCGGCATACCTCCCGTGGCAAGCTGCTGCCGCGCGAGCGCATCGACCGCCTGCTGGACCCCGGCTCGCCCTTCCTTGAAATCGGCCAGTTGGCCGCCTACGAGGTGTACGGCGAAGATGTGCCGGCAGCCGGCGTCATCGCGGGCATCGGCCGCGTCGAGGGCGTGGAATGCATGATCGTGGCCAACGATGCCACGGTGAAAGGCGGCTCGTATTACCCGCTGACGGTGAAGAAACACCTGCGCGCGCAGACCATCGCCTTGCAGAACCGCCTGCCCTGCATCTACCTGGTGGATTCCGGCGGCGCCAACCTGCCGCGGCAGGATGAGGTGTTCCCAGACCGCGAACATTTCGGGCGGATCTTCTTCAACCAGGCCAACATGAGCGCCCAGGGCATCCCGCAGATCGCCGTGGTCATGGGGTCGTGCACGGCAGGTGGGGCCTATGTGCCGGCCATGGCCGACGAGGCGATCATGGTCCGCCAGCAGGCGACCATCTTCCTGGCAGGCCCGCCCCTGGTGAAAGCCGCTACGGGCGAGGTGGTCAGCGCCGAAGACCTCGGCGGTGCCGATGTGCACTGCCGCACCAGTGGCGTGGCCGACCACTATGCCGACAATGATGAACACGCCTTGGCGCTGGCTCGGCGCAGCGTGGCCAACCTCAACTGGCACAAGCTCGGCAAACTGCAACGCCAGGCGCCGGCTGCGCCGCTGTATGCCGCCCAGGAGCTGTACGGCGTGGTGCCGGCCGACGCCAAGCAACCGTTCGATGTGCGCGAGGTGATCGCGCGGCTGGTCGACGGGTCGGTTTTCGATGAGTTCAAAGCGCTGTTCGGCACCACGCTGGTGTGCGGCTTCGCCCACCTGCACGGCTACCCGGTGGCGATCCTGGCCAACAACGGCATCCTGTTCGCCGAAGCCGCGCAAAAGGGCGCGCACTTCATCGAACTGGCCTGCCAACGCGGCATCCCACTGCTCTTTTTGCAGAACATCACCGGCTTCATGGTCGGCAAGAAGTACGAAGAAGGCGGCATCGCCAAGCACGGCGCCAAGCTGGTCACTGCGGTGGCCTGCGCCCAGGTGCCGAAGTTCACGGTGATCATCGGTGGCAGCTTTGGCGCTGGCAACTACGGCATGTGTGGCCGCGCCTACGATCCGCGCTTTTTGTGGATGTGGCCCAACGCGCGGATTGGCGTGATGGGGGCCGAACAAGCCGCCGGGGTGCTGGCCCAGGTCAAGCGCGAGCAAAGCGAACGCAGCGGCCAGGCCTTCAGCGCCGAGGATGAGGCCAGGCTCAAGCAGCCGATTCTCGACCAGTACGAACACCAGGGTCACCCCTACTACTCCAGCGCCCGGCTTTGGGACGACGGCGTCATCGACCCGGCGCAGACCCGCGACGTGCTTGGCCTGGCGTTGTCCGCCGCGCTGAACGCACCGATCGAACAGAGCCGCTTCGGCATTTTCCGGATGTGACCCATGAGCGATTTCAGCACCCTCGAAGTGATCCGCGACCCGCGCGGCTTCGCCACCCTGTGGCTAAACCGGGCGGACAAGAACAACGCCTTCAATGCACAGATGATTCGCGAACTGATCGTCGCCCTTGGCCAACTGGCCGACGATGCCAGCCTGCGCTTCATGCTGCTGCGCGGCCGTGGCCGGCATTTCAGCGCCGGCGCAGACCTGGCGTGGATGCAGCAATCGGCACAGCTGGACTTCAACACCAACCTGGATGACGCCCGTGAACTGGGCGAACTGATGTACGCCCTGCATCGCCTGAAGGTACCCACCCTGGCCGTGGTGCAGGGCGCGGCCTTTGGCGGCGCCTTGGGGTTGATCAGTTGCTGCGACATGGCCATCGGCGCCGAGGATGCCCAGCTGTGCTTGTCGGAAGTGCGTATCGGCCTGGCCCCGGCGGTGATCAGCCCGTTCGTGGTCAAGGCCATCGGTGAGCGCAGCGCCCGCCGTTATGCCCTGACCGCCGAACGTTTCAGCGGCGTACGGGCCCGGGAGTTGGGCCTGCTGGCAGAGGTGTACCCGGCCGATGAGCTGGAAGTGCAGGTCAAGGCCTGGGTGGACAACCTCCTGCAAAACAGCCCGCAAGCGCTGCGCGCCACCAAGGACCTGCTGCGCGAAGTCGACGACGGTGAGCTCAGCCCTGCCCTGCGCCGCTACTGCGAAAACGCCATTGCCCGGATCCGGGTCAGCGCCGAAGGCCAGGAGGGCCTGCGCGCCTTCCTGGAAAAGCGTCGCCCCGCCTGGCAAACCGAGCCCAACAAGGAGCTGCGCCCATGAGCCGCACGCCATTGACTACCCTGCTGGTCGCCAACCGTGGCGAAATCGCCTGCCGGGTAATGCGTACCGCCAAGGCCATGGGCCTGACAACCGTGGCGGTGCACAGTGCCACCGACCGCGACGCCCGCCACAGCCGCGAAGCGGATATCCGTGTCGAGCTGGGGGGCAGCAAGGCCGCTGACAGCTACCTGGTGATCGACAAACTGCTCGCTGCGGCCAAAGCCAGTGGCGCTCAGGCCATTCACCCGGGGTATGGTTTTCTGTCCGAAAACGCAGGGTTTGCTCGTGCCATCGAGGACGCCGGGCTGATCTTCCTTGGCCCGCCGGCCAGCGCCATCGATGCCATGGGCAGCAAATCAGCGGCCAAGGCACTGATGGAAGCGGCCGGCGTACCGCTGGTGCCGGGTTATCACGGCGACGCCCAGGACCTGGAAACCTTCCGCGCCGCTGCCGAGCGCATCGGCTACCCGGTGCTGCTCAAGGCCAGCGCCGGGGGGGGCGGCAAGGGCATGAAAGTGGTCGAGGACGAAAGCCAGCTGGCCGACGCCCTCGCCTCGGCCCAGCGTGAAGCGCAGTCGTCGTTCGGCGACGCGCGCATGCTGGTGGAAAAGTACGTGCTCAAGCCCCGCCACGTGGAGATCCAGGTGTTCGCCGATCAGCACGGCAACTGCCTGTACCTGAATGAGCGCGACTGCTCGATCCAGCGCCGCCATCAGAAGGTGGTCGAGGAAGCACCGGCGCCGGGGCTTTCCCCTCAGTTGCGGCAAGCCATGGGCGAAGCGGCGGTGCGCGCCGCCCAGGCCATCGGTTATGTCGGTGCCGGCACCGTTGAGTTTCTGCTCGATGCCCGTGGCGAATTCTTCTTCATGGAGATGAATACCCGCCTGCAGGTCGAGCACCCGGTGACCGAAGCCATCACCGGCCTGGACCTGGTGGCCTGGCAGATCCGCGTCGCCTGTGGCGAGCCACTGCCGATTACCCAGGCCCAGGTGCCGCTGATCGGCCATGCCATCGAAGTGCGCCTCTACGCCGAAGACCCGGCCAACGACTTCCTGCCGGCCACCGGCACCCTGACGCTGTACCGCGAGTCGGCACCTGGCGAAGGTCGCCGGGTGGACAGCGGGGTAAGCGAGGGGGACGAGGTCTCATCTTTCTATGACCCTATGCTGGGCAAGCTGATCGCCTGGGGCGAAAACCGCGAACAGGCCCGCCTGCGCTTGCTGGCGATGCTGGACGAGTTCGCCATCGGTGGGATGAAGACCAACATCGCCTTCCTGCGTCGTATCCTCGCCCACCCCGCATTCGCGGCGGCCGAGCTGGATACAGGCTTCATTCCACGCCATCAGGACGTACTGCTGCCGGCGCCGCAGCCTCTGCCCGCAGGCTTCTGGCAAGCCGCAGGTGAAGCCTGGCTGCGGGGCCAGGCGCCCCGTGAGCGTGACGACGACAGCGGCTCGCCGTGGGCTGAGCGCTCAGGGTTGCGCCTTGGCCTGCCGGCGCATAGCAGCTTGCACCTGCGCAGTGGCGGTGAGCGCCAGGCGATTGCGCTCGAGCACGGTGCCGTCTCGGCCTGGCGGCTGGACGACGAACAGCTCGGGCATGATGAAGGCGGCGTGCGCCGGCGATATCTGGCGGTGCGCCGAGGTGGCACGCTGTACCTGCGCTGGGAGGGTGAAATGCATGCTATCGAGGCCTTCGACCCGATCGCCGAGGCCGAAGCCAGCCACAGCCATCAGGGCGGCCTGGGTGCGCCCATGAATGGCAGCATCGTGCGGGTGCTGGTGGAGCCTGGCCAGGCGGTGGAAGCAGGCACTGCGCTGGTGGTGCTGGAGGCGATGAAAATGGAGCACAGCATTCGCGCTGCGCATGGCGGGACGGTAAAGGCGTTGTTCTGCCAGGAAGGGGATATGGTCAGCGAAGGGACGGTGCTGGTCGAACTGGTGGAGTGATGCAAGCAAGGGCCGCTTCGCGGCCCCACTACCTAGTAAGTACCGTGCACCCGCACGACTACCCCAAGAAACTCACATCCATCCTCACACACCAACGCCGGGTAGCTGCTGTTCAGCGCCCGCAGATACCGCTGCCCACCCTCTTCGGCCAGTTCGCGGAGAATCGCCGATTTGCCAGGTTGGCGCGCAATCACCAACCGCCCAGGCTCAGCCTCCAGCCCCGGGTCCACCAGAATGCGCATGCCTTGCGGCACGCTACGGCCACTGGCCGTACTCATGGCATCGTTCTCCACCGTCAGCCAGAACGCTTTGCCTTGCGCCATGTACTCGGTCTGCTCGTACACCATGGCCTGCTCGGGCGCTGATTCACCCAACGCATCCCAGCCTCGCACCGGGTAACGAAAACACACGATGTAGTGCATCAGGTCTACATCGTCATCCTCTTCATCCAGCACATAGCGGCCAGCGTCCTCACCCACCTGGCCCAGTACCCGCAGCTGCATGCTCACGTGGTAGTGGGGCATGCCCAGCTCGACGAAGACGCGGTTCATCGACTCGACCTTGGGCTGGCGTCGCTTGTTCACCCAATGCCCCACACTGCCCTGGGAAACCCCAACGCGTTCGGCGAGCTGCTCTTGGGAGATATCGAGCTCCTCCATCCGGTCACGGACGAGGGCAATCCATTTATCCATATTCATCGCTGGCACGATACGGACTGCCTTCTAGCGCTCAATAAACATTCAGTATTATTTCTCATAAAGCACACAAATACTTTAGGTATTAAGATCAGTGCGGACCTTTTCCCTCTTGGCTTATGCAGGTATCAGGATGAAACCACCGAAAAACGACGAAACAGAACTCGACAGCGAAGCCGCACGCCGCGCCCTCGACTACTACCTCAACCCCAACCCACCGCGCCCCAGCATCGACAACAAGATCTGGACACTCCACGAAGGCGTCACCGCAGACCAGGCCCAGGAGCACGCCATCGCCCTGCTGCGCTGCGCTGCCGCCACCGCCCACGAAACCGCCACCCATCAGGAAGGCAGCCACCGCGAATTGACCTTCGCACTGATGCATATGATGGACATGGCCAGGGCACTGCTGGAGCACAAGCGAGCCGTACAGAGCGGTCGGTAGGCTGGAACTGGAATAGGGAGAGACGTGATGGCCAGGTGACGGCAAAGGCCCCGATTGCCGGGACAGGGAAGTGCTTCAGCCGTTTTTTTTTCACCGGATAGGCGAAAAAACATTTGACTGGCAAATGATAACGATTATTATTGCACTCAGCTGATCGCGAGATCTGCTGGATAACCTGGAGCTTAGGTCGCTCTCAGATTATCTCCTCATCAGGCTAATCACGGTTTTTGACCCGGCTTTTTGCCGGGTCTTTTTTTTGGCTCTTCAGGCTAATGAAGATCGTTGATGGCGGCGATGATAGCAAAAATGTTTCAGGGCATGAAAGCTCATTACAAAACTTTGCGGAATCAGCACTTGAGAATCAATCTCGTTTCCCCTACTCTGTTTCCGCATCACGGAAGATGCCCCCCACCCCTGCCCTCTTGAGCAAGGAGCTGACCATGAGCCGCCTGCTGCTGCCCGTTGAGCATCCAACACCCACCGCTGGCCACGACGCCGAAGCTGCCCTGCTGCATGGGCTCAAGCGCTTGCCACGCCGGGTTCAGCAAGTGTTCCTGCTCAACCGCCTGGACCAGCTGGACTACGCCAGCATCGCCACGCGCCTCGATTTGCCCTTGCTGAGCATCGAACGGCACATGAACCAGGCCCTGCAAACGGCACGGCCCCACGGTGATGCCGTGGCGAGCGTTGCCGGCCAATGGTACGTACGGCTGCAGAGCCCCGAGGTCACTACCTGCGAGCGCATTGATTTTCGACGCTGGCTGGACGCCGATCCAACGCACCTGCAAGCCTTCCACGACACCGAACTGCGCTGGCGCAGCCTGCTCGCCCCAGCACGGGAGCTGGGCCACGATGGCTGGTATCGGCAAGGCCGAGCGGCGATTTCGTTGGGTGGCTGCTCGATTGCAGTAGGGCTGAGCGTGGCGGCGCTGGTGCTGTTTGGTTACTGGGCATAAGCCGTCAGGGACGGCAGAGGCAAAGCCAGCCCACCTGCAGATCAAGGCTCGTGCCTGAATCGCCCGGCCACGTAAGCGAGAAGCAGCCAGCCTGACAGGCAAGAGGCTATAAAGCTCGCCGCCAGATTCGTTGCCAAACTCACCTCGCCTGAGGACGCCACCAGCAGGCTCACGCCCCCGCCACACGCAAAAAGCAATGTGTTGCTGACCGAGGCAGCAGTCCCTGCGCGATCGGGGTGCCGACTGAGCGCATAGGTGGTTGCAGCCGGGCGAACGATGGTCGTGCCGATGGTGCAGATCGTTAAGGGCAACACTAGTTTGATCAGCACCCGTTCATCGCCTGACAAAGCAAAGTGCAGAGCAACGCCCGCAGCGCCTATCAGGGCAAACCCACAACCAATCTGCGCCTGTGTACTCAGCCTTCGATTCAGCTTATTGGCAATGACACCGCCGACCATGTAGGCCAACCCATAGAGCAGAAACACCACGGAGAAGGCGAACTCCGTCAACCCTAGCCGCCCCATCAATAACAAGGGAGATACGACGACAAATGAAAAATGACAGGCAAATGCCAAACAGGAAAACAGCGAATACACAAGGAACGTTCTGTCTTTCAGCACCTGGCAATAGCCCTGCAATAAACCGCCTCGATAACGAGAGGCTCCAGTGTCCTCCAACAAGATAAAACAAAGTAACAGCACCCCTGTTGCCAGCATGACAAACACCTGAAAACTTGCCTTCCACCCGCCATAGTGCTGAAGCACACTGCCTGCCAACGGCGACAACGCAATAAAGACACCGCTTGCACTGGTCAGAAGGATTCGCATCGCATCGCGCTGTTGGCCACTGTAACTGTCCTGCACCAGCGCTTGGCTTAGTACGAAACAGCCACAGCCCATGGCCTGCAACAGGCGGAACACCATGAAGGTCTCATAGTGTACGGCGCGCAGGCACCCGATTGCCCCCCCGATGCCCAGCAGGAGCCCCGCGATCAGCAAGCGCTTTCTTCCCACGCAATCGGAAAGCGGGCCGATCACCGCTTGGGATAACGCCACACCCAGTGCAAATAAACTCACCGAATAGGCAATGCGTTTTGTATCGACTGCAAAATACTCAGCCATGTGCGCAACAGAAGGCAAAATCACATCGAGCGGGAATACACCCAGCAGACTAATAAGAACCAGCAAAATCGATAGGGCAGTAGTTTTAGCAGGCACGCCACAAACTCCGGTTTCTGACCACAGGGCGCTGAGCAGTACGCCGAAGCGTTGCATCACTTTTTCAGGCCATATACGAAACCACACCGGCAAGATACACAAGCGGAGTTGCTCAATGAAATATCCCAAAAACGTGTAGGACTTTTGAGCCCGACATCGTGCCGTTACGCCATTAGCCCCCGTCAGACCGCGTTCAAGTACTTGCGTACTCAAGCCAGCCATTAACTTTTCAACAACAGGAAATCATCGTGGGTGCTGTTTTTGTACACAGCCTCCCTCACGAGGGGTGTACAGTACCCCCACAACAAAGCCCAAGGAGCCACGCCAATGACCGTGACGCTGTCCCCTCTGCAAATCGACTGCGCTTTCGATTCCGGCAACATCCAGGTACTGGATGCCAGCAACCCTGCCCGGGTCCACCTGGCCATTCGCCCGGACACCCACAGCGGCCACTTCCAGTGGTTCCACTTTAAGGTCAGCGGCCTCACGCCCGGCCAGGTTCATCGCTTCAGCTTGGACAACGCCAGCGAGTCTTCCTACAAGAACGCCTGGGACGGCTACAACGCCGTGGCTTCCTACGACCAGCAAACCTGGTTCCGTGTGCCCAGCCAGTTCGATGGCAAGGCGCTGGCCTTTGAAGTGGAAGCCGCGCAAGAGCAGATCTGGTTCGCCTACTTCGAGCCCTACCCGCGTGCCCGCCACAACCAGTTGATCGAACGTGCCCAGCAGATTCCCGGTGTCGAGTTACTGGCCCATGGCCGTAGCGTGCAAGGCCGCGACATACCACTGTTGCGCGCAGGCGACGGGGCCGCAGGCAAGCGCAAGCTCTGGCTGATCGCCCAGCAGCACCCGGGCGAGCACATGGCCGAGTGGTTCATGGAGGGGGTGATCGACCGGCTGCAAAGCAATGACGCCATCGTCCAGCAATTGCTGGCCAAGGCTGACCTGTACCTGATTCCCAACATGAACCCCGATGGCGCCTTTCTCGGCCACCTGCGCACCAACTTCAAGGGCCAGGACCTCAACCGGGCCTGGCAGGACGCCAGCGTCGAAGCGAGCCCGGAGGTGTTCTTTGCCCAGGCGCAGATGAAGCAGTACGGGGTGGATGCGTTCATCGATGTGCATGGGGATGAAGAAATCCCGCATGTGTTCACGGCAGCCTGCGAGGGCAACCCCGGCTATACGACGCGCCTGGCCAGGCTGGAGGAGCAGTTCCGTAGCACCTTGTGCAGCATCACGCCTGACTTCCAGACCGTGCATGGCTATACCCGCGATGAGCCGGGGAAGGCCAATACGACACTGGCGTGCAATGCGGTGGGCATGGCGTACGACTGCCTGTCGCTGACCCTGGAGATGCCGTTCAAAGACCATGACGATGCCCCCAACCCGAAGACCGGCTGGTCGGGAGCGCGGTCCAAGGCATTGGCAGGGGCGGTGCTGGAAACCTTGCTGAAGATGGCTGACGACTTGCGCTGATCAGTGCAGGCCTTTTCTCGGGGCAAGCCCGCGGAAAGGCCTGCACAGTCAAAACTGCACATCGAGTATCACATTGTCGGTATAGGTCGCCGCCGGCGGTGTCGCCTGGTCGGTGTAGACCTTGGCGTTGTAGTTGAACACCTGGCTACCCGTGCCAGTCCCCGCCCCGGGGTTGACATTGGCATCGCTGCTCGAGCGCCGCGCGCTGCCCACGGCTCCCCACCGTACGGCGCCCGCGCTTTTGAAGATGTCGTAGGCCAGGTAGTTGTTGGCAGCAGACTTCATCCTCCGACGCCCGCCTGCTGCATTCTGTCCGTCATCCAGCCCGACCGTGTAGCTGCTGCCCTTGGTACAGGACAGGTTCACGCTCTGGTTCACCGTGCCGAACCCCGCCACTACCGGCGCACTGCCAAAGCTGATGGTGGGCGTCGATATCTGGCAGTCATTACTCACCGTCAGGCTCACCGTGAGGGTCTGGTTACCCGAACCCGTGTCGCGCCCCAGGCACAGATTGCCCAGGCCAATGCCTGAGCAGTAGTTCCAGACCCAGGCAAGGTTCAGCGTCTCGGTATAGACGCCAGCCGCCACGTTGGCGCCAACCGAAGTCTTCAGGTACACCGGCACAGACTTCGGGGAGTTGCCATTGAGCAGGCCCAGGGCGTCGATCAGGCCGTTGCGCGCGAAATCGAACTGGGCGCCGCGAGTGATGGGGTAGCTGGTCGTATTATTGGCATAGATCGTATAGGGGATGACATCCCCGGTCGGCCCCACCAGCCCGCTGGTAGCGGAGGTGATGGTGAGGTAGAAGTGGTCACTGCTCACTAGCAGGGACAACAACGACCCGGTGCACTGCAAACCCGCATTGGTGGTGGAGGCACTCTGGATGGCGGTGCGCACCAGGGTCGAGTTGACGGTGCCGAACGCCGCTGGTGCAGTGGCCACGGACGAACATAACGCCCAGGCCGACCCCGCCGGCAGCGCCAGCATGCCGATCAGCAGGCCGCGCAACCCCTTGCTCATCGGCACACCAGAGGGCCGATCAACGGGATCGAGCCTTCTGCCTGCGGCAAGTCGAATTCGACCTGACACTGCCCTCCTCCCTCCAACCTGACCTGCAGCTGGTTATGCGCCGAGAGGTTTTCCAGATAGACCAGCCCGTCCCAACCCACCACCGCCTGGCTGCCACTTTCACGGTGGCTGACCGTACTGCCCAGCTTGAGCGGCTGCTGGTTGCCATCGACCAGCTCGATGCTCGCCGCCAGCACGCGCTTGAGCGGGAATTCCAGCAAGTAGCCGCTGCCACGGCGCACCGCGACCCGCTGCTCCACCTGTGACGCGAGCACATCGGGCGGCAGATCCATGGGATCGATCTCGTACTTGCCGCGGTAGTAGCCGCTGCTGTACGGCACCAGCAGGTGGCCGTTGCGGTCGGTGCGGCCGATCTCCTGATTTTCGTAACGCACGGGCACATCGGCATAGCCGCCGGTGCTGACCACCACAAAGGCATCGTCGATACGATTGGCGGCAAACACCCCGGCGTCCATCCACACCAGCGAGCCGCTGGCGTCGGCCCAGCGGGTCATCTCACCGCTGCTGCCATACACGCCGGCCTGCAATTGCACCGACTGCAGGCGCCAGGTGGCGTCCGCCTGGCGGTAGGCATCACGATCACCTCCGGTGGCGTAGCCAAGGTTGTAGCCGACACCGCCCCCCACCGGCACCGCGCGGCTGAAGTTGACCCGCTGCAGGTCCTCGCCGTCCTTGCTGCGCTCCATGCTCACCGCCAGGGTGCCGCTGAAGTCGATCGGGATCACCCATTGCGCCTGCACCGCCCACTGGCTGTCGCCGACCTCGCGGTTGGCCGACAGGTAGACACTGCTGTTGCCCCACAGCGGCTTGCTCCAACTGAGGTTGATCAGGCGGGTGCGTGAGCCGTCACCGGCGCGCACATCGAAGTAGCCCGCGCCAAGGCTGCCGAAGCGTTCCAGGTTGAGGCTGAGGGTGACCTGTTCGCTGCGCTGGCTCAATTGCAGGTCCGGGCTGTCGACCCGGCTCAGGTCGGCGTACGCATCATGGCGCTGCAAACGCTGATAGCTGAAACCGAAGCGCTGGCTGTTGTACTGATAGCCGAGGGCGACCTGGTGGCCCTTTTCACCGTCGTACTGGCTCTGGGCTACGGCAGCGTTCAGTACGCCGAAAGTGCCCAGGCGCACATTCGCGCCCAAACCGCCAAGCAGCAACGATTCCGCGGTTTCGACATGGCTTTCGAGGGTGAAAGCATCGCTGACGCCATGGCGCAGGCTGGCCGAGGCGACGCCAGGCCCGTAGCTGAAGTCGCGCACGGCATAGTCACGGCGCAGGCTGCCGGCGGCCATGGAGAAATCCGACAGGCCTTTTTGCAGCAGGCTGCTGGTGACGTAGAACGGCAACGTGGTGGACACCTGGCGCCCCAGGGCATCGGTGGTGACCACCACCGCCTCGCCGGCACCGTTGATGAACGGCACGTTGGTCAGGGTGTAAGGGCCAGGCTGCAACTCCGTGGTGCTGGACTTGTAGCCGTTGATGAACAAGTCCAGCGAGGTTGGCACTGCCGCCTCCCCCGCGAAGGCAGGCAACGGATACGTGACCAGGTCCGGGCGGGCGGCAAAGTCACGCGACAGTTGCAGGCCGCCCACCCGCACCGAACTGGTCCAGGGCAACGCACCGGTGACGAAGTCGCCCGCTTCGTAAGTCAGCAGGCGCTGCTCGTCGGTGAAGCGCCAGGTGGTGTCGTAGCGCAAAAAGCCCTGACGGCTGTCGTCGGCCGCAGCACCGTTGAACGACTGCCGCCACTGGCCGGTGGTGGCAAATGTGCCCCAACTGTCGAACAGGCGCAGCTCATTCCAGGCTGCCAGGTAAGTACCCCCCTCGTCGGTGTCGTTCAGGTACAGGTCATAGTTGAACAGCGCGCCGAAACTGCTGCGTGCATCGCTGGCCGGATACAGGTTACGGTCGCCGACCTGCTGGTCCGGGAGCCAGGCCGGTGGCACTTGCAGCAGCAGGCGCTGGTTCTGGCTGTCGTAGTCGCTGTGCAGGCCCGCGATGGCATCCAGGGCCACCTCGCCTTGCGGGTTGCCCGGCAGGGCGATGCCGGCAGCGCGCAACACCTGGCTGTCGAGGAACAGCCCTCCGGCGCGCTGCTGCACCGGCACCAGCTCAGCCCTGGGCACCTGGTTCACCAGCAGGTCCAGATACAGTGTGGCGTCGGCAATGGCGGCGGCCTCGGTGGGCGGCGGCGGCAGCTCGTCGGCCACCGCCAGGCCGGGGCCGATGAGCGCCAGCCCCAGGTACCAGCGGCGTGTCGCCCGCGCCAGCCATTTCACACACGCATTCCAACCATTGCCGGGTCCTCCCTGGCCCCTGACATTCATTCAATAGTGGCTTCATTGCCCTTGGCGGATCGCCTCGGCCACCTCCTGGCCGTTCACCCTGCCCTTGAGTACGCCGCTGGCGTTCGGTGCAACCGGTGCCGGCCAGCGCATGCTGGCCCCGGGCAGTACATACCCCAGCAGGCCCTCGGCCAGTGGCCTTGCCTGGCCGCCCTGCTGTACCACCACATCGGTCAGCCGGGCATGCACCGGGCCGGTGTTGCGCAGTTCCACATAGGGTTTGCCCTGCACCGTCACCGGCCGCCAGCTCAGTTGCGGCTTGCCCACGCTGCTGGCGCTGCGCTTGCCTTGCGGATCCGGCTTGCCCCACAAACCTTCGCCATAGACGAACAACGGCACCGAATAGCGCATCTGCAGGCGGATGGCCGCAGTGGCGCCCTGGTTGGCGTTGTCCGTGGGCAGTGGCGAGGGAATTTCGTCGATGATGATGCGGTAGGCCTGTTCCTGGCCGGCCGGTGAACTGCCGGTGCGGGTGAGGCGGATCAGTTGTTTCTGGCCGGGGGCGATGGTCGCTACCGGCGGGCTGCCGATGATTTCCCGCTGGGCCTGGAACTGCTCCTGGTTATCGCCCTGTCGCCAGGCAAATACGCGTACCTGGAGGCTCGCCGGGGCGCTGCCGCGGTTCTCCAGCCACAGCGCACCGGCCTTCTGGTCAGCCTCCAGCACCGGGTCGATCGGCCAGATCAGCACTGAGGTGGCAGCCCCCGCCGGCAAGCTCGCCAGCAGCAATGCCCCGATCAAAACCCGCGCCCACTTCGCGCCTGCCTGCATACCGCTCTCCTTGATTGATTGTCAGGGGCCCGGTCGTTTCACCAGGTCACCGCCACTTGCACGACGTCGGTGTAAGTGCCGGCCGGCACAAGGCCGGTGAGCTGCGTGCGGCCATACACCGACAGCTTGATCGCCGTCGGGTCGCTGTTGTTCAGTGCCACGCTCTGGCCCACGGCGATGCTCTGGCTGTAGGCCGCGTCCTGGTACAGTTGGTAGGCCAGTAGCTGCGTGCCGCCGCCGCGCTTGAGGTAGCGCGTGCCGCTCACCGCGTTCTGCCCACCGTTCAGGCTCATGCTCAGGCTAACGCCGGGCGTGCACTGGAAAGTCACCGTAGTCCCGCCCAGGGACGTGCTGAGGGTCCCGGTCGCCAAGGCCGACTGGGTGCCGTAATCGAGCACGCCATACTGGCTGACGCCGCCCACCACCAGGCAGCCCGCGGTGATCGTCGCGGTGACCTGGAAGCTGCTGCTGGTCGCCGCATCCAGTGGCGTCGCCAACAGGATGCCCAGGCCTGCAAGGGGGCCACCCAGCCAATAGCGCATGGCTGCGGCTCAGAACGACAGCTCGACGGCCACCGTATCGGTGTATACCCCGGCGGGCAGGCCGGCCTTGCCGCGCGCCTGACCATAGAGGTTGACGGTCTGAGCAACCCCGGTGCTGGTCGGCAGCGTGATGGTGCCGTCGATGGCCAGCAGTTGGGTACGCCCAGTGTCGGTATAGAAGTCGTAGGGCACGAAGTTGCCGTTGCCGTCTGCCAGCGCCCGGGTACCGCCAGTCGAGGCACCGTCGTTGGCCCCCGCACGCACGCGGATGGCTGGCACCGTACCTGCGGAGCAGAGGATGCTCATCGCACCGCCGCCGCCACCGAGCACCTCACCGTTGGCGGTGGTGAACAACGCTTCCTGAGTGCCGAAGCTGAGGGTACCGAAATTCAACCCCGAGGTGCCTGTGGTGCCATTGACCTGGCACGCCGAAGTCAATGTCAGGGTGGAGTTGATGGTCCCGGTCACCGTGGCGGCCTGGGCGTGGCATGCCATCGCCAGGCCAAGGCCGGCGAGCATGCAGTGGGTGAGGTTCGTTCGCATCGGGGTCTCCTTGCGGGAATTACCAGTCCAAAGTCACTCTGAGCGTGTCGCGGTACAACCCGGCCGGCAGCGCACGCGGTTGCGCCACCACTACGCCGAAGATGGGGATGGGAATCTGTTCGGTGCTGCTGATGGTGAAGGCACGCGCCTGGCCGATGCCATAACGGCTATTGCCGCCCGGGTCGAGCGCCAGTTGATAGGGGATCATTTCGCGGCCATTGCTGAGGCGCCGGACGCCATCGCTACCGTTGAGGCCGC
Source organism: Pseudomonas sp. WHRI 8519 (assembly GCF_040224055.2). NCBI lineage: Bacteria > Pseudomonadati > Pseudomonadota > Gammaproteobacteria > Pseudomonadales > Pseudomonadaceae > Pseudomonas > Pseudomonas sp. WHRI 8519. Next base: position 1,987,948 of record NZ_CP167996.1, on the reverse strand, counting down.
CGTTGATGCGCACGTTGAAGGCCCTGACCTGGGGCGTGCAGCTGATTTGCAGGCTGCCCTCGCCGTTCGCTTCGTCGACCCGGCTGCGCAGCGGCTGGTCCCAGTTCGGGCCACGCTCGCCGAAGTCCATCAGCCCAGGGTTGCCGAGCGTGGCCGGGGGCTGGTCGCCACTGCTGATCTGGCACGCGGCGCTGATCACCAGACGGGCCTGGATGAAGCCGGTGGTCGTGCCATGTGCTGCGCCGCTGGGCAATAGCAGCGGGCCCAGGCTGAGCAGCAGGATGGATGTACGGTTCATGGCATGACGTCCTTGTGCATGTTGGCTCGCTACCAGGTGACCGTGACTTTCAGCAGGTCGGCATACACACCGGCGTGCGGCACCCAGGCCAGCTTGTCGATACGGGCGTACAGCGGCAGTTCGACCGTCCCGCTGTCCGGCACGCGCGCGGCGTGGGGCTGGCCCACGATCACAGGCTCGCGCCAGGCCGCGTCGCGGTACAGGCGGTAGGGGATCGGCCGCGCCCTGGCGTCGCTGCTGGCCAAGAAACGCAGTTCACCGGCACCACCGTGCTGGCCACCGTCGACACGCACCTGGTAGGGCGTATCGGGATTGCATTCCAGGCGCGGTGGCCGCTGGTTGAGAAGCTCCGCGCTCAAGGGCGCACCCGGCCCATCCAGGCGTGCGGCAGTGCCCAGGTCGAGCCGACCGAGGTCCTGCGCCCCCGCCTCGCGCTGCTGGTTGACCAGCATGCAGCCTCGTTGCACCTGCACGCGCACCTCCACGAGGAAGTCCGCTGCTACGGCACTGCCAGCCAACAGCAGGCCCCACAGCGTCACCACACAGCGTCCCGTCACTGACACGCCCCTTGTTTCAAGGTCCTGAGTCTGAGCGTAGCAGCCGGTGGCTTGACCGTGGCCGCTGCCCGCCATTCTTTGGTAGTAACAACAAAGGGTTAGATGGCTGCCCTGTCACGGCCAAGAAATTTCCGAGCGGCATCGAACCCATGCCCGTCCAGCGCCTCCAATGGCCATAGGCCGGCAAACCTTTGCGCATTCTGTTACGGTGCGCAGCAGCCACCAAGCCCGCATCAGACGCATGCGCGCCATGCATGGACGAACATGACAGGAGCGTATCCATTGACGACCACAGACATCGCACTCGCCGAAGCCGTGGAACGCTGTGCCCAGGAGCCCATTCAGGTTCCCGGCAGCATCCAACCCCACGGTTTTCTGCTGGTGCTGGACGAACAGGACCTGCGTATCCTCCAGGCCAGCGACAATGTCGCCCGCTGGCTAGGCGTGCCCGCCCAAGAACTGCTGGGGTGCACCTTCGCCGACGTGGTCAGCGACAGTTTCGACCTGCGCGCCCATCTTGAGCGCTTGCCCGGGGATGATGTTTTCCCGTTCTACATCGGCGATGTGTACCTGCGCCAGGGCGCGCCCTTCAGCGACCGCCTGCGCCTGCTCACGCATCGCCATGACCAGGTGCTGATCGCCGAGTTCGAACCCGCTCGCCAGCCCGCGGGCCAGGCCCTTGAAGGCGACTATTACCCACTGGTGCGTAGTTTTGTCAGCAGCCTGAACAACGCCGCCAGCCTGGAAGAGTTGCTGCAGCAGACCGTGCTGCAAATAAAGCAGATCACAGGTTTTGGCCGAGTCAAAGCCTACAGCTTCGATTCGGAAGGTAATGGCCAAGTGCTGGCTGAAGTGGCCGATGCCGGCTATCCCCGCTACCTGGGCCTATGCTTCCCGGCCTCGGACATCCCCCGCCAGGCCCGGGAGCTTTATCGGGTCAACCGCATCCGCGTGATCGAAGATGCCAACTACCAGGCCGTGCCTTTGGTACCGGCGGCCAACCCGCGCACCGGCCAATCGCTGGACATGAGTTTTGCCGCGTTGCGCAGCGTGTCGCCGGTGCACCTGCAATACATGCGCAACATGGGCACCCTGGCGTCGATGTCACTGTCGATCGTGGTCGATGGGCAACTGTGGGGGCTGGTGTCGTGCCATCACGAGCAACCCCGCCCGGTCGATCTGCGCACCCGCACCGCCTGCGAGCTGTTGGCCAGCGTGCTGTCGCTGCAGATCGAATCGCGTGAATCCCACGCCGATACGCGCAAGCTGCTCGACCTGCGCCAGCACATCGTCCGGATGATCTCCTCGATGGCCGACCATGACAGCGTCAGCGAGGGCCTGCGCGCCCTGCCCGAGGTGCTGCTGGCGTTCGCCGGGGCGAGCGGCGCGGCGGTCATTTCCGCCGAGCGCTGCGACCTGATTGGCCAGACGCCACCGGCGGCGCAGGTCACTGCGCTGGTGCACTGGTTGGCCCAGCGCAATGACGAGACGGTGTTCCAAAGTGACAACGTGCGCCGCGACATCGACGAACTGCCCGAGCTGGCCGAGCATGCCGGTGGCGTGCTGGCGGTGGCCATTTCCCAGATTCATTCGCACTACCTGCTGTGGTTCCGCCCCGAGCAGGTACGCACGGTCAACTGGGCCGGGCGGCCCGATAAACAGATTGGCCCGCAGGGGGCGCTGAACCCGCGGCACAGCTTCGAACACTGGCAGGAACAGTTGAGCGGCTACTGCGAGCCGTGGGACCCGCTGACGATCGAAGGCGTGGTCGAACTGCGCACTGCAGTGCTCGGCATCGTTTTGCGCAAGGCAGAAGAACTGGCGCAGCTGGCAAATGAACTACGCCGCTCGAACAAAGAGCTCGAAGCCTTCAGCTACAGCGTGTCCCACGACCTGCGCGCACCGTTGCGCCATATCGCCGGCTACACCGAACTGCTCGGCGAAATCGAAGGCCAGGGCCTGAGTGAGCGCGGCCGGCGCTTTCTCAAACACATCGAGGAGGCCGCGCAGTTCGCCGGCAGCCTGGTGGACAACCTGCTGAATTTCTCGCAGATGGGCCGCTCGGCGCTGCGCCTGTCCGATGTCGACCTCAATGCCTTGGTCGAAGCCATTCGCCAGGAACTGGCGCCCGATTACGAAGGGCGTGAGATCATCTGGAACGTGGCGCCGCTGCCCAAGGTGATCGGTGACCCGGCCTTCATCAACCTGGCGCTGCACAACCTGATCGCCAACGCCATCAAATACACCCGTGGCCGCGAGCCTGCACGCATCGACATCGGCGCCCACCTGCACGAAGAGGAAATCGAAGTCTATATTCGCGATAATGGCGTGGGCTTCGATATGGCCTATGCGAACAAACTCTTCGGTGTGTTCCAGCGGCTACACCGCATGGAGGACTTCGAGGGCACCGGGATCGGCCTGGCCAGCGTGCGGCGGATCATCGAGCGTCACGATGGCCGAGTCTGGGCCCAAGGTCAGGTCGACCAGGGCGCCAGCTTCCATTTCACCCTTCCCCGTCATCCAGAAACAAACTGAGGCACCCGTACAATCATGCTCAAGCCTATCCTGCTGGTAGAAGACAACCCCAGGGACCTGGAACTCACGCTCCTGGCCCTGGAGCGTAGCCAGTTGGCCAACGAGGTCATCGTGCTGCGCGACGGCGCAGATGCCCTTGACTACCTGCTGCGCCGCAACACCTATGCCGAGCGCGCCGACGGCAACCCTGCGGTGTTGCTGCTGGACCTGAAACTGCCCAAGGTCGATGGCCTGGAAGTGCTCAGGGAAGTGCGCGCCACCCCCGAACTGCGCAGTATCCCGACGGTGATGCTGACGTCCTCGCGGGAGGAGCCGGACCTGCTGCGTGCCTATGAGCTGGGGGTGAACGCCTACGTGGTCAAACCTGTGGAGTTCAAGGAGTTCGTTGCGGCGATTTCCGACCTTGGGGTGTTCTGGGCCGTACTCAATGAACCACCACCCGGCTCGCTGCGCCTTAACCGGCGTGGCAGCAACTGAGGCCAACCGCAAAGATGCTGCCAACGCCGCTCAAATTACTGATGGTTGAAGACAGCTCGCTGGATGCCGAGCTGACCCTGCTGAGCCTCGAGCGCAGCGGCTTGCAGCTGCAATCGCAGCTGGTGTTCGACCATGTCGCCGCCGAGCACGCCCTGGGCGAAGCCAGCTATGACCTGATCCTGTGTGACTGCGTGCTGCCGGGCTCGTCCGGCACCGATGTACTGGCCATCGCTCAGCGACTGGCGCCGGACACGCCGTTCATCTTCCTTTCGGGCATTTACGGTGAAGAGCACGCGGTGGAGATGATCCGCCTGGGTGCCACCGATTATGTCCTGAAAAAGAACCTGCCGATGCTGCCCAAGGCAGTGCGCAGGGCGCTTACCGAAGTGCAGGAGCGCCAACGGCGGCGCCGCGCCGAGGAAGCCTTGGCGGATGTGGAGGCACGTGCACGGATCGCCATCGATGCCGCCGGCATGGGCACCTGGGATTTCCGTCCGCAGGAAGGACTTTTGGTGTGGGATGCCCGCTGCAAGACGCTGTTCGGTCTGCCGGTGGACACCGAGATGAACCTCGATGTTTTCTATGCAGGCATCTACCCCGAAGACGTACCCCGCGTACGTGAAGCGGTGGAATACGCCATGCGCGCGGACAGCGACGGGCTTTACCGGGTCGAATTCCGCATTGCCCAACCCAACGGCCTGGAACCGCGCTGGCTGCTCAGCAGTGGCCAGAGCCAGTTCGTCGATGGCCGCTGCACGCGCTTTTCGGGCGTGCTGCAGGACATCCACGCACAGCGCCTGGCCACCCAGGCGCTCAAGCAACTCAACGAAATGCTCGGCGAACGTGTGGAGCGGCGCACCCGCGAGCGCGACCGGGCCTGGGAACTGTCCCAGGACCTGCTCGCGGTGCTCAACAAAGACCTCACGCCGGTCGCCCTGAACCCTGCCTGGGAGGCCAGCCTGGGCTTCTCCCGCGAGCGCCTGAGCCAGACCTCGTTATTGCATCTGCTGCCTGAACCGGACCAGGAAGCGCTGCTGACCGAACTGGCCGCCCTCTCCCATGGCCGTACCAGCGCCCGCTTCGTCGGCCGCATCCAGCATGCAGGCGGTCAGTTGCGCTGGCTGTCCTGGGTGGTGGTGCCGGAGGACACCCTGCTCTATGTGGTGGCCCGCGACATCACCAGCGAGCGCGAAGCAGCCGTAGGCCTGGCGGACGCCAACGAGCGCCTGCGCGAACAGATCGCCGAGCGCGAGCGCATCGAAGCGGCGCTGCAGCAGATGCAACGGCTGGAGGCGGTTGGCCAGCTCACTGCCGGTGTTGCCCACGACTTCAATAATCTGCTGACCGTCATCCTTACCGGCTCAAGCTTCCTCGAGCGTGACCTGGACAAAGGTGACCTGGAGAAAGCCCGCAAGCGCCTGACCCATATCCGCGAGGCCGGTGAACGCGGCGCCAAGCTGACCTCACAGTTGCTCGCCTTCTCCCGTCGCCAGCGTCTGGAACCGGTGCCTCTGAACCTCAACCGCACGTTGAGCGGCCTGGAGGAATTACTGCGCCGCACCTTGGGCGGGAGCATTTCTGTGCGCCTGGACCTGGACCACAGCCTGTGGCAAGCGCTGACCGACCCGACCCAGACCGAAATGATCATCCTCAACCTGGCGATCAACGCCCGCGACGCCATGCCCGACGGCGGCCAGCTGACGCTGTCCACCCGTAATACGCGGATCAAGGCCCGCCCGCAGCGGCCGGAAGACCCGGAGCCCGGTGAGTACGTGATGCTGAGCATTCGCGACACCGGCTGCGGCATGAGCGAAGAGGTGGTGGCCAAGGTGTTCGAACCGTTCTTCACCACCAAGGACATCGGCAAGGGCTCGGGCCTGGGGCTTGCACAGGTGTTCGGCTTTGCCAAGCAGTCGGGTGGCGGTGTGCGCATCGACACCGCGCCCGGGCATGGCACTCAGGTTGCCGTCTACCTGCCTGCAGTGAAGCATGAACGGGCGGTGGACCCGGTGGTCCCGGCTGCATCGCAGTCGGTCAGTGACACGGGCCGCGACCGCACGGTGCTGCTGGTGGATGACGACCACCTGGTGCGCGACATGCTTGGCGATGTGCTGCGCCAATACGGCTATCAGGTACGCCAGGCGCACAGCGGCGAACAGGCATTGGCCCAGCTGGACGACGAGATCGACCTGTTGCTGACCGACTTTGCCATGCCTGAATTCAACGGTGCCCAGTTGGCGTTGGCCGCACGGGAACGGCATCCGCGCTTGCCGGTGGTGTTCCTGACCGGGTATGCCGAGCTGGAGGGCCTGGAGTTGCCGGACAGCCTGGTGATGCAGAAGCCGGTGCAGGCTGAGGAGCTGGCCCGCGTGCTGGATGAACTGCTGCGGGTGAACAGGCAGTAGGGCTTGAGCGCAGAGGCCATCGCCAGTACGCTGGCGACCGGCTTCTACGCACGCCAGACACGACGAAACCCAGCGCTGATGGTCATCTGCACTGAATCAAGAAGGTGTATTGCAAAGAGAAAATGGCAGGGGCGGCTGGATTCGAACCAACGCATGGCAGGATCAAAACCTGCTGCCTTACCGCTTGGCGACGCCCCTGTATCGGATGCAGCGTTAACTGCTCTGACTTTTCCAACTGAGTGACAACTGGGTTGTTGTCTTGGAATGCGCGGCACTTTAACAACATTCTCTGGACGTGGGAAGCCCCTTTCGCAAAAAAAATGCTTTAAAACAGCAGGTTAGTGTTTTGCAGGCCTTTCACACGTACCAAAGTGACCATCCGTCGCATTTATACCGCCTCGCTTCAACACAATCGCATTCCGCCCTTCCAATCAGATAAGCAATTTGCATTGACCAAGGAGGATGCCATGCCTGTTTCCCACGACCTGTATCAAGACCTGCACTACCCCCGCGAAATCGTTCAGCAACGCCGTCAGCAAGACAAGACCCTCGACCGTCTGCTCGACGAATACATCGACATCGACAATCAGGTCCTTGCAGCTGAGGCGATCTCGGCCGGCAACTTTCAGGACGACGACCTGCGCCTGCTCAAGGAGCGCCGGCTGACCATCAAATACATGATCGAGCGCCAGTTGGAGCGCAAGGTTTGAGTCATCCGGCCAACTGATAGAAGCACCGCACTTTTTCTATTGGTTTAAAGGGCCGACCTGAGGCAAGCTGCGCGCTGACCTTCCTTTGCCCAAGGAGCTTAGCTTTTGTCTGCCTGGATCCCCTCCCCCCTGCGCCAACTGGGCCAACGCCTGCGCACCGCCACCTCCAACCAGAGCGAACTGCTCGCATGGTTCGAAGACAAGGCGCGTAGCCGTGGCTATCAGCTCAGCGACGGCCAGCGCCGGGTCATCCATGCCATGGCCGCGCAGCTTGCCCGCTTGCCAGGGGGCGAACCCCGCAGCCTGTACTTGTACGGCTCGGTGGGCCGCGGCAAGAGCTGGCTGCTGGACGGCTTCTTCCAGGCAGTGCCGGTCGAGGCAAAAAAACGCCTGCACTTTCATGATTTCTTTGCCCGCCTGCATCAGGGCATGCACCGTCACAGGCTGCTCGACGATGCCTTGGGCGCGACGCTGGACGAATTACTGGGCGACTGCCAGGTACTGTGTTTCGACGAATTCCATGTGCATGACATCGGTGATGCCATGCTGCTCACCCGCCTGTTCAATGCCTTGTTCGCACGTGGCATCTTCCTGCTGGTGACCTCGAACTACGCACCCGAGGGGCTGCTGCCCAATCCGCTGTACCACGAGCGATTCCTGCCGGTGATCCGCCTGATCAATGGCCGTATGGAGGTGCTTGAAGTCGGCGGTGACACCGACTTTCGCAGCCTGCCGGCCAACCGTGAACACCAGCGCTTTACCCAAGGCCACTATGTATGGCCTGGCGATGCGGCCCAGCGCCAGGCGCTGAAAGTGCCGGCCGCGCAACCGCTCACGCTGGAGGTGAACAAACGCAACCTTCGTGCACTCGTCAGTGACGGCAGGACGGTGATGTTCGCCTTTGACGACCTGTGCGAGCAGCCCACAGCGGTGATCGATTATCTGCAGCTTGCCCAGCAGTTCGATACCTGGGTCATCGACGGGCTGGATGACCTCTCGGAGTGCTCATTGGCAGCGCAGCAGCGCTTCGTCAACCTGGTGGACGTACTGTACGATCAGGACTGCCAGGTGACGGTGATCGGGCAGCGGCCGCTGGAAGAGAGCCTGGGCGGCCACGTTGCCGACCTGATGCGCACCCGCAGCCGGCTGGGGCAGTTGCATCAGGTCGGCCCGCAGACGCTCCCCGGCTGAACACGCGCATTCGCCCGTTGGCCAGGCCTGCGGTCAGCCTGCCCTGGGCAGATCCGCCAGCACCGCTTCGATCTCTCTGAGCACCGCCGGATCATCCAGTGTCGAGGGCGGCACATACGCCTGGCCATCGGCAATCTTGCGCAACACCGCCCGCAGGATCTTGCCCGAGCGGGTCTTGGGCAGCCGCTTCACCAATCGCACCTGATTGAAGCACGCCAACGCGCCGATCTGCTCACGCACCTTGCCCACCAACTCCACCGACAGTTGCGCCTCGCCAATACCCTCACCGTCCTTGAGCACCACCAGCGCCAAGGGCACTTGGCCCTTGATCTGGTCATGCACACCGATCACCGCGCATTCGGCCACCGCAGGGTGGCACGCCACCAAGTCCTCCATCTCGCCGGTCGAGAGGCGATGGCCAGAGACGTTGATCACATCATCGGTTCGCCCCATGATGTAGACGAACCCGTCGTCATCCAGGTAGCCACCATCACCGGTGTGGTAGTAACCCGGGTAGGTCTGCAGGTAAGCCTGCAGGTAGCGCTCATGATCGCCCCACAAGGTCTGGCTGCAACCGGGTGGCAGCGGCAGCGCGATGACGATGGCGCCCTGATGGTTCGGGCCCAGCAGGTGCCCAGCGTCATCCAGCACACGAACGTGATAGCCCGGCACTGCGCGGTTGCTCGAACCCGGCCGCGCCGCGCTGCCCTCAAGCCCCACGCACGGCGCGGTGACTGGCCAGCCCGTCTCGGTCTGCCACCAATGGTCGTGCACCGGCTTGCCGGACACCCGCTCCAGCCAATGGTGGGTACTTGAATCCAGTTTTTCCCCGGCCAGGAACAATTGGCGCAGCGAGCTCAGGTCATGTCGGCGGATCAACTCGCCATCCGGGTCCTCCTTGCGGATCGCCCGCATGGCGGTGGGCGCACAGAACAGGGCATTGACCCGATACTGCTCGACCACACGCCAATAGGCCGAAGCATCCGGGGTGCGGATCGGCTTGCCTTCATAGAACACCGTGGTGCAGCCGCTCATCAGTGGGCCATAGACGATCAGCGAGTGCCCGACCACCCAGCCCACATCGGAAATGCCCCACCACACGTCGCCCGCCTGCATGCCGTAGATGTGGCGCATGGCATAACACAGGGCTACCGCGTTGCCACCGTTCTCACGCACGATGCCCTTGGGTTTGCCCGTGGTACCCGAGGTGTAGATGATGTACAGCGGGTCTGCCGCGGCCAGCTCGACCGCAGGCACAGGCTCGGCATTCATCAGCGCTCGCTGCCAATCAAGGTCGCGCCCTGGCTGCAACTGGGCGCGAACCTGGGGCCGCTGCAGCACCAGCACCTGGCGCGGCTGGTGGTGAGCCAGTTGCAGCGCGCGGTCGACCAGCGGCTTGTACTCGATCACCCGGTCGAACTCCAGCCCGCAGGACGCCGTCAGCAGCACGCTTGGCCGCGCATCATCGATACGCAGGGCCAGCTCATTGGCTGCAAAGCCACCGAACACCACCGAGTGCACTGCACCGATACGCGCGCAGGCGAGCATGGCCATGGCCGCCTGCGGCACCATCGGCATGTAGATGATCACCCCATCGCCTTTGCCAACCCCTAACTGGCGCAGCAACCCGGCCAGGCGCGCTACTTCGTCACGCAGCTGGTTGTAGCTGAACACCTGCTGCACGCCGGTCACGGGGGAATCGTAGATCAGCGCCGCCTGCTCGCCACGGCCCAGCTCGATTTGCCGATCGAGGGCCAGGTAGCAGCTGTTCAGGCGACCGTCGGCGAACCAGCGATGGGTGCCGTCGGGGTTTTCCTGCAGGGTCAGGGTGGGCTGGCGATACCAGGCCAGCTGTTTGGCCTGTTCGGCCCAGAAGGCAGCAGGGTCGGCAATGGAATGGGCGTAGTCGTGCTGGTAGGTCATGTCGATGGCAACCCGGTACTTGTTGTTATTGAAGGGCGAGCCTTGAGTATGGACCGCCACGCCCCGGCTGCCATGGGACTAAAGTCACAACGCATATGCAGATTTGCAGCGCTGGCGAAAGCGCCCCACAACGGTGCAAAGCCTCTAGAATAAGCCACCCTCCCCGCCACAGAGCAGCCCATGGATATCGAGCAGGCCCGAACCTTTCTGGAAGTCGTCCGGTGCGGCAGCCTCGTCGCCGCCGCCGAGCGCCTGTTCGTGTCACAGACCGCGATCACCGCCCGGGTGCAGCGCCTTGAGCAGCAACTGGGCTGCCAGCTGTTCGTGCGCAACCGCAACGGCGCCAGCCTGACCAGCGATGGCGAAGCCTTCGTCAGCTATGCCAACCAGCTGGTGCAGACGTGGGAAGCGGCGCGCCGTGATCTGCCACTGCCCGAAGGCTGCCAGCAAGTGCTGCACGTAGGGGCAGAAGTGAGCCTGGGCAACCCGATGCTGCTCGACTGGGTCAGCGCCTTGCACTGCGCGTTACCCAGCCACGCCATCCGCAGCGAGGTCAGCGACGGTGAGTCCTTGCTGCGCAAGGTGGAGATGGGCCTGCTGGACGCCGCGCTGGTCTATCAGCCCACCTACGGTCCGGGCCTGCAGGTGGAACAGTTGATGGAAGAAAAGCTGATCCGCATACGCCGTGTCGCGCAACCCGACCCGTATATCTACATCGACTGGGGCGAGGCATTCCGCCGCCAGCACGACGCCGCCCTGCCCGACTGCGCGCGAGCGGCGCTGAGCTTCAACCTCGGGCCGCTGGCCCTGCAGTTCATTCTCGACAAAGGCGGCAGCGGCTATTTCCGTACCCGCGTGGTGCAGGCGTATCTGGACAGCGGGGTATTCGAACGGGTACCTCAAGCCCCGGAGTTCACCTACCCAACCTTCCTGGTATACCCACGCAAGTGCGACAGCGAGGCACTGCAGCAGGCCTTCACGCTGCTGCGCCGGCTGGTAGCCTCCGGCACCAGCGATTGGTCACAACGCTGGGACCCGCTGATCTGAAACGCCGCCAGCGGCGCTGAGCAACTGGCGCTTGAGGCCCGCAATCAGGTCGGTCTGGGTGATCACACCGACCATCTGGTCGCCATCGATCACCGGCAGACAGTGCAGCCCTTGTTCGCACAGCAGGGGTAACAGGCGTTCCAAGGGGTCCTGGCTGCTGACACTGATGACCTGCCGGCTCATCACCTGCTCCATGCGCACGGCCTTGCGCCCGAAAAGCCCCCGCCAGCTGAACCGGCCACGTTGCATGGCCGGGCCGAGCAGATCGCTGAGGCTCACGATACCCACCAGCTTGCCCTGCTGCAGCACCGGCAGGGTTTTCAGGTGATGACTGGCGAGCATCTTCCAGGCCTGCTCCAGGGTGGTATCGGGTGCGGCGAACTGCACGTCGCGGGACATCACCGACGCTGCAGTGATCCCGCCCAGGCTGCGCTGCAGGGCATGCTGCTCGGTGGCCAGGATGATGCGTTCCAGTTCATCGCGGGTGACGTCGACGAACGCCCCCAACTCGTCCAGGGCCTGATCCAGGTCCGCACCCGTGACCCCAACCCGCTCGCTGGGCAACGGGTCGTGGGTGTGGTGCTGGTCCTTGCGTGGCGCAGCGCCCTTGGGGTAATGCACCCCGGTCAGACGGTTGTACACCACGGCCACCAGCACCAGAATCAGCGCGTTGAGCAGCACGGGCTCCAACAGGTGGTCGCCCAGCGCCGTCAGCCCTGAATCGGCCAGGACTGCGCTCACCGCAACAGCGCCCCCGGGTGCAGGCAGCGCAACAGGCACATCAGCACAAGCGAGATGCCCAAGGCCGTCGCCGCGACCCACAGGTGGGGGCCGAACGCCTCGCGCATGAAAAGGCCTACTGCGCCGGCCAGCGCGTAGCTGCCCAGCACCGGCCAAGGCTGTGCCAAGGGCCCGGAATGCACGGCGAACACCAGCACTGCCGAAGCCGCCAGTGGCCCCAGAAGGTGCAAGGCGATGCCGGGCCCATAGGCCATACCGGTCAACCAGCCGGCGAGGAACAAACCGAGCAGCGCGCCGATGCCGGCACGCAGCCATTGTTTTGGAGGGATATTCAGGGGCGGCGGCAACAACCGCTGCAGACGACTTTCGGAACGCAAGGCAGTCATTCAAGTAATCGTGTTCGTGGTGCTGATCAAAAGAAAGCCCAGCCGAACTGGCCTGGGCCCTAGGGGGCTCCGTCCGTGGAGAGATGGAAACCGCAGGGTTTCTTCAGGCGATTGTGCCGCGCAGCTCCGGGCTTGGGCCAATTCAAAAAAATGCGCCTGCACTGCAGTTTTTTTGCAGTGCCGCTGCCGCGACAGGGCCAAAGCGTTTCAGCGGACCTTGCGCGGCAGATCGATACTCACCCGCAGACCGCCCAAAGGGCTCTGGTTCAGGGCCAAAGACCCACCCCAGGCATCGACGATATCCCGCACGATCCCCAGCCCAAGGCCATGGCCATCCACTTGCTCATCCAGCCGCGAACCGCGCTCCAGCACCTGCAGGCGCTGGCTTTCAGGTATGCCCGGGCCGTCGTCGTCGACCCACACCTGGTAGCCTTCGCCCGTCGGGGCAATGCCCAGGCGCACTTCGCTGTCTGCCCATTTGCAGGCGTTATCCAAGAGGTTGCCCAGCAGTTCAAGGAAGTCCTCCCGGTCCCAAGGCAGCAGCAACCCGGGTGGTACATCGCGTTCGAGCAGCAAGCCTTCGCCATGGATCATGCCCAAGGTGGCGAGCAACCCCGGAAGCTCGGTATCGCAGTCGAATTGAGCGCCTGGCAGCGCATCCCCAGCCAGGCGCGCCCGGTTCAGCTCGCGTGCCAGGCGCTGCTGGATCTGCTCCAGTTGCTCGCGCAGTTGCGCACGCACCTCGGGCAAGTCATTCAGGCGCTCGCTGGACGCCAGGCTCAGCAGCACCGCCAATGGCGTCTTCAAGGCATGGCCCAGGTTACCCAAGGCGTTGCGCGAACGGCGCAGGCTGTCTTCGGTATGGCTGAGCAAATGGTTGATCTGGCCCACCAGCGGGGCCAGTTCGCTGGGTACCTGGGCGTCGAGTTGCGAGCGCTGGCCTTGCTGCAATTGGGCAATCTGCTGACGCGCGCGCTCCAGCGGGCGCAACGAGCGGGTGACAGTGATGCGCTGCAGCACCAGCACCAGGATCAGCGCCACCAGGCCCATGCCCAGGCCAATCTGCTGCAGGCGCCGGAAGCCTTCGCGCACAGGCGAATAATCCTGAGCGACGCTGATCGAGATGTCCTGGCCTAGCCGCCGGTAGTCGGCACGCAGTGCAAGCAACTGCTGGCCTTCCGGGCCCAGTTCGTGGCTGTCGGAGAGGCCGGGCGCGGCTGGTTTGGGCATGTCCAGGTCCCACAGCGAGCGCGAGCGCCAGGTGCCCTTGTCGAAATCGATGCGAAAGTAGTAACCGGAAAACGGCCGTTGATAGGCGGCGGAAATGCGCCGCTCATCCAGCTGCAACCCCGAAGGCCCACGCACCAGCGCCACCAGCAGGTTCTCGCTTTCCTTGCGCAGGCCGTTTTCCAGGTAGCGCTGCAAACCCGCCTCGAACAGCCACAAGGTAAGCTGCGCAAGCACCACCCCGACCACTACCAATACGGCCACCAGGCCCAGGCTCAAGCGTGCCTGGATCGATTTCACCCGGCGCTCCCGGCATAGATGTAGCCTTGCCCGCGGCGGGTTTCGATGACGCTGCGGCCCAGCTTGCGGCGCAGATGATTGACGTGCACTTCGAGCACGTTGGAGTCACGCTCGGTCTCGCCGTCGTACAGGTGCTCGGCCAGGTGGCTCTTGGAGAGGATCTGCTGCGGGTGCAGCATGAAGTAACGCAACAGGCGAAATTCAGCAGCGGTGAGCTGGATATCAACCCCTTCGCGGCTCACGCACTGGCGGCTTTCGTCCAGGTGCAGCCCGGCAGCTTCGAGCCGGGGCTGGTTGGCAAGCCCCCGCGCCCGGCGCACCAGCGCCTGAATGCGCAGTTGCAGCTCCTCCGGGTGGAAGGGCTTGCTCAGGTAGTCGTCCGCCCCCGCCTTCAAGCCCTCGATGCGCTCGGCCCATGACCCCCGTGCGGTCAGGATCAGCACCGGCGTGGCCAGGCCTGCGGCACGCCACTGCGAAAGCACGTCCAGGCCCGGCAACCCCGGCAGGCCAAGGTCCAGGATGATCAGGTCGTAAGGCTCGCTCTGGCCTTGGTACACGGCGTCGCGGCCGTCGGCCAGCCAGTCCACGGCATAGCCTTGGCGCTGCAGGCCAGCGGTCAGCTCATCCGCCAAGGGGACATTGTCCTCGACAAGCAACAGGCGCATTCAGTCATCTTCCTCGTCTTTGAGCAGGGCACCGGTGCTGGCATCGAGCTTGATCTCACGCACCACACCCTCGGTGGTCAGCAGCTCGACTTCATATTCGTAGCGATCATCGTCTTCCTCCAGCTCCGCCTCCAGCAACCGCGCCCCGGGGTGACGTCCCAGGGCGGTCTCGAGCAGTTGCTCGAGCGGAAGGATCACGCCGTTGCGACGCAGCTGCAGGGCCTCATCCTGGTCCAGGTCGCGCGCAACGGCCAAGGAACAGACCGCCAGCAGCGAGAGAGCCAGGTAGCGCGCCGAGCGGGTCACGTGGGTCATCAGCGGTCCTGTTCGTCCTTCAGCACTTCACCGGTCTTGGCGTCCAGGTCGACGTCCCATTCGACGTTCTGGGTGTCACGCATTTCGACCTTGTAGATGTAGCGACCGTATTCGTTTTCCAGCTCCGAATCGGTGACGGTGGCGCCGGGGTGCTTGGCAACCGCAGCGGCCTTGAGCTCATCCAGCGATTTGATGGTCTTGGCATTCACCAGCTTGACCACTTCGTCAGGTTGGACGTCCTTGGCCAGGGCGACGTTGGCACCGAAAGCAAGCGCAGCGGCAGTGAACAAGGCAGTCAGAGTTTTCATCAGATTCTCTCCATCAGGGTGTGCAATTTGTCTACGGGGTTAAGATTATCCACCGGTCCTTAACTCAACCTGAAAAAAGCTGGCGTCATGATAGCGCAGCGCATCGACCATGCGTTTCCTATAATGCCCGCCTGTACATTGCGAGGCAGTCTATGAGCGCCATCCATATCAAGTACCCGGCTCTGACCTTCAAGGCCGGCAAACGTGCCCTGCAGCGCATCCGCGAGCGCGGGCTGCAGGCAGCGGATGTCGGTGTGGTGCCGGGTGCCGCTGGCGGGCCCAAGCCACTGGGGATTCAAGGCTTGGACCTGGCGCTGTTCGGCGAGTGGCTGCCATCGGCCCCTCGCCAACGGGCCTTGATTGGCGCATCGATCGGCTCCTGGCGTTTCGCCAGCGCCTGCCTTGACGACCCGGTCGCAGGCATCCGCCGCCTCGGCGAGCTGTATACCGAGCAGGACTTTGCCAAAGGTGTGACCGCAGCCCAGATCAGCCGCAGCTGCCAGCAGATGCTCGACGACCTGCTGCAAGGGCGTGATGGGCAGATCCTGGCATCACCGCACTACCGCCTGAACATCCTGGTGGTGAAGAGCCACGGCCATCTTGCCCATGACCATCGCGGCCGGTTGGGGATGGGGCTGGGCTCGGTGGTCGCCAGCAACCTGCTGGGGCGCTCCCGCCTGGCGCGGCATTTCGAACGGGTCATCCTGCACGATGAGCGCGCCACCCCGCCGCTGGATCCGCTCACAGACTTTCCCTCACGCTACCTGCCGCTGGGCCTGGGCAACCTGCGCCATGCCCTGCTCGCGTCCGGCTCGATTCCAATGGTCATGGAAGGTGTGCGCGACATCCCCGGCGCCGGTGCGGGCACCTATCGCGACGGCGGCTTGCTCGACTATCACCTCGACCTGCCTTACCGCGGCGACGACCTGGTGCTTTACCCGCATTTCACCGACAAGGTCGTGCCGGGCTGGTTCGACAAAGCCCTGCCATGGCGCAAGGGCGATGCCACACGCCTGCGCAATGTGCTGTTGGTGACGCCGTCACCGCAGTATCTGGCCGCACTGCCCTTCGGCAAGTTGCCCGACCGCAACGACTTCAAGCGCTTCATGGGCGATGCCCCCAGCCGCAAACGCTACTGGTACCAGGCCATTGCCGAAAGCCAACGGCTGGGAGACGAGCTGCTGGAACTGATTGCCACCGGGCGGCTGCACGAACGCCTGCAAGCCTTGTAGCGACCATGCTGGTAGACTGCGCGCATCTTCGATACACACAGAGTTCTGACCGTGGAAATCTTCAAGGAATTTACTTTCGAATCGGCCCACCGCCTGCCCAACGTCCCTGCCGGGCACAAATGCGGCCGCCTGCATGGCCACTCGTTCAAGGTCGGCCTGCACCTGACCGGCCCGCTGGACCCGCACACCGGCTGGATCCGCGACTTCTCCGAGATCAAGGCGATCTTCAAGCCGATCTACGAGCAGCTGGACCACAACTACCTCAACGACATTCCAGGCCTGGAAAACCCCACCAGCGAAGTCATCGCCAAGTGGATCTGGGAGCAGATCAAGCCGCTGCTGCCGGAGCTGTCCAAGGTGCGGATTCATGAAACCTGCACCAGCGGCTGCGAATACAGCGGCGATTGATGGGCGCCGCGCTACAGGGGCACGGGGTCAATCCTTGGCATCGAGCGGGCGGGGGTGAGGCGGCACGCAAGGGTTCGACACCTGCAAGCTGAACCGGCCACGCTCGCCTTGGCGGTTGTTAAGGTATGCAACCCGCTCGACCCGCCGCCTCACTTGCCGACCGTCCGCGCTGTAAAGCTTCAGGTTCAAGAACAACTGCCCTTCCTGCAACCGCTGCGGGTCCAGGCCAGGGATGTGCCATAGCGGCGTTCGCCGCCCGGCGGTCAACTTGTACAGTGCCGTATCCAGATCCACAGGCGGGTCGACGGGAAGCACCACGGAGGTCCCGAAGGGGTCTCGTAACGCCAGGTTGGCTGGCTCGTCCGTGCTCACCCCGGCAGCCGAGCGGGCCGGGTAAAAGCCAAGATAACCGTTGCGACTGACGTCGAGCCAGCAGTCCAGTGACGGCCAGAGGTCGGCGTTTCTGCCCTCATACGCCAGGCGGATCTCATAGACGAAGCCTGTTGCAAGCCGGTAGACACCGAACCAGAACCTGTCACAAAACACGCGCGGACGAGCCTCGGGCCCCCATAACGAGTCAATCAGGAACGATTGCAGAATTTCTTCGCCATAGTCCAGGCTGGTGATCAGCCAGCCATCGTCACCGTTCCAGTCATCGAATTCGGCCCAGAACGGCCGGGTGATGCCATCATCGTCAAACTGGGCGGCCCGCAACGGTTCATCCAGCAATTGCCAGCGGCATGCCGCGGTAAAACACAGCAGCGGTTCAAAACACAGCTCAGCCATCATCCGTACTCCGTACGCTCGTCAAAAACGCACAATGGCGCCCTTTCAAGGCATGGGGCAGGTAGAAGGCTTACCTCAGTTCGGCACGCAGGAACCCAGGCGCGATGTAGCGCTGGTAATGCGCCTCGGACAGCAAAAAGAATTCCCGATCGATGGCATCGCGCAACTGCGGCAGCTCCCAGTCACGAAACTCGGGCAGCAACGCCATCCCGTACGCTTCCAGGTCGCGAATCAGGCGGGCACCGCGGGCAATCAGCTGATACGCCCAGCAGTACTCGGACTGCTGCTCGACGAAGCGTATGGCGCGCTGCTGCAGCTGCTGGCGCAGCAGGTTGGCATCGAACACCTCCAGCTTGGCCATCATCACCTGTACCAGCAACTGCTCCAGGCGCAGCAAAACGGCGCGCTTCTGGTCGTCGTCGTACGCGTTCCAGTGGATGACTTCGTGATGGAAACGCTTGCAGCCACGGCACACCGTGTCTCCATACACCGTGGAGCAAAGGCCGACGCAAGGGGTCTTGATGGACTGGTTGGGCATGGAAAAACAACGGCTTGGCGGTGGAACACAGGCCCATGTTAGCCCTTTGTCTAACCAGGGTCACTCGTTAAAGTCACGTTCGCCGCCTTACCTTCTGCGACAATTTGCCGTAGAATCATCCCGCCTTTTCAAGGCAACAATGTCCGTTGGAAGCTGTTTTCAAAGCGTCACGAGCACAGTTGATCCGGTAGAACGGCGTTGGCCCGGGCCATGCACCCCCCGCATGCCCGTGCCAGCCCTCATCAGCCCCCGTTCTGCAGGCGTAAAACTTTGAAAGCAGCTTCTGTAAGGATTCTCTGCGACCCTGGCTATGCGGCCCAAGAAGCCGTGATGGCGCATGGGTGCAGAGAATGCTGGATGAGCGTCCCGGACTCCCTTTAGGGACCACTGATGAGGGTAATAACTGTGCTTGAAGCCTACCGCAAACACATCGAAGAGCGTGCCGCCCTGGGTATCGTGCCCCAGCCGCTGAACGCCGAACAAACTGCAGGCCTGGTCGAGCTGCTGAAAAACCCGCCGGCCGGCGAAGAAGCCTTCCTCGTAGACCTGATCACCCACCGCGTTCCACCAGGAGTCGACGAGGCTGCCTACGTCAAGGCTGCCTTCCTGTCTGCCGTGGCCAAGGGTGAAGCCACCTCGCCACTGATCGACCGCAAGCACGCCACCGAGCTGCTGGGCACCATGCAAGGTGGCTACAACATCGAAACGCTGGTCGCGCTGCTGGATGACGCCGAACTGGGCGCCGTCGCGGCCGAAAAGCTCAAGCACACCCTGCTGATGTTCGATGCCTTCCACGACGTGGCCGAAAAAGCCAAGGCGGGCAATGCGCACGCCAAGGCCGTGCTGGAATCCTGGGCTGCCGGCGAGTGGTTCACCTCGCGTCCGGCCATCGCCGACAAGTACACCCTGACCGTGTTCAAGGTGCCCGGCGAAACCAACACCGACGACCTGTCCCCTGCCCCGGACGCCTGGTCGCGCCCTGACATCCCGCTGCACGCCCTGGCCATGCTGAAAATGGCCCGCGACGGCATCGAGCCGCAGCAGCCTGGCTCGGTCGGCCCCCTGGCACAGATCGAAGCCGTCAAGGCCAAGGGTTTCCCGGTTGCCTACGTCGGTGACGTGGTCGGTACCGGCTCTTCGCGTAAATCCGCCACCAACTCGGTGCTGTGGTTCTTCGGCGACGACATCCCGTACGTACCGAACAAGCGCGCCGGTGGCTTCTGCTTCGGCACCAAGATCGCCCCGATCTTCTACAACACCATGGAAGACGCCGGCGCCCTGCCGATCGAATTCGACTGCACCAACCTGGCCATGGGCGACGTCATCGACGTTTACCCCTACAAAGGTGAAGTACGCCGTCACGACAGCGATGAGCTGGTCACCAGCTTCGAGCTGAAAACCGAAGTACTGCTGGATGAAGTCCGCGCTGGCGGCCGCATCCCGCTGATCGTCGGCCGTGGCCTGACCGAAAAAGCCCGTGCCGAGCTGGGCCTGGGTGCATCCGACCTGTTCAAGAAGCCAGAGCAGCCTGCCGATTCCGGCAAGGGCTTCACCCTGGCCCAGAAAATGGTCGGCCGTGCGTGCGGCCTGCCGGAAGGCCAGGGCGTGCGCCCAGGTGCTTACTGCGAGCCGAAGATGACCACCGTCGGCTCCCAGGACACCACTGGCCCGATGACCCGCGACGAGCTGAAAGACCTGGCGTGCCTGGGCTTCTCCGCTGACCTGGTGATGCAGTCGTTCTGCCACACCGCGGCCTATCCGAAGCCGATCGACGTCACCACCCACCACACCCTGCCAGACTTCATCCGCACCCGTGGCGGCGTGTCGCTGCGCCCAGGCGACGGCATCATCCATAGCTGGCTGAACCGCATGCTGATGCCTGACACCGTCGGTACCGGTGGCGACTCGCACACCCGCTTCCCGATCGGCATCTCGTTCCCGGCCGGTTCCGGCCTGGTAGCCTTCGCCGCCGCTACCGGCGTCATGCCGCTGGACATGCCAGAGTCGATCCTGGTGCGCTTCAAGGGCAAACTGCAACCAGGCATCACCCTGCGTGACCTGGTACACGCCATCCCTTACTACGCCATCCAGCAGGGCCTGCTGACCGTCGAGAAGAAAGGCAAGAAAAACGCCTTCTCCGGCCGCATCCTGGAAATCGAAGGCCTGGACGAACTGACCGTCGAGCAAGCGTTCGAGCTGTCCGACGCCTCGGCCGAGCGCTCCGCTGCCGGCTGCACCATCAAGCTGCCAGAGAAGGCCATCGCCGAGTACCTGCAGTCGAACATCACCCTGCTGCGCTGGATGATCGGCGAAGGCTACGGCGATGCCCGCACCCTGGAGCGTCGCGCCCAGGCGATGGAAGCCTGGCTGGCCAAGCCTGAGCTGCTGTCGGCTGACGCCGATGCCGAATACGCCGAAATCATCGAAATCGACCTGGCCGACGTCAAGGAGCCTGTGCTCTGCGCGCCGAACGACCCGGACGACGCCCGCCTGCTGTCGTCGGTACAGGGCGAGAAGATCGACGAAGTGTTCATCGGTTCGTGCATGACCAACATTGGCCACTTCCGCGCTGCCGGTAAGCTGCTGGAGAAGGTCAAGGGCGGTATTCCGACCCGTCTGTGGTTGGCTCCGCCAACCAAGATGGACGCTCACCAGCTGACCGAAGAAGGCTACTACGGCATCTACGGCAAGGCCGGTGCGCGCATGGAAATGCCAGGCTGCTCGCTGTGCATGGGCAACCAGGCACGTGTGCAGACCGGCTCGACCGTGGTCTCCACTTCGACCCGTAACTTCCCGAACCGCCTGGGCGACGCCACCAACGTCTACCTGGCATCGGCCGAGCTGGCTGCAGTCGCATCGATCATCGGCAAACTGCCGACCGTCGAGGAGTACATGCAGTACGCGAAAGACATCGACAGCATGGCTGCCGACGTTTACCGCTACCTGAGCTTCGACCAGATCGCAGAGTTCCGCGAAGCTGCGGCCAACGCCAAGATCCCGGTTGTTCAAGCCTAATCAGCTGTAAGCCACAAAAAACCCGGCATTCATGCCGGGTTTTTTATTGCCCGTGCTCGCCTCAGATCACGAACAAATCCACAAAGCGGTGGACCGCCGTGCCCTCCAGCCGCTGTTGATCGCCACACAGCGCGAAAATCTCCAGGCAACGCTGACGCGAAAAGCGCGTCGCCAAGTTGTCCCTGAACTTGGCCTCCAGCAAGGGGATGCCCTCCCCGCGTCGGCGCCGGTGCCCGACCGGGTACTCCACCACTACCTGTTCGGTACTGCTGCCATCCTTGAAGAACACCTGCAAGCCATTGGCGATCGAACGCTTGTCCGGCTCCAGGTATTCGCGGCTGAAACGAGGGTCCTCGACCACTTCCATCTTTTCGCGCAGACGGTCGATGCTCGGATGAGCAGCGTGGAAAGCATCCTCGTAATGCTCGGCCACCAGATGACCGAAGATGAGCGGCACCGCCACCATGTACTGCAGGCAGTGGTCGCGATCGGCAGCATTGGCCAGCGGGCCGACCTTGGAGATGATGCGAATGGCCGATTCCTGGGTGGTGATGACGATACGGTCGACTTCGTGCAGGCGGTTACGCACTTGCGGATGCAGGCTGACTGCCGCTTCACAGGCGGTCTGGGCGTGGAACTCGGCCGGGAAACTGACCTTGAACAACACGTTTTCCATCACGTAACTGGCCAACGCCTGCGGTACGCGGAGCGCCTGCTGGGCAGAAGGCTTGAGCGCCAGGTCCTTGTTGGTGTGGCTGAACGACACGTCGTAAAAACCCCACTGCGGCGCAGTCAGCACACCAGGCACACCCATCTCGCCACGCAGCGCGATATCGGCCAGGCGCACGCCCCGGCTGGACGCATCGCCGGCAGCCCACGACTTGCGCGAGCCGGCATTGGGTGCATGGCGGTAGGTGCGCAGCGCCTGGCCATCGACGAAGGCATGAGACAGGGCCGAGAGCAGTTGTTCACGGTTGGCACCCATCAGCTTGGCGCACACGGCCGTGGACGCCACCTTGACCAGCAGCACGTGGTCCAGCCCGACGCGATTGAAGGCGTTCTCCAGGGCCAGCACACCTTGAATCTCATGGGCCATGACCATGGCCTCAAGCACTTCGCGCATCAGCAGCGGGCCTTCACCCCTGGCCACCTGCTTTTGCGACAGGTGATCAGCTACCGCAAGGATCCCCCCGAGGTTATCGGAAGGGTGGGCCCACTCGGCGGCAAGCCAGGTATCGTTGTAGTCCAGCCAGCGCACGGTGCAGCCGATATCCCAGGCGGCCTTGACCGGGTCGAGCCGGTAACTGGTGCCGGGCACCCGGGCGCCATTGGGTACCACCGTACCCTCCACCAGCGGGCCGAGGTGCTTGGTGCACTCTGGAAAGCGCAGGGCCAACAGGCCACAGCCCAGGGTATCCATCAGGCAGTTGCGTGCGGTGTCCAGCGCTTCGGAGGACTCGACGCGGTAGGTCAGAACGTAATCGGCAAGGGTTTGCAGCACCCCGTCGTAGTCAGGGCGCTCGTTCAGGTCTACGTTGGCGCTCATTTGCAGCTCCTTTGATTGGGGCTGCTACGCCACCCGGCGCCGGCAATGCGGCTCCCACAAGGTCGATGCAGGAACCGGCTTGCCGGCGCTGGACCGCGTAGCGGCCTTGCTGATTCAAAGCCAAGCGCCAAGTGCGTCAGAAGCTGTCGCCAGGCACCCTCACCCAGCCTTCCATCAATACACGGGCACTACGACTCATGATTGCCTTGGTCACCGTCCACTCGCCCTCCACCTGGCTGGCCTGAGCCCCGACCCGCAAGGTGCCGGAGGGATGGCCGAAGCGCACAGCACTGCGCTCGCCCCCGCCAGCAGCGAGGTTGACCAGCGTACCTGGAATGGCAGCAGCGGTACCGATGGCCACCGCAGCAGTACCCATCATCGCGTGGTGCAACTTGCCCATGGAGAGTGCACGCACCAGCAGGTCGATGTCAGCCGCCTCGACAGCCTTGCCACTGGAGGCAGTGTAGGTGCTTGGCGGTGCAACGAAAGCCACCTTCGGTGTGTGCTGACGCCCGGCCGCCTGGTCGACATGCTCGATCAGCCCCATGCGCACGGCGCCATGGGCACGGATCGCCTCGAAACGCGCCAACGCCTGCGCATCACCGTTGATCGCATCCTGCAGTTCGGTGCCGGCATAACCGATGTCGGCGGCATTGAGGAAAATGGTCGGGATACCGGCGTTGATCAAGGTGGCTTTGAAGGTACCGATACCGGGCACCTCCAGTTCATCCACCAAGTTGCCGGTAGGGAACATCGCACCGCCGCCCTCGCCCTCATCGGCCGCCGGATCAAGGAATTCCAGTTGCACCTCGGCGGCCGGGAACGTCACGCCGTCGAGTTCGAAGTCGCCCGTTTCCTGCACCTCGCCTTCGGTGATCGGCACATGAGCGATGATGGTCTTGCCGATATTGGCCTGCCAGATACGCACGGTGGCCACGCCATTGCGCGGGATGCGCGACGGCTCGACCAAGCCGCTGCTGATGGCGAACGATCCGACAGCAGCAGACAGGTTGCCGCAGTTGCCGCTCCAGTCGACGAAGGCCTTGTCGATGGCGACCTGGCCGAACAGGTAGTCGACGTCATGGTCGGGCTGGGTGCTTTGCGACAGGATCACGGTTTTGCTGGTGCTTGAGGTAGCACCGCCCATGCCATCGATCTGCTTGGCGTAAGGGTCAGGGCTGCCGATGACCCGCAGCAGCAGTGCGTCACGGGCCGGCCCTGGGACTTGCGCTCGCTCAGGGAGGTCCTGCAGGCGGAAGAACACGCCTTTGCTGGTGCCGCCGCGGATGTAGGTGGCGGGGATCTTGATTTGCGGTGCGTGTGCCATGGCTGTGCTGTCCTGTCTGAATATGCAATAACCCTTGGCGCCTGTTCTGCAGCCCATCACCGGCTTGCCGGCGACGGGCTGCAGAACAGGCGCCAACTACTCAGGCCGATGCCTCGAGGAAGTCCTGGGCGAAGCGCTGCAGTACCCCGCCCGCCTCGTAGATCGACACCTCTTCGGCGGTATCGAGCCGGCAGGTCACCGGCACCTCGAGCCGTTCGCCATTGCTGCGCGTTATCACCAGCGTCAAGGTTGCACGCGGCTTGCGCTCACCTGCCACGTCATAGGTCTCGCTGCCATCCAGGCCCAGGGTCTTGCGGTCGGTGCCCGGCAGGAACTCGAGCGGCAACACGCCCATGCCCACCAGGTTGGTGCGGTGGATGCGCTCGAAGCCCTCGGCAACGATCGCCTCGACTCCGGCGAGCCGCACACCCTTGGCCGCCCAGTCGCGGGACGAGCCTTGGCCGTAGTCGGCACCGGCGACGATGATCAGCGGCTGCTTGCGCTGCATGTAGGTTTCGATGGCTTCCCACATGCGAATCACCTTGCCCTCCGGCTCCAGGCGCGCCAGCGAACCCTGCTGCACGCTGCCATCGGCCTTGCGCACCATCTCGTTGAACAGCTTGGGGTTGGCGAAGGTGGCACGCTGCGCCGTCAGGTGGTCGCCGCGGTGGGTGGCGTAGGAGTTGAAGTCCTCCTCCGGCAGGCCCATTTTGGCCAGGTATTCACCCGCCGCGCTGTCGAGCAGGATGGCATTGGACGGTGACAGGTGATCGGTGGTGATGTTGTCCGGCAGCACCGCCAACGCACGCATGCCGCGCAACGTGCGCTCACCGGCCAAGGCGCCTTCCCAATAGGGCGGGCGGCGGATATAGGTGCTCGTCGGACGCCACTGGTAAAGCGGCGCCACTTTCGGCCCTCGGTCTTGCTCGATAGCGAACATCGGGATGTACACCTTGCGGAACTGCTCCGGCTTGACCGCAGCGCGCACCACCGCGTCGATCTCTTCGTCGCTCGGCCAGATGTCCTTGAGGCGGATTTCCTGACCATCGACCACGCCCAACACGTCTTTCTCGATGTCGAAGCGAATGGTGCCGGCAATGGCATAGGCCACCACCAGCGGCGGCGAGGCCAGAAATGCCTGCTTGGCGTACGGGTGGATGCGTCCATCGAAGTTGCGGTTGCCCGAGAGCACCGCCGTCGCGTAAAGGTCACGGTCGATGATTTCCTGCTGGATCACCGGGTCCAACGCCCCGGACATGCCGTTGCAGGTGGTACAGGCGAAGGCGACGATACCGAAGCCCAATTGCTCCAGCTCCTTCTCCAGCCCCGCTTCTTCCAGGTACAGCTGCACGGCCTTGGAGCCTGGGGCGAGCGACGACTTGACCCACGGCTTGCGCGCCAGGCCGAGCTTGTTGGCATTGCGCGCCAGCAGGCCGGCGGCGATCACGTTGCGCGGGTTGCTGGTGTTGGTGCAGCTGGTGATCGCAGCGATGATCACTGCGCCGTCAGGCATCTGCCCCGGCACCTCGTCCCAGGCACCGGCGATACCCTTGGCCGCCAGGTCGCTGGTGGCAACCCGGGCATGCGGGTTGGACGGCCCGGCCATGTTGCGCACCACGCTCGACAGGTCGAAGCTCAGCACGCGTTCGTATTCGGCGTTGGCCAGGGCGTCAGCCCACAAGCCCGTGGCTTTGGCGTAGGTCTCCACCAACTTGACCTGCTGATCTTCACGGCCGGTCAGTTTCAGGTAGTCGATGGTCTGCTGGTCGATGGCGAACATTGCAGCGGTTGCACCGTATTCCGGCGCCATGTTGGAGATGGTCGCACGGTCGCCGAGCGTCAGGGCGCGTGCACCTTCGCCGTAGAACTCGAGGTAGGCGCCAACCACCCTCTGCTTGCGCAGGAACTCGGTCAAGGCCAGCACCAGGTCGGTCGCGGTGATAGTGGCTGCCAGCTTGCCGGTGAGCTCCACGCCGACGATTTCCGGCAGGCGCATCCACGAGGCGCGGCCCAGCATGACGTTTTCGGCTTCAAGGCCGCCGACGCCGATGGCGATCACGCCCAGGGCGTCGACATGCGGGGTATGGCTGTCGGTGCCCACGCAAGTGTCCGGGTAGGCCACACCGCCATCGCTGTGGACAACCGGCGACATTTTCTCCAGGTTGATCTGGTGCATGATGCCGTTACCGGGCTGGATGACATCGACGTTCTTGAACGCTTTCTTGGTCCAGTTGATGAAATGGAAGCGGTCTTCGTTGCGACGGTCTTCGATGGCGCGGTTCTTGTCAAAGGCCTGCGGGTCGAAGCCACCGCACTCGACGGCCAGCGAGTGGTCGACGATCAGTTGCACCGGCACGACCGGGTTGACCGCCGCCGGGTCGCCCCCCTTCTCGGCGATGGCGTCGCGCAGGCCGGCGAGGTCGACCAGCGCGGTCTGGCCGAGGATGTCGTGGCACACCACGCGGGCCGGGAACCACGGGAAGTCGAGATCGCGCTTGCGTTCGATCAGCTGGCCGAGCGAGGCATTCAGGCTTGCAGGGTCGCAGCGGCGCACCAGGTTTTCGGCGAGCACCCGCGAGGTGTAAGGCAGGTTGTCGTAGGCACCCGGCTTGATGGCCTCGACCGCGGCACGGGCGTCGAAATAGTCCAGGTCCGTGCCTGGCAGGTTTTTGCGGTATGCGGTGTTCATAGAATTATCAGGCTCGGTCACGTTACGGTCGTGGATACACGCACAGGCGCTGCAGTCATCATGGGAGCAGGGTTGCCGGCGATCGGGCCGGATCAGGCGGCGCCTTCATCGCCGGCAAGCCGGCTCCCACAGGTTCGCTACAGGGCCTGCTGTTTCAGCGCTGCTCGATCGGCACGAACGGGCGCTGCTCGACACCGACATACTCGGCACTCGGGCGGATGATGCGGTTGTTGGCGCGCTGTTCGAACACGTGCGCCGCCCAGCCGGTCAGGCGCGAGCAGACAAAGATCGGGGTGAACAGCTTGGTCGGGATGCCCATGAAGTGGTACGCCGATGCATGGTAGAAATCGGCGTTGGGGAACAGACGTTTCTGCTCCCACATGGTCTTGTCGATGGCTTCGGAGACCGGGAACAGCACCTTGTCACCGACGGCATCGGCCAGTTGCTTCGACCACCCCTTGATCACCTCGTTGCGCGGGTCGGACTCTTTGTAGATGGCATGGCCGAAGCCCATGATCTTGTCCTTGCGCTCGAGCATGCGCAGCAACTCTGCGGTAGCTTCCTGGGGATTCTGGAAGCGCTCGATCAGCTCCATCGCCGCCTCGTTGGCGCCGCCGTGCAGTGGGCCGCGCAGTGAGCCGATGGCTGCCGTGACGCAGGAGTACAGGTCCGACAGGGTCGAGGCGCAGACCCGGGCGGTGAAGGTCGATGCGTTGAACTCGTGCTCTGCATACAGGATCAGCGAAACGTTCATTACCTTGACGTGCAACTCGCTCGGCTTCTTGCCGTGCAACAGGTGCAGGAAATGGCCGCCAAGGGTGTCCTCATCGCTGGTGCAATCGATACGCACGCCATGGTGGGTGAAGCGGTACCAGTAGCACATCACCGCCGGGAACAGTGCCAGCAGGCGATCGGTCTTGTCCTGCTGGGCGTCGAAGGTCAACTCTGGTTCCAGCGTACCCAGCACCGAACAGCCGGTGCGCATGACGTCCATCGGGTGGGCGTCGCGCGGGATGCGCTCGAGCACTTCTTTGAGTGCCTGCGGCAGGTCGCGCAGGCCCTTGAGCTTGTGTTTGTAATCGGCAAGTTCTGCTTCGCTGGGCAACTCGCCGTATAGCAGCAGGTACGCCACTTCTTCGAATTCGGCGCCTGCTGCCAGGTCGCGCACATCATAGCCCCGGTAAGTCAGGCCGGCTCCGGCCTGGCCTACGGTCGACAGTGCGGTCTGACCGGCCACCTGGCCACGCAGGCCTGCGCCGCTGAGTACTTTTGCTTCGGCCATGGTGTTTCTCCTTTCTTGAACTTGTTATGGATATCGTTCTGGCTGATTCAGGCTGCCTGTACCGGCCTCATCGCCGGCAAGCCGGCTCCCACAGTCAACTGTGCAAGCCTCTGTATTGGTGCTGTACCTGTGTGCAAGCCTCTATCTTGGTGCTGTATCTGTGTGCAAGCTCCTGGCAGGCGCTGTACCTGTGGGAGCCGGCTTGCCGGCGATGAGGCCAGCATGGGCTCAACCTTTCTTCTGGGCAAACAGCGCATCGAGGCTTTGCTCGAACGCGTGGTAGCCAATGGCATCGTAGAGCTCCATGCGGGTCTGCATGGTGTCGATCACATTCTTCTGCGTGCCGTCGCGACGCAGTGCGGTGTAGACATTCTCGGCGGCCTTGTTCATGGCGCGGAACGCCGACAACGGGTACAGCACCAACGACACGTCCACCCCCGCCAGCTCCTCGGTGGTGAACAATGGCGTAGCACCGAACTCGGTGATATTGGCCAGGATCGGCGCCTTCACCCGGTCGGCAAAGGTCTTGTACATCTGCAGTTCGGTAATGGCCTCAGGGAAAATCATGTCGGCTCCAGCCTCGATGCAGGCGGCAGCACGGTCCAGCGCTGCGTTCAGGCCTTCCACGGCCAGGGCATCGGTACGGGCCATGATCACGAAGCTGTCATCGGTACGGGCATCGACCGCAGCCTTGATGCGGTCGACCATCTCCTGCTGGGAGACGATCTCTTTGTTCGGCCGGTGGCCGCAGCGCTTGGCGCCTACCTGATCTTCGATATGAATGGCGGCAGCACCGAACTTGCTCATCGAACGCACGGTGCGCGCAACGTTGAAGGCCGAGGCGCCGAAGCCGGTGTCGACATCTACCAGCAATGGCAGGTCGCACACGTCGGTGATGCGCCGCACATCGGTCAGCACGTCATCCAGACCGGTAATGCCCAGGTCCGGCAAGCCCAGCGAACCCGCGGCGACACCCCCACCGGACAGGTAGATGGCCTTGAAGCCGGCGCGCTTGGCCAGCAGCGCATGGTTGGCGTTGATGGCACCGACCACCTGCAGGGGATGTTCGGCGGCAACGGCATCGCGAAAACGCTGACCAGGGGTGCTCTTCACAGTCATTTCTCACCTCAAAGGCTGTTGTTGTTGGCGTCCAGGTAGTGACGCTCGATGTTGCGTTTGGACGCGCCGATGTGGCGGCGCATCAGGAGTTCGGCAAGCTCGCCGTCACGGTCGGCGATGGCATCGAGAATGCGGTGGTGTTCGGCAAAAGCCTGGCGCGGGCGGTTGGGCGTGGCGGAAAACTGGATGCGGTACATGCGCACCAACTGATACAGCTCGCCGCAGAGCATCTTGACCAGGGTCTGGTTGCCACTGCCTTGGATGATCCGGTAATGGAAGTCGTAATCGCCTTCCTGCTGGTAGTAGCCCAGCCCCGCCTGGAACGCTGCGTCGCGCTCGTGGGTGTCCAGCACCCGGCGCAGCTCATCGATTTCGCCCTGGCTCATGCGCTCGGCGGCCAGGCGGCATGCCATGCCCTCGAGCGACTCACGGATTTCGTACAACTCGATCAGTTCGGCATGGCTGAGCGACACCACACGCGCCCCCACATGCGGCACCCGCACCAACAGGCGCTGGCCCTCCAGGCGATGGATGGCCTCACGCAGCGGGCCCCGGCTGATGCCATAGGTTCGCGCGAGCTCCGGCTCGGAGATCTTGCTGCCTGGGGCAATTTCCCCGCTGACGATCGCAGCCTGGATGCGCCGGAAAACATTCTCGGACAAGGTTTCCGTTTCATCCGACATCGAGGGGCTGGGGGTGATGACGTCCAGCATATTGTTGACACCTTGATAAGCTCTTGAACAGAAACTAACGAAACAAGCGCATGCAGTCAAAGCAAAAATGAACATTGTCGACAATCTTTCAGGCGCGAACTTAGTGAGTGATGGCGTTGTCAGATCGCGACGCGCTGGCGCCAAGGCCTCGGCGTGATAGAATGCCGCGCCTCCAACGGAGTATGGATAGCGTTTCTGTCATCCATTCATGTTGTTGACAGATCAACCGAGGAAGCTTGTGCAGTACCTGCCAGTCGCCTTGCCCCGAACCCAGCACAGCACCGCGCCAGGACTATGAGACTTACACCCGTTTTATTGCTGTTATGCCTCACCCTGCTGCCGGCCCTTGGCCAGGCGGCGGGCAAGACCGTGTACGGTCTTAATGAATACGCCCGCCTTGGCGAACTCGACCTGGAAGTGGCCGCCAAACTCGACACCGGCGCCAAGACCGCGTCCCTGAGTGCCCGCGACATCAAGCGTTTCAAGCGCAACGGCGAAAGCTGGGTGCGTTTCTACCTGGCCATTGACGCCGCCCATTCGCACCCCATCGAACGCCCATTGGCGCGCGTCAGCAAGATCAAGCGCCGCGCAGGCGACTATGATGCCGAATCGGGCAAGGCCTATACCGCCCGCCCGGTCATCGAACTCGAAATCTGCATGGGCCAGGCCCTTCGCACCATCGAAGTCAACCTCACCGACCGTAGCGCGTTCCAGTTCCCGCTGCTGATCGGTTCCGAGGCGCTCAAGCACTTCGACGCGCTGGTCGACCCAAGCCTTAAATACGCGGCCGGCAAACCTGCCTGTGCCACCGACGCTCCCAAAGCAGAGTAATCCCGATGCGCTCTCTTACCCTCCATCTGAAAGTCCTGATCACCGTACTGGTGCTGCTGGGCGTGGCGGTCACGGCTTATCAGATCTTCTTCCTCGGCATCCCGGTGACCGAAGACGAAACCGACGACCTCTGGAACATCGACGCCAAGGTCGAGTTCGTCGCCAACAGCAAGGACCCGGTCAAGGTACAAATGTTCGTACCGCCGCTGAATCGCGACTACGTCAGCCTCAACGAGAGCTTCATCTCCAACAACTACGGGGTCAGCGTCAACCGCGCCGATGGCAACCGCAAGGTAACCTGGTCGGCCCGCCGCGCCAGCGGCAACCAGACCCTCTACTACCGCCTGGTGCTGACCAAGCGCTACAGCAGCGAAAAGTCCGCCATCAAAGGCCCGACCTTCCGCGACAGCCTGGCGGTAGAAGGCCCTGAGAAGATCGCCGCTGAAGCGCTGATGGCGCCGATCCGCCAGCATTCCGCCGACGTCGAGACCTTCGTCAGCGAAACCATCAAGCGGGTCAACAACCTCAACGACGACAACGTCAAGCTGCTGCTGGCCGGCGATACCTCGCCCATGAAGAAGGCCCAGGTCATCGACCTGCTGCTGTCGATCGCGCATGTGCCGATGGAGAAGGTCCATACCATCCGCCTGGTGGCCGATACGCCGCAGTCCCCCGAGCTCTGGCTGCGCAGCTTCAACGGCAACGACTGGCTGTACTTCAATCCGGACACCGGTGAGCAGGGCCTGCCCAGCGACCGCCTGTTGTGGTGGACCGGTGATGACAACCTGGTCACCGTCGATGGCGGCAAGAAAGCCAACGTCACGTTCAGCATGAACAACAGCGAGATGAATGCCATCCGCCTGGCCAAGCTGACCGACGAGAATACCGACGCCGACTTCCTCGAATACTCGCTGTACGGCCTGCCGCTGCAGACCCAGCAGACCTTCATGATCATGGTGATGATCCCGATCGGCGTGCTGGTGATCCTGGTCCTGCGCAACCTGATCGGCATTCAGACCCTGGGCACGTTCACACCGGTCCTGATCGCCCTGGCGTTCCGCGAGACCCAACTGGGCTTCGGCATCGTGCTGTTCACCGTCATCACGGCATTGGGCTTGTCGCTGCGCTCCTACCTGGAGCACCTCAAGCTGCAGATGCTGCCGCGCCTCTCGGTGGTACTGACCTTCGTCGTGGTATTGATTGCCGCCATCAGCCTGTTCAGCCACAAGCTGGGGCTGGAGCGCGGCCTGTCGGTGGCGCTGTTCCCGATGGTGATCCTGACCATGACCATCGAGCGCCTGTCGATAACCTGGGAAGAACGTGGCGGCGGCCATGCCATGAAAGTGGCGATCGGCACCCTGTTCGCAGCGTCGCTTGCCCACCTGCTGATGATGGTGCCGGAGCTGGTGTACTTCGTCTTCACCTTCCCGGCGGTACTGCTGATCCTGGTGGGCTTCATGCTGGCGATGGGTCGCTACCGCGGCTACCGCCTGACCGAGCTGGTGCGCTTCAAGGCATTCCTGAAGAAGGCTGACGCCTGATGTTTGGCCTGATCAAGACGTGGAAAGCCCTGGAGGCCCGGGGCATCATGGGTATCAACCGCCGCAATGCGGACTATGTGCTCAAGTACAACAAGCGCAACCTGTACCCGATCGTCGACGACAAGATCATCACCAAGGAGCGTGCGCTGGCAGCAGGCATTCACGTGCCTGAAATGTACGGCATCATCGAGACCGAGAAGCAGATCGACAAGCTTCACGAGATCATCGGCGGGCGCAACGATTTCGTCATCAAGCCGGCCCAGGGCGCCGGCGGTGACGGCATCCTGGTGATTGCCGACCGCTTCGAGGACCGCTACCGCACCGTTTCCGGCAAGATCATCAGCCATGAAGAGATCGAGCATCAGGTCTCCAGCATCCTCACCGGCCTGTACTCGCTCGGCGGGCACCGCGACCGCGCGCTGATCGAGTACCGGGTAACCCCCGACCAGATCTTCAAGAGCATCAGCTACGAAGGCGTGCCAGACATCCGCATCATCGTGCTGATGGGCTACCCGGTGATGGCCATGCTGCGCCTGCCAACCCGCCAGTCCGGCGGCAAGGCCAACCTGCACCAGGGCGCCATCGGTGTAGGCGTGGACCTGGCCACCGGAGTGACCCTGCGCGGCACCTGGCTGAACAACATCATCAGCAAGCACCCGGACACCACAAATGCGGTAGATGGCGTACAGCTGCCGAACTGGGACGGCTTCATGAAGCTGGCCGCCGGCTGTTATGAGCTGTGCGGCCTGGGCTACATCGGTGTGGACATGGTGCTGGACCAGGACAAGGGGCCATTGATTCTCGAACTCAATGCTCGCCCAGGGCTGAACATCCAGATCGCCAACGACACCGGGCTGACCCAGCGTACCCATGCCATCGAGGCGCACATCGAGGCGCTGGCCAAAGACGGTGTGACCGAGGATGCCGAACAGCGTGTGCGGGTGGCGCAGAGCCTGTTCGGGCACGTGCATCCGCACGGATAGCCTTGCCCCATCGCCGGCAAGCCGGCCCCCGCAGCATGGGCTACGCAGCCCCTGGGGGCCGGTTTGCCGGCGACGGCTGCAATACACTGCTGGAAAATCACACTGGCGCTAGGCGCATTTCCAGCACAGGTCTACAATCGCCCTCCTCGCTTTTACATCGCCGTCCACTCTGATGCCGACCTGTACGCTCTACCCCCTGCCCTACCAGCCCGACCCCGCCGTGTACTTCGCCCGCCTGCGCCAGGCGCCCGGAGCGATCCTGCTCGACAGCGCCCGGCCAGGCGCCGAGCGCGGCCGCTTCGACCTGCTCAGCGCCTGGCCGCTGCAACACTTGCGGGTACTGCCCGATGAAGATGGCCGCGCCTTCCTGCAACGGCTGCGCGCCAGCCTGAAACAACTTGGCCCTGCCCATTTGCCCGAGGGTGTCGAGCTGCCATTTGCCGGCGGCCTGATCGGCTACCTCAGCTACGACTTCGGCCGACGCCTGGAGCACCTGCCATGCCTGGCCAAGGATGACCTCGGCCTGCCTGACGCCCAGCTTGGGTTGTATGGCTGGGCGCTGGTGACCGATCACCAGCATGGCACCAGCCAACTGGTGTTCCACCCCCAGCTGGCTGATGACGAGCGTGAGCGGCTGATCGCCTTGTTTGAACAACCCGATGACACTGCCAGCGGCGATTTCCACCTGCTCGCCGCCATGACAGGCGACTTGCAGCCTGGGCAATACAAGGCGGCATTCGACCAGGTTCAGCGCTACATACAGGCCGGTGATTGCTACCAGATCAACCTGACCCAACGCTTTCGTGCACCGTGCCAGGGCGACCCCTGGGGCGCCTACCAGGCAGTGCGCAAGGCCTGCCCGACGCCGTTCTCTGCTTACCAGCAACTGGCCGACGGCAGCGCTCTGTTGAGTTTTTCTCCAGAACGCTTCATCCGCGTCAGCCAGGGGCAGGTGGAGACCCGGCCGATCAAGGGCACCCGCCCGCGCTCGGCCGACCCGGCTGAAGACGCCCGCAATGCCGAGGCGCTGCGCCACAGCCCCAAGGACCGCTCGGAAAACCTGATGATCGTCGACCTGCTGCGTAACGACCTGGGCCGCACTTGCCAGATCGGTTCGGTGAAGGTGCCGGAGCTGTTCAGCCTGGAAAGCTACCCCAACGTGCACCATCTGGTCAGCAGCATCACCGGGCAACTGGCCATCGACAAGGACGCACTGGACCTGATCGGCGACAGCTTCCCTGGCGGCTCGATCACCGGCGCCCCCAAGATCCGCGCCATGCAGATCATCGACGAGCTGGAGCCCAGCCGGCGCGCGCTGTATTGCGGGTCCTTGCTGTACGTGGATGTGCGCGGCGAGATGGACAGCTCCATCGCCATTCGCAGCCTACTGATCAAGGACGGCCAGGTCAGCTGCTGGGGCGGTGGCGCGGTGGTGGCGGACTCCGACTGGCAATCGGAATACGAAGAATCGATCGCCAAGGTGCGGGTATTGATGGAAACCTTGCAGAGCCTGTAACCCAGCGCTGGCTGCCCCAGCCGAGGGCCGGCACAGGCACAGCGTCTAGCCTGCCATTTTTTGTTACCATCACTTCATTACGAGCGCACAGCGCCACAGCCAAGATGGAAACCGCCTGATGAGCCAACCCTTCGACGTCGCCGCCCTGGCCGCGACCTACGCCAGCAAATCCCCGCAGGACATCCTCAAGCTCGCCTTCGAGCACTTCGGCGACGATCTCTGGATCTCTTTCAGCGGCGCCGAGGACGTGGTGCTGGTCGACATGGCCTGGAAACTGAACAAGCAGGTCAAGGTGTTCAGCCTCGACACAGGCCGCCTGCACCCTGAGACTTACCGGTTCATCGACCAGGTGCGCGAGCAGTACAACCTGCCGATCGAGATCCTCAGCCCGGATCGCGCCAAACTCGACCCGTTCGTCCATGAAAAGGGCCTGTTCAGTTTCTACAAGGATGGCCATGGCGAGTGCTGCGGCATCCGCAAGATCGAGCCGCTGCGGCGCAAGCTAGCCACTGTGAGCGCCTGGGCCACCGGCCAGCGCCGTGACCAGAGCCCGGGCACCCGCAGCCAGGTGGCAGCACTGGAACTCGACAGTGCCTTCTCCACAGGAGAACGCCCCTTGTACAAATTCAACCCGCTGGCGCAGATGACCAGCGCGGAAGTCTGGGGCTACATCCGGATGCTCGAACTGCCGTACAACAGCCTGCACGAACGCGGCTTCATCAGCATTGGTTGCGAGCCATGCACCCGCCCGGTGCTGCCGAACCAGCACGAACGTGAAGGCCGCTGGTGGTGGGAAGAGTCGACCCAAAAGGAATGCGGCCTGCACGCCGGCAACCTCATCAGCAAGGCCTGAAGCAGCTGCAAGCTGCAAGCTGCAAGCTGCAAGCTGCAAGCCTCAAGCTGCAACTCTCCAGCCTCAAGAAGAAAGAGCAGCCCACGCGGACTGCTCTTTCTTGAAGCTTGCAGCTTGAAGCTTGCAGCTGCTGTCAATGCACAGGCAACTCAACCCCGGCAAACAGCTCTTCGAGCTCTTGCTTGTTGTGGCACTGGATGGCCTTGGCCATGACTTCACGGGTCAGGTGCGGTGCGAATTTTTCGATGAAATCGCACATGAAACCGCGCAGGAAGGTGCCGCGGCGGAAGCCGATCTTGGTGATACTGGCCTCGAACAGCTCACTGGCATCGAGCGCCACCAAGTCGCTGTCCAGCTTGCTGTCCACCGCCATCTTCGCCACGATGCCCACGCCCAGCCCCAGACGCACGTAAGTCTTGATCACGTCGGCGTCGGCAGCAGTGAATACCACCTTAGGTGTCAGGCCGCGGTGATTGAAGGCCTCATCCAGCTTGGAGCGGCCAGTGAAACCGAACACATAGGTGACGATCGGGTATTCGGCGACCGCTTCCAGCGTCAGCTTCGGCAATTTGGTCAGCGGGTGGCCCTGCGGCACCACCACGCAGCGGTTCCATTTGTAGCACGGCATCATGATCAGATCGCCAAACAGCTCCAGCGCCTCGGTGGCAATGGCGAAGTCGACGGTACCGTCCGCAGCCATCTCGGCAATCTGCATGGGCGAGCCCTGATGCATGTGCAGGGCCACTTCCGGGTACTGCTTGATGAAGCTGCTGATGATCGGCGGCAGCGCATAGCGCGCCTGAGTATGGGTGGTAGCGATGGACAACGTGCCCTTCTTCTCGTTGGAGAATTCCTGGGCAATCTGCTTGATGCTTTCGACCTTGCGCAGGATTTCGCCAGCGGTATTGATGATGCGCTCCCCCGCGGGAGTGACACGGGTCAGATGCTTGCCGCTGCGGGCAAACACTTCAACACCCAGCTCATCCTCGAGCAGGCGGATTTGCTTGCTGATCCCCGGCTGTGAGGTATACAGACTTTGCGCCGTCGCGGAGACGTTGAGGTCGTGGTGCGCCACTTCCCAGATGTAGCGCAATTGTTGAAGCTTCATAGGTTCCCCTCGAATCAGCGGTAAGTCAGCGGCAGCAGGCAGCGACGATATATAACTATATTAGTGGCTACCGAAATAAAAATAGAACTATTTTGTTACATGCCGCTCCGAAATTGCCCACCACCAGCTTCACGTTTTCCTACGGCCGAGATGCTGCGAAAGTGGCACCATGTACACCGGCACCGTGGCTAACTGCAGCAAGCGCACAGCGGTTCGACCAATCGGCACATCCACCCCGGCCCCGGCGCTGTGGCTGCCAAAAATCAGCAGGTCGACACTCAAACGCTGCGCCTGCTCCAGGATGACCTGGGCCGGATCACCCTGGCGCACCCGAACCGCCTTGATCACCGCCAGGTCCGCGTCCTCGCCCAGCTCCTCACGGAAGTTCTCCAGCACACGCTGTTCGATGTTAGCCATCACCGTATTGACGCCCTCACTGTGCAACGCGTCGAGCGTCTGCTCATCGAGGTAGCTTTGCAAAAGGGATTCGGCGAACTGCCCCATGGGCTCTACGGCATGAATCACATACAGTTCCGCGCCGAACGTGCGGGCCAAGGCCAATGCGTGCTGCATGACAAAAGGGGCGTAGACACCGAGGTCGGTGGCGTACAGCATGGAGCGGATCATTCGACCTCCTCGACTGCCGTGGCGGCAGAGCAAGCTTCAGCTTAGCAGCGCACCGGGCGCTCGCTCGGCCGCCCGGCGCACTGCCAATGCGGGCTGTAGAGGTTCAGCCGGCACGATTGGCGCGGTCGACGAAAGCCAGTGCCTGGTAGAGCATCTGCATGCGCGGCAGGCTGCAGCCTGCCGCTTGCGCCCGGGCCAGAGGCTCGGCATAGATAGCCTGGAGTTCCAGCGGCCGCTGCTGGACGTGATCGTGGTACATGCTCGGCCAGTAGTCGGGCATCTGCTCGGTGATCCGGAACAAGTGCTCGGCATAACCGGCGGGCAGCTCATGACCGCAGGCAGCAGCGCCCTGAACCACCTCGGCCATCAGTGCCCGAACAAGCTCACGGCTGTCAGCATCGGCCATCAGCGGCGAAGTACTGGCACCGAGCAACACCGAAAGGCCGTTGTAGGGGACGTTCCACACCAGCTTCTGCCAGCGCGCCTGGCCGAGGTCGTCCATGGCCTGGGAGTCGACACCCGCAGCGCGGAACAGCCTGGCGCCCTGCTCTACGATGCTTACCCCCCCATCGCTGGCGGGGCCGCTGTGATAACCCAGGTTGACTGCACCCAGTGCCTGATGGCGTATCACACCAGGGCTCACACGGTTGACACAGATGAAGCATAAGCCACCGAGCAAGTGCAGATTGCCGGGCAACGCTGACCGCAGCTGTTCCTCGACACCCAAACCGTTCTGCAGCAGCACCACCTTGGCATCGGGTGCCGAAGCCTGCGCAATCAGTGGCGCCAATTCGCCATTGCTGGTGGCCTTTGTGCCTACCAGCAACCAGTCGCACGGCGGCATGTCGGCAACGTTGGAATACGCCTGAACCGGCATCCGCCAGTCGCCGTGCACAGCGCTTTCCAGCCTCAGGCCATGCGCTCGAACCTCCGCAAATTCGCTGCGCAGCAGAAAATGCACGTCAAACCCGGCCCGCGCCAGCATCAGGCCATAAAAGCCGCCGATGGCACCACTGCCAATAATGCCGATGCGTGGTTTGCGAGGGTCCATGCTGATCTCCTGATCAATGTCGGTGTGCTTTTCTACACCGATTGAGGTGTTTTGCGCACCTAAATAGCAGTACAAGCTTATTGCACCAGGGAAAAACCCTGCACAGGCGCACTGCAGCCCATTGTCGCGCCCCCTGTAACGCGCTAAGGTTCGGCTCCCCGCTGCGAACATTCTTGCTGCTGGGCCGCACGGGGATTGCTGGCGGCCGGCACCGTGACCTGACGAGTAACACGATGGCTGATTTACCGATCGACGACCTTAACGTTGCCTCCAACGAGACCTTGATCACCCCCGATCAGCTCAAGAAGGAAATCCCCCTCAGCGCCAAAGCCTTGCAGACCGTTACTGCCGGCCGCGAAGTGGTGCGCAATATCCTCGACGGCAAAGACCATCGCCTGTTCGTAGTGGTCGGCCCCTGCTCGATCCACGACATCAAGGCCGCTCACGAATACGCCGAGCGTCTCAAGGTGCTGGCAGAGGAAGTTTCCGACACGCTGTACCTGGTAATGCGTGTTTACTTCGAGAAGCCGCGCACCACGGTGGGCTGGAAAGGCCTGATCAACGATCCTTATCTGGATGACTCGTTCAAGATCCAGGACGGCCTGCACATTGGCCGCCAACTGCTGCTGGACCTGGCCGAGATGGGCTTGCCGACCGCCACTGAAGCGCTCGACCCGATCTCACCGCAGTACCTGCAGGACCTGATCAGCTGGTCGGCCATTGGCGCGCGCACCACCGAATCCCAGACTCACCGTGAGATGGCCTCGGGCCTCTCCTCGGCGGTTGGCTTCAAGAACGGCACCGATGGCGGCCTGACCGTGGCCATCAATGCCCTTCAGTCGGTATCCAAGCCACATCGCTTCCTGGGCATTAACCAGGAAGGTGGCGTATCCATCGTTACCACCAAGGGCAACCCGTACGGCCACGTAGTGCTGCGTGGCGGCAATGGCAAGCCGAACTACGATTCGGTGAGCGTTGCGCTGTGCGAGCAGGACCTGGCCAAAGCCAAGATCAAGGCCAACATCATGGTCGACTGCAGCCACGCCAACTCCAACAAGGACCCGGCCTTGCAGCC
The DNA here is from genome assembly GCF_040224055.2 of Pseudomonas sp. WHRI 8519. NCBI lineage: Bacteria > Pseudomonadati > Pseudomonadota > Gammaproteobacteria > Pseudomonadales > Pseudomonadaceae > Pseudomonas > Pseudomonas sp. WHRI 8519. Next base: position 1,948,623 of record NZ_CP167996.1, on the reverse strand, counting down.
GCTGGTCATGGAGAATGTCGCCAACCAGATCCTCGAAGGCAACCAGTCGATCATTGGCCTGATGGTCGAAAGCCACCTGAACTGGGGCGCCCAGTCGATCCCGAAGAATCTGGAAGATCTGCAGTACGGCGTATCGGTCACCGACGCCTGCATCGACTGGCCTGCCACCGAGAAAACCCTGCGTAGCATGCACGCCAAGCTCAAGGATGTACTGCCCCAGCGCAAGCGCGGCTGAGCGTTGCCAGAAAACGAAACGCCGGGCATTGCCCGGCGTTTTTGCATGTAGAGACCAGCCCGGTCAGGCCTTGCTCGGATGACGCTGCTTGCGCTCCATGTAGCGCTCAACGTACGAGCAGGACGGAATCACCGTGTAGCCCATCTGGTCGGCGTACTCCAGGGCCTTTTCGGTCAGCGCTGCAGCGATCCCTCGGCCGCGCAGGGCGTTTGGAACGAAGGTGCGATAGATATCCAGCGTCTGCTTGCCCAGATCCATGTACGTCAGGTAGGCACGATGACCGTCCACGTTGGTCTCGAACTGATGACCGGCCTGGTCATGGTGGATGGTCAGCGCTTCACTCATCACTACTCCTCGCAGGTCTTTTGGGCAGACCTTTACCTTAACCGATGGTGGTGTATCCGGCGGAGGAACCCATTCGTGCAGAGCCTGCGCCACCTCTTGCCCCTTCGACCGCAGCCCGATTGCAATGGTTCTTCCGGGCCGGGCCATCAAATAGTAGGCACGGGACCCCGGATTGCTCAAGGTGGCATCGGTTAAAAGTCGCGGCCATGAGCAGCAAACCCTGCACGAACTGACCAGCAACATCGGCCGGACACTCTTGGGCGTTAGACGCACAGTGACCTTTGAAGTCACCGTTAGTTCAACAAAAAAGTTCCCTTACAACAATCGCTTGCGCCGCCTGCAGTGGCTGTTCGGAAAAAGCCTGGAAACCTTGTCAACCACCCCCTTCAGCAACATTTTTTTTACCATTCTTGCGTTCAGTCAGTTTACTTACTACAAGTAATGGGTACTATGTACGCCGGCCAGTTTCTCTTTCCTGAGAGATGGCTATTTAATAGAAAGTCCTTGAAGGGGAACACGATGAACAACGTTCTGAAATTCTCTGCTCTGGCTCTGGCCGCAGTTCTGGCTACCGGTTGCAGCAGCGTATCCAAAGAAACCGAAGCTCGTCTGACTGCGACTGAAGACGCAGCAGCTCGCGCTCAAGCCCGCGCTGACGAAGCCTACCGTAAGGCTGACGATGCAATGGCAGCCGCTCAGAAGGCTCAGCAGACCGCTGACGAAGCCAACGAGCGCGCCCTGCGTATGCTGGACAAAGCCAGCCGCAAGTAATAGTCCTCACGGATTGTTAAGAAGCCGACCCACTTGTGGGGTCGGCTTTTTTATTGCCGCTACAAAAGCAAACAGCACAAATGAAAAAGCCTGCACCAGGCGTTTAGACCTGAGCAGGCTTGAGTCCTGTCGCCCTAAGGCTTACTGCAGTTCTGGAGGAATGCTCGACACCATCGGAGCCGCACTCTGGTTGTCGACGGGCACGGCAATTTCTACCGGCATGCCATCTTCTGCAGCGACCACGTCGCGGACCATGTCCCAGTTCATGCGCACGTTGTTGGCGAGGTCTTCACGCTTGAGTAGCGCATTGATGACCGCAGTGTGCTTGTCGACCACCGAAGGATCGCCGTGGTCGTCCAGCGGCGTATGCGCTTCGAGGTATACCTTGCCACCACTGATGCCGAACTTGTACGGCTCGTTGATGATGCGCACCGGGGTACCGACGGGGACCATCTTCGACAGTTCCAGCACATTGTTGTTGAACATGCGGAAGCAGCCGTGGCTGGTGCGCATGCCAATGCCGAACTTCTTGTTGGAGCCGTGAATCAGATAACCCGGCACGCCCAGGGTGAACTTGTAAGGCCCCAGCGGGTTGTCTGGCCCGGCCGGCACCACGGTCGGCAGGATGTCACCATCGGCGGCGTGTTCGGCACGGATCGAAGCCGGTGGCGTCCAGGTCGGGTTCGGGGTCTTGGCAATGATCTTGGTGTTGGCGATGGGGGAACCCCAGCCTTCACGACCGATGCCCAGCGGGAAGGTGTACACCACGCTCTGCCCTTTCGGGAAGTAGTACAGCCGGTATTCGGCAAGGTTGATGACCACGCCCTCGCGAGGCCCCGGCGGGAGCACATAACGGGTCGGCAGGATGATCTCGGTACCGGCGCCCGGCAGCCATGGGTCCACCCCCGGGTTGGCGGCGATCATCTCCAGGTAGCCGAGGTCGTTGGCAGTGCCGATGTCGGCAAAGGTGTCCTCGTACTTGGCCTTGATCACCTGCACCTGGCCAACGACGTCTTCACCGGGAGGCGGCAACGGCAACTCCAGGGCAACGGCGGGGCCTGCTACCAGCAGGCCGGCCAGGGTCAGGCAGCGGGTGACGGCGGGAAAGCGCGGCAACATCCGGTAAATCCTTCGAAAGGTGGGTCAAGAGAATCGATTGTACACCCCCACCGGACCAAGCGGGAGCCACAGGGGGTTTCCATGCGTTTCAGATGATGAAAGGCGCTCGCAGTTTCAGGCCAAGGGCCGCATCAGAGTTGCGGCCATACCGGGCGCATGCCGCGGCGCTGCGCGTCGAGAATCGCCCGGCACAGGTCGCACAGACGGCCGTCACGGTAGATCGAGCGCGGCACGCCGGACCAGCGGGGCTGTGCCGGTAGCAAGCCACCACACAGGGTGCGATCGACCGGCACACCCAGTTCGAGCTGCCGGGCGACAAGGTGAACGCGGATTTCCTGGCAGGCGAACAGATCGAGCTGCTCATCGGGCTCGATCAGTTGGTAGGCGTACAAGGACCAGGCAGGGCGCGGCATTGGGGGCTCTCGAAACGGGGGGCGCAACATTAGCCGAAAGCCGGCCCCGTTTAAAGCGTCAGAGCAAGGGTTTTATCGCTGGCCAGGCATTTTCCAGCAAGCGCTGCTGGGCCCCCTGCGCCGGATGGATGCCATCGGCCTGCATCATCTCTGGCACACCCCCTACGCCCTCGAGGAAAAACGGCACCAGCGCCACCTGTTTCTCCGCTGCCAGCTGTTCATACACCTTGGCGAACGCCGTGGTGTAGCGCACTCCGTAATTGGGCGGCAGACGCATGCCCAGGAGCACGACCTTGGCCCCGGACTCGCGTGACCGCTCGATCATCGAGGCAAGATTTTGTTGCAATTGCTCTGGCGGCTGCCCGCGCAGGCCATCGTTGCCGCCCAATTCCAGCACCACCAAGCTAGGCTTGTGCGCTGCAAGCAGCGCCGGCAGCCGCGCCTGGCCCCCTGCACTGGTGTCGCCGCTGATCGAGGCATTGACCACGCGATCATCGAAACCTTCGTCCTTGAGCCGGGTCTGCAACAAAGAGACCCACCCTTGGCGGGTATCCAGGCCAAAACCGGCACTGATACTATCGCCGACAACCAGCAATGTTCCCGCCGCGGCGCTCTGGGCCAGGCAATACAGGGCCAGACCGGCACTCAACCACCATACTCGCATTGGATTCTCCATGGGCCCTAGCATTCTCGTTGCGCAGAACCTTAGCAAAGTGGTCCCCAGTGCGGAAGGTGACCTGACCATCCTGCACGCACTCTCCCTCGACCTCGCCCAAGGTGACAGCCTGGCCATCGTCGGCGCCTCCGGTTCGGGCAAGTCGACCCTGCTCGGGCTGCTCGCCGGCCTCGATCGCCCCAGCGCCGGCAAGGTCATCCTCGCCGGGCACGACCTCGGGCCGCTGGACGAAGACCAGCGCGCCCGGGTACGCGCCGAGCACGTCGGTTTCGTCTTCCAGTCGTTCCAGCTGCTCGACAGCCTCAATGCCCTGGAGAACGTCATGCTGCCACTGGAACTGGACGGCCGCCGAGATGCTCGCGAACAGGCCCGCACCCTGCTCGAACGTGTCGGCCTGGGCAAGCGCCTGACCCACACGCCACGCCAGTTGTCCGGTGGCGAACAGCAGCGGGTGGCCATTGCCCGGGCCTTCGCCGCCCAGCCTGCGGTGCTGTTCGCCGACGAACCCACCGGCAACCTCGACAGCCACACTGGCGAGCGTATCAGCGACCTGCTGTTCGACCTGAACAAGGAACGCGGCACCACTCTGGTTCTGGTTACCCATGACGAACGCCTGGCCAGCCGCTGCCGGCGCCTGATACGACTGGAAGCAGGCCGCCTGGTGGCGCCGGTGGAGGCCTGATGAAGCACATGCCGCTTTCCCGCTTGTGCGGCCTGGCGCTGCGCCAGTTGTTGCGCGACATCCGCGCCAGCGAAGTGCGCGTGCTGTTCTTCGCCCTGCTCGTGGCTGTAGCCGCCAGCACCGCCATCGGCTATTTCGGTGCTCGCCTCAATGGCGCCATGCAGTTGCGCGCCAGCGAGTTCCTGGGCGCCGACCTGGTATTGCAAGGCAGTGCGCCAGCGCGTCAGGAGCAAATCGACGCCGGTACCGCCCTGGGGCTGCGCCACGCGCGGGTCGTGGAGTTCACCAGCGTGGTCGGTGGTGACGCCGGCATTCAGCTGTCGAGCATCAAAGCCGCCGATGGCGCCTACCCCCTGCGCGGCCAGGTACGCAGTGCACCGGCGCCGTATGCCACGGAAACACCTGGTGGCGGCCCGCCGCCGGGCGAGGTCTGGGTCGAGCCGCGCTTGCTCGCTGCCCTTGGCCTGAGCATTGGCGACAGCATCGATGTCGGCATGAAGACCCTGCGCATGAGCCGCGTACTGACCTACGAGCCGGACCGCGCCAACAATTTCTACAGCCTCACCCCGCGGGTGATGATGAACCTCGCCGACCTGGAGGCCACCGGGGTCATTCAGCCCGGCAGCCGGGTCAGCTACCGTGAGCTGTGGCGCGGGGATGCGCAGGCCCTGGCACAGTACCGCCAGGGGCTGGAGAAGACGCTCGCGGCCAACCAGCGCCTGCTCGACACCCGCGATGGTAACCGGCAGATCGGCGGCGCCCTGGGCAAGGCCGAGCGCTACCTGAACATGGCTAGCCTGGTGGCGGTGCTGCTGGCAGGGGTCGCCGTGGCACTGTCGGCCAGCCGCTACGCGGCCCGGCGCCTGGACGCCAGCGCACTGCTGCGCTGCCTGGGGCTGTCCCGCCATCAGGCATTGGGCCTGTACTGCCTGCAACTGGCCATGCTGGGCCTGCTGGCGGCGCTGGTGGGCGCCCTGCTCGGCTGGCTGGCGCAACTGGGCCTGTTCCGCCTGTTGCACGGCCTGCTGCCGAGCGTGGTGCCGCCTGGCGGCATCGTCCCGGCCCTGGCTGGCATCGCTACCGGGCTGGTCGCCCTGGCCGGTTTCGCCCTGCCCCCGCTCGCGGCACTGGGCAAGGTGCCACCGCTGCGTGTACTGCGCCGCGATCTGCTGCCCGTACCGCCCAGCAGCTGGCTGGTCTATGGCGCCGCCCTGTTCGCGCTGGGCCTGATCATGTGGCGCCTGAGCCTCGACCTGCTGCTGACCTTCGCCCTGCTGGCAGGCGGGTTGCTTGCCGCGCTGGTACTGGGCGGCCTGCTGCTGGTTGGGCTGCGCAGCCTGCGGCAACTGCTGGCAGGCGCCCCACTCCCCTGGCGCCTGGGCTTGGGCCAGTTGCTCCGCCACCCCATGGCTGCCGCAGGCCAGGCACTGGCGTTTGGCCTGATCCTGCTGGCCATGGCCCTGGTCGCCTTGCTGCGCGCCGAGCTGCTCGACACCTGGCAGGCTCAACTGCCCAAGGACGCCCCCAACTATTTCGCCCTGAACATCCTGCCCGACGACCGTGAGCCCTTTGCCCAGCGCCTGCACGAGGTGAACGCAGCCTCCGCGCCGCTCTATCCGGTGACGCCTGGCCGGCTGATCCAGATCAACGAGCAGCCCGTGCAACAGATCGTCAGCAAGGATTCGGCCGGCGAGCGTGCAGTTCAGCGCGACCTCAGCCTGACCTGGGCCGCCGACCTGCCGGCAGGCAATGCCTTGACCGCCGGCAATTGGTGGCGGGCGCTACCGGCTGGCGATGAAATCCCTGGCGTTTCGGTCGAGGCGGAACTTGCCGCCAGCCTGAAGGTGCAACTGGGCGACCTGTTGACCTTCGACATTGGCGGCGAACAACGCCAGGCACGGGTCAGCAGCCTGCGCAGTGTGCACTGGGACAGCTTCCAGCCGAACTTCTACATGATCTTCCAGCCGGGTACCCTCCAGGGGCTGCCGACCACCTACCTGACCAGCTTTTACCTCGCGCCGGGTCATGACCTGGATGTAGTGGCCCTGTCACGGGCCTTCCCGGCCGTGACCATCCTGCAAGTCGATGCCTTGCTGGAGCAGCTACGCAGCATCCTCGCCCAGGTTACCCTGGCGGTGGAATATGTATTGCTGTTCGTCCTGGCGGCGGGGTTGGCCGTGCTGTTCGCAGGCTTGCAGGCAACGCTGGATGAACGCATTCGCCAAGGCGCGCTGCTGCGCGCGCTGGGCGCCGCCCGGCCGTTGCTGGTGAAAGCGCGGCGTATCGAGTTCGGGCTGTTGGGTGCGGCCAGTGGTGCGTTGGCAGCGCTAGGCTGTGAGTTGATTACCTTGGTGCTGTACCGCTATGCGTTCGACCTGCAGTGGGCTCCCCATCCGTGGCTGCTGGTACTGCCACTGGCGGGGGCGCTATTGGTAGGCGGGGCTGGCGTGCTGGGGACACGGCGAGCGCTTAATGCCAGCCCGTTGGCCGTGCTTCGGGAGGGGTAGTATCTGAAGAGCTTGCTGCAAGCAGCGGCCATATCGAGATGCGGGCGTCATTTATTGAGAGTGGAGACAGAAATATCGGCCAGGCATTTAGGATAGAGAACAACGATGATTGACGCGACCAATATAAAAAAGGTCAGCTGGGGTCTACTGGGTGTATTTGTATTTTTTCTCGCCTTGGGACCTTCAAAGCTAAAGTTTTTCTGGCCTGCTTTTTTCATGATTTCCCTCGCTGCACTCGGGTGGACGCTACACCTGATTTACACGTGCGAGAAATTCACGACCTATATTCTGTCACTCGTACTCACTACGACCGGGATATTCTCATTGTTATCCTGCAACTTGGCCTATCATGCTGCCACAAGGTTCTGGATCGGGGCCGATGGCGCTGCCTTCCAGATCGCACTGGCCCCAATGGCAATCACAGCATTGACATACCTAGTCTTGGTTAACGGAAAACCGTCATTTCACCCTTTCGAGCATGACGGGATCAAAGTCCAGCCTCGCCCACAAAGAAAGCAGAAACCGTCGACAGTATACAGTCCTCTGTTCGTGGCTGGGGTGACCACCTTGGCGGCAAGTGCTTTTACCAAAGAAATCGGGATTCTTACCTCCGAACTGGTCGCCTCATTCGGACTGCTGGCTTGCTCCATGACTCTATTATTTTATGCACGCCACATAATCAGGGGAGTACGCAGCCTTCGCAACCAAGAGAAAACCATGCCCAAACCGTACACATTCATGCACATCGAAGGAATTCGTAAAGCCCGAAGCCATTGGTGGATGAGCAGGTTGTTTAAGTGGATTGCTTCATGGCGCGCATCCCCAGGCGCATGATTTCTCGTGATTACTGCGAGCAGGCAATTCAAGGCTGATACAGAAAAGCGATGGCTTCGGATAAATTACCCACCTTGGACCAGGTACCTGGCACTGACTAGATAACAGGCGAAATATGGCAACTAATCTTATCACCGAAGCTGGCTATCAATCCTTGAAGGATGAATTGGATTGGCTTTGGCGCGAAGAGCGACCTGAGATTACTAGAAAGGTAACCTGGGCGGCATCTTTGGGCGACCGAAGTGAAAATGCGGACTACCAGTACAATAAGAAACGACTGAGGGAAATAGATCGCCGGGTAAGATACCTCCGAAAACGGATCGAAGATCTTCGCGTTGTTCCTTACTCACCTACCCAAGAAGGCAAGATATTTTTTGGGGCTTGGATAACCATTATCAACGAAAATGACGAGACTAAAATATTTCGCATTGTCGGCGGCGATGAGATTTATGACAGAAAGGATTTCATCTCCATCGATTCACCGATGGCTCGAGCATGCATTGGCAAAAGTGTAGGGGATGAGATTTTGGTACACACTCCCACGGGCGTTGCTTACTGGGAGGTTACCCATATTGAGTACAAAGAGGCGGAGGCTAGTCCCCGGTTTATCAAGCCCTGACGACGCCGCCAAGATCAGCCAACCCTGCGTGAAGAGCCAGGATGCAGTGTTGGCTGTGCCACAGAAGGACTCGCTGACTAAGCACAGATGCTCAAAGGCTAGATGCAGCACGTACCTCAGCGTCGGGTAATCAGGCCCTGGCGTGCGATGCGGGTGAGATGGCCAATCACTTCGGCAGCGTGCTGTGCGGCAGGTGCCTGGATCACCGCCAGATCGAAGCGGTCGTTGCCGAACTGCTCCAGCCGGCACGCGGTTTCGGCAAACTGGATGAGGAAGGCGCGGGCCTGGCCTTTGCGACGGGACAAGCCTTCAAGATGACGCAAAAGCGTAGGCTGATGCTGGCCACCGAGCAGGATGCGCGGTGTGCGGGTAGCCTGGCTGGCAGGCAGTGGGCTCAAGCAGACACTGGTACGTGGGCAACTCATGGAGTATTTCTCCGCCTCGCAAATCCCGCTGGGCAGCGGTGGGAGGCGTCACCGAACCAGCGCTTTAGCGGTATTTCGGATGACCCGGGGCTGGGCTTTCCTGCGCCCCGCAAGTAGCTGTTTAAATCGGCGCAGGCGGTATGCTAGAGCTACAAGCGGCAAGCTGCAAGCCCCAAGCTGAAAGTCATCAACTCAAGGCCTGCAGCATGAGGCTTCAGCGGGCGATCAAGCGGTCCAGAGAGAAACGACCAGCGCCTTCGATCAGTACCGCGACGGTACCCGCCAGCAACGCCAGGGCGAACTCATAGCCATTGTTGGACATGAACAGGCCGTTGCCGATGTGTACCGAAAAGATTGCCACCACCAGCGTCACTGTCAGTGCCAGCGCCGCCGGGCGAGCCAGCAGGCCGATCACCAGGGCCAGGCCGCCGAAGAACTCGGCGCTGCCGGACAGCAGGGCCATCAGGTAGCCGGGGGCCAGGCCGATGCTCTCCATCCACTGGCCAGTGCCCTCCAACCCGTAGCCACCGAACAGGCCGAAGAGTTTCTGTGCGCCGTGCGCCATGAAGATGATGCCGACCAGGATGCGAACCACGCTCAAGCCCAGGCCAGCGCGAGTGGAAAGCAGTTTGATGATTGCGTTGTTCATTGGGTGACTTCCTTGAAAGCTGCGATGTTGTGTTGGGATGGGCGCCATAATAATCGACCCAACAGATATTAAAATCGCAAAAAACCCAACATATAAATCGAATGGATCGATAGCTCAGCGTTTGCCGCTTCGCTCCAACGCTGCACGGTCACGGTTGAACGCCAGGAAGTACTTGTTCACGCTATTGACGAAGTTGACTGGCCCCATGCCCACCTGCTCCATCGCAACCCGTTCGGTCTGGAAGAACCATTGATTGCCATTGAGCCCACGCTTGCGGGCCTCGACACGCATGGCCTGGACCCGCTCGGGCCCAAGGTTGTAGGCGGCCAGCACGAAGGCCATGCGCTCACGCTCGTTGATCTTCGGGCTGGCGAAGAACTTGCGGCGAATCAACGCCAGGTAACGGGCACTGGCCTGGACATTGCCATCAACCGTTGCGGTATTGCTGACCCCGACCCGTTGCGCTGCGGCAGGGGTGATCTGCATCAGGCCATGCGCCCCGCCACTGCCGCGCGCCGCCGGGTTGAGGGTCGATTCCTTGAAGGCCAACGCAGCCAGGTTCAGCCAGTCGATCTGTTGCGCCTGGCCATGCTTCTGCAGCACCGCCCGGACTGACGCAAGGCGTTGACGGTCCTTGCGTGCGAGCGGGTTGTGCACGCGGTACTGGCGTCGATAGATGCGTTCGAAGGCCGCATCCTGGTTCTCGGGCGCCCGGTAGCCCTGCAGGAAGCGATCGACCGTAGCCTGCAGCAGCGTCGCATCGCGCCGCACATACCAGCGCATGGCTTGTGGCGGGCCCAGTTGCAGCCGGCTATGCAGGCGCAGGCGCGGCATTACCCGGGCCCAGCGCAGCGCGATCGGCCGCTCGACCACGGTCAGGTGATAGATGCCGGCCTGGACCATCTCCAGCACGTCCTCCACCGCCAGTGTCGAGTCGACCCATTCGATCTTGACCGGTGGGCGCTTGCGCAGCGCCAGGCGCTGGTTGATCTGCTGGATCAGCGCACCGGCGGCGCTGGCACTGGTCAACGCCACAGTGCGCCCGGACAACTGCTCGACACGGGTGAAACTGCGCTCGCCCTTGCGCCCTACCAACCACAACGGCACCTGGTCCAGGACCGGGGCGCTGCTGTTCACGCCGCCAACCAGGCTCGGGTCGAGCAACTCGCCCGGGGCGGCCAGGTCGCCTTCGCCGCGCTGCAGCGCCCCGAGCAGTTGCTCTTTGGCTCTGGGGATGAGTTTGAGCCGTACCTGTTGTCCGTCGCTGGCCCGGGCGTTGAGGTAATGCTCAAGCGCCCGCAAGCGGTAGTACTCGATACCGACGGGCTCGCCCTTGACCTCACCGGAGCTGTTGCGGCTTTGGTTGACCAGTACCCGCAGCACCTTGCTAGCGCGGATCTGTTCAAGGTCACGGGCCTTGTTCACCGGCACGGTGTGCTGCGGCCCCGGCAGGCGTGCGTAAGCCGGACCGACGAGCATCAGGCCAAGCGTCAGCAGCAGGGTGAGCAGGGATCGCAGCATGCGAAAACGTGTCCGAAGTCGGTGGGCAGCATCCATGTGTACGAGCCGCTCGTGATAAATGACGGTAAAAGACCCTGGCAAACGCCTGAAGTTCTTGGTTTTTCCGAAAATCACGCATTTTGCTATGCTGGCCGTCCCGCGGCACGAGGTAGCACCATGCAACTGATCGATATCGGCGTCAACCTGACCAATAGCAGTTTCCACGACCAGCAGGCCGCCATCGTCGAGCGCGCCATCGAAGCCGGCGTTGGGCAGATGATCCTTACCGGCACCAGCCTTGCGGTCAGCGAGCAGGCGCTTGAACTGTGCCAGCAACTGGACCCCGCCAGCGAGCACCTGTTCGCCACCGCCGGCGTACACCCGCACGACGCCAAAGCGTGGGATGCCAACAGCGAGCCGCGACTGCGCCAGTTGTTGCGTGAGGCGCGTGTGCGCGCCGTTGGCGAGTGCGGGCTGGATTTCAACCGCGACTTCTCCCCTCGCCCACTTCAGGAAAAAGCCCTGGAAGCTCAGTTGGCGCTGGCCGCCGAGTTGCGCTTGCCGGTGTTCCTGCATGAGCGTGATGCGAGTGAGCGTTTGCTGGCGATTGTGAAGAACTACCGTGACCACCTGCCTGCCGTCGTAGTGCATTGTTTCACCGGCGAGCGCGACGCGCTGTTCGCCTACCTGGACATGGACCTGCACATCGGCATCACCGGCTGGATCTGTGACGAACGCCGCGGTACGCACTTGCACCCGCTGGTGGGCAACATTCCCCGGGGGCGCCTGATGCTGGAAAGTGATGCCCCGTATCTGCTGCCGCGCAGCCTGCGACCGAAACCCAAGAGCGGGCGCAACGAGCCGGCGTTTTTGCCAGAAGTGCTGCGGGAGGTGGCGTTACACCGGGGCGAACCTGTCGAAGAGACCGCAGCGCACACCACTGCAACGGCTCGGGCATTTTTCCAGCTGGCCTGATCGGGCATAAACGGTTTGTTGATACACGTCAAAACCTCCCAGGCGTGAGCGGGCACAATGATGGCACCTTGCCAATAATGTTTCCGCTCAACTCAGAGAAGACCTACCCATGGGTGCCTGGCTTAGCAATATTTCCCTGAAGTACAAATTCTGGGCCGTCAACGCAGTGGCCTTTGTCACCACCTTGATGCTGGTGCTGTTTGCCGTGTATCTGGAGCAGCGAGCCCGCGCTGAAGCGGTGCAGGCCCAGACGCAGTCCCAGGCAGAGCTGCTCGCCGCATGGCCGGCAGAGCGTGCCCTGCCCCGCCAGGCCAACGTGATCACCTGGCAACCCGGCCAGACCCCGACCTTTGCCGGCCAAAGCCTGGAGCCCCTGCGCCATGCACAAGGCTGGGTAGCCCTCCCGGGCGACTGGATCCTGGGCGATAACCCACTACGCGGCGCCCAGGTACTGCGCCATGGCGACCAGCAGGTAGCGGTACTGGCCCAGGCACCGAGCGTGCGCCAGGTGTTCCTTGACCGTTTTGCCAACTACGCGGTTTGTGTGCTGATCCTGATGCTGGCAATGCTCTGCGCCTCGCAACTGTTGATTCGCTTCCTGCTGAGCCAGCTCAACACCCTCAAGGACGTCATGCTCCACGTGGAAAAAACGGGTGACCTGTCGGCCCGCGTGCCTCTGTCTTGTGGCGACGAAGTGGGCCAGATGGCCGGCGCGTTCAACGCCATGCAGTCGACCTACCACCGTGTGGTCAGCACCGTGGCACGCACCGCCGCGCAACTCGATTCGGGCGCCGCACGCCTGGCCTCGAGCATGAACGAGGTGCGCCACGGCATGCTCGGCCAGCAGAGCGAGACCGACCAGGCAGCTACCGCGATCAACGAGATGTCAGCCACCGTGCATCATATCGCCCAACATGCCGGCGCCACGCGCGACCTGTCGCAGACCGCCGACGTCCTTGCCGGCAGCGGCAAGCATGTCGTCGACCGCGTGCAGGACTCGATTGCAGGGCTGTCCAGCGGCGTGCAGCAGACCGCCGAGATGATCCGCCAACTGGCCGAGGACAGCCAAAAGATCAATGGCGTGGTCAACGTCATCCACAGCATCGCCGAACAGACCAACCTGCTGGCGCTGAACGCCGCCATCGAAGCAGCGCGTGCCGGCGACCTGGGCCGTGGCTTTGCGGTGGTCGCCGATGAAGTGCGCAGCCTGGCCAAACGCGTGCAAACCTCCACCGACGAAATCACCGGCATGGTTGCCGACCTGCAAGCCGGTACCCGGGATGCGGTGGAGTTCATGCAGGAAAGCTCTTACAAAGCTGACGACTGCGTGCGCCAGGCCCAGGAAGCCGGCGCAGCGCTGGCCGAAATCACCGGCGCGGTGGCGCAGATGCGCGAGAGCAACACCCAGATCGCCGTCGCCGCCGAACAGCAAAGCCAGGTGGCCGAAGAAATGAACCGGGCGGTAGTCAGCATCCGCGACGTTACCGAGGAAACCGTACAGCAGACTGTCGATTCGGCCACCACCAGCAGCGAGCTGGCGACCCTGGCCGGCGAGCTGAACAAGGCCATCGGCCAACTCAAACTATAATCACCATAGCCAGCCTCGATTGGCTGTGACCACTGGGCCGCACTAAGCTTTGGGCATGACCGTGAGGACCTGCCCATGAGCAAACGACTGCCCAACTTGCCCGCCTGGCAATGGCGCGGCTATCACCACAACCACCGCCACCCGACCAACCTGGTGCTGCACCTGATTGCCGTGCCGCTGTTCATCCTCGGTGCTTTGCTCGTGCTGTCCGGCTTGTTCGCTCTGGACCTTGGCCAGATCGCTGTCGGCATCATCGCCCTGATCGCCGGCCTGGGCCTGCAGCGCCACGGCCACCGCCTGGAGGCCGAGCAGCCAGAACCCTTCGCCAACCGCAAGGACGCCCTGCAGCGCCTGCTGACCGAGCAATTCATCACCTTCCCGCGCTTTGTGCTCAGCGGTGCCTGGTGGCGGGCCTGGCGCGAACGGCACAGACATCGGCGTTGACGCTCAGGCGAACACCGTGACCGTCTGGCGGCTCAAGGCCAGCAACTCGCCTTCAGCCGTCCACAGGGCAGCTGCGGCATGCCCGTATCCATCGCGGGCGTGTTCGGTCTCGACGCAGTAGCGGCACCAGTCCAACGTCGACAGGCTGGCAACCGGCTGGATGAATTCGATGGTCCAGGTCAGCGTGCTGCCTGCTGCGGGCTGCTTCAGGTATGGCATGAGGCTTGGTGGCCAGGCATCGACAAGCGCCAACAGGTGGGCCTCGTTGACCTGCTCCTGGGCAACATCCCGCAAGCGCACCCAACCGCCCATGTGGCGTGACTGATTACCGCTGAACGGCAGTCCGCCAATTGCCCAGCGCAGGGCAACATGGCGCATGAACTCTGGTGTGACACCTTTGATGTAAGGAAGCTCCGGAGCGGCTTGCTCGAGTGCCTTCATCTCCATGGCCGGCTCGGCAGGCACCTTCACCACCGATGGCCGCGCGGCGCCGAAGTTGCCCTGGACCAAGGTCACCACCTGGCCATCCTGAATGGCTCGACCCAGCACGGTGCTGACCGCTTTGCCCTCGCGCAGCACTTCGACTTCGAAACGGGTCGCAACGTCGGGCGCGGCGGGGGCGACGAAACTGACGGCCAGCGACCGCACCGGGCGGCTATCGGCGAGCTTCAGGCGCATGGCCTCATACACCATGGCAGCCATCAGGCCACCGAATACGGCACGCCCTTGGGCCCAGTCGGGCGGGACACTGACGCTATCGGGATGCGCTCGCACGGCGTCGAGCAGTTGGTTGAAATTCATGGGCCGGCTCCTGCAGCAGCGAAAGGTGTCAGCCAATACTAGCGAGCAACCTTGCGTCGAACAGCCCGCATATCGGTCATTTGCCGGGCTTGCGCCGCTCCAGTGCTGCCTGCAAGGCAGCCAGTGTCACATCGGACTGGCGCTCGGCGGTATCCAGCTCCCGCTCCCAATCGACCTTGCAGGGCGCGAGATCCTCATGCGATTGAGCCTGCAACAGCCATTGCAGGCGGTCATGCCAGTTACCCAAATCGCCCTGGGCTTGTTTGAGCAGGCGCTGCAACTGCTTCCCGGCATGATCGAGTTGTGGGTAGGCCTGGTCCCCATAGCGCACCCGCTTGATCAACAAGCGCAGGCGATGACGGTCGTGGGCCGGGTCCTGCAAGGCTTCGTGCAGCTTGCGCCATTGCTTGACCAGGCGTTTGTCGACGCGTTTACGCAGGCACTTGGCCAACCCTTCACGGCCCGCGGCGCGCAGAAACAGCGGAAAGGCATCGAGGATGGCCAGCACCCGGCTCAGTTGCGGGCTGGCGGCCACGCCGGCAAAGGTGGCAGCGCGCCCTTGCAGACGCCGCTGCCCCGCTTGGACAACGCCGCGCTGGATCAACTCGCCCGCCAGTACCTCGCGGTCACGTAGCGGCGTAGTCAAGGTGCCAAGGGCTCCCGCAGCGTCCTCCAGCTGCTCGACCCCCGGCAAGCCCCTCAGCGGCCGCAACAGGCTGCGCAAGCGCCTCAGGCCTATGCGCAGATCGTGCAAGGCTTCGCTGTCGGTATCGGCAGCAAGGCGCTCGCGACAAGCCAGCAGGCGCACCTGCAAGGCCACTACCTGGGCAACCACATGGTCGAGCATGCTGGACATACAGCACTCCTCGGTCAGCGCCCGGCGCGCGACTCACGAATGTAGAAACGCGCCTTTTCGGCTTTCTTGGTGCAACCCTCGAACCCTTCGAACTGCTGCTGGGTCTTGGCCCCGGTCAACAGCGACAACGCCTTGGAATAGCTGACGGTACCGGCAAAGCCTTCAGCCTTGGCCAGGTCGAGCTCCTTCCAAGCGGCATCGAGCTGCGACGCGCAGCTGTCACGGTAAGCCGTCTTGCCCGCGCAGCCGGCAAGGGCCAGGGCAATCAGAGGAAGGCAGATCCAGGCTTTCATCGGTAATACCTCGGAGGTTGAATACGGTGGCTGTTCGACGCTTGGGCACCTGAAAAGTGCCGCGCTCGGCAGGTTTTGCCTAGAGTCTACATTGAAGCACAGGCAACGCTCGGTGCATTGTAGGGCCATGGATGCAAAAGCCGGGGAAGATCATGAGCAAACGTGTAGCACTGGTGTTGGGGTCGGGGGGCGCGCGGGGTTATGCCCATATCGGCGTGATCGAAGAAATCGAACGGCGCGGCTACGAAATCGCCTGCATTGCCGGTTGCTCGATGGGCGCGGTGGTCGGGGGGATTTACGCGGCGGGCAAGCTCGATGAATACCGCAACTGGATCGAAAGCCTGGATTACCTGGACGTACTGCGTCTGGTCGATGTCAGCTTCCGCCTTGGCGCCATTCGCGGCGACAAGGTGTTTGGGCAGATCCGCAAGATCGTCGGCGAAATCAATATCGAACAATTGCGCATCCCCTACACGGCAGTGGCCACCGACCTCACCCACCAGCAGGAGATCTGGTTCCAGGAGGGCTGCCTGCACCAGGCAATGCGCGCCTCGGCGGCAATTCCAAGCCTGTTCACGCCGGTCATGCAAGGCAACCGCATGCTGGTCGACGGCGGCATCCTCAATCCGCTGCCGATCGTGCCGGTCGTGTCCAGCCACTGCGACATGATCATCGCGGTAAACCTCAACTCCACCAACCAGAAGCAGTACCAGTTGCCTGTCATCGAGCGGCCGGCAGCGTTCAGGATGCGCTTTGACGCGCTGATCAGTTCGCTGGGGGCGCGCATGCCGTTCCGACGCAAGCCCGCCGAGGAACTGATGCGCATCGAGCAGGAGATCACGGGCGAGGGTCTGGTGCCACCCAACCCCTGGCTGAGCGATACGGCCGACCCAGAAGCCCAGCAACCGGCGGCGGCGCCGCAAAGCGAGGGTGCGCCAAAATCGGCCACGGGGTCGATCATCGTCGACAACGTGGGGCCAGCGTCGCTGCTGGACCTGATCAACCAGAGCTTCGAGGTCATGCAGACGTCGTTGGCGCAATACAAGATCGCGGGGTATCCACCGGACGTGCTGATCAACGTACCCAAGCGGGTATGCCGGTTCTTCGAGTTCTACAAGGCGCCGGAACTGATTGCCTTGGGCCGGGAGATAGCGCGGGATACGCTGGATAACTACGAGGGCGAGAAGCGCTGAAGCGCCCCCGGCGCTCGCCCCGTGCCCCAGAAACGAAACAGGCCGCATCATGCGGCCTGTTTCGTTACCAGAGTGTCACTCAGTAGCGAGTGATGTCCGCACTGCCTTCCAGCTGCTTGCGGTATGCCGCAAAGTCCTGCTGGCCCGCACGCGAAGCGAGATAGCGGCGGATCTGCTGCTTCTCTTCATCGCTGGCGGCGGCACCGTCGTTGACGCCTTTGAGCTGCAACACAACCAGGCTGCCATCGGCCAGTACCACGCTGCCATAGACCGGCTTGCCCTTGGCTTGCGGCTTGGGCAGGCGGAACAGCGCCTGCAACTCGGCCGGGTCGATACCGTCCTGGCTGCGGGTGACTGCTTCGTAGGCCTTCCAGCTCTGGCCTTGCTGGGCAGCATCTGCAGCGACCGAGCCGTCACGCAGGCCGGCGATCAGTTTGTCCGCCTTGACCTTGAGCTCGGCGGTCGCCTTCTCCTTGGCCAGGTGTTCGCTGATGTTCTTGGCCACGGCTTCGAGCGGCATCTGCTCCGGCTTGCGGTGCTCCTTGACGCGCAATACCACGGTGGTTTCAGGGTCCAGCTCGATGGCGGTGCTGTTGGCAGCCTCCTCCAGCACTTCCTCGGAGAACGCGGCCTGGACCACGGCACGGTTGGCCGTGATGCCCTCACCGCCTTCACGGCCGAATGGCGCCGAAGTATGCACCTTGAGGTTCAGGTCCTGGGCGGGCTGGGCCAGGTCGGCAGCCTCGTAGGCAGCATCCTGCAGCTGCTTGCTGGCATCGACATAACGCTGCTCGACCAGCGGAGTCTTCAGGTCTCGCGTGAGCTTGTCCTTCAGGCTGGCGAAAGTCGGGACTTCCGGCGCCTGTTTACCCAGCAGCTTGATCAAGTGATAACCGAACTGGGTACGTACTGGTGCTGACACCTGGCCATCGTCGAGCTTGTACAGAGCGTCCTCGAAGGCCGGGTCATACACACCTGGGCCGGCGAAACCTAGGTCGCCACCGCTGTTGGCCGAACCCGGGTCCTGGGAGAACTCCTTGGCCAGCTTGGCGAAGTCTTCACCTTTGGCCAAGCGTTGCTCGATCTCTTCGATGCGGGCCTTGGCCTGGGCATCGGTGACCTTGTCATTGACCTCGATCAGGATGTGCGCAGCATGGCGCTGCTCGGCCAGGTTGGCGATTTCCTTCTCGTACTGGGCCTTGAGCTCGTCGTCGGTAACCTTCACCTGATCGAAGAATGCCGACTTCTTCAGCTCGACATAGTCGATGACCACTTGATCCGGCGTCATGAACTCCTTGGCATGCTGTTCATAATGAGCCTTGACCTCGTCATCGCTGACCTTGACCGCAGCCGGGTTGGCCTTGAAGGTCAACGAAGCGAAGTCGCGGGTCTGGCTTTCCAGGCGAGCGAAGGCGTCGACCTGCTGGCCGGTAACGAAGCTGCTGCCGGCAATACCCGTGCGGATCTGGCCGATCAGCATTTCTTCGGCAAGCATCTCGCGGAACTGCAGACGGCCATAGCCCATCTGGCGGATGACCTGGTCGAAACGGTCGGCGTTGAACTTGCCATCGACCTGGAATTCCGGCGTCTGCAGGATCACTTGATCCAGCGCGGCCTCACTGAAGGCGAACTTGGCATCTTCGGCACCCTGCAACAGCAGCTTGCGTTCGATCAGCCCTTTGAGCGCAGCATCGCGCAGCAATTTCTCATCCAGCAGAGCCGGGTCGAAATCCTTGCCCAGCTGTTGCATCAGCTGGCGGCGCTGCATGTCGGCCGCTTGGCTCAGCTCGTTCTGGCTGATGGTCTGGCCGTTCACCTTGGCGGCGTCCTGGCTATGGCTGGCGGCCTGGAAAATGGCTTCGAAGCCCGTCAACGCCATCAACACAACGATGAGGCCGATGATGGTCTTGGCAATCCAACCTTGTGAATTGTCCCTGATATTTTGCAGCATGCGTCCCCCAGAAACGGCTGTACCACTGCGTCGACAACCGCGGAGCGTGGGTAGAATCCTGATAAAAGAAAGGCGCATCCGAGGATGCGCCTTTTCTTAGCAAACGTGTCAGGCGGGAACGTTTGCGACCCGCCTTCAGCGTGCTCGAACCTGGCAAGGCCCGGTCCGGCTGAAAGAGACGACTTAGTTGACGGCGTCTTTCAGGCCTTTGCCAGCCTTGAAGCCTGGAACCTTGGCAGCAGCGATCTTGATGGTCTTGCCAGTTTGCGGGTTACGGCCATCGCGCTCAGCGCGCTCTTTGACCGAGAAGGTACCGAAGCCAACCAGAACGACGTCGTCGCCTGCTTTCAGGGCACCAGTCACGGAGTCAATTACTGCATCCAGCGCGCGGCCGGCTACAGCTTTCGGGATGTCAGCAGATGCGGCGATAGCGTCAATCAGTTCCGACTTGTTCACTCTAAGTCCCCTTATTTCTCTATTGAGTTTGTTTCTAAGTATGTAATGAAAAGCTTCTGAAACGAATGCTGGGTGGCCTGGTGACAATAGCGTGCCGCTTTATAGCAAGGCCCCGAAAATACTGTCAAGGAAAGCCCCCCAGCCAAAAACTACTAATGCGTGCTGATACGTTCCTTAGCATCGCCGTCGCGCTTTTCATCTTTCGCGACAATCTCAGGAGCCACATCTGGCAAGGGCTCCGGGGCGTATTGCAGCGCAATTTGCAGGACTTCGTCAATCCATTTGACCGGTTTGATCTGCAGATCCTGTTTGATATTTTCCGGGATCTCCTTCAGATCGCGAACATTCTCCTCTGGAATGATCACCGTCTTGATCCCGCCACGGTGCGCCGCCAGGAGTTTTTCCTTCAGCCCGCCAATGGCCAATACCTGCCCACGCAAGGTGATTTCGCCGGTCATGGCAACATCTGCACGCACCGGAATCTGCGTCAACGCCGACACCAGCGCGGTGCACATGCCGATACCGGCGCTCGGGCCATCCTTGGGCGTAGCACCCTCGGGCATGTGGATGTGCACGTCGTGCTTCTCATGGAAGTCGGCGGCAATCCCCAGGCTGCGGGCGCGGCTACGGACAACGGTTTGCGCGGCGGTGATCGACTCGACCATGACGTCGCCCAGCGAACCGGTCTTGATCAATTGCCCTTTTCCAGGGATGACCACCGACTCGATGGTCAGCAATTCGCCACCCACCTGGGTCCAGGCAAGGCCGGTAACCTGGCCTATCTGGTCCTGCTGCTCGGCCAGGCCGTAGCGGAACTTGCGCACGCCCAGCAGGTGCTCGAGCTGCTCATTGGTGACCTTGACCTTGACCTGCTTCTGGCCGGTGTGCTCCTTGACGACCTTGCGGCAGACCTTCGCAATCTGCCGCTCCAGGCCACGTACACCGGCTTCACGGGTGTAGTAACGGATGATGTCACGGATCGCCGAGGTGTCGATCTCGAGCTCTTCCTTCTTCAAACCGTTGGCCTTGACCTGCTTGGGCGTCAGGTATTTGACCGCGATGTTGATCTTTTCGTCCTCGGTGTAACCCGGCAGGCGAATGACTTCCATGCGGTCCAGCAGCGCCGGCGGGATGTTCATCGAGTTCGAGGTGCAGAGGAACATCACATCCGAGAGGTCGTAATCCACCTCCAGGTAGTGGTCGTTGAAGTTGTGGTTCTGCTCGGGGTCGAGCACTTCCAGCAGCGCCGAGGCCGGGTCGCCACGCATGTCGCTGCCCATCTTGTCGATCTCGTCGAGCAGGAACAGCGGGTTGCGCACCCCCACCTTGGTCATTTTCTGGATCAGGCGGCCGGGCATCGAACCGATGTATGTCCGACGGTGACCGCGGATCTCGGCCTCGTCACGCACGCCGCCCAGGGCCATGCGCACGAACTTGCGGTTGGTGGCGGCGGCGATCGACTCGGCCAGCGAGGTCTTGCCCACGCCTGGTGGGCCGACCAGGCACAGTACCGGGCCGCGAATTTTCTTCACGCGCTTCTGCACGGCGAGGTATTCGAGGATGCGTTCCTTGACCTCTTCAAGGCCATAGTGGTCCGCGTCGAGAATTTCCTCGGCCTTGGACAGATCCAGGCGCACCTTGCTCTGGGCCTTCCACGGCACCTGCACGAGCCAGTCGAGGTAGGTGCGCACCACGGTGGCTTCGGCAGACATCGGCGACATCTGCTTGAGCTTGTTCAGCTCGGCCTGGGCCTTGGCCAGGGCGTCTTTGGGCAGGCCGGCAGCTTCAATGCGTTTTTTCAGCTCTTCGACTTCGTTGTGGCCTTCGTCGCCATCGCCGAGCTCCTTCTGAATGGCCTTCATCTGCTCATTCAGGTAGTACTCGCGCTGGCTGCGCTCCATCTGCTTCTTGACCCGGCCACGGATACGCTTTTCGACCTGCAGCAGGTCGATTTCAGCATCCAGCATCGCCAGTACATGCTCGACACGGGTGGACAGGTCGACGATTTCGAGAATTTCCTGCTTCTGCTCGATCTTCAGCGCCATGTGCGCTGCCATGGTATCGACCAGGCGGCCAGGCTCCTCGATGCTGTTGAGCGACGACAGCACTTCGGCCGGGACTTTCTTGCCCAACTGTACGTACTGCTCGAACTGCGACAGCAGCGTGCGCACGAAGACTTCCGACTCGCGCTCGGCGGCGTCGGTTTCGTCGATCAGGGAAACTTCGGCACGGATGTGCCCTTCGACTTCGGTAAAACGCTCGACTGCACCACGCTGCTCGCCCTCGACCAGCACCTTGACGGTGCCATCAGGCAGCTTCAGCAGTTGCAGCACGGTAGCGACAGTACCGACGCGATACAGGGCGTCTTCGCCCGGATCGTCGTCAGCGGGGTTCTTCTGGGCCAGCAGAAGGATCTGCTTCTCGCCAGTCATCGCAGCCTCAAGGGCCTCGATGGACTTCTCACGCCCCACGAACAGTGGGATGACCATGTGCGGGTAAACAACGACATCGCGCAATGGCAAAAGAGGCAAGTCGAGGGTGGTCTTCATGATTTCGCCTCTACAGCGGCCTTATGGCCGGAAACCGGTGGAAATGATGCTTGGACCTAATGTGGGGGCACGCCTGGGAAATTACAAGCGCTTGCACAGGAAAAGCAGAAAGGGGCCCGCATGGGCCCCTTTCTTGCTTGCTGCCACGGCACCGACTCAGGCGTCGGGCGCGACCTTGGCTGGCGGCTCGCTGTTCTCGTAGATCAGCAGCGGCTGCGACGTGCCTTCGATGACGCTCTCGTCGATCACCACCTTGCTGACTTCCTTCTGCGAAGGAATTTCATACATGGTGTCGAGCAGCACGCCTTCGAGGATCGAACGCAGGCCGCGGGCGCCAGTCTTGCGCTCCAGGGCTTTGCGTGCGACGGCCTTGAGCGCATCACTGCGGAACTCGAGGTCAACGCTCTCCATCTCGAACAGCCTGGCGTACTGCTTGGTCAGGGCGTTCTTCGGCTCAGTGAGGATCTGCATCAGTGCAGCCTCGTCCAGCTCGTCGAGGGTTGCCAGAACCGGCAGACGGCCGACGAACTCGGGGATCAGGCCAAACTTGACCAGATCATCCGGCTCGACTTCCCGCAGCGACTCGCCAACCTTCTTGCCCTCTTCCTTGCTGCGTACTTCAGCGCCAAAACCGATGCCACCTTTGGTGGAGCGGTTCTGGATGACCTTTTCCAGGCCCGAGAAGGCGCCACCGCAGATGAACAGGATGTTGCGGGTGTCTACCTGCAGGAATTCCTGTTGCGGGTGCTTGCGCCCCCCTTGCGGCGGAACGGAGGCAACGGTGCCCTCGATCAGCTTGAGCAGTGCCTGCTGCACGCCCTCACCCGAAACGTCACGGGTGATCGACGGGTTGTCCGACTTGCGCGAAATCTTGTCGATCTCGTCGATGTAGACAATGCCCATCTGGGCCTTTTCCACGTCGTAGTCGCACTTCTGCAGCAGCTTCTGGATGATGTTCTCGACGTCCTCACCCACATAACCGGCTTCGGTCAGGGTGGTGGCGTCGGCAATGGTGAACGGTACGTTCAACAGGCGAGCCAGGGTTTCGGCGAGCAGGGTCTTGCCCGAGCCAGTAGGCCCGATCAGCAGGATGTTGCTCTTGCCGAGTTCAACCTCGTCACCTTTCTTGTCACGCTGGTTCAGGCGCTTGTAGTGGTTGTACACCGCTACCGAAAGCACCTTCTTGGCACGTTCCTGACCAATCACATACTGGTCCAGAATGCCGCTGATTTCTTTCGGCGAAGGCAATTTGTGCGCGCTGCTTTCGGCCTGGGCTTCCTGCACCTCCTCTCGGATGATGTCGTTGCACAGGTCGACGCACTCGTCGCAGATAAATACCGAGGGCCCGGCAATCAGTTTGCGCACTTCGTGCTGGCTTTTGCCGCAGAAGGAGCAATAAAGCAATTTGCCGCTGTCCTCGCCGTTACGGGTGTCAGTCATTCGATCGATCCAATCCGGTAGGCTTGCAACACAAGATGAAGGCAATTGCGGGCTTTTTCAAGTCCGCAGGTAGGCGCTTGGGGCACCTACCTGCTCTGGCACCTGGGTTCAGGAGGCCAGTTGCCGCTTGTCGTATACCGAGTCGATCAGGCCGTACTCGGCCGCGCGCGAGGCGCTCATGAAATTGTCACGCTCGGTGTCGCGCTTGATGGTCTCCAGGTCCTGGCCAGTGTGGTAGGCCAGCAGCTCGTTCAGACGCGCCTTGATGTTGAGGATTTCCTGGGCGTGGATCTCGATATCGGTCGCCTGGCCCTGGAAGCCGCCGAGCGGCTGGTGAATCATCACACGCGAGTTAGGCAGGCAGTGACGCTTGCCCTTGGCACCGGCGGCCAACAGGAAGGCCCCCATGCTGCAGGCCTGGCCGATGCAGATGGTCGAGACGTCCGGCTTGATGAACTGCATGGTGTCGTAGATCGACATGCCAGCCGTTACCGAGCCGCCTGGGGAGTTGATGTAAAGATGGATATCCTTGTCCGGGTTTTCCGCCTCAAGGAACAGCATCTGTGCCACTACCAGGTTGGCCATGTAGTCTTCTACCGGGCCGACCAGGAAGATCACTCGCTCCTTCAACAGGCGCGAGTAGATGTCATAGGCACGTTCGCCACGGGCGGACTGCTCGATAACCATCGGGACCAGGCCGCCTGCGGCTTGGATGTCAGAGCTCTGCTGAATATAAGAATTGCGGGACATGTCCTGCGCTCACTCCCAAATAGTCATGGCTTGAATACGCACAAGCCAGCGCGAAGGCTGGCTTGTGGGGGTTTCCTACGAGAGGGCCGCCTTACTCAGCTTCGGCAGGCGCCTGAGCTGGTTTTACGGCTTCTTCGTACGAGACCGATTTGTCGGTCACAGTCGCTTTCTGCAGAACAGTATCTACAACTTGCTCTTCCAGCACAACCGAACGCACCTCGTTCATCTGCTGGTCGTTTTTGTAGTACCAAGCGATGACCTGCTCAGGCTCCTGGTAAGCCGAAGCCATTTCTTCGATCATCTCGCGAACCTTGCCTTCGTCCGGCTTCAGTTCGAACTGCTTGACCACTTCAGCGACGATCAGGCCCAGCACCACACGGCGTTTGGCTTGCTCTTCGAACAGCTCGGCCGGCAGTTGTTCAGGCTTGATGTTGCCACCGAACTGCTGAACAGCCTGGACGCGCAGGCGGTTGACTTCGTTTTCCAGCAGCGCTTTCGGCACTTCGATCGGGTTGGCGGCCAGCAGACCGTCCATGACCTGGTTCTTCACCTTGGTCTTGATCGCCTGGCGCAGTTCACGCTCCATGTTCTTGCGAACTTCGGCGCGGAAGCCTTCCAGGGTCGATTCCTTGATACCGAACTGGGCGAAGAACGCTTCGTTCAGTTCTGGCAGCTGAGGTGCCGAAACGCTGTTGACGGTGATGGTGAACTCGGCAGCTTTGCCTGCCAGGTCCAGGTTCTGGTAATCCTCAGGGAAGGTCACGTTGACAACGCGCTCTTCGCCGGCCTTGGCGCCAACCAGGCCGTCTTCGAAGCCTGGGATCATGCGGCCGGAGCCCAGTACCAGCTGGGTGCCCTTGGCCGAACCACCGGCGAAGGCTTCACCGTCGATCTTGCCGACGAAGTCGATGTTGACCTGGTCGTCCTTCTCGGCAGCGCGCTCGACGGCCTCGAAACGTACGTTCTGCTTGCGCAGCACTTCCAGCATGTTGTCCAGGTCGGCGTCAGCCACTTCGGCGTTCAGACGCTCGACGCTGATCGACTCCAGGCCGGCAACGGCGAACTCTGGGAACACTTCGAAGATGGCGACGAACTCCAGGTCCTTGCCCTTTTCGAACGACTTCGGCTCTACGGCAGGCGCGCCAGCCGGGTTCAGCTTCTGCTCGACGATGGCTTCGTAGAAGGAAGCCTGGACCAGGTCACCGAAGGCCTCTTGACGGGCATCGGCTTCGAAACGCTGGCGGATCACGCTCATCGGCACTTTGCCTGGGCGGAAGCCCGCGACCTTGGCGCGCTTGGCAGTCTGCTGCAGACGCTTGTTGACTTCGTTCTCGACGCGCTCGGCCGGAACGGCGATGGTCATGCGGCGCTCGAGAGCGGAAGTGTTTTCAACAGAAACTTGCATGGATATTCCTCGTTGCACAGACGTTAGCCGGCGTTAGCCCGACTCCAGAATCAAGGGCAAGCATTCTAGTGAGTCACGCACCAGAAGTCACCCCACTCGGGACGACGGGAAACCACGCCGGTCGATTAGCTTGCAAGGCCCGCACGGCGTATCGCCGGGCCTCTATATATAAGCAGGCTGCGCAACGCCAGTGGCGGTACGCAACCGTAATACCTTGTCAAACAACTACAACCCAAAAAACGCGTTCATTCAGGGTCGAGTTCATTGAACTGGCAGTACTCTTCCCAGGCCATACCCAGCGCTTCGGCCACTTCGCGATGGGTTTCCAGGCGCATGGCCTGCAACTGTTCAGGGCTTTCGGCGATCAACTGCAGCGCCAGCTCCCAAGGCTGGATGCCCTGCTCGTCGGCGGCATCGTCGAACGCCCATTCGATCTGCTGGGCCTGCTCGCGCGCATCCAGCCCTCGGATTTCCTCGAGCAGTTGCGGATTGGCCTCGGCGAAACGCTGAAGCGCCAGCGCCTGACGGGCTTCTTTTGCAATCATGGATAGATCCTTTGCCGGCCTAATCCAGCCGGAGTTTCAACCGACTGAAATCTATCAGCTTTTATTGGGGTGTCACCAGAGGATTGCAAGGGCTGGCAGAGCAAGTCACAAAGTTGTAGCACGTAAAGGCACCACACCTCAGGCATTCACCAGCCAGCCAGGCAATGAGGGGCCGCTTTGCGACCCATCGCCGGCAACCCAGCCCCCAACGGGACCGCGCAGTTCTTGAGGGCTATGCGATACCTGCCGGAGCCGGTTTGCCGGCGATGGCTGCATGGGTACGCGCTCTTGCGCATAACGCAGAAACAACAAAGGCGCCTGATCATACGATCAAGGCGCCTTCGAAAAGATGGGGTGGACGATGGGAATCGAACCCACGACAACCGGAATCACAATCCGGCGCTCTACCAACTGAGCTACGCCCACCATAGTGCGGTGCAACGGTACAACTTTACAAAAACATGCTTACAAAAACATGGTGCGGACGAAGAGACTCGAACTCTTACAGCTTGCGCCGCTGGAACCTAAATCCAGTGTGTCTACCAATTTCACCACGTCCGCATAACGCTTAAAACAAAGGCGCCAGATCTACAATCAAGGCGCCTCTGAAGAATATGGGGTGGACGATGGGAATCGAACCCACGACAACCGGAATCACAATCCGGCGCTCTACCAACTGAGCTACGCCCACCATATCGCTTTACTGCCTTACTTGCTTGCCCAAGCTGCCTAATGGCGCACCCGGCAGGACTCGAACCTGCGACCATCCGCTTAGAAGGCGGATGCTCTATCCAGCTGAGCTACGGGCGCATAAGCGTAAAGCCTAACCGAATGAGCAATATGAAAACCACCCATTCTGCCCGACTTCGCCAACCAGTGCTAGGCTGTGCCCGACAAGTGCGGCGAATCTTATAGGCGACCCGTATAAGCGTCAACACCTTTCTATAAAAAATTTAAATTATTTAAGGGGTTAGGGGATTTGCCCGACCACCCGCCTTTGCCCTCGGGCCGTGTCGTGCGAGAATGCGCCCTCTTTATTGTTCCTTTCTCGATGGTTAATCACGCGTCTATGACTGCACACCTAATCGATGGCAAGGCGATCGCCGCCAACCTGCGCAAGCAGATCGCTCAACGTGTCGTGGAGCGTCGCCAGCAAGGCCTGCGCACGCCGGGCCTGGCGGTGATCCTGGTCGGTACCGACCCCGCCTCCCAAGTCTATGTCTCGCACAAGCGCAAGGACTGCGAAGAGGTCGGCTTCATTTCGCAGGCCTTCGACCTGCCCAGCGAAACCACGCAGCAAGCCCTGACCGAGCTGATCGACCGCCTCAACGACGACCCGGCAGTGGACGGCATCCTGCTGCAATTGCCGCTGCCGGCGCACCTGGATGCATCGCTGTTGCTCGAGCGTATCCGCCCGGACAAAGACGTCGATGGCTTCCACCCGTACAACATCGGCCGCCTGGCCCAGCGTATTCCGCTGCTGCGCCCGTGCACCCCCAAAGGCATCATGACCCTGCTCGAAAGCACAGGTCAGGACCTGTACGGCATGGACGCCGTAATCGTCGGCGCGTCCAACATCGTGGGCCGCCCGATGGCCATGGAGTTGCTGCTGGCCGGCTGCACCGTGACCGTCTGCCACCGCTTCACCAAGGACCTGGCCGGGCATGTCGGCCGCGCCGACCTGGTGGTCGTGGCTGCCGGCAAGCCGGGGCTGGTCAAGGGTGAGTGGGTGAAAGAAGGCGCCATCGTCATCGACGTGGGCATCAACCGCCAGGAAGACGGCAAGCTGGTCGGCGATGTGGTCTACGAGACCGCCCTGCCCCGCGCCGGCTGGATCACGCCGGTGCCGGGCGGCGTCGGCCCGATGACCCGGGCCTGCCTGCTGGAAAACACGCTGTATGCGGCAGAAGAACTGCATAAGTAAGTTGGCCTGACCTGAAAACGGCACCTCTGGCAGGTGCCGTTTTTTTTGCCTTGGATGTCTCACGTTGCCGGCGGTGTATCGGCTTCGGCCTCTAGCCGGTCACTTGCGCGCCGCCTCCCACGATTTCAGCAGCTCGTCATAGCTGACCGTCTCGCCCTTGGGCTTCTCGTTGGCCAGTTTCGGTTTTGGCGCCCCTGGCTGGTCGAACCAGTACTGTGCGTCTTTTTCAGGGTTCAGCTTAGGCGCGCAGGTGGCCTGGGCATTGGACCGCTGCAACCGCTCCATCATGCGATCCTGATCCCGGGCCAAGCCATCCAGCGCCTCTTGCGGCGTTTTCTCGCCACTGGCCACTTCGGCGATATGGCTCCACCACAGTTGAGCCAGGCGAGGATAGTCCGGCACATTGGTACCGGTCGGGGTCCACTGCACCCGCGCCGGGCTGCGATAGAACTCCACCAGCCCGCCAAGCTTGGGCGCAAGGTCGGTCATGGCCTGGGAGTTGATATCCGATTCGCGGATAGGCGTCAGGCCAACGATGGTCTTTTTCAACGACACCGTCTTGGAGGTGACGAACTGGGCGTACAGCCAAGCGGCCAGGCGCTGCTTCTCGGGGGTGGACTTGAAGAAGGTCCAGGAGCCGGTGTCCTGATAGCCCAGCTTCATCCCCTCCTCCCAGTAAGGCCCCTTGGGCGAGGGCGCCATGCGCCACTTCGGGGTGCCGTCGGCATTGACCACCGGCAGCCCCGGCTTGGTCATGTCGGCGGTAAAGGCGGTGTACCAGAAAATCTGCTGAGCGATGTTGCCTTGCGCCGGCACCGGGCCGGCCTCGGAGAAGGTCATGCCTTGCGCCTCCTTGGGCGCGTAGGCGCGCATCCAGTCGACATACTTCTGCGTGGCATAGACGGCCGCCGGCCCGTTGGTGTCGCCGCCGCGGGTCACACTGGAGCCCACCGGGTGGCAATCCTCCACGCGGATGCCCCACTCGTCCACGGGCAAGCCATTGGGCAGGCCTTTGTCGCCACCGCCAGCCATGGAGAACCAGGCATCGGTGAAGCGCCACCCGAGTGAAGGGTCCTTCTTGCCGTAATCCATGTGACCATAAACGCGCTTGCCGTCGATTTCCTTGACGTCCTCGGTGAAGAACTTGGCGATGTCTTCATAGGCCGACCAGTTCACCGGCACGCCCAGTTCATAACCATACTTTTCCTTGAACCTGGCCTTGAGCTCGGGCCGCTCGAACCAGTCAGCGCGGAACCAGTACAGGTTGGCGAACTGCTGGTCGGGCAACTGATAAACCTTGCCATCCGGCGCGGTGGTGAACGAAATGCCGATGAAGTCCTTGAGGTCCAGGGTCGGCGAGGTGTAGGCCTTGCCTTCGTTGGCCATCAGGTCAGTGATCGACTCCACCTTGCCGTAGCGAAAATGCGTACCAATCAGGTCAGAGTCGTTGACCCAGCCGTCGTAGATGTTCTTGTCCGACTGCATCTGCGTCTGCAGCTTCTCCACCACGTCGCCTTCCTGCAGCAGGTCGTGGGTCAGCTGGATCCCGGTGATCTCGCTGAAGGCCTTGGCCAGCACCTTGGACTCGTACTCATGGGTGGTGATGGTTTCCGACACGACATTGATCTTCATCCCCCGAAACGGCTCGGCGGCCTTGATGAACCACTTGAGCTCTGCCAACTGCTGCTCCGGCGTCAGGGTCGACGGTTTGAACTCGCTGGCAATCCACTTCGATGCCGCATCCTCATACTGATCGGCCCACGCCGCACTGTGTACGCCGGCCAGTACCAGCAACGCGGCCAGGGTCAAATGTCGCCGGTTATGTTTGTCATGGAACATTGTCATCTCCCGATTGAGTTATTCCCCGGAGCCGTCGCTCAGCCCCAGCGCAGCACCACCACGAGCCAGCCCAGCGACAGCAGCGAGGCCACCCACAAAGGCCAGTCGCTGACCCCGACTACCAATAAGTGCAGGTAGGCGCTGACCAACAGGCCGATGAACAACCGGTCGCCACGGCTGGTGACGATCGGCAGGAAGCCACGCCGTTCTACACAAGGGCGGCGCAGCTCGAACAGGGTCATGCACACCAGCAGAACGCCCACAGCGGCGAAGAACAGCGCGGTGGGCAAGGTCCAGGCCATCCACTCCATGCGTCGCCCTCCTCACACCCGGCCCAGGGCAAAGCCCTTGGCCACATGGTTGCGAACGAACCAGATCACCAGCATGCCCGGCAGGATGGTCAGCACCCCTGCCGCCGCCAGCACGCCCCAGTCGATGCCCGAAGCAGACACCGTGCGGGTCATCACGGCGGCGATCGGCTTGGCGTTCACCGACGTCAGGGTGCGCGCCAGCAACAGTTCGACCCAGGAAAACATGAAGCAGAAAAACGCCGTCACGCCGATGCCGGAACCGATCAGCGGGATGAAGATCTTCAAGAAGAAACGCGGGAAGCTGTAGCCATCGATGTAGGCGGTTTCATCGATCTCCTTCGGCACGCCCGACATGAACCCCTCGAGAATCCACACCGCCAGCGGTACGTTGAACAGGCAGTGGGCCAGGGCCACGGCAATGTGGGTGTCGAACAGACCGATGGACGAATAAAGCTGAAAGAACGGCAGCAGAAACACCGCAGGCGGCGCCATGCGGTTGGTCAGCAACCAGAAGAACAGGTGGCGGTCACCGAGAAAACGGTAGCGTGAGAACGCATAAGCCGCCGGCAACGCCACCAGCAGCGAAATCAGTGTGTTGAGGCACACGTAGTACAGCGAATTGATATAGCCGCTGTACCAGCTGGCATCGGTGAAGATCACCCGGTAGTTGTCGAGGGTGAACGCCTGCGGCCATAGGGTGAGGCCACCGAGAATCTCGGTGTTGCTCTTGAACGACATGTTCAGCAGCCAGTAGATCGGCACCAGCAGGAAGAAGAAGTACAGCAGCAGGGCCAGCGTCTTGCGTGTGCTCATGGCCTAGTCCTTGTCGGCGTGGGTCATGGCGGTATAGAACAGCCATGACACCAGCAGGATGATCAGGAAATACACCAGCGAAAACGCGGCCGCCGGGCCCAGGTCGAATTGCCCGACCGCCATGCGTGTGAGGGTCTGACTCAGGAAGGTCGTGGCGTTACCCGGCCCGCCACCGGTCAGCACGAACGGCTCGGTGTAGATCATGAAGCTGTCCATGAAGCGCAGCATCACCGCGATCAGCAGCACGTTCTTGAGCTTGGGCAACTGGATGTGCCGGAACACGGCCCAGCCCGAAGCCCGGTCGATGCGCGCGGCCTGGTAATACACGTCGGGTATGGCCCGCAGCCCCGAGTAGCACAGCAATGCCACCAGCGATGTCCAGTGCCAGACATCCATCACCAGCACGGTGAGCCAGGCGTCGAACGGGTCGCCGGCATAGTTGTAGCTGACGCCAAGCTTGGCCAGCGTGGCGCCGAGCAGGCCGATATCGGCGCGGCCAAAGATCTGCCAGATGGTGCCGACCACGTTCCACGGGATCAGCAGCGGGATGGCCATGACGATCAGGCACACCGACGCCAGGCGCCCCTTGGTCGGCATGGTCAGGGCAATGGCGATGCCCAGCGGGATTTCGATCAGCAGCACACAGGCGGAATAGATGAACTGGCGCAGCAAGGCATCGTGCAATGCCGGGTCGCGCAACACCTGGCGGTACCAGTCGGCGCCGACGAAGTAGCGGCTTGACTGGTCGAAAATGTCCTGCACCGAATAGTTGACGACCGTCATCATCGGCATTACGGCACTGAAAGCCACCAGCAGGAACACCGGCAGCACCAGCCACCAGGCCTTATTGTTCGGCACCTTGTTCATGGCACGGCCTCCAGCAGCACATCGTCGACGTACAGCAGCAGCCACTGCATCGGCAGGCCGACCCAGGCGTGCGCCGCCGGCACCGGGCGGTCTTCTGCCAGGCGCGCCTTGAGCGACACGCCGCCGAGCACGAGAGTGACGATGCGATAGGTGCCCAGGTCCTCGACATCCAGCACGCTGGCAGGCAGGGCCCCATCGAATGGGGCGTCCCACAGTTGCACGAACTCCGGGCGTATACCCACTTGCAGGCGCCCGGCGTTCGTCGCAGCAAGGCGTTCGCGCAGCCCGTCGGGCAGTGCCAGGTGCACATCGCCGAACGCGACCCCGCCCGCGTCGGCGCGCACGTCGATCAGGTTCATCCCCGGGCTGCCGATGAAGTAGCCGACAAAGGTATGCCGTGGCCGCTCGAACAGCTCACGCGGGGTACCGAACTGGACAATGCGCCCGCCATGCATCACCGCGATCTTGTCGGCGAAGGTCGAAGCCTCCAGTTGATCGTGGGTCACGTAGATCATGGTGATGTTGAACTGCTCATGGATCTGCTTGAGCTTGCGCCGCAACTTCCATTTCAGGTGCGGGTCGATCACCGTCAACGGCTCGTCGAAAAGAATCGCCGAGACGTCATCGCGCACCAGGCCACGGCCCATGGAGACTTTCTGCTTCTCGTCGGCGCTGAGGTTGCGCGCCTTTTTCTTCAGCAGCGCGCCCAGGTCGAGCACTTCGGCGATCTCTTCGACTCGCGTGCGCACCCTGCCCTCGTCCAAGCCCTGGTTGCGCAGCGGGAACGCCAGGTTGTCGAACACCGTCATGGTGTCGTACACCACCGGGAACTGAAACACCTGGGCAATGTTGCGCTGCTGCGGTGAAAGGTCATTGACCGGCTTGCCGTCGAACAGCACCTGGCCATGGGAGGGCGTGAGCAGCCCCGAGATGATGTTCAGCAACGTCGACTTGCCACACCCGGAAGGCCCGAGCAACGCATAGGCACCGCCCTGCTCCCACACATGCTCCAGTTGATGCAGCGCGTAATCGCCCTCGCCGGCGGGTTGTCGGCTGTAGCTGTGCGCCAGTTGGTGCAGGCGGATTTCGGCCATCAGGCGCTCCTTGCCTGGCGCAGGCCCGGTGCCTGTACCAGTGCTCCGGCGCTGTTGAAGACGAACAGCTTGTGGGTGGGTATGAAGATCCGGATCGGCGTATCCACCTGATACTCGTGCACCCCCGGCAGATGCAGGACCATCCGCCAATGCTCGTTGCGCACGTGCAGGAATGTCTCGGAACCGCTGATCTCGGCCAGTTCCACCCGCACCGCCAGTTCCAGGTCATCGTCATGGGCCGGCACCAGGGTGATGTGGCTGGGGCGCACCCCAAAGCGGTAGTCGCCGTCGCCCAGGCTGCGCAGGTCGACATTGCGGGCGAAGTGCACGGCCTGGGCCAGGCTCACCTCGTTGCCGCTGATCCGCCCCGGCACCAGGTTGATCGGCGGTTCGCTGAACAGCTCGGCGGCCAGCACGCTGCCGGGCCGCTGGTAGACCTCGGCCGTGGGCCCGCTCTGCACGATCCGCCCCTCGTGCACCAAGGTAGTGGTGCCCCCCAGCGCCAGCGCTTCGTTAGGCTCGGTGGTGGCATACACGGCAATGCAGTTGCGCGCGGCGAACAGCTCGCGCAGCTCTTGTCGCAGCCCTTCGCGCAGCTTGTAGTCGAGGTTGACCAGCGGCTCATCGAACAGAATCAGCCCGGCATCCTTGACCAGCGCCCTGGCCATCGCCGTGCGTTGCTGCTGGCCACCAGAAAGCTCCAGCGGCAAGCGTTGCAGGTAGGTCTCGATGCGTAGCATCTCGGCTGTTTCCTGCACCCGCCTACGGATCTGGGGCTCGGGCATGCGCGCCTGACGCAGGGGCGAGGCGATGTTTTCGTAGACACTCAAGGTCGGGTAATTGATGAACTGTTGATACACCATCGACACGTTGCGCTGGCGCACCGGCACACCCGTGACATCTTCACCGGCCATAAGCACGCGGCCTTGGTCGGGGCGGTCCAGCCCGGCCATCAGGCGCATCAGGCTGGTCTTGCCGGCCAAGGTCCGGCCGAGCAGCACGTTGAACGAGCCAGGCTCGAAATGCACAGACGCATCGATGATCCAGGGCTGGTTATCGACGCTGCGGCTGACCTGTTCCAGCACCAGGGACATGGCAGGACCTTGTTATTGTGGTTGTCCGGCACAAATAGCCAGTTCCGTGCCAGTTCCCTCGCGCCGCTCTGGCCTGGGCCCCAGGCGGTGGCGGCAGGCCAGCCGCGATTCACAACTGAACACTTTCGCTGAACACCTGAACAGTGGCGGGTTTGACAATGAACAACGGTGGACGACACTCAACAGCGGTCGGCTGATAACAACAATCACACAGGACAGGCCCATGGCCACCGCCCCTTCGCCCCATGCCCAACTTATCCAGGCCTCCTGGGCGCGCTGCCGTGATCACGGCCTGCAGCCACAGAGCGCACCCGACTTCGATTGCCTGACCCGGGCCGAACTCAGCGCCCTGCTGGAGCGGCGCCAGGCCCTGTTGCACCACACCCGCGATGCCGTGCTGCCGCAGTACACGCACCTGCTGGGCAATGCCAGCTACCTGGTGATGCTCGCCGACGCCAGCGGCTGCCTGCTCCAGACCTGGGGCTCGCGCCGCTTCGTCTGCCCCCAGCACCAGCACGGCTTCAGTGCCGGCGCCCACTGGCACGAACGGGGCGTGGGCACCAATGCACTGGGCACCGCGCTGGTCTGCGCCGAGCCCGTCCATGTCGGCCAGGACGAACACTACCTGCGCCAGAACCGCTACATGTCCAGCGCCGCCACCCCGCTGTACGATGCCCAGCGGCAACTGGTCGGGGTGCTCGACGTGGCCAGCGACGGCTACCTGCCCGCCTCCCAGCCCCTCGGCCTGGTGCGCATGATGGGCCAGAGCCTGGAGAACCGCCTGATCCTTGCGCAGCATGCCGAACAGCACGCCCAATTGCTGTTCAACAGCGCTTGCGACAACCTCGACAGCCCTTGGGCCGGGCTGCTGGTGTTCGATGAACGTGGCCAGGTGCTCGCCGCCAATCATCGAGCCGATAGCCTGCTGGGCGGCAACCCGCTGCAGCAGAACGTCGAGCAACTGTTCCAGATCCCCTTGTGCCAGTTGCTTGCCCACCCCCAGCAGCAGCCATTCGCCTTGCAGGCAGCCGGGCGCAACCGCCTTCACTGCCAGTGGCAGGCACCGCGGCAAAGCACCCCAGGCTCAGCGCTTGGCAATGGCGACCCACGCATGGAAAAGGCCCTGGCCCAGGCCAGGCTGATGCTGGAAAAAGACATCCCGTTGCTGGTTCAGGGTGAAACCGGCGTCGGCAAGGAAGTCTTCGTCCAGACCCTGCACCGCGCCAGCAGCCGTGCCCGCCAGCCGTTGATCGCGGTCAACTGTGCGGCGATCCCGGCAGACCTGGTGGAATCGGAGCTGTTCGGTTACGACAAAGGCGCCTTCACCGGCGCTCATCACAAGGGCAACCCCGGGCTGATCCGCAAGGCCAACCAGGGCATCCTGTTCCTCGACGAAATCGGCGACATGCCGCTGCCGACCCAAGCCCGCCTGCTGCGCGTGCTGCAGTCGCGCAGCATTCAACCCCTGGGCAGCGGCGAACCGGTAGCGGTGGATATCCGCGTCGTCTCTGCAAGCAATCGGGACCTGGCCGAAGAGGTGCGTGCAGGGCGCTTTCGGCAAGACCTCTACTACCGCATCGCGGCAATGGCAGTCGTGTTGCCGGCGCTGCGCGAGCGCACTGACCGGCGAGCGTTGATCGAACACATCCACGCACGTTATCGCGACCCTCAGCAACCCCAGTACCTGGGGCTGCCCATCCTCGATCTGCTCGACCGGCACCCTTGGCCAGGCAATGTGCGCGAGCTGGTGAGTGTGATGCAGGTTGCGCTGGCGTTGGCAGGGGATGGGCCGGTCAGTGTCGAGCATCTGCCTGGCGGCTTTCTGGCTGAAGCACATGAGCGCCCGGTGTCGAGCGGCGGCAGTGAGCATGAAGCAGACCTGCACAGCCTGCTGAAACGTGCCAATGGCAATCTCTCGGCCGTGGCGCGGGGCCTTGGGATCAGCCGGACGACACTGTACAAGCGCCTGCGCGAGCAATGACCGGTGGCCGGCAGCCGATTCGGCTGCCCGCGCCCCGAAGTCAGCCGCACCCGCTGCCCGAAACGCCTCATTCAGCCGGCATTTCCCCCCTGCGCGCCCGACAATATCCCTACAGCCCAACCCGCACGTTGCAGGGAGATGCCATGACCCGCTTCATCGATGTGCAAGACCTCGCCCGCCTGGTCAACCGCAAAGGCCTGGCCACCTGCCTGGTGGAGATGGCCGAGTACATCCGTCAGGACTACCTGCGCTGGCACGATTTCGAGAAGTGCCCGCGCCTGGCCAACCCTTCCACGGACGGCGTGATCGAACTGATGCCCGTTTCCGACGCTGGCCGGTATGCCTTCAAGTATGTCAACGGTCACCCAAAGAACACCCGCCTCGGCCTGCCCACGGTGATGGCCTTCGGCGCCCTGAGCGACGTCGGCTCCGGCGCGCCGCTGCTGCTCAGCGAGATGACCCTGACCACAGCGATGCGTACTGCCGCCACCTCGGCCCTGGCCGCCCGCTACCTGGCGCGTGAAGACAGCCGCAGCATGGCGCTGATCGGCAACGGCTCGCAAAGCGAATTCCAGGCCATCGCCTTCAAGATGCTGCTGGGCATCGACGAGATCCGCCTGTACGACATCGACCCTGCAGCCACCGCGAAGCTGGTGGCCAATCTGGCAGGCCGCCCCGGGCTCAAGGTGATCGTCGCCCATAGCGTCGCTGAAGCCGTGCGCGGCGCCGATATCGTCACCACGGTCACGGCGGACAAGACGTACGCGACCATCCTCACACCGGACATGATCGAACCGGGCATGCACCTGAATGCCGTGGGCGGCGACTGCCCGGGCAAGACCGAGCTGCACCGGCACATCGTCGAACGGGCCCGGGTGATCGTTGAGTACGAGCCGCAAACCCGGGTCGAAGGCGAAATCCAGCAGATGCCGGCCGATTCGCCGGTCTTCGCATTCTGGCAGGTGGTCGCAGGCCTTGTGCCGGGCCGTGAAAACGCCGGCCAGGTGACCCTGTTCGATTCGGTAGGTTTCGCACTGGAAGATTATTCGGCGCTGCGCTATGTGCTCGATACCGCGCTCGCGTTGGGGATTGGCCAGGAGATCGGGCTGGTGCCGATGCTGGAAAACCCCAAGGACTTGTATGCACTGCTGCAGCCTCGCGTAGTGGCGGCCCGCTCAGTGCACCGGGCCGACAGCGCCTGCGCCTGACGGAGCTTGGGCTGCTGGGCAGCCCACTCGCCAGCGCGTGAGGACGATCCCCCGATAAACGCCTAACCTGTTCATGCCCCCGCTTTCAACAAAGAAGCACCGCGCATGGACACCAAGGACGCCACCTCTGCCCCGCTGGACCGCATCGACCAAGCCATCATCGACATACTGCGCGTCGACGGTCGCATCACCTTCGAAAAACTCTCCACCCTGGTCCACCTTACGCCGCGCCCGTGCCTGGAACGGGTGCGCAAGCTGGAACGGCGTGGCGTGATCCGCGGTTACGGCGCAATCATCGACCTGCAGAAAGTC
Organism: Pseudomonas sp. WHRI 8519; assembly: GCF_040224055.2. Classification (NCBI taxonomy): domain Bacteria; kingdom Pseudomonadati; phylum Pseudomonadota; class Gammaproteobacteria; order Pseudomonadales; family Pseudomonadaceae; genus Pseudomonas; species Pseudomonas sp. WHRI 8519. The sequence continues at coordinate 1,911,159 of NZ_CP167996.1, read as the reverse complement.
GCACCAGGGCTGTCGCTGCTGGTGCTCGTCGCCCTGTCCAACCTGAGCGGGCGGTCCTCGCAAAAGGCGTTCGAGGCCACCATGCTGGCCTGCCCTGACGTTCATGAATGCCAGCTGATCAGCGGCCATTTCGACTACAGCCTGCGCGTGCGCTGTCGGGACATGGAGCACTACCGGGTGCTGAGCGAAAGCTGGATGAACGACGGCGCCCTGCACATCGATAAGCTCGTGGCACACCCTGAACTGGCGTCGGTCAAAAGCAGCGCCCCGCAGCCCTGAACGGGCAGAAGTTGGCAGGCAGCTTGCTAACACCCCCTCAGGTATTGGCAATTGCCGGCCACGGCGCATCCTCTCAATCGGCAGCACGCACCGAACTAGAGCCTGGCAAGTCGAAATGCCCCACAACTGGTCAGACCGGTAAGGCCAAAAACCCTTGCATATTCGGATTTTTCGCGCTTTTATGACCTCGCGCTGAACAAACCGGTAAGACCACAAAAATAAATAAGTCCTGCGCTCTTTCGCCCCGTGCGGCACCGAAGCAAGGACACCGATCAGAGATCACTCCCATGCTCAAATGGTGCTCGCGTTCGATCTTCCTGCAAGTTGTGCTCGGCCTTGCCCTTGGCATCGCCTGCGGCCTCAGCTTCCCCGACCTTTCCCTGCAGCTCAAGCCTCTAGGCGATGGCTTCATCAAGCTGATCAAGATGCTTATCGGCCTGATCGTCTTCTGCGTGGTGGTCAGCGGCATTTCCGGTGCCGGCGACCTGAAGAAAGTCGGGCGCATCGGCCTCAAATCGGTGATCTACTTCGAAGTGCTGACCACCATCGCCCTGGTGATCGGCCTGGTGTTCGCCTTCAGCAGCGGTATTGGCAGCGGCGCCAATATCCACCTCGATCAGCTCTCTGCTGCCGACGCCAACGGCCTGGCCGAACGCGGCCAGCATATCCATGGCGCCACCGCGTTCTTCATGGACCTGATCCCCACGTCGGTGGTAGGCGCCTTCGCCGACAACAACATCCTTCAAGTCTTGCTGTTCTCGGTACTGTTCGGCAGTGCTTTGAACCTGGTGGGTGACTCGGCCGCCGGCATTTCGCGGTTGATCAACGAACTCAGCCACGTGATTTTCCGCATCATGGGCATGATCGTGCGCCTGGCGCCGATCGGTGTCTTTGGCGCCATCGCCTTCACGACCAGCAAATATGGTCTGGAGTCGCTGCAGCACCTGGGTGGCCTGGTGGCGTTGTTCTACCTGACCTGCGCGGGCTTCGTACTGATTATCCTGGGCACCGTGATGCGCCTTTCGGGCCTGAAACTGCTGCCGTTCATCAAATACCTGCGTGAAGAGCTGACCATCGTGCTTGGCACCGCCTCCTCCGATGCAGTCCTGCCGCAGATCATGCGCAAGCTCGAGCACCTGGGCATAGGCAGCTCCACCGTTGGCCTGGTGATCCCGACCGGCTATTCGTTCAACCTCGACGGCTTCTCCATCTACCTGACCCTGGCCATCGTGTTCATCGCCAACGCAACCGGCACCCCCTTGGAGATGACGGACCTGCTGACCATCCTGCTGGTGTCGCTGGTGACGTCCAAAGGCGCTCACGGCATCCCAGGCTCGGCGCTGGTGATCCTTGCCGCCACCCTCACCGCCGTGCCGGCGATCCCGGTGGTCGGCCTGGTGCTGGTGCTGGCAGTGGACTGGTTCATGGGCATTGGCCGGGCGCTGACCAACCTGATCGGCAACTGCGTGGCCACCGTGGCCATCGCCCGCTGGGAAAAAGACATCGATCTGGAACGTGCGCAGAATGTGCTCGATGGCAAACCCGGCTTTGCCCATGCCCCACGCAAGCAGCCCAACGCCCATCAACAGGAATTCTGAGCCCACGTGGCCGGCGTTGACGCCGGCCCTCAGGAGAAAATCGTGATCAGCTCATCGACCGTCGTCAACTCAGTGGTGGAAAAACTGCGCCAAGCACTGGCCCGCGGCCAGTGGCGCTCCGGCGACATGCTGCCCGGCCAGCGCGAACTGGCCGAACAACTGGGCATCAGCCGCCCCAGCCTGCGCGAAGCGGTGACCGTGCTGGAGACCCTCGGCCTGGTGCGCTCCATGCCGGGCAAGGGCGTGCTGGTGCTCGATGCAGAGCCTGCCGTGCTGGAACCAGGCGTCGACAGCAGCGCCGCGGCCAGCCTGGCCGATGTCCTGGAGCTGCGCTACACCCTCGAACCCTTCATCGTCGGCCTGGTGGCGCAATCGGCCAACAGTCAGGACATCGGCCAGCTACGCCTGATCCTGATGGACATGCGCGAAGCGCTGGATGCCGATGACAGCGATGCCGGGGCCAAGGCCTACATCGCCTTCCACGAGGCCCTGTTCGCGCTGACCACCAACCCGATTTTCCAGAGCGTGGTACAGCAGACCGGCAATGCCCTCAAGCAAAGCGCCAACATGCTGCGCAACTCACCCGAACACCTTGCTGCGCGGCTCAAGGAAAACGAAGCCGTGGTACGCGCCATTCGCGAGCGCAACAGCGCCCAGGCCAGCGCCCAGATGCGCCAGCACATCCTCGCCGAAGGGCAGCGCATGGGCATCGAACTGAACATCCCGGATGAGCATCCGCGCCAATGACCCCAGGAGAGCGACCATGACCGCCTGCGCCCAAGCCGCCCGCCACCTGCCTGCCCTGCTCGCCGCCGGCGAAACCCGGCTGTCGGCCGAGCAGATCTACCCCCGCCTGTTCGACGCGATTCTCGAGCAGCGCCTGCCGCCCGGCAGCCTGCTGCCCGAGCAGGCACTGGGCAACGCCTTCGGCGTCAGCCGCACGGTAATTCGCCGGGTGCTGGGGCGCCTCTCGGACCAGCAGGTGGTGGTGCAGCGCCCCAGCCACACCGCGCACCTGGCCGCCCCCGACCCGCACCAGGCGCGCCAGGTACTGAGCGCCCGCCGCTTGGCCGAAACCACCCTGATCAGCCTGGCGGCGCAACGCGCGCGGCCGGCGCAGATCCGCCAATTGCGTTCGCTGGTGGAGCGTGAGCGCCAGCACCACGAACGTGGCGAACGTTGTGCAGCGATCCGCCTGGGCGGCGAGTTCCACCTCAAGCTTGCCCAGGTGGCCGCCAACGCACCGCTGGCACGCTTTCTCAACGGCCTGGTGCCGATGACGTCACTGATCATCGCCCACTACGAATCACCCTGCTGCGAGCACTGTGCCTGGCAAGAGCACGCAGCGATCATCGATGCCGTGGAGGCCGGTAACGCTGCAGCGGCGCTCGCGCTGATGGGCGAGCACCTGGACCGCCTGGAAGAAAAACTAGACCTGGCCTGACAGGACGCAGGCGCAGCCGATCGCCGGCCCTATACTCGGTTAACCACCTAGCCTCGAAACCCGGGAGGCGGTCGTGTGAACCCACGTATCCTCGTGCTGCTCTGCCTTCTGCTCGCCCTCGGCGGCTGCGCCGGCAAGCGTCCGCCTGCCCCGCCGCCCGCCGTGCTCACACCCGCCGCCTGGCAACGGATTGACCAGGAACTGATCGATGCCTCGGTAGGCGCTGCTGGCTCGGCCAACGACTATGCACGGCGCTCGATGCGAGTGTGGAAAGAACAGGTACAGCAACGTACCGAAAGCGACTTCATTCCCTGGTTCACCGGTTACTGGACCCAGCAATGGCTGACCCTCAAGGTCGCCTGGTACAAGCTCAACAGTGGCGAGGGCCGCGAGCCTGCGGAAAAACGCCTGGCCCTGTACCTGCAGGAGCAGTACCAGAAGCGGGTGATCGAGCCGGTGGCCGAGCAGATCAACCCCGAAGTCATCCGCGACCGCGCCTGCGAATTGTACGTGCAGCTGTTCGGCCAGCAACTGCCAGCCATCATCCAGCGCTACAACGCCCCGCCCGACCAGCTCAGCCAGCGCCTGAACCGAATCCCGGCCATTGCCCTGGGGCCGCCGCCGGCGCGCAATGCCAGCCTTTATCAATTGCTCAAGGCCAAGCCGCTCGATCAGCAACCCGCCTGGCTCGCCCTGCGCGACCACCTGCACCAGCAAGCGGCCAAAGGCCCGGGGCAGACCGACATCGGCCTGTCGTCGGTGGCGACCCGCGCCAGCGAGAAGCTTGGCGCCACCCTGGCCCCACGCGGCATTGCCAGCGCAGTGGCCAGTGCGGTGGGCAAGGTGGCCGGGGCGATGATCTCGGTGGCGGCCGCCGGCTACGGCATGATCACTCACGACCGCGATCACCCGGAGATGGTCGAGCAATTGCGGGTGATCCTCAACGTGGCGCTCAATCAGGAATGGCAAGAGCTGATGGAGAACCGCCAGAGCGGCGCCATGGCGGGGGTGTACTACCTGTCAGGGCAGGTCGAGGACAGCTTGCTGGCCAGTGCGCCGCGGCCCGTGCAGCAGGCAGTGCAACCGCAACCCCCTGCGCGCCAGGAACCCTTGTTGATTCGCCTGCCGCCATAGCGGCACCGACACCCTCAGGCGGTGGCCATGGTCGATGCCGGCAAACCGAAGATCCGGTCAAACCCCCAGTTGTAGGCAAAGGTGTAGCAGGGCACCAGGATGATGAACGCAAGGTCCACCAGGAACGCCTGGACCAGACTCATGCCCAGCCACCAGGCGATCAGCGGGATCAGGTACACCACCAGGGTCAGCTGGAAGCCGACAGCATGCACCACCCGCCGCGCCACGCTGCGGCCGCGCTTGGCCTGGCGGCTCTCCCAATACTCGAACAGGCTGTTGTAAATCAGGTTCCAGAGCATGGCGATGGTGGTGATCATCACCGCCAGCGGCCCAGTATGCGAAGCCTGGGTATCGGACAAGTAAGCCAGCCCCAACGTCGACATGCACAAGCCAATCAGCTCGTAGAACGTCACGTAGACCAGTTTGCGTTTCAATCCCTGCACCGGGGTTTACCTCATTGGGTATCAAGCGAAGGACGCAAGAATGCTTCAAATATATTGACAGACAAAGTCGGGAGCTTTCAGATTCACTGATAGGAGGCCGACATGAATTTTTCCAGTGACAATATCCAGCTGTTCCTCGCCGTGCTCGATCGGGGTTCGTTTTCCGCAGCGGCGCGCACCCTTGGCCGGGTACCCTCTGCCGTCAGCATGGCCATCGGTAACCTTGAAGCCGAACTGGGCTACTCGCTGTTCGAGCGCGGCCCGCGCGAGGTTCGTCCTACCGCTCAGGCTGTGGCGCTAGAGCCACACGCCAGGCTGATCGCCGAGCAACTGGGGCTATTGCAGGTGCACGCACTGGAGTTGTCGCAAGGGCTGGAGAGCAGCCTGACCCTCGCCGTGGTCCCGGACATAGATCAACGGCCGCTGTTTGCCGCCATCGCGAGGCTTGGCGAGCGCTACCCGCTGCTGGACATCCGGCTGCTCAGTGCCCCACAGGAAGACGCACTGCAGTTGCTCGACAGCGGCCGTGCCGACCTATGCCTGGCCTTCGCTGGCCTGCACGTCGATGCCAGCCGGGGGTTCCAGCACATTGGTACGGAGTCGCTGGTTGCCACCCTGTCACCCGCGCACCCGGCACTGCGCGACGGGCGCATCCGCTACCTGGAAGACCTGATCAACGTGCGCCAGATCCTGGTGCGCAGCCGCGACCTGCCGCTGGCCGACCCGCGCGCGCTGATCGGTGCCACGCACTGGTCCACCGACAGTTTCGACTTCGCCGTACAAATGGTCGAAGCAGGCCTGGGCTGGGGCGATTTGCCATTGGCCAGGGTGGCGCCGCTGATCGCTGACGGGCGCCTGGTACGTCTGCGATTTGCAAATACCCGCAACGAACTACAGTTGCCGATTCATGCCTTCTGGCGCAGGCAGCAACCGCTGCGCCAGGCGGCGCGTTTGCTGATCGAACAGCTAGCCAAATGCTAGCGCACCGTCCGTCGAAATCGCCTCAGCCTAGTGACGTAAGTGCTTCAATTTTTGTGGGATTTGCCGATAGCAGAGTGGACAGGCCCATCGCGCCAAAAGCGTGCAGTGCCCTTCCCTCCATGGCTCAAGGTCTCGAAACATGAACCTGAAATTTCGCCACAAGATCCTCCTCAGCGCATGCGGCATCGTGGTGCTGGCTTTTGCCCTGTTCACGCTTTACAACGACTACCTGCAACGCAAGACCATCACCCAGAACATCGAGTCGTCGATGCAGCAGTCCGGTGCGCTGACTGCCAGCAGCGTGCAGAACTGGATGAGCGGGCGCATCCTGGTGCTGGAGAACCTGGCCCAGGACATCGCTGAACAAGGGGCGGGCGATACCCTGGCTGGGCTGATCGAGCAGCCGTCGTACACGAAAAATTTCCTGTTCACCTACCTGGGCCAGGCCAATGGTGTGTTCACCCAGCGCCCCGACGCCCAAATGCCGGCCGGCTACGACCCACGCCAGCGCCCATGGTACGGCGCCGCGGCCAGCGCCGGGCAGACCGTGCTCACCGCCCCTTACCAGGGCGCGGTCGGTGGCCTGATGGTGACCATCGCCACGCCGGTGAAGCGTAACGGCGAAATGCTCGGGGTGGTCGGCGGCGACCTGACCCTCGATACCTTGGTGCAGATCATCAACTCGGTCGACTTCGGCGGCATCGGCCACGCCTTCCTCGCCGACAGCAGCGGCCAGGTGATCGTCAGCCCCGACAAAGACCAGGTGATGAAGAACCTCAACGACATCTACCCAGGCTCGGGCCTGCGCGTGGCGGCCGGCCTGCAGGATGTCACCCTCGATGGCCAGCAGCGGTTGATCTCCTTTGCCCCGGTGGCGGGCTTGCCGTCTGCCCAGTGGTATATCGGCCTGTCGATCGACAAGGACAAGGCCTACGCCGCCTTAAGCCATTTCCGCACCTCAGCGATCATCGCCATGGTCATTGCCGTGGCGGCCATCGCCGGGCTGCTGGGCTTGCTGATCCCGGTGCTGATGCGCCCACTGACCACCATGGGCCGCGCCATGCGCGACATCGCCGAAGGTGAAGGCGACCTGACCCGCCGCCTTGAGGTACCGCGCAAGGACGAGTTCGGCGAACTGGCCACCTCGTTCAACCGCTTCGTAGAACGCATTCACGCCTCGATCAGCGAAGTGTCGTCGGCTACGCGGCTGGTGCACGACCTGTCGGAAAAGGTGGTCAACGCCTCCAATGCATCGATCATCGGTTCCGAAGAACAGAGCATGCGCACCAACAGTGTCGCTGCGGCCATCAACCAGCTGGGTGCCGCCACTCAGGAAATCGCACGCAATGCTGCGCACGCCTCGCAACACGCCAGTGGTGCCAGCGAACAGGCCAATGGCGGGCGCGAAGTGGTGGAAGAAGCGATCAACGCCATGACCGCCCTGTCGCAGCGCATCAGCGAGTCGTGCGAGCAGATCGAAACGCTCAATGCCAGCACCGACGAAATCGGCAAGATCCTCGACGTGATCAAGGGCATTTCCCAGCAGACCAACCTGCTGGCGCTCAACGCCGCGATCGAAGCGGCCCGTGCAGGAGAAGCCGGGCGTGGGTTTGCCGTGGTCGCCGATGAGGTGCGCAACCTGGCGCACCGCACCCAGGAATCGGCAGAAGAGATCCACCGCATGATCACCAGCCTGCAGGTCGGCTCCCGCGAGGCGGTGCACACCATGAACACCAGCCAGGTGTCCAGCGAACAGACCGTGCAGGTCGCCAACCAGGCCGGTGTACGCCTGACCAGCGTGACCCAGCGCATCGGCGAAATCGATGGTATGAACCAGTCGGTGGCCACTGCGACCGAAGAGCAGACCGCCGTGGTCGAGAGCCTGAACCTGGACATCACCCAGATCAATGCGCTGAACCAGCAAGGGGTGGAGAACCTCAACCAGACGTTGCAGCATTGCGATGCGCTGGCGCAGCAGGCTGGGCGTTTGAAGCAACTGGTGGGCAGCTTCCGCATCTGAGGTGACACGCCGGCAGGCTCGTCTCATGCAGGGGGCGAGCGGGCCGGCGTAGAAGGCCAGCGGTTATAACCTAATAACGAACAAGTCTATTTGGCTATATAAACTACCTATATGCTGGCACCCATCCGATCACGGGCAAAGCTGGGCAGTCGAGTAGCGTATGGATGTAGGTTCTTTCGGTTTCACCATAGCCGGGCTGGTTGTGGGGTTCATCGTCGGCATGACCGGCGTCGGTGGCGGTTCGCTGATGACGCCTATCCTGCTGTGGTTTGGCATCAGCCCGGCCACTGCCGTGGGCACTGACCTGCTGTACGCCGCCATCACCAAGGCCAGTGGCGTCTGGGTGCACAGCCGCAACAAGAACATCGACTGGAAAATCACCGGCCTGCTCAGCATGGGCAGCGTCCCGGCCGCAGCGCTGACCCTGTGGTTCCTGAGCACCCTGCACACCGACACTTCGGCGCTCAATGCCATCATCAAGCAGGGCCTGGCGGTGGTGTTGATCCTCACTGCACTGGCGATCCTGTTCAAATCGCGCCTGCAAGCGTTCGCCAACCGCCATGCCGGTGACCATTACCAACTCAGCGACCGCAGCCTCAACATCCTTACCGTACTCACCGGCGTGGTGCTGGGTGTCATGGTCACCCTGACCTCGATCGGTGCGGGTGCCTTGGGCACCGTGGCGCTGTTCCTGCTCTACCCGTTCCTGGTCACCCGGCGCCTGGTGGGCACCGAGATCGCCCACGCGGTGCCGTTGACCCTGGTCGCAGGCCTGGGCCACGCGGGCATGGGCAACATGGACTGGTCGCTGCTGGGCTACCTGCTGCTGGGCTCGTTGCCTGGCATCTACCTGGGCAGCCACCTCACCGGGAAGATCTCCGACCGCGTGCTGCGGCCCTGCCTGGCGGGCATGCTGTTGCTGATCGGGTACAAGCTGGCGTTCTGAGGCAAGGTTTTGCGGTGAGCTGGGTTGGCCGTTGTGCAGGCCATTGCAAGCCGGAATCACCCCAGCCGCAAGCGCCAGCTTCCGGTAAAGCTCAGCTGCACACGTGACAAAGGCAGCACATCCATCTGCCGATGGGCCGCCAAGGGGCAACCCAGCACCTGCACCAGTACCGCGCGAATGACCATGGGATGCGTCACCGCCACCCACTCGCCCGGCTCATCGAAGGCCGCCAGCCACCCCGCCATGCGCTGGCACAACTCGCCGAACGACTCACCACCATGTGGCGCACTGTGCGGGTCGTCCAGCCACAACGCCAGCGCCTGCGGGTGCTCAACCTGCAACCGCTTCAATGCCAGCCCCTGCCAGCGTCCCAGGTCGCAATCGGCCAATGCCGGCTCGACCTGCGCCAGTGCCGAAAACCCGTCCGCCGTTTCCCTCGCACGCCGCTCCGGCGCGGTGAGGATGCGCGTTTCAGGCGCCACGGCGAACGGTTGGGCGAGCATCGGCAGAATGCCGTCGTCGGGGCCGTGCAGGTGCCCGGTCTTCTGCGCCGTTGTCAGGGCATGACAGATCAAGGTCAGGTGTACGGCTTTCACCAGTTGGCTTCTTCTTGGAGGACGGCCGAATGGTTTAGCACGCCGAGGTTATTTTTTCCGCAACAATGTCGCGGCTGGGGAGGAACACTGCGTTACGATGGTCAGTCCAAATTAGGCGAAATGCCACTAGAGTCGAGCCGAATGCCAGCCAGTCCCTCCTCACCCAGCCCGTTGCTGCTAGCCCTGCGCGAGGGCACCCGCGATTGCCACAAGTCGCTCGAAGCACGCCTGCCATTCTTTGCAGCGAGCTTCGATGCCGCGGCCTACAGCCGGCTCCTGCAAGCCTACTATGGGTTCCACGCGCCCCTCGAAGCTCGCCTGGGCGACTACCAGGAACCGGTGAGGGCCAAGACACCCGCGCTCACGCTGGACCTGCAAGCCCTGCATCTGAGCGCCGCTGACATCGACGCCCTGCCCCTGTGTAAGGCGTTGCCGGGTATCAAAGATGAGGCCGGTGCGCTGGGTGTGATGTACGTTCTGGAGGGCTCCACCCTGGGCGGCCAGGTACTGAAAAGGGCGATGGCGGAACGCCTGGGGCTCGGCCCGGCCAACGGCACAGCCTTTTTCGATGTATACGGTGCGCGGACCGGCGACTACTGGCGCCGCTTCCTCGACCGCCTTGGCCAGGCGTCGAGCGCACCTGCAGCGCAGGCCGCCACCGTGCAGGCGGCCATCGAAACATTCCAGAGCTTCGAGCGCTGGCTTGAGCAACGCAACGTGCTTGGCCAGATACCTGGCTGAAGCATGGGCCCGGTTTCACCGGTGATCGCTGGTCCCGTCGAGCGCTCGGGCTATTACAGCTCTGCTATGGGGGCTGCTGCGCAGCCCAATCGCCGGCAAGCCGGCTCCCACCACGACCGCGCCGTTCTTCAGGCCTGCGCTTTACCTGTGCAAGCAACGGTCCTGCCCAATTGCTAAAAGCCGGCGCAAATCCATGTGGAAGCCGGCTTGCCGGCGATAGGGCCTGCTCAGGTAAACAGGTGCAGCAGCCCCCACACTGGCACCAGCCCTGCAAGCCCAACCGCCAGCCGCGGCCAATACGGCAACTGCACGACCAGCAGCATTGCACCGAGCGACATCATCGCCAACCAGGCTACCGGCGCCATGGCCCAGCCCCAGACCTGGGCGCACAGCAGCAGGCTGATCATCAGTGCCAGCCAGCCAGCGCCACGCAGCACCCTGCGCAGTGGCCGCGGGCAAGGCCGCTGCCATACCTGTTTATAGTGCCGTTCCAGGCCTTGGCAAAGGCCAAGCATACCGGCATAGGCGAACAGCGCGCCGCCCGCGATCAACATCATCATGCGCCTGCCTCCACGCTGCGCCCTGCCCTGGCCCTGGGTGCATGCAGCATTCGCCCGCCTTGCTGCACGCGCCACGCCACCACACCGAGCAACACCCCCAGCACCATTGCGCAAGCCACCACGCCCAAGCGCAAGGCATCCCCCAGCCCACCGAACAGCCCAAGGCCCATGCACAGCAGTGCCGTCAGCCCCAGTTGCTCCACCCACGCCCGGCGCGCAGGCCTGATACCCGCATGCAGCAGCGCCAGCAGCCATGTACCAAAGAATGCCCGCACCTCCCAGGCCTCGCGCTGTACCAGCTCGACCGGCAGCAGGCGGCTGGCCCACAGCAAGCCGACACAGGCCAGCAGCAAACCGGTGACGAAACCGACATTGCACACCTCGGCAACCCGGTACCAACGCCGCGCCGACAACTGCGCGCTGGTGCTGGCGTACTTACGCCCACGCTTCACGCAAAACAGCACCAGGCCACTGGCGATCATCACGCAGCTGATGACCCCACACACGAAGTACAACCAACGCATCGGGTATCCGCCAAACTGGGCAAAATGCAGGCCGACCATGACCCGCTGGGTCAGGGGAGCCGCGCGCCACTCAGTCACATCGCTGAGCAGCTGACCGCTGACACCATCGAATACCATGGCCTGCCCCTTCGACAGCGCGATGCGATTACCCAGCTCAGGGCGAATCTCGATACGCGCCCCAGCGGTATTGGGGTTGCGGATATTGAAACCGGCTATGGGCCCCAACCGTGCCTGCGCCTGGGCCAGCAGCGGCACCACATCGACCAGCGCCGCGGGCTGCCTGGCCAAGGCCCTCGGCTGCTCCAGGCGGGCGTTGCCCTGGGCCTTGAAGTAGGCCCGGTTGTCCCCGGCGAACAGCGCATCGACACCTGCAGGAATGTAGATGAGCATGAAGATCACCAGCCCGGTGTAGGTGATCATCAGGTGGAATGGCAGCAACAGCACGGCACTGGCGTTGTGAAAGTCCAGCCAGGAGCGCTGGCCCTTGTTCGGCCGGAACGTGAAGAACTCCTTGAAGATCTTCTTGTGGATGACAATGCCGGTGACCAGCGCCGCCAACATCACCAGCGCCAATGCACCGACCACGAAAATGCCCCAGTTGCGCGGCAGGTCGAGGGTGAAGTGGAAGCGGAAAAAGAAGTTGCCGCCAACGCTGTCGCGTACCGCGATGGCCTCGCCGGTCTGCGGGTCGAGCTGTACGCCACCGCCATGGCGCCGCTCCCCGGTAGACACACGCAGCCCGGGCGAGCGATCGGTGGGCAGGCTGATGCCCCAGTTGCCGGCCTGCGGTTCATGGGCCTGCAGGTAGGCAATGGCGCGCTGCGCGGCATCGGCCTGGGTCACTGCATTGGCCGGGATTTCCGGCTGCATCCAGTGGTTGAGCTCTTTGTCGAACACCGCCAGGGTGCCGGTGACGAAGATGGCGAACAATAGCCAGCCGACAACCAGCCCACCCCAGGTGTGCAGCCAGGCCATCGATTGGGTGAACGTGTTCTTCATGCCAGCCACTCCAGTACCTGGGGCCAGAAGCCGATCAACGCCAAGGGTGCAGCCAAGGCCAGCGGTAGCCAGGCACGCACCGCGTCACGGCTGGCGAAGGCCCAAAGGATGACTGCGGTGTAGAAGACGAAGGCCGGCAGGGTCGCGACGATGACCGCATCGGCGGGGGACAGGGGCAACAGCCGGGCCAGGCAGGCGCTGGCGGCATAGGTGAGTGCGTAGCCGCCGACCAGCGCGGCGCTGCTGCGCGAGAGGATCAGCAGCCAGGCGGGTTTATTGTTCATTGGCACATTTCCTGGTAGTCGCATCGAGGCAAGCCCGCCCCCCCATTCAATCCACTTGCGTTGTGCCAGTGGGGTATCTGGAGAAGCGGGCTTGCGCCGAGAATGGGCCGCAGTGCGGCCTCAGCATCAGAACGAGATATTCAGGGAAGCGAACAGCGCACGCCCCGGCTGGTTATAGGTGTTGGCGCCCGAGCTGCTGGCATTGCCACCGCGATAGATCTGCTTGTCGAACACGTTGTTCACGCCCACCCGCACGTCATAGTTGGCGTTGAACTTGTACCCGGCGCTGACATCCACCAGCCCGTAGGCCTCGACATCCTGCTGCGCCTCGGCGTCGTAGTCTTCCTCGGTGCGGTAGTTGTAGGTCGGCGACTTCTGCTTGCCGTAGTAGGTGCCGGCCAGCTGGAACGAAAGCTTGTCGGTGGCGCGCCAGTCCAGGGTGCTGTTGAGCGTGTACTCGGGGATCACCGACAGCGGCTCGCCCGTCTCACGGTTGTCGTTGTCGAGCATCCAGGTCAGGTTGGTGTTCCAGTCGAGCACCGGCGTCAGTTCGACGAACAGGTTGCCCTCGATGCCTTCCACCCGCGCCTCGCCAGCATTCTCCCACTGAGTCACACGGCGGCCGCTGTTGATGGTGTAGAGCACATCGGTATCACCGATGATCTTGTTCTTGTAATCGTTGCGGAAATACGTCGCGCTGGTACGCCAGGTGCCGCGGTCATACAACAGGCCGATTTCCTTGTTGACGCTGATTTCCGGCTTGAGGTCGGCATTGCCCTGCAGGTAGCAGCCCCCGGAGTTGCTCTGCTGAATGCTGCAGCCGTTGCCGCGGCTGTAGAGCAGGTAATTGGGGTTGGACTGATACAGGTTCGGCACCTTGTAGGCCCGTGCGATACCGCCCTTGACCGACAGCGCATCGGTCAGCTTGTGCGACAGGTTGAGGCTGGGGCTGAAGTTGTCGCCAAAGGTTTCGTGGTGGTCGAAGCGCAAGCCCGGGGTGACGGTGGTGTCGCCCAGCACGATGTTGTCCTCGACGAACAGCGCGTAGCTCTTGGCGGTCATCTTCGAGTCGCTGCGGTCGAAGCCACTGATGACGTCACTGCCACCGCCGCTGGGGTCGAAGCTCTGCGGGCGGAACGAGCCCTGGTCGTTGAGCGATTCATAAAGATATTCGCCGCCCAGGGTCAGCACATGTTCGGTATTGCCCAAGGCCAACGGCAGGTTCACCTCGCTGCTCAGGCGAGTGTTGCGCAGCCGCGACATGGCTGCACCGCTGTCGTTGATCGCACCCTCAGGGCCACCGGCCAGCCCTTCGTTCAGGCGCCAGTTGCGCACGTACTCGTAAGCCAGGCTAGTCTTGCTGGTGCCCCAGCTGAAATCGCCCAGGTGGGTCAAGTCATAGGTGTTGCGCTGCATGACGTTGGTCTCGTGGCCATACAGGCTGGAGATCAGGTCGACATTGCTGCCGCCGTTGCTGTTCATGGTGTCGCCGGCATAGAGGTTGCCCTGGCGGCTGTAACCGGCGCTGGCTTCCAGGCGGTGCTCGTCGTTGAGCCTCCAGCTCAGCAGGCCGTTGATGTCCTTGTTGCGCACGCCCTCACGGCCGGCGACCAACGCGCTGTTGGCGTGGTCGGCGTTGATGTCCAGGTCATCGGCGTCGGTCTTGGCCAGGCCACCGTACAAACGGAAACCGAGGTTGTCGGTAAGCCCGCCGCTGAGGTTGAAGTTGGCACGACGGCTGGCACCCTCGGCGCTGTCCTCGGGCATTTGCGTGAACAGGTTGAGGCTGCCCTTGAACGCCTCGGTGGGCCGCTTGGTGATGATGTTGACCACCCCGCCCATCGCACCCGAGCCGTAGCGCGCCGCCGCCGGGCCGCGCAGGATTTCGATGCGCTCGACCGCCTCGGCCGGCACCCAGTTGGTTTCGCCGCGGGTGTCGCGGTCGCCGTTCCAGCCGTAGCGCACCGCGTTGCGTGCGCTGGACGGCTTGCCATCGATGAGGATCAGGGTGTTTTCCGGGCCCATGCCGCGCAGGTCGATCTGCCTGTTGTTGCCACGCGCACCACTGGCGCTGTTGCCAGTCAAGTTGACCCCCGGCTCACGACGGATGATGTCGGACAAGTCATTGGCCGGCGGGCGACGCTTGATGTCTTCTTCAGTGATGATCGACGAACCCAGCGCCTGACGCGCTTCGCGTTCTGCAGTGACCAGGGTGTCCTGGATCACCAATGCGTCGTCCGCCACCGGCATCTCCACTACCTCACCAGGTCTGCGCTCCACTGTCTCGGCGGCGCTCGCCATCATGGCCGGTGACGCCAACGCGACGAACGCCAGGGCCAGGCTGTTGGGTGAAGTTCTGCACTGCATTGACACATCTCCTGCGATGGGTAAGCGAAGGGCACATCCCTGCCAGGAAGCCGGAGGGCCCACGCCCACCGGCCTCGCAAACACTGTTCGGGGGCCAACAGGGTTGGTAAATATAGTGATTCTCAAATGGGTTTAAATCTTATTTACGAAACTTACATGTTTGCACCGGAACTTTTCCTACGCGTCATCAGCCCGTGTACAGTCACTTCTGCCCCGCCATGAGACGAGACAGCGTTTCCATGCTCCCAGCCGCTTTGATCTTCCTGCTCACCCTCACCCTGGTCATCTGGCAGCCCAAAGGCCTGGGGGTTGGCTGGAGCGCCACGCTCGGCGCCGTGCTGGTCCTGGTGTTCGGCGTGGTATCGCTGCATGACATCCCCACGGTCTGGGCCATCATCTGGAACGCCACCGCCACCTTCATCGCCCTCATCGTCATCAGCCTGCTGCTGGACGAAGCGGGCTTTTTCGAATGGGCGGCGTTGCATGTGGCGCGCTGGGCCCGCGGGGACGGGCGCCGGCTGTTTGCCTTCATGGTGCTGCTGGGCGCGGCGGTATCGGC
Organism: Pseudomonas sp. WHRI 8519; assembly: GCF_040224055.2. Taxonomy (NCBI): domain Bacteria; kingdom Pseudomonadati; phylum Pseudomonadota; class Gammaproteobacteria; order Pseudomonadales; family Pseudomonadaceae; genus Pseudomonas; species Pseudomonas sp. WHRI 8519. The sequence continues at coordinate 1,895,684 of NZ_CP167996.1, read as the reverse complement.
GCTGTTCGCCAACGACGGCGCGGCGCTGATCCTTACCCCGATCGTCATGTCGATGTTGCTGGCGCTGCGCTTCTCCCCAGCGGCGACCCTGGCCTTCGTCATGGGTGCAGGCTTCATCGCCGACACCGCCAGCCTGCCGCTGGTGGTGTCCAACCTGGTGAACATCGTCTCGGCGGACTACTTCGACCTGGGGTTCAACGCCTATGCCTCGGTGATGGTGCCGGTGAACCTGGTGGCCGTGGCAGCCACGCTGCTGGTGCTGTGGCTGTATTTTCGCCGCGACATTCCGCTGCGCTACGCCACCGAAGACCTCAAGGTGCCGGCCATGGCCGTGCGCGACCGGGCAACGTTCCGTGTCGGCTGGGCGGTGCTGCTGGCATTGCTGGCCAGCCTGTTCGTGCTCGAGCCCATGGGGATCCCGGTCAGTGCCGTGGCCGCAGCCTGCGCAGCGGTACTGTTCGCCGTCGCCGCCCGCGGCCATGTGATCTCCACCCGCCGCGTGCTGCGCGAGGCACCGTGGCAGATCGTGGTGTTTTCGTTGGGGATGTACCTGGTGGTCTACGGCTTGCGCAATGCTGGCCTCACCGACTCGCTCGGCAACCTGTTGAGCTGGCTGGCGGGGCAAGGGCTGTGGGCAGCCTCGCTGGGGACCGGCCTGATTGCGGCGCTGCTGTCGTCGGTCATGAACAACCTGCCCAGCGTGTTGATCGGCGCGCTGTCGATCGAGGCCAGCGAGGCGCAGGGTGTGGTGCGCGAGGCGATGATCTATGCCAACGTGATCGGCTGCGACCTGGGGCCGAAGATCACCCCGATCGGCAGCCTGGCTACGCTGTTGTGGCTGCATGTGCTGGCGCGCAAGGGCGTGAGCATCGGCTGGGGGTATTACTTCAAGGTAGGGGTGCTGTTGACGGTGCCGGTGCTACTGGTGACCTTGGCAGCGTTGGCGTTGCGCCTGAGCCTGTGAAAACGCTGTCGCCGTCTATCCTGACCAGGTGACTGTGCGGCGCACGCAGGTTGCACAACGCCCCCGCGGGATGGGGGTGTTGGGACCCCGATTGCGTCGGTCGCGTGCACGCCATTTCGACCAATGGGGGGACATGCCATGTGCGGACGCTTCGCCCAGTATCAGGGCCAGGCCGATTACCTGCGTGAACTGGCGGCCGGGCAGGAGGTGATAAGCGGTTACGACAACGTGCCCATTGGCCGTTACAACGTGGCCCCTGGCAGCCGCGTACTGGTTATGTACAACCCGGGCAATGGCCTGCGTATCGACCCCTGCCATTGGGGTTGGGCACCGTTCTGGGCCAAGGGCTCGCAAGCTGCACCAATCACCGCACCGGTTGAAGCCGTGCCCACCGGCACGTTTCTCAAGGCGTTCTGGCCTCAAGGGCGGGCACTGGTCATGGCCGACGGCTGGTATGAATGGGTGAGCGACCCGCACGACCCCGAGCGCAAGCAGCCCTATTTCATCCGCCTGAAAAGCCAGGCACCGATGTTCATGGCTGCGCTGGCTCAGGTACGTGCAGGATCGGAGCCGAACGAAGGGGATGGCTTCGTCATCGTGACCGCAGCGAGTGAAGCGGTAATGGTCGATAGCCACGACCGCCGGCCACTGGTACTGGCGCCGGCGGATGCATGGACGTGGATCGACTTGCAAGTGCCTGCCGAGGAGGCCGAGCGGCTGGCACGGGAGCGGTGCCTGCCGGTGGAGGCCTTTGAATCGTTTGCGGTGGGCAAGGACGTGTCGGATGAGCGTGATGAAGGGCCGCAGTTGATCGTGATGCAGCCCTGAACACGATGCGGGTCGCCTAGACCTGCAATTCCACCTCCGGTTTCTGCTCCAGCAGCGACCAACCGCCCTGCCCGTCCACTTCCAGCCTGTGGGTATGGAACCCGGCCAACGTGCTGCGGTGGCCGACACTCACCAGCAAGGTCTGCGGCATCTCATTGCGCAGCAGCGAATACAACGCATGTTCCAGGCCTTCATCCATCGCCGAGGTGGATTCGTCGAGGAACACCACCTGCGGCCGGTTGAACAGCACCCGCGCAAACGCCAGCCGCTGCTGCTCACCCACCGAGAGGATATGCGACCAGTCGCAACTGACCGCCAGCCGCTCAGCCAGGTGGGCCAGATTGACCTGGCGCAGCGCCTGCTGCATGCGCACTTCGTCCTCAGGCTTGCTGTCGGTTGGGTAGGCAATGGCGGTCCGCAGGTCGCCCAAGGGCAGGTACGGGCGCTGCGAGAGGAACAGCGCCTCGGTAGCGGTGGGCCGCCTGACCTCACCCTCGGCGTACGGCCAAAGCCCGGCCAAGGCGCGCAGCAAGGTGGTTTTGCCACTGCCCGAAGGGCCTTTGATCAGCAGCGCCTGGCCGGCCTGCAGGCGCAAGTCGAGGTCGGCGATCAGCGCGTAGCCATCGGGGCGCATCACCTGCAACCCCGAGATATCCAGGGCATACGCCTGCTGCTGGGTGCTGACCCGCGGCAACGTGCTGGCCTGCTGATTGGCATCGAGAAAACCGGTCAGACGGTCGAGCGTGGCGCGGTACTGGGCAAAGGTGTCGTAGGACTCACGGAAGAACGACAGCGCATCCTGCACCTGGCCAAACGCTTGGGAGGTTTGCATGACATCCCCCAGCTTGATCGCGCCACTGAAGAAGCGCGGTGCCTGGAGGATGAACGGGAACACCACTGCCACCTGGCTGACGCCCAGGTTGAAACCGCTGAACTTCAGGTTCCGGAACACCAGTGCCCAGACATTGACGATCAATGCCCCGAAGCGACCTAGCAAGGTCCCCCGCTCCACGTGGGCACCCTGGTAGAACGCGATGTTCTCAGCGTTTTCCCGCACGCGCATCAGCGCATAACGGAAGTTGGCGGTGAGTTTTTCGTTGAGAAAATTCAGGCGGATCAACGGCTGTCCGAGGCGAAAGGCAATCCAGGTGGCGATCAGCACGTATACATAGACGGCGAACACCATGGCCCGGGGGATTTCCACACCCGCTACCGCCAGCGGCGCCGACAGGCCCCAGAGGATGGCGGTGAAGGCCACCAGCGAGACCAGCGCGCTGACCGCGCCTAGCGCCAAGGTTACCGAGTTAGTGACGAAGGCGGTGACGTCCAGTTCGATGCGCTGGTCGGGGTTGTCTACAGGCTCGGCGAGAAACTGGCCGCGGTAATAGGCGTCACCGTGCAGCCAGTCATTGGTCAGGCGCTCGGTCAGCCAGACCCGCCAGCGGATGCTGAACGCCTCCGTCACGTAGAAGGTGAACAGTGAACGAAGCACGTGAAGGGTGGCCAACACCGCGAACACGCCCAGCAAGTACCAGAAGGCGGTCCGGTCGAGGGCCTGCAGGGCACTGTAGAAGCCGTTGTACCAGAACGAGAACAGTACGTTCATGCGTACCGAAAACAGCGTCAGCACCAGCAGTGCGGCAAACACCAGCAACGGCCGCCAGCTGCGCCTGAAGCTGAAATAGGGCCCGGCAAGCTGCCAGAACTGGCTGCCCCAGCGCGTGTAGCGCACAGCCAAGGCAGCGGCGGCAGTGAAGCCGATCAGGGTGATGAGTGAAGCGATTGCAAGCCAGCTCAGGCTCTCTTGCAGGGCCTGGTGCCAGTTCATGTCCATGGTGCGTACCCGTGACGAGTGTTTCCGCGAGCGTAGCATTGCGCAGGCAGTCGTCAGGCATTCATGACGGACATTTCATGTTGTCGGCACTGCCCCTATCACCGGCAAGCCGGCGCCCCAGGGGTGCAAGCGCTTGCTAGCGACGGGGCAGCGCAGACGAACGCTAAGCCAAGGCTTCCATCACCTTGGGGTCCAAGCCCTCCCCGGCATGGGCCTGGGCCCACTCCCCCAACTGCCTGCGCATCGCTGGGGTCCAGAAGTTCTGCAAGTGCTGCTGCACCCCTTTCACCGCCAACGCATGATCAGGCTCGCTGTCGAAGTAATGGGCAATCTGGTTGGCCATCTTGACCAGTTTTTCGCTGCTCATCGGCGCACCTCGGCCTGTTCAGGCTTGCCGGCCGTGCGCCGCTCCTTGAGCAGGCGCCGCTGTTCATCGCTGAAGTCCTGGTAGCGCTTTTGCCACTGCGACGGGTGGAACACCTTGACCACCTCCACCGCCGTTACCTTGTATTCCGGGCAGTTGGTGGCCCAGTCGGAGTTGTCGGTGGTGATCACGTTGGCGCCGGACTCGGGGAAGTGGAAGGTGGTGTACACCACCCCCGGTGCCACACGCTCACTGATTTTGGCGCGCAGTACCGTCTGCCCTGCACGGCTGCCGATGCCGACCCAGTCGCCGTCATGGATGCCGCGGCTTTCGGCGTCAGTGGGGTGCAGTTCCAGGCAGTCGGCAGCATGCCAGGCTACGTTGGCGGTGCGCCGGGTCTGGGCACCGACATTGTACTGGCTGAGAATGCGCCCAGTGGTCAGCAGCAGGGGGTAGCGGCTGTTGACCTTCTCGTCGGTGGGCACATAGCCGGTGAGCATGAAGCGCCCCTTGCCCCGCACGAACTGATCGATGTGCATGGTCGGCGTGCCGTCGGGCGCGGCTTCGTTGCAGGGCCACTGCAGGCTGCCATGGCGGTCGATCTCGGCGTAGCTGACGCGGTGGAAGGACGGCGTCAGGCGGGCGATTTCGTCCATGATCTCGGACGGGTGGCGGTAGCTCATCGGGTAGCCCAGGGCATTGGCCAAGGCCACGGTGGCCTCCCAGTCCGCCTTGCCGGCCAGCGGCTGCATCACTTTGCGAACCCGCGAAATGCGGCGCTCGGCATTGGTGAAGGTGCCGTCCTTTTCCAGGAACGAGCTGCCCGGCAAGAACACGTGGGCGAACTTGGCCGTCTCGTTGAGGAAGATGTCCTGCACCACCACGCACTCCATGGCCCGCAGCGCAGCCGTGACGTGCTGGGTGTTGGGGTCGCTCTGGGCGATGTCCTCACCCTGGCAGTACAGCGCCTTGAAGCTGCCGTCCAGCGCCGCTTCGAACATGTTGGGGATGCGCAGGCCCGGGTCGGGCTGCAGGGTGACGCCCCAGGCCTGCTCGAACTCGGCACGCACGGCCTCGTTGGAGATATGCCGGTAGCCTGGCAGCTCATGGGGGAACGACCCCATGTCGCACGAGCCCTGCACGTTGTTCTGCCCCCGCAGCGGGTTTACGCCCACCCCTTCACGGCCGATATTGCCGGTGGCCATGGCCAGGTTGGCGATGCCCATCACCGCGGTGCTGCCCTGGCTGTGTTCAGTCACGCCCAGGCCGTAGTAGATCGCTGCGTTGCCGCCTGTGGCATACAGCCGGGCGGCGGCGCGGATCTGCTCGGCGGGCACGCCGCACACGGGGCCCTGCACTTCAGGGGCGTTTTCCGGGAGGCTGACGAAGTCGCGCCAGCGGGCGAAGGCCTCACTCTCGCAGCGCTCGTCGATGAAGCGCTGGGCCAGCAGCCCCTCGCTAACGATCACATGGGCCAAGGCGTTGAGCATGGCCACGTTGGTGCCCGGGCGCAGTTGCAGGTGCAGCTCGGCACGGGCGTGGGGCGAATCCACCAGGTCGATGCGCCGCGGGTCGATCACGATCAGTCGCGCGCCTTGGCGCAGGCGGCGCTTGAGCTGCGAGCCGAACACCGGGTGGGCGTCGGTGGGGTTGGCACCGATCACCAGGATCACGTCGGCCTGCATGACCGAATCGAAACTCTGGGTGCCCGCCGACTCACCGAGGGTCTGCTTGAGGCCGTAGCCGGTGGGCGAATGGCACACCCGCGCGCAGGTGTCGACGTTATTGTTGCCAAACGCCGTGCGCACCAGTTTCTGCACCAGGTAGGCTTCTTCGTTGGTGCAACGGCTGGAGGTGATGCCACCGATGGAATCGCGCCCGTACTTGAGCTGGATGCGGCGGAACTCGCTGGCCGCGTAGGTGACGGCCTCATCCCAGCTGACTTCCTGCCACGGGTCATCCAGGTGCTTGCGGATCATCGGTTTGCTGATTCGGTCAGGGTGGGTGGCATAACCCCAGGCGAAGCGGCCCTTGACGCAGGCGTGGCCGTGGTTGGCGCCGCCGTTCTTGTCCGGGACCATGCGGACCAGTTGGTCACCCTTCATTTCGGCACGGAACGAGCAGCCCACGCCGCAGTAAGCGCAGGTGGTGATCACCGCGCGTTCCGGCTGGCCGATCTGCACCAGGCTTTTTTCGGTCAGTGTGGCCGTCGGGCAGGCTTGCACGCAGGCACCGCACGACACGCATTCGGAGGTGAGGAAGTTGTCACCACCGGCTGCCGCCACCCGCGACACGAAGCCGCGCCCGGTGATGGTCAGGGCGAAGGTGCCTTGGATATCCTCGCAGGCACGCACGCAGCGGCTGCAGACGATGCACTTGCTGGGCTCGTAATCGAAGTACGGGTTGGACTCGTCCTTCTGCTCGGCCAGGTGGTTGGCGCCGTCATAGCCGTAGCGCACCTCCCGCAGGCCGACTTGGCCGGCGACCGTCTGCAGTTCGCAGTTGCCGTTGGCCGAGCAGGTCAGGCAGTCGAGCGGGTGGTCGGAAATGTACAGCTCCATGACGTTGCGGCGCAGGTCGGCCAGGCGTGGCGTTTGGGTGCGCACCACCATGCCTTCGCTGACAGGCGTGGTGCAGGACGCCGGGTACCCGCGCATGCCATCGATCTCGACCATGCACATGCGGCAGGAGCCGAAGGCCTCCAGGCTGTCGGTGGCACACAGTTTGGGGATGCTGGTACCCAGCAGGGCTGCGGCGCGCATCACTGAGGTGCCCGCCGGTACGCTGACACTGCGCCCGTCGATGTTCAGGCTGATCTGCACATCACTGTGGCGTTCAGGGGTACCCAGATCGGTCTCGGGGTCGAAGTAATTGATCACTGCGCGGCCTCCGTGGTGGTCAGCCCGAAATCGGCCGGGAAGTACTTGAGGGCGCTGGCCACCGGGTAGGCGGTCATACCGCCCATGGCGCACAGCGAGCCGTACTGCAGGGTGTCGCACAGGTCGCGCAGCAGCAGCGCCTGGTCATGGCGCTCGGTGAGGTCGCTGCTGGCAATCAGGCGGTCGACCACATCCATCCCGCGGGTAGAACCGATGCGGCAGGGCGTGCACTTGCCGCAGGACTCTTCGGCGCAGAACTGCAGGGCAAAGCGCGCCATGCTGGCCATGTTCAAGGTGTCGTCGGCCACCACCACGCCGCCGTGGCCCAACATCGCCCCCATGGCGGCGAAGGCCTCGTAGTCCAGTGGGGTGTCAAAGTGACTGGGCGGCACCCAGGCACACAAAGGCCCCCCGACCTGGGCGGCCTTCAGCGGCCGGCCACTGGCGGTGCCACCACCGTAGCCTTCCACCAGGTCCCGCAGGGTCAGGCCGAAGGCGCGCTCTACCAGGCCGCCATGGCGGATGTTGCCGGCCAGCTGAAACGGCATAGTGCCAAGCGAACGCCCCATACCGAAATCGCGGTAGAACGCCGCACCCTTGGCCAGAATGATGGGCACCGAAGCCAGGGTGAGCACGTTGTGCACCAGCGTCGGCAGGCCGAACAGGCCCTGCAGGGCCGGTAGTGGCGGCTTGGCGCGGACGATGCCGCGCTTGCCCTCGATAGATTCGAGCAGCGCGGTTTCCTCACCGCAGATATAGGCACCGGCACCCACCCGTACTTCCAGGTCGAAGGCCTGACCGCTACCGGCCACATCGGCACCGAGATAACCGGCGTCGCGGGCGATGACCAAGGCCTGATCGAGCACGCGGATCGCGTCGGGGTATTCCGAGCGCACGTAGATATAGCCCTTGTCGGCACCCACCGCGAGGCCGGCGATGACCATGCCTTCGATCAGCAGGAAGGGGTCACCTTCCATCAGCATGCGGTCGGCAAAGGTACCGGAGTCGCCTTCGTCGGCGTTGCACACCACGTACTTCTGCCCTGCCCCGGCGTCACGCACGGTGCGCCATTTGATACCCGCCGGGAACGCTGCACCGCCACGGCCGCGCAGGCCGGAATCGAGCACGGCGGCCACCACGTCGGCGCCGCCCAGCGCAACGGCTTGCTCAAGGCCGGCAAAGCCGCCGTGGGCGCGGTAGTCATCCAGCGACAATGGCCGGGTGATGCCGGCGCGGGCGAACAGCAGACGTTGCTGGGTCTTGAGGTAAGGGAGCGCTTCCACGGGCCCGAGCGCCAGCGAATGGCTGCCGGGGTCGGCCGCCAATGCATCGAGCAGCGTAGGCACATCCTCAGGGGTGACCGGGCCGAAACCCTGCCGCCCATCAGCGCGCTCGCACTCTACCAGTGGTTCGAGCCAATACAGGCCACGCGAACTGGTGCGCTGAATGTCCAGCGCCACCTGCCGTTGCTCAGCCTCGCGCAGCAACGCCTCGACAACCTGGTCGGCACCCACGGCGCGGGCCACCGAGTCGCAGGGGATAAACAGCTTCAGCATGCTGTTTCCTCCAGGCAACCGTTGACCAGCGCGCGCAGGCGCTCAGGGGTCAGGCGCGCATGCACCTGGCCATCGAGTTCAAGGGCCGGCGAGCAGGCGCACGCGCCCAGGCAGTACACCGGGCGCAGGCTGATGGCGCCGTCGGCGCTGGTGCCATGGTCGTCCAGTGCCAGCTGTTCACGCAGCTGTGCGGCCAGTGCCTCGCTGCCACGGCTCTGGCATGATTCGGCTCGGCACAAGCGCAGGGTATGGCGTGCCGGCGGCGCGGTACGGAAATCGTGGTAGAAGCTGATCACCCCGCGCACCTCGGCCAGGCTGAGGTTGAGGGCATGGGCAATGTCGGCGACGGCGGCATCAGGGATGAAACCGATGCTTTCCTGCACGGCATGCAGGATCGGCAAGAGTGCACCAGGGGTGTCCTGGTGGCGGCTCAGGATATCGTGGATAACGGGCAGGTGAAGCAATTGATCAGGCATACAGCGGACCTCGGCATCACGGCCCCCGCCAGATTGTTGTGGTGGGCAGGTGACCGGCGTGTTCTGCTGCGGCACACCGCCCCACGTCACGGTCGCGTGGTTGTCGGTGGCCTCCTTGCCGCTGGCCGTGCGTCTGCGCGCACTGGGCTCAAGGGCATTTCACAAGCATGGCACTTGTGGCGCCGGACGGATGCACGCGAGCGACCAAGCGCATCCTGAAACCGACCAGAGGGGCGGTCAGCCCAAAACCACATGCGGCAAGAAGCGTGAACTGTCCTTGGTGATAAGCGAATCATCTTCACGAATGCCAAGCCCTGAAGCCTTGTCGCCGATCACCCACGAACCAATCAGCGTGTAACTGTCAGCGAACTTCGGCAAAGGTGCAAAAGCCTGCAGAATATAGGGCGCATCGTCATAGGGCCCGTCTGCAAAGACCCGCCGCCCATCCTCGGTGTGGATATCCACGTTGGCGCCCTCACGGGAGAAGTACGGCTTGCGCACCCAGCCTTTGGGCACAGGGGCCTGTGGATTGTCGTCGACAAAGGCCGGCAGCAGGTTCGGATGGCCTTCGAACCACTCCCACAATAACGGCAGGATGCCTTTGTTGGAGATGAGTGCCTTCCAGGGCGGCTCGACAAACTGCGTGTCGCAGCCGGTAATCGCCTGGCCGAAATCCTCATGGAAGATATGCTCCCACGCATGCAGCTTGAACAGGCGCTGGATGGGCTGGCTTTGGAGGTCGACGAACCGGCCATTGTCGTGCAGGCCGATGTCTTCCAGGTCGATATGCCGTGTGCGGACACCCGCATGCTCAGCCATCCTGCGCAGGAAATCAGTGGTGCCACGGTCCTCCAGCGAGCCTGAGATGGTCGAGAAATAGAACGTCCCCTGCCCCGGCATCGCGGCAAACGCCTGCACCAGGTCTTCGGCCAGGGTATTGAACTGGCTGGCGTGCGCAGGCAACAGCCCGCGCGCTATCTGCTCCTCCAGCCAGATCAGCTGGAAGGCGGCCGCCTCGTACAGTGAGGTTGGCGTATCGTAATTGGCTTCGATGAGTTTCGCCGGGCCATTGCCGTCGTAACTGAAGTCAAAGCGCCCGTACAGGTGCGGCTGTGCCTGCTTCCAGGACCTACGCACCAGGTCGAAGAAGGCCGGTGGAATGGCCAGGCGGGCCATGAGCGCTTCGCTGTCGACGATGCGCCCGACCGCCTCCAGACACAGGGCGTGCAGCGCTTCGGTCGGCGCTTGCAGGTCTCGAACCACCTGAGCTTCGCTGAATTGGTAGTAGCCGCTCTCGTCCCAGTAACGCTGGCCTTCGATGGTGTGGAAGGCGAAACCCTCACGCTCGGCAGTCGCGCGCCAGTCGGGGCGCTCTGCCAGCTCTACCTTGCGCATGCTCACCCCCCGAAAAAGCTACCGGACTTGCCACTCCAGCCGCTACGGGCTGTGGCCTGGCTGCCAAAGCCACCCCGGGTGATCGACCCTGATGAGGCTGCGTGAGGATCCTTGCGACTCCACCTGCCGCCACCGCCGGACGAACCTGCGCTGCTGCTTTGTTCATCCTCCCTGGCACGCTGGATTTCACCCAAGGCCCCATTATGCAGCCCAGGGCGCGTTGCACTGCCGTTGGCGTACACAGGCTGTGCGCGGAAACGGCGGTCGCGGCTCCGGGCCTGCCCGAGCAGCATCCCGGCCACCGCGGCGCTGGCAATATGCCCATAGCCCCCACCCTGAGCGTAGCCAGCATCCAGTTGTGACTGGGTCACCTCAACGGCACTTTCCAGCTCGAACCCGTTCATGCGGGGCATGTAGCGCCCATCGACGGTGGTCAGGCAATTGTCTGCACCGAACTGCGCCTCACACGCGCTCTGGAACGCGAACGTTGGCGCCTGGCGAAGATAGTCGCTGTGCGCCTGCTGGTAGGCATCGGTGCAGACAGCGATCGGCATATAGTCATTTACGCAGGCAGCAACGGTGTCGTAATTGGTCTTTTGGCTGACCGTATACAATTCTTCCTGCGGACCACAGGCCGTCAGCGCCAGTGGTAACGAACCGGCCAGTACCAGCTTGAAGGAACTGCGTTTCATCGGCGATTTCATTGGCACCCTCCTGCTCAGGCCGAAGGCGTCATGCAGGCCGAGTTCAGAAAGCCGACGCTGATGGCCACGCTTGCGGCGTAGATGGCAGCTGCCAGCTCGCCCTGGGCGATGCGCTGGGACAGGCCACGCAGCACCAGGCTGGTCAGGCCGAAGGCGATCAACTGCACCACCGCTGCGATCACCACCCAGGCGACGAAGTCGAGAATGCTGACGCTGTAGGCGATGATGTTGCTGGCCGGCAGCGAAAAACCGATCAGCGAACCACCTAGAGCAATAGCGGCTGCAGGGTTGTTCTGGCGGATCAGGGCGAACTCGCGGTGCGGCGTGAGGCGGGTGTAGATGAACTGGAACAGCCAGAACATCAGCAGGGCCACACTGATATAGAGGATGAAGCCCGTCACCGCCGAGGCGTTGAGGGACAGGCGCAAAGCGTCGAGCATGGGGAAATCCTTGTCAGGTTACGTGAAAGTCCGTGGGGAATAGGGTCACACCCAGCGAGGTGGTGTAGGTGAGCGCACCGTACTCATCTTCTTCGACCGACAGCAGCAGAAATTCGCGCCGGTACGGCAAACCGGTGTCTCGGGCATAGAGCATGCACAGGTGCTGGATGCGGTACCGTGCTTCGGGGCTGGTAACCGCCTCGCACAGCGCAACCCATTCGGCGAGCCCCGCTTCGCGACCCCATTGCCGGGAATACAAATTACCTTCGTGTTCGAAGATCGGCATGCCGGCCTTCGGTGCGCTACCGGTCAGGCTTTGCAGGTGCTCCTGGTCATTGACGGCGACTGCGCTGTGGTAGCCGAACAGCACGATATCGCCCGGTTCGGCCCCGTTCATCAGCACCTGTAACCAGTAGTCTTGATTGTCCAGGTAAAAACGCACCAGGCGCACCGATTGGCCGAGGTCGACCTCGCCAACGGCCCAGACTGTTTCCGGGCCAGGTACCTGAAGCGCTGAGATGCCGTCCAGCAACGGTTTCAGTGAAGGGGCAGGCGTGAAGGTGCTGCCACTGCGCAGGCCAAATGGCAGGCTGGCCTGGTGTAAAAGCGACATAGAAAGCTCCCTGGGGTCGCGGCTATCCTTGCTGAGGGCGGCACATTACCGGGTTTCATTGCCAAGACCAAGGCTGACCCTGCGTGGAGGTTTGACGCTCGTGATGCGTGGGGCCTACTGGCCTCATCGCTGGGTAGCGGCCAAATCCAAGTTCGGGCTTGCAGGCCCGGCCACAGTTTTTGCAGCGGCCCAGCGAGACTAGGGAGCTCGGATTTCCATTGCAATGGCTCAAGGGTGCTGAAAGGGTGATTCAGAAACGGACTACAAGCCAGCATCCCGTATCTGTAGGAAACCGTTAAAAACCATACTGCGGGAAGATGGGCAGAGACCTTTCACATCGTTCACTCACGTTTTCCGCGGCCCTCACTTGCCTATGAACAGGCGAACATCCAGCGCTCTTGGTAAACTAGGACATCCTTTTTATGAGGCTGGTATTGACGGGGTAGCTCACCGCCACATCCGCCTTGTTACTTGCTTGTATTCCTTGCCATTTTTTCGGTGTTACCCAGGTGAATGAGGCTGATTCACAGCAAAAGCCCGAATAAGTTGGTACCCAAATGCGTAGACCTGAATGCTCCTAGATACTGCAACCCCACAAAACTCGCGCCCTGAGCCGTCACGCCGCTTCAGCGTTGCGCCGATGATGGACTGGACCGACCGCCACTGCCGGTTCTTCCTGCGCCTGCTATCCCGGCACACCTTGCTCTACACCGAAATGGTCACCACCGGTGCCCTGCTGCACAACGACGCGCACCGTTTCCTGCGCCACGATGTGTCCGAACATCCGCTTGCCCTGCAGCTGGGCGGCAGTGTGCCGGCCGACTTGGCGGCCTGCGCGCGCCTGGCCGAACAAGCGGGCTATGACGAGGTGAACCTCAACGTCGGCTGCCCCAGCGATCGGGTGCAGAACAACATGATCGGCGCTTGCCTCATGGCCCACCCGGCGCTGGTGGCCGATTGCGTCAAGGCCATGCGTGATGCGGTGTCGACGCCGGTGACGGTGAAGCACCGCATTGGTATCAATGGCCGTGACAGCTATGCAGAACTGTGCGACTTCGTCGGGCAGGTACGGGACGCCGGGTGTCGCAGTTTCACCGTGCATGCGCGCATCGCGATTCTCGAAGGGCTTTCGCCCAAGGAGAACCGTGAGATCCCGCCGCTGCGCTACGACGTGGCTGCGCAGCTGAAAGCGGACTTTCCGGACCTTGAGATCGTGCTCAACGGTGGCATCAAGACCTTGGCCGAGTGCCAGATGCACCTGGAGACGTTCGATGGGGTGATGATGGGGCGCGAGGCGTACCACAACTCGTATGTGCTGGCTGAAGTGGATCAGCTGCTGTTTGGCAGTGCTGCGCCGGTGGTCAGCCGTAGCGAGGCAATGGCGCAGTTGCGGCCCTATATCGTGGCGCATATGGAAAGTGGCGGTGCGATGCATCACGTCACCCGGCATATTCTGGGGTTGGGCCAGGGCTTCAAAGGGGCGCGGCGGTTCCGGCAGTTGCTGTCGGCGGATATTCACAAGGCGCCGGAGCCGCTGGCGGTGTTCGACCAAGCGGCGGAGTTGCTGCAGGGGCGGTAAGGGGGGCTGGCGGGCCCCATCGCCGGCAAGCCGGCTACCACAGATCGCGGGTGAAGCTTTCAAGGTGGTGGGGAACCTCGTGCTGGCGGGTGACTCAAATCATCACCCCAGACAATTCGCCACCGCCCCGCTGGCCCCTTGAGCGGCCGTCGGGGCTCGGGTAATGTCGAGACATCGCACAGGACAGAGCACGCCATGACTTCCAAGCTGGAACAACTCAAGCAGTTCACCACCGTGGTCGCCGACACCGGGGACCTGGACGCCATCACCCGCCTCAAGCCGGTCGATGCCACCACCAACCCGTCGTTGCTGCTCAAGGCTGCCGCCATCCCGGGCTATGCCGACCTGCTCAAGCAGGTCAAAAGCGATGCCAAGGGCAATGTCGACCTGGCGTGCGACAAGTTCGCCGTGGCGGTGGGCGCGGGCATTCTGAAAGTGATCCCTGGGCGCATCTCCACCGAAGTGGATGCACGCCTGTCGTTCGACGAACCGGCACTGCTGAGCAAGGCCCGCCAACTGATCGAGCTTTACCAGGCCGCCGGCATCTCCAAAGACCGCGTACTGATCAAGCTGGCCTCCACCTGGGAAGGCATCCGCGCCGCCGAGCAGCTGGAGAAGGAAGGCATCCAGACCAACCTGACCCTGCTGTTCTCCTTCGCCCAGGCACAGGCTTGCGCCGATGCCGGGGTGTTCCTGATTTCCCCGTTCGTGGGCCGTATCTATGACTGGTACAAGAAGAGCACCGGCCAGGAATACGTGGGCGCCGATGACCCGGGCGTCCAGTCGGTCACGCGCATCTACAACTACTACAAGGCCAACGGCTACGACACCGTGGTCATGGGCGCCAGCTTCCGCAACATCGGCCAGATCGAGCAACTGGCTGGCTGCGATCGCCTGACCATCAGCCCGGAGCTGCTGCAGCAACTGAGCGATGACCAGGGCGAGCTGCCGCAGGTGCTCAAGCCGGGCAATGCCGGCGAGGCCAAGCAGGTGCTCAGCGAAAGCCAGTTCCGCTGGGCGATGAACGAAGACGCCATGGGTACCGAGAAACTGGCGGAGGGCATTCGCCAGTTCGCCCGTGACCAGGAGAAGCTGGAAAAGCTGATGGCTGACAAAGCCTGATACATTTTAGGTTTGCCAGGCGGGCGGTGAATGTTCAGCATTTTCCGCCCGCTTTGCTTTAGCCTTGCAACAAGCGTTCTGAATTCAAAGGCCTGTTCGCGACGGTTCGCCGTGACCCGGCCGATTAGCCACCAGAGCTGTCCATGACTTCCTCCCCTTTGCCCCTTGTTCTCGCCGGCCCTGTACTGCGCCGCCTGGAGCCTCAGCGCCTGGCCATCTGGCTGGTCGGCAGCCAACCCTTGCAGCTCGCGTTCAGCTTGGACGGCGCGGCCAAGGTGGATTGCCAGGTCGTACCGATCGGTGAGCACGCCTTCATCCACCTGCTGGACATCGACTTTGCCCAACCGCTGCCCTGCAACGTCGAACTCGAATACGACCTGCTGATCGACGGCCAAGGTATCGCTGACTGGGCGCCGCACCTGCTCTACCCAGGCCGCCAGCGGCCAAGCCTGGTGCTGCGCGACCGCTTGGATCAGCTGCTGCACGGTTCTTGCCGCAAACCGCACCACCCCGCTGCCGATGGCCTGCTCTGCGCAGACAGGCTGCTACAGGCCTGTACGCGCCCCGAAGAGCGCCCGGCCGTGCTGTTGATGACCGGGGACCAAGTCTACGCCGATGATGTAGCAGGGCCGATGCTACGGGCCATTCATGCGCTGATCGAGCGCCTAGGCCTGTTCGATGAACACCTGGACGGCGCAGTCGTGGCCGACAGCAAGTCGCTGTATGACCACCCGGCCAGCTATTACCATCGTGCCGACCTGCTGCCGGCCCAGGAACGTAACGAAACCCTGCGCGAGCGATTCTTCGGCGGCAAGCGCAAACCCATCTTCTCCTCAAGCAATGCCGACAACCATCTGGTGACGTTCGCCGAAGTCATGGCCATGTACCTGCTGGTCTGGTCACCCACCCCTTGGCAACTGGTAGCGCTCGACATGCCTGCGGGCCTTGCCGACCCGCACCAGGCGCGCTACCGCAAGGAACTGCCGCTGATCCAGGCGTTCGCCGACAACCTGGGCCAGGTGGCGCGGGTGATGGCGCACTTACCTTGCCTGATGATCTTCGACGATCACGACATCACCGATGACTGGAACTTATCGGCGCAGTGGGAAGAAACAGCCTACGGCCACCCATTCTCGCGACGCATCATCGGCAATGCCCTGCTCGGCTACCTGCTGTGCCAGGCCTGGGGCAACGACCCGCAAGGCTGCAAGGCGATGGTCGGGCAGTGCCAGGCGCTGGCCAGCCCACAACTGGACAGCCAGCAACACGACGACCTGATCGGTGAACTGCTGCGTTTTCAGGGCTGGCAGTTCAGCCTGCCGAGCAACCCGCCCCTGCTGGTGCTGGACACCCGCACCCGGCGCTGGCGCAGCGAAAGCGACCTGGCCAAGCCTTCCGGCTTACTGGACTGGGAGGCGTTGTGCGAACTGCAGCAAGCGTTGCTCGACCACCCTTCGGCGATCATCGTGTCACCGGCGCCGATCTTCGGGGTAAAGCTGATCGAGACGGTGCAGAAAGTGTTCAGCTGGCTGGGCCACCCGCTGCTGGTAGATGCCGAGAACTGGATGGCCCACCGCGGTGCCGCCCAGGTGATCCTGAATATCTTCCGCCACTCGCGCACACCGGGGCACTACGTGATCCTGTCAGGGGACGTGCATTATTCGTTCGTGTACGAGGTGCTGATTCGCCAACGCCAGCGCAGCCCGCACTTGTGGCAGGTCACCAGCAGCGGGATCAAGAATGAATTCCCCCGCCGCTTGCTGGACGTGCTGGACCGGCTCAACCGCTGGCTTTACTCGCCGCGCTCGCCGCTGAACTGGTTTACCCGGCGGCGCGAGATGGAGGTGGTGCCGCGCACGCCCAGCCAGAGCAAGGCTGGGGAGCGCCTGTGGAATGGGGCGGGGCTGGGGCAGGTGTTCTTCGATGAGCAGGGACGCCCGGCACGGGTGTTTCAGCTGGATGCCAAGGGGGGTGAGGCTACGGAGTTTGCGCGGCCGGACTAGCTGATGCGGCCCTTTGGCGGGTTACCCGCCAAGGGCCCAGGCAGCCGCCAGGTCAGGAGCGCTCCAGCGCATTCACCAAGTCATGGAAGGCTTCACGGTTGGAGTCATTCAGGCCCATCAGAATCTTGTGCGCCTCCAGCACCTTGGAGCGCACCACCTCTTCGTTCTGGTCCTGGGATGGGAGGTCGGTCAGGCATTCCGGGCAAGGCACCGGGCGATCGACAATGTTGAACACCTGATCGAAGCCCATCGATTGCAGCAGGCGCGAAATATCCGGGTTGGTGGTGACCACGGTCGGCAGCAGGCCGACCTTCTGCCGCGACAGGATCGACAGCTTGGCCAGCAGCCCCAGGGTGGTGCTGTCGATGCTCTCGGTTTCGGTGAGGTCGATGACGATGGCCGAGAAATTCAGCGCGGTGAAGATTTTCTCGATCGTCGCATCCAGTGCCGAACACAAGGTCAGGCGCACTTCACCGACGAATTTCAGCACGAAGGTACCGCTTTGCTCGGCGAACTGGATTCTACCGGTACTCATTGAAGGTTCCTGCTTAACACCAATAGGGCGATATCATCCGGCATCTCCCCAAGCGTAGCCAATCCAAATCGTTGGCGCAGCCCATCCAGGCTACCACCCGCTGCCTTGACGATCTCCGGCAAGGCGGCTTCTTTATCTTTGAGCGTGTCCCCTGGCAAAAGGTCCAGGATGCCGTCTGACATCAGTGTCAGGCTGAACTGCGGTGGCAGTTCCATCACCAGGTCCTGGTAGGTGGCCTCATCGAACAGGCCCACCGGCAGGCCACGGCCTTCCAGGTAGCGGGCCTGGCCTGGGGTATACAGCACCGGCAGCGGCAAGTGGCCGCCCACAGCATAGGTCAGCAGGCCGGTTTCTTCATCGATCACACCACCCACCATGGTCACGTGCTTGCCCAGCTTGCAGTTGATCAGGCCACGGTTGATGTGGCTTAGCACTTGCGAAGGCTTGAATTCACGCAGCTTGCTGCTGCGCTTGAATTCGAACATCAGCCGGGTGGTCATGAACTTCAGCAGCACGGTGACGAACGCCGACGACGCGCCATGCCCGGAGACATCGGCAAGGTAGAAGGCAATACGCCGTTCATCCACGCGGAAATAGTCGGCGAAGTCGCCAGACAGGTACAGCGACGGGATGATCTGGTGCTCGAAGGCGAACTCCCCGGCAACCCAGGGGCTCTCTGGCAGCATGTTCATCTGCACCTGACGACCGGCAGTCTGGTCCTCCTGCAACAGGTGCAGGCTGGCCTCCAGTTCCCGGTTGGCTGCCTCGAGCTTGTCGCGGTAACGCTGGTTTTCCACTACCAGACGCGAACGATCCAGCGCACGGCGCACCGAATGCTCGAGCACGGCAAGGTCTTCCAGCGGCTTGATCAGGTAATCGGCAGCGCCCAGGCGCAAGGCCTCGACTGCGTCGCTCATCACGCCAGCACCCGATACCACGATCACCGGCAACTGCGGCGCCCGCTCACTGACCTGGCGGATCAGCTCAAGGCCGCCCATCTGCGGCATGCGCAGATCGCAGATCACGAGGTCGGGCTGGTGTTCTTCAAAGACCTGGAGCCCCTGCTGGCCATTACCGGCCTGGAGGACGCTGAAGCCACTGTCTTCCAGATAGGCGGCGAGGCTCGCACGGACCACGTCGTCATCATCGATGATCAGCAGCGTTGCACTGATTTTCTGCATGTGGGCGAACGGCGCCGATTTAGGTTGGTGCAGGGGCGTCTGCAAGGCTGACATCCGACTGCTGGAATACTCTGCGGTGACACTCTACTTGAGTTGTAGGCCAAGAAGACGGCCCAGGCAACCGGCAGAGGTACTGTCTAAGGCGCAGACGGTACTCCCATCCGCCAGGCGTTTCAAGCATGCGTGGGTCGAGTTCGGTGCTCTTTACAGGCGAAATCACCGAGAGTTATAAGAAAGCGACCTGTGCAACCCGATGAGAAGGATGCAGCATGCCTACCACGCCCTCCAATCACAGCGAGAAACGCGACTTCATTCGCATGCGCATCGACACCGAAGTCAGCCTGCTGTATGCCGGCCAGGTGATCGCAGCGGTATGCCTGGACCTGTCCAGCAGCGGCATGCAGGTGCAGGCGCCG
The DNA here is from genome assembly GCF_040224055.2 of Pseudomonas sp. WHRI 8519. Classification (NCBI taxonomy): domain Bacteria; kingdom Pseudomonadati; phylum Pseudomonadota; class Gammaproteobacteria; order Pseudomonadales; family Pseudomonadaceae; genus Pseudomonas; species Pseudomonas sp. WHRI 8519. Next base: position 1,876,795 of record NZ_CP167996.1, on the reverse strand, counting down.
CAGCGTTTTCAAGTAGGCGACACCCTGGAGGTACGGATCGATTCCGACCACCCTGCCCTCAAGGGCCTGCATGCCAGCGCCGAAGTGGTGTGGATCGCCGACCAACCCGGCGGGCAGCAGAAATTTGGCCTGCGCATCTTGGCCATGCATTGATCTGTTACGAAAAAGGCGAGCCGGAGGTTGGTGCCGATACTCGCTGCCCGGGCTATTGCAGCGCTGCTGTGGGGCTGCTGCGCAGCCCAATCGCCGGCAAGCCGGCTCCCACCACGACCGTGCAGTGCTTCAGGCCTGCGCTTTAGCTGTGGGAGCAATTGTCTTGCTCAACTTGTAAAGCTGCCGCGATTCCTGTGTGAGCCGGCTCGCCGGCGATTGGGCCGCACCGCGGCCCCAGGTCCCTCGGCTGACAGCCATCACCCGATGGTCGCCAACCTCGTGTCCCTCAATCAAAAATCGTCTTCGACCTCGCCATCCTTGACCTTGAACTCGCGGTTCTGCAGGTAGGCATTGCGAATGAAGATGTACTTGTCACCCTGAATCAGCTTTTCAGCCGACAAAAGGCTGGCCCGGGTATCGACCACATCCAGGGCAAAGATTGAGTTGCGGGTCGGCACATGGTCGATGTAGCGGTACGGCTTGGTGTAGCCGTCCGGGTATTTCGCCAGGCCATCGCGAACGGTGCTCGGGCCCAGCAGCGGAATGACGACGTACGGACCGCTGGGCAAACCCCAGTAACCGAGCGTCTGGCCGAAGTCTTCGTCGCTGCGCTGCAGGCCCATCTTGGTGCCCACATCGAAGAAGCCGCCCAGGCCGAAGGTGGTATTGACTATCAGCCGCGCTGTATCAACGCCGGCCGCATGCGGCTTGAGCTGCAGCACATTGTTGGCCAGGTTGGTGACATCGCCCAGGTTGCGGAAGATATTGTGGATGCCATCTTCGAGGAACTGGGGGGTGACAGCCTGGTAGCCCTGGGCCAATGGCTTGAGGGCATAGGTGTCGAGGACATCGTTGAAGCGGAAGATCGGCCGGTTGACCGCCTCCCAGGGATCGTCCTCGGTGGCCGCCTGGGTAGCCGCCACAGGCGCCAGCAGCAAGCTGGCACAGACACAGGCCTGGGTGACTCGCTCGATCACACCGGCACCGATCCTACGCATAGATGTTTCTCCATCGAATTTCTCGGCCGCTGGCGCAACGCATGCGCCGCAGGTAAGGCGGCAGTATAGAGGCTTGCGCGCTGATAAACACCCTTACACAGTTTTCCTAAATAATTGTGAGCAGTTACTACAAGTCACAGAGACGTAACAATCGCTGGCTAGCCTGCGGCATATTTGGGGAGGTTTACATGCATGATGCACCTGCCTTCACCGCTGTGCTGTTCGGCCTGCGTGGTTGCCTGGTCCAGGCTGCCAATGGCGACCCCTCACCCGCACCCGGCGCCCTCGACACCCTGGCCGGCCTGCGCCGCAAGCAGGTGCCATGCATCTGGCTCGATGACCTGAGTAGCCCACAGGGCAAACGCTTGGCCAGCGTGCTGCCGGACTGGTTACCGGGGCACACGGCCAATGGTGTGCGATGGCCGGCGCCCAATGCCTGCTGGCAGGCGCTGATGGCGCTGGACAGCCAACGCCTGGACGGCTGCGTATTGGTCAGCGGCGAGCCGCGGCTGTTGCAATCGGGCCTCAACGCCGGGCTGTGGACAGTCGGCCTGGCCGCCTGCAGCCCATCCTGCGACCTCGGCTCGCAGCAATGGCAAGCCATGACCCCGCAGCAGCAGGAGCTGGCACGGGGCAAGGCCACGCTGGACCTGTTCCGTCTGGGCGTGCACTCGGTGATCGATCACCTCGAAGCGCTAGACACCTGCCTGACCGACATCGCCCAGCGCCGCGGCAAGGGTGAAAAACCCTGACACAGCAGCGTTGACACGGATCATGCAAAGCAACAGCGGGTGGATTACGCTAGAAGACAGGTGCGAACCTTTGCCGCTTCGCTGAGGTCCATGCCTTGCCAAGCCATTGATGGAGAACAGCCAATGCCTGCCCGCGAATTGCAAGAGCGCTTGAACAGCTTGCGCGAGCAACTGGATCGAAACGTACCGCTTACCGATGAGGAGCTGGCCGCGCTGCATGAGGAAGCCAGACAGATCGAGGCGCAACTGAAGCTTGAAGAAGCCACACCAGACAACAACCTGGTCGATGGTGTGAACCTGGCCATAGAGCGTTTCGAGGCCGAGCATCCCGACCTCACCGCCACCCTGCGCAGCATTGCCAACTCGCTGCACAGTATGGGGATCTGAAACGGCAAGGGGCCGCTTCGCACCCCATGCCGGCAAGCCGGCTGCCACAGATGCTGCGCCACCGTTAAGAGCGGCGCTGGTGCCTGTGGCAGCTGGCTTGCCGGCGATGGGGCGCGAAGCGGCCCCAATCACTCGAACCTTACTGGCGCACCAGGCGCACGTTCTCAGGGCTGATCGCCCCGGTGCTGCGGTAGGGGTTGATATCCAGCCCGCCACGCCGCACATAGCGTGCATAAACCGTCAAATGCTCCGGCTCAAGCAGGTTCTTGAGGTCCAGGTAGATCCGCTCTACACACTGCTCATGAAAATCGGCATGCTGGCGGAAGCTGATCAGGTAGGTCAGCAGGCTCGCAGGGTCCAGCGCCCTGCCCTTGTACTCGACCACCGCACTGCCCCAATCCGGCTGGCCGGTTACCGGGCAGTTCGACTTGAGCAAGTGACTGTGCAAGGTTTCTTCCACCACCCGCTCGGGGTTGCAGCGCAGCAACTCTGGTTGCGGCTGCTCGTAGTTATCGATGGTCACATCCAATGCATCGATGCACTGGCCCGGCAGCGCCACCACGCCTTGCGCCTCCACTTCTGCCAAGGTGCGCACCTGCACGCTAACAGGCTTGCCGGCGGCGGCCGACAGGTCTTTCGCTAGGCATGCCTGCAACTCGCCGAGGGTGGCGAACACCGTCTGGTTCAGTGAGTTCAGGTAGAGCTTGAACGACTTCGATTCGATGATGTTCGGCGAATCGGCAGGGATGGCGAACTCCCCTATCGCCACCACAGGCTTGCCGGACGGCAACAGCCAGGACAGCTCGAAGCAGTTCCAGTAATCCACCCCGTGCCACGGCAGGGTCTGGGCGGTCACACCCAGCTCGGCCCACTTGGCCGTGCGCGGGATAGGGAAGAGCAACGAAGGCGTGTAGGTGGCAATGTATTCGCTGGATTTGCCCAGCGGGGAATGTTCGGCGGCGGGATGCATGGAAACTGACCTGAAGGTTCGGAAATGCCCTTAGTCTACCGGTTTTACAGCCCGCCTTGGAGCGCCAGTCACTCGATGGTCAGTGGCCCGACCATGCCGGCCTGGTAATGCCCAGGTACGTTGCAGGCGAATTCGATGGGCGCCGACTGGCGGAAGGTCCAGGTCAACTCGGCGCGCTGGCCGGGCTGCACCAGGACTGTGTTGCCAGCATCATGGCCGTGGGCACCATGGTCCACCTGGCCATGGCCCGTCCCTTCGTGATTCATGCCAGCGATGAACAGCTTGCCTTGCATGGCGATCATTTCTTTCTGGTGCTGGGCGTGCATGGCCTTGTCGCCCAGGTTGAACTCATGGGGCAGCTTGCCCTCGTTGATCAGGACGAACCGTACCGTCTCACCCGCCTTGACGTGCAGGTTGGCGGGCTCGAAGGCGATGTCCTTGAGCACAACTTCAACCGTGCGTGTGGCCTTGGCCGCCGGGGCCGGCTCGCCGAAAGCGAAGCTTTTGCCAGTGTCGGCGAGGGTGGGCAGGCTTACCAGGGCAAGCGCAGCGGCGATGAACAGGCGTTTCATGATGACTCCAGACTTGCAGCGGATATGCGGCCAATTTAGAAGGGGCTGACTGGCAGCGACCTGACGGCAAGATTACAACTTTGTCAGCTTGGGCGGCGGCCGACAGAGTCACGTATCATTTCAGCCCTTACACCGCCCATCTGGACGCCGCATGAAACTGCTGATTGTCGAAGACCAGGCCCGCACCGGCCAGTACCTGAGCCAAGGCCTCAGCGAAGCCGGCTTCGCCACCGAGCTGGTCGCAGACGGCGAAACCGGGCAGCACCTGGCGCTTACCGGCGATCACGACCTGCTGATCCTCGATGTGATGCTCCCGGGTCGCGACGGCTGGCAAATCCTCCAGGCGGTGCGCCAGGCGGGCCTGGACACGCCGGTGCTGTTCCTCACTGCCCGCGACGCAGTGGAGGACCGTGTGCACGGCCTGGAGCTGGGTGCCGACGATTACCTGGTCAAGCCTTTCGCCTTTTCCGAACTGCTGGCCCGGGTTCGCAGCCTGCTACGCCGCGGTGCCAGCCCCAGTCAAGAGACGCAGCTGGCCTTGGCCGACCTGCGCCTGGACGTGTTGCGCCGCCGGGCAGAGCGCGCCGGCCAACGCATCGACCTGACCGCCAAGGAGTTCGCCCTGCTTGAATTGCTGCTGCGTCGGCAAGGCGAAGTGTTGCCCAAATCGTTGATCGCCTCGCAAGTGTGGGACATGAATTTCGACAGCGACACTAACGTCATCGAGGTCGCCATCCGCCGCCTGCGCCTGAAAATCGACGACCAGCACCGCAACAAGCTGATTCACACCGTACGCGGCATGGGTTATGTGCTCGAAGAGCGCCACGACTGATGCGCAGGCTTTCCCTTGGCAGCCGCCTGGCCCTGTTGTTCGCCGCGTGTACCGCTGCCGTTTCGCTGGGCGCGGGGCTGCTGTTCAACCGTGCCAGCGAGCAACATTTCGTCGAGCTGGACCAGCAACTGCTCGAATCACGCCTGTCGCTGTTACGCACCCGGCTTTCCGGCCTGCAACGCCCTGCCGACCTGCACCCGCAGCTGGCAGCCCTGCGCCACGAGCTCAGCCACCAGGCCGACCTGGCCTTGCGTATCAATGGCAGCGATGGCAGCCCTTGGTACGCCAGCCGCCGCGCGCTGCCAGACGCGCCGGCCAACCCAGGGCTGGCAACGCTCCATGCCGACGGTATCGACTACCGCAGCCTGGCCGTGCCGCTCAACGACAGCGCCCGCCTTACGCTGTTTCTCGACATCACCCATCACCAGCATTTTCTGCAGGGCATGCAACGCCTGATCTGGTTCACCGTCGGCCTGTCCGCGCTGGCCACGGCACTGCTTGGCGCCTGGGCCGCGCGCCGCGGACTGAAGCCATTACGGCAGATGGGCCAGGTGGCCGCCAGCGTGTCAGCACGCTCGCTGACCACCCGCCTGCCGGTGGCGCAGCTGCCCGAAGAACTGGCAGAACTGGGCACTACCGTGAACGCCATGCTGCAGCGCCTGGATGACGCCTTCCAGCGCCTGTCGGCGTTCTCGGCCGATATCGCTCACGAGCTGCGCACGCCGCTGTCAAACCTGCTGACCCACACCCAAGTCACCCTCACCCGCCCACGCAGCCTTGAGCAGTACCGCGAAGCACTGCACGGCAACCTCGAGGAGCTGCAGTGGATGGCGCAGATGATCAACGACATGCTTTTCCTGGCCAAGGCCGACCATGGCTTGCTGGCACCAGGCCAGGCAATGCTGATGCTGCATGACGAAGTGGACGCGCTGCTGGAGTACTACACGCCCCTCGCCGAGGACAACGCAGTGCAGCTGCTGCGTGAGGGTGAGGCGACGCTGAAGGGCGACCGGCATATGCTGCGCCGGGCACTGTCCAACCTGCTCGATAACGCGCTGCGATTTACCCCGGCAGGCGGGCAGATATGCGTGACGCTGGGGCCTGGTGGACAGGTGTGCGTGGCCAATACCGGCAAGGCGATCGAGGCGGCTTCATTGCCCAGGCTGTTTGACCGGTTTTATCGGGTGGACCCGGCGCGCCGCGAGGGCAGTAGCGAACATGCCGGGCTGGGCCTGGCAATCACCCGGTCGATCATCCAGGCCCATGGCGGGAGCATCCGGGCACAGTGCGAGAACGGTTGGACGCGGTTTTTGATCGAGTTCAGCGAGCCGCTATAGAGACCGGGGGCGCTTTGCACCCCCCATGATCTCAGTGACCGATCAGCCCGCCAGGCCGATCGCCGGCTGCACCTGCGAAGCGCGGTATGCCGGATAGATGGTCGCCAGGAAGCTCATCACCAGCCCGGCGGTGCAGATGATCGCCACATCCCCCCACTGCAACTCGGAAGGCAGACTGCTGATGAAGTACACATCCGAGGTGAAGATGTGCTGCCCGCTCACCCGCTCCAGCCAGCCGACGATCTGGCTGACATTGAACGCAGCGATCACCCCGAGCACGCCGCCGATCACTGTGCCGACAATACCGATCAGGCTGCCCTGAACCATGAAGGTGCCCATGATCTGCGCCGGGGTAGCGCCCAGGGTGCGCAGGATGGCGATGTCCGGCCCCTTGTCGTTCACCACCATCACCAGGGTGGCGATGATGTTGAACGCCGCCACGGCGATGATCATCAGGAGCAGCAGGCCGATCATGGTCTTTTCCATCTTCATGGCACTGAACAGGCTGCCCTGGGTGTGCGACCAGTCATCGGCGCGGTAGGCATCGCCCAGGCTGGCAGCAATGGCCTTGGACACCTGCGGCGCGGCATACAGGTCGTGCAGCTTGAGGCGCACGCCCTGTACCTGGCCGGGCGCCCAGCGCTGCATCTCGCCGGCATCGGCCACATGCATGTAAGCCTGCGAACCGTCCAGCTCGGCCCCCACCTTGAAGATACCGACCACGGTCAGGCGCTGCATGCGCGGGGTGATGCCGCCCGGCTCCTTGCTGATTTCCGGCACGATCAGGGTCAGTTTGTCGCCGGTATTGAGACGGAACCGGCGCGCAGTCAGCTCGCCGATCACCACCCCGTACTCACCCGGCTGCAGGGCCTGCAGGCGCCCCTGCACGATGTGCTGGCCGACGATCGAGACCTTGCCTTCTTCGGCCGGGTCTATGCCGCTGACCTGGATAGGCTGCATTGCACCTTTGTAGGAGAGCATGCCCTCCATCTCGGTGATCGGCGCAACCGCCATCACGGCCGGGTTTTGCAGCGCTGCATCGGCAGCCTTGCGCCAGTCGTCCAGCGGCTGCACGCCGAGGATGCTGGCGTGTGGCACCAGGCCGAGGATGCGCGAGCTCATCTCGCGCTGGAAGCCATTCATCACCGACAGCACCACGATCATCGCCAGCACGCCCAGGGACAGGCCGATCATCGAGGTCATCGAGATGAACGAGATGAAATGGTTGCGGCGCTTGGCACGGGTGTAGCGCGCACCGATGAACAAGGGCAAGGGTCTGAACATGTAAAACACCCACTGAAAAAGTTGCGGGGCGGCTCAGGCCACCCCGTGCGCGCGGCTCAGATCGCCACCAGATGACCGTCGTCGAGTTTCAGCACACGGTCCATCTGCCGTGCCAGGTTGAGGTCGTGGGTCACCACCAAAAATGCCGTGCGCGAGGCGCTGGACAGTTCCTGCATCAACTCCTGGATGCCTTGGGCGGTGTGGTGGTCGAGGTTGCCGGTCGGCTCATCGAGCATGACCAAGCCCGGCCGGTTGACCAGCGCGCGGGCAATGGCCACCCGTTGCCGCTCACCCCCCGACAGCTCGGCCGGCTTGTGGTGCAGGCGGTGGCCCAGACCGACACGCTTGAGCAGTGCCTCGGCGCGCTCACGGGCCTCGGGGATCGCGGTGCACCCGATCAGCAGCGGCATGCACACGTTCTCCATGGCGGTGAACTCGGGCAGCAGGTGGTGGAACTGGTAGACAAAGCCCAGCTCGCGGTTGCGCAGCAGGCCGCGGGCCCGCTCGCCAAGCGCCGACAGCTCTTCGCCGGCCAGCCAGACGCTGCCTTGGGTCGGCCGATCGAGGCCGCCCAGCAGGTTGAGCAAGGTGCTCTTGCCCGAACCGGAACTGCCGACGATGGCCACCCGCTCCCCGGCGTGCAGCTCGAGGTTGAGCCCGGCCAGCACTTGCACCGACTCCGGGCCCTCGTCGTAGGACTTGCCCAAATTGCGGCAACTCAGAACGGCTTTATCACTCATGCGCGACTCACTCATAACGTAGCGCCTCTGCAGGCTGGGTGCGGGCCGCACGCCAGGCCGGATACAGGGTGGCGAAGAAACTCAGGACCAGCGCCGCACCGCAGACCATGTACACGTCCTGGGCCTGGATCTGCGAGGGCAGGTAATCGATGAAATACACATCAGCGTTGAGGAACTTGTGCCCGATCAATTTCTCGATGCCGGCAATCGCCGCGCTGACGTTGAGCGCAGCGAGGATACCGACCACGGCTCCGATCAGGGTGCCGATCACGCCGATCACCGTGCCCTGAACCATGAAGATGGCCATGATCTGCCCGGGGGTGGCGCCCAGGGTACGGAGAATGGCGATGTCACCGCGCTTGTCGTTGACCACCATGACCAGGGTGGAAATGATGTTGAACGCCGCCACCGCGACGATCAGCAGCAACAGCAGGCCGATCATGGCTTTTTCCATGCGGATCGCCTGGTACAGGTTGCCGTGGGTACGGGTCCAGTCGCGGCTGTAGTACTCCTGCTCACCCAACTGCTGGGCAATGCTCCAGGCCACACGCGGGGCCTGGAACAGGTCGTCGAATTTCAGGCGCAGGCCCTGTACCTGGTCCGGCTTCCAGCGGTGCAGGCGGGACAGGTCGGCAATATTGGTCAGGCCCAGGTAACCGTCGATCTCGCCAGCACCGACGTGGAAGGTGCCGACCACGGTGAAGCGCTTCATGCGTGGGAACATGCCGGCGGGGGTCACGCTGACCTCCGGGGCGACGAAGGTCAGCTTGTCGCCGATGGCCACCCCCAGCTTGGCGGCCGCCTTGTCGCCGATCATGATGCCCCACTCGCCCGGCGCCAGCTGGTCCAGGCGGCCTTGCTGAATGAAGTTGTCGATGATCGACACCTCACGCTCGCGGGCTGGGTCGATACCGTTGAGCAGCACCTTCTGCACCTTGCCATCGTGGGTCAGCAGGCCCTGCATCTGGGTATAGGGCGCAACCGCCAGCACCTGCGGATTCTGCTTTACTTGTTGGGCAAGGGCAGGCCAGTCGTTGATCGGCTGGCCGCTCTCAAGCGTGGCGTGAGGGACCATGCCCAGCACGCGGGTACGCATCTCGTGGTCGAAACCGTTCATGACCGAGAGCACCACGATCATCACCACCACGCCCAGGGCGAGGCCGATCATCGAGGTCAGGGAAATGAACGAGACGAAGTGATTACGGCGCTTGGCACGGGTGTAGCGCGTACCAATGAATGCGAAAAGAGGTCTGAACATGTCGGGGCTTGTTCGGATGAAAGGGAACGTCCTTGTGGCGAGGCGCCTGCGGCGGCTTTACACTCGGACCACCGCCGCTACCATGGGTTCGCCATGACGACATTAGACGAAGAAGATCGCCGCGAATACTACCGCATCGAAGATCGGATCGCACTGGAAATCAGCCCCCTGAGCGCGGCCGAAGCCCTTGAGCCAGAACTGTTGCAGGATGATTCACCACTGTTCAACCTGCTCAGCGAGCTGCACCTGTCCGACTTCGAGTCCCAGCACCTGCTGCGTCAGTTGAGCGAAAAGGACCGCACCCTGGCGGCGTTCCTGCGGGCGCAGAACAAGCGCCTGGACTTGCTCAGCGCGGTGGTCGCGCAAACCCTGATCGGCGAGATCGGCCAGCCCCAGCGGGTGATCATCTCCGAAGGTGGCATCGAGTTCGCCCAAGCCCAGCAGATCGCCCCTGGCACCCGGGTCAAAGTGAAGATGGTGTTGATGCCCCGCGCCCACGGCCTGCTGCTGCGCGGCAAGGTCACCCACTGCGACCCGCGCGCCGATGGCAGCTTCGAACTGGGTACCGAATTCACCGACATGACAGATGCCCAGCGTCAGTTGCTGGCACGCTACATCCTGCAGCGCCAACAGCAACAACGGCGCCAGCAGCTGGAACAGGGCGACCCTGCCTCCTGAGCCTTTTCATTTTTGACCTGAAGGAACGAACGTGACCCTCATTTATGGCCACCGCGGCGCCAAGGGCGAAGCGCCCGAGAACACCCTGCACAGTTTCCGTCAGTGCCTGTCCCACGGCGTGACCCGCTGCGAACTTGACCTGCACCTGTCGGCCGACAATGAGCTGATGGTCATCCACGACCCTACCCTCAAGCGCACCACTGGGCGGCGCGGCAAGGTCGTCGAACACCCGGCAGCCGATCTGGTCACCTACGATGCGCGCAGGGGCGGCCCAGGCCATGTGCAGCCCTGCCCTATCCCACGGCTGGAAGAACTGTTCGAAAAATGCCCCTTCGAGCACTGGCAACTGGAGGTCAAGAGCGCCTCACGGACCCGGGCCGCCACCACGGTGCTGGCGATTCGGGAACTGGCACAGCAGTACGGCCTGCTGGACAAGGTGACCATCACCTCGAGCTCGCGGGAAGTACTGGGCGCTGCGCTGGAACTGGTGCCTGACGTGAAGCGCGGCCTGGTCGCCGAGTACGCCTGGCTCGACCCACTGAAGGTCGCGCAGAACTATGGCTGCGATCTGCTGGCATTGAACTGGACACTGTGCACGCCCGAGCGCCTGCTCAAAGCACAGGGCCAGGGTTTGCATGTATCGGTGTGGACGGTCAACGAGCCGGCACTGATGCGCCGGCTCGCTGATTTTGGCGTGGACAGCCTGATTACAGACTTTCCCGGTTTGGCCAAGACCACCCTCGGGTAGGGCTGAAATCGGTCTCCCCGACCGGCTCAGGCCACCGGCCGGAGCCGCTCAAAAAAGCCGGTTCAGGCCGTCATAGGCAGCTACCCGATAGGCTTCGGCCATGGTCGGGTAGTTGAACGTGGTGTTGACGAAGTACTTCAGGTTGTTCAGCTCGCCCGGCTGGTTCATCACCGCCTGGCCGATGTGGACGATTTCCGAAGCCTGGTAGCCGAAGCAGTGCACGCCGAGGATTTCCAGGGTCTCGCGGTGGAACAGGATTTTCAGCATGCCTTGCGGCTCGCCGGCGATCTGTGCACGCGCCATGCTCTTGAAGAAAGCCTTGCCCACTTCGTATGGCACTTTGGCCTGGGTCAGCTCCTGCTCGTTCTTGCCAATCGAGCTGATCTCGGGAATGGTGTAGATGCCCGTCGGCACGTCGTTGACGAAACGCCAGCTGCCGTTGTCGACGATGCTACCTGCTGCCGAGCGGCCCTGGTCATGGGCGGCACTGGCCAGGCTCGGCCAGCCGATCACGTCACCGGCACCGTAAATGTTCGGCACGCTGGTGCGGTAGGCCTCGTCGACTTCGATCTGGCCACGGCTGTTGACCTTGATGCCGATGTTCTCGAGGCCCAGCTTGTCGGTGTTGCCGGTACGGCCGTTGCACCACAGCAAGGCGTCGGCCTTGATCTTCTTGCCAGACTTCAGGTGCAGGATGACACCGTTGTCCAGGCCCTCGACCCGCTCGTAGTCTTCGTTGTGGCGCACGGTGATGTTGTTGTTGCTGAAGTGGTAGCTCAGCGCCTGGGAAATTTCCGAATCCAGGAAGCTCAGCAGTTGGCCGCGGTTGTCGACCAGCTCGACCAGTACCCCCAGGCCACTGAAGATCGAGGCGTATTCGCAGCCAATCACACCGGCGCCGTAAACGATCAGTTTGCGCGGGGTGTGGCTGAGGCTCAGGATGGTGTCGCTGTCATAGACACGCGGGTGGTGGAAGTCGATGTCGGCCGGGCGGTACGGACGCGAGCCGGTGGCGATGATGATGTGCTTGGCGTTGAGCTTTTCCACCACGCCATTGGGGCAGACCACTTCGACGGTCTGCTCGTCGGCGAAGCTGCCGGTGCCGAAGAACAGGTCGACGCGGTTACGGGCGTAGTAGCCGGTACGCGAAGCGACCTGCTTGGCGATCACTTTCTCGGCGCTTTTGAGCACGTCCGGGAAAGAGAACCAACGTGGCTCGCCGATGGCACGGAACATCGGGTTGGTGTTGAACTGCATGATCTGCCGCACCGAGTGACGCAGTGCCTTGGACGGGATGGTGCCCAGGTGGGTGCAGTTGCCACCGACCAGGCGACGGCTGTCGACCATCGCCACCTTGCGCCCTGCTTTGGCGGCGTTCATTGCCGCACCTTCTCCGGCCGGGCCGGAACCCAACACCACTACGTCGTAGTTGTAGACAGCCATGCGTACTCCTTCAGAACTGGCCCGCTGGCCATGGTCGCCGCGGGACTCGATCATGCCGCCAGGGCGCCATGAGAAAATTCGGGTGCAGTCTAATCAAGCGTGAACGCCGCGCACATTAACCCTTGGTCGCGTCGTAGGCCAATTTTGCCTGCACTACATGTGCATACACCGATTCCCTGGCAGCTACCTTCCCTGCTTGCGCTTTCACCTGCCTTTGAGCGCACGCTGGTAAGCGGGCGTAGCTCGGGAGACGAAGCCACCCTCTGCCCGAGTCACCAATACCGCCGCCAGGTCATGAGCGATGGCGAAATCCCAGCCGCGCTCCGGCCCGAGGATCAGCAACAGGGTCGAATAGCCGTCGGCCTGCAGCGCCGAGGCATCGAGCACGGTGACGGCAGCCAGGTCATGAGCGACCGGGCGCCCGAGACGGGCATCGAAGGTGTGCGAATAGCGCCGGCCATTCTGCTCGAAATAGTGCCGATAGTCACCCGAGGTCGATACACCCAGGCCATCGACCGGTATCACCTGGCGGGCGATCTGGCGGTCCTCGCGGGGCAATTCCAGGGCGATGCGCCAGAGGCTGCCGTCTGGCTTGCGGCCCACCGCCTTGAGCTCGCCGGTCACTTCGGCGATGAAGCTGGCGATACCCATGGCACGCAGGCGCGCGGCAATCAGGTCCACGGCGTGGCCAGCAGCGATGCTGTTGAAGTCCAGTTGCACCGGAGCATCCTTGCACAACACCTGGCCTTCGACGCGCAAGTGCTGGTAGCCCACACGCAGGCGGGCAGCGGCCAATGCCTGCGCTTCTGGCACCTGTTCATGGCGGGCCTGAGGGCCGAAACCCCAGAGGTCGAGCAGCGGTTCGACAGTGAGGTCGAAAGCGCCATCGGTTTGTTCGGCCAGGTGCTGGCCGAAGGCGACCAGCTCGAGCATGTCTGAGGGCAAGGCCAGGCACCGGTTGGCGGGGAGCTGATTGAACTGGCTCACCGCAGAGTCGCCGCGGTAGGTCGAGTAGTGTTGATCTATGTCCTGAAGGATCGTTTCCACCGCCGCCTGTACCTGGACAGGTGCAGGCCCGCCTGCCTCGCGGACGTACTGGATGCTGTAGCTGCTGCCCATGGCAGGGCCGCCGAGGCGCTCCAGGGTGGGGCCTTGGTTGCAGGCGGTCAGCAGCATCAGGATGAACAGCAGGGCTATGCGCAAAAGTCGGGCTCTCGGTTACCTGCACCGGCTTCAGGGCCCGTAACAGGCTTACCAATGGATTGGGCGCCAGTGCTCCAGCCATGGAGCTGGCCGGGGATGAGGCCATTACAGACACAGTAGAGGCCGGTTCGGTTCAGCAGGCCAAAAAAAACGGGAACCCGAAGGTTCCCGTTTTTTCATTGCCTTACAAGCGAATTAGCGTGGAAACGCAGGCGGGTTCACACCAGCCATGTCTTCCATCACGCGAACCACCTGGCAGCTGTAACCGAATTCGTTGTCGTACCAGACGTACAGGACAACGCGGTTATCGTTGGCGATGGTCGCTTCAGCGTCAACCACACCCGCGTGGCGCGAGCCTACGAAGTCGGTGGAAACCACTTCCTGCGAGCTGACGTAATCGATCTGCTTGTGCAGCTCCGAGTGCATGGCGGTCTGGCGCAGGTACTCGTTGATTTCTTCGCGGTTGGTGGCCTTTTCCAGGTTCAGATTCAGGATGGCCATCGACACGTTCGGTGTCGGGACGCGAATGGCGTTGCCGGTCAGCTTGCCCTTGAGCACTGGCAGCGCCTTGGCGGCAGCGGTGGCAGCACCGGTTTCGGTGATGACCATGTTCAGCGGCGCGGCGCGGCCACGACGGCTGCCCTTGTGGAAGTTGTCGATCAGGTTCTGGTCGTTGGTGAACGAGTGAACGGTTTCGACGTGACCATTGACGATGCCGTACTGGTCGTTGATGGCCTTGAGCACCGGCACGATGGCGTTGGTGGTGCACGAAGCTGCCGAGATGATCTTGTCCTCGGCGGTGATGTCACCGTGGTTGATGCCGTGCACGATGTTCTTCAGCGCGCCCTTGCCAGGTGCAGTGAGGATCACGCGGGCAGCGCCTGGGCAGGCCAGGTGCTGACCGAGGCCGTCGGCATCACGCCATACGCCGGTGTTGTCGACGATCAGGGCGTTTTCGATGCCGTACTGGGTGTAATCGACTTCGCTCGGGTTCTTGGCGTAGATGATCTGGATCAGGTTGCCGTTGGCAGTGATGGTGTTGTTGGCTTCGTCGATGGTGATGGTGCCATCGAACGGGCCGTGCACCGAGTCACGGCGCAGCAGGCTGGCGCGCTTGACCAGGTCGTTTTCGGCACCCTTGCGCACAACGATGGCACGCAGGCGCAGGCCGTCGCCACCACCGGTCTTCTCGATCAGGATGCGCGCCAGCAGGCGGCCGATGCGGCCGAAACCGTACAGGACAACGTCGGTGCCCTTGCGCGCGGATGCGTTCTGCTGGCCCACGACCTCGGCCAGTTCTTCACGCACGAACTGCTCGGCGGTCTTGCCATTGCCTTGCTGTTTGAACTTGTTGGCCAGCTTGCCCAGGTCGACCGAAGCGGCGCCCAGTTTCAGCTCGCTCATGGCTTTGAGCAGGGGGAATGTCTCGTGGACGGACAGTTCGGTTTCGTCGGTCTGACGGTGACGCGCAAAGCGGTGGGCCTTGAGGATCGAGATAACCGAACGGTTGATCAGGCTGCGGCCATAGATCGAGCTCACCACGTTGTTGTTGCGGTAGAGCTGACCGATAAGCGGGATCATCGCTTCAGCCAGAGCTTCACGATCGATCCACTCACCAAGACACTGGTCGGGCTTCTGAGTCACGGGAACCTTCCACATGTAGGGGGAGAAAAAAGGGGCTACATTATGACGCCCCAACGCGTAACCGGCAATGAGCGCCTGTCGTGGCAGCCAAAGCCCGTGCTCATGCCCTTTCCGAGCCTGACAGCACGCACCGGCACCGGTACAATCGGTCTCTTTGCCGCAACGCTTGGAGTGCAATCTCCCGTGTCAGTTCTGCGCCTACCGCAAATGTCGGCTACGGCCGGCAAACAAACCTGGGGCAACCTGCCCGGTGCCGCCCTCAGCCTTGCCATCGCCGAAGCCGCCAGCAGCGCTGGCCGCTTCACCCTGCTGCTGACGGCCGACAGCCAGGCTGCCGACCGTCTGGAGCAGGAGCTGCGCTTCTTCGCCCCCGGCCTTCCGGTACTGCCGTTCCCGGATTGGGAAACCCTGCCCTACGACCTGTTCTCACCGCACCAGGACATCATTTCCCAACGCATCTCCAGCCTCTACCGGTTGCCGGAGCTGAGCCACGGCATCCTCGTGGTGCCGATCACCACGGCCCTGCACCGCCTGGCCCCAACGCGCTTTTTGCTCGGCAGCAGCCTGGTGCTGGACGTCGGCCAGACCATCGACGTAGAGCAGATGCGCTCGCGCCTGGAGGCCACGGGCTATCGCTGCGTCGACACGGTCTACGAGCATGGCGAGTTCGCCGTGCGCGGCGCGCTGATCGACCTGTTCCCGATGGGCAGCAAGCTGCCCTATCGCATCGACCTGTTCGACGATGAGATCGAGACCCTGCGCACTTTCGACCCGGAGACCCAGCGCTCGATCGACAAGGTCGACTCGATCCGCCTGCTGCCAGCACGCGAATTCCCCATGCAGAAAGAGGAAGTGACACGCTTCAAGGCGCGCTTCCGTGAGCGTTTCGATGTCGACTTCCGCCGCAGCGCGATCTTCCAGGACCTGGCCAGCGGCATCATTCCCGCCGGCATCGAGTACTACCTGCCGCTGTTCTTCGAAGAAACCTCGACCCTGTTCGACTACCTGCCAAGCGACACCCAGGTGTTCTCGCTGCCGGGCGTGGAGCAGGCTGCCGAGCACTTCTGGAACGACGTGCGCGGCCGTTACGAAGACCGCCGCGGCGACCTGAGCCGTCCACTGCTGCCGCCTTCTGAGCTGTTCCTGCCGGTGGAGGACTGCTTCGCCCAGCTCAAGCAATGGCCGCGCGTGGTGGTCAGTGCCGAGGATCTCGAGCCTGGCGTCGGCCGCGAGCGCTTCCCCGCTCGCACCCTGCCCAACCTGGCCATCGAAGCCAAAGCCAACCAGCCGCTGGCGGCGTTGTCCGACTTCCTCGACCAGTTCAACGGCCGGGTGCTGTTCACCGCCGAATCGGCGGGCCGTCGCGAGGTGTTGCTGGAGCTGCTCGAGCGCCTCAAGCTGAGGCCGCAGACAGTCGAGGGCTGGGCCGACTTCATCACCGGCAGCCAGCGCCTGGCGATCACCATTGCGCCACTGGATGACGGCCTGCTGCTCGAAGACCCGGCCGTCGCCCTGGTGGCCGAAAGCCCGCTGTTCGGCCAACGCGTGATGCAGCGCCGGCGCCGCGACAAGCGCGGCGAGGCCGCCAATGATGCGGTGATCAAAAACCTGACCGAGCTGCGCGAAGGCGCGCCGGTGGTGCACATCGACCATGGCGTGGGCCGCTACCTGGGCCTGGCCACCCTGGAAATCGACGGCCAGGCCGCGGAGTTCCTGACCCTGGAATACGCCGAGGGCGCCAAGCTCTATGTCCCGGTGGCCAACCTGCACCTGATCGCCCGCTACACCGGCAGCGATGATGCCCTGGCACCGCTGCACCGGCTGGGCTCTGAAGCCTGGCAAAAAGCCAAGCGCAAAGCCGCCGAACAGGTCCGCGACGTGGCCGCCGAGCTGCTCGACATCTACGCCCGCCGCGCCGCTCGCAAGGGCTACGCCTTCGCCGACCCGGCGGCCGACTATGCCACTTTCAGCGCCGGCTTCCCCTTCGAGGAAACCCCCGACCAACAGAACGCCATCGAAGCCGTGCGCGCCGACATGCTTGCCGCCAAGCCGATGGACCGCCTGGTGTGCGGCGACGTCGGCTTCGGCAAGACCGAGGTGGCGATGCGCGCGGCCTTCATCGCCGTGCACAGCGGCCGTCAGGTCGCGGTGCTGGTGCCTACCACCCTGCTTGCCCAGCAGCACTACAACAGCTTCCGCGACCGCTTCGCCGACTGGCCGGTGACGGTCGAGGTGATGAGCCGCTTCAAGTCGGCCAAGGAAGTGGCCAGTGCTGCAGCGGACCTGGCCGAAGGCAAGATCGACATCCTGATCGGCACGCACAAGCTGCTGCAGGACGACGTGCGCTTCAAGGACCTTGGCCTGGTGGTGATCGACGAAGAGCACCGCTTTGGCGTACGCCAGAAGGAGCAGCTCAAGGCCCTGCGCAGCGAGGTGGACATCCTCACCCTGACCGCCACACCGATCCCGCGAACGCTGAACATGGCCGTGGCCGGCATGCGCGACCTGTCCATCATCGCCACGCCGCCGGCACGGCGCCTGTCGGTGCGCACCTTCGTCATGGAGCAGAACAACAGCACGGTCAAAGAAGCCCTGCTGCGTGAACTGCTGCGCGGCGGCCAGGTGTACTACCTGCACAACGATGTGAAAACCATCGAAAAATGCGCCGCCGACCTTGCCGAACTGGTACCCGAAGCGCGCATCGGCATCGGCCACGGGCAGATGCGCGAGCGCGAGCTGGAACAGGTGATGAGCGACTTCTATCACAAGCGCTTCAACGTGCTGATCGCCTCGACCATCATCGAGACCGGCATCGACGTGCCCAGCGCCAACACCATCGTCATCGAGCGTGCCGACAAGTTCGGCCTGGCCCAGCTTCACCAGTTGCGTGGCCGGGTCGGCCGCAGCCACCACCAGGCCTACGCCTACCTGCTGACACCAGCGCGCCAGAAAGTGAGCGCCGACGCCGAGAAACGCCTGGAAGCCATTGCCAACACCCAGGACCTGGGCGCCGGTTTCGTGCTGGCCACCAACGACCTGGAAATCCGCGGCGCCGGCGAGCTGCTGGGCGAAGGCCAGAGCGGGCAGATCCAGGCGGTGGGCTTTACCCTTTACATGGAAATGCTCGAACGAGCGGTCAAGGCCATTCGCAAGGGCACTCAGCCGAACCTGGAGCAGCCGCTGGGCGGCGGCCCGGAAATCAACCTGCGCCTGCCGGCACTGATCCCCGAGGACTACCTGCCCGACGTGCATGCGCGGCTGATCCTCTACAAGCGCATCGCCTCGGCGGCTGACGAAGAGGGCCTCAAGGACCTGCAAGTGGAGATGATCGACCGCTTCGGCCTGCTGCCCGAGCCGACCAAGAACCTGATGCGCCTGACCCAGCTCAAGCTGCAGGCGGAAAAGCTCGGCATCAAGAAAGTCGATGCCGGCCCGAACGGCGGCAAGCTCGAGTTCGAGGCCGAAACCCCGGTCGACCCGCTGACCCTGATCAAGCTGATCCAGGGCCAGCCCAAACGCTACAAGTTCGAAGGTGCAACCCAGTTCCGCTTCCTGGTACCGATGGAGCGGCCCGACGAACGTTTCAACACTCTGGAGGCGCTGTTCGAGCGCCTGACACCACAGACAGCCTAAGGAAGATCCATGCGTGCCATCCGTTGCCTGACCTTGTTGCTTGCGCTGTTCGCGCCGGCTGCCTTCGCTGAAGGCCTTTATCAGGTGGAAATGATGCTTGTGCGGCAGAACAGCGTGCCGGCCTTCACCAGCCCTTACGCGCCCGAGGACTGGAGCGCCGGCGCTCAGCCCCTGGAAAAGAGCGCCGAACGCCCACTGGCGCTGGAAGATGAAGCCACCCGCCTGCAAGCCACGGCCGACTACACCGTGCTGCTGCACAAGGCCTGGCAGCAGCAGGTCGGCAACGCGCCAAGCCGCATCGCCCTGGCTGATGGCCAGGAGCAGTTCGGCCATTTCCCGATCGAAGGCAACCTGAGCATCACCGAAGGGCGCTTCATCGCCGTGGAGGCCAACTTCTGGGTCAACCAGCTCGACAGCAATGGCAATGTGCTCAAGAGCGAGCAGTTCAAACAGAGCAACAGCACCATCAAGGGTGGCCAGCTGACCTTCCTCGATGGCGGCCACCTGGCGGTGCTGCTGAAGATCACCCCGCCAGGCACTCGGAAGATGCCGGTGATGGACCCGGAGCTGATGGAGCAGTGATGTGAGTGATGGCGACGCACGGCAACTGCTCAGAGACCACCCGGACTGGGTCGATTGCTTCGACGCTGGCGCATTGTCCCGAGGCCGTAAATATGCAGCGCAGGAACGCACGCGCATCCTTTCGGTGAAGGGCCATAGCATCGAGGCAATGTGCAAAGGCTCGGCAGGCCAGGTTTACCATCAGGACATCAAGCTGGCGTTGAGTCGCGGTGAGCTGCGCGTCTTCGGGGGCTGCTCCTGCCCGGTAGGGTCAGATTGCAAGCACTGCGTCGCCGCGTTGCTGCAACTGGAGCTCGAAGGCAGAGCGCTCGACGGAGCCGCCAGCGCAGAACACGCTGCGCTGTCGCTGCCGCCCGACCTGAACCTGTGGGTGCAAGGGCTCGAATCGCCTTCTCAGGCTGCAGCCGCCAGCGAGCCTGCACGCAAAGGCCCGGCGATCTACTACCGCATTCACAGGGACCGCGAACATTTTCAGCTCGAGCCAATAAAGGGCACGCCGCAAAGCGACGGTACGCTGAAAGTCGGCCGCATCACCTCGATGCCAGAGATGATCTACTACACCCCCCGGTACGTCACCCAGGACGACGCCCGGCTGTTACGCCTGATCGATGCCCGCAGCAAAACGATCACGCCCGTGGCGCAACTGGAAGGCAAGCAAGGTGCGGAGCTTTTCAGCTACGCCTTGGCCACCGGGCGCCTGTTGTTTGAAGACGACCCCACGCCGTTGCATGCCGGGCCACAACGGCGTGCCGAGTTCCGCTGGGTCAGATTGGACAACGGCAGCTACAGGGGCGCCTGGCACCATGACCAGCAGCTGCCGCTGCAGGTACTGCCCATCGAGCCATTGCACTACATCGACCCCCATTCGCATCAGGCCGGCGAACTGCAGCATGACCTGGACCCTTTCATCGCCAGCCAGCTCGCACGCGCACCGACCGTACCTGAACACCTGGTAGTACCTTTGAGTCATCGATTGAACGCCTTGAACCGGCAGGTCCCCACCCCCACCGCCGTGACCACCGAACAGATCGACAACATTCAGCCCAAGGGCCGGCTGACCCTGGGCAGCCTTGAATTCAGCGCCTACATGCCCAAGACCGGGCGCATGCAGCGCCAGATGCAACACCGCGCCGCCCTCGCGTTCGACTACGATGGGCTGCGCGCCAGTGGCAGCGACGACAAGCCATTGACCCGACTGGTGGATGCCACCAGCCAGCGCATCCGCCGCCAGCCCGCGGCCGAGCAGGCGCTGCGCAAGGTGCTGCGCGAGCTGGGCTTCAAGCCCGCCACCCGGCAGAGCAAAGCGCTGCCCGACAGCGCGGGCGAAATGCTGCAGTTGCCCGACGACGAAGCCTGGCTGCGCTTCGCCCGCGACGGCCTGCCGCGCCTGCGCGAGGCGGGCTGGGAGGTCGATATCCACCGCGACTTCGCCTTCAACCTGCATGAAGTGGATGACTGGTACGCCAGCATCGACGAAGCGCCCGGCCACGAATGGTTCGACCTGGAGCTGGGCATCGTCGTCGAAGGCGAGCGCCACAGCCTGCTGCCAATCGTGCTGCAGCTGCTGCGCAGCAACCCCGAGCTGCTACGGCCCAGCGAGCTGGCCCGACGCAGCGACGACGAGCACCTGCTGATCGACCTCAATCGCGGCCGGCTGGACGCCCCAGCGCTGCGCGTCGCCCTGCCCTACGGGCGAATCAAGTCGGTCATGGGCACCCTCGGTGAACTGTACCTGCACGAGGACAACGTCGGCACCACCCTGCGCCTGGACCGCGCCGACGCGGCACGCCTGAACGACATCGACCACTTGCCCCTGCACTGGGAAGGTGGCGCCCATGTGCGCGACCTGGGCCGGCGCCTGCGCGATGCCCGCGACCTGCAGATCACGCCGCCCGCAGCGCTCAACGCCACCTTGCGCCCCTATCAGCAACAGGGCCTGAACTGGTTGCAGGCCCTGCGCGAAATGGGCACCGGCGGCATCCTTGGCGACGACATGGGCCTGGGCAAGACCTTGCAGGCCCTCGCCCACCTGCTGCTGGAAAAGCAGAACGGGCGTCTCGCCGACCCTGCCCTGGCAGTGATGCCGACCAGCCTGGTGCCCAACTGGCTCGACGAAGCCCAACGCTTCGCGCCCGGCCTGCGCGTCCTGGCCTTGCACGGCCCCGGGCGCAGCAAACATTTCGCCAAGCTGCACGAATACGACCTGGTACTGACCACCTACGCCCTGGTGCCGCGCGACCTGGAGCACCTGCGCGCGCAGCAGTGGAGCGTGCTGGTGCTGGACGAGGCGCAGAACATCAAGAGCAGCACCAGCAAGGCCGCCCAGGCCGTCTGCGAGCTGCAGGCCAACCAACGCGTGTGCCTGACCGGCACGCCAATGGAAAACAACCTGGGCGAGCTGTGGTCGATCTTCCACTTCCTCATGCCCGGCTGGCTGGGTGAGCTCAAGCGCTTCAATCAGGATTACCGAACGCCTATCGAACGCCACGGCGATACCGAACGGCTGGCGCATCTGGTCACCCGCATCCGCCCGTTCCTGCTGCGCCGCACCAAGGAGCAGGTAGCGACCGAATTGCCTCCCAAGACCGAAGTGGTCCATTGGGTCGAACTCAGCGACGCCCAGCGTGATACCTACGAGGCCGTGCGCGTGGCGATGGACAAGAAAGTGCGCGACGAAATCGCCCGCAATGGCGCGGCACGCAGCCAGATCGTGATCCTCGATGCCCTGCTCAAGCTACGCCAGGTGTGTTGCGATTTGCGCCTGGTCAAAGGGGTCGAGACCAAGGGCAATCAGGCTGACAAGGGCAAGCTCGGCGCGCTGCTGGACATGCTCGAAGAACTGCTCAGCGAAGGCCGCCGGGTGCTGCTGTTCTCTCAGTTCACCTCGATGCTGGCATTGATCGAACAAGAGCTGCACAAGCGCAAGATCCGCTACAGCCTGCTCACCGGCGACACCCGTGACCGGCGCACACCGGTGCAGCAGTTCCAGCAGGGCGACAGCGAAGTGTTCCTGATCAGCCTCAAGGCCGGCGGCGTGGGGCTGAATCTGACCGCTGCCGACACCGTGATTCACTTCGACCCGTGGTGGAACCCGGCCAGCGAGAACCAGGCGACCGACCGCGCCTACCGCATCGGCCAGGACAAGCCGGTGTTCGTGTTCAAGCTGATCACGCGCGGCACGGTTGAAGAGAAGATACAGCACCTGCAGCAGGAAAAAGCAGCCCTGGCGACAAGCTTGCTTGATGGTGCAGAGGCTGGGCAGTGGCGCCTGGGGGATGAAGAAATCGAGGCGCTGTTTGCCCCGCTGCCTGCAAAGCGCGGGCGCTAGCAGCCAGCCCTGGCGGCTGCGCGGACAAGCCCCACAGGACTTTCACTGCTGTGAACAGCAGCGGGATACCTGTGGGGCCGGCACAGTCAATCGACCAATTGCGCCTCGCGCAACGCCCCCAGCGCCTCCAGCCAACGCGGCTGCTGGCGGTAGTCGGTGCGCGCGAAGCCCTGCCCGCGCATCCGTGCAATGCGCGGCGACGGCTTGACCTTGAGCCGCTGCGCCGCGCTCAACGCCAGCTCTGCCGCCGCCCGGTCGTTGCACACCAGGCCCATGTCACAACCGGCACTCAGCGCCGCCTCGATCCGGTTAGCCGCATCGCCGACCACATGCGCACCCGCCATCGACAGGTCGTCACTGAAGATCACCCCGTCAAAGCCCAGTTCGCCGCGCAGAACCTCCTGCAACCAACGACGCGAGAACCCGGCCGGCTGGTTGTCTACCTGCGGATAGATGACATGCGCCGGCATCACTGCTGCCAGCTGCCCGCTGAGGCGGCTGAACGGCACCAGATCGGCCTGGCGCAGTTGCTCAAGGCTGCGCTCGTCCGTAGGAATGGCCACGTGGGAGTCCGCCTCCGCCCAGCCATGCCCCGGGAAATGCTTGCCACAGGCAGCCATACCCGCTGCATTCATCCCACGGATGAAGGCGCCAGCCAACTGCGTGGCACGTTGCGGGTCGCCCTCGAACGCGCGGCTTCCGACCACGGCGCTGCGCTGGTGGTCCAGGTCGAGCACGGGAGCGAAGCTCAGGTCCAGGCCAACCGCCAGCACTTCAGTGGCCATCAACCAACCGCACTGCTCGGCGAGGTATTCGGCGTTGGCGTTATCGGCGATCGCGCGCATGGCTGGCAGGCGCACGAAGCCCTGACGCAAACGCTGCACACGGCCGCCCTCCTGGTCGACGGCCAGAATCAGATCGGGGCGAATGGCGCGGATGGACGCGCACAGCTCACGCACCTGGCGCGGGCTGTCGATGTTGCGGGCAAAGATGATCAGGCCAGCCACTTCCGGCTGGCGCAGGAGTTGGCGGTCTTCGGCGGTCAGCCATTTACCGGCGATATCCACCATCAGGGAGCCTTGCAGGCTGACGGTCATAGGAAATCCTTCATTACAGACTTAAAGAAGCCCACTGGGGGCATGCGGCCTCATCGATACGCACCGGGCAATGCACCGGTACGCGTTCGAACAGGCCAAGCAGATCGGTGTTGCGCAGCCGAATGCAGCCATGGGACAGCGGTATGCCCAAGGGTTCCGTGTCGGGCGTGCCATGCAGATAGATAGAGCGGCGGAACGTGTCCACCGCGCCCAGACGATTGACGCCGGCCTCGCAACCGCTGAGCCAGAGAATGCGGGTAAGGACCCAGTCACGCCCGGGGTACTGTGCGTGCAACGCCGGCGACCAGACCTCACCGGTCCAGCGCCGCCCGCGCAGCACGGCATTGAGCGGCAAGCCCGCGCCGATCTTCGCGCGCACCTGGTGCAGGCCACGCGGCGTGCAGCCCGAGCCATTACCCTCACCGGCCCCATTGCGTGCGGTCGACACTGCCAGGCGCAGGCACAACTGCCCCTTGGCAAAGCCATAGAGGCACTGGTCAGCGAGGGAGATGTGCAGCAGATCGAGGTCAGGCATGGGCGCTAGCTTAGCCCAAGCGCCCTGCCCCGCCCAGCCTTCAGGCCTTGGCGGTGGTGCTGCCGGTTTTGCTGCGCGGGCGCAGCTGCGCGGTGGCCATCGCCTCGTCGGTGACACCGCTGTCGGCGCGCATGCCCGCGGCCAGGAACGGTACCATCAGGCGCATGACCTGCTCTATGGAGGTGTTGATACCAAAGTCGGTTTCGGCAATGGCGCGCAATGCCTTGATGCCGGACATGCTGAACGCCGCAGCACCGAGCATGAAGTGCACCCGCCAGAACAGCTCGAGCGGCGGAATGCGCGGCGCGGCTTCATTGACCAGCAACATGTAGCGGCGGAACACCTTGCCATACATGTCTTCCAGGTAGCGCCGCAGGTGCCCCTGGCTCTGGCTGAACGCAAGGCCCAGCAGGCGCATGAAGATCGACAGGTCGTTGTTGCTGCGCGGCTGCACCACCAGCGCCTGCTCCACGAGCATTTCCAGCAGTTCCTCAAGGCTGGGCTTTTGCTCAGGCTTGCCTTGACGACGCTCGAGTTCACGTTCGAGGCTGGCGCAGAAAGGCCCGAGGAAACGGGAGAAGACCGCCTGGATCAGCGCCTTCTTGGAACCGAAATGGTAATTGACCGCCGCCAGGTTGACCCCGGCCTTGCTGGTAATCAGCCGCAACGAGGTTTCCGCGAACCCCCTTTCCGCGAACAGCTGCTCGGCAGCATCGAGAATGCGTTCAACGGTTTCCGATTGGGCCATGACTACTCCGCCAGACAGACAAACAGGTGTTTGAAACATACGTTTCAGGCCTGCTGATGTCAAGGCTCGGTGACTGTGCGGTCGCCATTAGAAAGCGCCGGGCTGCTAGCTGCAAGCGCTAAGAGGGATGGCGCACGGCTTTTTCTTATCGCATTGCGCTTGCAGCGTATCCAGTACTGTATATAATCCCAGTCACTGTATAAAAAGACAGAGCGCCCGCCATGTTGAAACTGACGCCCCGCCAAGCCGAAATCCTGGCCTTCATCAAACGTTGCCTCGAAGACAACGGCTTTCCGCCGACGCGCGCAGAGATCGCTCAGGAGCTGGGCTTCAAGTCGCCCAATGCCGCCGAGGAGCACCTCAAGGCCCTCGCGCGCAAAGGCGCGATCGAGATGACCCCAGGCGCATCCCGCGGCATCCGCATCCCCGGCTTTGAGGCCAAGGCCGAAGAAAACGGCCTACCGATCATCGGCCGGGTCGCAGCCGGTGCACCTATCCTTGCCGAGCAGCACATCGAACAATCTTGCAACATCAATCCATCCTTCTTCCACCCGCGCGCCGACTACCTGCTGCGCGTACACGGCATGAGCATGAAGGACGTCGGCATCTTCGACGGCGACCTGCTGGCTGTGCACACCTGCCGTGAGGCCCGTAACGGGCAGATCGTCGTCGCCCGCATCGGCGATGAAGTGACCGTCAAGCGTTTCAAACGCGAAGGCAGCAAGGTCTGGCTGATCGCCGAAAACCCCGATTTCGCCCCTATCGAAGTCGACCTGAAAGAGCAGGAAATGGTGATCGAAGGCTTGAGTGTCGGCGTTATTCGCCGCTGAACCAGGAGGCGTCATGCAACAGTTCGTCCAAGCACAACAACAGGTACAGCTTCCACTGTTCGAAGCCTTCCTCGCCCAACCGGTCCTGCCAGGCCTGAAGGCCAGCGAACAGGCGCGCAAGAACAGCGAACCGGGCCTGTTCAGTGAACTGTCCCTGCGTGGCGCCCCCGACCATTGCCACACCTTGCTGGCACCGGTGCTGCGCGAACTGAGCGAAGAGCAGGAGGCCCGCTGGCTGACGCTTATTGCACCACCGGGCAGCCTGACCCAGGCCTGGTTGCGTGATGCCGGGCTCAACCGCGAGCGCATTCTGCTGCTGCAACCGCGTGGCAACCAGAGCCCACTGCAATTGGCCTGTGACGCCCTGCGCCTTGGCCGCAGCCATACCGTGGTCAGCTGGCTTGGCAGCGTCAATGCCACTGCGCGGCAGCAGCTGGTGCGTGCAGCCAGTGCCGGAAACGCACAAAGCCTGAACATCCGCCTCGGCTGATGTTCAGGCTTTGCCTGTAACCCGAAACAACCGGGGTATCAGTGAAGTACGCGCGGCCCTTCGTCACGGTCGAGTTCGCCATCCATGAGGCGCCCCGCCATCTGCACGCCCACACTCAGCATGGCCTTGGCAACTTCAACGTGTTGCCCCTGCAGGAATACCTTGGCGTCTTCCGAGAAATCCAGGGTTACCAGGGAGCCTTCGTCCTCGGCACGACGCAGTTCGATTCGGCCATCAGGCAACTCGACAATTTCCAGAAAAGACGTAGACATAAAGGGCTGTTCTCCGCGAAAGGCGAGCATTGTACCAGCCAGGGCGAAGATCAGCACTCACTCAACGCGTCACGGAATCGTCTCACCAAGCCTTTCAGGTTGTTGCGCCAGCTTTCCAGATCGTCACGCGACAGCGCAGCCTGCTCGGGTTCGTCGAGATTGACGGCCAGAATGAGTGGCTGGGTGACATCGGTTTTTGCGGTTTTCTTCGCGACCGGTGGTCGGAACAAATCGGCATAAGCAGTGAGCAGTTGCGCCAGCCAGGTCTCCCGCTGCCTGGACAGCTCCAGCAACTCAGCCACTTCGGGGATGGCAATGTCATTCAGGGCATCATCGGCGAGCAGTTGCTCGACGCTGGACGCCGCTGGCAGGCGGTAGAAGCCACCAATCTCGTGACACAAGCCCAATAACGCACCATACAGGTGGAATAGAGCAGCCTCACGCTCGGCCTGCACAAGGCCTTGTGCATTCATGGCCTGGCTGTCGGCAGCCTTGGCCATGGACTCGAGGGCGAGGCCGGCGAAGAAAAGCTTCTGGTTGGTGCGGGTGTAGAGTTCCTGGGCCATCTCGAGTGACCTCCCTAAGGCTGCAAGGCGAATACCTGCAGTTTCAGGGATCGAGATGTACTTGTCACCCATGAAATGGGGCCGCTAAGCGGCCCCAATCTCGTCGCTGAAACAATCAGCGCTTGTCTTCGACCTTCCAGGCATTGCCGTCGTAGAACGCCTTCCAGCCGGTAGGCTTGCCATCGACCTCGGACTGCACGTATTGCTCCTTGGTCTTGCGGCTGTAGCGGATCACTGCCGGGCGACCTTCCGGATCCTTCTGCGGCGCATCGCACAGGAAGTGGTACTTGGGGTCAATCTCGTGCTTGTGCGGCACGATCTCCATGACCAGCGGTGCACGGGTCTCGCGGTTCTTGGGGAACTGGCTGGCTGCCAGGAACAACCCAGAAGCACCATCACGCAGCACATAGGTGTCGTCGACCTTCTCGCACTTGAGCTCTGGCATGTCCACCTTGTCCATCTTGGGTGGAGCCGCCTCGCCGCTCTTGAGCAGCTTGCGGGTGTTCTTGCACGCCGGGTTGGTGCAACCGAAGAACTTGCCGAAGCGGCCGGTCTTGAGCTGCATCTCGCTGCCGCACTTGTCACACTCCAGGCTCGGCCCTTCGTAACCCTTGATGCGGTAACTGCCCTCTTCGATCTCGTAGCCGACGCAATCAGGGTTGTTACCGCAGATATGCAGCTTGTGCTTCTCGTCGAGCAGGTAAGCATCCATGGCCGTGGAGCAGATCGGGCAGCGGTGCTTGCCCAACAGCACGCGCGACTCCGACTCACCTTCGTCATCCGCAGCGATTTCATCGCCCGGCACCAGGTTGACGGTGGCCTTGCAGCGCTCTTTGGGCGGCAGGCTGTAACCCGAGCAACCCAGGAACACGCCGGTGGAGGCAGTGCGGATCATCATCGGACGCCCACATTCCTTGCACGGAATGTTGGTCATGGTCGGCTGGTTGGCACGCATGCCGTGCTCGGCGGACTCGGCCGTCAGCAGCTTCTTGCTGAAGTCGCCGTAGAACTCGTCCAGCACGTTTTTCCAGTCGCGCTCGCCCTGGGCCACGTCATCGAGGTTCTCCTCCATGTCCGCGGTGAAGCCGTAGTCCATCAGGTTGGCGAAGCTTTCCGACAGGCGCTCGGTAACGATGTCGCCCATTTTCTCGGAGTAGAAGCGGCGGTTGTGCAGCGTGACGTAGCCGCGGTCCTGGATGGTGGAAATGATCGCCGCATACGTCGAAGGGCGACCGATGCCGCGCTTTTCCATTTCCTTGACCAGGCTGGCTTCGGTGAAGCGCGCAGGTGGCTTGGTGAAGTGCTGGCTGGGGTCGATCTGGATCAGCTTGAGCGCCTCACCCTGGACCATTTCCGGCAACACGTCATCTTCGCCTGGCTTGCTCTGCTGCGGCAACACACGGGTGTAACCGTCGAACTTGAGGATGCGACCTTTGGCACGCAGCTCGAAATCACCGGCAGCCACGGTCACGCTGGTGGACAGGTACTGGGCAGGCGGCATCTGGCAGGCGAGGAATTGGCGCCAGATCAGTTCGTAGAGGCGCTCGGCGTCACGTTCCATGCCGCTGAGCTTGGTTGGGTGCGTGTTGACGTCGGAAGGACGAATCGCTTCGTGGGCCTCCTGAGCGCCTTCCTTGCTGCCGTACACCAGCGGTGCCTCGGGCAGGTACTGCTTGCCGAACTCGCGCTCGATGTAACTGCGCGCCATGTCCAGCGCGTCGACCGACAGGTTGGTCGAGTCGGTACGCATGTAGGTGATGTAGCCTGCTTCGTAAAGCCGCTGAGCCATCATCATGGTCTTCTTCACACCGAAGCCCAGGCGGTTGCTCGCAGCCTGTTGCAGGGTGGAGGTGATGAACGGTGCCGACGGCTTGCTGCTGGTCGGGCGGTCTTCACGCTTGACCACGCTGTAGCTGGACGCCTTGAGCTTGCTCAGCGCAGCCATGGCCTGGGCTTCGTTCAGCGGCTTGAATGCCTCGCCCTTCTCGCGGGTCACCTCGAAACGCACCTTGGCTTGCTTGGCGGTGCCAAGGTCGGCGTGCACTTCCCAGTACTCTTCCGGAATGAAGGCGCGGATCTCGCGCTCACGCTCGACCACCAGCTTCACAGCCACCGACTGGACACGCCCGGCCGAGAGGCCACGGGCGATCTTGGCCCACAGCAGCGGCGAGACCATGTAGCCCACCACGCGGTCCAGGAAGCGGCGCGCCTGCTGGGCATTGACACGATCGATATCGAGCTCGCCGGGCTGCGAGAACGCATCCTGGATGGCCTTTTTGGTGATTTCGTTGAACACCACACGCTTGTAGCGGGTGTCGTCTCCACCGATGGCCTCGCGCAGGTGCCAGGCGATGGCCTCCCCTTCGCGGTCCAAGTCGGTTGCGAGATAGATGGTGTCAGCATCCTTGGCCAGCCGGCGCAACTCGTCGATCACCTTTTCCTTGCCAGGCAGGATCTCGTACTTGGCCTTCCAGCCGTGCTCGGGGTCGACGCCCATGCGCGCCACCAGCTGGCGACGGGCCTTTTCTTTGGGCGACAGGGCCGGAGCCTCACCCGCAGCCTTACCACGCTTGGCGGCCGGCTCTTTGCTGGCGCTGGCCGAACCGCTGGTGGGGAGGTCACGGATGTGGCCGATACTCGACTTCACCACGTACTGGTTGCCCAGGTACTTGTTGATGGTCTTGGCCTTGGCCGGGGATTCCACAATGACCAGCGATTTGCCCATGGATCGGAGTATTCCTGAATCTGAAGATGAAGAACGCGTCAGGTGCCGGACGCGGCACCGCTATATATAGTGGCAATAGAGTGAGGTCAAGCGCGGTCGTTCACTCGCGCGCCTTGCCAAGCAGCTCAGGCAACCCTTCTTCGGCCTTGACCAAAGCAAAGCGTGGCACCTGCTCGCCGTCAACCTCGACTGACTCCTGGAACATCGAAAGTGGTCGTACCCAGAAGCTGTAGTCACCATACAGGCATTGGTAGAAAACCATCCACTCTTCGCTTTCGGAGTGCCGTGCGACACTGAAGACACGGTACTCAGGCCCTTTGTAATGCCGGTATACGCCTGGTTGTATCTGCATGTCGCCTTCCCTCTTGAAACAAATTCTGTAAAAAACAAAAGCCGGGGCACAAGGCCCCGGCTGCTGTCCCGCTACGCGATCAGACGCGTTCGAAGACAGTGGTGATGCCCTGACCGAGGCCGACGCACATGGTGGCCACGCCCAACGTACCGCCATTTTGCTTCATGACGTTGAGCAGGGTGCCGGAAATGCGTGCCCCGGAGCAACCGAACGGGTGACCCAAGGCAATTGCGCCGCCGTGCAGGTTAACCTTCTCATCCATCTTGTCGAGCACTTTCAAATCTTTGAGCACGGGCAGGGCCTGTGCAGCAAAGGCTTCATTGAGCTCGATGAAGTCGATATCAGCCATGGTCAGCCCTGCGCGCTTGAGGGCTTTCTGGGTCGACGGCACAGGGCCGTAGCCCATGATCGCCGGGTCAACGCCAGCGACCGCCATGGAGCGGATCACCGCCAATGGCTGGATACCGAGGTCCATCGCGCGCTGGCCGGACATGACGATCATGCACGAAGCGCCATCGGTGATCTGCGACGAAGTACCGGCTGTGACCGTACCACCTTTGGGGTTGAACGCAGGCTTGAGCGATGCCAGGCCTTCAAGGGTGGTTTCCGGGCGAATGGTCTCGTCGAAGTCGAAGACTTTCAGGAAACCGTTCTCGTCATAGCCCTGCATCGGGATGATCTCGTCCTTGAACTTGCCTTCCACAGTCGCTTTGTGGGCGAGCTGGTGCGAGCGCAGGCCGAACAGGTCCTGCTGTTCACGGGTGATGCCGTGCATCTTGCCGAGCATCTCGGCAGTCAGGCCCATCATCCCGGAAGCCTTGGCAGCGTGCAAGGACAGGTGCGGGTTGGGGTCCACGCCATGCATCATGCTGACGTGCCCCATGTGCTCGACACCACCGACCACGAACACGTCGCCGTTGCCGGTCATGATCGCCTGGGCGGCGGTGTGCAGCGCGCTCATCGACGAGCCGCACAGGCGGCTGACGGTCTGGGCGGCCGAGGTGTGCGGGATCTGGGTCATCAACGACGCCATGCGGGCGATGTTCCAGCCCTGTTCCAGGGTCTGGTTGACGCAACCCCAGATCACGTCCTCGACTTCTTTCGGGTCGACCTTGCCGTTGCGCTCCAGCAGCTTGCTGATCAGGTGCGCAGACATGTCTTCAGCACGGGTGTTGCGATGCATGCCACCCTTGGAGCGGCCCATCGGGGTGCGACCGAAGTCGACAATCACCACGTCTCTTGGATTGAGGCTCATATCAATAATCTCGCTCTACTCTCTCAAAGGCGTTGGCTGCTCAGCTGAAGAAGCGCTGGCCATTCTTGGCCATTTCGCGCAGCTTCGCGGTCGGGTGGTACAGCGGCCCCAGATCGGCGTACTGGTCGGCCAGGGCAACGAATTCGGCCACACCGATCGAATCGATGTAACGCAGCGCACCACCACGGAACGGAGGGAAACCAATGCCGTATACCAGGCCCATGTCCGCTTCGGCAGCGGTTTCGACGATGCCGTCTTCCAGGCAGCGCACGGTCTCCAGGCACAGCGGGACCATCATCCAGTTGATGATGTCTTCGTCAGTGACTTCACGCTGCTCGAAGACGATCGGCTTGAGCACATCGAGCACGGTGGCGTCGAACACCTTCTTCGGCTTGCCACGCTTGTCGGTTTCGTAGGCGTAGAAACCCTTGCCGTTCTTCTGGCCCAGACGATTGGCCTCATACAGGGCGTCGACAGCCGAGCGGCGCTCGTCCTTCATGCGGTCCGGGAAGCCTTCGGCCATCACATCGCGGCCGTGGTGGCCGGTGTCGATGCCGACCACGTCCATCAGGTAGGCCGGGCCCATCGGCCAGCCGAACTTCTCCATGACCTTGTCGATGCGCACGAAGTCGACACCGGCGCTGACCAGCTTGGCAAAGCCGCCGAAGTACGGGAACAGCACGCGGTTGACCAAAAAGCCCGGGCAATCGTTGACCACGATCGGGTTCTTGCCCATCTTCTTGGCGTAGGCCACGGTGGTCGCAACCGCCACTTCACTGGACTTTTCGCCACGGATGACTTCGACCAGCGGCATCATGTGCACCGGGTTGAAGAAGTGCATGCCGACGAAGTTCTCGGGGCGCTTGAGCGCCTTGGCCAGCAGGTTGATGGAGATGGTCGAGGTGTTGGACGCAAGGATCGCATCCTCTTTCACCTGGCCTTCCACTTCAGCGAGCACTGCCTGCTTGACCTTGGGGTTCTCGACCACGGCCTCGACGACGATGTCGACGTTGGCGAAATCACCGTAGGATAGTGTCGGGCGAATGGCGTTGAGTGCCTCGGCCATTTTCGCCGGGGTCAGGCGGCCTTTTTCGACGCGGTTGCCGAGCAGCTTGGACGCCTCGTTGAGGCCCAGCTGGATGGCTTCCTCGCGGATGTCCTTCATCAGGATCGGGGTACCCTTGACCGCCGACTGGTAAGCAATGCCGCCACCCATGATGCCAGCGCCGAGCACGGCAGCCTGTTTGACATCGTGAGCGATTTCGTCGTGGGCCTTGGCTTTGCGCTT
Source organism: Pseudomonas sp. WHRI 8519 (assembly GCF_040224055.2). NCBI lineage: Bacteria > Pseudomonadati > Pseudomonadota > Gammaproteobacteria > Pseudomonadales > Pseudomonadaceae > Pseudomonas > Pseudomonas sp. WHRI 8519. The sequence continues at coordinate 1,844,095 of NZ_CP167996.1, read as the reverse complement.
GAGCTCCTGATCGTTCAGGAACAGGCCGACCAGGCTTTGGGCAACCGAAGTCTTGGCCAGCTTGGCAAAGCCTGCTGCCTCGACCTCCAGCGCCTTGTCGCGACCGAAGTTGGCAGCCTTCTGGATCGACTTGATGGCTTCGACAGGCGCCGGGTAGTTCGGGCCGGCCTGGCCAGCCACGAAGCCCTTGGCAGTCTCGAAGGCCATCATCTGCTCGATGGCATTGAGCTTGAGCTTTTCCAGCTTGGGCTGGCGCTTGGCCTTGTAATCCAACTCGCCACTGATTGCGCGCTTGACCAGGTCCAGGGCACCCGCCTGCAGCAGTTCAGGGGCAACCACAGCATCGACGGCACCGACCTTCAGGGCGTCTTCAGCACGGTTTTCCTTGCCGGCGGCAATCCACTCGATGGCGTTGTCCGAACCGATCAGGCGCGGCAGGCGCACGGTACCGCCGAAGCCTGGGTAGATGCCCAGCTTGACTTCCGGCAGGCCGATCTTCGCGGAGGTGGACATGACCCGATAGTCGGCCGCCAGGCACATTTCCAGGCCACCGCCCAGGGCGATGCCGTTGATGGCGGCAACGGTCGGCACTTCGAGGTCTTCGAACGCGTTGAAGATGCGGTTGGCTTCCAGATTGCCGGCAACCAGTTCGGCCTCGGGCAGCTTGAAGTTGTCGACGAACTCGGTGATGTCGGCGCCGACGATGAACACGTCCTTGCCGCTGCTGACGATCACGCCCTTCACCGAGGCGTCGGCCTTTATGGCTTCGACGGCTTGGCGCAGCTCGTCCAGGGTCAGGCGATTGAACTTGTTGACGGACTCACCCTTGAGGTCGAACTTCAGTTCGACGATGCCGCTTTCAAGAGCCTTAACCGTGATGGCTTTACCTTCGTAAATCATCAACTGATCTCCACGATATGGAAGCTGAACTGTACACGCCGATCGCTGGTGGAAAAGCAGCGCTTCGCTGCTTCTGCCCAGGCACACCCGTCAGCGCGCTAGTCGGGATTCTGGATGAGCGATGTGACATACAAACGCTCAATTCATACGCCCGTTTGATTTGGGTATGCACACATTCTCCGAAAAGGTCGGCGTTGTCAAATGCTTACAGACACCGTGAAAATGCGACTTTCCGGTCATTTTGTAGGGTATGGGTGTTAATCATGGTGACAGTGATCACTGATCATTCATGTCAGCGATTGACCACAAAAAGGAGGCCATTGCATTTTTTCGCTACGCAGCGCTCCAGGATGGCTACACTGCCACCTGCTTGAAGAAATTCCCGGCCTGCCTGGCCTTTTCTGCGCAGCAGAAACGACAAAGCGGCAACCTGGCATTCACCCCTTGCGGGCGGGTGCCAGGTTGCCGCTTTGTCGTTCAAGGGATGTCAGGCGAGGGTTTCAAACGCGTAGGCAATATCCTGCAACACAGATTTGTCACCTCGCTCGCTCCAATAAAGCGCGAGCATGCGCTTGTCGGCCTCGACCTTGTAGACGGTGCCCGGCAGCCGCGAGAAAACCTCATTCAGGCGCGCGACCTCACACACTTCACGCCACTGGTTGCACCACACACCCGGGCTGACTTGCCAGTAGCACCAGCTGTCTTCATGCCCACGCCTGCGCGCCCGATGGTACTGCGGGCAAGGGCTGGGCGGCTCTTTTTCCAGCCAGTGCGGCCACTGCTGCGGCGCCAGTTGCATGGCCAGCCCCATGCGCCGCGCCTCCAGGCGCAGGCTCATCTGCTCACCTTGCTTGCGCGACTGACGCAGCCAGGCGAACGGGCTGAGAATCAGCGCAAGGATTGACACCACCAGCAATACCGTCATATCTGTAGATCCCATAAAGCGTTGCAAATGAGCGGGTTACTCAGTTTCACGCAAGACCCGCCCGAAGCGACCATACTTCTAGTATCGCGATTGTCAGGAGTACAGCTCATGCCCTACGAACATCTTCTGGTCGCCGTCGACCTCACCGAAGAGTGCGACCCGGTGATCAAACGTGCCATGAAGCTCGCCGAGCCCACAGGCGCCAAGGTCTCGCTGGTACATATCGTCGAACCCATGGCCATGGCCTTTGGCGGTGACGTGCCAATGGACCTGTCGCAGTTGCAGCAGCAACAGTTCGATCAGGCCAAGGAGCGTATGGACCGCCTGTTCAACAAGTACCCCGAGATCAATCGCGGTGATTCTCACCTGACCTATGGCCAACCGCGCCAAGAGATCCACCAGCTCGCCAAGGAACAGAACTGCGACCTGATCGTGGTGGGCAGCCACGGCCGCCATGGCCTGGCGTTGCTGCTGGGCTCAACGGCCAATGACGTACTGCATGGAGCGCCGTGCGATGTACTGGCGGTGCGGTTGCAGAAGAAGGAATGATCCAGCCTGGCTGGCCTCATCGCCGGCAAGCCGGCTCCCACGGGATCTCCACCGTTCGCAAGAACAGTGGCTACCCTGTGGAAGCCGGCTTGCCGGCGATGAGGCCGGGACTGGCTTAACCTTCCAGCTCGGCCCAGCGCTCTACCAAGGCATCCAGTTCGCCCTGCATCTGCTCCAGCTTGGCCAGCACCGCTGAGGTTTCCTCGATCGGCCGCTGATAGAAGCCTGGGGCGTTCACTTCTTCCTGAGCCACTGCCATTCGCTGCTCGATCGCATCAATTTGCCCAGGCAGCATCTCCAGTTCCCGCTGCAGCTTGTAGCTGAGCTTCTTCTTCGAAGCATCCGCGGCCACCGGGGCAGGCGCCGGCGCCACCTGCTCGTCCTGCTTCTGGACCACAGCACTGTTGAGCTCGGACTTGCCACCCTTGCTCTCGGTCACGCCCAACAGCTTCGGCGAACCGCCCTGGCGGATCCAGTCCTCGTAACCACCCACATATTCACGCACCTTGCCCTCGCCTTCGAACACCAGCGTGCTGGTGACGACGTTGTCGAGGAAGGCCCGGTCGTGGCTGACCATCAGCACGGTGCCCTTGTAATTGCACAGCACCTCTTCAAGAAGCTCGAGGGTTTCCACGTCCAGGTCGTTGGTCGGTTCGTCCAGTACCAGCAGGTTGGCCGGCTTGCTGAACAGTTTGGCCAGCAGCAGACGCGCCCGCTCACCGCCCGACAACGCCTTGACCGGTGTGCGAGCACGCTGGGGGCTGAACAGGAAATCGCCCAGGTAGCTGAGCACATGCCGGTTCTGGCCGTCGATTTCAATGAAATCGCGGCCCTCGGCCAGGTTATCGATCACGGTTTTTTCCAGGTCGAGCTGGTGGCGCATCTGATCGAAGTAGGCGACTTCCAGTTTGGTGCCGCGCTCCACCTTCCCCGAGGTAGGCTCCAGGCCACCGAGCATCAGCTTGAGCAGCGTGGTCTTGCCGGTACCGTTGGCGCCCAGCAGACCAATGCGGTCCTGACGCTGCAGGACCATGGAGAAGTCCTTGACCAGCATTGGCCCCCCAGCGTGGTGGAAGCTGACATTCTCCAGCACCATCACCTGCTTGCCGGATTTCTCTGCGGCCTCGATCTGGATGTTCGCCTTGCCCTGACGGTCACGCCGCTCGCTGCGCTCGACACGCAAGGCCTTGAGTGCGCGCACCCGGCCTTCGTTGCGGGTACGGCGGGCCTTGATGCCCTGGCGGATCCACACCTCCTCCTGGGCAAGACGCTTGTCAAACAGTGCGTTGGCGGTCTCTTCGGCGGCCAGCGCAGCTTCCTTGTGCACCAGGAAGCTGGCGTAGTCACCGTTCCAGTCGATCAGCCCACCACGATCCAGTTCGAGGATGCGGGTTGCCAGGTTCTGCAGGAATGAACGGTCGTGAGTAATGAACAGCACCGCCCCATTGAAACCACGCAGGGCCTCTTCGAGCCAGGCGATAGCGCCGATGTCCAGGTGGTTGGTCGGTTCGTCGAGCAGCAGCAGGTCAGGTTCGGACACCAGCGCCTGCGCCAGCAGCACGCGTCGACGCCAGCCACCGGACAGCTCGGCCAGGGTTTTGTCGGCAGGCAGCTGCAGGCGGCTCAGGGTGCTTTCCACCACCTGCTGCAGGCGCCAGCCGTCACGGGCTTCGAGCTCGTGCTGAACATGCATGAGTTTTTCCAGGTCATCGTCACCCTGGATGTTCTGGCTGAGGTGGTGGAATTGGGCAAGCAGTTCACCAACGCCGTCCAGGCCAGCGGCCACCACGTCGAACACAGTCCGCTCGTCAGCCACTGGCAGTTCTTGCGGCAGTTCGCCGATTTTCAGGCCAGGGGCGCGCCAGATTTCACCGTCGTCGCCCTTCTGCTCGCCCTTGACCAGGCGCAGCATGCTCGACTTGCCGGTGCCGTTGCGGCCGATGATGCACACCCGCTCGCCACGGGCGATCTGCCAGGACACTTTGTCCAGCAGCGGCATCGCGCCGAATGCGAGGGACACATCGCTGAATTTGAGCAGGGTCATGTTCGTCTCCAGAAAGCGGGCGCGCATTCTACCTGAGTTGGCCCGTTCCAGCATTAAGTTGCCCGCGCTGCCAGGGCATTGCGACATCCGGTCGGTCTTAACGCCTTGATACAAGCACAGTGCTTTCACCCGCTGCCGGCAAACAGCTAAGCTAGAACAATAGCTTCCAACAGTGTTGGCTCCGCCGTCACTTTCCCATGGTTCAACTGCCCGGACGTATCATGCGCAGCCGCCTGTTACAGATTGCTTCCTGCCTGCTGCTTACCGCCGCCACTGCCAGCGCGGCGCAGGCCATCGACCTCTCTCAGCAACGTCAGTACTACGACGAGGCCAAGCGTGCCTTGGCCAAGGGCGACAAAGGCCCGTACCTGCGCTATGCCCAAGCCCTGCGCGACTACCCGCTGACGCCCTACCTGGCCTACGACGAACTGACCGCTCGGCTGAAAAGCGCCAGCAACCAGGAAATCGAAGCGTTCCTGGCCAAACATGGCGACCTTCCCCAGGCCAACTGGATGAAACTGCGCTGGTTGCGCTGGCTGGCCGAACGCGGCGAGTGGGACACCTTCGTCAAATACTATGACCCCAAGCTCAACTTCACCGAACTGGACTGCCTCAACGGCCAGTACCAACTCAGCCACGGCCTGCGCGCCGAGGGTTATGCCAGCGCCGAGAAACTGTGGAACGTAGGCAAGTCGCAACCGGCCGCCTGCGACACGCTGTTCGGCATGTGGGCCGCCGAAGGTCAGCTGACCGAGGCCAAGCGCTGGAACCGCGCCAAACTGGCCGCCCAGGCGCGCAACTATGCCCTGGCCAACAGCCTGGTCAAATCCCTGACCACGCTCGGCCCGCAAGGCCGCCTGCTGGTCGATGTCGCGCAAAAACCCGAACTGCTCAACCAGCCATCGCGCTTCACACCGGTCAACGATGCGATGTCCGATGTAGTAAGCCTGGGCCTGCGCCGCCTGGCTCGCCAGGACCCTGAGCGGGCCATGGCCCTGCTCGACGACTATGCCCAGCGCATGCATTTCTCCAGCGACGAAAAAGTGGCCATTGCCCGTGAAATCGGCCTGACCCTGGCACGCCGCTATGACCCGCGCGCCCTTGACCTGATGACCCGCTACGACCCAGAGCTGCGGGACAACACCGTCACCGAGTGGCGCCTGCGCCTGCTGTTGCGCCTGGGCCGCTGGGAAGACGCCTACGAACTGACCAAGCGCCTGCCGCAAGACCTGGCCAGCAGCAGCCGCTGGCAGTACTGGCAAGCGCGCAGCCTGGAACTGGCCCAGCCCAACAACCCGCAAAGCCTGCTGCTGTACAAGAACGTGGCGCGCGAACGGGACTTCTACGGATTCCTCGCGGCCGACCGGGCGCAAACCCCTTACCAGCTCAACAACAAGCCACTGGTGCTGAGCCCGCAACTGGTGCGTAAGGTACGCAATACGCCGGGCATCCAGCGCGCCTTGGAATTCCACGCCCGTGGCCAGATCGTCGACGGCCGCCGCGAGTGGTATCACGTCAGCCGCCACTTCAGCCGCGACGAAATGGTTGCCCAGGCGCGCCTGGCCTATGACCTGCGCTGGTACTTCCCGGCCATTCGCACCATCAGCCAGGCCAAGTACTGGGATGACCTGGACATCCGCTTCCCGATGGCCCACCGCGACACGCTGGTACGCGAAGCCAAGGTGCGTGGGTTGCACTCAAGCTGGGTGTTCGCAATCACCCGCCAGGAAAGTGCCTTCATGGAGGATGCGCGCTCCAGTGTAGGTGCCAGTGGCCTCATGCAGTTGATGCCGGCCACAGCCAAGGAAACCGCGCGCAAGTTCAGCATTCCGCTGGCGTCGCCGCGCCAGGTGCTCAACCCGGACACGAACATTCAGCTGGGCGCAGCTTATCTGAGCCAGGTGCACGGCCAGTTCAACGGCAACCGGGTGCTGGCGTCCGCCGCCTACAACGCCGGCCCCGGGCGCGTGCGCCAATGGCTCAAGGGCGCCAAGCACCTGAGCTTCGATGTGTGGGTGGAATCGATTCCGTTCGACGAGACGCGTCAGTATGTGCAGAACGTGCTGTCTTACTCGGTGATCTACGGACAGAAGCTCAACGCACCACAGCCATTGGTGGACTGGCACGAGCGGTATTTCGACGACATGTGAAGCAACGCCGCCTCTTCGCGGGCCAACTCGCGAAGAGGCACTTGCTCGCTACCGCTACTCCAGCACTTCGACCTTCATCCCTACCTCAAGCCGCCCACAGCCATCCACCGCCAGGTTCTGCCCGAACAGGATGTCACCCTCGCGCTCGCGAAAGGTCTTGAGGGTGGTCAACGGCTCCCGGTCCGGGCTGCGCGCTCCGGTTTCAGGGTCCAGCGTGGTGAAGATGCACCGCACGCTCGGCTTGAGCAGGCGAAACTCCAGCCCGCCAATGCGAATGCGCTTCCAGCCATCTTCGGCAAACGGCTCTGCGCCCTGCACCACCAGGTTGGGTCGAAAACGCAGCATCTCCATGGGCCGGCCAATGCGCCGGTTCAGCTCTTGCAGCGACCCCTCGCCAATCAGCAATAACGGGAAACCATCGGGGAAGGCCGCCCTGTCGCTGTTCAAGCCATAACCGCTGGGCAGGTAGCGCGCTCGGTGCGCCGGGCAGTGGACCAACCGCACTGGCTTGCCGAGCAATTGCGATAACCAGGCCGCCGCCTCATCGCCGGCATCCGGTACGCGCAAGGTGTCACGCCAGATGGTCACGCCGCGCAGGCCATCATCTGCAGGCGGCACCTTCACATGCAGAGCGGGCAGCCCCGGGGCCTCCAGCAGCAGCGTACCCGCCTCCCCTTCGCCAGCCTTGAGCTGGCTGAGCTGCGGCCAGGCGCGTTGGGTGAGAAAGCGCCCGTTGTCTTGCTCGACCACGAGCCAGCGCCGGTCACCCGCCAAACCCAGATTGTCGACCAGTGAAGCCTGCAGGCGCTGTGCCTGCGCCGACTTCACCGGATACCGATACAGCTCACTCAGAAACATCCCTGCCTGCCTCGTGCCGTGCCAAATGCCAGATTATACCCGGCTACCGCACGGATCACGCAGTGGTCGAATCCAGCAGCAACCGCTGCTTGACCACGTCGACCAGGCGATCAGGCTGGAACTTGGAAAGGAAATTGTCGCAGCCGACTTTCTTGACCATGGACTCGTTGAAACTGCCTGAAAGCGAGGTGTGCAACACCACGTACAGCTTGCGCAGGCGGGCATCGCTGCGGATTTCCGTGGTCAGCCGATAACCGTCCATTTCCGGCATTTCTGCGTCAGTGAACACCATCAGCAGTTTTTCGCTCATGTCTTCGCCGGCATCTGCCCAGCCCTTGAGCATGCGCAAGGCCTTCAGGCCATCACTGGCAACATGCAGTTTCATCCCCAGTTGCGACAGGGTGTCACGCAGCTGCGCCAGCGCCACGCTGGAGTCGTCCACCAGCAGCACTTCACGGCCACGGGCGCGCGCCAGTATCGGGTCAGCGAGCTTGTCGTTGGAGACCTTCGCGTTGTAAGGCACGATCTCGGCCAGCACTTTCTCGACGTCGATGACCTCCACCAGGTTTTCGTCCACCTTGGTGATCGCCGTCAGGTAATGCTGGCGGCCCGCGCTGGAAGGCGGAGGCATGATGGCTTCCCAGTTCATGTTGACGATGCGATCGACCCCACCCACCAGAAACGCCTGCACCGAGCGGTTGTACTCGGTAACGATGATGGTGCTGTCCGGCCCCGGCTGCAGCGGGCGCATGCCAATTGCCTGGGACAGGTCGATCACCGGCAAGGTCTGCCCTCGCAGGTTGACCACGCCACAGACGAACGCGTGGCGCTGTGGCATCAATGTCAACTTGGGCAGCTGCAGCACTTCTTGCACCTTGAACACATTGATGGCGAACAACTGGCGCCCGGCCAGGCGGAACATCAGGATTTCCAGGCGGTTCTCACCCACCAGTTGCGTTCGTTGGTCTACCGTGTCGAGAATGCCAGCCATTGGAAAACCCCCAGGCTCAATTCGGAATAAAGTGAGTTCATCCACCCTGTATCGGCTGCTGCACGCGCAGCTTGACCCATGAACGAAAATGCTTCGCGGGCCAATTGATATCACATTAACATCATGCTTTACTGCAGCTGCCTGGCTGGGAACCCATAGGCCTTGAGAAGCTCTCCACCCCTAGATCACCATCAGGGAAACCCCTAGCGTCAACCGGGTGCAACCTGATGTTCGCGCTATCCTTTAGCCATTAATGTGACGCCATTCTCACTGCATGAATGGAGTCAGGCTTTTGCTAGCGAACGACACGGCTTGGCCGTCCCCCGCTCCCTCGTTACGGGCCGGGACCACATGATGGGCAGTTCAGCTTTCGACAGCAGCGCTCTGCAGGACTTTCTGCTGGATGCGCAAGTGTTGCTGACTCAGTCCCAGGAGTGCCTGCACCACCTGGAACTGATCGCCAATGACCCTGACGCCTGCCATTGCCTGATCAACACCCTCGATACACTTGCCCGGCGCGCCAGCGGCCTGGGCCTGCTTGAAGTCGCCCACTACGCCTGCGCCTTGCAGCAACTGCTCGCCCCGGCCTGCAGCCAGTTGCACCTGCACAATCAAGCCTTGCCTGCACTGGCGGAATGCCTGACCCTCCTGGCCTGGCAACTTGAGCTTGTGGATACGCACACCGGCCGGCTTGCCCTCGATACCAGCGAACAGACCGCCTTGCTGGCTGAGCTGGCAAACGCATTGGACCAACCATTGCCGCAAACGTGTGCGCCTTGCCAGGAAACGCACAGCGAACGTGCTGACACGCCCCTGGCTGGCCCCATGGACAGCCGCCCAACTTGCGCAGAAAAACGCACTAGCAGTCATTGACGACCTGCAACTAAGGCGGCGCTGAAAGACCGAATCCGGGTCCAACTAGTGAAGGGCCGAAAGTTCCTACAGCCTGTTTACCTGTATTCGCGCAAGTTGAACTGGGCGGGCCATTCTGGGCAATCGATGATGGCTATCTGCTGCTCGAATCAGTCCTTCGCAGCCCCCTGATGACCCCGCAAACCTTGAGGTTTCAAAGCAATACCCCACTCGCGACCAAACAGTCCTGAAGTGATACCATGCCCACTAACAAGTATCGGTCACCCGTATATGGATCGCCTCAACGCGCACTTGGCATTTATTGAAAGCAGCACGCCAAAGCCTCCGGCAAGACATGCGCAAGGCCTCCATCAGCAAGGTTTGAGTGGCTTCCCATCTATGCTCCCACGCTTGAAAAATGCCCTGCGTTGCCGCTCCCTCTCCGCTGCATTGCGCTGGGCGACCGCGGTGCTGTGCGTGGCGTCACTATTTGCCAACCTGCTGCTGTTCACCGCCGGGCATGCCATACCGGCGAGCCTGATGTTGTTACAGCTGATAGCAATGTGCGGGGTCGGCTGGCACCTGAGCCTAGGGGCCAGGTCTATCAGCTTGCGCCCGGCAGAGCTGGCCGATCGTATGCTCAAAGTCCAGGAAAGCGAACGCCAGCACCTGAGCCGGGAACTGCATGACGACATTGGCCAACTGCTGACCGCCGCCAAATTGCAGCTGGAGTGGTTGCAGCGGCGGCTGCCAAGCGATCTGCAGGCCCAATGCGGCACCCTGCGCAGCACACTCGATGACACGCTGAGCAAAGTGCGCGACGTCTCTGCAATCCTCAACCCACGGCAGCTGGCAAGCCTTGGCCTGGAAGCCAGCCTGCGTGCACATCTGGTGCGCACGCTCGCAAGCACAGACATGCATTGGAGCCTGGAGTGCCATCAAAGGCTGGGTGGCATTGGCGAGGAGGTGAGCATGGCTGCTTTTCGCATCACCCAAGAGGCGGTCACCAACATATTGCGCCATGCCAAGGCGCGCAACCTGATCATCCGCCTGCAGCGCAGCCCCGCCGGCCTGAGCTTGTCGATAGAGGACGATGGCCAGGGCTTCATCCCCGCCGCCAATCCCGCCGAGGCAGGCCAGCGCGGCATGGCGGGCATGCAGGAGCGTGCCACAGCACTGCAGGGCACGCTGAAAATCACCAGCCAGCTGGGCCTGGGCACCCGCATCGAGGTCTTGTTCCCATGGACACCCCGCACCGATGAACGCGCCAGGACACCTGCTATCCAATGACCTGTAGACTGCTGCTGGTCGATGACCATTCGCTGATCCGAGCCGGGGTACGTGCCTTGGTGTCTGATATCCCCGGCTACACCGTGGTCGGCGAAGCCGACGATGGCGGCCAACTGCTCGAGCAAGCTCAGCAACTGGCGCCCGACATCGTATTGCTCGACATCTCCATGCGCATGACCAGCGGCCTCGATGCGCTCACCTTGCTGCGCGCCTCAGGCAACCCTTGCAAAGTGCTGATCCTGTCCATGCACACCGACCCGGACCTGATCATGCGCGCCCTGGAAAGCGGCGCCCACGGCTACCTGCTCAAAGATGCCACCGCAATGGAGCTGGAGCAGGCACTGGCAGCGCTGCGCAGTGGCGAGCGCTACCTCAGCCCGGCCATCGCCCACACGGTGATCAACCAGGCACTCATGCGTGCCCAGCAGGGCAAGCAGCCGAACATCGACCGCCATAACCTCACTGCGCGGCAGCTGGAAATCCTGCGCCTGATCGTACGGGGCAAATCCACCCGCGAGATCGCTGCCGGCCTTGCCCTGTCGATCAAAACGGTGGAAACCCATCGCTCGCAGATCATGAAACGCCTGCAGATCTACGACGTTGCGGGGCTGGTACTGTTCGCCGTGCGCGAGAAAATCATCAGCCTGGATGACTGAGCAGCGGCGAATTTGGCGGCAGGTGCAAACGCAGCGCCGCAGGCAGGGCCTCGAAGCGCAGGCTGTCAGCCTTTAGCGGCTCACCGTCGAGGTTGATGTCCAGGCCTTGGGAACTCTTGATCTCGACCCAAGGCAAGCGAGCCCGAACGAACAGCCCTTCACCCGCCAGCAGCTCACGCAGTGCCCCTACCACTTCTTGCGGTGCCGGCAGGATAGCGATGTCGAGCAGGCCGTCATCCACCAAGGCATCGCCACACAAAACCTGGCCACCACCTGCCTGGCGACCATTGCCGATGCCCAGCGCCAGCAAGTCACCCTGCCAGTGGAAGTCCGGGCCTGTCAGCTCCACAGACGCGGCCTGCAACTCACTGAAGCGCGACAGCCCGGTAAACAAGTAAGCCGCTGCGCCCAGTACCTTCTTCAGGTCCTCGGAGGTGTTGGCAGTGACCTGACTGCCGAACCCGCCGGTGGCCATGTTCAGAAACATCTGGTCGCCAACCTTGCCCAAATCGATTGGCCGAGCCGGCATGTCCAGCAGCGCCAGGGCCTCAGCCGGCTGCAATGACACGCCCGCGGCCTTGGCGAAATCGTTGGCGGTACCCAACGGCAGCAGTGCCAGGCTGGCCTGCGTGTTCGCCTGCCCCATGGCTTCGGCAACATCACGCAAAGTACCGTCGCCCCCCCCTGCCACCACATGGGTGTAGCCGGCGGCCAGCGCCTCGGCCACCAGCCGCTGGGCATCACCCGCCTCCCAGGTCACCCGCACATCCAGCGTCCAGCCCCGCTCACGCTGGGCGAGAACGGCCGTGCGCACATCTTCGTTCATCGCCTGCTTGCCGTGCAGGATCAACATTGCCTTACCCATTACGCTTCTCCCAAGGGACAGCCCATTGCAGATCTCGACCACAGGCGGCGGCAGATTGCTGCATGCACGCGCTGACCTAGCACTACTATCAGCAGGTATTTGCACAAAAACCGTCCGCAACGCATCAACAGATTGAAAGCTTCGGCCATCAGGCGCATGATCGACAAATATTTGGCCAATGCCGGTATTTAGCGAAAAAAGAGTCGTTTTTTTGACTTTTTTAACGCCAGAACCCTGGCAGAGCGACCCATCAGCCCTAGGTGCAGCGCCGAGTCGAGCGTGTGAAATGAGCGTTCTGACCCCCTGCAGGATCGACCACAGCGAATACCTCGGCGAAGACGATAGCGTGGGCTTTACTGAAATGTATGGACGCGTCCCGGTTGCAGCCATCCGCTGACTGCCAATGGACGCGTTTTTTGTCTGCAGCCTTTAGCGAGGATTGTGGTTCATGCGCATACTCTGGACGCTGCCCTACCTGCCTTGGCCAACCACCAGTGGCAGCAAGACCCGGCAATACCACCTGCTACGCGCCCTGGCGCAGCACGGGCATCGGATCACCTTGCTGGTGCAGTCGAAAATCCCGCTGAACGATGCCACCCGCGAAGCGCTGGAGCCCCTGGTCGAACGGCTGATCGTACTCCCCCGCCGAGCCTTGCACAGCCCGCTCAACCTGCTGGCCTCACCGATCATCGACTACCCCATGCGGGCAATCATCAATGGCTTGGCGCCTTGCCTGCGCCACCGCTTCGAGCAATTGCTGGACGAGCCCTGGGACGTGATCCAGATCGAACACAGCTACGCCTTCCAACCCTTCGAAAAAGCCCTGCAGGCCCGCGGCCTGCCCTACATGCTCAGCGAGCACACACTCGAATCGGTGATGGGCGCCGCCTGCCATGACCGCTTGCCACTTTGGCTACGCCCGCTCAACGCGTTCGACCGCTGGCGCTATCGTCGCTGGGAGCAACGCGTACTCTGCCAACCCACCGAAGTGGTGGCGGTGAGCGCCCATGACGCTGACCTCATCAGCCAGATCAGCGGGCGCCCAGTGAACGTTGTGGTCAACGGTGTAGATTGCGCGTATTACGAACAGGTATGCCCGGCGTTGCACAGCCAGCGCCTGCTGTTCGTTGGCAACTTCGAATACGGCGCGAACCTTGAGGCCATCGAATGGGCGCTGGAAGAAATCCTGCCTCAGGTATGGATGAGCAACCCTGCTGTGCGCCTGGCCATCGCCGGGCATGCCATGCCGGCCTCATGGAAGTTGCACTGGAACGATCCCCGCATCGAGTGGTTAGGTTATCGCCCTGACCTTCGCGAACTGCAGCGGCGCTCGGCGCTGTTCTTCGCCCCCCTGCGCTACGCCGGCGGCTCCAAGGTGAAGATTCTCGAAGCCATGGCTGCCGGGCTGCCGGTGATCACCACCAGCAAGGGCGTTTCAGGCCTTGCCGTGAACAGCGGCGAGCATTACCTGGGCAGCGATGACGGTGACCAGTTGGCACTGCTGATTACCCAGTTGCTCAACCAACCCTGGCGCATGAGCCAACTGAGCCAGGCCGGCCGCCAGTTCGCCCGGCAGCGCCATGACTGGAGCGTGGCGGCGCAGCAACTGGAGACCGTGCACATGCGCCTGACCCAGTCAGCGCCTGCCACCGCCCCGCAACCTGCAGACCCGTGGCTTGGGCGTTCAGCCAAGTAGCTCGCTCAGTGGGATGAACGTGACGCTGTCACCCTGCTGCGGCGTGCTGCCTTCGCGCACCTCCACCAAGCCGTCAGCCCAGGCGGCGCTGCGCAGCACACCAGAGCTCTGGTTCTTGTAGATGTGCACCCGGCCGTTATCGATCCGCGCCCGCAGGTATTCGCGCCGGGTTCCGGCCTTGGGCCAGTCGAAACCTGCAGGGACGTCGAAACGTAGCGGAGTGACCTGCGCCACCCCTTGGCGGCGAAGCAAGTACGGGCGTGTAAGCAGGCCGAAGGTCACCAGTGTCGACGCAGGGTTGCCGGGCAGGCCGATCACCGGCACGCCTTGATAGTGCCCGAATGTCAGCGGCTTGCCGGGTTTGATCGCCAGCTTCCACAAGGCCAGCTCACCCGCCTCACGCAGCGCCGCGCCCAGGTAATCGGCCTCGCCCACCGAGACACCCCCAGTGGACAGGATCAGGTCGACATCACCCAAGCTGGCCAGGCATTGGCGAGTGAGCACCAGGTCATCAGGGAGAATGCCCATGTCCTGCACTTCACAGCCCAGGCGTTGCAACCAGCTAACCAGCAGGCGCCGGTTACTGTTGTAGATCTGCCCTGGGCCCAGTGGCAACCCTGGCTCGACCAACTCGTCACCGGTGGACAACACGGCCACCCGTACCCGGCGCACCACCTGCAGCCGAGCATGCCCCAACGTTGCGGCCAACCCCAGTTCGATCGGGCCCAGGCGCGTACCTGCGACCATCACCTGTTCACCCTGGCGGGTTTCCTGGCCCTGGGGGCGGACATTCTGCTCAAGCCTCATCCGCTCGAGAAAACGTACCCGGCCATCCTCCAGCACCTCGGTGTTTTCCTGCATCTCGACGCAGTCGGCACCGGCCGGCAGCGGGGCACCGGTGAAGATCCGTGCGCACGTGCCGGGCTGCAAAGGCTCGGGCGCGTGCCCGGCAAAAATGCGCTGGCTGACGGGCAACGGCAGGCCGTGGTAATCGGCCAGACGCAGTGCGTAGCCATCCATGGCACTGTTGGGCCAGGGCGGCAGGTCGAGCGAGGCCACCAGGTCGGTCGCCAGCACCCGGCCCTCGGCCTCTGCCAGCGAGACGGTTTCGATGTCCCTGATCGGCGCGGCCTCGGCCAAGGCCAGCAGGCGCTCCAGCGCCTCCTCCACCGCCATCAATGGCCGGGCCGGAGATGCCTCAGCCACGGCTTTCACAGGCCGCAACCTGCTTCAGGTGCGCAACGAAATTGCACGGACGATGGCGGGCATCGAGCTGCTCGGCAAGGATGCCGTCCCAACCGGTGCGCACAGCATTGGTCGAGCCCGGCAGGCAGCATATCAGCGTGCCGTTGGCCAGGCCGGCCAAGGCGCGCGACTGAACAGTGGACGTGCCGATGTCGGCGACGGAGATCTGCCGGAACAGTTCGCCGAAGCCTTCTACCTGCTTGTCCAGCAGGCAGGCCACAGCCTCAGGCGTACTGTCGCGCCCCGTGAAGCCGGTGCCGCCGGTAATCAGCACCACCTGCACGCCGTCATCGGCGATCCAGGTGGCGACCTGGGCGCGGATCTTGTAGAGGTCGTCCTTGAGCAGCTTGCGCTCAGCCAACTGGTGGCCCGCCGCAGTCAGGCGGTCGACGAAGGTCTGCCCGGAGGTGTCGGTTTCAAAGGTCCGGGTGTCGCTGACGGTCAGCACGGCAATGTTCAGGGCCACGAAGGGGGTATCTGCCTTGGCTTTCATGAGTGTCCATCGCAGGGGAAAGGGATGGCGCATTTATATCACAGCCTGCCCTGCGACAACTCCGACAGACCCAGGTCAATACCCTGGGTTTGGCGCTATGCTGCACTGTGCAAGGAACTTGCGCAGACGCCTTGCGTCTTAACGTCATCTAGCACCATCGCACTGGAGAAACACGATGATTAAACGGACCCTTCCCGCCTTCATGCTCGCCCTGGGCCTGGGCGCCCTCGCTGGCTGCGCCTCGCCGACCGTTATCACCCTGAACGACGGCCGCGAGATCCAGGCTGTGGACACTCCGTCCTTCGACGAGGACTCTGGCTTCTATGAGTTCGAGCAACTCGATGGCAAGCGTACACGGCTGAACAAAGACCAGGTTCGTACCGTCAAAGAGCTCTGATCGAACGCCCTGTTTCGGGCCTAAGGCCTTTTAACAACAAGGGCTTGCGTTCGAAAAAACCATGCAGTAGGATTTTGTTCATCGGAGTGTAGCGCAGCCAGGTAGCGCGTCTCGTTCGGGACGAGAAGGCCGCAGGTTCGAATCCTGTCTCTCCGACCAGATCCTTCAAAAAGCCCGCCATCGTGCGGGCTTTTTGCTGTGCGCGATCAGTACTACGCGGTAAGACGCGACGTGACTTCACCCAACTGCCCCGACAGCCCATGCAGGCGCTGGCCAGCCTGCTCGGTGTGCTGCACTGCCTCCTGGTTGGCAGTTGCGATGCGGGTAATCTCGATCAGGTTACGCGAAATATCCTCGGCCACACTGGTCTGTTCCTCAGCTGCCGTGGCGATCTGCCGGTTCATGTCACGGATGGCTTCGACCGCGACGGTGATGCGCTGCAGCATCTGCCCTGCCTGCTGCACCTGCTCGGCACCCTCCTCGCTGCGCTGCTGCCCGCTTTCGATGGCCTTGACCGCCTCCACGGCACCAGACTGAACCGCCTCGATGATCTGATGGATTTCGGCGATCGACGCCGCCGTGCGCTGAGCCAGGCTACGCACCTCGTCGGCGACCACCGCAAAGCCGCGCCCGGCCTCACCCGCACGGGCCGCTTCGATGGCCGCATTGAGCGCCAGCAGGTTGGTCTGCTCGGCGATCCCACGGATCACTTCCAGCACCTTGCCGATGCGCGAACTGTCATTCTCAAGATCGCGGATTACCGCCGCAGTCCCTGCGATCTCCTGGTTGACCACGCCAATGATGTCGATGGTCTGCTGCATGACCTGCTCGCCGGCCTGGGCACTGTGGTCGGCTTCATCGGCCGCCCGCGCGGCTTCGGCGGCGTGACGGGCAACCTCTTGGGCAGTGGCGGACATCTCGTGCATCGCCGTCGCCACCTGATCGGTACGCTGGAACTGGTCATGGGTACCGCGCGCCATGTCGCCGGCGATGCGGCGCAGCTGGCCACTGGCGCCTTCGAGCTCTTGAGCATTGTCCTTGAGGCGGCCAACGGTGTCGGCAAGGAAATCACGCAAGGTATTGGCGGCACGCGCAAGGCGCCCCAGCTCATCCTCCCGACGGCTGTCGACCCGCGCCGCAAAATGGCCTTGGCTCAGTTGGGCAACGTATTCGATCAACTGACTGATGGGCTCGATCAGGCTGCGGTTGACCCGCCACAGGCTGAGCAAACCCACCAACAGCGCCGAACCGAGCATCACCAGCATACCCAGCCATACCGTACGCTCGGCACTGGCATTGATGCTGACGGCCCGCTCACGGGCGTCGGCGCGCAACTGCTCGACCAACGCGCTCATCTGCTCGCTGGCAGCACGGTCGACACCTTTGACCGCCAGATCGCCAGCGGCCGGGTCACCCCCTGCCGCCAGAAACGCCTGGCGCCCCTGCGCGTAGGCCGCGCCTAGTTGCCGATGGCTGTCACGCAACTGCTGCAAAGGCTCCTTGAGCTTCTGATCACTGCTGTCGATCAGTTGCCCAAGCAATTGCTGGACCTGCTGCTCACGGGCCTGGAACTGCTGCCAGTACTTCTCCAGTTCGGCCGGCTGACGGCCGCGCAGCAGCACGTTCTTCCACTCCTGCACCTGGATCTTGAACTGCAGGTTGGCTTCGTCGATCGATTGCGAGGCCTGCAGTGGTCCATCGACCAGCGTGGCATAGCTGCGCACACTGGAGGACAGAAACTGGAAACACACCAAGGCAATCAGCAGCATCGCCACCAAGCTGCCGCCGAGCAGGGCAAGAATTTGTACTCTGAGGGATTTTCGCAGCATCGCAGATCTCGGGAACAAGGATTGAGGAAACAGCGTGCCGCTGGCAGCGCCGCCACAGACGTCCATGTCCTCGTTCGCAGGCCAAAAAAAAGCTGCCATCGATCGATAGCAGCCAGGTCGAGCACTTACGCAACAGTTGAAGGGATACTCTCAAGCAATTGCTACAAAAATGTTACAAGCCTTGGGCGCGTCAAGCGTTGTTGAACTGCAGTGAGGCGAGCCTGGCGTACAGAGGGCTTTTTTCGAGCAGTTCACGGTGAGTACCCACTGCCACCAGGTGCCCCTTGTCGATGACTGCGATGCGGTCAGCATGCTGCACCGTGGCCAGGCGGTGGGCGATGACCAGCGTGGTGCGGCCCGCCATCAGGCTCGGCAGGGCCTGCTGGATCAAGTGTTCGCTCTGCGCATCGAGGGCGCTGGTGGCTTCGTCGAGCAGCAGGATCGGCGCATCCACCAGCAACGCCCGGGCAATCGCCAGGCGTTGCCGCTGCCCGCCCGACAGGCCGATACCGCCCTCGCCCAGTGGTGTCTGGTAACCCTGCGGCAATTGCCGGATGAACGCGTCGGCATGCGCGCCACGCGCCGCTGCCTCTACTTCGGCCAGGCTGGCCTCGGGGCGCCCATAGCGGATATTGGCCTCGACCGTAGCGCGAAACAGTGAAGGGTTCTGCGCTACCAGCGCGAACTGGCGGCGTAGATCGCCCAGCGCCAGGCTGGTGATTGGCTGGCCATCCACAACGATGGCGCCCTGCTGAGGGTCGTAAAAACGCAGCAGCAAGTCGAACAGGGTCGATTTGCCGGCGCCGGATGGCCCCACCAGCGCCACGGTCTGGCCTGGCTCGATGACCAGGCTCAGGTTGTCGATGGCGGCGACCGATGGCCTGGAAGGGTAAGCGAATACCAGGTTCTTCAGCTCGATATGCCCGCCAGTGCCCTGCCGACGCAGCGCCAACGGCTGCTCGGGCTCGATGATGCTGCTGCGCGCCGCCAGCAGTTCGGCGATACGCTCGGCCGCACCGGCAGCGCGCTGCAGTTCGCCGATGACTTCGCTCAGCGTTCCGAAGGCACTGCCGACGATCAGGCTGTAAAACACGAAGGCTGCCAGTTCGCCTGCGGAGATGCGCCCGGCGATCACATCCGTGCCGCCGACCCATAACATCACCCCCACCGCGCCCAGCACCAGCACGATCACCAGGGTGATCAACCAGGCCCGCTGCGCGATGCGCTGACGCGCCACGGCGAAAGCCGCCTCAACCGTATCGGCGAACAGCTGGCGATCGAGCGCCTGGTGGTTGTACGCCTGCACGGTCTTGATCTGCCCCAGCGTCTCGGCCACATAGCTGCCCACATCCGCCACCCGGTCCTGGCTCTGCCGCGACAGGCTGCGCACGCGCCTGCCAAACAGCAGGATCGGTGCCAGTACCAACGGCAGGGCCACCACGACGATGCCGGTGAGCTTGGGGTTGGTGATGAAAAGCAGCACGACACCGCCGATCACCATGAGGGCGTTGCGCAGGAACATCGACAGCGATGAGCCGATGACCGCCTGCAGCAAGGTGGTATCTGCGGTCAGCCGGGACTGGATCTCCGAGCTGCGGTTGTCTTCGAAAAAGCCAGGGTGCAGGCCTATCAGGTGATCGAAGACGGCGCGGCGAATATCGGCCACGCACCGCTCACCGATCCAGGAAACCAGGTAGAAGCGGCTGAATGTACCGACCGCCAGCGCCAACACCAATAACAGGAACAAGCCGATGGTCTGATTGAGCTGGTGCGCCGAACGGGTCATGAATCCTTGGTCCACCAATAGGCGGATGCCCTGCCCCATGGACAGCGTTATGCCGGCGGTCACTACCAGAGCCAGCAGCGCCAACAGCGCTTGGCCTCGGTATGGGCGCATGAATTGCCAGCAGAGAAACAAAGCGCGACGCTGACGTGAAGATACCGGTTCGGGCATGGCGATGGACCACAATGACAGTGAAACAGCAGCCTACCATTCATCCCGCCTGGCAGTGGCTATAGCCCATCGTTCTAAGCCATCGCTGGAGGTTTATCGCTCTTTCTGGTGGACTGTAACTGCCGTGGCCTCCAAGCGCCGCTGTCACAGGCCAGTCACGGCACAGGTTTACCTTGATATTGGACCTGATGAGGAGACGTTAAATGAGCTTGCAGCATGGCAGCGACACCCAGAAGCCCCAGAACACCCCGCAACAGAAGGTCTGTGGCTCGATCATCGATGCCCAGGGGCGTGAAGTACCGATTACCGAGCAAATGATCCAGCAGGCCTGCAAGGACCTGGAAGCCAGCCGGGTGAAAAAGGTACAAAAGGGCTGAGTGAAGAATTGATTTAAACCCGGCGCTGGCGCCGGGTTTTTATTTGCCCGTGATGTTCTGCCTGCTCATCAAACGACCACTGCACCCAAGGCGTTGGCCATCTGCACCAACTGCGCAGCCTCGCCTGGCAACCGCACCGCCAACCCTTCGATTTCACGGCGTGGCGGGTACTGTTTGCGCAAGAGGTCGAAGGCCGCGCGTTGCTCGGCTGCGTCGTCGCTCAGGCTGCGACGGAAATCGGCATCGTCGCGGCGCGGGTCGTACACCGCCCGGCACAAGGTCGCCAAGGCCCAGCCCAGGTCCGCTTCGCCATCGAACTCGATCTGCGCCAGCGGCGGTTTGGGCAGCAGATCCTGCAACTGCACGCGCTCGTCTTCACCCAGGAAGCGGCACAATGCCTGGTAGATCTGCGCCGTGCCGCGCTGGCGGCCATCGAGGCTGTAGCCGGCGATGTGCGGCGTGGCCAGGGTGCAGAGGTCGGCCAGTTGCAGGTCGACCTGGGGTTCGCCTTCCCATACATCGAGCACGGCGTGCACGTCTTCGCGGTCCAACAGCAGCTCTCGCAGGGCAAGGTTGTCGACCACCGGCCCACGGCTGGCGTTGATCAGCCATGCGCCAGGGCGCAGTTGCGCGAGCTGCGCTTGGCCCAGCAGGTGCCAGGTGGGGTGCTCGCCGTCACGCTGCAAGGGGGTATGCAGGCTGATCACATCGCATTGTTCAAGCACTGTTTGCAGGCTGACGAAATCGCCGCCCTCAGCCGCCTGGCGCAGCGGGTCGCAGACCAGCACCTTCCAGCCCATGCCGTGCAACACGCGCACCAGCCGGCCACCGACCTCCCCTGCGCCAACCACGCCATAGGTGCGCTGGGGCAGCGCCGCGCCGTCCAGGTCGGCGAGGGTCAGCAGGCTGCCGAGCACGTAGTCGACCACACCGCGGGCATTGCAGCCCGGGGCGCTGCTCCAGTGGATGCCCGCTTCGGCGAAGTAGTCCAGGTCCAGGTGGTCGGTGCCGATGGTGCAGGTGCCGACGAAGCGCACCTTGCTGCCTTCGAGCAGTTGCCGGTCGACTTTGGTCACCGAGCGCACCAGCAGCACGTCGGCTTCTTTGACGCTGGCGGCGTCCATGCTTCTGCCGGGGAAACGGCGGATCTCGCCGAAACCTTGGAAAAATGCATCGAGCAGCGGGATATTCTCGTCGGCAACTATCAGCATGGCGCTCTCCTGTCTGGGGAACGCAGTGTAGGTGCTATGCCCGGCACGATCCAGCGTGGATCAGTCGGCTTTCTTGCGAATCCAGTACAGGTAGGTACCGGCTTCTTCCTGCTGCTGGAGCAGTTCGTGGCCAAGGAAGTTGCAGAACTTGGGAATGTCGCGGCGGGTGGAGGGATCGGTGGCGATGACCTTGAGCAGGCCGCCGGCGGCCAGATTGCGTACGTGGGTGTGCAGCATCATCACCGGTTCTGGGCAGTTCAGGCCAGTGGCATCGAGGATGGCGTCGGGGGTGAAGTCTGTCATGGGTGGCTCCGCAAATGATCGCTATTGTGGCGCATAGCGCGGCACGCACCAATACCCACCCGCCCCTGCGCTGCAAGCGCAATGTCCCTCGCCTTCGCCGCGACCTCGCCTGTGCCTGTGCCTTTGCCTTTGCCTTTGCCTGTGCCTGTGCCTGTGCCTGTGCCTGTGCCTGTGCCTGTGCTTTTGCTTTTGCTTTTGCTTTTCAGCGCGCGGTAGTTCAGGCACCGCAGATTGCGACTTCAGGAGGCCGAGCGCAGGTCTTGCGGAGGGAGGTGACGGGCATGGATGCCCGTCAAGCGCTTCGGCCCATGGATGGGCCGTGAGCGCGGTCCTCCCGGGAGCAAGGCCGGAGCGAGGGAACCCCGAAGCGCAGCGTAGGGGCCGGATGATAGGAGCCAGCCTTTTTTGGTTACTTTTTGGGGCGTTTGCCAAAAAGTGACCCGCCGTAAGGGCGGAAAGGTGAGTGAGCGTCGCCACAGCAAATGGATATGCCCAGATGAATAAAAACCCCAGCATAAGCTTTGGCTTCTGGCTTCTGGCTTCTGGCTTCTGGCTTGTGGCTTGTGGCTTGTGGCTTGTGGCTTGTGGCTTGTGGCTTTCAGCTAGCGTGAAGATCCATTTGCCGGGGAGGCGCTGAATCACGGGGCAGGCCCACAAAAACCGCCCGCTCCCATCATCCGGCCCCTACGCTTCGCTCCGGGGTTCCCTCACTCCGGCCTTGCTCCCGGGAGGACCGCGCTCACGGCCCATCCATGGGCCGAAGCGCTTGACGGGCATCCATGCCCGTCACCTCCCTCCGCAAGACCTCCGTTCGGCCTCCTGAAGTCGCAATCTGCAGCGTCTGATCTACCGCGCACTGAAAAGCAAGAGCAAGACAGCGGCAGCGGCAGCGGCAGCGGCTTATTTTCGCGGCTTCAGGTCCAGCCTGCGCAGATGGCAGGTCACTTCCTCACGGTCGTGATACAGCTGCTTGCAGGCAATCGAAACCTTGACCTTGCCCGCCTTGAAGGTCGCCTCCATGCGGTCCAGCAGCCGACGCACTTCGGCATATCGCTGCTTCATCGGCAATTTCAGATTGACCACCGCCTCCCGGCACAAGCCCTCCCCCAACCAAGTCTCGATCAACGCAGTAGTACGCGCAGGCTTCTCGACGATATCGCAGACCATCCAGTCCACCGGTTGCTTGGGCTGCCAGGTGAAGCCATCGGCCATCAAGTGTTGCACCAGACCAGTGTCCATCAAACTCTCGGCCATCGGCCCGTTGTCGATCGCAGTGACCAGCATGCCCCGGCGTACCAGTTGGTAAGTCCAGCCACCCGGCGATGCCCCAAGATCAACACCGGTCATGTCATCGCCCAACCGCTGCTCCCACTGCTCGCGCGGAATGAACTGGTGCCACGCCTCTTCAAGCTTCAACGTCGAGCGGCTCGGCGCCTCCCGCGGGAATTTCAAGCGAGGAATGCCCATCGGCCACAGCGCACTGTTGTTCGCATCGGCAACGCCAACGAATACCCGACGACCACTGATGAACGTCAGCAACAGCCGAGGCAGGCTGGCGTTATCGACCAAGCGCCCGGCTTTTTCCAACGCCTTGCGCAGCGGCACCTCGAACTTGCGGCAAAACGTCGACAGCTCCTTGCCATCGTTGCTGTCGAGCACCTCCAGCCACAGGCTGCCAAACACCGGCAATGCCCGCAGATGCTCAAGCAACACGCTGACCCGATCGGTCTCAGGCAGTTCGATGTAGCTCCCCCGCGCCCACTGGCGCGGGAAGATCAGTTGAGCAAAGCGCAACTGCGCCATCAACCGCTCGGCACCGTCGGCTTCGGCGCAGACAAACTCGGCGCAGGCGCTCTGCGGCTTGCCTTTGGCATAACCGGCAACCCCCAGGCGGGCAGCGTGTTCGCTGATCTCCGCGCAGACCTCGCCCTCGAACCCGGGCCGGCTATGCATGAACAGGGTATTCATCTCTCACTCCACTACGGCTGACGCACCAAAGGCGCCGGCAGGGCGGCGATGATAAAGGAAGATCGGAACCTGCGACATGCCCCGCCGGTCCAGAATAGGGTCAGGGCAGACAAACCGGTCTAACCTGACTCTTCAGCCAGGTCCGTACCGTGCGGGCCGAAACACCGCGGTGACACCGGCATCAACCAGCCAATGCCGGGCACCGGTGCATAAGGAGTTGGCAATGCCCTCGCTCGATAGCCTGAACACCCTCAAAACCCTCGAAGTGGCCGATCAGACCTACCACTACTACAGCCTTGCCGAAGCGGCACGACAGCTCGGAGACCTGCAGCGCCTGCCCATGTCGCTCAAGGTGCTGCTGGAAAACCTGCTGCGCTGGGAAGACGGCAAGACGGTCAGCAGCGACGACCTGCGCTCGCTCGCCGACTGGCTGCAAGACCGTCGTTCCGATCGCGAAATCCAATACCGCCCGGCGCGGGTACTGATGCAGGATTTCACCGGCGTGCCAGCGGTCGTCGACCTGGCGGCCATGCGCGCTGCCATGGCCAAGGCCGGGGGCGACCCACAGCGAATCAACCCGCTGTCGCCTGTGGACTTGGTGATCGACCACTCGGTGATGGTCGACCGCTACGCCACCCCCAAGGCGTTCAGTGAAAACGTCGACATCGAGATGCAACGCAACGGTGAACGGTACGCCTTTCTGCGCTGGGGCCAGAGCGCGTTCGACAATTTCCGCGTAGTGCCGCCGGGCACCGGCATCTGCCACCAGGTCAACCTGGAGTACCTGGGCCGTACGGTATGGACCCGTGAGGCCGACGGGCGCACCTACGCGTTCCCGGACACCTTGGTCGGCACCGACTCGCACACCACCATGATCAACGGCTTGGGCGTGCTCGGCTGGGGTGTGGGCGGGATCGAAGCGGAGGCTGCCATGCTCGGCCAGCCAGTGTCGATGCTGATCCCGGAAGTGATCGGTTTCAAGCTTACCGGCAAGCTGCGCGAAGGCATCACCGCCACCGACCTGGTGCTGACCGTGACCCAGATGCTGCGCAAGAAAGGCGTGGTCGGCAAGTTCGTCGAATTCTACGGTGACGGCCTGGCCGACCTGCCCTTGGCCGACCGTGCCACCATTGCCAACATGGCGCCGGAATACGGCGCGACCTGTGGCTTCTTCCCGGTCGATGAAGTCACCTTGGACTACCTGCGCCTTTCGGGTAGGCCGCAGCAAACGGTGCAACTGGTCGAACAGTACTGCAAGACACAAGGCCTGTGGCGCCTGCCAGGCCAGGAACCGCTGTTCACCGATACCCTGGCCTTGGACATGGGTGACGTCGAAGCAAGCCTAGCCGGGCCCAAGCGCCCGCAGGACCGCGTTGCGCTCGGCCAGGTCAGCCAAGCGTTCGACCACTTCATCGAACTGCAACCCAAACCGCTGGCCAAAGAGGTCGGCCGCCTGGAAAGCGAAGGCGGTGGAGGTGTAGCGGTGGGCAATGCCGACCAGGCCCGGGAAATCGACTACAGCCACCAGGGCCAGACCTATACCCTGCGCGACGGCGCTGTGGTGATTGCCGCCATTACCTCCTGCACCAACACCTCCAACCCCAGCGTGATGATGGCGGCTGGCCTGGTGGCGAAAAAGGCGCTGGAGAAAGGGCTACAGCGCAAACCCTGGGTGAAGAGCTCGCTGGCACCTGGTTCCAAGGTGGTCACCGACTATTACAACGCCGCCGGGCTCACCCCTTACCTGGACCAACTGGGTTTCGACCTGGTCGGCTACGGTTGTACCACCTGTATCGGCAACTCCGGCCCACTGGACGAGGCCATCGAGAACGCCATCGGTAGCGCCGACCTGACCGTGGCCTCGGTACTGTCGGGCAACCGCAACTTCGAAGGCCGGGTGCACCCGCTGGTCAAGACCAACTGGCTGGCCTCGCCACCCTTGGTGGTGGCCTACGCGCTGGCCGGCAGCGTGCGCCTGGACCTTATCCGTGACCCACTGGGCACAGGCAAGGACGGGCAGCCCGTGTACCTGCGCGACATCTGGCCCAGCCAGCAGGAAATCGCCGACGCCGTGGCCAAGGTCGATACGGCGATGTTCCACAAGGAGTACGCCGAAGTATTCGCAGGTGACGCCCAATGGCAGGCGATCGAGGTACCGCAGGCGGCCACTTACGTGTGGCAGGACGACTCCACCTATATCCAGCACCCTCCGTTCTTCGACGGCATTGGCGGGCCACTGCCAGTGATCGAGAACATCCAGGGCGCGCGCATTCTCGCCCTGCTTGGCGATTCGGTGACGACCGACCACATCTCCCCCGCCGGCAACATCAAGGTCGACAGCCCGGCCGGGCGCTACCTGCGCGAAAAAGGCGTGGAACCTCATGACTTCAACTCGTACGGGTCACGGCGGGGCAACCATGAGGTGATGATGCGTGGCACCTTCGCCAACATCCGTATCCGCAACGAAATGCTCGCCGGTGAAGAAGGCGGCAACACGTTGTACGTACCCACCGGGGAAAAACTCTCGATCTACGACGCGGCCATGCGCTACCAGGCTCAAGGCACACCACTGGTGGTGATCGCCGGCCAGGAATACGGCACCGGCTCCAGCCGCGACTGGGCAGCCAAGGGCACCAACCTGCTGGGGGTCAAGGCGGTACTGGCGGAGAGTTTCGAGCGCATCCACCGCTCCAACCTGGTCGGCATGGGCGTGCTGCCGTTGCAGTTCAAAGCCGGCCACGATCGCAAGCAACTCGGGCTCACCGGCAAAGAGCAAATCGACATCCTGGGCTTGACCGGGGCTCAGGTAAAACCCGGCATGACCCTGCAACTGCGCATCACCCGTGAGGACGGGCAGCAGCAAGACATCGAGGTGCTGTGCCGGATCGATACCGTCAATGAAGTGGAGTACTTCAAAGCCGGCGGCATCTTGCACTATGTATTGCGGCAACTGATCGCCAGCTGAAACTCAGTGACCGGGGCGCACATGCGCCCCTTTTTGTTTCGACGCCTGGCGCTTGGCCTACCAATCAGTCATGATTTGACCCGCACGTCATCATCTGCAATACATCGCCAATAGTGGCGCCTTCTTTCGCGAACGTGCCAGGCTGCTAACGCAATCAAAGCCGCCTGTTCCTGCGCCAGATCAACGAAGTTAAATCTCCATTCAATAAAAACGCTGGCTTGCCGATATCTGTCGAAAGCCTTGCGGATTACTCAGCCCATGCGTAACAACCAGCCGATCACTCAACGGGAAAGGACTTTCCCTGCCCAACAACGCCTGATCTCGACCACCAATGCCAAAGGTGTGATCACCTATTGCAACGATGCGTTCGTCGAGATCAGCGGCTTCACGCGCGAGGAACTGGTCGGCGCACCGCACAACCTGGTACGCCACCCGGATGTGCCCCCTGCGGTGTTCGCCCACATGTGGCAGACCCTCAAGCAAGGCCAGCCCTGGATGGGTATCGTCAAGAACCGCTGCAAGTCGGGTGACCATTACTGGGTCAACGCCTATGTCACGCCGATCTTCGACAACAACCAGGTGACCGGTTTCGAGTCGGTGCGGGTCAAGCCCACCGCCGAGCAGATCCGCCGCGCCGAAGCCCTGTACCAGCGCATCAACCAGGGCAAACCGGCCGTTCCGCGGCGTGACAAGTGGCTGCCAGTGCTGCAGGACTGGCTGCCCTTCATCCTGGTCAGCCAGGTCGGTTTCCTGATCGGTAACTGGCTCGGGCATTCCTGGGGCTTCGCCCTGGCCGCCGCCCTGTCGGTGCCGCTCGGCCTGCTGGGCCTGGGCTGGCAACAACGCGGCCTCAAACGCCTGCTGCGCCTGGCCGAACAGACCACCTCCGACCCTTTGATCGCGCAGATGTTCACCGACAGCCGTGGCGTGCAGGCGCGCCTGGAAATGGCCCTGCTCAGCCAGGACGCGCGTATGAAAACCTGCCTGACCCGCCTGCAGGACAGCGCCGAACACCTCAGCGATCAGGCACGCCAGTCCGATGTCCTGGCCCATAAGAGCTCCTCGGGGCTGGAGCGCCAGCGGGTCGAGACCGAGCAGGTTGCCGCTGCCGTCAACCAGATGGCCGCCACGACCCAGGAGGTGGCCAACCATGTACAGCGCACTGCCGATGCCACGCAGGAAGCCAACCGCCTGACCAGCCAGGGCCGGCAGATCGCCGGTGAAACCCGCGACGCCATCGAGCGCCTGTCGGCGGCCGTGGGTGAAACCGGCGAAACCGTGACACAACTGGCCAAGGACAGCGACGAAATCGGTGGCGTGGTCGATGTGATCAAGGGCATCGCCGACCAGACCAACCTGCTGGCACTGAACGCCGCCATCGAAGCGGCCCGCGCTGGCGAGATGGGCCGTGGCTTCGCCGTGGTAGCCGATGAAGTGCGCCAGCTGGCCCAGCGCACCGCTGAGTCCACAGGGCAGATCCATGGCCTGATTGCCAAGCTGCAACAGACGGCCAACAACGCCGTGCTCACCATGGAGTCTGGCCATCGCCAGGCTCAGGAGGGCGTAGAACGTGTGATGCAGGCGGACCAGGCGTTGGTGGGGATCAGCGAGGCGGTGGCCAACATTACCGACATGGCGACCCAGATCGCAGCCGCCACTGAAGAGCAGACTGCCGTGGCCGACGAGATCAGCCGCAACATCAGCACGATCGCCGAACTGGCCGACCAGACAGCCGAACAGGCGCAGCACTCTGCACAGCTCAGCGAAGCATTGACCACTACCGCCGGTGGCCAATACTCACTGGTGGAGCGCTTCAACCGCTGACAACACAGCGCCCCTTCGCGGCACTAACCTTGAAGGGGCACTACCAACCGAGGGTCAGGCGGCTCTCGAAAAACCGCTCGTCCCCCGTCAACGGGTCGGCAAAGCGCAAGCTGTGTGCCAGCAGCTTCAATGGCCGCTGGTAATCATCTTCCACCTCGAGAAGCGCTGGATAGAACGGGTCGTTACAAATCCCCGCCCCCAGTGCCGCCATGTGCACCCGCAGTTGATGGGTCTTGCCAGTCACCGGCGAAAGGCCGTAGCGCCACAACTCCCCCCGCTTCTCCAGCACCTCGGCCAGGGTTTCGCTGTTATCGTCGCCCTGTACCTCATGCATACGGAAAAACGGCTCGCCATGCACCAGGCGGCTTTTATGCACCCGCGGAAAATCATGCTGGGGCAAGGCCGGGGCGATGGCCTGATAGCGCTTGTCGATACGACGCTCGGGAAACAGACGCTGGTACGCGCTGCGGGTTTGCGGGTTGGCCGAAAACAACACCAGCCCTGCGGTATGCCGATCGATGCGGTGCAACGGCACCAGGTGAGGGTTGTCCAGACGCCGGATCAGACGGCGCAGCAAAGTCTGTTCGACATATTCACCGGTCGGCGTAACCGGCAGAAAATGCGGTTTGTCGGCCACCACCAGATGCTCATCCACATGCAGGATGGTTTCCTGAACCGGGATCGGCCGCTCGTTGGGCACCTCGCGAAAATAGTGCAGACGCATGCCGCGGCGGTAAGGCAGGTCGGCTGCGACCGCCCGGCCTTCGGCGTCGAGCACCCGGCCACGAGCAAAACGGTCAAGCCACTGGGCACGCTCGATCGCCTTGAAATGGTCGCACAGGCAATCAAGTACCGTCGCCCAGTTGCCAGGTGGCAGGCAGACCGTGCTGGCTTGCTGGCGGGCGGGGTCGAATGGCGTGGTCATGGCGAGACTCGGGGCAGGCAGGGCCGGGCATTATCCCCCAACCCCGCCAGCTCAACCAGCCTGGACCACGGCCTCGCTGCGTGCCTTCAGCCAGCGCAGAACCTGCACGGGCTCCCAGCGGCCTGGATCATAGAGCGCATACAGCAAGCCTTGGTAACCCACCACATCCAACCCTCGATGGTACCCGGCCCGCTGAAACAGGGCCTCGATCTCGGCGAAGCAGGTGTTGAAATGGACCTTGCCGAACGGCGTACGGTCATCGGTGACCAGGCCTTCGAGGCGCAGTTCCAGCACGGCGTCACATACCCGCTCCACCGGCATGCGGTTGACGCTGTACTTGAGTTGCTCGACATTGAGCATGGGCTTACCTCGATACTGTATTTATATACAGCATACGAACTTGCACACCCCGCCGTCAATTGATCCACGCCTCACCGCAAACCTGGCAGGTAGCCTGTGCCCCTGCGGATGGTCAGCACTTCACGACGCGGCACGTCCGGGGTTACCGACAGGTGGACCCAACTGTCGAACTCGAGGATCATCTGGTCGAAATTCACTGCGCTTGCGCTCACCCGGCGGACCACCTCCCGATGACTGATGCTGAATATCTTGAAATCTGCAGCCAGCCCGTGCAGGTGCTGGCTACGCGAAGAGCCGCCTATCCGTTTGTTCAGCGCGGGTGAGCGGTAACCACTGCTGACGATCACCGGCAGACCGAACAATGCTCGCACCTGCTCAAGGGCGTGACAGAGTAGATGAAGGTTACTGATGACTTGCTGCGGTGGCGTATTGTCCAGCCCTTCGCGAGAGGCGACCTGCGAGGCAACCATCTCTTCCAGGGTAAAGTTTGGTGTGATGAACATGACTGCATTCTCGACGATGATGAAGTACCGGCGTCTGTCGCCGGTACGGCATCTTCGAGCAACAGCTCAGCGCATGCAGGCAGGCGATGCTTCCCCTGCCGCCATCATTGCGCGAGGAAGGCCACGACCTGTTCAGGATCGAACGGCCAGTGCAGCTCCGCCGACGTATCGCAACGACGCAATACGGGAATGATCAGCCCGTAGCGCTCGAACAGCGCCTCGCTGTCGGCGATATCGACCAGCTCGACCAGCAGACCATGATCGACGAACGGCATGAGCACCGATTCGGCCACTTCGCACAAGTGGCACCCGACGGTGCCGAAGAGTTGGCATTCAGGCAGCATGGGGCGGGACCCGGTTTGGCGTGGATGAGAAGCCTATTCTAGGTCGCTACCGCCCCATGTGCACCTGGCTCGCTCAATCCTGGCTGGTGGCACCGATGCGGTGCAGCGACAGGTCGGCGCCCTGGAACTCCTGCTCATGGCTCAGGCGCAGGCCGAGGACCGCACGGATCAGCCCGTACACCACAAAGCCGCCAAGCAGCGCGATCAGCACCCCTGACAGGCTCCCGATCAACTGGCTGATCAGGCTGACGCCGCCCATACCGCCTACGCTCGCCTGCCCGAAGATGCCACAGGCGATCCCGCCCCATACGCCGCACAGCCCGTGCAAAGGCCATACGCCCAGTACGTCGTCGATCTTCCAGCGGTTTTGCGCGGCAGTGAAGCTCCACACGAACAACACGCCCGCCACTAGGCCAGTAGCCAGCGCACCGAGCGGATGCATCAGGTCCGAACCTGCACAGATCGCCACCAGCCCAGCCAGCGGCCCGTTGTGCAGGAAACCCGGGTCGTTGCGCCCGGCCAACAAGGCTGCCAGGGTGCCGCCGACCATGGCCATCAGCGAATTGATCGCCACCAGGCCACTGACGCCTTGCAAGGTCTGCGCGCTCATGACATTGAAGCCGAACCAGCCGATGATCAGGATCCACGAGCCCAGTGCCAGGAACGGAATGCTCGATGGCGCGAAGGCCACCAGCCGACCCTCACGGTACCGCCCCCGCCGAGCCCCAAGCAGCAGCACTGCCACCAGTGCCAGCCAGCCGCCCATCGCATGCACCACCACCGACCCTGCGAAATCATGGAACGGCGCACCGAAGCGCGCCTGCAGCCATGCCTGAGCACCGAAGTTGCCATTCCATACCACGCCCTCGAAGAACGGGTAAATGAAGGCTACGATCAACGCTGTGGCACACAGCTGAGGCACGAACCGCGCACGCTCGGCGATGCCCCCGGAGATGATCGCCGGTATGGCTGCTGCGAACGTCAGCAGGAAAAAGCACTTGACCAGCGCATAGCCGTGGTCGGCGGCCAGTTGGGATGCCGGGGCCAGAAAACTCGCACCATAGGCAACCCAGTAACCGATGAAGAAGTACACCAGCGCCGAGATGGCGAAATCGCTGAGTATCTTCGACAAGGCATTGACCTGGTTCTTGTGGCGCACGGTGCCCACTTCGAGAAACGCGAAGCCCGCGTGCATGGCAAGCACCAGAATGGCGCCCATGAGGATGAAAAGTGTATTGGAACCGTGGACCAGGGTGTCCATGGCGCTGTGCATGTTGTCCATGAAAAGGCAGACCTGACTGAAAAAAGGCACCAGGACAGTTCAAGAACCTGCATCCATGCACCGGATCGGTGCCAGCCCACTGCCCGGGTACGGTGAACCGAGCGAAGCCTGCGTGGTTTTTCTTGGGTTTGTCGTGGATTGGGTTAAGGTTTATCGGTATATGCCGGGGTCGTTGCCCTTTATCGGCGCACCGCTGCGGTTTACGCCCCGCGTTGTGGCAATCTTCTTTAGCAAGGCCCATACCAGCAACGGAAGTGAACCTTCAGCGCTCAGCGAAACTCGAATGACCTACATATCGACACAGGGAGAGCACCATGGCCAGCAAATCGGCAAAGACTGCACAAGAGATATTGATGGCGGACTTTCAGGCTTTGGTCCGTGACACAGAGAAGCTCCTGGCCGACACCGCCAATCTGGCGGGCGACCAGGCCGATGAGCTGCGTGAGCAGATTCACGAGCGCCTTACCCAGGCCCGAGAAACCTTGCAACTGACCCAGGAGTCGGTACGTGAGCGGGGCCAGGCGGCCTTGGGCAGTGCCGAGCACTACGTACAGGAAAACCCTTGGCAGGCCATCGGCATTGCCGCAGGTGTCGGCCTGCTGATTGGCCTGTTGGCCAATCGGCGTTAAGGAGCTTCCATGGACAATGACGCCATTGGCACCGGCGCTTCGGGCAGGCGCCTGGGCGCCGCGATACTGGGGCTGCTGCATAGCCATATCGAACTGTTCGGTATCGAACTGCAGGAGCAGAAAGGACGCACCCTGAGCCTGTTGCTGTTCGCCGGCCTGGCGCTGGTGTTCGCCCTGCTGCTGCTGACAGCCCTGTCAGGCCTGCTGCTGGTGTTGCTGTGGGACAGCTACCGCCTGGCCGGGATAATCGGCCTGTGTGTGTTTTATGGTGTGGCTGCGCTGTATTGCGGCCTCCGCTTGAAAGCCGCGGTGTTCGACGAGTCTTCGCCGTTTGGCGCCACCCTCGAAGAACTTGCCAAGGATCGGGAGCGTCTGCTGCCATGAGCCTGCCTGAACTACCCAATACACGTAACCCACGAGAGCTGCGCAAAGCCCTGCTGCGCCTGCGCATGGAGATGCACCGCCAGCAAATCCGCCAGGAGTCCGGGCAAATGCTGCAGCCACTGCACCGCCTGCGCGGCATGGGCGGCTCACTGCATGATGGCCTGGGCATCAAGCACGCCCCTCTATGGGGCATTGGTGCGGTGGTGGCGCTGGGCTTTCTGACCGGTAAAGGGGTGCGCAGCGGCAACCTATCGCGGCTGGTGCGCCTGGGCACTACCCTGCTGCCGCTGGTGAAGCTGTATCTGCAAGGCCCACGGCGCTCCTGAGCCACCACCAGAGCCGTCAATCACAGGTGACCCACGCGTTTGCAGCGTGGCTCGCACCTGTGAGCGACGACTTGCCGACGATAAGGCCGGTAGCGATTTTCCGCTTGCACAGCCCCGCGCGACACCGGAAGCTACGCCATTCGACCTACAGGAGAGCGAGCCTTGGACTGGCATACCCTGCTCACCCGCGAGCGCCTGGGCAAAGCCCTGTACAGCCCTGAGGAACTGGGGCGTAGCCCCTTCCACAAGGACCACGACCGGATCATCTTCTCAGGCGCGTTTCGCCGCCTGGGGCGCAAGACCCAGGTTCACCCGGTTTCCAGCAACGACCACATTCACACACGCCTGACCCATTCCCTCGAGGTTAGCTGTGTAGGGCGCTCACTGGGCATGCGCGTCGGCGAAACGTTACGGGGCAGCCTGCCAGACTGGTGCGAACCCAGTGATCTGGGCATGATCGTGCAGTCCGCCTGCCTGGCCCACGACATCGGCAACCCACCGTTCGGCCATTCAGGCGAAGATGCCATCCGCCATTGGTTCCAGCAGGCTGCAGGGCGCGGCTGGCTGGATGACATGACGGATGACGAGCGCGGCGACTTCCTCAACTTCGAAGGCAATGCCCAAGGCTTTCGCGTGCTCACCCAGCTTGAGTATCACCAGTTCGACGGCGGTACCCGCCTGACCTACGCCACCCTGGGTACTTATCTGAAATACCCCTGGACCGCCCGGCATGCCGATGCCCTGGGGTACAAGAAGCACAAGTTCGGCTGCTACCAAAGCGAACTGCCGCTGCTAGAACAGATCGCCCAGAAGCTCGGCCTGCCCTTACTGGAGGAGCAACGCTGGGCGCGCCATCCGCTGGTCTATCTCATGGAGGCAGCCGATGACATCTGCTACGGCCTGATCGACCTGGAAGATGGCCTGGAGATGGAGCTGCTGCAGTACGCCGAAGTGGAAGCACTGTTGCTGGACCTGGTCGGCGATGACTTGCCAGAAACCTATCGCCAGCTTGGCCCTGCAGATTCGCGGCGACGCAAGCTGGCGATCTTGCGTGGCAAGGCCATCGAGCACCTGACCAACGCCGCTGCGAGCGCTTTCGTCGAGCAACAGCAGGCCTTGCTTGCCGGGCAATTGAGCGGCGACCTGGTCGAGCACATGCATGGCCCGGCCAAGCGCTGCGTGCTTCAGGCCAAGGACATGGCACGCAACAAGATATTCCAGGACAAGCGTAAAACGCTGCACGAAATCGGTGCCTACACCACCCTGGAAATCCTCCTCAACACCTTCTGTGCTGCCGCCCTGGAGCAGCATGGCGGGCGCACGCCGTCCTTCAAGAGCCGCCGCGTACTGGATCTGATTGGTAACAATGCCCCCCACCCGCATGATTCTCTGCACAAAGCCTACCTGCGCATGATCGATTTCATCGCCGGCATGACCGACAGCTATGCCAGCGAGATGGCCCGCGAGATGACCGGCCGCTCCAGCCCGACCTGAACCTGGGTGCTGCCGCATGCCTTTACGCATGCGGCCCCTTTTATTGAAGGATATTTCCTACAAATATCGTCAACTGTTAAACAGAAAGAGTATCTCCAAATAAAAAGTTACCAATGGACCTTTGACACTGAATCAAACTCTTACGCTTCGTAGCTCAAATTGCTTTCCACTGTAAGCCATTTCCCATATACGTTTAATCGCCCCACTTCACACCCCATGTCAGATGCAACTGGGTTAAGGTGCCCCCTGCCCCGTCATCCGCCGTAGGGAAGTTGAACATGCACTCCGTATTTATTGTCGATGACCACCCCGTCATCCGCCTGGCTGTCCGTATGCTGCTTGAAAACCAGAACTACAAAGTCGTCGGCGAGTCGGACAATGGCGTGGACGCCATGCAGATGATCCGCGAAACGCTGCCCGACCTGGTGATTCTGGATATCAGCATCCCCAAGCTAGACGGCCTGGAGGTCCTTTCGCGCTTTCAGGCCATGGCGTTGCCGCTGAAGGTGCTGGTCCTCACCGCGCAATCGCCCGCGCTGTTCGCCATACGCTGCATGCACTCGGGTGCAGCAGGCTATGTGTGCAAGCAGGAAGACCTGAGCGAGTTGCTCAGCGCTATCAAGGCGGTACTTGCCGGATACAACTATTTCCCCAGCCAGGCCATCCACATCGACCACGAAACAGCGGATACCGATTTGCGGCTTTTCCGCCAGGTCAATGATCGTGAACTTATGGTGCTGCAACTTTTCGCCCAAGGGCGCAGCAACAAGGAAATTGCCAAAGGCATGTTTCTGAGCAACAAGACCGTCAGCACCTACAAGAAGCGCCTGATGCAGAAACTCCAGGTCGACACCTTGGTCGACCTTATTGAAATGGCCAAACGCAACGCGCTGGTCTGAGGTGTCACATGGCGCGACTTCTTGCCTGGCTGGCCCTTGCACTGCCATTGGCCTGCTGCGCAGCGCAGGCTTCTCAGCTTGAGGCGGTGCCGTATTCCCTGCTTTCCCGCTCCTCGGCCCCACCGGTCACCCCACAACTGACCGCGCAACAGCGGGAATGGCTGATGGCCCGCCAATACCTGAAGCTGGGCACGTCTGCACCCGACTATCCGCCGTTCGACATAACCAGTGGCGGCCGCGACTATCAAGGCCTTACCGCCGAATATGCCAGCCTGATCGGCAAGGTCCTGCAAGTGCCGATTCGAGTGCTGCGCTACCCCAACCGGCAAGCTGCGGTAGAGGCGCTCAAGAAAGGTGAGATCGACCTGCTCGGCAGCGCCAATGGCTATGAAGCAGCGAGCGATGGCCTGGCGCTTTCGGACCCTTATGCCGTGGACCAGCCAGTGCTGGTGACCCGCGAAGACGAACGCCGCACACTCAACCCGGGCATGGCGGGGATGCGCCTGGGCATGCTGTATCACTATCTGCCCCGAGAAGAAGTCAGCACTGTCTATCCCAAAGCAGAACTGCTGGCCTTCGGTTCATCTTCCCAAGCCCTCAATGCCGTAGCGTTCGGGCAGGCTGACGTGTTCATCGGCGATACCATCTCCACGCACTATCAGCTCAACCGCGGCCACCTGCCGCGCCTGCGCATGGCCAGCTTCGGCAAACATGAAAGCGTCGGCTTCAGTTTTGCGATGCGTGCGCAAGATACCATTCTCAAGGATCTGGTGAACCTGGCCCTGGATCGCCAGCCAGCTGCCGTGCGCGCCAGCATCTTCAAACGCTGGAGTGCCGGCAGCGACCTGCTGCTGAGCGAGCGCAAACTGCAGCTCACGGCCGAAGAAGAGCAGTGGTTGCGCCGCCACCCTGTGATGCAGGTGGCTATCGACGAAACGGCTGCACCGCTGTCGTATTTCGACGGCAATGGCCATTTCCGCGGGATCACCGCCGACCTGCTGGACCTGATCCGCCTGCGTACAGGCCTGCGCTTCGAAGTGCAACGCGCCAACGGCATCGCTGAGATGATCGCCCGACTCGAGGACGGGCGCGTGAACATGATCGCAGCGCTTGCCGTGGATGACATGAGCGAGGAGCACTTGCAGCTCAGCCGGCCGTACCTGGAAAGCACCTATGTGCTGGTGACGCGCACCGAAACGCCCCAGTACACCTCACTGGAACACTTGCAGGGTCGGCGCATCGCCATCACCCGCTACAGCGAAATGTCCGAACTGCTGACAACCCGATACCCGCAGACCGGCTGGATCGAGACCGAGAGCCCCTACTATTCCATGGCACTGCTGAGCAGTGGTGCAGTCGATGCCGTCATCACGACCTTGATCGATGCCAATCATGCCGTGGCAGGTAACGCCAAACTGGTGATCCGCAGCACGGTCGGTACCGAGCCTGCGAGCTTCGCCATGGCCACCTCCGCACAGGAAACAGAATTGGCATCGATCCTGGACAAGGCGCTGCTGAGTATTTCGCCGGAAGAGCTGGGGGTGATCAACAACCGCTGGAGTGGCTACAGCCAGCATGACGACAGCAACTGGCTGGGTTTCAAGCGCCTTGCCATGCAAGTGTTGCTGGGGACCGCTGTGCTGCTGTTGGCCGCGCTGCTGTGGAACGCCCGGTTGCGCCGCCAGATCAAACAGCGCCAGCACGCCGAACGCGCCCTGAGCGATCAACTGGAGTTCATGGGCGCACTGCTCAACGGCACCCCGCACCCCATGTACGTAAGGGACAGAGCGGGCTGTTTGCAAAGCTGCAATGCCAGTTACCTGGAAGCGGTGCAGGCGACCCACGAAGAGGTCATCGGCAAGCGCCTGGAGGACAGCCTGTTCGCAGGGTCGGACAGCACTCGCCAGATCCATGCCGACTATCTGCAGGTGATGGCCGCCGGCGTTCCGTTGATCATCGACCGCCCCTTGCGGCTCAAGGATCGCGAAATCACCATCTACCACTGGATCCTGCCGTACCGTGATTCACTCGGTGAGGTCCAGGGTATCATCGGTGGCTGGATCGACATCAGCGAGCGGCGCAAGCTGGTGCAGGAGCTGCGCGAGGCCAAGCAATTGGCTGATGATGCCAACCGCGCCAAAAGTACCTTCCTGGCTACCATCAGCCATGAGATCCGCACCCCGATGAACGCGGTCATCGGCATGCTCGAACTGGCGGTCAAGCGTGCTCATCAAGGGCAGATCGATCGCACCTCCCTGGAAGTCGCCCACCATTCGGCCAAGGACCTGCTGGGCCTGATCGGTGACATCCTGGATATCGTGCGTATCGAGTCTGGCCACCTGTCCCTTGCACCCGAGCCGGTCGACCTTGCGGCGCTGGTCGAATCGGTGAGCCGCGTGTTCGATGGCCAGGCACGGCAAAAAGGCCTGGCCTTCGACGTCGAGATCGACCCCAGCGCCCGCTGCCACGTCCTGCTCGACCCCTTACGCTTCAAGCAGATCCTGTCCAACCTGATCAGCAATGCCATCAAGTTCACCGGGCAGGGTCAGGTGCGCATCAGCCTCAGCCTGCATGAAGAAGCCCCCTCAGTGCCTCCGAGCCTGGAGCTGGAAGTGCGTGACACCGGCATCGGCATTCACGACGATGACTTGCAACGGCTGTTCAATCCCTTCGTTCAGGCCAACCCACACAGCCAGGGCGCTCGCGCCGGCACCGGCCTGGGCCTGGCCATCTGCCGTAGCCTGTGCGAAATGATGGGCGCGAGCCTGAGCATCAAGAGCGTGCCGGATTTCGGCACGCAGGTTCGCTTCAGCGTCCCGCTGCAACGTGTAGACGCTCTGCCGCCGCAGGTGCTGGAAGCCGATGACATGGACGTCCCCGATGCCCGGCTGAAGGTGCTGGTGATCGACGACCACCCGGCCAACCTGATGCTGATGGCGCAACAGCTGGGCTACCTTGGCCTGAGCCAGGCCACTGCCAGCGATGGCAGCGAAGGCCTGGAAAAATGGCGCGAAGGGCAATTCGACGTGATCGTCCTCGATTGCAACATGCCGCACATGAACGGTTATCAGCTTGCCGCTGCTGTGCGCGCCGAAGAACGCCAGAACGGGCGCACTCCCTGCGTTATCCTGGGCTATACCGCCAACGCCCAGCCCGAAGTCAGGCAGAAATGCCTCAGTGTCGGGATGGACGACTGCCTGCTCAAACCCATCAGCCTGCGCACCTTGAGCCAACGCCTGGCCAATATCGCCCCCCGGCGGGAGCGGCCCGCAAAGGAGGCACCGTTCGATCTCAAAGGTCTGCGCAATATCGTTGGCGATAACCCCAACGACCGTGAGCGGTTTCTCAAGGCGTTGCTGATGAGCCTGCAGCAGGACTTGGCAACGCTCATGGGCCTGAACCCTGAAGCCCAGCCCGAGGCCATCGCCGAGCAGGCACACAAGATCCTCAGCGCGGCGCGGATGCTGGAAGCGCAGCACTTGATGGCGGCCTGTGAGGCCTTGGAACAGAACGGGTTGCCCGCAGCGCAGCTGAAACAGCGGCGACAGGCTTTGGCACGGCACATGCGCCGCGTAGAGAAAGCCTTGGCCAGAGAACTGACCAAGCCTTGATGAAGCGGCCGCCCGAACGGGCGCCGCTTCAGCCGAGCATCAGGAAGCCGGGTTGATCGGCTTTTCCGGGTACCAGGCGTCCAGCAGCGGGCTGACTTCGATGGAGGTCAGTTCGCTACGGCCTTTGAGCCAGGCTTCGACAGCGGCACGTTGCTCTTCGCTGACCGAGCCACGTTCTGCCAGGCAAACCAGGCCGAAATCATCACCACCGACATAGTCCAGGCCGTTGGCGTCCATGGCTTCTGCCAGGAAGGCGTCGAGGAAGGCATCGATGGCTTCGTCGGACAGGTCTTCCTTGAAACCCAGGTTCAATTCGAAACCCAGCTCCTGGAATTCATCAACGCACAGCTTCTTGCGCAGACGACGGGAACGGTTGGTAGCCATGAAACAATCCTCTTGAGTAATAACGCGCGGCACTTTAACAGTTTCCGCAGTACAACGGCGCTTTTCCGTCGAACGTGGCGCATCAGTGCTGCGCTTGGGGCATAATGCGCACTATATTTCGTAGAGGGGCCATCATCTCTTACAGCCCCTATGTCTTTTTCCCTCGTCCGCAGGGTATGAATCTCATATGATCAAATCGCTCCGCCCCCTCGTTCTCGCCGGCATGCTCCTGCCGTTCGCCCTGCCCAGCCAGGCTGCGGCTGTAAACACCACGCTGCCACCCAAGGTTCAGCAAGCGCTCAAAGCCAGCAAACTGCAGGACAGCGCACTGTCACTGGTGATGCTGCCGCTCAATGGCCCTGGCACGCCGACCGTGTTCAACGCCGATGTGTCGGTCAACCCGGCCTCGACCATGAAGCTGGTCACCACCTATGCAGCCCTCGAACTGCTCGGCCCGACCTTCCAGTGGAAGACCGAGTTCTACACCGATGGCACCCTGAGCAACGGCGTGCTCAACGGCAACCTGTACCTCAAGGGCGGCGGTGACCCCAAGCTGAACATGGAGAAACTGTGGCTGCTGATGCGTGACCTGCGCGCCAACGGCGTGCGCACCATTACCGGCGACCTGGTGCTGGACCGCAGCCACTTCGTACAGCCCAACCTGCCGCATTTCAATGATGACGGCGGCGACATGAACAAGCCCTTCCTGGTCAAGCCCGACTCCTTGCTGGTCAACCTCAAGGCCCTGCGCTTCGTCGCCCGCAACGATGGCGGCAAAGTGACTGTCGCCGTTGAGCCACCCATTGCGAGCATTCGCATCGACAACCAGGTCAAGGCAGTTGCCTCCAGAAAGTGCACTGGCGATGTACGCTACAACCCGGTGCCTCAAGCCGATGGCATGAGTGTGGTGGTCAGCGGCCAGTTGGGCGATGGCTGCAACTCGCAGACCTACCTCGCGCTGCTCGATCACCCGACCTACGCCGCCGGTGCCGTGCGCGCGATCTGGAACGAGCTGGGTGGCAGCATCCAGGGCCGTGACCGCATCGAGAACGTGCCCAAGGGCGCTCGCCTGCTGGCACGGGCCTTCTCGCCCGACCTGGTGGAGGTGATCCGCGACATCAACAAGTACAGCAACAACACCATGGCCCAACAGCTGTTTCTGAGCCTTGGCGCACAGTTCCGTACCGACGCCGATGGCGACGATGCCCGCGCCGCCCAACGCGTGATTCGCCAGTGGTTGGCCAAGAAAGGTATCACCGCGCCGCACCTGGTGATGGAAAACGGCTCGGGCCTGTCGCGTGCTGAACGGGTAAGCACCCGGGAAATGGCTGCATTGCTGCAAGCGGCGTGGAATAGCCCCTACTCCGCCGAGTTCATCAGTTCGATGCCATTGGTGGGGATGGACGGCACCATGCGCAAGCGCCTCAAGCGCACCGCCATGGCCGGCGAAGGCCACATCAAGACGGGCACCCTGAATACCGTACGCGCCATCGCGGGTTTCAGCCGTGACAGCAACGGCAATACCTGGGCAGTGGCGGCGATCCTTAACGACCCGAAACCCTGGGGTGCATCGCAGGTACTCGACCAGGTACTGCTGGACCTGTATCGCCAACCCAAGGCCGGTAACCGGACGGCAGGCGTCAACCCATGATCTGACTCCAACAGATCCGGCCTCATCGCCGGCAAGCCGGCTCCCACACGGACTTGCGCAGGCTTCAGAAATTGGGCAGGACCGCTGCCTCCACAGGTACAGCGCAGGCCTTAAGTTCTGCGC
Source organism: Pseudomonas sp. WHRI 8519 (assembly GCF_040224055.2). NCBI lineage: Bacteria > Pseudomonadati > Pseudomonadota > Gammaproteobacteria > Pseudomonadales > Pseudomonadaceae > Pseudomonas > Pseudomonas sp. WHRI 8519. The sequence continues at coordinate 1,802,838 of NZ_CP167996.1, read as the reverse complement.
GGTTGGGGGTGGGGGCCGGCAAGCTGGCTGCCACTTGGATTTGCGCCGGCTTTTAGAAATTGGGCAAGGCGGGGGCTGTCACAGGCAAAGCGCAGGCCTTGAGAACTGCGCGGTTGGGGTGGGAGCCGGCTTGCCGGCGATGAGGCCGGTACGCACGCCTCAGCTCAATTCTGCCTCGACACGATCCCTGCCTGCCTGCTTGGCTGCATAGACGCCAGCATCAGCCCGCAGCAACAGGGCATCGGCACCCTCCCCCGGCCGCCATCCAGCCACGCCAAAACTGGCGGTCACTTTGCCAACGCCTTCGACAGGCACGTTGCGCACGCCGTGCCACAGTTCCATCGCCAACAGCCGCGCCTGTTCGGCGCTGCTGCCTGGGCACAGCACCATGAACTCTTCCCCGCCAAGCCGGCAGAAAACGTCGGTACGCCGCAAGCGCTGACCGATGCGCTGGCACAAGCTGCGCAGCACATGATCCCCCACGGCATGACCGTACTGGTCGTTGATCCTCTTGAAGTGGTCGATGTCGAGCATGATCACTGCCAGTTCCTGATCATCACGCTGGGCTCGGTCCAGTTCGGCCTTCAGCCGCTCCTGGAAGTAGCGGCGGTTGTGGATACCGGTCAGGGCATCGGTCACCGACAGCTTACGCAAATCCTCCTCCACACCCTTGAGGTCGGAAATGTCGGTCAGGTAACCATGCCAGAGCGTGCAACCGTCTTCACCGACCTCGGGCGTGGCCTCGCCGCGCACCCAGCGCAAACCGGCTTTGGGCAGGCACACCCGGTACTCTTCACGCCAAGGGGAGAGGTGTTCGGCCGAGTCGCGCACAGAGCGTCGCACGCGCTCAAGGTCATCGGCATGAATGCGCTCGAACACAACCGTGGCGTCCTTCTGCAGCAACTGCAAGTCGATCTCGTAGATATCGAACAGCCCTTGGCTGGCGTAGGGGAAACATGAGTGGCCGTTGGCGTCCAGGCGATACTGATAAATGCCGCCCGGCACCTCGGCACTGAGCTTCTCCAGCAGCCGATCACGCATCGCCAGCGCCTCATGCACACGACGCTGCTCGGTGACATCGATGCAAATTGCCAGGTAACCCACCCAAAGCCCTTGCTCGTCGAGCACTGCGGTGACCAGCATGTTGGCCAACAGCTGGCTGCCGTCCTTGCGCACCAAGGTCCACTCGCCTGGCTGCGCGCCACCGCCCTGCAAGGTCTCGGCGAACATCGCCTGGCCACCGTCAATCTGACGCCCGTAGCGCAGGCTCAGGGCATGGGCGCGCTGGCTGAGTTCCTCAGGCAGGACCAGGTGTTCCAGATGAAGGTGCCCGACCGCTTCGCTGGCCGCGTAACCCAGCATGCGTTCGGCACCGGCATTGAAAGTACTGACCACGCCCTTGAGGCTGGTCGCGATGATCGCGACCTGGGTAGCGGCATCAAGCACACTGCGCAGCTGATTATGCGTCTCGCGCAACGACTGCTCGCTGACCCGCAACTGCGCGGTACGCTGCTCCACCAGCTTGAGCGCCCGTTGCCTCTGGCTGAACAGGCTGTACAGCAACGCACTGAGCAACAGGCTCAGCAGGCCACCGAGCAAGCCCACAGCCAGTGCTGCCGAGGAGCGGTTGCCCTGCATGAATACCTGGCTGGGGCGGATATCAAGCTGGTAATGATGGTCGGCCAGGTGCAGCAGCTGCGTGCTGACCAACGCCAACGGCGCGGCCGGGTTCTGCGAGTCGAACAACAGCTCATGGCCATCGCGCCCACTGGGGTCGACGATGCGTACCACCAGGTTGTCCTCGGCAATGGCCGGCAGGCCGTCCGTGATCAGTTGCCGCAGGTTCAGCAGCGCCATGACATACCCTGCAGGCCCGTCAGCCTGCGCGGTGTAGAACACCGGCGCGACCATCAACAGCCCACGGGCGTAGCCCGGCGCGACACTGATCATGTCCAGCGGCGCCGACACTGCCATGCTGCCGGGCTCCACGGCACGCATCAAGGTCTGGTCACGTACCGCCTGGCCGCGCAGGTCCATACCGTAAGGTTGCCCCTGCATCTGGGTTGCCTGGGTGTAAAGCACCGGGTAGTAGTGATCACGCGGCGGCGCCGGGTGCCAATCGCCCCGCTCGTCCAGGTCACGGATCAGGTAGGCCTGACCCAACGCAGCACTGGCCTGGCGCTCGAACGCCCGCCGCTGCGCGCCTTCGACCCGCGGCGCCCACGAGTAAGCCTGGGTACGACGCAGCAAGGGGCGGGCGTAGCCGTTGAATTCGCCTGGGGTGACGTCGTTGGAGAAGCTGAAAAAACGGCGCAAGCTGTCCAGGCGCTGCTCCTGGTCATCGAAGCGCTCGGCGATGCGGCTATAACGCTCGCTGGCCAGCAGCTCGAAGCGCTGGCGCAGTTGCTGCTTGTAAAACGCATGCGTGGCCAGCGCCAGGGCAATCGACAGCAAGCTGCCGGCCACCAGCGCCACCAACGCCACTGCCCAGGCAGCCATCGCCTGGCTGCACAGGCCCAACACCTTCGCACGCACGCCATACTTCGACATAGATCGGTCTCGTCACGTCAGCGTCCTGCGAAAATCATGGCCCTGTGCTGAGTTATAGCTATTGGCCATTAGCGATGCAACGTTGCCTGTCGCATTAGCGCAGTTGCAGGCGCCAGGCGCGGTGGATGCGATTGTTGCGGGCAAAGTCCGGGTCCAGTGTCTGCGCCGTGATTTCCTCCACCACGTACCGCGCAGCCAGGTGCTCGTCGAGCTGGAACTTGCGGAAGTTGTTGGAGAAATACAGCACACCGCCGGGGGCCAGGCGCGCCATGGCCAGGTCGAGCAGTTGCACGTGGTCACGCTGCACGTCGAACACACCTTCCATGCGTTTGGAGTTGGAGAAGGTTGGCGGGTCGATGAAGACCAGGTCGTAGGTGTCGCGATTGGCTTCCAGCCAGGCCATGACATCACCCTGCTCCAGGCGGTTGCGCTCGGAGAAACCGTTCAGCGACAGGTTGCGCCGCGCCCAGTCCAGGTAGGTCTTGGACAGGTCGACGCTGGTGGTACTGCGCGCACCGCCCTTGGCGGCATGTACGCTGGCCGTCGCGGTGTAGCAGAACAGGTTCAGGAAGCGCTTGCCGGCGGCCTCACGCTGGATGCGCATGCGCATCGGGCGGTGGTCGAGGAACAGGCCAGTGTCGAGGTAGTCGGTGAGGTTGACCAGCAGCTTGACACCACCTTCACTGACCTCATGGAAGCGCCCTTCGGTGGCCTGGCGCTCATACTGGCGGGTGCCGCTCTGCCGCTCACGGCGCTTGAGCACCACATGCTGCGGGTCGACGCCCAGCGCCTGGGGGATCGCCGACAAGGCATCGAGCAGGCGCGCCTGGGCCTTTTCCGGGTCGATCGAGCGTGGCGCGGCGTACTCCTGCACGTGGACCCAATCCTGATAGAGGTCGACCGCCAAGGCATATTCAGGCATATCGGCATCGTACACGCGGTAGCAGTCGATCTGCTCCTTGCGCGCCCACTTGCCCAGTTGCTTGAGGTTCTTCTGCAGGCGGTTGGCGAACATCTGAGCGCCTTCGGACAGGCGTGCAGGCTCATTGGCTACCGGCAGCGGTCGGCGGGTATCGCCGCTCTCGGCCTGGGCCTCGCGACGCTCGCCGGTGACGAACTGGTCAGGCTGCACCTTGAAAAGCAGCAGTTTGCACGGCAGTGCGCCGTTCCAGAACGCATATTGCTTGTGGCTGCGGATGCCCATGCGCTTGCCCAGCTCTGGCGCACCGGTGAACACCGCCGCTTCCCAGCCCATGCACGCCTGGCGCAAGCGCTCGCCGAGGTTCTGGTAGAGATACAGCAAGCTGGCCTCGTCACCCAGACGCTCGCCATAGGGCGGGTTACTGATGACCAGGCCCTTCTGGTTCTGATCAGGGCGCGGCTCGAAGCTGGCAACTTCCCCTTGGTAGATCTTGACCCAGTCGCTCAGGCCTGCGCGTTCGACGTTGTTGCGCCCCGGCTGGATCAGCCGTGGGTCTGCCTCGTAGCCGCGAATCCACAGCGGCGGCTTGGCCAGACCAGCCTGTGCACGGGCCTGCGCCTCTTCGTGAACCTTGCGCCAGGTCGCCGGTACATGGCCAAGCCAGGCGCTGAAGCCCCAGCGCTCGCGCTTGAGGTTGGGTGCCATATCGGCGGCGATCATGGCCGCCTCGACCAGGAAGGTACCTACACCGCACATCGGGTCGGCCAGAGCGCCACCCTCGGCGGCGATACGGGGCCACCCGGCACGGATGAGCACTGCCGCTGCCAGGTTTTCCTTGAGTGGCGCAGCACCCTGCTGCAGACGATATCCGCGCTGGTGCAGGCTGTGGCCGGAGAGGTCGAGCGAAAGAATTGCCTCGCCACGGTCCAGGCGCAGGTGTACACGCACGTCCGGATCGACCTTCTCCACCGACGGGCGCAAGCCTTCACGGTTGCGCAGCTTGTCGACGATGGCGTCCTTGACCTTCAGAGCGCCGAAGTGGGTGTTGTCGATGCCCGAGCCATGGCCACTGAATTCGACCGCCAGAGTACCGTCGGCCGCCAGGTGATCGGCCCAGTCGACAGCGTTCACACCGTCGTAGAGGTCGTCGGCGTTTTTCATGTTGAAGCGCTTGAGCACCAACAGCACGCGGTTGGCAAGGCGCGACCAGAGGCACAGGCGGTAGGCGGTTTCCATGTCGGCCGCGCCGCGGATGGCCGAGGTGTGCTCGCGCACATCGTCAAGGCCCAGGGCCTTGGCCTCTTCGGCAAGCAGGCCTTCCAGGCCTTTGGGGCAGGTGAGATAAAGTTCGAAACGGTCCGACATGTGTATTCCAGAGCCTTGGGCTATTTGATTGACGAGGTGACGCATCGCCCCGCCGATGTTTGCCCGAACGCCCTTCCAGCAAGCGTCCGAGTGGCCTTTGGCTGCGCGACATGCAGCAGCTGATGGGCCGGGCCGCCTGATCGATCCACTCTCGCCAGTGGCAGAGAGAGCTTAGATCATCAGGCAGTGCATAAAATTTCTACCGATTTCAGGGTTGATGTGACCCTTCGTCGCATTACCAGATATTTCTTTCATCGCAGCGCAACGCTGGCGAAATGACGTCAAGGTTCAGCAAACCCCGATCATAGCGGGCTCAACGTCAAACAAGGTTGAGTCGCATTTATTTACTTATCCCCTCACCCTTGGAAACGTTACGTCCTTATGACAAATCGATCATTCCCTCGGTGACTCGCATTCGTTAGAACTGGTCTCAGGCCGCTTCGCAACGAGGCGGCACTTTCAGCCCGCCACGCCGGCAGCGGGCGCAAACCGGCAGAAAGACTCTGCCCGGCCTCGGAGAGGCCGACGGGACATTACAGTCAACAAGTGAGGGCAGCACCCTATGAGAAGACTTAAGCGTGATCCGTTGGAAAGAGCATATTCACGTGGCTACCAATACGGGGTCACCGGCAAATCCCGCGAACTTTGCCCCTTCAATCTTCCTTCTGTTCGCCAAGCCTGGATCAACGGCTGGCGTGAAGGTCGCGGTGATAACTGGGACGGAATGACTGGCACCGCTGGCATCCATAGACTCAACGAAAATCACGCCGTTGGCTGAACGAGGATACTGAATTCGAGTCACCATGCACGCCCCATCCGGGCGGCGGGCTAAGGCCCAGGGGCCCCTTGATGGGGCCCTTTTTTATGCCTGCGTGATCATGCCCGCGGCATGGCAGCGATCGCATCCACCGCTTCACGGATCAGCGCCGGCCCTTTATAGATGAAGCCTGAGTAGATCTGCACCAGGCTCGCGCCAGCGGCGATCTTCTCTGCGGCGTGACGGCCTTCGGTGATACCACCGGCAGCGATGATCGGCATCTTGCCGTTGAGCTCGGCCGACAAGACCTTGACGATATGGGTGCTCTTTTCCAGCACCGGTGCACCGGAAAGGCCGCCCGCCTCCCCGCCATACGGCAGGTTTTCAACGCCTTCACGGCCCATGGTGGTGTTGGTGGCGATCACCGCATCCATGCCCGATTCCATCAGCGTTGCTGCCACCAGCGCAGTTTCTTCATCACTCATGTCCGGCGCGATCTTTATCGCCAGCGGTACACGCTTGCCATGCTCGCCAGCCAGCTGTTCGCGGCGCTCGGCCAGGGCATCGAGCAGTTGCTTGAGCGAATCACCGAACTGCAGGCTGCGAAGGCCCGGGGTATTGGGCGAGCTGATGTTCACCGTTATGTAGCTGGCGTGGCCATAGACCTTGTTCAGGCAGATCAGGTAATCGTCGACCGCGCGCTCAACCGGGGTGTCGAAGTTCTTGCCGATGTTGATGCCCAGCACGCCGCTGTAACGCGCGGCGCGCACCCGCTCGAGCAGGTGATCGACGCCCAGGTTGTTGAAGCCCATGCGGTTGATGATTGCCGTTGCCTCTGGCAGGCGGAACAAACGCGGCTTCGGGTTGCCCGGCTGCGCTCGCGGGGTCACGGTGCCGATCTCGACAAAACCGAAGCCCAGCTGGGCAAAGCCATCGATGGCCGCGCCATTCTTGTCCAGGCCTGCCGCCAGCCCAACCGGGTTGGCGAAGTTCAAGCCCATCACCGACACCGGCAATGCCGCCGGCTGCTTGCACAGCACGCCGTTGAGCCCGAGGCGGCCACCGGCGCCGATCAGGTCCAGGGACAGGTCATGGGAGGTTTCCGGGGAAAGCTTGAACAACAGCTGGCGGGCCAGGGTATACATGGGCGGGCAAGGCTCGGGGTGAGTGAGGGTGCGATTATAGCCAGCGTGCGGCCGGCATGACAGCGCCTTGGCACATGCGTTGCTACATCGCCTGTACACAGCCTATTCAGTACAGGCGAGGATCTACGTGAATACATCACCCCTGGCATGGGTCAACGGCAGCGACGCACCCGAAAAAACCAGCCTCGACATCGGTTTCATGGCATTGACCGATTGTGCGTCGGTGGTGGTCGCAGCCACCCAGGGCTTCGCCCAGCAACACGGCCTGACCCTGAACCTCAAACGCCAGGGCTCATGGGCAGGCCTGCGCGACAAACTGGCCAGCGGTGAACTGGATGCCGCGCATTGCCTCTATGGCCTGGTCTATGCCGTGCACCTGGGCATCGGCGGGGTACCGGCCAGGGACATGGCGGTGCTCATGGGGCTGAACCAGAATGCCCAGGCCATCAACCTGTCCCCCGCACTTCAACGCAAGGGCGTGACCACACCTGAAGCACTGGCACGCCAAGTGCACCAGCAGGGTGCAAAACTGACCTTCGCCCAGACCTTCCCCACTGGCACCCATGCCATGTGGCTGTATTACTGGCTGGCAAGCCAAGGTATTCACCCCCTGCACGACGTCAACAGCGTGGTGGTGCCACCGGCGCAGATGATGGCGCACATCCAGGCTGGCCGTATCGATGGCTTCTGCGTCGGTGAACCCTGGGCCGCCGCCGCCGTGGCGCAGGGCCAGGGTTTTACCTTGGCCACCAGCCAGTCGATCTGGGCCGACCACCCGGAAAAGGTCCTGGCCTGCGCCCGCACCTTCGCCGAGCAATACCCCAACAGCGCCCGGGCGCTGATCAAAGCGATCCTCGCCGCCAGCCGCTTCATTGAACAAAGCCAGGAAAATCGCCACGGCACCGCGCAGCTGCTCAGTAGCAGCGCCTACCTGGATACGCCCCTTGAAAACGTCGAACCGCGCCTGCTCGGGGTGTATCAGGACGGCCTTGGCAACCACTGGCAGGACCCGCATGCCCTGCGCCTGTTCGATCAGGGGCGGGCCAATGTGCCTTACCTGTCCGATGGCATGTGGTTCATGACCCAGTTCCGTCGCTGGGGGCTGCTGCGCGATGATCCCGACTACCTCGGCGTCGCGCGCCAGGTCCAGCAGCTGGCGCTTTACCAGCAAGCCGCCGATGCACTCGGCGTGGCTTGCCCTGGCACGCCGATGCGCAGCAGCGTGCTGATCGACGGTATCGGTTGGGATGGCAGCGACCCCTACGCTTATGCCCGCAGCTTCAGCCTGCACGCCTTGGGCGATACGCCCGATGCCCGTATCGGCCTGTGAGGGGCACCGCCATGCTGCGCATCCTGCTGATCGACGATACCCAGAACAAACTCGGCCGCCTCAAGGCTGCACTGCGCGAGGCCGGCTTCGAGGTGATCGAGGCGCCAGACTTAACCATCGACCTGCCGGCCTGCGTCGAAATGGTGCACCCGGACGTGGTATTGATCGATACCGATTCACCCGACCGCGACGTGATGGAACAGGTGGTGATGGTCAGCCGCGACCAGCCACGGCCAATTGTGCTGTTCACCGACGAGCATGACCCCGGGGTGATGCGCCAGGCGATCCAGGCCGGGGTCAGCGCGTACATCGTCGAGGGTATTCACGCCGCCCGCTTGCAGCCCATCCTGGATGTAGCCATGGCCCGCTTCGAGAGCGACCAGGCGCTCAAGGCCCAGCTGCAGGCCCGCGACCAGCAACTGGCCGAGCGCAAGCGTATCGAGCAGGCCAAGGGCCTGTTGATGAAAATGAAAGACTGTAATGAAGAACAGGCGTACACCCTGATGCGCCGTCAGGCCATGAGCCGCCAGCAGAAGCTGATCCAGGTGGCTGAGCAGATCATCGCCATGCACGAGATGCTGGGCTAGGCAGCGGCCGTACAATGTTGGCCCAGCTCTTGCTGAAGATATCGCACCGGTAGCCAACGGCGGTTGCCCACAAACCCCGACAAAGACGTCGCTCACCCCTCCACGCCAGTGGACCGGGTAGCGGCGTCTTTTCGTTTCCGTTGCATTGCCGAGTGAGGTGTTCGATGAGTACCAGCTTCTGGAAATCCGGGCATGTGCCCACGCTGTTCGCTGCGTTCCTGTATTTCGACCTGAGCTTCATGGTGTGGTACCTGCTCGGCCCGCTGGCCGTCCAGATCGCCGCCGACCTGCAACTGAGTGCACAACAGCGGGGCCTGATGGTCGCGACACCCATCCTCGCCGGTGCCGTGCTGCGCTTCGTCATGGGGCTGCTGGTCGACCGCCTCTCACCGAAAACCGCCGGGCTGATCGGCCAGGTCATCGTCATTGTCGCCCTGGCCTGCGCCTGGTACCTGGGCGTGCACAGCTTCGAACAAGCCCTGCTGCTCGGCGTGTTCCTCGGCGTTGCCGGCGCCTCGTTCGCCGTGTCGCTGCCGCTGGCCTCGCAATGGTATCCGCCGCAGCATCAGGGCAAGGCGATGGGCATCGCTGGCGCAGGCAACTCCGGCACCGTCTTCGCCGCGTTGCTGGCCCCGGTGCTGGCTGCAGGCTTTGGCTGGAACAATGTGTTCGGTTTCGCCGTGATCCCGCTGCTGCTAACGGTGGTCGTGTTCGCCCTGCTCGCGCGTAATGCACCACAACGGCCCAAGCCAAAGGCCATGGCCGACTACCTCAAGGCGCTGGGTGATCGCGACAGCTGGTGGTTCATGTTCTTCTACAGCGTCACCTTCGGCGGCTTCATCGGCCTGGCCAGCGCCCTGCCCGGCTATTTCAGCGACCAGTATGGCCTCAGCCCGATCACCGCAGGCTACTACACCGCCGCCTGCGTGTTCGCCGGTAGCCTGATGCGCCCGCTGGGCGGCGCCCTGGCTGACCGTTTCGGGGGCATCCGCACCCTGCTTGGCATGTACAGCGTGGCCGCCATCTGCATCGCTGCCGTGGGCTTCAACCTGCCCAGCGCCACCGCGGCCCTGGCGTTGTTCGTCAGTGCCATGCTTGGCTTGGGCGCGGGCAACGGCGCGGTGTTCCAGTTGGTCCCGCAACGCTTCCGCCAGGAGATCGGTGTGATGACCGGGCTGATCGGCATGGCTGGCGGCATCGGCGGCTTCCTGCTGGCGGCCGGGCTCGGCACCATCAAGCAGCACACCGGTGACTACCAGATGGGCCTGTGGCTGTTCGCTAGCCTGGGCCTGCTGGCCTGGTTCGGGCTGCACGGGGTCAAGCAGCGCTGGCGCACCACCTGGGGCTCTGCCGCGGTCACTGCGGCGCGGGTCTGAGGCGAACCGATGAGCCTGCAACTGAGTTTCGCCCAGGCCAGCGCCACCGGCCCGCGCGAGGAAAACCAGGACGCCTTGCGCCTGGTAACCCCGGCGCCCGAGCTTGCCGCCAGCAAGGGCTACCTGTTCGCCCTTGCCGACGGCGTCAGCCACTGTGCTGACGGAGGCCTTGCGGCCCGGGCCAGCCTGCAGGCCCTGGCCATGGATTACTACGCCACCCCCGCAACCTGGAGCGTGGCGCAGGCACTGGACCGCCTGCTGTCGGCGCAGAACCGCTGGCTGCGCGCTCAGGGCAGCCAGCCGCTACTGACCACGCTCAGTGCGCTGGTGCTGCGCGGGCGCCGCTTCACCTTGGCACACGTCGGCGATTGCCGCGCCTATCGCTGGCACCACGGCCACCTGCAGTGCCTGAGTGAAGACCATGTGTGGGACCAACCCGGCATGCAGCATGTGCTCAAACGGGCGCTGGGCCTGGACCAACACCTGCTGGTGGACTACCTGGACGGTGAACTGCAGCCAGGCGAATGCTACCTGTTGCTCAGTGACGGCGTGTGGGCCAGCCTGGGTGACCAGCACATCAAGGCCGTGCTGCGTGAGCAACCCGACTTGCAACTGGCTGCAGATACACTGGTCGCCAGCGCCCATCACCATGGCAGCCAGGACAATGCCAGTGCCCTGCTGGTACGGATCGAACAAGTGGGTACGGCCAACCTTGGCGACACCTTGGTCCAACTGCAGCAATGGCCGTTGCCCCGCGAACTGCGCGACGGCCAGGTAATCGATGGCTGGCAGGTCGAGGCGCGGCTGGCGCACAGTCGCCAATCGCTGTTGTACCGCGTGCGCGACGGCCAAGGCCAGCCGTGGCTACTGAAAACCCTGCCTGCCGAACGCGAACAGGAGCCGGGTGCTGCACAGGCGCTGTTGCTCGAGGAATGGTTCCTGCGCCGCGTAGCCGGCCGCCATTTCCCCGAACTGCACGCCGCCAGCCAGCGCCAGCACCTGTACTACGTGATGCGCGAGCACAGCGGTCGAACCCTCGCCGCACAACTGGCCGAGCAGGGCCCGTTGCCGCTGGCCCAGTGGCTGGAAGTGGCGCGCCAGTTACTGCAGGCCGTCGGCGTGCTGCACCGGCGCAACCTGCTGCACCGTGACATCAAGCCCGACAACCTGCACCTGGGCACAGACGGCCAACTGCGCCTGCTGGACTTCGGCCTGGCGTACTGCCCGGGGCTGTCCGAAGACCCATGCCACGAACTACCCGGCACGCCCTCCTACATCGCCCCGGAAGCCTTCGAAGGCCAGCCGCCGAGCCCGCGCCAAGACCTGTATGCCGCGGGAGTGACGCTCTACCACCTGCTGACCGGGCATTACCCCTATGGGGAGGTCGAAGCCTTCCAGCGCCCACGCTTTGGCCAACCGGTCAATGCGGCGCGCTATCGCCCCGACTTGCCAGAGTGGCTGCAGCACAACCTGCAACAAGCCGTGGCCACGGACCCGGCGCAACGCTTCGAAACCGCCGAACAGTGGTTACTGCTGCTCGAACGTGGTGACCGCCAGACGCTGCACAGCCATCCACGCCCATTGCTGGAACGCGAGCCGCTGAAGGTCTGGCGCACCCTGGCCCTACTGTCGCTGTTGCTCAACCTGATATTGCTGTTCAGCCTGTTCAAGGGCTGAGCACGCCTTGCCCATGAGGAAACCCTGATGAATGCAAAAGTCTGGCTGGTCGGTGCCGGCCCCGGTGACCCCGAACTGCTCACCCTCAAAGCGGTGCGTGCACTGCAACAGGCGCATGTGGTGATGATCGACGACCTGGTCAACCCGGCCGTGCTGGACCACTGCCCACAGGCACGGGTGATTGCCGTGGGCAAACGGGGGGGCTGCCGCTCCACACCCCAGGCGTTCATTCAGCGCCTGATGCTGCGCCATGCGCGGCAAGGCCGCTGCGTCGTGCGGCTCAAAGGCGGCGACCCGTGCATTTTTGGCCGTGGCGGCGAGGAGGCTTCGTGGCTGCAAGGGCATGGCATCGAGGTCGAAGTGGTCAATGGCATCACTGCTGGCCTGGCCGGCGCGACCCAGTGTGGCATCTCGCTAACCGCTCGCGGGATTAGCCGTGGGGTAACGCTGGTGACCGCACACACACTGGATGACAGCGCGCTGAACTGGGCCGCGCTGGCACAGGGTGGCACGACCCTGGTGGTGTACATGGGCGTTGCGCGGCTGGAGCAGATCCGCCAGGGCTTGCTGGACGGCGGCATGGCACCGGGGATGCCGGTGGCGATGATCGAGAACGCGTCACTGCCCGAGCAGCGCGAGTGGCGCAGCGACCTGCGGGGTATGCTGGAGGATGCACGAGCATTCAACTTGCGCAGCCCGGCGATACTGGTGATTGGCGAGGTGGCAGGGAACGTGATGGCTCATCCGTGGATCGCGGCAGCCGGGTGATGCGGTGTTTTTAGGCCTGAAGGCTTGCCTGGAAACTACACATTGCAGATAAAGAAAAACCCGGCCGAGGCCGGGTTTTTCATTGAAGCTTCAACCAATTACTTGGCTTGGGCTTCTACCTGAGCTTCAACGCGACGGTTGACAGCACGGCCTTCTTCGGTGGCGTTGTCGGCAACCGGACGGGTTTCGCCGTAGCCAACCGAGTCAACGCGAGTCGACTCAACACCGTACTGCTGGGTCAGCACTTCTTTAACAGCGTTGGCGCGACGCTCGGACAGCTTCTGGTTGTAAGCGTCTGGGCCCACGGAGTCAGTGTGACCTTCAACCACGGTGGTGGTTTGTGGGTACTGCTTCATGAAGTCAGCCAGGTTCTTGATGTCGCCGTAGCTGTTAGGCTTGACGACCGACTTGTCGAAGTCGAACTTGACGTCCAGCTCAACGCGAACGACTTCGGCAACAGCCGGGCAGCCATCAGCGTCAACGGTAACGTTGGCTGGGGTGTCTGGGCACTTGTCGACGTTGTCGCAAACGCCGTCGTTGTCGCTGTCGGAGCAGACTTCAGCAACTGGGGCTGGAGCCGGAGCAACTTTGCCACCGCTGCCACCGAAGTTCAGACCCACACCAACGGTTGGGCCCCACTCGGTGTTGCCGTTGTCGATGTTGTACATGGCTTCAACGCCAGCACGGGCGAAGAACATGTCGGTGATGTACCACTTGGCGCCAGCGCCAACGTTGGCGAAGGTGGAGTGGTCACGGCCGCTACGAGTGGCCTGGCCCAGGCTCTCGTGAGCGAAACCAGCGGAAACGTACGGACGCAGAGCGTCGCCAACGGTACCGAAGTGGTAGGTAGCGTCGAGCTTGGCTTTGGAACCTTTGATGTCTTTGTTGAAGACTTCGCCACGAGCGTTGTGAGTCTCGTTGTAGCCCAGGTCCAGGGAGACGTCGTCGGTCAGGAAGTAACCGAGGCGAACACCAGGATTGGTGCCGTCGTTCTTGAAGTTACGCTCGCTGTCGTAGTACTGCTTGGTGACGTTGCCTTCGATCTCGACAGCGCCTTGGCCTTGAGCCAGAACGCCGAACGAAGTAGCTGCTACGAGCGAGCCAATGGCCAAGCCCAAGGTGTTTTTCAATTTCATCCGTTAAATCCCCATCTGGTGATAGTTAAGCAGTCCCACCAAAATCCGGCGGACAACTCGACGGCAAGTCTAGCAGAACTCGCCGATTCGTTAGAGATATTCGCAAGGGGCTAAGTTTCATCCAAACCTGCAAATTTCTCTCGAAGCTTGTCCAGCGCGCGCTTGTAGCGCATTTTCGTCGCGCTCAGGCCCATGTGCATGATATCCGCGATCTCCTGAAACTCCAGTTCCGCGACAAAGCGCAGCACCAGAATTTCCCGATCGATCGGGTTCACATACACCAGCCACTTGTCCAGACCGCCCTTTTCTTCGGGTTTCGGTGCCTTGTCTTCAGACGCCTCTTCAACAGGGTCAAGACTCAAGGCATCCATCAACCGACGTTTGCGGCGCTCCTTGCGGTACTGGGTGATGCATTCGTTATAGGTAATGCTGTAGAGCCAGGTCTTGAACTTGGATTTACCCTCGAAGTTCTTCAGACCGTAAAGCACCTTGAGCATCACCTCCTGACAGACATCGTCAGCATCCCGGTCGTTCCCCAGATAACGCGCGCACACGTTGAACAGGGTCCGCTGGTAGCGCCGCATGAGCTCTTCATAGGCGCGGGTAACGTGGTACAGCTCCTCATGCGAACGCGCCACCAACTCCTCGTCGGTGAGCTCGCGCGGGTCGTAACGCATGGGCGGCGAATGAACTTTATTCAAAACGGATCTGGCCGACAGTCAGGTCAATGTCACCGCTCGGCCACGTGGGCGGATTTCAGCGGCGGCATACATTAACAGCTTTTGGGCAATTAGCGGCTATTGACGCGCTGCTCGAGCAACACTCGATTAGCCAGCGACACTAATTCGCCATCATCGGTCAGCAACGTCGTCTTGACCGTGCCGATCTCCTCGATCTGCCCCTCGACCTCTCCAATTCGCACCTGCTGGCCGACCTGGTAAAGCTCACGCACATAGATACCGGCCAGAATCTGCCCAGCGATTTCACGACTGCCGAGCCCCATCGCAAGCGCAACGGCCAGACCAACGGTAATCAGCCCGATCACGATCACGTGGTTGAGCAGGTCGGTCTTGACCTCAAGCTGGCTGATCGCCACCGAGATGCTGATGATGATCACCAGGCCTTGGGTGATGCGCCCAAGCCCTGCGGAATACTCGAGGCCGATGCCTTCGGCGGCACCACGCACCAGGCCATTGGCCACTTGCGCCAGCAGCACGCCCACCAACAGCACCAACGCCGCGCCAAACACCTTGGGCAGGTACAGGGCGAGCATGTCGAGGGTGGCAGACACCCGCTCAAGGCCAAGGGATTCGGCGGCAGAAACCAGGAAAATCAGCAAGACGAACCAGTAGACGATCTTGCCGATCAAGGTCGAGATCGGCACCTGAATGCCGCCACGGCTGAGCATTTTGGTCAGGCCGGTACCAGCCATCAGGCGGTCCAGGCCGAACTTGGCCAGCAGCTTGGACAGCAGCGTATCGAGCAGCTTGGCCACCACGAAACCGAGCAGCACCACGACCAGCGCGCCGAACAGGTTGGGGATGAAGTTCGCCACCTTGGTCCATAGGGCGGTCATGGCAGTGACCAGGCTCTGGGTCCAGAGATCGAGTTCCATATTCAATCGGCCTTATCAGCTTTGCTACCAGCGGCAGCGTTACGGGCAGAAGTGCGGCGCACCGGCGCGACATGCGCCGAGCCATTGTTCACGGCGATCAGCAGCGCCTGGCTCCAACGGCCAAGCAGGCTGAACAGGTCACCGGCGCCGACCTGGCGGTTGGCGGTTTTCAGCACGCGACCCAGGCACGCAGCGTCGTCCCGGTCTTCACCGGATGGCGACGCGTTGAGCAGGTCACGCAGGGATTGTTCAAACGGATCGTGCATGTGCACCTCGCGCAATGTCAGTCAGAGACGAGGGCGGCGGGCGATGGGTCACACATCGGCCGATGCAGGGGGCGGTTTGCCGGCGATAAGCCCGGTACATTCCAATTAGCATTCAAACCCACCGCAGCCGTCTGAACAGCCACCACTGCCCCACCGCAAGGCCGAGCACGACGATGCAGGCAAGCAGGAAACCATAGGGGTTTTCCGCCCCCGGAATGCCGCCGACATTGATCCCCAGCAACCCGGTGACGAAGCTCATGGGCAGGAAAATGCAGGTGATGATGCCAAAGCGGTACATGGTCCGGTTCATCCGCTCGCTGCGCCGCCGGTCCTCACTTTCCAGGACCAGCGCGGCGCGCTCACGGGCCAGCTCCAGCTCCTCGAGGTAGCGGATCAGGCTGTTGTTCAGCTCGTTCCAGTAGTCAGCGTCCGCATCGGCGAACCAACTCCACCGGCTGCGCGACAGCTGGGCATAGATTTCCCGCTGTGGGGCGAGAAAACGCCGCAGGCCAGCGGCCCGACGACGAATCTGTTGCAAGCTGCCATGCTCAGGACTATACCGTTCGTCGGATTCGACTTTCTCTTCCTCCAGATCGACCAGTTCCGACAGATCGTTGACTAGACCCTGGACTTTCTCGGTGAGCAATTCGCCCATCAACAGCAGCAGCTCGGAGGCCGACGTTGGCCCCCTCCCCTCGTCCAGCAGACGCAGAATTTCGTCACTGGCGCGCAAAGGCCGCAAGCGCAACGAAATCACCCGCCGCGCCTGAGCAAAAATACGTACCGACACCATGTCTTCAGGCTCGGCGCCCGGGTTGAGATTCACCCCTCGCAAAAACAGCAGCAGCTGTTCATCGGCCAGCGGCAGCAGGCGCGGCCGGGTGTTTTCCTCCAGCAGCAGCTCGCAGGCGAACTCACTCAGCCCGCTCTCTTGCAGCAGCCAGGTACGGGTTTGGGGATGACTGCGGTCCCAGTGCAGCCACAGGCTCTCCTGTGGCTGCAATTGCAGGTCGTCCAGCTCGGTCCGGGGGATCGAGCGCGCGCCGCCTTTGCCATCGAGCACCAGGGCGTGCACCAAGCCCCACTGCGCGTTGTCTTCCTCGAACATCAAAGCTCCATCAGCGCGTGCGGCGCATCACTGCGGCATTTCCAGCGGGCTTGGCGAGACGATCACACCATTGTTGTCGGCATACACATACTCGCCAGGGCGGAACGTCACGCCGGCGAAGGTCACGGCCACATTGAGGTCGCCTATGCCGCGCTTGTCGGTCTTCATCGGATGGCTGGCCAACGCCTGCACACCGACGCTGGTCTGGATCAGCACATCGACGTCACGCACGCAGCCATAGATCACCAGGCCTTCCCAGCCGTTTTTGGCAGCCTTTTCGGCAAGCATGTCACCGAGCAACGCGCAGCGCAGCGAACCGCCGCCATCGACCACCAGAACCTTGCCCTTGCCGTCGAGCTCGACCTGCTCCTTGACCCGCGAGTTGTCCTCGAAGCACTTGATGGTAACGATCTGGCCACCGAATGAATCGCGGCCACCGAAGTTGCTGAACATCGGTTCCAGCACCTGGACCAGGTCGGGGTAGGCGTCGCACAGGTCGGGCGTTACGTAATGCTGCATGGGAAGCTCCTGTCAGTCACAACGAAAGCGGGTGTCTGCCAAGGCTACACCGGGGAGGCTGTCGCAGTCATCCGGGACTGCTCGGTCATCTGTATTTCGCCTGCCGTGGCCCGCACGGGCCACCACAACCAGCAGAAAATCAGCTTACCGGCACAGGCTCGGCAACCACGGTCGCCTCGTGCACCGGCAGCAACGGCTGGCGCAACCAGCGCTCCACCAATGGCCACACCTGCGCCTGCGCCGCCTTGCTCACCAGCATGTCGACATGCCCGAACGCCTCGAAGCCTTCCTCGCGGCCCAGCCTGAGGAACTGCTTGCGCTCACCCCCCAACTGATCGAACAGCTTGCGACAAGCCCACACCGGGTCTTGGAAGTCTCCCGCGCCAGCCACTGCCAGCACCGGCACATCCACCTCCGCGAGCCCCGCCCACCAGTCACTGTCCTTGTCACCGAAGCGGCCAAACAGGCCATGCCAACGCATGCTTTCCAGCGCCAGACCAATCGGTTCGTCCTCAGGCCCACGCTTGAACCGCGGCCCGGAAATCTGCCCCCAACGCTTGAGCAGCAGCTTGGCGCCCCAAGCCACGGGCGGCACCTTCAACGGCCAGTACACCCGGCTGATCTGCGTGCCGAAAAACGCGGCACTGGCGACCTGCCTGGCATCCAGGAAACCACCGCCAAGCGCTGCCGCCAAGGTGGTACCGCCAAGCGAATGGCCAATCCAGTGAGGTGCGGTGCCGGACTGCTCCTCAACGAAGGCCGCGATCAGCGGCAAATCATAGCGGGCATAGTCAGCGACCCGGTTGTGCCGCCAATCGTGGTTGCGCGGCGACAGCCCGTGACCGCGCATCTCAGGGATCCACACATCGAAACCCGCACGCACCAGGTAAGCCCCCAGGCCAATGCCCTTGGGCGAATACCAGAAGCGCCGATTGGAAAAACTGCCGTGCAGGAGGATCACCGGCACGCCTTGGGCGCCCGCCCGGTCCGCCAGGCCCAGGCGGGTCAAGGCCAGCTCCACGCTCGGATCAGGGCTGTTGCCGGCCTTGATCCGGTAGACGTCTTCACTGAGGTCGCCGCGGCGCTCGGCACTGAGCAAGGCCACGGGAAATAGAACACTGCTGCTTTGCATAAGGTTTGCTTGGTGCACAAAAAAGGGCGGGGTCCATCGCTGGAACTCGCCCTGGAAAAAACCAGGCGGGGGCACACCAGAGGTGCCCCCGCATTTACTGCATCAGGCCGCGCCCTGGCCTTCGGCCAGGAAGAACCAGGTCTCGAGTACCGAGTCCGGGTTCAGCGATACGCTTTCGATGCCTTGTTCCATCAGCCACTTGGCGAGGTCCGGGTGGTCCGACGGGCCCTGCCCACAAATACCGATGTACTTGCCGGCCTTGTTGCACGCCTGGATGGCATTGGCCAACAGCTTCTTCACCGCAGGATTTCGCTCGTCGAACAGGTGGGCGATGATCCCCGAGTCGCGGTCCAGGCCCAAGGTCAACTGGGTCAGGTCGTTGGAGCCGATCGAGAAGCCGTCGAAGTACTCCAGGAACTCTTCGGCGAGGATGGCGTTGGACGGCAGTTCGCACATCATGATCACGCGCAGGCCGTTGTCGCCGCGGGCCAGGCCGTTTTCGGCCAACAGGTCGACCACCTGGCTGGCTTCGCCCAGGGTCCGCACGAACGGCACCATGATCTCGACATTGGTCAGGCCCATCTCGTTACGCACGCGCTTCAGTGCACGGCATTCGAGTTCGAAGCAGTCACGGAACGACTCGCTGATGTAGCGCGACGCTCCGCGGAAGCCCAGCATCGGGTTTTCTTCTTCCGGCTCGTACAGTTTGCCGCCGATCAGGTTGGCATACTCGTTGGACTTGAAGTCCGACAGGCGCACGATGACCTTTTTCGGGTAGAAGGCGGCCGCCAGGGTGCTGATGCCCTCGACCAGCTTCTCGACGTAGAAGCCGACAGGGTCGTTGTAGCCGGCGATGCGTTTGTCGACGCTCTCTTTGAGTTCCGGCGGCAGGCCCGCGTAATTCAGCAGCGCCTTGGGGTGCACGCCAATCATGCGGTTGATGATGAACTCCAGGCGCGCCAGGCCGACACCGGCGTTGGGCAGCTGGGCGAAATCGAAGGCGCGGTCGGGGTTACCGACGTTCATCATGATCTTGAATGGCAGGTCGGGCATGGCATCGACCGAGTTCTGCTTGACGTCGAAGCCCAGCTCACCTTCAAAGATGAAGCCGGTATCGCCTTCGGCGCAGGACACGGTCACGCCCTGGCCATCCTTGAGCAGCTGGGTGGCGTTGCCACACCCTACCACTGCCGGAATGCCCAGCTCACGGGCGATGATCGCCGCGTGGCAGGTACGCCCACCGCGGTTGGTGACGATGGCGCTGGCGCGTTTCATCACCGGTTCCCAGTCCGGGTCGGTCATGTCCGAGACCAGCACGTCGCCCGGCTGCACCTTGTCCATCTCGGACACATCCTTGATCACGCGGACCTTGCCGGCGCCGATGCGCTGGCCGATGGCGCGACCTTCGACCAATACGGTGCCCTTTTCCTTGAGCAGGTAACGTTCCATGACGTTGGCGCTGGCGCGGCTCTTCACGGTTTCAGGGCGGGCCTGCACGATGTACAGCTTGCCGTCGTCACCGTCCTTGGCCCATTCGATATCCATCGGGCGCTGGTAGTGCTGTTCGATGATCATGGCCTGCTTGGCCAGCTCACTGACCTCGGCGTCGGTCAGGCAGAAGCGCGCACGCTCGGCGCGGTCGACTTCGACGGTCTTGACCGAACGACCGGCCTTGGCCTCGTCGCCGTAGATCATCTTGATCGCCTTGCTGCCCAGGTTGCGGCGCAGGATGGCCGGGCGGCCGGCCTGCAGGGTGTTCTTGTGTACGTAGAACTCGTCCGGGTTGACCGCACCCTGCACCACGGTTTCGCCCAGGCCGTAGGCACCGGTGATGAACACCACATCGCGGAAGCCCGACTCGGTGTCGAGGGTGAACATCACGCCGGCGGTGCCGGTTTCGGAGCGGACCATACGCTGCACGCCGGCCGACAGTGCCACCAGCTTGTGATCGAAGCCCTGGTGCACGCGGTAGGCGATGGCGCGGTCGTTGAACAGCGAGGCGAACACTTCCTTGGCCGCGCGGATCACGTTATCGACGCCACGGATATTGAGGAAGGTTTCCTGCTGGCCGGCGAACGAGGCGTCCGGCAGGTCTTCGGCGGTGGCCGAGGAACGCACGGCGACGGCCATGTTGTCGTTGCCGGCGGCCATTTCGGCGAAGGCCGTACGGATTTCCGAATCCAGGCGTGGCGGGAATTCGGCTTCCATGACCCACTGGCGAATCTGCGCGCCGGTCTTGGTCAGGGCATTGATGTCATCGACATCCAGCGCGTCGAGCGCGGCGTGAATGCGGTCGTTCAGCCCGCTTTGCTCGAGAAAATCACGGTACGCCTGAGCCGTAGTGGCAAAGCCGCCCGGCACCGACACGCCGGCACCGGCAAGGTTACTGATCATCTCGCCCAGGGATGCGTTCTTGCCCCCCACATGCTCCACATCATGGACGCCGAGCTTATCGAGGGAAACTACGTACTCTACCAAGGTGATCTCTCCACTAACTGTGTTGGAAAAGCTCAAGGGCGCCCGCCTGCCTTTTGACTGGGCCGGACGCTTGTGGCCTGTACCTGGAAAATAAGTGAGAATGCCGACAGCCGCATTCGGCAAACCGAACTTATCATATCCAAGAAACGTCATCAGCTTAAGGCCCAGATCGCAAATGAAACGAACCGCGTTCTTCATCTCCGATGGCACCGGCATCACTGCCGAAACCCTGGGCCAAAGCCTGCTCGCGCAATTCGATAGCATTCCGTTCAACAAATTCACGCGTCCGTACATCGATACGCCCGACAAGGCACGTACGATGGTGCAGCAAATCAATACCGCCGCCGAGCGCGACGGCATGCGCCCGATCATCTTCGACACCATCGTCAATCAGGACATCCGTGAGATCCTGGCGACGTCGAACGGCTTCATGATCGACATTTTTTCGACGTTTTTATCCCCGCTTGAGCAGGAATTGACTGCCCATTCGTCGTATTCCGTCGGCAAGTCCCACTCCATTGGCGGCAATTCCAACTATATGGAGCGCATCGAGGCGGTGAATTTTGCCCTCGATAACGACGACGGCGCGCGCACCCATTACTACGACAAGGCCGACCTGATCCTGGTCGGCGTGTCGCGTTGCGGCAAGACCCCGACCTGCCTGTACATGGCGATGCAGTTCGGCATTCGTGCCGGCAACTATCCGCTCACCGAAGACGACATGGAGCGCCTGCAATTGCCGGCGGTGCTCAAGAAGCATCACAACAAGCTGTTCGGCCTGACCATCGACCCCGACCGCCTCACCGCCATCCGCCATGAGCGCAAGCCCAACAGCCGTTATTCGAGCTTTGCCCAGTGCGAGTTCGAGGTCCGCGAGGTCGAGAGCCTGTTCCGGCGGGAGAACATCCCCAACATCAACTCCACGCATTTTTCGGTAGAGGAGATTTCGGCGAAGATCCTGGTGGAAAAAGGCGTGGAGCGCCGCTTCAAATGACGCCCGGCCCTACCGGGGCCGCGCTCATCCCTCAGGTGGAACGCAGACAAAAAAAGCCCCGGCATCACTGCCGGGGCTTTTTCATTTCAGCTGACCAGCTGACCGATCAGGACGGCACCGCCACCGCCTGCCCGCTCATTGCCAGGTCGACCAGCTCGCGGTTGGCCACCGCATACATCGCATAGTCGGTTCCCGTCGCATTGCGCAGGTCATCGAGCATGGCGCGCCAGCGCTCGACCATGACCCGATGCTGCTCGGCCCACAGCGCCACCCGCGCATCCATGTCTTGCGGGGCATCGGCCATCTGCAGCACCGAGATGGTGATGGCCCGTTGCTGCAGGTCGATATCGTCGCGGAACGCCTCGCGGGCCAGGGCCTGCCAGTTGTTCTCGACCGGCAGGTTGCTGATTTCCTGCAAGTACCAGGTCAAGTCCAGCGCACTGCCCACGGCGAAGAACGCCTTGGCCACCTGGGCCGGCTCGTGGCCGGTCACGTCTGCCGCCTCGATGATCGGCAGCAACGTGTACAGGTGGCTGGTACCCGCCACCATGCGTGCGAGCAACTCCGGGACGCCGGCATCGACGAAGCTCTGGTAGCGGACCATCCAGCGTTCGCGGGTCGGCCCCTCCAGCAGCTCGTCGAGCTTGAGCCCCAGCTGGGCGATTTTGGGCCCGAAGTGCGCGGTGTCGCGCCCGGCATCCTGCTCGTTGCGCCGGCTGCGCAGGAACCAGCGGGTCGCGCGGCGGCCCAGGCGCATCAGCTCGTCCATCAGGGTAAGCTGGATTTCTGCCGGCACCTGGTAGTCCAGCGCCTCGATCTGGCGGAACCAGTGCGGCAAATGGAAGATGTCACGCACGATCACATAGGCCCCGGCGACATTGGCCGGGCTCATGCCGGTCGACTCTTTCAGCCGCTGGACGAAGGTGATGCCCATGTTGTTGACCAGGTCGTTGGCGATCTGGGTGCTGACGATCTCGCGCTTCAGGCGATGGCGGCGCATGGCTTCGGCGAACTTGCTGACCAGCGACGGCGGGAAAGCGGTTTCCATGTCGCGGGTCAGGTAGTCGTCGTCAGGCACCAGCGACTTGAGCAACTGTTCCTTGAGGTCGATCTTGCTGTAGGAAATCAGCACCGAAAGTTCGGCACGGGTCAGGCCCTGGCCTGCCGCCAGGCGCTCGGCCAACTGCTCCTCGGTTGGCAGGAACTCGATCGCACGGTCCAGCTTGCCACGGCTCTCGAGGTCGGCCATCAAGCGCTTGTACTCGGCGATCCGCTCGCGGGCGCGACGCGCCGCCAACGAAAGCGCCTGGGTCTGCTTGTAGTTGTTGCCCAGCACCAGCGCGCCCACTTCATCGGTCATGCTGCCCAGCAGCTGGTTGCGCTGTTTCTCGGTCATGTCGCCACCCTGCACCACTTCGTTGAGCAGGATCTTGATGTTGACCTCGTGGTCGGAGCAGTCCACGCCACCGGCGTTGTCGATGAAGTCGGTATTGGTGGCACCGCCGTTGAGGCCGAACTCGACACGGCCAAGCTGGGTCATGCCGAGGTTGCCGCCCTCGCCCACCACCTTGCAGCGCAGTTCATTGCCGTTGACCCGCAACGCGTCATTGGCCTTGTCGCCAACATCGGCGTGGCTTTCGCTGCTGGCCTTGACGTAGGTGCCGATACCCCCGTTCCACAGCAGATCCACCGGCGCCTTGAGCAATGCATGCAGTAGCTCGGTCGGCGTCAGGCGGTCGGCCTCGATGGCGAAGCGTTCCTTCATCTGCGCGGTGATGGCGATGCTCTTGGCACTGCGCGGGAAGATCCCGCCGCCTTCGGACATGATGCTGGTGTCGTAATCGGTCCAGGCCGAACGCGGCAGGTCGAACAGGCGCTGACGCTCGGCGAAGCTGCTGGCCGGGTCCGGGTTCGGGTCGATGAAGATGTGCAGGTGGTTGAACGCCGCGACCAGTTTCAACTTGTCGGACATCAGCAGGCCGTTGCCGAACACGTCACCGGCCATGTCACCGACGCCGATCACCGTGATCGGGTCCTGCTGCACATTGATGCCGCGCTCGCGGAAGTGGCGCTGCACGCCCACCCAGGCACCACGGGCGGTAATGCCCATCTTCTTGTGGTCGTAGCCGGCAGAGCCACCCGAGGCGAAGGCGTCGCCCAGCCAGAAGCCGTAATCGATGGCGATGCCGTTGGCGATGTCGGAGAAGGTTGCGGTGCCCTTGTCGGCCGCCACCACCAGGTACGGGTCATCGTCATCGTGACGCACCACGTTAGCCGGCGGCACCACGCCGCCGTCCTTGAGGTTGTCGGTGATGTCGAGCAGGCCCGAGATGAAAATGCGGTAGCAGGCCACGCCTTCGGCGGCGATTTCGTCACGCGTGCCGCCCAGCGGCAAACGCCGTGGCAGGAAGCCGCCCTTGGCACCGACCGGCACGATCACCGAGTTCTTGACCTGCTGGGCCTTGACCAGCCCAAGCACCTCGGTACGGAAGTCCTCTTCACGGTCCGACCAGCGCAGGCCACCGCGTGCCACGTTGCCGAAGCGCAGGTGCACACCCTCGACCCGCGGCGAGTAGACGAATATCTCGAACTTGGGTACCGGCTTGGGCAGTTCGGGGATCAGTTTAGGGTTGAACTTGAAGCTGAAGTACGACTTGCTCTGGCCGTTGGCATCCGGCTGGTAGAAGTTGGTGCGCAGAGTGGCCTTGATCAGGTCCAGGTAGCGGCGCAGGATGCGGTCCTCGTTGAGCACCTGGACATCGTCCAGGGCGCTGAGGATGGCTTGCTCCAGGCGTTGCTGCTTGTCGTCCAGGTCATCGGCCGTGAGCTTGCGCGCCAGGTAGAAGCGGGTCTTGAACAGCCGGGTCAGCTCACGGGCGATGTCGGTGTGGTTGTTCAGGGTACTGGCGATGTAGCCGAGGTCGAAGCCCAGGCGGATCTGCTTGAGGTAGCGGGCATAGGCGCGCAGCAGCGCCACATCGCGCCATGGCAGGCCAGCGGTGAGCACCAGGCGGTTGAACGCGTCATTCTCGGCATCGCCCTGGACGATATGGATGAACGCATCCTGCAGGACGTCGTTGAGTTGCTGGATGTCCAGGCTCAAGCCTTCGCTGTACGTGAAGGCGAAGTCGTGGATCCAGTACTCACGACCACTGGCGTGACGCAAGCGGTAGGGGAACTCGCCCAGCACGCGCAGGCCGAGGTTTTCAAGAATCGGCAGCACGTCCGACAACGCCAAGGGCGTGTCCGCGTGGTACAGCTTGCAATGCAGCAAGCGTTCGCCCAGACGCGTCAGCGGCTGGTAAAAGCTCATCGCCAGCGGCTTGCTTTCGGACAGTGCCAGCACATGTTGCAGGTCGACCACCGCCGAATGGGCGGCGAAGCGCTCACGGTAGCCGGCCGGGAAGCCTTTGGGGAAATCGGCGAGGATGTTGGTGCCCTGGGCTTCACCGAAGTTTTCCACCACCAGCGCGGCGTAGTCGTCATGCCACGAGCGGCAGGCCTGGATCACTTCGTTTTCCAGTTGCTGCGGGTCGATGGCGATGCGGTTCTTCGGGTCGACGCGCAAAATCAGCTGCACGCGCGCCAGCACCGATTCGGAGAAGAACGTCCAGAACTCGCAGTCGCTGGCCTTCAGGCGCTCCATCAGCACCTGCTGGATCTTCTGCCGCACTTCGGTGGAATAGATTTCCCGTGGCACGTAGGCCAGGCAATAGCAGAAGCGCCCGTACGGGTCCTTGCGCAGGAACACACGGATCTTGTTGCGCTCCTGGATCTGCACGATCGACATGACCGTGCTGAACAGCTCGTCGATCGGGGTCTGGAACAGGTCATCGCGTGGCAGCACTTCGAGCACCTGCGCCAGTTCCTTGCCAAGGTGGGCCTTGGCGTCGAAGCCGGAGCGGCGCTCGACCTCGGCGACCTTGACCCGGATGTAAGGAATGGCGTGCACGCTCTCGCCGTACACCGAGGAGGTGTAAAGGCCCATGAAGCGGTGTTCCTTGACCACCTTGCCATCGGCGTCCAGCTGGCGGATCGAGACGTAATCCGGGTAGGCCGGGCGGTGGACCCGGCTGGGCAGTGCGGCCTTGGCGAACGACAACAGCAGCGGTTCGGCCAGGTACGCCACCGCGTAGTCTTCGATACGCAGCTCTTCTGGCGTCAGGCCCACACGCAGGCGGCGCGGCAAGCCAAGGAACGACTGCTCGTCGTAGACCATCTGGCCGCCGGCGCTGTCGGCCTGCACGGTGAATTCTTCATAACCGAGGAAGGTGAAGTGGTTGTCCAACAGCCACTCGAGGAAGGCCTTGACCTCATCCTTTTCATGGTGAACCGGCGCGAAAGCGGTTCGCTCCACCAGCTCCATGACTTCTTGCAGCTTGGCTTTCATCGGTTCGAAATCGGCCACCGCCACCCGCACCTCGGCCAGCACCTGCTCGATTTCGCGGGTGAGCACCGTCAATTCGGCAGCGTTGGCGCAGCGGTCGATCTCCAGGTACATCAGCGACTCATGGCACACACCCTCGCCCTGGGTGCCCTTGGGCAGCAGTTCGAGCAGGTTGCCCTTGGCATCACGACGCACGCTCAGCACGGTGGTCTGCAGGGTATGGATGCTGTAGCCGCGGCGGTTGAGCTCGGTACGCACCGAATCCACCAAGAACGGCAGGTCATGGTGCAGCACCTCGACCACGGTGTGGGTCGACTGCCAGCCATTGCGCTCGTAATCGGGGTTGTACACCCGCACCAGTGGATGCTCGGGGTCGAAGCGCTCGATGATGCGCCAGGCGGAAAGGGTACAGCCGGCGAGGTCCGAAAGCCTGCGCTGGGTGAGTTCGTCCATGGAAATGATGCCGAAGAACTGCTCGGCGAACAGCGCCACTTGTGGCAGGGACTGCTCGCTGATGTGCTGCGCCAGGGCCGCTTGCAGTTGGTGCTGGAAGTCGGCTTTGCTGGCTGCGGTGAAGAACGCCATCTGTGGTACTCCGCTTGGGCTTTGTAATAGTTGAAGCGTCGCGTACGTCCGACGATCACGGATCAACGATAGCCAACCCATGGCAAGCCGGACGGTAATGTTCAGGGCTCGCGGAAGCTTAACGACTGATCGGTCATCACCGCTTGCAGCGCTGCGACAATTTCGGTCAAGGGGGGGAAACTTTACGTTTATCGATCCCCCCAAGGCTGTCAGAATTCACTTTCGTTTCCATTGACCCGAGCCGCCCTCATGCAAATCCACACCGCCCTGCTGTTCGCCACCCCTTGCGATGACGAGGAAGACAACATGGCGACCTTGTGCTGCCATAGCGACAAAGGGCAGATGTTCCTGCTCACCCGCTACCCGGACGAGGACACCGTGGACCTGACCTTGGACGATGAACCGTCGACCCTCGATGGCCTGAAAGTGACCTTGAGCGCCCAGCGCCTGCTGATCGAAGTGGCAGCCGGGGATCGGGATGCGTTGAAGGGTGACGAAACCCTGGAGATCGTGCTGACGTCGGCGGGGACGGACCTGGAAGAGGTCGAGCTGACCTTGCGCACTATTCTGGATGGCACAGGGACCTTCGTCAGCGAGCTTCGATAGACGACGGGCGCGTCGACCGCCCGGTGGACGTGTCGGCGCATTCAAGCCTGCTTGAGACCTGCCCTTGAAATGGCGGCAGGTACGTCAACCCACCGGGTTCCTGTGCAGCACCCTGCCCGCCTTGCCCGGCCGGTCGATGAACAATGCGTCCAGCGAACTGTTATCCAGCCCTTTCACGGCGTTCCAGTGCGCCGATGTGTGCACGTATTTCGCCTGCAACAACGCTCGCTCCTGGGGCGTCAGGTGCAATTGCGCACATTGACCGAGGGCAAACTCATGCAGCTTGCGGCTGACAGGCAGCAATTCTGCCGGCAGGCGATGCGCATCGTCACCGCCCAGAGGGGCGAACGCTACCCCACCGCGCACGGCCAGTTCACGCATGATGCTGAGGTACACACGTGAAAGATGGCCACTGACTTCACGTTCTCGGTACACAGCGGCGTACACCTGCTTTTCCGGGGTATCGCGCCTGGCTCGGCTGCCTTCGATCGGCACCTCCCAGCTGAGCAGCCGGGGCCGCGGATCGACCACGCTTGCAAAGGTCGAGCTCAGCAGCCCAGTGACTGCCGCATGGGCGCGCGTGCAGTGGGCCGGTGTCGTGTGCGCGACCCGGCTCGAATGCGGTTTGCACAACAGTACCTGCTCACGCATGCGCTCCACATAGCCGCCACCGATATTCGAGTGCACACCCGGCACGACAATGTCGTTGTCGCTACGCACCAGCGGGAAGTTGTGGCGCTGCTCATCACCTGCCACCAGTTGCACGACCTGCCGGGCGACACGCGTGTCCAGCCCGAGGCGCAAGCCACCGTGGCGATCGCTGGCTGGGCCGAAGCTGCCTCGCAAGGGTGCAACGATTGCCGCCACGGTATCGAACAGGCCAATGAAGTTGATCGCCCTCGGCCCGTGCAGCTCAGCCGGCAGGCCCGTCTCATTCGTGCCCAGGCGATTGGCCAGGTGCCTGGCCGCCGCCGCACCGCGGCTGAAACCGAACAGGTCGAATTCGATGCAGTTGGGTACAACCTGGGGATGCTCAGCCCGATAATCGCGCAGCTGCCTGCCAACCTCTGCCAGCGCCTGCTCTACTCGCGCCGCCACCCCCGCGCTTCCGCGCCCCGTCGCCTGGGCGAAGGGCGAGTCAGGGCCACCGTGGGTTGTACCGATCCCTTCCACATACACGTTGAAATGGACCTGCCCGTGCACGGGCCCGCAGGGATAAAGCGCGTGCAGCAAGGCAATGTTACTGCGCGCATTGGCGTAACTGCCCCCTGCGCAGCCGTGGCCGGTGGCGGCCAAGGGTGCAGCATTGCCCTGATTGTTGCCGGTGCCGTCGAAAAAAACGCCCACCCGCACGGTAACCGGGGCAGGCACAGCGGACTGCTTGCTCATCATCACGCGCCTTCATGATTCGAAGGGCACAAGCAAGCGCCAGATCACCGCCAGCGCAAATCAGAGAACACCGCAATGGCATGCGGATAGTGCGACCTTTCGATGCGCATAAAAAACCGGGGCGTAATTGGTCGCCACCCCCCGGATAGATTAAAGTATCCACCCCTGCCAGGTCCGTCGCGCTACGCGCCCGCCCTGGCCCAATCCCAGGAACCGCCGCCGATGGAACACCGTGAAGCGCTGATCGCGCTACGCACCTTTCTTTCCTCCCAGATCCTAGGCCAGGAAAAACTGGTCGAGCGGCTGTTGATCGTGCTGCTGGCCGACGGCCACATGCTGGTTGAGGGCGCCCCGGGCCTGGCCAAGACCAAGGCCATCAAAGAGCTGGCCGAAGGTGTCGAAGCGCAGTTCCATCGCATCCAGTTCACGCCCGACCTGCTCCCGGCCGACATCACGGGCACTGAAATCTATCGCCCGGAAACCGGCAGTTTCGTCTTCCAGCAGGGGCCGATCTTCCACAACCTGGTGCTGGCCGACGAAATCAACCGGGCACCCGCCAAGGTGCAGTCGGCGTTACTCGAGGCAATGGCCGAACGCCAGGTCAGTGTCGGGCGCAGTACGTACGACCTGTCGCCGCTGTTTCTGGTCATGGCCACGCAGAACCCGATCGAGCAGGAAGGCACCTACCCGCTGCCGGAGGCCCAGCTCGACCGTTTTCTGATGCACGTGAAGATCGGTTTCCCCGATGCGGCAGTGGAGCGACGCATTCTTGCCCAGGCCCGCGGTGAAGCGCTGGGAGGCGAAGTCAAACCTGAACGGCGTGTCAGCCAGCAGGCCATCTTTGCCGCACGCAAGGAAATCCTCGGCCTGTACATGGCCGACGCGGTAGAGGAATACCTGGTGCAACTGGTGATGGCCACGCGCACACCGGCCAAGTTCGATACCGAGCTGGCCGACTGGATCGCCTATGGCGCCAGCCCGCGCGGCTCCATCGCCCTGGATCGTTGTGCACGGGCGCATGCCTGGCTGGCCGGGCGCGACTTCGTCAGCCCCGAGGATATCCAGGCCGTACTGTTCGACGTGCTGCGCCATCGCATCATCCTGTCCTTTGAAGCCGAAGCGGCCGGGGTCGACCAGGATCGCGTGGTCCAGCGCATCCTTGACGTCGTCGCCGTTGCCTGACCCCATGCCCACCGCTCAGCAGGCCGAACCCGGCATCCGCATCGGCCTCGCCGAGCTGATCGACATGCGCCACCGCGTGCGCGAAATCCAGTTGTTCTCCCGGCCTGGCCAGCGCAGCCCGCTGGTCGGCCTGCACCACTCCAAGCTGCGCGGGCGCGGCGTGGACTTCGACCAGGTGCGCGTCTATCAGGCCGGTGACGACGTACGCAACATCGACTGGCGGGTCACCGCACGCACCCAAGAGCCGCATACCAAGCTGTTCCATGAAGAGCGCGAGCGGCCGATCTTCATCCTCGTCGAGCAAAGCCAGCGCCTGTTCTTCGGCTCGGGGCTGATGTTCAAGTCAGTGCTTGCGGCCCAGGCCGCGGCGCTGTTCGGTTGGGCGGCGCTGGGCCACAACGACCGCATCGGCGGGTTGGTGTTCGGCGATGATGAGCACCACGAAATCAAGCCGCGGCGCAGCAAGCAGAGCCTGCTGCAGCTGCTCAACCGTATGGCGAAGGTCAATCAGGCGCTGCACACCGAAGCCGCGCCCCACGCCGACAGCCTGGGCCTGGCGCTACGCCGCGCGCGTGAAGTACTGCGCCCAGGCAGCCTGGCCATCGTCATTTGCGACGAGCGCTCACTCAGCCCCCAGGCTGAACAGCACCTGGCGATGCTCTCGCGCCATTGTGACCTGCTGCTGATGCCAGTGTCCGACCCCCTCGACCATGCCTTGCCTGCAGCAGGCCTGCTGCGTTTCTCCCAGCGCGGCGCGCACCTGGAGCTCGACACCCTGGACACCAACCTGCGCCAGGCCTACCGTCAGCAGGCCGAAGCACGCATAGAACGCTGGGAGCTGATGGCCCAGAAGCTGCGCGTGCTGCTGATGCCCCTGAGCACCCAGAGCGAAATGATCGAGCAACTGCGCGAATACCTGAATGCACAGCGCCCACGGAGCGGTTCATGAAGAGCAGCGCCCAATGAACCCTCTGGACCAGTTGCAACCGCTGATACCTCCTTCAGCGATCGGCCTGTGGCCACCGGCACCTGGCTGGTGGCTGCTGCTTGGCGTCCTCCCCTTCCTGGCCTGGGGCCTGTGGCGGCTGCGCCGCTGGCGCCCCGGCAAGCGCAGGATAGTGCGTGCCGAGCAACCGCTGGACCCGGTACGCCTGGAAGCCCTGGCCGAGCTGGCCCTGCTGCCGCGCCCCTACGACGGCGCACCGGCCGGGGCCTGGCTGCAACAGATCAACGCCTTGCTCAAGCGCCTGTGCCGCAACCACTACCCTGGCGCCAACAGCCATACCCTCAATGGCCGCCAGTGGCTGGCGTTCCTCGACAACCGCTGCCCCGCTGCCGGCCTGACCCGCTGGATGGTGCTGGTAGAAGGCGCGTACAAGCCGGAATGCAAGCTTGAC
Source organism: Pseudomonas sp. WHRI 8519 (assembly GCF_040224055.2). Classification (NCBI taxonomy): domain Bacteria; kingdom Pseudomonadati; phylum Pseudomonadota; class Gammaproteobacteria; order Pseudomonadales; family Pseudomonadaceae; genus Pseudomonas; species Pseudomonas sp. WHRI 8519. The sequence goes on along the minus strand of NZ_CP167996.1, from coordinate 1,771,567 downwards.
GACAAGGCCATTGCCGGGCTCAGTCAGGCCGTCGAAACCTGGATCCGCAAACATGTTTGAACTGGCCTGGCCGTGGATTTTCCTGCTGCTGCCGCTGCCGTGGCTGGCGCGCCTGCTGCTGCCTGCCGCCGACAGCGGCGAACCGGTGCTCAAGGTAGGCTTTCTCAACGAACTCGAAAGCCTGGCCGGGCGTCGGGCACGGCTGAACCTGCCGACCTTGCGCCAGCAGGCACCGTTCGCGCTGATCTGGCTGTTGCTGCTGCTCGCCGCTGCCCGTCCGCAGTGGCTGGGCGAACCGCTACCGGTGGCCGCCAGCGGCCGGGACCTGCTGGTGGCGGTGGATGTGTCCGGCTCCATGGATTTCCCCGATATGCAGTGGCAGGGCGAAGAGGTCAGCCGCCTCGACTTGGTCAAGGCGCTGATGGGCGATTTCCTGCAAAACCGCGAAGGCGACCGCGTCGGCCTGATCCTGTTCGGCAGCCAGGCGTACCTGCAGGCCCCCCTGACCTTTGACCGGCGTACCGTACGCACCTTCCTCGACGAAGCGCAGATTGGCATCGCCGGCAAGAACACCGCCATCGGCGACGCCATCGGCCTGGCGGTCAAGCGCTTGCGCGAGCGGCCGGCGCAGAGCCGGGTGCTGGTACTGATCACCGACGGTGCCAACAACGGCGGGCGGATCCATCCATTGACCGCTGCCCGCCTGGCCGCCCAGGAAGACGTGCGCATCTACACCATCGGCATCGGCGCCAACCCCGAGGCCAGCGGTACGCCGGGCCTGCTCGGCCTCAACCCCAGCCTGGACCTGGACGAAGCCTCACTGAAGGAAATCGCCGACCTGACCCATGGCGCCTACTTCCGTGCCCACGACGGCGCCGAACTGGATGCGATCGGCGATACCCTCGACCAGCTCGAACCGGTCGCCCAGCAGCCAACCCAGGCCCGCACGGCAACTGCTTTGTACGCCTGGCCACTGGCCCTGGCCTTGCTGCTCAGCGTGCTGCTGGTGGTGGCGGTGCAATGGCCAGACAACCTGCTGCAGCGTGCGCTGCGCCGGCCACGCTTCCTGCAGCCCCACCCGCAATGGCGTGAGCGCCTCAAAAGGCTGCGCCTGAGGAGGCGGCGATGATCGACCTCTGGCCGCACTGGTTGCGCCCACTCTGGCTGCTGGTGGTACCGCTGCTCGCCTGGCTGGTGTTCAAGCTCTGGCACCGGCGCAGGCGCGCCGGGCGCTGGCAGATGATCCTGCCGCCGGCCTTCCACCCGGTGCTGCTCGGTGGCGGCAGCGGCAGCCACAGCAAAATGCCCTGGGTCGCACTGGGCCTTGCCTGGTTACTGACGGTGCTGGCGCTGCTCGGGCCGAGCTGGCAGCGCCTGGAAGAAACCCGCCAACGCCCGGCCGACCCGCTGGTGATCCTGCTGGAGCTGACCCCGCAGATGCTTGCCCAGGACACGCCGCCCAACCGGCTGCAGCAGGCGCGGCGCAAGGTCCTTGACCTGCTCGAACACCGTCGCGACAGCCAGACGGCCTTGATCGTCTACGCCGGCAGCGCACACACCTTGGTGCCGCTGTCCGACGACCTGAGCACCACGCGCAACCTGCTCGAGGCCATCGACCCGTCGATCATGCCGCAGCCCGGCCAGCGCGCCGACCTGGCCGTGCAGAAGGGCCTGGCCCTGCTGGCGCAAAGCGGCCTGGGCGAAGGCCGCCTGTTGCTGATCGGTTCGGCATTGAGCGACCCGGAACGCCAGGGCATTGTCCAGGCCCTTGGCCGCCAGGGCCCGAGCCTGTTGATGCTCGGCATCGGTACCCGCGAAGGGGCGCCGGTCCGCCAGGCCAACGGCGAGTTTCTCAAGGACGAGCAAGGCGGCATTCTGGTACCGCGCCTGGACAGCGGCGGGCTCAGGGCGTTCATCAACGGCACCGGAGGACGCTACCGTCATGCCCGGATCGACGACCTCGACCTGCGTGGCCTCGGCCTGTACGACAACCCGCGCATCCTGCGCAATGACGGCCAGAACCTGCAGCTCGACAGCTGGGCCGACCAAGGCTACTGGCTGTTGATACCCCTGTTGCTGCTGGCCGCCTGCGCGGGTCGGCGCGGCTGGCTGTTCTGCCTGCCGCTGCTGCTGGCCCTGCCGCAGCCGAGCCAGGCGTTCGAGTTCAATGACCTGTGGTTGCGCCCCGATCAGCAAGGGAAGCGCCTGCTTGAACAAAACCGCCCGGTGGAAGCCGCGCGGCACTTCCAAGACCCGCAATGGCGCGGCATGGCGCTGTACCAGGCCGGTGACTATGCCGCTGCCGCCACCGCCTTCGGCCAAGCCAATACCGCCGCTGCCCACTACAATCGAGGCAACGCCCTGGCTCGCAGCGGTGAGCTGGAGGCCGCCCTGGATGCTTACGAGCAGGCCCTGGAGCATCAACCCGACCTGAAGCCGGCGCTGGACAACCAGGCCCTGGTCCAGCAACTGTTACAGCAGCGTCAAGGCCAGGCCGAGGAACAACCGGCCCAAGACGATGCCCAAGGCACGCCGGGCAGCGAGACCGAGGGCAACAGCAGCTCGGCGAGCAGCCCCGCCCAGGGCACACCGGGCAGCGAACAACAGGCGAACACCGATCAACCCGTTGAAGGCAGTAACAACAGCCAGGCCGCACCCGGCAACCAGGTGGGCGACGATGACAGCATCACCCAGCCGCCCAAGCGGCCGGTATCGACCAGCCTCGATGCCGAACAACGCCAAGCCCTGGAACAATGGCTGCGGGAGATCCCCGACAACCCGGCGCAGCTGCTGCGACGAAAATTCTGGTACGAACAGCAATTGCATCAGGAATCCCAACGATGAGTCGCCTTGGCGTCTTTCTCCTCAGCCTGATATGGGCCGTGCTCGCCCAGGCCGAACCGACCCTGCAGGCCAGTGTCGACCGCACCCGCCTGGAGGCCGGTGAAACCTTGGAGCTGACCCTCGAAAGCCAGGACGTGACCCAGTTCGGCAAGCCCGACCTGCGCGCCCTGGACGGCGACTTCGAAGTACGCGGCACGCGTCAACTGAACAGCCTGCACACCCTCGATGGCGAGACCCGGGCCAGCACTCGCTGGATCATTACCCTGCTGCCGCGGCGCAGCGGCAGCTTGCGTATCCCTGAGCTGCAACTGGGGCAATCGCGCAGCCAGGCCATCGACCTGCAGGTGGTGCAAGCGGATGCCGACCGCCCGGACAGCGCGTCCCAGGTGTTCATCGAGGCTACCCTGGACACCAGTGATGTCTATGTCCAGGCGCAGGCCGTGCTGACCTTGCGCATCTACCATTCGGTGTCGCTGTACGACGACAGCAGCCTTAGCCCGCTGCGCCTGGAAAACGCCAAAGTCGAACCGCTGGGGGACTCGCGTACCTATGAGAAGGACATCAACGGCGTACGCCACGGGGTGATCGAGACACGCTACGCACTCTATCCGCAGCAGAGCGGCAGCCTGGACATCGCGCCCCTCACGTTCACCGCCACTGCCGCCGATAATGCGCAGCAGCCTGCGGGCAGCGCACGTACAGGCCGCCAGGTACAGGTCAGTTCGCTGCCGCTGCGCCTGAACGTTCGCCCTATCCCCGCCGCCTGGCCCGCAGCCGAACCGTGGTTGCCAGCCCGTAGCCTGGCCCTCGAAGAACACTGGAACCCCGACCCCGGCACACAGCCAACCCAGATAGGCGACTCCCTGACCCGCAGCATCACCCTGCGCGCCGAGGGGCTGTCCAGCACCCAACTGCCGCAATTGCCGGCCACCGAAATCGTCGGCCTGCGCCGCTACCCGGACCAACCGCTGCTGCGCAACGAAATCAGCGAGCGCGGCATGACCGCCAACCGCGAGGAGCGCGAAGCACTGGTGCCGACCCACAGTGGCGAGCTGGCGCTGCCGGCACTGGAAGTCACCTGGTGGAACACCCGCGAAGACCACCTGGAGCATTCCAGCTTGCCTGCGCGCACCCTTAACGTGCAGGACAACCCGGCCCTGAGCGCCGAGAGCCCGGTCGGTGATGCCAGCACGGGCAGCAGCCGGCTGTGGCCCTGGCAGCTCGCCACCCTGGTGTTCGCCCTGACCACGCTACTGGGCTTCACCCTGTGGTGGCGCGCCCGCTCGCAACCGGCCGTGCTGCGGGCCGCCCAGACTGGCCCCAGCCCACGCACCCTGCTGGACGACCTCAAGCGCGCCTGCCAGGCCAACGACCCACAGGCCACCCGCCAGGCGCTCGATGCCTGGGCGCGGCAACAGCCAGAGACCCTGGCGGAGATGGCGGCGCGGTTCGTGCCGCTGTCGGATGCTTTGGATGGTTTGAACGGGGCGTTGTATAGCGAGAGCGGCCAATATTGGCAGGGAGAGGATCTGTGGCGGGCGATAGGGACGATTCCACCGGCAGAACACGTGTTACTGCCGTCTGGGGAGCCAGGGGGCTTGCCACCGCTTTATCCGAAGTGATTGGGAGAGGGGCGCGGGCCCGTCTAGCGTGCTGTAGCGCACGTCAGACAAGCCCGTCCAAACCAGGATGCGATCCTGACTGCTCCCGCTCTGCGACAACCCTGAGCGATCAGATGAAGCGGTGACCCTGAAACGGGTTCCAGCCCTGCTCGCCTTTGGTCTGTTTCAGGTAATAAGCGTAATTGGTCAACATGCCGTACAACACGGCAAAGGCCACACTGAAGCCTTGATCCAGCGCCCGAGGCACTGCATTACCCGTGGCAGCCTCGTAAACACCTTCAAGCAGCCCGACGCCAATGATGATGGCCAGCATGACCAGGTTCTTCTTCCACATGCCCAGGACGAACCAGTAGATCGGGCCAAAGAAGAATCCGAGGAAATTGTTGTTGATCAACAGTTTCTTGCGAAACGGCAAAGCGCGGAACGCCGCTTTGTAGGTCGCTTCACGTGGGCCGCCGTGCTGATCGAAGAAGGCGAACCGCTCCTGCCATTTAGGCTTGAGGTTGGCGTAGTCGGCCTGGATTTGTGGCGTGCTTTGCATAAAAATTCCTTTTCAGATGGGATCCGGTAGCCCACACCCGCAGCACTGCACGCGCCGCGGCCGGGGTAAGGGATTAGAGCATCGGCGATGGCTGGCATCAAGCAAGCAGATGGCCACTATGTCGACCCGTTCGCATAATGGATTGCCCTTGTAGCGCACTGCCCCGCCCTTTGAATGCACCGAACACGGCCAGGCTCCAGACAATCGCCAAGCCACTTGAGTTACCATACCGCCCTCCTTCGAAGGCCACCTTGGCGCTGTCATGACGCCAAGCACCGAAGCCTTCATGTCCCAATCCAACAGGTCATCCATGCGTCTGTTTCACACCTCCGACTGGCACCTGGGCCAAAGCCTGCACGGCCAGGAACGCGACTTCGAACACGCCTGCTTCCTCGACTGGCTGCTCGGCCAGCTGCGCTTGCGCCAGCCCGACGCGCTGCTGATCGCCGGCGACATCTTCGACACGGTCAACCCGCCGGTCAAAGCTCAGGAGCGGCTATACGACTTCATCGTCCAAGCCCACGAGCAACAGCCGAAGCTGGACATCGTGATGATCGCCGGCAACCATGACTCCGGCTCGCGCATCGAGCTACCCGCCGCGCTCATGCGGCGTCTGCGCACCCACGCGCTAGGGCGCGTGCACTGGCTGGATGAGGGCCAGCTGGACGCCGAACGCCTGCTGATCCCGCTGACCAACGGCCGCGGCAAGGTCGCAGCCTGGTGCCTGGCGCTGCCTTTTTTGCGTCCAGCCGAAGTCACCGGCCCGCAGTTGGGTGACGACTACCTGCAGGGCATCAACCAGGTGCACCAGCAATTGATCGCGGCCGCGCAGAAAAAACGCAAGAAGGACCAGGCGCTGATCGCCATCAGCCACGCGCACATGGCCGGTGGCGCGGTGTCCGAAGACTCCGAGCGCAGCCTGATCATCGGTAACGCCGAAGCCCTTCCGGCCAAACTGTTCGACAAGGCCATCAGCTACGTTGCCCTGGGCCACCTGCACAAGCCGCAGAAGGTCAACCGCGAAACCCGCATCCGCTACAGCGGCTCGCCGATCCCACTGTCGTTCGCCGAAATCAACTACCCGCACCAGGTGCTGGAAGTCGAGCTCGACGGCGCCGAGCTGGTCAGCGTCGAGCCGCGCCCGGTGCCGCGCGCCGTGGCCCTGCAGCGCATCGGCCCTGCGCCCTTGGGCGAACTGCTGGAGCAGCTTGCCGAACTGCCGGTGATCGACCTGCTCGACGACCCCAACCGCCAGCCGTGGCTCGAAGTGCGCGTGCTGCTGGACGAGCCGCAGCCAGACCTGCGCCAGCAGATCGAAAGCGCCCTGCACGGCAAGGCGGTGCGGCTGATCCGCATCAGCGCCGAATATGCCGGCCGTGGTAACGACGAAGAAAGCGAGCTTGAGTTCGTCGAACTGTCGCAGATGACCCCGCAGGACTTGTTCAGCCGCGCCTGGGAACAGGCTTACGGCAACCCGGCCGACGAGCAGGCCCTGGCCGACTTCGCCCTGCTGCTGCAGGACGTCCAGCTGGAAGAGGAACAGCCATGAAGATTCTCGCCATCCGCCTGAAGAACCTGGCATCCCTGGCCGGCCCGGTCGACATCGACTTCACCGCCGAACCCCTGGCCAGCGCAGGCCTGTTCGCCATCACCGGGCCTACCGGTGCCGGCAAGAGCACCTTGCTCGACGCTCTGTGCCTGGCGCTGTTCGGCACTGTGCCGCGGCTCAATGACATTGGCCGCGAAGCCAAGGTGCCAGATGCCGATGGCGAAATCCCTACCTCGGACCCGCGCAACCTGCTGCGCCGCGGCACCGGCAGCGGCTTTGCCGAGGTCGATTTCGTCGGCATCGACGGCCACCGTTACCGCGCGCGCTGGGAAGCCAACCGTGCCCGTGACAAGGCCAATGGCAAGCTGCAGTCCAGCCGTCAGAGCCTCTATGACCTGGACAGTGAGCAGGTGCTGGGCAGTGGCAAGAACGAATACAAGCAACTGATCGAAACCCGTCTGGGGCTCAACTTCGAGCAGTTCACCCGTGCCGTGATGCTGGCCCAGAGTGAATTCGGCGCCTTTCTCAAGGCCGACGACAAAGAACGCAGCGAGCTGCTGGAAAAACTCACCAACACCGCGATCTACACGCGCCTGGGCCAGCGTGCCTTCAGCAAGGCCCGCGAAGCCGGCGAGGCGCACAACGCGCTGAAAGACCGTGCCAGCCACCTGCTGCCGATGGCCGCCGAAGCCCGAATCGAGCTGGACACGCGTCTGGAGCAGGCGCAGCAACACTTCAAGGCCGAGCAAGCCCGCCAGCGCCAACTGGAGCAACAACGTACCTGGCTCAACGAGCAACGCCTGTTGCAGACGCAACTCAGCGAAGCCGGCGCCGCCCTGCACGCTGCCGAGCAGAATTGGCAAGCCATGGCCGAGCAACGCCTCGACCTGCAGCGCCTGGAACGCCTGGCACCGCAACGGCACCAGTTCCATCGCCAGCAAGTACTGACCGCACAACTGACGCCGTTGGCGGCGCAGATTGCCGAGCAACAACAGCTGCAAGCTGAGCTGCAGGGGCACACCCAGGCGCTGGAGCAGGCGCTGGTAGCCACGCGCCAGGCACTGGCCGACAGCCAGGCGAAGCACAGCGAAAGTGCCCCGCGCCTGCGCCAGGCATTTGCCGGCCAGGACAGCCTGGCGCGCCTCGACACTGAGCTGGAGGCGCAACGCACCGCCAGGGAACAGGCCGACCTGCACGTCGCCGAAGGCCAGCAACAGTTGCAGCAACTGGATGAACACCAGCAGCGCAGCCTGCAACAGCTGGCGCAGATCGACGCGGCCTTGGCAGACAGCCAGCACCTGGCCGGCCTGGCCAATGCCTGGCAGGCCTACCTGCCACAACTCAAGCAAGTCATGGTGATTGGCGGGCGCCTGAGCAAGGGCCGTGAGGAGCTGCCTGGCCTGCAGGCGCGCGCCAGCGAGGCCAACGCGCAGTGGCAGGCCCAGCATGACGCGTTCGAGCTGTTGTTCCGCGAAGCCAAAGCCGAGCCGCAGGCGCTGGCTGAGCAGATCGACCTGCTCGGCAACATGCTGCAGGACAATCGCAAACAGCAGCGGGCGGTCGAAGAACTGTCGCGCCTGCATGGCCGCGAGCAGGAGCTGCGCAGTCAACTGGAGGGGCTGCGTGAACGTCACCAGCAGGCCATGCTGCAACGCCAACAGCTGATCGGTGAAGGCACCGCAGCCAAGGCGGAGCTGGAAGCGGCCGAGCAGGCGCTCAACCTCACACGCCAGTTGCTGGAGCGTCAGCGCCTGGCACGCAATACCAGCGTCGAAGAACTGCGCGGCCAACTGCGCGACGGCGAACCGTGCCCGGTCTGTGGCAGCGCTGAACACCCGTTCCACCAGCCTGAGGCTCTGCTGCAGAGCCTGGGCCGACATGACCAGGCCGAAGTGGATGCTGCGCAAAAGCACGTCGAAACGCTCAACGGCAAACTGGTGGAGCTGCGCACGCAGCTTGGCGTGGTCAACGCCCAGCTCAAGGACCATCAACAGCAACAGGCGCAGCTGGGCGAACAGTTGCAGCCGCTGGTTGCACAGGTACAGTCGCACCCCCTCTGGCCTGCCCTGGCGCCACAGGACGACAAGGCCCGTACCGCGTGGCTGGACAGCCAGCTGCAGCGCCTGGACGATGAGATCAAAAAGGACGAGAAGCGTCAAAGCGCCCTGCTCGCCCTGCAAAAAGACGCCGCCCGCCTCACCCAGCAATTGCAGGCCGCGCAGCAGGCGCAGCAAGAGGCCCAGCGCCACCTGGAGCAACAGCACCAAGCCCTGGCCAACGATGAACAGCATCTGCAACAAGGCCTCGATGACTTGGCCAATGTGCTGCCGGCTGATGTGCTGAAGGCCTTGAGTGATGATCCGGCCAATGCCTTCCTCAGCCTCGACCAGCAGATCGCGCAGCGCCTGCAACAGCTGGAGCAGCGCAAGGACGAGCAGGACGAGCAGCACGCGCGTCAACTGCAACTGGACAAGCTACGCGACCAGCAGCAGACGCGCCTGCAGGCTCAGCAACACCTGCAGCACACCCTCGACGCCCTCCAAGCGCAGCGCCTGCAGGCCCAGGCGGAGCTGGCCACGCTGCTCGGCGACCATAGCAGCGCCGAAGCTTGGCAACACCACCTCGAAGCGCAGCTGGAACAGGCCCGCGCCCTCGATGCCGAAACCGCAGAGCGCCTGCAGGCGCTGCGCAACCAGGGCGTGCAACTGGCCGCGGAGTTGAAGGCCAATACCCAGCGCCAGCAGGCGCTGGAGCAGGAGTGCCAGCAGCTTCAGCACGCAATCGCGCAATGGCGCAGCGACCATCCCGAACTGGATGACAGCGGGCTGGACCGCCTGCTGGCCATGGACGATAACCAGCTCAGCACCCTGCGCCAACAGCTACAGGCAGCAGAAAACGCCATCGAGCAAGGCCGCGTGCTGCTCCAGGAGCGTGAACAGCGCCTGCAGCAGCACGCCGCTCAGGCACAGGGTGGCCTGCATGGCGAAGACCTCGAGCAAGCACTGGCCGGCCTTGCCGAGCAACTGGCCGCTCAGGAACAGCAATGCGCCGAGTTGCGCGCGCAGCAGGCTGACGACCAGCGTCGCCAGCAGGCGTACCAGGCCCTTGCCTGCGAAATCGAACAGGCCCACCAACAGTGGCAACGCTGGGCACGCCTGAATGCGCTGATCGGCTCGGCCTCTGGCGATGTGTTCCGCAAGATCGCCCAGGGCTACAACCTCGACCTGCTGCTGCACCATGCCAACGCCCAGTTGCGCCAACTGGCGCGGCGCTACCGCCTGAAACGTGGCGGCAGCGCCCTGGGGTTGCTGGTGCTGGACACCGAAATGGGCGACGAACTGCGCTCCGTGCACTCCTTGTCTGGCGGTGAAACCTTCCTGGTCTCGCTGGCGCTTGCCCTGGGCCTGGCGTCAATGGCCTCGAGCACCCTGCGTATCGAGTCGCTGTTCATCGACGAGGGGTTCGGCAGCCTCGACCCGGAGTCGCTGCAGTTGGCCATGGACGCCCTCGACGGTCTGCAGGCGCAGGGGCGCAAGGTCGCGGTCATTTCCCACGTACAAGAGATGCACGAGCGTATTCCGGTGCAGATCCAGGTGCGTCGCCAGGGCAATGGCCTGAGTGATGTCGAGGTGTGCGGGTGATTCTTTTCTCCTTCCGCCGCTGCCCTTGGGCCATGCGAGCGCGCCTGGCCCTGCACTATGCCGGGTGCGAGGTGCACATCCACGAAGTGGCGATGAAGAACAAGCCGGCCGCGTTGCTGGCTCTGTCACCCAAGGGGACGGTACCGGTGCTCGATACCGGTGAAGGCGTGCTGGAGGAAAGCCTGGACATCATGCGCTGGGCGCTCGAGCGCAATGACCCGCAGGACTGGCGGTTGCAAGCCGACCCTGCCGCCGCGCGACAGGCTGAACGGCTTATTGCCCGCAACGACAGCGAGTTCAAAGCGCAGGTCAACCTGTACAAATATGCCGAGCGATACCCCGAGCACACGCGCGAACACTACCGCCAGCAGGCCGAGGCCTGGCTGGCCGAGCTTGAACAGTTGCTAGAGGGCCGGCCCTACCTGCTGGCCAGCCATGCAAGCCTGGTCGACGCCGCGCTGTTGCCCCTGATGCGCCAGTTTGCCGGGGTCGAACCGCAGTGGTTCGCCGAGGCGGCTTATCCGCGTGTGCGGAGCTGGCTGGAGAGGTGGCTGGCGTCTGAACTGTTCAAGGCGGTGATGGCCAAGTGAGTTGGCCGGCGCCTGTCGCGGTTCGCGCAGGGCTCAATGGTTGGGTTTAGCGCTCAAGGCCGCATGAAAATGGGCGCTCTGGCGCAGGTACTGCTCGGTATAGCTGTGGGTGGCGGTTACCTTGTTGCGGGTATCAGCCTGGGCATGCGCCGGCAGCACGACTGAGGCGGAACGGGCGGATGCGGCGATGACCGGGAAAAGATTGAAGTTCATCTGGGCTGACCTCGACTTCGGTGGTTTGACGTTGGCCCGTCTGGGCCTTGGGTCAAACTTACGCCGCTGAGGTCTGCCACAGAAATTCATTGCGGTGGTAGGGATTATCACGTCCATCGATAGTCAATCGATAAACTTCAGGTCCGAAGGCGCGTCCTGTGGCAAGGTCTGCACGGTTTCACCGAGCTTGCCAGTACGCGGGTCGCGGCGGATGACCACGATCTGGTTGCTCTTCTGGTTGGCCACCAGCAGGAAGTTTTCGCTTGGGTCCAGCGCGAACTCCCGTGGGTGGTCGCCCTCTACCGAACGGCGCTGCAAAAAGGCCAATTGGCCGTCCTCTTTGCCCACGCTGAAAACCACGATCTCGTTGGCTGTGCCACGGTTGCTGACATACAGGAAGCGCCCGTCTGCCGACAGGTGCAGTCCGCCCGCCGCCTTGGCCGCAGCGTCTTTCTGCTCGGTCAGCGGCAGGCGCTGGCGTTCGTGCAGCGCAGCGTCGTCGACATCGAACACGACCACTTCGGCGCTCATTTCCAGTGTCAGGTAGGCATGCCGCCCCTTGGCATCGAACAACAGATGACGCGGGCCGCTGCCGGGCGGCAACTCGACGGACGCCGGTATCGCAGCGCTCAGGGGCCGGTCGACGCTGGCGCCGTCGTAGCGGTAGATGAACACCTTGTCCGCGCCCAGGTCGCTGGCATACAGGTGGCTGCCATCGGGCGACAGCACCACGGCGTGCACATGGGCACCGGCCTGGCGCTCGGGGTTGACGCCGCTGGCCTTGTGCCGGGCTTGTTGCACCACCTCCTTGAGCTTGCCGTCCTTGGCCACCGGGATCACCACCAGGCTGCCGCCCGGGTCGGGGGCGACAGCATAGTTGGCAACGAACAGGTAACGCTGGTCGCGGCTCAGGCTGGCGTGAGTCGGTTCATCGCCACCGCTGGCCACCTGGTTGAGCGGCTTGATCTCGCCGTTGCCGTTCACACTGAAACTGCTGGCATGGCCCTGCGGCGTTTCGTTGACCGTGAACAGTTGCCGCTGGTCGGCCGAGAGTACCAGCCACGACGGGCTGACGCTCTTGACCACCTGCTGCGGCGTGGGGTCGATACGGCCAGTCTTGCTGTCGAACAGGTAGCGGTAGATACCTTGGCTGGCGCCATCGGTGTAACTGCCCACCAGCAGCGTGGCAGCCTGGGTAGTGAAAGTCAGGGTCATGAGGCTAGCGGTCAGCAGGCTCGTCCAAGTCCGGTTCATGGTGTTCTTCTTCATCCGGGGCGCGAAAGGCACTCATACAGACTAGACGATGCTCACCCTGGGCATCGTGCAGTTGCCACTCGTCACCGGCACCGATGGCGGCGGCGACCTGTTCGGCAGTGAAGGTCCAGCGACGGTGTTGGCGGCCGTCCATGCATTCGACCGTCAGGCCTGTTGCATCGAGGGTGAAGTCGAAGGCGTGGAGGCCGTCGATCAGTAGCATGTCGCAGGATGCGAGGGCGGTGGTGAGGGAGGACATGGGGGTACCCATTGCAAGTGAGCCGGCATTATAACCTTGACCCTGCGTTGCATGGCACCGGCTTCACAGGTGATCGCCGGCAAGCCAGCTTCCACAGGCCTTGTGGGGATGGCTTGCCAGCGATGGGCCGCAAAGCGGCCCCTGCACTCAATGGGCGAAGATCGAACCGCCCTGCTTGCCTGCCATCTTCTCGGGCTTGATCAGGAACCGCGCCAGCGCCGGCAGCAGCCACAGCGCACCGAACATGTTCCACAGCAGCATGAAGGTCAGCATCAGCCCCATGTCGGCCTGGAACTTGATGGCCGAGAAGATCCAGGTGCACACGCCGATGGCCAGGCACAGGCCGGTGAACAGCACCGCCTTGCCGGTCGAGCGCAGGGTCTGGTAATAGGCCTCCTGCAGCGGTAGGCCGGCACGCAGGAAGCTTTCCAGACGGCTGTAGATGTAGATGCCGTAGTCGACACCGATACCCACGCCCAGCGCCACCACGGGCAAGGTGGCGACCTTCACGCCGATCCCCATGAATGCCATCAGCGCATTGCCCAGCACCGAGGTCAGCACCAGCGGCAGGACGATGCACAAAGTGGCAGCAAAGGAGCGGAAGGTGATCAGGCACATCACCGCCACGCAGATGTACACCAGGATCAGGATGGTCAGCTCGGCCGACTTGATCACCTCGTTGGTCGCGGCCTCGATCCCGGCGTTGCCCGCCGCCAGCAGGAACTGCAAGCCGTTCTTGTCGTGGCTTTCGGCAAACGCCTTGGCAGCGCTGGTGACCCGCTCGAGGGTTTCGGCCTTGTGGTCGTTGAGGAACACCAGCACCGGTGCCAGCGAGCAGTCGGCGTTGTACAGGCCGTCGGCGCGGGCGATGGAATTGTTGAGGATGTCAGGGTTGCGCGACAAGGTTTCCCATTTCAGGCTGCCCTCGTTCATGCCCTTGATCACCTGCTTGGACACCGTCACCAGGGAGATCGCCGACTGCACGCCGGGGGTGTTTTCCATGGTCCACATCAGCTCGTCGATCGGTGCCATGGTCGAGTGGATCGAGCAGCTTTCGGCGGGCGTCTTGACCATCACCACCAACACATCGGAGCTGGTGGAGTAGTTGCTGATGATGAAGTTGTTGTCCTGGTTGTAGCGCGAGTCCGGGCGCAGCTCCGGCGCGCCCTGGTCGAGATCGCCGATTTTCAGGTTCTGGCTGTACCACAAGCCGCCAGCGAAGGCGACCAGGGCCAGGGCAATGGACACCGGCGCCACCTTGGCACTGGCGAAATTCGACAGCAGGCGCCAGAACGGGTGCTCACGGGTGGCGTCCTTCTTGCTGCGCTCGATGGCCTTTTTGCTGATGCCGATATAGGAAATCGCGACCGGCAGCAGGATCAGGTTGGTGAAGACGATGACCGCCACGCCGATCGACGCACCGATGGCAAGTTCGCGGATCACGCCGATGTCGATGATCAGCAGGGTAATGAAGCCCACGGCGTCGGCGAGAATGGCGATCATCCCGGGCAGGAACAGCTGGCGGAAGGTGCGCCGGGCGGCGGTCAGGGCATTCTCGGCGTCACTGGACTGCAGGGCGATGCCGTTGATCTTCTGCACCCCATGGGAAATGCCGATGGCGAAGATCAGGAATGGCACCAGCATCGAGTAAGGGTCCAGGCCAAAGCCCACCACATGCATCAGGCCCAATTGCCAGACCACTGCCACCAAGGTGGTGATCAGCACGGCGATGGTGCTGCGGATGCACCAGGTGAACCAGTAGAGCAAGACCCAGGTGATGACCAGGGCGACACCAAAGAACATCGCCACCATTACCAGGCCGTCGATCAGGTCACCGACCTTTTTGGCGAAGCCGACGATGTGCACCTTCACATTGGGGTTCTGTGCCTGGAACTTGTCGCGGATTTTCTCCTCGAGCAGATGCGAGAACTGCTGGTAGTCCAGCTTGACCTGCTTACCGGGGTCTTGCGGATCGGGGTAGCTTTCCAGCAAAGGTACATCGACGATGCTGGACTTGAAGTTGTTGCCCACCAGGCGCCCGACCTGGCCGGACTTGAGCACGTTGTCGCGCAGTGAGTCGAGGCTGTCCTGCGAACCGTCGTAGGTATTGGGGATGACTTCACCGCCGGAGAACCCCTCCTCGGTGACTTCACTCCAGCGCACGCTGGGGCTCCACAACGACTTGAGGCCCGCACGGTCGACGCCGGGGATGTAGAACACCTCGTCATGGATCTGGCGCAGGGTCTCCATGTAGTCCTTGTCGAAAATGTCGCCGTTGACCGCCTCGACCGAAATGCGCACGGTGTTGCCGAGGTTGGCCAGGTCGTTGCGGTGCGCCATCATCTGCTCGATGAACGGGTGTTCGAGCGGGATCATCTTCTCGAAGCTGGTCGAGGGGCGGATCTGCGAGGCCTGCCAGAACAGGAAGATGCTCACCAGCACGCACAGGGCGATGACCACCGGGCGGTTGTTGAAAATCAGGCGTTCCAGCAGCGTGGGCTTGTCCTGGTGGTGGGGGTGCATGATGCTCTCTCGACTGGTCATGGGCGAGGCTCCTGGGCTGCCTGGTCGGCTCCTTCAGCGGTGGCCAGGTGGACACCACCCTGCCCTACCAGCAGCAAGCCACCATTGGCCAGGCCGCTGACGCCGGCCAAAGCGATACGGTCGGCGCGGTTGTAGACCGTGAAGCGCTTCCCGTCATCGATACTGCGCAGCACGCTGCCGCCATTACCGACCAATACCAGGCTGCCATCATCCAGAAGCGTAGCGCTGGCCAGGCCGAATTCGAGGTTGCCGCGTGCAGCCTTGAGTTCGATCGGCTGCCAGCTGTCGCCGAAGTCCGTGGAGCGGAACAGGTTGCCGCGCAGGCCATAGGCCAACAACGTCTGCGGCTGGGCGGTGCCGATCACGCCGAACAGCGAGCCCTCGTAGGGCCCGTCGACCTTGCTCCAGCTCTGCCCGCTGTCACTGGAGCGGAACATGCTGCCCTGCTCGCCGACGATGAACAGGCCGGCATCCCTGATCTGGGCAATACCGTTGAGGTGCATCTGGTCGGGGTTGTCCAGGCGCTCGGCGACGTCCTGCCAGTGCTGGCCGCCGTCGCGGGTTTCCAGCAATGCACCGTAGGCGCCTACGGCAAAGCCGTGCTGGGCATCGAGGAAAGTGGCATCGAGCAGCGGGGCTTCACGGGCAAGGTCTTCGAACTGCTTGCTCCAGGTCGCACCGCCGTCGTTGCTGGCGAGAATCTGCGCGTCGTGCCCGACTGCCCAGCCACGCTTGTCGTCGATGAAGAACACTGCGGTGAGCAATTGCCGCGTAGGCACCCGCGCTTGGGTCCAGGTCTTGCCCTGGTCATCGGAGAACAGAATGTGGCCGCGATCGCCCACCACCACCAGGCGCTTGCCAGCATGAGCGGCGTCGATCAGCAGGCTCTGGCTGGCCTTTGCCGATTCGGTGGAATACTCCTGGGCAGCGGCGGCCTGCGTGCTCCCCGCCCACATCGCCAGTGCCAGCGCCAGCATTGCGCTGGCCGCCAACGGCCAGGCACTGCGCCTGGCATGCGTCATCACCCGCTCCCTCATGACCATCCCCTGTTTGTTGTTCTTGGTGGGTCTGTGCCTTGCAGGTACTGCGAAAACCCTGTAGTAGAGGCCTGCAATAGCTTCGGGCCATCGTAGCGGGGATGATTGCGGGAACACAACGAGCGGGACGTTATGTTTTGTTAACCAGAAAGGGGGCTGTTGCACAGCCCAATCGCCGGCAAGCCGGCTCCCACCACGATCGCGCAGTTCTTCAGGCTGCGCTTTGCCTGTGGAAGCAACCTTCTTGCCCAATTTCTAAAAGCCGGTCCAACTCCCTGTGGGAACCGGCTTGCCGGCGATCACCGGTGAAGCCGGTGCCATTCACCGCTGCACTGGATCGCTGGCAAGACAGTCGCACGCCCAAGTGATGCACCGCACTGAAGCCATGTGCATCACTTGTGGGGCAGCCAAGGCTTCACGCCAAGCTTTTGCTCACCACCTCATACACATCACTGGACAGCGCCCCGGAAGCGAGAATCCGCTCCAGTTCAACCTTCATCAACGCCTGACGCGCGTCGTCATACTTGCGCCAGCGGGTCAGCGGCGCCAGTTGACGCGAAGCGATCTGCGGGTTCAGCGCATTGAGCTCGATCACCAGGTCCGCCAGGAAGCGATAGCCCGAGCCATCGGCGGCATGGAAGTTGACCAGGTTCTGCCCGGCAAAGGCACCGATCAGCGCCCGTACCTTGTTCGGGTTCTTCAAGGTGAACGCCGGGTGCTGCATGAGCGCTTTGACCCGCGCCAGCCCGCCGGGCAGCGTGCTGGCTGCCTGCACACTGAACCACTGGTCCATGACCAGCGGGTTGTCCTTGAAGTGCTCGGCAAAGGTTTCCAGCGCCTTGGCGCGCTCCGCCTCGAACGGCGAGTTGACCAGCACGGCCAGCGCGGTCAGGCGCTCGGTCATGTTGTCGCAGTGCTCGAACTGCTCCAGGGTCGCTTCCAGCACCTGCGCCTTACCGCTGAGCATCAGGTACGACAGGGCGATGTTCTGCAGGCTGCGACGGGCGAAGTGCTCGGCCGCGGCGACGTAGGCGGTGGTGCGCGACACCTCGCGGTGCGCCTGGTAGCGCGCCCACAGGCCATCGAACAGCTGCTCGGCGATCTGCCGGCGGGCGAACTCGCGTGCCGCGTGGATCGCGTCGACATCGGCCACCTGGCTGATCTCGGTCAGGTAGGCTTCGCCCGGCAGCGACAGCATCTCGGAAACCATCGCGGCGTCCAGGGATTCGTTGCCCAGCACTGTGCCCAGTGCCGTGATCAGGCGTTGGTCAAGCTGCAGCGCTTCACCACGCTGATGCTGGCCGATCAGTTCCTGCAGCACCTGTACAGCCAACTGCTGGCCCGCTTCCCAGCGGTTGAAGCCATCGCTGTCGTGCTGCATCAGGAACATCAGCTGGTCCCGGTCGTACGGGAAGCTCAGCTTCACCGGCGCACTGAAGCCGCGCAGCAGCGATGGCAGCGGCTTGGCCTGGATACCTTCGAACGTGAAGGTCTGCTCAGCCTCGGTCACCGACAGCACGCGGGCAGTGCCCACCGCGGCGGCCTCACCGGCCAGGCGCAGAGGCAGGTCGTTGCCCTCGGCATCGAGCAGGCCCAGCTCGACCGGGATCACGAACGGCAGCTTCTCGGCCTTGTCCGGCGTCTGCGGGCAGCTCTGGCGGAAGGTCAGGCTGTAGGTGTGTGCCGTGGCGTCGTAGACCTCGCTGACCTCCAGGCGCGGGGTGCCCGCCTGGCTGTACCAGCGCTTGAACTGGGTGAAGTCGACGCCGTTGGCGTCTTCCATGGCCTTGATGAAATCGTCGGTGGTGACCGCCTGGCCATCATGGCGTTCGAAGTACAGGTCGCTGCCCTTGCGGAAACCCTCGGCGCCCAGCAGGGTACGGACCATGCGCACCACTTCGGCGCCCTTCTCGTACACGGTCAGGGTGTAGAAGTTGGAAATCTCGATGAAGCTGTCCGGGCGCACCGGGTGGGCCATGGGCCCTGCGTCTTCGGCGAACTGGTGGGTCCGCAGGTAGGCGACGTCCTCGATGCGCTTGACCGTGCGCGAGTTCATGTCAGCGCTGAATTCGGCATCGCGGAACACCGTGAAGCCTTCCTTGAGCGACAGCTGGAACCAGTCGCGGCAGGTCACGCGGTTGCCCGACCAGTTGTGGAAATACTCGTGGGCAACCACGCCTTCGACCCGCTGGTGGGCAGCATCGGTGGCGGTTTCGGCGCGGGCCAGCACGCAGCTGGAGTTGAAGATGTTCAGGCCCTTGTTTTCCATGGCGCCCATGTTGAAGTCGTTGACCGCGACGATCATGAAGATGTCCAGGTCGTATTCACGGCCATAGACTTCCTCATCCCAGCGCATGGACTTCTTCAGGCTGACCATGGCGTGGTCGCACTTGTCGATGTTCTCGGGCTCGACATAGATGCGCAGGGTCACATCGCGCCCGGACTGGCGCACGAAGGTGTCCTCGACGCACCACAGGTCACCGGCCACCAGCGCGAACAGGTAGGCCGGTTTCATGAACGGGTCTTCCCAGGTCGCCCAGTGACGGCCATCTTCAGCCGGGCCACTGCCGATCGGGTTGCCGTTGGACAGCAGCACCGGGTAGCGATGCTGCTCGGCGATCACCGTGGTGGTGAAGGTGCTCATCACGTCCGGGCGGTCGAGGTAGTAGGTGATCTTGCGGAAACCCTCGGCCTCACACTGTGTGCAGAACATCTTGCCGGACTTGTACAGGCCTTCCAGCGCGGTGTTGCTCTCGGGGTGGATCTTGACGCTGGTGTCCAGGGTGAAACGCTCGGCCTTGGGGTGCAGCGTCAGGCTGTCGGCTTCGAGCTGGTAGTCGCTGGCCTGCAGTTGCTGATCGTCCAGCGAGGCGCGCAGCAGTTCGAGCTGCTGGCCGTCGAGCACCAGTGGCGGCAGGCCGGCACCGCGTGCCGGGTTGCGGCGCATGACCAGTTGCGCATGGACCAGCGTGTGGTCCTCGAACAGCTCGAAGGTCAGGTGCGTCTCGTCGATCAGGTAATCGGGCGCCTGGTAGTCCTTGAGGTAGATCACTTGCGGTTGTTCGGTACGCATGTGCAGGTCCTTTTTACTGGAGCACGGCCAACTGGTAGGCCGTGTACTTGCGAATATTGATCACGCCGGTATCGAAGATCAGGTACTGCCCCTTGATGCCCAGCAGCGTGCCTTCCACCACCGGGTCCTTGTCGAGGTTGAAACTGACGATCTTTTTCGGGTAGGCATGGACCGGGTATTTCATGTGCACCACTTCGGCATCGGGCAGCGGCTGGATCGCCTGCAGGCCGAAGCGCGCCTGCAGGTCGCGCAGGCCATCGGCGCAGGCATCGAAGAGCTGCTCGCGAATGGCCACCAGGTCGAGCACTTCGGCATCGCCCTTGAGCAGCGCGCGCCAGTTGGTGCGGTCCGGCACCTGGCTGCGCAATACGTCTTCGACCAGGCCCGATTGCTGGCGGGTCGCCACACGCATGATCGGCAGCGCCTGGCTCGCCCCCTGGTCAAGCCAGCGGGTGGGCAACTGCGTAGCGCGGGTGATGCCAACCTTGACCCCGGACGAGTTGGCCAGGTAGACCACGTGATCGGTCATGCAGAACTGCTCGCCCCAGGACGGCTCGCGGCAGGTGCCGGCGTCGTAGTGGCAGCGTTCCGGCGCCATGATGCACATGTCGCACTGGGCCAGCTTGGTCATGCAGGGGTAGCAGTAACCCTGGCTGAAGCTGGTCTTGGTGCGTTTGCCGCAATGGCTGCAGTGAATGGCGCCGAGGTAGTGCAGGCGCAGGGTCTGGCCGATCAGCGGGTTGACCGGCACCTGGGTGTCATCCAGGCGAAAACTGTACTGCACCACGGGTGCTTCCAGGCTTACCGCCATCTTGCTCAATGAGCCACGAGCGAGTTCGATCAATGTACCGAGTCCGACTTGAACAGAATGTTAGGGATCGGCGCAGACTTCGATGCGCACTCCTGAGGCCCCATGTAGCCGGTACGCTGGTCTTCTGGCAGGTTCTTCATCTCCCAGGCGATCACCGCCTGCAGCGACAGCTCCTTCTGCTCGGCGGTGAGCTTGCGGCCATCGGACCATTTGCCGATCTCCACGGCCGTTTTCAGGCTTTCGTAGATTTCCGGCGTGATGTTTTCGATCATTTGCGCGAACGTGGACATAGCGTCTCCTAAATCAAGCGGACAGTTTACGCCGCGCCAGCGCACCACCCAAGAGGCCCGTCAGGCATCCGATGAGCAGCCCGCCGACGTGCGCGGCGTTGGCGATCTGGCCAAAACCGAGTTGGCCGACCACACCGGTCAGGCAAATGACCAGCCAGATGAGCATCATCACCAGCACGCCCTTGGGCAGGCTGAAGTGTGGGTTGGGCGCCAGCCACTGGTACAGCCAGACATGCCCGAGCAAGCCGTACAGCACCCCGGACAGGCCGCCGAACAGGCTCGGGCCACTGGTGTAGTGCTGGGCAAGGTTGGATACCAGGCTGAACAGCAAGGTCAGGCCAGCCAGCGCCCAAGGGCCCTGGCGCAGTTCGATGCGTTTGCCCAGTTCCCAGTACCACATGCCGTTCATGGCCAGGTGCAGGACGCCGAAATGCAGCAGCATCGGCGACACCAGGCGCCACCATTGGCCTTCGGCGAGGCCCTGGGCCAGCGGGGTGAAGTGCAGGTATTCACCCTGGACGCGGTAGTCGAGGAAGGTGAACCAGCTGATGGTGGTGAGGTTATCGCCCAGGCCGGTCAGGCCGGCGACGATCAGGCACAGGAAAAGGACGGCGGCGGTTACCTTGCAGGCTTTCGCCTGCTCGGCCAGGGTCGGCCCTTTCGCCGGCGAGCCAGCGCCCACAGGCGGCTGCGCAAGCTCGACATCAGCATTGCCGTCAGGGTAGCGCTGGTACAGCTGAAGAACATCTTCAGCCATGGTTTCCGGGGCCCAGAGCACCTGCACCTCGCCTTCTTCGCTGACCCGGTGCGGCACCTGCAGGCGCTGCAACAGGTGGACGAAGCCGCTGAGGTCGACCGACAGCGGCAGGCGTATCACTTCGACGATATTCATTGATTGGCCTGCGGTCGATCGACGTCGACCCAGACGAACTTGTGCGGGTCGATCCGGGTTTCATCATCCAGCCGATAGGCCGCCAGCTTGCCGTACAGCACCGCACTGTAGTCCAGGCAGGCCAGGTTGGGGCGTATCGGTGCCGGGCGGCCGCTGCGCCAGTAATGGCCGACGAACAGCAGCGGCTCCTCTTCGCCATAGCGTAGCAAGGCATTCTTCTCGGTGTGGCTGAGCGGCGTGCGGGCGACCTCATCGGGCAGCGCGTCCGGTTGGAAGACGATATCGCCGTAGGTCTTCGGGTCTTCTTCCCAGAACTTGGTCCGGAAGAAGGCGCGGGTCAGGCCATCGCCGCCGGTCAGTGTCAGGCCGTCCGGCAGGCGCATGTCGGTGCCGCGCAACAGACGGTTGCAGACCGTGGAGGCGAAGCTGCCGGGCACGGCCGAGGCCTGGATGAAGTGCTCGTCGATGCGCCCGTCCGGGTATTGCTGGCGCAACGGGTCGATCAGCCGCGGGTCCCAGCAGGCATGCACCAAGCGGAACCGCCCGGCGTCGAGGAACAGCGGCATGTCGTAGAACCACTGCAGAAAATCGTGCCAGTCACCGGGGTGGTGGGCGAACTGGGTCAGGGTCTCGTCGATCAGGCGGGCGTGGCGTGGGGTGTGCTCACGCACATAGGCCTTGCCGCTGCCGGGCAGCGCCGGGGTTACCCAGCCCAGGGCGTTGTACTCATGGTTGCCCATGATGCAGAAGGCCTGGCCGGCCTCGACCATGTCGTGGACGATGTGCAGCGCCTCCCGGATACGCGGGCCGCGGTCGACGATGTCGCCAAGGAACAGCGCCTGACGCCGCGGGTGGCACCAGACGCCGCCGACACGCTTGTAGCCGAGGGTGTCGAGCAGGCGTTCGAGGGTCAGCGCACAGCCATGCACGTCACCGATGATGTCGAAACTTCGCGCCGGATCGAACATCAGTCGTCCCTGCCCCCCAAGCGACTGCCCCAACCGAGCTTGGTGCGGCAGACCTCGTAGTAGTTGTGGCCCAGCGGGTGGATCAGGCGCAGTTTCTGCGGTTTCTTGCTCACGGTGATGGTATCGCCGGGGGCACAGGTGAAGTGGTTCTGGCCGTCGCAGGATACCTGCGGGTAGATCTGCAGGTCCTTGGACACCACGATCTTCAGCTCGCTGTTGCCGTCGACCACGATCGGGCGGCCGGACAGGGTGTGCGGGTACATGGGCACGATGACGATGGCGTCGAGCTTGGGGTGCATGATCGGGCCGCCAGCCGACAGCGCGTAGGCGGTCGAGCCGGTCGGGGTGGCGACGATCAGGCCGTCGGCCTTCTGGCTGCAGACGAACTGGCCGTCGATGTAGATCTCGAACTCGATCATCCGCGTCGACTTGCCCGGATGCAGCACCACATCATTGAGCGCATCGCCCTGGCCGATGGCCTCGTGGTGGCGACGCACCTCGGCTTGAAGCAGGAAGCGGTTTTCCACCAGGTAGTGGCCGTCGAGCACTGCAGCGACCTTTTCTTCCAGCTCGTCCGGGCGGATATCGGTGAGAAAGCCCAGGTTGCCGCGGTTGATCCCCAGGACCGGGATGTTGTGCCGGGCCAAAGCACGGGCGGCGCCGAGCAGGCTACCGTCACCGCCGACGACGATGACCAGGTCACAGACTTCGCCCAACAGCTTGCGCGTGGAGGTCTGCAGGCCGTGGCCAGGCAGCACTTCGGCAATGGTGTCCTCGAGGATCACGTGCAGGTGGCGCTCGAGGAGGAATTTTTTCAGTCGGCGAATGGTGTCGAGCACCTGCGAGCTGCCAAGGCGGCCGATGATACCGATATTGCGAAATTGCTCCATGGGGCTCCTGCAAGGCTCTGCGGCGGGTGACTATGCCGCGATTATGGGCGAAACGACCGGGCAGCGGCAAACCGGCTATGCTCGCAGCATGATGCCTTTCGCTGAACTCCATGACCTGCCTCGCCAATTGCGCCGCCCCGCCGTGCGCGACCTGGCCTGGACGCTGCTGTCGCCACCGCTGCTGAGCACACCGCCCTGCCCTCAGCGCCATCCGCTGGCAGGCAGCGCCTGGGCGGCAGACCCGCAGCGCCTCAAAGACTGGCTACAGGCGCTGGATGCCGACGACCAGCCCCTGCGTGAGTGGCTGGCAAACAGCACCAGCCGGCGCCTGGGCCTTTATTACGAAGGCCTGTGGCAGTTCGCCCTGGGCCAGGCGCCCGGTGTCGAGCTGCTGGCCGCCAACCTGGCGATCCGCAGCAGTGGGCGCACGCTGGGCGAGTTGGACATTGTGCTGCGCGACGCCGACGGTACCCACCACCTGGAGCTGGCCATAAAGCTTTACCTGGGGCCCACGGACGGCCCAGGCCATGACCCGGCGCAGTGGCTCGGCCCGGGTTGCCATGACCGGCTGGGCACCAAGCTGGCGCACCTGGCCGGGCACCAGTTGCCCATGTCGGGCGACGCGCAAAGCCGTGCGGCGCTGGCAGGGCTGGGCATTGGCCAAGTCCAGGCTCACCTGTGGCTGGCAGGGTATCTATTCTATCCGTGGCCCGGGCACGCCGAATCGCCTGAGGGGGCCAACCCGCAGCACCTGCGTGGGCGGTGGTTGCGCCGGCGGGATTGGGCAATGGCCGAGGCGCAGCGCTGGCAGCCCCTGCCCCGCCATGCCTGGCTGGCGCCGGCAAGGTTCGAGGCCGATCAAGTCTGGACCCTGCCACAGGTCGCGCAATGGCTTGAGCTGCTTGACCCGCAGGCACCGGCACAGATGCTGGTCAGGCTCGAACCCGGCCCGCATGGCGATTGGCAGGAAGTGGCTCGGGTGTTTCTGGTGGCAGACAGCTGGCCGCACCTAGCCCTGCGCGGGTAACTCGCTGGCCCAGGCCGCAAACACGATTTCATCGACCCAGCGCAACGATTTTATTCCAGCAACGATTACAGTTACCTCTGAGCGCCGCCAAGAGCGCCACTTTCGACCTGATGACGAGGACCACCCATGGCTTCATCCAGCCCCGCGCCCCACTACGCACGCCTGTCCATCGCCCTGCACTGGCTGATGCTGGTGCTGCTGGCTGCTGTCTACGCCTGCATCGAGTTGCGTGGCCTGTTCCCCAAGCACAGCGCCGAGCGCAACCTGATGAAGGACCTGCACTTCATGCTCGGCCTGACGGTGTTCATGCTGGTCTGGCTGCGCCTGGCCGTGCGCCTGGTGCGCCCTGCGCCGCCCATCGTGCCCAAGCCTCCCGCCTGGCAGACCGGGCTTGCCCACCTGATGCACCTGGCGCTGTACCTGTTGATGATCGGCTTGCCGCTGGCCGGCTGGCTGATCCTCAGCGCCGCCGACAAGCCGGTGCCCTTCTATGGCCTGGAGCTGCCACATCTGATCGGCGCGAACCCGGACCTGGCCAAGTTCATCAAGGGCTGGCATGAACGCGTAGGCAGCTGGGGGTATTGGCTGATCGGCCTGCACGCGCTGGCCGGGCTTTATCACCACTACGTCGTGCGCGATAACACGCTGCTGCGCATGCTGCCCTACAAGTAACCGCGTCGGCCCTGCAGGCCACCGGTGTGCACGAAGATCAGGCGAGTGCCAGGCTCGAACAGCCCGGCCTCGGCCTGCGCACGCAGGGCCATCAATGCCTTGCCGGTGTAGAGCGCCTCGAAAGGTATCCCCGTGCTGTTTTCGGTGCTCTCGACGAATGCCAGCAGCTCATCATCGAGCCTGGCAAACCCCTTTCGGCAAGCATCGTGCAACTGGTAGCCGCGCGTACCGGCGAGCGCCGTTATGGTCTGGGGCACGCCATGGTCCAGGGGCACTGCCAGGGCGCCATGCACCCTGTGTGCGCCGCCTTCGGCCAGCACCAGGCCGGCCAGGGTGGTTCCGGTGCCAGCGGCCAGCCACCAGGCGTCATAGTCCGACCACCCCACTGTGCCCAACTGGGCCTTAGCCTGCTCGACGATCAACGCACACCCCTGCGCACCGGCCTGCCCGCCACCGCCTTCGGGGATGCAGTGCCAGCCGGGGTACCGCGCTTGCCAGGGTGCCCAGAAGCCGGCGTCATGCCGGGCACGGTAGCCTGCGTAGCCAAGCCAGTGCAATTGCATCCCCAACGCCTGCAGATCAAGCACCGTGGGCGTGTCCTGTGGATGGCCGCGCAACAGGCCGACGGTGGCGAAACCGAAGCGCTTGCCGGCAGCGGCCAGGGCATGGAGGTGGTTGGAATGGCTGCCGCCCAGGCTGATCAGCCCGGCGGCGCCCGACGCGTGAGCGTGCAGCAGGTGGTGGCGCAGCTTGAACCACTTGTTGCCGCTGACCAAAGGGTCGATCAGATCCAGGCGCAGGATGGCGGCATCAATGCCGGCGCTTTTCAGCCAAGCAAGCTCAAGGGGCTGTAATGGCGCCTGGGGAAGGTCATGAAAGCGGGTAGACATGTTTCAGTGCCTGGTGCGAGGCCGCCAGTCTACCAGTGAAAACCTGGGGCCGCTTTGCGGCCCCGGCTGGCTTACAGCTCTGCCGCCAAACGCGAGCCCTGGTTGATCGCCCGTTTGGCATCCAGCTCCGCCGCCACATCCGCGCCACCGATCAGGTGCACCGACTGCCCCGCAGCCAGCAGCCCATCGTGCAGCTCCCGCAGCGGCTCCTGCCCGGCGCAGATCACTACGTTGTCCACCGCCAGAACCTGCGGCTCCCCTTCAGCGACACGAATGTGCAGGCCCGCATCGTCGATCTTCAGGTACTCAACGCCGTTGAGCATCTGTACCTGCTTGTTTTTCAGGCCGGTGCGGTGGATCCAGCCGGTGGTCTTGCCCAGGCCATCGCCCACCTTGGACGTCTTGCGCTGCAGCAGGTACACCTGCCG
Source organism: Pseudomonas sp. WHRI 8519 (assembly GCF_040224055.2). Lineage (NCBI taxonomy): Bacteria > Pseudomonadati > Pseudomonadota > Gammaproteobacteria > Pseudomonadales > Pseudomonadaceae > Pseudomonas > Pseudomonas sp. WHRI 8519. Next base: position 1,745,532 of record NZ_CP167996.1, on the reverse strand, counting down.
TGCCGGTGCATGCGGCTCGGGCTTGATGCATGCCACGCCGCCGCGCGCCTGCAGGTCGCGGTCGATGCCCCACTCCTTCCAGAACGCCTCCCGGTCCTGGCTGCTGGCCACGCCCTGGTGCACCAGGTATTCGCTGACGTCAAAACCGATGCCGCCAGCGCCGATCACTGCAACCGACTCACCCACTGGCTTGCGCTGGAGCAGTACGTCCAGGTAGCTGAGCACCTTGGCATGCTCGACACCGGGAATGGCCGGTGTACGCGGCGCGATGCCGGTGGCCAGGATGATCTCGTCGAATTTGCCCTCGAGCAGGGCCGGCACATCGACCCGGGTGTTCAAACGCAGCTCGACCCCGGTGCTCTTCACCTTGTTGCCGAAATAGCGCAGGGTCTCGAAGAACTCCTCCTTGCCCGGCACTCGCTTGGCCACGTTGAACTGCCCGCCAATTTCGCTGGCGGCATCGAACAGCGTCACCTGGTGGCCACGCTCTGCAGCCACGGTGGCAGCCGCAAGGCCAGCCGGGCCGGCACCCACTACGGCAATGCGCTTGACCGTGTTCACTGGCAGGTAATTGAGTTCGGTTTCGTGACAGGCCCGCGGGTTGACCAGGCAACTGGTCAGCTTGCCGCCGAAGGTATGATCCAGGCACGCCTGATTGCAGCCGATACAGGTGTTGATTTCATCGCCGCGCCCCTGCGCCGCCTTGTTGACGAACTCCGGGTCGGCCAGGAACGGCCGCGCCATCGAGACCATGTCGGCATCGCCCTCGGCCAGCACGGCTTCAGCCACTTCGGGGGTATTGATGCGGTTGGTGGTGATCAACGGAATGTTCACCGCCCCGCGCAGCTTGGCGGTGACTTTGCTGAACGCGGCGCGCGGCACCTTGGTGGCGATGGTCGGGATGCGCGCCTCGTGCCAGCCGATACCCGTGTTGATCAGGGTCGCGCCAGCCCGCTCGATGGCTTTGGCCAGCAACTCGATCTCGTCCCAGGTGCTGCCACCTTCTACCAGATCGAGCATCGACAGGCGGAAGATGATGATGAAATTAGGGCCCACGGCGTCGCGCACCCGGCTGACGATCTCGACCGCCAGACGCATACGGTTTTCATAGCTGCCACCCCAGCGGTCAGTACGGTGGTTGGTATGGGCAGCCAGGAACTGATTGATGAAGTAGCCTTCAGAGCCCATGATTTCGACGCCGTCGTAACCGGCGCGCTTTGCCAGCACGGCGCAATTGACGAAATCAGCGATCTGCTTCTCGATCCCGGCCTCATCCAGCGCTTTAGGCTTGAACGGGTTGATCGGCGCCTGGATAGCACTCGGCGCCACCTGCCGAGGGCTGTAGGCATAGCGCCCGGCATGCAGGATCTGCAGGCAGATCTTGCCGCCAGCGGCATGCACGGCCTCGGTGACGATGCGGTGCTTGTCAGCCTCCTCCTCGGTGCTCAGCTTGGCTGCGCCGGAATACACGCCACCTTCATCGTTGGGCGCGATACCGCCGGTGACCATCAGCCCAACGCCGCCACGGGCTCGCTCTGCAAAATACGCAGCCATGCGCTCGAAGCCACCGGGGCGCTCCTCAAGGCCTGTGTGCATCGACCCCATCAGGGTGCGGTTGGCCAAGGTGGTGAAGCCCAGGTCGAGCGGGGCCAGCAAGTGCGGATAGCGGTCGGCAGCCATGGAACGGTTCCCCATGTGGCGTGATCACGGAATGCGGGTGCCTCGGCGGGCCCCGTCGTTTATCTGCCCACGACATTAAACAGCCGTTTGAATGCGCTCAATGATCGAAACTTACAAATTACTGATCATAGTGCACAGCCAAGGCTGCGACGTGACTCGCGTTGCCTGCTGTAACATGGCTCAGCTTTTTTACGTCATTTTTACTCGACATCCTGCCCTTACAGACGATACTGCCCGTCATTGCCCCTATGAGCTTGCTCGATGCCTCTCCCCGCTTTGCGCTTCATCGCCTTCATCATCGGCGTGTTCCTGATTACCCTTGCGGTCAGCATGGTCATCCCCATGGCCACGCTGCTGTGGTATGGCCTTAGCGAGGACCTTGGTGCCTTCCTGTGGTCAAGCCTGATCGCCCTGTGCGCAGGCCTTGCCCTGGTGGCTCGTGGCATACCCGATGCGCCACAACTCAGGGCCCGAGACATGTACCTGCTGACCACCGCCAGCTGGGTCATCGTCTGTGCGTTCGCAGCCCTGCCCATGGTGTTCATCCGGCATATCAGCTACACGGATGCGTTCTTCGAGACCATGTCGGGCATCACCACCACAGGCTCGACGGTGCTAACCGGCCTGGACAGCGCATCGCCCGGCCTGCTGATGTGGCGATCGCTGTTGCACTGGCTGGGGGGCATCGGCTTCATCGGCATGGCCGTCGCAATCCTGCCGTTACTGCGTGTCGGTGGCATGCGCCTGTTCCAGACCGAGTCGTCGGACTGGTCGGACAAAGTGACACCGCGCTCGCACGTCGCGGCAAAGATGATTCTGGCGATCTACCTGGGGCTGACCGCGCTCGGCACCTTGGCCCTGTGGGCCGCCGGCATGACCCCTTTCGACGCCATCAATCATTCGATGTCGCTGATCTCCACGGGTGGGTTCTCGACGTCCGATGCATCGCTTGGCCACTGGACTCAGCCAGCGGTGCATTGGGTGGCGGTGGTGATCATGATCCTGGGAAGCCTGCCCTTCGCCTTGTATGTGGCGACCTTGCGTGGCCACCGGCGCGTGCTGTTCAAGGACCATCAGGTGCGCGGCTTTCTCGGCTTTCTTCTGCTGGTCTGGGTCACCGTAGGCACCTGGCTCTGCTTGCACAGTGACTTTTCGTGGTGGGATGCGCTGCGCATCGTGGCGGTCAATGTGACTTCGGTTGTGACGACCACCGGCATTGCGGTAGGGGACTACACGCTCTGGGGCAGCTTCGCCATGCTGTTGTTCTTCTATCTGACTTTTGTCGGTGGATGTTCGGGCTCCACAGCCGGCGGACTGAAAATATTCCGCTTTCAAGTCGCCGCGTCGCTGCTGGTCAGCAGTTTGAAACAGCTGATTCATCCGCGGGCGATGATCTCGAAAAAATACAATGGTCACCCCATCGATGAAGAAATCGTACGCTCACTGCTGACGTTCTCCTTCTTCTTTTCCGTGACCATTGCGGTGATCGCATTGGCCCTGACCCTCATAGGCCTTGACTGGACCACTGCCCTGAGTGGCGCGGCGACAGCTGTGTGCAACGTTGGGCCAGGCCTGGGCAGCGTAATCGGGCCTGCTGGCAACTTCAGCACGCTACCGGACGCTGCGAAGTGGCTGCTGACCATCGGCATGCTGCTGGGCCGGCTCGAGATTCTCACCGTGCTGGTGCTCGTCGCGCCTGCCTTCTGGCGGTTCTGATTGCAGGCCTGCCAATCTGGGCGCCAATAAATCCGGGCAGGATCCGTTTATTCGTTCTAGGTTTACTGACGCAGGGAACTAGAACAATAAGCGGAGAATGTCATGAACCGAGCCCTTCGCCTGGCAGTGGCCAGCACCGTATTGGCAGCTTGTGCAACAGCCCAGGCCGCGCCAACCTTCATCAACATCCTCACAGGCGGCACCAGCGGCGTCTACTACCCCATCGGCGTGGGGATATCCCAGCTCTACAGCCATGGCATCGAGGGCAGCAAGACCTCAGTGCAAGCCACCAAGGCCTCGGTGGAAAACCTTAATCTACTGCAAGCCGGCCGGGGCGAGCTGGCGTTCGCGCTGGGAGATTCGGTGGCCGACGCCTGGAAGGGGGACGCCGAAGCCGGCTTCAAAGCACCGCTGAAGAAACTGCGCGCCATCGCCGGCACTTACCCTAACTACATCCAGATCGTCGCCAGCAAGGAGTCGGGCATCACCTCGCTGGAAGACCTCAAAGGCAAACGTATCTCGGTCGGTGCGCCGAAGTCCGGCACCGAGCTCAACGCCCGCGCCATCTTCAAGGCCGCGGGGCTCAGCTATCAAGACCTGGGCAAGGTCGAGTACCTGCCGTATGCCGAATCCGTAGAGCTGATCAAGAACCGTCAGCTGGACGCCACGCTGCAATCTTCCGGGCTCGGCCAGGCGGCCATCCGTGACCTGGCCGCTACCCTGCCGGTAGTGTTCGTACCTGTGCCAGCCGCCATCGTGAGTAAAATCGGCAACAGTGCCTATCAACCCGCGAGCATTCCCGCCAAGACATACGATGGCCAGGACGCTGAAGTGCCAACCGTAGCCATCACCAATATTCTGGTCACACGCGCCGATATCAGCGATGACCTGGCCTATGACATGACCCGGCTGATCTTCGACAACCTGCCGCGCCTGGTCACTGCCCATTCGGCAGCAAGCGATATCCAGCCGCAGAATGCGGCCAAGAACCTGCCCATTCCCCTGCACCCTGGCGCAGAACGGTACTTCAAGGAGAAAAACCTGCTCCCCTGACTATTGACTCGACCCCTGGGGGAGCGGCACATGAGTGATACCGGGCAAGGTCTGCAAGCCAGTACCGACCGTTGGCCTGCCACGCTTTTTGCCGTGGCCTTGGCATTTTCGACCTTTCAGATTGCCACGGCGGCCTTCCCGCTGGTTTCCAGTCAGGTACTGCGGGCAGTACACGTAGGGTTCTTGCTGCTGGTGGTGTACCTGAGCTACCCGTGGGCAGGTCATCGCAGGCCGTGGCAACCGCTTGGCTGGCTGCTGGGCCTGGCAGGCATGGCCACTGCTGCCTACCAGTGGCATTTCGAGGGCGAGCTGATTCAACGCTCCGGGGAACTGACCACCAGTGACCTGGTGTTCGGCCTGCTGCTGATCGGCCTGGTTTTCGAGGCAGCGCGACGGGTGATGGGTATCGCCCTGCCCATCATTTGCGCTCTTTTTCTGGCCTACGGGCTGCTCGGCCAGTACCTGCCCGGTGACCTTGCGCATCGCGGCTACGGCCTCGATCAGATCGTCAACCAACTGGCCTTCGGCACCGAGGGGCTGTATGGCACGCCCACCTATGTCTCGGCGACCTATATCTACCTGTTCATCCTGTTCGGCGCGTTCCTTGAACAGGCCGGCATGATACGGCTGTTCACTGACTTTGCCATGGGCCTGTTCGGCCATCGCAGCGGGGGGCCGGCAAAAGTCTCGGTATTCTCCTCGGCGCTGATGGGGACCATCACCGGTTCAGGGGTGGCAAACGTGGTCACCACCGGGCAGTTCACGATCCCGCTGATGAAGCGCTTCGGCTACAAGCCGGCATTTGCCGGGGGCGTTGAGTCGACCGCAAGCATGGGCAGCCAACTGATGCCACCGGTCATGGGCGCGGTGGCGTTCATCATGGCCGAAACGATCAACGTTCCCTATGCCGAAGTGGCGAAGGCCGCGCTCATTCCGGCCTTGCTGTATTTCGGCTCGGTGTACTGGATGGTGCACCTGGAAGCCCGGCGCAGCCAGCTGCATGGTTTACCCCGCGAGCAATGCCCGAGTGCCTGGGAGGCAGTGCGTCAACGCTGGTTCCTGCTGATACCCCTGGTGGTACTGGTCGGCCTTTTGTTCTCCGGCCGCACACCCCTGTATTCGGGGATGGTCGGCCTGGCCCTGACAGCCATCGTCATCCTTGGTTCGGCAATCATCCTGCGGGCGCAAAAGACATGGTTGCGGGCGGCCTTCTGGGTGGCGCTGGGGATCCTCTGCTCAGGGTTCTTCCGCATGGGCATTGGTGTCATCCTGCTGGTGATCGCCTCGCTCGCTATCGCCTGCGCGTTCATACAGGGTGGACGTGCCACCCTCCGTGCCTGCGTCATGGCCCTGGCCGAAGGTGCGCGCCATGCGGTGCCGGTAGGTATCGCGTGCGCCTTGGTCGGGGTAATCATCGGGGTGATCTCATTAACCGGCCTGGCGACGACATTCGCCGGGTACATTCTCGACCTGGGCCGGGAAAACCTTTTCCTGTCGCTGCTTTTGACCATGTTGACCTGCCTGGTCCTGGGCATGGGTATCCCGACCATTCCCAATTACATCATCACCAGCTCCATCGCCGCGCCGGCCTTGCTGGAGCTCGGGGTGCCGCTGATCGTCTCACACATGTTCGTGTTTTATTTCGGCATCCTTGCCGACCTGACGCCGCCGGTAGCGTTGGCCTGCTTTGCCGCCGCCCCCATTGCCAAAGAGAAAGGGCTATTGATCAGCTTCTGGGCGGTACGCATTGCAATGGCCGGTTTCGTCGTGCCGTTCATGGCGGTGTATGACCCGGCGTTGATGATGCAGGGCGACAGCGTCGGCGCAACCCTGTACATCCTGATCAAGGCCATGTTTGCAGTGGCACTCTGGGGATGCGCGGCCACCGGTCACTGGCGCATGCCCATGCCATGGTGGGAACGGCTGTTGGCGTTCATGGCAGGTGTATCGCTGATTCTTGCCTTGCCCATCAGCGACGAGGTCGGCTTCGCCTTGGGCATTGCCGTCATGGGCTGGCATTACTGGCGCAGCCGGCCCGCGCCCGGGCAACCGGCATGACCAGCCTTTGCATCGGGCTTGCCGGTGTGGTCTGGGCCAGTCTGCCGTTGCAGGAGGTTACCCTGGCCTGGCAGCACAGTGTGGAGAAGGTCCGCTGGGAGGAGGATTATCAGGTGACACCGGCAGGCCTGGTGCTGCAGGAGGCTCGGGTGCGCGGCAGCGGCGCCGGCATGGAGATCCCGGATGACGCTCGCCTGCGTGATGGGGCATGGCACTACCACCGCCATCTGCCCCCGCTGCAACCTCTGCATGCCGGGCGCACGCCCGAGGCCGGCGACTATCAATTGTGCGTCGAGGGCAGGTGCCAGCCCCTCTCCTATTGGCTGGGACCGCCAACCCCTAGCATTGCTGCCGTGGATTTCTGGGCATGCGAAGGCAGTGCAGCCGCCGATCAGCGCAAAGCACTGCCCTGAGCGCGCATACAGGGCAGTGCGAGGGCTGATCAGCTGACGACGTGCAGGTAGTGCAGGTGGCGCTCGTACTGATCGAGAATGTCGCCGATCACATCGTCCCGGCTCCATCCCATGATGTCGTAATCCTGGCCCCCTTCACGCAGATGCACTTCAGCACGGAAGTACTTGCGGGTATCGGAACCCTCGTCGGTATCCCGCATGACGAAACTGGGGGTGTTGAATGCGCGCGGGCGTACTTCGTACAGGAAACGCCCTTCTCCAGCATGGGAAAGCTCAAGCGTCACGCGCCCATCATCGCGCTCGTTCACCGCAACGTCATAGCCCTGCTTGCGCAATTCCGAGGCGACTTCTTCACAGGCAGGCTTCACCACGTCGGCGATGAAGCGGGTCACATGGGCACGCCGCGGCATCATGGCGATATTGCGCAAGCGCCGCTGCCACCCCCCGTGGGGAACGCGCGTATGCCGTGGGCCGGGCAAGGCCTGATTGCGCAAACCGCGGCGGGTGGCATCGAGGCTCAGCGCCTTGAACAGGCCCCAGATGGCGAGGAGCAAAATGGCGGCGAAGGGCAAGGCACTGGCGATGGTCGCCGTCTGCAGAGCCTTGAGACCGTTGGCCAGCAACAGCGCAATGGCGACAGCGCCAATGCTGACCGACCAGAAGATGCGTTGCCACAAAGGCGAATGACCTTGCCCGGACGAGGCCAGCATATCGACCACCAGCGCACCGGAGTCCGCCGAGGTGACAAAGAACACCACCACCATGAGCACCGCTATCAGTGAGATGACACTGGAGAACGGGAAGTGCTCGAGAAAGGCGAACAAGGCCAGTGAACTGTCCTGATCGACCACCGCAGCCAGGTCCCTGACACCTTCGTTGAGGATCATGTGGATCGCTGAGTCCCCGAACACCGTCATCCAGAGCAAGGTGAAGCCTGCGGGTACGAACAGTACACCGCACACGAACTCACGAATGGTCCGCCCGCGGGAAATGCGTGCGATGAACAGGCCTACGAAAGGCGACCAGGACAACCACCAGCCCCAGTACAAAAGAGTCCAGCCGCCAATCCAGTCAGTGGGTTCATAGGCGTAGAGGTTGAAGGTCTTGTTGACGATATCGGACAGGTAGGCACCGGTATTCTGCACGTAGGCCTGCAGCAGAAACACGGTAGGCCCGAGCAACAGCACGAACAGCATCAGGATGACAGCCAGGCTCAGGTTGAGCTCGGAGAGGATGCGGATACCCTTGTCCAGGCCGCTGGCCACGGACAGTGTCGCCAACGCGCAGGTGGCAGCGATGAGAATGACTTGAACCGTGGGGTTTACCGGCAGACCGAACAAATGGTGGAAACCGCTGTTGATCTGCAATACCCCATAACCCAGCGAGGTGGCCACACCGAACACCGTGCCGAGGATGGCGAAGATATCCACGGCGTGCCCGATAGGCCCGTAAATCCGTTCACCGATCAGCGGATAGAGCGCTGAGCGCAACGTCAGTGGCAAACCATTGCGGAAGCTGAAGTAGGCCAGGATGAGCGCGACGATGGCATAGATCGCCCAGGCATGCAGGCCCCAATGGAAGAAGGTGATCTTCATGGCTTCGCGAGCCGCTGCGACTGTGCCAGGGTCGCCCACAGGCGGTGTGGTGAAATGCATCACCGGCTCGGCCACGCCGAAGAACATCAGGCCGATCCCCATGCCTGCGGAGAACAGCATGGCGAACCAGCTGCTTTTCCGGTAATCAGGCTCGCTGTGATCAGGCCCCAGCTTGATGTCGCCGTAGCGGCTCACGGCCAGAAACACCACGCTGATCAACACCAGCGCTACGGTGAGGATGTAGAACCAGCTGGCGTTGGTGATGATCCATTGCTGAACCTCTTCGAACAGCGCCTGGGCGTGCTCCTGAAAAGCCGTGGCGTACAAGACCAGCAGAAAGATGAGTATGGCGCTGGTGTAGAAGACGGGTGGGTTGAGTGTGCTCCTGGGTTTATCGGCTGCTGTCATTCCGGCAGTTCTCCTTGTAAAGCGATGAGCACAGGGTGCCCCGGCACCGCGACATCTGCCCAGATTAGCAGCCAGGAAGACCTCCGTTTGCCGAGCCTGTGCGCTTGAACAGCCATGAACCGTAACCTCCGAGGATAAAAATCACAAATCGATACGCAGTTCGAGCCAGCCTGGCGTCACGGCACTCGCCGATGCCACCAGGCGCCGCCCGCACTGCCTGAATACCACCTCTGTCGGGTTTGCCACCCCGCTCATACACGTCATACTCGTGGCTTTATTCGCCGATACTGCATAGACGATGCCCGACCGTACCAGCCTCCCTGCCCTCCCTCTCGCCCGTTCACGCTGGCGAGAATGGCGCCAGCGCCTGGCGTTCTGGATCGGGGCCCTGCTGGTGGGGCTTGTCGCATTGGCGTTCGCCTGGCTGGCCGAAGCCGCATTCGCTTCGTTCAAGCGCCTGCTGGACTGGCTGCCCTGGTCACCCCTGCTCATCACTCCCCTGGGCTTCGCCCTTCTGACCTATTTGACACAGCGCTGGTTCGAAAATGCCAAAGGTAGCGGCATACCTCAGGTGATCGCCGCCTTGGAAATGCCATCCCGGCGCCTGCGGGCCCGACTGCTTTCGATACCCGTCGCCGCCGCGCGCATGAGCCTGACGTTGGGCGCCCTGCTGGTAGGGGGGTCGGTCGGGCGCGAGGGGCCTACCGTTCACATCGGCGCTGCCGTGCTCTATTCCTTCGGCCGGCGATTGGGCCTGCACGGCCGTCGTACGATTGCCGGCCTGATCCTCGCAGGCGGCGCAGCCGGCATAGCCGCTGCGTTCAACACCCCGCTGGCCGGTGTCGTCTTTGCCATCGAAGAACTGAGCCGCACCTTTGAACAACCTTCAGCGGCCTGGTGCTGACGGCGGTGCTGATCGGCGGCGTGGTCACCCTGGGGCTGACGGGGCACAACGCCTACTTTGGCGAAATAAGCGGGCGGATGCCCGTAGGCTGGGGTTGGAGTGTGGTGCCTGCCTGCGCGCTGCTGGGTGGGGTGCTGGGTGGCTGTTACGCCAGGCTGGTGCTGCCTACCGACAAGGGCCTGCTTGGCCGTCTCTGCGCACTGCGCGGGCGCTATCCGGTGCGCTTCGCGGCGAGCTGCGGGCTGGTGCTGGCAGTGCTGGGGCTGGTGTCCGGCAACCATGTGTTCGGCACCGGCTACGAAGAGACCCGGGCCTTGCTGGAGGGCCGACCGATCACCGACGCCAGTTTCCTGCTCTGGAAGTTTCTGGCCAATGTCGTCTCTTACCTCTCGGGCATACCGGGGGGCCTGTTTTCACCTTCGCTGAGCATCGGTGCGGCATTCGAGCCGTTGTTGCGCGTGATACCCAATGTCGATCCCCAGGCATGCGCACTGCTGGGAATGGGCGCCTACCTGGCTGGGGTGACGCGTTCGCCGTTGACTGCATCGGTGATCGTTCTGGAGCTTACCCACAGCCCGGACCTGGCCATCCCGATGCTGGCAGTGACATTGATGGCGGCCGGCATCTCTGGTTGCATTTCGCCCGTTTCCCTCTACCACGCCTTGGCAAAACAGATCATCGACAACGTCGCACCTGCCAAACCCAGTTGAAATCGACGGCTGCGCGAGGCACGCTCAAGACCGCGACTGTGACACAATGCTTAGCGAATTCTTGGTTTACCGCCGCGTCACTGCGAGTATCAACGACATCAAAGGCATGCGAAAACTATTGGCAAGCGCCTTGGCGCTGGTGATGATCGCCGCCCTGTGCGGCTATGGCTTCTGGACCCAGCAGCGCCCGGAAGGCCACTACCTCTCCGACCTGCGCATCGAACTGGCGCTGGACCACGGCGTGCCCGGCGAGCAGGGCAACCTGCTGGGCGTCGAGCCCCTGCTTTATCCAAGCGACTATCAAAACCTGCAACGCCTGCACCGCAAGCTGTCGGCCTACTTGCAACAAGCCCGGGCCAAAGGCCTGATCGGCCCGCGCACCGTGGTGGTACTGCCAGAGCACATCGGTACCTGGCTGTGGGCTCGCGGTGAAAAGAACGAACTCTACCAGGTCACCCGTAGCCGCGAAGCGGAGCAATGGCTGGAGCTGAGCAACCCGCTGCGCTATGGCCTGGCGATATTGCGCGCCAGCGGCGACGACCGCCGGGCCGATGCGCACTTGCGCATGAAGGCTCAGCAGATGGCCAGCGACTACCAGCAACTGTTCGGCAGCCTGGCCAAGGAGTTTGGCGTGACCTTGGTGGCCGGCTCGATCGTGCTGCCGGACCCCTATGTGGAACAAGGCGTGCTGCATGCCGGCGGCGGCCCATTGTTCAACAGCAGCCTGGTGTTCGCCGGCGACGGTTCACCCTTGGGCCAGCCGCAACGCCAGCAATTCCCCGACAGCCAGGTACGGCGGTATATCCATGATGGCCGCAAACAACCACTGCAAGTCGTGCAAACCCCGGCCGGGCGTCTGGGCGTGCTGATCGGCAGCGACAGTTGGTACCCGGAGAACCACCAGCAGCTGCAGAGCCAGCAGGTACAACTGGTGGCCAATCCGGTTTTCCTGAGCGGCAAGGACAGCTGGCAAGCGCCATGGCGCGGCAACCGGCACCAGGATGCGGCGGCCGAGCTCGCCCTGCAGCGCGGTGAAGTGAGTGAGAAGACCGCCTGGCAACGCCTGACCGAGGCTGCCGGCCAGGGGGTCAGCAGCATGAGTGTATTCATGCGTGGGCAGTTCTGGGACCAGGGCAGCGACGGCCAAGGCTTCGCCCATCAAAGTGGCGAATTGCTCACAGGCCCTCCCAGCCAGGGCGCACGCCTGCTGAACGTGTGGCTGTAGGGGTATGCCCCGCCCCCGTGTTCGCCTGGGCGACCTCTCGGTAGGTTTCGTCCAACCGCTGGCTGAGGCTCTGCAAGGCCTCGGTCACGATCCTCAGCCGCTGCTGCGCCGTTACGGGCTGGATGAGACACGCTTGGCCGAAGCCGGTGCGCGGCTGTCGATCCCCCGCTACATGCACTTGGGGCATGCTGCGATCGCGCTGTGCGGGGAGCCTGCTCTGGGCCTGCACATGGGGCGCCTGAGCCGGCTGGCCCAGGCGGGTCTCGCGGGCGTGACAGCCGCGCAGGCGCCTACCTTGGGCGAAGCCGCCCGTACCCTGTTGCGTTTCGAGCCGCTGTATGCCGCCAACTACCGTGGGCATTCGAGTTATCAGGAAGATGCCCAGGGGGCATGGTTGAGCTTCTACTCGATCAGCCCTTATAACGCCTACAACCGTTTCGTGGTGGATTCCCTGCTGACCGGCTGGCTGGCCCAGCTTGCGGCACTGACCGAAACGCCTGTACTGGCCGAGCGCCTGGAAATCGAATTCGAAGCCCCCGGCTACGCCGCCCAGTATCAACCGTTATGCAGTACAGCCGTGCAGTTTGCCGCCAGCGGTAACCGATTGCGCCTGGGCCGAGCCACGCTGGAGCTGGCCAACCCCCAGCATTGCCCGAGCACCTGGCAGCACCTGCTGCAACTGTGTGAAACGCACATGCTGCAGCGCACCCGCGTACGCAGCCTGGGCGAGCGCATCACCCACCTGCTCGGCCCCCTGCTCAACGGGGGCCGTGAGCCCGGCCTGGAAGAAGTTGCACTGCGCCTGCAACTGCCCGCCTGGACCTTGCGGCGCAAACTGGCAGAGGAAGGCACGCGCTTTCGTGACTTGCTCAATGACACACGGCGTGACCTCGCCGAAGCCTATATCCGCGATACGGAATTGACCTTCGGTGAGATTGCCTATCTGTTGGGTTTTGCATCGGCTGAAGCCTTCCAGCGCGCGTTCAAGCGCTGGACGGGCCTCACACCGGGGGGGGTGCGCCGCAGTCAGCGGCAGGTGGGTCAAAGCTCGGTGGCGTCGTCGGCCGGTTCCGGGGTGTCCAGCTCGTAGGCTTGGTACTCGAGCAGCTCTTCCTGATATTCATCCATACCCTGCGTCCTCTTCACTCTTTTATCTTCGTTAGTCATGCCCTCCAGCCTAAGCAGGCTGGATGAAGAACTGATTACAAGCCTATGAGTGGTAAACGTAGCAGGTGTTCAGAAAGTTATCGTCTGAGTATCTGTAACAGCGCATGAAACGCCGTGCTTACGGCTTCTCAGGGCAGATCGTTCAGAGAGCGGGTGCTTGAGCCTCGGCAGGCTGTGCCTCCTGCTGCACCTCGATCGGCGCTGGCGCGGCCGGGGGTGCGACGGGTTGCGATCCCTGGCTGTCGTCAACTACCGGCGCAGCTGGCGCCTCGCTTGCAGGGAGCACCGCCTCAGCTGGAGCTGGAGCTGGGGTTGGCTCTGGTGCCGGTGCTGGTGCTGATGCCGAGGCTGACTCTGCTAAAGGAGCAGCGCTCACAGGCGCTGGTGAAACCTGCTCAGGCAGCCCCAACGCAGGCGCTGTGTTGTTCTCGACCTTGGGTGCCGGCGCTTCAACCTTGGCCTTGCTGACCTTCTTCGCTTTGGGTTTAGGCAAGTAGCTTTCGACCAGCGCAAAGTAACGCTCGTAGAACTGCGGCGCGGTCACGGTCTCGCTGGCGACCTTGACCATGGAATCGTCACTGGAGCCGATAGGCATCGACACCGAACCCAACACACCCACGCCGAGGCTGGCGGACGTATTGGACTTCTTGAGGGCGTAGCGGTCCTGCAGCGCGTTGGCGAACATGGTCGAACGCTGCTCGTCACCGCTGTCGGGCGCGCAGGTCACGCTGAAGCTAATCTGCAGGTGGTTTTCGCTGTTCTGCTGGAAGCTTTTGTTACCGGCTATCTGGTTGGCACCGCTGCTGGTGATGATGTAACCCTGGCTCAGCAGCGCACGCCGGGCAGCCTCGCACGAGCCGGCTTCACTGACCGGGAAGCTGCGCGAGAAGGTGCCTGAGTCATCGAAGTTCTCGTGCTCATAGATGGCGGTTTTTTTCGAGGAGCAACCGGTCACGCCCGCCAGCACCAGGGCCAGCCCGAGCGCACCAAAGACGGATGATCTGGTCATTGCGAATTCCGGGTAAGTCGAGAGGTGCCTATTGTGCATCACAGCGCCCTTGCACTGAAACCGTTCGACGGTGAAGAGTCTGTCAGCATCGTGTAAATGTTGACTTTGCGGCCGCATGAACGAAAAAAGCGACCCTAAGGTCGCTTTCTCGTTTTGCTTCGAAGCGTTCAAGGGGCTTCGAGGCGAAGATGGCGCAGCGGACGGGACTCGAACCCGCGACCCCCGGCGTGACAGGCCGGTATTCTAACCGACTGAACTACCGCTGCGTATCGCTTGGGCTTTCGCCCGGTTGAAACTGTGCTTCCCCTCGCGGTGAACACCACTCAGGTCAGGCACAAAAAAAGCGACACGTAGATCGCTCTTTTTGTTGCTTCGAAGCGTTCAAGGGGCTTCGAAACGAAGATGGCGCAGCGGACGGGACTCGAACCCGCGACCCCCGGCGTGACAGGCCGGTATTCTAACCGACTGAACTACCGCTGCGTATCGTTCAGGCTTGCGCCTGATTGAACTGGGATCAGCCTGAGGCAATTTTGCCTTTGGCTTCAGACCGGTGCCAGGCACCCATCTGTTACTGAAAAATGGCGCAGCGGACGGGACTCGAACCCGCGACCCCCGGCGTGACAGGCCGGTATTCTAACCGACTGAACTACCGCTGCGCATGGTGGCTTATCAGGCCTTGTTCCTCTCCAGCAAGTTGCTTCTGTCGAAGCACCCTGCATCAGGAACGCTCAGGAAGTGGTGGGTGATGACGGGATCGAACCGCCGACCCTCTGCTTGTAAGGCAGATGCTCTCCCGGCTGAGCTAATCACCCTCGCGATGTTGCTTGTTGCGTTTGCTTCGCTGAGGCCGCGAAATTTACGCAGGTGCCGACGCTAAGTCAATACCCCCGTTGGATTTTTTTTGGAGGCAGCGGTAAGCGGCAAGCTGCAAGCTGCAAGAAAAAGCCAGGTGTCGCCCATACGATTCCCGCTCCCCACAAATGACTGAGGGACCTTACGACCGCTCTCGCGACTTGCAGCTCCAAGCTCCAAGCTGCAAGCCGCAAGAAAAAGCCAGGTGTCGCCCATACGATTTCCGCTCCCCACAAATGACTAAGGGACCTTACGACCGCTCTCGCGACTTGCAGCTCCAAGCTCCAAGCTGCAAGCCGCAAGAAAAAGCCAGGTATCGCCCATACGATTTCCGCTCCCCACAAATGACTAAGGGACCTTACGACCGCTCTCGCGACTTGCAGCTCCAAGCTCCAAGCTCCAAGCCGCAAGAAAAAGCCAGGTGTCGCCCATACGATTCCCGCTCCCCACAAATGACTAAGGGACCTCACGGTCCCTCTTGCAGCTTGAAGCTTGAAGCTTGCCGCTCAGGTGTAGATCATCTTGCGGGTCATGCCGCCATCGACCACGAACTCCTGGCCAGTGACGAACGCTGCCTGGCGCGACAACAGCCAGGCCACCATGGCCGCGACGTCTTCCACCGTCCCTACCCTGCCCGTCGGGTGCTGGGCATGGTCGGCTTCGCTCAACGGTTCGGCACGGCGTTGCGCAGGGTCACGCGTATCGATCCAGCCCGGGCTCACTGCATTGACGCGGATTTCCGGGCCCAGGCTCATGGCCAAGGCATGGGTCAACGCCACCAGGCCGCCCTTGCTCGCAGCGTAAGCCTCGGTATCTGGCTCCGACTGCCGGGCACGGGTCGAGGTCAGGTTGACTATCGCACCATTGTGCGCACGCAGGTAAGGCGCGCAGTGCTTGGCCAGCAGCATCGGGCCGTTGAGGTTGACTGCCAGCACACGGTTCCATTGCGCCAGGCTCAAGCTCTCCAAGGTCTGGTTATGCGGGTTGGCGATGGCCGCGTTGCACACCAGCGCGTCCAGCCGCCCGAACTGCCCCAACACCTCGGAAACCCCGGCACTCACCTGGGCTTCATCGGCCACGTCCATGGTGATGAACCAGGCGTTTTCACCCAAGGCCTTGGCAACCTTGGCGCCGCGAGGGCGGTCCAGGTCGCTCAGCACCACCTGCCAGCCCTCGCAGATCAACCAGGCAGCAATGCCCAGGCCGATGCCGCGTGCGGCACCGGTTACCAGTGCTACCCGGCCGTTATGGCCCGGCGAGCCGCCCTTCCAGTCGATCACAGTGCTGCCAGCCCACGCGCAAGGTCGGCTTGCAGGTCGGCGACGTCCTCCAGGCCGACAGCCACGCGGATCAGGCTGTCGCGAATACCTGCAGCCTCACGCTCCTGCGGGGTCAGGCGGCCGTGAGAGGTGGTGGCCGGGTGGGCGATGGTGGTCTTGCTGTCACCCAGGTTGGTGGTGATCGAGATCACCCGCGTGGCATCGATGAAGCGCCAGGCGCCCTCCTTGCCCCCCTTGACCTCGAAACTCACCACCGCGCCGAAGCCAGTCATCTGGCGCTGGGCCAGTTCGTGCTGCGGATGGCTTGGCAAGCCGGCGTAATGCACCTTCTCGACACCCTCCTGCTGCTCAAGCCACTCGGCCAACTGCTGAGCGCTCTGGCAGTGCGCACGCATGCGCAGCTTGAGCGTTTCCAGGCCTTTGGTGAAGATCCAGGCATTGAACGGGCTGAGGGTCGGACCGGCAGTGCGCAAAAAGCCCACCACCTCTTTCATCTGCTCGCTGCGCCCGGCCACGACGCCACCCATGCAACGGCCCTGGCCGTCGATGAACTTGGTCGCGGAATGGAACACGATGTCAGCGCCAAGCTTGAGCGGCTGCTGCAGCGCCGGGGTGCTGAAGCAGTTGTCCACCACCAGCATGGCACCACGGGCATGGGCAATTTCGGCCAGCGCGGCAATGTCCACCAGTTCGGCCAACGGGTTGGAAGGCGACTCGAGGATCAGCAGCTTGGTATTGGCCTTGATGGCCTTGTCCCAACCCGCCAGATCGACCAGCGGCACGTAGTCCACCTGCACGCCGAAGCGCTTGAAGTACTTCTCGAACAGGCTGATCGTCGAGCCGAACACGCTCTGCGAAACCAGCACATGGTCGCCGGCGCTGCACAGGGACATCACCACAGCGAGGATCGCCGCCATACCGGTCGAGGTGGCCACGGCCTGCTCGGCACCTTCCATCGCCGCCAGGCGCTCTTCGAAGGCACGCACGGTGGGGTTGGTGTAGCGCGAATAGACGTTGCCAGGGGTTTCACCGGCAAAGCGCGCAGCCGCATCGGCGGCCGTGCGGAAGACATAGCTGGAGGTCAGGAACAGCGCTTCGCTGTGCTCCGCCTCCGGTGTACGGTTCTGACCGGCACGCACCGCCAGGGTGTCGAAGCCGACACCCTCGAGGTCACTGTCCAGTCGCCCGGCATCCCATTGATCCGTCATGCCGTCGCTCTCCAAATCAGTTGTTGTAGAGGTCGATGATCGCGCTGACCGCCTGGTTCTTCACCTTGGCCAGGTCATTGCGCGCCTGCTCGATGCGGTCGAGATAGGCTTCGTCGATGTCGCCGGTGACGTATTCACCGTTGAACACCGCGCAATCGAAGTGCTCGATCTTGATCTTGCCGCCACCGACCGATTCGATCAGGTCCGGCAGGTCCTGGTAGACCAGCCAGTCGGCGCCGATCAACTCGGCCACCTGGTCGGTGGTGCGGTTGTGGGCGATCAGTTCGTGAGCGCTCGGCATGTCGATGCCGTAGACGTTGGGGTAACGCACCGCAGGGGCCGCGGAACAGAAGTAGACGTTTTTAGCGCCGGCTTCGCGGGCCATCTGGATGATCTGCTTGCAAGTGGTGCCGCGCACGATGGAGTCGTCGACCAGCATCACGTTCTTGCCGCGGAACTCCAGCTCGATGGCATTGAGCTTCTGGCGCACCGACTTCTTGCGGGCAGCCTGGCCGGGCATGATGAAGGTACGGCCGATGTAACGGTTCTTGACGAAACCTTCGCGGAACTTGACGCCCAGGTGGTTGGCCAGCTCCAGGGCGGCGGTGCGGCTGGTGTCAGGGATCGGGATGACCACGTCGATGTCGTGGTCCGGGCGTTCGCGCTGGATCTTCTCGGCCAGCTTCTCGCCCATGCGCAGGCGCGCCTTGTACACCGAAACACCATCCATGATCGAGTCCGGACGGGCCAGGTAGACGTGCTCGAAGATGCACGGCTGCAGTTTCGGGCTTTCAGCGCACTGCTTGGTGTACAGCTGGCCTTCTTCGGTGATGTACACCGCCTCGCCCGGCGCCAGGTCGCGGATCAGGGTGAAGCCGAGCACGTCCAGGGCAACGCTTTCCGAGGCGATCATGTACTCGACGCCTTCGTCGGTATGGCGCTGACCGAACACCACCGGGCGAATGCCGTTGGGGTCACGGAAGCCGACGATGCCGTAGCCGGTCACCATCGCCACCACCGCGTAACCACCGACGCAGCGGCTGTGCACGTGGGAAACGGCGGCGAACACGTCTTCTTCGGTAGGCTGCAGCTTGCCACGCACCGCCAGTTCATGGGCGAACACGTTCAGCAGCACTTCCGAGTCGGAGTTGGTGTTGACGTGGCGCAGGTCGGACTCGTAGATCTCCTTGGCCAACTGCTCGACGTTGGTCAGGTTGCCGTTGTGCGCCAGGGTGATGCCATACGGCGAGTTGACATAGAACGGCTGGGCTTCGGCCGAGGTCGAGCTGCCCGCAGTCGGGTAACGGACGTGGCCGATACCCATATGGCCTACCAGGCGCTGCATGTGGCGCTGCTGGAAGACATCGCGCACCAGGCCATTATCCTTGCGCAGGAACAACCGGCCGTCGTGGCTGGTCACGATACCTGCAGCGTCCTGGCCGCGGTGCTGGAGGACCGTAAGCGCGTCATACAGCGCCTGATTGACGTTCGACTTACCGACGATACCGACGATGCCACACATGCGACGCAACCCCTACTTTGATGAAACTTGAGTGAATAGCGCTCAAGGCTTTGCAGGCCCGAGCAACTGTTCCTTGAACGGGAGATCAGCCGGAGTGCTGATCACCCCACTGGACATCCACTGGCTGGTGAAACCCAGAATCAGGTTCTTCGACCAGTCAGCGACCAATAGAAATTGTGGTATCAGGCGAGATTCCTGCCACCAGGTATCCTGTTGCACCGGCCCCAGGCTGAGCAGGCCGATGGCAACCACCACCAGCAAGGCCCCACGCGCCGCGCCGAAGGCCATGCCGAGAAAACGATCGGTACCGGACAGCCCGGTCACGCGGATCAGCTCACCGACCAGGAAATTGACCATCGCGCCCACCAGCAGGGTGGCGACGAAGAGAATGGCGCAGCCAGCGATGATGCGCATCGATGGGGTCTGGATGTAGCTTTCAAGATACACCGAGAGCGACCCACCGAACATCCAGGCGACTGCACCGGCAATGATCCAGATGAGCAGGGACAAGGCTTCCTTGACGAAGCCGCGCTTGAGACTGATCAGTGTGGAAACGGCGATGATCGCGATGATCGCCCAATCAACCCAGGTAAATGCCACGGTGCTGCCTGCAGACGTTTGAGGCGGCGCATTTTACCAGAGCAAAGGGCCGGGAGTAAGCGGAATGTCAGGCCGATTGGCTTGGCCACGGATGGGCTGCAGAGCAGCCCCTGGAATCAACCGCGTTCTGGCTGGAAACGAACCACGAAGCCCTTGAGCTTCTGCTGCCGATTGATCGCATCGCGCAGGCGCTCGGCCTCGGCACGTTCGATCAGCGGCCCCACATAGACCCGATTCATGCCACCGGCCGAACGGATGTAGGCGTTGTAACCCTGGCTGCGCAGGGTTTTCTGCAGGCTCTCGGCCCCGGCGCGATTGGACAGGCTGGCCAACTGGATAGACCAGCTCACCGGCAAGCCGTTGGCGTCGATTTTCGACGCTGGGCTGGCGCTTGCCGCCGGCGCAGGGGTAGCGGCCGCTTGCGCCTGGGGCTTGGCCGCCGGCTCCGGCGCCTGCGGCTTGGGCTGGACCTGCGCCTGGGTTTGCGGCGACGGCGTGATCGGCTGGCTCGGCGCGGCCACCGGGGCCGAGGACTCATTGACCACCACTGGCGCCTGCTGCGGCTCTTGCGGCAGCGGTTGCGGCTCGGGCACTGCAACCGGCTCTACCTTGACTTCAGGCAAGCTCGGCATCGCCGGTGCCTGCGGGGCCTCCACGCGCACCTGACGCATTTCGTCCTCGCGGGTGAACAGCATCGGCAGGAAAATAACCGCCAGCGCCACCAGCACCAACGCACCCACCATGCGCTGTTTCATCCCTTTATCCAGCACTGCCATCTACTCACCCCTCCAGGGCCTGCTGCCCAAGCCATTCCAGGGCCTCGGCAACACAGAAAAACGAACCGAACAGCAGGATCTGGTCACCCGCCATCGCCTGAGCGCATTGCCCATCAAGGGCGGCGCCGACGCTGGCATAAGACTTCACCGACGCACCGAGGTTCGTCAAGGCGCCGACAAGCTCGGCGGCCGGGCGGCTGCGCGGTGACTGCAAAGGCGCCACCGCCCAGTCGTCGACAAGGCCATGCAAAGGCGCCAACACGCCCGCCAGGTCTTTGTCCGCCAGCAGGCCGAAGACGGCCAAACGCCTGCCCCCGACCGGCCGCACTGACAAGCGACGCGCCAGATACGCTGCTGCATGGGGGTTATGCCCCACATCCAGCAACAGCTCTACGCGCTTGCCTTGCCAATTGAGCGTACGGCGGTCCAGCCGCCCGGTGATACGGGTATCGAGCAGCGCCTGACGGATCTGCCCGGCATCCCAAGCAAGCCCCATCAGCAGGTACGCCTGCAGCGCCAGGGTGGCGTTTTCCATCGGCAGGTCGAGCAGCGGCAGGCCTGACAGCTCCACCGCGGCGCCCTCTGCTGCCGTACCACGCCAGTGCCAGGTGGTATCGGCGCTGGTAAGGTCGAAGTCGCGCCCACGCAGGAACAACGGCGCCGCCAGTTCACGCGCCTTGTCCAACAGTGGCTGAGGGGGATCCAGGTCACCGCACAGCGCTGGCTTGCCCGGGCGGAAGATGCCAGCCTTCTCGAAGGCGACCAACTCGCGGGTATCGCCCAGGTAATCGACATGGTCGACGCCGATACTGGTCACCAGAGCCAGGTCGGCATCGATGACGTTCACGGTATCCAGACGACCACCCAACCCCACTTCAAGCACCACGGCATCCAGCCCGGACTGGTAGAACAACCAGAATGCCGCCAGGGTGCCCATCTCGAAATAGGTGAGGGAAATCTCGCCTCGGGCGGCCTCGACGGCAGCGAAGGCTTCGCACAGGCGCTCATCACTGGCCTCCTGGCCGTCGATCAGCACCCGTTCGTTGTAACGCAACAGGTGTGGCGAGCTGTACACGCCAACCTTCAACCCCTGGGCACGCAGCAACGACGCCAGGAAGGCACAGGTCGAGCCTTTGCCGTTGGTGCCGGTGACCGTCACCACACGAGGCGCCAGCTTGCCCAGGGCCAACCGTGCAAGCACCTTTTGCGAACGCTCCAGCCCCATGTCGATGGCCGAGGGGTGCAACTGCTCGAGGTAGGCGAGCCATTCGCCCAGGGTTCTGTCTTTCATCAGGCGACCGCAGCGGCCTCGCGTGCCTGCTCGGGTGTTTCCTGGCCGGTCATCTGCGCCAGCAGGCGAGCCAGGCGTGGACGCAGATCGCCACGCGAGATGATCAGGTCGATGGCACCGTGCTCCAGCAGGAACTCGCTGCGCTGGAAGCCTTCAGGCAGCTTTTCGCGCACGGTCTGCTCGATCACGCGCGGGCCGGCGAAGCCGATCAGCGCCTTTGGCTCACCGACAATGACATCGCCAAGCATCGCCAGACTGGCGGAAACACCGCCGTAGACCGGGTCGGTCAATACGGAGATGAACGGAATGCCCTCTTCGCGCAGGCGGGCCAGCACGGCCGAGGTCTTGGCCATCTGCATCAGCGAGATCAGCGCTTCCTGCATGCGCGCACCACCGGAGGCCGAGAAGCAGATCATCGGGCAGCGGTTTTCCAGGGCATAGTTGGCAGCGCGGACGAAACGCTCACCGACGATGGCGCCCATGGAGCCACCCATGAAGGAAAACTCGAAGGCACTGACCACGATCGGCATGCCCATCAGGGTGCCGCTCATGGAGATCAGCGCGTCCTTCTCGCCGGTCTGTTTCTGGGCACCGACCAGACGGTCCTTGTACTTCTTGCCATCGCGGAATTTCAGGCGGTCGACCGGCTCCAGCTCGGCGCCCAGCTCGGCACGGCCCTCAGCATCGAGGAAGATGTCGATGCGCTGACGTGCGCCGATGCGCATGTGGTGGTTGCACTTGGGGCAGACATCGAGGGTCTTTTCCAGCTCCGGACGATACAGCACGGCCTCACAGGCTGGGCATTTGTGCCACAGGCCTTCTGGCACCGAGCTCTTCTTCACCTCGGAACGCATGATCGAAGGGATCAGTTTGTCGACTAACCAGTTGCTCATGCTTTATTTCTCCAGTATTGGCGGGCGGGGACCAGTCTGGCCGGCCATGCCCTGCCCTTTGAGCTCAAATTCTTCTGTCAAACGATGACGGACCGGCCACAGGGGCTGCCTGTGTGCCGCACCGTCGTCAACGTATTCTTTGGCCAACCGGCATGCCGGCAGCCGCCCCGCAGGGCTGCGATAGTTATGGACGATGGCCCGCCGCCAGCCGTCACATCTGGCATCACGCCTGTTTCACCGCGCGCATGAACGCTTCGATCTTCGCCGCGTCCTTGATGCCCTTGGCCTGCTCCACACCACCACTCACATCCACCGCATACGGCCGCACCTGGGCGATGGCCTGGCCGACGTTGCTGGCAGACAAGCCCCCGGCGAGAATGATCGGCTTGCTCAGCCGTGCAGGCACCAGCGACCAGTCGAACGCCTCGCCGGTACCACCGGGCACCCCGGCGACATAGGTGTCGAGCAGGATGCCACGCGCACCGGCATAGTGCCGGCAGGCAGCCTCCAGATCGTCACCTGGGCGTACGCGCAGCGCCTTGATCCACGGGCGGTGATAGCCTTCGCAGTCAGCCGGGGTTTCGTCGCCGTGGAACTGTAGCAGGTCCAGCGGCACAGCCTCGAGGATCTCGTTGAGTTCGCAGCGCGAGGCGTTGACGAACAGGCCGACCGTGGTCACGAAGGGCGGCAGTTCGGCCATGATTGCCCGCGCCTGGCGCACATCGACGGCGCGCGGGCTTTTGCCATAGAAAACCAAACCAATGGCATCGGCCCCTGCCTCGACGGCGGCCAGCGCGTCCTCTATGCGGGTAATCCCGCAGATCTTGCTGCGAACATTGCTCATGGACTGCAAACCCTGAGAAACCACTGAAAGGCCCGATGGTAGCAAAAGCGTTTTCGGCCGTCAGTCGGCCAACGCCTCGTAGCCGGTCAGAAAGTGTGGGCCGATGTAACGCTGTGGCAGCTGGAATTCCTCCGGATACTCCACCTGAACCAGGTACAGGCCGTAGGGATGGGCCGTTACCCCGCCTTCGCGCCGGTTGCGCCCTTCCAGCACTTCCCGAGCCCAGCCCGCAGGGCGCTCGCCTGCACCGATGGTCATCAGTACACCGGCGATATTGCGCACCATGTGGTGCAGGAAAGCAGTGGCCCGCACATCCAGCACGATCATCTGCCCATGACGGGTGACCCGCAGGTGATGGATATGCTTGATCGGCGACTTGGCCTGGCACTGGCTGGCGCGAAAGGCACTGAAGTCGTGAGTACCCAGCAGGAACTGCGCAGCATCGGCCATGCGCTCCACATCGAGCGGGCGGTGATTCCACGTCACTTCCTCGGCCAGGTGTGCCGGGCGGATCGGGTCGTTGTAGATGACATAACGGTAGCGCCGGGCGGTGGCCTTGAAGCGCGCATGGAAATCCGCAGGCATCGGCCGCGACCAGACCACACTGATGTCGTGGGGCAGGTTGAAGTTGGTGCCCAGGGTCCAGGCGCGTTCGTCACGATTGGCGCGGGTATCGAAATGCACGATCTGCCCACAACCATGCACACCGGCGTCGGTACGCCCGGCGCAGACCACCGTGATGGGCTCGTTGGCCACTTTCGACAGTGCCTGCTCCAGCGCCTGCTGGACACTGGGCACACCGCTGGCCTGGCGTTGCCAGCCGCGGTAGCGCGAACCCTTGTATTCCACCCCCAGGGCGATGCGGGTGAAGCCTTCGGCGGCCGATTCGGTGGCAGCGGTGTCGATGATGTCCAAGAGCGTGAAACCTGTGGGGCAATACGAAGTGCCGGGGATTATAACGACAACGGCAGCCTTGTTGGGCTGCCGTTGGTTTCAAGCTGCGGGTGAGGCCTTCAGACCAGCCGGGACAGCATGTCTTCGGCTTCCAGGCGCTGTGTATCGTCGCCATCCTTGACCACTTCATCGAGGATGTCGCGCGCCCCCTGATGGTCGCCCATATCGATATAGGCACGCGCCAGGTCGAGCTTGGTAGCCACTTCGTCGCTGCCGGAGAAGAAGTCGAAGTCCAGATCGTCCAGGGGTTCCGGCTCCTGGGCAGCGTCCTCAGCGGTGAAGTGCGGTTCCAGCGACGGCGACTCGAGGTTCTGCGACAGCTTGTCCAGTTCGGCGTTGACGTCGCTCAGCTCGGAAGCGAAGCTCTTGGCGGCCGGCGACTGGTCATCCAGCGACAGCGACAGATCGAAGTCTTCTGGCAGCTCCAGCTCGGAAATCGGGTCGAACTCCGGGATGGAATCGAAAGCGGCCAGTTCGGCAGCGACGTCGACCGGCTCTTCCTCAACCGGCTCGGCAACGCTCGGCTCACCCACGTCCAGATCGAAGTCCGCCAGGTCGTCGACGCTCTGCGGTTCAGCCTGAGCCTGCGCCAGCAAGGCTTCGAAATCGGCGTCGGCGTCTGCTTCCTGTGCGGCAGGGTCAGCGACGGCGGGCGGCTCATCATTTGCCTGCACATCCGTCAACGCAGCTTCATCGAGCATCGGCGGTTCAAGGTCGCTCAGGGGCAGATCGTCACTCAGCTCAAGGTCGAAGGCACTGTCCGGGCCGTTGTCATCGAGGGCAGGCGTTTGAGCGTCGGCCTCGGTTTGCGGTTCTGCTTCAGGCTCGGCATCGACCTCTGCCGGCGATTGCGGCTGATCCTGCAACAGCTCCTGCACGTACTGCTCATCGAGCTCGGCAGCCAGCGCCGCAGCCCCCACCCCCGCCGCGGCAAGGCCGAGCATGGCTGGGTAATGCTCCTTGAGCTGACTGACCTGCGCGATATTCTCTTCGCTGGCCGGCAGCTTGCGTTCCTGCTCCACGAATGCGCTGTGGTCACCCTGGCGCGCATAAACCTCCATCAGCTTCAACCGCAGGCCATCATGCTCCGGTTGCGCAGCGACGGCTGTTTCCAACAGGTCGGCCGCATGATTCAGACGGCCGCGGGCCAGGCTCTGCTCGACCTCGGCCAATAGCTCGGCGTTCGGGTCCTGCTCCGGTAATGGCGCGGCGACGGGTGCCGGGGCAACCGGTTTTTCCGCGGCAACGGCTGCAGCAGCCGAGGCCGCCACCACCGCCGGCGACAGGGTTACGGCAGGCGCCGACACCTGCAGCTCATCGAAGCTGCTCGCAGGCAGGTCGAGGTCGGGGTTACGCTCGCCCTCCTCAGCCAGCGCCCGCGCCATACGCAGGTGCTTTTCGGCCTCCTGCTGGGCTTTACGTCGACGCGCCAGCAGCACCAGCAGCAACAGCACGAGGAATGCGGAGCCTGCGATCAGGGCCAGTAGCAGCGGGTTCCCCAGGATGTCATCCAGCGCACCCGGCTGCTGGCCGGCAGGGGCATCCTCGCCCGCCGTGGCAGCGCCAGGCGCGGTATCGACGGCAGCCGGCGCCGGTGCCACGACGGGCTCGGCAGGCGGTACCTGGGCGTTGTCGGCAGGCTGCACCGGGGCCGACTCACCCGGCAAGGTGGCGGCAGGTGCGGGCTGCCCGGCGGCACCCTGTGCCTCCAGGCGAGCGAGCTGGTCATTCTTGAGCTGAATCAGGCGCTGCAGCTTGTCCAACTGGCTCTGCAGGTCGCTCATCCGGCTTTTGAGTTCTTCGTTGTCACGACGGCTGGTGTCCAGGCTCTCCTGGGCCACGGCCAGCTTGTCGTTGAGCGCCTTGGCATCGCCAGCGCCAGGCTGGTTGCCAGGGCTGACCAGGCGCAGGTTGTCACCCTGGGCGATACGCTCGGGCGCCGCATCGGCAGCGCCGCGGCGGGTAGCGTCAAGCTGCCGGGCGCGCGGACCAAGGCGCCGGCCCTCACGCCATGCAGCATACTGTTCGGCCACTTCGCGATTGGCTTCGGCCTGGGGGATGCTCTGGACCTGCTGCTGATCAGGCAGGCGCAATACCTGGCCGACCTTCAGCTGGTTGATGTTGTTGCCGATGAAGGCATCCGGGTTCAGCGCCTGAATGGCGATCATGGTCTGCTGCACCGACCCACCGTTCTGGGTATTGCGTGCAGCAATCTGCCAAAGGGTATCGCGCCGCTTGGTGGTGTAGCTGCCGGCGCTGCTGGTTGCCGGGGTGACATTGGCCGCGGCAGGCTGCTCGCCCTGGGCCTTGGCCTGGTCGAGCAGCACACTGTAGTCACGCAGCAGACGGCCCTGGGGCCACATCACCTGCACCAGAAACTTGACCACCGAGCCCGGCAGCGGCTGGCTGGAGGTAACCCGCAGCACGCTCTTGCCATTGGGGTTGATCACCGGGGTGAAGGTCAGGTCCTCGAGGTAGCCCGGGTATTCCACCCCGGCCTTGCTGAACTCTTCCGGCGGCGCCAGGCTTGGTGCCACTTCGGCAGCGGTGAGGTCGCGCACATCGAGCAATTCGATCTCGGCGTCCAGCGGCTGGTTCTGCGCCGATTTGAGCGTCAGTTCACCCAACCCCAAGGCATTCGCCATGCCAGATGACAGCGCCGACGCTGCCGCCATGGCCAGAACCAGTTTGCGAATTCGAAGCATGACCTCATCCCTTGTATGAATCGTCCCAAAACCGCGTGCGGTGCGGGACAAAAGTGCTCGCCAGTATCTTTTACGCTATGTGTTTAATCAACAATTGCGCCACCTGCACGGCGTTGAGCGCAGCGCCCTTGCGCAGGTTGTCGGTGGTCAGCCACAGGTTGAGCTGCTGGTCTTGCTCAACACCATGGCGTACACGACCAACATAGACCACGTCTTGCCCTACTGCGTCCCCTACCGGGGTCGGATAATCATCTCGCTCGACCAGCTCGACACTGTCGGCACCCTCCAGGGCAGCATTGACTGCAACCAGGTCCACAGGTTTACGGCTCTGTACCGCCACACTGAAGCTATCGCCAAAAAACACCGGGACTTGAACGCAGGTCACGGAAATCTTCAGTTCAGGCTGCCCCAGCAACACCGGCAGCTCAGCGACCAGCCGGCGCTCGAGTGCCGTGTGGCCCAGCTCGTCTGCCGCACCGACCTGGGCCAGTACGTTGAACGCTACCTGGCGGTCGAAGAAGCGTGGCTCCAGTGGGCGGGCGTTGAGCAGTTCGGCGGTCTGCCGGGCCAGTTCATTGACAGCCTCCCGGCCCTGGGCAGACACCGCCAGCGCCGCCATGACCTGCACGCGCTCGATGTCCAGCAGCCCCTTGAGTGGCGCCAGCGCGACGGCCAAGGCAACGGCTGCGGCACTCGGGCTGGCGATGCACGCCGGCAGCGCCAGGCCGGCGATGCACTCGGCGTTTGCTTCAGGCACGACCGCAAGGGCGTCATCCAGGCCACCAGACAGGTCGATGACCGTGCAGCCGGCCCCATGGGCCTTGCGGGCAAAGCTACGGCTGACGGCTGGGCTGGCGGCGAAGAAGGCCAGTTTGACCTGGGTGAAATCGAAACTGTCGACTTCACGCACCTTGATCTTCTTGCCAGCGAACATCACGCTGCTGCCCGCCGACTCCATGCTGGCCAGCAGGTGCAGCGTGCCGACCGGGAAGTGCAGTTCTTCGAGAATCTGTACCAAGGTTTCACCGACGCTACCGGTGGCGCCGACGACGGCGATGTCCAGGGGTTGGGTCATGGAGAGGATCCTTTTGCTGTAACGGCGGGGGGCGGCACTTTACTCGGATTGTAACGTTTTGTCTGTGCTGGCCCTACCGGGGCCGGGGCAGGCACAAAAAAACCCGCGCTGTCACCAGGGCGGGTTTTCGGTGCAACGCAGAACGATCAACGCTCCAGCAGAATCCGCAGCATGCGGCGCAGCGGCTCGGCAGCGCCCCACAGCAACTGATCGCCAACGGTGAACGCGCCCAGGTACTGCGAGCCCATGTTCAGCTTACGCAAACGGCCCACCGGAATGTTCAGGGTACCGGTGACGTTGGTCGGGGTCAGTTCCTGCATGCTGATCTCGCGCTGGTTCGGCACCAGCTTCACCCATGGGTTGTGCTGGCTGATCATGCCTTCGATATCGGCCAGTGGCACGTCCTTGTTCAGCTTGATGGTCAGCGCCTGGCTGTGGCAGCGCATGGCGCCGATGCGCACGCAGATGCCATCGACCGGGATCGGGCTCTTGAAGCGGCCGAGGATCTTGTTGGTCTCGGCCTGGGCCTTCCACTCTTCACGGCTCTGGCCGTTGGGCAGCTCTTTGTCGATCCATGGGATCAGGCTGCCGGCCAGGGGCACGCCGAAGTTTTCGGCCGGGTAGGCGTCGCTGCGCATGGCCTCGGCCACCTTGCGGTCGATGTCGAGGATGGCGCTGGCCGGGTTGGCCAGGTCATCGGCCACCGCCGCGTGGGTAGCGCCCATCTGCTTGATCAGCTCGCGCATGTTCTGCGCACCGGCACCGGACGCCGCCTGGTAGGTCATGGCGCTCATCCACTCGACCAGGCCCGCTTCGAACAGGCCACCAAGGCCCATCAGCATCAGGCTGACGGTGCAGTTGCCGCCGATGTAGTTCTTGGTGCCAGCATCGAGCTGCTGGTCGATCACCTTGCGGTTGACCGGATCGAGCACGATGACGGCGTCGTCCTGCATGCGCAGCGACGAGGCAGCATCGATCCAGTAACCCTGCCAGCCAGCTTCACGCAGCTTGGGGAACACCTCGTTGGTGTAGTCGCCGCCCTGACAGGTCAGGATCACGTCGAGGGTCTTGAGTTCTTCAATCGAATAAGCGTCCTTGAGCGGAGCAATATCCTTGCCCACGCTCGGGCCCTGGCCACCGACATTGGAGGTAGTGAAGAACACCGGCTCGATAAGGTCGAAATCCTGCTCCTCCAGCATCCGCTGCATGAGCACGGAACCGACCATACCGCGCCAACCGATCAGACCTACACGTTTCATCGCAACTACACCTTTGCTAAAAGTGGGCCGCCACCGACCAAAAACGGTGGCGGGCCAGAGAGATTACAGATTCCGCAGCGCTGCGACTACTGCGTCGCCCATTTCCTGCGTACCTACCTTGCTGCAACCGGCCGACCAGATGTCGCCGGTACGCAGGCCCTGGTCCAGAACCTGGCTCACCGCCTGCTCGATGGCCTCGGCTGCGGCCTGCTGGTTGAAGCTGTAACGCAGCATCATCGACACCGACAGGATGGTCGCCAGCGGGTTGGCAATGCCCTGGCCGGCGATGTCCGGCGCCGAGCCGTGGCAAGGCTCGTACATGCCCTTGTTGTTGGCATCGAGCGACGCCGAAGGCAGCATGCCGATCGAACCGGTCAGCATGGAAGCTTCATCCGACAGGATGTCACCGAACATGTTGTCGGTCACCATCACGTCGAACTGCTTGGGCGCGCGCACCAGCTGCATGGCGGCGTTGTCGACATACATGTGGCTCAGTTCAACGTCCGGGTAGTCCTTGGCAACGTCCTCGACCACTTCACGCCACAGCTGGCTGGAGGCCAGGACGTTGGCCTTGTCCACCGAGCACAGCTTCTTGCCACGCACGCGGGCCATGTCGAAGCCGACGCGGGCGATACGGCGCACTTCGCTCTCGCTGTACGGGAGGGTGTCATAGGCCTGCCGTTCGCCGCCTTCGAGCTCACGCTGCCCACGCGGGGCACCGAAGTAGATGCCGCCAGTCAGCTCACGGACGATCAGGATGTCCAGACCCGAAACGATTTCCGGCTTGAGCGACGAGGCATCAGCCAGTTGCGGGTAGAGGATGGCCGGGCGCAGGTTGGCGAACAGGCCCAGCTGCGAGCGGATTTTCAGCAGGCCGCGCTCAGGGCGGATGTCACGCTCGATCTTGTCCCACTTCGGCCCGCCCACCGCGCCCAACAGCACGGCATCGGCCTGGCGCGCACGCTCCAGGGTCGAGTCGGCCAGCGGCACGCCATGTTGGTCGATGGCAGCACCGCCGATCACGTCATGCGCAAGGCTCAAGCCAAGCTGGAACTTGTCGTTGGCCAGCTCCAGCACCTTGACCGCCTCGGCCATGATTTCCGGACCGATGCCATCACCTGGGAGAATCAGAATCTGCTTGCTCATGCTTTCCTCTATCCATTCAAGCGGCGCGGCCAGCCCGGCCGCACCGTAAAAAACTCAGCGCTCGGCCCACAACACGATGACATCGGTGCTGAACGAGCCATCGGCTTCAATCTGGTAATACTGCCGCACTTCCTCGCCCATGGCTTGCTGCAACTGGCGTATGGCCACGCGCAGCGGTTCGGGCGTGCGCATGCGCTCAACCCACGAGCTCCATTCCAGGCGCAGGCGCTGGCGCGTGTGGCTGCGGGTATGCAGGCCGGCTTCGCTGACCTGGCGCTGCCACTCGGCGGCAGAATAATCGCGTACGTGGCTGGTGTCGCGCAGCACTTCAACCGTTTGCAAATAGGTATCGAGCAACGGGCTGCCCGGCGACATCACGTCGATGAACGCCGCCACCCCGCCCGGCTTCAGCACGCGGCGCACTTCACGCAGGGCCACGCCCACGTCGCTCCAGTGGTGCGCCGAATAGCGGCTGAAGACGTAATCGAACGAGGCATCGGCGAACGGCAGGCGTTCGGCGGCACCGCACTGGGTGCTGATATTGCCCAGGCCGCGCTCGGCAGCGGCACTGGCAACCACGTCGAGCATCGACTGCGACAGGTCGTAGGCGACCACCTCTGCCACCAAAGGCGCGATGTGGAAGCTGACATGGCCGGCACCACAGCCCAGGTCCAGCACGCGGGCCGCACCCTGCCCGGCCAGCTCGGCTTGCAGCAGGGCAAATTCACGGCCCTGGGCATGCACGGCGCTGCTGAGGTAGGCACTGGCCTGTTCGCCAAACTGGCGTTGGACCACATCGGTGTGGGTGGTGCTGGTCATGGGCGCGTTCCTTTTGATTTTGGGTTGTCTCGACGGCCGCAATCGCCGGCAAGCCGGCCCCCACACAGCCCCCACAAGCGTCAACACCTGTGCAGGACGTGTGGCAGCCGGCTTGCCGGCGCTGAGGCCAGCAAACCCGGTTACATCATTCAGGCATCACGGAACAGCCAAGGCTGTGCGGCGCGGTGTTTGCCTTCGAAGGCCTTGATCGCCTCGCCGTCCTGCAAGGTCAGGCCGATATCGTCCAGACCGTTGAGCAGGCAGTGCTTGCGGAACGCGTCGATCTCGAAGTGCAGCACCTTGCCGTCCGGGCGGGTCACCGCCTGTGCCTGCAGATCGATGGTCAGCTGGTAGCCGGGGTTGGCTTCGACTTGCTTGAACAGCTCATCGACTTCCTCATCGCTCAGAATGATCGGCAACAGGCCGTTCTTGAAGCTGTTGTTGAAGAAGATGTCGGCGAAGCTCGGCGCGATCACGCTACGGAAGCCGTATTCGTCCAGCGCCCAAGGCGCGTGCTCGCGGCTCGACCCGCAGCCGAAGTTTTCCCGTGCCAGCAACACGCTGGCGCCCTGGTAGCGTTCGTGATTGAGCACGAACTCTTTGTTCACCGGGCGCTTGCTGTTGTCCTGGTAAGGCTGGCCAACGTCCAGGTAACGCCACTCATCGAACAGGTTGGGGCCAAAGCCGGTACGCTTGATCGACTTGAGGAACTGCTTGGGAATGATCTGATCGGTGTCGACGTTGGCACGGTCCAACGGCGCGACGAGACCGGTGTGCTGGGTAAAGGCTTTCATGCTGCGCTCCCTTGGATCAACTCGCGAACATCGATGAAGTGACCAGTCACCGCCGCAGCGGCAGCCATGGCCGGGCTGACCAGGTGGGTACGGCCACCTGCACCCTGACGCCCTTCGAAGTTGCGGTTGGACGTGGACGCGCAGTGCTCGCCGCTTTCCAGGCGGTCCGGGTTCATGGCCAGGCACATCGAGCAGCCTGGCTCACGCCACTCGAAACCGGCCTCGAGGAAGATCTTGTCCAGGCCTTCACGCTCGGCCTGGGCCTTGACCAGGCCCGAACCCGGCACGACGATGGCTTGCTTGACGGTGGCAGCCACCTTGCGGCCTTTGGCGATTTCAGCCGCGGCGCGCAGGTCTTCGATCCGCGAGTTGGTGCACGAGCCTATGAATACACGGTCCAGCTGGATATCGGTGATCGCCTGGTTGGCGCTCAGGCCCATGTACTTGAGGGCGCGCTCGATCGAGCCACGCTTGACCAGGTCGGTTTCGGCGGCAGGGTCCGGCACACGCTGGTCGACGGCCAGGACCATCTCGGGCGAAGTGCCCCAGCTGACCTGCGGCTTGATTTGCGCTGCATCGAGCTCGACCACGGTGTCGAACACCGCATCGTCATCGGATACCAGGTCTTTCCACGCCTCGACTGCACGCTCCCACTGCTCGCCTACAGGCGCATAGGGACGGCCTTTGACGTAGGCAATGGTGGTGGCATCGGTGGCAACCAGGCCAACCCGCGCACCGGCCTCGATCGACATGTTGCAGATGGTCATGCGGCCTTCCATGGACAGGGCGCGGATGGCGCTGCCAGCGAATTCCATGGCGTGGCCGTTGCCACCAGCGGTGCCGATCTTGCCGATCACGGCAAGCACGATGTCCTTGGCCGTGACGCCGACAGGCAATGTGCCCTCGACGCGCACCAGCATGTTCTTCATTTTTTTGGCGACCAGGCACTGGGTGGCGAGCACGTGCTCGACCTCGGAGGTGCCGATACCATGGGCCAAGGCACCGAAGGCGCCGTGGGTGGAGGTGTGCGAGTCGCCGCAGACCACGGTCATGCCGGGCAAGGTGGCGCCCTGCTCGGGGCTGATGACGTGGACGATGCCCTGGCGAACGTCATTCATCTTGAATTCGACGATGCCGTATTCGTCACAGTTCTCATCGAGGGTCTGCACCTGCAGGCGCGACACCTGGTCGACGATGGCCTCGATCCCGCCCTTGCGTTCCGGGGTAGTCGGCACGTTGTGGTCAGGGGTAGCGATGTTGGCATCGATGCGCCACGGCTTGCGGTTGGCCAGGCGCAGGCCCTCAAAGGCCTGGGGCGAGGTCACTTCGTGAATGATATGGCGGTCGATGTAGATCAAGGACGAGCCGTCATCACGGCGCTTGACCTCATGGGCTTCCCAGAGTTTGTCGTAGAGCGTTTTGCCAGCCATCAGACTGTTCCTCATCAGCGTCTTTCTATGCCAAAGACCCCTTGGCTTGTACGGACGATGCTATGGCGATAGATTGAATAACTCAAATTCATAATTTTCATGCTTTGCATAACCATCAGGAATTCGAACAATGGACTTGGCCAACCTGAGCGCCTTCATTGCCATTGCCGAGACCGGCAGCTTCTCCGGGGCCGGCGAGCGCCTGCACCTGACCCAACCGGCCGTGAGCAAGCGCATTGCCGGGCTGGAGCAACAGCTGGACGTGCGCCTGTTCGATCGCCTGGGCCGTGAGGTGACCTTGACCGAAGCTGGCCGCGCCCTGCTGCCGCGCGCCTATCAGATCCTCAACGTCCTCGATGATACCCGACGTGCGCTGACCAACCTGACCGGGCAGGTGAGTGGTCGCCTGACCCTCGCCACCAGCCATCACATTGGCCTGCACCGCCTGCCCCCGCTATTACGGGCATTCACTCGTCAGCACCCGGCCGTGGCGTTGGATATTCAGTTCCTCGATTCGGAAGCGGCCTACGACGAGGTGCTGCACGGCCGCGCCGAGATAGCGGTCATCACCCTGGCACCCGAGCCCCATCACCTGATCAAGGCCATCCCGGTCTGGGACGACGCCCTGGACTTCGTCGCTGCCCCCGAGCACCCGCTGGCCAGCAATACCCGGGTCAGCCTGGCGGACGTTGCCCGCCACCCGGCGGTATTCCCAGGCGGCAATACCTTCACCCACCATATCGTCCAGCGCCTGTTCGAAAGCCAGGGGCTGACCCCGAACATCGCCATGAGCACCAACTACCTGGAAACCATCAAGATGATGGTCTCGATCGGCCTGGCCTGGAGCGTGCTACCACGCACCATGCTCGATGATCAGGTTGCACCCATCGCATTACCCGGCATACAGCTGTCACGCCAGCTAGGCTACATATTGCATACCGAGCGAACGCTATCGAACGCCGCCAGGGCCTTCATGGCCTTGCTCGACAGCCACGCAGGGCCCGCCTGACCGGTCGTCAGGCCTGCACTTCCAACCCAGGGACGCCTCAAACGCCAAAGGTCTGGTACCCATGCCCAAATCAGCAAACCGCTTTCCGCGCCTGCCGCGCATCCCTGCGGCCAATCCCAGGGAGTCGGAACAGGCCTGGCAGAATGCCCCGCAACTGCTGGCTGCGCTCAATGGTGCACGCCTGGGCGCCTGGCTGTGGGACATCGACAGTGGCCGGGTGAGCTGGTCGCGCGGCACCCAGGCACTGTTCGGCTTCGATCCGCAGCGCCCTCTGCCCAACGATATCGATTACCTCGACCTGCTGCCGGAAGAAGATCGCGCCCGCACGCGCCAACTGTTCCAGGCCGTGGTCAACGGTGAGCCGGCCGAGAAAGCCATGCGCCATCGCATCCGCTGGCCGGACGGGAGCCTGCATTGGCTGGAAATCAACGGCAGCCTGACCCACGACCCCCAAGGCCGGCCCCAGATGATCGGGGTGATCCGCGAAATAACCCGCCAGCGCGAGCGGGAAACCGCCCTGATCAACTCGGAGAAGCGTTTTGCCACCCTGTTTCACCTGAGCCCCAACGCGATTCTTCTCACCCGCCGCCACGACGGCATGATTTTCGAAGTCAATCAGCATTTCGAGGACATGTTCGGCTGGCCCGGTGACCAGGTGATCGGCAAGACCAGCCTGGAGCTCGGTATCTGGGTGAACCCGGAGCAGCGTCACCAGGTGCTGGAGGCGACCCGTGCCAGCGGCAGCCCGGCCATCATGGAGGTGCAGTTGCGCGCCAGCAGCGGCAAGATTCACGACGGCATTCTGTGCACCCAGGGCATCGAGCTGGAAGGGGTGACGTTCCTGCTCAGCACCTTCGTCGACACGTCCGAGCGCAAACGCGCCGAGCAAGCGCTCAAGGATAGCCAGGAACGCCTTGACCTGGCCCTGGACTCGGCGCAACTGGGCACCTGGGACTGGCACATCCCCAGCGGCATGCTCTATGGCTCGGCCCGTGCCGCGCAATTGCACGGGCTGGACCCGATACCCTTTCACGAATCGTTCGACGCGTTTTTCGAAGGCGTGCCCCAGGACGAGCGCGATGGCATGCGCCAGGCTTACCGCAGCCTGCGCGAAGGCCCGGCGGGCAACTACCAGATCACCTACCGTGTGCAACTGGAAGACGGCGCGTCACGCTACATCGAAAGCCGGGCACGGCTGTACCGCGACGAGCACGGTAACCCGTTGCGCATGGCTGGCACCCTGCTGGACATCACCGAGCAGGTCGAGCGCGAACTGCGCCTGAGCGCCTCGGAAGAGAAATTCGCCAGCCTGTTCCAGGTCAGCCCCGACCCGATCTGCGTAACCCGCCAGGACACCGGCCAGTTCATCGAGATCAACCCGGCCTTCACCCAGACCTTCGGCTGGGGCAGCGAGCAGGTAATCGGCCGTACCGCTGAACAGATCGGCCTCTGGGCCGAGTCGATCGAACGCGCGCAACGCATCGAACGGGTCATCCGCGAACAGGCCCTGAGCAACGTGGCAGTGGTGGTCAACCACCGCAACGGCGCACCCCTGACCTGTGTGATTTCCAGCCGGCTGATCAGCGTCGACAACCAGCCCTGCAGTGTCACCACCCTGCGCGACATCACCCAACAGCAACGGGCCGAAGCAGCGCTCAAGTCCAGCGAAGAGAAGTTCGCCAAGGCGTTTCATTCCAGCCCGGACGCCATCACCATCACCGAGCGCCACAGCGGCCGCTATGTGGAGGTCAACGATGGGTTCTGCCGGCTCACGGGCTACAGCACCGCCGAAGTGATCGGCCGCAGCGTCTACGAGCTGGGTATCTGGGCCGACGACAAGCAGCGTCGCGCTTTGCTGGTCGAGCTGAAGGAGCGTGGCCGGGTGCACCACCGGGAGATGCTCGGGCGCACCAAGCGTGGCGACATCCTCACCGTAGAGGTCTCGGTGGAGCCGATCAGCCTCAACGAGACCGATTGCCTGCTACTCACCGCCCGCGATGTCAGCCAGCTGAAGAATGCCCAGGCGCAGATCCGCCACCTGGCCTACCACGACCCGCTGACCAACCTGCCCAACCGCGCCTTGCTGATGGACCGCCTGAGCCAGCAGATCGCCCTGCTGCGCCGGCACAACCTGCGCGGCGCCTTGCTGTTTCTCGACCTCGACCATTTCAAGCACATCAACGACTCCCTCGGCCACCCGGTCGGCGACACGGTGCTGAAGATCATCACCGCCCGGCTGGAAGCCAGTGTGCGCCTGGAAGATACGGTGGCACGCCTGGGTGGCGACGAATTCGTGGTATTGCTCAGTGGCCTGGAAGGCAGCCGCGAGGCCGTGGAGGACAAGGTTCGCGAGCTGGCCGATACCCTGCGCGAACTGCTGGCCGAACCCATGTCGCTGGATGGCCAGCGCCTGCAGGTAACACCGAGCATCGGCGTAGCCTTGATCCCGGACCACGGCACCACCCCTGCCGACCTGCTCAAACGCGCCGACATCGCCCTGTACCGTGCCAAGGACTCAGGGCGCAACACGACCCAGTTGTTCCATACCACCATGCAAAAGGCGGCCAGCGAGCGCCTGCGCATGGAAAGCGACCTGCGCCTGGCCCTGGCACGGGGTGAGCTGGCCTTGCACTTTCAGCCCCAGGTGGACGCCCGCGACAACCGTATCGTCGGGGCCGAGGTACTGTTGCGCTGGCATCACCCGCAACTGGGCCAGCAACCGCCGGCTCAGTTCATCCAGGTGCTGGAGGAAAGCGGCCTGATCCTGGAAGTGGGCAGTTGGATACTCGACGAAGCCTGCGACGCTTGCTCGCGGATGCTGGCAGACGGGTTGATCGATGCCGATGATTTCAGCCTGTGCGTGAACATCAGCCCCAGGCAGTTCCGCCAGAACGACTTCGTCGAACGGGTGCTGCGCAGCCTGGACGACTACCGCCTGCCACGGCACATGCTCAAGCTTGAGATCACCGAAGGCATCGTGATCCAGAACCTGGAAGACACCATCAGCAAGATGCGCGAGCTCAAACGCCATGGGGTGAGCTTCGCCATGGACGATTTCGGCACGGGCTACTCCTCGCTGACGTACCTCAAGCGCTTGCCGGTGGACGCACTGAAGATCGACCAGACTTTCGTGCGCGACGCTCCACTGGACGCCAACGACGCCGAGATCGTCCGCGCCATCGTCGCCATGGCGCGCAGCCTGGACCTTGCGGTGATCGCCGAAGGCGTGGAACTGACCGAGCAACTGGAGTTTCTTGAACGGCTGGGGTGTCACCTGTACCAGGGTTACCTGCACAGCCGGCCGCTGCCGCTACCGGAGTTCCGGCAAATGCTGCTGGAAGCCCCCGCCGATTTCTAAACGACGAAAACCGATGGGGTGCCGGCCAAGCGCAAAAAAGCCGGCCCCCACAGGTACGGCGCGATCCTGTGGGGGCCGGCTTGCCGGCGATGGGCTGCTTAGCAGCCCTGATACAGCCGCCAGCCTCAGTTGAGTGCTGGTTTGTCACCATTGATCGGAATGCGCTTGGCCTTGGCTTCTTCCGGCACGAGGCGCAGCAGGTCAATGCTGAGCAGCCCATTGGCGAGGCCGGCTGATTTGACCTCGATATGGTCCGCCAGGCGGAACGACAGCTTGAATGCGCGCTGGGCGATGCCCTGGTGCAGATAGGTCACTTCATCAGCGCTGTTATCGCGTTTGCCACCGATCACGGTCAGGACGCCTTTCTCGACCTGAAGGTCGAGGTCCTGTTCCTGGAAACCGGCTGCGGCAACGACGATGCGATAGTGGTCATCGCCATGTTTTTCAACGTTGTAGGGAGGGTAGCTGCTACCCGCCTCGTTACGTGCCGCAGACTCGAACAGGTCGTTGAAACGGTCGAAGCCAACGGAATGGCGGAACAGGGGTGCAAGAGAGAAAGCGGTAGTCATGGTCATAAACTCCTGAGATTCAGCAAGTAAAGTCACTACGCGACCCGACTTCGGCATCGCGTACTGAATAAATAAGGCTCAGGAAATGGCTTTCAAGGGGTAAAAACAAAAAATTTTTCGGTGATTTTTACCGCCCCCCGGCACCACGGATCACGCGACACAGGCTTCGAATGCCTGCACCTCTGCGCCCAGCAGCCGAGTGATCCGCTGGCAATCATCTTCCCTGCGCAGCTCGGCAAACAGCAGCACCGCTTCGGGATAACTGCGCGTCAGCATCGCCAACCACTGCTTCATCCGCCCCGGCGCATAACGCGGCGACAACTTGGCCTGGGCCTGGCGCCAGAACTCGCGCAGCAAGGGCAACAACGCCTCCCAGCTCATCGGCTGGTACTCACGCCCGTCACGCGCCGCCGCAATCTGCAAGGCCAGGTCCGGCCGCGACACCAGGCCCCGGCCGAGCATGATGTCCTCGGCCCCGCTCACCTCGCGGCAACGCCGCCAGTCGTCCACGGTCCAGATCTCACCGTTGGCGAACACCGGCACCTTGACCACATCCTGCACCCGCGCCACCCACTCCCAGTGCGCGGGCGGTTTATAGCCCTCGACTTTGGTGCGCGCATGCACCACCAGGTGCGCCGAGCCGCCCTCGGCCAGGGCGCTGGCGCACTCGAGGGCGCCGTCCGGGCTGTCAAAGCCAAGGCGCATCTTGGAGGTGACCGGGATGTGCGCCGGCACTGCGCGCCGCACTTCCCGCACGATGGCGTGCAGCAGTTCGGGCTCCTTGAGCAGCACGGCGCCGCCGCGTGACTTGTTCACGGTCTTGGCCGGGCAACCGAAATTAAGGTCGATGACCGGCGCACCCAGATCACAGGCCAACGCCGCGTTTTCGGCCAGGCAGACGGGATCCGAGCCCAGCAACTGCACCCGCATGGGTACGCCGGCGGCCGTGCGCGCGCCCTGGCGTAGCTCAGGTGCAAGCTTGTCGAATGAAGAAGCAGGCAGCAGGCGGTCGCACACGCGGATGAACTCGGTGACGCACCAATCGATGCCGCCCACTCGGGTCAGGACGTCGCGCAGGATGTTGTCGACCAGCCCCTCCATAGGGGCCAGGGCAATTTGCATTTCGAGGTCTCGCCGGGAAAAGCCGGCAGTCTAACAAAAATGCCGGGGATTCAGGCGCCGGTCAGCGCCGGACCGTAGCCGTCGATGAACTCCGCCGGCATGCGCCTGGGCTTGCCGCTGGACAATTCGATACAGGCGAAGGTGGTCTGCGCGCGCAGCAGGGTCACACCGTCACGCGGGCGCTTGAGCTGGAAACGCCGGGTCATGCGCAGGCGCTGGTCCCAATCGATGATCCAGGTTGCCAGTTGCAACTCATCATCTTCGTAGGCGGCAGCGAGGTAGTCGATTTCATGGCGCACCACCGCCATGGCCCGGTCAAGGCGCCGGTACTCGGCCAGGTCCAGCCCCAGGCGCTGGGAGTGGCGCCAGGCGCAACGCTCCAGCCAGGTGACGTAGACCGCGTTGTTGGCGTGCCCGAGGCCGTCGATGTCCTCGCCGCCGACACGCAGGTCAATGATGAATGGCGTTGCCAGGTCCCAACTCATGCCCGCTCCCAATGTCAGTGAACGGGCAGAGTGTATCGGATGTTCAAGCGCTTTGCCGGGCCGGCGCACCTGCACGCGACAGTAGTTCGAGCACCGCCTCGCTCACGCGCGGGTCGGCGAGTACGCGCTGGTGGCCACCCTCTTCCAGCCGCAGCAGGCGGCTGTCGAACCAGGCCTTGTGGATGACCTCGGCCTCGCTGGCGGGCACCAGGGCATCATCGGCGGCATGCACGACCAGCCCTGGCAACTCCAGTTGGTAACCACTGACATCCAGGCGGTTGATCTGCATGCCGACGTCCTGTTCGACCTTGCGGATGAACGCCGCCCTGGCACGCGCCGGCAGGCCAAGGTGGCGGGCGAAGCCGCGCAGCACACCCAGCAGCTGGGCCGGCGCTGCAATACTCACCGCAGCCTCGGCCCGAAGCCCCATCTGCAGGGCCAGCAAGACACTGGCACCGCCCATGGAATGGCCGATCACGGCACGCAACGGCGGTAATTCGGCGGCAGCCTCCAGCAGCGCACGGGCAAACAGCACCACGTGCGCTTGCTGCCCAGGCGAACAGCCATGGGCCGGCCCCTCCAGAGAGACCACGGTATGCCCGGCCTTTACCAGGGTTTCGATCAAGGCGGCAAACTGGGTCGCACGCCCTTCCCATCCGTGCATCAGCAACACGGTCGGGCCTTGCCCCCAACGCAATGCCGACAGCCCGAAGCGCAGGGTGATACGCTCGGCGCTCGCCAGCAATGGCAGCTCCCACTGCCTTGGCGGCAGGTTGCGCGGGGTCATGAAGGCCCGGTGCATCTTGCCGGCTACATGTTCCGGGGCCAGACGCCCCAGGGTGCCATTCACACCGCGAATCCAGCTCAGGGTAGTCATCGCCTTGCTCCAGGGTCGGAAACTTAGATAACCGCCGATTTGGCGGCACGCAGGATGCGGTCAGACAGCTCACCGGTGCCCAGGGCGCGCGCCAGGGCCAGGCCACCTATCATCAGCGCCAGATCAGCCAGCGCCTTGTCGGCGTCTTCAGGGCGGTCAACCATGGCGGCCGTCATCAATTCGATGTGCTCGGCCAGCACCTCGCGAAACACGTCTGGCAGGCGCTGCATCTCGCCGATCGAATTGGGCAGAGGACAGGCATGCACCTCGGCATCGCGGTGCTTGCGCGACAGGTAAAAGGCACTCACCAGTGCCCGCCGCCCTTCCCCGTCCAGGCTTGGATCAACCTGAGCCAGCAGCTCCCTGCGCTCGCTGAGCAATTGGCGGAATGCTTCCAGCATGAGCTCGTCCTTGCTGTCGAAGTGCGCATAGAAGCCTCCTACGGTCAGCCCCGCAGCACCCATGACCTGGCTGACGCTGGGCTCGGCGGGACCGTGCTGAATCAACGCGCTTCGAGCAGCTTCGAGGATGCGCTCGCGGGTCTTGGTCTTCTTGTCGCTCATGGCCGGCTCACGATCAGAATATGATGATCGAAATATTATTCTCATAATATTTTTTGGCAAGCAGAATCGACCACCGCCTGTCGGCACACATTTTCAAGGAGGGAGAAAAACAAAAGGCCCATTCAATAATCGAATGAGCCTCTAAAGTCCCGCAAAACGCGGGTAAAAATGGCGTCCCCTAGGGGACTCGAACCCCTGTTACCGCCGTGAAAGGGCGGTGTCCTAGGCCACTAGACGAAGGGGACATAACCTTCGCGAAGGTCCGCAACTGCGAACCCTGGCTAAATTGGTGGAGCTAAGCGGGATCGAACCGCTGACCTCCTGCATGCCATGCAGGCGCTCTCCCAGCTGAGCTATAGCCCCGAAAACAAAAGGCTCATCCAATAGGCGAATGAGCCTCTTTAAGCCCCGCAAAACGCGGGTAAAGTGGCGTCCCCTAGGGGACTCGAACCCCTGTTACCGCCGTGAAAGGGCGGTGTCCTAGGCCACTAGACGAAGGGGACGTAACCTTCGCGAAGATCCGCACATGCGAACCCTGGCTAAATTGGTGGAGCTAAGCGGGATCGAACCGCTGACCTCCTGCATGCCATGCAGGCGCTCTCCCAGCTGAGCTATAGCCCCGGATTTATAGCCTCTCGGCCCAGCGACAGCGAACCATCGCCTGTGCAAAACTGGCGTCCCCTAGGGGACTCGAACCCCTGTTACCGCCGTGAAAGGGCGGTGTCCTAGGCCACTAGACGAAGGGGACGAACCTTCTTACCTTCAAGACCCGGTTGCTGGACCCGGTCTTGCTTACCAGCCAGAGCTGTTAAGCGGAATTTGGTGGAGCTAAGCGGGATCGAACCGCTGACCTCCTGCATGCCATGCAGGCGCTCTCCCAGCTGAGCTATAGCCCCACAATGTCGCGTTGAACTGAATCACCGGCTGGGTGCCTGGCGCTTCGTTTCGTTCATCGCTGTGGACGGGGCGCATATTAAGTTCGGATTGCAGGGCTGTCAAACTAAATTTTGAAAATATTCAAAAGTTTTTTCACAGATAACAACCACTTACCACCCTGCCCTGATTCAGGCGCCCGGCTTTTCGGCACCGGCACCAGTGCCAGCGGCATAACCCGCTGGCACTGGCACCGCGTCAATGCCACATCAGGCAATGTTGGCCAGCAGTTTTTCCCACTCTTTGTTTTCTTTCTTGGACACGCCACCGAGCAGGTCCAGGGCTTGGCGCAGGCGATAGCGGGTAAGGTCAGGGCCGAGGATTTCCATGGCATCGAGCACCGACACCGAGCTGGCCTGGCCGGTGATGGCGGCGAACATCAGCGGCATGGCGTCACGCAGCTTCAGCTCCAGCGCTTCGACCACGGCCTGAATGCAGCCGGTGATGCGCTCTTTTTCCCACTGACGAAGGCTTTCCAGTTTCCACAGGATCAACTGCATGACCTGGCGCACCTGGTCGGCGGAAAGTTTCTTGCTTTCGAACAGCCTGGCGTCGAGCTTGAGCGCGCCCTCGAAGAAGAAACCACCCAGCGGGGCAACCTGGCTGAAGGTTTCGACCCGCCCCTGTACGTGCGGGGCGATCTTCATCATGTAGTCGCTGTTGAACGCCCACTTCTGCAGACGCGCGGCGAATGCTTCCACCGGCAGTTCGCGCAGCCACTGGCCGTTGAGCCAGGACAGCTTCTCGATGTCGAAGATCGGCCCGCCCAGAGAGATACGCGACAGGTCGAAGTGCTCGACCATTTCGGCCAGGGAGAACTTCTCGCGCTCGTCCGGCATCGACCAGCCCATGCGGCCGAGGTAGTTGAGCATGGCCTCAGGCATGAAGCCCATGCGCTCGTAGAAGGTCACCGAGGTCGGGTTCTTGCGCTTGGAGAGCTTGCTCTTGTCCGGGTTGCGCAGCAGCGGCATGTAGCACAGCTTGGGCTGCTCCCAGCCGAAGTATTCGTACAGCTTGATCAGCTTGGGTGCCGACGGCAGCCACTCTTCACCGCGCAACACGTGGGTGATGCCCATCAGGTGGTCGTCGACCACGTTGGCCAGGAAGTAGGTCGGCAGGCCGTCGTTCTTCATCAGCACCTGCATGTCCATGCGGTCCCATGGGATCTCGACATCGCCACGGAGCATGTCCGGGACCACGCAGATACCTTCGCTCGGTACCTTCATGCGGATCACATGGGGCTCGCCAGCGGCCAGGCGGCGCTGCACTTCCTCATCGCTCAGCAGCAACGCGCGGCCGTCGTAGCGCGGGGTTTCGCCACGGGCCATCTGCTCGGCGCGCATCTGCTCCAGCTCTTCGGCGGTGCAGAAGCAGTAGAAGGCATGGCCGGCATCGACCAGCTCCTTGGCGTAGCGGGCGTAGATCTCGCCACGCTCGCTCTGCCGGTAAGGGCCGTGCGGGCCACCCACATCCGGGCCTTCGTTCCATTCGATGCCAAGCCAGCGCAGGGCATCGAAGATCTGCTGCTCCGACTCGCGGGTCGAGCGAAGCTGGTCGGTGTCTTCGATGCGCAGGATGAACTCACCGCCATGCTGCTTGGCGAAGCAGTAGTTGAACAGGGCGATGTAGGCAGTGCCGACATGGGGGTCGCCCGTGGGCGATGGCGCGATACGCGTGCGAACGGTGGTCATGGAGGGTCTCGAACGAAAGATGAAACAAAGGCACGATGTTAGCAGGGTGCGGGCACCGCGCTCCAGCGCGGGAGGTGGGTTATTGGGCGACGGCCGGCATGGACACCGCCCAAGGCCATGCCGCCGTCACAGGCCGAACCAGCCTTCAACTGGTGATCAACCGCTCGCGCAGCTTGGTAATCTCGTCGCGCAACTGCGCCGCTGCCTCGAATTCCAGGTCGCGGGCAAACTGCATCATTTTCTCTTCCAGTTGCTTGATGCGCTTGGTGATCTCGCCCGGCGTACGCAGTTCGGCTTCGTAACGGGCGCTCTCCTCTGCGGCCTTGGCCATGCCCTTGCGCTTCTTGCTGCGCGCCCCCGGCACGGTGGCGCCTTCCATGATATCGGCAATGTCCTTGACCACGCCCTTGGGCACGATGCCATTGGCCTGGTTGAAGGCGACCTGCTTCTCCCGGCGGCGCTCGGTTTCATCGATGGCACGCTGCATGGAGCCGGTTATCTGATCGGCATAGAGAATCGCGCGACCATTGAGGTTACGCGCCGCACGCCCGATGGTCTGGATGAGCGAGCGCTCCGAGCGCAGGAAGCCTTCCTTGTCGGCATCGAGGATCGCCACCAGCGACACCTCAGGCATGTCCAGGCCCTCGCGCAGCAGGTTGATGCCCACAAGGACGTCGAACGTGCCCAGGCGCAGGTCACGGATGATCTCTACCCGTTCCACGGTGTCGATGTCCGAGTGCAGGTAGCGCACCCGCACATCGTGATCGGCCAGATAATCGGAAAGGTCCTCTGCCATGCGCTTGGTCAACGTGGTGGCCAGCACCCGCTCGCCCTGCTCCACACGCTTGCGGATTTCCGATAGCAGGTCGTCGACCTGGGTCAGCGCCGGGCGCACCTCGACCTGCGGGTCG
This sequence comes from Pseudomonas sp. WHRI 8519, assembly GCF_040224055.2. Lineage (NCBI taxonomy): Bacteria > Pseudomonadati > Pseudomonadota > Gammaproteobacteria > Pseudomonadales > Pseudomonadaceae > Pseudomonas > Pseudomonas sp. WHRI 8519. Next base: position 1,700,628 of record NZ_CP167996.1, on the reverse strand, counting down.
ACCAGCCCGGTCGGGCGCACCACCTGCTCGACCACTCGCCCGGCGTGCTCGGCCTCATAAGGCCCGGGGGTTGCCGAAACGAAGATGGTCTGCGGGCTGACCGACTCCCACTCATCGAAGCGCATCGGCCGGTTGTCCAGCGCCGACGGCAGGCGAAAACCGTACTCGACCAGGGTTTCCTTACGCGAGCGGTCACCCTTGTACATCGCCCCGACCTGCGGAACGCTGACGTGGGATTCGTCGATCACCAGCAGCGCATCGGCCGGCAGATAGTCGTAGAGGGTGGGCGGCGGCGCACCCGCCGGGCGCCCGGACAGGTAGCGCGAGTAGTTCTCGATGCCATTGCAGTAACCCAGTTCGAGGATCATCTCCAGGTCGAACCGGGTACGCTGCTCCAGGCGCTGGGCCTCGACCAGCTTGTTGGCCTTGTGCAAGTACTCGAGGCGGTCCTTGAGCTCGTCCTTGATCCCTTCTACCGCCTCCAACAGGGTTTCCCGAGGGGTGACGTAGTGGCTCTTGGGGTAGAAGGTGAAGCGCGGCAGCTTGCGAAAGACTTCGCCGGTGAGCGGGTCGAACGCAGCGATGTTCTCTACCTCGTCGTCGAACAGCTCGATGCGGATGGCTTCAAGGTCCGATTCGGCCGGGAAGATATCGACGACATCGCCGCGCACACGGAAGGTGGCGCGGGCGAAATCCATCTCGTTGCGCGTGTACTGCAGATCGGCCAGGCGGCGCAGCAGCGCGCGCTGGTCAAGCTTGTCGCCGCGGTCGACGTGCAGGACCATCTTCAGGTAGGTCTCGGGGCTGCCCAGGCCGTAGATGCACGAAACCGTGGTGACGATGATCGCATCGCGGCGCTCCAGCAGCGCCTTGGTCGCAGACAGCCGCATCTGCTCGATGTGGTCGTTGATCGAAGCATCCTTCTCGATGAAGGTGTCCGACGACGGCACGTAGGCTTCGGGCTGGTAATAGTCGTAATAGGAAACGAAATACTCGACGGCGTTGTTCGGGAAGAACGCCTTGAACTCGCCATACAACTGCGCGGCCAGCGTCTTGTTGGGCGCCAGCACCAAGGTCGGGCGCTGCACCTGCGCGATGACGTTGGCAATGCTGAAGGTCTTGCCTGAGCCGGTTACACCGAGCAGGGTCTGGTGCGACAGGCCCGCCTCGATGCCCTCTACCATCTGGCGGATGGCCTCGGGCTGGTCGCCGGCCGGCTGAAAACGGGTGACGAGCTGGAACTCGGACATGTCGGACCTCGCGGTAACGCAGTAACTGTAAATTTAGCCAGTAGTCTATACCCAAATGCGCCCGCCAGGGGTCGCATTCAAGGCGTCGCAGTGCACGCTCCCTGCGGTGGACCCGGCAAATCGACCAATGGTTGAAAAAAATTTGCGCAAATCGCCGTAAAAGCTGCGCCGCACTGTCGCAGTGACCGGTCGGTATCACTATACTGACTCCCCGTTTGTGCACCGCTTCAGTGCATTCGGCTGGAGCGTGTACGCCCTATCACTCTCCATTCAGAGCCAAGGTAACAATGAGCCTGTTTTCCGCTGTCGAGCTGGCACCCCGCGACCCCATTCTGGGCCTCAACGAAGCATTCAACGCCGACCCCCGTACCGACAAGGTCAACCTGGGTGTGGGCGTGTATTGCAATGAGGAAGGCCGCATTCCGCTGCTGCGCGCCGTGATCGAAGCCGAAACCCAGCGTGCTGCCCAGCATGCTTCGCGCGGCTACCTGCCGATCGACGGCATCGCCACCTACGACCAGGCCGTGCAGAAGCTGATTTTCGGCGCCGAGTCGCCACTGCTGGCCGCCGGCCGCGTGGTGACCGTACAGGCCGTTGGCGGTACCGGTGCACTGAAGATCGGCGCCGACTTCCTCAAGCGCCTGTCGCCCAATGCCGTGGTCGCCATCAGCGACCCGAGCTGGGAAAACCACCGCGCCCTGTTTGAAACCGCCGGCTTCCCGGTACAGAACTACCGCTACTACGACGCCCCGAGCAACGACGTCAACCGCGCCGGCATGCTCGAAGACCTGAACAGCCTGCCGTCCGGCTCGATCATTGTCCTGCACGCCTGCTGCCACAACCCGACAGGCGTCGACCTGAGCCTGGACGACTGGAAAAACGTGCTGGAAGTGGTCAAGGCCAAGGGCCACGTGCCGTTCCTGGACATGGCCTACCAGGGCTTTGGCGAGGGCATCGGCGAAGACGCCTTTGCCGTGCGCCTGTTCGCCGAGTCGGGCCTGGACTTCTTCGTTTCCAGCTCGTTCTCCAAGTCGTTCTCGCTGTACGGCGAACGCGTTGGCGCACTGTCGATCGTTACCGGCAACAAAGACGAGAGCACCCGCGTGCTGTCGCAAGTCAAGCGCGTGATCCGTACCACCTACTCCAACCCGCCGACCCACGGTGCAACCATCGTCGCCACCGTGCTCAACAGTGCCGAACTGCGTCAAATGTGGGAGGCCGAACTGGGTGAAATGCGCCAGCGCATCCACGGCATGCGCAAGCAGATGGTCGAACTGCTGGCCCAATACGGCGCCAAGCGCGACTTCAGCTTCGTCGGCCGTCAAGCGGGCATGTTCTCCTACTCGGGCCTGACCGTAGAGCAAGTGGCACGCCTGAAGAACGAGTTCGGCATCTATGCACTGGACACCGGCCGTATCGCTGTGGCCGCACTCAACCAGAGCAATATCCACGTGGTGACCAAGGCCATCGTAGAAGTACTGTAACTGCTTGATTTGGCTGCCTGATTTGCTGGGGGCGGGTTGACTTGCCCCTGGCAATCAGTAAGATAGGCGCAGATTCCGCGATAGCTCAGTCGGTAGAGCAAATGACTGTTAATCATTGGGTCCCTGGTTCGAGTCCAGGTCGCGGAGCCAAATACCAAAAACCTCCAGATGCGCAAGCACTGGAGGTTTTTTCATGGCTACGCAAAAGTAATCAGCAGTCGCGCCCGATGGGGTAGAACTGCCCATGGCTCCAGACGCCCAGCCATGGCTCGCCATCGATCTCACCAGGCACCGCCAGCTCGACCAGCTGGTAGAACACATTGCGATGGATCAATGCCTCCAGGTTGCTGCGCATCAGCACATAGGGCGAAGGCTCCTGAGTGACAGGGTCGACCTCCACCCGCAGCGGATTGCCCGGCCCGGCCTCAACCTGGTCCTCGACGTTGCTGGTAAAACTCAGCACCTGCTGCTCACCCACACCCCGCACATCCAGCGTCACGGCAACGAACGGCGCATCGTCGACCCGAATACCGACTTTCTCCACCGGGGTGACCAGGAAGTAGTCGTCGCCATCGCGACGGATGATGGTGGAGAACAAGCGCACCATGGGCTTGCGCCCGATAGGCGTACCCAGGTAGTACCAGGTACCGTCACGCGCGATCCGCATATCGATGTCGCCACAGAAGTCCGGATTCCACAGATGCACCGGCGGCAGCCCCTTGTGTTTGGGTAACTGCGCCAGAAGATCGTTGGCCTTGCCGGAATCTGTCATCACCCTGCCCTCACTCACTCATACCCAGAAGGCTACGAGCGTACTCGCGCATCGGCGCTGCGAGCAAATCCTGCGGCGTATTGTCGTGGAACGTCAACAAACCGCCACGGCTTTTGATACGCGCAGTGTCTATGAGGTAGCGGGTATTGGTTTCGATCAGCATCATCTGTACCACACCGGTGTCCCAGCCCAAGCGGTCGACAGCCTGCTCGTCATACCACTCATCACCGTTGCCGATACGGTCGTCGGTGCGGGCAAAACGGGTGTACAGCACATAGTCGGCGCCGACCGAGCGGGCCTCAGCGATGGCCTCTTCGAGCCCCAGCGGGCCCTGGGCCCGCCGCACCAGCGGGAAATACTCGACGAAGCTCTTGAAGGCCTCCTCGGCGACCACGTTCTGCTTGGGTACTGGCCCCTTGCTTGGCGGCACGAAGGCGCCCTGGCCGATGAAGATGAACGAATCGGGCTGCAGGCGAATCGACAGCGTGCGGCGTGTGTCGCTGTGATCCAGCAGGCCGGCATCGCTCATGTGGTAACGGACGCCCTCGCCCATATCGCTGACATTCATGCAGCCGCCCAGCGCCATAAGCGCCAGCAGCAAGACCAGGCTACGCATCTTTCCTCCAGTGACCGGCGACGAAAAACCGGCGAATAGCCGGCGGATGCAGCTTTTGCGCCAGATCAGCCGCCGATCACCTTCATCACCATCACGTCACCCGAAAACGCCAGCGCCTGTTTGTCAGCCAACGCTTTGACCAGCAACCGCTGCAGGGCTGGCAGCGCCAGATGACGAGGCTGCTCCAATAGATCGCCGACAAAGTGACGGTTGCTCGACGACAGGCACCCATGCAGCCAGCCGGTCGATGACAGGCGCAGGCGCGAGCAGCTTCGGCAAAACGGTACGCTCTCGTTGGCAATCACGCCGAAATGGCCTTTGCCCGGTATCTGGTAACGCAGCGCAGTGGCATCCAGCGGCGCATCGGCCCTCTCGAAAGCATGTGCCTGGCCAATCAGGTCCAGCAGCTGGTCGAGGCTAACGAACTGCTGCAGGAATGCGTTGTGATCACGGGCCAGATGGCCCATGCGCATCAGTTCGATGAAACGCAACTCGAAGCCTCGGGCCAGGCAGTAGTCGAGCATGGGCACAACCTGGTCCAGGTTCTGCCCACGCATGGGCACCATGTTCACCTTGATCTGCATGCCCCTGGCACTGGCCTGCTGCATGCCCGCGAGCACGCTGGGCAGGTCGCCACCGCGGGCGATGCGTCGAAATGCCTGGGGGTCCAGCGTGTCGAGGGAGACATTCAGGCGACGGATGCCGGCCGCCTGCAACTGCGGCAATTTACGCCCGAGCAACTGACCATTGGTCGTCAGGGTGATGTCCTGGAGTTCGAGCTTGGCCACTGCCGCCAAAAAAGCATCCAGCCTGGGGCTGACCAGTGGCTCACCCCCGGTGATACGCAAGCGCTCGATACCGGCGGCTTCGATCAGATAGGCCACCCCGCGGGCCAGCGCCTCGGCGGACAGCTCATCCTGCGCCGCAACCAGGCGTTTGCCGTTGGGCACGCAGTAGCTGCAGGCATAGTTGCAGGCAGCCGTCAGGCTGACGCGCAGGTTGCGAAAACGCCTGCCTTGACGATCGACAATCATGAATGACTCCGGCATGGATGAAACGGGGCCGGCAAAACCTGACTCAAAATTCAGGTTTTTGCAAGCCCCCGTTCCACTCCGGGGTCAGTGGAGCGGGATGCAGTGGTTCAGCTCGCCGGTTCCGGATCACGCTTGCGCTTGTTGCCCATGCGCACGCCGATATCCATGAGGAACTGGAAGAAACCTTCCTGATCCTCGAGCACGTTGCTCCAGAATGGCGAGTGGTACAGCGCCACGGCACCGTGCACCAAGGCCCAGGCGGCGCAGTAATGGAAGTATGGCGGCACGTCTTCGAGCTTGCCTTCGCTGATGCGGCCCTTGATCAGCTGGGTCAGCCGATCGAAGTTGGAGGCACGTATGCTGTGCAGCTCCTCGACCATCTCCGGCACCTGGTTGCCCTTGACCACCTTTTCTTCCAGGCGATCGAACAACCGGTAACGCTGCGGGTCGCGCATGCGGAACTCGAAATAGGCGCGCGACAGCGCCTCCTTGTCGCGGTCGACATCGGCCGAATGCAACAGCGCATTCAGGTCGCGCTCGTAGTCGAGCATCAGGCGCAGGTAGATCTCCGCCTTGGACTTGAAGTGCTTGTAGATCGTACCTTTGCCGATACCGACGGCGTCAGCGATCATCTCGACGGTGACACTGTCTTCACCCTGTTCGAGAAACAGCTTGAGCGCAGTATCGAGGATTTCCTGTTCGCGACGGCGAAACTCACGGACCTTACGAGGTTCTTTCTGCATGGGAAGGACTGGATGACATTGAAGCGGTTTATTATGCCTAACTTGCAGCAAATTGCACGGATCATCCAACCATGTCTATGTTTCACGATGAGTTCGACCAGGCGCCGGGGCTGTGCTACCTGAACCACGCGGCCATCGCCCCCTGGCCACGCAGGGCCAGCGAAGCCGTGGCGCGCTTCGCGCAGGAAAACGTGAAACGGGGCGCCAGTGACTACCCGGCATGGCTGGCCACCGAGCGCCGCCTGCGTGAACGGCTGGCGCGCCTGCTCAACGCGCCCTCACGCGGCGATATCGCGTTGGTCAAGAACACATCCGAAGCGCTGTCGCTGGTGGCTTTCGGCCTGGACTGGCAGCATGGCGACCAGGTGGTGATCAGCGACGAGGAGTTCCCTTCCAACCGGGTGGTTTGGGAAGCGCTGACGGATCGCGGCGTCGAGGTGGTGCAGGCGAGCCTTGCCGGAGCCGATCCTGAGGCCTCGCTCCTAGCCGCCTGCACCGGGCGCACACGCCTGCTGGCGGTCAGCGCCGTGCAGTTCGGCAGCGGCCTGCGCCTGGACCTGGCGCGCCTGGGCCAGGGGTGCCGGGCACGCAATGTGCTGTTCTGCGTCGATGCCATTCAGCAGATTGGCGCCGTGCCTTTCGACGTGCAGCGCTATGACTGTGATTTCGCCATGGCTGACGGCCACAAGTGGATGCTGGGCCCTGAGGGCCTGGGGGTATTTTACTGCAGGGCCGCGCTGCGCCCGCAGCTTAGGCTCAACGCCTATGGCTGGCACATGCTGGATAACCTGGGGGACTTCGAACGCCGTCAATGGCAGCCGGCCCGCAGCGCCCGACGGTTCGAATGTGGTAGCCCGAACATGCTGGGCGCTTGCGCGCTGGAGGCCAGCCTGTCGCTGCTCGAGGACGTCGGCATGGACGAAGTTGCCCGGCAATTGCAGCGCCGCGTCGAGCAGTTGCACCAAGGGCTGGCGGGTATCGCCGGGATCCAACTGCACAGCCCGGACACCCCGCAGCGCCGGGGTGGGATTGTCACATTCAGTATTTGCGGCCAGAGCAACGCGGACATTTATCGCAGCCTGATGGCAGAGCGGACGATCTGTGCCCTGCGCGGCCCAGGTGTGCGCTTTTCCCCGCACTTCTATACCAGTGAGCAGCTTATCGACGAAGCTGTGCAGCAAGTTCGGCGCCTGGCCATGCGCTGAGGAAGGAAGCGAGCTCTGGCGTATTCCAAATCTGTTTAAAAAACGAACAATTGCCACTGGCACTGCGCCAAACCTGACCAATACTAGAAGTGTTGGCGCGGCGCATCCCCCCCAGTGGCGCGCCGATAAAGGTACTCACGGACCGCGTACCTTTGTTTTACTCCTAATGGTCTTAACCCGGATTCCTCCCCCAGAACCCGGGTTTTTTTTGCCTGGATGACGACAGTGAGCCCGCTGCGCCGCTCATCGTGAGCGCCCTGGTCAGGCCACCCGGGCCAAGGGGAACAGGCGCTTGAAGTTATCGGTGGTCTGCCCGGCCAACTGCTCGTAGCTGACGCCACGCAAGGACGCCACGTACTCGGCCACCTCTCGCACGTACTGCGGCAGGTTCGGCTTGCCACGGTAAGGAATCGGAGCCAGGTACGGCGAATCGGTCTCCACCAGCAATCGATCGACCGGCACCTGTCGCGCCACCTCGCGCAAGGCATCGGCATTGCGGAAGGTGACAATGCCGGACAGCGAAATGTAGTAACCCAGGTCCAGGGCCGCTCTGGCCATCTCCCAGTCCTCGGTGAAGCAATGCAACACGCCGGCTTGTGGCAGGCTGGCCTCACGCAGCAGCGCCAAGGTGTCGGCTTTGGCTGCTCGCGTGTGCACGATCACCGGTTTGCCGGTCTGGCGCGATGCCTCCAGGTGCAAGCGGAACGACGCCTGTTGCAGTTCGGCCGCTTCCGGCTCGTAGTGGTAGTCCAGCCCGGTTTCGCCAATCGCGACGACATGCGGGTGCGCCAGTTCGCGCAAGAGCCATTCCAACGCCGGGGTCTCGCCGGGTGCCAGGTCAAGCGGGTGCACGCCCACCGAGCAGTCGACATCGGCGTACTGCTCGGCCAGCGCCTTCACTGCACCGGCATTTTCGGCACTGACACCGATACACAGAAAATGCCCGACCCCGCGCTCGCGGGCCGCCTGCAGGGCGGCATCGAGAGAGCCCTGATGGGCACTGAGGTCAAGACGGTCGAGGTGACAATGAGAATCTACGAGCATGGGAGACGTCACACATGAAAAATTGAAGAATCAGCGGGAACCAGGCAACTGCACCCAGTGGGCCAGCAAGGCTTCCAGCAGCAGCACGCGGTTGAGGTTGGCCTTGCCCAGCACCTTCTGGCGCTGCTCGAGGATCCACGCCTGCACCTCGAGCACCTTGGCCTGCCGGCTCTTCTGCGCAAGGTATTGCACAACCTTGCGCATATCGGCCAAGCCTAGCCCCTCCTCGTCCTGGGTCAATTGATAACGCAAGACCAGGTGCGACCAGTCAAAGAACCAGTCGAACAGCAACAGCAGGGGCACACCACTCCAGGCCTCGGCCAGCTGAGTGGGTGATTGTTGCTGCTTGAGCAGCTTTTTCACGCCATCGGTCACCAGCGCACGCTGCTCGCGCACCCCTTGGGCCTGCAGGTTCACCGCCATCAACGGCGAGCCGGCAGCGAGGGTCAGCAGCTCGTCACGCTCGGCCTCGTCACTGTCGGCCAGCGCGGTGGCCAGCCAGGCCTGGCTCTGGGCAAGGCTCGGCTGTGGGCAGCTGACTTGCTGGCAGCGGCTCTTGATGGTCGGCAACAGGCGGCTGGGCTGGTGGCTGACCAGTAGCAGCACGGTGTCGCCGGAGGGCTCTTCCAGGCTTTTGAGCAGGGCGTTGGAAGCATTGACGTTCATCGCCTCGACCGGCTCGATCAGGATGACCTTGCGCCCACCCAGCTGCGCGGTCTGCACGACGAAGGACACCAGCTCGCGCACCTGATCGACCTTGATCGGCTTGTCAGCCTCTTCCGGCTCCAGCACAAAGTTGTCTGGATGGCTGCCCGCCTTGAGCAGCAAGCAGGACTTGCACTGCCCACAGGCATCGAGCCCCTGTGGCTGCTGGCACAACAAGCGGGCCATCAGGCGCTCGGCCAAGGCGCGCTTGCCGATACCTTGCGGCCCGTGCAGCAGGTAGGCGTGGGCGTGCAGCGCACGCCCGGCCAACTGCTGCCACAGCGCCTGCTGCCAAGGGTAGGCTTCAGCCACGGCAACGCTCCAGGATGCCCGGCAACAGCGCGTCTATGGCGCGCTGCACGGCTTCCAGCGGCTGCGCCGCGTCCAGCAGATCGTAGCGCTGCGGCTCGCGTTGCGCGCGCTGCAGGTAAGCCTGGCGCACGGCCTCGAAGAAGGCCTGCCCCTCCTGCTCGAAACGATCCAGCCGCCCACGGGCGGCGGCACGGGCCAACCCGACTTCCACCGGCAGGTCGAAAACCAGCGTCAGGTCGGGGCGCAACTGGCCTTGGACAAACTGCTCCAGCACGGCGATCCGCTCCACCGAAAGGCCGCGGCCACCGCCTTGGTAGGCGTAGGTAGCGTCGGTGAAACGATCACACAGCACCACGGCGCCGCGGTCCAGCGCCGGGCGGATCACCTGCGCCAGATGCTGGGCGCGCGCGGCGAACACCAACAGCAGCTCGGTATCGGCAGCCATCACCTCATCACTGGGTGCCAACAGCAGTTCGCGCACCTTTTCAGCCAGCGGCGTACCGCCAGGCTCGCGGGTCAGCACCACATCCAGCCCCTGCTCTCGCAGGCGTGCCGCCAGGTAATCACGGTTGGTACTTTTGCCCGCGCCTTCGGGGCCTTCCAGGGTAATAAACAAGCCGCTCACAGGCAGTCCTTAATGTTGTTCGTCAGCTGCAGGGGCGTCGGCCGGAGCGGGGTCGCTGGCCGGTGCCGGGTCCTGTGCAGAGGGCTCGTCCGACTCTGGCGATGCTTGGGCAGGTACACCCTGGGCATCCGGCTGAGCCTGGGGAGCAGGGCTTGACCGGTAATCCGCGCGCCGCTTGAGCTGATACTCGCGCACTGCCGAGTTATGATCGTCCAGATCGTCGGAGAACACATGGCTGCCATCACCCCGGGCGACGAAGTACAGGCTGGTGCCATCGGCTGGATGCAGCGCCGCGTGAATCGCCTCCCGCCCGACCATGGCGATCGGCGTGGGCGGCAGCCCAGCGATGGTGTAGGTGTTGTAAGGCGTGGGCTCACGCAAGTCGGCGCGGGTGATTCTGCCGTTGTAGCGTTCGCCCATGCCGTAAATGACAGTAGGGTCTGTCTGCAGCATCATGCCCAGCCGCAGGCGACGAACGAACACCCCGGCAATCTGCCCGCGCTCCTGGGGGATGCCGGTTTCCTTCTCCACCAGCGAAGCCATGATCAACGCCTGGTACGGGTCACGATAAGGCAGGTCGGTGGCGCGTTCGGCCCACTCCTGGGCCAGCACTTCATCCAGCCGCATATAGGCCTGCTGCAATAGCTCGACGTCACTCATGCCTCGCACGAAACGGTAGGTATCTGGGAAGAACCGGCCTTCCGGGAACACGCCGGTATGGCCAAGCTTGTCCATGACCTCGGCGTCGGAAAGCCCTTCCAGGGTGTGCTTGATTTTCTCATGCCTGGCGATCGCCGAACGCACCTGGCGGAACGTCCAACCCTCCACCAGCGTCAGGTTGTACTGCACCACATCGGCACGGCGCCAGGCATCGAACAAATCTTCGACGGTCATGCCCGGCGTGATGCGATACTCGCCGGTTTTCAGGGGCGTACCGGCCATGTTGAAGCGCCAGTACAGGCGCAACCAGAAGGCGTCATCGAGCAACCCCTCGCCTTCCATGCGGTAGAACATGCGATTGGGGTTGGTGCCACTGGGCACGTCGAGCAGTTGCTCCTGCGTCACGCGCAGGGGCTGCTCCAGCACCGAGTTGACCTTCCAGGCAGCCCAGCCCAATGCCAGGCCGGCCAGGATCAAGCCCATTTCCAGCAGCAGCAGGATTTTGCGTCTCACGAATTCAGGTATCCAGTAACGTACGGGCAAAGGCCTGCAGTTTACGGGTGAGTGGGCCCGGCGACCAGTTCAGTGCAGCAAAAGCCCGCACAGGCCAGACCCCATAAACGCTGTTGCAGATAAATACTTCATCGGCCAGCGCAAGCTCATCGAACGCCAGGTCCCGCACTTGCAGCGGGATGGCCTGCGCCTGCGCGTGCTCCAGCAATGCACCGCGCATCACGCCGGCCACGCCGCAACGGCTGAGTTCAGCGGTTAGCAACACGCCGCCGCGCACCAGGAAAAGATTGCTGTAAACACCTTCGACCAGCCTGCCTTGCCCATCACACATCAAGCCTTCGGCATGCTCGCTGTCCTGCCACTCGGCACGGGCCAGCACCTGCTCCAGACGGTTGAGATGTTTGAGGCCCGCCAGTAACGGTTGTTCCCCAAGCCGGGTCTGGCAAGGAAAAAGACGCACACCGTGCTCGGCATGTTCGCCAGGGTAGCTGGGCAAGGGGCCGCCCAGCAGGATGCGCCGCGGCGCAACACCTGCCATCGGCGCATAGCCACGCTGGCTGTCGCCCCGGGTGAGGATCAGCTTGGCGACACCATCGCCCAGTTGGGTGGCATAACGCAGGATTTCATCGCGCACCAGCGCCAGGTCGGCATCGATTGCCAAACGCTGGCAGCCCAGGGCCAGGCGTGCCAGGTGGCCGTCCAGCATGCTGGGACGGCCGCTGCGCACGGCGATGGTCTCGAACAGGCCATCGCCGTAGGCCAGGCCACGGTTCTGCAGGTTGACCGCAGTCGCAGGCTGGCCGTCGATCCAGCTGTGCATCAGCCGGCGAACCGGCGGAACACCAGCGAGCCGTTGGTGCCACCAAAGCCGAACGAGTTGGACAGCACGACGTCGATCGGCATGCTGCGCGCCTGATGAGGCACGAAGTCGAGGTCGCAGCCTTCGTCCGGCTCATCGAGGTTGATGGTCGGCGGTGCCATCTGGCTGTTGATTGCCAGCACGCTGAAGATCGCCTCTACAGCGCCCGCAGCCCCCAGCAGGTGGCCGGTCATCGACTTGGTCGAGCTCACAGCCAGCTTGTAGGCATGCTCGCCGAACACCCGCTTGATGGCCGCGACCTCAGCGACGTCGCCAGCCGGAGTCGAAGTGCCATGGGCGTTGATGTAGCTGACCTCAGACGGCTGGATGCCAGCATCGCGCAATGCGTTGGCCATGCAGCGCGCCGCGCCTTCGCCACTGTCGGGCGGCGACGTCATGTGGTAAGCGTCGCCGCTCATGCCGAAACCGACCAGCTCGGCATAAATGGTCGCACCACGGGCCTGGGCGTGCTCGAGCTCTTCGAGTACCAGTGCACCGGCGCCGTCGGAGAGCACGAAGCCGTCCCGCCCCTTGTCCCACGGACGGCTGGCACGGGCCGGCTCATCGTTGCGGGTCGACAGCGCGCGCGAGGCACCAAAGCCGCCCATGCCCAAGCCGCAAGCGGCCATTTCGGCGCCACCGGCGATCATCACGTCGGCTTCACCGTAGGCGATGTTGCGGGCAGCCATGCCGATGCAGTGGGTGCCCGTGGTACAGGCCGTGGCAATGGCATAATTCGGGCCCTGCAACCCCAGGTGGATCGACAGGAAGCCGGAGATCATGTTGATGATCGAGCCTGGCACGAAGAACGGCGAGATACGGCGCGGGCCTTGATCGTGCAAGGTCCGGCTGGTTTCTTCGATGTTGGTCAGGCCGCCGATCCCGGAGCCCATGGCCACGCCAATGCGCTCGCGGTTGGCGTCGGTGACTTCCAGACCGGCATTGCGTACCGCCTGGAAACCGGCCGCCAGGCCGTACTGGATGAACAAGTCAAGCTTGCGAGCTTCCTTGGCCGACAGGTACTGCTCGACCTCGAAGCCCTTCACCGAGCCGCCAAAACGGGTGGAGTAGGCAGAAAGGTCCGTATGCTCGATCGGACCGATGCCACTGCGGCCAGCCAGAATGCCCTGCCAGGTGCTCGGTACATCCGTACCCAGTGGCGACAGCATACCCATACCAGTGACCACGACGCGTCTACGCGACACAGTACTCTCCTTTTCTAATAACAGAGTCTCTTGCCATTGCATTCAAGGCAATGGAATGAAATGGCAACAGGCTCTCGAAGCCCGCGGATCATTGCAGGACCTTCGCAAAGAAAAAACCGCACGCCGGCAAAGGCAGTGCGGTTCTTCTCGACAAGAAGCGTCGACTACAGCGTCTTAACCCTGGTGGGCGTTGACGTAGTCGATGGCAGCTTGAACGGTAGTGATCTTCTCGGCTTCTTCGTCAGGGATTTCGGTCTCGAATTCCTCTTCCAGAGCCATCACCAGCTCAACGGTGTCAAGCGAATCGGCACCCAGGTCATCGACGAAGGACTTCTCGTTGGTCACTTCCTCTTCCTTGACGCCCAGTTGCTCGGCGACGATTTTCTTGACGCGTTCTTCGATGGTGCTCATACCTAGTTTTCACTCCTAGTGGATATATGTCAGGCAGCTGGCCGGTGACCAATTTTATAGAAAGGCGTTCGCTTTTCAAGCGCAACGCACTGTCGCTCAGTCACCGAACCCACTGCCTGGAATCTGGTTGCAGCTTTATAACGGATTTTAGGCTGGGAGTATGACTCTTTTTTTTAGCAATCCGTCACATTGAGTTGCAGTGTTACATGTACATCCCGCCATTCACCGGCACGGTAGCGCCGGTGACATAGGCTGCGCCGTCGGATGCCAGGAAGGAAACCACCTTGGCGATTTCCTCGGCCTGGCCCAGGCGGCCCAGCGGAATCTGGGTCTGCAGGGCTTCGCGCTGCGCTTCTGGCAGTTCGCGGGTCATGTCGGTATCGATGAAGCCTGGGGTCACCGAGTTGACGGTGATACCGCGCGAGCCGACTTCACGCGCCAGGGCGCGGCTGAAGCCTTCGAGGCCGGCCTTGGCGGCCGCATAGTTGGCCTGGCCAGCGTTACCCATGGCACCGACGACCGAGCCGATGCTGATGATACGACCCCAACGCGCCTTGGTCATGCCACGCAGCACGCCCTTGGACAAACGGTAGAGGCTGTTGAGGTTGGTGTCGATCACGTCGAACCACTCGTCGTCCTTCATGCGCAGCATGAGGTTGTCGCGGGTGATGCCCGCGTTGTTGACAAGAATGGCCGGGGCACCGAACTGCTCGCCGATGGCACCCAGCACCGCGTCCACGGACTCGGCGCTGGTGACGTTCAGCTCCATGCCGGTACCGGTGATACCGTGCTCTTTGAGGGTGGCAGCGATGCGCTCGGCACCGGAAGCCGAAGTGGCGGTACCGATCACGGTCGCGCCCTGGCGACCCAGCTCGAGGGCGATGGCCTGGCCGATACCCCGGCTGGCGCCGGTAACCAGTGCAACTTTACCTTGCAGGCTCATGCAAGCTTCTCCAAATTCAGGCCAATGCCGCACGGGTGGCGGCGACGGCGTCGGGGGTATTGAGGTTGTAGGTGGTCACACCATCGGCGCAACGCTTGTTCAGGCCAGCCAGCACCTTGCCAGGACCACACTCGACCAGGTTGACCGCACCGTTGGCGGCGAGGGTCTGCACGCATTCAACCCAGCGAACCGGCTGATACAGCTGCGCCAACAGGTCCTGCTTGAGGGTATCGAGGTTGGCGGCGACGGCGGCAGTCACGTTCTGCACTACCGGAATCTGCGGCGCCTTCCATTCGACGGCATTGACGTGCTCGGCGAAACGCTCGGCAGCCGGCTTCATCAGGGCGCAGTGCGATGGCACGCTCACCGGCAGCGGCAAGGCACGCTTGGCGCCCTTGGCTTTGCACAGCTCGATGGCGCGATTGACCGCGGCGACGTTACCGGCGATGACGACCTGGCCCGGCGAGTTGAAGTTGACTGCGCTGACCACTTCATCTTCGGCGGCTTCGGCGCAAATGGCCTTCACATCATCGTCGCCCAGGCCAAGGATGGCGGCCATGGCGCCATGACCGGCCGGCACGGCTTCTTGCATCAGTTCGCCGCGGCGCTTGACCAGCCTGACGGCATCTTTGAGCGACAGGCTTCCAGCAGCGACCAGAGCGCTGTATTCGCCCAGGCTATGGCCCGACACGAAGGCCGGCTGCGCGCCACCCTCCTCCAGCCACAGGCGCCACAGGGCGATAGAGGCCGTGAGGATGGCCGGCTGGGTCTTGTCGGTTTGGTTGAGTTGCTCTTCCGGGCCTTCCTGGACCAGTTCCCACAGGTCGTAACCCAGGGCCTCGGAGGCTTCCTTGAAGGTCTCAACGATCACCGGCTTTTCGGCGCCCAGTTCTTTGAGCATGCCCAGCGACTGGGAACCTTGACCGGGGAAGACGAATGCGAGGGATGCAGACATTGAACAAGCCCTTATGATCTTGTCGTCGGATAGGGTGCGCCGAGCCAAAGGCTAGACGCGGAAACTGAAAACTTGGATGGAAACGCGGACCAAGCGGTCACATTTAAGCACTTCATCGGCGAAATGCCTAAGGCAAGAGGTCTTCGAGGCGCCCGTGCAGGCGCTGCGGCAGGTTTTCCTGAATCTCGATCAAGGCACGCTGGATGGCGCTTTGAAAGCCCTGCACGCCAGCCGAGCCATGGCTCTTGATGACGATACCCTGCAGCCCCAGAAAACTTGCCCCATTGTGCCGCGCCGGCGCCAGGTCGGCCTGCAGGCGCTTGAGCAGCGGCATCGCGACGGCCCCGGCAACACGCGACAACGGGCCACCCTTGAACAGCTTTTCGATGCGCGCAGCGATCATCGTCGCCAGGCCCTCGCTGGATTTGAGCAGGATATTGCCGACAAAGCCGTCGCATACCACCACATCCGCCTCCCCACGATAAAGGCCATCACCCTCGACGAAGCCGACATAATTCAGGCCGCGTGCGTTCTGCAACAACGTGGCAGCCAGCTTGACCTGCTGATTGCCCTTGATGTCCTCGGTGCCGATGTTCAACAGTGCCACGCGCGGGCGCTGCACACCCAAGGCCTGCGCGGCCACCGAGCCCATTACGGCGAACTGGTAGAGGTTCTCGGCACTGCAGTCGACGTTGGCACCCAGATCGAGCAGCTGACAGTAACCGGCCTGGGTCGGGATAGCCGCAACCATGGCCGGCCGGTCGATACCCGGCAGCGTCTTGAGCACCATGCGCGACAGCGCCATCAGCGCGCCAGTATTGCCGGCACTGACGCAGGCCTGGGCCTTGCCATCACGCACCCGTTCGAGGGCGATGCGCATCGACGAATCCGGCTTGCCGCGCAACGCCTGGGATGGCCGCTCGTCCATACCGATCACCTCACTGGCAGCGACAATCTGCAGGCGCGCGCGATCCGCAGCCGCAAGGCCAGTGACAAGATCTTCTAGGAGGGAGGGTTGACCGACGAGGGTCAAGTGCAGCGAGGGGGTAGCCGAAAGGCAGGCAATGCTAGCCTGGACAATGCTGCGGGGACCGAAGTCCCCGCCCATTGCGTCGATCGCGATGACCTGAGCAGACAAGGATTACTCGTCAGCGCCCTTGTCGATCACTTTACGACCACGGTATACGCCTTCTGGCGATACGTGGTGACGCAGGTGTACTTCACCGGTGGTTTTCTCTACCGACAGCGCGTTTTCCGACAGAGCGTCGTGCGAACGGCGCATGTCACGGGCAGAGCGGGATTTTTTGTTCTGCTGAACAGCCATAATTGATTAACTCCTAAACGTTTGGGTCACGCTTTAACTGCGCCAAAACACTGAACGGGTTGGACCGCGATACCTCGTCCTTGCTCGATTCGGGCTCGTCTGCGCCCGCCGGCTGCTGGCATTCTTCCGGATGATGAGCAGGCACGATGGGCAAGGCGAGCAGAAGCTCCTCCTCGATCAAGGCCTGCAGATCCAAAGGATCTTCGCCCAGTTCCAGCACGTCATAGCCTTTCGGCAACGACTGGGTATTCGCACCCTCCTTCACCACAGCGTAAGTACATTCGCTGTGAATCGGCAGGGTGACCAGCTCAAGACAACGCTGGCAAACCATTTTGACTTCGACATTCAGCTCGCTGTGGATAACCACTACGTGCTGTTCATCTCGTTCAAAATCGAACTTCGCCTGCACCGTACCGACATTGTCGGAAAGCGGGTCGCAGAGTCTTTCCAAATCAGCGAGTTGCAGCGAACCGTTAAGGGTTACGCCACGATCGGCTAATTTGCGCGGGTCAACGTGAGGTGGAATCGGGTCATTCAACATAGGCGCAGCATTCTAGGGATGCCCCCTGCACCTGTCAAAGGAAATTCGGCGGCATGTT
Organism: Pseudomonas sp. WHRI 8519; assembly: GCF_040224055.2. Classification (NCBI taxonomy): domain Bacteria; kingdom Pseudomonadati; phylum Pseudomonadota; class Gammaproteobacteria; order Pseudomonadales; family Pseudomonadaceae; genus Pseudomonas; species Pseudomonas sp. WHRI 8519. Next base: position 1,683,369 of record NZ_CP167996.1, on the reverse strand, counting down.
GCATGTTAGAATCGGGATCAACTGATCAGGAGTCTACCATGCTGCCTTTGTTACTGGCTTCCAGCTCCCCTTACCGGCGCGAACTGCTCGCGCGCCTGGGCCTGCCCTTCACGTGGGCCAGCCCCGACCTGGACGAGCGGCCGCTCGCCGACGAACCTGCCACGGACCTGGTGCGACGCCTGGCCAGGCAGAAGGCCGAGGCACTCGCCGGCAGCCACCAGCAACACCTGATCATCGGTTCTGACCAGGTTGCGGTACTCGGCGAGCAGATCCTGGGCAAGCCGCACAGCTTCGAGCGGGCCTGCGAACAGCTGCTTGCGGCCAGCGGGCAGCACGTCACCTTCCTGACCGGGGTGGCGCTGCTGAACACCGCCACAGGGCAATGCCAGGTCGATTGCGTACCGTTTACCGTGACCCTGCGGGAACTGGATCGGGCGCGCGTGGAGCGCTATGTGACGGCCGAGCAGCCCTTGGATTGCGCGGGCAGCTTCAAGGCAGAAGGGCTGGGCGTGAGCCTGTTCCAAAGCACCCACGGGAGCGACGCCACCAGCCTGATCGGCCTACCGTTGATTCGGCTGGTGGACATGCTGAGCAAAGAAGGCGTGGCAGTACCATGAGACCGCCAGGGGCCGGCCTGCCCTCAGCGCAGAGCAGGCCCCTGGAAGCCCATGTACAGGGCTAACTTCTCGGCCACGCTGGCACCGAGGCGCTTGGAGAAGCGATCGAACGGCGACTCCTCGACCGTGAAATCGACCAACTCTTTCTCACCCACGATCTCACGGGCCACATAGCTCGCACTGCCCAGACCGTCGACGAGCCCCAGCGCCTTGGCCTGCTCACCCGACCACACCAGGCCACTGAACAGCTCCGGGTGCTCCTTGTCTTTCAAGCGATCGCCGCGCCCCTGCTTGACCATGGCGATGAACTGCTGGTGAGTAGTGTTCAGCACACCCTGCCAGAACGCGCGCTCTTCAGGCTTTTCCGGCGAAAAGGGGTCCAGGAACGCCTTGTGCTCACCGGCCGTGTAGGTACGCCGCTCGACGCCCAGCTTCTCCATCGAACCTACAAACCCGTAACCGGCCGCCGTCACACCGATGGAACCCACCAGGCTGGCCTTGTCGGCATAGATCTCGTCCGCCGCACTGGCGATGTAGTAGGCACCGGACGCACCCAGGTCGGCGATCACAGCGTACAACTTGATATCCGGATACTCACCGCGCAGGCGACGGATCTCATCATAGACATAACCTGCCTGCACCGGACTGCCGCCCGGGCTGTTGATCCGCATGATCACGGCTTTGGTCTTTGGATCCTTGAAGGCTTCGCGCAGGCTCTTGACGAGGTTGTCGGCACTGGCCGCCTCTTGATCCGCAATCACGCCGCGCACCTCCACCAACGCGGTATGGTTGGTGCCGCGCGAGGCAGCCTTGTCCATATCCGTCCAAGGCAGGAACAGGGCCAATACACCGAAGAGGTACACGAACGTCAGCAGCTTGAAGAAGATCCCCCAGCGACGCGCCCTGCGCTGCTCCTGGACACTGGCCAGCACGGTCTTTTCCAGCAGCTTCCAGCTCTTGCGCTCTACGCGTTCATCCTCTTCACGGTCTTCGCGCGCAAGGCGCTCTTCTTCCGTCTCGGAACCCGGTGCTTTCCACTCGTCAACCATGCTCACCTACCTTGGAATTGGATTTGCGCAGAACCTGCCAACCACTCGCGCAACTGAGAAAAATGATCGATGCACACCTGCGGACCAAACTCGGCCAAAGCCTGCAGCGACATGGCACCATAGCCCACGGCCGCCGAATGCATACCCGCGTTTTTCGCCATCAGCAGATCGAATGCCGAATCTCCGACCATCAGCGCCTGCCCAGGTTGGACACCGCAATGGCCTAGAATTTCCTCGAGCATCAGCGGATGGGGCTTGCCGCGGGTCTCATCAGCAGCACGCGTGATGTCGAAAAACCGCTCCCAGCCATTGGCCCTGAGCACCCGGTCCAGACCACGGCGCGCCTTGCCAGTGGCCACCGCCAGGCGATAACCCTCGGCCCGGAAGGCCTCCAGCGACTCGACCACCCCCTCGAACAACGGCGAAGGCTGCTGATCAAGCGCCGTATAAATGTCGGCATAGTGCTGACGGAAGGATTCGACCTGCACAGGATCAAGGTGCGGGTAGAGGGTGGAAATGGCCTCACCAAGCGCCAGGCCGATGATGCCCTTGACAGCCTCCTCGGGGCTTGGCGCCTCACCGGCACGCTCGGCAGCGGCATCCATCGACTCAACGATCCGCCCGATCGAGTCGGCCAAGGTGCCGTCCCAGTCGAAGATCAGCAACTCGTAAGACTTCTTCATGAATCAGGACGCCCCCAGACGCTCCACGGTTTTCGCCCAGACTTCGTCCACCGGCGCCTCGAGCTTGAGCTCGCCACCATCAGGCAGCGGCACGGTGAGGGCATAGGCATGCAGGAACAGGCGCTTGCCGCCCAGGTCACGAATCTCGCGGCTGAAGTCCTCGTCGCCATACTTGCTGTCACCGGCGATCATGTGGCCGGCGTGCAGCGTATGCACGCGAATCTGATGGGTACGCCCGGTGATAGGGCGAGCCTCGACAATGGTGGCGAACTCGCCGAAACGGCGAAGCACACGGAACAGGGTGAGCGCCTCTTTGCCCTCATCGTTAACCTCGACCATACGCTCGCCCGAACGCAGGTTGCTCTTGAGCAACGGGGCATTGACCTGCTTCTTCGAGGTAGGCCAGTGGCCTCGCACCAGCGCCATGTAGCGCTTGTCGACCCCATCACCGCGCAATGCGGCATGCAGGTGGCGCAGCATGCTGCGCTTCTTGGCGATCATCAGCAGGCCAGAGGTGTCGCGGTCCAGGCGGTGCACAAGCTCCAGCTCCTTGGCATCCGGACGCAGCTGGCGCAGCGCCTCGATCACCCCAAAGCTCAGGCCACTGCCACCATGCACGGCGATACCGGCCGGCTTGTTCATCACGATCAGCGCCTTGTCTTCGTAGACGATGGCGGCTTCCAGGCGCTGCAGCAGGCCCTGGGCAACCGGGGCCGGCTCGTCACGCTCAGGCAGGCGCACGGGCGGTACACGGACGATGTCACCGGCCTGGATCTTGTACTCAGGCTTGACACGACCCTTGTTGACCCGGACCTCGCCTTTGCGCAGGATGCGGTAGACCAGCGTCCTGGGCACGCCCTTGAGCGCGGTGATGAGGAAATTGTCGATACGTTGGCCGGCAAGCTCCGGCGCGACTTCGATCAGCTGAACGCCGGAAGTCGGAGGGGTATTGGTCGTCATCGAAGGATCATAACAATTTTTTATGGAATTGAAGCACTTAATCATTACTGCTATAGTCGCGAACGCCGCCAAAAGCGGTAGGCCAGCGGCACCAGGCCCTTAGCCGGTCCCTGACCAACGCAATTCTGCAGGACGCGAGGCCGTCCTACGGGGTTTTCGCCAGTTTACCGAATTGCCTGGAATCGCCACCAGCGCTGTGTAGAGAAGACCGAAAAAAAACGACAAGTGCGGTGTTTCACCTGCTTACCCGCTTCTTTTCGCTGCACCTCTGCCCGCCCCGACGCTTGCACGCAACGCACGGCGAATGCTTCGGAAATACCTGCCTTGGACATGAATGGCGTCAGCGCGGAAATTGCGCTGGCGAAAAATGCAACCCGTTGCGGATTCAGCGCGCGGCAGCACCCGAATTATCAGGGATACGTGCAGGGTGGAGATGCACAGCCCTCGGACCGTGTAGCACCGCGTCCGGCCACCGGCCCAATGCATGGCCGGCGAGCGGATAAGGTCCTGAACAGATGCCCCATGGGCGTCCACGGCTGACGGTTGATTCCTCCTCCTGACTGAGTGCACGAGGCCTGCTGGGTTGATTCGGATATCGATTCGGATATCTCTGCAGATACCGCAGGGGCCTCTTGGCACCGCAGCAAACAGGACGCGTCGTCGCGACAACGGCAGGCTGGGAAACCGGCTGGTGCCGAACGTTGCTCGACACGGGGGTGGCCCGGCCACCCTTTGCGCACCTTGGCACCGACCATGAGAAGTCGTGTGTGCCGAACGCCGTTTCCGGCAGCCCGGAAACCGACGGTACAACATGAAAAGAATGCTGATTAACGCAACTCAACCCGAAGAGTTGCGTGTAGCCCTGGTGGACGGCCAACGTCTCTACGACCTGGACATCGAGTCCGGTGCGCGTGAGCAGAAAAAGGCCAACATCTACAAAGGCAAGATCACCCGGATCGAGCCCAGCCTCGAAGCCGCCTTCGTCGACTTCGGCTCCGAACGTCACGGCTTCCTGCCGCTGAAGGAAATCTCCCGCGAGTACTTCAAGAAAGCCCCTGAAGGCCGCGTCAACATCAAGGACGTCCTGAGCGAAGGCCAGGAAGTCATCGTCCAGGTCGAGAAGGAAGAGCGCGGCAACAAAGGCGCCGCCCTGACCACCTTCATCAGCCTGGCAGGCCGCTACCTGGTCCTGATGCCGAACAACCCCCGTGCCGGCGGCATCTCCCGCCGCATCGAAGGCGAAGAGCGCAACGAACTGCGTGAAGCCCTCAACGGCCTGACCGTGCCAGGCGACATGGGCCTGATCGTGCGCACCGCGGGCCTTGGCCGCAGCAGCGAAGAAATGCAGTGGGACCTCGACTACCTGCTGCAGCTGTGGACCGCCATCAAGGAAGCCTCCCTGGACCGCGCTGCACCGTTCCTGATCTACCAGGAAAGCAACGTCATCATCCGCGCCATCCGCGACTACCTGCGCCAGGACATCGGCGAGGTGCTGATCGACAGCATCGATGCCCAGGAAGAAGCCCTGACCTTCATCCGCCAGGTGATGCCGCAGTACGCCAGCAAGGTCAAGCTGTACGAAGACAGCGTGCCGCTGTTCAACCGCTTCCAGATCGAAAGCCAGATCGAGACCGCCTTCCAGCGCGTCGTCGACCTGCCCTCTGGCGGTTCGATCGTGATCGACCCGACCGAGGCCCTGGTTTCCATCGACATCAACTCGGCGCGCGCCACCAAGGGCAGCGACATCGAGGAAACCGCGCTGCAGACCAACCTGGAAGCGGCCGAAGAAATCGCCCGCCAGCTGCGCCTGCGCGACATCGGCGGCCTGATCGTGATCGACTTCATCGACATGACACCGGCGAAAAACCAGCGCGCCGTCGAAGAACGTGTACGCGAAGCCCTCGAGGCTGACCGCGCTCGCGTGCAGGTCGGCCGCATCTCGCGCTTCGGCCTGCTGGAAATGTCCCGTCAGCGCCTGCGTCCGTCGCTGGGCGAAAGCAGCGGCATCGTCTGCCCGCGCTGCTCCGGCACCGGCATCATCCGCGATGTCGAATCGCTGTCCCTGGCCATCCTGCGCCTGATCGAGGAAGAAGCACTGAAGGACCGTACTGCCGAAGTACGCGCCCAGGTACCGATCCCGGTCGCCGCGTTCCTGCTCAACGAGAAGCGCAACTCGATCACCAAGATCGAACTGCGCACCCGTGCCCGCATCATCATTCTGCCGAACGACCACCTGGAAACCCCGCACTTCGAAGTCCAGCGCCTGCGCGACGACAACCCGGAAGTGCTGAACAACCAGTCCAGCTACGAAATCGCGGCCTCCGAGACCGAAGAAGCACCGCAGCCGACCGCCACGCGCACCCTGGTGCGTCAGGAAGCGGCGGTCAAGACCGCACCGGCCCGCGCCAACGCGCCGGTACCGAGCACTGTCGAAGAGCAGCAGCCTGCCGCACCGGCCGCCGCGGCAGCCAGCGTACCGGAGCCAAGCCTGTTCAAAGGCCTGGTGAAGTCGCTGGTCAGCCTGTTCGCCGGCAAGGAAGAGCCTGCCGCCACCCCGGTGGTCACCACCGAGAAGCCTGCCCCCGAGCGCACTCAGCGTAACGAGGAGCGTCGCAACGGCCGCCAGCAGAGCCGCAACCGCAACGGCCGCCGTGACGAAGAGCGCAAACCGCGTGAAGAGCGCGCCGAGCGTGCCCCGCGTGAAGAGCGCCAACCACGTGAGGAGCGTGCACCGCGGGAAGAACGTGCACCGCGTGAAGAGCGTGCACCGCGCGAAGAACGCGCCCCTCGTCAGCCACGCGAAGACCGCCGCGGCAACCGCGAAGAGCGCGTACGCGAACTGCGTGAGCCGCTGGATGCAACACCGGCCGCTCGTGAAGAACGCCAGCCACGTGAAGAGCGTGCACCGCGCGAAGAGCGTGCGCCTCGCGAAGAACGTGCACCACGTGAAGATCGTGCGCCTCGCGAAGAACGTGCACCGCGTGAAGAGCGCGCTCCACGTGAAGAGCGTGCACCACGTGAAGAACGTGCACCGCGTGAAGAGCGCGCACCGCGTGAAGAGCGTCAGCCACGCCCTCCACGCGAAGAGCGTCAGCCACGTGAAGCCGAGCAGGCTGCCGAGAAGGCTGCAGAGCTCGCCGATGAGCAACTGCCGAACGAGGAGCTGCAACAGGACGAGCAGGAAGGCTCCGATGACGAGCGTCCGCGCCGCCGCTCCCGCGGCCAGCGTCGCCGCAGCAACCGTCGTGAACGTCAGCGCAACGCCAATGGCGAGCTGATCGAAGGCAGCGATGAAGAAGGCAGCGACGAGCAACCACAACAGCACCAGGCCACCGAGCTGGGTGCCGAACTGGCTGCCGGCCTGGCCGTCACCGCCGCTGTAGCCAGCAGCAACATCAGTGCTGGCGCCGAAGCGCAAGCCAACCAGCAGGCTGAACGCGCCAGTGCCGAAACTGCGGCCACCGACAACAGCGAAGCGGCTCAGCCGGCCGAGCAGGTCGAAGCCGTCGCCAAGGCCGAGGAAATCGCCATTGCACCGGTGGTCGAGCAGCCGCTCAGCGAGCCGGTCGTTGCAGTCGAAGCCAACGCCGCGCCTGTGGTTGAAGTTGCCCCTGAGCCGGTAGTCGAACAAGCGCCTGCGGTCGAACCGGTAGTGGTTGCCGAGGCGCCTGTAGAGGCACCTGTAGAGGCACCTGTCGAAGCTCCGGTGATCGAAGCGGGTGAAGCCGAGAAGGCCCAAGTCGCCGTTGAACAAGCGCCGGCTGCCGAGCTGCCTGCCGTTGTCGCCCAAACCCAGCCAGAAGTGGCTGTCGAGCCGGCAGCAACCGTAGTCGAAGCAGCGCCTGTGGTCGCCGAGCCTGCCCCGGTGGAAACCCAGGCAGTGCCCGAAGCGGCCACCGTGATGCTGCCTAACGGCCGCGCCCCTAACGACCCACGTGAAGTGCGTCGTCGCAAGCGCGAGGCCGAAGCGGCTGCCAAGGCTGCGCAGGAAGCGGCCACTGCAGGTACGCCAGCGCTGGAAACCGCCGATGAGCACAAACCTCATCACGGTTGATAGCCACGGCTGAATGAAAAAGCCCCGCCAGTGTGAACTGGCGGGGCTTTTTCTTGGCCGCTTGGGGTGCCTGCACCGGGCTCAGTACAGGTTGGGCTCCATCTCCAGCGCAACCCCGAACCGCGCCAGGATATCCGCCTGAATGCGTTGCGCCAGGCCATGCAACTGCGCTCCGCTTGCCTGGCCATAATTGACCAGCACCAGCGACTGCAAACGGTGCACACCGGCATCGCCATCTCGATACCCCTTCCAGCCGGCCTGCTCGATCAACCAGCCTGCCGCCAGCTTGACCTGCCCGTCAGCCTGGGGATAAGCCACCACACCTGGAAACTCAGCGCGGATCCGCGCCAGCTGTTCGACGGCAACCACCGGGTTCTTGAAAAAGCTGCCGGCATTGCCCAGCTCAGCCGGATCGGGCAGTTTCTCGCGGCGAATGCTGCAAATAGCGTCGCTGATGGCCTGCGCCGTCGGCGCCTGCACGCCCTGCTCGGCCAGGCGCTGACGTACCGGGCCGTAATCCAGATGGGCCTGCAGCCGATGGCTCAAGGCAAAGCGCACCCGCAGGATCAACCACCGCCCAGGGTTACGCTTGAACAGGCTGTCGCGGTAACCAAAAGCACATTCCTCAAGCCCGAAGTCACGCAGCTCGCCTGTGTGCCGGTCCAGCGCCGTCAACCCGGCGAACACATCCTTGATTTCCACGCCGTAGGCGCCCACATTCTGCATCGGCGCAGCCCCTACCGTGCCCGGGATGAGGCTGAGGTTTTCAAGGCCACAAAAGCCTTGCTGCAACGACCATTGCACGAAGGGGTGCCACGGCTCGCCCGCCTCGGCCTCGACCAGCACACGCCCCGCGTCATCACCGAGGACGTGGCGGCCACGGCTGGCCATGTGCAGTACCAGCGCGTCGACATCACGGGTCAGCAGCAGGTTGCTGCCGCCGCCGATGACCATCACCGCAAGCCCTCGCTGGCGCGCTTGCGCCAGGGCCTCGCGCACCTCGTCGTCGCTCTGTACCTGGGCGAAGTACCGGGCTTTCACATCGATGCCGAAGGTATTGTAAGGCTTGAGCGAAACCTGCTCCTGCCAGTGCGCCGTCATAACCGCCCCTTGATTTCGACAACCAGCTCATGGCAGGCCGCCTCGATCAGGTCCAGCACCTGCTCGAACCCCTCTGCGCCGCCGTAGTAAGGGTCCGGCACCTCATCCACAGGCGCCCCATAGCGGCGCAGGAACAGGTCAAGCTCGCCAGTCGCATTGGGGGCACGCATGGCGCGCAGGTGGCGCAGGTTGCTTTCGTCCATGGCCAGAATCAGGTCGTACTCGGCAAAGTGCTCAGCCTTGACCTGCTGGGCACGCTGTTGCGACAGGTCATAGCCCCGCGCCAGTGCGGCCTTGCAGGTGCGGCTGTCAGGCCCCTTGCCCACGTGCCAGTCACCGGTCCCGGCGGACGCCACCTGCACCTGCCCAGCCAGGCCAGCGGCCTGCAACTGATGGCGCAGCACACCTTCGGCGGTGGGCGACCGGCAGATATTGCCCAGGCAAACGAACAGGACGCGCATCAGGCCTCCAACAAGCGCCGTACGCGCTCGAGGTCGTGTGCAGTATCGACACCCACTGCTGGCGCCTCGATGGCATCGGCCACGTGGATACGCACCCCATGCCAGAGGGCACGCAGCTGCTCGAGCGCCTCGGTCTGCTCGAGCCAGCACGGCCCCCAGCTGACGAAGTCCTGAAGGAAACCGACGCGGTAGGCGTACATGCCGATATGGCGGCGGTAAGGCACACCTTGCGGCAGTTGGGTGCGGTCATTGGCGAAAACGTCACGTGCCCACGGCAGCGGCGCACGGCTGAAGCTCAAGGCCAGGCCGTTCTTGTCGCTGACCACCTTGACCGCATTGGGGTTGAACACGGTTTCGGGGTCGTGGATCGGCTCGGCCAGGGTGGCAATACCTGCCTCCGGATGCGCCGCCAGGTTGGCTGCGACCTGGTCGATGATCACCGGCGGGATGAGCGGCTCATCCCCCTGGACGTTGACCACGATGGCGTCGGCCGGCAGGCCAAGCTGCGCAGCCACTTCAGCCAGGCGGTCGGTACCCGACTCATGGTCGGCGCGGGTCATCAGTACTTCAGCGCCAAAGGCCTGGCAGGCCTCGACGATACTGGCGTCGTCGGTGGCGATGACCACACGGCCGGCACCGCTCTTGCGCGCCTGCTCCCAGACGTGCTGAACCATCGGCTTGCCGGCGATCAGCAACAACGGCTTGCCCGGCAGGCGCGTCGAGCGCAGCCGGGCGGGAATGACCACGGTGAAGTTCAGGCTCATTTGTCCAGACGCTCGTCGTCGGTCAGGGTGCGCGCCTCGCTTTCCAGCATCACCGGGATGCCATCGCGGATCGGGTAGGCCAGGCCAGCGCCCTTGCTGATCAGCTCGGTCTTGTCAGCGCTGAGCTTGAGCGGCCCCTTGGTGATCGGGCAGGCCAGGATGTCGAGCAATTTGGTGTCCATGGAAGCTTCCTTGAGGCCAGATGGCCGGAAATTGAAAAGGGGCTCAGGGCGTTCGCGGCCCTGGCAGCAAGCGTTGCAGCTGGCTGTCGAACCAGTCGCAGAAGGCCGGCGTAGGCAGCGCCTCCACGGCCAGGTACCACCAGTCATCGGCCGCGAAGGCCCGGCACTTCACCGCGTCCTTCTCGGTCATCACCAATGGCAGCGACGGGCTGAAAGCCAGGCTTTGCGCGCTGAACTGGGCGTGGTCGGCGAACGGATGCGGCACCGGCTCCCAGTTTAGCCCCAGCAGGGTGTTGAAGAAACGTTGCGGGTTGCCGATACCGGCCACCGCATGCAGGCGCTGGCCAGGAGGAAAGAAGTCGAGCGCGCGGCGCTCTCCACTGCGCAGGTTGACCAGCGCACTGGGTTGCAGACGAAAAGCGAAGCCCTCGGGGCGATCGACAGTGGCGCCATTGAACAGTACCGCATCGGCCTCTTGCAGGCGCTCGGCAGGCTCGCGCAGGGGGCCGGCCGGCAGGCAGCGGCCATTGCCCAGGCCACGGGCAGCATCGATCAGCACCAGCTCCAGGTCGCGCGCCAGGCGATAGTGCTGCATACCGTCGTCACACAGGATCAGGTCCAACGGCTCGCTGGCCAGCAATGCCTGCACGGCGCGGGAGCGGTCGGGGTCGATCATCAGCGGCACACCCGTGCGCTGAACGATCAACAAAGGCTCATCGCCGGCCTGCTCGGCACGCTGCGAGGCTTCGACACGCCAGGGCAACCGAGGCGGTTTTGCACCGTAGCCGCGGCTGACCACCCCCACCCTCAGCCCCTGGCGCCGGCAATGCTCGATCAACCAAAGGATCATCGGCGTCTTGCCGGTGCCACCAATAGTGATGTTGCCCACTACGATGACCGGTACCGGGGCACGGTAGCTGGCGCTTTCGCCACTGAGAAACCGCGCGCGCTTGCGCGTCACCACCCGCCGGTAAAGCGCTTCGAGCGGGCGCAGCAGGGCAAGGGCCGGATGCCCGGCGTACCAGGCGGCTAGCAGACGGTCGGCGAGCGCCATCAAGGTGTCCCCTGGGCAGCCTCGACGGTGGTCATGCGCAGGTGGCTGAAACCGAGCTTGCCGGCGGCATCCATCGCAGTGATCACGGCCTGGTGCGGGGTCTTGCCGTCGGCGCTGATGGCCAGCGGCAGCGTGTTGTCACCGCCCGACTCGCGCTGGATCGCCTCGGTCAGGGTGGCCAGGTCGCTCTTGGGCAACAGGTGGTTGTTCACCGAATACACGCCATCGGCACTGATGGTGACCTCCACCAGCTTTTCCGGGTCTGCGGCTGGCTGTTCGGCGCTGACGGCCTCAGGCAGCTCCACACGCAGCTGGGTCTCACGGGTGAAGGTGGTGGTGACCACGAAGAACAGCAGCAGGACGAACACCACGTCGATCAACGACGCCAGGTTGATGTCGACGTTCTCCCGCTGGCGATTGCGCCGGAACTTCACGCCTTGCCTCCGGCCACTTCGACTTCACGGTCGCCCTGGATGACCTCCACCAGCTTGATTGCCTCCTGCTCCATGCCCACCACCAGTTCGTCGATGCGGCGCAGCAGGAAACGGTGGAAGAACACGGCCGGGATGCCGACCATCAGGCCAGCCGCCGTAGTGACCAGCGCCTTGGAAATACCACTGGCCAGCACGGCCGCATTGGCGGTCATCTGCGTCCCCATGAAGGCGCTGAAGATATCGATCATGCCCAGTACGGTACCGAGCAGGCCAAGCAGCGGGGCCATCGCGGCGATGGTACCGAGCGTGCTGATGTAGCGCTCCAGTTCGTGGATGACCCGCGAGGCCGACTCCTCGATGCACTCTTTCATGATTTCACGGCCATGGCGCGAGTTGGCCAGGCCCGCAGCGAGGATCTCACCCAGCGGCGAATCGGCGCGCAGGGCCTTGAGCTTGTCACTGGTGAGTTGCTTGTCCTTGATCCACATCCATACCTGGCCCAGCAGGTGTGGCGGGGTAACGCGGCTGGCGCGCAGGGTCCACAGGCGCTCGACGACGATAGCCATGGCAGCGATGGAGCTCAGAATGATCGGCAGCATCATCCAACCACCGGACTTGACCAATTCCCACACAGTAAACGCCCCCTCGGAAAAAGGCCGCCACTCTAACATAGGCGCGCCGGGGGCTCATCTGCCGAAGGTCAGGGAATTGCGTGGGGGTATGCACCCCTACTGCGCCAAAAGCGTCGTTGCCCCCGTACGCCCTCCACTTCGCCACGGCTTCCCAACACCAACCGCAACGCCCCCTCCACCGCCGTATCGTGAATGGCCAGCCCATGCCGCCGATACCGCTCGAGCACCTGCACATGCGGATGCCCGAAACCGTTGTTACGCCCGCGCGAGATCAGCACCCCGCGCGGCGCCGTGGCGCGGATGAATGCCTCGGTCGAGGAACTGCGGCTGCCATGGTGCGGCGACTGCAGCCAATCGATACGTGGCGCGGCGTGGTCCGCCAACCATGCGCGCTCGGCCCCCGCCTCCATATCGCCTGCCAATAGCAGCCGCTCTCCCTGCGCCTCGACCAGCAGCACGCACGAGCGGTCGTTGCTGCTCTGCCCTTGGGCCCAATGCCACAGCGAAAAGCGCACCCCATCCCATTCCCACTGCTCACCACGGGTACACGGCTGCAGGGCAAGGCTCTCCAGCGCTTCGCCGCCCAGCGCACGCACCACCGGCAACCCTCGGTACACGGCCGGTGCGCCACCGGCATGATCGGCATGGGCATGGCTGACGAGCATGATGTCCAGGCGCTTGACGCCCAGCTTGTGCAAAGTCGGCAACACCACCCGCTCACCCAGATCACTATCACCCCGCGCAGGCCCGGCGTCGTAGAGCAGGCTGTGATGTTGCGTGCGCAGCAAGACCGCCAAGCCCTGCCCGACATCCAGCTGCCAGACTTCCACCTGCCCAGGGGGCACAGCTTCCCTGGGCACCCACAACGCCAGCAGCAGGGTCCCGCCCAGGCTGCGCAGGGGCACGCCGGACGGCAGCAGCACCAGCAACGCCCCCAGGCAGACCATCAGCCAGGCCCAGGTCGGCAACGCAGGCGGTAGCCATGCCGGGCGCCAGTCCGCTACCCACGCCAGCGACCGGAACAAGACGTCCAGCAGCCCACCTGCCAGCCACAACAGGCCTTCACCTACCCCTGCCAACGGCAGCAGCAAGGTCCCAAGCAGCGCCAAAGGCAATACCGCCAGGCTGATCCAGGGCACTGCCAGCAAGTTGGCCAACGGCGCACTCAGGCTGACCGGCAAACCGGTGGCGATCAATACCGGCAGCAGCCCGATGGCGATCACCCACTGGGCGCGGGTCCACCCTTGCCAGGGCCGCCACCTGCCAAGACGCGAACTGAAGCAGTAGACCAGGGTCGCCACTGCCGCGAACGACAGCCAGAACCCAGGCAACAGCGGGGCCAGGGGCTCGGCCAGCAGCACCCCGATGAGCGCCAGCAGCACAGGGAACAGCGCCCCAAGATGGCGAAAGCGCAGGCGCCAGAGCAAGACCACGGCCAGCATCAAGCAGGCGCGCTGCACCGGCACCCCCGCACCGGCCAGCCAGCCATAGGCCAGCGCCCCGCCCAGGGCCAGGCCACATGCACACGGCAACCAGGGTAGAGCCGCAGGCCACAGGCCACGGCGCGCAAGGCCGGCGACCAAGGCGTAAAGCAAGCCGGCGACCAGGCCGATGTGCTGCCCCGAAATCACCAACAGGTGGACCGTACCCGTGGCCTGCAGCGCTTGCCAGTCCTCGCGGGCCAAGCCGGCACCATCACCGAGCACCAGCGCGACGAGGGCAGCTTCCCGGCCATGGGCGGCGACACTCAACAAGCGCTGGCGCAGAGCGTCACGCCAGCCCGGCTGCGCGGCATCCAGCACCTGGCCGGCCTTGACCGTGCCAGTGGCGCCGATGCGCCTGGCCAACAACTGTGCCTCCCGGTCCGGACCGTGCGGGTTGAGCAGCCCGGCCGGGCGCTGCAGGGTAGCGGCCAGGCGCCAGCGCTCGCCAGCACGCAGCGGTGGGCCATCGAACCAATGCAATTGCAGGCGCTGGGGCAACGCAGCGCGGCGCGAGCGCGGTTGCTCCAGCTCAAAGCGCACCCCACGCGCCGTGTGCGTCGGCAAGCCGACCACCCGGCCCTCCAGCCACAGCGTACGGCCATCCAGGCCTGGGGCCAGGCGATCATCCAGCGCCTGCTGCGCCGACCAGCACGCCCAGCACAGCCCCAGCGCAAAGCAACCCAGCGGCCAAAGGCGTGTGCACAGGCAAAGCAGGCCGCCACCGAGCAGCAGCCACAGCCACCCGACCGATGGCAATTGGGGAACAATACCCAGGCACAACAGCCCGAGCGCCAGCGCAAACATCCCTGTGCGCATGAGTTAGAGCTCCGGAAACCGAATGACCCACTCAGGCATAGACGAAAAGACGCCGAGGCTCGCTCAACAATTGTCACAAACTCTGAACGAGGCTGAGATGGAATCAGGGCATACTTGCGTGATGACCGCTCGGGGAGCCTACATGCCGCGCCGCCTTTTCAAACGCTACATGCCGGATCCGACCAGCATTCGGGAACACAAGTCCTTACGCTTTTTCGGCAAGTTGCTGCATGACCCGAATCTTTGGCACCTGAACCGCCATTCGGTGGCCAGGGCCATGGGCGTGGGCCTGTTCGCGGCACTGATTCCCGTCCCCATGCAGATGCTGCTGGCCGCTGCGCTGGCGATCCCGGTGCGTGGCAACCTGCCGATCGCCGTCAGCCTGGTATGGCTGACCAACCCCCTGACCATGCCACCGGTATTTTTCGTCACCTACATGACCGGCGCCTGGTTGCTGGGCACACCACCGCGCAGCCTGCCCGACGACCTCACCTTCGAATGGATCACCGACCAGCTGGCAACGCTATGGCAGCCGTTCCTGCTGGGCTCGGTGGTGTGCGGTGTGGTGCTGGGCATCGTCGCCTGGTTCACCACCCTGTTGTACTGGCGCTGGTGGATTGGCCGGCAATGGCGCCGGCGCAAGCTCAGGGCCTCAGGCGCGCATGCCGCGGCCGCTGACCAGCAGGCGAACGCACAGTGCATAGAGCACCGCAGTGGCGACCAGCATGAAGGTGATCGCCGTACCAATGCTGATATCCGACACCCCTAGGATGCCGTAGCGGAACGAGTTGACCATGTGCAGCACCGGGTTGGCCAGCGACACGGTCTGCCAGAACGGCGGCAGCAGGTTGATCGAATAGAACACCCCGCCCAGGTAGGTCAGCGGCGTCAGCACGAAGGTCGGGATGATCGAGATGTCGTCGAAGTTGCGTGCGAACACGGCGTTGACGAAGCCCAGCAGCGAGAAGATGGTGGCCGTCAGCAACACCACGACCACGGTCACACCCAAGTGGTGCACCTGCAGGTCGGTAAAGAACATCGACAGGATGGTCACGATCACCCCGACCGCCAGCCCGCGCAGCACGCCACCCAGCACATAGCCGACGAGAATCGTGTGCGGCGACACCGGCGACACCATCAGCTCTTCGATCGAGCGCTGGAACTTGCTGCCGAAGAAGCTCGACACCACGTTGCCGTAGGAGTTGGTGATCACCGACATCATGATCAGCCCCGGCACGATGTACTGCATGTAGGTGAAACCACCCATGTCGCCGATCTGCCGGCCAATCAGGTTACCGAAGATGACGAAGTACAGCACCATGGTAATGGCCGGGGGCAGCAAGGTTTGCGGCCAGATACGCAGGAAGCGCCGCACTTCGCGGTAGACGATGGTGTTCAGGGCGACCCAGTTGGTGCGCAGTTCCACACTCATACGGCCACCTTCGACAGGTTCTTTTCCACCAGTGACACAAACAGCTCCTCGAGTCGGTTGGTCTTGTTGCGCAGGCTCTGCACCTCGATGTTCTGCAGCGCCAGCTGGGCGAACAGCGCGGTGATGCCAATGTCCTTGTCCACTTGCACCTCAAGGCTGTGCGGGGTCAGCAGCCGGCACGGGTAGCCTTGCAGCACTGGCGCACTGGCAAGGTCCTGCTTGATGTCGAGCACGAAGGTCTCCACATGCAGCTTGCCCAGCAACTGGCGCATGCTGGTGTTCTCGACGATGGTGCCGTGGTCGATGATGCCGATGTTACGGCACAGCTGTTCGGCTTCTTCCAGGTAGTGGGTGGTCAGGATGATGGTGATGCCCTTCTGGTTGAGCTCGGTGAGGAAGCTCCACATCGACCGGCGCAGCTCGATGTCCACCCCTGCGGTCGGTTCATCGAGGATCAGCAGGCGTGGCTCGTGGATCAACGCCCGGGCGATCATCAGCCGGCGCTTCATGCCGCCGGACAACGAGCGCGACTGGACATCGCGCTTGTCCCACAACCCCAACTGGGTCAGGTACTGTTCAGCGCGCTCTTTGGCCAGTTTTGGCGGGATACCGTAATAGCCGGCCTGGGTGACCACGATATCGAAGGTCTTCTCGAACTGGTTGAAGTTGAACTCCTGCGGCACCACCCCCAGGCAGCGCTTGAGCGCAGCAGGCTCACGGTCCAGGTCGTGGCCGAACACGTTCACCGTGCCAGTGGTCTTGTTGACCAGCGTCGAGAGGATGCCGATGGTGGTGGATTTACCGGCGCCGTTGGGGCCGAGCAAGGCGAAGAAGTCACCTTCGGCGACGTCCAGGTCGATCCCTTTAAGGGCCTGGAAGCCATTACCGTAGGTTTTGGTCAACTGTCGGATGGACAGGGCAGAACTCATAGCGGGTCACGTACCGAGTGAAAAGGTCAGGACACGCCAGGGCAATTCACTGGCGCAGTGAGTGCGGCCATGGTGCAAGGCCAGGCCGCACAAGTACAGTTACATGTATTGATAGTGACTATCGAAGCAGGTTCAGGTCAGTGCCGTCATTACCGCTGCCTGATAGGCCGGGCGCTGCTTTAGGCGCTCATACCAGGCTTGCAGATGGTGCATGGCCGGGCGCTCGATGGGCATTTCGAACCAGGCATAGACGAAACAACCCAGTGGGATGTCGCCCATGCCAATCTGGTCACCGGAGAGGTACGGCTGGTGCGCCAGGGTTTGATCGGCGATCGACAGCAATTGCGCGCACTGTTTTTGCGCGGCATTGATCGCCACCCAGTCGCGCTGGTCTTCCGGCGTGCGCAGCAGGCCCCAGAACAGCGGACGGAACGGGGTGGCCAACGACGACGTGGTCCAGTCCATCCATTTGTCGGCCAGGGCGCGCTGGCGCGGGTCGTTCAGGTACCAGCCTTGTTCGGCTCCATATTCGGCACACAGGTAACGGACGATGGTGTTGGATTCCCACAGCACCAGGTCGCCATCCTCGAGCATGGGCACCAGGCCATTGGGGTTGAGGGCGCGGTAGTGCGGCTCGTCGACCACACCGAATGCGCCGCCGGCGTCGATGGACTGGAAATCCAGGCCCAGCTCGTGGGCGATCCACAGCGCCTTGCGCACATTGCTCGAATTCTTGCGGCCCCAGATCTTCAGCATGGCAACGTCCTTATGAGATGCAAAGGTGGCACAGTCTACTCCAGACCTTCGCTACCTGTACCGGCGCAGGCACGCAATGAACTGAAACTCCCACCGCCACACCCTGTCACTGTTCTGACCCTGCCGTTCACAGCATTGCGTCTAAGCTGTCTGGGACGGCTCAAGCCCCTGGTTCCAAGGAGGACCGATTATGTTGCTGTTGTGGTTGGTAGTGCTGGTGATCGGCGCGGCATACCTCACGCACCGGCGCCTGGCGCCCTTGCAGATTCTTGGCATCATGGCGGCCTATGTGCTGCTGATGGGCATTTTCAGCAGTGCGCCCGGCTGGCTGCTGGCGCTGATCTGGGTGGTGCTCGCGCTCAAGGTCGCGCTGGTGGTGCTGCCCGAATGGCGGCGCAAGGTGTTCAGCGGCCCGGTGTTCCGTTGGTTCCAGCGCACCCTGCCGCCCATGTCGCAAACCGAGCGCGAAGCCATCGATGCCGGCACGGTCTGGTGGGACGGTGAACTGTTCAGCGGCCGCCCAGACTGGCGCACCCTGCTGGCCTACCCGGCGCCGAAGCTGACCGACGAAGAGCAGGCATTCATCGATGGGCCCACGGAAGAACTGTGCGCCATGGTCAGCGACTGGCAGATCGGCCAGGACCTGGACCTGCCGCCGGAGGCCTGGCAGCACATCAAGCAGAACGGCTTCTTCGCTTTGATCATCCCCAAGGAGTACGGCGGCAAGGGCTTCTCCGCCTACGCCCACTCCCAGGTGGCGATGAAACTGGCCACCCGCAGCGGCGACCTGGCCTCCACGGTAATGGTGCCCAATTCCCTCGGCCCAGCCGAACTGCTGCTGCACTACGGCACCGATGAACAACGCAACCACTACCTGCCACGGCTTGCGCGCGGCGACGAGATTCCCTGCTTCGCCCTGACCGGCCCGCTAGCCGGCTCCGACGCTGGCGCCATGCCCGACACCGGCATCATCTGCAAGGGCCAGTGGAACGGTGAAGAGGTGCTGGGCCTGCGCCTTAACTGGGAAAAGCGCTACATCACCCTGGGCCCTGTGGCGACCTTGCTGGGCCTGGCCTTCAAGGCCTACGACCCCGACCACCTGCTGGGCGACGAGGAAGAGCTGGGCATCAGCCTGGCCCTGATCCCCACCGACACACCCGGGGTGGAGATCGGCAAACGTCACCTGCCGCTAGGTGCAGCCTTCATGAATGGCCCCAACAGCGGCAAGGACGTGTTCGTGCCGCTGGACATGCTGATCGGCGGCCAGGCCATGCTCGGCAAGGGCTGGATGATGTTGATGAACTGCCTGTCGGTGGGGCGCTCCATTTCCCTGCCGGCAGTCGGTACGGGCGCCGCCAAGTACACCAGCCTGGTCACCGGCCAGTACGCGAACATTCGCGAGCAGTTCAACGTACCACTGGCAGCGTTCGAGGGTATTCAGGAGTCGCTGGCACGCATCGGCGGCAACGCCTGGCTGATGGACAGCGCGCGTCTGTTGACGGCCAAGGCCGTGGACCTGGGCGAGAAGCCGTCGGTGCTGTCGGCGATCCTCAAGTATCACCTGACTGAGCGCGGCCGCGAGTGCATCCAGCACGCCATGGACGTGCACGGCGGCAAGGGCATCATCATGGGCCCGAACAACTACCTGGGCCGTAACTGGCAAGGCGCGCCGATCTTCATCACGGTCGAAGGCGCCAATATCCTTTCGCGTAACCTGATGATCTTCGGCCAGGGCGCCATCCGCTGCCACCCCTTCGTGCTCAAGGAAATGGCCCTGGCCGGCCGCCAGGACCATGATCAGGCGCTGCGCGAGTTCGACGACTTGCTGATGAAGCACATCATGTTCGCCGCCGGCAACGCCGCCAGTACCCTGGTATACAACCTCGGGCTGGGGCGCCTGGAAAGCGTACCGGGCGATGCCCTGAGCCAGGGTTGCTTCCGCGCCCTCAACCGCCAGGCGGCAGCGTTCGCTTTGCTGGCAGACCTGTCAATGATGTTGCTCGGTGGTGCACTCAAACGCCGCGAGCGCCTGAGCGCAAGACTGGGTGATGTGCTCAGCTACCTGTACCTTTCCAGCGCAGCGCTCAAGCGCTACCACGATCTGGGCTCGCCCGAGCATATGCAGCCCTTGTTGCGCTGGGCCATGGAAGAAAGCCTGGGCCAGGCAGAGAAGGCACTGGACCGGCTGCTCGACAACTTCCCCAACCGCTTTGTCGGCTGCGCGTTGCGCGTGCTGGTGTTCCCGTTTGGCCGCCGCCATAACGGGCCGAGCGATGAACTGGATGCCGAGGTGGCGGCATTGATAGGCCGTAGAAAGGGTGACCCAGCCCTGGAAGAGCTGCTCGCCGGCTGCTTCCGGCCACACGCTGACGGTGATCCGGTAGCAGCGCTGCAACGGGCTTGCGAACTGCTGGATGAAGCGGCGCCGCTGCACAAGGCCCTGCACCAGGCAATCAAGGAGGGCAAGCTACAACCGGCACCGGGGGAGTCAGTGATCGATGCCGCCGTCCAGAGGGGGATATTGCAGCCTGGTGAAGGGCAACGGCTGCACGCGGCGGAACAGGCACGCCGGCACGTGATCGATGTGGATGCGTTCAGCAAGGAGCAGTTGCTACCGGAACACGGCAAGGTACGCTGACCTTAGATCGCGTGGTGGCTGGCTGGCCGGCGATAAGGCCAGCACAGCCACCACCATCCCCACCTCATCCCCAACCGGCGTATACTCCGCCCCCGTTTTTCACCACCCCGAGGACCGCCCCCATGGCCAACCCCCATCTGGAATATCACCTGCAACTGCTGAACCACCTGCGCACAATACTGGTAGCCCTGGGTGAGGCCGACCAGGTACCGGAGGAAAGCCACGTCCTGTTCCTTGAACGTTTCGACGAATTGCTGGCCCTGCTGCCGCAAGACCCGCTGGAGAGCCAGTACCTGGGCCAGGACCTGATCTGCCAGGTGATCCAGCGCTACCCGCAAATTGCCCACCTGGTTCCGCGTGACCTGCTCTGGTTCTTCGCTGGCAATTGCCTGCACTTCATGCCGGATGAAGAATTGGCCCTGTACCAGCAACTGGAAGAGCAGCGTTACGAAGCAGAGCGCGACGGCAGGCCGTTCGACTGGCACGCGCAAAAACAGGCACTGGCGCAGGCCGCCGCTGCGCAGTGAGCGGTGACGGCAGCGGTAACAAACAAGCTGTTCGCTTAGCCATTGCACCCCGGCATTGCGACTAAATCCTACAGATCCAGCTCGAGATCCCGCATAGCTTTATGCCTGTCGTGTTCATCTCCGCTCGCCGGGCGTTGTGCACGACTTACTAAAGCATATCCTAGGGAATACCAGATGAAACGTATCTATGCCGCACTGGCACTGGGTCTGATCGGCAATACAGCATTCGCCAGCAACATCATCAACTTCGAAGGCACTGTCTCAACAGGCGGCACGTGCCCTATCGACGTGGTCACGCCTGGCGGCCCGTCCTTGCCACAAATCCACCTGGGCGATTTCAGAACCGACGACTTCAAGGTCGTCGGCGACCAGACAGGACTGGTCAAGTTCGCGCTCCGGGTCGACCCAATGACCTGTACGATCGGCGCCGGCCAACAAGGTTACGTGACCTATAAGCCCAATTATGGGACCGACCCATCGGGCCAGATGTACGGCTTGCAAAGCGGCGTTGGCTACAGCAGTGGCCTGAGTCTCGTCATCTATGATGAAGACGGAGCTCCGGTAGAGCCGAACACCCAATCGAAGGGCTACCTCCTTAGCGATTCAGTACCCACCGACATGAACTTCATCACCCGCCTGCAAATGACCGAGCGCTCCGTGACCGAAGGCCACATCCGGACCAGTGTCAACTATCTGGTCGACATTCGCTGATCACACTCTACTTCGCAGGTGCGTATTCGCGCGCCTGCCCCCCGGAATCGCTCACAGTACCGCCATGCCCACACTCAAGCCCTGCCTCGCCGCTATCATCACACTCGCGCTGTACCTGTCGCCCGCTGCCGCGCAGGCAGCACTTACCATCAGTACCACTCGCATCGTTCTGCCCAGTAACAAACAGAGCAGCACGGTGGTGGTCGCCAACCCCAGCAAGTCCACCTACGCCGTTCAGGCCTGGGTCAACACCGAGCAGGACGACACCACCACCGCAGTACCCTTGGTCGCTTCGCCCGCCCTTTTCCGGCTCGACCCAGGCAGCCAGCAGACGGTTCAGATCAACAACCTCCCCAATCAGCTACCGGAGGATCGCGAGTCGCTGTTTTTCTTCAATGCCCAGGAAATCCCTCAACAAAGCGATGAGGATGCGGCTCAAAACAGCCTGACCATTGCCCTGCGCACCCGCATCAAGCTGTTCTATCGACCTGCAGCGCTCTCAGGCAAGCCCGAGCAGCAGCTGGCCGACCTCAAGTGGAGCCTGCAGACCGACCAGGGCACAACCTATGTTGTGGTCGATAACCCGACTGCGTTTCACTACACCTTTGGCCGCCTGGAACTGACGGTCGCAGGCCAGACCGAGCGCCTGGAAGCGCGTGAAATGGTGGCCCCCATGTCGCGCCAGCGTTACGCGGTGGCCTCTCACAAGGTCAACAGCCCGGCGAGCCTGCTTTTTACCACCATCAATGATTTCGGGGGCGCTACCCCTGAAATAACGCAGGCGTTAACGCCTGTCGACGCGCTGGAACGTTAAGCTCACTTGCGTGAAGGTGGGTGTTTGAGGCCAGCTTTGCCCTTGATCAAAACTGAGCCAAACCATCAGAATTATCGTAACACCCGATACCAGCTGGTCAAAAAACGCGCGCGGTACCTTGTATTCCCCGGCCATGCCAAGGCCCAGTTGCACCTCTTGCGACGTGATGGCATGGGCACTGAGAACCGCGCAGCTTTTATTCCCACCGTGCACCTCGATGGTCACCCGTTGGTCGGTATGCATCTTGGGCCAACTCACGATCCGGATGTCAGGTTCCGGTGTGTCTTCGCCGAACTTGAATATGCCGCCTGTCAAGTCAGCAAACGTGGGGGTGGGCAGATACGATGGCGGGAACGGGATGACATTCAGGTTGCGCGGGCTGGACTGCAGAAGCACATCCTCGCCGACCTCGACCTCGTAATACACCGGTATGACCTTACCGCTCATGTTGACGACCCGCCGTGCTGGAACCGTGAATGAGCGGATGCCCCGCTGGCCGGGAATACAGAGGCTGCCATTGAGCCCTGGCTCCCCCCACTGCAATGCGAATGGCTCATCTGGGCCAATCTGCGCGGATTCAGGCAACTGGACAGCGATAGAGGCACCAAGCTCGTCAAGCTTGAGCTCGACACGTTGCCCTGTCCCTCGCGCATCCGGGATCTCCGGCCATTCATACTCGCGCGGCAAAGGCTGAGCTTTGGCAGTCAAGGTGGCCCGGCGGGCCTCGCTGCTGGGGTTGCCTGCACGATCCAGCACCTGATACCAGGCATAACGCGCCCCGTCGCCTCTTTCGCGAATGAGCGCCCCGGAGAACTCGATGAGCAATGGCCCGCCGAGCTCATCGGCACGGACCTCGCGGCGATCCACCTCATCCGGCTCAAATGCCAGGGTGTCCCAGTACCAGATCAATGTATCGCCAGCGTATGGCTGATCGTACAAAGGAACATGGGCCACCAGCCGGTCATCATGGGCTTTCAGGTAGGCCTCTGTCACCTCAGAGCCGGCCAGGTCGGGGAACACCAGGGCATCCTGAGGTGCCAGCGCTGGTGGGGTTTTGTCGATGGTCAAGGCCAGGGGGGCAGAACTGTCTTCGTTCCGGTTGTAGAACACTACATGGTAGGTCACCGCCACATCACCTTCATGAAGATGCGCCACGGGCACCTCGAGAAACAGATCCTCCCCGTCCTCGAACGGTTTCTCGATGATTTTCTGATTCACTTCGACACCGTTCCACAGCAACGTCAGCGTCTCGGGATCGCGCGGCGACGGCACTGACCCTGGCCACTTGGGCACATCGATGCGCAACGGAGTGCGCAATGAGTCAACGCTCAGGAGGTTGGGCTGCCCCCCTGGCAGGTTCGGCAGCATATCAGGCGCGCTGGGCATCGGCAGGTTGCCTGACAGCTGATCGGAGTGCTTGGCTGGCATGGTTCGCCTCTCTGTTGTTCGCGGGTCAATCCTTGAAACGCAAAGGGGAGGGCTTTCGCCCTCCCCTTTGCACCTACCATGTGTAACGCACCCCGACATTCGCGCCCCATGGCTGCTCGATACGGTCGCCGTTGGCGTAGTCGAAATCGGCATGCAACTGCAATCGATCGTTCAGCGATACCGCCAAACCGGCCCCCAACTCACCCCGTGAACCGGAGAGGTCGTTGTCGAAGCGATGATCGTTGACCTTCACATCGTTGTTACTGATGAACTCATGGGCATAGGCCAGACGCAGATAGGGTTGGATGAAGCGCCCATCGTTCAGGTCGATAGTCTTGCCCAAGGTGGCACCGGCTTTGCCCACCAACGACCGAGTATCGTCGCCACGCGCCTGCAGGCCATTGTCCAGGTGGTAGTCCTTGCCCTCGATCGAGGCCAGCGACCACTGGGTGTAGGGCTCGATGAAGTACCCGTCGGCAATTTCGAAGTGGCGGCCAAACTCCGCCGAAGCCCCCACGCCAAAGTTGTCGTAGTCACCCTTGGTGCGCTGGCCGTCACTGAGCGTGACTTCGGAACTGTTGTCGAAACGGTTGGCCTTGAGGACGCCATCGAAGTAATAGCCAGTTTGCGCATCGAGCCAGGTGGTGTACAGGCCCAGGTAGTAACTCTTGACCTGCGCCGAGGCACCACGGGCCAGGTTCAGGTCGGAGTTGCTGTGGCCAGCGAGCACACCCACCTTCCACTGCCCATCGCCCCACGGCAATGGCGCATCGGCACCGACCGAGAAGCCCTGCTGCACCTGTTGGTAGGCACTGCCGGCGCTTGCCGAGACGTTGAACTTGTTACCGTAGGCGCGCACCCAGGCACCGGTGTTGCCCTCATCGCGGCGCAATTCGCCCATGCGACCGCGCAACGTGGTCAGCTCGCCATACCAAACGGTGGGCGCGGTATTGAACAGCGCCAGCACCGATGCAGTACCGGGGCTGATGATCTGCCGCGAGCCATCGAGGTACCAATCGTTGCCACGCTGCACCAGCTCATAGGAAAACGCACCGACATCGACCGACCCATTGAGCAGGGAAAACGTCGCATCGCCAGCGCCAGCGTGCACCAGGTGCAACTGGTTTTCCGCTGCAGGTTCCGCCCCGCTGCTGCCCACCAGCAAGGTGTGGCTGCCGGTGGCCGTTCCGGTTACATCGAGAAAGTCGGTTTCGCCAGTGCTGAAGTCGGCATCCATGACGAAGGTGCCCTGGCCACTCAGGGTGCCAAGGGTCAAACGCTGGTAATCGTTCGCCTGGCCGAAGTGGACCGCACCGCCATTCATCGCCATGGCGCCTACGCTGCTGTCCTCGACCATGGTCCAACTGGCCTGGTTGTTCAAGGTCAGGCCATCGACATTTTCCAGGCGCCCCGTCAGGCTGGCCTGATTGTCCAGGCGCAGGTTGGCACTGGAGCCCTCCTCCACCCGCACATCACCCTGCAAGGCGCTGCCGTCGACTTGCATGTCCACATGCGAGCCGCCTTGCACCTCGAGAATGGCACCGTTGCTGCCCTGCAGCGAAGAACCAGGGCCAACCACGATGTCGGCATCAACTGCCTCGTAGCCATCTCCACCGACCACGATCGCCGAGCCATCCAGCCCTTGCACCCGAGTGCCGGCGAGGGTGATCTGGGTAGCACCGGGGAAGGCCGAATCACCGTTCACCTGCAAGCCTGCGCGCGCGCCGATCAAGGTGCTCTGCTCGGCCACCAAGGTCGAGTTGCCGAACATCCTGACGGCGCTGGAAGCGCCAGTACCGACCACGGTACTGCGCTCCAGCCGCAAAGCCGAGCCAGCGCTAACGCTGGCCCCCCCACGGGCACCTTCGATGTGACTGTCGCTGACCACAGCACTGGAACCACCGCTGGCTGTGCGCAACAGGCGCAAGCCGATACGCTCACTCACCACCTTGGAGTTGTCGCTGATGATGGCGTGCCCGCCTCGCTCCACACCGATGCCATCGCTGGTCGCGGTCACGCTGCTGCGCTGCAGGTTCAACCGGCCGTTCTCCCCTATCGAGATGTCTTGGGTACTAGCACCGTTGGCGTCGAGTTGGGCATCAGGCGCGACGAAATAACTGTCAGGCGCAGTGTCGCCATCGATGCTCAGTTGATCGTCGACGATGGTAGCCGCGCCGGCCGGCGCCGACAGTAAGAGCAAGGCTGAAGCCTTGAGCAAGGCGCTCGTCAGCGGCGACAGCGCATGAGTGCGGACAATGGTCATTAGAAACACCTTTGAATGCCGAAGGGAAAAGTTGACCCGAAGGCCCAAGGCGCACAAAGCTATACCCGCACTTCAGATTTGTTTGTAGGAAAGGTCCTAAAAATCGGCGGGAATTTCTTAACAACGATCCACGGAGCACTGCCATTGGCAGCGCTCCGCTCCAACTCAAGGGCGTGGGATAGCGCACGTTAGGCCTGCCGCGTGGATCGAGACCACAGCATGGTCCTCTGCCGACTCGATCGGCGTTTGAGTCCCTACCGATTTGTAGCTGACATACCCATTGGCATCGGTGTGGATGCCGTCGTACAGGTAAATCGGCAATACATAATCCTCGTAGGGGATACGCCAGACAAAACCATTGATATTATTTATATCGAGATCGATCTCATCCGGAAAATCGACCGAAATGGGTTGGTCGGTGCCATAAACCGTGGCTCGCCAAATCATCTGGACCTTATCGCCAATTTCGAAGCCGACCTCAGCAAGGTCCGGCACAGTAACGCGCAAAGCGGGGTCGTCCGGGTGAGGAGTGTCGCTCCAGATTGAATCGCAGTTAAGGTAGCCAGTATCAGTCACGCCCTGGAAAGCAGGTGCATCAGTTCGGATCACCACGCCGGAAACATCCACGCTAGTCGGCTTGGGCTGCGTGCCATTAGGGTTGCCCGGGCGGTGAATGGCGTAATGCATCGAGATAGTGCCGTTGCCCCCTGCCGCGACGTCATCCCATTGGATGTCCATCTCTAGATCTTTACCCAGATTATCGCTGGTGATCTCATGCTCAACGCCAAGTACTTTCTCACCCCTCCAGAACAGCGTGACGACATCTCCCTCTTTGAACTCTGGGTCCACCGGCACAACCACCTTCACAGGCTTATCGGCGTCGCTTGCATCCAAGCTGTTCTTGGTATTGGAGACCGCGCCATAGACCTCGGCAGGGTCCAGCTTGCCATTGATAGGCCCGGGCCATTCGGGATCAAGGATCGGATCGACAGGGCCGATACGCTCGAGATTGACGTTGAACGTGAAGTCCTTTTCACCTTTGTTCAGCAACGGGACCGAACCTCGCTTGACCTCGTAGGTTACAGTTACAGCGACGTCACCTACTCCTGTATCGCCGCCGTATTCTTCCCAAATCAAACTCTGGTCGATCCTGAACGGCATTGGGAAGGTACCCTCGCCCACGGCACGCCAGGGGGTAGACTTGGATCCCCAATGAACCCTGACTTCATCGGTGTCTTTGGCATTATTGAATTCAGGAACATGCACCTGAACTTCCAATGCAACGTCGGCTTGGTCGATCAGGCCATCTTCGGCCAACTCCACTTCCGGCGCTTCAAAGGTGGTAGGCCACGGGCCAAGTGCAACGCCGACCTCGAGGGGCTGGGAGGCCGAACTGTAGTTCCTGGCTTTGTCAGCCAAGGCATAGACCACTTTGACACCACCGTCCTTCACCCTCTCGATAACCGCCAGCGGAACCGTCAGATCCTGGGGTAAATCGCCTACAGGCACTGACAAGTCTGGTGACGGTAACGGATCGGGCAGTTCCTTGAGCCACCATACATGGACGGTATCGCCAGGTTTAAAGTCGGAGTACTCAGCCAGCTTGAGTTTCACCTGCCCTTTGTTCGAATCATCGACATTGGGGATATCCGCAAACTTCGGCGGTAATAGATTTTGGTAGGGCGCCACTCTATCGAAAATTAGCGTCTGGTCTGCGGAGCTGGAAACGTTACCATTTACAGCAGTTACCGTATAATGAAAGGTTCTAACGCCGTCCCCTATCTCGTCCAGGAGGTCTTGTGGAATTCGGATTTGCAGCGGAAACGTAGGTTTATCCTGAGGATCATAGCTCTCAAGAAAAAAAGGCGCCGGACTATGATCGAGATATACCTTAAGCGTGTCATTCTGGACCGGATGGGAAAACGGCCACTCTGGAATTTTGAAATGAAACGCAGCAGGCAAATCGTCCTTCGCCCGAAGAGCGTCACCTACTACCGTCATGTCGTTGTCATCTGCAATAAAGTCGCGATCCACAGCGGGTGCCGGTAATGTACCCGGCTCCAGCAATCGAAGCATACGCTTTCTACGTACTTCCTGGCGCACCTGTTCGGCAGCAGACACTTCGCAATTTGAACGTTCCATATCGATTCTTCCCCTTCGTTATTCGGAGACCGTTTGGTACAACGCACCTGCAGTAACTATCTGCACACCCGCGAGTTGGCGCAACTGGCAGTTTTATCAGGTTGCGAAACACCACGGGCGTGCTACGGGGTTTCGACTGAACATCAAGAAGACTGGCTGACCAACCTGTCCAGCGGATCGTAGCCATACGCCGCTTCAACGCCGGCTGAGGGCATCACCACGCTTACCAGACGCCCCAATGGGTCGTAGGTCAGGTTGCGCCCCTCCTCGTCGCGCGTCATGTTGCCGTCGGCGTCGTACAGCAGTTCCACTTCTTCGGGATAATCGCCATGGTTATTACGCACCCAGTGCAATTGCACCGGATCAGGCAGGTCGAATACATAAGTTGCCATATTCTGGCCTTCGGGGAATATTGTGCGTACGCGGGTGATATTGTCCAAGTTGTCAAAGCCGAATACCTGCTCCCGTATGACTTTGCCGTAGGGGTCTACCGGGGCATAGCCGTCCTCTGCCGTGCACGTGTACTTGGTCAACCGGCCACGGGCATCGTATTCGTAATGTTCATGGCGCAGTTCAGTCTCCCCCGCCAGCAGGTATTTGTCGCGCAACTGGTCAGTGGGGTAGTACTCCTGGCTCAGCGTCTGCTCGTGCTCGCCCATGTCGAACGTGCGGTGTATTTCACGGCCGAACTCATCGTATTCGAGGGTCGTCTTCAAATACTGTTCGCCGTCACGGGTTTCATACACTTCAAGGCGCCCCAATGGGTCATATTCGAACGTTGAACTGAGTGTTCCCAAGGTGGTGGAAGCAAGGCGGCCGTGCTGATCGTACTGGTACGTCTGCACCTGCCCAAGCACATCCGTGTACTCAAGTTCCCGCCCCTGCAGGCTGGCGCGATAGTGCATCTCGAAGGGCGGCTGGTCGCCAACCTGGCGTTTTTCGTACTTCAACTGGCCGGTACTGAAATAATCGCGCTCGAGCCCCTCGCCCTGTTCGTTGCACTTGGTCAGCCTGGCATTTTGTCCATCGTAGTCATACTGGGCCCGCACTTCAGTGGTTTCCACATACCGCTCCAACGGCTCCTCGCCCAATTGCGGCGCATAGCGGTACTTGATCTGGGCGCCCGCTGCGGTCACTACCGCTTCGGGCTGGCGCTGGCCTGGGGCAAAGTGCTGAACACGGCGGCGTCCGCCGGTGGTGGACTCGATCATGCGGTCCAACCCGTCGAAACGTTGCGTCCCCAACACCACCCCATCGACGTCGATCGCTACCGGCAGGTCCTCGCCGCTGTGTGGCGCATAGTCGCGGCGTACCACGGCACCATTGGCGAGGGTTTCGTCGCGCAGGCGGTCGAACTCGTCGTAGGTGAAGCGTTTGCTGGCCTGCGCGGCATCGATCTCGCGGCACTTGCGCCTCAGGCCGTCGTAGAAGTGCTGTTCGACACTGTATGAATTGCCGCCGGCATCGAAGCGCTCGATCCGGGTCGGCTGCTGCGCCAGGTCGAGCCAGGTACGCGTCACGCCAGTCTTGAGCGTGCCATCGGCCGACTCGCTCCAGGCATCGCGCAGGGGGCCGTCGGCGCTAGCATCACCGATCGGGTCGAGTTGATCATAGTGTTTCGCGCCATCGGCGCCTATTTCGCAATACCGCTCACCCCATGCGTCATACAGGTAGTGCGAGGGTAACGGCAGTTCGGTTTTGCGGTCGCTGTAGTCCAGCCAGTCGTATTCGACTTCCTCTACCAGGTCGCCCAGGGCGTCGTACCTGGCCTGGTACTTGATGCGGTAGTCTTGAGCCTTCGCCGGGGTATCGGCATCGGCATCCTGGCGTTCTTCTTCGACCACACGGTTCAGGCCGTCCACCCAGCTGCGGGTGATAACGTGCTTCACATCGGCCATGGTCTGGCTGGCACGCCCACCCGTGGCGCCCACCAGGGTGTAGGTATAGGTGCGTGAAGCCGTGTACTGGGGGTCATTGGGCGACACGGTTTCCTGGATCACCCTCCTCAACGGGTCGTATTGGTAGGCAATCTCGACCTGGTTGTCGTCGAGGTTGAGCAGCGGCTCGTTGATCAGCACACAGTGCTGCAGGGTGACAGTCTTGCGGGCGTCGCGCCGGCTACCATCCTCCAACTCCTCATCATGATCGAACCCGGTATGGGTCTGCACAGTCTGCAACACGTTGCCAGCGTCCCCTGTGAGCTTTTCATAGGTGTAGGCAACCTGGGTGATGTAGCTGACCTCGCTAGGCAAGCCACTCTCGGCCCGGGTAGTCGTCTCGCACTCGAGACGGCCATGACGCAGGGCATCTGCGGCGTCATCGAAATACAGGCTCTCCTTGGCCTGAATCGTCAGCGTGGCGTTGCCTTCATGCACTTGCAATTGCGCCTGGCGCTCCAGCAGGTAGTGGTCGGCGCCCTGGCTGCCGCCAAGGGTGTCGAACGTCCTGTAGTAGTAGCGGTTAGACAAGGTTTGCGCCTGGCCCTCGGCGTCGGTGGCCGGGTACCGGGTCTCTTCCTTGGTCGTGCGCACGAAACCGTACGGGTCGGGCGGGCAATCGTCGCCTTCACCCAGGGCCGGGTAGTAACTGTGGCGGATGTATATCGTTCCGGCCAGGGTTGGCGCTTCCAGCAATTTGCCCTGGGCATCGTAACGGGGCACGGCCACCTCGGACTTGAGGGTCAGGTTGCCATGCTCGTCGTAGCGGGTGATCAGCACTTCTTCGCGAAGCTGGTTGCCGCGTTTCCAGCGCTGGGTCGTGCTGTAAGGGAGCTGGAAGTTGTTCGGTTGCCGGGCGAAGGTCAGCCCGGGAAGCTCATGGTAGGCGGTCTCGGCTTCCTGGATGTGTTCATCCTGGTTGGTGACCTGCTTGCTCAGCAGATGGAAGCGGTTGAATGTACGGGTGATGGTGCGCAGCGGCTGCTCCACGCCCTCAGCGTCGAGCACCCACTGTGTGGCGGTGGAGCCGTAGGTGAAATACTGGTCGGTGGAGTCGTAGAGATGATCCTCGCCATCGTCCTTCCACTGGATCCCGCTGCCATAGCCCAGGAAGTTGTTGCTGGTGTAGTCGTAGGTGGTGATCATCGGCGGCTGGTCGGCCCCGGGGTCGATCTGGTGGCGGGTCACCCGAGGCAGAGGGTCGGGCAGCTGGCCACCGCCGGGGAAGGTATGGCCGTCGTCATCGTAGGCGATGGTCTCCACGGCGCCGCTGGGGGTGGCTACCTCGCTCAGGAGGAACAGGCCACGCTGTTCACGGTAGTCGAAGCGCCAGCTGGCCTTGTCGTCGGTGGGCAGCACCACGGCGTCGATGCAGCGCCTGGCCGGCGAGCCCTGACTGCTGAGCTTGAGTTCGTAGCGCGCCAGGGGCGCTCCCCCCGGGCCGGCCCCCGGATGCAGATCGATCAGTACCCTGGCGCTCTCGTAGGTCAGCGTGAGCAGAGGCGGCCCGGCCTGCGTGATTTGGTTGAGGCAGGGGGCATTTTCGGCGTAGGGGTTTTGCGTGTGCTCAAGGGTGATGGCATGGCCGGAGGCGGCTTCGACCCGCACCGGCAGGGCCACGCGGTTGCTTTGCGGGCCGTGGAGCTCGAGGAATTCGACCAGGCCGGTCTTGTGCACCACGCGAAAGTGCTCGGCATCATCGACATGGAAATGGAAGCTTTCCAGCTTGCGCTCGGGAATGGCGTAGTCGTTGCTATCGCCGACAACCTTGTAGCGCTCGCCGGTGTGCAAGGTGAGCATGTTGCTCGCCGGCACGTATTCGGTAAGGTTCAACGTCCAGCCGACGCCGAAGCCCGAATCCTGGTTGTTGAGTGGGTTGTAGGCCAGGCGCAGCGGCAATGACGGGCCGCTGAGGTCGTTACCGACCAGTTCGGGCAGTTCGATGGCCAGGGTGTACTGGCCGGTGCGCGGGTCCACGCTGTTTTGCACGAAGCTCAAGAAATTGAAGGCGTTGGAATGCACCAGAGTCTTGGTAGTCATGACCTGTTCCTAAATAGCGGTTGGTTTTTTCGCAAGCGCCCTGCGCAGCCGCAGGGCGCTTGCCGGTTCACCAGAGGCGCAACTCAACGGTGTTACGGTGGCCCGTCACCGTCGGGCCAGGGTAATCGATCACGACCGGATGCAGGTTGCCGTACAGGTCCCGAAGCCTGAACTTCAAGCCCCCCTCCAGGTGCTCGCGGTAATTGCGGTATGCCTCGCCGTTACCCATCTTGTCATGCCAATAGACGAGGTCATCCATGCGGTGGAGGCTGACCATCAAGTCACCCGGCGCAGGCCCCTTGCCTGGCACCAAATCTTCCTCCAGGTCCTCGAAGCCGATTTTTTCTTCGGCAAACAAGGCGCGCAGCCAGGGGTCGATAATGAGCCCCGGAGGCGAGGATGGGTCTTCGCCCTCATAGGGGTTGAAGGCGTAGGCCAGGTAGCTGGCAAAGCTTTCATCCAACTGCTCGCTTTCCCAGCGCACTGCCGAAAGCGCAGCAACAGGCTCACAGAGCAGGAACTTTACGTTAGGCCCAGAGCCATGAAGCCTGTACGAGAGCGTCCAGTAGTCGAGCGATGCCGTCCAATAGCTGAACGGGTCGTCCAGTCCCCCTGCATTACTGCCACGGATCTCCTTGATCCGATCGCGTTGCAGGTTGTAATGGCTGGCGTCGAGCGTTGGCGGGGCTACGCTCTGAATGTCGGTCTTGCCGTTCTTATCACGAGAGTCATATTCGCCACCCCCATCTTTGGTGAACTTGGCATAGATCGTCCGGGTGTTGGTCGCCTGGCCACTCTGCAGATACAGATACCGTCGGCGGGTCGCCTCAGGGTCGCCAGTAATCGCCGGTGACGTAGTGGCGGTTTGAGGGTGGAAGCGGTTCGGCAGCACAGCCACTGCCCAGTCGATACCGCTGCCAGGTGGCAAACCTTCCTGCTCCGGCGCCAGGAACTCCAGTTGGGTACTGCCAGCGTCATAATACAGTTTGAGCGTGGAGAGCTCAGTGGGTGACAGCGGTTGCTTCGGTTGCCCGCTAGGCGTCGAGGTTTCGATCGTCACCAGGATTTCGACCTGTTGCATGCCGTTGGCGTAGCACGTGTTCGAACCCGTGATCGCCAGGCTGAACTCGGTGAGGGCGGTCCAGGTAGGCGGTTCCACCGCTTCGGCGGCCAGTTCGACGACCGCATAGCCGCTTTGGCGTGGCGGGAAATTCGCCATCACCACCGTGACCTTGCTGTCTGGCTTCGGTGGGGGGGTGAACTCCCCCGTCTCACTATCAATAAAGCCCTCTCCGAAAAGCGACCACTCAATGCCTTCGTTCCCTCCTTCCACCTGGAATGTGATCGGCTGCGTGGCATCCACTGCCGGCACATGCGCCGGAGTGACGGTCAATGTGGCGCTAAAGGCAATGATGACCACAGTGGCCTCAGCGAAATGGCCACTACTGGTATCGGTTGCGCGAATGCGCTGCAGCAGAATCTGCGGCACGTTCTGTTCCGGCGTATCGGGTAGGAATGTAGCGATATTCCCGCTTGGACTCAGCTCGCCATAGATCTCCCCCTCCAGGCTCCAGGACCAGGATGCGGCCCCCCCCGTCGTACTGGCTATCAAGCTGATAGGACCTTCCCCCCTGCGCCAGGTGACTGCGCTGGGTGAGATGGACACTCGCTCGGCGTGCTCGACGGCGATCGAGGTGCGCACCTGGTTCTGTCCGCCGTCTTGGAAGGCGTTGGACACCACGACCACTTGCTGATTCTGCCTGAAGGCAGGGCGCGCTGAGGCCTCGTAGGTGCCGTCTGGCCGCATCGTCCCCGTGCTTTGGCGTTGGAGGTTGGCGGCGGTCCACTGGGACGCCGTTGCGTTGGCCTGGGTGCCGCGGCCATTGACCAGTTTGAACGCCCTGACGCCGCCGGCCTCGATCTGCGCCTGCAAGGGCTCGACGAACCACGAGCGCTCTGTGGCGCTTACCCGCGTGAAAGTGACGCGGTCCAGCGGATCATGTGTCTCACCCTCGCCCAGCACATGCGCGTTAGGTAGCGCCAGGTGCCCTGCAACACCCGGGACCTGGAGCGGGAAGAACTTGTGTAACCGCTGATGCATCAACACCGTGGCATTGAATGCTGCACCACCTTGGATATCGACATCGTCGGGGATCAGATAGGGGAAACGCCCATCATTGGTCGGTAACCCGCCAGGCTCGTCATCCGCACGCAACTGGCAGAACAGCACAACGGCCCCTGCTCCTTCTTGCGCGGCCTTGGCAGCATCAGGATGCGGCTGGGTCAACACCTCGAAGCGCTGCACGCTCAACGGCCCTTTGTTCTGGAAGTCGAGCGTGGCCACCGTGAACATCTGCCGATAGGCGGGCAACGACTGGATGCGCGCACCCATGGCCTGGGCGATCTCCAGTTCCACCTCCCTGGCCAGGCCCAACTGGCAGTCGAAACCCTGTGCCTTGGTCATGTCGATCGCCAGCTTGCCGCTGCCATCGATAAGCCCCGTGACAACGGTCAGGCTCACTGTCATCTGCACGCGATGCCCCGACCCCGCGCCGAGGTTGGTGCTCTGCAGCATGACTGGCGGCTGCGCGGGGGTGTCGAACATCTGCGTCATGGTGCCCGCGAGAATATCCAAGGTAAGCGTGGCCTTGTTGTCGGCCAGTTGGGCTGCTTCGAACGACAGCCGCGGCACGCCGAACACCAGGTTGTTCAACACGATTTGTTCATCCGGCCTTTCGCCCGGTGACAGCTCCAGGGTGAATGGCAGCAGAAAGCTCAGGTCTCTGAAGGCCTCGAGATAGCGCTGTTCGAGCATCTTGTTGAGTTGCTCCCCCTCGAGCGCGATGATCGCGCCCCAGCCGTTCATGACTTGGCCTTGTTCCAGGCGTTGGAGAATCTGACCTTTGCTGTTTGAGATCATGAGCGTGCTCCGTTTTCAATAATGGGCGCCACGTCCAGATAGGGCATGGGCAGGATGGCGTAGGTCCACCAATAGCCACGAGGATTGCCAGGCTCGAAGGCCACCACTACGGCATAGCTGTCGCTACCATCGGCAGCGGGCGTGTACAGGCCCAGGTCTAACGTTCCGTTGCCCTTCGCCAGAAACCAATCGGCACATTCGGGTTCTATCCGCAGAGCGCCATCCATGCCATCGGTCCAGAGCTCCAGCTGCACGCTGCCGTCAGCCATTGGCTGGTACTGGAACCAGTGCGTTTCGGTCTGTAGCGGCAACAGCACGTCGATGGTTTGGCTGTCGTTTCCCCCTTCGACGATGATCTGCTCGACGGCCATGAGATCGGAAAGGTCTGAAAAGGGCAGGTAAAAGTCCCAAGTCGGATTGCTCAAGTCGATGACGACTTTCGCCTCCCCTTTGTATACCGGTTCTATATGGCCCGGCGTTTTCCCCAAGCGCAGACGCACATGCAGTACAGGCCCATTCAGGGCATCGGCCAGTTTAATGGAGTTGAACCGATAGCCACCGTTCAGGTCGAGACCCACGTGAAACTGGCCGCCGCCCACGATGCGCATCGACAAATCTGCTGTGCTGTCACCCAGATCGGCAGCCTCGAACTTCAGACGGGGCTTGTCCAGACGTTGCCCTTCGGAAATTTGCCAACCCTGGGTGATGGGTACCGCAAAGGTCAGCGTTTCAAAGTACGCATCACTTTTGAAACGCTCTATATATTCCTGCATCAGCAAGTCATTAGTCGTATTACGGTCATAAGCGACAATTGCGTCCCAGTCCCAAGTGCGGGGCTTTTCGCTCATGAAGCTCAGAAAATCCTCAAGCGATTCTCTAGCCATTTTTCTGTCCTCGATTGAATGATCAATCGTTATTGAGCCATTGTTAAATAAAGTGTGGAGAACGTCGTAGTCACATCCTCTTTATCGACGTTTTCGAAGTTCACCGTTACGTGGATTTCAAACACTTCACCGAGCGTCTGCGCCCTCACTACGTCTTCCGGGATTGGGAGCTCGATCACGCCTGCCGCCACTTCGTCTGGCGTGGTCGGCTCATTACGTAGAACTCTTGCGAACGGACCCGAGTTCCCCGTACCGAAAAACGCGATGTTCACATGCTGCTCCGCAGCCATGAACACCCACTGCGTGAGAGCAAGGTGTGCCCCCTCCGCCAAGGCTTTTTCACGCGACAACAACTGGCCTCGAGCCTGGGCACAGGTGATTTGTGGATAACGGCTGGTGACCAACGGCAATATCCGTAAATGGACCGGCGGCGAGACCTGGAGCGTTTTCCCGTCCTTGACAATGTGCCAGAGCACCTCGAAGCGCTTATTGGCGGATTGGGCATTGGCCTCCATGTTGGCCGCCACGGCGCTGGCAGGCACCCTGAAGCGCCAGGGCCAAGCGGGGCTTACCGGCTCGGTGGCGACATGGGTACCGGCGTCGGGGCGCCCAAGCCAATGCACCTGCACCGTTTCGCCCACGCGCAGGTCGACGGGCGGCACATTGATATAGGCCCCGCCTATAGCGCTATTGGCATCGAGCCACAAATGGCTGGGGTTTTCGCCACCTTCCCCCTGGGCTTGCTCGACCTCGACGACTGCCAAGTCTCGTGTGTCGACCAGCTCCACATCCAGGGTTTCCGAAGCCAGGCCCAGGCCCTCGCGAGCGCTTTGGTACGAGAGTTTCAGACGCTCACTGGTTTTGAGCACCTGCGCGCCTAGCTGGAAGGTAATCTCCCCACCATGCAGGGTACTCAGGTCTGCCCGTTCGAAGCCGACGGGCTGCCCGTTGACCTGCAACAAGATCCAGTCCGAAACATTGAGCTGAGGGTAGGCGTTGACCCGCAGCGTCAGCCCCTCGGGAAATTCGATGGGGTCCAGTTCGCCGCCCTCGTAGTCGTCGATGGTCAGCTGCGGCAGGCGGTCCTCGGGAAGCGGGCCAATGTTCAGCCTCTGCACCGGCCCCACCAGGGCCTCGCCGCCAGAAGCAAGCTTGACCTGATAGCAGACATCCGCGTAATCGCCGTGTTGTAGGAAATTGAACTGGTCCCTGGGAACTTGCCTAATCACCGGCAGGCCGACATCGGCCTCGGTCAGCACTGGCTCAAGGTCGGTCCAGGGGACCTCAGGGAAATCGTAGCTGTACCCCTGGAAGGTCAACTTGACGTCGTCGCCTTTTTGCATGGCTTGGTAGGGAGGGATGATGAACGTCGCCCCGGCGCTGCCAAGGTCATCGGGGTCGATGTACAACCCATGGGACTCCAAAGCCTGCGCGACCGGCAGATGTTCCATGCGATGTGCACGGACCCCCACAAAAGCGAAGCGACGCAGCGAATGCCCCAGTGCTGGGTTGGTTACTTCGCAGGAGACGAATGCGTAGCCTTGGTCTGCGGCAACGATGAATCCATTTAGGATGTTGATCGTGACGCGGTTTGTCTGGGAGTTGAAATTGCTCTCATCGACCTCATGATCGCTGTAGATATCAAAACCTTGGCCTGCGGCATCCGCCCCTCGCCAGTGAACGTGAAATGTATCGCCCAGTGCGATGCCTGGCCATTCCATCGAAACAGCCAGATCATCCTCGCCCAAGATTTCAAAATCGATTTCATCGTAGGTATTGAGTATTTCGATGATCGGGGCGGGTGGCGGCGTTAGCGGCTCGACCGCCTGTTCAAGTCGGCGTGACATTGGCATATTCCTCATGGGCTCAGAGCTCCTTTATAAGTGCGCTTGAGCCACCCGCCTACTAGCAAAATTAACAGGTCAACCGGATTAAGTGGCGCAACAAACATCGGCCTTCAACCGATCTCAGGCACGGTAGGCACCCCGCCTGGACAGCCCCTAGCGTGCTGATTATTGACGTTGCTGCACTTATTTTTAATTAAGCTGCGAGCGCAAAAAACATGCAGCACCCAACGGCCGGCACATAACCTGGCTCAACAAGTAATGTGCCGACATAGTTGATGAAGATCACAGTAAACTTCAGCGTGCTGGCCAGTTAGGCCAAGCGTGAAGCGTTTGGCTGTAGCGACTGGAGATCATGAGCTTTCTCCGTTTTCAATAATGCGCGCCACGTCCAGATAGGGCATAGGCAGGATGGCGTAGGTCCACCAATAGCCACGAGCGCCCTGCTCGTAGGCCGCCACTACGGCATAGCTGTCGCTACCATCGGCAGCAGGCGTGTACAGGCCCAGTTCTAACGTTCCGTTGCCAATGACCAGAAACCAATCGGCATCTTCGGGGGGGACCTGGTAATGGCCCTCTTGGGTATCGGTCCAGAACTCCAGCTGCACGGCGCCGTCAGCCATCGGCTGGTACGTGAACCAGTGCGTTTCGTTGCGCAGCGGCAACAGCACGTCGATGGTTTGGCTGTCGTTTCCCCCTTCGACGATGATCTGCTCGAAGGCCATGAGATCGGAAAGGTCGACTGCGGAAAATTTGCAGCCTGCCGCCCGCCTGGCCTGCCACTGCTCGGAGGGCACCGGCATGAGTTTGCCGTAACGCTCGTCGAACGCCATGGTCGCGGCGCTGCTTTTCTTGGGCACGACATACAGGCGACCATCCTGCACGTCCGGAAGAGGGTTCGGGTCGGTCTGGATCGACCCGATCGCACCCTCCGACATACGCCATTGGAGGTTACTGCCTTGTAGCGAAGCGCCCGAAACCTTGTAGACGTTCTCCTTGGTGGCGAGTTGCTCGGCGGTCATGATGACCGGGTCCAGGGCAATACTGCGCTTGATGACGGTGACCAGGGCCCGGCTGATATTCTCGCCGCTGGTGGCCGTGACGATGACCACCTTCTGCGCATGGGGGATTGTCGAGGCGGCCATGGGCGTGTACTTGCCGTTGGCATCGATGCTGCCGCAATCACCCTCTTCATCCGGCAAGTTGCTCACGGCCCAAGTGACCCCGCTGGATGGCTCGGCGGTGAATTGATAGAACGAGCCGGCGCCAATGGTCACTTCAGTGGCATTGAGTTTCAGGGCTGTTCTGGAGGGGGCCAGATACCCAGGAAGTACGACATCACCGGGGAGGTGGGCTTTATCAGGCTGTATGACCTCCGCTCCGCCCCTGAACAACAACCCATGAATCAGAAACAGATTGAGATCGTTAGTAGCACCATCGAAGCTGTGGATGGCCTCAGTGAGTGCTTCTTTGACCTTTTCGCCTCCTACTCTGTTCGTTTCGTCTATGACCTCATACATGGCTGGATAATCCTTGGCATGGTCATACCAGTCCGACCTAACTTCCAGCTCACCCACGGCTGTGAAGATTAAGAGCTGCATTCGACACTGATTTTGATAATCCAGTACCAACTTAAAAGTAGCAGTCCCGCCCCAAGTGAAATCAGACTCACCGGCATACCACCCCTGCCCTGTATTCGTGCTGGCCTCCACAAAAGTGTTACTAGACCCGGACCAATCGAGTTCTAGATCTTCTGAAAGCTGGTAATGCCGCGCAATGAAACTACCCGTCCCAAAAACCGGATCAGGTCCAAATGCAAGATTGAATCCATTTTGATAGTCCAGAAAAGGCCTGGCACTCCGATCGGTCGTATAGCGCGGTGCTTGAAAAACGCCTCGCGTAGCTTCAATCCCCTGAATGAACGTCTCTCTCCCGTCACCGTCGCCCGATATTTTGAACTCGAAAGGGCTATCAGCGTTGGCACTATTGAGTCCGGCAAACCATTTTGCCACCAACCGTGTCACGAAATATTTTTGAGAAAAAATCACATTGGTACTATAGGGCGTTTCACCATCGGGTAACAGGTAATGAAAATCTTCATCAGTCGCCGGCAAGCTGCCGTTTTCACCTCCCTGCATTGTCACGAACAACAGCACAGCACCTTCGCCACCCGTCGCATTGGGCTCGGCATGGGTCCTGATCAAAAAGCTGGCTGGCTGCACGAACTCGTCCGGGGCAACCTTGAGCGTATTCAGGGTTAACTTTTTCTTTTCGGCAGGCCAATTGGAAAAGATCTCTTTGTAGCGCGCACCGCCCAAATGGTTCTCTTCCGGGTAGTCTGAGAAGGTCAGGTAAAACTCCCAAGTCGGGTTGCTCAAGTCGATGACGACCTTTGCCTCCCCATTCTGTACTGGCTCGATAACACCCGGCGTATTGCCCAAGCGCACACGCACATGCAGTACAGGCCCATTCAGTGCATCGGCCAGTTTAATGGTGTTGAACCGATAACCACCGTTCAGGTCGAGACCCACGTGAAACTGGCGACCGCCCACGATGCGCATGGACAAATCTGCTGTGCTGTTACCCAGCTCGGCATCCTCGAACGTCAGGCGGGGCTTGTCTAGACGCTGCCCTTCAGAGACTTGCCAACCGCGGGTGAGGGGTACAGCAAAGGTCAGAGTTTCAAAGTATGCCGTACTTTCGAACCGATCTATGTATTCCTGTACCAGCAAATCATTGGCCTTGTTACGGTCATACGCGACAATCGCATCCCAGCCCAAAGTGCGAGGTTTTTCGCGCATGAAACTCAGGAAATTTTCAAGCGATTCTCTAGCCATTTTTCTGTCCTCAATTGATGCGTTGCGGGAGCCGAACTTCTTTATAACTGAGCCCCCGCCATCCGCCTACTAGCAAAATTATCAGGTCCTCGGTATTCACCTGGGCTACCTAGCCTGAAACGCTGCCAGATAATCTGGACCCCTCTATGCGCCCCGCCGGACCTGGCAGTTTTGCCAGGTGCCTCACCGCCCCCATTGGGTTAGCTTCTTTAACAGTAAAGAAAGCCGGGGCCTGTTAAGCACCGCTACAACCATCGGCCTATCAATCGATCTGACGCGAGGCAGCCACCATGGCTAAATATAAGCTACTGTGCAGTTTATTGACTCTACTGCTTCTTTCAGTGAACCACGCCGCAGTTGCGCAAGGCGGCGGTACTATCACACTGCTGGATCCGGATAACGAAAAATGCATTTTTGATATTCCCGGCCCCGGCACAGGCGTGACCCAGCAATTCAACCTGACCGCCTATGGCTCGTCCTTGCAATGCAAGGACTGGAAGGTCAGAAGCCTCGTGTTGACGGATCTTCCCGCGGCCGCGACTATCTACATGACTGATGACCCTTGGTGTACCCGCGATAAGGGCAAACACCAAATCACATTACGCATCTCAGAGGCCTCAACTTCTACAGACCCGCGGACCCCCTGGGAAATCGCCAACCTCTATACGTTTCTGCCTGGACAGATTATTACCCGCGGCGTACAGCTGATGGAGGTGACGCAGAAACCTGGGGCTGACCCACGGGATTCGGTCGAGTGCGTTGAAGTTAGAACCTCCGCAGATATCGATACACCGAAGCTGAAACCCACGAGCGTTTACGATTTTGAAGAATTGTCAAAAGGCGAACGTAATTCTGTGTTCGATTGCCCGCCAAACATGGTGATTACTGGTAGAGAACACGACCACGACGAGAACGGCCTTACCACTTATACGTGCGCACGCCTAAAGCAAGGCGACAGCCATGTCGTATTAAGTGAGCAAAGCCAATCCCGTCGCTTCAATGAGGACGGCGCGCATTACTTTACTTGCCCACCTAATCAGGTCATGACCGGCCGAGATCACTACAGCGACGAAAATGGCGACACAGTCTATCGGTGCAAGGCACCCAAGACAGAAAGCGGCCATAGACTTACCGTTACGCCTGGGCCATGGAGCAAAGAGCAAAGCGAGGATGGGAGTAACTTCCAATGCGAGCCTGGCGAGGTCATGATTGGTCGCTGGCATGATGACGACGAAAATGGCGATACCCGTGTGCGCTGCGCACTCGTGCAATGATTTTTATCCATTCGCGCTATAGGTCTCCCCGTCATGAGCAATTTATCCATTGTCAGCGCCGAAGCTTTCAATTTCCGCAGGCACACTCGCCAACTAGCGAGATTAACGGTATCCCATAGTCATCTTGGCAATAACTACATTTTATTAGCACTGCCAGTTAATCCTGGACCAGCCTGTGCGCCCTTGAAGGACCTATCATTTTTGCCAGGTGCCTCCCCGCCCCGATTGGATTAGTTTCTTTAAGAGTAATGACGGCTGGAGCACGTCAAGCACGGCTACAGACACCGGCCTATTAATCGACCCGACGCGAGGTAGCCACCATGGCTAAACATACCCTATTGTGCAGTTTACTAGCCTTACTGCTCATCTCATTCAATCACGCGGCAAATGCACAGGCCGGCGGTACTATTACGCTGCTGAACAAAGAAGGAGACAAATGTGCTCTCAGTGTGCCAGGCCCCGGTACAGGGGTCACTCAGCAATTCAACCTGACCGCCCATGGTTCAGCCACGAAATGCAAGGACTGGAAAGTCAGAAGCATCGTACTGACCGATCTCCCCTCAGCCGCGAGGATTTACATGACCGATGACCCTTGGTGCACCCCCGGTAAGGGCGAACACGCAATCACAGTACGCACTGCAATAAATCCAACAACTTCTACAGACCCGTCAACACCCTGGGAAATTATTGACCTTTACACGGTTGCGCCGGGACAAATGATTACGCCCGGCTTACAACTGCTCAACAAACGAATGGAACAAGGCGCCAACCCAAGAGACTCGGTCAAATGCATTGAAGTTACCACATCAGGAAAGATCGATACACCGGAGCTAACGCCCACAACACATGGCAGCATTAGCCAATATGAAGTAGCCACCGAATACGACTCGACGTTCAGTTGCCAGAAAGACGAAGTAATTATTGTAAGGATACGCAATGAACAGGATTACGGCCGTAAGACTTTTTATTGGTGCGCCCCTCTTATACAGGATGGCAATGCGGTCACGTTAAGCGACGAAATTGAATCGGCCTCACTCAGCGAATCGGGCGGGCACTACTTTTCTTGCCCACCTAATACGGTCATGACCGGTCGCGATCATGATGGCCGCGAAAGTGGCAACACACGCTATCGCTGTGCGACACCCAAGGTTAATGGCCATGCACTTACCGTAACGCCTTTGCCGTGGAGCGCCACACAACCAGAGAACCAAAGCGCGTTTACTTGCCAGCTTGCCGGTAGGGTCATGGTCGGTCGTTGGCACGAGGGCGGCACGACTGGCCCCTCTCGTGTGCGCTGCGCCATCGTGCAGTGATTTCTACCCATTCTCACTACAGGTTTTCCGTCATGAGCAACTCATCCATCGCCAGCTCCAACGCCTTCAATTTCATGAGCTTCGTGCAAAACAGCGTGGACCCGCGCACCGGCCAGTACACCCTGGCCATCGAACTGCCCGAACTGGTCGGTAACGACCTCAGCGGCCCGTCATTGCCGCTGCGCCTGGCCTACAACCCACTCAACAACCAGGATTCGGGCTTCGGCGTCGGCTGGACGTTGAACCTTACCGAATACGTGCCGGCGAGCAACATGCTCACCTTGCACACCGGCGAGCGCTACAAGGTCGTCGGCGACAGCGACGACTACGCCATTCCCGAGCGC
Source organism: Pseudomonas sp. WHRI 8519 (assembly GCF_040224055.2). Taxonomy (NCBI): domain Bacteria; kingdom Pseudomonadati; phylum Pseudomonadota; class Gammaproteobacteria; order Pseudomonadales; family Pseudomonadaceae; genus Pseudomonas; species Pseudomonas sp. WHRI 8519. The sequence goes on along the minus strand of NZ_CP167996.1, from coordinate 1,640,045 downwards.
AAGCTGGAAAGCTTCCACTTCCATGTCGATGATGCCGAGCACTTTCGCGTGGTGCACAAGACCGGCCTGGTCGAATTCCTCGAGCTCCACGGCCCGCAAAGCAACCGCGTGGCCCTGCCGGTGCGGGTCGAAGCCGCCTCCGGCCATGCCATCACCCTTGAGCACATGCAAAACCCCTATGCCGAAAATGCCCCCTGCCTCAACCAAATCACGCAGGCCGGGCCGCCTCTGCTCAAGCTGACCTACGAGAGCGCCAGGGTACTGATCGACCTGCATCCGGGGGCCGGCCCGGGGGGCGCGCCCCTGGCGCGCTACGAACTCAAGCTCAGCAGCCAAGGCTCGCCGGCCAGGCGCCGTATCGACGCCGTGGTGCTGCCCACCGACGACAAGGCCAGCTGGCGCTTCGACTACCGTGATCAGCGTGGCCTGTTCCTCCTGAGCGAGGTAACCACCCCCAGCGGCGCCGTCGAGACCATTGCCTACGATGACGACGGCCATACCTTCCCAGGCGCCGGCCAACTGCCCGCCCCCCTGCCTCGGGTGACCCGCCACCAGATCGACCCCGGGGCCGACCAGCCACCGATGATCACCACCTACGACTACACCAGCAACAACTTCCTGGGCTATGGCAGCGGGATCCAGTGGAAGGACGATGGCGAGGATCATCTCTACGACTCCACTGACCAGTATTTCACCTACGGCTCCACCGCCACACAGTGGGTGCTCGACGCTGAGGGCGTGGAGCAGCCCCTGCGCACCATCACCCGTACATTCAACCGCTTCCACCTGCTGAGCAAGCAGGTCACCAACCAGGATGAACACATTCAGGAAATCGAGACCGCCTACCATGAGCTCCCGGGGCTGACCTTCGCTCAGCAACCGAACAACTTCCAGCTCCCTTACAGCACGACCCGTCGCTGGAAACGCGGCAACCAGCTGCGCGAAGAAGTGCTGATCACCCGCTACGACGAGCATGGCAACCTGACCCTCAAGTCCGAGGTGGCCGTGCCCCGTTACGATGCCCAGGGCAAATTGCTGGAAGCGCCAACCCTGGCCGGAACGATATACACCCGCCACAGTTACTACCCGGCCCTGGGTGAAGGCGACGATTGCCCGCCCGACCCGTACGGTTTCGTGCGCACAACCAAGGAAGAGACCCGGTACCCGGCCACCGACGCCGAGGGCCAGGCGCAAACCTTGTCTAACCGCTACTACTACAGGAAGTTCGACACCCTTGGCGGCAGCCAGTCGGCCGGGTATTGGCTGCTGTCCAACCGCGAAGAACGCGTGCAACAGGGGGATGAGCCAATACGCCTGCAGCACAGCGAGCGTAAATACCTTCACCACCCCGACAACCCCTTGCTTCACGGGCGCCTCGACTACCAGGAGGACACACTCTACTGCGGCGAAACGCAAAAAACCTCGACCACCCGCTATTTCCATAGCCTGGTCAACGATGACCAAGGCGCCGCAAACCTGCTGCGCACCAAACGCACCTTCCAGGGGCATGACCGCCTCGAGCAAGTGACCGAAGTGGATGTATCCCGCCATACCGGCTCGGTCATGCGCCAGAAAAACCAACACAAGGTAGAAGTCCTTTTCCGCTACGATGCACTCGACCGTTTACTGAGCGAGACCCTCCCGGCCGATGGGACCACGCGCCAGTACAGCTATACCTCGCCGGGCGTCGCCGGGCAGGCCTGTAAATCTGTCACCGATGCACAGGGGGTGGTCACGCGAACCTGGTTCGATGGTGCTAACCGCACCTTGTGGGAAGAACTGGAAGTCGAGCATCCAACCCGTAACACCCGTGCCTGGCACAAGGTGTACGCATGCGACTATGACGGCGTAGGCAATCTACAGAAGGAAAGCCGCTTCGACCTGCTCGAAGACGACGAGCTTGGTGAGTTGCCACTCGCGCTGACCACGCATTTCGAGTATGACGCCTGGAATGACCGCAGCAAGACCATAGGCCCGGACGGTGTTGCATTTTGCCAGGAGCGCTCGCCGTTCGGCGCCACGGGTGACATCATCACCACCTGGCAAGAGCGCCAGAGCGCCCCGGGCGAGCGCCGTGGGGTGCAAGTCAGCGAGCTGAACGTGCACGGCAAGCCGATCAGCGACAGCCGCCTGGACAAGGACGGCAAAACGGTGGGCAAACAGACCTACCTGTATGACGGCCTGGCGCGAAGCGTGGAGCAGACCCAGACCCTGCGCGACCCCCTGGACGATGATAAGCAGCTTGCGCTTACCCAGCGTTATGAATACGACGCGTGGGATCGCATTTTCGCGACCGAGCGGCCCAACCGCTCGGTGCTGACGCGCACCTTCGCCAGCCACAGCCAGGCAGAGCTGACCGAAGCGTTGCATCTGCTGGAAAGACGCGACGCGCCGCCGCAGGCAATCTGCAAGCGTGTTTTCGATGGGCTGGAGCGCATGACGCAGTTCACCGTGGGCACCCGTGTCGAGAAATACCACTATCGCCCCGACCAAGTGCTGGTGCACAAGCACGAGCGCGCCAGCGGCAAGACCGCCACCTTCGCCTATCGCCCGGAGCTGACGCTTCAACCTACCGGCATCAGCGCCGGTGAGGAGGCCCAGCCGTCCTACAATTTCGCCTACGATCGCAAGGACGCCGCCATTACCAAGGCCAACGCACCTACCGGCGAACGGGCATACAGCTACACCGACCAGGGTTTTTTGCTCAAGGAGAGCTGGGCCGGGCAGAACGAGGGCGAAAACTACGCGCTCGAGTACACCACTTCGTTGCAAGGCCTGCCGCTGCTGCGCAGTGGCGGCGGCGAGTTGCCGACCCGCAGCCGCTACGATGACAAAGGCCGGCTGAGGGAAACCCATCAAGGCCAGCTCAAGGCCACGTTCGGCTACGATGAAGACGGCCGCCTGCAAAAGACCGTCACCATCCATGAAGGCAACCAGCGTAGCGTCACCTGCGACGTGCTCTACGACGAGCATGGCCGGGAAAAGACGCGCACACTGACACTGGACGACGGCACGGTCGATACCCTCGAGTTGGTGTGGCGCGACGACGACAGTTTGCACCAGCGCATCCGCAAGCGTGGCGATGCCCTGCTGCTGCAAGAGACATTCAGCTACGACGCGCTCAGCCGGTTGACCATGGTCGAATATGCCGGCAGCGATTTGCCTGCCAATAGCGCACGTCGGCGGATCAAGAAACAGGTGTTTCGTTTTGACCAGCTGGACAACCTCACCCGTTGCCAGACTACTTTCGCTGACAATAAAACCGACAATGCCACGTTCACCCTCGATGAGCTCAACCCCTTCCAGCTGAAGTCAGTGAATCACACGCTGCAACCTGACTATCCGCAAACCCAGGCATTCAGCTATGACGCCGACGGCAACCTGAACAACGACGAATGGGGCAACCTGCTCAGTTACGATGACCGCAGCCGCTTGTGCGAAGTGCGCAGCGCCGACGGTAAGCAGTCGCTTGCCAGCTACCGTTACGACGGCCACGACCACTTGGTGGGGGTACGCCATGGCAGCGCCAGCGAAGTGATACGGCGCTTCCAAGGCTACCGGCTCAGCGGCACCGTACAGGACGACGTGCTGGTGCAGTACCTGTGCAACGGCGAAACCTCACTGGGCTTGCAACACGTGCAAAGCGGCTCGGGACGCCTCTTGCTGAGCGACAACAGCGGCAGCGTGCTGGGCGAATACGCCGACGGCCAACTGCACGCTGCAAATCAAAGCGTCTACGGTGAGCGCGCCGAAGACGAGGAATTGCAAAGCCTACTGGCGTTCAACGGCGAAGTGCGTGAGCCAGGCTTTGGCTGGTACCTGCTCGGGCGGGGCTACCGTGCCTACAACCCAGGGCTGATGCGCTTCCATAGCCCGGACGCTCTGGCACCGGAGGAAGCGGGCATCAACCCTTACCTGTACGCGTTGGGCAACCCCATATCCTGGCGCGACCCCACCGGCCATCGCGGCCAATCCGCGCTCGGGCGTGGCCCCATGCCAGGTTACGAGGACCCTTACGAAGCACCGGAGCAACCGGGGTCAGGCGCGATGGGGTGGATCTTTTTCGGCATCGCGGCGCTGGCATTGGTGGCATCGGTAGTGGTCCCCGTTGCCGGAGCGCTGGCTGCCGGCACGGCGATTGCTGCCGCCTTTTCGGCCACCGCCATTGTCGGCATCGCCGTGCAGACGGCCGGGGTGATAATGATGGGGGTGTCACTGCTAGCGGATGTCGAAGACGGCGTAAGAGAGGGGTTGATGTGGGGCGGTTCTGCCGTCGCGGGCATTGGGTCGATGATGTCGATGTCGGCGTTGATGGGCGGCATTCAACAGATCGCCGAGAAGGTGTCATCGAGCCTGGCCGGATTATGGGGAAATATCAAAGGGTTTTTCGGTGCCTCGGCGCGCGCGGTACAGACCGTGGCTCCATTGACGACGGCAGATGGTGTCCCGCTGCGACCTACAGAACGCTATCAAATCCCTAGGGCAGGCCTCGACCGCCCTGATACGAGTGGTGTACGTACAACAACTTTGGCATCTCCATCAGCGGGCAATAACTTGGAACAACCGACGCCCGCGCGCCAACTACCTTCAGGAGAGCTGCCAGGTAACGGATCGTTGGCGCCCCCCGCCCCGCCTGTGCAACCTGTTTCGAGTACTTCTGCGAGGGGCGGTGCACCATGGATGAACATGAACGGCCTTGTTGGGGGCTACGCCGGAGATAACGCGCCTATATCTTAGACTACGCACAACCGCTACCCGAGAGCCGATGGGTAGCCTGACTAATCTAATTGGGTCCCGCCGCAATGCGGGACCCGTTTCGTCCAGATATCAACATTTCCTTGCAGAATCCCCTTACATCCCCCGTCGACCCCGCCTCATAACCTGTTGCGTCATATATCGGCTTGCTTGGCTTTCTGCCTGGTCGCAAGTCGGATACGACCACGCCGGGCACTTCCATGCTTCAGGGAAGCCTGGCCTCGCACCAGGACCACCCAATGCTCCTCTCGATATTTTATCGGCGGCGAACAGCTACGCCTTCAGCTAGCCGGTTACTTGCCATTACCTGTGGCACCCTGTTGCTTCCCACAGCGCGGGTGGCATGGTCAACCGCTGAGCCGCTGGGCTTCGACCCCGCCTTCATTCACCAAACCGACGGCCAGCTCGCCGGCACGGCTGCCCTGCACGGCCTGGCCAGCCAGACCCGCCTCGCCCCGGGGCGCTACCGCATCGACGTCAGCGTCAACTTCGACTACCTCGGCCCACGCGACCTGGAACTGCGCAATAGCGAAGACGGCAAGGGCCTGCAAGCCTGCATGACCGCCGCCCTGCTGCGCGAAGCAGGTTTGCGTGAAGAGGCACTGCCCACGCCGCTCCCCGAAGCCGAGCCTTGCCTGAACCTGGCGCACTGGGTGCCCGATGCCTCGGCCCAGCTCGACACGGCCAGCTTGAGCCTGGCCCTGACATTGCCGCAGTTGCTACTGCGCCGCGAGGTCACGGGGGCGATTGCCAGCGACCTCTGGGACGCCGGGATCCCGGCCGCATTCGCCAACTATCAGGTGGCCACCCAGGTGCGCAACCTGCGCAACGGGCGCAACGAAACCAACCACGACCTGCTGGTGCACAGCGGGCTCAACGTTGCCGGATGGCGCCTGCGCAGCAGCCAGTCGATGCGCGACGATGCACACGGCAGCCGGCAGTGGTCACACACCAACACCTATGCCCAGCACGACTTGCCAGATAGCCATGGCACCTTCACCCTGGGCCAGACCTTCAGCAACGGTGACATTTTCCGCGGCCTGCCGTTCAAGGGCATGCAGGTAGCATCAGACCCGGGCATGCTGCCGGATATCATGCAGCAGTATGCACCGGTCATCAGCGGCGTGGCGCAAACCCGCGCCAGGCTCGAAGTGCTGCAAAACGGTTACCCGATCTACACCACCTACGTTGCCCCTGGGCCTTACCTTATCGACGACCTGGGGGTGGGTGCCAGCAGTGGCGAGCTGGAGGTGGTCCTCACCGAAGCCGACGGCAGCGTACGGCGCTCCAGCGTGCCCTACTCCACCCTGAACAACCTGCTGCGCCAAGGGGTGTGGCGTTACAGCGCCACCCTTGGCCGGTATGCCGGCGCCGAGAAACTCGATAACCCGTTGCTCTGGCAAGCCACCCTGGCCAGGGGGGCCGCCTGGGGCACTACCGTTTACGGTGGCGTACAAGGTGGCGACTACTACCGCGCAGGCACCCTGGGCGTCGCACGGGACTGGGGGCAGTTCGGTGCAACGGCATTCGATGTCACCCAGGCGAACAGCGACCTGGGGAGCACCCTCGGCCAGGTCCAGGGCCACAGCTACGCCGCCCGGTATGGCAAGGCGTTCTCCAGCGGCACAAACCTGCGTTTTGCCGGCTACCGTTATTCCACCGAAGGCTATCGCGATTACGACGAAGCCGTGCGCGAACGCAACGCCTATTCCGCCTGGCTCGGCAACCGCCGCAGCCGCCTCGAAGCCTCCGCTTACCAGCGCCTGGGGCAGAGCAGCTCGCTGAACCTGTTGTTGACCCAGGATGATTACTGGAATACCGGCTTGCGGCGGCGCCAGTACGAAATCCAGTTCAATACCCTGCATCGCGGCATCAGCTACAACCTGTTCGTCTCGCAGGCCTTGAATGAACGAAGCCGCAACACGCGGCTATTCGGCTTGACCCTCTCCATGCCGCTGGACTTCATGGGCCGCTCCAGCGCCAGTTTCGATGTGCAAACGAGCGATGGCCGACATAGCCAGCGCGCGAGCTTCTCCGGGAGCGCACTCGACAACCGCGTCAACTATACGGTCTCAGGCAGCCGTGACGAACAGAGCAGGCATTCGGCAGCCCTGTCAGGCAATTATCAGGGCAACGTCGCCAGTTACGGTGCGGGCATCACCCAAAGCAGCGGCTATCAATCGCTGTCGCTCAATGCCACAGGCAGCATGCTGCTGCATCAAGACGGGCTGACGTTCGGCCCCTATCTTGGCGACACCAATGCGTTGGTACGGGTTGCGCAAACCCCAGGGGTTGGCGTGCGCAATGCCCCCAGAGCGAACACCGATTCCAATGGCTTTGCCTTGGTGCCAAACCTGCGGCCTTATCGGCGCAACCAGGTGATTCTCGAAACAGACATGCTGGGGCCCGAAACCGTCATCGACAACGGCAGCCTGCAGGTGGTGCCCAGGCGTGGCGCCATCGTCAGGGCCGACTTCGCCGCACGCAAGGTTGCTCGCCTGGTGCTCACGCTGCTCCAAGCCGAAGGCCAGCCGCTGCCCTTCGGTGCACAGGTCAGCACCCAGGATGGCCAACAGGTTGCGGTAGTAGGCCAGGCCGGCCAGGCCTTGGTCGCGGTCGATGCCAGCCCGCAAACCTTGCACGTGCATTGGGGTGAGCAGCCACAACGGCGTTGCGAGCTGCAGATAGACCCTGCACAGATGCCAGCCGAACAGGGATACCGAATAAAGACCCTGCACTGCCCTGACGTTAATTCTTGATGATACTTGGGAAAACTTGCATGAAATACGGGCTCATTTCTGGAGTCGGCACACTCTTGCTAGCGCTCTGCTACAGCAGCAGCGCCCATGCCGAGTGCTTCTTCAGAAGCGGTGGTACCGGCGTGTTGGAGTACTCGCTGGATGTAGGCACGTTGTGGATCCCCCGGGATGCCCCGATAGGCACGCCCATTGGCGCGGTTGATCGAAACGTCCAACTGCATAACGCAGCAAGGTTGGAGTTGGCTTGCTACAGCGACGGAACATCAACCTTGGAAGTATCATTGAGACCGAGCGTACCGATATTCCCAGGGGCGCTGCCACCGGTGAACGGCGAAGACCTCACGGGGCGTGTACTGCAAATCGGTGTGCCCGGCGTAGGTATTCACGTACGGCTGGACCGCCCCTACGCCAATTCCACTGCGCCGAATTTTTGGCGGCCCAGGACCTGGACATCAGTACCCTACGAGGGGTACTCCGACGGACACACCGGGGGGGCGGGCATCATCATGAATATGATGCGCACCCACACCACCCTGGTTAAAACAGGAACGATCCCGTCCACACCCACCCCGTTCAACGTACAGTTGTTCACCGGGCATTACAGCGATGTGGGCATGGCATTGCGCTTCAGCCTCAGCGGCACGGTGAGGCAGGAACAATGCACCCTCCTGCCCGACCCATTCATAGCCGACCCGGTTCAACTGGGCGAATATCCCGTGCAGGACTTCACCGGCGTAGGCTACACCACGCCTGCAAAGCCGTTCCAGATTACCCTGAGCGACTGCGAAATTGACCCTGCCGCAAGCACGGCCCAAGCCTACCTGCGGTTCGAGGGCGTACGCGGCTCGCTGCCGATCGATGCAGACCAGGGCTTGTTCAGCCTGACGACGGACTCAACCGCGAGCGGCCTCGGCATACAGTTGCTGCATGATGACGGGCGCCCAGTCGAGCTCAATGTGGATGTGCCAGTCAAACCCCTGCAGGTCGGCGTGACCCAGCTCGACTTCCGTGCACGCTACCTGCAAACCGATGCCGATGTGTCGCCTGGCCGAGCGGATGGCGCACTGAAGTTCACCGTCAGCTACCGGTAGCGGGCAGGCGCAAGGTTGAAACGAGTGGAAGGGTGGCCCTGTAGCCGCCTTTCCGGGCCCAGGGCGATGGGGAAACTGGAAGGCTGGTCAACTGTGCCATGGCCGAATCGCCGAGTTGCGCGGGACTGAGCCGGGGCCACAGCGCCTGAGTGCCCCATTGATAAACGTCGCGCCCCGGCGGCCAATGGCCCTGGTGGGCCCAAGGCCCAGCGCAGCCATCAATCCGCTACGCCAACTACCCGGAGTCGCTGTACTTAAAAATGTACTTAAATTTCGTGGCTGCTGGTGGATTCAGGGAAACTGCGCTGAAACGAAAAAAGACGCCGAAGCGTCTATTTTCAAGGACTTACAGATTTCAATGGAACTCTGTAAACCAATATTTGGAGCGGGAAACGAGACTCGAACTCGCGACCCCGACCTTGGCAAGGTCGTGCTCTACCAACTGAGCTATTCCCGCATTTTGAAGCTGTTACCGCTATCGGCGTGAAGCGCCACTAAGACCTTCACCACCACTGCACCGCATAGACGCCACAGTATTTAAACTGGAGCGGGAAACGAGACTCGAACTCGCGACCCCGACCTTGGCAAGGTCGTGCTCTACCAACTGAGCTATTCCCGCAAATGGCGTCCCCTAGGGGACTCGAACCCCTGTTACCGCCGTGAAAGGGCGGTGTCCTAGGCCACTAGACGAAGGGGACACACAACACTTTTCAGTGCACCAGGTTTGAACCTCACGATTCAGCCTGGGTTTTCTTTTCCTGCCCCGCCGTTAAGCAGTGCCGGAGAAACTGGAGCGGGAAACGAGACTCGAACTCGCGACCCCGACCTTGGCAAGGTCGTGCTCTACCAACTGAGCTATTCCCGCATTGGCGTCCCCTAGGGGACTCGAACCCCTGTTACCGCCGTGAAAGGGCGGTGTCCTAGGCCACTAGACGAAGGGGACACGCTACAAGCATTGCCGCTTGCTTTCACTCCCTGCCGCGTTTCGCTGTGAGCTTTACGCTGCAAGTGGCGCGCATTCTATGGATGCCTTGAAAGGTCGTCAACCCCTTTCTATAAATTTATTTAAATCAATGACTTCGCTCTCTATATAGGCTGCTTGTGCAGGGTGCCCGAGGATTGGCGTTGATTTTCTGGCGGGCTGAACGCAAAGTGCCATCACTGGAGAAATCCGGCGACGAGCCGACACAGAGTCACGTGGCGCCCTGGCTGGCCTGTTCGCTACACTCTCAATGTAAAACTTCCTGATGAGGCGTTAACGGTGACACCACTTCTGATCACACTGCTCATCGTTGCGGGTATCGCGTTGCTGATCGTGATCGGCTACCTCAACAACGTGGTCGAGAACAGCAAACTGGAGCGCGCGCGGCTGAAGATCGAACTCGCCGACCGCGTACGCCGCTGTGGCGAAATCACCGAGACCTTCCCCGGCCAGTTCATGACCCCGGCGCTCAAACTGTTGCTCACGCGCCTGGAGCTCAATCTCACGCAGCGGCAATTGGCGCTGGACAAGAACAATGCCGAACTCAAGGCACGCATCGCCGAACTGGACGGCCTGGTTGCCCAAGGCGAGCGAATCCCGGTGAACAACCCGCCCAGCCCGATCCATACCGAGGCCAAGGCCAAGGATGTGCGCTTCTTGCTCGAGGCTTTGCACACACAGATCGTCAAGGCTACTCAGGAAAATGTCCTGCAAACCACCGAGGGCAAGCACTGGGTAAAGGAAATTCGCCACCTGCTGGTATTGCTGCACATCGAGTTCTTCAACAATTTGGGCCAGCAAGCGCTGCAACAGGAACAACCGGGCCAGGCTCGCCTGGCGTTCGAGCGCGGCGTGCAGTACCTGCGCAAGCAGCCTGAACCGAAGGTGTATGAAGAGCAGCTGACCTACCTGGAGAAACTGCTGGCCCGGGCCAATGCCCAGGTGCTGGACCAGATGGAGCCGGCGGAGAATGACGAAAACGCGCTGACCCAGGGGCTCAAGACCGACCAGGAAGAAACCTGGAAAAAGCGGGTCATCTACGATTGATGTGAAAATCGAGCCCATCGCCGGCAAGCCGGCTCCCACCCGGATTTGCGCCGGCTTTTAGAGATGGGTAAGGCCGTTGCTTCCACAGGTACAGCACAGGCCTGAAGAGCTGCGCGGTCGTGGTGGGAGCCGGCTTGCCGGCGATGGGCTGCGCAGCAGCCCTGATAACGCTAATCAGCAGTCGGTCAACTCCAGAAAGACTGCCGCCAACCGCTCCAGCCCGCGCTGGTCCGCCTCACTGAAACGCGCCAGCTTCGGGCTGTCCAGGTCGAGCACACCAATCAGCCTGCCCTCCTTCACCAGCGGGATCACCAACTCGCTGTTGGAGGCGCTGTCGCAGGCAATATGCCCCGGGAAGGCGTGCACGTCTTCCACCCGCTGGGTCTGCCGGGTGGCCGCTGCTGCACCGCACACGCCGCGGCTGAACGGAATGCGCACACAGGCCACTTGCCCCTGGAAAGGGCCCAGTACCAGCTCTTCATTGCGGTTGAGGTAAAACCCGGCCCAGTTCAGGTCATCCACCTGGTGGTACAGGAACGCCGAAAACTGCGCGGCATTGGCGATGAAGTCACGCTCGTCAGCGAACAGTGCCTGCACTTGCGCAGCCAGCAGGTCGTAGCCGTCGAGGCCGGCGCCACTGGCATTGAGGTCGATCATTTATTTCTGCTCCAACAATTGCAGCCCCACCCAATAACGGGCGAACTGGTAGGCACAACGGCCATTACGGTTGCCGCGGCCGGTGGCCCAGCGCACGGCGAGTATGTCGAGCGCTTCGTCACGCTGCCAGGCCAAGCCGGCAGAGGCCGCCAGCTGGCCTATCCAGTGCTCGACCACATCGAGGAAATGCTCCTGGGTGAACGGGTAGAACGACAGCCACAGGCCAAAACGGTCGGACAAGGCGATCTTGTCTTCCACCGCCTCGCTGGGGTGCAGTTCGCCGTCGACGCGCTTCCAGTTTTCGTTGTCGCTCTCTTTCTCCGGCACCAGGTGACGACGGTTGGAGGTGGCGTACAACAGCACGTTGTCCGGCGCCTGCTCCAGCGAGCCGTCGAGCACGCTCTTGAGCACCCGGTAGTCGCCCTCCCCGGCTTCGAACGACAGGTCGTCGCAGAACAGGACGAAACGTTGCGGCAGTTTCTGCAGTTGCTCGACCACACGCGGCAAATCAGCCAGGTGGTCACGCTCGATCTCGATCAGGCGCAGGCCGGCAGCGGCGTGTTCGGCCAGCAGCGCGCGTACCAGCGACGACTTGCCGGTACCACGCGAGCCCCACAGCAGCGCGTGGTTGGCAGGCAGACCGTTGATGAACTGATGGGTGTTGCGGCCCAGTTGGTCGCGTTGCTTGTCCACGCCGATCAGGTCGGTCAGGCGGATGTCCAGGCTGACGTGCAACGGCATCAAGTAGCCGGTACGGCCATCGCGCTGCCAGCGCGCAGCCAACGTGGTGTTCCAGTCGATGTCCGGACGCGGTGCCGGCAGCAGCGGCTCAAGGCGCGCCAGCACGGACTCTGCGCGTTCCAGAAAAGCATTCAAGCGGGCGTCCATGACGACTCCTAGCAAGACAGGTGAAGTTTGAAGCTGAATGTGCGACAGGCCCACCAGCAGCCGTGGCTGATCGGCTATGCTTGCGCAGCGCAAGGGACGTGAAACCGGCTCGGGACTCATGGATATCAAGTTCACCAATCGCCTGTCATACAAGCAAGCCCGGTTGACAGTCCTGGTGGGCTTCATCCTGGGAACATTGCTCAGTCTCATCCAGATCGGCATCGATTATGCCAGCGAAGACGCATCCATCAACCGTGAAGTGGAAGCGTTGCTGCAAATCAGCCACAACCCGGCCTCGCGCATCGCCTACAACATCGACTCGGAACTGGCGCTCGAGCTGACCCGGGGTCTGCTGCAGTCACCGGCCGTGTTCCGCGCGCGCCTGATCGACAACAACGAAACCGTATTGGCTGATGTCGAACGCATCCGGCTGCAGGACAGCTACCGGCCGGTGAGCGATTTTCTGTTCGGTGAACAGCGCCAGTTCCAAGAGCGCCTGTTCCTCACCCATATGCCCGAAGAGTATCTCGGCACGTTGTACCTGGACGTCGACACCTTCGCCTTCGGCAGCCGTTTCTTGGACCGCGCCGGCGTCACCCTGCTCAATGGCTTCGCCCGCAGCCTGGTCCTCACCGGCATTCTCCTGGCCCTGTTCTACATGATGCTGACCAAACCGCTGGTCAAGGTGATCGGTGCACTCAGCGGCCGCGACCCCCGCCACCCCGGGCAAACCCGCCTCGATTGCCCTCCCGGGCATGAACTCGATGAGATCGGCGTGCTGGTGAAGGTCGCCAACCAGCAACTGGTCAGCATGGCCACCGAGATCCAGCAACGGCGCACTGCCGAAAACCGACTGACCCAGTACCTCAATGAGCTGGAAGACATCGTTTCGGCCCGCACCGAAGAGCTCAAGGCCAGCAACAGCCGCCTGAGCCAGTCCAACCAGGAGCTGGAGCATGCCCGCCAGCGCGCGCTGGACATGGCCCAGGCCCGTGCAGCGTTCCTGGCCAACATGAGCCACGAAATCCGCACCCCGCTCAATGGCATGCTCGGCATGATCGCCCTGGCCCTGGACAGCCCGCTGGAAAGTGAGCAGCGCCAGCAGCTGTCGATCGCCCACGACTCGGGCAAGGTGCTGGTGGAACTGCTCAACGATATCCTCGACCTGTCCAAGTTCGATGCAGGGCAGCTGGAACTCGAACGCATCCCCTTCGACCTGGGCGCGATGGTGGAGGACACGGCCAACCTTTTATCGCAGAACGTCGCGCAAAACGTCGAGCTGACCTGCCTGATCGCCAGTGACTTTCCAAGTTCGGTACTCGGCGATCCGACCCGGGTACGCCAGGTAGTGAGCAATTTGCTGTCCAATGCCCTCAAGTTCACACGCTTCGGCCGCGTCGACGTGTGCCTGAGCACCCTCGTCGGCGGCATACGCCTGGAGGTACGCGACACCGGCATCGGCATTCCCGAAGATGCGCAGGCACGCATCTTCCAGCCGTTCACCCAGGCCGGTGCCGGCATCACCCGGCAATATGGCGGCACGGGCCTGGGCCTGGCACTGACCCGCAACCTGTGCAAAGCCATGCACGGCCACCTGCACATACGCTCCGAGCCAGGGGTGGGCAGCTGCTTCAGCGCCGAATTACCCCTGCCCACCCACACCGAGGCCATCGCCCCTGCGCCGCTGCAGGGCCACGTCGTGGCGCTGAGCGATGCCGGCAGTGGCCTTGCCGAACTGCTGCAGGACGTGCTGCCGCGCTGGGGCCTGAGCTACGCGAGGCATGACAGCGCCCAGGCACTGGCGGGCGGTGCCATCGACCTGTTGATCACTGACGATTTGGACCACTTGTTCCAGCTACGCCCTGCGCTGAAAGCGCCGATCCTGCTGGTGACGGCCTACGGCAACTTCCTGTCGCCGGAACAGTCGGCGCAACTGGCCCCGCTGCACCAGCTGGCCCGCCCCCTGGCGCGCAATGCCTTGTATCAGACCCTGCGCCGCACCCTGCAGGGCCAGGCTCCGGAACACCCGCTGGCCATCCCGACGCTTACCGCTACCGACGGCCGGGCGCGCATTCTGCTGGTGGAGGACAACCCGGTGAACCAGCTGGTGGCCAAGGGCATGCTGGCCAAGCTCGGCTGCCGGATACAGGTGGCCACCCAGGGCGTCGAGGCGCTGGAGTGGCTCGAGCAGGAAGACTTCGACCTGGTGCTGATGGACTGCAACATGCCGGTGATGGACGGCTATGAGGCCAGCCGACGCATCCGCCAGAGTGGCCGCTGGCCTGAGCTGCCGATCGTCGCCCTGACCGCCAACGCCATGCCCGAGGAGCGCGAACGCTGCCGGGCGGCGGGCATGAACGACTACCTGGCCAAGCCGTTCCGGCGTGAAGAGCTACTGACGCTGATCGACCATTGGGTGCCCCTTAGCGGCTGAGCACGCGTTCGATATCAGCCTCCAGTGCCTGCGGCTTGGTGGTGGGCGCATAACGCGTGACCTTGCCGCTGGCCGGCTCCAGCAGAAACTTGGTGAAGTTCCACTTGATCTTCTGCGACCCGAGCAGGCCGGGCGCACGCTGCTTGAGCTCGACGAACAGCGGGTGAGCCCCTGGGCCGTTGACCTCCACCTTGCGAAACAGCGGGAAGCTCACGCCGAAATTACGCTCGCAGAACTGCGCGATTTCCCGCGCTTCCCCCGGCTCCTGCTTGCCGAACTGGTTACAGGGGAACCCCAGTACTACCAGGCCTCGCTCGCGGTAATGTTGCCAAAGTTGCTCCAGCCCCTTGTACTGCGGGGTGAAACCGCACTGGCTGGCGGTATTGACCACCAGCACCGCTTTGCCGGCAAAGTCGCCCAGCAGCTTGCGTTCACCGGCCAGGGTCACACAGGGGATGTCGAGTATCGATTCAGCCATGGTCAGGCTCCATCACGCGGTTTGAAGTCCAGGCACACCGAGTTGATGCAGTAACGCAGGCCGGTCGGTGGCGGCCCGTCGGGGAATACATGGCCCAGGTGAGCATCACATTGCGCGCAGGTCACCTCGGTGCGGATCATGCCGTGGGAGGTGTCGCGCGTCTCGATCATCGCGCTGTCTTCGATCGGCGCGTAAAAACTCGGCCAGCCACAGCCAGAGTCGAATTTGGTGGTCGAATCGAACAGCGCCAGGCCGCAGCAGATGCACTGGTAGGTACCCGCACGCTTTTCGCTGTTGTACTTGCCAGAGAACGGCCGTTCGGTGCCCTTCAGGCGGCACACCTGGTACTGCTCCGGGTCAAGCATCGCACGCCATTGTTCCAGGGTTTTGTCGATCTTTTGCATGTGTGGACCTCGGCAGGCTGAATTTCACCTCGCGCCGTCTTTTCCGTAGCGCGGGTGGCACGTATATTAGTTGGCTTCGTGTGCAAGGCCTCAAGTCTGGCACCCGCGCCCCGCCCTTTCAAACCTTTCGACGGCGGCGCACCGCGTATTCTCAATCGGGATCACATCATGCAGTTCAGCAAATCGAACAAGCTCGCCAATGTCTGCTACGACATTCGCGGCCCGGTGCTCAAGCACGCCAAACGTCTGGAAGAGGAAGGCCATCGCATCCTCAAGCTGAACATCGGCAACCCGGCGCCGTTTGGCTTCGAGGCGCCGGACGAAATTCTCCAGGATGTGATCCGCAACCTGCCCACTGCCCAGGGCTACAGCGACTCCAAAGGCCTGTTCAGCGCGCGCAAGGCGGTGATGCAGTACTGCCAGCAGAAGGAAATCGAAGGCGTCACCATCGAGGACATCTACCTGGGCAATGGTGTGTCCGAGCTGATCGTGATGTCGATGCAGGCGCTGCTCAACAACGGCGACGAAGTGCTGATCCCGGCGCCCGACTACCCGCTGTGGACTGCCGCAGTGAGCCTGGCTGGCGGCAAGCCGGTGCATTACCTGTGCGATGAGCAGGCCGACTGGTTCCCTGACCTTGAAGACATCAAGGCCAAGATCACCCCGAACACCAAGGCCCTGGTCATCATCAACCCGAACAACCCGACCGGCGCCGTCTATTCCAAAGAATTGCTGCTGGGCATGCTGGAGCTGGCCCGCCAGCACAACCTGGTGGTGTTCTCTGACGAGATCTACGACAAGATCCTCTATGACGAAGCCGTGCACATCAGCACCGCGTCACTGGCCCCGGACCTGCTGTGCCTGACCTTCAACGGCCTGTCCAAGTCGTACCGGGTGGCGGGCTTCCGCTCCGGCTGGCTGATCATCTCCGGGCCCAAGCATCACGCCCAGAGCTACATCGAAGGCATCGACATGCTGGCCAACATGCGCCTGTGCGCCAACGTGCCGGCTCAGCACGCCATCCAGACTGCGCTGGGCGGTTACCAAAGCATCAATGACCTGGTGCTGCCGCCGGGCCGGCTGCTGGAGCAGCGCAACCGCACCTATGAATTGCTCAATGAGATTCCCGGGGTCAGCTGCGTCAAGCCGATGGGTGCGCTGTATGCCTTCCCACGGATCGATCCGAAGGTTTGCCCGATCTTGAATGACGAGAAGTTCGCGCTGGACCTGCTGTTGTCGGAAAAGCTGCTGATCGTGCAGGGTACGGCGTTCAACTGGCCGTGGCCGGACCACTTCCGCGTGGTGACATTGCCGCGGGTGGATGATCTGGAAGCGGCGATTGGCCGGATTGGCAACTTCCTGCGCACTTATTCGCAGTAAGTACCGGCCTCATCGCCGGCAAGCCGGCTCCCACAAGTACAGCGCAAGCCTTAAGAACTGCGGGGTATCTGTGGCAGCCAGCTTGCTGGCCCTTACAGTCACAGCACAAGTCTTCAGCATTGCAGGGTATCCGTGGCAGCCAGCTTGCTGGCCCTTACAGGCACAGCACAACTCTTCAGCATTTGCAGGGTACTTGTGGGAGCCGGCTTGCCGGCGATTGGGCTGCAAAGCAGCCCCCTACAACCCCCAAATACCTTTCTTACATCCTGCAACGCTCTAGCTCACAGCCCCAACCAGATCCTCTGCCATACTCCGCCGTACACAGTTTGAAATAGTCCCCCGATTGAATCGGCGCGCCCGGCCCCTTATATACCCCGCATACGCAACACACTCATCCGTCAGGAGAACGTAACAACCATGATGCGCATTCTGTTGTTTGTAGCCACCAACCTTGCGGTGGTGCTGGTTGCAAGCATTACCCTGAGCCTGTTCGGCTTCAACGGGTTCATGGCCGCCAACGGGGTTGACCTCAACCTCAGCAGCCTGCTGGTCTTCTGCGCCGTGTTCGGCTTCGCCGGCTCCCTCGTTTCGCTGTTCATCTCCAAGTGGATGGCGAAGATGAGCACCGGCACCCAGATCATCTCCCAGCCGCGTACCCGCCACGAGCAGTGGCTGCTGCAGACGGTCGAAGAGCTGTCCCGCGAAGCCGGCATCAAGATGCCCGAGGTGGGTATCTTCCCCGCCTACGAGGCCAACGCCTTCGCCACCGGCTGGAACCGCAACGACGCGTTGGTAGCCGTATCCCAAGGCCTGCTGGAACGCTTCTCGCCTGATGAAGTACGCGCCGTGCTGGCCCACGAGATCGGCCACGTGGCCAACGGTGACATGGTCACCCTGGCGCTGGTACAAGGCGTGGTGAACACCTTCGTGATGTTCTTCGCCCGCATCATCGGCAACTTCGTCGACAAGGTGATCTTCAAGAACGAAGAGGGCCAAGGCATTGCCTACTACGTGGCGACCATCGTCGCCGAGTTGGTCCTGGGCATCCTCGCCAGCATGATCGTCATGTGGTTCTCGCGCCGCCGTGAATACCGCGCCGACGAAGCCGGCGCACAACTGGCCGGCACCGCCGCGATGATCGGCGCCCTGCAGCGCCTGCGCGTAGAGCAGGGCCTGCCAGTGCACATGCCCGACACCATGAAGGCATTCGGCATCAATGGCGGCCTCAAGCATGGCCTGGCCGGCCTGCTGATGAGCCACCCGCCGCTGGAAGAGCGCATCGAGGCGCTGCGCCGCCGGGGTTGATTGTTCAGGCACCAATCAAGGGCGACTACGGTCGCCCTTTTTTATGCAGCCGGCCTGCATATTTGAGACGGTAATCTTCAGAGCTGTGGGGGTGGTGGAAGCAACTGGCTTGCCGGCGATACAGACGCTGTGGTGAATGGCACCGGCTGCGCCGGTGATCGCCGGCAAGCCGGCTCCCACAGGGATCGCACCAGCTTTTCGAAGTTGAGCAAGACAGTTGCCCCCACAGGGATCGCGCCGGCTGTTAGAAATTGGGCAAGACAATTGCGCCGGCTATTAGAAATCGGGCAGAAGGTTGCTTCCACAGGTCCAGCGCAGGCCTGGAGAACTGCGCGGTCGGGGTGGGAGCCGGCTTGCCGGCGATAGGGCCAGCACAGGCAAACCCACATCAGAACCGTACGCGATAGGCCCGCTCAACAAGGCACTTCACCCCCGCCTGCAAGAACTTAGGGCTTTCCCCGATCACGTCTTGCGCCTCCAGCTCCTCCACCTGCCACCCGGCAAACCCACGCCGCACTTCCTCGTCGGCGACCGAAAACGGCGGCCCCGCCAGCAGACGCTGCTCGTAGCCCAAGGTCACCACAAGCCCACGGCCCGCAGGCAGCAGCCGCGAAAGCAAACCCATGTACCGCTCACGCATTGCCGGAGGCAGGGCAATCAACGCAGCTCGGTCATACAGCCCCACGCAATCGGCCACATCCTCGGCGCGCAAGGCGAAGAAATCACCACACCACAGCTCCACCTCACCACTGCTCCACACTTCGAACGCACCCTGTTGCCGAACCTGCGCCTGCAGCCCCTGCTCCTGGAAGAAGTCCTCCACGGCCCGGCGCGACAGCTCCACACCCCGCACGCGATAGCCCTGCCCCGCCAGCCAGGCCAGGTCCAGGCTCTTGCCGCACAACGGCACCAGCACCCGGCTGCCGGCAGCCAGGCCAAGCCCCGGCCAGTAGCGTTGCAGGTAGGGGTTTACCTGGGCCTGGTGAAAACCGATCTGGTTATCGGCCCACTTTTGGTGCCAGAACGCCTGCTCCATAGTTCCTCCAGGTTTTTAGATCATTTGGGCAAAAATCTTATATTGGAAATCGATCGGTGACTGATCGAAGATGACTGCATCTTACCCCTCAGGACCCTACCATGCTGCCCAGCCTGTTCATTTCCCACGGCTCTCCGATGCTCGCCCTGCAACCCGGCGCCAGCGGGCCAGCGCTGGCCCAGCTGGCCAATGCCCTGCCACGCCCGAAGGCGATCGTGGTGGTGTCGGCGCACTGGGAAAGCCACGAACTGCTGGTGACCGCCAACCCACAGCCGCAGACCTGGCATGACTTCTACGGCTTTCCCGCAGCGCTTTATGCCGTTCAGTACCCTGCGCCTGGCCAGCCGCAACTGGCGGCGAACGTCAGCGCGCGGCTCAACGCCGCTGGCCTGCCGGCTCGCCTGGATGCCCAGCGGCCCTTCGACCATGGGGCCTGGGTGCCGCTGTCACTGATGTATCCCGATGCAAGCATTGCGCTGATTCAGGTGTCGCTACCGAGCCACATGGGGCCGGCGCAGCAAATCAAGGTCGGCCGAGCGTTGGCCGGGCTGCGCAGCGAGGGTGTGTTGCTGGTCGGCTCTGGGAGCATAACCCATAACCTGGGCGAGCTGGACTGGCATGCAGGGCCGGACGTGATCGAGCCTTGGGCACTGGCATTTCGCGATTGGGTGGTGGAGAAGCTGGGCGAAGACGACCAGGCCGCGCTGCTGGACTTCAAGCAACAAGCGCCGTTTGCGTCGCGTAACCATCCCAGTGATGAGCATTTCTTGCCGTTGTTCTTCGCCCTTGGGGCCGGTGGCAGGTTTGGCATCGTGCACCAAGGGTTTACCCTCGGCGCGCTGGGGATGGACATTTACCGCTTCGACTGAAAAGCGGCAGCGTTGTGCCGCGCCAGGCCTGCATGCATGGCAGCCCCAAAGAACCACAAGCAAAAAAAATCCCCGACCTAAGCCGGGGATTTTTTCATTACGCCAGGATCAATCTTCGCGGTAGCGACGCAGCTTCAACTGCTTGCCAGCCACGCGGGTGTCCTTGAGCTTGGTCAGCAGGCGCTCGAGGCCGTCTTCCGGCAGCTCGATCAGGCTGAAGCTGTCACGCACCTGGATGCGACCGATCGCATCACGGGCCAGGCCACCTTCGTTGAGGATCGCACCCAGCAGGTTCTTGGCAGCGATACCATCACGGGCACCCAGCGCGGTACGGCAACGCACGCGACCTTCGGCCAGCGGCAGTGGCGCACGACGCTCGCGCTCACCACGGTCGCTACGCTCGGCACGGTCACCACGCTCCGGGCGCTCACCGCGCGGTGCGAAGCTTGGTACCAGCGGCTGTTCGCGCTCTACCGCTGCCAGGTCCAGCGCCTGGCCATTGGTGGCCTTGCGCAGCAGGGCTGCGGACAGGGCACGCGGGCTGCAACCCAGGGCTTCGGTCAGGCGGTCGAACAGCTCACCGTGGGTGGCTTCTGCTTCGGCCACCAGCGGCGCCAGGCTCGAGGTCAGCTTCTTGATACGCGCATCCAGCACGGCCTGAGCGTTCGGCAGGCGCGCCTCGGCAACCTTCTGCCCGGTAACGCGTTCGATGACCTGCAGCATGCGGCGCTCACGCGGGGTGACCAGCAGCAGTGCACGGCCTTCGCGACCGGCACGGCCGGTACGGCCGATACGGTGCACGTAGGACTCTGGGTCGTACGGCATGTCCACGTTGAACACGTGGGTGATGCGCGGTACGTCCAGACCACGGGCAGCGACGTCAGTGGCGACGACGATGTCCAGGCGGCCGTCCTTGAGCGAGTCGATGACGCGCTCACGCTGGTTCTGGGCGATGTCGCCGTTCAGCGCAGCAGCCTTGTAGCCTTTGGCTTCCAGCGCGGCGGCCAGGTCCAGGGTGGCTTGCTTGGTACGCACGAAGGCGATCAGCGCGTCGAACTCTTCCACTTCCAGCAAACGCAGAACAGCCGGGATCTTCTGGTCGGCGTGGACCATCAGGTGCGCCTGGTCGATCGCGGTGACGGTCTGGGTCTTGCTCTGGATCTTGACGTGCTTGGGCTCACGCAGGTGACGTTCGGCGATCGAGCGGATCGACGACGGCAGGGTCGCGGAGAACAAAACGGTCTGACGGCTGGCAGGGATGGCATCGAAGATCACTTCGAGGTCATCCATGAAGCCCAGCTTGAGCATTTCGTCGGCTTCGTCCAGTACCAAGTACTGCACGGTGGACAGGACTTTCTCGTCGCGACGCAGGTGGTCGCACAGACGGCCCGGGGTGGCCACGACGATTTGCGCGCCGTTGCGGATGGCACGCAGTTGTGGGCCCATCGGGGCACCACCGTATACAGCCACCACGTTAACGCCCGGCATCTGCTTGGCGTAGGTTTCGAAAGCGGTAGCTACTTGCAGCGCCAACTCACGGGTTGGCGCCAGGATCAGGGCTTGCGGTTCGCGCTTGCTCACGTCGATCTTGTTGAGGATCGGCAGGGCGAAGGCAGCGGTCTTGCCGGTGCCAGTCTGCGCCTGGCCGATCATGTCGTGACCGGCGAGGATGATCGGGATCGATTGATGCTGAATAGCCGAAGGCTCTTCGTAGCCAGTGGCTACAACAGCAGCGACGATATTCGGATTGAGATCGAGAGCGGCGAATCCGCCGGTTTCCTGGGTCATGGGTCTGCCTCTATGTGCATCCGCAAAGACCCATGCTCCAAAGCTGCACATGCCTTGAAAGACCAAATGGTCACCCAGGCAGCTCTGGCGGCGGGGATTTGCGAAAACGATTGAAAAAGAAATACTTGGGAAGGTCCGCCTAGCGGACGTGCAGCCGAAGCTGGACTCGGAGGATTTGCACCACCTGATTTTGAGGTCCGCTAAAAGACCGGCGCGTACTATACCCGAATTAATGGAGGGAAGTGTGGAAAATTTTCACGGGCAAGGGGCCAGTACCCGGCCATCAGCGACCAGCGGCTGAAACGTTTATCTCAACCCCCTGGCACGCCCTTCACGTGGCGGGGCGAATCTCCTTGATCAACCCCTCCAGGCTATACCCCAGCTGTGGCGCCAAGGCCGCAGCCCGGCCCCTGAGGCCGTCCAGGTCCAACGTTTGCTCCAGGTCTGCCGGCACCAGCAGGATCACATTGCCCTCCTTCACCGGCAGCTCCCAGTAATGCCGGTGGTACAAGCCGCGCAACAGCGCCGCGCCGAGCGGCCTGCCGTCATCACCGGCCCACTGGTTGATCACCAGCCAACCACCGGGGTTGAGCTGCTTCTGGCAATTTTCCAGAAAGGTCCAGGCCAGATGGCCGACACCCGGGCCGTGGTCGGTGTACAGGTCGACGAACAACAGGTCGGTTTTCTCTGCCGTGGGCAGCAGCTCCAGGGCATCGCCCACCCGCACATACAGGCGCGGGTCGTCGTCCAGGCCCAGGTACTCCATGGCCAGGCGCGGCACATCCGGGCGCAGCTCGATGGCCTCGATGTCTTCCAGCGGCAAGAATTTCATGCAGGCCTGGGTCAGGGTGCCGGCGCCCAGGCCAAGGAACAGCGCGCTTTCAGGCTGCTCGTGGCACAGCGCCCCCACCAGCATGGCGCGGGTGTAGTCGTACTCGAGCCAGCTGGGGTCAGCTGTGAACACGCAGCTTTGCTCGATGGCATCGCCAAATTCGAGGAAGCGGTAATCCTCCACCTCATACACACTGATGACCCCGAAGGCATCCTCGACCCGAGCCAACAGCCGCTCTTCCCGCTCCGTCGCCATGAACCTGCCACCCGCCCGCGCAAAAACGCGCATTGTCCGCCAACCTCCCCGATGCAACAAGCTCAGCGCCAACTGTTACCATGGCAGGCAGCCTATAACCGACAAGACCGAGCCTGTGATGAACCGACCGTGGAGACCTGACAGCTGGCGTGCCCTGCCGATCCAGCAGCAACCGACCTACCCCGATGCCGCGCATCTGCTCAAGGTCGAGCAGACCTTGGCCAGCTACCCGCCGCTGGTGTTCGCCGGTGAGGCGCGCGAGCTGCGCCGGCAGTTCGCCGAGGTCACCGAAGGCCGTGCCTTCCTGCTGCAGGGCGGCGACTGTGCCGAGAGCTTCGCCGAGTTCTCTGCCGCGAAGATCCGCGACACCTTCAAGGTGTTGCTGCAGATGGCCATCGTCATGACCTTCGCCGCTGGCTGCCCGGTGGTCAAAGTCGGGCGTATGGCCGGGCAGTTCGCCAAGCCACGTTCATCGGGCGACGAAACCATCGGCAACCTGACCTTGCCGGCCTACCGCGGCGACATCGTCAACGGCATCGGCTTCGACGAAAAAAGCCGTGTACCCGACCCAGACCGCCTGCTGCAGGCCTACCACCAGGCCACCGCCAGCCTCAACCTGCTGCGCGCCTTCGCCCAAGGCGGTTTCGCCGACTTGCACCAGGTGCACAAGTGGAACCTGGACTTCATCGCCAACTCGGCGCTGGCCGACAAATACCACCAGTTGGCCAACCGCATCGACGAGACCTTGGCCTTCATGCGCGCCTGCGGCCTGGACAGCGCCCCGCAATTGCGCGAAACCAGCTTTTTCACCGCCCACGAGGCACTGCTGCTGAACTACGAAGAAGCCTTCGTGCGCCAGGACAGCCTGACCGGCGACTACTACGATTGCTCGGCGCACATGCTGTGGATCGGCGACCGCACCCGCCAGCTGGACGGCGCACATGTGGAATTCCTGCGTGGGGTGCACAACCCTATCGGGGTCAAGGTTGGCCCCAGCATGAACCCTGAAGAGCTGATCCGCCTGATCGACACGCTCAACCCGGCCAACGACCCGGGCCGCCTCAACCTCATCGTGCGCATGGGCGCCGGCAAGGTCGGTGAGCACCTGCCCGGGCTGATCCGCACCGTCGAGCGCGAGGGGCGCAAGGTGCTGTGGAGTTCGGACCCGATGCACGGCAATACCATCAAGGCCAGCAGCGGCTACAAGACCCGTGACTTCGCGCAGATTCTCGATGAGGTGAAGCAGTTCTTCCAGGTGCACCAGGCCGAAGGCAGCCATGCCGGTGGCATCCACATCGAGATGACCGGGCAGAACGTCACCGAGTGCATCGGTGGCGCACGCCCGATCACCGAAGATGGGCTGTCGGATCGTTACCATACGCATTGCGACCCACGCATGAACGCCGACCAGTCGCTGGAGCTGGCGTTTCTGATTGCCGAAACCCTCAAGCAGGTGCGCCGTTGAGGTAGGTGCCGGCCACAGCCTCTTCAGCACCCGCAAGACCGAGCGCCGCATGCGCGGCGCATCGCCCCCTCACCTGCGCAGCGGATCATCCCAGAATGGCCGCTCTGCCTCCTGCTGGATATCGGCCCGGCTCAACCCCAGATCCTGCAACGTCGCATCGCTGAGGCTGGCCAGTTCCCGGCGCTGGCGGTACAGCTCCAGCCAGCGAGCCGGACGCTGCAAGGCAGCATGCCACAGGTGTTTGAAAGAGAAGGCAGGGTGTTGAATGCTGCTGACATGACCTTTCATCGTGAAGCCCTCCGTGTTGATGGCTTCAGTCTCGCGCCAGGCTTAAGATCAATCCAACGAATGTTTCTTATGCCATGCATCTAGGAGATTGATGCAATGTCCCACTACCAGAGCCTCGATGCTGACGTGCTACGCACCTTCGTCGCCATTGCCGAGCAAGGGGGGTTCACCCGTGCCGGCGAAGTGGTCAACCGCACCCAGTCGGCCGTCAGCATGCAGATGAAACGCCTGGAGGAAGACGTCCTGCAGCGCCAGTTGTTCGAGCGCGACGGCCGCCAGGTGCGCCTGACCGCCGAGGGCCAGGTATTGCTGGGCTACGCACGGCGCATCCTCAAGCTGCATGGCGAAGTGTTCAACACCCTCCGCATGCCGCACATGGTCGGGCTGGTGCGCATCGGTACACCGGACGACTACGCCATGCGGTTCTTGCCAACCATCCTGTCGAGTTTCGCCCAGGCCTACCCGCTGGTGCAGGTGGAGGTGCATTGTGATTCGTCGAAACACCTGATGCTGCGCCAGGACCTGGACCTGACCATCGTCACCCGGGAGCCCGGCAACGAGGTTGGCCAGTTGCTGCGCCAGGAACGCCTGGTGTGGGCCGCCGCCGACAGCTTCTGCCCACAGGAGCAACGGCCCATGCCGCTGGCGCTGTTCAACACCGACTGCTTCTGCCGCGCCTGGACCTGCAATGCCCTGGAGGCCCAGGGGATCGACTACCGCATTGCCTACACCAGCCCCAGCCTGGCGGCGATCTTCGCCATCGTCACGGCAGGGCTGGCAGTGACCGCGCAGTTGCAGAGCCTGATCGGCGGCAATATCCGCATCCTGGGCGAGCAGGACGGCTTGCCTGAGCTGCCCATGGCCAACGTGATGCTGCTGCGCAACCCACAAAACCAGTCACCGATCACCGATTGCATGGCTGACTACATCATCGAGGGTTTTCAGTGATGGCCAGTGCACACGCCAACCGCTAAAGCTCGAAGCCCAGCATCACCGCACACACCACCAAAAACACACAAAACATCGCCCGCAGCACCTTCTCCGGCAACGCATGGGCCAGCCGCACTCCCCAGCTGATACTGAGCAGGCCGCCTACCGCCAACGGTAGCCCCACGCCCCAGTCGACACTGTGATGCACGCCATAGGTAAGCAAGGTGACCATGGTGCTCGGCGCTGCGAGTGCCAGGGACAGCCCTTGCGCCACCACCTGTGTGGCGCCGAACACACTGGTCAGGATCGGCGTGGCCACCACCGCCCCGCCCACCCCGAACAAACCGCCCATGGTGCCGCTGAAGCAGCCCAGCACCCCCAGCCAGGGCCAGGGATGGCGCAGCTCGGCGCTTGCCGGAGCGGATTTGATGAACATGCGCACCACGTTCCACAGGGCCAGCGCCACCAGAAAGCCGACAAAGCCCAGGCGCATGGCCTGCGCATCGATACCCACGGCCCAGATCGAGCCCAACCAGGCGAACACCAAGCTGCACACCGACAACGGCACGGCATGGCGCAACTCGATGCGGTTACGCTGGTGATAGCGCCACAGCGCCAGCAGCACGTTCGGCACCACCATCACCAAGGCCGTGCCCTGGGCCAGTTGCTGATCGAGCCCGAACAGCACACCCAACGCCGGGATGGCGATCAACCCGCCGCCAATACCGAACAACCCACCCATGGTGCCCAAGGCTGCGCCCAGCACGATATACAACAACCACTCGATCATCAGGGCCTCATCCGCCTGCGTTGACAATACGGGCATGCTAACGATTGCGCTCTGGCGGGGAAACGCACAGCAACGCACAATGGCTGTGCGATTTATGCAAAAGCAAGGCAGCCATGAGCCCAGATACCCTTACCGACCAACTGAGCCTGTTTCTCGATGTGCTGGAGACCGGCAGCTTTTCCGCGGCCGCCCGGCGCCATCCACTCACCCCCTCCGCCGTCGCCCGGCGCATCGACAGCCTCGAGAGCGCGGTGGGCAGCCGCCTGTTCACCCGCAGCACCCATGCGGTGCGCGCCACGCCTGCTGGCAACGCCTTCGCCGAACGCGCCCGGCGCATCATCGAGGAGCTGCGCCTGGCGCGGGCCGAGGCCGTGTCACTGAGCAGCGCTCCGGAGGGGTTGATACGTATCGACGCCCCTGCAGCTTTCGGCCGCCGCCACCTGGCGCCGGCCATTGCCGACTTCCTGGTGGCCTACCCCGGCCTGGATGTTCACCTGCGCCTGATCGACAGCTTCGTCGACCTGCACGGCAGCCACCTGGGCGAAGTCGACCTGGTGCTGCGTGCAGGCCCCCTGGCCGATACCCGCCTGGTCGCCACACCGCTGGCCTACATGGTCCGCGTCGCCTGCGCCAGCCCCGCCTACCTGGCCAGCCGCGGCATACCCGCCTGCCCCAGCGCACTGCCCGATCACGACGGGCTGGACTGGGACGGCCTGGCCCCACCCTTCGCCTGGCGCTTCGAGGTCGATGGGCAATCACGGCTGTACCGGCCCTCACGGATGCGCATGGCCGCCAACAATGCCGAAACGCTGCTGTTCGGCGCGCTTGCCGGGCTGGGCATTGCGCACCTGCCTACCTGGCTCATCAGCGACTACCTGCTGCGTGGCGAACTGGTGCCCCTTTTTTGCGACAACGGCCTGCCTGCGGCAGAGACCAGCGGTATTTATGCGCTGCGCCTGGCACATGAAACGAACTCTCGCAGCCGCTTGCTGCTCGAATTCCTCAAGAGCCGCTTCAGCCCGATCCCCCCATGGGACCTTGCATTACGAAGTGAGCTGCGATGGCAATGAGCGCGCAAACCTTCAGCGTGCTAGATTTCTCCATTGATCATATTCAAGGACCTGCATGAACGCCGACACCCAAGCTTCTTGCGACGAGCTGCTGCTGGACAACCAGGTCTGCTTCGCCCTGCACTCCACCTCGTTGCTGATGACCAAAGTCTACAAGCCACTGCTGCAGGCCTTGGGCCTGACTTACCCGCAGTACCTGGCCATGCTCGTGCTGTGGGAACAGGACGGCCTGACCGTGGGCGAGATCAGCCAGCACCTGCTCACCGACCCCGGCTCGCTCACTCCATTGCTCAAGCGCCTGGAAAGCGAAGGCCTGCTCAAGCGGACCCGTAGCCGCGAGGATGAACGGGTGGTGCTGGTGCAACTGACCGACAAGGGGCGCGCGCTGCAGCAGCAGGCCAAAGAGGTGCCGCAATGCATTCTCAAGGCCAGCGGCCGCAGCCTGGAGCGTCTGCAACAACTGCAGGCCGACCTGCTGGAGTTGCGCGACAGCCTGCAAAAGAACCTCTGACGGCTATGCTGTGCAATGCCCGTTCGGACGAGCGGTGAAGATTTATCTTGCGCGCAAACTAATTGCGCGCTAATTTAAATCCCGTACCCACCCGATGCCCCCCCGCCTGATGCGGGGCGCACAGCACACTAGCGAGGCTCAAAATGCACAAGGTCACTCCGCTGTACATCGCAGAAGCCACCTCCACTGGCGGTCGCGACGGTAAATCCCGCTCCAGCGACGGCAAGCTGGAAGTCAAGCTGAGCACCCCCAAGGAACTGGGCGGCGCGGGCGGTGACGGCACCAACCCCGAGCAGATGTTCGCCGCCGGCTATTCGGCCTGCTTCATCGGCGCACTGAAGTTCGTCGCCGGCCAAGAGAAAAAGCAACTGCCTGGCGACGCTTCGATCACCGCCAAGGTGGGCATTGGCCAGATTCCTGGTGGCTTCGGCCTGGATATCGACCTGCACATCAACCTGCCAGGCCTGTCCCAGGCTGACGCAGAAGGCCTGGTGGAGAAGGCGCACCAGGTGTGCCCTTACTCCAATGCCACCCGCGGCAATGTGGATGTCAGGCTGCATGTAACGGTCTGAATACAGGTATAAAAAAACCCGGCCGAGGCCGGGTTTTTTGTGCACATCACAAGAAGGATTACTTCTTGGAACGGCCCTTGAAGCTGTTGTCGCGAGTGTCGATGTCGATCCACTCGTCGATCTGGATGAAGTCGGCAACCTGGATCTCGGTACCGTTCTTCAGCTTGGCAGGCTTCATCACCTTGCCCGAGGTGTCGCCACGCGCAGCGTTCTCGGTGTAGACAACCTGACGGCTGATGGTGGTCGGCAGCTCTACCGACACCAGACGGCCTTCGAAGAAGACGGCTTCGCAGATGTCTTCCATGCCTTCTTCGATGTACGGCAGAACGGCGTCGATGTCTTCGGCGTTCAGTTCGTACATGGTGTAGTCGGTGGTGTCCATGAAGGTGTACGAGTCACCGCTGATGAACGACAGGGTCGCTTCTTTGCGATCCAGGATCACGTCGTCCAGCTTGTCGTCCGCACCGTAAACGGTTTCGGTCTTGTAGCCGGTCAGCAGGTTTTTCAGTTTGGTCTTCATGATCGCGCTGTTGCGACCCGATTTGGTGAACTCGGCTTTCTGAACCAGCCACGGGTCGTTGTCGATCCGCAGTACGGTACCGGGTTTCAGTTCTTTACCAGTTTTCATTACGAAGTATCCGAATCTGGATGGATTTATAAAAATCGAGGCCGCATATCATAGCCAATTTCGGTAAAACTGTACCAGCGCCTTGGCGAGGTCCGGCCGAGCGGCTTGGCGCGCCGCCCATTCACGGGCATGCCGCTGCAGTTCCGGCCAGTGTTTACGGGCCCCTTGCCAGGCCTGGTGCATGTCGTGGTTCATGTTCCAGGCGCGCCACAAGGCCACCATCGCCTCGCCGGCAGCATCCGACAGGCCCTGTCGATAAAGCCCGAGGAACGCGTCGAGCTTTTCCCAGTGGGCGTTTTCCTCTTGCACGTAGATGTGCCACAGCATCGGCCGGCCGGCCCATTGCGCGCGCACGAACGAGTCCTCGCCACGCACGGCATTGAAGTCGCAGCTCCACAGCAGGCGGTCATAGTCGTCCTGGCTGACGAACGGCAGGATCTGCACCGTCAGCGCCCCCCGCTGAAACACATCACCGACCTTGAGCCCCGACTCGCCCAGCCAATTGGCCAGGTCCGGAAGAATCCGGCCTTGCGGTACCAACAGTTGGGTGGCACAGGTGTCCGTGGCCAATGCATCGAGCCAGCTGCCCAATTGTGGGTTTTCATAGGCGAACAACGAGGCCAGTTGCGCGCCGGCCTGCACGTCCACACCCAAGCCCTGCAGGAAGGCGGCTCGCGCCTGTGGCGATTGCTCGAAGGCCTGGCGCTGCGCCAGCAACGCAGCCTCGCGTAGCAGCCCGCCAGTTTTCTCGGTAAAGCCTGGGAAGAAAAACACCTTGCGCAGGCCATTGGGCTGCGGCGACGGCAAGCCGTGGCAACCCTCCACCCAGTCCTCGGCACTGAGGTAATCGAGGTTAAGCCATAGGATCGGCTTGGCACGGGCGCGCATCGCTTCGACGTACTGAACGGGCAGCTGGCAGGCAAAGGCACCGATTACCACATCGGCGGGCGCTACCGGCTGCCACTCGCCAGGCCAGGCGCGCACCTCCACACCCTGCTGCCATTGCTGTGCGGCGCTGGCGTCGGCACCTGGGCACAGGGGTACGAAAGCCCCCAGGTCGTCTACCCACAGCCGCACCGCCAGCCCATGCTCGGCCACCAGCTGCCGGGCCAGGCGCCAGGTCACGCCTATATCACCGTAGTTGTCCACGACACTGCAGAAAATGTCCCAGGTGACCTTCATGTGCCCTGCCCTCGCCCTGCGCAAAATCACGAATTCTGCGGTTAAATTGTCGCTGACAAAAGCACCAACGCTGAAAAAGCGCCCGACGCCATGCCACAATGGCTTCATAACGCCTGCCAGGAGGCCGCCATGCCCCGCCATCGTGAACTGCAAATAACCCTCAAGCCGGTGCAACTGACCCTGTGCGTGGCGCTGGGCCTATGGCTTGGGGCCGTGGCCATCGCGCTGAGCCTGTGGCTGGCCGTGCACCTGTGGCCCGAGCAGGTGCAGCCGGTGGCACAGGCCGTCGCCCCGGCCCTGGCCCGGCCAGCGGCCCCGCCGGCGCAACCGGCGGATGCGCAAAGCGAGATGTTCGAGCGTTACAAGGCCATCCTGCACAAGCAGGAACTGCAACAGGCGGCCGAGGCCGCACAAGGCAACCCGCGCAACCTAAACAGCCCCAAGTGCCAGTTCTGGCTGTCGCAAAACCGCACCGCGCCGACCGACAAGAGCCAGGCCAACGTGCTGGAGTTCTGTTACTGATCATGAACAAGGCCACCCTGCTCACGCGTATCGTTGCAGCCCTGGAAAGCGACATGGACGTATTGCGCCGCGCAGCGCAAACCGCCTACGAAACCGCCACCGCCGAAGAAAACATCGCTGAAAACAAATACGACACCCTTGGCCTGGAGGCGTCCTACCTGGCCACTGGCCAGGCGCGGCGCACGGCCGAGATTCGCCAGGCGCTGCTGATCTACCAGCAGTTAGTGCTGCGCGACTATGACCCGGCGCGGGGGGTACAGATCGGCAGCCTGGTGACCTTGGAAGATGAAGCGGGGGCTCAGCGGCAAGTGTTCCTGGGGCCGGAGGCGGCCGGGTTGAAGATTGGCGAGGGGAACGCCCTGGTGACGGTCATTACCCCGCGCTCACCGCTAGGCCAGCAGTTAATCGGTAAAAAGGTCGATGACGAGGTTGGCCTTGGGGCGCAACTGTTCTTCATCGTCGAGGTTGCCTGAACCGGCCCCATCGCCGGCAAGCCGGCTCCCACAATGACCGCGCAGCCCGCGAGTTCCGGCGCTGTATCTGTGAGAGCAACTGTCCTGCTCAACGTCCAAATGCTGGCACGCTCCAGGTGGGAGCCGGCTTGCCGGCGATGGGGCCGGCCCTGCCAACGGCCGCCTAACCGGCAAGGGCATCGAATGTGCGGGCCAACCCAGCATCAGCGAACTGCTCTTGCACAAACTCGATGAACGCCCGGGTCTTGCCGGGCAGTAGCTTGTGCTCGGCGTAATACAGGCTGATGTACCCATCATCCACATACCAATCCGGCAACACCCTCTGCAGCTGGCCCGCCTGCAGGTAAGGCACGGCGAACGGCAGGCTGACCAATGCAATGCCCAAGCCCTGCTGGGCTACGGCGCACGCTGCATCAGAGTCACTCATGGTCATCGCCTGGCGCAACAGCAGCGGCTGCTGCGCTTGCCAACGGCTGGTCAGCGGCCATGATCGCACGCGGCCGGTCTGCGGTGAACGAATCAAGATGCCGGCATGGCGCTCCAGCACCTGCGGGTCGTCAATGACCGGATGCTGGCTCAAGTACCCAGGGGCGGCCACCAACACACGATGGGCAGGGGTCAGCCGGCGCGCCACGACCCCCAGTGGTAACTCGAAACCGCCGCCAATCGCAGCGTCGAAACCTTGGCCGATCAGGTCTACCTGACGGTTGTCGAAATGCCAGTCCGGGGTGATCGCCGGGTAGCGCCGCAAGAATTCACCCAGCAGCGGCAATACATACAGCCTGCCGAATACCGTCCCCATGCTCACCCGCAACAGCCCCGCCGGCTGGCCTTCAGCGCTGGCCAGGTTGGCCACGGCGTACTGGATGGTACGAAAACTGTCACTGACCTCCCCTAAAAACCGCTGCCCGGCTTCAGTCAAGGTCAGCTTACGGGTACTACGCTGGAACAGCCGCACACCGAGGCGTGCTTCCAGTTGGGCGACATGCTTGCCCACCGCCGCGGGGGTGATGCTCAAACGGCGCGCCGCCTCGGCGAAGCTGCCCACCTCGGCGCTGCGGATGAAACACTCAAGGGCGTTGAACGACTCCAGTGCCATGATTACCAACCAAAGGTTTACTCTGATAATAGTGATTGCCATCTTATCAGCAGGTAATCATCGGTCGATACTGCACCCATCCAAGGCAATCGGCCTTGCTTCCAGCAGGAGATCAGCATGTCCAAGCAACTCACTCTCGAAGGCAAAGCAGCCCTGGTGCAGGGCGGCTCACGCGGTATCGGCGCTGCCATCGTCCGCCGCCTGGCCCGTGAAGGCGCGCAGGTCGCCTTCACATACGCAAGCTCCGAAGGCCCGGCCAACGACCTGGTAGCAGAAGTCATAGCAGCAGGCGGCCAGGCACTGGCACTGCGCGCAGACAGCGCAGACGCCGCCGCAGTGCAGCTGGCAGTGGACGACACGGTAAAAGCCTTCGGCCGCCTCGATATCCTGGTCAACAATGCAGGCGTACTGGCCGTGGCGCCGCTGACCGAATTCGACCTGGCAGACTTCGACCGCACGCTGGCCATCAACGTGCGCAGTGTGTTCGTCGCCAGCCAGGCCGCCGCCCGCTACATGGGCCAGGGCGGGCGCATCATCAACATCGGCAGCACCAATGCCGAACGGATGCCGTTCGCCGGCGGGGCACCCTATGCCATGAGCAAGTCGGCATTGGTCGGGCTTACCAAAGGCATGGCACGCGACCTGGGGCCACAGGGCATCACCGTGAACAACGTACAACCGGGGCCGGTGGATACCGACATGAATCCGGCCAGCGGCGAGTTTGCCGAAAGCCTGATCCCTCTGATGGCGATCGGCCGTTATGGGCAGGTGGATGAAATTGCCAGCTTCGTGGCCTACCTGGCGGGGCCTGAGGCGGGTTACATCACCGGAGCGAGCCTTACAGCCGACGGCGGCTTTGCGGCCTGATCGAATGCCTCGCCCGCTGGCGTCCAGCCTGAACCGCCCAGATACTGGACGCCACATACCCTTGCCCGCTCCGAGATTTTCATGCCCTCCCCAACCTTGAGCCGCGCCCTGATCCTGCTGATGGCCACCGCCACCGGCCTGGCCGTGGCCAGCAACTATTACGCGCAGCCGCTGCTGCACAGCATCGCCGAACAGTTCGGCCTGAGCACCGCCAGCGCCGGCAGCATCGTCATCGCCGCCCAACTCAGCTACGGTGCGGGCCTACTGCTGCTGGCGCCTTTGGGCGACCTATTCGAGCAGCGCCGCCTGATCGTGATCATGTCGGTGATTTCCACCCTGGGCCTGGTGATCAGCGCCTGCGCCCCCAACCTGCCCTGGCTGCTGCTGGGGACGGCGCTCACCGGGCTGTTCTCGGTGGTGGCGCAGATCCTCGTGCCCATGGCCGCAACCCTGAGCGAGCCGCATCAACGTGGGCGCGCGGTAGGCACGCTGATGAGCGGCCTGCTGCTGGGCATCCTGCTCGCGCGCACCGCTGCCGGCTTCATGGCCGAACTGGGTGGCTGGCGCAGCATCTATGTGCTGGCCGCAGTGCTGATGGCCGTCACTGCCATTGCCCTGTACCGCAGCCTGCCGCAACACCACAGCCATGCAGGGCTTAAGTACCCGGCACTGATCGGCTCGGTATTCCGCCTGTTCATCGAGGAGCCGTTACTGCGCCTGCGCTCGCTGTTGGGGTTGCTGGCCTTCAGCCTGTTCGGGCTGTTCTGGACGCCGCTGGCGTTTCTACTGGCGCGTGAGCCCTATCATTATTCCGATGCGATGATCGGCCTGTTTGGCCTTGCCGGCGCGGCGGGTGCCCTTTCGGCCAACTGGGCCGGCCGCCTGGCTGACCGCGGCAAAGGCTCGCTGGGCACCACCGTGGGCCTGGTAGCGCTGTTGTTGGCGTGGATACCGCTGGGCTTCGCGCAAAGCTCGCTACTGGCCTTGCTGCTCGGCGTACTGCTGCTGGACCTGGCCGTGCAACTGGTGCATGTGAGCAACCAGAATGCGGTCATCGCCTTGCGCCCCGAAGCACGCACCCGGCTCAATGCCGGTTACATCACCTGTTATTTCATCGGTGGCGCGCTAGGCTCCTTGCTGGGCACACAGCTGTTCCAGTACCAAGGCTGGATGGGCATCGTGACGGCGGGGCTTGCGATCGGGGCACTGGCACTGCTGGTGTGGGGGTGGGCCGAACGCACGCGCAAGCGCGCCGCGAACGCCGGTGCGGCATGACACCGCAACCCTCCGTCGCCTGCCCGTTGACTTGCCCGCCGCCCCGGCGCTTCAGTAGGTGTTGATCAAAACCCCTTTCACTGACAGGACGACTCAATGACAAGACTCACGGTGCAATCCGGCGATTTCTTGCAAGGTGAAGGCGAGTATCGCAATGGATCGCTCACACTCAAGACACCGCGCAGCCCCTCGCCTGGCGAGCGGATTTCCCTTACCCGCATCAGCGACCTGCGCCTGGCCAGCCTGGAATCCAATCGCAACCTGGGGACCGCCCTCGGCTGGGGCATGGCCGGCGCCCTGGTGGCTGGCCCAGTGGGCCTGCTGGCCGGGCTATGGCTGGGCGGCAAGGAGGAAGAAGCCACCTTCCTGGCGACCTTCAAGGACGGCCGCAAGCTGATGGCCAGTACCGATGGCAAGACCTGGTCCAAGATCGACGACAGCTGGCGCCAGCATCGGCACCCGCCCGCGGGGGATTGAACAACTTCAGGCGTACGGGGTGATACGCGCCTGATAACATGAGCGTTTTTTGACTGCACGGGCCCATTCGCGGGCTTACCCGCGAGTGGGCCCGTGCGTGCTCACCGCTCAAGGACCCCAGCATGCCCCTGCCCCACCCCCGCCTGCCCCTGAGCCTGCTCAGCCTGGGCCTGGCCCTGCACAGCCCCCAAGGCCTGGCCCAGGACAGTGTCACACTCGCCCCGGTGCAGGTATCCGACACCTACGGCAACGACGGCTATCAAGTAACCGACGCTGCGGTAGGCGGGTTTCAGGCAGCCCCCCTGCTCGACACCCCGGCATCGGTCAGTGTTTTCAGCCAGCAACTGATCGAAGACCGCCAGGTACGCACACTCAGCGAAGTGCTGCACAGCGATGCCTCGGTCGGCGAAAGCTACGCCCCGATCGGCTATTACGAAAACTTCAACGTGCGCGGCTTCGAGCTCAATGCCGCCAGCAGCTACCGCATCAATGGCCAGACCATCGCCGGCGAGCAGAACGTGGCGCTGGAGAACAAGCAGCAAGTCGAACTGCTCAAGGGCCTGTCGGGCCTGCACAGTGGCGTGTCGGCGCCCGGCGGGCTGATCAATTACGTGACCAAGCGCGCCGAGGATGTGCGCAGCGTAACGGTATCGACCAACGAACAGGGCGAGCGCTACCTGGCCACCGACCTGGGCGGCTGGTTTGGCAGTGAGCGGCAGTTCGGGCTGCGCGCCAACCTCGCCCACGAAGACATCCGCTCCTACGTCGACCATGCCGACGGCAAGCGCGACTTTGCCTCGCTGGCGTTCGATTGGCAGATCAACCCTGATGCCACCTTGCAGCTCGATGCCGAATACCAGCACCGCGAACAGCGCTCGGTACCGGGTTATCAACTGCTTGGCGGCAGCGAAGTACCCCATGGGATCGACCCGGACGACCGCCTGGCCTACCAGCACTGGGCCAAGCCGGTACAGAACGATTCACTGAACCTGGGCGGGCGTTTCCAGTACCGTTTCAACGATACCTGGAGCGGCACACTGAGCGCCTCGCGCAGCAAGGTCGTCATCGATGACTACAGCGCGTTCGCCTGGGGCAGCGAAGACGGCTGGCAGTCTCACTTCAGCCCAGAGGGCGACTACGACATCTACGACTTCCGCAGCCCTGACGACACCCGCCGCACCGACGAAGCGCAAGCGATGCTCGACGGCCGCTTCGACGCGCTCGGCGTGAGCCATGAACTGACGGTGGGCGCCAGCGCTCAACGCCGCACGCTGGATCAACGCCCCTACTACAACCAGCTGGTCGGCAGCGGCAACATCTACACCGGCGCGCCCGCCGTAGCGCCCTCGGACCTGCCGGTCGGTGCCAGCGAGCGGCGCCTGGACAGCCGCCAGTACGGCCTGTTCATCAACGACCGCATCACCTTCAGCGAACAGTGGCAGGCCGTGCTCGGCGCCCGTGAAGTGCGCCTGGACGAAAAAACCTGGGACGAAACGGGCCTGGCCGGGCGCCATACCCGGCAATACCAGTTGCTGCCCAATGCCGCGCTGATCTACAAGCCGCGCCAGGACACCACCGTGTATGCCAGCTACTCCAAGGGCCTGTCCGCAGGGGGCACCGCGCCTTGGTATGCCAGCAATGCGGCAGAAATCCTTGCCCCTACCCTCTCGCATCAGCTTGAGCTGGGCATCAAGCGCGACTGGCAGGGCATGAGTTTCAGCGCCGCGCTGTTCCAGATCCGCCAGGCCTATCAATACGCCCGCCCTGAAGACGACGGCAGCTTCACCTATGTACAGCAGGGCCAGCAGAAGAACATCGGCCTGGAGCTGGGCGCCAGCGGCTGGGTGACCTCGAACCTGCAGGTCCAGGCCAGCGCCGCAGCGATTCGCGCCCGGGTGAAAAACAGCGGTACCGATGCCTACGAAGACCACCAGGCGATCAACGTGCCGCGCCTGCGTGCCGCCCTGCAAGCCGACTACAGCCTGCCGGTCCCGGGCCTGGCGCTGCTGGGCGGGGCGCGATACAGCGCCAGCAAGTATGCGAGCCAGGCGGGGAATGTACAGGTCGGGGGCTATACCGTGTTCGACGTGGGGAGCCGCTATCGCACGCGTATCGGGGGCTATGACACCGTGCTGCGCCTGACCGTGGACAACGTGTTCGACAAGCGCTACTGGCGGGATGTGGGGGACTACCTGGGGGACAACTATCTTTTCCAGGGTGCGCCCAGGACCGCACGCGTGTCGGCCGTGGTGAGCTTCTAGGGCAGCTAGTAGCAATGGGGTGCTGGCAGGGGCGCACATGCCCCTGCGCGCCCCGCTGGGGCAAAAACCCCAGCAAACAAAAAGCCCCCAGGCTTTTCAGCGTGGGGGCTCTTCGTAGAATGTGGCGGTGAAGAAGGGATTTGAACCCTTGATACGATTTCTCGTATACACACTTTCCAGGCGTGCTCCTTCGACCACTCGGACACTTCACCGTTTCTCTTCAAGCCATTCAGCCTGTCGAGGCGCGCTAATTTAGTAGAAGACCTTTTCTTTGGCAAGCATTTTTTTCAGTTTTTTCATGCATTTAAGCCAAACCACGGAAAACCCCAGGCTGCCAGGGCAAAGCTGCCAATCTCGCCAGCGCTTTTACCGCAACCGCACGCCCTGCCCTGATTGCGCAAGGCATCAAGGCCGGTCGCTGACTGGCTGGTCAGCCTTGCTGCTTTACCTGGCCCGCAGCGCTGGGTAACGTCGTCGCCACGCCCCCTAAAGGACTCTAGCCATGAGCGAGCTGATTACCTACCACGCCGAAGACGGCATCGCCACCCTGACCCTCAACAACGGCAAGGTCAACGCTATCTCGCCGGATGTCATCACGGCCTTCAACGCGGCCCTGGACCGCGCCAAGGAAGATCGCGCCGTGGTCATCATCACCGGCCAGCCGGGCATTCTGTCTGGCGGCTACGACCTTAAAGTGATGACCGCAGGCCCCAAGGAAGCCATCAGCCTGGTCACCGCCGGCTCCACCCTGGCCCGTCGCCTGCTCTCTCACCCGTTCCCGGTGATCGTCGCCTGCCCCGGCAACGCCGTGGCCAAGGGCGCCTTCCTGTTGTTGTCCGCCGACTACCGCATCGGTGTCGAGGGGCCGTACAAGATCTGCCTGAACGAAGTGCAGATCGGCATGACCATGCACCACGCCGGCATCGAACTGGCCCGCGACCGCCTGAGCCGCGCAGCCTTCCAGCGCTCGGTGAACAATGCCGAAATCTTCGACCCGCATGGCGCGATGCAAGCGGGCTTTCTCGACAAGGTGGTGCCGGCCGAGCAGTTGCACGACACCGCACTGGCCGCTGCACGTGAATTGAAGAAGCTGAACATGCTGGCGCACAAGAACACCAAGCTGAAGGTGCGCAAGGGCCTCTTGGACGCCCTGGATGAGGCCATCCAGCTGGACCAGCACCCTGTGGGTTGAGCCTCAGGCCCTCTGGCCGATACGCGGCCCAGAGGGCCACTGGAGCGAACCCAAGGTTTGCCCAACCCAGTGCACAGCCGTACACTGCACCGCGACTGTCTGGTGTGAGCCAAACCATGCTTTATTGCCTTCGCATGCTCCTGCTGGCGCTGCACTTCCTGCTGGTCGGGGCCATTGGCCTGCTGATCGGCGTGCTGCGCCCCTTCAACCGCGACAACAGCCGCATTTTCGCCCGCCTTTACAGCCTGCCGGCCACCCGGCTGCTGGGCATCG
Source organism: Pseudomonas sp. WHRI 8519 (assembly GCF_040224055.2). NCBI lineage: Bacteria > Pseudomonadati > Pseudomonadota > Gammaproteobacteria > Pseudomonadales > Pseudomonadaceae > Pseudomonas > Pseudomonas sp. WHRI 8519. The sequence continues at coordinate 1,601,210 of NZ_CP167996.1, read as the reverse complement.
AGGTCAAGGCCGAAGTCGGCCCGCTGGCTGACCAGCCACCCGGCTGTGTGATCATCGCCAACCACCAGTCCAACTTCGACCTGTTCATCCTCGGCCATGTGGTGCCCCGGCGCACGGTCGCCATCGGCAAGAAAAGCCTCGGCTGGATCCCACTGTTCGGGCAGTTGTTCTGGTTGGGCGGCAATGTGCTGGTGGACCGCAAGAATGCTTACCAGGCGCGCAAGGCCATGCAGGTGACCACGCGTATCCTGCGTGACGACACGTCGATCTGGATCTTCCCTGAGGGCACGCGCAACCCGTCAGACCAGTTGCTGGCGTTCAAGAAAGGCGCCTTCCACATGGCGCTCGAGGCGGGCGTACCGATCGTGCCGGTGTGCGTCAGCCGCTATGCGCGCCGTTTGGGGCTCAACAGCTGGCGACGCCGCACGGTGATCGTGCGCTCACTGCCGCCGATCGCTACTGAAGGGCTGACCCAGCAAGACCTCCCGGCCTTGATCGAGCAGTGCCGCGGGCAGATGCAGCAGTGCATCGACCACATGGAAGGCGAGTTGGCCAAGCGCTAGGTTGCCCTCAGCGCCCCTACGGCCCAAGCTGTACATCGTGTGCAACCAAACAAGTGGATAACCATGGGTCGAGTCGTGGCATCGGCGGTGTACAGCGCCGGCAGAAAAGTCACCAACATCAGCATCGACGAGGGCAGCGAGTGGGCACGCAAGCCCGGGCATTTCGTCTGGATCGGCCTGGAAGAGCCCAATGCCGAGGAACTGGCCAACCTGCAGTGCCAGTTCAACCTGCACGAACTGGCCATCGAGGACGCGCTGGAGAAACACAGCCGGCCCAAGCTCGAAACCTTCGGCGACGCGCTGTTCATCGTCACCTATTCGCCCGTGCGCCATGAGGGCAAGCTGGAGTTCATCGAAACCCACATCTTCGCCGGCAACGGCTACGTCATCACCTGCCGCAATGGCCACTCCAAATCCTATGCCCTGGTGCGCCAACGCTGCGAGGCGCGCCCCTTGCTGTTGGAGCACGGCGAAGATTTCGTGCTTTACGCACTGCTGGACTTCGTCACCGAAAACTACCAACCGGTCAGCGAAGCTATCCATGGCGAGATCGAAGAGCTGGAGCAGAGTGTGCTCACCGGCTCATTGCTCGAAGACGACATCCGCCGCCTGCACAGCCTGCGCCGCGACATCCTGCGCCTGCGCCGCTATGTGGCGCCCATGGTGGAGGTGAGCGAGGAACTGCAGCGCCTGAGCTTCCCGTTCATCGACAAGAACATGCGCCCCTACTTTCGCGACGTGCAGATCCACGTGACGCGGCAGATGGAAGACCTGGTCGGGATCCGCGACATCGCCAGCCAGACCATCGAGATCGGCATGCTGCTGGAGTCACGGCGGCAAAGCATCGTGCAGCGCAAGTTCGCAGCGTGGGCGGCGATCTTGGCGTTCCCCACGGCGATTGCTGGGATCTACGGGATGAACTTCCAGAACATGCCGGAGCTTGGCTGGCATTACGGGTATTTTGCGGTGCTGGGGGTGATCGGGCTGGGATGCGCCGGGCTGTTCGCCAGCTTCAAGCGCTCCGGCTGGCTGTAGCGTGTCGGGGCTGCGTTTGCAGCCCCTGTGCATCAGGCAGCGCTGTCGCTGGCCTTGGTTGGCTGCTGGATGAAGCGCATCATCCACTCACCGACCAGGTCGCCCTGGTGTTCAGTGGCCAGGCTAGCCACCGCCTTGTGGTAAACCTCATCCCCCAGGTATTCCTGACGCGCATCGAGCAAGGCCCGCGAATAGTCGTGGACGAACTCTGGGTGCCCCTGGAAACACAGCACCTGATCGCGGATGTGATACGCCGCGTTCGGGCAGAAATCGCTGGAGGCGATTACCGTAGCGCCTTCAGGCAGTTCGGTGACCTGGTCCTGGTGGCTGATCAGCAAGGTCAGCTCGGACACCTCAGGGTCCATCCACGGCGCATGTGCCGCCAGCGAATAGCGGTGGATGCCCACGCCCCAGCCCTTGTCAGCCCGCTCGGCCTTGCCACCCAGGGTCAACGCCAGCAGCTGATGGCCGAAGCACACACCCAGCAGCTTTTCGCCGCGCTGGTACAGCTTGAGCAGATACGCCTTGAGGGTCTGGATCCATGGATCTGAACCGAACGAGTCCGCCTTGCTGCCTGTCACAAGGTAGGCATCGAAACGTTCGTCGTCGGCGGGGTAGTCGCCGTTCATCACGTTGTACACACGAAACTCGGCTGCAATCGGCTGCCGCGAGAAGAGCTGCTCGAACATCCTGCCGTAGCCCTGGTACTGCGCGGTCAACTCCGGTCGCAGGACATCGGTCTCAAGGATGCAGATGCGTAACGACATAGGGATAGTCCTGAACGACATGGGTGGGAATCAGCTGTAGAGACTGCCGTGAAAGGCACGTACAAGCAAGTAGGCTGCACTGACGAACGGTCACATTTTGTCGGATGGGCGCCGGGTATTGCGCCCCTGTCTAGCCAGAGCGTGTCAGAGGGCTGGCTTTTTGCCTCATGCCATCGGGCAATCAGTATGCAAGGTCAATAGAACAAAGGGTTCTTAAACATGGATGACGTTCACCCTACTGTTGGTTGTATATCGATTCAAAGAGGTCAGTGGTAAAGCGTGCAGGCACGCTGCGGTGATCGACCCGAAACGCGACAGGGAAGCCAACGGGTATTCAGGAATAACAACAAGAAGGCGGTCCGCCATGTTCAGACAATCGAAAATTCGCCAAGCTGGGCTCATCTTATTCGCCACGACGTTGCTGTTGATCTTGCCGAACCTGACACGTTTGTTCGGATGACGATGGCTGTGGCCTCAAGGGGCAACGCAGAGGTAACCTGCCGGCCATGACGGTCGGAGCCTCCCTATGCGCCTGTTTTTTGCCCTGCTAGCCCTTTTCCTCAGCCTGCCCCTGCAGGCGGCGCAACTGCACCTGGAACTCGATGGCACATCGCGCACCCTGGACAGCGCCGAGTTGCTGCGCATGCCGCAAGCACGCGACATAAACATCGAACAGGACGTGTCCTACAAACGGCCCATGCGTTACCGCGCTGTGCCGCTGGCCACGCTGTTGCAAGGGATCCAGGCAGATGATCACCTGCAAGCCGTGGCGCTGGACGGTTTCGCGGCCGAAATGCCGGCCGCGCCGTTGCTGCAGAAGGGCCCGGCACGCGCCTGGCTGGCCATCGAGGACCCCGCCGCGCCGTGGCCGGCACTGGGCAAGGGCAAACCCAGCGCCGGGCCGTTCTACCTGGTGTGGACCGCACCGCAGGCAAGCGGCATTCGCCCTGAGCAATGGCCATTCCAGATTGCCACGATCCGCCGCCTGGCGACGGTGGAGCAACGCTTCCCGGCACTGCTGCCTGACCCCAAGCTGCCGGCCGAAGACCCGGTGCGCCAGGGCTTTGCCCTGTTTCAGCAAAACTGCCTGGCCTGCCATCGGCTCAATGGTGCGGGGGATGCCCAGTTCGGCCCGGACCTGAACGTGCCGCATAACCCGACCGAGTATTTCCAGCCGGGGTTCCTGCGCCAGTACATTCGCGACCCGCAAAGCCTGAGGCAGTGGCCCCAGGCGCGGATGCCGGGGTTTGCCGAAAGTGTATTGAGTGAAAAGGAATTGGATGCCCTGCTGGCTTACCTGGGGCATATGGCCAAGCGCAGGCCTTGAAGGCCAATCGCCGGCAGGCCGGCGACTGGGTCGGGCGGCAAACGCAGCCCGGTGGGTTTCAGGCTATTGGCCGTTCTTGCTTGACGCCCCACCCCTCGACCTCGCCGCCGTAGGGTGACACGACCTGCTCGAAGGCCTCTTCGAAGTCGCCGATACCGCCATAGGTGGCATACATGATCTTGCTCAATTCCAGGTGCCACACACCATCATCCCGTTCTCGCACCTGAGCATTGAGCGACTCACCACGAAACTGCCCGGCCGCGCGTCGCGCGCCGGCTTCATCTGGAAATACCGCGTAGAACTCGATGGGGTGGATACGGCTGAAGTCGAAACCGCCAGCTTTCATCTGACGCAGGACATTGCTGCTGATATCGTCGTTCTGGCTGCTCATGAATCGTCCTCCTGAATAAAGCAATGGATAGACTTTCCGTGCACTACGCACCTGCCGGCATTGCCGTGCAGTTCGAGCTGATGCAAGACGCGAATTGACAGGTGCAGCCCCGCAGAACAGGCCAACACCTCCCACTAGCGTAGTGCCTGGTGCGGCACCACGCCAACCGTGCGGGTCAGGAAGACTCCTGGATACGGGTGATGACCACGCCGTTCTGCTCCTTGAGCCAACGTGCGGTGGGGGATGGGGCACGGTCCTGGAAGTCGTTGAGGTCCAGCTCATCCATGACCGGGAAAAGATGCGAACGTATGGCACGGGCTGCCTCTTCCTCGCTGGGGCACTGTTCGCCGTGCATCAGCAATGTGGTTGGCTCGCCTTTCTGGTCGGCAAAGATGACTTCCCACTCTTTCATTGAATAGCCCTCTCAAGCAGAGAACATCGGGGGTGACGCCTGTTAATGCTTGACCATGGGCCGGGGGAATTGTTCAGTCATTTGCAGCCAGTGGTGGCCGCAGCCTGGCGAACCGGCAATGCAGATGCAGCGGTGCATGGCACCGGCTTCGCCGGTGATCGCCGGCAAGCCGGCTCCCACAGGGATCTGCGCCAGCTTTGGAAGTTGAGTAAGGCAGGTGCTTTCACGGGTAAAGCGCAGGCCTGAAGGACTGCGCGGTCGCGCCAGCTTTTGGAAGGTGAGCTAGACAGTTGCTTTCACAGGTGAAGCGCAGACCTGAAGGACTGCGCGGTCGTGGTGGGAGCCGGCTTGCCGGCGATGGGGCCGCAGAGCGGCCCCTTGGCAGGTTACTTCGGTGTGCCGTGCACCACACCGGCCGTGTTGTCGAGCAAGCTCTTGGTCGCGGTCTGGATATACGCTTCGAGCTGCTTGAGCATCTGCGGCTGGTCCGGGCTTTCGATCAGCTCGGCCTTGAACTCGCTGCCCAGCTGGTAGCGGTACAGGCGCGGTGTCATGTCCTTGGACTCGATCAGGATGCGGTCACCCTGCACCAGGCCAACGATCTGCTCACTGCCCGACGGCTTGATCATGCCAATGCCCTGGTCGCCCTCAGGCAGGTTGAGCAGGTCGCGGCCCCAGCACTGGTGCCGTGCCTTGCCACCCAGGCGGCCCATGATGGTCGGCACGATGTCGACCTGGGTGCCCACGGTGTGGTTGACCGCACCGAACTTCTCCTGGATACCCGGCGCGATCAGCAGCAGCGGCACGTTGAAGCGGCCCAGGTCCAGCTCGGTGACCTGCTGGTGGTTGCCGAAACCATGGTCGCCCACGATGACGAACAGGGTGTCCTTGAAGTACGGCTCTTTGCGCGCCTTCTCGAAGAACTGGCCCAGCGCCCAGTCGGAGTAGCGCATGGCAGTCAGGTGCTCGTCCAGGCGGCCCTGGCCTGTGACCTTCTCCACCGGCAAGTCCTTGGGCAAGGCATACGGCGTGTGGTTGGACAGCGTCTGCAGCAGCGCGTAGATCGGCTTGCTGCCATCACGCTTGGCCAGTTCTTCGTGGCCCCGGTCGAACATGTCCTGGTCGGAAACGCCCCAGGTCGGGTCGGAGAACACCGGGTCGACGAAGTCGTTGCGGCCGATGAAGGTGGTCATGCCCTGGTTGCCAAAGAAGCCGGACTGGTTGTCCCAGGCGAAGTCACCGTTGTAGACGTACACATCGTCGTAGTCACGAGCGCTCAGCAGCGCCGGCAGGCCCGACAGCTTGTGCCCGCCTTCCGGGGTCTGCATCAGGTATTCGAAGCCCGGCAGGTTGGGGAAGCAGGCCATGGTCGCGAACATGCCCTGGTGGGTATGGGTACCGTTGGAGAAGAAGCGGTCGAACAACACCCCCTCCTTGGCCAGCTTGTCGAAGTACGGGGTGATGTTGTTCGGGCTGCCCAGCGCGCCTACCGAATGGCCGGCGAAGCTCTCCATGAGGATCACCACCACGTTCTTGACCGGCAAGGTGCCTTCGGCCGGCGGCACGAAGTCCCGGCGCACGGGAGCCTCGTCGGTATCGACCAGCGTGTCGTAGGGGGTCAGCAGCTGTTCACGTACCGTCTGTGTAGCCAGGTCCTGCTCCAGTACCGGCTTCCAGATGTTGGCACGGTCTTCACCGAAACGGCTCTTGGCAGCGTCGATCAGGGTCAGGGTACCGTTGAGGCCCAGCTGGTTGACGAAGTTGGAGTCGGTAGTGAAGGCATCGCCCCAGCGCATCGGCGGCCCCTGGCGCAGGGTGCCACGGGCGGCAACCACTGCCACCAGCAGGATGACCATGAACACGGCCAGGCGGTGATACCACGGTGCAACACTGCGCTGCAGCGCAACACCATCACCACCGACACCACGGGTCAGGCGGTCGATACCCTTGAACACCAGGCTCAGCAGCCAGGTGCCGAACAGCCAGGCCAGCAGGTAGCGGACCACCGGGAAACCGTACCAGAGCATGCTCATGACGGTTTTCGGGTCTTCCTGGATGTACTGGAAGACCAGGCCGTTGAGGCGCTGGTGGAATTCGCGGTAGAAGTCCAGCTCCATCAGGCCGAGGAACATCACCACGCTCGCGGAGATGGTCAGCCAGAGGCGGAACAGGCCACGCCGGGCCATGGCCCATGGGCTCAGGGTTGCCAGCAGCAACGGGATGCTCAGGTACACCACCACGCGCAGGTCGAAGCGCAAACCGTTGAAGAAGCCTTCGGCAACGGTGGAGTAAGGGGTGTCGCCGATCATGTCACTGTTGTAGACCAGCAGCGCCAGGCGTACCAGGCTGAGCATCAGCATGATCACCAGGGCACACAACAGCGTATAGGCCAAGTGCGATTTCAAGGTCGGCGAAAAGGCTCGCGCGCCCTGTTGGTTCAAGGCATCCGTGTTAGCCATGAATGGAGAGATCCTAGGATTGCGTGTTTGCGGGATGGCGCCGGTGCTAGACCAACGCAGCATTGTGCGGGTGCGGATTCTCTTTAAACCAATGTGAAAATTTTGTCACGAGGCTGTTGCTGGTTTTGTCTGCGCCAGCAAAGTGCCCCTATCCAAGGCGGACACTGCCCCTGGGACCGGCAATGGCCCAGATCACCAGGCCGATCACCGGCAGCAAGGCGATCAGCAGGATCCACAGCAGTTTGACCCCCAGCTTGGTGCCGCTCTTGATCACATTGAGGATTGCCCAGATATCCAGCACCAGAATGATCAGGCCAACCAGCCCGTTGAACGTCGAACCCATGGCAAAAACTCCGTTGTAACGTCACTGTGGCCGAGCATAGTCAGCTATCAGGTCGATAGAAGGGAATCCTTGGCCTGCCATGCCTGTCACTGGATAGACTGCAAGCATTCACAGATTCGAGGTTCGCATGCCCCCAGCACAGACCCAAACCCCCGCCTCGCACTCCTTGCTGAGCGCCTGGCGCCAGCAAGCGGCCAACACGCCGTGGCTCAGCGCGGGCCTGGGCGTGAGCTTGCTGGCGATCATCGTGCTGCTGGCGGCGAGTTTCTGGAACGCCGTCAACGGCGAACATGCCGACAACCTGCACCTGGCGCTGCTCGGCGGGCTGTCCGGCTTCGGTGCCACGGCGTTGGGCGCTGTACTGGCCGTGGTGCTGCGCGATGTCAGCGCACGCAGTCAAGACGTGATGCTCGGCTTTGCGGCGGGCATGATGCTGGCCGCCAGTTCGTTTTCATTGATTTTGCCGGGGCTCGAGGCTGCCCGCGAAATTACCGGCAACGGCCCGGCCGCTGCCTTTACCGTGGTGCTGGGCATGGGCCTGGGTGTGCTGCTGATGCTCGGGCTCGACCGCTTCACCCCACACGAACACGAAAGCACAGGCCCCTGCGGGCCCCAGGCTGAGCGCGTCAGCCGGGTGTGGTTATTCGTGCTGGCGATCACCCTGCACAACCTGCCCGAGGGCATGGCCATTGGCGTGAGCTTCACCAATGGCGACATGACGGTCGGCCTGCCACTGACCAGCGCCATTGCCATTCAGGACATCCCCGAGGGCCTGGCCGTGGCGCTTGCCTTGCGCGCGACTGGGTTGTCCAACTTCAAGGCCGCGCTGGTGGCGATTGGCTCGGGCCTGATGGAGCCCTTGGGCGCGGTGATCGGGCTGGGGATCTCCACTGGTTTCGCCCTCGCCTACCCCATCAGCATGGGGCTGGCGGCAGGGGCGATGCTGTTCGTGGTGTCTCACGAGGTGATACCCGAGACTCACCGCAATGGGCATCAGACGGCGGCCACGCTGGGGGTGATGGGCGGGTTTGCGGTGATGATGTTTCTGGATACTGCGCTGGGTTGAACAGCGCTGGATGGCACCGGCTTCGCCGGTGATCGCCGGCAAGCCGGCTCCCACATGGATTTGCGCTGGTTTTCAGGAATTGGGCAAGACGGTTGCATCCACAGGTGAAGCGCAGGCCTTAAGAACTGCGCGGTCGTGGTGGGAGCCGGCTTGCCGGCGATAGGGCCGGTGGCCACAGCCCTGAATGTCAGACGTGAACAGCGACCTTCAACGCCTCCAAGGCAGGCTCTACCTTGATCCCCAGCTCAGCCCCCAGTTCCTGCACCCGCGCCAGGTCATTCTGGCCAACCATCACCACCTGCAGCTCATCATCGAGCAACTGGCTGAAGTTGAGCAGCACATAACCACCAGCCTCTTTGTTCAACGCGGCCATCTGCACCTGGATGCGATTGAGCGCCGTCAACGGCTCGGTACGCGCAAGCTGCTTGGGCTTGAGGGTGAACGGTACGCTCTTGTCGAACGAACCGCAGATGTGCTGGAACAGCTCCTGATAGCTGTCGGCCTGGAACACCACGGTGTCCGGCAGGCTGCCGAGCACTACCCACTCGCCCAGCGGGATCGGGAAGCTGTCGTCGTAGTTGATGTCCGGGTTGGCGGCGAGGAAGGCAGCGGGGTCGGCGTAGGCCTGCGCGGCCTCGTCGGCGATGCGCTCGATGTCTTCATCGCGCATGCAGCCGGCGCCGATCAGGCTGATGAATTCGAGCAACTGGTTTTTCATGAAGGGGGCCTGCGACGGGTGAAAGTCGCCAAGGATAGCCGCAAACGCCCCCAGGCCGTTAGCCGGCTAGCGCCTGCAAGCGCGCAGCGGTGTCGACTGCGCCCATGGTATTCGCCGCCATCAGCGCAGTGGCACCGCGCGCATCCTGGCGTGCCGGGTCGGCCCCCTGGGCCAGCAGGTGGTCAAGAATCTCTACACGGTTGAACATCGCCGCCAGCATCAGCGCGGTACGCCCATCCTGCGCAGCGGCGTCGACCGGCACGCCGTGGTCCAGCAAAAGCTGGATCATGGCCAGGTCACCCTTGAACGCAGCACCCGCGATCGGAAGCTGGCCGTTGTCGTTGGCAACCAGCGGGTCGGCGCCATGGCTCAGCAATACCCGAACCGCATCATGGTGGCCATGGTAGCTGGCCAACATCAGCAGCGTGTCGCCTTTATGGTTGCGCAGATTGACCGGCAAGCCACTGGCCAGAAGACGCTCGAGCATCTCGGCATCCCCCTGGCGGGCACGCTCGAAGACCTGCTCGGCGAACGCTGCGGTCTCGTCATCGGTCATGGCGGCGGGTGCTTGTTGTTCAGACATCTGGAACCTCCTGGCAGAAAAGATTGCCCAAGTGTTTGTCAGGCAAGCCAAGCAGGTCAAAGGTTCAGAATCTATAGCGTCGATAGGCATCGACCACCTCGTGCAAAATGCACTGTGCAAAATGCACGACCATGCAGCCTGCACGGAACCGCCTCTCGGTAGATTACCCTAAGCCGCTGAAAATAAAGGATTTTTACGAAGCACGAGGTTTGGCACGGTCACTGCAATTATCAACTCACGTCTGCCCACACATCAGTCAGGAGTTGATATGGACCTCATTCAGGAAAAGTTCGTCTCGGTGTTCTCGGCCTACCAGGTCACCACCCAGCCTCGCCCCGATGGCGGCATCCTGCTGACGCTGCGCGCCACTGATGGCCGGGTTACCCGTCGCGTGCTGACCTACGCCCAACTGCACAGCGCCGAACAGCTGTCCTGGGCGATCAGCGCCATCCGCCGCGACCTGGCCGAGCAAGCCAGTGAATTGCCGGTGATCTCGATGCTGCAAAGCCAGCAGCGTTTCGCGCTGCCGACCTATCGTTGAGTTTTGTCTGCACCGGCCGCTCGCGGGTAAACCTGCGCCCTCAGAAACTGCATTGCCCATAGGGATGGCGGGGTTTCTGTAGGCACAGGCTTGCCCACGAGGGGCCGGAGCGGACACTAGAACTCGTCGATGCCTGCGTAGGCCCGCGCTGTTTCATCCCCGGTAAAGCGTGGCTGCACGCCCTGCTCACTGGTGTACAAACGCAGTGCCAGGCAAAACGGATTGTCCCCCAGCTCCACCCAGCGCCGGCTCCCTGCCGGAATCACCAGCTGGTCGCCTTTCTCACACACCAGCGCATACACATAGTCACCCAGGCGCAGCCCGATTTGGGCGCGGCCTGTAATCACGGCAAACACTTCGTTCACGTCATGCACATGCTCATCGCGCAAGTCGACCTGCGCCGGGTCGGCACCGTCGCGGTTGAGCACACTGAAGGCTGTGCAGCCTTGGGCAGTCATCAGCCGGTCAAGGTGTTCGCGGCAGGTGCTCATCACCTCTTCCTCGCTGCTGCCTGGCCGAATGCGCAGCGCCAGCGCAGCGTGGTCAAAACGCACGCCCTGCTCTGCCAACGTTGCGGCAATGTCGTCGTGGTGGGTCAATACCTTGTTCGGCAAGGCCGGGCTGGACGGGTGGAATACACAGAGGATGCTCATCAGCGTCAGGTCCTGGTCGATTTCGAACGAGTGGCAATGATAACGGCTGCCGCAAGCGCTGCGGCGCTGGCCATACCAAAGGTGAACGTGGGGCCCAGCAGCTTCCAGCTGTAGCCCGAATACAATGCCCCCAGCGCACCGCCGGTGCCCGACAGCGCCGCATACAATGCCTGGCCCTGGCCTTGCTGACGGGCACCGAAGCTGGCCTGGACGAACGCGATGGAGGCGGCATGGAAGCAGCCGAACGTGGCCGCGTGCAGCACCTGGGCGAAAACCAACACACCCGGCTCGCCCGCCAGGTTACCCAGCAGCAGCCAGCGCAGGGCGGCCAACAGGAAGCTGGCCAGCAGCACTTGCTGCACACTGAAGCGCGTGAAGATGCGGCTCATGGCCATGAAGACAAGTACTTCAGCCACCACTCCCAGCGCCCAGAGCAGGCCGATGGCACTGCGGCTGTAGCCCAGGTGCTCCAGGTGCAACGTGAGGAAGGTGTAGTAAGGCCCATGGCTGAGCTGCATCAATGCCACGCAGAGGTAGAAGGCAACCACCCCAGGCGCCCGCAACTGGCGCAGAAAGCCGCCCGCGCCGCGCCGCTCGCCCTGCTCCACCGGCTGGGCATTGGGCACCCACAGGCTGGCCGCGACGATGCCCGCCATGATGGTCACCAGGGCGACCGGGTAGATATCGAGGCTCAGCCATTCGAACAACCGCCCAAGCCCGACCACGGTGAGGATGAAACCGATCGAACCCCACAGGCGCACCTGGCTGTAGCGCGCCGTCTGCCCGTGCAGATGGGCCAGGGTGATGACCTCGAACTGCGGCAGCACCGCATGCCAGAAGAACGCGTGCAGGGCCATGACCATCGCCAGCCAAGCGTAGCTTTTGCCGAAGAAGATCAGTGCAAAGGTGGCCAGGGTACACAGCGCGCCGAGGCGCACGATCAGCAGCCGCTGGCCGCTGCGATCACCCAACCAGCCCCACAGGTTGGGCGCGACGCAGCGCATCAGCATGGGGATGGCCACCAGCTCGCCGATACGCGCCGGGGGGAAGCCGAGGTGGTCGAAGTACAGGGCCAGGAATGGGGCTGTCGAACCCAGGAGAGCGAAGTAGAAGAGGTAGAAGCTGGACAGCCGCCAGTAAGGGATTGCAGTCATCAGGGCTCAGCCAGAAAGGGATATTGCCTGTACCGGCCCTATCGCCGGCAAGCCGGCTCCCACTGGGGCAGCAAGTGAAATCAGAGCTGGCCCCGCTGGACATTGCGGGGCAGCTGTCTTGCTCAACACCTAAAAGCTGGCGCGATCCCGGTGGGAGCCGGCTTGCCGGCGATGGGGCCGGTACTGTCGAATCAGAGCTGGCGCAGAACCGGAGTAGCGACCTTCACTTCGGCATTCTGCGCCCGGTGACGCAGCAGGTGATCCATCAGCACGATGGCCATCATCGCCTCGGCGATCGGCGTTGCGCGAATGCCAACGCACGGGTCATGACGGCCTTTGGTGACGACATCGACCGGGTTGCCATCCACGTCGATCGAGCGGCCCGGCACGGTGATGCTGGAGGTCGGCTTGAGCGCCAGGTGGGCGACGATCGGCTGCCCAGAGCTGATACCGCCCAGAATCCCCCCCGCATTATTGCTGAGGAAGCCTTCAGGGGTCAGCTCGTCGCGATGCTCGGTGCCGCGCTGGGCGATGCTGGCGAAGCCGGCACCGATTTCAACGCCCTTCACCGCGTTGATGCTCATCAGCGCATGGGCCAGCTCCGCGTCCAGGCGATCGAAAATCGGCTCACCCAAGCCCGGCATCACGCCTTCGGCCACCACGGTGATTTTCGCCCCGACCGAGTCCTGGTCGCGGCGCAGCTGGTCCATGTAAGCCTCCAGCTCTGGCACCTTGTCCGGGTCGGGGCTGAAGAAGGCGTTGTCCTGCACCGAATCCCAGGTCTTGAAGGGGATTTCGATCGGCCCCAACTGGCTCATGTAGCCGCGCACCTGAATGCCCTGGGTGGCCAGGTACTTCTTGGCAATGGCACCGGCCGCCACGCGCATGGCAGTTTCACGGGCCGAGCTGCGGCCACCGCCGCGGTAGTCGCGGATGCCATATTTGTGGTGGTAGGTGTAGTCGGCGTGGGCCGGGCGGAACAGGTCCTTGATCGTCGAGTAGTCCTTGGACTTCTGATCAGTGTTGCGGATCAGCAGGCCGATCGAGCAACCGGTGGTACGGCCCTCGAACACGCCGGAGAGTATCTCCACTTCGTCCGGTTCCTGGCGCTGGGTGGTGTGCCGGCTGGTACCGGGCTTACGCCGGTCTAGGTCGTGCTGCAGGTCGGCGAGGGAGAGTTCCAGGCCCGGAGGGCAGCCATCGACAATGGCGACCAACGCCGGGCCATGGCTTTCGCCAGCGGTGGTGACAGTGAACAGCTTGCCGTAGGTATTGCCGGACATGGACGCTCCGCGAGTCTGCCTGAAATTGACGAGAGCAGCAGTATACAGATGGAACGCCGCTCTGTGAGCGCCCTGTCACCGGCTGCCGGCGAGAAGCGATCATCGCCATGCCATCTGCCGAACCTTCCCACGAACATTGGGTCAAACGCCACATCTCCCCATGTAGTACCGCATGATGCCGCGCTTCGTCGCCCTGTTCCTCCTGCTGTGCACCGGCCTTGCCCAGGCAGCCTCACCCACTATCCTGCAACGCCCTATCGACCTGGACACAGGCCAGGGCGTGCTGCATGGCAGCCTGCTGTTGCCGCAGCAGGCCACCCCACCCCCTGTGGTACTGATCATCGCCGGCTCCGGCCCCACCGACCGCGACGGCAACAACCCGGCCTCGGGGCGTATCGACAACCTCAAGCGCCTGGCGCTGCTGCTGGCCAATGAGCACATTGCCAGCGTGCGTTACGACAAGCGCGGCGTCGCCGCCAGCCTGCCGGCCACCCCCGATGAGCGCAACCTCAGTGTCGAGCGCTACGTTGCCGATGTGGTGGCCTGGAGCCGCAAGCTCAAGGCCGACCCGCGCTTCGGCCCGCTGATACTGGTCGGCCACAGCGAAGGCGCACTGATCGCCACCCTGGCCGCCGAGCAGGCCGGCGCCAGCGCGGTAATCACCCTGGCCGGCAGCGGCCGGCCCATCGCCGATGTGCTGCGCGAGCAACTGGCGCAGCGCATGCCACCCGCGCAACTGGCCCGTACCAGCGCCCTGCTCGACCGCCTGCAGGCCGGGCAGACCAGCCTGGATGTCCCCGCGCCCCTGCGTCAGGTTTTCCGCCCCAGCGTGCAGCCCTACCTGATCTCACTGTTCCGGCAGGACCCGGCCAAGGCCTTCGCCCGCCTGCCGATGCCGGCGCTGATCATCCAGGGCCGCAACGACGTGCAAGTCGATGTGGCCGATGCCGAACGCCTGAAGGCGGCCAAACCCGATGCCCAGCTGGTACTGATCGACGGCATGAATCACATGCTGCGCATCAGCCCCAAAGCCATGAGCGAACAGCGCGACAGCTACCTGAACCCTGAACTGCCGCTGGCTCGTGAGCTGGGTGAGCGGGTGGTGACCTTCATTCATCAGTTGCCCTCAGCCTGAGGAGATCGCTGCACAATGGCCTCAGGTCCTGGGCGATACGGCCGATAAGCTCGGTATTGGCTTGCATGTGAGAACGCCCTGATGACCGACGCCCCCGCCGCCGTAGAGCCGGCCGAAGAGCCGCAAGCCCCGGACAGCCCCGTGCTGCCCTGGGCTGACCTGGCAGTAGAACACTTTCAGCTGCTGCGCCTGGCGCCGCTGCCCACCGACCGCAACAGCGGCGCTCGGCCGCTGCGTTTCGTCGAGTTCGGCCACGCCGAGCGCCACGACAAGGCGCACAGCCTGCTGCGCATGGAAATCCACCTGCCCGGGCAGAAGGTGCGCAAGGAGCAGAACCAACTGGATGTGCGGGTCGACCACCTCGAGCGGCGGGTGAGCATCGGCAGCGACAGCGGCCTGCAGCTGGAGCCACTGAACCGCGGCCTGGGGCGCTTCATGCTGGCCCAGGCGGTGCAGTGGTTGCAGCGCAAGTGGCCGCATTACCACATTGAAGGCGTGGCGCTGCCGAACAAGGACGCGCTGAACGAGGACACGCGCCTGCGCCGCGACCGCTTCCTGACCGCGACCGGCCTTGAGGTCGAGTACACCGACGGGCAGCACCTCAAAGGCCGCACGGTGGAGGCCACGGTCGGCCAGCTCAAGGGCGGCTGGAACAGTGAGAAAGTGCAACGGGTGACCATGCTCGAAGCGGCCGGGATGCTGCAGCAGGCCGAGCAGAACCTTTTGGAAAAGGAAGCGCAACTGCGCGAGCGCGATGAGCGGGTGGCCAAGTACCGCCGCGAGGATAGCGGGCTGCGCTTTACCATTACCTGCCTGGTGGCGTTCGCGGTGTTCCAGGCAGGGTTGCTGATCTGGATTGCCACCCGCTAGCGCGGGCGGGTGCATGCCACGGGTGCTGCAGCGGTCGAGACCGTGCAACCTGGGCATGCCCCTATCCCGTCAGGCCCCGATCAGAGGCGGGCCTTGAACAGTTCCTGATGCTGCCGGCACTGCTCTGCCGTCAGCATGAACACCCCATGCCCACCGCGCTCGAAGTCCAGCCAGGCGAAGTCGACCTCCGGGTACAGTTGCTCGACATGCACCTGGCTATTGCCCACCTCAACAATCAGCAGGCCCTTCTCAGTCAAGTGCTCGGCCGCCTCGGCCAACATGCGCCGCACCAGGTCCAGGCCATCGTTGCCGCAGGCCAGGCCCATCTTCGGCTCGTGGTGATACTCGGCCGGCATGTCGCCGAAGTCCTCGGCATCGACATACGGCGGGTTGGACAGGATCAGGTCGAAGCGCTGCCCAGGCAGGCCCGCAAAGCCGTCGCCCTGCACCGTGTACACACGCTCGTCCAGGCCGTGGCGCTCGATGTTCTGGTTGGCCACTTCAAGCGCTTCGAAGGACAGGTCGGCCAACACCACCTCGGCCTCGGGGAACACCTCGGCCGCCACGATACCGATGCAACCCGAGCCGGTGCACAGGTCGAGAATGCGCGCAGGCTCGCTGGCCAGCCACGGCTCGAAGCGATTTTCGATCAGCTCGCCGATCGGCGAACGCGGTACCAGCACACGCTCGTCCACGATGAATGACATACCGCAGAACCACGCCTCACCCAACAGGTATGCCGTGGGTACACGGTCTTCGATACGGCGCTTGAGCAGGTGCTGCAGGCGTACACGCTCGTCGTCCTCAAGCTGGCAATCCAGGTAGCTGTCGGCGATTTCCCACGGCAGGTGCACGGCGCCCAGCACCAGCAGGCGGGCTTCATCCCAGGCGTTGTCGGCACCATGGCCGAAAAACAGCTCGTGCTCGTGGAAGCGGCTGACTGCCCAGCGGATATGGTCGCGCAAGGTGCGCAGACGAGATGTGATCACGGGGTACTCCTATTGATATCTGGACAAAAGTCTAACAGCCCGCACCGCACAAATGTTCCTGCGGATCGCCCAGTGGGTAGCCACAGGCCAGTAACTGCGCAGGTTTGGTTGTCAACCATTCCCATTGGCGCCAAGGCAAGGGAGAATAGCGATACAAAAGCCCTTCCAAGGAGCCCTTGATGTCCGTTCCAACCACGATGTTCCGCCTCACTGGTCGCGATTACCCGCCGGCCAAGCTGAGCCAAGCCAGCCTGATCGTCATCGATGCGCAAAAAGAGTACCTCAGTGGTCCGCTCGCGCTGTCGGGCATGGACGAGGCCGTGGCCAACATCGCCAGGTTGCTCGACGCCGCCCGCAAGGCTGGCCGTCCGATCATCCACGTCCGCCACCTCGGTACCGTCGGCGGCCGCTTCGACCCACAAGGCCCTGCCGGTGAATTCATCCCGGGGCTGGAGCCACGCGACGGTGAAATAATCATCGAAAAGCGCATGCCAAATGCCTTCAAGAACACCAAGCTGCACGAAACCCTGCAGGAGCTGGGGCACCTGGACCTGATCGTCTGCGGCTTCATGAGCCATTCCAGCGTCAGCACCACCGTACGCCGGGCCAAGGACTATGGTTATCGTTGCACCCTGGTGCAAGACGCTTCGGCGACCCGCGACCTGGCCTTGAAAGACCGCGTGATTCCCGCTGCGCAGATTCACGAGTGCGAAATGGCCGTCATGGCCGACAACTTCGCCTGCGTCGCCCCCACCGCCAGCCTGATCTGAGCCTGGCGAGCTGACCACCGCCCGGCAGCCGGGCGGAACCAGGGGGCCGGTTGCGGGTCGAATTCCGGATATCCACAGAGGAAATCGGAATGAAACTCAAAGGCAGTTTCGACGCCAAACGCCTGCGCCAGCGCCAACCAAGCAACTGGGGCGCCCGCCTGGCCGCCGGCCTGTCGGCGCTGCTAGCCACCTTCGGTGTGCTGCTGGCCATGGCCGGCATCGCTGGGCTGCTGGGTAATTACCCAGCCTTTGCCGAGCTCAATGCCAACCGCCCGCTTTCGATTACCCTGAGCGTGGCCGGGCTGTTGCTGCTGTACCTGGGCGTGCGCTTCTGGCGGCGCAGCCGCATTCGCCTGCGCCGCGGGCGGGAGCTGAACATGTCGCCGCACCTGATGAAGAAGCACGACTGAACGCTTTGCCCAAGCGCCCCTGCCCTGCCGAGGGCAGGGGCATTGCTGACGCCACAGGGTTGATCGCGTAAACTACGCCGCCCACGTGGAGGCACCATGCAAGACGACGATTTTTCCCTGTTCAGCGCCGAGGTGCGCGGCGTCAAGCCGATCAAGCACGACCGTGCCGAGGTCGGCAAACCCAAGGCTGACCGCAAGCAGCTGGCTGGCCTGCGCCAGGCGGCGACCGTGCGCAGTGACCAGACGTTGGTGATCGACGGGCTGTCCGACCAGTTCGTGATCGACGTGGGTGCCGAAGACGAGTTGATGTGGCGCCGCGACGGCGTGCAGGAAACCCAGCTGCGCAAGCTCAAACTCGGCCAGATCGCCTTCGAGGGTAGCCTTGACCTGCACGGCATGACGGTGGAGAAGGCCCGCGAAACCCTGTGGGCCTTCATTGCCGAGGCTACCAAGCTGGAAGTGCGCTGCGTGCGCGTGACCCACGGCAAGGCCGCACGCCTGGATGGCAAGCGCCCAATGATCAAGAGCCACGTCAACACCTGGCTGCGCCAGCACCCGCAGGTGCTCGGTTTCACCTCCTGCCAGGCTCGCCATGGCGGCACCGGTGCCGTGTACGTAATGCTCAAACGAACCATGATGGAAGGCCGCGACGAGTAACGCCGCGCTTGCAGCGCAGGCTTTGCCGCCGTAACCTTCGTTTTTGCGATTTTTTCCCACAGGTAGATACATGTCCCTGGAACAGAACTACACCGAGATCCTCAGCCAGATCGGCGAGGACGTCTCCCGTGAGGGCCTGCTCGACACGCCCAAGCGGGCTGCAAAGGCCATGAAGTACCTTTGCCGCGGTTATGAGCAGACGCTGGAAGAAGTGACCAACGGCGCACTGTTCACCTCCGACAACAGCGAAATGGTGCTGGTCCGGGACATCGAGCTGTATTCGATGTGCGAACACCACATGCTGCCGTTCATTGGCAAGGCGCACGTGGCCTACCTGCCCAAGGGCAAGGTACTGGGCCTGTCCAAGGTCGCGCGGATCGTCGACATGTACGCCCGCCGCCTGCAGATCCAGGAAAACCTCAGCCGTCAGATCGCCGATGCCGTGCAGCAGGTGACCGGCGCTGCGGGTGTGGCGGTGGTTATCGAAGCCAAGCACATGTGCATGATGATGCGCGGTGTGGAGAAGCAGAACTCGACCATGCTCACTTCGGTGATGCTTGGCGAATTCCGCGACAACCCGGCCACGCGCATGGAGTTCCTCGGCCTGATCAAATGATCGGCGCGTGACCCGAGCCGGCCCTGTGGGTCGGCTTTTTCTTTTCAGGAGTTGCAGATGATCGTCAAAGCCTTGCGGGTCGGCCTCGGCCAGCTCATCGTGTTCGGCGACCTGATCAGCCGCCCGGCCAAGCGCAAGCGTGATGCCGCGGCCCAGGCGCAGGTCGAGCAGCAGGCCAAGGGCCTTGCGCTGTACCAGTTCCATGCGTGCCCGTTCTGCGTGAAAACCCGCCGCACCCTGCACCGCCTGAATGTGCCAGTGGCGTTGCGCGATGCGAAGAACGACCCGGCGCACCGCCAGGCGCTGCTCGAAGGTGGCGGCCGGGTGAAAGTGCCGTGCTTGCGCATTGAAGAGCAAGGCAATGTGACCTGGATGTATGAGTCCAAGGCAATCATTGCCTACCTGGACAAGCGCTTCGCGTCGGCCTGATACGCCTTATTTTTCCCGATCGCCGGCAAGCCGGCTCCCACAAGGATGGTGTTGGCTTCCAGGAATAAGGTAAGACGTTGCTCGCACCGCTACCGCGCAGGTCTTCAGGCCTGCGCTTTACCTGTGGAAGCAACCGTCTTGCTCAATTTCTAAAAGCCGGCGCAATCCATGTGGCCGGCTTGCCGGCGATAGGGCCGGTAATGCCTCAACCTACCATCGGCACATGCCGAGGATGCGCTGCCACCCGGTCCAACCAGGCCCGCACCCCCGGGTACTCAGCCAGGTCAAACCCACCCTGATGCGCCACATGGGTGTAGGCATACAACGCCACATCGGCAATCGAATACTGCTCGCCCACCAGATACGGCGTCATCTGCAACTGCCGCTCCATCACCTTCAATGCCTTGTAGCCGCCCTTGTGCAGCTTGCGGTATTCGTCCACGCGCTCATCAGGCAACCCCAGGTAGAACTGGATGAACCGCGCCACGGCTATGTAAGGCTCATGGCTGTACTGCTCGAAAAACTGCCACTGCAGTACCTGGGTACGCAAGCGCGGCTCGCTGGGCAGGTACTCGCTGCCATCTGCCAGGAAATTGAGAATGGCGTTGGACTCCCACAGGCAGGTGCCGTCCTCCAGCTGCAGCACCGGCACCTTGCCATTGGGGTTCATCGCCAGAAATTCAGGCGTTTGGGTCTCGCCCTTGAGGATATCCACCGGATGCCATTCATAAGGGCTGTCCAGCAGGCTGAGCATCAGCTTGACCTTGTAACAGTTGCCCGACTGGTAGTCGCCATAGACCTTGTACATCGCCCCTCCCTCCAATGCAGTTGCGCAATCGTGCCCAATAGTTGGCGACTGTACGGCTAAAAGCAATGCCCGCTGTATCGCAAGGATCAATCCAGCGCGCGTTAGTCTGCAAAAACTGCTTACACATGGACAAGGACTCACCCCATGACCGATGCCACCTCCGCACGCCTGCGGCCCCTGGCAGAGAGCTCACCGTCGGCCGTCGTCGCCGGCTTCATCGCCATGCTCACCGGCTACACCAGCTCGCTGGTGCTGATGTTCCAGGCTGGCCAGGCCGCGGGCCTTTCGACGGCGCAGATCTCGTCGTGGATCTGGGCCCTGTCCATCGGCATGGCGGTCTGCAGCATCGGCCTGTCACTGCGCTACCGCACCCCGATCACCGTAGCCTGGTCGACGCCCGGCGCTGCGCTGTTGATCACCAGCCTGGGCGGGGTCAGCTACGGCGAGGCCATCGGTGCCTACATCACCTGTGCCGTGCTGGTGCTCATCTGTGGCCTGACCGGCAGCTTCGAACGCCTGGTCAAACGTATCCCGGCATCACTGGCCTCGGCCTTGCTGGCCGGCATCCTGTTCAAGATCGGCAGTGAAATCTTCGTCGCGGCGCAGCACCGCACGCTGCTGGTGCTGGGCATGTTCTTCAGTTACCTGCTGGTCAAACGCCTGTCGCCCCGCTACTGCGTGCTGGCAGCGTTACTGGTGGGCACGGCGCTGTCCGGCGCATTGGGCTTGCTGGACTTCAGCGGCTTCCAGCTGGAAGTGGCCACCCCGGTGTGGACCACACCCAGCTTCTCGCTGGCCGCGACCATCAGTATCGGCATCCCACTGTTCGTGGTGGCCATGACCTCGCAAAACATGCCGGGCGTTGCCGTGTTGCGTGCCGATGGTTATCAGGTGCCGGCTTCGCCATTGATCTCAGCCACGGGCTTTGCCTCACTGCTGCTGGCGCCGTTCGGCTCGCACGGGGTCAACCTGGCGGCCATCAGCGCGGCGATCTGCACTGGGCCGCATGCTCATGAAGACCCTGCCAAGCGCTATACAGCGGCAGTGTGGTGCGGGATTTTCTATGGCATTGCCGGAGTGTTCGGCGCCACCTTGGCGGCGTTGTTCGCTGCATTGCCGAAGGAGCTGGTGCTGTCCATTGCGGCATTGGCGCTGTTCGGCTCGATCATGAACGGCCTGACGGTGGCGATGGGTGAGGCGCGCGAGCGAGAGGCCGCGCTGATCACCTTCATGGTCACGGCTTCGGGGTTGACCCTGTTTTCGATTGGCTCGGCATTCTGGGGGATTGTGGCAGGGGTGCTGACCCTGCTGATTCTCAGCCCGCGCAGGGGGTGATCGAAGGGGGCTGTGCCAGCCCCATCGCCGGCAAGCCGGCTCCCACAGGTACAACGCAAGCCTTGAAGGCTGTGGTGTACCTGGGCTGCCTCCAAGACATTTGCCCCTCATCCAATGTCTTGGAGGCAGTCCATTATTGAAGACAGTCCACTTTCGGGCCCAATCCACTTTCAGGAGGACTCCACCCAACCGGTGGGAGCCGGCTTGCCGGCGATAGGGCCGGTACAGACGATCACAAACGGAAATGCCCCACCATCCCCTTCAGGTCACTGCCCAACTGCGCCAACTCGATACTTGACCGGGCATTGCCCTGCATGGCCAACGCCGCCTGATCGGCACTCCCACGAATCTGGGTAACGCTGCGACTGATCTCCTCAGCCACCGAGCTCTGCTGCTCTGCCGCCGCAGCAATCTGCTGGTTCATCTGCTGAATCAACGACACCGCCGCCGCAATACTGCCCAAGGCGCTTTCGGTTTGCAGCGCATCGGCCACCGCCAGGCGTACCAGGTCGGTACTGCCACGGATCTGCGCCACCGACTGCTGGGCATTGCCGCGCAGGCTGGCAACCAACCGCTCGATCTCCTCGGTGGATTGCCGGGTACGCCGCGCCAGCGCCCGTACCTCATCGGCCACCACAGCAAAACCACGCCCCTGCTCGCCCGCCCGCGCCGCTTCGATGGCGGCATTGAGCGCCAGCAGGTTGGTCTGCTCGGCGACACTCTTGATCACTTCCAGCACATCGCCAATGGTGTGGATCTCGGCGCTCAGGCTGTCAATACCAGCGCTGGCCGCCTCCGCCGCCGCCGCCAGTTGCTCGATACGCTGCATGCTCTGGCGCACCACCACCTGGCCCGAATCAACCTTCTCGTCAGCAGCCTGCGCCGCCAACGCCGCCTCCTCGGCATTGCGCGCCACATCGTGCACGGTGGCGGTCATCTGCTGCATGGCGGTAGCCACTTGCTCGGTCTCTTCCTTCTGGCTGCCCACTTCGCGGTTGGTCTGCTCCGTCACCGCAGACAGCGCCTGGGCACTGCCAGCCAGTTGCTCGATGCCCTGCTGCAAGCCGCTGACGATGCCCGACAGGCCGGCAGCCATCTGCTGCATCGCCTGCATCAACTGCCCCACTTCATCGTTGCGCGCAGCTTCCGCGTCCAGGCTCAACTCCCCGGCAGCGATGCGCTGGGCCCGGCCAATCACCCGTTTCAGCGGGCCGACCACCGCCCGCGTGATCAACCACCCCGCCAGTACACCCACCAGCAGCGCCAGCCCGGTAGCCAAGGCAATGGCCACAGCATTGCGCGTCAGCTCACCCTGCATCGCTTGCTCGTCCGCCGCATAAGCCCGGTCGACCCGCTGCGTGGCCTGCTCTGCACGCGCCTGCAGTTGCGCCTTGATACCCTGCTCTTTAGCGAGCAGGTCAGTGTATTCATTGAGTTTGTCCGAGAAACCGGCGATATGCCCCTGCACCTCGCCCAGCACGCTCTGGTAGCCCGCATCGCCAACTGCCGCCTTGAGCTGCTCGACCAGCCCTGCCGCTTCAACGGTCTGGGCGATGCGCCCTTCGCCTGCACCTTCCTCGCCCTTGCGGCTCTGGTCCAGGCGTACACGGGCCTCGTCCATGGCCTGCAGCATCAAGCGAGATACCTGGGCCACCTGCGCGGCCTGCTCCAGAAACTCCCCGCCTTGCTGGCCTTGTGATTGTTTGAGCGTATAGGTGCCGTCATCGGCCAGGCCGGCCTGCAATACATCAAGGTTGTTGGCCACGCTGGAGACCGACCAACTGGCCGTGTCCAGCGCCAACTCCTTGGCCTGCACCGCTTCGACAAAGGCTTCGAAAGCCTGGCCATACGCCGCCAGGTCCGCTTCGGCCGCCGCCAGAGCCGGCAGGCTGCGGGCACGTTCGCTGAGGTTGTGCAGGCCGCTGCGCAAAGCCTCTGCCTCCTTGATATCGGAGCGCAGGGCAAAGGCCTGTTCATGCTGGCGCAACTTGAGCAGGTCGGTATTGAACTGGCCCAGCTGGCGCAGGCCGCCGAAATGCTGGCCGACGCTGTACAGCGCGGCAATGCCGATAGCCGCCACCGCCAACGTCAGCAGCAATACGAGGGCAAACCCTAGGCCCAGCTTGCGGGCCATACCCAGGTTGGCCAGAAAACCCCGCCTGCTCGTCTCCATACGCCGCCCCCTGCTCTGAGGATTTGCCAAAGGCCAAGCGTGGCAATGATTGCGCTGGACTCACAAGGGCTGAAGTGGCCAATAGTGTCAAATAGCTATGAGCGTGTCGCAATCAGCGTGCTGAGGGTCGCCACAGATGCGAAAACAAGGCCCCAGCGCGGGAACCCTGCCCATGAGCGACATCGATGCGCAGACCAGTTGCGCCCTGACAAATATGTTTGTAGACAGAACGCACTGCCGCACGATCAGCCTGGGGTGAGCACGACATCGTAAAGTGACTTAAAAGGGCATCATTTGCAGATGACAATCATGCTACGGCTGGTATAACCCGCAGGGTTGATGCCGAACAGGAAATCACCTTCCTCTTCGTCGTCACTGGTCGAGCGAGCGACAACTTTGTAACCCCGCGCCCCACAGGACTGCGCCGCCTTGCTATAGCACTTGTCCCACGATGACGATAAGCCTGAGCAATTGATATGCAAGCCCTTACGACCTTTTCTA
Organism: Pseudomonas sp. WHRI 8519; assembly: GCF_040224055.2. Lineage (NCBI taxonomy): Bacteria > Pseudomonadati > Pseudomonadota > Gammaproteobacteria > Pseudomonadales > Pseudomonadaceae > Pseudomonas > Pseudomonas sp. WHRI 8519. The sequence goes on along the minus strand of NZ_CP167996.1, from coordinate 1,577,222 downwards.
ACCTCGGTCTTAGCAGTTGCCACGCACCCTGCAATCGCGAGAATGGCCAAGAACAAAACTACGTGTTTCATTGCTGTCCTTAGATGATGTGACGTCATCGTAAGACCGATCACCTACGATCCAGTTCTTGCCTCTACCCTATCACAGAGAATCAAACTCAGTACCATCGCCCTGTCGGCGCAGCTGCCTTTTCAAATAGCCGTAGCCCCGCCATCCACCGTCAGGCTGTGCCCGGTCGTGAACGCCGCCGCATCACTGCACAGGTACAACACGGCACTGGCGATTTCCTCGACCTTGCCGATGCGCCCCACCGGGTGCATTGCGGCCGCGAACTCGGCCTTGCGCGGGTCCGCCTCGTAGGCGCGGCGGAACATGTCGGTATCGATCACCGCCGGGCACACCGCATTCACCCGGATGCCCTTCTTGGCATATTCGATGGCGGCCGATTTGGTCAGGCCGATCACCGCATGCTTGGACGCGCTATAGATACTCATCTTAGGCGCCGCACCCAAGCCTGCCACCGAGGCGGTGTTGACGATCGCCCCGCCACCCTGGGCCAGCAACAGCGGCAGCTGGTACTTCATGCACAGCCACACCCCCTTGACGTTGACGCCCATGATGGCATCGAACTCTGCCTCGCTGCCCTCGGCCAGGCGCCCCTGCTCGATCTCGATACCGGCATTGTTGTAGGCGTAGTCCAGCCGACCGTAGGCCTGAATGACCTGCTCATGCAGCCGGCGCACATCAGCGTCACGGGTCACGTCACAGGCCACGAACATGGCCTGCCCACCGGCCTCGTTGATCAACGCCACGGTGCCCTCACCACCGACCGGGTCGAGGTCGGCCACCACCACCTTGAGGCCCTCCCCTGCAAATGCCAGCGCCGTCGCCCGGCCGATACCCGCCGCACCGCCAGTGACCAGTGCTACCTGGCCGGAAAAGGTCATGCTCATCGAGTGCTCCAATAATGGGTGCGATTTTCAATGTGATGTGATGTGAAGTAGATGTGAGGTAGATGTGGGAGCCGCGCTTGCCGGCGATCGAGCGCGCAGCGCTCGCCAGCGCAGCCCCCACAAGGCCCTGCAACAGCCCCACACTTCTGCAGTCGAAGTCTAGTCAGCCTTCTCCCTCACTGGGCAGCATCATCAAGCCAGCGGTTGAGCTACCATGCTTACCAGTGATTTTGCAGACCTGTTGGCATCACCACGTTAAATTTACCCCTCTGCTTCCTGCCCACAAGGACCCCCGCCATGACCCAGACCAACCGCCGTTTCCTGCTGGCCAAACGCCCCACTGGCGCCGTGCGCCGTGACGATTTCACCTTCGAGACGGCCCCTGCCGATGCACCCGGCGAAGGTCAAATCCAGGTACGCAACCTGTACCTGTCGCTGGACCCGGCCATGCGCGGCTGGATGAATGAAGGTAAGTCGTACATCCCGCCCGTGGCACTCGGCCAGGTCATGCGCGCCCTGGGCGTAGGCGAAGTGGTGGCCTCCAACCACCCCGACTTCAAACCCGGCGACCATGTCAGCGGCGCCCTCGGCGTGCAGGACTACTTCACCGGCGAGCCCCAGGGCCTGCACAAGATCGACCCCAACCTTGCCCCCCTGCCCCGCTACCTCTCAGCCCTGGGCATGACCGGCATGACCGCCTACTTCGCCCTGCTCGACGTCGGCCAGCCCAAGGCAGGTGACACCGTGGTCATCTCCGGTGCCGCCGGCGCCGTAGGCAGCATCGTCGGCCAGATAGCCAAGATCAAAGGCTGCCGCGTGGTGGGCATTGCCGGCGGCGCGCAGAAATGTCAGTACCTCAAGGATGAACTGGGGTTCGACGGCGTCATCGACTACAAGGCCGAAGACGTGCTGGCCGGCCTGAAGCGCGAATGCCCCAAGGGCGTTGACGTGTATTTCGACAACGTCGGCGGCGAGATCCTCGACGCTGTGCTTACCCGCATCAACTTCAAGGCGCGCATCGTGATCTGCGGCGCGATCAGCCAATACAACAACAAAGAAGCCGTCAAAGGCCCGGCCAACTACCTGGCGCTGCTGGTGAACCGTGCACGCATGGAAGGGTTCGTGGTGATGGACCATGCCAAGGAGTACGGCAAGGCCGCGCAGGAAATCGCCGGCTGGCTGGCCACTGGCAAGGTCAAGAGCAAGGAGGACGTGGTCGAGGGGCTGGAGACGTTCCCAGAAACCCTGCTCAAGCTGTTCAGCGGAGAAAACTTCGGCAAGCTGGTGTTGAAGGTTTGAACTACAGGGGGCCGCTCATGCGGCCCCTAGCACATTTCAATGTCAGGTATTGTTAAGAACTTGTAGGAAAAATGTGAAAGATCTGTAGTATTAAACACTAAGTTATATGGCTCATTGATACTACAAGGGACGAGGGTGTGGTTGGCGATTCACAAATCTGGCAGAACGAATATCCCCATACCCTGCGCCATCGCAGCACCACCCTGCATCTTCAGGCCCCTATTGCCGTACATACACGGCTAGCCTTCGAACGGCTGATCGAGCAGACAGCCAGCTCCAAGCGGGTCAGCGCACCGCTTCAATGCACCCAAAGCCTGCTGTTCACCAAACGGGAAAAGCTCGATTCGCTGAAAAAGAAGCTGCGCATGCAGCGTGGCCAGCCCAAGCGCAACGGCATGTATGACTGGTCTCTCGAAGAACTGATCAACACCCGCGAAGCGGCCCGCCGGGGTGCGCGGGTGCCCAGGCTGGTCGGCTATGGCTACAGCCGCTCACGGTTCGGCCTGATGCAGGACTTTTTCCTCATCACAGAATTACTGAGCGGGCACGAGGATGGGTTGGCAACAGTGCGCCAAAACCCCGAGGCCGTGCACCGGGTGATCGCGGCAGCCTTCGAACTCCTGCACGCCCTGCACTGCCAGGGTGTCACGCACATGGACCTGTGGGCGGCGAACGTCATGCTTCCGGAACAAGGAAAAGCGCAGGCCATCGACCTGGAGAACAGCTTCTCCGGGCCCACCGCCTACAGGAGCGAAACCTTGGGCTTTCAGTTCGGCTTTTTCTACTACCGAGAAATTTACCGCTATATAACCGAAGCGGACTATGATGCTGCGGTAGAATGCGCACTGGCCGAGTACTTCCCTGATGTGCAACGCGCAGCCTTCAACCGGGTGTACGCGCTTGCCAAGCATGAGGAAATCGGGCGCCTGGAGCGCCGCGAAATCTTCACCAGCGGTGTACTCGAAAGTCGTTGGTAGAGCGCCATGGCTACCCCAGACTTCATAGAGTAGAAAATGATCAAGATCACCCAGAACATCGAATGTTCCAATACCGCCCCGTTCGTGCTGTTCGGCGGTATCAACGTCCTTGAGTCCGAGGACCTTGCCCTTACCGCCTGCGCCGAATACGTGCGGGTTACCGAGAAGCTGGGCATTCCTTATGTGTTCAAGGCCAGCTTCGACAAGGCCAACCGTTCCTCGATCCACTCCTACCGTGGCCCGGGCATGGAAGAAGGCCTGCGCATCTTCGAGAAGGTCAAGGCCGAGTTCGGCGTACCGATCATCACCGACGTGCATGAAATCTACCAGTGCGCGCCAGTGGCCGAAGTGGTCGACGTGCTGCAGCTGCCTGCCTTCCTGGCCCGCCAGACCGACCTGGTGGTGGCGCTGGCCAAGACCGGCAAGCCGGTGAACATCAAGAAACCACAGTTCCTGAGCCCTTCGCAGATGCAGAACATCGTGCAGAAGTTCAAGGAAGCGGGTAACGACCAGTTGATCCTGTGCGACCGCGGTACCTGCATGGGCTACGACAACCTGGTTGTGGACATGCTGGGCTTTGGTGTGATGAAGCGCACCTGCGATGACCTGCCGATCATTTTCGACGTAACCCACGCCCTGCAGAACCGCGACCCTTCGGGTGCTGCTTCGGGTGGCCGCCGCGAACAGGTGGTTGACCTGGCCCGTGCCGGCATGGGCGTTGGCCTGGCTGGCCTGTTCCTGGAAGCCCACCCGAACCCGGACCAAGCCAAGTGCGACGGCCCGAGCGCATTGCCGCTGGATAAACTGGAGCCGTTCCTGGCGCAGATCAAGGCGCTGGATGACCTGGTGAAGTCGTTCCCGCCGCTGGTTATTGGTTGAGTCGCTTTGGCGTGATGTGAAAGGGCCGGTACGCGCGCGTACCGGCCCTTTTTGTTTTTGGGCTTGGTGTGGGTATTGCGGCGTGACGGCAATCGAGTGCCCGAAGATCTGTGCCAGGCAGCCTCAGCCTTTCATCCCCAACTCGGCATCATCCATCAGCGCCTTGGCCATGGCGCTCAGGTAATGCGAAGCCCAGATCATCATCGGCTTTTCATCCATCAGCCCGATGATGGTCAACTCCCGCACATACCCCATCAGCTCCGAAGCCTGCTCACGGGCATCCTGGCAAGGTATCCCCGGCTCGATCCGGAACAAGGGATGAGTCTGGTGTTCACCCTGGAAAAACGTGGTCACACCCGCTGTGACATGGGTCACGTCTTTAGTCATCGCTCTACTCCCCCTCAATGCAGGCTGCTGGTACGTTCCAAGGCCAGCGAGAGCGCATCCGACTGACCCCAGGCAATCTGCATGGCCCGCAGGCCGTTTACCATCAACTCCCGGGTGGCTTCGTCTTCTACCGCGTAAAGGGCCATGTGGCAGTGGTTGTAGGCAAGCATCAGATAGTGGGTGACGTTCATGACTACGTGATCGATCGGCACGATGCGCTCGCTGATGGCGCTGGAGAGGGTCTTGTCGGAGGGAAGGTCGAAATGGTGGGGTGGATCGGGGACGATTTTTTTCATAGCAATTCCTTGAAGATTAAAGGAGTTGCCACCGCCGTTTCCACACGAAGGGCGACAACTGTACACGGGGTGGAAAACCGAGTCTTCAAGGAACCCCGGCAGGCCTGACGGCCTCCCGTATACAGCTGTCATTACGACAGGCACTTGAAGATTGTCCGGGTTTCCACGCCCGCATCGCTGAAAATCGGCGACCCAAGAAGCCTAAAGTGCAGTGTTTCCAGGAACAATCAGACGCGTGTCGACAGAACGTGTAGGGTATTTCTCCAGGCTAAGCATCACCAGTCCTGATACGTAGGAAATTTCTCAATCAACGAGTGGATAGATGCCTCACCGTCTCCATCGCGCCCCGCTCAAGCATGGCTGACGTATCCCTAGCATTCCCCATGCTTTAGAATGACGAAGACCTACATAAGATGCTGAATTGGCACCATTTTGGAAAACGAGCAGCTAGTCTGCATAGAAGCGTCACACGACATGGATCAAAGCTAGGGGTTTGCAATGGTTTCTCAGAATCACGACGTTACTGACACACCGTTGGTGACAGTGATCATCGCGTCCTATAACCACGCGCGTTACATCGAAGCCAGCATCAACAGCGTCGTCAACCAGACGTACAAGAACATCGAGCTTCTAGTGGTGGACGATGGCTCCAAGGACGACAGCCCTGAGGTACTCAAGCGGCTGCAGGCGCAACACGGCTTCGACCTGCGCTTCCAGGCCAACCAAGGCCTGGCGCGAACCCTCAACGACGCCATTGCGCGCGCCAAGGGCGACCTGATCGTGCCTTTCGGCTCCGACGACATCATGCTGCCGCACCGTATCGCCACCCAGGTGGAGTACATGCATGGCAAGCCTGAAGTGGGCATCTGCTCGGCCAACATCGAAACCATCGACCATAACGGCCAGGTGATGGGCGCGCGCGAACAGCGCAAACGCAACCTGCCCTTCCGCCGCCTGGACTTTGACGACCTGTGGCTGGACCGCAAGCCAGGCCCCATGGCTGCCACGTTGATGCTGCGCCGCGAAGCCCTGGAGAAGGTCGGCGGCTTCAGTGCCGATATCCGCCTGGAAGACGTATACATCGAACTGTCGATCGCGCGGGCCGGTTATTACATCGACGTGCTGGGCGAGGTGCTGGCGCAGTACCGCGACCACCCGACCAACACCTTCAAGAACGGCCGCTTCATGGTCGATAACGTGCTCAAGACATACGCACACTTCAAAGACCACCCGCAGTACGAGCAGGTGTGCATGAAGTTCCGCAACTCCATGGTGCTCAAGTACGCCAACCGCGACAAGCAACTGACGCGGGAAATCCTGGCTGATATCCCGCTCAAGTACTGGAACAGAAAGACTTTGCGTGGCCTGTGGCGCCTGCTCTGGTCTTAAGCGAGCTTTTTACCGCCCCGGTGTATCAGCCACTGGGCGTAGACCACAGCCATTGGCATCCAGATCAGAAACCAATGCTCTTTCGGGCGTGACATGAACGCACTGCCTTCTGTCAGCCCTGAAGCAAAGCCGAATATCAGCCAGGTCGCCGCAAGCGTAACCCCGGGGTGCTTGCGGTAAGCCCAGCAAAAGCGCATGGCCAGGCCGTAGAGCACCAACCAGAGCACCAAGCCCACGACCCCACCTGCATACAGCACGCCCAGCTCGATGTTGTGCGGGTCGGCGAGCGTCTGTTCAAGGCCTGGAATGATCACCGTCATCGGGGCATCGTAACCATGGCCAAGCCAGGGGTGCTCACCGATTTGGCGCAGCGATTCCATCCAGATTTCGGGGCGGTAGGACACGCCACGTTGAGTGATCGCTTCAGGGTAGAACACCGCAACCCCAACCAAAGCCAGGGCCACGGCCGCCATTGCGATCAAGCCGTGGCGCCGGTCACCCACGATCAGCAACCAACCCAGTGCAGCCGCCAACCCGATCAACGGCGTACGCGAGCCCGTGGCAAGAATGGCCATGCCCAGTACCGCCAGGCAGGCCAGAGCCAGAATGTTGAGCGCGCCGCGCGTCTGGAACCAGGTTGCCAACCAGATAGCAGCGAAAGCGCCGAACACATGGGCAGTCAGCAAGGGGTTGTAGAGCGCGCCGTAGCCGTCGAGGCGCCCGCCCTCACCCGCCGCCAGACCCAAGAAGTAGATCAGCGAAACACCAGCGGCGACTGCGGCAAACAGGGCAGCCAGGCGCACACACTGATGCAGCTGTGCCGGTGACTGCAAGCTGATGAGGCCGGCCGACAGCAACACCATGGCAATGTACAAGGGCCGCTTGAGCAAACTGCCTACCGAGTTCTCGGTATCGGACCAGGCAATGCTCAGCAGGGTGTAGGCAGAGAACACCAGGAAGGCAATGAACAGCGGGTTGCCAAACAACGCCTTGGCCTGCCGTGGCTGCAGGATCAAGACGATCAACGTGGGCGCGGCAAGCAGCAGGTAAAAGAGCTTGTGGTACAGCGAGCGGTCCCACGCCCAGAACATCCCCGTCAGCAGGGCCAGCCAGCCCAGCGGCAACACGTAGCGCGTCACCATGCCTGCCCAGCGTTGAGCCGGCGACTGTATCGACACATCAATTGACATCTAGCATCCTCTGGCAAACGGGAATGTTCAGTGTGAGCCCTGCATTCCAATGTAAGGATCGAAGGGCTCGCTGAACGCCACCCATGTTGAAAAGGTTGCTGTGAAACGCCTGCAGGTGTCAGCTACGGATCTCGGCGACCACCGCTGCCAAGGCCTGGGCCGGGTCTGCTGCCTGGCTGATCGGGCGGCCGATCACCAGGTAATCCGAGCCGGCATCCAGCGCCTGGCGCGGGGTCAGAATGCGGCGCTGATCATCTTGCGCGCTGCCGGCAGGGCGAATGCCCGGTGTTACCAACTGCAGGGACGGGTGCGCAGCCTTGAGCGCCGGCGCTTCAAGTGCCGAGCACACCAGCCCGTCCATGCCGGCTTTCTCGGCCAGTGCCGCCAGGCGCAGCACCTGCTCTTGCGGTTCGATGTCCAGACCGATGCCGGCCAGGTCTTCACGTTCCATGCTGGTCAGCACGGTCACGCCGATGAGCAGTGGCTGCGGGCCGCTGCGCTTGGCCAGCACTTCGCGGCAGGCCGACATCATGCGCAGGCCGCCGGAGCAGTGCACGTTTACCATCCACACGCCCATTTCGGCGGCAGCCTTCACGGCCATGGCGGTGGTGTTGGGGATGTCGTGAAACTTGAGGTCCAGGAACACCTCGAAGCCCTTCGCGCACAGCGACTCGACTATGCCGGACGCGCTGCTGGTGAACAGCTCCTTGCCAACTTTCACCCGGCACAGGGCAGGGTCGAGCTGGTCGGCCAGTTTCAGGGCGGCGTCACGGGTGGGGAAATCCAGGGCGACGATCAGGGGCGTCTGGCAGGCGGACATGGTCGGGGTCTCTTGGCAAGTCGTAAACGGCGCGCATTGTAAACGAAGTGGCCCAGGCTTTGGGGGCCGCGGATCAGCAGATTTGGCCAGGCCGTGCCCGGCTCCTATAATTGAACCAATGAATACGGCCATTGCTCAACATGCATACACGCCACGTTGTGTGCGATCACAGGAGATAACCCCATGCCTTGGTATGCCTGGCTGATACTGATCTTAGCCCTTGGCTCGATCGTGGGCGGGTTGATGATGTTGCGCGATACGGCGAAGAAACTGCCCTTGACCGACGAGCAGTTGAAGAAGGTACACGAGCGCAATGCCGAGGCGGATGCCAAGGATGCGCGGGATCGGTAGGCCTAGGGTACGGTGTTTTGAATGCCCTGCGTATTTGGGGTTGCGTAGCTCGAGTGCCGCGCGGGCGGCGCTCGAACTCAAGGGCGCTAGTACAAGCAAGACGGGCTAGCGGATGACAGTGCCCCCTACTCCACCGTCAACTTGTCACGATTGCGTTCGAGCAGCGCCTTGCCGATGCCCTTGATCTCCAGTAACTCGTCCACCGACGCAAATGGCCCGTGCGCATCCCGGTATGCGACGATCGCTTCAGCCTTGGCCTTGCCGATGCCGTTGAGGCCCTGCTGTAACGTGATTGCATCTGCACTGTTCAAGTTCAGCCGGCCAGCCGAGGCAGCCGCTTGAGCCACCACAGGTGCCGGCTCGGCCATCATTGCGCTGGCTGCCGGCGCGGCGCTGGTCGCCATGGACAGGCCCGCGAACAGTGGCAGGAACAGGTAGGAAAGAACGATATTACGCATTGTGGACACTCCTTCGAGAAAGTTTACGAGGCAGCGTTTCCTTGGCTGCCCGGTAAAACTAACGGCTCGAAGGCCCCTGAGAAAGCCCGCGGATCAAGGGATTGGTTACCAAATTCAACAGCTGACAGCACACAATGGCGTCAGCTGTAGGAAGGTGCCCAGCGCATTGAAAGAGCAAGGGCAGTGCTAACGGTCCCGGCGCTGCTGCTGGTAAACCCAGTCGACGATGTCACCCTCTGGCGAGTAGCCGCTGACCAGTTCGCGCAGCAGTTGCCGCACGCGGGTAAAGTCATCTTCGGCCACTGCCTTGAACAGCACGGCCAAGCGCTCGCGCAATACTTCCCAGGCGATGAAGTCTTCGTTGGCCGCCATGATCATCGGGTGGGCCGTAGGGGAAACGTCATCGCCAATCAGCAGCTCTTCATAAAGCTTCTCGCCGGGCCGTAGCCCACTGAACTCGATGGCGATGTCACCGTGCGGGTTATCCGGGCTGCGCACACTGAAGCCCGACAGGTGGACCATCTTTTCTGCCAGTTCGACGATTTTCACCGGCTCGCCCATGTCCAGCACGAACACATCGCCCCCCTGCCCCATCGCCCCCGCCTGCACCACCAGCTGCGCAGCCTCGGGAATGGTCATGAAATAGCGGGTTATCTTCGGGTGGGTCACCGTCAGCGGCCCCCCGGCTTTGATCTGCTGGTGGAACAACGGAATCACAGAACCGGAAGAGCCCAGCACATTGCCGAACCGCACCATGGTGAAGCGGGTTTTGTTCACCCGGGAAATCTTGCTGCTGTCGCCGTACATCACCGGCGCCGCTTCGCGGCTCAGCGCCTGCAGGATCAGCTCGGCCAGCCGCTTGGAGCTGCCCATCACGTTGGTCGGGCGCACGGCCTTGTCGGTGGAGATCAGCACAAAGTTGGCCACGCCCGTCTGCAGCGCGGCCTGCGCCGTGCACAGCGTGCCAAACACATTGTTGAGAATGCCTTCGGCCACGTTGTGCTCGACCATGGGTACGTGCTTGTAGGCCGCAGCGTGATACACGGTGTCCACCCGCCAGGTGCTCATCACATCGGCCAGGTGCTGCTGGTTACGCACCGAGCCCAGGATCGGCAGCAACTGCACCGCCAGAGACTCGCGCGTAATGCGCTGCTCAAGCTCGGTGAGGATGCTGTACAGGTTGAATTCGCTGTGGTCGAACAGCAGCAGGGTCTTGGGTTCCAGCCCGATGATCTGCCGGCACAGCTCGGAGCCGATCGAGCCGCCCGCGCCAGTCACCAGCACGGTACGCTTCTTGTTGCACCGCCAAAGCAGTTCATCCTGCGCCGGCACCGGGTCGCGCCCCAGCAGGTCGGCAATGTCGACGTCCTGGATGTCATCGACTTTTACCCGGCCACTGGCCAGGTCGGCAAACGCCGGCACACTGCGCACATGCAAGGGGTAAGGCTCGAGGAAGGCGAGAATCTCTTTACGCCGCGCGCGTGAAGCGGTTGGCAGCGCCAGGAGTATTTCCTGGGCGCCGGTTTCTTTGATCATCTGGTCAAGGTGCTTGGGCTTGTACACCTGCAGGCCGGAGATGACCCGGTTGGCCAGGTCGCCGTCATCGTCGATGAAGGCCACAGGACGCATCACACGCCCCATGCGCAATGCCGCCAGCAACTGGTTGCCGGCCGTGCCAGCGCCGTAAATGGCGACTTTGACCTGGCCATCGTCACGGTTGGTAAAAGGGATTTGATGAGCACCGCTGAACCAGTCGCCGAGGAAATACTGGCGCATGATCAAGCGCAAGCCGCCCATGATGACCAGGCTCAGCCACCAGTAATTGAAAATGATCGAACGCGGCACGATGACCTGATGGTTGCTGTACCAGTAGACCACCACAGCGAGTATCAAGGAGGACAAGGTGACCGCCTTGATGATGGCAACCAGCGCATCATTGCCAAAGTAGCGCATCACCGCGCGGTACATGCCAAAGCGGATGAACAGCGGAATAGCCACGATCGGCGCAGCCAGGAACAGCCAGGTGTGTTCGATGATGGGGTTGTACATTTCATCGATGCCCAGGCGCACGATGAACGACAGCCACAGGGCAAACCAGATAAGCACGACGTCGGTGCACACCTGTATCAGGCGCTTCTGACGCCGGGACAGGTTCACCAGGTACTGGCGCACCCTGTCTTTATTCGCGTCACTCATCCGGTTCTCCTAAGCCACATATGCCCCAGCCCACTCTGGCCATGTTATTCGCGTTCGCCTGCGCGATACTTGATCGCCAGCAGTGTAAGAGGCGCGTAGGCAATCAAGGTTCCCGCTGCGCCATCAAGCTTGAACAGCAGCACGGCTGCAGCCACGGGCAGCAACCAGCCGATATTGATGGCCGCCACCGCCAGGCTGACGGGTAGATGGCTGCCGTACTGCCGTGACGCATATTGGTAGGCATGGCTGCGATGGGCTTCATAGACTTTTTCGCCCCGCAACAGGCGCCGCCCCAATGTGAACGTGGCATCGACCACGAACACACCCATAAGTATTAACCACCCCCAGAATAATAGCGGGTTTATCCAGGCTGCCTGCAGTGCCAGAAGGCCCAGTACGATACCCAGGAAACCACTGCCGGCATCGCCCATGAAGATCCGCGCCGGGGGGAAGTTCCAGGCCAGGAAACCGGCCACCGTCGCCGCCAGCAGCAACGGCAACCCGATCGCCTGTGGGTTACCGGTAATCGCGTAGAGCAGGCAACCACCCAGGCACACGCAAATGGCCTCGATACTGGCGATACCGTCAATGCCATCCATGAAGTTATAGAGGTTCAACAGCCAGACCAGGTACAACGCGGCGAGGATAGCGCTCAGCCAGGCAATGTCCAGCGGTAGGCCGAACAGCGTAATCGCAGGCATGCCCCCCAACCAGTACAACCCCCAGGCGGCCGCTACAAAGTGGCCGAGCAAGCGCCAGCGTGCGGCGATATGCCCGTGGTCATCCATGAAGCCGATCAGCGCCACCAACCCCCCGGCCCCGAGCAGGCCGACCAGCAATCGGAACGGGACCACCCCGCTCCACCCCAGCACCAGCAGGGCGGCCAGGAATGTAATGACGAACGCCAGGCCGCCACCGCGTGGCGTGGGCAAGGAGTGCGAACTGCGCGCATTGGGGATGTCCAGCAAGCTGCGCGCCAGCGCGTAACGCCGAAGCCCAGCGGTCAGGGCAAGTGAAATGAGGCCAGCAGCGATAATCAGCCATATCATGGGCGGTGGCCTTCCAGAAAAGCGCGGGCGGTGGCGTCAAGCCCCTGCTGCAAGGTGAACGGGGGGCGCCAGCCCAGCAGCAGCTGATTCTTGGCAATATCTACCTGCAACGACCCTAGCAAACGCTGGGCCAGGTCGTGCCGGCCAACCAGATTGGCAGCGCTCTGGAGCAGGGCCGGGGGCACCGGCAACAGCCGCGCCGGGCGGCCGAGCGCACGCCCCAAGGCCCGCAAGAGCTCGCTCAAGGACACATCCTCGCCATCGCTGGCCATGAAAGTCTGGTTACGGGCCTGAGGGTGATCGATGCAGGTAACCACAAGATCTACGAGGTTTTGCACCGAGACCAGGCTGCGACGGTTATCGACAGCCCCCAATGGCAACGGCACCCCGCGCTGCACCCAGCGCATCATGCTGTGGAAGTTGGCTTTGACCCCTGGGCCATAGACCAATACCGGCCGAATAATCACGATCTCCATACCGGTGGCCACGGCGACCTGGCATAACCCCTGCTCCGCTTCATGTTTGGAAATGCCGTAGGCATCCAGCGGCATGGCTGCATCATCGGCACGCAAGGGCTGGCCCGGAATACTGGCCTCGCCGTTGACCTTGACCGAGCTGATGAACACGAAGCGCCGTACACCCGCCGCTGCTGCTTGCCGGGCGAGGTTGAGCGTGCCCTCGACATTGACCCGGCGGAACGCGGCCAGGCTATCGGCGGCGGTTTCTTTCATGACATGCACGCGCGCGGCGGCATGCACCACGGCGTCCACCCCGGCCAAGGCTTCAGCCCAATCCGTCGTGGCGGCCAGGTCGCCTACGTTGACCGCCGGTATGTCCGCCGGCCCCGTCCCAGCACGGCGCAAAGCCGCCCGAGGGGCGTACACGCCGATTGAAGCCAGCCTGTGGCAGAGCGCGCTGCCGACAAAACCGCTGGCGCCGGTGACGAGAATGGTTTGTCTATCCATGAGTGAACATCCAGCCCGCAGGCGTAACAATAGTGCAAGTGCAAACGGCCCCTGGGAATCAGGCGGGGCCTTGCCTGCCTTGTAACAGGCTACGGTAAAGCTCAGCGTATGAGGCGGCCATCAAAGGTGCGGTAAAGACCTCTTCATAGCGCTGCAACGCTTTGGCCCCCATGGCCTGGGCCATGGCTGGGGTGTCCCACAGGCGCTGCATGGCCTGTGCCAACGCCGTGGCATCCCGTGGCGGCACTACCAGCCCGGTCTGATCGGCCAGGTTGATGAACGTGGTACCCGAACCCATTTCACAAGAAATCAGCGGCTTGCCATACATGGCCGCCTCCAGCAGCGAAATGCCGAACGACTCGGAGCGCAGGTGCGACGGGAACACGAAGCCGTAGCACAGCTCCAGCAGCGCGGCTTTGTCTTCATCGGGCAGGCCGCCGAGAAAGTGCACATTGTCCAACCCCAGTTCGGCGGCCTGCTGCTTGAGCTGCCCTTCGAGGAAGCCGCCGCCCATGATCGCCACTGGCAAGCCATTGAGTTGCGCGGCCTGCAGCAAGTGGTCCAGGCCCTTGTAGTAGCGCAACGCGCCGACGAACAGGAAAAACCGCTCACCCAACCGCGCGCGCCAGTACGCCAGCTTTTGCGCGGATGCCTTGGGGTAGGTCGACCGGTCCAGGCCATAGGGGATGATCGAGACCTTGTCTTTGAAGCGCGTCAGCACCGGGCTATGCGCGGCATAGTTGGGCGACGATGCGACAACCCGGTCCACGCTCTGGAAAAAACGGTGCATCAAAGGCTGATAGAGTTTGAGCAACCACTTCTGCTTGACGATATCCGAGTGGTAGCTCACCACGGACGGCTTGTTCACCCGTGCCATGAAATGCACAAGGTCCATGTAGGGCCAGGGGAAATGGTAATGGACGATATCCGCCTCCCTGGCCAGCTCGGTGAAGTCCTTGAGGGCCGACAGCGAGAAGCCGGTAGAGGCCACGTGCAGGTCAAGCTTGGCGCGGTGGGCCAGGTGGTTGGCCACCGGCTGGTTGCGCGCCGCCCCACGGTTGCTGAGGTAGAGCACTTGCGAATCGATACCCTCGGCTCGGCAACCTTCGGCGATCTGGAAAATGACCTGCTCGATACCGCCCATGGAGTCGGGGTAGTAGGTCTTGAAAAAATGCAGAACCTTGATCATTGCCCTTCCCTGACTTTGCGGTAAACCTCGAGGGTGGCTTGTGTGCAGCGCTCCCAAGAAAACCCGCCGGCATGGCGCAGCCCCTGCTCTACCGCGGCCGCGCGCCAGGCTTGATCCTCAAGCCCGCGCTGCAACAACGCCGTGAGCCCGTCCACGTCGTCGGGCGCGCACATCAAGGCGGCCTGGCCTGCCACTTCAGGCAGTGAAGAGCTGTTGGAACACACCACCGGCACCCCGGAGCTCATGGCTTCGAGCACGGGCAAGCCGAACCCTTCGTAATGCGACGGGAAGGTGAACAACCGGGCCCCGGCAAACAGCAAGGGCAGGTCTTGGGCGGCAGCGAACCCCAGGTAACGGGCCCAGCCCTGCTGTTGCGCCTGAGCGATACGGGCGTGGATCGCTTCGCTGCGCCAGCCGTGGTAGCCGGTAAGCATCAGCGGCCAGCGCTGGCGTAGCGCCAGCGGCAACCTGCCGTAAGCGTCCAGCAAGGTTTCGATATTCTTGCGCGGCTCGATGGTGCCCACGAACAGGCTGTAACCGCCCGGTTCCAGGCCGTGCCGGGCAAGGGTTTCGCGCAGCATGTCGGGGCTACGCGGGTAGAACTCTGGCGAACTGGCCAGCGGCACCGCGTGGATCCGCTCAATGGGCCAGGCAAAGTAATCGGCCAGCTCCTGACGGGTGTAGTGCGAATCGGTGATCAACGCATCGGCGCGTTCCAGGGTAAGCGTGAGCTCTTTTTGCAGGTAACGCGCTATCTGCGGCGCATGGCAGTGCGCCCAGGTGAATGGCGACAAGTCGTGGAAGGTCGCCACACTGCGGCCGGCGAAGGGCGGCAGGTAGTAGTTGGGGCTGTGGTAGATGAATTGCTCATAGCCCTGCAAGGCCCGCTTGCGCAAAAAGGGCATCAGCCGGCGATACGCTTCGACCGCCAAGGCGTTCTTCTGCACGAAACGCTTGAGGCCATGCACGGCATCGGACTGGTCCGACGGCTGGGGCAAGCCTGGCAGGAAGCGCCGACCGGCAAACAGCTGCAGGTCGGTGATCTCGCTACTGTTCTGCAGCCGCGACGCCAGTTCGTAGGTATAGCGTCCAATGCCGGTCAGCGGGAAGCGGATCGGCTCGACGGAAAGGATGAGCTTCATTTACCCGCAAGCATCCAACCCAGGGTTTCATCCAGTGTCGGGGTTTGCCAGCCGGGTACCAGGCTGCGCAGCAGGCTGTTGTCGCCGCACAAGGTCTTGACCTCGTTGGCGCGGACAAAAGCCGGGTTCACCTGTACGTCGATCTGATGCCCGGTAATGGCCGAGCACTTGGCGATGACTTCGCGCAGCGAATGGGTTTGCCCGGAGCTGACGTTCACCGTCTGCCCCAGCGGGCGCGCTTCGATCAGCCCGCGGTAAGCCTGCACCACCGCACGCACGTCGCTGAAATCGCGCCATACGTCGAGGTTGCCCAGTTCGATGGTGCTTGCCTTGCGGCTGAAGTGCGAAACGATCTTGGGCAGCAGGAAGTTTTCTGCCTGCCCAACACCGGTGTAATTGAAGGGGCGCGTGATGACGATTGGCAGACGGTCGAACCACAACCGCGCCATGTATTCCATGGCCAGCTTGCTGACCGCGTAATCATTGGCGGGCGCCGGCGGCGTCTGCTCGCCCAGCATCCCTTCGGAAACATTGCCATATACGTTGGCACTGCTGGCAATCAGCACACAGTCGGGTGCTTTGCCGCAGGCTGCGATGGCTTCGAGCAGGTTGCGCGTGCCGACCAGGTTGACCTGGTAGAACGCATCGGCTGCGCCGTGCCCGACAAACGCAATGGCAGCCAGATGCACGATGACATCCGGCTGCACTTCGGCCAGCAACGCGCGCAAGGCCGGGCCGTCGGTGAGATCGACCTGGTGGTAGTCCGGGGCATCCAGCACCTGGCTGCCCGTACCGACTACTTCATAGCCACTGGCTCGCAACTCGGCCGCCATGTAGCGGCCCGTGAACCCCTGAACCCCTGTGATAAGCGCGCGTTTACTGGCCATTTGCATCAGAACGAGAACCCTTTTTCGTTACGACGCAGGTCGGCTTCGACCATCATGCGGCACAGCTCTTCCAGGCTGGTTTTTGGCTCCCAACCCAGCACTTCCTTGGCCTTGGCCGGGTTGCCGATCAGCAGCTCCACTTCGGCAGGGCGGTAGAATTTCGGGTTGATCACGACCAGTACCTTGCCGGAGGCGGCGCAGGTGCCCTGCTCTGCCTCGTCCTTGCCGCTCCAGTTGATTTCGATACCTGCTGCCTTGAAGGCCATGGTCACGAAGTCACGAACGGTTTCGGTACGGTTGGTGGCCAGCACGAAGGTGTCTGGCTCGTCAGCCTGCAGCATGCGCCACATGCCTTCGACGTATTCCTTGGCAAAGCCCCAGTCGCGCTTGGCGTCGAGGTTGCCCAGCTCCAACTTGTCGAGCAGGCCGAGTTTGATCTTGGCTACCGAGTCGGTGATCTTGCGGGTCACGAACTCACGGCCGCGCAGAGGCGACTCATGGTTGAACAGGATGCCGCTGGTGGCGAAGATGTTGTACGACTCACGGTAGTTGATGGTCATCCAGTGAGCGTACAGCTTGGCCACGCCATAGGGGCTGCGCGGGTAGAACGGGGTGGTTTCTACCTGCGGGATTTCCTGCACCTTGCCGAACATTTCGGAGGTGGAGGCCTGGTAGAAGCGCACTTTCGGGTTGACGATACGGATGGCTTCGAGCAGGTTGACCGCGCCCAGGCCGGTGATTTCGGCGGTGGTCAGCGGCTGTTCGAACGACACGCCAACGAAGCTCTGCGCGGCGAGGTTGTACACCTCGGTGGCTTCGGTGGTTTGCAGCAGGCGGATGCTGGCCGACAGGTCGGTGAGGTCGTACTCGACCAGGTGCAGGTTGGGGTTGGTGTGGATCCCCAGTTCCTCAATGCGCCAGAAGTTGACCGAGCTGGTGCGACGGTAGGTGCCGTAGACCGTGTAGCCCTTTTCCAGCAGCAGTTCCGCCAGGTAGGCGCCGTCTTGACCAGTGATCCCAGTGACGATTGCTTTCATGCGACTTAACCAACTCCGATAGTGCCGTGCGGGCATGTGTGATTATTAGACCGGCGCGGGCTGTTCCTGCCGCGCGCACGTTAAGGTTCGGTGACGGAGTATACATCTGTTGGGCGATGTGCTCGACTCAGAAAAAGCTTGTGTTGGGCAGCCGGTAGTTTTTTCCCGGCGATAGGCGTGGTGGGTGGGGCAGGTACCTGGCGAGGGATTTTGCAGGGCCTACGAGGTCGAGCGCCGCGCGGGCGGCGCTCACCCACTCCTGCGCTCAATTCAGCGCAGTTGCACCCTGCACCGCCTTACCAGCCACGGGCCGCGCAGCAGCCGCGCCATCAACACGGGCCACATCGCCACCAGGCAAGCTCGTCTCGGGCACCGGGCTCAACCACACGTTCACGTTGTCCACGCTTTCCTGATTCAACTCCCCTGCCCAGCGATTGAGCAGGAACAGGTTGGTAATGAAATCATATTGCGATCTCAACAGATCACGCCGCGCCTTGAACTCGTTCTGTACGGCCGTCAGCACATCCACGGCGTTGACCACGCCGTAGGTGAACGCCTTTTGCGCGGCAACGCTGGACTTCTGCGCTGAGGACAACGCATTACGGTTGGCGCGGATCTTCTCGACACTGGACTGGGCAGTGAGATACGCCGTGGTGGTTTCTTTGACCACTTGGCGGCGAATGCCTTCCATCTGCTCTTCGGCCGCCAGTTGCTCGTCATACAGCCCCCGCACCCGGGCAGAAGTGGAACCGCCGCTATAGATTGGGATTTTCACCCCGAGCGTGGCCACATAACTGTCGCTGCGCGGCGCCTGGGTGTTGTCGTACCCTTGGTCACTTTGCTGTGCACTCAAACTCAAAGACAGCTGAGGATAATGCTCGCCCTTGCCCTCACGCACCGCGGCATTGGCCGCCTCGGCGCCGCTTTGCGAGGCCTTGAGCATCGGGTTGGTTTCAACCGCCTGGGTAATCCAGCTTTGCAGCGGGCGCGTCGGCGCCTGCAGTGCCACATCATTTCGCACCCGGCTCAGCGGTTCATTGATTGGCCGCCCGACAATCTCGGCCAATGCCTCACGGCTGACCTGCACCTGGTTGCGTGCGTCGACCTCTTGCGCCGCCAGCGAATCGACACGCGCCTGCATGTCGAGCTTGTCGGTGATCTTAGCCATCTGCCGGTCGAACATCATGCTGACGCGGTCAAGGTTCTTTTGCGTGGCGCGGCGCTCGGCCTGCACCAGCGCCAGCTCATCGTCTGCCGCCAGGGCAACGAAGTAGCGCTTGGCCAGGTCGACGGTCGCTTCGGCCAAGGTATCCTCGGCCTGCTGGCCTTTTTGGGCCTTGACGCTCTTGGACTTCTGGTAACGCTCCCAGGCCGGCTTGTTGTACAGGTACTGGGTCAGGCTGAGCGAGTAGGTTTCGTTGTTATAAATGTCGCGCGACAGTTCGTTCTTGCGCAACACACGGCTGGAGTTGGCGTTGGCCGACACCTGCGGCAGCAAGCCACCCAAGGCTTCACGCTGCTGCTCGGCCGCCGAACGCGCCCGGGCGTAGGCAGCCAGCACGCGAGGGTCTTCCAGACGGGCTTCGCGGTAGAGCCCTGCGAGGTCCAGGGCGTAGGTCGATGCGGCAACACCTCTTGGCATTTCGCCCTGGGACTCCACCGCCATCGCCTGCCAAGCGGTCATGCAAATCAAAACACCCGGTAGCAAACGCAGCACAATCATTCCTCGATCAGCGATTCGGCGAACATGTTGCGCGCCGGTTTCAGCAAGTACTGCAGCATGGTGCGGTCGCCTGCGTTGATCAGGACATCAGCTGGCATGCCCGGTTGCAGCTTGCGGTTGCCGAGTTTTTTCATGCCGTCTTCAGTAACCTTCACCCGGACCAGGTAGTACGGGTCCCCGGTACGTTCCTCAGTCAGGCTATCGGCGGAGATACGGATCAGCGTGCCTTCGATAACCGGGGTGGTTGCCTGGTTGAAGGCACTGAAGCGGATATCCGCCGTCTTGCCCAGTTCGAGGCGGTCGATGTCTTTGGTCGCGACCTTGGCTTCGATCACCAGCTCCGAAGAGGCAGGGACAATATCGAGCAGTGGCGTAGCCGCACTGACCACGCCGCCGATGGTGTGCACCTTCATGTCCAGCACCATGCCGCTTTCCGGCGCGCGGATCACCACCCGCGACAGGCGGTCCCGCAGCGCAGCTTCTTTTTCCTGCAGGTCGAACACTTGGGCCTGCACTTCGGAAAGCTCGTCGGCCACATCCGAATCGAATTTCTTCTTCAACTGCACAATCTGCAGCTCGGTTTCGCCGATCTGCAGCTTGGTCTTGGTGATGGTCGACTCATGGTCGGCCACTTCGGTCTTGAGCATGTCGAGTTTGCGCTCCTGCTCAAGCAGGCGCTGGTTGTCGACGAAGCCTTCGGCCAGCAGCTCTTTGAGCTGCTTGATTTCACCGGTGTAGGACTTTTCCAGGTTGCGCTTGGTGCGAATCATGTCATTGAGGCCAGCGATCTGCTGCTTCATCTGCTCGATGCGCTCGCGGTTGACCGATATCTCGCCTTGCAACGCATCGTGCCGCGCCTTGAACACCTGCTGCTCACCTGCCAGGGCTTCCATGGCACGGTCCGAATCGGTGCCCTCCATAGTTACAGGCGGGATAGCCTGCAACCCATCGCGCTCGGCGCGCAGACGCGCTTCTTTATAGCGAGCCACGATCAGCTGGTTACGGGTGGACTCATACTCGGAACTTAGTTGAGCTTCATCCAGTACGATCAGCGGGTCGCCCTGTTTGACCAGGTCACCGTCACGGGCCAGCAGTTCCTTGACGATACCGCCTTCCAAGTGCTGAACGGTCTTGCGGTAGTTCTGCACGGTGACAACGCCAGAGCCGTGGACGGCATTGCTCAAAGGGGCGACCGCTGCCCAGGTGCCAAAAATGCCGAAGGTAACAAAAACGATGGTCAGGCCGATGCGGCGAATACCGCGATCGGAGGTGGGCATGTCATCGAAATTGTGGTCGAACGTGGTGATTGCTTTGCTGCTCATCAAAAAATCCTTTTATGCGCCAGTGCTGGTCGAGGTGACGGGCGCAGCGGCAGGAGCCGCAGGGGGAGCGGGGCGAGGCGCGGTGGGCGCGACTGCGGGAGGTTGCGGCGCAGCCGGTTGAGCAACGCGCTGCTGGCCCTTGGCCTGCTGCGCGGCCAGCTCGGCGATGACACGATCACGCTCGCCATACATCGAGATGGTGCCGCCGGCCATGACCAGGATGCGGTCCAGGCGCGTGAGGATGTTGGGGCGGTGCGACACGATGAACACCGTGGCGCCGGTTTCCTTGAGCTTTTGCAGGGCTACGCCGAGTGCGCGCTCGCCCACATCGTCCAGGTTGGAGTTGGGCTCGTCGAGCACGATCAGGCGCGGGTTGCCATAAATGGCACGGGCAAGGCCGATGCGCTGGCGCTGGCCGCCAGAAAGGTTGACACCGTCGCTTCCAATCACGGTGTCGTAGCCGTCCGGAAGCATCAGGATCATTTCGTGCACACCGGCCATCTGCGCCGCCTGCACCACCTTCTCCGGGTCGACTTTGTCGAAGCGGGCGATGTTTTCGCTGATGCTGCCTTCGAACAGCTCGATGTCCTGCGGCAGGTAGCCGACGTACGGGCCTAGGGCCTGCTTGTCCCAGGTCGAGATGTCGGCGCCATCCAGGCGCACCACGCCGTGCTGGGGCGGCCAAATGCCCATCAGCGCACGCACCAAGGTCGACTTGCCCGCAGCGCTCGGGCCAACGATGCCGACGACCGAGCCGGCTGGCGCCACGAAGCTGATGCTGCGCAGTACCGGAGCCTTGGCGCCTGGCGGCGCGACAATCAGGTTTTCCACCTGAATGTGGCCTTCCGGGGCAGGCAGTGGCATGCGCTCCGGCTCTTTGTTGAGGTCGTCCATAACTTTGTTCAGGCGGTCGTACTGAACCTTGGCGGCGACAAACCCTTTCCAGCTGCTAATCATCTGATCGATCGGGGCAAGCGCGCGCCCGAGTAGCAGGGAACCCGCCATAAGAAGGCCTGGGTTGATCTCGTGGGTGACCACAAGGTACGCGCCGATAGCCAGCATGATGGACTGCGACCACATACGGAACGTTTTAGATGTAGAGCTGATGGCCCCGCTTTTATCGCTCGCTTCAGACTGAAGCATCATGATACTCCGCTGGCGCTTGGCCCAGCGGTTCATGAGGGTATCCAGCATTCCCATAGATTCGATAACTTCGGCGTTGCGCAAGGTCTTAGTGGTAACCAGGTTGGAGGCAACGTTCTGTTTATTGGCACTGGCCAGCGCCTGCCCCGTTACTCGGTGGTTCACCACAGCCAGTACAGTGAGCACTAAGCCGCAGGCCATAGTCATCCAACCAAACCAGGGATGGAACAGAAACATGACAACGGTGTAGATCGGAAACCATGGGGCATCGAAAAATGCGAAGAGCCCGGGACCGGTAAAGAACTGACGAAGCGAAGTCAGGTCACTTAACGACTGAGCGGTTGCATCTCCGCCACCGCTGGTAAGTGCGCGCTTGAAGCTTGCTCGGTAAACATCTCGGCTCAGCATCACGTCCAACCGGTTGCTGATGCGCACCATGATCCGTGACCGGACCCACTCCAACGCACCCATGGTCACTATCAAGACCGTCATGATCAACGTCAGCATGAGCAAGGTAGACGTACTGCTGGACGGCACCACCCGTCCCGACACCTGGATCATGAAGAGGGTGGGAACCAGTGTGAGGGCATTGACGAAGAAGCTGAAGAAACCGACCGAAATGAAGCTGCTTTTACAGGCTTTGAGTGCGGTTTGCAGGTTATTTTCGGATTGTGAACTCATGGTATCCATACTGAGAATGACAAAAGCGGCGGGCAGTGTAACACCCACCGAGAAGAACGCAGCCTGCCCTATCAAGAGGCCAGGTGCAGACAAAGCCGACGAAACGCCATGTTTATGAAAAAACCCTGATGTAAGTCAACAAAAAGGCATAAAAAAGCTGCGTCACTGCTTACTTACGCGGCAGAAGGCCATGCCTTTCTTTAAAAACGACCAACGGCAACGCAGGCTGCGGCAGCCTGCCGCACCAAAGTCAGAGCAAATTAAAAATTGACTCCAGAAACAACAGAGCCATCAAGTCATTGATTTTAATGAAAAAAAACCGCATTGATCACAGACCCATCAGTCACTTCAGCCTGCGCCCTGCGTGGCCTGCGAGCGCTAACCCGAGGATTTAGTTCAGTTTTTCAGTGAAATTTTTTTTACCTTTGCGAGTTGACAACATTATCCCATCCCTTCATCTTCGGTCCTCGCAAGGAGCCTTTACCGGCCGTTTTGGTGTACGCACGGGTTTGAGCAAGTTAGCTACCGGTGTTTCGTTTAAAAGGAGCTTAACAACGCCATGTCTATGCCTTCCCAGCCTCTCGATGGCTTGAAGATCAGCTCCCGCGTAACGTTGCTGGAGCCGGGCATGTACATCTTCCGTTATGCCTCGCAGCCACCGGCCGATAAACCCGTGTGCATTGCGCTGCAACAGGCGCCGCTTGGCAAAGGCTCGGTCGATTTCTTCCCCGCCGAGGGCGTCAGCAAGAACATGCTGACCAAACTGGGCGACACCATCGTGGCCCGGGTCAAAGGTGGCGTGACCACCGTACTGATCACCGAATACCACATGTTCGACGACGTGATCGACCCGGTCGATCTGCGCATCGACCGCATCGACACCTCGCCCGCCATCATGCGCACTTTTGCCGTGGTGGCCAGCAGCGAGCCTGCCCCCAGCCTTACCGCAACCGCTAGCCCCACCGCCTTCGAGCTCACCGCGCACCTGCAAAAATCAGGCGAAGTGGTTTCGAGCGAAGGCCGCATCGGCACGCCCGGCAGCGACGAATTCATCGAGAGCTTCGCTATCAACTGGCCGAACAAGCCGGATGGCGTCGACCTGCTCTACACCTGCATGGTGGCCGGCTCCGGCCCCAGCCGTAATGTGTCCACCGGCACCTTCGTTGGCGCGCGAGGCGAAGGCCTGCCGCTGATCTGCGTGGGCTTCAGCCTGGTTGGGCCGCTGCGCAAACACTACGAATTGACAGGCCTTATCGTGTTCGGCAATGCCGAGCCACAACGCCTGCTCGCCAATCAGATGATGCATGGCCCCACCGGCAACGAGCCGTTGGTGGCGCTGCATATCGCCGTTACTCCCGTTACGAAGATGAACGCTGCCCGCTCTAAGTCTCCGTGGGAAAACTCTGCGCAACCGCAGAACCTCAGTGCAACAAGCCAATTGGCTTGAAGTAACAGGAATACACCATGCAATACGATAGCCCCGTCTCGTCCACCGAGTTCCAGACCTTCCTGGCCGCTACCACCCTGTCCGACAGCACTGTTGACGCGATCAGCTCCCTGCTGGGCCTGGAAGCCGAAGGCGCAACCGTTAACGTTGCAAGCTTCGACGGCGTGAACCTGGAGCTGCCAGCTGGCGGCGCCGTTGACGTTGTTACCGGCGAAATCGCCGGTGTTGCCACCGACCTGGTCACTCTGGACCTGTCCGCAGCTGAAGCTGCCGGCGCTCGCGCTTACATCCTGGAAAGCGATGCCAGCCTGAACGTCACCCTGCAAGGCCAGTCGGGCAACGTTGCCCCAGCCGCCTTCGCTGCCCTGGCAGCCGACGTAGCTGTAGCCGCTGACGCCAACGCCGAAATCGGCCTGGTTGTCACCACTGGCAACGGCAACGACGTAATCACCGTCAATGGCGACCAGAACACCTTCATCGACGGCGGTGACGGTAACGACACCATCGTGACCGGCAACGGCAACAACACCGTTATCGCTGGCGCTGGCAACAACAACGTCAAAACTGGCTCGGGCAACGACACTGTCGTGCTGAGCGGTGAAGACCACACCGACATCGTCGACACCGGCGCTGGCTACGACGTGGTTCAGCTGGACGGCTCGCGTGAAGACTACGCGTTCGCCACCAACGCCAACTTCAACGTTACCCTGACCGGCAACCAGACTGCCTCGATCTCGAACGCCGAGTTCCTGACCTTCGTCAACGGCGAAGAAGTCGAGACCGTTGCTCTGGCCTACAGCGATGCTGAAGCCGCTGCACTGCGCCTGTTCCAAGGCGTACTGGACCGTGACGCAGACCTGGAAGGCGCCAAGTCCTTCGTTGGCCAAGTCAACAACGGCACTTCGCTGACCGACATCGCCAACGAGTTCCTGAACTCGAACGAATACGCCGGCGCTAACAACGCTACCGACGTGAACGAGCTGTATCAGGCGCTGCTGGGCCGTGCTGCTGACGATTCGGGTGCAAGCACCTGGACCGACATGCTGGCCAACGGTGGTTCGCTGGCTGACGTGGCTGCTGCTATCGCTGTTTCCAGCGAAGCTCAGACCCTGGACGCTTCGAACGGCGACTTCATCCGTGACCTGTACACCAACGTACTGGGCCGCGAAGCTGAGCAACAGGACCTGGACTTCTGGGTATCCTCGCTGTTCAACGGCGCAAGCCGTGCCGATGTTGCCAAAGACATCGTCACCTCGGACGAAGCTGGCGTTAAAGCCAACAACGACTTCATCGAGTCGCTGTACCAGTCCGCTCTGGACCGTGCTTCGGAAGAAGGCGAGAAGGACTACTGGTCTGCCCAGATCGCCCAAGGCGCTTCGCACGCCGACGTGGCCATCGGCATCGTTGGTTCCAACGAAGCTGTTGCAAACATCGACAACGTCGTTGTACTGCACGGCCAGGTGTAACTAGCCCTGCTGTAGCCAGGCATTCACTCCGCCGCAGGGCGGGGTGCATGCAAAAGGGGGCGACTTTCGGGTCGCCCCTCTTTTTATTTTTTGTAGCCAAGCCAAGCTTATGTCCAGACACCTCGACCATGGGCGAGAAACGCTCATGGACATGTTCCACCGCCATCGCCAAGCCAACGAGCAGGGCCTAGCGGCTGCTGCACTCGAGCGTGCCATGCAAACCGCCGAGTACCGGCCGGAAGCATTGGTGTGGAAAGGCATCGCGGCATTGCCGCAAACGCCTGAGCTGGCCTTTTTATTCTTTGCCAATGCCGCCAAGGCACTACCCGACCGGGCGGACATCCACGCCCTGATCGGCCGCAGCCTGCTGGCGCAAAAGCACTTCAAACTCGCCACGCGCTACCTGACCACGGCCTGGAAAACCCAGCCCAATGACCTCGCCCTGCGCATGACGCTGTGGCAAGCACGCAGCCAATCGGAAACTCCCGCCGAACTGCGCCGCATGGTGCTTGCCCACCTGCCTGACATTCACACCGGCCAGGAACTGGCACAGGTGCTTAAGCTGCTGGCCGCGCAACCTGACGCGCCCGGCACGGTCGGCGTGGTGCGCTACCTGCCCGAACAGCGGGAGATACAAGGTTGGGCCATAGACCTGGCCAACCTGCAGGCACCGGCAGCACTGAAAATCGAAGCCAACGGCAAGCAGTTCGACACCCAGGCCACTGCCCAGCACCCATTGCTGAGCGCCGCCGGGCTGCCTGCCACCCATGGCGGCTTGCGGGTGAGCGTGCCGAACGTGACTGCGGCAGTACACCTGCGCTTCGCCAACGGCACTGCACTGCTCGGCAGCCCCGTCTTCGCGATGCCGGCATTCGTGCCGCCCGCCAGCGTGAACGGCGGCGGCGAACAGCAGCCAGTCGACGTGCTGATCCCCGTGTATGACGGCCTCAACGAAACCCTGGAATGCATCAACAGCGCACTGGAGGCGCGCAAGCTCAACCGCACCGCGCACCGGCTGGTGGTGATCGAAGACCAGACCCCCGTGCCCGCCCTGGCCAAGGCACTCAAAGTGCTGGCCGCCAAAGGTAAGATCACCCTGGTGCACAATGCCGTGAACCTTGGGTTCATCCGCAGCATGAACCGCGCCATGGCCCTGAGCCCGAACAAGGACGTGGTGTGGCTGAACGCCGATACCCGCGTGCATGGCGCCTGGCTCGACCGCCTGCGCCAGGTGGCCTACAGCGATGCCAGCATCGCCTCGGTCACCCCGTTCACCAACAATGGCGAGTTGATGAGCTTCCCGCAGAGCCGGGTGAGCCACGCCATGCCCTGCCCCAAAGCGCAAGCCGAACTGGATGACCTGGCCCGCCAAACCGACAGCCCGCCAATGGAAATAGAAACCGGCTGTGGCTTTTGCCTGTACATCAAGCGCGAGGCATTGGACCAGGTGGGCTACCTGGATGAAGTCCACCTTGCGCGTGGCTATGGCGAAGAAACCGACTGGTGCCTGCGCGCCCGCGAGCACGGCTGGCGGCACATGGGCGCGCCCAATGTGTTCGTGGCGCACCAGGGCGGCATCTCGTTCGGCGCCGAAAAGGCCCTGCGCGTGGCGCACAACAACGCCATTTTGCGCAAACGCTACCCAGACGCCTCCGCCCGCTACAACACCTTCTGCCTGCGCGACCCGATCAAACCGGCCCGCCAAGCATTACAAAAAGCGCGCCTGGCCAAGCTGGCCAGCCTGACCCCCGATGCCCGCCAAGCCCACTGGCCAACCCAACCCCGCCAGCCCACTATAGAAGCCGGCTTGCCGGCGATGAGGCCCTCAGCCGCCCCATCCCCCCTCAAGCAATGCGCAACATCCAGCCCCGGCGAAACGCTGCACATCCACAACGGCTCACACAGCGACGCGGCATTCAACCTCGCCTGGCGCCATGAGCACCATCGCACCTGGGCGACCCTGCAAGCCCCACTGCAGCCACTGCCCTTGACCCTCGACTTCGAACTGCCGGGCGAATACCCCCAGTTGGTCGAGGCACTGCGCCTGCTGCCGCTGAACGGTATCGCTTACCAGCAACTGGCGCGCTGCCCCGTCACCCTGTGCGAGCTACCTGCCCTTCTGGGCATGCCCTACAGCATCATTTGCCGCGATAGCCGGCTGCTGAGCCAGGATGAAGCGTTCGACTGGCAGCACTTCGCTCACAATGCCACAAGCGTACAGCTGCCATGGCAAGCCTTGCACCGCGACTACGCCAGGGCTCTACCCAAGGCGAACCTCGTATTGCCAGGCCCTACCGAACACCCACCAGTCTCGGCAGATACGCCACGCGTGCTGCTGATTGGTGACAGCCTGAGCAACCCGGCAATTGCCCAACGCTGGCTGGCCCTGGCACGACAGATCATCAGCGACCAGTTGCCGCTCGTACTACTGGCCAAAGACGACAGCCCTTGGCTTAAGGCACTCCAGGCTACGGGCGCCGTCTACCGGCTGCCGGCCCTGCACGGTTTCAGCCTGGCCGAACGCGCCGTAGCTGCAGGCTGTGGCGGCGTGCTAAGCCTGGATGACGCCCCCGGCGCCGACTGGCAGGCAGCGCTGCTGGCCGACGAACTGGCCGCCCCGCTGTTTGCGAGCCCAAGCCCGCTGGCCGCCGAAGCCGGCGCGAGCCCAACCACTTCCCTACCCTTTTCACTGAGCCAAGCCTGATGACTCAAGACCTCTTGGAAAAGCCCCAGGCGGGCCAGCAACCCGTCCAACTTAACGGTTACACCGGGGCCATCATTGGCCTGCAGGGGGATGTGCTGCAAGGCTGGGCAATCGATACCGCCCAGCCGGAACTGCGCCCGGTGGTGGAAGTATTCATCGACGGCGCGACCGTCGCCTTGGCGCGTGCAGACCAATACGAACCACTCGCCCCAGTGGGTGATCAGTTCCATGGGTTCACCGTTCAGCTGCGCAAAAGCTGGCTGGACGAAGCGCGAGTGATTACGGCACGCATCGCCAACCAGGCATTCGAGCTGGAAGGCCAGGTACATTTGCCTGCTGCTCCCAGCCAGGAAGCTTCGGCCATTACCTCGCAGGTGTGGCACACCGGTGGTCTACGCGTAGGTGGCTGGTCATGGGACCCGCAATCACCACGCCGTCATGTTGAAGTGACTGTGCGCGAAGGGAATCAGGTCATCTGCACTGCGACTTGCAATGTGCATAACCAGGCACTGGCGTATCGCGATACCAGTGATCACGGCTTTGCCATTGACCTGCCGTGGGAGTTGGCCGATGGCAAGGTGCATGTGCTGGATGTAGTCGATGATCGCGGGCAACCGCTTGCCGGCAGCCCGATTCGCCTGTGCTGCTGGCCGGAAGGGGTAGAGGGTTTGATTCGGCAGCTGGATGCGAAGCAGGATCCGGCAACCATCGCCCTGCTCACTGAAGTGGCCAAAGAGCAGTCAATGCGCTTGCCCAAAAGCGCAGGGTGGCATCTTTACCCGCAGTGGTTCGAGGCGTTCCAGCGCTTGGAAGGCCTGGAAAAGCCTGCCATGCAAGGCAAGGTCGGCTTGCTGATCATCAGCGCAGGTGATTGCGCGCAGGAAAAGGCCAGCCTTGAAAGCCTGGGTGCAGACCGTGCAGACGTACATCAAGTCGCCATCGCCTCCCCTACCGATTTGGCACCCGCCGTGCAGCAATTGTTGGCAGAGGGTTGTGATCGAATTCTACCTTTGGCGGCAGGTGATCGCTTGGCCCCGTTGGCCCTCGCGCACCTTTGTGCGTTGCTGGACGATGGCAGTGCCTGGGCATTTGCAGACTGCGATCGTGACGGCCCACAAGGTGAGCGCAGCCTCCCTTGGCTGAAGCCAGTGTGGGACATTGACCTCTTCATCGGTGCGGATATCTTCACTCCAGGAGCAATATTCGGCGCAGACATCATCAAGCAGGCATTGAATCTGTTGACAGCGCGTGCCGAACAATCTGCGGTAGGCTGGCATGACTTGGTTGCCGCGATTGCATTGGCCACCCTAGAGAGCAACGCGAGTGTGGTGCACTTGCCCCGAGTGCTTTACCACCGTACCAACAATGCGCCAGCCAGCCCCGAGCAGGCAGAGCCATCGTCCGAACGACTGCGTGCCATCGAGTGGCTCTGCCAAGAATTGGCCCCAGACACGACAGTGAGCCGTGTGGAGGACTACCCCGCACTGCTCAGGGCGCATTGGCCTCTGCCAGAGCAACTGCCGCGGGTGAGCTTGATCGTACCCACCCGGGACCAATTCAAGCTGTTGCACGCGTGTATTGAAGGGTTGTTAAACGACACAGATTATCCAAACCTCGAAATCATTGTTGTCGACAATGAGTCGAGCGACCCCGACACCTTGTCTTATTTCGAGGATATCAAGGCACGCGGTGTGACCGTACTGACACACCCCTACCCGTTTAACTACTCGACCATTAATAATCGTGCGGCGGGTATTGCCACGGGTGAAGTGATCGGCCTCGTCAACAATGACATCGAGGTTATTGACAGCGATTGGCTTAAGGAGATGCTTGCCCAACTGCTTCGGCCAAGAGTTGGCGCAGTAGGTGCGAAGCTGTTGTGGCCAAACCGCATGGTCCAACATGGCGGCGTGGTAGTAGGCGTAAATGGTCTCGCAGCGCATACGGGAAATAATCTCGAGCAGCGAGACTCGGGATATTTGGGGTTGAACCAAGTCACTCGCCGACAGAGCGCCGTGACCGCAGCGTGCCTGTTATTGCGTAAATCAACGTTTGAAGCGGTGGGTGGCTTGAACGAAATCGCTTACCCCGTGGCATTCAATGATGTCGATCTATGCTTACGGATCAACCAGCAAGATATGCATTTAGTTTGGAGTGCTAATGCAATATTAGTTCATGCTGAATCTGCCAGTCGCGGCAAAGATATCACCTCTGAGCGGCGCTCAAGGGGCCAGCGTGAACAAAATGAATTCATTGAACAGTGGTCCTCTGCTGCGCAGGTAGATAAACACTATCATCCGGCTCTCAGTCACGATTATCTCAGCACTCCCTACGGTGGTTTAGCACTCCCTCCGAAACCTCAAGCTAAACGAAGCGGTTGCATTTTTTTTGAGCGGACTCTAACACGCGAAAAGCAAAATCTAACTAAAATATATCTCTAGCCACCCCGGGGAGTTAGAGGAAGGTAAAAGTCGTTCGTCATAATAGCTGGGCATGGACTCTACGATTATGGCCTTGAAGGAAAGCAAAATGAATCCGATTCTAAACCCCTCTGAAAACCAGCCTATAATCGGCCATTTAGATTACGCAAAGGATGGCTACACTTATGGATGGGCTTTCGACGAAGCGGCGCCCAGCCAGAAGGTCATGATCGAGATAGTACGCAACGGAAGTGTTGTTGCTAGTGGATCAGCGGATCAATATCGCAGTGACCTAGACGAACTGGGAATCGGCGACGGCAACCATGGATTTAAGCTGCGGCTATCTAAAGAGTTGTTTGATGGAAATCAGCATCAACTTACAGCGAGAGATGCCCGCAACAGAGTACAGCTGCTGGGTGGGCCGATCACGTTCGGCCCGCAAAAAGCATTATCTCAATTTGATGAAATACCTCGCAGCGAAGGTTTTCAATCATTGCATAAAATGCTAAATAGTTCTCACAACCCTGCAGTGACCACCATCAGTGAAAGATTGATTGCCGCATATGACTTGGGATCTTTAGCACAAGAGACTGGAAAGATTCAGGACGCCAACTTTGCTTGGAATGCCTTAAACAAGGTCATTGGCCTTAATGCATTGTGCCAATGCAAGCTTGCCGAAAACAAAGTTGCAACTGGTGATATTGACGAGGCATTAAATCTCTACAAAAACGCAGCATCTCTTGACTTCAGCTTTCATTGGGCACATATAGGCATTAGTAACATTCTGGCCAAAAAGGGTAGCTTTGGCGATGCAATAAAGGCTTTGAAAATTGCTATTAGCCTTCAGCCTAGCACAGAGGATTTACGCGGCAAACTGAAGGAGCTGAAAGAAAAAGAGCTTTCTACTAAGGTCGACACCCTGCTCTCGAGCGGAATGAAGCACGAAGCAATATCAATGTTGCGTCATGCCGTTAAAAGCAATGCAGGGGGAACCCTTGCCAAAGAGCTACTGGACAGTCTATTAGTCGCTCAACAAGAATCACCAAAATTTATTCACGGAATGCCGAAACTGAAAGAATTCAAACATAAACTTGATGAGTTTGAAAAGCTATTAGCCAATCTTGAGCTGCACGACAAAGGCGTGAAGCATGAGCGATAAAAATTGTGGAACACTTAACGTAGATCTTGATAACTCGAAAGTGATCAGCGATGGTGAATCTAACCCTAATATAGACACTACACCACGGAAAAATAGCAAGATTCAGGATGGTGCTAGGGATGACTATATTAAGGAGATTTCTAGGCTAGAAATCCTTGTAGAAGAGCTAAAGCGCGACAACGCCAGAGTCAAAGCAGAATATCAAGAGTGCAGCGAGGAGAAACGACTCCTTTCAGTCGAGCTTGAATCTTCTAGAGCTACATCCATAGAACGAAAAGACAAAATAAGAGTTCTTCAAGTAGAAGTAAACTCGAAAAGCATGATCCTCGAATCGATGAAAAGCCAGGTAGAGGCCTACATTTTGAGCCAGCAACAGCAACAAGAGTCACTGATCAAGCTGGAAAGCCAACTCGAATTGCTTAAAGAGCTTTTTTTACGAGACTAATTGATGATGGATTCGAGCATCCTCAAGCGTCTAACAAAAGCTTGTTTGACTTTTCTCCCGAAAAAGCATCTGAGGATGTCGACAAAATCATGAACAACCAACGCGAATCAGATCAATACGACATAAAGAACATGGAACACCTGGTCAGCTGGTGGCAAAATGGCTCCTATGAACTTCTTGCAAATACAAAACTTTCCAGTATCGCGCTGCATCCAGAGCGATCAAAAATTGCGGTGCTTATAGCCTCGGGCCATTTGCAAATTGGAAACAGCAACGTCGCTAAAAGCCTAATCTATGCAGCTTGCGTGGATTCAAATGTGAGAAATTTTGCCAAAAGCTTACTAATAACAGATGCCCACTATGAGCTTGCACGTGCTTTTCACTTGAGTGGACAGACTGATAAGGCGTTGCACCACATTGATGCGGCACTAGCTTCAGCACCAGTGATCGGCAACACCCCAACCGTTAGCAATAAAATTAACGAATTGGCGCATCATCTTTCATCAGGTTGTCAGGATACCCCCAACTTTCAGCCCACAGTTCGGTGGCTTGAAAAAAACGCGAACAACAACTTGCTACTTGCAACTCAAATTCTTGATAAAATTGATAAGCAACCTCTAATGTTTGAGAAGCTTCGAGAGAGCTTCACTACCTTGCTGAAGAGTGAACTATTAAATCACGCAAGTCAGCTCGAAGCATTTATCGGGATTCAGAATTATATTAACCACGGTGAAATGCTGCCACAGATGCACGGATGGCCTATCAGTCCTGATTTGGCATTCTGGCTGATTAGTCTCATTCAGAAAAATCATTATGATGCGATTATTGAGTTCGGCTCGGGCACGTCGACGATTATAATCGCACAAGCGCTGCATTCAAAAAAAATCAATCAGAACACAAATCAAACCCTCGCGAAACACATCGCATTTGAGCATCTCGAAAAATTTCATACTAAAACCATTTATGAGTTAAACGGCAGCCAGCCCAAACACAATACTCAGGTAATCCTCGCCCCACTAACAAAGCAAACTTTCCCAAGTGGGAGTTACCAGTATTACAGTTGTAGCCAGCACCTTAAAGATTTCGCAGCAGATTTACCAGACGCTCCAACCAAAATATTAGTATTGGTAGATGGCCCTCCAGCGCGAACAGGAAAACATGCTAGATATCCGGCACTTCCAATTATTCTAGAGCATTTTAAAAATTCTGAATTTGATCTATTGCTAGATGATTATGCTCGACCGGATGAAAAAGAGATCGTAAAAATGTGGAGCGACATCTTGGAGCAAGACAACCGCTATTGTTATACGCTTGAAACAAGAAAAATGGAAAAGGACGCTTGTTTGATATCAATTCAAACCATCCTAGCAAACTAAATCAAGGCCGCCTTCGACTTCGCGAAGCGTCGCTACGGGCATAATATACGGCTTTAGCTGATTCGAGTCAGACAAAATGAAACACATCACAAGCGGTAACAAAGCATTTCTTCAAAAGCGCTACAACACGGCTCTAAACCATTATAAAGCCGCATCAAGAGTAATTGATGCCCAACTTTTATCTTACAATATATTTAAGTGCCAAGAGAGCTTGTCCAGCCATAAGGGAAGCATAACCCCTGCTTGGTCGCATGCCTACTTTGACAGCCGGGGCCTCGCAACTAAAAAGAGTGATAAGAAATATATTGCAGGCATAGCTTCGATGCCTAGCCGCATCCCGACCCTGGAAAAAGTTATCCAGGACATCTTGCCGCAAGTTGACGAAATTCATATTTTCCTTAATAACTACACTACAGTGCCTGCGTTTTTGTACAAGGATAAGATCCATATTTACAGAAGCCAGGAGCACGGAGACCAGCGTGATAACGGAAAATTTTTCGGTCTAAATCACGTAGATAATGACTCTTACTACTTCACACTTGATGATGATATCCGATATCCTCAAGGTTATTTTAATTTATTAGCTCAAAAGCTGAGCGACAATTCAAACAATGTTGCCGTGGGGATCCACGGAGTTATCTATGCTCCTATGCCAAAGTCGTTCTTTGAGCGCATTACATTTAACTTTGAGAGAGAGCTTGCCTGGGACACTCCCGTGTCAGTCTTAGGCACTGGAACAACAGGTTTTTATACTGGAAAAATAAAGCCGCCTTTTTCTCATTTCACTGCAACAGGAATGGCGGACCTATACTTCGGCTCTTACTTGAAGCAAAAAAATATCCCAGCATTGTGTATTCGCAGACCACAAGACTGGTTGAAAGAATATGAACGAGATGATCGCAGCGACACCATCTATCATGAGACTAAATCATCTTCGACCCCATATGATAATTATTTAGTCAAAAATAGTCCATGGGGCGTCAATCTCATTCAAGAAGCCGTTGAACATGCAAATATCGCGTTACAACCTCCCGCAAGTGATTTCCTGCACTTCATTAGCAAGCTTCCTCTAACACATGTCACAAACAAACACATTCACAATCCGCATAGCGACTTTTTTAAGTGCGCCGGTATATTTCCGCACAGCGATGAAGTATATCTGAAACATGCAGCCACACTCGCTAGGTGGGTTATTTCATCCGAACCTGAGCTACCTGAACCATCTTGGCTTATAGCAAATAGCTTGATCCGCGGAGATGGGTCCGAGATAGAGCACCCCACTTTCGACCGCGAAGTTGCAGCTTGGAACCTGTCAGCTTTGAAATCGTATACCCTAGAAAGTCAAAATCCCGAAATAGTTTTAACACTAGAGGTCGTGGAACTACTTCTTTCACAAGACGTCTACGGTAAAAATTTTGAAAGAGTGCTCCGGGCTTCCCTCAAAACTGGCCAGAGCAATCTGATAGTTCCATGCGTCTCTGACAAAATCCTTTACGATTTAGATCATGATTTAATTCATAATCTCCTCAAAGCCGCTATTGACGAAAACTCAGAGTCAAGACATAGGCTTCTGAAATGCTCTTTGGCAATAACCAGCCCTAGCCATACTACGGCGTTTCTGAAGGCGCTCTATGACTCTTTGGAAAATTCCGACGATAATGAACAATCCTTATTGCATGTTATCAATGGCAAATACAAGACAAAAAACAAAGTTAAACATCTAACTGAAGTATTACGAGTCGCTTTACAGCATGGAACTCGAATTCTACCGACCAAAAGATTCGCAGTCCTTCAGGATCCGTCTATTGAAATTGGCGTCAAACGCATTATTTTAGACGCGTTGATGACCGAAAATAGTCTTAATCAACAAAAGCCAGTAGAATTACTGATCAAATCTCTAGACATTTATCAGTTCAGCGAATCTGAGCATGCTCTTAGAATAGCTGAGCTTCGCCGACAGTCAAAACCTAACGGCCAACACTTGATTACCGCACTCAATGTATACTTTAAGAGTTGCGGCATGACGCAAATTACACGCCACGCGAAAAAAGGATCATTTTTTACAGGCATCAAATCAGCGTCAAAACACTACTACTCAGAAAATCACGGCCTCTGCAGTGTAGTTATTGCAGCGTATAATGCAGAAAAAACGTTGCAGTATGCCTACGATTCAATTTGCAACCAAACGTATCCCAATATTGAGATATTCATTATAGATGACTGCAGCGAAATACCCGTAGAAAACTACCTAGCACTTAACCCAACCATTAAAACAACTGTAATCCGTAATCTTAAAAATGAAGGTCCGTATGGGTGCAGAAATGTAGCTCTTAATCAGATCTCAGGCGCTTACTATGTAATTCAAGACGCCGATGATTGGGCTCATCCTCAAAAACTTGAACTACAGATTGATAGTATCCAATCTCCTGAGCTTGTTTGTTCTTATGCTCGCCACGTACGCATCACCTCCGAAGGTGCTTTGAAGCTAGAGAACCACGGAGAATTCATTGGGCATGGACCTATGACTAGTTTGTTTAAGTCAAGGATCTTCAAAGATATTGGAGAATTTGATGCAGTTGCAACGCGAGGTGACATGGAGTTTAAAGCTAGGATAAAGCGTTTTTATGGAACCGATGCAATCTTCGAAGACAAGCGGCTGATGCTGCTATCACTGGATTGGCATAGCAACTCAAAACAAAAAACCTCCTCACTAAATAAGGCTTATAAACTTAGCCACTATAAGGCTAGCTATTCACGATGGCATGCGCTTTTACCATTTACACGTACTGTGTAACGGCCACCAGATCTTGTCTGACGAAAATTAGCTAAACTGTTGATCTAGCTTATCAGCCTTGTTACGGACAAACAACTTAAGGACAATGTAATGAAAATTGGAATTGTGGGCACCGGGTATGTAGGTTTATCGAACGCGGTTTTGCTCGCACAGCATAACGAGGTTGTCGCGCTTGATATTATTCAACAAAAAGTTCAAATGTTGAATGATAAAATATCGCCAATAGCAGATGACGAGCTAAGCCACTATCTAAAAAATAAAGATTTAAATTTTCGAGCAACAACCTGCAAACATGAAACCTACGAAAAAGCTCAATATGTTGTTGTTGCCACCCCTACTGACTATGATCCAGACACCAACTATTTTGACACTTCAACTGTCGAATCAGTTATCAATGATATAGTAAGCATTAATCCACACACAACCATTATCATAAAATCTACGATTCCGGTAGGATTCACTGAACGGATTCGAGAAAAATATAAAACTAAGATCATCTTCTCTCCCGAGTTCCTGCGAGAAGGCAAAGCGTTACATGACAACCTTTATCCAAGTCGAATAGTAATAGGCGATACAAGCGGCGAGGCAATAGTATTTGCGAAACTGCTACAACAGGGCGCGATAAAACAGGACGTTGCGACTGTATTTACAAACTCAACGGAAGCAGAGGCTATTAAGCTTTTTGCAAATACTTATCTTGCAATGCGTGTCGCTTATATTAATGAGCTAGATAGTTACGCAGAGTCTCACGGCCTAAGCAGTCGACAAATCATAGAAGGCGTGGGCCTAGACCCTCGCATCGGCACCCATTATAACAACCCATCATTTGGTTACGGCGGCTATTGCCTCCCGAAAGACACAAAGCAATTATTGGCCAATTACAAAGATGTACCACAACACTTAATCCAAGCTATCGTCGACTCTAACACGACAAGAAAAGATTTCATTGCAAATTCGATCATCAAGCGAGAGCCACAGGTAGTCGGCATATACCGTTTAGTGATGAAGGCAGGCTCTGATAACTTCCGCGCCTCCTCAATCCAAGGCATTATGAAACGAATTAAAGCAAGGGGCATTCAGGTAGTAGTCTATGAACCGACACTATCTGATGCAACTTTTTTCAACTCTAAAATCGTGAACGACTTTGACGAATTCGTCAATAAGTCGGATGTCATATTGGCAAATAGAATAACCGCTGAGCTTTCAGGATATACCGACAAGGTCTATACTCGTGACCTGTTTGGAAAAGATTAAGCCTAACGCTGGAGCATAGGTTAAATAGTTTGTATTTCGTCTATGCTAATCTCAAAACTCGCGAGAATGTGAAATGTCTATCATATCTCTTCAAGAATTACCCGAGCACAACACCTCTCATTCAGGCGAGAATTCTTATTTCGCCAATGCTCAAGAGATTTTCAAAGAAAATGAAATGCTTAGAAGTAGCCTCTTTCAGCTTCAAGAACAATTTGAAAACTCTATTTCCGTACATCCAAGTAAAAAAAATCAAGATCTGGCAATGCTTGATTGCTCCCACAGTGAATCCTTATCCCATGAACAGATTATCATTGACCAATTACTTCACGCGCAAGAGCAAATTGAAGCCTATCATAACTTCTGTGGTGAATTAATAGCGGCGCTAGCACGTACGGAGGGCCTTCTGGATCGGGCACGCGACTTGATGCAAGTAAACCATGATGGTCAACGGCCTTGAGTGTCGAGACCACAACCTATTAATGGGCTAGATATTATACACATCAAGACCAGCCATGCCAGACATTGAAAATTATCATGACAAGCTCCTCCCACTTTGATGCCGTGTGGTATTTGGAAAAATATCCGGATGTATTAGCAGCCGGAATTGATCCTCACGAACATTTTATAATGTATGGAAAACAAGAAGGACGCTCGCCTCATTACATCAAAGCGGTGGATCTCGAAGCTAAGGTATTTGGTGGTTTTTCTAATCATGCAATTGCTGAGTTAGAAATCCTGTATAGGTCTGAAAACACCTCACCGTATGAAACTAGCTACGCAGCTTGGGCGTTAGGACGGTGGTTTTCGTCCATCCAGAATTGGCATAAAGCGACACCATACTTAAACTCAGCTTATGATGCTTCAAGCACAACTCTTGACAAGCTTCAAGTAGGCGTTACTCTCATAAATTCATTATTACAACTTGGTGATATAGGTAAAGCAGAACGCATTTTAAGTTCACTCTATAAATCAAACCCTCATTCTCCGGAATTATATCTATCCGCCGCCAATATTTTGGCCTCAGCTAAGCCGGATAAAAACTTATTAAACCGAAGATTGGCATGTATTAATGCAATTTATCTAAAGGCAGGTTTGCTGCCAGTTTCATTGCGTGAAAGGTCTGAAGCCTTAAGCTTCGAAAACCTCACAGCACCTCCAATAACAAAACTATCTTTTCCACATAAAGTTAGTGTATTGGTACCCACCTTCAATGCTGCAGACCATCTAAGTACAACTTTATCTGGCATTCTTAATCAGACCTGGGACAACTTAGAAGTAATAGTCGTTGACGACTGCAGTACCGATGGAACTTTTGAGCTAGCGAAAGAATTTTCCAACTTTGATGATCGCGTCAAAGTAACTAGAAATGATTTGAACCGGGGAGCGTATGCTGCTCGTAATACCGGACTTTCCATAGTGAGTGGGGATTTCATCACTAATCACGATAGCGATGATTGGTCCCATCCACAGCGTATACAAATTTTGGTCGAAAGCCTGCTAGAACAGCCTGAAAAAATGGGTGTGATGGCTCATTGGGTACGTGCAGATGATAATCTGTTTTTTCAAGCATTGCGGTTAGAAGACAGATTGATTCATGCAAGTGTATCTACGCTATTGGTTAGGCGCCAGGTTTTTGAAAAGCTTGGAGGTTGGGATGTTAGCAGAGTCGCCGCAGACTCAGAGCTACTCGAGCGCATTAAATTATCTTTCGGTTTCTCCTCAGTATATTCGGCTTACCCAGGTGTACCGTTGGTTTTTGCGAGGCATCACTTAAATTCCTTGACCAACGCCTCAGCGACACACATAAAGTCTCAATACTGGGGTGTCCGAAAGCTGTACCGCATGATAGCAGAACGCTGGCGAGCCCGCACACCCCAAGACAATCTATATCTTAGTGCTAATAGCCTATTCAATACCTTCAAAGTCCCCAATGCACTGAGCAGTCTTAGAGGCGTGCCTACAACATTCGACATTGTAATTTACGGAAACTTGAGCTTAGATAGCAAAAATTTTGACATTGCAATACACTTCATTGAAACCCTTTTTGCTACAGGTCGGACGGTAGCTGTTTTCCATTGGCCCAATTATAAGGCTGCAAGACTAACAGATATCGCCGATTACTTTCTTGATCGAATGCTGGAGGGATCTCTCTACATTTTATCACCCGGTGAACGGGCTATAACGGACAACCTACTAATTATCGATCAAGACATTCTCGCGGAATCACCTGACACACTCCCTTGCGTTGAGTTTTTCGGGTGCGAGCTTCTTGACCTAACTCGTTTAGATGACACATATAACCACTTCACAAAAATCTCTCATTCTGATTACAAACTCGTTGAGAATTCTGATCTGTTCTCTTCTTCGTGGTATTTAGAGGCCTACGAAGATGTGGCTCGAGCTGGAATATCACCGTTGGAGCATTACATGTCCCATGGTGCATTCGAAGGCCGTATACCAAGTCCAGTCTTTAATGCCGAGCGTTACCTGAGCTACTTCAAAGGCTTAACTCCCATTGAGGTGCCGGCACTTCTTCACTACTTAAAGCTAGGCAAGTACATGAGCCTAGACGCTAGCAATCCCGTTTTCAAAGGAAAAGAAGATAATAATAATTATCCATTCATTATGGTTTGCGGCCACGCGGCTAATACTCAGCTATATGGTGCTGAACTGAGCTTGCTTGATCTTATTGACGCATACTCCGCTTGCGAAGTAAATTTAGTTGTAACCCTACCTTCATCGATGAATACAAGCTACATCGAATGCATCAGAAGTAAAGTTCATGCCATCCATATCGTCCCATGCCAGCTTTGGACCGAACGGACCAATCCAGACGTTTATTTTGTAAGGGTGTATGAAAGCCTCATTAAGCAATATAACCTAAAAGTTGTCCACGTTAACACTATTACGTTGCGAGAGCCTATTTTAGCAGCCCAGAACTTGAAAGCCTTTTCTTTCATACACGCACGAGAATCAGTGCAGCATGACCCCGAGCTATGCAAGCTAGTAGGCTTGCACCCAGCCGAAATCATTAGCTATGTCTGCAAATCGACTAACTTTATCATTGCGAATTCTGAATTCACTGCTGGCATTTTTAATAATGCGCGCTCAACCTTCACCCTACCAAACATCGTTGACACCTATAAGTTTGATATTCCAAATAACATATCTAAAGACTGCATCAACATTGCCCTTATAAGCAGCAATCTACCCAAAAAAGGTGTTCAAGACTTTATTGACATCGCTGGCATTCTGCAGGCATCTACTCCACAAGCACGGTTTTTGATAATAGGTCCAAGAAATAATTTTATAGCTAACTTGCAGTCTGAACTCAAGCCTATGCCTACGAATCTTAAATTCATGGATTACATATCAAACCCCGTAGAAGCAATAAAGCTTTCAAACATAGTTGTCAACTTATCACACTTTGAAGAAACTTTTGGGCGTACCATCCTTGAAGCACTAACTGCAAGCCGCCCCGTTGTTGCTTATGATCACGGAGCTGTTAGCGACCTAATCACGCACGGAAGTGATGGATACCTAATTCCGCCACTAGATAAATACGCCGCAGCAGAAGCACTGAAGAAGCTGTGTCAAGATCCAGAGTTTATTTTATCAATGGGCGAGGCTGGACGAAAAAAGGTCTTTGGCAATTTTACGCGCAAAC
Source organism: Pseudomonas sp. WHRI 8519 (assembly GCF_040224055.2). Classification (NCBI taxonomy): domain Bacteria; kingdom Pseudomonadati; phylum Pseudomonadota; class Gammaproteobacteria; order Pseudomonadales; family Pseudomonadaceae; genus Pseudomonas; species Pseudomonas sp. WHRI 8519. Next base: position 1,536,157 of record NZ_CP167996.1, on the reverse strand, counting down.
ACATGATCAAAAAACTGAAGCAAATTTATGCAAGAATTGATATAAGCATTTGACAAAAACATAGATCAAATCCGGCATATAGAAAGCCCAGCTTATGAGATGAAATTGAGAATGCGCTTTAATAGCAATGCAAATAAAAGCAAGGTTTTGTCCATTTAATACCTGGAGCTTCGGCAAGTCAATTCGGTATCGATTTCGTCATTAAGTGATTTCGATGCTTAATATACTTACCACAAGCCCAATTAGCAGGTATTATAAGCGGGAACACATAAAGCTCTTAAGCTAAAATGGGGAATTCGAATGATTTTAGTCACAGGTGGCGCAGGGTTCATTGGATCAAATTTTGTTATGCAGTGGTGTGCTCAGAGTGACGAACCAGTCGTCAACTTGGATGCACTCACCTACGCTGGCAACCTTTCAAACCTTAAATCACTTTCCGGGAATCTGAGGCACCACTTCGTTCACGGCAATGTATGCGATGGTCCATTGTTGCACCAGCTTTTGGCGGATCACCAGCCACGAGCCATAGTACACTTCGCAGCTGAGTCTCATGTAGACCGCTCCATCACGTCGCCTGATGCATTCATCGAAACCAATGTCGTAGGGACGTTTCGTCTCTTAGAGGCAGCGCGCAACTACTGGAATAGCCTGCTTGGTCCTCAAAAAGATGCTTTCAGATTACTCCACGTTTCTACTGATGAAGTCTATGGGACGCTGGACCCAACAGACCCCGCGTTTACGGAGGCCACTCCATATAGGCCAAACAGTCCGTATTCTGCTAGTAAGGCGGCGAGTGACCACCTTGTCCGCTCTTACTATCACACCTATGGAATGCCGGTCCTGACCACTAATTGCTCAAATAACTATGGACCTTTTCACTTTCCGGAAAAACTGATACCACTGATGATTGTCAATGCGCTGGCTGGTAAGCTCCTGCCTGTGTACGGTAACGGCCAGCAGATCCGGGATTGGCTGTACGTCGAGGACCATTGCGCAGGTATCTGTCGTGTCTTGGAGGCTGGTGCCTGTGGCGAAACCTACAATATAGGCGGCTGGAACGAGAAAGCGAATATTGATATTGTCCGTACCGTCTGTCACTTGCTAGATGAAATGGCTCCGGCCTCCGAGCGCAAGGTGATCAATCAGAGCACCGGAAAGGTAGTAAAAAGTTACGATGAATTGATTACTCATGTAGCCGATCGTCCAGGTCATGATCTACGTTATGCAATCGACGCAGGGAAAATTGAGCGCGAACTCGGCTGGAAGCCAGTTGAAACCTTCGAGTCCGGTATTCGTAAAACTGTCGCATGGTACTTGAGCAATCAGGAGTGGGTAACCGGCGTCATGGATGGTAGCTATCGTGATTGGGTAGCCAAGCAATATGAGATTGGCAAAAAGTGAAGATTCTGTTGCTAGGTAAAAGTGGCCAGGTCGGTTGGGAACTTCAACGCTCCCTCGCTCCGCTGGGTCAGCTGATCTCACTTGACCGCCATGGCGACTTCGGCTTGTGCGGCGACCTAACCGACCTTGAGGCTTTGGCGATAACCGTCCGCAAAGTAGCGCCGGATATCATTGTTAATGCCGCTGCCTATACAGCCGTTGACAAAGCAGAGTCCGAAGCAGCGCAGGCAACGTTGATCAATACTGAAGCCCCAGGGGTTCTATCACTTGAAGCTGCGGCCCTTGGTGCTTGGTTGATCCATTTTTCCACTGACTACGTATTCGATGGTAGCGGTGCGACCTCGTGGTCAGAAGATGCACGCACCGGCCCGCTTTCGGTCTATGGCCTTACCAAGCTTGAGGGTGAAAAAGCTATTGCAGCGAGCGGCGCTCCTGCCATTGTGCTGCGTACAAGCTGGGTTTACGCCGCCCGCGGTCAGAACTTTGCAAAAACCATGCTGCGTCTGGGCAAGGAACGCGATCCGCTCAAGGTGGTATCCGATCAATTCGGTGCCCCCACAGGCGCAGAGCTCATCGCTGATGTCACTGCGCACATCATTCGCCAGATCTTCAGCCTACCCGATGCTAGCAATCTTGCGGGTACCTACCACCTGGCAGCGGCGGGCGAAACCAGTTGGCACGGCTACGCACAGTTCGTATTTGATTACGCCAGCAAAATGGGCGCTGAACTCAAGGTACATGCCGACCAAGTAGGCGCGATACGTACTGAGGACTACCCTGTTCCCGCAACACGGCCGCGCAATTCGCGCCTGAATTTGGCTAAACTGGAAAAGACTTTCAACCTCAAGATGCCGCCTTGGCAGCAAGGTGTGCAACGAATGCTGGACGAGATCCAGCTTTAAGGACGCTCAATGGCCCGCAAAGGAATAATCTTGGCTGGAGGCTCGGGCACACGCCTGCATCCTGCCACCCTGTCGGTTTCAAAGCAGCTGCTACCGGTCTACGACAAGCCGATGATCTACTACCCGCTCAGCACCCTGCTGCTGGCGGGTATTCGCGATATCTTGATCATCTCGACCCCGCAGGACACTCCCCGCTTCGAGCAGCTGTTGGGGGACGGTAGCCAATGGGGCTTGAGTCTTTCCTATGCCGTGCAGCCTAGCCCTGACGGGTTGGCACAAGCCTTCACCATCGGCGCAGACTTCATCGGTAATGATCCTTCTGCACTCGTACTCGGCGACAACATTTTCTATGGGCATGACTTCCAGTCGCTGTTGCTCAATGCAGACAGCCGTACTACCGGCGCCTCTGTCTTTGCATACCACGTTCATGACCCTGAGCGTTACGGGGTGGCGGAATTCGACTCGAACGGGCGTGTTCTGTCGATCGAAGAAAAACCCAAAGCACCGAAGTCCAGCTATGCGGTCACCGGGCTTTATTTCTACGATAACCAGGTCACGGGCCTTGCCAAGCAGCTCAAGCCTTCAGCGCGTGGCGAATTGGAAATCACCGACCTCAACAACTTGTATCTAAAGCAGCAGCAACTGCAGGTTGAAATCATGGGGCGTGGCTACGCTTGGCTGGATACCGGCACCCACGACAGCCTGCTTGAGGCCAGCCAGTACATAGCTACCATGGAGCGCCGCCAAGGGCTCAAAGTGGCTTGCCCCGAAGAAATTGCGTACCGCGCAGGCTGGATCAGCGCTGAACAGGTCGAGCGCCTGGCGCAACCGCTGTTGAAGAACGGCTATGGGCAGTATCTGCGCAATTTGCTTGAGGTTAAGGTCTTCTGATGCACGCTATTGCTTTGGCCATCCCGGACGTCTACCTGTTCACCCCCAAAGTATTCGGTGATGAGCGTGGCTTTTTCTTCGAAAGCTTCAACGCCAATGTCTTCAAAGAGGTCACCGGCCTGCAACCAGACTTCGTTCAGGACAACCACTCCCGCTCTGTGAAAGGCGTGCTACGCGGCCTGCATTACCAGCTGCCGCCACATGCCCAGGGCAAACTGGTGCGTGTGGTACAAGGTGAAGTGTTCGACGTGGCGGTGGATATCCGCCGGTCCTCCCCTACTTTTGGCAAGTGGGTCGGTGCGGTGCTTTCTGCGGAGAACAAGAACCAGCTGTGGGTACCGCCAGGGTTTGCACACGGCTTCGTGACTTTGAGCGACACCGCCGAATTCCTCTACAAAACGACTGATTTCTACTCGCCCACCAGCGAGCGTTGCATTGCGTGGGATGACCCTGCTATCGCAATTGAGTGGCCGATGGACTTCGCGCCAAGCTTGTCGGGCAAAGACCAGCTGGGACTGGCACTGGCAGACGCTGAAGTATTCAGCTGATTGCCACGCGGGGCAGCGTCTTCTTGCGCAGCCCCGCTGCATTGACAGGCCCCCGCGAGCAGTGCCAGCATTTCCTTTTTTTCCCGCCAGTGACCTCTCGCATGTCTGCCGCCCCTCCTTCAGCCGAACGGCTGTACACCCTGGATACCCTCAGAGGTATCGCCGCGCTTTGTGTCGTGTTCTGGCATTGGCAACATTTCTTCTACGTCGGCGACAGCCCGGCGGGCTTCGAGGGCACACGCCAGCCTTTTTTCGCGGCACTGACACCGCTTTATCAATATGGCGGCCTGGCCGTGCAGCTATTTTTCTCGATCTCGGGGTTTGTGTTCTTCTGGCTGTTCGCCCAGGGCATCGCCACGGGTAAAGTGTCGCTGCGCAGTTTCGCTGTGGATCGCTTCAGCCGGCTCTACCCGCTGCATTTGCTTACGTTTGCCGGGGTGGCGGCGCTTCAGTGGGCCTATTGGGCTAGCCACGCCAGCTATTTTGTCTACCCCTTCAACGACAGCTATCACGCCCTGCTCAACTTGCTGCTTGCGCCAGCATGGGGCTTGGAGAAGGGCTGGTCGTTCAATGCGCCGATCTGGTCGGTCTCGGTAGAAGTACTGCTATATGCGTCATTCTTCGCCATCTGCCTGGCGGGCCGTTGGCGCTGGTTGCTGGCCGCTGCGGCCTGTACTTTGGGCCTGCTGCTCTACCCCGGCAGCTACAAGATTGGTAGTGGTTTATTGTGCTTCTATATCGGTGGCATCGCCTACGCTATGCTTTGGCAATTGCGGCGTTGGGCCGGTAGCGGCGTCGCACTGTTGGTGTGTACCAGCGTGGCACTGGGAGCTTGGGCGTTGCTACTGCTCGCCAAATCGGTGAACACTTACCTAGTCATGTGCCTCTGCTTGCCTGCCACCTTGGCCATGCTGGCCGCCGCTGGCCTGCACTGGCCAGGGTTGTTGCGCAGCACTGGGTGGGTGGGTGATATCAGCTATGCGTCCTATCTACTGCATTTCCCGCTGCAAATAGCCTTTGCCCTTACGTTCGACAGTCTGGGTTACTCCCGCGAAATTTTCTATCAGCCGTGGATGATGCTGCTGTTCTTCGCTTTGCTGATACCCATGAGCCTGGCCTGCCACCGGTGGTTCGAGCGGCCCGCTCAACGCTATTTGCGCGCCAGCCGGTTGTCAGGCACTGGACAATCGGGCATGCGCGCACCCGCCTGAGGCCGCGCCTGGCACCTATAACGCTTTCTCTCATTCGAGCCTGGAACCTAGTATGTCGACAACCTTGACGCCTGAAGCACCGATCCTGATCACGGGCGGTGCCGGTTTTATCGGCTCTCACCTGACCGATGAACTGCTTGCCAAAGGGTATGCAGTACGAGTGCTGGACAACCTGTCCACGGGCAAGCGCAGCAACCTGCCGCTGTCACACCCTAACCTGCAACTGATCGAAGGCGACGTGGCCGACGCCGCGCTGGTGGCCCACGCCGTAAAGGGCTGTGCGGGTGTCGTACACCTGGCGGCGGTCGCTTCAGTGCAGGCTTCTGTTGACGACCCGGTCCGTACTCATCAGAGCAACTTCATTGGCACCTTGAATGTGTGTGAAGCAATGCGCCTTTGCGGTGTGAAACGGGTGGTGTTCGCCTCCAGTGCCGCAGTGTATGGCAACAATGGTGAAGGGGCCTCCATCGATGAAGACACGCCCAAAGCGCCGTTGACGCCTTATGCCTCCGACAAGCTGGCCAGCGAGTACTACATGGACTTTTACCGCCGCGAGCACGGGCTGCTCCCTGTGGTATTCCGCTTCTTCAATATCTATGGCCCACGCCAGGACCCGTCCTCGCCTTACTCGGGCGTCATCAGCATTTTCGCCGAGCGCGCACAAAAAGGCCTGCCGATTACGGTATTCGGGGACGGCGAGCAGACCCGTGACTTCTTCTTCGTCAGCGATCTTGTGAAGCTGCTGGTACAAGGGCTGGAGTCGGGGCCGGTGGCCGAAGGGGCCATCAATGTCGGCTTGAACCAGGCGACTTCTTTGAATCAGATCCTGGCAGCATTGGCGCAGGTCCTGGGCAAGCTGCCAGAGGTCAGCTATCAGCCAGCACGCGCAGGCGACATTCGCCATTCAAGGGCCAATAATCAGCGTTTGCTCAGTGGGTTCGAAATGCCTCGGGCTACCGCCATCGAGGTGGGGCTGGCGCAACTGCTCAAAGGCTAGGCGGGGCCAGCGGAACGTGCCTGTTGGCACGTTCCGCATGGGGTCAGGCTTGGGTTGGGGCAGTTTGTGCCTCAGGATCCCTCGCGTACTCCAAGAGGTATTCCAAGCTTAACGCTACCTGCGCGCCGCCGCGCGCCAGCAAGGCTGACTCCGTGTTGCGCGCAACCAGCAGATGGCGCTCATCCACCACAACCTGTTTGCCCAAGGCGCGGTAAGCTTCGATGAGCTTCATCGCGGCGTCCGGGTCTTGGGCTGTTGGCCCCGCCACCCACAGTACATCTGCTTGCTCTGGCGCAATCCAGTTCGAGGGAATGCAGCAGGGCTGGCTGGCAGGCTGCGGCCGGTTGGCAGGAACCGGGCACAGCGCCTTGAGAACGCTGTGGAAGGTTTCAGCCGATGGAGCGCCATGGCATGCGATCAGTTGTGGGGCCTCGCTACGTTCGGCGCCAGGGCCGGCCAGCAAGGCTTCGATACGGTCGATCTGCAGCTCGAAGGCATAGGCCTGGATGCGCTCACGACCCGCCTTGCCATGGGCTTCCAACACCGCCGGCTCTTCGATGTAACGGAGCAAGCAGCGCGCCAGCGCTTGAGCGTCGCCGTGGTCGAACAACTGACCGGTCACGCCTTCATCCACCAGCTCGGGTATGCCGCCTATCCGTGAACCCACCACCGCCAGGCCACAGGACATCGCCTCGGTAATGGTCACAGGTTGGTTTTCCGGGCACACCGATGGCAGCACGAACACATGCGCCTGGGCGAAGCGCTCGGCGATACGCGCATTGGGCAGTCTGCCCCAGAACTTGGCAGAAACCTTCGGCGCATTGTTGCGCAGTTCGGCTTTGTAGGTTTCAAGCATATGGCCGTCACCGACCATGTCGACATGCACCCGCTCTGGCGGCAGCAATGCCAGCGCCTTGAGCAAGGTAGGTACGCCTTTATGGCCACCCATGTAGCCGGTGAACAGCACATTCAGGCGCGGCCCGGGCGGTGGCGGTGAGGTGTGGCTGAACCGCTCGAGTTCGATACCGTTGGCGATAACATTCATACGCGCGGCAGGCAGGCCGTTGGCGATGTAGGTGTCGGCCAGGTAACGGCTGGGTGAAATGAAATGATCAACAGCATCCAATTGCCAGCGCAGGTAATCCTGACGCATCCGTTGCGGCAGCAGCAGGTCACCGTTGTAGATGTGCGAATGACATTTGTGGCATTGGGTGCTGTCTTGGCACAAGGTGTCCTGGGTGGTGATGCGCGTGCTGTTCATGCAGAACCCCCAGTGGTCGTGCAAGGTCAGCGCAATGCGGATCCCATGCTCACGCGCCAACTGCAGGATGCCCAAGGACAACCCGGCCATGTGGTGCGCGTGGATCACATCGGGGCGCCATTGAGCGATCAGGCGCAGAAAGATACGTTCGACGCCAGGGTGCGCGACGTTGTTGCCGGTTGGGGCAAAGTCCAGATAGGTCAACGACACCCGGGTAACCGGCATGCCGTCGAAAACCTCCTGCTCCACTGGGTAGCCAGGCAGCCCACGGCTGTTGTCCCCTGCCAGCACGCGCACCTCATGGCCACGCGCAGCCAGCGCGCGGGCCTGGTGGTGAGCGATGATTTCTGCACCGCCGATCACATGGGGCGGGAAGAAATTGGATATGACAAGAACCTTCATTGAACAAACCCTGGCGCCGCAGGCGGGTAAGTATGGACATCGTAACCTGGTAGTTCAGTAGCAGGCTCTTCGGTCAGGCCCAGCGCTGTTAGCGTTGCGGCTGGGGCGCCCTGTTCAACCAGCAGCAGGCCTTCGACACGGCCATTGATCAGTGAACGCAACGCATCGATTGACGCTGGGTCAGCTGCCTGTGCTGCCGACAGCACGATGAGGTCGACGGCGATTTCGTTATCACGCAGCTCTGCCTGGAGGACGGGCACTGCAACACCTACCGGCGCATCGATGCGGCTGAGGTTGGCGTGGCGGCTCACCTCACCAGTCAGCTCACCCTCCGCGATTTGCCAGGCACGCGTGGCTTCGTGGCCTATCAGGTCACGCAACCAAGGCGCGTGCTCCCCCAACAGAAGTGCGCACTGAGCCGGGCGTTCCGCCAGCAGACAAGCCAGCGCAAGTTGGCCAGGCTCATCTACCAGCGCCACTTCGGGGTCGATAAGCAGGTGCTGCCACTGCCGCGGCAAGGGTTTGCCAGCATGGCGAGTGGTGTGGCTGGCCAACTGCCGCAACAAGGCACGGGCATAGCTGCGCCAGGTCAGGATAGGACGAGCAACCGCTTCAGCAGCCAGTTGCAGATAGCCTTGTGGGTCACTCGCCAGTGCGTGGATTTGCGCAGCCAGTGCATCGGGGTTGGTCATGTCCACTGTGCGGCAGCCACCTTCGGCTGCCAGCTCCGCCATCACGCCGCCGGCATGGCACACGCAAGGACGGGCATGCCAGAGCGACTCGACAATAGGCATGCCATAGCCTTCTACCAACGAGGCGTAAACGCTGACGTGGGCCTTGGCGTAGTAGTCATTGAGGGTGGCGTCGTCTACCACACCATGCCAGGCAATGCGCGGGTCGGCCGCACTGGCCGCGCGCACGGCCTCAACGATGTAGTCAGCACCGGCGTAGCGATTGCCGATGAGGTCCAGCTGCCAGTCGAGGTCCGGATAATCACGGGCCAATCGGGCAACGGCTTCAAGTAGCACTTTATGGTTCTTGCGCGGTTCCAGGGTAGATACACAGAGGATACGCAGCGGCTCGCCCGCACGCGGCACCGAGGCCGGGGTGGTGGCGCGCGGGGAAGCAGTCAGCTCACCCGGGATCCAGCAGGTTTTCACCTGCGCGTGAGGCGCGATGCCTTCACGCGCCCAGAATGCCTGCAACTGGGTGCCCGCATCGGGGGAAATCGGCAGCACGCGGTCGGTTTCGGCCAAGCCTCGCATGTAGGCTGCGTGGTTGTCCCGGATGATGGTATCGGCAACCCACTCAGGATGGGTGACCGGGATGGCATCATAGAATATCGCCGCAACGTTCAGCCCCGCCTGGCGGGCAGCGGCGCGGCGCGCCGGGCCTTGGCGTTCGAAGACGATTTCACTTTGCAGCAGCCAGCCACCGCGCAAGGTGCGAGCGCCAAGACTGGCCAAGGTCTGCCGGCGGTGAGCAGGCGAGCGCGGCAGCTCGTAGTGTTCTGGATAGGGCTTGGGCCCGCCATACAACGCCAGATTGTTGTATTCACCTTCGGTGGGCAGCACATACTCGCGCAGCGTCTCGTCCCAGGTCACGAACAGAGGTTCGCCAAAATCCTGCAGCTTGCGCGTCAAGCTGCGCACTACCCTGGCTACGCCGGTATTGGCGGTATCGCGCAGGCAGGCACTGGTGTCGATCACCAACCGGGGGGCAGGCAGGTCCCGGATCGGGCTCAACGTGCCGAGCAGGTCCTCGTAGGCCTTGATCGTACGTTGCCAAGTGAACGTCTGCTGGAAGGTGTCCAGGTGGCTTTCCCATTCGGGCCCTGCCAACGCTTCACCGGCCAGCACCTGCAGGGCCTTTTCGGCCATTTCCTGCTCGTCGACGCACAGTTGACGGGGGTCGGCGACCACTTCAGGGTGCGCACCGATGTTCAGCACCAGCACTGGCTTGCGAAGCTGTTGCATCTCGGCCAGGGGCAAGTTGAACCCTTCCCAGCGCGACACGCTAAGCCCCAACTGAGCGCTGGCCATCAACGCGGACAACTCGGCATCGCTGGGGTGGCCCAACGGCAGGATATGCTCAACCAGGTCTGCCGGCAGTTTCAGTTCGTCTGCGGTGGCCAAGACGCAGAAGCGCGCCTTGGGATGCTCAGCGATGATCTTCCGGGCGATGGGGTAAAGCCCTTCGCTGTTTTTATAGTTGCCCGTTTCCCAGCGACCAAGATTGATGATCACAGGGCCTTCAACCGCTTCGTCTGCGGTTTCAACACGCGCAACCTGGTGCCCCTGCTGCCAGAGGCTCTGGTTGACACCACCGGTCAGGTGATCTGCGCCCAGGTGAATCATGGCAATTTCCACATCCGGGCCGGCGTCGGGCAGGCTTTGGGTGCGGGACACGAAATGGCTGATCGGCGTGACCACCCGTGCTTCGGGCAGGTATTCGCGACGTTGGGCACGCAGCCGCTCTTGTACCAAGCGGGCCGGGCCAGTCATATCTTCATAAGGAACACCACCGCAATCGAGCGCCACCGTTGGCACGCCCCATTGGCGCAATACCGCGATGGATGCATAGAACGGCCAGCCGCCAATCAGGGCTACGGTCCCCGTCACGTCTCGCCCTGCGGGTGCGAACAGTTGGCGATTGTCGCGCATCCACTGGGCAGTTACTTGGTCGAGCTCTGTATACGGGCCCAGATGCTCAGGCGGCGTGTGGATGTCGTCGGTGATGCGGCGCAGCACGTCATGGTTGGCGCGCTGGGCCACGAAGGTAATGTGCCAGCCTGCGGCCTTGAGCCCTTGAGCCAGCAACAGCAATACACGGTCGACGCCGAACCGGAACAGCAGGCGCTCGTTACAAATAATCAGATGCATGGGAGCACTCCAGCCCTATCAAGGCGCATAACCAATGGCTGCGTAATCCTGCGGCCCGAACAGCAAGCCGTTGAGCGGGCCTGTGATGGCCTCGTCACTGCCCTTGAGCAGGAGCGAGGGGTCAGCTGGGTGTCGACGGTCGATTTCAACACGCTCAAAACCACGGGCCTTCAGCAGAAACGCCACCAGCGCCGGCGGCAGCGGGTTGCGGTGCGTTGGGTCGACATAGAAGTTGCAGGCCCCGGTGATCAGGTTTTCTGGGTTCGGGGTTTCGAACAGTACCGCGCCACCGGGGCGCACAACCCGAAGCGCTTCGTCGATCAGGCGGATGAAAACGTCAAGCGGCAGGTGCTCGATGATGTGGAAAGCTGTCAGCCCCGACAAACTGTGGGCAGGCATGGCAGCCAGATACTCCAAGGCATCGCCCATGTAAACTTCAAGGCCGGCCTGCTTGCAACTGTCGATCATGGCGCTGTTGGAATCGACGCCGATCGCAGGGATGCCCTGCTCTTTGAGCAGTTGCAGCCACTCACCGCGCCCGCAACCGAGGTCCAGCACAGGGTGCGTGAGCCATTGCGGGTCGACCGGGAAGTAAGTGAGGTTGTGTTTGAGCCGTTCGCGGATCATTTCCGGCGAGCCGCGGAAATTGGCTTCGAACTCCAGATAGAGCTCAGCCGGCATGCCCGGCGCTTCAGCCACCGCAGGCAACGCTGCACCGCTGGCACTGGCCTGTGGCCTCGCCTGCAGTTCAGCGATGGTCATGGTCTGCTGGCGCACCAGTTGCTCCAGGCGCCGCATGCGTTCGATCAGGTACTGCTCGTTCTGCTGAATGGCCAGGCCGTAGGTGTAAAGGCTCTGGTTGGTCTGGTCCTGTACCTGTACGCCGACATTGCGCAGGCGGGTATTACCGTCGGCAATGTGCCACTCCAGAGCATTCAGTCGCTCGGGCAGATGACGGGTGACGGCCAGCACATGCATGACGCGAAGCGCCCCGGGGATACGCACCACCACTGCGCGCGCCAGGGTGATGAAGAGGTTTTTCAAGGTAGCCCCACCCGGGCGCTGACGCGCACGGGTGAGGAAATTCATGACCCGCGGATGGCCGAAGTATCTGCCCACCACCGGTAAGGCGCGCAATTTGCGGTACAGGCTAGGAGGTGGCGTCTGGGCTTGCGGGGCCTCGTCATTGGCGGGAGCGGTGGCCGCGACTTCCGGCTCCACGGGCGCCTGGGGGCGAGCCGGCAGCACGCCTTCGAGGTCGATCAGTTCGAAGCTGCGCACGATGTCGGTGGGCACGTCACTGGGCAGGTTGGCACTGCCGGCACTGGCCGTGACACGCTCGTACTCCCGACGGTTGACTTCAGCTTGGATCGTTTTCTGCAGTTTTTTAAGATCGATAGTCATTATGCATACGTGTTCAAACGGGTGGAGTGGCCAGCACCAGCGGTTCACCGCCCGGCACTGGCTGCGTACGTTACGGGAACACCAGAGGCGGGCATTCTACGCAGGTCATCTTGCCACCGTCGACGGCGGCCAGTTCCTGACAGCGACGCGGCTGCCCTCTACTCGGTCAGTCGAGCTTGAACTCTGCCTGCATGGCACACACGCCGGCGAAGTGCTTGTAACTGCTGTTGGCGATCACATTGAATACCACCGCCTTGTCCCACCAGTCGAAGTTATCCTCGATATGGTCGGCGCCACCGTGCAGGGCCAACGTCAGGCTGTAGCTGCCAGGCCCTACGTTGAACGCCGGAATGGTAACGGTCAGGTGCTGCTCCTTACCGGCCTCGACGCCCAGGTCACGCAGCTCGCCACGCAGCCAAGTGTTGGTCCCGAAGATGTCGTAACCCGTGCGGTCTTTGAACATGAAGCCCAGCGACAAGTCGTAAATCGGCTCGTTAGCGCGGATTTTCAGGTTCAACGTCAACGGCGCACCCACTTCAAGCATGGTGGCTGCCCGGCCATTGCTGCTGAGGGTAAGCTCTTCGATACGCGCCTTTCCGTTGCCTGAGCGCCCTGCGTAAGGCGCATTGACAGCTTGGGCCTGTAAGGAACCCTCTTCTTTTTTGGCAATCAGCGCGTTGTAGTAGTCCAGCACTTCGTCCGGGCGGCCATCCATCAACATTTTGTGATCACCCAGCAGGATGGCACGGTCACACAGGCTCTTGATGGCGCCGGGGTCGTGGGAAACGAACAACAAGGTCGTACCCTGCTCGCGGAAGTCCCGGATACGGGCAAAAGACTTGTGTTGGAAGTAGGCATCGCCCACCGCCAAGGCCTCGTCCACGATCAACACTTCCGGGCGCACTGCAGTCGCCACACTGAACGCCAGGCGCACAAACATACCGGAAGAATACGTGCGCACGGGCATGTCGAAGTAATGACCGATCTCCGCGAAGGCTTCGATCTCGGGCATCAACGCGACAATTTCGGCCCGCTCCAGCCCCTGCATGCGGCCGGCCAGCGCGACGTTCTGGCGGCCAGTGAATTCGGGGTGAAAGCCCATACCCAGCTCCAGCAACGCGGCTATGCGCCCCGTGGTGGTAATGGTGCCTTCCGTCGGCATGGCGGTACCGGTAATCATCTTCAGCAGCGTACTCTTGCCTGCGCCGTTAACCCCGATGATACCGACCGACTCACCCTGCCCTACCTGGAAACTGACGTTGCGGATGATCCAGTTCTGATCGCGCTTGCACAGCCCAAGCCAAGTACCCAGTGCGTGCCAGCGACCTTTGAGTTTTGGATAGGCCTTGCCTACCTGTTCTACGAGAATAGTCATATCAGATCTGATCAAGCAGGTCGTTGTAGCTGCGCTGATAAAGCACCACAGCCAGAAGGAAAACGATGACGGCAAAGCCGAATGGATAGGCCAGTTGCGACAAGCCTACCGGCTCGCCCAGCAACGCCTTCTGCGCCGTCAGCACCAGAGGGAAGATCGGGTTCCACGAAAGCATTGCCTGTACGTGTTCGGACAGAATACTGAGTGGATAGACGATGGGCGTTGCCCAGAACAGCGCCTGGAAGATCACGTCACTCAGCTGACCGATATCACGGAAAAACACGTTCAGGGTGGCTAGAAAAGCACCCAGCGCGATTCCCAGCAGCACAGTGGTAAGCAATACCGGTATCAAAACCAAGGCAGTGGTCATCAGCGGGAAACCTGATATGACCATGAACAGCACTACCAATATCAGCAGGATCAGGCTGTTGAGCGCTGCCGTGGCGATGACTGGAATGAACAGGATGAACTTGGGGAAGCTTGATTTCTTGATCAGGTTGGCATGTTCTAGGAAAACCCCCTTGCCACGCTGCACCAGCTCCAACAGCAGGTTCCAGGTGATCAAGCCTGCGCACAGATAAATGCTGTAGGCGTACTGGTGTTCGATACCGGGCATACGAGCCTGCATCAGGCGCGAGAAGATTACGGTATAGATGAACACCATGAAAATAGGGGGCACCACCAGCCACAAGGCGCCGAAGGTCGACCCGGCATAGCGGCTTTTGATCTCCCTCAGGGTGATCGCGAATATCAGACCGCGGTAACGCAGTACATCTTTCATTAGCGACAGCGGCGTATTCATTGTTCTGGACTCACCATGTACATAAGGCTTCCTGGTTGAAACACCCTCGCGGTGCGTAAGCAATGCAGGGCATGGGACATAAGGGCTTGAGAAGGCATGTCTAACGCTCCTCTCACGGGCTGACGGCCCGATAGACTGCTAATGTTTCCTGCGCGCAGCGCTTCCATGAAAACGCTGTGGCGCGAAGCTGGCCGGCATTGGCCACCTTGCTGCGTAATGGCTCGTCATTCAGAAGCGCAGCCAGTTGCCCAGCCAACTGGTCAGCATTCCCACGTTCCACCAACAACGCACTACCTTGGCAAAACTCTGCCATGGACGTATCCGCGGTACATATCACCGGTACCCCGCACTGCATCGCCTCAAGCACCGGCAGGCCAAACCCTTCGTACAGCGATGGGTAGGAGAAAACCGCGGCACCAGCGTACAGCGTCGGCAGGTCATCGCCAGGGACAAAGGATAACTGACGCAGGCCATGAGTGACTGTCAATGTCTTGATACGTTCATTCAGCTCATGGTTATGCCACCCAGGCGCACCCGCCAAGACTAACGGATACTCTTCGCGTAACCCCTGCGGCAGCTGGCACCAGGCATCGATCAGGGTATCCACACCTTTGCGTGGCTCCAGGGTGCCGACAAACAACACATAACGACCGTGCTGCAAACCATGACGCTGCAGCGTTGCACTGGTCTGCTCGGGTGTCTGCGGGTAATAGCGCGCCGATGCACCGAGATAAACGGTTCGTACCTTGTCTGCACTGACGCCGAAATCACCAATCAGCTCATCGCGAATCAAATCCGAATCAGTGATCAGGAAATCAGCGCGTTTGAGGGTGTGCGGTAACTGCGCCGTCAGCCATTCGACACGTTTGCGTGGATGAAACTGCGGGTAGTGAAGGAACGATAAGTCATGAATCGTCGCGATGCTGGGGCCTGAGTGCGGTTTGAGGATGAAGTTGGGCTCGTGGTAAAGGTAATGTCGGCGCTCACCGGCATGATAGCGGCGCCTGGCATCGACCAAGGCTTCACGGGCTCGATAAGTGAACGTCCAGCGCTTCAACACCTCTCGCAATTGCAACGTCATCTGCTGGCCAGCACCTGGTTTAACGTCACCGTCATCTTTCTGCGAGTAGCGGGCACTGGCCTCGATGCAATTGGCCAGCGCCTGCTCGGCGCTGTAAAAACGTGCACCCAGGAAGCAATCGATAACCTCGATATCCTCAAGCAGCAGCTGCTCAAGCAAATTGAACGTGTAATTACCAATTCCGGTAAGTGGCGGTAAAAGCGATTGGGTGTTGAACAGGAGCTTCATCGAGTCGGAGTTACCTGGCTGCGCGGGTCGGCGCGCACGTTTTCGAGAGTGCCGTCAGAGCGCTGAAGTGCTCTGACGGGGGTGACCGCCGACAAATGCCGGCTACAGGCTGATCAGTACGAAATCAGCCTGTGATCAACCCGGCAATTTCCGCCACGCGCTTATCCACCAGCGCGGTATCGCCACGAGATTCCACATTCAGGCGCAGCAGCGGCTCAGTGTTAGAGCCCCGCAAGCTGAAACGCCAATCGGCGAATTCGACACTGATGCCGTCGGTACGGTCCACGTTCGGCTTGTGCGGCAGGTAGAACGCCAGGATCTTTTCGATGGAGCCCTTGACATCGGCCACTTCGTAGTTGATCTCGCCACTGCACGGGAATGCAGCAATACGCTCGTCCACCAGTTGGGCCAGGCTCTTGCCAGTGACGCTCATCAGCTCGGCAACCAGCAGCCATGGGATATTGCCGCTGTCGCAGTAGGCGAAATCGCGGAAATAGTGGTGCGCGCTCATCTCGCCGCCATACACGGCGTCTTCGGCACGCATGCGCTCCTTGACGAAGGCATGGCCGGTCTTGCTCTGGATGGCGATGCCGCCCGCCGCTTCGACTTGCTCGATGGTGTTCCAGGTCAGGCGCGGGTCGTGGATGATCTTGCTGCCGGGGTGCTTGGCCAGCAGCATTTCAGCCAGCAGGCCGACAACATAGTAGCCCTCGATGAAACGGCCCTGGTTGTCGAAGAAGAAGCAGCGGTCGAAGTCGCCGTCGAAAGCGATACCCATATCGGCGCCGGTGTCGAGCACGGCCTGACGGGTCAGCTCGCGGTTTTCTGGCAGCAGTGGGTTGGGAATGCCATTGGGGAAGTTGCCATCCGGCTCACCGTTGATGATGGTGATGTCCAGCGGCAGGCGGGCTTTGAGCAGCTCCAGTACCGGGCCAACGGCGCCATTGCCCGGGTCGGCCAGCACCTTGAGCGGCTTGAGGGCCGACAGGTTGACGTAGGTCAGCAGGTGGTCGATGTAAGCGGTCTTGTCGAACGCTTCGCGCACGCTGCCAGGTGTGGCGGCCAGGGAGCCGAGGTCGCCGGCTTCCACACGCTGGCGGATGTCGTTCAGACCGGTGTCGCCGCTGATCGGGCGCGACTGCTCGCGCACCAGTTTCATGCCGTTGTAACCCTTGGGGTTGTGGCTGGCGGTGACCATGATGCCGCCATCAGCCTGGTAATGGCTGGTGGCGAAGTAGACTTCTTCGGTCCCGCACAGGCCGATGTCGATCACGTCGGCGCCGCCTTCAGTCAGGCCCTTCATCAGGGCACGGGACAGGCCGGGGCTTTCCAGGCGCATGTCGCGGCCGACCACGTAGCTGCGCCCGCCCAGCTGTGCCACCAGGGCGCGGCCAATGCGGTAGGCAATGTCGTCGTTGAGGTCGGTCGGCACTTGGCCGCGGATGTCATAGGCTTTGAAACAGCGGGTCTGGATAGGTGCGTACATACATCTCTCTCGATGCGGCGCCGCCTGGGCAGCCACCGTCTGGAAGGGGATGGTCGGCGATTGAATTGCCGCATGAAAATCGGCCCGTGGCCTCGGCGAGGCGCTCACGGGCCGACGGGAAGGCCTGATATCAGGCGTTGCAACGACCGTATTTGTCCTCGAAGCGGACGATGTCGTCTTCGCCGAGGTAGTCACCGCTTTGCACTTCGATCAGGACCAGGTCTATGACACCTGGGTTTTCCAAACGGTGCTTGTGGCCGGCACGAATGAAGGTGGACTCATTGGTGTTGAGCATCAGCTCCTGGTCATCGTTGACCACTACCGCCATGCCGCTGACCACGATCCAGTGTTCGCTGCGGTGATGGTGCATCTGCAGCGAAAGCGACGCCTTAGGCTTGACCACGATGCGCTTGATCTTGAAGCGCTCGCCGTCTTCGAGCGTGGTGTAGGTGCCCCACGGGCGATGCACGGTCTGGTGCAGCAAGTGGGCAGCGTGGCCGTCGCTTTTCAGGCGCTTGACGATGTGTTTGACGTCCTGGGCGTGGTCCTTGTGCGCAATCAGCAGCGCATCGGGGGTATCGACCACCAGCAGGTCCTGAACGCCGACCAGGGCAGCCAGGCGGTCTTCGGTGCTGACGTAGTTGTTGCTTGCGCCATAGGCCATCACTTCGCCTTCGAAGCGGTTGCCGTGCTCGTCCGGGGGGGTCAGTTCGCTGACCGCGTTCCACGAGCCGATGTCGCTCCAGCCGATGTCGCACGGAATGGTTGCGACCTTCTGCGAGCGCTCCATCAGGGCATAGTCGATGGAGATGTCGGGCACATTGGCAAAGCTGTCGGCATCCAGAGCCAGGCAGCTGTAGCCCTTGGAGGTTGAGCGGCGGGAGGCTTCGAGGGTTTGCGCAACAGCGTCGAGCACGTCCGGGGCGTGAGCCTTGAACTCCTCGATGACAGCACCGACCTGGAAGCAGAACATGCCCGCATTCCAGAAATAGTTGCCGGCCTTTACATAGGACTCTGCGGTTTTCAGGTCAGGCTTCTCAACGAAGCGCTCGACCTTCAGGCCACCTTCCAGCGAGCCACCAGCGGCCGCCTCGATGTAGCCGAAGCCGGTCTCCGGATACTGAGGTTTGATACCGAAGGTCACCAGCCAGCCTTGCGAAGAAAGGTTGATCGCCTTGGCTACCGCTTCGGCGAAGGCTTCTTCGTTCTGGATCAGGTGGTCGGCAGCCAGGACCAGCATGTGGGCCTGCGGCCCATGACTCTGGTGCAACTGCAACGCTGCGGCAGCTACCGCAGCAGCAGTATTGCGGCCGAAAGGCTCAAGGATATAGCCTTGTGCAAGGGCTTGGGTATTGATGGTCCGGTATTCGTCTTCAGTTTTGAACAGCAGTTCACGATTGGTAACGGTGAGCACTTCAACCACGCCGTCTAGACGGGCGGCACGCAGAAAAGTCTTCTGAATAAGATTTTGCCCGTCGGGCAGCGTCATGAACGGCTTGGGGTGAGCCTCACGGGATACTGGCCACAGACGGCTGCCAACGCCACCGGATAAAATTACCGGGATCAATTCCATATTCGAGTCCTTAACGGCCACTTGAAGTTGTCAACCTCAGGCAACCTGCATGTGTCTTATTTCTGACCGCCGTCACGAATGAGCGCAACGGCGCTAAAATGTACGCCTAGCGTGTTAATTTCCTGGCCATCCATAGGCTCAAGACGCAAGCATTGGCCTGTAGAATACCAGAGATTTTTCTTTGTAGCTCCCCTTGGATCTTACGGGCCATCGGCTCTCGGAGCACATTGCCAGCACCTGCAAAGGCAAAGAAACACGCTGCGCTGCGGCATGAGACAACACATCCCGTCAATGTTTCGTGAAGGCTCGTTCATTCGGGGATAACCATATCGGGACAATGTATAAGGTTACTGAAATGGCGCTTTAATGCATAAGCCAGTGCATTTTTTGCGCGACTTTCTCCATGTACTAATACAATTCTTTGTGGGGCATCAGGTATGCCGGCAGCATATTGAATCAAACCTGCCTGATCCGCATGCCCTGAATACCCCCCAAGACTGAATACTTTTGCTCTGATATCGTACATGCTCCCATCCAGATCAACCTGAACAAACCCTTCAGCCCCTTCAGTGGCTTGCAATACCGCCCCAGGCGTACCCTTGGCCTGATACCCCACAAACACCACCTCATGCCGCGGATCACCGAGCATCGCCTTGAGGTAGTTGACGATCCGCCCACCAGAACACATACCATTCCCTGCAATGACAATGGCTGGCCGCCCTGTGCTCTTGAGGTAGTTGACCACCTGCTGATGCTTGGCATGGGTATCGACACACAGCAGCTGACCGAAGCCGAGGGGGTCCCTGCCCTCCCCGAGCCGCTGCCTGGCTTCGGCATTCCAGTATGCGTGCAACTCCGAATAGGCCTTGGTTATGCGCTGTGCCAGTGGCGAATCGAGAATGATCGGTAAGCGGGACCAGTTCACCCCCAGCTCTGGCACACCCGCCTCGCTCACCTTGCTTTCATTGAGCAGGGAGTTGCGATGGAGGATGTCTTCGATCTCGTAAAGCAGCTCTTGGGTGCGCCCCAGGCTGAATGCGGGGATGAGGATGGTGCCGTTGTCCGCCAGCGCGCGGTCGATAACCGCCTCCAGCCGCTGCTGCCTGGCGTCGCGGGGCGCATGCAACCTGTCGCCATAGGTGCTCTCCAGCACAAGCACGTCAGCGCGCTCTGGCGGTTGAACGGCGCGCAACAACGGATTGCAAGGGGCACCAAGGTCACCCGAGAACACCACCCGCGTGCTGGGCTCTACCCCGGGATAACGCACATCACATTCAACATACGCTGAACCGAGCAGGTGCCCAGCACGCTGAAGGCGCACGGAACAGGTCACGCCCTGGCCTTCGACCACGGGGTGCCACTGCTCGAAAGGCAAAGCAACCACAAGCCGCTGCAACAGGGCGAGGTAGCGGTCCACTTGAACCGGGTCCGAGCTGATACCGAGCTTGTAGGCATCCTCGAGCACCAGGGGCAGCAGCTTGGCCGAGGGTTCACTGCACAGGATTGGGCCGCGAAAGCCTGCGGCCAGCAAGGCGGGGATACGACCGACATGGTCGAGATGGACATGGGTGATGATCAGCGCCTGGATACCGCCGATATCAAAACCGATTGGTGCCAGTTCGGAGCCTGGTGCAGCATCTGCGCCTTGCTCTAAACCACAATCGACCAGGAGGCTTTGCGTTTGATCAAGGTGAAGCTGGTGACAAGAACCTGTTACACCGCGGGTGCCACCATGATGGGAAAGGGAAGGATATTCCATGCTGCACGCTCGCCTGGTCCGAGAAAATGAAGCAGCTATTACTTCATTTCTAAAGGCCCGCGCACAGGTGATGAAATCCTAGATAAGAGTAGGAATTTTCCTCACTTCCCTTCCAGCGCTGCCTGTCGGGCCGAGGCGCGAATCTTGCGCTTGCTGCGCTGTACGCCGTAGGCACCCAACAGGGGGCCAACTGCAAGGCCCACTACCAGGGCGGCCAGCACCGGTACCGCAACCGGCAACTCGGGCGCCGACCAACCGAACAGCACGAGTGCCACGGTTTGCTGGTTTTCCAGCACGAAGAACAACACCACCGCCGCCAATAGCAGTACGAACAACGCCGCCAAGGCGCGCTTGAGGTTACGCATCAAACTGGCTCCTTCATCAGTCAGGGGTGCTCGTGCTCTTCTTCATTGACGCGATCACGCAGCTCTTTGCCGGGTTTGAAGTGCGGAACGAACTTGCCTTCCAGTTCGACCGACTGGCCGGTCTTGGGGTTGCGCCCTACGCGTGGCGCGCGATAGTGCAGGGAGAAGCTGCCAAAACCGCGGATCTCGATACGATCTCCGGTGGCCAGGCATTGGGACATCTGTTCAAGCATGGTCTTGATGGCCAGCTCCACATCCTTGGACGAGAGTAGCCCTTGATGGGTGACAATACGTTCGATCAGCTCCGACTTCGTCATATTTTTCCCTTCGTTATCAAGCAGCTAGATCATTGCTTAATCAGGTTGTAGCACGCTCGGAAGGATTTGAACAGGGTGGTTCTTGACTTAATAAAAAAATTCAAGATTGGAGTGTTCGGAAATAAGGCTGGGGGAGCTTTGTGGGGGAGCGCGGCGGGCCGGGATCTACAGGGGATGGCGTTAGGCTGGTGGGATTTCGGGGTTGGAATGGGCGGGCCGGAGGGTAGGCTTTTTATGCTGGGCATACAGAGCTTGGTTGTGCATTGGGCGATGCTTTGCGCGGCGGTGTCGACGTGGTCGGGCCTGCTTTGCAGGGCACTGCCGGCAAGCTGAGCTCTACCGGAGTAGCGTTGGGGTGGGGAATTTTGGGTATAAAAAAAGGTGGCCCGAAGGCCACCTTTTTTCACACCGATCAAACAGAACTTAGTTCTGCTTGGCCATTGCTTCGCGCAGCAGCGCAGCCATGGTGGTATCGGCAGCCGCTTCCGGAGCGTTTTTCAGGCTCTGGATGGCTTCACGCTCTTCAGCGTCGTCTTTCGACTTGATCGACAGGCTGATGACGCGCGATTTGCGGTCAACGCTGATGATCTTGGCTTCGATCTCTTCGCCTTCCTTCAGAACGTTACGCGCGTCTTCAACGCGGTCACGGCTGATTTCGGAAGCTTTCAGAGTGGCTTCGATGTCGTCGGCCAGGGTGACGATGGCGCCTTTGGCGTCAACTTCTTTCACGATGCCCTTGACGATAGCGCCCTTGTCGTTGACAGCAACGAAGTTGGAGAACGGATCGTCTTCCAGCTGCTTGATGCCCAGGGAGATGCGCTCGCGCTCTGGATCAACCGACAGGATGACGGTTTCCAGCTCGTCGCCCTTCTTGAAACGACGTACGGCTTCTTCGCCGGTTTCGTTCCAGGAGATGTCGGACAGGTGAACCAGGCCGTCGATGCCGCCGTCCAGGCCGATGAAGATACCGAAGTCGGTGATCGACTTGATGGTACCGGTGATCTTGTCACCCTTGTTGAACTGGCCGGAGAAGTCTTCCCATGGGTTGGACTTGCACTGCTTGATGCCCAGGGAGATACGACGACGCTCTTCGTCGATGTCCAGAACCATGACTTCCACTTCGTCGCCAACCTGAACGACTTTCGACGGGTGGATGTTCTTGTTGGTCCAGTCCATTTCGGAAACGTGTACCAGACCTTCAACGCCTTCTTCCAGCTCAGCGAAGCAGCCGTAGTCGGTCAGGTTGGTAACGCGAGCCTGTACGCGGGTACCTTCTGGGTAGCGCGCAGTGATAGCAACCCACGGATCTTCGCCCATCTGCTTCAGACCCAGCGAAACGCGGTTACGCTCACGGTCGAACTTCAGAACGCGTACGTCGACTTCGTCGCCAACGTTAACGATTTCCGATGGGTGCTTGATGCGCTTCCAAGCCATGTCGGTGATGTGCAGCAGGCCGTCGATGCCGCCCAGGTCCACGAATGCGCCGTAGTCGGTGAGGTTCTTGACGATACCTTTGACTTGCTGGCCTTCCTGCAGGGTTTCCAGCAGGGCTTCGCGCTCGGCGGAGTTCTCGGCTTCCAGCACGCTGCGACGGGAAACGACAACGTTGTTGCGCTTCTGGTCCAGCTTGATGACCTTGAATTCCAGCTCTTTGCCTTCCAGGTGGGTGGTGTCGCGCACAGGGCGGACATCAACCAGGGAGCCCGGCAGGAACGCACGGATGCCGTTAACGTCGACAGTGAAGCCGCCCTTAACCTTACCGTTGATAACGCCCTTGACCACTTCTTCGGCGGCGAAAGCTGCTTCCAGAACAATCCAGCACTCGGCGCGCTTGGCTTTTTCACGGGACAGTTTGGTTTCGCCAAAGCCGTCTTCGACCGCGTCCAGCGCAACGTGAACTTCGTCACCGACCTTGATGGTCAGCTCGCCAGCTTCGTTGTAGAACTGCTCGAGCGGGATGACGCCCTCGGACTTCAGGCCAGCGTGTACGGTAACCCAGTCGCCGTCGATGTCGACAACGATACCGGAGATGATCGCACCCGGCTGAAGATTGAGGGTTTTCAGGCTTTCTTCAAAGAGTTCTGCAAAGCTTTCGCTCATTTTAATTCCTGTAGATTCGGGCGAAACAGACGCCCATCGCCACACTCCAGACAATGTGGGTTTCGTTAAGTAAAGGAAAACGGGCAGGACGTTGACTGGTGCCCCTGCCTGCTTTCCTGACGATCAGACCAAGTCGCGCTGGGCGAGCTCGCTCCTGATACGGTGCAGCACCTGCTCGATGGACAGCTCCGTGGAATCCAGCTGTATGGCATCGGCCGCCGGCTTGAGCGGGGCCACTGCGCGCTGGGTGTCGCGCTCATCGCGCGCACGAATCTCATCTAGCAGACTCGACAGACTAACATCTTCGCCTTTGCCCTTCAACTGCAGGTAGCGGCGGCGGGCACGTTCCTCGGCACTGGCGGTCAAAAACACCTTCAGTGGCGCGTCCGGGAACACCACGGTACCCATGTCGCGGCCATCGGCGATCAGGCCCGGCGCTTCGCGGAAAGCGCGCTGGCGCTGCAGCAGCGCTTCACGCACTGCCGGTAGGGAGGCGACCATCGACGCCCCGGCACCCACCGTCTCGGTGCGGATGACATTGCTGACGTCCTCACCTTCGAGAATGATTTTTTGCAGCTTACCCGGCTCGGCGGCGATGAATTGCACATCCAGATGGGCGGCCAGTTTTTTGAGCAGCTCTTCGTTGGTCAGGTCGACACCGTGGTTGCTGGCGTTGAACGCCAGCAGACGGTAAAGCGCGCCGGAATCCAGCAGCCGCCAGCCCAGTTCGCGCGCCAACAGGCCCGCGACCGTACCCTTGCCCGAGCCGCTCGGGCCATCGATGGTGATGACCGCCGCTTGGGAATTCACGACTTGCCCTCTTCTGCCACGCGAATACCCACTTCGGCGCACAGCGCGAGGAAGTTAGGGAACGAGGTGGCGACGTTGGCGCAATCATGGATGCGGATGGGTGCGCTGGCGCGCAGCGAGGCAACGCTGAAGGCCATGGCGATGCGGTGGTCGCCGTGGCCATGCACTTCGCCACCGCCAATCTGGCCACCGTCGATGATGATGCCGTCGGGGGTCGGCTCGCACTTCACGCCCAGGGCGATCAGGCCGTCGGCCATCACCTGGATGCGGTCAGACTCCTTCACCCGCAGCTCTTCGGCGCCACGCAGCACGGTGCGCCCTTCGGCGCAGGCGGCGGCCACGAACAGCACCGGGAATTCGTCGATGGCCAGCGGCACCAGGTGCTCAGGGATATCGATACCCTTGAGCTTGGCACCGCGCACCCGCAGGTCGGCCACCGGCTCACCGCCGACTTCGCGCTGGTTTTCCAGGGTGATGTCGCCGCCCATCAGGCGCAGGATGTCGATGACACCGGTGCGGGTCGGGTTGATGCCGACATGTTCGAGCACAAGCTCCGAGCCTTCGGCGATGGAGGCTGCCACCAGGAAGAACGCGGCCGACGAGATGTCTGCTGGCACTTCGATGCGGGTGGCAGTGAGTTTGCCGCCGGACTGCAGCGAAGCTACCGGGCCGTTGGACTCTACCGCATAGCCGAAGCCGCGCAGCATGCGCTCGGTGTGGTCACGGGTGGGCGCAGGCTCGGTAACGGTGGTTTTGCCCTCGGCGTAGAGGCCAGCCAGCAGCAAGCAGGATTTGACCTGGGCACTGGCCATCGGCAGCGTGTAGGTCAGCGCTTTGAGCGCGTGGCCACCGCGGATG
The DNA here is from genome assembly GCF_040224055.2 of Pseudomonas sp. WHRI 8519. Lineage (NCBI taxonomy): Bacteria > Pseudomonadati > Pseudomonadota > Gammaproteobacteria > Pseudomonadales > Pseudomonadaceae > Pseudomonas > Pseudomonas sp. WHRI 8519. Next base: position 1,511,504 of record NZ_CP167996.1, on the reverse strand, counting down.
GTCAGCGGTGGGCGGCCGTCCGGGCCGGTCTCAACCACAGCACCCATTTCACGCAGCGGGTTGGCCACGCGGTTCATCGGGCGCTTGGACAGCGACGCGTCGCCGGTCATGGTCAGGTCGAACGACTGGCCGGCCAGCAGGCCCGAGAGCAGGCGCATGGAGGTGCCGGAGTTGCCCACGTAGATCGGGCCGGGCGGTGGCTTGAGGCCATGCAGGCCCACGCCGTGAATGGTGACGCGGCCGTGGTTCGGGCCTTCGATGACCACCCCCATGTCACGGAAAGCCTGAAGGGTCGCCAGGGCGTCCTCACCTTCGAGGAAGCCTTCGACTTCGGTCGTGCCTTCGGCCAGGGAGCCGAGCATGATCGAACGGTGGGAAATCGACTTGTCGCCCGGTACGCGGATTCGCCCGGTCAGGCGGCCACCCGGTTGGGCCAGGAAAATCAGATCGTTGGCGTTCATAGCGTCCACATAGGCCCGGCGGGCCAAGATTTTACTGAAATGCTCGCGGGCAACCCGAGCGCGGGTGAATACACCCAGCAACTGGTGCCCGTCCCCTGCATCGACCGCGTCGCGCAAGGCGTCGAGGTCGCTGCGAAAAGTGTCCAGGGTGCGTAAGACAGCCTCGCGGTTGGCGAGGAATATGTCATGCCACATGGTCGGATCGCTGCCGGCGATTCTGGTGAAATCGCGGAAACCACCGGCAGCGTACCGGAAGATCTCAAGGTTTTCATTGCGCTTGGCCAACGAATCGACCAGGCCGAACGCCAGCAGGTGTGGCAAGTGGCTGGTGGCGGCCAGCACTTCGTCGTGGCGCTCGACCGGCATGTGCTCCACGTCGGCATCCAGCGCACGCCACAGGCGGTCGACCAGGGCCAGGGCGGCGGGGTCGGTTTCGGGCAGGGGCGTGAGGATGACCTTGTGGCGGCGGAACAGGGTGGCGTTGGAGGCCTCCACCCCGCTTTGTTCGGAGCCGGCGATGGGGTGGCCGGGCACGAAGTGGCGCAGGCGCTCGCCGAACACTTCACGCGCAGCACGCACCACGTTGCCTTTGGCGCTGCCGACGTCGGTGATGACGGCGTTGCCCAGCTCCAGTTGTGCCAGGCGGGCGAGGAGCTTTTCCATGGCCAGGATCGGCACCGCCAGCTGGATGACGTCGGCACCGACACAGGCGGCGGCGAGGTCTTCTTCGCAGCGGTCGACCACACCCAGGGCCACAGCCTGCTTGCGTGATGGGGCGTCCAGGTCGACGCCGACCACTTCGCGGCACAGGCCGCTTTCACGCAGGCCTTTGGCGAAGGAGCCGCCGATCAGACCCAGGCCTACCACGACGAGGCGGCCGATGAGTGGTGCGGGTTTGTTGTTTGCTGCAATTACCACTGGTGCGAACCCTGTTCAGAAATCAGGACAGTCTGTGAGACCGCAGGGGGCTGCTGTGCAGCCCATCGCCGGCAAGCCGGCTCCCACAGGTACGGCGCAAGTTTTACGGTTTGAGCTGTGCCTGAGGGATGCTTTGCTGGCAATCGCCGGCAAGCTGGGCCCTACAGGTACGGCGCAAGTTTTACGGTTTGGGCTGTGCCTGAGGGCTGCTTTGCTGGCCATCGCCGGCAAGCTGGGCCCTACAGGTACGGCGCGAATTTTGGGCCTGCGCTGTACCGGTGGGAGCCGGCTTGCCGGCGATGGGCCGTATCACGGCCCCGGCGAGCTTGGATCAAAGCACCGCCTTTGGATACGAACCCAACACCTTCAGCGCCACAGCCTCTTGGCTGATCTTCTCCAACACCGCCTTGATCAGCGGGTCGCGGTGGTGGCCAACGAAGTCGATGAAGAACACATAGGTCCACTTGCCACTGCGCGACGGGCGGGTCTCGATGCGGGTCAGGTCGATGCCATTGTCATGGAACGGCACCAGCAGCTCGTGCAAGGCACCTGGCTTGTTGCTCATCGAAACGATGATCGACGTCTTGTCGTCGCCAGTCGGCGGCACTTCCTGGTTGCCGATCATCAAGAAGCGCGTGGAGTTGTCCGGGCGGTCTTCGATCTTCTCGGCCAGGCGGGTCAACCCGTACAGGTTGGCCGCCATATCGCCGGCGATCGCCGCCGAATTCCACTCGCCCTTGACCCGCTTCGCCGCCTCGGCATTGCTCGACACCGCCACGCGCTCCACATTCGGGTAGTGCGCGTCCAGCCATTTGCGGCACTGGGCCAACGACTGGGCATGGGAGTAGATGCGGGTGATGCTGTCGGTCTTGGTGCTTTCGCCCACCAGCAGGTGATGGTGGATGCGCAGCTCCACTTCGCCGCAGATCACCATGTCGTGCTCAAGGAAGCTGTCCAGGGTGTGGCTGACCGCACCCTCCGTGGAGTTTTCCACCGGCACCACGCCGAAATTGACGGCGCCGGCAGCCACTTCACGGAACACTTCGTCGATGGCAGCCATCGGCCGGCTGATCACTGCGTGGCCGAAGTGCTTCATCGCCGCAGCCTGGGTGAAGGTGCCTTCAGGCCCCAGGTAGGCGATTTTCAGCGGTTCTTCCAGGGCCAGGCAGGACGACATGATCTCGCGGAACAACCGCGCCATCTCTTCGTTGCCCAGCGGCCCCTTGTTGCGCTCCATCACACGCTTGAGCACGGCAGCTTCACGCTCAGGGCGGTAGAACACCGGCTGCTCGCCCTCGGCCAGCGAGGCGGTCTTGACCTTGGCCACTTCCTGGGCGCAACGGGCGCGGTCGCTGATCAGCTCGAGGATTTTCTCGTCAAGGCTGTCGATGCGTACGCGCAGCGCCTTGAGCTCATGTTCGGACATCAGCCGTGCTCCTTCTCGAATTCGGCCATGTAGGCCACCAGCGCCTCGACAGCGTCCAGGCCCAGGGCGTTGTAGATGGAAGCGCGCATGCCGCCCACCGAGCGGTGGCCCTTGAGGTTGAGCAGGCCACGGGCGTCGGCGCCTGCCAGGAAGGCCTTGTCCAGGCGCTCATCGGCCAGGCGGAACGGCACGTTCATCCACGAACGGGCGTTGTGGCTGATCGGGTTGGTGTAGAACTCGCTGGCGTCGATGAACCCGTACAGGCGGTCTTTCTTGGCGCGGTTGCGTTGCTCCATGGCGTCGACGCCACCCTGCTCCTTGAGCCACTCGAAAACCAGGCCCGAGAGGTACCAGGAATAGGTGGCCGGGGTGTTGTACATCGAACCGTTGTCGGCCGAGACCTTGTAGTCGAGCATGGTCGGGCAGCTGCTGCGGGCGTGGCCCAGCAGGTCTTCACGGACGATCACCACCACCAGGCCGCTCGGGCCGATGTTCTTTTGCGCGCCGGCGTAGATCAGGCCGTACTGCGACACGTCGATCGGGCGCGAGAGGATGTCGGAGGACATGTCCACCACCAGCGGGACGTCACCGGTTTGCGGTACCCAGTCGAACTGCAGGCCGCCGATGGTCTCGTTGGATGCGTAGTGAACATAGGCTGCGTTCTTGGTCAGCTGCCACTCGTTCTGCCCAGGGATGGCCAGGTAGTCGTAAGGCTTGGCGCTGGCGGCGACGTTGACGTTGCCGAAACGGCGCGCTTCTTCGATGGCCTTTTTCGACCAGATACCGGTTTCGACGTAGTCGGCAGTCCCGTTCTCCGGCAGCAGGTTCAGCGGGATCTCGGCGAACTGCTGGCTGGCGCCGCCCTGCAGGAACAGGACCTTGTAGTTGGAGGGGACGGACAGCAGGTCACGCAGGTCCTGCTCGGCCTTTTCGGCGATGGCCACGTAATCGTCGCTGCGATGGCTCATTTCCATCACCGACAAGCCCTTGCCACCCCAGTCCAGCATTTCGGCCTGGGCGCGCTGCAGGACAGCTTCAGGAAGCGCGGCAGGGCCTGCGCAGAAGTTAAAGGCTCGTTTGCTCACATCCACTCTCGCTCTGCCAAATAGAACAAAATCGTAACTTGCAGCCCTGGCCCTGCAGGGAGACCCGGTGGTATCGCGGCCGCTACGCCGCCTATCGCCGGCAAACCGCCCCCACAGGCCCGTAATCAGTCAAACGGGGCGACCTTGGTCGCCCCGTTCGGGTTGTTGCACTTGCTTACTCTTGCGGTGCCTCTTCGGCGCCAGCATTGTCATCGTCCGCCGCTTCCGGCGCCTCGACCTCAACGCCCTCCTCGTCCGTCCCGAGCAGTTCGTCGAGCTCTTCCTCGGAAGGCTCCTGGATTCGCTCCAGGCCTACCAGCGTTTCGTCTGCAGCCAGCTTGATCAGGGTCACGCCCTGGGTGTTCCGGCTGAGGCTGGATACCTCGCCAACCCGTGTACGCACCAAGGTGCCCTGGTCGGAGATCAGCATGATCTCTTCACCTTCCTGCACCTGGATAGCACCGATCAGCAGGCCGTTGCGCCCCTTGGTACCCATGGCGATCACGCCCTGGCCACCACGCCCGCGGCGCGGGAACTTGGACAGCGGGGTACGCTTGCCGAAGCCACGCTCGGATGCAGTGAGGATCTGCGCGCCAGACTCCGGGATCAGCATCGAGATGATCTGCTGGCCCTTGCCCAGCTTCATGCCGCGCACACCACGGGCGGTACGGCCCATTTCGCGCACCACGCTCTCGGCGAAGCGGATCACCTTGCCGGCGTCGGAGAACATCATGACTTCCTTGGCGCCATCGGTGATGGCCGCGGCAATCAGGGTGTCACCTTCTTTGAGCTTCAAGGCGATCAGGCCATTGGAGCGCGGGCGGGCGAACTGCACCAGCGGGGTTTTCTTGACGGTACCGGAAGCGGTGGCCATGAAGATGTACGCGCCGGTCGGCTCAGCCACCCACTCAGGCGTGTCGCCGTCTTCTTCGTCGACTTCTTCAACCTCGACCACTTCACCTTCGATCACGCCCTCGTCGCCGTCCTCCAGCTCTTCGTCCGGGTCGGCGCTCTGCTGCAGGGCCTCGAGGTCGATCTGCAGCATGGCGGTGATGCGCTCACCCTCCTCCAGCGGCAGCAGGTTGACCAGCGGGCGGCCACGCGCAGCGCGGGATGCCTCAGGGATCTCGTAGGTCTTCTTCCAGTACACCTTGCCCTTGCTGGAGAACAGCAGCAGGGTGGCGTGGCTGTTGGCGACCAACAGGTGTTCGATGTAGTCCTCGTCCTTCACGCCGGTCGCCGACTTGCCTTTACCGCCACGGCGCTGGGCCTGGTAGGCGGACAACGGCTGGGTCTTGGCATAGCCACCGTGGGAGATGGTCACCACGCGCTCTTCTTCCGGGATCATGTCGCCGTAGTTGAGGTCGTGGCTGGCGTTGAGGATTTCGGTGCGGCGCGCATCGCCGTATTCGGCGCGGATCGCTTCGAGTTCTTCGCGGATCACTTCCATCAGGCGCTCGGCGCTGCTGAGGATGCGGATCAGTTCGCCGATCTGCTCGAGAATCTCCTGGTACTCGGCCAGCAGCTTCTCGTGCTCCAGGCCGGTCAGGCGGTGCAGGCGCAGGTCGAGGATCGCCTGGGCCTGTTCCGGCGACAGGTAATACTTGCCTTCGCGCAGGCCGTATTGTTCCGGCAGGTCTTCCGGGCGGCAGGAATCGGCGCCGGCGCGCTCGACCATGACCTGCACGGCGCTGGATTCCCAGGCAGTGGAAATCAGTGCTTCCTTGGCCTCGGACGGCGTCGGCGAAGCCTTGATCAGCGCGATGACCGGGTCGATGTTGGACAGCGCGACCGCCTGGCCTTCAAGGATGTGGCCACGTTCACGGGCCTTGCGCAGCTCGAACACGGTACGGCGCGTGACCACCTCACGGCGGTGGCGGACGAACGCTTCGAGCAGGTCCTTGAGGTTGAGCACACGTGGGCGGCCGTCGATCAGTGCCACCACGTTGATGCCGAACACGCTCTGCAGCTGGGTTTGCTGGTAGAGGTTGTTGAGCACCACCTCCGGCACCTCGCCGCGGCGCAGCTCGATGACGATGCGCATACCGTCCTTGTCGGACTCGTCGCGCAGCTCGGTGATGCCTTCGATCTTCTTCTCTTTGACCAGCTCGGCGATCTTTTCGATCAGACGCGCCTTGTTCAGCTGGTACGGCAGCTCGGTGACGACGATCTGCTGGCGGCCACCGACCTTGTCGATGTCTTCGATCTCGGAGCGCGCGCGCATGTAGATGCGGCCACGGCCGGTACGGTACGCCTCGATGATGCCCTGGCGGCCGTTGATGATGCCGGCAGTCGGGAAGTCGGGGCCGGGGATGAACTGCATCAGCTCGTCGACGGTGACTTCCGGGTTGTCGATCAGCGCCAGGCAGCCGTCGATGACTTCACCGAGGTTGTGCGGCGGAATGTTGGTCGCCATGCCCACGGCAATACCGCTGGAACCGTTGACCAGCAGGTTGGGGATGCGGGTAGGCATGACCGCCGGAATCTGCTCGGTGCCGTCGTAGTTGGGCACCCAGTCGACGGTTTCTTTGTGCAGGTCGGCCAGCAGCTCGTGGGCCAGCTTGGCCATGCGCACTTCGGTGTATCGCATCGCCGCGGCGTTGTCGCCGTCGACCGAACCGAAGTTGCCCTGGCCGTCGACCAGCAGGTAGCGCAGCGAGAAGGGCTGGGCCATACGCACGATGGTGTCGTAGACCGCAGTGTCGCCGTGCGGGTGGTACTTACCGATCACGTCACCGACCACGCGGGCGGATTTCTTGTACGGCTTGTTCCAGTCGTTGCCCAGTTCGCTCATCGCATAGAGAACGCGACGATGCACGGGCTTCAAGCCGTCACGTGCATCGGGCAGCGCTCGCCCGACAATCACGCTCATCGCGTAGTCGAGGTAAGACTGTCTCAGTTCGTCTTCGATATTGACCGGGAGGATTTCTTTGGCCAGTTCGCCCATGAGAAGCCTGATTCCTTTTTCTGGTGAAACTTCGCAGCTCCATCAAGGGCCGAACGAAGCTCGCCGCCGCAGCGCATAAGGGTGCGACGACTTACGACAAATCAATGAGTTGTGCCATGGATCTGCGCAATGAAGGCCGCCGTCATGGGCGGTCTTGGAAACTGCCGGATGTTATCACAAAGGCGGTAGCGGTGGGGAGATATGGCGCAGGGGGTACAGGGGGTTTTGTGGGGATTGTTGGCGCGATCGCCGCCGATACCGCATTGCCGGCGCCCGGCCATGCGCACCCCCTCTCCTGCCCCCACCCCAAACGCTCAATGCAGGCGCTTGCGACACATCAATTGCGCCAGTTTGGCGGTGTCCGGGCGCTCGACGACGCCTTTCTCGGTCACGATCACATCGATCAGGTCAGCCGGGGTCACATCGAACACCGGATTGAACACCTCCACCTGCGGTGCTACGCGGGTACCGGCGTAATCCAGCAATTCGTCGGCATCACGCTCTTCCAGCGGGATGTCTTCACCCGTGGCCAGGTTGAGGTCGATGCTGGTGCTGGGCGCCACCACCATGAACCGCACACCGTGGTGCATGGCGTTGACCGCCAGCTGGTAGGTGCCGATCTTGCTCGCCACGTCACCGTTGGCGGCAATGCAGTCGGCGCCGACCACCACCCAGGTGATGCCCTTGCTCTTCATCAGGTGGGCCAGCGCCGAATCGGCGCACAGGGTCACCGGGATGCCTTCGTTGGCCAGCTCCCAGGCGGTCAGGCGCGAACCCTGCAGCCAGGGCCGGGTTTCGCCGGCATAGACGCGCTCGACCATGCCTTCGAGAAAGCCCGCGCGGATCACCCCCAACGCCGTACCGAAACCACCACTGGCCAGGGCACCGGAGTTGCCATAGGTCAGCAGGGCCTGCTCGCTGCCCTGGTGGCGGCGGATCAGCTCGATGCCCTGCTGGGCCATGGTCAGGTTGGCCTCACGGTCGCTTTCATGAATGGCCACGGCCTCGGCCTCCAGCGCGGCCAGCACATCCTCGCCCGGGCGCAGGCGCTGCAGGCGTTCACGCATGCGGTTGAGCGCCCAGAACAGGTTGGCGGCCGTAGGGCGCGCCTCGGCCAGGCTGAGGAAATCCTCTTCCAGGTCCATTTCCCAGTCGCCGCCCTCGGCCAGGCGCTCTTCCAGGGCCAGCACCAGGCCATAGGCCGCCGCAATGCCGATGGCCGCCGCACCACGCACAGCCATGTCGCGGATCGCCGCCGCCACCTGCGCGACAGTGTCGCAGGCCAGCCAGCGTTCTTGCGAAGGCAGCAGGCGCTGGTCGAGCAGGTGCAAGGCGCCGTGGTGCCACCGGATACCGGTCACCTTCTCCGCCGCCATAAGTCGCTCGCGCATCACCTCTCCCTGACTTTCGCATATCAAAAGCGGACGATTATAGCGACCAACAGCCTCGGGCGCTCGGGTATACTCCGGCGCAATTCGTAGAAGTTTCAGAGGACTGTTCAATGAGCAACGTCGACCACGCCGAAATCGCCAAGTTTGAAGCCTTGGCGCACCGTTGGTGGGACCGCGAGAGCGAGTTCAAGCCGCTGCACGACATCAATCCGCTGCGCGTCAACTGGATCGACGAGCGCGTCAGCCTGGCGGGCAAGAAGGTGCTGGACGTCGGCTGCGGCGGTGGCATCCTCAGTGAAGCCATGGCCCTGCGTGGCGCTACCGTCACCGGCATCGACATGGGCGAAGCGCCCCTGGCCGTGGCCCAACTGCACCAGCTGGAGTCCGGCGTGCAGGTGGAGTACCGGCAGATCACCGCCGAGTCCCTGGCTGAAGAAATGCCCGAGCAGTTCGATGTGGTCACCTGCCTTGAAATGCTCGAGCACGTGCCCGACCCGTCCTCGGTCATCCGCGCCTGCTACCGCATGGTCAAGCCGGGTGGCCAGGTGTTCTTCTCGACCATCAACCGCAACCCCAAGGCCTACCTGCTGGCCATCATCGGCGCCGAGTACATCCTCAAGATGCTGCCGCGCGGTACCCATGACTTCAAGAAGTTCATCCGCCCCTCCGAGCTGGGTGCCTGGAGCCGCGTAGCGGGCCTTGAAGTCAAGGACATCATCGGCCTGACCTACAACCCGCTGACCAAGCACTACAAGCTCAGCAGCGATGTGGACGTCAACTACATGATCCAGACCCTGCGCGAGGAATGAGCATGCGTTTGCGAGCGGTACTCTTTGACATGGACGGCACCCTGCTCGACACGGCGCCGGACTTCATCGCCATTTGCCAAGCCATGCTCGCCGAGCGTGGCCTGCCGGCCATCGACGACAAGCTGATCCGTGACGTGATTTCTGGCGGCGCGCGGGCGATGGTCGCCGCGACCTTCGCCATGAGCCCGGAGGACGAGGGCTTCGAGGCCCTGCGCCTGGAGTTCCTCGAACGCTACCAGCGCGACTGCGCGGTGCACAGCAAGCTGTTCGACGGTATGGGCGAATTGCTGGCCGATATCGAGAGAGGCAACCTGCTGTGGGGGGTAGTGACCAACAAGCCGGTCCGCTTCGCCGAGCCGATCATGCAGCGCCTGGGCCTGGCCGAACGTTCGGCACTGCTGATCTGCCCGGATCACGTGAAAAACAGCAAGCCCGACCCTGAGCCGTTGATCCTGGCCTGCAAGACCCTGAACCTGGACCCGGCCAGCGTGCTGTTCGTCGGCGACGACCTGCGCGACATCGAGTCGGGCCGCGATGCCGGCACCCGCACGGCGGCTGTGCGCTACGGCTATATTCATCCAGAAGACAACCCGAACAACTGGGGCGCCGACGTGGTGGTGGACCACCCACTGGAACTGCGCAAGGTGCTCGACGCCGCACTCTGCGGGTGCTGACACTCAGCGGCAAGCTTCGAGCTGCAAGCTGCAAGAAAAAGCAGTCCGCGCGCTGCTCGCTTTCTCTTGCAGCTTGAAGCTTGCGGCTTGAAGCTTGCCGCTTCAAACCAAGGACAAACGCATGTTCGACTACACTGCCCGCCCCGACCTGCTTCAGGGTCGCGTCATCATGGTCACCGGCGCTGGCCGCGGCATCGGTGCAGCCGCCGCCAAGGCTTATGCCGCCTTGGGCGCCACTGTACTGCTGCTGGGCAAGACCGAAGCCAACCTGAACGAGGTCTACGATGAAATCGAGGCCGCCGGCCACCCACAGCCGGTGGTGATCCCGTTCAACCTGGAAACCGCCCTGCCCCACCAGTACAACGAACTGGCGGCGATGGTCGAGGACCAGTTCGGCCGCCTGGACGGCCTGCTCAACAACGCCTCGATCATCGGCCCACGCACCCCGCTGGAACAGCTTTCGGGCGACAACTTCATGCGGGTGATGCACATCAACGTCAATGCCACGTTCATGCTCACCAGCACCCTGCTACCGCTGCTCAAGCTCTCGGAAGACGCCTCGGTGGTGTTCACCTCCAGCAGCGTCGGGCGCAAGGGCCGGGCTTACTGGGGCGCTTATGGTGTGTCCAAATTCGCGACCGAAGGCCTGATGCAAACCTTGGCGGACGAACTGGAAGGTGTGGCACCGGTGCGCTCCAACAGCATCAACCCCGGGGCTACCCGCACGGCGATGCGGGCCCAGGCCTACCCGAGCGAAAACCCGCAGAACAACCCGCTGCCTGAAGAGATCATGCCGGTGTACCTGTACCTGATGGGGCCAGACAGTACCGGGGTGAACGGGCAAGCCTTCAACGCCCAGTAAGGCTTTATGCCTAGGGGGCCGCCGTGCGACCCCAGGCATTTCAGCCAGCTGCCAGGCTCGGGCGCATGCGCCCTTGCTGGCGGCCCTCCAGTTGCATGCACCGTTCCAGGAACAGGTACATGCAGTCATAACTTTTGCAGACCGCCTTGCGCAGCTCATTGCGCAGCCCCAGGGTCGGGTTTTCGCCAGCCAGCGTACAGATGATCTCCAGCGCCTCCCACGGGTGGGCGTCGTCATACTGCGCATGCATCTTCAACCACTTCATGGCGCGCTTGCGCTGGTCCTCCGGGAAGCCCATGGCGTAGGTGTCTTCAGCACAGACCACTGCCGACCACTCCCCCGTCGCCCCTTCGATCGCGTAGTTGGTGGCCGCCATGGCAATGGCCAGCGACTCGGTGGTACACACACGCCAGCACCAGTCATTCAGCCCATTGAGCTCGGCGGGCACTTCCTGCGACTGCAGTTCGTGCAGGTGAATGCCGTGGGCGTGGCACCAATGCACCCAGTAATCGGCATGGTTGAGCTCCACGCGGATGTTGCGCATCAGCCAGCGCCGCGCCATGTCTTCGCCCGGGTGGCGGGCATAGCGGGTCTTGGTCAGGTTGTGGGCCATGTACAAGGAAAACTGCTCAACCACCGGCCAGCCACCGATCAGGTACTGGCGAATGGTCGCTTGCCGCAACTGGCCATCGCGCAGGCGCTGGTAGAACTCATGTTCCACTACCCGGCGCTTGCTCTCGCGGCAGTCTTCGATCAGTTGCTGGGCCCATTGGGGGTAACTGGCCGGGTCCATCAAAGGCCCGATACGGACGAATGCATCGATCACTTTTCAGCTCCTTGATCCCTGTGATTTACCAACGCTACTTCAGCGAAAGGTTCCAGGCGCCCGATGCAGCAGGGGCCGTGCAGCAATCCGTTGGCGCTGCAGACTGTCGCAAGTGAAGACCTGCGGTCGTTCGATCAGATAGCCCTGGGCGTAGTCCACGCCGATCTCCTGCAAGGCCTGCTCGATCAACGGAGTTTCGACGAACTCGGCAATGGTGCGCTTACCCATGACGTGGCCGATGTGATTGATGACTTCGACCATGGCCCGATTGACCGGATCATCCAGCATATCTTTGACAAAACTTCCGTCGATCTTCAAGAAGTCGACAGGTAAATGTTTTAAATAAGCGAAGGACGACATTCCGGCACAAAAGTCATCCAACGAGAACTTGCAACCCAGCCCTTTCAATTCATTGATGAATCGTATGGCACTGCCGAGGTTGGCAATGGCACTGGTTTCGGTGATTTCGAAGCAGATCAGCCGTGGCGGAATCGAATATTCGACGAACAGCCGCTGCAGGTACTCCAGGAACTTGTCGTCACCGATACTCGACCCCGACAAGTTGATGGCACACATCGACAGCGGGCCCTCGCGCTCCTCGTCCAGGCAACGGCGAATGACCTGGAACACATTGCGCACCACCCAGCGGTCGATAGCGGTCATCAGGCCATAGCGCTCGGCCGCCGGAATGAAGCTATCAGGCAGGATGGTGCGGCCGCTTTCGTCTTGCAGGCGCAACAGGATCTCGACATGCCCCGGCCCTTCGAGGGCCGAGAGCGCAGCGATTTCCTGGGCATATAAACAGAAGCGGTTCTCCTCCAGGGCAACGTGCAGGCGCTGTATCCAGGCCATTTCGCCAAAACGCATCGACAGTTCGCTGTCATCGGCATGGTAGACCTGGATGCGGTTACGGCCCTTCTCCTTGGCCATGTAGCACGCCATGTCCGCTGCCCGCAGGGAGGCTTCCAGCGTGGCCGGGGCTTGGGCCATGTGCACCAGGCCGATACTCACAGTGGTAACGAACGGCCTGCCTTTCCACACGAAGTGCAGGCTTTGCACTGCCTGGCGCAAGCTTTCGGCAATCCGCTCGGCCTGTTCGCCCGGGCAGTTTTCCAGCAGCACGCCAAATTCATCGCCACCCAGCCGCGCCAGGGTATCGCCTTCGCGCAGCACCGATTGCAGCACGGCGCAGATGTGCCGCAGCAATTCGTCACCCGCGGCATGGCCACAGGTATCGTTCACCAGCTTGAACTGGTCCAGGTCCAGGAACATCAGCGAATGCCGCCCGCCCTGGCGCACCAGGTCGTTCAGGGCCTGCTCAAGGCGGTACTCGAATTCACGGCGGTTGGCCAGGCCGGTCAGGGCGTCATGGGTCGCCTGCCAGGACAGGTTGGCGATGTACTGGCGCTCCTGGGTCATGTCATGCAGCACCAGGACAATGCCAGCCACCTGGCCGTCACTGATGATGGGCGAACCTACCAGGTTGATCGAAACCGTGCTGCCGTCCAGGCGCTGGATCAACCGTGCATGTTCGGCGCCGCCCTTGAGGCTGCCGCTGAGCACCTGTTCGAACAGGGTGCTGCTGTCGCTCTGGGCGTGCTCATCCACCAGGCTGAACAGCGCTGTCAATGGCAGGCCCAGGGCCTGACCTGCCTGCCAATGGGTCAGTTGCTCGGCCGCCGGGTTCATGTAGCCGATGCTGCCATCGACATCGGTGGTGATCACCGCATCGCCGATCGCCAGCAGGGTAATCTGCGCGCGTTCCTTTTCTTCCTGCAGGGCGCTGGCGAAGGCCTGGCGCTGGGCCAGCAGCTTGCTCGACCGGCGCCAGGCGAAGCCAATGAGAAACAGCGCGGTGAGCAGGTTGGTGACCAGCAGCACCCGCAACAGCATGCGCGACCCTTCACCCAGGGCATCGCTGAAGGCTTTGGCCGCTGGCGTCACACCATCGTTGATAGCGACGATGCGAGCGCGCCATTGGCTGACCTGGCCCGGGCCCACCTGGCCTTTGGCGAAACCTTCACGTATCTCGTTGCCCAGCACATCCAGTTGTTTAAGGTAATCGTCACCGACATTCCAGTAGTCGATCGCCGCCTGCACGTAGCTGATCCGGCTGAAATTGCGGTAGAACCAGATGATGCGGTCGATGTCGTCGGGGTGGTTGCCGCCTTGCAGCACGGCCTGGCGCGCGACGTCAAGGTCTGGGTTTGGCTGGTCGAGCACCTCGCGCATCTGCCGGTCACCGTGGGGCACAGTGATGACTTGGCGATAGCGCTGATAATTGCGCTCATCGCCAGTTTCGGCATACAGGTTCAGGTAATAGATGGCGTCTTTCTGGGCCTTGGACCACAGGCTTTCGCCGGCGACGTAGGCACGCACCGCCGACAGCGCGTAAAGGCTGAGGCTGCCCAGCAGGACCTGGAAGACTACAACGGCGATGAAGGGCCAGATGATACCCAGCAGCCTTGGCGCCTCTAGTGTGCGATGTCCCTTCATGAAGTCCCTGTCACTGAGCAGATAAGGCTCGAACCAACCTAGACAAGCTCAGAGTAGGCCATCTGCCATCTATTTGGAGGGAAATTTGAGCGGCAAGCTGTAAGCTGCAAGCTGCAAGAAAAAGCAGATCCGCGCACGGACCGCTTGTAGCTGCAAGCCGCAAGCTTCAAGCCGCAAGAAAAAGCAGAGCCGCGCACGGTCCGCTTATAGCTACAAGCCGCAAGCTGCAAGAAAAAGCAGGGCCGCACACGGTCCGCTTGCAGCTTGCAGCTTGCAGCTTGCAGCTTGAAGCTTGCAGCTTGAAGCTTGCTCAGGTCTGCTGGAGGTGGCCGTACAGTTTGGCGTACAGGCCGCCTTCGGCGATCAACTGCTGGTGGCCGCCATCCTCGGCTACATGGCCGCCATCGAACACCAGCACACGGTCGGCCTGCTTCACCGCAGAAAGGCGGTGGGCGATGATCAGAGTGGTGCGGCCACTCAGGAAACGCGCCAGCGCCTGGTGCAGGTTGTACTCAGTGGCGGCGTCCAGCGCCGAGGTGGCCTCGTCAAGGATCACCACCTTCGGCTCCGCCAGGACCATACGGGCAATCGCCAGGCGCTGACGCTGGCCGCCAGACAGGCGCACACCAGAGCGGCCGACCACGCTGTCCAGCCCTTGCGGCAAGGCAGCGATGGTGGCGTCCAGCTGAGCGATGCGCAGCGCCTGCCAACAGGCCTCGTCCGTGCAGTCACGGCCCATGGTCAGGTTGGCGCGTACCGTGTCGTTGAACAGTGACGGGTGCTGCAGCACCACCGCCACATTTTCACGCAAGGTCTCCAGGCCGATTTCCTGCAGGCTGGCGCCACCGAAACGGATGGTCCCGGCCTGGGCGCTGTAAAGGCCCAGCAGCAATTGCACCAGGGTACTCTTGCCGCCGCCACTGGCGCCGACAATGGCGACCTTTTCGCCTGCGGCGATGGTCAGGTCCAGGTGCTCCAGCACCGGCTCGTCGGCATAGGCGAAACGCAGGTCGCGCACCTCGATGCCAACCGTTTCACGGCCGGCGAACGGGTCGCGGGCAGCCGGGTATTGAGGCTCGTCATCACGCGCCAGCAATTCGTTGAGCCGGCTCAGGGCACCGCCGGCGGCGTAGTAGGCATATTGCAGGTTCAGCAACTGCTCGACCGGGCCGATCATGAACCACAGGTAGCTGAACACGGCCAGCATCTGCCCGATCGACAGGTCGGAGAACAGCACCGTGAGCATGGCCGCCGCACGGAAAATATCGATACCGAACTGGAACAGCAGGCCACTGGCACGGCCACTGGCGTCGCTTTTCCATTGCGAATCCACGGCATAATCGCGCACTTCACGGGCGCGCAGGCCCAGGCGCCCGAGGAAGTAGCCCTGGCGGTTGCTGGCGCGGATTTCCTGGATGGCGTCCAGAGTTTCGGCCAGCGCCTGGGTGAACCGCGAGGTGCTGTCGTTTTCGAGCTTTTTGAGGTGTTTGACGCGCTTGCCCAACTGCACGGTGAAGTAGATCACCAGCGGGTTGAACAACAGGATCAGCAAGGCCAGCTGCCAGTGCATCCAGATCAGGATCGCCGCCGTGCCGGTCAGGGTCAGCATCGCCACCAGGAAGCGGCTCAGGGTTTCGCCGACGAACTTGTCGAGGGTCTCCAGGTCGGTGACCAGGTGTGTGGTCACGGTGCCGCTACCCAGGCTTTCGTATTCCTTGAGCGAAATACGCTTGAGCCGATCGATCAGGCGGATGCGCAGGCGATAGACCATGTCTTTGGCAAGGCCGGCGAACAGCTTGGCCTGCACCACGTTGAACCCCAGGGCGGCCACCCGCAGGCACAGGGTGGCGACCAGCATCAGGCCGATATACCCGGCCGCCACCTGCCAACCGCTGGGCAGCAGGTGGTTCATGAACTTCAGCGCGCCATCGCCGTGGCCCAGCAACACCTCGTCCACCAGCAAGGGCAGCAGCAATGGGATGGGCACGCTGCAGCAGGCCGCCAGCACGGCCACCAGGTTGGCGGCCCAGAGGTGTTTCTTGTGGTGCAGCGCCAAACGGCGGATTTGCGCCCAGCTCAGCCGGTCAGGCACAGGGGCGGGCTTCCCGGGCACCGGGTCGGGCGAGCCGGGCAGGTCAAGCACAGGCGGCCTGCTGTAGCCAGCGGGCAAGCAAGGGCTGCAGGCTTTGCAGCGGCTGGTAGCCATTGGTCAACAGGGCGAGCTGGCCGTTGCGCTCAGCCAGCAGCGTCGGAAAGCCAGCAATACCCAGGTCCTGCACCCAGCTGAAATCGGCTGCGGTGGCGGCGCGCACGTCCGCACCCTGCAGGGCCTCGGCGAAGGTTGTGCGATCGAACCCGGCCTGTTCGGCCAGCTCGACCAGCTGCGGCGCCCTGGTGACATCCAGGCCCTGCTGGTAGAACCCCCGCTGGATCAGCGCCAGCAGCGGCCAGACCTGCTCGGCATCCAGTTCGCGGGCGGCCACCAGGGCACGGCAGGCCGGTTCGGTGTCGTAGACGAAACCGTCGGGCATGGCATTGTCGAACGCGAACGGCTGCCCGGTAGCGTCGGCCACCGCCTGCCAATGCTCGAGGATGTACTTGCGGGTGGAGGCGTCCAGCGGGCTGGCACCGCGGCGCAACCCGCCCGGCACCACTCGGGTGGCCACGCCCGCCTCACGCGCCTGGGCGATCAGGGCCTGGGCCACCGGTGCAAAACCCCAGCACCAGGAGCACATCGGGTCCATCACATAGAGCAGGCGGGCAGTCATGCAATCAGGCCTCGGCTTTATAGTTGTAACCGATCGGGTGCGGCAGGTTGCGGGCCTTGGCCAGCTCGATCTGCTTTTGCCGGTCGATGGCGCTGCGCCGGGTCTTTTCGCTCAGGCTGTCCCAGCAGTGCGGGCAGCTCACGCCTGGCGAATAGTGCTCGGACGCGCGGTCCTGGGCGTCGATCGGGTGGCGGCAGGCATGGCACTGGTCGTACTCGCCCTCGCTCAGGTCATGGCGCACCGTGACGCGGTTGTCGAAGACAAAGCAGTCACCGTCCCACAGGCTTTCTTCCTGGGGTACTTCCTCGAAGTATTTCAGGATGCCGCCCTTAAGATGATAGACCGCCTCGAAGCCTTCACCGAGCATGTAGCTGGAGGCTTTTTCACAACGAATGCCGCCGGTGCAGAACATGGCGACCTTCTTGTGCTTGCTGGGGTCGAAGTTGGCCTTGATGTACTCGGGGAACTCGCGGAAGGTCTCGGTCTTGGGGTCGATTGCGCCCTTGAAGGTGCCGATGGCCACTTCGTAATCGTTGCGGGTGTCGATCAGCAGTACTTCCGGGTCGCTGATCAGGGCGTTCCAGTCTTTGGGCTCGACATAGGTGCCAACGGCGTTGTTCGGGTCCACGCCGGGTACGCCGAGGGTGACGATCTCTTTCTTGAGCTTGACCTTGGTGCGGTAGAACGGCTGCTCGTCGCAGTAGGACTCCTTGTGGTCGACATCGACCAGGCGCGGGTCGCTGCGCAGCCAGGCGAGCAGGCCATCGATGCCTTCGCGGGTGGCCGAAACGGTGCCGTTGATGCCCTCGTTGGCCAGCAGCAGAGTGCCTTTGACGCCATTGTCGAGCATGGCCTTCAGCAGGGGCTCGCGCAGTTCTACGTAGTCTTCAAGGGTGACGAACTTGTACAGCGCCGCCACGACGATCGGGTGGGTCATTGCGTTGAATCTCCAGGTGGTTGCCCTCGTAAGGGGCGGACCGGGTTTGGCAAAAAGCTGGGGGCTGCCCTGCAGCCCATCGCCGGCAAGCCGGCTCCCACAGGGCCGGCGCAATGCTCAAGGGCTGCGCTGTACCAGTGAGAGCCGGCAAGCCGGCTCCCATAAGGCCGGCGCAATGCTCAAGGGCTGCGCTGTACCAGTGAGAGCCGGCAAGCCGGCTCCCATAAGGCCGGCGCATGCTCAAGGGCTGCGCTGTACCTGTGGGAGCCGGCTTGCCGGCGATGGGCCGCCAAGCGGCCCCCTAGGAATGGTGCGGAGTGTACCAGAACGACAGAAAGGATTCAGTGCTTGCCGCCGCCTGCACACACCGGCGACGCAGGCGCGACGCCCACCTTCGCCCACTCCTCGTCGGTGTAGGTGTGGATGGCCAGGGCATGGATCTGGCCCATCAGCTCACCCATGGTGGCGTACACTTTCTGGTGGCGCTTGACGCTGTTGAGCCCGGCAAACTGCTCGCTGACGATCACCGCCTTGTAGTGGGTTTCCTGGCCACGGCTGTGCATGTGGCTTTCGTTGAGCACTTCAAGGTGCTGCGGCGCCAGGGCGGCAAGCTGCTGCTCAATGCGTTGCTGCATGGTCATCGCGCGTCACTCACTTCTTGGCAGGGGCGGCGGCCTTGCCGGCATTGGGGTCAAGCTCTTTGGTCATGTCTTCGAGCAGCTTGTTCACCACCGGCACTGCCGGCTCCAGGCTCTGCTGGGTCAGCTGGGCCGACTGCTGAGTGACCTTGGGCATCTGGGTGAGGACTTTCTTGCCCAGTGGCGACTGGTAGAACTTGACCAGGTCCTTGAGCTCTTGCTCGGTGAAGGTCTGGGTGTACAGGTCGACCATCTTTGGCTTGAGCTTGTTCCAGCCGATGGCGCTGTCCAGCGCGGCGTTGGCCTTGGCCTGGTAGCTCTCGAGCACCGACTGCTTGCTGGCCGGGGCCTTGGTCTGGGCGAAGCGCTGGGCGAACATCTGCTGGACTTGCATGTACACCGGGGTGCCCAGCTTGTCAGCGTTGGCCAGGGTCAGGAATTTCTCGGCGGCAGCGTTGTGGCTGGCAGTGGCAGCGAGCACCTGGCCGCTGGCACAGGCCAGGGCGACGGCAGCACAGAGGGCACGGAGACGGGTCATTGCATATCCTTCAAGGAGGGGGAGGCGTTACCTCAGAGATGAGCATTCTGCTCCCGCCAGGGGGCAGCGCTCAAGTGGCACGAAGCGCGATTGAACCGCGCGATCGCATGGGGGCCTAAACTGCTGATTCTGACTGACAGGGGAGTGAACGCAGCATGAGCCGTATCGAAACAGACAGCCTGGGCCCGGTCGAAGTTCCGGAGCACGCCTACTGGGGCGCACAGACCCAACGCTCGCTGATCAACTTTGCCATTGGCAAGGAACGCATGCCGCTACCGGTGCTGCACGCCCTGGCGCTGATCAAGAAGGCCGCGGCAAGGGTCAACGACCGCAATGGCGCCCTGCCCGCGGACATCGCCCGGCTGATCGAGCAGGCGGCCGACGAAGTGTTGGGCGGTGAGCACGACGACCAGTTCCCGCTGGTGGTGTGGCAGACCGGCAGCGGCACCCAGAGCAACATGAACGTCAACGAGGTGATCGCCGGGAGGGCCAACGAGCTCGCTGGCCAAGGCCGCGGCGGCAAGGCGCCGGTGCACCCTAACGACCACGTCAACCGTTCGCAGAGCTCCAACGACTGCTTCCCCACCGCCATGCACATCGCCGCAGCACAGGCGGTGCACGAGCAACTGCTACCGGCGATCGCCGAGCTGTCTTCGGGGCTGGCGGAGCTTGCGGCGCGCCACCACAAACTGGTCAAGACCGGCCGCACACACATGATGGACGCCACGCCCATCACCTTCGGCCAGGAGGTGTCGGCCTTCGTTGCCCAGCTGGACTACGCCCAGCGCGCCATCCGCGCCACCTTGCCGGCGGTGTGCGAGCTGGCCCAGGGCGGTACTGCCGTGGGTACCGGGCTCAATGCCCCGCAGGGGTTCGCCGAAGCCATCGCTGCTGAGCTGGCCGCCCTCTCCGGCCTGCCGTTCGTCACCGCGCCGAACAAGTTCGCCGCCTTGGCCGGCCACGAGCCGTTGACCAGCCTGGCCGGGGCACTGAAAACCTTGGCGGTCGCCTTGATGAAAATCGCCAACGACCTGCGTTTGCTCGGTTCCGGCCCCCGCGCCGGCTTGGCCGAGGTGCGCCTGCCGGCCAACGAGCCGGGCAGCTCGATCATGCCGGGCAAGGTCAACCCGACCCAGTGCGAGGCGCTGTCGATGCTGGCCTGCCAGGTGCTGGGCAATGACGCGGCCATCGGTTTCGCCGCCAGCCAGGGGCACCTGCAGTTGAATGTGTTCAAGCCGGTGATCATCCATAACCTGCTGCAGTCGATCGAACTGCTGGCCGATGGCTGTCGCAACTTCCAGCAGCATTGCGTGGCGGGGATCGAGCCGGATGCCGAGCAGATGGCGGCGCACCTGGAGCGTGGGCTGATGCTGGTCACCGCACTCAACCCGCATATCGGCTATGACAAAGCGGCGGAAATCGCCAAGAAGGCCTACAGCGAGGGCAAGACCCTGCGCGAGGCGGCGCTGGAGTTGCAATACCTGACCAACGAGCAGTTCGATGAGTGGGTAAGGCCGGAGAACATGCTGGCGCCCGGTGGCAAGGGCTGATTGATTGGCTGTTGCTTAGGGCCCTATCGCCGGCAAGCCGGCTCCCACCTGGGATGGCGCCAGCTTTTGAAATTTGAGGGGGACAGTTGCTCCGCACGCTTCGATAGAACGTGCGGGCGCCGGGTGGCCAGGGCTGATTGATTGGCGGGTACTTAGGGCCCTATCGCCGGCAAGCCGGCTCCCACCGGTACCCCACAGTCTTCAGGCTTGGTGGGGACCTGTGGGGCAACAGTCTTGCTCAACATCTAAAAGCTGGCGCGGTCCGTGTGGGAGCCGGCTTGCCGGCGATAGGGCCGGAACAGGCTCTCAACCAACCTGAGCCAAACGCGCCCTTCTCGCCCGCCACCCAGCCACCAGCGATGGTCCCAGGGCCACCAGTGTCGACCCCAGCACCACGGTCACCGCGCCAACATAGCCCAAGGCATTGATGTCCTCGGCCTGCACATAGTCCGGCCACAGCCAGGCCGCAATCGCCACCGCCACAAAGGTCACCAGTGGCGTCAGCGCCAGTGTGGCGCTGACCCGCGATGCCTCCCAGTGCGC
Source organism: Pseudomonas sp. WHRI 8519 (assembly GCF_040224055.2). Lineage (NCBI taxonomy): Bacteria > Pseudomonadati > Pseudomonadota > Gammaproteobacteria > Pseudomonadales > Pseudomonadaceae > Pseudomonas > Pseudomonas sp. WHRI 8519. The sequence continues at coordinate 1,490,635 of NZ_CP167996.1, read as the reverse complement.
CAGGGCCTCGGCAAAAGCCCCATACGCCACCAGCGTGTTCAGGCAGCACGCCAGCAGCAACCAGCCTTGCAGGGGGGTCAGCTGCAGCGCCTCCAGCGGGTGCACCCAAGGTGTCAGCAGCGCGGCGCAGCTCAGGTAGATCACCATCATCACCTGCTGCGAATGCCACACCGTCAGCAGCTGTTTCTGGCTCAGGGCATAGAACACCCAGATGCTGGTGGCCAGCAGGATGGTCAGCACGCCTGTGGTGTAGGCGCCCAGCGAGGTCAGCAGCTCTTCCAGGCGCTGGTTGAAGAACAGGCCGAAGCCGGCCAGCAGCACCATCAGCCCAAGCCCTTGGCCCAGGCTGAAGCGTTCCTTGAACACGAACACACTGGCCACCAGCAGCAGCACCGGGCCGATCTGCACCACCAATTGCGCTGTGCCGGGGCTCAGCAGATTGAGGCCGATCAGGTACAGCACGTAGTTGCCCATCAGCCCGCATACGGCCACCCCCACCAAGCCTTTGCCCTTGGCGCCGAGCTTGGCGAAAGAAGGCAAGCGGCGCTTGGCCGCCAGCCAGGCGAACAGCAGGCCGCCGGACACCAGCAGGCGGAACCAGGTGACGGTAATGGGGTCGACCACCTGCAACACCTGCTTGAGTTTGATCGGCAGGATGCCCCAGAGCAGTGCAGTCAAAAGCGCCAGAGCCAGTCCATAGCTCCGGCGCCCGGATGTGATGTGCATAAAGTCCTCGGTCGAGCCCGTTGTGGGGTGTCTCGATTCTAAAGGCTTGCTGCCTGCCACCGGGGAAAAAAGCCGGGAAAAGAATTCATCAGGTCATTCCCCCGCGGCATGCCGACAGGCTATTTCTTGTGCTTGGCAAACGCCGCTTCCAGGGCTTCATTGAGGGTGCGCAGCACCTTCACCCGCGCCCAGCGCTTGTCATTGGCCTCGACCAGGGTCCATGGCGCGATCTCGGTGCTGGTGCGGTCGACCATGTCGCCCACGGCATCCACGTACAGGTCCCACTTCTCGCGGTTGCGCCAATCGTCCTCGGTGATCTTGTAGCGCTTGAACGGGATCTGCTCGCGCTCTTCAAAACGCTCCAGCTGGGTTTGCTGGTCGATCGCCAGCCAGAACTTGACGACCACCACGCCGGCGTTCACCAGCTGCTCCTCGAAATCATTGATCTCGCCATACGCGCGCATCCAGTCGGCCGGGGTGCAAAAACCCTCGATGCGCTCGACCAGCACCCGGCCATACCAGGACCGGTCGAAGATGGTGAACTTGCCGCGCGCCGGGATATGCCGCCAGAACCGCCACAGGTACGGCTGAGCACGCTCATCCTCGGTAGGGGCGGCGATTGGCACGATACGGTACTGGCGCGGGTCCAGCGCAGCGGCCACGCGGCGGATCGCGCCCCCTTTGCCCGCCGCATCATTACCCTCGAAGACCGCCACCAGGGCATGCCGACGCATGTGTTTGTGGCGCAGCAGGCCGGCCAGGCGTGCCTGCTCGGTCACCAGTTGCTCCTGGTAGTCCTGCTTGTCCAGGCGCAGGGTCATGTCCAGCGCGCCCAGCAGGCTGCGCTGGTCGATGCTGCGGCCCAGCGGTGCAATGTTGCCCTGGTGCTTGCCTTTGGGGTTGACGGCCAGTGCGGCCTGCAGGCTTTCCAGCAGGATGCGTCCGACGGCCAGGCTGCGGTAGTTGGGGTCGACGCCTTCGACTACGTGCCAGGGTGCATAGTCACGGCTGGTACGGCGCAATACCCGCTCGCCAAAGCGCACGAAGCGGTCGTAGGTCTGGGACTGTTGCCAGTCCAGCGGGCTGATGCGCCAGCTGTGCAAGGGGTCGTCCTTGAGCGACTTGAGCCGCGCTTTCATCTGTTTCTTGGACAGGTGGAACCAGAACTTGATGATCAGCGCACCTTCGTCGCAAAGCATCTGCTCCAACCGCTCGGCGCCGGTGATGGCCTGGTCGAGCACGGCATCCTTGAACTGCCCGTGCACCCTGCCCTGCAGCATCTGGCTGTACCAATTGCCGAAAAACACGCCCATGCGCCCCTTCGGCGGCAGCGCCCGCCAATAGCGCCAGGCGGGCGGGCGGGCCAGCTCTTCGTCGGTCTGCTGGTCGAAGGTGAGCACGTCGATCATGCGCGGGTCCATCCACTCGTTGAGCAGTTTGACCGTCTCGCCCTTGCCAGCGCCTTCGATGCCATTGATCAGCACGATCACCGGGAAGCGTGCCTGCTGTTTGAGTTCGTACTGGGCTTCGAGCAAAGCCTCGCGCAGCGCGGGCACTTCTGCCTCGAAGGTATCGTCGTCGATGCTGTGACCAATTTCCGCGGATTCAAACATGCACTCGCTCCTTCAATGGATAAGCAAGACTAGCGGAATCTTGGGGGGAAGCTGCAAGCTGCAAGCCGCAAGCCGCAAGCCGCAAGCCGCAAGCTTCAAGCTGCAAGAAAAGCCAGGGCGTGCCACCATCTGCTTTTTCTTGCAGCTTGTAGCTTGAAGCTTGCAGCTACCCACTTCCAGCGAAACCAGCCATGCCCGCACCCACCCTCCTTCAGCATGCCCAGATCGACTGGGACGACCAGGGCCGCCCACATTCGCGGCAATACGGCGATGTCTACTTCGCCATCAACGAGGGCATTGCCGAAACCCAGCATGTGTTCCTCGAACAAACCCGCCTGCGCCAGCGCTTCGCCGACCTGGCGCCCCACGGCTGCCTGGTGATCGGTGAAACCGGCTTTGGCACCGGCATGAATTTTTTCTGTGCCTGGCAGCTGTTCGCCGAAACAGCCCACGCAGATGCCCGCTTGCACTTCATCAGCGTCGAGAAGTATCCCCTGGGCCATGCCGACATGGCCCGTGCAATGCGCCTGTGGCCGGAGCTGGCCGGGTTCACCGAACCCTTTCTGCAGCAATACGTCGCGGTGCATCAAGGCTTCCAGCAGTTCACCTTCGACCAGGGCCGAATCACCCTCACCCTGCTGATCGGCGATGTGCTGGAGCAGCTGCCGCAGCTGGACGCGCGTATCGACGTGTGGTTTCTCGACGGCTTCGCCCCGGCGAAAAACCCCGACATGTGGACACCCGAGCTGTTCAGGCAACTGGCCAGGTTGTCCCATGCCGGCACCGCACTGGGCACCTTCACCACTACCGGCTGGGTGCGTCGCAGCCTGATCGAAGCCGGCTTCACCATGAAAAAGGTGCCTGGCATCGGCAAGAAGTGGGAGGTGATGAGCGGTGAGTACACCGGCCCGCCCAACGCCCCCCTGTCGGCGCCCTGGTACGCGCGGCCACGAGCGCCCGAAGGCCCGCGCGAGGCCCTGGTGATCGGCGCAGGGCTCGCCGGCACTGCCAGCGCTGCCAGCCTGGCCGCACGGGGCTGGCAAGTAACGGTACTGGAGCGTCACGACGCCGCCGCCCGCGAAGCCTCCGGCAACCCCCAGGGCGTGCTGTACCTCAAGCTGTCCGCGCACGGCACGGTTTTGTCGCAGATGATCCTGTCCGGGTTCGGCTACACCCGGCGCCAGCTTCAACGCCTGCAGCGCGGCCAGGACTGGGATGCGTGCGGGGTTTTGCAACTGGCATTCGACCACAAGGAAGCCGAACGCCAGGGCAAGCTCGCCGACGCCTTCGAGGGCAGCTTGCTGCGAGCAGTGCAGCGCAGTGAAGCCGAAACGATCGCCGGGGTCGCGCTCCCGGCCGGCGGGTTGTACTACCCCGAAGGCGGCTGGGTGCATCCACCGGCACTGTGCCAGGCACAACTGCAGCACTCCAACATTCGCCTGCTGGCCCATCACGATGTACTCGCACTGCGCAAGGCCGATGGCCTGTGGCAAGCCTGGGCCGGCGACCGGTTACTGGCCAGCGCCCCTGTGGTGGTGCTGGCCGGGGCGGCTGATGTGAAGCGTTTCGAGCCTTGTGCCCAGCTACCGCTCAAGCGCATCCGCGGGCAGGTCACCCGCCTGCCGGCGACCGACGCCAGCCGGGCGCTGGCTACCGTGGTCTGCGCCGAGGGCTATGTAGCACCGCCCAGGGGGGAGGAGCACACGCTGGGGGCCAGCTTTGACTTCCATAGCGATGACCTGACGCCGACCGTGGCCGAACACCAGGGCAACCTGGCCATGCTCGATGAAATCTCTACCGACCTGGCCCGGCGGCTGGGTGCTGCGGCGCTTGACCCTGAGCAGTTGCAGGGGCGCGCGGCATTTCGATGCACCAGCCCGGATTACTTGCCGATCGTGGGGCCGGTTGCCGACCCTGCAGCCTTTGCCGAGGCCTACGCCATACTGGCCAAGGATGCGCGGCAGGTGCCCGATGTACCCTGCCCCTGGCTTGAGGGGCTGTATGTGAATAGTGGGCATGGGTCGCGGGGGCTGATCACAGCGCCGCTTTCGGGCGAGCTGATTGCGGCGTGGGTCAGTGGCGAGCCTTTGCCGCTGCCGCGGGCGGTGGCAGAGGCGTGCCACCCGAACCGGTTTGGCTTGCGCCGGTTGATTCGGGGGAAGTGAATGGGGCTGCTGTGCAGCCCAATCGCCGGCAAGCCGGCTCCCACCGGGATCGCGCCAGCTTTTAGAAGTTGAGTAAGACAGTTGCTGCCATAGATAAAGCGCAGGTCTGAAGAACTCCGAGGTCGCGGTGGGAGCCGGCTTGCCGGCGATTGGCCGTAACGCAGGGCACTACTTATAACAGATCGATCTAAAACTCTCACAAATCCCCCAGGTCAGTTCCTTACAGGCGCCCTAATCCGGGGCGCTGATTCCCCAACGGAAAAACCGGTAAGGACCTATGTGCGGATTAGCAGGAGAGTTGCGTTTCACCCCCATCGACCAAGCCCCTCGCCCGGCGGATCTCGCCGCGGTAGAGCGCATGACCCATCACCTGGCGCCCCGTGGCCCCGACGCCTGGGGCTTCCATAGCCTGGGCCCGATCGCCCTTGGCCATCGCCGGCTGAAAATCATGGACCTGTCCGACGGCTCGGCTCAGCCCATGGTCGACAACACCCTGGGCCTGTCTCTGGCCTTCAACGGTGCCATCTACAACTTCCCCGAACTACGCCAAGAGCTACAGGACCTGGGCTACACCTTCTGGTCCGACGGCGATACCGAGGTGCTGCTCAAGGGCTACCACGCCTGGGGCGCGGCCCTGCTGCCCAAGCTCAACGGCATGTTCGCCCTGGCCATCTGGGAGCGCGACAATCAGCGCCTGTTCCTGGCCCGCGACCGCCTGGGCGTCAAGCCTTTGTACCTGTCGCGCAACGGCGAACGCCTGCGCTTTGCCTCGACCCTGCCAGCGCTGCTCAAAGGTGGCGACATCGATCCGATGATCGACCCGGTAGCGCTCAACCACTACCTCAACTTCCACGCGGTGGTGCCGGCGCCACGCACCTTGCTGGCCAATGTGCAAAAGCTCGAACCCGGCACCTGGATGCGCATCGACCGCCATGGAGAAGTCGAGCGCCAGACCTGGTGGCAGCTGCACTACGGCCCCAACCCGGACGAGCGCGACCTGGACCTGGAAGGCTGGACCACCCGTGTGCTCGATGCTACCCGTGATGCCGTCGGCATCCGCCAGCGCGCCGCGGTAGACGTGGGTGTACTGCTGTCCGGCGGCGTCGACTCCAGCCTGTTGGTCGGTTTGCTGCGGGAAGTGGGCGTAGATGACCTGTCGACGTTCTCCATCGGCTTCGAAGATGCCGGCGGCGAGCGCGGTGACGAGTTCCAGTACTCCGACCTGATCGCCAAGCACTACGGCACCCGCCACCACCAGCTGCGCATCGCCGAAAGCGAAATCATCGAGCAATTGCCGGCCGCGTTCCGCGCCATGAGCGAGCCGATGGTCAGCCACGACTGCATCGCTTTCTACCTGCTGTCACGCGAGGTAGCCAAGCACTGCAAGGGCGTGCAGAGCGGCCAGGGTGCCGACGAGCTGTTCGCCGGCTACCACTGGTACCCGCAGGTGGACGGCGCCGATGACGCCTTTGGCGCCTACCGCGATGCGTTCTTCGACCGCAGCCATGCCGAGTACCGCGATACCGTGCAAGCCCCTTGGCTGCTGGAGACCGATGTTGCCGGCGACTTCGTGCGTGAACACTTCGCCCGCCCAGGCGCGCCCGACGCGGTGGACAAGGCGCTGCGCCTGGACAGCACGGTGATGCTGGTCGACGACCCGGTCAAACGGGTCGACAACATGACCATGGCCTGGGGCCTGGAAGCCCGTACGCCGTTCCTGGATTACCGCCTGGTCGAGTTGTCGGCACGTATCCCGGCGCGCTTCAAACTGCCCGATGGTGGCAAGCATGTGCTCAAGCAAGCCGCACGCCGGGTGATCCCCCATGAGGTGATCGACCGCAAGAAAGGCTACTTCCCGGTACCCGGCCTCAAGCACCTGCAAGGCGCCACCCTGGACTGGGTACGCGAGCTGCTCACCGACCCCAGCCAGGACCGCGGGCTGTTCAACCCGACCATGATCGACCGCCTGTTGAGCAACCCGCATGGCCAACTTACCCCGCTGCGCGGCTCCAAGCTGTGGCAGCTGGCGGCGCTGAACCTGTGGCTCAGCGAACAAGGAATCTGACCGATGAAAGCCCATGAAACTGCCTACGGTCAGCGCCTGTTGCGTGGCCAGACGCCGTCTTACGAGCGCCTCCAGGCGCGCCTGGCCGGCGATGGCAGCGAACCCCACGACCAGCCGCGTGCGCTGCACTGCGGCTGGGGCCGGCTGCTGATAGGTCACACCTACCCCGACCCGGCCAGCCTGGCCGAGGCACTGCAGCAGGAACGCCCCGGCGAACGTGACATCGCGCTGTATGTGGCGGCCCCTCAACAGCTGCTGGCGCAGGCACCGCAGCAGCTGTTTCTGGACCCGTCCGACACGCTGCGGCTGTGGTTCACCGACTACCGCCAGGCGCAACGCGTGTTTCGCGGTTTCCGCATCCGCCGTGCACAAAGCAGCAGTGACTGGCAGGCGATCAACACCCTGTACCAGGCACGCGGCATGCTGCCGGTCCAGCCGGAACTGCTGACGCCGCGCCACCAGGGCGGGCCGGTGTACTGGCTGGCCGAGGATGAAGACAGCGGCGCGGTGATCGGCAGCGTCATGGGCCTGAACCACAGCAAGGCGTTCGATGACCCCGAACACGGCAGCAGCCTGTGGTGCCTGGCCGTGGACCCGCATTGCACCCGCCCTGGCGTGGGTGAGGTGCTGGTGCGCCACCTGGTCGAGCACTTCATGAGCCGCGGCCTGGCCTACCTGGACTTGTCGGTGCTGCACGACAACCGTCAGGCCAAGCGGCTGTATGAGAAGCTCGGTTTCCGCAACCTGCCGACCTTCGCCGTCAAGCGCAAGAACGGCATCAACCAGCAATTGTTTCTTGGCCCCGGCCCTGAGGCGGGGTTGAATCCGTATGCACGGATCATCGTCGATGAGGCCTACCGCCGTGGCATCGAGGTGCAGGTGGACGACGCCGCAGGCGGGCTGTTCACCCTCAGCCTCGGCGGGCGCCGCGTGCGTTGCCGCGAATCGCTCAGCGACCTGACCAGTGCGGTCAGCATGACCCTCTGCCAGGACAAGCGCCTGACCCAGCAAACCTTGCACAACGCAGGCTTGCTGGTACCGGTGCAGCAACTGGCCGGCAATGCCGACGATAACCTGGCGTTTCTCGACGAGCACGGCGCGGTGGTGGTCAAACCGGTCGATGGTGAGCAGGGCCAAGGTGTGGCGGTGAACCTGACGACTTACGAGGAAGTTAGCCAGGCCATCGAACACGCCCGCCGCTTCGACAGCCGCGTGCTGCTGGAGAGTTTCCACCCGGGGCATGACCTGCGCATCGTGGTGATCGGTTTCGAGGTGGTTGCAGCGGCGGTTCGGCATCCGGCCCAGGTGGTCGGTGACGGCAAGCACAGCATCCATCAGTTGATCGAAGCCCAGAGCCGCCGCCGTCAGGCCGCTACCGGTGGTGAAAGCCGCATTCCGCTGGACGACGAGACCGAGCGCACCTTGCGTGACGCCGGTTTCGACTACACCAGCGTACTGCCCGCAGGCCAGCGCCTGGCTGTGCGCCGCACCGCCAACCTGCACACCGGCGGCACCCTGGAGGACGTTACCGAGCGCCTGCACCCGGTGCTGGCCGATGCCGCCGTGCGCGCTGCGCGGGCGCTGGAGATTCCAGTGGTGGGCCTGGACCTGATGGTGCGTGATGCCGAACAGCCGGACTACGTGATCATCGAGGCCAACGAGCGCGCCGGCTTGGCCAACCATGAGCCGCAGCCAACTGCAGAGCGCTTTGTCGACCTGCTGTTCCCGCACAGCCGGGCGTTGGCGTGAATCCATGACGGCCCTCTCGCCGGCAAGCCGGCTCCCACTGGTCTCTGGCGCAGTTTCCTGAACCTGTGCATCACCCCCTACCTGTGGGCGCCGGCTTGCCGGCGATAGGGCCTGCAAGAGCAAAGCAATACCTGAGGAGTACCCATGTCTGAACGATACCCCGAGCCGGACCTTGACTACCTCAAGCGCGTCTTGCTGGAGATGCTCGCCATCCCCAGCCCGACCGGCTTCACCGACACCATCGTGCGCTATGTCGCCGAACGCCTGGACGAACTGGGCATTCCCTTCGAACTGACCCGCCGCGGCACCATCCGCGCCACCCTCAAAGGCCGGCAAAGCTCCCCGGACCGCGCCGTCTCGGCCCACCTGGACACCATCGGCGCCAGCGTGCGCCAGCTGCAGGACAACGGCCGCCTGGCCCTGGCCCCGGTGGGGTGCTGGTCGAGCCGCTTCGCCGAGGGCAGCCGGGTCAGCGTCTTCACCGACACCGGGGTGTTCCGCGGCAGCGTATTGCCGCTGATGGCCAGCGGGCACGCCTTCAATACCGCCATCGACCAGATGCCCGTCAGCTGGGAACATGTCGAAGTGCGCCTGGACGCCTACTGCGCCACCCGCGCCGACTGCGAGTCCTTGGGGATTGCCATCGGCGACTTCGTGGCATTCGACCCGCTGCCGGAGTTCACCGAGAGCGGCCACATCAGTGCCCGCCATCTGGACGACAAGGCCGGCGTGGCTGCGCTGCTGGCAGCCCTCAAGGCAGTGGTGGAAAGTGGCCGCCAGCCGATGATCGACTGCCACCCGCTGTTCACCATCACCGAAGAAACCGGCTCAGGCGCTGCCGCTGCCCTGCCTTGGGACGTCAGCGAGTTCGTCGGCATCGACATCGCCCCGGTAGCACCCGGCCAGGCATCGAGCGAGCACGCGGTCAGTGTGGCCATGCAGGACTCGTCGGGGCCCTACGACTACCACCTGTCACGCCACCTGCTGAAACTGGCCGGCGACCAGGATGTGCCGGTGCGCCGTGACGTGTTCCGCTATTACTTCAGCGATGCCCATTCGGCGGTCACTGCCGGGCACGACATCCGCACCGCGCTGGTGGCCTTCGGTTGCGATGCCACCCACGGTTACGAGCGCACCCATATCGACAGCCTGGCCGCGCTCAGCCGCCTGTTGTCGGGCTACCTGCTCAGCCCACCGGTGTTCGCAAGCGATTCCAATCCGACCAATGCGTCCCTGGAGCGCTTCAGCCACCAGCTGGAGCACGATGCGCAGATGGAGAGCGACACGCGGGTGCCTGCAGTCGACAGCCTGGTGGGGAACAAGGAGTGAGCCGCAGCGGCCCGGTTTGGCGTAGCATGGGCGCATTCCGTTACCAAGCTGATTGCCGCCCATGCTGATCCCCTACGAACACCTGCAAGCCGAAACCCTGACGCGCCTGATCGAGGACTTCGTCACCCGCGACGGCACCGACAATGGCGACGACACGCCACTGGAAACCCGTGTGCTGCGGGTGCGCCAGGCGCTGGCCAAGGGCCAGGCGTTCATCCTGTTCGACCCGGAAAGCCAGCAGTGCCAACTGCTGGCCAAGCACGATGTGCCGCGTGAACTGCTCGACTGATCGATACCCACCGCTTCGCGGCACTCGCCCGCGAAGCGGTGGGTAACGTCGACATCAAGCCGATTTGCCCTTGCGCTTCTCCCCCGCCTTTATCCGCTTGTACACCTCTGCCCGGTGCACCGACACTTCACGCGGCGCGCTCACGCCAAAACGCACCATGCCATTGCGTGTTTCCACCACCTTGATCTGAATGTCGTCACCAATGTTGATGACTTCGCCGACTTCACGTCCAATGACCAACATGTTCCGGCCCTCCGGCAACAGGAAAAACCGGAGATTGCATGGGGAAATCCGCTGACTCAACGCCCCGGGAGCAATTCAGAGCAAGCCTACACTGGCTGGTAATTCGCCCTACAGACGGTACTACAATCCGCGCGCTTGGGCCTTGCTACGCATTTTCACCGCCATCTCTGCCATCTCGTCATACAGCCGCTGCGGCGCCTGCTGCTTGAGCTGCCAGGCCTGGCGCCCGGCCTCGTGGGGCAGGATCAGGAATTCACCGGCCTCGACCTGCTGGTGGATGTAGTCGGCAATGTCCGCTGCACTGATCGGCGAGCCCTCCAGCAGTTTGCCCACTTGGGCCTTCATGGCCGGGTTCGGGCCACGGAAGGAGTCCAGCAGGTTGGTCTGGAAGAACGACGGGCACACCACGTGCACCGCCACTTCCAACTGGCGCAGCTCTACCAGCAGGCTCTCCGACAGCGCCAGCACACCGGCCTTGGCAACGTTGTAGTTGCTCATGCCCGGCCCCTGCATCAGGGCCGCCATCGACGCCACATTGATGATGCGCCCCTTGCTGCGCTCGAGCAGTGGCAGGAAGGCCTTACAGCCCTTGACCACGCCCATCAGGTTGACCGCGATCTGCCAGTCCCAATCCTCCAACGACAGCTCGGCGAAGAAGCCGCCCGAGGCTACACCGGCGTTGTTGACGATCACGTCGATACCGTCGAACTTCTCTTCGCAGGCCTGGGCCAGGGCGGTCAGCTGGCTGTAGTCGCGCACGTCGCAGCGCTGGATGAAGCCCTCGCCACCGGCACCCCGCACCTGCTCAAGGGTTTCGCGCAGCCCTGGCTCGTTGACATCGGCCAGCGCCAGGCGCCAGCCCTCGCGCGCCCAGCGCAGGGCAATCTCGCGGCCGAGGCCGGAACCGGCGCCAGTGATCATGATGCGTTTGTGCATGGTGGCAGGCCTTGTACTGATGGGTGATGAGCCCAGTCTAATCAAGGCGTTGCCGTCAGGGAGGGTCCATCAGGGTAGTGAATGGGTGGGCATGACCCTACGGTCGTGCCAAGCAAATGGAATCTTTGCCAAGCGGCGCCGGTCCGAATTAACAAGAGGCCAGCTATTCGAGGCCCTTGACCCCTAACCACGCAAGGACTCCGTCATGACCACGATCCTCATCATCATCCTCATCCTGCTGTTGATTGGTGGCTTACCGGTCTTCCCGCACTCGCGCAGCTGGGGCTATGGCCCGTCCGGCATCATTGGCGTGGTGCTGGTGATACTGCTGGTGTTGTTGTTGCTTGGGATGATCTAGCGCTGTCAGCCGCTGCAAAAAAAACCGCGCTACGGCATCAGCCGCAGCGCGGTTTTTCATTGCGCGTCAATCAGTGCGACACGGCGCCCGAAGCCCCCAGGCCAGTCTGCGAGCGGACGAACTGCGGGAAGAACAGTGCACGTTCGCTTTCAGCTGCCTTGGACTTGTCGGTGACCGAGAAGAACCAGATACCGACGAAGGCAATCAGCATCGAGAACAGCGCCGGGTACTCGTACGGGTAGATAGGCTTCTCGTGGCCGAGGATCTGCACCCAGATGGTCGGGCCAAGGATCATCAGCGTCACTGCACTCACCAGGCCCAGCCAGCCGCCGATCATGGCGCCGCGGGTGGTCAGCTTCTTCCAGTACATCGAAAGCAGCAGGACTGGGAAGTTGCAGCTGGCGGCAATGGAGAACGCCAGGCCGACCATGAAGGCGATGTTCTGTTTCTCGAACAGAATGCCCAGGCCGATCGCCAGCACGCCAAGGGCGATGGTGGTGATCTTCGACACACGGATCTCGTCCTTGTCGTTGGCCTTGCCCTTGCGCCATACGCTGGCGTACAGGTCATGGGACACCGCCGAGGCACCGGCCAGGGTCAGGCCGGCAACCACCGCCAGGATGGTGGCGAACGCTACCGCCGAGATGAAGCCCAGGAAGATGCTGCCACCCACGGCATCGGCCAGGTGCACCGCCGCCATGTTGTTGCCGCCCAGCAGGGCGCCGGCGGCGTCCTTGAAGTCCGGGTTGGTGCTGACCAGCAGGATCGCGCCAAAGCCGATGATGAAGGTCAGGATGTAGAAGTAGCCGATGAAGCCGGTGGCGTAGAGCACGCTCTTGCGGGCTTCCTTGGCGTCACTGACGGTGAAGAAGCGCATCAGGATATGCGGCAGGCCGGCAGTACCGAACATCAGTGCCAGGCCCAGCGAGAACGCCGAGATCGGGTCCTTGACCAGGCCGCCCGGGCTCATGATCGCCTCACCCTTGCTGTGCACCTTGATCGCTTCGGAGAACAGGGTGTTGAAGTCGAAGCCCACGTGCTTCATCACCATCAGTGCCATGAAGCTGGCACCGGACAGCAGCAGTACGGCCTTGATGATCTGTACCCAGGTGGTGGCCAGCATGCCGCCGAACAGTACGTACAGGCACATCAGGATACCCACCAGGATCACCGCGACATGGTAGTCCAGGCCGAACAGCAGCTCGATCAGCTTGCCGGCGCCGACCATCTGCGCGATCAGGTAGAAGGCCACCACCACCAGTGAACCGGAGGCCGACAGGGTACGGATTTCCTTTTGCCCCAGGCGGTAGGAGGCTACGTCGGCAAAGGTGTATTTGCCCAGGTTGCGCAGGCGCTCGGCGATCAGGAACAGAATGATCGGCCAGCCGACCAGGAAGCCGATCGAGTAGATCAGGCCGTCGTAGCCGGAGGTGAACACCAGCGCGGAAATACCCAGGAACGACGCTGCCGACATGTAGTCGCCGGCAATCGCCAGACCGTTCTGAAAGCCGGTGATCTTGCCGCCGGCAGCGTAGTAGTCGGCTGCCGACTTGTTACGCTTGGAGGCCCAGTAGGTGATGCCCAAGGTAAAGGCGACGAAGGCCACGAACATGGCGATCGCTGCAACGTTCAGCGGCTGTTTCTGCACCTCGCCGGTCAGGGCATCGGCTGCCCACACGGCGGGTGCGAAAACGCCGCAGGCCAGTACGGCCAAGGCTTTGGTGTGGCGAATCATTGTTGCGCCTCCTTGAGGATGGCCTTGTTCAGCTCATCGAATTCGCCGTTGGCGCGGCGCACGTAGATGGCGGTCAGGACGAATGCCGAAACGATCAGGCCGACGCCCAGGGGGATGCCCCAGGTAATCGACGACTCAGGGCTGAGCTTGGCGCCCAGCAGATGAGGACCGTAGGCGATCAGGAGGATGAAGGCGCAGTACAGGCCGAGCATGATCGCCGAGAGAACCCAGGCGAACCGTTCGCGCTTGGTGACCAGCTCCTTGAAACGGGGGCTGTTTTGTATCGAGAGGTAAATGCTGTCGTTCATTGTTTTTGTCCTAGCAGCACAGATAGGGGATGGAACCCACACCGTCACTTTATGCTGCCTTTGAACGCCAACCAGACGACCTTAGTCTTAGATGCAAGGGTGTTTTGCAGAATCAGTAACAAAGCGGGGCCACTGTGTGGCCCCGGTCTGGAGAATCTGATCGGTTATTTGCCCGTCCACTCCTGGACACGATCCGGGTGCTTGGCTACCCAATCTTTCGCCGCAGCTTCAGGCTTGGCGCCTTCCTGAATCGCCAGCATCACCTCGCCAATCTCATCCTTGGACTTCCAGCTGAACTTCTTCAGGAACTCGGCCACTTCTGGCGCTTTGGTCGCCAACTCTTTGCTGCCGATGCTGTTGACCGTCTCGGCCGCGCCATAGACGCCTTTGGGGTCTTCAAGGAACTTCAGCTTCCATTTGGCGAACATCCAGTGCGGCACCCAGCCGGTCACGGCGATGGACTGCTTCTTGGCGTAGGCACGGCCCAGTTCTGCGGTCATCGCCGCGCCGGAGCTTGCCTGCAGCTTGTAGCCGGTAAGGTCGTAGTCCTTGATGGCCTGGTCGGTCTTGAGCATGACCCCGGAGCCTGCGTCGATGCCGACGATCTTCTGTTTGAAGCTTTCATCGGTCTTGAGGTCGGTGATGCTGTTGGCCTTGACGTACTCCGGCACGATCAGGCCGATCTTGGCATCTTTGAAGTTGGCGCCGTAATCGACCACGTTGTCCTTGTTCTTGGTCCAGTACTCACCATGGGTTACCGGCAGCCAGGCCGAGAGCATGGCGTCGAGTTTGCCGGTGGCTACACCCTGCCACATGATGCCGGTGGCCACGGCCTGCAGCTTCACGTCGTAGCCGAGCTTCTGCTTGATCACTTCGGCGGCCACGTTGGTGGTCGCCACGCTGTCGGCCCAGCCATCCACGTAACCGATGCTCACTTCTTTGGCCATGGCCTGTGCACCGCTCATGGCCAATACCAGGGCGGTGCCCGCCCCCAGGAGTCGTCGCATTTTTTTCAAAGTTGCCATCAAAGCATCCCCTCGTCAGGTCTCGGAGATTGCATCATGGTCCTGCAACGCTGCCCAACCTGCTCCAGCTGCGACCTGCACCCGAACCCTTTGCGACAGCACTGTGCCATTAGCGGCATCTGCCTGCGCCATTCTGCGCGATCCTTGCATGCCAAAGGTTTGGCGCCGGGCTACTATCTAACGCTTTGCGCCTGACGATGGACCGCCTGATGCCCAGCCCTGCCCGCCTGCTGCTCCCGCTGTACCTGCTCGCCTGCCTGCTTGCCCTCTCAGGGCTTGGGGCGCTCTGGTACACGCTCGGCAAGCCGATCCTGCTACCGGACGCGGCCAGCCCCACGCACAAATTGCAGTGCGCCTCCTACACGCCGTTCGACAAGGACCAGTCGCCGTTCGACCAGCCTTTTCGCTTGCGCCCGGCGGGCATGGACGCTGACCTGGCGCTGTTGGCTGAACGATTTCAGTGCATCCGCACCTATTCCATGACCGGACTGGAAGCGATCCCGGCACTGGCGCGCAAGCATGGCCTGAAGGTGATGCTCGGGGCCTGGGTCAATGGCAACCCGGTGGATACCGACAAGGAAGTGGATCTGCTGATTGCCGCCGCCAACGCCAACCCGGATGTGGTCAGTGCGGTGATCGTGGGCAACGAGGCGTTGCTGCGCAAGGAAGTGACCGGCGAGCGCCTGGCCGCGCTGATCGGCAACGTGAAGCGCCAGGTCAGGGTACCGGTGACCTATGCCGATGTCTGGGAGTTCTGGCTGCAGCACCCGCAGGTGGCGCCAGCGGTGGACTTTTTGACGATTCACCTGTTGCCCTACTGGGAGGACGACCCGCGTGGTATCGAAGATGCCCTGGCGCATGTCGCCGATGTGCGTCGGGTGTTCGGTACGCGCTTTGCGCCCAAGGATATCTTCATCGGCGAAACCGGCTGGCCCAGCGAAGGCCGCCAGCGCGAGACGGCCGTGCCCAGCCGGGCCAACGAGGCACGCTTCATCCGCGGTTTCGTCGCCATGGCCGAGGCCAATGGCTGGCACTACAACCTGATCGAAGCCTTCGACCAGCCGTGGAAGCGCGCCAGTGAAGGCGCGGTGGGCGGCTACTGGGGGCTGTACGATGCCGACCGGCAGGACAAAGGGGTACTCGAGGGCCCGGTGAGCAACCTGCATCACTGGCCGCAATGGTTGCTGGCAAGCGTGCTGTTGATGGCAACGATGCTGCTGTTCGCCGGGCGCCCCGGCACCGCGACCGGGGCTTTGCTGTTGCCCTTGCTGGCGGCGTTTGGGGCTGGCTGCCTGGGGCTGTGGGGCGAGTTGATGCGCACCCACGCACGGTTTGCCGGGGAATGGCTGTGGGCGGCGTTGCTGGCGGGGCTGAACCTGCTGGTGCTGGCCCATGCGGTGCTGGCGCTGGCGCGCCGGGCTGGCTGGCGGGAACGTTGGTTCGCCTGGTTCGAGGCGCGCGCAGGGTGGCTATTGCTGGCGGCAGGCTTTGCGGCGGCAGTGAGCATGCTGGCGATGGTGTTCGACCCGCGTTATCGCAGTTTCCCCACGGCGGCGCTGGCGTTGCCGGCTGTGGTTTACCTGTTGCGCCCGGTGGCGGCGGCACGGGCAGAGGTGGCGCTGCTGGCGTTCATCGTCGGGGCCGGGGTGATGCCTCAGCTGTACCGGGAAGGGCTGGAGAATCAGCAGGCCTGGGGTTGGGCGGTGGTCAGTGTGATGATGACTGCGGCGTTGTGGCGGAGTTTGCGCGTGCGCAAGGCGTGATCCTCCATCGCCGACAAGCCGGTAAGACAGTTGCCAACACAGCAATGGCAGTCAGCCGCGCCGCGCTTGCCGGACCAGCCGTAACCCCGCCAGCACCACAGCAAACACCGCAATGCTGGCGGTATACAGCACCAGCGCCGGGATGCCGAACACCAGCGCCAGCAACGCCAGCCACCAACCGTTGCGCCCGCCAACCACCTGCGCCAGCAACGCCAGCCCAAGCCCGGCCCAGGCCATCACCTGAAAGTGAATCCCCAACCCCAGCACCGAGCGCACCTGGCACTGCCAGTGTTCACCGGGCACGGCGCAAAGGCCGACCCACTGCGCATCCTCCATCAACCCGTAACGCACGCCGTAACTGGCAGCCAGCCACAAGGCGAGAAACAGCAACAGCAGCGCAGCCGGCAAGGTACGAGACATCCTGTTCTCCAATAGCAGTAATCGAAACGGTGCATGATCGCCCAAGGCCGGTTGTAAGGCAAAATCACAATCCTGCAGCTATGTTGCAGATAACAAGCACACCAAAGGCCACCGCACTTGGCAACTTTGCCAAGGCACTTGTGGTCCTAGCCTGCGTAGCGCAGTACCTTGCTCGCGTTCTTTCTGGGGGATTACATGCTTCGATATTGGCGCCTAGCCGCCCTTCTTGGCGGCCTGCTCATGGCTGTGGCCGCTTCTGCGCGCGACATCGACGCCGCGACCTACGGCTTCCCCTTGACCAACCCGTTCGAGGCGACGATCGCCACGACGCCGCCCGATCAGCGACCAACGCTGCCCAGCGACGACGAAATCGACCAGAGCGACTACAGCCTGAATTTGCGCCCGGAGCGTGAGTTCACCCTGCCAGACAACTTCTGGGCAGTGAAAAAGCTCAAGTACCGGCTGGCTCGCCAGGACCATGAAGCGCCGCTGATCTTCATCATCGCCGGCACCGGCGCGCCGTATTCGAGCACCATCAACGAATACCTGAAAAAACTGTTCTACCAGGCCGGTTACCACGTGGTTCAGCTGTCGTCGCCGACCAGCTACGACTTCATGAGCGCCGCCTCGCGCTTCGCCACCCCGGGCATCAGCCGGGAAGACGCCGAAGACATGTACCGGGTGATGCAAGCCGTACGTGCCCAGCACCCGCGCCTGCCGATCAGCGAGTACTACCTCACCGGTTACAGCCTGGGCGCGCTGGACGCAGCGTTCGTCAGCCACCTGGATGAAACCCGTCGCAGCTTCAACTTCAAGCGTGTGCTGCTGCTCAACCCGCCGGTCAACCTGTACACCTCGATCAACAACCTCGACAAACTGGTGCAGACCCAGGTCAAAGGCATCGACCGCAGCACCACGTTCTATGAGCTGATGCTGGAAAAGCTCACCCGCTATTTCCAGGACAAGGGCTACATCGACCTCAACGAAGCCCTGCTGTATGACTTCCAGCAGTCGCGTCAGCACCTGTCCAACGAACAGATGGCGATGCTGATCGGCACCTCGTTCCGCTTCTCGGCGGCCGATATCGCCTTCACTTCGGACCTGATCAACCGGCGCGGCCTGATCATCCCGCCGAAGTACCCGATCACCGAAGGCAGCAGCCTTACGCCGTTCTTCAAGCGTGCCCTGCAATGCGACTTCGACTGCTACATGACTGAGCAGGTGATCCCGATGTGGCGCGCCCGCACCGACGGCAATAGCATCCTGCAACTGGTCAACCAGGTGAGCCTGTACGCGCTGGAGGACTACCTGCGCAACAGCCCGAAAATCGCCGTGATGCACAATGCCGACGATGTCATCCTCGGCCCGGGCGATATCGGTTTCCTGCGCAAGGTGTTTGGTGATCGCCTGACCCTTTACCCCCATGGCGGCCATTGCGGCAACCTCAACTACCGCGTCAACAGCGACGCCATGCTGGAGTTCTTCCGTGGTTAACAAATTCCTCTTCGCCACCGCCCTGCTGTTTGCCGGCAATGCCCTGGCCGCGGAAACCGCGCCGCGCACCAGCGTGATCGAGTCCGACCCTCAGGTAACCGCCCAACCTTTGGCCCCTGAAGCGGACGGGTTCATCGACCCGCTGCGCGAACTGAAATTCAACCCAGGCCTGGACCAGCGCGAGTTCGAACGCTCCACCTTGGCGGCGCTCAACGTATACGACCCGCTGGAGTCGCTGAACCGGCGCATTTACCACTTCAACTACCGCCTGGACCAGTGGGTGCTGCTGCCGCTGGTGGACGGCTACCAGTACGTCACGCCCCGGTTCGTGCGCACCGGGGTGAGCAATTTCTTCAACAACCTGGGCGATGTGCCGAACCTGTTCAACAGCGTGCTGCAGCTCAAGGCCAAGCGTTCGGCAGAGATCACCGCGCGGCTGATGTTCAATACCATCATCGGTGTGGGTGGCCTCTGGGATCCGGCGACCAAGATGGGCCTGCCGCGCCAGAGCGAGGATTTTGGCCAGACGTTGGGCTTCTATGGCGTGCCTGATGGCCCGTACATCATGCTGCCGGTACTGGGGCCGTCGAACCTGCGCGATACCACCGGGGTGGTGGTGGATTACGCCGGCGAACAGGCGATCAATTACCTGAACATGGCCGAGGTAAGCACCGATCATCCGGAAATCTTCCTGCTGCGCGCGGTGGACAAACGCTACACCACCAAATTCCGCTATGGCCAGCTCAACTCGCCCTTCGAGTATGAGAAGGTCCGGTATGTGTATACCCAGTCGCGCAAGCTGCAGATTGCCGAGTAACGCGCTGCCGTAAAGGCGGCTTGGTGTCGCGATGGGCCGCACGGCGGCCCCATCGATTACAGCCCCAGAAACTGCTCCAGCTCCCGCCGCTTGGTCAGCGCATCCCGCCGCCCCAGCTCGATCAGCTCGCTGCAATAGCTGGCCTCGAACAGTAAGTAGCTCAACACCCCTGCCCCACTGGTCCGCGTCGCCCCCGGGCCGCGCAGGAACACCCGTAGCGCCGCCGGCAGCTCACGCCGATGCCGTGCGGCGATTTCGTCCAGCGGCTGGCTGGGCGCCACCACCAGCACCTCGATCGGCGCCAGCCCCAGGCGTCGCGCATCCAGGTGGGCCGGCAGCAGGCGGCTCAGGTGATTCAGGCGCTGCAACAGCTCGATATCGCCTTCCAGGCTGTCGATGAACGTGCTGTTGAGCATATGCCCTGCGATCTGCGCCAGGCTTGGCTGGTGCCCACTGAACACGCGCTGGGGCGGCAAAGGTGGTGCTGGCCGTTGCGGGTTGCCGCTGACGCCGACCACCAGCACGCGGCTGGCCCCCAGGTGCAGCGCCGGGCTGATCGGCGCCGACTGGCGTACCGCGCCGTCGCCGTAGTACTCGTCACCGAGCCGGACCGGGGCGAACAGCAGCGGGATAGCCGCGCTGGCCAGCAGGTGGTCAACGGTCAATGGCGTGGGCACGCCGAGGCGGCGGTGGCGTAGCCAGGCGTCGATGGTGCCGCGGCCCTGGTAGAAGGTCACCGCCTGGCCAGACTCGTAGCCGAATGCGGTGACCGCGACCGCGCGCAGCTGCTCGCTGGCCAGGGCATGGGTGATGCCATCCAGGTCGATGTGCGCCTGCAACAGGCCGCGCAGCGGGCTGCTGTCGAGCAGCGCAACCGGTGCCTGGCCGCCCAGCCCCAGCAGGCTGTGGCCGACAAAGCGGCTGGCTTGGCGGATCACACCCGGCCAGTCGCTGCGCACCACCAGGTGGCTGCCCAGGTTCTGCCAGAAGGCGGTGAGCCTTTGTACCGCCTCGTTGAAGCGCATGGCGCCACTGGCCAGGGTCACGGCATTGATGGCGCCGGCCGAGGTGCCGACGATCACCGGGAAGGGGTTGGCTGCGCCGGCAGGCAGCAGCTCGGCGATGCCGGCCAGAACACCGACCTGGTAGGCGGCGCGGGCGCCGCCGCCAGAGAGGATCAGGCCGGTGGTGGGGGGTGGGGCCATGTCTTGCTCCCAGGATCTTTGACTGCCAGCGCTGGCCTCATCGCCGGCAAGCCGGCTGCCACATGGTCAGCGCTTTTTCTTGTCATACAGCCGCGGCGCACCTTCAGGCCGCGACTTGAAGCGCCGGTGCGCCCACAGGTATTGCTCGGGGCACTCGCGCAACACGCCTTCGATCCACTGGTTGATGCGCAGGCAATCGGCCTCTTCGCTTTCACCGGGGAAGGCTTCCAGCGGCGGGTGGATCACCAGGCGATAGCCACTGCCATCCTCCAGGCGCTTCTGGGTGAAGGGAATGACCTGCGCCTTGCCCAGGCGGGCGAACTTGGTGGTGGCGGTGACCGTTGCCGCCTGGATGCCGAACAACGGCACGAACAGGCTCTGCTTGGCGCCGTAGTCCTGGTCGGGCGCATACCAGATGGCGCGCCCGGCACGCAGCAGTTTGAGCATGCCGCGCACGTCTTCACGCTCCACGGCCAGCGAATCGAGGTTGTGGCGCTCACGGCCGCTGCGCTGAATGAAGTCGAACAGCGCATTGCCATGCTCGCGGTACATGCCGTCGATGGTGTGCACCTGGCCGAGCAAGGCGGCGCCGATCTCCAGGGTGGTGAAATGCACGGCCATGAGGATCGCGCCCTGCCCGGCCTGTTGCGCGGCTTGCAGGTGCTCGAGGCCCTCGATGTGCGCCAGGCGCGCCAACCTGGCCTTGGGCCACCACCAGCTCATGGCCATTTCGAAGAAGGCGATGCCGGTGGAGGCGAAATTCGCCTTCAACAAACGGCGCCGTTCGTCGACGGACATCTCGCGGAAACACAGTTCCAGGTTGCGTGCAGCGATGCGTCGGCGCTCACCGGCCACCCGATACATCAGCGCGCCCAGGGCAGCGCCGAGCCACAGCAGGGCGCGGTAGGGCAACTGCACCGCCAGCC
Source organism: Pseudomonas sp. WHRI 8519 (assembly GCF_040224055.2). Classification (NCBI taxonomy): domain Bacteria; kingdom Pseudomonadati; phylum Pseudomonadota; class Gammaproteobacteria; order Pseudomonadales; family Pseudomonadaceae; genus Pseudomonas; species Pseudomonas sp. WHRI 8519. The sequence goes on along the minus strand of NZ_CP167996.1, from coordinate 1,469,469 downwards.
ACAGCAGGCCCAGGCCCAGCCACAGGCCCCAGAACCTGGGGTGAAGGAAATAGGGACGAAAACGCGGGCGTTCCATTGAAGCTTCCGGTAAGTCAAAGGCCGAGCATTCTACATCGGATCGGCGCCGGTTGCGGCCAACCGGTCTTATCGTTATAAGTCAGGGCACTTTTTCCGCAACAAGCCGTCTATGCAGACCATGAGCCCAAACCACACACCCGACACCGCCTCCGTGTTCCAGCTCAAGGGCAGCATGCTCGCCATCACTGTGCTGGAGCTGGGGCGCAACGACCTTGAAGCCCTCGACCGCCAGTTGGCGGCGAAAGTGGCCCAGGCCCCTAATTTCTTCAGCAACACGCCGTTGGTGCTGGCGCTGGACAAGCTGCCAGCCGACGAAGGGGCGATCGACCTGCCCGGGCTGATGCGCATCTGCCGTCACCACGGCCTGCGGACCTTGGCGATCCGGGCCAGCCGCATCGAGGACATCGCTGCGGCGATCGCCATCGACCTGCCGGTACTGCCGCCCTCCGGCGCCCGTGAGCGGCCGCTGGAGCCAGAGCCGGAAGTGAAAAAGCCCGAGCCGGCACCGGCGCCCGCTGCAGAGCCGGAAATCCGCCCGACGCGGATCATCACTTCGCCTGTACGTGGCGGCCAGCAGATCTATGCTCAGGGTGGCGACCTGGTGGTCACAGGGTCGGTAAGCCCGGGTGCGGAACTTCTCGCCGATGGCAACATCCATGTGTACGGCGCCATGCGCGGCCGTGCCCTGGCCGGCATCAAAGGCAACACCAAGGCCCGTATCTTCTGCCAGCAGATGACCGCCGAAATGGTCTCCATCGCTGGCCAGTACAAGGTCTGCGAGGACCTGCGCCGCGACCCGCTGTGGGGCGGCGGCGTGCAAGTCAGCCTGTCTGGTGACGTGTTGAACATCACCCGTCTTTAACGGATACTTGCCGTCATTTTTAGAGCAACTTTTTTACCTGTTGCCGTTTTTTTGCATTTTGCTGGGACGCCTGTCCCGACTTATTTAGGGGTGAAACACCTTGGCCAAGATTCTCGTCGTTACTTCCGGCAAGGGGGGTGTGGGCAAGACCACCACCAGCGCCGCCATCGGCACCGGCCTCGCACTGCGCGGCCACAAGACGGTCATCGTCGACTTCGACGTGGGCCTGCGTAACCTCGACCTGATCATGGGCTGCGAGCGCCGCGTGGTTTACGACTTCGTCAACGTGGTCAACGGCGAAGCCAACCTGCAGCAGGCCCTGATCAAGGACAAGCGCCTGGAGAACCTGTACGTACTGGCCGCCAGCCAGACTCGCGACAAGGACGCGCTGACCCAGGAAGGCGTTGAAAAGGTTCTGATGGACCTCAAAGAACAGTTCGAGTACGTGATCTGCGACTCGCCGGCGGGTATCGAGAAAGGCGCGCACCTGGCCATGTACTTCGCCGACGAAGCCATCGTCGTGACCAACCCTGAAGTGTCTTCGGTACGTGACTCCGACCGTATGCTGGGCATTCTGTCGAGCAAGTCGCGCCGCTCCGAAAACGGGGAAGAGCCGATCAAGGAACACCTGCTGATCACGCGTTACCACCCGGAGCGCGTCGTCAAGGGCGAAATGCTGAGCGTGGCCGACGTGGAAGAGATTCTGTCGATCAAGCTCAAGGGCGTGATCCCGGAGTCGCAGGCGGTACTCAAGGCGTCCAACCAAGGTATCCCGGTCATTCTCGATGATCAGAGCGATGCCGGCCAGGCCTACAGCGATGCGGTCGACCGCCTGCTGGGCAAAGAGAAGCCGATGCGCTTCATCGATGTACAGAAGAAGGGATTCTTCGAGCGCATTTTCGGGAGCAAATAAACCATGAACCTTTTTGACTTCTTTCGTGGCAGACAGAAACAGACCAGTGCGTCGGTGGCGAAAGAGCGTCTACAGATCATCGTGGCGCATGAGCGCGGCCAGCGCAGCGAACCGGACTACCTGCCGGCGCTGCAAAAAGAGCTGCTCGAGGTGATCCGCAAGTATGTGAACATCGGTAGCGATGATGTGCACATCGAACTGGAAAACCAGGGCAGTTGCTCGATTCTGGAGCTGAACATCACGTTGCCTGAGCGCTGATACAGCGAACTGGCTCGATCATTGGGGCTGCGTTGCAGCCCATCGCCGGCAAGCCGGCTCCCACAGGGTCTGCGTTGTACCTCTGGAACCCGGTTTGCCGGCTTCTACGGGGCCTGCGCGGTACGTGTGGGAGCCGGCTTGCCGGCGATGGGCCGCAACGCGGCCCCAATGGTTTTCCCCGATTTGACCGAGAACCCGCAATGCCGCTGTCGAACGTCCAGATCCTTCATGAAGACGCCGCCATCCTGGTGGTCAACAAGCCGACCCTGCTGCTGTCGGTGCCAGGCCGCGCCGATGACAACAAGGATTGCTTGATCACTCGCCTGCAGGAAAACGGCTACCCGGATGCGCTGATCGTCCACCGCCTGGACTGGGAAACCTCCGGTATCATTCTGCTGGCCCGCGATGCAGACAGCCACCGCGAGCTGTCGCGCCAGTTCCACGACCGCGAGACGGAGAAGGCCTACACCGCGCTGTGCTGGGGTCAGCCGGTGCTGGACAGCGGCAGCATCGACCTGCCCCTGCGCTACGACCCGCCCACCAAGCCACGCCATGTGGTGGACCATGAGCAAGGCAAACATGCCCTGACCTTCTGGCGCATCCTTGAGCGTTGCGGCGACCACTGCCGGGTGGAGTTGACGCCAATCACCGGCCGTTCGCACCAGTTGAGGGTGCACATGCTGTCGATCGGGCACCCGCTGCTCGGTGACCGTTTGTATGCCAACCCCGAAGCCTTGGCGGCGCATGATCGCTTGTGCCTGCATGCAGCAATGCTGAGCTTCACCCACCCCGTTTCCGGCGAACGACTGACGTTCGAATGTCCTGCGCCTTTTTGAGCGGCAAGCTGCAAGCTACAAGCTGCAAGTAAAAGCAGATCGCGTTGGAGCTTACTCCGTGGTCTGCTCTTGCTTGCGGCTTGTGGCTTGAAGCCCAAGTGCCCTGCGCTGTTTAAGCGGTAAGCTTCAAGCTTCAAGCGAAAGCAGATCGCGTTGGAGCTTACACCGCGGTCTGCTCTTGCTTGCAGCTTGCAGCTTGAGGCTTGAGGCTTGAGGCTTGCGGCTTGCGGCTTGAGGCTTGAGGCTTGAGGCTTGCAGCTTGCGGCTTGAAGCTTCAAGCTTGCAGCTCGAATTGGAGTGAGTTATGCGTGAAGCACTGAACACCGGTCTGATTGATTTTCTCAAGGCCTCCCCTACGCCCTTTCACGCCACCGCCAGCCTGGCCCTGCGCCTGGAAGCGGCCGGCTACCAGCGCCTGGACGAGCGTGACAGTTGGGCCACGGTGCCTGGCGGCCGCTATTACGTCACCCGTAACGATTCTTCGATAATCGCCATCAACCTGGGCAAACAAGCACCGCTGCTCGGTGGCATTCGCATGGTCGGTGCGCACACCGACAGCCCGTGCCTGCGGGTCAAGCCGCAGCCAGAGCTGCAGCGCCAAGGTTTTCTGCAGCTGGGAGTGGAAGTGTACGGCGGCGCCCTGCTGGCGCCGTGGTTCGACCGTGACCTGTCGCTGGCCGGGCGCGTGACCTTCCGGCGTGATGGCAAGGTCGAAAGCCAGCTGATCGACTTCAAGCTGCCGATCGCCATCATTCCCAACCTGGCAATCCACCTCAACCGCACGGCCAACGAAGGCTGGCAGATCAACCCACAGAACGAACTGCCGCCGATCCTGGCCCAAGTGGCTGGCGACGAGCGCATCGACTTCCGCGCCCTGCTCACCGAGCAGCTGGCCCGTGAGCACCAGCTCAATGCCGATGTGGTGCTGGACTACGAGCTGAGCTTCTACGACACCCAGGACGCCGCATTGATCGGCCTGAACGGTGATTTCATCGCCGGGGCTCGCCTGGACAACCTGCTGTCGTGCTACGCCGGCCTGCAGGCGCTGCTGGCCGCTGACAGTGACGAAACCTGCGTGCTGGTGTGCAACGACCACGAAGAAGTCGGCAGTTGCTCGGCCTGCGGCGCCGACGGCCCGATGCTCGAGCAAACCCTGCAGCGCCTGCTGCCGGACGGCGACACCTACGTGCGCACCATCCAGCGCTCGCTCATGGTCTCGGCCGACAATGCCCACGGGGTGCACCCCAACTACGCCGACAAGCATGACGGCAACCACGGGCCCAAGCTCAACGCAGGGCCGGTGATCAAGGTCAACAACAACCAGCGCTATGCCACCAACAGCGAAACCGCCGGGTTCTTCCGCCACCTGTGCATGGCCGAAGAAGTACCGGTGCAAAGCTTCGTGGTGCGCAGCGACATGGGTTGCGGTTCGACCATCGGCCCGATCACCGCCAGCCACCTTGGCGTGCGCACGGTCGACATCGGCCTGCCGACCTTTGCCATGCACTCGATCCGTGAACTGTGCGGCAGCCATGACCTCGCGCACCTGGTGAAGGTGTTGACCGCGTTCTACCGCAGCCGCGAACTGCCCTGACTTACTGCATCGCCCGCCCCTTCAGTGGCGGCGGGCGGTGCCGACGAAGGCGCGAGGTTCAGCAGCGCGTCGAGGTCGAGGCGGCCTTCAGGGGCCCAGTTCATGTATTTCCAGAGGGAGAAGCCTTCGGGGAGGCTGCCAGATTCGCTTTGCGCACGAGCCAAACGGCCGGCTACCCGTTCACGTTCATCGGCTGGAAAATTAAGGCGTTCGACGTCGGTCAAGTTATCCAGATACTCAAGATACCCCTTGAACACGGGTCGTAGGTCGCCTGTGTTATAGGCATGGTCGCTGAGACGTGTGAAGAAAATATTGTCCAATGTTGTTTTTGCTCTGGCTGCCGCATAACGTTCCACTTCGGTATAACTGTTTTCATCTTGCTCGATAGCCACTAGATGAGCGCGGTCCAACCCCCAAAACGGGTTTTCCTCAAACTGAGTCTCTACCCCTGAGCGCTTTTCGATACCTACCAGATAATCCAGGGCTTGCCGGTGGCGGTCAGCCTGTTCAGGCGTGTAATTTTCTGGAGGCGGCTCATTCATGAATTTTTCTTCTCCCCGACTTCGATAGCTATAACTGATTCGATCCCCGAGCGACGGTGTTCCATAGATCCGTGCATGAAGTGCTCGAACCTCGTCCTTGTTTCTGGCGTCATTAAGGGCCTCATCGGACAAACTCACCTTGCACGCTGGTTGTGCAGTACCTTGCGCCGACTTTGTGGGCGGTGGCTGAACGTTTTCCTGACGCACGACAGGTGTGGCATTAACGCTGAAAATTTTCATGGGCGTTCCTCGGTGCTCATTGAGGGCACCTTCACTGGCGCCCCGCGAGGTTCATTGAATAGTGAACCTCACCGTGTAGTGATAAGGCATTTGCGTTCCTATCTTCTCCATCTTCACCGTACACGTTGCGCGCGAGGACCCGATCGAAACAGCATCCTTTTTCCAGGTAGGTATATAGGTGGGTGGAGGCGCAGTATGCGATACGGAGAAACGACACTTTTTACTGCCGGATGCGTACACAAAGCGCATGCCCGATATTGAATCAGCAAAGCTTGTCACTAAAAACACTCTATTCTGGCGGGCATTCACTTCACCCATCACCGGCTGTGACGTACCTGACATCTGCTCATAAGTGTAACTGGCTGGGGCACTTGTTTTATTATCGACAATCACCGTTGCCAAGTTATTCTCGGCATGGGCGGTAACGCTCAGCCCTGCCATCGCCAGCACCGATAAACTGTTGCGTACTGATAGTGCACTCATCGTAGAACCTTCTAAAAACCCCCACGCGCCGTGGTGAATCTTATATCGGCCAATGGATGCGTTCCTGTGTAGGAAACTGGTCCGATAGATGCGTAGGAAATATGAACTTTCAACCCCACCGATTAAACATTATGTGATACATGTCATTCCGCTTCGCCAGTTAGCCACTATGCTTAAAGCATCCCCACACGTGCAGAAGGATCGCCCGTCATGTCCCCTTTCCTGTCCCTGTTCGTCCCCGTGTTCGGTTTCCTGATGCTGCTGACCATCGGCTTCAGCCTGCGCGAGCGCGACGTCGGTGTGCTGATGATGTGGATCGGCACCTTGGGCATCTTCGGCCTCACCTGCTGGAAGATCCTGGAGAAACTCCCCACATAAACCTCTACACTCGGCCAATCGTTTGACCTGAGGTAGATTTCCCGGTGCCAGCCTTTCTGCGTTGCCTTGCCCTGCTGCTGTTTCTGTTCATCTCCCCGGTACAGGCGGCCGGCCTGCCCGGCCTGCTTGGTTCCAGTGCGCCGGCCCAGCCGGAAGCCACCGAGCCGTTGGGCAAATCGCTGGACGAGGTGATCAAGAACCTGGAGAACGACCAGCAACGCGCCAAGCTGCTGGCCGACCTGAAAAAGCTGCGTGACGCCACCAAGCAGTCGCAACCCACCGTCGAACAGGGCGTGCTGGGGCTGATAGGCGGTGCGCTGCATGATTTCGAAAAGCAGTTCAGCGGCGATGCCAGCCCGTTCCACCGCTGGACGCTGGAAATCGACCAGGCCCAGGCGGAGCTGGCGGCACTGGTGGTGCCCGTGCACCAATGGCCGGCGATCCTGTTCGGCTTTGCCGCGATCATCGCCGTGTGGAGCCTGCTGGCCTATGCGTTCAACTGGATCGGCCACCGTGTACGGGTGCGCTTCGGCCTGACCGAGGAGTTGCCACAGCACCCGCGCCCCTGGGACCTGGTGCGCTTCGCCCTGCGCAAGCTCGGGCCTTGGCTGGTGGCGCTGGTGTTCACGGTGTACCTGAGCTTTGCCCTGCCCTCCTCGCTCGGCAAGTCCATGGCCATGGTGCTGGCCTATGCGCTGGTGGTGGGCACCTGCTTCTCGGCCATCTGCGTGATCGCCTTCTCGCTGCTCGACGGCCCGCACCGCCACCGCGCGTTGCACATCCTGCGCCACCAGGCCTTCAGGCCGCTGTGGCTGATCGGCAGCTTCGCCGCCTTTGGCGAAGCGATGAGCGACCCGCGCCTGACCGTCGCCCTGGGCACGCACCTGGCGCACACCCTGGCCACCCTGGCCAATGTGATTGCCGCGCTGTGCACCGGGCTGTTCATCCTGCGCTTCCGCCGCCCGATCGCCCACCTGATCCGTAACCAGCCACTGTCGCGGCGCCTGACCCGACGCACCCTGAGCGACACCATCGAAATCCTCGGCAGCTTCTGGTACATACCGGCGATGATCCTGGTGGCGATCTCGCTGTTCGCCACCTTCGTGTCGGCCGGCGACACCAGCACCGCGCTGCGCCAGTCACTGATGTGCACGGTACTGGTGGTGCTGTGCATGGTGCTCAACGGCCTGGTGCGCCGCCACGCCGCCAACCCCAAGCGCGCCAGCAAGCGTCAGGCGGTGTACACCGAGCGCTTGCGCAACTTCGGGTATATGCTGGTGCACCTGTTCATCTGGCTGGTGTTCATCGAGCTGGGGCTGCGCGTGTGGGGCCAGTCGATGATCAGCTTTGCCGAAGGTGAGGGGCATGAAGTCAGCCTGCGCCTGCTTGGCCTGGCCGGCACGCTGATTGTCGCCTGGCTGGTGTGGATCCTGGCCGACACGGCCGTGCACCACGCGCTGGTGCGTTCACGCCGTGGCCTGGCCAATGCCCGCGCGCAAACCATGATGCCGCTGATCCGCAACGTGATGTTCGTGGTGATCTTCATCATTGCGCTGATCGTCGCCCTGGCGAACATGGGCATGAACGTCACGCCGCTGCTGGCCGGTGCCGGTGTGATCGGCCTGGCCATCGGTTTCGGCGCGCAGTCGCTGGTGGCCGACCTGATCACCGGCCTGTTCATCATCATCGAAGACTCCCTGGCCATCGACGACTATGTCGATGTGGGCGGCCACCTGGGCACCGTCGAAGGCCTGACCATCCGCACCGTGCGCCTGCGTGACATCGATGGCATCGTGCACACCATCCCGTTCAGCGAGATCAAGAGCATCAAGAACTACTCGCGCGAGTTCGGCTATGCGATCTTCCGGGTGGCCATCCCGCACAGCATGAACATCGACCAGGCCATCACGCTGATCCGCGAAGTGGGGCAGAAACTGCGCAACGATCCACTGATGCGCCGCAATATCTGGTCACCCTTGGAGCTGCAAGGTGTGGAGAGTTTCGAGTCGGGGTCGGCGATTCTGCGGGCGCGCTTCAAGACCGCGCCCATCAAGCAATGGGAAGTGTCGCGGGCGTTCAACCTGGCCTTGAAGCGCCAGCTGGATGCCGCAGGGCTGGACCTGGCCACGCCACGTTTGTCGGTGCAGGTAGTGACAGCGGGCGGCGGCGCGATGGCAGAGGCCGGCGGCGCTGCCAGTTAGCCCCTGCGCGGGCCTGCAGAGCAGCCGCTAGCCCGCCTGGGCGCGGATGCAGATCGCATCATGCCGCCAATACTCCAGGTCACAGTCGATCAGGTGCCCCTGCTGGTCACTGTTGACCCGGGTGATATGCAGCCCCGGGCTGCCGGTGGACACCTTCAAGGCCGCCGCCGCCGCCACGGGTAACGCCGTGGGCAGGATTTCAAAGCACACCTGCCCATAGCGGATGCCATAGACCCGCCCATAGATCTCGGTCAGCGACTGCGCCAGGTCATGTTCGAGGATTTCGGGAAAGTAGCGCGGGTTGAGGTAATGCTCGGCGTACAGCACCGCCCGCCCATCGATACGCCGCAAGCGGCAGATGCGGATCACGCTGGACAGCGCCGGCAGGTGCAGCCGCGCGCAAATGGCCGCCGATGCCGGTTGCAACCGGGCCGAAAGCAGTTCGGTACTGGCCACCCGCCCCTGGCTGCGCACCATCGCATGAAAATGGCTACGCTCGATCAGGTCGTAGGTCAGCCGCTCGGGGGCGACGAACCAGCCGCGCCGCTCTTCGCGGTAGATCAGCCCTTGGGCTTCCAGTTGCACCAGGGCCTCGCGCAGGGTGATACGGGTGGTATCGAACACCTCGCTGAGCTTGCGCTCGGACGGCAGCTTGCCGCCCGGCGCCAGCAGGCCGTGCTCGATCTGCTCCTGCAAGGCATGGCAGATGGCTGTTACCGCACGCGGTGGCGTCGACTGCATCAAGGGTTACCTATCTGGACTAGTCCAGCCCCAGAACAGGGCACTTGGAGAATAGTGCAAGCCTAGGCAGGGCTGATGAACATGCTGTGACAAAGCGCCGTTGCACGCTTGATCAGGGCACTGCCAGATTCGGGCCAAGCCTTGTGAATCGGGGCTTGCGATCTGGTCTACGCTGTATTCGCAGGAAGCGGCAGCACCGGGTTCACCCCTTCCCTTACATCAAATTGTCACGCAACCGGCCTACCTTGGCGCAAGGTTTGCTGACCTAGACCAAAGGTTTGCCAAGCAAGGCTTTACTCATAACAACGATCGCGCAAGGCACCCACCAAAGGAGCTTCGGATGAAAAAGTTGTTCATGGCGTCACTGCTGGGCTCGGCCATGGCCCTGTGTACCTCGGCCATGGCCGCCGGGACCGACCTCAAGGCCCTGGAAGACGCCGCCCGAAAGGAAGGCACGATCAATAGCGTGGGCATGCCCGATGCCTGGGCCAACTGGAAAGGCACCTGGGAAGATTTGGCCAGCAAGTACGGCCTCAAGCACACCGACACCGACATGAGCTCGGCCCAGGAAATCGCCAAGTTCGATGCCGAGAAGGACAACGCCAGCGCCGACATCGGTGACGTCGGGGCCGCCTTCGGCCCGATTGCGGTGGCCAAGGGTGTGAGCCAGCCGTACAAGCCAAGCACCTGGGACCAGGTGCCGGCGTGGGCCAAGGACAAGGATGGGCACTGGGCGCTGGCGTATACCGGCACCATCGCCTTCATCATCAACAAGGACCTGGTGAAGGAAGAAGAACGCCCTAAAACCTGGCACGACCTGGAAAAGGGCAAGTACAAGGTCGCCATCGGTGATGTCAGCACTGCCGCCCAGGCCGCCAATGGTGTGCTGGCCGCAGCCATCGCCTACAAGGGCGATGAGGGCAACGTCGCCCCGGGCCTTCAGCTGTTCACCAAGCTGGCCCAGCAGAAGCGACTGTCGCTGGCCAACCCAACCATCCAGACCCTGGAGAAAGGCGAGGTCGAGGTGGGCGTGGTATGGGACTTCAACGGCCTGAGCTACCGCGACCAGATCGACCCGAAACGCTTCGAAGTGCTGATCCCGTCGGACGGCTCGGTCATTTCCGGCTACACCACCATCATCAACAAGTACGCCAAGAACCCCAATGCGGCCAAGCTTGCGCGTGAGTACATCTTCAGCGATGCCGGGCAGATCAACCTGGCCAAGGGGCATGCCCGGCCGATCCGCGCCGAGCACCTGAAACTGCCGGCGGACGTGCAGGCCAAGCTGCTGCCTAATGAGCAGTACGGCGCTGCGCAGCCGATCAAGAACCCCGAGGTATGGGAAACGACCTCGAAAAAGCTGCCGCAGATGTGGCAGGAGCAAGTCATCATCGAGATGGAATGAAGAAGCTTCAGGCTTCAAGCCGCGAGCTGCAAGTACAAGCCGGTGATCGACATGCCGGCGTGTGCTTGCAGCTTGTAGCTTGAAACTTGCAGCTCCACTGGGAGCCACCATGCAACACAACGTCATCCTGGTCTTGCTCGACGGCCTCAACCACCAGGTCGCGCACCACGCCATGGGCCACCTGCACGCTTACGTCGAAGCCGACCGCGCCGCGCTGTACCGGGTGGAATGCGAGCTGCCCTCGCTGTCCCGGCCACTGTACGAGTGCATCCTCACCGGCGTGGCGCCGATCGACAGCGGCATCGTGCACAACAACGTCAACCGCCTGTCCAACCAGCGCAGCGTGTTCCACTACGCCCGCGAGGCCAACCTGGGCACCGCGGCGGCGGCCTATCACTGGATGAGCGAACTGTACAACCGCTCGCCTTTCGACCCGCAGCGCGACCGCCATACCCACGCGCCAAAGCTGCCGATCCAGCATGGCCTGTTCTATTGGGACGACCGTTACCCCGACTCGCACCTGCTGGCCGACGCCGAGTACCTGCGCCGCCGGCATGCGCCGAACTTTTTGCTGGTGCACCCGATGAGCATCGACGACACCGGCCACCGCCACGGCCTGGACAGCAGCCAGTACCGCAACGCTGCGCGCAGCGCCGACATCCTGCTGGCCGACTACCTGCCGCACTGGCTTGAAGAGGGCTACCAGGTATTGGTCACCGCCGACCACGGCATGAACAACGACCGTTCGCACAACGGCCTGCTGGCCGAGGAGCGTGAAGTACCGCTGTTCGTGTTTGGCGACGCCTTCAGCCTCGACCCGGCCGCCAAGCCGCTGCAGACCGAGCTGTGCGGCACCATCTGCGAGTTGCTTGGCGTTGCCCACGACAAGACGGTCTGCCGGGAGCTGCTCAAGTGAGTGGCGGCGCCCGCGGGCGCTACCTGGCCTTGCTCTGCCTGCTGCCGTTTGCCGTGTTCTTCGTCATCTTCCAGATCGCCCCGCTGGCCTGGGTGGCCATCAACAGCGTGCAGTCGGAGGCGGGCTGGGGGCTGGCCAACTTCAGCAAAGTGTTCGCTTCGAAGTTCTACCTGCAGGCACTGCAACGCAGCCTGGAAATCAGCTTCTGGTCGAGCCTGTTCGGCATCATCATCGCCACCCTCGGTGCCTACTCGCTGCGCCAGGTCGATTCGCGCCTGCGCGACTTCGTCAGCGCCTTCGCCAACATGACCAGCAACTTCGCCGGCGTGCCGCTGGCCTTCGCGTTCATCATCCTGCTGGGTTTCAATGGGGCGCTGACCCTGCTGCTCAAGCAGATTGGCCTGCTGGAAGACTTCAGCATCTACTCCAGCAACGGCCTGATCCTGGTCTACACCTACTTCCAGATCCCCCTGGGCGTGCTGCTGCTCTACCCGGCCTTCGATGCCCTGCGCGAAGACTGGCGCGAATCGGCCGCGTTGCTGGGCGCCAGCCACTGGCAATACTGGCGGCACATCGGCCTGCCGGTGCTGACACCGGCCCTGCTCGGCACCTTCGTCATCCTGCTGGCCAACGCGTTGGGCGCGTATGCCACGGTGTATGCGCTGACCACCGGCAATTTCAACGTGCTGCCGATCCGCATCGCCGGCCTGGTGGCCGGTGACATCAGCCTGGACCCCAACCTGGCCAGCGCGCTGGCCATGGTGCTGGTGGGCTTGATGACGGTGGTCACGCTCGTTCATCAATGGCTGCTGAAACGGAGCTACCATGCACGCTAACCGCTCAACCAGGCCGAGCGCCGGCAGCCTCTACCACCGCGTGGTGGTGTACCTGCTGTTTCTCATTTTGCTGCTACCACTGGCCGGCACCCTGCTCTACTCGCTGGCCACCAGCTGGTCAGCCAGCCTGCTGCCCAGCGGCCTGACCCTGAAGTGGTACGTGGCGCTGTGGGGCGAGCCGCGCTTTCTCGCGGCCTTCGGCCAGTCGCTGCTGGTGTGCCTGGGCGCGCTGCTACTGTCGGTGGTGCTGATCCTGCCGCTGCTGTTCGTGGTGCACTACCACTTCCCCAGGCTCGATGCACTGATGAACATCCTCATCCTGCTGCCCTTCGCGGTGCCACCAGTGGTGTCCTCGGTGGGCCTGCTGCAGTTGTACGGCAGCGGGCCGATGGCCATGGTCGGCACGCCGTGGATCCTGATCGGCTGCTACTTCACCATCGCCCTGCCGTTCATGTACCGGGCGATCACCAACAACCTGCAGGCGATCAACCTGCGCGACCTGATGGACGCCGCCCAGTTGCTCGGCGCCAGCACCTGGCAGGCGGCATTCCTGGTGGTGCTGCCCAACCTGCGCAAAGGCCTGATGGTGGCGCTGCTGCTGTCGTTCTCGTTCCTGTTCGGCGAATTCGTGTTCGCCAACCTGCTGGTCGGCACGCGCTACGAAACCCTGCAGGTGTACCTGAACAACATGCGCAACAGCAGCGGCCACTTCAACAGCGCGCTGGTGATCTCGTACTTCGCCTTCGTGCTGGTACTCACCTGGGTCGCCAACCGCCTGAACAAGGACAAGACCTGACATGAGCTTCGTCAGCGTACAGAAACTGCACAAACGCTATGCCGGGACCCCGGTGTTCGAACATATCGACTGCCACATCGAACGCGGCGAATTCGTCACCCTGCTCGGCCCCTCCGGCTGCGGCAAGTCCACCCTGCTGCGCTGCATCGCCGGGCTGACCCCGGTGGACGGCGGGCAGATCCTGCTCGATGGGCAGGATATCGTGCCGCTGAGCCCGCAAAAGCGCGGCATTGGCATGGTGTTCCAGAGCTATGCGCTGTTCCCCAACATGACCGTGGAACAGAACGTCGCCTTTGGCCTGCGCATGCAGAAGGTCAAGGCCAGTGACACGCAGGTACGGGTGCGCGAGGCGTTGGACCTGGTGGAGCTGGGCAGCTTTGCCGGGCGCTACCCGCACCAGCTGTCCGGCGGCCAGTGCCAGCGTGTGGCCCTGGCCCGCTCGCTGGTCACCCGCCCACGCCTGCTGCTGCTCGACGAGCCGCTGTCGGCGCTGGATGCACGTATTCGCAAGCACCTGCGCGAGCAGATCCGCGCCATTCAGCGCGAGTTGGGGCTGACCACCATCTTCGTTACCCATGACCAGGAAGAAGCGCTGACCATGTCTGATCGCATCTTCCTGATGAACCAGGGGCGTATCGTCCAGAGCGGCGATGCCGAAACCCTTTACACGGCACCGGTGGACCTGTTCGCCGCCGGCTTTATCGGCAACTACAACCTGCTCGACCCGCAAAGCGCCAGCCGCCTGCTGCAGCGCCCGGTGACCAGCCGCCTGGCGATTCGCCCCGAGTCGATCACCTTGAGCCTGGAGGGCGAACGGGACGGCGAAGTGCGCAGCCACAGCCTGCTCGGCAATGTCATCCGCTACCGGGTACGGGTGCGTGACGTGGAACTGGTGGTGGATGTGCTCAATCGCTCATCGGCCGATCTGCACGCGGACGGCCAACGGGTATCCTTGTCGATCGACCCCACGGCGCTACGGGAAGTGGCCTAAGGAGACTCAACGCATGGCACTGGCAATTTTCGATCTGGACGAAACCCTGATCCACGGCGACTGCGCGTCGCTATGGAGCGAGCAGATGGCGCGGCTGGGCTGGGTCGACGGCAAGGAGTTCCTGCGCCGCGACCATGACCTGATGGAGGCCTACAGCAACGGCGACCTGCGGATGGAGGAGTACATGGCCTTCAGCCTGGAGCCGATTGCCGGGCGCACCCTGGAAGAAGTCGAGCACCTGGTTGAGCCTTGGGTGGAGGACGTCATCGAGCCGATCATTTTCGGTGATGCCTGCCGCTGCATCGCCGAGCACCGCAAGCGTGGCGACCGCATCCTGATCATTTCTGCTTCCGGCACCCACCTGGTCGGGCCGATTGCGGCGCGGTTAGGCGTGGACGAGTACCTGGCGATCGAGCTGGAGGCTGTGAACGGGGTGTACACCGGCAAGACCCACGGCGTGCTGACTTACCGTGAGGGCAAGATCACCCGCTTGCTGGAGTGGCTGGACCAGGAGCAGGAAAACCTGGAGGGGGCGAGCTTCTATTCCGACTCGCGCAATGATCTGCCGTTGTTGCTGAAGGTGGATCACCCGCATGCAGTAAACCCTGATGCGGTGCTGCGCGAGCATGCCGAGAAGAATGGCTGGCCAATCTTGAGCTGGTCTTGAGGGCCGCGGGGGCGCCTTGCGCCCCAATCGCGACCCAAGGCGGCTGCAGGGGCTTGCACGCCCTTGCAGCAGCGGGCTGGTGTCGCGATTGGGCCGTAAAGCAGCCCCGGCAATCTCACGCCAGGCTAGGGTCGATCACCATCACCAGCTTGCCCGACACCTGATTGCTCTCGAGTTCGGCATACGCTGCCTGGGCGAACTCGACCGGGTAGGTGTCCACCAGCTGCGGCGACAAACGCTTTTCGCTGAACAACGGCCACACCTGCTGTTGCAGCTCGCGCAGCAGCTCGGCCTTGAACCCGTCGTCACGGTTGCGCAACGTGGAGCCGGTGATTTCCAGGCGCTTGCCCAGCACCTGCGCCAGGTCCAATTCAACCGTGCGCCCGCCCATCAGGCCGATGATCACCCAGCGCCCATCGCGTGCCAGCAGCTTGAGGTTGAGCTGCCCGTAGCTGGCGCCCACCGGGTCGAGAATCACGTCGAACGGGCCCATGCCCTCCAGCGCGTCCAGGTTTTCGTTGCGCACCACCCCGCCCGTCGCGCCCAGTGCCTGGCAGTACGCCAGGCGCTCCTGCGAGCCAACGCTGACGTACACCGGGTTGCCGAACGCCTTGCACAACTGGATGGCGGCCGAGCCGACGCCACTGGCACCGGCGTGTACCAACACCTTCTCGCCAGCTTTCACTGCGCCCAGCTGGAAAATGTTCAGCCACGCGGTGGCATAGACCTCGGGCAGCGCTGCGGCCTCGTGCAAGGTCAGGCCCTCGGGCACTGGCAGCACATGGCGGGCATCGACCACCACTTCTTCGGCCATGGCCCCGCTGGCCAGCAGCGCACACACTCGGTCGCCTACCCGCCAGTCGGCACCCGCGCCCACCTCTTCCACCACCCCGGCGCATTCCAGGCCCATGTAAGGGCTGGCACCGGGCGGTGGCGGATAAAGCCCCTTCATTTGCAGCAGATCGGCCCGATTCAGGCCCGCCGCAGCCACGCGAATGCGTACCTGGCCGGCATCCAGGGCCGGGCGCTCGGCCCCGACCCACTCCACATGTCCGTCTTCGCCTTGCAATGCCTTCACAGTGCCTCCATAGTTGATTGACATGACTGAGCCTGGGGTACCCACGCCCCTGGCTTTTTGCAGTATTTGTCCGGCTCCATGGAACCGGCAACGGAAAAGACGGCCTACTATGCGTGATCAATTGCCTCCACGTCGAATCAGCATGAAGCATTTCCTTCCAAGCACCGCCCTGGCCCTGATGATCGGGCTGGGTAGCCTCACGCTCGGCGGCAATGCGTCGGCCGCCAACAAATGGGACAGCCTGCAGCCGGACCGTGACGAAATCGTCGCCAGCCTCAATGTGGTTGAGTTGCTCAAACGCCACCATTACAGCAAGCCGCCGCTCGATGACGCCCGTTCGGTAATCATCTACGACAGCTACATCAAGCTGCTCGACCCTGCGCGCAGCTACTTCACTGCGGCTGACATCGCCGAGTTCGACAAGTGGAAGCGCCAGTTCGACGACTTCCTCAAAAGCGGCAACCTCGACCCTGGCTTCACCATCTACAAGCGCTACCTGGACCGCGTCAAGCAACGCCTGGACTTCGCCCTGGCCGAGCTGAACAAGGGCGTCGACAAGATGGACTTCACCACCAAGGAAACCTTGCTGATCGACCGCAAGGATGCGCCGTGGCTGAAGAACCAGGCTGAGCTGGACGACCTGTGGCGCAAACGCGTCAAGGACGAGGTGCTGCGCCAGAAAATCGCCGGCAAAGAGCCCAAGCAGATTCAGGAAACCCTGACCAAGCGTTACAAGAACCAGCTGTCGCGCCTGGACCAGACCCGTGCCGAAGACATCTTCCAGGCGTACATCAATACATTCGCCCAGTCCTACGACCCGCACACCAACTACCTGTCGCCGGACAACGCCGAGAACTTCGACATCAACATGAGCTTGTCGCTCGAAGGCATCGGCGCGGTGCTGCAAAGCGACAATGACCAGGTCAAGATCGTGCGCCTGGTCCCTGCAGGCCCTGCCGCCAAGACCAAGCAAGTGGCCCCGGCCGACAAGATCATCGGCGTTGCCCAGGGCAACAAGGAAATGGTCGACGTGGTCGGCTGGCGGCTGGACGAAGTGGTCAAGTTGATCCGTGGCCCGAAAGGCTCGGTCGTGCGCCTGGAAATCATCCCGGCCAGCAATGCCCCGAGCGACCAGACCAGCAAAGTGGTGTCGATCACCCGCGAGGCGGTCAAGCTTGAAGAGCAGGCGGCCAAGAAGTCGGTGCTCAAGCTCAAGCAGGCTGGCCGTGACTACAAGCTGGGGATCATTGAAATTCCGGCCTTCTACCTGGACTTCAAGGCGTATCGCGCCGGGGACCCGGAGTACAAGAGCACTACGCGTGACGTGAAAAAGCTGCTCACCGAACTGCAGAAGGAAAAAGTCGACGGCGTGGTCATCGACCTGCGCAACAACGGCGGCGGCTCCCTGCAAGAAGCCACCGAGCTGACCAGCCTGTTCATCGAGAAGGGCCCTACGGTGCTGGTTCGCAACAGCGATGGCCGGGTGGACGTGCTGGAAGACGAAAACCCTGGCGCCTTCTACAAAGGCCCGCTGGCGCTGCTGGTCAACCGCCTCTCGGCCTCGGCCTCGGAAATCTTCGCCGGCGCCATGCAGGATTATCACCGCGCGCTGATCATCGGCGGCCAGACCTTCGGTAAAGGCACCGTGCAGACCATTCAGCCGCTCAACCATGGCGAGCTGAAACTGACCCTGGCGAAGTTCTACCGAGTTTCCGGGCAGAGCACCCAGCATCAGGGCGTGCTGCCGGACATCGATTACCCGTCGATCATCGACACCAAGGAAATCGGTGAAAGCGCCCTGCCCGAGGCCATGCCGTGGGACACCATCCGCCCGGTGGTCAAGCCAGCCGCCGACCCGTTCAAGCCCTTCCTGGCGCAGCTCAAGGCGCAGCATGAAGCGCGCAGCGACAAGGACGCGGAGTTCACCTATATCCGTGACCGCCTGGCCCTGACCCAGAAGCTGATGAACGAGAAGACCGTCAGCCTCAACGAGCAGGACCGCCGCGCCCGCCACGATGAAATCGAGGCCAAGCAGCTCGCGCTGGAAAACATCCGCCGCAAGGCCAAGGGTGAAGAGCCGCTCAAGGAACTGAAGAAAGAGGACGAGGACGCCCTGCCGACCGAGGATGAAAACACCAAGCCCGAAGACGACGCTTACCTGTCCGAGACGGGTCGCATCCTGATCGATTACCTCAGTGCCAGCACCAAGGTAGCCAAGCAGTAGTCAGTCATCGCGCTGATTGAAACAAAAGGGGCCGGGCACGTAAGTGCTCGGCCCCTTCTACTTTCGGTGTGTACCATGGGTGGCAACAGTGCGGCGCACGTCTATCGGCCTACGACCGCATTCACAGTGCCGCCCTCAACCTGTCAGGCAATCTCCGGGTAGGCATACTCGAAGACCCGCACAACTTCCGAAGCATGCCACGACGCGGCCTCCATGCCGTCGACCGGCCCGGAGAAGCGCCCAAGGCGCTCAACGCATTCGAAAAAACCGGTGCGCGGCAGGCGGCTGGCGCCCTGGCTGATCACCAGTGAGCTGCGCAGCGGCTGCTCGGCACGGGCATCGAGCACCGCCAGGTACTCGAGCGCCGCAGTCAGCGTCTGCATGGCAGGGCTGGGCAATTGCAAACGCTCGATCAGCGCGCGGTAAGTCAGCAAATGCCGTTGGCGGCGGGCCAGGTCAAGCTCGTCCAGCAAGCTCTGCCAATGCTGACGGCTGATCCTGACCTGGCTCATGACGGCTCGCTCCAGCCCGCCACCCCCAGGTGCCAGGCCAGGGCACGGCGGATCGCTGCATCCGGCTGGCGTTCACCAGACTCGATCATCGCCAGGTAGGCGGGGCTTACCCCCACATTGCGCGCCAATTGCTCGGGTGCAATGCCTTTGGCCTGACGCAACTGCCCTACCTCGCTGAACGCGGGCAAACCGGCACTTGGCTCAGTGTGATCGCGGGTTTCGCTAACCGCCTCGGCAGGCGCCTGGCCGGCCGCCTTGAGCAGCGCCTGATACTGCTCCCAGGGAACGACGGCGTACTCGGGCTGACCGTCCCGGCTAATGACCTGAATACCCATAACAACCCCCTTACGTAGGATTACCGCATGTAATCCGCTCAACAGCCCCAGGCTTGCATCTCTCACAGGCCTGCCTTAACTGCGCGTGCTTGCCGATGCATAAAGCCGTCGTCGACCAATAGCGAAAGGCAATCGGGCTGCTCTTCTTCTGTTATATCTCATTGTAAGGGATTTCCACCTGCCGCGCGCTCTCGACAGTCAAGGAGGACAATCTCGCGAATGCGCTGGCGCCTATAGGCAGCGTTTAGTCATTTTCCAGGATTGGCTGACCGATACACCTAGATACGGGAAAACAGGGCACTGTGGATTTGCTTCAGCGAATCCAGGCTGTAAGGAGGCGGTAAGAACTCCAAACGGGAAGCCGCGAGCGCGCTGAGGTAGCGTTCGGCATCTTCGAGATCGTCAGGGTCGTGCAACTCGAGCAGGTTAATCAGAACGTCAGTACCCGGATAGCAGTCCGAGTCTTGTTCAGAACCGTACTTGTCCGAACTCAAGCCTTGATCAGCCGCACTGCTTTGAGGGCTGCGGCACGCGTTGGCAGCTTGATCTCACCCTCGCCATTCGACACCCATACACCTTCAAGGCGCAGGCTGGCCGCATAGTTGGCTTTGCGGTGCTTGGCGAACCAAGCTTTCTTGGCTTCCAAACTGAGCTTTTCCATCTCTATGACCCTTGGTTAGCATGCAGTGTGTGTATTGTAGCCGAACCCTTTGCACCATTGGAAAACGGTGCTTTTAGGGCGTTTTACGCTCCAGGCGCAACGCTTCAGGGGTGTCAGGCAAGCGCTCGACCACGCGCAAGCGCTCGGGTGCCTGGTTGTCGCGCCAAGCCTTGAACCGCGCCAGCTCATCGGAGACGGTTTTCAGCACCCAGCCGAGCACGGCGATGTCATCGAGAAAACCTACGCCCAGCAGCCAGTCGGGGATCGCATCGATGGGGCTGACGAAATACAGCAGGCCGGCGACGATGGTCACCAGCGCCTTCGGGCTGATCGCGCGGTACTCGCCACGCCACCAGGCCAGGCACAGCGACTGCAACAGCTTGATGTCTTCACGCAACTGGCCCAGGCGCGGGCCTTTGCGGGCCACCGCGAACAGCAAAGCCGGCAAGCGGCCACGGCTTAGCAGGCGCTCGGCCAAGGGCAGGAAGCGGGCGAAATTCCAGGGTGCGCTCATGTAGCCTCCAGCAGGGAGAGGTTATCCACATTTATTGTGGATAACCTTGTGAACAGGGCGAAGTTTCTGACGGCAGGTGCCTGTAAAGCAAGGGCCCCGGTCAGATCGGGCGTTTTTTACACAGTCGTTTCAAAACCGCAAACGATTTGCGTCAGAAGCCTCCTGCTTCTTCACGCTGCCCTTTCTCGGACAGTCTGCTGCCGCGGAGGTTCGGCCCGAGGCCTGCTGCACAAACGACAACGCCCCGTAGAACGGGGCGTTGTGCGCTACCAGCCGGTATTACTTGGCTGGTGCTTCAGCCGGAGCTTCAGCTTCAGGCGCGTCGCCTTGCAGCTGGGCCGGGTCCTTGATGGCGATCAGTTCCAGGTCGAACACCAGCACCGAGTTGGCCGGGATCAGCGGGCTTGGGCTCTGTGCGCCGTAGGCCAGTTCAGCCGGGATGAACAGCTTGTACTTCTCGCCAACGTGCATCAGCTGCAGGCCTTCGACCCAGCCTGGAATGACACCACTGACCGGCAGGTCGATCGGGCTGCCACGCTCGACCGAGCTGTCGAACACCTTGCCATCGATCAACTTGCCTTCGTAGTGGACAGTCACCACGTCGGTCGGCTTGGGCTGTGGGCCGTCGGCCTTCTTGACCACTTCGTACTGCAGGCCCGAGGCGGTAGTGACCACACCTGGCTTCTTGGCATTTTCTTCGAGGAACTTCTTGCCGGCGGAGGCGGCTTCTTCGCTGGCCTTGGCCAGGCGCTCCTCGGCGCGCTTCTGCAGCGCGGTGAAGGCTTCTACCAGCTCTTCGTCCTTGATGCGCTGTTCTTTCTTGCCAACGGCGTCTTCGATGCCGAGGGCGACGGCTTTGGAATCAAGGTCTTCCATGCCTTCCTGAGCCAGGCTCTTGCCCATGTTCAGGCCGATACCGTAGGAGGCTTTCTGTGCCGGAGTTTTCAGCTCGGGGCTGCTGGCTTGTTGATCACAGCCAGCCAGTACCAGGCCTACCAGGGCAACCGCAGCCGCCAAACGATGCTGTTTCATGCTATTTCCTTGTTCATGCGCCATGTGGGCAATCAGGGTAAAGCCGCGAGCTTATCAGGCGGCCATTACCAATGGCTACCGGCATAAGAGCGGGTTTCATGGAGTTAGTTCACTCGGTAGCGCGCTTGCACTCAACCTTAAGGGCCTTTGGCCAGTATTGACCATAAGCCCAGCAAACGCCCCTGCAAACTTGGCCCTTCCAGCGGCCGGCCCCAAGCTGGCATTTCTGCCAGTAGCGCCCTCCTTGAGCCTGGTTTCCAATGAGCCTGCAACGCACCTGACGCGCAATGGCTGATCACCCCCCTAAGCCGCACGGCCCCGCGTTTACTCATTACCGAGGAAGAGCCATGAACATTTCACCAAAGCCCAACCGCTCAACCCGTAAAGCCCATGCCGGGCCCCGCACATCCATCAAGCTGCCGCAGGCCCCCCTCGATTGTGATTACGGCATCCATGGGCTCGCCTACATCTTTGAAAAAATCGCCGGGTCACGGGCTAACACCTATGCAATCATCAACAGCACGGTGAGCGCTGGTCGCACTTATGTAATCGGTACAAGTCACAACCCCAAAACGAATGAAGCGAAGGTTTTCGTCGCTTGCCTGAAGGATAGAGGCACCCTGGACAACAGCTTTGGTGACGGTGGAATCTTCGATTTCAACAAGGCAGGGAGCACCGAATACTCAGCCCCCGAGTGCATCGTGGAGGATGCTAGGGGAAATTTGCTGATATCCATAACGATGCAGGAGCAATCAGCCAGCCACCTTTGGAAACTGAGTGCCGAGGGGCAACCGGACCGGGAATTTGGGAAGGGCAATGGGTACGTCGCCCCCCGCGACTTGATCGGCGAAGATTTGCTGCTGGAGCACCTGGCAGTGACGAAGGGCCTCATTTTCGCCACCGCTCGCAAGTCGGAGAACTTCGAGCCGGTGGTGCTGGGGCTGGACAATGACGGCGCATTGCGCGTGGATTTTGGTGCTGATGGCCTGGTCGATGTCGGCAAGCTAATACCCGATACCCGTTCACACTTCGTAGACGGCATTGCCAATTTCATGTCCCCCTCGAATGCGCAGCAGCTGGTATTGACCTGGTATCTGATGCGGGGGGAAGACGCCTACAGCGTTACCACAGCCATGACCCTTGACGGGATCGTGGATGATACCTTTGGCACCGAAGGTTTCCACTGGTCCGCCCCCTGGATCATCAATAATGGGTTTTCCGTAGACCCGGTCGCCAAGCGAATCACATTTTACGGGGAACTGTTCGACGTCGCTGAAAATATCAGCTACCCGACCGTTTACCGCATCGACTACTCGGGGGCGCCGGCCAGGGAGTTCAACGGCGGCGAAGCGTTGGTATTTGACAAGCCGGGCGGTTGGTTCGCCGGCGTAGAAACTGCCGGTGGCCTGGTGGGTTACGGTCATTTCTACGATTATATGCTTGCCTTCAGCTTGACCTCCGAGGGCACGTTCGACACCCGCTTCGTCCCGCCCTTCGGCTACGGCCAGTTCGGCGCAAAAGTACCAGAGGACGGCTTCTATGCCTCTGGATCGACGGTCTCGCTCGATGCAGGCAACCAGCGCTTGTTGATCAATGGCCGTGACGATGAGATCCGCGGCTCGACTGTTCCCTGTGTGGCAGCGGTGGCCTTGCCAAGCGCTTGACAGCAGTTGAGCATCAAGCCCACGAGCGTTCCTCGGCCAGGAACGCTCGGCTACGACGAAGCTTACGGGTACGACCGCTCGCGATATTGCCCCGCCACTTCCCGCAATACATCGCACACCCACTGCCCGGGCAGGCTCAGCGCCAAGGCGGCATTGCGGCAGATACCCACCGACCCACCCGGTTCCCGCACCCCTAGGTCGAGCTCGGCCAGTTCGCCGCGGCGCAGGTCGAGCAGCACCGCATCACGCGGCGCCACCCACACGGCGTCACTGCCTAGCAGGTAGCGGCGGCTCAAGGCCAGTGAGAGGGTCTCCAGGCGCTGGGCCGGCAGTTGAATGCCGCATTGCACGAACAGGCTGTCGGCGTGCTGGCGAATGGTCGTGCCCGGTGGCGGGAGCACCAGCGGGTATCGGCTGACGCGGGCTCGGTCTACTTGCGTGCTGGCCAGCAATGGGTGGCCGGGGCGCACGACCAAAGCCATCGACTCGCTGTACAGGTGTTCGAACGACAAACCCTGGATCTGCGGGCTGTCGGTCATGCGCCCCACCACCAATTCCAGTTCCCCCAGGCGCAACTGCCCGAGCAACTGTGCACTGGCCCCGGTCACCACGCTGATCAGCAACGCCTCGTGGCGTTGGTGCAGCCGGCACAGCACTTCGGGCATCAGCAGGCCTTCGACCGTGGACAGCACGCCGATGCGCACCTGCGACGGTGCCCGCGCTTCACCGCGCAAGCTGCTCACGCCGTCGCGCAGGGCCTGCACGCTGGGCCCGGCGTAATGCATGAAACGGGTGCCGGCCGGGGTCAGCTCGACCCCTTGGCGGCTGCGCTCGAAAAGTCGCGTTTCGAGCAGGTCCTCAAGCTCCTTGAGGGTCTTGGAAATCGCAGGCTGGCTGATCGCCAGAATGTCGGCGGCCCTGGCCAGGCTGCCCTGCCGGGCAATCTCCAGAAAGCACAGCAGGTGGCGGTACTTGATGCGGGTGTCGAGGTTCATGCGCCAAGCTTACCGCATCGCCACCGGTGGCGTACCCAGGGTTCCTCGCCCCGGTCTTTAGAAGTCGCAATCGGCGGCGCCCGCGCTATCGCTTGTTCAGAAGCACACGCAGAACCAGAGCCGGGATCAGGCCAGCGCCACTTCCACTGCCTCCCCGTTCAGCCGTACCGGCCAAACACGTAAGTGCTGGCTGGCATCTTCCAGACAGGCCCCGCTGTGCAGGCTGAAGTGCTGCTTGTACAGCGGGGCTGCCACCACCAGCTCACCCTGCAGGCTGCCCACCAGCCCGCGGCCAATGATGTTGGCCCCCGAGCGTGGGTCGCGGTTGTCCACCGCGTACAGGCTCTGCGCCTGCCCCGGCAGGTAGAACAGGGCGACCTGGATGCCATCGAGCCAGACCACCACACCGGAGTCGGCGACCAGGTCAGCGGTGTGGCACACCGCTTGCCAGTTGGGTTGCTTTGCCACAGCAGCATTGGACAGGTTCATCAGACAGCCTCCTCGACGGTAGGGATCAGGTGCAGGGGTGCAGCGGGGCGACGTTGTTCACGCTCGCGGACGAAGTGCACGTCCGGGTCGGCGCGTCGATCGTTGACGAAGGTACGGAAGCGCTTGAGCTTTTCCGGATCGTTGAGGGCATTGGCCCATTCGCACTCGTACTGCTCGACCACATGCTGCATCTGCGCTTCCAGCTCGGCAGCCAGGCCCAGGCGGTCTTCGAGGATCACCTGCTTGAGGTAGTCCAGGCCGCCGTCCAGGCTTTCACGCCACACCGACGTGCGCTGCAGCTTGTCGGCGGTGCGGATGTAGAACATCAGCACGCGGTCGATCAGGCGTACCAGGGTCTCGTCGTCCAGGTCGGTAGCGAACAGCTCGGCATGGCGTGGGCGCATGCCGCCATTGCCGCAGATGTAGAGGTTCCAGCCTTTGTCGGTGGCGATCACGCCGATGTCCTTGCTTTGCGCCTCGGCGCATTCGCGGGTGCAGCCAGAAACCGCGAACTTGAGCTTGTGCGGGCTGCGCAGGCCCTTGTAGCGGGCCTCCAGGCGCAGCGCCATGGCGACGCTGTCCTGCACACCGTAGCGGCACCAGGTGCTGCCTACGCAGGACTTCACCGTGCGGGTCGATTTGCCGTAGGCGTGGCCAGTCTCGAAGCCGGCCTCGATCAGCTCGCCCCAGATCAGCGGCAGCTCGTGCAACTGGGCGCCGAACAGGTCGATGCGTTGGCCGCCGGTGATCTTGGTGTAAAGGTCGTACTTCTTGGCCACCTGACCGATCACGATCAGTTTGTCCGGGGTGATTTCGCCGCCGGGAATGCGCGGCACCACCGAATAGGTACCGTTTTTCTGCATGTTGGCCATGAAGGTGTCGTTGGTGTCCTGCAGCGGCACCAGGGCAGGGTCCATGATCGGTTGGTTCCAGCACGAAGCGAGGATGTTGCCCACCGCCGGCTTGCAGATGTCGCAGCCGACATGGCCCTGGCCATGGCGCGCCAGCAAATCATTGAAGGTGCGTATGCCACCCACCCGCACCAGCCCGTACAGCTCCTGCCGGGTGTAGGCGAAGTGCTCGCACAGGCGCTTGTCCACGGCCACGCCACGGGCGGTGAGTTCATGCTCGAACACTTGCTTGAGCAGCGCCGCGCAGCCGCCACAGCCGGTGGCAGCCTTGGTGCAGCCCTTTACCGCAGCCAGGTCGGCGCAACCACTGTCAATCGCTGCGCAGACTGCGCCCTTGCTGACGTTGTGGCACGAGCAGAGGGTCGCGCTGTCAGGCAGCGCATCGGCGCCCAGGGCTGGTACGCCGCCGCTTTGCGGCAGGATCAAGGCCGCCGGGTCGGCAGGCAAGGCGATGCCGTTCTGGGCGTATTGCAGCAATGTATCGTAGTAGCTGTTGTCGCCCACCAGCACGGCACCGAGTACGTGCTTGCCGCTGGCATCGACCACCAGCCGGCGATAGGCGGCATTGGCCTCGTCGATGAAGCGGTAGCTGCGCGAGCCCGGCGTGGCGCCATGAGCATCGCCGATGGAGCCGACATCGACGCCCAGCAGCTTGAGCTTGGTCGACATGTCGGCCCCGGTGAATTCCTCAGCCGCTTCGCCCAACAACAGCGCCGCGACGTTGCGCGCCATGCTGTAGCCCGGCGCAACCAGGCCGAACACGCTGCCGTTCCACGAGGCGCATTCACCGATGGCGAAGATCCGGGGGTCGCTGGAGCGGCAGTGGTTGTCGACCACCACCCCGCCGCGGGCGGCGATCTCCAGGCCGCAGGCACGGCCCAGGGCATCCTGCGGGCGGATACCGGCAGAGAACACCACCAGGTCGGTTTCCAGGTGTTCGCCACCGTCGAAATTCATCCGATAGCGGTAGACCTCACCGTCGCTGATCGACTGGGTGGCGCGCGACAGGTGCACGCCTACGCCCAGCGCTTGGATCTGCGCCTTGAGCGCGGCGCCGCCTTCAGCATCCAGTTGCACCGGCATCAGCCGTGGCGCGAACTCCACCACGTGCGCTTCCAGGCCCAGGGACTTGAGGGCATTGGCCGCCTCAAGGCCCAGCAGCCCGCCGCCCACCACCACGCCACGGGTGGCATCGACGGCTGCGGCGCGTATCGCGTCGAGATCGTCGAGGGTGCGATAGACCAGGCGGGCGTTGCCGCTGGAGCCCTCGATTGGGGGCACGAAGGGGTAAGAGCCGGTGGCCAGGACCAGATGGTCGTACCCGTAGCGGCCTTCGGCGGTCACCACTTCACAGCGCTCGCGGTCGATCTGCAGCACCGCTTCACCCAGGTGCAGGTGCACCCCGTTGGCGCCATAGAAACCCTGCTCGCACAGGGCCAGGGTTTCGGCACAGCTGCCGCTGAAGTATTCAGACAGGTGCACGCGGTCGTAGGCGCGCTGGCGCTCCTCGCCGAACACGCGCAACTCGAAGCGCGCCAGCGCGCCGCGTTCGACCAGTTGCTCGACGCAATGGTGGCCCACCATGCCGTTGCCGACGATGACCAGTCGCTCTCGTTGCCCGCTGCTCGCTGTTGCCTTCATAAGCCGATCCTCGATCAAAAAAAAGCGCCTGGAGCCGAAGCTCCAGGCGCCTTTGCCTGTATTCATCACGGAGTGCCCCCGGTTGATCGCCGTTGATCAGTGGGGCTTGTTGTGCTGGAGATAAAGCAGGGAATGTGCCAGTTACCTCGCCTGTCGCGGCCCTCTCGCCGGCAACCCGGCGCATACAGGGGCTTCGCTGGCATTTGGCCCTGTGCTGCAGGAGTGAAAGCCGGCTTACCGACCTTCGAGCCAACCCGAACCACGCACATTCACGGTGCATTGCTCCCCATCCTGGAGCACTTCAATACACATCCCGGCGATAACGCCTGGCCTTGCTCAAGGCCTGCATATAGGCATCGGCATCCACACCACCGTGCTCGGCAATGATCTCGCGCAGCACTGCATCCACATCCTTGGCCATGCGCTGAGCATCACCGCACACATAGAAGTAGGCCCCCGCCTCCAGCCACTGCCACACCTGCGCACCCTGCTCACGCATCCGCTGCTGCACATAGATCTTTTCTGCCTGATCGCGGGAGAACGCGGTGTCCAGGCGCAGGTGGCCGCTGGCCTGCCAGGCCTGCAACTGCGCCTGGTAATAAAAATCCGTGGCTGCACATTGCTCGCCGAAGAACAGCCAGTTATGCCCTTTTGCCCCCCGCGCCTCACGCTCTTCGAGAAACGCACGAAACGGCGCGATGCCTGTACCGGGGCCCACCATGATCAGCGGCACGTCATCGTCTTCAGGCAGGTGGAAATGCCGGGATGCCTGGGGAAAGATCGCCACTTTCACAGCCTGCCCCCGGTCAGCGAGGAAGCTCGAACTCACCCCTTTTCGCTGGCCATAACGCACGGTAGAGACGGTCAGATGCACCTGGCCGGGGTGGGCCAATGGGCTGGAACTGATCGAGTACAGGCGCGGTTGCAGGGGTTTGAGCAACTCGAGCCAGGTTGCCAACGGCAGGTCTTGTGGAAACGCGCGCAGCACGTCGGCCAACTGCCGGCCCCATAGCCAATCCTGCAGGGCTGCCGTGCGTTCAGGGTGCAACAGGTGCCGGAGGTCTTCAGCCTGCTGGCTGAAGACCTGCAGTTGCTGAGGGGTGACCCTGGCAATTTCCAGGTGCGACGCCAAGGCCTGGGCCAACGGCATGGGCGGCTGGCCCTTGAGGTCGACCAGGGCCTGGCCGTCCTGCTGCATGAGCGCCAACAACTCCTCCACCAGCGCCGGGCAGTTGCGGGGCCACACGCCCAGCGCATCGCCCACCGCGTAGGTGAAGCCGCTGCCGGGAAGCTCGAACACCAGCTGGCGGGTTTCCTTGCTTGAACCGGGGCCACTGAGCAGGGTGTTTTCCAGCAGCGTCGCCGCCCACGGCCGTTGCTTGCTGTACGGCGCAGCGGCGTCGGCCTGATTGACCGGGCGCGCCACGGCAGCGCTGCCCAGCTGGGGCAACAGCGCGTCGAGCCAAGTGGCAAAGGCCTCATCGAAATCCGGTTCACAGTCGACCCGCGGCAGCAGGCGGCGCCCCCCAAGTTCGGCCAGGCGCTGATCGAGCTTGCGACCAAAGCCGCAGAACTGGGCGTAACTGGAGTCGCCAAGGGCCAGCACCGCATAAGGCAGCTCAGCGCAGTGGGCGCCCTCCTCGCTTTGCAGCGCCCGCCAGAACCCGGTGGCGCTGTCCGGCGCATCACCATCGCCAAAGGTGCTGGCAATCAGCAGCACACTCGCCGCGCCTTGCAACTGGCTTGGGCTGATCGCCTCCATGCAACTGAGCTGCACCTGCAGCCCTGCGCCGCGCAAACGCTCTGCGCAGCGCTCGGCCAGCGCCTCGCCGTTGCCGGTTTGCGAGGCCCACAGCACCTGATGCCGGGCCGTGGCGGGGAGCAGCGCCGCTGCTGCCGGCTGCTGGGCGTACAGGCCGGCCAGCAGCCCATCCACGAACGACCGGCGCGAGGCCGCCAAGGGCGCACTGGCCGGCAAACGGGGAACCCCTTCGGCTCGCGCCTGGTCCAGGCCGAGCAGAAAGCCCTGCAGGTAATGGCGTTCGTCTTCGGCCAGTACGGGGGCTGGGAGGGTGTCCAGACCAAGCAGGCGAGAGAGGATCGCGGTCGGCATACGGGCAGGCTCCGGTGCATGGGTGGTGGTGCCAAGGTCCAGGGCATCGATGCGTTCTCCAGCAACCCGCTCGAGGGCCACGGCGCAGTGCTTGAGGGCAGGCTGCAGCGACAGCGGATCGACCGCATCGCAGGTCACGGCATTGATTGCCAGTTGCTCGCCGATCACATCGTTCCAATGGAATGGCGCGAAGCAATTGCCCGGCATGACCCGGTCGCTGACCCGCGCCGGCAGCACGGCCTGGCCCCGGCGCGAGCGGATCGCCACCTGGTCCCGGCCCTGGATGCCCAGCCGGGCGGCATCCTCGGGATGCAGCTCGACGAAGGGGCCGGGCTCCAGCCTGTTCAGGGCCGGCACCTTGCCGGTCTTGGTCAGGGTGTGCCATTGGTGTTGCACGCGCCCGGTATTGAGCACCAGTGGGTAGTCGGCGTCGGGCAGCTCCGGCGCGGGCAGCCAGGGCCGGGCGAAGAAGCGGGCCCTGCCACTGGCGGTGGGGAACACCGGGGCAGCGCATGCGCCGTCGTCGATGTAACGCACCGGGCTGCGGTCGTCCACGCGGCCGGGCGGGCAAGGCCACTGGTACGGCTTGTCGCGCAGTTGCGGGTAGCCCACCCCACGCAGGTCGTAGCCGGTGAGCGGGTTGTAGAAACGACGGATTTCGTCGTACACCGCTTCAGCGTCGGCGTAGTCGAAGGCTTCGGCGTACCCCATGGCACAGGCGACCCGGGCGATGATCTGCCAGTCCGGCAAGCTCTGGCCCGGTGCCGGCACGGCGCGAGGCATCAGTGTGAGGTTGCGTTCGCTATTGATCATCACACCCTCGCCTTCAGCCCAGAGTGCCGCGGGCAGAAGAATGTCGGCGTATGGGTTGGTTTCGGTGTCGAGAAAGGCATCCTGGGTGATCACAAGCTGCGCCTGGCGCAGGCCATCGATCACCTGCTGGCGGTTGGCGACGCTGGCCACCGGGTTGCTGCAGATGATCCAGCAGGCTTTCACTTCGCCGGTTTTCATCTGCTCGAACAGGGCTACCGTGCCCTCGCCGCTTTCTGCCCGCAGGCTGCCGGGTGCCAGGCCCCATTGCGCTTCGACAAACCTACGGTCGGTGTCGACCAGCGCCGAGCGTTGGCCCGGCAGCCCCGGCCCCATATACCCCATCTCGCGGCCACCCATGGCATTGGGCTGGCCGGTCAGCGAGAACGGCCCGCTGCCGGGGCGGCAGATGGCGCCGGTGGCCAGGTGCAGGTTGCAGATTGCGTTGGTATGCCAGGTGCCGTGCACGCTCTGGTTCAGGCCCATGGTCCAGCAGCTCATCCACTCCCCTGCACTGCCGATCCATGCGGCAGCCTGGCGGATATCATCTTCTGCAAGGCCGGTGATGGCGGCGACGCGCTCAGGCGTGTAGTCCTCGAGGAAGGCCGGCAGCGCCTCCCAGCCCTCGGTGTGGCGAGCGATGAAGTCGGGGTTGGTCTGGCCATTGCGGTGCAGCAGATGCAACAGGCCGTTGAGCAGTGCCAGGTCGCTACCGGGGCGCACTTGCAGGAACAGGTCGGCCTTGTCGGCGGTGGCGGTGCGGCGTGGGTCGACCACGATCAGCTTCGCCCCCGCCTTGATCCGGTCGAGCAGGCGCAGGAAGAGGATCGGGTGGCAGTCGGCCATGTTGGCACCCAGCACCAGGAACACCTCGGCACGCTCGAAGTCCTGGTAGCTCCCGGGCGGGCCATCGGCTCCCAGCGAGAGTTTGTAGCCGCTGCCGGCGCTGGCCATGCACAGGCGTGAATTGGACTCGATATGACGGGTGCGGATAAAGCCCTTGGCCAGTTTGTTGGCCAGGTACTGGGCTTCCAGTGACATCTGCCCGGAAACGTAAAGCGCTACGGCGTCCGGGCCGTGCTGGTCGATGATGCCGCGCAGGCGCTCGGCAGCCTGGGCGATGGCCTGGTCCATGCTGCTGCGCGCCGGTTCATGGTCGCGTTGCTGGCGCACAAAGGCACTGTCCATGCGCCCGGCGGCGGTCAGGGGCAGGTGCGCGGTAAGACCTTTGGTGCACAGACGGCCGAAGTTGCTCGGGTGCTGCTTGTCACCGCTGATCTTGCTGACCTTGCCATCGGCCACGCTCATGACGATGCCGCAGCCTACGCCGCAATAGGGGCAGACGCTGCGTACTTCGGTGCTGGCCATGGGGCGGGTCTCCTGGTGCAAACGCAAAAGGCGCCGGCTGCCCCGGCTTGCTTGGCAAGCGAGGGCAACACGGCGCCTTTGTCGTGAAGGGTTGAAGGCAGTCGACGTTGACGGCCTTGATGGGGGTCTTTCAGCAATTGTCGGGCCAGCCCTACCGCGCCGTCGCCGGCAAGCCGGCCGCTGCAGGATCACCGGTATTTCAACGCGGGGGGAGCAGGCAAGGCCAGCAGGGCAACGCACCATGCGGTGGCACCCCAACGCCCCATGGCGCTATGCTGGGGCAAATCCCAGCATGAGTTACTGCGCCCCCCACATGTCACAAGTGATCCTCAAGACCCCTGCTCAACTCGACCTGATGCGCAACGCCGGCCGTTTACTGGCCCAGGTATTCGCCGACCTCGACACGTTCATTCGCCCCGGCGTGACCACGATGCAGATCAACGACCGCGCGGAGGCCTTCATCGTCAACACCCTCAAGGCACGCCCGGCGAGCAAGGGCCAGTACGGCTTCCCCTACTCGCTCAATACCTCGGTGGACCATGTGGTCTGCCACGGCATGCCCAAGGCCGATGAGGTATTGCGTGAAGGGTCGATCATCAACGTGGATATCACGCTGGAACAAGGCGGCTACATCGCCGACTCGTCGAAGATGTATTGCCTGGGCCCGATCAGCGATGAGGCACGGCGCCTGGTCGACACCACCTATGAGGCCCTGTGGAAGGGGATCGAGCAGGTGCGCCCGGGGGCGACGCTTGGCGACATCGGCCACGCCATCCAGGCCCATGCCGAAGCGGCGGGCTACAGCGTGGTGCGCGAGTACTGCGGCCATGGCATTGGCCAGCAGATGCACGAGGCGCCAGAGGTGCTGCATTACGGCCAGCGCGGCATGGGCATGAAGCTCAAGCCGGGCATGGTGTTTACCATCGAGCCGATGATCAACCAGGGCGGGCGTGGCACACGGACCTTGAAGGATGGGTGGACGGTGATTACCCGCGACCATACGCTGTCGGCGCAGTGGGAGCATACCGTGGCGGTGACCGAGGATGGGGTCGAGGTGCTGACGCTACGCAAGGAAGAACGCGTGGGTTGAAAGCACGGGATACAGACACAAAAAAAGCGACCCTAAGGTCGCTTTTTTTGTGACTTCCGGGTGTTCAGTGGGCCCTGGAAGTGGAATATGGCGCAGCGGACGGGACTCGAACCCGCGACCCCCGGCGTGACAGGCCGGTATTCTAACCGACTGAACTACCGCTGCGCTATTCAACGAGTGGTGGGTGATGACGGGATCGAACCGCCGACCCTCTGCTTGTAAGGCAGATGCTCTCCCGGCTGAGCTAATCACCCTTCGTCTCGGTGAGGCGCGCATTCTACGGAGCAAGCGCAAGCCTGGCAAGCCGTAGGGCTGTTTTTTTTGAAAAAAATCGAAACCCCAAACAGCAGGCACAAAAAAAGCGACCCTAAGGTCGCTTTCTTCGTTACTTCCGGGTGTTCAGTGGGCCCTGGAAGTGGAATATGGCGCAGCGGACGGGACTCGAACCCGCGACCCCCGGCGTGACAGGCCGGTATTCTAACCGACTGAACTACCGCTGCGCTATACATCGAGTGGTGGGTGATGACGGGATCGAACCGCCGACCCTCTGCTTGTAAGGCAGATGCTCTCCCGGCTGAGCTAATCACCCTTCGTCTCGGTGTGGCGCGCATTCTACGGATGGGCCGCCACCCTGGCAAGCACATTTTTCAACTTTTCTAAAAAAAATGTTCAGGCCTTTCAAAGACCTAGCGCGGTCCAGGGTTTCTTTCTTCCTATATAGCTGCTGGCCCAATGACAGGGCTGGCCTGGAACGGCTGCACGGAGAATAATGCCCCCCTTATGCATTAAGGAGAGACTCACCCTCATGTGGTTCAAGAACCTGCTGACCTACCGCCTGACCCAGGATGTCCCATTCGAGGCTGAAGCACTGGAGGCCGCCCTGGCCAGCAAGCCGGCCCGCCCCTGCGCTAGCCAGGAGCTGACCACTTACGGTTTCGTCGCTCCGTTCGGCAAGGGCGAAGACGCCCCACTGGTGCACGTCAGCGGCGAGTTCCTGCTGATTGCCGCGCGCAAGGAAGAACGCATTCTGCCAAGCAGCGTGGTAAACGATGCTGTGAAGGAGAAGGTCGAAGAGATCGAGACCGAGCAGATGCGCAAGGTCTATAAAAAGGAGCGCGACCAGATCAAGGACGAGATCATCCAGGCGTTCCTGCCGCGGGCGTTCATCCGCCGCTCGATGATCTTCGCCGCCATCGCCCCGCGCCTGGGCATGATCCTGGTCAACTCGGCGAGCGCCAAGCGCGCCGAAGACCTGCTGTCGACGCTGCGTGAGGTGATGGGTTCGTTGCCGGTGCGCCCGGCGACGGTAAAAATCGCACCGACCGCGACCATGACCGACTGGGTCAAGTCGCAGCAGGCTGCCGAAGGTTTCTATGTGCTGGATGAATGCGAGCTGCGCGACACGGCCGAAGATGGCGGCATCGTGCGTTGCAAACGCCAGGACCTGACTGGCGAGGAAATCCAGCTGCACCTGAGCACTGGCAAGGTGGTCACGCAACTGGCTCTGGCCTGGCAGGACAAGCTGTCGTTCGTGCTGGACGACAAGATGGTGATCAAGCGCCTGAAGTTCGAGGAGCTGCTGCAGGAGCAGGCCGAGCAGGATGGCGGCGATGAAGCGGCCCAGCAGTTCGATGCCAGCTTCCTGCTGATGATGATGACCTTCAGCGAATTCCTCCCGGTGCTGTTCGAAGCCCTCGGCGGCGAAGAGATCCCCCAAGGGGTCTGACAGCAGCTGCAAGCTGTGAGCTGCAAGCTACAAGAAAGATCAAAAGCGGGAGCGCGGTGCTCAATACACCGCCGTACTGCTTGTAGCTTGTAGCTTGTAGCTTGCAGCTTCAAGCTTGCAGCTGCATGATGGCCACTGTGAGGACGACCTCACGACGCACTGCGTGACCATTACGGGGACGGCCCCATCAGTCAAACGATGGAGACTTACTCATGTCCTGGATCATCCTGTTCTTCGCCGGCCTGTTCGAAGTCGGCTGGGCTGTCGGCCTCAAATACACCGACGGCTTCACCCGCCCGCTTCCCACCGTGCTTACCGTCGGCGCAATGGTCATCAGCCTCGGCCTGCTGGGCCTGGCCATGAAAGAGCCACCGCTGGGCACCGCCTATGCCATCTGGACCGGCGTGGGTGCCGTCGGCACCGTGATCGCCGGCATCATTCTGTTCGGTGAGTCCATGGCCCTGGTGCGGCTGGTCAGTGTGGCGCTGATCGTTACCGGCCTGATCGGCCTGAAAGTCAGCGCCAGCTGACCGCCTACGCCTAACGCAGGTCGCCGCGCAAGCGGCTGACCTGCTCACGCAGCAACTCAGGCTGCGCCACCTCCACCGGGATGGAAGCGCCAGCGACGATGGTCACCCGCGACCACAAGCGCTTGAAGAACCCCTTGCCCGGGTCGCGGCTGAAGAAGCTGCCCCACAGCCCCTGCAGCGCCAACGGAATCACCGGCACCGGGGTTTCTTGCAGAATGCGGCTGACACCGCCGCGGAACACATCGATCTCGCCATCGCCGGTCAGCTTGCCTTCCGGGAAAATGCACACCACCTCCCCCGCCGACAGGTACTCGGCGATACGGGCGAATGCGCGCTCGTAAATGGCCGGGTCCTCATTGCGCCCGGCAATCGGGATGGCACCGGCGGTGCGGAACACGAAATTGAGCACCGGCAGGTTGTAGATCTTGTAGTACATCACGAACCGGATCGGGCGGCGGATGGCACCGCCGAGCAGCAGCGCGTCAACGAATGACACATGGTTGCACACCAGCAGCGCTGCGCCTTCGTCGGGAATGCGCTCGAGGCCGCGGTGCTCCACCCGGTACATCGAGTGGCTCAACAGCCAGATCAAGAAGCGCATGGTGAACTCGGGCACGATCTTGAAGATATAAGCGTTGACCAGGATGTTGAGCAGCGACACCACCAGGAACAGCTGCGGAATGCTCAGGTCTGCAAGGCCCAGCAGGACGATGGTGAGGATGGCCGACACCACCATGAACAAAGCATTGAGAATATTGTTGGCGGCGATCACGCGCGCGCGCTGGTCCTCGGCGGTACGCGCCTGGATCAGCGCGTACAGCGGCACTATATAGAAGCCACCGAATACCCCAAGCCCGACGATCGACAGCAGGATCCACCAGGCCTGGCTCAGGCCCAGCAGTGCCAGCCAATCGTGGGGGGCTGCGCCGGCCGGCACATCACCGGAATGCCACCACCAAAGCAGCCCGAACAGCGTCAGGCCGAAAGAGCCGAAGGGCACCAGGCCGATCTCGACCTTGCGCCCACTGAGCCGCTCACACAATAACGAGCCCAGGGCGATACCCACCGAGAACAGTGTCAGTACCAGGGTCACCACCGTGCCGTCCCCGTGCAGCCAGTCCTTGGCATAGGCCGGGATCTGGGTCAGGTAGATGGCGCCGACGAACCAGAACCACGAGTTGCCGACGATGGAGCGCGACACCGCCGGCGGTTGCCCCAGCCCCATGCGCAGGATCACCCACGACTGCTTGAAGATGTTCCAGTCCAGCGCCATTTGCGGTGATATGGCCGCCGCGCGCGGGATCCAGCGGCTGGCCAGGTAGCCCAGCACTGCGGTACCCACTACCCCGCCCGCCACCACGGTGGCGTAGCTGTCGCTGGCCATCATCACACCGGCGCCGATGGTGCCGGCGAGAATGGCGAGAAAGGTGCCCATTTCCACCAGGCCGTTGCCGCCCACCAACTCTTCTTCACGCAGGGCCTGGGGCAGGATCGAGTACTTCACCGGGCCGAACAGCGCCGAATGGGTACCCATGCCGAACAGCGCCACCAGCATCAGCAGCAGGCTGTCGCTGACGAAGCCGAGCGCCCCGATGGCCATGATGGCAATTTCGGCCAGCTTGATCGCACGGATCAACGCGTCCTTGGCGAACTTCTCGCCAAACTGCCCGCCCAGCGCCGAAAACAGGAAGAACGGCAGGATGAACAGCAACGCGCACAGGTTGACCCAGATCGAGCGGTCCCCGTCGCCAAGGCTGAGCTTGAACAGGATGGCCAGGATCAGCGATTGCTTGAACAGGTTGTCGTTGAAGGCACCCAGCGACTGGGTGATGAAAAACGGCAGGAAGCGCCGCTTGCCGAGCAAGGTGAATTGCGAGGAATGACTCATCGTCCTTGTTCCCTGAGGGGCTTTAGTCATTTGAGGCACGCAGGCCGCAATAAGCCACAAATCTGCACGGTAAAGCCTGTTGCTGGCAAGCCAGTTACGTCGTGTAGACCGCCCGCCACCCCAAATGATGGCATTTTGACGCCAATCTTCTTGCTATCGGTGTTCAGATTTTGTTACATCTGCCGACTAAACATATAGATGACTGTATCTAACAGAAGGAATGGACCTCCGGTCTCCTCCAACGCACAAGAAAAGGAGCTCAGCAGCATGCTTACCTGGATAGGCGATCTCAGGATCGCCCACAAACTCTTCCTCGGTTTCGGCCTGGTGCTGGGCCTGACCTTGCTCCAGTCGCTGATCAGCTGGGAAGGCATGGGCAGCCTGGTGCGCCGCAGCGAGGTGGTCGGTGCGGTGGCGCGCCTCAACGATGCCTTGGGCGACCTGCGTGAGGCGCGCTTGAGCCATGCCATGGCCAATGGCGCAGAAGACCAGGCCAAGGCGTTGCAGGATGCGCTTGACGCGTTCAAGACGCCGCTGGCGAAACTGCGTGGGACATTGGTCAAGCCCCAGAACCTGGCGCTGCTCGACAAGGCCGAGCAGACCCTTGCAGGGTATGCTGCCAACCAGGCACAGAGCTTCCAGTCGTACCAGAAAATGCGGGCGGCACAGAAGGAAATGGGCGCCCTCGCCACCCGATCGTTCGCCAGCATCGAAACGATCCGCACCCAGGTACGCGCGCTGCCCGACGCCGAGCAACGCGTTGTCCGCGGCGAAGCGATCAATCAGATCCGCGAGAACCTGATCCTGCTCCGCTACCACGTACGCGGCTACACCGGTAACACCAACGCCGACACCGAAAAACTGATGAACGCACAGATCGCCACCACGGTGAACGACCTGCCTGGCCTGGTGGCGCGTTTCAATGGCGATTTCGACGCACAGTTCAGCACCCTGAACCAACAGGTTCGTGCCTATGCCGACGCGGTCGAAGCGTACCGGGGTGAAGTGAGCACGCTGATCGAGCGCCGCAACGCCATGGCCAGTGACATCGACACGCTCACAGGCCTGATCGGTGATTTGCTCGACGCCCAGGCAGTGTCGGTGGTCAACGACAGCCAGTTCGCCAAGAACCTGCAGATCTTCACCACGCTGCTGGCGCTGCTCATGGGCATCTTCGCCGCGCTCATCATCGCCCGCCAGATCAGTGCTCCACTGCAGCAGGCCTTGCGCGCCATGCAGCAAGTTGCAGCCGGGGACCTCAGCGAGCAACCGCCCAGCCGCCGCCGCGACGAAGTCGGCCAGTTGCAGAATGCCTTGCAGGGCATGACCGGCAACTTGCGCGACCTGATCGCGCAGGTGCGCGACGGTATTTCGCAGATTGCCAGTGCCACCGAAGAACTGTCGGCGATCACCGAGCAGACCAGTGCTGGCGCCAGCAGCCAGAAAGTTGAAACGGATCAGGTTGCCACGGCCATGCAGGAAATGGCCGCCACCGTACACGAAGTGGCGCGCAACGCCGGTGAGGCCTCGCAGGCTGCCAGTGCCACGGACGAAGAAGCGCGCGAAGGCGACCGCGTGGTCAACCGCGCCGTCGCGCAGATCGGCCGGCTGGCCAACCAGGTAGACGCCACTGGCCAAGCCATGGGCGCACTACGCAACGAGAGCCAGCGTATCGGCAAGGTGATGGACGTCATCAAGGCGGTGGCCGAGCAGACCAACCTGCTGGCGCTCAATGCCGCGATCGAAGCGGCCCGCGCTGGCGAGGCTGGCCGTGGCTTTGCCGTAGTGGCCGATGAAGTGCGCAGCCTGGCGCAGCGCACCCAGGCGTCCACCCTGGAGATCGAGTCGGCCATCGGTAGCCTGGAGGAAGGCACCCGTTCAGTGAGCGAACTGATGGACGAAAGCCAGAGCCTGACCCAGAGCAGCGTGGCGCTGGTGCGGGAAGCCGGGGTGGCGCTGGAAGGCATAACCCAGCGCGTTTCGGGAATCCAATCGATGAACCAGCAGATTGCCGCAGCTTCCGAGCAGCAGAGCGCGGTGGCCGAAGAGATCAGCCGTAGCGTGGTGACGGTGAGGGATATTTCCGAACAGACGGCGCAAGCCAGCCATCAGACGTCCGCCTCCAGTGTCGAACTGGCGCGGCTGGGTGGGCAGTTGCAGCAGATGATCAGCCGGTTCCGGTTCTAGTCACTGCAACCGCAGGCACAAAAAAACCGCAGCCAGGCTGCGGTTTTTTTTCATGCATTGGAACGTCAGAGCACGAAGGTCAGCAGCACATTGAACGCCAGCGCCGCCACGAAACCGATCGGCGCCGCCTTGAATAGCAACTGCGGGAATAGCGACATGCGGCTCTTCTCGTTGCTGCAGGAACCCAGAATCAGGCTGCCGCCGGAGGAGAACGGCGAGATGGAGGTGGCTTGAGCACCCGCGACAATGGCAATGAACAGGATCATGGGCTCGATACCCATGTTCTGCGCAATTGGCAGCACCATGGGGAACAAGGCTGGCGTCACGACGCCCAGGGTGCTGGAGAAAATGGACATGAATGCCGCCACCGCACCGAATACGACCGGCACCATGATTGGCGGGATGCTGGTGCCGATCCAGGAGGCGAGGATGTCGATGGTGCCGGCCTTGATCGCCACGGAAATCAGCATGCCCACACCGCAGATCATGATCAGCGTGCCCCAAGGCACGGTCGCCATGGCCTTGCGCTCGTCACCGAGTTTCAGCAACAGGGCAATCACCGAGAACAGGCTGGCGATCAGGCCGATATCCACCTTGGCGTTGATGAACGCCACCGTGGCATTGCCCGGCAGGGCGATGCTGGCCACAGGCGCAGCCAGCACCATCAGCATCATCGCCAGAGTCAGCCACAACGTGGTTCGCTGCTGGTTGTTGAGCGGCGCTGGCGCCTCGACAGCAACGACAGAGGCCTTCAACGCACGCCCATGGCTGGTAAGGAAGACGAATACTCCGATCACCAGCAGTGGGATGACCAAGGTGCTGACGAAGATACCGGCAGCATTGATGAAGGCCTGGTTGTCACTCACGCCGGCATTGGTCATCAGCCCACGGAAGATGATGCCGCTCTGGCTGGACATGAAGTTGGCCCCGCTGAGCGCGCCATAGTTCACGGCCATGCCGCCGACGATCAGGCTCATGCGGGTACGCTCGCACAGCAGCAGGGTGATAGGCGCCATGAACGCCAGTACGGTGTAATACCCGGCCCCCATCGCGGCGATCACGGTGGCGGCGAAGAACACCGCGAACGGCAGCAACTGCGGCACGGCACGGCAGCGGTAGATAAGGTGCTCGGCCAGCTTCTCCAGGGTGCCATTGACGGTGGCGAAGCTATAGAACAGGCAGACCGAGAAGATCACGAAGAAGATCTTCAGAGGCCACAGGCCGATGACCTCCGAGGGGCTCAGGCCCATGCCGAAACAACCGATCAGATAGGCAAAGGCGATGGCGAAAAGGCCGATGTTGATCTTGGTCTTGTAGCCGAGGGCCACGGCGGCGACGATGGCCGCGACGACTAGCATGCTCATCATGTTGAAAGTGTCCTGTTGTTATTGTGTAAGTATCAGCGCGAACGGTCGAAGCCGAACAGCTTCACCGGGTTGAGCCTCAGCACCTGGGCACGCTCGCCCGCATCGGGGAGCAGCGCTTCGAAGAAGGCATACTGGTCGGCGTAGCGGGTCTGGCGCTCGAACTGGGTGTTGGGCCAGTCGCTTCCCCACAGCAACCGATCCAGGCCACCCGCTGCCTGCCGTATCTGGGCCAGCAGCACCTGCGCTTTGGCCGGGTCGGTCTGGCTGCGATAACCGGCGGACAGCTTCAGCCACACCTTCGGTTCGCTGAGCAGGTGAAGGAAGGTGCGGTGGCTGTCCTTTTGCGGGTCGATCCCCTCGGCAGGCAGGCCAAAATGATCGACCACCACGTTTACGCCGCAGGCGAGGATCGCTGGCACGATCAAGGCCAAGTCATCGAAACAGCGCTGGATTTCCACTTGCCAGCCGCGCGCAGCCAAGCGTTTGAACAAGGCGGTCCACTCGGGCCCGGCATAATCTGCCAGGTGCTTGCCAACCAGGTTCAGGCGGATACCCACCACGCCGGCGTCACCCAGCGCATCGAGCTGCTGATCGCTGACCGTGGCATCGACGACCGCCACAGCACGCAAGCGCTCAGGAAAGCGGCGCAGAGCCTGGACCATGAAGCTGTTGTCGGTGCCCAGGAAACTGGGCTGGATGAGCACGCCATGGGACAGGCCATGCTGATCCAGATGATCGAGGTATTGCTCGATCAGCGCATCGTAGTCTGGGCTGTAGCGACGGTTGGGCACCATCGGCAGGTCTTGGCGAAAGATATGGGCATGGGTATCGACGCCGGTGATGGCGGGCAGATAGGGGTTGGTCATGAAGCGAACCCTGGTCGATTGTTATTGGCAGCTGGAGCGCTGCGTTGTTATACAAACATGCAGTCATATATATGAATATATGACCATATCTTCAGTCGACCGACTCTGTCAATCAAGCCCCGGGTGGTAAAGTAGTGCCAACTCGTCAGCCATGGACCCTTCGCATAATGAGTAACGGGATTCTCGGACAAGACCCGCGCCTACCGCTTTATCAGCAAGTACGGGAAGAAATCCTCGCCAGGATCGCCGCCGGGCAATGGCTACCCGGGGGAACGATCCCTACTGAAACGGAGCTGACCCGCCTCTACGGTGTCGCCATCGGCACAGTGCGCAAGGCGGTCGACACCTTGGTCAATGAAGGCCTGCTGTTGCGCAGCCAGGGCCGCGGCACCTTCGTCCGGCGCCCTGACTTCGAGGGATCACTGGTGCGGTTTTTCCGACAGGTGGATTCGACCGGCCAGCGGCTGGTGCCGATCAGCCGCATACTGGACAAGCAGCTGCGCGAGCCACCGGAGCAAGTCAGCGCAGCCCTTGGCCTGGGCGATGCAGAACAGGTCATCTGGCTAGAGCGCCTGCGCCTGGTGGACGGCCGCCCGCTGTTCCATGAGCAGATCTGGCTACCGGCCAAGCGTTTCATGGCCCTGCTGGATATTGACACAGAGGCCTTCGGCGACCTGCTCTACCCCTTCTACGAGTCCAGCTGTGGCCAGTGCGTCGCCTCTGCCAAGGAAACACTGACCGTGGGTACAGCCGATGCAGCCAGTGCCGGCCACCTGGCAATCAAGGAAGGTGCGCCCGTGGTGGTCATCCAGCGCACGGCACTGGGTTACGATCGCAGCCCGCTGGAGTACCGCGTGTCCCAGGCAGCAGCCGAAGGCTTCCGCTACCAGATCGATATTTCCTGAAGCGATGGCAGGCACTGGCGCAGCTCGATGTGCCAGCGCCTGCGACGACGCGCCACTGCGACCATCGTCGGCGCTGACGAACCCCCGCCTGCGTGCCAGACTGACTGATCGGGATCGCGTTACTTTTTTTGCTCCGGAGTCTTCATGTCGTTGTCCAGCGGGCTGATCGCTCTGGTCGCCCTGGCCTACATGGCCGTCATGTTCGCCATCGCCTTCTACGGCGACCGCCGCAGCACACCATTGCCGCCGCGGCTGCGCGCCTGGGTGTACAGCCTGTCACTGGCGGTGTACTGCACCAGCTGGACCTTCTTCGGTGCGGTCGGCCAGGCGGCCGAGCAGCTGTGGGCCTTCCTGCCAATCTACCTGGGCCCGATCCTGCTGCTGATCTTCGCGCCCTGGGTGCTGCAGAAGATGGTGCTGATCAGCAAGCAGCAGAACATCACCTCGATCGCCGACTTCATCGCGGCCCGCTACGGCAAGTCGCAGACCCTGGCCGTGGTGGTGGCGCTGATCTGCCTGGTCGGGGTGCTGCCCTACATCGCCTTGCAGCTCAAGGGCATCGTGCTCGGTGTCAACCTGCTGATCGGCGCGAATGCCGACGCCACCGGCACCCGTGTGCAGGACACCGCGCTGGTGGTGTCGCTGGTATTGGCGTTGTTCGCCATCGTCTTTGGCACGCGCAGCCTCGACGTCACCGAACACCACCGCGGCATGGTCCTGGCCATCGCGTTCGAGTCCCTGATCAAGCTGCTGGCCTTCCTCGCCGTGGGCGTGTTCGTGGTGTTCAACCTGTACGACGGGTTTGACGACCTGTTCACCCAGGCGCGCCAGTCGGTGCTGCTGGACAGCTACTGGCAGGAGACGATCAACTGGCCCTCGATGGTGGTGCAGACCGCCGTGGCGATGATGGCGATCATCTGCCTGCCCCGGCAGTTCCACGTCACCGTGGTGGAGAACATCGAGCCGCAGGACATGCGCCTGGCGCGCTGGGTGTTCCCGATGTACCTGGCCTTGGCCGCGTTGTTCGTGGTGCCCATTGCCCTGGCCGGGCAAATGCTGCTGCCAGGCACGGTGATTTCCGACTCCTTCGTGATCAGCCTGCCGTTGGCCGAAGCGCACCCGAGCCTGGCTCTGCTGGCCTTCATCGGCGGTGCCTCGGCCGCCACCGGCATGGTCATCGTCGAGGCCGTGGCGTTGTCGACCATGGTGTCCAATGACATGCTGCTGCCGTGGCTGTTGCGCCGCAACAACGCCGAACGGCCCTTCGAGGTGTTCCGCCACTGGATGCTGTCGGTGCGCCGGGTGACCATCGTGGTCATCCTGCTGCTGGCCTATGTCAGCTATCGCCTGCTTGGCTCTACGGCAAGCCTTGCAACCATCGGCCAGATCGCCTTCGCCGCCGTGACCCAACTCACCCCGGCCATGCTCGGTGCGCTGTACTGGAAGCAAGCCAACCGCCGTGGCGTGTTCGCCGGCCTCGCTGCAGGTATCTTCCTGTGGTTCTACACCCTGGTGCTGCCAATCACCGCCCACAGCCTGGGCTGGTCGCTGCAGCTGTTCCCGGGCCTGGCGTGGCTGCACGGCAACCCGCTGGGCCTGCCGATCACGCCGCTCACACAGGGGGTAGTGCTGTCACTGGCGGGCAACTTCACGTTGTTCGCCTGGGTCTCGATGCTGTCGCGCACGCGCGTGTCGGAGCATTGGCAGGCGGGGCGTTTCATTGGCCAGCAGACCAGTGCCCGCCCCAACGGCAAACCGCTGCTGGCGGTGCAGATCGATGACCTGCTGACGCTGGCCTCACGCTTTGTCGGTGAGGAGCGTGCCCGGCAAAGCTTCATCCGCTTTGCTTATCGCCAGGGCAAAGGCTTCAATCCCAACCAGAACGCTGACGGCGACTGGATCGAACACACCGAGCGCCTGCTCGCCGGGGTGCTTGGCAGCTCCTCGACCCGCGCCGTGGTCAAGGCGGCCATCGAAGGCCGCGACATGCAGCTTGAAGACGTGGTGCGCATCGCCGATGAAGCCAGCGAAGTGCTGCAGTTCAACCGCGCCCTGCTGCAAGGCGCCATCGAGAACATCAACCAGGGCATCAGTGTGGTCGACCAGAACCTGCACCTGGTGGCCTGGAACCGCCGCTACCTGGAGCTGTTCAACTACCCCGACGGATTGATCAGCGTCGGCCGGCCT
This sequence comes from Pseudomonas sp. WHRI 8519, assembly GCF_040224055.2. Taxonomy (NCBI): domain Bacteria; kingdom Pseudomonadati; phylum Pseudomonadota; class Gammaproteobacteria; order Pseudomonadales; family Pseudomonadaceae; genus Pseudomonas; species Pseudomonas sp. WHRI 8519. The sequence goes on along the minus strand of NZ_CP167996.1, from coordinate 1,425,639 downwards.
ATCGCCGACATCATCCGCTACAACGCCGAACGCGGCCTGTGCGGCCCGGGAGAGGCGCAGGTGCATGTGGCCCGGCGCCTGCACTGGATGCGCCAAGGCCGCGCGCATTCGTCCGAGCGGCTGTTCCCCAATGGCCGGGTGATCGAACTGATCGGCAACCCGATGCCCGGGGGCGGCTTCGTCATGAGCTTCACCGATATCACCCCGTTCCGCGAGGCCGAACAGGCGTTGCGCGACGCCAACGAGCGCCTTGAACAGCGGGTGGCCGAACGCACCCACGAGCTGTCGCAACTCAACCAGGCGCTGTCGGAGGCCAAAAGCCAGGCCGAGGCGGTCAGCAAGTCCAAGACCCGCTTCCTGGCGGCGGTCAGCCATGACCTGATGCAGCCGCTCAACGCCGCGCGCTTGTTCTCCGCCGCCTTGTCGCAGCAGGCCGGGGGCATGAACGAGGAAGCCCAACAGTTGGTGCAGCACATGGACAGCTCGCTGCGTTCAGCCGAAGAGCTGATCAGCGACCTGCTGGATATCTCGCGCCTGGAAAACGGCAAGATCACCCCAGACGCCAAGCCTTTTGCCCTGAATGAGCTGTTCGATACGCTGGGTGCCGAGTTCAAGGTCCTGGCCGCCGAAAAGGGGCTGGAGTTCCGCCTGCGCGGTAGCCGCCTGCGAATCGACAGTGACATGAAACTGCTGCGCCGGGTGCTGCAGAACTTCCTGACCAATGCCCTGCGTTATGGCAAGAGCCCGATCCTGCTGGGCGCCCGGCGCCAGGGCGAACGGCTGTGGCTGGAGGTCTGGGACCGCGGCCCGGGCATCGCCGACGACAAGCTGCAGGTGATCTTCCAGGAGTTCAAGCGCCTGGACAGCCACCAGACCCGCGCCGAAAAGGGCCTGGGGCTGGGGCTGGCGATTGCCGATGGCCTGTGCCGGGTGCTCGGCCACACGCTGCAAGTGCGTTCCTGGCCTGGCAAAGGCACGGTGTTCCGCGTCAATGTACCGATCGCCCGCCAGGCAGCGGCCGCGCCGAGCGCCCCGGTGGAGCAAGCCAGCCAACCGCTAGCCGGGCTGCAGGTGCTGTGCATCGACAACGAAGACAGCATTCTGATCGGCATGAACAGCCTGCTCAGCCGCTGGGGCTGCCAGGTATGGACGGCGCGCAACCGCGCCGATTGCGAGGCGTTGCTGGCGCAGGGCATGCGCCCGCACCTGGCGCTGGTGGACTATCACCTGGATGACGGCGAAACCGGAACCGGGCTGATGGGCTGGCTACGCGCGCGCCTGGGCGAGCCGGTGCCTGGGGTGGTGATCAGCGCCGACGGCAGCAAGGAAACCTTGGCCACGGTGCATGCCGCAGGCCTTGATTACCTGGCCAAGCCGGTCAAGCCTGCGGCCTTGCGCGCGCTGCTCAATCGCCATCTGAGCCTGGTTCAGTAACCGCCTGGTCCGCCAGCGTTTCATCCGTCAGTGCCCGCTCCAGCAAATCGGCCGGCAGGCTTTTGCTGGCACGGGCGCCGAGCAGCTTGAGCTGCTCGCTGCGGCTGACCAGGTTGCCACGCCCTTCACAGAGTTTGTTGCGCGCAGCGGCATAGGCCTTGTCGACCTGCTGCAGGCGATTGCCCAGCTCGTCCAGGTCCTGGATGAACAGCACGAACTTGTCATACAGCCAACCGGCGCGTTCGGCGATCTCGCGGGCGTTCTGCCCTTGGCGTTCTTGCTTCCACAGGCTGTCGATGACCCGCAGAGTGGCGAGCAAGGTGGTCGGGCTGACGATCACGATCTGCCGGTCGAAGGCCTCCTGGAACAGGTTCGGCTCGGCCTGCAGGGCTGCCGAAAACGCGGCCTCGATGGGCACGAACAACAACACGAAATCCAGGCTGTGCAAGCCGTCCAGGCGGCTGTAGTCCTTGCTCGACAGCCCTTTGACGTGGCTGCGCAGCGACTGTACGTGCTGTTTGAGCGCGCTCTCATCATTGCTGCTGACAAACTGCTGGTAGGCCGTGAGGCTGACCTTGGCATCGACCACCACCTGCTTGTCACCGGGCAGCATGATCAGTACGTCTGGCTGGAAGCGCTCACCGTCGGCGCTCTTGAGGCTGACCTGGGTCTGGTACTCGCGGCCCTTTTCCAGGCCGGCATGCTCGAGCACGCGCTCGAGAATCAGCTCACCCCAGTTGCCTTGGGTTTTCTGGCCCTTGAGCGCCTGGGTGAGGTTGGTGGCTTCGTCGGACAGGCGCAGGTTGAGTTGCTGCAGGCGCTCCAGTTCCTTGCCCAGGGAAAAGCGTTCACGGGCTTCTTGTTGGTAGCTCTCCTCGACACGCTTTTCGAAGGCCTGGATGCGCTCCTTGAGCGGGTCAAGCAACTGGCCCAAGTGCTGCTGGCTGGTCTGCGCGAAACGCTGCTCGCGTTCGTCGAAGATTTTCGTGGCCAGGTCGGCGAACTGCGCGCGAAGGGTATCGCGGGCTTCCTGCAGGTCTTCCAGGCGCTGCTGGTGGCTGTCCTGCTGCTCACGCAGCTCCGCTTCCAGGCGCGCTGCCTGGGCCTCCAGGCGACGCAGTTCGGCTTCCCGGTTGGCGCGCTCCAGGTGCCAGGCGTGGGCAGCGTCACGGGCATTGTCGCGGTCAATCTGCAGCAGCTCGAGTTCACGGCCCTGGGCGGCCAGTTGGGCCTGCTTGAGCGTGTTGGCTTCGCTGAGGTCGCTCACCTCGTCACGGCTGGCATCCAGTTGTGCTTGCAGGCCTGCCTGGGCCAGCAGGGCCCCATTGAGGCGTTCTTCGAGCAAGGCCCGCTCGCCTTGGCCGGCAGCCTGACGGCGCTGCACCTGCATGACCCACACCAGGCAAGGCAAGGCGCCTGCCACCAAGCCCAGCACGATGCTGGTCAGATCCACTGCCATGCTTACCCCGAACAGTCTGTCGCAAATGAGCTGCAGCTTAACAGTCAGTCCGTTTCTGCGCCTGCTCTGGCGCGTTGGCCTGGCACAGCCGCGCATATTCCAGTTGCGCCCGGCGGTCGCCGGCGCGCGCCGCCTGGCGCAGCAATTCGTGCCCAATACGCCTGTCACGCGCGTTGCCGCAGTCGCGGCAAAGCATCTGCCCCAATCGGCTCTGGGCAACCACCACGCCCTCCCGAGCCGGCTGCTTGAGCAGGCGCCCGGCCAGATGCTTGACCTGAGGCTTTTCGCCCAGGCGCGGGTTGTCCAACAGCCAAAGGGCCACTTTCAGGGAAAAACGTCTGGACGAAGGGGCTGATGGCGTAACAGCGGGTTCGGTGGAGGATCTACCGCGAAATTTCATGACGAACAGAGAAGGCAATTTGAAAAGCGCGCCACTCTACCCTTTTTTTCTTGCCGTGGCCCGACGATTTTCAACGCCTGGAAAAAATTCTCGATGATCGTTTCTTGACGTTCCCACGTGGATGACCGGCGGATCTGCAACTGACTGATAACTGTCGGACAGTTCTGTAATTTGCTGGCACTCCCGTCCTAGAGCAAGCGCTCGGGACAATCCACAGTTCCTGTGGATAACTCGGTGGACAACCCCCCAAACCACCCCGCAAACCCGCGTGAACCGGGGCTTTCAGTCAAACTGACGATTTTTTCACCAGTAAAAAATAGTGTTTTTTTTCATTGACTTAAGGCATCAGTCAAGGCATTGGCAGGGTCGATGGGGGGTGTTGCCAAGCTGTTACAAGTCACGCCCGGAATGTGAACAAGTGCACCGAAAACCTGCATTTGAATGCACGAAATTGGTACATCCGGCCGGTTATGGGCCATTTGCCCCCTCTTCACACAACGCAAAAGAAGCGCCATACTACCCGGCTTACCCGAAGAAACGTGGCAATGCTTGCAAAGCTTCTGAGCTTGCGGTAAGGTGCGCCTCGTTAGTACCAAGCTGAAAGTCAATTCTGGCCAGAAGCGTCCTTGCAGGCCTGCTCCCCCCAAGAGCACCACTGCTGAAACCAGGACCGGCCCTTTCGATGATTCACTCTCCAGCCTTGCGCTGTTCAGCACGAATCACGTGACAGATTGATCAGGATTCCATACCGATGGCCTAGAACCTTGGCCCCGGCATGCTGCCTGCCCTCTGAAGTACCTACCAGTCAGCCCAAGCGCCCACCTTATGATTGCGCCCCCTCTGGCTGCCCTGTTCCAGTCAGGTTCGTTCGTCCCTTAATAAAGGCGTCACTGGAACGTTTCTATCATGCACGGATCATAATCCCCGTGTTTAAAGCAGGAACATCCAACAATATGCAAACTCAACAAATTCAGGCTGCCATTGGCACCCTCTCCCAGGCCTTCTCGCCGTTGAAGTGCCTTATCACCGCCCCACGCAAGGGCAACTTCAGCTTCACCCTGGTGGACGAGCACGGCGTTGCCTGCCACACCGAACGCCTGTACCCCGAACAGTACAGCCGCTCGGAACCGCTGCAAGCCGTCATTGCCCGGACGCGCCAGTCGCTCACTGCGTGAGCGGCGAATACCGTGGCATTCAGTCGCTGAATGACGCACACGGTAAGCTACCTGATCGTTCTTGGCCTAATTGCCGCAAGGTATATAGCGCCGAACGACAGGCAGCAATCGATTTAAAAACAGCCCTTTACACCACGATTATCACACTACACTTCAACTCGAGCGGTCCTTGCCGCTTCCGGCGGGCCTGATCATTCACCAGCTGCCAAGCTCCCACGCCCGTCGGCCCCTTACTGCTCGAGGGCATCATGGGTATTGCGGCGAATGAATTGTGTCAGTATGTGATTCGACCAACCTTGGTCTACCTCAATCGTCATTGTGCCAGTGCCGAAGCCCTTTTGCTGGGCATCGCGGCCAGCCAGTCGGCACTCGGGTCGGCGCTGCATGATCGCCGTGGCCACGGGCTTTACCGTATCGGCGAGCATCGCCACCGCGCGGTCTGGGACGATTTTCTCGCCCGTGACCCTGAGCTGGCCAGCCTGGTCCGCGGCCTGGCGAGCCAACATGCGTTTCTGGGTGGCCCGCACCTGGAGCTTGCAGTCAACCTGCGCTACTCCACCGCCATCGCCTGGATGCTCATCGAAGCGCAAGCCACGCCCCTGCCTGCCGTCGACGACCTGCTAGGCCAGGCGCGAATCTGGCGTCAGATCTTTAACCCCCAGGGCCGTCTGCGCGACTTCACGCAGGCCTGGCATCTGTGTATTACTCAGAAATTGCCACAGGCATCTTAGGAAACGCCCTACAGCACTACCGGAAAAAATGGAATTTTGGTCGGATTGTCCTACAAAACCGCTCTATCTCCTGCGATACAGGCTATGGCGCGGCGCGTGAATTGTTGGTAGCTTTTCGCCCCGGAGATCCCAAGGAGTTTCTAATAATGAAAAAAGTAATGCTCAAAACCTCCCTCGGCTTGGCCGTGGCTTTCGCCTCCAGCCATCTGTTCGCTGCCGGCTTTGCCCTCAACGAACAGAGCATCAGCAGCATGGGGACAGGTTTCGCGGGACGTTCTTCTTCTGCCGAAGATGCCAGTACTGTGTTTGGCAACCCGGCAGGCATGTCACGCCTCAAGCGCGAACAATTCACCGTGGGCGGCGCTGCCGTCATTGCCAAAACCGATATCTCGGGCCCTGGAAGCAACCTCGGGGGGGAAACCGACGGTGACATGGTGCCTGTGGTCGGCGTACCGATGGGCTACTACGTCAAACCCCTCGACGATCACTGGAGCGTCGGTTTCGGCGTCTATGTACCGTTTGGCCTGGTCACCGACTACGGTAGCGACGATGCCGCGCGCTATTGGGGTAAAAAGAGCCACGTCGAAGTCATCACCTTCCAGCCAACCGTCAGCTACGCCTTCAACGATAAGGTGTCGATCGGTTTCGGCCCGACCATCAACCGCATCAAGGGCGAGTTGGGCTCAAGCCTGATCAACCCGTTCACGCCGGGCAGCAATGACGGTGAAGTGAAGATCAAGGGCGACGATACCGCTGTCGGTTACAACATCGGTATCCTGGTGCAGGCCACCGACCGTACTCGTGTCGGCCTGACCTACCACTCCATGGTCGACTACAAGCTCGAAGGCAAGACCCGTGTGAGCACTCCGCTGATCGGGCCTTTCAATGGCGACAAGTTCGACGCCAGCCTCAAGATCAAGACACCGGAATCGGTGGATCTTTCGGTCACCCACGAACTCGACGACCAATGGACCCTCTACGCGGGCAGCACCTGGACCCGTTGGAGCCGCCTCAAAGACATCACCGTGCAGAACGATGTGCCGGCACCGCTTGCAGGTTCGGCGTTTGAGACCATCAGCGAAGAGCAGAACTGGCACGACACCTGGGCCCACGCCATTGGCGCGTCCTACAAGGTGAACAAGGAGTGGGTGCTGCGCACCGGCTTTACCGTCGACCAATCGCCAACCAACAACCACGACCGTTCACCGCGCATCCCGACTGGCGACCGCAAGGTGTTCAGCCTGGGTGCGGGCTGGAGCCCGAACGACGACATGACCATCGACGTGGCCTACTCCTACCTGTGGGAAGAGGACACCAAGGTCAACCAGGTCAGCGCCACCAAAGGCAGCTACCAGGCCAAGTACGAGAACAGCGCTCACGGTGTAGGTGCCTCCCTCACCTACCGTTTCTGATCCGCACGGCTGTGTAAAAGCAGCCCGTGTGGCTGACGCCAGTCAGTCCGCGATATCAGGGCTGCTACGCAGCCCATCGCTGGCACGCCGGCGCTCACAGGGACCGCGCAGTGCTTTAGGTTCTGTGTTGTACCTGTAAGGGCCAGCTTGCCGGCGATGGGCTGCAAACCCCAAGCGAAAAAGGCAAAACAAGAGCGCGGGGTTAGGGCTGCGATGCAATCGCCTTCTCGATCGCCGCCGTGAACTCAGCATCATCCGGTTTGGTCAGGCTGGAGAAGTTGGCAATCACCTTGCCCCTGCGATCAATCACGTACTTGTAGAAATTCCACTTCGGAGCACTGCTCTGCTCCGCCAGCCCCACGAACAGCGGGATCGCATCCTTGCCGCGCACCGCCTGGGTCTTGGTCATGGTGAACGTCACGCCATAGTTGGCATAACAGACCTTGGCGGTCTTCTCGCTGTCGGCGTCTTCCTGCTTGAAATCGTTGGACGGCACGCCAAGCATCTCCAAGCCTTGCTCGTGATATTTCTTGTAGACACTCTCAAGCCCCTCGAACTGCGGCGCAAACCCGCAATAACTGGCCGTGTTGATCACCACCAGAGGCTTACCGGCAAAACGCTGGCAAAGGTCGACCTCACCCTTGCCACGCAACTCCGGCAAGCTGCCCTGCAACAATGCCGGGCAATCCGCCGCCCAGGCAGAACCGGCAGCGAACATGACCAGCAACGGCATCATCAACCCATATGCACGCATCGAAACACTCCTCTGCAAGACGACCCTCGAACTTGCAGGGTAGCGCTTAACACACACCTACGCCCAGTTGCATGAGGGCCATGCCGCCCCGATGCCAGCCCCACCACGCCAGCACCAGCAGCAGTGCCGCCCCCACGGCGAGCAACGCGCGGGCCAGGTAGCGGTTCATGCCGCCTGAGCCTGCAGGCGGGCGACCGGGCGTTCACTCACCGGCCAGTTGAGTGCGGCTGCCAGCAGGCTGAGCAGAATGGAGATCTGCCAGACCAGGTCGTAATTACCGGTACGGTCATACACCACCCCCCCCAGCCAGCCACCGAGGAAGGCACCCAACTGATGGAACAGGAAGACGATGCCGCCCAGCATCGACAGGTTACGCACGCCGAATACCGTGGCAACGGTGCCATTGGTCAAGGGCACGGTCGAAAGCCACAGCAAGCCCATGGCAATGCCGAAGAGGTAGGCGCTGAACTGGGTCACGGGTGCCCAGAGGAACAGCACGATCACCACCGCGCGCAACAGGTACAACGCCGTGAGCAGGCGCGGCTTGGACATGCGCCCACCCAACCAGCCCGCCGTGTAGGTGCCGACGATGTTGAACAGCCCGACCAGCGCCAGCACGGTGGTACCGGTGGTTGCCGCCAGGTGCTGGTCAACCAGATAGGCCGGCAAGTGCACGCCAATGAATACCACCTGGAAGCCGCAGACAAAAAAGCCCAGCGCCAGCAGCCAGAAACCCGAATGCGAGCAGGCTTCACGCAACGCCTGGCCCAGCGTTTGTTCGCCACCGAGGGCAGGCAACGGGCGGTCACGCAGCAGCCCGACAAAGGGCACGATCAATGCCACCAGCAGGCCGAGCACCAGCAGCGCTGCCGACCAGCCCAGCCATTCGATAAGGCCCAGCGTACCGGGCAGCATGGCAAACTGGCCGAACGAGCCTGCCGCGCTGGCAATGCCCATGGCCATGCTGCGCTTCTCAGCCGGCACCGCCCGGCCAACCACGCCAAGAATGACCGAGAACGAGGTGCCGGACAGGCCGATACCAATCAGCAGGCCGGCACTGAGTGACAGCGACCAGGCCGAGTCGGCCGTACTCATCAGCAGCAGGCCCGCGGTATACAAGATGCCGCCGATGATGACCACCCGCGCTGCGCCCAGGCGGTCTGCCAACGCACCGGCAAACGGCTGCGCCAAACCCCAGATCAGGTTCTGCAGGGCAATGGCGAACGCGAAAACTTCACGGCCCCAGCCAAAATCTGCGCTCATCGGCGCCAGGAACAAGCCGAAGCCGTGCCGCACACCCAGGGACAATGCCAGGATCAACGCAGCCCCCACCAGTACCCACCCGCTGGTTCGCCAAACCGAAGTCATTGTCGTTATCTCCAGCACATCACAAGGTTATGCGGGTATATACCCGCTTTAAGTCAAATTGGCTCAAGCCAGTTCTGCCAGCAAACGCACCAACTGGTCGCGCTGCCCCTCACCCAATCGCTGCACCAGTACTTGCTGCGCCAGCTCCCATGCTGGGTAGGCCGCTTGCAAGCGGCTCGCCCCCGCGTCAGTCAACAGCACGACACGGTTGCGCTGGTCATCCCCCTCAGCCAAAGCTACCAAGCCTTCGGCTTCCAGCACCCTCAGGTTGCGGCCAAGGGTGCTGCGCTCCAGGCCCATGGCTTCAGCCAGGGTGGTGATACTCGGCCGGTCGAGCCGCTGCAGGTGGCGCAATAGGGAAAATTGGGCGACGTTGATGCCGAAACCTTCGAGGGCTTCGTCGTAATGCCGGCTCACCCCACGGGCGGCACGACGCAGGTGGGTGCAGATGCATTCACTGGTCAACATGGTTACGTGTATATACCCGCGTTTGGCATGTTGCAAGAAGTTTCAGCGCTGCTGCGGGCTCAAACGTCGGCGGATCGGCTCGAATGCTTCGGTAGCGCTGCGCGCCAGCGGGTCCGGTGCCCCGTTATCGATGGCTTGCCAATAGCGCCAGGGCACCTTGGCCGAACCCAGCTCATAGTCCATGCCATCCCAGCTGTCCTCACGGAAGCTGTAGAAGGCCCAGTGCAACTGGTTGCGATCAAGCACGCTGAGCACGTCTTCAAGGTACTGCCTGCAGCCCGGCAAGCGGCGCATGCAACCGAACTCGCCAACGACCAGGCGCTCACGCGGCACGTTGTTGGCCGCCATCCACGCCAGCGGCTGCTCAAGGTACTGCTCTACCCGTTTGCCATCCCAGTGCCAGGTTTGCCCGGCAAAGGGTACCGGCCCTGGATAGGCATACGGTTTTTTGCGCGCCATGTTTGGCGCGCTGGTGGCGGCATAGGGCTCGTACATGTGAATGCTGTACAGCACCCGCTGATCCTTGAGCGGCTCGGGCCAGTAGCTCAAAGCATCGGCTGCTGCATACCAACCAGCGTCGAGCATGACTGGCATGAGCGTATCCACCTCACGGATCGCCAGCAGCAGTTGCCGGTAAAAGCCGGGCAGATCACGTGTACCGCCCTTTTCGCGCGCATACCACTGCTGCATGTGCCGCTCGGGCGCATGCTCGGCAAGGCCGCCCTCACGCTCCGGTGCAGGTTCGTTGATCAGGTTGTAGGCAGCGATGGCCGGGTGGCCCTTGAGCTCGCGCGCCAGGTCACGCCAGAAATCGGCCGCCTGGGCCCAGTACTGCTTGTCTTGCCACAGGCGGTCATCGAACTGGCCCTGGTTGTTTTGCGACCAGCGCATGCCCGGCAGCGAAAGTGGGGCAATCACGACCTTCAGGCCAGCCTCATGCGCACGATCAAGTGTTTCACGCAGTGTTTTGAGGTCCGTTTCGGCCAAGCCCCGGTAATGGTCGGCGCTACCCAACAGAAAGTCGCGCTGCGCAGGTTGCCATTTGTCATAGGACAACCGCACCCAGGTGGCGCCATAACCGCGCAAAGCGTCGAAGTAAGCCTGATCGGGTGGCAGGCGGTTGAAGCTGTTACCGCCGTGGCGCGGGGTGCTCCAGAAACCCATGAGGTCGGCGGCAAGGGCCGGTGGCAGGGCAAAGATGAACAAGCTGGCAAGGATCCAATGCCACATGAGGCCTCCTTGGCCAATTGAAAAAACCGAGGATACCCTTTCCGACCCACGAAGCATTTGCTGATGTATTGCCGGGCATTGCACCTGGCAGGTGCAGCTACATCCCCAAAGCGAGCCCCAGCACCACGGCCAGCTCCAGCAACTCCAGCACTGCCCCCGCGGTATCGCCAGTGGTCCCGCCCAAGCGCTGGCACATCAGCTGTCGTAACCAGCAGAACACCGCGAACGCCAGCAGGCCCACCCACAGCGCACTCCAGCCCCCCAGCAGCAGGCAGAACAGCAAACTGCCCACCAGCACCCAGCGCGCCGTGCGACGCGGCAGGTGCTCGGCCAGCGCTTGCCCAAGCCCGCCAGGGCGCACGTATGGCGTGCCCAGGAACAGCCCCAGCATCGCTGCCCGCCCAATCACAGGTGCCAGCACCAGCAGTGCACCCGCACCCCGCTCGACAAGCACCCACAGCGCACAGAACTTCAGCAACAACACCAGCACCAGGGTGACCACGGCAATCGGCCCGCTGCGCGGGTCCTTCATGATCTTGAGCGTGCGCTCGCGATCGCCGAACCCACCCAGCCACGCATCAGCGCTGTCTGCCAGGCCGTCCAGGTGCAGCGCACCACTGAGCAATACCCATAGGGCCAACAGCAACGCCGCGTGCAAAGGTGCCGGCGCGCCTTGCAACAGATGGCTGGCAAGCCACAGCAACAGCCCGAACAGCAATCCGACCAGCGGATAGCACAGCAGCGAGCGCCCCACCTCACGCGGTTCAGGCATACCGGGCAAGCGTACCGGCAGGCTGCTGAGAAACTGCAGGGCAATCCAAAAAGGCAGCATTTCAGTGCACCTCGGTCAATTGGCCGTCTCCGCCCAGGCTAAGACGTACAAGCGCGCCGTGGCCCACTTCGACCTGCAGCAACTGCTCCTTGGGCAAACCGCGCGCACGCGCCAGCAGCAGGCGCATGACGCCACCGTGGGTGACCAACAACACCTGCTTGCCGGCATGCTGCTGATGCAAGCGGGCGACAGCCCCCAGCACCCGCTGGGCGAACGCACTGACGGCCTCACCGCCGGGCGGCGTATAGCTGTAAGGATCGGCCCAGAAACGTCCCAGCTCATCCGCTTGCGTCTGCATGATCTGCAGGGCGCTGCGCCCTTCCCACTCACCGAAGTGCAGCTCTTGCAGATCGGCTTCGCGCTGCACCGTCAAACCCAGCCGTTCACCCAGCTCATCGGCAAACCGCGCACAACGCTGCAAGGGTGAGCTGACCACTACTTGCCAAGGGGCGCGATCCTCCACGGCACTGCGCATCTGCGCCCAGCCCAGTTCGGTGAGGGCATCGTCCAGGCTGCCACGCAAACCGCCACCCTGTTCGGTTTCACCGTGGCGCAACAAGTGCAGCATCATGCCGGCCGGTCCGCCACGGCTGCTTCGGCAAAGGTCGCCATCTGCCCATGCAGCACGCAGGCCATGCGCAACAGTGGCACCGCCAGCGCCGCACCGCTGCCCTCGCCCAGGCGCAGCCCCAGGGCCAGCAGCGGCTCGGCCTGCAGGGCCTCGAGCAACGCCTTGTGCCCAGGCTCGGCACCTTGGTGGGCAAACAGCAGCCAGGCCCGGCAGTGTGGGTTCAGGCGCACGGCTACCAGCGCGGCGACGCTGCAGATGAAGCCGTCCACCAACACCGCTATGCCCTGCTGTGCACAGGCCAGGTAGGCGCCGGCCAGGGCGGCGATCTCAAAACCACCCACACAGGCCAGCGCCTGCAGCGGGTCGTCGGCACGCAGGCCGTGCAGCACCAAAGCGCGCTCTATCACCTCAGCCTTGTGGCGGACCCCTGCGCTGTCCAGGCCAGTGCCTGGGCCACTGAGTTCGCGCGCCGGGCAGCCCAGCAGGGTGCTGGCCAGCGCTGCAGCAGCCGTGGTATTGCCAATGCCCATCTCGCCACCGATGAACAGCTGCGCGCCGTTCTGGGCTGCGCGCAGGGCGCTGTCACGGCCGGCTTGCAGGGCCGCCCGCAGTTGCACCTCGGTCATCGCCGGCTGGCGGGCGAAGTTGGCGGTGCCGGCACCCAGGCACAGGTGGCGAACACCAGGCAATTGCAGGTTCGGGTCGATGGTGCCGAGGTCGACCACGTCCAGGCTGGCCTGCAGTTGGCGCGCCAGCACGCTGATCGCTGCGCCGCCGGCGACGAAGTTGCGCAACATCTGCCCGGTGACCGCCTGCGGATAGGCCGAAATCCCCTCCTCGACCACGCCATGGTCACCGGCAAAGAGGGTGATGGCGACCTGATCCAGGCTCGGTCGCTCAACCCCCTGCAGCCCGGCCAGGTGCACAGCCAGGTGTTCCAGCTGGCCGAGCGACCCGGCAGGTTTGGTCAGCTGCTGCTGACGGGCGCGGGCCTGATCCATGGCGGCGGTGTCCAGAGGTTGGCAGGCATCAAGCCACCAGGTCGAATTCATAAAGCAGGTCCTTTAAGCATAAGGGGCAGGCCAGCGACGGTGAGTACCACCCGCTGGCAACGTTCGGCGACGGCCTGGTGCAGCCAGCCGGCCTGGTCGACATAACGCCGGGTCAGCTCGCCCATGGGCACTACACCCAGGCCGGTTTCATTGCTGACCAGAATGATCACGCCGGGCAATTGCTCCAGGCAGTCGAGCAGTGCATCGCGCTCTTGGGCCAGGCGCTGATCGTCGTCGAGCATCAACAGATTGGTCAGCCACAGGGTCAGGCAGTCCACCAGCAGGCAGCGCCCTTCGCCCGCTTCGGCGCGCAGCGCGGCAGCCAGGGCCAGCGGCTCTTCGATCAGTGCCCAATCGCTTGGCCGGCGCTGGCGGTGCAGGCGTACCCGTTCGTTCATTTCGCCATCGAGGGGTTCGCTGGTGGCGATATAGGTCACCGGCAGGCCGCTGTCGACTGCCAGTTGTTCGGCCAGGCGGCTTTTGCCCGAACGGGCACCGCCGAGGATCAGGTTGCGCATGTCAGGCGAGCCCACAAAGTTTGCGCAGTTGCGCGGTGTCCAGGTGCTTTTCCACCAGGTCGGCCAGGCGTTCGATATCCCGTTCGCGCAGGGCCTGGTAATCGATCTGCTGCACGTCCGCCAGGCCCGCCCAACGCAGCAGCGCTGCGCACGACTGGCTGCCCTCGAACAGGCCATGCAGGTAGGTGGCGAGGATCTGCCCGTCCGCGCTGATGGCTCCGTCGCTGCGGCCATCGGCCAGTTGCACGGCGGGGCGCTCCAGCGCGGGGCCTTGGGTGACGCCGGCATGGATCTCGTAACCGGCCACAGGCGACTGTTCGAGGTGCAAGGCCCCGGCTACGTTGCGCAGCTGCTTCTCGGCCTCAAGCACCGTGGCGTAATCGAGCAGGCCCAGCCCCGGGCTGGACCCGGCAGGCCCCTCGAGGCCAAGCGGATCATGCACCTCACGGCCCAGCATCTGCAGGCCGCCACAGATACCGATGAGCTTGCCGCCGTAGCGCAGATGGCGGGCGATGGCGGTATCCCAACCGCGCGCGCGCAGTTGCGCCAGATCGCCACGCACGCTTTTGGAGCCAGGCAGGATGATCAGGTCGGCAGGCGGAATCGGCTGGCCAGGGCCGATGAACTGCAGGTCCACCTGGGGATGCAGGCGCAATGGGTCGAAGTCGGTGTGGTTGCTGATGCGCGGCAGCACCGGCACGATCACCTTGAGCACGCGCTCATCCTTGGCCGCCTGGCGTACATCGATGCCGTCTTCGGCCTCCAGGTGCAGGTCGGTGACATACGGCAGCACACCCAGCACCGGCTTGCCCGTGCGCTGCTCCAGCCAGTCCAGGCCCGGCTGCAGCAGGGCGATGTCGCCACGGAAACGGTTGATGACGAAGCCCTTGACCCGGGCCTGCTCGGTCGGCGACAGCAGTTCCAGGGTACCGACCAGGTGGGCGAAAACGCCGCCGCGATTGATGTCGGCAACCAGAATCACCGGGCAGTCGACCGCTTCGGCGAACCCCATGTTGGCGATGTCACCCGCACGCAGGTTGATCTCGGCAGGCGAACCTGCACCTTCGACCATCACCACCGGGTACTGGCCGCTGAGGCGCTGGTGGGACGCCAGTACCGCCTGCATGGCGATGGCCTTGTAGTCGTGATAGGCCACCGCATTCATGCTGGTGACCGCGCGGCCATGGATGATGACCTGGGCGCCGGTGTCACTGTTGGGCTTGAGCAGCACCGGGTTCATGTCGGTGTGCGGCGCCAGGCGGCAAGCCTGGGCCTGCACCGCCTGGGCGCGGCCGATCTCACCGCCATCGGCAGTCACGGCACTGTTGAGTGCCATGTTCTGCGGCTTGAACGGCACCACGGCCACCCCCTGGCGCAGCAGCCACCGGCACAGGGCGGTCACCAGCGTGCTCTTGCCGGCGTCGGAGGTGGTGCCTTGCACCATGAGGGTGGTCATGCCATTTCCTTCTGATAATCGGCCAGGGCCTGGGCCAGCCGCTGCTCTTCAGCAGCGCAGGCGGGCAGGCCCAGGCGCACGGCAGGTGGCTGTTCGAACAGGCGCACCAGGATGCCGCGGCGGGCCAGAAAGTCATGCAGGTGCGCTGCGCGCTCGTAGCGTACGTACTGGAACAGGTCGCAACCACCTGCGGGGGCCAGGCCGGTGTTTTCCAGTAGCTGGGCAAGCCGTTGGCTGGCACGGGCACAACGCTCGATCTGCAGCGGGTGCGCTGCCAGGTCGGCGAAACACGCCTGGGCCAGCACCCGGGTCGGGCCGCTGATGGTCCACGGGCCCAGCAGGTCGGCCATGCGCCGCAACAGTGGCTGCTCGGCCGCCACGCAGCCCAAGCGCACACCGGCCAGGCCGAAGAACTTGCCGAACGAGCGCAGCACGATCAGCCCAGGGCGTTCGGCGCAACCGGCCACGCTGTGCTCGGGCGTGTTGTCCATGAAGGCTTCATCCACCACCAACCAGCCGCCGCGCTCGGCCAAGCGGGCATGCCATGCCAGCAGGCGATCGCGCGGCACGCGGTGGCCGGTGGGGTTGTTCGGGTTGACCAGCACCAGCACATCGAGGCTGTCCAGGCACGCCTGGGCCTCGCTTTCATCCAGTTCGATCACGTGATGCCCGGCGCGTCGCCAGGCCTGTGGATGCTCGGCATAGCACGGCGACAGCACCCCGACACGACCGCTCGGGCGCAGATGCGGAAGGGCCTGGATCGCCGCTTGCGAGCCCGCTACCGGCAACAACTGGCCAACACCGTAGTACTGGCGGGCCGCCTCTTCGAGGCCGTCTTGGGTCTCGGGTAGCCGCGCCCAGGCGTGCGCCGGGATCGGCGGCACCGGGTAGGCCCACGGCGCAATACCGCTGGACAGATCGAGCCAGGCCTCCCGGGCAATCCCGTATTGCCGCACTGCCCTGAGCAGTCGGCCGCCATGTTCAAGCATTGCAGTAGGCTCCCACGCAGATCACCAGCAACCACAACCACACGCCACGCTGCACCAGGGCCCAGCCGCGCTCGATGGCACCGGCATCGGCCACCGGGCCTTCGCCCAGGCGCGGGCGCTCGTGGCGCTCACCGTGATACACCGCCAGGCCACCGAGTTCGACACCCAGCGCACCGGCCCCCGCCGCCATCACCGGCCCGGCGTTGGGGCTGTCCCACAACGGGCCCTGGTTGCGCCAACAGGCCAGCGCCAGGCGGGTTTTGCCGAGCAAGGCGTAGGTCAGTGCCACCAGCCTGGCGGGAATATAGTTGAGTACATCGTCGATGCGCGCCGCGCACCACCCGAAGCGCTCAAAGCGTTCATTGCGGTAGCCCCACATGGCATCCAGCGTATTGCTCAGGCGGTACAGGACCACGCCCGGCGCTCCGGCCACGATGAACCAGAACAGCGCGGCGAACACGGCATCGCTGCCGTTCTCCAGCACCGATTCGGTTGCGGCCCTGGCCACGGCCGGCTCGTCGAGCTCGCGGGTCTCGCGGCTGACCAGGTAACCGACGCGGCGCCTCGCCTCCTCCAGATCACCCTGGCGCAAGGCGCTGGCGACCGGCAGCACATGCTCGCCAAGGCTGCGCAGGCCCAGGGCGCAGTACAGCGCCAGCACATCCACCAGCCAGCCAATGTAGGGCAGCCAGGAGAGGATCAGCGCCACCAGGGTCAAGGGCACCACGGCCAGGAACCAGGCACTCACGCCGTGGCTGCGCCAACCACGCCCACCGGCATTCAGGCGCTGCTCCAGGCTCGACGCCAGGTTACCGAAGGCCACCAGCGGATGGCGCCGCTGCGGCTCGCCGAACAATGCATCCAGGGCCACACCGGCCACGGTCAGCAAGGCGACACTCATGGGCGCTCTCCCCAGTGGTTCTCATACAGCATGTCGCTCAAAGGCCGTTCCTGGGCCCAGTTTTCCATCACCAGCATGGGGGCCGGATAGAACTCGGTGACAGGCCCCAGGCACAGCACCGCCACCGGTTTGGCGCCGGCAGGCATGCCCAGCAGCGCAGCCAATGCCTGCGGGTCGAACAACGATACCCAGCCCAGCCCCAGCCCTTCGGCACGGGCCGCCAGCCACAGGTTCTGAATGGCGCAGGCGAGCGAGGCGAGGTCCATTTCCGGCAAGGTCCGCCGGCCGAAAATATGTGGCTCGCGGTTGTCCATCAATGCCGCCACCAGGACTTCGGCGCAGTCGTTGATGCCTTCTACCTTGAGCTTCATGAAGGCGTCGCTGCGCTCGCCCAAGGCCTGGGCCGTGCGCACCCGCTCCTCCTCGACCAGCGCCTGGATCCGCCCGCGCAGATCCCCCTGGCTGATGCGGATGAACCGCCAAGGCTGCATCAGGCCAACGCTGGGGGCCTGGTGCGCCGCGCCGAGCAGGCGGCCGAGCACGTCAGGCGCAACGCTGCCGCCGGCGAAGTGGCGCATGTCGCGGCGCTCGCCGATTGCCCGGTAGACGGCCGCGCGCTCGGCATCGCTGAAGGCGTGCTCGCTCATGGCCGCAACAGCGCCGCCGCCGCCTCTGGGTTGGAGGGGAAATAGAAGTGCACATAGGATGCAGTGAGCCGCCCAAGGCGGTAGACCGCCTCGTTGCCGCGCCCGCCGTTGGGGCTCAGGCCGCGCGCGATGGGCTGCAGTTCGGTGCTGGTCAGGGAGTGGTGGTAGGTGTGGCCGCGCAGAGTGCCTTCGGGCAGCTCCACAGCTTGCAGGGCCAGCGCCGCCAAGCGTTTTTGCATGGTCGCCTCGCCGGGCAGCAGGCCGAGCAGCGCTGCACGTTCACCGGCTACGTCGGTCAGGGCATCGAGCAGGTAGAGCATGCCACCGCACTCGGCCAGCAACGGCTTGCCGGCGCCGTGGTGCGCACGGATCGCGGCGCACATCGGGGCGTTGGCGGCCAGCGCATGGTGGTACAGCTCCGGGTAGCCGCCCGGCAGGTACAGGCTGTCTACATCGGGCAACGCGCGGTCGTGCAGCGGCGAGAAGAACGCCAGCTGTGCCCCCAGGTTGCGCAGCAGGTCGAGGTTGGCGCCGTAGGTGAAGGCGAACGCTGCGTCCCGGGCGACGCCAATGCGCACACCCGCCAGCGAGGCGGTGCAGGGCACTTCCTGCGGCGCGGCGAATGCCACCGGCGGCGGCAATGCGGCATCGCAGCTGCTGCCCAGTGCCTGGGCGGCAGCGTCCAGGCGCGCATCCAGGTCATTCAGCTCGCTGGCCTGCACCAACCCCAGGTGGCGGCTGGGCAGCTCGATACCGCGCTCGCGCGACAACCCGCCGTACCAGCGCAGGCCTTCGGTCAGGCTGCCTTCGAGCAACTGCGCGTGGCGCAGGCTGCCGACACGGTTGGCGAGCACCCCAGCGAACGGCAGGTCGGGCTGGTAGCGCGCCAGCCCCAGGGCCAGTGCACCAAAGGTCTGGGCCATGGCCGTACCATCGATCACCGCCAACACCGGCACGCCGAAGTGGCGCGCCAGGTCGGCACTGGACGGGGTGCCGTCGAACAGCCCCATCACGCCCTCTATCAGGATAAGGTCGGCCTCACCCGCCGCGTCCCACAGCAGGCGGCGGCTTTCCTGCGCCCCGATCATCCACAGGTCGAGCTGGTACACCGGCGCCCCGCTGGCACGCTCGAGGATCATCGGGTCGAGAAAATCAGGCCCGCATTTGAACACACGGACCTTGCGCCCAAGGTTGCGGTGCAGGCGGGCCAGGGCTGCGGTCACGGTGGTCTTGCCCTGGCCAGATGCCGGTGCTGCGATCAGGACGGCTGGGCAGTGGCGCGTCTGACTCACAGTTCGACGCCCTTCTGTGCACGGATACCCGCCTGGAAGGCATGCTTGAGCATGCCCATCTCGGTAACGGTGTCGGCCAGTTCGATCATTTCGGCTTTGGCCGCGCGGCCAGTGACGATCACATGCTGCATGGGGGGGCGCGCCTGGATGTCGCCAAGCACCTGATCGAGGTCGAGGTAGCCGTGCTTGAGGGCGATGTTCAGCTCGTCGAGCACCACGAACTGGACGCTCGGGTCCTGCAGCAGCTGGCGTGATACCGCCCAGGCTGCCTCAGCGGCGGCAATGTCGCGCTGGCGGTCCTGGGTTTCCCAGGTGAAGCCTTCGCCCATCACGTGGTAACGCACCTGCTCGGGGAAGCGCCGGAAGAACAGCTCCTCGCCGGTACTGTTGCGGCCCTTGATGAACTGCACCACGCCACACTGCATGCCATGGCCCAAGGCGCGTGCGAGCATGCCGAACGCCGAACTGCTCTTGCCCTTGCCATTGCCGGTCAGCACCAGCAGCAGGCCGCACTCATTAGGGGAATTGGCGATGCGCTCGTCGATGATCGCCTTCTTGCGCTGCATGCGCGCCAGGTGACGTTCGTCGCGTTCGGTGGTTTCGCTCATGGGGGTCTCCGCAGGCTGTCGCCGCGTAAGACACGGCGACAGGTCGATAGGCGGGCAGACGGAGAGCGCGCAGGGCCGTGGCCAGACGCCACGGTGCACCGCGCATCACCCTCCGTGATGCCGTTGGCAGTGACAGGCCGGTCTCCGGGCTCGTGAGCGGGCGTTGGCCCGGGCCCGCGCGCCTTCCCGGATACTGGCATCCAGTGGCCGTGCGCGGTTTTTGACTCACCTACCGTTGCGGGGGCAGCGCCGGACTCGCACCTTATAGGCGCACACCGGCTTCCCAGTTTCACCCTGCCCAGACGGGCTTGCAGGGCACCTGAAACACGCGCGAAGGTTAGAGTGTTGCACCGGGAGCGTCAATCGAAGGGGGTGATTTGGCAGCGATCTGATGCCGATAAAGGCGCATGATCGATTGCTCATGGATCGCTGCGAGCGGATCGGCCGCTACGACCGGGAAGTGCTCAGCTGAACCACTGGCCGTTCTCCCGGCTCTGAATCTTCAAGAGCATCGTCACAGGGGTGCAGACATGAAACACATGCGTGTTGTCTTTCCTTGGGTACTGGGCGCTTGCCTGGCGGGCTGCACCGAGAGGGCCATGCTGGAGGTCAGTGAGGGCAGCGGCCCGTCTGTACAGCTGCCCCCACCGAAAAAGACGTTGATACCCACCGTCAATATCGCGCCCGCCATCGGCTGGCCAACGGGTGGAAAACCCAAGGCGGCAGCAGGCACACAGGTGAAAGCCTTCGCCGACAACCTCGACCACCCGCGTTGGCTTCATGTACTGCCCAACGGTGATGTGCTGGTGGCAGAGACCAATGCCCCGCCCAGGCCTGATGATGGCAAGGGCCTGCGTGGCTGGGCCATGGACAGGGCGATGAAGCGCGCCGGTGCCGCGGTGCCCAGCGCCAACCGCATCACCTTGCTGCGCGATGCCGACCATGACGGCGTTGCCGACACCCGCACGACCTTCATCGACGGGCTCAATTCGCCGTTTGGCATGGCACTGATCGGCCAGGATTTCTATGTCGCCGATACCGACAGGCTGCTGCGCTTTCGCTACACCTCGGGGGCTCTGCAGCTTCGCGAACCGCCGGAGCAGGTCATCGAGTTGCCAGCGGGGCCCCTGAACCATCACTGGACCAAGAACGTCATTGCCAGTGCCGATGGCAAGAAGCTGTATGTGACAGTCGGCTCCAACAGCAATGTCGGTGAGAACGGCATGGAACAGGAACAGGGACGCGCTGCGATCTGGGAGGTCGATGCGGCCAGCGGCGCGCACCGGATCTTTGCCTCTGGGCTGCGCAACCCCAACGGCCTGGCCTGGGAGCCGCGTACTGGTGCCTTGTGGACGGCAGTCAACGAGCGTGACGAGATCGGCAGTGACCTGGTGCCCGACTACATCACATCGGTGAAAGATGGCGGCTTTTATGGTTGGCCCTACAGCTATTACGGCCAGCACGTCGATGAGCGGGTCGTGCCGCCGAACCCGCAAAAAGTCGCGCAGGCACTTGTGCCGGACTATGCCGTGGGGCCCCATACCGCATCACTGGGGTTGGCGTTTGCAGAGCCCGGTGCGCTGCCTGCACCGTTCGACCAGGGTGCTTTCGTGGGCCAGCATGGCTCCTGGAATCGCCAACCGCACAGTGGCTACAAGGTGATCTTCGTGCCATTCGACACGGCTGGCAAACCTGTCGGCAAACCGATCGACCTGCTCAGCGGCTTTCTGGATGGCGATGGCAACGCCATGGGGCGACCGGTAGGCGTGGTCAACGACCATCGCGGCGGCGTGCTGGTGGCAGACGATGTGGGCAACGTGGTGTGGCGGGTAAGCAAGGCGCCGTAGCGCCTTGCGCGATCAAGGGTTATGCGCCAGATGCCCTTGAGTGATCACCCGTTTTGCCTGCAGGTAGGCTTTGGACCAGTAACTGTTGGACAGGTAATCCAGACGTACAGTGCCACCGGTGGACGGAGCATGCACGAAACGCCCTTCGCCCACGTAGATACCGGCGTGACTGACCTGCGAGCCACCGCTGGTGGCGAAGAACACCAGGTCGCCCGATTGCAGGGAGTGGACATCCACGGTCGGAGCACGCATGACGATCATCTCTCGGGTGGAGCGAGGCAGGCTGATACCCGCCGCATCCCGGTAGACGTAGTTGATCAAGCCACTGCAATCGAAACCGGAATCGGGTGTGTTACCGCCCCAGCGATACGGCGTACCCACCAGGCCGATCGCGCGCATCAGCACGTCGTTGGCAATCGGCGAAGCAGGAGGTTGGCTGTACGAGACCTGAGGCTGTGTCACAGGCGCCGGTGCCGGGGCACGGCTGGAGCAGGCGGCAAGCAATGCCACCAGGGAAAGGAGTGCGAAGCGCGCCATCATCACCATGGCAGAACATCCTGTCTGAGATCGCTGGGCTGCAACCGAAAAGTGTTGAGAATTTAGATTAGACGCATTCTGTAAATGCGCACGGCGACTAGCTTTTCAAGCATCGTCGCCGTGGCAGGGTACATCATTTTGATATCAGTTGCGTGCGAGATTGCTCGCCGGCGCCATGGCCAGGGCGCGCTTGGCCTCGATGAAGGTCTTGCTCCAGTAGCGATCACCGAGGTTGTCGATGCGCACACCACCGCTGCGGCGGCTGCTGGAGTGGATGAACTGGTTGTCACCCAGATAGATGCCGGCATGGCTGACACGGCCACGGCCATTGGTGCTGAAGAACAGCAGGTCACCCGGCTTGAGCTTGTTGCGGGCCACCTTGGGCGCATCGACGTTGATCATTTCGCGGGTCGAGCGCGGCAGGGTCATGCCGGCCTCTTCGCGGAACAGGTAGCCGATGAAACCGCTGCAATCGAAACCGGACGCCTGCGAGGTACCACCGAAGCGGTAACGGGTACCGATCAGCGACATGCCACGTTCGAGGATGCTGTCGGCCAAGGCTGGCAACTGATAAGGCTTGCTGGTGCTGGAGAACGCCTGAAGGTCATCTTCAGTGGCCACTTCGGGTTGCTCGCCGAACACGGACGATACCGAAGCTTTGGCCTTGGGCGCCGACTGAGCGGCGACCGGGGTGTGATCCTGGGGCTGGGAAACAGGGCCTTGGGCCGCGCAGCCAATCAGCAGGGTCACAAGTGCGAGGGGCACGAGGGGTGCGAAGCGCTTGAGCATGGGCACGACCGTGTCTGTAGTCCTTTAGAAGGGGGAAACTATGCCTTCTATCAGGCCCATTTGCAAATTTTATCGAAAAAGATGTGACTTTTTCGTTTTGCCTCTCAAAGCCCCGTATTCAAGGGCTTACCAGCCAAGGGTTTCTTTCAGGAACGGGATGGTCAGCTTGCGCTGTGCCTGCAAAGAAGCCTGATCGAGCCGCTCGAGCAGGTCGAACAGGGCACTCATGCTGCGCGTACCACGGGTCAGGATGAAGTGGCCGACTTCATCGGTCAGGTGCAGGCCACGGCGCGAAGCGCGTAATTGCAGGGCGCGCAGCTTGTCTTCATCAGACAGCCCGCGCATCTGGAATACCAGCGCCAGGGTCAGGCGGGACTTGAGGTCGGGCAGTTTGATCGGCAGTTCGCGCGGCGAGGCCGAGGCGGCCAGCAGCAGGCGCCGACCACTGTCGCGCAGGCGATTGAACAGATGGAACATCGCCTCTTCCCACTCTGCCTTGCCGGCAATCACGTGCAAGTCGTCGATGCACACCAGTTCGTACTGCGCCAGGTAATCGAGCAACCCGATGCCACGATCGAGCAACTGCGCCAGGGGCAGGTACACAGCGGCTTCGCCCCGCTGCTGGAAGCGGTGAGTGGCGGCTTGCAACAGGTGGCTACGGCCGACACCCTGCTTGCCCCACAGGTAGATGAGGCTCTCGGTCCAGCCGGCGTCGGCTTCGCACAGCCGCTCTACGTAGCCCAACGCCGCTGCATTGGCGCCCGGATAGTAGTTGATGAAGGTGGCGTCATCGCGCAGGCGCACACCCAGGGGCAACTGGATCGGTGGTTTCATGCTCGCGGGCGGTCGGGAGACCACAGGGGGCCTAGGGTGATCGGTGTGCAAAGTCTATACCCGCAACGCGGGTGGCACAATCGCGAAGGCACGTAGCACAAGCAAAATCAAAGAGTTGCAAGACAGTTTGGCGCCTACAGGGTTTGCGCCGGGTTTTAGAAATTGGGCAAGGCGGTTGCTTCCACCGGTAAAGCCCAGGCCTGAAGAACGGCACGGTCGTGGTGGGAGCCGGCTTGCCGGCGATGGGCTGCGTAGCAGCCACCATAGATGACCTGTAATAGCCCGAGCGTGCTCGACGGAACCAGCGAGCATCGGGGGCCGCTTTGCGGCCCATCGCCGGCAAGCCCGGCTCCCACATGGATTGCGCCTGCCTTTAGACATTGGGCAAGACAGTTGCTTCCACAGGTAAAGCGCAGGCCTGAAGAACTGCACGGTCGCGGTGGGAGCCGGCCTTAGAAGTTGGGCAAGACGGTTGCTTCCAAAGGTAAAGCGCAGGCCTGAAGAACGGTGCGGTCGTGGTGGGAGCCGGCTTGCCGGCGATGGGCTGCGTAGCAGCCCCCATAGCGGAGCTGTACTACCCCGAGCGCCCTCGACGGCACCAACGAGCATCTGGGGCCGCTTTGCGGCCCATCGCCGGCAGTCTCCCACTTGGATGGCGCCAGCTTTTAGAAGTAGAGCAAGACAGTAGCTTACAGATCAGGGTCGACCTCCCCCGCGTACATGTCCGACTCCTTGTACAGATCATGCACATGGCGCAGCAACACCATGATCACTGCAGCCACTGGCAAGGCCAGCAGCACGCCGGTAAAGCCGAACAGTTCGCCCCCGGCAAGGATGGCGAAGATCACCGCCACCGGATGCAGGCCGATACGGTCCCCCACCAGCAACGGTGTCAGCACCATGCCTTCCAGCGCCTGGCCGACCATGAACACTGCGACGATGCCCAGCATCGGGTACAGGTCGCCGCCAAACTGGAACAACCCGGCCACCAGCGCCGCACCGATGCCAATGATGAAGCCCATGTAGGGCACGATGGCCGCCAGGCCGGCCAGCATGCCGATCAGCAGCCCCAGCTCCAGCCCCACCAGCATCAGCCCGGCGGAATAGATCACCCCGAGCGCCAGCATGACCATCAACTGGCCCCGCACGAAGGCCCCCAACACCTCATGGCACTCTGCAGCCAGCCCCACCACCTGCGACTCGCGCTGGCGCGGCAGCAGGCTGCGCAGTTTGGCCATCATCAGGTCCCAGTCGCGCAACAGATAGAAGCCCACCACCGGGATCAGCACGAAGTTGGCCAGCCAGGCCAGCAGCGCCAGGCTCGAGGCAGTGGCTTGGGACAGCAGCATGCCAACGATGTCCGTGGTCTGGCCCATGTGTTCACTGACCGCGGCCTTGATCTTGTCGAACTTCCAGAACCCGTCGGCCAGGCCCAGGCGGCTCTGCACCCAGGGCAGCGCCACATGTTGCAACCAGTCGAGCATCTGCGGCGTCAGTTCATACAGCCGCACCAACTGTTTGGCCAGCATCGGGATCAGGATGAGCAGCAGTGCCAGCAGGATCAAGGTGAACAGGGTGAAGACCACCACCACTCCCCAGGTCCGCGACAACCCCATGCGCTCCAGGCGATCGACCAGCGGATCGGCCAGATAAGCCAGCAGGATCCCCACCAAAAAGGGTGAGAGGATGTTGTGCAGGCCATAAAGAAGCAGGGCGATCAGCAGGGCGACACCCACCCAGATCCAACGGCGCATATCAGTCATGGTCGCTTATCCTTACCAGCGAAAACGCAGGCCGTCGAACGGCTTGGGGGCTACAGCAGCCGTTGCCGGTTGCCCTGGCGTAGCTTCGGCTCCAGGCGCAGGCGTAGCCGGGGCGGCAGGCGCCTGCTCAGCGGGGACCTCCTGCAACTTGGCCAGCCCAAGCTGTGCACGCAACTGCTCAGGGTTGGCAGTGACGCCGTAGGTCAAGGTCTTGCCGTCGGCCAGTTGCAGGCGCGGGCCGTAAGGTTCGAGCACGCGGTTGAGCTCAGCGTAACGCTGCAGGTTCACGCCTTGCACCTGCACCTGCAACTGGCTGCTGGCGCCGGGCCGGGTCACGTAACGAGGGGCCAGGCGGTTGCTGACAGCCAGCATCACAGCATCGGCCAATGCGGCCTGGTCTGCGCCTTCGGCGCTGCCTTGCTCGCGCTTGTCGCCCAGCCACAGCTGCCATTTGCCTTGCCACTTGCCGTCAGCCTCCAGGGCGTGTACGGCCAACAGCGCATCGGCACCATAACGCTCGGAAGCTTCGCGCAGTGGCGCCGGGTCGTTGCCTTCGAGCTGTTTGGCGTTGGCCACCAGTTGCTCCTGCAGGTCGGCCAGCGGCAGGCGCAGTGGCAGGCCACGGTGCTGGGCGGCACGGCGCAGCGCCTGGGCGCTGGTCTGGCCATCGCCAACCAGGCTGCTGCCCTCGACACTGTCATTGAGCCACCAGCCGAGAATCGACGGCCGATTGCTGCCCCACAGCGCCAGCCCGGCCTTGCGCAAGGCCCGCTCGGTGCTACCAGGGTCGAACTCGACCATCACCGACTCAGGCGGGCCGGCCTCGGTACCGACCTGGTTGATGATCTGTTGCGGGTCTTTGCGCAGCTCGGCCAGCGCCGGGTTTTGCGGGGCCTTGGGGTCGCCGGTCAGGCGCAGCACCAACGTATCGAGCGCCTTGGTGGTGGCTGCAGTACGGGCTTCAGCGCCCTGCCCTTCGAGCGGTTCGCGCACCTGATAGAGCCCGGAAACGCTTTCGGCCTGGGCGGCGATACTGACCAAGGCAAGGCAGCCGGCTGACAGATAATTGAGAAGACGCATTGAGGATTCCTGTCCAGTCGAGCTTCAAGCTGCAAGCTTCAAGCTGTAAGAAAAAGCAGTCAGAACCCCAGCGCTTTGACTCGCGACTGGGGCTCGCTGATTGCAGCTTATACAGAAGGGGCTGCATCAACCAGCCGCGAGGCCTTTTCAGTAATTTACTGCCCTGCCCGTCGGCCTGAGGATGGCCGCTGCACCGCAACCCTGATAAAATCGCGCGCCTTCACAGACCACTGACGTTTCAGGCAGCCGCCGCTCCCAGCCGGCCTTGGCCGTCACGGTCGTTTTTACGAATCCCTCCCTCTTAAAGGCCTGGATCAATGAGCAAGCAACCCTCCCTGAGCTACAAGGACGCCGGTGTAGACATCGACGCCGGCGAAGCACTGGTCGAACGCATCAAGGGCGTGGCAAAACGCACCGCACGCCCTGAAGTCATGGGTGGCCTGGGTGGCTTCGGCGCCCTCTGCGAGATCCCGGCCGGCTACAAGCAGCCGGTGCTGGTCTCTGGCACCGACGGCGTCGGCACCAAGCTGCGCCTGGCGCTGAACCTGAACAAGCACGACAGCATCGGCCAGGACCTGGTCGCCATGTGCGTCAATGACCTGGTGGTCTGCGGCGCCGAGCCGCTGTTCTTCCTCGACTACTACGCCACCGGCAAGCTCAACGTCGACGTCGCCGCGACCGTGGTCACCGGCATCGGCGCCGGCTGTGAGCTGGCCGGCTGCTCCCTGGTTGGCGGCGAAACCGCAGAAATGCCGGGCATGTACGAAGGCGAAGATTACGACCTGGCCGGTTTCTGCGTCGGCGTGGTGGAAAAGGCCGAGATCATCGACGGCTCCAAGGTCGCTACCGGCGACGCGCTGATCGCCCTGCCGTCTTCCGGCCCGCACTCCAACGGTTACTCGCTGATCCGCAAGATTCTCGAGGTGTCGGCGACCGACATCGAGAACACCCAGCTCGACGGCAAGCCGCTGACCGACCTGCTGATGGCACCGACCCGCATCTACGTCAAGCCACTGCTGCAACTGATCAAGCAGACCGGCGCCGTCAAGGCCATGGCCCACATCACCGGTGGCGGCCTGCTGGACAACATCCCGCGCGTTCTGCCGAAAAACGCCCAGGCCGTGGTTGACGTGGCCAGCTGGCAGCGCCCTGCGGTATTCGACTTCCTGCAAGAGAAAGGCAACGTCGACGAGCATGAGATGCACCGTGTACTGAACTGCGGCGTGGGCATGGTCATCTGCGTGGCCCAGGAGCAGGTCGAGGCAGCACTGAATGTACTGCGTGCAGAAGGCGAGCAGCCTTGGGTCATCGGTCGCATCGAACAAGCCGCTGAAGGCGCTGCCCAGGTCGAGCTGCAGAACCTCAAGGCACACTGATGCCGAGCGAGCCCTGCAATGTAGTGGTACTGCTGTCGGGTTCGGGCAGCAACCTGCAAGCCTTGATCGATAGCAGCCATGGTGAAAACAGCCCGGTACGCATCGCTGCGGTGATTTCCAACCGCGCCGACGCCTACGGGCTGCAACGCGCGGCGGCGGCGGGTATCGCCACCGCCGTACTGGACCACACCGGCTTCGACGGCCGTGAAGCCTTCGATGCAGCGCTGATGGCGCGCATCGACGGCTTCGCGCCCGACCTGGTGGTGCTGGCCGGCTTCATGCGTATCCTCAGTGGCGGCTTCGTTCGCCACTATCAGGGCCGCCTGCTCAACATCCATCCGTCACTGCTGCCCAAATACAAGGGCCTGCATACTCACCGACGGGCCTTAGAGGCAGGCGACGCCGAGCACGGCTGCAGCGTACACTTCGTCACCGAGGAACTCGATGGCGGCCCTCTGGTCGTACAGGCTGTGGTACCGGTCGCGTCAGGCGATAGCGCTGAGAGCCTGGCCCAGCGAGTACACCAACAGGAACACCAGATCTACCCGCTGGCAGTGCACTGGTTTGCCGAGGGGCGCTTGCGCCTGGGCGAACAGGGTGCATTACTGGATGGCCAGCCACTGCCGGCCAGTGGTCATTTGATCCGACCCTAGGAGAATTTATGCGTCGCGCCCTGCTCTTGGCTCTCGCCGTGCTCGCCCTGCCCCTCCAGGCAGCCGATCTGAAACCCTTCTCGGCCAGTTACACCGCCGACTGGAAGCAACTTCCCATGAGCGGCACTGCCGAGCGCAGCCTGGTCAAGAATGCCAACGGTACCTGGGACCTTAATTTCAAGGCTTCCATGATGATCGCCAGCCTGACCGAGCAAAGCACCCTGCGCATGGACAACGACACCCTGCTGCCGCAGAAGTATCACTTCGAGCGTGGCGGCCTGGGCAAAGCCAAGAAAGTCGACCTCACCTTCGACTGGACCGGCAAGAAAGTCACCGGCAGCGACCGGGGTGACGCCGTCAGCCTGCCGCTCAACCGCGGCGTGCTGGACAAGTCCTCTTATCAGCTGGCGCTGCAGCATGATGTGGCCGCTGGCAAGAAAAGCATGACCTACCAGGTGGTCGATGGTGACGAGATCGACACCTACGACTTCCGCGTGCTCGGCACAGAGAAAGTCACCACCAAGACCGGCCAGGTCGAGGCGGTGAAGGTCGAGCGCGTGCGCGACCCAAGCCAGAGCAAGCGCATCACCGAGCTGTGGTTCGCCAAGGACTGGGACTACCTGCTGGTCCAACTGCGCCAGGTCGAAACCGATGGCAAGGAGTATGTGATCGTGCTGCAGGATGGTACGGTCGATGGCAAGTCGGTCAAAGGCAGCTAAGCCGCAGCCCGCAAGATCCGTAGCCCCGCCCTGTGCGGGGCTTCTTTTTGCCTGGGCAACATGAAACTTGTTTCATGGCTATTTTATTTACTTAGGCTGCTAACAAACTCTATAAAAGAGGTGCGCGACAGAATGTCGCAACCAACTGAACAGTGGAGTTTAACGATGACAGTCCAAGTAACTGAACGCGACGAATCGAAAATGTCCCACGAAGGCCTGGCCGCTGGCGTGCGGATCTGGGATGTGCACCAGCAAGGCGAATTGGTCGGGATGTTCCACAACGAACACGAAGCCCATCAATACCGGGCAGAGCTTGAAGTGCAGGAAAACCAGCGCACTTCGCAATGACCCGCACAGGTTTTTGATTTCGGGCCGCTGCGCGGCCCATCGCCGGCAAGCCGGCTCCCACCGGGATCGCGCCCGCTTTTAGAAGTTGTGCAAGACGGTTGCCCCACAGGATGGAGTACCACAAGACATTGGCTGGGTGTCCCACTTCCTGGGGGCAGCGCAGTACTCGAGGTGTGTGCTGTACCGGTGGGCGCTGGCTTGCCAGCGATGGGCCGCGCAGCGGCCCCACTAACGCTAACTGACTGACACTACCGCTAAGGCGGGGTGCTTGATGCTTACCACATCAAGTCGTCAGGGATCTTGTACGCCGCATACGGATCGTCCTCATCCGCTTCCTCGACATGGGTATTGAGCAGCAGGATGCGATGAGGGTCGCGCTCCTGGATCTTCACCGCTGCCTCGCGCGGAATGACTTCGTACCCCCCACCAAACGACACGATCGCTAGCGCGCCATTGCTCAGCTTGGTACGCATCAGGGCGTTTACCGCAATACGTTTGACCTTCTTGTCGTCGACGAAGTTGTAGTAGTCCTCGGTCGTGAGCTTGGGCAGGCGGGTCGCCTCGATCAACTGCTTGATCTGCGCGGCACGGGCCTTCTGTTCGGCCTTTTCCTGCTGCTGACGGTTCAGTTCCTGGTCACGCTTGGCCTTCTCGGCCATCGCTTCCTTGGCCAGGCGCTGCTGGGTGTCGTCGACTTCGACCTGGCCCTTGTGCTCCAGGCGTTTCTGTTTCTTTTGGGCCTTGTTGGCCTGGGAGACCTGCTTCTGGTTGACCAGACCGGCCTTGAGCAATTGATCGCGAAGGGAAAGACTCATGGATGTTCACTCACTTATGCAGCCACTCAGCCGCAGCTGGGCAGATTCTTTTCCTGACGTTTGGCTTCCCCCCAAAGGGCGTCCAGTTCGTCAAGGTTACACGATTCGATGGGGCGACCGCTGTCGCGCAATGCCTGTTCGATGAAGCGGAAACGCCGCTCGAACTTGCGGTTGGCACGACGCAGTGCATTTTCCGGG
The DNA here is from genome assembly GCF_040224055.2 of Pseudomonas sp. WHRI 8519. Lineage (NCBI taxonomy): Bacteria > Pseudomonadati > Pseudomonadota > Gammaproteobacteria > Pseudomonadales > Pseudomonadaceae > Pseudomonas > Pseudomonas sp. WHRI 8519. The sequence goes on along the minus strand of NZ_CP167996.1, from coordinate 1,395,383 downwards.
TCTTGCTTGAGGTGACGGGCCAGGTTGACAGCCGCGAACAGCAGGTCGCCGACTTCATCTTCGACGGACTCGGCATCCCCGTCGGCCATGGCCTGCAACACTTCGTCGAGCTCCTCACGGACCTTGTCCAGCACCGGCAATGCGTCTGGCCAGTCGAAACCGACAGTGGCGGCACGCTTTTGCAGTTTGGCGGCTCGGGACAGGGCAGGCAATGCCGCCGGCACGTCATCGAGCAGCGACAGCTGTTCAGGCTCGCTTTTCTCGGCACGTTCCTGGGCCTTGATCTCTTCCCAGCGCGACTTGACCTGTGCCTCGCTCAGGCTCGGCGTGTCCAGCGGCGCGTACAACTCGCCGGTGGGAAATACATGGGGGTGGCGGCGTATCAGCTTGCGGGTAATCGCATCGACCACACCGTCGAACTCGAAGCGCCCCTCCTCCCTTGCCAGCTGGCTGTAGTAGACCACCTGGAACAGCAGATCACCGAGTTCGCCCTGAAGGTGCTCGAAATCCCCGCGCTCGATGGTGTCGGCAACTTCGTAAGCCTCTTCGATGGTGTGCGCCACGATGCTGGCGTAGTTCTGCTTGAGGTCCCACGGGCAACCGTACTGCGGGTCGCGCAGCCGGGCCATGAGGTGCAGCAGGTCTTCGAGGGAATAGATCATGTAGCAGGTCCTTCGGCGGTGACTTCGTTGCGGGCAAGCCCACAAAGAAGCCACCGCAGGTTCAAGGGGTACGGTTACGCCGCGTCTCGATGATGTTCGGCAACTGCGAAATCCTGCCCAGCAGACGCCCCAGCGCATCCAGGCCCGGGATCTCGATGGTCAGCGACATCAGCGCGGTGTTGTCTTCCTTGTTCGAGCGGGTGTTGACTGCCAGCACGTTGATCTTCTCGTTGAGCAGCACCTGCGACACATCGCGCAGCAACCCTGGGCGGTCGTAGGCACGGATAACGATATCGACCGGGTAGGTCTGCACCGGTATCGGCCCCCAGCTGACCTGAATCATCCGCTCCGGCTCACGCCCTGCCAGTTGCAGCACCGAGGCACAGTCCTGGCGGTGAATGCTCACCCCGCGGCCCTGGGTGATGTAGCCGACAATGGCATCGCCCGGCAGCGGCTGGCAGCAGCCGGCCATCTGCGTGAGCAGGTTGCCGACGCCCTGGATCTGGATGTCGCCACGCTTGCCATTGCGCGGGCCGCTAGGCTTGCGCGGCACCAGTTCGATCTGCTCGATACGCTCGGGCTCGAGCAGTTGCTGAGCAGCGTTGACCAGGTGAGCCAGGCGCAGGTCACCGGCACCGAGCGAGGCGAACATGTCCTCGGCGGTCTTGACGTTGGTCTTCTCGGCCAGGCGTTCGAAGTCTACCTGCGGCAGGCCCAGGCGGCTGAGCTCGCGCTCGAGCAAGGTCTTGCCTGCGGCGACGTTCTGATCGCGGGCCTGCAGCTTGAACCAGTGGACGATCTTGGCCCGGGCCCGTGAAGTGGTGACGTACCCCAGGTTGGAGTTCAGCCAGTCCCGGCTCGGGTTGCCGTGCTTGCTGGTGATGATCTCCACCTGCTCGCCGGTCTGCAGGCTGTAGTTGAGCGGCACGATACGCCCGTTGATCTTGGCGCCACGGCAGTTGTGGCCGATCTCGGTGTGCACGCGATAGGCGAAGTCGAGCGGCGTGGCGCCCTTGGGCAGGTCGATGGCATGGCCGTCGGGGGTGAATACGTAGACCCGGTCCGGTTCGATATCGACCCGCAACTGCTCGGCCAGGCCACCGATGTCGCCCAGTTCCTCATGCCATTCGAGCACCTGGCGCAGCCAGGAGATCTTCTCTTCGTAGTGATTGGAGCTGGGCTTGACGTCGGTGCCCTTGTAACGCCAGTGGGCGCAAACGCCAAGTTCAGCCTCTTCGTGCATGCCGTGGGTACGGATCTGCACTTCCAGCACCTTGCCCTCGGGGCCGATCACGGCGGTGTGAAGCGAACGGTAGCCGTTCTCCTTGGGGTTGGCGATGTAGTCGTCAAACTCTTTGGGAATGTGCCGCCACAAGGTGTGGACGATACCGAGCGCCGTATAGCAGTCGCGCACTTCCGGTACCAGCACGCGCACCGCACGCACGTCGTAGATCTGGCTGAATTCCAGGCCTTTGCGCTGCATCTTGCGCCAGATCGAGTAGATGTGTTTCGCCCGCCCACTGATATCGGCGTTGACGCCGGTGGCCAGCAGCTCATTCTGCAGCTGGTTCATCACGTCACTGATGAAGCGCTCACGGTCCAGCCGGCGCTCGTGCAACAGCTTGGCGATCTGCTTGTACTGATCGGGCTCCAGGTAGCGGAAGGACAGGTCTTCCAGCTCCCACTTGATGTGGCCGATGCCAAGCCGATGGGCCAGCGGCGCATAGATGTCGAAGACCTCCCGCGCCACACGCAGACGCTTCTCGTCATCGGCGGACTTCACCGCACGGATCGCGCAGGTGCGCTCGGCCAGCTTGATCAGCGCCACGCGCACATCGTCGACCATCGCCACCAACATCTTGCGCAGGTTCTCGACCTGCGCCTGCGAGCCCAGCACCAGCGACTGGCGCGGGCTGAGGCTGGCACTGATGGCGGCCATGCGCAGCACGCCGTCGATCAGCTTGGACACCACAGGGCCGAAACGCTGCCCGACTTCGGCCAGGGTCACCTTACCCTCACGCACGGAGCGGTAGATCACCGCCGCCACCAGCGAATCCTGGTCGAGCTTGAGGTCGGCGAGGATTTCGGCGATTTCCAGGCCAGCCTGGAAACTGGAGGTTCCATCGGCCCAGGAATGCTTGGCAGGGTTGCCCTTTTTCTCGATTTCCTGGGCGAACTCGCAGGCCTCTTCGAGTGCCACGCGATCCAATGCCGAATCGACGCTCACCACATGATCCAGCCATGCTTCGAGATTGATACTGCCGTCCGTATTGACCGGCTGGTGCACTCTCACCTGTACCATCTTTGTTTTACCTTTCCATACAGCGCACCACTCGGAGCGCTGGCTATCACCGTGTGGCTCCCAGTCCATGGGAACCGCACCAAGGGGCCAGCCTGCTAGCCCGCTTCGAATAACGCCATGGCCTCGACATGCGCCGTCTGAGGAAACATGTCGAGAATCCCGGCCCTTTTTAACCGGTACCCCTGGCCGACCAGCACCTGGGCGTCTCGCGCCAGTGTGGCCGGGTTGCATGATACATAAACCAGCCGCGTGGCCTTGAGGCGTGCGATGCTTTGCACCACCTCGAAAGCACCGTCGCGCGGTGGATCCAAGAGTACCGCAGAAAAGCCCTCGGCGGCCCATCCGGCGCCCGCCAAAGGCTGGGATAAATCGGCCTGAAAAAACCGTGCGTTATGCACATTGTTGTTTCGGGCATTGGCCGCAGCCCGGTCCACCATCGCCTGCACACCCTCAACCGCCACCACTTCCCGTGCCTGGCGGGCCAGCGGCAGGGCGAAATTGCCCAGGCCACAGAACAGGTCGAGCACACGCTCGTCGGCCTGCGGAGCGAGCCAGGCCAGGGCCTGCTCGACCATTGCAGTATTGACCTGGGCGTTGACCTGAACGAAATCGCCCGGGCGCCAGGCCAGTTCCAGCTGCCACGGCTCCAAGGTGAAGCCTAGCTTCGCGCCAGCCTCCACCGACACCGGTTCGCCTTCGCCCTGCAGCCACAGCTGGGCCTTGGCCTCGTTGCAGAATGCCTGCAGACGCGCCAGGTCATCGGCCGGCAACGGTGCCACATGGCGTACCAGCAACGCTTCGGCCGTGCCGCTGAACAGCTCGACGTGGCCGATGGCCTGGGGCTTGCTCAACGAACGCAGCACCGTAGGCAAATGCCGCACGATGGACTGCAAAGGCTGTACCAGCACGGCGCAGTCGTCGATGGCGACGATGTCCTGACTGGCCTCGGCACGGAACCCTACTTCCAGCTGACGCGCTTTGACATCCCAGCGCACGGCCACACGCGCCCGCCTCCGATAGCCGAATTCCGGCCCGCTCAATGGCGCCGCCCATTCTTGCGGTTGCACCCCGGCCACCCGTTGCAGCTGTTCGGCCAGGGTTCGCTGCTTGAGCGCCAGCTGCGCCTGATGCGGCAGGTGCTGCAAGTTGCAGCCACCACAACGCTCGTAATGGCGGCACGGCGCCTGGCGGCGCTCGGCGCTGGCCTGCAGCACACGCTCCAGGCGCGCCTCGACCACCTTGCCACGGGCATTGAGCACCCGCGCCTCGACCGCCTCACCGGCCAGGGCGCCGCTGACGAACCAGGTCCGCCCGTCGTGGAAGGCGATGCCACGGCCGTCACCGGCAAGGCGCTCGATGTCCAGACGCTGCTTTTTGCCCACGGGTACCTGGGGCGTGCGGTTACCACCGGCTGGCTGGAAGCGCAGGCCGCTGTTGCTTTTCTTTCTGGACATTTAGCTCGGGTCGAACAGGCCGGTGGACAGGTAACGGTCGCCACGGTCGCAAATGATCGCGACCATTACCGCGTTTTCCACTTCCTGGGACAGGCGCAGCATGGCTGCCACCGCACCACCGGAAGACACGCCGCAGAAAATGCCCTCTTCGCGGGCAAGGCGGCGCATGGTGTCTTCAGCTTCTTGCTGGGACATGTCCATGACGCGGTCAACGCGGGTGGCATCGAAGATTTTCGGCAGGTACTGCTCGGGCCAGCGGCGGATGCCCGGAATGGCCGAGCCTTCCATCGGTTGCAGGCCAACGATCTGCACGGCCGGATTCTGCTCCTTGAGGTACTGCGAGCAACCCATGATGGTGCCGGTGGTGCCCATGGAGCTGACGAAATGCGTGATGGTGCCCTGGGTCTGCTGCCAGATTTCCGGGCCGGTGCTGTTGTAGTGAGCAATCGGGTTGTCGCCGTTGGCGAACTGGTCCAGCACAAGACCGCGGCCTTCGGCCTGCAGCTTCTCGGCCAGGTCGCGGGCACCTTCCATCCCCTCTTCCTTGGTCACAAGGATCAGCTCGGCACCGTAGGCAGTCATCGCTGCCTTGCGCTCCGCGGTGGAGTTGTCGGGCATGATCAGGATCATCTTGTAGCCCTTGATCGCTGCCGCCATGGCCAGGGCTATACCGGTATTTCCGGAGGTAGCTTCGATCAGGGTGTCGCCGGGCTTGATCTGGCCGCGCAGTTCGGCGCGCGCGATCATCGACAGTGCCGGGCGGTCCTTCACGGAGCCTGCTGGATTGTTACCCTCGAGCTTGAGCAGGAGGGTGTTGCTGGTTTCTCCAGCGATGCGCTGCAGGCGAACCAGGGGCGTATTGCCGACGCAATCGGCGATGGTTGGGTACTGCAAGGTCATGGTGTATTTCACAATCCGGACGGCAGGGGCGCCTATCATACCGGCAAACACTTCCCGGCCATATCACGCAATCTGTGGTGGGTATAGCTACAAGCTATAAGCGGCAAGCTGCAAGCTTCAAGCTGTGGGTAGCGTTTGTGGGGGCGGGGGTTGCAGAGATGGCGCGGGGAGGTGCAGCGGTAGGCGCATGCAGAGCTTTAGACCGCGTTTGCCGTTCTCTGCCCACAGGGTGCCGCCCTGACGCTGGATCGCACTGCGGGCGATGCTCAGGCCCAGGCCGAAACCGCCGTCGCCGGGGCGCGAGCCATCGAGCCGGGTGAAGGGGGCGAAGATGCGCTCCAGATCCTCGGTAGCCACACCACCGCCCTGATCTTCCAGCCACAGGCGCCAATGGCTACCTTCACGCTGCCCGGCCAGCTGCACCACGCCGTTTTCCGGGGAGTGGCGGATCGCATTGCGCAGCATGTTTTCCAACGCCTGAGCCAGATGATTCAGGTTGCCCTGCACCCAGCAGTCGGCTGGCAGTTCGCAGCGCAGGCGTTCGGGGGACCAGCCGCTTTCGTAACTGGCATCCTCTGCCAGCAGGTCCCACAGGGCCTGCACTTGGATAGGCTCAAGGTTCATCGGCGCACGCTCGGCATCCTGCCAGGCAAGCTGCAAGGTGTTCTCGACCAACTGCTGCATACAGTCCACCTCGCGCCCCAGGCGCTCGCGCAGGCGCTGAAGGTCGGTTTCACCGTCGCAGGCCACCCGCAACCGGCTCAGCGGTGTGCGCATTTCATGGGACAAATCACGCAGCAACTGCTGTTGCATGGCCACCGTGCCCTGCAGCCGTTCGGCCATCTGGTCGAAGGCGCGGGCCAGCTCGCCCAGTTCGTCATGCCGGGCGGTGGTGCGTGCGTCCAGCCGCGCCGACAGCTGGTCGGCACGCCAGGCATTGGCCTGCTCGCGCAACTGGTTGAGCGGCACGATCAGCATGCGGTACAGGCCGACACACAGCAGCAAGGTGAACAACCCGGGAATCACACCGTTGGTCAACACCCGCCACAGCACCCGGTACTGGCCAGGGTTGAAACGTTCGGGCAGCACCATCACCAGCATGCCCTGCTCCGGTGCCCCCGGAAACGGTATGCGCAGCCAGGGCTGGTCAGTACTGCGCCGGCTCATGGGCCAGTCGACACCGCGCAGGCGCGTGAGCCGCTGCATGATCTCGGGGCCGAGGGCGGTGCTGGCAAGGGGCTGCAGATTGCTATCGAGCACGCCTATCCAGCCGCGCTCACGCTGGTGCATGGCCGCAACCCACTGGTCCAGCCCGGTGCGGCCACCACTGCGCCAGGCCGCCTCGGCCTCCCCGGCATAGCTGCGCAGCACTTGGCGGGCAGGCTCATCGAGGTAGGCATTCTGGGTTTCCATATGCCGGCCCCAGGTGTAACTCAGACCGATCATCAGCAGGCAGAAACCTACCAGCAGGATGGCCAGCTTCCAGAACAGCGAGTGACGGTCCAGCATGGCCTACTCCGCTTCACCGGCACTGAGCACGTAACCCTTGCCCCACACGGTGCGGATCTGCCGCTCCAGGTAGCCGATGCCTTTGAGCTTGCGGCGGATCTGGCTGACGTGCATGTCCAGGCTACGGTCATGCCGCGAATAGCCCCGTTGCAGCACCTGCTGGTAGAGAAAAGGCTTGCTCAGCACCTCGTCGACGTTGCGGTTGAGGAGATCGAACAGGCGATACTCGCTAGGGGTGAGGCCTGCCTGCCGGCCACCGAAGCTGACATCGCAAACCGTCTCGTCGAACCACAGCTCGCCGCAGGCAATACCCGATGGCGGCTGATGACGACGCTCCAGCGCGACGCGGCGCAGGATGGCCTCGATGCGCACCTGCAGCTCGACCATGCTGAAAGGCTTGGGCAGGTAATCGTCGGCACCGCGCTGGAAGCCATTGATGCGGTCGGCCTCGGCACCTAACGCCGACATCAGGATAACCGGCGTGGCGCTGCGTCGACGCAGCTGGGCCAGGGCATCAAGACCGTTGAGCCCGGGCAGCAGAATATCCATCAGGACCACGTCGAAGTCCTGACGACCGGCGGTTTCCAGGCCTTCCAGGCCGTTGCGGCACCAGGTCACCGCAAAGCCGCCGCGCTGCAGTTCTTCGTGCAGGTAGGCACCCAGCACCGGGTCATCCTCGATGGCGAGGATGCTGGAAGTATTAATAGTTACGGGATTCATTGGCAACTGCCACATATTCTCAATTACGCGATTATTGAGCATGCGTCCGCCATAGGCAACCGCCCTGCGCTCAACGCCCGACTGCTGGGTGAAAACAGCCACATAAAGGGTGCATTAGGCAGGCAGGCGGAGTAACTTTCCGCTTTGCTCCGTTACGCCAGTAACGGCATCCAGGCACATCACAGGAGGCGAGTGTGCTCGATCGTTTGGGAATCAGAAGCCGGGTACTGCTGCTGGCACTGCTGCCTGCCAGCTTGATGGCTCTGGTGCTGGGCAGCTATTTCACGTGGCTGCAGCAAGACCAGTTGCGCACCCAACTGCTGCAACGCGGCAAGATGATTGCCGAACAACTGGCACCGTTGGCCGCGCCCGCCATGGCCCGGCAGGCGCCTGCGCAACTGGAGCGGATCGCTGCGCAAACGCTGGAGCAGGCCGATGTGCGTGCAGTGGCCTTCCTCGCCCCGGACCGCACCCGTCTGGCCCACGCTGGCCCCAGCATGATCAACCAGGCGCCCAGCGGCGGCACGGGTACTCAACTGTTGGAGCGCAGCGGCAACGATGCCACCCGCTACCTGATGCCGGTGTTCGGCCACCACCGCGACCTGGCCACCGAAGCCGTCCCGGCCGAAGCCGAGCGCCTGCTGGGTTGGGTCGAGATCGAACTGTCGCACGACGGTACGCTGCTGCGCGGCTACCGCAACCTGTTCACCAGCATGCTGCTGATACTCGCGTGCCTGGTGCTCAGCGGCCTGCTGGCAATGCGCATGAGCCGCACCATCAATGACCCGATCGCGCGCATCAAGCATGCCGTCAACCAGCTCAAAGACGGCCACCTGGAAGAACGTCTGCCCGCCATGGGCAGCCACGAGCTGGACGAACTGGCCAGGGGCATCAACCGCATGGCAGAAACCCTGCACAGCGCCCATGAAGAACTGCAGCACAGCATCGATCAGGCCACCGAGGATGTGCGCCAGAACCTGGAAACCATCGAAATCCAGAACATCGAGCTGGACATGGCGCGCAAGGAGGCCCTGGAGGCGAGCCGGATCAAATCGGAATTCCTGGCCAACATGAGTCACGAAATCCGCACGCCGCTCAACGGTATTCTCGGCTTCACCCACCTGTTGCAGAAAAGCGAGCTGACCCCGCGCCAGCTGGACTACCTGAACACCATCGAGAAATCGGCCGACAACCTGTTGGGGATCATCAACGAGATCCTCGACTTTTCCAAGATCGAGGCCGGCAAGCTGGTGCTCGACAGCATCCCTTTCAACCTGCGCGACCTGGTCCAGGACACCCTCACCATCCTGGCGCCCGCCGCCCACGCCAAGCAGCTGGAGTTGCTCAGCCTGATCTACCGCGACACACCCTCATCGCTGGTTGGCGACCCGCTGCGGCTCAAGCAGATCCTCACCAACTTGGTGAGCAATGCCATCAAGTTCACCCGCGAGGGCACCATCGTCGTGCGGGCAATGCTCGAGGACGAGCAACAAGACAGCGCGCAACTGCGCATCAGCGTGCAGGACACCGGTATCGGCCTGTCACCGCAGGATGTGCGCACGTTGTTTCAGGCGTTCAGCCAGGCCGACAATTCCCTGGCCCGCCAGCCGGGCGGCACCGGCCTTGGGCTGGTGATTTCCAAGCGCCTGATCGAGCAGATGGGCGGCGAGATCGGGGTCGACAGCACCCCAGGGGAGGGTTCGCAATTCTGGATCAGCCTGAGCCTGCCCAAGGCCCACGACGACAGCGAGACGCAGGCGTCGCAGCCGCTGCTGGGGCGTCGCGCGGCGATCGTCGACGGGCATGACCTGGCACGCCAGGCCCTGGAGCACCAGTTGCAGGATTGCGGCTTGAGCGTAAGCCTGTTCGCCTCGTATGAACACCTGCTGCAGGGGGTTCAGGCGGGCTTCCAGGCCGGCATGCCCTTCGAGTTTGCGGTGCTGGGTGCCAACCTGGGCAATCTCACGCCCGAACAGCTGGGCCAATACCACCAGCAACTGGAACGCTACCACTGCCATTGCGTGGTACTTTGCCCGACCACCGAGCAAGCGCTGTACCACCCTCACCTGCCTAATGGCCACGGCCAACTGCTGTCCAAGCCGACCTGCACGCGCAAGCTGCGCCGCCTGCTGCTGGAGCTGCTGCAACCGCGCCGTACGCGGGGCGAACTGGCCGCGCCAACGCGCGGCCAGCGCCAGCCTAAAATCCTCTGTGTCGACGACAATGCGGCCAACCTGCTGTTGGTACAAACCCTGCTGGAAGACCTCGGCGCCGATGTGCTGGCGCTCGACAACGGCCATGCTGCGGTCCAGGCGGTACAGAGCGAACACTTCGACCTGGTGCTGATGGACGTGCAGATGCCAGGCATGGATGGCCGTGCCTGCACCGAGCAGATCCGCTTGTGGGAAAACACCCAGAGCGGCAGCCCGCTGCCGATCGTCGCCCTCACTGCCCACGCCATGGCCAACGAGAAACGGGCACTGCTGCACAGCGGCATGGACGACTACCTGACCAAACCGATCAGCGAGCGCCAGCTGGCCCAGGTGGTGATGAAATGGACCGGCCTGAGCCTGGGTGTCGGGCCATTGGAGCGCCTGGAGGAACAGCAGGCCGAGGGCCAGGATCTACCGGTGCTCGACCCTGACGAAGGCTTGCGCCTCGCGGCAGGCAAGCCGGATCTGGCGGCAGACATGCTGACCATGTTGCTGGCGTCGCTGGCGTCGGACCGTGAAGCCATTCGTGCTGCACGGGAGGCGGACGATCATGGTGTGCTGATCGAGCAGGTGCATCGGCTCAACGGTGCCTCGCGCTATTGCGGCGTGCCGCAGTTGCGTGCCGCCTGCCAGCGCAGCGAGACCTTGCTGAAACAGGAGCATCCGCAAGCGCAGCAGGCGCTCGACGAGCTGGATGGCGCAATTGTCCGGCTGGCGGAGCAGGCCCGCCAGAACGCCTGACCTTCAAGGCCTCATCGCCGGCAAGCCGGCCACAGGGATTTGCGCCGGCTTTTATGAATGGGGCAAGACGGCGGCTTCCACAGGTAAAGCGCAGGCCTGAAGCAGTGCGCGGTTGCGGTGGGAGCCGGCTTGCCGGCGATGGGGGCGGCGCAGATCAACTTCCTTGTCGGCGCAGGTGGCTACAATCCCCCAACCACGATCAAGGAAGCCCGACCATGCGCGCTCTTTTGTTCAGCAGCCAGCACTACGACCAGGAAAGCTTCACCCAGGCCGCTTGCGATAGCGCTTTGGAGCTGCATTTCCAGCCCGCCCGCCTGACCCTCGACACAGCCGCCCTGGCTCAGGGCTTCGAGGTGGTGTGCGCATTCATCAACGATGAGCTCGACGCCCAGGTATTGCAACGCCTGGCGGCTGGCGGTACGCGCCTGATCGCCCTGCGCTCGGCCGGCTACAACCATGTCGACCTGGCTGCCGCCCAAAGGCTCGGCCTTGCGGTGGTGCGCGTACCCGCGTACTCACCGCACGCCGTGGCCGAGCATGCCGTGGCGCTTATCCTGGCCCTCAACCGACGCCTGCACCGGGCCTACAACCGCACCCGCGAGGGTGACTTCACCCTGCATGGCCTGACCGGCTTCGACCTGCACGGCAAGACCGTCGGCGTGGTCGGTACCGGCCAGATCGGCGCCGCCTTCGCCCAGATCATGGCAGGCTTCGGTTGCCAGCTGCTGGCTTATGACCCCTTCCCCAACCCCCAACTGCTGGCGCTTGGGGCGCGCTACGTCGAGCTGCCAGAACTGCTGCGCGAGGCGCGGATCATCAGCCTGCACTGCCCGCTCACAGAACACACCCGGCACCTGATCAACCCGCAAAGCCTGGCCCAACTGCAGCCCGGCGCCATGCTGATCAACACCGGCCGTGGTGCGTTGGTCGACACCCCGGCCCTGATCGAGGCCTTGAAAAGCGGCCAGCTCGGGTACCTGGGGCTGGATGTGTATGAAGAAGAAGCCCAGCTGTTTTTCGAGGACCGTTCTGACCTGCCGCTGCAGGATGATGTGCTGGCGCGGCTGCTGACGTTCCCCAATGTGATCGTCACCGCGCACCAGGCGTTCCTGACCCGCGAGGCGCTGGATGCCATTGCCGCGACCACGCTGGAAAACATCAACCGCTGGGCGGCGGGTAATGCGCAGAATCTGGTCACAGGTTGATGCTAGGATACGCGGCATTTCTGGAGGACCCATGGTCGAGCACGATTTCCGCTACACCCTTTTCAACCCGCAACACACCTTGATCGAGTGCCGCGCCCTGGTACCGGGCCGCTACCAGGTGACCGGCAACGGTGGTTCGATGCACAAGGGCGACACCCTGTTGGTCACCCTCAAGGGCAGCAAGGACTTGTCCATGCGCCTGACGGTCGAGAGCGTGCGCCACCTGATCAACCCGCGTGGCCAGTGGGTGGCCGTGGCCAGCGGCCCGCTGTTCCACGAGCTGGAAATCCTCAATTGGCAGGCTGAGTGTGACAGCTGCGATGCCGTGTTGGACTTCGAGTTCGCCGTGGACGCCAAGCTGGGCAAGAAGGCCCGCCAGCCGGCCGCTACGGCGCGTATCGCCGAGCTGGGCTGGGCCAGTCGTGGCGACAAGCACGTGTGCCCGCGTTGCCAGGAGAGCACCGAGTGAAGAATCTGCTGACCGGCGCCCTGATTGCCACCGGCCTGCTCGGCTGCGCAACCGAACCGTCGAAGCTGCAACTGGAGCGCAGCTATGTGCTGGAGTGGATCGGTGAACGGCCGCTGATCGACTACAGCCACCTGACACTGACGCTGGCCAGTGACGGCCGGGCCTATGGCAATGCGGGCTGCAACCATTGGTTCGCCCCGTACACGCTGGACGGCGAGCACCTGAGCTTCGGCAAGGTCGGCAAGACCCGCAAGCTTTGCGCGCCAGCGTTGATGGAGCAGGAAAAGCGCTTCCTGCAGGCGCTGGAGACGGTGCAGCGCTGGGATGTGTCCCCTGTCGAGCAGTTGCGCTTCTGGCCGGCCGAAGGCAAGCCCCTGCGGTTCTGGCCCGAAGAGGGCTAAGCTCTTGGAAGCTTTAAGCTGCAAGCTGCAAGCTGCAAGCAAAGGCGGATCGGCGCACGGCCTGCTTTTTCTTGCAGCTTGAGGCTTGCCGCTTTGAGGCCCCGTTGAGTGCTTTGAGCTGCAAGCTACAAGCTGCAAGCAAAGGCGGATCTATGCACGGCCCGCTTTTTCTTGCGGCTTGAAGCTTGAAGCTTGCCGCTCTCAGGCCCCCTTGAGCGCTTTGATCTTGGCCTGGAGCCCTTCCAGGGTCTGCTCACCCAGCAGTTGCTCGCGGACCTTGCCCTGGTCATCGATGATGTAGGTCACCGGCAACGCTTCGCTGCGTGGCAGGTCATAACGCTCGGCCGGGTCCTGGGCCAGCACGGTAAAGCCGATGCCCAAGGTATCGGCCGCCTGCTTCAACTCCTGCCCCTGCAGGCCATCGAAGTTCACCCCCACCACCTTGATGCCATCGGCCGCCCACTGCTTGGCCGCAGTGTTCAGCTCAGGCACCTCCGTACGGCACGGGCCGCACCATTCAGCCCAATAATTGAGCACCAGCCAGTGCCCGTCGATCTGTTCGGCCTTCACCGTGTTGCCATGCTGGTCCACACCGTAGTCGGCACCGCAGCCACTGAGCAAAAGGCCAGCGGTGATGGCCAATACTGCTGCCAAACGCCTTGCCATGGGTCAATCCTTCTCGAAGTTTCAAGCGAATAGGTCAGTTCCTGCGGTTAGAATAGCCGCCACACCCAGCTGGATGCGACCCGACATGACTGACTTGACGCTCTATCATAACCCGCGCTGCTCAAAATCCCGCGGCGCACTGGAACTGCTCGAACAACGCGGGCTGGCGCCGACCATCGTTCGTTACCTCGAAACCCCGCCCGACGCCGCCACCCTCAAGGCTCTGCTCGGCAAACTGGGCATCGGCCCACGCCAACTGCTGCGCACCGGTGAAGACGAATACAAGGCATTGGCGCTGGCCAACCCCGCCTTGAGCGATGCACAACTGATCGACGCCATGGCCCAGCACCCTAAGCTCATCGAACGCCCGATCCTGGTGGCCGGTGACAAGGCGGTGATCGGCCGACCACCAGAGAACGTGCTGGAGATCCTGCCGTGAGCGCGCCCTACATCCTGGTGCTGTACTACAGCCGACATGGCTCGACCAGCGAAATGGCCCGGCATATCGCCCGCGGTATCGAACTGGCCGGCATGGAAGCGCGCCTGCGCACGGTGCCGGCGATTTCCACCGAGTGCGAGGCCGTGGCGCCAGACATTCCGGCCAGCGGCGCGCTGTACGCCACGTTGGACGACTTGCGCCATTGCGCTGGCCTGGTGCTGGGCAGCCCGACCCGCTTCGGCAACATGGCCGCACCACTCAAATACTTCCTCGATGGCACCAGCAGCTTGTGGCTGGGGGGTGAACTGGTCGGCAAGCCGGCCGGCGTGTTCACCTCCACCGCCAGCCTGCACGGCGGGCAGGAAACCACCCTGCTGTCGATGATGCTGCCGCTGATGCACCACGGCATGCTGGTGATGGGCCTGCCCTACAGCGAATCGGCGCTGCTCGAAACCCGCGGCGGCGGCACGCCTTACGGCGCCAGCCACCATGCCGGCGCAGACGGCAAACGTGAGCTGGATCAACACGAGATCACCCTGTGCCGCGCGCTGGGCCAACGCCTGGCAACCACGGCCAAGGCCCTGGAGGCCTCGCGTGGCTAAGAAGCCAAAGGTGTTGCCACCACTGGAGTGGCTGGCACCGCGCCTGCGCCTCACCCGCGCCTTGAGCCTGGCATTCTTTTTTGGCCTGATCGCATTGCTGGTGGCGAACAACCTGTGGTTCGCCAACCTGCACGGGGCGCGGGTAGAAGTGATCCTGGCGATCGAGCTTGTGCCGCTGCTGTTGCTGCTGCCCGGCATGCTGCTGGGCAGCGCCCGGGCGCATGCCTGGACCTGCTTTGTGGTGAATATCTATTTCATCAAAGGGGTGCTGGCGGCGTTCGACCCGTCGCGGGCAGTGTTCGGCTGGGTCGAGGTGCTGCTGAGCCTGGGGCTGTTCATCAGCGGGTTGCTGTTCGTGCGCTGGAAATTCCAGCATGAACGGCGCATGGCAGGTGAAGGCCGTTGAATCCGCAGGGCTGCTGTTGCAGCCCCGGTTTTTTCAATGGTTGACGGTATGGGCCAGCATCACCGACAACTGGCACAGCGGCCGCCCGCTCTCGGCATGCCACTGGTTGAACGCCTGCTGCACCAGCGCCAGGTCGCGCTGGCTGGTCGGCTGCTTGTCGATCACCTTCTGGGCAATCAGCGCAGCGGCCATGTCATCGGTGGGGATGAACGTATCCTTGCCGACCATGCGCAAAAACCGTGGCGCTGACAACCCGCCCAACTGATTGCCATGCTTGGCCAGATACTTCCACAACCCGACGATATCGGTCACCGGCCAATCGGCGATGAACGCACCAAAGCTGCCCTTCTCCCTGGCCACATCAAGGATCATCTGTGCATTGCGCGGCACGCTCTTGAGCTTACCCAGGTGGCGGATGATGCGCTCGTCCTGCATCAACCGCTCCAGGTGCTCCGCGCCCATCAGTACGACCTTCTCCGGGTCGAAACCGAAGAACACCTGCTCGAATGCCGGCCATTTTGCATCGACCAGGCTGTGCTTGAGCCCTGCGCGGAACACGCGCAAGGCCAAGGTCGACAGGTAGCGGTCGTTGCTGATGTCGCGCAGCTGCGCCGGGGTGCGCGGCTGCGGCAGGAAGGCCTCCAGGGCCTGGGCCGAGCCGAAGCGGTTCAGGCAGTACTCATGCAACCACTGGTAATCGCGCATGGCTCAGATGTTCAGTACATCGAGGAAACGCGGGGTGGCGCTTTCGTCGATCTTGAGGCTGGTGAAGTCGAACAGGTTGCGGTCGGCCAACTGCGACGGGGCGACGTTCTGCAGGGCGCGGAAGATGCTCTCGGTACGGCCCGGGTGTTTGCGCTCCCACTCCACCAGCATGTCCTTGACCACCTGGCGCTGCAGGTTCTCCTGCGAACCGCACAGGTTGCACGGGATGATCGGGAATTCCTTCATGTCCGAGTAGGCCTGGATGTCCTTCTCGCTGCAGTACGCCAGCGGGCGGATCACCACGTTACGGCCGTCGTCGGCACGCAGCTTGGGCGGCATGCCCTTGAGCGAACCGTTGAAGAACATGTTGAGGAAGAAGGTCTCGACGATGTCGTCGCGATGGTGCCCAAGCGCCATCTTGGTTGCGCCGATTTCGTCAGCGAAGGTGTACAGGGTGCCACGGCGCAAGCGCGAGCACAGCGAGCAAGTGGTCTTGCCCTCCGGCACCAGTTCCTTGACGACCGAGTAGGTGTCCTTCTCGACGATGTGGTACTCGACGCCCAGCGCTTTCAGGTAGGCCGGCAGCACATGCTCGGGGAAGCCCGGCTGCTTCTGGTCCATGTTCACCGCGACGATCTGGAACGTGATCGGTGCCACCTTCTGCAGGTGCAACAGAACGTCGAGCATGGTGTAGCTGTCCTTGCCGCCGGACAGGCAGACCATGACCTTGTCGCCATCCTCGATCATGTTGTAGTCGGTGATGGCTTCGCCGGCGAGACGACGCAGGCGTTTTTGCAGTTTGTTCTGGTTGACCGAGAGGGTGCCCATAGCGCTTGGATCCGCGAGGTGTGACAAAAGCCGGCTATTTTACGCACAAACCACGCGCACCTGTAGGGATTCCGATAAAGACTTCAAGGGAATCAGCAGGCGGCCTTACAGCGCGATTTGCTCTAAAAAGCGCAGTTTGTGCGGGTAACGGCTTCCTATACTGCGACATAAGGCCACATTACCGCTTCCATCGGTGCCCTGGCCTCGGGCCGCTTGCGCTCCATCTGGGGGGCGATTGGCAACAACGAGAGGAGTGACCGGCATGATTCATCACGTTGTGGGGCTGTTTACCCACCCCGATCAGGAGTGGCGGGAGATACGCGGGGAAGAAGAAAGCATCAGCCACATGTACCTGACGCACACGCTGATACTGGCGGCGATACCCGCCGTTTCGGCATTCATCGGCACTACCCAGGTCGGCTGGGTGATCGGCGACCGGCCAGCGGTGATGCTGACGATGGAAAGCGCTCTATGGATGAGCATCATGTCCTACCTGGCGATGCTCGCCGGGGTTGCGGTCATGGGCGCGTTCATCCACTGGATGGCACGTACCTATGACGCCAGCCCGTCCATGGCGCAATGCATCGCCTTTGCCACCTACACCGCCACACCGCTGTTCCTCGGCGGCCTGGCAGCGCTTTACCCGCACCTGTGGCTGGGCATGCTGGTGGGTACCGCGGCCATTTGTTACACCGTCTACCTGCTGTACGTCGGCTTGCCGACCTTCATGAACATACCGACCGATGAAGGCTTCCTGTTCTCCAGCTCGGTGCTGGCAGTGGGCCTGGTGGTACTGGTAGCGATCATGGCTGCGACCGTGATCATCTGGGGACTGGGCGTGGGGCCCGTCTATACCAACTAGCTTCGAAAACACTTAGATCCAACACTGGGGCATCAAACCGGAAGCCGCCGCAAGGCGACTTCCGGCTGTCTGCTGACCGGTGGCTCGGCAGGCTGCCACTGCTTGCGGCATAATGCCCGGTCAGGAGAATTACCCCGCCATGCCCGAGCTGCTCAAACAACGCGTCGAAACCTGTTACCAGCAAGCCGAAACCTTTTTCAAGCGCCCCTTCCCGCGCCCGGAAGTCAGCTTCAAGCTGCGCGGCCAGAAGGCGGGCGTCGCCCACCTGCACGAAAACCTGTTGCGCTTCAACCTGCAGCTGTACCGCGAAAACCAGGAAGATTTCCTGCGCCAGACCGTGGCCCATGAAGTGGCGCACCTGGTGGCTCACCAACTGTTCGGCGACCGCATTCAGGCCCATGGCGAAGAGTGGCAACTGATCATGCGCGGGGTGTATGAACTGCCGCCCAATCGTTGCCACAATTATGAGGTGCGCCGGCGTGTGGCGACCCGCTACATCTACCGCTGCCCGTGCCCGCAGAGCGATTTCCCGTTCACGGCACAGCGGCACAAGTTGGTGCATCAGGGGCGGCGCTACCTGTGCAGGCGGTGTAAAGAAGTTCTGATCTACAGTGGCGAGACGCGGGTTGAATAAACCGGCCTATCGCCGGCAAGCCGGCCCCCGCAGATACTGCGCTGGCTTCATGGCAGAATCGAGTAGGAGGCGGGTTCACACCCGCCGTCCTCTCACACCACCGTGCGTACGGTTCCGTACACGGCGGTTCAGGCTATGCGGCTAAGCCGATTGATCGTATCCAGTATCGAGACCAGTCCGAGTCGATCCCATAGTTTCTTCGGCAGCGCCTGATTCATATGTGGCGCCCCCGAGTTCCACCACGGGCCTCGGCCGTTATAGGCCGATTTACAGGCACGCTCTTCGCTTAAGCCCAGACGCATCAGGTTGCGCGCCCTCGTAGAGGGCTGCTTCCATTGGCGCCAGATGGCACAGCGGAGTTTGTGCCTGACCCAGCCATCCAGTTCCTCAAGTGGCCGTTTGCTCTGGCTGAGCTTGAAGTAACCCGCCCAGCCTCGTAATACAGGGTTTATCCGCTCGATGGTATTTGCCATCTTGCGACCCCGTGCACCGCGTAGCAACTCTGCGAGCCGGTCGCGCAGGCGACCCAGGCTCATCGTTGCCACCCGCAGCCTTGGCTGCTGATGCCAGCTCATCCCAAAGCCCAAGTAGTCACACTTCCAGGCTCTCGCGACTCGACTCTTCTTCTGATTCACCGTCAGTTTCAAACGTTGGTTCAGGAAGCGCTCGACACTGACCAGTACTCGCTCGCCAGCCCGAGGACTGCGCACATAAATGTTCGCGTCATCGGCATAGCGCACGAAGCGATGGCCCCGCCGCTCCAGTTCGCGGTCAAATTCATCGAGCAGGATATTCGACAGCAGCGGCGAGAGCGGGCCGCCTTGCGGCGTCCCTTCCTGCCGTGGGCTAACGACACCACCTGACATGACTCCCGCTTCAAGGTAGCGACGGATAAGCCTAAGTACGCACTTATCTTTGACCCGGCACTCGATACAGGCCATGAGGATGTCGTGGTTGACTCGATCGAAGAACTTTTCCAGATCGATTTCCACGCACCACCGATGCCCCGATGCCACATGGGCACGGGCCATCTCGACAGCTTGATGTGTGCTTCTGCCCGGACGGAAGCCATAACTGTAGTCCGAGAACAGTGGGTCGAAGATGAGCGTGAGCTGTTGCTGCAAGGCTTGCTGGATCAAGCGGTCCACGACGCTGGGGATTCCCAGTTGCCGTGTGCCGCCCTGCGGCTTGGGAATTTCAACCGCTCGCACTGCTTGTGGATGGTATTCACCGGCCAGTAGCCTGGCCTTGAGGGTTGGCCAATACTGTTTCATGTAGCCCGCCAAGTCAGCGACCGTCATGCCATCGGCACCCGGCGCTCCCTTGTTGCTGACCACGCGTTGATACGCACGTCTGAGGTTGGCCGGTGCAAGCACCCGCTCCATCAGCGTGTCCGGCTCCGCGTTCGTCCACGTTACTGACGCCGTCGATACCTTTGCACTGTCATGCATCATCCTCAGCTTCTGGCCGGGACTCGGGATGACAGTTTCCACTGTGGGAAATTTCTGCATTACGGCTACCAACGAGACAGTGACGCCTACTGGCGGCATAACCTGTTCGGCCCTTGGTGGCGCGGTTAACCGCCACTTACTACGGCTTCGGCTGACTTCTGCATGCTCATCCCGTCGCCTTACGACGCTCGGTAGCACAAAGGCAAGCGTGCAGATCTCCCAGGGTAATTCGCGCGACCTTCCTGCTTATGCCTGTCGGATTTACGTCACAGCGTTCCGTGCAAGTATTGGGCTTTGAAGATTGTTGCCTTCTTACCCCGCTGCGCCGCCTAATCCGCTTCCTGTTCGTCAGGCCAGCATTTTGCCTCGGGCTTCCTTCAGATTCGCAGTCGCCCACGACACCCTTGCCTCTGGCTAACACTTCCCCTTGCCGGGTGTGTAGAGGACTTTCACCTCCAAGTCACCCACTCGGCCACCACAGCCAAGCGGGTTGCGCTGACGCGCAACGCGCCATGCCTGGCGCACAACGAGAAAGGCGACCCGAGGGTCGCCTTTCTCATGACGGCATCACACTCAACGAACCGGGACTTCAGCAACGCCCAGGTCATCGGTCGGGGTGTTCAGCTCGAGCGGCGCGCCACCCGAAGCCAGCTCCGATGCCAGCTTGTCGTCGTCCATTTCCTTGACCCACTTGGCCACCACCACGGTAGCGACGGCGTTGCCCACCAGGTTGGTCAGGGCGCGGGCTTCGGACATGAAGCGGTCGATGCCAAGGATCAGCGCGAGGCCGGCAACCGGCAGGTGGCCGACAGCCGACAGGGTCGCGGCGAGCACGATGAAGCCAGAGCCAGTAACACCGGCAGCCCCTTTGGACGCCACCAGCAGCACCAACAGCAGGGTGATCTGGTGAGTGATGTCCATGGTGGTGTCGGTGGCTTGAGCGATGAACACCGCGGCCATGGTCAGGTAGATCGAGGTGCCGTCCAGGTTGAAGGAATAACCGGTAGGGATCACCAGGCCAACCACCGACTTCTTGGCACCCAGGCGCTCCATCTTGGCCAGCATGCGTGGCAGCGCAGATTCCGAGGACGAGGTACCCAGTACGATCAGCAGTTCTTCACGGATGTAGCGGATCAGCTTGAGCACGCTGAAGCCGTGGGCGCGGCAGATACCGCCCAGCACGACCAGCACGAACAACAGGCAGGTGATGTAGAAGCAGGCCATCAGGTAGCCCAGCTGTACCAGCGAGCCAACGCCGTACTGGCCGATGGTGAAGGCCATGGCACCGAAGGCACCGACCGGAGCCAGCTTCATGATCATGTTGATGATGTTGAACATGACATGGGCGAAGCGGTCGATCAGGTCCAGCAGCGGTTTGCCGTAACTGCCCAGACGGTGCAGGGCAAAGCCGAAGATCACCGAGAACATCAGCACCTGCAGGATATCGCCGTTGGCGAAGGCACCTACCACGGTGTTAGGGATGATGTTGAGCAGGAAGCCAACGGTCGTCTGCTGAGCACCGGCGGCGGCGTAGGCGGCCACGCTGCTGGCGTTCAGAGTGCTGACGTCGATGTGCATACCAGCGCCTGGTTTGACCACGTTGACGACGACAAGGCCGATGATCAGGGCGATGGTGGAAACGATCTCGAAGTACAGAAGTGCGTAGCCGCCGGTCTTGCCGACCGACTTCATGCTCTGCATGCCAGCAATACCGCTGACCACGGTACAGAAGATGATGGGCGCGATGACCATCTTGATCAGTTTGACGAAACCATCACCCAACGGTTTGAGGGCGACGCCGGTTTCCGGGTAGAAGTGGCCGAGCAGGATGCCGATGGTGATGGCAACGATCACCTGGACATACAGGGATTTGTACAGCGGCTGACGTGTCGTCATGGCTAAATTTCCTCAAGTGTGCCGGCTTCATCCTTCCCAGGATGTCAGGGCACCTGAATCGCTAACCCTCCTGCACCCGGAGGGATTTGTCGTTGTGTTCGAGCTGCCTGGGCAGGCCTCTGCCAAGTCAGATAGCAAGGGCGATGCCAAAACGCCCACGAAGGGTGCAAAGGCCGTATTTGCTAGCGGGAAATGCCCAACGACAGGGCGAATTACCTGAGGAGAGATGGCGGATTTCCGCCCGATGGCGGGATTTGTACAGGGGCCTTGGCGGGAATCCGCCCGCAGGTGATGGGGCACCCTGCGCTTGAACGTCAATCAAGGTAGAAGGTGACCCGCAATGCCGCTCCGCCCAGCGGCGAGTCGTCCAGGCTCAATTCAGCGTCGTAGCTGTCGACGATATCTTTGACCACTGCAAGGCCGATTCCCTGCCCCGGATGCTGCCGGTCCAGCCGCTCGCCCCGTTCCAGAATCCGCTCACGCTGATCGGTCGGTACTCCCGGCCCGTCATCGTCGATGCTCAAGGTCAGCCGCCCAGGCGCCTCCTGCAGGCTCACCCGCACCTGCCCCAGGCACAGGCGGAAGGCGTTTTCCAAGAGGTTGCCCAACAGCTCCAGCAGCGCGCCCTGCTCCATCGGCACCTGTGCCTGCGCCGGCACCTCGAGCAGCACTTCGACGCGCTTGTCGCGGTACACCTTGGCCAGGGTGCTGCACAGGCTGTCCAGCACCGGAAGCAACTGCACGCTGTGGCGCACCAGGCCACTCTTGCGCAGGCTGGCGCGCTGCAACTGGTAGTCGATCTGCTGGCTCATGCGTTCGATCTGGCTCTGCAGCACCCGCGCCTGCTCACGCTCACCCGCGCGCTGCTGCATGCTCTCGCCCACGCCCTGCAGCACCGCCAGCGGCGTCTTGAGGCTGTGCGCCAGGTCCCCCAGCGAGTCGCGATAACGCTGGCGCTGTTCCCGCTCACTGCGCAGCAGACGGTTGAGCGAGCCGGTCAGGCGCAGCAGCTCACGGGGGTGCTCGGCACTTAGCCCATCGCGGGCACCCGCCTCCACCTCATCCAGCTCGCGGCTCAGCCGTCTCAGGGAACGCAGGCCCCAGGTCAGGCCGGCCCAAAGCAATACCAGCAACGCCAGCGAGGCCGCACCAAAGCCC
This sequence comes from Pseudomonas sp. WHRI 8519, assembly GCF_040224055.2. Taxonomy (NCBI): domain Bacteria; kingdom Pseudomonadati; phylum Pseudomonadota; class Gammaproteobacteria; order Pseudomonadales; family Pseudomonadaceae; genus Pseudomonas; species Pseudomonas sp. WHRI 8519. Next base: position 1,373,160 of record NZ_CP167996.1, on the reverse strand, counting down.
AGGTAGAGCTTTTCACGCAGGCCATCGAGGGTTCGCTGGTACTCACGCACCGGCTGCAGGGCGACGATGCTATAGGCGGCGCTCTGGCCACCCAGCAGCTTTATTTCGACGTCGTAGACAAAGAATTCCTCACCGTCATCCTGGTGCATACGGGCGAACTCATTACCGCGTCCATCGTAGCGCGGCTGGTAGTTGATGTGCTGGTCGGCCGTGGCCCGGGAGCGCCAGACCAGCTCACCTTCGCGGTCGAAGATGTAACCAAGCAAACCGGTATACGGCAGGTTGTAACGCTCGTCCGGCAGCAGTGCGGGCATCTGCAACTGGCCATGCTCGATGCGCGCCGAAGAAATCAGCGTGGTCACATCCGACGCCAGGCGCTGCTCGATCGATTCCTGCAAGGCCAGGCTGAAGGCCTTCTGCAGCGCGGGCAGCAGCGCCAGCATGAACAGCACCGCCAGCACCGCTGCCGCGAGCATCAAGCGCACCCGCAGCGAACGAATCATCGGCAGCGCTCGGTGAACAGGTAGCCGAGGCCACGCACCGTGTCGATCGGTTTGAACCCGCGCTCACCTTCGAGCTTGCGACGCAAACGGCCGATCAGCACTTCGATGACGTTGGGGTCACGCTCCTCGTCGCCTGGATACAGCTGTTCCATCAGGCGCTCCTTGGCCACCACCTGCTGGTGATGACGCATCAGATATTCAAGGATGCGGTACTCGTAGGCGGTCAGCGCCAGCGGCTGCTCGTCAAGGGTCGCCTGCTTGCGGTTGAGGTCCAGCAGCAAGGGCCCTGCGGCGATGGTCGACTGGGTGAAGCCGCTGGAGCGGCGCAGCAGGGCATTGAGGCGTGCTTCAAGCTCTTCGAACTGGAAGGGCTTGACCAGGTAATCATCGGCACCGGCGGCCAGGCCTTCGACCTTGTCCTGCCAGTTGCCCCGGGCGGTGAGAATCAGAATGGGAAAGGTCTTGGCCTGGGCGCGCAGGCGGCCGATCAGCTCCAGGCCGCTGATGCCGGGCAGGCCGAGGTCGATCACGGCCAGGTCGAAGTGAAATTGCTCGGCCTGGTACAGCGCTTCTTCGGCATCAGCCACGGCCTGGACCACATGGCCGCTTTCGCTCAGGCGGGTATGGAGGTGGTGCCTTAGCAGGGCTTCGTCCTCGACCACCAGCAGTTTCATGTGACGCTCCTTCCTATGTTGGCTGTACCGGCCTGAGCGCCGGCAGGCCGGCTCCCGCACTCAATAGCCGTGGGGAACCCGGCTTGCAGACGATGAGGCCCGTAGAGGATAACTCGACTCGGGCATCAGAACGTGTAGTTCGCCGACAGGTAAGTCTGAGCACTGCTGGTCAGGCGCAAGGTACCCTCTTTCGGCCCGCCGCTCGCCCCTACCTCGGTCGCCGCATTGGTACGCAGATAGCGGTAGCCCAGCTCAACCGAAGCCCGGTCGGTGATTTCCTGGATTACGCCGGCCTGCAGGCCCACTGCATAGCCATAGTCGGTATCACGGCTGGCCCCTGGCGAGTCCTGGGTCAGCTTGGTCATGCCCAGGCTGCCGCCACCGAACAGTTTGGTGGTGTCGCCTACCGGCAGGAACAGATCATAGCTGCCCAGCAGGTTCTCCTGGCGCAGCTTCAGGCCGCTGTGGTCGCCCGAGACGTTGTCGTAGGTCATGTAGTAGCGACCCTGGTCGTTGATCTTGCCCAGGCGCACGCCCCAGGTGTCATCCTTGCCGATGATGCCGTCGGCGTTCAGGTGGTCGGTGTTGCGTTGCAGCAGCCCAGACTTGCGGACCTTGTCGCTGGTCTGGCCGTAGGTCAGGCTGGCGAAATTGTCGTCGGCGGCCTGGGCGGTGGTCATGCCAGCTGCACAGACGGCCATGGCAGCAAGTAAGGTATTGAAGGTTTTCATGGCGTTGTACTCCAGTTGAATGCGCTGTTTCGGTCTGGAAGCTAGAGTAAGCAGAACGCCCTGAACCGCGGCTGAACCCTGGCTGAACCAGGGCTGAACGATACGTTTGCAAAACAAGGAGTAGTGAACATGCGTGCCCTGCTGGCTTTGACCCTGATGTGCAGCGCCGCTCTTGCCCAGGCGGCAGTAGTGACCCGAGAGATCCCCTACCAGGACGACGATGGCAACCGCCTGGTCGGCTACTACGCCTATGACGATGCACTGGAGGGCAAACGCCCGGGCATCGTCGTAGTGCATGAATGGTGGGGGCTCAACGATTACGCCAAGCGTCGTGCCCGTGACCTCGCGGCACTGGGCTACAAAGCGCTGGCCATCGACATGTACGGTGACGGCAAGCACACCGAGCACCCGCAGGATGCCCAGGCATTCATGGCCCAAGCGCTGAAGGACCCGGCCGCGGCGGCCGCGCGCTTCGACGCGGGCCTTGAACTGCTGAAAAAGCAGCCGAACGTCAACAAGCATCAACTGGGCGCCGTAGGTTACTGCTTCGGCGGCAAGGTGGTGCTGGATGCGGCCCGGCGCGGCGAGAAACTGGACGGCGTGGTGAGCTTCCATGGTGCACTGGCTACCCAGACGCCGGCCAAGCCTGGTGTGGTCAGGGCCGACATCCTGGTGGAACACGGCGCGGCGGACAGCATGGTCACTGATGAACAAGTCGCCGCGTTCAAGGCCGAAATGGACGCGGCCAAGGTCAACTATCAGTTCGTCAGCATCCCCGGCGCCAAGCATGGCTTCACCAACCCGGATGCCGACCGCTTGAGCCACGGCGCCCATGGCGGGCCGGACATTGGTTACAACAAGGCTGCGGACGAGCGTTCATGGGCGGACATGCAGGCGTTCTTCAAGAAAGCGTTCGACTGAAGATTGCCGGGCCGCTTCGCGGCCCATCTCCCACACAGCCACAGCGGCTGGCACAATACCGCCATGAACAGATTGCCTTCCTGCTGTGACCCGCTCCAGCACCACTGGCCCCTGCCCCGCCCGTTGCCCGGCGCGGTGCTGGTCAGCTGTGCCTTCGACCCCAACCGCCTGGCCGCCGACGACTTCCAGCGTGCCGGTATCGAACCCAGCCCCAGCCTGCAACGCTCCGTGTCCAAGCGTCAGGCCGAGTACCTGGCCGGCCGGGTGTGCGCGCGCGCCGCGCTGCAACGCCTGGATGGCCGTGACCATGTGCCCGGCACCCACGAAGACCGTTCGCCGATCTGGCCCACGGGCATCCACGGCTCGATCACCCACGGCAAAGGCTGGGCTGCGGCCGTGGTTGCAGCGCACGGCAGTTGCCGCGGCCTGGGGCTGGACCAGGAAGCACTGCTGGACGACGAGCGAGCCGAACGGCTGATGGGCGAAATCCTCACCCCGGCAGAGCTCGAGCGCCTGGACCGCAGCCAGGTGGGCCTGGCGGTTACCCTGACCTTTTCACTCAAGGAAAGCCTGTTCAAGACCCTTTACCCACTGACCCGGCAGCGCTTCTACTTCGAGCACGCCGAGATACTGCACTGGTCACCGGAAGGCCTTGCACGCCTGCGCCTGCTCATCGACCTGTCGCCCGAATGGCGCCATGGCGTCGAGCTGGACGGCCAGTTCTGCGTGCAGGACGGTCACCTGCTCAGCCTGGTCAGCGTTTAAGCCTTACAGCGGCGCCTGCTCGCGTGGCCAGTTGAGGCTGAAGCAGGCACCGCCCAGCGCTTCACTTCGACCTACCGTGGCCCGGCCGGCGTGCCAGTAGATGATGCGCCGCACGATCGACAGGCCCAGGCCATGCCCTCCCGAAGCCCGGGTACGGCTGTCGTCGAGCCGGGTGAACGGCGTGAAGATGCGGTCCCAGTAACCTTCGGGGATGCCCGGCCCGTCATCTTCGACTTCGATGCGGCAGCGCTGCTGGCCCAACTCATAGCTCAACCGCACCTCTGCCCGGGCATGGCGCAGGGCATTGCTGACCAGGTTCTGCAGCGCCCGATGCAGATAGCGCGGTTCGGCCTCGACCCAGGCCTCTTCGCCACCCTGAAGCTGACAGGCACCGCGCACCAGCCTGACTTCGGTATTGAGCGGGGCCAGTTCGTCGATCACCCGGTCCAGCAAGGCGTCCAGGTCGACGCGCTGGAACTTCAGGGCCGGCGCGCCCTGCTCCAGGCGGGCGTAGGTCAGCATCTCGTCGACCAGCTTGTCCAGGTCCTGGATATCGCCGTCCATGCCCGCCAGGTGCTTGGCGCGGGCCTGATCGGTCGGCGCGCTTTCGATCATTTCCAGGCCAAAGCGCAAACGCGCCACGGGCGTGCGCAACTCATGGGACACCGCCCGCACCAGTTCGCGCTGCATGTTCAGCGAACGCTGCAGGTGTTCGGCCATGCCGTTGAACGCTGCCGCCAGGCGCCCGACCGAATCGGCATCGTCGGCCGGCACGCGGGTTTCCAGGCTGCCCTGGGCGATGCGCGTGGCGGCCATTTCCAGGCCCGAGACCCGCCGCTCCAACTGACGCACCAGCAGATAGACCACCAGGCCAATCAGGCACAGGCCGAGGAATGCGATCAGCACCAACAATTGCGGCGGATAGGGGTTGAGCTGGTACAACGGGCCAATTTCCAATACCCAGGGCGAGCCCGGCAAGCCTGCGAACACGCGGATCGAATCGCCATCCTTGCCCAGCGCCATGACCGTGTCGCCCTCCTCTACCCGGCGCCGCTGGTCATCGTCCAGGCCCACGCGCTCCAGGCGCTGCAGGGCAATACCAAACCCGAACCCCTTGCTCTGCTTGATCTGCGCCAGGCGCTGTTGCTGTTCGGTGACGGGGTAGCGCACCAGTTCATCGGCGAGCAAATAGAGCGTGGCCCGCGCCAACTGCTCGCTGACCTGCTTGACCTCGGCCACCAGCAGCAGGTCTTCCTGGCCCACCTTGCGCAGCACCTGCGCGGCGTGCGGGCCGGTCTTGTGCACCACCACCAGGGCGCGATTGAGCCGCGCGCGCTGGCCTCCATCAAGGGTGCGCGCTGACATCGGTTGCAAGTCCAGGGGCACGCCCAACAAGCGCTCCCACATCAACAACGAACGTTTGCGTTCGGTTTCATTCTGCTGGGCCAGGTTGTCTGCCATCAGGCTGAACGTGCCTTGGGCCAGACGCTCGCGGTGCTGGGCGGCGCGCACCTCGTTGACCAGGTGCAGGCTGAGCACGCCGAGCAGGGCCACCAGCACCAGGACCGCGAGCATGCCGCCATAAATACGCAGGAAGATCGAGTTGTTCATGGTGCATCGCCGACGAACAGGTAGCCCTTGCTGCGCAGGGTCTTGATAAGCCGGGGGTGGATAGGATCATCACCGATCTTGGGGCGGATCTTGGAGATGCGCACGTCGATGGAGCGGTCCTGGCCGTCGTAACCGACACCGCGCAGGGCGGTGAAGATCTGCTCGCGCGACAGCACCCGCCCGGCGTTGCTGGCCAGCAGCCAGAGCAGATCGAACTCGGCACCGGTCAGTTCGATCAGCTGTTCGCCAAGCCAGGCTTCGCGCAGGCGATTGTCGATGCGCAGGGCGCCAAAGGCCAGTTCTTGGGTTTTGCCTTGTGCCGGCTCGCTGCGCCGCAGCAGGGCCTGGATGCGTGCCAACAGCAGGCGCGGGCGCACTGGCTTGCACACGTAATCATCAGCACCCAGGTCCAGGCCCTGGACCTGGTCGAGTTCATCGCTGCGGGCGGTGAGCATGAGGATGGGGCCTGCGTACTGGCCACGTACCCGGCGGCAGATGCTCAGGCCATCTTCACCGGGCAGCATCAGGTCGAGGATGACCATGTCTGGCTGGCTGTCGACGATGCGCCGGGCGGCGCGCGCGCCATCGCCCTCCACTGCCACCTCGAAACCGTTGGCCTGCAGGTATTCAGCCGTGAGCTCGGCGAGGCGCTGGTCGTCTTCGACGATCAGGATGCGGGGTACGGGTTGGTCCATGGCGTTTGCCTTGATTGTTGTTTTTGCGTTGCCTGTGCCGGCGCTATCGCCGGCATCGCCGCCTTAACCAAAAGGCAACATCCCCTGCCGATACTACGTCCCGCACCCAGCACTGCCAACCTCACCCGAAACACCCCTGGACTGAAGCGTTTTTTGTGCTAGGGTTCGCGCCCTGAAAAATCTGCACTGGGGCAACGAGCTGCAGAAAAAAATACTGCAAACCACTTGGTACAAGGCCTACAGCGAATACCCACTATTCACTCACAAAGTACGCACAAGTTATCCACAGGCGCTCGCCTTGCAAAGCCCCCGATACCGCATTATCTTGTATCCCCAGCGCAGCGAACCACTAGATGTTGGGTTTCACGTACCAACCCCAAGCACGAGTCAGCAGAGAAACTCAAGCGATTTTTCTGCCTGAACTTATTGTGGTTTCAACAACCAAACCGCTCCAGCGGAGATGGAGAGCAACAGCTTTTGGGCTAGCCCCATAGCCTTTGACTTCGGCCAGGGAGCGGCATGTTCTTTGCCCCTTATTCCTGAGTCTGTCCCGAAGTCGGTACGCCCGAGCGGGCGGATGCGTGCGCATGACGCATCCCCGCCAGGGCCGTCGAACGAGTGGACAGAACGGTGGGCGCCCAAAAGGCGCCTGAACATATAGAAATTGTGGAGACACCCACCCATGCAAACCGACACAACTCGCGAGAACCCGCAGGCTTTGGCGCCGCAGGCTGCCGATTCCAACCAGGATCTGGCCGCGACCGCTCCGGGCCAGCTGCGCGTGATCAAGCGCAACGGCACTGTCGTCCCTTACACCGACGACAAGATCACCGTGGCCATCACCAAAGCGTTCCTCGCAGTTGAAGGCGGCACCGCCGCTGCCTCGTCGCGCATCCACGACACCGTCGCGCGCCTGACCGAACAGGTCACCGCCACGTTCAAGCGTCGCATGCCATCGGGTGGCACCATCCACATCGAAGAAATCCAGGACCAGGTCGAACTGGCCCTGATGCGTGCCGGCGAGCAGAAGGTCGCCCGTGACTACGTGATCTACCGCGACCAGCGTGCCAAAGAGCGCGCCACCCGCGCCAACACCGACGCCGCGATCGAGCCGCACCCAAGCATCCGCATCACGCTGGCCGACGGCAGCCTGGCGCCGCTGGACATGGCGCGCCTGAACACCATCATCAGCGAAGCCTGCGAAGGCCTGGCCGAAGTCGATGGCGACCTGATCCAGCGCGAAACCCTGAAGAACCTGTACGACGGCGTGGCCATCAAAGACGTCAACACCGCCCTGGTGATGACCGCCCGTACCCTGGTAGAGCGCGAGCCGAACTACTCGTTCGTCACCGCCCGCCTGCTGATGGACACCCTGCGTGCCGAAGGCCTGGGCTTCCTGAACGTCGCCGACAGCGCCACCCACCACGAGATGGCCGACCTGTACGCCAAGGCCCTGCCGGCCTACATCGCCAAGGGTGTCGAGTTCGAGCTGCTGAACCCGGCCCTGGCCGACTTCGACCTGGACAAACTGGGCAAGGCGATCAACCACGAGCGTGACCAGCAGTTCACCTACCTGGGCCTGCAGACCCTGTACGACCGCTACTTCATCCACAAGGATGGCGTACGCTTCGAGCTGCCGCAGGTGTTCTTCATGCGTGTGGCCATGGGCCTGGCGCTGGAAGAGAAAGACAAGGAAGCCCGTGCGATCGAGTTCTACAACCTGTTGTCGTCCTTCGACTACATGGCCTCGACCCCGACCCTGTTCAACGCCGGCACCCTGCGCCCGCAGCTGTCGAGCTGCTACCTGACCACCGTGCCGGACGACCTGTCGGGCATCTACCACGCGATCCACGACAACGCCATGCTGTCGAAATTCGCCGGTGGCCTGGGCAACGACTGGACCCCTGTGCGTGCACTGGGCTCCTACATCAAGGGCACCAACGGTAAATCCCAGGGCGTCGTACCCTTCCTGAAAGTGGTCAACGACACCGCCGTGGCCGTGAACCAGGGCGGCAAGCGCAAAGGCGCGGTGTGTGCCTACCTGGAAACCTGGCACCTGGACATCGAAGAATTCATCGAGTTGCGCAAGAACACCGGTGATGACCGTCGTCGTACCCACGACATGAACACCGCCAACTGGATCCCTGACCTGTTCATGAAGCGCGTCTTCGATGACGGCAAGTGGACCCTGTTCTCGCCATCGGAAGTGCCAGACCTGCACGACCTGACCGGCAAGGCCTTCGAAGAGCGCTACGAGTACTACGAAGCCCTGACCGAGTACAACAAGATCAAGGTGTTCAAGACCATCCAGGCCAAAGACCTGTGGCGCAAGATGCTGTCGATGCTGTTCGAGACCGGCCACCCATGGCTGACCTTCAAGGACCCGTGCAACCTGCGCTCGCCGCAGCAGCACGTGGGCGTGGTCCACAGCTCGAACCTGTGCACCGAGATCACCCTGAACACCAACAAGGACGAGATCGCGGTCTGCAACCTGGGCTCGATCAACCTGCCGAACCACATTGTCGATGGCAAGCTGGACACCGCCAAGCTGCAACGCACCGTGAACACCGCCGTGCGCATGCTCGACAACGTGATCGACATCAACTACTACTCGGTGCCGCAAGCACGCAACTCGAACTTCAAGCACCGCCCGGTCGGCCTGGGCATCATGGGCTTCCAGGACGCACTGTACCTGCAGCACATCCCTTACGGCTCCGACGCTGCCGTCGAGTTCGCCGACAAGTCGATGGAAGCGGTCAGCTACTTCGCGATCCAGGCGTCCTGCGACCTGGCCGATGAGCGCGGCGCATACGAGACCTTCCAGGGTTCGCTGTGGTCCAAAGGCATCCTGCCGCTGGATTCGCAGCAGATCCTGATCGAAGCCCGTGGCCAGAAGTACATCGACGTCAACCTGGAAGAAACCCTGGACTGGGCACCGGTACGTGCCCGCGTACAGAAAGGTATCCGTAACTCGAACATCATGGCCATCGCGCCGACCGCGACCATCGCCAACATCACCGGCGTATCGCAGTCCATCGAGCCGACCTACCAGAACCTGTACGTGAAATCGAACCTGTCGGGCGAGTTCACGGTGATCAACCCGTACCTGGTCCGCGACCTGAAAGCCCGCGGCCTGTGGGACTCGGTCATGATCAACGACCTGAAGTACTACGACGGTTCGGTGCAGCAGATCGAGCGTATCCCGCAGGAGCTCAAAGACCTGTACGCCACCGCGTTCGAAGTCGAGACCAAGTGGATCGTCGATGCCGCCTCCCGTCGCCAGAAGTGGATCGACCAGGCGCAATCGCTGAACCTGTACATCGCCGGCGCTTCGGGCAAGAAGCTGGACGTGACCTACCGCATGGCCTGGTACCGTGGTCTGAAGACCACCTACTACCTCCGTGCCCTGGCCGCGACCAGCACCGAGAAGTCGACCATCAACACCGGCAAGCTCAACGCTGTTTCCAGCGGTGGCGACAGCGCCCCGGTCCAGGCAGCCGGCCCAGCGCCAGTGCCTAAGGCCTGCGCGATCGACGAGCCTGACTGCGAAGCCTGCCAGTAAGGCCTGACTGCCGCGCGGGGTGCCTACGGGTGCCACGCGCGGCATTTTTGTATCCGCGCCTCACAGAAACCTTGGGCCTTGCCCGCCGCTCGCGCGGCTCGGTAGAAGTAGCCACCGCAGCTCGTGTTGCCTGACCCGGCCTCATCGCTGGGACGCGCGACACAATTCTCTCTAAACACTATATGGTGTGCCTTAAAATTTAAACTGGCACAAGATATAGGTTGGCGCTACACTCTCCCCCCGTAGAACAACACAGCCATTTCGTGAACGGACGCACGCAAAACCGGTCGAAAAAGTTACCCTCGCCCGCAAGACATGCGCCCCGATCGAAGGTGAATTCCGGTATACTTTGCGCCCTCTGAAAAGAGCGCCATTCAGTGTCCTGGCCCCTCCCCGAGGCCTGGCCAGGACAAGCCAGAACACATTCAGATGTAAACGAGAGTCAGCCTCTCGAGCTGTCCATTCGCCGTTACGGCCTTGCGTCAGGCATCACATTCTTAAAATCCAACCGGTTGCCCCATGGCGACCCTCAAGCAGGAGCCAAACCATGCTGAGCTGGGACGAATTCGACAAAGAAGACGGCGAAGTAGCCGCCAAAGGCAACACCCCTGCGCAGGCCACTGCCGCCGCCACCCTCGACAAGCTCGACAGCGCCGGTGGTGCCGCCGCCCTGGAAGCCCGTGCGGCCACCGCTTCTGACTCCGATGCCGTCAAACGTGCCAAGGCTGCCCTCGACGCCCTCGACGTTGCCGAAGGCCTGGCCGAGCTGGAAGGCTCCTCGGCCCGTGTTGCCGTTGACGAAAAGCGCATGATCAACTGCCGCGCCGACCTGAACCAGCTGGTACCGTTCAAGTACGACTGGGCCTGGCAGAAGTACCTCGACGGCTGCGCCAACCACTGGATGCCGCAAGAGGTCAACATGACCGCCGACATCGCCCTGTGGAAGAGCCAGGACGGCCTGACCGAAGACGAGCGCCGTATCGTGATGCGCAACCTCGGCTTCTTCTCCACCGCCGACTCGCTGGTTGCCAACAACCTGGCCCTGGCCGTGTACCGCCTGATCACCAACCCGGAGTGCCGCCAGTACATCCTGCGCCAAGCCTTCGAAGAGGCGATCCACACCCACGCCTACCAGTACTGCATCGAGTCGCTGGGCATGGATGAAGGCGAGATCTTCAACATGTACCACGAGATCCCGTCGGTCGCGAAGAAAGCCGCCTGGGGCCTGAAGTACACCCGCGCCATCTCCGACCCAGAGTTCAACACCGGCACCGTCGAAACCGACAAAGAGCTGCTGCGCAACCTGATCGCCTACTACTGCGTGCTGGAAGGCATCTTCTTCTATTGCGGCTTCACCCAGATCCTGTCCATGGGCCGCCGCAACAAGATGACCGGCGTTGCCGAGCAGTTCCAGTACATCCTGCGTGACGAGTCGATGCACCTGAACTTCGGTATCGACGTGATCAACCAGATCAAGATCGAGAACCCACACCTGTGGGACGCGGCGATGAAGGAAGAAGCGACCCAGATGATCCTGCAAGGGACCCAGCTGGAGATCGAATACGCCCGTGACACCATGCCACGCGGTGTATTGGGCATGAACGCTGCGATGATGGAGGACTACCTCAAGTTCATCGCCAACCGTCGTTTGACCCAGATTGGTCTGAAGGAAGAGTACCCAGGGACTACCAACCCGTTCCCATGGATGAGCGAGATCATGGACTTGAAGAAGGAGAAGAACTTCTTTGAGACGCGCGTGATCGAGTATCAGACGGGTGGGGCGTTGAGCTGGGATTGATATCCAAAGGGCGTAGGTTTTCACGGTCGACTGAACTTTTTTCAGATAAGTTGAACCCACCAAACCTTCAAGACCAAAGCCATCTCAGTGAAAGCTGAGATGGCTTTTTTCATTCGCGACTCACTATGAAACGCCTATCGCCCCATATCGCGAATGCCAATCAACATCGGGCCCGCGCTAGGTTCAGCATGTCGGCGCTACGCCTGGCGCAACCTCATTTCCTATACTGACAAGCTTATTAAGTCAGCAGACGGGTAGCTCGCCAGCTTCACCGCATAGAGGGGCCGTGGCTTTTCACCTCACTCAAGATTTTTTTCATCCAAGTTGGACCAGCGCACCAAAAACGAACACTGCCTCCTGCGGCCAAGGAACAGGACCGCGGCGATGACGTAAGAGCAGTTCTGATCCTGTAACGGATCTAGCTGAAAAATCGGATACGATCGCATCACCAAGCAACCCGGCGAGCTGGTATTGAACACGGCGCTGGTAGAGGCCAGTCGTCACCCGACCCAAGACACCCTAGAGAGGAGATGCCCGGCCCCCATAAACCTCTTGGACGAGCAAGATCATGGCTTAATAATGAGACGAGCTTATTTGAGGCTCTTGTGGTCGAACATCAGGCGTGGGATGCGTGGAGCAAGGACAGATCAGCAGGCCTTTTACTTTTTCTGGATCGGCTGATTATCTCGGGATCGGCTGAGGCCAAGCCCCATAAAGCTGAGCCACCTCAGCTGCAAGAAGGTAGAGTTTTTGCCCCATTTAAGCTCAGCCAAAAGGTTGGAGGGCACCGACAGGAGGACGTTCGGAAGCAACATCAGTCATAACACCGTACTCAGTACGTTTCAAATACTCTCTGACTGCCTGAAGACTCCACCAATTTTAGATCATCCTCAGCGGGACATCATCATCCAGGTGCTTACAGGACCGCCCAAGCCACTCCTCCCCTGCATGCTGGCTGCCGAACACCTCTATCGCGCACTCCAGTGCCTGCGCATACTGAAAAGCCAATGAACTCTGCCGTGCGTTGAGCCGAACGGTATATCCAGAATTCAGTTGTCGTAGCAAGCCTGGACCCGAGTCACCGAGAATTCCTCCAAAAATCTGTGCAGAGCCAAGCAATGGCGATGGCGAAACCATGGCCATAACGTGTTCAAGCAGGAAGCCTTCGCTCACCAACTCATAGAGGTCAAGGGAAGTGAGTGGAGATTCATGGGGCCTATCAGACGCCCAGTTAGCTGCAGGCTAGGCGCAGATCCGCCAGCCTCAACAGGTTTCGTACGATTCCCATAGGTCTATCGGCTCGACACACATGCCCGTATGACGGCCGATTGGCCGACCACGAGCCACCTTCTGGGCACATCCCAGTAAACACCTACCCTGTTGGCTGAGACGCTACTCCGTGCATGAACGGTATGGTTATACTGGCGCTACTAGCCACTTGCCAGCCGGTGCACGAAGGCTCGCTCAGCCTCCGATAAACCGAAGTGCCGATTCAACAATGGATGTTATCAATGAGTCTCGCATTTGTTCATCTTTCCGACATTCACTTTGGCCAAGAGAAAGGCGGCGATCTTTACATCAACAACGACGTCAAAGAGCGCCTTATCGACGATGTGCGTCAGCTGGTCGCCCAACTCCCCTCCAGAAAAGCCGCCGGCCTCATTGTCACCGGTGATATTGCTTACGCCGGTAAGGAGGCTGAGTACAAGGAGGCAGGTTTGTGGTTGGATAGAGTGGCACAAGCCGCTGGCTGCAAAAAAACAGATATTCAGTTGGTTCCGGGCAATCACGACATTGACCGAGACGAGATTACGAAAGCTACCGAACTGATGCTACAAAGCATCACTACGGAAGGACAGCAGGCTTTGGATGGGTTCTTAAGAAGCCCAGTCGATACTGCGCTGCTGTATCGGCGCTTTCTTGCCTACCAGCCATTCGCTCAAGCATATCGCTGCCCACTTGACGATCAGGGGGGGCAGCCCGAGGCTCATGTGGCTCATCTGGCCGAGGGTCGGTCCTTGCGTTTCATAAGGCTAAATTCGGCATTGATATGCTCAAAACGGGACACCCACGGAAAATTGATACTCGGGGCGCGACAACGGGTGATAGCTCAACGACCAGGTGAAGAAATTGTTGTGCTGTCCCATCACCCACTTGGATGGTTTCAGGACTCCGAAGATGCAACCCGTTACATTCGAAATCGGGCTCGCGTCTTCATTTCTGGCCATGAACACAATCCTTCCGTCCGCGTGGAGTCTGTCCGCCAGGGGCAAGATGTCATGATGCTCGCTGCTGGGGCAACCGTGCCACCGACGCAGCACGATACCTTTACCTATACCTACAATGTCATCGAGTTTGGGTGGGAGCCCGAAACTGACTCTCTTGAGGTAAAGGTGAGGCCACGTGCTTGGGATGATGAGCAGAAGCGCTTTGTAAACGATGCTGTCAGACTCGGTGGCCAGCAACCTCGTTTCGTCCTAGGATGCCCTAATTTCAGAGGCCCGAACCAGAGCGAGCAAGCTGAAACTGTCACTCCCGAGCTAAACGATGAACAGGTCGAGATTGTCATTTCTGCCCCAGAGCAAGCTCACGCTCAGGATGAAAAAATGACTGACGAATATTCGTTGCTTCTGCTGCGCTTTTTCAGGGATATAAGCCCAGATAACCGACTGAAAATTTTGGTCGATCTGGGTGCGATCCCTCCAGGCTGGACTGACGCTCTGAGCCAACCGAACGAGCGCAGGGCCTTGGACGCGCTGGTAAAGAAGGGAAGACTTCAAGATATCGTGCAAGCGGTTGATCAGGTAGAACAACAGTAACAACAAGGAATCGGCATGAGTGTAGCTAAGCATATTCGTCTAATTGATCCCGCTCCAACGGATGATTTTGTGTCAAAGCGCGAGGCCGCAATCAAAGCGCTTCGAATAAAATTCTTAAAAGTCAAAACCGTAAGTGACCTGCTTCGACTGGGCAGCACATTATCGCTCGGCTGCTTCGGTCAATCTGATATTCCAGAAGATATTCTCGAAAGCATTGCCAGCGCACTGGTAAAGGAAAGCCCTGCGTTTGATCCTGAGGAAAATCCACAGGAAATCAAGCTAATCGGCATTCTAGCGCTGCTCGATGCAATCGAAAATGGGGGGAATGCTGATAAATGGGCCATTGCCGATGTGCTCGCCGTTGCTGCTTGGTCCACCCTCAGCTTTATCCCCCCCTTAGAAGAGCCGAAGCTTGACGTACTTCGCTGTGAAGTCATTGAGAAAGCTCGAAATCGAGCACTAAAGACAGCTATTACGACGCGTGATCGGTCACCAGTACCAGATGTAGATAAATTGGTCGTAGATCCAGGGGCTACAGAACTCCCAGTTGTGTTGACCTCAACTATCGAAGCGCTGCGTCGTAATGCCGCGCTAGACAGAGAGGAGTTGGATTTGCTCTGGTGGGTAATCGCCGACGGAAGCGATATTCTTCAGAAACCGCTCAGCGCGGTACCGGGACAAACCAGGGCAATTATATCTGGTTTTGAAGTCGGCTCAATGCTTCGGCGCTTGCCAAGCCAAGCTCACAACCACCTTGTCCAACGTAACATTACTGCTACCGAAACGTTGTCCCTGATCGAAGTAATCGAGATCCTCGGTGATGACAGACTGAAAATTTCTCATAGCTTCGCGAATGCGGCAGCAGTAACTCAAGCACCTCACATGTTCCCCGTGCTGACCGCTATCCGTTCGGGAAAAGCACAAGGTATTGCAGCTGAAATGAAACGCTCTCTCAACGAATGGGCCCTACGCACGCTCTTAGAGAGTTCGGTACTGCGACTTCAATACTCAGATAATGGCAAGCTATGACCGAGTTCGTTTGCACTAATGAAAACTGCACCGTCTCGCAGACAGGCATTTGCCTGCTCAATAACGAGCCCGATGATTGCAGTAATAGTCAGCTCCTTGAGGCCGAGACTTCAGATGACTCACTAATAGGAGAGCCCTTACTTCCCTCTCCGATTGAGGCTCCTCGCTTTTCCGCAAGCGCTGCATTGGGGCTAGATGATGTCCGGGCGATGCTGGGAAAGAAATACGGGCATGTAGTAGGTATTCTTGGCGCCCCAGACTCAGGTAAAACGGCATTGCTAGTAAGCCTGTACCTGTTGATGGCCCATGACAGGCTAATTCATTTTTCTTTCGCCGGTAGCCGGTCGCTGCTGACCTTCGAGGATATAGCACGAGGAGCAAGAAGCTGGAATGAAGGTTCACCGCCTGAGCAGATGACGGCTCATACGGAGCTTGGAGATAGCCGGGCTGCGGGTCTGCTACACCTACGTCTCAAGAGTGTTTCGAAGAGCACTTGCATTGACCTCTTTATACCAGACTTGCCCGGCGAGTGGTCAACTAGCCTTATAGATACCAATGAGCACGAAAGACTAAGATTTTTACAAGGCTCAGAGGCAATTTGGCTCACCGTAGATGGCGCATCACTGTTAGCACCTGATACTCGTAACAATGCAATTCATCGAATGAAGTTATTAATCGATAGATTAGTAGATTTTTTCGAAGGCCAACCTCCTCGTCTATTTCTCGTAATCACTCGCTGTGATTTAGGCCGTCCAACAGAGGCAATCATTGACCGCATTGTTTCTCGTGCTTCGCACCACAAAATTGAACTACAAGTAATGCATGTCGCATCTTTTTCAAAAGAGCCGAGTATTCCTGCCGGAACTGGTATTCCTGAGTTGTTATCGGCCACCATCAAGACTGAACAGAAAAGCCTTGATTTTTGGGCATTCGCCGAGGCCTTTGGACATCGTCAAATTTTGCGCTTGCCGCCAGGAGAGCAGTAATGACAAACCGGACGATCGTTCTTGTCGGCGGTCCTGACTCAGGGAAGACCAATTACATGGCCAGATTGTGGGCAAGTATCTCCGATGGAAAGGGAGCGATGGGCGCCCCATCAAAGCGCACAAATATAAAGTATGTCGAAGATGCTGTTAATTATCTTCATGGCGGACGCTTTGCACCAAGGACTGACACAAACCTAGAAGCAGGCCAAGGCGCCCTAACGATTGCTATTAAGCGAGACAATGAAGCGGAAACAGCTAATTTAGTAATTCCAGACGTTTCTGGTGAAATATGGAAAGCCGCAGTTGAAACAGGCGAGTTCCCTCTAGAATGGATGGAGCTCTTGGAGTCAGCCGAGGGCGCACTACTATTCGTAAGAGTCCGCTCTGACCAGAACATCACCCCTTTGGATTGGGTTAATTCTGCTCAGCTGATGGAGTTGATTGGACAGGAGTTTGAGGGCTACCCTACTCAAGTTATGCTTTGCGAGCTTACACGGTTTCTCGAGGAGAAATTACTCAGATCATCTACGGGAAAAGTACCCCGCATAGCGGTAGTAGTCACAGCCTGGGATCTGCTCGATCAACAATTGGCAAAAGCCGGCCCCCGCGCCTACCTCGCTCGCGAGTATCCAATGTTCATCGGAAAACTAGACCATTTGGAAGGGATAGAGGTGGCTCTGTTCGGTATGAGCATTGTGGGCGGTGACCTTGGCGCAGACGCTGCCTTCCGTGAACAATTCCTCGAAAGCGAGTTCGAATCCACTGGATTCGTCGTCTCAGAGGGTTCGGTGGCTTTGGAGACGTCAAACGATCTAACATCACCGATCCTCTGGGCTGCTGGTTAGGCATGAATCCACGAATGATTCCTTCGATCCACCATCAACTGCACGGCTACCGTAGCGGTCACCAGTTGCTCCATAGCTCAGTCCGTCTGGACCGACGAGATCAGGATCTGATTGATCGACTCTCTGATATGGCAGGACCATTACGTCCAGGGGAATGCTTTTCGCCTTATCTGAGCTGCTATCCACTACCAAGCGAGGAGTACTATGTTCTCTCTCGCACACGCCAGGATGTAGAGGCGCCACGCGCAGGATGCGTGGTCACCCAAACCCTTCTGATACCCATGCCATACTGGGAGGCTAAAGCACATCTACCTGAACTCATTGAATTATTCGATGCTGAGATCCCTGATGAGGCGCCGATTGTTATAAATGAGCTTCAGCGCAGTCTTTTGCCAGACGTAAAAAGCAAGACAATTTCCGAACTTTTAGAAGCTCTTTTTCTAGAAAAGCGAGTGCCAATAGTTGTATTTGGGGCTGATGATGCGGAAGCATTAATCGTGCGCCTCATCACGGCGCTATGGCCAGCAATGCGTAGAAAATTCAGCGCTTGCACGCTCTCGCTAGCACCAAGAATGTTGTCGGGACGTCCATTCGACTTGCTTTTTGCACCCAAGGCAGCGCGCGCTCGGTTCTCAGAATGGCCTGGACGGCGGATCGATGCTTCGGGTAAAGAATCTCAGGCACGACATAGATGGACAAGTGCTCTGGTCCAACGGGTATTTGAAGGTCAGTCTCCAAGCTTGATGAGCCCAGATACTGAGCGGCTTCTTGCAAGCGGAAATGGCGATGAGAGTTCGCTCAGATTAAGCTTGCTCTGGGAAGAACTACTGGAAAAATCAAACTACTCACCTGCTGCCGCACTCGGCTTGCTGGATATAGCTAACTCAAAACGGATTCTGGCAGAAAGCTGGAAGGCTATAGCGCCAGGGTTGTTAAGGGCCTTAGATTCATTCCTTTATAACGGTGACGGAGAGTCGGCGTGGGCATTCATACGTGATATGTCTGCCAAGCTTGGCGCAGCCCCCGAGAGCGCGCTTGCCCCGATTCTTAGTAAAATAGCAACTTTAGCAAGTCATGATGTGAAGCCTGCTCTTACAAGCCTCGCAAAGGCTGCACCAAATAGCATCTTATTTTCTCCAAATTTGCTTCACGCGGTAGCGACAACCATCAATGCTGACAACCTAAAACACGTCGCGAACGATCTCGCTAACTTAGCACCCGCACGCTTAATATTTCTACTCAGCCTAAACCCTAAGCTCTTGCTTTTGACAAATCCGGACGTAAAAACCCCTCCACTTAAAATAATTAATGAAAATCTTTATAGAGCCACTACCGAACTAAGCACACAAAGACGCCAAGCGTACCTAAAGACCTTCCTTCCTTTCATTAAAAAGGAAGAACAAGCTGCATTGCTCGAAGAGCTACTAAAAGACTCCGATTCCGAAGCAGTAGTCGATACGGCGAAAGCGGCCTGGAATAACTCATTACCGACTGAGTTGCGAGTTGTTCTATGCCGTGCGGCACATTTTGCCGACACTCAGGAAGCAGTGCGAAACATTATCGCCGAGCGCTATTGCAACAATCGCGACATAAATTATATACTACAATTGCTTGACTACACCCAGCATGGAACTGAGTGGATACTTTCATCCCAAGCCACTGAACAGTACCGTTGCGACCTTCTTCGCGCATATATAGGAATGGCAACTCC
Organism: Pseudomonas sp. WHRI 8519; assembly: GCF_040224055.2. Lineage (NCBI taxonomy): Bacteria > Pseudomonadati > Pseudomonadota > Gammaproteobacteria > Pseudomonadales > Pseudomonadaceae > Pseudomonas > Pseudomonas sp. WHRI 8519. The sequence goes on along the minus strand of NZ_CP167996.1, from coordinate 1,354,510 downwards.
TAATCAGCTCACTATCGCTTTCACGGATATGAAGCATATCGATACCGCTGTCAGCCTGTTGATAAGAGCAGCCAAGAGCAACGCCAAGCCCATCGCCTCACTCCTGAGTTCAAAAGCTGCTAGCGCAAAGACTGCGACAAAAGCCACGCCCAAAATTTATGCGTACTTGTCACATTCTGAGCGAGAGCATTTACTACGAAAAACCCTCGACAAGCTAATGAGCGATGACTCTTTGCTTCAAGAACACTTACCTATACTCGCCTCATCACTCCCAGACCAACTGAACCTTGATCTCATATTTCAGAGCGGCCGAAGCCACTCTACTCAGTACTTCCACATCCACGATTTGCTCAGCACCCTAGATAAAATTGACGACCTAGACCTCAAAATCTCAGAAGAAAATTTAGACATCCTGACAGACTGGATTACGTCGAGAGCCCATACGGATCTAAATTCTGAATCGGCGAGCATGATAGTAAAAATTCTAGATAAGCTGGAGCATGACAACCATCGTTTATTTGAACAAGTCGCACTTGAACTCCTTCCGAGCTTAATGATCAGCTACGAAGTTCCTGCCTCGATATTGATAGCAAAATCATTTCCAGCCGTATACGACATGCTGCGCGAAGAGGAAAGTGGCCTGAAGTTTAGCCGTATTTTTTCTTTCACTGACTGGGATAAGTGCAAAACTGCACGCAAAGGGCTCGTCAGATCTTTTCTAAAATCGAAATGGCATCCAGAGGACTTAGCAAAAACGGCATACTCTGCTCGTGACACTCGAAGAATATTTAAGGAGCTTGCCAGTGAACCTGGAGGCAAAAGCTACCTGAGGCTTATTGAACTAAATAGCAAAAGCCTTGAGCCTGGCTGTCGCCGTGAAGTCCTCAGTGAGATACATCGCATTGGGCCAAGTGAATTCCAGCCTTGATAAATCTACTCGACTAGCGCCGAATAAATTTCCAAGCCTATTCGGCGCTACCGCATGACATATTTTGGTAGCGAAGCCTGAAATGCCTCGCTACCAGCTTCATAGTTGATTCTACTTGATTTGCGACCTTCGCTGTCATGGTCTGATATCGGAGCTTTAAGCTAAGAACCCGAAGCACCTCCAAACTCAATCCATCTAGCACTGATAACTCAGGAGTCAGTTTTGCAGGGATCCAGCCGCTATGCCCGCACCCCGTTTGCTCAATGCACCCAGACGTCAATTCAAGACAGCCTACTAGAGGCACTCGTCAGAAATAACTGGGACGAAAAAAAATATCCGACAATCAACCCTATCGTCGCAAATGGACACGGCAGACGCTCAGAAGCTCGGCAGATACTAAGCTTCCTTGTGCGACGTGCTCTTGGAATATTCAGAATCCCTGGGGCTTACGACCTCCCCTTAATGAGCGAATACTTTGCTGATTTGACCATCAATGAGATCGAGAATGCTTGCAAAGACATTAAAAGAATCTACGATCACTCTCAGTCACAAATGCAACGTTTTGGTAGCACTATAAATTTAGTTCGCGGGATTGGTGGAATCGAAGCAAGTGCCTGCAAAAAGCTACTTGATGAGATACCTGGCGCGGAAATTCCTTTTTTCTTTCAGACAATCACTTTCTTCAATCATATCCGCGGCGGATTTAGCCGTAATATATCCGTAAATATCGAATGCCCAATTGAATGGGTTTGGGCTAGCGCTTACACTTTAAAAGACTTGGAGTTACCAGGGAGTGACGAGGAGGTCATGGTCATCTGTCGCTCCCTAGACGGTGTTTTAAACGTGCCAAAACAAAACTTTAAAATAACGCCAAGCCCCAACGAACTGGCTCCCCTGCCTCTTTTAAGCGGCCATAAAAGAGGATTACCCAATAAGCTTCCAGAGGCTCTTTCACATCTTATGCAGGAAGGCTTTGAGCCCGACAAGTACGCCGGACACGCAGCATCTTATCTGCCGGGCAAATGGGAGAATCGTTTAGCTCGATTAGGCCGGAGAATTGATGGCACGATAAACGCTCGTTCTCGAAGCACAGTGGAAATTAACACATTGGATAGTCATTAACTCTAAGACCCCCCTTGACCTGGCGGATATTTTTGCGCGCATATAGCCAGGTCACATATTACTTACGATTCAAGCCTGCTTGATGTGTACATCCCCAAAAAGCCGTAGCCCTTCATAAAAATTGATACTTTACAGCACAGCTTTGCGCTGAGTTTTCCCTGTGTTCCATGCATGATTGGCAAAAACTATGAGCAGATTCACCAGCGCTACTGATTGGCATCATGTCCGAGGGAGCAGGCTTTGCCGGTACCAAACACCAGCGAGATGATTTAATCGAGATAATTTGGATCAAATTCATCGCAGCTATTCATCAATTGACACTTGTTAACTGGCACCCAGGACGTGTTTTTAGTGGACCGGAGTGATAATCAAATCTCATGGCTGAGGTTGGAGCACACCTTGAACAACCGGCACCATTCTGGGCTGTCATAACCATGTGTCATCACAGGGCCTCCCAAGTGGCGAGCTGTCATATAACGCAGCACGACACCGAAATGCACACTGCGTGAAAGTGATATAGAAAGTTGGATAAAGCTCAAGCGTGCACACCTCCAGCATGGGCTATGGGCATCCCACAACAGCATCGCTTCGGAATCAAAGGACCACTGCCGTTCATGAGATGGCATCCGGAACGGCTAGCATGCGAGGAGCAGGCCCCATTCGGATGACGGCTAGTCACGAGAGTCCTTGGCCAAGCGGCACGTCTCCGGATGTGAGACGGCGGAATCACTCTGACACCTCAAATCAGCGAGGGTGATGACAACGCCTGATCGGGATCAGGGTCAAAAATGGATTGCGGTAGGCGCTCATCTCCGTCTATCGAAAGACGACTTGCATGCTAGCATTTTAGTGAGGCATTATGGATTCATAACTACAAACCAGCGGTGCCCATCATGGTCAGCATTGCGTGCAAAAACTCCTCGCCCTCCCCGTCACGCCGGTATGTGACGGAATCCTCTAGAGGCTGCCATCGAGGCAACCTTCTCCGACTCGTTTTCCCAGACAGATAAGTCCTTTCGCTCTCGCGAGCTAGAGGGTCCCCTCTGTTTAGTGCCCACGGCCTCCGGCCCAATGAAAATAAGGAAAATAGAAATGAGCATGATGAAAGCTGCCCGTCTGCATAAGGTTGGTCCGACCTTCCAGCTTGACTCGATCGATGTCCCGAAACCACGCGCACACGACGTAGTTGTTGAAGTGAAGGCTTGCAACTTGGTGCCTAATCTTCGCAATGTCATCGAGAGCTACTCCACCTGGTTCCCTTACCTTCCCCTCCCAAAGCTGCCGGCAGTCTATGGCTTGGACGCCGCAGGCATCGTCAAGGAAGTGGGTGAGGGCGTGCACGGCATCAAAGTCGGAGACCGCGTGTACGTGAACCCCGGCCGTAGCTGCGGCTCCTGTCATGCCTGCTTGCGCGGTCAGCACATAAACTGCACCGCATTCACCTTCCAGGGCTACTTCGGGTTTGGCCCAGGCTCTCAAGAAATCTTCGAAGATTACCCCTACGGCGGATTGTGCCAATACATGACCGCGCCAGCGTCGGGCTTGGTCAAGCTCCCTGAAGCGATATCCTTCGAGCAAGGATGTCGGTTTGGCTATCTCGGCACCGCCTATTCGGCCCTTCGAAAAGCAGGCGTGTGTTCTGGTCAGTCTGTGCTGATCAGTGGCGCCACCGGAACGCTAGGACTTGGGGCCGTCCTGCTTGCCCTAGCCATGGGTGCTACAAAAATCTTCGCGATGGCCCGAAACCGCCAATTGCTGGAGCGCGTACGCGCTCTCGCCCCAGACCGCATTTTCACGATTTCCGCCGGCGATGAGCCATTGGGTGATTGGGTTCGGAAGCACACCGATGAGCTCGGTGCTGACGTCTTCATCGATGCAGTTGGGCCGGGCGCTCCTCATGAACTTACCGTTGAGGCAATTGGTGCGCTTCGCCGCGGCGGTCGCATGGTGGATATCGGCGGTATGTCTGAGGATCTGCCGGTACCGATGTTCAAACTCATGTGCTTCCAGATCAGCGTGATCGGCTCCCTCTGGTTCACTGTGGCAGAAGGTCAGGACATGGCCGAAATGGCTGCCGCCGGCACCTTGGATCTTTCGGTATTCGACCAAGAGGTCTTCGCCATCGAACAGGTCAACGAGGCAATGGATGCAATAGCAGACCGCAAAGGCGGTTTCACCAACGTTGTAATCAATCCCAGCCTGGCCTGAACAGCAGCGCCGCTCGATCGAGCGGCGCTCAATCGGAGACCGAACATGAAAGTGAGACGAGTTGTTGCGGGTACGCAGAATGGTAAAGCTGTGTTCCTTTCCGACGGTTTGGCGCCTCAGACCTATGAATACAAAAAAATTCCAGGATTCGCTACCTCTTTAATCTGGCAAACGGTGGCGTCTCCGACCCTTCCTGAAGCATTTGACGACCCTGTTCAAGCCACCTCTTCACTGCTGCCTCAGCCTGGAGAAACCAAGTGTCTGGCGGTGAGCTTCCCGCCTGACTCAATCTTTCAGTCCTCGGATTTCAATCCCGAGGAGGCCCATGATGAGCAGCAACGCCACCTACTTGGGCTGTATGAATGCTTCGACCCTGCGCGACCAGGTATGCACGCCTCTCCGACAGTCGACTACGGCATTGTGGTCAAAGGTCCTCTCGTCCTCGAACTGGACGACGGCCAGATCAGGGAGCTCGCGAGCGGAGACATCGTGGTGCAGCAAGGCAACATTCATGCTTGGCGGAACCCTGGGACCGAAGCCGCATTGGTTACATTCGTTCTGATTGGTGCCCAGTCTCAGCGGTAAAAATTTACATAGGATAATAACAATGAAAAGTTATGTAACACGCGCTGGCGTTGTCAGCGCGCTCGGCTGCTCTTTGCTCGTTTCTTCGCTATGTTACGGTACTGAAAGTGGGGATACCGTTTGGCCGCTAGGCGTACAGACCGTTCTTCCAGCAATACTACCTCCCCCAGGTGAAACCTCTTTGTACAGTTATACCGCCTACTACAAGGCGGATAGCTTCAAAGACAACAGTGGCAAATCTTCTGTCCCGGGATTCAGCTTGGAGAACTTTGTTCAAGCTATTCGTGTGGTGCACACATGGGATGTGAAATTCGATAGCGGCGTTACAATCAGCAGCGGAATTATCGGATCTGCGAACAAGATCAAGGTTGAGGCATTCGGAAATAGCGATACAGACTCCGGTTTCAGGCAACTATATCTTACCCCTCTGTATGTCGGCTACTCGCCGTCAGAAAATTTGCATTTGCTAACGGGATTCAGCGCCTTCGTCCCGTTGGGAAACTATGACGGCAATAAGTTGGCGAATAGCACGACAGGCAATGCGAGCTATACGCAGGAATTCGACTTAACCTGGTTCCCCCACCCTAACTGGGAGGTCTCGATTGCTCCCACCTTCACCATCAATGCTAAGAACGACGAAACCGACTATCGCTCGGGCAACGTGTTCAACGTCGACTACCTGCTCGGCTACAGGCTGCAGTCGAATCCCAAGGTTCAGCTGGGCTTGGTGGGATATTACACCAAGCAGGTCACCGATGATCGCTACGACCACGGTGACCTAGATGATGGGAATCGGCTGAGTAAATTCGCCGTTGGCCCCCAGATCTTCTATGCGTTTGATCAGAAGTCAGGGGTCGTGCTGAAGTGGATGCGTGAGACTGCGGTCAAAAATGGCCCAAAAGGCGACTCGGTATGGCTTGAGTTCGCCTTCCCACTATGAGGCTAGCTTCGCATCCTCAGGCATTTTAGATACGACATCCTTAGCCACACTTTGAATATGGCTCGCAGCCGCATTGGCTGCGGCCTTTTTGTTTCTGGTTTTCAGCGCTGCAAGAATCTCATCGTGCTCATCAGTAGCAGCATCCAAATGCACTTGGAAGCCACAGGTCTGCACGATGAAAAAGTCGGACAGCTCAAAATTTGCCACTTGGCGCGCCGAGAGTATTGGCGATTTTGCCATTGCGTGCAGCAGGCGATGGAATTCGACGTTCAATGTTCGATAGCTGTCGGCGGCATCGCTGTGAGCTGGGTTGATGCTTCTAATTTTGTCGTTGATCTCAGACATACGCAGCACATCATCAGGGGACCCACGTTCAGCCGCAAGCCCTGCGATTAGCGCTTCGTTGTTCGCGAACATCTGGTAGAAGTCATCGACTTCCAAACGTGTAGGGTGCACAACCTCACATCCAACCTGGGCTGTGATCACAACAAAGCCCCTCTCCTGGAGGCTGTTCAGCGCGGTCATGATCGGCTGACGACTGACACCAGTCTCTTCGCCAATTTCCTTGACCAGGATTTTTTCACCGAACGCATACCTACGACTCAGTAGGCGTTCCAAAATGTGCTGATAGATAGCGGTCTTCTTGTTTGCCACTTGCATCGGTATGGTTTTCCTAGAACTGAGTGCACGGTTCAACATTTCGCTAACTGGCTTGCATACTAGCATTTCGGATAGTAAATCAGATTTTTGCACCCATCGCTTCGTCATACGTCGCGACCCATTGCCACGGGGAGGATCCATCCGACGATGAGCGGACATCGTCAAGCTTGCATGCTAGCATTCTAGCGTGCATGATGATTAGGCAGACAAAAACAAATCTACCTGCATGGCGTTGCCCCTCTACCCCTGTTGGGAGTTGAGGAGACGCTCATGCCGTCCCAGTGCGAGGCGGCCTGCACTGGGGCACGACGTGAAGGTTTCGTATCGATGAACGCTTACCTGCATTGCCTATCGCACACGCCCCTCATCGGGCATTTCGATCCGCCCAAGAACGTGCTCGATGAAGTGGATGGGGTGGTCCGCGCTGCCCGTGCACGCATCGCTGCTTTCGATCCTGAGCTCGTGGTGCTTTTCGCTCCAGACCATTACAACGGCTTCTTCTACGATGTCATGCCCCCTTTCTGCCTGGGCATGGCGGCTGAAGCCATAGGCGATTTTGGCTCGCTCGCCGGCACCCTCTCTGTGCCCAAATCTATCGCTGAAGCTTGCGCTGATTCTCTGCTCCGCAATGGCATCGACATGCCTGTTTCGTATCGCATGCAGGTCGACCACGGCTTCGCTCAACCGCTCGAATTTCTTCTTGGCGGTTTGGACAAGTATCCGGTCGTGCCGATCTTCGTGAACTGCGTGGCCCCGCCCCTGCCTACCTTCGAACGAGTCAGATTGATGGGTGATGCGGTCGGTCGATTCACCCGCACGCTGAACAAGCGGGTGCTGTTCCTTGGGTCGGGAGGCCTTTCACACCAACCGCCAGTTCCAGAGTTAGCCAAAGTCGATGCCCGGATGGCTGATCGGCTCATGGGAAGTGGCCGCAACCTGCCAGAAGACGAGCGTACCGCCCGCACTCAACGAGTGGTCATCGCAGCTGAGCGGTTTGTCGAAGACCAGAACACCCTGCATCCGCTGAACCCTGAGTGGGATCAGTACTTCCTCGACGTTGTTGAGCAGGACCTGCTAAGCGACCTGGATCAACTCCCTAACGCACATCTTTCCGAATTGGCCGGTAAATCCACGCATGAGGTCAAGGCCTGGGTCGCAGCGTTCTCAGCGCTCGCTGCCCACGGAGCATACACCGCGACAGATCGCTACTACCGAGAGATCCCTGAGTGGATCGCTGGCTTCGGCTCTATCAGTGCGCACTCTCAGCGCTAACACACCTTCACGGAGAATCAATCGTGACTGCAATTACTGAAAAAGACACCAGCAAATTCGTTCGCGTCCAAGACGGCGAGCTGGACCTGAATATTCATTACAACGACTGCGGTGAAGGCCAAGAAACGGTTGTCATGCTGCATGGTTCTGGCCCTGGCGCTAGCGGCTGGGCCAACTTCAATCGCAATATCGAGCCACTGGTAGAGGCTGGCTTCCGGGTCATCCTCATGGACTGCCCTGGCTGGAGCAAAAGTGATTCGATCGTCAGCACCGGTTCTCGCTCCGATCTTAACGCCCGCGTTCTGAAAGGGTTGGTCGATAAGCTGGACCTGGACAAAGTGCACCTGCTCGGCAACTCCATGGGCGGCCACACTGCCGTGGCGTTCACGCTGACCTGGCCTGAGCGGGTAGGGAAGCTCGTACTAATGGGCGGCGGTACCGGTGGGGTCAGCCCATTCGTATCAATGCCAACCGAAGGCATCAAATTGCTCAACGGTCTGTACCGCGAACCAACCATCGAAAACCTCAAGAAGATGATGAACATCTTCGTCTACGACACCAGCGACCTCACTGAAGAACTGTTCCAAGCGCGCCTGGACAACATGCTGGCTCGTAAAGACCACCTCGAAAACTTCACCGCGAGCCTCGCTGCGAACCTCAAGCAATTCCCTGACTTCGGTCATCGTCTCGGCGAGATTCAGGCCGAAACCCTCGTAGTTTGGGGTCGCAACGACCGCTTTGTCCCGATGGATACCGGCCTGCGTCTGGTTGCTGGCATTCCCAATTCTCAACTGCATGTCTTCAACAAATGCGGCCACTGGGCCCAATGGGAACACGCGGACAAGTTCAACCGCATGGTTCTCGACTTCCTCACCCACTGATCGAGGTCAGCATGAACATCACACAAGAGACCCTTGAGCGCTTGGCGACAGACCTGCGCAGAGCTGAAGGAAAGGGCGAGCCTGTTGGACCACTGCGTGACGTCATCGGCGCCACGAATGTGGAAAGTGCCTATGCGATTCAACGCCTGAACCAAGCCTACGCCATCGCCAATGGGCAACGCCTGGTGGGCCGCAAAATCGGCTTGACCAACCCTAAGGTCCAAGCGCAGCTGGGCGTAGACCAACCGGACTTCGGTTGCCTGTTTGCCGACATGGCGTACGGCGACAACGAAGTGGTTCCGTTCGAGCGTGTTCTTCAGCCCAAGATCGAGGCGGAAATTGCACTGGTTCTGGAGCGCGACCTGCCTAGCGCTTCTACAACTTTTGCAGACGTCATCGCCGCAACTGGCTGGGTACTCCCGGCGCTCGAAATTGTCGGCAGTCGCATCGAAGGCTGGAACATCAAGTTCGCCGACACCGTAGCTGACAACGCATCAAGCGGGTGCTTTGTACTCGGTGGCCCTGCGCAGCGCATTGATGGCCTGGACCTTCGCGGTGCAACGATGCGCCTCTCCAAAAATGGTGAGGTCGTGAGTTCCGGAAGTGGTGCTGAGTGCCTGGGCAACCCGCTGAATGCCGCCGTTTGGCTCGCCCGCACAATGGCTGAGTTTGGTGAACCTCTCAGAGCAGGCGACATCATCCTCACTGGCGCCCTGGGGCCAATGGTTGGCGTAAGTCCAGGTGATCATTTTGAAGCCGAAATTGAAGGCCTTGGCCGCGTCGGCGTGTCGTTCAGTGTCGAGTGATGGAGATCTAGAAATGACAACAAAACGCAAAGTCGCCATCGTCGGCTCCGGAAACATCGGCACCGACTTGATGATCAAGATCCTGCGCAATTCAAAGCATCTGGAAATGGCCGTGATGGTTGGTATCGACCCCGCTTCTGACGGCCTTGCCCGTGCAGGCCGAATGGGCGTCGCTACCACCCACGAGGGTGTCGCGGGCCTGGTCAAAATGCCAGAATTTGCTGACATCGATTTCGTCTTCGATGCAACCAGTGCCGGCGCTCATGTCAAAAACGACGCCATGCTGCGTGAGTGCAAGCCGGGCATCCGGGTAATCGACCTTACTCCGGCAGCTATCGGCCCTTACTGTGTGCCGGTCGTGAACCTTGAAGAACATGTCAACGCGCAGAACCTGAACATGGTTACGTGCGGCGGGCAGGCAACTATTCCGATGGTTGCTGCGGTATCGCGTGTTGCCAAAGTGCATTACGCAGAGATTGTCGCATCGATTGCATCCAAATCGGCAGGCCCGGGCACCCGGGCCAACATCGACGAATTCACCGAAACCACCTCGAAAGCCATCGAGGTGATCGGTGGTGCAGCCAAAGGTAAAGCCATCATCATCATGAACCCGGCTGAGCCTCCTCTGATGATGCGCGACACCGTCTACGTGCTGTCTGAAGCTGCGGACCAGGATCAGGTTGAGGCCTCCATTGAAGAAATGGTTGCCGCAGTGCATGCGTATGTCCCTGGCTACCGCCTCAAGCAGAAAGTGCAGTTTGAAGTCATCCCTGAGTCTGCCCCACTGAACATTCCTGGCCAAGGCAAATTCAGTGGCCTGAAGACCTCAGTTTTCCTTGAGGTCGAAGGTGCTGCCCATTACTTGCCAGCGTACGCAGGCAATCTCGACATCATGACTTCTGCCGCGCTGGCTACCGCCGAGCGCATGGCACAGTCGATGAGCCAGGCCTGAGGAGCGCGGATATGAACGGTAAGAAGCTCTACATCTCGGACGTGACCTTGCGTGATGGTATGCACGCCATTCGTCACCAGTACTCACTGGATCAGGTCCAGGCCATCGCTCGTGCACTGGATGCCGCCAAGGTCGACTCGATCGAGGTCGCGCATGGTGACGGTCTTCAAGGCTCCAGCTTCAACTACGGCTTTGGCGCGCACACCGATATCGAGTGGATCGAAGCTGCCGCCGACGCAGTGAAGCACGCCAAGATTGCAACGTTGCTGCTCCCAGGCATCGGTACTCTGCACGACCTCAAAGCAGCCTATACCGCGGGCGCTCGAGTTGTTCGTGTCGCCACCCATTGCACCGAGGCAGACGTCTCCAAGCAGCACATCGAATACGCCCGTGAGCTCGGCATGGACACGGTTGGCTTCCTGATGATGAGCCACATGCAGACCCCCGAAGGGCTCGCGCAACAGGCAAAACTGATGGAAAGCTACGGTGCCACCTGCATTTACGTCGTCGACTCCGGCGGCGCTATGAATATGGATGACATTCGTGCGCGCTTCCGCGCCGTAAAAGCGGTGCTCGATCCAGCGACTCACACCGGTATCCACGCGCATCACAACCTGAGCCTCGGCGTAGCCAACTCGATCGTCGCCGTCGAGGAAGGCTGTGACCGCATCGACGCGAGCCTGTCGGGCATGGGCGCCGGTGCTGGTAATGCGCCATTGGAAGTCTTCATTGCAGCCGCAGACAAGCTGGGCTGGAACCACGGCACTGATCTGTACGCTCTTATGGACGCAGCAGATGATCTGGTTCGCCCGCTCCAGGATCGCCCGGTACGTGTCGACCGAGAGACTCTCGCGCTCGGCTACGCCGGCGTTTATTCGAGTTTCCTTCGCCATGCCGAAGTCGCAGCTGCTCGCTACGGCATCAAGGCAGTAGACATCCTGGTCGAGCTGGGCAAACGCCGTATGGTCGGTGGCCAGGAAGACATGATCGTCGACGTCGCACTCGATTTGCTGAAGCGCTGAGTTCGCAGACAGCTCCACGCAAGCTGTCTGCAGCAATCCCCTCCCGTAAGGGAGGGGGTCTATGACACAACAATAAGAGAGACCACCAATATGAATGCCTCGCAGACTCCCTACGCGCAGCACCTCCGAACACGCAGTGATCAGCCCACCTCCTCACTTTTCTTGAGTGATGACTGAGCTGATGTAGCTCCAAACTACTGGCGTTACTAAAACCACAATCACGTGATTTCTGAAGACCTTCAAAGGACTTCGGAGGGGGTCGCTATGACTGACAAAACCGATAAGACAAAACTTTTCATCACCATCGCGCTTTGCTTCCTCGTTGCACTGATGGAAGGCCTGGATCTCCAAGCACCTGGGATTGCGGCTCACGGCATGTCTGCCGAATACAGCTTGGATAAACTGGAAATGGGCTGGGTCTTCAGTGTTGGCGTCCTGGGTATGCTTCCGGGCGCTTTCGTTGGCGGACGTCTGGCTGATCGCTATGGCCGGAAAAAAGTGCTCATCGCCTCTGTTGCACTGTTCGGCATTTTCTCACTCGTCACAACGGTAGCCTGGAGCTTCGGCGCGTTGCTATTCGCCCGGTTCCTGACAGGTGTGGGCCTGGGCGCATCGTTGCCCAACCTCATTGCACTCGCTTCTGAAGCTGCTGGTGAACGCATGCGAGGCACGGCAGTCAGCTTGATGTATTGCGGTGTACCACTGGGGGCCGCGTTGGCAGCCGCCATTGGTCTACTGGATTTCGGGGCTGGCTGGAAGCTCGTCTTCTATGTTGGCGGCATTGTTCCTCTGGTCATCGTCCCCCTGCTGCTTCTTTTTCTGCCTGACGTATACAAGCAAACAATTTCAGCTACCTCCACTATCGAAGTTCCATCCACCAAAGCCATTTTGGTTGAGGGCGGTGCGCTGAAGAAAACCCTGCTCCTGTGGGTCAGTTTCTTCTTCACGCTGATGGTCACCTACATCCTGATCAACTGGCTACCGAGCATTCTGATTGGACAGGGCTTCAAGCCGAGCGAGGCAAGCGTCGTCGTATTGGCCATGCAGCTTGGCGCGGCCATGGGTACGTTGATGCTCGGCGTTGCGATGGATCGACTGCCTATCTGGGCCATGTCGGCGCTGGTATATGGGGGCATCCTGATTTCTTTGGCCTGCCTCACAGTGGCGGCCTCACTCCCTACCATGATCGGTGCAGGATTCTTGGCAGGCATTTTCACAACGGGTGGCCAGTGCGTGCTTTACGCCCTCGCTCCACAGTTCTATCCCGCCAATGGCCGGGCTACCGGGACGGGTGCAGCACTCGCAGTCGGTCGTATTGGTGCCATGACCGGTCCACTCGTCGTAGGAAAAATGATGGTTCTGGGAGCCGGTGCGGGTGGTGTGATGTTGGCGTCAGCGCCGGGCATCGTTCTGGCGGCCATCTCGCTGCTTTATCTCTCGTCGCTGAAAAAACGCCCCGAGCTGAGTGCCTCACTGGTTTGACCGGCATTGCGTCATCACAAAAACAATAAAGAAGACACGACATGAGCAAATCAAGAAAAATTGCATTCGCAGGGCTGCTGGCTGCACATGCTGCTTCACTCCAGGCGGCAGGTTTCATAGAAGATTCGAAAGCCAAGGTAACATTGCGCAACTACTACTTTGATCGCAATTACATCAACCAGACACCGCAAGCTGCAGCGCGAGAGTGGGCCCAGGGTTTCATCGTCAACTTCAATTCGGGCTTTACCGAGGGGGTTGTCGGCTTTGGACTGGATGCCCAAGCCATGATGGGGTTGCGCCTTGACTCCTCACCAGATCGTGTCGGCACCGGCCTATTGCCGTTCTCTGCCGCCACTAGAGAGCCAGCTAAGGACTACTCCGAGCTAGGGCTGACAGCGAAGGTCAAGGTTTCCAAAACTGAGCTTCAGTACGGGACCGTAAGCACGTTTTTACCGATCGCATTCGCAAGTCCAACACGGCTACTACCCCAAACCTTCCGCGGCACTTACCTACGCTCGCAAGACATCACAGATCTTTCTCTGCACGCGGGTTGGCTGGACCGAATCAACCTGCGGGACTCGACTGACTACCAGAAGATGCGGGTTTCAGCTCCAAACGGACGCTTCAACGGGACCGCAGAGTCTGATGCGTTTTATTTCCTTGGTGGCGATTACGCCTGGTCGAAGAACCTCACGCTCAAGTATTACTACGCAGAGCTCGAAGACATCTACGACAAGAACTACTTCGGTTTCGTGGACGACCGTGAGCTGGGCCCAGGCCGGCTCACTTCCGACTTCCGCTTCTATGATTCCAAAGACAATGGATCCGCAAAAGCTGGGAAGGTTGATAACCGCAATACTGCCTTGATGTTGTCCTACCAGTTCGGCGTCCATCGTCTCGGCGCTGGCTACATGCAGCTGACCGGCGATACCGCGATGCCGTATCTGTTTGGGACCGAACCGCTGGTGATCACGGAAGGCACACTGAGCTCGGAGTTCCTGAACCCCAAGGAGAGAAGCTGGCAGGTCAAATACGACTATGACTTTGTTGGCGTTGGTGTTCCCGGCCTGAAGGGGATGTTGCGTTACGTCAGCGGGGACAACATTGACCTTCCGAATCTCGGCGGCAACAAGCTCAAAGAGTCGGAAAAAGACGTTGAGCTTTCCTATGTCATCCAAAGCGGCACGTTCAAGGACGTGGCATTCCGGGTCAGACACGCTTGGTACCGAAATGATTTCGGCCCTGGAGCAACGCACCGGGATGACAATGAGCTTCGTGTGAACATTGATTACACCTTTGCCCTTTGGTGAAGCCGACGTAGCTCCACTCCCTACGCGCTGCCCCCTTAGCCACGAACTCACCTCGTGGCTTTTTTTGGGCATGACGAAAGGCATTTCCAGATGATTGCGACCACCACTCTTGCATGCTAGCATGCAAGTACAAATTGAGTGATCTCGCCTGCCAGCTGATACCGCTGAACCAGACACTCTGATGGCCTGAAAAAAAATACAAGATCAGGAGGTACCATGAATCTCTTCCCCCTCATTCGCATCGCTCGCCCGAGCTGCGGGCCCCAGTAGAGCCCGCCGTTTCCTAAATTTTTTAATGTCTCGAACGCCGGGTCGGTGCTGTTTCGTGCTGGCTGGCTTTGGGACCTGTCGGACATGTTCCGGGCTTGCGTGCAAGTTCAGAGCATCAACAAGTAATGCCTGGAGAATAATAAATGACTACCTCCACTAGCTTCGATACCGACGTACTGGTGATCGGCACTGGCCCAGCTGGTGCAACTACTGCCTTGGCGCTCGCCACCTACGGTGTGCGGGTCAAAATGGTCACAATGTTCAATTGGCTTGCGAACTCGCCGCGAGCTCATATCACGAACCAGCGCGCCATGGAGGTCGTGCGTGATCTTGGGTTGGAAGAGGAAGTTATCAGAGCAGCCACACCTTGGGAGCAGATGGGCGATACGCTTTTCACCACCAGCCTAGCCGGTGAAGAAATCGCACGTATGCGCACCTGGGGTACTGGCGACAAACGCAAGGGCGATTACGTCCAAGGCAGTCCCTGCACCATGCTGGATCTCATCCAGCCCGAGATGGAATCGATCCTTCTGAAACATGCCGCGATCCGCGGTGCTCAACTGAGCTTCAACACCGAGTATCTGAGCCATGTGCAAGATGCCGAAGGTGTGACTGCTCGCATGAAAGACGTTCTGACCGGTGTCGAGTACGAAGTCCGAGCGAAGTACCTGGTGGGTGCCGATGGAGCTAACTCCAAGGTAGCCAAAGAGATCGATCTGCCGATTGTTGGCGAGATGGCCAGGGCCGGAACCGCTTACGTCATCTTCAACGCCGATCTAAGCAAGTACGTACAACATCGCCCGAGCATCCTTCAGTGGATCGCTACTCCAGAAGCTGGGTTTGGCGAGATCGGGATGGGCTTGCTGCGCGCCATTCGCCCGTGGGATCAGTGGATTGCAGGCTGGGGCTTCGACATGGCCAAAGGCGCTCCAGACCTGTCCCCAGAAGCTGTTTTGGAGAAAATCCGTCTCTTGGTCGGCGATCCAAAGTTGGAAGTCCAGGTTGAGCGCATGTCGACCTGGTATGTAAACCAGGCACATGCCACCGAGTACTCTCGTGGCCGCGTATTCTGCGCTGGCGACGCGGTTCATCGTCACCCGCCGTCCAGCGGTCTGGGCTCCAATACCTGCATGCAGGACGGTTTCAACCTCGCTTGGAAACTCGCTTATGTCCTTAAAGGATTCGCCGACCCGAATCTGCTGGAAAGTTACACCGCAGAGCGCGCCCCCGTGGGCAAGCAGATCGTGGCGCGTGCCAACCAGTCCCGCAAGGACTATGCCCTGCTGAAAGAGTGCTTCAACTTCGGCAATGGCGTGGACACTATCGCCAAGCTGCTTGATCGCATGCGCGACCCGAGCCCGGCTGGTGTAGAAGTTCGCATGAACCTGCAGAAGGCGCTGGAAATCAAGAGTCGAGAATTCAACGCTCAAGGCGTCGAGCTGAATCAGCGCTACGTATCCTCTGCCGTTAAGCCTGACCCAAGAGACGGTGTTGAGCTCTGGGCTCGAGACAAAGAACTGTACCTGCAGGCCACCACTCGCGCAGGTGCCAAACTTCCTCACGCCTGGCTGGTGAACGAGAACGGACACCGGATTTCGACGCTCGATGTCGTGGGTAAAGGGCAAATGACCGTTATCACTGGCCTTGCCGGTCAGGCCTGGGTAGCTGCTGCAGAGAGCTTGAACCTGCCGTTCTTGAATACCGTTGTCACAGGCGCAAAAGGTACTGCGGACCTTTACTGCGATTGGCAATCGGTTCGTGAAATTCACGAGGCCGGTGCCCTTCTGGTTCGGCCTGATGGATATATCGCCTGGCGGCACAGCAATGCTGTCTGGTCTGCCGATGAAGCTGCTTCAGAGTTGCAGCAGGCGCTCAAAAGCGTCCTCGGTTAAGTGTTACCTCAAAAGGCCCGGCCCGAAATGCCGGGCCTTCTTTTTATTTGCTCACATCCGCGCAGGAGGCCAACCGGCCCACTGCGCTGGAACGCTTGAAAAAAATCAACCTATAAGGGCCCGTGGGCACAGCGGCGAACCTGCTGCTACGCCTTACTTAGGGCCTCAACTGCCTTGAGTGCGATGAGGGTGACTATGGCTAAGGCCGCTGATGTCGTTGTGCAATGCCTGGAAAACGAAGGTGTCGAGTATGTGTTCGGCATCCCTGGTGAGGAAAACCTCGACCTGCTGGAATCCCTGCGCAAATCGAAGATCAAGCTGGTACTGACCCGACACGAGCAGTCCGCGGGCTTCATGGCCGCCACCTATGGCCGCCTAACTGGCAAGACCGGCGTCAGCCTGTCGACCCTGGGCCCTGGCGCGACGAACCTGGTGACCGCCAGTGCATACGCCTACCTAGGCGGCATGCCAATGATGATGATCACCGGCCAGAAGCCGATCAAGAAGTCCAAGCAGGGCCGCTTCCAGATCATCGATGTGTGCGGCATGATGGACCCCATCACCAAGTACACCCACCAGCTCGCCTCGGCCGACAACATCCCGGCCCGTATGCGCGAAGCGTTCCGCCTGGCGGAAGAAGAGAAGCCGGGCGCGGTACACCTGGAGCTGCCGGAGGACATCGCTGCCGAGCAGACCGATGCGCTTCCAATTCCACGCAGCCTGCACCGCCGTCCGCTCGCAGAGCACAGGTCGATTGAAGCCGCCGTTGAAAAGCTGCAGAACGCACGCAGCCCGATCCTAGTGATCGGCGCCGGCGCCAACCGCAAGATGACTGCCAAGGTCCTCAAGCAACTGATCGACAAGACCGGTATCCCGTTCATCACCACCCAGATGGGTAAAGGTGTGGTCGACGAACGCCACCCGCGCTTCCTCGGCAATGCCGCGCTGTCCTCCGGTGACTTCGTCCACCGCGCCATCGAAGCGGCCGACCTGATCATCAACATCGGCCACGACGTGATCGAGAAGCCGCCGTTCTTCATGGTCCGCGGCGGCACAGAGGTCATCCACATCAGCTTCCGTTCCGCCGAAGTCGACGCCGTTTACTTCCCACAAGTGGAAGTGATCGGTGACATCGCCAACTCTGTATGGCAGATCAGCGAAGCGCTGACCGACACCGCGCACTGGGACTTCACCCGCCTGATGTCCATCCGTGATGCCAACGAAGCGCAAATCGCCGAAGGTGCCGACGACGATCGCTTCCCGGTCTACCCTCAGCGTCTGGTCGCCGACATCCGTCGCGTGCTGCCGTCCGAAGGCATCGTTGCCCTGGACAACGGCATCTACAAGATCTGGTTCGCCCGTAACTACAAGGCGCACAAGCCGAACACCGTGCTGCTGGACAACGCCCTGGCGACCATGGGCGCCGGCCTGCCATCGGCCATGGCGGCGCACCTGGTGTACCCGGATCGCCCGGTGATCTCGGTATGTGGTGACGGCGGCTTCATGATGAACAGCCAAGAATTGGAAACCGCAGTACGCTTGAACATGCACATTACCGTGGTAATCCTGCGTGACGATGGCTACGGCATGATTCGCTGGAAACAGGCCAACATGGGCTTCACCGATTTCGGCCTGGACTACGGCAACCCGGACTTCGTCAAATATGCTGAAGCCTACGGTGCCCACGGCTATCGAGTAGAAAGCGCTGACGCCTTGCTGCCGCTGCTTGACCACTGTATCGCCAACCCTGGCGTACACGTGATTGACTGCCCTGTCGACTATAGCGAGAACGACCGCATCCTCAACAGCGAGCTTCGGGAACGAGCACTGGCGATATAACCGGCGCGTCACCCCTCACTCGAAGGATTTGGCTTGCTTAATCTGAGCCTCCGCGCACAACAACAAGCGAGGAGGCTCCCTGAGCAAAGCCAAAAACGATCCCAGCGCAACTTTGATTATCTGAGCCTGCTGGTCCTCGCTTCGTAATCCCTCATAGAGCAGTCCGGTGATCAGTCCTTTGAAGACGCCGATTGAGGTGTGAATATCCAGATTTATGGGTAATTCCCCTTGGGTAACCGCGTGCCCAAGAACCTGGTGAATGTACCGCAGGAACCGATCGCTCGCTTGCACCATTCGATTATGGATCAGGCCCGACTCATCAAGCCCTTGGTAAATCAAGATCTCCGAGAACTGCTTTGACTGGGGGCTATGCACGGCGTCCAGCATGGCGACAACCACCGCCTCCCAAGAGCGCTCAATCCCTAAGTCAGGAGTAAAGTCCAATTCGAGGGGATGCTGCCGAGATGCCAGCACCGCCTGGAGCACTTCCAGCTTCCCGTTAAAATGCCAATAGACAGCACCACGAGTGACGCCTGCCTTCCGTGCTATCTGATCTAGGGTCGCGTCGGGAACACCTTGGGCAACAAACACCTCAAGCGCCGCATCAATAATGCGCTGTCTTGTCTCCTCCGCCTCAGCTGCCGTCTTTCTGGCCATCTTATCTAGGGAGCTTTCTTCGACGCGCGGCCGATAGCACGCTCTATGTTCTGCTTGCTCTGCAGCAGAGCTTTTTTGATCACGTCTGACTGCTTGCTCGCTCTGGAACTCGGCATTACGACCGCGAGGGAGTAATAGCCAAGGTAGGTATCCAAAAGCGTTGCGAATGAGCACACGCCATCAATATGCTCGTCAAGATCGCTAGCGAAACCACTCTGCCTCACTTCGCTCAGTTGTTTGACAAGCGCCTTCCGCCCTAGGGTGTTAGATGTGAATGCTGGCAGCTGCTCGCCGAGTGCTGCTTTTAGGGTTTCGTCAGGTAAAGCTGCCAAGAGGACCTTGCCAGCTGCAGTCGCAGCGGCGGGCACGTTAATACCGATCGGAAACACCACCCGCAGCTCTCGCTCTGACACGATGCGGTCAAGCACGTAAATTTTGTCTCCGGCCAGAGAGGCCAGACATACGGACTCATCTAGCTCCTCAGCCAGTGAGCGCAAATACGGCTTCACCAAAGACAGAATGTCTGATTGCGCCTGGTTGATTAGCTGACCAAGCGCAGGGCCAAGTCGAAAACCTCCGGCAGGCCCTAAAGCCTCGACTAGAAACTCTTCTTCCAAAGCGTTGATGATTCGCTGAACGGTGGAGCGAGGCAACCCGACCAGCTGCGCAATGGCCGCCAAGCTCAAGCCATGCGGATGACTGCCAAGCGCTCGCATGATCGAGGCTGCTCTGGCGATGACCTGGATGCCCCCGGCCTTGCCAACATTTTCATCTGATTGGTTCATATCTTTCCTCTGCGCGTACGGCTGCGACCTATCACATTGGCCGCCACTGTAGAGCTCTCTGCCTCCGCTAGCCAGCCACATATCGCGAACGCCTCAATCGATAAACCTCGACCAACGGCGGCTCAAGCTTCCTTGCATCAAGAGTATCGCATAATGGTACACTCTACCGCATTACGATTCAGAAATAGCCCCCGTCATGCGGGCAGAGAGATGGAGCCAAACCGTGAGACAGATACGATCCCCGCGTGCATTACGCGTAATCCCTTTAACTGCGCTGATGCTGGTTACGGGATGTGGTGAGAAAGAACAGGTGAGCTCAGCAACTCCACCACCGGATGTGGGCGTGTACACCGTGCGTGCACAAGCTCTGACCCTGACAACTGACTTGCCTGGCCGGACTTCGGCATTCCGTGTAGCGGAAGTCCGCCCGCAGGTTTCGGGGATCCTTCAGAAGCGGTCGTTTGTTGAAGGCACTGAAGTCAAGCTGGGTCAGCAGCTTTATCAGATTGATCCGCGGA
The DNA here is from genome assembly GCF_040224055.2 of Pseudomonas sp. WHRI 8519. NCBI lineage: Bacteria > Pseudomonadati > Pseudomonadota > Gammaproteobacteria > Pseudomonadales > Pseudomonadaceae > Pseudomonas > Pseudomonas sp. WHRI 8519. Next base: position 1,334,381 of record NZ_CP167996.1, on the reverse strand, counting down.
CGTACGAAGCGCAGTTGCGTCGTGCGGAAGCGAATCGAACGAGCGCACAAAACCTGGCTCGTCGCTATGAAACGCTGTTGAAGACCAAGGCAGTCAGCAAGCAGCAGTACGACGATGCGCTTGCCGCATGGAAACAAGCAGAAGCCGATTACCAGGTTGCTCGCATCGACGTTCAATACACACGGGTGCTTTCCCCAATCTCCGGCCGCATTGGTCGCTCGACAGTCACCGAGGGGGCGCTCGTTACCAATGGCCAAGCTCAGTCGCTGGCCACCGTCACGCAGCTGGACCCCATTTATGTCGATGTCACTCAGCCAATCACGAAGCTTCTTGGTCTGCAAAAGGCGCTGGAGTCAGGCGGCCTTCAAAAGACAGGCGAGAACCAGGCTGAAGTCAGCCTGACGCTGGATGACGGAAGTGCTTACCCACTGCCAGGGACTCTGAAGTTTTCTGAAGTGAGCGTTGATCCCACAACAGGTTCTGTGACCCTTCGCGCCGAATTTCCCAATCCAAATCGCAAGCTGCTACCAGGCATGTTTGTGCATGCTCTGCTGAAAGAGGGCGTGCGAAACGCCGCAATCTTGGTACCGCAACAAGCCATCAGCCGCGACACGCGAGGTGTGCCAAGCGTCTGGGTCGTGAAGGCTGACAACACCGTCGAGTCCCGTGAGATTCAGACCCTCCGAACCGTGGGCAATGCTTGGTTGATCAGTAAAGGCGTGACCGAGGGAGAGCGAATCGTTACCGAAGGTGTTCAACGTGTTCGCAGCGGCATCGCTGTCAACGCGGTTGAGGCCAACAATGTGAATTTGGTAGACGGCTTCGCCGCTATCACAGAAGCCTCGGCTAACTGAGGGGGCACAACTGATGTCTCGTTTTTTCATCGACAGGCCGATTTTCGCCTGGGTTCTCGCTATCGTGACCATGCTTGCCGGCGCGCTGTCGCTGGCGAAGATGCCGATCAGCCAATATCCGAACATCGCGGCCCCAGCCGTTTCGATCCAGGTCAGCTACCCAGGCGCTTCTGCACAAACCGTACAGGACACGGTGGTCCAGGTGATTGAGCAACAGCTCAGTGGTCTGGATGGGTTCAGATATATGTCGGCTGAGAGCGCCTCTGACGGCAGCATGACCATCATCGTGACTTTTGAACAGGGAACCGATCCTGATATCGCTCAGGTTCAGGTGCAGAACAAGCTGCAGTTGGCGACACCACGTTTGCCGGAGGAAGTTCAGCGTCAGGGTCTTCGAGTAGTGAAGTATCAGATGAACTTCTTCCTGGTCATGAGCTTGGTGGACCGTTCGGGCAAGCTCGATAACTTCGACCTCGGTAACTTGATCGCTTCCCAGCTTCAGGATCCGATCTCGCGCATCCCTGGTGTCGGCGATTTCCAGCTGTTTGGCTCGCCATACGCAATGCGTATCTGGTTGGATCCTGGCAAGCTCAACAGCTATCAGCTGACGCCTACTGACGTCGCCAATGCTATCCGGGAGCAGAACGTCCAGGTGTCCTCGGGCCAGTTGGGTGGATTACCAACTCGTTCAGGCGTCCAGCTGAATGCAACCGTTCTTGGCAAGACGCGTATGACGACGCCTAGCCAGTTCGATGAGATTTTGGTCAAGGTAAACGCGGACGGCTCCCAGGTACGAGTGAAGGATGTCGGTCGCGCCGAGCTGGGGGCTGACAGCTTCGCCATTTCTGCACAGTACAAGGACTCGCCAACTGCAAGTCTGGCGCTGCGGTTGTCCACCGGTGGCAACTTGCTGGAGACCGTAGAGGCGGTCAAAAAGCTGATGGAGGAGCAAAAGGCCTACCTGCCTGACGGCGTGGAAGTGATTTACCCCTACGATACAACACCTGTCGTTGATGCCTCGATTGAATCGGTAGTACACACCATCTTTGAGGCAGTGGTACTGGTCTTCCTGGTCATGTTTCTGTTCCTGCAGAGCTTCAGGGCCACACTTATCCCCACTCTGGCAGTTCCTGTGGTGCTGCTCGCCACATTCGCCCTTCTGCCGTACTTCGGCCTGAATATCAACGTGCTCACCATGTACGCCATGGTGCTTGCTATCGGCTTGCTGGTTGACGATGCAATCGTCGTAGTCGAGAACGTTGAGCGGCTTATGCATGACGAGGGCTTGTCGCCTCTTGAGGCTACCCGCAAGTCGATGGATCAGATTTCCGGGGCCTTGGTGGGCATCGGAATGGTGCTGTCGGCTGTATTCGTACCAATGGCGTTCTTTGGTGGATCCGCTGGCATCATCTATCAACAGTTCGCGATCACGATCGTGGTCTGCATGGGGCTGTCGATCTTCGTCGCTCTTGTGTTCACCCCAGCACTTTGCGTGACCATCCTCAAAGCCCCGGAAGGTAATTCCCACCACGAGAAAAAGGGCTTCTTCGGCTGGTTTAACCGCGTTTTCGACCGCGGCACGGTGCGATTCGAGCGAGGCGTCGGCGCAATGCTGAAAGGCCGCGGTAGGTACCTTCTCGCATTCTTGTTCATCACGGGGGGAACTGGCTATTTATTCACTCAAATCCCGAAGGCATTCCTGCCCAACGAGGATCAGGGCTTGATGATGATCGAAGTGCGTACCCCGGCAAACGCTTCCGCAGAGCGTACCGAGGGTGTACTTCAAGAGGTGCGAGACTACTTGGCAAATGATGAGGGCGCGTTGGTTGAGCACTTCATGACGGTGAATGGCTTCAACTTTGCTGGTCGTGGTCAGAACTCGGGGCTGGTGCTGATCACCTTCAAGGATTGGAAGGAGCGTCACGGGGCCGGGCAAGACGTATTCAGCATCGCGCAGCGGGCTAATCAGCATTTTGCCAAGATCAAAGATGCAAGCGTGATGGCATTCGTGCCCCCTGCCATTTTGGAAATGGGCAATGCGATGGGCTTCAACTTGTACCTGCAGGACAACCTTGGTCTTGGCCATGAAGCATTGATGGCAGCTCGAAACCAGTTCCTGCAATTGGCTAGCGAGAACCCGACGCTCCAAGCAGTGCGTCCAAACGGCAAGGACGACGAGCCGCAATTCCAGGTGAACATTGATGACGAAAAGGCCCGTGCGCTGCAGGTAAGCATCGCGTCTATCAACGAAACGATGTCGGCAGCCTGGGGCTCGATGTATGTCAACGACTTCATCGATCGCGGCCGGGTCAAGCGAGTCTATGTCCAGGGCGAAGATATCTCGCGAATCGCACCTGAGGACTTCGATAAATGGTACGTGCGCAATAGCCTTGGCCAGATGGTTCCGTTCTCGGCGTTTGCAACCGGTGAGTGGGTAAGCGGCTCACCGAAGCTGGAGCGCTACGGTGGTATTTCTTCCCTGAACATCCTCGGCGAGCCAGCCCCTGGATACAGCACGGGTGACGCGATGATAGCCATCGCTGAAATCATGCAACAACTGCCTGCTGGCATTGGCCTGAGCTACACCGGCCTCTCATATGAAGAAATCCAAACTGGCGACCAGGCTCCGTTGCTCTACGCGTTGACTGTGCTGATCGTTTTCCTGTGCCTGGCCGCCCTGTATGAGAGCTGGTCGGTACCGGTCTCAGTGATCATGGTTGTTCCTCTGGGTATTTTGGGTGCGGTGCTGGCAACGCTTTGGCGCGACCTGACGGCGGATGTGTACTTCCAGGTGGGCTTGATGACCACGGTAGGCCTGTCCGCCAAGAACGCCATCCTGATCGTAGAGTTCGCCAAAGAGCTGTATGAGAAGGAGGGTTATCCGATCGTCAAAGCTGCGATAGAGGCAGCCAAGCTGCGTTTGCGTCCGATATTGATGACCTCGCTGGCATTCACCTTCGGTGTGCTGCCGATGGCCATTGCATCCGGGGCAGGCGCTGGCAGCCAGCACTCCATTGCTACGGGCGTCGTCGGCGGCATGATCACAGCAACCGTGCTGGCTGTTTTCTTTGTTCCGTTGTTCTACGTGGTAGTTGTCAAGCTGTTCGAGGGGCTCATGAAACGAAAGCCAAAAGCCGTCAAGGAGGTGACTCATGATGTTTAAGTCGCTCCCCGTGTTTGCATTGCTGATGCTCAGCGGATGCAGCTTGATCCCCGACTATGAGCAGCCAGCCGCCCCCGTGCAGGCGCTGTGGCCAACGGGCGAAGCCTACGGCGGGCAGGGAGATCAACGCAGTATCGGGGCGGCTCTCCCCGAGGCAAAAGAGTTCTTCAAAGATCCAGCGCTGGGCCGCCTCCTCGATGCGGCGCTAGAGAACAACAGAGATCTTCGAATCGCTGCCAAAAATGTTGAATCCTACAGAGCGCTTTACCGCATCCAACGAGCGGAGCGGTTTCCCACACTTGATGGCCAAGCCTCTGGAAATCGAACGCGCTTGCCTGACGATTTGTCCCCCACCGGCGTTTCTCGGATCGATAGCCAGTACCAAGTAGGCTTGGTGACTGCCTACGAGTTGGACTTGTTTGGCCGAATCCGTAGCTTGTCGAACCAAGCACTTGAAATATACCTCGCTACTGAAGAGGCGCAGCACAGCGTTCAGATCGCACTCATAGGCGATGTGGCGACGACCTATTTTCTGTGGCGAACCGACCAAGCGCTCTTGGAGCTGACCGAGGCGACGCTGACCAGCTACGTTGAAAGCTTGGCAATGATCGAGTCGAGTGCTTCGGCAGGAACCTCGTCGGAGCTAGATGTTCGACAGGCCAGGACTTTGGTGAACCAAGCCCAGGCCCAGCAGGCCTTGTATACCCGGCGAATAGCGCAGGATGTGAACGCACTGGAATTGTTGCTGGGCAGCAAGATTCCAACGGATTTGCCAAAAAACTCGCCACTGGCCATGAGCGCCCTAGGGAAGGTTCCAGCTGGGCTACCAGCTGATCTGCTGCTGAATAGACCGGACATCCGTTCTGCTGAACATCAACTTATGGCCGCGAACGCAAATATCGGCGCAGCTCGTGCGGCATTTTTTCCACGCATTAGCCTGACAGCTTCAGCGGGCTCAGCCAGCAGCGATCTTGATGGACTGTTCAACAGCGGATCTGAAAGCTGGAGCTTCGCTCCACAAATCAGCGTGCCGATTTTTAACGCAGGAAAGCTGCGAGCTAATCTCGATTACGCTGAACTTCAGAAGGATGTGGGCGTAGCGACCTACGAGAAGAGTATCCAAACCGCTTTCCGAGAGGTAGCCGATGGACTCGCTGCGAGGGGAACTTATGGCAAGCAGCTCAGTGCTCAAAGCGAGTTGGTTGAAAATTATAAAGCCTATTTTAGCTTGGCTCAGCAGCGCTATGACCAGGGCGTCGATAGCTATTTGACAGTGCTGGATGCTCAACGCGAACTGTTTTCCTCACAACAGAAGCTATTGAATGATCAGCTCGATCAAATCAATAGTGAAGTCCAGATTTACAAAGCTCTTGGGGGCGGCTGGAGCGTGAGTCAAAACTAAGATCCAGGGCAGTGACTAGCAGTAGCGCTGCCCTAGATTTCAAATATTGAAATATTTTTCGAACTGAAGTGGCGAATTATCGTCGATTTTAAATCGGGAGTATTAGCAATGGGGTTGATATCAGCAAGCGCGTTAGAGGTTCGCTTCGAAGACCGCCCTGACGATGATGTACTTTTAGCCGTGGACGACCTGGTTAACGTGCTTCGCACTGCGCCGGGGTGTATGAGCTATACGATAATCGCGCTGAACAAATACTTCAGCTCGATGATCATTAGCGGCTTCTGGGACAATGAAAAAGATATGATAGATCATTTTTCAAGCTCAAGTTTCGCAGCATTAACTGATTGCTTGACCTCCCATTGCCGAAGCATCTCCTTTAGAGCACTGTTTATGGACAATTAAATGCGGGGGCAACATGCAGAATCCTGAAAAAGCGCTACTGGATGCAGATTTACACAGCCTGATTACTTTCTTGGTGGTATATCAAGAAGGGGGAGTGACTCGGGCTTCTGAGCGCTTGGGGGTAAAACAACCAGCTATCAGCAATACCATAGCTAAGCTTCGCAAACGATTTGGTGATGAGCTCTTTTTGGGTAAGCGGGCTTGGACACCGACAGAACGCGCCAACCAGCTTGCAACCGCTCTAGGACCTGCCCTCAGCACTTTGCAGGAGGCGCTTGCTAGCGTGGATAACGAAGGCGTTCAGTGAGTTTCAAGGAAACATTTCTACCGCCTTTCCCCAGGCGTTTTTACTCTCTGCCTCAACCGAAACTAAAAAAACCATGGCCTGACGGCCATGGTAAAGGCAGGTTATTATCCCATCCCAAGGAGCCAAGAAGAGATCACTGCGTGCTCATTCCATACGCAATGACTGAAAGATTTTTGGTAAAAAAGCCGCCTGCAGGCAAGCGGCAACACCAAAGGGCAATGAAGGACACTCGGTTGGTACAAGGAGGGGTACCGCGCCTCGCTTCATTGAAAAACAAAGTAATGGAAAAACTAGCGCTGGCAAAATCAAACACGCTGATAGTCACTATTAATAGACTTCTCACCCTGTACGTTCAACACTGCTCTAATCCAATCATTCCTAGTTCTCGCCATCAACATTAGGCGACGCCCATCTATGCTCGTCGCCGTTTGATCGTCATGGAAGGTGATTCTCCGAATCGCTGCTTGTAGTCAGACGAAAACCGACCAAGATGGGTAAAACCCCATTTTAGTGCCGTGGACGAGACCTGAACGTCTGGATGCTGCTGGGTTTCGAGCTCTACACGAACGCGCCGCAGGCGAATCTCCTTCAAGAACTGCATCGGCGGTAGCCCACGGAATCGTTGAAAACTGAGTTGAACCGTACGAGCAGTCACGCCGGCGTGCCTTGCAATTTGCGAGATCGTGAGAGGCTCCTGAGCATGCTCTTCCATGAAATCCTCAATCATCCGAACAACCGCAGGGACCACTCTTTTTTCAGCCGACTCTCGCAGCGCCTGGCTGTAATTACTTACATGAAAGTCGAGCAAAGAAGAGGCCAGCACCTCCCCAATTTGGCTTTGTAGATGCGATGAAACTAATGACTTGGACGATAGCTGACTGTAAGCCCACCCCATTGTCTGTAGCCAATTCAGGCCTGCTGACGTATCCGTGGGCAGATGAGGCTGAAAGTAGATGTCTTGCTTAATACTTCTTCCCAGCTGACGTTGAAGCATGGTTTCCAAGAGCGTTCGATCAATGCAGACGAGCAGCTTGTCAGTGCCAGGGAAATGATTGAAGAAGGAGTGTCGATGGTAGTTGAAAACCGTAGCATGTCCGGGGTTGCAGTTGAGGCGCAACTGATCACTGATCGCGTGCTCATGTCCAGTAAGGACCGACTGAACCAGCACGATGTCATCCAGCTTCCCAGGGTTGATCGCTACCTCTCCCCCAAAGGACATTCTGGCAACCCCAGCCTCGCCGGCCGATCGATGAAAAAATCGAGCCTTGAAGTCGATTCCCTTTTTTTCAAGCCGGTTCTTGCAGAACATCCGCTCACCGCATAGCACCGCCTCCTCTAGGTCGGACGACTCGCATACGCTGAAATCCGCGAGTACCTGATCAGAGGGTATAAATGGGGAGACGTTGGGCCAGGCCATGGAAAGCCCTCCAAAACGGCGATGACTTATACCAGCAACCTACCAACATAAGAGAGCTGAGAACAACGTCAAGGCGACGATCTGTGTCGTCGCCTTGCTTCGCCGTTATGCGTGCACGATGTGATAGTTCAAGAAGCCGCTGGCATCGGTTTGGATATCTTCAAGGGCTTGGTTGAGCTGGTTCAGTGTGTAAGGACGGGGTGCCCACTGATTGGTGTCGAGTAATCCCGCTCTGATCAACGCCATCAGCTCCTGCGCTTCTGCTGTGGTAAACCACAGTGAGCCGATGTAATGAAGCTGGGTACACATGAACGGGTGAGGATCGATCGGAATAGGTCCGCTTACGCCGCCGATCTGTACGATCTTTCCTCCCGACGTGACGGCGTTCATAGCCGAAACAGAAAGCTCTGCTGGAGCTTTCGCGCCAAGCGTATCAACTACCGCGTGGACTCCTCCCGGAGCCATGTCACGAATGCTCGCGTGCAAGTCGGTACTCGTGATCTGTAGGGAGCGAATGCGTTTTGGGGCCAACTGGCGAAGTCGTTCGAGTGCGGTCCTATCTCGCGCTGCCACGATGATATCCGTCACGCCCATCGCTAATGCGGCAAGCGTGACTCCGATACCCAAGGTTCCTGAAGCCCCCAGTACTAGCAAGCTCTGACCGGGCGCGAGTTCAAGCTTTTTCAACGCAGAGTAAGCTGTGCCCAAGTATCCAAGACGTGTGGCAACCTCGAATGGCAGTTCGTCAGCCAAGGTGATCAGGTTACGCGCAGGCGCTCGAAGATACTGGGCGTACCCGGCATGGCGATACTCGCGAAATACCTCACTTGAAGACGGGCTGAATCCGAAATAGCCCATGAAGGTGTAGCTAGCGCACCGCGTCGGAAGGCCAGCCAGACACTGCTTACAGTTGCCGCAACTCAGTCCTGGATTGACATAGACCCGATCACCTTCTTTGAAATCTTTCACAGAGCGGCCAACCGATACCACAGTACCTGCGGCATCCAACCCGAACACAGCTGGCAGCTCCGGCAGAGGTAGGAACGGGTACCACTCAGGGAAATTTGTGACGACGTTACGCAAATTTGGGATAACACCGCAGGCGGCAGTTTTGATCAGGACATCATGCTCGCCAACATCTGGAAGCGGAATTTCGTCCACGGTAAATTTGCCACCAACTTCGTGTAGGCGAGCAGCCAACATCGTACCTGGCATGAAGCAAACCCTCTTTTTTTCGTTGTCAGGGCTGTGAGGCTCTTGAAAGCCGTTGAGGTATGACCGGCACATCGGCCACAGCTCCAATTATCCGCTCTGCTTCGAACGTGGCTATCCAGGCCCAGTAGCCGCTATCCAGATAGCGAAATTATTTGGTATCGCTCGATGAGGCTTGAATTGTTGCGGCAGGACTTTGAGCCAACTGACGCAGCCAGAGAATAGCCGCGTCAGCATCATCCCTCGGATGCCAAGCCATCATGAGTTGGAGAGGCTCGCTTTCGAACGGCAACTCAAACGTCTCGATGGCATCGTTCTGGGACTGAGTAAGCATGCGAGGCATCGTACAGACCAAGTCCGTCGACATCAGAATCCCGGGAACCATCCCAGCGGTGGGCACGGTAAGGTAGATTTTTCGGCTCATGCCAGCGGAGCGCAAATACTCATCCATATACCCCCTAAAGCTCTCCCGCTCAGGCGATACGACAAGATGATTGAGTTCACAGTACCCACCCAGGGTAAGAGGCTCACTTCCACGAGGGTGCCCTTTCCGCTGCGCCATGACGAACTCATCGGTCCTAAGTGCCGTGCATCTCATCCCCAGAGGAACGCCGCGGCTAGAGTCGATCAGCAGATCGAAAACACCTTCCTCCATCTGCCTTCCTATGAGCCCAGGATCAACGGCATTGAGAGACACCTGAATTTGGGTACCAGCGTGCTTGGCGATCGATGCAATCAACGGCTCACAAATGGTGCTTAAGGCGGTATCACAGGCGGCTATCCGGAAGACTCTCTTGTCGTTCCACGGATCGAATCCCAACTCACTCTGAATGACTGAACCGAGAGTTATCAGGGCTGCACGTAGAGGTCCCCGCAGCGCCAATGCCCGGGCGGTGGGGGTCATGCTCCGGCCTTTTTGAATCGGGACCAACAGCGGATCGCCCATCAGCTCGCGCAAGCGTGAAAGCTGTGCAGACATCGCGGGCTGGCTGATGTGAAGGCGCGAAGCTGCCTTGGTCACGTTCAACTCAGCCAGTAGCGTGTCCAGCGAAACCAAAAGGTTAAGATCAATACGCGACAGGTCCATACCAATCCATCCTGATGATAGGTCGCATAACGATAAACAATTTCATGGATAGCTTCGCAGGATTTTAATGTTTTGGAAGACCTACGCTATTGAGGATCGACCATGACTAAACAGAAAGTACTGATAACGGCGGGAGCATCTGGAATCGGGTATGCGATCGCTCTGGCCTTCAGCAGCCGCGGCGCTGACGTCACTGTAGTGGACATCGACACTGAAGGCTTGAACCGCCTTCATGCAGAGCATTCTAATATTCGCACCGCGGTATGCGATGTATCTGATCGCCGCAGTCTTGAGCTCGGTATTCCAGGCATTATCGAAGCCATGGGTGGTCTAGATGTACTCGTCAACAACGCCGGGGTAGCGGGCCCCACCGCTCCCGTTGAGCAACTTGATCCTGATGAGTGGGACAAGGTCATGCAGATAAATTTGAATGGTACCTTCAACGTTACGCGCCTGGCCGTTCCTGCGCTCAAGCGTTCATCTCACCCCTCCATCATTAACATGTCTTCTGTTGCGGGACGACTGGGCTACCCAGATCGCTCCCCCTACTCAACCAGTAAATGGGGATTGATTGGTTTCACTAAGAGCCTTTCACGTGAACTCGGCGCGTATGGGATTCGTGTTAACGCCATTCTGCCCGGAGCTGTCGAAGGGGAACGCTTTGAGAACGTGCTCAAAGGTAGGGCCGATCTCAGCGGAAACTCCGTGGAGGAGGAACGTAGCAAGGCGCTTTCTGTTCAATCCCTCCAACGCCTGGTGGACCCGAAGGACATTGCAGAACTAGCAGCCTTCCTAGCATCGGACGCAGGCAAGTCCATCTCTGGACAGCTTTTGCCAATCGACAACGACATGCAGCAGACGATGTGAGGTACAACCATGAGCATGCGTGAAAAACTGATTGGACCTTGAGTGCTCGAAGCCTACACAAATTACCCAGGGGACGGATATGGCCCTGTACATCACTTTGGTGAACATCCTGAAGGATTCATAATCTACACGGAAGATGGCTATATGTCGGCTCCGCTGAGGATGCCAAATCGGGCACCGTTTTCATCAAGTGACTGGTTTGAGGGCACCGATGCGGAGTACCGCGCTCAAGGCCTATCGTATAGCGCCTACAGTGGCCCCTTTAATGTGGACAGGCATTCGAGTGAGCTCACCCACACCATTGCGATTTCAATGTTCCCGAATTGGATTGGCCAGGTACAGCCGCGAACAGTGACGCTTGCAGGAGAAATCTTAGAGCTAGGTAATGCCAGTCAATATCGGTCTAGCGGACGAGCAATGAGCGCGCGAATTCTCTGCCGTAGGGCGAAGACGCCAGTTTCCCAATTGCCGCTGGTGATCTGGGTTAGCCTGAAACTGTGCTTTGAATCGCCCCTGGCTTCCCTACATGAGCGCATCGCTGCCTCAGGAGTAAGCCTAGCTAAGTAACCTGGCTATACCCTTAGGTATATTTACCGCACTCAACCTTGGTTCTAGTTTTGGGGACGCAACCACAGCAACCGAGGAACATATTGATGGATCGTTTGAAAGGCAAGGTAGCACTGATTACCGGCGGCGCAGGCGGGTGTGGCCTGGCTGCATCGGAGCTATTCGCCGCCGAGGGTGCCAAGGTGGTGATTCTCGACTTGCCGACGAGCCAGGGCGCAGCGGTGGCGGCGCGCATCAATGCGGAAGGCGGGCAGGCGTTGTTCGTTGCCGCCGATGTGTCGCAGGCCGACCAGGTGCACCGTGCCGTGGCCCAGGGCCAGGCGCATTTCGGCCCGATCACCGTACTGATGAACCACGCCGGGATCATCGCCGCCGGCCCGTTCCTGGAAACCAGCGAAGCTGACTGGGACCGGCTGATGAGCGTCAACGTGAAAAGCATGTTCCTGGTCACCAAGGCCGTGTTACCGGGCATGCTCGCCGCCGGCGGCGGCAGCGTGATCTGCACCTCGTCGATTTCCGCTGTGGTCGGCACGCCGATGGAGGTGCTGTATTGCACCACCAAGGGCGCCTGCCACATGTTCGCCCGCGCCCTGGCCGTGGAATACCGCGACCAGAACATCCGCAGCAACGCCATTTGCCCAGGCTTCATCGGCACCGCCCATGGTCGCCGCGAGCTCGACCTGCTGCGCGGTTATGGCGTGGATGCATCCGACGAGGCGATCAAGACCATGCAGGGGCGGCTGTGCGACCCGAGCGAAGTGGCCAATGCCGCGTTGTTCCTGGCCAGTGACGAGTCGAGCTTCGTCAGCGGCTCGCACCTGTTCGTCGACAACGCCTACACCGCCATGTGATGCCAGGCCGGCAGCCCCCTGCCGGCTTTGAACAACAACGATATGCAGCACCCTTCAATTCTGCCCCCAAGCCAATTCCAACAAGACAGAGGCAGCAGATGGAAAACATAGGCACTTACGTCATCTACGTGATTATGGTGTGCGCCGTGATTGGCGCGATCGCATCGATCGTCAACGCGGAATCCGAGCTAGCTAAAGAGTTCACCGCCGGGCTGCACAGCATCGGGCCGATCTTCATCCCGGTGGCCGGGATAATGGCCGCCATCCCATTCATTTCCAGTTTCATCAGCCAGTTCATCGGCCCACTGTTCCTGGCAATGGGTGCCGATGCCGGTATTGCCGGGCCGATCTTCATCGCCTCGGACCTCGGCGGTTACCAGTTGGCCCAGGCGCTGTCCCACAGCCCCGAAGGCTGGATCCTCGGCCTGATCACCGGCTTCCAGTGCGGTTCGACCGTGATATTCGTCATCCCGGTGGGCCTGGCCATGCTCAACAAGGCCGACCACAAGTACATGGCTCTGGGCATCATGGCGGGGTTGCTGAGCATCCCGATCAGCATCGTATTTATCGCCATGGGTATGCAGGCCATGGGCTTGGGCGTGCGCCCAGACATCGCTACGGCAGGCGCCGCGACCCAAGCCCTGCACTTCACCCTGCCGACCCTGCTGCGCAACCTGTCGCCGCTGATCTTGTTTTGCGTGGCGTTGGCAGCGGCACTGCGGTACTTCCCCAACCTGATGGTCGGTTTGTTCCTCAAGCTAGGGCAGTTGATGTACGCAGCGGTGACCCTTGTGCTGGTGGCCTCGATTGTCGAGTACTTCACCGGTGCGTTCACATCAATGTTTGGCGGCTGGGGCTTTGCGCCAATCATCGCCGACAAGGCCGACCAATTTCGCGCCCTGGAGATTGCCGGTTACGTGGGTATCATGCTCTGCGGTGCATTCCCGATGGTCTACCTGATCAAGCGCTTCCTGTCGCGGCCGATCGAGAAAGTGGCGTCGAAGCTGGGCCTGTCATCGGTGGGCGCCGCCGGCATCCTCGCCGCCTCGGCCAACATCCTGGCGATGTTCCGCTTGGTGGCCGACATGCCGCCGAAGGACAAGGTACTGGTGATCGCCTTTGCCGTGTGCGCGGCGTTCACCTTTGGTGACCACCTGGCGTACTCGGCCAACTTCCAGCCGACGCTGATCGGGCCATTGATCATCGGCAAGCTTGCGGGCGGCCTGTTGGGCATGGCGCTGGCTTACTGGCTGGCTGTGCCCAAGGCGTTGGAACTGGGTCGCCAGGATGAAAAGGGCGAACTGCTACCTGCCAGCCCGGCGTTGCACTGACAGGGCATGTCATCGTTCAATGCCGCTCGGGCTTTTACAGCCGGGCGGCATTCGCGCTTTCTTTCAACACCGCACAGGCCACTGCAATGAATAGCGACAACGCCCACCGTCTGGGCGCGGTTATCCGCAGTATCGGCAGCGACACCCTGGGATCTGCCCTCGACGCAGCGCTCAAGGGTGTGGTCGATTACGACATGAGCTGCGCCTACCTGTTTCGCTTCAACCAGCCGGCGCTGTTGATCCATGACGGCTACAACCAGCGCGTAGCCGAGCGCACGCTCAAGGCCTATCTCCGCGGTGGTTACCTGCTCGACCCGTTCTATGTCGCCTGCACTAACAACCATCCGTCCGGCCTGTGGCGCATGAGCGAACTGGCCCCAGACAGTTTCTTCGCTTCGGGCTTTTCCATCTCACACGATATCCACCCCTGTGTCTCCTCGCACCACGGCAGCCTTATCGAGGAGATTGGCTTCATCGTCCCGGTGCGGCCGCGTACCGCGCTGGTGTACTCACTGATGCGCGGCCTGGACAAGGGCGCATTCGAAGCGGAGGAAGCGCAGCGGCTGGCGGCACTGACGCCGCTGATTGACGCCATTTTCAGCCAGCACCTGCGCCTGGCCCATGCCGACGACCTAGCCGACCCACAGGAGTCGGACAGCCAGCTGGAAGACGCCTTCGTCGATATCCTTCAGGGGCAGCTCACCGAGACCCAACGGCACGTGGCCAAGCTAATCCTGCAGGGGCACAGCAGCCAGTCGATCTCCCGTGAGTTGGGGATCTCCGAGGGGACGGTTAAGGTGCATCGGCACAATATCTGGCAGCGGCTGGGGATTACCGGGAATGCGGAGTTGTTTCGTTTGTTTATCAGTTATCTCATCAAACACAGTTAGCCTGATCGGCAATCGATTTTCGCGTCTCAGGATGTTTGTTCCTTCGAAGTCGTCGAGCTAGACGCCTAGGAGAATTAAATCCGCTTTCAATCCGCGGCAGGCATATCCTTGGCCTCTGATTCAGCAATCGATGCTGATATCACTCCCAGGTACGGACGCGCACATGAGCGCATACCCAGACTTAGCTCTACAAGAATCAATCAGCGGAGTAATTTTTCCGTGCAATACGGCGCATTCACAGGTTTGACATATGCCAGCCCGACAATGGGCAGGCAATACCAGCCCCTTGGTTTCTGCGAAGCTAAGGAGGGTCCCATCTGTGGGTTGCCATGTTGCAGAGATACCTGACCTGCTGAACGTGACCTGGAACGGCCCACATTCAGGAATTTTGCGCATTTCAACTGGACTATCGGGGGTTGCGAAGCTGTCCATGTGCAGGCGATCGGCAGCGTCCGCCTGAATCACGCTGTTCTGTATCTGGCCCTGAAAGCCTTCAGGTCCGCAAACATGGATGGCAGCCCCACTATGGGCAGCAGCGGTAACCAGCGCGGATATGTCCGGCCTGTGTTCGATCGCGCCGTCAGTTCCATTCTTCCCCTGGGTCATATGCAAAGCGATAGAACCTTGGTTTAGCTGCCCAACCAGCTTGGTCACCTCATTCCACAGCGCTAAATCGTCGCTGCCTTTCACGGTATGCACGACACGTACAGGATGCGGGTAACCAGCTTCCACGAGTGCTTCCAGCTTGGTGATAGTCGGGGTGATGCCTATCCCCGCGGTGAGAAAGAGATTAGCTGGAGCGTCCAGTCTGAATGTATCTGGGCCGGATGGTCCTGTCAGATGTAGACGCTGCCCTGTTTCTAAAGTATGGATAGCTTGGGAGCCGGCACCACTCCCCTGCTTCACCGTGATGCGTAACCGATCATCCTTGATGCCTGACACGGTGTAGCGGCGCCACGTGCCATCTACTGCCAGGTGATGAACTGCAACATGCTGCCCAGCCACAAAGCTTTCCAGCGAGCCAAGCACGGCCAGGGGATCTCGGAGCCATACTGAGCGAATGCCCGGTGCTTCCTCAAAAATCTCAACGACTTCTACAGAACGCGGCCAAGAAACCAACGCAGGTGCTCTCGGAACCTTGGCAGCTATTGCCAGCCTTTCGGGGTAATGCGCCTGCGTCACTGAAATTCTATCGTTGGGTAACAGCGTTCCTGCTTGCTCGACCTGTGCATAGACACCGCAATACATGTGACCGAAATGGCGGTTCAGTTGGGCGGGAATGTTCACGTCCAATTCGCCCGTCTGGGGGTTTACCGACGTCGCTCGGCAGCGCTTGATTGGCCGAATAATCGAGAGACGGGACTGACCAAAATCCACACCTTTGCCAAGCCATCCGAATTCCGAAAATGGTGCTGCATCGATATAGATGTTGCCTCGAAAACGCATGGGATCGATCGTTACGCCCATTAGCGTAGACAGCACCTCTACTGTCCTTACATTGATGATGGAAAGTGCCGAGTCGTCAAAATCCCAGTGGCCGAGACAATCGTTTCGATGAACAACCCGTGCTTGCACACCAAAAAATTCGGCCAGTAGTTCTGGATCGGTCAGCAAATCTCCACGAGGCACCGGCAGCCTTTCATGGAGCGTCGCTGCGCCCCGGCTTTTGCCGGGTAGAAAATGAACAAGCGCCGAATTGGTCGTGAGCTGCTGATACGGTGCGGCGCCAGCCGCCGCTCCACTTCGTGTAATGGCTACCGCACGATCGCCTGGAAAACCTTTCCCGTATTCCAGTGAGACACTGTCCAGCTTTTCACCTTCGAAGCCCTTTATTGGATAGCAGAACAGCGAAACGACGTGAGCCATTTGACATGCCCTCTTCACGCATTCGTAGGAATTAATTGAAGCCCCGCGTAACCTGACGGGGCCGAATTTTTGGATGCATGCACTACCGATCACCCAGTCGCTCGCCACTGATGCAAAAAAGCCACTGCCCGGAAGGGCAGTGGCCGGGTCCGCACCGAACTCCGTCAGAACAGCGCGGGATCAGGACGCAGGCGATAGCACCACCCGCGTCCCACCAGTCACGAAGCGTTGATCCAAATGGTCTTCAGCTCCGTGTACTGATCATGGGCCCAGATGGACTTGTCCCGCCCACCGAAGCCAGACTCCTTGTAACCACCAAACGGCGTGGTCACATCTCCTTCACCGAAACAGTTGACCGTCACCACGCCCGCACGGATTTCACGCGACAGGCGCAGCGCATTGCGCAAGCTGCCGGTGTAGGCCGAAGCGGCCAGGCCGTAGACAGTATCGTTGGCCAGCTCGATCGCCTCGTCGATGGTCTCGAAGCTGGTCACGCTCAGCACCGGGCCAAAGATTTCCTCGACAAACAGCTTGTTGTCGCGGCCTACGTTGTCGACGATGGTCGGTTGCACGAACACGCCTTCTTCGGTTTCGCCGCCCTGAACGATGCTGAGTTTCTGCTCGGCCGCGTATTCCAGGTACGACTTTACCTTCTCGAAGTGCGATTTGCTGACCATGGCACCCAGGCGGTTGTCCGGGTCGAGCGGGTCGCCGAGCTTCCAGTCTTTGAGATGCTTGGCGATCAGGCCCAGCAGTTCGTCTTTCACGTCCTTGTGGACGATCAGGCGCGACGAGGCCGAGCAGTTTTCGCCCATGTTCCAGAACGCACCGGCGGTGACGAACTGGGCCACTTCGTCGAGGTCTTCGCAGTCGTTCATGACCACGGCCGGGTTCTTGCCACCCAGCTCCAGGACGATGCGCTTGAGGTTGGACTCGGCGGCGTATTTCAGGAACAGGCGGCCGGTGTCGGTCGAACCTGTGAAGCTGACCATCGGGATGTCCATATGACGACCTATGGCTTCGCCCACTTCACGGCCACCGCCTGGCACCAGGTTGAACACGCCTGCAGGAATGCCCGCCTCATGGGCCAGCTCGGCCACGCGCAGGGCGCTGAGGGTGGTTTCCTTGGCCGGCTTGACCACGATCGAGCAACCGGCGGCCAGCGACGGAGCGATCTTCCAGGCCAGCATCAGCAGCGGGAAGTTCCACGGCAGCACCAGGCCGACCACGCCAATGGCTTCGCGCACCACCATGGTCACGGCAGCGTTGCCGGTCGGTGCAGTGGCGTCGTAAATCTTGTCAATCAGCTCGGCATGCCAGCGGATGGTGTGGATCGTTTCCGGCACGTCGACGGTCTGGCACTCGCTGACCGGCTTGCCGCTGTCCAGCGCTTCCAATACCGCCAGCTCGTGGGCGTTATCTTCCAGCAGCTGGGCGAACTTCTGCAGCACGTGCTTTCGGTCGTTGGGCTGCATCTTCGACCAAGTGCCTGCTTCAAAAACGCGCTTGGCCGCGGCCACGGCAATGTTGACATCATCAACGTCGCAGGCCGCGACCTCGGCCAGCTGCTGACCGGTGGCCGGATTGGTGGTGACAAACGTGCGGCCAGAGATGGCGTCGCGGAACTCACCGTCGATAAACGCCTTGGTGCGCAATTGCAGGTCGGCAGCGA
This sequence comes from Pseudomonas sp. WHRI 8519, assembly GCF_040224055.2. Lineage (NCBI taxonomy): Bacteria > Pseudomonadati > Pseudomonadota > Gammaproteobacteria > Pseudomonadales > Pseudomonadaceae > Pseudomonas > Pseudomonas sp. WHRI 8519. Next base: position 1,316,493 of record NZ_CP167996.1, on the reverse strand, counting down.
TGGCCGCGTATTGTGCCTTGCTCAGCAATTCAGCCATGTTCCAGTCTCCTTATTTGATCTGGGCGATGGTGGCTTTCAGTTCTGTCACCACACGCTTGAGTTCTTGCTTCTCGGCGTCATCCAAGTCGTACAGCGGCTTGCGCACGCCACCGGTCTTCAGACCGTTCAAAGCAACACCGTTCTTGATGGCCTGCACAAATTTACCGCCTTCGAGGAAGTCCATCAGCGGCATCATGGCGGCCATGATCTTGCGGCCTTTGTCGAAGTCCTTTTCGATCACGCAGGCTTCGTACAGGGCCACGTGCTCGCGTGGGATGAAGTTGGAGCCGGCGCAAACCCAGCTCTTGGCGCCCCAGGCGAAAAATTCCAGGGCCTGATCGTCCCAGCCGCAGGACAGCTGGATTTTCGGGCGCTTGATGGCCAGGCGGTGGAGCTGGGCCATGTCACCAGAGCTTTCCTTGATAGCGACAATGTTCTTCACATCGGCGACGGCGTCGAAGAACTCCTCACCCATGCTGACACTCATGCGGCCTGGGTAGTTGTAAAGCATGATCGGCAGGTCGGCGGCGGCGTCGACCGCTTTGACGTGCAGTGCGATTTCCTGCTGGGTCGGCAACGCGTACGGCGGGGTACCGACCAGCAGCGCATCCGCCTTGATTTCCTTGGCGTGCTGGGCGAAAGCCACGGCGTCTTCGGTGCGAATGCCACCGGTACCAACGATCAGCGGCAAGCGACCATTGAGCACATCCTTGGCCTGGGCAGCCAGTTCGATGCGCTCTTGAGTAGTGTGGGCATAGTACTCACCGGTCGAGCCGCCGATGATCACGCCGTGAATCTTCGATTCGACCAAGTACTCGAGCACTTCGGAGAAGGCCGCTTTGTCGATCGAGCCGTCCGCTGCCAGTGGAGTGATTGCCGGGGTGTAGATGCCTTCAAATTTCACGGTAGGTTCTCCAGGGATACATTTGGTAGTGAAAGCCGCGACGCAACGCGCCGCGACGGCTGTGTTTCAGGTCAGGCGAGCGAGGCGGCCTGTTGCAGATTCATCGATCGGGTTTCGGGTGCCAACGCGTAGGAGAACGCCAGGCCGACGAAAGTCACTGCTGCGGCTGCATACATGGTGGCGCCGATTCCGTAGGTATCGAGGGCAATCGGGACCAACCAGGTACCGACCGCAGCGCCGACCCGCGACATAGAGGTGCCCACACCCACCGCGCCAGCGCGGATTTCGGTGGGGAAGAGTTCGTTGGGGTAAACAAGCTGCAGCACTTGGGCACCGCCGATAAACAGTGCATAGGCGCCGAACAAGGCCAGAATCAGCATTTCCGAACCGCTGCTGAATGCGCCCAGGCCCAGCAACGCCAGCCCCGACCACAGGAAGCTGTGCAGCAGCGTGGTCCGCCGGCCGAGGCCGTTGATCAGGCGCGTAGCAATGATGCAGCCGACTACGAACAGACAGGTGATGGCGACGGAGCCGATCGAGGCCCACTCGCCTTTGAGATTGAGTGCACCGAGTACCTTCGGGGCGAAGGCATAGACGGCAAACACCGGAATGACCGAGCACGTCCAGAACATGGTGACGAACAACATGCGCTTGCCATAGCCAGAGTGCAGCAGACTGAGGAAAGACAGTTTCCGGGTTTTAGGCTCTTCTGGCAGGTTACGCAGAGAGAACTCATGGCCATATACACGCTTGATAATCTGCTCAGCCTCGGCGCTGCGGCCCTTGCTGATAAGCCAGCGTGGTGATTCAGGCGTACCAAGGCGCAACATGAACAACACGCTACCGACTACTGCTGCGCTGGCCAGGACCATGCGCCAGGCATCATCGCCACCGTGGTAAAGAATCGCTTCCCCGACCATGTAGGCCACCGCTGCGCCTGCGAACCACAGTACAGTGAGGGTGGCCAGGCGAGGCCCTCGATTCTTCTTGGGCAGGAACTCGACCAGCAGCGAAGTGGCCACCGGATACTCAATGCCGACCGCGATGCCAATGGCAAAGCGCAACAAAAACAGCGCAAGCGCCGACTCAACCCAAAACTGGGCGACTGAGGACAGAACGAACAGGACCGGCCCCACGAAGAAAACGCGTTTGCGACCGAAACGATCAGTCAACCACCCGCCGAAGAAACCACCGAAAAAAATGCCGATCAGCGCCGAGGCCGCAATCATGCCCTGCCAGAAGCTGGACAGGCCAAGCCCTGCGGACATCTGTGCCATGGCCACACCAACGATGCTAAGCACATAGCCGTCAACAAACGATCCGCCGCCAGAGCGTACCGTCAGAAACTGATGAAAACGATTAATAGGTACGTCTTCGATTGATACATTGGAATTTGTCATTGTTTTCTCCTGCCACGACCAAAGTGCAACCTGTTTAAGGACGAACGAGTCCGCGAAGCTGAAAATCTTATTCAGCCCCGTTTTGTCGAAGTGCGCTTCGACCCTAAACAGCACGCAATAGAAACGCAGGCCAGGCAAATCGTTGCCCGGCAAATATCAATAAGTTATAGAACTCTAAATTAACTCAGCTTTCTTTTCCGGCGCGGTACTGTCCCCATTTCAGATTCAGATTCAAACCCAGCGACACCAAAGGCGCCGGTGGGTTCGCGCACGGTCCTGGTGCCTGGCGAACAAAATCGATCAGTTCATTCTTTTCACCGGCCAGCCAGTCAGCCAAAAGTTTTCCGGTAGCAGTGCCGCGCGTAACGCCCAAACCATTGCAGCAAAGGGCGCCATACACATTAGGTGCCAACTCTCCAAAATAGCCCATGTGGTTGCGCGACATTGCCAGAGCACCGCCCCAGGTGTATTCGAAGGGCATGTTTGGCAGCATCGGGAATCGACGTTCGAAGGCATCACGATGACGAACCACGAAGCGTTCGAGGTATTTGCGATTGGCACGGCCGTCGGGGTTGAAACTGAAACTGTTACGGATCAACAAACGGTTGTCTGGCGTGCGACGCACAGTGGTGCCGAATGGATCAGCGGGAATGACGCCCCAGTATGGCTTACCCCCTAGCCTCGCCTGCTCCTCTTCGTTCATCGGACGGGTCAGGCTGGCATAAGTGAACACCGGCAGCATACGGCCTTTGAGAAAGCCGAAACTCATACCGAAAGCGTTGGTAGTGAGCACCAGCTTGTCAGCCGTGATCGAGCCATTGGCATGCTTGAGCACGGTTTTTGCGCCGTATTCAATTTCAGTGATCGGCGTCTGCTCATAGAGCGTGACATTCGGCGGTAGATTATCTGCCAACCCTTTTACCAACGCCGAGGGCTGAATAAGAGAAGTACCCGGAGTGAACAGGGCCTTGCGGTAGAAATGGGTGCCGATATGGTCTGGAAGCTGATCGGCGTCAATCATCTCGTAAGGCTGATCGAGTTTGTCCAAGCCGCGCCGGTAGGCATCCAGGACGGCAATGCCGCGTGGCTCTACGGCAGCTTGGTACTTGCCGCAATGCTTCATCTGGCAATCGATCTGATAGCGTTCCACCAGTTCCTTGAGGAATGACTGTCCGCTGAGGTTGAGCTTCAGCGTGGTTCTGGCGATGGCGATGTCACCGATGTAGTCCTCGGCGCCGATGTCATGAGGCAGGTCGATGGCAAAACCAGCATTGCGCCCCGACGAACCGAACCCTACTTCCTGGGCTTCAAGCAGCACGACCTGGTCATCGGGAAAATTCAACGCCAGCTGGCGTGCAGCGGCCAACCCGGTAAAGCCAGCACCGACAACAACCCAACGTGCGGCGGTATGCCCACGGTGCGGTGCTTTGATCTGCCGTCCTTTGCTCAGGTGGTACCAACCACACGTAGTGTCGTCAGCGGGCAACGAGGTGATCTTTGTCATTTCAGGAACCAGATATTGTTGTTAGCGTCTGTTCCTCATCACGCCTCGCCATACCCGGCATCCTGCCGGATATTGGCGCGCGGTGAGCATTACTTCATAAGGCCAGTGCCACTTCCATCCCTTGGGGCGCCGCGTATTCGGCCATGCGGCGACGGGACAACTCGAAGTGCTCGCGCACAAGCTGTCCGGCAGTTTCAGGATCTCGACGCTCGATGGCCTCGATCATTTGATCGTGCTGCTGGCAGGCGAGATCTAGGTCGCGCTGCATGTCATCAGTGGTCGGATGTCGATAGAAGATCTTGCCCAGCCTTGTGTGGTCGATCAGAAGGCGCCGCAGGCTGGGCAACAAGTAGTCGTTATGCGCCATCCGGCCGATCTCCAGATGGAAGGCATCGTTGTAGAGCACACGGTTTTCCACGTCGCGCTCTTCAATGGCCTGGCGGAACATCGCCTGAATGGCCTTGAGCCCCTCGATCTCACGCGCAGTTGCATGTGTAGCCGCCAACTGCGTCGTCGCTATATAGATCAACGGCGCTGCCAAGAAAAAGCTGTGCAGGGAATCGTGGTTCATCGCAGCCACGCGAGGCGCGCGATTGGCCTCCAATTCGATGTAGCCCTCTGCTGCAATTTGTCTGAGCAACTCTCGAACCGGCGGGCGGGACAGGCCGAACTCTTCACTCAAGGCCAGCTCATCGACCACCGCGCCAGGTGCCAACTCCATGCTCAGGATGCGCCGGCGCAAGGCATCAGCGAGGACACCCTTGCGGTCCAGCGGCACTTCACCGATCAGAGGATGAGCCTCAGCGATTGCTTTCATGGCAGCTTTCTTGGTTTTCATAATGTTGTGTCTACAATTTGTATAATGAATATAGGGATCGTTAGACAATGTGTCTACTGGTTTTTCGACCATCGGTAAAGCGTGATCCCGACGATTCGAAGCGCACATTTCTGTCTGCGACAATATCATGCCAACCAACGACCATAGCGGTGCCAAACGCAGCGGTCGCAAACGCTGATGAGCACTGGGCTCGCTGTATTCTTTCTAAATTATCTAGGTATACACAAAGAATACAATCGCATTGACGGGGTTCTGATCCCGTGCCAGTCTGCATCAAACAGTGATCACTCCGGGGCTTGGTGAACGGTGGGAGATTCCATGAGAGGCGGCAAAAATGAGCTGTACGAGGATCTGAAAGGCCAGATTCTGACCATGGAACTCAGCCCCGACCAATTGCTGGACGAGCTGGGGCTAAGCGAACGATACGGGCTATCGCGTACCCCTGTCAGAGAGGTGTTTCGCCGCCTGGCGGGTGAAGGCTATCTGGACATACAGGAACATCGTGGCGCCCGGGTGGCACCGATGAACCACAACACCTTGCGCAACTTTTTCCTGGTGGCGCCCATGGTGTATGCCGCCGTCGGGCGACTTGCCGTTCAAAACTACAAGCCAGCTCAACTGCGCGACCTGCATGCCACCCAGGATCGTTTTCGCACAGCGAGCCAAAGTCGCGACCCTCGGGCGATGGTCGTTGAGAACAACCGCTTCCACGAGATCATGGGCGAGATGTCTGGCAACCCTTATCTCGAACCCAGTCTTGGTCGACTGTTAATCGACCACGCACGTATCGGCCACACCTTCTTCCGCCCACGCAACAGCGACATGGAGCGCCACCTGTGCTTGGCCGTCGAGCATCACGACAGCTTCATTGAAGCTTTCAGCCGGCATGACGAAGGCGCGGTAGTCGATTTGGTGTTCGAACACTGGGAGCTTTCGCGCTGCAACATGCAGCTGTTTATCGCCCCGCAAAGCCTGGTTGAAGACGTTGCACGCGATGTCAACAGCGGCTGACAAGCGCTCGTAAGACAGTTTTGCAGTACCCGCTATGGACGGACGTTGGCCGACCACGGATGCACGCAGGTGAATTTCGACAAAAACAGGGCTTAACGCCCAGCCACCACAAAGCAGGAGTTCAACATGAATCGTATCCGCAAGGCACTGTGCGCATTCGCAATGATCGGTATAGGGCTGTGTCAGGCCCATGCCGAAGAAAAGGTCATCAACATGGGCACCCTATCCTGGGAAGACCTCACGCCCATCACCGGGATCACCAAGAAAGTACTGGAGGACGCCGGCTACACCGTCAAGGTGACCTCGTTTTCGGAGTGGGGCATCGCTTACGCAGCCCTGAGCAAGGGTGATGTGCAGATCCTCGCCTCGCAGATCGATTACGTAGCTCAGGATTTCTGGAACCGTAACAAGAACCGCCTGGAAAAGATCTCGCCGGTTTCCCACGGGCTTTACCAGGCGATCGCTGTGCCCAAGTACGTGCCAATCGACTCGATCGAGCAGCTCAACGAAAACGCCGATAAGTTCGGCAACAAGATCGTCGGTATTGAACCCGGCTCGGGCTTGATGAGCGACGCAGCCAAGGCAGTTAAAGCTTATGACCTGAAACTCAACCTGCTCGAAGGCAGCACAGCGGCCATGACCGCCGCGCTCAAATCAGCGGTCGATCGCAAGGAATGGGTAGCCGTGACCCTCTGGGAGCCGACTTGGATGGCTCTCAAATACGACACCAAGTTCCTCAAGGATCCGAAAGGCGTATTCGCTCCAGCGCAAGGCTACTACTGGATTGGGCAGAAAGGCTTCTCGGCGGAGAACCCCCAGGCCCGTGAAGTAATCGCCAGCGTTTATGTACCGCTGGCGGACATCAGTGCAATCAACAGCGCAGTGAACGATGGCAAGAGCATGGACCAAGCCGTGAAGGATTGGACCGACAGTCATGCCGATCTGCTCAAGCGCTGGGAAAACATCAAAAAATACTGACAGCAGCGTTTTACTTTTGCCACTGCCGAACTTGAAACAAGAACACACCAGAAAACTCTGGTTCGGGTGCACACATGAATACCAATGACGTTGTTGAAACACTGGTGGATTGCCGCGGTGTCTGGAAGATCTTCGGCGACCGCGCGCCTGCCGCTATGCAGGCCTACCGCGAGCGCGGCCTAACAAAAACTCAGATTCTTCAGGACTACGGCTGCGTGGTGGGCGTCTCCAATGTCGACCTGCAAGTACGTCGAGGAGAGATCTTCTGCATCATGGGCCTTTCTGGCAGTGGCAAATCCACGCTGATTCGCCTGCTCAACCGCCTCATTGTCCCCACAAGTGGCGAAATTCTGGTTAAGGGCCGCGACATAGCACAACTGGACGCCGCAGCGCTGCGCGAAGTCCGTGCCAAACATATCGGCATGGTTTTTCAGAGCGTTGCCTTGCTGCCACATCGCACAGTGTTAGAAAACGCGGCCTTCGGCCTGGAAGTGCAAGGCCTGTCCAAGGGCAAACGCCATGAAGTGGCCGGGCGCGCTTTGGCCAAGGTTGGGCTGAGCGATTGGGCGAACCGCTACCCCGCTGAGTTGTCCGGCGGCATGCAACAGCGTGTCGGTCTTGCCCGGGCAATCGCTTCCGACCCTGAGGTAATACTCATGGACGAGCCGTTCAGCGCGCTGGACCCGCTCATCCGTCGACAGCTGCAGGACGAGTTCAGGGAACTCACCAAGTCCTTGGGCAAATCCGCTGTGTTCATCACCCACGACCTCGAAGAGGCCATTCGCATCGGCGACCGTATCGCCATCATGAAAGATGGGGTGATCATCCAGGAAGGCACCGCCGAAGATATCGTGCTCAATCCGGCCGATGACTATGTAGCCGAATTCGTTGCCGGGATTTCACGCCTGCACTTGGTCAAAGCTCATTCCATAATGCAACCGCTGGCGGAATACAGTGCCCGCCACCCGCACGAAAATCCGGAGCAATTGCAATGTGCCGCCCCGGAGAGTGACCTGGATTCCCTGATCAACCTGTTGATTCGCTCGGGGCACGATGCAGTCGGCGTGCGTGAGAATGGAGCGTTGCTGGGAGTGATAAGCCAGCGCGACTTGCTGCGCGCCGTTCAAGGTGTAAGAGATGACGAGGCCCCTATACAGGCGCGCACGTCCGTGGGGGGGCTCGCATGAACCCCGATGACTTTGCCTCTGCCTTCGATGAGCGCGTCGACAATGCCTTGATGTGGCTATCCGATAATGCCGCTGGTGTGTTCGACCTCTTCAACGACCTGCTCAAAGCACTGTACCAGGCTGTATACACGGTATTGGAGGTACCACCTTTCTATGCCGTGGCATTGGTGTTCGCCCTCCTGGCATGGCGCGTGGCCGGGTGGCGCTTTTCGCTTGGCACTCTCTTGGCACTACTAATGTGCGCGCTGATGGGCTTGTGGCCGCAAACCATGAGTACCCTGGCGTTGGTGCTTACCGCCACCAGCCTGGCGTTGATAATTGGTATTCCCTGTGGGGTAGCGGCCGGCCTTTCACCTGCAGTGAATCGCGTTTGTGACCCGGCCATGGACCTGATCCAGACATTACCGCCCTACATCTATCTGCTGCCTGCCATCGCACTGCTGGGCTACGGCACTGGTACAGCACTCGTGGCTACGGTCATCGTGGCCGTGCCGCCAGTGTTACGCCTCACCGCGCTAGGCATCCGCATGACACCAAAGGCGTTTCTGGAGTTGGGGAACGCAAGCGGTACTACCGGTTGGCAACAATTCGCCAAGATCCGCTTGCCGTTCGCCATGCCTAGCATTATGACAGGCATCAACCAAAGCCTGATGATGGCCTTCGGCATGGTGGTTATCGCAGGGATCGTCGGCTCTGGAGGGCTTGGAGAAGTAATCTACAGCGCCATCCGGACGCTGGACATCGCCCGCTCGATCAACGCCGCCATCGCCATCGTGATCCTCACCCTGATCCTCGATCGGCTGGCCCAGAGCGGCATCCGCACCGCCGAGGAGGCGCGTCATGGCGCTCACTGAAATGAACATCTCTCCCGGCGCCTACCTGGCGCCCCTGTTCGACTGGCTGAACACCAACATGCATGGGCTGTTCGCGGTCATAAGCCGCTTCGTCGAGACCATGCTAGGCGCGGTCGAGGCGCTGCTGTTATTGCCACCGGCTTACGCAATGATTGCGGGCGTATGCATTTTGACAGGGCTGTTCATCAACCTACGCACCGCTGGGCTTGCAGGTGTGCTGCTGGGCTTTTGCTGGCTCAGTGGTTTCTGGACCGCTTCCATGCAGACCATCGCCTTGGTGTCAGTGGCTGTACTGATTGCCGTTGCCGTGGCCTTCCCGCTGGGCATCCTTGCAGCTCGGGTAAAACGCTTCGACAACGCCTTGAGCCCGCTGCTGAACGTGATGCAGACCGTGCCGCCATGGGTGTACTTGATCCCGGCTGTGATCATCTTCAGCCTGGGCAAGGTGCCAGCTATCATGGCGACAATCATTTATGGCATTCCGCCAATGCTGCGTCTGACCACGCTCGGCTTCCGCCAGGTACCCAAAGACTTGCTGGAGCTCGGCCAGGCCACCGGTGCAAAACCCCGCACCATCTTGTTGAAGATCGAACTTCCCAGTGCCATGCCTACCCTGTTGGTTGGCCTCAATCAGTGCATCCTGATGTCGCTGGCCATGGTCGTTCTGGCCGGGTTGGTCGGTGCAGGCGGCTTGGGCGCTGAAGTTACCCGCGGCCTGACTCGCATGGAAATGGGGCTTGGCCTACGTGCGGGCTTGGCTATCGTCGCCGTAGCTCTATTGCTCGACCGGCTCTCGCGAGGGCTGCTCAGCCGACGGGCGGGGCCACAACCTCAGTAAGCCCTGGAAAACACGGCGGGCTGTTCTGGCCCGCCACTACTTCTTGCATGATCAAAGAGAAACACCGTTGCGTCCCACTCGTAGCTTCAGCAATGCCCTGAATGGGCACAATTCACGTTTTACCCACTCGGTCGAACAGCTCCCCCATAAGCAGACGCGCGTAGGCTTTCTCTTGCTTGAGCACTTTTCGCTGTTGGCGTTTACTCAGGCTCTGGACACCCTGGTTACTGCCAATCTGATTCAGCCAGAAAGCTGTGTAAGTACCACCTTCAGTTTGGACGGCCAGTCAGTAGTCAGTGACGTGGGTATCGATATTTCTCCTGCCGCGTCATTGGACAAAAGCCTCAAGATACCGCTGGATCTGCTGGTGATTTGCGGAGGCCTGCGTACCGAATTGGTAGCTTCCGTTGGCTTGAGCACATGCCTGCAAGGCCTGGCAAGAAAGGGAGTGGCATTGGCCGGGCTATGGAACGGGGCCTGGTTCTTGGGGCAATCGGGATTGCTGGACGGCTACCGCTGCGCTGTTCATCCGGAACACCGTGGGGCCGTAGCGGAAATCGCCCACCACAGTCACGTAAGCACAGAAAGCTTCGTCGTCGACCGTGACCGCTTGAGCGCGGCGAGCCCTGCAGGTGCATTCAACATGGTGCTTGAGTGGCTGGGGCAAAGAAGAGGCACGGCACTTACCGATGGCGTCACTGCCATCCTCGCTTTCGAGGCGTCCCGTTACCGGCGCACTGTCCCGGCCCCTCACACCAACATCAGTGAGCCGCTACGTGAAGCGATCAGCCTGATGGCCGCAAATATTGAAGAGCCCCTGAGCCAGGATCAGATAGCCGAATACGTTGGTCGCTCGAAGCGCCAGATCGGACGATTGTTCCAGCATCAGTTGGGGACAACCCCTGTGCGTTACTACCTAGAGCTGCGCATCACCGAAAGCCGACGACTGCTGCAGTATTCCGACCTGCCGCTATTGGGCGTGGCCGTGGCCTGCGGGTTCGTCTCTGCAAGCCACTTCAGCAAGTGTTATACCTCGTTCTTCGGATACAGTCCCTCGAAGGAAAAACGCTTTGCCTGCGTAAGAAGCATGCAGCGCGAACCCTGCTGACATGAAGCCCGCTCGCAGACGTTCTGCGAACGGGCTTTTTTCATATCACGCAGTCTTTATTGTCGGCAGCGTCATCCCTTGCCCATGGCGTCGGCTGTTGATCACACCTAATACCAGAATCACCAACGCCAAGCTGATGGTTAGCGACACCTCCAACCGATGTTGTGGCATCACGAACATCACGCCCAATGCAAAGATGATGAAGCTAATCACCCCATAGGTTAGCCATGGGTATAGCCACATCTTGAAGGCAATAGCTTGGTTCTGCTTCTCTAGCACGGCTCGCATGCGTAGCTGTGAGAAAGCGATGGCGAGATATACCAGCAGAGCAATCGACCCCGAACTGGCCAACAGAAACGCAAACACCTCGGACGGTGCGAAGTAGTTGATGATGGTGGTCACCATGCCAATCAGTGTGCTGCCTATCACTGCAGCCCGAGGTACACCGGCTCCCGAAGTACGGCCTATGGCAGCCGGTGCATCTCCGCGCTTAGCAAGGGAGAACAACATGCGCGAAGCGATGTAGATAGACGAGTTCAGGCAGCTGGCTACCGCCACTAGTACCACAATGTCTACCATCAGCTTCGCATAGGGAATGTTCATGATCTCCAATGCCCGTTGATAGGAACCATGAAGTGGCAGCAGCGGATCATTCCATGGCACCACCGATATGATGATGAAGATTGAAAGCAAGTAGAACACGCTTATCCGCCAGATCACCGACCGTGTCGCCTTGGCGATATTTCTGGCGGGGTCAGCAGACTCGGAAGCGGCGATAGTTACCGCTTCGGTGCCGAGGTAGCTGAACATGGTGGTGAGCAACGCGCCAATGATGGCCGTCCAGCCATTCGGCATGAAGCCGCCATGGGCGCTCATCAGACTTGCCAGACCGCTGACCTCGCGTGCCGGCAATACCCCTGTCAGAGCGAATCCGCCAAGTGCGATGAAGGCGACTATCGCAATCACTTTGAGCATGGCGAACCAGAATTCGAACTCACCGTACTTGGCTACGCTGAACAGGTTTGTAGCGGTGAGTAGCACTGTCATCGACAACGCGAAGCACCAAGGTTGAACCCCGGGAAACCAGTTGTTTAGCACGACGCCGGCAGCAATCGCCTCGATCGGAATCACCAGCACCCAGAACCACCAATACAGCCAGCCAATGGTGAAACCGGCCCAGCGGCCGATTGCACGATCTGCATAAGTGGAGAAGGAACCGGTGTCAGGACTCGCCACTGCCATCTCGCCGAGCATCCGCATCACCAGCACTACCAGGGCGCCAGCAAGCGCATACGCAACGATTGCTGCCGGACCTGCCGCGGCGATCGCTTGTCCGGAACCTACGAACAAACCCGCGCCAATCACACCAGCGATCGACAACATGGTCACATGTCGAGGTTTGAATCCCTGTGCCAACTGATCGCTGGCTTTCCCAGACGTCGTCATAGTCATTATGCTCCCTGCTTTTGCTCTTGTTATGGGTATGGTGCAGTGCCGAGGGCACTTCACCGCTTAACCATAGAGAGCGAAAACAGGGCTCAATTGACTGGTTCGGACATCAAATGGAGTGAGCCGGACATATCCCTAGCTACACAGCGTCAGTGAGATGATGGTTTGCAGCGGGCGCTCAGCACAGTGGCCAGCACCACCAGCACCGCTCCAGCACCCATGCGCAGCGAAGGCTGTTCTCCAAACAGCCACCAAGCACAGGCGATGGCATACACCGGCTCCAGCGCGATGATCATCCCAGCGGTGCGCGCCTGCAGCCCATCCAGACTCTTTACGAAAAGAAATTGTGAAAGCCCGGTGCAGAAAACGCCCAGAAGCGCCAGGTTTACCCAGTCATCTGCCCGAAGGCTGGCGTTGACGAGGTGGCTGAACGCAAATGGCACCATCAGCGCTGCCACCACCACGTTCTGCCAGAACGCGATCTGCAGGGCGTTCATACCCGCCGTGTGGCGACGGTTAGCGACCGCCAACAGAGCGAATGACAAGCCCGAAGCCAATCCCCAGACCAAACCGACTGTGCCCTTGTCGAGCAGGTCGAATGAAGGAACCACCAATACCAGCCCGGCTGTCACCAAAAGCAGCAGCAGGCCTTCGGTTTTACCGATACGCTCGCGAAACAGCAGCAAGTCTACGAGAGCGATGAAAGCAGGGAAGCTGGCGAAGCCGAGAGTAGCCACTGCTACGCCCCCAACCTTCACTGCAACGAAGAACGTAACCCAGTGGGCGGCCAATAAGGTGCCAGTGAGGCCAATGACAGGTAGGTTGCGCCAGCTGAGCGCGTCCAACAGGCGAGTGCCCTTGAGACCAGCAACAAACCCAAGGGCAATGAAGGCAAATGTCGCTCGGCCGAAAGTGATTACGCTGGCATCGGCGAGAATCAACGCCCCGAGGATACCGGTAAGCCCAAACAAAACCGCAGCGATGTGCGCGCAGAGCAAAGCATTACGAGGACCGGTGGATACACCGGTGCTGGAAGCAGAAGTAGCGATCATGGCAGTCAAGTCTTCAATAAGCGCGCGAGCGCGTTCCGCACGGCGCGGCGTTAGATATGTAATAGGTTCTATTTTTATAGGAGTGCTACCGGATTGCCGGTGCAAGGGGCGCCGCAGCATTGGAGTTTTAAGACGAGGCTGCTTACTCGAAAAACTGCAACAGCTGGCCTGTGGCGCGAGGCGAGCCGTTATGTGAATTATTGAGGGTTGAATGCTTGATCGACCGTTCGGGGAGGACAGGATCTTGTCCAAAAAAGACGTCGATCATGTCTTAAGTCGACATAGCGCAAGCGACGCATAGTCCTATCTGGAGCACCAAGGGGCACCTTGGTAGTGGTCGGACATGGCGATGGCATTTAGCCATCTGATGCACTGATCGCTAGAGCGCCGCGGGTAACACGTAAGCGTAACGGCAAGCTCAACTTTCGAACTCCAGCATTAAGGGCGATGGTGTCCGCGTATTTTTAAGCGGACGCGATCACCCTTATCGCTAGGATTTCCATGCGCCAACGAACCTTTTATCCGAAACCATTGAACCGTTTTAGGCGAGGCACTTGACGTCCATAGACTATTATAAAGGTAAAACACCGGATTGGAATCGGCTCCTCATGTAAGCCCAAAATGTTCTGATTGACGAAGGATACGTCCCACACGCCATTGGCTAGCTGAAAAATAGAATGGTGGGCCGCGTTGGTTTTGGCCTGGATGAACTGATGGCGCTGCCATAGATACCAGTTCCTCATTAGAGCCGGGTTCTCTGTGAAGGCTCCCGCTGTTTCAAGACGCTCAGGATCGTGCTTCGATTAAAGCCCGGTCACTTATCGCAAAAAGTCGGTCTACCGCTTTCAGTGGAGATGCCGCCGCCCGTGGAAAAGACAAATCTTAGGCCCGCGCAAAGCATCCGCACCTTTTTGCATATTGCTCACGCGACAACATACCTCAGCGCCGCGCAAGCTCCTAACATACGGTAAACACGCAAAGGGCCGCTCCTCCCAGGCAAAGCTTTCGCGGTTGATCGGAAAGCCAAGGGGCGGGGGCGGAGTGCTGCATACTGATAGCTCGATTTCAAAAAGCCAGGTGAAAATGAGCGGTCTCACCTGCAGCCGCCTGTGCCCTAGAGATCGCGGCTGTAACTGCGCCAGGGTACCATCAGCGATCCCACACTGATCCGCGCGAGCGGTTCGAAAAACGGCGCGAAAGCCCAAATTGGCTCCGAGAGAGAATCTAGCCTGGCACCTGGCCTAGAGGTGACGACAGTTAATAAAAGAACATCACTCATGCTGACTGACTGTTACGCGGCGACAAACACGTGGTGTGCTCCAATGCCTGCTGTACTGATGTCGAGAAGCGCCCCGAAACTTGAACATCGTGCCGTCATCTGGCAGATCGATCTTTGAGCGGCGCCAACAAGAAACACAGCAAGGGTGGTGCCTTGTAAAACACTGCACAAGATGGAGAAGTGGAAGGCCCAGACCTGTACCGAGGTCGTAAGCCCGTTTCACGTGATCAAACGGAAGTTTGGCTATACGAAGGCGCGCTTCTGAGGATGGCCAGACTACGCCGCAAATGGTGACGCTACCTGGCCAATCAATATGTGAATGGCCAGGTAGCGCAAGAGAAGTGCACCTGTAACGCGGAAAATGACTGCGTCGATATCCTGGCCGGAACAAAAAAAAACTAGAGAAGCGCAGCTAGTTTATCGTTTTTGTATAAGTTCGGTGTTTCTGAACTCAGCAGACGCTGAAGTCAGCAAGCGATACATGGCTAATTAATACCATGCCTAGCGTACAAGCAAACGGAAATAGCGTCGTAGCTAGGGGTGACGGTCACCTCGACAAAAATATCAACCCAAATTTCCCCTACTATCATTTGAACCGGGGAGATTTACAGGAATGTAACTCCGCCTCACAAACGTTCAGCTAACGAATTCTCGACCACAAGCGCCAAGAAAATTGGTATCGGATGTATCTAAGTGGCCGAAGCGGCTCCAATCGTCATGATGTCCATGCGAGATCTTGAAGTAAAACTTGTTAGCTTTGCACGCACCAAGAATTGAACGGCGCACCGCGAACCCGCCCTACTCCCATACAGCATTGAAGAATCTATATATCTTCTAGCGGATAGAATATGTAGTCAGCCTCCAAGTGATCATCCAATACTATACCCGTCTTAGTAATTTTTTTACGCAGCGAGGGCGTATCAGTTCGAACCCGCCAGTTAGTGCGCACGACTGAGCCTTTCATGATGTCGTAGAATACAATAGCGTCTAAAAGTTGCTCTCGATCAACCATATAAATTGTAAATGCGTTCCCTTTCCAAGCAGCAACGTTTAGCCCCAGGATTTCGCATAGTGCGATTTTAGCCTGAGCATCGCCCCTATCTGCCTTTCGAGAACGCTCAATCTGATCCGTAAGAATGGGGTCAATGATATTATCATTAAACAACACCTCTCCTCCCTCCCACACCTCAGGCGGACAAACTTTGCTTGCTGGAGTCAGGGTGATGAATGGGTTTACTTCAGCAGGATAGATTCGACATACCAATGGGCGGTCGTCATAAATGCCGCAACGGTTTTTATCATCCAGATTCTGACAGCCCGTCAGAGCATTGCCCGCGAATACTGCAATTACGTAGATAGGGACGCCACCACTGGTGACTTCCACCGCTCTTCCTTTTGCATGAGCTAACTCCTGACGAGTTGAACCCCATTGAAACTCATCGAAAGCCTCAAGTAAGATCGCTACCTCATGCCCTCTTTTCAGCCACAACTTAGTTTCTTCTAATGTCAGTGGAATGAGGCGACCTTTGCAGCAAGCTCCGCAACTGTTGCAGGAAAATCGAATCGCACGGTTATCCATGTCAGCACTCGAAAATATTGTTGGGTCGCGTTCTCGAGGCGAGCGCAACTAAATTATGGGCGGACTAAATTTAAGCACTCCAGATAAAGACAGCCCACAGTCGCACTGCTCACTTACGATTCGCTAATCTACGTTAATCAGAAGCAGGCAGACAGATGCGCATCGAAACGATTAAAGTCATTCTCGATATCGGGATTTTTAAAGACGTCGTAGGCCCAGAAGCATGGCGTTTTTTCGAGACCGATCCACTTAAAGTTCAAGTCAATCCACAACAAGAGATCATCTTCACTTCTACCAGCAAAGAATAGTTCATTAGGCTCGTTAAAGGCCTCACGCGGAGCGTTAGCTGTGACAGATATCATGTAGCGACCTTTTAAGAGCCCTCCTAGACCGTAGTTTTTCTTCGGTGCCTCTGGACTGCGGCCATCGTACATTGAAAGTTCGCCAGCCATCCCTGCACTCCATACCTCATCCGTGTATTTTTTGAGCGACCATGGCATACCCATCCAATTCAATGGCATCTGCAAAAGGACTACATCCGCCCATTTGAGCTTCTCGACCTCTGCCGCCACGTCGTAACCTTCTTCGACGACAGTCGTTTTTATGTTCCACCCCTTTTCTCGGAAATGTAACTCGGCGCGCTTAGCTAAGCTAGCGTTCAAGAGTCCGGGAGAGTATGAATACTTCAAGTGGCCATTAATTATCAATACATTCGACATTGCTACGCTCCAGATTAATGGTGACGCGCGAGGCGTAAGAAAAATTATGTAGTCAAAGCTACATAATTAAGCAAAAAAATTTACTCGAACTGTGCGATAAGCACTTCCACAGCTTCAAGCAGTTCACGCTTTGTAACACCGGACGCTGCTTGGGTGGCGATCCCGGTGATGACCATGCTGATGAGCCGTGCTACTGCGTAGGGCTCGCCTGGGAACGTTCTGTCGTTGGACTGAGCTGCTTGCAGGAGCCTTAGCGCAATTGCCGTTGTAGTCGCCTCGCGCTGTTCACTCAGGTAGTCCCGAAGATGAACGGAGCTGTTAGTAGTGGCCAGCGCCCCCTGAACAAGAAGGCATCCGCGGCCAGTTTCGTTAGCTGTTACGGCATTTACATACCCGATTAGCAAATGACGCACGGCTTCGCGGGCTGTTGGCTCTGCCATAGCTTCACGTATCGCTGTACGAGCCCCTGCGATGTACCGCCCTAGGACTTGACGAAATAACCCTTCCTTGTTGCCGAAAGCAGCATAGAAGCTTGGCGGGTTGATGCCGATGGCCTTAATCAGGTCGCCAAAGGAGGCTCCCTCATATCCCCTCTCCACGAAAAGGGGCAGCACCGCATCTATGGCGGCATCGATATCAAATTGTCGTGGTCTACCAGCCATAGCTGCTCCGAATCCAGGCCACTGAATACTGTAGCTGAGACTATATTATTCCTGGTAGGCTGAGTCAAGCTGGAATTCAGGCGCCTCACCGCCCGTAAGCAAGGCGTTCAGCTAGGCAAAATCAAGGTGCACTGTTTTTACAACTCCCCCGTTGAGAAAGGGATGAAACCAAGCTCAATCGAGCGGGAGCGGGAGCGTAGCTAGGCTGACCAACGCTCGTTCCGAAAATTTCGGGTTTTCCGTGGCTCTAGCATGTGTCTTTCGACCCATTCAAAGGGATCGGATCCCTAAGCAACTCATTAAGGGATGGTCTCAGCCCGCGATTAGCATTCTTCCCAGTTTTCGGCAGTCCAGGTGCGCCATGAGTAATCCAGATCCCCAATGGTTGCGCGACTACGCACAACAACTTGAGGATTATTAGGTATACAACCGATAGCAAAAAAAAGCCCGAGAGAATACCAAGGGAAAGCGCACTATAGTAACTCGAATAATCCTCATATAAAAAACTGCTGGACAAGCTGCACCAAACGTTTCTGAAAGAAGCGCGATACCTAGTAAAACGGCAGTTTAGCTTCATGAAGATGCGCTTCCCTAGAGGATATGCTGACGTCGTGTTTGATCCTGTATGCGGGGAGCACATGCAGCATTACTCTCGCTCTCTGGCTAAAAGCGGTCGACATTTGGTTCTCGGCTACGGGTGGCGCGATTCCTGCATTTCCGGCAAATCTACCACTGCTAAAGAGTTCTTCTCTAATCGGAGTGGACGTTCGATATTTTCATGACGAATGCAGAGATTAAGCATCCGCAGCTTGGACTTCTATTTTCCAAAAGCTTGAAGATGGCGAGTTCATGCCACCATCAATCAACCTATTCCCCCTCAGGAGTTCCGGAGCAGCTATAGACCTGACAAGCTCCCGGAACATGATCGGGAAGGTAGTAGTAAATCTTCAACGAGATGAGCAAGCCCCCTAGAACACGCTCGTTAAATCCGAGCGTGTTCGGGCCAGTAATCAAAACTGCTCCAAGCTCAATTTGTTGAACTTCAGCCAATAACTTCCATGATGCCGAACGCCAGCCACAGGCCTTTTGGTGAGGCCGAGCCTTATTGATAGACACCCATCTCTACCCTTTGCAGATACGACTCGACGACTTGGAAGCCAACTGTGTTTTCAACCATATCCAACGGCACGCAATCTTCAAGATGCCGGCATGGCCGCCCGAGCCATGCTTCTGCCTGTGGCTGGGAGCCGAAAACCACTATTGCATCCTCAAGTGCCCGGGCATATTGAAAAGCGACCGCGCTTTGCTGAGCGTTCAATCGGGCTTTTCCACTCTCCAGCGCTTTACGATGAGCCGTGCGAATAGCCCCTCCAACCACCCGCGCCAAGATGTCAGCACTGGAGTAGAGCACTGATGACGAAACCATAGCTTTCACATCCTTAAATGCGAAGCCAGCACGCACCAGTAGGAATACCTGCAGTGAGCTGGGCGGTACCGGCTGATTGCCGATCAAATAAGCCGTCGGCTTACAGCTCTGGCGCTCCGCCGAACTTGGCTGCGTCCCCGAACTAACAAAACCGCTCTGTTTCACTGCCATAGCCTCCTCGTTATTCTTCAAACGCTGCAATGTTCACCAGGTCTGTTCCTGCATGCTTACATGCTTAGTCGATGCGGTACGTGTGAAGCCCTGAGTGAACACATACCCGTGACCTCTTAGCGCAGCAGCGCTCCAAACGGGGTATCCGCGTCGACATAGCGCATGGCGGACTGCACATCGCGCCATCCCACGTAGTCCATCAGTGCTTTGGCACTCCACTGATTGGCACTGGCCCATGTGGCGAACCCCCTCCTCAGCGAATGTCCGCTGAAACCCAACGCCTCCAGCCCACTGCGCTGCAAGATCCGCCGCAGGATTCGGGACACGCTGTAACTATGTAGCCCCTCACCCAACCGCCCCCAACGGTCGACGTTGCGTAGCAATGGACCTTCACACAGCCCACTACAAATCAGCCAGTCTTCATAGGCTTGTACTGGGCACAGGTGGTTCAGCGCCGGCATACTCAGCTGTCGCCCCAGGTTAGAGCGATCAGTCTTGCTGCTGGGCAGAAACAATGTCAGCCCCTGCGCCGGTTCGAGCCGGGTGAACTCGATGCGCAAGCGGCACAGCTCGTCGCTGCGCAGCGCACGCCAAAAGCCCAATAACAGCAACAGCCGATCGCGACATGCACGTAAACGCATAGCAGGTTGCTCGCACTTCTCCTCACCTTTCAGTACCTGGATACAGGCTTCCAGTTCCCGCAGTTGCAACGGCTCGGCCTGTACGGCAGGCCGCGTGTGCAACGCTTGAATCCCTCGCAGCACCTCACGCACCGTCGGGGCCTTGGTCGGATCGACAAAGCCATGCTGCAAGTGCCAGTGGGCCAGAGCCGCCAGATGGGTCCGCAGCGTGCCGGGGGAAAAGTGCTCGGCATGCTCGGCGAGGTAGCGGCCGACGCTGGCGTGACTGGCCGGCAGCAGGCCGCCCCACTCCACCTCGAAATGCTCGATGACCCGCGCATAGCGGCGGGCGGTGCTCTCGCGTCGGGCCGCTTGCCGATAGCGCTCGGGATCGCTCATGCGCCGCCCTCCGTACCACTCATTTCTTCGCTGAGAGACCAATTCTCGCCTGGGGTTTGAGAATGCAGGCTTCTCACACCTCAGGATTGGAGGTTTGAGGCGCCCCCGGCGGTTGTTTGTACACCTGTAATTTCGTACCGCTTGAACAGTACGAAAAAATGCGGTGTAACAGCGCCTGCCCTGCTGTAACAGCCCTGCCGCGTGCTCGCGTCGAACACGCGCCGTAGGCACGGGATCACCGCCTGGAAGCGCTCGGCTCAGCCCACGCGGGGCGTCCGCTTCTCTCAGTGTAGCCAACGCAATTTATGCTCTGCGGCAAAGCCACTGCCCGCCATGCCCCGGTCATACGCGACCGATGGCCAACGCAGACATTCCCTGCGCTCTACGCTTAAAGAACGATGGCCAGCGAGGCAGGAACCATGAAAATCCTCGGACGCGTGGAATGCGAAGCGGTGACCGATGTCCGCTGTGACGTCTGCAGCGAATCCACCCGGCTGGCAAACGGCAACCTGCACTACGGCAGGCTGGAGGCGCAGTGGGGCTATCGGACGGCGCATGTTGGTGAGCGCTATGAAGTGCACCTGTGTGAGCGCTGCTTCTTTGCCACCCTCGCCTACCTCAAGCAGGAGCGGCGGACCCTCCATTTGTTCGAGGCTGACACCTGCCCCGGCGAGGACGAGTTGGGCTTGGTCAGCCGCCACGATTGGTTCCACGATGGTAGCTGACAGCCGCCCTCTTCCCGCCCAGCTGTCACCGCTGTGGGTAGGCGTGGCAGCTCCCGACTCCAGGGTGATCAAGGCTACAGCTGAGGAGACCAGCTTATGATCGACGGACTCGCAGTGGCCGCGACCGCCTTGCGGCAGTCGCGCCATATCGTGGTGTTCACCGGTGCAGGGATCTCCGCTGAAAGCGGCATCCCGACATTCCGCGATCAGCTGACCGGCTTGTGGTCACGCCACGATCCCCAGCGCCTGGAAACGGCAAAGGCCTTTCGCGCGAACCCGGCCTTGGTCTGGGGCTGGTACCTGTGGCGTCGCCAGCAAATGCTACAAGCCCAGCCCAATGCCGCGCACCATGCGATCGCCCGCCTGGCTGTCAGCGGACGGCAGGTCACCGTGATCACCCAGAACATTGATGACCTGCATGAGCGTGCCGGCAGCCAGGGCGTCGTGCACCTGCACGGCAGTCTGATGACCCCAAAGTGTTTCGCCTGCCATCGCGCCGCCGGCCTTAGCAGCGTTGAGCAGTCCGTCTCCGAGGAGGGCGAACTAGTCGAACCACCGCGCTGTACCCACTGCAATGGCCGGCTGCGTCCGGGTGTCGTGTGGTTCGGCGAAGACCTGCCGACGGGGGCCTGGAAAGCCGCCGTACAGGCGGCACGCCATTGTGACGTGCTGCTGTCGATCGGCACCTCCGGCGTGGTCATGCCAGCGGCCAGCCTGCCCGATCTTGCTCTGGCGAGCGGAGCTGTGGTCATTCACATCAACCCGATCGATGTCGGCATGGACAAGTCCAAGGAGGTGATGTTGATTGGCGATGCCGGACAGGTATTGCCCACCCTGCTCGAACGGGCGCTAGCCAGTTAGCTAATCCGCTCTCCACGGACCGTTAATCTACAGGAATTACCCTGCCCTCCCAGTGGCTGCGACCGGAGCAGCGCATTCGGTTTGCACCATACTGTGTAAGAACCTTCCTGTCGGATCAACGCCATGGCCCGTAGTGGAATCAACAAAGCGCTGGTGCAAGCTGCGCGAGATGCCCTCCTCGCCCGGGG
Organism: Pseudomonas sp. WHRI 8519; assembly: GCF_040224055.2. Classification (NCBI taxonomy): domain Bacteria; kingdom Pseudomonadati; phylum Pseudomonadota; class Gammaproteobacteria; order Pseudomonadales; family Pseudomonadaceae; genus Pseudomonas; species Pseudomonas sp. WHRI 8519. The sequence continues at coordinate 1,294,702 of NZ_CP167996.1, read as the reverse complement.
TGAGGCGCCGAGCATTGACGCAGTGCGGGTCGAATTGGGCGACACGGGTTCGAAAACCACCATCAACCGCTATCTGCGCGAACTAGCGAGTGAAGAGCCGCGACCGCCTGCGGTGACTTTGAACGAGGAAGTCCAGGCCTATATCGAAGGTCTGGTTCAGCGTCTCGCGGCAGATGCACAAACCGCGGTCAGCGCCGACCGGGCACGCCTTGAGCGGCAGAAACTGGCTTACGAGCAGCAACGTCAGGTCGACAGCGCCCGCCATGATGAGTTGAAAAAAAACCATCAATTGCTTCTAGAGGAACGCGTGGAAGCTCGCAAGCAAGAGCGCAGCCTTGCCACGCGCATCGAACAGCTGGAGGGAGACCGGCAGCGACTGCTCGCCACTGAATCCCATCTCCAGCAAGCCGTGCGCGATCGCGACGAACAGCTTCGGTCGCTGGAAGAAAAGTACCAACAGGCGCGCGAGTCGTTGATGCACTTCCGCGAGCAAAGCCGTCAGCAACGAGAAGCTGACATCCAGCGCCATGAAGCACAGGTACAGCACCTCCAGCATGAGCAGCGGCGTCTGCAGGAGCAACTGACGAGCAAGCAGGAAGAGTTGACCCACCTATACCGTGATCTGGAGCGGCAAAACGCTGAACATAGCGCCCATCGCCTCGCCTTGCAGGCCGAGCAGAGACAGGTCCAGCAGCTTCAAGCGAGCCACGAGCAGCTGAACACAGTCCTCAGTCAATTGCGACAACGGGAGCAGTTGCTGCAGCTTGAAGAGGCCAGCTTACGGGAACGCGCTCATCGCTATTTGCTCGATCGTCGCCAGGATCGCCGCAATCTTCGCGATCTCTCGCGCCAATTGCAGCAGGTGCATCAACTATTGGCTCGCCTACCCAGCGCTACAGGTGGAGCCCGACAATGCCCTTCCCCGGATGACGCCATCCAGTGATTGGGCGGCGGGACTGCAATTGAGCTGCCTGTTCGAAGTACCCCTGCTACCCGCAGCGCTCTTACCCTGACCTTTTAGTGAGCATACTCGCAGCAGAACCCATTAAGTTGGACTGGATGATCCCGCCACTGCGCACATTTCCGGCACCACTTTTTCCGGAGGGAACGAGGCAATCCACTTTTGGTTTCGCTCAGCAGCCTATGGGGACCAATATCCAGTTCGCGCTGTAGCTCCTCGCGAAAGTTCCAGATAAGCAGCGCGAGCTGCTGATCATCGGCATGCAACCACTGCCCGCGCTGCAAATGATTAAAAAGTTCTTCAACTGGCATCCACCTCGCGAGGCAGGATTGACACTTGACGTGCGAGGCGGGACTTGTGCCAAAGAGTGCCGAAAAGAGAAGCGCGTCGAGCTCATGGCGGACGTTAGAAATGGGGCGTTGAAGTCGACATAAACCAGCCATGGCCACGAGATTTGCCTCCAGCCACATTCGATGAGCTTGAAAGCGGGTGCCCTGCGTCTGCAATAACACCAAGTGGACGGGTAGACATGGCCAATCTACACGGTCGCACAACAGTTCGCTGAGTTTGCCGTAATAACTACCGAGTGGCTTTCCACCGATGCAAATTGTCTCTGCCAAGTCATCCCACTCGTTCACCTTGGGATCGAGTGTGAACAGAGGATTTTCAAACAGCTGACGGAGCTGTGGGAAGTGGTCAAAAAGCAAGCTTTGATTTGCCGCTCCGAGCGGCAAACCGCGCCGCAGTCGCTTCCATAGTGACAGGCTATCGTTCCATTGCCGAATTTGATGCCATTGTTTTGCCATGCTGCATGGGGTAGGGGCGCACCCCATCGCTTCTGCTGTAGCGTAAAACAATGTCCTACTGCGCAACAGAGAGCCCGGCGATCGAATCTTCTGGGACGACATGATGTACACCTCCATTACGTACGCTGTGCGAACCTCCTTGCGCGGAATTTAAAATGCACAAAATTTCGATAGCCTCCCCGAGCTAGAGCCTTGCGCGGAAAATGAGCAACGCCCCTTCAGGGTCATATTTTGCCCCCAAGCCAAAAGCGATAATACACCTCATAATGACACCCATAGAAAGCATTACTTGAAAGTGTCGACACTCAGGATCCAGATCTCGACATTCTCCAAGAATTAATAATCTCTATTAGGCCGGAGGTTAAAAATGTCTTCTATTTATCATGAAAATATCAGGGCTCGGCTAGAGCACATTGCCACCCTCACCTCGAGCCGTCTGCCGCGACATGGTCGGCACGGTAGCCGTGTCACCATATTTCCATCAAAGAAAAACAATGCGCCGCTGATGTGTGAATCACTGCTCGAAGCAGCATTTTGCTTAGAGCTGGAACGTAGGGCCGACATTGTGCGGTATGAAATTCATCCATACACCCTGAACTTCAAGTGCTCAAAATTTCGCTACACGCCGGACTTCGAGGTGACCTACATCAGCGGTGCCCAACAGTTAGTTGAAGTAAAAAACGACGATAGCTTTGAGTGCGTGAGGATCAGGTCGAGACTGTGGCGAATTACTGATTTGCTGGCTAAACACGACTGTCTTTTGGAATGCCTGCCGATGCGCCACTTCTACCATCCAATTCGTGCCGTCAATCTGGATTACCTGTATCACCGTGGGTACAACAGCACTGGGCAGGCGGACGCATCGATCCAACGATATTTGGCCCAGCAGCACAAAGCAATTCCGCTGCATCAGCTATTGCACCACATCTATGAGGCAAAGGAGATTGCACACGCACTATTCTACAGGGCCATTGATTGCAATTTGCGCAAGCCTGTCACAGGCAGAACCATGGTATGGCTTAATTAACGATACTTCCTTGTGCATCACTTAGCATAAATCCAAGGTGATCCAAACATTTGGATCACCTTGGCACACTTCGCCCAAATTTTTCCGAGTACACATCATGAAAGATTGCATGAAACTCGAAGGAAACGTCAAAGGGCCAATTCCACATGCAGCCTACAGCGCACTTACTCGAACTTTACCTTTGTTATTTGCTCGTCTTAACATGATCGCAATGTCTATGCATTTGGCTCACAACCACTGCTACGAAATTAAAATCGCTCAAGGTGTAGATAGGCAAAATAAGGGGTTACGGACAATGCTGGATACGTTTGGAAGTCAGGTTCCTTCCCGCATCATTACCGGAAAACCTTGCACTGCGCTTCAGACATTGGACCATCTGCGGAAAACTTTTGAGCGTGGTAGCTTAGGATCTACTGTCATCGTATACCAAGGGCATAAAACAATGTATGCCCGCCGAGCCCTCAGCAAAGTTCAACGACGAGATCTCGATCGACGCTTCCAGTATATTCAATGGATACTGCATGAGTTAGGCGTTCGCTCGCGGCGTGCAACGCTTATATTGCTGATCTATGAGGGTGTCAAACAGATCGATCAACAGTCGCTCAGTTGGCACTCCGGTTGTAGCGGGCTAGAACAGCGACAACACGATAGAGGCTGCCTCGTTAACTCTATACGAAGGCAGCCTAAACCTGGGACTATCCCCCTACGTGTTCGTTTCGACAGTGAACGCCCCATTCGGCGTTATCACTAAATTTACGGGAGACAAGACTAGCAAAGAAAGATTTTATTCCAATGCTTAACGCAGTATTGACATGAATGTTTTCACGATCGTTTCTACAGCTATCGAGAGCAGATCATGGACACCAGCAATACTTTCAATATGCAGGTTGGTGAGCAGTGGCGGCTTTATACCGAGGTGTATGTCGTCATAGCAGTGGATGACAAGCGCGCACAATTGCGCAGTATGGCAAGGCGCACCCATATCGCGATTCACACGATTGACCGCCTGCGGCAAGCGTTTGAACGCGGCAATCTGTTCCGCATGCAAGATGCACCGCTGGAACATAACGTAAAGCGTATCATCGCCGACCTTACTGATGACCAACGGCGTGATCTCGATAAACGGCTTCACTATGTCCGTTCGGCTGAAGCCAAGCTCGGAGGTCGGTTGCCGCGCCCAGCGACCGTTTCGCTGATCCGTGAAACCGCTGAAGAACTCGGTGACCCGCATCCTCCTTGCTACGGTTCGGTGTACCGTTGGATGGTGCTCTATCGGCAATCCGGCGGTAGCCCTTTGGCATTGATTCGCTCGCCTTTGCAACGTCAACGTCGACTGCTCGACCGTCAGCCTAACGTAGTCGCTGAAATCATTGATTATTGGGTACGTGAACTCTATTTCATCGAGTTGCCACACAGCATCGTGGAAATCACCGATGTCATCCAATGCAGCCTGGAGGACTTGAACAGCAAGCGACCCGTTACGGACCAATTGAACGTGCCCAGCAATTCGACCATCTGGCGGATTATCCAGCAATATGACAAGTACGAGAAAGATCTGGCCCAACTGGGTCGGCAACGCGCAATCAAGAAGCAAAAATTCAGTAAGAAAACCCAACTACCACCCCAATTGCTGGATCGCGTTGAATGTGACACTCAGATGATTGACGTTGTGGTCGTCAACAGTCGTGGCACCGTCATAGGCCGGGCATGGCTCACAGTATTGCTCGATGTCCGCTCGCGCGTGGTTGTTGGATGGGACATTTCCATCAATCCACCCTGCATTGAAAAGACACTGCGCGCACTCAAAAACTCTCTCAGCCCCGAAGGCGCGACCACGGGCCTGGCGACTACCTACGTAATGGACAACGGTAGTGAATTCGCTGGTAAAAAAATCGGGTACATCATGCATTTGCTTGGTTCCAAGGTCGTTTATTGTGAACCCTATACGCCCGATCAGAAGCCTTTCGTTGAGCGCTGGTTCAAAACTCACAATATCCGCTTTGCTCATAAACTCAGCGGCACCACTTTTTCTGACCCTGACGAAAGGGGAGATTACAACTCAGAAAAAAATGCTACGTATACCATTGATGAATTGAAGGAAGGCTTCGTCAAATTTCTCGACACTTATCATCAGGATCTCCATCGCTCGCTCAATGACTCACCAATCAATACTTGGAATAAGCTGCTTGATCCTAGTTTCCCGCCGAAAAGGTACGATTCTGAGGATGTCCAGCGCTTGTTCTGGAGCAAAACAACGGCCCTCCCCACTAACGGCCGTATCGGATTCTCAAACCTTCAATGGACCGGGCCAGCAGTCCCAGCGCTGGCTACGCGAGGGCCCAAGAGGGTCCGGCTCGCGGTGTTCTTCGACATTAGCGATCTGGGTAACGTCTGGATCTCCCATCCGGACCGGCCTGAAGAACTTTTTCAAATCGAAGCCGTCGATCCGGACTATCAGAACGGCCTAACTATGCAGCTGCATCGTGTGGTGCTCAAGCAACTGCGCAGTGAGCGGAAGAGTTTTGACTTCAAGTCAGCCCGCGAGCGCCGAGTCAAATACATCCTTGAGTTGCGCAACGACCAAAGCAAAGCCGCACAAAAACGTTTGGCGCGCTTGGCTGAGAGCCAGAAGCCTGGCGTTCAGGAACCGGTAGACATTCCAGCCAGTGCCTCAGCGCTTGAGCAAACCAAGCTCACAGGCCTTACCCCCCTTCCACCGATCACACTGCTCGAAGGTGTCCCACTTACGTCCATCACTACAGTCCAGGTGCGCCATGAGTAATACAGATACCCAATGGTTGCGCGACTTCGCACAACAACTCGTCTTGTTCCCCTCCTACCTGCATGCCTACACCATGCTGCAAAAAAGCGTGGAGACCGCCCGACAACGGGGTATCCCCACGTCCGCCATGGTCGTAGGTCCGTCAGGCAGTGGCAAATCAACGCTGCTTAAACTGTTCCGGGATTCGTTCGGCGCTCCCTACGAACTCATTAAGCCGAATGGCATCATCACGGTTCGGCCTGCCTTTTACTGCAGCGTGCCGTCGCCTGTCACCGTAAAATCCTTTGCCAAAACACTCGTGCGTGAACTGGGCAGCTCGGATCTTCGAGGCGATACGGTGGAGCTGAATTACCGCCTCATGGCATTACTGAAAACCTGCCGAGTCTCAGTATGCGAATTGGATGAGTTCCATCACCTGGCCAGACCCGAAGCCGAAAAAACACGCGGTACTGTTATCGATTGGCTCATCACCCTGATGAACGAAACCATGACACCCTTCGTGCTGGCGGGTACGCCTGAATGCAAGGTTTTGTTGAATCAACGAGCTGCCTTGGCTCGACGCTTTCCTTTTCTTATTGAACTGAACTATCTAGCTTTCAGTGAGGATCGTAGTTCAGACTTCATGGTATTACTGAGCAGCCTTGACGAACAGCTTTATACCCGCGGGCTGCTTCGCTCCGGGGCCCACCTGACCGACTCAGACATCGCCGTCCGCCTGTATGTCGCATCATCGGGCAGCTTGGAATACATCAGGATGATCATCCATGGGGCAATCCAAAACATGCTTGCTCGTCAACGACTGTCGTTGGAGCTCAGTGACTTCATTCAAGCGTCTCGGTTAATAGACCTGAGGATTTGCATGAGCCCGAACCCTTTTGATCTGGCCTTGTCATCAGCCTATGAAAAAATTGGAAGAAAAAATGAAAACACTGAATTACATTCCTTTACCAATGCTTAACGAGAGCCCCAGCAGCATTATCCGACGGCTGGCTACCATGAACGGCTACAGCTCTGTCTCAAAATTAACTGCGGGATTTTTTGGTTACGGCTTTAATGCACATGGCAAATCCCTTGTTCAGGGTAACCGTTACGAATCGCTGATGCTTTCCCAGGTAGGGCCAAATTTACAAACCCGCATTCATAACGGGTTCTACTCATTAGCCAATGCGGATGAGCCAGGTGGTAGCTTTCTACTGGGAAAACTAAAAGTCGGCAGACGCCTACTACGATCTAATCATTTTCCAGCATGCAGTGACTGTCAGAAAGCTGAGTATTTTCATCATATAAATGACTTTTGCCTATGCAGCTACTGCCCAATACATCAACGTAAGCTGCTGGATACTTGCCCAAGCTGTAAACGCACTCTCAGGTTGAGACATCTTGGCCATCAAAGCTGTACTTGCGGTGCCACTTGGGAGTCTCCGACATGCTCGGAGGATGAATGCCTCCCCGAAAAGCGTTTGCTGGAAATACTTGAGCAACAAGACCAGAAAAAGCTTAATGAACTCCTTTCAGCAATCTCCATGCTTGGGATCCCAGGAAACAAAGTAAACCGTGCAAGCCACCTAATTTTCGATGCGGCCTCAGCAATAGTCTTTAATGACTCTTCAAGATTGGCGAAATTACTTCCCACTATTTTGGATTCGGTTGACTCCACGCAGGCCGAAGTCCTTGGTCTCAAGTTGAAGAAAAAACATCCTCATCTTGCACATCTCCTAGACAATCTTCCTGCAAAAAGTGTCATATCAAATGAAAACCTCCCGACCAAGCCGATCAGAGACAACGCTTTGAGAGTGATACTTGGTGTTGGTACAGTTCTATGGGCTCAATTTGTGAAAATGCATCCAGAGTACGACAAACATAGCTTTGACGGGATTGAAGTTACACAGATTACCATAGCACTTGATAAATTCAGAGCATACCTCAAAAAACAAAGAAACCAATTTGAGAGAACCATTATTTCAACCTGCTATCCATTAAAGTCCGCCGCCAAAATGCTTGGCCTGTCAGCCCATCATCTCCACGTCTTATCACGTCAGAAAATATTGATACCAACCACCACAATTCGCACATCCCCCTATTACAAGAAAGAGGACGTAACTGCCTTTCAAAAATCATACGTAAGCACTCGCGCACTTGCCTCCCAATTCAAAATATCTATCTATGCAATGATCACAGCGCTTAATCGTTGCGAAACCGTTAAGCCCGTTTTTTGCCGAAGAGACCATCCATTCCTCATCCGTTCCGAAGATGTCGAAGCAGTTTCTCTGGCGATTTCTACGATCCCCAAAAAAACCAACTCTCTGAAGGGAAAGAAAAAAGTTCGCCGCTGCTTCATGGCAAATCTTAGAACCTGTAATCTCGACCAAGCGGCTTCAATCCTCAATACGAATCGCAATACGGTCATCTTTTACCGAGACATTGGCTTGATTCAATGCTCATTTCAGAATACCCGTACGTTTTTATTAGATGACGTAAACAATTTTTATGACCGTTACGCCACTCCCCGTACTCTCAGCAAAGAATACGGCCTTCCACACAATAAATTGCATTGCATCCTAGAAGAACACAATGTGAGCGCTATATCAGGAAAGCTTGCAAATGGACACTCCATAACAGTTTATGACCGCAGCCAGCTTCCCAAAAATCTAAAAACACTGCTCAACCCCACAAATGACACTTTCGGAATCTGCGCCTTACAAAACAAACTAGTCACATTGCGGGATGCAGCTAAAGCAGTAGCAATTAAATACAGTGACATGCAGCGTATTGCCCGGGAAGAAATTCGACCAGCCAGAGCTAAACTGTATCGTCCATACATGAAGATTTCGCAAGATGAGATTACTGCTCTCAAAGCAAAGCTAGCCACTCTGACACCGCTGACTCAGCTCCTCGATAATTACAACCTTACCCGCATAAGCTTTTGCAGGCGTTTTATCGCAAAGGGCTTCGTCCACCCGCTTAAATTCAATAATCTTGAATTCCTAGATCAAGATGACGTTAAAAAAGTCAGTTTTTTCATGAGTGAATATTGCACCCTTTCTGATGCATCAAGAATGTTAGGATTGTCTGCTCCGTATGTCAGCTTTTTAGCGAAGCAAAAAAAGATTACCTTTTATCGGGTGACCGACTACGGTTTTTGCCATCCACTTCTGAAAAGAGAGGATGTTCAAGCAATACTAGATAACACAAATTCAACCACTCAACGCCGTAAGTAGGACAGCCCACCCGAACGTTAAGCGATTTTCATCTCCCTGCGCTCCATCTGCCCTCTCTGATTCTCAGGCAGGTAGCCTCGTCAACCCACAATCAATGCAGTGCTGATTGGAAATCCCATGACATCTTGACACTAGCATCTCTCCTTTCACATCCCTCCCTGACGCCTGTCTCAGCCATATTCATCACTGCAGATGGACAAGCGATTAGTTGAACGAACAAGGTCAATATCGCAGACCGCTTCAAGGTAATTAGGTGCCAAGCTATTCAACCCCGTTTATTTTGGCCTCCTATAAATCTAGGTAAATCTTCCGAAAGAATTACCGAACCTGGTGATATAGTCTAGTCGCGCTTCCCAGGCTTCCCAATAGACCAGGTGGTGCTGCAAAAGGGTTTGATTACCATGATCGAGCGTCACTTCCCTAGGGCAAAGGCTGTCGTCTGACCTCCATTGATTAGTATGTTTCACGTATATCCGATCCGGTAATAGCGATTACTCAATCACGAAGACGCGGTGCGAGACCTTAACCCCGCGCCAACTCACCGGAGTGAATTTTGAGCACGTTGCCAATAATTCGAAATCCCTCAATTTTCATCACCCGCTGGGTATATGCCGCCGTGATTCCGGTGATGATTGACTGTCACCTGGGCGAGGCGGCTTTTCGCAGCGCAAGTGAATCATTGTCGATCCCACGCTGTTTATGCGTTGAGTTTGATCAAGAATTAGAGCGCTAAGTACGACCCGAATGCGTCAGGCCAAAAAGTCAAGCGACGGCACTACGGCATGAAGGCGTGCATCGTTCCAGATGCCAGACAGCGCTTGCGGAGACGGCGCCCTACATGACCGATGTCACCGTTGACGACCATCTACCTCTAGGCGAGAAGAACTTAGTCTTGGCCGACAGCGGCCATTTGATATAAAGAAATGAAGAGTACGCAGGGCGCCAGGTCATTTTGGCAGGTCGCGACCGGCTGCAGTACCAACCGGAAAAATAGGCAAGGGCAGTGTACTGTAGAATGTCAAGCGCATGATCGAAATTGCCAAGACGCACGTACGGGCCGAAACGTGAAGCCTACGCTTCGAGTGACCTCATTTGGAGCTTGCCCTGTTCAGCACCAAACGAAATCCTACGTTCATTATTCAAGCTTCCAGAAAAATCAGTTCAAGCCAGCTGAAAAAATCTCCACGCTAGGCGCTCTAGAATCCAGCACCGGTTCACAGCACGATGAAAACCTACGAAGGGCTGCCAAGAGGCAGCCCTTTTTATTGAGGCAATACAGGCTACCTGAGCTCTTTTCGGCAATTGAGTTTGTTACCTATGGCAGATCAGGAGCTTTGATTAAGCACTCCGCAAGCTCAAACTTGGAAACTTAATCTTAAACCTACCCTCATATATCCCGGCAACCACAGCCAAAGCAAAAAAGCCTAACAAAGAAGTTCAGAAAAGGACTACAGCTTTTGAGTTTGACGGGCTCGTCTGATCGATTTACCTTTCTCCGCGGCGCCTAAGAAACGCCTCACGTAGCGGTCAATCCGCCCCGACAGATGCGGCATTTTTTTGCCTGTGGTTTAATCCTGCGCGCAGAAAACGTGTTATGTCGGGAGCGGACTAATACAAGACCCGCAAGGGGAATACGTCCGGTCCGCTACGTGGGATTTCTTAGCTCCCGACACCCAGCCCTAAGAAAGCTGAAATCACGTAGAGGTAAAGGAAATGCCTATCAGGCCTAGCAATACCGTACCTTCCCCACATGCACCACACCTGCTCGAGTCTTTAAAGATTGCGGAGGCCGGCCATGCCTGACCTTCACACCCCTATCCTCTTCACCCGCCACAACCGCCCCCTCCACTCGCTCTGGCTCGAATCCCAAGCTTGGTTCTGCGCTCACGAACTAGGCCGGCTGAGCGCTCGCTTCTTCGATGAACACTGCATTCGCAAACTCGACCCGGACCAGTACCGCAACGTGCAACTGCTGCGCTATGGGCAGTGTAAAGAGACCATGATGGTCAGCGAATCCGGGGCCTACACCTTATTGGCGCATCATCACATTCCGGAGAATCGCCACCTGCGCTGGTGGCTGACGCATGAGGTGGTGGCGGTTCTGCGCGATGGGCAGGCGGCAGCATTCGAGGATGTGCCGCGACTTGGACAGATGTGTTGGCCAGGCGGGCGTACGGCGACGCTGTTGTATTGGCAAAGTGAGCCCTGGGTTAGGATGCGGGATATGCCGGTAATGATGGCGGGGGAAGCGGCCGGACACTCGCCGATGGCGAAGCGCAAAATGAGCTGGCGCGAGTGCGCTCAGCGGGCATTGCGCATGCATGGCGTCTAAAGAGCTGCTGTGAGCACCACGTAGCGGATGCCGATCAACTCTCTTCATAAAAGCCTCTATAAGCATGCTTAAGCCACTTAAGCATGCTTATAGAGACGTTAAATGCTGAAGTCTTACGGGCTCGCCGCCTACCTCGAGTGCTCTGCCGAATCCAGTGGAAGACGTATGCTCCATGATTCGCCTGCCCGTACACTCGGGTCGGCACTCGGGTTTTCAGTACATATAAGCAGTGCTATAGTCATGCTTACCTTCGATAAAAACGCTTATAGAATATCTTAAAATGCTCGCCTTCCCCTTGATGTGTGCAGACCGGCTAACGAAAATCGGGCTTCTGGTCAAAACCAGACGGCTAGAACGTCGAATGCGTCAGAAAGATCTTGCAGCTCAATCCGGCCTGTCTACCACCACGCTGAGCAAAATCGAAGCAGGTACGCCGACTGTGGAAATGCGCAGCTATATGACCGCACTGTGGCATCTCGGCCTGCTTGACGATGTCTTCAAGGAAATCCCTGAGACCTCCCCCGCGCCCTACACCACCGAGCATCGCGTGCGTCTCAAGCGTATCTCCGAGGATGATTTCTGATGCCTTCACTGTACATTTACATCCAGCAACCTGGATCGCTTGAGATCACCACGCTCGGGCGCCTTACCGTGGAAAAGGGTGTTGGTGAGTTCGTCTACAGCCCTGACTATTACAAGGCAGGGGGCTGGGTGCCTGATCCACTGCACTACCCTCTGCGCGTGGAGCCCTATACCAACATTACCAAGAACGGCGGCCTTCCTGGCTTCATCAGGGATGCCGCGCCGGATGGCTGGGGCGAGCGGCTGGTCATCCGCGAGCATGGCGGCGAGATGGACGCTATCAGTTACCTGCAGAAGTCGCCCAACCATGATCGCGCCGGCAGCCTGATGGTGGGCAGCAGCAAAGTGCCACCTGAAGGCATCGGCCAGGCAGGTCTGGGCACACTCACTCAACTGGATGCGTTCATCCAGTTTGCAGACGGAGTCCAGGGCGGCTTCCCACCTGGCACGGATAGAGCGACCAAGGCTACGTTGCAGCAACGCTCCTCGCTCGGTGGTGCGCGCCCCAAATGTACCTTGGTCGAGGCAGGCAGATTCATCCTGGCCAAACCTCGGGATCGCCACGACAACTACGACATCCCTTCGCTTGAGTATGCGTGCATGGTATTCGCCGCCAACAAAGGCTTGAATGTTGCCAACGTTCGCTTGCACAAAGGGCGGGTCAACACATTGCTGGTCGACCGGTTTGACAGAGCGCCGGCAGCTAACGGCCAATACTCACGCGTTCCGATGCTAAGCGGCTTGACCTTGCTCGACAGCAACTGGCTCGGGCAGGGGGATTGGAAGAAATGGCATTACGGGGTGCTGGTAGACGAAATGAACCGCCGTGGCGTGCCGGAAGCGGACCGCCAGGAGCTGTTCAAGCGGATCTGTTTCAACATTCTTGTCGGTAACGATGATGACCATCCTAAGAATGTGGCAGTGGTGTTTACGAACGACTGCTGGCGATTGTCGCCGATGTATGACGTAGTGCCGACTACCGATGGGGCCCCGCCTTCACGCCTGGCAATGGCTATCGGGAGTTATGGGCATGAAATTTCACGACGAAACCTGTTGAGCCAAGTTGAACACTATGGGCTCTCCCAGGCGCAGGCCATCGAGATAATTGATGAAGTGGTGAGCTGGGCACCGGATCTCGAGGAGCATTATCGTCGCAGCCTCGAAGCGCCGGAGCGGGACCTTGCCATAATGGCCATGGGTGCAAGCAAACTGCTTGAATGACCTGCAAGCACAGCATTCGAGCGTGGACCGGGGGGGGGACAACTGGATAAGGGAGAGGCCTCGCCCACGCCGACAAGGGGCAGAAGTGTGCCCGACATGGAACAAGCCAGTCACGTGGTCGAGGGCGAGGCCGTGGACGAGTATAAGGCCGGTTGGCGGAGACACCAACCCCCTCGAAGCGCTTCAATTCAGGATTAACTCAATCAGGAGCCGCCAAGCGGCTCCGCTGCCTGTCCTCAGGCAGTGACGGCGTTGTCCGCCTGCGCTTGCGGTGCGTCTAGCAGGTTGTGCAGGGTATTGAGGAACAGATCGAAGCTCATGATCCCGTTACCGACGGTCGACAACAGTGTTTGACCGCTCTCGTCCTTGATAACGACCAACTCTGTCCACTGATTGAGGTCGACATCGGCCAGGCTGCTCAACGGGACCTTACGGCCATCGATGTCGAGCGCGTCGCGGGTGACGGTCAGGGGCTTGGTGGTGACGTTAAAGAAGTCGCCACTGATCCGCTTGCCCCATACCTGTTTGGTATCGAGATAGTTGAACTGGACCCCGCCACCGTTTTGAAGCGTGGCGTATACCGCTGGCAGCCGTTCGTTCAGATGCTGGTCGCGCACCTGTTCGATAAAGGCGAACAGGCCCTTGAGGTGCGGATTGACCCGGCGGAAAGGCTCGCTTGCATTGCGCCGATAAGCCAGGTTGTTGATGAGGCCTGCGAAGGCTGTCTGGCCAGAGGCGAACAGGTACACGTCATTCATCTCGCTGAAAGGCACGTAGTCACGTTCGCTGCCGATGATCTGGCAGATGCCTTTTTCGTAGACCTCGTAACGCGCTTTGCGCAGCTTTATCTGCCACAGGGCCAGCGCGAACATGCTCAGCCCGAGCACAGCCAACAAGGCGACGGTGAAGTAGAAGATGTGCTTGGGTCCGTTGAATTGCAGGTCGCTGGCGATACTTTGGTAGCCGACGAAAACGGCCAAGCCGAAGAAGATGCTGCCCAGGATGAGCATGCTGATGATCAGCGCCTTGCCGTAGCCATAGGCGCCCAGCAGCTTACCGGTGGATGTAGGTGGGGTGGATTGCATGATGGAGCCTCCTTGCGTGTGAAAATGACATCATGTCGATGGTGGCAGTAAGACATGTCCTGTTAGCAATGGTTCATGGGGAAGGGTCTGCTAGGTACGCACGCTTGCAGAGGCGCTCAACAATCTCGCCGGGTCATGAATTCAACATAACGCGTCTAACCGCCCTGATCCGGTCCGAATACACAAAATTCCAGGGTTACCGGCCAATCAACGCCCTTCCCACCGACTTTAGTCGTAGTATCTCTTTCAAGGCAGGGGGATGCCCGGTCTAGAGCTGCTGTTGATCAAAAATGCCTCTCAGAAAGCTACTACACCGGGCGTGATTGGCCTCGGTAGGCGTTGACATTACCGCCTGCGCTTGCTAAAAAATCGCCATAGTTGTACGACAACACATAACAAAAACAACAATCAGTGGACACTCTCCCCATGTCGACCCCCATCGCGCTACACCCAAGCCTCGCACCGCCCTCCATTGCATCACGCACGGCCACCTAGTGCCGTAAACCCGGTTCATCCTACCCGGCCTTCACCGGCCCGTACCCACCCGCTCCTGCCGCAGGCCGCTTTCGCGTGCCCGGTGGACGGGTTGCCTCACCCTTTTGTGGAGCACAACAATAATGAAAATCTGCCAAACCCTTCCCCTCGCCCTGCTGGGCGCCGGCATGATCGGGAGCTTGCCGGGCACCAGCGTGGCCGCAGGCTTCATCGAGGATTCCAAAGCCACGCTTGGCCTGCGCAACTTCTACATCAACCGCAACTTCACCAACCCCAGCAACCCGCAGAGCAAAGCCGAGGAGTGGACGCAGAGCTTCATCCTCGATGCTCGCTCAGGCTTCACCGAGGGGCCGATCGGTTTCGGTGTGGATGTGCTGGGGATGTGGTCGGTGAAGCTCGATGGCGGTGGCGGCACCTATGGCACCGCCCTGCTGCCACGGGATGACGATGGGCGGCCGGCGGATGACTTCGGGCGCCTGGCGGTGGCGGGCAAGGCGCGGATTTCCAAGACTGAGCTGAAGATCGGCGAGTGGATGCCGGTGCTGCCCATTCTGCGTTCCGACGATGGCCGCTCGCTGCCACAGACCTTCCGCGGTGGGCAGATCACGTCCAATGAAATCGCCGGGCTGACGCTGTACGGCGGGCAGTTCCGCGGCAACAGCCCGCGCAACGACGCCAGCATGGACGACATGAGCTACGCCGGCGCCCTGTCGGACCGTTTCAACTTCGTCGGTGGCGAATACAAGTTCAACCAGGACCGCACCCTGGTCGGGCTGTGGAACGCTGTGCTCAAGGACGTCTATGAGCAGCAGTATCTGCAGCTGAGCCACAGCCAGCCGGTGGGCAGCTGGACCTTCGGCGCCAACCTCGGCTACTTCCACGGCGGCGAAGACGGCTCCGAGAAGGCCGGGCAACTGGACAACAAGACGTATTCGGGGATGTTCTCGGCCAAATATGGCGGCAACACGTTCTGGGTGGGCCTGCAGAAGGTCGATGGCGATACCTGGATGCGGGTCAACGGTACCAGCGGCGGGACCCTGGCCAACGACAGCTACAACTCCAGTTTCGACAATGCCAACGAGCGCTCCTGGCAGGTGCGTCATGACTTCAACTTCGTCACCGTTGGCGTGCCGGGGCTGACGCTGATGAACCGCTACATCAGCGGCCAGGACGTGCACACCGCGTCGGTCAGCGACGGCAAGGAGTGGGTGCGGGAAACGGAGCTGGCCTATGTGATCCAGAGCGGGGCGTTCAAGGACCTGAGCGTTAAATGGCGCAACTCCTCGATTCGGCGCGACTACAGCAACAACGAATTCGATGAGAACCGGTTGATCTTCAATTACCCACTGTCGTTGCTGTAAAGGCAGGCACGTGGCGGCCCATCGCGCCGTGGCTCGCGATGGGCCGCAAGGTCACAGAAATAACATTGACAACCCCGGAAGTCACTGCCGATAATCCAGGCAAGTCATACGACAACCTACAACAATTAACAAAAGAGCCGGCCATGACCACTACCCCCCTCAAGCGCCTGCTGCTCACCGGAGCCGCAGGCGGCCTGGGCAAGGTCCTTCGCGAACGCCTGCAAGGCTACGCCGAGGTCCTGCGCCTTTCCGATATCAGCCCGATGGCACCTGCTGCGGGCCCGCATGAAGAGGTCGTGACCTGCGACCTGGCCGACAAGGCCGCCGTCCACGCGCTGGTAGAAGGTGTCGACGCCATCCTCCATTTCGGCGGCGTATCCACCGAACACTCCTTCGAAGACATCCTCGGCCCCAACATCTGCGGTGTGTTCCACGTTTACGAGGCGGCGCGCAAGCATGGGGTCAAGCGCATCATCTTCGCCAGCTCCAACCACACCATCGGTTTCTACCGCCAGGACGAACGCATCGACGCCCACGCCCCGCGCCGGCCCGACAGCTACTACGGGTTGTCCAAGTGCTACGGCGAGGATGTGGCCAGCTTCTACTTCGACCGCTATGGCATCGAGACCGTCAGCATCCGCATTGGCTCCTCCTTCCCCCAGCCACAGAACCTGCGGATGTTGTGCACCTGGCTGAGCTACGACGACCTGGTGCAGCTGATCGAACGCGGGCTGCACACCCCCAATGTGGGCCACACCATCGTCTACGGTGCCTCCGACAACCGCACCGTATGGTGGGACAACCGCTATGCCGCGCACCTGGGCTACGCGCCTAAAGACACCTCCGAGGTGTTTCGCGACGTGGTAGAGGCCCAGCCGGCCCCTGCCGCCGATGACCCGAGCATGGTCTATCAGGGCGGCGCCTTCGCCGTTGCCGGACCGTTCAACTGATACCCAGTGCTTCAGGAGGCCCGGCCATGAACTGCGAACTGATCGTCGACGCCCGCAACGGCACCGGCGAAAGCCCCGTGTGGCACCCCACCGAACAAGCCCTGTACTGGGTCGACATTCCTGCCCGCACGCTGCATCGCTGGCAGCCCGATGGTGCGCACCAGAGCTGGCAAGGCGACGAGATGATCGCCTGCATAGCGCGCACTGAGCAGGGCTGGATCGCCGGCATGGAAAGCGGCATCTTCCAGCTTGAAACCAAGGCCGATGGCAGCCTGGCCAGCCACTTGCTCAGCGCCGTCGACCATGCCCGCAGCGGTATGCGGTTCAACGATGGGCGCTGTGACCGCCAGGGCCGCTTCTGGGCCGGCACCATGCTGATGGACATGCAGCAAGGCGCCACGGTCGGCGCGCTGTACCGGCATGACGGCGAGGGCCGCTTGCACCTGCAGCAGGACGGCATGATCGTGCCCAATGGCCTGGCCTTCAGCCCCGACGGCACGCGCATGTACCTGTCGGACTCGCACCCTGACGTGCAGAAAATCTGGGTGTTCGACTACGACATTGACAGTGGCACACCCCACAACAAGCGGCTGTTCGTCGATATGCATGCCTTCCCCGGCCGCCCGGACGGCGCTGCCATCGACCAGGACGGCTGCTACTGGATTTGCGGCAACGATGCCGGTCAGGTCCATCGGTTCACACCGGATGGCCGCCTGGACCGCTCACTCAACGTGCCGGTCAAAAAGCCAGCGATGTGCGCTTTCGGCGGCTCCAACCTGGACACCCTGTTCGTCACCTCGATCCGCCCCGCAGGCATCGACCTCGGCGACCAGCCGCTGGCCGGGGGCGTTTTTGCTTTCGAACTCGGCGTCAAAGGCCTGGAGGAACCTGCCTGCCGGGGCTGAACACCCGTACTGCCAACCACACTCGCACGCCCGAAACCAGATAATAAAAACCACGGAGTTTCATCATGACGTTCAAACGCAAGCTGCTTCTTGCTGCACTCCCGTTCGCTTTCAGCCTCTCCCTGCCAGCCCACGCGCTGGACATCAAGTTCGCCGAGATCCACCCGGCCGGTTACCCGACCGTGGTCGCCGAGCAGAACATGGGCAAGAAGATCGAAGCGGCCAGCAATGGCGAGATCACTTTCAAGATGTTCCCTGGCGGCGTCCTGGGCTCGGAAAAGGAAGTCATCGAGCAGGCGCAGATCGGTGCCGTGCAGATGACCCGCGTCAGCCTGGGGATCGTCGGCCCGGTGGTGCCTGACGTGAATGTGTTCAACATGCCGTTCGTGTTCCGCGACCATGACCACATGCGCAAGATCATCGACGGCGATATCGGCCAGGAGATCCTCGACAAGATCACCAATTCCGAATTCAACCTGGTGGCCCTGGCCTGGATGGACGGCGGCTCGCGCAGCATCTACACCAAGAAGCCGGTGCGCAGCCTGGAAGACCTCAAGGGCATGAAGATCCGTGTGCAGGGCAACCCGCTGTTCATCGACATGATGAACGCCATGGGGGGCAACGGCATCGCCATGGATACTGGCGAGATCTTCAGCGCCCTGCAGACCGGGGTGATCGACGGCGCCGAAAACAACCCGCCAACCTTGCTCGAGCACAACCACTATCAGAGCGCCAAGTACTTCACCCTCACTGGCCATCTGATCCTGCCAGAGCCGGTGGTGATGTCCAAGACCACCTGGAACAAGCTCACCCCTGAGCAGCAGGCGCTGGTGAAGAAGGTCGCCCGCGAAGCGCAGATGGAAGAGCGTGCGCTGTGGGATGCCAAGACTGCCGCCAGTGAAGAGAAGCTCAAGGCCGCTGGCGTGGAGTTCATCACCGTCGACAAGAAACCGTTCTTCGACGCTACCGCTTCGGTACGCGAGAAATACGGTGCACCGTACGCCGACCTGATGAAGCGTATCGACGCCGTACAGTAATACCGGCCCCTTTCCAAGTTTGACCTCGGCAGTGCGACGCCCGTCGCCCTGCCGCTTTGGTGATACCTATGAAATCGCTTTTCCTGAGCGTCAACGACACGCTCTACCGCAGCTGTATCTGGGTCGCGGGCCTGTCGATCCTGGCCATGTCGCTGATCATCCCTTGGGGCATCTTCGCCCGCTATGTGCTGGGTACCGGCTCCAGCTGGCCGGAGCCGGTAGCGATCCTGCTGATGGTGGTGTTCACCTTTGTCGGCGCTGCCGCCAGCTACCGGGCCGGCGCGCACATGGCGGTGGGGATGATCACCGACCGTTTGCCACCACTGCAGCGCCAGCTGGTTGCACTGCTGGTTCAGGTGCTGATGATCCTGGTATGCGTGTTCATGACCTACTACGGCGTCAAGCTGTGCATCACCACGTGGAACCAGTCGCTGGCCTCGTTGCCTGGGGTGCGGGTGGGCATGACCTACGCGCCGATCCCCGTCGGTGGCCTGCTGACCCTGGTTTTTGTACTGGAAAAACTCCTGCTGGGCGATCAGAGCAACCGCAAGGTGGTTCGTTACGATCTGGCCGAAGAAAACGAAGGAGCTGCGTAAATGGATGCGTTCATTCTGTTGGGCAGCTTCATCGTGCTCATCCTGATCGGTATGCCGGTGGCCTTCGCTCTGGGCCTGTCGGCGCTGATCGGCGCCTGGTGGATCGACATCCCGCTGCAGGCGATGATGATTCAGATCGCCAGTGGGGTTAACAAGTTTTCGCTGCTCGCCATTCCGTTCTTCGTACTGGCTGGCGCAATCATGGCCGAAGGTGGCATGTCACGGCGTTTGGTGGCCTTCGCCGGCGTGCTGGTGGGCTTCGTACGGGGCGGTTTGTCGCTGGTCAATATCATGGCCTCGACCTTCTTCGGCGCCATTTCCGGCTCGTCGGTGGCGGACACCGCATCGGTAGGCTCGGTCCTGATCCCCGAGATGGAGCGCAAGGGCTACCCGCGTGAGTTCTCCACGGCGGTGACCGTCAGCGGCTCGGTGCAGGCATTGCTCACCCCACCCAGCCACAACTCGGTGCTGTACTCGCTGGCGGCGGGCGGCACGGTGTCGATTGGCTCGCTGTTCATTGCGGGGATCATGCCGGGCTTGCTGCTGAGCGCGGTGATGATGGGCCTGTGCCTGATGTTCGCCAAGAAGCGCAACTACCCCAAAGGCGAGGTGATCCCGCTGCGCCAAGCGCTGAAGATCGCCGGCGAAGCACTGTGGGGGCTGATGGCGATGGTGATCATCCTCGGCGGTATTCTCTCGGGTGTGTTCACCGCCACCGAATCAGCGGCCGTGGCAGTGGTCTGGTCGTTCTTCGTGACCATGTTCATCTACCGTGACTACAAATGGCGCGACCTGCCCAAGCTGATGCACCGTACGGTGCGGACCATCTCGATCGTGATGATCCTGATCGGCTTTGCCGCCAGCTTCGGCTACGTGATGACGCTGATGCAGATCCCGTCGAAGATCACCACCGTGTTCCTGACCCTGTCAGACAACCGCTATGTGATCCTGATGTGCATCAACTTCATGTTGTTGCTGCTGGGCACGGTGATGGACATGGCGCCGCTGATTCTGATCCTGACGCCGATCCTGCTGCCGGTCATCACCGGCATAGGTGTGGACCCGGTGCACTTCGGCATGATCATGCTGGTGAACCTGGGCATTGGGTTGATCACACCACCGGTCGGTGCGGTGCTGTTCGTCGGCTCGGCCATCGGCAAGGTGAGTATCGAATCGACGGTGAAGGCGCTGCTGCCGTTCTACATCGCGCTGTTCCTGGTGCTGATCGCGGTCACCTACATCCCGGCCATCTCGCTGTGGCTGCCGAGCGTCGTGCTGTAACCGACCTCATCCGGGGCCGCTGTGCGGCCCATCGCCGGCATGCCGGCTCCCAGGTACAGCGCCGATCTGATGGATCATGCGAAACCTGTGGGCGCTGGCGTGCCGGCGATGGGCTGCGCAGTAGCCCATGGACACTCCTGCAAATGGACCCTGCACATGGCTGTCGCTGTTTCTACCTCGCTTTTCCCACGCAAGCTGGCGGTCGCGCTACTGGCGCTGCTGGCCTGCTCGTTCGCCGGCAACCACATTGCCGCACGCATCGCCTTCGATGACGACACCGGCGTTCTGTTGGCCATCCTCTGTCGTTCCGGCATCACCTTCCTGGTGCTGGCCAGCCTGGTGCTATGGCAGCGCCAGCCACTGAGCCTGCCGGCTGGCACGCGGCATTGGCAACTGCTGTTGGGCCTGCTGATCGCCACCCAGAGCCTGTGCCTGTACTCGGCCGTGGCGCGCATCCCGGTTGCCTTGGCGCTGCTGGTAGGCAATACCTTCCCGATGCTGCTGGCGCTGCTGACCTGGGCGCTGGGCGGCGCTCGCCCGACCGGGCGCACCGTGCTGTTCATGGGGCTGATCCTGTTTGGCCTGGTGCTGGCGCTGGATGTACCTGGGCGCCTGAGCAATGAGGGTGAGGCCAACCCGCACTGGCTCCTGGGCGTGGGCCTTTCGTTCTGCGCCGCCTGCGTGTTCGCCTGCGCGTTGTGGATCACTGACCACAAACTGGCGGCGGTTCGCGGCCCGGTGCGTAGCTTGCTGACCCTGTTGATCGTGTTCGCCAGCATGCTGGTGGCCGGTGCCAGCGGGGTGATGCCATCCGGGTTGTCGCTGCCGGCCAGCGCCAGCGGCTGGGCAGCGTTGGCCAGCCTGGTGGTGCTGTATGGCGTGGCCTTCACCTTGCTATTCGTCTGCGTGCCACGGCTGAACATGGCGCAGAACGCGCCGGTGATGAATATCGAGCCCATCGCTACACTCCTGCTGGGTTGGGCTTTGCTGGATCAACGCCTGGGCACCTGGCAATTGATCGGCGCCGCCGTGGTGGTGTGCGGCATCGTGCTGCTGACCTACCGCCGGGCCAACTGACCCGCTTTGTGAAAGGAGCCGCTGATGGCTGTCACCGAACTGCAGCTGCAAGACCGCCTGACCCGCCTGACCCTGGCGCCCGAGCTGGGCGCCAGCCTGGTCAACTGGGAAGTGAAGGCGACCGGGCAGGCGCTGCTGCGTCATACCGACCCGGCGACGCTGGCCAGCGGTACACCGCGGCAGTTGGCGTGCTACCCCTTGGCGCCGTGGTCCAACCGCATCGGCGAAGGTGGTTTTGCAAGACCCGAAGGTTGGCTGGCCCTGGCGCCCAACACCCCACACGATCCGTATCCGATTCATGGCACTGCCTGGCAGCAGGCCTGGCAGGTGGCTCACCACACTGAGCGAAGTGCAAGGTTGACCCTTCAGAGCAGCGTGCCGTTCGCCTACCGGGCGGTACTGGATGTGCATGTGCATGAAGGCTGCCTGAGGCTTGACCTGCATTTGACGCATCTGGATGAGCCCGCTACCTGGTACGGGCTGGGCTTGCATCCTTACTTCCCGCGCTACCCAGACACCCGGCTGCGGGCAGCGGCGCAGCATGTGTGGCTGGCCGAAGAGGGGCGGTTGCCGTCGTACAAGGCAGCAGTGCCTGAAGCGTGGCGCTTCGATGCGCCGGCCGGCCTGCCGAGCACCGTGGTCGACCATGCCTTCGGCGGCTGGGCCGGGCACTGCGTGATCGAACAACCCGCGGCCGGTTATCGCCTGGCATGCAGCGCCAACGGCGCCGAGCATTTCTTGCTGTTCTGCCCCCAGGACAAACCGTTCTTCTGCTTTGAGCCGGTGAGCCATCCAATCAATGCCCATCACCTGCCGGGGCAACCGGGGCTGCGTTTGTTGCAGCAGGGTGAAGAAATGAGCCTGGGGTTCAGCCTGGAGTACCAGGCGATCCAGACGGTTGTCAGCGAGCAAGCTGAGCCGGGTGGCCCGAAAGCAGGATGACGTCAGTCCAGCCCTTGGGCCCGCAGCTCATGCGCCAGCATGTCGACGAACGCGCGCACCTTGGCCGAACCGTGCTTGCTTTCGCGGTGCAGCACATGGATCGGCCATGGGGCTTCTTCATAGTCGGCAAGGATCACCTGTAACTGCCCGCTGGCGATCTCGTCCACCACCTGATAGGACAGCAACCGGGCAATCCCCAGCCCACCCACCGCCGCGGCAATCGCACCGTCGTTGCTGGTCACGGTGAGCCTGGGTTGGATGCGCACCAGGGTCGGTTCGTCCGTCACGCCGAAGCGCCAGCCCGCGCGCGGTGACAGGTTGGTGGTGGCGATCACCGCATGCGCCGGCAAGTCCGAAGGGTGCTGCGGCAAGCCATGGCGCAGCAGGTATTCAGGCGAGGCGCAGAGCATGCGCCTGACCCTGCCCACGCGCAGGGCCTTGAGGCCGGAGTCAGGCAGCGGACCGATACGCACGGCAACGTCCATGCCCTCCTCGACCATGTTGACGATGCGGTCGAGGAAGTAGGCAGAGACGTTGACCTCGGGGTACTGCTGCAGATAACGCACGATGCTCGGCATGACGAATTTCTTGCCGAAAAGGATGGGCGCAGTGACCGCCAGCTCGCCTTTGGGCGTGGCGTTGATGCCGGCGGCGGCCTCGTTGGCCTCAAGGATGCTGGCAAGGATATGGCGGGTGTCCTCCAGATAGCGGCCACCCGCCTGGGTCAGGCGCACGCTGCGCGTGGTGCGTAGCAACAGTTTGACGCCGAGCATGTCCTCGAGCGCACTGACCGCGCGGGTTACGGCAGCGGGCGAGATATCCAGACGGCGGGCGGCGGCTGCGAAGCTTTCCAGCTCGCCTACCGCAACGAACACCTTCATCAGGTGAATCTGGTCCATGTCAGCTCCTGGGGACGGGTGTCGAGTGATTATCAGCCATCTGCAGGCGGCATCAAATGTCCAGTACCAACGCTTGCCCACCCTCCTGCGTTTTGCCCGGTACCGCGCAACAGATCAGCACTGTCCCCGCGTCCGGCATCTGCGCAGGCGGGTTCGGGTAATGCACCTGGCCGCTCACCACCTTGGTCTTGCAGGTGCCGCACGAACCGCCCCGGCAGCTGAAGTCCGGGGACAGCCCTCGGGCCTCGGCAAGTTCCAGCAAGGTACCACCGCCCGGCGCCCAGCGCGCCTCCTTGGCCGAGCTGGCGAAGTACACCGGCACCGGCTCGCTGGCAGCCGGTGGCTGCTGCAATGTCGGCTGGTTGTCATCGGTATGACGCTTCAGGGTCGACGGGCCGAAGGCTTCTGCATGGATGCGCTTGTCGGGTACATGAATGGCGCGCAGCCCTTCGTACAGCTCCTGGGTAAAACTGGCGGGCCCACACAGGTAGAAGTCGTAGTCATCCAGCGCCAGCTTCGCTTTGACCTGCTCGATCGCCAGGCGCCCGGCATGGTCGTAGTCGCGTCCTGGTAGTGCATCGTCCTCGGGCTGGCTAAGGAAACGATGCACACTCAACAGGCCGCCTGCCTGCTCGCCCAACGCCGCCAGTTCCTGCTGAAATGGCAAGTCGGCGAGGCGGCGGGCACTGTGGAACAGGTGGATTCGCCGCGCCTGCTGCCGGGCCAGCTGCTCGCGCAACATGGCGATCAGCGGGGTAATGCCCACGCCTGCCCCCATCAGCACGATGGGCCTTGCGCTGTCGCCATCCAAGGTGAAACTGCCCATGGGCAGCCGCACGCCGAGCAGATCGCCCACGCCGACCTGTTCGTGCAGATACCGCGAAGCCGCCCCCTGGGCCTTCACGCTGATGCGCAGGTAGCCGTCCGATGGCGCGCACGACAGGCTGTAGGTGCGAATCAACGGCGTCTCGCCTCCCAAGGCCAGGCGCACCGGAATGTGCTGCCCTGGGGCGAACGTTACCGGCCTATCTGGGGCGAGGTAGAACGAGCGGATGTCTCGGCTTTCCTGCTCCACCCGCTGCACACGCCAGGCCAGCCATTGGCGCTGCCGTTCGCGCTGCTGCAGGCGCTGCTCGGCCTCGGCCCAGGTGCCGGTCATCAGGCTGGTAGGTGCGTACTCCTGGAAGGCCCAGCGCAATGACACGCCAGCCCGGCGCAGCACGATCTGTTCGACCTGAAGCGTCCATAGCCGCTCGGCGCCTTCGAAGTCTTTGATCAGTGGGCTGTCGAGCACAATAGTGGTGCGGCCAGTCAGTTGCAGGACATCACCGTTGCTGAAATCGACGAACAACAACCCTGCCTGCGGATTTTCCAACAGGTTGCCGAGGGTATTGAAGTGCAGGTTGCCGGCATAGTCGGGGATGGTCAGGCGGTTGCCATCGACCTTGACGAACCCGGCCCGGCCGCCGCGGTGCGAGACGTCCACCGCGCGGTGGCCGTCTGGGTGGTCTATGTAGCTGGCCACGAAAAAGGTGTCGGCCTGCTCGATCATGGTCACCGCATGGGCATCCAGCACGCTTGAATCCAGCCGCCCCTGCGCCGGCTCATCGACACGCGTGTAAGCACGCATCTGGATGTACTGGGGGCAATTGCCGAAAGCATGCTCCACCGCCACCGCCAGCCGCCCATCGTTCCCTTGCTGGACAAGGCCGTTGATGCGATTGCGGCGGCGGCTGTGCAGCTCGATGCCCAGCAGGCCGACAGCACCACCTGGGCCCAGGCCTGGCGCTGCCGGGTCGTCACTGGCGAGCTGGGTGTCGATCAGCAACTGCCGAGGGTCGGGCGAGCTGACGAAGCCTTCGGGGCCTTCAAGCAGCGTCGCCCAGGGTTTACCGTGGGCGTCCACGGCACCTGCAACCAGAAACGGCAATTGCCGGTAGAAGTCGCGGTGCTGGTCGGGCATGTAGTCACGAATGACCTTCCGCCCGAACACCTCCATACGTTCCGCCACACCGGCCTGTTCCTGCAGCCGTTTCTCGCCAGCGTGCCAAGGGGAAGTACGAGGGTCTGGTAGTGCTTGCATGGCGGCGTTCCTCGGTAGGGTAGCGGCTCAGGCGCTGGCTTGCAGGCCCACGGCGGTACGTGGCATGGCAACGAAGCCAGGCAGCGCTTCGACACGCGCCAGCCAGGCACGCACGTTGGGGTACGGGTCCAGCGAGACATTGCCTTCGGGGGCATGGGCGATGTACGAATAGTTGGCGACGTCGGCGATGGTTGGCTCGCTGCCCACCAGGTACGGCGTCTTGGCCAGCTCGGCATCCATCACCTTGAGCAAGCTGTGGGCACGGCCGATGACTTCGTCGGTGTTGAACGAGGCGCCGAACACCGTGACCAGGCGAGCAGCAGCAGGGCCGAAAGCAACGGGCCCGGCAGCAACCGACAGCCAGCGCTGCACGCGGGCAGCGGCAAGCGGATCTTGGGGCAGCCACTGGCCACGTTTGTCATAAGTACCCGCGAGGTAGACGAGGATGGCGTTGGAGTCGGCGATGACAGTACCGTTGTCATCGATAACAGGCACTTGGCCGAACGGGTTGATGGCGAGAAATTCCGGCTGCTTGTGCGCCCCTTTGGCCAGGTCTACGAAGACCAGTTCGGTGGGCAGGTTCAGCAGTGACAGCATCAGCTCGATGCGGTGGGCATGGCCGGATTTGGGGAAGTTGTAGAGTTTGATCATGGTCTGCGCTCCAGGCGTGGCACCGGGGTGGTGCTGCTGGAACACATGCTGCGCTGATTCGGCGGGCAGCAGAATCAGCGCGCAGAGGAGATCATAATTTCGCCAGGCGAAATAATGACCCTGGGCAGATCAATGTCGTTGCTGCTTCTGATACCGATACAAGCCCTTGGCTGCAGCGACCACGTGGGGCACACAAGCCTGAAGCTCATCGAAGCTCATGGTATCAAGCAGCTCGAAGTTATCTTCCAGCCCGTGCAGCGAAATGGCCTTGAGCAGTTGATCCTGCTCTGGCGGAAGCTCGCCCCATTGCGCGACCTGGGTAGCGCGCATGTAGCCAAAGCACCACTCCTCCATGATGATCGCTGGCCCTTCCTCGCCTTCACTTTCTTCGAACACCGGCTCGAAGCCGTCGACATTCTCCGCAAGCTGTTCCGCCACCTGGTGGGCATAGCGCAGCATCAGTGCCGTGTAGGCTTCTTCATGGGCAGGCTTCTTGAACTTCGGCACCTTGCCACCGGCGACCGCAGGTAACCACTGCTCGGGGTTGACCCGACCCGGCGAGCTGGCCAGGCCGGTGAAAAAGCCGTTGAGCTCGGCAAGGTTGAGTACCGAATAGTCGTTACCGTAGGTGATCAGCAGGTCTTCAAGGCGGTTGAGCTCTTTTTCGCTGAGGGGAGGAAGCATGGGGGCACATCCTGAAAAGCCAAAGTGTGTGCACCCTATCACAGCGGCGGGGCAAGGGCTGCGGGCAGTTCCCCTAATGGGGTAGCCAGGTGCACAGCGACGACTGTTGCCCCGAGCCGAGTAGCAACCACAACAAAATTCGACACTTGCGCGGACACAGCTGCCCGGCCATATGTACACCCTTGGACTGCAAGTCGATCTCTGCCCCCGCAAAGCCATAGGTCGACCGAGCGGTGGTACCACTTCCGGTGCGGGTAGCGACAATTACTGGCAGATTCGGCGCGAGCTCACCCAGCATATCGGACCAGGCGCTGGAAACGTGCCCAGCACCGAAACCGGCTATGACCAGCCCCTCGAACCCAAAGGCCGCAACAGCCTGCAGCAAGGCGGTATCTGCATCGAGGCAGGCCTCCAGCAGTGCAACCCGATGATCAACGCGTTCGGGCAGCGGTAGCACGGCGCGCGGGCAAGGCATTTGACGATAAACCGCCATGCCTTCTACCAGCTCTCCAACGGCACCACTGCCAGGCGACTCGAACGCCGCCATCGCCAGGCTGGCTGTCTTGCGAACCCTCGTTGCGCAGTGGATCTGATCGTTGATCACCACCAGCGCACCTCGTCCCCTACTCTCCTGAGCCAGTGCTACCTGCGCCGCCGCCAGCAGATTGGCCGGCCCATCGCTCCCCGGCTGGCTGGCCGAGCGCATTGCACCGGTGAGCACCAGCGGCGCATCGTAAGGCCAGAGCAGGTCGAAGAAGTACGCCGTCTCCTCCAGCGTGTCGGTTCCCTGAGTCAGTATCACTGCCTGTGAGCCAGCTTCGATTTCAACACGGGCCCAGGCCAGCACCTCAAGAAGCATCACGAAACTCAGGGAGGCGCTAGGGACAAGGCACAGCGTGGCAACTTCAAGCTGCGCCATCTCACGTAATTGGGGTAGCAAGGCCAATTGCTTCTCACAATCGAGACTCGGCGTCACTCCCCGCCCAGGAGCATCGGCCTGCATGCTGACCGTTCCTCCCAGGCTGGCAATCGACAAGCGAGGCAAATTTTCAACTTCCGTCATATGCCAACTCCCGTAACAAGACCGACCAGCGGCACGATAGCGACTGTACTGATGGCCATGGACAGAACATTGCCGATGTAGCCATGCATATAGCTCGGTAATCGCTGGCTGATGGCCACAGCCAACGGCGGTGCGATCAGTGCGCCCGACACTGCACTGAGCATGACCACCTGCCAGCTACCGCCATGGGTCAGTATCGCGGCAGGAACGATGGACACGATGGGGATATAAGTGGGATACCAGCCACGTGCTTGCCATTGACGCCGCCAGATCACAACACCAATCAGCGAAGACAACCCCTGCCCGGCCAACAGTTGAACAACCAGTTGCGAGCCATAGGCGGGGGCGGCGGGCGCTAGCATGTAGGCGGCCAGCACCCCCAGCAAGAGCCCCAGACTGGCCAGTTCATTTCCGAAGAATGGGCCTTCGCTGAAATCGGCCAGCACGCGCCGGAGTGACCAGAGCACTCCATAGTCCGGATTTGGCGCAACGGCCGGCAACGTCGCGGGCCTGCGGCCGCCCTTGACCAACGATGGAAAACGCCTGCACAGCATGAAAGCCATCACGCTTGCTACAGCCATCCCGCTGACAGTGCCGATCACGGGAGGTAACTGCAGGGGGTAGCAGAGGTAATTGACCAGCAACAGACTGGCTGGTGCTACCAGCAGTGCACCCAGGACCGCACCAGTGACCGTTACCTGCCAGCCGCCACCAAACAGCAGCACCATGGCAGCCGGCAGCGAGACGAAGGCGACGAATGTGGGTTGCCAGGCGCCACTGGCCAGGGTCCAGCCCCACATGGCATGACTGAGCAGCAGCCCTAGCAGCGAGCTGGTGACAACCCAGGGCCACAAACCGCTGCCATAACAGACGGCGAAGCCCTGGCACCGGTAGCCTCGGATATAGGCCCAATGCGCCAGGCAAGCGCCGAGCAGCAAGCCGAGAGCGGGTAGTTCATGCTTGTAGAAAGTGACTTCGCTGATGTCTGCGACTATCCAGCGCAGGCGGCTTAGTGGCTGATCAAGGGTCGCAGTCCACTGTGCATAATCGGGCCATTGACCCAGTACCACACTGGCTGTCAGCAATGCTGTCAGGCCGGCAAGCATCAACGCAGGAAGCAATTGCTGGGAAGAAATGAACTTAACCTTCATTACCATCTCCTCAGCGTGGCATGGGTGCATGCATGCGGTAGCCGAGCGTGGCGTCGTAAAGATCTGTCCGCCGGTCTCGTGGCAAATCGTTGAGGCTGTTCCAGATTGGCGCCGAACGGGCCGCGCTGAGATCGACATCGGCATAGAGGATGGTTTCGTGATCTGCACTGGCCATTTCGCCGATAGGCCACCCATTGGTCCCAGCGATCAGCGAACAGCCCAGAAAACGGCCTCCCCGCTCGCTACCGATTCGATTGGCGGCGGCGATATAAACATTGTTGACGTGTGCTGCGGTCATGGTGAGGTACGAAGCCATGCAACGGCCGGCAACATCGAACAGCGGTGGTGGCGTCCATACCCAGTTGTTCAGGCTGCAGAGGATGTCGGCGCCTTGGGCCGCCATCAAGCGGGGGACCTCGGGAAACCAGATATCCCAACAGATCAACAAACCTATACGCCCGATGGGCGTTTCGAAAACAGGGAAACCCAAGTCGCCGGGGGTGAACCACAGCTTTTCCTGATTCCACAGGTGAGCCTTGCGGTAATGCCCAAGCATCCCTCCTGGCCCGAACAGTACTGCACTGTCATAGAGTTTCAGACCATCGCGTTCCGCGAAGCCTGCGGCCAGATAAACCTGTTGCTTCTGAGCAAAATCCGCCCACGCCTGGAGGCTGGGCCCGTCCTGTAACGTCTGGGCATGAGCATAGGCTTCGGCACGCGACTGAAAGGTATAACCGGTGTCTGCCAGTTCAGGCAGCACAATCAGGCCGGCGCCTTCACGGGCCGCTCGACGGGCCAGCGCCAACCCGCGTTTCAGGTTGGCATTGCGATTTTCTAGGCCGACCTGGGGGTCGAACTGAATGACGGCAACTTTTACCGGGCTTATCGGGAGGCATCGTTCGGACATGGCGGCTTCCTTTTATGGTTGTTGTGGAAGAGCGCCAGTAAAGCGGGGCCAGGCTGGGGAGCGACAGTCAGCCCGCTCCCACAGACCTGTAGGAAAAGTGAAGAGTTTTGGTAGGAAACGCCCTATTCGAAGACCTTCGAACGCTTTGTTTACCGAATTTGATAATGCGGATAGTGATCAAGGGTGAAGCCACCATGGAACTTGGCTGATGTGCGATCACAGATGTTTATGACCGTGTCGACTGCCGTACGCAGACATGGCTCCGTCCAACCCGCATCAACAGAGAAGCACTCCCCAGCCAGATAAAGTCCCGAGGATGCACTCAATTCACGGTTGTATTTCATCAAGCCAACAGCGTCGTAATAGGTGCCTGCTCGATAAAGTTTTGCGCAGCCGAGGGCGTTTCTATCAGTCATCCATCGCTGTATACGAATGTTTCGAGTATCGATGTAAGGCGATATGGCTTCACCGATATTGCTACAGCGCAACAGGATCCGATCAAGCTCATTGATGCACTTCTGTGCGAGCTCCTCATCAGAAAACGCCCCCAGTTTGGTGGCGTCGTCTTCCCAGGTGTAACTGAGGAGGATGCAATCATCGGTGTAGCTGTCGTTGTAGCGGTAGGCATACACGTCGTGGACAAAGCTGTCAGTGATCAGTATTTGTGGCAAAGGAAGTTGGCGATCGAGGAAGGATTTCTGGAGCGGCGCATAGACTTTGCAGCTGGTTTCCCAATGGGCATGCTTCCAGGCATCCATGATCGGTTGCGGCAAAGACTCCCGGCTGAAATCACTAAGCCGGATCTGAGTTTCAATCAACCAGGATGGCGTGGTCAGAACAACGCTGTCGAAATCATCGTGCAGCAACTGCTCTCGCTCTGAATTGCTCCACTGCCAACGGTATTGAACTCGAATACGACCATTCGGCAGTTTCTGCAGACCGCACACCGAACTGTCAGTCAGCAGGCCATCATCACGTTGAGCAAGATGGCTATACAATGACGTGCCCTGAGTATCAATATCCATGAACAGCAGGCAGTCATCCATCGCTGCCAGGCCAAGATAGGCAGGTGCCTGGAACATTACCCCCTTGCTGTCAGGCACCGTCTCGACTTCCAGATACGGTGCGGCGAAAGGTATGCCCTCCTCATCCACACGCCCGTGAACCAATTGCAAGTGGCTGCTGAAGCCGAAGATCGCAGTGCGCAGAGGGTACAGGCAGCAGACATCATAGAATGCACCCCAGCTGCCATCACCGATACCTATCGCATAGAAGATTGCCGACTCATCTCTATCCATGCCTAACCCGCCAAAGTCACCGGGGTTTGCTGGATCCCAGCGGTCAAGAACAGGCTGGTGAACCAGCTCCCGGAACGATAGCCGGTGATACCTTTCTACAATGGCAGACCACATCGATTCCCAGCTTTGCGTGCCGTAAATAGTGGCAACCTTTTCGGCGAACAGCTCTGCAAAGCGTGTCCATTTCCCGTGAATGCGCTGCAGGGTGTCCGTAGGAGGAGGAGTGTCTCCTTCTGGATTGCGCCAGATCAGAAGGGCCGGATCTTTACTTTCGTCAAGCTGGCCTTCTCGCAGGTAGATCCCTGTGGCATTCACCCAAGGTGTACCAGGGTTGGGAAAGTCGGAGAGGCGCAAGTCGAATAATTTGGCGTAGTAGGCCATCAGCGAACGTCCGTCCTTGGCAGGCTCCCCCGTTCTATTGAAGAAGGGCATGCGCATTGCCCCCATTTCAAAAGGGCTTTTAGGGTGCTTGTAATCGCCAAGGTTGTTCACCACTGTCAGGTGGCGGCCGCCAATACGCTGGGATTGCTCGATCAAAGTGATTTGTGTGAAGCCACAACGCAGCAGCTCACGGGCAGCGGTCAAACCGGTAACGCCAGCGCCGACGATGCAGATCCGATGCTCCGGTTGAACAGCACGCGCGATACCACCTTCTTGCTCGATCAGCCGGCGATAGTCAAAGCAAAGGTCTGGTGGATTCGGGAAGCGTGCAGCCCAAGGTTGCGTGGGTGAAGGAGGCTCAATGGCCAAGTTGGCGGGGTGATTGTATGACGATCCAATGGTCATGTTCTCGTGTTCTCCATGGGGGCTTGAGAACGTGAGAATGGTGAATCGTAAGACCTGAGCGGTGGTGGATATGTACGCCCATGAATGCAGGCTCTGCCGCGTGACCGCTGGAAAGCCGACACTGTTGCGATGCCTGGGCAGCCTGATCCCCGGTAAACCGTCTCCCCTGGGGGAGGCGGTTCACCAAGGATTGGACTTTACGGCTTACACCGCCAGCGCGCGCTCACGCAGCTCGCTGTTGAGGATGCGGTCGTTCTCGCTGTAATCGACCGGGCAGTCGATCACGTGCACGCCCGGGGTCTTGATGCAGTGCTCGAGCAGCGGCAGCAAACCTTCGGCGCTTTCTACGCGATGGCCATTGGCACCGTAGGCTTCGGCGTACTTGACGAAGTCCGGGTTGCCGTAGTCCAGGCCGAAATCGGTGAAGCCCATGTTGGCCTGCTTCCAGCGGATCATGCCGTAGCCGTCATCACGCAGGATCACCACGGTAACGTGCATGCCAAGACGGACTGCGGTTTCCAGCTCTTGGCTGTTCATCATGAAGCCACCGTCGCCACACACCGAGATCACCGGACGGTCCGGGTACACCAGGTGGGCTGCCATCGCCGACGGCAGGCCAGCCCCCATCGTCGCCAGGGCGTTGTCGAGCAGTACGGTGTTGGGCTTGTGAGCCTTGTAGTTACGGGCGAACCAGATTTTGTAGATGCCGTTGTCCAGGGCAACGATGCCTTCGGACGGCAGTACGCGGCGGATATCGGCAACCAGGCGCTGAGGGTAGACCGGGAAGCGGTCATCGTCGGCGCCTTCGGCGATCTGGGCTTCGTTGGCTTCACGAATCGCCATCAGGCGGGTGAAGTCCCAGTGCGAAGTGTCGCCCAGGCCTTCAGCGATCTGCCAGACGGCGTTGGCGATGTCGCCGATCACTTCAACCTGCGGGAAGTACACGGCGTCGACTTCGGCGGAACGGAAGTTGATATGGATGACTTCGGTGCCGCCACGGACCATGAAAAACGGCGGCTTCTCGATCACATCGTGGCCGATGTTGACGATGAGATCGGCCGCTTCGATCGCACGGTGCACGAAATCACCGGACGACAGCGCAGCGTTACCCAGGAAGCGCGGGCTGCGCTCGTCAACCACACCCTTGCCCAGCTGGGTGGTGACGAACGGGATACCGGTCTTGTCGACCAGTTGCTTGAGGACCTTGGCAGTCATCTTGCGGTTGGCGCCGGCACCGATCACCAGGATAGGGCTGCGTGCGGTGCGCAGTTTCTCGATGGCAGCTTCGATAGCCACATGTTCGGCCAGCGGACGGCGGTGCAGGCTGCGCGGGATCGGCATGGCATCGGTCTGCTCGGCGGCGATGTCTTCCGGCAGCTCCAGGTGCACGGCACCCGGTTTTTCTTCTTCGGCCAGGCGGAACGCTTCACGCATGCGCGAAGGGATGTTGTCGGCCGAGGCGAACTGGTGGGTGTACTTGGTGATGGGATCCATCATGCCGCACACATCGATGATCTGGAAGCGGCCCTGCTTGGACTTCTTGATCGGCTTCTGGCCGGTAATCATCATCATCGGCATGCCGCCCAGGTAGGCGTAAGCACTGGCGGTTACCAGGTTGGTAGCGCCGGGGCCCAGGGTCGACAGGCTGACGCCGGTCTTGCCGGTCAGGCGGCCATAGGTGGCTGCCATGAAGCCCGCAGACTGCTCGTGGCGGGTCAGTACCAGCTTGATCTTCGACTTGCGCAGGGATTCCAGCAGGTCGAGGTTTTCCTCACCAGGAATGCCGAACACATACTCGACACCTTCGTTTTCCAGGCATTGCACAACGACATCGGCGGCCTTGGCCATCTTGCTTGTAACCTCAGTTGTATAGGACGGTGAAGGTCCAGAAATGCGCAGCACGGCACGCTGGCATCGCTCTATCCGGGCGCGAGGGTGCCCCGAACCTAAGCCTTGACGCAGCTTGGGCAGGGCAAAGTCACGTAAACGAACAGGATTAATTGTCGCACCCTTCGGCGCGTTTGCGCAGGTGCGAGACGGACAAAACATCTTTGCCTGGAGAAAGGTGTGCGAATATCGGAAAGACAAAACCCCTACCTGCTCGCGCAGATAGGGGTTTTGCGAAATGAATCTTGACGATGACCTACTCTCACATGGGGAAACCCCACACTACCATCGGCGATGCATCGTTTCACTGCTGAGTTCGGGATGGGATCAGGTGGTTCCAATGCTCTATGGTCGTCAAGAAATTCTGTAGCCAGAATGTCCAGATGGACAGCCCAGCGAATCCGGATATGCGATATTTGTGGTTCGTTGCGAACTTTCGGTTCGTATCATCTTCACCACCACAATCTGCAGAAGCAAATTGCTTGGGTGTTATATGGTCAAGCCTCACGGGCAATTAGTATTGGTTAGCTCAACGCCTCACAGCGCTTACACACCCAACCTATCAACGTCGTAGTCTTCGACGGCCCTTTAGGGGATTCAAGATCCCAGTGAGATCTCATCTTGAGGCAAGTTTCCCGCTTAGATGCTTTCAGCGGTTATCTCTTCCGAACATAGCTACCCGGCAATGCCACTGGCGTGACAACCGGAACACCAGAGGTTCGTCCACTCCGGTCCTCTCGTACTAGGAGCAGCCCCTCTCAAATCTCAAACGTCCACGGCAGATAGGGACCGAACTGTCTCACGACGTTCTAAACCCAGCTCGCGTACCACTTTAAATGGCGAACAGCCATACCCTTGGGACCGGCTTCAGCCCCAGGATGTGATGAGCCGACATCGAGGTGCCAAACACCGCCGTCGATATGAACTCTTGGGCGGTATCAGCCTGTTATCCCCGGAGTACCTTTTATCCGTTGAGCGATGGCCCTTCCATACAGAACCACCGGATCACTAAGACCTACTTTCGTACCTGCTCGACGTGTTTGTCTCGCAGTCAAGCGCGCTTTTGCCTTTATACTCTACGACCGATTTCCGACCGGTCTGAGCGCACCTTCGTACTCCTCCGTTACTCTTTGGGAGGAGACCGCCCCAGTCAAACTACCCACCATACACTGTCCTCGATCCGGATAACGGACCTGAGTTAGAACCTCAAAGTTGCCAGGGTGGTATTTCAAGGATGGCTCCATGAGAACTGGCGTCCCCACTTCAAAGCCTCCCACCTATCCTACACAAGCAAATTCAAAGTCCAGTGCAAAGCTATAGTAAAGGTTCACGGGGTCTTTCCGTCTAGCCGCGGATACACTGCATCTTCACAGCGATTTCAATTTCACTGAGTCTCGGGTGGAGACAGCGCCGCCATCGTTACGCCATTCGTGCAGGTCGGAACTTACCCGACAAGGAATTTCGCTACCTTAGGACCGTTATAGTTACGGCCGCCGTTTACCGGGGCTTCGATCAAGAGCTTCGCTTGCGCTAACCCCATCAATTAACCTTCCGGCACCGGGCAGGCGTCACACCCTATACGTCCACTTTCGTGTTTGCAGAGTGCTGTGTTTTTAATAAACAGTCGCAGCGGCCTGGTATCTTCGACCGGCATGAGCTTACGGAGCAAGTCCTTCACCCTCACCGGCGCACCTTCTCCCGAAGTTACGGTGCCATTTTGCCTAGTTCCTTCACCCGAGTTCTCTCAAGCGCCTTGGTATTCTCTACCTAACCACCTGTGTCGGTTTGGGGTACGGTTCCCAGTTATCTGAAGCTTAGGAGCTTTTCTTGGAAGCATGGCATCAACCACTTCGTCGCCTAAAGGCAACTCGTCATCAGCTCTCGGCCTTGAGATCCCGGATTTGCCTAAGATCTCAGCCTACCACCTTAAACTTGGACAACCAACGCCAAGCTGGCCTAGCCTTCTCCGTCCCTCCATCGCAATAACTGGAAGTACAGGAATATTAACCTGTTTTCCATCGACTACGCTTTTCAGCCTCGCCTTAGGGACCGACTAACCCTGCGTCGATTAACGTTGCGCAGGAAACCTTGGTCTTTCGGCGTGCGAGTTTTTCACTCGCATTGTCGTTACTCATGTCAGCATTCGCACTTCTGATACCTCCAGCAAGCTTCTCAACTCACCTTCACAGGCTTACAGAACGCTCCTCTACCGCATCACCAGAGGTGATACCCGTAGCTTCGGTGCATGGTTTGAGCCCCGTTACATCTTCCGCGCAGGCCGACTCGACTAGTGAGCTATTACGCTTTCTTTAAAGGGTGGCTGCTTCTAAGCCAACCTCCTAGCTGTCTAAGCCTTCCCACATCGTTTCCCACTTAACCATGACTTTGGGACCTTAGCTGACGGTCTGGGTTGTTTCCCTTTTCACGACGGACGTTAGCACCCGCCGTGTGTCTCCCATGCTCGGCACTTGTAGGTATTCGGAGTTTGCATCGGTTTGGTAAGTCGGGATGACCCCCTAGCCGAAACAGTGCTCTACCCCCTACAGTGATACATGAGGCGCTACCTAAATAGCTTTCGAGGAGAACCAGCTATCTCCGAGCTTGATTAGCCTTTCACTCCGATCCACAGGTCATCCGCTAACTTTTCAACGGTAGTCGGTTCGGTCCTCCAGTCAGTGTTACCTAACCTTCAACCTGCCCATGGATAGATCGCCCGGTTTCGGGTCTATACCCAGCGACTAAACGCCCTATTAAGACTCGCTTTCGCTACGCCTCCCCTATTCGGTTAAGCTCGCCACTGAATATAAGTCGCTGACCCATTATACAAAAGGTACGCAGTCACCTAACAAAGTAGGCTCCCACTGCTTGTACGCATACGGTTTCAGGTTCTATTTCACTCCCCTCTCCGGGGTTCTTTTCGCCTTTCCCTCACGGTACTGGTTCACTATCGGTCAGTCAGTAGTATTTAGCCTTGGAGGATGGTCCCCCCATGTTCAGACAAAGTTTCTCGTGCTCCGTCCTACTCGATTTCATTGATAAGAGATTTTCGTGTACGGGGCTATCACCCACTATGGCCGCACTTTCCAGAGCGTTCCACTAATCTCAAATCAACTTAAGGGCTGGTCCCCGTTCGCTCGCCACTACTAAGGGAATCTCGGTTGATTTCTTTTCCTCAGGGTACTTAGATGTTTCAGTTCCCCTGGTTCGCCTCTTGCACCTATGTATTCAGTACAAGATACTCAGCTTATGCTGAGTGGGTTCCCCCATTCAGAGATCTCTGGATCACAGTCTGTTTGCCGACTCCCCAAAGCTTATCGCAGGCTACCACGTCTTTCATCGCCTCTGACTGCCAAGGCATCCACCGTATGCGCTTCTTCACTTGACCATATAACCCCAAGCAATCTGGTTATACTGTGAAGACGACATTCGCCGAAAATTCGCATGTTGCTCTTTCGAGCAGAACTCACAAATTTTACCTTAGCCTGATCCACCAGCAGTGAAACTGGTGTTCAGTCTATTTCTATCACATATCCGAATTTTTAAAGAACGATCTGACAAAAGCCAGAAATCAACATTCATCACCGAATGTTCATTTCTAAGTTCTGAAAGCTGTACAACCTGAAAGAGTGGTGGAGCCAAGCGGGATCGAACCGCTGACCTCCTGCGTGCAAGGCAGGCGCTCTCCCAGCTGAGCTATGGCCCCGTATTTTCTAGGCCGCACCAAGTAATTGGTAGGTCTGGGCAGATTTGAACTGCCGACCTCACCCTTATCAGGGGTGCGCTCTAACCAACTGAGCTACAGACCTATAACAGGGTCGCGTTACAGCATCGTCTTTATACAAAGAATCAAGCAATTCGTGTGGGAGCTCATCAGCAGGCTGATGTCGTCGATTAAGGAGGTGATCCAGCCGCAGGTTCCCCTACGGCTACCTTGTTACGACTTCACCCCAGTCATGAATCACACCGTGGTAACCGTCCTCCCGAAGGTTAGACTAGCTACTTCTGGTGCAACCCACTCCCATGGTGTGACGGGCGGTGTGTACAAGGCCCGGGAACGTATTCACCGCGACATTCTGATTCGCGATTACTAGCGATTCCGACTTCACGCAGTCGAGTTGCAGACTGCGATCCGGACTACGATCGGTTTTGTGAGATTAGCTCCACCTCGCGGCTTGGCAACCCTCTGTACCGACCATTGTAGCACGTGTGTAGCCCAGGCCGTAAGGGCCATGATGACTTGACGTCATCCCCACCTTCCTCCGGTTTGTCACCGGCAGTCTCCTTAGAGTGCCCACCATAACGTGCTGGTAACTAAGGACAAGGGTTGCGCTCGTTACGGGACTTAACCCAACATCTCACGACACGAGCTGACGACAGCCATGCAGCACCTGTGTCAGAGTTCCCGAAGGCACCAATCCATCTCTGGAAAGTTCTCTGCATGTCAAGGCCTGGTAAGGTTCTTCGCGTTGCTTCGAATTAAACCACATGCTCCACCGCTTGTGCGGGCCCCCGTCAATTCATTTGAGTTTTAACCTTGCGGCCGTACTCCCCAGGCGGTCAACTTAATGCGTTAGCTGCGCCACTAAAATCTCAAGGATTCCAACGGCTAGTTGACATCGTTTACGGCGTGGACTACCAGGGTATCTAATCCTGTTTGCTCCCCACGCTTTCGCACCTCAGTGTCAGTATCAGTCCAGGTGGTCGCCTTCGCCACTGGTGTTCCTTCCTATATCTACGCATTTCACCGCTACACAGGAAATTCCACCACCCTCTACCGTACTCTAGCTTGCCAGTTTTGGATGCAGTTCCCAGGTTGAGCCCGGGGCTTTCACATCCAACTTAACAAACCACCTACGCGCGCTTTACGCCCAGTAATTCCGATTAACGCTTGCACCCTCTGTATTACCGCGGCTGCTGGCACAGAGTTAGCCGGTGCTTATTCTGTCGGTAACGTCAAAACACTAACGTATTAGGTTAATGCCCTTCCTCCCAACTTAAAGTGCTTTACAATCCGAAGACCTTCTTCACACACGCGGCATGGCTGGATCAGGCTTTCGCCCATTGTCCAATATTCCCCACTGCTGCCTCCCGTAGGAGTCTGGACCGTGTCTCAGTTCCAGTGTGACTGATCATCCTCTCAGACCAGTTACGGATCGTCGCCTTGGTGAGCCATTACCCCACCAACTAGCTAATCCGACCTAGGCTCATCTGATAGCGCAAGGCCCGAAGGTCCCCTGCTTTCTCCCGTAGGACGTATGCGGTATTAGCGTTCCTTTCGAAACGTTGTCCCCCACTACCAGGCAGATTCCTAGGCATTACTCACCCGTCCGCCGCTGAATCAAGGAGCAAGCTCCCGTCATCCGCTCGACTTGCATGTGTTAGGCCTGCCGCCAGCGTTCAATCTGAGCCATGATCAAACTCTTCAGTTCAATACTGCTTGGGTTTTTAAGAAACCCTAAACTTGGCTCAGCAATCTCAAATGACTATGTGATTTCTCGCATGGTCACTTGTGATGCTGATAATCTTTTTGACTATCAGTCCGTACTCACAAGCACCCACACGAATTGCTTGATTCAATTTGTTAAAGAGCGTTTGGTTAAGAGCTTTTCGTCTCAACCGAGGCGCGCATTCTACGCTTTCCTCACTTGCTGTCAAGCGTTTGTTTTGAAGTTTTTTTGAATCCGCTTTCTTTCAAAAGCCTTGAACTTCAACAACTTACCGCCTGCCTCACCGCGTTCAACGCTGCGAGGAGGCGAATAATACGCGGTTTGAAATTTGAGTCAACACCTTGATCTAAAAAAACTTCGCCTCGCATTTTGCAGCCGCTGGGCAACTAAATGCATGAACCATCGCTCTGTAGATAAACACTCCGTGGAGGGCAATGGCATGAGCGATGCGCAGAGCGAGAAGACCCCTGGCCTGTCGGCTGACGAAGAGAAGGAAGTCAGCCATAACCAACCCCCGAGGGCGGCGGTTCTGCACGAAATCATTCGCTACCAGGGCGACCAGGAACTGGAGCGGACCCTGGCGGCGCTGTGGTGGTCGGCCTTGGCAGCTGGCCTGACCATGGGCCTTTCATTCATGGCCATGGGGCTTTTCTACGCCCGCCTGCCCGAAGGTGAGAGTGCACAGGTCATCGCCAGCATCGGCTACAGCGCGGGCTTTCTTGCGGTGATCCTGGCGCGTCAACAACTGTTTACGGAAAACACCCTCACAGCGGTATTGCCGGTAATGACGACACCAACCTTCGCCAACCTCGGGCGCCTGTTGCGCCTATGGGGCGTAGTACTGGTAGGAAACCTGGCAGGCACCTTGCTGGTTGCCTGGGTCATCCTCGAGCTGCCCATTTTCGACAGCAAGACGGATGTCGCCTTCCTTGAAATCGGCCGCAAGGTGATGGAGAACGATATCAGCCAGATGTTCGCCAAGGGCATCATATCGGGCTGGATGATAGCGACCATGGTGTGGATGATCCCATCCATGGAGAACGCCAAGATCTGGATCATCCTGATGATCACCTACCTGATGGCACTGGGCGACTTCACTCACATCGTCGTAGGTTCGGTCGAGGTGTCCTATCTGGTCTGGGCGGGTGACGAAAGCTGGCGCAGCTTCTGGCTGGAGTTTGCCTTGCCGACCTTGGCCGGGAATATCATTGGCGGCAGCTTCATTTTTGCCCTGATCAGCCACGCCCAGGTGCGCAGCGACAGCGGCAAGCCACCTTCGCAGCTATTGAAGGATGAAAAAAGGTCTGCGTTCGGCAAGCAGGACGACAAGCAATGATCCGAAGCGTGCAGTCGCTGCCGGTTCGGGCTCGCCAACGCAGTTCAACCTGGGAATTCTAGGCGGCCAGGCCCCTGGCAAAACACGCAGCTAACCAGGGGCCACATCAAGCTGCCAATGCTGACACTCTATCCACTGGTCCGGGCTAGGTGCGCTACCGCCTGGTGATCAAGCTTGCCGGACACAAGCGCCGGCCCCGGTACCTGAGCCGGATTGCTAGTCTGACCGGGCTGCTGGATCACTGTGGCTGGAAGCATTGGCTCCAGCTTCGCGTCCAAGCTTGCCAGAACCTGCAAACGCCATCAGTAATTGCTCTGATCGATATCGGCCATTTCAAGAGCATTATCACCGCCGCGGCACCGTCAGCAGCGCAAGGAGCGCTGCGCCAGAATTTCCGGCAGGTCCGTGCGCCGCATGTACTGGCGCAGCGGTTCGGCAATGTTCAGCCGATCGTCCACATGCTGCTCCAGCAGCAGCGACAGGCGCTGGCGGCACAGCGCCATGTGCGCGCCCTGCGCTGGCCGCCAGACGAACTCGCTGCACGGGATGATGCTCTCGTCGGCCACGTCCATACCGAACGCGTCTTCGCTGAACCGTACGATATGGACGCCGCGTTTGCCATGAAAGCCGACAAAGCCCTTGAGCTGGTCGGCTGCGCTGCAGATGTCCTGGGATGTGATGGCCATGTCGAAACCTCGCAATAACTGGAAGTGACGCACGCCAGGCGGGCAACGGTCGCCTCTGGTGGGCGACGCGCAAGGCCAGCCTAGCTCAATCGCTGGCCGTTTCGCCAAGGTTTTTCGCCATTGACCCAACCGCCCCGCTAGACTGATGGGCTAAATCTATTCCGTCGCCAATTTTGGGACCGTTCATGACCAACGCCATCAGCGCCGATATCGCCACCATCGGCCGCATCAGCGCCGTGCCCGCCATCCTTCAGGTCATCTGCGAATCCACCGGCATGCGTTTCGCCGCCGTGGCACGGGTTACCGAAAGCAACTGGACCGCCTGCGCCGTACTCGACAATCTGGGCTTTGGCCTCGAGGTGGGCGGCGAGCTCGAATTGGCAACCACGCTGTGCCACGAAATTCGCAGCTCTCACCAGACCATCGTGATCGATAAAGCCAGCGAAGATGAGCGCTACTGCCACCACCATACGCCGCAGCTCTATCGCTTCGAAAGCTACATATCCGTACCGGTGTTCCGTACAGATGGCAGCTTCTTCGGCACCATCTGCGCCCTGGACCCGAATCCGGCCTCGCTCAAAGGCCAGGCCATCCAGCCCATGATGGAGTCGTTCGCCCGCGTGCTCGCCATCCAGATCGAGAATGAAGAGAGCGTCCAGCACACCGAGCGCGCCCTGCGTGAGGAACGGGCGATGGCCGAAGTGCGCGAACAGTTCATCGCAGTGCTCGGCCACGACCTGCGCAACCCTCTGTTCGCCATCACCGCAGGCGCCGAACTGTTGATTCAGCGCCTGGATGACGACAAGCAGCGTGGGATCGCCCGCCACATCCACACTTGCGGGCAGCGCGCCGCACAGCTGGTACGCGACGTGCTGGATTTTGCCCGAGGCCGGCTTGGCAGCGGCATCCCCTTGAACCTCGAGGCCTGCCCGGACCTTGCCGAAGGCCTCATGCATGTCGCTGCAGAACTGCAGCACATCCACCCACAGCGGCACATCGTGCTTCAGATCGGAGATATCGGCGGCCTGTACTGTGATCGCGAACGGGTGGCCCAGCTGCTCTCCAACCTTATCGCCAACGCGCTGATCCATGGTGCGCCTGACGGGCCGGTGACGGTCAGGGCGGCGATCGCCGACGGGGAGTTCGCGCTTAGCGTGCACAACAATGGGCTCCCCATCGCCTCACAAACCCTGGACCAACTGTTCAAGCCCTTTACCAGGCCGCTGTCTGCGGGGCCAAGACAGGGGCTTGGGCTTGGCCTTTATATAGCCAACCAGATAGCCCTGGCCCACGGTGGACGCATGCAGGTCATCTCAGATGAGCTAACCGGCACGCTGTTCAGCTTTCACTTGCCGGCCACTGCACCGAGGCAGGTGCCGGGGCCGTCGACGGCCAGCCTGTAACGCATCGCGGAGGATCACTCAGGCGCATCCTCGTGCACCTGCACACTGGCCGTCATCCCCGCGCTGAGGTTCATGCCTTCGGGAATGTCGTCGAGCCGGATGCGCACCGGTATTCGCTGGGCCAGCCTTACCCAGTTGAAGGTTGGCTCAACCTCTGGCAACAACTGGCTGTCAGGGTTGCTGTTCTTGTCGGTGATACCCCGGCTGATGCTTTCCACATGCCCCTGCATGGCCTCTCCTGCCCCCATCAACCAGACCTTCACCGAATCGCCCACACGGATGCGCGGCAATTTGGTTTCCTCGAAATAAGCCTGGATATAAAAGGTCGAGTCATCCACCAGGGCCATTACCGACTGGCCGGTATTGACATAGTTGCCCTGAGCCAGGCGCAAGTTGGTGATGTGCCCGCTGCGCGGTGCTCGCACTTCGCTGCGGGCAAGGTTGATTTTCGCCACCTGTAACTGAGCTTGCGCCTCATGCAACTCACCGCGGGCAATGGCGGCATTGATTTGCGCGTTTTCGCGCAGCTCGGCACTGATCGCCTCCGGCCCCAGCGCCGTGCGCCGCGCAGCTTCGCGCTCACGCAGATGCAACTGCTGGGTGCGTGTCTCGGCCACGGCGCTGGCCTGGTCGAACGCGGCCTGGAAGCGCTCGCGGTCTATGCTCATCAACAGCTCGCCAGCCTTGACCCGCTGGTTGTCCTGCACCTTGAGCTCACGCACCCAGCCCGACACATCGGGCGCGATGACCACCACGTCGGCCCGCACCCGTGCATCACGTGTCCATGGGGTGAGCATGTAGTACTGCCAGAGTTTATAGCCGGCCAGAACGGCAATGGCGACCAAACAGAGGGTCACCAGGATACGGACGACAGCACGCATCGAATCACTCCTTAC
The DNA here is from genome assembly GCF_040224055.2 of Pseudomonas sp. WHRI 8519. Classification (NCBI taxonomy): domain Bacteria; kingdom Pseudomonadati; phylum Pseudomonadota; class Gammaproteobacteria; order Pseudomonadales; family Pseudomonadaceae; genus Pseudomonas; species Pseudomonas sp. WHRI 8519. Next base: position 1,250,867 of record NZ_CP167996.1, on the reverse strand, counting down.
AAAGGCCCCAGCAGGCGGACTACCAGATAGAGCACACAAACGAACAACGCCGCGTCGAACAGCGCTTCATGCCAGATCCAGCGCGCCAATGGTGTGGCTTGCACGACAAAGCGCAACAACCCGGTAAGCACCAGCGCCATCAGCACGTAGATCAGAAAAGGGCTGAGCAGCACGCCGCCCAATGCCCACTCACGCAACCCCATGGGCTTCCTCCTGCCAGCGGCACCATTTGCCCCAGCTTTTCTGCAACTGCAACACTGCCCCTTCGGCCAGGCGTAACGGGTCACTCGCCGGCAAGCGTCGTAGCGCCGCGATGAATCGCTCGCTGGCGGCATCCAGCCACTGCCCTCGGCCGGCCGCCGGCCCACTGGCCAAGACTGTTTCCAGTTGCTGCAGATATTCCCGTTCGGCATCCCCAAGCGGCGCCTGGGCGACCGCCAGGCACATGCGCAAGTGCACCAGTTCGTCGCCGATGTCCAGACCATGCAGGCCATCGTCCCAACGCTTGCGTTCGGCTTCTTGCAGCTCGCCGGCGTGCCGTGCCAATTGCATCAGGCGGTCGGCCATGCGCCCACCAAACCAGCTGTCGGCACCGCGCAGGTCACGCCGGGTCAGGCGCACCAGGTCGCTTTGGGTCGCCGCGCGCAGACGCCGCCCAAGCCAGGCCGGGTGACGGAACACCAGCAGGCGAAACGCCATGACCGCCGCACCTACGCCCACCAGCATGGCCAGGGCACTGTTGAGCATGGTCGCCACACCGAACTGCATGGCATTGAGCGGCGACACCAATACGATGAAGTGCAAGCAATAAGAAGTCGCCGTGGCGCCGGTGCGCGGGTGAGCCATACCCAGAGCACCAAAGAACAGAGGCACGCCCATGCCCAGGCACAGCAGGGCGAAACTGCTCCATTGCGGCAAGATGATCTGCCCCACCAGCAATGCCGTCGGGATCGCCAGCAGGATGCCACGCAAGAAGCTGAGGCCGATCTGCGCACCATTTTCACGGCTGGCGAACAGGCTGCAGACCACACACGTCAGCACCAGGCCACCGGGCGCGGAAGGCCAGGCAGTGGCAAGCCAGAAACCACTCATCACCAAAAATGCCAGCGCACTGCGGGAGCCGAACAGCAACGCCAGCGACCAGTCGCGGTGGGCTGCCAGCCCCTGCGCGACATCCTTCGGCGCCCTGCCCGCTTCGACATCATCAAGTGCCTGTGAGGCAGCCATGGCGTAGTCCAGTAGCAGGGTCATGCGGGCCAGGCAAAAATGCTCGGCAGAGCTGATCTGCTCATCATGCGCGGCGTCCCAGATGCGCTGACGCAACACCAACAGGCTCGGCTGATCGGGCTTGACCAGCAGGGCGCGCACTTCTTCCAGCCACGGGCCAAGACGCAGGGCTTGCTGTTCATCCAGCTGCTGCCACTGGCGACGCACCGAACGTGAAATCCGTAGCAGTACCATCAGTTTCTGGCTCAGGCCACGAATGGCTCTGGCCCGCTGGCGCCCGCGCGGGCCCTCGAACCAGGCATGTTCGCGCTGGGTATCGATGGCAACGAGGCGCCCGAGGATCTCCAGCAGGCCTTCGCGCGCCTGGTCTTCACCGCCAAGCATGGCACTGGCGGCCTGGAACCCGCTGTGCCAGGCCTGGCGCGCCTGCCCGGCAAGCTGCTGCTCCACCCGCATCGGCCAGAGCAAGGCGCTGGTGGCCGTTGCGCAGAAGATTCCCAGGCAAATCTCGGTACAACGCGCTACCGCCTGATCGAACACTTGCAGGGGCTTGTCGATCGCGGGCAAGGCGATGATCGCTGCGGTGTAGCCGGCCAGTACGAAGGCATACGCCCAGGCGCTGCGCAGTTGGGTCGAGGCCGCGGTACACAGGGCCAGCCACAACGCCAGCGTAATGAGAAAAAGCCAGGGCGTCTGGGCGAACAGCGCCATGAACAGCACCGACATGAAGGTGCCGACCAATGTCCCGGCCAAGCGTGCAAGGCCCTTCTGTACCACCATGCCCGACAGGGGTTGAGCGACGATGAACGCGGTCATCAGCGCCCAGGAAGGCTGCTCCAGCCCCCAGCGCATGGCCAGCCACAGGGCAAGGCCGCCGCCAAGCAGGGTTTTGATGGCGAATTTGATGGCGAGGCTGCTGGGTGCGAACAGGGCCTGGAGGGTGATTGGCACGAAACGGACCTTGCGGGGGCTGATCTGGTAAACGATAGACAACGGAGGGAAGGATAATGCTGAAACGAATAATTAGCTAGCTAATCATCTTTAAAGTGCTGTCATCTCGACCATCAAGACAAAAAAAATGGGCGACCGAAGTCGCCCTAAATGCCTTGCGTGCCCGTGAAGCTGGAAGGTCAGCGCGGCTTGCGCTTGTTCGAGTCCTTCCAGATGAAAATGCCCAGACCGGCAAAGAACGCGAACATCAGCCCGACCGTTACCACACCAGCGATAACCACATTGTCGAAGAACATGTCGGCCTCCCGATTCATTTGCCGTTGTCCGATGGATGCAAGGTAACGAATAAGGGGCGCGGGGGAATTGATCGAAGTCAATGGTGCCCGGGGCCGGGCACGCGAGGCGGGTGCAGGGTTGACCTGCGTCAAGTTTCAGCGCTTCTTGGGCTTGCTCTTGGGCTTCTTTTTCTTCGCCTTGCCCAGCGGCATGGCTTGCTCGAACGCCTGACGCACTTCGTTCAGGCGCTTTTCCTTGAGGTCGTGCACGCGCTTGGCACGTTCGGCATCGAAGTCGATGAGGTTGTCTTGGCTCATGGGTGGGCTCGAGGATCAACAGAGACTTGCATGATGCAGCCAGGCGTGGGTCATGACCAGCCCCGCGGCACAGGGCCCCTAGATTTCGATATCGACCAGCAGCCCCTGGCGCGTCTGCTCGCCCATCAGCGGAGCTACCGGTACCGTGTTGTCGCCGTTGACTTCGTCACCCGGCAAGGCGCTGTAGCGCTCGTCGCCCCTCTGTTGATGACGCCGCTGCTGCCGGCGCTGCTCCTCGCGCAGCAACAGGACCTGCTCCTGCGGGTCGCGTTGCTGTTTGAGGTCGATGGCGCTCTCACCTGATGCAGGCTGCGTGGGGACTACCGGCTTGATGTCCGGGGTCGGCTTGACCGGGTCCTGTTGCGAGGTCACTGGGGCGGCACTGAGCGGAATGATCGGCGGCAGCATGAGAATTCTCCTGTGCCCACTGTATCGGCCGGTTGTCAGCCGCCTTGAGCGTTGGCGAGCAAGGTAATGCGGCCGGCGTCGGCCATGTCATGCCAGTATAGACAGCGGCTACGGCACTTCGTCATAAGGGTCTTGATCACTTGGCGGGCTGGCCTCGCTCCAGGGGCGCTTGAAGACCTGCTGCCAGACCGCGTCCATGTGCTCGCGCAGCACTGGCGCCGCGTTCTTCAGCGAGGCACTGTCCTGGCGAACGCCACCGATCGGCTCTTCGCCTGCCGGGGTGATCAGCGACTGCCCGGTGATGGTGTAACTGGTCTGGCCCTCGCGCATCTCGATGGCGATGTCGTGGGGATCGATACCACCGCCGCAGAACGCATGGCTGGCCACCGTCACCTCGGCGATGCCGTCTTTGTTCAGGTCGCCCACATCGCTGACATCGTTGTAAAAGTCGACATCCAGGTCCAGGCCAGGGCAGGTGGTTTCCTGCTCGATCTGCCAGCGCGGCTTGAACCCATCGCCCTCGGTGTTTCGCCCGTACAGCGTGGCCTTGAGCACCACCTTGTCGACTTCCTGCTCGGACTCGGCATCGACCGCCTGGCCATCGCTGCGGCTGAGCACCAGCAGGCCTTCACCGTCCCGGTCACGGAAATGCACGCTCTTGATCGGTGTCTGCACCCCCAGCACTTCGAGCTGCTCCACCGGGATTGCAGGCAGGCTTTCGAAGTTTTTCTGCTCGCAAGCGGCCAGCAGCACGAGGCTGCCCACGGCCAGAGAAGCGTTCAACCAGCGGTGCTTGAGCGGCATGGCGTGGGTTGCCCTCATCGGCAAGACGGTATTGTGCGATGAAACAGCTAGACTCTTGGACTTCAACTCTATGGTCCGCCGGGCCTATCCGTTAACATAGCCGGCTTTTCATCGCGGGAGTTCAGGCAGTATGGCGCAGCAGTATCAACCGGGGCAACGCTGGATCAGTGACAGCGAAGCGGAGCTCGGCCTGGGGACCATCCTGGCCCAGGATGGCCGCTTGCTGACCGTGCTCTACCCGGCCACTGGCGACACCCGCCAGTATTCCCTGCGCAATGCGCCGCTGACCCGCGTGCGCTTCTCGCCAGGTGATCAGATCACCCACTTCGAAGGCTGGAAACTGACGGTACGCGAAGTCGAGGACATCGACGGGCTGATGGTCTACCACGGCCTCGACGGCCAGAACCAGCCGCGCACCCTGCCGGAAACCCAGCTGTCGAATTTCATCCAGTTCCGCCTGGCCAGCGACCGGCTGTTCGCCGGCCAGATCGACCCATTGTCCTGGTTCAGCCTGCGCTACAACACGCTGCAGCACACCAGCAAGCAGGTCCAGTCGTCGCTGTGGGGCCTGGGTGGCTGCCGCGCGCAGCCGATCGCCCACCAGTTGCACATCGCCCGTGAAGTGGCGGACCGCAGCGCCCCGCGCGTACTGCTGGCCGACGAAGTGGGCCTGGGCAAAACCATTGAAGCGGGCCTGGTGATCCATCGCCAGTTGCTGACCGGGCGTGCCAACCGCGTGCTGATCCTGGTGCCGGAAAACCTCCAGCACCAATGGCTGGTGGAAATGCGTCGGCGCTTCAACCTGCAGGTGGCACTGTTCGACGCCGAACGTTTCATTGAAAGCGACGCCAGCAACCCGTTCGAAGACGCCCAGTTGGCGCTGGTCGCCCTGGAATGGCTGGTCGAGGATGAAAAAGCCCAGGATGCGCTGTTCGCTGCGGGCTGGGACCTGATGGTAGTCGATGAAGCCCACCACCTGGTGTGGCACGAAGACAAGGCCAGCACCGAATACAGCCTGGTCGAGCAACTGGCCCAGGTCATTCCGGGCGTACTGTTGCTCACCGCCACCCCGGAACAACTTGGTCAGGACAGTCACTTCGCGCGCCTGCGCCTGCTCGACCCCAATCGCTTCCATGACCTGGCAGCCTTCCGCGCCGAAAGCGAGCACTATCGCCCGGTGGCAGAAGCCGTCCAGGAACTGCTCGACGAAGGCCGCCTGTCGCCCAAGGCCCACGCCACCATTCAAGGTTTCCTGGGTGCCGAGGGCGACGCCCTGCTGGCCGCCGTCAGCGATGGCGACAGCCAGGCGAGCGCCCGCCTGATCCGCGAACTGCTTGACCGCCATGGCACGGGCCGCGTCCTGTTCCGTAACACCCGCGCGGCCATCCAGGGCTTCCCGGAGCGCGAACTGCACCCCTACCCGCTGCCAATGCCAGAACAATACCGCGACCTGCCAGCCGGCGAGCACGCCGAGCTGTACCCGGAAGTCGCGTTCCAGGCCCAAGGTGAAGTCGGCGACGACGAGCGCTGGTGGCGTTTCGACCCTCGCGTCGACTGGCTGATCGACACGCTGAAGATGCTCAAGCGCACCAAGGTCCTGGTGATCTGCGCCCACGCCGAAACCGCCATGGACCTGGAAGACGCCCTGCGCGTGCGCTCCGGCATTCCGGCCTCGGTTTTCCATGAAGGCATGAGCATCCTTGAGCGCGACCGCGCCGCAGCCTACTTCGCCGACGAAGAGTTCGGCGCCCAGGTGCTGATCTGCTCCGAGATCGGCAGTGAAGGGCGCAACTTCCAGTTCGCCCACCACCTGGTGATGTTCGACCTGCCGGCCCACCCCGACCTGCTTGAGCAGCGCATCGGCCGCCTCGACCGGATCGGTCAGAAGCACATCATCCAGCTGCACATCCCTTACCTGCAGGAAAGCCCGCAAGAGCGCCTGTTCCAGTGGTACCACGAAGCACTCAACGCCTTCCTCAACACCTGCCCGACCGGCAACGCCCTGCAGCACACGTTCGGCCCACGCCTGCTGCCGATGCTCGAAGGCGGGGACAGCAAGCAATGGGATGGCCTGGTAGCAGAAGCCAAAGGCGAGCGTGAACGCCTGGAAGCAGAACTGCACAGCGGCCGCGACCGCCTGCTGGAGCTCAACTCCGGCGGTGCTGGCGAAGGCCAGGCGCTGGTCCAGGACATCCTTGAGCAGGACGACCAGTTCGCACTGCCGATCTACATGGAAACCCTGTTCGACGCCTTCGGCATCGACAGCGAAGACCACTCGGAGAACGCCCTGATCCTCAAACCGAGCGAGAAGATGCTCGACGCCAGCTTCCCGCTGGGCGATGACGAAGGCGTCACCATCACGTACGACCGTGGCCAGGCGCTGTCGCGCGAAGACATGCAGTTCCTCACCTGGGAACACCCGATGGTGCAGGGCGGCATGGACCTGGTGCTGTCCGGCTCGATGGGCAACACCGCCGTCGCGCTGATCAAGAACAAGGCGCTCAAGCCTGGCACCGTGCTGCTGGAGCTGCTGTTCGTCAGCGAGGTGGTTGCGCCGCGCAGCCTGCAGTTGGGCCGCTACCTGCCGCCTGCGGCGCTGCGCTGCCTGCTCGATGCCAACGGCAACGACCTGGCCTCGCGCGTGGCCTTCGAAACGCTCAACGAGCAACTCGAAAGCGTGCCTCGGGCCAGTGCCAACAAGTTCGTGCAGGCCCAGCGCGACGTGCTGGCCAAGCGCATCAGTGGCGGTGAAGCCAAGATCATGCCGACCCACGTCGAGCGCGTGGCAGAGGCGCAACGCCGCTTGGCCGCCGAAGCGGACGAAGAACTGGCGCGTCTGACCGCTCTGAAAGCCGTGAACCCAAGCGTCCGCGACAGCGAAATCGACGCCCTGCGCAAGCAGCGTGAAGATGGCTTGGCGATGCTCGAAAAGGCAGCGCTGCGCCTGGAGGCCATCCGCGTGCTGGTGGCTGGCTAAGCCTGACCGCAGGGAGCGGGAGGTGCCAGCGCACCTCCCGCTCCTTTATACCTCTGCGTTATCAACCTCATAACCAAATCGTTGCAATCAAAGAGCCATTACCCCGGAAGGTTTAATCACCGGTTCCTATACTCCTTTGTGGATAGTCTCCTGGGGATTGAATGGAGACCCGTGCGAACTCGACCATGGGGCACGCAATGGAATGGCTGGGACTGCAACTGTTCTCCGATGTGCCGGCTAGCGGCAGCATCGTCATCGACTGCCGTCATGAACCACTACTGATCCTGATCGCCTTCGCGGTGGCCAGCGCTGCCTGTTTCGCCACCCTGGACATGGCCGAGCGCCAGTCACACAGCGAACAACCGGCTGCACAGAGGCAATGGCGCATGCTGGGTGCCTGCTGCCTGGCCGGGGGTATCTGGGCGATGCATTTCATCAGCATGCTGGCGTTCAGGGCGCCGCTGGAGCTGCACTACGATGCACCGCTGACCGGCCTTTCGCTGCTGATTGCCCTGGGTGCGGCCTGGATGGCGATGACCAGCCTCGATCGCGAGCGCATGGGCCCAGAGCATTACCTGCAAAGCGCCCTGCTGATCGGCCTGGGCATCCTGCTGATGCACTTCGTCGGCATGGCGGCGTTGCAGACCGGGGCCAAGCAGTACTACCAAACCGAGCTGTTGCTGGCCAGCACCGCCATCGCCCTGCTGACCAGCCTGGCCGCACTGCTGATGGCCCGCTACTTCCGCAACGGCAGCGGTACGGTGCACCAAGCCCTGAAATATGGCGCGAGCCTGCTCATGGCCGGCGGCATCGTGGCTACCCATTTCACCGCCATGGCCGCCATGACGCTGGTCATTCCTGCCGACACCGCCCTGCGCTTGCCATCCGCCGACAACAGCCTGCAACTGGGCCTGACGGTGGCTTTCATCACCCTGCTGATCAGCGCAAGCAGCATCAGCGCTGCCTTGGCCGACAAAAAGCTGCAGAGCAAGGAACACGACCTGCGCAGGGTGAATATGCTGCTCAGCCAATTGGACCAGGCGCGCGCTTCTTTGCAGCAGGCCGCTCACTACGATGCACTGACCAGCCTGGTCAACCGGCGAGGCTTCAATCAGGTGTTCGCCGAACGCCTGGCCGAACAGGACCCCGAAGAGCATCGCCTGGCGGTGATGTTCCTCGATATCGACCATTTCAAACGGATCAACGACAGCCTCGGCCATGACGCCGGCGACCAATTGCTCAAGGTGATCGCCAGCCATATCAAAGCAGCCACACGCAGCCACGACCTGGTGGCACGCTTCGGCGGCGACGAGTTCTGCGTGGTGACCAGCCTCAATGGGCCTGACGAAGCACGCCACCTGGCACAGCGCATCATGCAGCGCATGAAGGACCCCATCGACCTGGGCGGGCGGCGCATGGTCATGACCACCAGCATCGGTGTCAGCATTTACCCCGACGACGGCCTCACCGCTGAAGAGCTGCTCAAGCATGCCGACCTTGCCCTGTATCAATCCAAGGGCAGCGGGCGCAACAGCCTGCATTTTTTCAACAGCAGCCTGAAAAACCGCGCCACCCTTGAACTGCAACTGGAAGAAGAACTGCGCATCGCCTTGCTTGAAGAACGTGGGCTGCGCGTGCATTACCAGCCCATCTATCACCTGGGCACCGGCCAGGTCGCCAAGCTTGAAGCGCTGGTACGCTGGCAGCACCCGCAGCATGGGTTGCTGAGCCCGGACCGCTTCATCGGCATTGCCGAAGCCAACGGCCTGATCGTCGACCTGGATCTCTGGGTACTACGCCACGCCTGCGATGACCTGGCGCAGTTGCATCGCCATGGCTTCACCGACCTCAAGCTCACGGTCAACTGCTCAGCGGTGACCCTGGGCCATGACGGCTTGCCCAAAGAAGTGGAAATGGCCCTGTTCCAGGCGGGGCTGGCCCCTCGACACCTGGAACTCGAGGTCACCGAGAATGCCCTGATGGGCGACATACAGCGCACGCTCAGCCTGCTCAAGCGAATCCGTGGCCAGGGTGTCAGCCTTTCGATCGATGACTTCGGCACGGGGTACTCGTCACTGGCTTACCTCAAGCGCCTGCCTCTGGACGTCCTCAAGATCGACCGCAGCTTTCTTCAGGACGTGCCGGCCAGCCTGAAAGACCGTGAAATCGTACAGGCGATCATCGCCATGGCCCATACCCTGCATCTTCAGGTGGTCAGCGAGGGTGTAGAAACCGTCGAGCAGCACGAGTTTCTGGCCGCCAACGGCTGCGACTACCTGCAAGGCTACCTGCTCAGCCGGCCGGTACCGCTGGCCGAGCTGCGGCCGATCCTGGAGCGGCTCGACCGCCAGGAAGCCGCCGTCAGCGCGTGTTGCGATACAGCTCTACCAGGGTCGCCGGATCTTTTTGCAGATACCCCTGGCTACCGTGCAAGCGCATCAATTGCGCGGCGAGGGCACTGAGCGGGGTGGCCGCGCCCTGCTCCCGGGACAGCTTGACCGCCCCATCGAGGTCTTTGAGCAACGTGCGCACGTGCCATTTGACCGGTTCGAAGCGGCGCTCGGCCATCTGCGGTGCCAGGATCTGCAGCGGCCTGGAGTCGGCAAAACCACCGGCCAGGGCTTGGGCGATCAGCGTCGCGTCCACTCCTGACTGCTCGGCCAACGCCACCACTTCGGCAATCACCAAGGCGTTGCAGGCCACGATCATCTGATTGCAGGCTTTGGTCACCTGCCCCGCCCCCACCCCGCCCATGTGCGTGACCCGCTGGCCAAGGGTAAGCAATACCGGGCGCGCTCGCTCCAGGTCGGCAGCCTCGCCGCCGACCATGATCGCCAAAGTGCCGGCCTCGGCGCCCGGCGTGCCACCGGACACGGGTGCATCCAGCCAAGCCATGCCGCACAAGGCGGCCAGCTCGGCAGCCATCTCGCGGGTGGCGGTCGGCTCAAGGCTGGACAAGTCGATCAGCAGTTGCCCACTGCGCCCACCCTGGGCGATACCTCGCTCGCCGAAAACCACCTCGCGTACCACCGCCGTATCCGCCAGGCACAGCAGCACCATGTCACTGCCCCGGCACAACGCCGCAGGATCTGCAGCCAGCCGGGCGCCGGCTGCGACCAGCTCGGCACACTTCTCCGGGCTGCGGTTCCAGACGGTCAGCGGGTAACCTGCGGCCAACAGGCGCCGACACATGGGCAGCCCCATCAGACCGATCCCGGCGAATCCAAGCGAAGGCAGTTCAGTGCTCATAACGACTCCTGGCAAATCCAATGGTTATCCGGGCCTTATCAGGCCCCATTACGCATCCCGTAAACTGTTACCGCCACGCCGAATTGTTACCTACCTCTACCCCAGCTGAACGCTGTCGAGCACCATAATGGGGCGACTGCGCATTTTTACGCACCAAAATCAACCGAAAGATTTCGCGCTCTTCACCTGAATCAGGATGAACGGCGAAATCACCACTGCCCATATCTCTGGATCGCGGGTTTGCAGGTCGAGCGCCTGTTCGGCCGAGACAGGGCCCACAGTGCCATCATCCCGCCATTTGGCGAACATCTCGCTGCGATTCTCAGCCATCACTTCGGCAACCGCTATCAGGTCCAGGCCAGGGTCGACCCAAATCAGGTCACCCTTTGCCCAGAAACGCTCCAAAGCTTTCCACTCGATAGTTGCCGTCTCGCCGAGCAATTTGGCATAGAGGGTGCTTGTTTGATCAGTCATGGGTTTTTACCGCAAATATCAGCCAATAAAAAAGGTCGGCATTTTTGCAGAAAAACCCGGTTTCAAATATGTAATTTGGTCGATTGGCCCAGAACTTGTGGGGTTGGGCCAAAGATGCAGGCAATCTAGTGGCGCCTTTCTGTATCTTTGTGTCGACCATGCGACAACCCGCGAAACAGGCGCTTTTCGCCCGCTTTTCAAGCGCTCGGGCAGCGCTCTACACTGTACCGGTACAGTTCCGGGACATGTTCCGGGGGAAGGTGGGCATGCAGTATGGCGTGGCCATACCGCGAGTCCCGCCCGGTCTGTAGCCCTGGCCGCCAGGACTATAAGAATTACAACAGAATGAGTGGAGCACTATGATCAAGATTTCCAAGCTGTTCGCCGCAATGGTACTGGCCGGGGTAGCCAGCCATTCGTTTGCCGCCGATACCATCAAGATCGGCATCGCCGGTCCCAAGACGGGTCCTGTGACCCAATACGGCGACATGCAGTTCATCGGCGCGAAACAGGCCATCAAGGACATCAACGCCAAAGGTGGCGTCGATGGCAAAATGCTTGAAGCCATGGAATACGACGACGCTTGCGACCCTAAACAGGCCGTGGCCGTCGCCAACAAAGTGGTCAACGACGGCGTCAAGTTCGTCATCGGCCACCTGTGCTCCAGCTCCACCCAGCCAGCGTCCGACATCTACGAAGACGAAGGCGTGATCATGATCACCCCGGCCGCCACCTCGCCGGAAATCACCGCCCGTGGCTACAAGCTGATCTTCCGCACCATCGGCCTGGACAGCGCCCAAGGCCCGGCCGCCGGCAACTACATCGCCGATTACGTCAAGCCGAAGGTCGTTGCAGTGCTGCACGACAAGCAGCAATACGGCGAAGGTATCGCCACTGCGGTCAAACAAACCCTGGAGAAGAAAGGCACCAAGGTTGCCGTGTTCGAAGGCCTGAACGCTGGTGACAAGGACTTCTCCTCGATCATCCAGAAGCTCAAGCAGAACAACGTCGACTTCGTCTACTACGGCGGCTACCACCCAGAGCTGGGCCTGATCCTGCGCCAGGCGAAGGAAAAAGGCCTGGACGCCAAGTTCATGGGCCCAGAGGGCGTGGGTAACGACTCGATCTCGCAGATCGCCCAGAACGCCTCCGAAGGCCTGCTGGTCACCCTGCCGAAGTCGTTCGACGCCGACCCTGAGAACAAGGCCATCGTCGACGCCATCAAGGCTGACAAGAAGGACCCGAGCGGTCCATTCGTGTTCCCGGCCTACTCCGCCGTGGAGCTGATCGCCAAAGGCATCGAGGCCGCCAAGTCCGAAGACACCGACAAGGTGGCAGACGCCATCCACGCCGGCTCCTTCAAGACCCCGACCGGCACGCTGTCGTTCGACGAAAAAGGCGACCTGAAAGACTTCAAGTTCGTGGTCTACGAATGGCACTTCGGCAAGCCGAAGACCGAAGTCTCCCCTCAATAACTGCGTGACTAAATAGCTGACCGTAAAAGCCCACTGTGCGAGCAGTGGGCTTTGTTTTACGAGGTTCATGGACCTGACTCCCGCGATCCGGGGGCCGGTTCACCTGAAAATCTTAAAACCGTCACTCGCGGTTTCCTGGCCTACCCCTGCCAGCGAAATGCAAATCAGGTTTTTAGGAGCGCTGTAATGCCTGAGATCTACCATTTCTTCCAACAACTGGTTAATGGATTGACCATCGGCAGCACCTATGCCTTGATCGCCATCGGTTACACGATGGTGTACGGCATCATTGGCATGATCAACTTCGCCCATGGCGAGGTGTACATGATCGGGTCCTACGTGGCCTTCATCGCCCTCGCAGGGCTGGCCATGATGGGTATCCATTCGCTACCGATCCTGATGACCGTTGCCTTCGTCGCGACGATCTTCGTCACCAGCGCCTATGGCTACAGCATCGAACGGGTTGCCTACCGCCCCCTGCGCAACAGCAACCGTCTGATCCCGCTGATTTCCGCCATCGGCATGTCGATTTTCCTGCAGAACACTGTGCTGCTTTCGCAGGATTCCAAGGACAAATCCATCCCCAACCTGATCCCCGGGAGCTTCTCCTTCGGGCCGGGCGGTGCTGAAGAAGTCCTGATCAGCTACATGCAGATCCTGGTATTCGTGGTCACCCTGGTGGCCATGACCCTGCTGACCCTGTTCATCTCCCGCTCTCGCCTGGGACGCGCCTGCCGCGCCTGCGCCGAGGACATCAAGATGGCCAACCTGCTGGGCATCAACACCAACAACATCATCGCCCTGACCTTCGTCATCGGTGCCGCGCTGGCGGCGGTGGCGGCTGTGCTGCTGAGCATGCAGTACGGCGTGATCAACCCCAACGCCGGTTTCCTGGTGGGCCTGAAGGCCTTCACCGCGGCGGTACTGGGCGGCATCGGCAGCATTCCGGGCGCGATGCTCGGTGGCCTGGTGCTGGGCGTGGCCGAAGCCTTTGGCGCCGACATCTTTGGCGACCAGTACAAGGACGTGGTGGCATTCGGCTTGTTGGTTCTTGTCCTGCTGTTCCGGCCGACCGGCATCCTCGGCCGCCCGGAGGTTGAAAAAGTATGAACAGAAATCTCAAACAGGCGTTCTTCAGCGCCTTGCTGGTGTGGGCCGTGGCCTTCCCGGTGCTGGGCCTGAAACTGAGCATCGATGGCATCAGCCTGGTGGTGCATACCCAGGGCTCGTTCACCATCGGTATCATCGCCGCCTGCTCGGTGCTGATGTTCCTGCGTGTGCTGTTCGACAGGCAGTGGAGCTCGGTGATGGGCCGCCGCTCGGATCGCAAGCTGATCTCGCCGGCGGTAAGCAATTTCCTGACGTTGCCCAAGACGCAGCGCTGGATCATCATCGGCCTGATCGTGGTGGCGCTGGTGTGGCCGTTCTTCGGCTCGCGCGGAGCCGTCGACATCGCCACGCTGATCCTGATCTACGTGTTGCTGGGCCTGGGCCTGAACATCGTGGTCGGCCTGGCGGGCCTGCTGGACCTGGGTTACGTCGGCTTCTACGCTGTCGGCGCCTACAGCTACGCGATGCTGTCGCACTATCTGGGCTGGAGCTTCTGGGTATGCCTGCCGATCGCCGGCCTGATGGCCGCCACCTTCGGCTTCCTGCTCGGCTTCCCGGTGCTGCGCCTGCGCGGTGACTACCTGGCGATCGTGACCCTGGGCTTTGGCGAGATCATCCGCCTGTTCCTGCGCAACCTGACCGACTGGACCGGCGGCCCCAACGGCATCAGCAACATCCCCAAACCGGAACTCTTCGGCCTGACCTTCGAGCGCCGGGCCGCCGAGGGGATGCAGACCTTCCACGAGTACTTCGGGCTGCCGTACAACTCGATCAACAAGGTCATCTTCCTCTACCTGGTGGCACTGCTGCTGGCCCTGTTGGCGCTGTTCGTCATCAATCGCCTGCTGCGCATGCCGATCGGGCGGGCCTGGGAAGCATTGCGTGAAGACGAGATCGCCTGTCGTGCGTTGGGCCTGAACCCGACCGTGATCAAGCTCTCGGCATTCACCCTGGGCGCCTGCTTCGCCGGTTTCGCCGGCAGCTTCTTCGCCGCCCGCCAAGGGTTGGTGACACCTGAGTCGTTCACGTTCATCGAGTCGGCGATCATCCTCGCCATCGTCGTGCTTGGCGGCATGGGCTCACAACTGGGCGTGATCCTCGCGGCCATCGTGATGATCCTGCTGCCTGAGCTGATGCGTGAGTTCAGCGAATACCGGATGTTGATGTTCGGTGCGCTGATGGTGTTGATGATGATCTGGCGTCCGCAAGGCCTGCTGCCTATGCAACGTCCACACATGGAGCTGCGTCGATGAGCCGCGAAATTCTGCAAGTCAGCGGCCTGAGCATGCGCTTCGGCGGCTTGTTGGCGGTCAACGGCGTGGGCCTGACCGTCAAGGAAAAACAGGTGGTGGCGCTGATCGGCCCGAACGGCGCCGGCAAGACCACGGTGTTCAACTGCCTGACGGGTTTCTACAAACCCAGCGGCGGCACCATTCTGCTCGATGGCCAGCCGATCCAGGGGCTGGCCGGCCACCAGATCGCCCGCAAGGGCGTGGTGCGGACCTTCCAGAACGTGCGCCTGTTCAAAGAGATGACCGCGCTGGAAAACCTGCTGATCGCCCAGCACCGCCACCTCAACACCAACTTCTTGGCCGGCCTGTTCAAGACCCCAAGCTTCCGCCGCAGCGAGAAAGAGGCCTTGGAGCGTGCGCAGTACTGGCTGGAGAAGGTCAACCTGACCGAGTTCGCCAACCGTAGCGCCGGCACCCTCGCCTATGGCCAGCAACGCCGCCTGGAAATCGCCCGCTGCATGATGACCCAACCTCGGATCATCATGCTCGACGAGCCGGCAGCGGGCCTGAACCCCAAGGAAACCGAGGATCTCAAAGCGCTGATCGCTTATCTGCGAGAGTCACACGATGTCACCGTGCTGCTGATCGAACACGACATGAAGCTGGTGATGAGCATTTCCGACCATATTGTCGTCATCAACCAGGGCACGCCCCTGGCAAACGGCACACCGGAGGAAATTCGCGACAACCCTGACGTGATCAAAGCTTACCTGGGGGAAGCGTAAATGCTGAAGTTCGAGAACGTCTCCACCTTCTACGGCAAGATCCAGGCTTTGCATAGCGTCAACGTCGAGATCAATCAGGGTGAAATCGTCACCTTGATCGGTGCCAACGGCGCGGGCAAGTCGACCCTGCTGATGACCCTGTGCGGCTCGCCCCAGGCGCACAGCGGCAGCATCAAGTACCTGGGTGAGGAGCTGGTCGGCCAGCCTTCTTCGCACATCATGCGCAAGAGCATCGCCGTGGTCCCGGAAGGGCGCCGGGTGTTCGCCCGCCTGACCGTCGAGGAAAACCTCGCCATGGGTGGCTTCTTCACCGACAAGGGCGACTATCAGGAACAACTGGACAAAGTCCTGCAACTGTTCCCGAGGTTGAAAGAGCGTTATGTGCAGCGCGGCGGCACCATGTCCGGCGGCGAGCAGCAGATGCTGGCCATCGGCCGGGCGCTGATGAGCAAGCCCAAGCTGCTGCTGCTCGACGAGCCCTCGCTGGGCCTGGCGCCGATCATCATCCAGCAGATCTTCGACATCATCGAACAGTTGCGCCGCGATGGCGTGACGGTGTTTCTGGTGGAACAGAACGCCAACCAGGCGTTGAAAGTCGCTGATCGGGCCTATGTGCTGGAGAATGGCCGGGTTGTCATGCAGGGCACGGGAGAGGCGCTGCTGACCGACCCGAAAGTGCGTGACGCCTACCTCGGCGGTTGACGCTGTCAGTTAGCGTTTCAGGGCTGCTATGCAGCCCATCGCCGGCAAGCCGGCTTGTATGGTTAGACTTGAAGGGGTGGTGGGACTAAATGCCGGATTCTGACTGTTGACGCAGTACAGACTGTGGGAGACATCGCCCCACCCCTTCCACCAAAGCGCCGATAAAGAATGCATCGTTTGCAAACGACGATAGAAGCAAGCCAGCGCCTCTTGGTGAAAACCCTTCAAGCTCAAAAACCATAACGCGAGGAGCCGCCCATGGCAATGCAGGTAAACAAACTGATCGTGGGTGCGGATGTCGCAAAAGCCGAATTAGTGATTCATCACGATGATCGTGATGAAATTATCAGGCTGAAAAATACCAAGCCCGAAATCAAAAGCTGGCTAAAGCAACAGCCCCTCGGCACTGCAATCGCTGTTGAGGCGACCAATGTCTACCATCTGGACCTGGTTGAGCTAGCCCATGGCTTCGGTTTCGACGTTTATGTCATCGATGGTTTCCAACTGAGCAACTACAGGAAAAGTGTTGGAGGGCGGGTTAAAACTGACCCCTCTGATGCTCGGTTGCTGTCCCGATTTTTGAAAAACGAGGGCGACGATCTTCGTCCTTGGACCCCGCCTCCTGCTGTCTACGGCAAGCTTCAGAGCCTCCTTCGACGCAGAGCTGTCTTGGTGACTGCTCGCACTGCATTAGCTCAGAGCTGGACAAACGAAAGCCTGCTGAAGGCCGCCTTCAAAACCTTCGTAACATCGATAGATCGGCTGGATCAGCTGATACAAAAAAAGATTAAGGAAGTGCTACGAGAGGCTGGGCTGCACGAGCAAGTTGCCCGCTGTCAGGCGGTAGAGGGAATTGGGTTTCTTACCGCTACAGCCTTGGTAATGGCTTTTGTAAGGGGCGAGTTCAAGAACAGTGATTCGTACATCGCATTCCTGGGAATGGACTTACGGGTTAATGATTCTGGAGAGAAGAATGGACGTCGTCGGCTCACCAAGCGCGGCTGCTCGGAAATCCGTCGTTTGCTGCATAACGCAGCAATGGCGGCCAGCAGGTCGGCCGCTTGGAAAGGGGTATATGAGCAGTACAGAAACAGCGGTAAGGCAACGACCCAGGCGTTGGTAATTCTGGCCAGGAAGCTCGCACGAGTGGCATTCGCCCTGATGAGAAATCAGGACGAATACGTCACCAAAGGCGGGAAAATGGCTTGCTGAGAACCATAGAATCTCCCACCTCGACCGCGCAGTTCTTCAGGCCTGCGCGTTACCCGTTCAAGCCGGCTCCCGCAGTTACAGCGCAACGCTCGAAAATTGCGCGGTCCCAGTGGGAGCCGGCTTGCCGGCGATGGGCCGCAACGCGGCCCCAAATCGCTCACCTGAATGGCATCAGGGCCTCAAGCCATTTTCTGCCTGATGCAGACGCACCGCCCGTACCCACCTCTTGTGATCGGCGCCTGGCATGCGTACCGTGGCCTGCACTTCATGCAAGCATCCCGGAGCCCCGCCCCATGCGCCTCACCCCTTCCCTCGTACTCACCGCCCTGCTGCCACTGTTCGCCGGCTGCCAGATGCTGGCCGCGCCACCAAGCGACCCGAACATCGGCACTACACGCATGCAGGGCGAGTTGAGCGCCGGTGGCGGCCAGTTGCTGTTCAAGCCCTGCAACGAAGCCCGCCGGTTCGTGATCAAGGATGTCGCCGGCACCGGCATTTTGCAGGAAGCCGCGAACCTGGCAGACGACGCCGGTGACAAACTGTTCGCCGATGTGCGCGGGCGCCTCACCGGCAGCAAGCAGGCCGACAACGACGGTCAGCTCGAGGTGCGCACCCTGTACCGCCTGGATCCGTCCACCCGCGCCTGCGAAGACCCCAACTTCAAGCAACTGACCCTGCGCGCCAGCGGCCATGAGCCCGAGTGGGACGTCAAGGCCAGTGGCAAAGGCATGGTGATCAACCGCATTGGCAAGGAACCCTTGCCGCTGCCCTTCCTGGAAGAGGAAGTGCCCGGCGGCGGCCTGACCCTGACCAGCGAAGCCAACGGCCAGCATGTGGAACTGTGGGCTGCCCCGCAGCGTTGCGTCGATACTGCCACCGGTGCCGTGCACCACCTGCGTGCCGAGCTGCGCATCGATGGCCAGACCCTGCAGGGCTGCGGCTACTACGGCGGTGCACGCGACAACTGATCGCCGGGCACTTTTATCCTGCCAGTCAGGGCGGCGAACAGCTTATACTTGGCGGTTTGTGTAAAGCCGCCGGCCGCCCATGGCCGGGATACTGGACCCTGCCATGCTACGAATCACCGAACTGAAGCTGCCCCTGGACCATCCCGACGAAGCGCTGCGCGAAGCCATTGTTCAGCGCTTGGGCATCCGTGATGAGCAACTGCTCAGCTTCAACCTGTTCAAGCGCAGCTACGATGCGCGCAAGAAGAACAGCGAACTGCTGTTCATCTACACCATCGACCTTGAAACCAGCAACGAAGCGGAGCTGCTGGGCAAGTTCGCTGACGACCGCAACATCACCGTCGCACCGGATGTCACCTACAAGTTCGTTGGCCACGCACCGGCCGACCTGCAGGAGCGCCCGATCGTGGTCGGCTTCGGCCCGTGCGGCATCTTCGCCGGCCTGCTGCTGGCCCAGATGGGCTTCAAGCCGATCATCCTCGAGCGTGGCAAGGAAGTGCGCCAGCGCACCAAGGACACCTGGGGCCTGTGGCGCAAGAGCGTGCTCAACCCCGAGTCCAACGTACAATTCGGCGAAGGCGGTGCCGGGACCTTCTCCGACGGCAAGCTGTACAGCCAGATCAAGGACCCGCTTCACCATGGCCGCAAGGTACTGGAGGAGTTCGTCAAAGCCGGTGCGCCGGACGAAATCCTCTACATCAACAAGCCGCATATCGGTACTTTCCGCCTGACCGGCATGGTCGAGCAGATGCGCCAGGACATCATCGCTCTGGGCGGCGAAGTGCGCTTCCAGGAGAAGGTCACCGACCTGTTGCTCGACGATGGCCAACTGAGCGGCGTGGTGCTGGAGAGCGGCGAGCAGTTGCAGTCGCGCCATGTGGTGCTTGCCCTGGGCCACAGCGCCCGCGATACCTTCCGCATGCTTCACGGCAAAGGCGTGTTCATGGAGGCCAAGCCGTTCTCGGTGGGCTTCCGTATCGAGCACCCGCAAACACTGATCGACAAGGCGCGCCTTGGCAAATATGCCGGCCACCCGAAATTGGGTGCCGCTGACTACAAGCTGGTGTACCACGCCAAGAACGGCCGCTCTGTGTACAGCTTCTGCATGTGCCCCGGCGGCACCGTGGTCGCAGCCACCAGCGAACCAGGCCGCGTCGTTACCAATGGCATGAGCCAGTATTCGCGTAACGAGCGCAACGCCAACTCCGGCATCGTGGTCGGTATCGACCCTGAGCGCGATTACCCGGGCGGCCCGCTGGCCGGTATCGAGCTGCAGGAGCGCCTGGAAGCGCACGCCTACGTGATGGGCGGCAGCAACTATCAGGCACCGGCGCAGCTGGTCGGCGACTTCGTGGCAGGCAAACCCTCCACCGCGCTGGGTAGCGTCGAGCCGTCCTACAAGCCGGGCGTGACCTTGGGTGACCTGGCGCCAAGTTTGCCGGCTTTCGCCATCGAGGCAATCCGCGAGGCGCTGCCAGCCTTCGATCGACAGATCAAAGGCTACAACCTGCATGACGCTGTGCTCACCGGGATCGAGACACGTACCTCCTCGCCACTGCGCATTACCCGCGGCACGGATTACCAGAGCCTGAACGTGAAGGGGCTGTTCCCTGCAGGTGAGGGTGCCGGGTATGCCGGGGGCATCCTCTCGGCGGGCGTTGATGGCATTCGCATTGCCGAGGCCGTGGCGCGGGACATCCTCGGGCTGTAAGCCGCCAGCGCCTACCCAGCCTGAAGCCTGGAGCCGGATTGCCAGCGACAGGGCCAGGACAGGCCAATAAAAAACCCCGAACGGGCCTTGCCAGTTCGGGGTTTTGTTTTTGCCGCAATCAGTGCGTAACGCGGCTGGTACCGTCGACTGTCATGATGCGCACACGATCACCGACGCGGAAGATTTCGTTCTCCTGCACGGCCTGCACGTAGGCGCGCATGCTGCCATCGTCCTCACGCACGGTAATTTCGACACCTTGGGTGCGGGTGATACCTTCCTCGGCAGCGGAACCCGCCAGGCCACCCGCCACGGCGCCGATTACCGCAGCAACGATACTGCCACGGCCACCACCAATGGCACTGCCGGCAACACCACCGACGATTGCACCTGCACCGCCGCCGATTGGGGTTTTGGTGCCTTCGATCTTGACCGGACGCAGGGACTCGATGGTCCCCATGCGCACGGTCTGCACGCGACGGGCCTCATCACGGGAGTAGCTGTCGCCGGTCAGGCTGGAAGCACAGCCGCCCAACAGCAACGACAGGGTGGTGAACGTCGCCACCAGCAAAGCGGATTTACGCATGGGTAAAGTCTCCATAAGTCAGGTGTCCATTAGACGCTGCACTTCGACGGCTGTCACGGTAGCAAAGCCATAAAAAATATTTCCGTTCAGCTACGGTACAGCCTCCGAGCCGGGCCTGGACATCTAGACAGAAGATAGTCAGGGTTTACTGCATTGAAGTACTAACGGCATGCAGGGGCTGCGCGAGCCCCCCGCACCCTACGGCGCCAGGCGCTCGCGCAGCCACTGGCCATCGACCCACCGATAGTTCAGCCGATCATGCAGCCGGCTCGCCCGTCCCTGCCAGAACTCGATGCGCTCCGGCAGCACGCGGTAGCCTCCCCAATGCTCGGGGCAGTGTGGCTGGGTGTTGCAGAACCGCGCTTCAGTGGCCTTCACCAGCCCTTCTAGCGCCTCGCGGCTGGCGATCACCCGGCTTTGCGGTGAAGCCCATGCGCCAAGGCGGCTACCCAGCGGACGGACCTGGTAATAGTCATCCGACTCTTGGGGCGTAACCTTTTCCACACGCCCTTCGATGCGCACCTGACGCTCCAGCGCCGGCCAGAAAAAGGTCATGGCAGCGTAGGGGTTGGCCAGCAGTTGCTGGCCCTTGGCGCTGTCGTAGTTGGTAAAGAAGGTGAAGCCGCGGTCATCGAGCCCCTTGAGCAGCAATACACGGCAATGGGGACGGCCATCACCGTCGACCGTGGCGAGCGTCATGGCATTGGCCTCCACCGGGGGCTGCTCGGTCTTCACCGCATCGGCGAACCACTGGTGGAACAAAGCGAACGGCTCCCCTGGCGCCTGGGCTTCAGCCAGGCCATCACGGGTGTAGTCGCGGCGCATATCGGCCAGGGATTGGGTCATGGCTGCGTTTCCTTGACGATCAGTTGGTCTTCGCAGGGCTATTGGCGGCTACTTTTTTCTCGGCGGTAGCTTTCTTGGCCGCGGGCTTGGCCGGCGCGGCTTTCTTTTTAGCGGCGGTTTTGGTCGATGCCTTGGCTTTGGCTACAGGCTTCTTCGCAGCAGGTTTGGCCGCTGCCTTGGCGGCTGGCTTGGTCTCGGCTGGCTTGGTGGCAGGTGCCTTGGTGTCCTGGACAGCTACCATCGTGCTCGGTGCCGGCGCTGGCCGCTGATACTTGGCCATCAAGGCAAGCATGGTGTTCTGCGGGGTCAGCAGCATCTCCACGCGGCGGTTCAGGGCACGGCCTTCAACGCTGTCGTTCGCTGCCCGCGGCATTTCCGAACCCATGCCCTTGAGGGACAGGCGGTCACGGTTCAAACCGCTCAAGCGGAAAATCGCCGACACCGAAGCGGCGCGCTCCAGGCTGAGCTTCTGGTTGGTAGCCGCAGCACCGCTGGTGTCGGCGTGGCCAAGCACCAGCACGGCAGTCTTGGGATCGCCCTCGACAGCCTTGGCCACACGGGTAATCGGGCCCAGGCTCATGGGCAGCAGCATGTTCGGACGATCCGGGTTGTAGGAGCTGTCAGCCGGGAGAGTCACCACCAGCACATTCTCGCGGCGCTCCAACTCCAGCTTGCTGTCCTTGATCGCTTCACGCAGCTTTGGCTCGTACTGATCGAGCCAGGCCTGAGTGGCCTTTTCGTCAATTTTTGGCACAACCGGGCCCTTGGCCTGCTTGTCGTCACCGCCAAATGGCCACCACCAGCGGCTGGCGCTCTCGGACTTGGCATCGGCCTTGGCGACTTTTTCGGTAACGGCCTGCTTCACTTCCTGCTCGGCGACCTCGTCCGAACCGAATGGCCACCAGTTGCTGAGGCCGCCCTTGGAGGCATCCTGGGAATGGCTGGCGCAGCCGGTCATGGCGGTCAGGCACAGGGCGAGAGCTAAGGTTTTATGTGAAGACATCAGCGATACACCATGAAATAGAAAGAAATTTTGCCCACACACTCGAGGCGTTGGCATTGAGGATAGTCAAACGGAATGCGCAATACCCGCGTTACCCGATCAAAGGCAAGTGCCAAGGACACGCACCAGTTGCTGGGCCCTGGGATCCATGAGCACGTAAGGGCCGAGGGTATTGACCACGAAACCGAAAGCAACGTCGTGCTCGGGGTCGGCAAAACCGACCGAACCCCCTGCGCCGGGATGGCCAAAGGCCCGCGCCCCCAGGCCGAAAGTGGCGTTGGCCACGGCGGGCTGGTCCAGCATGCAGCCAAGGCCGAAGCGCGTCTTGGTCAGCAGGGTGCGATCCTCGCCGATGCTGTGTTCACGCGTCAGTTCATCGAGCAGCTCGGACTCGAGCAGGCTGCCGTCGAGCAGGCCGGCGTAGAAACCCGCCAGGCTACGGGCATTGCCGTGGCCATTGGCCGCCGGTTGCTGCATGCGGCGCCACTCAGGCTTGTTGGTACTGGTGAGGATGGCCGGCGGGTTGGTGAACGCACGGGTAGACAACGCCTCGGGCTCACGCATGGTCACCTGCAGCAGGCGCTGGGCGGCGGCATCGCCGGCGTTGCCCTTGCCGCGCGCAATATGCGCCACACGGTGGAATTCATCGTCCGCCAGGCCTACGTGGAAGTCGAGCCCCAGCGGCCGCGCGGTACGCGCCACGATCGACTCCCCTGGGCCACGGCCATCGGCGCGGCGGATCAACTCGCCGATCAGCCAGCCGTAGGTGATGGCGGCATAGCCATGCGCGGTACCCGGCGCCCACCAAGGCGTCTCGGCGGCCAGTGCATCGACCATGGTTTGCCAGTCATACAGGGCCTCTGCTGGCAGCAGCTCGCGGATAGCGGGCAAACCCGCCCTGTGGCTGAGCAGTTGGCGCAGGGTGACGCTCTCCTTGCCTGCCTGGGCAAACTCTGGCCAATAGCGCGCCACCGGTGCATCCAGCGCCAGCTTGCCCTCACCGACCAGCTGCAGCGCCGTGACGGCAGTGAACGTCTTGGTGCAGGAGAACAGATTGGCGAGGGTATCGCTGTGCCAGGCCTGCTGGCCGTCTTTGTCGGCACTGCCCGCCCAAAGGTCGATTACCGTCTCGCCACCGACTTGAATGCACAGCGCGGCGCCGCGCTCCTGAGGATCATCGAACAATGCCGCGAACGCTTCGCGCACTGCCTCGAACTTCAGCTCATAGTGACCCTGGATCTGCACCCGCTCGTTCTCCGTTCGACCTTGCCGAAAAAGGGGGCATTGTTTCAGTAGTTGGCGGTTTTGCCTACTGGGCAAGGCGGGTTGATCACGCAGAAAAGCACCCTTTTCAGGGCGCCTCTTCGGTTGCCGCGCCCGAGGTAGAGCCCTCTTCGTGCAACAGGCTGCTCAACTGACCAACGGCCTGCCGGTTACTCTTGCGCACCGCCTCGACAAAAGCCGGATACGGCATATCGGTGATCGCCACCAATCCAAGGTGCCCGTTCTCACCATCGAGCAAGCGCCCGCTGGCGGGCTGGTCGAGGTATTGGAACCAATGAGCACCGACGATCATCGGTTGCGCCAATGCCGCCTTGAGGAAGTTGCCGTAGGCCGGCCCCCGCTCCTCTTCACGTGCCACTTCCACCGGCCCCGGCCAGAAAGGCCCACGGTCACGCGAACCGAACTGGAATTCGGACACCAGCACGGGCTTGTCCAGCTCGGCCAGGCGGGCGAAGTCGTAGCCGTCGTCGGGTTTGAGGGTATAGAAGTTGAAGCTCAGCACGTCGCAGAACTCGGCGCAGGCCTTGACCGCTTCGGGTGTGCTGACGGCAAAGCGCCCGCCCAGCAGAAGGTGGTTGGGCGCATGCCAGTTCAGCGAATCGGCGATGGTCTTGAAATAGGTTTCAGCGAACACCTGCTGAAAGTGCTGGTAATCGCGTTCGATCTCAGGGTGCTCGGGGTTGGGCAGCGGCGCCTCGAAGCCCGGGTCTTCCATCAACTCCCAGGCTTGCAGGTCGATGCCCCAGGCCTTGGACAGCCCCTGCTGGTTACGGTACTTGTCGCGCAGCTGCTTAAGAAAAGCACGCTTGGCCGGCACATCGGTTGTCAGACGCAGGGTGCCATAGGCAAGGCCGTAACGGGCCTTCGGGTCGTTGCCAGGCGCAGCCCAGGCCAGCTCGTTGTCGGCGAAGTAACCGATCAGCCAGGGGTCATCCCGGTGGTCACGTGCGGCGATGGCCACGGCACGCTCGGTGGCCATGGCGAAACGCGGATCGAACGGGTCTGGCATGCGCCCCCACCAGTCCATGCCTGTGCTGATGCTGGCATAGTCACCGACGATCGACAGCGGCAGTGTATAAGGCATGCGCTTGGCCTGGCCGAGCTCGGGATCGCTCCAGTTGCCCAGGGTGTTGAAGCCCCAGGCCTGCAACCGGTCGAGCGTATGCGCCTGCCAACGAGCGCTGTCCAGCGCAGGCGGCGGGCAGGGCGTGGCAGGTTGCGATTCGCCCTCCGGTGGGCAAGGCTTGCCATGGGCGCGGTAAATGTTGGCCGCATAGAAGTCGAACCAACGCCCTTTCTTGAAGTTGCGCCCCTGCGACGAGGCATTGCCATCATCGTTGTTGCTCTCGCCATAAAAGGCGGCAAGTGCGTCACCTTCGCCCGGTAGCGCCTCGAACATGCCTTCGCGCCCTGCGACATAGGTACGCCCGCCATCGGCAGCCACGGCATTGACGCCCAACGAGTAGAACGGATGGCCATCGGGGGTTACCAGGTGCCAGCGGCCGTCACGCTTTTCGGTACGGAAGAAACCCTTGGCCTCGAACGCCGGCCCCGCCAGCAGGCCGCCGTAGATGTCCAGTTGTTGCCCGTGATGCTCGGCCAGCCAGGCCTTGAGCTGTTGCTGCTCGCGGCTGTCGGCAGCTTTCAGTTGTTCACCGTTGACCACCTTCTCGGGCCAGCGGCTGCGGGTGGACTGGCCGTAAGCGTCGATCAGTGCGTGGTAGGCGGCCTGGTAGGCAAGGTCATCGTCCTGGATACCGACCTTCTCGATCAGCAGGTTCTGAGCAACCTTGGGGCCGGGAATGCTCAAGCTGACGGAAACCACCTGCTTGAGATCGACCTCACCGGCGCTGCTGGTCAGCAGCAACCGTTGCCCCTCATGGTTCCAGGGCATCGGCGGGCCGGCGCGCATGCCCTGGCTAAGGGGGGAACTGGCCTTGAGCGGCACCATGACCGTCTGCGCAGGCCCTGCCGGCAGGTCGATGCGGCTGGTCAGAGTACGCCCGTCGCTGCCCAGCACTGTGACATCCACGGTCAGCGCCCAATCCATGGCACTTTGCAGGCGCAAGGTCAGAAACTGCCCAGCCGACCAATCCCATGCGCCACTCTGTGGGCTCAGGCGCAGGGTAGGCCGTTCAACCGGGTTGAACACCACCCGCCGCAACACCTCGCCTTCTGCGGTCTGTTCTGCGTTGTACTGCGGCATCCCCGCCCCTTCGGTCACCACATTGACGACCGAGGCCGGGCGCACGAAACTGAACAGCGTCTGCTGCCCGGCCAGTGCAGATGCGCTGAACAACAAGGTGAGAACAGCAGGCAAGGTGCGGCGAATCATAGGGCTCTGGCTCTCCTGTGAGGCCCTCATGGGCCCCCGACAGCGTGGTGGACAACGGGCCGGCACATCATGCTCCGGCCTTCAGGAAATCTCCCGCCGGAAGGGCGGTAGCGCATTGAGAATAGCCTTGCCGTAGCGTTGGGTGACCAAACGCCGGTCAAGCAAGGTAATCACGCCCCGGTCCTGTTCGGTACGTAGCAGGCGACCACAGGCCTGGATCAGCTTCAACGATGCATCGGGCACGGCAATTTCCATGAAGGGGTTGCCACCGCGGGCCTCGATCCACTCGGCCAGCGCCGCCTCGACCGGATCGTCAGGCACGGCGAAGGGGATCTTGGCGATCACCACATGCTCGCAATAGGCACCGGGCAGGTCGACGCCCTCGGCGAAGCTGGCCAGACCGAACAACACACTGTGCTGGCCATCATCGACCCGCGCCTTGTGCTTGTTCAGGGTCTCTTGCTTGGACAGGTTGCCCTGGATCAGCACCAGCTTGCGCCAGTCGCGGTCCAGGCCGTCGAACACTTCCTGCATCTGCTTGCGCGAGGAAAACAGCACCAGCGCACCGCGGGCATCTTCGACGATGTTCGGCAGCTCGCGGATGATCGCAGCGGTATGCGCTGCGGCATCACGCGGGTCGGCCTTGAGGTCGGGCACCCGCAGCAGGCCGGCATCGCCATGCACGAACGGGCTGGGCACCACGCAGGTCACCGCATCGCGCGGCAGGCCCGAGCGCATGCGGAAACGGTCGAACTTGCCCAGCGCGGTCAGCGTCGCCGAGGTGACCAGCGCGCCATGGGCAACGCTCCACAGGCTACGCCGCAGCATTTCGGCTGCCAGAATGGGGCTGGCGTTGACCTCGATGTCGAACAGCGCCCCGCTTTCGGCCAGGGTCAACCAGCGGGCCATGGGCGGGCTGTCCTCTGGGTCCTCGGCCGTGAAGGCGGTCCACAGCTCCCAGTTGCCCTGGGCGCGGGTGACCAGGCTGCCGAACAAGGGATACCACTCTTCAGCCTGGTGGCTGGCGATACCGATGTTGACCTCGCCGTCCATGCCTTCCTTGAGCAGGTCGGCCAGGCGGGTGAACAGATCGTTGAGGCGGGCGAAGCCCTTTTTCAGCTCGATGCCGACTTCGCGGATCTGTTCGGGCACCACGCCGCCTTCGAAGCGATAGCGCGGGCGCTCTCGCCCCTCCACGTCTTCGCTGGGGCGGAAGTCGGCGACTTGCTCGCACAAGGTGAACATGAACTGTTGCTGGGTGCGGATTTCCCGCGCCAGCTCCGGCACCTGCTCGATCAGCTTACCCAGATCGCCCGGCAAAGGGTGCTGGGCCAGCAGCTTGGTCAGGTTCTTGGCAGTCTGCTCCAGCCAGTCGGCAGTGGAACGCAAACGCGAAAAGTGGGCGAAATGGCCGATGGCCTTGTCGGGCAGGTGGTGGCCTTCGTCGAACACGTACATGGTGTCGCGCGGGTCAGGCAGCACCGCGCCGCCGCCCAGGGCCAGGTCGGCCAGGACCATGTCGTGGTTGGTGACGATCACGTCGACCTTACCCATGCCTTCGCGGGCCTTGTAGAACACGCACTGCTGGAAGTTCGGGCAGTGGCGGCCGGTACATTGGCTGTGGTCGGTGGTCAGCCGTGCCCAGTCCTGGTCTTCCAGGGCTTCGGGCCAGCTGTCACGGTCGCCGTCCCAACGATTGCCGGCGAGCTTCTCGATCATGCTGTTGAACAGCTTCTGGCTGCGCTCGTCGACCTCGATATGAAAGCCCTCTTCCTCGAACAGCTGTGCAGTGGCCGATTGCGCGTGGCCCTCCTGCAGCAGGATGTCGAGCTTGGACAGGCACAGGTAGCGGCCGCGGCCCTTGGCCAGGGCGAAGCTGAAGTTCAGACCGCTGCTGCGCGTGAGGTCGGGCAGGTCCTTGAAGACGATCTGTTCCTGCAGGGCCACGGTCGCGGTGGCGATCACCAGGCGCTTGCCAGCGGCCTTGGCGGCCGGGATTGCGGCCAGGCTGTAGGCGACTGTCTTGCCGGTACCGGTGCCCGCCTCCACCGCGACCACGGCAGGCTCGCCCGCGCGGCGGCCTTCGTCGTCGCAGGCAATGTCGCCCAGGACCTTGGCCACTTCGGCGATCATCAGGCGCTGGCCATAACGCGGCTTGAGGCTCTTGGCTTCGAGAAAACGCGAGTAGGCGCCCTGGATGGTGGCTTTGAGTTCGTTGCTGATCATGGTCTGCAGGCGCCCGAAGGGCTGGATATATTTTCAGTGTTTCGCATGGGGCGGCTATCATACCCCGCTATTGCCCATTGTGCCGCATGGAGATCCGGATGCTTGCCTTTGCCCTCCCCTACACACTGCATGTCCTGGCCGCCCTTGTGTGGGTCGGCGGCATGTTCTTCGCCTGGCTGGTGCTGCGCCCTGCCACGGTTGCAGCCCTTGAGGGGCCTGCCCGGCTTCGGCTCTGGGTGGACGTTTTCCGACGTTTCTTCAGATGGGTCTGGCTGGCGATCGCCATTCTGACGATAAGCGGTGTCGGCATGTTGCACCTGCGCTTCAACGGCTTCGAGACAGCCCCCAGGTATGTGCAGGTGATGATGGGGGGCGGGATCGCCATGTTCGCGCTGTTCATGCGGATCCAGGCGCTGTTGCTGCCTGAACTCAAGGCCGCGGTGCAAGCCGAAGACTGGGCCGCAGGCGCTGCGGCGCCAGGCCGGATCCGGCGCCTGGTGGGGGCCAACCTCCTGCTGGGGTTGGCGGTGGTGGCGGTAGCCAGTTCGCGGTTACCGGCGTAGCAACTCTGCCGGCCGCGGTATGGACATCACATGGAAAATGCCCGTCAGCAGTATCTGCAAACGATCGAACCAGCGGTGGCTGCGCCCACGCAAGCTGCCGTTGAAGAAAAGCACTTCCAGAAAGTGCAGGCCCAGCAAAGCAATGCCCGCAGCATTGATCAACAGGTTGAACGGCAGCGGCTGCGGCAGCATCAGGTTGAACATCACCACGCCCCAGAAAGCGATGGTGAGGGTCTTACCCAGGCCCAGAATGAATTTCATCTGCTGCTCCCCTCGCTGCTCAGTTAAGGTGCAGGTCCACCCGCCGGTTGTGCGCACGGCCTTCTTCGGTGTCGTTTTCTGCCACCGGCTCGCTCGCCCCACGCCCCTCGCTGGTCACCTTCTGCGGGGCCAGGCCCTGGCTGATCAGGTACTGTGCGACGCTGGCGGCACGCCGCTCGGAGAGGGCCTGGTTGTAACTGTCGGACCCGACATTGTCGGTATGGCCAACCACCTTGATCCGCGATACCCCCAGCTCGTTGAGCCTGGGTAACAGGCTTTGCAGCCGTTGCTGGCTGCCCGCCGTCAAATCGGCGGAGTCGAACGCGAACATCACCTGGCCCTGGTCGTCGAGGGAGATCACCTCGGGCTGCGGTTCGGGCGCAGGTTGGCTGGGCGGATACTGCGGCAGCGGGCAGCCCATATGGTCGACGGCGGTGCCGGCAGGCGTGTCGGGGCAACGGTCACGGCGATCGAACACGCCATCCTCATCTTCATCCCCATCCTGGGCGTAACAGATCAGGCCGCCGGCGATCGCACCCAGGGCGCCACCGCCTGCAGCCCAGCTCGAGCTTTCTATAGCGCCCAGGCCACCGCCCGCCAGCCCACCGAGCAGGCTGCAGATGGGCCAGGTCCGTTGATTGAGGGGCGCACTGCCGTCACTGTGGGTGGCGCAGCCTGCCAGCAGGCTGGAAACCACCAGCAACGGCAGCGCCGCCTTTGACATGACACTCATGATGAATGCTCCTGTGTCGTTGGCCGCAACCGGCCTACAGGAGTAAAGACGCGCCCGCGCCACTTCTCAAGGCGCAGGCGCACGCCGTCAGCGCTCGATCCTGATCTCGGTGCGACGGTTCATCGAACGCCCATCGGCTGTGGCGTTGTCCGCTACAGGCTGGGTTTCGCCGGCACCGACCACGGACACGAAGCTGGCGCGTGGCACCCCGCTCTCGACCAGGTAATCGGTCACCGAGTGGGCACGGCGCTCGGACAGGTTCTGGTTGTAACTGTCGGAGCCAACGCTGTCGGTATGACCGGTGACGCTCAGTCGAGCGCTCGGTGCTTCCTGCTTGAGGCGCGTGGCAATGGTGTTCAGGCGCTCCTTGTCGGCTGCGGTCAGGCGCGCAGAGTCGAACTCGAAGTGCACGTCACGGATGACGATGACTTCCTCTTTCTGCACCACGACTTCCTCGACCACGGGCGCCGGCTCGGGCGGGCAGCCATTGGCATCGACCTGCACACCACGAGGTGTGCCAGGGCACTTGTCACGGCTGTCCGGCACACCATCACCATCCTCGTCGCCATCGCCCTTGGCCCAGCAATAGCCAGCTGCCAGGCCGCCGCCCAACAATGCACCCCAGCCAGCCCAGCTGGAGCTTTCGATGGCACCCAGGGCAGCACCGCCCACGCCCCCGACGGCAGCACACTTCGGCCAGTCGGTTTTTTGCAAACCTGCACAACCAGTCAACACACTGGTGAGCAGTACCAGGGGTATCGCTGTGCGTACTATGCTCATTTCGTAGCTTCTCCTAGGGGGAATCGGCATAAGGCCGATCCATGGGAGTAAAGACCGCACATCTGATCCCTGCCAGCAATAAGCCACGACACGGTCATACGGCGCTTTGCCCACGGCCGACAGCCCGTTAGTCTTGGAAGACCTGAACGAGGATTGGCAATGACCGACGGTTTTTCCCAACGTACACCCCAGCAGGCCCTGGCGGCCCTGCTGGAGCGCTTCACCCCGCAACGTCTGCTGCTGGTAGGCACGCGCTTTCCTGCCCTGGAGGCCTTTGCCCAGGCACACCCACAGGTGACGATCGAGATCTGCCAGCCAGGCGCGCTTGCAGCGCCCGTGGCCGCACAACGCTTCGACCTGGCATTGCTGGTGGACTGCCTGGAGCACTTGCCCAAACGCACTGGCCTGGAGTTGTTGGGCGGCATCCGCAACCTCAACGCCAGCCGCGTCGCGGTGCTGGCCGACCTGCGCGCCTGTGGCTGGCAGGAAACCGATTTTTTTGCCCTGGCCCTGTCGGCCAGCGAGAAATTCCGCCGCGACGAGCAGGTCTTGAGCTTGTTCACCTATGATCTACATGACTACAAACAGGTCCCCGACTGGCTCAACGCCAGGTTCTGGGCCAACCCTGAAAACTTCGGCAAGTACTGGTGGTGATGAATGAGTGTCTCGGTTTGCCCCTGTGGCAGCGGTAACCTGCTGGACGCCTGCTGCGGGCACTACCATGCCGGCACCCCGGCGCCGGATGCCCAGGCACTGATGCGCTCGCGCTACAGCGCCTACGTGCTCGGCCTGATCGATTACCTGGTAGCCACCACCTTGCCAGCCCAGCGAAGCGGGCTGGATCGCAGCGCGATAGCGGCCTGGAGCGCACAGAGCACCTGGCTTGGCCTTGAAGTGGAAAACGCCGAGGTGCTCGGTGGCCAGCCCGAACATGCTTTTGTCACGTTCACTGCGCGCTGGCACGATCTGGAGGGTGATCACCAGCACCGCGAGCGCTCCGCCTTCGTGCAGCATGACGGGCGCTGGTACTTCATCGACCCGACCGTAGCGCTCAAGGCTGGCCGCAATGATCCCTGCCCCTGTAACAGCGGTCAGAAATTCAAGAAGTGCTGCGCCGGTTACGTGGGTAACTGAGGGTGATCGCCTTGGCCCGCCTGTTCCTGCTCAGCGCTGCGCTGACGTTGCTGGCGGGTTGCGCGATATGGGGCGACGATGACTGGCGCGACCCGCAGGTGCACCTGGTCAAGGTCGAGACAGTCAAGGCGCGCTTGCTGGAGCAGGAGTTCGTCTTGCACCTGCGTATCGACAACCCCAACGACAGCCGCCTGTTCATTCGCAACCTGGCGTATTCGGTCTGGCTCAACGACCTGATGCTGGTAGAGGATCAGGCCAGTATCTGGCGCAGTGTCGGCGGGCATGCCCGGCGCACCTTCAAGATCACCGCGCGGACCAACCTGTGGCGCCAGCTCAAGCCGTTGGCCAAGCTGCTCAAGAGCGAACAACCGCTGCACTACCGCTTGCAAGGCGACCTCGAGACCGGGCTGATCATCCACCGGGACCTGCACTTATCGCGCAGTGGTGAGATAATCCCCGGTGATTTCATACCGGAGTAACCCTGCAATGACCCAACAACCCCATGTTCATGGCCCCGACTGCAACCACGGACACGATCATCACCACGATCACGACCATGGCCATGTGCACGGCCCGCATTGCAATCACGGCCATCAGGAGCCGGTTCGCAATGCCCTGAAAGACGTCGGCCGCAACGATCCATGCCCGTGCGGCAGCGAGAAGAAATTCAAGAAGTGCCACGGGGCCTGATCAAGCGCTAAGCGGCAAGCTTCAAGCTGCTGGAAAAAGCAGGCCCGCACCTGGTGCAGCTTGAAGCGACCGACCGCTGGTAAATAAAGCGTCCCCGCACCTTGCACGGCGCCTGCGCGCTCACTACCTTAGCGCCATTCGACCCCCGCCACGCCTTGCAGGAGCCTTTGTCATGGCCGCCCCCGTCCTTCCGCCCTTCCGCCCACGGTTCGCCGCCGCTGCCACGCTGCTCGGCATGCTCGCGCTTGCCGGTTGCCAGTTGGGCGGCTATCAGGACAGTGTGCCACCGACCACCGGCGTGCAGCCGCTCAAAGGCCTGGCGCAGAATGTTTCGGTACGCCGTAACGCCATGGGCGCACCGCTGATCGAAAGCAGCAGCTTCCATGACGCCCTGTTCAGCCTCGGCTATGTGCACGCCGGCGACCGTATCGAGCAAATGCTCGCCATGCGCCTGCTGGCCCAGGGCCGCCTGGCGGAACTGGCCGGAAGCGAGGCGCTGGACATCGACCGCCTGATGCGTGCTGCCAACCTCAAGCACAACGCCGCCGAGCTGTACGCCGATGCTTCGCCCCGGCTCAAGCGCTTCTTCGAAGTCTACGCCCGCGGGGTCAATGCCTATCTGTTCCGCTACCGTGACAAATTACCGGCCAACCTCGCCAGCAGCGGCTACCGCCCCGAATACTGGAAGCCCGAGGATTCGGCGCTGGTCTTCAGCCTGTATGCCTTCAGCCAGTCAGTGAACCTGCAGGAAGAACTCAGTGCCCTGACCCTGGCGCAGAAGGTCGGCAGCGATAAGCTGCCCTGGCTGCTGCCTGGCGCGCCAGACGAACCCCTGGCTGACGCTGAGGTGGAAAAGCTGAAGGGGCTGAACCTGAGCAGCCAACTACCGGGCCTGGCCGCGCTCACAGCCGCCAGCCAGAAGCTCGCCGACCTCGACCTGCTCGGCAGCCCGGGGTCGGCCAACCTGGCCCTGGGCCCGCAACGCAGCCGCAGCGGCAAAAGCCTGTTGGCAAGCGACAGCCGCGCCGCCTGGGCCTTGAGCCCGGTGCAGATCCACACCGGCAAGTACCAGGTTGCAGGCCTGTCGCTGCCGGGCCTGCCCATCGTCCTGGCCGGCTACAACGGCAAGCTGGCCTGGAGCAGCAGCGCGGTAATGGCCGACAACCAGGACCTGTACCTGGAGCGGCTGCGCCATCAGGGCACCCAGGTCAGCTACCTGGCCGACGGCAAGTGGCTGCCCGCACGCACACGCAGCGAAACCTTCTTCATCC
Source organism: Pseudomonas sp. WHRI 8519 (assembly GCF_040224055.2). Lineage (NCBI taxonomy): Bacteria > Pseudomonadati > Pseudomonadota > Gammaproteobacteria > Pseudomonadales > Pseudomonadaceae > Pseudomonas > Pseudomonas sp. WHRI 8519. The sequence goes on along the minus strand of NZ_CP167996.1, from coordinate 1,217,280 downwards.
GCGGCCAACGCCCGCTGCGCGAAGTGATGTACGACACCCGCCATGGCACCCTGCTCGCCCAGCCCGGCAGCCCCAGCCTAGGCCTGGCCCTGAACTTGCCGCAGCTCAAGGGTGATCGCAGCCTGGATGCGCTGTTCGACCTGACCCGAGCGCAAACCGTGGAACGCGCGTTCGACAGCACCCGCGAGGTCACGGCGGTGGCACTCAACTTCGTGTTCGCCGAACCTGAGCATATTGGCTGGCAGGTCAGCGGCCGCTACCCGAACCGCCGTGAGGGCCAGGGCCTGCTGCCATCCCCGGGCTGGGAGGGTCGCTACGACTGGGACGGTTACGCCGACCCGATGCTGCACCCCTACGACCAGGATCCACCGAGCGGCTGGATCGCCCATGCCAACCAGCGCAGCTTGCCGCGCGGCTACGGCATGCAGCTGTCCAACACCTGGTATTACCCCGAACGCGCCGAGCGCCTTGGCGAGCTGGCCGGCAATGGCCGTCACGACAGCCGTAGCCTCATGGCCCTGCAGAACGACCAGCAGACGCTGCTGGCCGACAAGCTCAAGCAGATGTTCGACGCCCCAGGCATGGCCCAACCGCTCAAACAAGCGATCGACGCCCTGCCAGCCGCCCAGCGCGACAAGGCCCGCGACGCGCTGGCCCGCCTCAAAGCCTTCGATGGTCGCTTGAGCCCGGTCTCAGCGGATGCCGCGCTGTATGAACTGTTCCTCCAGGAAGTGGCGCGCCAGACCTTCCTCGACGACCTCGGTCCGCAATCCAGCACTGCCTGGCAGGCGTTCGTCAGCAATGCGCGCCTGTCCTACTCGGCCCAGGCCGACCACCTGCTTGGCCGCGAAGACAGCCCGTTCTGGGATGATCGCAGCACGGCGCAAAAAGAAGACAAACCGGCCATTTTGGCCCGCAGCCTGGCCGCTGCCGTGGATGCCGGCAATGCCCAGCTGGGTGCCGACCGCCGCGCCTGGCAATGGGGCAAATTGCACCAATACCGTTGGCCTGCCCCTGCGTACCACGGCCTGGGCGATGCGCTGAGCCGTTCGCCCCAGGCGGCCGGCGGTGACTTCAGCACCGTGGCCCTGACGCCCTATGCGTGGGGCAGCGATTTCGACACGCACCTGCCGGCCTCGGCGCGGATGATTGTCGACTTTGGCCAGGCAGAACCTCTACAGGTACTGACCAGTACTGGGCAATCCGGTAACCCGGCCAGCGCCCATTACAGCGACGGGCTCGATGCCTGGTTCAAGGGCCGGTTCATGAGCCTGCCACTCCAGCCGCAGCATTTTGCCCGGGCCTATGGCAACCAGCGGCTGACCCTGGTACCCGGACGATAGGTCCAGTTTCCATCTGCATCCCTGACGCCTGGGTACTTAGCATCCCTTCTTGCCGCGCTCGTTCACACAGCGAGTGCGGTCAACCCATCAAAGAAGGATGTTCAGCATGAGCAAAGAAACCCTGACGATCGAAGTGTCCTGGCCTGCATCGCTGGCCGTGCCGGAGGGCAGCACCATTGATCTTCAGCTGTGGGCCGGCAACGAGCAGGCAGGCTACAGCATGATCGACGGCGAGTTCTCGACGCCAGCGACCACGTCGCCGGCCACCCTTGAAATCTCTTACGACAGCCAAGACCTGCAGAGCCAGGACGGCACCACCACTTGGGAATACTTCCATACCTCCCCAAGACTGGTGCAGGGTGGCTTCATCAAGAACATTGCCCACGCCGAAAAAATCAGCGTGGCGCAGACCAAAGGCGCGGCCTGGAAAATGGCGCTGCGCTGAATAGCCCCACAGCCAGCCCTGCGCTGCAGGGTTGGCTACCAACACCACCCGAACTTCCACGTCCCGCTGATGCTCTGAGCCTGTAAGCCCTCTTGCCAGGCATCGCCATGGACCTCGTCATCGCCCGCCCCGAAGGCCTGTACTGCCCGCCCGGTGATTTCTACATCGACCCTTGGCGGCCGGTGGAGCGCGCCATCATCACCCACGGCCATGGCGATCATGCCCGTCGTGGCAATACCCATTACCTGACCGCCGCCCCGGGGGCCGGCATCCTGCGCAGCCGCCTGGGCCAGGATATCGACCTGCAGGCCCTGCCCTACGGCGAGCGCATCCGCCACCACGGCGTCACCCTGAGCTTGCACCCGGCCGGGCACGTGCTGGGCTCGGCACAGGTACGCCTGGAACATGACGGCGAAGTCTGGGTTGCCTCCGGGGACTACAAGGTCGAGCCGGATGCTACCTGTGCGCCGTTCGAGCCGGTGCGCTGCCACACCTTCATCACCGAGTCGACCTTCGGCCTGCCCATCTACCGCTGGCCCAGCCAGGCAGAGGTATTTGCGGGGGTGAATGAATGGTGGCGGGCCAATCGCGACCAAGGCAAGGCCAGCGTGTTGTTCTGCTATGCCTTCGGCAAGGCCCAGCGAATACTGCATGGCCTGGATCCGAGCATCGGGCCGATCCTGGTACACGGCGCAGTAGAGCCACTGAACCAGGTATACCGAGAGGGCGGTGTACACCTGCCACAAACCCTCTATGCCGGTGATGTTCCCCGTAATGACCCGCTCATGCGCCAGGCCATCGTCTTGGCGCCCCCTTCTGCTGCCGGCAGCAGCTGGATGCGTCGCTTCGGTGATTACAGCGACGCCTTCGCCAGTGGCTGGATGCTGCTGCGCGGCACGCGACGCCGGCGCGGCGTAGACCGCGGTTTCGTACTCTCCGACCATGCAGACTGGCCTGGGCTGCTATGGGCCATCGAACAGACAGGGGCCGAGCGGGTCATGGTCACCCATGGTTCGGTCAACGTGCTGGTGCGCTACCTCAGTGAGCGTGGCCTGGACGCGCGAGCGTTCGTTACCGAATACGGGGAAGAGGATGACACGCCAGCCACGGAAGCTGAGGCATGAAGGCCTTTGCCCAGCTGTACCTGCGCCTGGATGCCACGACCTCCAGCAATGCCAAGCTGCAAGCGTTGCGCGAGTACTTTGCCGCAGCGCCCGCCGAGGATGCCGCCTGGGCTGTGTATTTTCTTTCCGGTGGCCGGCCACGGCAGTTGGTCCCCACCCGGGTGCTGCGCGAACTGGCAACGGCATTGGCCGGGCTGCCGGGCTGGCTGTTCGAAGAAAGCTACCAGGCCGTGGGCGACCTGGCGGAGACCATCTCTTTGTTGCTGCCTGAAAACCAGCAAGGCAGCGACAGCGGGCTGGCCTACTGGGTCGAAGCCCATCTGCTGCCATTGCGTGGGCTGCCCGCCGAAGAGGTCCAACAGCGCCTACCGCCACTGTGGGCACAGTTGGATCGCCCCAGCCTGATGCTGTGCCTGAAGCTGATCACCGGCAGCTTTCGCGTGGGCGTGTCCAAGCTGCTGGTCACCCGGGCACTGGCGCAACTGGCCGGGCTGGATGCCAAACGCATAGCGCAGCGCTTGGTCGGCTATACCGACATCAGCCATCGCCCCACAGCCAACAGTTACCACACGCTGGTCGCCGCTGAATCGGCCGATGAACATCGCCAACGGGGTGGCCAACCTTACCCGTTCTTCCTGGCCCATGCCCTGCAGGCCCCGATCGAACAGTTCGACGCCCTGCTCGGCCCGCCCAGCGCCTGGCAGATCGAATGGAAGTGGGATGGCATCCGCGCCCAAGTGGTCAAGCGCGACGGCCATGTCTGGGTGTGGTCACGTGGCGAAGAGCTGGTCACCGAGCGCTTCCCGGAGCTGCACAGCCTGGCGCAGAACCTTCCCGACGGCGTTGTGCTCGACGGTGAGATCCTGGTCTGGAAGCCTGACGCCAGCAGCGACCAGGCACTGGCCGTGCAACCGTTCGCACTGCTGCAGCAGCGCATTGGCCGCAAGACGCTGGGCAAGAAGCTGCTGGCCGATGCTCCGGTGGTACTGCAAGCCTACGATTTGCTGGAGTGGCAAGGCGAGGACTGGCGAAACCGCCCCCAACACGAGCGCCGCCAGCAATTGCAGCGTCTGGTCGACGCCTACCCCTTGGCCCCGGTACTGCTTTCGCCTCTGCTCGAAGGGGCGGACTGGCACGCGCTTGCCATCCAGCGCGAACGATCGCGCAGCCTGGGCGTCGAGGGCCTGATGCTCAAGCAGCGCGATGCGCTGTACGGGGTGGGCCGGACCAAGGATATGGGGGTGTGGTGGAAGTGGAAGATCGACCCGCTCAGCGTGGATGCCGTGCTGATCTATGCCCAGCGCGGCCACGGCCGACGCGCCAGCCTTTACAGTGACTACACCTTCGCGGTGTGGAACGCACCACCCGGCGACCCTGAGCGTGCCCTGGTACCTTTTGCCAAGGCCTACTCGGGCCTGAGCGATGAAGAAATGCGCAAGGTCGATGCAATCATTCGCAAGACCACGGTGGAGACCTTCGGGCCGGTGCGCAGCGTCAAGCCAACGCTGGTGTTCGAACTGGGGTTCGAAGGCATCGCCCTGTCTAAACGGCACAAGAGCGGGATAGCCGTGCGTTTTCCGCGCATGCTGCGCTGGCGCCTGGATAAACCTGTGGATGAGGCCGATGACCTGGCGACCCTGCAAGCGCTGCTGGCCTGAAGAAGCCAACACGGTGAAGCATACTGGCTAAAATTATGCTTCTATCTTTGTGCCGACCCGTGTCGCAGACCGTTTTCGCCACGCAGCCAGGACCACCATGCACCATTCGACACACGACCTGCTCTCGCCCGTACCGGGCATCATTCGCCAACTCCACAGCTTCCACTTCGGCCCCCGCGGTGGCGCCAAGGTGTACATACAGGCCTCGCTGCATGCCGATGAGTTACCCGGCATGCTGGTGGCCTGGCACCTCAAGCGTCGCCTGGCCGAACTGGAGCAGCAAGGGCGCCTGCGCCGCGAAATCGTCCTGGTGCCGGTGGCCAACCCGGTAGGCCTGGAGCAAGTGATGCTTGACGCACCACTGGGTCGTTTCGAATTACAGAGCGGCGAGAACTTCAACCGCAACTTCGTCGACCTTTCCGACACCATCGGCGACCAGGTGGAGGGCCACCTGACCCAGGATGCCGACCACAACCGTACCTTGATTCGCGAGTACCTGCGCCGAGGCCTGGACGCACATCCGGCACACACACCGCTGCAGTCCCAGCGCCTGACCCTGCAGCGGCTGGCCTGCGATGCCGACCTGATCCTGGACCTGCACTGCGACTTCGAGGCGGTGGAACACCTCTACACCACCCCGGAAGCCTGGCCTCAAGTAGAGCCGCTGGCCCGCTACCTGGGTGCCCAGGCCAGCTTGCTGGCCACCGATTCCGGCGGGCAGTCGTTCGACGAATGCTTCAGCCTGGTCTGGTGGCAGTTGCAGCAACGCTTCGGCAAGCGTTTCCCGATCCCATTGGGTAGCGTGTCGGTAACGGTCGAGTTGCGTGGCCAGGCCGATGTCAGCCATGACCTGGCCAGCCATGACTGCCAGGCGATCCTCGATTACCTGATTCACGCCGAAGTCATCGAAAGCCCTGCAGCGCCCTTGCCCCCCCTGCCCCGAGCCGCGACGCCCCTGGCTGCCGTAGAACCGATCTCGGCCCCGCTCGGTGGGCTGCTGGTGTACCACGCCCGCCCCGGTCAGTACCTTGAGGCAGGGCAACTGGTCGCGGAGGTCATCGACCCGCTCAGCGACCGGGTGACGGCCGTGCGCAACCGCCAGCCTGGCCTGCTGTATGCCCGCAGCGTTCGGCGCATGGCCACGACGGGCATGGTCATCGCCCATGTCGCCGGTGAACAGGTGTGTCGCAGCGGTTACCTGCTGGCCAACTGACCCGGTAAAACCAAACCAGCGGGCCGATGGTCAGTAGAAGCACAACCTTCGAAGGACCCGACGGCCCGATGCCAAGCCCTCCCGACATTGCCAATGCCTGGTTTCGCATGCGCAACTGGACGCCCTTCGCCTTCCAGCGGCAAACCTGGGCGGCGGTCGAGCGTGGCGAGTCGGGGCTGCTGCATGCCTGTACCGGCGCCGGCAAGACCTACGCCCTGTGGCTGGCCGCACTGCGCGCCTTCGCCAAGCAGGGCGCAGGGCGGCAGCCGGCGCCATTGCAGGTCTTGTGGATTACCCCCATGCGCGCGCTGGCGGCCGATACCGCACGCGCCTTGCAAGCGCCGCTGGACGACCTTGGCCTGAACTGGAGTGTCGGCGTGCGCAGTGGCGACACCGGCAGCGCCGAGCGCGCCCGCCAGGCCCGGCGCCTGCCGAGTACATTGATCACCACCCCCGAGAGCCTGACCCTGCTATTGACGCGGGCCAAAGCCTGCGATGATTTCGCCAACCTGCGCATGGTCGTGGTGGATGAATGGCACGAACTGCTCGGCAACAAACGCGGCGTACAGCTGCAATTGGCCCTCGCCCGTTTGCGTCGCTGGCAACCGCAACTGGTGACCTGGGGGCTGTCTGCCACCTTGGGCAACCTGCCGCATGCACTCGAGGTCCTGGTGCCCAACGGCGGCCGGCTGATAAAGGGCCGCCAGGACAAGCGCCTGGTAGTCGACACACTCCTGCCCGAAGCCATCGAACGCTTTCCCTGGGCAGGGCACATGGGGCTGAAGATGCTCGCTCAGGTCGCCCGGGAGCTCGACACCAGCGCCAGCAGCCTGGTATTCACCAACACCCGTGCCCAAGCCGAGCTGTGGTACCAGGCCCTGCTTGACGCCCGTCCCGACTGGGCTGGGCAAATTGCCCTGCACCACGCCTCGCTGGCCCGCGCAACCCGCGACTGGGTGGAACTGAGCCTCAAGCAGGGCACGCTCAAGGCCGTGATCTGCACCTCCAGCCTGGACCTGGGTGTGGACTTCTTGCCCGTGGAACGGGTGTTGCAAATTGGCTCGGCCAAGGGCGTCGCCCGCCTGATGCAACGGGCTGGGCGCTCCGGGCACGCGCCGGGGCGCCAGTCACGGGTCACCCTGGTGCCGACGCACAGCCTGGAGCTGGTCGAGGCCGCAGCCGCACGCAGTGCAATTGCGGCAGGCCATATCGAGGCCCGTCGCTCCCCGCGGCTGTGCATGGATGTGCTGGTTCAGCACTTGGTCAGCATGGCGCTGGGCTGCGGCTTTCGCCCCGCTGAGCTACTCACCGAGGTACGCAGCACCTGGGCCTTCGGCGATTTACGCGACAGCCAGTGGCAGTGGGCATTGGATTTTGTCTGCCACGGCGGCAGCTCGCTCGGCGCCTACCCCGATTACCAGCGCGTCGAGGCCCACAGCGATGGTATCTGGCGGGTCGTCAGTGAGCGGCTGGCGCGGCGACACCGCATGGGCATCGGCACCATCGTCAGCGACGCCAGCCTGCAGCTCAAGTATTGGAGCAAAGGCGGCGGTGGCAAGCATCTGGGAAGTGTCGAGGAAGCCTTTATCGCCCGCCTGCGCCCGGGCGATACCCTGGTGTTCGCCGGGCGGATACTCGAGCTTGTCAGGGTGGAGAACATGACCGCCTATGTACGCCGCAGCACTGCCCGCAAAGCCGCCGTAGCGCGCTGGAATGGCGGGCGCATGCCGCTGTCCAGCGAGCTGGCCGATGCCCTGGTGGAAAAACTCGACGCCGCAGCCCACGGCCATTTCGACGACCCTGAAATGCGCACGGTGCGGCCCTTGCTCGCACTCCAAGGGCAATGGTCGGCCTTGCCCACCACGCAGACGCTGCTGGCCGAAACCCTTGCCACACGCCAAGGCTGGCACCTGTTCGTCTACCCGTTCGCCGGCCGCATGGCCAACCTTGGCCTGGCCAACCTGATTGCCTGGCGGGTCAGCCGCAACCAGCCGCTTTCGGTATCCATTGCCGTCAGCGACTACGGCTTCGAACTGCTTAGCCCAGCCCCTGTGGACTGGGCGAGCCACCTGCCCGCAGCGCTGTCCACAGAGCACCTGCTGGACGATGTACTGGCCAGCCTGAACGCCAGTGAAATGGCCTTGCGGCGCTTTCGCGAAATCGCCCAGATCTCCGGGCTGGTGTTCAGCGGGTACCCTGGCGCGCAGAAAAGCACCCGGCAGATCCAGGCTTCCAGCGGGCTGTTCTACGAGGTATTTCGCAAACATGACGCCGATAACCTGCTGCTTGGCCAGGCGCGCGATGAGGTACTGCGTGAAGAACTGGAGATCGAACGCTTGCAAGATCAATTGGCGAAAATGAGCAAGCTGCGCCTGGATGTGCGTGAGCTTCGACGGCCCGGGCCCTTGGCTTTCACCCTACTGGTCGAAGGTATGCGTGAGACCCTGAGCACAGAAAAGCTGGCCGATCGCATTGCGCGCATGGTGGCGGACCTCGAAAAAGCCGCAGGCACGAAAGCATGAGCAAGCACCTGACCATCGAGCATTGCGGGCAAACGCTGTGGCTGATGCCAGACCGCGCGCTCTATTGGCCGGCACGCCGCGCATTGCTGGTCGCGGACGTGCATATCGGCAAAGCCGCCAGCTACCGTGCGCTACACCAACCCGTGCCGCGCGGCACCACCGAAACCACACTCAAGCGCCTGAACGCGCTGCTGGCAGCCTGTGACTGCGAGCAGTTGATCATTCTTGGCGACTTCTTGCATGCCCGAACTGCCCAGGCGCCTGCCACCATGGCGCAGCTGAAGGCTTGGCGAGAACAGCACAGTGGTTTGCGCATCGTACTGGTACGCGGTAACCACGACCGCCATGCCGGTGATCCTCCAGCCGACCTGAATATCGAGGTAGCAGAAGAACCTTGGCTGCTGGCACCGTTCGCGCTTCAGCACGAACCGGTCGCCCACCCCGAACACCCCGTGCTGTGCGGCCATGTGCACCCGGTATTCGTCCTGCGCGGCCGCGCTCGCCAGCGGCTCAGGCTGCCCTGCTTCCTGATGGACCAGCAGGTCAGCCTGTTACCGGCGTTCGGCGAATTCACCGGGGGGTGGAATGTCGAACCCAGGCAAGAGAGCCGTATCTATCTTGCGGGCACAGACCAGGTCTGGGCCCTGCAAGGGTGATCTCATCGAGGGTTCATGCCACCGGCGCAGGCGGTGGTTCGTCGGGCAGGGTTGGCTCACCCGGCTCCATGGGCGGCGTGTCGCCAGGTTGAGCCGGTTGCGGGGTATCCGGGTCGGGCTGACCTGGCACTCCGCCCAGATGCATGGGAGCCGGGTGGGCCAGCAGGGACCACGCCAGCAAGCCGATCTGGTTGGGCTGCAGAACAGCCAGCTTCGCACTGATTGCGGGATCGAGTTTCATAGGCAACTCCTGACAAGGGCCGCCACGCTTCATGCATGGCGGCACTGTTCACTAGCTTGGAGTGCCCGAGCGAAAACTAATTCCCCGCGCTCGTCGGCTCAGGTGCGTGGCAGGGTGACGCCGCGCTGGCCCTGGTACTTGCCACCACGGTCTTTGTACGACACTTCGCATTCTTCGTCGGATTCGAGGAAGAGCATCTGCGCCACGCCTTCGTTGGCGTAGATCTTGGCCGGCAACGTGGTGGTGTTGGAGAACTCCAGCGTCACGTGGCCTTCCCACTCTGGCTCGAGCGGGGTGACGTTGACGATGATGCCGCAGCGGGCATAGGTGCTCTTGCCCAGACAGATGGTCAGGACATTGCGCGGAATGCGGAAGTATTCGACGGTGCGGGCCAGGGCAAAGGAGTTCGGCGGGATGATGCAGACATCGCTCTTGATGTCGACGAAGCTGCCGGCGTCGAAGTTTTTCGGGTCGACGGTGGCCGAGTTGATGTTGGTGAACACCTTGAATTCATCGGCGCAGCGCACGTCGTAACCGTAGCTGGAGACGCCGAACGAGATCACCCGGCTGTCGTGCTCGCCGCGCACCTGGCGCTCGACGAACGGCTCGATCATGCCGTGTTCCTGCGCCATGCGGCGAATCCACTTGTCCGATTTGATGCTCATGGCGGGGTGTCCTGAGAGTTGCGAGGTGAAAAAACGAGAAGCGCATATTACCGGTCCCGGCGCTCAGGTTAAAGTTCCATACCGTATCCCGCGCCAGACGGGGCTTGCGGCCGCCGCCGATCCGAATTTCATCAAAGGCTGTTTTGGAGATTGGCAGGTCGTGGAAAGTGGGTTAAGGTGACGCCACTGTGCTGCACGTGACACCGAGAATCTCTAGTTTGATGCACGATCCTGATCGCACCATCGCTGAATTTTCTGCTCTCTTTGCACTCAGTCCCGGCCAGGGTTTTTCCTGACCGTTATCTACTTTGTCCAAGGAGACAGAAAAATGTCCAACCGTCAATCCGGTACCGTTAAGTGGTTCAACGATGAGAAAGGCTACGGCTTCATCACCCCTCAGTCGGGCGACGATCTGTTCGTACACTTCAAAGCCATCCAAGCTGACGGCTTCAAAACCCTGAAAGAAGGCCAGGCTGTTACTTTCGTCGCTACCCGCGGCCAGAAAGGCATGCAGGCTGAAGAAGTTCAAATCGCCTAAGTCGATTTAGCTTCCTAGCTTTCAAAAGAACCCGCCATCAGGCGGGTTTTTTTATGCCTTGGAAAAGGCGCTGCCGGCCATCGTGACCGCAGGTCAGTGCCGCCAAAGGGCTGCAAGGCAGCCCTGCCAAATCGGCGGCAGCACTGTACCGGCGTATCAATCTTCGCTGATGGTAATGCTCGGCATCGCGGGCGCAGCCGCTTCCTGCAATACGATCCGCGCCCCAACCTGGCGCGCCAGTTCCTGGTAAACCATGGCGATCTGGCTTTGTGGCTCGGCAATCGCAGTCGGCTTGCCGCTGTCGGCCTGCTCACGGATCAGCATCGACAAGGGCAGTGAAGCCAACAGTTCCACCCCATACTGCGCCGCCAGCTTCTCGCCACCACCTTCACCGAACAGGTGCTCGGCATGGCCGCAATTGGAGCAGATGTGCACCGCCATGTTCTCGACCACGCCCAGCACCGGGATGTTGACCTTGCGGAACATCTCCACGCCTTTCTTCGCATCCAGCAGTGCCAGGTCCTGCGGCGTGGTAACGATCACCGAGCCTGCAACCGGAACCTTCTGCGCCAGCGTCAGCTGGATATCGCCGGTACCCGGCGGCATGTCGATCACCAGGTAATCGAGGTCATCCCAGGCAGTCTGGGTCACCAGTTGCAGCAGCGCACCAGAAACCATCGGGCCACGCCATACCATGGGTGTGTTGTCATCGGTGAGGAACGCCATCGACATGACTTCAACCCCATGCGCCTTGATCGGCACGAACCACTTCTGCTCGCGAATCTGCGGCCGCGTGCCTTCGGCGATACCGAACATCACGCCCTGGCTGGGGCCGTAGATATCGGCGTCGAGGATGCCGACTCGTGCCCCTTCGCGGGCCAGGGCCAAAGCCAGGTTGGCGGCGGTGGTCGACTTGCCGACACCGCCCTTGCCCGAGGCCACGGCGACGATGTTCTTGACGTTGGCCATGGCCGGCACCTGGGCCTGAGCCTTGTGCGCGGCGACCACGCAGTCGATCGTTACCTGGGCCGAGCTGACACCGTCAAGGTTCTCGATCGCGGTCTGCAGCACCTGCGCCCAGCCATTTTTGAACAAACCGGCGGCATACCCCAGCTGCAGCTGCACAGCGACCTGCCCGCCCTGGATGTCGATGGCACGCACACAGCCGGCGCTGACCGGGTCTTGGTTCAGATAAGGGTCGGTGTACTGACGAAGCACGCCTTCGACGGCGGCACGGGTGACGGCACTCATGGAGGCTCCCATTGGCATACGATTAGTCGAACAGGCGCCTATCCTAACCCGTCAATCGTCAGCCGTTGCGCCCATGGGGTGAAATATATTCGCCAGCCCTTTATAGTGGCCGATCACCTTCAATTTACCCCGAGCCAGATAAGTAGCCGAGCCACCATGTCCGAGCCACGTCAGATTCTCGTCACCAGCGCCCTGCCCTATGCCAATGGGTCCATCCACCTTGGCCATATGCTCGAGTACATCCAGACGGATATGTGGGTTCGCTTCCAGAAATTGCGCGGCAACCAGTGCATCTATGTCTGTGCCGATGACGCCCACGGTTCGGCCATCATGCTGCGCGCCGAAAAGGAAGGCATCACGCCAGAGCAACTGATTGCCAACGTCCAGGCCGAGCACAGCACCGACTTTGCCGACTTCCTGGTGGATTTCGACAATTTCCACTCCACCCACAGCGAAGAAAACCGCGAACTGTCGAGCCTGATCTACTCGCGCCTGCGCGACGCCGGTCACATTGCCACCCGCTCGGTCACCCAGTACTTCGACCCTGAAAAGGGCATGTTCCTGGCCGACCGCTTCATCAAGGGCACCTGCCCCAAGTGCGCGGCCGAGGATCAGTACGGCGACAACTGTGAAAAATGCGGCGCCACGTACGCCCCGACCGAGCTGAAAAACCCCAAGTCGGCCATCTCCGGGGCCACCCCGGTACTGCGCGACTCGCAGCATTTCTTCTTCAAGCTGCCGGACTTCCAGGCCATGCTGCAGCAGTGGACCCGCAGCGGCACCCTGCAGGATGCGGTGGCCAACAAGCTCGCCGAATGGCTGGATGCCGGCCTGCAGGAATGGGATATCTCGCGTGATGCGCCGTACTTCGGCTTCGAGATCCCCGGCGAGCCTGGCAAATACTTCTATGTCTGGCTGGATGCGCCGATCGGCTACATGGCCAGCTTCAAGAACCTCTGCGCGCGCCGCCCGGAGCTGGATTTCGATGCGTTCTGGAACAAGGACTCCAAGGCCGAGCTGTACCACTTCATCGGCAAGGACATCGTCAACTTCCACGCCCTGTTCTGGCCTGCCATGCTCGAAGGCGCAGGCCTGCGCAAGCCGACAGCGGTCAACGTGCACGGCTACCTGACCGTCAATGGCGCGAAGATGTCGAAATCGCGCGGCACCTTCATCAAGGCCCGCACCTACCTGGATCACCTGCAGCCCGAATACCTGCGCTACTACTACGCCGCCAAACTGGGGCGCGGCGTCGATGACCTGGACCTCAACCTTGAGGACTTCGTGCAGAAGGTCAACTCCGACCTGGTCGGCAAAGTGGTCAACATCGCCAGCCGCTGCGCAGGCTTCATCCACAAAGGCAACGACGGCGTGATGGTTGCCGGCGACGCCGCCCCGGAGCTGACCGAGGCCTTCCTGGCTGCGGCTCCGAGCATCGCTGACGCGTATGAAGCCCGCGACTTTGGCCGTGCCATGCGCGAAATCATGGCCCTGGCCGACCGCGCCAATGCATGGATCGCCGACAAAGCGCCCTGGTCGCTGGCCAAGCAGGAAGGCAAGCAGGACGAAGTGCAGGCGATCTGTGCCCAGGGCATCAACCTGTTCCGCCAGTTGGTGATCTTCCTCAAGCCGGTATTGCCGGTGCTGGCCGCCGACGCCGAGGCGTTCCTGAATGTCGCGCCGCTGGCCTGGGACGACCACCTGTCGCGCCTGGAAAACCACACGCTCAACCCGTTCAAACCCCTGATGAGCCGCATAGAACCTGCCAAGGTCGAAGCCATGATTGCCGCCAGCAAGGAAGACCTGCTGGCAGCCGAAGGCCAAGCCCAGGCGCCGGCCGGCAATGGCGAACTGGCCAAGGACCCGCTGTCGGCAGAGATCGAATTCGACACCTTCGCGGCCGTCGACCTGCGCGTGGCGCTGATCGTCAAGGCCGAAGCGGTGCCAGGTGCCGACAAGCTGCTGCAACTGACCCTGGACATCGGTGACGAGCGCCGCAACGTGTTCTCGGGTATCAAGTCGGCTTACCCTGACCCATCCCTGCTCGAAGGCCGGCTGACCATGATGGTTGCCAACCTCAAGCCGCGGAAAATGCGCTTTGGCATCTCCGAAGGCATGGTCATGGCAGCGGGCCCTGGCGGTGAAGAAATCTACCTGCTCAGCCCTGACAGTGGCGCAAAACCAGGCCAGCGTATCAAGTAATCTCCCCCAAGCCCCGGCCTCACCGCCGGGGCTTTTTCATCCCCCTTGCGCTTCGCCGGACAGCGCAGGTGATTCACGGCTATCGTCATTTGAATGAACGACTATGTCCTGATGCTGATCAGTGCCGCACTGGTCAGCCACCTGTTTTTGCGACGACAGCCTGCCTCCCGGCTGCGGGTCCATGTATGCGGCCTGGCCGGCGCGCTGTCGATCATGTTGGCAGTCACCGGCGGCCAATTGCTCGAACACCTGATCGTGGCGCCCTGGCAACTGCAGCACCTGCGTCTGTTCCTGCTGCTGCCCTGGCAGGCACTACTGGCGTGGGGCATCCCCCAGACGCTTGCCAGGCTGCGGCCGCAATGGCCCACAGAGGGCCTCGCGTGGCCGATATTGGGGAATGCCGTGGTGCTGGGCATGGCACTGCAGGTTGTAGGTGAACAGCGCGAATGGCAAGCCACGCTGAGCTGGGCAGTCCTGGCCGGGCTCGGCTTCTGGCTGGCCCTGGCGTTGTTTGACGACCTCAATCAGCGCAGCGAACACGCACAGGTGCCAGAGGCACTGCGCGGGTTACCCATCGCGCTGCTTGGTGCAGGTGTGATGGGCATGGCGCTCTCTGGCCTCAACGGGATGTTCACGCAATGAGCCCGACCCTGGCATCCCCTGACCCTCGCCTGCGCCATGCCATGGGCCTGGTCTTGTTGGCCTGCCTGCCTGGCCTGCTGGCTTCGCTCTGGCTACTGGGCTGGGGCCTGCTCTGGAGCCTGGCGCTGTGTGCAATCACCGCCGTTTGCTGCGAGGCGGTAGCGCTTGCGTTGCGCAACCAGCCGGTCACATCGGCGTTGAGTGACGGCAGCGCCCTGGTCACTGCAGTGCTGCTCGCCCTCGCCCTGCCCACCGGGGCGCCGTGGTGGTTGCCGATGGTTGCAGCGGGGATGGCCATAGGCCTGGGCAAGCAAGCGTTCGGCGGGGCCGGCCATAACGTGTTCAACCCGGCGATGGTTGGGTACGCCTTCGTGGTGCTGAGCTTTCCACTGCAGATGAACCACTGGCCAGCGCACGCACCAGGCTTCAGCGCCAGCCTGCAGCTGGTCTTCGCCCACGGCGAGCAGATCGACGCGTGGGCCGGCCCCACGGCACTCGACGGCCTCAGGCACAACCGCAGCCTGACCATCGATGAGCTGTTTGCCAGCCACCCAGGCTTCGGCAACGTTGGCGGCCATGGCAGCGAATGGGTCAATCTGGCGTTCTTGTTGGGTGGGCTATTTCTGTTGCAGCGCAAGGTATTCAGTTGGCATGCGCCAGTGGGTTTGCTGGCCGGATTGTCTCTGTTCAGCCTGCTGGCCTGGAATGGCTCCGGCTCGGACTCGAACGGCTCACCGCTGCTGCACCTGCTCAGCGGTTCGACCATGCTGGCAGCGTTTTTCATTGCCACGGAACCTGTTTCCGGCCCGAAGACCGAGCTCGCCCGACTGCTGTTCGGGCTGGGCGCCGGGGCACTGATCTACCTGATCAGGACTTGGGGTAGTTACCCCGATGGTAGCGCTTTCGCCATCCTGCTGATGAACCTTGCGGTACCCTCCCTGGACCGCCTGGCCTCAAGGTATCGGCAGGTGAGGCCATGAGGCGACCCGTGCGCAGTGTATTGATACTGCTGGTAGTGGCCGGCCTGGCACTGGCGAGCACGCTGGCCTGGCAACGCTGGACCCGCGCGCCCATCGCCGAGGCCGAGAAACAATTTTACGCACGCAGGTTCCTCTCGGTGCTGGCACCGCAGAGCTATGACAACCAGCCACTGAGCAACGCGGTGTCACTCCCGGCAGAGCAACCGCCGCATAGCCGCATAATGGCCGCCTACCGCGCCGAACGCGGCACGAGCCCCGTGGCCATCGTACTGATTAGCCAGGTCCAGGGTTACGCCGCCCCCATTCGGTTGACCATTGCCATAAGCGCGCAAGGCCGACTGATAGGCACGCAAGTCATCGAACAGCAGGAAAGCCCTGGGCTGGGAGGACGCATCAACGATCCCCAGGTGAACTGGCTGGGGCAGTTCGCCAACCGTCGCCTGGAGGATCGTTGGGCAATCAAGCGTGACCAAGGTGATTTCGACCAACTGGCCGGCGCAACGGTCACCTCGCGTGCGGTGATCCAGGCACAGCAGGAGGCCCTGCGCTACTTCGACCAACATCGCGCACGTCTACTCGGAACGCTCAACCATGACTAGGTACTGGCTGCTGGTAGCCGGCCTTGCGCCTGTCCTCGGCGCTACAGGTACGCTGCCTCAAGCCGCCGTCATCGGCGCCAGCATGCTGGTGCTTACGGTGCTTCACCAGGCCTTGCTGGCCGTTGTGCGCCCCAGGGTCGAAGGTCGCCTGTACACACTGGCAAGCCTGCTACTGCTAGCGGCCCTCGCCAGCTGCCTGCAGATGGCATTGCGAGCCTGGGCATTACCGCTTGCGCTGGCGATGGGTTACTTCCCGGCGCTGATTTGCCTGCAGTGCCTGGTTACGGACCACCTGTTGGTAGAGAAGGACCGGTGGCGTCAACTTTGCCTACAGATGGTCGGCCTGATGGGCCTGTGCCTGTTGCTCGGCGTTATCCGCCAATGGCTGACCGAGGGGCTGGGCATTGCGTCGGCCAGCCTGGCGCCCGGCGCACTGATACTGCTCGGTGTGCTGCTGGCCTTGTACAATCGTCTACGCCCGGGCCCCGCCCTCTCACGTCGTCAAGGAAAGCGTTGACCCCATGAATGCCGCAAAACGCCTGGAGATCTTTCGCAGGCTGCACGAAGACAATCCCGACCCCAAGACAGAGCTGGCTTACACCACGCCTTTCGAACTACTCGTGGCCGTGACACTGTCGGCACAGTCCACCGATGTCGGGGTCAACAAGGCCACCGCCCGCCTGTTCCCGGTCGCCAATACGCCCCACGCCATCTACGCACTCGGGGTCGAAGGCCTGAGCGAGTACATCAAGACCATCGGGCTGTATAACAGCAAGGCCAGGAATGTGATCGAAGCCTGTCGCTTGCTGATCGAACGGCATGGGGGCGAAGTTCCGCAAAACCGGGAGGCGCTGGAGGCGCTACCCGGTGTTGGCCGCAAGACCGCCAATGTGGTGCTCAATACCGCCTTCCGCCAGCCCACCATGGCGGTCGACACGCATATTTTCAGGGTCAGCAACCGCACCGGTATCGCACCGGGCAAGACCGTACTGGAAGTCGAGAAAAAGCTGCTCAAGTTCGTGCCCAAGGATTACCTGCTCGATGCCCATCACTGGCTCATCTTGCATGGGCGCTACGTGTGCCAGGCGCGCAAGCCACGCTGCGGCAGTTGCCGGATCGAGGACCTGTGCGAGTTCAAGCAGAAGACGTCTGACGATTGATTCGATAGCGAATTCATGCACGTCCCGATTGAAAAAATCTTTTTTACCAAACTTCGCTTTCTCGCTATAAGGACGGCCAATGGCCCCTTGGCTTGGAGCGACTCATGAGTAACGATAAAGACGAACTGTCGATCGAAGAAGACTTTGCCACCGCTGAAGACGACGCCGAACCTCTGGTTGAAACCGCAAAGACCAACCTGAGCAAGCGGCGTACTATCGACAACCTTCTGGAAGAGCGGCGCCTGCAACGGCAACTCGCCGATTTCGACTACGACCTGTAACCACGGGCGAGAAAGCCTCCTTCAAGGAGGCTGCCTGTACCCAGGGTCACGTCAGGCCATGGCGCCGGGCCAATTCGATCAAGTCCACCAGCGAGTGAGCATTGAGCTTGAGCAGCAGACGGGTCTTGTAGGTACTGACCGTCTTGTTGCTGAGGAACATGCTGTCGGCTATCTCCTTGTTGGACCTGCCCCGCGCCAGTTGCTGCAGCACCATCATCTCCCGCGCCGACAGGCGATCGACCATCTCCGTCTCGCTGCCCCCCCCAACCCGGCCGCGCGACTTGTGCAATGCCTGGTTGGGAAAATAGCTGTAACCAGACAGCACAGCCTTGATCGCACTGAGCAGTTCGGTGAGTTCCTGTTGCTTGCACACGTAGCCTGAAGCCCCCGCCTGCATACAACGCATCGAGAAATGCCCGGGTGCCTGCGAGGTAAGCACCAGCACCCGGCTGCCCGGGCTTGCCGAAGCCATGCGGGCGATGACTTCCAGCCCATCGAGCTTGGGAATGCCGATATCCAGTACCACGATATCGGGCAGGTACTCCCGGGTTAGCTGCAAAGCTGCCACGCCGTTGTCGGTTTCCGCGACCACATCGTATCCATGCCGCTCCATCAGCATTCGCACTGCCAAGCGTATGACAGGATGATCATCCACGATAAGGACTTTATTCATGCGATATCCATTCATTCATTATTTGCTTTGACTACACACCACCATAACCGAGCAGCAAGCATTATGGCGCGCCTATTTCCTTCGCAAACACATGAATAGATGAGCCTTACGTCGGTTTAGGAATTTTCCTACAACGCACAACTAATCATCCAATATAAACACCTGTCTAGACCCAAAAGCGCATGACCACTCTCTTAAAACAGAATTAAAGACTGCATTACCCAACAATCAAACCCGCCGCAAAACAAAAACCGTTTCAGATATTTCGAAACACCGGGATCCATTTCACTTTCCGGAAACGGTGCATAATTTGGTTGAGCGGCTCGGTAAGGTATTGATTGAAAAAACGCAGGAGGCCACTACCATGGCTGAAAACCAACCCACCGCCCCCATGACGATCATCGCCATCTTTGCAGGCATCATCGAGGCCTCTGCACTGGCGACACTTCCGTTTCTCAGCGAAAAAAGTCAGAGCCTCTATACCTGGTTTCTAGTGGGCTTTCCGTTCTTTCTGACCGGGCTGTTTTTCCTGACGCTGAACTTCAACTATAAATCACTGTACAAACCCGAAAGCACTTCCGCTGACGAGGCAACCAGTGCGCTGCAGCCAACGACGACTGTTTTACCTGTTATCCCCTCCTCGGCCAGTTCCGTGCAGAACGCTCGACAACCCTCACTCGAAGCGGAGCCTGTAACTGTCATGCTGTCAGGCCCTGATGCGCAAAGAATGATCGAGCAACATGTGCTGAGGACGCTTGCACAACCTCACGTCAATTCAGGCACCTGGGTTTACTGCAACCTGGACAAGCAACAATGTTTTCGCGTGTCGGTCTGTGAGTTGCCGGACAACGCGGCACACCTGAAGAATTGATCGGCCCACGGCCTTGCACGCCAGGTAAAACCTATTCGTGCATACAAAAACCCCGGCCGAGCCAGATGCCTGGCAGTTGAGCGAGAGGGGGCTGCTTTGCAGCCCGATGACGCTAACTGACTGGCATTAGCCCGAAACCGGGGTTCATGCAACAACAATGAGGCTTAGAGCAACGCGCGGCCCTTGTTGGCAGCGATACGCATGCGCAGTGCATTGAGCTTGATGAAGCCCGCAGCATCAGCCTGGTTGTACGCGCCACCATCTTCTTCGAAGGTCGCGATGTTGGCATCGAACAGCGAGTCGTCCGACTTGCGGCCGACCACGGTGACATTGCCTTTGTACAGCTTCAGGCGCACGACACCGTTCACGTTGACCTGCGAAGCGTCGATCATCTGCTGAAGCATCAGACGCTCCGGGCTCCACCAGTAGCCGGTGTAGATCAGGCTGGCGTACTTGGGCATCAGCTCGTCTTTCAGGTGTGCGACTTCGCGGTCGAGGGTGATCGACTCGATGGCACGGTGAGCCTTGAGCATGATGGTGCCGCCCGGGGTCTCGTAGCAGCCGCGCGACTTCATGCCCACGTAACGGTTTTCGACGATGTCCAGACGGCCGATACCGTTGGCACCACCAATGCGGTTCAGGTCGGCCAGGACGGTGGCCGGGGTCTTCTCGACGCCATCGATGGCGACGATGTCACCATTACGGTAGGTCAGTTCGAGGTAGGTCGCCTGGTCCGGCGCGTTCTCTGGCGAGACGCTCCAGCGCCACATGTCTTCTTCGTGCTCGGTCCAGGTATCTTCCAGCACACCGCCTTCATAGGAGATATGCAGCAGGTTGGCATCCATCGAGTACGGGGACTTCTTCTTGCCGTGGCGCTCGATCGGGATACCGTGCTTCTCGGCGTAGTCCATCAGCTTCTCGCGCGACAGCAGGTCCCACTCGCGCCATGGGGCGATGACCTTGACGCCCGGCTTGAGTGCATAGGCACCCAGCTCGAAACGCACCTGGTCGTTACCTTTGCCGGTAGCGCCGTGGGAAATGGCATCAGCGCCGGTTTCGTTGGCGATTTCGATCAGGCGCTTGGCGATCAGCGGACGGGCGATGGAAGTACCCAGCAGGTACTCGCCTTCGTAGACGGTGTTGGCGCGGAACATCGGGAAGACGAAGTCGCGCACGAATTCTTCGCGCAGGTCGTCGATATAGATCTCTTTGACGCCCATTGCCTGAGCTTTGGCGCGAGCCGGCTCGACTTCTTCGCCCTGACCCAGGTCAGCGGTGAACGTCACCACTTCGCAGTCGTAGGTATCCTGCAGCCACTTGAGAATCACCGAAGTATCAAGGCCGCCGGAATACGCCAGTACGACCTTTTTTACGTCCGCCATGCCATCACTCCACGGGGTTGTACGGAAAGGGGTCGATTCTACCGGCGTTGCGGATAAATTTACAGTGGCGCGACAGCTTCTGACGACAAAGCGACAGGAACTGTCGACGGGGCGACGCCCTGCAGCGTCAGGACGGTTTCGCGGCGGGCGGGGCAGCAGTAGCGCTGGCCGGGGCTGGCGCAGGCGCGGTCGCGGGTGCGGTCGCCGGGGCCGGGTGCTGGGCAGGTTGGGCGGCCGGCTTTTCCACCGGTGCAACACGATCCAGCTCGATATTGACGCGCCGGTTGCGTGCGCGGTTTGCGGCGCTGTTGTTCTTCACCAGGGGGTAACGTTCACCATGGAAGCGCACGGTGATCTGCTCCTCCGGCACCCCATGGGCTTTGAAGTAATCGGCAACCGCCAGCGCACGGCGCCGCGAGGTATCACGGTTGGTCAAGCGATTGCCGCTGTTGTCCGAGTGGCCATTGAGCTCGATATGGTTGACCGTCGGATCGGCCTTCAAATACTCCAGGACCACATCCAGTCGCGCGCGCGCCGCCGCATCCAGGTCGATGCCCCCCCCAGGGAACCCCACCTGCGTCTGACGCACCTGGTCATAGTTCATTGCCAGCATCTTGCCGGCGCAGGCCTGGTAATCACTCCACGCTTTGGCAAAACTGACCGGCAGCACACGCACTTCGATCGGCCGCCCCGCCTCCCCGGCGTAGCTTCGCACCACCGTGCTGCGGCCATCGAGCAGCCCGTTGATCAAGCGGCTGGCCTGGCCTTGGGAAGAACTGAACAGCACGCCAGTACGCGCCAGCCGCACCGCCCCCAGGTTGATATCGCCACGGCCAGGCTGCCAGGGGGCCGCAGCCGCCAGCAGCGTAGCGGAACCTGCGCCCAGCACAGTACTGCCGGAGCGCAGCTGGAACACTGGCTGCTCACCGGCCCGGCGCACGAACTCACCACTGCCGAAACCATCGATCGGCTGAATCAGGCGGCACTCGAACTGATCACCCTCGACTTTCCAGGCGATGTTTTCCATGCGGGTCTGGAAGGTCAATGCGCCGGCCGGCAGGCTGGCGAACAGGGTCAACAGGGCTAGGTAACGCTGGCGCACGGGAGGCTCCACTAATTCTGACGGCTTACAGGCAGGCTATCGGACGCTCGCCGGAAAACTTGATAGCCGTGCTCGGGCGAGGGTTTTCCGGTAGCATTGGGGCCTGAGTTCGACCCGCCTGGAATCCCCAATGTCCGATCGCCTGACCCTCCTGCGTCCCGACGACTGGCACATCCATCTGCGCGATGGTGCCGTCCTGCCCCATACCGTTGGCGATGTGGCGCGTACTTTCGCCCGTGCCATCATCATGCCCAACCTGGTTCCACCGGTACGCAATGCCGACGAAGCCGGGGCCTACCGTGAGCGCATCCTCAATGCCCGCCCGGCCGGTAGCCGCTTCGAGCCGTTGATGGTGCTGTACCTCACCGACCGCACCAGCCCCGAGGACATCCGCGCGGCCAAGGCCAGCGGCATCGTGTACGCCGCCAAGCTGTACCCGGCCGGCGCCACCACCAACTCCGATTCCGGCGTGACCAGCATCGACAATATCTTCCCGGCCATCGAAGCGCTGGCTGAGGTCGGCATGCCGTTGCTGGTGCATGGTGAAGTGACCCGCAGCGAGATCGACGTGTTCGACCGCGAAAAACGCTTCATCGACGAACACATGCGTCGCCTGGTCGAGCGCTTCCCCACGCTGAAAGTGGTGTTCGAGCACATCACCACGGCCGATGCAGCGCAATTCGTCACCGAGGCCCCCGCCAACGTCGGGGCGACCATCACCGCACAGCATCTGTTGTACAACCGCAACCACATGTTGGTCGGCGGCATTCGACCGCACTTCTACTGCCTGCCGATCCTCAAGCGCAACACCCATCAGGTGGCGCTGCTGGACGCGGCTACCAGTGGCAACCCGAAGTTCTTCCTCGGCACTGACTCGGCACCCCACGCCCGCCACGCCAAGGAAGCTGCCTGTGGTTGTGCCGGTTGCTACACCGCCTATGCGGCCATCGAGATGTACGCCGAAGCTTTCGAACAGCGTCATGCGCTGGACAAGCTGGAAGGTTTCGCCAGCCTGCATGGGCCGGCCTTCTATGGCCTGCCAGCGAATACCGACACCATTACCCTGGTCCGTGAAGAATGGACGGCCCCGGACAGCCTGCCGTTTGGCGATCAGACGGTGATCCCGCTGCGCGCCGGTGAAAAACTGCGTTGGCGCCTGCTGGAGGACAACGCGTGAGCGAAGACCTCTACGAAGACGACCAGGACGGGCAAGCCGGCAGCGGCTCCCGCCACCCGATGGCCGAGCGCTTCCGCGGCTACCTGCCGGTAGTGGTGGATGTGGAGACCGGCGGTTTCAACAGCGCCACCGATGCCCTGCTGGAAATCGCGGCGGTAACCATCGGTATGGACGAGAAAGGTTTCCTGTTTCCGGAGCACACCTACTTCTACCGTGTAGAGCCGTTCGAGGGGGCCAATATCGAGGCTGCCGCGCTGGAGTTCACCGGTATCAAGCTGGACCACCCGCTGCGCATGGCGGTGAGCGAAGACAGCGCGCTGACCGACATCTTTCGCGGCGTGCGCAAGGCATTGAAGGCCAATGGCTGCAAGCGGGCGATCCTGGTCGGCCACAACAGTAGCTTCGACCTGGGTTTCCTCAATGCCGCGGTAGCGCGCAACGATCTGAAGCGCAACCCGTTCCACCCGTTCTCCAGCTTCGACACCGCGACCCTGGCTGGCCTGGCGTACGGCCAGACCGTGCTGGCAAGGGCCTGCCAGAGCGCTGACATCGACTTCGACGGCCGTGAGGCGCACTCGGCACGTTACGACACCGAGAAGACCGCCGAACTCTTCTGCGGCATCGTCAACCGCTGGAAAGAGATGGGCGGCTGGCGCGATTTCAACGATTGAGGTGGAGCGGCAAGCTGCAAGCTGCAAGCTGCAAGAAAAAGCCAAAGCAGTACGCGGATCGCTCTTGCTTTAGCTTGAAGCTTGAAGCTTGAAGCTTGAAGCTTGAAGCTTGAAGCTTGCAGCTTGCAGCTAAAAAAAAACCGGCCACGAAGGCCGGTTTTTTTTGGCGCTCAGCAATTACAGCTTGCCAGCGTTCTCGCTCAGGTATGCAGCAACGCCTTCTGGCGAAGCGTTCATGCCCTTGTCGCCTTTTTTCCAGTTGGCCGGGCAGACTTCGCCGTGCTCTTCGTGGAATTGCAGGGCATCGACCAGACGCAGCAGCTCGTCCATGTTACGGCCCAGCGGCAGGTCATTGATGATCTGCGAACGGACGACACCGTTGGTATCGATCAGGAAAGCGCCACGGAAAGCCACGCCGCCTTCGGACTCAACGTCGTAGGCCTTGCAGATTTCGTGGGTCATGTCGGCTGCCAGGGTGTACTTGACCTGGCCGATACCGCCATTGTTGACCGGGGTGTTACGCCAGGCATTGTGGGTGAAGTGCGAATCGATCGAAACGCCGATCACTTCAACGTTGCGGGCCTGGAAGTCCGGAATGCGGTTGTCCAGGGCAATCAGCTCGGACGGGCATACGAAGGTGAAGTCCAGTGGGTAGAAGAACACCAGGCCGTACTTGCCCTTGATGGCCGAGGCCAGGTTGAAGCTGTCGACGATTTCGCCATTGCCCAGTACAGCCGGGACGGTGAAGTCGGGGGCTTTTTTGCCAACGAGTACGCTCATTGTAATCTCCAGATGAGGGTGAAGAACCGTTTGCCAGGCCAAGGCGGGCTTGCCCGACATCCAACAAAGGCCGACCATCATACACGGCTTCCGCTGACAGGCCGAATCCAACCGCCGGTCGCTCAAGCACGGCACTTACAGAAAGTGTTTTGACAAGCATTCTCATTACCATTACTCTCCACCCATCGACTCAACCAGCGATGGTCCGACTTTATGTATGTGTGTCTTTGTGTCGGCGTGACCGACGGACAGATCCGCGATGCGATCTATGAAGGATGCTGCAGCTACAAGGACGTCAGAGCCGCGACCAATGTCGCCAGCCAATGTGGCAAATGCGCCTGCCTGGCCAAGCAGGTCGTCCGCGAGACCCTGACCGAGCTTCAGGTGAGCCAGCAAGCCGCCCTGCCCTATCCGGTGGAATTTACCGCCGCCTGATATCGCCCAATTCGAAGAACCGGACCTCGCGTCCGGTTTTTTTATGCCTAAAATTCAATAAGTTAGCGCCCCAACGCGGTTCACAAACATTCTTATTCCTATTTATTTTCACTTATTATTCAATAACTTAGGTTTGACAGCCCTAAGTATCAGGCTCAAACTTCGCTGTATTGGCACACTTCTAGGGCAGGAACCCGCAATGAAAGGCGACGTAAGCGTCATCCAGCATCTCAACAAGATCCTCGGAAACGAGCTGGTCGCGATCAACCAGTACTTCCTGCACGCACGCATGTACGAAGATTGGGGCCTGAACAAGCTCGGCAAGCATGAGTACAAAGAATCCATCGACGAGATGAAACACGCTGACAAGTTGATCAAGCGTATTCTCTTCCTCGAAGGCATCCCTAACGTGCAGGACCTGGGCAAGCTGCTGATCGGCGAGCACACCAAGGAAATGCTCGAGTGCGACCTGAAGATCGAGCAGAAAGGCCTGATCGATCTCAAAGCCGCCATCGCCCACTGCGAAACCGTCGGTGACTTCGGCTCGCGTGAACTGCTTGAAGACATCCTCGAATCCGAGGAAGAACACATCGACTGGCTGGAAACTCAATTGAGCCTGATCGACAAGATCACCATCGAGAACTACCTGCAGTCGCAGATGGGCGAAGAATAAATTCCAACCCCATAAAAAAACCCGCCATGAGCGGGTTTTTTTTCATGCTTGCCGGAAGATCAGGCTTCAGAAGCCTTGGCCTTGGCAGCGGCGTCCTTGATCAGTGCTTGAAGCTCACCGTTCTCGAACATCTCCAACATGATGTCGCTGCCGCCGACCAGCTCGCCAGCTACCCACAGTTGCGGGAAAGTCGGCCAGTTGGCGTACTTGGGCAGGTTGGCGCGGATTTCCGGGTTCTGCAGGATATCCACGTAAGCAAACTTTTCGCCACAACCCATCACAGCTTGCGATGCCTTGGCCGAGAACCCGCATTGCGGGGCATTCGGCGAGCCCTTCATGTAAAGCAGAATGGTGTTGTTGGCAATCTGCTCTTTGATCGTTTCGATGATATCCATGGAACACCTCGTCTGAACTTTCCGACTCGATGGTCGGCACGGTGACGCATTGTATCGGAAACCTGAGCCTTGTGCTCGGCCTTGCCGGTGCTCAGGCGGCACTCACTTGCACGGGTACGCCATTGAGCGCCGCATTTCCGGACACAGCATCACGCAGGCGCTCATCGGTCAGGTCATTGGCACTGATGCCGGGTTGCGCCTGGGCGATCTGCAGATTGACGCCCTGGCGGCCATGACCGAAGCCATGGGGCAGGCTGACCACGCCAGGCATGATGTCCTCACAGGCCTGCACCTCGACTTCCAGGTCACCGGTGCGCGAGCGGATACGCACCCGCTGGCCATCCTCCAACTGCCGCTGACGCATGTCCTGGGGATGCATCAACAACTGATGGCGTGGCTTACCTTTGACCAGGCGATGGTAGTTGTGCATCCATGAGTTGTTGCTGCGTACATGACGACGGCCAATAAGCAGTAAATCACCCGCGGCCGTCGGCACGCATTCAGCCAACCGGCGCAAGTCATCCAGCACAACCTGGGGCGCCGCTTCCACGGCTTTGCTGGCCGTTGCCAGACGCCCTCGCAGGTTAGCGCCCAGGGGGCCCAGATCGAGGCCATGGGGATATTGATCGAGCGTTTCGAGGGAAAGCTTGCGGGGACTTTCGTCGCCATAGCGGCCCTTGCGCAACGCCAGGTCGATCATCTGCGCAGGTGCGAGGGTCGGTTTCAGCTCCTGGTCTGCACGCTTGGCAAAGGCTTGCGCCAGGCCTACGAATATTTCCCAGTCGTGCAACGCGCCTGCAGGCTTGGCCAGTATGGCCCGGTTGAAGCGGGTGACATTGCGCACAGCCAACAGGTTGAAGGTGCTGTCGTAATGGTCGTTTTCCAGTGCCGAGGTAGACGGCAGGATCAGGTCGGCGTGGCGGGTCGTCTCGTTGATGTACAGGTCGATGCTGAGCATGAACTCCAGCCCCTGCAGCGCCACGTCCAACTGCCTGCCATTGGGTGTGGACAGCACCGGGTTACCGGCCACGGTGACCAGGGCCCGCACCTGCCCCTCGCCCGGCGTGAGCATTTCCTCGGCCAAGGCCGCCACGGGCAGTTCACCACCGTACTCGGGCAACCCCGATACGCGGCTCTGCCAGGCATTGAAATGCCCGCCCGAGGTACTGGCCACCAGGTCCACGGCAGGCTCGGTGCACAGTGCACCACCTTGACGATCCAGGTTGCCGGTTACCAGATTGATCACTTGCACCAGCCAGTGGCACAGGGTGCCGAACGCCTGTGTCGATACCCCCATGCGGCCATAGCAGACCGCCTTGTCCGCAGCGGCGAAATCCCGCGCCAGCTGGCGAATGCTGACAGCGTCGATGCCGCACTGGGCGCTCATGACCTCGGCGGTGAACGGCTGGATCGCCGTGCGTACCTGCTCCAGGCCGTTGACTGGCAGATGCGAACCTCTCGCCAGGCCTTCGTCGAAGAGGGTGTTGAGCAAAGCGCAGAGCAACGCCGCATCGCCGCCGGGGCGCACGAACAGGTGCTGGCTTGCCATGGCCGCAGTTTCACTGCGCCGCGGGTCCACCACCACCAGTTGCCCGCCTCTGGCTTTCAAGGCCTTGAGGCGCTTCTCCACATCCGGCACGGTCATGATGCTGCCATTGGAGGCCAACGGGTTGCCACCGAGGATCAGCATGAAATCGGTGTGATCGATGTCCGGGACCGGCAACAGCAGGCCGTGGCCATACATCAGGTAACTGGTCAGGTGCTGCGGTAACTGGTCCACCGAAGTTGCGGAGAAACGGTTGCGTGTCTTGAGTAGCCCCAGAAAGTAGTTGCTGTGGGTCATCAAGCCATAGTTGTGCACGCTCGGGTTGCCTTGGTAAACCGCCACGGCGTTGCGCCCATGCGCCTGCTGTATCGACCACAGCTTGTCGGCGGCCAGGGCAAACGCCTCCTCCCAACTGATGGCCTGCCACTGGCCCCCCACCCGTCGATGCGGTTGGCGCAGGCGGTCCGGGTCATCCTGGATATCCTGCAGCGCCACGGCCTTTGGGCAGATGTGGCCACGGCTGAACGGGTCCAGGGGATCGCCCTTGATCGCGCTGATGCGCGCGCTCCCGTCGTGTTCGTGGCTCACCTCGATGTTCAGCCCACAGATCGCCTCACACAGGTGGCAGGCACGGTGGTGCAGGGTCTTGGTCATGGCGGCCTCTGCCTCGCAATTATCGAACCTCGACTATGGGCCCCCGCCCCGCACCCTGCCAGCGCGCTTCGCCGTGTGAATCTACCGACATCAGGCGCACGATTTGCGACAGCCATTTGCCAACTTGCCAGCAAGCCGTGTAAAACCTGTGTAGCAAATAAAAAACAGCGCAGGCTCAAGGGGTAATGACACCCTTTGCAACAGAGCCGCTGTTCCCCCTCTTGGTTTCAGGCGACATTTAATTATAGTATTGCGCCTTTCCCCATTTCGTCCGCCCCGTGCGGCTTACGCCGCAGGTCACTCCCGTTGTCAAAAAAACCATACGGTCGACCTGCATACCGTTGCAGATAAGGTAGTCAATCATGAGCGCTAGGCACTTTCTCTCCCTGCTGGATTTCACCACCGACGAATTGCTCGGTGTGATCCGCCGAGGCATCGAGCTGAAGGACCTGCGCAAGCGCGGCGTGCTGTTCGAACCGCTGAAAAATCGTGTGCTGGGCATGATCTTCGAGAAATCCTCCACCCGGACCCGGGTGTCGTTCGAAGCCGGCATGATCCAGCTCGGCGGCCAGGCCATCTTCCTGTCGCCACGCGACACCCAGCTGGGCCGGGGCGAGCCGATCAGCGACAGCGCCATCGTGCTGTCGAGCATGGTCGATGCGGTGATGATCCGCACCCACGCGCACAGCACCCTCACCGAATTCGCCGCCAACTCGCGTGTACCGCTGATCAATGGCCTGTCCGATGAGTCGCACCCGTGCCAATTGCTGGCCGACATGCAGACGTTCCACGAGCACCGTGGCGCCATCCAAGGCAAGACCGTGGCCTGGATCGGCGATGGTTTCAATATGTGCAACTCGTACATCGAGGCCGCCCGGCAGTTCGATTTCCAGTTGCGTATCGCCTGCCCAGAGGGTTATGACCCGGATCCACGCTTCATGGCACTGGGCGCAGATCGCGTGCAGATCATCCGAGATCCGCGTGAAGCCGTACGTGGCGCGCATCTGGTGACCACCGATGTCTGGACTTCCATGGGCCAAGAAGAGGAAACTGCACGGCGTCTGGCGCATTTCGCGCCTTACCAGGTCACCCGCGAACTGCTTGACCTGGCGGCACCCGATGCCCTGTTCATGCACTGCCTGCCCGCCCATCGCGGCGAGGAAATCAGCCATGACCTGCTCGACGACCCCCGTTCGGTCGCGTGGGACCAGGCTGAAAACCGCCTGCATGCACAGAAGGCCCTTCTCGAATTCCTTGTCGAACCGGCTTACCACCACGCATGAGTCAACCCCTACTGCTCAACCTGCGCAACCTCGCCTGCGGCTACGGCGACCAGCGCATCGTCCAGAACCTCAACCTGCACCTGAACGCAGGCGACATTGGTTGCCTGCTGGGTTCGTCGGGGTGCGGCAAGACCACCACCTTGCGCGCCATAGCCGGCTTCGAGCCGGTCCACGAAGGTGAGATCCAGCTGGCGGGCGAAGTGATTTCCCGCGCCGGTTTCACCCTGTCCCCGGAGAAGCGCCGCATAGGCATGGTGTTCCAGGACTACGCGCTGTTCCCCCACCTGACCGTGGCGCAAAACATTGCCTTCGGCATCGCCAAGCACCCCGCCCAGGGGCAGGTGGTCGAGGAAATGCTCGACCTGGTCAAGCTCGGTGGGCTCGGCGGGCGGTATCCACACGAGCTCTCTGGTGGCCAGCAACAGCGCGTGGCCCTGGCCCGCGCGCTGGCCCCCGAGCCGCAATTGCTGCTGCTCGATGAGCCGTTCTCCAACCTGGACGTCGAGTTGCGCAGGCGCCTGAGCCACGAGGTCCGTGACATCCTCAAAAGCCGCGGTACCAGCGCGATTCTGGTGACCCATGACCAGGAAGAAGCCTTCGCGGTCAGCGACCATGTGGGTGTGTTCAAGGAAGGCCGGCTGGAGCAGTGGGACACGCCCTACAACCTCTACCATGAGCCGCAGACGCCATTCGTCGCCAGTTTCATCGGCCAGGGTTATTTCATACGTGGCCAGATGAGCAGCCATGAGGCAGTCAACACCGAGCTCGGTGAGCTGCGGGGTAACCGCGCCTACATCATGGCGCCCGGCAGCTCGGTAGACGTGCTGCTGCGCCCCGACGATATCGTCCCGGACGCGAACAGCGCATTGCGCGCGAGCATCGTGGGCAAGAGCTTCCTGGGTGCATCGACGCTGTACCGGCTGCAGTTGCCGACAGGCAGCCAGCTGGAAGCGATCTTCCCCAGCCATATCGATCACCAGGTAGGCGAGCAGGTCGGCATAAGCGTGAAGGCTGACCATTTGGTGCTGTTCCCGGTCCCTGGCAGTGTCGCGGCGCAGTTGCCACGGCAGGAAAACGGGGTGCGTCGCTACAGCTCAGCGACCTGATTCGGCCATTCGGCCAAGGGGCTGCAAGGCGGCCCCTTGCGCTGGTCAACCCCGGCCGATACTGGCGAAGGTGCCTTGGGTGTGCTCGGCCAGTACAGCGGCAGCCAGTTCGACTTCCAACCCCCGCCGCCCCGCACTGACATGGATAGTTGCAAAACGCTGCGCCGATTCGTCGATGAAGGTGCGCAGACGCTTTTTCTGCCCCAGCGGGCTGATGCCACCCACCAGGTAGCCGGTGGCACGCTGAGCTGCCGTGGGGTCAGCCATCTCGCATTTTTTCACGCCGGCGGCGTGAGCTAGCGCCTTGAGGTCCAGCGTTCCCACCACAGGCACAACAGCCACCAGCAACTCACCCTTCTCACTGCTGGCCAACAAGGTCTTGAACACCTGCTGCGGTTCCAGCCCCAGTTTTTCAGCCGCCTCCAGCCCATAAGACGCCGACTTGGGATCGTGTTCGTAACTGTGCACGCGATGGGGCGCGCGCGTTTTTTTCAGAAGATCGAGGGCCGGGGTCATGCAGTGCTCCGCTCCGAGACAATTCGGCGGCTACTTTAGGGCAAATCCTACACTCCAGCCAGTTAGCAACTGACACGCCGCTCTAGCTTGGGATTCACGACCGCATTCAACGCTCAGATCGTGACTGACCGTTCACTTTCGACCTTTGACATAAGCGTTTCTTGTCTATATTTTTTCGTTTCTGAATAAATGGTGCACTTTTTAAGTGCATTCCTACCTGTGCCCGGGGTCAATGGGGATGGACGCCGGACTTTGCTGTCGAGCGCTTAGCGCCTCACAACAAAAACAAAGAGGTCATACATGACGACTGCTCTACGCGAACCCACGCTGTCCAGCCAATGCCTGGCCGAATTCCTCGGCACGGCACTGCTCATCTTTTTCGGCACAGGGTGCGTCGCCGCCCTCAAGGTCGCGGGCGCCAGCTTTGGCCTGTGGGAAATCAGCATCATCTGGGGCGTCGGCGTGAGCATGGCGATCTACTTCACCGCCGGCATCTCTGGTGCGCACCTGAACCCGGCCGTGAGCATCGCCCTTACCCTGTTCGCAAGCTTCGACAAACGCAAACTGCCGTTCTACATGCTGGCCCAGGTTTGTGGGGCCTTCTGCGGTGCAGCGCTGGTCTATACCCTGTACAGCAACCTGTTCTTCGATTTCGAACAAGCCCACGCCATGCTGCGCGGCAGTCGCGAAAGCCTGGAGCTGGCGGCGGTGTTCTCCACCTACCCGCACCCATCGCTTTCCACCGCACAAGCGTTTCTGGTCGAAGTGGTGATCACTGCAATCTTGATGGCGGTCATCATGGCCCTGACCGACGACAACAACGGCTTGCCCCGTGGTGCGATGGCACCGCTGCTGATCGGCCTGTTGATCGCCGTGATCGGTAGCGCCATGGGCCCGCTGACCGGCTTCGCGATGAACCCGGCCCGCGATTTCGGGCCCAAACTGATGACCTTCCTGGCCGGCTGGGGCGAAATCGCCTTCACTGGCGGTCGGGACATCCCTTATTTCCTGGTTCCGGTGTTCGCGCCGATCTTCGGTGCCTGCCTGGGTGCTGCGACCTATCGTGGCTTGATCGCCCGCAACCTGCCGACGGCTCAATGCGCGGACCCAGAGACAAACGGTAATCGCCAGGGCGATACTCAAGCCAACTGATGCTGGCGCCCTGACCTCCTCATTTTGCAAGGCCTATGACCATGACAGATACCCAGGACAAGAACTACATCATCGCCCTGGACCAGGGCACCACCAGCTCGCGGGCGATCATCTTCGACCGTGACGCCAATGTGGTTGGCACCTCCCAGCGCGAGTTCGCCCAGCATTATCCGCAAGCCGGCTGGGTCGAACATGACCCGATGGAGATCTTCGCCACACAGAGCGCGACCATGGTCGAAGCCCTGGCGCAGGCCGGCATCAGCCATGCCCAGGTCGCCGCATTGGGCATCACCAACCAACGTGAAACCACGGTGGTGTGGGACAAGGAAACCGGGCGCCCGGTGTACAACGCCATCGTCTGGCAGTGCCGCCGCAGCACAGAGATCTGCGCACAACTCAAGCGCGACGGGCATGAACAATACATTCGCGAAACCACTGGCCTGGTCACCGATCCGTACTTCTCCGGCACCAAGCTCAAGTGGATCCTCGACAATGTAGAGGGCGTACGTGAGCGGGCCGAACGCGGCGAGCTGTTGTTCGGCACCGTGGATACCTGGCTTATCTGGAAGTTTTCCGGTGGCAAGGTGCATGTCACCGACTACACCAACGCTTCGCGCACACTGATGTTCAACATCCACAGCCTGCAGTGGGATGACACGCTGCTCGAAATTCTCGGCATCCCGCGCCAGATGCTGCCTCAGGTGCGCCCGTCTTCCGAAGTCTACGGCCACACCAAGAGCGGCATCGCCATCGCCGGTATCGCCGGTGACCAGCAGTCAGCGCTGTTCGGCCAGATGTGCGTGGAACCCGGCCAGGCCAAGAACACCTATGGCACGGGTTGCTTCCTGCTGATGAACACCGGCGACAAAGCCGTAACCTCGTCCCACGGCCTGCTCACCACCATTGCCTGCGGACCACGAGGTGAAGTGGCCTATGCCCTGGAAGGCGCTGTGTTCAACGGCGGCTCCACCGTGCAATGGCTGCGCGACGAACTGAAGATCGTCAACGATGCCCTGGACACCGAGTACTTCGCCAGCAAGGTCAAGGACAGCAAC
Source organism: Pseudomonas sp. WHRI 8519 (assembly GCF_040224055.2). Classification (NCBI taxonomy): domain Bacteria; kingdom Pseudomonadati; phylum Pseudomonadota; class Gammaproteobacteria; order Pseudomonadales; family Pseudomonadaceae; genus Pseudomonas; species Pseudomonas sp. WHRI 8519. Next base: position 1,184,289 of record NZ_CP167996.1, on the reverse strand, counting down.
GGGGTGTACCTGGTGCCCGCCTTCACGGGCCTGGGCGCACCGTACTGGGACCCTTACGCCCGCGGCGCGCTGTTCGGCCTGACCCGTGGGGTGAAAGTCGACCACATCATCCGCGCGGCATTGGAGTCGATCGCCTATCAGACCCGCGACGTGCTCGACGCCATGCAGCAGGACTGCGGCCAACGCCTTTCCGAGTTGCGCGTCGACGGTGGCGCGGTGGCCAACAATTTCCTCATGCAGTTTCAGGCCGACATCCTCGGCACCTGCGTAGAGCGCCCGAAAATGCGTGAAACCACGGCCCTTGGCGCCGCTTACCTGGCGGGCCTGGCCTGTGGTTTCTGGAGTGGCCTGGACGAGCTGCGTGACAAGGCAATCATCGAACGCGAATTCAGCCCGCAACTTGAGCAAGCGCAGAAGGAAAAACTCTACGCCGGCTGGCGCAAAGCCGTCGAGCGCACCCGCGACTGGGAAGATCACGAGGCCTGATCACCCTGGGCAGGGGCTGCTTCGCGGCCCCGCCATGCCATGGCCTACTGGCCGTAGTCTGTTTCCTACGGCATCATTGCAGAATTTGTCCGGCAGCCCATAAGGACCGCCCATGAATCTGCCCCCACGCCAACAACAAATCCTCGAGCTGGTCCGCGAACGCGGCTACGTCAGCATCGAGGAAATGGCGCAGTTATTCGTCGTCACTCCGCAAACCATCCGTCGCGACATCAATCAGCTCGCTGAGCTCAATCTGCTGCGCCGCTACCACGGTGGGGCAGCCTATGACTCGAGTATCGAGAACACTGCTTACGCCATGCGCGCCGACCAGATGCGTGACGAAAAACAGCGCATTGCCGACGCCGTGGCCCGGCAAATTCCCGATCATGCTTCGCTGTTCATCAATATCGGCACCACCACCGAGTCGATTGCCCGGGCGCTGCTCAACCACAGCCACTTGAAGGTCATCACCAATAACCTGCACGTGGCCGCGATCCTGGCAGCCAAGGATGATTTCGAAGTATTGGTCGCAGGTGGCACCGTACGCCGTGACGGTGGCGTGGTCGGCCAGGCCAGCGTCGACTTCATCAGCCAGTTCAAGGTCGACTTCGCTTTGGTCGGTATCAGCGGTATCGATGAAGACGGCAGCCTGCTGGATTTCGATTACCAAGAGGTACGCGTATCTCAGGCGATCATCGCCAACGCCCGTCAGGTCATCCTGGCGGCGGACTCCAGCAAATTCGGGCGTAACGCCATGGTCCGCCTGGGCTCGATCAGCCTGGTCGACTGCCTGGTGACCGACCAGCCGCCATCGCCTGCATTGAGTGAATTGCTCAACCAGAACAAGATCCGCCTCGACGTGGTGTGAAACGCAAGCGGGCCCGGAAGGGCTCGCCATTTTCGATATTGTTCACTTTCTTGCCATCCGATCAGTTTTTTCTATGAACAGTGACTGGCGATGGGCGTTCTGTTGCGCTAGTATTTTCGGAAACGAACATTAATGTTCATATTCGATGTGAACAGCCCCAGGAGGCCTTGCCCGTGTCCCAGCCCGTTTCGTCCCAGCCCCTACTTGCCGATTGCTATGACCTTGCCGTGATCGGCGGGGGCATCAACGGCGTGGGCATTGCTGCCGACGCCGCCGGGCGTGGCCTGAAGGTCTTCCTCTGCGAGAAGGACGACTTGGCCCAGCACACCTCGTCGGCCAGCAGCAAGCTGATCCATGGCGGCCTGCGTTACCTGGAACACTATGAATTCCGCCTTGTGCGGGAGGCCCTGGCCGAGCGCGAAGTGCTGTTGGCCAAGGCACCGCACATCGTCAAACCGATGCGCTTCGTGCTGCCGCACCGCCCGCACCTGCGCCCGGCATGGATGATCCGTGCCGGCCTGTTCCTTTACGATCACCTGGGCAAACGCAAGCGTCTGGGTGCCTCGCGCAGCCTGCGCTTCGGCCCGGGTTACCCGCTCAAGCCAGCCATCACCCGCGGTTTCGAATATGCCGACTGCGCGGTCGACGACGCCCGCCTGGTGGTGGTCAACGCCATGGCTGCACGCGAACATGGCGCGCACATTCGTACCCGCACCCGCTGCCTGCGCGCAGAACGTGTCGACGGCCTGTGGCAGGTAGAGCTGCAGCACGCCGACGGCAGCCTGCAGACCATTCGCGCGCGCGCCTTGGTCAACGCCGCCGGTCCGTGGGTCGCCCGGTTCATCAAGGATGACCTCAAGCTCACTGCGCCGTACGGCATTCGACTGATCCAGGGCAGCCACCTCATCGTGCCGCGCCTGTACGAAGGGGATCATGCCTACATCCTGCAGAACGAGGACCAACGGATTGTATTCTGCATCCCGTACCTGGACCGCTTCACCCTGGTCGGCACCACCGATCGCGAATACAGCGGCGATCCCGCCAAGGTGGCGATCACCGAGCAGGAAACCGGCTATCTGCTCGACGTGGTCAACGCTCATTTCAATCATCAGTTGAGCGCCAGCGATATCCTGCACACCTACTCTGGCGTGCGTCCGCTGTGCAACGACGAATCGGACAACCCGTCGGCAGTCACCCGTGACTACACCCTGGCGCTGTCGGCCACTCAGGGCGAGGCGCCGTTGCTGTCGGTGTTCGGCGGCAAACTGACCACGTACCGCAAGCTTGCCGAGTCGGCCATGGCAGAACTCAAGCCGTTCTTCAGCCAGATGGGCCAGAGCTGGACCGCCAGCTCAGCACTGCCCGGCGGGGAAGGCATGAGCACACCTCAGGTACTGGTCGACGAACTGCTCGCCCAGCATCCATGGCTTGCCGTGGATATCGCCAAGCGCTGGGCCGTGACCTATGGCAGCCGCACCTGGCAGGTGCTGGAGGGGGTCAACGGCCCTGACGATCTTGGCCAGGCGATCGGCGGTGGTTTGTTCGCCCGTGAAGTCGATTACCTGCGCGATAGCGAGTGGGCCATCAGTGCCCAGGACATCCTCTGGCGGCGGACCAAGCTGGGTTTGTTCACCAGCGAGAGCGAGCAACGCGCATTGGCCGATTATCTTGCGCAAGGTGACGCTCGCAGCGACGCCGCCTGAACTTTGCACGGCGACCGCCAGGCGGTCGCCGGTTCTCAGGCTTCCCGCTCGTATGCCTCCCTGGCCAGCTCCAGGTAAAGCGCACGCTCCTCGGCATTGAGCGCTGCCATCAATGCATCGGCACGCTCGAGGTAAAGCTGCTCGCCAGACTCGCCCGTCTCGCGCTCGAACGCCTCCAACTGCTCATGGTAAGGCGCAGCGAGCGCTTCGAACCGCTCGGGGTAGCGGTTGCGCACATAGCCTTGCCAAAACTCCCGCTGCGCCAGCGCATTGCTCAGTGCCTCGGTACTTTCACCGGCAACGACCTGTGCGCGGGCGCGCAGAATCCGTGTTCCCGTTACACCGCTGTGCTCGGGGTAATGCATGTGCTGTGGCTGGGCCGGCAAGCCCAGGGGGTCAGCCAGGTTGACCCGATAGGCAAGGTAAACCTCAATGTCATCCACCGACGCGTAAGGGTTCTGGCGCATCTCCTCGATGTGCCGGGTCGCGATACTGTCTACCTGATCCAGGCGATAGAGCGAGCGCCCCAGCCGTAGCAAGGTGGCTTCGGCGCGCGCTGTGCCAGCCTCCGCGCTGTGCAAGGCGATGTGGGCCCTGACTTCCAGTTGGCTGAGTATGAGCAGCAACTGATCCTCGCAGGTTCTGGGCCCTTGCACCTGCCAGAAAACGGCCTCACGCACATCGGTGTTGTCTGCACAAAGCTCAAGAATCCGCCATACCCTGGCACGGTAGTAGCGCGGGTGGTCACGGAAATCGTCAGACCTGGCAAAATCCGCCAGATACCTGAACAGGTCTGCCGATTGCGGTTCTTCGGCCAACCTCGCCCATAGCGCTCTGCGCTGTTCCAGCAAGTCCCCGGTAATGCTGCCCAACCACCGCTCTTGCAGGTTGGCATCGGCGATGGCGTGATGGTAAGAGCTGCGCCGATTCGCGGGGTAGTCACTGCTGGCACTGCGCGAAAGCAATGACTCACTGGCCTCATCCAGCGGGTTGTCGTGTAACGACAGGCGCTGCAATCGACCATTGAGGTTGCGTAGATCATCGGTGACTTGGCGGATCTGGTTTTCACGGAAATCGACAAGCCCCCTCCACGGCAACGCCGAAGCGTTGGGCAACGCTTGCAGCCCTGTGGCGCGCAACGATACTTCGCGCAAGTGGCGCAACCCGGAAAGGTCGGGGACCAGGCCCAGCGGGTTGTAGGTCAGATCCAGCTGCTGCAGCATGGAAAGGCTTGCCAGCCGGAGATTGCTCTGAGCATCGAAGGCAATCCGGTTCCCTGCCAGGTGCAGCCTGCGCAGAGCGGTCAGGCGCTCCAGGCCTGCCGGCAGGGTGACCAACTGATTGTCCCGCAGGTCGAGCTCACGAACGCCGGTGAACCTGAGCAGGAACTGTTCATCCATGTGGTCGAGGCTCATGTTACGCAACGTCAACCGCTGGACATGAGTGAATTCGACGCCTTCGGGGAGGATCGGCAGGCTGCCCACCAGTTCACCCTCGATATGCAGGCTGAAATCGTCACCTGCCAAGCCTGCCGTCTTGCGCCGCCAGGCCCGGCGGATCTGGCTGGCCACACGTTGTCGCCTGCGCCCATCCAAGAAGCTCACGCGCTCACGTTGCCAGGCATCCAGCGCGTCGCGCAAGCTATCCAGCTGCCGCTGCAGCGTGCTGAGGTGGTCCCAGAGCCCGATGCGGCGCTGCATCAGGTCACCCAGGTAGGCGTCAAGTTGTGCGTCGGTCAGGGTTGGGAAGATTTCATGTATCCCGCGGCGAATCGCCTGACGGCTACTTTCTCCCCTTCCACTGAGTGCATAACCGAAACGGCCGTCAGCGAAGCGCTGCGGCGGGCGAAAGCGTTCTCCGATCGGCCGCAAGCCCATCAACTGAGCTGTCTTTTGCCGGTCAGCGCTGGCCACTTGAGCAACCCTGTTGCCTAAAGCACGGGCGTCAACCGAGCCCTCCCCGAGCGCCACTTTCTGGCCCTCCTCAAGTGTCTGAATCAGGCAGGCCAACAACCCTTGGCCAATTATTGGCTGCGTGGCATCACTCAGCTGATAGCCCTGCTCGGTCTGCACAAGGCACCGCACGCGGGTCGCAGTGATGCTTCCCACCGATGCGAGCAGCCGCCCCTTCGCTTCGCCCAGGCGCAGTTCAATGCGAACCGAAGCCGGCCAGGGCGCGAGTTCGTTGACCCACTTGAGCACCAGGCGCTGAGTGGCATCGTTGACCGCGCCTTGGTGCTCGAACCCCAGCAACGCACGGTCCAGGCGGCTTTCGCGCAAGAGCCAACGGGCGCGCTCGGCCATTTCCAAGGGTATACGGCCAGTGGTGAGCAACGCCTTGACCTGCTCACCACTGGCCTGTTCGAGCACGCTTTCAGCGCCGCGAACGGACAGCCCAGGGAAGACCCTGATCAGCAATGCGCCAGCAGCGGAAGGCTGATCTTGCCGAGCTGCCAGTTCACGCTCCAGGGCGGCCCCCTGCAGGTGCGGCTCAAGGGTATGGAGTTCGTGGCGCTCCTGGGCATCGAGCAGGCGAGCAGGAGGAGCTTCGCCCTGCAGGTGCACGTGGCGCAGGTGATCCTGCTCAAGCCCGGTGACGCGTAGTAGCGTTTCGGCACTTTGGTCTGATATTTGCGCCCAGCGCCCACCTAAGCTGCGCAAAAGTGCCCCACCACCGTCGATGTGGTGAGCCGAAACGGGCCGGTCCGCCAGCCGGTATCGCCCCTCACCCTCATGCAAGGGGGTAAGCGCATCGACAAAAGGGATGCGCTCAAGCACCCGGCCTACACCTACCTGCGCGGCGCCGATCACCGTGCCGACCGCCAGGTTCTCTGCCACGCCAAACAGGTGATCCAGCGCCCCCTGGCGATCGCCAATGCGCCAGTCGGCGTAACCTTTGTACACCTCGCTGACAACGTCCACCGCTGCCACGGCCATCATCACCTCGCCCAACACCGGAACGAACAGCGCCGCCAGGTTGAGCAGATCGAAGCCAGCACTCTTGAGCACTTCCAGGCGCTGATGTCGCTCGATCGCAGTCTCGTCACCGGTGGGCACTGCCAGGACCCTTGCATCATCGAGTATCTTGTCCACCTGCTGGGCCCGCAGATAGGCGAACAAGGGCATATCGATCGAGAAATTGCGCCCATCCAGATCAACTGGCTGCTTGCCGTCGCTCGCCTGGATCAGGCGTTCGAGGGTTGCCGTGAAGGTCGGTTTATCACGCTCACTGATGAATCGACAGAAAAACGAACGGTAATGGGGTGCACGCAGGTGTTTGGCCAACGACTGATAGAGGGCGGCCCAGGTGGGGTACCTGGCGATCTGCCGGTAGGGATCCTGTGGTATCCAACTGATGATTCCCGAGAGCGGCCCTGCGGCACTGTCGCGCATCTCGAAGGCTACGGGGCCATGGATGCGTTTGCCCAACAGGTACAGCTGGCGAGGCGTGGCGATGCCTGATGCCGCCGGCACGATAGGTTTGCTTGCGCACACAGGCAACAGACGCAGGTAGTCGACATCGTCCAGCTCAGACTTGATCCTGGCCATGCGCACCGCGACTTCCATCTTCGCGCGCAGGTTCTCTTCGAGCACGCGCTCCACCGCTGCGCGGGCAAACCCCTCAGGCGCAGGGGGCCTGCTTTTCGGAAACAGCCGCGCGTGCAACATTTCCTGGTAGCGCCCCCCTATATCCAGCGTTCTGCAACAGCTGGCAAACGCTTCGAATGCCAGCGGCAGCTTGATGCCGTGAACGTCCTGCAGATGGGCACGGCGATGAACCGAGGAACGCGTCTCGGCCTCATGGAAGTTGTGCAACGCCGCCGTCAGCAAAGGCTGGTTGCTATGTAGCGTCGTCCACGGGGTATGCAGACGGGGCGCCGCACTGGGCAAAGGCACATCGTTCTCGATGTAGACCTTCATGTTGCGCACGTCTGCGTCGGCCAGGCCACTTTGCCCCAGCGCAGTCTCGAGCAACGGCGTGGCAAAGGCCTCGATGCTTGGCATCTGCGCCAATAGGTTTCTGACGCCTTCAGCAGCGGCCTGCTGATGACGCAACGCCCGGTGCAGGGTGAGAAGCAGATCGACATCGGCAGACTTCAACCAGCCTGGCAGCTGGCCGGCGATGAAGGCATCGACGGAATCGGAAGGAATCGCAATGGCGGACACGGTATGAGCTCCTGGTGGTTAGCCAGCGAGCTCATCATGTGTTTCGCGCCCTCAGGTGATACTTAAATCTGGGAGCGGAACGCGGTGCAAGTAATCGTTCGGATTGCCGAACGCGACTTATCAACTCATTCGGTGTTCCGACCAATCCGTGGTGCAGAAAAACCTTCACAGAGGGTTCATGCCCAGGCTTTGCGCGGGGTTATGATCTGTCACAGGGCTTGGCACGACTCATGCTCTACACTTGGTAGCCGAATGCACTCGCTTCTTGCTGTATTCGTTGAACGAAAGAGTCCGCCAACGGCTCCATAAAAAAAACAAACACGTCGAGGAAAATTTGATGCGTATCGTTCGTCAATTGCTGGGCGCCGCCATCGCGGCCGCTGTGATCGCTTCGCCGGCCATGGCCGAAGAACTGACTGGCACCCTGAAGAAGATCAAGGATTCGGGCACCATCACCCTGGGCCACCGCGACTCCTCCATCCCGTTTTCCTACCTGGCCGGTAAACCCGAGCCTGTGGGCTACTCCCACGACATCCAGATGGCCGTGGTCGACGCCCTGAAGAAGCGACTGGGCACCGACATCAAGGTCAGGTACAACCTCGTCACCTCCCAGACCCGCATCCCGCTGGTGCAGAACGGCACCGTCGACCTTGAGTGCGGCTCCACCACCAACAACGTCGAGCGCCAGCAGCAAGTCGCCTTCTCGGTGGGCATCTTCGAAGTCGGCACGCGCCTGCTGACCAAGGTCAAGGATGGCCAACCCTCCTATAAAGACTTTACCGACCTGGGCGGCAAGAACGTGGTGACCACCGCCGGCACCACCTCCGAGCGCATCCTCAAGGCGATGAACGCCGACAAGCAGATGAAGATGAACGTGATTTCCGCCAAGGACCACGGTGAAGCCTTCAACATGCTCGAAAGCGGCCGCGCCGTGGCCTTCATGATGGACGATGCCCTGCTGGCCGGTGAAATGGCCAAAGCGCGCAAGCCTGCGGACTGGGTCATCACCGGCACGCCGCAGTCTTACGAGATCTACGGCTGCATGATGCGCAAGGGTGACGAGAGCTTCAAGAAAGCCGTCGACGATGCCATCGTGGATTACTTCAAATCCGGCGAGGTCAACAAGAGCTACGAAAAGTGGTTCCAGCAGCCGATCCCGCCAAAAGGCCTGAACCTTGAGTTCCCGATGAGCGATGAACTGAAAAAGCTGATCGCCGAGCCGACTGACAAGGCCGCGGACGAGAAGAAATCCTGATCCTCAGTTAGTGGCCGGGTGCGCACGCGCACGAATCAATCCTGCAAGCCACTCATTAGTGTCTAACCTTTCCTCCGAGGGCGCCAAGCGCCCCCGGATGCTCGAAGGTGCCCGTGAAACAACCGTCTGAGGGGAAATCCCGATGAATTACAACTGGGACTGGGGCGTGTTCTTCAAGTCCACCGGCGTGGGCAGCGAAACCTATCTGGACTGGTACATCACCGGTCTGGGCTGGACCATCGCCATCGCCATCTCCGCCTGGATCATCGCGCTGCTGCTGGGCTCGTTGCTTGGCGTCATGCGTACCGTGCCGAACCGCCTGGTATCGGGTATCGCCACCGCCTACGTAGAGCTGTTCCGCAACGTACCGCTGCTGGTGCAACTGTTCATCTGGTACTTCCTGATACCAGACCTGCTGCCTGAAGGCCTGCAGGAGTGGTTCAAGCAGGACCTCAACCCGACCACCTCGGCATTGATCAGCGTGGTCATCTGCCTGGGCCTGTTCACCGCCGCCCGCGTGTGCGAACAGGTGCGCACCGGCATCCAGGCGCTGCCGCGCGGCCAGGAAGCTGCCGCCCGCGCCATGGGCTTCAGCCTGCCGCAGATCTACAACAACGTGCTCTTGCCGCAAGCGTACCGGATCATCATTCCGCCGCTCACCTCCGAGTTCCTCAACGTGTTCAAAAACTCTTCGGTGGCATCGCTGATCGGCCTGATGGAGCTGCTGGCACAGACCAAACAGACCGCAGAGTTTTCCGCCAACCTGTTCGAGGCGTTCACCCTGGCCACGCTGATCTACTTCACCCTGAACATGGGCCTGATGCTGCTGATGCGCCTGGTCGAGAAAAAAGTCGCCGTGCCTGGCCTGATTTCCGTGGGGGGCAAGTAAATGGAAATGGATTTCAGCGAAATCATCCCGGCCCTGCCCGCCCTCTGGGAGGGTATGGTCATGACCCTCAAGCTGATGGTCATGGGCGTGATCGGCGGTATCGTGCTGGGCACGCTTCTGGCATTGATGCGCTTGTCGTCGAACAAGCTGCTTTCGAACCTCGCCGGTGCCTACGTCAACTACTTCCGCTCGATCCCGCTGCTGCTGGTGATCACCTGGTTCTATCTGGCCGTGCCTTTCGTGCTGCGCTGGATCACCGGGGAGGACACCCCGGTGGGCGCCTTCACCTCGTGCGTGGTGGCCTTCATGATGTTCGAGGCCGCCTACTTCTGTGAAATCGTCCGCGCCGGCGTGCAGTCGATTTCCAAAGGCCAGATGGGCGCCGCGCAAGCACTGGGCATGAACTACGCCCAGACCATGCGCCTGATCATCCTGCCCCAGGCCTTCCGCAAGATGACCCCGCTGCTGCTGCAGCAGAGCATCATCCTGTTCCAGGACACCTCGCTGGTCTACACCGTGGGCCTGGTAGACTTCCTCAACTCAGCCCGTTCCAACGGCGACATCATTGGGCGCTCCCATGAGTTCCTGATCTTCGCCGGGGTCGTCTATTTCCTCATCAGCTTCTCCGCTTCGTGGCTGGTCAAGCGCCTGCAAAAAAGGATCACCGTATGATTTCCATCAAGAACGTCAACAAGTGGTACGGCGACTTCCAGGTACTGACCGACTGCAGCACCGAGGTCAAGAAAGGTGAAGTGGTGGTGGTGTGCGGCCCTTCGGGCTCGGGTAAATCCACACTGATCAAGTGCGTCAACGCCCTGGAACCGTTCCAGAAGGGCGACATCGTGGTCGATGGCACGTCGATTGCCGACCCCAAGACCAACCTGCCCAAGTTGCGCTCGCGCGTCGGCATGGTGTTCCAGCACTTCGAGCTGTTCCCGCACCTGACCATCACCGAGAACCTGACCATCGCTCAACGCAAGGTACTGGGCCGCAGTGAAGAGGAGGCCACCAAGAAGGGCCTGGCCCTGCTCGAGCGGGTCGGCCTCAGCGCCCACGCCAAGAAGCACCCAGGCCAACTCTCCGGTGGCCAGCAACAACGTGTGGCGATCGCCCGCGCCCTGGCCATGGACCCGATCGTCATGCTGTTCGACGAGCCGACCTCGGCGCTGGACCCGGAAATGGTCAGCGAAGTGCTGGATGTGATGGTGCAGTTGGCCAACGAAGGCATGACCATGATGTGCGTGACCCACGAGATGGGCTTTGCCCGCAAGGTCGCCAACCGGGTCATCTTCATGGACAAGGGCAGCATTATCGAGGACTGCACCAAGGAAGAGTTCTTCGGTGACCAAGGTACCCGCGACCAACGCACCCAGCATTTCCTCAGCAAGATCCTGCAACACTGAGCCGGCCACAGTGACCGCTGCCCAGGGCTCCACCGGGCAGCGGATGCTGGTCGTGACAAGGCCACTGTGATGAAATGCGACCCCTCGCTTCTTCTCCCTGCCAAGCCTGCCGTGAAATCCCGCCTGATCCGCCAATTGCTGCTGCCGCCCCTGATCATCCTGCTGATGGTCGGGCTGGGCCTGGCTGGCTACCTGATCAGCGAGAGCAACGGCATACGCGCCCTGAGTGAAAACGGCGAGCGCCAGCTGGAGTTGCATGCGCGTACGGTCGAAAGCGAAATCAGCAAGTACACCTACCTGCCGAGCCTGCTGGAGCTCGAAGACAGCGTCTCGCACCTGCTCACCGACCCCGACGGCGGCTCACGCCAGGCCGTCAACGAATACCTCGAAGGCCTCAACCGCCGCAGCCGCAGCCGGGCCATCTTCGTGCTCGATACCAATGGCCGGGTGCAGGCCACCAGCAACTGGCGCGATGCCGACTCGTTCCTCGGTGAAGACCTGTCTTTCCGCGCCTATTTCCAGACCGCCGTGCGCGGCGAGCCGGGCCGTTTCTACGGCATTGGCAGCACCACCGGCGAGGCCGGTTATTACCTGGCCCACGGCCTTGAAGAACACGGCAAGATCATTGGCGTAGCGGTGATCAAGGTACGCCTGGACACCCTGGAAGAGCGCTGGCAGCGCGCCCGCCTGGAAGCGTTCGTCAGCGACGAAAACGGCATTATCATCCTCTCCAGCGACCCGGCGCGGCGCTTGAAGTCGGTGCGCCCCATGACCCCGCAGATCAAGGAGCGCCTGGCGCGCAGCCTGCAATATTACTGGTGGCCGCTGAACGAGCTGCAGCCACTGGCCCGTGAGACGCTGGCCGATGGCGTAGAGAAACTGACGTTCCCGGCCAACAGCGAAACCGCCCACGGCAAACCGCATGAGGTGGCCTACCTGGCGCAAACCCGGCGCCTGGTGGATACCCCCTGGCATTTCACCCTGCTCACTCCCCTGCAGGACCTGCGCCGCGAGTCGATGGTGCAAGGCATTCTGGTAGGTGTGGCGTTCGCCCTGCTGGCGATCCTGGGTATCGCCTGGAACGAGCGGCGCAAGGTGATCGCCACCCGCCTGGCTGCACGCGAAGCGCTCGAGGAGGCCAACAGCCAGCTGGAGCGGCGCATCGCTGAGCGCACTGCCGACCTGCGCGCCAGCAACGAAAGGCTCAAGGGGCAGATCCGCGAACGCCGTCATGCCGAGCAGACCCTGCGCCACGCCCAGGACGAACTGGTCCAGGCCGGCAAATTGGCCGCCATTGGGCAGATGTCCACCAGCATCGCCCACGAGCTCAACCAGCCCCTGGCGGCGCTGCGCACACTGTCCGGCAACACCGTGCGCTTTCTCGAACGAGGTGCGCTGGACACCGCCAGTACCAACCTGCGCACCATGAACGAACTGATCGACCGCATGGGCCGCATCACCGCCAGCCTGCGTTCGTTCGCCCGCCGCGGTGACGACCGCGGCCAGGCCTCGCTGGCCAAGGCAGTGGAGGCCACCTTGCAGGTGCTGGCCACTCGCATCAGTGGCTGTCACCTGAAGCTGCACAGCCAGTTCGACGACCTGCAACTGGCCATTGACCAGACCCGCCTGGAGCAGATTCTGGTCAACCTGATCGGCAACGCCCTGGATGCCATGGCAACCCAGCCGGCACCTGAGCTGTGGCTGGAGGGCGAGTTGCAGGGCGACAAGTATCGCCTGCGGGTACGTGACAATGGCCACGGTATCGATGACGAGGCGCGCAAGCACCTGTTCGAACCCTTCTTCACCACCAAACCGGGCGAACACGGCCTGGGCCTGGGCCTGACCCTGTCGGCGAGCCTTGCTGCCGCCGCCAAGGGCAGCCTCAACGTCGAGCATCCTGTCAGTGGCGGAACGGCCTTCGTTCTCACCCTGCCACTGGTGTCCCCCCCTAATGAACCGGCAGAGCTCCCATGAACCAAGCGCCTCTTACCGTCCTGATCGTCGAAGACGACCCGCATGTGCTGCTCGGCTGCCAGCAGGCGCTGGCCCTGGAAGATATCGCCTGCGAGGGGGTCGGCAGCGCCGAACAGGCCCTGGAACGGATCGGCGATGACTTCGCCGGCATCGTCGTCAGTGACATCCGCCTGCCAGGGATCGACGGCCTGGAACTGCTCAACCGCCTCAAGGCGCGCGACCGCAGCCTGCCGGTGGTCCTGATTACCGGCCATGGCGATATCGACATGGCCGTGGGCGCCATGCGCAACGGTGCCTACGACTTCATGGAGAAGCCGTTTTCGCCGGAACGCCTGGTCGACGTGGTGCGCCGCGCACTCGAACAGCGCGGGCTCTCGCGCGAAGTGCTGGCCCTGCGCCGCCAACTGGCCGAAAAGAGCAGCCTGGAAGGCCGCATCATTGGCCGCTCCCCCGCCATGGAGCAACTGCGCGAGCTGATCGCCAACGTTGCCGACACTTCGGCCAACGTGCTGATCGAGGGCGAAACCGGCACCGGCAAAGAGCTGGTCGCACGTTGCCTGCACGATTTCAGCCGACGCCAGGGCCAACCTTTTGTGGCGCTCAACTGTGGCGGCCTGCCGGAAAACCTGTTCGAAAGCGAGATCTTCGGCCACGAGGCCAATGCGTTCACCGGCGCGGGCAAGCGTCGTATCGGCAAGATCGAGCACGCCAACGGCGGCACGCTGTTCCTCGATGAAGTCGAGAGCATGCCGATCAACCTGCAGATCAAACTGCTGCGGGTATTGCAGGAGCGCACCCTGGAGCGCCTGGGTTCGAACCAGAGCATTGCGGTGGACTGCCGCGTGATCGCTGCGACCAAGGCCGACCTCGATTCGCTTGGCAAAAGCGGGCAGTTTCGCAGCGACTTGTACTACCGCCTCAACGTGGTGACCCTGGAGTTACCACCGTTGCGCGAACGCCGTGAAGACGTGCTGCAGCTGTTCGAACACTTCCTGCAGCAATCGGCGCTGCGCTTCGACCGGGAAGTACCGACACTGGACAGCCAGACCCTGTCGCGCCTGATGGCCCACGACTGGCCCGGCAATGTGCGTGAACTGCGCAACGTTGCCGAGCGCTATGCCCTGGGCCTGCCGGCATTCAAGAAAGGCCCGAGCGGTGGCGCCAGCCAAGGGCTGGGCTTTGCCGAAGCGGTCGAGGCGTTCGAGCGCAATCTGCTCAGCGATGCCCTACAGCGCACCGGCGGCAACCTCAGCCAAGCCAGCCAGGAGCTGGGCATGGCCAAGACCACGCTGTTCGACAAAGTGAAAAAGTACGGGTTGGGCTGAAAGCCCACCTGAGGGGCCTGCGCACTGTCATAACCCGGCAAGGTGCGCCACGTCCTCACGATGTGACTGCAGATAAGGCAGCACGGCCCCCAGCAGCGGTGCCTTGAAGGGTTCCTGGAAACGATGTGCCAACCCCGGGATCAGCCGCAGCTGGCTACCACGGATATGCGCCGCCAGGTGCACCCCATGCATCACCGGCAATAACGGGTCAGCCGTACCGTGCACCACCAATGTCGGAACGCGCAGCTGGTTGAGTAGCGCTACCCGGCTTGGCTCGGCCAGGATCGCCATGATCTGGCGCTTGGCACCTTCAGGGTTGAACGCCCGATCATAAGCCGCCGCAGCCTGCTGCAACAAAGCGGCCCGGTCATCATGCACCCGCGGGCTGCCCAATGCCGCCAGCAAGTCAGCCTGCTGCTCGATGGCCACTTCCCGGTTCGGCGCACTGCGCCGGGCCAGCAACTGCACCAGGGCTGGCGCCGGCGCCGGCAGCCCCGCCGCACCAGAGCTGGACATGACCAGGGTCAGGCTGCGCACCCGCTGCGGCGCAATCGCAGCCATGTGCTGGGCGATCATCCCGCCCATGCTCACACCCAGCACATGGAATTGGCCAATCCCCAATGCGTCCATCAGGCGCAGCCCGTCACCGGCCATGTCGGTCAGCGTATAGGGCGCGGCAACCGGCAGGCCGAACTTGTAGCGCAACAGCTCGACCGTGAGGTTGGCCGAGGGCGGCTGTTGGTTCCAGCGCGACAGGCCAACGTCACGGTTGTCATAGCGAATGACCCGAAAGCCTTGCAGACACAAGGCCTGGACCACGTCATCGGGCCAGTGGATCAGCTGCCCACCCAGCCCCATGACCAGCAGCAACGCAGGGTCCTGCGGCGCGCCGACACTTTGGTAAACCAGGCTCAGATCGCCCGCCTCGGCCCGTTGGACCGGGACATGAGGGTCACAACGCTGATCGGCGAAGCTCGCTGGCACGCTGAGAAGGAACACGAAAAAAAGCAAAAAAGCCCGCATGAAAGAAACACCAGAATGCAGATCCCCAGTAGAGCGCGAGTCTGATGAAATTCATTCGGGCGCGCTGCCACAGTTGCGTGACAATTTGATGAACCCCGCCCAGTGGTGCGGCGCAAGGTCCAGTCGACAGCCAGCGCAACATGAGAGAAACTCAACTCATTCGCTGTTCACACAAATTATGCTCTCGGAGTCAGCCGTGCTGGAGATCCGCCACCTGAAAACCCTTCATGCCCTGCGCGAGGCCGATAGCCTGGTGGAGGCCGCAGAACGGCTGCACCTGACCCAGTCGGCACTGTCGCATCAGTTCAAGGAGCTTGAAGAACGCCTGGGCCTGCCGCTGTTCGCACGCAAGACCAAACCTATCCGCTTCACCAGCGCCGGCCTGCGCTTGCTGCAGCTGGCAGATGCCACCCTTCCGCTGCTGCGCAGCGCCGAGCGTGATATCGCCCGCCTGGCGGGGGGGACTGCCGGGCGCCTGCACATGGCCATCGAATGCCACAGCTGCTTCCAGTGGCTGATGCCCACCATCGACCAGTTCCGCGATGCCTGGCCGGAAGTGGAGCTGGACCTGGCGTCAGGCTTCGCATTCGCGCCACTGCCCGCCCTTGCCCGTGGCGACCTGGACCTGGTAGTGACCTCCGACCCACTGGACCTTGCCGGCATCACCTACGTACCGCTGTTCACCTATGAAGCCATGCTTGCCGTGGCCAACCAGCATCCGCTGGCCAACAAGCCTTACATCGTGCCCCAGGACCTGCTCGACCAGACGCTGATCACCTACCCGGTGGAGCGCGATCGGCTGGATATCTTCACCCGCTTCCTGGAACCGGCCGACATCGAGCCGGCGGCCGTGCGCACCTCGGAGCTGACCGTGATGATGATGCAACTGGTGGCCAGCGGCCGCGGGGTCTGCGGCATGCCGCACTGGGCGCTGCATGAGTACAGCTCGCGCGGCTATGTGAAGGGCAAACGCCTTGGCGAGAAAGGCCTGTTCGCCACGCTGTATGCGGCCGTGCGCACCGACATGCTCGATGCCCCCTACATGCGCGACTTCCTGCTCACCGCCAAGGACACCTCGTTCGCCACGCTCGATGGGGTCAGCGCGGTACGCTGAGGGCCTTGCGGTAGAGCGGCAGTATCAGGTCGCGGGTCAGCGGCGCCAGCTCAGGCATCGATTCCTGGTCTGCGGCCAACCAGAGCACTTCCTCGATTTCCGCCGCCGGGACCACGGCCTCGGCGCTGTCGACCCGGAACAGCTCGGCCTGCACCTCGTAGCCAGGTTCATTGGCGGCCGGTGCGCTGAAACGGCCCATCGGGATGGCCTGAGCAGGGTCAATGCGCACCCCTAATTCCTCCTGCAGTTCGCGCACCAGCGCCTGCAGCGGCGTTTCCCCCGCATCGATCTTGCCCCCAGGCTGCATGAACGCCTGGGTACCCCGTTTGCGTACCAGCAGGGTTCGACCCAAAGGGTCGATCAGCAGGGCAGCGGCAATGCGGATAACATTGGGCATGGTCAGGCTCGCTCTTGAAAACCGCTGAGGATCCCACAGGGCCCTGTTACCGGCAAGGCGGTGCACAGACGAACGGCCCCTTGCCAATCCGCCAGCGACCCTCCATAACCTTCTCATGAACCTGCCTGCCCAACAGCACCCCGTGCTGGAGCTTTTCCACCCCGCGATCGGCACCTGGTTCCGTCGCCATTTCGCCACGGTCACCGACGCCCAGGCCCGCGCCTGGCCGTTGATTCACGCGCGCCAATCGACGCTGCTGGCAGCGCCGACCGGGTCGGGCAAAACCTTGAGCGCCTTTCTCGCGGTGCTCGATGAACTGTTTCGCCAGGGCCTTGAACACGCGGGCGAACTGCCTGCGCGAACCCAGGTGGTGTACGTTTCGCCGCTCAAGGCACTGTCCAACGACATCCGCCTGAACCTGCAGGCACCGCTGGAGGGCATCAGCCAGGCACTGGTAGACCAGGGGCTGACGCCCCCTCGCATCACCACTGCCGTACGCACCGGCGACACGCCGCAAAAAGAGCGCGCGGCCATGCGCAAGTTGGCCCCACACATCCTCGTGACCACACCTGAGTCGCTGTACGTACTGATGGGGTCTGCCTCGGGCCGTGCTGGCCTGAGCGGCGTGCACACGGTGATCGTCGATGAGATTCACGCCTTGGCCGGCAACAAGCGCGGCGCGCATCTGGCCCTGACACTGGAGCGCCTTCAGGCGCTCACCGGGCGCGGGCTGCGGCGCATCGGGCTGTCTGCGACCCAGCGTCCGGTGGAGCGCGTGGCAGCCTTTCTGGTCGGCCACCAACGGCCTTGCGCGGTCGTCGATGTCGGCCACACCCGCCAGCGCGACCTTGCCCTTGAAGTGCCCCCTGTACCCTTGGGCGCGGTGATGGCCACGGATGTGTGGAACCTGGTCTATGATCGCCTGGCAGCGCTGGCCCGCGAACACCGCACCACGCTGGTCTTCGTCAACACCCGGCGCCTGGCCGAGCGCCTCACCCGCCACCTCAGCGACCGCCTTGGCCACGAGGCCGTGGCCGCACACCACGGCAGCCTGGCCAAGGAGCTGCGCCTGGATGCGGAGCAGCGCCTGAAAAACGGCCAGTTGCAGGTGCTGGTGGCCACCGCTTCCCTGGAGCTGGGCATCGATATCGGTGATGTCGACCTGGTTTGCCAGATCGCCTCGCCAGGCTCTATCGCCGGCTTTTTGCAGCGGGTCGGCCGCTCCGGGCATCAGGTCGACGGCATCCCCAAAGGGCGCCTGTTCGCCACCTCGCGGGATGACCTGATCGAGTGCACCGCCTTGCTCGACTGTGTGCGCCAGGGCGAGCTCGACCTGTTGCACATACCTCAAGCGCCACTGGACGTACTGGCTCAGCAGATCGTCGCCGAAACCAGCAACCAGCCGTGGCAGGAACAGGCATTGTTCGACTGCCTGCGCCAGGCAACGCCCTACACAGCGCTGGACAGCAAACATTACCAGGCCCTGCTGAGCATGCTCGCCGAGGGCTACAACGGACGCCAAGGCATCCGCAGCGCCTACCTGCACCGCGACGCAGTGACTGGCACCGTGCGCGGGCGCCGGGGTAGCCAGCTGGCCGCGCTCACCAGCGCCGGGACCATCCCCGAAACCGCCGACTACGCTGTGCTGCTGGAGCCGCAGGCGCTGAACATCGGCAGCGTCAACGAAGACTTTGCCGTGGAGAGCATCGCTGGCGACATCTTTCAGCTGGGCAATGCGTCCTACCGCATCCTGCGGGTGGAACCCGGCCGGGTAAGGGTCGAAGATGCTCAAGGCCTGCCGCCGACCATTCCGTTCTGGCTTGGCGAGGCGCCGGGACGCAGTGATGAACTGTCCGCCGCCGTTGCCCGCCTGCAGGCACGCATCGATGAGCAGCTGGGGCTGAGTCACGGCGTTTTCGCCCCAGTGCTGTCTTGGCTGCAGCGCGCCTATGCACTGGACGAGGCCTGCGCCAGCCAACTGCTCGATTACCTGGGCCGTACCCGTGAAGTGCTGGGCGCCCTGCCCTCGCAGAGCACACTGGTGATGGAGCGCTTCTTCGACGAGTCCGGCGGCACCCAGTTGATCATCCATTCGCCCTATGGCAGCCGCATCAACCGCGCCTGGGGCCTGGCCCTGCGCAAACGGTTCTGCCGCACGTTCAATTTCGAATTGCAGGCGGCAGCCAGCGAGGACGCCATCGTGCTGTCGCTGTCGACCAGCCACAGTTTCGAACTGGACGAAGTGTGGCGCTACCTGTCCAGTCGCAGCGCCGAACAGCTACTCATCCAGGCCCTGCTTGAGGCCCCTTTGTTCGGTGTGCGCTGGCGCTGGAACGCAGCCGTGGCGATGGCCTTGCCCCGCTACGTCGGGGGGCGCAAGGTCGCGCCACAGGTCCAGCGCATGAAAAGCGAAGACCTGATTGCCGCAGTCTTCCCCGACCAGATCGCCTGCCTGGAAAACATCGTCGGTGAACGGCAAATCCCGGATCACCCGCTGGTCGAGCAAACCCTCGACGACTGCCTGCACGAAGCCATGGACAGCGAGGGCTGGCTGGCCCTGTTGAGGCGCATGGAGAGTGGCCAGGTGCGCTTGCTGTGCCGCGACCTGCCGGCCCCCTCGCCGCTGGCCTCGGCCATCCTCAATGCCAGGCCTTATGCCTTCCTTGACGATGCCCCACTGGAGGAGCGCCGCACCCAGGCGGTACTCAACCGGCGCTGGAACGAGGTGCACAGTAGCGATGACCTGGGCGCGCTGGACGCCGATGCCATCAGCGCTGTCCAGGCAGAGGCCTGGCCGCAACCCGGCAGCGCCGACGAGATGCACGAAGCCTTGATGACCTTGGGCGCCGTCAGCCAGCACGAAGTCCAGGCCAACCCGGGCTGGGCCTTGCTGCTGCGGCAACTGGCCAAGGCAGGCCGAGCGTTACGCTTGCCCGACCAGCACCTGTGGCTGGCCCGCGAGCGACTGAGCCTGCTTCAAACTGTGTACCCGGATGCACGCCTGGAGCCCGAGCTCAACGTGCTCCCCGGCTTCGAGCAGGCCCTCGACCCGGACAGCGCTCTGAGCGAGCTGCTGCGCGCCCGCCTGAGCGGCCACGGCCCCCTGACCCTGGCGCAGACCGCCGCACCACTGGGCAAGCCACAGCCAGCCATCGAACAGGCACTGGCCCGCCTGGAAGCAGAAGGCTACGTGCTGCACGGCCAGTTCAGCCCGGGAGAGGTCCAGCGGCAATGGTGCGAGCGCCACCTGTTGGCGCGTATCCATCGCTATACCGTCAAACGCCTGCGCCGGGAGATCGAGCCGGTAAGTCTGCAGGACTTCATGCGCTTTCTGTTTGACTGGCAGCACCTGGCGGCCGACGAAAAACTGCGCGGGCCTCAAGCCGTGGCCGAGGTGCTCGACCAGTTGCAGGGCTTCCCCGGCGCGGCTGGCGCCTGGGAGGCAGAACTACTGCCGGCAAGAATCAAGGACTACAGCACGCACTGGCTCGACGAGGTGTGCCGCAGCGGGCAGTTCGCCTGGAGCCGCCTGGCGGGCAAGGTGTCGAGCAGTACGCTGGCGAGTACGCCGCTGGTGCTGCTGCCACGTCAACACCTGGGCTTGTGGCGCAGCCTGGTGCCAGCGCCGGCTCTGGATGAGCTGAGCCCGCGTGCCACACGTGTGCACGAAGTACTGCAGGCGCACGGCGCACTGTTCTTCGACGAATTGACCCAGCAAGCCCACTTGTTGCCCAGCGAGCTGGAAACAGCGTTACAGGAATTGGTCGGTTCCGGCCTGGCGAGTGCCGACAGCTTTACAGGGCTGCGTAGCCTGATCACCCCGGCGGCGAAACGCTCATCGCGCACCAGCCGGCGCGGCCATGCGCCGATTTCCACCAGCATGGCACACGCCGGGCGCTGGGCATTGTTACGCAGGAGCAATGCCGAAGATGACCACGGGCAACGGCTGGAACACATCGCTCGCACCCTGTTGAGGCGCTATGGCGTGATCTGTTGGCGGCTGCTGGCGCGCGAGAGTGATGTGCTGCCACCCTGGCGTGAGCTGCTGCGTTGCTACCACCGGCTTGAGGCGCGCGGCGAGATTCGCGGCGGGCGCTTCATCGCCGGCTTGGCCGGTGAGCAGTTCGCCCTGCCGGAGGCAGTCGGGCTGCTGCGCCAGGTGCGCCGACGCGAGATGGAGGGCGCGCTGGTGGTGGTCAGTGCCAGTGACCCGCTGAACCTGATCGGGTCGCTGCTGCCCGGAGCGAAGGTACCGGCGGCCGGCGGCAATCGTGTGTTGTACCGCGATGGCGTGCCGGTGGCCGCGCGAGTCGCCAATCGATACACCTACCTTGTGCAAACCACGGATGACGAGCAGCAACGGTGGCGGCAGATACTGCTGCGCGAATGATTTTCGATAAGCCGATTTTCATGTTCAGCGCTGCCCAACCGGGCTATGGTCGGGGTTTCCCCAGGCCCTGAGCCTGACCGCGCCATCGTAAGGACCCCGTATGAGCCTGTCACTTCTCAGTCGCTACGCAGTGTTTGCCGCCTGTGTTCTGTTCACCCTGGCGAGCCTGCCGCTGCTCCACCACCAATGGCTCTGGCCATTCACTCTGACCACGGCCGTGCTCAGCCTGATCGGCCTGTTCGACCTGCTGCAGCGACGCCACGCGGTACGCCGCAACTACCCGATACTGGGCAACATCCGCTACCTGGTCGAGGGTATTCGCCCGGAGATCCGCCAGTACCTGCTGGAAGCCGACAGCGATGCCCTGCCCTTTTCCCGCGCGCAACGCTCGCTGGTGTACGCGCGGGCCAAGAACGAGGCGTCGGACAAACCCTTCGGTACGCTGATCGACGTGTACGAGTCCGGCTTCGAGTTCATCGGCCACTCCATGCGCCCGGCGCCGCTGGCCGACCCTGCAAGCTTTCGCATCCACATTGGCGGACCGCAGTGCAGCCAGCCGTATTCGGCATCGATCTTCAACATTTCTGCCATGAGCTTTGGCTCGCTGAGCGCCAATGCCATCCGCGCGCTCAACCAAGGGGCCAAGCTGGGCAACTTCCACCATGACACCGGCGAAGGCAGCATCAGCCCCTACCACCGCGAACACGGCGGCGACCTGGTGTGGGAGCTGGGCAGCGGCTACTTCGGCTGCCGTACGGCAGACGGGCGCTTCGACCCCGAGCGCTTTGCCGCCCAGGCGCGCAGCCCGCAGGTGCGGATGATCGAGATCAAGATGAGCCAGGGCGCCAAGCCCGGCCACGGCGGCATCCTGCCCAAGCACAAGGTAACCCAGGAAATTGCCGAGACCCGCGGTATTCTCATGGGGGAGGACTGCATTTCGCCATCGCGCCACAGCGCCTTCTCCACCCCCATCGAAATGATGCAGTTCATCGCTCAACTGCGTGAGCTGTCCGGCGGCAAGCCGGTGGGCTTCAAATTCTGCCTGGGCCACCCCTGGGAATTCATGGGCATCGCCAAGGCCATGCTGGAAACCGGCATCCTCCCCGACTTCATCGTGGTCGATGGCAAGGAAGGCGGTACCGGGGCAGCCCCCGTGGAGTTCACCGACCATATCGGCGTGCCGCTGCGCGAAGGGCTGCTGTTCGTACACAACACCCTGGTGGGTCTGAACCTGCGCGACAAGATCAAGCTCGGCGCCAGCGGCAAGATCGTCAGCGCCTTCGACATCGCCAGCGTGCTGGCCATCGGTGCCGACTGGGCCAACTCAGCGCGCGGCTTCATGTTCGCCATCGGCTGCATTCAGTCGCAGAGCTGCCATACCAACAAGTGCCCCACTGGCGTCGCCACGCAAGACCCGTTGCGCCAGCGTGCGCTGGTGGTCCCGGACAAAGCCCAGCGGGTGTTGAATTTCCACCACAACACCTTGCGCGCCCTGGCAGAAATGCTCGCAGCGGCCGGCCTGGAACACCCGGCGCAACTGGAAGCCAAGCACTTGGTGCGGCGCACCTCTGCCACCGAAATCAAGCTGTTCTCACAAATGCATGTGTTCTTGAAACCGGGGGAGTTGCTCAATGGCGAGGTGAACGGGCAGTTCTATTCGCGGATGTGGCAACTGGCGCGGGCGGACAGTTTTGAGCCGCACGATGAGGTGGCGGCCTGAGGGAACGCGGGGGCCGCTTTGCAGCCCCTGCAGTTGCAGATCAGGAAACGGAACTGGCTACCCCGTGTACTGCTTTGGGCGCCAGGCGCAACGTGTAGTACAGCACCGTCAGCAGTGCCAGGAACGCCGGCCCGATGTACAGCGCCACACGGGTATCCTCGAAGTACGCCATCAGGCCCACCACCAGTACCAGGAAGGCCAGTGCCAGGTAGGAGCTCAGCGGCCAAAGCCACATGCGGTACTTCAAGCCCTTGCGCTCGGCGGCCGATAGCCCGGCGCGGAACCTGAGCTGCGCCAGCAGGATCATCACCCAGGTCCAGATCGCGCCGAAGGTGGCGATCGATGTCACCCAGACGAACACCTTTTCTGGTACCAGGTAGTTGGCCAGCACACCCAGCAGCAAGGCGCCGATGGACAGCAGCAACGCGTTGCGTGGCACACCGCTTTTTGAAGTGCGCGCGAAGACAGCCGGCGCCTGGCCATTTTGCGCCAGGCTGTAGAGCATGCGCCCGGTGCTGAAGATACCGCCGTTGCAGGACGAAAGGGCGGCGGTGATCACCACGAAATTGATGATGCCGGCGGCAGTCTTGATACCCAGGCGCTCGAAGGTCATGACGAACGGGCTGCCCTGGCTGCCGATTTCATTCCACGGGTAGATCGACAGGATCACGAACAGGGCACCGACGTAGAACAGCAGAATGCGCCAGAACACCGAGCCAATGGCCTGCGGGATGGTTTTTTGCGGGTTGCGGGCTTCGCCGGCCGTCAGGCCGATCATTTCCACGCCCAGATAGGCGAACATGACCATCTGCAACGACATCAGCACACCGGTCACGCCGTTGGGCATGAAGCCGCCGTTGCTCCACAGGTTGGAGATGCCGACTGCCACACCGTCGTTGCCCAGGCCGAAGGCGATGATGCCGATGCCGCCCAGGACCATGGCGATGATGGTGACGATCTTGATCAGGGCGAACCAGAATTCGAACTCGCCGAACGCCTTGACCGCGATCAGGTTCACCGCGCCCATGCTGCCCAGCGCCGCCAGGGCCCAGATCCAGCGCGGCACGTCCGGGAACCAGATGCCCATGTAGATCGCCACGGCGGTGATTTCCGCAACGCAGGTCACCAGCCACAGGAACCAGTAGTTCCAACCGGTCAGAAAGCCCGCCAACGGGCCAAGGTAGTCTTGGGCATAACGGCTGAAAGACCCGGCGACAGGGTTGTGCACGGCCATCTCGCCAAGGGCGCGCATGATCACCAGGATCGCCAGGCCCCCGATGATGTAGGACAGCATGATCGCAGGGCCGGCCATCTCAATGGCTTTGGCCGAACCGAGGAACAGACCGACGCCGATACAGGCGCCCAGCGCCATCAGGCGGATGTGCCGTTCGCCCAGTTCACGCTTGAGCGGGCCGCCTTGTGCGGTCTCGCCATGGGCAGGGTGGTTGCCGACTGGCATAGCAATACAACCTCATTTTGTTATTGGATTAGACCTTCGTGCAGCGCCGGCCATGCCGATAGGCGTGGCGTTGGCTTGCCAGGCTGGCCTTGTGGGCCGGCCCGTGTGCCGGTGTAGAGCGGCCCGGCAGGGCGAAGGGGCCGAGCAGTATAGGAAGCTCGCTGTAGGGCTTTTCACTATAAATAATCAAAAATTTGGAGAGAAACCCGCACGTCTACTGCAGCCTCCTGGCTCACCCCAGCTACCCTGGCAACAGGATTGTACGAACAAACCCACACCAAAGGCGCAGAGGGCGCATGAGGTTTCTGCACTTTCTACAAATTTTTCACCTACTGCCTTCAACGTCTAAGCTTCAGACAAGCAAGACGAAAATACCTGGCCGGATTGAAGACTATGGGCGCACTGTGGCAATCGGAACCATCCAGAACGGAAGCACCCGAAACACCTCTGGCCGAGACGCCGCAGCCAAAGTCCCCACGTCAGCGTCGGCTTTGGTGGCGGCTGATCCTGCTGATCCTGCTGGTCGCGATCATCGCCATCGGCTTCGCCGCCTATGACGAGTTCCGTACATCCGACCTGCAGTCCCGCGAATTCAGCAAGCTGGCCAGCACCCTGACCTATTCGCTGCAGCCCGGCCCCAGCGATGCCATCGTCTACCCCGGCGAGGGGCCGTTCGACAAACGCCTGGGCTATAGCGCGCTGGGCGAGTTCCTGCCCCGGCTGCTCAAGCGCGACTACCTGATCAGCGAGCAGGTACGGTTTTCGCCTGCGTTGATGAATTACGTGGATCACGGCCTGTTCGCCCCCTACATCGAGAAAATCCAGGCCGGATTGTCGATCACCGATTGCCGCGGCGAGACGCTGTACCAGTACAACTACCCGCAATACCTGTACCCGAACTTCGCCGCAATCCCACCCGTGATGGTCAACAGCCTGCTGTTCATCGAAAACCGCGACCTGCTGGACCCGAAAGACCCGCAAAACAACCCGGCAGTCGATTGGCCGCGCTTCGCCAAGGCCGCCTACAGCCAGGTGGCCAAATACCTGGCCTTGCCCGGCCAGTCCGCCGGTGGCAGCACCCTGGCCACGCAGCTGGAAAAATACCGCCACTCACCGGACGGCCTGACTGTCTCCGGTGCCGAGAAGATCCGCCAGATGATTTCCGCCAGCGTCCGTGCCTATCAGGGCGGGCCTGATACCACCGAAGCCCGCCAGCGCATCGTGCGCGACTACCTCAACAGCGTGCCGCTGTCGGCGGTGCCCGGCCATGGCGAAGTGCATGGCATGGCCGAAGGCCTGCGTGTCTGGTACGGCGCCGATTTCGACCAGGTCAACCAGGCCCTCACCTCGAGCGCAACAGACCCCGACAGCATGGCCGCACGCGGCTTGGCCCTGCGTCAGGTACTGTCGCTGATGATTGCCCAGCGCCGCCCCTCGCATTACCTGACCAAGGGCCGCGTCGAGCTGGCCGAACTCACCGATTCGCACATCCGCGTGCTCGCTGCCAACGGCATCATCGATCGCGCCCTGGCCGACGCAGCCTTGGCCAGCAAGGCGCTGTACCGGGACTGGGTGGCACAGCCAACCATCGTTCCGATCATCACCAACAAAGGCATCAGCCTGGCCCGGAACCGCCTGTCAGGCATGCTCAACCGCCCGCTGTATGACCTCGACCGCCTCGACCTCTCGGCAACGAGCACCTTGCAGGCCGACCTTCAGCTACAGGTCAGCCAGTACCTGAAGAACCTCTCCGACCCTGAATTCGCGGCGCAGATTGGCCTGATCGGCGAGCGCCTGCTCACCACCAAGACCACCGACCAGGTGCGCTACAGCTTCACCTTGTTCGAGCGCACTGCCGATGGCTCACGGGTGCGGGTGCAGACTGACAGCACCGACCAGCCCTTCGACATCAACGAAGGCAGCAAACTTGAGCTGGGCTCGACGGCCAAGCTGCGAGTGCTGACCACCTACCTGCAGATAATCGCCGAGTTGCACGACAAGTACGCCGGCATGCCAGCCGCCGAATTGAAGAAGGTCGAGGTCGCCGAACTCGATCGCATCAGCCAATGGTCGCTGGAATGGCTGGCGCAGAACAGCAAGAACCAGAGCCTGGATGCCATGCTCGACGCGGCGCTGGAGCGCAAGTACTCGGCCAACACCGGCGAAGCGTTCTTCACCGGCGGCGGCATGCACGTGTTCAACAACTTCCGCAAGGAGGACAACAGCCGCAACCCGACGCTCAAGGAAGCCCTGCGCGAGTCGATCAACCTGCCCTTCATTCGCCTGATGCGCGACCTGGTGCGCTACGTGACCTACCAACAGCCATTCAACCGCGTGCCACTGCTCAAGGACGATTCGGACCCGCGCCGCCAGGAATACCTGGCACGCTTCGCCGACAAGGAAGGCACCAGCTACCTGATGCGCTTCTGGCGCAAGTACCAGCGCAAAACCTCGCAGCAACGCCTGGATACCTTCCTCGACAGCATGCGCGTCACACCGCAGCGCCTGGCCGCAGTGCACCGCTATCTGTTCCCGGCAGCGGGCCAGGAAACATTCAATGCTTTCGTGCGCGCGCACCTCAAGGAAGACAAGCGTGCCCTGAGCAAACTTACCGATGGCCGCCTGGCAGAGATGTACGAGGCCTACGGCCCAGGCAAATATGACCTGCCCGACCAAGGCTACATCGCCAAGGTTCACCCGCTGGACCTGTGGCTGCTCGGCTACCTGCTGAAGAACCCTAGCGCCTCAATCACAGAGATGGTCAACGCCAGCCGCTTCGAGCGTCAGGAAGTCTATGGCTGGCTGTTCAAGAGCCGCCATCAGGGTGCCCGCGACAGCCGTATCCGCACCATGGTGGAAATCGAAGCCTTCCTCGATATTCACCGGCGCTGGAAGGGCGTGGGTTATCCGTTCGATCACCTGGTGCCGTCGCTGGCCACCGCCATCGGCAGCTCCGGCGACCGGCCGGCGGCGCTTTCCGAGCTGGTCGGCATCATTCAGAACGACGGTGTGCGCCTGCCCACACTGCGCATCGATACGCTGCACTTCGCCGCCGATACGCCTTATGAAACCAAGCTGAGCAGCGACCCCGACCGTGGCCAGCGAATTCTCCCCGTGGAAGTCGCCCGGGCACTCAAGGGTGCCATGTCGCAAGTGGTCGACGCAGGCACGGCGCGGCGTATTTCCGGCAGCTTCAAGCTGCATGACGGCACCCCGCTGGTGATGGGCGGCAAGACCGGCACCGGCGACAACCGCATCGAAAGCTTCGGCGCCGGTGGGCGGTTGATCGGCTCGCGTTCGCTGAACCGCACCGCCACGTTCGTCTTCTTCCTCGGTGACAACCACTTCGGCACGCTGACCGCATTCGTGCCCGGGCGCTCCGCGGAGGCGTTCAAGTTCACCTCGGCGCTGCCGGTGCAGGTGCTCAAGGGCATGGCGCCGATCCTCATGCCCTACCTTGAGCCTGGCAATCCGAACGCGTGCAAACCACCGAAGATTGCGATGCTCCCGAGTAACCCATCTAATATTTGAATGATAACCATCGGCATTTGACCGCTTGTGTTTAGATATATCTTGAGTAATATCTTGCGATATATCTAAACACACGGAGCCTCGCTGCCATGCGTGAACATTCCGCCCACGACCCTTTCGAGCGCCGGCCCGGCCGGGGTGAACGCGGCCCACGGGTATTCGCCCCCGGCGACCTGAAGCTGTTGATGCTGTCGCTGCTGGCCGAGCAACCTGGGCACGGCTATGACCTGATCCGCCAGATCGAGAACTTGTTCGACGGCAGCTACACGCCCAGCCCCGGGGTCATCTACCCCACCCTCAACTTTCTCGAGGAAGCGGAGCTGATCTGCGGCCAGGTGCAAGGCAGCAAACGCCTCTACGCCATTACCCCGGCCGGAAGCGCAGCCCTGGCTGACCAGGCCGTGGCGCTGGACGGCGTGCGCATGCGCATCGAAGTCGGCAAGCGCGCCCTGCGTGGTCACGACCGCCCACCAGAAATTCACGAAGCCGTCGGCAACCTGCGCCACGCCCTGCACATGCACAGCGGCCGCTGGACACCGGAAGAAATCGAGCGGGTCCGCGCCCTGCTCAACGACACTGCCAAGGCCATCGCCGACGGGCCGGCCCCTGCTACGGAGAACCTCCATGAGTGACACCATCCACCGCGTCAATCACGAAATCCGCCAGCGTCGCCTGCAGGTGCTGCGGGTCACCGACCTCACCCCGCGCATGCGCCGCATCACCCTCACCGGCCCCGAGCTGCAAGGCTTCACCAGCCTGGGCAGTGACGACCATATCAAGCTGCTGTTCGCCGAAAACACCGAACAACAGCAGGCCATCGACGCCCGCAACATGGGCCGCGACGGCGGAGCGCGGCCCACGATGCGTGAGTACACGCCGCGGCGCATCGACCTGGCCAACCAGGAACTGGACATCGATTTCGTCCTGCACGGCGATGGCCCTGCCTCCACCTGGGCCGCACAGGCTGAACCGGGGCAGACGCTGAACATTGCCGGGCCACGGGCGTCGATGGTGGTCCCGGATATCTTCGACAGCTACCTGCTCATTGGTGACGAAACAGCGATTCCGGCCATCGGCCGTCGCCTTGAAGAACTGCCGGCAGGCCGGCGGGTACTGGCGATCATCCAGATCGAAGATGAGCAGGAGCGCCAAGCGCTGCCGAGCAAGGCTGAGGTTGAAGTGATCTGGGTGAAGCGGGATGAGGATCTACTCGCGCTGGTGCAGGGGTTGAGCCTGCCTGAGGGCAAGCTGTACAGCTGGGTGGCACTGGAGAAAGCGCTGACCCGGCAGGCCAAGGCGCTGCTGCTGGAGAAGGGTGCCCCCGAAGATGCCCTCAAAGCGGCTGCCTATTGGCGGGCAGAAGGCACAGCGGACGACGAGTGACCTGTGGTGTCAGGCCCGGTCCTTTCGCGGTTTCACCCGCGAAGGGGCCTGCACCGGCCTGGCAAGCCAGCGCCCGCGCCAACAATCGAGCCCGAGCAGTACCAGTGCAATGGCCCAAAACCCGGCCAGCACGCCCAGAGCATTGAGCATGACCTGCCCGTAGCCAAGGCTTGCAACGTCTATGAACGGATACGGGTACACCCCGATCTCACTCCCCCGCCACAGTGCATAGCCAAAGTACACCGCCGGGTACAGCGCCCACGGCCCCAGGTGCCAGAGCCGCAAATGCCCCTTGGGCACGGCGAACCACCAGTACACAACGTAAAGCGCCGGCATCACATCGTGCAGCAGTTCGTCCGCCAGCCATTGCCAACCCTGGGGTTGCCACAGGTGCCGCAGCAGCACGCTGTAGGCCAGCGCCACCAGCACGATGCTGGCGGCCACAGCGGAACTTACCGAAGGTGAAAGGAAGAAGCGCTTGGCGCGCGATTCCCGCCCGAACGCCGCATAGCTGAGCACCGTCGCTACCAGGGTATTGGTCAACACCGTGAAATAGCCGAACACATTGATCAGCCCGCCGATCAGGCTCGCCGCTTCCTGCCAGCGCGCCAGCAGCACCAGGTAGACCTGCACAGCGAGGCCCAACCAGCCAAGCACTGCGGCCAGGGTCAGCCAGAGATGACGCGGCATCTCAGGCGTTGCGCTGCAGTTTCACGTACAGCTGCTCGACCTTCTCCCGGGCCCAGGGCGTCTTGCGCAGGAAGGTCAGGCTCGACTTGATGCTCGGGTCGCTCTTGAAGCAGCGCACATCCACGCGCTCGGCCAGGCCCTGCCATTGGTAGTGCGCCACCAGCTCAGTGAGGATCTGCTCGAGGGTCTTGCCGTGCAGCGCATTGTGGTTGGCCGTGCTCATGCCAGTACTCCCGCGGATAAAAAGATGCGCACATTACACGAGTGTAGTGATGAAGGGGACGCAGCACCGCCATTACAAAAACCACTGGCAAGCGGTGAAACCTCTGTGCTGAAATAGGTACGTTATATAGTAACAATATATTGCCTCTGCCAAGGACCGCTACTTCCCATGTTGTGCTCTCCCCTACGCCTCTCTCCGCTCGCCGTTGCGCTTTTGCTCGCCTCATCACCCAGCCAGGCTGTTGAGCTCGATCCCCAGGTCATCACTGCCAACCCTCTGGGTAACCGCGAACTGGCTGCTCCCACCACCGTGCTCGAAGGCGACGACCTGCTGCAGCAGCAGCACGGAAGTTTGGGCGAAACCCTCAACAAACAGCCCGGCGTCGCCTCCACCTGGTTTGGCCCAGGCGCCAGCCGCCCGGTGATTCGCGGCCTGGACGGTGACCGTATCCGCATCCTGCGCAACGGCGTCGGCGCCCTCGACGCTTCGGCATTGTCTTACGACCATGCCGTGCCACTGGACCCGGTCACCGTCGAGCGCGTCGAAATCGTCCGGGGCCCCGCCGCCCTGCTCTACGGCGGCAACGCCATCGGTGGGGTGGTCAATACCTTCGACAACCGCATCCCCGATGCGCCCATCGAGGGTATTCACGGTGCCGGCGAACTACGCTACGGCGGTGCCGATACCACGCGCAGCAGTGCCGGCAAACTGGAAGCCGGTGACGGCACCTTCGCCCTGCACCTGGATGCCAACAGCCGGCAGTTCAACGACCTGCGCATCCCGGGCTACGCCCGCAGTTCCAAGGTGCGTGACGCTGACGAGCCCGGCAGCAAGCACCGCCTGGAAAACAGCGACGGTCGCCAGGATGGCGGCGCAGTGGGCGGGGCCTACCACTGGGATCACGGCTATGCGGGCCTGTCCTACAGCCGCTACGACAGTAACTACGGCTCAGTGGCCGAGTCCGGCGTGCGCCTGGACATGAAGCAGGATCACTACGGCTTCGCCTCGGAACTGCGTGACCTCGAGGGCCCCTTCAGCTCGGTCAAGCTCGATGCCGGTTACACCGATTACGAGCACAGCGAAATCGAAGAAGGCGAAGTGCACACCACCTTCAAGAACAAGGGCTATGAGGCGCGGATCGAGGCCAGGCACCAACCGATCGGCCCTGTGGAAGGCGTGATCGGTGCCCAGGTCAGTCGCAACGAATTCTCGGCACTGGGTGAAGAAGCCTTCGTGCCGCACACCGATACCGATAGCCTGGCGTTGTTCATGCTCGAGCAATGGCAGGCCACCGAACGGCTCAACCTGAGCCTGGGTGCACGCCTGGAACACACCCGCGTCGACCCGGATGCCAAAGGCAATGAAAACTTCGTCGATGCCGACAGCGCCAGCAGCTTCAATGCCCTGAGCCTGTCGTCGGGGGCGGTGTATCAACTCGACCCGGTCTGGGCGCTCGCTGCAAACGTTGGTTACACCGAGCGGGCCCCGACCTTCTACGAGCTTTACGCAAACGGCGCCCACGTCGCCACCGGGGCTTATGAAGTCGGTGACGCCAGCCTGAACAAGGAAAAAGCCCTCTCCGCCGACCTGGCGCTGCGCTTCGACAATGGCACCCACAAGGGCAGCGTCGGGGTGTTCTACAGCCACTTTCGCAACTACATCGGCCTGATTGGCACGGGCACCCTGCGCGAGGGCCATGACCACGACGATGGCGACGACGACCATGATCACGACGATGGCGGCTTCCCTGAGTATCAGTACCAGGGCGTACGGGCGCGCTTCTACGGGGTCGAAGCCCAGGACCGCTGGCAGTTGGTCGAAAACCGCTACGGCAGTTTCGCCCTGGAGCTGTCGGGCGACTATACCCGCGCCAAGAACCTCGACAGCGGTGAGCCGCTGCCGCGCATCGCACCGTTGCGCCTGAACAGCGCACTGGTCTGGGAGCGGGACCGCTGGCAGGCGCGTGTGGATATGCAGCATGCCGCGTCGCAGCATCGCAAGCCGGCGAACGAGACCAGCACCGAGGGTTACACCACCCTGGGCGCGAGTGTCGGCTATCGCTTCGATATCGGCCAGAGCCAGTGGCTGGCGTTCGTGCGCGGTGAAAACCTGACGGATCAGACCGTGCGTTACGCCAGTTCGATTCTGCGCGATATCGCGCCGGCGCCGGGGCGCAGCGTCGAAGTGGGCCTGCGTACAACCTTCTGACCACCTAGGGGCGCGCTGCGCCCCTTTCCCTCACTGTTACCGCTGCGGCAATAATCCACTGCGACAATTTGTCTTTTTTTCTTACAAGTTCCCCTATATCCTCCCCGCCGCAAGCTGAATCGCTTCACTTACCTCACCTGTCGCCATTTCCATCGAAGAGTTCGCTCATCGGTGCGCTTGCCGTTTTTTCGACAATCAAAAGATAGCGCTATCTCATGTTCTCACTGCCCAATATTCGCTACACCGGCACCGCTCTGCTTGCCTTGACCGCCTGTTTTACGTCCACCACCAGCGCCAGTGAAATGTTCGCCAGCGACTCGCCATGGATGCTGGGTGACTGGGGCGGCACCCGCAGCGAACTGCTGGAAAAAGGCTACGACTTCAACCTCGGCTACACCGGCGAGATGGGCAGCAACCTGCACGGCGGCTACGACCATGATCGCACCGCGCGTTACAGCGACCAGTTCACCTTTGGCAGCCACCTGGACCTGGAAAAGATCCTCGGCTGGCAAGACACCGAACTGCAGCTGACCATCACCGAACGCCACGGGGACAACATCAGCAACGACCGCATCAACGACCCGCGGGTCGGCGGCTTCACTTCAGCCCAGGAAGTCTGGGGCCGCGGTGAAACCTGGCGGCTGACCCAGATGTGGATCAGGCAGAAATACTTCGATGGCGCCCTGGACGTGAAATTCGGCCGCTTCGGTGAAGGCGAGGACTTCAACAGCTTCCCGTGCGACTTCCAGAACCTGGCCTTCTGCGGCTCGCAGGTGGGCAACTGGGTTGGCGGCATCTGGTACAACTGGCCCGTCAGCCAGTGGGCGCTGCGCGTGCGCTACAACATCAACGACGCGCTCTACGCTCAGGTCGGCGTGTTCGAACAAAACCCCTCCAACCTGGAATCCGGCAACGGTTTCAAACTCAGCGGCAGCGGTACCCAGGGTGCCGTAATGCCGATCGAACTGGTGTGGAGCCCGCGGGTCAATGGCCTGAAAGGGGAATATCGCGCCGGGTACTACTACAGTAATGCCAAGGCACAGGATGTTCTGAAGGACAGCGACGGCCGGCCGGCCGCCATCAGTGGCGCCACCTACCGCAGCAGTTCGAGCAAGCACGGCCTGTGGATCGGTGCCCAGCAGCAGGTTACCTCGCTGGCCACTGACCAGTCGCGCGGCCTGAGCCTGTTCGCCAATGCCACAGTGCACGACAAGAAGACCAATGCCATCGACAACTATGTGCAGACAGGACTGGTATACAAGGGCCCCTTCGATGCCCGCGCCAAGGACGACATCGGTTTCGCCCTCGCCCGCGTGCACGTCAACCCCGCCTACCGCAAGAACGCCCGCCTGGCCAACCAGGCAGCCGGCCTTTACGACTACGACAATCCCGGTTACCTGCCCGTGCAGGACACCGAGTACAGCGCTGAACTCTATTACGGCATTCACTTGGCCGACTGGCTCACGGTGCGCCCGAACCTGCAGTACATCCGCCATCCGGGCGGGGTGTCGCAGGTGGACGATGCCCTGATCGGCGGCCTGAAGATCCAAAGCACTTTCTGACAACCCTTCACCTAACGGAGAACATACGATGAGCACTGACGGTGCCAAGAATGGAAGCCGCTGGCTACCGCGCCTGATAGGCGTACTGCTGCTATTGATGGGCCTGGCGTTGCTGGCGGGCGGTATCAAGCTCAGCCAGCTCGGCGGGTCGCTGTATTACCTGATCGCCGGTATCGGCTTCGCCGTGGCGGGCGCACTACTGCTGGCTCAGCGCCGGCTTGCCCTGGGCCTGTACGGCCTGGTGCTGCTGGGCAGCACGGCCTGGGCACTGCTGGAGGTGGGCCTGGACTGGTGGCAACTGGTGCCACGCCTGGCCATCTGGTTCGCCATCGGCGTTGTGCTGCTGCTGCCTTGGGCACGCCGCCCGCTGACCGGGCCGGGCAACAAGGCCAATACCGCCCTGCTCAGCGTTGCCGTGCTCGCCTCGGGCGCTTGCGCGCTGGGCAGCCAGTTCACCCACCCGGGTGAAGTGTTTGGCGAACTGGGCCGCGACAACAGCGAAATGGGCAGTGCCGCCCCCGCGATGCCCGACGGCGACTGGCAAGCCTATGGCCGCACCGAGCATGGTGACCGTTATTCGCCGCTGCGCCAGATCACCCCGCAAAATGCCTACCGCCTGGAAGAAGCCTGGCGCATCCGCACCGGTGACCTGCCAACGGACAACGACCCGGTCGAGTTGACCAACGAAAACACGCCGCTGAAGGCCAACGGCATGCTGTACGCCTGCACCGCCCACAGCAAGGTACTAGCCCTGGACCCGGACACCGGCGCCGAGATCTGGCGCTACGACCCGCAGATCAAGAGCCCGGTGGGCACCTTCAAGGGCTTCGCCCACATGACTTGCCGCGGCGTTTCGTATTATGACGAGAACAACTACGTCAGCCGCGATGGCAGCCCGGCGCCGAAAGTCTCCGACGCAGGCCAGGCTGTCGCTCAAGCCTGCCCGCGCCGCCTCTACCTGCCGACGGCCGACGCCCGCCTGATCGCCATCAATGCCGACAATGGCAAAGTCTGCGAAGGCTTCGCCAACCAGGGCGCGATCGACCTGACTACCGGTATCGGGCCGTTCACTGCCGGCGGTTATTACTCCACCTCGCCGGTGGCGATCACCCGCAGCCTGGTGATCATCGGCGGCCATGTCACCGACAACGAGTCGACCAACGAGCCCTCCGGCGTGATCCGCGCCTACGACGTGCACGATGGTCGCCTGGTCTGGAACTGGGACAGCAACAACCCCGAAGACACCCAGCCACTGGCCCCGGGCAAGACCTACAGCCGCAACTCGGCCAACATGTGGTCGCTGGCCAGCGTCGATGAAGACCTGGGCATGGTCTACCTGCCGCTGGGCAACCAGACACCCGACCAGTATGGCGCCAACCGCACCCCGGGTGCAGAGAAGTACAGCGCTGGCGTGGTGGCCCTGGACCTTGCCACCGGCAAGGCGCGCTGGAACTACCAGTTCACTCACCACGACCTGTGGGACATGGACGTCGGCAGCCAGCCAACCTTGGTTCACCTGAAGACCAAGGAAGGCGTCAAGCCCGCGATCATCGTACCGACCAAGCAGGGCAGCCTGTACGTGCTCGACCGTCGTGATGGAACCCCCATCGTGCCGATCCGTGAGATCCCGGTACCGCAAGGTGCGGTCAAGGGTGACCACACTGCACCGACCCAGGCCCGCTCCGACCTCAACCTGCTGGGCCCGGACCTGACTGAACAGGCCATGTGGGGCGCCACGCCGTTCGATCAGATGCTATGCCGTATCCAGTTCCGTGAACTGCGCTACGAGGGCCAGTACACGCCACCGTCCGAGCAAGGCTCGTTGGTATACCCAGGCAACGTCGGCGTGTTCAACTGGGGCAGCGTCTCGGTCGACCCGGTGCGCCAACTGCTGTTCACCTCGCCGAACTACATGGCCTTCGTGTCGAAGATGGTGCCGCGCGAACAGGTTGCCGCCGGCAGCAAGCGCGAAAGTGAAACCAGCGGCGTGCAGCCCAACACTGGCGCGCCTTACGCCGTGATCATGCACCCGTTCATGTCGCCGCTGGGCGTTCCGTGCCAGGCGCCGGCCTGGGGTTACGTGGCAGCCATCGATCTGTTCACCAACAAGGTGGTGTGGAAGCGCAAGAACGGCACCACCCGTGACAGCACGCCGATTCCGATCGGCCTGCCGGTGGGTGTACCGAGCATGGGTGGCTCGATCGTCACTGCCGGTGGTGTGGGCTTCCTCAGCGGCACGCTGGACCAGTACCTGCGTGCGTATGACGTGAACAATGGCAAGGAGCTGTGGAAAGCCCGTCTGCCAGCGGGTGGCCAGGCCACGCCGATGACGTACACCGGCAAGGACGGCAAGCAGTATGTGCTGATCGTCGCCGGCGGCCACGGTTCCCTGGGCACCAAAATGGGCGATTACATCATCGCTTACAAACTCGCCGAGTAAGCGGCAAGCTACAAGCTGCAAGCTACAAGCTACAAGCTACAAGCTACAAGCTACAAGCAAGAGCGGGGCCTGCGCGGTCCCGCTTTTTTCTTGCAGCTTGAAGCTTGAAGCTTGAAGCTTGAAGCTTGAAACCCATGAGCCAGCGCCCCATCTAAGCACCATAGCCATTCACGCAGGTGCCCCATGAGCGACCAGCAGGATTTTCCGGAACAACCCGACGAAAACAGCGAAATTGAACACCTTGAGGGTCAGGCCCAAAGCGCGCCTGGCCACGCACTTGCCCTGCCCGGCCAGCAATTGCCAGACAAGGTCTACGTGATTCCGATTCACAACCGCCCGTTCTTCCCCGCACAAGTACTGCCGGTCATCGTCAACGAAGAACCCTGGGCCGAAACCCTCGATCTGGTGGCCAAGACACCGGATCACTGCCTCGCCCTGTTCTTCATGGACACCCCGCCCGAAGATCACCGCCATTTCGACACCGCGGCCTTGCCCGAGTACGGCACCCTGGTCAAGGTGCACCATGCCAGCCGCGAAAACGGCAAACTGCAGTTCGTCGCCCAGGGCCTGACTCGCGTGCGCATCCGCACCTGGCTCAAGCACCATCGCCCGCCTTATCTGGTCGAAGTCGAATACCCACGCCAGCCAAGCGAGCCGACCGACGAGGTCAAGGCCTACGGTATGGCCCTGATCAACGCGATCAAGGAACTGCTGCCGCTCAACCCGCTGTACAGCGAAGAGCTGAAGAACTACCTCAACCGCTTCAGCCCCAACGACCCATCGCCTCTTACCGACTTTGCCGCCGCACTCACTTCCGCCACCGGCAACCAGTTGCAGGAAGTGCTCGATTGCGTGCCCATGCTCAAACGCATGGAAAAGGTCTTGCCGATGCTGCGCAAAGAGGTCGAGGTCGCACGCCTGCAGAATGAGATTTCGGCCGAGGTCAACCGGCAGATCGGCGAGCACCAGCGCGAATTCTTCCTCAAGGAACAGCTCAAGGTCATCCAGCAAGAGCTTGGCCTGACCAAGGACGACCGCAGTGCCGACCTCGAACAGTTCCAACAGCGCCTGCAAGGCAAGACCCTGCCAGAGCAGGCCAAAAAGCGCATCGATGAAGAAATGGCCAAGCTGGCCATCCTTGAAACCGGCTCCCCCGAGTACGCCGTCACCCGCAACTACCTTGATTGGGCCAGTGCCCTGCCCTGGGGCGTGTACGGCAAGGACAAGCTCGACCTCAAGCATGCGCGCAAGGTGCTCGACCAGCATCACGCGGGCCTCGATGACATCAAGGAACGCATTCTGGAGTTCCTCGCCGTGGGCGCCTGGAAGGGCGAGATCAGTGGTTCGATCGTCCTGCTGGTGGGCCCGCCTGGCGTGGGCAAGACCAGCGTCGGCAAATCCATCGCCGAATCGCTCGGCCGCCCGTTCTACCGGTTCAGTGTCGGCGGCATGCGCGACGAGGCCGAGATCAAGGGGCACCGGCGCACCTACATCGGCGCCCAGCCAGGCAAGCTGGTGCAGGCGCTGAAAGATGTCGAGGTGATGAACCCGGTAATCATGCTCGACGAAATCGACAAGATGGGCCAGAGCTATCAGGGCGACCCGGCCTCGGCGCTGCTCGAAACCCTGGACCCAGAACAGAATGTCGACTTCCTCGACCATTACCTGGACCTGCGCCTGGACCTGTCCAAGGTGTTGTTCGTGTGTACCGCCAACACGCTGGACTCGATCCCCGGCCCACTGCTCGACCGTATGGAAGTGATCCGCCTGTCCGGCTACATCACCGAAGAGAAGCTGGCCATCGCCAAGCGCCACCTTTGGCCCAAACAGCTGGAAAAGGCCGGCGTGGCCAAGACCAGCCTGACCATCAGCGATAGCGCCCTGCGCGCCGTGATCGAGGGCTATGCCCGCGAAGCCGGCGTTCGCCAGCTGGAAAAACAGCTGGGCAAACTGGTGCGCAAGGCGGTGATCAAGCTCTTGGATGCCCCGGATGCCAAGCTCAAGATCGGCACCAAGGACCTGGAGGCCGCACTCGGCATACCGGTGTTCCGCAGTGAGCAGGTGCTGGCAGGCAAAGGCGTGATTACCGGCCTTGCCTGGACCAGCATGGGTGGCGCGACACTGCCGATCGAGGCGACCCGCATCCACACGCTCAATCGCGGCTTCAAGCTCACCGGCAAGCTGGGTGATGTGATGAAGGAGTCTGCCGAGATCGCCTACAGCTACGTCAGCTCCAACCTCAAGCAATTCGGCGGCGATCCGGCGTTCTTCAACGAAGCCTTCGTTCACCTGCACGTGCCGGAAGGTGCCACGCCCAAGGATGGCCCGAGCGCCGGTATCACCATGGCCAGCGCACTGCTCTCGCTGGCCCGTGACCAGGCACCGAAAAAAGGTGTGGCCATGACCGGCGAGCTGACCCTCACCGGCCAGGTCCTGCCGATTGGTGGCGTACGCGAAAAGGTCATCGCGGCGCGGCGGCAGAAGATCTTCGAACTGATCCTGCCCGAGCCCAACCGCGGGGATTTCGAAGAATTGCCTGACTACCTGCGTGAAGGGCTGACCGTGCACTTCGCCAAGCGCTTTGCCGACGTGGCCAAAGTGCTGTTCTGACCCGCGACGGCCCCATCGCCTGCAAGGCCACCCCCGGTATTCCAATTGTTTGTGGTTCAGTGGAGTACCGGTGGGGGCCGGCGTGCAGGCGGTGAGGCCGGCACTGACAACACAAAACCCCTCTCTGTTCGGTTATCCTCAGGCCTTCGCCAGCCTCTGGAGCCACCATGACTGCCCCTCGTCTGCTCGTTCCCCTGAGCCTTGCCCTGCTCACCGCCTGCGCCCAGCAGCCCAGGCACACGGTCGAACTTGACGCTGAAAGTGAATGCCCCCAGCGCCTCAAGATCGGCCAGCCACTCACCCTGACCCTGCCCAGTAATCCCTCCACCGGCTACCGCTGGCTGGTGCAGAACCCGGCTTCGAACATCTTGCGCAGCCTCGGCCCCGAGGTTTACAGCGCGCCCGAGGACGCCGGCATCGTCGGCAGCGCGGGCTTATCCACCTGGCGCTTCGAAGCCCGCGCCGCCGGCGAAGGCCATCTGGTGCTGGTCTATCAGCAGCCCTGGGCCCCGGAAGTTCGGCCGGTGCAGACCTTCGATTGCGCGGTGCGGGTCGACTGAACGCACAGCGCTGGTCAGCCGACCATGCATCCTTGGCACGGTTTGGCTAGAATGCCGGCCCTGCCAATCGTCAGCCGCCTGGATTCACCGTGAGCAAACAACCCGACCGCCTTTTCTCCCAGCCTCTGGAGCAAGTTCCCGACTTCGTGTTCAACGAAGACGTGGTGCGTGTGTTCCCGGACATGATCAAGCGCTCGGTGCCCGGTTACCCGACCATCGTCGAGAACCTTGGTGTGCTGGCCGCGCGCTTCGCCCAGCCTGATACCGCCCTGTATGACCTCGGCGCATCGCTGGGCGCCGTTACCCAGGCGCTGCGCCGCCATGTGCGCAGCGAGGGCTGCCGGGTCATCGCCGTGGACAACTCCGCCGCCATGGTCGAGCGCTGCCGCCAGTACCTCACCGCGCAAGACTCGATGTTCCAGGAACTGCTGCCGGTTCAGGTACTGGAGGCCGACATA
The DNA here is from genome assembly GCF_040224055.2 of Pseudomonas sp. WHRI 8519. Taxonomy (NCBI): domain Bacteria; kingdom Pseudomonadati; phylum Pseudomonadota; class Gammaproteobacteria; order Pseudomonadales; family Pseudomonadaceae; genus Pseudomonas; species Pseudomonas sp. WHRI 8519. Next base: position 1,144,452 of record NZ_CP167996.1, on the reverse strand, counting down.
CTGGCCCTGCCCTTCGAGCCCGCCTCGGTCGTAGCGATGAACTTCACCCTGCAGTTCATCGCCCCGGAACAGCGCCTGGCGTTGCTTGGCCGCATACGTCAGGCATTGCTGCCCGGTGGCGCACTGATCCTCTCGGAAAAGCTGCGTTTCGCCGATGACCAAGAGCAGGATCTGCTCAATGAACTGCACCTGGACTTCAAACGTGCCAATGGCTACAGCGAACTGGAAATCGCCCAGAAGCGCAGCGCCATCGAGAACGTGATGAAGCCCGACACCCTGCACACCCACACCGAGCGCCTGCACGCGGCAGGCTTCAGCAAGGTGGTGCCGTGGTTCCAATGCCTTAATTTCGCCTCGCTGATAGCCCTGCCATGATCGATCTGTCCCCTCTCGTCCGCCGCCTGGCGGGCACCCCACTGGCTTGTTGGTCGCAAGGCCTGCAAGCACAACTTCAAGCCAAGCTGGAGAAAGGCCACGGCGATCTCGAGCGCTGGCGCGGTGCGCTGGACGCCCTGCCGGCACTGCTGCCAAGCGAAATCGACCTGGTCGACGGCCTGCGGCTGGACTGTGACTGCGACGATGCCACCCGCGCGCAGATGCGCCACGCCCTGATGGGCCTGTCGCCTTGGCGCAAAGGGCCGTTCGACCTGTTCGGCGTGCATGTCGACACGGAGTGGCGCTCGGACTGGAAGTGGTCGCGCGTGGCTCCGCACCTGAACCTGCAGGGCAAGCGTGTGCTCGATGTGGGTTGCGGCAACGGCTATTACCAATGGCGCATGCTCGGCGCAGGCGCCGACATGGTCATCGGCGTTGACCCCAATTGGCTGTTTTTCTGCCAGTTCCAGGCCGTGCAGCGGTACCTGCCCGACTTGCCGGCTTGGCACCTGCCGTTTGCGCTGGAAGAGCTGCCAGCCAACCTGGAAGGTTTCGACACGGTCTTTTCCATGGGGGTGTTCTACCATCGCCGCTCCCCCATCGAGCACCTGCTGGCGCTCAAGGACTGCCTGGTCAAAGGGGGTGAGCTGGTACTGGAGACGCTGGTGGTCGAGGGCGACGAGCAGCAGGTACTGGTGCCTGAAGACCGCTATGCGCAGATGCGCAACGTCTGGTACCTGCCATCGGTACCGGCGTTGGAGCGCTGGTTGCGCCGTGCGGGTTTCAGCGATGTGCGCTGTGTGGATGTCAGTGTGACCAGTGTCGAGGAGCAGCGCAGCACCGAGTGGATGCGCTACCAGTCGCTGGGGGACTTCCTCGACCCGCACGACCATAGCAAGACCATTGAGGGATTGCCCGCCCCACGCCGCGCCACGCTGTTGGCGCGCAAATGAAGGCTTTGCGCAGCGTCATGCCAGTCAGTTGCTAACCGCCCTATCGCCGGCAAGCCGGCTCCCACAGGTAGGGCGCAAACCTCAAGAACTGCGCTGTACCTGTAGGAGTTGGCTTGCCGGCGATGGGCCGCAGAGCGGCCCCAAACTGCCTGACTGACGGCACTAACCCCTGCCCCGTCCGCAAACAGCCACGCAGCGATGATCAGCGCGAAGCTGCAACGATCAGCGCCTTCATCTCTGCCACCGCCGCCTTGAAACCTACGAACAGTGCATGGGCCACCAAGGCGTGGCCAATGTTCAATTCATTGATGCCCTTGATTGCCGCCACCGCCTCGACGTTGTGGTAATGCAGGCCATGGCCGGCATTGACGATCAGCCCCTGGCCGACGCCAAAAGCGACGCCATCGACGATCCTCTTGAGCTCCTCAGCAACCTCAGTCGGCGTTTGAGCATCGGCATAACGGCCGGTGTGCAATTCGATCGCCGGGGCCCCGACGCGGCGCGATGCCTCGATCTGCCGCTCGTCGGCATCGATGAACAGCGACACTTCAGCGCCAGTGCGCGACAGGCGCTCCACCGCTGCCTTGATCCGTGCCTCCTGGCCAGCCACGTCAAGGCCGCCCTCGGTGGTCAGTTCCTGGCGTGTTTCAGGCACCAGGCAGATGTGTGCCGGGCGAATCTTCTCGGCGAACGCCATCATCTCTTCAGTGACGCCCATCTCGAAATTCATGCGGGTTTGCAACACGTCCTTGAGCAACACCACATCGCGCTCCTGGATATGCCGGCGGTCTTCGCGCAGGTGCACGGTGATGCCATCGGCGCCTGCTTCTTCGGCATCCAGCGCAGCCTTGACCGGGTCCGGGTAGCGTGTGCCGCGGGCCTGGCGCAAGGTAGCCACGTGGTCGATGTTGACGCCGAGAAGCATACGGTTGCTGTGAGTCACGAAAGGCTCTCCTGAAGATTTAGCCCCACAGCATACGACGTGCTCAGCGCTTGCGAAACAGTTCCCGACTGACCAGCGGTTTTGGCCCCAGATGGACCGCCAGCGCCTGACGCATCAGGCGCTTGGCCGCGAGCAGAGCACCAGGTGCGTCCCAGTCCGCCTGAGCGAGGGCCAACAGCTGCGCGCCGTTGAACAAACCAGGCTGCACCAGGTAAACGCGCTCAAGGCCGGCATCGACCTGCAAGCGGTAAAGCCCCTCAGCCTCGATAGGCTCGTCGCTGACGTCGTGGTCAAGCGCAAAGGCGTAACCCAGGTCTTCCAGCAGGCGCCACTCGAAGGAGCGCAGCAGGGGCTCCAACGGCCGCCCGGCGGCCAGGGCCTGCAGGGTCAGTGCGTAGTGCTCGAAAAGTTCGGGTTGTGGTGCCTCGGCAGGCAGCAGGCGCATCAGCAGCTCATTGAGGTAGAGGCCGCTGAACAGTGCATCGCCATGCAGCCAGGCAGCGACGCCCATGCTGTCCAGGCGCCCGACGTTCTTGAGCTCACTGCGCCCGCGCAGTTCCACTTCCAGCGGCACGAACGGCCGCACCAGGCTGCCACCCTTGCCCCGTGCTCGGCGCAACACCGCGCGCACGCGCCCCTGCGGTGTGAAAAAGTCCACCAGCGCGCTGGTTTCCTTATAGGCACGGCTGTGCAGCACATAGGCCGGCTGGCCGACAGGTTGTTCCATGAAGTGTGGCCTGAAAGCAAAGCGGCCCGGAGAGATCCGGGCCGCTGGAAGGGTTACAGGTCGCCGTAGCCCAGCGAGCGCAGTGCGCGCTCGTCATCGGACCAGCCGCCTTTGACCTTGACCCAGAGGTTGAGCATGACCTTGGCGTCGAACAGGGTTTCCATGTCCTTGCGGGCGTCGGAGCCGATGCGTTTGATGCGCTCGCCCTTGTCGCCAATGATGATCTTCTTCTGGCCGTCCCGTTCAACCAGGATCAGCGCATGGATGTGCAGCACATGCCCTTGCTGCTTGAACTCCTCGATCTCCACGGTGATCTGGTAGGGCAACTCGGCACCCAGCTGGCGCATGATTTTCTCACGCACCAGTTCAGCGGCCAGGAAACGGCTGCTGCGGTCGGTGATCTGGTCTTCCGGGAAGAAGTGATCGTTTTCCGGCAGGTGCTTGGCGATCAGCGCCTCCAGTGCGTCGAGGTTGTGACCTTGCTGGGCAGAGATGGGTACCACCTCGGCATTGGGCAGTTGCTCCTGCAGCCACTGCAGGTGCGGGATCAGCTCGGCTTTCTCGTCCATGCGGTCGGTTTTGTTGACGGCAATGATCAGCGGGCCGGTCACGTACTGAACGCGTTCGAGCACCAGTTGGTCCTCATCGGTCCAGCGCGTACGGTCAACCACGAAGATCACCACATCGACGTCCTTGAGGGCCGCCGAGGCATTGCGGTTCATGTAGCGGTTCAAGGCCTTGTCGTTGGCCTTGTGCATGCCGGGGGTATCGACATAGATGGCCTGCACATCACCCTCGGTCTTGATGCCGAGCATGTTGTGGCGGGTAGTCTGTGGCTTGCGCGAGGTGATCGCCAGCTTCTGGCCGAGGATATGGTTGAGCAAGGTGGACTTGCCCACGTTGGGGCGGCCGACGATGGCCACGTAGCCGCAGCGGGTCGGATTGTTCTCAGTCATTGCCATTCTCCACGCCCAGGGCGATCAATGCGGCGGCGGCGGCGACTTGCTCGGCAATACGCCGGCTCACGCCCTGGCCACGGCTCTTGTTGTTCAGCAGCACCACTTCGCATTCGACGAAGAAGGTACGGCAGTGCGGTTCGCCCTGGATGTCCACCACCTCGTAGCGAGGCAGCTCACAGCTACGCGACTGCAGAAACTCCTGCAGGCGGGTTTTCGGGTCTTTGTTGGTATCGACCAGGGTCAGGCTTTCGAACTCGTCGGTCAGCCAGGCCAGCACGCGCTCGCGGGCGGTCTGCATGTCGGCATCAAGATAGATGGCGCCGATCAGGGCTTCGAGGGCGTCGGCCAGGATCGACTCGCGGCGGAAACCGCCGCTCTTGAGCTCACCGGAGCCCAGGCGCAGGTACTCACCCAGGTCGAAACCACGGGCCAGACGGGCCAGGGTCTCACCCTTGACCAGACGGGCACGCAAGCGCGACAACTGCCCTTCGCGGGCCTGCGGGAAGCGCTCGAACAGCGCCTCGCCGGCCACGAAGTTGAGAATGGCATCGCCAAGAAACTCCAGGCGCTCATTGTTGCGCCCGGCGTAGCTGCGATGGGTCAGGGCCAGCACCATCTGGTCCTGGTCTTTGAAGGTGTAACCGAGCTTGCGCTCGAGACGGGCAAGGGAAGCACTCATGCAGCCACCCGCTGGTTGTTCAACGCGTTGTTCAAATCAACATCCTGAAAGACTGTTTGGCTGTGGCCCGTCGCGGCGAGCAACGAATCTCTCGATCCCTGAGAACACAGCCTATGTCAGAAATGCATTCGGCGCTGTCTGCTGGACAGCGCCGAAGGGTATCAATGGATCAGGCCGACCCGCGACAGGTTGGGCAAGTGGCTGAGCTTTGGCTCTGGCCAGCTCATCCAGACCGCGAAGGCCTTGCCGACAATGTTCCGGTCCGGAACCATGCCGTGCAGTTCCTTGGGAATGTTCGGGTCATCCCAGTAACGGCTGTCGTTGGAGTTGTCGCGGTTGTCGCCCATCATGAAGTAATGGCCAGCCGGCACGGTCCACTGCTGGTCCGGCGGCATGCGATAACGGGTCATTTCCTTGCGGATCAAGTGCTCGGTTTCGCCAAGTTTTTCCTTGAACAGCTCGGCGCTGCCCAGGGTACCTGGCTCGGCACCGACCAATTGCTCGGCCACTGGCTGGCCATTGACGAACAGCCGCTTGTCGCTGGTGTAGCGGATCTGGTCGCCTGGCAGGCCCACCACACGCTTGATGTAATTGACGTTCGGGTCGCTTGGGTAGCGGAACACCATCACATCACCGCGTTGCGGGTCACCCACCTCGATGACCTTCTTGTCGATCACCGGCAGGCGAATGCCATACGAGAACTTGTTCACCAGGATGAAATCGCCCACTTCCAGGGTCGGTTTCATCGACCCCGAAGGAATCTGGAACGGCTCCACAAGGAAAGAGCGCAGCACCAGGACGATGAACAGCACCGGGAAGAACGACTTACCGTACTCGACCAGTAGCGGTTCCTTGTTCAGGCGCTCGACCACCGCCATTTCTGGCTGAGTGACACTACCCTGGTAGTTGGCGACCGCCGCCCGCCGGCGCGGAGCCAGGAACAGCAGGTCGATCAAGCCCAACAGACCGCAAACGGCAACGGCGATGACTAGCAACAGCGGGAAATTTAGCGACATAGGACCTAGCTATCCAACCTGAGCACGGCGAGGAAGGCTTCTTGTGGAATCTCCACGTTGCCCACCTGTTTCATGCGTTTCTTACCGGCCTTCTGCTTCTCCAGCAGCTTTTTCTTACGGCTGACGTCACCACCGTAGCACTTGGCCAGTACGTTCTTTCTGAGCGCCTTGACGGTTGTCCGCGCAATGATCTGGCCGCCAATGGCTGCCTGGATCGCCACATCGAACATCTGCCGCGGGATCAGTTCCTTCATCTTCTCGGTCAACGCACGGCCTTTGTAGGCCGCGTTGTCGCGGTGCACGATCAATGCCAGGGCATCGACCTTGTCGCCGTTGATCAGTACATCCAGCTTGACGAGGTTGGCCGATTGATAGCGATCGAAATGATAGTCCAGCGAAGCATAGCCGCGGCTGGTCGACTTGAGGCGGTCGAAGAAGTCCAGCACCACTTCGTTCATCGGCATGTCATAACGCACCTGAACCTGGCTGCCGAGGAACTGCATGTCGCGCTGTACGCCACGCTTCTCGATGCACAGGGTGATGACGTTGCCCAGATGCTCCTGCGGCACCAGGATGGTCGCGGTGACGATCGGCTCGCGGAAGTCGGTGACAGACGAAACATCAGGCAGCTTCGACGGGTTGTCGACCACGATGGTTTCGCCGGTCTTGAGTTCCAGCTCGTAGATCACGCTTGGCGCGGTGGTGATCAGGTCCAGGTCGTACTCGCGCTCCAGGCGCTCCTGGATGATCTCCATGTGCAGCATGCCCAGGAAGCCGCAACGGAAGCCGAAGCCCAGTGCGTCGGAGCTCTCAGGCATGTACTGCAGCGACGAGTCGTTCAGGGTCAGCTTCTGCAGGGCGTCGCGGAAGTCCTCGAAATCGTCGGAGCTGACCGGGAACAGGCCGGCATAAACCTGCGGCTGAATCTTCTTGAAGCCTGCCAGCATTTCGACCTCGGGGGTCGAGGACAGGGTCAGGGTGTCGCCGACCGGCGCACCATGGATGTCCTTGATGCTGGCAATGATGAAGCCAACTTCACCGGCTTTCAGGTCAGGGGTCTGGGTATGTTTCGGGGTGAACACACCCACGCTGTCGACCAGGTGCACCTTGCCGGTGGACTTGACCAGGATCTTGTCGCCCTTCTTGACGCGGCCCTGGCGCACGCGCACCAACGACACCACGCCCAGGTAGTTGTCGAACCAGGAGTCGATGATCAACGCCTGCAACGGGGCATCGATTTCGCCCACTGGCGCAGGGATGGTGTGGACCAGACGCTCGAGCACCTCGTCGACGCCCATGCCGCTCTTGGCACTGCACGCTACCGCATCGGTGGCGTCGATACCGATGATCTTCTCGATCTCGTCCTTGACCCGATCAGGGTCGGCCTGGGGCAGGTCCATCTTGTTCAGGACCGGCATGACCTCAAGGCCCTGCTCGATGGCGGTGTAGCAGTTGGCGACGGACTGGGCTTCGACGCCCTGGCCGGCGTCCACCACCAGCAGCGCACCCTCACACGCCGCCAGGGAACGCGAGACTTCATAGGTGAAGTCGACGTGGCCGGGGGTATCGATGAAGTTCAGCTGGTAGGTCTTGCCGTCCAGCGCCTTGTAGTGAAGCGTGACGCTGTGGGCTTTGATGGTGATCCCGCGTTCGCGCTCCAGGTCCATGGAGTCGAGAACCTGAGCTTCCATTTCGCGTGCCGTCAGGCCACCGCACAACTGGATGAAACGGTCGGCCAGCGTCGACTTGCCATGGTCGATGTGGGCGATGATGGAGAAATTGCGGATATGACTCAAATCACTCACGGGTCAACACTCGAAAAGGCTGCGAGCCGGACGCCCGCCGAAAAATAGCCGGGAATTGTACCTCAACCAGCAGGGATATGGGAGATTCCTCTGACGCACGATACAGGCTGAGTGCCCCCAATAATTGTGAACGTTCATGAAAAAGGGCAGCCGAAGCTGCCCTTTGCGACTGACAAGCCGGCTTATTCGGCCAGCTTGAAGGTGATGAAGCTGGCACGGCCCTGGCGCAGCACGCGCATGGATACCGAACGGTTCTTCGGCAGCTCCTTGGCAATTTCGGTGAACTGCTTGGCCGAGGCGATCGCCTGGTTGTTCAAGTGGCTGATCACGTCACCTGGACGCAGGCCAATCATGGCAGCCGGGCCGTCCTGGACTTCTTTGATGACCACGCCGCCCTTGAGCTCCAGGGACTTCTTCTGTTCGGCAGTCAGGTCGGAGACGGACACACCCAGGCGGTTGCTGCTGCGCTCTGCGCTGCCATCGGCACCCGTGCCGGTGCCGATATCGGCATCGTCATCAGGCATCGCACCAATGGTCACATCCAGGTTCTGGCGCTTGCCATTGCGGATGATTTCCAGTTTGGCCTTGGCGCCAGCTTTCAGGGTGCCGACCAAGTGTGGCAGGTCGGCCGACATGACAATCGGTTGGCCGTTCATGCTCAGGATTACGTCGCCCACCTGCAGGCCGCTCTTGGCTGCCGGGCCATCTTCCAGCACCTGCGCCACCAGGGCGCCGGCCGGCTTGTCGAGGCCGAAGGATTCAGCCAGGTCCTTGTTGACCTCCTGAATGACCACACCCAGCCAGCCGCGGCTGACCTTGCCGTCTTTCTTCAACTGATTGGAAACATCGAGCGCGACATCGATCGGGATGGCGAACGACAGCCCCATGAAACCACCCGAACGGGTGAAGATCTGCGAGTTGATACCCACGACTTCGCCATTCATGTTGAACAGCGGCCCACCGGAGTTGCCCGGGTTGATGGCCACGTCGGTCTGAATGAAGGGCACATAGGTGTCATTGGGCAGGGTGCGGCCTTTGGCGCTGACGATCCCTTTGGTCACCGAGTGATCGAAACCGAACGGCGAACCGATGGCCAGCACCCACTCACCCACCTTGAGCTTCTCGGAGTCGCCCAGTTTGACGGTGGGCAGGTTCTTGCCGTCGACCTTGAGCAGGGCCACGTCGGTGCGCGGGTCGGTGCCGACCAGCTTGGCCTGCAGCTCGCTGCGATCCGACAGACGGACGATGATCTCGTCGGCATCGGCAACCACGTGGTTGTTGGTCAGCACATAGCCGTCACTGGAAATGATGAAGCCTGAACCCAGCGACTGGGCCTCACGCTGACGGTCACCTCGGGGCGAACGCGGCTGCTGCGGTATGTTGCGCTCGAAGAACTCACGGAACATCGGCGGCAACCCTTCGAGGTCCGGCATCTGCCCGGCGGCAACACGGCGGTCCGGCAGCTTTTGCTTGGTACTGATGTTGACCACTGCCGGCGAGGCCTGTTCGACCAGGGTAGTGAAGTCAGGCAAGGCTTCCTCGGCCTGGGCAGTCAGCACCTGGCCGAGCATCAGCACGGCGGCGAACATCGATAGATAGGATTTCAAGCGTGGTATTGACATACGGCTCCCGTCACAACGAGCGTAGTTAACATAAGACCGCCTGCAAAGCAGGAAAGGTCAGACTCCAAGAAGCCTGACCTATAGAAAATTTACAGATGGATTGCAAATGACAATGCTTTAATTTCATTTCAGCTGCATGTCCGTGCGCCTTGGCATGCGCCGAAAAAGGGCGCCATTACTGGCGCGCCTGAGCATCCTGTGGCCGCATCGAGAGTGCGACGCGTTCTGCGGTACCCAGCGGAATTTCGCCGACCACGGTGACCATCACCTTGCCCTTGGGCGTGTTCAGGCGACGTGAAACGGCAGAGGTTGGGCCCAGTTGAGTGCGCACATCGGCACTGGCATCTTCGGTAACCGGCTCCAGAAACACCGAGAAGCGCGCCAGGCCATCGTCGTACATGAGACTGCTGACGGTGCTGTTGCGAGACGGGTCACGCCGCACGGCGCTGTTGATCAGCTCGAAACCCGGCGGCAGCCAGTCCGAGCGCCAGCCTGCGACCGCTTCGGTCTTGGTGCTGGCCACCCGTTCCACCGGTTTGCAGGCGGCGCTGGCCTTCAGATCGGCATCGGTTGGCAAGTCATCGGTATCCAGGCGCGTCATCTGGAAGCGTTCGAGCAACTGCCCCTTGTCGTTGAGCATCAACGAGCGCAGCGGCAGGCCGGTCTTGCTGTCCAGATGCAATTCGAATGCGTAGCGATGCTGGTCGCGCGGGGTCAGCGTGACGATGACCGCATCGCGCCCGGCGACACGAGCCTTGCCCGCTACAGCCAGATCGTACCAGCTCATCAATTTGAGGGGGTCGAGCATGCGCGGCGCGGCATCAGGCAAGTCGTTCACACCACTTGCCAAGGCACCGCCAATGCATTGCACCTTGCCATCCACCCGCACGATTTCCTGGGCGGTGCCGTCAAGCTGCAACAGCCGCTCGCTGACCTTGCCGTCATGCACTCGATGCCAGATATCGTGGGAGGAGAAGCTGCCATTTCGTTCGTAAACGAAGGAGCCCTGATAACTCTGCTTCTGTTCGGCTTGTGCCAGCTTGTTCAGCCATTCGCTTGCCTCAGGCGACGAATTGGCTGCCAACGCTGGCACCGTCATGCAACTGCCTACAAGCAGCGACAAGAGAGGTAGCGCGCGCATGATCCTCCTTACTTAGCGGTTTTCCAGGCTGGCGGCGCGGGCATACGGCAGGGCAGTTTCAGTACCCTTGAGCGCGGATTCCTGCGCATGCTGACGCAGGTAGCCCGGCAGACGCTGATCCCAGCCGGCCTGGTTCTGCAGCACGCCGTTGGCCATCGGCCCGGTCGGTTGCTCACTGCTCTCACTATAGCCTGCCAAAACGGCTGGGCCCTGAGTTTGTGGCATGCTCAGGCCCTGCTGGGCAGGTTGTTGCGCAGCCAGTTCGGCACCGGTGATCTCGTCCTGGTTGTACATGCGCACACCAGCCAGCACAGCGACAGTCACCGAGGCGGCAACGGCCAGACGGCCAATGCTGCGCCATGGGCCTTTGCTGACCTTGGCCGGCACGGCTTCGTCAGCCAGGGCGGCAGACACCGCCGAGGCGATATCCAGTTTCGGCAGCAACAGCTCCTTGTGCATCGCTGCGCGGGCAACCTGGTAACGCGACCAGGTGGCACGTGTTTCGGCATCGTCGACGGCGCTCAGCACCCGTCGCAATTCCAGTTCGTCCGCTTCGTTATCCATTACCGCGGACAGCGATTCCTGCAAAGCTTCACGACTCATGGCGGTTCCTCTCTTGGCTATCGCCGCTGTCTCAGGTTTCCTGCAACAAGGGCTGCAGGGCTTTGTCTATGGCCTCCCGAGCGCGGAAGATTCGAGAGCGCACGGTACCCACCGGACATTGCATGACACTGGCAATGTCTTCGTAACTCAACCCGTCGAACTCACGCAGGGTCAGTGCCGTGCGCAAATCTTCGGGCAGTTGCTGGATGGTGCGATGGACTGTGCCTTCGATTTCATCCCGCAACAGGGAGCGTTCTGGGGACTCGAGATCCTTGAGACCATGATCGCCGTCGTAAAACTCCGCATCCTCGGAGCTCACATCGCTGTCTGGCGGCCGTCTTCCACGGGACACCAGATAGTTCTTCGCCGTGTTGATGGCGATGCGGTACAGCCAGGTATAAAACGCGCTGTCACCGCGGAAATTGCCAAGCGCACGGTAGGCCTTGATAAAGGCTTCCTGCGCCACATCCTGGGCCTCGTGGGTATCGTGAACGAACCGCACGATCAACCCGAGAATCTTGTGCTGATACTTCAGCACCAACAGATCGAACGCTCGCCTGTCGCCGCGCTGTACGCGCTCTACAAGCTGCTGATCCTCTTCCTGGGTTAGCATGAACACTCCTCAGTGAACTCGAAGGAGCGTTGCATCAGCCATCGTTCAGGCTTGCAAACATAGACTCGGGCTTTTCGCAAAAGTTCTCTCCTCCAAGCAAGTTTCCTGCGGCCCTTGACTGGCTCGCACGGAAGACGCAGCGCGGGCACGGCCGGCAGCGTCGATAATCAGGTTTCGGATACGCAGGTGTCAGCCCGGATAGAGCCGCCGCCTCGCGTCGCCGCGCGAAATGATGGCGCACGGGCAGCCTTCTTAGGATTTCCAGCCATGTAGGAAAGTTCCCGGGAAGATTACCCTTACGTCGCAAGTGGCATGGAAATTGGCCACCACAGGCTGCTATAAAGGCAACCCGGCCGCTATTCACGATAGTTTCACAATGCCATCTACGCGTGACTATTGTGCCGTGCCCCCTCTGAAGATTACTAGTGTCCCGACATGAGCCAACAATTCCAACATGATGTCCTGGTGATCGGCAGCGGCGCAGCCGGTCTCAGCCTGGCACTCAACCTGCCCGCCCACCTGCGCATCGCCGTGCTGAGCAAGGGCGACCTGGCCAATGGCTCGACCTTCTGGGCGCAAGGCGGCGTGGCGGCGGTGCTGGACGATTCCGATACCGTGCAGTCCCATGTCGAGGACACCCTCAACGCCGGTGGCGGCCTGTGCCATGAAGAGGCGGTGCGATTCACCGTCGAGCACAGCCGCGAAGCCATCGAGTGGTTGATCGAGCAAGGCGTGCCTTTTACCCGCGATGAGCACGCCAGCGTTGACGATGGCGGTTTCGAATTTCACCTGACCCGCGAAGGCGGGCACAGTCACCGGCGCATCATCCATGCCGCCGACGCCACGGGCGCGGCCATTTTCACCACGTTGCTGGAGCAAGCCCGCAAACGCCCCAATATCGAACTGCTCGAGCAACGCGTAGCGGTCGACCTGATTACCGAGCGGCGCCTTGGCCTGCCCGGCGAGCGGTGCCTGGGCGCCTATGTGCTGAACCGCAACAGTGGTGAGGTGGATACCTTCGGCGCGCGTTTTACCGTGCTCGCTACCGGCGGTGCCGCCAAGGTCTACCTGTACACCAGCAACCCTGATGGCGCCTGCGGCGATGGCATCGCCATGGCCTGGCGCGCCGGCTGCCGGGTTGCCAATCTGGAATTCAACCAGTTCCATCCGACCTGCCTCTATCACCCGCAAGCCAAAAGCTTTCTGGTCACCGAAGCCCTGCGCGGCGAAGGCGCCCTGCTGCGCCTACCCAACGGTGAGCGCTTCATGCCGCGCTTCGACCCCCGCGAAGAACTGGCTCCGCGCGACATCGTGGCCCGGGCCATCGACCACGAGATGAAGCGCCTGGGTGTGGACTGCGTCTACCTGGACATCACACACAAACCGGCCGACTTCATCAAAAGCCACTTCCCGACCGTCTATGAGCGCTGCCTGACCTTCGGTATCGACATCACCCGCCAACCGATCCCGGTAGTGCCGGCCGCCCACTACACCTGTGGTGGGGTGGTGGTCGACGATCGCGGCCATACCGACGTTCCGGGCCTATACGCCATCGGCGAGACCAGCTTCACCGGCCTGCACGGCGCCAATCGCATGGCCAGCAACTCGCTGCTCGAGTGTTTCGTCTACGGCCGTTCGGCTGCCGCAGACATCGAGGACCGCCTGGCCCAGATCGCCATGCCCAAAGCCCTGCCCTGCTGGGATGCCAGCCAGGTCACCGACTCGGATGAGGATGTGATCATTGCCCACAACTGGGACGAACTGCGGCGGTTCATGTGGGACTATGTGGGCATCGTGCGCACCAGCAAGCGCCTGCAGCGTGCCGAGCACCGCGTGCGCCTGCTGCTGGACGAGATCGACGAGTTCTACAGCAACTACAAGGTCAGCCGCGACCTGATCGAGTTGCGCAACCTGGCACAGGTGGCGGAGTTGATGATCCGCTCGGCCATGCAGCGCAAGGAAAGCCGCGGGTTGCACTACACCCTGGACTACCCCGGGATGCTGGCTGAGGCCAAGGACACCATCCTGAGCCCCACCTGAGGGTCGATACCGCTTTGGCAGGCAAACTGCAAGGGCAGACGCGGCGCCTGCCTAGCGGGCCGCGACCTCTGCCCACCGGCGCCGGCTGAATTTCAGCCGTACCCGCAGACGCCGATGCTGATCAGCCGCCGTGGCATCGCCGACAACGCACTGGCTCTCGGCCAGCCAGCGCCCAGGCCTGGTGAACCGCAATACCACCAGGCCCGGCAGCGCCACGCTGTCGCGACACAGGCGCACCGCCTGCCAGCCCCCGGCACGACTGAAAAGCTGCCAGCCCGCTGCATCCCGGCGCAGGCCAGTGACGGCTTGAGCATGGGTCAGCAGTATGCGTCGAGGGATCACCCAGCGGGCGTGGGCCAGGCAAGCGCCTGAGACAGCGAGGGAAAACCACCAGGGCAGCGCACTCAGCCACAAGGCCAGCAACGCCAGCACCTGGCAGATCAGGTAGGCCGCCAGCAGCAGGCGCGAACCCTGCCAACGGCACTCGAAACATTCACTTGGGCTGGACACGGTCCAGAATGATGCGAACCATGCGCTGCAGCTCCGGGTCTTCGGACTCGGTACGCTCCATGAACCAGCCGAACATATCCTGATCCTCACAGCTCAACAGGCGAACGTAGAGTTCGCGATCGGCTTCGCTCAGGGTCGGGTAGACCTCCTGGGTGAAAGGCACCAGCAGTACGTCGAGTTCCAGCATGCCGCGACGGCTGTGCCAGAAAAGCCGGTTGAGTTCAGTTTGTTCGACCATGGGGCCCTCCTCAAATGGGCGGCCAGTATACAGCCAGGCGCACGAAGCGGCACGAGGCGTTGGTCTAGTCACCTACCTATTTTGTTACTGGCGTTCTATGATGGCCGCCAGTCTTTAGCCACCGCGATCCCCCATGGCCGATTCCGCTTTCTACTGCCCGCTGTCCCACGAGGGCATCCTCGCCGTCCGCGGCTCCGATGCCGGCAAGTTCCTGCAGGGCCAATTGACCTGCAACATCAACTACCTCAGCCCCGAGTACGCTAGCCTGGGCGCCCGCTGCATGGTCAAGGGGCGCATGCAGTCGAGCTTCCGCATCCTGCCCGAAGGCAACGGCTACCTGCTGGCCATGGCCAGCGAGCTGCTCGAGGCACAGCTGGCCGACCTGAAAAAGTACGCTGTGTTTTCCAAGGCCACGCTCAGCGACGAAAGCGCTGCCTGGGCGCGTTTCGGCCTGCAGGGCGGTGATGCGGCGCTGCTGGCCTTGGGTTTGAAGGTGCCGACCAACGCGGGCGCCACCGAACGCCATGAAGGCCTGATCGCCGTGGCCGTCTCCGAGGGGCGCGTGGAGCTTTGGGTACCGGCGGACACCGCCGCCAGCGTGCGCGAAAAACTGGCAGCCTCATTGCCTGAAGCACCGCTGAACGACTGGCTGCTGGGGCAGATTCGTGCCGGCATCGGCCAGGTCATGGGCCCGACCCGTGAGCTGTTCATCCCGCAGATGATCAATTTGCAGGCGGTCGATGGCGTGAGTTTCAAGAAGGGCTGCTACACCGGCCAGGAAATCGTCGCGCGCATGCAGTATCTGGGCAAGCTCAAGCGACGCCAGTACCGCCTGCTGCTGGACCAGCACGATAGTCCTGCCCCAGGGGCGCAGATCTTCTCGCCGACCCATGGCTCATCGGTTGGCGAAGTGGTCATTGCCGCTAGCACGGGCAAGGGCTGCGAACTGCTAGCGGTACTCAGTGCCGAGGCCGTGGAGGATGACAACCTGCACCTGGGCAGCCTGCAAGGCCCGCGCCTGCAGGTTTCGAGCCTACCCTACGAACTGGATCGCGACCGGGAAATCCAGCGCTGACCAGCCCGCCACCCCTGCTGTAGAGAAGTAAATGAACAAGCTGGCCGAGATGGTTCAAGCACAGTTGCTGGCTGCCATCGCCAACGATGACCTGGTCCTGCCGACGCTTCCGGAAGTTGCCCTGAGCATCCGTGAGGCCGCCGAGGACACGGAAATCAGCGTTGCTGCCCTGAGCAAGGTGATTGGCCGCGACGCGGCCCTCTCCGCCCGCCTGATCAAGGTAGTGAACAGCCCCCTGCTGCGGGCGGCGATCGAGGTCACTGACCTGCACACGGCCATCACTCGCCTGGGCATCAACTACAGCTGCAACCTGGCCATCGGCCTGGTGATCGAACAGATCTTCCACGCACGTTCATCGGCAGTCGAGCAAAAATTAAGGGATATCTGGGCCAACAGCCTTGAAGTGGCGGGCATCAGCTATGAAATCTGCCGCCGCTTCACTCACCTCAAGCCTGACCAGGCCACCCTCGGCGGCCTGGTCAACCAGATCGGCGCGCTGCCGGTACTGATCTACGCCGAAGAGCACAACGAACTGCTCTCGGACCCGGTATGCCTGCACTACGTGATCGAGCAGATCCAGCCTGTGCTGGGGGACAAGATCCTTTCGTCATGGGAATTCCCCGAGCAATTGGTCAACCTGCCAAGCCAGGTGCAGGACCTGGACCGGCGCACCGACAAAATCGACTACATCGACGTGGTGCAGATCGCCCGCTGCCTCAGCCAGCGCGGACGCAGCCGGCCTCTGGCTGCGTTGCCGGCCTATCGCCACCTGGGGTTGCCGTTTGGCACGGAGCTGGAGGTTGGCGAGCTGCTGGAAGCGCGGAGCATGCTGCGCTAGCCGTGCCTTGCCCGCCAACGGTGCCGCGCAGGCAAGACCTCAGTCAGCGATAAAACTCACGCGCACTTTCAGCCCGCCCTTCTCACCGTCGTGCAGGCTGATCTGCGCCAGGTGCGCGCGACAGATCTCACCGACGATCGCCAACCCCAAGCCAGTGCCTTGGGCGCTGCGTCGATAGAAGCGCTCGAACACCCGCTCGCGCTCATCTTCGGGGATACCGGGGCCATCATCCTCGACCTCCAGTACCGCTGGCGCCAGCACCCGCAAAATCACATTACCGCCCGCCGGGGTATGGGCCAGCGCATTGTCCATCAGGTTGCTGAGCAATTCGTTGAGCAAGGTCGGCTCACCTTTGAGCCACACCGGCGCCGCGGCCTCCAGCGCCAAGGCCACACCACGTTTATGCGCCAGCGGCGCCATGGCCATGCCCAGCTCGCGGGCCAGCTGGCTGAGGTCCAGGCGCTGAGCGCCACCCTCGGCGATTGCCCGGGCGCCATTTTCCACACGGGCCAACGACAACAGCTGGTTGGCCAGATGGGTCAGCCTGTCAGTGCCTTGGGCGGCAGACTCCAGCGTCTGGTGCCACTGTTCGGGCTGTTTCGCGCGCAAGCCCAGCTCGACCCGCGCCTTGAGGGCCGCCAACGGCGTGCGCAGTTCGTGGGCGGCCTCGGCAATGAATTGCGCCTGGCGCTCGAACTGCCCTCGCAAGCGTTCGGTGAAGTGATTCAAGGCACGCACCAGCGGGTCAAGCTCACGCTGCACCTGCACCAGCGGCAGCGCGCGCAGGTCATCCGGCTGGCGCTCCTCCACGGCTTTGCGCAGACGCTCCAGCGGGCGCAGCGCCGCACTCACCGCGAACCAGACCATCCCCAATGCCCCGAGCGCCAGCATGCCCAGGCGCAGCAGGGTGTCGGCCATCAGCCCACGGGCCATGCTCACCCGCGCCTCCTCGGTCTCGGCCACCCGGATTTCAGCCATGCCGTTCATGTTCGGCTCGCTTACAGCCTTGAGCAGGCTGACCACGCGCACGTCCTGCCCGAGGTAGGTGGCGTTGTAAAAGCGCGCCAGCGCTGGGTAATCGTCCGTACGCGGTGTGCCTGGCGGCGGGGGCGGCAGATTCTCGTAGCCCGAGATCAGTTTCTGGTTGATGTCCAGCACCTGGTAGTAGATGCGCCCGGCACTGTCGTAGGCAAAGGTGTCCAGCGCCACGTAGGGCACGTCCGCGCTAAGGGTGCCGTCGCGCTGGGACAAGCCGGCGGCGATGGTCCGCGCCGATGCCAGCAAGGTCCGGTCGTAGGCCGTATCGGCAGCCTCGCGCCCATTCCAGTAGGCGCTCAGGCCGCTGGCCAGCATCAGCACGACCAGCAGCAGCGCCAGGTTGCCCAGCAAGCGCCCGCGCAGGCTGCCATTGTCACGCATCGCGGTGCTCGAGCAGGTAGCCGAGGCCGCGGAATGTGACAATGGCCACCGGCTGGCCGTCGAGCTTCTTGCGCAGGCGGTGGATGTAGATTTCGATGGCGTCGGGGCTGGCCTCTTCGTCCAGGCCAAAGACCTGGGCGGCCAACTGCTCCTTGCTCATCACCCGGCCGGGCCGGGCGATCAGCGCCTCGAGTACGCTCTGCTCACGGGAGGTCAGGGTCAGGTGGTCCTCGCCCAGGGTGAACCGCCGGGTATCAAGGTCATACACCAGCGGACCGCAGCGTTGCTGGCGCTCGCCGCCCAGTACGCTGCGCCGCAGCAGCGCCTTGACCCGTGCTTCCAGCTCGGTCAGCTCAAAAGGTTTGGCCAGGTAGTCGTCGGCGCCCAGGTTCAGGCCATGCACCCGGTCCTTCACATCGCTGCGCGCAGTCAGCATCAGCACCGGCAGGGTCTTGCCGCGCCCACGCAGGCGGGCCAGCACCTCAAAGCCGTCCATGCGCGGCAAGCCCACGTCGAGCACGGCAACGGCGTACTCCTCGCTGGCCAGCGCCAGGTCGGCGGCCACGCCGTCATGCAGCACATCCACGGTCAAGCCATGGCTCTTCAGGGCCTGGGCCACGCTTTCGGCCAGTTGTACGTGGTCTTCGACCAGCAGCACACGCATCGAATTCTCCCTGCTCGGGTGGGGCGGTGGCGCGGAGTGTACCGCTGTAGCCCGGTCTGTGAAGCCCCTCGTAACAAACCTTTCAAGCTGAAAGGTTAGCGAAAGGTTCGTTACCTAGCATCGCACCACGGTCGCCCCATGCGCCGAAAAAAAGCACCAGCAAGGTGCAACCAATAAGAACAATAACGGAGTCATCCTCGATGCTGTCATCGCAGCCGCAGGCGTTCGCGCCTACCCGTTCCCTTTCCGCACGCCCATACGCCTACGCTTGTGCCTTCGCGCTTGCCGGCGTCGCCCCGATGAGCCAGGCCGCCTTCTTCGAAGACAGCACGGCAACCTTCGAAACCCGCAACATGTACTTCAACCGCGACTTTCGCGACGGCACCAGTGCGCAGCAGTCCAAGCGCGACGAGTGGGCCCAGGGCTTGATGCTCAACTTTGAGTCCGGCTACACCGACGGCACCGTGGGCTTTGGCCTGGACGCCTTGGGCATGCTCGGCATCAAGCTCGACTCAAGCCCCGACCGCGCAGGCTCTGGGCTGTTGCCGACCCACGATGATGGCAAGGCCGCCGATGAGTACTCCAAACTCGGCCTGACCGGCAAAGTGAAAGTGTCCCAGACCGAACTGAAAATCGGCTCGCTGATCCCCGAACTGCCGACCCTGCAGCCCAACGATGGCCGCATCCTGCCGCAAACCTTTGAGGGCGGCCTGGTCACCTCCAAGGAGATCAAGAACCTCACCTTCACCGGCGGGCGCTTGGAGAAGGCCAAGGATCGCAATGACACCAACTGGGAAGACCTGGCCCTGAACAACAAGAACGGCCGCTTCGGCGGCACGTTCTCGGCCGACAACCTCGACCTGGGGGGCGTCGACTACCAGTTCACCGATCGCATCACCGGCAGCTACCACTTCGCCCAGCTCGACGACATCTACCGCCAGCACTTCCTCGGCATGGTCGCCACCCAGCCTTGGGGCCCGGGCACCTTCGGTGCCGACCTGCGCCTGGCAGTGAGCGACGATCAGGGCCAGGCCAAGGCCGGTAGCATCGACAACACCACCGTCAACGGCATGTTCAGCTATGCCTTGGGCGGGCACAAGGTGAGCGCCGCCTACCAGCACCTGTCAGGTGACAGCGCCTTCCCTTATGTCGATGGTGCCGACCCATACTTGGTCAACTTCGTGCAGATCAACGACTTCGCCGGGGCCGACGAGCGCTCGTGGCAAGTTCGCTACGACTACAACTTCGCGGCGCTGGGCGTCCCGGGCCTGACCTTCATGACCCGCTACATCAACGGCGACAACGTCAGCCGCGCCGATGGCAGCGAGGGCAAGGAGTGGGAACGTAATACCGAGTTCAAGTACGTGGTACAAAGCGGCCCGTTGAAAAACGTCGCCGTGCGCCTGCGCAACGCTACCTTCCGCTCGAATTTCGCCCGCGATGCCGACGAAGTACGGCTGCTGGTGAGCTACAGCGTCGCCCTGTGGTAACCCATAACAACAACGCTCACGGAGATAGACGATGAACTTTTCACTGCGCCGCCTCGCCCTGGTTACCGGCTGCCTGCTGCTGGCCGGCCATGCCATCGCCGCCGAACCCAAACGCCCCGAATGCATCGCCCCGGCCTCGCCGGGTGGCGGCTTCGACCTGACCTGCAAGCTGGTGCAAAGCGCCCTGGTGCAGGAGAAGATCCTCAGCAAACCGATGCGCGTCACCTACATGCCAGGTGGTGTCGGCGCAGTGGCCTACAACGCGGTGGTAGCGCAGCGCCCAGCGGATGCCGGCACCTTGGTGGCATGGTCCAGCGGCTCCTTGCTCAACCTGGCCCAGGGCAAATTCGGCCGCTTCGACGAAAATGCCGTGAAATGGCTGGCGGCAGTCGGCACCAGCTACGGCGCCATCGCGGTGAAAAGCGATTCACCCTACAAGACCCTGGATGACTTGGTCGCAGCGCTGAAGAAAGACCCGAGCAAGGTGGTGATCGGCTCTGGCGGTACCGTCGGCAGCCAGGATTGGATGCAGACCGCCCTGATCGCCAAGGCCGCCGGCATCAACCCGCGCGACCTGCGCTACGTGGCCCTTGAAGGTGGCGGTGAGATCGCCACTGCGCTGCTCGGTGGCCATATCCAGGTCGGCTCCACCGATATCTCCGACTCCATGCCCCACATCCAGAGCGGCAACATGCGCATCCTCGCCGTGTTCTCGGAAAACCGTCTCGACGAGCCGGAGATGAAAAACATCCCCACCGCCAAGGAACAGGGCTACGACATCGTCTGGCCGGTGGTGCGCGGTTTCTACCTTGGGCCGAAAGTGAGCGACGAGGAGTATGCCTGGTGGAAGGATTCCTTCGACAAGATGCTTGCCTCTGAAGACTTCGCCAAGCTGCGTGACCAGCGCGAGCTGTTCCCGTTCGCAATGACCGGCGCAGAGCTGGACACCTATGTGAAGAAGCAAGTGGCGGACTACAAGGCACTGGCCAAGGAATTTGGCCTGGTTCAGTAAGCCCGGGCGCCTGTACGGGCCACATCACCGGCAAGCCGGCCCCCACGGCGACAGCGTAGGGAGCCAGCTAGCCGGCGAAAAGGCCTGCACGGCCACTGCAACCCCAATGAGGATTCCCAATGATCCTGCAACGCCTCTTCGCCCTGGCTCTGCTGGCGCTGTGCGCCGTCCTGGCCGTGATGGCCTGGCCGTACCAGGCGGCCTTTTCCTACGAACCGGTCGGCCCACGGGCCTACCCGCTGTTGATGCTTGGCCTGATGAGCCTTGGCCTGCTCTATCTCGCCATACGCCCCACGCCCATCGTGCACAAGGACGACGAGCCTGCGCTGGACCGCGCGACCCTGACCAAGGTTGCTGCCTGCGTCGGCCTGCTGCTGGTCTTCGCCAGCACCTTTGAAGCCTTGGGCTTCATCCTCAGCGCCATCCTGGTTGGCATCCCCATGGCGCGCTTGTACGGCGGCCGCTGGCTGCACAGCACCCTCGTGGTGGTAGGCATGAGCCTGTTCCTCTACTGGCTGTTCGACCGCGTGATGGATGTGCCCCTGCCCCTCGGCCTGCTGAGCGTACTGGAGAACTGACAGATGGATACCTTGAGCTACCTGGGCCAGGGCTTTGGCGTCGCCCTGACCCCCTACAACCTGGTTACCGCCCTTTCGGGCACCCTCATCGGCACCGTGGTCGGCTTGCTGCCGGGCCTGGGCCCGATCAACGGCGTGGCGTTGCTGATCCCGATCGCCTTCGCCCTCGGCCTGCCCCCAGAGTCGGCACTGATCCTGTTGGCAGCGGTTTACCTGGGCTGCGAATACGGCGGGCGGATCAGCTCGATCCTGTTGAACATCCCGGGCGAAGCCTCGACCGTGATGACCACCCTGGACGGCTACCCGATGGCCCGCAACGGCCTGGCTGGCGTTGCCCTGTCGCTGTCGGCGTGGAGTTCGTTCATCGGCGCACTCATCGCCACCTGCGGCATGGTGCTGTTCGCCCCGCTGCTGGCGAAATGGGCGATCGCCTTCGGGCCGGCGGAGTACTTCGTGCTGATGGTGTTCGCCATCGTTGCGTTGGGCGGCATGGCCGGGGACAAACCGCTGAAGACCTTCATCGCCGCACTGATCGGCCTGTTCCTGTCAGCGGTGGGCATCGACGCCAACAGCGGCGTGTACCGCTTTACCGGTGACAGCGTGCACCTTGCCGACGGTATCCAGTTCGTGGTGCTGGTGCTGGGCCTGTTCTCGATCAGCGAAATCCTGCTGCTGCTGGAGAAGACTCATCATGGCCACCAGGCGGTCAAAGCCACGGGGCGCATGCTGTTCAACTTCAAGGAAGCGGCCTCGGTGTTCGTCATCAATATTCGCTGTGGCGTGCTCGGTTTCATCATGGGCGTGCTGCCAGGTGCGGGTGCGACCCTGGCCAGCGCCGTGGCCTACATGACCGAGAAGCGTATCGCCGGCGAAAGTGGCAAGTTCGGCAAGGGCGATGCCCGTGGCCTGGCTGCCCCGGAAACGGCCATCGGCGCGTCCTGCTGCGGCGCCCTGGTGCCGATGCTGACCCTGGGCGTTCCCGGCTCGGGCACCACGGCGGTGATGATCGGTGCACTGACCCTGTACAACATCACCCCCGGCCCCCTGCTGTTCGAACAGCAACCTGACATTGTCTGGGGGCTGATCGCTTCGCTGTTCGTCGCCAACATCATGCTGGTGATCCTGAACATCCCGATGATCCGCATCTTCACGCGCATCCTCGCCGTACCGAACTGGGCGCTGGTGCCAGTAATCGCGATCATCACCGCGATCGGTGTATACGCCGTGCACGCCACCACCTTTGACCTGTTCCTGATGGTCGGCATCGGCATCATGGGCTACATCCTGCGCAAGCTGGACTTCCCGCTCTCGCCCATCCTGCTCGGTTTCATTCTGGGCGGCCTGATGGAGCAGAACCTGCGCCGTGCGCTGTCGATTTCCAATGGCGAACTGGGCATTCTGTGGTCGAGCTCGATCAGCATGGGCATCTGGGCACTGGTGGTGTTCATGCTCTGCCTGCCGCTGCTGCGTATCTGGCGCAAGCGCAGCCTGCAGCGCCGGGCGATGGCCGATGCCTGATCGGTCGTTACCGCTGTACTGGGCGACAGGGCTGGTCGGCCTGGCGGGCGGGTATCTCGCCAGCCTGGTCGGCTGGCCCTTGCCTTGGATGGTCGGCGCCTTGCTGGCGATCATCCTGGTGCGCTGCCTGACGCCCTGGCAACTCTCGGAAATCCCCAATGGCCGCAAATGCGGCCAATGCATCATCGGCCTGGGTATCGGCCTGCACTTCACCCCTGCCGTGATCGAACAGGTGGCCAGCCATTTCGTGCTGATCTTCTTTGCCGCGATGCTAACCACGGTTTCCAGCGGGGTGGGCGTCTGGTTGCTGCGGCGTACCGGCGAAGACCGTGCCACGGCATTTTTTGCCAGCATGCCCGGGGGTTCCGGGGAGATGGTCAACCTCGGCGCACGTAACGGCGCGGTGCTCAGCCAGGTGGCTGCGGCGCAAAGCCTGCGGGTGCTGGCGGTGGTGCTGTGCGTACCGGCGCTGTTCAAGTTCCTGATCGGTGACGGTGTGCCGCTCAATCATACCGCCAGTGTGAGCTGGGGCTGGCTGGCACTGATCGCACCGCTGGGTGTGGCGGTCGCTCTCGCCTGGCAGCGCTTGCGCCAGCCCAACCCCTGGCTGTTCGGGCCGCTGCTGGTGGCCGCCACGCTAAGCCTGGCGGGCAACCTGCAGATTGCCCTGCCCGACGGTGCCAGCCAGATCGGCCAATGGTTGATCGGCAGTGGCCTGGCCTGCCACTTCAGCCGCACGTTCTTCCGCCGTGCTCCGTCGTTCTTGCTGCGCACGTTGCTCGCCACCGCGCTGTGCATGTTGATCGCGGGCGCTGCCGCCTGGGGGTTGAGCGTGATGACTGCGCTGGATCTGCGCTCGCTGACGCTGGGCATGATGCCGGGCGGCATTGCCGAGATGAGCCTGACCGCAGAGACGTTGCAGTTGTCGGTGCCGTTGGTGACCGCGTTGCAAGTGATGCGCTTGCTGTTCGTGCTTTTTCTGGCCGAACCGCTGTTCAGATACTGGGTGAAAGGCCAGGACTGAAGCCAACGCAACGCCTGTGGGAGGTGACCTGAGGTTGATGTCAGGCAGTCAGTGTGATCAGGGCTGCTGCGCAGCCCATCGCCGGCAAGCCGGCTCCCACCCCAACCGCGCCAACTTTTAGAAGTTGAGCAAGAACAGTTACCCCCACCGCGACCGCGCAGTTCTTCAGGCCTGCGCATTACTGGGGGAGGCAACCATCCTCTAAAAGCCGGCGCAATCCATGTGGGAGCCGGCTTGCCGGCGATCACCGGCGAAGCCGGTGCCATGCAGCGCTGCATCGACAACCCAGGCAGGCAGCCGCTCACTGTCCCCTCAGAACCCCCTGCCCCTCAAAGCGGCGGCAACGCCCAGTTGATCGGCGCCAGGCCACGCTGTTCGAGGAAGCCATTGGCCCGGCTGAAATGCCCACAACCCAGGAACCCCCGGTACGCCGACAGTGGCGAGGGGTGCACCGACTTCAATACCAGATGCTTGGTGCCATCGATCAGCTTCTGCTTGCTCTGGGCATGCGCGCCCCACAGCAGGAACACCACGTTCGAACACTGCTCGCTGACCACCTGAATGATCCGGTCCGTAAAGAATTCCCAGCCTTTCTTGGCATGCGAAGCGGCATTGGCGCGCTCGACGGTCATGGTCGTGTTGAGCAGCAGCACCCCCTGCTCGGCCCAGCTTTGCAGGTAACCATGGCTGGCAATGGGGATGTTCAGGTCGCGCTGCAGTTCCTTGTAGATGTTGACCAACGAAGGCGGGGTCGGCACACCCGGCTGCACCGAGAAGCACAGGCCGTGAGCCTGGCCCGGGCCGTGATACGGGTCCTGGCCGAGGATGACGACTTTCACCTGATCGAGCGGGGTGGAGTTGAGCGCATTGAAGATCATCGGGCCGGGTGGGTAGATTTCCTTGCCGGCGGCGTGCTCTTGGCGCAGGAATTCACGCAGCTGGTGCATGTAGGGCTGGTCGAACTCGGCCCGCAGGGCGTTTTTCCAGCTGGGTTCGAGTTTGATGCGATCGTCGTCAGTCATGGGGCCATCCGTAAACAATGGCGCGACACTAGGTAAGCCATCTGCCCTTGTCAATCGGTCCGACCTGTGGCCTGCATGATCGCCCAGGCAAGCCATACTTGAGCGATGACTTGAACGAGGTAGCCATGACCATTCACTGCGAGGTACTTACCGGCGCCGATGGCGCCCGCATCGGCATTGCCACACTGGACGCGCCCAAGGCGCTCAATGCCCTGAGCCTGCCGATGATCGAAATGCTCGGCGAATACCTGCAGGACTGGGCACGCGATCCGGGCGTAGTCTGTGTATTGCTGCGTGGCAACGGCGCCAAGGCATTTTGCGCCGGCGGCGATGTACGGGCACTGGCCCAGGCCTGCCGCGACCACCCTGGCAGCGTGCCACCGCTGGCAGCCACCTTCTTCGCCGCCGAATACCGCCTCGACCATCTCCTGCACACCTACCCCAAGCCGTTGCTGTGCTGGGGCCACGGCCATGTACTGGGGGGTGGCATGGGGCTGTTGCAGGGGGCCGGCGTACGCATCGTTACGCCCAGCAGCCGCCTGGCTATGCCAGAAATCAGTATTGGCCTGTACCCCGACGTGGGCGCCAGTTGGTTTCTTGGGCGCCTGCCGGGCAGGCTTGGGCTGTTTCTGGGGCTGACCGGCGCCCCCATCAACGCCCGGGATGCCATCGACCTGGGCCTGGCGGACCGATTCTTTGGCGAGCATCAACAAGACGGGCTTATCGAAGAGCTGTTGCAACTCAACTGGCAAGAACAGACCGACCTGCAGTTGAACAGCCTGCTCAAGGCGGAGCAGCACCGTGCCTATGCCGAACTGCCGCAGGCGCAGTGGTTGCCGCGGCGCCAGCTGATCGATGCCCTGCTCGATGTTGCCGACCCGGCGGCCGCGTGGCGGGCACTGGAGGGGCTCAAGCAGCATGAAGATCCCTTGCTGGCCGCCGCTGGGCAACGCCTGCACGAGGGCTGCCCGCTCACGGCGCATCTGGTCTGGGAACAGATCAGTCGGGCCAGGCATCTGTCATTGGCCCAGGTGTTCCAGATGGAATACAGCATGAGCCTCAATTGCTGCCGTCACCCCGAATTCAGCGAAGGCGTGCGCGCCCGCCTGCTGGACAAGGACAACCAGCCACGCTGGCACTGGCCGGATGTTACGCAAGTGCCGGCGGCGGTGGTCGAGGCCCATTTTGAGAAGGTATGGGAGGGGCGCCATCCCTTGGCAGATCTTGCCTGACCGGGGCCGCTATACCCCTCCCGGTAAACCTTCACCGTTGCCAGTTGCGGTCACCTGAGCGCCTACCCTCCGGACGGCGATCACGATCACCCCGGCCATTGGAGTGCCACCGGTCGTTCTGATACCGCCGGCTGTCATTGCGGTAATCATGCCGGTCGCGATCACGGCCGTAGTCATAACGCTGGCGATTGCCATAGTCGTAACGCGGGTTGCCATGCCACTGCTTCACCCCGGGCTGAGGGTGCGCACGGTATTGCGGCAGGGGTGCAGGCCGGTAGTAGCGCGGCGCCGGCTGATAGTAGTAGCGCGGCTGGGGGGCGACGTAATAGCGGTCATGACGGTAATAGCCCGGCGAGACATACCGGTCAGCGGTGTAGTAATCGGTACGATAATAACGGCCACCCTCGTGGTAGGGCACGCACGCGCTTGTCATCAGGCCCAACAGGGCGATCAACAGAATTCGATAGGACATGGCGGCCTCCTGGACCGCTGGGGTGCCCGTACAGCGGCGCTGCCGAGCGTCGACGCCAAAGCGAACATCGACAAGGAATAAGACATTGTCGCCATCGTGCAGTGCCATTTCCGCAATAATTTGAAATAGCTTGGATACCCCCAATAAACCTGCAGTCTTTTCCCAGGCTTATCACTAGAATGATCGCCTCGGCACACATCACGGGATGATCATGCCCTCACGTTCCGCTCTGTTCGCGCACCGCTCGCTGATCCTCACCATTTTGATGCTGCTGGCCTGCGGTTTCATCGCCACCTCGCTGCTCAGCTATTTCGCCTCCCGCAGCGCGATCCGCGATGGCATCGTCAACACTGAACTGCCGCTGACCTCCGACACGGTCTATTCGGAAATCCAGAAAGACCTCATCCGCCCGGTACTGATCGCCTCGATGATGGCCCAGGACACTTTCCTGCGTGACTGGGTGCTCGCGGGCGAGCAGGACACTCAGCGCATCACGCGCTTCCTTGGCGAAGTCATGGGCAAGCAGGACACCTTCACTTCGTTCTTCGTCTCCGACCGCACCCTGACCTATTACCAGGCCAAAGGTGTGCTCAAGCAGGTCCAGCCCAACAGCTGGCGCGACGCTTGGTATTTCCGCCTGCGCGACCAGAAAGCACCCTATGAAATCAACGTCGACCTGGACATGGCCAACCAGGACAGCCTCACGGTGTTTATCAACTACCGGGTGCTGGACTACCAGCAGCGGTTCATCGGTGCGACCGGGGTGGGCCTGAGCGTGGACACGGTGGTCAAGCTGATCGACACCTACCAGCGGCGTTACCAGCGATCGGTGTTGTTCACCGATGCCAAGGGCAAAATCTTGCTCACCGGCTCCGACGGCGGCCCGCATGGCCTGCGGGTCGGCCAGCCACTGCGCGACAACCCGGAACTGGATGCCTTGCAGGCGCAGCAGCCGGTACCCGCCGAGGGCAGCCATGAATACAAAGACAGCGAGGGCCACAGCCACTTTCTCAACGTAAGGCACCTGCCCGAACTTGACTGGTACCTGTTGGTGGATAAACGCGAGGCCGGCGCTTTGGCGCGCATTCGCCACTCGCTCTACCTCAACCTGGCGATCTGCGCGATGATCAGCCTGGTGGTGGTGTCGCTGCTGCATGCCATGCTCAGGCGCCATCAGGCCAGTATCGAGTCCCTGGCCACGCTCGACAGCCTTACCGGGCTGCCCAACCGACGCAGCTTCGATCTGCTGGCGGCAAAAGCCTTGCAACAAGCCCAGCGCGATTGCGCCCCGCTGGTGGCGCTGTTGATCGACCTGGACCACTTCAAGACGCTCAACGACAACCACGGCCACCTGGCAGGCGACGAAGTGCTGCGCCAGTTTGCCAATGTGCTCCAGGGCAGCCTGCGCCAGTCGGATATACTGTGCCGCTGGGGCGGCGAGGAGTTCATCGTGCTGCTGCGTGAAACTCAAGGCCGGCAAGCGATCGACGTGGCGGAAAAGATCCGTCGGCGTACCGAGCAGCTGACCTTCAGCCATGACGAACAGCCGTTGCGCCTGACCACCAGCATAGGCCTCAGCGGCCTGCAGCCGGGCGATACCCTACAAGTCCTGCTGACCCGCGCCGACCGTGCGCTTTATCGTGCCAAGCAGGCCGGCCGCAACCGCGTCTGCAGTGAAAATCCCGGACTTGTGTATGAATGACAGCCAGCACTGCCCTGCCTGTGGCGCCCTCAACCAGTGCACCCTGGCCGACCCACGTACCGCAGCCGCAGCCTGCTGGTGCTATGCGGTGACAATCGACCCTGCCGTTCTGCAGGCTCTGCCAGATGAACTGCGCGACAAATCCTGCCTGTGCCCGCGCTGCGCCGCAGGCGCCGGCCTGGCCGAGGACGCGCCTGCACGGATCGCGGCAAAAAAGCGCTAGACTGCGCGTCCCTCCCTGGACCACCTCAACGCCATGCGCCTCGACCGCTTCCTTGCCAACCTGCCCAGCTACAACCGCCAGCAAGTACGCTTGCTGCTGGTACAGCGCCGCGTGCGGGTGGATGGCGAAACGGTAACCGACCCGCAGGCCGAAGTCCGTGTGTTCAGCCGCATCGAGGTGGATGATCAGCTGCTGCAGGCCGGGCGCCCGGCGCGCTACCTGATGCTGCACAAACCGCCCGGCTGCGTCAGCGCCACTCACGACCCACAGCACCGCACCGTACTCGACCTGCTGCCTGCGCCGTTGCGCGAGGACCTGCACATTGCCGGGCGGCTCGACTACAACACCACCGGCCTGATGATCCTGACCAACGACGGCCAGTGGTCCCGGCGCCTGACGCAGCCGGCGACGAAGCTGCCCAAGCGCTATCGGGTGGAAACGGAAGATGAAATCGGCGCGCACTACATCGACAAGTTTCGCGCAGGCTTTTACTTCGCCTTCGAAGACCTGACTACCCTCCCCGCTCACCTGGACATCCTTGGCCCGCGTACGGCGCAGCTGTCCATCACTGAAGGGCGTTATCACCAGGTCAAGCGCATGTTCGGCTACTTCGACAACAAGGTTGTGGGGCTGCACCGCGAAACCATGGGGGCGATACAGCTCGATCCAGGCTTGGCGCCGGGCGAATTCCGGGCGCTCACGGCTGCAGAAATCGCTTCGGTCTAGACCGGTTCAGGCACGGCCCACACGTCGTACGACCGCCCGGCGAGAAAAGTCACAATTTTATCCAGCCGGCACTTGCGGGATGCCAGACCCGATGCTTGACTCCTAACTTGTCGGTCCGCGCGTGACTCGTCGGTCACGCTGCGCGCCACGACATCTTTTTGTCGGCTACCCAAGGCCTCGATGCCTTGGAGCACGGCAGATTGCCCGCCAAAAACAATACCGTCGACACGTGTGCCAAGGATCGACACAGGGCCCGGTAATTCCTTCAGGCAAATGCCTACCTGTCATAAAGAACGTGCACCCTAGGTGACGCGAACACCCTTTTTGCGCCAGGAGTCGATGACATGAGGCCAGAAATCGCTGTACTTGATATCCAAGGTCAGTATCGGGTTTACACGGAGTTCTATCGCGCGGATGCAGCCGAAAAGACGATCATCCTGATCAATGGCTCGCTGGCCACCACGGCTTCGTTCGCCCAGACGGTGCGTAACCTGCACCCACAGTTCAATGTCGTGCTGTACGACCAGCCCTACTCGGGCAAGTCCAAGGCGCACAACCGCCAGGAACGCCTGATCAGCAAGGAAGACGAGGCGCATATCCTGCTTGAGCTGATCGAGCACTTCCAGGCCGACCACGTGATGTCGTTCTCCTGGGGCGGTGCCTGCACCCTGCTGGCGCTGGCGCACCAGCCGCGTATGGTGAAAAAGGCGGTGGTCAGCTCGTTCTCGCCGGTGATCAACGAACCAATGCGCGACTACCTGAACCGCGGTTGCCAGTACCTGGCTGCCTGCGATCGCTACCAGGTCGGCAACCTGGTCAACGACACCATCGGCAAGCACTTGCCATCGCTGTTCAAGCGCTTCAACTACCGGCACGTCAGCAGCCTGGACAGCCATGAATATGCGCAGATGCACTTCCACATCAATCAGGTACTGCAGCATGACCTGGAACGGGCACTGCGTGGCGCACGTAACATCGACATCCCGGTGCTGTTCATCAACGGCGACCGTGACGAGTACACCACAGCCGAAGACGCTCGCCAGTTCGGCAACCATGTCGACAAGAGTCACTTCACGGTGATCCGTGATGCCGGGCACTTCCTGGACATGGAAAACAAGACGGCCTGCGAAGCCACCCGCAGCGCGTTGCTCGGTTTCCTCAAGCCGACCGTGCGCCAGGTGCGGGCACGTACTGCGTACAACGCCAGCCAAGAGCAGCATGCATGGGCAATCTGAGTGCATCGGCGCCCTGTAGCCATGGCCTGCAGGCTATGGGCGCCGACAGTTTTTTTCACCGGTTTATAACGAGGGCTTCTAATTCCAGACAGGTTCTGGTAAAAAGTCGAGCGCAGACGCGGGTATAGTTTAATGGTAGAACAGTAGCTTCCCAAGCTTCCGACGAGGGTTCGATTCCCTCTACCCGCTCCACTCCGCATCCCCCGCATGGCGTTCCAGAACGTCATCGCTGCCCTCGAGGCGAAGATCACCCCCAAGCCGGCCGGCTTGACACCTTCAAACGCTCAGTACCCCAGCCTTTTCAGCACAGCCGTCTCACGTTCAGCCGCGCGATCATAAAAGCGCAATAGCGCACCCGCCCTGTTGGTAAAGATCCCGTCCACCCCCGCCTTCATGGCGGCGTCGAAGTCCTGCGCCTCGTCGAGCGTATAGACGTGCACCAACAGCCCACGCTCATGGCTGGCCTGGTTCATCCATGGCTCAATGAGATCGGCGTAGCTCTGTTCGCCCAGCTTGCCACGCTTGGCAGAAGGCCCGGTTCCAATTGCACCGCCCTGCTTGGCCAAGTCCAGCCAGCGCAGGAATTCAGCCCGGCTCTTGGGGTGCTGGCGGGCATAAAAAGCGGCCTTGTCGCTTTCGCCTGAACCCGCGAAATCGTGTCCCGAGGCCGGTGCGATGGCCTTGGTACCCACCCACAGCAGCAGAATCTTCGGTACCTGCGGCATCGTCTCGTGCAGCAGCGCCAGGCTGTTGCGGTCGAATGTCTGCAATACCACGCGCCCAGGCCGGTCGAGCCAGCCACGGGCCTTCAAGCGCTCCTTGAGCTCGCGCTCAATACCGGGGAACTGGCTGGGCACCTTGGTCTCGATGTACAACCCGGGCTGGCGCTGCGGGTTGCCTTCGGCAATATCGATGACTTCGTCGAGGGTGAGGATCGGCAGTTTGGCGAACGACGCCCGTGCACGTGGCGGATAGGCCTCGTTGAACCAGCTGCCGGCGTCCAGGGATTTGAGCTCGGCGAGGGTAAAGGCACTGACTGGGCTGTGTTTGCGCTCGGGGAAACGCTTGGCGACATCGCTGGTACGTGACAGCTCATCGTCGTGGACCACAACCAGCACGCCGTCGCGCGTGCGCTGCAGGTCCAGTTCCAGATAGTCGGCGCCCAACTCGCGGGCCAACAGGTAGGCGGGCTTGGTAGATTCCGGTGCATCATAGGAGGCGCCGCGGTGAGCGATCACTGCCGGGTAGGGTATGCCTTGGGCTGCGGCGAGGGCCTTGCCGTCCGTTGCCAATGCCACGCAGGCCGGCCCCAGCGCTGCCAAGGCCAGCATCCCGATCAAACAATTGCGCATCTGAAGTCCTCTTTCGTTCTGCGAACCTGGTCGTGGCTCTAGCGCAACCCTCGCACACATTGCATGACATGCTAAAGTCGCCCCCGTTTCCCGCTCCAGCGAATGGACCCATCATGCCCGCACTAGACGCCCACCTCGCCACCTGGCAGGAACTCGCCCACCGCCACCCCTGCGAAGCCCTGCTACTGGGCAACGGCGCCAGCCGTGTGCTGTGGAAACCATTCGGCTACTTTTCGCTGTTCGAAGAGGCCCAGCGCGCCGGCCGCAAAAAAGGGCTGGCGATCAGCGACCAAGCCTTGTTCAAGTCCTTGGGCACCGAACTGTTCGAACCGGTGCTCACTACACTGAACCAGACCGTGCGCGCCAATGCGGCGCTGGCGATCAACTCTACTGCGCCGCTGAACCGCTACTACTCGATCAAGGAAGCGCTGATCCACGCCGTGCGCACCGTGCACCTGCCATGGCCTAAGATGCCAGTGACGACCCTGGCGTCCATCAACCAAGCCTTACGCGGCTACCGTAGTGTCTACACCAGCAACTATGACCTGATCCTGCCTTGGGCAGTGCAGCATGCACCTCAGGGCTTCGCCACGCTGTTTGATGAGCAAGGTTTCTTTGACGTACGCCGCACCCGCAGCGAAGGAACGCGCGTGCTGCATGTGCACGGTGGCCTGCACCTGCTCAAGCTGCCAGACGGCACCACCCGTCAGCGCAGCGCCGAAAGCGCCGAACTGCTGGACGGCTTCGCCGTGAACATCCCGGGGGAAGTGCCGCTGTTCGTCAACGAAGACCGTAGCGACGAAAAACTGCGCGCCATTCGCAACTCGGACTACCTGGGCTGGTGCCTGGGCCAGTTGGCCCAGGAAAGCCAGGGCATATGCCTGTTCGGGCAGCATCTGGACAGCAGCGACCAGCATCTGCTCGACGCCATTCGCCAGGCGCGGCCGCGCCATCTTGCGATTGCCATACGGCCGTTGAGCGAGGCTTCGGTGATCAATCAGAAGCAGCACTTTGTGGAACGGTTTGGTGATCTGGCGGGCACAGCGCTGCATTTCTTCGATGCGGGTACGCATCCGCTGGGGGCTGCAGCGTTGGCGATAAAGGGACCAGCGCACGCCGAACACTGACAGGCGCTCGGTCACGAGCGCCACAGCCGACTTACGCTGAAATGGGTGGCATCAGCCCGTCATTGCGCAACAACGTCTCCAGGCAATGCTCCTGCACGCCATAAAACGCTTTCAGTTGCGCAATCTTCTCCAGCAACGCTTGCGCCGGTGCGGGCTGTTTGCGTTTCACGGCAAGAATCATCTTGTTCTTGTTGGTGTGCTCCAGCGAGATGAACTCGAACACCTTCGTCTCGTAACCACAGGCTTCCAGATACAGCGCGCGCAAGCTGTCAGTGAGCATCTCGGCCTGTTGCCCGAGATGCAGCCCATATTGCAGCATCGGCTGCAGCAAGCCTGGGCTTTGCAGTTGCGGGCGAATCTGCTTGTGGCAGCACGGTGAGCACATGATGATCGCGGCGTTGCAACGGATTCCGGTGTGGATCGCATAATCAGTTGCAATGTCGCAGGCATGCAGGGCGATCATCACCTCGATGGCCTCGGGTACGACGCTGCGCACATCGCCGCACTGAAACTCAAGGCCCGGATGCTCCAGGCGCGAAGCGGCTGCATTGCACAAATCGACCATGTCCGGACGCAGCTCCACCCCGGTCACCTGCGCCGTGCGGCCCAGGCTGTTGGTCAGGTAGTCGTGCATGGCGAAGGTCAGGTAGCCCTTGCCTGAGCCGAAGTCGGCCACCCGCAGCACCTGCTCAGCCGGCACCGGCGCATTGGCCAGGGCGTGATCGAACACTTCAACGAACTTGTTGATCTGCTTCCACTTGCGCGACATGGACGGGATCAGCGCCCCCTGTGCGTCGGTCACACCCAGATCACGCAGGAAGGGGCGCGACAGTTCCAG
Source organism: Pseudomonas sp. WHRI 8519 (assembly GCF_040224055.2). NCBI lineage: Bacteria > Pseudomonadati > Pseudomonadota > Gammaproteobacteria > Pseudomonadales > Pseudomonadaceae > Pseudomonas > Pseudomonas sp. WHRI 8519. Next base: position 1,110,681 of record NZ_CP167996.1, on the reverse strand, counting down.
GTAACGCTTCTTCTCGCGGTCGTGGCCCGTGCTGGCAGCAGCGTCGCGCGGCGCCTGCGCACCGTGGCGCTGGAGCATCGGCTTGCCCTTTTTGCTGAAGGTCAGTTGCACTTCACCGTCAGCGTCGAACAAGTGGGCATTGCGAAAGCTTTCCGGCAGCAGCCCGGCAATCAATGCCTGGGCCTGCTCCAGCGGCACGTTACGGGTGATGTCGCGCGTTTGATGGCGGTAGACCAGCGACAGGTTGGCCTGCCCTTTGACCTGCACCGGCTTGGCGATGATCCGCTGCAGGGTCGGGTCGGCGCCGACATGGCGCGCCAGCACCAGCTTGACCAGGGTGTTGCCGTGCAGGGCAGCGCTCAGCAGGTCGAGAAACTGGGCGCGCGCATCCGGCGCGATGGAAGCGGAAGTACTGGCGGACATGGAAAACAGGTGCCTCGGATAGCGGTGAGTGCGTTGCACAATGCCGCGCATTCTACGTTGATGCCCGGCTCAGGCGAAGGTTTTCGCGATGGGCGTGGTTCACTCCAGAATCACCAGGCGGTTCGGCAGCTCGTTGCCTGCGTGGGTGCGTGGCACGTGCTCGCACAGCCGCTCACCGCAAGCCTCGATGCACTCGATGAAGCCCTGAAGGGTGTGGCCCTGGCGCACCTGCTCGGCAAAGCGGGCGCCGATCACCGCACGCGCACGGGCATCGAGGTGCCGATCGATACCTTGATCGACCAGAATCTCCACGTGCAGCTCAGCTTCGGCCACGAAGATCAGCACCCCAGCCCCCTTGGCCGTGCAATGCAGTCTCTGCTCGCGAAACTGTTGCCGGGCCAGGCGCGATGCCCGCCAGCGGCGCAGCGCAGGGGGCACCAACCAGGCGTTCAGGCGTGGGATGCGCAGCAGCGCGCACAGGCCAATGAACAGCAGCAGGTTGGCCACCAGCAGCGCGTGCCCAACCGGCCAGCCCAGCACCAGCTGCAGCAGGCCAGGCCCCGCCAGCGCCAGCACGGCGGCCCAAAACAGTGGAAGATAGGGGTAATCATCGGCGCGTCGGGCCAGCACGGTCACCAGCTCGGCATCGGTGCGCCGTTCCACGCGCGCTATGGCCTCAGCGATCTGGCGCTGCTGGTATTCGTCGAGGGGGGTCATGCCTTCGGTCTCTGATCGTTTTTATAGTTGTTGTCCCGGCACGCGGGCGATCCTCAGCGAGCGACATAATCAGGCATAATCCGCCGCTGGAATTAATGCCGGTAAATCGTACAACAATAGCCGCCTGAAAACTTCTGCCGCGCGCGTATCACTGTGGATACGGCACAGGCCTCGACAACGGGATTCATGATGAAACTGTCTTTGCTGGGCCTGGCCTTGGGCCTTGCCAGTCAGGCGGCCCTTGCCGCCCCCACCGCCCCGCCCCTGCAGGACAAGCAGGCATTCATCGAGCATCTGATCAGCCAGATGACCGAGGCAGAAAAGATCGGCCAGTTGCGCCTGATCAGCATCGGCCCGGAGATGCCACGGGAAAAGATCCGTGAGGAAATCGCCGCAGGCCGTATCGGCGGTACCTTCAACTCGCGCACCGCCCCCGAGAACCGGCCCATGCAGGACGCCGCCATGCGCAGCCGCCTGAAGATTCCGATGTTCTTCGCCTACGACACCATCCACGGCGAGCGCACCATTTTCCCGATCGGCCTGGGGCTGGCGGCCACCTGGGACATGGACGCCATCGCCAAGGTCGGCCGCACGTCGGCCATCGAAGCCGCCGCCGACGCCCTGGACATGACCTTTGCGCCCATGGTCGACATCGCCCGCGACCCTCGCTGGGGCCGCACCAGCGAGGGCTTCGGTGAAGACACCTACCTGACCTCGCGGATCGGCCAGGCGATGGTGCGCTCGTTCCAGGGCAGCAGCCCGGCCAACGCCGACAGCATCATGGCCATCGTCAAGCACTTCGCCCTGTATGGCGCGGTGGAAGGCGGGCGCGACTACAACACAGTCGATATGAGCCTGCCCAAGATGTACAACGACTACCTGCCGCCCTACCGCGCCGCGCTCGACGCCGGTGCCGGCGGGGTGATGGTGGCGCTGAACTCGATCAACGGCGTGCCGGCCACCTCCAATACCTGGCTGATGAACGACCTGCTGCGCAAGGAGTGGGGCTTCAAGGGCGTGACCATCAGTGACCATGGCGCCATCCAGGAGCTGATCCGCCATGGCGTTGCCCATGATGGTCGCGAAGCGGCCAAACTGGCGATCAAGGCCGGCATCGACATGAGCATGAACGACACCCTGTACGGCGAAGAGCTGCCAGGGCTGCTCAAGTCAGGCGAGGTGACCCAGGCCGAACTGGACCAGGCCGTGCGCGAAGTACTGGGCGCCAAGTATGAAATGGGCCTGTTCAAGGACCCGTACGTGCGTATCGGCAAAGCCGAAACCGACCTTAAGGATTACTACGGCGAGGACCGGCTGCACCGTGAGGCCGCGCGCGACGTGGCGCGCCGCAGCCTGGTGCTGCTGGAAAACCGCAAGCAGACTCTGCCGCTGAAAAAAACCGGCACCATTGCCCTGGTCGGCCCGCTGGCCGATGCGCCGATCGACATGATGGGCAGCTGGGCTGCCGACGGTAAGCCGATGCACTCGGTCACCGTGCGCGAAGGCCTGCGCCGCGCCGTCGAGGGCAAGGCCAAGCTGGTCTATGCCAAAGGCTCCAACGTTACCGGCGACAAGGCGATCGTCGATTACCTCAACTTCCTCAACTTCGATGCTCCGGAAATCGTTGACGATCCGCGCCCGGCCGCAGTGCTGATCGATGAAGCGGTCAAGGCAGCGAAACAATCCGATGTGGTGGTGGCGGTGGTGGGCGAGTCCCGCGGCATGTCCCACGAGTCGTCCAGCCGCACCACCCTGGAGATCCCGGCCAGCCAGCGCGAGCTGATCAAGGCCCTGAAAGCCACCGGCAAGCCGCTGGTGCTGGTGCTGATGAACGGCCGGCCGCTGTCGATCGCCTGGGAACGCGAACAGGCCGATGCCATCCTGGAAACCTGGTTCGCTGGCACCGAGGGCGGCAATGCCATCGCCGACGTGCTGTTCGGTGACTACAACCCGTCGGGCAAGCTGGCCATTACCTTCCCGCGCTCGGTCGGGCAGATCCCGATGTACTACAACCACACGCGCATTGGCCGCCCGTTCACCCCAGGCAAGCCGGGCAACTACACCTCACAGTACTTCGAAGAGCCAAACGGCCCGCTGTATCCATTCGGTTACGGCTTGAGCTACAGCACTTTCGAACTGTCGGGGCTGAACCTGTCGCACAAGGACCTCAAGCGCGGCGACACGCTGGAGGCCAAGGTGACGGTGAAGAACACCGGCAACGTCGATGGCGAGACCGTGGTCCAGTTGTACCTGCAGGATGTCGCGGCCTCCATGAGCCGTCCGGTCAAAGAGCTCAAGAACTTCCAGAAAGTGATGCTCAAGGCCGGAGAGTCGCGGACCTTGGCCTTCCGTATCAGCGAAGAAGACCTGAAGTTCTTCAATGGGCAGCTGCAGCGGGTCGCTGAGCCTGGCGCGTTCAATGTCCAGGTCGGCCTGGACTCAGAGGCGGTGCAACAAAAGGGCTTCAACCTGCTGTAACGGCCCTGCAAGCCTTACCGTCCTCTCGCTGGCTTGACGGCGACAGGACGGTACGGACAACCCCATCATCCGGACCTGCCCCATGCCATTTTCCCTTCGCGCCCTGCGTTTGGGGCTGATCACCCTGCTGATCCTGGCCGGCACTGCGCTCAGTGCCGGCTGGGCCATGCAACAGGCCAAGCGCCAAGCCATGGAGGAGGATGCCCGCCGCGCCAGCCAACAGTTGGGGCTGTACGCCACCTCGCTGCATACCTTGATCGAACGCTATCGCGCCCTGCCTGCGGTGCTGGCGCTGGACCCTGAACTGATCCAGGCACTGCGCGGCCCGATCAGCGAGCCGGTGCAGAACGCACTCAACCGCAAGCTCGAACGCATCAATGGTGCCGCCAATTCCTCCACCCTGGAACTGCTCGACAGCACCGGGCTGGCCGTGGCGGCCAGCAACTGGCGGCTGCCCACCACCTACGTAGGCTCCAACTACGGCTTTCGCCCGTATTTCAAGCAAACCCGCAGCCAGGGCAGCGGCCGCTTCTATGCCGTGGGCGTGACCAGCGGCGTGCCGGGGTATTTCCTGTCCAGTGCAGTCACCGATGAACAAGGGCGCTTTCTCGGGGCCATGGTGGTCAAGCTGGAGTTTCCCGAACTTGAACGCGAGTGGCGCCAGGGCAACGACATCCTACTGGTCAGCGACGCCCGCGGTATCACCTTCATCGCCAACCAGGACGGCTGGCGCTACCGCGAACTGCAACCGCTCAGCGGTCCCGATCGGGCAGAACTGGCCGAGACCCGCCAGTACGACAAGCAGCCGCTGGTAGCGCTGCAGCATCAGGTGCTGACCCGCTTCGCCAGCAACAGCACCCTCAGCCGCGTACAGGGGCCTGATGGGCCGGCCGAGTACCTGTGGGAAAGCCTGCCGCTGGAAAGTGAAGACTGGACCTTGCACCTGTTGCGCAAACCACAACTGGCCGCCGATGGCCGTAACGCAGCCCTGGGCGCAGCCGCCGCGTGGCTGAGCCTGGTGTTCGCCGCACTGTTGGTCAGCCAGCGGCTGCGCCTGGCCCGCTTGCGCCGGCGCAGCCGCGAAGAGCTCAAGCGCCAGGTGGAAGAGCGCACCCGCGAGCTGCGTACCGCCCAGGAGGGCCTGGTGCAGTCGGCCAAGCTGGCCGCACTGGGGCAGATGTCAGCCGCCATGGCCCACGAGATCAACCAGCCACTGACAACCCAGCGCATGCAACTGGAGACCCTGCGCCTGCTGCTCGATCACGGCCGCTACGAAGAGGCACGCCAGGCGCTGGAGCCGCTGGAGCAGATGCTCACGCGCATGGCTGCGCTGACCAGCCACCTGAAAACCTTCGCCCGTAACAGCCCGGTCGGCCTGCGCGAGCGGCTGGACCTGGCGACCGTCGTCGATCAGGCCTTGCACCTGCTGGACACACGCATCCGTAACGACGAGGTCGAAGTGGCGCTCTACCTGGCCCGCCCGGCATGGGTGCGCGGTGATGCGATCCGCCTGGAGCAGGTGCTGATAAACCTGCTGCGCAACGCCCTCGACGCCATGGCCGACAAACGTTACAAACGCCTGGAAATCCGCATCGAGCCCGAGCACGATCAATGGCGCCTGAGCGTGCTCGACTCTGGCGGCGGGATTGCCGAGCCCGACCTGGCCAAAGTGTTCGACCCTTTCTTCACCACGAAACCCGTGGGTGAGGGGCTCGGCCTGGGCCTGGCGATTTCCTATGGCATCATCCATGAGGCCGGCGGCCAGCTGCAGGCCGAAAACCTGCCAGGCGGTGCGCGCCTGAGCCTAACTCTGCCCCGCGACCTGGAGCCTGTATGTTGAATTCAGTGATCGTCGTCGATGATGAAGCCAGCATTCGAAGCGCCGTCGAGCAATGGTTGAACCTGTCAGGTTTCAACGTGCAGTTGTTCGCCCGCGCCGAGGACTGCCTGGCTCAGTTGCCCCGTCATTTTCCAGGGGTCGTGATCAGTGACGTGCGCATGCCGGGCATGGGTGGCTTGCAGCTGCTCGAGCGCGTGCAGGCCGATGACCCGGACCTGCCGATCATCCTGCTGACCGGGCATGGCGATGTGCCGATGGCGGTGGAAGCCATGCGCAACGGTGCCTATGACTTCCTGGAAAAACCTTTCACCCCACAGCACCTGCTCGGTAGCCTGCGCCGCGCGCTGGAGAAGCGCCAACTGGTGCTGGAGAATCGCCGCCTGCATGAGCAGGCAGACCTCAAGTCGCGCCTGGAATCCACGCTTCTGGGTATGTCCCAAGGCCTGCAACAATTGCGTCGGCAGGTGCTGGACCTGGCCAGCCTGCCGGTCAATGTGCTCATCCGCGGCGAAACCGGCAGTGGCAAGGAGCGCGTGGCGCGCTGCCTGCACGACTTCGGCCCGCGTGCCGGCAAACCCTTCGTGGCACTCAACTGCGCAGCCATTCCTGAGTCGCTGTTCGAAGCCGAGCTGTTCGGCCACGAAAGCGGTGCCTTTACCGGCGCCCAGGGCAAGCGCATCGGCAAGCTCGAATATGCCAACGGCGGCACGGTATTTCTCGATGAAATAGAAAGCATGCCACTGGCCCAGCAAGCCAAACTGCTGCGGGTGATCCAGGAGCAGAAGCTGGAAAGGCTGGGGGCCAATCAGAGCATCAGTGTGGACCTGCGAATCATCGCTGCAACCAAGCCTGACTTGCTTGAAGAAGCGCGGGCCGGGCGCTTTCGCGAAGACCTGGCCTACCGCCTGAATGTCGCCGAGCTGCGCCTGGCGCCGTTGCGCGAGCGGCGCGAGGACATCCCGCTGTTGTTCGAACATTTCGCCCATGCCGCAGCGCAGAAACTCGGCCGCTCAGCCCCGCCGCTGTCGGCTACGCAACTGGCGCAGCTGCTGTCACATGACTGGCCGGGCAACGTGCGGGAACTGGCCAATGCCGCCGAACGCCACGCCCTGGGTTTGGGTTCGCCGAGCCTGGACAGCTTGCCTGCAGGCCATTCCCTGGGAGCGCAGATGGAAGCGTTCGAGGCGCAATGCCTGCGCGCGGCACTGCGCTTGCACAAGGGCGAAATCAAAGGGGTGATGCACGACCTGCAACTGCCCAGGCGCACCCTCAACGAAAAAATGCAGCGCCATGGGCTGGTACGCGAGGATTTCATCGCAAGGGAATGAGCGGAAATCCGCCTATAGGCTTACCTCAATAAGCAAAAATCCGCTTACTGCTACGCATTTTCATAGGCCTGCCCTGCAGTTCCTCACCTGCGAGCTCGCGCCGATGCAACCGCGACGGGCCAGCAGCAGCGCGCCTCCCGTGGCCCCGGCACGCCCACGAACAGCGCGACGCGCCCTCAAATGAATCACCACGCACCCGTTTGGCACACCTTCTGCAATCTTGCTGGCAAGCTGCGCTTCGGCGCGCTCCACAAAAACAACGAGAAGGTATCCCTGATGGATAACGCCACCTCCCTGCCAACCGGGGCAGCTGTCGCGCCCGCCGCAGAAAGAACCACCGCCAGCCGCCTCAAGTCGATCTTCAGCGGCTCCATCGGCAACATGGTCGAATGGTACGACTGGTACGTCTACGCAGCATTCTCGCTGTATTTCGCCAAGGCCTTCTTCCCGGCCGGCGACTCCACCGCACAACTGCTCAACACTGCCGCGATCTTCGCCGTGGGCTTCCTCATGCGCCCGATCGGTGGCTGGCTGATGGGCCTTTACGCCGACCGCAAGGGGCGCAAGGCTGCGTTGATGGCGTCTGTGCTGCTGATGTGCGCCGGCTCCCTGGTTATCGCCCTGACGCCGGGTTACGAAACCATCGGCGTCGCCGCCCCCGTCCTGCTGGTCATCGCCCGCCTGCTGCAGGGCCTGTCGGTGGGTGGTGAATACGGCACCTCGGCTACCTACCTCAGCGAAATGGCCAGCAAGGACCGCCGTGGTTTCTTCTCCAGCTTCCAGTACGTCACCCTGATCTCCGGCCAGCTCATCGCCCTGGCGGTACTCATCGTTCTGCAGCAGACGCTGACCACCGAGCAACTGTATGCCTGGGGCTGGCGCGTGCCGTTCGTGATTGGCGCACTGTGCGCGGTGGTCGCGCTGTATCTGCGCCGTGGCATGGAAGAAACCGCCTCGTTCACCAAGAAGGAAAAGGCCAAGGAAAGCCTGATGCGCACCCTGATGCGCCACCCCAAGGAACTGATGACCGTGGTCGGCCTGACCATGGGCGGCACCTTGGCCTTCTATACCTACACCACCTACATGCAGAAGTACCTGGTCAACACCGTCGGCATGAGCATCAGTGATTCGACCACCATCTCGGCGGCCACGCTGTTCCTGTTCATGTGCCTCCAGCCAATCATTGGCGGCCTGTCCGACAAGATCGGCCGTCGCCCGATCCTGATTGCCTTTGGCGTGCTGGGCACCCTGTTCACCGTGCCGATCCTCAGCACCCTGCACACCATCCAGACCTGGTGGGGTGCGTTCTTCCTGATCATGGCCGCGTTGATCATCGTCAGCGGTTACACCTCGATCAACGCCGTGGTCAAGGCGGAACTGTTCCCGACCGAGATCCGCGCGCTGGGCGTCGGTCTGCCTTACGCCCTGACCGTCTCGATCTTCGGCGGCACCGCAGAATACGTAGCCCTGTGGTTCAAGAGCGCCGGGATGGAGAGCGGTTTCTACTGGTACGTCACAGCGTGCATCGCTTGTTCGTTGTTGGTGTACGCAACCATGAAGGACACCAAGCAGCATTCGCGGATTACTACTGACTGACCGTGATCCTGCGGTTTGAAAAGGGGCGCCCAAGTAACTGGGCGCCCCTTTTTTCGTTGTGCAAAAACGCATTTGTGATGCCGCTGAGTGCAGGGTTCGAGTGTTCTGCCGCCCGTGACACCTGCCCTTCAGCCAACCCAACACCCGCCTTAACTCCGCATTAATTCCGCTGCGCCATCCTGCAGACGCTGATAAGCCCATTGCACGCGAACTGCCTCACCGGCGTTCCGGTGGCTTCACCAAGTGCGATGTTCGCCATTGGCGGGCCCAAAAACATCTACTAATTCGATTTATTAGCGCGGATTTTTGCGCTTTTTAATCAAATTAATCGGCGTAGCATTGAACCCATAGAAACGAAACACCTCTTGAACCCAACGGAGCAACGACCATGAAAAACAAACTGATCCTTACCCTGGCCTTCTCGGTTTTCGCCACTGGCGCCTTTGCCGAAGATGGATTCGATCGCACCAACAGCCACAGCTTCGCAGCGGCCCACAGCCAAGCGGCCACTTACGCTGAAGACGGTTTCGACCGTACCGGTGCACAGCGCTTCGCCGAAGACGGCTTCGACCGCACTGGCGCACAACGCTTCGCCGAAGATGGCTTCGACCGCACTGGCGCTCAACGCTTTGCCGAAGACGGCTTCGACCGCACTGGCGCACAACGCTTCGCCGAAGATGGCTTCGACCGCACTGGCGCACAACGCTTCGCCGAAGACGGCTTCGACCGCACCAACGCCCACCGCATCAGCTGATCCCTGATGCGTGCCACCAGCCCGGCCTCGGTCGGGCTTGATCATTTCCAGGCGGGCACAAGCTTGGCACACTAGGCGCCTCGTCCCCTCTGGAGGTAGGGCCCCAAGCCCCGCAGATGTACTACTACGAACCCGCCAAAGGCCACGGCCTGCCCCACGACCCGTTCAATGCCATCGTCGGCCCACGTCCGATCGGCTGGATCTCCTCCCAGGACCGCGAAGGCCGCTTGAACCTCGCGCCCTACAGTTTCTTCAACGCCTTCAACTACATCCCGCCAATCATCGGTTTCTGCAGCGTCGGGCGCAAAGACAGCCTGAACAATATCGAGCAGACCGGCGAGTTCGTCTGGAACCTGGCCACCCGCCCGCTGGCCGAAGCCATGAACCAGAGCTGCGCAGCCGTACCGGCAGAGGTCAACGAATTCGACTTGAGCGGGTTGAGCGCAACCCCGTCGAGCCTGGTGAAGGTGCCCCGCGTGGGCGAAACCCCGGTGGCCTTCGAATGCAAGGTGAGCCAGATCGTCCAGCTCACGCGGGCCGACCAGGAGCCGGTGCCGAGCTGGCTGATACTGGGCGAAGTGGTGGCGGTGCACATCGCTGAGCACCTGCTCAAGGAGGGTATCTACGATACCGCGGCCGCCGAGCCGATCTTGCGAGGCGGAGGCCCGGCGGACTACTTCGAACTGGGCAACCTGTTCAAGATGAGAAGGCCACAGGTGTGATCACCAGAGCAATTCGCCTTCTTCACCCACGCCCTTGAGGCGATCAAGCTCAGCGCAGGCGGCCTCGTCGGCCGCCATGGCGCTCTTGAACACCTGGCCATCGAGCACCTTGTGGAAACGCGGCGCTCCCCCCATGCCCAAGGCCTTGACCGCGATAGCAGCGTGGTAACCGCCGCCCTCCACCGGGACCATCGCCGAAACCGCTTCGAAATGCGGGAATTCTTTACGTGCCATTGTTGCAATCCGCGTCGTTGATCAAGGGGCGGGATTCTACCCCGCGCGGCGTGGCATTCAACCAAAGGTATGCAGATCCAGGCTGCTGACCACCTGGGCTTGCACCAGCTCGCCGAACACCTGCAGGGCTGGCGACTCGAAATAACCTGTCATCGCCTGCTGGTCACGCCAGCTCCCGCTGAGCAGCCACAGATCGGCATCGGCCTGCGAGCGCTGTACGGTAAAGCTCAGGCAGCCAGGCGCGCTCAGCGAGGGTTCGAGCAGGTCCCGCAAACGCACGCCGAGCTCTGCCGAGCGACCACTGCTGGCACGGATGAAAGCCAAATGGGTGACCGGTTGTAGAAGGGCCATTGCACGATCTCCTTGGAGCAGATGGACGGGAAAACCAGGCTGCCAAGATTAGTGGCGCCCTCGCGCGGCGCGTTAGGCCATTACTGCACGCCGATTGCCTGATCCTGCCGCGCGGCAGGATCAGGCAATCGACGTGCAGCTTTGGACTAGCGCCCACCCTTGCCCAAACCTATGCTGCGTCGGTCAGCAGAGGAAAGCCATCATGACCACCGTCCCGTCCATTGATCCGACTCTGGAAGTGCAGCGCCAGGAACTGGCCGAGCTGATCGGACGACATGCAGGCGAGGCCCACGGCCCCGCGTCGGCCATCGACGACCTGTACCTGGTGCGCTACACCGAGAATGTGCGCTCGGTGCCGACCTTGGCCCAGCCGGCCCTGTGTGTCCTTGCCCAGGGCAGCAAGACGCTGTTTCTGGGCGACGAGCAGTATGCCTACGACCCGCTGCACTACATGGTGGTGTCGGTGACCCTGCCGCTCAGCGGCGCGAAGCTCGATGCCAGCCCGGAAAACCCCAGCCTGGGCCTGCGCCTGGACCTCGACCCGGCCGAGATCAGCCAGTTGATCGCCGAAAGCGGACCGATGCTGGTGCCCAACCTGCCCTCAGGCCGCGGCCTGTACGTGGAAAGGACCGACCCGCAACTGCTCGACGCGCTGCTGCGCCTGATTCGCCTGCTGGAAACGCCGCGTGACATCGCCATGCTCGCGCCGCTGATCCGCCGGGAAATCCTTTACCGACTGCTGCGCGGCCCTCAGGGCTACCGCCTGTATGAAATAGCCCTGGCCAACAGCCAGACGCACCGGGTGTGCCAAGCCATTACCTGGCTCAACCAGAACTTCCAGCAGCCGCTGCGCATCGAGGACCTGGCGCGTGAGGTCAACCTCAGCACGTCAACCTTGCACCACAGGTTCAAGGCCGTGACCTCCATGAGCCCGTTGCAATACCAGAAGCAATTGCGCCTGCAGGAGGCCCGCCGCCTGATGCTCAACGATGGCCTCGAGGCGGCAGTGGCAGGTTATCGGGTGGGCTACGAAAGCCCCTCGCAGTTCAGCCGCGAATACAGCCGGCTGTATGGCGCCCCGCCGATTCGGGATGTGGCACGGCTGCGGGCCAGTGCCGGGTGATGGTTTACGGGCTCAGCCTTTGACCGCTGCCTGCCACTGGTTCTGATCGACCTGGATCAACGTCGGCCCATTACGCTCCACGGCCCTCCCCAGGGCCGCCTGCAGCTGCTGCACATCGCCGACCTGTTCCGCTTCAGCCCCCAAGGCACGTGCCACGCCGATGAAATCAGGGGTATGGATATCCACCCCGACCGGCTCGATGGCACGGTTGACCATGTACTTCTTGATTTCCTCATAGCCCTGGTTGTTCCACAACAGCACGATAAGCGGCACCTGGGCCTCCACCGCACTGGCCAGCTCCGGCAAAGTGAACTGCAGCCCACCGTCCCCGATCAGGCACACTGCCGGGGCACGCGCGGCGGGTCGCTCGGCACTGCCCAGCCACGCCCCCATCGCCGCTGGCAGCGCATAACCCAAGGTGCCGTAGCCGGTCGAGGCATTGAACCAGCGGCGTGGCTGGTCCATATCCAGGGTCAGGTTGCCGCTGTACACAGGCTGCGTCGAATCGCCCACCAGGATGGCGTTGGGCAAACGTTCCAGGATGCTGGTCAGCAAACGGGTCTGGCTCAGGGTTGGCGAGTCCCATGTCGCGCTCAGTGACGCGCGCAGGCGCGCTACGCGTGCCGCCCCCCACGCGCCATCGCGAGCAGGCTGTGGCAGGTCGTGCAGGGCATCGAGCAGTGCCTGCGCTGCCAGCTCGGCATCGGCGACCAGCGCCAGCTCCGGCAAGTAGTTGCGTACGGTCTGGTCCGGATCGATGTCGATGCGCAGCAGTGCGCCAGGGATTTCAAAGCCGCCCTTGAATGTCACGTCGTAGTCGGTTTCAGCCAGCTCGGTGCCAATCGCCAGCACGACATCTGCCTCTGCCACCAGCGCACGGGTAGCGACCAGCGACTGGGTCGAACCGATCTGCAACGGATGGTCAGAGGGCAGCAGGCCCTTGGCATTGATGGTGAGTGCCACCGGTGCCTGCAGATACTCGGCCATGCGCGCCAACGCAGGGCCGGCAGCCAACGCACCGCCGCCGGCCAGGATCAATGGCTTGCGCGCCTTGCCCAGACGTTCGGCCATCCGTGCCACCGCCTGCGGCGCGGCGCCCGCTCGGCTACTGCGCACAGGGCGCCCCGGTAGCAAGTGGTCGGCAGGCTCGACCAGCACATCCAACGGAATCTCGATATGAACCGGGCGCGGCCGGGCGCCATCGAAGACGGCGAACGCGCGCGCCAGTACCTGCGGCAAGTCATCAGCGCTCATCAAGGTGTGCGAGAACGCGGCCACCCCAGCCACCAGGGCGCTCTGATTGGGCAGCTCGTGCAGCTTGCCACGCCCCCCGCCCAGCTGGCTGCGCGACTGCACGCTGGAAATCACCAGCATCGGGATCGAATCAGCGTAAGCCTGGCCCATCGCGGTGGTGATGTTGGTCATCCCGGGGCCGGTGATGATGAAACATACCCCCGGCGTGCCACGCGTTCGCGCATAGCCGTCAGCCATGAAGCCCGCGCCTTGCTCGTGGCGCGGTGTGACATGCCGGATCGACGAGCCCGCCAGGCCTCGGTAGAGTTCCACGGTATGCACGCCGGGAATGCCGAAAACATGGTCAACGCCATAGCTTTCGAGGAGTTTGACCAGTACTTCGCCGCAGGTAGCCATCACGTTTCACCTTGTATCCGTTGGAATCTGCGCTCATTGGACCCAACCGGGGCTATCGCGACAAGGCAAAAAAAAACATACTAGCCATGTCTTTAAATCATGGCTTGAGCGATGAAACGCCTACCACCGCTTTCCTCCCTGCACACCTTCCTGATCACCGCCCAGCACTGCAACTTCACCCGTGCCGCACAGCAGTTGCATATCACCCAGGGCGCCGTCAGCCGGCAGATCGCTGGGCTCGAAGAGCACCTGGGGTACGCCTTGTTCCAGCGCCAGGCCCGTGGCCTGAGCCTGACCCGTGAAGGGCAAGACTGGCTGCCGCGCGTGCAGCAGGTATTTGCCTTGATCGATCAGGGCGTGCGGGAAGTGGGCGGGCGCAGCGCGACCCTCCAGCTCAAGGCGCCGACCTGCGTGATGCGCTGGTTGCTGCCGCGCCTGATGGAATGGCAGGCGCTGCGCCCGGATGTGCCTGTGGAGCTGACCACCACAGTGCAGCATGGCGTGGATTTTCGTCGTGAAGGGTTCGATGCAGCGGTCGTCTACGGCGATGCGCCGAACCATGGGCTGCAGGTGTGCAAGCTGTTCGATGAACAGCTCACGCCGGTATGCGCCCCCTCGTTACTGGCAGGGCCGGTGCCACTGAAAGAGGTTGGGGACCTTCAGCGCCACATGCTGCTGCACCCCTCGCGTGATGAACATGACTGGCGCCTATGGCTACAAGCCGCTGGGGTCGCCTTCGACACTCAAGGGCCCAGGCAGCATTTCGAAACCTTGGACATGGCCATGGCAATGGCCTCCCAGGGCACCGGGGTGGCCATAGGTGATTGGGCGCTGATAGGTGACGACCTGAAAAGCGGCAGGCTGTGCATGCCGTTCGGGCTCAAGGTGATGACCGGCAAAGGCTATTACCTGGCCTGTCAGGCCAGGAATGTGCCGCCTGGGCTGGTCGAGTTGATGGCTTGGCTGCAAGCGCGCGCCAACCGCTGAACGGCTGGGCCCGAAGCGCGGCAGTATCGGCAAGCACCGGCCAACGAATGCCCTAGGGTGCTTGCCCGTTGAGCGCCGCCCGCCAAACGGAACGGCGCCATGCCGGTCACTCGTCGACGCTCATGTATTCCTTGGCCCAGCGGATGTAGTCCTCAGGCTGGGTGTAGGTGTGCGACAGCTCGGTGGCGGTGAGGTTTTCCGACTTGTTCTGCCGACCGCGCTGCAGGCGCAGGCAGTCATAAGTGGCCTTGATCGCGGCAAAATAGGCGGCATGGCCATCGACCACGATCCGCACGCCAAGGCGCGCCAGGCGCTCATCGTCGTGCAGGTTCGGGTTGGCATAGGTCACCAGCATCAGCGGCACGCTCAGGTGCTCGGCAATCTGCTCCAGTTGCTCGAAGTCTTTGACACCCACCATGCAGATGGCGTCGGCACCGGCCTTCTGGTAGCTCTGTGTGCGCACGATGATTTCTTCGGTACTGAGCACACCGGCGTTGGTCCGGGCAATGATCGACAGCGACGCGTCTACCCGTGCCTCCAGCGCCGCACGGATCTTGCCAACGCCCTCCTCGACCGGGATCAGGTCGGTGGACTTGCGCCCGAACTGGGCCGGCAGCAGCGTGTCTTCGATCGTCAGCGCAGCCACACCGGCGCGTTCCAGTTCGACGACCGTGCGCATGACGTTCAGCGCATTGCCATAACCGTGGTCGGCATCGGCGAGCACCGGCAGCTGGGCCACCCGGCCGATGCGGGTAGCCTGCTCGACGAACTCACTCAGCGTGATAAGGGCGAAGTCTGGTGCGGCCAGCACCTGCAGCGAGGCGACCGAGCCGCCGAGAATGCCGACTTCAAAGCCCAAGTCAGCGGCGATACGCGCCGACATCGGGTCGAACACGGACGCCGTGTGATAGCAGGAACCTGAAGCGAGCAGCTCGCGGAAGGCAAAACGCAGATCTTGATGGGAAGCCTTGGGCATGATCACTCCGCTTATACGTAAAAATGAACGGTTGCTACCGCCCCCTGAATCGGGTCTACCTGACCTGTTCCAACCGTCGCCATCTGGGCGGTCATGCTCGACATGCAGGCAGAGGAATAAAAGGTGTGGGAAACAGCGGCACTGGAAACCTGCGACATAATGTTGCACCACGCTGGTGCAGCCCAAGGTTTCAAGGCTCTGCGGCCTATGCACGATATCACGCGGCCATGCAGCACTGGATGAATGCGCCAATGCCGATCTTGCATAGGCGATGCAGATAGTGGATAGGTAGCTACCTAAGTCGGGTTACAATTGCACACTTGATTGCACACTTGATGCCGACCCGTTTCGCGGGCCGGCCAAGCCACCGCCGTCCTTCAAACAAGGTACCCCCGTGACCGCCGCCCTGCCTCCTGCTGGCCTGCGTAACGTGCTCAACGCGTTGATGCTGGCCATTTTCCTTGGCGCCCTGGACCAGACCATCGTCGCCGTCTCACTGCCCGCCATTTCGGCGCAGTTCAATGACGTCGGGCTGCTGGCCTGGGTGATTTCGGGCTACATGGTGGCGATGACCGTGGCGGTGCCGATCTACGGCAAGCTAGGGGACCTGTATGGGCGCCGGCGCATGATCCTTACCGGCATCAGTCTGTTCACCCTGGCCTCCATCGCCTGCGCCCTGGCCCAAGACATGCAGCAACTGGTGCTGGCGCGCGTACTGCAAGGCATCGGTGCGGGCGGAATGGTCTCGGTGAGCCAGGCGATCATCGGCGACTTCGTGCCGCCGCGCGAGCGTGGGCGCTACCAGGGCTATTTCAGCAGCATGTATGCCGCAGCGAGTGTGGCAGGGCCGGTGCTAGGTGGCTGGCTGACCGAATACCTGTCGTGGCGCTGGGTGTTCTGGATCAACCTGCCCTTGGGCATGGTCGCCCTCTGGGCCCTCCACCGCGCCCTACGGGGCATACCCGTGCAACGGCGGCGGGCCCAGGTGGACTATGTGGGGGCGGTTTTGTTGATCCTTGGCCTGGGCAGCCTGCTGCTGGGCATTACCCTGGTCGGCCAGGGCCATGCCTGGACTGCGCCCGCCGTGGTGGCCCTGTTCGCCTGCGCCGGGCTTGGCGCGGCCTTGTTCATCGGGCATGAACGTCGCTGCCAGGAGCCATTGCTGCCACTGGGGCTGTTCGGCAACCGGGTTGCCGTGCTGTGCTGGGCGGTGATTTTCTTCGCCAGCTTCCAATCGATCTCTCTGACCATGCTGATGCCCCTGCGTTACCAGGGCATCACCGGGGCCGGGGCCGACAGCGCGGCGCTACACCTGCTGCCTTTGGCCATCGGCTTGCCTATCGGTGCATTCACCGGCGGGCGCATGACCAGCTTCACTGGCCGCTACAAGCCGCAGATCCTCGCCGGTGCGTTGCTGATGCCGGTGGCAATCTTCGCCATGGCCATCACCCCACCACAGTCGGGCGTACTCAGCGCGCTCTTCATGTTGTTCACGGGGATCGCCTGCGGGCTGCAGTTCCCGACATCGCTGGTAGGCACACAGAGCGCCGTGGACAGCAAGGACATCGGCGTGGCCACCAGCACGACCAACCTGTTCCGCTCATTGGGCGGCGCGATGGGCGTGGCATGCATGTCCAGCGTACTGCTGGCATTGCTGCATCAGGGTGGGTTCGAGTTGCTGGGTAATCCGTTGCTGGGGAGCCTGCAGGCAGGCGAAGCGGACCCAGCAACCCAGGCACGATTACTGCAAACCTTCAGGTACCTGCTGCTGGGCAGCGCCGCAGTGGCGATGCTCGGGCTGATCGCGGCGGTGGCATTGCCAGACCGGCAGTTGCGTGGACGCTAGGGGCACACCTTGAAGGTATTAATCATCCCTTAATACTCAGGGAAAACACTCCCTCACACTCCTTAACAAAGTGTCATTTGCGCAACGCCGGGCTCCAGCGCAGCATATCCAGCCCGGTGTCCACCCATTGATCGGCATCGCGCAACAGATCGAAGCTGTCTGGCAGGAGCAACCAGCGCCCGATCAGGCCATCGACATAGGCAAACAGGGCCACGGCCGCTCGCTCCACATCCAGCCCGGCCGGCAACTGTTCACGGCGTACGGCATTGGCCAACGCCAAGGTAATGCCTTCGTGGCAATCCAGCACCGCGCCTTGGCGCTGCTGGCGAATTTCACACATGTCATCGGTGAACTCGCACTTGTGATGCAAGATCTCATTGATACGCCGGGTCCGGGCGTCGAGCACCAGCTCGTTGAACACTTGCAACAGCAGCTTGCGCATGCAGCCAAGAGGGTCCAGCTCGTCCTCGCTTTCACTGGCGCGCGCCAAGTGGTCATGGGTTTCGTGCAGGCTGTCGAGCAGCGCCTGCACCAACTCCGCCTTGTTGTTGAAATGCCAGTAGATGGCACCGCGGGTCACGCCCGCCAGCTCGGCGATGTCAGCAAGGGTGGTTCGTGCAACCCCACGCTTGTAGAAAGCCTTTTCCGCCGCCTCGATGATCTGAGTTCGGGTTTCCTGGGCTTCTTCTTTGGTTCGACGGACCATGGCAGTACAACCTCATCTGGGCCCACAGGCACGCTGCCGGTGGGGAATCCGCCGGGGTCACCTCTGAAGGGCGCCTCCGGATGGGCTAATCAAGGGGCCGGATAGTAGCCAAGTACCACCCTATGGTATTTACAAACAACCATGAATGTAAGTATATTCGTTAGTAAGCTATTTATCCAACCTGATAGCATTTTTTCTGACAAGACTCTTCCATTACTCTTGAGCGTCTCCCTGCTCTAGCGACCCGAGGATCCTCATGCAATTCAAGCCAGCCGTTACCGCTCTGGTTTCCGCCGTCGCCCTGGCAACTCTGCTAAGTGGCTGTAAGAAAGAAGAAGCCGCGCCCGCAGCACAGGCTCCTCTGGTCGGCGTCGTGACAATCCAGCCCCAGGCCTTCACCTTGACCTCCGAGCTGCCGGGGCGCACCAGCGCCTATCGCGTTGCCGAAGTGCGCCCACAGGTCAATGGCATCATTCTCAAGCGCCTGTTCAAGGAAGGCAGCGACGTCAAGGCCGGTCAGCAGCTGTACCAGATCGACCCTGCCGTCTACGAGGCGACCTTGGCCAACGCCCAGGCCAACCTGCAGGCCACCCGCTCGCTGGCCGAGCGCTACAAGCAGCTGATCGACGAACAGGCGGTGTCCAAGCAGGAATACGACGACGCCAATGCCAAACGATTGCAGGCCGAGGCCGCGCTCAAGAGCGCCCAGATCGATCTGCGCTATACCAAGGTACTGGCGCCGATCAGTGGCCGTATCGGTCGCTCGTCGTTCACCGAAGGTGCGCTGGTGAGCAATGGCCAGACCAATGCCATGGCTACCATCCAGCAACTCGACCCGATCTACGTCGATGTCACGCAGTCCACCGCCGAGTTGCTCAAACTGCGTCGTGACCTGGAAAGTGGCCAGCTGCAGAAGTCCGGCGACAACGCCGCCTCCGTCCAGTTGGTGCTTGAAGACGGCAGCCTGTTCAAGCAGGAAGGTCGCCTGGAGTTCTCCGAAGTGGCGGTCGACGAGACCACAGGTTCGGTGACGCTGCGCGCCATCTTCCCCAACCCTGACCACACCCTGCTGCCCGGCATGTTCGTGCACGCGCGGCTCAAGGCCGGGGTCAACAGCAATGCCATCCTGGCCCCGCAGCAAGGCGTGACCCGTGACCTCAAGGGTGAACCGACTGCGCTGGTAGTCAACCAGGAGAACAAGGTCGAACTGCGCCAGCTCAAGGCCAGCCGCACCCTGGGCAGCGATTGGCTGATCGAAGAAGGCCTGAACCCGGGCGACCGCCTGATCACCGAAGGCCTGCAGTACGTGCGCCCAGGTGTCGAGGTCAAGGTCGGCGATGCCACCAACGTCAAGAAACCGGGCAGCCCTGATCAGGCCAGCTCGGCCAAAGCAGACGCCAAAGCGGAGTAAACCATGTCGAAGTTCTTTATCGATCGCCCGATCTTCGCCTGGGTGATCGCCTTGGTGATCATGCTCGTCGGCGCTTTGTCGATCCTGAAGCTGCCGATCAACCAGTACCCGAGCATCGCGCCGCCGGCCATCGCCATCTCCGTGACCTACCCGGGCGCCTCGGCGCAAACCGTGCAGGACACCGTGGTGCAGGTGATCGAGCAGCAGCTCAACGGCATCGACAACCTGCGTTATGTGTCCTCGGAAAGCAACTCCGACGGCAGCATGACCATCACCGCCACCTTCGAGCAGGGCACCAACCCTGATACCGCGCAGGTTCAGGTACAGAACAAGCTGAACCTGGCCACCCCACTGCTGCCGCAGGAAGTGCAGCAGCAAGGTATCCGCGTCACCAAGGCAGTGAAGAACTTCCTGATGGTGATCGGCCTGGTGTCAGAAGACGGCACCATGACCAAGGATGACCTTGCCAACTACATCGTTTCCAACATGCAGGACTCGATTTCGCGTACGGCAGGTGTGGGTGACTTCCAGGTATTCGGTGCACAGTACGCAATGCGTATCTGGCTCGATCCGGCCAAGCTGAACAAATTCCAGCTGACCCCGGTCGACGTCAAGAACGCGGTCGCCGCGCAGAACGTGCAGGTCTCCTCCGGCCAGCTCGGTGGCCTGCCTGCCATGCCGGGCACCCAGCTGAACGCCACCATCATCGGCAAGACCCGCCTGCAGACCGCCGAGCAGTTCGAGAAGATCCTGCTCAAGGTCAACAGCGACGGTTCGCAGGTTCGCCTGAGTGATGTTGCCCAGGTCGGCCTGGGTGGCGAAAACTACGCCATCAGCGCCCAGTTCAACGGCAAGCCGGCCTCGGGCCTTGCGGTCAAGCTGGCAACCGGTGCCAACGCCCTGGATACCGCCACGGCCTTGCGCAACACCATCAGCGAGCTGGAGCCGTTCTTCCCGCCAGGGGTGAAAGCGGTATTCCCGTATGACACCACACCGGTGGTCACCGAATCGATCAGCGGGGTTATCCACACCCTGATCGAAGCCGTGGTCCTGGTATTCCTGGTGATGTACCTGTTCCTGCAGAACTTCCGCGCCACCATCATTACCACCATGACCGTACCGGTGGTATTGCTGGGCACCTTCGGCATCCTTGCCGCAGCGGGCTTCAGCATCAACACCCTGACCATGTTCGCCATGGTTCTGGCCATTGGCTTGTTGGTGGACGACGCCATCGTCGTGGTGGAGAACGTCGAACGGGTCATGTCCGAGGAAGGCTTGCCGCCCAAAGAGGCAACCAAGCGGTCGATGGAGCAGATCCAGGGCGCGCTGGTGGGCATCGCCCTGGTACTGTCGGCAGTACTGCTGCCGATGGCCTTCTTCGGTGGCTCCACGGGGGTGATCTACCGGCAATTCTCCATCACCATCGTCTCGGCCATGGGCCTGTCGGTGCTGGTGGCGCTGATCTTCACCCCGGCCCTGTGCGCCACCATGCTCAAGCCACTCAAAAAGGGCGAGCACCATGTAGCCAAAGGTGGCTTCTTCGGCTGGTTCAACCGTAACTTCGACCGCGGCGTGAACGGCTACGAGCGCAGCGTGGGCACCATCCTGCGCAACAAGGTGCCGTTCCTGCTGGGCTATGTCTTGATTGTCGTCGGCATGATCTGGCTGTTCACCCGCATCCCTACCGCGTTCCTGCCAGAGGAAGACCAGGGCGTACTGTTCGCCCAGGTACAGACCCCGGCCGGTTCCAGTGCCGAGCGCACCCAGGTGGTGATCGACAACATGCGTGATTACCTGCTCAAGGACGAAGCCGATACCGTGTCGTCGGTGTTCACCGTCAACGGCTTCAACTTTGCCGGTCGCGGGCAAAGCTCGGGCATGGCGTTCATCATGCTCAAGCCATGGGACGAGCGCACCAAGGAGAACAGCGTGTTCGGCCTGGCCGAGCGTGCCCAGCAGCACTTCTTCAGCTTCCGTGATGCGATGGTGTTCGCCTTCGCGCCGCCTGCGGTAATGGAACTGGGTAACGCCACCGGCTTCGACGTATTCCTTCAGGACCGTGGGGGCGTCGGCCATGCAAAACTGATGGAAGCGCGCAACCAGTTCCTGGCCAAGGCTGGCCAGAGCAAGGTGCTCAGCGGCGTGCGCCCGAACGGCCTGAACGATGAGCCGCAGTACCAGCTGACCATCGATGACGAACGTGCCAGCGCACTGGGCGTGACCATCTCCGACATCAACAACACCCTGTCGATTGCCTTGGGTGCCAGCTACGTCAACGACTTCATCGACCGCGGCCGGGTCAAGAAGGTGTACATCCAGGGCGAAGCGAACGCCCGGATGAGCCCGGAAGACCTGCAGAAGTGGTACGTGCGCAACGGCGAAGGCGAGATGGTGCCGTTCTCGTCCTTCGCCACCGGCGAGTGGACCTACGGTTCGCCCAAGCTCTCGCGCTACAACGGCGTCGAGGCGATGGAAATCCTCGGTGCCCCGGCCCCAGGCTACAGTACCGGTGAAGCCATGGCCGAGGTGGAACGTATCGCTGGCGAACTGCCGGACGGTATCGGCTACTCCTGGACCGGCATGTCCTACGAGGAAAAGCTCTCCGGCTCGCAGATGCCGGCACTGTTCGCCCTCTCGATCCTGTTCGTGTTCCTGTGCCTGGCTGCACTGTATGAAAGCTGGTCGATCCCGATCGCCGTCGTGCTTGTCGTTCCACTGGGCATCATCGGTGCGCTGATCGCCACCAGCCTGCGCGGCCTGTCCAATGACGTGTACTTCCTGGTCGGCCTGCTGACTACCATCGGCCTGGCGGCGAAGAACGCGATCCTGATCGTGGAATTCGCCAAGGAACTGCACGAGCAAGGCAAGAGCCTGTTTGACGCAGCGATCGAGGCATGCCGCATGCGTCTTCGCCCGATCATCATGACCTCGCTGGCATTCATCCTGGGCGTGGTACCGTTGACCATTTCCAGCGGCGCGGGCGCGGGCAGCCAGCATGCCATCGGTACTGGGGTAATTGGCGGCATGATCAGTGCGACCGTGCTGGCCATCTTCTGGGTACCGCTGTTCTTCGTCGCAGTGTCGTCGCTGTTCGGCAGCAAAAAGCCGGAAAAGGACGCCACCCCTGAAACTCCACGTTATGAGGCTGGGCAATGACCAAGTCTTTGTTGTCCCTTGCGGTAACCGCTTTCATTCTCGGCGGCTGCTCGCTGATCCCTGACTACCAGACCCCGGAAGCACCGGTGGCTGCGCAGTGGCCGCAAGGCCCTGCGTACTCGCCGACCGAGTCGGCCGATGTGGCCGCCGCCGAACAGGGCTGGCGCCAGTTCTTCCACGACCCAGCACTGCAGCAGTTGATCCAGACTTCGCTGGTCAACAACCGCGACCTGCGCGTGGCGGCGCTGAACCTCGATGCCTACCGTGCGCAGTACCGCATCCAGCGCGCTGACCTGTTCCCGGCGGTTTCGGCCACTGGCAGCGGCAGCCGCCAGCGCGTCCCGGCTGACCTGTCGACCACCGGCGAAGCCAACATCACCAGCCAGTACTCGGCCACCCTGGGTGTCAGCGCCTATGAGCTGGACCTGTTCGGCCGCGTACGCAGCCTGACCGAGCAGGCTCTGGAAACCTACCTGTCCAGTGAGCAGGCGCGGCGCTCCACGCAGATCGCCCTGGTGGCCAGCGTGGCCAACGCCTACTACACCTGGCAGGCCGACCAGGCGCTGTTCAAGCTGACCGAAGAAACGCTCAAGACCTACGAAGAAAGCTACAACCTGACCCGCCGCAGCAACGAAGTCGGTGTGGCGTCGGCGCTCGACCTCAGCCAGGCGCGCACCGCTGTGGAAGGGGCACGGGTCAAGTACTCGCAATACCAGCGCCTGGTAGCCCAGGACCTCAACAGCCTGGCTGTGCTGGTGGGTACCGGCATCCCGGCCGACCTGCCCAAGCCGCTGGGGCTCGATGCCGACCAGCTGGCGGAAGTGCCGGCTGGCCTGCCGTCGGACCTTCTTCAGCGCCGCCCGGACATTCAGGAAGCCGAACACCTGCTCAAGGCCGCCAATGCCAACATTGGCGCAGCGCGCGCAGCGTTCTTCCCGAGCATCAGCCTGACCGCCAACGCGGGCACCCTGAGCCCGGACATGGACGGGCTGTTCAAGGGTGGTTCGGGGACCTGGCTGTTCCAGCCGCAGATCAACCTGCCGATCTTCAACGCCGGCAGCCTGAAGGCCAGCCTGGACTATTCGAAGATCCAGAAGGACATCAACGTCGCCAAGTATGAAAAGACCATCCAGACCGCCTTCCAGGAAGTCTCCGATGGCCTGGCGGCGCGCAAGACCTTCGAAGAGCAGTTGCAGGCGCAACGTGACCTGGTGCAAGCGAACCAGGATTACTACCGCCTGGCCGAACGCCGTTACCGCATCGGCATCGACAGCAACCTGACCTTCCTCGATGCCCAGCGCAACCTGTTCAGTGCACAGCAGTCACTGATCACCGATCGCCTGTCGCAGCTGACCAGCGAGGTCAACCTGTATAAAGCGCTCGGCGGTGGCTGGTATGAGAAGACTGGCCAGGCCAATCAGCAGGCATCGGCGGCAATACCGAAGAGCTGAGTGCTCGGGTTGAAAGCACCAAGCCCATCCCTGGCGGTGCTGCCAGTCAGTCCGGCGTATTGGGGCCGCTTTGCGGCCCATCGCCGGCAAGCCGGCTCCCACAGAGATTTGGGCTGTACCCCAAAAGATGGAGGGATGTCCGCTATCTGAGGTGCACCCCAGAACTCTGTGTGTGGCTTGCCAGCGACGGGTGCGTAGCAGCCCTGAAAACGCTTACTGGCTGCCATGACTGCCAGGGATGTTTATACATCACCACGCTGCCTGACAAATAATTAACCACCTGGAACATTCCGTTCGATTATCGCCCGCTTCCGCTTGCGGCGAATTGCCTCACCGCTGCCCTCCCCCGCACCATCCTCCCCAGCAACACGTTGCCAATTTGACAGAAAAGACCCGCCCTGCAGGCCGCACGCTGCAGCGCACCGGTTCGCCAATAAAAACAAGAGATCCACGACAGATGAGCATTTCGCACCCCGCACGCCAGCTGCTGCCCGGCCTGTTGGCCATCTACTGCGCCCTCCCCGCATTGGCCGCCGAAGGCGGTTTCATGGAGGACGCCAAGGCCACCCTCAACCTGCGCAACTTTTACATCAACCGCAACTTCGTCGACCCGGCGCACTCCCAAGCCAAGGGCGAGGAATGGACGCAGAGTTTCATCCTCGATGCCCGCTCCGGCTTCACTCAGGGCGTCGTAGGCTTCGGCGTGGATGTGCTGGGCATGTACTCGGTCAAGCTCGACGGCGGCAAAGGCACCACCAACACCCACCTGCTACCGGTCCACGATGACGGCCGGCCTGCCGACGACTTCGGCCGCCTGGGCGTTGCGCTGAAAGCCAAGCTGTCGCAGACCGAGCTGAAAGTAGGCGAATGGATGCCCGTGCTGCCGATCCTGCGCTCGGATGACGGCCGGTCGCTGCCGCAGACCTTCCGTGGCGGCCAGCTCACCTCGAAAGAGATCGAGGGCCTGACCCTGTACGCAGGTCAGTTCCGCGCCAACAGCCCACGCAACGACGCAAGCATGGAAGACATGTCGCTCAACGGACGAGCGGCGTTCACCTCCGATCGTTTCAACTTTGGCGGTGGCGAATACACCTTCAACGACAAGCGCACGATGATCGGCGTGTGGGATGCCCAGCTCAAGGACATCTACCGTCAGCAATACATCAACCTGGTACATAGCCAGCCGCTGGGCGAATGGACCCTGGGCGCCAACCTCGGCTACTTCATCGGCAAGGAAGACGGCGCCGAACGTGCAGGCCAGCTCGACAACCGCACTGCCTCGGCGATGCTCTCTGCACGCTACAAGGGCAACACCTTCTACGTCGGCCTGCAGAAAGTCAGTGGCGACGATGCCTGGTTGCGGGTCAACGGCACCAGCGGTGGCACCCTGGCCAACGACAGCTACAACTCCAGCTTCGACAATGCCAAGGAACGGTCTTGGCAGGTGCGCCATGACTTCAACTTCGTCAGCGTCGGTATTCCGGGCCTGACCCTGATGAACCGCTACATCAAAGGTGACAATGTCACCTCTGGCAGCATCGACGACGGCAAGGAATGGGCGCGGGAAACCGAACTGGCCTACGTGGTGCAGTCGGGGTCATTCAAGGATCTTTCGGTGAAATGGCGCAACTCCACCATGCGCAGGGACTTCAGCACCAACGCGTTCGATGAGAACCGGTTGATCGTCAGCTACCCGTTGAACCTGTTGTGATCCCCCGGCCATCAGCCATGCGCAGTGCCACCATTCGCTAAGCTGATGATGGTGGTGCGCCACAGGCTATCCTGAGCATCATGAGTGGCCTGTGCCCCACCACGGCGGCACAGGCTACCCCATGCAGGCAGGCCACCGAGGGAGGAACGACAATGAAAAACCTCGTCGAACACCTGAGCCAGTACGCAAGCTACCACCGCGACCCACGCAATATCGCTACCCACTTCGTCGGCATTCCGCTGATCGTGCTGGCAGTGACCATCCTGCTGTCGCGCCCAGGCTGGGACGTGGCCGGGGTGTGGCTGTCCCCTGCCCTGCTGGCCGCTGCGGCGTCGGTGTGGTTCTACCTGCGCCTGGACCTGCGTTTCGGCTTGGTGATGGGCTTGCTGCTGGGGCTGTGCCTATGGGTTGGCCAGGCATTGGCGCTGCAAAGCACCGCGCTGTGGCTCAGTGCCGGGGCAGGAGCGTTCGTGCTGGGCTGGATCATCCAGTTCGTCGGGCATTACTACGAAGGCCGCAAGCCTGCCTTCGTCGACGATATCAGTGGGCTGATCATAGGGCCGCTGTTCGTGGTGGCAGAAGCGGCATTCATGCTGGGCATGTGCCCGGCGCTCAAGCAGGCTGTAGAGGCCAATGC
Source organism: Pseudomonas sp. WHRI 8519 (assembly GCF_040224055.2). Lineage (NCBI taxonomy): Bacteria > Pseudomonadati > Pseudomonadota > Gammaproteobacteria > Pseudomonadales > Pseudomonadaceae > Pseudomonas > Pseudomonas sp. WHRI 8519. Next base: position 1,084,584 of record NZ_CP167996.1, on the reverse strand, counting down.
CGGGCCGGTGGCGCTGCGCTCTGTGTAGGCGCGACCCAAGGCCGCCCCTACAGGCGTGAGCTTCACGGCTGTTGACGAGACTCTACACCCAGCTCATCCCACACCGACTCTGCCAGGTGGAAGGTGGCATTGGCCGCCGGGATACCACAGTAGATAGCGCTCTGCATCAGCACTTCCTTGATCTCATCACGGGTCACACCGTTGTTGGCCGCCGCGCGCAGGTGCAACCTGAGCTCATCGTTGCGGTTCATGCCGATCAGCATCGCGATGGTGATCAGGCTGCGCGTATGCCCTGGCAGGCCCGGGCGGGTCCAGATATCACCCCAGGCATGGCGAGTGATCATTTCCTGGAACTCGCCATTGAAGTCGTTGAGTTTTTCCAGGCTGCGATCCACATGGGCATCGCCCAGTACCGCGCGGCGTACTTGCATGCCGGCGTCGTAGCGTTGTTTCTCATCCATGGCAGAGTCCTCAGCGAGCCAGCAGGAAGTCAAGTACGCGAAGGCTGAACGCCTCGCCGATCTCGACGTTGGACAAGTGCGCTGCCGGGAATTCGGCATAGGTGGCACCGATGATCGCGGCCTGCATGAAGCGGCCATGTTCCGGCGTGGTCACCACGTCCTCGGTACCGGCGACAACCAGCGTAGGCACCTGGATACGGCCGAGTTGCTCACGGTAGTCGGCATCGCGTACTGCCGCGCAGTTGGCGGCATAGCCCTGTGGAGAGGTCTGCGCGAGCATCTGGCAGATGCGCTGCGCCTGCTCAGGTTGAGCCTGGGCAAAAGCGGGGGTGAACCAGCGAGCGATCGAGGCGTCGCGCAGGTCGGCCATGGCTTGCTGCCCGCCTTTGAGCACCATGTCGATGCGGGTATTCCACACCTCGTCATTGGCGATCTTGGCAGCGGTATTGCACAGGGTCAGGCTGTGCAGGCGCTCGCCTGCATTGATCCCCAGCCACTGGCCGATCAGGCCACCCATGGACAGGCCAACGAAGTGGGCATGGGCGATATCCAGCGCATCGAGCAGCGCCAGTACATCACCGCCCAGTTGCTCGATGCTGTAGGGGCCCTCGGTGACCAGCGAAGCGCCGTGACCGCGGGTGTCGTAACGCAGTACACGGAAATGCTCGCTCCACAGCGGAATCTGGCTGTCCCACATGCCCAGGTCGGTCCCCAGGGAGTTGGACAGCACCAGCACCGGGGCATCATCCGGGCCATCGAGTCGATAGTTCAGTACGCCATCGGCCAGTTGCAAATGCGCCACAGCGGTCTCCTTCAGGCAGTGAAACGTTGATGTTCAGCCACGGCGCGCGCCACCCAGACGCGGGCCTGACCAAGGTAATGGGCAGGGTCGAGCAGACGGTCGAGTTCCTGTTCGGTCAGTTCGGCAGTCACCTGCGGCTCGTCGCCCAGCACAGCGCGCAAATGGCGCTGTTCGGCGACTGCGCGCTGGCAGCATTGCTCGAGCAAGTGATGGGCGCGGTCGCGGCCAAGGCGCTGGGCCAGAACGATGCTCACCGCCTCGGCCAGCACCAGGCCCTGGGTCAGGTCGAGGTTACGGCGCATGCGCTCGGCGTCCACCTCCATGCCTTCGACGATCACCTGGGCCTGGCGCAAGGCGCCTGAAACCAGGCAGCAGATCTCCGGCAGTGTTTCCCACTCGGCATGCCACAGGCCGAGGCTGCGCTCGTGCTCCTGGGGCATGGCTGCGTAAAGCGTCGATAGCAGCCCCGGAACCCGGGTGGCAGCACCGATCAGGACAGCAGCGCCCACCGGGTTGCGCTTGTGCGGCATGGTCGACGACCCACCCTTGCCAGGCGCGGAAGGCTCGAACACCTCACCCGCCTCGGTCTGCATCAGCAGGCTGACATCGCGGCCCAGCTTGCCCAGGCTACCGGCCACAAGGCCCAGCACCGAGGCGAATTCCACCAGGCGGTCGCGCTGGGTGTGCCAGGGTTGCTCGGGCAAAGTCAGTTTCAACTGTGCAGCCAGGCCCTCGGCGACCGGCATCGCTTTGCTGCCCAAGGCCGCCAGGCTGCCGGAGGCGCCACCGAACTGCAGTACCAGCAAGCGCGGACGCAGCTCCTGCAGCCGTTGACGGTGGCGCGTAACGGCGCCCAGGATGCCGGCCAGTTTCATGCCCAGGGTCACCGGGGTGGCGTGCTGCAGCCAGGTACGCCCCACCAGTGGTGTGTCGGCGTGCTGCAGGGCCTGGCGCGACAAGGTTTCGGCCAGCGTGGCGAGGTCGGCCTCGATCAGCGCCAGTGCATCACGCAACTGCAGCACCAGCCCGGTGTCCATCGCATCCTGGCTGGTGGCGCCCAAGTGCACATAGCGCTCGGCCTCGGGAACACCACTGGCGACCACCTTGCCCAGCGCCTTGACCAGCGGGATTGCCGAGTTGCCTGCCGTGGCGATGGCATCGGCAAGCGCACGAACGTCATAGCGCTCGGCCTGGCAGGCTGTCTCGATGGCCGCAACCGCGCTGAGCGGCACCAGGCCAGCAGCGGCCTCGGCACGGGCCAGGGCAGCTTCGAAATCGAGCATGCCTTGCAGGCGGCCGCGGTCAGAGAAGATCTCGCGCATGGCCGGGGCGGTGAAATAGGCGTCGAACAGTAGGTTGCTCATGCAACGTCCTTAATCATCATGGTGCAGATACGCCGCCTGTTTCGGCAGACGCAGGCTGAACAGGAACGCGATGGCCATCATCGCCGTCACGTACCAGTAAAAGGTGTTCTCCATCCCGAGGCTTTTCAAGCCCAGGGCCACGTACTCGGCCGAGCCGCCGAACATCGCGTTGGCTACCGCGTAAGCCAGGCCCACACCCAGCGCACGCACCTGCGGCGGGAACATCTCGGCCTTCACCAGGCCACTGATCGAGGTGTAGAAACTGACGATGCACAGTGCCAGGGTCACCAGCACGAAGGCCATGAACGGGCTGCTGACGGTTTTCAGCGCCATCAGCAACGGCACGGTGAACAGCGTGCCCAAGGCACCGAACAGCAGCATCGAATTACGTCGGCCGATACGGTCGGAAAGCATGCCGAAGAACGGCTGCATCACCATGTACAGGAACAAGGCACCGGTCATCACGAAGCTGGCGCTCTTGGCGCTCATGCCCGCGGTGTTGACCAGGTACTTCTGCATGTACGTCGTGAAGGTATAGAAGATCAGCGAGCCACCGGCGGTATAGCCGAGCACGGTGATGAAGGCCGCCGTGTGGTTGCGGAACAGGCCTTTGATGGAACCTGCGTCCTTGTCCTTGCGGGTTTCGGCGTTGCTGGTCTCGTGCAGCGAGCGACGCAGCATCAGCGAGATCAGCGCGGCGATGGAGCCGACCACGAACGGGATGCGCCAGCCCCAGGCACGCAATTCTTCTTCGGTCAGCAATTGTTGAAGGATCACCACCACCAGCACGGCAAGCAGTTGGCCACCGATCAGCGTGACGTACTGGAACGATGCGAAGAAACCGCGCTGGCCACGCAGCGCCACCTCACTCATGTAGGTCGCGGTGGTGCCGTACTCGCCGCCGACCGACAGGCCCTGAATCAAACGGGCGAGCAGCAGCAATGCCGGAGCCCAGGTGCCAATGCTCGAGTAGGTCGGTAAACAGGCAATCATCAAGGAGCCGAAACACATCATCAGCACCGAGATCATCAGGGAATTCTTGCGGCCATGGCGGTCCGCCAGGCGACCGAAGATCCAGCCACCGATAGGCCGCATCAAGAAGCCAGCGGCGAACACACCCGCGGTATTGAGCAATTGAACGGTGGGGTCGTCAGAAGGGAAGAACGCCGGGGCAAAATAGATTGCACAGAAGGCGTAGACATAGAAGTCGAACCATTCCACCAGGTTGCCTGAAGAGGCACCGACGATGGCGAAGATGCGCTTGCTGCGCTCTTCACCGGTGTAGTAGGTTGAGGTCATGACGGCTTTACTCCTGGAGTGTCCTAGGTAGGTCTAGACATACTTAGTAACACACTCGTTCCGCTTCCGGGCTGGCTATTGGCCTTGTGTCGCATAAGTCCGGCCCCTTCGCGGGCCAAGCCCGCCCTCACGAGGGAGGCGTGGTCCCCTGTGAGAATGGGCTTGGCCCGCGAAGGGGCCGGAACAGGTCAAACCCGCTCGATGGCCAGCGCCAGGCCTTGGCCAACACCGACACACATGGTCGCCAAGCCCTTGCGCCCGCCGCTTTTTTCCAGCTGATGCAGCGCAGTCAGTACCAGGCGCGCACCGCTCATGCCCAGCGGGTGGCCCAGGGCAATGGCACCGCCGTTAGGGTTCACCTGCGGTGCATCATCGGCCACACCCAGCTCACGCAGCACCGCCAGGCCTTGGCTGGCGAAGGCTTCGTTGAGCTCGATGACGTCGAAATCGCTCATGGCCACACCCAGGCGCTCGGTCAGCTTGCGCACTGCGGGTACCGGGCCGATGCCCATCACCCGAGGCGCCACACCGCCGCTGGCCATGCCCAGAACACGGGCACGCGGGGTCAGGCCGTGCTTCTTCACCGCCTCAGCCGAGGCCAGGATCAGTGCAGCAGCACCGTCGTTGACGCCCGAGGCATTACCAGCGGTGACGGTCTTGTCCGGGCCGTTGACCGGCTTGAGCTTGGTCAGTGCCTCGAGGGTGGTTTCCGGGCGCAGGTGCTCGTCGCGCTCGACGATGGTTTCGCCCTTCTTGTGGGCGATACGCACAGGCACGATTTCTTCGGCGAAGAAGCCCGCCGCCTGGGCTGCAGCGGCCTTCTGCTGGCTGCGCAGGGCGAATGCATCCTGATCGGCACGCGAAACCTGGTAATCGTCTGCGACGTTATCAGCGGTTTCAGGCATGGAATCCACACCGTACTGGCTCTTCATCAACGGGTTGATGAAGCGCCAACCGATGGTGGTGTCCTCAAGCTTCATGTTGCGCGAGTAAGCGCTCTCGGCTTTGCCCATGACAAACGGCGCGCGCGACATGGACTCGACACCGCCGGCAATGGCCAGCTCCATCTCGCCGCTGGCGATGGCACGGAATGCAGTACCGATGGCGTCCATACCCGAGGCGCAAAGGCGGTTCAGGGTCACGCCCGGGATAGTCTCGGGAAGGCCCGCCAGCAGCAGGGCCATGCGTGCCACGTTGCGGTTATCTTCACCGGCCTGGTTGGCACAGCCAAAGAACACTTCGTCGACCTGATCCCACTTCACACCCGGGTTGCGCTCGATCAGCGCCTTGAGCGGTACAGCGGCCAGATCATCGGCACGCACGCCAGCGAGGGCGCCGCCGAAGCGGCCGATCGGGGTGCGAATAGCGTCACAGATAAATACGTCGCGCATCAAGCTTCTCCTGCCAGTGGGCCACGGGCCTCGGCGGTGCGGGGTTCAAAGTCACGCAGGCGCACCCCGCTGGACCTCGGTTCAGGGTGCTACGTTGAGCCCAGATTAAGGAGAGTGGTGGGTCGCTGACAATCCGATAATCGACTATCAGTGCGGTTATCGAACATTTTGTCACCCAACCCACCCTCTGTTGTGGGGGCCGCAACGCGGCCCGCTAGCGCAGGCTCAGGTCGCGTCGGCGTGGCTTACCAGGCCTTTCACGATCACGCCTACCGTCGCAAGTGCAGCTGGCACCAGCAGCGCCGTCAGCACCTGCTCGAAGTTCCAGCCCAGGCCAAGCAGGGTCGCGCCACTCCAGGCGCCGAGAATCGCGCCAAAGCGGCCGATACCGAGCATCCAGGAAACACCGGTGGCACGTGCCTGGGTCGGATAGAACCGCGCCGCCAGCGAAGGCATGGCCGATTGCGCGCCGTTCACACACATCCCGGCTACCAGCACCAGCGTGGCAAGCACGGTAATGTTGCCCAGGCTCTGCCCTACTGCATAAGCGAACACGCCTGCCAGCAAGTAGAAGATACCGATGACCTTGTGCGGGTTGAAACGGTCCATGGCCCAGCCTACTGCCACGGCGCTGAGTACACCACCGAACTGGAACAGCGCGCCGATGAACGCAGCCTGCTCCATGCTTGCGCCGCTGTCACGCATCAGCGTCGGCAGCCAGCTGGTGAGCAGGTAGACGATGACCAGGCCCATGAAGTAGGTCAGCCACAGCAGCATCGTGCCCAGGCCATAGGTGCCGGAGAAGATCACTGCGAACACGTTGCGCGCCGCTACAACCTTCTGTTCCGGCACACTGAAGCTGCCGGCCTGCGCGACAACGGCCGGTGCGATCGGCGCCAGGGTCTTGCGCACCTTGTCGGTACCGCGGTTGCGCACCACCAGGAAGCGTGCCGACTCAGGCAGCCAGACCATCAACACCACAACCAGCAGCAGTGGCAGCACACCACCCACTACCAGCAGGCTATGCCAGCCGTAGGCCGGGATCATCTTCGCGGAGATGAACCCACCACCGGCCATGCCCAGGTTGAAACCGCAGAACATGCTGGTCACCAACAGTGACTTGAGGCGCTCCGGGGTGTATTCGGAAAGCAGCGTGGTGGCATTGGGCATGCCGGCGCCCAGGCCGAGGCCGGTCAGAAAGCGCAGCATCAGCAACTGGTCGACGTTGCTGGCGTAGGCCGAGGCCAGGCTGAAACCACCGAACACCAATACCGCACCCACCAGCACGACCTTGCGGCCAAAGCGGTCGGCCAGCGGCCCTGAACCCAAGGCGCCGAACACCATCCCGATCAAGGCGGCGCTCATCACCGGGCCAAGGCTGGCGCGGTCGATGCCCCACTCCTGGGACAATGCCGGAGCGATGAAGCCCATGGCCGCCGTGTCCAGACCATCGAGGAAGACAATCAGGAAGCAAAGGATCACTACACGCCACTGATAGCGCGACAGCGGTTGTTCATTTATGAAGGACTGAACGTCGAGGCAGTTCCCGACAGGTTGTGGCTTGTTCATTGTTGTTATCCAGAAATTGAGCACAGTCGAGCCACTGCACGAGGGCGACAGGTACAGGGTTCAAAGTCGAGGGAGTTCGGCCTGAGTCAGCCTGGATACAACACAACTGCGTACGGGTGCGGCCGCAGCAGCGAAGTGACAGTGGTCATGATGTGCGCCTCTTGTGTTTTTCTTGTTCGGTCGGCACAGCCGACCGCTGCGGGAGACATTAATCAGCCAATGCAGGGCGCGCAATTCGTCCAGAGCGACACTGTGCGTTTATCGAACAGGAAACGGTTGGCATGTTCGATAACAGTGCACAGCGGCGCGTTGGGCGGGGGTTGTTTCAACCAAACAACTGGTGGCAAAGATCGCGACTGGACGCCAACAGGATCGGCAAGAAGCGCTGCTCCAGTTCGCTTCGGCTCACACGCCCCACATGGGTGCTGACATTCAACGCCGCAAGCACTTGCCCGGAAGCATCGTAAATCGGTACGGCGATCGAACGCAGGCCCTGCTCCAGTTCCTGGTCGACCACGCACCAGCCCTGCTCACGCACCTGCTGGATGCACGCGAACAGCGACTCCGGATCATGCAAGGTACGGCTGGTTCGGGCCTTGAGGTCGGCGCGGTCGAGGTACTCGCGCAAGCTGGTGTCATCCATCGCGGCCAAGAGGATGCGGCCCATCGACGTGCAGTAGGCCGGCAGCCGTCCACCGACCGACAGATCGACCGATATCAGCCGCTCGACAGTGGCCGAACGGGCTATATAAAGGATGTCGTCGCCCTCGAGGGTGGCCATGTTGGCCGCTTCGTGCAACTGATCGCTGATGCGGTCCAGATAGGGCTGGGCGGACACCGCCAGGGGCGTCGACGAAAGGTAGGCATGGCCAAGCGTCAGCACCTTGGGCAGCAGCGAATAGGTCCGCCCGTCGGTCGTGGCGTAGCCGAGCTTGATCAAGGTATGCAGACAACGACGCACCGCCGCTCGCGGGATCTCGGTGCGGTGGCTGATCTGAGCGATGGTCAGGTGGCGCTTGCGCTCCTGGAATGCCTGGATCACGGCAAGCCCCCGCGCCAGCGAGGTCATGAAGTCCGGATCACCGGTAAATGCCTGAATACGCTTGGCTGGCGAGGCCACGATTGGCGGCGCCAAGGCAGGGGTGCTCTGGCGTGCCGACTCAGGGCTGGCAGATTCGTTGGCCGGGATTTCGTCACTCATCGCTCACCTCAAAAAATTCGCTGCTTCGTGCGATTATCGAACAAGCGGCCGATAATCGCAATTGACCGCTGACACGTTTGCTTATACCTTTCTACTGCCACTTGTGGCTTCTTTGGAGAGACTGGTCAGGTACCCACCGTAGAAGTCCCCAGGCAACGGCCTCGCCTTTGTGCGAGGCCGTTTTTATTTCCCTGCTGGCACCCGAACCGCAGCGAACTTTCCATGCGCCGGCCGTTCAAACTTTGCACAAGCAGCCATTACCCGCAACTTGAACAAAGGGTTGTAAGCGCTGGGTAAATTACGCTGGCTGGCGTTTTATCGATTGCTATAATCCAACCGGCTGGCCCGGTTCGATATTCGGGCAGGGCACTTACCGCCTACCTTTATCCGACGACCAGCACGCCCAGTGCATGGGCAACGTGCATGTGCACGCATTACCGGCCACTTTTTACATTCAGGTACTACTGTGACGAAAGATGAACTGCGCGCGGAACTGGAGCGCCAGGCTGAACGTTACAAGGAAGTTTACGGTGGTGAAGTCACCACTTACGCCGCTCAACCGGAACCGGAGCGCAAACCTTGGCGCAAGCGGGCCACGGTCCAGGACCAGGCCTTCAACCAGGAACTGGAAAAGATGGAGAAAGAGTTGCGCAACGAAGACACCTGAGCCGTTTGCCGCAGGCAATCGCATTCGCGGTCAGGGGCGGCGCTCGGGACAAAGATCGTTACCGAACAGCCACTCATGAAATGGAATTACACAAATTTCATACAGCCGTTTGAATCCTGAATGACGAGTCCATTTTGCAGGAATACCCTGGATTTCGGCGTTTTTTGTGATTTTTAGCGCAGATTTCTGCGCTTTACGCCGTGGGTAACCGGGCTAGGGGGGCGCGCAAAAGGCTGCCATCGGTCAGCTGCGGGTGCATCGATTGCAAAGGTTTTCTGGCATAATCCCGCCCCCCAAATGACCGCCAGACAACCTTCATGATCGATTTATTCAGCGGACTGGATGCCTGGGTATTGGTGAGCCTGCTGCTTGCCCTGACCTTCGTGCTCGCATTCGAGTTCATCAATGGCTTTCATGACACCGCCAACGCGGTAGCCACCGTCATCTATACCAAAGCCATGCCACCACACCTGGCCGTGTTCTTCTCCGGGGTGTTCAACTTCCTTGGCGTTCTGCTGGGCGGTGTCGGGGTGGCTTACGCCATCGTTCACCTGCTGCCGGTGGAGCTGCTGATCAATGTGAACACCGGGCATGGCCTGGCCATGGTCTTCTCGTTGCTGGCTGCGGCCATCACCTGGAACCTGGGCACCTGGTATTTCGGCATCCCGGCCTCGAGCTCGCACACCTTGATCGGTTCGATCCTGGGCGTGGGCCTGGCCAATGCCCTGATCAGCGACATTCCCTTGGGTGACGGCGTCAACTGGCAGAAGGCGATCGACATCGCCATGTCGTTGGTCATTTCGCCCATGGCCGGCTTCGCTGTCGCTGCGCTGTTGCTGCTCGGCTTGAAATGGTGGCGTCCGCTGTCGAAGATGCACAAGACACCAGAGCAACGCCGCAAGCTCGACGACAAGAAGCACCCGCCCTTCTGGAACCGCCTAGTGCTGGTGATTTCGGCCATGGGCGTGAGCTTCGTGCACGGCTCCAACGACGGCCAGAAGGGCATCGGCCTGATCATGCTGGTGCTGATCGGCATTGTTCCGGCCAAGTTCGTACTGGACCTGAACAGCACCACTTACCAGATCGAACGCACCCGCGACGCAACGATGCACCTTAGCCAGTTCTACCAGCGCAACGCCGCCACACTTGGCGAGTTCCTGGCACTGGGCAAGGCGCAGGCCAGCGACCTTCCGGAGCAGTTCAGCTGCAACCCGCAGCAGACCGAACCTACCATCGCGGCATTGCAATCCTCGCTTCAGGGCGTTACCGATTACCGTGCCCTTGACGCCGAAAAGCGCGTGGAAGTGCGCCGCTACCTGCTGTGCCTGGATGATACGGCGAAGAAGGTTGGCAAGCTGCCAGGGCTGGAGGCGCGTGAAAAGTCCGACCTCGACAAGTTGCGCAAAGACCTCACCGCCACCACCGAATATGCCCCGTTCTGGGTAATCGTTGCCGTCGCCCTGGCGCTGGGCCTGGGCACCATGGTCGGCTGGAAACGCGTTGTACTGACCGTAGGCGAGAAGATCGGCAAACAGGGCATGACCTATGCCCAGGGCATGTCGGCGCAGATCACCGCAGCCTGCGCCATTGGCATGGCCAACGTGTTCGCCCTGCCGGTTTCGACGACCCATGTGTTGTCGTCCGGTGTGGCCGGCACCATGGTTGCCAACAAGAGTGGCCTGCAAGGCGGCACGGTGAAGACCATCCTGCTGGCCTGGGTATTGACCCTGCCTGCGACGATGGGCCTGGCGGCTGGCTTGTTCTGGCTGGCATCCAAGGCAATCGGCTGAACCTTGGCAGTGCAGTGAAAAGGGCCGCGTTGCGGCCCATCGCCGGCAAGCCGGCTCCCACAGGGTGGGCTGTGCAGTTCTTGAGGTCTGCGCTGTACCTGTTAGAGCCGGCTTGCCAACGACGGGCGGCTTAGCCCTCTATGGGAGCACCTGCCTTGCTCAGCTTCTAAAAGCTGGCGCGATCCCTGTGGGAGCTGGCTTGCCGGCGATGGGCCGCAAAGCGGCCCCATTTACCCGGGCTGACCAACACCACCCCTCAAGCGGCTTTTAATGCACAGAAGCCAGCATCACCACCGCTAACGCTTCTTGCCCCCAAGCAACGACCCCATCAACCCCCGCACCAGTTGGCGCCCTAACTGATTGGCCGCCTGACGCACAGCCGACTTGATCGCCTGCCCCGCTGCGCTCTGCAAGAAGTCCCCAGCCTTGTCCACCAAGCTGTCTTCATCCGCCTGGGGCGCCGGTACCGGCTCCGCCGGCTCGCCTTTGCGCCGGGCCAGCATTTCATACGCCGACTCACGGTCGATCGGCTTGTCATAGCGCCCCGCCAACGGCGACCCGGCTATCAGCGCACTACGCTCGCCCGCACTCAACGGCCCGATTCGCGATTGCGGCGGTGCGATCAAGACTCGCTGCACCATCGCCGGCGTCCCCCGTTCTTCAAGCGTCCCTACCAGCGCCTCGCCAATCCCAAGCTCGGTCAGCACTGCCAGAGTGTCGAATGCCGGGTTCGGGCGAAAGCCGTCTGCCACGGCCCGCAGCGACTTCTGCTCCTTGGCGGTAAACGCCCGTAACCCATGCTGTATGCGCAACCCCAATTGGGCCAGCACGCTGTCGGGCAGATCGCCAGGCGACTGGGTGACAAAGAACACCCCCACGCCCTTGGAGCGGATGAGCCGAACCACCTGTTCCAAGCGATCCTGCAGCGCTTTCGGGGTGCCGTTGAACAGTAGATGGGCTTCGTCGAAAAACAGCGCAAGCACCGGCTTGTCGGCATCGCCTCGCTCCGGCAATTGCTCGAACAGTTCGGCCAGCAGCCACAGCAGGAAGGTGGCGTACACCTTCGGCGCCTCATGCACCAAGCGGCTGGCATCGAGCAGGTGGATTCGCCCACGACCATCAGCGTCCGTGCGCAGCAGGTCCTCCAGTTGCAATGCCGGCTCACCGAACAGCGCCTCGGCGCCCTGCTGCTCCAACGTTGCCAAACGACGCAACAATGCCTGGGTCGAACCGGTGGTCATCAGTGCACTGTCTTCGCCCAGCAACTGGGGATTGTCTTTAAGGTGTGCCAGCAGCGCCTTGAGGTCCTTGAGATCGAGCAGCAGCAACCCGTCACGGTCGGCCACCTTGAATGCGGCATACAACGCTGCCTGCTGGCTGTCGGTCAGTTCAAGCAGGTTGCCAAGCAACAGCGGCCCCATCTCACTCAGGGTGGTGCGCAGCGGGTGCCCGGACTGCCCGGCGATATCCCAAAGGCTCAACGGGTAGGCTTGCGCCCGGTACCCCAGCCAAGGCATGCCGGCAATGCGCTCGGCCACCTTGCCCTGGGGCGCTGCCGCCGCACCGACACCGCACAGGTCACCTTTGACATCGGCCGCGAACACCGCCACACCGGCATCACTGAACGCTTCCGCCAGGTGTTGCAAGGTCACGGTCTTGCCGGTACCGGTGGCACCAGCGACCAGGCCATGGCGGTTAGCCAGGCGCATGGCTTGGGTCACAGGCTGGCCATCCGGGCCAGCACCTACAACTATCGTCGAGTTTTCCGACATCTTTTTAATCCCCTGCTCAAGCTCGACCACCCATCAGCCGATAGCTCTGGATGATATTCGCCTTTGAAGACAGAACACCCCTGAAAGGACTTACGGGATGTTGCACTGTTTTAAGCGGTACTCGTGCGAACGCCCGATAAAAACCTTAGCGGAACCGATCACGCCATGAACAAAAGCCTTCGTTTCAGCCACAAGATTCTTTTGGCCGCATCACTGATCGTGATACTCGCCTTTAGCCTGTTCACCCTCTACAACGACTATCTCCAGCGTAATGCCATCCGTGAAAACCTGGAGAATTATCTGGCTGAAATGGGCGCCTCCACTTCGAACAACATTCGCAACCTGTTCGAAGGCCGGATAAAGCTGGTTGAAAACCTGGCGCAGAACATCGCCCAGCAACCTGCCAGCGCAGAAACGCTGATGGGCCAGAGTGCCCTGACTTCAAGCTTTTTGACCGTCTACCTGGGCAAGGTCGATGGCGGCTTCAGCGTGCGCCCCGACTCGAAGATGCCGGATGGCTACGACCCCCGCACCCGTCCCTGGTACAAGGATGGCATGAACGCCACGGGCGCCATCCTCACCGAGCCCTACATCGACATGACCACCAACCAGATGGTCATCGGCATCCTCAGCAAAGTGTCCGCGGGTGTCGGCGTGGTCGGCGGCGACCTGGCGCTGGACGGCCTGGTGCAGATCATCAACTCGCTGAATTTTGGCGGCATGGGCTACGCCTTCCTGGTCAACGATCAAGGCAAGATTCTGGTGCACCCTGACAAGGCACTGGTCATGAAATCGTTGTCGGACCTGTTCCCGCAGCACACGCCAAAACTGACGGGCGAGCTGACTGAAATCGAAGCCGATGGCCAGACCCGCCTACTGACCTTCACCCCGATCAAGGGCCTGCCATCGGCGAACTGGTACATCGGCCTGTCCGTGGACAAGGACAAAGCCTTTGCCATGCTCAGCAACTTCCGTACTTCGGCAGTGATCGCCACGGTGGTGGCGGTCGTGATCATCATCGGTTTGCTGGGCCTGCTGATCCGCGTGCTGATGCAGCCTTTGCTCACCATGACCCGCGCCATGGAAGACATCGCCGAAGGTGAAGGCGACCTGACCAAACGCTTGAAAATTCACCAGCAGGATGAGTTCGGCATCCTCGGCACTGCCTTCAACCGCTTCGTCGAGCGCATCCACGGCTCGATCCGCGAGGTGTCCTCGGCCACCGAGCAGGTCAACGAGGTGGCGCTGCGCGTGATCAGCGCCTCCAACTCGTCGATGACCAACTCCGACGAGCAGTCCAACCGCACCAACAGCGTTGCCGCGGCCATCAATGAACTGGGTGCCGCCGCCCAGGAAATCGCCGGCAATGCCGCCCAGGCTTCGCAGCATGCAAGTTCTGCACGGCTGCTGGCAGAAGAAGGTCAGCAGGTAGTGACGCGCAATATCGAGGCGATGAATCGCCTGTCGGACCTGATCGTCACGTCCAGCGCGCACATCGAAACGCTCAACAGCAAGACGGTGAACATCGGCCAGATCCTCGAAGTGATCACCAGCATCTCCCAGCAGACCAACCTGCTGGCGCTGAACGCTGCCATCGAGGCCGCACGGGCGGGTGAAGCCGGGCGTGGTTTTGCCGTGGTCGCCGACGAAGTCCGCAATCTGGCGCACCGTACCCAAGAGTCGGCGCAACAGGTCCAGGCGATGATCGAGGAGCTGCAGGTCGGTGCCCGTGAGTCGGTGGACACCATGGGCCAGAGCCAGCGCCACAGCCAGGACAGCATGGCGATCGCCAACCAGGCGGGTGAGCGCCTGGACAGCGTGACTGTACGCATCGGTGAAATCGACGGCATGAACCAGTCGGTGGCAACTGCAACCGAAGAGCAGACGGCCGTGGTCGACTCGATCAACATGGACATCAATGAGATCAACATGCTCAACCAGGAAGGCGTCGAGAACCTCCAGGCCACCCTGCGAGCGTGCTCGGACCTCGAGCAACAGGCCACCCGCCTCAAGCACCTGGTAGGCAGCTTCCGGATCTAAGCGGCAAGCGGCAAGCTTCAAGCTGCAAGTAAAAGCGGGCCATGCGCCCTCTCGCTTGTAGCTTGTAGCTTGTAGCTTGTAGCTTGTAGCTTGCAGCTTGCAGCTGCAGCTGCTGCTCCCAACCCAACCGAACAAACTATCCTTCAGGTAGGTCAATCTTTAGGCGCGTCATCGTCGGCCTGTTACAGCCCGATGACGGACCAAAAGTCGATCCCGGAGGGATGCTGATCGTGCACATCGCTGACATCACCATGTTCTACGCCCCGGCCAGCGGGGGCGTACGTACCTATCTTGATGCCAAACACCACCGTCTCGACGCCATTGAGGGCGTACGCCACAGCCTGTTGATTCCCGGGGCCAGTGCTCGCCAGGAAGACGGCATCTATCAAGTTCCGGCGCCGCCCCTGCCCTTTGGCAAAGGCTACCGCTTCCCCGTACGCCTTGCTCCCTGGTGCAATGTGCTGCGCGGCCTCAAGCCCGACCTCATCGAAGTGGGTGACCCGTACCTGACCGCCTGGGCCGCCCTTGAGGCGCGACGCCAGCTCGATGTCCCCGTGATCGGCTTCTATCACTCCGACTTGCCACTGCTGGTCAGCAACCGCATGGGCAACTGGTTCACGCCCAATGTAGAAGCCTATGTCAGCAAGCTGTACGGCAATTTCGACCGAGTGCTGGCGCCCAGCCAGGTGATGGCCGACAAACTTCGCCGCCTGGGCGTGCGCGATGTGCATGTGCAGCGCCTGGGCGTGGACTTGGCCACGTTCAACCCGCAACACCGTGACCCACAACTGCGCGCCGAACTGGGTATCCCCGATACCAGCCGCCTGCTGGTCTTCGCTGGCCGTGGCTCGCGGGAAAAAAACCTGCCCGTACTGCTCGATTGCATACAGCGCCTTGGCCGCCCTTACCACCTGCTGCTGGTAGGCTCGAACATGCCAAGCAACGTCCCTGACAACGTCAGCGTCATCAATCGATTCTGCGCGCCGCAGGACGTCGCCCGGCTCGTGGCCAGCGCCGACCTGCTGGTGCATGCCGGCGACCAGGAAACCTTCGGCCTGGTCATCCTTGAAGCCATGGCCAGCGCCACGCCCGTGGTGGCCGTGCACGCCGGGGCTTTCGGCGAGATCGTCAATGAGCAGTGCGGGCGCCTGTGCCGGGCCAACGACGGCCTGGCCATGGCCACCGCAGTGCGTGAGGTGTTCGAAGCCGGCGTGCGCAAGCTCGGGGCCCAGGCCCGCAGCCATGTGGAGCAGCATTATTCATGGGACAATGTCGTCGCCGGCCTGCTGCAGCACTATCAGGCGGTGCTTGGCCATCAACCGCAGGTACGCGCCCATGCTTGAGACCAGCGCCACGCCGGGCAGCCTGATGCTTGTGCTGCATGACATCGCGCCTGAGACCTGGCCGGATTACCAGCCCTTCGTCGAGGCCGTCGACGAAATGGGCCATGTGCCCATGACCTGGCTGGTAGTGCCGAACTTCCATCACCGCAACCCGCTGGCAGGCTCACCCGCATTCTGCCGCCTGCTCGAACGACGCCTGGCGCGTGGCGACGAACTGGCGCTGCATGGCTTGTATCACGCCGACGACGGTCCAGCGCCACGCAGCCTGCGTGACTACTTCATGCGCCGCCTGTACACCCATGAAGGGGAGTTCTATGCCTTGAACCAGGGGCAGGCCATGCAACGCCTGGAGGCCGGCCTTGAAGTCTTCGACCGGCAAGGCTGGCCCGTGGCAGGCTTCGTCGCCCCGGCCTGGCTGATGAGCCAAGGCACCCGCCAGGCCTTGAGCCAATTGCCGTTGCGCTACACCAGCACCCCGCAGCACCTTTATCGTTTACCCGACTTCACCGCGTTCGATGCCCCAGGCCTGGTCTGGAGCGCCCGCAGCGCCTGGCGTCGTGGTGTGTCGCAGGTGGTCTGTGACTGGCAGTGCAGACGCTGGCGCAACGCTGAGACCCTGCGCCTTGGGCTGCACCCCGTGGACATGCGCCACCGCTCCTCACGAGATTACTGGCTGCGCACGCTGGACAAGCTGCTGATGCAAGGGCGCGCCCCCCTGACCAAGTCGGCCTGGCTACAGCGCCAGGCAGTAGGATGAACCGTCTGGGCTGGCTGGCCATGGCGCTGGTGATGGCCATGGTGATACCGGCCCTGCTGGGAGGCAGCGACCTGCTGCCCAGGCTCAAGGCCTTCGACCCCGCATTGATGCTGACCCTGCTGGGCATGATCCTGATGTGCTGGGTAATCAATGCCGTGCGCTTGCGCCTGCTGCTTGGCCAGCAGGGAGCAAAGCTTGGCCACGTGCGCAGCCTCGGCGTGGTAATGGCCACCGAATTCGCCATTTGCACCACCCCAGGCGGCAGCGGCGGGCCGTTGACACTCATGGCCCTGCTGGCCCGTGACCGTATCGGCCCGGCACGCAGCGGCGCGGTGTTTGCCATGGACCAGTTGAACGATCTGCTGTTCTTCTTCTGCGCCATGTTGGCAATAGCCGGTTACGCACTGTTCCACAGCCTTGGCCGCAGCCAGCAGAGCATGTTGCTGGGAAGTGCCCTACTGCTGTGCTCGGCACTGGCGGCAATCGTGGCGCTGCTACGGTACCGACGGACGGTGATGCGCCTGAATGGGCGGCTGCTGCAGCGCATGGGGGTGGCGCCTGCGCGCAAACGGCGCTGGGCGCGCAAGCTGTTGCACTTCATCGATGCCTTGGCGCAGACCTGGCAGCTGCCAAAAAGCACACTGGCACTGGTGTTCACCCTCACCTGCGCGCATTGGAGCCTACGCTACAGCGTGCTGTACCTGGTCTTGCAAGGCTTGGGCGTGGAGTTGTCGTGGATTCCGAGCTTCCTGGTACAGATGCTCTCGCTCAGTGCCGGGCAGTTCAGCCTGCTGCCGGGCGGCGCCGGGGCGGCCGAGCTGACCTCGGCGAGCCTGTTGACGCCTTTGGTGGGCAGTTCCACCGCTGCTGCGGCGATCCTGATCTGGCGTGCGGTCACTTACTACTTTTATCTGCTGGCCGGGGGGCCGGTGTTTGTCTGCCTGCTGGCGCGTCCCCTGCTGGAGCGCTGGCGGCGTCAGACGGGTTGAGCTGGCGCCAGAGCTCAGCGGCACCGGGGAAATCAGTGCCGTCCTGTTCGCTCAGGGCGTCGGGGTCGTAGCGAGAAAGGCAGCCTTCCCCGAGGGTAGGCGGTGCTGATGCGGTGGGTTTGTTGCGTGAGCCCGTCATGTTTCATCCCCTGCATGGCTGGGGCTGCGGTGCAGCCCCAAAGCCCGTATCAGTCGAACACCACAGTCTTGTTGCCGTGCACCAGCACGCGGTCTTCCAAGTGATAGCGCAGGCCACGGGCAAGCACCATCTTCTCCACATCGCGGCCGAAGCGGACCATGTCCTCGATGCTGTCGGCATGGCTCACACGCACCACGTCCTGCTCGATGATCGGGCCTGCGTCCAGTTCTTCGGTCACGTAGTGGCAAGTAGCACCGATCAGCTTCACCCCACGCAGGGCGGCCTGGTGGTAAGGCTTGGCACCGACGAACGACGGCAGGAAGCTGTGGTGGATGTTGATGACTTTTTCGGCGTAATCCTGGCACAACTGCGGTGGCAGGATTTGCATGTACCGCGCCAGCACAACCACATCGGCCGCATGTTCCTGGACCAGGCGCGACACTTCAGCGAACGCAGGCGCCTTGTCTTTCGGGTCGACGGGTACATGGAAGAACGGGATGCCGTGCCACTCGACCATGCTGCGCAGGTCGTTGTGGTTGGAGATCACGCAGGGGATCTCGCAATCGAGTTCATCGGTGTGCCAGCGATGCAGCAGATCAGCCAGGCAGTGGGATTCACGGCTCGCCATCAACACCACACGCTTTTTCTGAGCCGAATCCGTAATGCGCCAGGTCATGGAAAACTCTTCGGCTATCGGCGAAAAGGCTTCACGGAAGGCCTCGATACCGAATGGCAGCGATTCGGCGCGGATTTCATGGCGCATGAAGAACCAGCCACTCTGCTCATCGGAGTGGTGGCTCGCTTCGTTGATCCAGCCATTGTACAAAGCCAGGAAATTACTGACTTTCGCCACGATACCAACACGGTCGGGGCAAGCGATCACCAGACGATAGGTGCGCATGAATAAGACTCCAGAACTTCGCAAAGGCGCTCATTCTAGCGGCCCGCCCGGAAAAACGCAGTAATCATTGCACCCCGCCACCGCCCCTTGCGCGCTTAGACACGGGCCGTGGCACGCAGCAACAGCCAGGCGAAACATGACGAGTTACGCGGGCTAATGTAAATATTTTTTTAACCTTGAGATATTTTGTCACAGCCCACATAAACAGTTGATGAACTGATTAATAGGTTTACTTGAGAGTATCGCCTGTCTATTATTGCTCCACACATTTCCCGAACACGCATTAAGGAACACTCCATGTCCCTGATCAACGAATACCGCGCCACCGAAGAAGCCATCAAAGAACTTCAAGCCCGCCTGGCCAACCTGTCGCAGGATGACAAGCTGAAGAAAGAACTGGAGTTCGAAGGCAAACTGCGCACGCTGATGGGCGAATACTCCAAATCGCTGCGCGACGTCATTGCCCTGCTCGACCCAGAATCGAAGCTGAGCAAAGGCCCACGTGGCGCAGTCAAGACCACCGCCACCAAACGTGCGCGCAAGGTCAAGCAATACAAAAACCCGCACAACGGTGAAGTGATCGAAACCAAAGGCGGCAACCACAAAACCCTGAAAGAGTGGAAAGCCAAATGGGGTGGCGATGTGGTTGAAAGCTGGGCGACCCTGCTGGACTGATTGTCCGCTCGATCGCTGTACTGCTTAAAACAAAAACGCCGGCACGATGCCGGCGTTTTTGTTTGCGTGTACAAAACCACTCAAAAAGGAATGGCAAAGTGCTCTGCCAGTTGTCGGGCATGCGCCTGCCAGGCGTCCAGCACCTGGCGCCCCGGCTCGTCCGCCTTGGCCCAGGCGCTTTGCCGCGCCTGCTCGAAGTCGCCCAGCGTGTTCGGTGCTCCCCAGTGTGGATCGCTCAATCGCTGCTGACAGAAACCATACCAGCGCTGCCGCTCTTCGCTATTCAAGGTGTCCGGGAAGTTACGCGCCCGGTACCGGAACAACAACTCAGGCAGGCGCGGGTCATCGAACATCCAGTGGCCTTGCCCCAACTGTGAAGGGTCCAGCGTTCTTACTTGTTCACACAGCCGGCGGTCGCGGTCGCCGAGAAACCCTTCATACAATTGCTGCTCCGGATCTTCACTCGGAGCAAAGTCGTCCTTGCCGTAAATATGTTCCAGCTTGTGTTGCCAGGCGTTCTGCTGATTGGCCAACTCTTCAGCGCGAGCGTGTACGAGCGCCAGATCGATCCCGAGCCGTTGCTGATCGGCCGCGCGCAATACCGAAAGCGGCGCCACTACCGGGCAGCGATTGATCTGCACCAACTTCAGCGGTATGGGTAATTGCCCATCAGACAATTCCTCACGACGCGTGTACAAACGCTCACGAATTACCTCGGCACTTTCCCTTAATAAGGGTAGGGTTTCACTTTGCAGGTCGCACACAATCAGCGCGTTGCGATTACGTGGGTGCCAGGCCAACGGCAAGACCACCCCAAGATAATTGCGCGCTGCCGAGAAGCGCCCCGATATATGCACCAAGGGCTGCAGCAGACGGATTTGCTCCATCACTTTGTGCTTGCTGCGCAATTGGAACAGCCACTCATACAACTTAGGCTGCTTGTCGCGGATCAAGCGCGCCAGCGCGATGGTAGCCCGCACGTCGGAAAGTGCCTCGTGGGCATGCCCATGATCGATGCCGTTGGCCTTGCTGAGCAATTCAAGGCGCAAGCTGACGCGCCCGTCCTGTTGCGGCCAGACGATGCCCTCAGGGCGCAGGGCATAAGCAGTGCGGACCACATCGATCAAGTCCCAGCGGCTATTGCCGCCTTGCCACTCCCGGGCATACGGGTCGAAGAAATTGCGGTACAGGCTGTAGCGGGTAACCTCGTCGTCGAAGCGCAACGTGTTGTAACCCGCGCCGCAGGTCCCCGGCTGGGCCAGTTGCGCGTGCACCCGCGTCATGAACTCGGCTTCGCTCAGGCCCTTGTTGGCCAGCTGCTGCGGGGTGATGCCTGTCACCAGGCAAGCCGCCGGGTGCGGCAGGATATCGTCGCTGGGGCGGCAATAAAGACTGATCGGCTCGTCGATTTCATTGAGCTCGAAGTCGGTGCGCACACCGGCCACCTGCAACGGCCTGTCGCAGCGCGGGTTGATACCGGTGGTTTCGTAGTCGTGCCAGAAAATGCTGGAGGTCACGGGGTCGTCCTGATCGAAGGTCGCCCCGATTCTAGCGGACATGGCCTCAGACGGAAGCGTTGGCCGGATGGAAACTGAAATAGTCGCGCAACGAGCGCACGAACTCGTCGTACTCGCGTGGTGCCTGCAGCAGCATGAAGCCCGAATCATAATGCCCAGGCGTCTGGTCCTCACGGCACCACAGGCAACTGGCGGTCAGGTTGATGAACTGAAAGCCGCCACCGGGCAGCGGCAGGCGCAATTGCAATTCGAAATCCGGGCCCACCAGCACCGGTAACTGGCTGATCAACATCAAGCCATCTTCCGAGGCATTGCCCAACTGCCCGATCGGCTGATCGGTCACGCGATTGAAGACCATCAGTACGCAAGGTAACTGATGGCGCTCGATATGACGCTGGTTGAACATGGTCACCATTGCAGTCCGTACCCGATGCCAGGAATACGAGGTACTGGCGGTTGTTGTAACAACTGAGTTACAGGTTAGCGCAGCGCGCGCGGCAAATCCCGTGAAATAAACGACACCTTGGTGTTAACGCCAAGGAGAGGTATTCACCGGGTTGGCCATCGCAGCCTCGCCAGCGCGGTAGTGGCCCAGCTTCTCCAGGGTTTGCAGCCGCGCCTTGGCCCGGTAGGCATACTCGTTGCGTGGATACTGCTGAATCAGGTACTCGTAGGTTTGTGCAGCGTCCACGTAAAGCTTCTGGCGCTCCAGGCACTGGCCACGCAGCAACGACACTTCCGGATGAATGAACGGCCGCGCACGGCTGGTGCGGTCGACCTGTGACAGCTCGAGCATCACCCGTTGGCAATCGCCACGGTCATACGCACGATAGGCGTTGTTCAGGTGGTGGTCCATGGACCAGCGGGTACAGCCGACGGCGCTGGCCGCCAGGGCGAAAACGATCAGGGCTCGCATGGGGATCTCCTTTGATAAAGAGTATATCGGCGTGCCGGTATATTTCTTCAGCTTGCCACGTGCGGCTTGCAGCTGCCCTATCGTACCCGCCTTCAGGTAGTGCAACGGAACAATGACTACAGGGCGATTCAGGAGTAGCCTTTCGCTGCGCTTCACTATAGGAGTCTGTGCATGACCATCCGCCGTACCAAAATCGTCGCCACCCTCGGCCCCGCCAGCAACTCGCCGCAAGTGATCGAACAGCTGATCCTCGCCGGCCTGGACGTGGCACGTCTGAACTTTTCCCACGGCACCCCGGACGAGCACAAGGCGCGCGCCCGCCTGATCCGTGAGATCGCTGCCAAGAACGGCCGCCATGTCGCATTGCTGGGCGATCTGCAGGGTCCGAAGATCCGCATCGCCAAGTTCAGCAACAAGCGCATCGAACTGAAGATCGGTGACAAGTTCACCTTCTCCACCGCCCACCCGCTGACCGAAGGCAACCAGGACATCGTCGGTATCGACTATCCCGATCTGGTCAAGGACTGCGGCGTTGGTGACGAACTGTTGCTCGACGACGGCCGTGTGGTCATGCGCGTCGAGACCGCTACCGCTGATGCACTGCACTGCGTGGTGATCATCGGTGGCCCGCTGTCGGACCACAAAGGCATCAACCGCAAAGGTGGCGGCCTGACCGCACCAGCCCTGACCGAAAAAGACAAGGCCGACATCAAGCTGGCCGCGGAAATGGACCTGGACTACCTCGCCGTATCCTTCCCGCGTGACGCCAGCGACATGGAATATGCCCGCAAGCTGCGCGACGAGTCCGGCGGCAGCGCCTGGCTGGTGGCGAAGATCGAGCGTGCCGAAGCCGTTGCCGACGACGAAACCCTCGACAAGCTGATCGCTGCCTCCGATGCCGTGATGGTTGCCCGTGGCGACCTGGGCGTGGAAATCGGTGACGCCGAGCTGATCGCCATCCAGAAGAAGATCATCCAGCACGCTCGCCGCAACAACAAGGCCGTGATCGTGGCGACCCAGATGATGGAGTCGATGATCCAGAACCCGATGCCGACCCGCGCCGAAGTTTCCGACGTGGCCAACGCCGTGCTGGACAACACCGATGCGGTGATGCTGTCGGCCGAAAGCGCCGCCGGTTCCTACCCGATCGAAGCGGTCCAGGCCATGGCGCGCATCTGTCTGGGCGCTGAAAAGCATCCGACCAGCCAGAAGTCCAGCCACCGTTTGCACACCACCTTCGAGCGCTGCGACGAGAGCATCGCCCTGGCGGCCATGTACACCGCCAACCACTTCCCGGGTGTCAAGGCGATCATCGCCCTCACCGAAAGTGGCTATACCCCGCTGATCATGTCGCGCCTGCGCTCGCATGTGCCGATCTACGCACTGTCGCCGCACCGCGCTACCCAAGCGCGCGCGTCGATGTTCCGCGGCGTCTACCCGATCGCGTTCGACCCGGCTTCGCTGCCGGCCGACAAGGTCAGCCAGGCGGCGGTCGACGAGCTGCTCAAGCGTGGCCTGGTGGCGCAAGGCGATTGGGTGATCCTGACCAAGGGCGACAGCTACCACACCATCGGTGGTACCAACGGCATGAAGATCCTGCATGTCGGTGATCCGCTGGTCGGCTGATCGGTCTTGACCGGGGCCGCGCTGCGGCCCATCGCTGCGGTTCGTCGCCACGACGCGCCGCAGCGATCAGGCCGGTTCGATCACTGCACAGCGCCGTCAGGCATGCGCGACGAACACATCGGCAAATACCTGATTCCTCGGCACCCCCGCAATGAACAGCCGCCTCGCGAACCGCTCCACACTGGCCGGTGAGCCACACAGCAACGCAATGGTCCGGCGCGATGATGGCCGCAGTGTCGCCAGCGCTGCATCCAGCTGCCCTGCCAGTACCCGCTCGACAGTCACGCCCTCGATCTGCATCAACGGCTCAGCCAGGTAATGCCCTGCCTCATCATGGGCCACATGCATCACCCTGATCTCCCCCCGATGCCCCTGGCGCACCGCCTCGCGCAAGATGCCCCACAGGGGCGCAAGCCCGGTACCTGCCGCCAGCAGCCATAGCGCCTGCCCCTGCCAGTCCAGATCGTAATGCAGCGCCCCGCCGCGCAGCTCACCCAAGCGCAACGTATCGCCAACCTGCAAACCACGGGCCTTGTCGCAAAACGCGCCCGGGTGCCGGCAGTCGATATGAAACTCCAGGTACGCGTCTTCGCCCGGCAGGCTTGCCAGGGAATAGGGCCGGGCCACCGGGCCGTTCCACAGCACCAGATGTTGCCCCGCCTGATAACGCAATGCCCGCTCCGGCCTCAGGCGCAAGCGCAGCACATCACCCAACCAGTCCAGCGCACAGACCTGTGCAGGGATGCCGTCCAGCAGGGGGTCGAACACCGCCACGCGCAGGTCGTCAGTCACCCGGCACTGGCATGCCAGTCGCCAGCCCTGAGCGTGTTTTTCCAGCGCCAAGGCCTCTGGCAGTGCATCGGCAGGTTGCCCTTCCAGGCAATGCACCAGGCAGGCATGACAGCTACCAGCACGGCAGCTGTAGGGCACGTTCAGCCCCGCATCGTTCAGGGCATCGAGCAGATTGCTGCCGGTGGGCACCGTCCAGCGGCGCTCGCCCACACAGAGTTCAGGCATGGTCATCACTTCTCCGGCTATACATCGCCACTCTAAGGCAAGCCGGCATCGGCAGCAAAAAGGATGCCCGTCGCCTGCCGACCATGGTCCAGACCACGCGCAGGTGTTTCGCAGGCACAGGCGCGCTATACTGCCGCGCCTTTTTGCGTCGGCCTGACCTGTCGACGCCTTGCCAGGCGTTTCGACACGCAGGTGTGCAGTGTCGGAAGGCCTTTACGAATGTTCCCGTCTTTAAGAGGAGCGCGCTGCATGACCGTGATCAAGCAAGACGACCTGATTCAGAGCGTCGCCGACGCCCTGCAATTCATTTCGTACTACCACCCCGTCGATTTCATCCAGGCGATGCACGAGGCCTACCTGCGTGAAGAGTCGCCTGCCGCGCGCGACTCCATCGCCCAGATCCTGATCAACTCGCGCATGTGCGCCACCGGCCACCGCCCGATCTGTCAGGATACCGGTATCGTCACCGTATTCGTGCGCGTCGGCATGGACGTGCGCTGGGACGGCGCCACCCTGAGCGTCGACGACATGATCAACGAAGGTGTGCGTCGCGCCTACAACCTGCCTGAAAACGTCCTGCGCGCTTCGATCCTGGCCGACCCGGCCGGTGCCCGCAAGAACACCAAGGACAACACGCCAGCCGTCATCCACTACTCGATCGTCCCAGGCGACAAGGTCGAAGTCGATGTGGCAGCCAAAGGCGGCGGCTCGGAAAACAAGTCGAAGATGGCCATGCTCAACCCGTCCGACTCGATCGTCGACTGGGTTCTGAAGACCGTTCCGACCATGGGTGCCGGCTGGTGCCCGCCCGGCATGCTCGGCATCGGCATCGGCGGTACCGCCGAAAAAGCTGCGGTCATGGCCAAGGAAGTGTTGATGGAGTCCATCGACATCCATGAACTCAAAGCCCGTGGCCCGCAGAACCGCCTCGAAGAAATCCGCCTGGAGCTGTTCGAGAAGGTCAATCAGCTGGGTATCGGCGCCCAAGGCCTGGGCGGCCTGACCACCGTGCTCGACGTCAAGATCATGGACTACCCGACCCACGCCGCATCGCTGCCGGTGTGCATGATCCCCAACTGCGCCGCCACCCGTCACGCGCACTTCGTGCTCGACGGCTCCGGCCCGGCCGAGCTGGAAGCCCCGTCGCTGGACGCCTACCCGGAAATCGTCTGGGAAGCAGGCCCGAGCGCCCGCCGCGTCAACCTCGACGACATCACCCCGGAAGAAGTCGCCAGCTGGAAACCGGGCGAGACCATCCTGCTCAACGGCAAGATGCTCACCGGCCGCGATGCCGCGCACAAGCGCATGGTCGAGATGCTCAACCGTGGCGAAGCGCTGCCGGTTGACCTCAAAGGCCGCTTCATCTACTACGTCGGCCCGGTCGACCCGGTCGGTGACGAAGTGGTAGGCCCGGCTGGCCCGACCACCGCCACCCGGATGGACAAGTTCACCCGCCAGATCCTGGAGCAAACCGGCCTGCTGGGCATGATCGGCAAGTCCGAGCGTGGCCCGACCGCCATCGAAGCGATCAAGGACAACAAGGCCGTTTACCTGATGGCCGTCGGCGGCGCCGCCTACCTGGTGGCCCAGGCGATTCGCAAGTCCAAGGTGCTGGCCTTCGCCGAACTGGGCATGGAAGCGATCTACGAGTTCGAAGTCAAAGACATGCCGGTCACCGTCGCGGTGGACAGCAACGGTGAGTCGGTGCACATCACCGGCCCTGCGCTGTGGCAGAGCAAGATCGCCGAAAGCCTGGCGGTGGAAGTCAAGTAATCGGTATCGGGGCCGCGTCGCGGCCCCGATTCACGCAATACGCTCGAACTGCGCTGGCCAATCGCGCCGGGTAAAGACCTGCCCCTGCTCCCTCACCCGCCGGACCGCTCCCAGGTCCACATCGCATACCAGCCATTGGCTGCCCGCGGGGCTCAGCGTTTCGCTTTCACCCACCACCCCATTGCTCGGCATGCCATGATCCGGCGGCACGAACAACCCCGCACGCCCAACGTTCTCATCCAGCGCCGGTGACCACGGTGCCGAGCCCACAGTCGGGCTCTGCAACAGTGCTATCTGGTTTTCCAGCGCCCGCGCCTGAATACCGATGCGCACGCGGTGGTAGCCCGCTTCGGTGTCGGTACAACTGGGCGCCAGAATCAGGTCGGCCCCCGCTTCGGCCAAGTGCCGCGCCAGCAGCGGGAACTCATTGTCATAGCAGATCAGGATGCCCAGGCGACCGAGGCGCGTATCGAATACCCGCAGCCCCTGGCCCGCGCTGATGCCCCAGTGTTCTCGCTCGAAACGGGTCATCATGAGTTTGTCCTGATGCCCAAGCATACCTTCAG
The DNA here is from genome assembly GCF_040224055.2 of Pseudomonas sp. WHRI 8519. Classification (NCBI taxonomy): domain Bacteria; kingdom Pseudomonadati; phylum Pseudomonadota; class Gammaproteobacteria; order Pseudomonadales; family Pseudomonadaceae; genus Pseudomonas; species Pseudomonas sp. WHRI 8519. The sequence goes on along the minus strand of NZ_CP167996.1, from coordinate 1,058,009 downwards.
GCCCGAACAGCCAGGCCCGGTTGCGATAGTGCCCATCGTTGTCCAGCACCGGCAGGCTGCCCGGCTGCAGGTACACCCCCAAGCGCCGGGCGATGCCTTCGCACAGCGCCAACCAGGGTTCGATCAACGGCTGGACGCCGGCGATGGAGGCTTTCAGGTCGCCGCGCTGGTCGGCAGGCAACTGGCCGCTGAGCACCATGCCGGCGTATTCAGGCAACAGCAGCAATTGAGCGCCCGCCGCCACCGCCTCGGCGCATACGCGTTGCAGGTGCTCGGCGTAAGCACTCCAGGATTCATGCAACTCGATGGCGTACTGGCAGGCCGCCACACGGATCATATCGGTAATTCCTTGAGCCAGAACGACATGATCTTGTCGCTGCTTTCCTGCTCGTCCAGGTCGCGCCAGGCGTAATGCGTGCGCAGGGACGGGTCATGCAGGAAGCCCCGGTTTCGCCAGAAACCGTGCAATGGCTTGTAGTTGGCAGGCCGCCTTGGGTGCACGCCAGGGCGCTCGACGGTGCAGAAGGCGCAGCAATCGAACTCGGCCAGCTTGTGCGCGTAAGACTCGCGCTCGATGAAGAAGCGCACACCCAGGCCTTGGCCACGGTATTGGGGCAGTACCACCGATTCGCCGAAGTAGTACACGCTGGCCGGGTCGCGCCCCTGCGCCAGAAATGGCTGCTGAAACTGGGGCGCAACGTCCACCAGCGGCACGCCGGTCGAGGCGCCCACCACCTGGCCGTTGTCCAGGGCCAGCACAACCAGGCTGCGGCCGGAACGTGCATAGGCTGCCAGGTACTCGGCTTCATACTCCAGCGTGCCGTCATAGAGATAGGGGAACTCGCGGAAAACGGTCAGGCGCAGACGAGCGAGGTCATCGATGTAAGGCGCGATAGCGGCGCCGTGCAACAGGCGTATTTCCATGCTTGGCGGTCGTTTTGTCGATGTGGATGACGCGCTCGGCTAAGCCGGGCTTGAGGGGAAACCCTATCATCCGAACCAAGGCTGCACCTTTCCCCTACACGACAGGAACTGTTCCATGACCGCTACCGAACTGGTAAATGCCTACTACGCGGCGTTCAATGCCGGCGACATGCCTGCCTTCCTTGCCTTGCTGAGCGAAGACGTGGTTCACGACATCAACCAGGGCGAGCGGCAAATGGGCAAGGCCAGGTTTGCCGCGTTCATGGACAAGATGAACCGCTGCTACCGCGAGCGCCTGGCCGATATCGTGGTGATGCAAAATGCCGACGGCAGCCGCGCGGCAGCCGAGTTCACCGTACATGGCGAGTACCTGGCCGATGATGAGGGATTGCCTGCGGCCAAGGGGCAGACCTACGTGCTACCGGCAGGCGCCTTCTTCTACATTCACTGCGGGAAGATTGCCCGGGTAAGCAACTACTACAACCTCAATGACTGGGTCGAGCAGGTGGGTTGAACCCAGCAGCGCCGGCAAGCCGGCGACCAGGCCGGCTCAACTGATGCGCGTCCCCAGCACCTTGAGGAAGGCCGCAAGCCATGCCGGGTGCGCCGGCCACGCTGGCGCTGTCACCAGGTTGCCATCCACGTGCGCCTGGTCCACGGCGATATCGATGAACGTGCCCCCTGCCAAGCGCACCTCCGGCGCACAGGCCGGATACGCACTGCACTCACGCCCTTCGAGCACGCCAGCCGCCGCCAGCAACTGCGCCCCATGGCAAACCGCCGCAATCGGCTTGCTGGCCTGGTCGAATGCCTTGACCAGCGCCAGCACGCGCTCATCCAGGCGCAGATACTCAGGGGCGCGCCCACCGGGGATCAGCAAGGCATCGTAGCTTTCGGCACGGACCTGGACGAAATCATGATTGAGGGCAAAGTTGTGGCCAGGCTTCTCGCTGTAGGTCTGCTCGCCTTCAAAATCGTGGATCGCCGTGCGCACCGTCTGCCCCGCGATTTTCTCCGGGCACACCGCATGCACCGTGTGGCCCACCATGGTCAAGGCCTGGAAAGGCACCATCGCCTCGTAGTCCTCGACGTAGTCGCCCACCAGCATGAGAATCTTCTTCGCAGTCATCGCCATCCACTCCTTCGGTAATTGGGGAAGCACCCTGCACGATAGTCTGCTTCAGTTACGGCGGTCGAGCAGGTTGACCACCAGCCGGTCCATCCAGCCCCATATCCGTTGCTTCAAACGACGCCACAGTGGCCGGGCGTGCCAGTGGTCAAGGTCGACTTCGTGACTGAGGGCGAAATCGCGTTCGAAGCTGGCGACCACGGCGGCCGTCAGCGGCGGGTCCAAGGCCTCGACGTTGGCCTCCAGGTTGAAGCGCAGGTTCCAGTGATCGAAGTTGCACGAGCCGACACTGACCCAATCATCCACCAGCGCCATCTTCAGGTGCAGGAAGCACGGCTGGTATTCATAGATACGTACCCCCGCGCGCAATAAACGAGGGTAGTAACGATGGCCGGCGTAGCGGACCGAGGGGTGATCGGTCCGCGGGCCGGTGAGCAGCAGGCGCACATCGACGCCCTTGCCTGCCGCCCGGCGCAGCGAACGGCGCACGCTCCAGGTTGGCAGAAAATAAGGTGTGGCCAGCCAGACTCGCTGCTTGCCGCTGTTGAGCGCACGCACCAGCGAATGCAGGATGTCACGGTGCTGGCGGGCGTCGGCATAGGCCACGCGGCCCATGCCCGGGCCATGCACCGGCACCTTGGGCAGGCGCGGCAGGCCGAAACCCTCGGCGGGGCGCCAGGCAGTACGGCGGTGGTTGGCCTGCCACTGGCGGTCGAACAGTAGCTGCCAATCGCTGACCACCGGGCCGTGCATCTGCACCATTACCTCATGCCACTCGCTGGTCGCTTCGCCCGGCGTCCAGAACTCATCGGTGACACCGGTACCCCCGACCACCGCCAGGCGCTCGTCAACCAGCAGCAGCTTGCGATGGTCGCGATACAGGTTGCGCAGGCCGCGGCGCCAGCGCAGGCGGTTGTACCAGCGCAGGTACACACCGGCATCGAGCAGGCGTTGGCGCAAAGCCGAATTGAACGCCAGCGAGCCGTAGTCATCGAACAGGCACCGCACGCGTACCCCACGCCGGGCGGCCTGCTCCAGCGCATCGACCACCGCTTCGGCGCACGCACCGGCCTCGACCAGATACAACTCAAGATCGACCTGGGCTTGCGCATCCACGATCGCCTGAAGCATGCGTGGAAAGAATTCGGGGCCGTCGATCAGCAGTTCGAACTGGTTGCCATCACGCCAGGGAAAGACCGGCCCCGGCATGTCAGCGGGCGTTGAAAATCAGCACCGCATTGACCGGTACCGTCGGGTTGATGGATTTGAGCTTGGCGAACTTGCGCAAGGTTTCCAGCCCGGGCAGCAAGCCGAAATCGTGGGCCTGCACAATCAGTGGCTCAAGGGTCACCACCTGGAAGCGCCGCGCATCGAGGCGGGTTGCCAGCAACAAGGCGTTGTAGCTGTGCGACTGGCCATGCAGCGTAACGGTCAACGGCAGGCGCAGTTCGATCTGCGCGCCATCGGCCAGGTCGTTTATCGGCCGCAGGTCGAGCTGGGCCTTGACCGTCGCTTCGGCAAAGCGGCCGACCTCGAACAGATCGTCACGCATGCGCTCGTCCCGCAGCGGGATACCACTGCTGACCGAATCCATCTCGATACGCAGCCCGGCGGCGCCTTTGCGGTCGACGGTACCATGCAAGACCAGAAAACGATGGACTTCGGCCGTGTCGCCGTCCTTGCCAGTGACGAATGAAAGGCGTGAGGACTCACCATCGAGGTGCCAATTGGCGTGAGCGGGCAGGCACAGAGCCAGCAACAGGGCGGGTAAAAGACGGGGCAGCTTGAACATGACAGATCTCGTGAAACCAGACCGCCAACCTTACCCGGCCCTCTTCATGGCAGCAAGCGGCAGCCAACCTGCGTGCCCTGCCATGCCGCCTGATTGCGCTGGCCCAGCCCTGCGGCACTGACCAGACGCCGCTGGCTGTCTTCCTCCAGCATGCTCAACGGCAACCACTGCGCTACATAACCCCGGCAATAGTCAGGGTCCAAACCCATGACGAAACGGCAGGAGCAATACTCCTTGGCCGAATAAGCCGAAAGAATACCCGGGAAGTCCGCCAATGCCTGGCGCTCCAGCCAGGCCCAGCCCAGCAAGGCAAGCATCACCAGCCCCAACAGCCGCTTCATGCCCCCTCCTTGGCCAGCGCTGTCAGCACGCGCCTTAGCAGTTCGTTATGGCTGTAACTGCCATCACGGTCATCGGCGTAGCGGACGATGACCAGCTTGTGGCCCGGCAGTATGTAAAGGGCCTGGCCCCAGTGGCCGAGGGCGGCAAAGGTGTCTGCCGGCGCGTCAGGCCAGGGCAAGGTACTGCCCGGCAGTGGCTGGTTGAGCCACCAGTGGCCACCGGGGTTGGCTTCGCCGGGCAGCGGTGTGGCCTGGCTGAACAGGGTACGATTGAAGGCAACCCAGCTTGCCGGCAGCAACTGGCGGCCACCCCAGCGCCCTTCACGCTGCATCAACAGGCCGATGCGTGCCAGGTCGCGGGCACTGAGGTAGAGGTAGGAAGAGCCAACGAAGGTGCCACTGCCATCGCGCTCCCACACGGCGCTGTGAATGCCCAGCGGGGTGAACAGCGCCTGCCAGGGGTAGTCAGGGTAAGCACCGCCCTTGAGCATGCCGCGCAATGCGGCGGCCAGGACATTGCTGTCGCCACTCGAATACAGGAATCGCTGCCCAGGCGCTTCGGCAACGGGCCTTGCAGCGGTATAAGCGGCCATGTCATGGCGCCCTCGGGTATAGAGCATTGCCACCACCGAGGATTTCAGCGGTGCGTATTCGTAGTCTTCCTGCCAGGCCAGGCCACTGGCCCAATGCAACAGGTCGGCCATACGCACATCGGGGTGGGCCTGCATGGGCGGGTAATAGCGTGCTGCGGGGTCCTGCAACTGAAAACGCCCCTCGCCCTGGGCCACGCCCAGCACTGTAGCCAGTACGCTCTTGCTCACCGACCAGGTCAGGTGGGCGGTTTTCGCGGTGGTAGGCGCGGCGTACCGCTCGTGCAGGATGCGGCCGTCGCGGATGATCAGCAGGGCGTCGCTGCGAATGCCGCTGCGCCGGGTGGTAGCGCGCTCCGGGAAGGCATAGCTATCGACAGCCTGCCAGTCGATGGCCGTGGTGTCGGCTTGCCACTCTGGCAGGGGCCAGTCCTCTGCCCTGGCCGAACCAAGCGCCACCGCCAGGATAATCAGCCCGGTCTTCAACATGAACGCCTCTTGGGGCCGCAGGGCGACCCGGGTGTCAACGGATCAGGCGATCCTGCCAGGCGTTCATGACAATCCGGCAGCCTCCCAAGCCTTGGCCAGGCGCTTTTCCCGAGCAGCCGTCGCCAGCGCCATGACGCCCTGATCGCGCTGCCACAGCTGCGCCCATTGCGCCGGCCCGGCCGACAGGGCTTCGTCGATGGACGGCTTCAGTGCCTGAAACTGCGCAAACAAGCCCGCCAGCAATAAATGGCAGCCGACACTGTCGGCGCACTGGCGGCTGGCCTCGGCACAACCCGCCAACAAGCCGATCAGGCGCAACCGCAGCGCCTGTTGCCAGCCGCTTTCCTGCGCTACGCCATACAACCAGGCAACCATTGCCGCCAGCACGTACAAATCTTCCAGTGAGCGAAACGGTTTGACGTATGCATCCCACCCATCACCGGCCAGCAGTTCGCAGGCAGCCTGGCGAAGTTGCAGGCGCCCGTGGCCGACATCAGGCATCAATGGCAGGGTCGGCAATGCCTCCAGGGTCACCCCTGGCTCACCCGGGTAAACCACCCCCAGGCTCAGGCGCGGTGCTTCACCCTGCCCCTCGCTGCGTGCCGCCACCAGCAGCCATTCGGCGTCAAGCCCCGCGGTCACGAAGTCCTTACTACCCGTCAGACGCAAAGCCTCCAGGCGCGTCTGCATGTGCGCCGGGCGCACGCTACGCCCCTCGGTGGCGCACAACGCGCCGAGGGTGGCGGGGGCACTGGGCCACAGCACACGCAAGGCGGCCTGGTAGCCAAGCAGAAACGCCAGGCCAGGTGTGGCCATGGCGCGCCCACCCAGCACCGCCAGCTCGAACGGGGCGCACCCGCCGAGGCGTTCGAGCTGCGCGGCATAGAGCTCGCCCAAGGTGTCGGCCAGAGGCTGGCGAAAGGGATCGTTGAATCGTTGCAACCAGGCCATCGGACGCTCCTCTCATAAGCGCTTGCCAGGGGTGTCACGCAAGCATCACCAAAGGTTCACAGGGGTGACACCGCGCCTACCTAGGCTGACTTTGCACAACAAAGCCGACCGGCCGCAACCCTTCATGGCTGGCTTAGGGAGACTCGCAATGACTCGGACCGCTCGCTCTGGCGACAACAGCACTGAACGCCGTCTGCAAGCCGAACGCCTGGTCGGCGCCGCGGCCCTGCAGGAAGCACAGGCCCTGCGCTACAACGTGTTCAGCGCAGAATTCAAGGCCAGGCTCAAGGGCGCTGAACTGGGCCTGGACATGGATGACTACGACGTACACTGCCAGCACATCGGCGTACGCGACCTGAGCACCGGCGAACTGGTCGCCACCACCCGCCTGCTCGACCATCAGGCCGCCAGCAGCCTGGGGCGTTTCTACAGTGAAGAAGAATTCAGCCTGCATGGCCTGCTGCAACTGCAGGGGCCAATCCTCGAACTGGGCCGCACCTGCGTGGACCCCGGCTACCGCAACGGCGGCACCATCGCCGTGCTCTGGGGCGAGCTGGCCGAAGTGCTCAATGAAGGCCGTTACAGCTACCTGATGGGCTGCGCGAGCATCCCCATGCAGGATGGCGGTGTTCAGGCCCATGCTGTCATGCAACGGCTGCGCGAACGCTACCTGTGCACCGAACATCTGCGTGCAGAACCGAAGAACCCGCTGCCCACCCTGGCCCTGCCGCACAATGTCATCGCTGAAATGCCGCCGCTGCTGAAGGCCTACATGCGCCTGGGTGCGAAGATCTGCGGTGAACCCTGCTGGGATGAGGACTTCCAGGTTGCCGACGTGTTCATCCTGCTCAAGCGTGATGACCTGTGCCCGCGTTACGCCCGCCATTTCAAGGCAGCGGTCTGATGCCCAAGCTGCGGGTGTTCGCCCGCCTCGCAAGGCTGTTGTTGGTGCTGCTCTTGGGCATGCTCATGGCCAGCGTGATCGCCGTCGGCGAACGCCTGGGCAGCAAAGCCTCCATCGAGCGCCGCCAGCGCTGGACCTGCCTGTTCATGAAGCGCCTGGTCGCGGCCCTGCCCTTCGACGTGCAGGTAATCGGTGAGCTGCCCAAACGGCCGATGTTGTGGGTCAGCAACCACGTGTCCTGGACCGATATCCCACTGCTCGGCATGCTGCTGCCGCTGTCGTTCCTGTCCAAGGCCGAAGTCCGCCACTGGCCAGTGGCGGGCTGGCTGGCGGAGAAAGCCGGCACGTTGTTCATCCGCCGCGGCGGCGGCGACAGCCAGCGCCTGCGTGAACAGATCAGCGCACAACTGGGCGACGCCAGGCCGCTGTTGATCTTCCCCGAAGGCACCACGACCGACGGGCGCCAGGTGCGGACCTTCCACGGGCGTTTGCTGGCAGGGGCCATCGATCAGGGTGTGGCGGTGCAGCCCGTTGCCCTTGCGTACCTGCGCAACGGCGAGGCCGACCTGGTTGCGCCGTTCATTGGTAACGATGACCTGGTGGCCCACCTGTTGCGCCTGTTCGCCGAGCCGCGGGGTAAGGTGTGCATTCACCTGTTGCAGCCGATCAGCAGCGTGAACAAAGAGCGCGCGGCGTTGGCATTGCAGGCGCAGCAGGCCATCGAGCGGGCGTTGTTCGGCGTGGGCGAAGTCGAGGTGGCCCTGGGCCGACAGGCTCAGGTGGCTTGATGCTCGATTGGCAGTTCAGCGCTAGGTGCCAGCCCTCTGCGCTGCGGCAAACGCCTGCAACTGCGGATAGAACTCACGGAAATCCGCCAGCAACGGCTCGTATAGCCGCTCAAGCTCGGTCATCACGCCCATCATGCCCTCAGGCCTGGACAAGCGTCGCCCAATGCCGTTGAAGACCTGCTCCAGGGTGGCAAAATCGCCATAGGCCCCCAGCCAGTCATCTGCGGCCATCGAGGGCGCAATGCGTGCCAAGCGTTCTGGCAACTCGGGCTCGGCCAGCAACACGCGATAGAACGCACCGGTGAACTGCGCCAGCGGCTGCTCGGCGTAGTCGCCCCAATGGTGTGCCAGGCAATGGTCGAAAAACACATCCACGATGATGCCGGCATAGCGGCGCCGCTCCCGGGGAAACCGCGCCAGCGCCGCCAACACCAGCGGGTGTTGATCGGTATAACTGTCGATATGCCGATGCAGACGGATGGCAGCTTCCAGCGTCGGCGCAAAGCGCCCCTCCAGCGAGCCTTTGACGAAATCGCCATACAGGCTGCCAAGCAATTGTTGCGGCGCCGGGCCGCCCAGGTGCAGGTGTGCGAGGTAGTTCATGGGCGCAGTTTAGCACCGTGCATTCATATATCGTTATAACGCGATATAACGATTCGCGCTCAGCTCAGAACGACTTCATATTTCTATATCGCGAAATACCGATTTATATTTCGTCACATCACGATATACCGCTACACCATGAGCCCCACACCATGCCTCTCGATCTCGACGAAATCATAAAAGCCCTGGCCCACCCGGTCCGGCGAGAAATCCTCAACTGGCTCAAGGACCCGGCAGCGCACTTTCCTGCCCAACACCACAGCACCGAGCACGGTGTCTGTGCCGGGCAGATCGATCAACGCTGCGGCCTGTCGCAGTCGACCGTTTCTGCCCACCTGGCGACCTTGCAGCGCGCTGGCCTGGTCAGCAGCCAGAAGATCGGCCAGTGGCATTTTTTCAAACGCAACGAAGCCACCATCCAGGCGTTTCTCGAACAACTGCGCCAAGCGCTTTGACCAAGCAGGTAAACACTTATGACCACGCTTTTCGATCCGATCACACTGGGCGATGTGCAACTGCCCAACCGCATCATCATGGCGCCACTCACCCGCTGCCGCGCCGACGAAGGCCGGGTGCCCAATGCGCTGATGGCCGAGTACTACGTGCAGCGCGCCAGCGCCGGGCTGATCCTCAGTGAAGCGACTTCGGTCACGCCCATGGGCGTCGGCTACCCAGATACGCCAGGCATCTGGAACGACCAACAGGTACGCGGCTGGAACAACGTGACCAAGGCCGTGCACGGCGCGGGCGGTCGCATATTCCTGCAGTTGTGGCATGTTGGCCGCATTTCCCACCCCAGCTACCTGAACGGTGAGTTGCCGGTGGCGCCCAGCGCCATCCAGCCCAAGGGCCATGTCAGCCTGGTGCGACCGATCACCGAATACCCGACCCCGCGGGCCTTGGAAAGCGAAGAGATCGCCGACATCGTCGAGGCTTACCGCAGTGGCGCAGAGAACGCCAAGGCGGCCGGTTTCGATGGCGTCGAGATCCACGGTGCCAACGGCTATCTGCTCGACCAGTTCCTGCAGAGCAGCACCAACCAGCGCACCGACCGCTACGGCGGTTCACTGGAGAACCGTGCCCGCCTGCTGCTGGAGGTGACAGACGCCGCCATCGGCGTGTGGGGCGCAGGCCGGGTGGGCGTGCACCTTGCGCCGCGCGCAGACTCCCATGACATGGGTGATGCCGACCGCGCCGAGACGTTCACCTATGTCGCGCGGGAACTGGGCAAGCGGGGTATCGCCTTCATCTGCTCGCGGGAGAAGGAAGCCGATGACAGCATCGGCCCGCTGATCAAAGCGGCGTTCGGTGGCCCTTACATCGTCAACGAGCGGTTCGACAAGGCGAGTGCCAATGCTGCATTGGCCAGTGGCAAGGCAGATGCGGTGGCATTTGGCGTGCCATTCATTGCCAACCCGGACCTGCCGGCACGGCTGGCAGCCGATGCGCCGTTGAACCAGGCGCACCCGGAAACCTTCTATGCCAAGGGGCCGGTGGGGTACATCGATTACCCACGGCTGTAAGCCCGAGCGCCAGGGCCGCCTTGCGGCCCTGCGCGACGCATGGCTGACCTACGGAAGATTCCCGTACAAGCGCCCTGGCCCGGCGAAAGGAGGGCAAAGCCCTCCCGCAAGGCCTCAAGGGCGGGCGTTGATCTGCTGCTGCAGGTTCTGAATCTGGCTTTGCAGGGTATTGAGGTTGCGGGTCGTCTGGCCACGAAACGCATCGAACTCCTGAACCGAAGCAGTACCGGCAGCCGCCGCAGCTGGGCGATTGTCCACCTGGCTTTTCAATACCAGCACGTCCTGCTCCAGGCTCTCGATCGCCGCTTTCGGGTTGCCCTGCTTCTTCAGTGCGGCCACCTCCTCGCTAAGGCTCTTGAGCTGCCCATCGAGCTTGCCGCCATCCACCTGGCCCGACTTCAATGCCGCCAGCTCGGCATTCACCGCTTTCAACTGCGCCTGTAACTGGGTTTGCAGTTCAGTGACCGCCTTTTGCTGTTCGCGGGTATCGGCCAGCACTTGCTCCAGGCGCTTGCCCAGGTCACCCGTTTGCCCTGCCACGCCCTGCTGTTGCTTGCCCTGCTCGGCCAGGCTGGCCTGCAATTGGCGGATCTGCAGCTTGAGCGCTTCACTGCCGGTGGTGCTAGAGGTCTCAGTGGCAGCGACCTTGCCACTGATCGCCTGCAAACGCCCCGCTGCTTCCTCGCTGATACGCGCAAAGCTTTCCTGGGTAGCCACCAGTTGCTGCTCCATCAGCGAGATTTGCTGAAAGCTCCACCAACCGAGCCCGGCCAACGCGATGAACGAGGCCCCCAGCAACGCCCACAAAGGGCCCGTGCTGGCGGGCCTGACAGCCTTCTGGCGGTTGCGCGAGACACGCGCTGGCAAGAGTTCGTCGTCATCCGGGGTGCCGGCACGCAGGGTTGGCACATCATCAAAATCGTCGTGGGCATCGTTGCGCATGGATAGATTCAACCGCGGTAGTAGCAAAGAGACATGAGTATAAACCGCTCAAGCGGCGCACTGATGACCATCATCCAGACGCCTGGTTCACTGAGCAAAAGGTTGGTGCTTCCACCACGCGCAGAATTCATCCAGCGCCGTCCACAGGCTGACCTTGGGTTGATAATCCAGGTACTGCCGGGCGCGGCTGATATCCAGGGTGAAATCGCGGTTCATCACCTGCATCCCCAGGCGCGTGAGGGTGGGCTCGGGTCGCCCGGGCCAGAGCAGGCAAGCGGCTTCGTTGAGCGCCGCCATGCTGTAGGCCAGGCCATAGGCGCGATAACGGGTCACTTGGGGCAACTGCATCTGGCGCATGACGTAATTGACCACATCCCACAAGGGTAACGGTTGGCCATTACTGATGTTGTAGGCCTGCCCTAACGCACGATCATCGGCGAACAGCGCGCCAAGCAATGCCTCGTTGAGGTTGTGCACGCTGGTGAAATCGACTTTGTTCAGGCCGTTGCCGATGATCGCCACGCGGCCCTTGCGCTGCATCTGCATCAGCCGCGGGAAAATACTGCCGTCACCGGCGCCGGTCACGAAACGCGGGCGCAGCGCCAGCACTTCGAGCCCGAACTCCTGGGCGCCGAAGACCTTTTGCTCGCCAAGGTATTTGGTCTGCGCGTAGGGATGATGAAAACGACGCGGCACCTGGTCTTCGCGGATATCCAGGCGCGAGCGGCCATTGAAGTAGATCGACGGCGACGACAGGTGCACGAGGCGACGGACGTGCTCCTTCAGGCAGCCTTCGACCACATTCTCGGTGACCACCACATTGCCCTGGTAAAAATCCTGATAGCGCCCCCAGGTGCCCACCGCTCCGGCGCAATGCACCACCGCCTCGACGCCCTGGCACAGGCGCCGGGCCAGTTCGGCGTCACCGAGGTCGCCAGGGATGAACTGCGCACCACGCTTGACCAGGTGCTCGACGCCCTCGGCGCGGCGGCCGCTGACCCGCACATCCAGGCCTTGCTCCAGGGCAAAGCGCGCAAAGCGCCCGCCGATGAAGCCGCTCGCGCCAGTGACCAGAATTCGCATGTAACACTCCGCCTCAGATTTCAGATGCAACAGACGCCGGCCGCCACTACAACGGCACCAGCCAATGCTGTGCTGTGTGGCGCAGGTGTTCGGTCAGTTGCGCGAGCAGTTGCCCGCCATTGCGCCAATGATGCCAGTACAGCGGCACATCGATGGGGGTATCGGTAGATATTTCCACCAGTTGCCCGCTTTTCAACTGTTCGCGGGCCTGCAACTCAGGCACCAGGCCCCAGCCCAGGCCGGCTTCGGTCATGCGCAGGAAGCCTTCGGACGAGGGGCAAAGGTGGTGCAGGAAGCCATCCTCGATACCTAGAGAAGCGAGGTATCGGTGCTGCAGAAAATCGTCCGGGCCGTACACGATCGCCGGCGTGCGGGCCAGCCGCCGGGCCTCGAAGCCCCCAGGGAAATAGCGCGCCATGAATGCCGGGCTGGCCAGCGCCCGGTAGCGCATGGCGCCCAGCGGCATGCTGCGCGCGCCCGCCACCGGCCGCTCGCTGCCGCACAGGCAGGCCGCCACTTCCCCGGCACGCATGCGCTTGAGGCCGACTTCCTGGTCTTCCACCACAAGGTCGGTAAGTACCTGCTGCTCGGCGCAGAACGAACCCACCGCGCCTGCCCACCAGGTCGCCAGGCTATCCGCGTTGAGCGCAATGCGCAGACGCTCTGGCATGCCTTCCTCATCCAGTGCCGGTACCTGGCGCTGCAGGTCACGTTCGAGCAGCCGCACCTGCTGCACATGGTTGAGCAACTGGCGCCCGACCTCGGTCGGGCTCGGTGGCGCGGCGCGCACCAGCACCGGCTGGCCAACCCGCGCCTCGAGCAGTTTGATGCGCTGTGAGATAGCCGATTGCGACAGCCCCAGTACCTGCGCTGCACGTTCGAAACCACCTTGCTCGATCACGGCCGCGAGGGCGGCCAGCAGCTTGTAGTCGAACATCGATTTCCCTAATGACGGATCAGCATTATTTGTTTTTCTTATACAGGGTCGATCGCCACAATAGCCAGCATCTTCTTTGGAGTATCTGCCATGTGGCAAAGCTATCTGAACGGCATGCTGGTGGCCCTCGGCCTGATCATGGCCATCGGCGCCCAGAACGCCTTCGTCCTGGCGCAGAGCCTGCGCCGTGAGCATCACCTGCCGGTGGCAGCACTGTGCATCGTCTGCGACGCTCTGCTGGTCGCCGCCGGGGTATTCGGCCTGGCGACGGTGCTGGCACACAATCCGACGCTGTTGGCGGTCGCACGCTGGGGTGGCGCGGTGTTCCTGCTCTGGTACGGCGCCAAAGCGCTGCGTAGCGCCTGTTCCAAGCAGAGCCTGCAGCATCAGCAAGGCCAAGGCATGCGTTCGCGGCGTGCGGTGCTGCTCAGCGCCTTGGCCGTCACCCTGCTGAACCCGCATGTGTACCTGGACACGGTGTTGCTGATCGGCTCACTGGGCGCCCAGCAGACCGTACCAGGCGCGTATGTGGCAGGCGCCGCCAGCGCTTCGCTGCTATGGTTCTCGACCCTGGCGATCGGTGCTGCATGGCTGGCGCCCTGGCTGGCCCGCCCGGCCACCTGGCGGATGCTCGACCTGATGGTGGCGGTGATGATGTTCGCCGTGGCGGCGCAACTGGTCTTTTCTTGAGCTGCAAGCTGCAAGCTGCAAGCTGCAAGCTGCAAGCTGCAAGCTGCAAGCTGCAAGCTGCAAGCTGCAAGCTGCAAGCTGCAAGCTGCAAGCTGCAAGCTGCAAGCTGCAAGCTGCAAGCTGCAAGCTGCAAGCTGCAAGACTGTACGCGGTCCGCTTCGACTTGCAGCTTGCCGCTTGAAGCTTGCCGCTCTCCTCCCCCCCGGGGCGCCACCCGTCGGCGGCGGGCAACCGCTCTGGAACCTCTATTCCCTATCTTTGTTGCGTGGTTATGCGCCGGGGCTGGTGCTATGATCCAGCCCTTGCGTCGCAAAGAGTACAAACTCGCCGACGCACATAGGGCCGCCCGTGATCGGCCTTGCGCAAACCGCGAACTAGACCTGAATCAGGAGATCCACCATGGCTTTTGAATTGCCGCCGCTGCCGTACGCCCACGATGCCCTGCAGCCGCACATCTCCAAGGAAACCCTGGAGTATCACCACGACAAGCACCACAACACCTACGTCGTGAACCTGAACAACCTGGTCCCAGGCACCGAATTCGAAGGCAAGACCCTGGAAGAGATCGTCAAGAGCTCTTCGGGCGGCATCTTCAACAACGCCGCTCAAGTCTGGAACCACACCTTCTACTGGAACTGCCTGTCGCCAAACGGCGGCGGCCAGCCTACCGGTGCATTGGCTGAAGCCATCAACGCCGCATTCGGCTCCTTCGACAAGTTCAAGGAAGAGTTCACCAAGACTTCCGTTGGCACCTTCGGCTCCGGCTGGGGCTGGCTGGTCAAGAAAGCCGACGGCTCCCTGGCCCTGGCCAGCACCATCGGTGCCGGCTGCCCGCTGACCAGCGGCGACACCCCGCTGCTGACCTGCGACGTCTGGGAACACGCCTACTACATCGACTACCGCAACCTGCGTCCCAAGTACGTCGAGGCATTCTGGAACCTGGTCAACTGGGCCTTCGTTGCCGAACAGTTCGAAGGCAAGACCTTCAAGGCCTGATTGCCAGCGCCTTGACCAAGAAACCCGGCCATGCGCCGGGTTTTTTTATGGCCGGCGCCGGCATCCCAGCCTGCCCATCAACAGTTTTCCCAGCGGCTCTTGCTCACCCCGCATAGCGCGCTAACATCAAACGTCTGGAAGTTCGCAACAGCGCACTCAAGTTGCAGGGTCAGGCAACCGATACACTGCTAAGGGCAGCCCACCGGCCGATAGTGTATTGCCAAGGTTAATGGCAAAATGATGCCATTGCATGGATTAAGGAAACCCCATTGAAGCTGGAATTGCGGAACAGCTTATCGGTCAAGTTGCTCAGGGTCGTGCTCCTTTCGGCGCTGGCGGTCGGTGTCGTTCTTAGCTGCGCGCAGATCGTGTATGACACCTACAAGACCCGTCAGACCGTCGACAACGACGCCCATCGCATCCTCGACATGTTCCGTGACCCGTCGACCCAGGCGGTCTACAGCCTCGACCGGGAAATGGGCATGCAGGTCATGGAAGGCCTCTTCCAAGACAATTCCGTGCGCCAGGCTTCCATCGGCCACCCCAATGAAACCATGCTCGCCGAAAAGTCCCGCCCGCTGCAGGACTCGCCAGTCCGCTGGTTGACCGACCTGCTGCTTGGCCAGGAACGCACCTACACCACGCAATTGGTCGGCCGCGGCCCCTACAGCGAGTACTACGGTGACCTGAGCATCACCCTGGACACTGCCGCCTACGGTGAAGGCTTCCTGCTCAACGCCATCATCATCTTCATTTCCGGCGTGCTGCGCGCCCTGGCCATGGGCCTGGTGCTGTACCTGGTCTACCACTGGCTGCTGACCAAGCCGCTGTCGAAGATCATCGAGCACCTCACCCAGATCAACCCTGACCGCCCCAGCCAGCATCAGATTCCGCTGCTCAAAGGCCATGAAAAAAACGAACTGGGCATCTGGGTCAATACAGCCAACCAGCTGCTGGCCTCGATCGAGCGTAATACCCATCTGCGCCATGAAGCCGAAAACAGCCTGCAACGCATGGCCCAATACGACTTCCTGACCGGGCTGCCGAACCGCCAGCAACTCCAGGCACAGCTCGACAAGATCCTTACAGACGGCTCCCGCCTGCAGCATCGCGTTGCCGTACTGTGCGTAGGCCTGGACGACTTCAAAGGCATAAACGAGCAGTTCACTTATCAGGTCGGCGACCAATTGCTGCTCGCCCTGGCTGACCGCCTGCGCGCCCACAGTGGCCGCCTGGGGGCGCTGGCGCGCCTGGGTGGCGACCAGTTCGCCCTGGTGCAGGCCAATATCGAACAGCCCTACGAGGCAGCAGAACTGGCGCAGAGCATCCTCGATGACCTGGAGGCGCCATTCGACCTGGACCACCAGCAGATTCGCCTGCGCGCCACCATCGGCATCACCCTGTTCCCTGAAGACGGCGACAGCACCGAGAAGCTGCTGCAAAAGGCCGAGCAGACCATGACGTTGGCCAAGGCCCGCTCGCGCAACCGCTACCAGTTCTACATCGCCAGCGTCGACAGCGAGATGCGCCGGCGCCGTGAATTGGAAAAAGACCTGCGCGAGGCGTTGTCGCGCAACCAGTTGTTCCTTGTTTACCAACCGCAGATCAGCTACCGCGACCACCGCGTGGTCGGCGTCGAAGCCTTGCTGCGCTGGCAGCACCCTGAACTGGGCATGGTCCCGCCGGACCAGTTCATCCCGCTGGCCGAACAGAACGGCAACATCATCGCCATCGGCGAGTGGGTACTCGACCAGGCCTGCAGGCAACTGCGTGAATGGCACGACCTGGGCTTCAGCGAACTGCGCATGGCAGTCAACCTGTCCACCGTGCAACTGCATCACAGCGAACTTCCACGCGTAGTCAACAATCTGCTGCAGGCTTACCGCCTGCCACCGCGCAGCCTGGAGCTGGAAGTGACCGAAACCGGCCTGATGGAAGACATCAGCACCGCCGCCCAGCATTTGCTCAGCCTGCGCCGCTCCGGTGCGTTGATCGCGATTGACGACTTCGGCACCGGTTACTCGTCGCTCAGCTATCTCAAGTCGCTGCCACTGGACAAGATCAAGATCGACAAGAGCTTCGTCCAGGACCTGCTCGACGACGATGACGATGCCACCATCGTTCGGGCAATCATCCAGTTGGGCAAAAGCCTGGGCATGCAGGTGATCGCCGAGGGCGTGGAGACGTCCGAGCAGGAAGCCTACATCATCGCCCAAGGCTGCCATGAAGGTCAGGGCTATCACTACAGCAAGCCACTGTCGGCACGCGAGCTGACCAGTTTCCTGCGCCAGGCCCAGCGCAATCAGGTTTCTGCGTTATAACCCCTGCCCCTGCTGGCTCCAGCGCGTTGCCGGCATTTGCCTAATTGCGCCACCACCCCTTTACAGCAAATGCAAATCTTTCGCATGATGTTGTCGTTTTACGTGCCACGGCGCACTGTCCAACCACACGACGCAGGGAAACCAACAATGATTCGTAAGCCTCTGGCCACCGCCAGTCTGCTGGCCATCGCCATCGCTCTCGCCGGTTGCGGTGAAAGCAAGGACGAGAAGGCCGCCGCCCCGCAAGCTGCGGCACCTGCTGCTGCCAGCACCGCCGCCGCGGCACCGGCTGCTGTCGACGAAGCGGCCGGCAAGGCCGTGGTCAAGCATTACACCGAGATGGTCTACGCCGTTTACAGCGACTCGCTGAGCACCGCCAAGTCCCTGCAGACCGCCATCGATGCATTCCTCGCCAAGCCCAACGACGACACCCTCAAAGCGGCCAAAGAAGCCTGGGCTGCAGCACGCGTACCGTACCTGCAGAGCGAAGCCTTCCGCTTCGGCAACACCATCATCGACGACTGGGAAGGCCAGGTGAACGCCTGGCCGCTTGACGAAGGCCTGATCGACTACGTCGACACGAGCTACGAACATGCGCTGGGCAACCCGGCTGCAAGCTCCAACATCATCGCCAATACCGAGATCCAGGTCGGCGAGGAGAAGGTCGATGTCAAGGACATCACCCCTGAGAAGCTGGCCAGCCTGAACGAACTGGGCGGCTCCGAAGCCAACGTCGCCACGGGCTACCACGCCATCGAATTCCTGCTCTGGGGCCAGGACCTCAACGGCACCGGCCCGGGCGCAGGCAACCGCCCTGCTTCCGACTACCTCGAAGGTGAAGGCGCCACCGGTGGCCACAACGAGCGTCGCCGCGCCTACCTGAAGGCGGTCACCGAGCTGCTGGTCAAGGACCTCGAAGAAATGGTCGGCAACTGGGCGCCGAACGTCGCCGACAACTACCGCGCCACGCTGGAAGCCGAGCCTGCCACCGACGGCCTGCGCAAGATGCTGTTCGGCATGGGCAGCCTGTCGCTGGGCGAACTGGCGGGCGAGCGCATGAAGGTCTCGCTGGAAGCCAACTCGCCGGAAGACGAGCAGGACTGCTTCAGTGACAACACCCACTACTCGCACTTCTACGACGCCAAGGGCATCCGCAATGTCTACCTGGGCGAGTACACCCGCACCGACGGCACCAAGCTGACCGGCCCAAGCCTGTCGTCGCTCGTGGCCAAGGCCGACCCGGCCGCCGACGCTACCCTCAAGGCCGACCTGGAAGCGACCGAAGCCAAGCTTCAGGTCATCGTCGACCACGCGCTCAAAGGCGAGCACTACGACCAACTGATCGCTGCCGACAATGCTGCCGGCAACCAGGTCGTGCGTGACGCCATCGCCTCGCTGGTCAAGCAAACCGGTGCGATCGAGCAGGCTGCGGGCAAGCTGGGCATTGCCAACCTGAACCCGGACACTGCCGATCACGAATTCTGATTCGGCATTGCCAGGCAACTTGGCGCGGCCTTCTGGCTAATACCAGTCATTGAGCGTTATCAGGGCTGCCAGGCAGCCCCTTCACCGGCAAGCCAGCTCCAACGGCGACCACGCAGTGCTTGAATGCTGCGCGGTAACTGCGGGGCCTGGCTTGCCGGCGATGGCGCCGACGAAAATGACAGCTGTTTCATCCAGCAATTGCAAATTCCTCTTATTCAAAGAACCTCAGCCTGCTAAGCTTGCACGCCGGTTTTTTGCCCACGCCCAGGATTTTGCATGTCCTTGTCGCTGTCCCGACTCTCCCCTTTGCTGCTGGCCCTCGCCGTTGCCGCCTGTGATGACGCCCCGCGTTTCACCCAGGCAGAGCCAGGCGAAGCGCTGTCAGGTGGCCAGGCGACTGTCCAGCGCAACGACCGCAATGCTTTTTCCCTGCCCTCGGCCAACCTGTCGCCCGAGCGGCGCCTGGACTTTGCCGTAGGCAACAGTTTCTTCCGCAACCCCTGGGTGATCGCCCCGTCTACCACCACTGCACGCGACGGCCTGGGGCCACTGTTCAACACCAACGCCTGCCAGAACTGCCACGTACGCGATGGCCGTGGCCATCCGCCAGAGCCGGGCGACAGCAACGCGGTGTCGATGCTCGTGCGCCTGTCGATCCCCGACCAGCCTTACCTGGCAAAAGAAATCGAGCGTCTGGGCGTGGTTCCAGAGCCGGTCTATGGCACCCAGTTGCAGGACATGGCCAACCCAGGCGTGGCCCCGGAAGGCAAGGTGCGCGTGACTTACGACCATCAGACGGTCACCTTCAGGGACGGCCACCAGGTCGAACTGCGTCGTCCTACCCTGCACATCACCCAGCTCGGCTATGGGCCGATGCACCCTGACACCCGGTTCTCCGCCCGCGTGGCACCGCCCATGATCGGCCTGGGGCTGCTCGAAGCCATCCCGCAAGCTCAGATTCTGGCCAACGAAGACCCCGACGATCGCAACCGCGACGGTATTCGCGGCCGGGCCAACCGGGTATGGGACGACGCCCTGGGCAAGACGGTGGTCGGCCGCTTTGGCTGGAAGGCCGGGCAGCCGAACGTCAACCAGCAGAACGTGCACGCCTTTGCAGGTGACATGGGTTTGACCAGCACCCTGCAGCCCCGGGACGACTGTACCCCGGCGCAGCGCGATTGCCTTGCAGCGCCCAATGGCGACGGCGCCGACGGTGAAAAGGAAGTCAGCGACAACATCCTGCGCCTGGTCACCTTCTACACCCGCAACCTGGGCGTGCCAGCCCGGCGCGACGTCGGCGCCCCGCAAGTGCTGGCCGGCAAGAACCTGTTCTACCAGGCCGGCTGCCAGGGTTGCCACACCCCGCAGTTCACCACTGCCGCCGACGCCAGCGAACCAGAGCTGGCCGGGCAAGTGATCCGCCCCTACAGCGACCTGCTGCTGCACGACATGGGCCCGGGCCTTGCCGACGACCGCACCGAATTTACCGCCAACGGCCAAGACTGGCGGACCCCACCGCTGTGGGGCATCGGCCTCAGCCCAGTGGTCAGTGGCCACACCCAGTACCTGCATGATGGCCGCGCCCGCAACCTGCTCGAGGCCGTGCTCTGGCACGGCGGCGAAGCGCAGGCCGCACGCGATCATGTGTTGACCTTCAATGCCGAGCAGCGCGCTGCGTTGCTGGCTTTCCTGAACTCACTTTAAAAGCGCAAGGAGCCGGGCATGTTCCGACCCAAACTGTTGTTCACCAGCCTCGCCGCACTCGCTCTGGGCGCCTGCTCGCCGCAGGACCCGCAGGCCGTGGCTTCGGCCGCTATCGCCAAGCAGGTGATCCTGCCGACCTACAGCCGCTGGGTCGAAGCCGATCGCCAGCTGGCCGCCAGTGCCTTGGCCTACTGCGAAGGCAAAGAAAGCCTGGACAGCGCTCGCGCGGACTTCCTCAACGCGCAAAAAGCCTGGGCCGAGTTGCAGCCGCTGCTGGTCGGCCCGCTGGCCGAGGGCAACCGCGCCTGGCAGGTGCAGTTCTGGCCCGACAAGAAGAACCTGGTCGGTCGCCAGGTCGAGCAGTTGGTCAATGGCGACAAGCCGATCGACGCCCAGACCCTGGGCAAGTCCAGCGTCGTGGTCCGCGGCCTGTCGGCCTACGAATACATCCTGTTCGACAGCAAGCCGGATGTCGCCACCGCCGAACAGAAAGCCCGCTACTGCCCGCTGCTGGTCGCCATCGGTGAGCACCAGAAGGCCTTGGCCGAAGAGATCCTCAAAGGCTGGAACAGCACCGACGGCATGCTCTCGCAAATGACCAAGTTCCCCAACCAGCGCTATGCCGACTCGCACGAGGCGATCGCCGACCTGCTGCGTGCACAGGTGACTGCGCTGGATACCCTGAAGAAGAAGCTCGGTGCACCGATGGGTCGCCAGAGCAAAGGCATTGCGCAGCCCCTGCAGGCCGAAGCCTGGCGCAGCCACGCCTCGCTCAAAAGCCTGGAAGCCAGCCTCAAGGCCGCTCAGGCAGTCTGGGTCGGGGTCGACAACCAGGGCCTGCGCAGCTTGCTGGGCAGCGACCAGAAAGCCCTGGCGCAAAAGATCGACGACGCTTACGCTACTTCGCTCAAACTGCTGGCCGACAACCAGAAACCCCTGGGCGAGTTGCTGGCAGACGACGATGGCATGCAACGCCTCAACCAGATCTACGACAGCCTCAACGTCGTTCACCGCCTGCACGAAGGCGAACTGGCCAAGGCGTTGAACATCCAGCTGGGCTTCAATGCCAACGACGGTGACTGATCATGCTGCGACGCCAGGCACTCAAAATCGGTAGCGTTCTACTCAGCGCCCTGACCTTGGGGGGCTGGAGCCTGATGCGCAACAAAGGCAGCGATCCTTTGCTGCTGTCGGCGCGTGACGATGGCGACGGCAAGCACTATGCCGTCGGGTTCCGCCTGGACGGTACCCAGGTGTTCAGCACCCAGGTGGCCCAGCGTTGCCATGCCATCATCAACCATCCGCAACTGCCCATCGCCCTGTTCGTCGCGCGCCGCCCCGGCACCGAAAGCTACCTGATCGACCTGCGCGACGGGCGCTTGTTGCAGACCGTCTCGTCGCGCCCTGACCGGCACTTTTACGGCCACGCCGTGATTCATGAAAGCGGCGAATGGCTGTACGCCACCGAGAATGACACGACCGACCCCGGGCGTGGCCTGCTGGGCGTGTACCGTTTCGAAGGTGAACGCCTGGTCCATAGCGGCGAGATCCCCACCCACGGCATCGGCCCGCATGAAGTGGCATGGCTGCCAGATGGCGAGACGCTGATCGTGGCCAATGGCGGGATTCGTACCGAGGCCGAAAGCCGGGTCGAGATGAACCTCAACGCAATGGAGCCAAGCCTGGTATTGATGCAGCGCGACGGCACCTTGCTGAGCAAGGAAACGCTGGCTCAGCAAATGAACAGCGTGCGCCATCTGGCAGTGGGCAGTGATGGCACCATCGCCGCCTGCCAGCAGTTCATGGGCGATGCCGATGAAACCGCCGAGTTGCTGGCCATCAAGCGCCCGGGCGAGCCGTTCAAGGCGTTCCCGGTACCCGAGCAGCAGTTGCAAGCCATGGCCCAGTACACGGCCAGCGTAGCGATCCACAGCGACCTGCGCCTGGTGGCGCTGACGGCGCCGCGGGCCAACCGCCTGTTCGTCTGGGACCTGGACAGTGGCGCGGTCAGGCTGGATGCGCCGATGCCGGACTGTGCCGGGGTCGGGGCGGTGAAGGATGGTTTCGTCGTGACTTCCGGGCAGGGACGTTGCCGGTACTATGATTGCCGCAAGCAGGAACCGATCGGCCAGCCGATGGATTTGCCCTCCGGGTTCTGGGACAACCACCTGCACCTGGCCTGATTCACCCAGGTTCGCGCGGCCCCGTGAGGCGCGGGGTCGCAAACCATTTCCCCGTCATTCAAAAAACAGTCAATACTTCTCCCATCCGCACGTGGGCAGGACTGCCCGTTGTCGTGTCAAAACCAATAACAACCTCGCATCCAAGGAAACGGACTTATGCTGCGCCGCCGCATGCTCATCATGTTGGCCGTCGTTCTGCTGATCGTGCTGGCCCTGGGGGGCTACAAGGCCTTCTCGATCTACCAGCAGATCCAGATGTTCACTGCCCCCAAGCCCCCCATCACCGTGGCGGCGGCCATGGCCGAGCAGCGCCAGTGGCAGCAGCGCCTGCCCGCCGTGGGCAGCCTCAAGGCCCTGCAGGGAGTCGAGCTGAGCCTTGAGGTGGAAGGTATCGTCCAATCCTTGCATTTCGACTCCGGCCAGAAGGTCAAGGCTGGGCAACTGCTGCTCAAGCTCAATGACGATCAGGAGACCGCACTGCTGGGCACCGCCCAGGCGGACCTGGGCCTGGCCAAAGTGGACTTCGGCCGCGGCAGCCAGCTGGTGGGCGATTCAGCCATTTCTCGGGGCGAATATGATCGCCTCACCGCCCAGTACCGGCGCAACCAGGCGGTGGTCGACCAGCTCAAGGCCTCGAAAACCAAGAAGAGCATCAGTGCCCCATTCAGCGGCACGATCGGCATCCGCCAGGTGGATGTCGGTGACTACCTGGCGGCTGGTTCTGTGATCGCTACCCTGCAGGACCTTTCCAGCCTGTACGTCGACTTCAACGTACCGGAGCAGGCACTGCCCCAACTGAGCCTGGGCCAGCAGGTACAGGTGCAGGTGGCCGCCTACCCTGGCCAGACCTTCTCTGCCAGCCTCAGCGCCATCAACCCCAAGGTCGATGAGAGCACGCGCAACCTGCTGGTGCGCGCGACCATGGCCAACCCGGATGGCAAGCTGCTGCCGGGCATGTTCGCCAACCTGCTGGTGCTCCTGCCTGACCCGCGCCCACAGATCGTGGTGCCGGAAAGCGCCATTACCTACACGCTGTATGGCAATTCCGTGTATGTCGTCGCGCCCAAGAAAGACAAGGACGGTAACCCCGAGCGCGACGACAGCGGCCAGCCGCGGCTCAGCGCCGAACAACGCAGTGTGCAGACCGGCGAGCGGCGCGACGGCGTGGTGGTGATCAGCAAAGGGCTCGCCGCTGGCGAACAGGTGGTCACCGCCGGGCAGCTCAAACTGAGCCCTGGCGCGGCCATCCGTATCGGCCAGGACGCAGCCCTCGATCCCGAACAAGGCGCCCCGCGCGCGGACTGACCAGGAGGCAGGCATGGCGTTCACCGACCCGTTCATCCGCCGCCCGGTGCTGGCCAGCGTGGTCAGCCTGCTGATCCTGCTGTTGGGTTTTCAGGCTTGGAACAAGCTGCAGATCCGCCAGTACCCGCAAATGGAAAATGCCCTGATCACGGTGACCACGGCCTACCCCGGCGCCAACGCAGAGACCATTCAGGGCTACATCACCCAACCGCTGCAGCAGAGCCTGGCCAGCGCCGAGGGCATCGACTACATGACCTCGGTGAGCCGGCAAAACTTCTCGATCATCTCCATCTATGCGCGTATCGGTGCCGACAGCGACCGCCTGTTCACCGAGTTGCTGGCCAAGGCCAACGAAGTGCGCAACCAGTTGCCGCAAGACGCAGAAGACCCGGTACTGAGCAAAGAAGCCGCAGATGCCTCGGCCCTGATGTACATCAGCTTCTACAGCAAGGAAATGAGCAACCCGCAGATCACCGACTACCTGTCACGGGTCATCCAGCCGAAACTTGCAACCTTGCCGGGCATGGCCGAGGCCGAAATCCTCGGCAACCAGGTGTTCGCCATGCGCATCTGGATCGACCCGGTCAAGCTGGCAGCCTTCGGCCTTGCCGCCACTGACGTGACCAGCGCCGTACGCCGCTACAACTTTCTCGCCGCCGCGGGTGAGGTGAAGGGCGAATACGTGGTCACCAGCATCAACGCCAACACCGAACTGAAGTCGTCCGAGGCTTTCGCCGCATTGCCGCTCAAGACCTCAGGCGACAGCCGGGTCTTGCTCGGTGATGTGGCCCGGGTGGAGATGGGAGCGGAAAATTACGACACGGTCAGCTCGTTCGATGGCACGCCTTCGGTGTACATCGGCATCAAGGCCACCCCGGCCGCCAACCCGCTGGAGGTGATCAAGGAAGTACGCCGCATCATGCCGGAGCTGGAAAGCCAGTTGCCATCCACGCTCAAGGGGTCGATTGCCTATGACGCCACGCTGTTCATCCAGGCCTCGATCGACGAAGTGGTCAAGACCCTTGGCGAAGCGGTGCTGATCGTCATCGTGGTGGTATTTTTGTTCCTCGGCGCACTGCGCTCGGTACTGATCCCGGTGGTGACCATCCCACTGTCGATGATCGGGGTGCTGTTCTTCATGCAGATGATGGGCTATTCGCTCAACCTGCTGACCCTGCTGGCAATGGTATTGGCCATCGGCCTGGTGGTGGACGATGCCATCGTCGTGGTGGAAAACATCCACCGGCACATGGAGGAAGGCAAGTCACCGCTAGACGCCGCGCTGGAGGGTGCGCGGGAAATCGCCATGCCAGTGGTGTCGATGACCATCACCCTGGCCGCAGTGTATGCACCGATCGGCTTCCTGACCGGGCTCACCGGTGCCTTGTTCAAGGAGTTCGCCCTGACCCTGGCTGGGGCGGTGATCATCTCCGGTGTCGTCGCCCTGACCCTGTCGCCGATGATGTGTGCCTTGCTGCTGCGTCGGGAACAGAATGCCAGCGGCCTGGCGCATCGCCTTGACGTGCTGTTCGAGCGCATCAAGGGCCGTTATCAGCGCCTGCTGCACACCACGCTGGACAGCCGCCCGGTGGTGCTGGTGTTCGCAGTGATCATCCTGTGCCTGATCCCGGTGCTGCTCAAGTTCACCCAGAACGAACTGGCACCGAACGAGGATCAGGGGGTGATCTTCATGATCAGTAGCTCGCCACAACCGGCCAACCTCGACTACCTCAATGCCTACACCGACCAGTTCACCCCACTGTTCAAGGCCTTCCCCGAATACTACTCATCGTTCCAGATCAACGGCTTCAACGGTGTGCAGAGCGGCATCGGCGGTTTTCTGCTCAAGCCCTGGAACGAGCGCGAGCGCACGCAGATGGAGTTGCTGCCCCTGGTACAGGCCAAACTCGACGACATCAGCGGCCTGCAGATCTTTGGTTTCAACCTGCCGTCACTGCCTGGGACCGGCGAGGGCCTGCCGTTCCAGTTCGTCATCAATACCGCTGGCGATTACCAGACGCTGCTGGAGGTCGCTCAACGGATCAAGGAACGCGCCCAGGCATCGGGCAAATTTGCCTTCCTCGACATCGACCTGGCGTTCGACAAGCCCGAGGTGGTAGTCGACATCGACCGTGCCAAGGCTGCGCAGATGGGGGTATCCATGGACGTCCTTGGTGGCACTTTGGCGACCTTGCTGGGCGAGGGGGAAATCAACCGGTTCACCCTCGAAGGCCGCAGCTATAAAGTCATCGCCCAGGTCGAACGCCCTTACCGCGACAATCCCGGCTGGCTCAACAACTACTACGTCAAGAACGACCAGGGCCAGCTGCTGCCACTGTCGACCCTGATCACCCTGAGTGACCGGGCGCGTCCGCGCCAGCTCAACCAGTTCCAGCAATTGAATTCGGCGATCATCCAGGGTGTGCCGCTGGTCAGCATCGGCGAAGCCTTGCAGACGGTACGGGACATTGCTGCCGAGCAGGCGCCGGAAGGGTTCTCCTTCGACTATGCAGGTGCGGCACGCCAGTACATACAGGAAGGCAGCGCGCTGTGGGTGACCTTCGGCCTGGCCCTGGCGATCATCTTCCTGGTGCTGGCGGCGCAGTTCGAAAGCTTCCGCGACCCACTGGTGATTCTGGTGACGGTACCGCTGTCGATCTGCGGGGCGCTGTTGCCGCTGTTCCTGGGTATCTCCAGCATGAACATCTACACCCAGGTCGGCCTGGTGACATTGATCGGCCTGATCAGCAAGCACGGTATCCTGATCGTCGAATTCGCCAACCAGTTGCGCGAGGAAAAGGGCCTGAGCGCAAGGGAGGCGATCGAGGAAGCTGCGGCCATTCGCTTACGCCCGGTGCTGATGACCACCGCCGCGATGGTATTTGGCATGGTGCCGCTGATTCTGGCGACAGGCGCCGGGGCCGTGAGCCGCTTTGACATTGGCACTGTGATTGCGACGGGGATGTCGATCGGGACGTTGTTTACCCTGTTCGTGCTGCCAGCTATCTACACCCTGCTGGCGCACAAGTCTGCGGCCAAACAACCTGTGGTCGCCTGATCGGGGCAACGCAGAAAAGCAAAGGCCCCGCAATAGCGAGGCCTTCGGTGCTCGAACCTGGCTCAGCCTGCCGGCCGCAAGCCCTGCCGAAGCCCGAACAGAAACAACAGCAGGTCCTGGTCCGGCTGGGCATGGACCTGCTGTTTCACTGCCTGCGGCAACGCGCATTGTTCTGCCAGTTCAGCCTTGCTGAACACCTTGGGCCGCGGCTCTTCCCAGGCAGCAACCGCCACCGTGGTAACCGCCAGGCCGGCTATCAGAAACAAAGCTCGAGCGATTTCTAGTTTCATTACTCTAACCCTTTGACAGCGCTGCCAAACGCCATCTCGTAAAAATAGAGCAAGGATTGCCATTCCGCGTCATTGAGCGACGAATGGCGGCGCAGCTGGCGCAGATCATTGGCCGCTGCGCGCTGGCAGCTGATACGGCGGCGGCACTTCTCCAGGTCGAGCAGCGCCACTTCAACGCGGCTTTGTTCACCCTCGCCGATCACCTTGACGAACACGTGCTTGCCGTACAGGCAACCATGTTGCCAATGGCCCAGGTGCATGCGGGCCAGGTTGTCGGCCAACTCTTTGAGCATGCGTTCATGCACCACGTGCGGGTAACGCTCGCGGGCACCTTGGGCATGCCAGGCATCGAGCTCGATGAAACCATCGAGCGCCTCGCTGACCAGCAGCGCACGCCATTGATGGTCAGCATCGCGCTCGGCTCCGCAAAAAACGATACGCGGCACACGCACGCCCAGCTGTTCGAAGCTGTTCAGCGCGTCAAGCTCACGCAGCACCGTCGGCCTGCCGAACGGGTGCAGTAGGCTGCGGTAGATGTGCCCCACCTGGCGCTTGGCATACAGCAAGTTGCCATCGGCATCGTTAAGGCGTTGCACGCCACTTTCACCACCACGGCGCTGGTTCGGTTCCTCGACCCATTCGCCTTGCTGGCGCCAGTAATAATCGAAGCGTGATTCCCCGCTTTGGGCTCCAGCCATCAAACACTACCCCTTACGCAATACATAAACCCGCCACATGGCATAGAACGGCAGGAAATCCAGGCGTTCCTGGATTCTGAAGCCGGCGGCTTTGAATTCTTCTTCGACTGTCTCTGCCGGTAACACGAAACGGTTCTGGTAGCTGCCCGGCTCGGCTTTGGCACTGCGCTTATGCTCGAGCTTCTGCCGCCGCCAGGCCTTGAAGTTTCCATCCACCCACAATGACAGGATTACGCTGTCGCGGCTAACCCTTTGAAACTCCGACAAAATCGCTTTCCTGTGGGCCGCCTCGCCGATGTGGTGAAACAAGCGCATGCAGAAAATGCTATCGACCGAGTTGTCCGGCAAGTCGATGGCGAACGCTGATGTTTGCAAAGGCCGTACCCGCGCCACCACCTCTGGCGGTTGTGCCGCACAGGCTGTCTCGATCATTGCCTCGGAATTGTCGGCACCGATGATCACCCTGTTGGGTTTTTCGGCCAGCAGCGGCCAGAACCGGCCCGCGCCGCAAGGCAGGTCCAGCACCAACCCCGGCTCTCCGGCCAGCGCCAAGGCGCGACGGGCCAATTGCTCGTCGCGCTTATGGGAAAGGCGACGTGCCAGACCATCTTGGTGCTTTAGAAAGTACTCCCGGGCATGTTGCTGGTCGTACTTTTTGGAAAACTCGAGTTTGATAGGGCTACGCATTGGGCATCTCCTGGCTCCATTGCACGCACCTTAAGTAACACTGCGTAGGAAACAGGTCATTCCAATGTGAAAAAAGTGTTATCCCTAAAGGAATATAGCCCAGTGATTCACTCGCAAGGCTTCAGCGGATCGGACTTCTCAGCGCTCTGGCTCAAGTCCACCTGAAAGCGGCAGCCATGGGGTGCGGTTGAGGTCAGCGTAACGCGCCATCCCTGATCATCGCAGATCCGTTGGACCAGCGATAAGCCAAGGCCCAGACCCTCACCGCGCCGTTCATCCCCCCGCACGAAGGGTTTGAACATCGCCTCACGCTGCTCCTCCGGAATGCCGACACCGCTGTCTTCGACGCTGAACCCATTGGCTTCAAGGCTCAGGCGAATGTAGCCACTGTCGGTGTAGTGCGCCGCGTTGCGCAAGAGGTTGCCCATCACCGACTGCAGGAAGGTCGCGTTGTACAGCAGCGGGCCGGCACTGACGCGGCCATCGAAGTACAGCGTCAGCCCCTTCTGCTCGATGGTGTCGCGCCACACGCCGATCAAATCGTCGGCCACTTCACGCAACGTCGCTTGGGAGGCCACGGCGCCCTGGTCGCGCTGGGCACGGGCGAGCATCAGGAAGGTTTTGACCAACTCGCGCATTTCTTCGGTGGCCCGGGCGATGCGCTCGACCTGGCTGCGTGAGCGGCTGTCCAGAGTGGGGTTTTCGATCAGCAGCTCACAGGAAGTGGCCAGAACCATCAGTGGCGTGCGCAATTCATGGCTGACGTCGCTGGTGAACAGACGCTCGCGGGTCAGTGCATCGCGCAAACGACCAAGCGTATCGTCGAAGGCCGCGGCCAGCTGGCCGACTTCATCGGCTGCGTAGTCGGGTGCCAGGGGTGGTGCCAGGCCAAGCAGCTGATCACGATGGCGCACTTGACGCGCCAGGCGGATCACCGGTGCCATTACCCGCCGCGCCAGCAGCCAGCCGAGGAACACCGCCAGGACCAGGCTGAGCACGAAGCCCACCACGACGACAGCGAACAGCACCCGTTCGCGCTCTTCAAAGTCGCTCTGATCCTGCAGCAGCACATAACGTCGGCCGTCTACGATTTCCACCATTGCGTGGTAGGAAAGCTGATCGCGGAATACCTCATGAAAACCTGCATCGAGGTGGCGCAAGTCTTTTGGCAGCTCGAAGTCATCGCGCCCACCGCTGAAGTAGAACAGCTGGTCGGGGCGCGGCCGGTGGCTCCAGTCACTGATGCTGTCCATGCGCAGCAGGCGCTGCAAGTCGCCGCCCAGCACCGAGGAGATCAAGCGTTCTTCAACCAGGTGCACCGTGGCGACGATACCGAAGGCGAACGCCCCGGCCACCAGCGCGCTCATCAGCGCGAACGCGATGATGATGCGCTGCGCCAGGCTTTGCTTAAACTCCATCGCGACCCTCGGCCAGGCGATAGCCGACGCCATGGACGGTATGCAGCAACGGCTTTTCGAACGGTTTGTCGATCACTTGCCGCAGTTGGTGTACGTGGCTGCGCAAGCTGTCGCTGTCGGGGCAGTCATCCCCCCACAATGCCTCTTCCAGTACCTCACGGCGCAACACGTGGGGGCTTTTCTGCATCAGCACCGCGAGCAGCTTGAGGCCGACTGGGTTGAGCTTGAGCAAGCGCCCTTGGCGCGTGACTTCGAGGGTATCAAGGTCGTAGCTCAGGTCGGCAACCTGCAAGGTGCGTCGCCCGCCGCCCTGGGCGCGGCGCAGCACGGCTTCGATGCGCGCGGCGAGCTCGGACAGGGCGAACGGTTTGAGCAGGTAATCGTCGGCGCCGGAGCGGAAGCCCTGCAGGCGGTCATCGAGCTGGTCGCGGGCGGTCAGCATGATCACTGGCGTATCGCGACGGGCATCCTCGCGCAGGCGCTTGCACAGGGTGTAACCGTCGATACCAGGCAGCATGATATCGAGCACGATCAGGTCGTAGTGCTCGGTGGCGGCCAGGTGCAGACCTGACAGGCCGTCCTGGGCGCAGTCGACGGTGTAGCCCTTCATGCCCAGATAATCAGCCAGGTTGGCAAGGATATCGCGGTTGTCTTCAACCAAAAGAATTCGCATCGGGTTCTCCTGTGCGGCGCTTCGCTGTGGTGCGCGGCAGGCGCAGCTTAAGGCCATCGACCGGACAGTGCCAGTACTGGTAGATATTCAGCGAAGTTGCCGCAAACGAAAAAGCCCCGATTCTCGCGAACCGGGGCTTTTCCTGTTACAGGGGGTAAGGCTGGCTTACATCATGCCGCCCATACCGCCCATGCCGCCCATGTCTGGCATGCCGCCAGCTGGCTTGTCTTCCGGCAGGTCGGCAACCATGGCTTCGGTGGTGATCATCAGACCGCCGATCGAAGCAGCTGCTTGCAGGGCCGAACGGGTGACCTTGGCTGGGTCAAGGATACCCATCTCGATCATGTCGCCGTATTCGCCGGTAGCCGCGTTGTAGCCGTAGTTACCCGAACCTTGCTTGACCTTGTCGGCCACCACGCTTGGCTCGTCGCCGGCGTTGGCAGTGATCTGGCGCAGCGGCGCTTCAACAGCGCGACGCAGCAGAGCGATACCGACGTTCTGGTCTTCGTTGTCGCCTTTGAGGTCGACAATGGCAGCCAGGGCGCGAACCAGGGCAACACCACCGCCAGGCACCACGCCTTCTTCGACGGCTGCACGGGTAGCGTGCAGGGCGTCTTCAACACGGGCTTTCTTCTCTTTCATTTCAACTTCGGTGCCAGCACCGACCTTGATCACGGCAACACCGCCAGCCAGCTTGGCCAGACGCTCTTGCAGCTTCTCACGGTCGTAGTCCGAAGACGTTTCCTCGATCTGGGCACGGATCTGCTTGACGCGTGCTTCGATGTCGGCGTCAACGCCAGCACCGTCGATGATGGTGGTGTTTTCCTTGGACAGGATGACGCGCTTGGCGTTACCCAGGTGCTCCAGGGTGGTGGTTTCCAGGGTCAGGCCGATTTCTTCGGAGATGACCTGGCCGCCGGTCAGGACGGCGATGTCCTGCAGCATGGCCTTGCGGCGGTCGCCGAAGCCAGGTGCCTTGACTGCGGCTACCTTGACGATACCGCGCATGTTGTTGACGACCAGGGTAGCCAGGGCTTCGCCTTCGACGTCTTCAGCAACGATCAGCAGTGGGCGGCCGGCCTTGGCAACGGCTTCCAGCACTGGCAGCAGCTCACGGATGTTGGAGATCTTCTTGTCAACCAGCAGCAGCAGCGGGCTTTCCAGCTCGGCAACCATGGTGTCTGGCTTGTTGACGAAGTAAGGCGACAGGTAGCCGCGGTCGAACTGCATGCCTTCTACGACGGACAGTTCGTTTTCCAGGCCCGAGCCTTCTTCAACGGTGATCACGCCTTCTTTGCCGACTTTCTCCATGGCTTCGGCGATGATTTCACCGATGGAGTTGTCGGAGTTGGCGGAGATGGTGCCTACCTGAGCGATGGCCTTGGAGTCGGCGCATGGCTTGGACAGGTTTTTCAGCTCGGCGACGACTGCAGCGGTGGCCTTGTCGATACCGCGCTTGAGGTCCATCGGGTTCATGCCGGCAGCGACGGCCTTCAGGCCTTCGTTGACGATGGCCTGAGCCAGAACGGTCGCGGTGGTGGTGCCGTCACCGGCAGCATCGTTGGCCTTGGAAGCGACTTCCTTGACCAGCTGGGCGCCCATGTTCTCGAAAGCGTCTTTGAGCTCGATCTCTTTGGCGACGGAAACGCCGTCCTTGGTGATGGTCGGCGCGCCGAAGCTCTTGGCCAGGACGACGTTGCGGCCTTTCGGGCCCAGGGTCGCTTTTACCGCGTCAGCCAGAACGTTGACACCAACGAGCATTTTTTTACGGGCGGAATCGCCGAATTTTACGTCTTTAGCAGCCATGATCGTTTAATCCTTGAAATTCTTTGGAGTAACGGGAAGTCGGGTAAATCAGCCTTCGACAACGGCGAGGATTTCGTTCTCGCTCATTACCAGCAGGTCTTCGCCATCGACTTTCACGGTGTTGCTGCCCGAGTAAGGGCCGAAAACCACTTTGTCACCCACTTTGACGGCCAGTGCACGTACTTCGCCGTTGTCCAGGATGCGACCGGTGCCGACGGCGACAACTTCGCCACGGTTTGGTTTTTCAGCGGCCGAACCCGGCAGGACGATACCGCCAGCGGTTTTCGATTCTTCTTCGCTGCGACGGATGACTACGCGGTCATGCAGAGGACGAAGCTTCATTGTCGATCTCTCCCAATTTGTGGTTTTCATCGGCCGGTGTCGACACCGGCGGGTTGATGCGGTCCGGCGTTGCCGGGGTGGCCCGCGACGGGCGAACCACCTGTGTATTGTCCGGTGTTGCCACCAGAAACCTTGCGGTGACCACATACATGAGGCCGGCAGGATCAATTACAAGGCTTGCTGCAGAAATTTTTTCAACGAGCAGAAATGCTTGGGGCCGCAAAGCGGCCCCAAGGATGTCTATTTGTCGCGACGTTCGTACTCGCCTTCGATCACATTGGGCCGGTGGCCGCTGTCGCGCGGCTGTGCCTGATAGGGGTCATCCTGAAACGCCCGCTGGCGCATGGCCTGGGCCTCGGCACGCTGACGCATCTTGCGCGCGGCAAAGTGGCGGGTGAAGGGCAGCAGGCAGAGCAGGCCCAGCACGTCACTGATGAAGCCGGGGAGCAGCAGCAGGCCACCGCCCACCGCCAGCATCAGGCCCTGGAACATGTCTTCGGCAGGCAGTTCGCCACGTTGCAGGCTTTCACGGGCACGCAACGCAGTGGCCAGGCCCGCCACACGCATGACCAGCACACCCAGCGCGGAGCCTGCGATGATCAGCAGCAGCGCCGGGAAGAAACCGATGGCTGCGCTGACCTTGACGAAGACGAACAACTCCAGCACAGGGAAAAGCAGAAACAGCAGTAGAAAAGC
Organism: Pseudomonas sp. WHRI 8519; assembly: GCF_040224055.2. Taxonomy (NCBI): domain Bacteria; kingdom Pseudomonadati; phylum Pseudomonadota; class Gammaproteobacteria; order Pseudomonadales; family Pseudomonadaceae; genus Pseudomonas; species Pseudomonas sp. WHRI 8519. The sequence goes on along the minus strand of NZ_CP167996.1, from coordinate 1,024,661 downwards.
ACGCATCAAGGATTCCTCGACGGAAGACTATCTTCCTTTAAGACCATCAGATGGATGCGTGCGCTCGCTTTTTCAAGCTTCGATTTCTGCCGGGGCCGGCCATTGGTCGGCGCGCGCCAGTAAAACCAAGGCCTCGCGAACTTGTGTCGGCGTATTGCAATTGCTTGGAAAAGCCAGCCAGTGGATACCTTGGCCGATACGCAGGTGCATGCCTTCACTGTCGATGCCGACCAACTGCGCTGGCGCGCTGCGCGGCAAATCGCTCAATGCTACGTAGTGGGCGATGGCGTTGGCATGGTCGCTGTTCATGTGCTCGATCATGCTGGCCTCGGCCTTGCCGGCGAAGGGATTGGCCAGCGTCACCTGGTCGAGCCAGTGAATCGCGCCGAAGCCACCTATGTACCGATGACGCACCGGCTGCAGCACCCAGAAGTCGAAGTCGTGCGCCTTGTGGTAGTTGGCGGCATCGGGGAAGTAACGGTAGTAGCGTTCGGCAGCGGCGTCGACGGCCGCTTCGTCCAGCAGTTTGTGCGCCTCGGCCATGATGGTCAGGCGGCCCACGGCCTGCACGTCCTCAGCCTCTCGCTCCCCCACCAGCAAGGAGCACTTTGGGTCTTTCTGCAGGTTGTGGGTGTGCTGGGCGATGCGGCTGATGAGGATCAGCGGGTTGCCCTCGGCATCCAGGCAGTAGGGCACCACAGAGCCGAAAGGGAAGCCAGGCATGGACTTGGAATGGGTCGAGAGTACACCGCGGTACTCCTTGAGCAGCAGTTCCCGGGCGGGGCGGATGGCCTTTTGACTCACGTCTTACTCCTCGGCAGGGCTAGGGGGCCCTTAAGCTTCAAGCTTCAAGCTGCAAGCTGCAAGAAAAAGCGGGAGCGGGGCGCCATGCCATCTGCTTTCGCTTGGAGCTTGGAGCTTGGAGCTTGCAGCTTGCAGCTTGCAGCTGCCCTTACCAGGTCACGCCAAAGCCTGCGGTGTAGCGCGTCTTGTCCAGGTCACTCTCACGTGTGCCAGTGATGATGTCCTTTTCAGCCTTGAGGTTGAGCGAGGCCCATTCGGTCACTTTGTAGCGCAGCCCCACCTCCGCATCGAGCGAATAGTCGGCTACGCCACCCAGAGGCTTGGCGAACTCACCGTTGGTGAACAGCTGGACATTCTTGCCGATCAGATAACGGGTGTAGTCCCACTTCACCGCTGCCGCATAGAAGTTGTCCTTGCTGCCATCCTGGTATTCGAAGTCGGTGCGGTTGATCAAAGAGCCGAGCGAGAACGCGCCCAGTTCGTCATCCCAGAACTGGTAACCGGGGCCGGTACCCACGGTGCGCTGGCGCGCCAGATCCTCGATGTGATCACGCTTGTACTCAAGACGGCCCTGCCAGAACCACTTCTCGGTGATGAAGCGATCGAGCGCGTACTCCGCGCTCCAGTTGTTGGTCGTGGTGACCTCGTCCTTGGTCTCGCGGTTGTACTCGCCTTCAGCGTTGTGCCGCCAACGGCCATGGCGGGCCGTGGTCTTGAAGCCGATGTCATAGTCATCGGTATCGTTCTCCGCGCGTTTATAGTCCAGCGCGGCATCGACATTACCTTTCCAGACCAAGTCCTCGACCACAGGCTTGGGCTTCATGATCTGCTCGATGCTGGCAAGCTCGACAGTCTTGGGCGCGTCACCATTGGCCAGGGTCACCTTGCCCGGTTCAGCGGCCTTCAACGACTTGGCCCGTTCCCCGTTGTAGGCATCCTGCTTGACCAGCAACTCCTGGTCGCTCTCCAAGGTCCGCACCTGTTTCCAATCCAGCGAGATAGAGCCACCGTAAGGGGTCTCCAGCAACAACTTGCCACCGTCAAAAACGCGAATCTTGCCGCTCAAGCGGTCACCGTTCTTCATCCACACGGTGTCGGCGAACGCAGAAGAAGCGCACAAGGAAACGGTCAGCAGGCACAGCAAGGATCTAGAATGCATAAGCGAAATACAGGTTCGATTAGACGAATGAGCCGGGCATTATCCGGATGCGGACGACCAGAGCAAGGAAAGACCCACCACCATGGCGTTGAGTTCAATACGCATTTACCGTGACCATTGGTCCGGTTTCACTTCAGGCCAGGGCTGCCGGGATGTCTGAGGGATATGAGCACGCGCTGGAAACACCCGAGGCCCGACGAACGGCGCTTTATTCGGTACTGGGCCAGGTGCCTGCCGGCAAGGTGGTCAGCTACGGTCAGCTCGCCGAATTGGCAGGGCTTGGCCGAGCGGCGCGTTGGGTTGGCAGGACCCTTGGCCAGCTGCCTGCGGACACCCGCCTGCCGTGGCACCGAGTGCTGGGTGCCGGCGGCCGTCTGAGCCTGGCGCTGGGCACGCCATCGGGTGACGAACAAAGGGCGCGGCTGCGTGCGGAAGGCGTGAATGTAGCCAATAATCGTGTGGATATGATGCGCCATGGCTGGCGCCCGATGGAGCACAGCGGTTAGAGTGCGCGTTTTGTTTTCGCAAACTTGAGGCAGATGTTGGCCCATGCCCCGTAAAACCTGGCGCGCTGCGCTCGCTGCCTATGCCAGCCCGTCAACCCTGGTGCTTCTGCTGCTCGGCTTCGCTGCCGGTCTGCCCTACATGCTGGTGTTTTCGACCCTGTCGGTGTGGCTGCGCGAAGCTGGCGTGGCGCGCGAAACCATTGGCTACGCCAGCCTGATCGGCCTGGCCTATGCCTTCAAATGGGTATGGTCCCCGCTGCTCGATCAGTGGCGGCTGCCGCTGCTCGGTGGGCTGGGTCGCCGGCGCTCGTGGCTGTTGCTGTCACAGGCACTGGTGGTGATCGGCCTGGTGGGCATGAGCCTGTGTGACCCCCAACAGCACCTGTCGTGGCTGATCGCTCTGGCTGTGCTGGTCGCGTTCGCGTCGGCCACCCAGGACATCGCCGTCGACGCCTACCGCCTGGAGATTGCCGACGATCAACGTCAGGCCGCCCTGGCCGCAAGCTACATGGCCGGTTACCGGATCGCTGCGCTGCTCGCCACCGCTGGCGCCCTGTTCTTTGCCGAGTGGTTCGGTTCCACGGGCTTCAGCTACCTGCACAAGGCCTGGGCCGGCACTTACGTCCTGTTCGGTGTGATGATGCTGCCGGCGCTGTTCACCACGCTGGTGATGCGCGAACCTCCCGTGCCCCTGCGCACCCAGTTGTCGGCAGCCCGCTACGGGCTTATCCACCAACTGGCTTCGGTGTTCGTGCTGATCATCCTTTTGGTATCGGTGCCGGCAAGCTTCACCCAGCTGTTCAACACCGATTGGGCCAGCGTCATCTTCGGCGATGCCACACCACTGGACCTGCTGCTCGAAGACCGCGCCTTCCTGCGCCTGATTCTCTATATACTGCTGAGCTGGGCGTGCCTGTCGGGCATGGGCCGTCGCGGCCTGGCGCCAGTGCTGACGCCAGTCAATGATTTCATCACCCGTTACCGCTGGCAGGCCCTGCTGCTGCTGGGGCTGATCGCCACCTACCGGATGTCGGACACGGTGATGGGCGTCATGGCCAACGTGTTTTACATCGACATGGGCTTCACCAAGGACCAGATTGCCAGCGTCAGCAAGATCTTCGGCCTGATCATGACCTTGGTGGGCGCAGGCGCAGGTGGGCTGCTGATCGTGCGCTTCGGCATCCTGCCGATCCTGTTCATCGGCGGTGCGGCTTCGGCGGCGACCAACATCCTGTTCCTGATGCTGGCCGACATGGGGCCGAACCTGCAAATGCTGGTGGTGACCATTTCCCTGGACAACTTCAGCTCGGGCCTGGCGACATCGGCGTTCGTCGCCTACCTGTCGAGCCTGACCAACCTGAAGTTCTCGGCCACGCAATATGCCCTGCTGAGCTCGATCATGCTGCTGTTGCCACGCCTGATCGGCGGCTATTCGGGGGTGATCGTCGAGAAGTTCGGTTATCACGACTTCTTCCTGATCACCGCCCTGCTGGGTGTACCGACCCTGATCCTGATCGCCTTGCAATGGCGACAGGAAGCAGGCCGCGGGAAACAGGCACCGGTGGATAACTCGGCGACCGAGCAGCACTGAGGGACACTCGCGGACGTTACCAGCCCCATCGCCGGCTTGCCGGCAATGGGGCCACTGCCATCGCTACTGAGCGACAGCACCCTCATCAGGCCGGCCACCTACCACAGACCACAACGGCCAGAGCGCCAGCGCCCCCGCTACCCCTGCCGCCAGTGCGAAGTGCATCAAGCTCGACCCCGCCCCGATCATGGCCATGAGCGCCCCGCCCAGGCCCAACAAGGCAATGGTGATCATCCCCAGCATCGCAGACACCAACCCTTTGCTCTGATCGCTGGAGAACAGCGTCATGCGGTACAGCACCGCATTGGCCACGCCCAGGCCCAGCGCATACAGCGACATGCCCGCCACCACGCTGGTCACGCTGGGCCAGTACCAGGTGGCTAGCACCATCAGGCCCAAACCTGCCAGGTACGGCCACAGCGCGCCGCGCACCAGCGCCGGCAGCGGATAGCGATCAGCGATGCGGTTGATGATCAGGTTACCCAGGATCAGCCCGCCGAATACCGGCAACTGCCACAGGGCATATTCCATCGTGCTGAGCCCCTCGTCGTGGATAAGCAACACGGGAGAGAGGCCGATCCAGCCGATCAGCGGCAGGCCCACCAGGCCCAACGCCGCGCTGCCGGCGACGAAACGCCGGTTGGCCAGCAGCTGGCCATAGCCCGCCAGTAGCGGCAGCAGGTGGATCGGCGTGAACGGCAAGCGGGAGCCGTCGCGCCGCTCCACACCCAAGGTCTCGGGCATCAAGCGGTACAGCAGCCCCCACACCAACACCGCACCGGCGGCGAACGCCACGAACAGCCAGCGCCAGTCCAGCCATTGCAACATCAAGGTACCCACCAGCGGGCCGAGCAGTGGCGACAGCAAGGCAATATTGGCCAGCAACGCCATCATCCGCACCGCATCGGCCTCGCTGAACGCTTCGTTCAGGGCCGGGTAGCTGACCGTCACCACAAAGCCCAGGCCGATGCCCTGCAATAGCCGCAGCAGGTTGAAAAGGCCAATGTCTTGCACCCAATAGGTGGCCAGGCAAGCGGCACCAAACAGCGCGCAACCGGCCAGCAGCAGTGGACGACGACCATAACGGTCGGCCAGCGGGCCGATCAGCCACTGCAATACCACACCACCGAGCAGGTACAGGTTCAATGCGTGGGGGATGTAGTCGGGGCTGGCCTTCAGGTGGTCGACCACCACCGGCATGGCCGGCATGACAGCGTCGCTGGCGAGGTAGGTCAGCAGTTCGAACAGGGCCAGGGTCAGGCCGAACAACAGGGCTCTGAGAGGGTTGATGTACAGCAATGGTTTCATGGTGAGTATCGGTGCAAAGGCAGGTGGGGCTAGGCTATATGCCAGAAATGACGCGGCTTGGCTGTGAACAAGTGTAACGACAAGGGGCCGCTGCGCGCACCAATCGCCACCAAGCCGGCCCCCACAGGCTCACTGCAAACATCCGGCGCAGTGCATTAACTGTGAGAGCCGGCTAGCCGGCGATTGGGCCACACGGCGGCCCCTTTGTCATAACCTGAAGCGTTACTGCACGGCAGACTCCTGGACCACTCGAATCACCCGCTGCGGGAACGGAATGTCGATGCCTTCGGCCTTCAGGCGATCACGCGCATGTTCATTGAGCATGAACATCACATCCCAGTAATCGCTGGTCTTGGTCCACAGGCGCAGCGAAACGGTGATCGAGCTGTCACCCAGGGTCGACACCACGGCCTGCGGCGCAGGGTCAGCCAGCACGCGAGGGTCCTGCGCAAGCTCGAGCAGGACGTTGCGTGCCACCTGGAGGTCGGCCTCGTAATCCACACCCACGTCGAACACCACCTTGCGGGTCGGCTGACGGTTGGTGTTGGTGATGATGCCGTTGGACAGGCTGCCGTTAGGCATGATCACTGTCTTGTTGTCACCGGTGCGCAACACGGTGTGGAAGATCTGAATGCTGTCTACCGTTCCCGCCACACCCTGCGCCTCGATCCAGTCGCCGATGCGGAACGGGCGGAACATCAGGATCAGCACGCCGCCAGCGAAGTTCGCCAGGCTGCCCTGCAAGGCCAGGCCGATGGCCAGGCCGGCGGCACCGATGGCTGCAACGAAGGAGGTGGTTTCGATGCCGATCATCGACGCCACGCTGACCACCAGCAGCACTTTCAGCACGATGTTGGCCAAGGTGCTGATGAAGCCCTGCAGCGCCAGGTCGGCGTTACGCAGCCCCACCAGTTTGCCCAGGCGGGCGCTGACCTTGTTGACGATCCACCAGCCGACCGCCAGGGTCAGCAGTGCCAGCAGCACACGGCTGCCGTATTCCATGATCAAAGGGATCCAGGTCTGCGACTGGCGGACCAGCTGATCGACTTCAGCGTTCAAATCCATGTTCATCTCCTGGTACCGAACGGCACGTACACGTAAAACCGGCCACCACACTATCAGCGGCCATGACCCCCATGGACATCATTGCGCCATCGGGGTTCCTGGTGACACCAGGATCAGTCGCGGAAGTTGTTGAACTGCAGCGGCATGTCGAACTCTTTGGCACGCAAGGCAGCGATGGCTTCCTGCAGGTCATCCCGCTTCTTGCCGGTCACCCGCACCTGCTCACCCTGGATCGCAGCCTGGACCTTGAGCTTGGCATCCTTGATGTGGGCGACGATTTTCTTGGCCAGCTCTTTGTCGATGCCTTCGCGGAACGTGGCTTCCTGCTTCATTTCCTTGCCCGAGGCGTAGGCGTCTTTGACTTCCAGGCACTTGACGTCGATCTTGCGCTTGACCAGCGCCAGGCGCAGGATTTCGATCATCGCCTCGAGCTGGAACTGAGCCTCGGCAGTCAGCATTACGGTCTGTTCCTTGTCCTTGAACTCAAAGCTGCCCTTGCCTTTGAGGTCGTAACGACGGTCGAGCTCCTTGATGGCGTTTTCCACAGCGTTCTGCACTTCGTGCTTGTCCAGTTCCGATACCACGTCGAACGAAGGCATGGTTGTTCTCCATAAAATAAAAGCGCGCTCAGTCTGAAGATGGAGCGCGTCGGGGTTTGAAGGTTAAAATGCGGGCTTATTATAACGGGTTGCGAAACGCAGATGAGCAGCACCTGGCATATTCTCGGCGCCGGTAGCCTCGGCACCCTCTGGGCTTGCCGGCTGGCACGCGCCGGCAAGGCGGTGCGCCTGATTCTGCGCGATCGTCAGCGGTTGCAGGCCTATGAACAGGCTGGCGGCTTGACCCTGGTCGAACAGGACCACCCCAATCATTACGCGATCCCTGCCGAAACAGCCGATGCCAATGGGCCGGTGCACCGCCTGCTGGTGGCGTGCAAGGCCTACGACGCAGCACCTGCCATCGCACAGCTGGCCCCGCGCCTGGCCGCTGGCGCTGAAATCGTGCTGCTGCAGAACGGCCTGGGCAGCCAGGACGAAGTCGCCGATCAGGTACCGCAGGCCCGCTGCATCTTCGCCTCCAGCACCGAGGGTGCGTTCCGCGAGGACGACTGGCGGGTACGCTTCGCCGGCCACGGTTTCAACTGGCTGGGCGACCCGGCCAACCCCGCCGCGCCGGAGTGGTTCGACGAGCTCCACGACGCCGGCATCCCGGCTCAATGGACCGTGGACATACTGACCCGCCTGTGGCGCAAACTTGCGCTCAATTGCGCGATAAACCCGCTGACCGTACTGCACGACTGCCAGAACGGCGGGCTGCTGGGGCATCTTGGCGAAGTCGATGGGCTGATAGCAGAACTGGGCGAGCTGCTGGGCCGCTGTGGCCAGCCCCAAGCTGCCGATGATTTGGGCGAAGAAGTTCATCGGGTGATTCTCGCCACGTCAGCCAACTACTCTTCCATGTATCAGGATGTGCGTGCTGGCCGGCGTACCGAGGTGCACTACCTGCTTGGCCACGCCTGCCGCGCAGCCACGCGCCATGGCATGGAGCTGCCTCGGCTGGAACACCTGCACCAGAGACTGGTCGATAACCTGCGTGCTCGTGGCTTGCCAAGCGCCTGACGCGCCCCATCAACCGGATACGGACATTGCCTAGCCCATGACCTTGCGCCAACGCCTGGAAAACCTCCCGGTCGGGCAGAAGCTGCTGGCCGCCCTGCTGGTGCTGCTGGTGACCATCCTGCTGGTGGCCAACCTGACCTTCATCAGCGCCGCCTACTGGATCACCCAGGAGAGCATGGCGCCGCAAGCGTTGCAGACCATCGGCCGCCTGGTCGCCAACCCTCAGCTGGCCGCACGCGCCGGCGAATCCCCAGACGCTGCCACGGCACTGCTCAAAGAGCTGGACAGCTATACGCCGCTGCGCGCTGCGGCGGTCTATGGTGGCGATGGTCGCATGCTGGCCCAATTGCAACATGGCGACCCGCTTGCCCTGCCCAAGCGCTATCGAAACATCGACAGCTGGCGCTTGATGGAGTTTCGCAGCACCGAACTGATCCGTATCCCCCGTGATGCCCGCCCGCCCGCACACCTGCTGCTGGTGGCCAGCAGCGAACTACCCACCGCGTTCTATACCGGCACCCTGAGTGCCAGCCTGGCGATCCTGGTATTCAGCATTCTGTTATGGCTGGTCATCGCCCGGCAGATCAAGCGCCTGATCACGCAGCCGATCAATCAGCTCGAAGAACTCAGCCGCCAGGTCACCCGCGAAGAAAGCTACGCGCTGCGCGCCAAACGGGGCAACGACGATGAGATCGGCAGCCTCGCCGATGCCTTCAACACGATGCTATCGCGCATCGAGGCGCGCGAGCAGCAACTCAAGCGCACCCGCGACGAATTCCAGGACGCTTACGATCAGGCCCAGGGCCTGGCCGAGGAAACCCGCCATACCAACCGCAAGCTGGAACTGGAAGTCCAGGTGCGCAGCAAGATCGAGAAAAAACTCACCGGCTTTCAGAATTATCTCAACAGCATCATCGACTCCATGCCTTCGGCGCTGATCGCCCTCGACGAGCAGCTCTATGTCACCCAGTGGAATCACGAGGCCACGGTGCTCTCCGGCACGCCGCTGGACGAAGCGCTGAATCAGCCGATCTTCATCGCTTTCGAGCCGCTCAAGCCGTTCCTGCCGCAGCTCAAGGAAACCGTGGAAAAACACCGTGTCGCCAAGATCGAGCGGGTGACCTGGGCCAAAGGCGATGACCTGCGCCATTACGCCCTGACCTTCTATCCACTGATGGGTGGCGGTGGCCGCGGCGTGGTCATCCGCATCGACGACATCACCCAGCGCCTGTCGCTGGAGGAGATGATGGTGCAATCTGAGAAGATGCTTTCGGTCGGCGGCCTGGCGGCCGGCATGGCGCACGAAATCAACAACCCCCTGGGGGCGATCCTGCATAACGTGCAGAACATCCGCAGGCGCTTGTCGCCGGAGCTGCCACGCAACCAGGAGCAAGCCGGCGAGCTGGGCATCGACCTGCCCAGCGTCAATCGCTACCTGGAGAGCCGCGAAGTGCCGCAACTGCTGGATGGCATTCAGCAGGCCGGCGCCCGGGCGGCCAAGATCGTCACCCATATGCTCAGTTTCAGCCGCCGCAGCAACCGCCAACTGGCGCCCTGTGACCTGCCGGCATTGATCGACCAGGCCGTGGAAATCGCCGGTAACGACTTCGACCTGGCCATCGGTTTCGATTTCAAGGGCCAAGCCATTGTCCGCCAGTTCGACCCCAACCTGGGGCCGGTGCCGTGCACCGCCAACGAGCTGGAGCAAGTGCTGCTCAACCTGCTGAAGAATGCCGCCCAAGCCATTCACCAACGGCCTCAACCCTGCGAGCCAGGAAAGATCACCCTGCGCACCCGGCTCAGCCCCCCGTGGGCCGAGATCCAGGTCGAGGACAACGGCGTCGGCATGCCCGAAGCAGTCCGCAAGCGCACCTTCGAGCCGTTCTTCACCACCAAGGAAATCGGCCAGGGCACGGGGCTGGGCTTGTCGGTTTCCTACTTCATCATCACCAATAACCACAAGGGGCAGATGGAAGTGCATTCCACGCCCGGCCAGGGCACTTGCTTCACCCTGCGCCTGCCCCTCGGTCAGCCGTCTGCAGCGGCACCGAACCAGACGGAGACATGACATGGGCTATCGCCTGTCGAAAATCTACACCCGCACCGGCGACACTGGTGAAACCGGCCTTGGCGATGGGCGCAGAGTGCCCAAGGACCATCCTCGGATCGAGGCCATCGGCGAGGTGGACAGCCTCAACAGCCAGCTTGGGCTGCTGCTGGCCGGCTTGGCAGAACAAGGCCTGGATGAGGTCAGCGAGGTTCTCGCGCCTTGCCAGCATCGCCTGTTCGACCTCGGCGGCGAGTTGGCGATGCCCAGTTACAAGGCGTTGAACGAGGCCGAGGTGCAACGGCTTGAGGCCGCCATCGATGAGTGGAACGAGGAGCTGGGACCGCTGACGAACTTTATCCTGCCCAGTGGCTCGGCGCTGGTCGCCCAGGCGCACGTCTGCCGAAGCCTGGCGCGCAGTGCGGAGCGACGCTGCCAGCAATTGAATGCGCTTGAGCCTCTGGAAGGTGTGGGGCTGGCGTACATCAATCGCCTTTCCGATCTGCTGTTCGTGGCGGCGCGGATCATCGGGCGGCGGCAGGGCATTGCCGAGGTGCTGTGGCAGGCTGCGCAAAAGCCAGCAGGCTGAAACCGCAAGGGGCTGCGTGGCAGCCCCTGCGATAGCCGGTTCAGCTCTCAGGCCAAAAGGCCCGAATCCCGGCAACACCTTGCGCCCCGGCTTCCCAGGCCTGCTCACGCGCCTGTGGCCCTACACCACCGAGCAGGAACACCGGCTTGCCGAAGCCGGCAATCAAGCGCTGAGCCTCATCCCACCCCAGCGGCGCGGCGTCAGGATGGGTCTGCGTCGCCTGCACTGGCGACAGCGTGACGAAATCCACGCCCATCTGCTCAGCCAGCGCCAGCTCTTCAGCACTGTGGCAGGACGCTGCCAGCCAACGCTCTTTAGGGAAAGGCCGACCCTTGGCGGCATATTTACGCAGTTGCGCAGCCGTCAGGTGCCAGCCGGCAGAGGGGAAATCGCCCAACCACTCCAGCGGCCCCTTGAGCATCAACTGGGCCTTGCCCGCACATAGCCCCACTGCATCCACCGCCACATCGCGGTACTTGGGATCGTACATGTCCGGCGCACGCAACTGGATCAGGCGGATACCGGCGGCGACTGCCTTCTGTATCCCCTTGAGCAGCTCGGGCACGTCCAGGCCGTCCGGGGTGATCAAGTACTGATCGGGCAGGCGCGCGGCGGCCACGATCGGCTTGTTGGCCTCGGGGAACGCATACTGCGGCAAGTCCCTGGGCGACACCCAGGCCAGCGGCTGGCCTTCAGCGCCATGGGGTTCGCCGGTGAACGCTTCGACCTCACGGACATCGAGCAATACCTGCTTGTCCGGGTAGTCGTGGCTGACCTTGATCAGCGCCCGAGAACGGGTCACCTGGATTCCCAGCTCTTCGCGAAGCTCCCGAGCCAGCGCCGCCTCGACGCTTTCGCCCTCCTCCACCTTACCGCCGGGGAATTCCCACAGGCCGCCCTGATGCTGGCTGCCAGCGCGTCGGGCAATGAGGATGCGGCCGTCTGTACCGCGGATGACACCTGCTGCTACATGAATCCGTTTCACCCTTCACGCTCCGCCAGGCCTGCTTGCTGCCAGGCCTTGAAGGCTGGCCATTGGTAAATGGTTTCGACATAGGTCGCGGCGTGCGCTGGCAGCTCTACACGGTAAGCGCGCAGGCGCACGGCAACTGGAGCGAAGAAGGCATCGGCCAGGGTCGGCTTGCCGAACAGGAATGGCCCACTGTCCTTGGCCACCAGACGGCATTCGGACCACAGCGCGACGATACGGTCGATATCCACCTGCACATCCAGCGGGATGGTTTCCAGCGCCTCGTCCCGGGAAAGATCGAACGGCATGGCGCCACGCAGGGCGAAGAAACCGCTGTGCATCTGCGCGCAGGCCGAACGGGCCTGGGCACGGGCGGCAATATCGACAGGCCACAGGTGCGCCTCGGGGTGGCGCTCGTTGAGGTATTCGGCGATGGCCAGGGAATCGGCGATCACCCCGTGCTCGGTCTTGAGCAGCGGCACCTTGCCGGTGGAAGAAAATGCGAGAAGGCGCTGACGGGTGTCGGGCTGGTTGAGTTTGATCAGGGTCTCTTCATAGGGAACGCCGGCCAGCTCGAGCGCCAGGGCGCCGCGTAGCGACCAGGAAGAATACAGCTTGTCGCCGATGATCAGGTGATAGCTCATGGGTCGGCTCCGATGATGTGGCAATGTCGGTAGGCCTGAGGCTGCAGTGCAGCCTGTCGCCAGCCAGCCGGCTCCCTGCTGCTCAGTGCAATGACTGCGGGAGGCGGCGCGCCGGCGATGAGGCCGTTGGATCAGGTACGGTATTCGGCGTTGATCTTCACGTATTCGTGGGACAGGTCGGTGGTCCAGATGGTTTCGCTGCACGGGCCACGGCCCAGCTCGATACGGATGGTGATCTCTTCCTGGGCCATCACCGCCGAGCCCTGCTCTTCGGTATAACTCGGGCTGCGGCCGCCTTTGCTGGCGATACACACAGTGTCGAGGTACACGTCGATCAGGCTTACATCCAGCGCAGGCACCCCAGCGCGCCCTACGGCAGCGAGGATGCGGCCCCAGTTCGGGTCGGAGGCGAACAGCGCGGTCTTGATCAGCGGCGAGTGAGCCACAGCGTAGCCGACATCCAGGCATTCCTGGTGGTTGCCACCGCCATTGACCTGCACGGTCACGAACTTGGTAGCGCCTTCGCCGTCACGGACGATGGCCTGGGCCACTTCCATGCACACTTCGAACACCGCCTTCTTCAGTGCGTCGAACAACGCGCCGCTGGCCTCGGTGACTTCTGGCAGGCCCGCTTTGCCAGTGGCGATCAGCATGCAGCAGTCATTGGTCGAGGTGTCGCCATCGATGGTGATGCGGTTGAACGACTTGTTGGCGCCGTCGAGCATCAGGTCCTTGAGCACGGCCGGGGCGACTTTGGCGTCGGTGGCGATATAGCCGAGCATGGTGGCCATGTTCGGGCGGATCATGCCGGCGCCTTTGCTGATACCGGTGACGGTCACGGTCACGCCTTCGTGCTGGAACTGACGGCTGGCACCCTTGGGCAGGGTGTCGGTGGTCATGATGCCTGTGGCAGCTTCAGCCCAGTTGTTTTCCGACAGGTTGTCCAAAGCGGCCTGCAGGGCACCTTCGATCTTTTCGACCGGGAGCGGCTCTCCGATCACACCGGTGGAGAATGGCAACACCGATTCGGCAGGCACGCCGGCCAGTTCCGCCAGCTTGGCGCAGGTACGCTCAGCGGCGGCTAGCCCCGGCGCACCGGTACCTGCGTTGGCGTTGCCAGTGTTGGTCAGCAGGTAACGCACAGTGCCCTGAACGCGTTGCTTGGCGAGGATCACCGGTGCTGCGCAAAAGGCGTTGAGGGTGAATACGCCTGCCACGCTGGAGCCCTCGGCGCAGCGCATGACCACCACATCCTTGCGCCCTGGGCGCTTGATGCCGGCAGAAGCGATGCCGAGTTCAAAACCCGGAACCGGATGCAGGGTGGGCAAAGGACCAAGACCAACAGCCATTAGAGCGCTCCTAGAAAAACGGTGAAGTGATAAGGGAAGAGCAGGGCCGCTTCGCGCCCCATGTGCGGCACAAGGCCGCTCCTACAGGGACCGAGCCAACCCGTGGGCGAGCGCGATGTGTGAGAGCGGCCTTGTGTCGCGAAAGGGCCGCACTGCGGCCCCCGGCTTTTACAAACGCCCGTTCAGATCACTCGATCTGACCATGGCAATGCTTGAACTTCTTGCCCGAGCCACACCAGCACGGCTCGTTGCGGCCCAGCTTCTGATCGTTGCGTACCGGCGCCACGGCGACCGCCACTTCGGCACCTTCTTCGCTCAGTTGCTCGCTCTCAAGGCCGGGCGCAGGGGCGTGCTGGAACTGCATGCGGCTGGCCAGTTCTTCGGCTTCGCGGCGCAGTCGGGCTTCTTCTTCGACCGGGTCTTCGCGGCGTACCTGAACGTGGGACAGCACACGGATAGTGTCGCGCTTGATCGACTCGAGCAATTCCTGGAACAGGGTGAAGGATTCGCGCTTGTACTCCTGCTTCGGGTTCTTCTGCGCGTAACCACGCAGGTGAATGCCGTGGCGCAGGTGGTCCATGGTCGACAGGTGGTCTTTCCACAGGTCGTCCAGCACGCGCAGCAGGATCTGCTTCTCGAAGGTACGCAGGGCGTCGATGCCGGCCTGGTCTTCCTTCTCGTTGTAGGCGTCGGTGATTTCCTTCAACAGCTTCTCGCGCAGGGTCTCCTCGTAGAGGTGATCGTCCTCGTCGAGCCACTGCTGGATCGGCAGCTTGATGCCGAAGTCGCTGGCCAGCGAAGCCTCCAGGCCGGCCACGTCCCACTGCTCGGGCAGCGATTGCGGCGGGATGTGCTGGCTGATGGTGGCATCGAGCACTTCCTGGCGGAACTCGGCGATGGTGTCACCGATGTTCTCGGCAGCCAGCAGGCTGTTGCGCATGTGGTAGATCACCTTGCGCTGTTCGTTGGCCACGTCATCGTATTCGAGCAACTGCTTACGAATATCGAAGTTGCGGCCTTCGACCTTGCGCTGCGCCTTTTCGATGGCGTTGGTGACCATGCGGTGTTCGATGGCCTCACCGGACTGCATGCCCAGTGCTTTCATGAAATTCTTCACCCGATCGGAGGCGAAGATACGCATCAGGCTGTCTTCCAGCGACAGGTAGAAGCGGCTGGAACCCGGGTCGCCCTGACGGCCGGAGCGGCCACGCAGCTGGTTGTCGATACGGCGCGATTCGTGGCGTTCGGAGGCGATCACGTGCAGGCCACCGGACTCGATCACCTGCTGGTGCCGCTTCTGCCAGTCGGCCTTGATCTGGGCGATCTGCTCGGGGCTTGGGTTCTCCAGGGCAGCCACTTCGGCTTCCCAGTTACCCCCCAGCAGAATGTCGGTACCACGGCCGGCCATGTTGGTGGCGATGGTCAGTGCACCCGGAGCCCCCGCTTGCGCGATGATCTCGGCTTCCTTTTCGTGGTACTTGGCGTTCAGGACCTTGTGCTCGATGCCTTCCTGCTTCAGCAGGTTCGACATGTGCTCGGAGGTTTCAATGGTCGCAGTACCCACCAGCACCGGACGGCCCTGGGTCATGCTTTCCTTGATGTCGGCGATGATCGCAGCGTACTTCTCGTCCGCGGTCAGGTACACCAGGTCGTTGAAATCCTTACGCGCCAGCGGCTTGTTCGGCGGGATCACCATCACGTTCAGGCCGTAGATCGACTGGAACTCGAACGCTTCGGTGTCAGCGGTACCGGTCATGCCGGACAGCTTGGTGTACAAGCGGAAATAGTTCTGGAAGGTGGTCGACGCCAGGGTCTGGCTCTCGGCCTGGATGTTCAGGTTTTCTTTCGCCTCGATGGCCTGGTGCAGGCCTTCGGACAGGCGACGGCCCGGCATGGTCCGGCCGGTGTGCTCGTCGATAAGCAGGACCTGACCGTCCTGAACGATGTACTCGACGTTGCGGTGGAACAGCTTGTGCGCACGCAGGCCGGCGTAGACATGAGTCAGCAGGCCCAGGTTGTGCGACGAATAGAGGCTCTCGCCTTCGGCCAGCAGGCCGGACTGGGTGAGCATCTCTTCGATGAACTGGTGACCGGCTTCGTTGAGTTCGACCTGGCGGCTTTTCTCGTCGATGGTGAAGTGGCCTTCCTGGGTGACCTGGCCTTCGACTTCTTCGATGTGCTGGGTCAGGCGCGGGATCAGGCGGTTGATCTCGATGTACAGCTTGGAACTGTCTTCGGCCTGGCCGGAGATGATCAGCGGCGTACGGGCTTCATCGATGAGGATCGAGTCGACTTCGTCGATCACGGCGAAATTCAGTTCACGCTGGAATTTCTCGTCCAGGCTGAAAGCCATGTTGTCGCGCAGGTAGTCGAAACCGAATTCGTTGTTGGTGCCGTAGGTGATATCGGACGCATAGGCAGCGCGTTTTTCCTCTGGCGGCTGGAAGGCCGAGACGATGCCGACCGACAGGCCGAGGAACTCATACAACGGGCGCATCCAGTTGGCGTCGCGGCGCGCCAGGTAGTCGTTGACCGTGACCACGTGAACCCCTTTGCCGGAAAGGGCGTTGAGGTAAACGGCCAGGGTACCGACCAAGGTCTTGCCTTCACCGGTACGCATTTCTGCGATCATGCCCTCATGCAGGGTCATGCCGCCGATCAGCTGAACATCGAAGTGGCGCATGCCCATCACGCGCTTGCCGGCTTCACGGGCCACGGCGAAGGCTTCAGGCAGCAGTTGGTCCAGTGTCTCGCCCTTGGCCAGACGCTCCTTGAACTCTGCGGTTTTGGCGCGCAGTTGCTCATCGGAGAGGGCGACCATTTTCTCTTCGAAGGCATTGACGATGTTCACCGTCTTGAGCATGCGTTTCACTTCACGCTCGTTCTTGCTTCCAAAAAGTTTCTTTAACAAAGGCGCAAACATATCGGCAGGATCTTCCACACGTAGGGATGGAGGGCGGCCCCATGAGTCGCCCGTGCAGCCCTTGGGCCGCATGCGAACGAGCATTCTACCCGGAAACGATGGTGAGGAAAGTGGTGGATTTCCACGATGCTGGCACAGCGCTTAGGCGGGGCGTTTTCTAAGATAAGGGCATTTTCGCTGAGTTCAACCCGGAGCATCATGAAACGTATCGAGAATGACTCTTGTCCGGCTGGCGTACGAGGGCCCTGGCGCCGCCAGGCAGGCCGGTGGAGGTGTTAGACTGCCGGTCTTGTAACCCGATGCGACGCCCAATGGCCTACAAACCCTCCCCCGCCCAGCCCCCTTCAGCACTGCTGCGCCAGGTGCGCCCGCTGCGCCTGTTGCTGAACCAGGCCGAACGCCTGGCGCACCTGCAGCGCCTGCTGGAAAGCCAGTTGCAACCGGCTGCCCGCGAGCACTGCCATGTGGCTTCGTGGCGCGATGGCACACTGTTGCTGGTGGTGACGGACGGGCACTGGGCCACACGCCTGCGCTATCAGCAGAAGCGCCTGCTGGCGGCATTGCAGACCATGGAGGCGTTCGGCAACCTCAGGCGCATCCTGTTCAAAGTGCAGCCACCGCTGGTTCCGGCCAAACGCGGTACAAATACCACGGAGTTGTCCGTCAATGCCGCGCAGAGCATTCGCGGTTCTGCCGAAGGCATTACCGACGAAAAGTTGCGCGCGGCACTGGAGCGTTTGGCCAACAATGCTTCACGCGTCACAAAGCCTTCAGAATAAAACACGCAAAAAAAACGGTATTTTACGACTGATAATTTTACCAGTAGCCGGTAAATTTTCGAGATGGTTTATTGAGCGTTCTCAACCTAGGAACTGCGCCATGACCATGCCCACGACTGACTATAGCGAACACACAACTTTCACTGAAAAAGAATACAACGGCTGGAACGCCATTCGCAGCAAGCACTCACTCACATTCAACACCGCAAATGAAAGCAATATCTATGTTGAATATAACTCGCCAGCGAACCTTCCACCGCTTCCCCAGCATGATGGCGTGCTGCTGATCCAGAAGACGATAAGCGGCCTGATCGCGGGACACCTCTACTCCATCAGCCTGCGTGTCAAGCGGTTCCCCAAGGACCCCGTCCCGCACCTCACCTGGTACATAGACGACACTGTCCAGCACCGCTCAAGGCTTGAAAACCACCACGACTGGCAACGTTTCGTTGTCGACTTCCGCGCTACCGCCCCGACTCATACCCTGACGCTTGGCAGCTTCGAACCTGACAATACACATGTGCATTTCGCTTTCGACGATATCCGCATTTATCCGCACGTACTTCACATCAATTTCGAAGAACAGCCCCATGGCGAACAGCTTATTCTACCCGGGCAATCACTCGTACTTCCGCACCTAACGCTGCGCCATGTGAGCAGCAAGAATGGAGCTAAAACTGGCATTGAGATCGTCAATCAACCCGTTGAAAACAGGGCGGAAGGAAAGGCACTTGTACTCTCCAAAGGCCAAAGCTCGGACGAGAGTAAAGTAGCACTGGACCTGAACGGTGAATATGGGTACATGGCGTTTGCCTGGAGCCTGATTCATTACACAGGGTCAGTAAGTTTCTTCACCTCGACTGAGCCAGATCCGCTAAGAACAATCAACCTTGAGAGTGACGGCACACCCCAGCACTTCCTGGTGAGGTTCCGGTCGCCCAGCGGCAAGCCAATCACACGCGTGGAATTCACCTCGCAGGACCACAGTTACATCGATTTCATCCTGCTGAAAACGCATGCTGTCCTGAGCGCCCACGACACAGATAGCGATGACGCATGACGCCCCCAAGGATGCCTGGAAAACTCAGCACATAAAAAAGGCCACCCGAAGGTGGCCTCAATCACTAGAGAGAGTGTTCGAACTTACACGGCCGCAACAGGGCGCATATAAGAGATCGGTGCCGTACTGGCATCTTCGAAAGTGACCACTTCCCAGGCGTCGGTTTCCCTGATCAGCTTACGCAGCAGCTGGTTGTTCAGCGCGTGCCCGGACTTGTAGCCCTTGAACTCGCCAATCAGGCTGTTGCCCAGCAGGTACAGGTCGCCGATGGCGTCGAGGATCTTGTGCTTGACGAATTCGTCTTCGGAGCGAAGACCGTCTTCGTTAAGTACGCCGGTCTCATCGACGACGATGGCGTTCTCGACACTGCCACCGAGCGCAAGGTTGTGCTTGCGCAGGTACTCGATGTCACGCATGAAACCGAAGGTGCGGGCGCGGCTGACTTCCTTGACGAACGAGGTGCTGGAGAAGTCGACGACGGCGCTCTGGGTCTGGCCCTTGAGGACCGGGTGATCGAAGTCGATCTCGAAGCTCACCTTGAACCCTTCGAAAGGCAGGAAGGTAGCGCGCTTGTCGCCCTCCTCCACTGTCACTTCACGCAGGATGCGGATGAACTTCTTGGCTGCGTCCTGTTCTTCCAGGCCGGCAGACTGAATCAGGAATACGAAGGGACCGGCGCTGCCATCCATGATCGGAACTTCCGAGGCGGAGAGCTCGACGTAGGCGTTATCGATGCCCAACCCCGCCATGGCGGAAAGCAGGTGCTCGACGGTATCGACCTTGACGTCACCGTTGACCAACGTGGTGGACATGGTGGTCTCACCGACGTTGGCCGCACGTGCCGGGATCTCGACCACAGGGTCGAGGTCGGCGCGACGGAAGACGATGCCGGTATCGACAGGCGCAGGCTTGAGGGTCAGATAGACCTTCTCCCCGGAGTGCAGGCCGACGCCTGTGGCACGGATGGTATTCTTCAGGGTGCGTTGTCTAATCATGGCATTGGCCGCTTCAGCGCAAATTGCGAACAGGTATCAACAAAGGCTGGGGATGATAACAGACCCGGCCTTTGCTGAACACCAATCACCCTTATACCCCTGATAAATTCCATTAATCGGCCTGACGACGCAGGAAGGCCGGGATATCCAGGTAATCCAGGTCATCCTGAGGGTTGAGTTTAGCTGCTGCGGCAGCGCCTGCGTGGGCCTGGTTGCGCATCACGGTCGGACGCTCCAGGTCACGGTAGTTGACCGCTGGCTGCTCCTGACGAACAGGGGCCGGGTTAGAGGCCTCGTACGCCTGCTGAGCGGTCTGCAGGGTGTTGTCGACCACCTTGACCGGCTTCTCGATGCGCGCGCCCAGGCCAGTGGCCACCACGGTCACGTGCAGCTCATCGCGCATGTCCGGGTCGATCACGGTGCCGACCTTGACCATCGCGTGGTCGGAGGCGAAGGCTTCGATGATGCTACCCACATCGGAGTACTCGCCCAGCGACAGGTCAGGGCCTGCGGTGATGTTCACCAGGATGCCGCGGGCGCCCTGCAGGTTGACGTCTTCGAGCAACGGGTTGCGGATTGCCGCCTCGGTGGCTTCGCGAGCACGGTTCGGGCCGCTGGCGCAACCGGTACCCATCATCGCCATGCCCATCTCACCCATTACGGTGCGCACGTCGGCGAAGTCGACGTTGATCATGCCAGGGCGCTTGATGATGTCGGAAATACCGCGAACGGCACCGGCCAGTACATCGTCAGCCTTGGCAAAGGCGGACAGCAGGCTGGCATCCTTGCCCAGGATGGTCAGCAGCTTCTCGTTGGGAATGGTGATCAGCGAGTCGACGCTCTCGGCCAGCATGCGGATGCCTTCATCGGCGATCTGCATACGTTTGCGACCTTCGAACGGGAACGGACGGGTCACCACGGCAACCGTGAGAATGCCCATTTCCTTCGCCACTTCGGCGATGATCGGCGCCGCACCGGTACCGGTACCGCCGCCCATGCCGGTGGTGATGAACACCATGTTGGTGCCCTGCAGCACCTCGGCGATGCGCTCACGGTCTTCCAGCGCAGCCTGACGGCCGACTTCCGGATTGGCACCGGCACCCAGGCCCTTGGTGACCCCGGTACCCAATTGCAGGATGGTGCGCGCGCCGATGTTTTTCAGCGCCTGAGCATCGGTGTTGGCGCAGATGAACTCCACACCTTCGATGCTGCTCTTGACCATGTGGTTGACGGCGTTGCCGCCGCCACCGCCGACACCGATCACTTTGATGACCGGGCTTTGCGGGACGTTGTCTACGAGCTCGAACATTTTCCCTCTCCTTTCAGTTCTCTAGTTGTCGCGCCTACCACTACTGCTTTGAAACTTAGAAGTTGCCCTGAACCCACCGCTTGAAGCGCTCAAGCACTGGGGCCTTCGGTTCATCGCCATAGCTGTTGCTGCTGCTGTTACCGGTCAGGGGCAGGTCTTCGGACTGCTTCTGCAGGCCGTACGCGAGCAAGCCCACGCCGGTGGAATAGATCGGGTTGCGCACCACGTCGCTCAGCCCCCGAACGCTGTGCGGTACGCCCAGGCGTACCGGCATGTGGAAAATTTCTTCTGCCAGCTCTACGGCGCCTTCCATCTTGGCGGTGCCGCCGGTGAGGACGATGCCGGCCGGCACCAGGTCCTCGTAGCCGCTGCGGCGCAGCTCGGCCTGGATCAGCGTGAAAAGCTCGTCGTAACGAGGCTCCACGACTTCAGCCAAGGCCTGGCGCGACAGTTCGCGCGGCGGGCGGTCGCCAACGCTCGGCACCTTGATGGTCTCGCCGGCGCCGGCCAGTTTGGCCAGGGCGCAGGCGTAACGGATCTTGATTTCTTCGGCGTACTGGGTGGGGGTACGCAGGGCCATGGCGATGTCGTTGGTGACCTGGTCGCCGGCAATCGGGATGACCGCCGTATGGCGGATCGCACCTTCGGTGAAGATGGCGATGTCGGTGGTGCCGCCACCGATGTCCACCAGGCACACGCCGAGCTCTTTCTCATCGTCGGTCAGCACCGAGTAGGCCGAGGCCAGTTGCTCGAGGATGATGTCGTCGATTTCCAGGCCACAACGGCGCACGCATTTTTCGATGTTCTGCGCCGCGTTGACCGCGCAGGTGACCACGTGAACCTTGGCTTCCAGGCGCACACCCGACATGCCCAGCGGCTCTCGCACGCCTTCCTGGTTATCGATCACGTAGTCTTGCGGCAGGGTGTGCAGCACGCGCTGGTCAGCCGGAATGGCCACGGCCTGTGCAGCGTCCAGCACACGCTCGAGGTCGGCAAGGCTGACCTCGCGGTCGCGGATGGCGACGATGCCGTGGGAGTTCAGGCTGCGGATATGGTTACCGGCCACACCGACGAACGCCGAGTGGATGCGGCAACCAGCCATCAGCTGAGCTTCTTCCACTGCGCGCTGGATCGACTGCACGGTGGATTCGATGTTCACCACCACGCCCTTCTTCAGGCCGCGGGAAGGGTGAGTACCGATCCCGACGATCTCCAGGGTACCGTCTTCGCCAACTTCACCCACCAGCGCCACCACCTTGGAGGTGCCAATGTCCAGCCCGACGATCATTTTGCCGCTATGCGCGTTTGCCATGGTCCTGCCTCTCTCTAATTCTTCGCAACGGCGGGTTGGGCCGTCGTCGGTGCGTTCGGTTCCCGCCAACCAACGGCAAGTCCGTTGGCATAACGCAGATCAATGCGGGCAATGTTGGTGATCTGCTCTTTGAGTGTCTTGTCGTAAATGGCAATGAAACGGCGCATTTTCTCCACCAGATGATCGCGCCCCAGCAGCAGCTCGACGCCCTGCCCGGTGCTGCCCGCACCGGTGGTCAGGAACCAGCTGCCACGCTCGCGCAGCTCCAGGCGAGCGATGGAAAAGCCCAGGGGGCGCAGCATCTGGCTCAATACCTGATACTGCTGCATGACTTGCTGCTGGGCACGCTGCGGCCCGGCCAACTGCGGCAGATGCTCATAGTTGGCCAGCTCGCGCGGGGTGAAGGCCTGGCCCTGGTTGTTGAGCAAGGCTTCCTCCCCCCAGCGTGCGACCGGCAACTGTTCTTCCAGGCGAATCACCACCTCGTCCGGCCAAACCCGGCGTACTTCGGCGTGGGCGATCCATGGCATCTGCTCGAGCTCGGCTCGCATCGCTGGGAGGTCGACGCTGAAGAAGCTCGCTGCCACGTAGGGCGCGATCCGCTGCTGCACCGACTGTTGGCTGATGTAACTGAGGTCGCCCTGCACGTCGATCTTGGTGATCGGCCGGTCGGCGTACGGCATCAGGCGAATGGCGCCCTCGTAGGCGCCAAAGCCTGCGGCCACCAGCAACACCGGCCACAGCAGGCGCTTGAGGCCGCCCAGGCTGGGCCGCGGCAGGCGCGCCGATACGGGCTCGTCGGCCACCAGTCGGCTGGCACCACGCGGCACCGGCTTGCTACGGCCGGTAACGGGTTGCTGCTGACGTATCATTGCGCCTTGCATGGTTTTAACCTCGCGTCGCTACGCTTTCGGCCAGGATCGCCAGCACCAGCTGCTGGAAGTCCAGGCCGGCCGCGCGGGCCGCCATGGGCACCAGGCTATGATCAGTCATGCCCGGTGCGGTGTTTACTTCGAGCAGCCAGAACCGGCCCTGCTCGTCCTGCATCACGTCCAGACGGCCCCAGCCTTCAATGCCGATGGCATCGCAGGCACGTGCGGTCAGGTCGATGAGCTCCTGTTCCTTGGCACTGTCCAGCCCGCACGGGATGCGGTACTGGGTGTCATTGGCGATGTATTTGGCGTCGTAGTCGTAGAACACGTGCGGGGTGCCCAATGCGATCGGCGGCAGCACCTGGCCACGCAGAACGGCGATGGTGAACTCCGGGCCGTGAATCCATTGCTCGACCAGCACCTGAGAATCGTATTTGGCGGCGTCTTGCCAGGCAGCAACCAGTTCCTGCTCGCTGTTCACCTTGGCCATGCCGATGCTAGAGCCTTCATGGGCAGGTTTGACGATAAGCGGGAAGCCCAGTTCCGTACCGGCTGCAACACAATCTTCTGCGCTGGCCAGCACGGCATGACGCGGGGTCGGAATGCCCAGGCTTTGCCACACCTGTTTGGTCCGCAGCTTGTCCATGGCCAGGGCCGAGGCGAGGATGCCACTGCCGGTGTAAGGGATACCCAGGCACTCCAGCAGCCCTTGCATGCTGCCATCCTCGCCACCCCGGCCGTGCAGGATGATGAAGGCGCGGTCGATGTTCTCGCTTTGCAGGCGGGCCAGCAGGTCGTCGCCCACGTCGATGGCGACCACGTCGACACCGGCGCTGCGCAGCGCCTCGATCACGGCAGCGCCCGACTTGAGCGAGACTTCACGCTCGGCGCTCTTGCCACCGTAGAGGACAGCGACGCGGCCGAACGCCTTGACGTCCAGGGTCGAATGCAGTTTTTCGTAGGCGCTGGTCATTTGGACTTCTCCTGCTTGGCGCCAGCGAACAGCGGGCTTTTCATCAATTGCGGGGCCAGGCCACCGACATCGCCGGCACCCTGGCACAGCAGGATGTCGCCGGCACGCAGCAGCGGCTTGACCAGCGGCGCCAGCTCGGCGCCACGTTCGATGTAGATCGGGTCCAGCTTGCCGCGCTGGCGAATGCTGTGGCACAGCTGACGGCTGTCGGCACCGGGTATCGGCTCTTCACCGGCCGGGTACACCTCCATCAGCAGCAGCACGTTGGCATCGCCCAGTACCTGCACGAAGTCGTCATACAGGTCACGGGTGCGGCTGTATCGGTGTGGCTGGTAGACGATGACCAGGCGACGGCTTGGCCAACCACCGCGCACGGCCTTGATCACCGCCGCCACTTCGGTCGGGTGGTGGCCGTAGTCGTCGACCAGCATCACGCTGCCGCCTTCAACCGGCAGTTCGCCGTATACCTGGAACCGTCGGCCAACGCCCTGGAAGCCGGAAAGCCCCTGCACGATGGCTTCGTCGCTGATACCTTCGTCGGTGGCGATGGCAATGGTGGCCAGGGCATTGAGCACGTTGTGGTTGCCCGGCATGTTGACCGACACTTCAAGCGGCTCACGATCACGGCGCAGCACGGTGAAGTGGGTCTGCATGCCCTTCTGGCTGACGTTGATTGCCCGGATGTCGGCCTCTTCGCTGAAACCGTAGGTCACGGTCGGGCGCTTGACCTGCGGCAGGATCTCGCGCACCACAGGGTCGTCCAGGCACATCACGGCCAGGCCATAGAACGGCAGGTTGTGCAGGAACTCGACGAAGGTTTTCTTCAGCTTGTTGAAGTCACCCTCGTAGGTGGCCATGTGGTCGGCGTCGATATTGGTGACCACGGCAACCATCGGCTGCAGGTGCAGGAAGCTGGCATCGCTTTCGTCGGCTTCGGCGATCAGGTAGCGGCTGGTACCCAACTGGGCATTGGTGCCGGCAGCGGTCAGGCGGCCACCGATCACGAAAGTCGGGTCCAGCCCACCTGCGGCAAACACCGAAGCCAGCAGGCTGGTGGTGGTGGTTTTGCCATGGGTACCGGCAACCGCCACGCCATGGCGGTAGCGCATCAGCTCTGCGAGCATTTCGGCACGCGGCACCACCGGGATACGCCGCTCGAGCGCAGTGGCGACTTCCGGGTTGGCCGGGTTGATGGCGCTGGACACCACCAGCACATCGGCATTGGCGGCGTTTTCGGCGCGGTGGCCAACGAAGATCTCGGCACCGAACGACTCCAGGCGCTGGGTAACCGGCGACACCTTGAGGTCCGAGCCGGACACTTCGTAGCCCAGGTTCAGCAGTACTTCGGCAATACCGCACATACCCACGCCGCCGATACCGACGAAGTGGATGCGATGAATGCGGCCCATCTTCGGCTGGGGCATGGCTTTCTGGCTTTCAACCATGGGCCACCTCCAGGCAGATATCGACCACGGTGCTGGTTGCGGATGGTTTGGCAAGGCTCCTTGCGGTGCGTGCCATGGTGTTGAGTTTCTCGGGTTGCATCAGCACCTCGTTCAGGCGTTCAGCGAGTTGCGCTGCGCCAGTTGTCGCTTGTGGCATGAGGAAGGCAGCGCCTTCCCGAGCCAGATATTGGGCGTTATGGGTCTGGTGGTCGTCGATGGCATGGGGCAAAGGCACCAGCATCGAAGGCAGGCCGGCCGCCGCGAGCTCGCTGACGGTCAGGGCACCGGCCCGGCACACCACCAGGTCAGCCCAGCCGTAGGCGTGGGCCATGTCCTTGATGAACGGCTCTACCTGAGCCTCGACACCCGCTTCTTGATAGCGCTCGGCGGTGATCGGCGCGTGGTGCTTGCCGGCCTGATGGAACACCTCGGGCCGCAGGTCAGCGGGCACCTCGGACAGGGCCTTAGGCAACAATTTGTTCAATGGTTCCGCACCCAGGCTGCCACCCATGACCAGCAGACGGGCACGGCGCTCGCCCAAGGGCGCACGCTGCGCGTCCATGAACAGCTCGGGGCGCACCGGGTTGCCGGTGGTACGCAGCTTGTCGCCCGCTTCGAAGGTGCCTGGGAAAGCCTCGCAAACGCGTGCCGACAACGGCACCAGCAAGCGATTGGCGGTACCGGCGCGGGCGTTCTGTTCGTGAATCACCAGCGGCACACCGCACAGGCGCGCGGCGACGCCGCCAGGGCCGGTCACATAGCCACCGAAGCCGATCACGCAGACCGGCTTGAGCTGGCCAATGATACGCCGCGCCTGAAGCACGGCCTTGACCAGGGTGAACGGCGCCTTGAGCAGCGACAGCTTGCCCTTGCCACGCAAACCGCTGACCTGGATCTGGTGCAGCGACAAGCCGGCCTGAGGGACCAGTTCATTCTCGATGCCACGGGGGGTGCCCAGCCAGTGCACGGTATAGCCGCGCGCCTGGAACTCACGTGCGCACGCCAGGGCCGGGAACACATGGCCCCCAGTGCCGCCCGCCATGATCAGTACGTTTTTGCCGTCAGCGGCCATGACTGGTCTCCTCGGCAAAATCGCTTTCGCTGAATTCGTGCTCCTCGCTGCCCAAATGCGTGCGGCTTTCCCATTCGATACGCAGCAACAGACCGACGCAGGCACAGCAGATCACCAGGGAACTGCCCCCGTAACTGAGGAAAGGCAAGGTCAGGCCCTTGGTCGGCAGCAAGCCGACGTTCACGCCAATGTTGATCAGGAACTGGCCAATCCACAGGAATGCCAGACCAAATGCCATATAGGCGGCAAAGTACTGCTTGGCCTTTTCGGCCCACAGGCCAATGTAGAGGGCACGCACGGTCACGAACACGAACAGCGCGATGGTCACCAGCGAACCGACCACGCCCAACTCCTCGGCCAGTACCGAGAACACGAAGTCAGTGTGCGCCTCAGGCAGGTAGAACTGCTTTTGCACACTGTTGCCCAGCCCTACGCCCAGCCACTCGCCGCGGCCGAAAGCGATCAGTGCCTGGGTCAACTGGTAGCCAGAGCCGAACTGGTCGGACCAGGGGTCGGTAAAGGTGATCAGGCGGGCCATCCGGTACGGCTGCGCCTGCACCAGTACGAATACGGCGACCACCGCCAGCGCCACCATCAGGCTGAAGCGGAACAACCCTACGCCGCCGAGGAACAGCATGGCCGCAGCAGCGCCCATCATGACCACGGTGGCACCGAAGTCCGGCTCCATCAGCAGCAGGCCGGCCATTGGCAGCAGCACGATGAACGGTTTGAAAAAGCCCATCCAGCTTTCGCGTACTTCGGTCTGCCGACGTACCAGGTAGCCGGCGAGATAAATGACCACGAAGACCTTGGCGATCTCCGAAGGCTGGACGTTGAAGAAGCTGAAGCCGATCCAGCGCATCGAGCCGTTCACCTCACGACCGATGCCAGGCACCAGCACCAGTACCAGCAGGCCAAAGGCGCCCACCAGCATCATGAAGCCCATGCGCTGCCATGTGGCGATCGGTACCAGCAGCGTCGCACCACAGGCGACCAAGCCAATGGCCACGTAAACCAGATGGCGGTACATGTGGTACAGCGGGTTACCTGACTGTGCTGCGGCCACTTCCGACGAGGCCGACGTGATCATCACCAGGCCCAGGCCCAGCAGCGCCAGGCAGCCGGCGAGGAAGGCGAAGTCGAGGTCGATGCCACGGCCACTGACCAGCGGCGACGGGTACGGCTTGAGGATGCCGAAGATCATGCCAGCCCTCCCGCCGCCTGGGCGAACAGCCGCCCGCGTTCTTCAAAGTTCTTGAACATGTCCAGGCTGGCACACGCCGGCGACAGCAACACGGCGTCCCCCGGCAGGGCCAGCTCGGCGCATTGCTGCACAGCTTCGTCCAGCGTCTTGACCCGCACCTGCGGCACGGCATCACCCAGCGCCTCGGCCAAGCGCTGCGCATCGCGACCGAGCAGCACAACGGCGCGGCACATGCGCGCCACCGGTTCACGCAGGGCGGCGAAATCGGCACCCTTGCCGTCGCCACCGGCGATCAGCACAAGCTTGCCGTCGATATCCGCGCCCAGGCCTTCGATGGCGGCCAGGGCCGCGCCGACGTTGGTCGCTTTGGAATCGTCGTACCAGTTCACACCGTTGCGGGCTCGTACCCACTGGCAACGATGAGGCAGGCCGCCGAATTCGCGCAGGGCCTCGAGCATCGGCTCGAACGGCAGACCGGCAGCATGCCCCAGGGCCAGGGCCGCCAATGCGTTGCTCTGGTTGTGGGCACCACGCACTTTCAGCTCACGGGCCGGCATCAATGCCTGGAACTCGAAAGCCAGGTACTTCTCACCCTCGACTTCACGCAGGCCGAAAGCCTTGAAGTCCGGCTGATTCAGGCCAAAGCTCCAGCACGGGCGGCCTTCGACCGGCAACGGCCGGCTCAGGGCATCCTGGCGGTTCACCACCACCTGGCGGGCGCCACGGAATATCCGGTGCTTGGCCAGGTGATAGGCCGGCAGGCCGCTGTAGCGGTCCATGTGGTCTTCGCTGATGTTCAGCACGGTGGCCACTTCGGCGTTGAGCTGGTCGGTGGTTTCCAGCTGGAAGCTGGACAGTTCCATGACATACAGCTCGATGTCATCGCTGAGCAGGTCCAGGGCAGGAGTCCCCAGGTTGCCGCCGACGGCCACGCGCTTGCCGGCCTTGGCGGCCATCTCGCCGACCAGGGTGGTCACCGTGCTTTTCGCATTGGAGCCGCTGATCGCCACGATCGGCGCCTTGGCATGGCGGGCGAACAGTTCGATGTCACCGGACAGCTTCACGCCACGCGCCGCCGCCTGCTGCAGGGCCGGCGTGGCCAGCGCCAGGCCGGGGCTCACGTACAGCTCGTTGGCGCGGCACAGGAAATCCACGTCCAGTTCACCACAGCGTACTTCCACCTGCGGGTAATCACGGCGCAGGGTGTCCAGTTCCGGCGGTTGCTCGCGGGTGTCGGCGACCGCAAAGGCAATGCCCTGGTTCGCCAGGAAGCGAACCAGGGACATGCCGCTCTTGCCGAGGCCGACAACGATGCGGAATTGGTCGGAAGCGATCAGTGACACGCTCGTCTACCTCAGTTTCAGGGTTGCAAGGCCGATCAGCACCAGAATCACGGTGATGATCCAGAAACGGACAATCACCCGCGGCTCAGGCCAGCCCTTGAGTTCAAAATGGTGGTGGATCGGTGCCATACGGAACACGCGCTTGCCGGTCAGCTTGAAGGAGGCGACCTGGATCACCACCGACAGGGTTTCCATCACGAAGATGCCGCCCATGATGAACAGCACGATTTCCTGGCGCACGATCACGGCGATGGTGCCCAGTGCGGCGCCCAGCGCCAGCGCACCGACGTCGCCCATGAACACCTGGGCCGGATAGGTGTTGAACCACAGGAAGCCCAGGCCGGCGCCGATCAGCGCGCCGCAGAACACAATGAGTTCACCCGAGCCCGGTACATAAGGAATGAGCAAGTACTCAGCGAACTTCACGTTACCCGACAGGTAGCAGAAGATGCCCAGCGCACCACCGACCATTACCGTAGGCATGATCGCCAGACCATCGAGGCCATCGGTCAGGTTGACCGCATTGCTGGAGCCGACGATGACGAAGTAGGTCAGGATGACGAAGCCGATGCCCAGCGGGATGGTGACATCCTTGAGGAATGGCACGATCAGGGTGGTCTCGACAGTGGTGGGAGCCGTCTGGTACAGGAAGATCGCCGCCGTCAGGCCGAACACCGACTGCCAGAAGTACTTCCAGCGGCTAGGCAGGCCGCGCGAGTTCTTTTCGATCACCTTGCGGTAGTCATCGACCCAGCCGATGGCGCCGAACAGCAGCGTGACGATCAGTACCGTCCACACATAGCGATTGGACAGGTCCGCCCACAGCAGGGTGCTGATGCCGATGGCGGACAGGATCAAGGCACCACCCATGGTTGGCGTGCCGGATTTGGACAAGTGCGATTGCGGGCCGTCATTACGGACGGCCTGACCGATCTGGCGGATCTGCAGGGTACGGATCATCCACGGGCCCAGCCACAGCGCCAGCGACAGCGCGGTCAGTACGCCAAGGATCCCACGCAGGGACAGGTACTGGAAGACCGCGAAGCCTTTGTGGAACTGTTGCAGATACTCAGCCAACAGCAGCAGCATTAATGTTTCTCCCCGCTGGCACCGCACAGTGCAGCCACGACGTTTTCCATCGCAGCGCTGCGCGAGCCCTTGATCAAGATAGTGGTATTGCTGGCAGTTTCGGCGCGAACGGCCTCGATCAGCTCAGCTTGCGTTGCGAAATGACGGCCATTGGCGCCGAACGCCTTGACCGCATGTGTCATGTTGGTACCCACTGCGTACAGGGCATCGACCTTACCGCGAGCGTAATCGCCCACCTGATGGTGACCTTCTTGCGCCCACTGCCCCAGCTCGCCGATATCCCCCAGAACCAGAACGGTGCGCCCGGAAAAGCCGGCGAGTATATCAATGGCCGCGCACATCGAGGTGGGATTTGCGTTGTAACTGTCATCGATCACGCGCACGCCACTCGGGGCGATTTGCGCCACGGTACGGCCCTTGACCGGCTGCATGGCGTTAAGGCCCGCGGCAATGCCACTCAGGGTCAGACCAACGGCATGCGCGGCGGCGGCAGCGGCCAGGGCGTTGCTGACGTTATGCTCACCGAGCACGTTGAGCTGCACGGCCACCGATGCACCGGCGCCGTGCAGTGTGAACGACGGGCACCCCCGCGCGTCGCGACCGATGTCGGTGGCATGGAAGTCGGCGCGGGCGTCGCTGCGGGCAAAACTGATGACCTTGTGGGCACCCGCGCGCGCCTTCCAGATGGCAAAGGCCTTGTCGTCCAGATTGAGGATGGCAATGCCGCCCTCGCCCAGCCCTTCGAGTATCTCGCCCTTGGCTTCAACGATCTTCTCTGGCCCGCCGAACTCGCCGACGTGGGCTGTACCGGCATTGTTGATGATGACTACCTGTGGCTGGGTGAGGCCCACGGTGTAGCGGATCTCGCCAATGCGCGAAGCGCCCAGCTCGATGACGGCGGCGCTGTGTTGGGGGGCAATTTCCAGCAGTGTCAGCGGTGCCCCCAGGTCGTTGTTCAGGTTGCCACGGGTGGCATGAACAGGGCCACGGGTACGCAGGATGCAGGCAAGCATCTCTTTGACCGTGGTCTTGCCACTGGAGCCGGTGATGGCGACCACCGGCTTGTCGTAGCAGGCACGGTTCAGCGCACCGAGCTGGCCAAGGGCCAGACGGCAGTCGGCGACCACCAGCTGCGGCAAATCGACATCGGCCACTTCACACTCCACCAGCGCTGCCACGGCGCCCTTGGCCTGCACATCGGCCAAGTAGTCGTGGCCGTCGAAACGCGGCCCCACCAGGGCGACGAACAACTGCCCGGCGCCGACGCTGCGGCTGTCGATGCTGACACCGCTGAAGCTGGCGTCGGCGCCGACCAGGCGAGCGCTCAGCGCTGCGGTCAGCTGGCTGAGTGTCATGGGCTTAAGCATGTGGAGCCTCCCAGGCTGCAAGTGCCTTTTCGGCTTCGACCAAGTCAGAGAAATCATGGCGTTGGCCATTGATTTCCTGGTAATCCTCATGCCCCTTGCCCGCCAGGACGATGACGTCAGAAGCGGCAGCAGAAGCGATAAGGTGTGCGATGGCCTCGCCGCGGCCCGCGACGAACTCGACGTCGGCGGGGCGGACAAAGCCGGGGCGAATGTCGTTGAAGATCGCCTGTGGGTCTTCGGTACGAGGGTTATCGTCAGTGACCAGTACACGATCAGCCAGGCGCTCGGCCACTTCGGCCATCAGCGGACGCTTGCCCCGATCGCGATCGCCACCACAACCGAACAGGCACAGCAACTGGCCGTGGGCGTGCGGGCGCAGGGCTTGGAGTACCTGCTCCAGGGCGTCAGGGGTGTGCGCGTAATCGACCACCACCAACGGCTTCTGACCGCCGCCAAGACGCTGCATGCGCCCCACCGGACCTTTCAACTGCGGGGTGACCTTGAGGATTTCGTCCAGCGAATAATCCAGCGCGAGCAAGGTCGCCACGGCCGCGAGCATGTTGCTCAGGTTGAACCGGCCCAGCAGTTGGCTGCGCAAGGTACGTTCACCCTGGGCGGTGACGATGATGGCCCGTACGCCATCGTCATCGAACCTGGCTTCACGGCAATACAAGGAAGCGTCGGGGTTTTCCAGGCTGTAGCTGAGCAGACGGGTCTCGATATGGTCGACACTCGGACGACGGGCAAAATCAGCCGCCAGACGACGGCCGAAACCGTCATCCAGGTTGACCACCTGGCAACGCAGGCTAGGCCAGGCGAAAAGCTTGGCCTTCGCGGCCTCGTAGGCCTCCATGCTGCCGTGATAGTCCAGATGATCACGGGACAGGTTGGTCATCACCGCGATATCGAATTCCAGCGCGGCAACACGCCCCTGCTCCAGAGCATGCGAGGATACTTCCATCGCCACGGCCTTGGCCCCGGCCTTTTTCAGGTCGTACAGCGTCGACTGCACCGCAATCGGATCTGGCGTGGTCAGTCGGCCGCTCTGCAACTCACCATAAAATCCGGTACCCAGGGTACCGATCAGGCCGCACCTTTGGCCAAGCGCATCTAGCGCCTGGGCCACCAGTTGAGTGACGCTGGTCTTGCCATTGGTACCGGTAACCCCGACCAGGTTCAGCTGACGGCTCGGCTCGCCGTAGAAGCGGCCGGCAATATCCGACAGCTGGGCGATCAGGCCTTTGACCGGGATCAGCGGCACATCGGTGATCGGCAGCACCTGGGTGCCCTGCTGCTCGTAGGCGACCGCAGCGGCACCACGGGCCAGCGCGTCGCTGATATGGTCGCGGCCATCGACCTTGGCCCCCGGCACGGCCAGGAACAGGTCACCTGCGCGCACAGCCCGGCTGTCCAGGGTCAGCTCACGGATCAGTGGGTCGCGACTGGCGTGGGCGAAAAGCTTGCTCAGTGGCATTGTCATCATCCACGCCCTCCCTTGGCGGGTGCTGCATTGACTTGTTGCGGGTCGGCAGGCGGTGGCAGGTTGTCTGGCGGCACATTCATCAGCCGCAGGGTGCCCGACATGACGTTGCTGAACACCGGCGCCGATACCAGGCCACCGAAATAACCGCCTTTGCGCGGTTCGTCGATGACCACGACAATGGCGTAACGCGGGTCGCTCATTGGCCCGAAGCCGGCGAACAGCGAGCGGTAGGCGTTTTCGGTGTAGCCCTTGGAGCCCACTGTGGCTTTACGCGCGGTACCAGACTTGCCGCCCACGTGATAGAACGGCACCTGGGCGCGGAACACCCCGCGCGGCGCCTCGATCACTTGCTGCAACATGCCTTGCACGGTTTTGGCGGTGTCCTTTGGAATGGCCTGGACTGCCTCCGGGGCCTTGTCGACCTTGAGGATCGACAGCGGCACCATCTTCCCGTCGTTGGCCAGCGCCGCATAGGCATGCACCAGCTGCAAGGCGGTAACCGAGACGCCGTAGCCATAGGACAAGGTCGCGGTTTCGGCCTTGCGCCACTCACGATGGTTCGGCAGGTTGCCAACCCGCTCGCCCGGGAACCCAAGGCCGGTGTACTGGCCAAGGCCGACCTGGGACATGACCCGGTAGATGGCTTCGCCGCCGATATCGAAGGCGATCTTGCTCATGCCCACGTTACTGGAGTTGATCAGGATGCCGGTCAGGTCGAGGATCGGCCCCTCGCTCCTGGACACGTCCTTGATGGTGTAGCGGCCGATCTGCAGGCTGCCCGGGTAGACTTCGACCTTGTCGGTGGGCTTCCAGCGCCCACTCTCCAATGCAGCGCTCATGGAGATCGGCTTGACCGTGGAGCCTGGCTCGAACACGTCAATGATCGCCCGGTTACGCATCGCCGACGGGAACATGGTGCGGCGGTTGTTGGGGTTGTAGGTCGGCTGGTTGACCATCGCCAGGACCTCACCGGTCTTGACGTCCATGATCACCAGGCTGCCGGCCTTGGCATCCTGCTCGGCGATCGCGTTACGCAGCTCGCGCGTGGCCAGGTATTGCAGGCGCAGGTCGATGGACAACGCCAAGGTCTTGCCGGCCTTGGCGTTCTTGGTTACCTGAATGTCCTTGATCAAGCGGCCACGCCGGTCCTTGATCACTTGCCGCTTGCCGGGCACCCCGGCCAGCCACTCATCGTAGGCCAGCTCTACCCCTTCGCGGCCATGGTCATCCAGGTCAGTGAAACCGACCATGTGAGCGGTGACATCGCCGGCGGGATAGAAGCGGCGGAATTCTTCGAGGCCGTATACACCCGGCACTTTCAGGTCGAGCACATGCTGCCCCTGCTCTG
The DNA here is from genome assembly GCF_040224055.2 of Pseudomonas sp. WHRI 8519. Taxonomy (NCBI): domain Bacteria; kingdom Pseudomonadati; phylum Pseudomonadota; class Gammaproteobacteria; order Pseudomonadales; family Pseudomonadaceae; genus Pseudomonas; species Pseudomonas sp. WHRI 8519. The sequence goes on along the minus strand of NZ_CP167996.1, from coordinate 990,436 downwards.
GGGTCAGACCGCGGACCAGGTAGATGAATTCTTTGCTGGCCTGCTGGGTCAGGCGCTCGCTCAGCTGCTGGGCGTTCTGCCCCAATGCGGCGGCCAGTTGCGGCCAGCGGTCCTTGGACGCTTGCATTTCCTTGGGGTTGGCCCACAGGGTGGTGACAGGCGTACTGACGGCCAAGGGCTCACCATTACGGTCGGTAATCAGGCCTCGGTGTGCCGGAATAGGAATATGACGCAGGCTGCGGGCATCGCCCTGGCCCTTGAGGAAGTCACGGTCGACCACCTGCAAGTCGATGATGCGCCAGCAGATGGCGCCGACCATCAACGCCAGCAGGCCGATCACCACGCGGAAGCGCCAGGGGTAGAGTGCACCTTCGAGCTTCATCATGGCGCCACCATCCGTACTTCGTCGGCGGCAGGCACGTGCATCTTCAGTTGCTCGGAAGCCAGGTTCTCGATGCGGCTGGCAGCGGTCCAGGTGCTTTGTTCGAGGATCAGCCGGCCCCACTCGGCCTGGGCCTTGTCGCGCTCATTCAACTCGCCGTACAGGGTGTTGAGCAACTGGCGATTCCAGTGGGCGCTGTACGACACGGCAATGGCCGAAACAAGCACGCCAACGAACAGCAGAAGCATCAGGAAGCTTCCGCCTGGCAAAGGCTTGGCAAATAGCCGGCTCACCGAAGCTTCTCCGCCACCCGCATCACGGCGCTGCGCGACCGCGGGTTGGCCTTGAGCTCGGCTTCGGAAGCAAACTGAGCCTTGCCGATCAGACGGATTTTCGGCTCGAAGGCCTTGTGCTGAACCGGCAGGTTGCGCGGCAGGTTGTCCGCTTCACCCTTGACCAGTTTGCGCATGAACAGCTTGACGATACGGTCTTCCAGCGAATGGAAGCTAATCACCGCCAGACGGCCGCCGACTTCCAGCGCATCGAGTGCAGCCTCAAGGCCGGCCTCAAGATCGCCCAGTTCGTTGTTGACGTGAATGCGCAGGCCCTGGAAGGCACGGGTTGCCGGGTTCTTGCCCTTTTCCCAGGCAGGGTTGGCGACCTTGAGCACTTCGGCCAGGTCCGCAGTCCGGGTGAACGGCTGCTTTTCGCGGCGCTCTACCACGGCGCGCGCCATGCGGCCGGCAAAACGTTCCTCGCCATACTCTTTGAAAACGCGGGCAATTTCCTCCACCGGCGCGGTGGCGATGAACTCGGCAGCGCTGATGCCCTGGTCGGGGTTCATGCGCATATCCAGCGGGCCATCATTGAGGAAACTGAAGCCCCGCTCGGGGTCGTCCAGCTGGGGCGAGGACACGCCCAGGTCGAGCAGGATACCGCTGACCTTGCCAGCCAGGCCTCGCTCGGCCACTTCAGCGCCCAGTTCGGCAAAACTGCGCTGCACAATGACAAAGCGGCCGTCTTCGGCCGCCAGCGCTTGCCCCGTGGCAATCGCTTGAGGATCTTTGTCGAAGCCCAGCAGCCGACCATCCGGCCCGAGCTTGCTGAGGATCAGACGGCTGTGCCCGCCGCGGCCGAAGGTGCCGTCGAGATAGCAACCGTCGGCGCGCAGGGCCAATGCCTCGACAGCTTCGTCGAGCAGGACGGTGATGTGGTTGAAGCCGCTATCTATGGTCACAGGATCAGGTCACGTAAATCGTCGGGCATGGCGCCCGGTTGTTGGATAGCTGCAAGGTCGGCTGCCGAAACTGCGTTCCAGGCATCCTCATCCCACAGCTGGAATTTGTTCAGTTGCCCCACCAGCATCGCCTTCTTGTCCAGCTTGGCGTACTCCCGCAGGCGGGGCGGTACCAGGAAACGGCCACTGCCGTCGAGCTCCAGGTCAACCGCATTACCGATCAGCAAACGCTGCAGGCGGCGGTTTTCCTCACGCAACGACGGCAAGGCACGCAACTTGGCTTCAATCTGTTCCCACTCATCGAGGGGGTAAACGCACAAGCAGGGGTCGACGGCGTCGATGGTCACGATCAACTGACCATTGCAACGCGAATCGAGCTCGTCACGGTACCGGCTCGGCATGGCGAGACGGCCCTTGGCATCGAGGCTGACGGCGTTGGCTCCGCGGAACACGGCTGCGATTCCCCACAATGGTAGCTTTTTTGTGCCAGAAAACCCACTTCATCCCACTTTCTGCCACTTGCGCACACTATAGGAATCCGTCCGCTGCACCGTCAAGGCGCGTTCATACGGAAAACCCTTACAGGACCGAGATTTAGCTCAATAAAGGAAGGAGGAAGGACTACAGAGGGTAAAAAAAAGCGTGAAAAATCAAACCCACTCAAACGGATACCGTTTGAACTTAAAGTGATTTATGAAGAGTAAGATCTTTTCGGTATTACAAACGCGCTCTGCCATCGATCAAGCAGAAGGGAGGAGAGGTGGAGAGTCGATCTGTAAGCCGGGTTTTGTCGAGGACAGTCATTCCTCTACGACGGCCATCACTGGACGCCTCTAGCAACCTACCCGGTTCCGACGCGGGCCACGCCTGATGGAACCCTATTTGGTCTTGCTCCGAGTGGGGTTTACCTAGCCACGAACTGTTGCCAGACGTGCGGTGCGCTCTTACCGCACCTTTTCACCCTTACCGGCACCGAAGTGCTTAGGCGGTTATTTTCTGTGGCACTTTCCGTAGGCTCGCGCCTCCCAGGCGTTACCTGGCACTCTGCCCTATGGAGCCCGGACTTTCCTCCCCCCGCCGTTACGCAACAAAAGTTGCGGAACCAAAGCGGGCAGCGACTGTCCGATCGACTCTCCGGCGCCAAGGTTAACGGCAGCTGCGCTCAAGAACAAGCAATACCGCAATTATATCAAAGCGCCACTACTGCGCTTTCTGCTTTTCCAGTGCTGCCTGATACAACAGGTTCTTGCGCACGCCGGTGATCTCCGCCGCCAGGGCCGCTGCACGCTTGAGCGGCAATTCGGCCAAAAGCAGGTCCAGTACACGCTGCGCCTGGACGCTGATCGCCGCCTCACCCTCCGGCGCACTCCAGCCACCGACCAACACCACGCACTCGCCGCGCTGCTGGTTGCTGTCACCCGCCACGAACTCGCGCAGCTCCCCGAGCGGCAAGCCTTTGAGGGTCTCGAAGGTTTTGGTCAGCTCACGCGCGAGCAACGCCGGGCGCTCGGCACCGAACACCAGTTCCATGTCCTCCAGACACTCAAGAATGCGATGGGGCGCCTCGTAGAAAATCAAGGTACGCGGCTCTTCCTTGACCTGTTCGAGCCGGGCACGGCGGCCTGCGCTTTTGGCGGGGAGGAAGCCTTCGAAAATGAACCGATCAGAGGGCAGCCCGGCCGCCGAAAGCGCGGCAATCAGCGCACAGGCGCCAGGCACAGGCACCACATCGACGCCGGCGGCTCGCGCCTGGCGCACCAGGTGGTAACCAGGGTCGGAAATCAATGGCGTACCGGCATCGGAAACCAGCGCCACATCCTCACCGGCCAGAAGCTTGGTGATGAAACGCCCGCCTTCGTCCCGCTCATTGTGCTCGTGACAGGCAGCCAGCGGCGTATCGATGCCGAAATGCTGCAGCAGGCGGATCGAGTGCCGGGTGTCCTCGGCGGCGATCAGGGCGACGTTAGCCAACACCTTCAATGCCCTGGCGCTCATGTCGTCGAGGTTGCCAATGGGGGTCGCGACCACGTACAGCGTCCCCACGGTGGATTTCGAAGCCCCTGCCACATCAGTCACTGCGCACACCTGCCTTTCGGATCAAAGGCGCCATTGTAGCCCGAGCGCCGGTAACAGGGCGCAAAGAACTTCACCTGCAGCCACCTCAGGTACACCTATAGTGAAGGTTCGCGTTCAGCAACATCGCGCCCCGGCCAACGCTTGGGTACAATTGCCGGCCAACTTGATCGAGTAACAGGACCTTTACATGATCGCTTGCCTGCGGCTGCTCACAGCCCTCTGCCTCGCTGCCTTGCTGGCAGCCTGCGCCAGCTCGCCCTCATCCAGCCTCGGAGAGCTGCCACGCACGCCGGACGCCAGCATCGAGCAACTGCTCGAGAAAGCGGCGGCCAGCACGTCTGCCGAAGATGCCGCCCTGCTGCGCCTGAGCGCTGCCGACCTGGCATACAAGCAGAAGGACTACCCGCGCGCGGCACGCATTCTCGAGCAGGTCCCCATGGATACGCTCAAGCCTGCCCAACAGATCTTCGCCGCCACACTGGGCGCCGAACTGGCCATGAGCCGCAACCAGCCCAAAGCCGCCCTCAGCGCCTTGTCGCACCCCAGCCTGCAGCACCTCGGCCAATTGCCGGCCGAGCAGCAGGTGCGTACGTATAGCGTCCACGCCGCCGCCCTGGAAGCCGACGGTCAAGCCCTGGCCGCTGCGCAACAGCGCGTGATGCTGGCCCCACTGCTCAGCGGCCAGGCTGCCGCCGCCAACAATGACGCGACCTGGGCCTTGGTCGCCTCGCTGCCGGCAGAGCAACTGCAGCAGCCCGCTGGCGATCAGACCCTGGCCGGCTGGACCCGCCTGGCTCTGGCCGTGAAAAGCGCAGGCACGCTGGAGCAGCAGCAGGCCGCGATCGAGACCTGGCGCCAGCAACACCCAGACCATCCCGCGGCACTGCAGCTGCCATCGGCCTTGGTCAAGCTCAAGGAACTGGCAAGCCAGCCGCTGACCAAGATCGGTCTGCTGCTACCCCAGGAAGGCCCGCTTGCCGGTGTCGCCCGCGCCCTGCGTGACGGCTTCATGGCCGCGCACTTCCAGGCCCAGCAGGCGGGCCAGCAAGCGCCGGCCGTACAGGTGTATGACAGCTCACGCATCGGCTCGCTGGATGACTTCTATCGCCAGGCCCAGGCCGATGGCGTGCAACTGGTAGTCGGCCCGCTGGAAAAAGCGCTGGTCAAGAAGCTGGCCGCCAACGCCCAGCTGCCCATCACCACCCTCGCCCTGAATTACGCTGACGCGGGCCAGACCGCCCCGCCACAACTTTTCCAGTTCGGCCTGGCTGCCGAAGACGAAGCCCGCGAAGTATCGCGCCGCGCCCGCGCCGACGGCATGGTTCGCGCGGTGGCCCTGGTGCCGGCCGGTGAATGGGGCGACCGCGTGCTTGCCGCGTTCCGCCAGGACTGGGAAGGCAATGGCGGCACCATCCTCGCCGCCGAACGCATCGCCCAGCCAGTCGCCCTGGCCCAACAGATCGCCAATCTGTTCCAGCTGCGCCAGAGCGAAGGCCGCGCACAGAGCCTGCAGAGCACCGTGGGCGGCACCATTGCTGCGCAACCCTCGCGCCGCCAGGACATCGACTTCATCTTCCTCGCCTCGACCCCGCAACAGGCACAGCAGATCAAGCCCACCCTGAACTTCCAGTACGCTGGCGACGTTCCGGTCTATGCCACCTCGAACCTGTACAGCGCCAGCGGTGACGTCAACCAGTACAACGACATGAACGGCATCCGTTTCTGCGAAACCCCGTGGCTGCTCGACACCACCAACAGCCTGCGTCAGCAGGTGGTCCAGCAGTGGCCACAAGCCGCTGGCAGCCTGGGCCGTCTATATGCCATGGGTGTAGACGCCTATAGCCTGGCGCCCCGCCTGGGCCAGCTCAAAGCGCTGCCGGATAACCGTGTACAGGGACTGTCGGGCAGCCTGAGCATGAACGCCAGTCAGCGCATCGAGCGCCAGCTGCCGTGGGCTGAATTTTCGGGCGGCCAGGTCAAGCGCCTGCCCGATACCCTCCGCTGATGCCCCAAGCATCGCCAACCAGCGCCGGCCATGCCGCAGAAAACCAAGCCCTTGAGTTTCTTCAAGGGCAAGGCCTGCAACTGCTGACGCGTAATTGGCGATGCAAAGGTGGCGAGCTTGATCTGGTCATGCTCGACACCGATACAGTAGTATTCGTCGAAGTCCGCTATCGGTTGCACGCGGGCTTCGGTGGCGCCCTCGGCAGTATCGACGGGCGCAAGCAGAGGCGACTGGTGCATGCCGCCAGCCTTTTTCTGCTGAAGGAGTCTTGCTGGGCCAACCACCCGTGCCGCTTCGATGTTGTCGCCTTGCAGGGTAGCCACCACGCAGGCAGGCCGCTTCAATGGCTGAAAAACGCCTTCGAATGCTGAACCCACTCCCCTTTTATTGCTCTATGTTTCGCGGGCTGGTCCCTGTTGCGTGTAGCAAAGGCCACCGCCCCACTTAAGGTCACCAGATGGACATGCAATCCCGAATTCGCCGGCTGTTCCAGGCCAGCATCGATACCAAGCAACAGGCAATGGACATCCTGGCACCGCACATCGAGCAGGCCAGCCTGGTCATGGTCAATGCGCTGCTCAACGAGGGCAAGATGCTCGCCTGCGGCAACGGCGGCTCGGCCGGCGACGCCCAGCATTTCTCGTCGGAACTCCTCAACCGCTTTGAGCGTGAGCGTCCGAGCCTGCCGGCGATCGCCCTGACCACCGACAGCTCGACACTGACCTCGATTGCCAACGACTACAGCTACAACGAAATCTTCTCCAAGCAGATTCGCGCCCTCGGCCAGCCCGGCGACGTGCTGCTGGCGATTTCGACCAGCGGCAACTCGGCAAACGTGATTCAAGCGATCCAAGCGGCACATGATCGCGAAATGATTGTCGTAGCATTGACCGGGCGTGACGGTGGCGGCATGGCTTCGCTGCTGTTGCCCGAGGACGTGGAGATCCGCGTACCCTCGACGGTCACTGCACGCATCCAGGAAGTCCACCTGCTGGCGATCCACTGCCTGTGTGATCTGATCGACAGCCAACTGTTCGGGAGTGAAGAATGATCCCCAAGCGCCTCGGCCTGATGGCCCTGACCCTGTGCCTGAGCGTCACCGGCTGCAGCTCGGTACTGACCTCGACCCGCAATTCGCCGATCGAGGATGATCGCGGCACTCGCACCATCGGCAGCAAGATCGATGACTCGCTGATCGAAACCAAGGCCTCGGTAAACATCGCGAAAGCCAGCCCTGATCTGGACGAAGGCTCGCACATTGTCGTCAGCAGCTACAACGGCGTTGTCCTGCTCGCCGGCCAAACCCCGCGCGCCGACCTCAAGAGCCTGGCCGAGCAGACCGCCAGCCAGGTACAGCGGGTCAAGCGGGTGCATAACGAGCTGCAGGTAATGCAACCCTCCTCGATCCTTGCACGCAATAACGACGCCTGGCTGACCACCAAGATCAAGACCCAGATGCTCACCGACAATGCCGTGCCCAGCTCGCGCATCAAAGTGATCACCGAGAACGGTATCGTCTACCTGCTCGGCCTGGTTACTCAGCAGGAAGCCAACTCCGCCACTGCCGTGGTACAGGGCGTGTCGGGCGTGCAAAAGATCGTCAAGCTGTTCGAGTACATCGACTGACCCCCTTGCCTGCACCAGCCCTTGAACGCGGGTGCAGGCAACCTGATCGCTCTACCTTCGCAACCTCAGGAAACACCGTATGAAAAAGCTTCTGCTGCCCGCCCTGCTGATCGGCGCCTTCGCCACCCTGGCCGGCTGCTCCACCCCAAGCCTGATTACCCTGAACGACGGTCGCGAGTTCCAGACCGTTGACGAGCCGACGTTCGATCAGGAGTCCGGCTTCTACGAATTCCAGCAGCTGGATGGTAAACAGACCCGCGTTAACCGTGAACAGATTCGCACCATCAGCGACCTGTAACCATCACCGCGCAGCAAAGAAAAAGGCGACCCTGACGGATCGCCTTTTTTCGTTACTTGACCACCTTCAGGCTCGGCCGCCCAGTCGGACGCGGCGGCTGGCCACCCCCTTCCGGCGGGCCGTCGTCGTCCGGCTCGACACCCTCATCTTCCGGCTCTTCGCCGTCCATCAACGGAGGCTCCAGCTCGAAGACCATGCCTTGGCCGTTCTCGCGGGCATAAATACCCAGAATTGCGCCGACCGGCACGAACAACGAGTGGGCAACACCACCGAAGCGCCCTTCGAAGCTCACCGCATCGTTGTCCATGTGCAGGCTGCGCACGGCACTTGGGGAGATGTTCAGGACGATCTGGCCGTCACTGGCGAAACCTTGCGGCACCTGGACTGCCGGGTATTCGGCATTGACCAGCATATGGGGCGTGCAATCGTTGTCGACGATCCACTCGTACAGTGCTCGAACCAGATAGGGGCGACTGGAGTTCATCAACGGCTCCTTAAAGCTTACGCATTTCACGTTCAACGGAAGACAGGCTCGCCAGGAAAGGCTCGCGGGCGAACTGTCGCTCCATGTAATCCAGCAGCGGCTTTGCTTGCCGCGGCAATTCGATACCCAGTACCGGCAAACGCCAGAGTATGGGCAATAGACAACAATCGACCAGGCTTTGCTCATCGCTCATGAAGCAAGCGAACTCGTTGAACAAGGGCGAGACGCCCGTCAGGCTCTCACGCAGCGCCTTGCGCGCCTCGGCACGGGCGGCATCACTGCTGCGCGAGTCGAGCACGGTATCGGCCAGCACGCACCAATCACGCTGAATGCGATGCATCAACAAGCGGCTGTTACCACGCGCCACCGGATACACCGGCATCAGCGGCGGATGCGGATAACGCTCCTCGAGGTACTCCATCACCACGGTCGATTCATACAACGCCAGGTCGCGATCGACCAGGGTCGGCACGCTGCCGTAAGGGTTCACCTCACCCAGCTTGGGTGGCAGACGACCGGGATCGACGTCGATGATCTGCACGCTGACACCTTTCTCGGCGAGAACCAGGCGTACCCGATGAGAATAATGATCAGCGGGGTCGGAATAGCAGGCTAACCTGATGGTCGCGCCCATGTAGCGCCTCCTCGCATGGGGATGCTTGTGAAACTGCAAATGCAAACGCGCCCTGGAGGCCCCTTCGCTTAGACGAGGGGGCGCCCAGGGCGCGTTCAACTACCAGAAACTACTGCGTGATCAGTGCACGTCCTTCCAGTATTCGCGCTTGAGCAAGTAGGCGAACACGAAGAAGAAGGCCAGGTACAGCAACACATAGGTGCCGATGCGCTGGCTTTCCAGTTTGACCGGGTTGGCCGAATAGGCCAGGAAGGTCACCAGGTTCTTGACCTTCTCGTCGAACTGCTCAGGCGTCAGGGTACCGGAATTCGGCGTGATGGTCAGCTGGTCACACGCTTCATGGGTCAAAGGGCTGCCGGTCAAGGGGTCGAATTGCTTCTTGCCATCGACCACCCTCTGCACCTGCTTGCACCCGATCACCTGGTTACCCTGCAGCCCGACCAGCACATTGGGCATGCCGACGTTCGGGAATACCTTGTTGTTGACCCCATAAGGCCGCGATTTGTCCTCATAGAAGCTGCGCAGGTAGGTGTACAGCCAATCGGTACCCCGCACCCGGGCAACCAGGGTCAGGTCAGGCGGCGCAGCCCCGAACCAGGTCTTGGCATCATCGGGCTTCATGCCGATGTTCATGTGGTCGCCGATCTTGGCCCCGGTGAACACCAGTTTCTCGAGCATCAGCTCATGGGGTATTCCCAAGTCATCGGCTACGCGCTCGTAACGCTGGAACTTGGCGCTGTGGCAACCCATGCAATAGTTGGCGAAAGTCCGCGCACCATCCTGCATCGCAGCCTTGTCCGTCAGGTCGATATCGACTTTGTCCAGCTCCAACCCCGGCCCGGCAGCAAAGGTAAAGGCAGGCATCACTGCCAGCAAAAATACTGCAATCAACTTTTTCATCAGCCAGTCACCCTTTCCGGAACCGGTTTGGTCTTCTCAAGCCTTGTGTAGAACGGCATCAACAGGAAGTAGGCGAAGTACAGCACGGTGCACACCTGCGACAGCAGCGTGCGGCCTGGGGTAGGCGCCAGCACCCCCAAAATGCCGAGGATGACGAAGGAAATGCAGAACACCAGCAGGAAGACCTTGCTGATCCAGCCCTTGTAGCGCATTGAGCGTACCGGGCTTCGGTCGAGCCAAGGCAACACGAACAGCACGGCGATCGCCGCCCCCATGGCGATTACGCCCATGAGCTTGTCGGGCACCGCACGCAAAATCGCGTAGAACGGCGTGAAGTACCAGACCGGCGCGATATGCTCAGGCGTCTTGAACGCGTTGGCCTGTTCGAAGTTGGGTTTTTCCAGGAAGTAGCCGCCCATTTCCGGGAAGAAGAACACTACCGCACAGAAGACGAACAGGAACACCACCACGCCGACAATGTCCTTGACGGTGTAGTACGGGTGGAACGGGATACCATCCAGCGGGATACCGTTCTCGTCCTTTTTCTTCTTGATATCGACCCCATCAGGGTTGTTCGAACCCACCTCGTGCAAGGCGAGGATGTGCAACACAACCAGCCCGAGAATGACGATCGGCAGGGCCACTACGTGCAGCGCAAAGAAGCGGTTGAGGGTGATGCCAGAAATCAGGTAGTCACCGCGGATCCACTGGGTCAGGTCGTCGCCGATCACCGGGATTGCTCCGAACAGCGAGATGATCACCTGGGCGCCCCAGTACGACATCTGCCCCCAAGGCAGCAGATAGCCCATGAAGGCCTCGGCCATCAGCGCCAGGTAGATCAGCATACCGAACAGCCAGACCAGTTCCCGTGGCTTTTGGTAGGAGCCATAGAGCAGGCCGCGGAACATGTGCAGGTAGACCACCACGAAGAACGCCGAAGCGCCGGTGGAGTGCAAATAACGCAAGATCCAGCCGTACTCCACGTCACGCATGATGTACTCGACCGACGCGAAGGCCTCTTCCGCCGAGGGCGTGAAACTCATGGTCAGCCATACACCGGTGACGATCTGGTTGACCAGCACCAACAGGGCCAACGAGCCGAAGAAATACAGGAAATTGAAGTTCTTGGGCGCGTAATACTTGCTCAGGTGATCTTCCCACATCTTGGTGGCGGGGAAGCGAGCATCAATCCAGTCCATGAACTTGCTCATCATGCTTTCTCCTGGTCGACGCCGATGACGACGATGTCATCCGACTCGTAAGAGTGCGGTGGCACTGGCAGGTTGAGAGGTGCTGGCTGCGATTTGTAGACACGCCCGGCCAAGTCGTAGTGGGAACCGTGGCAGGGGCAGAAGTAACCCCCCACCCATTTCGGCCCAAGGTCGGCGGGCGCGACTTCCGGGCGGAAGGTCGGCGAGCAGCCAAGGTGGGTGCACAGGCCTACGAGAATGAGGATTTCCGGCTTGATCGAGCGCACCTGGGGGTCGACGTACTCCGGCTGCACCGAGGCCTTCGATTCAGGGTCGGCGAGCTCGGCCGTGACCTTCGTGAGGTTCCCCAGAATCTCGTCCGTTCGCCGCACGATGAACACTGGCTGACCGCGCCACTCCGCCACCATCTGCTGCCCAGGTTCGACCTTGGCGATGTTGACCTTCACCGGTGCACCAGCCGCCTTCGCCTTGGCACTGGGAAACCATGACCCCACGAACGGTACCGCAGCCCCCACTGCCCCCGCTGCCCCGACCACGGATGTCGCGGCTACGAGGAAGCGGCGCCGGCCTGCGTTGACGCCGTCATTGCTCATTCAGTCCTCTCCCATCAGCTTGCTTGGCCTGTTGAATCAGGCCTGTACTTAGGTAATGTCTGTGGCACCCAAAATTGGCCGCCATGGTAAGAAACAAATCCACACAGTGACAAGGTGATTAACCCCGGTATGGGCTACAACCCTCGCTTTGCTTGATCTGCGTCTATGCGGCAGGACACCACGGACATGCTGACAGGTTAGTTCAAGACATAAAAAAAGCCCGGTTCCAAGGAACCGGGCTTTTTTCGACTGCCGAAGCGGTATTAACGCTTGGAGTACTGAGGACGCTTACGCGCTTTACGCAGACCCACTTTCTTACGCTCGACTTCACGAGCGTCGCGGGTGACGTAGCCAGCACGACGCAGAGCGCCACGCAGGGTTTCGTCGTATTCCATCAGAGCGCGGGTGATACCGTGACGGATCGCACCGGCTTGACCGCTGACACCACCACCGGCAACGGTGACGTAGATGTCGAACTTCTCGGTGCTCTCGGTCAGCTCCAGCGGCTGGCGAACAACCATGCGAGCGGTTTCGCGGCCGAAGAAGGTGTCCAGAGGACGGTTGTTGATGGAGATGTTACCAGTACCCGGACGCAGGAAAACGCGAGCGGTTGCGGTCTTGCGACGGCCAGTGCCGTAATTTTGAGTCGCCGACATAATGAACTATCCCGTTAGATCTTCAGTTCTTGAGGCTGCTGAGCAGTGTGTGGGTGAGCAGCACCCGCGTACACTTTCAGCTTACGGTACATGTCGCGACCCAGCGGGTTCTTCGGCAGCATGCCTTTGACCGCGGTTTCGATAACACGCTCAGGGGCCTTGGCGATCAACTTCTCGAAGTTGATTTCCTTGATACCGCCCGGGAAGCCGGAGTGGGAGTAGTACATCTTGTCGGAAGACTTGGCGCCAGTTACACGGATTTGCTCGGCGTTGATAACGACGATGTAGTCGCCGGTGTCAACGTGAGGGGTGTATTCTGGTTTGTGCTTGCCACGCAGACGGCTAGCGATTTCGGTAGCCAGACGACCCAGGGTCTGGCCAGCGGCGTCGACTACGAACCACTCGCGCTTTACTGTTTCCGGTTTAGCAGTAAAAGTTTTCATTCTCTAAAGCCTCAGAGGCCGCCCAGCGAAAAATAGACGGCGAATCTTACTGGATAGTGCACAGCTTGCCAAGGGCAAACGCGCAGCCGAACACAGACGCTTTTGGGGGCTCGGGTCGGGCACGCCAATGTTCGACGGGGTTCTTCCTGTGTGGTGGTGCATCACTTCCGCCACACGGAGAGGTGCCGAATTATCCAGATTGCGCGAAAAATTTCAACCTGCTTTTATGGGTGTCTTTGCCTAGGAGTGTTTTCCCGATGGAATACCGCAAGCTTGGCCGTACCGATCTCGATGTCAGCGCCCTGTGCCTGGGCACCATGACCTGGGGCGAGCAGAACAATGAGGCCGAGGCCTTCGCCCAGATCAAACTGGCCAAAACCAGCGGGGTCAACTTCATCGACACCGCAGAAATGTACCCCGTGCCGCCACGCCCGGAGACCTATGCCGCCACCGAGCGCATCATCGGCAACTGGTTCCGCCAGCACGGCGACCGCGATGAATGGGTTCTCGCCAGCAAGGTCGCAGGCCCCGGCAACGGTATCAGCCATATCCGCGACGGCCAGCTCAAGCACAACCGCCAGCATATCGTAGCGGCGCTGGATGCAAGCCTTGAGCGCCTGCAGACCGACCGTATCGACCTGTATCAGCTGCACTGGCCGGAGCGCAGCACCAATTTCTTCGGCAAGCTGGGTTACCAGCACCTGGCGCATGACCTGTTCACCCCGCTGGAAGAAACCCTCGAGGTGCTTGACGAGCAGGTGCGGGCAGGCAAGATCCGCCACATTGGCCTTTCCAACGAAACGCCGTGGGGCACCATGAAGTTCCTGCACCTGGCCGAAACCCGCGGCTGGCCCCGGGCGGTGTCGATACAGAACCCGTACAACCTGCTCAACCGCAGCTTCGAGGTGGGCCTGGCGGAAGTGGCCATCCGCGAGCAGTGCGGCCTGTTGGCCTACTCGCCGCTGGCCTTCGGCATGCTGTCGGGCAAATACGAAAACGGCGCCCGACCAGAAAATGGTCGCCTGACCCTGTTCAGCCGCTTCGCCCGTTACTCCAACCCACAGACAGTGGCGGCCTGCAGCCGTTATGTGCAACTGGCCCAGGCACACGGGCTGGACCCGGCGCAGATGGCCCTGGCATTCGTCACCCGCCAGCCCTTCGTGACCAGCAACATCATCGGTGCCACCGACCTGGTGCAACTTCAGAGCAACCTCAACAGCCTGGAGCTGAACCTGAGCGATGAGCTACTGGCGGCGATCGAAGCGATTCATCAGGAGCAGCCGAACCCCGCGCCTTGAGCGAAGCTGCAAGCTGCAAGTCAGAGTGAGTGTTGCACTCGCTGCTTTTTTCTTGCCGCTTGCAGCTCGAAGCTTGCAGCTCGACAAAAAACATAAGACGATCCAGCCGGTGATTGACCACTCTACCCTATAAGAACAATGACAATGATGTTTACCCAACCCTCCGCGTCGCTGCGGCGCGTCAGCATCCTGGCCATTGACAAGGTGTTCGCTTCGACCTTGATGCAAGCCAAGGACTTTTTCCACCTCGCCAGCCTGCGCTACAGCAAACAGCTGGGCCTGGGCTTGCAGCCCATGTTCGAGATCTGTCTGGTGAGCCCCGACGGCCAGCCGGTGGACAGCTTCAGCAATGTGCAGCTGCCGGTCGATGGCGGCCTGGATGACGCCGATGTGATCATCCTTCCGGCCTTCTGGGAAGACTTCGACAACCTGCTGCAACGTTATCCGCAAGTGCTGCCCTGGTTGCGCGAGCAACATGCCCGCGGCGCCGTACTGTGCGCTGAAGCCAGCGGGGTGTTCTGGCTGGCCGAGGCCGGCCTGCTCGACGGCAAGGAAGCGACCACCTACTGGCGCTTCTTCACCAGCTTCGCCGAGCGCTATCCGAAAGTGCGTCTGAACCAGGACAAGCACCTGACCGACGCCGACAACCTTTACTGCGCCGGCGGCACCACTTCGGCCTGCGACCTGTACATCTACCTGATCGAACGCTTCTGCGGGGCCAACGTAGCCCGCGCCGTGGCCCGCGACATCCTCTATGAAGTGCAGCGCAACTACACTCCCGGGCGCATGGGTTTCGGCGGCCAGAAGCTGCACCAGGACCTGATCATCCTGCAGATCCAGCACTGGCTCGAGGAGCACTTCGCCGACAAGTTCCGCTTCGAGGATGTGGCCCGCAACCATGGCATGAGCATCCGCAACTTCATGCGGCGCTTCCAGGGCGCGACCGGCGACAAGCCGCTGCACTACCTGCAGCGGCTACGGATCGAGACGGCCAAGGGGCTGCTGTCGAGCACGCGCAAGAGCATCAAGACCATCAGCTATGAAGTCGGCTATGACGATGCGAGTTTCTTTGCGCGGCTGTTCCGCCAGCACACGGAGTTGTCACCGAACCAGTATCGGCAGCAGTTTGTGCAGGAAGCCTGAAGGGCTTTCTGAGCGGCAAGCTGCGAGCTGCAAGCCACAAGAAAAAGCCAAAGCAATCCGCGTACTGCTTTGGCTTTTTCTTGCAGCTTGCAGCTTGAAGCTTGCGCCCGTCAGGGCTTGTGGGCGCGGGAGAGGAATTCGTGCGACTGCATTTCCAGCAACCGGCTCAAGGTGCGCTGGAACTCGAAGCTCAGGCGCCCGCCGGTGTACAGATCCTTGAGCTCTACCTCGGCCGAAATGATCAGCTTGACGTTGCGGTCATAGAACTCGTCCACCATGTTGATGAAGCGCCGGGCGATGTCGTCGGTGGTGACGCCCATCTGCTCGACATTGCTCAACAGCACGGCATGGAAAATCTTGCCCAGCTCAATGTAGTCGTTCTGGCTGCGCGGCCCATCGCACAGGGCGCGGAAGTCGAACCAGGCAACATCGTCACAGGTCCGCAAGGCATGGATCGGACGGTTCTCGATCATCAGCACATCATTGTCGACGGCCTGGGTGCACTCGGGTGTCAGCGCCTTGAAGCTCGCCCGCATGCTCTGCTCGGCAGCCTCGTCGAGCGGGAAGTGGAACAGTTCGGCCTGCTCCAGGTGGCGCAGGCGGTAGTCGACCCCGCTATCGACGTTCACCACGTCCGTGTACTGCTTGATCATGGCAATGGCCGGCAGGAAGCGCGCACGCTGCAGGCCATCCTTGTACAGGCCGTCCGGGACGATGTTGGAGGTCGCCACCAGCGACACGCCGTTCTTGAACAGCTCTTCCATCAGGGTGCCGAGGATCATGGCATCGGTGATGTCGGAGACGAAGAATTCATCGAAACAGATCACCTTGGCTTCATCGCTGAAGCGCTTCGCGATGATGGTCAACGGGTTCTTCTCGCCCTTGAGGGTTTTCATCTCCTCGTGCACACGCTTCATGAAGCGGTGGAAGTGCGTACGCATCTTCTGCTTGAACGGCAGCGCTTCATAGAAGGTATCGACCAGGTAGGTCTTGCCCCGGCCTACCCCGCCCCAGAAATACAGGCCCTTGACCGGCGTCTGTTCCTTCTTGCCGAACAGCTTGCCGAACATGCCCGGCTTGTTGTTCTGCGCGTGTACCAGGTCGTCGTACAGACGCTGCAAGTGACGCACCGCAGTTTCCTGCGCCGCATCATGGAAGAAGTCGGGACGTTTCAGATCTGCTTGATATCGTTCTAGGGGCGTCATGATTTCGTTAGCGAGGCAACAAAAAACGGGCCGTCACTGTAGCGAGCGGCCCGCTTAATGGCAATCAGACTTGCGTCAAACTGTCTCAGTCCTGCTGCGGCGCCAGGGCTTCACGCAGGCTTTGAACAGCCACGTCGCGGGCCTGAGCACTGGCGAACTGCGGCCCGTCTGCGACCTGCTCGCCGTTCAGCCACAGGCTGAAGCTCAGGCCTTCGACACGCACGTCGGCATCGCCACCTTGCTGCAACTGCTTGCTCACCGCACCCGCGCTCTTGCCATCGGCGAAGCTGCGGGACAACAGCAATTGCTCGCCATCGGCGGCCAACAGGCGGAAGCGGAAGCTGCCATCCTCGTCACGGAAGCTGACGAAGCGTGCGCTCTTGACGGCCTTCTTCTTAACCTCGGTGGTGGCCTGCACGCTGCTGCGGAACGAGCGCAGGCCCACCGCCTCGCGCAGTTGCTCGAGGAACGGCGTGGCAGTCTTGCGGGCCTTGGCGGCGCCTGCCAGCAAGATGTCTTCCAGGTCCGACGGGCGGGAAATCAGTTGATGATAGTGCTCACGCTTCTCGGCCAGTTGCCCGTCAAGCAGCTGAAACAGGCGCTGCTTGGCTTCGCCCCAGCCCAGGCCCTGCAGCAGCTCTTCGCGGAACTCGGCGCATTGCGCCGGCGTCGAGAAGGCCTGGAACAGGGTGAACAGGTGCGCGTTGTCCGGGTCTTTCGCTTCGCCAGGTGCGCGCGAGTCGGTCACGATGCGCGAAATGGCGTCTTTCATGTCCTTCGCGGTAGAGAACAGCGGGATGGTGTTGTCGTAGCTCTTGGACATCTTGCGCCCGTCCAGGCCAGGCAAAGTCGCCACGCTTTCTTCGATGACCGCCTCTGGCAGGGCGAAGAAGTCCTTGCCCTGGCCAAACAGGTGGTTGAAGCGCTGGCCGATGTCACGGGCCATTTCCACGTGCTGGATCTGATCGCGCCCCACCGGCACCTTGTGGGCGTTGAACATCAGGATGTCCGCCGCCATCAGTACCGGGTAGCTGTACAGGCCCATGGTCACGCCGGCGTCCGGGTCTTCGCCATTCTCGAGGTTCTTGTCCACCGAAGCCTTGTAGGCGTGCGCGCGGTTGAGCAGGCCCTTGGCCGCAACGCAGGTGAGCAGCCAGGTCAGCTCAGGGATCTCGGGAATATCAGACTGACGGTAGAAAGTCACTTTGTCCGGGTCCAGGCCGCCGGCCAGCCAGGTTGCAGCGATTTCCAGACGAGAGCGCTGGATGCGCAGGGGGTCATCGCACTTGATCAGGGCGTGATAGTCGGCCAGAAAGTAGAACGAGTCGGCACCCGGCTGCTGGCTGGCGACGATCGCCGGGCGAATGGCACCGGCGTAGTTGCCCAGGTGTGGAGTACCGGTGGTGGTGATACCAGTGAGAATGCGCGTGGTCATGGGTGTTCGCTTATTCAGGCTTGGCTCAATTCGAAAGGCGCGGCAGCAGCAGATCCTTCAGATCGGTCAGCTTGCCATGGAAGAAGTGTCCGCATTCTGCCACTTTCAGCAGCTCATGGGGGCGCGGCAGCGCGTCAGACCATTCGTAAACGAGCTGCGGTGCAACGACTTCGTCGGCATCTGGCTGCACCACGGTGATCGGGCAGCGCTGCGGCAAGGGGAACTCTGCAGTCAGGCGCATCACTGCCGGGGCAATCATGAACAGGTGCTGCAGCGTCACACCCTCGCTCTCAAGGCGCCCGGCCAGGCTGGTGGCGACAAAGCCGCCGAACGAGAAGCCCATCAGCACCAGGGGCAGGTGCGGGTGCTTTTCACGCAACCAGGCCGCGGCAGCCTGTGCATCGGCCACTTCACCAGCGCCCATGTCATGGCTGCCCGCGCTCTGGCCGACACCGCGGTAATTGAAGCGCAAGGTCACGTAGCCAGCGTCGCGGGCAGTACGCTGCAGGGTCGAGACCACCTTGTTGAGCATGGTGCCACCCTGAACCGGATTGGGGTGGCAGATCAGCACCGCGCCACGGGCGTCGGCCACGTCCAGGTACAAGGCTTCCAGCTGGCCGGCGGGGCCATCGATGAACAAGGGGGTTTCGCGGACAAGCAAGGCACTCACTCCGTGACCTCGAAGGGGGTCGATTCGTCTAGGGTAGGAATTCTGTTCTGATTTGCGATCGCTCGCGGTATACAGCGCAGGTCTGAGCCGTTAACGTAAAGCAAAGCCGTTTATAGAGGAAGGACTCGTGGAACTCTCGCTCCTTGTTTGGTTGTTGCCAACCCTGGCCCTGGTCATCGGTGTGGCGGTCGGTTTCATCGTGGCCCGCCTGTTGCCCAATGCGGCGCCCAGCAATACCCAGCGCCAACTGGATGACATCCAGAAGCGTTTCGACAGTTACCAGAACGAAGTGGTCACCCACTTCAACAGCACCGCCATGCTGGTCAAGAAACTGACCCAGAGCTACCAGGACGTGCAGGATCACCTTGCCGAAGGCGCCAACAACCTGGCCCTTGACGATGTCACCCGTCAGCGCCTGCTGGCTGCCCTGCACTCTGAAGGCACCCAAGGTCCACGTGACCGCCTGACCCCGCCGAAGGACACTGCTGAAGTGCCACGCGACTATGCACCGAAGTCGCCGAACTCGCCGGGCATGCTCGACGAGAGCTACGGGCTCAAGCGCTGATCGATTGCCAGGGAGGAGTGGCTAGCCGCTCCTCCTGCTTCACCCCTCCAGACAAACCTGCCGCAAAGGTTCAGCCTTCTTCACCCCGCCTCAGGCCGCATTTCCTACTGCCGGCCAATCAAGCACTTCAGGATCCTGCATAAGTCCCTCAACCGGAGTAGACCTATGCTGACTAATCGACAACGCTCTTTCATTGCCACCGTCGAAGTCGTGGATGGCACGTCGCACTTCCTCGACGTACTGCACAGTGGGCCCGCCGAACTGGAAAAAACTTCAACGAGCCCCCCTGGCAGCCTGACTGCGGGCGGCCTGGCGACGGCCGGATTTGCCAGTCGAACATTTCGCAGAGCCCTTCGCCGAGCCGGACAAAATGAAGCGCGCCGAAAAGATGAGCCAAAGAAAATTGAACAACCAGTCAAACGAGACGAGTCACATTACCTCGGCCACGTATCGGACACAGTCAGTTGTCCGCCTTTGAAACTTTACTTCCGCCGGGTAGATAACGGCTACCGGCTGTTTGTCCGTTCAGAAGTGCGTCACGGGCATGCGCTGTACATACATGACGAGGACTGCGTGGGTGCTTTCCGCTCGCCACTGAAGGGTGCCTACCCAACGCTGTTCGACTTACTCGACTGCGACGATACGCCAATTCCCTTCGAAGACCTCGCCGACCAAGCAATCGTGCGCCTGGCACCTGCTGGAAGACGAACCCCTCTTATGCTGCGTACTTTCAATGGGGTGCCGTTTACCTACATCTGCAAGCAGGGTCAGCAACCTCTTGAGTTACGCCTGAACATCCTTGAAAGAAACGCCGCTTATCTCAATGACCCAGACGAAATCTGAGGCCACGCACGTTATAGCGACTGCGCAGTGCAGGTATACGGTTTTATCCGCGAAAGGCCAGTTCAGCCAGCCTGGTGGCTGGCCTTAAGCGCATGCTCGATATCTGCCAGCAAGTCCTCCACATCTTCCAACCCCACCGACAACCGCACCAGCCCCTCTGAGATGCCATGATGCGCCCGCTCTTCGGGCGTATAGCTGGAATGGGTCATGCTCGCCGGATGCTGCGCCAGCGACTCGGCATCGCCCAGGCTCACCGCCCTGGCAAAGAGTTGCAGCGCATTCATGAAGCGCCGCCCAGCCTCGATCCCGCCCTTGAGTTCGAAAGCAATCATCCCGCCCGGCAAGCGCATCTGCCGCTGCGCCAGCTCGTATTGGGCAAACGATGGCAGCCCTGGATACTGGATCAGCTCCACCTGGGGCTGGCGCGCGAGAAATTCGGCTACTTGCTGGGCATTGGCGCAGTGACGATCCATGCGCAGCGCCAGGGTCTTGATGCCGCGCATCAGCAATGAGGCATCGTGCGGCGACAACACCGCACCGGTCATGTCCTTGAGGCCTTCAAGGCGAATCCGATCCACCAGTGCCTTGCGCCCTATCACCAGCCCGGCCGTGATATCACCGTGGCCACTGAGGTACTTGGTCGCCGAATGCACCACCAGATCGGCGCCCAACTCCAATGGCCGCTGCAGGTACGGCGTGCAATAGGTGTTGTCGACCACGATATGCAAGTCATGCCCCCGCGCCGCTTCAGCCACTGCCGCAATATCGACCAGTTGCATGTTCGGGTTGGCCGGCGTTTCGAAATAGATCACCCGGGTTTTAGGGGTGATCGCGGCCTTCAGCGCCTTGGCGTCATTGAGGTCGACATGGCGGACCTTTACCCCGAACTCGCCGATGCCATGGTGCATATAGGCAAAGGTGCAGCCATACACCGTGCGCCCGACAAGCAGCTCGTCACCGGGGCGCAACAGGGTCCATAGCGTCGAGGTGATGGCCCCCATGCCCGACGCCAGCGCCAGGCCCGCCTCGCCCCCCTCCAGTGAAGCCATGCGCTGCTCCAGCAAGGCCAGGGTCGGGTTGGAAATACGGCTGTAGAAATGCCCACCCTCCTCCCCGGCAAAGCACGCCGCGCCGTATTCAATGCTGGGGAAGGCATAGGTTGAAGTCTGGTAAACCGGTGGCACCAAGGCACCGTTGTGGGAAAGCGGGTCGTAGCCATGGTGGATGGCGCGGGTGGAAAAACCGGTGTTGTTATGGGAGTCGCGCATGGCAACAGCCTCTGGTGGTTTGTTATAAGCTTATGCCACCGAGCTGCCTGAAATTTTCCAAAATTGCCCACACATTCGCGCCTGTTTTGGAAAGAAAACAACAAATACAACACCAGGAGGGCAAATCATGCCTTCAAGCCTCGACCGTACCGACCGCGCTCTGCTCGCGGCCTTGCAGGACAATGCCCGCCTTACCATCTCCGAACTCGCCGACCAGGTCGCGCTGACGACCTCGCCTTGCTGGCGACGGGTCAAGTTGCTGGAAGACAACGGTTATATCACCGGTTACCAGGCCATCTTGTCGCCCAAGTCGCTGGGGTTTGGGGTGACGGCGTTTGTCAGCATCATGATGGATTCGCATACCAAGGAGATGGCTCTGGCGTTCGAGCAAAGGCTGATGGAGATTCCCGAGATTGTGGCTTGCCACAACATCTCTGGGCGGTATGACTTTCTGCTGGAGATACTGGCGCGGGACCTGGAATCGTTTGGGGAATTTACCCGGGAAGTGCTGCAGCGGTTGCCGGGGGTGAAAGAGATCTATTCGAGCTTTTCCTACAAGGCCGTTAAGGAAAAACGGGTAATTCCTGTATCTGAAGTACACATTTGAATCAGATCTTTCAAGTCGGTGGGAAGTCTCCTACCGATTGACAAGCCGCGCCTGACATACACGAAAAACCAGCCGTAGCACGCTTGCCATGTAGCGATCAGGAGGATGACTACATGGCTCAAGATGACACTATCAAATTTGGTGAACCCTTCCGTGATTCCCGCAATGCGCTGAATCTGAATGAGGGGCTCTGGATGAACGAGGAGGCCCCAGACCGAGCACCGCTCCCTCCTTTGTCCGGCGGCGGGGGACCAGGCTACGGCGGCTGGGGGCTCAACCAAGGAACCCCAAGAGGAACCAGCCCCAGTCGGTCAGACATTTCAAGGATCATATCCGCGCGCAGGGTCTTAAGCGAAGAATATCAAATTATTGAAAAAGACTACGAAGAGCAATATGCCCCGCAATTAAGTAAACTTCCAGAAACAGTGGGAGCCTTAAAGCTCCAAATTTCAACTGAAGCTTCCAACTCCCCTGACCCACTTTCCCAAGCGATAGCACAACAGAAAATTTTAACCTCGCGCATCACTCAAATCCGCGATGGCTACCTGCAAATTGTGCCAAATGCCAACGCATATTACGGCGCCCTAGCGTTTTATAAGCGCGCCGACTCGATGATGAGCAGGCTGCTGGAGCCTGGAGTATTCACTGAAAGGGATGAAGCGTTCGCAAGGGCGTTTTCTTCGCGATTACAGCGATCCTGGGAGGGTGCCTATAAATTACACATCGAAGCCCACAAGCACCAAGCGTTGGCTGACGACCTCAGTGCCGTGGCAGCGCAAGTGGATGGAGCGGAACTGAGCCACCCTCCGGTTGACCTCATCAAGGCTGCCGAGCGTAGAACAACGCAAATCATTGCCGAACGGCAGATTTACTTCAATTGCTTACCCAATGTTCTGCAGCATGAATTGAGCCAGCAGACCACTATCGACAGCTCATGGACGCTAGCCCAAACACTCAATGCTTATTTGGCAACCGCCACACGCATGGTGCAAGCCAAGCAATCTCAGATCCCGACATTTAAACAAAAAAACCCGCAGATCAACGGCCCCCTGTCAAAGCCTCAGCTTGAAGCACTTTTGCATCTTGTCGACGAACAACGTTTAAGACGAGCCGGTCCACGCTGGAAGGAGTATCACCAAGCCCTGGCACTGAGCGAGTCGATCAGGTTTCTCGGCGCGTACTCCAGCAGTACGCAGAATCTGGTTCGTCGCGCCAATGAAGTTGAACAATTACGCGCCCAGCATGCCAGTCAGCTAGAGGTTGAACGTCAGAAGGCGGAAGCTGAACGCCTGGCGGCAGAGGAAGCTGCACGACAAGCGGCCGAGGCGAAGCGACTGGCTGCCGAGGCTGAACGCCACAGGCAGGAAGTAGCACGCAGAAGCATCAGCTATATCAACGACACCCATTCTGTTGCATCTGCGACTACCGTCATTCCGATTGGGGCAGCGAGCTTCGCTGTCGAGGTCGCGTCAGTTGCCCTTCGCGCTACGATCGTCGCTGCAGTAAGTCGATTGGCTGCCCCTTCGGCCACCTTGGCTGTAGCCATTCTTTCGGCAGCATGGCCTTCGACGCTCGGTAACGCTGAAAGGCGCTACCTGATCAGCACTCCTCTTTCCAGCCTTTCTCCGCCGGGCGGGCCTGACCTGGCAGCCCTTGCACTTTCGTCAGCCAGCGTAGACGTTCCTTACTTACTGGCTGGCAGTGAAGAAGGGAATGACATCGGCCTATACGTGGTGCCCGGTGGGAAAGCAGTGGCCGTAAGAGCGGCCACGTTTGATACAGAACGGCAGGTTTACAGCCTTGTACTTGAAAACCCGCAGCGCATCCTGACCTGGACCCCCGCCAGCCCGCCCGGAGGTGGTGAAGGTAGCTCCACCAGCCTGCCACCCGCTCCACCGGGCACGATTGTTTACACTGGCAGTAGCCTGAATCCTGTAAGTAATGAAACGGAAGGTTATCCGGCACTGGATCTGCTCGATCAGGAACGGCTGATCATCACCTTCCCGATCGACTCGGGATTGCCGCCTATTCTGGTGGTTTTCAAGAGTCCAAGGTATGAGCCAGGTACCGTCACAGGCGTCGGTGCACAAGTAACAGGGATCTGGCTTGGTGAGGCCGCCCGTGAAGGAGGCGCGCCGATACCGGCACATATTGCCGATCAGCTTAGAGGTATTGAATTTCCGAGCTACGATGCTTTTCGAGAAAAACTCTGGAAAATCGTTGCAAATGATCCCGAGCTTTCAAAGCAATTTTCCAAACAGAACCTTAGCCGCATGCGGGAAAGAGGGAACGCACCTAGGTCACGTTACTCTGATGCTTACGGGAAAAAGAAGAGTTTTGAACTACACCATGTAGTACCCATCAGCGAAGGGGGTGCGGTCTACGACATTGACAACTTAAGGGTTGTGACACCAGCAGCTCATCATAGGATTCATTATGGAGACAAACCATGAGCCTTAAGACCAACTACCACGACTATACAGAACTGGAATTCATTGAATTCCTAAAGGAAATATACCGGGCCAATACCGAGGAGCCGGATGACGTATTAGATCCTTTGCTGGAGCACTTTTCTGCAATAACCGAGCATCCTAGCGGAACCGACCTGATTTACTGGCCCGAGAATGATGAGCAAGGTGAGCCTGAAGCGGTCCTGAACATTATCAAAACTTGGCGTGCAGCTAACGGAAAGCCCGGATTCAAGGATAACTAAACCATATACCCCCGCTTCGGCGGGGCACCCTAATTAGAGCAAGAATTTTCCTACAAACCTTTAGAAAAATCCTCACACTCAGTGCAGTACGGTGAACATTTCCAACCCAAACAAACACAGTCATGATCCATGCATCACTTCAAGAGAGAAACGCTTTCATGGCTATGCACCTTCCAGAGTACATCGCACAGAAGCTGGCAGAACAAAGCTTCGCCAACTTCGACGAATTTTCCGAGTCCTTCTGGATGGCCGTCGCCGAGGACCCGGTCTACTCTCATCAATTCGTCACCTCGCAACTCAACCGCATCAAACAAGGCTGACCACCCCGCGCCCCGTTCGGCGAAACCGCCAAAGCCGTGCGCAACTATCAGCTCTGCCACCTCGACCCACCCACCTTGGGCGGTGCAATGTACGACGCTGAAAACCTGCGAATCATGAGCGTCCTGCAATACGCGCTATCGTCGGAGGTGCAGTGGTGATCAGTCAAAAGCACAGCCTTGCCGATTACACCTGCGCCGAGTTCAAGGCGGTGATCGAGGAACTGCTCCAGGCCTCTGGCACCTCGGCCTGGCAGGACCGATTGCTTGAACACTTTATCGACATGACCGAGCACCCGAGCGGCTCGGATCTGCTCTATTACCCGGCAAACGAACTCGAGGGCTGCGCCATGGGTGTGATCGCACGTATCATTGCCTGGAGAAAATCGAAGGGATTTGCCCTGTTCAAGGATATGCAATGAAAAAGTCGGTATGGATGCTGATGCTGCTTCTCTCGGGTTGCACCAATGGAGATTTCTTTCTGTTGCCCAATCAGCAGGACCTGAAATTTGCCTGCGACATGGATCCTTATAAACAAGGGTGCGAACGGCAAAATGATTATGGCCAGCATTTCAAGTCAGTCGAGGGCAAGAAGGGCTAGGTAGTCATTGGGGAGCGGTGCCTACTGGCTCAATGTTTGTTCTGTAATGCCCAAAAACTCGCAGGCTGCTTGAACATCCAACAACTGACAACGGCTGTCGATACGCTTCCGTACTACCTGAGGCTATGGCCGTCCAGTTGCGTCAGTCAATTTCTCAATGCATCCATTTGTAAATACGTTCGTCCATCAAGGTGCATGACTTACGCGCTGAGGTGGCGCGCAAATCGAGCGCCGCGCGGGCGGCGCTCGATCTCAAGAGCGCTGGAAAAGCCAAGGCAAGCACCTGGCAGCCCAAATGCATATTTCCTCCCCACAATCGAGTAGGAGGCGGGTTCACACCCGCCGTCCTCTCACACCACCGTGCGTACGGTTCCGTACACGGCGGTTCAGGCTATGCGGCTAAGCCGGTTGATCGTATCCAGTATCGAGACCAGTCCGAGTCGATCCCATAGTTTCTTCGGCAGCGCCTGATTCATATGTGGCGCCCCCGAGTTCCACCACGGGCCTCGGCCGTTATAGGCCGATTTACAGGCACGCTCTTCGCTTAAGCCCAGACGCATCAGGTTGCGCGCCCTCGTAGAGGGCTGCTTCCATTGGCGCCAGATGGCACAGCGGAGTTTGTGCCTGACCCAGCCATCCAGTTCCTCAAGTGGCCGTTTGCTCTGGCTGAGCTTGAAGTAACCCGCCCAGCCTCGTAATACAGGGTTTATCCGCTCGATGGTATTTGCCATCTTGCGACCCCGTGCACCGCGTAGCAACTCTGCGAGCCGGTCGCGCAGGCGACCCAGGCTCATCGTTGCCACCCGCAGCCTTGGCTGCTGATGCCAGCTCATCCCATAGCCCAAGTAGTCACACTTCCAGGCTCTCGCGACTCGACTCTTCTTCTGATTCACCGTCAGTTTCAAACGTTGGTTCAGGAAGCGCTCGACACTGACCAGTACTCGCTCGCCAGCCCGAGGACTGCGCACATAAATGTTCGCGTCATCGGCATAGCGCACGAAGCGATGGCCCCGCCGCTCCAGTTCGCGGTCAAATTCATCGAGCAGGATATTCGACAGCAGCGGCGAGAGCGGGCCGCCTTGCGGCGTCCCTTCCTGCCGTGGGCTAACGACACCGCCTGACATGACTCCCGCTTCAAGGTAGCGACGGATAAGCCTAAGTACGCACCTATCTTTGACCCGGCACTCGATACAGGCCATGAGGATGTCGTGGTTGACTCGATCGAAGAACTTTTCCAGATCGATTTCCACGCACCACCGATGCCCCGATGCCACATGGGCACGGGCCATCTCGACAGCTTGATGTGTGCTTCTGCCCGGACGGAAGCCATAACTGTAGTCCGAGAACAGTGGGTCGAAGATGAGCGTGAGCTGTTGCTGCAAGGCTTGCTGGATCAAGCGGTCCACGACGCTGGGGATTCCCAGTTGCCGTGTGCCGCCCTGCGGCTTGGGAATTTCAACCGCTCGCACTGCTTGTGGATGGTATTCACCGGCCAGTAGCCTGGCCTTGAGGGTTGGCCAATACTGTTTCATGTAGCCCGCCAAGTCAGCGACCGTCATGCCATCGGCACCCGGCGCTCCCTTGTTGCTGACCACGCGTTGATACGCACGTCTGAGGTTGGCCGGTGCAAGCACCCGCTCCATCAGCGTGTCCGGCTCCGCGTTCGTCCACGTTACTGACGCCGTCGATACCTTTGCGCTGTCAGGCATCATCCTCAGCTTCTGGCCGGGACTCGGGATGACAGTTTCCACTGTGGGAAATTTCTGCATTACGGCTACCAACGAGACAGTGACGCCTACTGGCGGCATAACCTGTTCGGCCCTTGGTGGCGCGGTTAACCGCCACTTACTACGGCTTCGGCTGACTTCTGCATGCTCATCCCGTCGCCTTACGACGCTCGGTAGCACAAAGGCAAGCGTGCAGATCTCCCAGGGTAATTCGCGCGACCTTCCTGCTTATGCCTGTCGGATTTACGTCACAGCGTTCCGTGCAAGTATTGGGCTTTGAAGATTGTTGCCTTCTTACCCCGCTGCGCCGCCTAATCCGCTTCCTGTTCGTCAGGCCAGCATTTTGCCTCGGGCTTCCTTCAGATTCGCAGTCGCCCACGACACCCTTGCCTCTGGCTAACACTTCCCCTTGCCGGGTGTGTAGAGGACTTTCACCTCCAAGTCACCCACTCGGCCACCACAGCCAAGCGGGTTGCGCTGACGCGCAACGCGCCATGCCTGGCGCACAACAAAAAACCCCGCCGAAGCGGGGTTTTTCACAAGCAGCAATGCTTAGATAGCGCCACGCTGGCGCAGCACATCCAGCACCTGCTTCACGCCTTCTTCAACACTGGTGTTCTGGGTATCGATCACCAGGTCGGCATCCAGCGGCACATCGAACGGGAAGCTCTCACCCGGAATGTTGTCGCCACCAGCAGCGTACAGGCCCTGCGGGTCGCGCTCACGGCAAGCCAACGGCGAGGCCTGAACGTAAACGGTCACCAGGCGCTCCTTGCCGATCAGGGCCTTGGCCTGCTCGCGGCCTTCGGCATCCGGGGCCACGAACGCAGCCAGGGTCAGCAGGCCGGCTTCGTTGAACTGGCGCGCCACATGGGCGGCGCGGCGCCAGTTCTCGGTGCGGCCGGCGCGGTCTTGCGGCAGGCCTTTGTTCAGGTCGTGGCGCAGGTTCTGGCCATCGAGCACGTACACCGCACGGCCCATGTCGAACAGCTTGCGCTCCACGGCATAGGCCAGGGTGCTCTTGCCGGCACCGGACAGGCCGCTGAACAGCACGGTGGCTGGCTGCTGGCCAAAACGCAGGGCGCGCTCTTCGGTAGACACGTGGGCCTGCTTGCCATGCTGGCCGGTGCTGCCGTGCGGCAGAACAGGCGGGGCGATGATCATGCCGGCGCCGACGGTGCCGTTGGTCAGGCGGTCGATGACGATGAACGCACCGGTGGTGCGGTTGCTGTCATAGCCGTCCAGGGCGATG
This sequence comes from Pseudomonas sp. WHRI 8519, assembly GCF_040224055.2. NCBI lineage: Bacteria > Pseudomonadati > Pseudomonadota > Gammaproteobacteria > Pseudomonadales > Pseudomonadaceae > Pseudomonas > Pseudomonas sp. WHRI 8519. Next base: position 962,247 of record NZ_CP167996.1, on the reverse strand, counting down.
GCGCTGTCCAGCGACACCTTGACGCGACCGATCTCGTTCAGCTGCAGCGCGCTGGCTGCATCTTTTTCGAGGGTGTTCACATCCACCTTGTGGGTGATGCTGGCAATCGAGCCCGGCACGTAGCTGGTGGCGCGCTTGATGTCGTATTTCTTGCCCGGCAGCATCGGTTCTTCGGCCATCCATACCAGCATGGCGTCGAACTGGTCGGTCACCGGTGGGACGTTGTCGGCATGTACCAGCAGGTCGCCACGGGAGATGTCGATCTCGTCTTCCATGGTCAGGGTCACGGCCTGGCCTGGGCCGGCGTTCTCCAGTTCACCTTCGTAGGTGACGATGGACTTGACCCGGCTGCTCTTGCCCGAGGGCAGCACGACGATTTCGTCACCCTTGTGCACCACGCCGCTGGCGAGGGTACCGGCGAAGCCGCGGAAGTTCAGGTTAGGACGGTTGACGTACTGCACCGGGAAACGCAGGTCGGTGAAGTTGCGGTCGGCCGCGACCTCGACAGTTTCGAGGATTTCCATCAGCGCAGGGCCGGTGTACCACGGCGAACGCTCGCTGCGGTTGACCACGTTGTCGCCCTTGAGCGCAGACATCGGCACGAAGTGCAGGCTGCTCGGGGTCAGATTGATGGCATCGGCGAACTTCAGGTAGTCGGCCTTGATTGCCTCGAAGACGCCTTCATCGAAGCCTTTGAGGTCCATCTTGTTGACCGCGACGACGATGTGCTTGATGCCCAGCAACGAAGCGATGTAGCTGTGCCGGCGGGTCTGGGTCTGCACGCCGTAGCGGGCATCGACCAGAATGATCGCCAGGTCACAGGTGGACGCGCCGGTGGCCATGTTGCGGGTGTACTGCTCGTGGCCTGGGGTGTCGGCGATGATGAACTTGCGCTTGGCGGTGGAGAAATAGCGGTAGGCGACATCGATGGTGATGCCTTGCTCACGCTCGGCCTGCAGGCCATCGACCAGCAGCGCCAGGTCGACTTCTTCGCCGGTGGTGCCGGACTTCTTCGAATCACGGGTGATGGCCTCGAGGTGGTCCTCGTAGATCATCTTCGAATCGTGCAGCAAGCGCCCGATCAGGGTGCTCTTGCCGTCATCCACGTTGCCGCAGGTGAGGAAACGCAGCAGTTCTTTACGCTCGTGCTGAGCCAGGTAGGCGAGGATGTCCTCGCTGATCAGATCGGATTGGTGACTCATTGCATTCAAGCTCCAAGCTGTAAGCTTCAAGCAGCAAGCTTGTCGGCATACAGCTAGTTAGAAATTTTGTTGATCAACCCTGCAAGCATTTTGGAGAGCTCGCGGGTTTCGTTAATCCAGTCGTTAGCCAATTCAGCGGGCAGGTAACCTATTTCACCGGCGATGATCAGTTGCGTACGCAGCTCCGCACTGGAGGCTTTCGCTACGCTGAGAAACCAGACCTTCTCTCGCCATCCTCTACGCTCCATCCCCTCTGCAATAGTGGAGGGTATTGAAACAGCTGAGCGTGTGATCTGAGATCGGAACCCAAAATCTCGGCATTCGGCAAAAGCCCGATACATCTCGACCGCTAAGCACTTGCTTCTCTGCCAAACCAGTAACTTCTCAAAATCCACTGCGAGCACTCCCTGTGCGCCCGCAGAGCAGGCGGCAGTCCGCAAATTTCAGAAGCTAACGCGTTTCGCTTCTTTCTTGCAGCTTGCCGCTTGTAACTTGAAGCTTAGAAGTAGCCCTGACGTTTCTTGTCTTCCATGGAGCCAGCGCCATCGTGGTCAATGACTCGGCCCTGGCGCTCGGAAGTGCGCGTCAGGAGCATTTCCTGAATGATGTCGGTGAGCGTTTCGGCTTCCGACTCGACAGCACCCGTGAGCGGGTAGCAACCGAGGGTACGGAAACGCACCTTCTTCTTGACGATGCGCGCTTTGTCTTCCTCGGAGAGATGCTCGAGGATGCGGTCGTCGTCGATCATGATCAGGGTGCCGTTCTTCTCGATGACTTCACGCTCGGCAGCGAAGTACAGCGGCACGATCGGGATGCCTTCGAGGTAGATGTACTGCCAGATGTCCAGCTCGGTCCAGTTCGACAGCGGGAACACGCGGATCGACTCGCCTTTGTTGACCTTGCCGTTGTAGACGTTCCACAGTTCCGGGCGCTGGTTCTTCGGGTCCCAGCGGTGCTTGCTGTCACGGAACGAGTAGACACGCTCTTTGGCACGCGATTTTTCTTCGTCGCGGCGGGCACCACCGAAAGCGGCGTCGAAACCATGCTTGTCCAAAGCCTGCTTGAGGCCTTGCGTTTTCATGATGTCGGTGTGCTTGGAGCTGCCATGGGTGAATGGGTTGATGCCCTGCGCCACACCTTCAGGGTTGACGTGGGTGATCAGCTCCAGGCCCATTTCCTCGACCATCTTGTCGCGGAAGCGATACATCTCCTGGAATTTCCACTGGGTGTCGACGTGCATCACCGGGAACGGCAGCTTGCCTGGGAAGAAGGCTTTGCGTGCCAGGTGCAGCATCACGGCGGAATCCTTGCCGATCGAGTAGAGCATCACCGGGTTGTCGAACTCGGCGGCCACCTCGCGGATGATGTGGATGCTTTCCGCCTCCAGCTGTTTCAAGTGCGTCAGTTTGTCGACCATGGCTACTCACGTAAAACGATCTTATGGACGGCCTTCGGGCCGTGTTCGAGCGAGCCACTTTATCACAGCGGCTGATTCTATTTAGGCGCCTGCCTAGATCGAAAAGGTCTAACGATATGACTAGGGGTTTGGCTATTGAAGGGCGGCTCTGCGGCCCCTTTCGCCAGCAAAGCGACGCCCATGCGCTGGAGGCCCGCTTGCCCGCGATTGGGCCGAAGATGGCCTCAGATCGGGTTCGGGCAATCGATGAACAGGTGCTCCAGGGCAAAGCGCCGGGCCAGGTAGTCGCCCAGCGCCTGCACGCCGTAACGCTCGGTGGCATGGTGCCCGGCGGCAATGAAGCTCACGCCATTTTCGCGGGCACTGTGGTAGGTCTGCTCGGACGCCTCACCACTGATGAACACGTCCACCCCGGCCGCGATCGCCGTATCGATATAGCCCTGCCCTCCGCCGGTACACCAGCCGACGCGACGGATCACCTGGTCACCCTCGACCAGCAGCGGCTCACGCCCCGTGACCTCCTGCACACGGCGGGCGAAATCGCGCGCCGTCACAGGCTCGGCCAGCGAACCTACCAGCCCGACCACCTTGGGATTATTCGGGTCCAGCGGCCCTTCGACAGTGATATCCAGTTGGCGGGCCAGTTGTACGTTGTTGCCGACCTCAGGGTGCACATCCAGCGGCAGATGAAAGGCCAACAGGCTGATGTCGTGCTTGAGCAGGGTCTTCAGGCGGCGCTGCTTGATCCCCGTGATGCACGGGTTCTCGCCCTTCCAGAAATAACCGTGGTGCACCAGTACCAGGTCGGCCTGTGCCTCGACTGCGGCATCGAGCAATGCCTGGCTGGCGGTGACGCCGCTGACGATGCGGCTGACCTGCGGGCGGCCTTCGACTTGCAGGCCGTTGGGGCAGTAATCCTGGATTTTCGCGCTACCCAGGTAACGCTCGGCTTCTTCAACCAGGGTGTCAAGGGCGACGGCCATGGAAAATCTCCTCGAAATCTGCACGTTCAACGGGAACAACGCCCGTATAATGGCCGCCATTATGGGCCGTCGCCGGCGTTGGGGAAACCGGTGTATGATCGCGCGCGTTCGCGCTCCGCCGCGCCACCATGGCCCTCGCCCACTCCCAGGATTCGTTCATGTTCAAGGCTTTGCGTTATTTTGGCTGGCCCCTGCTTACCGGCATATTGATCGCCATACTGATCATTCAGCGCTTCCCGCAGTGGGTCGGCCTGCCCAGCCAGGATGTAAACCTGCAACAAGCGCCACAGACCACGCAGATCATGCAAGGCCCGGTGTCCTATGCCGACGCCGTCACCCTCGCCGCCCCCGCCGTGGTCAACCTGTACACCACCAAGGTGGTGAACAAGAGCGCCCACCCGCTGTTCGAAGACCCGCAGTTCCGCCGCTTCTTCGGCGACAACCTGCCCAAGCAGCGGCGCTGGGAGTCGAGCCTGGGCTCGGCGGTGATCATGAGCCCCGAAGGCTATCTGCTGACCAACAACCACGTCACCAGCGACGCCGACCAGATCGTCGTGGCCCTCAAAGACGGCCGCGAAACCCTGGCACGCGTGATCGGCAGCGACCCCGAAACCGATCTGGCAGTCTTGAAGATCGACCTCAAGAGCCTGCCGGCAATCACCATCGGCCGCTCCGACACCATCCACATCGGTGACGTCACCTTGGCCATCGGCAACCCCTTCGGCGTCGGCCAGACCGTTACCATGGGCATCATCAGCGCCACTGGCCGCAACCAGCTGGGGCTGAACAACTACGAAGACTTCATCCAGACCGACGCAGCGATCAACCCGGGCAATTCTGGTGGCGCACTGGTCGATGCCAACGGCAACCTGGTCGGCATCAATACGGCGATCTTCTCCAAATCTGGCGGTTCACAGGGCATCGGCTTCGCCATCCCGGTCAAACTGGCACTGGAGGTGATGAAGTCGATCGTCGAGCATGGCCAGGTGATTCGTGGCTGGCTGGGTATCGAAGTTCAGCCGCTGAGCCAGGAACTGGCCGAATCGTATGGCATGCAGGGCCGCCCCGGTATCGTTGTCGCGGGCATTTTCCGCGATGGCCCGGCGCAGAAGGCCGGGTTGCAACTCGGTGACGTGATCCTGAGCATCAATGGCGAGCCGGCCGGTGACGGGCGCAAGTCGATGAACCAGGTGGCGCGGATCAAGCCCAACGAGAAGATCACCATCGAGGTGATGCGTAACGGTCAGCAGCTGAAGCTGATCGCCGAGGTGGGCCTGCGGCCGCCACCTGCTCCGGCAGCGGCCCCAGAAGAAGATAAATGACACAAGGGCTGCTCTGCAGCCCATCGCCGGCAAGCCGGCTGCCACAAGTGCTGCGCCTATCCTGAGCCCGGCGCCGTAGCTGTGGGCCGGCTTGCCGGCGATGGGCCGCAGCGCGGCCCCAGTTGCCTCAATGCAGGATCTGGCTGAGGAACAGCTTGGTACGGTCACTGCGCGGCCGGTCGAAGAAATCATCAGGCGCAGCCTGCTCCACGATCTCCCCCTTATCCATGAAGATCACCCGGTTCGCCACCGTGCGGGCAAAGCCCATTTCGTGAGTCACGCAGAGCATGGTCATGCCGTCCTCGGCCAGGCCAACCATGGTGTCGAGCACTTCCTTGACCATTTCCGGGTCGAGCGCCGAGGTCGGCTCGTCGAACAGCATGATCTTCGGCTTCATGCACAGCGCCCGGGCAATCGCCACGCGCTGCTGCTGGCCACCAGACAACTGCCCCGGGAACTTGTGCGCCTGCTCCGGGATGCGTACCCGCTCCAGATAGTGCATGGCGATTTCCTCGGCCTTGCGCCGCGGCATCTTGCGCACCCACATGGGCGCCAGGGTGCAGTTTTCCAGGATGGTCAGGTGCGGGAACAGGTTGAAGTGCTGGAACACCATGCCCACCTCACGGCGGATCGCCTCGATCTGCTTGAGGTCGTTGGTCAGCTCCACACCATCGACCACGATGCGCCCCTGCTGGTGTTCTTCCAGGCGGTTGAGGCAGCGGATGGTGGTGGACTTGCCCGAGCCGGACGGCCCGCACAGCACGATACGCTCACCCTGGCGCACGTTCAGGTTGATGTCCTTCAGTACATGGAACTGGCCGTACCACTTGTTGACGCCCTGCATCTGGATGATGCCTTCTGGGCCGGCAGGCTGCTTGATCGCTTCACTCATTTCGAAACTCCTAACGCTTGTGGCCAGTGTCCAGCTTGCGCTCCAGGTGCATGGAGTAGCGGGACATACCGAAACAGAAGATCCAGAACACCAGGGCTGCGAACACATAGCCCTCGGTGGCCATGCCCAGCCAGGCCGGGTCGGCGGCAGCCTGCTTGACGCTGTTGAGCAGGTCGAACAGGCCGATGATGATGACCAGGCTGGTGTCCTTGAACAGGGCGATGAAGGTATTGACGATGCCAGGGATCACCAGCTTCAACGCCTGCGGCAGGATCACCAGGCCCATCGAACGCCAGTAGCCCAGGCCCATCGCGGCAGCGGCCTCATATTGACCCTTGGGGATTGCCTGCAGGCCACCTCGCACCACCTCGGCGATGTACGCCGACTGGAACAGGATCACGCCGATCATGGCCCGCAGCAGCTTGTCGAAACTCATGCCTTCGGGCAGGAACAACGGCAGCATCACCGACGACATGAACAGCACGGTGATCAACGGCACCCCACGCCAGAACTCGATGAAGGTCACGCAGACCACCTTCACCGCCGGCATCCGTGAACGCCGCCCCAAGGCCAGCAGGATGCCCAGCGGCAAGGCGCCCACGATACCCACCGTGGCGATGACCAGGGTCAGCATCAGCCCGCCCCACTGGCTGGTCGGCACGCTTGCCAGGCCAAGGTATCCGCCATGCAGCAGCGTGTAGGCCAGGATCGGATACACCACCAGAAAGCCCAGGCCGTAGACGGCCTTGCGCGGGAAACGCTTGATGAACAGCGGCGCAGCGCCCAACACGGCAAGCCACACGGTCAGGTCCACGCGCCAGCGCAACTCCACCGGATAGTAGCCGTACATGAACTGGCCGAAGCGCTGCTGGATGAACACCCAGCAGGCGCCCTCCTTGGTGCAGTCGGCGCGCGTGGTGCCGACCCAGTTGGCGTCGATCAACGCCCACTGCAGCAGCGGCGGCACGATCAGCCATACCAGGTACACGGCGAACAGGGTCAGCAGGGTGTTGATCCAGCTGGAGAAAAGGTTTGCCCGCATCCATGCGAGCACGCCGACGGTCTTGACCGGTGGCGGCATGTCAGGTTTGAAAACATGGGCATTCACGGGCGTATCCTCACCGCTCGATCAGCGCAATGCGCTTGTTGTACCAGTTCATCAGCAGCGAAATGCTGATGCTGATGGCGAGATAGACACTCATGGTGATGGCGATCACCTCGATGGCCTGGCCGGTCTGGTTGAGTACGGTACCGGCGAACAGCGAGACCATCTCTGGGTAGCCGATACCTGCCGCCAGCGACGAGTTCTTCGCCAGGTTCAGGTACTGGCTGGTCAGCGGTGGAATGATCACCCGCAGTGCCTGGGGGATGATCACCTTGCGCAGCGTCGGGCCTTCGCGCAGCCCGAGCGAACGGGCGGCTTCGGTCTGGCCATGGCTGACCGAACGGATGCCCGAGCGTACGATTTCGGCGATGAACGCGGCGGTGTAGATGGTCAGCGCCAAGGTCAGCGCAAGCAGTTCCGGAATCAGGACCCAGCCACCAACGAAGTTGAAACCTTTGAGCTGCGGGACTTCCCAATGCACAGGGCTGCCGAACAGCACCGCACACAGGCCTGGGATCACCAGGAACAGGGCAAGCCCTGCCCAGAACTTGTGGAACGGTTCGCCGGTTTCGTTGAAGCGTTTGTTGGCGTAACGCACCATCGCCATGATTGCCACGATCGCCAGCACCAGGGCAGCGACGAATGGCCAGAAGCCTTCGGCCATGGTGGCGCCGGGCATGTTCAGGCCACGGTTGCTGATGAAGAACGCATCGTCGAAGCTGATGCTGCCCCGTGGCCCCGGCAGGGTCAGAAACACGGCGAAATACCAGAACAGGATCTGCAGCAGCGGCGGGATGTTGCGGAATGTCTCGACGTACACCGTCGCCAGCTTATTGATCATCCAGTTCGGTGACAGGCGCGCCACACCGATGATGAACCCCAGGATCGTTGCCAGAATGACGCCGATGAAGGTGACCAGCAGGGTATTGAGCAAGCCGATCACGAACACGCGTGCATAGCTGTCGGACTCCACGTAGGGAATCAGATGCTGGGCGATGCCAAAGCCGGCACTGCGGTCGAGGAAGTCGAAACCGGAAGTGATGCCCCGGTGTTGCAGGTTGGTCTGCGTGTTGTGGAACAGGTACCAGCCCAGACCCACCACGAAGATGATCGTGAGAATCTGGAACAACCACGCGCGCACACGTGGATCGCTCAGGGTCAGCCCCTTTTGTGCGCCGATTTGATTTTGCATGAAGTGCCCCGGACAGTAGGGATTCGAACAGCCTGCGGCGGCGGAATGCCGCCGCAGGGTGCAGCCATCAGCGCACAGGTGGCGCGTACTGGATGCCGCCGTTGTTCCACAGGGCGTTCATGCCACGGTCGATCTTCAGGTCAGTGCTCTGGCCCAGGTTCTTCTCGAACACCTCGCCATAGTTACCCACTTGCTTGACGATCTGTACTACCCAGTCCTTGGGCAGCTTCAGGTCCTTGCCGTACTCACCGTCAGCGCCGAGCAAGCGGGCTGTGTCCGGGTTCTTGGTACCTTTGGCTTCAGCCTCGACATTCTTCGAGGTGACGCCAGCCTCTTCGGCGTTGAGCATGGCGAACAGGGTCCACTTGACGATGCTGAACCACTCCTCGTCGCCCTTGCGTACCACCGGGCCCAGCGGCTCCTTGGAGATGGTTTCCGGCAGCACCACGTAGTCGGTCGGGCCGGCCAGCTTGGAACGCTGGGCGAACAGCTGCGACTTGTCCGAGGTCAGCACGTCGCAACGGCCAGACTCCAGCGATTTGGCGCTTTCGTCGGAGGTATCGAAGGTGATCGGGGTGTACTTCAGGCCGTTGGCGCGGAAGTAGTCGGAGACGTTCAGCTCAGTGGTGGTACCTGCCTGGATGCAGATGGTCGCGCCATCGAGCTCCTTGGCACTGGAAACACCCAGCTTCTTGTTGACCAAAAAGCCAACGCCGTCATAGTAAGTGACGCCGGTGAACACCAGGCCCATGCCGGCATCGCGCGAGCTGGTCCAGGTGGTGTTGCGCGACAACACATCGACTTCGCCGGACTGCAGCGCAGTGAAGCGTTCCTTGGCGTTGAGCTGGCTGAACTTGACCTTGGTGGCATCGCCGAACACGGCGGCGGCCACGGCGCGGCAGACATCGGCGTCGATACCGATGATCTTGCCCTGCGCATCAGGAACCGAGAAGCCTGGAAGACCGTCGCTCACGCCACACTGGACGAAGCCCTTCTTCTTGACCGCATCGAGGGTGGCGCCGGCCTGGGCATTGCTCACGGCGCCCAGCGCGGCGGCAGCGGTGAGGACTGCCAGGGTGGTTTTCAACATCTTCATTCACAACCTCCAAATCGCTCTTGTTGTACGAGCCGGAATTGCACCGCACCCTTATGAGGCGCATCCGACCCTTGTTGGCTTGTTATTGGGTCAATGGCGCAATGGGCTGTTCTATGACAGCCTTCGCGTGTCAAGGGTGTTACCGTACCGGCCCGACCCTTGCATCGCAGGTTTAATAGCAAGGGGCGTACCATAGTTGGCGGCTAAAGCGTTTAAGCGCTCGTCAAGTAGGGAAAGTTGTATCGTTGCGACATTCTTTTTCCGACAATCATTTCCAGCGCCTTCTTTTTGCGCATGCCTTCATACGATTCGCACACTTTCGGAGCAGTCATGACCCACCCGTTGATTCTCGAACCCCAGAAAACCGCAGATGCCTGTGTGATCTGGTTGCACGGCCTGGGCGCCGACCGTTACGACTTCCTACCGGTTGCCGAATTCATGCAGGAACGTCTGCTGAGCACGCGGTTCGTCATGCCCCAGGCGCCGACCCGGCCAGTCACCATCAACGGCGGCTATGCCATGCCCAGCTGGTACGACATCAAGGCCATGACCCCGGCCCGCGCCATCGACGAAGCGCAGCTGGAAGAATCGGCCGACCAGATCATTGCCCTTATCGAAGCCGAGCGGGCCAAAGGCATCGACCTGACGCGGATCATCCTGGCCGGTTTCTCCCAGGGGGGCGCGGTCGTGCTGCACACCGCCTATATAAAGTGGCAAGAAGCGCTGGGCGGTGTGATCGCACTGTCGACCTACGCACCGACCTTCAACGACACCCATCAGCTGAGCGCCTGTCAGCAGCGCACCCCGGCCCTGTGCCTGCATGGGGTGCACGACCCGGTGGTGATCCCGTCCATGGGCCGCACCGCTTTCGAGTACCTGAACACCTGGGGCGTGGCCGCACGCTGGCAGGAATACCCAATGGAGCACGAGGTGGTGGTGGCAGAGCTGAGCGATATCCACGACTGGCTGAGCACGCAACTGCAATAGTCAGGCTCTCTTGTAGTTGTGGGCGCATTCCGCTACGCCGCGCCCAGATCTTGCATTACACTGCCCGGCGTACATTCCTTAATCAGTTGATGAGACGATCGTGCTCAAGGCACTCAAGAAAATATTCGGCAAGGGAGACGCGGCACCTCAGGCCGTCGCTCCTGCTGCCAGCATCACGCCGCCTGCGGCGCACGTAGCTCAGCCCGAGCCGCAGCCCTCCACGCCGCGCACCGAAGCCGCCGCCAAGGCTCCATTGCCTGTCGCCGCGGCCAAAGCCGAGCCGCCGGCCAAGGACAAGCCCCGCCGCGAACGCAAGCCCAAACCCCAGGCCAGCCTCTGGAAGCCTGAAGACTTCGTGGTCGAACCACAGGAAGGCAAGACCCGCTTCCACGATTTCAAGCTCTCCAACGAGCTGATGCACGCCATCCATGACCTGGGCTTTCCTTACTGCACGCCGATCCAGGCCCAGGTATTGGGTTACACCCTGCGCGGCCAGGACGCCATCGGCCGCGCGCAGACCGGCACCGGCAAGACCGCCGCGTTCCTCATCTCGATCATCTCCCAGCTGCAGCAGACCCCGCCGCCCAAAGAGCGCTACATGGGCGAGCCGCGTGCGCTGATCATCGCGCCTACCCGCGAGCTGGTGGTACAGATCGCCAAGGACGCCGCCGCGCTGACCAAATACACCGGCCTGAACGTCATGACTTTCGTCGGCGGCATGGACTTCGACAAGCAGCTCAAGGCGCTGGAAGCACGCCACTGCGACATCCTGGTGGCCACCCCTGGCCGCCTGCTGGACTTCAACCAGCGCGGCGATGTGCATCTGGACATGGTCGAGGTGATGGTGCTGGACGAAGCCGACCGTATGCTCGACATGGGCTTCATCCCGCAGGTGCGGCAGATCATCCGCCAGACCCCACCCAAGAGCGAGCGCCAGACCCTGCTGTTCTCTGCCACCTTCACCGACGACGTGATGAACCTGGCCAAGCAGTGGACCACCAACCCTGCGATCGTCGAGATCGAGCCGGAGAATGTCGCCAGCGAAACCGTCGAACAGCACGTCTACGCGGTGGCGGGCAGCGACAAGTACAAACTGTTGTACAACCTGGTGACCCAGAACAAGTGGGAGCGGGTGATGGTGTTCGCCAACCGCAAGGACGAAGTGCGGCGTATCGAGGAGAAACTGGTACGCGACGGTATCAATGCCGCCCAGCTGTCGGGCGACGTGCCGCAGCACAAGCGCATACGTACCCTGGAAAGCTTCCGCGAAGGCCGGATCACCGTGCTGGTGGCCACCGACGTGGCGGGGCGTGGCATTCACATCGACGGCATCAGCCATGTGATCAACTTCACCCTGCCGGAAGATCCGGATGACTATGTGCACCGCATCGGCCGTACGGGCCGTGCCGGCACCAATGGTGTGTCGATCAGCTTTGCCGGTGAGGACGATTCATATCAGTTGCCGGCGATCGAGACGCTGCTGGGGCGCAAGATCAAATGCGAGATGCCGCCGGACGAACTGCTCAAGCCGGTGCCGCGCAAGCATCATTGATGGGTGCTGACAAAGCCGGCTTGCGGGCGATGGGCCGCAAAGCGGATCTAGATGCTCGCTAGTCCCGTCGAGCGCGCTCGGGCTATTACAGGTCTGCTATGGGGCTGCTGCGCAGCCCATCGCCGGCAAGCCGGCTCCCACCACGACCGCGCGGTTCTTCAGGCCTACGCTGTACCTGTGGCAGCAACTGTCTTGCTCAACTTCTAAAAGTTGGCGCAATCCAAGTGGGAGCCGGCTTGCCGGCGATCCGGGGCGAAGCCCCGGCCAATCGATCAGGCCTTACCAGCGCCCCGCCGCGTCCTGATCACTTTGCCGGCCTTCGACCCACCGCGGCCCCTCCTGGGTATTTTCCTTCTTCCAGAACGGCGCACGGGTCTTCAGGTAATCCATGATGAAATTGCAGGCATCGAATGCCGCCTGCCGATGGGCACTGGCCACACCGACGAACACGATCGGCTCCCCAGGCTCCAGCGCACCGATGCGATGCAGCACTTCAACCTTCAGCAACGGCCAGCGCTGCTCGGCCTCGACCACGATCTTCGCCAACGCCTTCTCGGTCATGCCAGGGTAATGCTCCAGGAACATCCCAGCCACGTCCCGGCCATCATTGAAATCGCGCACGTAACCGACGAACCCGACCACCGCGCCCACGCCGACATTGGCGGCATGCATGGCATTGACCTCAGCCCCGGGGTCGAACGCACCGTCCTGCACTCGCACAGCCATGCTCAGCCTCCGGTCACCGGTGGGAAGAACGCCACCTCATCGCCCGCTTCCAGCGGCTCATCGAGCTTGCACAGCTCCTCGTTGCGCGCGCACATCAGGTTTTGCTCGGCCAGGACCTGGTACTGCCCACCCTTGGCCACCAAGGCTTGACGTACATCGTCGAGCACCTTGAAGTCACCTTCCAGGCGCTCGGCATCCACCCCGAGCAATTCGCGGTAGCGGGCGAAATACATCACTTTGATGTTCATCACACATCCGCCTTGTAGTGGCCGCTCTTTCCGCCGAGCTTCTCCAGCAAGCGCACCTGCTCGATCACCATGCCCTTGTCCACCGCCTTGCACATATCGTAGATCGTCAGTGCGGCAACGCTGGCCGCGGTCAGCGCTTCCATTTCCACGCCGGTCTGCCCGGCCAGCTTGCAGCGTGCGAGGATACGCACCGCATCCACGCCCTCGGCGCTCAGCTCGACCTTGACGCTGGTGAGCATCAGCGGGTGACACAACGGGATCAGGTCGCTGGTCTTCTTCGCTGCCTGAATCCCGGCGATACGCGCCACGGCGAACACATCGCCCTTGGGATGCTCACCCTCGACGATCATCTGCAAGGTCTGCGGCAACATCCGCACGCGCGCCTCAGCGGTGGCCTCGCGCTCGGTCACGGCCTTTTCAGTGACGTCGACCATGTTGGCCCGCCCCTGGGAATCAAGATGTGTCAGCACTGCTCTGCTCCTGTGAAGGGAACACAGAGTGTAAACCTGTGGGTCAGGTTTGAGCAGTGGAAAAAACCGGGCGGCGCACCGCCCGGTTCGAGAGGCTACAGATGCGACTCGGCGTACTCGGCCAGCACCGAGCGCGGTACACCTTGCAGGGTGATGTGCACACCGTGGGGGAAGTCCTTGAAACGCTCGGTCAGGTAGGTCAGGCCCGAACTGGTCGCGGACAGGTAGGGGGTGTCGATCTGCGCCAGGTTGCCCAGGCAGACCACCTTGGAACCGGAACCGGCACGGGTGATGATGGTTTTCATCTGGTGCGGCGTCAGGTTCTGGCACTCGTCGATCAGGATCAGGCTCTGCTGGAAGCTGCGACCCCGGATGTAGTTCAGTGATTTGAACTGCAGGGGGACCCGCTCGAGGATGTATTCGACACTGCCGTGGGTGCTTTCATCATCCATGTGCAACGCTTCGAGGTTGTCGGTGATCGCGCCCAGCCAAGGCTCCATCTTCTCGGCTTCGGTGCCCGGCAAAAAGCCGATTTCCTGGTCCAGCCCCTGCACGCTGCGGGTGGCGATGATCCGGCGGTAACGTTTGCTGACCATGGTCTGCTCGATGGCCGCCGCCAACGCCAGGATGGTTTTGCCAGAGCCGGCGGCGCCGGTCAGGTTGACCAGGTGGATATCCGGGTCGAGCAGCGCGAACAGCGCCAGACTTTGATGGATATCCCGCGGCTTGAGGCCCCAGGCCTCCTGGTGCAGCAGTGGCTCCTGGTGCAGGTCGAGCAGCAGCAGCTCATCGTTGCGGATGCCCTTGATCCAACCCACGAACCCCTGCTCATCGATGATGAACTCGTTGACATGCACCGCCGGCAGGTTGTCGATCAGTTGCACGCGATGCCAGGTTCGTCCCCGCTCCTGACGGGTATCGACCTTGCTGACACGGTCCCAGAACGAACCGGTGACCGAGTGGTAGCCCTTGGAAAGTAGCGAAACGTCATCGACCAGCTGGTCGGTACTGTAATCTTCGGCCGCGATGCCACAGGCCCGCGCCTTGAGGCGCATGTTGATGTCTTTGGTGACCAGCACCACGTCCAGGTCGGCACGTTTGGCCCGTAGTTCCAGCAACTGGTTGATGATGATGTTGTCGTTGAGGTTCTCCGGCAGCAGCCGGTTGGGTTCGCTGCGGGGGCTCATCAGGATCGATAGAAAGCCCTTTGGCCCGCCCTTGCCACGTTGGATCGGCACGCCCTGCTCGACATCGTTGGGCGATGCGTCACCGAGGGTCTGGTCGATCAGGCGGATGGCCTGGCGACATTCGGCGGCGATGGTGTGTTTCCCTGTCTTGAGCTTGTCGAGTTCCTCCAGCACCGTCATCGGCAGGGCGACGTGGTGCTCCTCGAAGTTGAGAAGTGCGTTGGGGTCGTGAATCAGGACGTTGGTATCGAGCACATAGAGGATTGGCTTGCTGGAGGAAGGGTTGCGTCCTTGGTCATCCATACTCGGTCACCTTATGTCGAAGCCACACGGCGCGGTCTGCTGCGCCGCAAAGTGACTGCCGTTCTTCCCGTATCCGCGTCGCTACGGGCGGGAAGTGAACCTGGCAAGGTGGGCTTGGATGACGCCACCTGTGCTGCAGGAATCGGCTGTCTGGTTTCTTCATACCGCAAAAAGCATGACTAAAAAAAGCATTTTTACGTGTTGGTGAAGTTTATTTTTCCGAATGACGAACAGGACTTGGCGATGGACCCATACGGGACTACAGTCAGAAGTCAGACCCGTTATTCCTGATAGCCGTATTCACGGCAATCCTCCCAGCCAATGCCGCTTTGCGCGGTGTTTTCCAGTAACCATTGCACCGCCGGCTGCGCCTTGGGCAGGCTGTCATGGAACTGGATCACCCCCTTGCGCCACAGCAGCATCAAGGTCACCACCCGCTGGGCCGAGGCTTGGGCTGTCAACGGGCCATCATCCTGCGCATCGATATCCCACAGCGACACCCGCAACTGCTGGCTGGCCATGAATGCCTCGCCATCGGCCCGGCGCTGACCATAGGGCGGGCGGAACAACGGCACGTACTGCTCAGGCAGGTCGGCCTGGATCCGCGCCTGGCTGCGCCTGAGCGAATCCTGCCAGCCGTTCCACTGGGCATGCGAGCGATACTCCCACCCCTGAAGCCCCACGCACTGGCCATCATAGAGCTGCCCCAGCGCATTGGCCGTTCCAGCGTCACGCCGCTGCTGCAGGCGGTTGCCCAATACAAAGAAGGTGCCCTGCATCTTCTGTTTGCGCAGGTAATCGGTCAGCGTGTCGGTCGTGCTGCCCTGGGGGCCGGGCCCGCCCACGAAGGTCAGCAGGAACATGCGGTCGTTAAGCTCATCGCCGCTGCGCTCACGGTTGGACAGGCGTTCGACCTCGCTGGTGATCTGCGGCAACAGCGCCGCCTTGCGCAGTTGCTCATCCAGGTAGCGCACATGGAACTGGTGGCTAGGCTCGACCCAGCCTGTATAGAAGGTGCCGACATCGGCGGCGAACGTCGCAGCCTTCGTGCGCAAATCGGCCATGGACTCCACCAGGTAGCAGAACGAGGCATCCTGCTCGCAGCTGCGTTGGGCTTGCTGGTAGCCCTGCCACAGCCGCTGCCACATGCGCGCCCGCAGCGCCCGCACCTTTTGCAGGTTGATCTGCCGCAAACCCAGGCGCGCGGCCAGCGCCCGGTCGTCGAGCAGCTCACTTTCGTGCAGCACCTGGGCAAACGACAGGATCTCGGCGCGCGAGGCGACATCGAACAACGCTGGCGTGTCCAACTGTTCGGGCCACAGGCTGCGGTCCAGGCTGGCGGGGGGAATAGGGGCGGCGTGGGCGGCCAGGCTCAAGAGTGAGGCCAGCAAGACACCGGCAATGCGCACGATCGATCTCTCCGTCACAGCGAAAGGCGCACTATAGCGCCTGCTCATCCGATGGTCTGTGACTATTGTCGCCATAGTTTGGCGTTCCCCTGCTTCAATCCGTAGAATCCCGGCAACGATTCCAGGAGCCGACCCGATGCTGACGGTGATTTCCCCCGCCAAGACCCTCGATTACGACACCCCTGCGGTGACCGAGCGTTTTACCCTGCCCCAGTACCTGGACGATTCTCAGGAGCTGATCGTGCAACTGCGTGAGCTGTCACCGGCACAGATCAGCGAGCTGATGCACCTGTCGGACAAACTCGCCGGCCTCAACGCCGCTCGCTTTGGCAGTTGGACGCCAGACTTCACGCCGGAAAACGCCAAGCAGGCCCTGCTGGCCTTCAAGGGCGATGTGTATACCGGGCTGGACGCCGAAACCCTGAGCGAAGACGACTTCACCTACGCCCAGCAGCACCTGCGCATGCTCTCCGGCCTGTACGGCCTGCTGCGTCCGCTCGACCTGATGCAGCCTTACCGCCTGGAAATGGGGACCAAGCTGGCCAATGCCCGTGGCAAGGACCTGTATGCCTTCTGGGGCACGCGTATCAGCCAATGGCTGAACCAGGCGCTGGCCGAGCAGGGTGATGACCTGCTGTTGAACCTGGCCAGCAACGAGTACTTCAGCGCGGTGAAACGCAGCGCCCTCCAAGGCCGGGTAATCAACGTCGACTTCAAGGACCTGAAGAACGGCCAGTACAAGATCATCAGTTTCTACGCCAAAAAAGCCCGTGGCATGATGAGCCGCTTCGTGATCCAGGAGCGGGTCAACGACCCCCAGCAGCTCAAGCAGTTCGACGTACAGGGCTACTACTACAGCGCCGAACAGTCCAAGCCTGATCACCTGGTGTTCTTGCGCGACCATCCGGCCGAGTGAGTGCCTGCCCCACCGCCAGGCACCTGATCCCTGAAGCAGTGACCGATGAAGGGGCCGCACAGCGGCCCTTTTACGGCATGCGCACATAACCCGCCGACAGCCCCAGCACCTCGACCCCCTGCGCTACCGCCCTACCAGCGGTAACCGGCACCTTGCGCCCCTGCAGATCCCCCCTAGCCCGGTAAACCACGTAAGCCTGCCCCGCCTCATCCACCTGACATCACTGTTGCGATTGCCAAAGGTACGCGCCTTGAATGAGAGCTGTGGGGCATAGTGATCACGCGCCACGCGCAGGTCGAATTTCTGCGCGATGCGCTCAAGGTAAGCACTGCGGATGGCGCGGTTGTCCCGCAGGGCCAAGGCAACCGCATCGGCTAGCTCCAGCGATACCTCGGCCTCCCCGCTGGCCGCCCATGCAGTGGCCGACACCGCAAAGGCCTGGCCCGCACGAGACGGCTGCAGGGCATCTGCCGCCAGTACGGCTCCGCCCAGCAGCGCCAGGCACAGAAACACAGGCCACCTAGTCATCGCGCAATGCCAATACAGGTTGCAGGTGTGCCGCAGCCAGCGCCGGTTGCAAGCCAAAGAACAGGCCGAGCGACAACGCGCTGCCCATGCCCAGCCCTATCGATGACGCATCCAGCGCATAGCGCCAGCCTGACAGCAAGGCAAAGCCCCAACTGGCGGCCAGTCCCACCAGCGTGCCGAGCAACGCTCCGCCCCCTGCCAGCAACAGCGCTTCGAGCAGGAACAACCAGGCAATATCGCGGGTGCGTGCCCCCAGCGCCATGCGCACGCTGATCTCGCGACGGCGCTGCGCTACGCTCATCAGCATCACATTCATCACCCCAACCCCACCCAACAGCAATGCAATACCTGCAAAGCCGGCGAGCACCCACGTGAGCATCCGTGACTGGTTGGCCATCCCTTCGAGCAACTGCTGTGGCAGCTGCACATCGACCTCGTACCCAGGTAGTCGCGAAGCCAGATAATCAGTCAGCGGTTGTGCCGTGTCCGGCAACACGGCGACAGCATGGCCGCGTGCAAGCACCGTCCCCACCTCCGGCACAGCGCCCAGGCGGCGCATGCGCGGCAATGGCATCAACAGCGCATCGTCGACCTGTATTGGCAGCATCGGGTTGTAGCCCCGATGCGCAAGCACGCCAACCACCTCGAACAGGTAGCGGCCGGACTGCAGTCGGTCGCCCACGCGTGCACCCAGTTGCCGGGCCAGCGTGGCCCCCAGCAACACGTGAGTGGTGTCATCGTCGTAGGCGGACAACAAGCGGCCCTGACTGGCTTGCAAGTCCAGTACCTGCGCCAGTTGCAGCGTGCTTGCAGCGACCAGCGTCTCATGGCGCTTGCTCGCCAATTGCACTGTGGCCACAGAAACCAGCAAAGGCGCAGCCGCGCGAATGGACGCTGGCAATGCAGACAGGTCCAGGGCCACCGGCGGAACAACTTCAGCAGGGCATTGTAGGTTGGCGACCAGCAGATCACTGCCCATGCCTCGATACAGCTGCCGAGCATGTTGCGTGGCGCTGTGGCCGATATTGAGCAAGGCCACCAGCGCCGCGCAGCCCACCGCGATGCCGATAAGCGTCAGCCAGGCACGGGGGCCTGCCTGCCGCAAGCTGGCCAACGCCTCGCTCAAACGCTGTGGCCACGAAGGGCCTTAGGCCTCAGGCATCA
The DNA here is from genome assembly GCF_040224055.2 of Pseudomonas sp. WHRI 8519. Lineage (NCBI taxonomy): Bacteria > Pseudomonadati > Pseudomonadota > Gammaproteobacteria > Pseudomonadales > Pseudomonadaceae > Pseudomonas > Pseudomonas sp. WHRI 8519. Next base: position 943,548 of record NZ_CP167996.1, on the reverse strand, counting down.
AAGGCCCCGCCATGGCGCACCTCGATGCAACGCTCCATGCGCTGCGCCATGGCAGGGTCGTGGGTGACCATCAGCAAGGTCACGCCCCGCTCACGATTGAGTGCCAGCAACAGCGCTGCAATACCCTCGGCCGTGGCGCCATCGAGATTACCGGTCGGCTCATCGGCCAGCAGCACCGCAGGCTCTGTCACCAGCGCCCGGGCGATGGCGACCCGTTGCCGCTGGCCACCGGACAAGTCGGCTGGCAGAAGCTGCGCCCGCTGACCTAGCCCGACTTCCTCCAGTTGCTGCTGCGCCGCCAGGCGTGCCGCTACCCGCCCGATGCCCCGGTAACTCAATGGCAAAGCGACGTTGTCCAGCGCAGTCAGGCGCGGCAGCAGGTTGAAGCTCTGGAAGATGAAGCCCAGCAGGCGATTACGCATGATTGCCCGCTGGTCGGCGGTGGCTGCGGTCATGTCCCGGCCAGCCAGCACTATCTGGCCACGGCAAGGCTGGTCGAGCAGGCCGATCAGGTTGAGCAAGGTACTTTTGCCCGAGCCGGAAGGGCCGATGATGGCGCAGGTCTGGCCGCGGGGGATAGACAAAGAGACATCTTGCAGCACTGGTTGGCAGCCCTGAATGCGCGCGATACCGTTCACGCAAACTATCGGGTTCATGCCTTGGCCCCCCCATTCTCACCCTGAAAAGCAGCGTCGCTCTGCGAGTCGAGTGCTTTCGCTTGATCGCTTCGTGCAGATTTCCACTCCTTTGCCAACATGTCGATCAACGAAGTATCAAACTCCGGCTGCGGCACTTCATGCTGCGACAACTGCATCATGATATCGGCCTCATAGTTTCCATATTCGGCGACTTCAATGGGCGGTAGAGCATTATAAAAGTCCAGAATCTCATGCAACCCTTCATCAATTCGGCCCGTTCGCTGATACTCAGCATTCATCTTGCCGCTTATTGATTGTGCCCACTGGTTATGCTGGTCTGTTTTTTCGAACATTGCAGCGCGTCGCTCACTCACCGTGAAAGCCCCGCTTTCGTCGTAAATGATCAGGCTTAGCTGCTCGCGACTAAAACCCTTGAATGGGTTGCTACCTTTGCCACTTGCAAAATCATTGGCTTGGCGCGCACGCGCCAGCAACTCATCATTATCCGAATCCGGTAGCTGTGAATCATAAAAGTCTTTTGCCAAAGAATATGACAGCCCTGCCAACCTATCAAGAATGCTGGCTGCAAGGTCTGCCAGCTCACTACGGGAGAGCTGGCTATCACGCAACGCCGCACGCTCGGCAGCAGCACTCAACTGTTTAGCCAGGCTCGAGATTTTTTCTTCGCCATTGCCCGTTTCGCTGTCTATTTTCTGCGCGTCTACAAGGCCAGATTCCTCTACACGCCTGACAGTTAGAGCCGTGCCAACCTGGCTTTTATATACCCCACGACCACTGACGCCATCCATATACATAACTCCTGGTGCTGATGCAGCACCCGCCTTTCGCACAAATACTCCAACTACACTTCGCCGGCGCATACCGGCAAAGTGCAGACTTTGAGAGGCAGACTGGAACGCCACTCACCTCATCGTGAATTCGACTTTCCATGAGAAGTCAGCGGAGGTACTCGTAATATTCGCCGTGCACGTTGCCCCGCCACTTGGCGTTGCGGTTTTGGTCCACTGGGGCTGTTTTATTCCACCCGGTAGCATGCGCATCTGAAAAGTGGTGCCAAAAGCGCACGTCTTGCTGCCGATGGTGTAGCGCACCATCGCACCATTTACGTCCGGGCTTACCAACCGCTGCACGCGCATGAAGGTGGAAGATGAGGCTGAAATCGTATTGGAGGGTTTAGGGTTGGCGATCTGATAGGTACTGGTCTCATTTGAGGTCACCAGTTTCATGACCGCGGGCTGAGCACCGAGGTTTTTGATGGTCACTTCTACGGGCGGCCCCGCCTGCACCAGGCCGGCAGCAAGCAGCGAAACGATGGCAAGCACAATCTGCGATGTCTTTTTCATAAGCGTGATCTCGTCTCTTCCATGTGATTAAGGATGAGACGCCCCTGATGGCCAGTGGCCCCAGGCTGCCCAAGACGCTCCGTCGTTCATGGACAGCGCCTGAAAGGTGCGTCCAAGGGTGTTAACGACCCGCTGGGGCAAAACCTTAGCTTTTGCATGGCTTTGAGTATTTCTGAATGTGATCCCGCACCACCCTGAGGCATGAATCACAAAGCCATCACGCCAACAAACCAGCGTCAAAAAACGGACGAATAAGCCGTTATCGCCAACCGTCATAAGCCCGCTCGTACTTTTTTGACGAATTTTGAAAAAAATTTTCTCATGCTGGCACAAAAATATCGTACCCGGTTTTCGCCCTTTATATACAGGGGTGCTTCCGAAGCGTGCTATCAGTTTGAAACTATTCGCTACTGAAGAATTATTTAGAAATCTTTCATCGGGGCGAAACCCACCCAGGAACTTCTTCTGCGACGCATAGCTCATAGTGCCGTAACGAATTTCATGCCTGTGCGGTGTGAGAGATGACTTACAGAGGACTAGCAGTCGCGAACCAACAGCGGCTCTGAAACTTTTAACAAACGCCACGGGTACTCCCGTAGGCCCTGCCCAGCAGGAGAGACGCGCCCCTTAAAATCGTCCTAGTGGTTGATTTCAAAGGATTTTTCCAATTGAAAAAACAAGCACAGCAACGCGCCAAGTAGCGCATTGCAATAAAGACGGCTGCATTTCAGGGCACGCCTATTAATTACTGGCCTTTGACTGCCAACTTTGAGTGCATAACTTTGTGCGCTCCGGATTTGTTCATGCCTGCGCTCGGTGAAGTGTGCATTCGCCATGGGATCCGTGCGCCCTAAAACTGTTGTTAATCAACCCGGTCCGGCTCTTCCCGGAGGAGCTGGCGTGATAAACACATGAGGTGATAGCGATGCGTATCAGCATCTTTGGTTTGGGTTATGTGGGTGCGGTCTGTGCAGGCTGCCTGACGGCGCGAGGCCATGACGTGATTGGTGTGGACGTGTCCAGCACCAAGATCGACCTGATCAACCAGGGCAAGTCGCCCATCGTCGAACCTGGCCTGGAGGCACTGCTGCAACAGGGCATCGCCAATGGCCGCCTGCGTGGCACCACCGACTTCGCCGAGGCCATCCGCGCCAGCGACGTGTCGATGATCTGCGTCGGTACCCCAAGCAAGAAAAATGGCGACCTGGGCCTGGAATACATCGAGTCGGTCTGCCGCGAAATCGGTTACGTGCTGCGTGACACCACCCGCCGCCACACCATCGTGGTGCGCAGCACCGTGCTGCCAGGCACTGTGAAGAACGTGGTCATCCCGATTCTCGAAGACTGCTCGGGCAAGAAGGCCGGCGTCGACTTCGGCGTTGCGGTCAACCCTGAGTTCCTGCGTGAAAGCACCGCGATCAAGGACTACGACCACCCACCGATGACTGTCATCGGTGAACTGGACAGCGCCAGCGGCGACGTCCTGCAAAGCCTGTATGAAGAACTCGATGCGCCGGTCATCCGCAAGCCGATCGAAGTCGCCGAGATGATCAAGTACACCTGCAACGTCTGGCACGCCACCAAGGTCACCTTCGCCAACGAAATCGGCAACATCGCCAAGGCCGTCGGCGTCGATGGCCGTGACGTGATGGACGTGGTCTGCCAGGACAAGGTGTTGAACCTGTCGCAGTACTACATGCGCCCTGGCTTCGCCTTCGGCGGCTCGTGCCTGCCCAAGGACGTGCGCGCCCTCACCTACCGTGCCGCCAGCCTCGACGTCCGGGCCCCGCTGCTCGACTCGCTGATGCGCAGCAACGAATCCCAGGTGCAGAACGCCTTTGAACTGATCGAAGCCCACGACAAGCGCAAGGTCGCCTTGCTGGGCCTGAGCTTCAAGGCCGGTACCGACGACCTGCGTGAAAGCCCGCTGGTGGAGTTGGCCGAGCGCCTGATCGGCAAAGGCTACCAACTGGACATCTACGACGAGAACGTCGAGTACGCCCGGGTTCACGGCGCGAACAAGGAGTACATCGAGTCGAAGATCCCGCACGTCTCGTCGCTGCTCAACGCCGACTTCCAGAAGGTCATCGACAACGCCGAGATCATCGTTCTGGGCAACCGTGACGAGCAGTTCCGCGCCCTTGCCGACCAGGCACCGGCTGGCAAGCAAGTGATCGACCTGGTCGGTTTCATGAGCAAGCCAACCTGCACTACCCGCGGCACCGAAGGCATCTGCTGGTAAGCCAGCAGCCCGGCAGCGCAGGCCTCCTGCGCTGCCCTTTTTCCAGATTTCTCAACGGATGCTGAACATGCAAAGGCTACAGACAGTGCTGTTGCAGTGCGCCGGTTGGCTGCTCTACATGAGCCTGCTCATGTTGATCGCCCTGGCCTTGCCGGCCGACATCTTCGACTCGCAGTCCAAGCACTTCATCTTCCTGGTCGGCGCAGTCGGCATCTGGCGCTACTCCATGGGCGCCACCCATTTCATCCGCGGCATGATCTTCCTCTACGGCGTGTACCCCTACCTGCGCCGCAAGGTGCAGAAGATGGGCGCTGCAGCCGACCCGTCACACGTGTACCTGATGGTCACCAGTTTCCGCATCGAAGCGTTGACCACCGCGCAGGTGTACAGCTCGGTGATCCGTGAAGCGATCGATTGTGGCTTCCCCACCACCGTGGTCTGTTCGTTGGTGGAAATGTCCGATGAACTGCTGGTAAAGAGCCTGTGGGCCAAATACAACCCGCCCGCCCACGTGAAGCTGGACATCGTGCGCATCGCCGGGACCGGCAAGCGTGATGGCCTGGCGTACGGTTTCCGCGCCATCTCGCGCATGCTGCCGGATGAAAACGCCGTTGTCGCGGTGATCGACGGCGATACCGTGCTGGCCGAAGGCGTGGTTCGCAAGACCGTACCGTGGTTCAAGCTGTACCCGAACGTGGGTGGCCTGACCACCAACGAGTTCTGCGAAGTGCGCGGTGGCTACATCATGAGCGAGTGGCACAAGCTGCGCTTCGCCCAGCGCCATATCAACATGTGCTCGATGGCACTGAGCAAGCGCGTGCTGACCATGACCGGGCGCATGTCGATGTTCCGTGCCAGCGTGGTGACCAACCCCGAGTTCATCGCCGACGTCGAAAGCGACTCGCTGATGCACTGGCGCCTGGGCCGCTTCAAGTTCCTCACCGGTGACGACAAGTCCAGCTGGTTCAGCCTGATGCGCCTTGGCTACGACACCTTCTACGTGCCGGACGCCGCCATCAACACGGTCGAACACCCGCCGGAGAAAAGCTTCCTCAAGGCCAGCCGCAAACTGATGTACCGCTGGTACGGCAACAACCTGCGCCAGAACTCCCGCGCGCTGGGCTTGGGCCTGCGCCGCCTGGGGCTGTTCACCAGCATCGTGCTGTTCGACCAGCGTGTGTCGATGTGGACCAGCCTCCTGGGCCTGACCGTGGCCGTGATCGCCAGCCTCAAGTTCGGCCTGGGCTTCCTGCTGGTGTACCTGCTGTGGATCGGCATCACCCGCCTGATCCTCACCATCATGCTGCTGTGCTCGGGGCACAACGTCGGCCCGGCCTATCCGCTGATCCTCTATTACAACCAGATCGTCGGGGCAATGATGAAGATCTACGTGTTCTTCCGCCTCGACAAGCAGTCCTGGACCCGCCAACCGACTGCCCTGAAACGCGACCTCGCCAGTTTTCAACAATGGTTCAACACCTGGTCCTCGCGGACCATGACCTTCTCGGCTGCCAGCATCTTCGTCGCTGTGCTGTTCATGGTCGTGTGAGCCAAACCCGGATCGGAACTAACAGGAACAAATCACCATGAATACCGCCGTGAACGTCAATGTCGTGCATGAGTCCGAAGCCCAGCGCCAGCACGCCCGGGTGCGCATCCCAGCCAAGCTGCGCTACCTCGATGGCGAACGCCAGACCCATGAGGTCAAGGTCGAAGACCTGTCCGCTGGCGGCTTGAGCTTCTTCGCCAAGCAGCCGCTGCAGGTCGGCCAGGTACTGCGCGGGCGCTTGCAGTTCGTGGTCGACAACCTGGGCCTGTCGATGGACATCGAGTTTCAGGTGCGCTCCTGCAACCCGAGCGACGGCCGCACCGGTGCACAGTTCCAGAACCTCGAACCGCGCGACATCGCCACCCTGCGCCACATCATCACCAGCCACCTTTCAGGTGAGCTGATCAGCGTCGGCGACGTGCTCAGCACCCTGCAGCGCGACAACTTCACCAAGGCGCGCAAACAGAAGGACGGCGGCTCTGGCCTGTCCGCCTTCGGCCGGTTCAAGGCAGTGACCGTCACCCTGGGCGTGTTTGTGGTCGGTGTTGCCGCCTTCGGCTTCGTCGCCAAATCGCTGTACGGCATGTACTTCGTCAGCCACGCCGAAGCCGGCGTGGTCGCGGTGCCGACCACCAGCATCACCATGCCGCGCGACGGCACCGTCAACAGCCTGGTCGAGCCCGGCGGCATGGTGGTCAAAGGCGCGCCGCTGGCCAGTTTCAGCACCAGCATGCTGGACATGCTCAAGGGCCACCTGGACGACTCGCAGCTGGAGCCGGCCAAGGTCGAAGAACTGTTCGGCAAGCAACTCTCCGGCACCCTCACCAGCCCCTGCGATTGCGTGGTCGCCCGCCAACTGGTGGACGACGGCCAGTACGCCGCCAAAGGCCAGCCGATCTTCCAGCTGATCCCGCGGACCAGCAACCCGATGGTCGAAGCACGCTTCAGCTACCGCCAGTTCGATGAAGTCAAGCCAGGTACCCGCGTCAACTTCCAGGTGGCTGGCGAAAACGAAGTGCGCACCGGGCAGATCGTCAGCAGCACCAGCCTCAACAGCGAAAACCTGGCCTCCGACATCCGCGTGCAGATCAAACCAGACGGCGGCCTGCCTGCCGAGCTGGCCGGGCGCCCGGCATCGGTCAGCAGTGACCGTGGCCCTTCGCTCAACTGGCTGATCGACAAAGCCGCGGCCCGTGGGCTGTAAGAGGATCAACGCATGATGCCCCACAAGAAGAGCGCAAGCCTGGGCCTCTGCGCCCTGGCCGCGGCCATCGCCCTGGCAGGCTGTGCCGGCCTGCCCGACCAGCGCCTGGCCAACGAAGCCCTCAAGCGCGGTGACACCGCGCTGGCCGAGCGTAACTACAAGGCGCTGGCGGACCTGGGCTACAGCGAGGCACAAGTCGGCCTGGCCGACATCAAGGTCGCTACCCGTGACCCCGATCAGCTCAAGGAAGCCGAGGCCACTTATCGCGCTGCGGCGGCCACTTCGCCACGCGCCCAGGCACGCCTCGGCCGCCTGCTGGTGGCCAAGCCCGACAGCACCCAGGCAGAACGCGAAGAAGCCCAGACCCTGCTCAAGCTCGCCGCCAAGCAGGGCCAAGGCAACACCCTGATCCCGCTGGCGATGCTCTACCTGACCTACCCGCAGAGCTTCCCCGACATCAATGCCCAGCAGCAGATCGACCAGTGGCGCGCGGCCGGCAACCCGGAAGCGGGCCTGGCCCAGGTGCTGCTGTATCGCACCCAGGGGACCTACGACCAGCACCTGGCTGAGGTCGAGGACATCTGCAAGGCTGCGCTGAACACCAACGACATCTGCTATGTAGAACTGGCCACCGTGTACCAGAAACGCGGCCAGGCCGACCAGCAGGCTGCCCTGATCGGCCAGCTCAAATCCGCCTATGCCCGCGGTTCGGTGCCTGCCACTCGGGTCGACAGCGTTGCCCGTGTACTGGCCGACCGCAGCCTGGGCCAGACCGACGAGAAAACCGCCAAGGCGCTGCTGGAACAGGTCGCTGAGGCCAATCCGGCTTCTTGGGTGAGCCTGGCGCAACTGGTCTACGACTTCCCGGAACTGGGCGACACCGACCAGTTGATCGCCTACATCGACAAGGGCCGCGAAGCCGAACAGCCGCGCGCCGAACTGCTGCTGGGCCGCCTGTACTACGAAGGCAAGACCTTGCCCGCGGATGCCGAAAAGGCCGAACGCCACCTGCAGGCCGCTGCCGAAGCCGGCGAAGTCAGCGCCCACTACTACCTTGGCCAGCTGTATCGCCGTGGCTACCTGGGCAACGTCGAGCCGCAAAAGGCCGTCGACCACCTGCTCAGCGCCGCCCGCGGTGGCCAGAACAGTGCCGACTACGCCCTTGCCCAGCTGTTCAGCGAAGGCCATGGCATTCGCCCTCAACCGGGCGACGCCTGGGTATTCGCCCAGCTTGCGCAGGCCAACCCGACGCCGCAAGCCACCGAACTGCTGCAGCAACTCGACCAACAACTCACGCCTGACCAGCGCAGCCAGGCGCAGAGCCTGCTGGCGCAGGAAAGGCAGGCTCGCGGCAGCATGGCCCAAGGCGGCGCCAGCACCCTGGCCCTCGAGGCCCTGCAAGACGACGAAAAAGAAGTAGACGGTGAGGACTCGCTATGACGCTCAATCCCTTCGTGAAAGCCGGTATCGGCCTGAGCTTCGCCCTGCTGTGGTCCTGCCCGACCCTGGCCGACATGACTGCCCAGAAGAACTTCGGCCTGGATGTGAAAATCACCGGCCAGTCGGAAGACGATCGCGACCTGGGCACCCGCTCCGGCGGTGACGTCAACGGCCTGGGCCTGGACCTGCGCCCTTGGGTGTACGGCGAGCGCGGCAACTGGAGTGCCTATGCCATGGGCCAGGCCGTGGCCGCCACCGACACCATCGAAACCGACACCTTGCGCCAGAACGACGACGGCACCACCACCGACACCGGTGACGACAGCCGTCAACCCGACAAGAGCTACCTGGCCATGCGCGAGTTCTGGGTTGGCTACAGTGGCCTCACCGCGTACCCCGGCGAGCAACTGCGCCTGGGTCGCCAACGCCTGCGCAGCGACGACGGGATGTGGCGCGACACCAACATCGAAGCGTTGAACTGGACCTTCGACACCACCTTGCTCAAGGCGGACCTGGGTGTGGCCCAGCGCTTCAGCGAGTACCGCACCGACCTGACCGAGCTGGCCCCGGAAGACGAAGACCGTACGCACCTCTACGGTAACGTCGCCACGCAGTGGACACCGGGCCACTGGGTCGGCCTGCGCGCTCACCACACCCATGACAGTGGCAGCCTGAAAAGCCCGGGCGAAACCATCGACGCACTGGACAAGACCCGCACCGGCGACCTCACCTGGCTGGGCCTGGAAGCCAACAGCGACGCCTACAACTGGCGCAACGACCACACCGTCAACTACTGGGGCAGCCTGACCTGGCTGACCGGTGATCGCGACAAGCTCAACAGCCAGCTGGTCGGTGACGATCAGGTCGTCACCGGCAAGCAGAGCGGCGACGTCAACGCCTGGGCCACCGACCTGGGCATCCGCCTGCGTCTGGACCCGAACTGGCAGGTCGGCGCAGCCTATGCCCGCGGCAGCGGCGGCGGTGGCGACGACGGTTCGAACAACTTCGAGCAGACCGGCCTTGAGAGCAACCGCTCCAACTTCACCGGTACCCGCTCGCGCGTACACCGCTTCGGCGAGGCCTTCCGTGGCGAGCTGGGCAACCTGCAGGCGGCCACGCTGTTCGCCTCCTGGCAACTGCGCGAGGACTACGACGCCAGCTTCATCTACCACAAGTTCTGGCGTGTCGATGGCTCGCAGAACATCGGCTCCAGCGGCATCAACGCCGCGGTCAACGACAACGGCGTGAACCGCCCGCTGGTCAACGGCGAGAAAGACCTGGGCCAGGAAATGGACGTGGTCGTCACCAAGTACTTCAAGCAGGGCCTGCTGCCCGCTTCGATGAGCCAGGCGATCGACGAGCCGTCCGCGCTGGTGCGCCTGCGTGCCGGTGTGTTCAAACCCGGCGATGCCTATGGCAAGGAAGCGGATTCTTACATGCACCGCGCCTTCGTCGACGTGATCTGGCGCTTCTGAGGCCGGTAGAGGACCTGCAATGAACCTTCACCCGCACATACGTCACAGCCTTCTGGCCAGCGCCTTGCTGCTGGCCACAGGCCTGGCCGTCGCCGCAGAACCTGCGGTGATTGCCAAGGAACTGCAGCAGGCCAAGACCTACACCGTGTCCAGCGCCCCGACCGAGCCGCTGCACATGGACCCGCCCAAGCTGCCCGATCTGAGCGGTTACACCGCCGCCGCCGTGCAGAAAAAGATCGACCGCAGCCACAAGGGCAAGGTCAGCGTGCGCCGCATGCTGCAAGAAGAATCGCTCAAGGAATTCATCGGCGGCGACAACAAGGCTGCCGAGTGGGTACAACGCCAGCACGGCATCCCCCAGGCGATCTTTGTCGATGATGGCCATGTCGACCTGGTCGAGCTGAGCAAGAAGGTGCCCAAACAGTACCTCAGCGAAGTCGAGCCAGGGGTTTACCTGGCGCGCCTACCGATCGTGGTTGGGCACAAGGGCATCCTCGAGATCGACGGCAAGGTCAAGCAACTGCGCCTGTCCCAGGAGGGCGGCGCATTCCTGGTCAATGACGGCAAACTGTTTGTCAGCGACACCCAGGTCACTGGCTGGCGCGAGAAGGACAACGGTCCGGCGACCTTCCGCTCGCCCAAGGAATTCCGCCCGTTCCTGCTGTCGTGGGGCGGCACCGAGACGTACATCGTCAACACCAAGATGGCCAGCTTTGGCTATGCCAAGTCCAAGTCGTACGGTGTGAGCATCTCGCAGTACACCCCGAACATGGCCAAGCGCATGGGCCGCCCGGAGCCCACCGGCTGGATCATCGGCTCGGAATTCAGCGACATGTGGTACGGGTTCTACTGCTACGAGACCCAGGACTTCGTGGTCAAGGACAGCACCTACCGCGACAACATCGTCTACGGCATCGACCCGCACGACCGCTCGCACCGCCTGATCATCGCCGGCAACACAGTGTATGGCACCAAGAAAAAGCACGGGATCATCGTATCGCGTGAGGTCAATGACAGCTGGATCATCAACAACAAGAGCTACGACAACAAGCTCTCGGGCGTGGTGATCGACCGTAACAGCGTCAACAACCTCATCGCCTACAACGAGATCTACCGCAACCACACCGATGGCATCACGTTGTACGAGAGCGGCGACAACCTGATCTGGGGCAACAAGCTGATCAACAACCGTCGCCACGGCATCCGCGTGCGTAACAGCGTGAACATCCGCCTGTATGAAAACGTCGCCGTGGCCAATGGCCTGGTGGGTGTCTACGGGCACATCAAGGACTTGTCCGATACCGACCGTGACATCGCCCTCGACCCGTTCGACACCAAGGTGTCCCTGATCGTGGTCGGCGGTGAGCTGGCGGCCAATGGCTCAGGGCCTCTTTCGATCGACTCACCGCTCTCGGTGGAGCTGTACAAAGTCTCCATGCTCGCCCCGCGCAAGGCCAGCGGCATCAGCCTCAACGGCATCCTCGGTGAGCGCCAGGACGAAATCCTCGACCTGCTGGTGCGCCAGCAGAAGGCCGTGCTGATCGACCCGGTCGAACGCCAGACCGAAATGATCGATTAAGGAAGCCCAGACCATGACCCCACACTTGATGAAATTGCTGGGCCTGTCCGCCGCCCTCCTGGCCATCAGCCAGGGCGTGCGCGCCGACGAGGTCAAGGCGCCGACCTTCACTGCCGAGCCTTGCTGCCAGCTGTGCCCTGAAGCACACGACGCCAGTCGCTACACCACCCGCTACCAGCAGAACTTCACCACGCTGGTACAGGCCAAGGGCGACTGGCTGTTCCGTACCCGCGAAGACCTGCGTACCGAGTTCAACACCACACCGGCAGGCTACAAACGCCTGCAGCAAGTGCACGACGCGTTCAAGAAGCGCGGCGTTGAACTGGTGATGGTGTACCAGCCCACCCGAGGCCTGGTGAACCGCAACATGCTCAACCCGGCCGAGAAAGCCGCCTTCGATTACCAGAAGGCCCTTGGCAACTACCAGGCCATGCTCAAGCGCTTCGCCAGCATGGGCTACAACGTGCCGGACCTGTCGCCGCTGACCAACGAACAGTTGGCGGCCGCCGACCAGGGCAAGGACTTCTACTTCCGTGGTGACCAGCACTGGACGCCTTACGGCGCTGAGCGTGCAGCCAAGATCGTGGCCGACACCGTCCACAAGATGCCGGCCTTCGAAGGTATCCCACGCAAGGAATTCGAAACCCACAAGTCCGGGCGCATGGGCAAGACCGGCACCCTGCACAACGTTGCCGGGCAACTGTGCGGCACCAGCTACGCCGTGCAGTACATGGACCAGTTCGCCACCGAACCGAAAGGTGCCAGCGGCGGCGACGATCTGTTCGGTGACAGCGGTAACGCCCAGATCACCCTGGTCGGCACCAGCCACAGCGGCAAGAACTACAACTTCTCCGGCTTCCTGGAGCAGTACATCGGTGCCGACGTGCTCAACGTCGCCTTCCCTGGTGGCGGCCTGGAAGGCTCGATGATCGAATACCTGGGCAGTGAGGAATTCCAGAACAATCCACCGAAGATCCTCATCTGGGAATTCTCGCCCCTGTATCGCCTGGACCAGGAAACCATCTGGCGGCAGATCCTCGCGCTGCTCGACGATGGCTGTGACGCGCGTCCGGCACTGATGAGCGCCAGCAGCACCCTCAAGCCCGGCAAGAACGAGCTGATGGTCAACGGCAAGGGCGGCGTGATCAAGGACCTTATCAACCGCAACCTGCAGATGGACATCAAGTTCGAAGACCCTTCGGTGAAGGTGCTGCAAGCCACTCTCTGGTACCTCAACGGGCGCCACGAGGACATCAAGATCGAGAAGCCGGAAACCTCCGACACCAATGGCCGCTTCGTCTTCCAGATGCGTGAAGACGAGGACTGGGCCAGCCAGAACCTGTTGGCACTCGAGGTCCAGGGGCCGGAAAACGGTACCCAGAAAGTCGAGGCCAAGCTCTGCAAACGCAACAACTACGCCGTGCCCGCGCAAACCGCGCAGGCCGGCCAGTGAGGCGACCATGACTGCATTCAAGCGACTCTTCAGCCCCGCCCTGCTCGTGCTGGCCCTGACCGGCGGTGCCGCGCATGCCGCGCTGGTACCCCCTCAGGGTTATTACGAGGGGATTGAAAAGATCAAGACCAGTGACGGCAACTTCCGCTGCGAATCTGCGCCCAAACCCTACACCGGCGCGCTGCAGTTTCGCAGCAAGTACGAAGGCTCTGACAAGGCTCGGGCGACCCTGAACAAGGAGTCGGAACAAGCCTTCCGCGACTCCACCAAAGACATCACCACCCTGGAGCGTGGTGTCGCCAAGATGGTCAACCAGTACATGCGTGACGGCCGTCCGGCACAACTGGACTGCACCCTGACATGGCTGGGCACCTGGGCGCGCGCCGATGCGCTGATGTCCACCAACTACAACCACACCGGCAAGTCCATGCGCAAATGGGCACTGGGCAGCATGAGCGGCTCGTGGCTGCGCCTGAAATTCTCCAACTCGCAGCCCCTGGCCGCACACCAGGCCGAGGCCGAGCTGATCGAGAAGTGGTTCGCCCGCCTGGCCGAGCAGACCGTGCGCGACTGGAGCAACCTGCCGCTGGAGAAGATCAACAACCATAGCTATTGGGCGGCCTGGTCGGTGATGGCCACCGCCGTGGCCACCGACCGCCGTGACCTGTTCGACTGGGCGGTGAAGGAATACAAGATCGGCGCCAACCAGATCGACGACCAGGGCTTCCTGCCCAACGAAATCAAGCGCAAGCAACGTGCCCTGGCGTACCACAACTACGCCCTGCCGCCACTGGCGATGATCGCAAGCTTTGCCAAGGCCAACGGCGTGGACCTGCGCAGCGAAAACAACTTTGCCCTGCAGCGCCTGGGTGAAGGCGTGCTGTACGGCGCCCGCGACCCGCGCCACTTCGCCGAACGTGCGGGTGAGAAACAGGACATGAAGGACCTCAAGGTCGACGGCAAGTACGCCTGGCTCGAGCCTTGGTGCGCGCTGTACCAGTGCGTGGGCGACACCCTTGAGCGCAAACACGAGATGCAGCCGTTCGACAGCTTCCGCCTTGGCGGCAACTTGACCCGGGTCTATGACCCGAGCGCGGCTTCGAAGAAATAACGCAAAACCCTGTGGAGCTGGCTTGTCGCCAAGCCAGCTGCCACAGGAATACGAAGTGCCTTCCAGTTTTTGGGCTGGGGGGTTTGGGGGGCGCTTTGCCCTGGATGCTGTGAACCATTTAGGAGAACCGGGATGGTCTTCTCGTCCAACGTGTTCCTGTTCCTGTTCTTGCCGATATTCCTCGGCCTGTACTACCTGAGCGGGCAACGCTATCGCAACCTGCTGCTGCTGGTCGCCAGCTACATCTTCTACGCCTGGTGGCGGGTGGACTTCCTCGCCCTGTTCGCCGGTGTCACCCTGTGGAACTACTGGATCGGCCTGAAAGTGGGTGCCGCCGGCGTACGCACCAAGCCTGCACAGCGTTGGCTGCTGCTGGGCGTGGGCGTAGACCTGGCGATCCTCGGCTATTTCAAGTACGCCAACTTCGGCGTCGACAGCCTCAACGCGATCATCAGCTCGTTCGGCCTTGAGCCCTTCATCCTTACCCACGTGCTGCTGCCGATCGGTATCTCGTTCTACATCTTCGAATCGATCAGCTACATCATCGACGTGTACCGCGGCGACACCCCGGCTACTCGCAACCTGATCGACTTCGCGGCGTTCGTGGCGATCTTCCCGCACCTGATCGCCGGCCCCGTGCTGCGCTTCAAGGACCTGGTCGACCAGTTCAACAACCGCACCCACACCCTGGACAAGTTCTCCGAAGGCTGCACCCGCTTCATGCAGGGCTTCATCAAGAAAGTGTTCATCGCCGACACCCTGGCGGTGGTCGCCGACCATTGCTTCGCCCTGCAGAACCCGACCACCGGTGACGCCTGGCTCGGTGCGCTGGCCTACACCGCACAGCTGTACTTCGACTTCTCCGGCTACAGCGACATGGCCATCGGCCTGGGGCTGATGATGGGCTTCCGCTTCATGGAGAACTTCAAGCAGCCGTACATCAGCCAGTCGATCACCGAGTTCTGGCGCCGCTGGCACATCAGCCTGTCGACCTGGCTGCGCGACTACCTGTACATCACCCTGGGCGGCAACCGTAAAGGCACCTTCAACACCTACCGCAACCTGTTCCTGACCATGCTGCTGGGCGGCCTGTGGCACGGCGCCAACTTCACTTACATCATCTGGGGTGCCTGGCACGGCATGTGGCTGGCAATCGAACGCGCACTGGGCCTGGACACCAATCCGCAGCGCTTCAACCCGGTCAAGTGGGCGTTCACCTTCCTGCTGGTGGTGGTCGGCTGGGTGATCTTCCGCGCTGAAAACCTGGAAGTGGCCGGCCGCATGTACGGCGCCATGTTCAGCTTCGGCGAGTGGCAGCTGTCCGAACTCAACCGCGCCCAGCTCACCGGGCTGCAGGTAGCGACCTTGGTCATTGCCTACGTCACCCTGGCGTTTTTCGGCCTGCGCGACTTCTACCGCAATGCCACCCCGCCGGCAGCAATCCGCACGCCGGCGCAGGTCAATGCCGACGGTTCGCTTGGCCTGGACTGGACCCGGGTGATGACCCGTGCCCTGATCCTGCTGCTGTTCGTGGCCTCGATCCTCAAGCTTTCGGCGCAGAGCTACTCGCCGTTCCTTTACTTCCAGTTCTGAGGTTGATGACCATGACCCGGACTTTACGCATCACCTATTCCCTGTCGTTCCTCGGCCTGCTGGTGGGCATGGGCGCCTGGTCCACCGGCGGCCTGCAAAGCTTCCAGCGCACCGAGCAGATGACTCTGCTCAACGGCAAGCTGGCCAAGGCCGCCGAAACGCACTACGACGATGAGTTCCCGATCAAGCGCCTGGGCACCAACCTTTGGGCAGCCCTGGATTACAAGCTGTTCAACGAGGGCCGCCCAGGCGTGGTGCTGGGCCGTGACCAGTGGCTGTTCAGCGATGAAGAATTCAAGCCGACTGCCGGCGCCGACCAGCTCATGCAGGAAAACCTGGCGCTGATCCGCGGTGTGCGCGACACCCTGCAACAGCACGGTAGCCAGCTGGTGCTGGCGATCGTGCCGGCCAAGGCGCGGGTCTATTCGGAGTATGTAGGCAAGGAGGCGCCTGCCAGCCTGCATGAGGACCTGTACAACCAGTTCCATGCTCAGGTCCGTCAGGCCAACGTCTTCGCCCCTGACCTGATGGCCCCGATGGAACAGGCCAAGGCCCGCGGCCAGGTATTCCTGCGTACCGATACTCACTGGACGCCAATGGGCGCTGAAGTCGCCGCCCAGGCAGTGGCCGAGGCGGTCAACCGCCAGAGCCTGCTCAATGGCGATCCACAGGCGTTCATCACCGAGGCTGGCAACACCGCCCCGTACAAAGGCGACCTGACCAACTTCCTGCCACTGGACCCGCTGTTCAGCAATCTGCTGCCCAGCCCGGACACCCTGCAGCAACGCAGCACCCGACCCGTCGAGGCCCCAGGTGATAGCGGCGATGCCCTGTTCGCCGACAGCCAGATCCCGGTCGCGCTGGTCGGCACCAGCTACAGCGCCAACCCGCACTGGAACTTCCTCGGTGCGCTGCAGCAGGCCTTGCACAGCGATGTCGCCAACTATGCCGAAGACGGTCACGGCCCACTGCTGCCAATGCTCAAGTACCTGCAAAGCGATGCCTTCAAGAACGCCGCGCCACAGGTTGTGGTGTGGGAATTCCCCGAACGATATCTGCCAATGAAAAACGACCTCAGCAGCTTCGATCCGCAGTGGATCGCGCAACTGAAGAACACCCGTAAATCCGAAGAAAACCTGGCCCTGTCGTCCAACCGGACGGACCACTGATAGATAGAGAGGAACACGCACATGACTACCAAGACTTCCATTGCCAAAGCCCTCACCCTCGCAGCAGGCCTGTCGTTGGCTTCGATGCAGGCATTCGCCGGCGCCGACGCTGCCCTGTATGGCCCTACCGCACCGAAAGGCTCGACTTTCGTGCGCCTGTACAACGCCGCCCCTGCACCCGCTGCCGCGAGCGTTGGCAACACCCAGATCAAACAGGTCGGTGCCCAGGCCAGCAGCGACTTCAGCTTCCTCCCGGGCGGTGACTACACCGCGCAGGTCGCTGGCAAGAGCGTCCCGGTCAAGCTGGCCGCTGACAAGTACTACACCCTGGTCAACAACGGCAGCGGCAACCCGCAGCTGATCGAAGAACCACCGTTCAAGAACAAGCAGAAAGCCCTGGTACGTGTACAGAACCTGAGCGACCAGCCGCTGGCCCTGAAGACCGCCGACGGCAAGACCGAGGTGGTCAAGCCAGTGGCAGCCAAAGGCCGTGGCGAGCGTGAGATCAACCCGGTCAAGGTCAACCTGGCCCTGTTTGCAGGAGACAAGAAAGTCAGCGACGTCAAACCCGTCGCCCTGGAGCGCGGTGAAGCCGCCGTGCTGTACGTCACTGGCTCGGGCAGCAGCCTGTCGCCGGTCTGGGTCACCCGCCCAGTGTCCACCAACTGATCCTCTGCCTCTTTAACGACCTTATTGGAGAAACAACATGATCCCGGTAATTCTTTCTGGTGGTAGCGGTTCGCGTCTGTGGCCTTTGTCGCGCAAGCAGTTCCCCAAGCAGTTCCTCGCCCTCACCGGTGAGCACACGCTGTTCCAGCAAACCCTCGAGCGCCTGGTGTTCGAAGGCATGGACGCGCCGATCGTGGTCTGCAACAAGGACCACAAGTTCATCGTTCAGGAACAGCTCGCGGCGCTGAAACTGCAAACCCAGGGCATCCTCATGGAACCCTTCGGCCGCAACACCGCCCCTGCGGTGGCGATGGCCGCGATGAAGCTGACCAGCGAGGGGCGCGATGACTTGATGCTGGTGCTGCCGGCCGACCACGTGATCGACGACCAGAAAGCCCTGCAGCGGGCCTTGGCCCTGGCCACCGTAGCTGCCGAGCGTGGCGAGATGGTGCTGTTCGGTGTCCCGGCGACCAAGCCCGAGACCGGTTATGGCTACATCCGCTCCAGCCAGGACGCCCTGCTGCCCGAAGGGGTGGCCCGCGTGGCGGAGTTCGTCGAAAAACCCGACGAGAAGCGCGCTACCGAGTTCGTCCAGTCCGGTGGCTACTTCTGGAACAGCGGTATGTTCCTGTTCCGCGCCAGCCGCTTCCTGGAAGAGCTGAAAAAGCACGACCCTGACATTTATGACACCTGCGTGCTGGCCCTGGAGCGCAGCGACGAAACAGATGATGTGCTGAGCATCGACGAAGCGACCTTCGCCTGCTGCCCGGACAACTCCATCGACTATGCGGTGATGGAAAAGACCCAGCGCGCCTGCGTGGTGCCGATGTCGGCTGGCTGGAGCGACGTTGGCTGCTGGTCGTCGCTGTGGGAAGTGCATGACAAGGACGCCAATGGCAACGTCACCAAGGGTGATGTGGTGGTGCAGGACAGCCACAACTGCATGATCCATGGCAACGGCAAGCTGGTGTCGGTGATCGGCCTGGAAAACATCGTCGTGGTCGAGACCAAGGACGCGATGATGATCGCCCATAAGGACAAGGTCCAGGGCGTCAAGCAGATGGTCAAGACCCTCGACGAGCAAGGCCGCAGCGAAACTCAGAACCACCTCGAAGTGTACCGCCCGTGGGGCTCTTACGATTCGGTGGACATGGGCGGCCGCTTCCAGGTCAAGCACATCACCGTCAAGCCAGGCGCCAGCCTGTCGCTGCAGATGCACCACCACCGTGCCGAGCACTGGATCGTGGTCTCGGGCACTGCTGAGGTGACGTGCGATGAAAATGTGTTCCTGCTGACCGAAAACCAGTCGACCTACATCCCGATCGCCTCGGTCCACCGCCTGCGCAACCCGGGCAAGATCCCGCTGGAGATCATCGAAGTGCAGTCCGGTAGTTACCTGGGCGAGGATGATATCGAGCGCTTCGAGGATGTGTATGGGCGCACCTCCACGCCCGTCGACCGGGGCGTGTCGGTCAAGACCATCGCGCAGTAAGCTGCAAGCTTCGAGCTGCAAGCGGCAAGAAAAAGCGGGGCGGTGGTGTTCCTGCTGATGTGGGGGCACCGCCGGCCCGCTTTGCTCTTGCAGCTTCAAGCTTCAAGCTTCGAGCTGCAAGCGGCAAGACAAAGCGGGGCGGTGGTGTTCCTACTTGATGTGGGGGCACCGCCGGCCCGCTTTTCTCTTGCAGCTTCAAGCTTCAAGCTTCGAGCTGCAAGCGGCAAGACAAAGCGGGGCGGTGGTGTTCCTGCTGATGTGGGGGCACCGCCGGCCCGCTTTTCTCTTGCCGCTTGCAGCTTGGAGCTTGAAGCTTCCAGCTAGCAGCTCCAAGATGTCCGGAGACTCGAACGGGATTCGGACCACATGATCATCGGCGCCTTCCTCATCCTCACCTGGCTGGTACTGCTCCTGCGTTACCCGGGCAAGGCCCTGCCGATCTCGCTGGCCGCCGTCTGCGGCCTGGGGCTGGTGGCACTGTTCGTCGTCTGGCAGGACACACGCGAAGCTTCGCAACTGGCGCGGCTTGACCTGCGCCTGACCTACGCACCGGATCAATGCCCTGCCGACCGTGCCTTGAAGGTACATATGAAAAACGGCAACAAGGCTCCGCTGACCGAGCTGCGCTGGCGGATCGCTGCCTATGCCCCGGGCGATACCATCAACCTGGCCGAAAATACCTACAGCGCACCGCGCTATCGTGGGCCGGGCGAACTGCAGCCTGGGGCCGAATGGACCGATTGCCTGCCACTGCCGCCACTGCGCGCTGGGTACCGGCCGCAGACACTGGAGTTTCGCGCCGAACATCTACAGGGTACATTCGCCAACTGATACGGTGCCTGAACGGGCCCCATCGCCGGCAAGCCGGCTCCCAGCAAAAGCACCCAGTACCGCCTGGCATCGGTGCACCCTGCACCCGTTGGCAGCTAGGGATCTGGACTGGTCTCAGGAGGTTGGACACCAATCCAATGCCTTGGGGCAATCCAGGTACAGCACAGAGCTCAAGCCCTGTGCGGTCCATTTGTGGGAGCCGGCTTGCCGGCGATGGGGCCGGTTCGGCCTCTACATAACCTACTCTGAGCACAGGCCTGCCCAATGCCCACCGTCCTGATCACCGGTTGTTCCAGCGGCATCGGCCGCGCCCTGGCCGAAGCCTTCCGCGATGCTGGCCACGACGTATGGGCCACCGCCCGTAAAACCGAAGACGTCGAACACCTGGCAGCAGCCGGCTTCACCGCCCGGCAGCTTGACGTCAACGACGCCGAGGCCCTGATGCGCCTCGCCGACGAGCTGGAAACAGGCCACGGCCGCCTCGACATCCTGGTCAACAACGCTGGCTACGGTGCCATGGGCCCCTTGCTCGATGGCGGGGTGGAGGCCATGCGTCAGCAGTTCGAAACCAATGTGTTCGCCGTGATCGGCGCCACCCGCGCACTGTTCCCGCTGCTGCGCCGTGCGCGTGGCCTGGTGGTCAACATCGGCAGTGTATCGGGCATACTGGTCACGCCGTTCGCCGGCGCCTACTGCGCCTCAAAGGCTGCTGTGCATGCCTTGAGCGACGCCCTGCGCCTGGAGCTGGCGCCGTTCGGCATTCAGGTCATGGAAGTGCAACCGGGAGCGATCGCCTCACAATTTGCCAGCAATGCCCAGCGCCAGGCCGATCAGGTGGTGGCAGCGCAGTCGCCGTGGTGGCCGCTGCGCGAGCATATCCAGGCGCGGGCCCGCGCCTCGCAAGACCGGCCCACCTGCGCCGCACAATTTGCCCAAGGGCTGCTGGCTGCCACACGCAAATCGCCTGTGCCAGCGGTGGTGCGGCTGGGCAATGGCAGTACGGCGTTGCCGCTAGTGGCACGCTGGCTGCCACGACGTTTACTGGACTGGGTACTGCGTAAACGCTTCGGGCTGCTGCGACCGCTCTGATCCACTGCCCAGGTGGATCACCTGCCCCCACTTGCGCTCGGCCATGCCGCGGGCGTAATGCCGCTGTAGCCGCAGGGCAACGTCCTGCGTGCCGTTATTGACCAGGATATCGGTGTGCGGCACCTGCTGGAGCAAGGCCTGCACACCCTGTTCGGTGCCCAGGTCAGCGGCAACGCCAATGATCCGCGCCTTGGGCAAACGCTCGCGCACCGCTTTGAGCGCAGCGTCGACCAGCGCCTGGGTGCGGTCGTTGAGCACGACCTCGGCGCCGGCGGCGGCAAGGTCGATGGCGGTAGACACGCCCTGCCCGGCCATGGAACCACTGATGAGTGCGCGCTTGCCATTGAGGGAGAGGTGCATGGCTGCCTCCGCTTGATCACACCTTGTTCGTCGGCTGCCCGTCGAACGCCTGCCAGCCACCACCCAAAGCCTTGTACAGCCCGACCAACGCCTGCGATACCGCCGCCGAACTGTCGATCCACTGCTCTTCACTGGCAAGCAACGCACTCTGCACCGTCAGCACATTGAGAAAGTCCACCGCGCCTTCCACGTACTGGCGCTGGGCAGTTTCCAGGGCGATGCGGTTCTGCCGCACCGCTTCGGCCAAGTGATCACGGCGCAGTTGGCTGGCGTTGTACAGGCGCAGCACATCGTCGATCTCATGCCAGGCACCGAGCACCACCTTGCGGTAGTTGAGCGCCGCCTCCTGCTGCTGCGCCTCACGCAGCGCCAGGGTGCCCTTGAGCCGGCCACCCTCGAAGATCGGCAACGACAGCTGCGGGCCGAAGGCAAAGCGGCGCGAGTCCCAGGCGCCGAAGTCCGACAGTTGCATGGCCTGGAAGCCGACGCTGCCGGACAGCCGGATGCTGGGGTAGAAATCCGCCTTGGCCACGCCAATGCTGGCAGTGGCCGCATGCAGCCGGGCCTCGGCCTGACGGATGTCTGGACGGCGCTCGGCCAGCTCGGACGGCAAACCGATCGCGAATTGCTGCTGCGGCGCAGGCAGCTCTCCACCCTCAAGCAACTGTGCCTGCAAACTGCGTGGCGGTTCGGCCGCCAGCAGGCTCAGCGCGTTGATCAGGTCATCGCGCCGGGCCTCAAGGCTGGGCAGACGGGCCTCGATCGAGGCTACCTGGGCGCTGGCCTGGGCCACGTCGAGCCGGGTGGCGACACCCTCGGCCTGGCGGTCATGGGACAGCTTCAGGCTGTGCTGGGCGACCTTCAGGTTGTCACGGGTGACATCGAGCGTGTGCTGCACGGCACGCAACTGGATATAGTTGCCCGCGGTTTCCGACAACAGCGCCAGGAGCACACCGCGCCGGTCGTTCTCGGCCACTTGCACCGTGGCGTCGGCAGCCTCCACCTGCCGGCGTACCCGGCCCCAGAGGTCCAGTTCCCAACCGGCGACCAGGTCGCCCTGCCACAGGTTGAACGCCGACTTGCCGGCATTGCCAGACGGGTCGTTGAGGCCTTCGGCACTGTTACGGGCGCGGCTGTAGCCGGCATCCACATCGACCGACGGCGCCTGGTCGGCAGCCACCGTGCTGCGCAAGGCGCGGCTTTGCAGCAGCCGCGCACTGGCGATCTGCAGGTCCAGGTTACGCTCGGCCACCTGCTGGATCAGCGCACTCAGGCGTGCATCGTGGAAGGTTTCCCACCAACGAAGTTCAAGGGGTTCTGCCTGCGCCTGGCTGGGTGCCGCCTGGCCCTGCAGCGATGGCCATTGTTGAGGGGCCTGGCTGTCCGGGCGCTCGAAGTCCGGGCCAAGGGTGCAGCCAGCCATCAGCACGGCCAGCAGCAAAGGGCTCAAGCGTAATGCCGGTTTCATCGTGCACTTACCTCTTTGCCACTGAGCCTGTCACCACGGGTGTCGATGGTCGCTTCCACCGACATGCCCACACGCAAGCGCGCGAGTAACGGCTGGCCGTCATCGAAGACGATTTTCACCGGGATACGCTGCACCACCTTGGTGAAGTTGCCGGTGGCGTTGTCGGGTTTCACTGCCGCGAAGGTCACGCCCGTGGCGGGGGCAATGCTTTGCACATGGCCTTTGAGGGTTTCACCGGCAAAGGTATCGACGCTGATACTGACCGGCTGCCCCGGCTGCACATGGGTCAACTGGGTTTCCTGGAAGTTGCCCACCACATAGGCCTGCTGCAAGGGCACCACCGACAGCAGGCGCGCGCCCGGGTTGACGAAGGCACCCACGCGCAGGGCACGCTCACCGACCATGCCATCCACCGGCGCGGTAATGCGGGTGTAGGACAGGTCCAGCTGAGCTTTTTCAAGGCCCGCTTCGGCACGCTTCAACTGCCCATCGGCGCTGGCGACCTGAGCGCTGAGGATGTCCACCTGCTTGCGCGCGGCGACCAATGCAGCCTGGGTATTGGCCAGCCGTGCGCGGGCCTGGTCGACCCGGCTGCGCGCCTGCTGGGCATTCTGCACGGTGCCGGCGCCCTGCTCGGCGAGGCGGCTGTAGCGTTTGACCTCGTGGTCGGCGAACGATGCTTCGGCCTGCGCCGCCTTCACCGCCGCCTCAGCCTGGGCAATCAATGCCGCCTGGCGTTCCAAGGTGGCACGCGCATCGGCACTTTGCGCCTTGGCCACCAGCAGCTGGGCCTGCGCGGCATCCAGTGCGGCCTGGTAGTCCCGTGCATCGATGGTCGCCAGCAACTGGCCGGCCTGCACCTGCTGGTTGTCTTCGACCAGCACCTGCTTGACGAAGCCGGCCACCTTGGGTGCCACCACGGTGTAATCGGCGATCACGTAGGCGTCGTTGGTACGTTGCCGGTGGTCACTGCCGAGCACCCAGGGGCCGACGATACCCGCCAGCACGGCCACGGCGAGTACCGAGCCGATCACGATTGTCTTGCGCTTGTTGGTCATTTTCAGCGATCTCGAATTCATCCGGGCTCAGGCCACCGCGCGCGGTGGGTAGACCCGGGTAGGCACGAAAGGAATCAGGCAGATCAGCGCCACGGCGATACCGGCCATGACCAGGTAAAGGTCGGCCGAAGTCAGCACCAGCGCCTGGTCATGAATACGCTTGGCAAGGCCCGCAGCGTTGTCATCGATCAGCGGGGCGTTGCCCAGGCTGTCCACCAGGTGGTTGGAATGAAAGTGCCGGCGCAGCGTGCCGAGGGCGTCGAGCAGGCCACCGGCGATCACTGCGGCGAGCCCTTTGACGGTGTTGAACCAGGCGGAAGCGAATGGGCCTTCCTGCGGGCTCATGCCGTTGGTGGAGAGCATCAGCAGCGGCAGGACCGCCATCGGTTGGCCGAACACCTGAAGCAGGTAGAACGGGTAGAAATCACCGCGTATCCATTGGCCGGTCAGCAGGCTGCTACCGATGCACGACAGCACCAGCAGCGCCAGCCCCGTGGCCAGCACCCAGCGGCAGTCCACTGCGCGCAGGTTGCACAGTGCCGCCGTCAGCGGCAGGGCAATCAGTTGCGGCATGGCCACCAGCATCATCAGCGGGCTGGTTTGCGCCGGGCGATACCCTTGGATTTGTGCAAGGTAGGCGGAGGGGATGCTGCCCACGCCGGACAGCACCACCAGCACGCCGGCCAAGGTGACCAGCGCGAAGCTCAGGTTGCGCCGCGACAGCATGCGCAACTGGAAGAACGGCAGCGGCTCTGACCATTCGTTGTACAGGAACAGCACCAGCAACAGCGCACCCCCGCCCAGCAGCCAGCAGATCAGCGGCGAATCGAACCAGCCCCAGCGGTCCCCAAGCGACAGGCCCAGGACAATGCAGCTGATGGCCGGCAGCCCCAGCAGCACCCCGCGCCAATCGAACTGCTTGAAGCGCTCAAGGCGCAGCGGGTCCTGGGGCAAGCCCCAGCCGACACAGAACATGGCCAGTGCCGAGGGCAAGATGATCTGCCAGAACGCCCACTGCCAACCGACATATTCGGTCCACAGCCCGGCCAACGGCGTGCCAAGGTTCGGGCCGAAGGTGGCGGTCAGGGCATAGCAGGCCAACCCGTACACCTTGATGCCCGGCGGCAGGAAACGCAGCGCCACGCTCATGAGCATCGGTGGCAAGGCGCCCGATGCAAAGCCCTGAAGGATGCGCAGCAGCATGAGGCTGTGCAGGTTGGGGGCGAAGGGCTGCAGCAATCCAAGCAGCGCGAACATCCCAACCGCGCTCATGGTGAAGCGGCGCAAGGAGAAGGTAGTGGCCAGCCAGGGCGCGAAGGCCATGGCCGAGACCGAGGCTGCGCTGTAAACCGCCAGCAGCCAGGCGCCCTCGTCGGCGCCGATGCCCATGGCCCCGCGGATATCAGCCAGGGAGATCTTGGTCACCGATTCGTTGAGGCCGGCGCACAGCACGGCCAGCAACACGCCGAACAGCCCGACCACCACGCGCAGGCCGAACGCCGACTGCACGGGCGCAGCCGGCGCGGGGGCGGCGGCGATCGCGGTGGCAGGGGCGGACAGGGAACTCATGGGTAGACAACTCCAGCAACAATTTTATGGCTGGAGCAAGTCTAAGAAAGTCGAATGCTTACGAAAACTGACTTATCGGCAGTTCTATATTGCGTGTGACGCAATCCACTCGAAGCGCCACAAAACGCTGCGGGTTTACGGATCGACACTGCAACAGGCTTTCAAGATCTGCCGCAACCAGCGGTGCGCCGGATCGTTGTGATAACGCGGGTGCCAGGCCTGCAGCACGGTCACCCGTTCCAGCGGCACCGGAATCTCGAACGAGCGCAACGGCAAGCCGAGCTTGTGCACACTGTTGAGAATATTGGCGGGCATCGGCAGGATCAGGTCCGAATCGGGCAGCGAGAACAACGCCGAGTGGAAGCTCGGCGTAATCAGCGCCACCCGCCGTTGCACCTTGAAGTTGGCCAACTCGACATCGATCGGCCCGTTAGCACGGCCACGCCGGGACACGCTGATCTGTGGATAACTGGCAAAACTCTGCGCGGTGATCGGCTGGTCGAAGATCGGATGGTCGCGCCGCGCCAACCCCACGTAGTAAGTCTGGAACAGGCTCTGCACCTTGATTTCCGGGCCCAGGTCGACGGTCGAGCTGATGATCAGGTCGGTGCGCCCATCGCGCAGGATGCTGTCGTCATCACCACCGGGGCTCTCCGGCACGAAGCGCAGTACCGTGCGCGGGGCCTGCTCGTGCATGCGGCGCAACAGCAGGGCACCATACAGGGCGATGAACAGGTCATTGGTGCGGATGTTGAAGGCTCGGTCGAGCTTGGGTAGATCCACCTCTGCAGCACTGCGGAACACCTCACCGGCCTGCTCCACCAGCGCCGCCACCTGCTCGCGCAAGGCCAGCGCCCGAGGTGTGGGTACCAGGCCACGGCCGGCGCGCACCAGGATCGGATCGCCCAAGGCATCGCGGATACGCCCGAGGGTCCGGCTCATTGCCGCCGGGCTGAGGTTCATGCGCTGCGCCGCGCCGACCACACTGCCTTCATCGAGCAGGGCGTCGAGGGCGACGAGCAGGTTCATGTCCGGGAGTGGCATGGCCGATTTCCGTGGCGGTTGTGGGAACGCGATGTTAGCAGGTCGCACGATTGCACCAGACGCAATGCGCTCGTGCGTGGTAGCGCATTTATTTCCATGGCCTGATGAGCCATAAGTAAGGCTGTGACTTTACCGGCCCTATCGCCGGCAAGCCGGCTCCCACAGGGGTGGGGACTGCCCCGGGACATTGGATGGGTGTCCAACTTCCCGGGGGCAGGCCAAACTTGTGGGCCGGCTTGCCGGCGATGGGGCCAGTACAGGCAACCGACCAGCCAGTTTCAGCGAGGATCCTTATGCCCAGCCCCGTCCTGATCGCCATCGACGCCTCCCCTGCCTCGACCGCCCTGCTCACCCTCGCCCGCCGCTACTGCCGGCCCGACGAACACGAACTGCATGTATTGCTGGCCATCGACTCGACGTTCGCCGTGCACGACAAGCCTGCGCCTTACACCGCCGAGGAACTGGAGCAATACCCTGCCGCCTGTGAGGAACAACGCCTGGCCGACCGTGCCGTGGCCGAAGCCGTGGCATCGCTCAAGCAGGCCGGCTTCAGCAGCCAAGGCTGCATGGTCGCAGGGCAACCGGTCGAGGCCATCGTCGCCAAGGCGCAGGAAATCAAGTGCGGGCTGATCATCATGGGCCACCGCCACCTGTCGCGCCTGGGTCGGATGCTGGACCCGTCAGTCAGTGCGAAGGTGATTGACCGGGTCACAGTGCCGGTCTTGGTCGGGGCGGCAGTCTAGACATCGCACAGGCCCGCGTTCACCCATCGCTCGGCGTCACCACCACGGTGCACGTCGTCCCTGCCGCCAGCAGAAACCCGTCCGGCACTTCATCGATGTGTATCCGCACCGGCACCCGCTGGGCCAGGCGCACCCAGTTGAAGGTCGGGTTCACGTCGGCGATCAGCTCGCGGCTCTGCGGGTTATCGCGGTCGTAGATGCCCCGGGCGATGCTCTGCACATGGCCCTTGAGCCGTTCGCCGCTCATCATCTGCAGCTCAGCCTGGTCACCCACCTTCACGTGCGGCAGCTTGGTTTCCTCAAAGAAGCCGTAAACCCAGAACGAGTGTTCATCGACCACCGCCATCACCGCCTCACCGGTACGCGCATAGTCACCTTTGTGGATATTCAGGTTGGTCACGTAGCCATCGACCGTGGCAACGATGCGGGTGCGTGTGAGGTTCAACTCGGCCGCTGCCAGGGCTGCCTGGGCCTGTTGATAGTCGGCCAGCGCGGCGTTGGCGATGTTGCTGGCGTCGTCGCGGTTTTCCTCGGAGATCACCAGGTTGTCCATGTCGGCACGGCGCCGGGCGTTGACCTTGCGCATCTCCCAGGTGGCCTTGCGCGAGGCGACCAGCGCCTTGGCCTGGTCGACGGCCAACTGGTAGTGCTCGGGGTCGATCCGGATCAGCAGGTCGCCCTTCTTCACCCGCTGGTTATCCTTGACCGGTACATCCACCACATAACCGGGCACGTCGGCGGCGACATTGATGATGTCGGCCCGCACGCGCCCGTCGCGGGTCCAGGGCGTCGTCATGTAGTGCAGCCACAACTGGCGACCGATCACCACGGCAGCAGTCAGCACCAGCAAGGTGGCAATCAGGCTGAAGAACTTTTTCATCGAAGGATTCTCACCGGTAGAGCGACAGCGCCAGGGCGCCGAACAGGCAGACGAACAGGCTCAGGCGCAACAGCGCCGGGTGCCAGAAGAAGCGGTAGCCATCATGGCTGGCGATGAAGCGGTCCAGGCCCCAGGCCAGGCCCAGGGCGAACAGGAACATCAAGGTCATGGTGGGCATGTACACGCCATGGAAGGCGATTTCACGGGGCATGAGTTCACGGAGCATCGTGCAATCCTTTCGCCGTAGCCAACGGCGACTGTGGGTCGAGCAGGGAGGAACGGATGAAGTGCAGGTAGCTCTGCACGCGGCGCAGTACCGAGGTGTCGAAGTGCCGGGCGAAGGGTTCGTCGGTGGCCTGCACACGGCTGATGGCATGGTCGACAGCCACCAGCGCGCGCTCGTGGTTGCTGGCACTGGGCTGCAGGAACAGCCGCGCCAGCGCCCGGCCCATGACACGAATTGCCTGGCGCCAAGGCTGCGACTCGGCATACGCCGGGTGGACGGGTGCGCGGGCCTGCTCCTTGCGCAGCTCGATGACCGCATGGCCGATTTCCAGCACCGTCAACATCCAGCCCATCAGCTCGCTTTGTACCTGCGGCTTGCCGGCGGCCAGGCCATAGGCCTGGTGCAACAGGTCACGGGTGCGGCTTTCGAACGCCGAGCCCAGGCCGCGCAGGCGACCGCTGATGGCGAACAGCACCTGCTCGCGCAGTTCCTGCTCCAGGCGGCTCCACAACCAGCGGCTGTTGGGCGGCAGGATGATCGCCCCCGCCGCAGCGCAGACGAACATACCGATGACCATGCCGATGTAGTCGTTGATGAAGGTGTAAGGGTCGTACACGGTCAGGTTGTTAGGCACTGAGCCGATGGCGAAGAACACCAGCAGGCCTATGCCGTAACCCGCGTAGGCAGGCCGCGAAGACAGGAAGGCACCCAGCGTGAACACCGGCGCCAGCACCATGCACAGCAGCGCGAAGCCGTCGATCCAAGGGAACACGAAGAAGGTTTCGAAGAAGCCGATGAACGCCCCGATCGCCGTCCCGCAGGCCATTTGGAACGACATGCGCTTGGGGTTCGGCGAAGCCGCCGACAGGCCTACGGTGACGGTGGCGATCAAGGTCATCATGCCCCCACTTGGCCAGTCGCTGAGCAGCCAGTAGCTGCCCAGCAGCAACAGCACCGCCGAGGCGCGCACGCCGGCGGCCAGCGATACCAGCCAGCTGGTCTGGGCCACGTAAGGCTCATCCCACTGCTCGCGCTCATGCGTGTGCGCGGCCAGGGAGGCGTGGGTTTCGGCGTAGCTGTACATCTCGTCGACGAAGCGATAGAGCAGCTCGAAAGCGGTATGGAAATCGAGCTGGTCGGACTCGCTGGGGTCGGTCAGCAGGTATTCGGCGCGCAGGCCACGTACCTGAGCCTGCAGGCCCTCTTTGTAGGCCGCCAGCTCCAGCGTCAGGCGCAGCGCATCGGCATCGGTCAGCGCGCGCCCGACATAGGGCTCAAGCAGCTCGACCAAGGTGTTCAAACCCGGCTCGATGGCCCCGACGATGGTGAGCGGCCCACGGGCGCGCAGGCGTTCAAGCAACCGGTGCAGGGCGTTGAAGCGCGTGGTGATGGCCATGAACTCGCTGTTCATGCGCACCAGGCGGCCAGAGCGCCTGCGCATGTGCGGGTCTTCGAAGGCAGTGACGTTGCGCAGGCTTTCCAGGCCGACCGCCTCGGCGACGAACCTGACGTTGCTGGTTTCGAAACGGTCTCGCTGGCTGTCACCACGCAAGGCCTCGACCACGACCCCGGCGAACACGCCAAAACGCTGGTACAGCGCATTGCGCATGGCGGCGCTGGCCGACTGCGGCAGGACCGCGGCGCTGACGAAGGTCGAAACGAGGATGCCCAAGCCAATCTCCAGCACCCGCCATACCGCCGCCATGAACGCTTGGTCTGGGTGTTCCAGCACCGGCAGGCCGGTCATGGCCGCGGTGTAGCCGGCCAGCACGAAACCATAAGCGCGAAAGGTGCGGTAGCGCATGGCGCCCGCCGAACACAGGCCCACCCACAGCGCCAGGCTGGGCAGGAACAGCTCAGTGTTCTGCGCGAACAGGGCAATCAGCGCCACCATCATCGCCGAGCCGGCCAGGGTGCCGAGCACCCGGTAGAAACTCTTGGCGAAGACATGGCCGCTCTGCGGCTGCATGACGATGAACACGGTGATCATCGCCGTGCGCGGCTGTGGCAGCTCCAGGCGCATGGCCAGCCACAAGGTGATGAACGCAGCGGCCAGCACCTTGCAGATGTAGACCCACGTCACCCCGTCGGTACGCGCCCAGGCAAAGAAACCCCGGCGCCATTCCAGGCTGTGCAGCCAGCGCAGGGGCAGGCTCGATGCACTCATTCGGCGTGGTCCGGTTTGCGGTCGAAAACAGCCAGGCTGGCTGGGGTGGTCGGCGCTGCCTGGCGCTCCTGCTCAGGCACGTCCTTGCCGGCCTGCAGGCCACCGCCCAGGGCGGTCACCAGCTCGGCATGGGCGATCAGGCGCGCGGCTTGCACCTGCTGCTGCACGTTCTGCTGGCGCAGCAGCAAGGTCTGGGCATTGAGCACGTTGAGGTAGTCGGTCAGGCCCCGCTGAAAGGCGATCATGGCGATGTCGTAGGTCTTCTGTGCAGCGGCCACGGATTCAGCGGCGAAATGCGCCTGTTCCTGCATCGACTCACGGCGGATCAACTGGTCGGAAATGTGCTTCAACGCGCCAATGACCGTCTGGTTGTAGCGCGCCACGGCCACGTCATAGCCCGCCGCAGCCGCCCCCAGCTGCGAGCGCAAGCGGCCGCCGTCGAAGATGGGCAGGCTGACGGCCGGCCCGACGTTGTAGTTGAACTTGCGCCCGCTGAGAAATTCCAGCGGCCCGCCACCGGTGGCCATGAAGCCCAGGCTGCCGACCAGGTCGACGTTAGGGAAGAAGCCAGCGTGAGCGACGTCGATGCCACGCGCCTGGGCGGCCACCTGCCAGCGGCTGGCAACCACGTCGGGGCGCTGGCCGACCAGCTCGGCCGGCAGCGCAGACGGCAGCTGCACAGGGGCGGCAAGGGTCAGGCTGGGGCGCTGGATCTGCGCGCCCTCCCCTGGCCCCTTGCCCGCCAGCGCAGCCAGCTGGTTGCGGGTAAGCGCGATTTCTTCGTCGAGGCTGTCCAGTTGGCGATGGGTTTCGGGCAGCGGGGCCTCGGCCTGGCTGACCTCCAGATGGGTACCGATACCGCCGTCCAGGCGGCGCTTGGCCAAAGCCAGAATCTGCTCCTGCTGCTTGAGCTCGGCCTGGACGATGTCACGCTGGGCGAAGTGCAGGCTCAACTGAATGTAGGCACGCACCACGTTGTTCTGCAGTTCCAGTTGCGCCTGGCGGGCCTCGGCCACGCTCATGTGCGCCTGGTCCACGGCCTGTTCGCTGGCGTTGCGTTCGCGCCCCCAAAGGTCCAGGGCATAGCTGAAGCCGATGGCGGCGTTGTTGTCCCAGGTGTTGGCACCCGACAGTGCGCCAGGGCCGTAGAACGGGTCTTCAGGCCAGTTGTGGCGCTTGAGCGACGCCTGGCCGTTGGCCTGCAGCTGTTCTGCCGACTCGACCACGCCGGCCATGGCCTTGGCTGCGCGCACCCGCGCTGCGGCCATGGCCAGGCTCGGGCTACCCGCCACGGCCAGGTCCAGCCAATGGTTCAGTTGCGGGTCATGGTAGGCACGCCACCACTGCTGGTCGGGCCAGTGGGCATCGCTGGCGGCTGCACGGATGGCTGCGTCGGTGGTCAAGGTATTGGCTTGGAGGGTCTTGCTTTGTGGGGCAATGCCCCAGGTTCCGATACAGCCGCTCAAGGTGAGGCTAATGGCACAGGCACTGAACGCCTGAAGCGTTCTGATGATGCGACGCGGCACAGCTGCGATTTCCCGAGGAAGAGGTGGAGGGCTGGGCAATTCTAGGGGGCGGCCGCACTGGCGATAAGCGTGGATTCCTGCGAATCTTTGTTACCAAAACAGCGATAATCCGGCTTTGGTCGAAGGCACATGCAACTTACTTCGTGACACAATTTGCCCTCTACCTTGAGAGTGACCCATGGACACCCTGCAAAACATGCGTGCTTTCAGTTGCGTAGCCCAGCTTGGCAGTTTCACTGCTGCTGCGGCGCAACTGGATACGACCACCGCGAACGTGTCGCGGGCGGTCTCCAACCTGGAAGCCCATCTGCAAACCCGGCTGCTGAACCGAACCACGCGGCGCATCGCCCTGACCGAGGCGGGCAAGCGTTACCTGATGCGCTGTGAACAGATCCTGACCTACGTCGAAGAGGCCGAAGCCGAGGCGAGCGATGCGCATGCCCGCCCTGCCGGGCAATTGAAGGTGCATTCGATGACCGGGGTCGGCCAGCACTTCGTGGTCGATGCCATCGCCCGCTACCGCGAGTCGCACCCGGACGTGACGTTCGACCTGACCATGGCCAACCGCGTGCCCGACCTGCTCGACGAAGGCTATGACGTGTCCATCGTGCTGGCCACCGAGCTGCCGGACTCGGGCTTCGTGTCGCAGCGTCTGGGCATTACCTACAGCATCGTCTGCGCCTCGCCCGACTATGTGGCCAGGCACGGCTTCGCGCACAAGCCGGTCGACCTGCTGCAGCATGCCTGCCTGCGCATGGTCAGCCCGGTGATCCCGCTGGAAAAGTGGTTGTTCGACGGCCCGGAGGGCCAGGAGCTGGTCCACATCAGCAGTTCGCCGTTCCAGGTCAATTCTGCCGACGCGATGAAAACCGCGATTCGCAGCGGCATGGGCATGGGCGTGCTGCCGATCTACTCGGCCATCGAGGGTTTGCGTGATGGCAGCCTGGTACGGGTGATGCCGGACTACAGGCTGCAGGAGCTGAACCTGTATGCGATCTACCCGTCGCGCCAGTATCTGGATGCGAAGATCAAGACCTGGGTGGAGTACCTGCGCAATTCCTTGCCAGAAATTCTCGCAGCCCACGAAGCGGACCTGAAAACCCACGAGTTGCTCATCGCGAACTGAAGCAGCTGCAAGCTGCAAGCAACAGCAGGGCCGTGCACGCGCTGCTTTTTCTTGCAGCTTGAAGCTTGCAGCTTGTAGCTTCCACCTTTTGCCCGGAAGTAGCCCGATGAAAAAGACCGTCCTGGCCTTCAGCCGCATAACCCCGGCCATGGCCGAGCGCCTGCAGCAAGATTTCAACGTGATCGTGCCCAACCCCAAGCTCGGCGACATCAGTGCCCAGTTCAATGAAGCCTTGCCCGAAGCCCACGGCCTGATCGGCGCCGGTCGCAAGCTCGGCCGCGCGCAACTCGAAGGGGCCGCCAAACTGGAAGTGGTGTCCAGCGTCTCGGTGGGCTACGACAACTACGACGTCGACTACTTCAACGAGCGCGGCATCGCCCTGACCAACACGCCGGACGTGCTGACCGAAAGCACCGCCGACCTGGGCTTCTCGCTGATCATGGGCTGCGCACGGCGCACGGCCGAACTGGACGCCTGGACCAAGGCCGGCCAATGGCAGGCCACCGTCGGCCCAGCGCATTTCGGCAGCGACGTGCACGGCAAGACGCTGGGCATCGTCGGCCTGGGCAACATCGGCGCGGCCGTCGCCCGCCGTGGCCGCTTCGGTTTCAACATGCCGGTGCTGTATGCCGGCAACAGCCGCAAACCAGCACTGGAGCAGGAGCTCGGGGCCCAATACCGCAGCCTTGAGCAACTGCTGGCAGAATCCGATTTCGTCTGCATCGTGGTGCCGCTGTCCGACGCCACCCGCAAGCTGATCGGCGCTCGCGAGCTGAAGCTGATGAAGCCGAGCGCCTTCCTGATCAACATCGCCCGTGGCCCGGTGGTCGACGAAGCAGCGCTGGTCGAGGCGCTGCAAAACGGCACCATTCGCGGCGCGGGCCTGGATGTCTACGAAAAGGAGCCGCTGAGCGAGTCGCCGCTGTTCAAACTGCCCAATGCCCTGACGCTGCCGCACATCGGTTCGGCCACCGCCGAAACCCGTGAGGCCATGGCCAACCGGGCAATGGACAACCTGCGCGCTGCGCTGCTGGGCGAACGGCCGCGGGATCTGGTGAATCCACAGGTGTGGAAGGGCTGACAACGCGTATTCGCCGCGAAGAGGCCAGCACAGGCAACCTTCACATGGGTTGCCTGTGCCGCCTCACTACCTTGCGCACCACGTACCGGGGCCGATGCTTGGTCTCCTGGTAGATCCGCCCTATGTATTCGCCCAATATTCCGATGCCGATCAACTGCACCCCGCCCAGGAACAGCACTGCCGTCATCAACGACGGATAGCCCGGCACATCGTTTCCGAACAGCATTTTGTCGATCACCATGTACATCGCAAACACGAACGCCGACAGCGATACCCCTCCACCCACGTAACTCCATAGCCGCAAAGGCACCGTGCTGAACGAGGTAATGCCATCCAGGGCCAGGTTCCATAGCCGCCAGAAGCTGAATTTGCTGGTGCCCGCCGTGCGTTCGGGCCGGTCGTACTCGACGATTTCGGTACGAAAACCCACCCAGGACAACACACCTTTCATGAACAACTGCTGCTCCGGCAACTGGCGGATGGCGGCCACCACCTTGCGGTCCAACAGGCGAAAATCACCGACGTTTTCCTCGATCCGGGTCGAGGCGATGCGGTTGTGCAAGCGGTAATACAGGCGTGCAGTCCAACGCTTGAGCCGGGTGTCGGTCGCACGGCTACGGCGCTTGGCCAGCACGACGTCGGCCCCCTGCTGCCACAGCTCGATCATCTGTGCGATCAGCTCTACAGGGTCCTGCAGGTCGACGTCGATCGGCACCACCGCATCGCCATTGGCGTATTCGAGGCCCGCGAACAGGGCGGACTCCTTGCCGAAATTGCGCGAGAAGTTGACCACCGTGACCCATTCATCGCGCGCCGCCAACTCGGTGCAAATCTGCTCGCTGGCATCGCTGCTGCCATCGTTGACCAGCAGGATCTCGACCGTCACCCCCTGCAGCGTCGGCTCGCTGCGTACCGCATGATAAAAGCGTTCAAGGGTGTCCTGCTCGTTGTACAGGGGCGCGACCAGGGTAATGTTCATGCCTCCCTCCGCTTGAAAACCACCGCGTGCGAGTAGCTGTAGCCGACGATCAGGCTGGTGGCTGAAAACGTAAGCACGGTCAACCAGGGCGACAACTGCGCCCAATCGGCGATGGCCCCGAGCACTAGGCTGATGCCACCCATGCCGGCCATGAACACCAGGTAGTGCGACCCCGTTGGCCTGACGGCAAAGGTAAAGCGGGCATTGATGTGATAGGACACCGTTGCCGCCACGGCGAAGGCCAGCAGGTTGCTCTGCCCCTGATTCAACCCCAGCGCCAGCGCCCCCCAGAACACCAACCCGTGCAAGGCGGTATTACCGATGCCAACCAGGCCATAGCGAGCGAAACGAACCATGATCAGTGCTCCTGTCCGGTTGCCTGCGGCAGCTTGATCAGCACATAAGCGGCATCACCCACCAAATGGATGTCATAGAACCTGCTCACGACCCGTGGCGAGGGACTGCGGGCCAGTACCTGCCGACGGGTCAGCGGCGGCGACTGGTAGAACGTGCGAGGGTCGTCGATACCCACCCGCGGGAGCATTTCTGGCAGCATCACATACCGGTTCGCATCGATGACTTCGATCGCTGGCATATGCGCCAAGGTACCTTTGGCAGCAGGCACCCAAAGCCTGGACTGCCAATAGCCGAGCAGGTAGTAATGCCTGGCTGCGGCCAGCTCCGGCTGGGACGAGAGGTCATGGGCAACGGACTGGGCGACTGCTTGGTGCAAGGCCTTCTGCAGCATCAGCACCCGGCCGTACGCAAAGGACATGGAGAGCATGAACACGATCGAGGTGGCCAGAACGAACAGGCGCACACGGGGCAACGCTGCCAAGGCGTCGTGCACCACGTAAAGCAACATGGTCAGCGCGGCACCCAGGCCCATCAGTACCCGCGCGGTGGGGTCGAAGTGCTCCAGGAACAGAATGAGGCCTGGAATGCAT
This sequence comes from Pseudomonas sp. WHRI 8519, assembly GCF_040224055.2. NCBI lineage: Bacteria > Pseudomonadati > Pseudomonadota > Gammaproteobacteria > Pseudomonadales > Pseudomonadaceae > Pseudomonas > Pseudomonas sp. WHRI 8519. The sequence goes on along the minus strand of NZ_CP167996.1, from coordinate 907,476 downwards.
AGCAGTATCAGGGCAACCGGTAACAGTAATGCCGCGACCAACCCCAGCCGCTCGCTCAAGGCGTAGGGACGACGCCACAGTGCTTGCATCTTGCGGCCCAATGAGAATGCCGCCAACAGGCACAAACCGAGGGCACCCCAGAACACCCAAGGTGTGAGCAACACGCTGACAACTTCCACCGTAGCCGCAAGGCGCTGGGATATTTCAGTCAGCCACAGCCCGTCGAAAGCAAGCAGCGCCGTACGCCCACTGCGCACCATCCAGGCGCAGGACACATAGAAAAGCCCCACGCCAACCAGCAACTGCCCCAAGCGCACCGCTGCAACCTTGCAAACCATTGCAAACCGGCTGCCGTTCATGACCAAACGCATGATTTCCAGGCAACACAAACCCGCGAATACGTTCAGGCCGGGTTGGTAGAGCGCAGCGCTGGCGGCCACCAGCAACGTGCCGCCGAGCCATGGTTTCGACCATTGGCAGCCAAGGGTGATCGCCCAGACGCTACACGCCAGCGACAAGGCCATCGACACCCCATCATATTGATAGGAAAGGTTCTGCAGGAAGAAGGGCTGCATCCACAACGGCAACACCACCAGCACGGCACTCACCGTCGGTAGCGTGAACCAGTGCTGCACCAGGTTGGCCAGCGCGTGTGCGGTAATCAGCACGGCAAGCAGCAACGGCAATGGGTAAAGGTTCACAGCAGCGGGGCCGAAACTCAGTACGGCATTGAGCAAGGCGGCCAGCGGCCGACCGTCTTGCACCCAGTCATTGCGTGCCAGGTACTGGCGCGCGTAGTCGTCCAGGACTGACATGTCGGCCATCAGCAGCGGGACGATATGCAACAGCAACGCTGCTGAACACGTTAGCCAAAGCTGTGTAGAGGACAGTGTTCTGAAGGAGTACGGCATTGGTTTCCCCAGCGATTTGCGGCCTAGTCTTAGCCATGCTGCAAATACGCGCACCTGTCATTTCTGACAGTTGCCAATGCCCCCGCCAACATGCAACACACCAGCAGCCACGGGCCTTGGCTTGCGAAACACCAGCACGTTACCCGCCATCACCGCGACCATCCCGAGCAACGCGGGGGCTGTCCATTGATAGCCTTCGGCAAACGCCGACACATTCAGCGCCACCAGCGGGAACAGCACCGTGCAATATGCAGCGCGCTCCGCGCCCATGCGCCCGACCAACGTCAGGTAGGCGGTGAAGCCGATCACCGAGCCCGGTATCACCAGGTACAGCAGCGAGCCGACATAGCGCGTGTCCCACTCCATCGCAAAGGGAATACCGCTGATCAGGCAATACACGGACAACAAAGCGGCCCCATAGACCATCCCCCACGCATTGGTGGTCATGGGCTTGAGGCCGGCTTTCTGCTGCATGCTCGACAACATGTTGCCTGCCGAGAAGCACAGCGTACCGAGCAAGGCCAGGCCGAGGCCATAAAGCGTTTCGCGGCTTGCCGCATGGTGCGACAACTCCGGCCAGAACAGCAGGCCCAACCCCAAAAGGCCAAGCGCGCCGCCAGCGAGTACGTTGCTGGCGACCCTCTGCCCGAAGAAGATCCGTGCGTTCAGCGCATTCCACAATGTGGCAGTGGAGAACACCACGGCGATCAGGCCACTGGCAATCCACTGGCTGGCGGTGAGGAAACACATGAAATTGACGCAAAACAGGCACAGCCCCTGCGCCAGACACAACAGGTGACCGCGCCGATTCATCGGCTGCAGGCGGCGGGTAAGCAGCAGGATGGCGAACAGGATCAGGCCAGCCAAGGCAAAGCGGTAGACGATCGACACCGGGATGGCGACTTCGCCCAATTGCAGTTTCAGCGCGAGCCAGGTGGTACCCCAGATCAGGACGGTGAGCAGGTACAGGGAAAGGTTCATGGGGGGTTCCTTAGGCATACGACCTTCATAGCGGGGGCACCATGCGGCCCATCGCCGGCAGGTCGGCCTCCACAGGTTCGGCTGCGTACTTGAAAGCGGCACCTGTGAGCGCTGGCTTGCCGGCGATCGAGGGCGCAGCCCTCGCCAGAGCCATCAGTGTTCGCTTCGGCCAGTGCTGTGCGCTTGCACAAACTTGCGCTTTTCAACGCCCAGGGAGCTGCCACCTCGGCGCATCGGCAGTACGATGGCAACAGAGGAATCGCCCATGACCCCACTGAACCAGCTGCACGTATTCAACGCCATGCATGCCTCGCCCCACGCCAGGCTGGAACTGAGCGCGCACCTGGGCGATGGGCTGGCCGCGGCACTGTGGAGCAACCGTGACGACGCCCGCGACTACCAGGCGCCCAGTCACCACACGCTGTCGTGCTACATCGCCCACGGCACGGGCACCTTTCGCCGCCAACGCCCCGCCGACAAAGGGGCACCGGGCAAACTGTGCATCATGCCGGCCGGCCACGAGTCCAACTGGGTGGTCAATGGGCAGCTGCGCCTGGCGCACCTGTACATCAGCGAGGTGCAGTTCGCCCTGGGCTGCGTGCGCCTGCTCGACCGGGAACCGCGGGAGATGCAACTGCAGGAAGCGACGTTTCTCGACGACCCACGGCAGTCCATGCGTTTTCGCCAGTTGATCAGCCTGGCCTGGGAGGAGCCAGGCGAGCGCTTGCTGGCCAGCAGCCTGGCACACGAGATCGTCGATCACGCCGTGCTCAGCCAGGTGGGGCCGCGCCAGGGGTTACGCCTCAAAGGCGGGTTGGCACCGAACCTGCGCCGGCAACTGGTGGACTACATCGAGGCACACCTGGATCAGCCCCTCACCCTCGGTGAGTTGGCCGTGCGTTGCAACCTCTCCGAGTATCACTTCGCACGCATGTTCCGCACCAGCTTCGGCGTGCCACCGCACCAGTATCTGCTGGCCCGCCGGTTGTATCGGGCCTGCCAGCTGCTGCGCCTGGGGCAGTTGCCGTTGGGAGACGTTGCGTTGCTGTGCGGGTTTGCCAGTGCCAGCCATTTCAGCAATCGCTTTCGCCAGGCAGTCGGCGCGACACCTGGCGATTATCGCGCCGCCTTCAGCCACTAGAACTCAAACGTACTCGACAGGCTCACCTGGCGTGCATCACCTATGGCGACGAAGTACTGGTTGACCGCCGAGCTGTAGTACACCTTGTCGAACAGGTTCTTCACGTTCAGTTGCAGGCGCACGTTGTGCTCGTCCAGCTTGGTCTCATACGTGGCGAAGGCATCGGCCACGGTGTAGCTGGGCAGGTCGAAGGTATTGGTCGAGTTGCCCGGGCGCTCGCCGACATAACGGGCTCCGGCACCGAAACGCAAACGGTCGCCGCCGAACAGGCTGCCGAAGTCGTACACCGCCGACAACGAGCCACTGTGCCTGGCCACGTTCTGCAGGCGGTTACCCTCGAGGTCTGGGTCCTTGGTCACCTTGGCGTCGGAGTAGGCATAACTGCCGATCAGGCTCCAACGCTCACTGAGCTGCCCGGTGAGGTCGAGCTCCACCCCTCTGGAACTGACCTCGCCCGCATTGCTGTAGACCGTATCGCCGGTACCGCTGTCGAAGTTGGCGACCAGCACGTTGCGTTTGGTGATGTCGAACAGCGCCAGGGTGCCGGTCAGGCTGCCGGGCATGTCGAGCTTGGCCCCCAGCTCCCACGATTTGCCCTCTTCGGGCGCAATCGACGAATCCAGCACCACGCCGCCGGTCAGCGGGGCAATGCTGGAGTTGGGCTTGAACGACTCGCTGTAACTGCCATAGAACGACAACTGTTCATCGACCTTGTAGACGATACCGGCATGCGGTACCCAGGCCTGGCCACGGGTGTCGGTATTGGCCTTGAACGGCCGGCCGCGGCCAGCGTATTGGTCGTACTGCTGAAAGCGTGCGCCGGCCACCAGTATCCAGTGCTCATCCAGGTGCACTGCGTCCTGCAGGAACAGCGCGTCGGTGCGCAGCTTGTCGGTCTGGTCACTGTCGCTGGCGCGCACCGTGCTCCCCTCCACTTCCTGGCCGTAGACCGGGTTCACATAGCTGAAGGAGGACTGCGCGCTCTGCCGAATCAGGTCGCCGCGAAAGACCTTGCGGTCTTCGTGATCGATGCCCATCAGCAGGTCATGCTGCATGCCGGCCAGCTCCAGGTTGCCAGTCAGGCTGAGGGTGGCGAACTGGTCGCGACTCATGGCGTTGTGGGTGCCATCGATGCTGCGTGTGAGCGTGCCCTTGGTTTCGTTGACACCGGTCACGCGCACCTGGCTGGCGTCGTAAGTCTCGCGGTTGAAGCTGTAGCCAACGTGCAGCTTCCAATCGTCGGCCAACTGGTGATCGACCTCCAGGCGATACAGGTCGGAGCGGCCTTCCATGTCGTTGAAGGGTTCATCCAGGCGGCGCGTGGCCGGAATGTCCAGCGGGTGGCCGTTGCTGCCGAAGGCGGTGCCCCGGTCGAACGGGTAGAGAAATTCACGGTGCTCGTAGGCCAGCACCACCTGGGTGTCCTCGCCAAGCCAGGCCAGCGACGGCGCCACCAGCGATTCGCGGTGCACGCCATAGTTACGCCAGTAATCCTCGTCTTCATGGTCGACGATCAAGCGGTAGGCGAAGTGGCTGTCGCCCAGTGCCCCGGTGCTGTCGAAACCGCCGCCGCTGCCATTCTTGCCGCTGCCGTAGGTCGAGCCGCGCACGTTCAGGGCGTTGTACTGCTGCAATTGCGGGCGCTTGCTGACCACGTTGATCACCCCGCCCGGGTCCTGGATGCCATAAAGCAGCGAAGCCGGCCCCTTGAGTACCTCGACCCGTTCGGTACTCGCATTGAGGCTACGCCCCTGCACCACGGGCATGCCGTCGCGCATGATCGAACCGTCGCGGTTGTCGCCGAAGCCGCGCTTCATCACCGTGTCGGAGGTGCCACCGAAATTGTTGCCCTGGGTGATGCCGCTGACGTTGGCCAGGGCATCATCCAGGTTGCGCGGGGCCTGGTCGCGAATGACCTGGGCCGGGACCACGTTGATGGCTTGGGGGATATCCTGGGACGGGCCCTGGCCACGCATGATCGAGGCGCTGGCCGGCGGCTGGTAGCTGTAGGTGTCCATCTGCGAGGTCACCGTGGTGGCCTGCAGGTTGAGCGCACCGGAGGTGTCCACAGGTTCGAGCGTCAGCGTGCGGGCGTCGACCCGGCGCCACGTCAGGCCAGCGTTGCCCAGCAACTGCTGCAGCGCCTGTTCGGCACTGAACGTACCCTGCAGGGCCGGTGCCTGCACGGCAGGCAGTTCCAAGGTGTAGACCACGCTCTGGCCGGTGGCGCGGCTGAAGGCACTGAGCGCCAGAGGCAAGGGCTGGCTCGGCTGGGCGAACCTGTGCAGTTCGAGCTGTTCGGCGGCGAAGATACCAGGGGCAGCAGCCAAGGCCGAAAGCGCAGAAAGACCAAGCCAGAGGGGGACGCAACGGTGGGTGAACTTCATGGACGCTGACCTGTGAGAGGGTGATGACTGCGAATGAATCGCACTTCCACTCATTACACGGATGTCACGTCCTGTTACCTCACCCGCTTTTGAAAATTATTTTCCCGCGACCGACACTTGCCGGATGACCGTCAACCGGCCGAGAACCGTCTGCCGCGAGAACCCCATCACCTTGCCCAGCGAGTCCAGCGCCGCCAGTGGCTCGCGCACCGGGAAACTGCCGCTGACCTTGCGCTGCCCCAACTCGCTGTCGAGCAGCACGATCCGCCCCGGGTAATAGCGCCCCAGGTCTTCGATCACCTGCGCCAAGGGCGCCTGGTAGTAGTTGACCCAGCCTTGGCGCCAGGCCAGACGGCTGTCGCTGTCCACACGCGCAGTCTCACCCGCCAGGCCTCGGGCATAGGCCAGTTGCTGGTTGGCCGTCAGCTCACGGGCGGCTTGCCCTTGAGCCGGCGTGACCGCCACTCGACCGTTGCGCACCGTGACCTGTGCACCCTCGGCCTGCTCCCGCACTTCGAACTCCGTACCCAGCACCCGCACCTGGCCCCCCGCCGCCTGTACCAAGAAGGGCTCACCGGTGTGGGTGACCTTGAAGAATGCAGCGCCATGCAACAGCCGCACCTGGCGCTGCCCGTGCTGGAAATCGACAGCAATGGCACTGCCCGCGTCCAGCGTCACCTGCGACTGGTCAGCCAGCGTCACCTGACGGATGGCGTCCGTGCTGCTGAAATCGGCTTGCAGGTCCTGCAGCCAGTACCCCGGGTGCCAGCCCCCCGCAACACCCACGGCCAGCACCAGGCATGCCGCCATAGCCAGGGCGCGGGCGCGGCGCCAGCGCGCCGGGACAGGCGCCTTGGCCATGGCATCCAGGTATCGCTGCAGGTCTGCGTGTTCTTCCTCGGCCAGGCGAGCCGCCGGTGCCGCAGTCTTGTGCCACAGCGCCTGGGCCTGGGCATAGGCTTCACGGTGCCTGGGGTCGGCCAGCAACCAGCGCTTGAACGCCACACTCTGCGCAACCTCAGGCTGCTCGTTGATCGTGGCCAGCCAACGCAGCGCTGCTTGCGACGGGTCAGCAGTGGTCAAGTCTGAACGGCTCATCGACGGGCGCTCCCTGGCCTGGGGATCGGGGGCGCGGGCTCGGCAACACTGGCTTTGCACGCTTGGAGGGCGCGCATCATATGCTTTTCCACGGCACTCTGGGACAGCTGCATGGCCTTTGCGATCTCGCCATATGTGCAGCCGTGTATACGGTTGAGCAAAAAGATCTGCCGGGTTCGCTCAGGCAAGGCGCGCAGCGCCGCTTCGATGCGCTGCAGGTCATGGTTGACCTCCAGCGCCTGCTCCGGTGCCTGGGCCAGGCATTCATCCAGGGGCAGCGACGCTTCGGCGATACGCTCGCGGCTGCCTTCACTACGCAGGTGGTCGATGGCCAGATTCCCGGCGCAGCGCAGCAGGTAGGTGTCCAGCGCCTCTACCTTGACCTCGGGGCGCCGCCAAAAGCGCAAGAACAGCTCCTGGACCAGGTCCGATGCCGTGGCGCGGCAGCCCACTCGACGGCTGACCAAGGCTTCCATGCGTGCGCGCTGGGCCATGAAGACCTGCACGAAACGCGCGCGAGTGCCGTCGCTGTCAGGCTCGATCAAGGCATCATCCGCCAGACAGGATCAATAGCGGGCCCACTATCAGGCTGATCGCCGCCAGCCCCAGCAGCACGCGCGGCTGGTAAGGCAAGGCGAAGACCCACAGGGTCACCCCGGCCATCGACACCGCGACCCACTCCACCACGCCATGCGCCCACCCACGCAGGTGCACCGACAGCGCCAGCGATGCCAGCAGCAACGACCAACCCGCCACGCGCAGGCTACGCAACTGGCCAGCAGCAGGCTTGCGCCCCAGCAGGTCGTTGAAGTGCCTTTCCATCGCCAGGCACAAGGCAGCGAAGCCGGCGAAACCGATCAGGGCGACGCTCAGCATCCATTCACCTCGACCGTTTCAGCCGTTGCCTTGGCCACCCGGGGCTCACGCTTGGCCACAGCCTTCGGGGCACGTAGCATCTTGCCTGCGGCCCAGGCCAAAAACAGACCGGTGCCGAGTGCCGTGAGGTCCAGCCCGGCCATGGCCCAGTCGCCGGCGGCCAGGCTGTGGTTCAGGCCCTGGCCGGTGGTCAGTGCATTGAGCAACGGCAGCAGGGCAAAGGCCAGCGCCCCAAGCCCCAACTGCTCGCCCCAGGCGCGACGCCCGGGGCGCAGCACGGCATGTACCAGCGACAACAGCCAGACTACGAAGAACGTGTTCACCTCCCAGTCCGCCCGGCCTTGCAGCGCGGCAGGCAGCACGCGGTTGGCCCAGAAAAAGCCGGCCACCGCGAGCAGCAGGCCACTGATGCTGGCAATGTTGAGCACCTCGACCAGGCGCAGCTCGGCGGGCATGCGTTCGCGCTTGGCGTGCTTGAGCTGGCGCTTGCCAAGCCACATCACCAGGCCCGTGCCGATGACCGCAGTACCGGCCACCCCGAACACGAAGTACAGCCAGCGCAACCAGGGCCCGGCGAAGTTGCCCATGTGCAGGCCGACGAAACTGAACGAGGTCATCATTGCAGCGCTTTCCGGTGCCCCTTGGCTCAGCAGTTCGCCCGTGCTGCCGTCGAACATCCAGTTGGCGCTGCGCTTGTAGGCGATGCTGTCGGCCGAAGCCTGGGCGAAGCTCACGCGAGCGTTGCGGTCGCCCGGGTTGTGGACCTGGATGTACCCCATGCGGGCTCCGGGGGCCTGCGCCTGAACCTTGGCATACAAGCTGGCCAACGGCACCAGTGGCGCAGCGACGTTGGCCACCTTGGGCACGTCCTCACGGCCGAACAGGTCGTTGAAATAGCCGTTGGTATTGCCCCCATAGCTGGCCATGATGCTGGCCGGCATCACCATGTACATGAAGATCACCAGGCTGCTGTAACTGATCATCAGGTGGAACGGTAACACCAGCACACCGATGGCGTTATGCCCGTCCAGCCACGAGCGCTGGCCCTTGCCGGGGCGGAAGGTGAAGAACTCCTTGAAGATCTTCTTGTGGGTGATGATCCCGGTGACGAGGCCGAGCAACATGATGAAGGCGCAGAAGGTCGCCAGCCAGCGCCCCCAGGGGTGGGGCATCTGCAGCTGGAAGTGGAAGCGGTAGAAGAATTCGCCGCCGCGGCTGTCGCGGGCCTCTACGGGCTGCCCGGTCTGGGCGTCGAGTTGCTTGCTGACAAAGCCACGGCGCCCGCCATCTGGGTCACGCCAACCGACGCTCAACGCGGCTTTGCGCTCGCTGGGCAAGCGGATCATCCAGTTGCCCGAATGTGCCGCGTTGGCCTCCAGGTAGCGCTGAGCCAGGCCCAGGCTCGCCACCGGGTCGAGTGCGTGGCGGTGGACTTCAGGCTGTGTCCAGTGGCTGATCTCTTCCTTGAAATACGACAGCGTGCCGGTCAGGAAGATAGCGAATAGCAGCCAGCCGAAAATAAGCCCGGTCCAGGTGTGCAACCAGGCCATCGCCTGGCGGAAACCGTCCTTCATGGGTTTCTCAGCCAATAGGCGAACCCGCTGATCAGCGCCAGCAGCAGGCTCGGCAGCAACACGCCCAGCCAGGCAAGCGCGGCGCTGCGACAGGCGAAACACCAGATGAAGGCCAGCAGGTAGAAGACGAACGACAACATCATGCCGGTCATGGCCGCGTCGACTTGCGGCAACGGCGCCAGCAGGGTGATGCAGACGCTGGCCATGGACGCCAGCAGGTATCCGCCCAGCACCGCAGCCAGGCAGCGTGAGGTCACGGCCAGGCGGTAGCTCAGGGGCAGTCCGGCGGCATTGCGCTTCATGGCGGAGGTCCGGGAAACGATGGGGTAGCAATAGTAATGATTTCAATTCGCATAAGCAAAGTCTGAAAGGCCACAGGGTTTTGAGCAGGCCTTCGCTCGTCAAGGGCAGCCCAGTTGCCTTTGCGATGCCAATTGCAACAGAACATTTATTTTCACGAAGGGCTTGAATTCAGGCTTCGGTTGCCTGACCTTAGAGTCAAGAGGCGAAGCTTTACCAAGGGCCTCAAGGGCCTAGGCACGCCTCCATGCGAGCAAGCTGAATAAGGATTGAATCATGCAAATCCAGGTCAACAGCAGCAACCATATCGAAGGCAACATCCGTCTCAACGAGTGGGTCCGCAGTACGCTGCAAACCACGCTCGAACGTTACGAGGAGGACCTCACCCGCATCGAGGTGCACCTGCGCGACGAGAACGGCGCCAAGCCCGGGCCGCATGACAAACGCTGCCAGATGGAGGCTCGCCCCAAAGGCCATCAACCGATTTCCGTGACCCATACCGCCGCTTCGCTGGACCAGGCCGTGGATGGGGCAGCCAGCAAGCTGAACAATGCGCTGGATCATTTCTACGGCAAGCTGCGCAGCAAGCGCGGTGTACTGGAGCTCAATGACCCCGACGCCTGATCCTTGCCAGTAACCAGAACGCCCGGCCATGTGCCGGGCGTTTTCGTTTCTGCTCTCGCCGCGTGGAGTCAGTACTTGGCAACCTGCAACAACGGTTGCGGGAACAGGTTGTCCAGTGTCTCCAGCAACCGTGCGTAATAGATGGGCTTGCGGAAGAAATCCAGCACCTGCAGGCGCAGCAGGTCGCTGAGGTCGTCTGCACCGGCGTGGCCCGACATGACGATCACCGGCAAATGCTGGCGGGCCGTATGGTCGCGCAAGCGCTGGATCAAATCGATGCCGCTTTCCTCCGGCATACGCAGATCAGTGATGACCAAGGCAACGTCCGGATACTGGGTGAGCAGTTGCAGTGCAGCTTTCACCGAGCCTGCGGTATGGCAGTAGTACCCCTCGCTTTCGAGGAGTTCGGCCAACTCAAGTAGATGCTCTTGCTCGTCATCGACCAGAAGAATCTGCTGACGCGAGGGCGAGTTCTGCATGTGCGGCTCCTGGACACCTGGCCCGGTGAGGCGTTGAACATCATTGGGTTAGGGATTAAAGAGCCCCCTGGATCGCGGTGAACATCGCCGTGATCTGGGTCGAGATGGGCGTGACGAAACCCGCCAGCACCACCGCCACCATCGCCGCGATGACCGCGTACTCGATACCCGAAGCGCCGTCTTTGCGACGCAGGAAGTGTTTGCAGTGAAGGACGACCTGTTTCAGCAACATGACCAGCTCCTTGCGGCGACATCGCCGGCGACAATGGTGTCAAAGTGACCCCTGTTTGCCATCAAAGGATTGCCAAGCTGGCGCCGTCCGCAAATATAAAAAAGCATTAGTCATCAGGTAATAATCCAAAAGCATTAAAGCCGTCGATTTCATCAACTGATTGTTTTAATTGGTTTTACATTCAGGCGTGAAAAAAACGCGAGCGGCTAATGGCGAATGGCAATGGGTGGGCTACCGTGCAATAGCGAAATAGTAACTTTTTGCCACCACCCGAACATGTGCACGGAGGCCAGACATGAGCAGTCGCTTGACCATGATTCTGGCTGCAGTTTTCCTGATCGGCGCACTGCTGGCAGGCTATTGGGGGGTGGTGCTCAGCCGCCCTGCTGCACCACCCCAGCCAGTCGCCCCTGTCGCCGAACAGCCGGCAGCCGTGGTTGCCGCGCCCACCCCAAAACCGCCCGAGCCCCAGCGCTTCCCTGTCGTCGTGCTGCGCAAGGCGCTGCCGGCCAATACGCCTCTGACTGCAGACGACGTGCTGCTCGAGCGCTTGCAGGTGGTGCCTGACGGGGCCTTCCAGCACGTAGACCAGGTGATCGGACGCAGCAGCGCCAGGCCACTGGCGGCAGGTAGCTGGCTGGACGAATCGAGCTTCCAGCCTGGCGGACCGCTGGCACGGATGATCCGCGCCCACGAACGGGCCGTGGCGGTCGGCGTGGACGAAGTGGTCGGCGCAGCCGGGCAACTGTACCCAGGTGATTTTGTCGACGTGCTGCTGTACCTGCGCGAAGAGGCCAACAACCCACAATCCTCGGCCCAGGTGGTGTTGCCGGCCCTGCGCGTGCTGAGCGTCGGCGAACAGATGGGCGTTGCCAATGACGGGCGGCCGGCACTGACCGCCGAGGAACTCAAGGCCCGACGCGAACAGGCGCGCCCAAGCAACCCGGCCAGCACCCACACCGTGGTGCTGGCAGTTCCTGAAGCCTTGGCCAGCCGCCTGATGCTGGCAGCCCAGGTCGGCGCCCTGCGCCTGGCCGTGCGCAGTGCCGCCGAGCAGCGGCTGGCCCGCTACTGGGCCGAAGCGGAAAGCAAGCCTCAGGTAGAAACCATCAACCGCGAACTCTTTCGGTTCAGCCAGCTTTCCCAGGCCCCGTTGGCCAAAACCGCCTCAAGCGCTGCAGCCGTTGCGAGCATGCAGATCATCCGTGGCGCACAGGCCGCGGACGCCAACAAGACCCCCTGACAAGGCAAGGATGCAGCATGCGCAGTTCCGAGCGTTGCAGTGCAAAACGGTTCGCCAGCCACACATGCCTGGCCTTGCTCATGATGGCGCTGTTGCCGCACGCCAATGGCGCCAGCAAAGGCTGCGAAGCCTTTGCCCAACTGCCTTCAGTGATCGAAATCGATCAAGGCCTACAGCAAGAATTACGCTTGCCGCTGGCAATCACCCGGGCTGCCGTCGGCGACCCCAACGTTGCCGATGTGCAACCCAGCGGTGACCGCGCCGTACTGGTGACCGCCGTGGGCCAGGGCAATACCACGCTCATGCTGTGGACGGACTGCGCCCCCGCGCCACACCGGGCCATGCTGTTCGTCAACGGCCAGGCCAGCGCCGCCATGGCCGAAACGGGCCTGCCACCGTCGCTGGATCCGGCGTTGCCGAGCCAGGTGCAGGCCGATATCCGCTTCGTCGAGGTGCGCCGCACCAAGTACAAGGAAGCCGGCGCCCGCCTGTTCTTCAGCGGCTCGAACAACAGCCTGATCGGGTCGCCGGGCACCGTGCCAGGCACATCGGTGACGCCGGGCGCCGTGCCTGTCACCTCGCCGCAGATCCCGCTCAACGACGGCGTGTTCAACATTGTCTGGGGCGGCGGCAGCAGCCGTTTCCTGGCAGCCATCAATGCACTGGAGAACAGCGGCTTCGCCTACACCCTGGCGCGCCCCAGCCTCACCGTGCTCAGCGGCCTGACGGCAAGCTTTCTGGCCGGGGGCGAGATACCGATCCCGGTGCCCAGCGCTGGCAGCGACAACTTTTCGATCGAGTACAAGGAGTTTGGTGTGCGCCTGGCCCTGACGCCGACCGTGATCAGCCGCGACCGCATCACCCTGAAGGTAGCGCCTGAAGTCAGCGAGCTGGATTACACCAACGCGGTGACCATTGGCGGTACCAGCGTACCGGGGCTGAGCATACGGCGCACCGATACCAGCATTTCCCTGGCCGATGGCGAGAGTTTCATCATCAGCGGCCTGGTCGGCAACAACACCCGTTCGGCGGTGGACAAGCTCCCCGGGCTGGGCAACCTGCCGATCCTTGGCGCGTTCTTCCGGCAATCGGCCCTGGTACGTGAGGAAACCGAGCTACTGATGATCGTCACCCCGCATCTGGTTCAACCGCTGGCGGCCAATGCCCGCCTGCCGGAACTGCCCGGTGAAGGGTTGCGCACCTATGACCCCAGCTGGGGCCGGCTGTTCTTCATGGAAAACGGCAACTTCGATGGCCAAAGCGGGTTATCACGATGAACGAGAGCCTCAACCAGACGTTTCTGGGCATCACCCGCAACGAAGAAGACCTGCAGTGGCTGCAGAGCGCGCTGGCACCCCAAGGCCAGGTGATCGGTGCCAGTGGCGGCAGCCTCGACGAGCTGTTGGCGCTGATCAATGCGACGTTCAGCACCTTGGTGTTCATCGGCCTGGACCGTGAGCAACTGGTCAACCAGTGCGCACTGATCGAAGGCGTGCTCGAGGCCAAGCCGCTGCTTGCGATCGTCGCCCTGGGTGATGGCATGGACAATCAGCTGGTGCTGCACGCCATGCGTGCCGGCGCCCGCGATTTCGTCGCCTATGGATCGCGGGCCAGTGAAGTGGCCGGGCTGGTCCGGCGCCTGGGCAAACGCATGCCCACCGTCACCAACAACCCCAGCCTGGGCGGCCTGACCGTGCTGTACGGCGTGCAGACCGGTGCCGACGGTGCGCTGCTGACCACGCATCTGGCGCGGGTGGTCCAGGAAAGCGGCCAGCAGACCCTGCTGCTGGACCTGGGCATGCCACGTGGCGACAGCCTGGCGCTGCTGGGGCTGGAGGCGTCGTTTTACTTCGGCGATGCCCTGCGCCACTTGCGCCGGCTCGACACCACCCTGATCGACAGCGCTTTCACCCGCGACAAGAAAGGCCTGCGCCTGCTGACCTTCGCCGAAGATGACGAACCTCTGCCCAAGACCAGTGCCGCCGAGCTGTACATGCTGCTCAGCGCACTGCGCCAGCACTTTCAGCACATCGTCGTGAACCTGACCGGGCATGCCGACAGCGAGGCCCTGCGCACCATCATCAGCCATTGCGACAAGCTCATCATCTATACCGACCAGAACATCCTCGACTGCCGGCGCAACCTCGAAGTGCTGGAGCTGTGGCGCGATCATGGCATCAAGCTGGAGCATGCCAGCCTGCTGGTCGACCGCTACCTGAGCAATGTCGCGCCGGATGCCGAGAGCCTGGCCAAGCGCTACGGCCTACCCCTGCTCAAAGTCATGCCTGACAGCCCCGAAGTCCGGCTGAACGTGAAAAACCAGGGCCTGAGCCTGTTCGAGCTGGCACCGCGGGAAAACCTGACCCAGGCCCTGCGCAGCCTGGGTGAGCGCTTGGCGCAGCGCTCGGAGAACCTTGCGCCACCGGCCTTTACCTGGCTGCGCCGGCTATGGGGTAGCAAATGAACGGCGACCAACCCTTCGGCGGCCCTCACCATGCCTCGGGCGACCCGTATGCGCTCAAGCGTGCACTGCACCGTTTTGCCATCGATGCCATCGAAGACAGCGGCCGCAACCTGCTCGAAGGCGCGCGCCCGGCATTGACGCAATTTGTCCTGGAGCAGGTGGGCGATTACGTGGCCCGCCTGCGCCTGGCGATGTCACGCTATGAAATGGAGCGCCTGGCCGAAGAACTGGTCGATGAGCTGACTGGGTTCGGGCCGCTGGAGGTGCTGCTGCGTGATGCCAGTGTCACCGAAATCCTGGTCAACGGACCGCACAGGGTGTTCGTCGAGCGCGGCGGGCAACTGCAACAGACTGACCTGCGTTTCATCGATGCCCACCACGTCGAGCGCGTCATGCAGCGCATCCTCGCACCGCTCGGAAGGCGCCTGGATGAATCGTCGCCGATGGTCGACGCGCGCCTGCCCGACGGCAGCCGGGTCAATGCGATCATTCCACCGGTGGCCTTGGACGGCCCCTGCCTGTCGATCCGCAAATTCCGCCAGGACATGCTCAAAAGCGCCGACCTGCTCGCCACCCGTGCCATCGACCAACCTATCTTCGACTTCCTCGAGCGCGCCGTGGGCCGGCGCTGCAACATCCTGGTCAGCGGCGGCACCGGCACCGGCAAGACCACCCTGCTGAACATCCTCAGCCAGATGATCGCCCCACGCGAGCGCCTGGTGACCATCGAAGACGTCGCCGAACTGCAACTGCACCATCCCCACGTGGTACGCCTGGAAACCCGCCCGCCAAATGCCGAGGGGCATGGCGAGATCAAGGCCAGCGAGCTGATCCGCAATGCCCTGCGCATGCGCCCGGACCGTATCATCCTCGGTGAAATCCGCGGTACCGAGGTGCTGGATGTACTCACGGCGATGAACACCGGCCACGATGGCTCGATGAGTACGGTGCACGCCAACACCGCGCAGGACGCCTTGCTGCGCCTGGAAACCCTGGTTGGCCTGAGCGGGCGGCAGATCGCCGAGAAGACCTTGCGGCAGATGATCTGCGCGGCACTGGACGTGGTGATCCAGCTGGCGCGCCTGCCCGACGGGCGCCGCTGCGTCAGTGAAATCCTGGAAGTGGTCGGCGTGCGTGATGACGTGTACGTGACCAGCACACTGTTCCGCCTCGACCGCCGCGGTGGCGACGTGTTTCTACGGGAGGCGCCGAACCCGGCGGGGAGCAAACTGCGCCATGAAGGTGTGCAATGACCGGCCCCTTGCTGCTGGCGCTGGCGCCCCTGTTGCTGGGCGTCGCCCTGATGCTGTTTCGCCGGGGCCTGTACAAGCGCAGCGAACAGCGCATTCTCCAGCGCCTGGGGCGGGCCTTTGAGTTGGCCCGCAGCGCCAACGCACGGCGCGACTGGCTCGAGCCGCTGTTGCAACGGGCCGGGCTTGGCGCCACCGACTGGCAACCGCAGCGCTGGCTGCTGGCCTGGCTGGGCCTGGCGCTGGTGGCGCTGCTGGGCGCCGGGTGGGTGGCCGCGCTGATGGTGCTGGTGAGCCTGCCGCTGCTCGGCTATTTCACCCTCAGCTGGCTATGCCGGCGGCGTGTGCAGCAGCTTGTCGCGCAACTGCCCGCACTGCTGGACTACAGCGTGCGTAGCCTCAAGGCCGGGCGAACCCTCAATGATGCGCTACTCGGTGGTATCGACGGCTCGCGCGAGCCGCTGCGCTCGACCATGACCCGGGTACGGCGCAGCGTGCAGCTGGGCGTACCGCTGGACGATGCGGTCAACGAACTGGCCGAGCTCTACAACCAGGATGAGTTGCGCCTGTTCGCCATGGGGCTGCGCATCAACCAGCGCTACGGCGGCAACACCAGCGAGCTGATGGAAAACCTGATCAAGCTGATCCGCGAGCGCGAACAAGGCAGCCGCCAGCTCAAGGCGATGACCGGCGAAACCCGCATCACAGCGATGATCCTCGGCGCCTTGCCGCTGTGCATGGTCGGCTACTTCCTGATGGCCAACCCGCAGTACCTGCTGACTATGTGGCAAGACAGCGGCGGCCAGATGATGTTGCTGCTCGCCTTCGCCCTGCAGGTGGTCGGCTGCCTGGTGCTGTGGCGCATGATGAGGAGCCTCTGACCATGGCCTTGTTGCTCTGTGCCGTGTGCCTGTTCATCGCCGCCGGCTTGCTGGGCTTGCAGGCGGCCCGTCAGCTGCGTGCCCGTTACCTGGTCACGCGCAGGCTGCAGGGGCGGCTGGCGCGCGAGGAGCGCCTGGGGAACTGGCTGCACTGGCTGGGCAACAGCCCCTTGGGGCAGCGCCTGCAGAAACTCGACGGTGAAACCCAGGCCTTGCTCGACCGGGTCGGCTGGCGCCGCAGCCGCCAGCGGGCGCTGTTCGCTGCCCTGCAACTGGGGCTGCCGCTGGTGGCGGTCGTCCTGACCTTGATCCTGCAGCACGCCGCACTGGGCGGTGCGGGCACACACTGGCTGGTCTGGCCGCTGTTTGCCTTGGGTGCCAGCTACCTGTTGCCCAAACGCTTGCTGGCGATGGCCGCCCGGCAGCGCCAGCAACGGATCGCCCTGGAAGTCAGCCTGATGATTCCGCTGCTGCGTATTCTGTTCGAGACAGGCCTGGCCGTAGAGCAGGCGTTGCGGGTACTGAGCCAGGAAGGCCAGGCGCTGCTCCCGGAAATCAGCGAAGAGCTACGCCTGGTGCTGCAACGGGTGGACTCGGGCCTGGCGCTCGGCCCGGAACTGGACAAGACCGCACGCCTGTTGGCCGTGGATGAATTCATCGATACCTGCGTAATCCTTCAGCAGTTGCTGGTACAGGGCAGCGGCGCGATGAAGTCGCTGCTCGCACTCAAGGATCTGCTCGACGACCGGCGCCTGACACGCATGCAGGAGCGGGTTTCGAAGATGTCGGCAAAGATGTCGGCGGTGATGATGGTATTTCTCTTCCCGGCACTGCTCATCGTCCTGGCCGGGCCGGGTTTTTCCGCCTTGACGCGGGCCTTGGGGCCCTAGGGAGTAACGGATGAAAGCGACCCTGTTGTTCACCGGCCTGCTAGTGCTGACGGGCTGCGCCGGCCAGCCGCCTGGCGGGCTCGGGCAGTTGTTCGGCACCTCAAGCTGCGCTAAGCCGGACGCCGACCAGCAACTGGCACTGAACCTGGCGGACGAGATGCTCAACGATGGCCGCCCGCACGCCAGCCTGGCGCACCTGGAGCAGTTGCCCAACACCCTTGACCAGGTACGCTTGCGCAAGGCCAGGGTCTCACGCCTGCTGGGGCGCAGCGAAGCAGAACCGCTGTACCGCAGCTTGCTCGGCGGCTGCCTCGCGGCCGAGGGTGAGCATGGCCTGGGCCAGCTCGCCTCGGCCCGCGGCGATGACGTGCAGGCCTTGCAGAACCTGCAGCGCGCGGCACGGCTGGCACCGACCGATGAGCGCATTCGCAATGACCTGGGTGTAGTGCTGATGAACCTGGGCAGGTATGAACAGGCACGCTTCGAATTCCTGACCGCCATCGAGCTCAAGGAGGACAACTCGCTGCCCGCCGTCAACCTGGTGACCTTGGCGCTGCTGCAAGACAACTGGCAGCAAGCCACCGACCTGGTCGGCCGCCTGCGGCTCAAGCCGGCGCAGTTCGCCCAGGCCCAGGCCCGCGCCAGCCAGATCAAAGCCACCGGGCGCGGGCCGATAGCCTCGGCCGGTGGCGAACGTGTGATGGTCAACTGAGCGAAGGAGAAGGTCATGATCAGGTATGTGATGCTGCTGGCCTGCTGCACCGGTTTCTCCACGGCCTGGGCAGAGGATTACCCACGCCAGCAACCGCCTGCGCAAACGGCGACCGAAGCGCTGCTGCGGGTGCAGTCCAGTGGCGAACAGGCGTCCAACCGCCTGCAGGTGCAGACAGCGCGCGAGCGCGACCTGTCCAAGCAGCGCTGGCTGGAAACCTACAAGTACGCCATTCCGGATTTCTATCGCTGGACCAAGGTGACCGAGTCCAACAACTGACCGGGCCAGGGCACGCTCAGCGCATGCACACGCAGGCCAGCAAAAAGCCCACCAGCACGAAGGGCGCAAATGGCTGGGTTTCAGGCGCCTGCCCTGCCCTGCGCCGCGCCCAGCGTCGCAACAGCGCCCAGATCAGCATGCAGCCCCCGGCACCGATGAACGTACCGAGCACGTAGGCCTGGCTGGTGGCCAACCCCAGCGCGCCGAGCAACTTGACGTCGCCGGCACCGAAACGCCCCATCATGTAGCCAGGCAATGTGAGCAGCAACACGATCACCAGTGCCCAGCCGGCATCACTGGCCCGGGCGCCGATCCAGCTGTGCCCGGTAGCCACCAGCCATACCAGCGCACAGGCTGCCACCCCCAGGGTCAGAACGTTGGAAATCTGCCGTTCGCGGACATCTTGCCCGCTGCACACGGCAAGCCACAGCAGCAAGGCGATACTGGATATTGGCAATTGGCCATCCCTGTTCGTCGAAGGCTTCTATGCTGTAACTCAGGACTCCTCGTCAGGGTAGACGCAATCATGCAAGCAGGCCCGCCAGCACGGCAAAAAGGCGCAGCAGCCATCGAGTTCGTCGCCGTCTTCATGATCTTTTTCACCGTGTTCTACGGCCTGGTCAGCTACACCCTGCCAATGCTGATGCTGCAGTCGTTCAACCAGGCCAGCAGCGAGGCCGTACGCCGCTGCGTGGCCCTGGACCCGAGCAGCGAAAGCTATGACGACGATGTGCAGGCGCTTGCCCACGCCGTGATCCGCGAGCAGTTGGCCTGGATGCCCGAGGCACTGGACTTCCAGCCGGCCGATGCACAGGTGAGCGTGGATGATGACAAGCTGCTGAAAGTGACGATCAATTATCCGAAAAGGAAACTGCACAACGTATTGCCGATGCTGGTGATACCGCTGATTGGCGAAGTGCCCCGCTTGCCTGAGAGCTTGCGAGCCGAAGCGAGCCTGCAACTGTGAGCGGCCTGTTCGATCGCTGGCTGGGCAGCCCTGCCGCAGAGCCTGCCGCGCAGATGCCGCAGGCGGTGGGCCTGCAGGTGTGGCTGGACGATCACGGGCACGTGCTGCGCCTGGCCGGGCCCTTGCGCACGCTGCTGGCCGTACCTGGCCACGCCCAGGCGCGAATACACGACTACCTGTATCGGCACAGCTGGCTGGCCCTCGAAGGTGTGCCTGCCGATTGGCAAGGGCAAGCGCTGGATCTGGATTTTCACACCGTGCACGGCCACGCCCTGCAGACCCGCGGCTGGCTGCAACACCAGGCGATCGGCTGGATGCTGCAGCTGTTCGATATCAGCGACCTGCTGCGCCAAGGCGCTCAGCAGGAGCAGTGGCTGACCCAGCGCCAGCTGGCCGCAGAGGTCGGCCAGGCCGTGCGTGACTGCAGCGAAGCGTGGCTGACGCAGACGACCGCCGAGCAACTGCTGCGCCTGGCCGAGCACTGGCACGCCGGCTCGGTACGCCTGATGTTGGCGGACCAAGCGCGCTGGCGCGCCTATACCTGCAGCGAAAACGACTGGCCTTGGCCCGATGACCAACGCCTGCAGCCGTGGCTGCAGGCGCTTCCCGCCCACTTTCAGCAGGTCGCGCCGGACTTGCCGCACTGGCGAGCGACGTGCGCTGGGTTACCGCTGTTCCTTGTGCCTTACAGCCACGGCCATGAGGTTCAGGCCTGGTTGCTGTGTGCGGGCGCGCCGTCGGTACCTGCGCCAGAGGCGGCCAAGGCGCTGTTGCAAGCCTTGCTCGAACCGCTGCTGGCGCGCCTGCGGCAACACCAGTTGCAGCAGCGCTCGCGGCATCTGGACGAGTTGCAACAGCAACTGGGCGCAGGCTGGTGGCAATGGCCCGGTCAAGGGCTGCTGCAGTTCGATCCGGCCCTGGCCGCCAGCCTTGACCTGCCTGCTACGGTAAGCCTCGAGCAATGGCTGGCGCGCCTGCATCCGGCTGATCGGGAGGCCGCGCAAATGGCCCTGGAGCAACTGCGCCACGGTGCTGCATTGAGCCTGAACGTGCGCCTGCTCGCAGCCGACAGTGCTGCCGCGCCGCGCTGGCTGCACTGGGTCGGGCAGTTGCACGGCGGGCAGGGGCAAGGCTTTGTGCTCGACATCAGCGCACTGAAAGCCCAGGAACTTCAGGCCAGCGCCGCGCGCGCCCGGCTGGAGAACCTGATCGCCAGCTCGCCTGCGGTGATCTATATCCAGCGCTGTAGCGAGGGCGCGCTGCACAGCGAATTTTTCAGCGCCAGCCTGACGCCGATGCTGGGCTGGCCCAAAGATAGCGAACTGGCGCGCCAGCCAGGCCAGGCGGTACACCCGCACGACCAGGCACTGTGGCTTGAACGAACACGTACGCTGCTGCGCGATGGCCAGGTACGCAGCCGCTATCGCCTGCGCGATCATCTGGGTGGCTACCACTGGGTGCTGGACGAAGCCCGCCTGTTGCGTGACGACCTCGGCCAGCCGGTCGAGGTGGTCGGCCTGTGGCTCGATGTCAGCGAAGCGACCGAAGCTGCCGAGCGTGTGCGCCAGAGTGAGGAACGCTACCGGGTACTGGTGGAGGATTCACCCGCGATGATCTGCCGCTACACCCCGGACCTGCAATTGCTGTTCGGCAACCGGCCGCTCGCCGAACAGCTGGAGTGCGCCCCTGAGCAATTGCGCGAGATGAACCTGGGCCAATGGATGTCAGAAGCCCAGCGCCTTGCATTCCTGCAGCGCCTCGCCGCGCTGACCCCCGAGCAGCCGCTGGGCAGCGCGGAGATCTGCCTGCAACTGCCAGGGCACAGGCATGCCTGGTGGGTGTGGGCCGAGCGTGGGTTGTTCGATGAGCAGGGCCGGCTGCTGGAAGTGCAGGCAGTGGGGCGCGACAACACGCAGGTCAGGCATAGC
Source organism: Pseudomonas sp. WHRI 8519 (assembly GCF_040224055.2). Classification (NCBI taxonomy): domain Bacteria; kingdom Pseudomonadati; phylum Pseudomonadota; class Gammaproteobacteria; order Pseudomonadales; family Pseudomonadaceae; genus Pseudomonas; species Pseudomonas sp. WHRI 8519. The sequence continues at coordinate 886,259 of NZ_CP167996.1, read as the reverse complement.
CAGCAACAACTGATGCAGGGCGCGAAGATGGCCACGCTCGGTGAGTTGGCGACAGGGCTGGTGCATGAAATCAACCAGCCGCTGAACGTGATGCGCCTGGCCATCGCCAATACCCTCAAGCGCGTGGAAAGCGGAGTGCTCGACGTCGAATACCTGCAAGGCAAGCTACAGCGCATCGATGCACAGGTGGGGCGTGTGGCCAGGCTGGTGGAGCATATGCGCACCTATGGGCGGCGCTCTGCGCTTGAGCACCAGGTGTTTGCGGCGTGGACGGCGGTGGATGGCGCCATAGCGTTGCTGGGTGAAGGGTTGCGCGGCAAAGGTGTCGCCTTGCAGATCGAAGCGCCGGACTTCTGCCCGGAGGTGCAAGGGCATGAGGACCAGCTCGAGCAGGTGCTGATCAACCTGATGGTCAACGCCCGGGATGCGTTGCTCGAGCGTCAGGTGGTCAGCCCCCGAATCGGCATCTGCCAGCGTATCGAGCAAGGGCAACTGTGCCTGCAGGTGGACGACAACGCCGGGGGTATCGACCCGCGTCTGATCGCGCGTATCTTCGAGCCGTTCTTCACCACCAAGCCTGCGGGCGTGGGAACCGGGCTGGGGTTGTCGGTGAGCTTCGGCATCGTCGAGGCCATGGGTGGCAGGCTCGAAGCACTCAATGGGGCTGACGGCGCCTGCTTCCGGGTATTGCTGCCCATCTACAACATCAACTGAGCTCGGCCGGTGGCGCAACTGAGGTTGGCGCCAACGTCGGTATTGACCAGGTCGATGCCCAGCACCTTCAACAGCACATTGACCAAGGGGTCGAGCAGCGGGCTGAGCAACCCCCTTATCAACGGTTCGATGATGCCTTTGACCGTACCGAGCACGTTACCGGCAATCACCAACACCTCGCCAAGGCCACTGTTGGCAGTGGGTTTGAAGGCCTGGAGCTGGACGCCCAGTAAGGTATCGCTGAGGCTGCCGACCACATTGTCATTGGCGGGGCGCATGTTCATGTAGGCCGCGGGCTGGCCGATATTGGGCGGTTCGCTGCCCGGCCCCTGGAACAGCAACGGGTGCTCTACCGGGCCACTGCCCAGCAGTTTGCTGTCGACCCGCAGGCCAAGACCACCACCGGCGTAAGGTATTCGGCTTTGGCAGGTGCCGAGTATCAGCAACTTGGTGCAGCGCTTGGTGCCGATATCGACCAATGGCAGGGCCTTGACTACGGTCGTGCCGCTGGTGAAGAACGCATCAGCGGATTCGAAGCGGCCCACCGCCAGCTTGGCGGCAGCGCTCTGAGCCTGAACGGTCAAACGCTTGGGCGAGCACCTGAACGTGTCAGGGGACTGCGGGTCGAGGCGCGCCGTGGCTTCGGCGACCTCAAGGCCAATGTCCAGCTCAAGCCTGTCTGGCACGAGCACGATGTCGGTGACAGTGCACGGCACACCCAGCAGACACAGCACCGACTCCAGTGTCGAAGCCAGGTTCAGGCTGAGCAGGTTATTGAGCACGTTGGTCAGCGGCGAGACAAGGTCGAGCACGGCATTGGCCAAGCCGAAAACCCCGCTGAGCAGCGGCAGGTCGAGGGAAATCATCGCCCGTACCTGAGCCGTGTGAACCCTCAGTTCATCCGTACGCGGGTCGCCGACCGCCGAGACCTGTTGCGGCTCGATCACCTTCAGCCGCACCCGCCCGTTGACCAGGCCGAGCACGCTGAGCGGCAAGTCGGCGGTGGCTGCGCTTTCGCTCGCCGCCAGCTGGATCACCCCCTGCACCAGCTGCAGCAGCTGGATGCTGGCGTCCAGCCCTGCTTGGGCAGTACCGTTCTGAATATCGAGAATCTCGCCCAGTTGCAGCAAGGTGCTGTTGCCGGCACCCAGGGCGACCTTGCCCAGGTTGGTGACGACATCGGCGGCGGCGCCGCTTTGCTCAAGCACCTTGACCGCCGCTTCCAGCAATTGTGTGGCGGTGGCGTCGGCATTGACTAGCTGCTGGTAGTCGCCGACGGTCAATTGCAGGTCGACAGCCAACTGGTCGAGGTAATCGAGCAGGTTGAGGTCGGTTGCGGCGATGCCGTTCCAGCCCGCCAGGCCAAGCTGCACGTTGCCACCCAAGGCGCCGAGCAAGCCATCGAGCAACACCGACTGTTGCGAGTTCACCGTAGCCAACGTAGTGCGAATGCTCAGCATGGCCTGTGGCGGCGAGGGTTTCGATGCCACAGCATGGGCCTGCAAGGTCGTGGTCAGCGGCACCTCCCCCCCTTGGGTCAGCAGGTAGATGCCGGCGGCGAAACTGGTGGTGACGGTGTTGCTGACATCGACCCTTATCGCTTCGTTACGGGTGTTGTCATGGGTGAAGGTGCGCAGGCTGTTGGCACCGGTCTGCAGGTAGCCACAGCTGGCCACCACCGGGCTGCCGGGCGTGTGGCCGTTGCGAGCCGCGGCGATGCTGGCGATGGCCGTGGCCTGTGGGCCATTGCCGGTGCACACGGCAGACTGGCCAGCAGCCTCCAGCGCGGCCATGTCGGCGATACGTTGCAACTTGCGCTGTTCAAGGTAAAGACGGCCGCTGTCCACCGCTACCAGCATGAACAGCAAGGCCAGCGCCAGCGTGGTAACCGCCATCAGGCCGATCGCGCCACGCTGCCGGGCAGCGGAAGAGGGAACCACGGGCACTCCTTTGCAGGCCAGAGGCCAGCCATCGCGGCTTTGGTCAAAAGAGTGTAGCCACACTAGTGGCTAATTGCCTTGCCCTGTTGATGCCAGGCTACCGATCAAATGCCCTGAACCAACCCGGCACCTATCCGGTCAATTCCTGCAATCACCTATTGCAGGCCCAGACCATGAACAATCCATTCGAGCAGATCAGCGCCGCCTTCGCCCCCGAGTACCGCGTCAACCTGAGCATCGAGCGCCTGGACGGCAGCATCATGCTGACCTTGTCCGATGATGCCGGCGTGGTCGCCAAGCGCCTGATCACCCAGGCCCAGCGCAACGACCCGGTGCGCCTGCAGCGGGTCATCGACAGCATCCGCCTGGGCCTGGCCATCGAACTGGGGCAGAACCCTTTGCAGGTGCTGGCCGCCCTCACCCGCGACCCACGCCAGCAGCCAAGTCACGCCATCGCCAACTGACGGCTACTTGCCGTCTTCCACTGCCTTGCCATTGGCGTCCAGCACCTTGGTCGAGGGGTAACGGTAGGAGGCGTAGCGCACCACCAGGATCGAAAACGCCAGCAGCAGGATGCCCCCGCACAGGTACAGCAGCCCCTCATCCGGCGCCTTGTGGTGCGACACATCACCGATCAGCAGGCGCGTCAGCGCGGTGATCGCCACATACAGCAGGAAGCGGATAGGCATGTGGTTGGTCTTGAAATAGATCCCGACCATCGCCCCGAGCTCCAGGTAGATGAACAGCAACAGAATGTCATCGACGCTGATGCCACCCTTGCCGAGCATGTCCAGGAACGTCATCACCGCCGCGTAGGCGGTAATGGCGCCGATGCCGAATAGGGCAAGGTAGTGGAACCCTTCTACACACAGATTGCCCAGCGAGTCGGCCGAGCCGTGCAGGCCCTTGCGCAGCTTTTCTGCCCATTTGATGTTCACGATGTGCGATTCCCCGATACGACATGAAGGATGGTGCGTCACGCATGTGACGCTTGTGCCATGCAGTTAAAGGGCCAGGCCCCTGCTTTGGAAGGCGGCCAATTGCCGCAAGGCACCTGTGGGCTACGCTTTTTTGCGGCAAGGGTTGCACCTGAGGTGCGATTGCCATTACTGTATGCGCATACAGTAATCGATCAACCAACCGCAAAAAGGCACAGAGGTGATGAATGGCCGTCGAAGTGGTGTACCGCAGCAGCCGCGACCCGGAGCGCTTGTTCATGGATAAGGCCGAAGCAGATCGTCACGACAAGATGCTCGAACTGGCCGAGCGACTGGCCGAGGTGCTGCAGAAGGCGGTGCCTTCGCTGTCCGAGCAGCAGGTCGAGGAAGCCGGCATTTACATGGCGAAGAACCGCGACGTGTTCGCGCGGGCATTCAAGAGCCAGCCGGACGCCTTGAGTGAGTTGTTGGACACTGACGCGGCCCAATGATCTGCGGCGGCTGGGCGGCCGTGCAGCGTCAGCCGTATAGCAACCGCTCGGCCAGCATTTGCGCCACGCGCGCGGGTGAGCGCTTCTCGGCCTGGGCGTGGGCGAACACCTCGGTCAGGCGCGTCGGGATGCGCGCCAGGTGCGCGGTGATGGTCGCCAATTCTTCGCCGCGGTGCTTCATTGCCACGTAGATCAAACCACCGGCATTGATCACGTAGTCCGGGGCATAAAGAATCCCGCGGGACTCCAACTGGTCAGCCACCTGCAAGGTGGTCAGCTGGTTGTTTGCCGCCCCCGCCACCGCAGCACAGCGCAGTTGCATCACCGTCTGGCCATTGAGCACCGGGCCCACGCCACATGGCGCAAAAATGTCGCAGGGCATGCTGATCAAGGCGTCGTTGGTCACCGGATGGGCGTTGAACTGCTCCACGGCCAGCCGCACCCGACCGGGGTCCAGGTCACTCACCAGCAACTCGGCACCTGCTGCGTACAATTGCTCGGCCAATGCATAACCCACATTGCCCAGGCCTTGCACCGCAATGCGCAAGCCTTTGAGGTCACTGCTGCCCAGGCGGGCCAGGCAGGTCGCACGGATGCCGGCAAACACGCCCATCGCCGCATGCGGCGAGGGGTCACCCGAGGCCGTTGTGCTGGTCACATGGGGCGTGCTCTGGGCGATGCAATCCATGTCCAGCGTCGAGGTGCCGCTGTCCACAGCGACGATGAAACGCCCCTGCAGGGTATCGATGCAGTGCCCCAGTGCTTCGAACAGTGCCGCGCGGTTTTCCACGTGCGGGTTGCGCATGACCACCGCCTTGCCACCCCCCAATGCCAGCCCGGCCAGCGCCGCCTTGTAGCTCATGCCTTGCGCCAGCCGGATGGCATCGGCCATGGCACTCTCGTCGTCTGCATAGGGCAGGTAGCGGCAACCACCCAGCGCCGGGCCGCGAATCTCGTTATGAATGGCCAAAACCGCCTTCAGGCCGGTTTGGGGGTCATTGAACAGGTGCAGTGACTGGGTGCGGGTGCTTTGCATCAGCGCGAACATCGGCGGGCTCCCCTGCGAGGTGCTCCTAGCAGTATAGGCATCCGCATGCAGGCCAAGCTGCTACCGGACCACTGGACGAATCAGCCCGCCAGCGCTATTACTCAAGGGTATGTGGAGATGCCCCGATGAACCCACGCCAAGCCTGCCTGGCCTGCCTGGAACGCGAACCGGTCGCCTTGCTGGAGGCTGCCTTGTGGATGGCCGCCGAGCACGATCACCAGGTCGAGCCTGCCACCAGCCTTGCCAGCCTGCACCACCTGCAAGCCGAAATCAGTGCCAGCCTGCCGATGCTGCCGCTCTGCGAGCTGGCTCAGCCACTGCTGCGCCAACTCAATGCGCTGGGCTTCCAGCAGGATGAATACCACCCTCTGCGCCCGCAGGCAGCACTGATGGACAAGGTTTTGCAGCGCCGCCGGGGCCAACCGCTGGCGCTGGCCATCATCACCCTGGAACTGGCCCGGCGCCTGTCCATAGCGCTGGAGGGTGTGGCATTCCCAGGGCACTTTCTGCTGCGCGTACCCGGTGCCGATCACCTGCTCGACCCTTGCGGTGGCCGGCGCCTGTACCCCAATGATTGCCGCGAGTTGCTGGCCCGCCAGTTTGGCCCGCACGTGCCACTGACAGCCGAGCACCTGCGAACGGCTACCCCGGCCCAGATGCTGCAGCGCCTTTCGCGTAATTTGCGCCAGTTGCATATCAGCAATGACAACCACCTGGCCGCGCTGATCGACGCCGAACGGGTCATGCAATTGGGCCCGGTGCAAGTGAGCGACTACATGACCCGCGCCTCGCTCTACCAGCACCTCGACTGCCCCCAGGCCGAACGCTTCGACCTGGAGCATGCCTTGCTGCTCACCGAGGATCCGGTGCAGCGCCTGAAACTGACCGAACGTATCGGCCAGTTACCGCTGGCGAAGCGTTCGATTCATTGAGCCGGTGTATCCGGCTGGCAGGACGGGTGCGCCATGGCGAATGCAGCATGCCTGGCGGCCAATCCCATGACCCGGCGGATGCGCGGATAGCTGCCGAGGTCGACATTGAACCGCTCGGCCGCATACAGTTGCGGCACCAGATAGACGTCCGCCAGCCCCGGCGCCTCACCAAAGCAGTAGCCATCGTCGCCGATCAGTTGCTCTACAGCCGCCAGGCCTTGGCCAATCCAGTGGGCGATCCACTGGTTGACCTGGGCCTCGTCATGGCCCAACTGGCGTAACTGGTTGAGCACACTGACGTTGTGCAACGGGTGGATGTCGCAACCGATGATGGCCGCCACACCGCGTACCTTGGCCCTCGCTGCAGCGCCACTGGGCAACAGCGCAGGCTGTGGATAAACCTCTTCCAGGTACTCGATGATCGCCGGCGACTGCACCAGCAGCTGGGCATCGTCGGTACGCAGCGCCGGGACCCGGCCCTGCGGGTTCACCGCTGCATACTCGGTGCCGCGCTGCTCGCCCTTGAGCAGGTTGACCGGCAGGGCCCGGTAATCCAGGCCCTTGAGCGCCAACGCGATACGCACCCGGTAGGAAGAGGTGGAACGGTAGTAGGTGTACAGCTCCATTACCCTGCTCCCTCAGTTGGCGGCAATGACCTTGCCGCGGCACTCACCAAAGCCGATGCTGGCCACGCCATCCCGCTTGCAACGGGCACGCAGGATGATTTCATCGCCGTCCTCGAGGAACTTGCGCTGCTCGCCACTGGCCAGCTCCACCGGCTGCTTGCCACCCAAGGTGGTCTCCAGCAGGCTGCCGTAAGCATCGGGCGAAGCACCGGACAGCGTGCCCGAACCGAACAGGTCGCCTGGCTGCAACTGGCAGCCGTTGACACTGTGATGGGCGATCAGCTGTGCCACAGTCCAGTACATGTTCAGGGTGTTGCTCAACGCCAGGCGGTGAGCGGGCAAGCCCTGTTCACGCATGCGCTCGGTCAGCAGCAGCACTTCCAGTTCGATGTCGAAGGCACCGTGGGCCTGATCACGCGGGTCTAGCAGGTAGGGCAACGGTTGCGGATCACCTTGCGGGCGTGCCGGCTGGGCGCAACGGAAAGGCTCCAAGGCCTCGGCGGTGACCACCCAGGGCGACAGCGTGGTGATGAAGCTCTTGGACAGGAACGGCCCCAGCGGCTGGTATTCCCAGGCCTGGATATCACGCGCCGACCAATCGTTGAGCAGGCACAGGCCAGCCAGGTGCTGATCGGCTTGCGCGATCGGAATCGCCTGCCCCATCTCGTTACCCTGGGCAATCCAGATACCCAGCTCAAGTTCGTAATCCAGGCGCGCGCACGGGCCGAAGGTCGGTTCGGTGTGCCCGGCGGGCAGCGTCTGGCCCTTGGGGCGGCGTACATCGGTGCCGGACGGGCGCAGGGTCGAGGCGCGGCCGTGGTAACCGATCGGCACGTACTTGTAGTTGGGCAGCAGCGGGTTATCGGGGCGGAACAGCTTGCCGACGTTGGTGGCGTGCTGAATGCCGACATAGAAATCGGTGTAGTCGCCGACCTTGGCTGGCAGGTGCAACTGGCAATCACTGGCAGGATGCAGCGCCGCCTTGAGCACCGCCTGGTGCTCGCTGTGTTCGCCCAACAACGCCAGCAATCGCTCGCGCAGCGCCACGCGGGCCTCACGGCCGAGGGCGAAAAAGGCGTTCAGCGCACCACCACGGGTAGCCTCCACCGCAGCCTTGGCCTGGCCCTCGAACAGCCCGGCAGCCAGTACGGCCTCCAGGTCGAGAACCGCATCACCGATGGCAACGCCGCAGCGCGGCGTTTCACCTGGGCGGCTGAAGATGCCCAGCGGCAGGTTCTGCAGCGGGAAGTCGCTGTGCCCGTTGGCGTGCTCGACCCAACTACGGGCAATGGCGGACTGGTTCATGGGTTATCTCCGGTTCGGGTTGAAGGTGCTCGGCAAGGTGGCCCAGCAACTATCGTAGTCGGCCTGCAACTGCGGGCATTCGAGGGCCTGCAGGCTCGGGCGCAGCACCTGGCTGGTCTCGAACATGAAGGCCATGGTGTTGTCGATCTTGTGCGGCGCGAGGTCAGCGGCGATGGCTTTCTCGCAGGTCTCGGCATCGGGCCCGTGGGCGCTCATCACCCCGTGCAGCGACGCGCCGCCGGGCAGGAAACCTTCGGCCTTGGCATCGTAGGCACCGCTGATCAGCCCCATGAACTCGTTCATCAGGTTGCGGTGGAACCACGGTGGACGGAAGGTATTCTCGGCCACCATCCAGCGCGGTGGGAAAATCACGAAGTCCATGTTGGCCAGACCGTGCACGCTGGTCGGTGAGGTCAAGACGGTGAAGATCGAAGGGTCGGGGTGATCGAAGCTGACCGTGCCGAGGGTGTTGAAACGGCGCAGGTCATACTTGTAGGGCACGTTGCTACCGTGCCAGGCCACCACGTCCAGTGGCGAATGCTGCAGCTCGCAGGCCCAGTGTTCGCCCAGGAACTTCTGCACCAGTTGCACCGGGCCTTGAGCCTCCTCGTAGTGCGCGACCGGGGCCAGGAAGTCTCGGGGGTTGGCCAGGCCATTGCTGCCGATCGGGCCCAGGTCCGGCAGGCGCAATGGCGCGCCGTGGTTCTCGGCAATGTAGCCGCGGGCCTGGCCATCAGGCAGTTCGACGCGAAACTTCATGCCGCGCGGTATCACCGCGATCTCCTGTGGCTCGACCTCCAGCAGCCCCAGCTCAGTGGCGATGCGCAGGCGGCCCTGCTCCGGCACTATCAGCAGTTCACCGTCAGCATTGAAGAACACCCGCTCCATCGAGCGGTTGGCGCAGTAGATGTAGACACTCACCCCCGCCGGTTTGTCCGCAGCCGAATTGGCTACCATCGGCAGCCAGCCTTCGATGAAGTCGGTTGCTTCAGCGGGGAGCGGTTGAGGGTTCCAACGCAGGCGATTGGGGGTGACGGCGCCCAACGGCCCGTTCAGTGGCTGACGCGCCAGCCGTTCGAAGCGCGGGTGCAGGGCGGAGGGGCGGATGCGATACAACCAGGTCCGGCGCAGTTCGCTGCGCGCCATGGTGAACGCCGTACCCGACAGCAGCTCGGCGTACAGGCCATAGGGGGCCTTCTGCGGAGAATTCTGCCCGATGGGTAGGGCCCCGGGCAGTGCTTCACTGGCGAATTCATTGCCGAAGCCGCTCAGGTACTGAAGGTCGGGCGACGTGTCGCGGTTCATCGATGCCTCCGGATTTTATATTTATCGTAATCAGATTACGAATAACGTAATTTGCTCCGTGTCAGGCGTCAAGCTATAAAGGCGCGACTCGACGAATCCGGAAACCCGTAACCCATGGCCAAAGCCAGCCCCCCCACCGACAACGGCAAGCAGAAGGTCCGCTCGGCGGAAGTCGGCACCGACATCCTCAAAGCCCTCGCCGAGCTCTCCCCGTCTACCTCCCTGTCGCGGTTGGCCGAGCACGTGCAGATGCCCGCGAGCAAAGTGCACCGTTACCTGCAAGCGCTCATTGCCAGTGGCTTTGCCGAACAGGATGCGGCCACCAACCACTACGGGCTGGGCCGCGAAGCATTGCGCGTGGGGTTGGCAGCGTTGGGTAGCATCGATGTGCTGAAGCTGGCTGCGCTGCCCTTGTCGCAGTTGCGTGACGAACTCAACGAAAGCTGCTTCATCGCCGTGTGGGGCAATCAGGGGGCCACGGTGGTCAGCATCGAGCCTGCTGTACGGGCGGTCACGGTGGTGACCCAGATCGGCTCGGTGCTGCCGCTGCTCAGCTCGTCCACCGGCCTGGTGTTTGCGGCGTACCTGCCTGAACGCGAAACCCTGGAGCTGCGCGACAAGGAACTTGCCGTGCTGCAGCAGAGCGCGAGCGATTACGACCGGCTGCTGGCAGGCATTCGCGAACGGGGCCTGCACCATGTGCACGGTTTGCTGATGCCGGGCGTGGATGCGCTCTCGGCGCCCGTTTTCAATGCCATGGGGCAGATCGCTGCGGTGATGACCGTAGTCGGGCCGACCTCGATCTTTCACGCCGATGAACATGGGCCGGCGGCGCAGCGCCTGCTGGCAGCAGCGGGCAATACCAGCTGGCGCATGGGTTACGCGCCGAAGGCCTGAGCGGGCGCTGGCACTGTTGCCTGGAACGTAAAGGTGAATGTCGCGAGGGGCTATTTTTCTTGCCTGATCAAGCGCTTATTCTGGGGTCACTGGCCGGCATGAAGGGCCCTCCCCCCGCCTTTCAGGCCTGCTAGGTTCACCGACGTTGATTTTGAAGCTCCTTGATCTGACGTCTCGATTGGCCGCTGCGCTTGCAGCGGCCTTTTTTTATTTACAGGGCGTTTGGGGCGTGGCGGACGCACGCTACAGCGGATAGCGCTGCAGGTTCGCCATCATCTGCTGCAACGCCTGCAGGCTGTCCTGTGGGTGTACCGCGTCAGCGAAATCACCAATCTGGTTCCAGCTGTCGGCCACCTGCTCAGGGCTGAACCCTTCCCTCGGGTCGAAGCCGACACCCAGGCTACGCTCCCAGCGCACCTTGCCTATCCAGCCTCCACCCACCTCGAACAGCTCACCGCTGCTCTGGCACTGCTCGCTGCCCAGGTAAACCACCAAGGGGCTGACCAGTTCAGGCTTGAGGCGCTCGAACACCTGTGCCGGGATCAGCCCTTCGGTCATGCGCGTGCCACCGGTGGGCGCGATGGCATTGACCAGCACGCCGTGCTTACGCCCCTCGATGGCCAGGGTTCGGGTCAAGCCATACAACCCAAGCTTGGCCATGCCGTAATTGGCCTGGCCGAAGTTGCCATAAATACCAGAGGTCGAAGCGGTGAAGATCACCCGCCCCCAGTTCTGCTCGCGTAAATGGGGCCAGGCAGCCCGGGTAACCTTATAGGCGCCCTCGACATGGACCCGGTAGACCTGATCCCAGTCACTGTCGTCCATCTTGTGGAAGGTCTTGTCGCGCAGGATGCCGGCATTGTTGACCAGCACATCGACCCGACCAAAGCTGTCCAGCGCCTGTTCGACGATGCGTGCGCCGTCACTCACGGAGTCGTGGTTGGCCACGGCCATGCCTCCCGCGGCGCGGATCTGCTCGACAACCCGGTCGGCCGCCGAAGCACTGGCACCTTCCCCATGGGTAGAGCCACCAAGATCGTTGACCACCACCTTGGCGCCACGCGCGGCGAACAGCAGGGCATGGGCGCGGCCCAAGCCACCACCGGCTCCGGTGACGATCACCACACGGTCTTGCAGACGTACCGGCTCGCTCATGCTCCTGGCTCCAGATAGGTTGAAGGCTCGAGTTTCCACCAGCCTCTAGCGGCGGACAATCAAGCTCACTCAGGCTGAATGCCAGGCGATAACGCGCAACGATATCAGTCGCTCAGGACCAGGCCACTTTTTGCGGGACGTAGCGCAGCGGCTGTTCGCGAAACGCCAGATAATGGCGCAGTACCTGCACAGGGGCTTCGGTGTGCGGGTAATGGCCTATGCCTTGCAATTGCACGATGTCCGGGTTGGGCACCAGTTGCCCGTAACGCTCGACCATCTGCGCGCCGCTCAGCGGATCGACCACACCGTTGATCAAGCGCATGGGCACGCCGTCACGCTGCAGCGCCCCCACCCAGCGCTCGCGATGCAGCCTGCGCTCGGTCACGAAACCTACCAGCTTGTGCAGGATGCGAGTGCCGCTGTTGGCCGCGATCAGGCTCCAGAAATCATCCAGTGCGCTTTCGCTGGGGTGAGTGCACGGCCCGTAGACCTGGCTGACGTTGCGCACCAGGTCGTCGCGCCCGAACGAGCGCGCCACCAGCCAACCCAGGCGGCTGAGCAGCAGTTTCTGTATCAACAGTACCCGGCAGCTTTCAGGGAACAGACCGCTGTTGAGAAACACGCAACTGGCGATGTCCGCACTCTGCTGTTCATGGTGCCGCGCCAGCAACTCCTGGGCCACACTGCCGCCGTAATCGTGTGCCAGCAGGTGCACAGGCTGGTCGACCTTGAGGTGGGCAAGCAACGCCTGCTGCAGGTCGGCTTGTTCGATCAGGCTGTAGCCATGGTTGAGCGGCTTGGCCGAATCGCCAAAGCCGAGCATGTCGCAGGCGATGACGCGAAAGCGCTGGGCCAGCGGCGCCCAGAGGTAATGCCAATCCCAGCTTGCGGTCGGGAATCCATGCAACAGCAGCAGAGGCTCTCCTTGCCCTGCGGTCCAGTAACTTATGCTCTGGCCCCGGAATGAAAATGTCTGACTCCGGGTACGCCAGACGCACAATGGTATCTCGGCCAAAGGCATCAGATTCGTCCCGGTATGCAACGGTTGTGGTGGTTATAGGGCAAGGCTGCGTTCATTGCATGTCACCTCGGCACATACATGTGCTCTCTATGTCGAGGCTGAGTCTAGTCAGCCACCAACTCGGTGAAACTTGCGTTGACAGCCAGCTTGATGACCGAGCGAGTCAGTGGCACGAACGGTCATGGCCCATGGGGGTCACTACAGCCTCAAGCCTCCAGGGCCTGGGCAAATGTCGCCAACCACGGTTCGGCGTCAGTCTCCGGGGTTACTGTCTCGCTGGCATCGAGCGTGAGCATCGGCTGCACTTCACGCACACCCAGTTCGGCGAACAACTCTCGCATCTGCTCACCACCGCCGCAGTAAGTATCGCCATAACTGGAATCGCCCAGCGCGATGACCGCCCCCGGCAGGCCACGCCAGGCAGCGGGCAGGGTGTCGCGGATGCTGCTGTACAGCGGCATGAGGTTGTCCGGCAGTTCACCCATGCCGGTGGTGGAGGTCACTGCCAGCAAGGCTTCTGGGGCAAAGCCTTCGAGATCCTGCTGGGTGGCGCGGGCTGCGTGCCAGGCGTCATGGCCTGCAGCTTTGAGCAGCGACTCGGCGTGACGGGCAACTTCTTCGGCGGTACCGTACACGGAGCCGGAAATAATGGCGATTTTCATCGGGAGATGGATTCCGAAACTGAGTGAAAACGTAGGATACTAGCATCCGGCGGTGGCAAAAGGCCGCCTACCCCTACGCCCTTTTGCCTACTGGCCCGGACATGATCAACGCACAACTGCTGCAATCGATGGTCGATGCGTCCAACGACGGTATCGTGGTAGCCGAACAGGAAGGCGATGACACCATTCTGATCTACGTCAACCCGGCGTTCGAGCGCCTGACCGGCTACAGCCGCGACGAGATCCTTTACCAGGATTGCCGTTTTCTGCAGGCCGATGACCGCGACCAGCTTGCCCGTGCACGCATTCGCAAGGCGCTGGCCGACGGCCGCCCCTGCCGCGAGGTACTGCGCAATTACCGCAAGGACGGCAGCGCCTTCTGGAACGAGTTGTCGATCACGCCGGTGAGATGCGATGCCGATAGCCGCACCTATTTCATCGGCATCCAGAAAGATGTCAGCCGCCAGGTCGAACTGGAGCGTGAACTGGCGCAGATGCACGTTCGTCGGGATTTCGACGAGCGCCCGGAACCAAGCGCCTAAGGCAGGGTCAATCCCGTTGAAGAAGTCGCCAACTCCGAGCTCGATCATGCACGCCAATGCGCTTTTGACCCAGGACGAACTGGATTTCATCCAGGACATGCAGCATTCCCCGCAATTGAACCAGATCGACCCGATGTCGAGCCTGCAGGTCAATGGCGACCGGCGCATTCAATCGTTGCTGGCTCGCCTGGTGGCCAACGAGCAAGTCACCCTGCAGGCCCAGTTCAACAATCAGCAGATCAATTTCCCCCTGCAACTGGTGGAGGACGAGTTCCACGCCGTGCACCTGCAGATCGGTTCGCCGGAAATCTACGAAGACGGCCCGATGCTTCGCCCGTGGCGCCTGTCGATGGACCAGCCCACTGCGCTGCTGGATGGGCAGGGCAAGGTCAGCGGGCTGTTCGTGCGCGAGATCTCTTTCAAAGGGGCGCTGCTGGAAATTCGCGGCCTGCCTGAAGCGCCTTCACGCTTCGACCTGCGCTTCGCGCCAGCGGGCATCCCGGCTATCACACTGCACGGCAGGCTACGCCGGCGTATCGGCTCGGATCTCGCTGCCTACGACCTCAGCCGCAGCCTGGCGCAAGAAACCGAGCGCTTGCGTGAATACATTCTGCAGGCCCATCGTCAGGCCCACCCGGAGCTGCACGCTCAGCTGTCGAGCTGACCGGCCAGGTATTGCCGCAGGCGCCGCCGCATCACGCTCACCTCTGCCCCCAAGCACGCCACCGGGCTGCCTGCCAGGCTTTCCTGGGCCAATTCGGCAGCTTCCCCCGCCAGTAACAATGGACACTCGAGCCCAACAGCCATCCGGCTCAAGCGCTTGCTCAGCTCAGCGGTGGGCGCCTGGTTGGAGAACAGCACCAAAGCGTCAGGCCTGAGCTTTGCAGAGACGACCGCCAACTCATCCAGCGGCTGCCCAGGCGCCAACAGCGTCACGCCGATATCATCGCTGCACAACAGCAGGCCGGTGACCAGCAGCTCCAGCTCCAGGCACTGCCCCGATAGCGGCGCCAGAAGCACGCAGCGGCTGTGCTGCCGACGCGTGAGTTGCAGGCGCGAGAACACTCGGGCACGCAAAAACTGATCGAGGAACAGCCACTCGCTGGCCTGGCCGAACGCACCTTGCCCCGCCGCCAAGTCGTGCCAGACGGGCATGAATACATCAGCGAAAACCTGGTCCTGGCTGATGCAGGCAAACACCTGGTCGAACAACCGATCAAGGCTTGCGGCATCGAAGCGTTGCACTGCCTCGCGCACTTGCGCCTGCCAGCGCAGGGCAGAATCGGCTGCGAACGCGTCACTCGCGCTCGCCTGATCACGCGCCAGAATACTGCCTACCTTGCTGACCGCCACGCCGCGCTCGAGCCACCCGAGGATGCGCCGGATATCGTCGATGTCCGCCAGCGAATACAGGCGGTGGCCGCTGTCGGTGCGGGTTGGCTGGATCAGCCCATAGCGCCGCTCCCAGGCACGCAGGGTCACGACATTGACCCCGGTGAGCCGGGAAACTTCACGTATGGGGAACAGGTCCTGATGCTGCAGGCCTGCTTCGACTTCCGCTGTAAGTCCCTGATTGTCGATCTGCACTGAATGACCTGTGCGCAATAAATTGGAGGTGCAGTCTACTACGGGAGGAAAGATCGCAGGTTACCCAGCCACAGCAGCAGGCAGTTGCCAAGGACGTTCAATCAGCCATAATCCGCGCCCGATTCTTGCATAGACGCTTGTGTCGCCCACCACCCCGGGCCACACAGCCAAGGGGCCGGCTACCCGCCAGCCCCGTCGCCAGGAGATACACGATGTCTACCCCACCCGTCACCCTGATGGTGTCGCGCCGCGCCGCCCACGGCCGCTACCAGGACCTGCTGGCCTGGCTGCACGAAGGCGAGCAGCTGGCCACCGACTTCCCCGGTTACCTCGGTTCAGGCATCCTCGCGCCGCCCCGCGACAGCGATGAATTCCAGATCATTTTCCGCTTCAGCGACGAGCCCACCCTGCACGCCTGGGAGCATTCGGCGTCGCGCCGCGCCTGGCTGCAGCGCGGCAACGGCCTATTCGAGCGCCCCAAAGAGAGGCGCGTCAGCGGCATTGATGACTGGTTTGGCAGCAATACAGTGCAAAAACCACCCCGTTGGAAACAGGCGGTAGCGATCTGGTTGGCATTCTTTCCCGTGTCGCTGTTGTTCAACGTGCTGTTCGGCCACTGGCTGAACGCACTGGAACTGCTGCCGCGTGTGATGCTCAGCACCTTGGCACTGACGCCACTGATGGTGTACCTGTTCATCCCGCTCTCCACCCGCCTGCTGGCCAGCTGGCTGCATGCTTCGCCTGCCTCTGGCGCCGCTCTGCGCAGCCGCTGAGGCGAGGCCGCACACGAGGGAAACAGTTCGGGTATGCTGGGCGGCAACGACAGGAAAGACAAGTTGACCGCCCGCACATGAACAGCCCAATTCTCGTTACCGGAGCCAGCCAGCGCGTCGGGCTGGCCTTGGCCCTCGAGCTGGCAGAGGCCGGCCATACCGTGGTCAGTGCCAGCCGCAGCGTGCAGCCCCAGCCTGCGCACCCGAACATCGTGCAGTTCCAGGCCGACCTTTGCCTGGCGGCCGAACGCCAGGCGCTGATCGACTACCTGCAGCAGCACTACGATGGCCTGCGCGCGATCATCCACAATGCCTCCTTGTGGCTCGACGATGGCCTGGACAACCTGCAGACCATGTTCCGCCTCCACGTCGAGGCGCCCTACCACCTGAACCTGGCGCTGGGTGATTTGCTGAACAAGGTCGACAAGGCCGATATCATCCACATCTGCGACGAAACGTCCTCGCGTGGCAGCAAGAGCCATATCGGCTACGCCGCCACCAAGGCAGCGCTGCAGAACATGGTGCTGTCGTTTGCCGAAAAATATGCGCCCAAGGTGCACGTCAACGGTATCCTGCCCGGGCTGCTGATCCTCAAGGAAGGGGGCGACGAAGCCTATCGCCAGCAAACCCTGAAAAAGGCCCTGCTGGAATTCGAACCCGGCCCAGGCCCGCTGATCGAGACGGTCAAATACCTGCTCGACAGCCAATACAGCACCGGCAGCCAGGTGGTCATCAACGGTGGCCGCCACCTGAAGAATCGCATGATTTGAGAGAACCCCATGACTGCGCAAGAACAACTCGAACTCGAGGCCGCCGCCTTCCGGCGCCTGGTCGCACACCTGCAGAACCGCACCGACGTGCAGAACATCGACCTGATGAACCTTTCCGGTTTCTGCCGCAACTGCCTGTCCAAGTGGTACAAGGCCGCGGCCGACGAACGCCAGGTCGACATCAGCCTGGATGACGCCCGTGAAGCGGTGTATGGCATGCCCTACGCCGAATGGAAAAGCCAGTACCAGAAAGAAGCCAGCGCCGACCAGCAAGCGGCGTTTGAAAAAGGAAAACCTCGTGACTGATCTGAACACCCTGCGCGCCAGCCTGGCCAGCGGCGAACACGCCTTTGCCGACACCCTGGCGTTCATCGCCGCCAACTACAGCTACCAACCACAGGCCTTCACCAACGGCGGCGTGGAAAACGCCGCCGGGCAGAACGAAGGCTCGTGCAAGACGCTGGGCCTGGCCCTGCTGGAGGGCCTGAGCGACCAGGAGGCGTTGCTGGCCTTCGGCGAACACTACCGCGACGTGGTGGCCACGCCCCAAGGCACCGACCATGGCAACATCCGTGCGCTGATCTCGCATGGCCTGGCGGGGGTGAAATTCACCGCGCAGCCGCTTTCGCGCAACGCCTGATACTGCCGGGCCGGGCAGGCCGCATCAGCTGATGACCTGCCCCGGCCCACCGGCCGGCAACCCGCCGCGCTGCACCCACGCCAGCGCTATCGGCCACAGGCTCTCGCGGAACCGGTCATGGAAGAACGCGAAGTGACCAATCTCCTCGACCGCGATATCCGCAGGGGCGATCCGCAGATGCCGACGCTCTGCGCCCTGCAGATAACCTAGCAATCGCTCCGTAGCGGCCACCGTGCCGAACGGGTCATCGGTCAGGCTGATCGCCAAGGTGGCAGCCCGCACCTGAGCAAACGGCACATGCTGCAACTGGCGCCCGCTGGGCCTTTGCTCGTAGCGTGCAGTAGCGGTAGTCCAGTCCTGCACCACACCTGCGGGCGTGTCTTCCATCCAGCCCAGGCGCTTGCCGGGGAAGTAACCGAACACGCGGGTCAGCAGGGGCATCGCCACGTGCCACTTTCCAAACAGCCGCCATCGCTGATCGGCTGCGTAGTCGCGCCAATAGGCGAACTGCGCCCCAACCATCACCACCCGCCTGATCCGCCCGGCAGACGGCGCCAGCCCCACGGCGCAACCACCGAAGCTGTGCCCCACGACGTCCACCGGCTGGCAGGGAAATGCCTGGCTGGCGTGCACCAGCATCGCTTCGAAATCCAGCCTGCCCCAGTCGCTCCAGGAGGCCTGGAAACCACGCAAGGAAGGCGGCCGGGATTCGCCGATGCCGCGGTAGTCGTAGGTCAACACATCGCAGCCTTGGGCGAACAGGTAATCGGCAAAGCGGGTGTAGTAGCGGCAGCGCACGGACGTGGCGGCGTTGATGATCACCAGCGGGCGCTGGGGATTGGCTTGGGCGTGGCGCCAGCAGAAACCACCAAGGCTATAGCCGTCGGCTGTGGTCTGGCGAAAAGGCGTGGCCGGCTGGGTGAGGCTGCTCATGGCGCGCTTCCTGTTGTCGTGCGCCAACGCTAGCAAAAAATTCGGGGGCTGTACCGGCCCTTTCGCGGGGCCGGTACAAGCCAAGGGGCTTACAGCTCGACGCAGTCGAACTTCACCTCGGTGGCCACATCTTCGTCGTAGTTGACGTCAGCGCGCTCGAAACCGAACAGGTTGAGGAACTGCTTCTTGTAACCAGCGTAGTCGGTCAGTTCGAACAGGTTCTCGGTGGTCACTTGCGGCCACAGGGCCTTGCAGGCGCCCTGCACGTCTTCGCGCAGTTCCCAGTCGTCCAGGCGCAGGCGGCCCTTCTCGTCCAGCTCCGCCGCGGCGCCGTCAGCACGGTACATACGGTCACGGAACATGCGGTCCAGCTGGTCCTGGGTGCCCTCGTGAACGCCCTTCTCCTGCATGATCTTGAAGACCATCGACAGGTACAGCGGCATCACCGGAATGGCCGAACTGGCCTGGGTGACCACCGACTTGAGCACCGCCACGTTGGCGCTGCCACCGACCTTGCCGGCCAGGCGCTGGGCGGTTTCGTCCAGGTCCTGCTTGGCCTTGCCCAGGGCGCCATGCCAGTAGATCGGCCAGGTGATGTCGCTACCGATGTAGCTGAAAGCAACGGTGCGAGCCTGTGGCGCCAGCACGCCAGCGGCGTTCAGGGCATCGATCCACAGCTCCCAGTCCTGGCCGCCCATGACGGTGACGGTGTCAGCGATTTCCTGCTCGGTGGCCGGCTCGATGCTGGCCTCGATGATGGTGTCTTTGTTGGTGTCGATGGCGGTCGACTTGTACGGCTGGCCGATCGGCTTGAGGGCGGAGCGGATCACTTCGCCGGTCTGCGGCAGCTTGCGCACGGGCGAGGCCAGGGAGTAGATGACCAGGTCGACCTGACCGCCCATTTCGTTCTTGATCAGCTCGATGACCTTGGCGCGTGCTTCATCGGAAAAAGCGTCACCGTTGATCGACTTGCTGTACAGGCCCTCGGCCTTGGCGAACTTGTCGAAGGCAGCAGCGTTGTACCAGCCGGCAGTGCCAGCCTTGGTCTCGGTGCCTGGCTTCTCGAAGAATACGCCCAGCGTATCGGCCTTGAAGCCGAAGGCTGCGGTAATGCGTGCCGCCAGGCCGTAGCCGCTGGATGCACCAATGACCAGGACCTTCTTCGGGCCATCCTCGCGCACGCCCAGCTTGCGGGTGGCTTCGATCTGGTCACGGACGTTCAGCTCGCAGCCCTTGGGGTGGGTCGTGGTGCAGATGAAACCGCGAACCTTAGGATGAATGATGGCCAATGTCTGTACCTCGTCAGGTTTATGCCGGGGAAGCGCCGCCTCGGGCGATTCCGATTGATCAGAGGGTGAGACTACCCCCACAGGTTATCCGACACATATTACGGGGTGATCAGAGGGATGCAAAACGATGCGCCCCCGGCAAGCCCTCATGCGCTGGCAAGAACCGGTGGCAAATACCAAGCGCCGGACACCCGTCCCGGTGCCATTGATTGGGTTTTCACATCAATGGCAAAGAAAAACAAACTTAACAAATGAGCCAAACCCGCCGAAGCTGGTGGCCCTGCGCCCGCTGGGCGACCACCTGCACACGGAGAACAACAAGATGAACGATGTGGTCATCGTCGCCGCAACCCGTACCGCCATCGGCAGCTTCCAGGGTGCCCTGGCCAACGTGCCTGCAGTAGACCTGGGCGCTGCCGTGATCAAGCGCCTGCTGGAGCAGACCGGCCTGGACCCGGCTCAGGTCGATGAGGTGATCCTCGGCCAGGTACTCACCGCCGGCGCCGGGCAAAACCCCGCACGCCAGGCCGCGATCAAGGCCGGCCTGCCCTTCAGCGTGCCGGCACTGACCCTGAACAAAGTCTGCGGCTCGGGCCTGAAGGCCCTGCACCTGGCAGCCCAGGCCATCCGTTGTGGTGACGCCGAGGTAGTGATCGCCGGAGGCCAGGAAAACATGAGCCTGGCCCCCTACGTGATGCCGTCGGCGCGTACCGGCCAGCGCATGGGCCATGGCCAGTTGGTCGACAGCATGATCAGTGACGGGCTGTGGGATGCCTTCAACGATTACCACATGGGCATTACGGCCGAGAACCTGGTGGAAAAGTACGGCATCAGCCGTGAACAGCAGGATGCGTTCGCTGCCCAGTCGCAGCGCAAGGCGGTGGCTGCCATCGATGCCGGCCGCTTCAAGGACGAGATCACACCCATTGTGATGCCGCAGAAAAAAGGTGACCCCAAGGTCTTCGACCGTGACGAGCAGCCACGCCCTGACACCACCGCCGATTCCTTGGCCAAGCTGCGCCCGGCCTTCAAGAAAGACGGCAGCGTCACTGCTGGCAACGCTTCCAGCCTCAACGACGGCGCTGCTGCGGTGCTGCTGATGAGTGCAGGCAAGGCCAACGCCCTTGGCCTGCCGGTATTGGCCAGGATTGCCGGCTACGCCAGTGCCGGGGTGGACCCGGCGATCATGGGTATTGGCCCTGTGTCAGCGACCCAGCGCTGCCTGGACAAGGCTGGGTGGCAATTGGGCGAGCTTGACCTGATCGAGGCCAACGAAGCCTTTGCCGCACAGGCGCTGGCGGTGGGCAAGGCGCTGGAGTGGGATGCCGAGCGGGTCAACGTCAACGGCGGGGCGATTGCCCTTGGCCATCCGATCGGTGCTTCGGGGTGCCGGGTGCTGGTGACCTTGCTGCATGAAATGATCAAGCGCGACGCCAGGAAGGGGTTGGCCACGCTGTGCATCGGCGGCGGCCAGGGGGTCGCTTTAGCGATCGAGCGTTGAGCCTGGGTCAAGGCCCGAGGTTTTCCAGGCCGCCGAAATCGGTGGCCACCCACTTCTGACCCGCTCATAGGGTTCAATGCCATTTATTGGCCTATTGGCTGATGATGGAAGGCAACGAGCACGTCTCGTTCAGAGCAACCTCGTACGCTTCCAGACATGCCCGCGCCTGAGACGCGTCGCACAATGCTTCCCTGACAAATCCAGGTGCCCCACTGCCATGAGCCTGCTTAAATCGGCGCTGCGCGATAAAACCTTCGTCTGCGTCATGGAATTCGTGCCCAAGCCGTCGGCCGAACGCTTCGCTGCGATGGAGGCGATCATGGCCCGTGGGCACTTGTGCGGCTGGCCAATGACCGTGGCCATCGGCGACCGTGTCGGTAGCCCGCTGGACCTCTCGCCATTGGACGCCCTGTCCAGCTTCAGTAAACCGGTCCCTGCCCTGCCCCACTTTTCTGGCAAGGACCGTGAACGCCATGACCTGCTGGCGCAAGTGAAAAGCATGGACGCCGCCGGTCTCGACCAAATGCTGCTACTGACCGGCGATCGCCTGCCCGGCCACCAGCCAGGCGAGCGCCCAGTGCGCTATCTGGAGTCGGTCGCGGCACTACAAATTGCACGCGAGGCCTGCCCCCACTGGCTGCTGGGGGCTGCACTCAACCCCTTCAAATACCGTGAGGAAGAAGGCGGTGCGCAGTACCTCAAGGCGCAGAAGAAGCTCGCTGCGGGCGCCGACTTCCTCACCCTGCAATTGGGTTTCGATGCCAGCAAGCATCTGGAGGCCATGCAGTGGATGGGCCGTCAGGCCGACCCCAAGCCTCTGCTGGCCTGCCTGATGAGCCTGAGCCATGGCCGTGCCGCGATGCTCGAGCATGTCGCCGGCGTTACCGTCTCGCCGTCGATGCGCGACATGCTCGAGGCTGAAGCAGCCGTCTCCAAAGCCTACGCCCACGCACGCAGCGTCGATCGCCTGGCCCTGCAGATCATTGGCGTAAAGTCGATGGGGTATGCCGGGGTGCACCTTTCCGGGGTTCATGAGCTCAAGCAACTGCTTGCCCTTGAGGCGCGTATCCAGGACTGGCAAGCGCGTATCCATTCACAGGCACAGTGGGCAACGGCCTGGGCCGAGAGCTGGCAGATGCCAGGCCTGCCGGCGGTGACCTTCCACCCACCACAAGCAGCCTGGCGCCACGGCCAGTCGCAGGTCAGCGCAACGGCCAGGGAGAAACTGCGTTATCACCTGTTGCATGGGTTTCATGCCCTGTTGTTCAGCCGTAACAACTGGCTGAGCAAGGCCTTTGGCTGGGCCGTGCGCCGGCCGCTGTGGGCCAGCGACAACGGCGCCCGCTGGCTGCACAGCCTGGAACGCAGCGTGAAGCGCCCGTTGCTGGGCTGCGACACCTGTGGCCGGTGCCGCCTGGAAGACACGTTGTACGTCTGCCCTGAAACCTGCCCCAAGGGCCTGGCCAATGGCCCCTGTGGCGGTACTGCGTTGAACCGCTGCGAGTTCGGCGACCGCGAGTGCATCCACAGCGTCAAATATCGCATTGCCAAAGCCGTGCAGCAGACCGAGGTGCTCGCCGAGCGGCTGATCCCCTGCGTCGAGGTACACACGCGTCACCGCAGTTCATGGCCGCAGTGGTTCGCCCCCCAGGCGCCTGGCCGGCTCAGCCCGCGGCCAAAGCTTCGAAACCCGCCCGAATCTTCGCCTCAGGCAGTTCATCGGCAATGAATACCATCACGCTTTCGCGCGTTTCGCCTTCGGCCCACTCGGCGTCCCAATCGAAACCATAGAGTTTGAGCACGCCCTGGAATACCAGGCGACGGTCTTCTCCGGCAATGTTGAGCACACCCTTATAGCGCAGCAGCTGTTTGCCGTGCGTCTCGAGCAACTCGTTCATGAAGTCGCTGAGGCGGTCGATGTCCAGAGGGACCTCGGTACGCAGCACCAGGGTCGAGATGCGGTCAGGTGTGGCGGGTCTGAACACTGGGCGCAGGGTTGGCCTGAGGTTGGCGCCCAGGTCAGGGTTGAGGTTGAACCCGCGCACATCGAGCAGTTCGGCCAGATCGATACGGCCATGCTCGACCACGCGCATCGCTGCACGGCCATTGATACGTGCCAGGCGCTCGCGCAGCGCCTCCACCACCGCCGGCTCGACCAGGTCGGTCTTGCTCAGCAACAGGCGGTCGGCGAAGCCCACCTGGGCCTGCGCGATGGTCTGGGTCAGATGCAAGTCGGCATGAGCCGCATCGACCAGGGTAATGATGCCATCGAGGAGATAGCGGTCGCGCAGTTCCTCTTCGACGAAGAAGGTCTGCGCCACCGGCGCGGGATCGGCCAGGCCGGTGCATTCGATCACCAGGCGATCGAAAGCGATCTCCCCGGCGTCCAGGCGTTCGAGCAGCAGGAACAGGGCACGGGTCAAATCGCCGTGAATGCTGCAGCATACACAGCCGTTGGCCAGGGTCATGACCTGCACCGGCTCGTCACCCAGCAGCTGGCTGTCGATGCCTGCCTCGCTGAACTCGTTCTCGATCACAGCGATTTTCAGGCCGTGCTCGGCTTTTAGCATGTGCTTGAGCAACGTGGTCTTGCCGGCACCGAGAAAACCGGTGAGCACGGTTACGGGAATGGGCGTCTGCACGCAGAAATCTCCTGAAGCTGAAAATGACTGTGGGAGCCCACAGGCTCCCACAGGTTCACGCAGTGTGCCGAATCAGCAGCACTTCGGGCCAGACTTGCCACCGTAGCGGGCTTCCTGGCGTTCCCGGAAGAACGCCTCGTAGCTCATCACCGGCTTGTCCGGGTGCTTGGTCTGCATGTGCTCGACATAGTTGTCGTAGTCGGGCATGCCGACCATCAGGCGGGCAGCCTGCCCCAGGTATTTACCCAGTCGACCCAGGTCGTTGAACATCGCAGCATTCCTCTCAAGCGTCAGGCAGTGCCTGGAACGGGGTTTCCTTGTCGGTGCGTTCCTTGCGACCGAGGGCGGCGTAACCGACCTTGACCGCAAAGAACAGCACGCTGAACACCACAATCAGGAACAGCACGGTGAGCCCGGCGTTGGTGTAGGCGTTGTAGATCACATGCTGCATCTGCCCGATGTCCTTGGCTGGGGCCAGCACCTGACCGGCATCCAGGGCGGTGCTGTACTTCTCGGCCAGGGCCAGGAAGCCAACCGCAGGGTTCGGGTCGAACAGTTTGATCAGCCCTGCAGTGGTTGTGCAGATCAGCAGCCACACCGCTGGCAGCAAGGTGACCCACATGTAGCGCTGGCGCTTCATCTTGATCAACACCACGGTGCCGAGCATCAGGGCGATACCGGCCAACATCTGGTTGGAGATGCCGAACAGTGGCCACAGGGTGTTGATGCCACCCAGCGGGTCGATCACGCCCTGATACAGCAGGTAACCCCAAAGCGCCACGCAGCCGGCCGTGCCGATCAGGTTGGCGGTCCACGACTCGGTCCGCTTGAGCGCCGGTACGAAGCTGCCCAGAAGGTCCTGCAGCATGAAGCGGCCGGCACGGGTACCGGCGTCCACTGCGGTCAGGATGAACAGGGCTTCGAACAGGATCGCGAAGTGGTACCAGAAGGCCATGGTGTTTTCACCCGGCAGCACCTGGTGCAGGATCTGCGCAATACCCACCGCCAGCGTCGGCGCACCACCGGCACGGGCCAGGATGGTGTGCTCGCCGATGTCGCGGGCTACGGCCTCAAGCTGCTCGGGGGTGATGAGGAACCCCCAGCTGCTGACCGTCTGGGCCACCGACACCACATCGGAACCAACCACTGCGGCCGGGCTGTTCATGGCGAAATAAACGCCTGGCTCGATGACCGACGCAGCGACCATGGCCATGATGGCGACGAACGACTCCATCAGCATGCCGCCGTAGCCGATGTAGCGGGCGTTGGTTTCGTTGTCCAGCAGCTTCGGCGTGGTCCCCGAGGAAATCAGCGCGTGGAAGCCGGACACCGCACCACAGGCGATGGTGATGAACAGGAACGGGAACAGTGTGCCCTTCCACACCGGGCCAGTGCCGTCGGTGAACTGGGTCAGCGCAGGCATTTTCAGCTCTGGCGCGATGATCAGGATACCGATGGCAAGGCCGACGATGGTGCCGATCTTGAGGAAGGTCGACAGGTAGTCACGCGGCGCCAGTACCAGCCACACAGGCAGCACGGCGGCGACGAAGCCGTAACCCACCAGCATCCAGGTGATCTGCACGCCGGTGAAGGTGAACGCCGGACCCCAGACCGGATCCGCGGCAATCTGGCCCCCCAGCCAGATCGACGCCAGCAGCAGGACCACGCCGACGACCGAAATCTCGCCGATACGCCCCGGGCGGATGTAGCGCATGTAGATGCCCATGAACATCGCGATCGGGATGGTCGCCATCACCGTGAACATGCCCCATGGGCTTTCAGCCAGGGCCTTGACCACGATCAGCGCCAGCACCGCGAGGATGATGATCATGATCAGGAAGCAGCCGAAAAGGGCAATGGTGCCTGGGATGCGGCCCATCTCCTCGCGCACCATGTCGCCCAGCGAGCGGCCGTTGCGGCGGGTGGACAGGAACAGGACCATGAAGTCCTGCACCGCACCGGCCAGCACCACACCGGCGATCAGCCAGAGCGTGCCGGGCAGGTAGCCCATTTGCGCAGCGAGCACGGGACCGACCAGGGGGCCGGCGCCAGCGATGGCGGCGAAGTGGTGACCGAAAAGAATGTGTTTGTTGGTCGGGACGTAGTCCAGACCGTCGTTGTTGAGCACCGCAGGGGTGGCTCGGCGTGGGTCGAGTTGCATCACCTTGGTGGCGATGAACAGGCTGTAGTAACGGTAGGCGACCAGGTAGATGGCCACTGCCGCGACCACGATCCACAAGGCATTGATCGCCTCGCCTCGACGCAGGGCGACCACACCCAGCGCACAAGCCCCGATGACCGCCAGCGCCAGCCACGGGATGTGGCGTAGCAGGCTGTTATTGTTGTTCATGGCATGCTTCCAGCTAAGTGGTTGGAATAGACAGCCCCTTGAGTCTAGGGCTTGCTTGAAGGGTTTACCATCCCGAATTGGCATGTAGCCACCGGCGAGCACAGGCTCTAGAACGCAGCTACCCGCACCACCTCATGCCTGGGAGGCGAGCCGCGCCCTGGCAGGCCTGTCATTTTTGCCAGTTGTTCAGGAAAGGGGCGTCGGCTTTCAATGATCAGGCAAGTCGATTGCCCTTGGACGACACGCGATTGGCGAATCTGCACACGCTGCAATTGTGCGTCGATCATCTGAAAAGCCAGCAAAAAGGAAACGATCATGACCACGGAAAAAGCCGGCACCGCTCAACGCTCAGCCCCCATCGCCCCCACCCATGGTTCGATTGCGACCCCAAAGTCCCGCGCCACCTTCGCTGAAGAAAGACGCTTTATAGACGGGAATCTTCACAACGGGATCGAAAGCGGCAAGTTCTTTCCGGAGACGACCGGTGGCCTGACCGACCCCTATGCTAAGGACGACGTAACAAATATTGCACCGCCAGCCGATGGCAAGATTGCCAGCGGCGAGCGGCCCGGCGCGGCCTACCTGGACAAAACGGATGTCGAGTGGGACAAGCATGATGTTGCCAGCGGCGCATCCCTTGATTTTGTCTGGAGTTTCAGTGCGCGCCACAAATATCGCCGTTTCAACTACTTCATCACCAAAGCCGACTGGAACGCCGGGGAGCCGCTGACCCGTGCCCAGTTCGAGCCGCAGCCGTTCGCCACATTCCTCAATGAGCTCCAGCCTTACTGGGGCTTCACCGACGAGCAGATGTGGCCGGCGCAACCCACCACCCATACGCTGAAGCTCCCTGAGCGCCAGGGCTATCACGTACTGCTGGGCGTGTGGGAAATAGCTGAGACCGACAAGGCCTTCTATCAGGTAGTCGACCTCAATTTTGTTGCCAAGTAAGAGCGTCACGAGGTGACGCGGTCCTATGTCATCCGTGTCACCTTTCATCCGGCAGGAGTGCCCGTGGCTGGTCTATAGTCAGTGCTAATGACGAGGGCCCGCCATGACCACTCCTTCCGACGATCGCCGGCGCTTCCAGCGCATTGATTTCGACGCCCCCACCGAACTGCGCCAGGGCGATCGCCGCTGGCCGGTCAAACTGCTCGATCTTTCGCTCAAGGGCCTGTTGATCGAGCGCCCTGAGCCGTGGAACGCCGACCTCACGCAGGATTTCGATGCGATCATCCAGCTGGACCCTCACACACGTGTGCAGATGCAAGTGGAGCTGCGCCATGAAGAGGCGAAGCGGCTGGGGTTCATTTGCCTGTACATCGACATCGATTCGATGAGCCATTTGCACCGTCTTGTGGAATTGAACGTGGCCGACAGCACCGAAATGATGCGCGAGCTGCGTCAACTCATCGAATAATGGGATCTCTTAGCTAGCTAATAGCTTTCCCACCTTGTGTTTCTTGTCTACCCAGACAGCTTTCAAGCTGGGTATCACCACGTTGTACACACCCCTCTAACACCGTATTCAACGAGTTGGTACGCGATCTGCATTGCGTTCTTGCACACCCTGCACGCCTGCTTGTTCGCGCTCCAATCAAAATATTGTATACAATTCTTGTAGCAATCATTTGTAGGAAGTGTCTACAGTAGCGGCACAACAATAAACAGTGAGCCTGCTCAATGACTACGTCCCCTAGCACGTCTCCCGCCAAGCGCCCCGAGGACGAAAACCTCGGCCTTGGAGCCAACTTGGCTTATGGCCTTCAGCATGTGCTGACCATGTATGGAGGGATCGTCGCAGTACCGCTGATCCTTGGGCAGGCTGCGGGCCTGAACGGTGCCGAGATAGGCATGCTTATCGCGGCCTCGCTGTTTGCCGGAGGCCTGGCAACGCTGCTGCAAACGCTCGGCCTGCCATTCTTTGGATGCCAGTTGCCGTTGGTGCAGGGCGTATCGTTCGCTGGCGTGGCAACCATGGGGGCGATTCTCAGCAGCCAGGACGGTGGTGGCTTGCCAGGCGTGCTGGGAGCAGTCATGGCGGCATCGCTGATCGGCTTTCTGATCACCCCGGTGTTCTCGCGCATCACCAAGTTCTTCCCGCCGCTGGTCACCGGCATCGTCATCACCACCATCGGCCTGACGCTGATGCCGGTGGCCGCACGCTGGGTGATGGGCGGCAACAGTGCTTCGCCGGAATTCGGCAGCATGGCCAACATCGGCCTGGCAGCGCTGACCTTCGCCATCGTGCTGCTGCTGAGCAAACTGGGCAACGCGACCATTTCGCGCCTTTCGATTCTGTTGGCCATGGTGTGCGGCACCCTGATTGCCTGGGCGCTGGGCATGACCGACTTCAGCAAAGTCGCCGAAGGCCCGATGTTCGCCTTCCCCACCCCTTTCCACTTCGGCATGCCGACTTTCCACATCGCGGCAATCCTGTCGATGTGCATCGTGATCATGGTGACCCTGGTGGAAACCTCGGCCGACATCCTGGCCGTAGGTGAAATCATCGATACCAAGGTCGACTCCAAGCGCCTGGGTAACGGCCTGCGCGCCGACATGGCCTCGAGCATCCTGGCACCGGTGTTCGGCTCGTTCACTCAAAGCGCCTTTGCCCAGAACGTAGGCCTGGTGGCCGTGACCGGGGTCAAGAGCCGCTACGTGGTGGCCACCGGTGGCGTGATCCTGGTGGTGCTGGGCCTGCTGCCGGTGATGGGCCGGGTGATTGCAGCAGTGCCGACGCCGGTACTGGGCGGCGCAGGCATCGTGCTGTTCGGCACTGTGGCCGCCAGCGGCATCCGCACCCTGTCCAAGGTCAACTACAAGAACAACGTCAACCTGATCATCGTCGCCGCTTCGCTGGGCTTTGGCATGATCCCGATTGCCGCGCCGAACTTCTACCACCACTTCCCGAACTGGTTCGAGACCATCTTCCACTCCGGCATCAGCTCGGCAGCGATCATGGCCATCGTGCTGAACCTGATCTTCAACCATTTCACGGCAGGCAATTCGGACCAGCAGTCAGTATTCGCCGCCGGCTACGAGCGCACCATCCAGTACTCGGACATCTCTGCGCTGCGCGATGGCGACTACTTCAAGGAAGGCAAGCTGTTCGACGCCGAGGGTAACGAGGTGCCGGTGCTGGAGCAGGACGAGCATGGCAATACGGCGCCCAGGCGAACGCCGGTAGCCGAGCACTGACCGCTGACTGAGCGGTAAAGCAGGGGGAGCCGATGCGCATCGTCGGCTCCCCCTTTTTGTTTGCCTGCAGCGGCCCACGGCCAACCCCGCAAGCGGGTTACTCGAACAAGGCGTCCAAGGCCTGCTCCAGCCGGGTCACGGCGATCACTTGCAAGCCGGCCGGTGATTCCTTCGGCGCGTTGCCCTTGGGCACGATGGCCCGCTTGAAGCCATGTTTTGCCGCTTCTTTGAGGCGCTCCTGCCCACTGGGAACCGGCCGCACCTCGCCCGACAAACCAATCTCGCCAAATACCAGCAGCCCATGGGCCAACGGCCGGTTGCGCAGGCTGGACATCACTGCAGCCAACAAGGCCAGATCCGACGCGGTTTCAAGGACCTTCACGCCGCCGACGACATTGAGAAACACGTCCTGGTCATGGGTGGGGATGCCACCATGACGGTGCAGCACCGCCAGCAACATGGCCAAGCGGTTCTGGTCCAGGCCCAGGGTGACACGCCGCGGGTTGGCCAGGTGGCTGTCATCGACCAGCGCCTGTACCTCTACCAGCATCGGCCGGGTACCTTCCCAGGTGGCCATGACCACGCTACCCGGTACTTCTTCCTGAGCCCGGTTGAGGAAGATCGCCGATGGGTTGGACACCTCTTTGAGCCCACGGTCGGTCATGCCGAAGACGCCCAGTTCATTGACCGCACCGAAGCGATTCTTCACCGCGCGCAGCAAGCGCAAGCGGCCATCGGACTCACCCTCGAAATACAACACGGTGTCGACCATGTGCTCCAGCACCCGCGGCCCGGCCAGGGAGCCTTCCTTGGTGACGTGGCCGACCAGGAAGATCGCCGTACCGCTCTGTTTGGCGTAGCGCACCAGCAGAGCCGCACTTTCGCGCACCTGGGCGACACCGCCGGGCGCGGATTGCAATTGCTCGGTGAAGATGGTCTGGATCGAATCGATGACCATGACCCGGGGCTTTTCCTGACGAGCCGTGGCGATGATCGTTTCTATGCACGTCTCGGTCATCACCTTGAGTTGGTCCTGGGGCAGCCCCAGGCGGCGTGAGCGCATGGCCACCTGCTGTTGCGATTCTTCGCCGGTGACATACAGTGCCGGCATGCCAACGGCAATGTTGCACAAGGTCTGCAGCAGAATGGTCGATTTGCCGATGCCCGGATCACCACCGATCAACACCACCGAGCCATCGACCAGGCCGCCACCGAGCACGCGATCGAGTTCGGTGCTGCTGGTGGTGAAGCGTGGAATCTCCTCGACGCTGACTTCGGCCAGGGTCTTGATCTGCGCCTGCTGCCCGGTCCAGCCGGCGCGACCGCTGGGTGGCGCTGCGCCACCGCTCTCGATCATGGTTTCGACCAGGGTGTTCCAGGCCCCGCATTCGCCACACTGGCCGGCCCATTTGGGAAAGGTAGCGCCGCACTCGGTGCAGCCATACAAGCGCTTGGCCTTGGCCATGGGCAGGGTCTCCTGGAAAAAGTGGCCATGATAGCCGACGCAGAGCGGTCGTGATCGCGTCTGGATGCGACAAAACTATTCTTGCCCGGAGCAGTCATTACCCCTGAGCGGCAAGCATCAAGCGTTTTGCTGGTTTACACTGGGTTGACGCCACCATTTGTTATAAGGGATATCGAACATGGGAATGATCAGTGAGTTCAAGGCCTTCGCGGTCAAGGGAAATGTCGTCGACATGGCGGTCGGTATCATTATCGGCGCGGCGTTCGGCAAGATCGTCTCCTCCTTCGTCGGCGACGTCATCATGCCCCCGCTGGGGCTGCTGATCGGGGGTGTGGACTTCAGTGACCTGGCGATTACCTTGAAGGCAGCTGAAGGTGACGTACCGGCCGTGGTGCTGGCCTACGGCAAGTTCATCCAGACCGTGATCGACTTCGTGATCGTGGCATTCGCCATCTTCATGGGTGTGAAGGCAATCAACCGCCTGAAGCGCGAAGAGGCCGTGGCGCCAAGCGCTCCGCCAACACCCACCCCTCAGGAAACGCTGCTGACCGAGATCCGGGATTTGCTCAAATCCCAGAACCAGAATCGCCTGCCCTGAGGAGCGGCAAGCGGCAAGCTGCAAGAGAAAAGCCGCTCGGCGCAACGCTCGCAGCTTGTAGCTTGCAGCTTGCAGCTTGCAGCTACCAGTAATTCTCCACGGCCACCTGGCCAGGCCGCTTGCTCAAGCTCAACTGCAAGTCACGCGCCTTGAGCACCTTGCGGGTCTCATCGATCATTTGCGGGTTGCCGCAAAGCATGACCCGTGAGTGCTCGGGCGACAGTTCGAGCCCCGCCGCTTTTTCCAGCTCGCCGTTCTCGATCAGCGTGGTGATACGCGCATTCAACGCACCCGGATGCTGCTCACGAGTAACCACCGGGATGAATTGCAGCTTGCCTGCAAACTCCGCCAGGTAATCACGCTGTTCAAGCCCGGCAATGTCATCCACATAGGCCAACTCCTTGGCCTCGCGTACCGAATACACCAGCTTGATGCTGTCGAAACGCTCCCAGGCCTCGAAGTCCTGCAAGATCGACATAAAAGGCGCAATGCCAGTACCGGTCGCCAACAGCCACAGGTCACGGCCACCGACGAAGCGGTCAAGGGTCAGGTAGCCAAACGCCTGGCGGTCGATCAGCAGGGTATCACCCTCGCCGAGGCGGCTGAGCTCGCTGGTGAACTCCCCGCCCGGCACCACGATGGAGAAGAAGTCGAGATACTCGTCATGCGGCGCACTGACCATCGAATAGGCACGCCAGACCACGCTGCCATCGGCCTTGGTCACGCCAAGCCGAGCGAATTGCCCGGCCCGGAAGCGAAAGCCCGGGTCGCGAGTCACCCGCAGGCTGAACAGGCCAGGCGTCAGTGGCTGGACGTCCAGCAGGGTCTGGCGGGTAAACTTTTCGGCACTGGCGGTCATGACGGGCTCCGTGAATAGCGTACGCACAGTGTCGCGCAAAGCGGCCAGGATAAAAACCGTTCGATTGTAAGGGCACAGACGACCACTCAGCCTTTTCCATGGGCAGATGAGACCTCCTTAACAAAAAAAACCCAACATGCCGCTCGGTCTTTTCCTACAATT
The DNA here is from genome assembly GCF_040224055.2 of Pseudomonas sp. WHRI 8519. Classification (NCBI taxonomy): domain Bacteria; kingdom Pseudomonadati; phylum Pseudomonadota; class Gammaproteobacteria; order Pseudomonadales; family Pseudomonadaceae; genus Pseudomonas; species Pseudomonas sp. WHRI 8519. Next base: position 853,913 of record NZ_CP167996.1, on the reverse strand, counting down.
GTTCCGGTATGCAAACGGATTGAGTCCTCAGGACGCGACGGAGGGGGCCAATGCCTCACTGGAATCACGAGCATTTACATCGCCTGGTCACTGAAAGCACGCCCCAGAAGGTATTCGACCTTGCGGTACACCTGGCACAGGACCTGGGCATGGAGTTCATGGGGCTCAAGCTGCGCATTCAACTTGCGGCCCAGGCCCCCAGGCTGTACCTGTACAGCAACTACCCGCTGGCCTGGATCGAGCGCTATCAGCGCGATGAGTTCTACAAGCAGGATCCGGCAGCTGCACTGAGCCACACGTCGACCGGGCCGGTACTGTGGACCGATGAGTTGTATCGTGAAGCTCCGGACTTTCGTGAGCAGGCGTGCAAACATGGCCTGCGCCACGGCTGGACTCAGTCGCTGCACGACCTCCGGCACAACGAGACACAGCTCAGTGTGGCAAGGCCCTGTGGCGAGATCGACATCCACGAACTGTACGACAAGGCCGGCCAGGTGCAATGGCTTTGCCACACGCTGCATGACACCATTTGCGAGCACCACCTGGGCAAATTGAGTTCGCCACTGAAGATGAGCGATCGCGAACTCGAGGTGCTGAAGTGGTCGGCCGCCGGCAAGACTGCAGCCGACGTTGCCTGCATTCTGTCCCTGTCGCTCAGCACGGTGAACTTCCATATTCGCAGCGTGATCACCAAGACCAACGCCTCCAACAAGGCCGGCGCCGTCGCCATTGCGATGATGCGGGGCCTGATCGACCAGTAGCCCAGCCTGCGACCCGCTGCAAAGCCCTGTAGAATCGCGTACCAAAGCTCGTGACGATCCGTCTCGGGCAGATCCGTGCCCGAGCCAGATGCCATGCCCCTGTTGATCACACCCTATGCCGAACTCGACCTGATCCGCCACCCGGACCAGGCCAACGACCCGTTGCAGGCCTTTGACGCCGCCGATGAATACCTGCTTGAGCAACTGCACGCTCAGCCACTGGCTGCCGGGAGCAGCGTGCTGGTCCTCAATGACAGTTTCGGCGCGCTGGCCGTCAGCCTGGTCGACCACGTGCCTGTGATCAGCAGCGGTGATTCGCACCTGGCCCGCATGGCCCTGGAAAAAAACCTCGCGCGCAACGGCAAGGCTTTCGACAGCGTACCGTTCGTGCCCGCCAGCGAGCATTGGCAGGGGCACTTCGATCGCGTGCTGGTCCGCGTGCCTAAAACCCTTGCACTGCTCGAAGAGCAACTGATCCGCTTGCAAGGCCATCTGGCGCCCGGCGCCCAGGTCATCGCTGCGGCCATGATCAAACACTTGCCTAGGGCTGCGGGTGAACTGCTGGAGAAGTACATCGGCCCGGTGCAGGCTTCGCTGGCGCAAAAAAAAGCGCGCTTGCTGACGGCCACCTTCAGCGAGCGCCCAGCCGCACGCTCCCCCTACCCGACCCGCTACCGCCTCGAGTCACCGGCGCTCGAACTGCTCAACCATGCCAACGTATTCTGCCGCGACGGCCTGGACATCGGCACACGGGCCTTCCTCCCCCACCTGCCACAGGGCCTGGGCAATGCCCGTGTCGCCGACCTGGGTTGCGGCAACGGTGTGCTGGCCATCGCCAGCGCGCTGGCCAACCCCCAGGCGCACTACACACTGGTGGATGAATCGTACATGGCGGTGCAGTCGGCGCAGGAAAACTGGCAGGCGGCGCTGGGCGATCGCGCGGTGACGGTGCAGGCAGGCGATGGCCTGGCCGGGCTGGAAAAGCAATCGCTGGAGGTGGTGCTGTGCAACCCGCCGTTCCACCAACAGCAGGTGGTGGGCGACTTCCTTGCCTGGCGCATGTTCCAGCAGGCGCGTGAGGCCTTGGTGGTTGGCGGTGCGTTGTACATCGTCGGCAATCGCCACTTGGGCTATCACAGCAAATTGGCGCGCCTGTTCCGGGGGGTTGAACAGGTGGCCGCGACACCGAAGTTCGTGATCCTCAAAGCCCGCAAATGAAGCCGGGGCCGCGCAGTGCGGCCCCGGATCATCAATGGGTGGTCAACCCCGCCGCGCTCATGAACAGCCGCATCGCATAGGCCGCCACACCCAGGGCGGCCACGCTCGCGGCCCAGATCAGTACCAGCCAGCCCAGGCGTTGCCACAGGGGTTTCTTCTCTTCAAGGCCATGCTTGCCAGCCATGATGGGCCCTCCTAGTGATAGCCGTCTTCGTGGGTGACCTTGCCACGGAACACGTAGTAGCTCCAGAAGGTGTACCCCAGGATGAATGGCAGGATGAACAACGTGCCGACCAGCATGAAGCCCTGGCTCTGCGGCGGCGCGGCTGCCTCCCAGATCGAGATCGACGGTGGAATGATGTTCGGCCACAGGCTGATACCCAGGCCGCTGTAGCCCAGGAAGATCAGCACCAGGGTCAGCAGGAACGGGGTGTAGTTGGCACTGCGTGCCACCGCCTTGAACAACCCGTAGAAGGTTACCAGCACCAGCAGCGGTACCGGCATGAACCAGATCAGGTTAGGCATGCTGAACCAGCGATCGGCGATCTGTGGGTAAGCGATCGGCGTCCACAGGCTGACGATGCCGATCACCACCAGCAACACCAGGGCCAGCGGCCGGCCGAGCTTGTGCATCTGCGCTTGCAGCGGCCCCTCGGTCTTCATGATCAGCCAGGTGCAGCCAAGCAAGGTGTAGGCAACGATCAGGCCCAGGCCACTGAACAGGCTGAACGGGGTCAGCCAGTCGAGCGTGCCACCGGCGTAGTGCCGGTCCACGACCTTGAAGCCCTCGATGAACGCCCCAAGCGCCACCCCCTGGAAGAAGGTCGCCACCAGTGAACCGCCGATGAACGCTTTGTCCCAGATGTGGCGCTTGTGGTCCTTGGCCTTGAAGCGGAACTCAAACGCCACTCCGCGGAAAATCAGGCCGATCAGCATGAGGATCAGCGGCAGATAAAGCGCTTCGAGCACCACCGAATAAGCCATCGGAAAGGCCCCGAACAGCCCGGCGCCGCCCAGGATCAACCAGGTTTCGTTACCGTCCCACACGGGGGCGACGGTGTTCATCATCACGTCACGGTCCCGCTCAGCCTCGACGAAGGGGAAGAGCATGCCGATCCCTAAGTCGAAACCGTCCATCACCACGTACATCATGACGCCGAAAATGATGATCACGGCCCAGATCAGCGGAAGATCGATACCCATGGCTCAGTTCTCCTTGCTCAGGCTGGGGGCAGTGGCCTTGTGGCCTTCATCGGCAGCGGACAGCGGCCGTGCCGGCGTGCGTTTCTGGCCTGGGCCACCTGGGGTGTGCTCATCGCCCTCGCCGGTTTTCGGCCCTTTGCGCACCAGGCGCATCATGTAGCCCAGGCCCGTGCCGAACAGCGCGAAGTACACCACCACGAATGCGATCAGGGTAAAGCCCAGCTGGGCGTAGCTATGGTTGGACACGCCCTCCGACGTCCGCATCAGCCCATACACCACCCACGGCTGGCGGCCGATCTCGGTCGTGAACCAGCCGGCAAGAATGGCGATCAGCCCCGATGGCCCCATCCACAGCGTCAGGTACAGGAATGGGCGCGACGTGTAGAGCGTGCCGCGCTTGCGCAGCCAGAGGCTCCACAGGCCAACGAAGATCATCAGGAAACCAAGCCCCACCATGACCCGGAACGACCAGAAGACAATGGTCGAGTTGGGACGGTCCTCGCGCGGGAACTCCTTCATGGCAGGCACTTGTTTATCCAGGCTGTGGGTAAGGATCAGGCTACCGAGCGCCGGGATTTCGACCTTGAAGCGGGTGGTTTCGGCTTCCATGTCCGGGATGCCGAACAGGATCAGCGGGGTTGGCTCGCCAGGGACGTTCTCCCAGTGGCCTTCGATTGCGGCAATTTTCACCGGCTGATGCTTGAGGGTGTTGAGCCCGTGGAAATCACCGATCACAGCTTGAATGGGGGCAACGATCAGCGCCATCCACATGGCCATCGACAGCATCTTGCGCACCGCCGGGTTATCCCGCCCGCGCAGCAGGTGCCAGGCTGCCGAGGCGCCAACGAAGAAGGCAGTGGCAACGAACGCGGCGGTGGCCATGTGCATCAGGCGGTAGGGGAACGAGGGGTTGAAAATGATCGCCAGCCAGTCCACCGGCACGACCCGGCCATCGATGATCTCGTGGCCTTGCGGGGTCTGCATCCAGCTGTTGGACGCCAGGATCCAGAAAGTCGATACCAGCGTCCCCAACGCCACCATCACCGTTGAGAAAAAGTGCAGGCCCCGGCCCACACGGTTCCAGCCAAACAGCATGACGCCGAGGAAGCCTGCCTCCAAGAAGAAGGCCGTCAGCACCTCATAGGTGAGCAGTGGGCCCGTGACAGCGCCGGCGAAGTCTGAAAAACGGCTCCAGTTGGTCCCGAACTGGTAGGCCATGACCAGGCCCGAAACCACGCCCATGCCGAAGTTCACGGCGAAGATCTTCGACCAGAAATGGTAAAGGTCACGGTAGACCTGCTCGTTGGTCCTCAGCCAAAGGCCTTCGAGAACCGCCAGGTAACTGGCCAGTCCAATGGTGATGGCCGGAAACAGGATGTGGAACGACACGGTAAAGGCAAACTGAATTCGGGCGAGCTCGAGGGCTTCTATTCCGAACATGATGCTTCCTCTTCAGGTAATCCGGCTTCGGGCTCGTGGCCCGTTGCCCACAGCCCCCGCGTTAGTGTCGAGTGCGGCACGTTGGAATTGTTCTGTTCGATCGCAGGGATTTTGACCCGCAGGCCAATTCGTTGTTTCTGGAACGATTGATCCAGATCAACGATTGCTACCAAGCATAGTCCTGAATGGCACGGCAGGCGGTGCGGTTGTTTGCCGCGTGACCAGTTGCCTCATGGGCTTCCAAAGCCGGTGGAAGCGTGCCGACACAGGCAAACAGTAACCGTTTGTTACAAACAGATGATAATCTGCCGCCCCCGTCTACTGCGCCGAGGCCACAGGTTTCCGATGTCCGATTCCGCACCGCAGTTGTTGCGCCATCACCGCCCTTTCATTGCCTTCTGGCTGGCCCGTGTGTTCACCGCCAGCGGTTTCCAGATGCTCACCGTGGCCATTGGCTGGCACCTCTACCAGCTGACCGGCAATGTGCTCGACCTGGGCCTGGTCGGGCTCGTCGAATTCGCCCCGCGGGTGCTGTTCATGCTGCACACCGGGCATGTCGCCGACCGCTTTGACCGGCGTAAGGTCGCGGCCCTGTGCCAGACCCTGCAGGGCCTGATCGCCCTGATGCTGGCGTTGGGAAGCGCCACCGACAACGTCAGCCGCGAACTGATCTTCGCCCTCGCCTTCCTGCTCGGCGCTACCCGCTCGTTCGAAATGCCCGCCACCCAGGCGCTGCTGCCCAATGTGGTGCCGCCCGGGCTGTTTCCTCGGGCCGTAGCGGCCTCAGCCTCGGCCACCCAGGCGGCGACCATCGTCGCCCCGGCCGTGGGCGGGTTTCTTTATGCCTTCGGCAGCATTTGGGTGTACGGCCCTACCGTGGTCCTGTATGCCATTGCATGCCTGCTGATGCTGAGCCTGAACTCGCGCCAGCAGGTGCCGCAGCGAGGGCGAGCCAGCCTGGAGTCGTTGCTGGCCGGGATCCGTTTCATCCGTAGCCGGCCAGACATTCTCGGGGCGATTTCCCTTGACCTGTTCGCCGTGCTGCTGGGAGGCGCCACCGCGCTGCTGCCAGTGTTCGCCAAGGACATCCTGCTCACAGGGCCGTGGGGCCTGGGCTTGTTGCGGTCGGCGCCCGCGGTGGGTGCGCTGCTGATGTCGTTCTGGCTGGCGCGCTTCCCGGTAGAGCGCAAGGTCGGCCGCACCATGTTCACCGCCGTCGGGGTGTTCGGCGTGGCCACCATCGCTTTTGGCCTGTCGACCTCATTCTGGTTCTCGCTGGCGGTACTGGTGGTGCTGGGTGCGGCAGACATGATCAGCATGGTGATACGCGGTGCGTTCGTGCAACTGGAAACACCGGACGAGATGCGTGGCCGGGTAAGCGCGGTCAACGGCCTGTTCATCGGCGCCTCCAACCAGCTCGGCGAGTTCGAATCGGGGGTCACGGCGCACTGGTTCGGCACGGTGCCGGCGGTGGTGCTGGGGGGCGTGGGCACCTTGGTGGTGACCGGCGTGTGGATAAAGCTGTTCCCGACACTGGCTACGCGGGATCGATTGCACAATGGTTGACGGCGGCCTGAACGGCCATAGGCCCCTGCCAGTCATGCTGGTATGATGCGCGGCTTTTTTCCTCCCCACGCAAAACCACGGCAGCCGCTGCGGCCTGTGCTTTGCTGATGGGGTCGATACATTCACGGCGCCGGGGGCGCCTCGGGGAGCGGGCATGCTGGAAAGGCTGTTTCAACTAAAAGCACACAACACCAACGTGCGCACCGAGATTCTTGCGGGCGTCACCACCTTCCTGGCGATGGCCTACATCCTGTTCGTCAACCCGAGCATTCTCGGCGAAACCGGCATGGACAAGGGCGCGATCTTCGTCGCCACCTGCCTGGCTGCGGCCATCGGCTCGGCGACCATGGGCCTGATTGCCAACTACCCGATCGCCTTGGCGCCAGGCATGGGCTTGAACGCGTTCTTCACCTACACCGTGGTCCTGCACATGGGCCACACCTGGCAGGTGGCGCTGGGCGCAGTGTTCCTCTCGGCGGTGATGTTCTTCCTGCTGTCGATCTTCCGCATTCGCGAGTGGATCGTGAACAGCATCCCGCTGCCGCTGCGCTCGGCCATCGCTGCGGGCATTGGCCTGTTTCTGGCGCTGATTGCCCTGCATAACGCCGGCATCGTCGTCGATAACCCGGCCACCTTGGTGGGCATGGGTGACCTCAAGCAGCCGTCGGTCATTCTTGCCACGCTCGGTTTCTTCCTGATTGTGGGCCTTGAATCGCTCAAGGTGCGCGGCGCGGTGCTGATCGGCATTCTCGCAGTGACGGTCGCGGCGATCGCGATGGGCGTCACACCGTTCGGCGGTATCGTGTCGATGCCACCGTCGCTGGCACCGACCTTCCTGCAGCTGGATATCGCCGGGGCCCTGGACGTGGGCCTGGTCAGCGTGATCTTCGCGTTCCTGTTCGTCGACCTGTTCGACAACTCGGGCACCCTGATCGCCGTGGCCAAACGCGCCGGCCTGATGGGCAAGGACGGCCACATGCCGAAGATGGGCCGTGCCCTGATCGCCGACAGCACCGCGGCCATGGCCGGTTCGCTGCTGGGCACCTCGACGACCACCAGCTACATCGAGTCGGCGGCAGGCGTGAGCGCCGGTGGCCGCACCGGCCTGACCGCCATCGTGGTGGCCGTGCTGTTCCTGCTGGCGCTGTTCTTCGCCCCGCTGGCCGGTAGCGTACCGGCCTTCGCCACCGCACCGGCGCTGCTGTTCGTCGCCGTGCTGATGGCTTCGGGCCTGGCGGAAATAAACTGGGACGACGTGACCGAGGCCGCACCGGTAGTGGTCACCGCCCTGGCCATGCCGCTGACCTACTCGATCGCCAACGGCATCGCCTTCGGTTTCATCTGCTGGACTGCGGTCAAACTGATCTCCGGCCGCCGCCACGAGCTGAACCCGGCACTGGTGATCCTTTCCATCCTGTTCGTCATCAAGCTGGGCTGGTTCAACGCATGAGTGCTGTCTTCGACCCAAGCGCCTACGACGCGCAACTGCAGGCCAAGGTTACCCGCCTGCGCGAGCTGCTGGCCCCCTTCGGTGCGCCGCAGCCCGCTGTGTTCGACTCGCCGCGCGAGCATTATCGCTTGCGTGCCGAGTTCCGCCTGTGGCGCGAGGACGGCCAGCGCCATTATGCGATGTTCGCCCCGGGCGAGAAGCACAAGGCCATCCTGATCGACGATTTCCCCATTGCCAGCGAGCGCATCAATGCACTGATGCCACGCCTCAAGGCGGCCTGGCAGGCCAGTGAAGAACTGAGCAATCGTCTGTTCCAGGTGGAATTCCTCACCACCCTCGCCGGCGATGCGATGATCACCCTCTGCTACCACCGCCCGCTGGACGAGGCCTGGGAAGTGGCAGCGCGGCAGCTGGCCGAAGAATTGGGCGTGAGCCTGATCGGCCGCTCCAAAGGCAAGCGGCTGGTCATCGGCCGTGATTACGCCGTGGAAAAACTCGACGTGGCTGGCCGCGTGTTCAGCTATCGCCAGCCCGAAGGCGCCTTCACCCAGCCCAACGGCGCGGTTAACCAGAAGATGCTGAGCTGGGCTTACGACGCCCTCGGCGAGCGCGATGACGACCTGCTGGAGCTGTACTGCGGCAACGGCAACTTCACCCTGCCGCTGGCTACCCGGGTACGCCAGGTGCTGGCCACCGAGATCAGCAAGACCTCGGTCAATGCCGCCCTGAGCAACCTGGAAGAGAACGCTGTGGATAACGTGCGGCTGGTGCGCCTATCGGCAGAAGAGCTGACTCAAGCGCTGAATGAGGTTCGCCCGTTCCGCCGGCTGGAAGGGATCGACCTGACGCGTTATGCCTTCGGTACGGTGTTCGTCGACCCACCACGTGCGGGTATGGACCCGGATACGTGCGAGCTGACGCGGCGCTTCGAACGGATTCTGTACATCTCGTGCAACCCGGAAACGCTGGCGGCCAACATCGAGCAGTTGCAGGACACGCACCGCATCGAACGCTGTGCGCTGTTTGACCAGTTCCCGTATACCCACCACATGGAAAGTGGGGTATTGCTGGTTCGACGCTGATTGGCGGAAATTGGGGCCGCTTTGCGGCCCCAGTTGTATCAGAAGTCGAAGAAGACCGTCTCCCCTTCCCCCTGAACACGGATATCGAAGCGATATGCCGTCTTGCCGTCCACCTCGCAACGCTTGGCAATCAAGGTTTCACGGCGCTGCGGCTGCTCGATCAGGTTGAGCACCGGGCACTTGGCGTTCGCCTCGGCCTCATCCTCGAAGTACAGCCGCGTGTGCAAGTGGATGTTGATGCCGCGGGCAAACAGGCTGATGTTGATGTGCGGGGCCATCGGCACACCGGCAGCGTTGTTCACCACCCCCGGTTTGACGGTCTGGACGGTCCACTCACCGGCATCGAAGGTGGTGGCGGTGCGACCGAAGCTGTTGAAGGCGTTTTCCAGGTTGTAGTCATCCTGGTACTGGCCATTGGCATCGGCTTGCCAGAGTTCAAGGAATGAATCGCGGATCAAGTGGCCGTTGCCGTCGTACACATGGCCGATCAACAGGATGTGTTCACCCGGCGCCTCTGGCTTGGCCATGCGGTTCCAGATTTCCTGGTCACGGGTGGGGTTACCGGCCGCTTCCAGGGCCAGGCCGATGTGTACGTAGGGGCCGGCGGTCTGCGAGGGGGTTTCCGGCAGCAGTTCGATTGGCATGGCGGGGTCCTCAGCAGTTTTCGAAGTGGGTCTTGCGCTGGCCGCGCAGCACGATGTCGAAGCGGTACGCCAGGCAATCCATGGGGTTGGCGTTACTCATGTCGAGCTTGGCGATCAGTTGCTGCACCGCTTCAGGGTTGGCGATCGACTTGACGATCGGGCACATCGGGATCAGCGGGTCGCCCTCGAAGTACAGCTGGGTGATCAGCTTGGTGGCGATCGACGGGCCGCTGATACCGAAGTGGATGTGCGCCGGGCGCCAGTCGTTCGGGCCGTTGCGCCATGGGTAGGGGCCGGGCTTGATGGTGCGGAAGCTGTAGTAGCCATCACTGTCGGTCAGGCAGCGGCCGACGCCACCGAAATTCGGGTCCAGCGGGGCCAGGTAGCGATCGTTCTTGTGGCGATAACGGCCACCGGCGTTGGCTTGCCACATTTCTACCAAGGTATTGGGCACTGGCTTGCCGTATTGGTCGACGACGCGGCCGGCAACGATGATGCGCTCACCAATCGGCAGGCCACCGTTGTTGAAGTTGAGCAGCAGGTCATGGTCGTGGGCGCCGAAGCCCAGGTGGGTGAAATCCGGGCCGGTGGTTTCGCTGATCGACTGCGGAATGCTGACCAATGCCTGGCGCGGCGAGCGGGCAACAGAAGTCTTGTAGTCGGGCGTCAGGGCCTTGGGGTGCCAGTTGCGATCACGGATCACGAAGCGGCTGTTGTCCTGGGCGGGCATGCCGTTTTCCTCTCTTGGAGTTATCAAAACACCTGTGGTTCGCAGGCGGACTTGCAGTTTCGGATAGGTCGAAGCAGATGAATATTGAATTCCGCCCACCGTTACTTAACCAAATGGTTATGCATTAGTACCTTTGGCTGGCGTGAACTAACCTATGTCTTCATGTTTCACGCTCTGGAGTGCACTTCATGGAATGGCGAAAAGGCCGTCGTAGCGACAACGTGGTCGATGCCCGTGGCCAAGGTGGCGGCGGTGGTGGCATGCGCTTTGGCGGTGGCAAGGGCCTCGGGCTCGGGGCCATCCTTCTGATCGTCGGCATCGGCTGGCTCACTGGCCAGGACCCGCTGCAGATCCTCGGTCAGCTCACCGGGCAAATGGAACAGCAGCAGGCTCCAAGCAGCGTGGGCAACAAGGCCCCAGCGGCCAACGACGAGCAGGCCCAGTTCGTCGCGTCGATCCTGGGCGACACCGAAGACACCTGGAAGGCGTTGTTCTCCCAGGCTGGCAAGCAGTATCGCGAGCCCAAGCTGGTACTGTTCAGCGGCCAGGTCAATTCCGCCTGCGGCTTCGCTTCAGCGGCGGTGGGGCCGTTCTACTGCCCTGCTGACCAAAGGGTGTACCTGGACATGTCGTTCTTCCGTGAAATGGAAACCCGCTTCGCCGCTGCCGGCGACTTCGCTCAGGCCTACGTGATCGCCCACGAGATCGGCCACCACGTGCAGACGTTGCTTGGCGTGTCGGCCAAGGTCGATGCGGCGCGCCGCGCAGGCCAGCGCCTGGAGGGTGAAAATGGCTTGCTGGTGCGCCAGGAGTTGCAGGCCGACTGCCTGGCCGGGGTATGGGCATACCAGGCGCAGCAACGGCTGAACTGGCTTGAGCCGGGGGATGTCGAGGAAGCGCTGAATGCAGCCAATGCCATCGGTGATGACCGGCTGCAGCAAAAAGGCCAGGGGCGCGTGGTCCCGGACTCCTTTACCCATGGGACCTCGGCGCAGCGGGTGCGGTGGTTCAAGGCCGGGTTTGCCCAAGGCGACGTGAACAGCTGCGACACGTTCAGTGCGCCCAACCTTTGACGTTTCGAGGCCCCCCTGCGCATGGCATGCCAGCTGCCGTGCGCGGTGTCGCAATTGAGTCGAAAAAGCGTTTCAGCTTCCCCGCCATTTGCCGATAACCCCTGCACGATTCAGCGGGCATCCAGAACAACAACGCCTAGCGATCGACAATTGATCAAGTGAGCGAAATCATTTCTGGAGAGCGTGCATGAACAGCTGGTTTGCCAACATCAGCGTCAACCTCAAACTCGGCCTGGGCTTCGGCCTGGTGCTGGTCCTCACCGGCCTGCTGGCCCTCACCGGCTGGACCAGCCTGGGCAGCCTCATCGACCGCAGCAACTGGATGGGCGACATCGGCAAGCTCAACAAAGACCTGACCGACCTGCGCGTCGCGCGCTTGCAGTACATGATCGCCAATGGCGACGATGCTGCAGCAGCGAACACCCAGGCCAAGCTGGATGCCTTCAGCAAACAGCAGCAATACCTGGTCAGTACTTTCAAGAGCCCGGAAAACGTCAAGCTGCTCAAAGAGCTCGGCCAGACCATCAGCGAGTACGAAGTCTCGCTGAACAAGATGCGTGCAGGCTACAAAGGCTCGCTGGCTGCACGTGACGCGATGAACGTATCGGCAGCCAAGGCCGACGAGGCCATGGAGCTGCTGGGCGAGGAGGTCATGGGCCGTCCCGAGGCCGATAGCGTGCGCCTGGCTCAATACCAACTGATCAGTAAGGCGCGCCAGCAACTGCTGCAAGTGCGGGTGGATGTGCGCGGTTACATTGCCGACAACTCTGCGGCCAACGAACAAGCCGCCCTGCGCCAGCTGGAGGCGGCCCTTGCCGAGATCGACACCCTGAAGCGTCAGCTGCCCGCCGAAGCCACGCGGGTGCAGCAGTTGGAGCAATCGATACAGACCTACCGTGAAGCCGTGCGCCAGTTCCGCGCTGCAGTCGCCGAAATCACCACCGCCCGTGCCGAGATGACCGTGCAAGGCGGCGACATCGTCAAGCGCAGCGATGCGCTGTACAAGATCCAGATCGACCGCCGCGACGCCGAGAGCGCCCAGGCACGCAGCCTGCAGACCATCGCCACGTTGCTGGCCTTGCTGGTCGGTGTGCTGGCAGCGGTGCTGATCACGCGCCAGATCACCCGGCCGCTGCACGACACATTGCAAGCGGTGGAGCGCATCGCCGGTGGCGACCTCACCCACGACCTAAGGGTTACCCGCCGCGACGAGATCGGCGTGCTGCAACAGGGCATCGCCCGCATGGGCACCACCCTGCGCGAGCTCATCACCGGCATCCGCGACGGTGTCACACAGATCGCCAGCGCCGCTGAGGAACTGTCGGCGGTCACCGAGCAGACCAGCGCCGGCGCAAACAGCCAGAAGGTCGAAACCGACCAGGTCGCTACCGCCATGCACGAAATGGCCGCGACCGTTCAGGAAGTCGCGCGCAATGCCGAACAGGCTTCCCACGCAGCCACCGGTGCCGACAACGAAGCACGCGCAGGTGATCGCGTGGTTGGCGAAGCGATCAGCCAGATCGAACGCCTAGCCGAGGAAGTGCACCGCTCCACCGAAGCCATGAACCTGCTGCAGCAGGAAAGCCAGAAGATCGGCAGCGTCATGGATGTGATCAAGTCGGTAGCCGAACAGACCAACCTGCTGGCGCTCAACGCAGCCATCGAAGCGGCCCGTGCCGGTGAGGCAGGGCGTGGTTTTGCCGTGGTCGCCGACGAAGTGCGTGGTTTGGCCCAGCGCACGCAGAAATCCACCGAAGAGATCGAAGAATTGGTGGCAGGCCTGCAACACGGTACCCAGCAAGTGGCCAACGCCATGCAAGGCAGCCGCACCCTGACCGACAGCAGTGTCGAGCTGGCGCGCAAGGCCGGCACTTCGCTGGAAAACATCACCAGCACGGTGTCGAGCATCCAGTCGATGAACCAGCAGATTGCCGCAGCAGCCGAGCAGCAGAGCGCGGTGGCTGAGGAGATCAGCCGCAGCATTCTGAATGTGCGCGATGTGTCGGAGCAGACCGCAGCGGCCAGTGACGAGACGGCGGCGTCCAGTGTCGAGCTGGCACGCCTGGGTGGGCACCTGCAGACGCTGGTCAGCCAGTTCCGGGTCTGACCTTAGCCTGTTGAGGCACGCTTGGCGGCCCCTTGCCGCCAAGCCGGCTCCCTCGATAGCGATGGGAGCCGGCTTGCCCGCGATACTGGCAGAGCTGGCAGCCGGTTATTTAACGACCATCCCCACCCCGCGCCCACGCGGATCCGAAGCCGTCTCAAGCTTCGCCCCGTTGACGCGGATCGCCTGGATATCCCCCATCTCCCAGCCCTGATCCTCGAGCACATAACCCATCTTCTTCAGCTCATCGGCCACCGGGCCGGTAAGCGGTGCATAGCTGTCGAAGTAGATGGTGTCCTTGGGCAGCAACTGGTGGTGCACCCGCTGCGCCGCGACGGCCTTGTCCAGGGGCATGCCGTAGTCGTACAGGTTGTTCATCACCTGGAAGATCGAAGTGAAGATCCGCGAGCCGCCCGGTGTACCGATCACCAGTTCGACCTTGCCATCGCGGGTCATCAGGCTGGGGCTCATGGACGACAGCATGCGCTTGCCCGGCTCGATGGCGTTGGCATCACCGCCCACCACACCGAAGGCATTGGCTGCGCCTGGCTTGGCGCTGAAGTCGTCCATTTCGTCGTTGAGCAGGAAGCCCGCGCCCTTGACCACCACACCACTGCCGTAGTCGAGGTTGAGGGTATAGGTATTGCTGACCGCGTTGCCCTGTTTGTCGACGATCGAGAAGTGCGTGGTCTGGTGCGGCTCAAGCCCCGGCTTGACATCCTCGGTGGCGGAGATGGCCTTGGCGTTGACCTGCGCGGCGCGCTTGGCCAGGTAGTCCTTGGCGATCAGCTGGTCGACCGGCACCTTGGTGAAGGCCGGGTCGCCCAGGTAGTCGGCGCGGTCGGCGAACACACGCTTCTCGATCTCAGCCAGCAGGTGAATGTATTGCGCCGAGTTGTGTGCCACGCCTTTGAAGTCGGCCGCACGGTCTTCCTTGATGCCCAGCAACTGGGCCAGGGCGACGCCGCCGGAGCTTGGCGGTGGCGCGGTGTAAACCACGTTGCCGCGCCAGCTCAGGGCCATGGGCTCACGCCAGACGGCCTTGTAGTCCTTGAGGTCTTCTTTGGTGATCAGGCCTTTGTCGGCCCGCATCTGCGCCACCAGCAGATCAGCGGTCTTGCCTTGATAAAACTCGCTCACGCCTTTGTCGGCAATACGTTCAAGGGTCTGGGCCATTTCTGGCTGTTTGAACAGCTCGCCGACCTTCATGGTGCCGAAATAGTCGTTGAAGTTGGTCGCGGTCTTGAACAGGCCCTGGGCGTCGTTGCGGTACTGATACTGCTTTTCGGCAATCTTGAAGCCGTTTTTCGCATAGCCGATGGCGGGGGTCAGCAGCTCGCTCCAGGGCAGCTTGCCGAATTTCTTGTGCGCTTCCCACAGGCCCATTACCGTGCCAGGCACGCCGGCTGCGCGCACGCCGACCAAGCTGAGGTTCTCGATGACCTCGCCTTTTTCGTCCAGGTACATGTTGCGGGTCGCGGCCTTGGGCGCCACTTCTCGGTAGTCGAGGAAGTACGGCTTGCCATCGACGAACAGGGTCATGAAACCACCGCCACCGATGTTGCCGGCCTCTGGGTAGGTCACCGCCAGGGTGAAGGCGGTGGCTACTGCCGCATCCACCGCGTTGCCGCCCTTTTTCAGGATGTCGGCGGCCACCTGTGCGCCATATTGATCAGGGGCGGCCACCGCGCCACCCTCCAGGGTGACCGCATAGGCCGATGAACAGCTCAAGATCGCCGCGCCGAGAGCCATGGACTGGAACAGGACAATACGCATGACACTTCCTTGGTGTTGTTTTTGTTGATCACCCAGTAAGGCCGAAGCCTGTCGACTGTGCAATCACCTGTAGGAAGTTTCGCCGCCAATGGACAGGATTTGTCGCGTTCAGGCAACTCAGCAGGCGTACATCGCCAGTTTGCGCTGGATGAAGTCGAGGAAGCACTGGATGCGCAGGGCCAGTTGCGTGTTGCGGTAATAAACAGCGTGGATAGGCTGGCGGTAGCCGTTGGTGGCAGCGCTCAGAATAACCTGCAGTCGGCCGGCGCGGATGTCCTCGTGGGTCATGAAGTGCGAGAGGCTGACGATACCCTCCCCGGCCAGCGCCAACTGGCGCAGGGTCTCGCCGCTGGAGGCGAGCAGCGCCGGGCGAATCGGCCAACGGTCGCCTTGGGCATGGCGCAGCGGCCACTGGTTGAGTGACTCGGGCTGGCTGAAACCGAGCAGGCAGTGATGGTTCAGGTCTTCGACATGCTGCGGTGTACCGTGTCGCTGCAGGTAAGCCGGACTTGCAAGGATTTGCACCGGGCTGCAGCCCAGCGAACGGGCGTGCAGGCTGGAGTCGGCCAACTCACCGATGCGGATCGCGACGTCGGTACTCTGCTCCAACAGGTCGATGATCAGGTCATCGGTGTTCAATTCCAGCTCGATATCGGGGTACTGGCTGCGAAATTCGCCGATCCAGGGCAGGATCGCATGCAGCATGAACGGCGCTGCGGCATTGATGCGCAAGCGCCCGGAAGGTGTCTGGCGGTTCATCGACAGGCGCTCTTCCATGTCGTCCATTTGCTGGAGCACCAGCCGAGAACGCTCGAGGAAAAAGCGCCCTTCTTCGGTCAGGTCCATGCGCCGGGTGGTGCGATTGACCAGCGTAGTGCCCAGCTTTGCCTCCAGGCGCGCCAAGGTGCGGCTGACCGCCGAAGGCGTCTGGCCCAGTTGCTCGGCGGCAGCGGAAATCGAACCGCAGTCGATGACGGCGACGAATACCTGGAGTTCTTCGGATCGGGTTTTCACAGGATTGACCACACAATGGATAGGCCGTGATTGATAGCGGGTGATCGGCGCCTGTGCAAGGGGCCGCTTCGCGCCCAGTCGCCGGCAAGCCGGCTCCCACCCCGACCGCGCTGTGCTTCAGGCCTGGGCTTTACCTGTGGAAGCAACTGTCTTGCTCAATTTCTAAAAGTTGCCGCAATCCAGGTGGGAGCCGGCTTGCCGGCGATTGGGGCGCGAAGCGGCCCTACCTCACTGAGCGACGCCGAACACGGCATTCAGATGCGCCTCGTAAGCTGCCAACGCAGCCGGCACATCCGGGCGCTTCATCACATCGACTGCCAGATAGGTTGGCAAGCCGGTCATGCCGAGGAACTGATTGGCCTTGTGGAACGGGAAATACACCGCATCCACCCCTTTGCCCTCGAAGAAATCGCTCGGGTCGTCGAAGGCCTGCTGCGGTGCGTTCCAGGTCAGCGACAGCATGTACTGCTTGCCCTGCACCAGGCCACCGCTACCGTACTTCTGCGAAGCATCCGAGCGGGTCCGGCCATCGTTGGCGTAGAGGCTGCCGTGGCCTGCAGTGAAGACTTCGTCGATGTATTTCTTGACGGTCCAGGGTGCGCCCATCCACCAGCCCGGCATCTGGTAGATCACCACATCGGCCCAGAGGAATTTCTCGACTTCGGCCTGCACGTCGTAGCCGGCGTCGATGAAGGTTTGCTGCACGTCAAAACCGGCTCGGTCGAGATGAGCGAGGGCAGCCTCGTGCAGCGTCTGGTTGAGGCGACCTTCAGAGTGGGCGAACTGTTTACCGCCATTGAGCAGGAGAATCTTTTTCATGCTGACCTCGCGTCAAGAATCAATGGCCGGCAGATTAGCGATCAAGGGGCATGGGATACAGGGTGAGCGGGGCAAAATACAATTGACCATAAGTCACGAATCCAAAGCTCATTATTGCCTTAATATCGCTTCACCCCATCATCAATGAGTTGTGATCAATGAGCGAGCAGTACGCCTTCATTCTCAAGGCAAAGACCCGTCCGGAAATGGCCGAAGCATTCGAAACCCTGTTCCGCGCCTACGTTGAACCGAGCCGCAATGAGCCTGGCTGCATCGAATACCACATGCTGCGCGACAAGGAAGACCCAAGCCTGTTCGTATTCTTCGAGGTATGGGCCAACAAAGCGGCGCTGGATGTGCATTCGGCGTTGCCGCACATGGTCGAGTTCTTCGAAAAACGTATGGAGTATCTTGAGTGTGACTTCGATATCCAGCTGATAGAAATGCTCAGCGCGTCCTCCGCTAGCCGTTGATCAGCAGGTGGCCGCCCAGCGCGGCCAGGCCGATGAAGAAGCACCGTTTGAACAGTACGGCGCTGATGCGCTGGCGCAGCCACTGGCCAACCAGCATGCCCAGGAGCGCGGGTGCCAGCATCAGCAATGAAGCCCCCATTGCCTGGCCACCCAAGGCGTCTTGGCCAGCCAGGCCCAGGGCCAGCGCCAGGGTCGAGACGGTGAACGACAGGCCCAATGCCTGGATCATTTCGTCGCGGCTCAGGCCAAGGCTCTGCAGGTAAGGCACTGCGGGTATCACGAACACACCCGTGGCGGCGCTCACGATGCCGGTCACCATCCCGCACAACGGCCCAAGCCACCCTTCTCTGCCTGCCGCCAGCCGCAGTCCAGGCCCGATCAGGCCATACAAGGCGTACACCAGCAGCGCCGCGCCCAACGCATGCGCCGCCCATGGGCCACTGTCGATCCCCAGCCAGGCACTACCAAGCAGCGTCCCCATAAAAATCATCGCGAGCATCGGCCCGAGACGCCGCAGCAACGCCGGCAGGTGGCCTCCCGCCGCCAGCTGCCAAAGGTTGGTGATAGTCGATGGCACGATCAGCAACGCGGCAGCCTGCGCCGGAGGCATAGCCAGGCCTAAAAGCCCCATCGCGATGGTCGGCAGGCCCAGGCCGATCACCCCTTTCACCGCGCCCGCCAGCAGGAACGTCATGATTACCAGCAGGGACAGAGCCGGCCCGATATGTTGATAGAAAGCGATCAGGTCATTCATGACCACCATCATGGCGTGCAACGGGGCTGCTGAAAATCTGCCATATACTCAGCCTGACTCTCACCAGGACAGAGGCTGATGCATTTCGACCTGATTGATCTCACGCTATTTCGGCACACCCTGGAGTGCGGCAACATCACCGCCGGGGCCCGCCACAGCCACCTGTCGCTGCCGGCTGCCAGTGCGCGAATCCGCGCCATGGAAGCCTCGCTCGGCACTGCGTTGCTGGAACGCAACCGCCGCGGTGTACAGCCGACCCCAGCGGGCCAGGCGCTGCTTCAGCATGCTCGGCTGATCGGCCAGCAGGTCGAACGCCTGCAGTTCGACCTGGGCCAGTACGCTCAGGGGCAGCAGGGCCAGGTGCGCCTGCTGTGCAACACAGCGGCGCTGACCGAATACCTGCCGGAGCAGTTGGCCGGGTATCTGGCCGATAACCCTGGTGTGAGCGTCGACGTGCAGGAAATGCCGAGCCTGAGGATCGTGCAGTCGATCAGCCAAGGCATGGCCGATGTGGGCATCATCTCCACCGCTGCGCCCAGCACGCACCTGCAAACCCTGCCGTTTCGCGACGACCCGCTGGTACTGATCACCCCGCTTGCTCACCCGCTCAGCTCGGAGCCTGCCCCAAGCTTCATCGGCAGCCTTGCCCACGGGCATGTCGGGCTCGGTGCGAACAGCGCCCTGGCGTTGTATCTGGAGGAGCAGGCCCTGCGCGAAGGGCGGCGCATGCACGTACGGGTGCGCGCCGAAGGCTTTGACGGTGTGATCCGCATGGTTGCAGGTGGCGCCGGGGTTGGCGTGGTGCCATTGGCGGCAGTGAGGCGCTGGGAAGGCGTGTTGCCGCTGCACTGGGTGGCGCTGCGCGAGGACTGGGCGAATCGCCGATTGCTGCTGTGCGCACGGGATTTTGCGGGGTTGCCAGGCTATGCGGCCGGGTTGGTCGAGCGGCTGGCCAAGCCCTGAGCGCGCTTACCCACGTGCATGCACATAGCGCAGTCAGGCACCTGAACGTCGAGCCCAGGCAACTGCGGCTCGGCCAATGGCCCTATGGTGTCGAGTCATTCAGCCAGTCACCAGGAGTTGTGCCATGTCCGATTTCATCACCGTCCTGCGCGAAACTTGCCCGACACCGGTCGTGGACGCTACCAAGTGGAAGCGCATCGGCGGCGATCCGCACACCGTCAACCTCAATGCTTACCTGTCGGCCGACGGCAGCAAGATCATGGGCACCTGGATCTGCACGCCGGGCAAGTTCGAGGTCAACTACGAGAAGTGGGAGTTCTGCCACTTTCTTGAGGGTTACTGCATCGTCACCCCGGAAGGTGAAGCGCCCAAACACCTGAAGGCCGGTGATGTGTTCGTGATCGAACCGGGCATGAAAGGGACCTGGGAAGTGGTCGAGACGGTACGTAAGTATTTCGTTTTCGCCTGATCTGTTACTCCGGCCCTGTGGACAACTCGCCCCCCCACAGGGCCACAGTTACATCCTCTGACATATACGCTCAGCCTACCTTCCATCTTTGTAGTCCTTTTCTGAAACGCATCGTTGCCTCCCATAATGTATTGCGCTCGTTTTTTTGCCGGCCTAGGCTCCATTCATGGCCCATATCGACGGGCGACATTACCCAGTAAAAATAATTGCCAGGGAGCGGTAACGATGGCTTTTGATGCATACATTCAGATCGACACCATTCCAGGTGAAGCCCTGGACGAACAATACAAAAAATGGATTGAAGTAATCGGTTACGACTTTGGCGTCAGTCAAAGCACATCCGCCACTGCGAGCTCCGCTGGGGGCGCTACATCTGGGCGCACCACCGTGACCAACTTCACCTTTAGGAAATATCTTGACAGTGCCAGTTGCAAACTGATGGAGGCCAGTTGTACCGGGCAACACCTCAAGGAAGTGAAGCTGGCGCTCTGTCGCGCCGGAGGCGAAAAACTAAAATATTACGAAATCATTCTAGAAGAAGTTATTATCGCCGAATATTCGCAGTGCGTTGACGCGGGTGTACCGCTGGAAGTGGTGCAGCTCAATTACGGTCGCATCAAGACCACATACACTCAGCAGCGGCGGCTTGATGGCGCCGGCGGCGGCAATATCGCTGGAGGTTGGGACCGTATCGGTAACAAAAAGTACGCGTGAGGGCAGCACTGTGTCAGAAGCCCGAGCGTTTCTCAATTTTAAGTTGCAAAACTATCACCGGCTCAAAACAGACCTTCGATTAACCGGTCATTCGCTGGAAAAGTTCGATGTGCTCAACGCTCATATTGCCGATACAGTGGTCCGTAGCGGTGAACTGGTGATCATCGGCGATCCCACGACCGCTTCCTGTACCAGCCAGGAAGCCTGGTTGATGAAGCAGGCCGCCGTTGTGCACATAGGACTGATGCGCAACGGCCAGGGTGTGGATAATTTTTTCCTAGATAACTTCGAGACCTTGAAGAGCCTCATCGCGCATGCATCCGTGGGCGCTGGCGTTGTCAGTGAAGGGTGGAGCAAGCACCTCAAAGCCATCGAGGCCACCTTGATGGATATTGAGAAGCTGCATCAGCAGTATCTCGGGTCAGGGACGATAACAGCTCGCGATCAGTTCTATGTCAAGCGTTCGGTTTTATTCATCAAGCTGAGTGAGCAATTAAACAAGTTAGCTGCATACGGTTCCGGCCTTAGAAACCAGAGTTCAATCAAAAGGACGCTAGGGATATCCACGAAGAGTTACTTGCACACGGGCGAGATTGCAGGCTATGCCACCAAGGTCGCAGCCGTAGCCAAAGCATCCAACTTGATAAAAAAAGGTGCCTACCTTGGTGTGGCTCTAGAAGTCGCAGGAACAGGGCTGGAGATTCACAAGGCTTGTACGCTGGGGCGTGAAGAAGATTGCAAGAGAGCGAAGTATGTTGAAGGAAGCTCACTAGTCGGGGGGATCGCAGGAGGCGCCGCCGGGGGGTATGTTGCTGGAACAATTTTAGCGCCAGCTTTATGCGTCGCGATCGGGGTTTCGACAGCGGGTGCAGGAGGGCTGCTATGTGCAGCAGTGATCGGAGGCGCTGGGGCAACGATTGGAGGTAAGATTGGAGAGGAGCGTGGTGAGCGCTACGGTGAGTTCCTATATCGGGAGTTTTCAAAGTGAAGAATTTCGATCATGGCTTTATCGCCGCCATAATTATCAATCTGATCATCATTGCACTGACAGTCCAGTGCTTCATTGCCTCACGACGCACTGAACACTTTGAATCCATGTTCCCCAACAGCCTGTACATCAAAAAAAACAAAGAAACTTACCATCGCGCCGGATTACTTGGAAAACTAATGCGCACCGGCGCTATCTCAACAGCACTTGCCCTACCGTCACTATTCACAAAGACCCATCTAATTGAACGGCAGGAAATCGAAGCATTTCCAAAGCGAACTAAAGTATTACTTGTAACTCTCTGGGCATTACACATAATTCTCTTTACCGCCCTTGCAACATCTCACTACTTATGACCTGACCTCACGATCCGCCAGTTCATTGCGGCATCTGTATAATTCAGATGTCGCAGCAGCTTGGGAAAAATCGCGGAACCGGCAACCTGTCCTCTGGTGCGCAGTTACAGAGGGAAGGCCGGCCGGCCCGCGATGAAGTCCACCTCGCTGTCAATCCTTCTTGCGGTAGCCCTCGACGATCGCCGAGAAATCTTTGCCACCCTCGCCGCGTAGGCTCATCGCCTGATACAGCTGCTGGGCCACAGCTCCGAGAATGACTGGTTGGTGCACCTGGCGCGCGGCTTCGGTCGCCAGCCCCAGGTCCTTGAGCATCAGCTCGGCACCAAAGCCACCGGTATAGCCGCGGGATGCCGGGGCGGTTTCGATGATGCCCGGCCAGGGGTTGTAGGTATCGGAACTCCAGCAACGCCCGGTCGAGCTGTTGATGATGCCGGCCAGTACCTTGGTGTCGATCCCCAGCGCATTGCCCAGCGCCATGGCCTCAGCTACGCCGATCATCGAGATGCCCAGCAGCAGGTTGTTGCAGACCTTGGCAATCTGCCCGGTGCCGACCTCACCGCAGTGCACGATGTTGCGGCCCATCTGTTCCAGTACCGGCTTGAGCGTGGCAAAAAGCGCTGCGCTGGCACCGACCATGAACGTCAAGGTGCCTGCCGCCGCGCCGCCAGTGCCGCCGGAAACCGGCGCATCGCCCATGTCCACACCTTTGGCCGCAGCGGCCTTGCACACCTCGCGCGCCGTCTGCGGGTCGATGGTGCTGCAGTCCACGGTCGGTGTGCCCGGGCGCACGCCCGCCAGCACGCCGTCTTCGTTCAGGTAGACACTGCGCACATGGGCTGCAGCCGGCAGCATGGTGATCACCAGCTCGCTGTTGGCTGCCGCTTCCTTGGGCGAGGCGCTGACCTGCCCGCCCAGTTCGGCGAGCTCGGCCAGTACGGTCTTGTTCAGGTCGAACAGGTTCAGCTGGTGCCCGGCCTTGATCAAGTTGCGGGCCATGGGGGCGCCCATGTTGCCCAGGCCGATGAATGCGATACGCATGGCGATCTCCTTAGCGCAGGCTGATGGTGGTGTTCACACCGTCATTGACGCTGTCGTCATCGAACCAGCGGGCGGTGACGGTCTTGGTCTGCGAGTAGAACTGCACCACCTGCTTGCCGTATGGGCCGAGGTCACCGAGCTTGGAGCCACGCGACCCGGTGAAGCTGAAGAACGGCACGGGTACCGGGATCGGGATATTGATACCGACCTGGCCGATGTCGATTTCGCTCTGGAACTTGCGCGCCGCCGCGCCGCTCTGGGTGAACAGGCCTGTGCCGTTGCCGAACGGGTTGGCGTTGACCAGGGCGATGGCTTCGTCGAGGGTGTCGACTGCCAGGGTCACCAGAACCGGGCCGAAGATTTCCTGGGTGTAGACCTGCATATCGGTTGTCACACCGGAGAACAGGGTCGGGCCGACGAAATTGCCTTGCTCGTAACCCGGGACCGTCACATCGCGGCCATCGAGTTCCAGCTTGGCGCCTTCCTTGATCCCGCTTTCGATCAGGCCCAGCACACGCTCCTTGGCACGCTTGGAAACCACCGGGCCGACATCGGTGCCCGGCTCGCTGCCGGCGTTGACCTTGAGCTTGCTTGCCGCCTCCTTGATATCCGGCAGCCATTCACGTGCCTTGCCCACCAGCACCGCCACCGAGGTGGCCATGCAGCGCTGGCCAGCGGCGCCGAAGGCGGCACCGACCAAGGCGTTGATGGTCTGGGTACGGTTGGCATCGGGCAGGACCACGGCGTGGTTCTTGGCCCCCATCATCGACTGCACGCGCTTGCCGTGCTGGCTGCCCAGGTTGTACACATGGGTGCCGACTTCAGTGGACCCGACGAAGGAGATCGCCTTGATATCCTTGTGCGTGCAGATCGCATCCACTACCTGCTTGCCGCCGTGGACCACGTTCAGCACACCGGCCGGCACCCCGGCTTCCAGCGCCAGCTCGACCAGCATCATGGTCGACAGCGGGTCCTGCTCGGACGGTTTGAGCACGAAGGTGTTACCGCAGACGATGGCCATGGGGAACATCCACAGGGGGATCATCGCCGGGAAGTTGAACGGGGTGATGCCGGCGCACACGCCGATGGGTTGGCGCAGCGTGTAGGTGTCGACGCCCCCGGCGACGTTTTCGGCGAACTCGCCCATCTGCAAGGTGCCGATGGAGGCGGCGTGCTCGACCACTTCCAGGCCTCGGAAAATATCACCTTCGGCATCGGCAATGGTTTTGCCCTGCTCGGCGCTCAGGGTCAGGGCAATGCGCTTGCTGTGTTCGCGGATCAACGCCTGCAGTTTGAGCATGATGCGCATGCGTGCGCCGATCGGGGTGTCGCGCCAGGTCTTGAAGGCGCGCTCGGCAGCCGCCACGGCGGCATCCACTTCTTCGACGGTGGCGAACGGCACCCGCGCCAGCACCTGCTGGGTGGCCGGGTTGACGATGTCGCGCCATTCGGTGGTCTTGGACTCGACCCACTGGCCGTCGATCAGCAGCTTGACCTGCTCGACCTTGGTTTGGTCGGGGGATTGGGGTGCGTTCATCTGCGTTCTCCTTGGAATTATTGTCAGGACGAGATCGCCAGCGCCGTGCAAACGCGAGGTGGCGTCATGGGGCTTTTTTCGAGTATAGATGTGCAAACATCCAACAAGAACGCACAAAAAAACCGGATCAACATGCAAAAAGACCTGACCTCCCTCAGTTCGCTGAACTGGGACGATTTGAAGTTCTTCCTCGAAGTGGCACGCACCCGCAAGGCCAGCAGCGCGGCCAAACGCCTGAGCGTCGACTACACCACGGTGTCGCGGCGCATCACTTCGCTGGAAGGTGCGCTGGGTACCCTTCTTTTCGAGAAATCCCGGACCAATGGCTTTGTTCTGACCGCCGAGGGGCAGCGCTTGCTCGGTTATGCGGAGTCGATCGAAAGCACGCTGCACATGGCCTGCGAACAGGTGTCCGGTTCAGGCGTGGCGTTGTCGGGCCATGTGCGCATGGGCTGTACGGAAGGCTTCGGCAGCTTTTTCGTCACCCCGCAGTTGAGCCATTTCGTCGATGCCTACCCGGCGATATCGGTGGATATCCTGCCGCTGCCGCATTTCATCAGCCTGTCCAAGCGCGAGGCGGACATCGTCATCGCCTTGGAGCGGCCCGAGCATGGGCCGTATGTGTGCTGCAAGCTGTGCGACTACCGGCTGCGGCTGTATGCGACCCAGGATTATCTGGACAACCATGCGCCGATCGACCAGGTCAGCGACCTGGTTGGCCATCCGTTCATCAGCTATGTGGATGACCTGGCGTTCAGCTCCGAGCTGCTGTACCTGGCCAATCTGATTCCCAACGCCAGCGCGCACCTACGCAGTACCAGTGTGATCGCACAGTACACGGCGGCGTTGCAGGGGCGAGGGTTGGCGATCTTGCCGTGTTTTCTGGCGGCGCAGGATGCGCGCCTGGTCACGGTGTTACCTGAGCAGATCGAGGTGACGCGACAGTTCTGGATGTATTGCCGGGAGGATTTGCGCAAGCTCAAGCGCATTACCCTGTTGTGGGATTACATTCGTGGGGTGACCGAGGCGAATGCACCATTGTTGATGGGGCAAACGCGTGAGATGCGTTTCGCTCAGCAGTAAAGGGGCTGCTCTGCAGCCCATCGCCGGCAAGCCGACTCCCACCACGACCGCGCAGTTCTTCAGGCCTGCGCTTTACCTGTGGAGGCAACTGTCTTGCCCAATTTCGCAAAGCCGGCGCAAATCCATGTGGGAGCCGGCTTGCCGGCGATGAATGCAACGCGGATCTCAGTAAGACGCCACCACAATCGATACCCGCCGGTTCTCGGTACGCCCAAGGCTGGTGCGGTTATCCGCTACCGGCTGAGTGCTGCCCAGGCCTCGGGTCTGAATGTTCTGGTTCGGCATGCCGATGCCGATCAACACCTTGGCCACACTCTGCGCCCGCCGCTCTGACAGCTGCTGGTTGTACGCCGCCTTGCCTGACGCATCGGCATGGCCGTCGACCCGCACGCCCTGAATGCCAACACCCAGCAACGCCTTGCCGATACGTTCGACAATCGCCTGGCTCTGGCCATTGAGGCTGTCCACGTCACTGCCGAACAGCACCTTGCCCGACAGATCGAACGCCCAGCCCTCATCGGTGGGGGCAAACCCCTCGCGCTTGAGCACAGCGACCTGTTCGGCCGTCAGCCCTTTCCGGGGTGTGCTCTGGCAACCCGTAAGCGCCAGCAAAACCAGCAGCAAGGCGATGAAGGGAAAATGCAAACGCTGTATCACGGTTCAGCTCCTGTTCTTGATTTCAGCGGCGGACCGTTCCGTCTGCGCCGCGTGCCAGTGGCCACGGCGCATGCGCTTGGCCTGGTACATCGCCGCATCAGCGGCATCGAGGAGGCTGGCGGGGTCGTCGCCATCCTCCGGGTAATAGGCAATACCGACGCTGAGCGAGGTGGTGATGCTACCCCCGCTGTCGAGCTGAATCGGCAGCGCCATGCTGCTGATGATCTTGTCAGCGATACGTTCAGCATCTGTGCGCGACTGCAGCGGTGTCAGCAGCACGGCGAATTCATCCCCGCCAAGGCGCGCCACCAGGTCATGCTCACGCAGTTGCGCCCGCACGCGTTCGGCGACGTTGATCAGCACCTGGTCCCCGACCGCGTGGCCGAGGTTGTCGTTGATCTGTTTGAAGTGGTCACTGTCGAGGAACAACAGCGCCATATGGTCTTGCTGCCGGGCGGCATTGCGCACGCTGCGGTTGAGCCGGCCCTCGAAGAACGCACGGTTGTGCAGGCCGGTGAGGCTGTCATGGCTGGCCTGGTGGGCCAAGGTGGCGTTTTCGTTCTGCAAGTGGCCATGCCAGATTTCCAGTTCGTCCAGCAAGGCGTTGAAGTCATTGCCCAGTTCATTGAGTTCCGCGATCGGCGCTTGCGGCACACGGCGGTCGAAGCTACGCTCGCGGCGGGCGGCGTGGGCAACGCTGGCCAGGCTACGCAGAGGGCGGACGATATCGCCGAGCATGCGCCGGGACAGGTACTGGGCGACAAAAGCGCTGAGGGCTGTGCAGAACAGGATGCCGCCCAAGCCGCTGAGCAGGAACAGCAGCAGGCTGCGGCCTTGGCCGACCAGCTCGATGTGCCCGACCTTCTGTTGCTGATGCATGATCGGCAGGTTGATGGGCTCACTCAGCAAGGCCCTTGCCACTTGCGCTTCCAAGGGCGCGAGCATGCCGTTGTCGTTGCGCTGCCAATGCGCCAACTGCTTACCGTCATTGTTGAACACCTTGGCATCGGCCACTTCTTCGGTTCTGGCAATCAGCTCCAAGGCCTCGTTGGCCGCGCCACTGTCGTCGAACACCACGGCGGCTTCGACGGTGTAATTGATCGAGCGGGCGATCAAGTGCAGGTTGTGGTTGGCGTACACACGCAAGGCAAGCACACCCAGCACTGTCAGCGAGATACCGGCAAGGCCGGCGGCCAACACGGCGACGCTGAGGTGACCCCGGCTCAGTACCGAGCGCAGGGTCGGGCGGACGCCACTTTTTCTGCTCGCCCTCATGGTTGCACCGCCCGGCGCCGCGACAACTGCAGCACGCTGGGGTGAATGCGAACGCCCGAGCGTGCCACAGAGTCAAGGTTGACCTCGAATGCAACCTGCTGGTCGCTGACCCGCAGGCAGAACAGGGTACCGACCGTACACGGGTCGTCGGCTTCACTGATGCTCAATACAGGGTGGTTACTGACGGCCTGGAACAACCGATCGCGCTGGCCTTGGTCGAGCTTGCCGATGTATACGGCGTCACACGCGTGGGCGATCTCCCGGTCATCAGCAAGCAGACGGCGCACTTGCAGCGGTTGGCCGGAGTTCTGCAGGTTGCCTTTGATCAGGTCGTCGGTGTACTCGGTAGGGCCGACGAGGCACAACCGCAGCGGCACCGGTTCGACTGGCCAGCGTGCGTAACTCAAGATACCCAATACAACCTGAGTCACGGCCTCGGCACGTTGCTGGGCCTGCGCAGCAGTGGCCGAATCATCCGCATGAACAGGGCCGGCCAATAGCGCCAAGAGGGTCAGCAAGCGCGAAAGCGCACCGCCCGTCACACGTCTGCCAACCACTGTCATGTGGGAAATCTCTTAAGTCCCTTCAGATGTGGCGCAACGATAGCACAACGCCGTTATCGCTGGGGAAGCGCCCTATCACGGCGCACGGCAGCGTCCACAGCAATGCATCACACCTGCTCGAGCATCAAACCGGAGATACGCCGCACCCTGCGCGCCACCGCTTCTTCGAAGATGCCCTGCCGTGGCTCGACCAGGCTGAAGCAATGCTTGGCCCGGGTGATACCGGTGTATACCAGCTCTTTGGTGAGCACCGGGTTGAGCGCGTCGGGCAGTACCAACGCGGTGTGGCTGAATTCAGAGCCCTGAGACTTGTGGACGGTCATGGCGAACACCGTTTCCACCTCGTTGAGCCGGCTGGGCAGCACGAAGCGCACCCCGCCACTGCCGTCGTTGCGTGGGAAGGCCACACGCAGCAGCGGCTCGCCCTGCTCGTCCGGCAAGCGCAGGGCGATGCCGATGTCACCGTTCATCAGGCCCAGACCGTAGTCGTTACGCGTCACCAGTACCGGGCGCCCTTCATACCAAGGCTGCTGGCTGTCGATCAGCCCGGCGCTGTGCAGCACTCGCGCCACCCGCTCATTGAGCCCTTCGACCCCCCAGGCGCCCCTGCGCACCGCGCACAGCAACTGGAAGTCCTCAAAGCTGCGCAGCACCTTGCCAGCCCACTGCTCCCAGAGCGGATCGTCGAAAGCACTGCCAGGCGCCGGACGATGCCGGCCAATGGTGCGCAGGTAGCTGCGATAGCCTTGTGGCCCATCGGCGCCGCGGTTCAGGCCGTCGAGTATCAGCCGATCAAAGGCGCGGTCGTGCTCGCCGCGCAGGGCCAGGCCGAATACATCGGCCGGCGGCATCGTCAACAGATCGCGGGCCGCCTGGGCTTGCTGGCGGTTGACCAGGCGCGCCAGCTGGCCGATACCGCTGCCTTCGCCAAAGCGCCTGGAAAAACGCAGCATCACGACTTGCTGGGCCAAAGGGTTGCGTTGCGCGTCGCCGGCCTTCAGCCCGCTCTCGGCCAGCGACTGACCGCCAATCTGCTCCAGCCATGCTTGGGTAGCGGGCGAGTAGCAGCCCTCTTCGGCATCCCGGCACAAGTCGCCCAGCACCGCACCCGCCTCGACCGAGGCCAGCTGGTCCTTGTCACCCAACAGGATCAACCGGGCTTTGGGGGGCAAGGCATCGAGCAGGTTGGCCATCATTTCGAGGTCGATCATCGAGGCTTCATCCACCACCAGCACATCCAGCGGCAACGGGTTGCCTGCATGGTGACGGAAGTGGCGCGATCCCGGACGGCTGCCGAGCAGCCGGTGCACGGTGCTGACATCGGTAGGAATCTGCCGGCGGACATCGGCACTGACCTGCAAACGCTCGACCTGCTGACCGATGGATTCGGTCAGGCGCGCTGCAGCCTTGCCGGTGGGCGCGGCAAGGCGAATGCGCAGCGGCCTGCCCTGCTCGACTGCAGGCGCCTGCAGCAAGGCCAGCAGGCGCACCACCGTGGTGGTCTTGCCGGTGCCCGGCCCACCGGTGATGATGCTGAAGCCGGCGCGGGTAGCCAGGGCACACGCCAGTTTCTGCCAATCCACCTGACCGGCCAGAGCACCTTCATCAAACAACTGCGCCAGGCGCGCAGGCAGGTCTGCGGGGGTGGCCTCGTCTTGGCCCAGGCGCTGGCGCAGGGTTTCGTCGATCTGCCGCTCGTAACTCCAGTAGCGGCGCAGGTAGAGACGTTCACCGCTGATCACCAATGGCCGGGCCTCATGGCCAGGGGTATCGCCAGCCGCCACCAGGGTGCTGGCGGCAATGCGCTTGCGCCAGGTGTGCAGGTCGAGGTTGGCGAGCAACTGCGACGGCAGCAGCAACGGCCCTGCCAGGGCATCGCCTTCCGGCGGCAGCGACAGGGCGAAATCCGGCTCGGCCAGGGTTTGCTGCAGGTCCAGGCAGACATGCCCGTGGCCCAGCTGATGGCTGGCCAAGGCAGCGGCCAGCAGCAACAGCGGATCGCTGCCGGGGGCGCGCTCTTCCAGAAAGGACACGAATGCACGGTCCAGGGCCCGCAACCAGCCGCGCTCAACCCAGCGGTCGAGCAGTTGCAGCAGGTCTGCGCTGTTGCGTTGTGGCGCCAGCGTCAGCAGGTGCTCGGCGTTCAGTGGCGTAGGCAAGAGGTCATCAAGGGTGCGACTCATGGCGCAGCTCCGGCGAACAGGTCGTGTTGTTGAGGCGCATGCACGCCACGGAACAGCGCATCGAGTGCTTCGATCAACTCACGTGGCGGCTTGGCGAAGTACACGCCGTGGCCGCTGCTGCTGGCGCCGCGCAAGAAGATGAACAGCGCACCGCCCACATGCTGGTCATAATCGTAATCGGGCAGCCGGGCACGCAACTGGCGATGCAGGGCCAGCAGATAAAGCACGTACTGCAAGTCGTAGCGGTGCTCCAGGATCGCCTTTTCCATGGCCGGCGTGTCATAGGCCTGGGTATCCGGGCCAAGCCAGTTGGACTTGTAGTCGGCCACGTAATAGCGGCCATCGAGCTCGAACGCCAGGTCGATGAAGCCTTTGAACATGCCGTTGAGCAGCGTCGGCTGAGCTGCGGGGCGCGCTGCACCTGGATGGGTGTGGCGGGCGACCAACTGGTCAAGCTGCTGGGCATCGACCTGATGGCTGGCGAACCAGAACTCCATTTCTATCTGATAGTGCTGCAACTGCGCCAACCTCAGGCTCATGTCACGGGCAGGCAGTGGCTCGTTCAGCAGTTGCTGCAACCATTGGCTCAGTGCCGGGATCCAGCCAGTCCAATCGCGCCGGTTGCAGCGCTGGCCGACGGTGCGCTCGACCAGTTTGGGGTTGGCGGCGACCTCGGCGAAGCCTTCGCGCCCGGCCCACTCGAGCAAACCATGGAGGAAGGTGCCGGGGTTCGGCCCGCGCGGGAAGCGGTGGATGTCGCCGCCGTCGGCGGGCACCTCGCGGGGCAGTTGAATAGCGCCCCCCTCATCGTCGAGCAACTGCTGGGCCAGGGAGCTGTCGGCACCCAGTGTCTGTTCACCCACCCGCAAGGCGCTGTAGGACGCGATCCACCAATGCTCCGCTGCTGCGCGACGAGGCTTGCGTGCAGGCTGCAGCTCGCGTTCGGCATGGGGCGTGCGGTAGCGCTGTTCGTCTGCCTCTGGCAGGCCGGGGCAGGCAATGTGTGGGCAGCCGGCCAGCAAGCTCTGCAGCCAGTCCGCCAGTTGCGCCGAGCCCTGCAGCGGTTCACCGCCGCCAAGCAGATAGCCGAGAGCGGAGCGGTGCAGCTGCGAACTTTTCTGGTTACCGCGCTTGAGGTCGGCAACGCCCAGCCAGCATGCATGCTGGGCACGGGTGAGGGCCACGTAGAGCAGGCGCAGGTCTTCCGCGAGGCGCTCATCATCGGCCAAGGCAATCTGCGTCGGGTCGGGGGTCAGGGTCAGTTGCGCCTGCCCTTGGCTGTCGTGCCAGGCCAGCGGCAGGCGACTACCGTCGACCGGTTTGCTGGTGCAGATGAACGGCAGGTAGACCAAGGGGTATTCCAGGCCTTTGGATTTGTGGATGGTCACCACCTTGACCAGCTGTTCGTCGCTCTCCAGACGAAGGATCTGGTCTTCACTGGCCTGGCCGGCGTTGGCCAAGTGCTCGGCCAGGTGGCGGATCAGCGCTTGCTCGCCATCCAGTTCGCCCGCCGCTTGCTGCAGCAGCTCCGCCAGGTGCAGCAGGTTGGTCAACACCCGCTCGCCATCGCTGCGGGCAACGAGCGTACGCGGCAACTGAAAATCGTGCAGCAGGTGCCGCAACATCGGTAGTACGCCTTGGCGCTGCCAGGTGTCGCGGTAGCGGCGAAAACGCATGACCCAGTCCTCCCAGACCCGCTCGTCCTGGTTCAACTGGTCCAGCTCGGCCAGCGACAGGTCCAGGGTCAGGCTGGCCAAGGCGGCCTTGAGCAGGCGCTCGGAGTCCGGCTCGGCGCAAGCCTTGAGCCAGGCCAGCAGGTCATGCGCTTCCTGGGCGGCGAAGACCGAGTCCTTGTCGGACAGGTACACGCTGCGAACGTCACGGGCGGCAAGTTCGGCTCGCACCAACTGCGCCTCATGGCCGTCACGTACGAGAATGGCGATGTCAGAGGGCAGGCACGGGCGCAGTTCGCCGTCAGCCTTGCTGAAACCGCTCTGGCCGCGCTGGGCACTGTTGAGCAGGGCGACGATGTGGCTGGCGCAGCTGGCCGCCAGTTGCTGCCGGTACAGTGTGCTGGAGACGGGGTCTTCGCTCTCCAATTGCCAACACTGCAGGGCCGGGATTGCCTGGCCGTCGATCAACAGGCGTTCGCTGCGCCCCTTGGCGCGTACCTCGATGAACGGCAACGGGTTGTCATGGCCTTCGCGGAACAGGAAGGCGCCCCGCCCTTGCTCACGGGCTTCGGCCTGCAGGAACACCTGATTGACAGCGGCCACCATTGCTTCACTGGAGCGGTAATTGGTGTCCAGGCTGTGCAGCCGTCCGGCGGTGGCGCGCCGCGCGGACAGGTAGGTGTAAATGTCGGCGCCACGGAAGGCATAGATGGCCTGTTTGGGGTCGCCGATCATGAACAGACCGGTTTCCTCACGATTTTCGCTGATGCGGTAGATGCGCTCGAAGATGCCGTACTGAACAGGGTCGGTATCCTGGAATTCGTCGATCAGGGCTACCGGGAACTGTTCGCGAATCAGGCCTGCCAACCTCTCGCCGGCTTCACTGGCCAACGCATGTTGCAGGCGCAGCAGCATATCGTCGAAGCCCATCTCGGCGCGGCGGCGCTTTTCCACCTCGAAGCGCGCCGAAACCCAGGCGGCGGCGTGCTCGAGCAGGCGGGCATCGGGGCTGGCCAAGGCCTGTAGCTGTTGTGGCAGATCGTGCATGGCGTGCAAGGCCGGGTGATCTGGAGGCTCACCGATCTTCCAGGCTTCGGCCATGCCTGCCGGGGTCAGGCGCGTAAAGCCAGTCCCTAGGTCAAGCTCCACTATCTGATCATCAGCAGCCCAGGCGCGTAACTTGTCGAACCAGGGTTCGAAGAAGCGCGCCTGCAGTTTGCGCCCGTCGACCTGCTTGGCGGCGACGGCGTCCCGGCAGATCTGTTGCAACTGCTCGGCCCACTGCGCCCATGGGGCTTTGAGTTGGTACAACTGATCGGCGCGCTCCAGCAGCGCTGCATCGATCAGCGCTTGCGGTTCTTGCTCATCCTGCTGGGCACGCACACGACCAAACAATGGGCGGATCCGGGGCAACAGTGCATCGGGGCTGCCCCAATGGCTGCGCACCCAGCCCAGCGCCGCGCCGTGCATGCCGTAGCAGAAACGCCGCCAGTAGTCGCGCATGACCTGGCCAAGCAGGTCGCTGTGGTCGGTTTCCAGGCTCTGGGTGAACAGGCTGCCGCTGTCGAAGGCATGTTCGCGAAGCATGCGCTGGCACCAGCCATGAATGGTCGAGACTGCCGCTTCGTCCATCCACTGTACGGCGATCTCCAGGCGGTTGGCGCAGCGAGGCCAGTGCTCCTGTGGATAATCGTCACGTAGCTGGTGCAACAGCGGGTCGGCTTCTGGCAGCTCGCCGCGAAAGAAGCGTGCAGCCTCGGCCAGGCGCGCGCGAATACGCTCGCGCAGTTCCTTGGTGGCTGCATCGGTGAAGGTCACCACGAGGATCTGCGGTGGCAGCAGTTCGCGGGCAAAAGCGTGCTCGCCGCCATGGCCAAGTATCAGCCGCAGGTAAAGGGCTGAAATGGTGAACGTCTTGCCGGTACCGGCACTGGCTTCGATCAGTTGGCTGCCGTGCAGGGGGAAACTCAGTGCCAGGGGACGGACCTGGGTCATGCGCCACTCTCCGGGTTGCCCAGCGTCTGCCAGGCTGCGCTGTATAACGGGCGGTACAGGGTTTCGCACCAGCCTTCAAAGGTTTCGTCGGCACTGAGTGCGGCGAAGTCACGGAATTGTCGGGCCAGGGCCAGGCTTTCGCTGCGCTCACCGAAACTGGTGCGGCCATCACCTTCGTAAGCACGCGCGGCTGCGGCGAGGGCTTTGTCAGGATCGTCCTGGGCCAGCCAGGCGAACGCTGTCTTGGCGGCAACCGGCAGCGGCGCATTCATTGCGGCCTGGCGTGACACCAGCAAATGGCCGAGCTGCTCAGCAGCTTGGTGTTGTGACAGTGGCGCAAGCAGCAAGGTGATGTCGCTGGCCAACAGGGCGCTATACAGTGGATAGCCTTCGGCGCAGGCCGCCAGGTGCATGACCCAACTGGCGATCAGCCGGTGCCACTTGAGACTGTTACGCCCGGCGCTGATGGTGTTGGGCACCGTGGTGATGCTCAACAGGCTTTGGTCGGCGGCCTGGTAGACCCGGCCAAGCCAGCCCTCAAGGCGATGACTGCCCTGTTCGAAACTGATCGGCAGCGCGCCCTCCACCACCTCGGGCCAGCGCTGCAACAATTGGCGATGGCGTTGCAGCAGGTCGGGCAGCGGCTGAATCAGTTCGGCCTGTAAAAGCTCACCGAACCCGGCCAACGGCAGCATGCCGCATGCCTGCAGCCGGCGCGCCTGGGCTTGCAGCGCATGCTCGGCGTTTTCCGGGTCGGCCAGCGCCGCCCCGAGCAGGCTTTCGCTGGCGCTGTAGCGCTGCAGGGCGTCGAGGACGAACGGCTCCTCATCTGGCGTCGGCGCCTCCAGCGCCTCGAAAAACACCTTCAGCCGCTGGCTGAAGAAGTGCCGCACCGGATTACGCAGAAAATCCTGCAGTTGTGTGAGCGTCAGGGCTTCATCGCCCACGTAGGGTGGCAGGCCAATGTCTGCCTGTTCGCCCTCATCGCTGACCTGGTGCAGCAGCTGCCATTCATGGGCGTAGCTGAACAACGCGCTGCCTTTCTGGAAATAACGCGAGCTGAAGGGCTGCAGCGGGTGCTCTTGCGTCAACCCATGCAACAACTGCTCGCCCGCGTGCTGGCTGTCCCTGCCACCGGCCAGCCGCCAACCTGCAGCCAGGTGATCGCGCAGTTGGCCTATGAGCACGGATGCCGGACGCTCGCTGTTGTCGCGGATGCTCCGGCCGACCCAGCTGATGTATAGCTGATCGCGCGCGGACAACAACGCCTCGAGCAGCAGGTAACGGTCATCCTCCCGGCGCGAGCGGTCGCCGGGGCGGTAATCACTGGCCATCAGGTCGAAGTCCAGCGGCTGCTGGGCGCGCGGGTAATCGCCATCATTCATGCCCAGCAGGCAGACCACCCGGAACGGGATGGCACGCATTGGCATGAGGGTGCAAAAGTTTACCGAACCGGCAAGAAAACGCTGGGACAGCTTGCCCTGATCCAGGCCCGACAACCACGCCTCGCGTATGACGGTGAGGGGTAGCACGTCTAGCAAGCCGACAGTCTCGCACACCTCCAGCCAGCTATCGCGCAGCTCCTGCAGTTGCATGAGCAGGAACTCGTCATGTTCGCCTTCTGCCAGGAAGAACACTTGCAACAACGCGTTCAGCCGCTCGCCCCATTGGGCAGCAGTGGCTGGCTGTGAGAGGGCATGGTTGGCCACATCCAGAGCGTCGAGCAACGCCACCAACGGGCCGATCAGCGCAGCATCCAGCCCGCCGATTTCGTCGTAGGGTTCGATACCGTCGCAGCCTTCCCCCATACCGACGGCATAACCCAACAACATACGCCGCAGGCCGAACCGCCAGCTGTTCTGCTCAAGGCCTTCGGGCAGGCCCAGGGCCGCTCGCTGCTCGGCATTGAGCCCCCAGCGGATACCGGCACCTTCGATCCAGCGGTGCAGCGTGGGCAGGTCGCTTTCGCGGATCCCGAAACGGGCTCGCACAGCCGGTACGTCCAGCAGATCGAGCACCTCGCTGACGGCGAAACGGCTGTCTGGCAGCTTGAGCAGATGCTCCAGGGCAATCAGCAAGGGATCCCGCCCGCGCTGGCCCTGATCGGTCAGGGTAAAGGGTATGTAACGCGGGTCGTTACGCTGTAACTGACCGAAAACGGCGCGGATATGCGGTGCATAGGTGTCGATCGCCGGGAGCATGACAATGACGTCACGCGGGCGCAGGGTGGGGTCGGCACTGAAGCGGGCCAACAACTGGTCGTGCAGGATCTCGACTTCGCGCTGTGGGCTGTGGGCGATGTGGAAGCGGATGGAGCGGTCTTTTGTCAGAACCACCTCAGGCCACAGCTCACGGGTTTCGGTAAGCGGGCGCAGTTCGAGGATATCGTCCTGCAGCTGCTTGAGCAGTGTTGTAGGCTCGCTTTCGCTGAACAAGTCGATGCGCCCGTCGCTGAATGCGCCCTGGTAGCTGCCTGGGTCGTCATAACTGTCGAGCAGGTTGATGTAGTCCCGCCCCTGTTTGCCCCAGGCGGCCAGCAAGGGGTGGGCGTGCTGGTGCAAGGACTCGTCATCCAGTTGCACGGGCATGCCCTGTTTGCGTTGCTGGCGCTTGTACTGGTGGCGCAGCAGGTCCTTGTCGGCGACGATGTCCGCCCAGTGGTGGCGACAAGGGTTGTGCACACACAGCAATACCTGGCTGAAGCGTGCAAGGCCTGCCAGCGCTTCCAAGGCTTGGGCAGGCAGGGATGAGATACCGAATACGATTACCCGTGAAGGCAGGCCCGCAGGGGGCTGCTCAAGGCTGTTGATACGTTCGATGAACCGCTGGTGCACCCCTGCCCGGCTTTGGGCCATGCCTTGTTCACCCACATCCTCGAGCAGGGCCCGCCACAGCTCTGCCTGCCAGCGGTTGCCAGGCGCCAGAGGCTTGCGTTCGCCACGGGCCGTATTGAGGACGTGCTGCCCGGCAGCCCAGTCCTTCAGCCAGTCGGCACGATAGACCTGGTATTGGTCGAACAGGTCAGCCAGGCGCTCTGCAAGCTGATAGCGTTTGCGCAGATCGCCGTCGTCAGTGAGGAAGCGTCGCAACGGCTCGAAATGCGGGCGCTCGATCAACGCGGGTAGCAAACGCATGAGTCGCCAGGTCAGCGGGGCCTTGTCGAGCAGGGAGACTTCCGGGATTTCGTCACGCCCGAGGACTTTTCTGTACAACTGCCACATGAAGCTGCCTGGCAACTGCACTTCGATGGCAGCAGCGATCCCACAGCCGCCTTGGTCATCTTCGAGCGGGTCCTCGGCCAAGGCCAGCTTGAGCCACTGGGCGATACCATTGCTCTGCACCAGAGCAATTTCGTTTTCCAGGGGGGCCAGCGGATAGCGCCGCATCCAGCTCACCACCAGGCTGCGCAAGTCGTCCAGGCGGTTGCCGTGCACGATCATGAAGCCGGGGTGGAGTGAAGTCGGGTTGGCCATTGATGGTTCTCTGAAGGCAGTTCGGGCTGATGGGAACGATATCACGGCTAACCGCCGAGTCCGGGATCTGTAAAAGCCAGAAAAGACAAAACCCCTACCTGCTCGCGCAGATAGGGGTTTTGCGAAATGAATCTTGACGATGACCTACTCTCACATGGGGAAACCCCACACTACCATCGGCGATGCATCGTTTCACTACTGAGTTCGGGATGGGATCAGGTGGTTCCAATGCTCTATGGTCGTCAAGAAATTCTGTAGCCAGAATGTCCAGATGGACAGCCCAGCGAATCCGGATATGCGATATTTGTGGTTCGTTGCGAACTTTCGGTTCGTATCATCTTCACCACCACAATCTGCAGCAGCAAATTGCTTGGGTGTTATATGGTCAAGCCTCACGGGCAATTAGTATTGGTTAGCTCAACGCCTCACAGCGCTTACACACCCAACCTATCAACGTCGTAGTCTTCGACGGCCCTTTAGGGGATTCAAGATCCCAGTGAGATCTCATCTTGAGGCAAGTTTCCCGCTTAGATGCTTTCAGCGGTTATCTCTTCCGAACATAGCTACCCGGCAATGCCACTGGCGTGACAACCGGAACACCAGAGGTTCGTCCACTCCGGTCCTCTCGTACTAGGAGCAGCCCCTCTCAAATCTCAAACGTCCACGGCAGATAGGGACCGAACTGTCTCACGACGTTCTAAACCCAGCTCGCGTACCACTTTAAATGGCGAACAGCCATACCCTTGGGACCGGCTTCAGCCCCAGGATGTGATGAGCCGACATCGAGGTGCCAAACACCGCCGTCGATATGAACTCTTGGGCGGTATCAGCCTGTTATCCCCGGAGTACCTTTTATCCGTTGAGCGATGGCCCTTCCATACAGAACCACCGGATCACTAAGACCTACTTTCGTACCTGCTCGACGTGTTTGTCTCGCAGTCAAGCGCGCTTTTGCCTTTATACTCTACGACCGATTTCCGACCGGTCTGAGCGCACCTTCGTACTCCTCCGTTACTCTTTGGGAGGAGACCGCCCCAGTCAAACTACCCACCATACACTGTCCTCGATCCGGATAACGGACCTGAGTTAGAACCTCAAAGTTGCCAGGGTGGTATTTCAAGGATGGCTCCATGAGAACTGGCGTCCCCACTTCAAAGCCTCCCACCTATCCTACACAAGCAAATTCAAAGTCCAGTGCAAAGCTATAGTAAAGGTTCACGGGGTCTTTCCGTCTAGCCGCGGATACACTGCATCTTCACAGCGATTTCAATTTCACTGAGTCTCGGGTGGAGACAGCGCCGCCATCGTTACGCCATTCGTGCAGGTCGGAACTTACCCGACAAGGAATTTCGCTACCTTAGGACCGTTATAGTTACGGCCGCCGTTTACCGGGGCTTCGATCAAGAGCTTCGCTTGCGCTAACCCCATCAATTAACCTTCCGGCACCGGGCAGGCGTCACACCCTATACGTCCACTTTCGTGTTTGCAGAGTGCTGTGTTTTTAATAAACAGTCGCAGCGGCCTGGTATCTTCGACCGGCATGAGCTTACGGAGCAAGTCCTTCACCCTCACCGGCGCACCTTCTCCCGAAGTTACGGTGCCATTTTGCCTAGTTCCTTCACCCGAGTTCTCTCAAGCGCCTTGGTATTCTCTACCTAACCACCTGTGTCGGTTTGGGGTACGGTTCCCAGTTATCTGAAGCTTAGGAGCTTTTCTTGGAAGCATGGCATCAACCACTTCGTCGCCTAAAGGCAACTCGTCATCAGCTCTCGGCCTTGAGATCCCGGATTTGCCTAAGATCTCAGCCTACCACCTTAAACTTGGACAACCAACGCCAAGCTGGCCTAGCCTTCTCCGTCCCTCCATCGCAATAACTGGAAGTACAGGAATATTAACCTGTTTTCCATCGACTACGCTTTTCAGCCTCGCCTTAGGGACCGACTAACCCTGCGTCGATTAACGTTGCGCAGGAAACCTTGGTCTTTCGGCGTGCGAGTTTTTCACTCGCATTGTCGTTACTCATGTCAGCATTCGCACTTCTGATACCTCCAGCAAGCTTCTCAACTCACCTTCACAGGCTTACAGAACGCTCCTCTACCGCATCACCAGAGGTGATACCCGTAGCTTCGGTGCATGGTTTGAGCCCCGTTACATCTTCCGCGCAGGCCGACTCGACTAGTGAGCTATTACGCTTTCTTTAAAGGGTGGCTGCTTCTAAGCCAACCTCCTAGCTGTCTAAGCCTTCCCACATCGTTTCCCACTTAACCATGACTTTGGGACCTTAGCTGACGGTCTGGGTTGTTTCCCTTTTCACGACGGACGTTAGCACCCGCCGTGTGTCTCCCATGCTCGGCACTTGTAGGTATTCGGAGTTTGCATCGGTTTGGTAAGTCGGGATGACCCCCTAGCCGAAACAGTGCTCTACCCCCTACAGTGATACATGAGGCGCTACCTAAATAGCTTTCGAGGAGAACCAGCTATCTCCGAGCTTGATTAGCCTTTCACTCCGATCCACAGGTCATCCGCTAACTTTTCAACGGTAGTCGGTTCGGTCCTCCAGTCAGTGTTACCTAACCTTCAACCTGCCCATGGATAGATCGCCCGGTTTCGGGTCTATACCCAGCGACTAAACGCCCTATTAAGACTCGCTTTCGCTACGCCTCCCCTATTCGGTTAAGCTCGCCACTGAATATAAGTCGCTGACCCATTATACAAAAGGTACGCAGTCACCTAACAAAGTAGGCTCCCACTGCTTGTACGCATACGGTTTCAGGTTCTATTTCACTCCCCTCTCCGGGGTTCTTTTCGCCTTTCCCTCACGGTACTGGTTCACTATCGGTCAGTCAGTAGTATTTAGCCTTGGAGGATGGTCCCCCCATGTTCAGACAAAGTTTCTCGTGCTCCGTCCTACTCGATTTCATTGATAAGAGATTTTCGTGTACGGGGCTATCACCCACTATGGCCGCACTTTCCAGAGCGTTCCACTAATCTCAAATCAACTTAAGGGCTGGTCCCCGTTCGCTCGCCACTACTAAGGGAATCTCGGTTGATTTCTTTTCCTCAGGGTACTTAGATGTTTCAGTTCCCCTGGTTCGCCTCTTGCACCTATGTATTCAGTACAAGATACTCAGCTTATGCTGAGTGGGTTCCCCCATTCAGAGATCTCTGGATCACAGTCTGTTTGCCGACTCCCCAAAGCTTATCGCAGGCTACCACGTCTTTCATCGCCTCTGACTGCCAAGGCATCCACCGTATGCGCTTCTTCACTTGACCATATAACCCCAAGCAATCTGGTTATACTGTGAAGACGACATTCGCCGAAAATTCGCATGTTGCTCTTTCGAGCAGAACTCACAAATTTTACCTTAGCCTGATCCACCAGCAGTGAAACTGGTGTTCAGTCTATTTCTATCACATATCCGAATTTTTAAAGAACGATCTGACAAAAGCCAGAAATCAACATTCATCACCGAATGTTCATTTCTAAGTTCTGAAAGCTGTACAACCTGAAAGAGTGGTGGAGCCAAGCGGGATCGAACCGCTGACCTCCTGCGTGCAAGGCAGGCGCTCTCCCAGCTGAGCTATGGCCCCGTATTTTCTAGGCCGCACCAAGTAATTGGTAGGTCTGGGCAGATTTGAACTGCCGACCTCACCCTTATCAGGGGTGCGCTCTAACCAACTGAGCTACAGACCTATAACAGGGTCGCGTTACAGCATCGTCTTTATACAAAGAATCAAGCAATTCGTGTGGGAGCTCATCAGCAGGCTGATGTCGTCGATTAAGGAGGTGATCCAGCCGCAGGTTCCCCTACGGCTACCTTGTTACGACTTCACCCCAGTCATGAATCACACCGTGGTAACCGTCCTCCCGAAGGTTAGACTAGCTACTTCTGGTGCAACCCACTCCCATGGTGTGACGGGCGGTGTGTACAAGGCCCGGGAACGTATTCACCGCGACATTCTGATTCGCGATTACTAGCGATTCCGACTTCACGCAGTCGAGTTGCAGACTGCGATCCGGACTACGATCGGTTTTGTGAGATTAGCTCCACCTCGCGGCTTGGCAACCCTCTGTACCGACCATTGTAGCACGTGTGTAGCCCAGGCCGTAAGGGCCATGATGACTTGACGTCATCCCCACCTTCCTCCGGTTTGTCACCGGCAGTCTCCTTAGAGTGCCCACCATAACGTGCTGGTAACTAAGGACAAGGGTTGCGCTCGTTACGGGACTTAACCCAACATCTCACGACACGAGCTGACGACAGCCATGCAGCACCTGTGTCAGAGTTCCCGAAGGCACCAATCCATCTCTGGAAAGTTCTCTGCATGTCAAGGCCTGGTAAGGTTCTTCGCGTTGCTTCGAATTAAACCACATGCTCCACCGCTTGTGCGGGCCCCCGTCAATTCATTTGAGTTTTAACCTTGCGGCCGTACTCCCCAGGCGGTCAACTTAATGCGTTAGCTGCGCCACTAAAATCTCAAGGATTCCAACGGCTAGTTGACATCGTTTACGGCGTGGACTACCAGGGTATCTAATCCTGTTTGCTCCCCACGCTTTCGCACCTCAGTGTCAGTATCAGTCCAGGTGGTCGCCTTCGCCACTGGTGTTCCTTCCTATATCTACGCATTTCACCGCTACACAGGAAATTCCACCACCCTCTACCGTACTCTAGCTTGCCAGTTTTGGATGCAGTTCCCAGGTTGAGCCCGGGGCTTTCACATCCAACTTAACAAACCACCTACGCGCGCTTTACGCCCAGTAATTCCGATTAACGCTTGCACCCTCTGTATTACCGCGGCTGCTGGCACAGAGTTAGCCGGTGCTTATTCTGTCGGTAACGTCAAAACACTAACGTATTAGGTTAATGCCCTTCCTCCCAACTTAAAGTGCTTTACAATCCGAAGACCTTCTTCACACACGCGGCATGGCTGGATCAGGCTTTCGCCCATTGTCCAATATTCCCCACTGCTGCCTCCCGTAGGAGTCTGGACCGTGTCTCAGTTCCAGTGTGACTGATCATCCTCTCAGACCAGTTACGGATCGTCGCCTTGGTGAGCCATTACCCCACCAACTAGCTAATCCGACCTAGGCTCATCTGATAGCGCAAGGCCCGAAGGTCCCCTGCTTTCTCCCGTAGGACGTATGCGGTATTAGCGTTCCTTTCGAAACGTTGTCCCCCACTACCAGGCAGATTCCTAGGCATTACTCACCCGTCCGCCGCTGAATCAAGGAGCAAGCTCCCGTCATCCGCTCGACTTGCATGTGTTAGGCCTGCCGCCAGCGTTCAATCTGAGCCATGATCAAACTCTTCAGTTCAATACTGCTTGGGTTTTTAAGAAACCCTAAACTTGGCTCAGCAATCTCAAATGACTATGTGATTTCTCGCATGGTCACTTGTGATGCTGATAATCTTTTTGACTATCAGTCCGTACTCACAAGCACCCACACGAATTGCTTGATTCGATTTGTTAAAGAGCGTTTGGTTAAGAGCGTTTCGTCTCAACCGAGGCGCGCATTCTACGCTTTCCTCAGAGCCTGTCAAGCGTTTATTTTGAAGTTTTTTGCGAGAAACTCGTTTAGCTTCAAACACTTGGCTCGCTTCGATCTCTCGTAGCGGGAGGCGAATAATACAGCGTTTAGAAGCGCTGTCAACCACCATTTCAACCGCTATCGATCAGATGACCGAAACACCTCCAGCACTACCTGGATTAAGTAACCCATTGAATTTCAAGGAGTTTCTCGTTCCGACTACGCTGGAAGTGGGGCGCATTATAAGGGGAATCGAGAGGGCGTCAACCTTTAATTTCAAGAAAATGACACATAGACGGAAGTGGCTCAATAAAGCGCAACGATGGTTTGACGTCATCTTGTAGCACCTACGAAGCCACCCTTCCCCGCCGCCCCATGATTCGAGGCACGCGCCGCGCCACCGCTGGCACCCGCAGCACCATCAACAAGACCCCGATGGCTGCATAGATCGCCCACTCACGGAGATCGGAGCGCACGATCCACAGGAAATGCAGCAGGCCCAACCCGAGAATCACATAAACCAGCTTGTGCAGTTTCTTCCAGCGTGCGCCCAAGCGCCGCTGGCTGTAGCGATTGGAAGTCACCGCCAGCGCCAGCAAACCCAGGAAGCCGAGCGCCCCCACAATAATGTACGGCCGCTTGCGCAGCTCGACGGCAAACTGCCCCCAATCCAGCCCCAGGATAAAGAACAGGTAGCAAAGGAGGTGCAACACGATATAGGCAAAACACCACAACCCCAGCTGCCGACGCACAACGATCCAACCCGACCACCCCGTCAGCTTCTGCAGCGGCGTCATGCTCAGCGTGATCAAAAGGAAGATCAACGCCCCCAGCCCAAGCCGATCCATAAGGATCTTCCCCGGGTCCGGTCCAAGCAGGTTCATGGCCGCCTCATACAACCACCACAGCGGAAACGCACAACCGACGATAAAGATCGCCAGGCGCAGCCAGGGATAACGCATCAATAGTTCTTCCGCAGGTCGAGGCCAGCGTACAGCGACGCCACTTCATCGGCGTAGCCATTGAACATCTGTGTCTGTCGCACATTGGGGCTGAACAGGCCACTGGGCAGGCGCCGCTCGCGCGCCTGGCTCCAACGCGGGTGATCGACCTCAGGGTTCACGTTGGCATAGAAACCATATTCATCAGGCGCAAGGCTCTCCCAGGTGGTGCGCGGCCGTTCGGCCACCAAGCTGATTCGCACGATCGACTTGATGCTCTTGAACCCATACTTCCACGGCACCACCAGCCGCAGGGGCGCACCGTTCTGGTTGGGCAGCTCCCGCCCATACATGCCGACCGCCAGGATCGCCAGGGGATTCATCGCCTCGTCCAGGCGCAAGCCCTCCTCATAAGGCCAATCGATCAAGGCGAAGCCCGAACGCTGCCCCGGCATGTTTTGCGGATCCTGCAGGGTCTCGAACCGCACATAGCGCGCCTTCGAAGTCGGCTCAACCTGCTTGAGCACCTGGGCCAGGGGAAAGCCCAGCCAGGGGATGACCATTGACCAGGCCTCCACGCAGCGCAACCGATAGATACGCTCTTCAAGCGCGTAGGGTTTGACAAAATCTTCCAGCGCATAGCGCCCGGGCTTGCCAACCTCGCCATCGACCACCACCGACCAGGGCTCGG
This sequence comes from Pseudomonas sp. WHRI 8519, assembly GCF_040224055.2. Lineage (NCBI taxonomy): Bacteria > Pseudomonadati > Pseudomonadota > Gammaproteobacteria > Pseudomonadales > Pseudomonadaceae > Pseudomonas > Pseudomonas sp. WHRI 8519. Next base: position 809,677 of record NZ_CP167996.1, on the reverse strand, counting down.
TCTTCAGGCTCCCGGCATTGGCGGCTGGGTCGCCTTTATCAGGCCCGAACTCATAGAAGTTGTTGTAATGCGTGGCATCCTTGAAGGGCGTTATCGCCTCGTCTTTTACCGTCACGGCTTGCCAACGCGTTTCAGCCAGCTTGCTGGTGAACCAGGCCGGCGCGTTGCCTGCCTCGACATCTGCGTAACGCGACGCTTGGGCCGCGCGCGCGGCAAAGGGCATCGCCCCCAGCGCAACGGCGGCCATGGAGCCACCCAGCAGGGTACGACGGGAAAGGTAGATGCTTTCGGGCGTGATCTCCGATGCCTTGCAATCGGAAGACCTGGGAAGCTTTATAAGCATGACGGCTCCACAGCACTGGTTAGCGGATGTACCAGTAAGACTATGGAGCCGCAGGGTTATTCCATCATTAAATCATTCAAGATTTACGATGGCGGCCTTTGAGCAGGAACTGGATCGGGCCGGAAGCGGCGTAGGCGAGGAAGATCAGCAGCAGGATGCGCGGCGGATCGCTGAATACCACGGCAAACACCAGCACCACCGCCAGGATCGCCACGAACGGCACGCGCCCCTTGAGGTCGAGCTCCTTGAAGCTGTTGTACTTGATGTTGCTGACCATCAGCATACCGGCAGCGGCAACCAGCAGTGCCACCAGGAACGACAACTTGGACCCCTGGATGCCATAGTCGCTGAAGGCCCACACGGTGCCGGCCACCACCCCAGCGGCAGCCGGGCTGGCCAGGCCGATGAAGTAGCGCTTGTCAGCAGTCCCGACCTGGGTATTGAAACGCGCCAGGCGCAGCGCGGCGCCAGCGACATAGATGAAGGCGACCATCCAGCCGACCTTGCCCATATCGCCCAGCGCCCAGCCGAAGGCCAGCAGGGCCGGGGCCACGCCGAAGGCGACCATGTCCGACAACGAATCGTACTCGGCCCCAAAGGCGCTCTGGGTGTTGGTCATGCGGGCGACGCGGCCATCGAGGCCGTCGAGCACCATGGCCACGAAGATGGCGATGGCGGCAAAGGCAAAGTACTTGCTCGCCTCGCGCGGGTCGCCAGCACTGAGGGCGCTCTGCGCGCTCATCGAGTTGATGATGGAGTAGAAACCGGCAAACAGGTTGGCGGTGGTGAACAGGTTGGGCAACAGATAGATACCGCGATGGCGCACCTTGCGCCCTTCGGCATCATGCCCTTCTTCAACGTGCTCATCGACAGGTAGCAGGCTTTCGGCGTCGGAGGGCTTGTTCGGCTCTTCGGGACGTTCGCTCATGGAGGGTACCTTGCAACAGGATGGAAAATGTTCGACACGGGCCCGCGAAACAGGTTCTGACGGCAGGCCACTGGTCTGCTTTATACCAGAAGCTGAATGCCAGAACGAAAAAACGCGGCCGAAGCCGCGTTTTTCATCATTCGATAAGACTCAGTTCTTGGTCTTGTCGACGATTTTGTTAGCCGAGATCCACGGCATCATCGAACGCAGTTGCTCGCCGATGACTTCGATACCGTGAGCGGCGTTGTTGCGACGCTTGGCGGTCATCGATGGGTAGTTGGTGGCGCCTTCGGAGATGAACATCTTCGCGTACTCGCCGTCCTGGATGCGCTTCAGAGCGTTGCGCATGGCCTTGCGGGATTCTTCGTTGATGACTTCGGGACCGGTGACGTACTCACCGTACTCGGCGTTGTTGGAGATCGAGTAGTTCATGTTGGCGATACCGCCTTCGTACATGAGGTCGACGATCAGTTTCAGCTCGTGCAGGCACTCGAAGTAGGCCATTTCCGGCGCGTAGCCAGCTTCCACCAGGGTTTCGAAACCGGCTTTGACCAGCTCGACGGTACCGCCGCACAGAACGGCCTGCTCACCGAACAGGTCGGTTTCGGTCTCGTCCTTGAAGGTGGTTTCGATGATGCCGGTGCGGCCGCCACCAACGCCCGAAGCGTAGGACAGGGCGACGTTCTTGGCGTTGCCGGAGGCGTCCTGGTAGATAGCGATCAGGTCAGGGATACCGCCGCCTTTGACGAACTCGGAACGCACGGTGTGGCCCGGGGCCTTCGGCGCGATCATGATCACGTCGAGGTCGGCACGTGGAACGACCTGGTTGTAATGGATCGAGAAACCGTGGGAGAAGGCCAGGGTGGCGCCCTTCTTGATGTTCGGCTCGATTTCGTTCTTGTACAGAGCGCCCTGGAACTCGTCCGGAGTCAGGATCATGACCAGGTCGGCAGCAGCGACGGCGGTGGCAACATCGGCCACTTTCAGGCCGTGGGCTTCAGCCTTGGCAACGGTAGCCGAACCTTTACGCAGACCGACGGTAACGTCTACACCAGAGTCCTTCAGGTTGCACGCTTGAGCGTGGCCCTGAGAACCGTAACCGATGATGGCGACTTTCTTGCCCTGGATGATGGAAAGGTCGCAGTCTTTATCGTAGAAAACTTTCATGAAATACCCCTGGTTATATCTCGGCCCCTACGGAGCCATCGCTAATTTTTGAATTCAGATGCTGAGCACTTTGTCGCCACGGGCAATGCCGGTGACGCCACTGCGCACGGTTTCGAGAATCGATGCAGTGCCGATGGCCTGGATGAAGCTGTCCAGTTTGTCGCTGGTACCGCTGAGCTGCACGGTGTACACGCTGGCGGTAACGTCGACGATCTGGCCACGGAAGATGTCCGTGGTGCGCTTGATCTCGGCACGCTGGGCACCGGTGGCCTTGACCTTGACCAGCATCAGTTCACGCTCGATGTGAGCGCTTTCCGACAGGTCGACAAGCTTGACCACTTCGACCAGCTTGTTGAGGTTCTTGGTGATCTGTTCGATCACTTCATCATGGCCAACGGTGGTCAGCGTCAGACGCGACAAGGTCGGGTCTTCGGTAGGCGCCACGGTCAGGCTTTCAATGTTGTAGTTGCGCTGGGAGAACAGGCCGACCACGCGGGACAGAGCTCCGGGTTCGTTTTCCAGCAGCAGGGAAATGATGTGCCGCATATCAGGTACGCTCCGTCTTGCTCAGCCACATGTCACGCATCGAGCCATCCTTGATCTGCATCGGATAGACGTGCTCGGTACGGTCGACCGCGATGTCGATGAACACCAGGCGGTCCTTCATCGCGAAGGCTTCCTCGAGCTTGGGCTTGAGGTCCTTCAGGCTGGTGATGCGGATACCCACATGGCCATAGGCCTCGGCCAGCTTGATGAAGTCAGGCAGCGACTCGACATAGGAGTGCGAGTGGCGGCCGTTGTAGGCCATGTCCTGCCACTGACGGACCATGCCCAGCACGCCGTTGTTCAGGTTGACGATCTTCACCGGCAGGCCGTACTGCATGCAGGTGGACAGCTCCTGGATGTTCATCTGGATGCTGCCTTCGCCCGTCACGCAGGCCACGTCCTGATCCGGGAAATTGAGCTTGATGCCCATGGCCGCGGGGAAACCGAACCCCATGGTGCCCAGGCCACCGGAGTTGATCCAGCGGTTCGGCTTGTTGAAGCGGTAGTACTGCGCCGCGAACATCTGGTGTTGGCCGACGTCGGAGGTGACGAAGGCATCGCCGTTGGTCACTTCGCACAAGGTCTCGATGACGGTCTGCGGCTTGATGACGCTGCCGTCGCCCTTGTTGTACGGGAACAGGTCGCCATTACCGCGCCATTCGTCGATTTGCTTCCACCAGGCATCGGCCGCGGCCTTGTCTGGCTGCTCGCCGATTTCCTTGAGGATGCCCAGCATCTCGCTCAAAACGCTGTCGACCGGGCCCACGATCGGCACGTCGGCCTTGATCATCTTGGAGATCGACGCAGGGTCGATGTCGATGTGAATGATCTTGGCATTCGGGCAGAACTTGGCCGGGCCATTGACCACGCGGTCATCGAAACGCGCGCCGACCGCGAAAATCACATCGGCATTGTGCATGGCCATGTTGGCGGTGTAGCTGCCGTGCATGCCGAGCATGCCCAGGAACTGGCGGTCGGTACCCGGGAAGCCGCCAAGGCCCATCAGGGTATTGGTGACTGGCAGGTTCAGCGACTTGGCGATTTCGGTCAGCGCTTCGGAGCCGCCACCGAGGATCACACCGCCACCGGCATAAACGATCGGACGCTTGGCAGCCAGCAGCATCTCGGCAGCCTTGCGGATCTGGCCGGAGTGGCCACGCACTGCCGGGCTGTAGGAGCGCAGCTTGACCTTCTTCGGGTAAACGTATTCGAACTTCTCGGCCGGGTTGGTCATATCTTTTGGAATGTCGACCACGACCGGGCCTGGGCGGCCGGATTGCGCCAGGTAGAAGGCTTTTTTCAGGATTTCAGGGATCTCGGTGGCATGTTTGATCATGAAGCTGTGCTTCACGATCGGCCGCGAGATGCCGATCATGTCGGTTTCCTGGAAGGCATCGGTACCCACCATGGTGCTAGGCACCTGGCCGGACAGGATGACCATCGGAATCGAGTCCATGTAAGCGGTGGCAATACCGGTGATGGCATTGGTCGCGCCCGGGCCGGAGGTTACCAGCACCACACCGGCCTTGCCGGTGGCGCGGGCGTAGCCGTCCGCCATATGGGTAGCGGCCTGCTCGTGACGAACCAGGATGTGCTCGACTTCCGGTTCTTTGAACAGGGCGTCGTAAACATGCAGGAGAGCACCACCAGGGTACCCGTAGATGTGCTTAACGCCTTCGTCACGCAAGAAGCGGACGACCATCTCAGCGCCAGATAAAAGCTCCACGTTGTTCACCTCTAAAACGCCAGAATACCGTCCCTAGTGGACGGGTCTTAATAGGTTTACTGCCAAGCAGAGCATGAGCGAACGTCAGCACTGACTGAGCAAGTATTGGGAGCGCCCCAGAGTGTTGCGGGGTTATCCCACCCAGCGCGAGGTAACGCGTTGCGGGGTGTAACAGGTCGGCGCGGGTGTGCGCCTCATGATCTGCTTAGCGGGTCTGCTTCTGGCAGTCCCTCTAAAGCGGAATCTGGATTCTTGTGATTTGGCGGCTACAAGTCAAGAAAAATTATTGCCAATTTTTCCTAAAGATGAATTCCAGCCACCACTAAAAACCGACACTGCAGCAGAAAAAATAACATTTACACAAAAAAGGGCCACAATCTGCGGCCCTTGAAGGAAAAATAGAAGAAATCAGGCTCAACTCGCGATCAATCGATCGAACTCTGCCAGCAGGCGCCGCAACTCACGACTCTGCTCCGGCCTGTCGACGAACACCGTCTCGGCCATCACCAGAATGCCCGAGGCGTTGGGCAGCGGTTGACCCAGCTCGATGATGATCTTCATGCGCGGCAGGAAGATCCACTGCAACCACTGCTCGAAGCTCATGCTGTCCACCGCAAAAGGCACCGTGCTGGCCAGCGCCTCATCGCTTGGCGGCTCGTCAGCCCACCACCCCTGCACGATCAACTCACGCTCGATGAGCAGCAGGTGGTCAGCGATATCCAGAATGCGCTGCTCGATCATCATGAGTTGACCCGCGCTTTCTGCCGGGCCAACGCGGCGCCAGCGCTGTCGCCCTGCTTCTCACGAGCCTGGGCAATGGTGTTCCACAGCTCGGCCTGAAGGTCAGGACGGCCATTGGCGTAAGTCAGGGCACGGCGCGCCAACTGCTCGGCCTGTGCTGCATCGCCTTGGGACAGGCGCACCTGCGCCAGACGGAACAGCACCTGCGGCTCGCGCGGGGCGATGCGTTGGGCGCGCTCCAGGCTTGAGGCTGCACCGTTGAAGTCGCCGCTGCCCTGTTGCGACTGGGCAGTGGTCAACAGGGCCAGCACCGGACCATCGAGCTGCTCGTCAGCCGACAGCCCACCGGATGCCGCACTGCTGCGCGGAATGCCGGTTGGCGCGCTGGCAGCGGCCGAGGCACTATTCATCGACGCGATGTCGAACGGTTCGTCGGCGATCGGGTTGGGGTTGGTCTCCATCGGCGCAGATGTGCCGGGGCCAGGGGTAATCGGCGTGGTGCTGATCGGTGCCACGCCATTGCCTGCGGGGAACGTCTGGATGCCCGTGGCACCGGCGCCTTGCGGAATCATCACGGTCACGCCGGAGTCCTCGGGCAGGGTTTGCGCTTGCGAGGTGCCGTTGTTGATGCCGGCCGCCGAGCGGTTGGCCGTCACCCGTTCGCTGTTGGACACCCGAGTGCTCGAGTCCACGACCGGGATGTTGCCACGCTGAACGCTGGAACAGCCCTGCAGCACCACCAGTGCCGTCACGGCAGGAAACCACCACTTTTTCACTTCACACCTCATCAATGCTGCCAGGGCTTAATTCATCCAGCCTTTGACCCAGTCCATGACCGATTCTGCCGGATTTTGCTCGCCGCCGCAGATTGCGCCGGCGGGCGGTTCGCTGCCGCGAATATACGGCATCTGCACCGCTCCCGGACAGCTTGCGTCGGAGCCCTGCCCACTGTAGGGGTCGATCCAGGCCTGTACCACGTTGTCTGGTTGCGGCATGTCCAGCGGCAGCGGGTCAGCCTTCTTCATGAAGCTGGTCCACACCTGCAGAGCACCGGTGGCGCCGGTGAACGGCGTCTTGCCGTTATCGTCACGGCCCATCCACACCACCGCCAGCAAGTCCTGGCTGAAGCCAGAGAACCAGCTGTCACGGGAGTCGTTACTGGTACCGGTCTTGCCCGCCAGCGTCAGCGACCTGGGCAGCACGTTGTACACGGAGCGGCCGGTACCTTCGCGCATCACCCGCTGCATCGCGTTCTGCACCAGGTAGATAGAGCCCGGGTCGAAGGTTTGCTGGATCTGGAACGGGTAACGCTTGAGCGGCTCACCTTCGGCGGTGAGCACACTGCGGATACCGCGCATCGGCGTATTGAAGCCGCCGTTGGCGATGGTCTGGTACATCGTCGCCACCTGCATCGGCGACATGCCACCGGCCCCCAGCAGCATTGCCGGGAACGGCTGCCAATCGACATTGACCCCGAGCCGGCCGATGGTCTTGATGACGTTGGGCACACCTACTTCCAGGCCGATCTTGGCGGTCGACAGGTTGTAGGAGTTGGCCAGCCCCTGGTACAGGTAAATGGTGCCATGCGGGCGGCGATCGTAGTTCTGCGGGCGCCACACTTGGCCATTGGCGCCCTTGACCGAAAACGCCTCGTCCTGCACCCAGCTGGTCAGGGTGTACTTGCTCGGCTGCTCCAGCGCGGTGAGGTACACCGCTGGCTTGACCAGCGAGCCAATCGGCCGCACGGCATCGATGGCACGGTTGAAGCCGGCGAATCCGGCCTGACGGCTGCCGATGAGCGCCTGCACCTCACCGGTTTCCGGGTTGGTCACGACCATCGCCGATTCGACCTCGTCAGCGCCTTTGCGCCCTGCCAGACGCTTGAAGGTCTCATTCATCGAGGTTTCGGCCTTCATCTGCAGGATCGGGTCGAAACTGGTGAAGATGCGCAGGCCTTCTTCAGTAAGGTCCTCGTCGCGATAGTCCTGGCGCAGCTGACGCTTGACCAGGTCGAGGAAGGCCGGGAACGAACTGTCGGCCAAGCTGCCCCGCTTGGTCACGCCCAGCGGCATCTTCTTGGCCGCATCGACCGCCTCCTGGCTGGCAACGCCCTGCTCGGCCACAAGGTCCAGGACCAGGTTACGCCGCGCCAGGGCCCGCTCGGGGTGGCGACGCGGGTTGTAGTAGGACGGCCCCTTGACCATACCCACCAGCAAGGCGATCTGGTGCAACTTGAGTTCCGACAGCGGTTGGCTGAAGAAGAACTGGCTGGCCAGGCCAAAGCCGTGCACGGCGCGCTGGCCATCCTGGCCGACGAAGACCTCGTTGAGGTAAGCCTCGAGAATTTCGCGCTTGTCGTAGTGCATCTCCAGCAGTACGGCCATCATCGCTTCAGTCAGCTTGCGGGTGAGGGTGCGTTCGCTGGTCAGGTAGAAGTTCTTCACCAACTGCTGGGTCAGGGTACTGCCACCCTGGCGCATGGTACCGGCGGAGGTGTTGACCCACAAAGCACGCGCGATGGACTTGGGCGACACGCCGAAGTGGCTGTAAAAGTCTCGGTCTTCGGTTGCCACCAGGGTTTCGAGCAAGTACGGGGGCACCTGATCGATCTTGATCAGGATGCGGTCCTCGAGGTTCTTCGGGTAGATGCCGCCGATCATCAACGGCTCGAGGCGCACCACATCCAGCTTGGCATTGTTGGCGCCGGACAGCCCGGCAACGTAGTCGCCGGAGAAGCGCACACGCACGAACTGCGCGGGTTCCATCCCCTCATAGAACTGGAAGCCGCGGGTGTTGAGGTCGACGGTATTACCGTTGACAGCCGCAGCGCCCGGGCCATTGGCCGCGCTTTCCCGCCGGTAGCCGAGGGCATCGAGTTCGGTGAGGAAGTCGTTCTTGCTCAGCTTCTGGCCGACGAACAGCTCCAGCGGCCGGGCGTATACCTTGGCCGGGATGGTCCAGCGCTTGCCGGAGAACTTCTCCTGGACGACAGCATCGAGGTAAACCGCGAAGCCGGCAACGATCACCAGGCCGACCAGGCTGAGCTTGAACGCCCAGCCCAGCCAGGCGCGCGAGCGGCCGGTCGGGCGTTTCTTAGGGGTACGGGAATTTCGGGTTCGAGTCATGGCGGCGGATTATACGCACTTTGTAAAGGCTGGGCAGGCGCCCTCTGGCGGTATGCAGGGACGGCACCATTGACCATAATGGCGCCTTCGAATTCCCTGCCCCCGGAAGGATTTCCCGTGAGCCAAGCCTTGATCACAGCGTTGCAGAACCCCGCCCTTTACCCTCACCCCGTGGACGGGTTCCAACTCATCGAGACGCACATCTCCTGGGTCCTGCTCACTGGCGAATACGCCTACAAGATCAAGAAGCCGATGAATTTCGGCTTCCTCGACTTCACCGGGCTCGATCAGCGCCAGCATTTCTGTAACGAAGAGTTGCGCCTGAACCAGCGCCTGACGGACGGCCTGTACCTGGAAGTGCTGCCGATCACTGGCAGCGCCGAAGCCCCGCAGCTTGGCGGTGAAGGCGCTGCGATAGAGTACGTACTGAAAATGCGCCAGTTCCCGCAGGGGCAGATGCTCAACACCCTGCAGGCCAACGGCGAACTCAATGCCGGCCACATCGACCAGATGGCCCGGCAGATCGCAGCATTCCACCTGCAGACCCCGAAAGTGCCCGCCGAGCAGCCATATGGCTCACCTGAAAGTGTCATGGCCCCGGTCGAGCAGAACTTCGAGCAGATCCGTCCGTTCCTCAGTGACAAGGCCGACCTGCAGCAGCTGGACAACCTGCAAGCTTGGGCGCGCAGCAGCTTCGAGCGCCTTGAAGGCCTGTTCGCGGCGCGCAAGGCCAATGGCTTCACCCGCGAATGCCACGGCGACATTCACTTGGGTAACGCCACCGTGATCGATGGCAAGGTGGTGATCTTCGACTGCATCGAGTTCAACGAACCGTTCCGCATGACCGACGTCTGGGCCGACACCAGCTTCCTCGCCATGGACCTGGAAGACCGCGGCCTGAAATGCCTGGCGCGGCGCTTCGTCAGCCAGTATCTGGAGCTGACCGGCGACTATGAAGGCCTGGAAGTGTTGAACTTCTACAAAGCCTACCGCGCCCTGGTCCGCGCCAAGATCGCCCTGTTCAGCATGCCGGCCAATGCCGATGGCGTGCAGCGTGCCACCAGCCTGCGCACCTACCGCAACTACGCCAACCTGGCAGAAAGCTACAGCGCCATCCCTTCGCGCCTACTGGCCATCACCCATGGCGTATCGGCCGTAGGCAAGAGCCACGTCGCCATGCGCCTGGTCGAAGCCTTGGGCGCTGTGCGCGTGCGCTCGGATGTGGAGCGCAAGCGCTTGTACGGTGAACAGCAACACGCCCAAGCAGGCCAACTGCAAGCGGGCATCTACGACAACGATGCCAGCACCGCCACCTACCAGCGCCTGCACCAGCTTGCCGCGACCATCCTGCGCGCAGGTTTCCCGGTAGTGCTCGATGCTACCTACCTCAAGCGTGAACACCGCAAAGCTGCCGCCGAAGTCGCGAACGATACCGGCGTGCCATTGCTGATCCTCGATTGCCAGGCACCTGAGGCGGTCATCGCCAGTTGGCTGGAGCAGCGCCTGGCGGACAACAACGACCCGTCGGACGCCACCCTGGAAGTGGTCAAGGCGCAGCAGGCCAGCCGTGAGCCGCTGGATGAAGTGGAACGGCAGCAGAGCACGCGCGTTGATACTCAGGATGCCAGCAGCATGGACCAGGTGATCGACCAGATCCGCCAGCGTTTGCCAGGCCTCTAAAATCAGCTCGATTCGGGCCGGCTAATGGCCGGCCCGAACACCTCCCCCCGGCGCAAACAGGGCATCTCGTCGCCCCCGATGGCAAAAGGCCGCGCATTTTCCAACCCCCGCTACACTCCTCTCTGACCTGCTCGCGATTTATCCCCTAATACCCGTTCAGCCATCGCCAGGAGGCTCGATGAACGATGAATTGCAGCATCTGAAGAATCTTGGAAAGACCTCCGCGCAGTGGTTACATGCGGCCGGTATCCACAGTGCATCGGATTTGCGTCGGCTCGGCGCGGTAGGTGCTTACCAGGCCGTGAAAACCCGAGGGTTCCGGGCGTCGAAGGTGTTGCTGTACGCCATTGAAGGCGCGCTGCTGGACATGCACTGGAACGATTTGCCGGCCGAGCGCAAGCAAGCGCTCAATCAACAACTCGATGCGAAATGCCCTACGCAAAAAAATGCGAAATAAACATCAGATGGGGATTGACTCGATAATGAGAATCGTTATGATTATCACAACTGGTCGCGAGACTGGTTGGATAAGCTGAAAGCCCCTGGTTCGGACTCTCAGATTATCTCCTCATCAGGCTAATCACGGTTATTGACCCGGCATTTTTTGCCGGGTCTTTTTTTTTGCGGCTTGCCACTGCCTCGTGAACGCCCGCACGCCTAGTTACGCAACGGTGCGCAATAATCCTGCTCCGGCATCGCCGCCGTATACCAGACATAATCTGCCATCCCCGCGTCGACCTGCTGACCAACCTCGGCCAACAACAGCACCTTGCTCTGCCCCTCTGCCCCCAGGTCGGCGAGGTGCAACGGCACGCCCAAGTCCTTGCGTACGTGGAATGCACCGGCCAGCAACAGGGCAGGCTGCGGCGCCGAGAGCAGCCGCTGGGCAATGCGCCGGTCACGTTGTTGCTGAACGGCCAGCATCGCCGGCAACTGGCTCGCGGGGAGCAAATCACAGTGCCCGGCCCTCACCTGCTCGAGCAATGCTGCCTTCACCTGTGGCGCATTGGACTGCGCCCCCGGCACCGGCGTCGCCAGGCGATAGGCCTGGCGCATTTCGCCAACCGACAGGTTGGCGGCCAGAAGGGGAACATGGCTGCCCAATGCTTCACGTACGATCGGCCCGTACAGCTGCCAGTCCCAGCCCTCCTGCCACGCCAGGGCCTTGGGCAGATCTTGCGGCAATGTGGCCTGGGCTTGAACCGCATCGACCCGAGCCTGCTGCTCCGGTTGCAGCATTTCCAGAAGCAGGCTGCCTTGGGGGCGCCGGGCCTGCATGGCGCGGATCAACCAAAGTTGCAAGGCGTGATGGTCTGCGTTGTCATGCTTTTCGCCTACCAGCACTCGCGGTACGCCAGCCAGGTCCTGCACCAACTGTTCAGGGCTGATGACCTTGCCGCTGGCCAGATCGTGGATTTGCCCCAGTTCTGCGCGGTCACGCCCTTCGCTACTCTGCCAGGCGGGTAGCGGCGGCACGCTGGCTTGGCAGCCCCCCAGCGCAAACAACACGCCCAGCAGCGCGCCAGACAGTAAGCAATGATGCATGGGCAACGCCTCCTAGCGGGTGATGATCAGCGGATGCCCCCGTTCCGGATGGGCCTGTACCAATACGTCTATGCCGAAGACGGCCTTCAGCGCCGCGGGCGTCAACACCTCTTGCGGCGAGGCCAGAGCATGGGTACGGCCCCCTTCGAGCAACAGAATACGATCACAGTAGCGCGCCGCCAGGTTCAGGTCATGCAGGATCACCAATACCGCTGCGCCGCGGTCGGCAAAACTGCGCACAGCTTGCAAAGTGGTGTGCTGGTGCAACGGATCGAGCATCGAGGTCGGCTCGTCAAGCAGCAGCGTAGCCCCCTCCTCACCCGGCCACAGCTGCGCCAGTACGCGGGCCAGGTGCACACGTTGCCGTTCCCCGCCCGACAACGCCAGGTAACTGCGCCCCAGCAGGTGGCAGGCATCTGCTGCATGCAGCGCTGCCTCAACGATCTCAGCGTCACGCACTTGGCCGCTGTCATGGGGCATTCGCCCCATGCCGACCACTTCCTCGACCCTGAACGCAAAGCCCAGGCTGGACACCTGCGGCAACACCGCCAGGCACCTGGCCCGCGCCTGCCCGTCCCAGCTGGCCAACGGCCGGCCCTGCAACGTCACGCGCCCTTGGCCGGGCGCCAGTTCGCCACACAGCACGCCCAGCAGGCTGCTCTTGCCTGCACCATTCGGGCCGAGCACACCCACCACCTGGCCCGGATGCATTTGCAGATTGAGGTCATGCAGTACTTCATTCCCACCACGGCGCAGGTAAAGGCCCTCGACTTGCAACATCAACTGCGCCCTCTGATCAACAAAACCAGGAAAAACGGCGCACCGATAAAGGCCGTGACGATACCGATCGGCAACTCGGCCGGCGCCAGCGCCAAGCGCGCCACCAGGTCGGCGAGCAGCATCAGCACGCCGCCAGCCAATAGCGATGCGGGCAACACCACGCGGTGATCAGGCCCGGCCAGCAAGCGCACCAGGTGCGGTACCACCAAGCCGATGAAGCCGATAAGCCCCGCCGCCGCCACGGCCGCGCCCACACCCAGGGCCGTGCAGAACACCAGCTCGCGCTTGAGCCGCTCCACCTCGATACCCAGGTGCCGCGCCTCGGACTCGCCCAGCAGCAAGGCATTGAGCGCCCGCGCCCGGCGCGGCAACCACAGCGCGACGCCTGCGGCCACGATCAGCAACGGCCACAGGCGGTCGTAGCTGGCACCGTTGAGGCTGCCCAGGTTCCAGAAGGTCAGCGTACGCAGGGTGGCGTCGTCGGCCAGATAAGAAAACAGGCCGACCGCCGCGCCCCCCAGCGCGGTCATGGCTACACCGGCCAGCAACATTGTGGCCACATTGGTCTGCCCATCGCGCCGCCCTAGACGATAGACCAGCGCGGTGACCGCCAGGCCGCCGATAAAGGCGCACAGTGACAACAAGTAAGGCGCAAAAGCCTCAGGCAGGCCGCCAAACCAACTACCGCCAACGATAGCCACTGCAGCGCCCATGGCTGCCCCGGCGGATACGCCCACAAGCCCAGGGTCGGCCAGCGGATTGCGAAACAACCCCTGCATGGCCACACCGCACAGCGCCAGCACCGCCCCCACTGCCAAGCCCAGCAGCGTGCGTGGCAGGCGAATCTGGCCCAGGATCATTTCGGCCTGCTGCAGGCCTTCGCCGTCGATGCGCAGCCCCACTAACCGCAGGCCCGCGCGCAAGGTATCGAACAGCGGCAAGCTCACAGGGCCCAGGGCGAGGGACAGCCATACCGCCAACAGGCACAGCAGGCTCAGGCAGATAATCAGTGTACGTGGCTGCACGCGCTGCTTCATTGCGTGAGGCTGACCTTTGCCGCCGGGTAGAAGGCAGCCGCCAGGTCTTGCAGGGCCTGCGGCAAGCGCGGGCCAAGGCCGCCGACCAACAGGGTTGGGTCAAGTGGCACCAGGCGCTGGTCGCGTACCGCTCGGGAGGCGGTCAACGCCGGGTTTTCCTTGAGCAGTGCCTGCAGGGCCTGGTCGCCGACCAACGCGCGATCGGAGAACACCACGACATCGGGGTCCAGGGCCGCCAATGCTTCATTGGAGAAGTTCTTGTATCCCTGATGCTCGGCCAGGTTTCGCCCACCTGCCTGACGCAGCAGCCAGTCACCTGCGGTGCCCTGCCCGGCAATCAGCGGTTTCGCCCCCGCGTGGCCGACCAGCAACAGCACACCCGGCGCTTTGTGGCTGGCCTGTGCCTGCTTGACCTGCATCTGCAACAGCTCGAGCTGCTGATGATAATCAGCGGCGAGTTGCGCGGCCTTCTGCTCGGCGCCGAGCAAAACACCCAGCTGCTTGAGGTTTGCATCCACGGCGGCGAGGTCCGCCTTGCTGGAGAGCAGCTCCACCCGAACCCCGGCTTTGCGGATTTGCGCAAGCACAGGTGGCGGCCCCATCTCTTCTGTGCCGACCAGCACATCCGGGCGCAGGCTGAGGATGCCCTCGGCGGACAACTGGCGCTGGTAACCGATACTTGGCAGGGCCTTGAGCGACTCAGGATGCTGGCTGGTGGTATCCACACCCACCAAGCGCGGCTCGCCGCCCAGGGCGCTGACCCACTCGCTCAATGCGCCGCCAGCACTGACCCAGCGCTGTGGCAAATCGGCGGCCAGCGCCTGGGTGGAAGCGACCAGGGCTGCGCACAAGGCAAACAAGGCAGCGGGACGACGCATCATCGGATTCCTTCTGAAGGCGAGCCACACGCCTTGTGGCGAACGGCGGAACTGCGCACCATAGACAACCGGGCGCTGCGATTGCGCGCAATTTGATAATTATTCGCATTGGCGCGTCAAGCCATCACATGTCTCACGAGTTTTCCTGCACATGCACTTCCTTTGTACTTCCGCAGCGCTGGCCGAGGGCCATAGCCGCGCCTTCAGGGTAGACGGCATCGAACTGTTCGGCGTGCGTCGCCAGGGCCAGGTGCATCTGTATCGCAACCGCTGCCCGCACCGGGGGATCCCCTTGAACTGGCAGGCGGACGCATTTCTCGATGACAGTGCAAGCCTCATTCACTGCGCCCATCACGGTGCGCTGTTCCTGATAGAAAATGGCGAATGCGTGGCAGGCCCCTGCGAGGGTGATGCGCTGCAGGCCCTGGACTGCCTGGAAGACAGCCAGGGTATCTGGCTCAGGGGTTGACCAACACCGGTAGCGGGCGGTCGATGACGATGTGCCCGGCATCCAGGCGCACGCCATAGGCCAGCACCTCTACCCCATCCGCCACGGCGGCACGCAGCGCCCGGGCATAGGCTGCATCGATCTCGTCGGCCGGACGCACCGCTTCGATGCCCGTCAGGTTCACACAGTACAGCTGCACCGCACGTATGCCTTGCCGGGCCAGCGCCGCAAGTTCGCGCATGTGCTTGGCACCGCGCTGGGTGACGGCATCCGGGAAAGCGGCCACTGCCGTATCCGGGTACCCCAGTGTCACGCTCTTGACCTCGACATAAGCCGGCCCGTGGTCGAACTCCAGGCGAAAGTCCACGCGGCTGCCCTCTTCACCGTAGGCCACCTCACGTTTAAGTGCAGTGAAGCCCGCCAGCTCTTGGATCACGCCGGCGCGAAGCGCTTCCTCGACCAGCGCGTTGGCCCGCCCCGTATTGATGCAAGCCAGCCGCCCCTGAGGCGTCTCGCTGATTTCCCAGGTGCCCGGCAACTTGCGCTTGGGGTCGTTGGAGCGACTGAACCAGACCTGCCCGCCCTCACGCATGCAATTGAGCATGGAGCCCGTGTTGGGGCAGTGGATGGTCAACTGCTCGCCATTGGCCAGCTGGATGTCCGCCAGGAACCGCTTGTAGCGGCGCAGCAGCCGCCCTTGTTCGAGTGGAGGAAAGAACACCATCAGCCCTGCCAGCTCCGCAAGCCACGGGCGATGCGCTGGACCGCCTCCTCCAGCCGCGGCAGGCTTTGTGTGTAGGCAAAGCGCACATGATGGCCTGCCAGGTGGCGGCCGAAGTCCAGGCCCGGCGTGAACGCCAGGTGCTCGGTTTCCAGAAAATGCTGGCAGAAAGCAAAGGCATCGCCGCCAAAGGCACTGATGTCGGCATATAGATAGAACGCGCCCTGCGGCTCCACGGCAATGCCAAAGCCCAGTTCGCGCAGGGCGGGCAACAAGTAGTCGCGACGGCGGGCAAATTCGGCGCGGCGCGCTTCGAAAATTGTCAGGGTTTCAGGCTGGAAACAGGCCAGTGCGGCGTGCTGGGCCATGCTTGGCGCGCTGATGTACAGATTTTGCGCAAGCTTTTCCAGATCGGCCACGGCCTCAGGCGGTGCAACCAGCCAGCCAAGCCGCCACCCGGTCATGCCGAAATACTTGGAAAAACTATTCAGGACGAAAGCCGAATCGTCCACTTCCAGGACGCTCGGCGCGTCCATGCCGTATGTCAGCCCGTGGTAGATCTCGTCCACCACCAGGTGGCCATTTCGTTCGCGGGTGGCCTTGGACAAGCTGGCCAGCTCATCACGCTCCAGCACGGTACCGGTGGGGTTGGCTGGCGAAGCGACCAGGGCACCGACAGTGTCCTGGTGCCAGTGCCGGTCCACCAGATCGGCGGTCAGTTGATAGTTCACCTCAGGCCCGACAGGTACCAGTTGCGCCCCCCCTTCGACCAGCCGCAGGAAGTGGCGGTTGCAGGGGTAGCCGGGGTCTGCCAACAGCCAGTGCTTGCCGGGGTCGACCAGCAGGCTGCTGGCCAGCAGCAGCGCGCCAGAGCCCCCCGGGGTGATCAGAATGCGTTCGGGGTCTATCGCGACGCCATAACGCTGGTCGTAAAAGCCGGCAATCGCCTCACGCAAGGCCGGCAGGCCACGCGCGGCGGTGTAGCGGGTATGCCCGGCGGCCAGCGCCGCCTGGCCTGCTTCGACGATAGGCGCGGCGGTGGTGAAGTCCGGCTCACCGATTTCCAGGTGGATCACATCATGACCGGCCGCTTGCAGCTCGTTGGCCCGCGCCAGCAACGCCATGACATGGAAGGGTTCAATGGCGCGGCTGCGCGCACTGTAGTGGTGGGCCATTACCTTCTCTCAATTGGGTCTAAACTGGTGATTCTACCTTTGCACAGCACCGAACGTACGCCCCATGGCGCTGTCAACACGTAGGATCGGGCGGGCTAGCGCACCCCCGATCTATCTGGTAAGTTCGGCGGCTCGCAGTCGCAGGGCCGGCGGGTGCCGGAGATGGAGCATCCTGCGCATTGGATCAGATGAGTAAGAGGCGGTCTATTCATGTCCACCGTAGAAAAGCAAAAAACCGGTCAAACCATGTACGGTGTCGCGCCCTATAATGAGACCAAGGGCGAAGAGTACATGGGTGAGCCCATGAAGAAGCACTTCACCAAGCTTCTCAACGCCTGGAAAGGCGAGCTCATGCAGAGTGTGGATCGCACCGTAGACCACATGAAAGATGAAGCTGCGAACTTCCCGGACCCGGCCGACCGTGCCAGCCAGGAAGAAGAATTTGCTCTTGAACTGCGCAACCGTGACCGCGAGCGCAAGCTGATCAAGAAAATCGACAAGACCCTGCAGAAGATCCAGGACGAAGAGTACGGCTGGTGCGAATCGTGCGGCATCGAAATCGGCCTGCGTCGCCTGGAAGCCCGCCCCACCGCGGACCTGTGCTTCGACTGCAAGGAAATCGCCGAGAAAAAGGAAAAGACAGTCGGCAAAGGCTGATCCTTCTCTCCTCCGAACGGGGCGCATCATGCGCCCCGTTTTATTTTCAGAAACACCACTGCCCATGAACGACTCGCGCTACATCGGACGCTTCGCCCCCACCCCCAGCGGTTTTCTGCACTTCGGCTCGCTGGTGGCCGCCCTGGCCTCCTGGATTGACGCCCGCGCGGTGAATGGCCGTTGGCTGCTACGCGTGGAAGACACCGACCCGCCACGGGAAATGCCCGGCGCCCGTGATGCAATCCTGCAGACCCTGGAGCGCTATGGGCTGGAATGGGATGGCGAGGTGGTCTTCCAGAGCCAGCGCCACGACGCTTACGGCGCGGTGGTAGACCGCCTGTTCAACATGGGCCTGGCCTACGCCTGCACCTGTTCGCGCAAACAGCTCGAAGGCTACAACGGCATCTATCCAGGGTTTTGCCGCAACGCCGGGCACGCGCGCGAAGGCGCCGCCATCCGCCTGCGGGTGCCTGAGCTGATCTACCGCTTCAACGACCGTGTGCAAGGGGATTTCCAGCAACACCTTGGCCGCGAGGTGGGCGACTTCGTGATTCAGCGCCGCGACGGGCTGTATGCGTACCAGCTGGCAGTCGTACTGGACGACGCCTGGCAAGGTGTTACCGACATCGTGCGCGGGGCCGACCTGCTCGACAACACGCCGCGCCAGCTGTACTTGCAGGAATTGCTGGGCTTTTCCCAACCGCGTTACCTGCACATTCCATTGATCGTGCAACCTGATGGGCACAAGCTGGGCAAGTCATACCGTTCACCGCCGCTTGAGGCTGATCAGGCAACGCCGTTGCTGTTGCGGGCGTTGCGGGCATTGGGCCAGGAAGCCGACCCTCAGTTGCTGACGGCAACGCCCGCTGAAGTATTGGCTGTGGCGCGCCAGCGCTGGCAGCCAGAAGCCATTGCACAGCGAACAACGGTGCCCGAGGCTGATTTGAAGTGAAGCATCACCGGCCCTAGCGCCGGCAAGCCGGCTCAACCGTTACTGTGCGCTACCTCGCGGCCAGCTGGCGCCAGGGCGAAATCGGGCAACCCACGTCTCAAAAACAAAAGCCCAATAATTTCAAACCCTTGGCGAACACCACCGATTCCCGCTAGCATCGCTCCAACCATTTGCGCCAATAATAAGTCCAAGCCCGCAGCGCCCAACCATCGAGGCCAGCATGTACATCTATCGTTTGGTCCTGCTTCTGGTCGTGGGGATCTACCTGTTCTCCCCGGCCATCATGGACTGGTGGATCGAACCGACCGGCGCCTGGTATCGCCCTTACCTGCTCTGGCTGATCCTGATCGTCGTCACTTTCATCCTGCAGAGCCAACGAGATGCCGATGAGCTTTAGCCTGACCCAGATGATCCTGATCAGCGCCGGGTACCTGATGGTGCTGTTCGGCGTGGCCTGGATCAGCGAGCGTGGGTTGATACCCCGTTCGATCATTCGCCACCCGCTGACCTACACCCTGTCGCTGGGCGTCTACGCCAGTGCCTGGGCTTTCTACGGCTCGGTGGGCCTGGCCTATCAGTATGGCTACGGCTTCCTCGCCTGTTACCTGGGCGTTTCCGGGGCCTTCCTGCTGGCGCCTGTGCTGCTTTATCCGATCCTCAAGATCACCCGCACCTACCAATTGTCGTCATTGGCCGACTTGCTGGCCTTTCGCTTTCGCAGCACCTGGGCCGGTGCGCTGACGACCATTTTCATGTTGATCGGGGTGCTTCCCTTACTCGCCCTGCAAATTCAGGCAGTGGCCGACTCGATCAGCATTCTCACCGGCGAACCGGTCAAGGCACGCGTGGCCTTTGCCTTCTGCGCACTGATCATCCTGTTCACCATCTTCTTCGGCTCGCGTCACATCGCCACGCGCGAAAAGCATGAAGGGCTGGTGTTCGCCATCGCCTTCGAGTCGGTGATCAAGCTGCTGGCGCTGGGCGGTATTGGCCTGTACGCCCTGTACGGCGTGTTCGGCGGCCCGCACGGGCTGGAAGTGTGGCTGCTGCAGAACCAGACCGCCCTGGCCGCGCTGCACACCCCGCTGCAGGAGGGCCCATGGCGCACCCTGCTGCTGGTGTTCTTCGCCTCGGCCATCGTCATGCCGCACATGTACCACATGGCCTTCACCGAAAACCTCAACCCGCGCTCCCTGGTCAGCGCCAGCTGGGGCCTGCCGCTGTTCCTGCTGCTGATGAGCCTGGCCGTGCCGCTGGTGCTGTGGGCGGGCCTGCGCCTGGGCGCCAGCACCAACCCCGAGTACTTCACCCTGGGCCTTGGGATCGCCGCCAACAACAAGGCGCTGGCACTGCTGGCCTATGTCGGCGGGCTGTCCGCCGCCAGCGGCCTGATCATCGTCACCACCCTGGCCCTGTCGGGCATGGCGCTCAACCACCTGGTGCTGCCGCTGTACCAGCCGCCGGCCGAAGGCAACATCTACCGCTGGCTGAAATGGACCCGCCGCGCACTGATCGTCGCCATCATCACCGCCGGCTTCATGTTCTACCTGAACCAGAACACCCACCAGAGCCTGGCCAACCTGGGCATCGTCGCCTTCGTCGCCACGCTGCAGTTCCTGCCGGGGGTGCTGTCGGTGCTGTACTGGCCAACCGCGAACCGCCGCGGCTTCATCGCCGGCCTGCTGGCCGGCACCCTGGTCTGGATGGTGACCATGCTGCTGCCCCTGCTGGGCAACCTGCAGGGCTTCTACATCCCACTGCTGGACATGATCTATGTGCTCGACGACACCAGCTGGCACATGGCAGCGATCGCCTCCCTGGCAGCCAACGTACTGTTGTTCACGCTGATTTCACTGTTCACCAACGCCAGCAGCGAGGAAGTCAGTGCCGCCGAAGCATGTGCGGTGGACAATGTGCGCCGGCCCCAGCGCCGCGAGCTGCATGCAGCTTCACCGCAGGAGTTCGCCACCCAACTGGCCAAGCCACTGGGTGCCAAGGCTGCACAGAAGGAAGTCGAACAAGCCCTGCGCGACCTCTACCTGCCGTTCGACGAGCGCCGCCCCTATGCCCTGCGCCGCCTGCGTGACCGCATCGAGGCCAACCTCTCGGGCCTGATGGGGCCGAGCGTGGCCCAGGACATGGTCGAAACCTTCCTGCCCTACAAGTCTGGCAACGAGAACTACGTCACCGAAGACATCCACTTCATCGAAAGCCGCCTGGAAGATTACCACTCGCGCCTGACGGGCCTGGCTGCCGAACTCGATGCCTTGCGCCGCTACCACCGTCAGACCCTGCAGGAGCTGCCCATGGGCGTCTGCTCGCTGGCCAAGGACAAAGAAATCCTGATGTGGAACAAGGCCATGGAGGAGCTGACCGGCATCGCCGCCAAGCACGTGGTCGGGTCGCGCCTGGTAACCATCGATGAACCGTGGCGCGGCCTGCTGCTGGGTTTCATCAACGTACCCGATGAGCACTTGCACAAACAGCGCCTGGCACTGGACGGCCAGCCGCGCTGGCTCAACCTGCACAAAGCGGCCATCGATGAGCCCCTGGCACCTGGCAACAGCGGGCTGGTGTTGCTGGTCGAAGACCTCACCGAAACACAGGCCCTGGAAGACAAGCTGGTGCACTCCGAACGCTTGGCCAGCATCGGCCGCCTCGCTGCGGGCGTGGCCCACGAGATCGGCAACCCGATCACCGGCATCGCCTGCCTGGCGCAAAACCTGCGCGAGGAGCGCGAAGGCGACGGCGAGATCATCGAGTTGTCGAGCCAGATCCTCGAACAGACCAAACGGGTGTCGCGCATCGTGCAGTCGCTGATGAGCTTTGCCCATGCCGGCGGTAGCCACCAGAACAGCGAAGAACCGGTGTGCCTGGCCGAAGTGGCCCAGGATGCCATCGGTCTGCTGGCGTTGAACCGGCGCAATTTCGAAGTACAGTTCTTCAACCTCTGCGACCCCGACCACTGGGCAGAGGGGGACCCTCAGCGCCTGGCCCAGGTGCTGATCAACCTGCTCTCCAACGCGCGCGACGCGTCGCCGCCCGGCAGCGCCGTGCGGGTACGCACCGAGGTCAGCGAGCACACCGTCGACCTGATCGTCGAGGACGAAGGCAGTGGGATTCCGAAGAACATCATGGACCGCCTGTTCGAACCTTTCTTCACCACCAAGGACCCGGGCGAGGGAACCGGACTAGGGCTCGCTCTGGTCTATTCCATCGTGGAAGAGCATTATGGGCAAATCACCATCGACAGCCCGGCCGACATCGAACGGCAACGTGGCACCCGGATCCGCGTGACCCTGCCCCGGCATGTCGTAGCGACGTCCCCTGAAATTCGAGACCGTCGAGAGAATTGAATCAATGCCGCATATTCTGATCGTC
The DNA here is from genome assembly GCF_040224055.2 of Pseudomonas sp. WHRI 8519. NCBI lineage: Bacteria > Pseudomonadati > Pseudomonadota > Gammaproteobacteria > Pseudomonadales > Pseudomonadaceae > Pseudomonas > Pseudomonas sp. WHRI 8519. The sequence continues at coordinate 787,847 of NZ_CP167996.1, read as the reverse complement.
GAAGACGAAACCATCATCCGCTCGGCCTTGCGTCGCCTGCTCGAGCGGAACCAGTACCAGGTCAGCGAAGCCGGCTCGGTGCAGGAAGCCCAGGAACGCTTCAGCATTGCCACCTTCGACCTGATCGTCAGCGACCTGCGCCTGCCCGGCGCGCCGGGTACCGAGTTGATCAAGCTTGGCCAAGGCACCCCGGTGCTGATCATGACCAGTTACGCCAGCCTGCGCTCGGCGGTGGACTCGATGAAGATGGGCGCGGTGGACTACATCGCCAAGCCTTTCGACCACGACGAAATGCTCCAGGCGGTGGCGCGTATTCTGCGCGACCGGCAGAGTGCACCGGCACCCGCTCCAGTGGCCGAGCCACGCAGCAACGGCAAGGCAGCCCCTGCCGACAAAGGCGCTCCGGCATCGGCCAACGGCGAGATCGGCATCATTGGCTCGTGCCCTCCCATGCAGGACATGTACAGCAAGATCCGCAAGGTGGCGCCGACCGATTCCAATGTGCTTATCCAGGGCGAGTCCGGTACCGGTAAGGAACTGGTAGCCCGTGCCCTGCACAACCTGTCACGGCGCGCCAAAGCACCGATGATCTCGGTGAACTGCGCGGCCATCCCCGAAACCTTGATCGAGTCGGAACTGTTCGGCCACGAAAAAGGGGCATTCACCGGTGCCAGCGCAGGGCGTGCGGGCCTGGTGGAAGCGGCAGACGGCGGCACCCTGTTCCTCGATGAGATCGGTGAACTGCCGCTGGAGGCCCAGGCCCGTCTGCTGCGCGTGTTGCAGGAGGGCGAAATCCGCCGGGTGGGTTCGGTACAGTCGCAAAAAGTCGACGTGCGCCTGATTGCCGCGACCCACCGCGACCTGAAAAACCTGGCCAAGGCCGGGCAATTCCGTGAAGACCTTTATTACCGCCTGCACGTCATCGCCCTCAAGTTGCCAGCCCTGCGTGAGCGCGGCAGTGACGTCAACGAGATCGCCAGCGCCTTCCTCGCCAGGCAGAGCGCGCGCATCGGTCGTGACGATTTGCACTTCTCGCCTGAAGCCGAGCAAGCCATTCGTCATTACAGCTGGCCGGGCAACGTGCGCGAACTGGAGAACGCCGTAGAGCGTGCGGTGATTCTGAGCGAGAGCGCGGAGATATCGGCCGAACTGCTGGGTATCGACATCGAGCTGAGCGACATGGACGATGACGACATTCTCGACAACGCGATGGCCGCGGGCGCTGCCAACAACGCCAGCCATGAGCCGACCGAGGACCTGTCGCTGGAAGACTACTTCCAGCATTTCGTGCTTGAGCACCAGGACCATATGACCGAAACCGAACTGGCCCGCAAGCTCGGCGTCAGCCGCAAGTGCCTGTGGGAACGCCGCCAACGCCTGGGCATTCCGCGCCGCAAGAGCAACGCTACCAGCGAATGAGCGACGCCCATGGAGCGCCGCCCGCGCGGCGCTCCATCGCATGGACGCGCAACCGCCTCTGCGTGCCCCTGGTAACAATCGGCCCCCGCAAAAATCTGTTACCTAACCTTTTCGCCGTAACAGTTCCCGAGGCGTACGGTAACGAAATCTCGTCATTCCCCACCGGCCAGCCTCTCGTCAAACCCGTCAAACCATTGATTTAATTGGGTTTCTCAAAGTTGGCACGCCACCTGCTATATGTTCAGTACAAGAACAATAACAAGCACTGCAACTCAGAATAAGAACAAGACGAAACGGCTCACGCACAATAAAAACAAGACGGCGGAGGCGCAGCTAACTGATTCTTTTGGAGAGGATGCGTGTTTGGGGCTTGCCCCACGACCAGGCAGAGAACAACAAAAACTGCACTAAAAAGCAGCGCCTGAACTGGTTGGATCGATTGATCAGCGTGACATCAGCGGCCAAAGCAATCCGTTTGCTCTTAACCCCTGGATTGGGGGTCGTCCACAAGCTTTGAGATTTGTGGGCAGGGCACTCAACAAAAACAAGAAGCCCGGCATAAAAACAATAAGAGCACGCAACGACTTCTTGGGGAGCTTAGGCTCCCCTTGTCGTTTCTCCCCTTCTGGCAGTCCATCCTGCTACCGCCTACACCATTCCCCGAGTAAATGCTAGAATCCCCGCCCATCATGCGGCCATTCTCCTATTCTTGGCCGAACATTCCTTCACACAGTGCATCCCATGCTGAAGAAGCTGTTCCAGTCTTTCCGCCCTCCCGTACCGGGCCAGCACCACAAGCGCACCACGCCTGAGGTGATCAACAAGAGCCAACACTCGCTGCAGCGCCACCAGTTCAGCCGCCATGCGGTGAATATCGTCGAGCGCCTGCAAGGCGCGGGCTACCAGGCCTACCTGGTCGGTGGTTGCGTGCGCGACCTGATGCTGGGCATCACGCCCAAGGACTTCGACGTCGCCACCAGCGCAACACCTGAGCAGGTACGTGCCGAGTTCCGCAATGCGCGCATCATCGGCCGTCGCTTCAAGCTGGTTCACGTGCATTTCGGCCGTGAAATCATCGAAGTCGCGACCTTCCGTGCCCCTCACTCCGAAGACGACCAGGGTGACAGCCACCGCTCGTCGCACAATGCCAGTGGCCGCATTCTGCGCGACAACGTATACGGCAGCCTGGAAGAAGACGCGCAACGCCGCGACTTCACCATCAACGCCCTGTACTACGACCCGGTCAGCGAACGCATCCTCGATTACGCCAACGGCGTGCATGACGTACGCAACCGCCTGCTGCGCCTGATCGGTGACCCGACGCATCGCTACCAGGAAGACCCGGTACGCATGCTGCGCGCGGTGCGTTTCGCCGCCAAGCTCGACTTCGGCATCGAAAAGCACACTTACCAGCCGATCCGCGGCCTGGCGCCGCTGCTGCGCGAAATCCCGCCAGCGCGGCTGTTCGAGGAGTGCCTCAAGCTGTTCCTGTCCGGGCAAGGCGCGATCGTCTTCGAGATGCTGGTAGACCTGGCGTTGTTCGAGCCGCTGTTCCCGGCCAGTGCGCATGCACTGGAAGAGCGCCCGACCTACACCCATACCCTGATCAGCCAGGCCCTGAGCAACACTGACCTGCGTATCAAGCAAGGCAAACCGGTGACCCCGGCCTTCCTGTTCGCCGCCCTGCTCTGGCCAGCACTGCCAAGCCGCGTTCTGCACCTGCAAAACCAGGGCGTGCCGCCGATCCCGGCGATGAATGGCGCAGCCCACGACCTGATTGCCGAACAGTGTGCACGCATTGCCATTCCAAAGCGTTTCACCCTGCCCATCCGCGAGATCTGGGACATGCAGGAGCGCCTGCCGCGCCGCAGCGGCAAACGTGCCGACGTGCTGCTCGACAACCCACGCTTCCGCGCCGGCTACGATTTCCTCCTGCTGCGTGAGAGCGCAGGCGAAGAAACCGATGACCTCGGCCAGTGGTGGACCGATTACCAGGACGCCAACGACGCCGAGCGCCGCGAGATGATCCGCGAGCTGGGCAGCCGCGATGAAGGCACCGGCGCCGGCCCACGCAAGCGCAAGCGCAGCTCCAGCAAGCGTAAACGTGGTGGCGATGAGGCGTTCGAGTGACCACTCGCGCCTACATCGGCCTTGGTAGCAACCTGGATGCGCCTGCCGAGCAACTGGGCAACGCCCTGCAGGCGCTGGACCGGGTGGCGAACACCCGCCTGGTGGCGGCGTCTGCCCTGTACACCAGCGACTCCCTGCTGCCTGGCCAGCCGCGTTACACCAACGCCGTCGCTGCCCTGGACACCTCGCTCGCCCCCCTGGACCTGCTGGACGCCCTGCAAGCCATCGAAAACGAACAGGGCCGTGTGCGCAAGGAACGCTGGGGCCCACGCACGCTCGACCTGGACATCTTGCTGTTCGGCGACCACGTCATCGATGTGCCACGCCTGCAGGTGCCGCACTACCACATGCATGCCCGCCCCTTCGTGCTGTACCCACTGGCCGAGCTGGTGGCAGACGATTTTCACCTGGCCGACGGGCGCCCGCTTGCCCAGTTGCTCCAAGCCTGCCCGTTCGTTGGCCTGGAACGCCTGTAGCCCAGGCGCTGCGGCCCTTCTCCAAGGGCGGTAACGCCAGTAACACCCTGTTAGTAACAATGCGGTAACAGGGTGATTGACTTCCCCCACCTCGCTCACGACTATAGGCGTCCCGTGTGGCACCAAAGTGCCGCATACCCGTATTTAGGCCCGGACGGACCTGTGCCCCGAACATCACGCGCGATGATGTGCCGCTCCGGAAGATGACTACACGCGTTGTTGGCGGTCGTTTTTCACAGCGCCTGAACGAGGATTTTCCTACATGCCTGACGTAACCCTGACCACCCTGCACGGCCTCAAGGCCAAGGGTGAAAAGATCACCATGCTGACCTGCTACGACGCCACCTTTGCCAAGGCTGCCAGCCAGGCCGGCGTCGAAGTGTTGCTGGTGGGCGACTCCCTGGGGATGGTCCTGCAGGGCCATGACAGCACGCTGCCCGTCACCACGGCGGAAATGGCCTACCACACCGCCTGCGTCAAACGCGGCAACGAGGGTGCGCTGATTCTTGCCGACCTGCCGTTCATGGCCCACGCCACCGCCGAGCAGGCCTTCGCCAACTGCGCCATGCTGATGCAGGCTGGCGCCCACATGATCAAGCTTGAAGGCGCTGCGTGGCTGGCCGAGACCATTCGCCTGCTGGCCGAGCGCGGCGTGCCGGTGTGCGCCCACATGGGCCTGACCCCGCAAACCGTCAACGTTCTGGGCGGTTATAAAGTGCAGGGGCGCCAGGAAGCCCAGGCCCGGCAGATGCGCGCTGATGCCATCGCGCTGGAACAGGCCGGCGCCGCCATGCTGCTGCTCGAATGCGTACCTGCCGAACTGGCCGCCGAGATTACCCAGGCCGTGAGTATCCCGGTGATCGGCATCGGTGCCGGCAGCGCTACCGACGGCCAGGTGCTGGTCCTGCACGACATGCTGGGCTTGTCCCTGAGCGGCCGGGTGCCGAAGTTCGTGAAGAACTTCATGGTCGGCCAGCCAGACATCGCGAGCGCACTTGCCGCCTACGTCAAGGCGGTCAAAGACGTGAGCTTCCCAGCGAGTGAGCACGGATTCAGCGCATGAACACAGTCAATACCGTCGGTGAACTGCGCGCGGCCATTGCCCGCGCACGTGGCGAGGGCAAGCGTATCGGCTTCGTGCCAACCATGGGCAACCTGCACAGCGGCCATGCTGCGCTGGTGACCAAAGCGGCCCAACGTGCCGACTTCGTCGTTGCCAGCATCTTCGTCAACCCGCTTCAGTTCGGCGCCAACGAAGACCTCGACAAATACCCTCGCACCCTTGCCGCCGACCAGGAGCGCCTGCTCCAGGCGGGTTGCGATCTGCTGTTCGCGCCTACTGTGCAAGAGATGTACCCAGACGGCATGGCCGTGCAGACCCGCGTCAGCGTGCCGAACCTCTCCGAAGGCCTGTGTGGCGCAAGCCGTCCGGGGCATTTCGAGGGCGTAGCGACCGTGGTCAGCAAGCTGTTCAACATGGTGCAGCCTGATCTCGCGGTATTCGGCGAAAAGGACTACCAGCAACTGGCGGTGATTCGCGCCATGGTGCGCGACCTGAACATGCCGATCCAGATCATCGGCGAGCCGACCGTGCGCGCCGAAGATGGCCTGGCGCTGTCGTCACGCAATGGTTACCTGACGGCCGAGCAGCGGGCTACCGCGCCGGTGGTCTACCGCACGCTCAAGCACATCGGGGACGCCATCAGCCGTGGCCAACGCGACTTTGCCGCGCTGGTTGCCGAGGGCCAGGATCAGCTGGCAGCAGCCGGCCTGCGCCCGGACTACCTGCAGGTACGCCATGCGCTGACCCTTCGCCCAGCGATGATCGACGACCGTGACCTGGTGATTCTGGTTGCCGCCTACCTGGGGAACACGCGGCTTATCGACAACCTTTATGTGCACCTGGACGAACCGACCGCGTGACGCCGAGGGGCTGCACTGCAGCCCCAAATTCCCCTCCCCGCCCCATTCCCTGCGCGCAACCAATGCCTATAATGATGGCCTGCCTGAACCTGGCCATGACGCCCCTGTCCAAGGCCACACCTACGCAACAAGGAATTCTGCGCAATGGCGTATTACCGGACACCCCATGATGTTACGGCCCTGCCAGCCTGGCAGGCCCTTCAGCAGCACCGCGACGCCATGCAGGATTTCAGCATGCGCGAAGCCTTCGCCGCCGACCCCAAGCGCTTCGATGAATTCTCCCTGAGCTGCTGCGGCCTGTTCCTCGACTACTCGAAAAACCTGATCAACGAACAAAGCCGCGACCTGCTGGTGCAGTTGGCCGAACACGTCGGCCTGCAGGATGCGATCAAGTCGATGTTCAGCGGCGAAATCATCAACGCCTCCGAAGGCCGCCCGGTGCTGCACACCGCCCTGCGCCGCCCGGTGGGTGACAAGCTCAGCGTCAACGGCGTCAACGTGATGCCCGAGGTGCACAAGGTACTCAACCAGATCACCGAGCTGGTGGGGCGTATCCACGACGGGCTATGGCGTGGCTACAGTGAGAAGCCGATCACCGACGTGGTCAACATTGGCATCGGCGGCTCTTTCCTGGGCCCAGAGCTGGTTTCCGAGGCGCTGCTGCCCTACGCCCAGCGAGGCGTGCGCTGCCACTACCTGGCCAACATCGACGGCAGTGAATTCCATGAGCTGTCGGCCAACCTGCGCGCCGAAACCACCTTGTTCATCGTCTCGTCCAAGTCGTTCAACACCCTCGAGACCCTGAAGAACGCCATGGCCGCACGTACCTGGTACCTGGCCCAGGGCGGTTCTGAAGCAGAGCTGTATCGCCACTTCATCGCCGTTTCCAGCAACAAGGCTGCCGCCGTGGCCTTCGGTATCCGCGAAGAAAACATCTTCCCCATGTGGGACTGGGTCGGCGGGCGCTATTCGCTGTGGTCGGCCATCGGCCTGCCGATTGCCCTGGCCATCGGGACCGCCAACTTCAAGGAACTGCTGTCGGGTGCCTACACCATGGACCAGCACTTCCAGACCGCGCCGTTCGAGAAGAACATGCCGGTGCTGCTGGCCCTGCTGGGCGTCTGGTACGGTAATTTCTGGGGTGCCCGCAGCCACGCGATCCTCCCCTACGATCACTACCTGCGCAACATCACCAAACACCTGCAGCAGCTGGACATGGAATCCAACGGCAAGAGCGTGCTGACCGACGGTACGCCAGTGAAGACCGATACCGGCCCGGTCATCTGGGGTGGCGTCGGCTGCAATGGCCAGCACGCCTACCACCAGTTGCTGCACCAGGGCACCCAGCTGATCCCGGCCGACTTCATCGTCCCGGTGGTGAGCTTCAACCCGGTCGCCGACCACCATCAGTGGCTGTACGCCAACTGCCTGTCGCAAAGCCAGGCGCTGATGCTGGGCAAGACACGTGAAGAGGCAGAGGCCGAATTACGTCAAAAAGGCCTGAATGAAGCCGACATCGAAAAACTCGCGCCGCACAAGGTGATCCCGGGCAACCGCCCGAGCAACACCCTTGTGGTCGAACGCATCAGCCCGCGTCGCCTTGGCGCGCTGGTGGCGATGTATGAGCACAAGGTGTTCGTGCAGAGCGTGATCTGGGGTATCAACGCCTTCGACCAGTGGGGCGTGGAACTGGGCAAGGAGCTGGGCAAGGGTGTCTACCAGCGTATCGTCGGCAGCCTGGAAGACAGCGCCGAAGACGGTTCCACCCAGGGCCTGATCAACTACTTCCGCGGTCGTCACCGCGGCTGACCGATGCCGGCGTCTTCGTGGCCAGCCCGCGAAGACGCCGGCACAGGTTGAACACCTGTTCCAGCTACACTGTCCAATCGAATAGCCGTTGCAGTCCACCGCCCCGACAAGCGCAAAGGACCACCTGCCATGTTCGATATCCGCGACTATCCCCAGGCCCTGGCCGTCAGCCAGTCCGCCAGCCTCTCTTCCGACGACTACAGCCGCCTCTACCGCCAGTCGGTTGAAGACCCCGACACCTTCTGGGCAGAACAGGCCAAGCGTCTGGACTGGATCAGACCGTGGTCCAGCGTACAGCACTGCGACCTCAAGACCGGCGAAGCCCGCTGGTTCGAAGGTGGCCAACTGAACGTCAGCTACAACTGCATCGATCGCCACCTGGCCCAGCGCGGCGGGCAGACCGCCCTGTTGTGGGAAGGCGACGACCCCGCGGACTCCAAGGCCATCACCTATCAAGAGCTGCACCGCCAGGTCTGCCGCTTGGCCAATGCGCTCAAGGCACGTGGCGTGCACAAAGGCGACCGGGTATGCATCTATATGCCGATGATCCCCGAAGCCGCCTACGCCATGCTTGCCTGCACGCGCATCGGCGCGATTCACTCGGTGGTGTTCGGCGGCTTCTCGCCGGATGCGTTGCGCGACCGAATTCTCGATGCTGACTGCCGCACCGTGATCACCGCCGACGAGGGCGTGCGCGGCGGCAAACGCATCCCGCTCAAGCAGAATGTCGACAAGGCATTGGCCAGTTGCCCCGACGTCAGCAGCGTAGTGGTAGTGCGCCGTACGGGCACCGATGTCGCCTGGAGCGAAGGCCGCGACCTCTGGTACGACCAGGCGACGGAAAACGCGGGTGACGACTGCCCACCTGAACCCATGGAGGCCGAAGACCCGCTGTTCATCCTTTACACCTCCGGCAGCACCGGTAAGCCCAAGGGCGTGCTGCACACCACTGCCGGTTACCTGCTGCAGGCCGCTATGACCTTCAAGGTGGTGTTCGACTACCGTGACGGCGAGGTGTTCTGGTGCACCGCCGACGTGGGCTGGGTCACCGGCCACAGTTACATCGTCTATGGCCCGCTGGCCAACGGCGCGGTTTCACTGATGTTCGAGGGCGTTCCCAACTACCCCGACAGCTCCCGGTTCTGGCAGGTGGTGGACAAGCACAAGGTCAATATCTTCTATACCGCACCCACCGCCCTGCGCGCACTGATGCGTGAAGGCTCTGGCCCGTTGCAGGGCACATCGCGCAAGAGCCTGCGCCTGCTCGGTAGCGTCGGCGAGCCGATCAACCCAGAGGCGTGGGAATGGTACTTCGAGCAAGTCGGCCAAAAACGCTGCCCTATCGTCGACACCTGGTGGCAGACCGAAACCGGCGGCATCATGCTCACCCCGCTGCCCGGCACGCAGAAGCTCAAGCCCGGTTGTGCGACCCAACCCATGTTTGGTGTGCAGCCGGTGCTGCTGGATGACAAAGGCAAGCTGATCGAAGGCCCCGGCGCCGGCCTGCTGGCGATAAAGGCCAGTTGGCCGGGGCAGATCCGCAGCGTCTACGGCGACCACCAACGCATGGTAGACACCTACTTCAAACCCATGCCCGGCTATTACTTCACCGGCGACGGCGCCCGCCGCGATGCCGATGGCGATTACTGGATCACTGGCCGCATCGATGATGTGATCAACGTTTCCGGTCACCGCATCGGCACCGCCGAAGTGGAAAGCGCCTTGGTATTGCACGAAAGCGTCGCCGAGGCCGCAGTGGTCGGTTACCCCCATGACCTCAAGGGTCAGGGTGTGTATGCCTTCGTGACGACCATGAATGGCGTGACGCCGGACGATGCCCTGCAGGCCGAACTGCTGGCACTGGTCAGCAAAGAGATCGGCAGTTTCGCCAAACCCGAGCTGATCCAGTGGGCGCCGGCCTTGCCCAAGACCCGCTCGGGCAAGATCATGCGGCGTATACTGCGCAAGATTGCCTGCAACGAGCTCGACACCCTGGGCGATACCTCGACCCTGGCTGACCCGAGCGTGGTGCAGGGGTTGATCGACAAACGCCTCAACCAATAGCCGGCGGCAGCTGTTCATGGCCGCCCTGAACGACAGGTCACCATGGAAGCCCTACGCCGCCGCATCGAAACCCAGGTCATGAGCCTCACCGGGCTGGCCCTCGGCCAGCTCGACCTGGAATCCCCCAAAGGTGACCCTGGCCTGTTCGGCCCGCACAGCATGAGCTGGCGGGTGCACGGCGATTTCCCCAGCATGCTGGTTGGCGGTATCAGCGCCCTGATGCTGCAACTGCTGCACCCGCTGGCACTGGCGGGGGTGTGGGATCACTCCAACTTTCGCCAGGACCTGCTCGGCCGCCTGCGCCGCACCAGCCAATTCATTTCGGGCACAACATTCGGCTCGACCCGTGATGCCGAATGGCTGATCGACAAGGTCCGCACCATTCACCTGCAGGTCACCGGGACATCGCCCGATGGCCGTCCATACGCTGCCAGCGACCCCGACCTGCTGACCTGGGTCCACGTGGCCGAAGTCAGCAGCTTCCTCGCCGCCCACCTGCGCTATCGCGACCCGCAGCTGTCACGTGCCGAGCAGGATAGCTATTACGATGAGATCGCCCTGATCGCCGAACGCCTCGGCGCCCGCAATGTACCCCGCTCATGCCAGCAGGTTGACGAGTACCTGCAGCGTATGCGGCCTCAATTGCACTGCGACGCGCGCAGCCTGGAAGTGATCGAGATCCTGCTTCAGGCCCCAGCCCCGAGCCGACTTGCCGAGCCGGTTGGCAGGTTGATGCTGCAAGCGGGTATCGACCTGTTGCCGGACTGGGCCCAGGAAATGCTCGGCCTGCATCAGAGCCCGCTGCAGCGGGGCATGGTCCGGTTGGGGCTGAACCGCACCGCCCCCGTGCTGCGTTGGGCCATGCGTGACGGTTCGGCGCATCGCGCCAGAAGGCGTATGGGGATCGAGTGAGTGCAAATGCCCTGCCCCCGGCGGAACCGATTTAACCTGCCATACTCCAAGCTCTCCTGCCTGGACAGACGAAGCGACACATGTACAAAGGATTGACTCGCGCCCTTGGCGCCCTGTTGGCTCTGGTGGCCCTCTACAGCCTGCTTGGCTTTCTAATCGCGCCGGGCGTTGCCCTGCGCATCGCCAACCAGCAGTTGGCGCAGTACGCCACACTGCCGGCGCACCTCGAGCGCATAGAACTCAACCCGTTCAGCCTCGAACTGACGCTGTGGGGCCTGCAGATCGGCGAACCGGGCAAGGAACAGGTAGGCTTCGAGCGGCTGTATGCCAACCTGGCGCTCGACAGCCTGTGGAGCGGCGCCCTGCACTTGCAGGCGGTCGAACTCGACAAGCCCCGCAACGAAGTGCTCTTCGCCAAGGACGGTACGCTCAACCTCACCCAGCTTTTCAAACTGCCGGCCAGCGAACCCAAAGCTGACGAGCCTGCATCGGATCCGTTCCCCTTGCGCATCGGCAGCATCAAGCTCAACGCTGGCTACCTGCATTTTGCCGACCAACGCCCAAGCGAGCCGATCGAATTCGTCTACGACGACATGAACCTGGAGCTGAAAAACCTCAGCACGCTGCCGAACGACAACGCCGACATGACGTTGGTGGCACTGGGCCCTAACGGCGGGCGCATCGACTGGAATGGCACCTTGAGCCTGGCGCCTATAGCGTCCGAAGGCACACTGAAAATCACCGACGGCAAGATGAAGCTGTTCTGGCCCTACGTTCGCGACGCCGTGCCGCTGGTGCTGGAGGACGGCGTGGTCAACTTCGACACGCACTACAGGCTCAACCTGTCCAAGCAAACCGAGCTGTTGCTGGACAACACCTCGGTACGTGTCGCGCCATTCGCCATAAAGGCGCCGGATGGCCGCCCACTGGTCCGCCTGGCGAGCCTCGATGTCAGCGAAACCCGCATCGACCTGGCCAAGCAGCTGGTGACCGTGGGCAAGATCCGCAGTGAAAAACTGGAAACCTGGGCCGCCCTGGAGCAGGACGGCCAACTCGATTGGCAAAAACTCTTCGCCAGCCAGCCGGCCAAGCCCACGCCCAAGGAAAAGGCAGAGCCGGCCGCCGCAGCACCGGCCCCCAACGACGAGGCAGCAAAGCAGCCGAGCAAGCCATGGCAAGTGCTACTCAAGGACGTTCAGCTGCGCAATTATCAGGTGCACCTGGCCGACCGCAGCCAGAAAGAGCCGGTGGCGCTGGACGTTGGGCCGCTGAACGTCGACATGCAGGGCTTCGACAGCCTCAACCAGTCGCCTTTCACCCTCAAGCTCGACACCGGCATTGGCAAGCAGGGCAAGCTGCAGGCCAGTGGCGAGGTCAACCTGGCGCCGGTCAGCGCCAGGCTCGACGTCAGCACACGCGACATCGATCTGCGTATTGCGCAGGCCTACATCAACCCGTTCATCCGCCTGGAGCTGCGTAGCGGCATGCTCGCCAGCGACCTCAAGGTCGACCTCAAAGGCACCGAGCCACTGGCCTTCACCGTGGTCGGCAAGGCGCAGGTCAACCAGTTGCACACCCTGGACACCATCAAGAACCGCGACTTCGTCAAATGGCAGCAGGTGAATGTCGACGGCCTGGCCTATGTGCACGGGGATACCCTGGCCATCGATAAGGTAACCCTCCTGCAGCCCTATGCCCGCTTCATCATCAACGAAGACCGCACCACCAACGTGGATGACCTGCTCATCCCGCAGCCTGCCGATGCCCCCGCGCCAAACGAAGCCAAGCCGGCCAGCCCCGCAGGCAGCAAGCCGCTGGGCATCCGCATCGGGCAGATCAGCATCAACGATGGCTCAGCCAACTTCGCCGACCTCACCCTCACACCTAACTTCGCCACGGCCGTCCAGCAAATGAACGGCCAGATCGGCACCATCGACAACCGTAAGCCGGCGCCAGCCAAGGTGGACATCAAGGGTAAAGTCGACCGTTACGCACCCGTTACCATCAAAGGCGCGCTCAACCCGTTCAACCCGCTGGCCAGCCTTGATATCGCCACCAGCTTCAAGCGCGTCGAGTTGACCACGCTGACGCCCTACTCCGGCAAGTTCGCGGGCTTTCGCATTCGCAAGGGCCGCCTGAACCTCGACCTGCACTACCTGATCACCAACGGCCAGCTCAAAGCCGAGAACAAAGTGGTGGTCGAACAGCTGCAACTGGGGGAAAAGGTCGATAGCCCGGACGCGGTCGACCTGCCCATTCGCTTGGCGGTCGCGCTGCTCAAGGACACCGAAGGCAAGATCTCGATCGAACTGCCGGTGACCGGCGACCTCAACAACCCGCAGTTCAGCGTCATGCCAATCGTCTGGCAGACCTTGCGTAACCTTGTACTGCGGGCGGCACAGGCACCGTTCAAATTCATCGGCGGGCTGATCGCTGGCGGCGGCTCACAAGACCTCGGCAATGTATCGTTCGCCCCAGGTTCCAGCGAGCTCAATGGCGATGCGCAATCGGCCCTGAACAAACTCGCCTCGGCGCTCAAGGAGCGCCCTGAACTGCGCCTGGAAATCGAAGGCACCAGTGCCCAGACCAGTGATGGCCCACTGCTCGCTCAGCAGCGCCTGGAGCGGGAGTATCAGGCCATCTGGTACAAGATTCTGCAACGCCGTGGCGACAAGGTCCCGGCCAACGCGTCCATGCTGGTGGTCGACGACAGCGACAAACCGGCCATGCTCGAAGGCATCTACCGCACCCGCCTGAAACAGCAACCGCCGGCCGACTGGGAACAGCTCAGCCGCGAGGAACGCACCGCCAAGCTGCGCGAGGCGGTACTCAAGTCATGGGCCGAAAGTGCCCCATTGCTGCGGACCCTGGGCCAGGAGCGGGCCAGCAGTATCAAGGACTACCTGGTCGACAAGGGCAAGCTTGAGGATGACCGGGTCTACTTCATCGATACCACGCTGGGGCAGGCTGAATCAGATGGTCGGGTGATTACGCCGTTGCACCTTGATGCTGAGTAATCCCTGCCAGCCGCACCGGCCCCATCGCCGGCAAGCCGGCTCCCACGGGTGTGGACTGCCCCCAGAAGATGGTCGGGTGATTACGCCGCTGCACCTTGATGCTGAGTAATCCCTGCCAGCTGCACCGGCCCCATCGCCGGCAAGCCGGCTCCCACCGGTGCTGCACTGCCCCCAGAAGTTGGACACCGATCCACTATCCTGGAGCAGGCCATCCTGTGGGGGCACCTGTCTTGCTCAACTTCTAAAAGCGGGCGCGGTCCCTGTGGGAGCCGGCTTGCCGGCGATGGGGCCATCACATCCACACTTGAATTCAGACCAACCGCTGCCCCGACACCGCCGGGTGGTATAGCGGCTGCACCTTGTTGCCTGCCGGGTCCAGCAAGTGGAAGCTGCGCGCGCCATCCCCATGATTGAAGGGCCGGTCCAGCAGCGTCACCCCGCAGGCCTTGAAGTACTGATACCAGGCCTCCAATTCCTCTACGCTGTCGACGATGAACCCATAGTGATCCAGCGTCTGCAGGCCATTGGCAGCGCCTGCCCCCCGCCCCAGCGACAGGTTGTCGTTACCACAGGTCAAGTAGACCAGATCCTCGTTGGCCCGATTCAATACCTCCATGCCGAGCACATCGACATAGAAGCGCTCGCATTCTTCAAGGTTGGGCACCAACAGGGCGATATGGCGCAGGCCATTGAGGCGACCGGGGCGTGCAGGTAAATCAGACATTGGCTGGCTCCATTTTTGTATACAATTCATTGTTGAATTTAAAACAAAAGGAGCCTCATGTGTACAGTCTGTTCATCAAGACACGGGTCAAGCCGGGTTGCGCCGAACTATTTCTCACTGCCATCAAGGTAAACGCTGCCGCTTCCGTTGCCACAGAACCCGGCTGCCTGGTATTCGATGTGTCACAGGATCGAGTCGACCCCGAGGTGATCTACCTCTACGAAATCTACCGCGATGACAAGGCGTACGAAGCGCATACCCAGACCGCGCACTTTCGTGAGAGCCGGCCGCTTGTGGAGCCACTGATCGCCGAGCAGGTGTGTTTCGAAGGCGATGTCGTCGCGCGCAATCCGGTGAATTGAGCGCTAATGAAAAGCCCCGGCCGAGGCCGGGGCTTTTTTGAAAGGTGGCCAGGTCCTTTTGGCCGACGGGACATTCCTTATTCGGACTTCAGACCATCAGCCATGACGCTCTTGACGCCCTTGATGTTCTTGGCGATTTTGACTGCTACGTCTTTCTGAGAATCGGTGACCTTCACGTCTGAAGACAGCGAAACCACGCCTTGGCTGGTTTCGACTTTGATGTCAGAGCCTGGCACGCCTTTTTCAGTCAACAGGTCAGCTTTGACTTTGGTGGTGATCCAAGTGTCGGAGCCTTCCTGTTGCATGTTGTCCACAGTATCGTTGGCAGCCAACATGACTGGAGCCTGAACTGGCTCTGCGGCGAACGCGCCACCAGCCATGGTCAGGGTCAGAGCGGTAGCAGTAGCGGCAGCAATGGCGAACTTCTTCATGTGAGTCACTCCTGTTTTTCGAAAGGTCTGCGCCGTATGTCCTGGCGGCAGATATGAAGGTAGTTGCACGGGCTGTGCCAGGTTTTAATCTTTTATTTTTTCCTTAAATATCAACAACTTATATAAGATTCAAACAGCGGCTGATCGTGCAAATTGCAACCTGCGAGGTAAATCTGCGTGCAAGATGCAAGTGTGCAAAAGGTTCCCGGCAGGCCATAAAAAAAGGGCCCGCTAGGGGCCCTTTTCATACAGCGTTGCTGGTCGCTTAGACGCCTGAGGCCTTGGCCGCGGCAACGTCTTTGATCGACAGTTTGATACGGCCGCGGTTATCCACGTCCAGTACCAGTACTTCGACTTCCTGACCTTCTTTGAGGATATCGGTCACTTTCTCTACGCGTGCATCGCTGAGCATGGAGATGTGCACCAGACCATCCTTGCCAGGCAGGATGTTGACGAAGGCGCCGAAGTCGACGATACGCTCGACCTTGCCCACGTAGATCTTGCCAATCTCGGCCTCGGCGGTGATGCCCAGAACGCGCTGACGCGCTGCTTCTGCAGCTTCTTTGGTTTCGCCGAAGATCTTGATCGAGCCATCGTCTTCGATATCGATCGAAGCTTTGGTCTCTTCGCAGATGGCGCGAATGGTGGCGCCGCCTTTACCGATGACGTCACGGATCTTGTCGGTGTCGATTTTCATCGCGATCATGGTCGGCGCGTTGGCCGACAGCTCGGTACGCGACTGGCCAATGATCTGGTTCATCTGGCCGAGGATGTTCAGGCGCGCTTCCAGGGCTTGGCCCAGGGCGATTTCCATGATCTCTTCGGTGATGCCGTTGATCTTGATGTCCATCTGCAGTGCGGTAACGCCTTTGGCAGTACCGGCAACCTTGAAGTCCATGTCGCCCAGGTGGTCTTCGTCACCCAGGATGTCGGTCAGGACAGCGAACTTCTCGCCTTCCTTGACCAGGCCCATGGCGATACCGGCCACCGGTGCCTTCATCGGTACACCAGCATCCATCAGTGCCAGGGAAGCACCGCAGACCGATGCCATGGAGCTGGAACCGTTGGATTCGGTGATTTCCGACACGACACGGATGGTGTACGGGAACACGTCAGCGGCAGGCAGCATGGCCTGTACCGAACGGCGGGCCAGGCGGCCGTGGCCGATTTCACGACGGCCAGCACCGCCCATACGGCCACACTCACCTACCGAGAACGGCGGGAAGTTGTAGTGCAGCATGAAGGGGTCTTTCTTCTCGCCTTCCAGGGTGTCCAGCAGCTGGGCGTCACGGGCAGTACCCAGGGTCGCGACGACCAGGGCCTGGGTTTCACCACGGGTGAACAGTGCCGAACCGTGCGTCTTCGGCAGAACGCCCACTTCGATGTTCAGCGGGCGTACGGTCTTGGTGTCACGACCATCGATACGCGGCTTGCCGTTAACGATGTTTTCGCGAACGGTGCGGTATTCGATCTCGCCGAAGATTTCTTTGACTTCGCTGGCCGAAGGCTGGCCTTCTTCGCCGGAGAACTTGGCGATCGCCTGGTCACGCAGCTCGCCCAGGCGTGCATAGCGGTCGGCCTTGACGGTGATGGTGTAGCCCTGGGAAACCGCTTCGCCGAATTCAGCGCGAATGGCGTTGAACAGCTCGGTGTTGGCAACGGCAGGTTTCCAGTCCCAGGTCGGCTTGCCGGCTTCGGCAGCCAGCTCTTTGACAGCCTGGATAACGGCCTGGAATTCGTCGTGGGCGAACAGTACAGCGCCCAGCATCTGGTCTTCGGTCAGCTCTTGAGCTTCCGATTCAACCATCAGCACGGCGTCGGAGGTACCGGCAACGACCATGTCCAGGCTCGAGGCAGCCAGTTGCTCGTAAGTCGGGTTCAGCAGGTAGCCAGTGCTTTCGTGGAAGGCAACACGGGCAGCGCCGATCGGGCCTTCGAACGGGATACCGGAGATGGCCAGGGCAGCCGAGGTACCGATCATCGCAGCGATGTCCGGATCGGTCTTCTTGCTGGTCGATACCACGGTGCAGACGACCTGGACTTCGTTCATGAAGCCTTCAGGGAACAGCGGGCGGATCGGACGGTCGATCAGGCGCGAGGTCAGCGTCTCTTTCTCGGAAGGACGGCCTTCACGCTTGAAGAAGCCACCCGGGATCTTGCCGGCGGCGTAGGTCTTTTCCTGGTAGTGGACCGACAGCGGGAAGAAGCCCTTGCCTGGATCGGCCTGCTTGGCACCGACTACGGTCACCAGCACGGTGACATCGTTGTCGACGGTAACCAGCACGGCGCCGGTTGCCTGACGGGCAATGCGGCCCGTTTCGAGAGTAACGGTCGATTGACCGAACTGGAATTTCTTGATTACCGGGTTCACGGTTTCCTACCTTTTTTCAGTGGCTCTGGGGGAACTGGTTTCTTGCGAATTCTTGGGCAGAACAGGGAATCGGCCCCATTGACCGTCCAGATACAACACGAGGCTGGGAGCCTGGCGCCGGGCGGAAAAACCGCTCAGCGTTGCCAGGCTGCCAACCTCGAAGATACGCGTGACGTGTCCGACGCAAACGCTGCCAAGCAGCGCTGGCGAAGCATGCGACACGCCATGCACACCACTGACCAGGCCGCTATTAGCGACGCAGGCCCAGGCGACCGATCAGGGCGCTGTAACGAGTGGTGTCTTTGCCCTTCAGGTAGTCCAGCAGCTTACGACGCTGGTTAACCATACGGATCAGGCCACGACGCGAGTGGTGGTCTTTACCGTTGGCCTTGAAGTGGCCTTGCAGCTTGTTGATGTTCGCGGTCAGCAGAGCGACCTGAACTTCCGGGCTACCAGTGTCACCAGCAGCTTGCTGGAAGTCGGTAACGATTTGAGCTTTTTCTTCAACGCTGAGGGCCATTTGGCTTCTCCTGATAACGGAACCCGCAAGCGGGTCCAATAGGCCAGGGACAAATCCCTGTATTAATAAAAAAGGTGTGACCGTGCCTACTGACAGCCACCCTTGTATCCGCGGGCCACAGCAAAAGCCGAAGCCCCCGGTTTCGATCATTCCGATCGAATCAGTCGACGCGGCGCAATACGCCCGTCTTCGCTCACTTCACCGATACCGATGAAACGACCATTGTGATCCTGTACCCGGACCATGCCAAATTGCGGCGCGTCCGGCGCACGTACCGCCTGGCCGTGCAGCCAGTAGAACGCGCTGTGTTCGGACAGGCCAATCAGCGGCCAGTCCTGCAGGCCACTGTCCGAAGGCATGAGGAAGCGATCGAGCGCTTCGTTACCGCCATCGGCGTGGGCCTGTTCAAGTTCTTCGAGGGTCACGGTCTGGGCCAGCTCGAAGGGCCCGGCGTGGGTCCTGCGCAGCTCGGCAACATAGGCGCCACAGCCAAGGGCCTCGCCGATATCCTCCACCAGGGTGCGGATATAGGTGCCTTTGCTGCATCCTACGCTCAGCCGTGCTCGTGTACCTTCGCACTCGAGCAACTCCAAGCGGTTAATAGTAACAGAACGCGCCTCGCGCTCCACTACCTCTCCTGCACGCGCCAGCTTGTATAGCGGCTGACCATCACGCTTGAGCGCCGAGTACATCGGCGGTATCTGGCTGATCGGGCCGCGAAAACGTGGCAGCAGCGCCTCGATGTCGGCACGACCAACGGTCACCTCACGGGTTTGCAGGACCTCGCCTTCCGCATCGGCAGTATTGGTAGTCTGCCCCAGCTGCATGACGGTTTCGTAGCCCTTGTCGGAATCGAGCAGGTACTGCGAAAACTTGGTCGCTTCGCCGAAGCACAGCGGCAGCACGCCAGTAGCCAACGGGTCGAGGCTGCCAGTGTGGCCGGCCTTTTCCGCGTTGAGCAACCAGCGCACTTTCTGCAGTGCGGCGTTGGAAGTGAAGCCAAGAGGCTTGTCCAGCAGGATGATGCCGCTGACGTTGCGGCGGATACGTTTGACCTGGGCCACCGGTTACTCCTTGGTGTCCTGCTCGTCGGTATCCTTGTGCAGGCGGTCTTCGGCCACTGCACGCTCGATCAGCGCCGACAGATGCACACCGCGGCTGACGCTTTCATCGAAATGGAAGTGCAACTGCGGCACGCTGCGCAGCTGCATGGAGCGGCCCAGGTGCAGGCGCAGGAAGCTGGCTGCGCTGTTCAGCGCCTTCAGCGACTGCTGCACGGCGTCCGGGGTTTCTTCACCCATGACGGTGATGTAGACCTTGGCGTGGCCCAGGTCGCGACTGACGTCCACGGCAGTGATCGTCACCAGGCCGACGCGTGGGTCCTTGACTTCACGGCGGATCAGCTCTGCCAGCTCACGCTGCATCTGATCACCGATACGTTGGGTACGGCTGTATTCTTTGGCCATTCTTGCTACCTGTAACGTAAAGCGGCAAACGCCCGGTCAGGCTGAAGCCTGACCGGGCGCTACCTACTGAGGGGCTGCCCACCGCCCTGGGGCGGGGGCTGAGACCCTGCTCGCCCTTAAAGGGTACGAGCAACCTGGACTTTCTCGAAGACTTCGATCTTGTCGCCGACCTTGACGTCGTTGTAGCTCTTGACGCCAATACCGCACTCCATGCCCGAACGTACTTCTGCAGCGTCGTCCTTGAAGCGACGCAGCGATTCCAGCTCGCCTTCGAAGATGACCACGTCGTCGCGCAGTACGCGGATCGGACGGTTGCGGTACACGGTACCTTCGATGACCATACAGCCAGCGATGGCGCCGAACTTCGGCGAACGGAACACGTCACGCACTTCGGCAACGCCCAGGATGTTCTCGCGGACATCGCTGCCGAGCATGCCGGTCAGGGCCTTCTTGACGTCTTCGATGATGTCGTAGATCACGTTGTAGTAACGCATATCCAGACCTTCCTGCTCGACGATCTTGCGCGCACCGGCATCGGCACGCACGTTGAAGCCGAACAGCACCGCATTGGACGCCAGCGCCAGGTTGGCATCGCTCTCGGTGATACCACCGACGCCGCCACCGATCACGCGAACCTGAACTTCGTCGTTGCCCAAGCCGCCGAGCGAACCCTGCAGCGCTTCCAGGGAACCGCGCACGTCGGTCTTGAGGACGATGTTGAGGGTCTTCTTCTCTTCCTGACCCATGGTCTCGAAGATGTTTTCCAGCTTGCCGGCGTGAGCACGAGCCAGCTTGACCTCGCGGTACTTGCCCTGACGGAACAGAGCAACTTCGCGGGCTTTCTTCTCGTCGGCGACCACGGACAGCTCGTCACCGGCTTCCGGGGTGCCATCCAGGCCAAGAATCTCGACCGGGATAGACGGGCCGGCTTCCTTAACAGGCTTGCCGTTCTCGTCCAGCATGGCACGCACGCGGCCATAGTTGGAGCCGCACAGGACCATGTCGCCCTGACGCAGGGTACCGTCCTGAACCAGGATGGTAGCCACCGGGCCGCGGCCCTTGTCCAGGCGCGATTCAACCACCACACCACGACCAGGCGCGGTCGGAGTGGCCGTCAACTCAAGTACTTCGGCCTGCAGCAGTACGGCTTCGAGCAGTTCGTCGACACCGGTACCCATCTTCGCCGAAACCTTGACGAACGGCGTGTCACCACCCCATTCCTCGGAGGTCACGCCTTCGACGGACAGCTCGTTACGGATGCGATCGAGGTCTGCACCAGGCTTGTCGATCTTGTTCACCGCAACCACCAGCGGGACGCCAGCTGCCTTGGCATGCTGAACGGCTTCACGGGTCTGTGGCATCACGCCGTCGTCCGCCGCCACCACCAGGATGACAATGTCGGTCGCCTTGGCACCACGGGCACGCATCTGAGTGAACGCAGCGTGGCCTGGGGTATCGAGGAAGGTGACCATGCCGCGGTCGGTTTCCACGTGGTAGGCACCGATGTGCTGGGTGATACCACCGGCTTCGCCAGCGGCAACCTTGGCACGACGGATATAGTCGAGCAGCGAGGTCTTGCCATGGTCAACGTGACCCATGACGGTAACCACCGGTGCACGCGACTCGGCCTGGCCTTCGAACTTCAGCGACTCGGCCAGGGAATCTTCCAGGGCGGTATCGCTGACCAGGGTGACCTTGTGGCCCAGCTCTTCTGCGATCAGCTGAGCGGTTTCCTGGTCGAGCACCTGGTTGATGGTGACCGGAGTACCCATCTTGAACATGAACTTGACGACTTCAGCGGCCTTGACCGACATCTGCTGCGCAAGCTCAGAGACCGTGATGGTCTCGCCGATGGTCACGTCACGGATGACCGGACCCGTCGGGTTCTGGAAGCCATGCTGGTTGCGCTTCTTCAGCTTGCCCTTGCCACCACGACCACGGCGCGCGCCATCGCTCTCTTCGTCGGTGGTGCGCGGAGCGGCACGAGGGGTCGGAGCCTTTTCCTTCTCCTTCACCTTGACCTTGATCGATACACGTGGCGCCTCGCCACGGCGACGATCGTCATCGCGGGTGCGGCTTTCGTTGCGACGGGTCTCGTCCTTCTTGCGCTCGGCAGCACGGGCTGCAGCGTCTTCGGAAGCAGGCGCGTCAGCGACGACCGGTGCGGGTGCCGGAGCTGCAGCTGGAGCGGCGGGTGCCGGCTCGGCCTTGGCAGCTGGGGCAGCGGCAGCAGTGGCGTTCGCGTGGCGACGAGCCTGCTCTTCGTTGCGCTGGCGAACGTCGGCGTCGACCTTGTCACGCGCGGCGTTTTCAGCCGCACGGCGCTCGTCCTGCTCACGTTTCTGCTCAGCCTGAATCTCTTCAGGGCTGCGCTGAACGAATACTTTCTTCTTGCGTACTTCTACGCTGATGCTTTTGCTACCGGCGACACGCAGGGTGCTGGTGGTCTTGCGCTGCAAGGTAATCTTGCGCGGCTCTTCCGCCTTGCTCTTGTGGCTGCTCTTCAAATGGGTCAGCAGAGTCTGCTTCTCATTGTCGGTCACTACCTGACCGGCGTCGGTGTGCGGCAGACCTGCCTCACGCATCTGCTGCAGCAGGCGCTCTACCGGTGCCTCGACCTCTTGGGCCAGTTCTTTCACCGTGACTTGCGTCATGCACTTCTCTCCTCAGGCCGCGCCTAATTACTCGAACCAGTGGGCTCGGGCGGCCATGATCAACTTGCCGGCACGCTCTTCGTCGATGCCGTCGATGTCGAGCAGGTCGTCAATCGACTGCTCGGCCAGGTCTTCGCGGTTAACCACGCCGCGCACCGCCAGTTCCGCCGCCAGGTCCTTGTCCATGCCCTCAAGGGAGAGCAGGTCTTCGGCCGGATGGGCGTCTGCCAGTTTTTCTTCGGTAGCGATGGCCTTGGTCAACAAACGGTCCTTGGCTCGAGCGCGGAGCTCATTGACGATTTCCTCGTCAAAGCCATCGATGTTGAGCATTTCTTCCAACGGTACGTAGGCAATTTCTTCGAGGCTGGTAAAGCCTTCGTCGACCAGCACTTGGGCCAGCTCCTCGTCGACTTCCAGTTCCTCGATGAAGTTGCGCAGGATGTCACCGGTTTCCGCCTGCTGCTTGGCCTGGATATCCTTCTCGGTCATCACGTTCAGGGTCCAGCCGGTCAACTGACTGGCCAGGCGAACGTTCTGACCACCACGGCCAATGGCCTGGGCCAGGTTGTCCTCGGCAACGGCGATGTCCATGGCATGGGCATCTTCGTCAACGATGATCGCCGCGACTTCAGCCGGCGACATGGCGTTGATGACAAATTGCGCCGGGTTCTCGTCCCACAGGACGATATCCACACGCTCGCCACCCAGCTCGCCGGATACGGCCTGGACGCGCGAACCGCGCATGCCGATACAGGCACCCTGCGGGTCGATGCGCTTGTCCTTGGAGCGGACGGCGATCTTGGCACGCGAACCCGGATCACGGGAAGCGGCCATGACTTCGATGAGGCCTTCGGCGATTTCCGGCACTTCGATGCGGAACAGTTCGATCAGCATCTGTGGCGCGGTGCGCGACAGGATCAGCTGCGGACCGCGGTTCTCGGTGCGGATTTCCTTGAGCAGCGCACGCAAGCGCACGCTGACCCGGAAGGTCTCACGTGGAATGATGTCTTCGCGAGCCAGCAGCGCCTCGGCGTTGTTGCCCAGGTCGACGATGACGTTGTCGCGGGTAACCTTTTTGACAGTGCCGGAGATGATCTCGCCAACGCGTTCGCGGTAGGCATCGACCACCTGGGCGCGCTCGGCCTCACGGACCTTCTGCACGATGACCTGCTTGGCGGTCTGGGCGGCGATACGACCGAATTCGATGGACTCGATCTTCTCCTCGATCACGTCACCCACTTTGGCTTCAGGGTGAGTTTCGTGAATCTTGGCCAGCCAGGTCTCGATCGCCGGATCGTCCAGATCGGCTTCGTCGACCACGGTCCAGCGACGGAAGGTCTCGTAGCTACCGGTGTGGCGGTTGATTTCCACACGCAGATCGACTTCGTCTTCAAAACGTTTTTTGGTTGCAGTGGCCAGAGCCACTTCCAGCGCTTCGAAAATGACGCCGGGCGGTACACCTTTTTCGTTGGATACCGATTCAACAACCAGCAGTACTTCTTTGCTCATCGTACGCCTCGCCTTGCGCAAGCCATTGGGCCCGGATAGTCCGCCGGGCCCGGCACGTCTCAGTCAAAACTGGGAATAATATTGGCCTTGTCGATCGAATCGATCGGCAACAGAAACTCGTGAGTGTCCACCTGGACCACCACATCCTGCTCCTCCACACCGCGGAGAAGGCCCTGGAAGTTACGACGACCTTCGAAGGGCGTACGCAGCTTGATCTTCACTTGTTCGCCGGCATGCGAGGCAAACTGTTCCAGCGTGAACAGCGGGCGATCCATGCCTGGAGAGGACACCTCAAGGGTATATTCACTGCTGATCGGATCTTCCACATCAAGAATGGCGCTGGCCTGACGGCTGACCGCTTCACAGTCCTCCACCAGGATGCCGCCTTCCTTGTCGATATAGATGCGCAGTACCGAATGCTTACCCTGGGAAACGTACTCGATCCCCCAGCATTGATAGCCCAGACCCTCGACCACCGGGGCCAACAAGGCCTGCAACTGTTCTAGCTTGCTCGACACCTGAACCCCCTCGTGCATGCTGTGCAAATAAAAAATGGGCGAAGCGCCCATCCCTGAAAGCGCCGTTGGACAACGACGCCGTAAACTGTTCGGCTAGCAAAAAGCCCCTGAAAAGGGGCTCCGCTGAAGCTGGTTGCGGGGGCTGGATTTGAACCAACGACCTTCGGGTTATGAGCCCGACGAGCTACCAAGCTGCTCCACCCCGCGACAAAGCTGGGGCGAAAGTATAAGACTGAACCCGTCGCTGGGTCAATCTAACCTCCACCTGCAAGAAAGCCCGCTAAAGCGGGCTCTCAAGCTTTAATTGGTACCGAGAAGGGGACTCGAACCCCTACACCCTATGGGCACAACCACCTCAAGGTTGCGTGTCTACCAATTCCACCACCTCGGCAATATTACTTCTTGAAACCCGTTACTTCTGCTCTTCGGCTGGAGGAGGTACGTCACCCGCTGGGGTGGTTTCGCTCTTCTGCTCCTGGAGCACCGGTACATCATCATTTACTGCCGGCTTTGGCTGTTGCACTTCCAAGACCGCTGGATCCGGAAGTCCCGCCTGACCAAGCTGGTGAGCTTGTTGCTTGGCGAAGTATCCTAACCCAAGTGCTGTCAAAAAGAAAGTGGCGGCAAGTATAGCAGTGAATTTACTCAGGAAGGTAGCAGAACCTTGGCTTCCGAACACAGTATTTGAAGCACCTGCGCCGAAAGATGCACCTGCTTCCGCACCCTTACCCTGTTGCAACAGTACCAGCACTACAAGCGACAGCGCTGCCAACAGATGAAAAACAACGATAACTGTTTCCAGCATTTGTTCAGTTTCCTGCGGCGCGACAAATTGCACCGAATTCGTCTGCGTTCAGGGATGCTCCACCAATGAGCCCCCCATCAATATCCGGCATGCCGAACAGTTCGGCCGCATTGGCCGCCTTCACGCTACCGCCGTAGAGAAGCTGCACGTTCTGCGCAACTTCGGCGTCCTTCGCTGCCAACTGCTTACGGATGGCGGCATGCACATCCTGAGCTTGTTGCGGCGAGGCCGTCAAACCTGTACCGATGGCCCATACAGGCTCATAGGCAATTACTGCATTGGCAAAAGCGGCAATACCGAACGCGTCGATAACACTGCTTAGTTGACGCCCTACAACTTCAAGCGTCTTGCCCGCTTCGCGCTCTTCAAGAGTTTCCCCTATACAGAGCACCGGCGTCAAACCACTTTTCTGAGCAGCTGCAAACTTGCGATTAAGCACTTCTTCACTTTCACCGATAACCTGGCGACGTTCGGAGTGGCCAATCAACACCAACTTGCAACCCGCTTCAGCCAACTGACTCGGTGCAACTTCACCGGTCAGCGCACCCTGTTCGGGCTGTACTGCAGAATTCTGTGCTCCAACGGTGATTCCTTTGCCTTGCAGGCCATCAATGACTTGATTGATGAACAGGGCCGGAGGAAAAACCGCGACTTCGATACCGTCGGGGATGAGCATATTGCCCAAGCCCTGAGTCAGCTCAGCGACGCTGGCGCGGGTACCGTGCATCTTCCAGTTACCAGCTACCATGGGGCGACGCATGCTTTACCTCGTCGGTCAAAGTGGGCGCAGATCTTACCCAACCAGATCTGCGCTGGCAAGCCCAATTCAGACACAAACTTCAGCGACCAGCTTGGCCAGGGCTTCGGCATGCGTGCGCACCTGGCTTTCGTCGTCACCTTCAACCATCACCCGCACCAACGGCTCGGTGCCCGACTTGCGCAACAGCACACGCCCACGCCCCGCCATGTCGTCAGTGACCTTGGCACTGGCCTCCTTGACGGCCGGATGCTCCAGGGGGTCGACCTTGCTCGCGCCAAAGCGCACATTGATCAGCACCTGTGGGCACTTGCGCAAGGCCTGGCGAGCCTGCGCCAAGGTCTCGCCGCGGCGCTTGAGCGCCAGCAGTACCTGCAGTGCGGCAATGATCGCATCACCGGTGGTGGTGTGGTTGCAGCACACGACATGCCCAGAGTTTTCACCCCCCACCAGCCAGCCGCGCTCGAGCAGCTCGGCCATCACGTAGCGGTCGCCAACCTTGGCCCGCACGAAAGGAATGTCCAGGTCCTTGAGCGCAAGCTCCAGGCCCAGGTTACTCATCAGCGTACCGACCACCCCACCCTGCAACTTGCCCCGCTCGTGCAGGTCCCGGGCAATGATGAACAGCAGCTCGTCACCATCGACGATCGCGCCGGTATGGTCGACCATCAACACCCGGTCACCGTCACCATCGAAGGCGATACCCAAGTCGGCGTGGCCGACCAGTACTGCCGCCTGCAGCGACTCGATATGGGTCGAACCGCAGTTTTCGTTGATGTTCAGGCCATCAGGCTGCGCATGCAGCACCGTCACGTCGGCACCCAGCTCACGGAACACGCTCGGCGCGACTTTGTAGGTCGCACCATGGGCGCAGTCCACCACCAGCTTGAGGCCTTCGAAACCGGTGCTGGTCGGCACACTGCTCTTGCAAAACTCGATGTAGCGGCCAGCGGCATCGTTGATGCGCGAAACCTTGCCCAGCTTGCTGGAGTCGACCACCGTCATCGGCTGGTCAAGAAGCTCCTCGATCATCAGCTCGATTTCGTCGGGCAGCTTGGTGCCCTGGCCCGAGAAGAACTTGATACCGTTGTCATCGTGCGGGTTGTGCGAGGCACTGATGACGATACCCGCTTCGGCATGGAAGGTACGGGTCAGGTAGGCGATGGCCGGCGTGGGCATCGGCCCGAGCAGCAAGACGTCAGCACCTGCAGCAGAAAGGCCCGCCTCGAGCGCGGACTCGAACATGTAACCGGAAATACGCGTGTCTTTGCCCACCAGCACGCGGCAGTTACCCTGCTTGCGGAAGGCCATGCCCGCCGCCCAGCCCAGCTTGAGCATGAAGTCGGGGGTGATCGGGTATTCGCCGACGCGGCCACGGATGCCGTCGGTACCAAAGTATTTTCTGCTCATAGGGACTCCAATCTTCTTATTCGGCGTTCTGTACCGCAGCGATCATGCGCACCACATCGGCGGTCTCGGCCACATCATGGACGCGCAGAATGCTGGCACCCTTGGTCATGGCCAATGCCGCAAGCGCGAGGCTGCCGTACAGCCGCTCGCCGACCGGACGATCCAGCGTCAGGCCGATCATGCTCTTGCGGGAAACCCCCACCAGCAACGGGCGACCGAGGCTGTAGAGCGCTTCCATATGTTTGAACAGGCTGAGGTTATGCGCCAGTGTCTTGGCGAAGCCGAAACCTGGGTCGAGGATGATGCGTTCGGCACCGATTCCCGCCGCTGCGCAAGCCGCCATCCGCTGTTCAAGATAGCGCGTTACGTCAGCAGTCACATCCTCGTAATGCGGGTCGTCCTGCATGTTCCCCGGCTCACCGCGCATGTGCATCAGGCACACCGGCAGCCCGGTATCTGCCGCAGCATCGAGGGCACCATCACGTTCCAGTGCACGCACGTCGTTGATCAGGCCAGCACCGAGGCGGGCCGACTCACGCATGACGGCAGGCGTGGAGGTATCGACCGAAATGACCACGTCAAGGCGACTGTTGATCGCCTCGACCATAGGCGCCACACGCTCGAGCTCCTCGGTGACCGACACCGCACGGGCACCCGGGCGAGTCGACTCGCCGCCGATGTCGATCAGCGTCGCGCCTGCCGCCACCATGGCTTCTGCATGACGCAGGGCCTCGTCGCGCTGACTGAAGCGCCCGCCATCAGAGAAGGAATCAGGGGTGATATTGAGGATACCCATGACATGGGTACGGGACAAATCAAGAACCCGGTTGCCGCAAGGCAACCGGGTCGGGTACAGCTTAGAGCTCATAGATGCCCTTAGTGTTGAGCCGCTGGGCCGCCGATCGGCGATTCAGGGCGATCATTCTGGGCAGCAGGCGTGCCCGAAGTCTTATCGTCGTCCCAGTCACGCGGTTCACGAGGCGTACGACCGGACATGATGTCGTCGATCTGGTCGGCGTCGATGGTCTCGTACTTCATCAGTGCTTCGGCCATGGCGTCGAGCTTGTCGCGGTTGTCGGTCAGCAGCTGCTTGGCAGTGGCATAGCACTGGTCGATGATGCTGCGCACCTCCGAATCGATCAGCTTGGCAGTTTCGCCGGAAACACTGGCGTGCTGGCTACCGGCGCTGCGGCCGAGGAAGACCTCGCCCTCCTCTTCGGCATACATCAGCGGGCCGAGCTTCTCGGACAGGCCCCACTTGGTGACCATGTTCCGGGCAATCTGGCTGGCGCGCATGATGTCGTTCGAGGCACCGGTGGTGACGCCGTCGAAGCCCAAGGTCATTTCCTCGGCGATACGGCCACCGTACAGCGAGCAGATCTGGCTGATCAGCGCACGCTTGGACAGGCTGTAGCGGTCTTCTTCGGGCAGGAACATGGTCACACCCAGGGCGCGACCGCGCGGGATGATCGAGACCTTGTAGACCGGGTCATGCTCAGGCACCAGACGACCAACGATGGCGTGACCGGCCTCGTGGTAAGCGGTGTTCTGTTTTTCCTTCTCGGACATGACCATGGTCTTGCGCTCGGCGCCCATCATGATCTTGTCTTTGGCCAGTTCGAACTCTTTCATCTCGACCAGGCGCTTGTTGGAGCGTGCCGCGAACAGCGAAGCTTCGTTGACCAGGTTGGCCAGGTCAGCACCGGAGAAGCCTGGCGTACCACGGGCAATGACCGCCGGGTTGACGTTTTCGCCGATCGGCACCTTGCGCATGTGGACCTTGAGGATCTGCTCACGACCACGGATGTCCGGCAGGCCGACCACCACCTGGCGGTCGAAACGACCAGGACGCAGCAAGGCCGGGTCCAGTACATCCGGACGGTTGGTGGCGGCGATGACGATGATGCCATCGTTCATTTCAAAGCCGTCCATCTCGACCAGCAACTGGTTGAGGGTCTGCTCACGCTCGTCGTGACCACCGCCCATACCGGCGCCACGGTGGCGACCAACGGCGTCGATCTCGTCGATGAAGATGATGCATGGGGCGTGCTTTTTAGCCTGCTCGAACATGTCGCGCACACGGCTGGCACCCACACCGACGAACATCTCGACGAAGTCCGAACCGGAGATGGTGAAGAAAGGCACCTTGGCTTCGCCGGCAATGGCCTTGGCCAGCAAGGTCTTACCGGTACCCGGCGGGCCAACCATCAACACGCCACGCGGGATGCGCCCGCCCAGGCGCTGGAACTTGCCCGGGTCGCGCAGGAACTCGACCAGCTCGCCGACTTCTTCCTTGGCCTCGTCGCAACCTGCGACGTCGGCCAGGGTGGTCTTGACCTGGTCTTCGGACAACAGGCGCGCCTTGCTCTTGCCGAAGCTCATCGGCCCGCCCTTGCCGCCTGCACCGCCCTGCATCTGGCGCATGAAAAACATGAACACGGCGATGATCACCAGGATCGGGAAGCTCGCTACCAAAAGCTGAGTCCAGATGCTCTGCTGCTCAGGCTGCTTGCCTTCGACGACCACGTTATTGTCGACCAGGTCGCCGATCAGGCCGTTATCGGTAATGGCCGGGCGAACGGTCTTGAAGCTGTCGCCATCGGAGCGCTTGCCGGTAATGATGTAGCCATCGACGGTAACACGCTCGACCTTGCCATCCTTGACCTGCTGGATGAAGTCGGAGTAGTTGAGGGTCTGCGGCTCGTTAGGGCTGGAGAAGTTGTTCATCACCGTCACCAGGACAGCTGCGATGATCAACCACAGGATCAGATTCTTTGCCATGTCGTTCAATTCGCTACCCTCTGAGGCCGGCGCACGACGCAGCCGTGCCTCGCATGATATTCATCGCCCTAACTTACTACATTACCTACGCAACCGCAGGCACCGTCTGTAACCCTTTGTGAAATCTAGACTACACGAAGTTCGGACAATCCAGACGGGGCGGCCGATTGGAAATAACTATCGACCACCCCGCAGCACGCCATTCAAGCGCCCTTGAAACCCCTACCCAGCAGGTACTGTTCACGCGAGCGGTCCCGCGAAGACGACGGCTTGCGCATCTGCACCTTGTCGAACTTGGTGCGAACATCCTTCAGGTACATGTCAAAGCCTTCGCCCTGGAAAATCTTGATGAGAAAATCACCACCGGGCTTGAGTACACGTGTTGCCAGGTCCAGGGCCAACTCACAGAGGAACATCGCACGTGGCATGTCCACTTCAGGCGTACCACTCATATTGGGGGCCATGTCGGAAATCACAAGGTCTACGTGCGAATCACCGACAGCGTCGAGAATTTGTTGCAGCACCTCATCCTGGGTGAAGTCGCCCTGAATGAAGGTAACGTCAGGGATCGAGTCCATTTCCAGAATGTCGGAAGCGATCAGGCGGCCTTGGCCACCAATCAGACGACTGGTCACCTGCGACCAACCGCCAGGGGCTGCGCCGAGGTCGATCACGCTCATGCCGGGACGGATCAGGCGGTCCTTTTCCTGGATCTCCAGCAGTTTGTAGCTTGCGCGCGAGCGGTAGCCATCCTTCTGCGCCTGCTTAACAAAAGGGTCGTTAAAATGCTCTCGCAGCCAGTTGGCGCTGCTTTTGGAACGTTGTACCACGGGGCACCTCGATGATATGCGTCGTGTTTGACTGGGCGGAGCCACAGGCCCTCGGGTAAAATGCCCGTCAATTTTACAGAATCAGACGGAAAGGGTCAGATTATGCCGCTCAATAACGAGCAGAAGAAGCAATACAAATCCATTGGTCATGACCTGAAACCGGTCCTGATCGTTGCTGGCAACGGTTTGAATGAAGGCGTGATCGCTGAACTGGACCGCGCCCTGGCCGACCATGAGCTGATCAAGGTCGAAATTCGCTCGGAAGATCGCGAAGAGCGCGCCGAGACCATCGCAGAGCTGTGCAAGCAAGGCCGCGCCGAGCTGGTGCAGACCATCGGCAAGAAAGCGCTGATCTACCGCAAGAACCCGCAGCCGAACAAGCAGCTGTCCAACATCCACCGTTACAAGTAACGGTGGCGCCGCTCAGTGGCGCGCTTGACGCGCCCTGACCGGTACCGGTTGAGCGACCAGCACGATGCCGGAAAACCCCAGCACCAGGAAACAGAACATCTGCCAGCGCTCGCCGACCGAGATACCGTAGCGCAAGGTGTAGTACCCCACGCAGGCCGCAAAGCCCAGCAACAGCATCTGGCCACGGAATTGCCGCCACCAGGCAGCCAGGCCATCGACCCTCGCCAGCACCGCCAGCTGCGTCAGCAGCCCGAGCATCGCCACACCTATCAACCAACGGTCGATTTGCCCGGCGATGTCCTGTACCAGCAAGGGCGCCAGGCCACTGACCTTGAGCGCAGGCACCAGCCCCACATGGAACACCCAAAGGCCACCGACCCAGAAAACCTGGGCCAGTTGCCAGAGGATCCCCTCAAGGGATGGCGCCCGCTGGCGCCGGTCAGATGTGCTTGACTTCGACAATCTCGTACTCGACCGAGCCGCTTGGCGTCTTGACGACGACAGTATCACCTTCTTCCTTGCCGATGATGGCACGGGCGATCGGTGCGCCACTCGAGAGCTTGCCTTGCTTCACGTCGGCTTCATCCTCGCCAACGATCTGGTAGCTCACCTCTTCATCGGTTTCAGTGTTGGCCAGCACCACAGTGGTACCGAAAATCACCTTGCCGGTGTGAGGAATAGTGGTCACATCGATCACTACCGAGTTCTGCA
This sequence comes from Pseudomonas sp. WHRI 8519, assembly GCF_040224055.2. Lineage (NCBI taxonomy): Bacteria > Pseudomonadati > Pseudomonadota > Gammaproteobacteria > Pseudomonadales > Pseudomonadaceae > Pseudomonas > Pseudomonas sp. WHRI 8519. The sequence continues at coordinate 755,837 of NZ_CP167996.1, read as the reverse complement.
GACGGCCTTCGATGTCGCGGATACGCGCCTCGACCATGCCCTGCTCCTCACGGGCGGCATGGTATTCGGCATTTTCCTTGAGGTCGCCCAGTTCGCGCGCTTCGCCAATGGCCTGACTCAGGCGCGGGCGCTCGGTCTTGCTCAGGAACAGATGTTCCTCTTCCAGGGCGCGAGCGCCCTGAACGGTCATCGGATACTTGGTAATGCTCATGCTTTAAGTCCTGCATGCAGATCCTGCAAGCGACGAACGGTCTTTTCAGGGCCGAATTTCAGCGCTTCGCAGATGGCTTCACCAGCCGCAATGGTCGTGGTGCAGTAGATCTTGTGCTGCAACGCATTGCGACGAATCGAATAGGAGTCAGCAATCGACTGACGGCCTTCGGTGGTGTTGATGATCAACGACACTTCGTCGTTCTTGATCATGTCGACCACGTGCGGACGACCTTCGGTCACCTTGTTCACGCGGCGCACTTTCAGGCCCGCCGCCTCGATGACCTTGGCAGTACCTGCAGTAGCGACCACTTCAAAGCCCAGGGCGATCAGGTCGCGGGCAACGCCAGCCACTTGGGGCTTGTCGTCGTCACGTACGCTGATGAACGCGGTACCGCCCGTTGGCAATACTTCGCTGGCACCCATCTGGGCCTTGGCGAACGCTTCACCGAAGCTGTCACCGACACCCATGACTTCACCCGTCGATTTCATCTCAGGGCCGAGGATCGGGTCAACCCCTGGGAACTTGGCGAACGGGAAGACGGCTTCCTTGACGCTGTAGAAGTTCGGGATGATTTCCTGGGTGAAGCCCAGCTCTTTCAGGGTTTTGCCAGCCATGACGCGGGCAGCGATCATCGCCAGGGACGTGCCGATGCACTTGGACACGAACGGCACGGTACGCGAGGCGCGCGGGTTGACTTCGATCACGTAGATCTTGTCGCCCTGCAAGGCCAGCTGCACGTTCATCAGGCCAACCACGCCCAGCTCCAGTGCCATCTTGCGCACCTGGTCGCGAACCTGGTCCTGCACGTCCTTGCTCAGCGAGTAAGGCGGCAGCGAGCACGCCGAGTCACCGGAGTGAACACCGGCCTGTTCGATGTGCTGCATGATCGCGCCGATGACAACGTCGGTGCCGTCGCAGACCGCATCCACGTCCATCTCGATGGCGCAGTTGAGGAAGTGGTCGAGCAGTACCGGGCTGTCGTTGGACACTTGCACGGCTTCACGCAGGTAGCGCTTGAGCTCGTCCAGTTCGTAGACGATCTCCATCGCGCGGCCACCCAGTACGTAGGACGGGCGCACCACCAGCGGGTAACCGATACCGCCCGCGGCACGGATGGCTTCTTCTTCGCTGCGCACGGTGGCGTTTGGCGGCTGCAGCAGGTTCAGGCGCTGAACCATCTGCTGGAAGCGCTCACGGTCTTCGGCACGGTCGATGGCGTCCGGGCTGGTACCGATGATCGGTACGCCGGCCTCTTCCAGGGCGCGTGCGAGTTTCAGCGGGGTCTGGCCGCCGTAGTGGACGATGACGCCCTTGGGCTTCTCGACGCGGCAGACTTCCAGCACGTCTTCCAGGGTCAACGGCTCGAAGTACAGACGGTCGGAGGTGTCGTAGTCGGTGGAGACGGTTTCCGGGTTGCAGTTGACCATGATGGTTTCGTAACCGTCTTCACGCAGTGCCAGTGCCGCGTGCACGCAGCAATAGTCGAACTCGATGCCTTGGCCGATACGGTTCGGGCCGCCACCCAGGATCATGATCTTGTCGCGGGTCGACGGGTTGGCCTCGCACTCTTCCTCATAGGTGGAGTACAGGTAGGCGGTATCGGTGGCGAACTCGGCAGCGCAGGTGTCGACGCGCTTGTAAACCGGGAACACTTCCAGCTTGTGGCGGTGACGGCGCAGGTTCTTGTCGGTGATACCGAGCAGCTTGGCCAGACGCTGGTCCGAGAAGCCCTTGCGCTTGAGGCGCAGCATGTAGTCCTTGTCGATCGCCGACAGGGCCAGGGTCTTGACCTTCTCTTCTTCCTTGATCAGGTCTTCCATCTGAACCAGGAACCACATGTCGATGCCGGTCAGGGCAAAGATCTCTTCGCAGGTCATACCCGAACGCATGGCGTCAGCCACGTACCAGATACGCTCGGCGCCCGGCACGGTCAGCTCGCGCTTGAGGATGCTGGCGGCTTCAGGGCTGGCCAGGTCGACTTTCGGGTCCAGGCCGCAAGCACCGACTTCCAGGCCGCGCAGGGCTTTCTGCAGGGACTCCTGGAAGGTACGGCCGATGGCCATGACTTCACCCACGGACTTCATCTGGGTGGTCAGGCGGGCGTCGGCTTTCGGGAATTTCTCGAAGGCGAAGCGTGGCAGCTTGGTGACGACGTAGTCGATCGACGGCTCGAAGGACGCCGGGGTACGGCCGCCCGTGATGTCGTTCTGCAGTTCGTCGAGGGTGTAACCAATGGCCAGCTTGGCGGCGATCTTGGCGATCGGGAAGCCCGTTGCCTTGGAAGCCAGCGCCGATGAACGCGAAACACGCGGGTTCATTTCGATCACGACCATGCGGCCAGTGTTCGGGCAGATACCGAACTGCACGTTGGAACCGCCGGTTTCAACGCCAATTTCACGCAGCACCGCCAGCGAGGCGTTGCGCATGATCTGGTATTCCTTGTCGGTCAGGGTCTGCGCTGGCGCCACGGTGATGGAGTCACCGGTGTGCACGCCCATCGGGTCGAAGTTTTCGATCGAGCAGACGATGATGCAGTTGTCCTTTTTGTCACGGACCACTTCCATCTCGTACTCTTTCCAGCCGATCAGCGATTCGTCGATCAGCAGCTCTTTGGTCGGCGACAGGTCCAGACCACGGGTGCAGATTTCTTCGAACTCTTCACGGTTGTAAGCGATACCACCGCCGGTGCCACCCATGGTGAACGACGGGCGGATGATGCATGGGAAGCCAAGCTTCTCAAGGACCGCATTGGCCTCTTCCATGCTGTGGGCGATACCGGAGCGCGGGCACTCCAGGCCGATGTCCTTCATGGCCTTGTCGAAGCGCGAACGGTCTTCGGCCTTGTCGATGGTGTCGGCGTTGGCACCGATCATCTCTACGCCGAACTTCTCCAGCACGCCGTGGCGCTCCAGGTCCAGGGCGCAGTTCAGTGCGGTCTGGCCACCCATGGTCGGCAATACGGCGTCCGGGCGCTCTTTTTCGATGATCTTGGCCACCGACTGCCACTTGATCGGCTCGATGTAGGTGGCGTCGGCCATGGCCGGGTCGGTCATGATGGTGGCTGGGTTGGAGTTCACCAGGATGACGCGGAAACCTTCCTCGCGCAGGGCTTTACAAGCCTGGGCGCCGGAGTAGTCGAATTCGCAGGCCTGGCCGATCACGATCGGGCCAGCGCCGAGAATCAGGATGCTTTTGATGTCTGTACGTTTTGGCATGGTGGTCACTCAAATCCGGGGTCAGTCGGCAAGCCGCTTTGAACAATCTGGGTCAGGCGCGGCCGGGCGCGGCAGGTGCCGGCCCGGGGCCTTGAAGCAGGATGCTCAGCGGCGCTTGGCCATGGCATCGGTGAAACGATCGAACAGTGGCGCGACGTCGGTCGGGCCCGGGCTCGCTTCAGGGTGGCCCTGGAAGCTGAACGCGCTCTTGTCGGTACGCTCGATACCCTGCAGGGTGCCGTCGAACAGCGACTTGTGGATGGCGCGCACGTTACCCGGCAGGGTGGCTTCGTCTACGGCGAAACCGTGGTTCTGGCTGGTGATCATGACCACGCCGGTGTCCAGGTCCTGGACCGGGTGGTTGGCACCGTGGTGGCCGTGGCCCATTTTCACGGTCTTGGCGCCGGAGGCCAGGGCCAGCAGCTGGTGGCCGAGGCAGATGCCGAACACCGGGATCTCGGTTTCGAGGACCTCTTTGATCGCCTGGATGGCGTAGTCGCATGGCTCCGGATCACCAGGGCCGTTGGACAGGAACACGCCGTCCGGGTTGAGCGCGAGCACTTCGCTGGCCGGGGTCTGGGCAGGCACCACGGTCACGCGGCAGCCGCGGGCGACCAACATGCGCAGGATGTTCAGCTTGACGCCGTAGTCGAAGGCGACAACGTGGTACGGCAGCTCGGAGGCTTCCAGGGTCGGGTGGCTGTCAGTTTTCAGCTCCCACACGCTGGAGCGCCACTCGTAACGCTCCTTGGTGGAAACGACCTTGGCCAGGTCCATGCCCTTGAGGCCGGGGAAGGCGCGGGCCGCGGCGATGGCGGCTTCTTCGCTGATGTTGTCACCAGCCAGAATGCAGCCGTTCTGAGCGCCCTTTTCACGCAGGATACGGGTCAGGCGACGGGTGTCGATGCCGGCGATGGCAACGACATTGTTGGCCTTGAGGTAGTCAGGCAGCGACTGGGTGTTACGCCAGTTGCTGGCCAGCAGCGGCAGGTCACGGATGACCAGGCCGGCGGACCAGACACGGTTCGACTCGGCATCTTCCGGCGTGGTACCGGTGTTGCCGATGTGCGGGTAGGTCAGGGTAACTATTTGCTGCGCGTAGGAAGGGTCTGTAAGGATTTCCTGGTAGCCGGTCATAGCGGTGTTGAATACCACCTCACCAACGGTCTGACCGTCGGCTCCGATGGCTTCACCGCGAAAAATACTGCCGTCGGCAAGGGCGAGTATGGCTGGCTTTGTCAAGAAGACCTCCCGTAAATCAAGCATGAAAGGGCGATCGCAGGTTGCAAAAAAGCGGAGTGACGTATGGACACGTCACCCCGCTTTTATGTGCTGAATTCAATTCGCTGCGCGCTTTTAGTGGACACACTAAAGCTGTAGCTTACAGAAAAGTGCTTTTTTGGTCTACCGCAAATGTGCCTCTAAAACACATGATTGCGACAGGGGGTGCCTTGCACCCCATCGCCGGCAAGCCGGCTCCCACATGTACGGCACCAACCGGAAGGTTTGCAATCCCCTGCGGGAGCAGCTGCCTTGCTCAACCCTAAAAGCCCACACAATCCATTGTGGGAGCCGGCTTGCCGGCGATAGGGCCATCACAGTCGCTGCAAGACTCAGCGCAGCTCCAGCACATCCTGCATGTCGTACAAGCCCGCCTCACGCCCATCCAGCCACAGCGCGGCACGCACCGCACCCTTGGCGAAGGTCATGCGGCTGGACGCCTTGTGGGTGATTTCCAGGCGCTCACCTTCTGCGGCGAACAGCACGGTATGGTCACCGACCACATCGCCGGCACGCACGGTGGCGAAGCCGATGGTCTTGCGATCACGCGCCCCCGTCTGGCCCTCACGGCCATACACCGCCACTTCCTGAAGGTCACGGCCCAGTGCGTTGGCCACCACCTCACCCATGCGCAGCGCAGTGCCTGACGGCGCATCGACCTTGTGCCGGTGGTGCGCCTCGATGATCTCGATGTCGACATCATCGCCCAGCACCCGCGCGGCCATGTCCAGCAACTTCAGGCTGAGGTTGACGCCTACGCTGAAGTTGGCGGCGAAGACGATCGGGATGTCCTTGCCCGCCTCGGCCAACAGCTGCTTCTCGTCGCTGGTGAAACCGGTGGTGCCGATGATCATGGCCTTGCCATGCTTGCGGCAGAACGCCAGGTTCTTCAGGGTCACCGAAGGGTGAGTGAAGTCGATCAGCACATCGAAATCGTCGGCAACCTTGGCCAGGTCATCCGACAGCGGCACACCGATACGGCCAAGGGCCGCCAACTCACCGGCATCCGCCCCGACCAGCGAGCTGTCCGGGCGATCGATCGCCGCGGTCAGCCCGGCACCTGGGGTTTGCTGCACAGCTTCGATCAGGGTTTTGCCCATCCGCCCTGCCGCGCCCATCACTGCAATACGTCGCATAGCCTGTTCCTTGTCAGAGATCGCCGAAGAAGCGCTTCACGCCATCGAACCAGCCATTGGCCTTGGGCGAGTGGGAGCTGTCGCCTTCGAGCGAGTCGCGCAGCTCTTCGAGCAGTTCACGCTGGCGACGGCTGAGGTTGACCGGGGTCTCAACCGCAACGCGGCACAGCAGGTCACCCGCACCACCACCACGCACCGGTGCCACACCCTTGCCACGCAGGCGGAACTGCTTGCCGGTCTGAGTGCCTTCCGGGATCTTGAGCTTCACACGACCATCGAGGGTCGGCACTTCCAGCTCGCCACCCAGAGCGGCATCGGTATAGCTGATGGGCACTTCGCAGTAGAGGTGCTTGCCGTCACGCTGGAAAATCTCGTGCTCACGCACGTTGATCACCACGTAAAGGTCGCCAGTCGGGCCACCGTGAGTGCCCGCCTCGCCTTCGCCGGACAGGCGGATACGGTCGCCCGTGTCGACGCCGGCCGGCACCTTGACCGACAGGGTCTTGTATTCCTCGACGCGGCCTTCACCGTGGCAAGCATTGCAAGGGTCGGTGATGATCTTGCCCTGGCCATGGCAGCGCGGGCAGGTCTGCTGCACAGAGAAGAAGCCCTGCTGCATGCGCACTTGGCCAATGCCGCCGCACGTCGGGCAGGTCGATGGCGTCGAACCCTTCTTCGCACCGCTGCCGTCACAGGGCTGGCAATTGACCAGGGTCGGCACACGAATACTGACCGTGGTGCCGCGCACGGCTTCTTCCAGGTTCAGTTCCAGGGTGTAGCGCAGGTCGCTGCCGCGCGCAGCGCCACCACGACCACCGCCACGCCCACCACCGAAGAAGTCACTGAACACATCGCCAAAGATGTCGGAGAAGTTGGCGCCACCAAAGCCTGCACCGCCGCCACCCATGCTCGGGTCGACACCGGCGTGACCATACTGGTCGAACGCGGCCCGCTTGCTCGCATCAGACAGCACTTCGTAGGCCTCGTTGGCCTCCTTGAACTTGTCTTCGGACTCTTTGTCGCCCGGGTTGCGGTCCGGGTGGTACTTCATCGCCAGGCGGCGATAAGCCTTTTTCAGGTCTGCTTCACTGGCGCCGCGCTCGACACCCAGGACCTCATAATAATCACGCTTGGACATAGGTCATTTGCACCTTGTTGGGCGTTCGGCATCCGCGCCGCGCCGTCAGCACCCGCCTGAAGACCCGATGCGGCCCAGACAAATGCTGTAAAAAATTCTCGAATTCCAGATACGCCAACGCGGGAGCAAGCCCCCGCGCGGCGACATCCTACCAGCTCACCGCCAAACGACGGTGAGCTGGCCGACAACATGCAACGATTACTTCTTGTCGTCGCCTTTCACTTCTTCGAACTCGGCGTCAACCACGTCATCGTGCTTGGCTTCCGGTTCGGCCTGCTGCTGAGCACCGCCCTGAGGCTGTTCGGCCGACTGCTCGGCGTACATCTTCTGTGCTACCGGCGCGGAGACCTTGGACAGTTCCTCGACCTTGGCATCGATGGCAGCCTTGTCGTCGCCTTTGACAGCGGCTTCCAGGGCAACCACGGCCGCTTCGATGGCAGTCTTCTCTTCGGCAGTGACCTTGTCACCGGCGTCAGCGACCATCTTGCGGGTCGAGTGAACCAGCGCGTCACCCTGGTTACGGGCAGCGGCCAGCTCTTCGAACTTGCGGTCTTCCTCGGCATTGGCCTCGGCGTCACGCACCATTTTTTCGATCTCTTCGTCGGACAGACCGGAGTTGGCCTTGATCACGATCGACTGGGTCTTGCCGGTGGCCTTGTCTTTGGCGCCGACGTGCAGGATGCCGTTGGCGTCAATGTCGAAGGTCACTTCGATCTGCGGAACACCACGCGGTGCTGGCGGGATGTCAGCCAGGTCGAACTTGCCCAGCGACTTGTTCTGCGAGGCTTGCTTGCGCTCACCCTGCAGCACGTGAATGGTCACTGCGCCCTGGTTGTCGTCGGCCGTCGAGAACACCTGCGACTTCTTGGTCGGAATGGTGGTGTTCTTCTCGATCAGCGGGGTCATCACGCCGCCCATGGTTTCGATACCCAGGGTCAGCGGGCTGACGTCCAGCAGCAGCACGTCTTTCACGTCACCGGCCAGTACGGCACCCTGGATGGCAGCGCCCATGGCAACTGCTTCGTCCGGGTTGACGTCCTTGCGAGCTTCCTTACCGAAGAAGTCGGCTACGGCCTTCTGAACCAGCGGCATACGGGTCTGGCCACCGACCAGGATCACGTCGTCGATCTTGCTGGCGTCGATGCCTGCGTCTTTCAGGGCGATGCGGCAAGGCTCGATGGTACGGTTGACCAGGTCTTCGACCAGCGACTCCAGCTTGGCGCGGGAGATCTTCACGTTCAGGTGCTTGGGACCTGTCGCGTCTGCAGTGATGTACGGCAGGTTCACGTCGGTCGACTGGGCCGAGGACAGTTCGATCTTGGCCTTTTCCGCGGCTTCTTTCAGACGCTGCAGGGCCAGAGGGTCGTTCTTCAGGTCCATGCCCGACTCTTTCTTGAACTCGTCGACGAGGTAGTCGATCAGGCGCATGTCGAAGTCTTCGCCACCCAGGAAGGTGTCGCCGTTGGTGGCCAGTACTTCGAACTGGTGTTCACCGTCGACTTCGGCGATTTCGATGACCGATACGTCGAAGGTACCACCACCCAGGTCATAAACGATGACGGTGTGGTCGCCCTTGGCTTTGTCCATGCCATAGGCCAGCGCAGCAGCGGTCGGCTCGTTGATGATGCGTTTTACGTCCAGGCCCGCGATGCGGCCGGCGTCTTTGGTGGCCTGACGCTGGCTGTCGTTGAAGTAGGCCGGAACGGTGATGACCGCTTCGGTGACTGGCTCGCCGAGGTAGTCTTCGGCGGTCTTCTTCATCTTTTTCAGGACTTCGGCGCTGATCTGCGGCGGCGCCATTTCCTTGCCGGAAGCTTCGACCCAGGCGTCACCGTTGTTAGCCTTGACGATCTTGTACGGCACCAGCTTGATGTCTTTCTGCACGACATCTTCTTCGAAGCGGCGGCCGATGAGGCGCTTCACTGCGAACAGGGTGTTGTGCGGGTTGGTGACGGCCTGGCGCTTGGCCGACTGGCCAACCAGGATTTCGCCGTCATTGGCGTAGGCCACGATCGAAGGGGTGGTACGCGCACCTTCGGCGTTTTCGATGACCTTGACGTTACCGTTTTCCAGAATGGAGACGCACGAGTTGGTGGTCCCCAGGTCGATACCGATGATTTTGCCCATGTTTACTCTCCCGAAACTTGAATTTGGTTGCAGCGACTACTTTGGCCAACTGCGGTAATACTTGAAGGCTTGACACCTAGATGGGGATGCCCCGACGGATTTCAAGCCTTTTCATCGATCGAAGGCTGCGGCGCGCTCGGCGCCTTGCTGACCACTACCATGGCAGGGCGCAGCAGGCGGCCATTGAGCAGGTAGCCCTTCTGGAACACGTTCAGCACGCTGTTGGGCTCTACCTCGGCGCTTTCCTGCATGGCCATGGCCTGATGGTGCTCTGCGTTGAACGGCTGGCCGTGCGGGTCGATGGCTTCGAGGTTGTAACGCTTGAGGGTGTCCTGGAACATCTTGAGGGTCAGTTCGACGCCTTCACGGATCTTCTTGACCTGTTCATCCTCAGCGCTGGAGTGCGCCAGGGCCAGCTCAAGGCTGTCGATCACTGGCAGCAGGTCGCCGGCGAACTTTTCCAGGGCGAACTTGTGCGCCTTCTCGACATCCTGCTCGGCGCGGCGGCGCACGTTCTGCAGGTCGGCGACGGCACGCAGGGACTGATCCTTGGCGGCGGCCAGCTGCTCCTCGAGCTCTTGAACGCGGGCGCCGTTATCCACTGCACCTGCCTCTTCGGCGTTAAGGTCTTTCTCATTCAGCTGTTCGTCAGCCATGGGGTCTCTCCTCCGCAATCTCTGTAGTACGAGCAAAGCTCGCCGTGTCTGCCGGCTATATGGGGCCGGAAAAATCAGCTTCAAGGGGCAAAGCGGTTTTGGGTCGACGATGGAAACTGCGAGCAGGCATTGGCAGGGTCGAAAAAAGTACTGTATAAATAACCAGACCTGACTTTTCGGGAGCCGCCCCATGCTGGTGCACCTGTCCATTCACAACTACGCCATCGTCGAACACCTCGATCTCGAACTCGCCCGCGGCATGTCCGTCATCACCGGCGAAACCGGCGCAGGCAAATCGATCATGCTCGACGCCCTCGGCCTGGCCCTGGGTGATCGTGCCGACAGCGGCGTGGTGCGCCCTGGCGCAGACAAGGCGGACATCCTGGCCACCTTCGACCTGGTGGATATCCCCGAAGCGCACACCTGGCTGGCCGATCGCGACCTGGACGACGGCGGCCCGTGCATCCTGCGCCGCGTGATCACGGCCGAAGGCCGCAGCCGCGGCTACATAAACGGCACGCCCTGCCCGCTGGGTGACCTGAAGGCGCTCGGTGAACTGCTGATCGACATCCACAGCCAGCATGAGCACCAGTCGCTGCTCAAGACCGACACCCACCGCCGCCTGCTCGACGAATATGCCGGTGCCATCGACCTGTCCCGTCAGGTTCAGCTGGCCGCCAAGCGCTGGAACCAGACCCGCCTGGAGCTGGAGCACCTGTCCAACTCCGGCGATGAGCAGCGCGCCCGCCACCAGTTGCTCAGCTATCAGCTCGAAGAACTCGACAACCTTGGCCTGGGTGAGAACGAACTGGAGCAGTTGGAACAGGAACACAAGAACCTGACCAACGCCGAGGCCCTGTTCGGCATCTGCCGCCAGGTCATCGACCAGTGCAGCGAAAGCGACTCGGGCAATGTGCTCGGCGCCCTCACCTCCAGCCTCAACCGCCTGGGCGCCGCAGCCAATACGCCCAAGGCACTGGGTGAAGCCGCCAATCTCATCGCCAGCGCACAGATCCAGATAGAAGAAGCCGTGGGCGAACTCAACCGCTTCCTCGACAACTTCGACGCCGACCCCATGCGGCTGCAGGCCCTGGAAGAGCGCCTCGACACCATCTACACCCTGGCGCGCAAACACCGCGTGCACCCGACCGAACTGCCCCACCTGCAGCAGCAACTGCTTGAGGAGCTCGAAGGCCTGAATGCCAGCGACGAATCCATAGAGCGCCTGGGTGAGGAACTGTCCGCCTACGCCAAGCATTATCAGGAAAAGGCAACCGAGCTGAGCGCCTTGCGCCAACAGGCCGCCAAACAGCTCGCCGTCGCGGTCGAACAAGAGATCCAGCGCCTGGGCATGCCTGGCGGGCGGTTCTGCATCGAACTCACACCCAACCAAAGCAACGACCTGTCGCCACACGGCCTTGAGCAAATAGAACTGCTGGTCAGCGCCAACCCCGGGCAGCCGCTCAAAGCGTTGGCCAAAGTGGCCTCGGGCGGCGAACTGTCACGGATCAGCCTGGCGATTCAGGTCATCACGGCGCAAACCTCACGCATCCCGACGCTGGTCTTCGACGAAGTTGACGTGGGTATCGGTGGGCCGACGGCCGAGATCGTCGGCCAGCTGTTGCGCCGCCTCGGTGAACGCGGCCAGGTGCTGACCGTCACCCACCTGCCCCAGGTCGCGGCGCAAGGGCATCATCATTTGTTCGTGCACAAGGTGCGCAACAGCGACACAACGCACACTGCCGTGGCCAACCTTGGCAAGCGCGAGCGGGTCGAGGAGGTGGCGCGGATGCTGGGCGGTATCGACCTGACCAAGGAATCGCTGGCGCATGCACGCAAGATGGTGGTGTCCGGCAAGGCGTGAAGCTGCCTGCAGCCGGCTCCAGCAGTTATCCCTGCGGCACAAAGCACAAAGGCGACCCTAGGGTCGCCTTTGCTGTTCATAACGACTGAAATCGTTACTTTTTCTTACGCACGTAGAGGACCAGGTTGTGGTCCACCAGCTCGTAGCCATGCTCGGCCACGATCTCTTTTTGGCGCCGCTCGATTTCGGCATCCATGAATTCGATGACTTCACTGGTCTCCACGTTGACCATATGGTCGTGGTGACCGCCGTCCGCCAGCTCGAAAACTGCGTGACCGCCATCGAAGTTGTGACGCACCACCAGCCCAGCAGCCTCGAACTGGGTGAGTACGCGATAAACGGTTGCAAGACCGACGTCCTCGCCAGCCTCCATCAGCGCCTTGTAGACATCCTCGGCGCTCATGTGACGTTGCTCGGTCGAATCGAGCATCTGAAGGATCTTGACTCGAGGCAGTGTCACCTTGAGACCGGCTTTGCGCAGTTCGCTATTTTCAACCATGGTCAGCTTTCTCGCCGATGCTGCTTCGCAGCTTCTCTTAATACGGGTATGATCGGGGTTTACGTTGTCCAGCCAAGATAGTGGAAGTCGCCCACCGATGCAAAACAACACCAAGCACTTGCTAACCAGCCTCACCTTCGTGGGACTGCTCGCACTCGCCGGTTGCTCGTTTCCCGGGGTTTACAAAATCGACATCCAGCAGGGCAATGTCGTTACGCAAGACATGATAGACCAATTACGCCCCGGAATGACCCGCCGGCAAGTAAGGTTTATCATGGGCAACCCTCTGCTCCAGGATACTTTCAACACCAATCGTTGGGATTACCTGTACAGCCTGCAACCCGGTGGCGGCCAACGCCAACAGGAACGCATGAGCATCTTCTTCAATGACAGCGACCAACTGGTCAGCCTGTCTGGCGATTTCATGCCAGGGGTGAGCCGCGACCAGGAAATCCTGGGCGGCAGCAGCGATACCACTGTCAGCCCGGCCACCGAGCCAGGCCAGCCAGCATCGCAGCCGGAAGAGAAGCCAGCCAAACCCGGCTCTGTGGAAGAATCCATCCAGCGCGAGATCGACACCATCCAGACCACACCGGTGCCGACACCCGCCCCACTGGATACCTCGCCACAATAAATTGCAGGCGAAAAAAAGCCCGGATCATTCCGGGCTTTTTTGTGCCTGGTGGCTTGGCAGCATCAGCTATTGAGCTGCTTGGCACGCTGGCAGAACGCATCCACCAATGTATTGGCGGCCTGATTGAAAAGCGGCCCCAAGGTGGCCCGCACGATCGGCCCGGCGTAATCGAAGGACAGGTCCAGGCTGATCTTGCAGGCTTTTTCCCCCAGCGCCTTGAACACCCACACGCCATGCAGCTGGGTGAACGGCCCTTCCTCCAGGTTCATCTCGATGGACTGCCCCGGCACCAGCACATTGCTGGTCACGAACTGCTGGCTCATCCCCCCTTTGGCCACCTCAAGCTTGGCCCGCATGTGCGTGTCACTGGCTTCGAGCACCGTCGAGGCCGAGCACCAGGGCAAAAACTGCGGGTAGCTGGCTACATCATTGACCAGGTCGTACAGCGCCTGGGCAGGGTACGGCAGCAGGGCGGAGCGTTGAATATGGGTAGTCATCCAGGCGTCACTTCCAAGGCTGGGTGGCGGGCTTCGCAGCGTGCCAAAAACAGAACCTGTGCGTAAGACAGGGCCTGTATTGTCCGGTATTCATTGCGGTGGCTCAAGCGCACCGAAATCCCGTAGCCGACCACGCGGTGACTTGCCTATAATGCCGCCCCTATGGCTAAACAAAAGAAACATCCGACCGGGACCATCGCGCAAAACAAAAAAGCGCGACACGATTACTTCATCGAACACAAGTTCGAGGCCGGGCTGGTCCTGTCCGGTTGGGAAGTAAAAAGCCTGCGGGCCGGCAAGGCGCACCTGACCGACAGCTACGTGCTGCTCAAGGATGGCGAAGCCTGGCTGTTCGGCAGCCACATCACCCCGCTGACCACTGCCAGCACCCACGTCATCGCCGACCCTATCCGCTCGCGCAAGCTGCTGCTGAACAAGCGCGAGCTGGAGCGTGTGGAAGCTGCGGTGGCGCAGAAGGGCTACACCTGTGTGGCCTTGGCGCTGTACTGGAGCAAGCACCTGATCAAGTGCGAGATTGCGCTTGGCAAGGGCAAGAAGGAATTCGACAAGCGCGACACTGTGCGCGAACGCGATTCCAACCGCGAGCTGCAGCGTGCGGTGCGCAACAAGGGCAAGGAAGACTAAAGGCTTCTTCGCTCTGTAGCGCCGCTATCGCCGGAAAGCCGGCTTTCACAGGCAGCCCACTGGCTTCAGGTCAGTGACGCGCCTGTGGAAGCAACTGTGTTGCTCAAATGCTAAAAGCCGGCGCGATCCCTGTGGCAGCAACTGTCTTGCTCAACTGCTAAAAGTTGGCGCAATCCATGTGGGAGCCGGGCTTGCCGGCGATGGGCCGCAAAGCGGCCCCAAGTGCTCGCTGGTCCCATCGAGCGCTCGGGCTATTACAGCGCTGCTAGGGGGGCTGCTGCGCAGCCCATCGCCGGCAAGCCGGCTCCCACCACGACCGTGCAGCTCTTCAGGCCTGCGCTTTACCTGAGGAAGCAACCGTCTTGCCCAATTCCTAGAGGCCGGCGCAAATCCATGTGGGAGCCGGGCTTGCCGGCGATGGGCCGCAAAGCGGCCCCAAGTACTCGCTGGCCCCGTCGAGCGCTCGGGCTATTACAGCGCTGCTAGGGGGCTCCCACCACGACCGCGCTGTTCTTCTGGCCTGCGCTTTACCTGTGGAAGCAACCGTCTTGCTCAACTGCTAAAAGCTGGCGCAACCCTTGTGGAAGCCGGCTTGCCGGCGATGGGGGCCACGAACTTCAGCGCCCGCTGCGCCGCTCTGCCCGCGCTACGCGCTGGGCTTCGTTCTGCGCCTCTTCCAGCACCTCCTGCACATACAGAATGTGCCGGCTGGACACCTCCCGCGCATCGTCCGCCCTGCCTTCGACAATCGCCTGGTACAACTCACGGTGCTGGCTGATCAGCATGTCCCGCGTCTCGGTGCGCTGCTGGTACATGCCCCCGATATTGGTCACCACATTGCGCTTGAGCAGGTCGAACAGCCCGCGAATGGTATGCAGCAGCACGGCATTGTGGCTGGCCTCGGCAATCGCCAGATGGAAGCGCGCATCCGCCGCCCCCTCCTCTGCCCGGGTAACCTGGTCAGCCCGGGCATAACAGTCCTGCAGGGTGTCGAATGCAGCCTTGAGCCGGGCGCGATCAGGCTCGGTGGCGCGCTGGGCAGCGTAATAGGCGCATGACGCCTCCAGGGTGTGACGGAACTCCAGCAAATCGCGCTGCGCCTCGGCGCTGTGCTCCAGCAGTTGCAGCAACGGGTCGCTGAAGGTTGAGCCGAGCGATTCGGCCACATAGTTACCACCACCCTGCCGGCTGACCAACAACCCCTTGGCCACCAGCTTCTGGATCGCCTCGCGCAGTGAGGGGCGCGACACACCGAACTGCTCGGCCAGGGCGCGCTCGGCCGGCAGCCGCTGGCCCGAGGTCAGCGTGCCTTCGAGAATCATCCCTTCCAACCGGTCGACGATGTCGTCGGACAGGCGCCGCTGGCGGACCTGATCAAAAACCATCACATGCTCTCCACAAACCCCCGGCAAATTTCAGGGGGCGTCTATTCTCGCCGATCCACGCCACGCCGACACCCATCAGGCGACGTTTTTCAAACCCCATCAGCCACCCGCTCATCGGCACACGACCAAAGTTTTGCACAGGACAAATTGACACACCCATCACAGCGCTTTTAACCTAGCGTCCAGCCATTGTAAATTGGTCTTACCAATTATCCAATGCCAGTGCCTGACCAACAACAATTAGGGGCCACCCCATATGCAAACCTGGCAACAACTCTATTCCCCGCTCGGTAGCCTTGGCCTGTCCGCATTGGCGGCGGTCATACCCATCGTGTTCTTCTTCCTGGCCCTCGCCGTGTTCCGCCTCAAAGGCCACGTCGCCGGCAGCATCACCCTGGGATTAGCGATGCTGGTAGCGATCTTCGCCTTCCAGATGCCGGTCGACATGGCCCTCGCTGCCGCAGGCTATGGCTTCCTCTACGGCCTCTGGCCAATCGCCTGGATCATCGTTGCCGCGGTGTTCCTGTACAAGCTCACCGTCAAGAGCGGCCAGTTCGAGGTCATCCGCAGCTCGGTACTGTCGATCACTGACGACCAGCGCCTACAGGTGCTGCTGATCGGCTTCTGCTTCGGGGCCTTCCTCGAAGGCGCGGCCGGCTTCGGCGCCCCCGTGGCAATCACTGCCGCCCTGCTGGTGGGCCTGGGCTTCAACCCGCTGTACGCAGCCGGCCTGTGCCTGATCGCCAACACCGCCCCAGTGGCGTTCGGCGCCCTGGGCATCCCGATCATCGTCGCCGGCCAGGTAACAGGCATCGACGCCTTCCACATCGGCGCCATGACCGGCCGCCAGCTGCCGCTGCTGTCGTTGTTCGTGCCGTTCTGGCTGGTGTTCATGATGGACGGCCTGCGCGGCGTCAAAGAAACCTGGCCCGCAGCCCTGGTGGCCGGCCTGAGCTTCGCCGTCACCCAGTACTTCACCTCCAACTTCATCGGCCCGGAACTGCCAGACATCACCTCGGCCCTGGCCAGCCTGGTGGCCCTGACCCTGTTCCTGAAAGTCTGGCAACCCAAGCGCTCGTTCGCCGAAGCCAAAGGCAGCGTCGGCGCCGCCGTGGTCAGCAGCGGCGGCAGCCAGCCGAGCCCTTACAGTTTCGGTGAAATCTTCAAGGCCTGGTCGCCATTCCTGATCCTCACAGTACTGGTCACCCTCTGGACCCTGAAGCCGTTCAAGGCAGCATTCGCCCCAGGCGGAGCGATGTACAACTTCGTGTTCAACTTCGCCATCCCGCACCTCGACCAACTGGTGATCAAGACCGCGCCGATCGTCGCCGCGCCGACCGCCATGCCAGCGGTGTTCAAGCTCGACCCGATCTCCGCCACCGGCACAGCGATCTTCCTGTCGGCACTGATCTCCATGGCCGTGCTGAAGATCAACTTCAAAACTGGTCTTACCACTTTCAAAGAGACCTTCTGGGAACTGCGCTGGCCGATCCTTTCCATCGGCATGGTCCTGGCCTTCGCCTTCGTCACCAACTATTCGGGCATGTCTTCGACCATGGCCCTGGTCCTGGCCGGCACTGGCGCTGCGTTCCCATTCTTCTCGCCGTTCCTGGGCTGGCTGGGTGTGTTCCTCACCGGCTCGGACACCTCGTCCAACGCCCTGTTCGGTTCGCTGCAGGCCACCACCGCCCACCAGATCGGCGTCAACGACACCCTGCTGGTAGCGGCCAACACCAGCGGCGGCGTGACCGGCAAGATGATCTCGCCGCAGTCGATCGCCGTGGCCTGCGCAGCCACCGGCCTGGTTGGCAAGGAGTCCGACCTGTTCCGCTTCACCGTCAAGCACAGCCTGTTCTTCGCCACCATCGTCGGCCTGATCACCTTGGTCCAGGCCTACTGGCTGACCGGCATGCTGGTTCATCACTAAAGTGAAAGGGGCCGGGCGCCAGCGAGCGCCCGGCGTCTCCTTCAACCCACGCTGCGAGAATCCATGATCATTTCCGCCTCCACCGACTATCGCGCCGCGGCCCAACGCAAGCTGCCCCCCTTCCTCTTCCACTATGCCGACGGCGGCGCGTACGCCGAGCACACACTGCGCCACAACGTCTCGGACCTTGCCGGCATCGCCCTGCGCCAGCGGGTGCTCAAGAACATGTCCGAACTGAGCCTGGAAACCCGGCTGTTCGACGAAACCCTGAGCATGCCCGTGGCCCTGGCCCCGGTCGGCCTCACCGGTATGTACGCTCGCCGCGGCGAAGTGCAGGCAGCCCGCGCGGCAGCCGCCCACGGCATCCCGTTCACCATGTCTACCGTGTCGGTCTGCCCGATCGAGGAAGTGGCGCCGGCGATCGACCGGCCGATGTGGTTCCAGCTGTATGTGCTCAAAGACCGCGGTTTCATGCGCAACGCGCTGGAGCGGGCTAAGGCTGCCGGGGTCAAGACCCTGGTGTTCACCGTCGACATGCCGGTGCCAGGTGCCCGCTACCGTGATGCCCACTCCGGCATGAGCGGCGCCAACGGACCCATGCGCCGCGTGCTGCAGGCCATGACCCACCCCGAATGGGCCTGGGACGTTGGCGTGATGGGCCGCCCGCACGACCTGGGCAACATCTCCAAATACCGCGGCAACCCCACCGGCCTTGCCGACTACATCGGCTGGCTGGGTAACAACTTCGACCCGTCCATTTCCTGGAAGGACCTGGAATGGATCCGCGAGTTCTGGGACGGCCCGATGATCATCAAAGGCATCCTCGACGCCGACGACGCACGGGACGCGGTCAAGTTCGGGGCCGACGGCATCGTCGTCTCCAACCACGGCGGCCGCCAACTCGACGGCGTGCAGTCCAGCGCCCGTGCGCTGCCGGCGATTGCCGACGCCGTCAAAGGCGACCTGAAAATCCTCGCCGACTCCGGCATCCGCAGTGGCCTGGACGTGGTGCGCATGATCGCCCTGGGTGCAGACACCGTGCTGATCGGCCGCGCCTTCCTCTGGGCCCTTGCCGTGCACGGCCAGGCCGGGGTGAAGAACCTGCTCGAACTGTTCGAAAAGGAAATGCGCGTGGCCATGGTACTCACGGGCGCCAAGTCGATCAGCGATATCAGCCGCGACTCGCTGGTACGCGAACTGGGCGCTTGAGCGCCTGCACAAACACCGCCTGTATGACCGGGGCACGCGGCGCGCCAGACGCCGTGGCCCTGTGAGGAGATAGCATGAGCCTGCCCGCCGCCTTCCTGCGTGATGCCGAGCGCCTGATACCCGCCGACCGCCGTTTCGACGACCCTACGTCCACCCTGGCCTTTGGCACCGACGCCAGTTTCTACCGCCTGATCCCCAAGCTGGTGGTGCGCGTGGAGTCGGAAGACGAAGTGGTCGGGCTGCTGCAGCTGGCCCAGCGCGAGCGCGTGCCGGTAACCTTCCGCGCCGCGGGCACCAGCCTGTCCGGCCAGGCCATCAGTGACTCGGTGCTGATCGTGCTCGGTGATAACTGGGGCAGCAAAGAGATCCGCGGCCAGGGCGAACAGATCCGCCTGCAACCCGGGGTCATCGGTGCCCAGGCCAACGCCTGGCTGGCCCCTTACGGGCGCAAGATCGGCCCGGACCCGGCCTCGATCAATGCCTGCAAGATCGGCGGTATCGTTGCCAACAACGCCAGCGGCATGTGCTGCGGCACCGCGCAAAACACCTACCACACCCTGGCCGGCCTGCGCCTGGTGCTGGCGGACGGCACGCGCCTGGACAGCGAAGACCCGGCCAGCGTTGCCGCCTTTGAAAGCAGCCACGCCGAACTGCTCGAAGCGCTGGCCCGGCTTGGCCGCGAAACCCGCGCCAACACCGAATTGGCAGACCGCATCCGGCACAAATACCGGCTGAAGAACACCACCGGCCTGTCGCTCAACGCCCTGGTGGACTACGACAAGCCGCTGGATATCCTCCAGCATTTGCTGGTTGGGTCTGAAGGCACCCTGGGCTTCATCAGCGCCGTCACCTACGACACCGTGCCCGATCACCCGCACAAGGCCAGCGCGCTGCTGGTGTTCCCCAGCGTAGAAAGCTGCTGCCGCGCGGTGACCGTGCTCAAGCGCCAGCCAGTGTCCGCCGTGGAGCTGCTCGACCGCCGCAGCCTGCGTTCGGTGCAGAACATGCCGGGCATGCCGCTGTGGGTAAAAGGCCTGTCGGACAATGCCTGCGCGCTGTTGATCGAGTCCCGCGCCGCCAGCCAGAGCCTGCTGCACGAACAACTGCAACAGGTCATGGCCTCCATCGCCGAATACCCGCTGGAACAGCAAGTCGACTTCAGCGAAGACCCGGCGGTGTACAACCAGCTGTGGAAGATCCGCAAAGACACCTTCCCCGCCGTCGGCGCCGTGCGCCAGACCGGCACCACGGTGATCATCGAAGACGTCACCTTCCCCGTCGAGCAACTGGCCGAAGGCGTCAACCGCCTGATCCAGCTGTTCGACAAGCACCACTATGACGAAGCGATCATTTTCGGCCACGCGCTGGAGGGCAACCTGCACTTTGTCTTCACCCAGGGCTTCAACAGCGCGCAGGAAGTGGCGCGCTACCAGGCCTTCATGGATGACGTGGCGCAACTGGTGGCCGTAGAGTTTGGCGGCTCGCTCAAGGCCGAGCACGGCACCGGCCGCAACATGGCGCCGTTCGTGGAGCTGGAGTGGGGGCATGACGCCTATCAGCTGATGTGGACGCTCAAACGCCTGCTCGACCCCAACGGCATTCTCAACCCCGATGTGGTGTTGAGCGAAGACCCGGACATCCACCTGAAAAACCTCAAGCCGCTGCCTGCCGCCGACGAGATCGTCGACAAATGCATCGAGTGCGGCTTCTGCGAACCGGTCTGCCCATCCAAAGGCCTGACCCTCAGCCCACGCCAGCGCATCGTCATGTGGCGTGACATTCAGGCGAAAAAACGCGCCGGCATCGATACCCGCGCCCTGCTGCAGACGTACCAGTACCAAGGCATCGACACCTGCGCCGCCACGGGCCTGTGCGCCCAGCGCTGCCCGGTGGGCATCAACACCGGTGAGCTGGTGAAGAAGTTGCGCAGCCAGGCCGCTGAGCATGCAAAGGCCGCCGACTGGCTGGCCGAACACTTCCACACCACCTTGGCCGGCGCCCGCCTGACCCTGACCGCCGCCAACACTGCGCGCAAGCTGCTCGGCGCCCCGCATCTGGGCCGCCTGAGCGCCTCGTTGAGCAAAGCTAGCAAAGGCCGCCTGCCGCAATGGTCCCCCGCCATGCCGCAACCGCTGCGCAGCGTAAGTTTCGGCCCGGCGAGCAACGATGCCCGGCCACGGGTGGTGTACCTGGCGGCGTGCGTGTCGCGGGTGATGGGCCCGGCCTATGCCGACCGCGAGCAAAGTTCACTGCTGGACAAAACACGCGCCCTGCTGGAAAAAGCCGGTTACCAGGTGGTGTTCCCCGGCAACGCCGACAGCCTGTGCTGCGGCCAGCCGTTCGCGTCCAAAGGTTACCCCGAGCAAGCGGAGCACAAGCGCCAAGAGCTGATCAACGCATTGCTGCACGCCAGCCGCGGCGGCCTGGACCCTATCTACTGTGACACCAGCCCCTGCACCCTGCGCCTGGTACAGGACCTGGGCGACACCCGCCTGGACCTGTACGACCCGGTGCGCTTCATCCGCACTCACCTGCTGGACAAGCTCGAGTTCACCCCACAGAACGAACCGGTGGCCGTGCACGTGACCTGCAGCACCCAGCACCTGGGTGAAAGCCAGGCCCTGATCGACCTGGCACGGCGCTGCAGCACGCAGGTGGTGATCCCGGAAGGGATTCACTGTTGCGGTTTTGCCGGAGACAAAGGCTTTACCACACCCGAGCTGAATGCCCACTCACTGCGCAGCCTGAAGGACGCGGTGCAGCATTGCAGCGAAGGGATTTCCACCAGCCGAACCTGCGAGATCGGGCTGTCCAGCCACAGCGGTATCGATTACCACGGGCTGGTCTACCTGGTAGACCGCGTCACCCGCCCCCGCACCCTCTGACCTGCCCGCTGATTCGCCGGCAAACCCCACCCCGGTTGTAGCAACTGTCTTGCTCAACCTCTAAAAGCCGGCGCGATCCAGCTGGGAGCCGGCTTGCCGGCGATGGGCCGCAAAGCGGCCCCAAGTACTCGCGGGCCCCGTCGAACGCGCTCGGGCTATTACACCTCCGCGATGGGGGGCTGCTGCGCACCCCATCGCCGGCAAGCCGGCTCCCACCGCGACCGCGCAGCTCTTCAGCCCTGCGCTTTACCTGCGGAAGCAACTGTCTTGCCCAATTTCCAAAAGCCGGCGCAATCCAGGTGGGAGCCGGCTTGCCGGCGATCGAGGGCGCAGCCCTCGCCCAAGCTCTCCAGAAGTAAGACATTTCCTAACCTGCAACCAAATGCTTCTGGATTAAATGCTTTGGGATTTATCCTACGACCGCCGCTGCCGTTTCGCCGTTGTTGCTCACAACCATCAGGGCTAACTTCCCTGGGTCGTCATCTTTGACGATTTGGGTGTGAGAGCCTGCAAATTTCGGCAGTACTGCTATGGCAGCCGCAACGCGGGCAGGCTTCGGCCTGGCTGGCTTGTGCCGATCTTTGCCGGTCTCTCACCCCGCGTTCGGCTGCCACCCTATTCTGTGAGAGGAAGACGAAGGGCAGCTCATATCCAGCCACGATCGGATCTGCACCATGAAAAAAATCGTACCCGACCCACGCCGCTCCAAACTCCTCACCAACCCATACTTCTCCATCCACACCGACATGCCCCCTCCAGACGCCCTGGCCCACGCCAGCGAACTGCTGCGCGGCGTCGCCGAAACCATCGACGAACACTGCCGCACCCACGCCGGCGAACCGGGCCTGTGCATGCTCAGCAACGCCGAGCACGCCTGCGAAACATCCAGAGCCCTGATCGAGCATGCCTTGACTGGCCTCTACAACGCGCAAAGGCCGAGGTGATTCAATGAACGACGCATTGAAAGATGTCACCACCGCCGGCAGGGAAACCTTCGACCTGTTTCGCCTGCAACCGGGCGTGCCTTTCGAGCACGCCTTCAGCCAGCTCTCAGTACTGCTCGGCTGCATCCGCCACCTCACCACCGAAGCCGAAATGGAAAACGACCGCAAGGCCGGCAGCGCGGCGCGCATCCTGAGCGAGATGGCCAAGGCCCTGATAGACGACATCGAGCTTGGCCTGAACAAATCCCACTGATGCCACCCGGGCCGCTCCGCGGCCCATTCAGCGGAAACACCCCGCCATACACCATCATGTCGCCAAGCCAGCACACCGATTGAACCCTCAGCAAACCCCAGCAGTCCATCCTTACAGGCCCACCTCCCAGAGGCCTTCAAGGAGACACCCATGAAAGGTACCGCGCTTTCGGCCCTCTTCGCGGCCGCTACCCTCCTGGCTTCACCGGTGTTCGCTGCTGACGACCTCTGCGCCCTCAACATGCAGAAGATCGATGACGCCATGGCTACAGCTGGCGCCACTTCCGAAGGCCTGGACAAGGCCCTTAACGAAGACGTCGACAAGGCCAAGGCCGCACAAAAGGCGGGCGACACCAAAGAATGCATCGCCATTTCCACCAAAGTGCTGCAGCGCCTGGATAAAACCGACAAGGGCAGCGGCACGGCCGGTGGCAGCGGTAGCTAAGCGTTGAGCGGGCGGCAAGAAGCCGTTGTCGACGCCGCCCGCGCAAAGGCGTATACTCAGCGGCACGTGCCGAAAGGTACGTCAGCTAGAGCTGAGTGTGGGGCCGATTAGGATTCGACGCCGGTAGCGAAACTCTAGGTGCATGCCGAGTTGGTAACAGAACTCGTAAATCCACTGTTGCAACTTTCTATAGTTGCCAATGACGAAAACTACGAGGGTTACGCTCTCGCTGCGTAAGCAGCTGAGCCCGCTCTCCTGGTAGCTTCGGCTCCAGCAATCATCAGGGGATGCCTGTAAACCCGAAATGATTGTCATACAGAACAGGATCGTCGTGTAGCACGTTGGGGGCAAAGCGACTAAAACTTACCCAACTCGTCCAAAGCACCCTGCCCGTCGGGCGGCTGCGGATTAACTCAATAGACACGGCTAAGCATGTAGTACCGACAGCGGAGTACTGGCGGACGGGGGTTCAAATCCCCCCGGCTCCACCAAATGATCAAACAAAGACGTCCACGGACGTCTTTTTTTGTGCCTGTAACCCCTTAAAATCAATGACTTACAGCGCTTTTGAGGGCCATAGAGGTTTTTTGAGTTCCAGACGGTTTGGTATCCCAGGTGGTATCCCGGGCTACCGGGTGCTATTTTTAGGATACCAAAACGGTGCCGGAGGTAGCTCTCATGCCTACTCAAGCAACCCGCCTCTCCGACCGCCAGCTCAAAGCGGTCAAGCCAACCGGGAAGGATTTCGTCCTCAGCGACGGTGACGGCCTTCAGCTTCGCGTCAGAGCCAGCGGCTCAATGATGTGGAATTTCAACTACCGCGAACCATTGACCCGAAGCCGTATAAACATGGCCCTCGGTCCATACCCCGACCTCTCGCTAGCCAACGCTCGAAAAAAAGCCGTTGAGGCGCGCGAGCAGCTCGCCCTGGGCATTGATCCCAAAGTCCAACGTGATGAGGTCAGGCAAGCCAAGCTTGCTGAGACTGAACACACCTTCGAAAAGGTGGCCACCGCCTGGTTCGAGCTGAAGAAAGACTCGGTCACCCCGGCCTACGCCGAGGACATTTGGCGCTCACTCTCCTTGCACGTCTTCCCGAGCATGAAAACAACGCCGCTCTCGGATATCACCGCCCCAATGGTCATTAAAATCCTCCGCCCAATCGAGGCTAAAGGCAGCCTCGAAACGGTGAAGCGATTGAGCCAACGACTGAACGAAATCATGACCTATGGGGTGAACTCAGGCCTGATACACGCGAATCCACTGAACGGAATTCGTGCGGTGTTCAAGAAACCGAAAAAAGAAAACATGGCTGCGCTTCCACCAGAAGAGCTCCCCGAGCTCATGCTGGAGATCGCCAACGCCAGCATCAAACGCACAACCCGCTGCCTGATCGAGTGGCAATTGCACACGATGACTCGCCCCGCCGAGGCAGCGACTACTCGCTGGGAAGACATCGACTTTGAAAAGCGTGTCTGGACCATCCCACCAGAGCGGATGAAAAAGCGCCGCCCGCACAGCATCCCGTTGAGCGATCAAGCCATGTCATTGCTGGAGATACTGAAGTCCCACAGTGGTCATCGGGAATACGTCTTCCCCGCAGACCGAAACCCTCGTACTCATGCCAATAGCCAGACCGCCAACATGGCGTTGAAACGCATGGGCTTCCAGGACCGCTTGGTCAGCCACGGCATGCGCTCGATGGCCAGCACCATTTTGAATGAACATGGGTGGGACCCGGAGCTCATCGAAGTGGCGTTGGCGCACGTCGACAAGGATGAGGTGCGCAGTGCCTACAACCGAGCCGACTACATCGAGCGACGCCGGCCGATGATGGCGTGGTGGAGCGAGTACATTCTGAAGGCGTCGACGGGCAATCTCTCGGCCAGCGCAATGAATGTGCCCAGGGATCGGAACGTAGTACCTATCCGATAGGACGGCGACAACGGCGACACTGGCGACAGACCGCGTGCCATCTACCTCCTTGTCGTCTGAGCTGATGGCGACAGTCGCCAACTCGCCTCGATTTTGGCTTCTCCGGCTAAGCCCGTGAGGATGGGGAGGCTTCGCATCCCCATCCTCACGGGCTAACACTAGAAAAGCGACAAACGGCCACTTAGCCACTGACAGCCACCAATTTCCAAAGCACGCCAGAGGATGAATCTGGCGCATTTCCATGTGCCCTTCACCAATTGACCCGTGCCGCGGTGACCGATAGAACGAAGGTGCAAAGCGCTGCCTTAGGCAGCACCCCAGATGACCAGAGCCTTCAAGGTCATGCCGCTAACCCGGTGGCTCATCCCAAAGTGCGATTCGCGCCCGGTGGCTTGCACGGTCATTCGCCAGAATGATGGACGCCCTCTAAACAATCCGCCTAGTGCGGCTGCCCGCTAACCCTTTAGCCCTGCGGCAACGAACCTGCTCGGCCAACGTTCTGCGCCAACCGTTCGCCCGTCTCTTTTTCCAGAAAAGAGACGGGCGCTCCTGACACTGCTGCAGCCCTGCTCGCATATGGCTCAGCGGCACTTCCCTTCGTGACAATTGGCGTGACAAACGCCGATGTCACCAATAACAGCGCTGTAGATGATGGTGCCGCAGACCAAGGAATGGACTGCACCTGACTGACAGTCAGGCATGCCCCGGTCATCGCAGTGCTGCTTTACCCAGCTCAGGATCTCGCGGCACTGGTCTCGTCAGCCAGTGCAGCCTCCACCCGCCCACCGCTATCGGTGCTCAGGAGGCCAGATCATGAGATGCCCTTGCTCCTGGTCGTAAGGAGCCGCCAGTCCCGCGTCAGTGGACACCCTCACAGGTCGCAGGGGCCTTGATCCCTGATAACACTCAACATTCTTGGCGGGATGACGTGAGGGAGAGATCGGTAATTTATGGAGGACGGCTATGCAACTGCGCGAAGTACAAAGGCCACCACGCCCCTTGTTGGAACAGCAGATTACGCCCCTACCCTACCCGGTCGCGGCGCTGGGCGATCTTTTGGGGCCGGCCGTAGAGCGCATGGCCGATGTGATCGGCGTGCCCTGCGCCATGGCCGCGCAATCTGTTCTAGCCACGGCAGCTTTGGCCAGCCAGGCCCACGCAAATGTTCACCTCGACGGCCGAATTTATCCGTTGTCGCTGTACTTGCTGACGGTGGCTTGCTCGGGCGATCGCAAAAGCGCGGTGGACCATGTTGCGCTGCAGGCCGTACGGGACTGGGAAAGACAGCAGTGGATCGCCTATGGCGAACAGCTCAAGGCGCACCGAGCTGCAATGAGACTCACCGCGAAGTCACCGACATCGAAAAAGTCAGCACAGCTAGCGCTGGACGCGCAACCTGAACCTGTCCAACCAAGACTGCTTACTGCTGAGCCGACCATTGAGGGCCTGGTCAAAAGCCTGTGCCACGGCTTGCCCAGCATGGGGCTGTTCAGCGATGAGGGCGGGCAGTTTTTGGGCGGCAGCACCATGAACAAGGACAACATGATCAAGGCGATCACTCACTTGTCGACGCTGTGGGACGGTAGCCCGATTGATCGCTCGCGCGCGATGAATGGAGAAAGTCTGCGTGCCTATGATCGCCGCCTCAGCATGCACTTGATGCTTCAACCCCGCCTGGCAGACCGCTTGCTGCAGGACGCTGATATCAAAGACCAGGGCATCCTGGGACGCTGTCTGATCAGTTGGCCTGAGCGTCTGGTTGGACAACGACTGTACAAAGCCATCGACCTGACCCGAGATCCAAAGGTGCACCTGTACCAGCAGCGCATTGCCACGCTGATGCAGAAGCCTTGGTCACGGCATACAGATGGTGGCCTCACCCATGCGGTCATAGAGTTGAGCCCACGCGCCCGTGAAGCATGGATTGCCATTCACGACACCATTGAATGCGAGTCAGGGGAGTTCGGCGAGTTGGTCAACGTCCAAGCTGCAGCGAGCAAAGCGGCCGCGAACGTACTACGCATGGCTGGTGTGATGGCGGTGGTTGAGGAATCGACTGTATTGGAAGACATCCACATTCAGCGCGCCTCCACGCTGATGGACTACTACCTGGCCGAGAACCAACGCCTGACTGAACAGGAACCACTGAATAAGCTTCGCGCAGAGGCTGATTGCCTGCTGCGCTGGTTGATAAAGAAGAACTGGCCACCGTTTCGCCTGCGCGACCTTACGCGCAACGGCCCCCGCTTTGCCCGTAAAAGCACGCGGCACACCTTCGAGTTATTGCTGCAACTGGTTGCCCATAACTGGCTGGACAATGACGGGGACATATTCGAGGTGCGCCATGTTCCGACTCAATGACGCCGTGCGCCGCTATCGAGCGCAACATCGCTCGCCGACCGAGTTACGGTGTGTCGCTGCCACTGCCACCACTTTGTCGCCACGTGCCAATCCAGATGCGGCGGGGGTTGTCGCCAGTGTCGCCGCTGTCGCCGCTCCAACATCTGAGTCAACCGACCTCGCTCGGCTTATCGAGCAGTTGCAAGAAGAAGGGGCTTTGCTGCAACGCCGCGAAAATACCCTCCTCATCCGCCCAGCACACTGGGGACAGTTGGACACCATCGGCCCCCACTGGAGAGCCCTGTTGCTGCACCTACAAACCAACGTTCAAGGTGAAGACAATGGCGCTGGTCGGTCGGCGTGACGGTCGCAACTTTGGCTATGGTCGCCAACTGAGCTATGCCGGTCGACGGGCACTGGAAGATCTGTTTGCAGGCGGCCATTTCGCCACCGTTAAAGCACACAGCGATCGCTGGCAAGCCTTCGTACGCTGGTGCCGCTCAGAGGATGGCCCTGGCTACAACGACGCTCGGCAGATCGATCGACAGACGCTAAGTGACTATGCCGCTTACCTGCGCCAGCAGATCCAGCAAGGCGAACTGTGCATCGCCACCGCGCAAAACCGCCTGAGCAGCGTCAACCGCACCCTCGCCGCGCTGCGCGGTGATCAGGACGTGAGAGTCATCAGCCCAAGCCAGGCGCTAGGGCTGCGCCGCTCATCCGTACGCAGCATTGCTCCTGACTGCCAAAGCTACCAAGCGCTGCACGAAGTTTTGGAGGCCTTGTTAGATAATAAACAAGAGCGGGTTGCCGCTATTGTAATGCTTGCGAGGACAACTGGCATGCGACTGCGCGAAGCGATTCTTGCAGATCTACCACGTCTGCAGGGCGAAGCCGAAACGTTGGGTCGAATCAATATCCAGAACGGCACCAAAGGCGGGAGAAGTGGAATATCAGCGCCACGTTGGATTTCAGTGAACACAGCAATTGAAGAGGCTCTACTTTTTTCCCTCAGTGTGACGCCGACCAAAAGCCGCAACATGCTCAGCCCTTTTGAAAGTTACGCAACATTTTTAAACGACACCGTACTTCCAGCCAGAAAAATACTTAAGCGTCACGGACTTAAAGGATTTCATGAGTTAAGGGCTGCGTATGCTTGCGAGCGGTATAAGCAACTAACCAACCATTCCGCACCGGTAAACGGCGGCAACATCAACCTTACTAATCGAGCACTTGATCAGAGAGCGCGAAAAATAATTAGCTCAGAGCTCGGGCACAATCGACCAGAAGTTACCTCCGCTTATATTGGAGGAAGGAAATGAAAAACACTTTCGACATGAGACTATTTTTGAGCGGAGTACTAACCGGATCAAAGTCAACACAAAGACGCCATTTACATCAAGCTATAATTATACAAACCGCAATCCAACAGCGGTGGCAGTTAAGCAATCCTTGGAGCTGGAAAAGCAAGCATCTTAATTGGTTTATGAGAAACCACTTGAAACACCACTCAGACTCAACTCGCTACTACTACAAACTTACAATAAATTTAATTTTTATACGAACAGGCCAAAAACGACCAAAGCAAGATCGCAATGCACGCTCACACCAATAAGCATACACAATCAAACCATACACCAAAAACACAAATACGCAAGACCACAAACCTCCTCACACTTAGCTTAATAAGGCTGGACGGCATTGAAAATAAACTCTCAACTTTCCGTACCAGCCTTGGCAACATCTCTAATCACAAATTGGCTATTTTAAGCTTCAATCCTCGCATTAAATTCAAACGCCACACATAAACTTAGGCAACTGCATTTTATTAAGGCAATTGAGGCAAGCCCAAAGCGCTCAGAAACTCGTTATGTTTCTCTGAGGCTTGTCTAATTTTGTCCTGGATTGTAGTCAACTGATCATGAACCAAACTAAGATCTATGGTCTCTTCAGCCTCTACCGTGTTTACATAACGCGAAATATTGAGATTGAAATCATTTTTCTCGATTTCATCCATACTCACCCGGCGAGAGTATCGCGCCTCTTCCTTGCGGAACTGGTAGGTATTGATGACCTTCTCAATATGTTCAGGATTTAGCTGGCTCTGGCCTTTGACTTTTTCAAAGTGCTCAGCGGCATTGATAAACAGCACATCATCTGGCTTCTTGCATTTTTTCAACACAAGAATACAAACCGGGATACCGGTTGAAAAGAACAGATTTGACGGAAGACCAATCACAGTGTCGACATGACCGTCTTTAAGCAATTTAGTACGAATGCGTGCCTCTACCCCTCCACGGAACAGTACCCCGTGAGGTAGGATGATTGCCATCACACCGTCTTGCTTCAGAAAGTGAAATCCGTGCAGCAGGAAAGCAAAATCAGCAGCGGATTTAGGGGCGAGCCCATAATTTTTAAAGCGCGGATCATCTCCGAGCGCCTCAGTGGGCTCCCAACGGAAGCTAAACGGAGGGTTGGCCACCACCGCATCGAATTTTGGCAGCTTGGCCGGATTGGATTCACGCAGCAGGTCCCACTCATTGAGCAAAGTGTCGCCGTGAAAAATCTCGAACTCCGAGTCCTTGACCCCGTGCAGTAGCATGTTCATGCGGGCCAGGTTGTAGGTAGTTATGTTCTTTTCCTGACCATGAATTTTGGAAATGCCGTGCGGGCCCATACGGTGGCGAACGTTCAACAGTAATGAGCCTGAGCCGCACGCAAAGTCGAGCACATTGTCCAAATGTGATCGCTGTCCGGTTGCAGGCTCCTGGCTGTCCAAAGTAACAATGGCGGACAAGATGCTTGAAATTGGCTGCGGAGTATAAAACTCACCTGCCTTTTTACCAGAGCCTGCAGCAAACTGGCCTATAAGGTATTCATAAGCGTCACCCAGAGTGTCGCTATCAGTTGAGAACTGCCCCAGGCCTTTAGCGATCTCCGCGATTATCTTGCAAAGCCGTGCATTTCGCTCAACATATGACTTACCAAGCTTATCGGAAGCAAGATTAATTTCCGAGAACAGACCCCGAAAGGTACTAGCAAAGGATTCATTCTCGATATAACCAAATCCACTCTGTAGTGTATTCAGCAACAATAAATCTTGAGTACGCGCCATCTCGACAATATTACCCCAAAGGTATTGGGGTTCAATAACATAATGCACTTTGCGGCGCATTTGCTTCTCAAAATCCTTTACATCACCCTCATTAGCTCTGTACCAAAGCTGTAGCGGTGTAGATACTGAACCATCAACTTGTTGAGGATAGTCCTGGCCCAGCTCTTTTTTGGCCGCTGCTTCGTAGTTATCTGACAGATAGCGCAGAAACAAGAAGGCAAGCATATAGTCGCGAAAGTCATCGGCATTCATGGCGCCGCGTAATTGATCGGCGATTGCCCAGAGAGTTTTACCAAGCTTTAGTCGTTCAAGATCAGTCATTTTCTGCCTACTACCTCAGCGGGCTGAGGGAACAAATCGGGATTAAAAGGGTAGCGTTGAACAAAGCTATTTAGAATCTTGTTAAAATAGCTCTTATTCTCTTCCAGCATGGGCTGAGGCTCGAACAAAGAATAGTTTCCATGACTAAGAATATTTATGAGTCGAGCGTGCAGGACACCATCTGGGTCTTCAGCATTGTCGGTCGGGATACAGGCTGAGAAATTAGTAAACCCATGGAAACTAGCCGACTTTTCCAGCACAGAGCGCAGCATATTAAAGTGATAAGTATAAAGCTCACCAGAGCAACACGCTTTATATAGCTCCGTCAACACTGCAACATGATGGAAGAACGGGGTCGCACCGGTGTATGCCAGCGCATAAGAGCCATCCCCCTTTGAACGTGACAAAAAGTGCGCAGATACTTTTTTTGACTTTCTCGCATCCAGCTCATTATGCATCACATTAAAAAACAAAGGATGATGTGAAGAAATAACAACCTTCAAGGAGTTATCGGCCTTATTAAGCAGATGAGCCAAATGATTACCGACGGTTATTGCATTATGTTCATCAAGAGATGAGATAGGATCATCAATATAGACATACTTTACCCAGCGATAAGCTTCGATATCCGGATCAATTGCTAATTGCATAATAGCAAGGAAGAAACACCAAACGAAGATATTCTCTTCACCCCGCGAAATTTTTATGCCATTAATTACTTGTCCATCCACAGTCCGCCGAAATCGAACCTCCCATTCTTCCGTGTCAATACGAAAGTCAAAGTCAGCATAACGCTGCAGCATCGGGCGGATGCGGTTATCCATCTCCATCTCTGCTAAGCCATCGAAGAATCGCGATTTTGCATTCAACTTCAGCTTCCGATCATTGTCACCATGGATATCGTTATCCCATTGAAACAAATCTTCGGTGAACGCATTGAAGTACAATGTATCGCGCGCCTCACCATCACCGCTTCCTTGCTTACCTACATCCTTGAATGCCATTGACAACCGTGTTTTCCCGGTGCCGTTGTAACCATATAATACCAAAGTATTTTTGCTTGCCAACTCACTACGCAAGTGGTTAGCCAGTGCCTGCAGGTCAGCAAACTTTTGACCCGCTTTCATACAAGAACCTCAGCTTGAACAGGAAGAATCTGTTGAACCAATCCACTCTTGTGTGATTTAAGCGCTTCAATTTTTTGTGTTTGCGCTTTAATTTTCATGTCGATAGATGCCAAACAGTCGGCAATCTTCTTCTGCTCAGCCAGTGTAGGCACCCACAGGCGCATTTCCATGAAAAATGGAAGCCCTATAGTCTTGATTGTGCTTCCTGTCGCAACTCTCTCAAAAAGAGGCTTCATATATTGTAGCGAGTAATACAAAAACCAATTGTACAGACGGTCGGGCTTACACTCCCACACGATAAAATGCTGACTGACGGCCATATCCACCCCCATGACAGCACTCTTTCCAACCCCCGCATCTCGACTCAACAGAACCGACCCTGCCATATGTCGTACAGCAGAGGAATTTTTGATTCCAGAGGCCGATATTTCAATTTCTGTTTCCTCAATCAAACCCACATCTAAACGCTTGGAGTCGGCTAAGGATACCCACTTAATTCCACCATCGTAGTATTCCGGATGTGCCTTGCTAGGAGTATGCCCAGATCCTCGCTTAGCTAAGTCTTCAAGGCGTTCTTTACTCCAGGCCTCTGCCTCTGTAAATTCAGGAAAACGCACACGAGGTTCTGCCTCGCCTTCGCCAGGCAGCAGCATCTGCATCAAGCCCCGCTTGTACTTCCTTAGGCTAGTGAGTTTCTTCGCTTCCAAAGATATTAACTCTTCGATCGATGACAAACAGCTAGCAACCTTTTCTTGCTCTATGCGATCGGTCGGCAAGGGCAAGGCCCCTGACAAAAAAGTCGAGTTTGTAATTTGAATCGTATTCTTTGCCCCTTTTTGACAAAGTGGCGAAAGAAATGCCTTGGATCGGGCCGGAGACTCAAAGTATGTCTCGATCATCAAACCAATAGAGGGACTCTCCGGAGTAAAAACTCCATACAGAGGCGAGAGCGCGACTTCCCCTTCAAACTTACACTGCTTTACAATTCCAAATGGAAACGCCTTCAGTGGACTCTTCGTGTAGACAATATCGAAGCGTCGAGCCAAGTTATAATTACTCGTATCGACTGCGGAATAACTACGCCCCAAGTGTTCAATTTGGTTGACAACACCACTTTCCATTGAAACTGAAAACACTTCTCGACCCTGAGTATTTTTATGCTTATGCTCCGTTAGCACTTTTGAAATCGGCGTAACCGACCATGGGGCAAAGCAGCCAGGAAAACGCAGTCGCGGAACTATCTCTAATACTGAACTATTTTCGTTACTCACTGCGCTGCTCCCCCTATTGCTCATAAGCGCTTAAACCCGAAATTTCTCTACCTAGCGCCAATTTGTGCAGAAGTGGCGTCAGCTCTTCCATCAACATCAACTCCTTCTGAGTACGGGCTTTCCATCCCAGACCCAATGGGGACATCAGCTCGCTAAGTTCTTCTCCGTCAAAAATGCTGCGCCGCAGAACTCTATTCACAAAAGCCTGCACCGCATCAGCATCCAAGCCGTGACGTTCTGCGAGGTCAGTTAAAGCTTGGTCATTCTTTTCATTTTTAAAGCGCTCAAAGCCTGCGCGAATAGCGTCTTCATCTAGCGCCTGGCCTACCGGAAGAGAACGGATGTACTCCGCTATTGCTTCACGATCATCGATAAACTTAGCATCAGCTTGAATCAAACCTATGAGCTGCTCACGATTCATCGTCAGCTTGCCGGGCTTCTGTTGCGTCATCCTAGCAATCAAGCCCATGATGTAGTCGTAGTCGATCACTGCGGAGGCAAAGAGTACAAACTCGAAATCGAGTTGTTGAACTTCGGAAGGTGTGTCTTCACGGTCTTGCAGCTCTTTCAAGCGCTTGGCCGTTTCAAGATACATACTTTTGAAGCCTAGCAATTTATCCGGTGGTACGATCTGGCTAATCTGCGTTTTCTGCGCCTCGGAAAGATCAGTGTACTGATCCAACTGCGTTTTGAGTCGCTGAACTTCCTTGAACAGATTGACAAACTGGCTACGGGCAGCATCCCCTTTTAGGTTTGCGACTTGCTCAGGCGCATTGGTCAAGCCTTGCGACTCCATGAAGACTGCCAACTTTTGGGTAGCATCTTGCAAAGTGTCAATGACCTTAGGCGCAGGATCCACGAGCCAGATTTCACGAGGATTATCGCTCTTCTCACCCGAAAACAACGTTATAGCGTCCTCTACCGGTTTTTGTTGCTGCCGGAAGTCAAGCACGTTCCCATATGGCTTACTATCATTAAGAACTCGATTGGTGCGAGAAAACGCTTGAATGAGTCCGTGGTATTTGAGGTTCTTATCGACATAAAGGGTATTCAGATACTTAGAGTCAAAACCCGTCAGCAGCATATCTACCACGATGGTTATATCGATTTTCTGGCCATGAGACAGATCAGTATTTGAGTACTGCTGATCTTTGATACGCTTCTGGATATCCTGATAATAAGAATCGAACTCACTGATACGATGATCAGTATTGAAGCGATCATTATAGTCGGCCATGATACGTGTAAGCGCTGCTTTCTTGCCCTCCGGGTCCTGTTTGTTATCTTCCTTTTCCTGGGGCAAATCTTCCTGAATCTGCTGCACATCCTTGTTGCCTTCAGCAGGCGGAGAGAATACGCAAGCAATATTTAACGGAATGAAGCTATCATCTTCATCGAGCCTCTTATCCTGCTGGCACTTGAAAGCCTCAAAGTAATCGATGGCATCGTTGATACTGGCAGTTGCTAGTACTGCATTAAACTTACGTCCGTTAGTGGCCGCGTCATGCTTACTTAAGATAGTCTCCACAATTTTAGACTTAGGCAGACCTTCTCCGGGCTTTGGTGGTTTCTTACCTTCCGGTTTAAAAAAGTCGATATGAAACTTAAGAACATTTTGATCTTCAATAGCATGTGTAATCGTGTACTCATGCAAGCAACGCTGGAACAAGTCGTCCGTTGTACGATAGCTCGCTTGCTGCCCCTCGATTTGTACCGAAGTAGCGTTATCCTTGAAAATCGGTGTACCAGTGAAACCGAACAGTTGCGCGTTCGGGAAGAATTCCTTGATAGCCTTATGGTTTTCACCGAATTGCGAACGGTGGCACTCATCGAAAATGAAAACTACCCGCTGATCTCGTAACGGCTCCAAACGCTGCTTAAAAGTTTCCTTGCCTTGCTTCTCTTTTTGCTTGTTCCGCTTGCTATTTTCGTCCAGTGCCAAACCAAGCTTTTGAATTGTGGTTACTATAACTTTATCGGCGTAGTCCTCCGAGAGTAAACGCTGCACAAGCGTCTCAGTATTAGTGTTCTCTTCTACGCATCCAGCCTGGAAGCGGTTAAACTCCTCACGGGTTTGGCGATCCAAGTCTTTTCGGTCAACGACAAACAAACACTTGTCGACTTCTGGATTATCCTTAAGCAAGGTAGAGGCCTTGAATGAGGTGAGGGTTTTACCCGACCCTGTGGTGTGCCAAATGTAGCCATTCCCGCAATTCTGGTGGATACATTCCACGATAGCTTTAACGGCATATATTTGATAAGGCCGCATCATCAGAAGTTTCTGTTCACTGGCTACCAGTACCATGTATCTGCTGATCATCTGACCCAGAGTACACTTTGCCAAGAAGCTGTCAGCAAAGCTGTCGAGCTGCGTAATTTTCTTATTATCTTCACTTGCAAATTGGTAAACCGGCAAAAACCTTTCATCAGCGTTAAAGCTGAAGTGGCGAACATTGTTATTAGCAAAGTACCAGGTGCCGGTACGATTGCTCACAACGAACAACTGCAAAAAGCACAACAGAGTCTTGCCGTAGCCGTTCCCAGGATCAGCTTTGTAATCAACAATCTGCTGCATCGCACGCCTTGGACTGACAGCGAGCGCCTTCAATTCAATTTGAACCACCGGAACACCGTTGATTAGCAACATCACATCATATCGATGCTGGCTATTATCGGTATTTACACGGAGCTGATTAACTACTTCAAACTCATTTTTACACCAATCCCGAACGTTTACCAGAGTATAATTCAGCGGCGTACCATCATCACGTTCGAAACTGTTTATATTCCGAAGCGTCTGCGCAGCGCTGTAAACATCAGCAGAGATAATATCGTCAAGTAAGCGCTGAAACTCGCCGTTTGTCAGACGCACTCGGTTGAGCGACTCAAATTTTTCGCGAAAATTTGCTTCCAAGGAATTACGATCACGAATATCAGGCCGATATACGTACTTCAAATCTCCGAGCTTTTTAATCAGATCTAGCTCGATCTGTTGTTCGGTGGTGGTCATGAATTAATTCCTGACGTCAATATCCATAAAATTATTAAGAACGCCCTACTCTTTCACGGAATAGGCGACCACATGGCTTCCATGTGCATTAATTTTCAAGTTGCTTTGTCTCCAGTCGATGAGACCGGGCGTACTCCAAGACGAGAATTTCGATCATCGATGCGATTGACCTGCGCTCACGCTCAGCGGCCATGCGCAGCAATTGCTTGATTTCGGCAGAGGTACGGATGGAAAGAGTTTCGTCTTTCAGGCGTGACATGACGTCATCTCGGTGGTGATGTCATGCAAATGTACTGCGTTTCGCAGTGCCTGGCTAGAATTCAGTTCAGCTATCGGAGCTTGTAGGACACTCGAGCCAGCCGCTCTTCGGCCTCACCCTCCGCTAAAATGGCTGGGAAGAAACGCCAGCAAGTCTTAACTAGTGACTAGATCCAAGGAGCTCAACTGATCACCACACTCCTGCTGCTCGTAAGGTCTTTACCTCGCAGGAGCAAGAGCGCTGAGTGCTTGGGGGAGCACGCAGAGAGCGTATCGGCCGGCCAGAAAACCTGATCGGTCCGTAAGATGGACGATGTCGCGAGGTGGTGACTTGCTTATTTCCAATACCTCACAACATTTTTTCACATAACGCTTGTTCAGCACGCGCAGCGTTTTGGGTGGTATTCCGTTTGGTATCCCAGCAAATAGAGAAAGCCGGTAATCGACAGTAAAATCAATCAATTAACGCTCCAGTTCAAACTACCCCGGCCCACCAAAGGATTAAATAAAAAACCAACAGACGTGTTTTTGGGTGCCAGCGATCCGCGTTTGTGTCCGAACCTAAGCCTTTGGCGTATCCCCCACCCCGTCCCCAACTATCCTAACCATCCAAGCCCCCACCCCCGCCCTCCCCCTTGGAGAACCAACCGTGCCCAACGCAGGAAGCGCCCCCCACCACCCCGGCGCAGTAATCTGGCTAACCGGCCTCTCCGGCGCGGGCAAATCCTCCCTGGCAAACGCCCTAGCCCTACGCCTACACCAATTAGGCCACCCCTGCTACGTTCTCGACGGCGACGCCCTGCGCCACGGCCTAAACGCCGACCTTGGCTTCTCCCCCGCTGACCGCCATGAAAACAACCGCCGGACCGCCGAGGTAGCAGCACTATTCGCCGATGCCGGCCTAATCTGCATCACCGCGCTCATTTCCCCCTACCGCGCCGACCGCGCAGCGGCGCGCCGGGCGTGCAAAACCGGGTTCCATGAAGTGCACGTCAAAGCAGACCTGGCCACCTGCGAAGCGCGCGACCCCAAGGGCCTGTACCGTCGGGCACGGGCTGGCGAGCTCAAGGGGTTCACAGGCATCGATGCCCCCTATGAAGCACCGCAGCACCCCGAGCTGGTCGTGGATACCGCTGGCACCACGCTGCAAAGGGCGCAGGACCTGCTGCTGGATTATGTCCTTGAGCAGGTCCTGGCCCCCCAAGGGCTCACGACTCTGGCGTGATCTCGCCTCGCTGCCAGCGGGCCTCGCTATTGCCCAGCGCCTGAGCGATGTCGGACAGTTTGTCGGACGGCAGGGTTGCCGGCAGCGGGTCAAGGCCGGCGCTGGCGAACAGCTGGCCGTAGCTGTTGCGCAGCTCGGCGTAGGCCAGGTCGCGGCGCAGGTCTGCCTGCAAGGCGTTGAGCTCACCCTGGATCAGTTCCAGCTCGCCAATACCTTGGGCTTGATGGCGGTTGCGCAGCTGTTCGACGATCTGTTGATCGAGGGCGACCATCTGCTGGCTGGTGGCGAACTGGCGACGTGCTTCGCTGTAGTTGGCGTTGGCCACGTACAGCTGGGCCAGGATGGCCATCGACATGGCTTGGCGGCGTGCCTCGACCACCTGCTCACCTGCCTTGGCCACATCGATCGACGCTGGGCCGGACAGCACGTTGAACAGGTTCCAGGTGACCTTCACGCCGTAGTCGGCCCAGTGCTGGTTGGTCAGGAAGCTGTTGCTGTCGTAATGGCCGCCAGCGGAGAACTCCAGGCCCGGCAACATGCGCAGCATCGACTTGCGCACCTCGGCGGCGCTGATGCGTGCCTGGTAGTCCTGCTCGCGCAGTTCCGGGCGTGAGGCCAAGGCTTGCTGCTCAAGGCTGTCCAGCCCGACCTTGAGTTCGGGCACGCTGTAGTCGTCGCTGGCGGCCAAGGTCAGGTCGGTGCCCGGCGGCAGGTTGATCAGCGCGCCGAGCTCGGTCTTGGCCAGCGACAGGGCGCGGCGTTGTTCCTCCAACTGGCGGGTGGCTTCGATCAGCGAGCGCTGGTAGTTGAGCGCCTGGATCTGGTCGCCGATGCGCTGCTCGCCCATGCGCTGGCTGTTGTCACGCGCCTGGTCCACCCGCACCATTAAGGCGTCGATCTGCTTGAGCAGGCGCTCGGCAGCCACCGCCCGCCAGTAGGCCGAGCGCACGTCCTGGATGATGGTCTGCACCACCTTGCGCCGGCGTTCCTGCACGATCAGGCGCTGGTCGCCCTGCTGTTTGGCGCTGACATAGCTGACACCGAAGTCCAGCACGTTCCACACCATGGTCAGGTCCGCCACGTCGCGGTCGCGGTCCTGGGAGGTGGAGGGTTCCAGCGACTGGGTGTTGGTCAGCACGCTGCGGCTGCTGGCGGCGCTGGTGTTGCTGCGCCCGGCATAGCCTGCCGACATCGCCATGCGTGGCAGCATGTCGAATGTGGCCAGGTCGACCTGGCGCTGGGCCAAGGCTTCTTCCATCACCTTCAGGCGCGCTTCCAGGTTGTACTTGACCGCGCGGGCCATTGCCTGGTGCAGGGTCAGCGGACCTTGCAGTGCCTCCTGGCCCTTGAACATGCTGGCCAGGTCGTCACGCGCGCGCTGTTCGCTGACGCTGCGCTCGATCGGCTGGGTCTTCACGGCACAACCTGTCACCGCCAGTGCCAACATGCTGATCGCAAATATCCTTGATGCCTTGCTCATCCCCACCGCCCCCTGGTACTGCTTTTTGATATCCATTGTGTTGTTATCCGCCATGGCTCTGGCTCACGCCTCGGGCATGGGTGCCTTGATCTGTCCGAGCGCCAGCGCCAGCTCCCTGACATGGCGCTGCTCGCCCTCCTTGAAAGCTTGCAACTGCTGCCCCAGCGTCGGCGCACCGGCCTGGCCCTCGCCGCCCTGGCGCCAAGGGTTGCCGCCACTGAGCTCATACTGGCCGCCGTCGTCCGGCAGCGTCTTGTCGAAAATATTGGCCAGGCTGCTGGCGCCGAACACGCTGGCATCTCCACCGCCAAAGCCGAGGAAACCGCTGCCGCTGCCGTTGCCGATGGCGGAGCCGCCCTGCTGCCCTGCGAACACCTGGGCAAGGTAGCTGGGCGCCAGGGCACCCTCGCGGATAAAGATGCTGCCCAGCGGCGGCAGCCCACCGCCAACACTCGGCACTTCGAACAGCGGTACTGGCAGCAAAGGTGACTGGAACGCCGAGAACGCTGGCGCAGCTGTGCCGGGCAGGGGCAGTGGCTGGCCGGCGACGCTTGGCGGCGTGGTCGGGTAGGCCAGGAACTGCGCGTCAGCGCCCGTGCTCTGCAGCGCACTGCCCTGGCCGACGAAACCGCCCTCCAGCCCGTTGCCCGCCATGTCACTGATACCCGTGCCGCTGTTGTTCAAGGCCAAGGCCAGGCTGCCGCTGCCGGCAACCCCCACGGCATTCACCTGCCAGGTGCGGCTATCGATCTGCACCAATGATTGCAGGGTGCCGCTGGCGCTGCCGCTCGATACCAGTTGGAAGTCGCTCAAATCGACGCCGCGAACCGCTTCACTGAAGGTCACGATAAAGCCCTGGCTACCGCTGCCATTGGCAGGCATCGGCACGATCGACTCGACGCTCGGCAAGCGGGTATCGACGATGATGCCCGTGCTGTCGCCAACCGCCCCCAGCCCTGGCTGCAAGGCATTGCCGGCAGCGTCGTGCAAGGTCGCGCCATTGGCGGCCAGCCCCACAACCTGGATGCCGTCGGCATCGTTGTCGCCAGCCTGGATGCGGTACTGGAACACCAGCGTCGGCGTGCCGGAGCCAGCGACAAAATCGGCATACACCGTACGCCCGCCCACATCCAGTGCCAGCTGCGGTGTGCCGTCGACAATCACCGCTTCGCTGGTATCCACCACGAAGGTCAGGGTATCGCCGGTGTTGTAATGCACGCCCACCGGCACGCTGACGCTAGTCACCGTGGGCGCGTCATGGTCGACGGTGTACACCGCGCCGGTCAGGCCTCCCGTCAGCACGTTGCCGGCCACATCGCTGATGGCGGTGCCTGCAGCCTTCAAGTTCAAGCCCAGGGTACCGCTGCCGCTGACACCGCTGGCGGTGATCTCGTAGACGCCATCGCTTATCTGCCGCAGGCCGCTGAGCGTCGCGCTGGCGGTACCGCTGGCGACCAGGCTGAAGTCGGCCAGGTCAACGCCGTTGACGCGTTCGCTGAAGGTGACGGTGAAGCGAACGCTCTGGGCGTTGCTCAGGGATGGGTCGAGGGTGACGATGCCGACGGCTGCCGGTGCCAGTGTATCGACCAGCACCGTGCTCGTGTCGGCGATGCCATTCAAGGCCAGGTTCATGGCATTACCCTGGGCATCGCTCAGGGTGGCGCCGTTGGCCGACAGGCCGGTCACGCGGATGCCATCGCTGTCATTGTCGCCGGCCTGGACGATGTACTGGAACACCAAAGTCGGCGTGCCAGCACCGGCTATCAATTCGGCGAACACCGTGCGCCCGCCGACGTCCAGGGCCAGGCGTGGCGAACCGGCCACCTGCACTGCTTCACTGGCATTGACCACGAACACCAGCGCGTCGCCGGCGTTGTAGGAAACGCCGGCCGGCCCACCGACACTGGTCACGCTAGGGACGCGGGTGTCGATCGCGTAGTTGTTGGAAATGCTGCTGCCCACACCGGCGTTGCCAGAGGCCGTGGCAACTACCCCGCTGTTGTCCAGAGACACGAGGTTGCTGGTGTCTTCGACATTGCTGGTCGGTGTCAGGGTCGCGGTCCAGGTGATGCCTCCGTCCTGGCTGCTCAGGTTGCTCAGCACGCCATTGGCCGCGCTCATGTCAGCCAAGGTAAACCCGCTGACCGCTTCGCTGAACGTGATGGTCACCAGGCTGGACTCGCCCGCCCGCAACGCATTGTCGGCCACCACGATGGTGGCGGTGGGCACAATGGTGTCGACCGCGTAGTTGCCTGAGGACGTGGTGCCGGTGCCAAGGTTGCCGGCCAGGTCGGCGATGCCTGTGTTGGCCAGGGTGATGACATTGGTGGCGTCCCGCACGCCCACGGCCGGGGTGAAGGTGGCTGTCCAGGTGATGCCGCCGTCGGTGCTGGAAACCGCGCTCAAGGTGCCATTGGCAACCGTCAGGTCGGCATTGGTGAAGCCCGTCACCGCTTCGCTGAAGGTGATGGTCACCTGGCTGGTTTCGCCCAGGGTCAGGTTGCTGTCGGCGACCACGATGGTGGCGGTCGGGCGCAGGCTGTCGATGGCGTAATTGTTCGAGTCGGTGCTACCGGACCCTGCGTTGCCCGCCAGGTCCGCCACGCCGGTGTTGTCCAGGGTGATCAGGTTGCTGGTGTCGCTGATGCCGGATGAGGGTGTCAACGTCGCCGTCCAGGTCAGGCCACCGTCGCTGCTGGCGAGCCCGCTGAGGGTACCGTTGGCCACGCTCAGGTCGGCCAGGCTGAAGCCGACCACCGGCTCGCTGAAGGTGATGGTCACCAGCGACGTCTCGCCAATCGCCAGTTGGCTGTCGGCCACCACGATGGTTGCCGTCGGGCGCTGGGTGTCGATGGCGTAGTTGTTCGAATCGGTAGTGCCTACACCGGCGTTGCCGCTCTGGCCGGCCACGCCGGTATTGTCCAGGCTGATCAGGTTGCTGGTATCAGTGACATTGCTGGCGGGGGTGAAGGTGGCAGTCCAGGTGATGCCGCCATCGCTGCTGCTCACTGTGCTCAGGGTACCGTTGGCCACGGTCAGGTCGGCATTGCTGAAGTCGCTCACCGCCTCGCTGAAGGTGATCGTCACCAGGCTGGTTTCGCCAATGCTCAAGGCAGTGTCGGCCACCACGATGGTGGCGGTAGGGACGATGGTGTCGACCGAGTAGTTGCTCGAAGAAGTGGTGCCGGTGCCAAGGTTGCCGGCCAGGTCGGCGATGCCCGTGTTGGCCAGGGTGATGACATTGGTGGCGTCCCGCACGCCCACGGCTGGTGTGAAGGTGGCTGTCCAGGTGATGCCGCCGTCGGCACTGGAAACCGCGCTCAAGGTGCCATTGGCAACCGTCAGGTCGGCATTGGTGAAGCCCGTCACCGCTTCGCTGAAGGTGATGGTCACCTGGCTGGTTTCGCCCAGGGTCAGGTTGCTGTCGGCCACCACGATGGTGGCGGTCGGGCGCAGGCTGTCGATGGCGTAATTGTTCGAGTCGGTGCTGCCTGACCCTGCGTTGCCCGCCAGGTCCGCCACGCCAGTGTTGTCCAGGGTGATCAGGTTGCTGGTGTCGCTGATGCCGGCTGAGGGTGTCAATGTCGCCGTCCAGGTCAGGCCACCGTCGCTGCTGGCGAGCCCGCTGAGGGTACCGTTGGCCACGCTCAGGTCGGCCAGGCTGAAGCCGACCACCGGCTCGCTGAAGGTGATGGTCACCAGCGATGTCTCGCCAATCGCCAGTTGGCTTTCGGCCACCACGATGGTTGCGATCGGGCGCTGGGTGTCGATGGCGTAGTTGTTCGAATCGGTAGTGCCGACACCGGCGTTGCCGCTCTGGCCGACCACCCCGGTGTTGTCCAGGCTGATCAGGTTGCTGGTATCAGTGACATTGCTGGTGGGCGTGAAGGTGGCAGTCCAGGTGATGCCGCCATCGCTGCTGCTCACCGCACTCAGGGTACCGTTGGCCACGGTCAGGTCGGCATTGCTGAAGCCGCTCACCGCCTCGCTGAAGGTGATCGTCACCAGGCTGGTTTCGCCAATGCTCAAGGCAGTGTCGGCCACCACGATGGTGGCGGTAGGGACGATGGTGTCGACCGAGTAGTTGCTCGAAGAAGTGGTGCCGCTGCCAAGGTTGCCGGCCAGGTCGGCGATGCCTGTGTTGGCCAGGGTGATGACATTGGTGGCGTCCCGCACACCCACGGCCGGGGTGAAGGTGGCTGTCCAGGTGATGCCGCCGTCGGCACTGGAAACCGCGCTCAAGGTGCCATTGGCAACCGTCAGGTCGGCATTGGTGAAGCCCGTCACCGCTTCGCTGAAGGTGATGGTCACCTGGCTGGTTTCGCCCAGGGTCAGGTTGCTGTCGGCGACCACGATGGTGGCGGTCGGGCGCAGGCTGTCGATGGCGTAATTGTTCGAGTCGGTGCTGCCGGACCCTGCGTTGCCCGCCAGGTCCGCCACGCCGGTGTTGTCCAGGGTGATCAGGTTGCTGGTGTCGCTGATGCCGGCTGAGGGTGTCAATGTCGCCGTCCAGGTCAGGCCACCGTCGCTGCTGGCGAGCCCGCTGAGGGTACCGTTGGCCACGCTCAGTTCGGCCAGGCTGAAGCCGACCACCGGCTCGCTGAAGGTGATGGTCACCAGCGACGTCTCGCCAATCGCCAGTTGGCTGTCGGCCACCACGATGGTTGCGGTCGGGCGCTGGGTGTCGATGGCGTAGTTGTTCGAATCGGTAGTGCCGACACCGGCGTTGCCGCTCTGGCCGACCACCCCGGTATTGTCCAGGCTGATCAGGTTGCTGGTATCAGTGACATTGCTGGTGGGCGTGAAGGTGGCGGTCCAGGTGATGCCGCCATCGCTGCTGCTCACCGCACTCAGGGTACCGTTGGCCACGGTCAGGTCGGCATTGCTGAAGCCGCTCACCGCCTCGCTGAAGGTGATCGTCACCAGGCTGGTTTCGCCAATGCTCAAGGCAGTGTCGGCCACCACGATGGTGGCGGTAGGGACGATGGTGTCGACCGAGTAGTTGCTCGAAGAAGTGGTGCCGCTGCCAAGGTTGCCGGCCAGGTCGGCGATGCCTGTGTTGGCCAGGGTGATGACATTGGTGGCGTCCCGCACGCCCACGGCCGGGGTGAAGGTGGCTGTCCAGGTGATGCCGCCGTCGGCACTGGCAACCGCGCTCAAGGTGCCATTGGCAACCGTCAGGTCGGCATTGGTAAAGCCCGTCACCGCTTCGCTGAAGGTGATGGTCACCTGGCTGGTTTCGCCCAGGGTCAGGTTGCTGTCGGCGACCACGATGGTGGCGGTCGGGCGCAGGCTGTCGATGGCGTAATTGTTCGAGTCGGTGCTGCCGGACCCTGCGTTGCCCGCCAGGTCCGCCACGCCGGTGTTGTCCAGGGTGATCAGGTTGCTGGCGTCGGTGACATTGCTGGTGGGCGTGAAGAGGGCGGTCCAGGTGATGCCACCGTCTGAACTGGCAACCGCGCTCAGGGTGCCGTTGCTCACCGCCAGGTCGGCATTGCTGAGGCCGACCACCGCCTCGCTGAAGGTGATGGTCACCAGCGATGTCTCGCCAATCGCCAGTTGGCTTTCGGCCACCACGACGGTTGCGGTCGGGCGCTGGGTGTCGATGGCGTAGTTGTTCGAATCGGTGGTGCCGAAGCCCGCGTTGCCACTGCTCTGGCCCACCACACCGCTGTTGTCGAGGGTGATCAGGTTGGAGGTATCGGTGACATTGCTGG
Source organism: Pseudomonas sp. WHRI 8519 (assembly GCF_040224055.2). NCBI lineage: Bacteria > Pseudomonadati > Pseudomonadota > Gammaproteobacteria > Pseudomonadales > Pseudomonadaceae > Pseudomonas > Pseudomonas sp. WHRI 8519. The sequence goes on along the minus strand of NZ_CP167996.1, from coordinate 711,085 downwards.
CGGGCGTGAAGGTGGCGGTCCAGGTGATGCCGCCGTCGCTGCTGGAGAGCCCGCTCAGGGCGCCGTTGGCCACGGTCAGGTCAGCAGGGGTGAAGCCAGTCACCGCCTCACTGAAGGTGATGGTGACCAGGCTGGTCTCACCGATACGCAGGGCCGCATCGCTGACCACGATCGTCGCCGTGGGTTGCAGGGTGCTGACCGTGTAGTTACTCGAGTCGGTGGTGCCGCTGCCAGCATTGCCGGCCAGGTCGGTCACGCCGGTGTTGGCCAGGGTGATGACATTGGTGGCGTCCTGCACGTTGATCGACGGCGTGAAGGTGGCCGTCCAGGTGATGCCGCCGTCGCTGCTGGACAGCCCGCTCAGGGTGCCGTTCGGCGCCGACAGGTCGGCCAGGGTGAAGCCAGAGACCGCCTCGCTGAAGGTAATGGTCACCGTGGTGCTTTCACCTACGTTCAGCGCAGTGTCGGCCATCACGATGGCTGCAGTTGGGCGCTGGGTGTCGATGGCGTAGTTGTTCGAGCCGGTGCTGCCGGTGCCGGCGTTGCCAGCCGTGTCGACCACGCCCGCATTGTCCAAGGTGATCAGGTTGCTGGTGTCGGTGACATTGGCAGCGGGGGTGAAGGTGGCCGTCCAGGTGATGTTGTCGCTGGTGCTCAGGCCGCTGAGCGTGCCGTTCTGTACAGTGAAGTCGGCCAGGGACAGCCCGGTGACGGGTTCGTTGAAAGTGATGGTGACGGTGCTGGTTTCGCCAATGGCCAGGTTGCTGTCGGCGACCACGATGGCCGCGACCGGCCGCACGGTGTCGATCGCGTAATTATTGGAGTCGGTGGTGCCGCTACCGGTATTGCCGGCAGCGTCGGTCACGCCGGTGTTATCCAGGCTGATCAGGTTAGTGGCGTCGGTGACATTGCTGGTGGGCGTGAAGGTGGCGGTCCAGGTGATGCCGCCATCGCTGCTGCTCACCGCGCTCAGGGTACCGTTGGCCACGGTCAGGTCGGCATTGCTGAATCCCGTCACCGCCTCGCTGAAGGTGATGGTCACCAGGCTGGTTTCGCCAATGCTCAAGGCAGTGTCTGCAACCACGATTGTCGCTACCGGGCGTTGGGTATCGACGCTGTAGTTGTTCGAGTTGGTGGTGCCGGTGCCAGCGTTGCCAGCACTGTCAGTGACCCCGGTGTTGTTCAGGGTAATGAGGTTGGTGGCATCGGTAACGTTGCTGGTCGGCGTGAAGGTGGCGGTCCAGGTGATACCGCCATCGCTGCTGCTGAGCGTGCTCAAAGTACCGTTGGCCACGCTCAGGTCAGCATTGGTGAAGCCGCTTACCGCCTCGCTGAAGGTGATCGTCACCAGGCTGGTCTCGCCCGCGCGCAAGGCATTGTCTGCGACGACGATGGTGGCGGTAGGGCGCTGGGTATCGATGCTGTAGCTCGGCGACACGGTGGTGCCACTGCCAGCATTGCCGGCCAGGTCAGCGACGCCGGTATTGTTCAGGGTGATCGCCGCACTGGCGACCGTGATGTTGGTGCTTGGGGTGAAGGTAGCCGTCCAGGTGAGGCCACCATCACTGCTGCTCACTGCCGACAGCGTACCGCCCACCACCGTGAGGTCAGCATTGCTGAAACCCGTCACGGCTTCGCTGAAGGTGAAGGTCACGGTCGCTGTGTCGCCGACTTTCAGTGCGGTGTCACTGAGGCTGATGGAAGCGGTGGGCGGCACTGTCTCGCGGACAGTTACCTGCACCGTGGCGGTACCGGAGGTAGCGCCATCGCCGTCGCTGACGGTTAGCGAAACCGCTCGGTTGGCCTGGCCGATGCCATTGCCGGCATTGCCGTTGTCATACGTGATACTGCGCACCAGCGCCTGTACCGCCGCGGCGGTGGCATTGGCGTTGAAGGTCACCACCAGGCTGGCGCCGCCTGTGCCGCCGGCCACGGTGCCGATGGCCACGCCGCCGTAACTCACGGTATTGCCACTGAGGCTGATCTGCCCGGCGCCGTTACCCACGCTGCGGATACCCAGGGTGTCTTCGCCGGCTACGCCGTTGGCGCTGATCGAAGCGGTAAGGTTGCCACCACCAAAATCAGCCGAGTCGCTGTCGCTGACCGTGGCATTGCTACCCGCGTCGAGCAGTATCGCGCCGTTGCCTTGGGTGAATACCGCGCTGTCGCCATTGAGGTTACCGATTACCGGGGCGCTGTTCTGCGGCAGCACGGCCACCGAAGCGGTACGCGTGGTACTGCCCATGTCATCGTTGACGCTGACGGTCACGGTGCGGGTGCCCGTGGTATAGGCCGCCGCCGCGTTGCCATAGGCCACCGATGCCAGCACTGCCCGGTACTGGGCCAGGGTGGCGACACCGCTCAGGGTCAGCACGGCGCTGCCCGAGCCGCTGACAGTGATGCCGAACCCGGCAGCCGTGGCGATCTGCGCTGCGCTGAGCGACAAGGTTTCGTTGGCGCCATCGGCCACACCGCTCAGCGACAGGGAGGCCCCGCTCACCTGGGTGTCGCCGTCAGTCTGGGTGAGGGAGATGTTCGGCACGATCGCCACCGCGGTGCCGGTGAAGTTCACCGTGCTGTCGTTGCCGCCAGTATTGGTGTCCAGGTCAACCACCGGTGGTGCCGAGTACAGCACCTCGTAGGCACCGATATCCACAGCGCCCCCGCGAGGCCGCTCGAAACCGCGCAGGTCGGTGGCCGGCGCACCGCTGCTGGTGCCCTGGTCGATGGCATTGCTGGCCGTGGAGGCCAGGCGGTAATCCCCCCCGGCAGCATTGACGAAGTTGACCGTGGTGCCGATCAGGTTGGTGATGCTGGTGTAGCCGCTGCCGGTGACGGCATCGGCCGCAGCACCGTTGACGGTGTTGCCGGTGAGGATGGAGTTCTGCACCGTGATAGTGCCGCCCTGGCCATTGACCCAGCCAAGGCCCGCGGAGGTGATGCTTCCGGTACTGGTATTGAGAAATACGTTATTGGCAATGGTGCTGTTGACGATGTTGACCGAGCCACCCGCGTTGTTCAGGACGATCACTGCCCCCCCGGCGACGGTGCCGGTCGCAGCGTAGGTGCCGGTGTTGTTGTAGATCGCCACGTTTTCCAACACATGGTTGTTGGCGCCACCCAAGCGCACCAGCGATGACATCGCGGTGGCCCCGACAATACTGCCGCTGTTGTCATGAATGGTTGTGTTGCGCACCACTACCGCGGAGCCGACAGTGGTCGCCGAGTTGATCACTGCACCGGCGTTGTTCTGGAAGTTCGAATCTTCAATGGTGATCGAACCACTGTTGGCACGGATCGCGCCACCGACGAGGTTGCCCGAGAACTCACGAAAATCAAGGTTGCGCACCGTCAGCACGCCGCCGCTGTTGCTCTGCAGCCCCGACGCCTCGGTCGCATCACGCACGCCGTTGTTGTTGACGTCGCCACTGAGGATGATGTCGCCTCGGCCGTCGCCATCCACATCACCGTTGATGGTGATGTTGCTGGTGACCAGCAACGCCGAAGCGGTGGACCAGCGGATGGTCTGGCCACTCAGCGATTGATGAAACACGATGATGTCGCTGCCACTGCCAGCGGCAGAGCCGTCCACCGAGGCGTCGGTGTTGGCGGCCTGGATCGCTTCGGCCAGCGAGACCAAGCCGTTGGCCTGAACGGACGAGGCATTGGTGTCGGTTACCGTGATGGTCGCCAGCGACGTATTGAACGCCGTCAGGTCACCACGTTGCACACCAACGCCCGTAGCGACCACGCCGGAGACGGTTTCCAGTTCCCAGTCCTCGCCGGCGCGGTTGCCGGTCGAGTCGGCAGACGCGCCGACATCGGCGCCGCTCAGCCTTGCCACTTCATCGACGAACAGCTGGCCATCACTGCCCTGGCCGGTGTTGCAGGCGAAAAAGCGGATGTCGCCGCCCTCGGCCAGGCTGGCACCGATGCGCGCCAGGTCGGCCTGATGGCTGGCCAGCTGGTTGGCCCAGATGGCGTTGCCGGCCAGGTACACATAGCCGCTGTCGCCGTGGCTGATGATGTCGATGGACGTGACATCGGTACGGCCGTCGAGGTAATCAGCGATCTGCTTGAACCCGTCCTTGCCGTTCTCCAGCAACACCACCTCGACCCCGGCGGGCAGGCCGGCGATGAGCTTCTGGTAGTCACTGACGGCGGAGTCGACGAACACCACTTCGTGGCGCTCGGCGGCCAGGGTAGCCGGCGCCGTAGCGGGTGCGGCCTGCTGCGCGCTTTCATGGCTGGCGCTGTCCTGGGTGCTGGCCGTATCGCTGGCGGTGGCGGTGTCCTTGCTGGTGGCCGTGGCAGTGGCTGCCTCTGCGGCCTGGGCGCCCTGGTCGGCGACCACGGCCACCGAAGCATCGAACATCATGCGGGGTTCCAAGGCCTGAATCAGGCTCGGCCGGCTCATGGAAACGCTGGGGTTTTGGTTCTTCTTGTTTCGCTTCCAGAATGCCATGCCGACCTCATTCAGCCCTTGGGCTGGTTGATCCTGTCACTGCGCCAGGCAATGGCGCATCCTTGTTGAAAATCCTGTTGCACCGCGGGGCGCCGAGATGCCCCCGCAGTGCACTGCACGGCCTTGACTCAGTTACGGCTCGGGAAGATGCCTTCCAGGGCGATGATGAAGTTCATGCCCAGGAAGGGGTTCTGCACAGACACCGGCAGCGAGCCACCACCGAGGTTGACGGTGGTTTGAGGCACCGTGACGTTGAACGGCTTGAGGCTGGTGTTGGGCGTGTCACTGGAATAGATATCCGCCGCCGTCCCTGCACCCGAACTGTCAAAAGACTTGGCCAGCACGTTGCCAGACGAAGGTGCCGAAGCGTTGGCATCGCCTTCCACCGCCGGTATGGCCACCGAAACGGTCTGCGCCGGGATCACCGCCTGCTGCATCGGCATGTTCGGCTGCAACAGCGTGACCTCGTTGGCACCGGCAGCTTCACCCTGCTCCACATTGCCCAGGCCTGGCCCGGTGCCGAAACCGATTGGCCCGCGGCCGCGCAGGTCGGGCAGGGCGAAGGTGGTGCGGCCATCACCGCCATACGTGGTGCCAAGCAATGAGAATAACGCGGTGTTCTGGGCAATGCTCATCAACTGGCCTTGGCAGAATGCCCAGCCGCGTGGCGCGAAATTGCCTGCGAACATCTTGATCTCACCGAGAAACGGATCCATTTGCTGCTCTCCTATGACTATCTGCAAGGCGGACCGGGCGGCCCGTTAAAGGGGTTCAGGAACGATGCATCTTCAGGTACAGGCCATTGTCGTCGACCACTTCGAAGCCACTGCGCTGGTACAGGCGCACGGCCGGGCTGTGGGCAATGACGTGCAAACCGGCGCTCTGGCCCTGGCGGTCAGCCTGTGCCAGCCACTGGCGCAGCAGACGTGTGCCGATACCCTGGCCCTGCCAGGCGGGCAACAGGGCCATATCGATGATCTGCAGGTGGCTGTCGGCCCAGTGCAGGGACGCACGGCCGATACGTTCGTGGGCGGTTTCGATGATCAGAAAGCAGGCGTCGGGGTACTGCGCCTGGTAATGAAGGTGCTGGGCACGCCACTGCTGGTCGAGAAAATGCTCGATCGTTGCCTGGCCCCACGCCAGCGCGGCCATTTCGGTGGCCCGGGTGGTAGCGTACAAGGCACGCAGAAACACTTGGTCAGCGTCCACCACGGGGCGCAGAAGCACTTCAGATGTCGACATCGAGTCACGCTTCCCTGCTGTAGTTACCCCTTGGTGGGGGGCACATCCAAGTGAAATGTCCTACACGATGGCGTTGAGCGTAGTCGATTGTCGGGGCAAATCGCCACTACCGAACAGGGCGATTTACACAGTTTTCTCAAACAGCTGTTCCAAGCCTTTTGACGCCAGTTTTCAGGCGTTATGCAAGCGTATGAATTCCAAGCATTTATAGGGTTCCAACGCCCATTGACGCACACCTTCCAGCACGTGCTCGCTGGCTTGCGCTCGCTTGCGCTGGCTGTCAGCACTGAAGTTCATGCCCGGTTGCTTGGCGTCGAACGCGGCCACTTCACGCAACGACGGCACATCGCCCGGCATCACGCCGAACACTGGGGCCAGGCGCCCCCAGATGGCCTCAGGCAGTTCACTGTAGTTGACGGCAATGCCGCCATGCTCCCGGCATAGCTGCAGGCCGGCCTTGAGGATCTCGCCCACTACCCGGCAGGTGTATTGCACCGTGTCCATGCCCTCGCCGCTGCCCAGCAAGGTGTCCAGCGCCGACGCGCCAAGCAGGCCCGGCACCCGGTGCATGCCGGCCTGGCGCAACTGCGAGACAACGATCTCCAGCGGGTCGCGATAGAGGAAGATCCGCGGCACGTCGGGGTAAAGTTTGGCCAGCAAGGGCGCCTCGAACACGTTCCAGGCATCGAGCTTGATCACCAACCGGCGCTCCTCGCCTAGGCGCCGCTGGCCGTAGGCTGAAAGCAGTGCGCGCACGCCTTCGGCCTGCCAGTGCCTGGCGTCTGGGTCCTGCAGCGGTGCCCTGAGCAGGTTGTCCAACGGTGGCGGCTCACTGAGCACGATGTTGTGCGCCTGGCTGGCCATCAGTTGTGCGATCAGGGTGGAGCCACAGCGCGAGGCATGGAACACCAGCACCGAAGGCGCCAGGCCTGGGCTGCTCTCCTGCCAGTCCAGCAGTGCCTGCAAGCTAGTGTTACGGCGCAGGGCCTGGTTGAACGGCAGGCGCAACGCCTGATCGACGTCGTCTCGGAAAAACGGCCTGGTCAGGGCCTGCTGGCCAAACCAGCACCAGTCCAGGCGCCACTCACCCTGCTCACGCCACAGGCGAATGGGCATCCAGCCGTGAAAACTGCCCGATGAATTCAGATTCGCCATTGATCGCTCCATGCTTGCTTGCCTTGGCGCATGGCACTGAGCACCTCGGCTTCGGAAAACACCAGGCCCAAGGTTGCGCCGAGGGCAATGGCCGCTGCCACGAAGGCCCGTGGGTCGTCCAATACCTGCAGCTTGGCTGCCAGCGCAGGGTCATGCGCCACGTGCTCACGGAAGCGCTCGAATGCCTGCGCTGCCCGCCCCGGGCTCAACGCCGGGGTCAGCGCCCGCCCTTGGTCGATCAACCCGAGCAGCCAGTCGTCGGGCAAACAGTCGAGCACCAGGTGGATACGCTCACCGGGGCCGGGGTTGTGCACCCGATGTGCACGTGACAGGTCGACGAACCAGCACTCGCCCGCCTGCATGGGGACCTGCAGGCCGTCGACGATAAACTCAACGCCAGGTGGGCTCAGCAGTGGCACATGCAGGCGCAGGCAGCCGCCAGGGCGCCCCAAGTCTGGGTCGCGGTGCTCGTGAATCCGCGCGCCCTCACCCAGGCGCAGCAGGCGTGCGGCCTGCAGTGTCGCGCGAAATGGCGCCAGCGCGGCCTGCCACGCCGTCTCCTGGTGCCACCAGGCCAGCTTCACCGGCGCGCCGCGGCCGGGTGCGAGCGGCACAGGGGCATCCTCGGCACTGACCAGCGCCACACCGCTCCAGTCGCCCTCGTGATAACCACGGTTGAAATGCGCCTGCCAGGCCCCTGCGTGCACCCGTGCCAGCGCCTGCAGCAAGGCCGGCAGGTCGATGGCAAGCGGCAGCCGGGAACATAGCGGCAGCGAGATTTCGCTCATGACTGCTCCTTGCGGTGAATTCGCCCTAGAAACCACTTTCGCGCACGCCCAAGGCCGCCAATCTGCGCCAGGCCGCACCCAGCAGCGACTCGCGGGCGCCTTCGAGCACCACCACCCCACGCAACGGCTGGGCCACATCAGCCACGTCCACCCGCGGGCTCAGGCGCACGCCGTATTGCGCCTGCAGCGGCTGGGCACGTTGTTGGCCATCGCGGCGCACGGCCACCGGGCCATGCCGGTCAGACGCCAGCGCCTGCAGTTCCAGCGCGGCAACGCCGGTAGCGTCTACCTGCTCCACGCGCACGGGCAAGGCCGCCCGCGCCGGGTCGTCGGCAATGAAGCGCCCTTCACTGCCAGCGGCCACGCGCCACAAATCGGCCTCGCCCAGGTAACCACGCAGGCGCACCCCCGGTTCGACCACCCGCCCCAGGGGCTGGCCGGTATTGACCCACTGCCCCGCCTGCAAGTCCCTGGGCATGTCGCGCCACACGCCCGCCGCCGGCGCGCGCAACTGCAAGCGTTCACGCTGGGCAGCCAGGCCCCGGTACTCGGCCACTGCCTCGGCCAGTTGCTGCTCGAGCACCCCGGCATCACTGGCGGTGGCGCTGCGCCCGGACTGACGGCGCAACAGCAACTGCAGAATGTCTATTTCGCGGCGCACGATCTTCAGGCGCGAATCCAGGTCAGGCGATTCCAGCTCCAGCAGCAACTGCCCCTGGGCGACCGTCTGGCCATCGTGCACCTGCAACTGCTTCACCCGCGCCGCCACCGGCGCATGCAAGGCGCTCACCCGCGATGCCTCAAGCATCGCCGGCACCTCCACGGCACCGCGCCAGGGCACGGCCAGCAGCACCAACAGCAGCATCAACCCCAGGCCCAGCGCCAGCGTCTTGCGCGGCTGGGCCTGGTCACGGCGCAGCCACCACTGCTGCAGCTCTTTGAATACCGGCAAGCCGATGAACCACACCAGTTCCACCAGCATCAGGAAGATACCCAGCACCTTGAAGAACAGGTGATACACCGCCAGGGCGATACCAAAGAACAACAGCGCACGCCAGATCCAGGCGCCATAGCCCCATATCAGCAGGCGCTTGCGCATCCGCGGTGGCCACGGCTCCGGCATCGTCTCGCCATAGCCGAACAACGCCTCGCGCAAGCGCCACCGGCACAGGGCGAAGGCGCGTTGCTGCAGGTTTTCCACGCCTAACAGGTCACTGACCAGAAAGTACCCGTCAAAGCGCATGAACGGGTTCAGGTTGACCAGCAAGGTGGTGATCCACGTGGCACTGGCCAGCATGAACGCGGCGGTGCGCAGCGGCCCATCGGGCAGCAGCGACCAGGCCAGCAGCGCCAACACCGCCAGCACCAGTTCAGCGAACACCCCACCTGCATCGATCAGCAGCCGTGAGCGCCGGTCGCTGACGCGCCAGGCATCGCTGACATCGGTGTAGAACATCGGCAGCAGCACCATGAACGCCAGCCCCATGCTCTGCACACGGCAGCCGGCGCGCTTGGCCATGTAGGCATGGCCGAACTCGTGGCAAAGCTTGGCCAACGCCAGGGCCAGGCCAAAGGCGAGCATGCCGCCGAGGCTGAACAGGTGCGGGAACGTGGCGATGAAGCGCGACCAGTCGCGAATCACCAGGAACAGGCCAAGCACCAGCAGCGCCGGCAGGCCAAAGCGCAGCAGCCAGCCACCATGGCGTTCGAGCAGCGGCCAGGTACGGTTGAGAAAGGCATCCGGGCGCCACAGTGGGATGCGGAAGAACAGGTACTGGTGCAACGCTTTCTGCCACAGGCCCTGTTGGCTGGCGGCGGCCTTCACGGCATAACTCTGGCGCTGCTTGGGGTCGTTGGCGCTGAGCAGGTCGTGGTGGCCGAGAAACGCCAATAGGTCCTCCACCTCCTGGGCCTCCAGAGGCAGGCCCGGCTCGGCATTGGCAGCTGCCAGCACCCGTTGCGGCTCACCCAGCGGCCAGTGGCGAAGCAAGCGCACCGCGGCCGCGCCTAGCTTGAAATAACGGCCGCGCAATGGGTCGGCCAAGGTCCATTGCGGGGCACCGTCAAACGCCGGTGCCGCAGGCGAGAGCTGCAGGTCCGCACGCAGCGCCGGCAACATTACAGGCCCAGCCCTTGGCGCAGGGCCGCCAGAGGCCGGCGCAGCAGGTAATAGGCCAACGGCGCGCGTTCGCCGTACAGTTTGGCAGTACCGCGCAGGCCGATGCGTGGTGAGGCCTCGACGAATGACGCATCCAGCCGGTAGGCAAGCTGCCCGGCGGCGGTGGTCTGGGCCTCGTAAGCGGCGCGTTCGAGCTTCGCCACGTGCCGATGCAGGGGGTCGCTGTCCAGGAACAGCGCCACCTCGGCCCCCGGCTGCAGGGCGATGGCATCGCCGACCGGCAATTCCAGGCGCAGCTCGGCCTGCTCGGGGTCGGCCAGTTGCATCAGGCGCTCGCCGGTCTGCACCGGTTTGCCGGTCCAGCGCTCGACATCGGCGAACACCGCAATGCCGTCACGCTCGGCGCGGATTTCGCTGCGCGCCAGCAACTGGCGGGCATAGTCGAGCTCGGCGCGTTTCTGTTCGACGCGAGCGGCCAGCAAATCCAAGCGCGCGCTGGAATCGGCATCGGTGAAGGCGCGCTGGGTACTGACCTTGAGTTCGGCCTCCGCCACGCCCAAGGTACGTGCGGCCACATCGGCCTGGGCCTTGAGGGCGGTGGCATCGAAGCGCACCAGCAAATCCCCGGCCGCCACACGCTGGTTGGGCTTGACCAGGAACTCAGCCACCACACCCTCCAGCGGCGCCGCCACCACCCAGCCACCACGCGGCACCACCTCGGCCGGCGCCAGCACCGACTGGCGCACAGGCAGCAACAGCACCAGCAGGGCGACCGCCAGCAAGGCCAGCAAGCGCCGCCGCGGCCAGCGCAGGCGCCATGGGCGCACCGGGTTCAGGGCCTGCCAGGCATGCGCATAGGTTTCCCCCAGCTGCACCAGCAAGGCCTGCTCGGCGGCGTTGAATGCTTGCTCGCGGGCCAGCCACAAGCCGCCGAAGGCTTCACCCTTGCGGTCGTGCAACGGCAACCAGAAGGCTTGCCCTGCCGACAACGCCTGCCAGTCGGCGAGTATCTGGGCATCCAGCACGCTGGGGTCGACTTCACCGGCCTGCCCAGCGACACCGGCAGCCTGCAGCTTGCCCACGGCACGTTCGACAAAGGCCACGAACGGTGCATTGGCTTCCACCACGCTGATGCCGGTCAGCGCCTGCACCTTGCCGGCGATCAGTAACGCGGCATGGCGATAAGCAAACATCGCCTGGCCGTCGTTGACCATGGCATAGGCCAACTGCTCGCTACTGCTGGCCTGGCGCGCCTGGCGCTGGAGCCCCAGAAACAAGGCAAAGGCGCGCTCCGCCGTACCATGGGCAGCGGCGGTCATGGCTGCTGCGCAAAGTGGGCCGTACCGCTCATGCCCGCCAGCAAACCGTGGGTGTCGGTGGGCAGTTCGCCGATCAGCAGCAGCGTCTGGCTGCCTTCATCGATTCGCGCGCCCACACGCTTGACCGTGGCCCCCAACGGTTGACCGGTTTCATCCGGGGTGAATTGAAAGCTTTGCCCGGGCTTGAGCCTGGCCAGCCAGCGCGAAGGCACCAGCAACTGGATTTCCAGCGAACGGTTGTCCACCACCTCCAGCAGCGGGGCGCCGTTGGCGACGCTTTCGTGAGGCTGGGCACGGCGCTGTACCACTCGTCCATCGAACGGGGCGGTGACCACACAGCGCTTGACCTGCACCTGGTAGACCTGGGCTTCGGCCTGGGCCTGGGCTTGCTTGGCCTCAGCCAGCGACACCTCGAACTGCCCCACCGATTTCAGCGCGGCCAGTTGACGGTTGTGGTTGAGCTCTTCGCGGCTTGCGCGCACCGCCGCCTGGGCGGCATTGAGCTGGGCCTGGTAGGCCGAGCAGTCGAAGCGCGCCAGGGTGCTGCCCTTCTTGAAAGCCTCGCCATCGGCATATGGCATCTCGACGATACGCCCGGCCAGCTCACTGGCCAGCACTGCCTGATGACGCGCACGCAACACGCCACGGGCGCTTTGCTCGGCGCCTGCATCGCTGGCGCTCGGCGCATCCAGCAGCGGGTCGGCTGGCGCCTGCGCGGCCAGTGCCAATGGCAGGTGCAACATACTCAAGGCCAAAGCCAGTCGAATCCCACGACACATGTTGCACACTCCCTTGCGAGCTGGATGAGCGGAGTGTACGAAAAAACTGATGGCACGGATACATCACACCGATGGGGCCCCCAGCGGCCGGTAGACCCGGCCACTGGGGCGGTGTGGAAGCCGTTGCTCAACCGAGCGAGCGCGCTCCGGCCAGTTGCCGCTGGTGCCCGCGCGTGGTGACGATGCCAAGGAAGGAAATGAAGATCGCCAGGCCCAAGGTCGAACTCACCTCCGCCCGATGCTCGGGCGTGTACATCATCACCGCCAACGCCCCGGCAATGAAAATGATCACCGCCCAGGTCAGCCAAGGGAACAGCCACATACGGAACTTCAGTTCCGCGTTTTCACGCTCCAGGCGGCGGCGCATGCGCAGCTGGGAGATGGCGATGACCATGTACACCAGCAGCGCAATCGCGCCAGAGCTGGCCAGCAGGAACTCGAACACACCCTTGGGTGCGAAATAGTTGAGGATGGCGATGGCCGCGCCGATCAGGGTGCTACCGAACACGGCAGCGCGTGGCACGCCGACCTTGGAGGTCTTGTTGAGGAAGGCCGGTGCATCACCGCGCTTGGCCAGCGAGTACATCATCCGCGAAGCGATATAGATCGACGAGTTCATGCAACTGGTCACGGCCACCAGCACCACCAAATCGACCATGAAGGCGGCATTGGGGATGTTCATGATTTCCAGCGCACGCTGGTAGGAACCCACTACCGCAAGCTGCGGGTCGTTCCACGGCACGATCGAGATGATCACGAAGATCGACAGGATGTAGAAGGTGCTGATGCGCCAGATCACCGAGCGCGTGGCCTTGGCGATGTTGCGCGACGGGTCGCTGGATTCGGAGGCGGCAATGGTCACCGCTTCGGTGCCGATGAAGCTGAACATCACGGTGATGAACGCACCGATCACGGCAGACCAGCCATTGGGCGCAAAGCCGCCGTAGGCGCTCATCAAGCCGCTCAAGCCGCTGACTTCGCGGTTGGGCAACCAGCCCATCAGGGCGGCAAAGCCCAAGCCGATGAAACAAAGGATGGCCGTGACTTTGAGAATGGCGAACCAGAACTCGAACTCACCGTACTTGGCCACGCTGAACAGGTTGGTGCACGCCAGCAGCAGCACGGACGCGAGGGCGAAGATCCAGCTGTCCACCTGGGGGAACCAGGCGTTGAGCACATGCCCGGCGGCCAGTGCTTCGATCGGGATCACCAGCACCCAGAACCACCAGTACAGCCAGCCGATGGTGTAGCCGGCCCAGCGGCCGATGGCCTGGTCGGCATAGGTGGAGAACGAACCGGTATCAGGATGCGCGACGGCCATTTCGCCGAGCATGCGCATGACCAGCACCACCAGGGTCCCGGCCACGAAGTAAGAAATAATGGTAGCTGGCCCGGCCGCCGCGATGGCGTGCCCGGAACCGACGAAAAGACCGGCACCGATGATGCCCGCGATGGACAGCATCGTTACATGACGTGGCTTGAAACCTTGAGCAAGGTTGCCATCAGTTCCCACGGTGTTCATTGATGTTGTTCTCTTTTTGCTGACACAAGGAAGGACGGGCAGGCGTAGGCGAAAATATCTCCTTTGGATTCAATGAGTCGACACCACTGTTGTTGATTTTTGGGGCGCATCACAGCGCTGGGCGTCAGTGCGGTTCGGGGTTCATTTAAGCCGCCTGAGGCTGCGGCAAATTACACGAGAACGCCCCGCAACTGTTCGATCACGACAGCGCTTTCCCCTAGGCGTCAGATGTCGTGAATGGCATGCCCAGACACGCCTGATGGCCATTTGAGGGTTTTGTTTTTCATCTGAATATGCGTAGCCGGCGCACAAAAAAAGGCCCCGGTCTCCCGGGGCCTCTGCTGCTCAGGCGTCTGCCTACGCCTGCCCCGTCCGTTCAAAGCGGCGGGCCAGCAACAGGTAAGCGAGGATCCCCAGCACGCCATGGGCGGCTACGAACCAGAGTGCGTTGTGGAAGGAGCCGGTGCTGGCCACCACGTAGCCGATCACCAGCGGGGTGACGATGCCGGCAATGTTGCCGATGCCGTTGAACACGCCACCGCACAGGCCAACCATTTTCTTCGGCGCCACATCCGACAGCACCGCCCAACCGACGGCCGCCAGGCCCTTGCCGAAGAACGCCAAGGTCATCAGGGCAATGACTGCCGCGTTACCCTCGACGTAATTGGCCAGCACCAGGGTGGTGGACAACGCCATGCCGATCACGAACGGCGTTTTGCGTGCCCTGGATGGGTGTACGCCACGGCGGATCAGCCAGTCGGACACGAAGCCCCCGAGGATGCCGCCGGTAAAGCCGCAGATGGCCGGCAAAGCGGCCACCCAACCGGCCGCCATGAGGGTCATGCCACGGCCCTTGATCAGGTAGATCGGGAACCAGGTGATGAAGAAATACGTCAGCGCGGTGATGCAGTACTGCCCCAGGTAGACCGCCCACAGGTTGCGGCTTGTGAACAGCTGCGCAAGCTCTGCGCGGGTCGGTTTGCGCTTGGCCGTCTGGCGCTCTTTTTCCAGGTCGACCAGGGCGCCGCCTTCGCGCATGTAGTCGAACTCTTCGCGGCTCAACCCCGGTGCGCTGTGCGGCTCATGGTATAGGCGGAACCACACCACGCTCAGCAGCAGGCCAAGTACCCCCATCCAGATGAAGACCTGCTCCCAGCTCATCGTGTGGGTCATCCACGCCATCAGCGGCGCGAACACCACCACGGCCATGTACTGCGCCGAGTTGAACAGCGCCGATGCGGTACCGCGTTCGCGGGTGGGGAACCAGCAGCTGACGATGCGTGAGTTGGCCGGGAATGCCGGCGACTCCACCAGGCCGAGCATGAAACGCATGGAGAACAACGCCACCGCAGCCGATACGCCGGCCAGGCCCAGCCAGCCCACTGTGCCTTGGAGCAGGGTGAACAGCGACCAGAGTATCAGGCTGATGCCATACACACGGCGGGCACCGAAGCGGTCCAGCAACCAGCCGCCGGGGACCTGGCCAAGGGCGTAGGCCCAGGCGAAGGCAGAGAAGATCATGCCGAGCATGACGGGGTCCAGGCCGAGGTCCTTGAGTACCTCGGTGCCCGTGATCGACAGGGTGGCGCGGTCGGCATAGTTGATGACCGTGATGATGAAGATCAGCGCCAGCACCAGAAAGCGATGGCGACCGATCGCAACCACAGGCTGCGGTGCGGCTACGGCGGATTTGCTGTTCATGTAGACCCTCTTGCTTCTCGATGGAAGCGATTGTTATTGTGCAGAGAAGGTGTGGTCTTGCGGTGTGGCTAATGGCCCCATCGCCGGCAACCCCGCGATAGGGGCTACGCGCAGTTCGGTGGTACCTCACCGCGGAAGCAGGCTGAGAGGTTGTCCAGCACCATCTGCCCCATCTGCAGGCGGGTCTGCAGGGTGGCGCTGCCACGGTGCGGCTGCAGGCTGACCTGGTTGAGGTCACGCAAAGCCGGTGGCACATGGGGTTCATCGACGAACACATCCAGCCCGGCACCGGCAATGCGCCGTTCGCGCAAGGCTTCTACCAGTGCGTCTTCGTCGACCAACTTGCCGCGCGCCACGTTGATCAGGTAGCCCTGCGGGCCCAGCGCGTCGAGCACCTCGGCGTTCACCAGCACCTTGCCGTCATCGGCCGAGGCCGCTACCACCAGCACATCCACCGAACGCGCCAGTTCAACCAGGTCTGCGACGAAGCGGTAGCCACAGCCATGCTGTTCGCGCCGGCCGTGGTAGGCGATGGGCATGTCGAAGGCGGCAGCGCGGCGGGCAATGGCCTTACCGACTTGCCCCAGCCCCACGATACCCAGCGCACTGCCACTGACCTTGCGCGCCAGCGGCAGGTCGACCCTGCCCCACAAGCCGTCACGCACCAGACGCTCGCCCTCGCCCAGGCGGCGCAGTGTGTTGATGATCAACCCCATGGCCATATCGGCCACATCATCGGTGAGCACCCCGGGGGTGGTGGTGACCTGTATGCCGCGCCTCGCCGCGTGCTGCAGGTCGACAGCATCGGTGCCGATACCGCTGATGGCGATGATCTGCAGCGCTGGCAGTTGATCCATCAGCGCATTGGCCAAGCCTTTGGCGCCACCAGTGACCACCCCTCTGATCCGCGGGCCTATCTCAGCGAGCAGCTGTTGTGGGTTGTCATGGCGATACAGCCGGTGCACCTGGTAAGCGCTGGCCAGTTGCGCATCGATGGCATCTGGTACCGGCTGGGTCAGCAGCAGCTCGATGGCTGCAGTGTTGTCGTCATTCATCGTCGATATCCGGCCACTTCATGGGTGTGACTCGATGCTAGGCCGGCATGCGATACAGGTCTAATATAGATGATGGATCGAATAATTCAGGAATTGAATCATGGAGCTGCACCAGTTGCGCTGCTTCGTGGCGGTTGCCGAGGAGCTGCATTTCGGCCGCGCGGCCACCCGCCTGCACATGACCCAGCCGCCGTTGAGCCGGCAGATCCAACTGTTGGAGCATTCGTTGGGGGTGCTGCTGCTCGAGCGCAACAACCGCCAGGCGCGGCTCACACTCGCTGGGCAGAGCTTTCTGGAAGATGCCCGGCGCATCCTGCAGATCGCCGAATCGGCCAGCCAGTCGGCGCGGCGCATCGCCCATGGCGAGGCTGGTCGACTGACGTTGGGTTTCACCGCCGTCGGGGCCTACAGCATGATCCCGCGCCTGCTGGTGCACGCGGGCAAGACCGTGCCCGACATCGAACTGGTGCTCAGCGAGCGTATCTCCGCAACCCAGGTGCATGACCTGGAAGCTGGGCTGATCGATGTCGGCCTGGTGCGCCAGGTGCTGCCCAGTGCGCGCGTGGAGTACCTGCCGATCCACCGCGAGCCCTTCGTCGCCGCCCTGCCCGCCGGGCATGCACTGGCAGCGCGCGAGCGGCTCAAGCCGGCCGATTTCGACCAGCAGCCGTTCGTGATGTACAGCGCCAATGAGGGGCGCTACTTCCATGACCGCATCGCCAATCTGTTTGCCCGTCATCAGGTGCAGCCGCGTTATCTGCACCAACTGGGGCAGACGCATTCGATCCTGGGGTTGGTCAATGTAGGGCTGGGCTGTGCGGTGGTGCCGGCATCGGCGCAGGCGCTGCGGCTGGAGCAGGTGGTGTTCAAGCCGCTGATGGGAATGGACCAGCAGGCGGAGATCTTTCTGGCGTACTGCCGGGATAACCCGAACCCGGTGTTGGGTGAATTTGTGGCAATGGCCCGGGCTTTTTTTGAGGCTGGCTGAAGGGGCTGCTGTGCAGCCCAATCGCCGGCAAGCCGGCTCCCACCGGGATCGCGCCAGCTTTTAGACGGTTGCTTCCACAGGTACCTCGCAGCCCGCAACCGGCCTTCAGGGCTGTGGTGGACTGGTGGGAGCCGGCTTGCCGGCGATGGGGCCCTGAGCCTTAGCGCACCAGGCAAGGCCGCTTGTTATCGAACGTCCAGCCCGGAATCAAGAACTGCATCGCCACGCCATCATCCCGCGCGCCCAGGCCCATGCTGCGGTAGCACTCATGGGCCTTGGCCAGTTGGTCTTCATCCAGCTCCACACCCAGCCCTGGCCGCCCCGGCACGCGCACGTGGCCGTCGACGATGCGCAGCGGGTCGCGGGTAAGGCGCTGGCCGTCCTGCCAGATCCAGTGGGTATCGATAGCTGTGATCTCGCCCGGCGCCGCCGCGGCCACCTGGGTGAACATCGCCAGTGAAATGTCGAAGTGGTTGTTGGAGTGCGAACCCCAGGTCAGGCCCCAGTCATTGCACATCTGCGCCACCCGTACCGAACCCTGCAAGGTCCAGAAGTGCGGGTCGGCCAAGGGGATGTCCACCGATTGCAACTGGATCGCATGGCCCATCTGGCGCCAGTCGGTGGCGATCATGTTGGTGGCGGTAGGCAAACCGGTGGCACGGCGGAACTCGGCCATCACTTCACGCCCCGAATAGCCGTTCTCGGCGCCGCACGGGTCTTCGGCATAGGCCAGCACGTGGTGCTTGTCACGGCACAGCGCGATTGCCTCTTTCAAAGACCAGGCGCCATTGGGGTCTAGCGTGATACGCGCTTCGGGGAAGCGCTCGGCCAGCGCAGTCACCGCCTCCATTTCCTCTTCGCCACGCAGCACGCCGCCCTTGAGCTTGAAGTCGCTGAAGCCATAGCGCTGCTTGGCAGCCTCAGCCAGGCGCACCACGGAGTCAGGGGTCAGTGCCTTCTCGTGACGCAGGCGGAACCAATCATCATCGGCGTCGGCCTCGTTGCGGTAAGCCAGATCGGTCTGCTGGCGGTCACCGATGTAGAACAGGTAGCCGAGCATCTTCACCGCCTCGCGCTGCTGGCCTTCGCCGAGCAGCGCGGCCATGGGCACATTGAGGTGCTGGC
This sequence comes from Pseudomonas sp. WHRI 8519, assembly GCF_040224055.2. Lineage (NCBI taxonomy): Bacteria > Pseudomonadati > Pseudomonadota > Gammaproteobacteria > Pseudomonadales > Pseudomonadaceae > Pseudomonas > Pseudomonas sp. WHRI 8519. The sequence goes on along the minus strand of NZ_CP167996.1, from coordinate 692,827 downwards.
CGAGCAGGTCGAGCAGCGCCGATTCGATGGCGGTCACCGCATGCACGGTGATGCGCAGGTCGAAGGTCTGCAGCCCGCGCCCGCCCGCATCGCGGTTGGCGAAAGTCTGGCGCATGGCATTGAGCACACGCTGGTAGTGGCCGATGGGCTGGCCGACCACCAGGCTACGGGCATCTTCCAGGGTCTGGCGGATCTTCTCGCCGCCGGGCACTTCGCCAAGGCCCGTGTTACCGGCGCTGTCACGCAGCACCACCACGTTACGGGTGAAGAACGGGCCATGGGCGCCACTGAGGTTGAGCAGCATGCTGTCATGGCCGGCAACCGGGATCACGCGCAGGTCGGTGACCACAGGGGTGCTGGTGTGGAGAGCGGGAGTCGTCTGCATGTTCATGGTTGTTGTCTCGCAGTCATCAGTGGGTCTGGCCCAAGGCCGAAGGGGCCTTGAGGTCATGTGAGGGGATACCCTTTGGGCGGGTGCGCACGAAGAACACTGCAATGGCCGCCAGCACCGAGGTCACGGCCAGGCCGTAAAGGCCGCCCTGGATCGACCCGGTCTGCTGCTCGAGCAAGCCGAAGGTGGTGGGCGCGACGAAGCCGCCCAGGTTGCCCACCGAGTTGATCAGGGCGATCACCGCCGCAGCGATGCGCGCGTCCAGATAGCCTTGGGGGATCGGCCAGAACAGCGACGAGGCCGACTTGAAACCGATAGCGGCAAAGCACACCGCGACAAAGGCGAACACCGGCCCGCCCGTGGTCGACATGAACATGCCGATGGCGGCGATCACCAGGGCAGCAGCCACCCAGGCCTGCTGGAACTTCCAGCGTGAGGAGCCAGCGGCGAAGGCGTACATGGCCAGGATCGAGATCAGCCACGGGATGGAGTTGAAGAAGCCGACCTGCAGGTCGCTCAGGTCGCCCATGCGCTTGATGATGCTGGGCAACCAGAAGGTCGCAGCGTAGATGGTCAGCTGGATGCAGAAGTAGATCAGGCAGAACAGCACGATCTGGCGGTCCTTGAGCAGGCTCCAGGACGATACCTTGACGGCGCCGATGGCCTCGCGCTCACGTTGCTCGCGGTCGATGGTATCGACCAGCGCGTCCTGCTCGGCCTTGCTCAGCCACTTGGCGTCGTGCGGTTTGGAGTCGAGCCAGAAGAACACGAAGAAGCACAGCGTGACCGAAGCCATGCCCTCGATGAACAACATCCACTGCCAGCCATGCATGCCCAGGCCCTGGATCTGCATCAACGCCCCGGCCAGGGGGCCGGAGATCAGCGAGGCCAGCGCCGAGCCGCTGAGAAAGATGGCAATCGCCTTGCCGCGTTCGGCGGCTGGCAGCCAGCGGGTGAAGTAATAGATCACCCCAGGGAAGAAACCGGCCTCGGCAACACCGAGCAAAAAGCGCAGCACGTAGAACTGGGTTTCGTTCTGCACGAAGGCCATGGCCGTGGCCACCAGCCCCCAGGTGAACATGATGCGGGTCAGCCACAGGCGGGCGCCGACGCGCTGCAACAGCATGTTCGAGGGCACTTCGAACAGCGCATAGCCGATGAAGAACAGCCCGGCACCAAAACCATAGGCCGCAGCGCTGATGCCCAGGTCGCTTTCCAGGTGAGGCCGGACGAAGCCGATGTTGACGCGGTCGAGGTAGTTGACGATGAACATGATCACGAACAGCGGCAGCACATGGCGCTTGACCTTGGCCACGGCACTGGCCAGCACGTCATTGCCGTTACGGGCAGACGGATCGAGGGTGTCGTTCACTTGTGTATCTCCCACTAATTGTTTTTGTGCGGGTCGAGGTGGTCTGACATGACAGTGGGCAGAGCATAGGCGCGGTGAAGTTGTACGACAAGATGGTGATTGTCGTTAAAAACGCAAAATACAAGCTGATAAAACCAGTAAAAGCATCGATTCAACATCGAAAATCAATTTCGAGCTGACTCCTGGCCGCGAAAAAACAGGCAGAAAAAAATTTTATCCGCTAACTTGTCGTACAAGCTAACTCGATAGCCGGATCGACTCATGCCCCAGCAACACCGCAAAACTGGCCACAGCCGGGCCCACGACCTGGTCTCCAGCCTGACCCAGCAGATCCTGCTGGGCACCATCAAGCCGGGCGACAAGCTGCCGTCTGAAAACACCCTGGTGCGCGAGCACGGGGTCAGCCGCACCGTCGTGCGTGAAGCGCTGTCGAAGCTGCAGGCCTCGGGCCTGGTGGAGCCGCGCCACGGGATTGGTACGTTCGTGATGGCGCGCCCGGCGCAGGCCGGGTTGCGGGTGGGCGTGGAGAATGCTGCCAGCGTGCGCGACCTGCTGGAACTGCGCATCGGCCTCGAAGGCCAGGCAGCTGCCCTCGCCGCCGTGCGCCGTAACGACCATCACCTGGCACGCATGCGCCAGGCGCTGGACGATTATCAGGACCTCGCCGCGGCCGGTGACAGCTGCATCGAAGCGGACCGCCGCTTTCACCTGCTGATCGCCGAAGCCACCGGCAACCTGTATTTCAGCGAGATGATGGCGCAACTGGGCAATGGCCTGATTCCACGCAACCGCATGGCCATCGCCGAGCGCGCCGGGGCCAACCTGGCGCGCCATGCCTACCTGGCCAACCTGGAACATGAGGCAATTCTCAACGCCATCAGCCGACAAGACCCGGATGCGGCGCGGGCGGCGATCTGCCTGCATCTGTCCAACAGCCGGGACCGCTTGTTGCCGGACTGAGGCCGGCGGTTACCAGGTCAGGCAGATCTTGCCGAAGTGGCGGTTGCTCTCTTGGTAGCGGAACGCTTCGACGATCTGTTCCAGCTCGAAATGCTTGTCCACAACAGGCAGCAAGCCGTTGGCGTCGATCGCCCGAACCATCGCCTGCTGCTGCGCGCGGCTACCCACCAGCACCCCCTGCAGGCGGATCTGCCGAACCAGCGCCTGAACCAGCGGCAGCTGCCCGGCGACACCGGTAAGAATGCCGATCAATGACACATGGCCGCCGATCCGTGCGGCAATCATCGACTGCTCCAGCGTCGCCGGCCCGCCCACCTCGATCACATGATCGACGCCACGGTTGCCGGTGAGCTCACGCACCTTCTCGCCCCAGGCCGGGGTGCTCTTGTAGTTGATCAGGTGGTCGGCACCGAGGGCCTTGAGGCGTTCGAGCTTGGCATCGCTGGACGAGGTGGCGATGACCGTGGCGCCTGCCAGCTTGGCGAACTGCAGGGCGAAGATCGATACGCCGCCGGTGCCCTGCACCAGCACGGTGTCACCTGGCTTGAGGTGGTCGTCGCTCATCAGCGCACGCCAGGCCGTGAGGCCGGCGGTCGTCAGGGTGGCGGCCTCGGCGTGGCTGTAGCCCTTGGGCGCGAGGGTGAAGGCGGTCGCGCGGGCGGTGACCTGTTCACGGGCGTAGCCGTCGATGCCGTCGCCCGGCACGCTGGCGAAGCCTTCGACCAGTGCCTGGCCATCGAGCCAGTCCGGGAAGAAGGTGCTGACCACGCTGTCGCCTACCTTGAACTCACTGACGCACGCCCCGACAGCGGTCACTTCGCCGGCGCCATCGGCCATGGGGATGCGCCGCTCGCTTGGCCCCCACATGCCGCTGACCACGGCAAAGTCGTGGTAGTTGAGGGAGCTGGCGTGCAGGCGCACGGTGATCTCGCCGGGCTTGGGCGCAGCTGCCTCGCAAGTGCCGACTTCGACCTTGTCGTAGCCGCCGCCGGGTTGCACGTAAATGGCTTTATGGGTCATGGCTGGTTCTCCATTTGAGGAAAAGACTGGGGGTGAGCATAGTCAGTAACGGCCCCATCGCCGGCAAGCCGGCTCCCACAGGGACCCGCGTCCCCCCCTGGAAACTGGTTAAGCCATCGCTACCACAAGGTATGGCGCCGGCCTTAATCCGTAGCTGAAGCCTTGCTAACCTCTAAAAGCTGGCGCGATCCCTGTGGGAGCCGGCTTGCCGGCGATCACCGGCAAAGCCGGTGCCATACACCGCAGCGCTCAGCCCAGCAACGCCCGCAACGCCCGGCAGTCCGCCGCATGCCAGTCCGCCAGTTCCGGCCAGGGGTTATCCGGCAGGTTCACCAGCACCGTGCGCGCCCCGGCCGCTCGCCCGCAATCCAGGTCGAAGCGGTAGTCACCCACCATAACCAACTCGCTCGGCGCCACACCCCAGGCACTGGCGATCTTCAGCAAACCATCTGGGCTGGGCTTGGGCGCCGCTTCGTCACGACCGAGCACGTGCTCGACGGCAAAGCAATCCGCCAGGCCTATCGCCTCGAGCGTGACATGCGCCAGCTCACGCGCATTACGGGTAAGAATGCCCAACCGGCACCCACGCCCGGCCAGCTCCCGCACCAGCTCCACGGCACCGGTCGCTGCAGTCGAGGCAACCGCCAGGTCGCGCTCGTGCTCCAGCAGCCAGGCATGCTTGGCGGCCGCTTGTGCCGCAGGCAATGCCGCCAGGTGGGTGAGGATGTCATCCTCGGGCGGTATCTCCAGCGCCTCCCGAATCGCGGCAAAATCGTGCACCGCCACGGTGAGGGTGCCGTCCATGTCGAACACCCAGTTGCGGATATCGGCCAGGCTCATGCCCAGTCCTTGCGATGACGGATCAAACCTTCCTGCGAAGACGACGCCACCAACTGCCCCGCACGGTTATAGATACTGCCCCGGCAGAACCCACGGGCATTGCCGGCCCAGGGGCTGTCGGTGGCGTACAGCAGCCACTCATCGGCGCGCAGGTTGGCGTGGAACCACAACGAGTGGTCGAGGCTGGCGATCTGCATGTCGCGCTGCCACACCGATTTGCCATGGGGCTGCAGCGAGGTGGTCAGCAGGCCGAAGTCCGAGGCATAGGCCAGCAGGTACTTGTGCAGCGCCGGCACGTCCGGCAGGTTGCCGTCGGCGCGGAACCAGGCGTACTTCACCGGGTCGCCGGGCTTGGGGTTGAACGGGTCACGCTCGGTGACCGGGCGTATCTCGATCGGCTTGGCGCACAGCACCTTGTCACGAATGCGCTCAGGCAGGTGGTCAGCCATGGCGCGGGCCAGTTCGACCTCGCTCGGCAGGTTCTCTGGCCCGACCACATCAGGCATCTGCGCCTGGTGCTCGAAACCTTCCTCGTCGTACTGGAACGACGCACTGCAGGTGAAAATGGTCTGGCCCTTCTGGATGGCCGTCACGCGCCGGGTGCTGAAGCTGCCGCCATCGCGTACACGGTCGACCGAATAGACCACCGGCAGGCTGGCATCGCCCGGGCGCAGGAAGTAGCCGTGCAGCGAATGCACATGACGCGCGTCCTCGACCGTCTGGCTAGCCGCCGACAGCGACTGGCCCAGCACCTGGCCACCGTACAGCTGGCGGAAGCCCAGGTCCTGGCTGCGTCCACGGAACAGGTTCTCCTCGATCGATTCGAGGCTCAACAGGTCGACCAGGTCGTCCAACACATGACTCATCGGGGGTTCTCCTAGCAAGGCATCACAGCTCTACGGCGCTTTCATGAAGGCAAATGATACAGGGTTTGTCATCGGCACCGCGCATGACCGCTCATTCAGCGCGCAGGGTCTGCTCCCAGCGGGGCCGGTCGATGCGGTAGAGCACGTGGGGCCGCAGCGGGTGCCCCTCGGGCAGGCGTGGGTGGTCGAAGCTGCCTTGCAGGTCCTGCACCATGCCGATGGCCTGCATGACCTTCTGCGACGGCAGGTTGGCCTCGGTCGTGAACGACACCACCTCCTCCAGGCGCAATTGGGCGAACGCACACCGCAGGCAGGTCCACGCCGCCTCGCTGGCAAAGCCCAGGCCCCAGTGCCGCCGGGCAAGGCGCCAGCCGATTTCCACGGCCGGGGTGAACGGCGCATCGAAGTTGACGTTGAGCAGGCCGGTCATGCCAATGAAGGCGCCACTGTCCTTGCGCTCCAGGGCCCACAGGCCGAAGCCGTATTCGTTGAAATGGCCGCGGATCCTGCCGATCAGTGCCGCCGCCTCCAGCCGCGTCATGGGCGCTGGAAAATAACGCATCACCTGCGGGTCGGCGCTCATGGCGGCGAACTCGCGCAGGTCGTCGTCATGCCATTGGCGCAACACCAGGCGGGCGCTTTCCAGTTCAAGGATGGGGGTCATGGGGCGTGCTCCGGTTTTGCCGTGCTACAGGTTCAAGCGTAGGCGCGGCACCGCACTTTTACCCACAACCCAACAACTGGCAAGATCAGCACTGGCCCCGATTGCGAACCCACCATGCCGTTGCCGCTGATCTACCACGATGACTACAGCCCGGAGTTTCCACCCGAGCATCGCTTCCCCATGGACAAGTTCCGCCTGCTGCGCGACCACCTGGTCGAGAGCGGGCTGACCACCGACCAGGCGTTGCTGCGCCCGGAAATCTGCCCCAACGACATCCTCGCCCTGGCCCACGACCGCGACTACATCGAGCGTTACATGCACGGCGAGCTGTCGCGCGAGGACCAGCGCCGCCTGGGCTTGCCCTGGAGCGAGGCCTTGGCGCGGCGCACCGTGCGTGCCGTGGGCGGCTCGCTGCTGGCCGCTGAAATGGCGCTGCAGCATGGCCTTGCCTGCCACCTGGCCGGCGGTACCCACCACGCCCACCATGACCACCCTGCCGGTTTCTGCATCTTCAATGACCTGGCCGTGATCAGCCGCTACCTGCTCGAGGCCGGGCGGGTGCACCGGGTGCTGATCTTCGATTGCGACGTGCATCAGGGCGACGGCACCGCGCGCATCCTGCAAGACACCCCGGACGCCATCACCGTGTCGTTGCACTGCGAACAGAACTTCCCGGCGCGCAAGGCGCAAAGCGACTGGGACATTCCGCTGCCGCGAGGCATGGGCGATGCCGCCTACCTGAAGGTGGTGGAAGACGCGCTCAACTACCTGCTGCCGCTGTATCAACCCGACCTGGTGCTGTATGACGCCGGGGTGGACGTGCACAAAGACGATGCCCTCGGTTACCTGCAGCTGACCGATGCTGGCTTGGCTGCGCGCGACGAACATGTCATGCGCCACTGCCTGGGGCGGGATATCCCGGTAGTCGGGGTGATCGGCGGTGGCTACAGCAAGGACCGGCAAGCGCTGGCGCGGCGCCACGGCATCCTTCACCACAGCGCGGCCAAGGTCATCAGTTGTTCACAATGACTGTGGAACCGCTTGTGGATAAGCTGAGTGAAAGCGGCTGCAGCCCAATGCCCGCGTGGCCTGCAGCAGGCTGATCATTTTTTGTTCAGTGCTTCCCGATGCCCTGCTGCGCTAGAATGGGCAACTTTTCCACAGCCCGTCACCCACCATGCCCGATCTACACCCCGCATCCCCTCCCCTCGCCGTTGTCATCGGCGCGGGCCCTGCCGGCTTGATGGCCGCCGAAGCGCTGGCCCAGCAAGGCCTAGCCGTGCAGGTGTTCGACGCCATGCCATCGGTGGGTCGCAAGTTTCTGCTGGCAGGTGTCGGCGGCATGAACATCACCCATTCGGAACCTTATCCACAGTTCGTTGCCCGGTATGCCGAGCGCCAGGACGCGATTGGCCGGCTGCTGCAGGACTTCGATGCCGATGCCCTGCGCCAGTGGATTCACGGCCTGGGCATCGAAACCTTCGTCGGCACCTCGGGACGGGTGTTCCCCACCGACATGAAAGCCGCGCCGTTGCTGCGCGCCTGGCTCAAGCGCCTGCGCGACCGTGGGGTAGTTATCCACACCCGCCACCGCTGGCTAGGGTGGAATCTCGATGGCACCTTGCGGCTCGGTTATCCACAGGGTGAATTGAACGTCAAGGCCGACGTGCTGGTACTGGCGTTGGGTGGTGGCAGCTGGGCCAGGCTTGGCTCGGATGGCGCCTGGCAGCCCCTGCTGGCCGAGCGGGCTGTGGATATCTCACCGCTGCAGGCAAGCAACTGCGGTTTTGAAGTGGCAGGCTGGAGTGCGCTGCTCAAGGACAAGTTCGCCGGCGCGCCGCTGAAGAACATTGCCCTGAGCGTACCCGGTAAGGCGCCGCGCAAAGGCGAGTTCATACTCACCGCACAGGGGGTCGAAGGCAGCCTGGTGTATGCCTGGTCGGCACCGCTGCGCGAAGCCATCAACCAGAAAGGCCAGGCAACGCTGCTGCTCGACCTGCTGCCGGACAAGCCTGTGGACAAAATTGCCCAGGCCCTGGCCAAACCGCGCGGTTCACGGTCGATGGCCAAGCACCTGCATAGCCAGCTGGGCATCGACGGGGTGAAGGCGGCACTGCTGCGTGAACTGACCGATCAGGCGACGTTTGCCGATATGGCTGCGCTGGCGCGAGCGATCAAGGCACTGCCGATCACGCTGGTACGCACCCGGCCGCTGGACGAGGCGATCAGCAGTGCCGGTGGCGTGCGCTTCGAGGGGCTGGATGAGGGGTTGATGCTCAAGGGTATGCCCGGGGTGTTCTGCGCCGGCGAGATGCTGGACTGGGAAGCGCCGACCGGGGGGTACCTGTTGACGGCGTGCTTTGCCAGTGGGTTGCGGGCCGGGCGGGCGGCGGCCGAGTGGCTGGCGCATTTTGCCTGACAGGGTGCGGGGCCGCCTGGCGGCCCCAATACCTCAGGGCTTGCGCTTTTTCGGGCCGGTGTTGAAGCTCGGCACTTTGCGCACCGCTTTGACCGGAGCCTCGTCGCCACTGTCCATCCAGCGCCCCAGCCCGCGCTTGGCACTGTTCTCTTTCGGCTTCTTGGGCTTTTTCGGCTTCTTGATCACCTGGCCACTGGCATCGGTCATCGGCACCCGGTGATCGGGGATGAAGTCCGGTTCTTCGTGGCGCGGCAAGGTCTGGCGAATCAGCGTCTCGATCGTTGCCAACTGCTGCACTTCATCGGCGCACACCAGCGAGATTGCCTCGCCCTTGTTACCCGCACGCCCGGTGCGGCCAATACGGTGCACGTAATCCTCGGCGACGATCGGCAGGTCGATGTTGACCACCAACGGCAGGTCATCGATGTCCAGGCCGCGGGCGGCGACGTCGGTGGCGACCAGTACCTGGACCTCACGGGCCTTGAAGCTGTCCAGCGCGCGCTGGCGCGTAGCTTGCGGGCGGTCGCCGTGAATGCCGTCGGCGTTCACCCCCTCGCCCAGCAGCCGCTCCACCAGCTGGTCAACGCCGTTGCGCGTCTTGGCGAACACCAGTACCTGTGTCCAGCGCTGCTTGCGCAGCAGATGGCAGAACAGGTCGACCTTGCGCTTCTTGTCCACCGGCACCAGCCATTGCTTGACCGTGGTGGCAGCAGCGTTGCGCGGGCTGACCTCGATGCTCAGCGGGTCATTGAGCGCCAGGCCTGCCAGCATGCGGATCTGGTCGGAGAAGGTGGCGGAGAACAGCAGCGTCTGGCGCTTGCGCGGCAGTGCCGCGTACACCGACTGCAGCTCTTCGGCAAAACCCAGGTCGAGCATGCGGTCAGCTTCGTCCAGCACCAGGGTTTGCACCTGGTTGAACTTCACCGCGTTCTGGCGGAACAGGTCGAGCAGGCGCCCCGGGGTAGCCACCAGCAGGTCGACACCGCGACGCAGGCGCATCATCTGCGGGTTGATGCTGACCCCGCCATACACCGCGTAGGTGCTCAGCGGCAGGTTTTCGGCATATTCGCGCACGTTGTTGTGCACCTGCTCGGCCAGTTCGCGGGTCGGGACCAACACCAGCGCACGGATCGAGTTGCTGGCGACCTTTTCCCCTTCCAGGGCCAGGCGCTGCAGCACAGGCAGTGCAAAGCCTGCAGTCTTGCCGGTGCCGGTCTGAGCCGCGGCCATCAGGTCGCGGCCGGCCAGCACGGCGGGGATGGCCTGGGCCTGGACCGGGGTTGGGGTGGTGTAGTCCAGTTGCTGCAGGGTGCGCAGCAACGGTTCGATCAGGCCGAGTTTGGCGAAATTCATGGCAATACCGTCAGGGGGTTCAGCGAAGGCGGCAAGTTTACCGCAACACCCCGACCTACTTGCAGGTTTCGCCTTCAAGCGATGCAGCAGGCAGCGCGGGCTTGCGCCACTGCGGCAGGCCGATCAGCACCACGGCGCTGATGATCACCGCCATCGCCAGGCATTCCTCTGCGCCGATCTGCTCACCGGCAAAGACGATACCAAGCAACACCGCCACCGCCGGGTTGACATAGGCATAGCTGGTGGCCGCCGCCGGGCGCACATGCTTGAGCAGGTACATGTAGGCGCTGAATGCCAAGATCGAGCCGAACAACACTAGATAAGCCAATGCTCCCCAGCCTGCGGCTGTGGGCATCTGGGTCATGCGCTCGCCCGACAGGGCGCTGCCCAGCAACAATACCGCGCCACCGACCAGCATCTCGGCCGCACTGGCCATGGGGCCCTGGGGCAGCGGCAGGCTCTTGCTCCAGACCGACCCGAACGCCCAGGCGGCAGCCGCAAACAGGATCAGCGCCGCCCCGATGGGGCTGGCCTGCAGGTTAGAGCCAAGGTTGAGCAGGCCGATGCCAACCAGCCCGAGGACGATGCCCGCCCACTCCAGGCGCGAATTGCGATGGCCGAACAGCAGGCCAAACACCAAGGTAAACAGCGGCACCGTGGCCACGGCCAGCGCAGCGACGCCAGAGGCAACGCCAGCATGCTCTGCAACCGTCACGCCACCATTGCCGCAACTGAGCAGCAGAAAACCCACCGCACCTGCCGCACGCCATTGCGGCCAGGTCGGCGCCGGCACCCCACGCCAGCGCAAAAACCCATAGAGCAGGCCCCCGGCGATAAGGAATCGCACCCCGGCCATCAGCATCGGCGGCCAGGACGCCACACCGATGCGGATGAAAAGGTAGGTGGAGCCCCAGACCAGGTACAAGGCCAGGAAAGCACCGATCAACACTATCGGGAAGCGGCGGGAGGCAGGCATGGCAAAACTCGAAATCCGTTTACGGGGGAATGAGTTTAGGGAGCCTCGCCGCCAAGATTAAGTTACAAAACAGGATTAATTGGGCGGCACAATTTGCGTCATGGCAGGGGCATGCGGCGCAATGGCGCTCAGGCGCCAGTAACCCTCAATGCTTCAACAGCAAACGCCCTTCGATCGGCACATAGCGGCTGGCCGCTCTTATCAGCGACATGGCGGTCAAACCCGGCACGCCGTAGACCACCGCCTCGGCGCCATGGCGCTGAATCACTCGCTCCAGCAGCAGGTCGAAATCACCATCACCCGAAGCCAGCACCACCTGGTCGACACGGCTGGCGGCATCGATCACATCCAGGGTTATCCCCACATCCCAGTCACCCTTGGCCGATCCATCGCTGCGCTGGATGAACGGCTTGAGGCGCACGTCGAAACCAAGGTTGCGCAGGATCTGCTGGAACTGCTGCTGTTTGCTGTCCCCCCGGTCGATGGCATAGGCCACCGCCTCGACGATCTCACCCTCGCGGCTGACTTCCGACCACAGCGCGGTGTAGTTGAAGTGGCAGCCATGGGCCTGGCGCACGGTGTAGTAGAGGTTTTGCACATCGGCGAACAGTGCGATTTTCTTCACTACATACCCTCGGCTGAGGAGGCGCAGTGCGCCCCCGGAAATGCCAGCAGTATGCCAGAGCGATCAGACGAAGGTGTCGTCGTCCGAGAAGAAGCCGCCATCATCGCTGCCGTAATCGGTATCGGCGTACCCACCTTGATCAGCGCCCCAGCCACCGTTGTCGGCCACCTGCTGCTGCGCGTCCTGGTCATTCCAGCCACCGGTATCACTGGCCGGCGCCGGCTCTTCCTTGATCACCTCGACCACCTCTTCAGGCTGCGAGTGGTGGTTGAACAGGCTGCTGATGCCTTGTGCCAGCAACACACCACCGGCCACCCCGGCAGCTGTCTGCATCGCACCGCCAAGGAAGCTGCTGGCACCACCCCGAGCCGGCGCGGCGCCAAAACCCGGTTGCGCAGCCTGCGGCTGGGAGAAACCCGGTGCATTCGGCTCACGCCAACCGCCTGCCGAAGCGACCGGCGCGGCAGGCCGCTGGGGCTGCTGCGATGCTTGGGCAGGCTGGGGGTCACGCCCGCTGTTGCCAAAGATGCTGGAGAGGAAGCCACCACTGCTGGCGCTGCTGTTGCGAGAAGCCTCTGCCTGGGCACGAGCCTGCTTGAGCTCGGCTTCCAGTTGCTTGTTCTGTTCATCCAGGCGCTTGAGCGCAGCCTCCTGAACCAAAATCGCCTGGGCCATGTAGTAAGGCGCCGCCGGTTGCTCGCGCAGGTGTTCCTCGATGCGCGCCTGGGCCTGGGCATCACGCGGCTGGCTGGGGTCTTCGGCTTGTTTGATGCGGCCAAACAGGCCATCGATCAGGGTTTGCTCTTCAGTGTTCATTGGCTACCTCATGGGAAGCGGGACATCGGACATGTCAAAGATGGGGCGCGCAGGCAGCGGATTCAATCACTGGCACGGTGAAACTTTTTTCAGCAAATGGCTGCTCTGGGCTAAAGTTAGGCCCCTGCTTTTACTGCCATGCGATGTTGACCGATGAATCCGCTGAGCGTTTTTCGCGACTCCCTGTACTTCTTCCGCCGCCACCTGGCAAACATCATTGCGCTGTGCTTGCCGCTGATCGTACTCGAAGCCCTGGTGACCCAACTGATGATGCGGCAGCTGGGCGACCAGGCCTCACTGTCCTACAGCATGCTGGTGAGCCTGCTGTTCTATCCGCTTTACAGTGCAGCGCTGATTCTTTACCTCGATACCCGCAGCAACGGCCAGGACATCCCCAAGCGTGAGCTGTTTGCCCGCGCCATGCAGCTATGGCCGCAGATGGCGCTGCTGATCATGATCAGCTCGCTACTGATCTTGGCGGGGCTGATGCTGCTGGTCTTCCCGGGGGTCTGGATCATGATCAACCTGGTGTTCGCCGAGTACCTGCTAGTGCTGCGCGGCCTGCCGGTGGTGCAATCGATGCGCGAAAGCGCACGCATGACCACTGGGCATTTCATGCGCATCATGCTCTGCGTGTTTGGCGTGCTGGCACCGATCTGGCTGATCGACGGGCTGCTGCTGATTGCCTTCCCCGAGCCAGCTCCCGCTCTGGAGCTGGCCACGGCCAGCCTGCTCGGCTTCCTGCAGTTGTTCAGCACGGTGGTGCTGTACCGCCTGTTCATGCTGCTGGAGAGCAAGAGCGACACCTGAAGGAAAGCGTTCAGACTCCAGCGTGGCCTGCCCGGGAGATTAAGGTGCCGATCCCACCCACCTTGGAGGTTCGCACATGGACCCGGAAATTCAGAGCAGGTACGCCAGGTCGTTCAGTGGCCATCTGTACGCAATGGCCACCGACAGGTATGTCCCCCTTCGCTTGAGCACCCGCCGCGACAAATGGCACTGGGGGATCACACCGCAGGACGACTGGCTCATGGCTGGAGGCGACCAGGCCTCCATACGCCTGGACTTCACCTTCGACTCGAGCACGCAAGACCGTCTGCACCATCACATCAGCCTCAGCGGCCCGGCGCAGCCCCCCAAAAAGCTTGGCCTGAGCCTGAACGGATACCTGGGCTTCTACCAGCGGGCAGAAGTCACCGATTACTGGAAGATCGAACCGCTGGAGCTCACGGAACATGGCTTGATCTGCTACCTGCGTGATCACCAGGGCTACCGTGCCGGCGCGATCGCGGACACCCCTCATCACAGCAGGCATCCCATGTACCTGATCAACACGAAAGAGGGCGAAACGCTCACGTTCCTCCTCCAGCAGGTTGCCTGAGCCTTGATCGTCAGGTACCAGGGGGGCGTCCGGTCCAGTAGGCTCTGTTGGGCCTGCATGTCGCGGTGTAGCAGTTGGTTGATGCGCGTCTGGTAGCCCGCGCCTTGCCCCTTGAACCACTCCAGCACATCGGCATCCAGGCGGATGGTCACCGCCTGTTTCACCGGCACGCGCAGCTCGGCGCGGCGAAAGAAATCATCGCCCAACTCGGGCATGTCGCCGGTGTCGATGTCCTGATCGTCCAGCTTGGCCAGGCGTTCCCAGTCAGTTTTCGATGCTTTCGACATAGCGTTTGGCCTCCTGTTTGGTGGCCTTCGGGCGGAGGTGATGCGGACCACATCGCCCCGCCGCTCGGTGTAAACAACCACGCCGATCACAAACGTTAACCATATCGTTCTTTAGATTTTCTTGATTTCCTGTACAGGAAAAATAGCCAATGCACGGAATCAAGACGTCATTTCACTTGATTTCCTGATCAGGAAAATAGGTAAAATGCCGAATCCAAGGCTCATTTCGCTTGATTTCCTGCTCAGGAAAAATGAGCCAAAAACCGAACCAAGCGTTGATTTTTTTAAAATCTAGAGTAGCTTTGAGCTAAGAAATGGACGGAGGCTCGTCCAAGCTTTCGGCGCAGGGGTAGCAATGAATTACGATTTCGAAAAGCATGAACCGCTGATGAGCGCCTTCGCTGAGGCATTTGAGGAGGCCACAGGATCAGCGCTGTCAGCTATCAAGATCAATCCCGAGGGCGAGCCTTGGGAGCCGGATGCCATGGGTCACCTTAATACCCCCGAGGGCGACTGGCGTCTAGTATTCGCCATCAAGAAAGAAGCGTATCCACGGGACATCAAGGATGCACTGTGGGATCTGCATGGGCATCAGAGCCGGACGAAGAATGCTTCTGACATGGTGCCCATTTTCCTTGCCGAACACATCAGCAAAGGAGCGCGGGACGAACTCAGAAACCGTGGAGTGAGCTTCTTTGATGCGAGTGGCACACTGTTCTTCAAGCATCGAAACTGGCTAGTCAACATCGAAAAAGGTAAGTCTGCGACCAAAGGCGCACTCCGAGAAGTGGATGTGTTCAAAGGTTCACGTGAGAAAATCATCCATACCCTCCTTCACATGGATAGGGATTGGTTTCATGGTCAGCAGGTAGTTGAGCTTTCCCAAACCTCTGGCGCTACCGTGTCTAATTTGCTCCAAGCGCTAGAGCGTCTTGGTTGGGTAGAATCCCAAGGAGAGGGGCGACATCGAGTTCGTCGGCTCATAAGACCTACAGAGCTGCTGGATGCCTGGGCCGAAGCATGGGCAAAACGCAGGCAACAAATTTCACGATGGTACTTTTTCTGCCAAAACCCTAAAAAGCTTGTCGAGGAATTGTCCTCAAACA
The DNA here is from genome assembly GCF_040224055.2 of Pseudomonas sp. WHRI 8519. Lineage (NCBI taxonomy): Bacteria > Pseudomonadati > Pseudomonadota > Gammaproteobacteria > Pseudomonadales > Pseudomonadaceae > Pseudomonas > Pseudomonas sp. WHRI 8519. The sequence continues at coordinate 677,751 of NZ_CP167996.1, read as the reverse complement.
TGAGCTGGAATGGTCGTGACCAACGAGATGGTTTGTCGGTAGCGTTCACAGGCGCTATCGCTGCCAATCGTCTGTCCCCCCTACTCACTCATGTCGATATTGCAGAAATCATAGTACCGACAAAAGCTGAGCGAGTTGCTGAAAAGCTTGGTCTTAAACCAGCCGAAAAAGGTGCGAACGTTGTTTTGATCGAGCGCTCAGGAGCCAGCGAACTCTTCCAGGAGTATTCGCACACTGAACAAGCTTTTTTCGCGAGTCCTTTCATACAGTACCTTGACCTCCTAAATGGCCGTGGACGAAACGCAGAGCTTGCGGCCCAATTTCGTGAAGATATTTTAAAGGTGTAACGTGGCAGTAGGAGCCAAACCACAGTCGGCTGATGGATACAGTGCTGCACATACACATACCTGTGAGCAAGTCCTGGTCACCCTCCTCAGCGCCTTCGGTTCACTGAAGGATACTATCCGCCTGGTGGGCGGCTTGGTGCCGAGGTATTTGACGCCTGAACAGTACCCAGATGTACCGGCCCACTTTGGTACATCTGATGTCGACGTTGCGCTTAATCTCTCAGTGCTAGCATCCGGAAACTATACTTCTCTGTCCAAGCAACTGCTGGCTCGCGGATTCAAACGATGGGTTGATCCAAAAAATGGCTGGGACACAGCATGGCGGTGGGAGTATCAGATTTCTGCCAAGCAAGTCGTTTTGGTTGAATTCCTCAGAGGCTCAACCGATGACTGCCCACCAAGCAAAATTGCTGCACTCGACGGTGAGGATGTTTCAGCACTCTCAGTACAGCACATGGAAATTGTGCATGACTGGTACGAGTCGAGAAAAATTGAGGCGGAAATGCTCGGTGATCGAGGTGTTACCATCGAGACCGTACATTACGCTGACGTCCCGGCATTCATCATCCTCAAAGCCTTGGCATTTCACAGTCGCGCAGAGAAGAAAGACTCCGGCGACCTGATTCACGTGATGCGTTATGCCGGTCCTCTCGAAGATGTAGTGGGCCAGTTTGTTGCGCGAGCGAAGTCTGGCTTGCATGCAGAAGCCATCAAGGCATGTCGGATCGCACTGAAAGAGAGATTCTGCAGCACCTTGAAGACAGAGGGGCACGACCTGATTGGGCCTAAATCGTATGCTCAGTTTATGCTCGGAAAAGGCGCGGATGAAGAGGAGCTTGTATCAGAGGCACGTTATGCGTCAGGCCTCATCGAAATTTTCCTGAAGTTGCTTGAGCGTGATCTCGGGCCAGTCGAATAACTAGCCTGAAAACGCAGAAAAACAGGCAGCTAGGTCGTAACGGCTAGCGGCCTGGTCTAAGCACCATGCTGAAGAACAAGCGGAGCGCGCCAGGCGTGAGGATGGAAGCCCGTAAGGGTCGAGAAACGCAGTAGCTCGATTCACGACAGCCGCTCCCGCAGGGCACACCCAAACCTCAAGGTTTCCTAGGCTTCGCTCTGGCTGTCGCTTCAGCAACCAATGGATCTTCAGGCCAATAATGCTTGGGGTATCTACCTTTGAGATCTTTTTTCACCTCGACATAGGTGCTGCGCCAGAAGTTGGCGAGATCCTGGGTAACCTGCACTGGCCTACGAGCCGGCGACAGTAGATGGAGAATCAACGGCTGCTTGCCCTGGGCTATGCGTGGTGTCTCTGCCAGGCCAAACAGCTCCTGCAGCCGCACTGCGAGGATTGGCGGATGCTGCAAGTAGTCGATGCGGATATTCGAGCCGGACGGCACCTGAATCGCCTGAGGCGCCAGGCTCTCCAGCTCCTGTGGAAGCGGCCACGGCAGGAGATTTCTGACTATCGACGGCAGATCCAACTGGCTGAAGTGGCTGAGCCTCGTGACTTTGGCCAGGTACGGAGTGAGCCACTCTTCGAGTGTGTCGAGAAGATTGGCATCGCTGAGATCAGGCCATTTGCTCTCTGCCTGACCATTCTGGATGTCCAGCTGACGCAGTAGATCGACCCGCGCCTGCCACTGCCGAAGCTCCGGGTTCCACGGCAGGAGCTCGATGCCCTTGCGCCTCACCAGGTTGACCAGGGCCAGCGAACGGGTTTGCTCATCAAGACTCGGCAGGGCTTTCGTCGACAAGATCAGTTGCCCAACCTTCAACTGCCGCTCAGCCTTCAGAACACCTTCCCTCTCGTCCCAGTCGACCTCATCGACAGACCTCACAAGGTCAGCCAGCTCGTCATCGAACAAGGCCGGATCGAGATCACTCGCCAGGTAGATCCGCTCTTCGCGCTGCCCTTGCCGGCTACCCAGGTCGGCCACCACCAGCCACTCGTGCTTGGTGAGTGCATCGGGCTCTGAAAACACCGCAGCACGTCCGTTGGAGAGACGGTATTCGGATGCACTTGCACGCCTCTGCAGGCCGATTCGATCAGGGTATGCGAACGCCAGGAGACAACCTACCCATCTTGGGTGATCGGGCTCGCTGACAGGGCTGGAGGCCTTCCCACGCAGCAGGGATCGGTACTGCCGAGCAGACTGCTTTACCCGCTGGAGGGAACCGCCACTTCGACGTGAATGTTGCTCGCCTGAGAGGGCACTCAGCCTGGTGTGAAGGTCGGCACCTGCTCCACGCTGGATGTCCTTCTCACCCAGCAGCGCCGCGATGTTGCACGCTAGGTCATCCAGGCCCATCGCATTGCCTTTGATGAGCAGGTGAGCGATCCGTGGATGCGCCGGAAGCTCGCTCATGGCCGAACCGTGCGGTGTGAGCTGTCCTGCATCGTCGAGCGCGCCCAGGCGCTTCAACAGGTCTCTGGCTTGGCCGAAAGGAGCTGATGGAGGTTTGTCGAGCCAGGTCATCTCTTCCGGCTTCATTCCCCACCGGGCCAGCTGCAGAGCCAGGGCTGCGAGATCAGCTTGCAAGATCTCTGGGGTACTGTAGCCGGCCATTTGCTCGTGCTGCGATTCCGACCACAGGCGATAGCACACGCCTGGCTCCAAGCGCCCTGCCCGCCCCGCACGCTGGGTAGCACTGGCCTTCGAGATGCGCTGCGTGTCGAGTCGGGTCATGCCACTGCGAGGATCGAACTTCGGCACTCGCTCAAGACCACTGTCCACCACGACCCGGACGCCTTCGATGGTCAAGCTGGTCTCGGCGATGTTCGTGGCCAGTACGATCTTCCGGGAGTTCTTGGGTGCCGGGTCAATAGCAGCACGCTGGGCGTTCAGATCGAGGTCACCATACAGTGGGCATACGATCACATCTGGACGGCTGCTCAGCTGCTCCTTGAGGTCTTCTGCCACCCGCCGAATCTCTGCCTGCCCAGGAAGGAAAACCAGAACGCTTCCTCCCGACTGTTCATTGATGGCGGCCAAGCAGGTGTCTGTGACTCGCGCATCGATTCGCTCGCCCGGCTGATAGGGGCTACCCCAAACCGTCGAGACCGGATACATCCGCCCTTCACTGGTGACCACAGGCGCATCATTCAACACCTTTGAAAGGCGAGCACCCTCCAGTGTTGCGGACATCAGGAGCAGCTTCAGCGGGGGCTCATCACGCAGCAGTTCGCGGGCACTCAGGCACAGAGCCAGTGCAAGGTCAGAGTCAAGGTTTCGAAGGTGGTACTCATCGAAGATGACCAAGCCCACCCCGTCCAGTGCAGGGTCATCTTGGAGCCGGCGCGCCAGGATGCCTTCGGTGACCACCTCGATACGCGTACCGGGCCCGACCTTGCTGTCCAGGCGAATGCGGTAGCCCACGGTTTCGCCGACTTTTTCGCCCAGCTCGCTGGCCAGCCGTTCGGCCGCCGCGCGTGCGGCCAGGCGGCGGGGTTCCAGCATCACGATGGTCTGCCCGGCCAGCCAGGTTTCATTCAACAGCGCCAGCGGCACACGGGTGGTCTTGCCGGCGCCGGGCGGGGCCTCGAGCACCGCTTCGTGACGGTTTTCCAGGGCATGGCGCAAAGCTGGCAGGGCGGCATCGATTGGTAAAGAAATCATGGTGGTCCTCGAACAGTCTGGCGAGTATAACGGCGAACCCAGCCTGCTCTATCATGGTCTTAGCATCAGGTGCCGGCGTATCGTCCACCTTGTGGCAACTTTCTTCGGAGATTCAAATGCGCATCCCATCCCGCGTCATCGGTGGCGCCCTCATCGCCACCTTGCTGACCCAGCTGACGGCCTGTGGCACGCTGTTCTACCCTGATCGCCGCGGGCAGATCGAAGGCAAGGTCGACCCGGTAATCGTCGCCCTCGATGCCATCGGTATTCTGTTCTACGTGATCCCGGGCCTGATTGCCTTCGGTGTCGACTTCGCCACCGGCGCCATCTACTACCCCGGGGGCACCACGGCACAGGTAGCGCCAGAGAAACTGCGCGAGGCCATCAAGCCCGATGGCAAGGTCGACAACCTCAAGCTGCAAGCCATTCTCGAAAGCGAACTGGGCCAGCGCCTGCCGCTGGACGACCCACGGTTGATCCAGCATCGCGGCAGCGTCGAGCAACTGGCAGCGTTCGGCCTGGTGCCGGCAGCCTGATACCTGCAAGGAAGCCCCCCACGGCATGATCACCTCGGCTGAAAACGAGCGCCTGCTACGCCTGGCCACCCGCGCGTCGCTCGCGGTGGCCAGCATCCTGGTGCTGAGCAAGGCCGTGGCCTGGTGGTTAAGTGGCTCGGTCAGCTTGCTGGCCGGGCTGACCGATTCGGCGCTGGACGCGGTCGCCTCGTTCCTCAACCTGCTCGCGGTGCACTATGCGCTGCGCCCGGCTGACGATGACCATCGCTTCGGCCACGGCAAGGCAGAGGCCTTGGCAGGCATGGCCCAGGCCGTGTTCATCGGTGTGAGTGCGGTACTGATCGGGGTTCAGGCCGTCGAGCGTCTGCAATCGCCACAACCCTTGGGTGATACCGCCATCGGCATCGGCGTGATGCTGCTGTCGTTGGTACTGACGCTCGCTTTGCTGGCGCTGCAACGCAAGGTCATTCGCGTGACAGGCTCAACGGCGGTGCGTGCTGACTCGCTGCATTATCGCTCTGACCTGCTGCTCAATGGCAGCATCCTGCTGGCCTTGCTGCTGGCGCGTTACGGCTGGCCGCAACTGGACGCGCTGTTTGGCCTGGGTATCGCGCTGTACATCCTGTGGAGTGCACTGCAGATCGCCCGGGAAAGCACGGCAATCCTGATGGACAAGGAACTGCCCGGCGACATCGGCGAGGGCATGGTCGAACTGGTGCTGGGCATTGCCGGGGTCAAAGGTGTACATGACCTGCGCACCAGGGTGTCGGGCAATCAGTGGTTCGTGCAACTGCATCTGGAACTACCAGGGCAGTTGCCGTTGCACGAAGCACATGCCCTGTGCGTACAGGCTTCTGAGGTCATCCGCCAGCGTTATCCACAGGCGGATGTGATGGTGCATGCCGACCCCGTTTGAAGGTCAGTTGATGCTGTAGCCCCGGCCACTGAAACAGGCCCCCAGCGCCCGCCGATAGTGGTCTGCAACGTTGGCCGGGGGTGCGCTGGGTGCGGTGGCGGGGTCGAAGTTGGACTCGCTCACCGCCCACCGGTGACACTGGTAGCGGTCCTGGTCCTGTTGCTCCTGGCCTTGCCCGTGCATCGGGTAGGCCACCACATCGTATGCAGTGCTTGAAGGGGCTTGCGCCACCGGGGCCGGTGCGACGGCAGGTGGGCTGACCACCACGTACTCGCGGCTGTCTGCCAGGTACTGGTAATACGTATCGGCAACCAGGAAAAGCAGGGCACCCCCGACCCACACTTCACGTGCATAGGAGGGCAGGTAGCCGACCCGCACCCCGTAAGGCGGGGCGACCACGATGTAGCTGCCGCCCTGCGGCCGGTACCAGTAACCGCCTGAGTAGAAATAGTCCTGCCCACGGTACGGCACTTTCCAGTAGCGGTCCGGGAAACGGTCGACTCTGTGCCCAGGGCGGTACTGCGGCCCCGGCCCCCAACCATTGCCATGGCCATCCGGCCGCCCCTGCCAGTCGCCGCCCGGCCGTTGCCCAGGGCCGCCGGCCTCCCAGTGCCGGTAATCGGCATTGCGCCGGGGAATATCCTGATAGTAGCCCTGGCGGGCGGGCTGGGTCTGATGCACTTCATCGCGCGAGTTGAGCGGCGAGCGGCCTTCGTAACTGCCGTTGGGATCCTGCCGGCCATTGCCACCATGCCCATCGTCAGGGCCTTGGGCCTGCGCCCCCAGACAGATGCTCACGCCAAGCAAACCAACACCTGCCAACTGCCAGATGCGCGACTTCATGTTGTTCCTCACGGTAAAGATAACGGCACGCTGCCAGTCTACCGCGCCTGTACCGGACAAACAGATGAAATCGCGGCCATGAAAAAAGGGAGGCCTTGTGGCCTCCCTTTGAGAATTGTCGTCCGTGCTCGGCACTTGTGGCGCCGGCTCACCTCATACGCTCTTGTGGAGGTACGTAGCCCGGGGGCCTGGCGGATCCTGTTGGATGGCTGGCCGCGACCGCCCGCCTAGGGCGCGTCGCCGTGGACTGATGTCCGGGCAGTGATTCTGTTGATAAAGATACGTGACAGGGGGCGGCAGCGGATTGCGAAGATTGCTCAGATAAATAGCACTTGCGCAATTTTTAACCCTGGATCGATAATTCACCGCAATCCGATCAGAAAAGGCCTTTTCCATGAGCAAGCTTGACCGCTACGACCTGAGCATCCTCGCCGAATTGCAGCGCGATGCGCGCATTTCCAACCAGGAGCTGGCCGAACGTATTGGCCTGTCGCCCTCCCCCTGCTCGCGTCGGGTCAAGCAACTGGAAGACGACGGCTATATCTCGCGGCAAGTCGCCCTGCTAGACCGCAAAAAGCTCGGCCTGAGCCTGACGGCTTACGTGCTGATCGGCATGGACCGGCACACCCCGGAGCGTTTCGAGACCTTCGAGGCGGCCATCCGCAACTTGCCACAGGTGCTCGAATGCAGCCTTGTCACCGGCATGGACGCCGACTATCAGCTAAAGGTGGTGGTACCGGACATGGATCACTACCAGAAGCTGCTCCTGGGCAGCCTGACCCGCATCGAAGGCGTCACCAGCGTGCGCTCGAGCTTCGTGCTCAATCAGGTGCTGGCGAGCACCGAACTGCCCCTGACCCACCTTCGTTGATTGGCTGCTGAGCCTGCCTGGAGAACACTGATGGATCCGGCTGTATTCGAAGAGTGGATGATGATCACCCTGGTCACCGTGTTGATCGGTTTCATGGGTTTCATCGTTTGGGACCTGGCAAAAAAATCCAAGGCCGGGCGCTTTGGCACGATGATCCTGTTCTTCGTGCTGGGGCTTGGGGTGCTGGCCTTTATCATCAAGACCGTGGTCGTGGGGATTCTGGAAGGGGTGTAGCGCCCTCCCAAGCCTGATCACCGGCAAGCTGGCGCCCATGGATGCCAAGGCCTGCGCATGTTCTGCAGGGCCCTCTTGCCGGCGATGACGCCAGCGAGCGTTACAGCTTGGCCGGCACCTCGCGCCAACACCCCTGCTCCAGCCCATCCAGCGCCCAGTCACCGATCCGCACACGCACCAGGCGCAAAGTCGGCAAGCCGACCGCCGCGGTCATGCGCCGCACCTGGCGGTTACGCCCCTCGCGAATCACCAGCTCCAGCCAACTTGTGGGCACGCTCTTGCGAAAGCGGACCGGCGGGTTGCGCGGCCACAGTTCGGGCTCCTCCAGGCGTCGAGCTTCGGCCGGCAAGGTCGGCCCGTCATTGAGCTCTACACCCTCGCGCAACCGCTTTAGCTGCTCGTCGCTGGGCTCGCCTTCCACCTGCACCCAGTACGTCTTGGCCAGCTTGTGCTTGGGGTCGGCGATGCGGGCCTGCAAACCGCCGTCGTTGGTCAGCAGCAGCAAACCTTCGCTGTCACGGTCCAGCCGACCGGCCGGGTAAATGCCAGGGATATCGATGTAATCCTTGAGCGTGGCACGGCCATCGCCGTCGCTGAACTGGGTCAGCACATCGAACGGCTTGTTGAACAGCACCAGGCGCGGCTCGGCCGGCGGTGCCTTGGGCTGGCGCCTTGGGCCGGCGGGCCGCGCCTTGGGCTGGCGCGGCTTGGAACGGGGTGGCAGTGGCATGGATCCTCAGCGGAACGGCGGCTCATCGAAGCTGCGCAGTTTACGCGAGTGCAGCGAGTTGAGCTCGGTGCGCAGCAGGTCGAGGGCGGCAATGCCGATCTTCAAGTGCTGGCTGACCGCGCGGTTATAGAAGGCATTGGCCGAACCGGGCAGCTTGATTTCGCTGTGCAGCGGTTTGTCGGACACGCACAGCAAGGTGCCGTATGGCACCCGCAAGCGATACCCCTGGGCGGCGATGGTACCGCTCTCCATGTCTACCGCCACCGCTCGCGACAGGTTGATCAGTGGCCGTTCCTGGGCCCAGCGCAGCTCCCAGTTACGATCGTCGTAGGTGAGTACGGTGCCGGTGCGCAGGCGCTTCTTCAACTCCTCGCCACGCTCGCCGGTCACCTGGGCTGCCGCCTCCTGCAGCGCCAGCTGCACCTCGGCCAGGGCCGGGATGGGGATGTTCGGCGGCACCACCCGGTCAAGAATACCGTCGCGGCGCATGTAAGCGTGCGCCAGCACGTAGTCGCCGATGGTCTGCGACTGGCGCAGGCCCCCGCAGTGGCCGATCATCAGCCAGCAGTGTGGACGCAGCACGGCTAGGTGGTCGGTGATGTTCTTGGCGTTGGACGGGCCGACACCGATGTTGACCAGGGTGACGCCGTCACCGTCAGCGGCGATCAGGTGATACGCCGGCATCTGATAGCGGTGCCAGACCACGCTGGCCACCAAGGCCTGCGCCTCACCGTGGTCCATGCCTTTTTCGATCGACACGTTGCCCGGCAGCACCATGCGCACGAAGCGCGGGTCGTCACGCAGCTGTTCAAGGCCGTGGCTGATGAACTGGTCGACATAACGGTGGTAGTTGGTCAGCAGGATCCACGGCTGCACATGGCGCCAGTCGCTGCCGGTGTAGTGCACCAGGCGGCGCAGCGAGAAGTCCACGCGGGCAGCGTCGAACAGCGCCAGCGGCAGGGTTTCGGCACTGCCCCAGTCGCACAACCCGTCGGCGATGTCGTCAGTGGCGGCAGACAGGTCGGTGCTGGGGAATACCCGCGCCAGCTCGGCGGCAGTGATGCCGCTGCCCGCCAGCTCATCGCCCTGGTCGACCACGTAGGGGTACGGGATGTTCTGTTCGCTGACACCGACCTCGACGGTCACGGTGTAGTCCTGCATCAAGGGGCGCAACTGCTCGAGCAGATAACCCCGAAATGCCGCAGGCTGGGTGACCGTGACGCTGTAAGTACCCGCTACCTGCACCTTGGCATAGGCACGGGTGGTGGCGGCGACTTCGCCGTGGCTGTAGTAGGTCAGGCGCAACGCCGGGTAGCGGTAGACGGCGCGCTCGTCGGCGTCCGGCTCGGTGCGGTCTTTCAGGTAACGCTTGAGGGCCTGGCTGAGGGCCCCGGTGGCCTGTTCATGCAAGGCCGCCAGACGGTCGACGGCCTGTTCGGGGGTATCAACGACTACAAAGGCTTGGCTCACACTGTGCTTCCTGTCTGGACATGCATGTCAGCCATCTTGCCTGCCTTCGCCAGTAAAAACATCCCCTGTCAGACGGGCCAGCCAGGCGTGGCCCGTGCAACCAGCGCCTGAACATCGACGCCCCGCGGCAACGCCCCGTAAACGCGGCCGCCGCCGGCCAGCCGGCTGCCGATGAAGGCATCGCTGACAGAGCTGTTACCCGCCTCCAGCAACAGCTTGGCCTGCAGCGCCAGGGCGATGTCCTCGGTCAGCTGCCGGGCACGATACTGGATGTCACTCGTATCGGTGAACGCACCCTTGAGGTTGCCGATGTGCGCGGCAAGCCGTGGATCGCCATGGCCATCGCCCAGTTCAGCGAACAGCGCATCGAGCACACCCGGCTCTTTGGACAGTGCCCGCAGCACATCCAGGCACTGGACGTTGCCTGAGCCCTCCCAGGTGGAATTGACCGGTGCTTCGCGGTACAGGCGCGGCAGGATGCTGTCTTCGACATAACCGGCACCGCCCAGGCACTCGGCAGCTTCGTTGATCATCGCCGGCGCGCGCTTGCAGATCCAGTACTTGCCCACCGCCGTGACCAACCGGGCGAAGTGCGCCTGCTGCGGGTCATCGAGTTGCTCCAGCGCTTGCCCCATGCGCAGGCTCAGGGCCAGGGCCGCTTCGCTTTCCAGCGCCAAGTCGGCCAGCACGTTCTGCATCAGTGGCTGCTCGCTCAGCACCCGGCCGCCGACCTTGCGGTGTGCGCAGTGGTGGGTGGCCTGGGTCAAGGCCTGGCGCATCAGGGCGCTTGAGCCGACCATGCAGTCGAAGCGGGTCATGGCCACCATCTCGATGATGGTCGGCACGCCCCGCCCCTCCTCGCCGACCATCCAGGCCAGCGCGCCACGGAACTCCACTTCGCTGGAAGCATTGGAGCTGTTGCCAAGCTTGTTCTTCAGGCGCTGGATGTAGAACTGGTTGCGGCTGTCATCCGGGCGATGGCGTGGCAACAGGAAACAGCTCAAGCCTTTGTCGGTCTGCGCCAGTGTCAGGAAGGCGTCGCACATTGGCGCCGAGCAGAACCATTTATGCCCAACCAGCTCGTAGGCCTGCCCCGGCCCCGGGCTGCCGACAGGATAGGCGCGGGTGGTGTTGGCGCGCACATCGGTACCGCCCTGCTTTTCTGTCATGGCCATGCCGATGGTCACGCCCGCCTTGTGGCGATCGCCGACGTTGCGCGGGTCGTATTCGCGGGCGAGAACCTTCGGCAACCAGTACTCGGCCAGCTCAGGCTGCAGCCTGAGCGCCGGCACAGCGGCAAAGGTCATGGTCAGCGGGCAACCGGTACCGGCCTCTGCCTGGCTGTGCAGGTAAGTCATCGATGCCCGGGCTACATGGGCACCGGGGCGCGGCTCGGCCCAGGGTAACGAGGGCAGGCCGTGCTCGACGGCCGTGCGCATCAGCTCGTGGTAGGCGGGGTGGAACTCCACCAGGTCGATGCGGTGACCGTAGCGGTCATGGCTGCTGAACACGGGTTTGTTCGCGTTGGCCAGAAAGCCCGCGGCCATCAGCGGGCCACCGGCCAAGGCACCATAGGCATCGATCCGCGATTCGGCCCAGCCGGCCCCGAAACGCCGCGACCACTCCTGCAGTGGCAGGTCCAGGCGGTACAGGTTGGCACCGTCGAGCGATGGCGGCTGGTTGGTGACTTCGTGGGTTTCAGCGTACTGGTGCAGGTTCATGGGGAGCTCCTGGAGGCCGTGTAGGGCTGAGAAGTCCAGTGAAGCACTCACTGCTGGGCAGACAAAGTGACAATAGTGACTAAACGTGTGATTTGAATTGCCCGCAGGGGTCACCCGGTCAACTGTGGGCGGGCCGAGCAGAGGGCGCAGTGCAACCCCTGGCAGGGGCTACACCGTTGTGCCATCAGAGCCGTGAACTGCCCGACACCGCCCTCCCCGCCGGGATCTGCACCTGCGCTATCGCCACTTCCAGGCTCAACTCGAACCGGCTACCCAGCCCCCGCGTAGACTCATGCACCAGCTGGCCGCCCAGCACCTCGCCCATCTGCCGGCAGATCGACAGGCCAATGCCCAACCCGCCATATCGACGGGTCATCGAGCCATCGACCTGGAAGAAGCGCTGATACAGGATCGCCTGGTCCAGGTCATCGAAGCCGATACCGCTGTCACTGACGGTGAAGGTCAGTGCCAGGCTGCCCGGCCCAAGACGATGGCCGCGCACCTGGATCATCACCCCACCCTGGTGGGTGAACTTGAGGCCGTTGTCCACCAGGCACCCCAGGCAACGCGCGAGTTTGTGCGCATCGCCCAGCAGTTCGTCCGGCAGCTCGGCGGGGATGTCCAGGCTCAGGTACAGCCCCTTGCCCAGCGCCGTTCCGGCATAGCCGGCCCGCAGCTCCTGGAGCATGCGCCGCAAGCTGAACGGCGCCGCCTGCACGCGCAGGCGGCCGGCCTGCAACTCGGTGAGGGTGAGAATATCGTCGACCATGTCCATCATGTTCTGCGCAGAGCCCACCGCCGTGCGGTGGTACTGGGCCATCTCGGCGCTCAGCGGCAAGGTGTGCATCAGCTCCAGCGAGCCGATCACACCGTTCATCGGGGTGCGCAGTTCGTGGGTGATCGTGGCGAGGAACTCATCCTTCAGATGGTTGCTCCTGGCCAACTGCTGGTTCAGTTGTTCCAGCGTGCGCCCGGTATCACGCAGGGTCTGAGCCTGCTGCTCGCGCATGCTGTTGATACGATCGGCCAGCGCCAGGGACAGCAACGCCACTTCCAGCGCCGCACCGAGCTGGCTGGCATACATGGTCAGGAACACATTGGGCAGGTAACCCAGCACCATCAGGGTATTGACCAGCCCGCCCAGCAGGAACGCCGTCCAGGCAATGATGAACCAGCGCGCGACCCGCAGGCCGCGCACCCAGGCATAGAGCCCCGCGGCGAAAATGCTGACGGTGAACAGCAGGGCCAGTACCGTGGCCATACGCAAGGCGATGCCATAGGGCATGCTCACCGCCAGCAGCATCACCAGCACTGCGCCAAGCATCAATAACTGCAGCAGGCGGTCGAACCCTCGGCTGATCGTGCCCAGGCGCAGGAAGTGGCGGGCGAACTGGCAACCGAACAAGCCGGCCGCACCGATGAACAACGGCGTGGCGGCATTCGCCCACCAGGGGCTGTCCGGCCAGAAGTACGCCACCCCTGCGCCGTTGACCGACACCTGGTAGAGGCCGAAGGAGGCAATATAGAGGATGTAATAGAGGTAACTGACGTCCCGCACGCTGAGGAAGATGAACAGGTTGTACACCAGCATCACCAGCAAGACCCCGTAGATCATCCCCAGCATATACAGGCGAGTGGGCTGCTCTTCCATGTAGGCCTCGGCAGACCACAACGCCAATGGCGCCTGTACTGAGCCCTGGCTGTGCAGGCGCAGGTACAGGGTGGTTGCCTGGTTGGGCTGCAGCGGCAGTTCGAACAGGTAGTTGTTCTGGAGAATCTGACGGCTGGCGTAGGGCAAGGCATCGCCGGTACGCTGTGCCAGGCGGTAGGTACCATCGGCACCCGGCAGATAGAGCTCGAGGTGATCCAGCGGCGGGTACGCCAGCTCCAGCAACCATTGGCGCGGTGCGGCGTTCGCCGAGGCCAGGTAGCGTAAATCGACCTTGAGCCAGAACACCGAAGTCGAATAGCCGGCGTTCAGCACGTGTTCATGGTGTGGGCGAAAACGGTTGGCGAAGGTGGGCGCGGTGACCTGAACGATGCTGGCGCTGCCATTGCGGTCTTCATAGACCTGCATGGTGCTGCCCAGCGGCAGGTACCGGGTGGAGTCGTCGAAATCGACCGCAGTGGCCATCACGGGCAAGCAGCCCAGAAGCAAAATCAGCAAATAGCGCATACGGCCCCAGCATGGCGTGTCCGGACACGTCGCAATGGCCCCCTATCCCTATGAGACGACGAATTCCGGCAAAGCCCGTTTATCGAGTTATCCGAGCACTCTAGCATAGCTTTGAAGGCTGGCAACGGGCCATCTTGATTTAGGCTAAAAAGGCTCTAGATCGATACTTTCAGGCCATGAAGAAGCCGAAAGCTGACCAATCGATCAACAAAAACCGTTTGTAGGACGATCCGTACAAATGGGTTTGGTGGTAAGCTCGCCGACCATGAATACCTACAGCTCCCGCCCCGTTGTCCTCTGTCTCTCCGGCCACGACCCAAGTGGGGGTGCCGGCTTGCAGGCAGATATCGAAGCCCTGATCGCCCAAGGCTGTCATGCCGCACCCGCGGTAACCGCCCTGACCGTACAGGATACCGTCAACGTTTCCGACTTCCGCGTGCTCGACCGTGAGTGGGTGCTGGCCCAGGCCAATGCCGTACTGGCCGACTCCACGGTCGCCGCGGTCAAGCTGGGCATGCTCGGCTCGATCGAAATGGTCGATACCGTCGCCGAACTGCTCATTGCCCACCCACACCTGCCGGTGGTCTGCGACCCGGTGCTGCGCGCCGGTGGCGGTGGCCGGCTGGGCAAGGACGAGGTCGGCTATGCCGTGCGCGAGCGCCTGTTGCCGCTGGCCGCCATTGCCACACCGAACCTGCCCGAGGCACGCATCCTTGCCGAGCTGCCTGACGGTAGCGCAGACGAGTGCGCCGAAAAATTGCTGCCGTTCTGTAAACACCTGCTGATCACCGGTGGCCACGGCGACGAAGAAGAAATCCACAACCGCCTGTACAGCCGCGATGGCCAGCGGCATACCTGGACCTGCCAGCGCCTGCCTGGCAGCTACCACGGCTCGGGCTGTACCCTGGCCAGCACGTTGGCCGGCCGCCTGGCCTTGGGCGAACACCTGCAAAGCGCAGTGCGCAGTGCCCTCGACTACACCTGGCGCACCCTGCGTGACGCCGAGCAGCTGGGCAAGGGCCAGTTCGTCCCGCGCCGCCTGCCCCTGGATTTCTGCTCCTGATACGAGGCTTTCTGATGAAGCTACGCGGTCTGTATGCAATCACCGACAGCCAGCTGCTCGCCGGCCGTTTCCTGTCCCATGTCGAGGCGGCACTGGAAGGCGGCGTGCGCCTGCTGCAGTACCGCGATAAAAGCGATGATGACGGCCGCCGACTGCGTGAAGCCCAAGCATTGCTCAAGCTCTGCGAACGCTACGGCACCGAGCTGGTCATCAACGACGATGCCGAACTGGCGGCGCGCCTGGGCGTCGGTGTGCACCTGGGGCAGACCGACGGCCCCTTGACCCCGGCCCGTGCCCTGCTGGGCCGCCAGGCCATCATTGGCTCGACCTGCCACGCCAGCCTCGACCTGGCCGCCCAGGCCGCCAGCGAAGGCGCCAGTTACGTTGCCTTTGGCCGTTTCTTCAATTCCGTGACCAAGCCCGGTGCACCCGCCGCCGATGTTGGCCTGCTGGCGCAGGCCCGGGCCCAGGTCAAACTGCCGATCGCCGTGATCGGCGGCATCACCCTCGACAACGCCGCCCCTCTGGTCGCCCACGGTGCCGACCTGCTGGCGGTGATCCATGGCCTGTTCGGTGCCGACAGCGCGCAGGAAGTCACCCGCCGCGCCCGCGCCTTCAACGCCCTGTTCGCTTCCTGATTTCAAGAGAAGATCCCATGTCCCGTTCCGAATCCCTGTTCGCCCAAGCCCAGAAGCACATCCCAGGTGGCGTCAATTCGCCGGTCCGCGCCTTCAAGAGCGTCGGCGGCACCCCGCTGTTCTTCAAGCATGCCGAAGGCGCCTATGTCGTCGACGAAGACGACAAGCGCTATGTTGACTACGTGGGTTCGTGGGGGCCGATGATCCTCGGCCACGGCCACCCACAGGTGCTCGACGCGGTGCGCAACCAGCTGCAGCATGGCTTGTCCTACGGCGCGCCGACCGCCATGGAAACCGAGATGGCAGATCTTGTCTGCTCGCTGGTGCCCTCCATGGAAATGGTGCGCATGGTCAGCTCCGGCACCGAAGCCACCATGAGCGCGATCCGCCTGGCCCGTGGTTACACCGGCCGCGACGCCATCATCAAGTTCGAAGGCTGCTACCACGGCCACTCCGACAGCTTGCTGGTCAAGGCCGGCTCCGGCTTGCTGACCCAGGGCGTGCCAAGCTCGGCAGGCGTGCCAGCGGACTTCGCCAAGCACACCCTGACCCTGCCGTTCAACGACATCGCTGCTGTCGAGAAGACCTTGGCCGAGGTCGGCCAGACCGTAGCCTGCATCATCGTCGAGCCCGTGGCCGGCAACATGAATTGCGTACCGCCAGCGCCTGGCTTCCTCGAAGGCCTGCGCGAGCAGTGCGACAAGCACGGCGTGGTGTTGATCTTCGACGAAGTGATGACGGGCTTCCGGGTCTCGCTGGGCGGCGCCCAAGGCTACTACGGCATCACCCCGGACCTGTCGACCTTCGGCAAGATCGTCGGCGGTGGCATGCCGGTCGGCTGCTTCGGCGGCAAGCGCGAGATCATGGGCTGCATCGCCCCGCTGGGCCCTGTGTATCAGGCCGGTACCCTGTCGGGTAACCCGCTGGCCATGGCCGCAGGCCTGACCACGCTGAAACTGATCAGCCGCCCAGGCTTCCACGACGAGCTGAGCGACTTCACCAGCCGCATGCTCGACGGCCTGCAGCAGCGCGCAGATGCCGCTGGCGTGCCGTTCGTGACGACCCAGGCAGGTGCCATGTTCGGCCTGTACTTCAGCGGCGCCGACGATATCGTCACCTTCGATGACGTGATGGCCAGCGATGCCGAGCGCTTCAAGCGCTTCTTCCACCTGATGCTCGACGGTGGCGTCTACCTGGCACCTAGCGCCTTCGAGGCCGGCTTCACCTCCATCGCACACGGTGACAAGGAGCTGCAGATCACCCTGGACGCGGCTGAGCGGGCATTTGCCGCACTGAAGTAAAGCGCAGCCAGAGCGCTTCGCCGGGCAATCGGGCGAAGCGCTCTGGCAATAAATGCCCGGCCACACCCGCAACTTTCCCCACCGGCACATAAATTCGAGTAAAACTTTGTAAGGTTGGCGCTGCTTATCCCATAATGTGCCACCAGAGACATTGGCCGTAGCTTTGCAGAGGTATGTCGATCCCCATGAACCGCACCGGCCGCGCCCTTGCCCTGGGCTGCCTGTTGCTTCTTCAGCCCCTGCTGGCACTGGCGGAGGGCGGTAACTCGTTGCTGATTCCTGCAACGGGGCGCTGCACGCTCAATGTCCAGCCAGAGGACCAGCAAAACGCCCTCAAGGCTTGCGAGCAGATGGCGGCGACCGGGGACGCCCAGGCGCAGTACGAACTGGGTGAGTACTATTACACGCAAACCCCCAAAGACCTGAAACTGGCCCTGGACTGGTTCGAAAAAGCCTCGCTGCAAGGCCATGCACAGGCCCAGTACCGCCTTGGCGGCATGTTCTTTCATGGGGAAGGGGTCGAGGCCAACAACGTACAGGCCTACATCCTGCTGAAAATGGCAGCGGTCAACGGTGCAGAGGATGCGCTGGACATGGCCGACGAAGTCACCGAGCAGATGCCCCGCGATGAACTGGAGCATGCCACCCAGGTACTCGGCCAGATCTTCCGCAAATACCTGCTGGAACTGCAAAGCGCCGAAGGGCGCACGCCGTTCTCGCCGCTCCCCTGATCCGCGTTACTTCTCTGGCATCGGCACAGGGAACGGCATCACATTGCCAGTTCCTTTGGCTTCGCTGATCTTGGCCGTGCCCAGGCGCTCCACCTCGTCGATGCGCACGATCGAGTGCATCGGCACGAAGCTGCGGATCACACCTTCGAACTGGTTCTTGAGCTTTTCTTCACTCGGATCGACGACGATCTGGGTGCGCTCACCAAAAACGAATTCCTCGATTTCCAGGAAGCCCCACAGGTCGCTCTGATAGATCTGTTTGGCATACATCTCGAAGACCTGCCCCTGGTTGAGGAAGATCACTTTATAGATGGCGGGTTCGCGTTTGCTCATGTTTGCCGGGATAACACATGCGTAAGAAAAGGCGCGCATCATAACAGACAGGCCCGTTGATCTGTGCTGCCGATACCGTTGAACGTTTCAGTGCTTTCGCCCCTGCCCTTCAAGGGTTATTCTTGGGTTCACCATCATTGCCGTCGAGCGGCCAAAAACGACCTTGAACGCACCCATACAACCTCATCGCTTCATCCTCGAACCCTTCGAGGCCCACCGTTTCGCCAACCTGTGCGGCCAGTTCGACGAGCACTTGCGCCTGATCGAACAACGCCTGGCCATCGAGATCCGTAACCGCGGCAATCAATTCGAGCTGATCGGCGAACCCAAGACCACCTCTGCTGCCGAGCAACTGCTGCGCCGCCTCTATCGCGAGGCCAAGGCCACCGAGCTGTCGCCGGAAACCGTGCACCTGTACCTGCAGGAATCGACCGTCGAGAACATCGAAAACCCGGCAGTCAACGAGGTCAGCGTTTCCCTGCGCACGCGCAAGGGCAACATTCGCCCGCGCGGCGTCAACCAGCAGCGCTACGTCAAGGAAATCCTGGGCAACGACATCAACTTCGGCGTAGGCCCGGCCGGTACCGGCAAGACCTACCTGGCCGTGGCCTGCGCCGTCGATGCGCTGGAGCGCGAGCAGGTGCGCCGCATCCTGCTGGTGCGCCCGGCGGTCGAGGCCGGCGAAAAGCTCGGCTTCCTGCCTGGCGACCTGGCCCAGAAGATCGACCCGTACCTGCGCCCGCTGTACGACGCCCTGTACGAAATGCTCGGCTTCGAGCACGTGGCCAAGCTGATCGAGCGCCAGGTGATCGAGATCGCCCCGCTGGCCTACATGCGCGGCCGTACCCTGAACAACAGTTTCATCATCCTCGACGAGAGCCAGAACACCACGCTCGAACAGATGAAAATGTTCCTGACCCGTATCGGCTTCGGCTCCACTGCGGTGATCACCGGCGACATCACTCAGGTCGACCTGCCACGTGGCACCAAGTCGGGCCTGGCGCATGTGATCGAGGTACTCAAGGACGTTCCGGGTATCAGCTTTACCCACTTCCAACCCAAAGATGTGGTTCGTCACCCACTGGTGCAGCGCATTGTCGAGGCCTATGACCGCTTCGATGCCCGCCAGGCCAAGCCCGAGGCGCCCGGCAAAGATGCTTGAACTTGACCTGCAACGCGCCACGGATGCCGCCACGCCTGACGATGCCGCTTTGCGCGCCTGGTGCGAACTGGCCTTGCGCCAGCGCAGCGCCGACTCGGAAATGACCATCCGTCTGGTCGACGAAGCCGAAGGCCGCGAGCTCAACCATACCTACCGGCACAAAGACTACGCGACCAACGTGCTGTCGTTCCCGGCCGATGTGCCCGATGAACTGCTCGATATCCCGCTTTTGGGCGACCTGGTGATCTGCGTGCCAGTGGTCGAGCGTGAGGCTGCCGAACAGGGCAAGTCGCTGCAAGCGCATTGGGCGCACCTGGTCATCCACGGCTGCCTGCATCTGCTGGGCTACGACCACATCGAAGACGATGAGGCCGAGGAAATGGAAGCGCTGGAACGGGAATTGCTGGCAGAACTGGGTCACCCCGACCCGTATGCCGATGATGAAAACGAATCAATCACACACTGATACTGCAAGGATCACGAGAACCGCCATGAGCGAAGATCGATCGAGCAACGGGCAGAAGTCCTGGCTGGGTAAACTGACCCAGGCTTTTGCCCATGAGCCGAAAAACCGCCAGGAGCTCCTTGAGCTGCTGCGCGAAGCCCATCAGAACAAGCTGCTCGACAGCGAAGCGCTGACCATCGTCGAAGGCGCCATCCAGGTCGCCGACCTGCAGGTACGCGACATCATGGTACCGCGTTCGCAGATGATCAGCATCAAGGCTACCCAGTCGCCTCGCGAATTCCTGCCCGCCGTCATCGACGCCGCGCACTCGCGTTACCCGGTGATCGGCGAAAGCCATGACGATGTGCTCGGGATCCTGCTGGCCAAGGACCTGCTGCCGCTGATCCTCAAGGAGAACGGCGACAGCTTCAACATCAAGGACCTGCTGCGCCCGGCCACGTTCGTGCCCGAGTCCAAGCGCCTGAACGTGCTGCTGCGCGAGTTCCGCGCCAACCACAACCACATGGCCGTCGTCATCGACGAATACGGCGGCGTGGCGGGGCTGGTCACCATCGAGGACGTGCTCGAACAGATCGTCGGCGACATCGAAGACGAGCATGACGTCGAAGAAGACAGCTACATCAAGCCCCTGCCCAGCGGCGACTTCCTGGTCAAGGCGCTGACCCCGATCGAGAACTTCAACGAGTTCTTCGACAGCGAGTTCTCCGATGATGAATTCGACACGGTTGGCGGCCTGGTGATGAGCGCTTTCGGCCACCTGCCCAAGCGCAACGAGACCACCGAGATCGGTACCTACAAGTTCCGTATTCTCAATGCCGACAGCCGGCGGATACACTTGCTGCGCCTGACCCCGATCACCCGCTAAGGACAAACATGCGTTGGATCACCCGCCCCGGCTGGCCCGGTAACCTGCTGGCCTTGGCGGCCGGCGCCTCTACCCTTCTGGCCCTGGCGCCATTCGACATCTGGCCGCTGGCGCTGCTGTCCATCGCGGTGCTCTACCTCGGCCTGCGCGAGCTGACCCCGCGCCAGGCCATGTGGCGCGGCTGGTGGTTCGGGTTCGGCCTGTATGGCGCCGGCACCTGGTGGATCTACGTCAGCATGAACACCTACGGCGGCGCCTCGCCGCTGCTGGCGATCGTGCTGCTGCTGGCGTTCTTCGCCGCCCTCGCCTGGTTCTTTGCCCTGCCCACCTGGCTGTGGGCCCGCTGGCTGCGCCGCAATGAAGCCCCCTTGGCCGATGCGCTGTGCTTTGCCGCCTTATGGCTGCTGCAAGAGGCCTTCCGTGGCTGGTTCCTGACCGGCTTCCCTTGGCTGTATGCCGGTTACAGCCAACTGGACGGGCCGTTGGCCGGCCTGGCGCCGCTGGGCGGCGTGTGGCTGATCTCGTTCGCCCTGGCCCTGAGCGCGGCGCTGCTGTGCAACCTGCCACGTCTGCGGGCGCGCCCTTCGTTCCTCGCTGTCGGCGTCGTGTTGCTGCTGGCGCCTTGGGTCGTCGGCATGGCCCTCAAAGGCCACGCGTGGACCAAGCCTGCGGGTGACCCACTCAAGGTCGCGGCCTTGCAGGGCAACGTCGAACAAGAGCTGAAATGGGACCCGGCCCACATCGACGCCCAGCTGGCGCTGTACCGCGACATGAGCTTCAGCTCCAAGCCGGTGGATCTACTGGTTTGGCCAGAGACAGCGGTGCCGATCCTCAAGGACCAGGCCCAAGGCTACATCGATGTGATGGGGCGTTTTGCAGCCGACCGGCATTCGGCGCTCATCACCGGCGTGCCTGTACGCGAGGTGGTGCATCAGCAGCGCCGCTACTACAACGGCGTGACCGTGACGGGCGAAGGCGACGGCACCTACCTCAAGCAGAAGCTGGTGCCTTTCGGCGAGTACGTGCCACTGCAGGACATGCTGCGCGGGCTGATCGAGTTCTTCAACCTGCCCATGTCGGACTTCGCGCGCGGCCCAGAAGACCAGCCACTGCTCCAGGCCAAGGGTTACCAGATTGCCCCGTACATCTGCTACGAGGTGGTCTACCCCGAATTCGCGGCGGGCTTGGCCGCGCGCAGTGACCTGTTGCTGACCATCAGTAACGACACCTGGTTCGGCACCTCGATCGGCCCGCTGCAGCACCTGCAGATGGCGCAGATGCGCGCGCTGGAAGCAGGCCGCTGGATGATCCGCGCCACCAACAACGGCGTCACCGCCCTGATCGACCCGTTTGGCAAAATTACGGCGCAGGTTCCGCAGTTCCAACGGGCCGTGCTGTATGGCGACGTGGTGCCGATGCAGCAACTGACGCCGTATCTGCAGTGGCGTTCGTGGCCGCTGGCGATTGTTTGTGCCTTGCTGCTGGGTTGGGCACTGCTGGCCGGGCGCATAGCCAAAACCGTCTGATCAGCTGATACAAGGCCGCTCCCGGAAATGCCCGGGAGCGCCTTGGTTCAGTAGAACAACCGGTACCCCGCCAAGCCTGCCGCTTCATTGAGCAACTGCCCGCTCTGCCACATTGCCCGGCTTTCCGGCAGCAACCCGGCGAACGGCCGCGCATGGTCCCGCCCCAGGAACCCCACCGGTGCCGGCACCACCTCGAACCCCGCCTGCTCGAAGCTCCAGCGCGAACGCTGCATGTGCCACGCCTGGGTCACCAGCACCACACGCCCAATGCCCAGAGGCTTGAGTAATTGCGCGCTGAATTGGGCATTTTCCCAGGTGGTCCGGCTGGCCTCTTCCTTCCATTTGACCTCGATAGCGAAATCTTCACGCAGCCGGTCTGCCATCAACCGCGCCTCGCTCGGCGGCGTACCGTAGTGCAAACCGCCGCTGGTCAGCACCGGCAGTCCCGACGCCTTGGCCAGCCGCGCGGCAAAACGCATGCGCTCGAGCGCCGTTGCCGAGGGCTGGTCCTCACCGCCCCACGCCGGATCGCCACGTTCACGCCCCGCGCCCAGCACGACGATGGCATCGGCCCGCTGGGCCAGGCGGGCCCAATCGCCGGGTGCCAGGGCAGGCTCGGTTTCCAGCAGCCGCGCACCTTGCTGCACCACCAGTGGCAGGCTCATCAGCCACAACCCGCCCAGCCCCAGCACGAAGCACAGTGCGGCCAACCGCGGGCGCCTGGCGCGCAGCCACCAGGCCGCGAGCAACAGCAGGAACAGGACGCCCGGCGGCATCAACCATTGTTTGATGAAAAATCGAATCGGCATTGGCTACACCTCCTTGGCAGGCGTGCAGCCTATGAGGATCGGCGCCGGTCAACAAGTGCGCTGCCGGCGTCGATCAGGTGGAGTGTTTATTGAATTACCGGGGCGCGATGGCCTGCGCCGGGCGTCCTGAACGGCTAGCGATGTGGCAGCGTCCGGGGTGTCGCCGTCTTGGCGGGGCGTTTCTTGTCCTTGAGCCAGATGATCTTCGCCGATGTCGGCTCCGCCTGCGGGTAACTACCGGCGCAGGCATTACGGCGTCCCGGGACTGAGTCCAGGTAAGCCTTGATCACTTCGAACTCTGCATGGCTCAGGCCACGCAACTCCAGTTCGGCTGGCATCTCGTCGCGCAATCGTACCGATGTTCTGGCCACTTCCAGGGCCAGGCCAAGACGGTCGATCAGGCGTTCGTAAAGCTCCGGTTTGGTTGCGGGTAGCTGCGTCTCTCCCATCCGTTCACCTCATTGAAGGTAAGAATATCTCCCCCCACACCTGAGCTTAGCGCTGCTTCCGAAAGCAGCCGGATGCAGCGACCAGCGGCCATTCTCAATCAGGGTTTCCCACGATGCGCGGCGCTACTGTATGCTACGGCGTTCACTCTCACGACACCGGAGTGCCGGACGCAGCGAGGTTCCGCTGCCTGGAACAAGGTCTCTTCTCTCTCAGCCAAAAGTAGCCATGCACGAACAATACACGCCCCGTGATATCGAAGCCGCCGCCCAGCATTTCTGGGACGAGCAACAGTCGTTCGCTGTTACCGAACAGCCAGGCAAAGACACCTACTATTGCCTATCGATGTTCCCGTACCCGAGCGGCAAGCTACACATGGGCCACGTGCGCAACTACACCATCGGCGACGTGATTGCCCGCTACCAGCGCATGCTGGGCAAGAACGTCCTGCAACCGATGGGCTGGGACGCTTTCGGCATGCCCGCGGAAAACGCGGCGATGAAAAACAATGTCGCCCCGGCCAAGTGGACATACGAAAACATCGACTACATGAAGACCCAGCTCAAAAGCCTGGGCCTTGCCATCGACTGGGCACGTGAAGTCACCACCTGCAAGCCGGACTACTACCGCTGGGAACAGTGGCTGTTCACCCGCCTGTTCGAAAAAGGCATCATCTACCGCAAGAACGGCACCGTGAACTGGGACCCGGCCGACCAGACCGTGCTCGCCAACGAGCAGGTCATCGACGGCCGCGGCTGGCGTTCGGGCGCGCTGATCGAAAAGCGCGAAATCCCCATGTACTACTTCCGCATCACCGACTACGCCGACGAGTTGCTCGAAAGCCTCGACGAACTGCCGGGCTGGCCTGAACAGGTCAAGACCATGCAGCGCAACTGGATCGGCAAGTCGCGCGGCATGGAGGTGCAGTTCCCGTACGATCAGGCCAGCATCGGCCACGAAGGTGCGCTGAAGGTCTTCACCACCCGTCCAGACACCCTGATGGGCGCGACTTACGTCGCCGTTGCCGCCGAGCACCCGCTGGCTACCCAGGCCGCCCAGGGCAACCCGGCGCTGCAGGCATTCATCGACGAGTGCAAGAGCGGCAGCGTTGCCGAGGCCGACATGGCCACCCAGGAGAAGAAGGGCATGCCCACTTCCCTGCTGGTCGAGCACCCCCTGACCGGTGAAAAACTGCCGGTATGGGTCGCCAACTACGTGCTGATGCATTACGGCGACGGCGCCGTGATGGCCGTGCCGGCCCACGACGAGCGCGACTTCGAGTTCGCCCGCAAGTACAACCTGCCGGTCAAGGCTGTGGTGCGCACCAGCGCTGGCGATGAAGTCGGCGGCGAATGGCAGGCTGCCTACGGCGAGCACGGGCAACTGATCAACTCCGGCGAGTTCGACGGCCTGGACTTCGCCGGTGCCTTCGACGCCATCGAGGCGGCCC
Organism: Pseudomonas sp. WHRI 8519; assembly: GCF_040224055.2. Classification (NCBI taxonomy): domain Bacteria; kingdom Pseudomonadati; phylum Pseudomonadota; class Gammaproteobacteria; order Pseudomonadales; family Pseudomonadaceae; genus Pseudomonas; species Pseudomonas sp. WHRI 8519. Next base: position 653,517 of record NZ_CP167996.1, on the reverse strand, counting down.
TGATCCGCAAGGAACTGGGCAAATCCCGCACCCAGTTCCGCCTGCGCGACTGGGGCATCAGCCGCCAGCGTTACTGGGGCTGCCCGATCCCGATCATCCACTGCCCGTCCTGCGGCGACGTGCCGGTGCCGGAAGACCAACTGCCGGTCACCCTGCCCGAGAACGTGGTACCGGACGGCGCCGGCTCGCCGCTGGCGCGCATGCCCGAGTTCTACGAATGCAGCTGCCCGAAATGCGGTACCGCGGCAAAGCGTGAAACCGACACCATGGACACGTTCGTCGAGTCGTCCTGGTACTTCGCCCGCTACGCCTCGCCGAACTACGACCAGGGCATGGTCGATCCGAAAGCGGCCAACCACTGGTTGCCGGTCGATCAGTACATCGGTGGTATCGAACACGCCATCCTGCACCTGCTTTATGCGCGCTTCTTCCACAAGCTGATGCGTGACGAAGGCTTGGTCACCTCCAATGAACCGTTCAAGAACCTGCTGACCCAGGGCATGGTGGTCGCCGAGACCTACTACCGCGTGGCCAGCAACGGTGGAAAAGACTGGTTCAACCCGGCCGACGTCGAAATCGAGCGCGATGCCAAGGCCAAGATCATTGGCGCACGCCTGAAGACCGACGGCCTGCCGGTAGAAATCGGCGGCACCGAGAAGATGTCGAAGTCGAAGAACAACGGCGTCGACCCGCAGTCGATGATCGACGCCTACGGCGCCGACACCTGCCGCCTGTTCATGATGTTCGCCTCGCCGCCTGACATGAGCCTGGAATGGTCGGACTCCGGCGTCGAAGGTGCAAGCCGCTTCCTGCGCCGTGTCTGGCGCCTGGCCCAGGGCCACGTCAACCAGGGCCTGCCGGGTAAACTGGACCTCGCCGCGCTGAACGACGAGCAGAAGGTCATCCGCCGTGCCATCCACGCCGCGATCAAGCAGGCCAGCACCGATGTGGGCCAATACCACAAGTTCAACACCGCCATCGCCCAGGTGATGACCGTGATGAACGTTCTGGAGAAGGCCCCCCAGGCCACCGAGCAAGACCGTGCGCTGCTGCAGGAAGGCCTGGAGGCCGTCACCTTGCTGCTGGCACCGATCACTCCGCACATTTCCCACGCGCTGTGGAACGCGCTGGGCCATGAGCAAGCCGTGATCGATGCTGGCTGGCCGGTGGTCGATGAAAGCGCTCTGGTACAGGACACCGTAACCCTGGTGGTCCAGGTCAACGGCAAACTGCGTGGCCAGGTAGAAATGCCTGCGGCCGCCAGCCGCGAAGAAATCGAAACCGCCGCCCGCAACAACGAAAATGTCCTGCGCTTCATCGATGGCCTGACCATCCGCAAGGTCATCGTAGTGCCAGGCAAGCTGGTCAACATCGTCGCCAACTGATGGCAACGCTCACCTGCAGCCAGTGCGGGTGGGCGGTATCAGCCCACAAGGGAGCAACAACATGATCAAACGCAATCTGCTGGTATTGGGCCTGGCCATCATGCTCAGCGCCTGCGGTTTCCAGCTGCGCGGCACCGGCACCTCCGAGCTCAGCGTCAAGGAAATGGACGTCAGCGCACGTGATGCCTACGGCCCGACCGTGACGCAACTGCGCGACGTTCTGGAGCGCAGCGGCGTCAATGTGCACACCGGCGCGCCGTATCGCCTGGTACTGACCAACGAACAGCAGACCCAGCGCGCAGCGTCCTACGCCAGCAGCAACCAATCTGCCGAGTACGAACTGACCACCGTGCTCAGCTACAGCATCCTGGGCCTGAACAACCTGGAGCTGATGAGCGACAAGCTGGAAGTGCGCAAAATCTATGTGCGCGACGGCGGCAACATCACCGGCTCCGACCAGGAAGCCTCCATTGCCCGCGAAGAAATGCGCCGCGACCTGGTCAACGCCATGGTCGTGCGCCTGCAGATGCTGACGCCGACGCAGCTGGACCAGTTGCAGCGCGATGCCGACGAACGCGCCAGGGCCGAAGCCGCTGCGCTGGAGGCCGCGCGCAGCCAGCAGGCAGAAACGCCGCAGCAATCGCCTCTGGAAATTCCGGGCAAATAAGCCCGTGCGGGGCACCCCGGTGCCCCGCCTGTTTCCGATGAAACTCGCCCCCGCCCAACTCAACAAGCACCTGCAAGGCGCATTGGCCCCGGTCTATGTCGTCAGTGGCGATGATCCGCTGCTGTGTCAGGAAGCTGCCGACGCCATACGCAATGCCGCGCGTCAGCAGGGTTTTGACGAGCGCCAGGTGTTCAGCGCCGACGCCAGTTTCGACTGGGGCACCTTGCTTCAGGCCGGTGCCAGCCTGTCCCTGTTCGCCCAACGCCGGCTGCTGGAGCTGCGCCTGCCCTCGGGCAAGCCTGGTGACAAAGGCGCTGCGGCGTTGATGGAATACTGCGCCAACCCTGCCGAGGACACGCTGCTGCTGGTCAGCCTGCCCAAACTCGATGGCAGTGCGCAGAAGACCAAGTGGGGCAAGGCCCTGATCGAGGGCAACCATTGCCAGTTCATCCAGATCTGGCCGGTGGATGCCCAGCAGTTGCCGCAATGGATCAACCAGCGTTTGGCACAGGCCGGTCTTTCGGCCCAGCGTGATGCGGTCGACCTTATCGCGGCACGTGTCGAGGGCAACCTGCTGGCTGCCGCTCAAGAAATCGAAAAGCTCAAATTGCTCGCCGACGGCAGCCAGGTCACCGTCGAGACGGTGCAGGCAGCCGTTGCCGACAGCGCGCGTTTCGACGTGTTCGGCCTGGTCGATGCCATTCTCAATGGCGACGCTGTGCATGCCCTGCGGATGCTCGAAGGCCTGCGCGGCGAAGGGGTAGAGCCACCCGTGATTCTTTGGGCGCTGGCGCGCGAACTGCGTCTGCTGGTAGGGCTTTCGCAACAGTTCAGCCAAGGCGTGCCCTTGGACAAGGCCTTCAGCCAGGCCCGCCCACCGGTGTGGGACAAACGCCGGCCGCTGGTCAGCAAAGCCCTGCAGCGCCTGTCGGCGCAGCGCTGGGCGCAGCTGCTGCAGGATGCCCAGCGCATCGATGCGCAGATCAAGGGCCAAGCCGAGGGTTCACCCTGGACCGGGCTGTCACGCTTGTCATTGCTCATGGCCGGGCAGCGATTGGCTCTACCGCCTGAGTGACGCCAGGATTGGCGCTGCTTTGCAGGCCTGTCTCTCAAACCATTGACACAATCAATTGGCCCCGGCTGCTGCACAGGCCTAGAGTCCGCCCGAAACCCAACCGGCCCGGGAACCCCGCCATGAGCAAAAAGCCGAAGAAACAAGGCCACAACAAGGCCAAATCCATCGTTGCCCAACCCTTGTTCCGCTGCCGTCAGGAACGACCAGACAAGGGCAAAGGCAGCTACCGCCGCGAAGCCTTCCAGTCGAAAGATTGGGAGGCTTCTTACTTTTTGGCCGCATGAAAGCATCGAAAGCGCAGGCATGATATGGTCGACACCTGACCTGAAATTCTGGATCTGTGCATGCCCTTCAGTCTTACCCCCCGCCGGAAATCCCGCCAACTGCTCGCGGCCTCCAGCTTGATCCTGCTCGTCGCCTGCGCGGAAAAGCCCACCGCCGCCGACGCCCTGCCGCTGGCCCCCGCCCAGCCTGCGCCGGTAGTGACTTTGCCCAGCGCCACGCCCGACGTCAGCACTGAAATTCAGCCGCTGCAAACATTTGCCCAGTGGCAGGCCGGCTTCCGCCAGCAAGCCCTGCAGGCGGGCATCTCGGCCAGCACGTTCGATCGTGCGTTCCTTGGCGTGACGCCTGACATGGACGTGATCAAGGCAGACCGCAGCCAGCCCGAATTCACCCGCCCAGTGTGGGAATACCTGGAAGGTGCGCTGTCACCCCTGCGAGTGCGCAACGGCAAGAAGCTGCTTGAGCAGAATGCCGAACTACTTGCCAGCCTCGAACAGCGCTATGGCGTAGACCGTCAGGTCCTGGTCTCGGTCTGGGGCATGGAGAGCAACTTTGGCCAGTTCCAGGGCAGCAAGTCGGTCATCCGCTCGCTGGCTACCCTGGCGTATGAAGGCCGCCGCCCGCAATTTGCCCAGGATCAGCTGATTGCCGCGCTGCAGATCATCCAGCACGGGGACATCCAGCCGGAGGCCATGCGTGGCTCCTGGGCCGGCGCCATGGGCCAGACCCAGTTCATCCCCACCACCTACAACACCCATGCAGTGGACTTCGACGGTGACGGCCGCCGCGATATCTGGAACAGCACCCCGGATGCCTTGGCATCGACTGCGCATTACCTGCAGAGCTCCGGCTGGAAGCGCGGTCAGCCATGGGGCTTCGAGGTTCAGGTACCGGCAGGCTTCGACTTCTGGTTAGCCGATGGCGCGTTGCGCAAACCCGTCAGTGAGTGGTTGCAATTGGGTGTGAAACTGCCGGCGGGCACAAAACTGCCGATGGGCAGCAACGACCTTTCCGCGGCCTTGTTACTGCCGGCCGGCGCCCGTGGCCCGGCCTTCCTGGTGCTGGACAACTTCCGCGCCATTCTCAAGTACAACAACTCATCGTCCTATGCGTTGGCCGTGAGCTTGCTGGGCGATCGGTTCTCGGGCTGGGGCTTCATCGCTGGCAGCTGGCCGAAGGATGATATGCCGCTGAGCCGTAGCGAGCGCATGGAATTGCAGAACCTGCTGAACGCCAACGGCCATGATGCGGGCAACCCCGATGGCATCATCGGCGCCAATACCCGCAAGGCCATTCGCAATGCGCAGCAGGGTTTTGGCTGGCCAGCGGATGGGTACCCGACGCATAAGTTGCTCGATAGCCTGCGTCAACGCTGATTAACCAGGGGGCGCTTTGCGCCCCTACAACCTCACGCTTTGAACAGGTCCTGCGCCAATACCAGGCGCTGCGCCTCGCTGTCCAGCACCACCTCTGCCCCCAGCGGCAGGCACACATTCGGATCACAATGCCCGCTGCGCCACCCTGCCAGCACCGGCACGCCCAATGGCCGGAAAGTATCTTGCAAAAGGGGCGTCAGCGCCGCCACGGTGATCCCGGCGAAATCCCCTACCAGCACCCCTTTGACGCCCGCCAGCTTGCCTGCCAGGCGCAGTTGGGTCAGCAGCCGGTCCACCCGGTAAAGCGGCTCGTTGACATCCTCGATGAACAAGATGCAGCCATTCGTATCGATCTCCGCCAGCGTTCCCAGGGTCGCGCCCAGAATCGACAGGTTGCCGCCCAGCAGACGCCCACGGGCAACGCCAGGCACCACGCAACTCAAGGCAAATTCGGCCGGGTGCACGATGGCGTCGCCCTCCCCTAACGCGCCACTCAGTTGCGCGATCAGCGACGCCTCGGTCGGCGCCAGCTTCGCGCCGAGCAGGTCAGCGTTGAGCATCGCCCCATGAAAGCTGATCAAGCCGCTATGGCGGTAGATAGCCGTGTGCAGCGCGGTGATATCGCTGTAGCCGATCAGCGGCTTGGGGTTGCGCCGGATCAGATCGAAGTCGAGCCGATCGAGCAGCCGCATGCTGCCGTAGCCACCGCGCATGCACAGGACCGCGTCGATGCTCGGGTCAGTGAAGGCATCGTGCAGATCCTGTAACCGCTGCTGGTCAGAGCCCGCCAGATAGCCCTCGGCCTGCCCAACTCCAGGGTAGATACGGCAGCGATAGCCGCGTTCGGCAAACCACTGGCCAGCCTTTTGCGCATCCAGCCTTGCCGGCCCGGCCGGAGCGACAATGGCAAAGCAGGCGTTGCCCGGCAGTGCGGCGGGCAGGCGGTGTTCAGACGTTTCGGCGCAATTCATCGCAACTCCTTGCAGCGCGGGGCACAAAAACAAAAATGCCGATGCCGCCTTTCAGCGTGCATCGGCATGTACGGCTCAAACCAGGATCAGAGCTTGATCTTGGCTTCGTGAGCCTGCTGGTCGGCATGGTAGGACGAACGCACCAACGGGCCCGATGCGACGTTCTTGAAGCCCATCTTGTAGCCTTCCTCGGCAAACCAGGCAAAGGTGTCTGGGTGCACGAAACGCTGCACTGGCAGGTGGCTGCGCGACGGCTGCAGGTACTGGCCGAGGGTGAGCATGTCGATGTCATGCTCACGCATGCGGTGCATCACTTCGATCACTTCTTCGTCCGTCTCGCCCAGGCCGAGCATCAGCCCCGACTTGGTCGGTACGTGCGGCACCATCTGCTTGAACTTCTGCAGCAGGTCCAGCGACCAGTCGTAGTCCGAACCAGGGCGTGCGGCCTTGTACAGGCGCGGGACGGTTTCAAGGTTGTGGTTGAACACATCCGGCGGCTCTTGCGCGGTGATCTCCAGCGCCACATCCATCCGGCCACGGTAATCCGGCACCAGGGTTTCCAGCTGTACGCCCGGCGACAGCGCGCGGATCTCGCGGATGCAGTCGGCGAAATGCTGAGCACCACCGTCACGCAGGTCATCGCGGTCCACCGAGGTGATCACGACGTACTTCAGGCGCAGGTCGGCGATGGCGACAGCCAGGTTTTTTGGTTCATCGAGGTCCAGCGGTTTCGGCCGGCCGTGGCCGACATCGCAGAACGGGCAGCGCCGGGTGCAGATGTCGCCCATGATCATGAAGGTGGCAGTACCACCGGAGAAGCACTCACCCAGGTTCGGGCAAGAGGCCTCTTCGCAGACGCTGTGCAGCTTGTGCTTGCGCAGCAGTTGCTTGATGCGGTCTACCTCGGGGGAAACCGGGATACGCACGCGGATCCAGTCGGGTTTCTTCGGCAGCTCATCGGTAGGGATGATCTTCACAGGGATGCGCGCCACCTTGTCGGCACCACGCAGCTTGACCCCAGCTTCCACCTTCTTCGGCGCGGGGCGCGGGGTGGCATCCTGGGTGGGTATCAGGTTCGGCACGGCTTCTTGCACAGTTGTCATATTCAGTCGATTCCGCCCGTCAGGGTCGTCTGCTCAGCATAGTCGAGGTGCTTGACCAGCTGTCCGCGCAGCCTTGTCCTGACCTCGTCGAGTTCGATCGGGCCTGCCAGGTCACGCAGCTGGGTCATGGCCAGCCCCGCATACCCGCAGGGGTTGATTCGGCGGAATGGCGCAAGGTCCATGTCCACGTTCAGAGCAAGGCCGTGAAAAGAACGGCCATTGCGGATTCGCAGGCCGAGGGAGGCGATTTTCGCTCCGTCGACATAGACACCCGGCGCATCGGGCTTGGCCGCCGCGTTGACACCGTAACTGGCAAGCAGCTCGATCAGCGTCTGCTCGATGCGGCTGACCAGTTCGCGTACACCAAAGCCCAGGCGGCGCACATCGAGCAGCAGGTAGGCCACCAGTTGCCCGGGGCCGTGGTAGGTCACCTGGCCCCCTCGATCGGTCTGCACCACCGGAATATCGCCCGGTACCAGCAGGTGCTCGGCCTTGCCGGCCTGGCCCTGGGTGAACACCGCGGGGTGCTCTACCAGCCAGACTTCGTCCTGGCTGTCTGGGCTACGCTGCTCGGTGAAGCGACGCATGGCTTGCAGCACCGGTTCATAGGGCTGCAGGCCAAGCTCGCGAAAACCGAGGCGAAGGGACATCAGAGCACCATTTTCACGATGCCGGTCGCACGCAGGGCGCTGTTTATATCGTGCAGCTGATTTTCGCTCTCGGCAACGATATGCAACTGGACCGTGGTGTACTTGCCTTCCTTGCTCTGGCGCTCGGCCAGCGTGGCAAGGTCGACTTTGGCATGCTTGCTCAGTACCTCGATCACCATGTCCTTGAAGCCGACAACGGTGTCGCCGATGACCTTGATCGGGTAATCGGCGCAGGGGAATTCGATCTTGTGCGACTTGACGTCAGGTTCGCTCATGGCGGAAACGGCCTCGTAAGCCGTGGCAACAACAACGCCCCCGCAGGATTGCGGGGGCGTGCAGGTCACGTATCAGTTGAACAACCCGTAGAAGAATAGACGGATGCTATCCCACATACGACGGATGAAACCACCTTCCTCGAGGCCATCGAGGGCGATCAGGTCGGCGCTGTGAACCACGTTCTCGTCCAGTTTGACTTCCACTTTACCGATCACGTCACCTTTGGCGATCGGTGCGGTGAGCTGTGGGTTCATGGTCATCGAAGCCTGCAGGCGCTTCATCTGGCCTTTAGGCATGGTCAGGGTCAGGTCGTCGGCCAGGCCGGCTTTGACGATGCTGGTGGCGCCTTTCCAGACCGGGGCCTGGGTCAGTTCGGTGCCTTTCTGATAGAAGGTCTGGGTTTCGAAGAAGCGGAAGCCGTAAGTCAGCAGCTTCTGGGTTTCGGCAGCACGGGACTGCTCGCTGTTGGTGCCGAACACCACCGCAATCAGGCGCTGACCGTCGCGTACGGCCGAAGCCACCATGCAGTAGCCGGCTTCTTCGGTGTGGCCAGTCTTCAGGCCATCGACCGTCTTGTCACGCCACAGCAGCAGGTTGCGGTTTGGCTGCTTGATGTTGTTCCAGAAGAACTCTTTCTGCGAGTAGATCGCGTAGTGGGCCGGGTCGACGTTGATGATCGCGCGCGCCAGGATGGCCATGTCGTGGGCCGAGGAGTAGTGGTCCGGGTGCGGCAGGCCGGTCGGGTTCATGAAGTGGCTGTTGGACATGCCCAGCTCGGCGCCGGTCTTGTTCATCATGTCGGCGAAGGCATCTTCGCTGCCAGCGATGTGCTCGGCCAAGGCGACCGATGCGTCGTTGCCGGACTGGATGATGATGCCATGCAGCAGGTCACTGACGGTGACCTGGCTACCGACCTTGATGAACATGCGCGAACCACCGGTGCGCCAGGCGTTCTCGCTGACGGTGACCGGGTCGTTCTCGCCGATCTGACCACGGCGGATGTCCAGGGTGGCGATGTAGGCGGTCATCAGCTTGGTCAGGCTGGCCGGCGGCAGGCGCTCGTCGCCGTTGTTTTCGACCAGCACATTGCCGCTGGACGCGTCCATGAGTACGTAGGACTTGGCTGCCAGTTGCGGTGGTGCCGGCATCATCTGCTCTACCGCAAAGGCAGCAGGCGTGATCATCAGCAGTACGGGCAGGCAAAGTCGTTTGGCAAGGTTGGTGATGTTCATCCGTCTCTCGAAAATCGCTAATGGTCTGAGATGTTCCCTGGGCCACATCGTGTGCCCAGCGCCAGTCAGTCTAGTTTTTGCGGCTCAGGGCCGAGCCCTCGACGTGCGGCTTTATGTCGCTGCGGGCAAAAGCCGACATTGTACATGGCCGCGCGCGGCAATTCATGACAAAACAGACAGCTAGAGCTGCAAGCTGCAAGCTCCAAGCTCCAAGCTGTAAGCTGTGAGCCAGGGCGACGCGCACCGGGCTTCTTCTTGCAGCTTGCAGCTTAAAGCTTGCAGCTCGAAGCTTGCAGCTCGCACCCGCGGTCAGTCTGTGACCAGCTTGGCCTGGCCAAGGTTCGCCAGGCGAATGCTGTCCTGCGCCTGTTGGATTTCGCCCTGGCTGCTGATCGGCCCGAGGCGTACGCGGTGCAGGGTCTGCTGGTTACGCACGATGGAGCTGATGAACACCGGCGCGCTGACCATGGTGCTCAGCTTCGAGCGCAACAGCTCGGCGGCGTCCGGGTTGGCGAAAGCGCCCACCTGCAAGAAGCTGCCACCGTTGCCTGCCGGCACATTGTTGCCACCCACCTGCACAGGCACTACCGGCGCCGCGTGTTGCTGCGCCGGCGGCGACCATTGCTCGACACGCCCGGTGCTGGCGGCAATCGCCTGAGTCGGGGCTGCCTGAGGCTCTTTGAGCATCAAGGGCGGCTGCTGGCCACGCTCGGCCCACCATTTCTGCGGGTCGATGCCTTCGACCCGCACGTGCGCGGTACCGTTCTCGGCATAGCCGAGCTTCTTGGCAGCGGCATAGGACAGGTCGATGATGCGGTCGGAGTAGAACGGGCCACGGTCATTGACCCGCAAGATCACGCTGCGCCCGTTGGCAAGGTTGGTCACCCGCACGTAGGCCGGCAGCGGCAGGGTCTTGTGGGCTGCGCTCATGCCATAAAGGTCATAAAGCTCACCGTTGGCGGTGTTCTGCCCGTGGAACTTGGTGCCGTACCACGAGGCAGTACCTTCGGCGCGGTAGTTGCGGAAGTCCTGCATGGGGTAGTAGGTCTTGCCCAGCACCGTGTAAGGGTTAGCCTTGTAGTTGCCGGTGTGCACGGTCGGCGTCGCGTCCGGGATCTTGTTCACATCCACGTCCCACCACGGCGCACCGTCCTTGTGAGCACGGTTGATATCCAGGCCGGGCTGCGCACGAACCACATTGCCGCTTTTCTGTGGGGTCGGCCGGCTGGAGGAGCAACTGACCAGCAGCATGCCGACGGCCATGCAGGCCAGCAACTTGAAGGTATTGGCAGATTTCATTGCGCGCATTACTTGACGCCCCGTGCTTGGACCAGCTGTTCCGAAAGCTGATGCACCGCCATGGCATACATCACGCTGCGGTTGTAGCGAGTGATCGCGTAGAAATTCTTCAGGCCCATCCAGTATTCAGGGCCGTTTGCGCCTTCCAGCCGGAAGGCGGTCACTGGCAGATCACCGCGCAACGCATCATGACTCGACCAGCCAAGCGCCTGCAACTGTGCGACGGTCTTCACCGGCTCGATGCCCGTGGTCAGGCCTTCGTCCGCGCGCGCGCCACTGACCTGGGCCCGGCTGACCACGCCCTGCCCGGCCACCCAGCCGTGCTCTTTGAAATAGCTGGCGACACTGCCGATGGCATCGTCGGGGTTGTTCCAGATATTGATGTGGCCATCGCCATCGAAGTCCACCGCGTAGTTGCGAAAGCTGCTCGGCATGAACTGCGGCAGGCCCATGGCACCGGCGTATGAGCCTTTGAGTGTCAGCGGGTCGAGCTGCTCTTCGCGCGCCAGCAGCAGGTATTCACGCAGCTCCTTGCGGAAGAACTCGGCGCGCGGCGGGTAATCGAAGCCCAGGGTCGACAAGGCATCGATCACACGGTAGTTACCAGTGTTGCGGCCAAAAAAGGTTTCCACGCCGATGATCGCGACAATGTACTGCGCCGGTACGCCGTACACCTGCTCCGCCCGGGCCAGCACCGCTTCATGCTGGCGCCAGAAGTCCACACCGCGGGCGATGCGCGCGTCGGTGATGAACATCGGCCGGTAATCCTTCCACGGTTTTACCCGCTCGGCCGGCCGCGATATGGCGTCGAGGATCGATTGCTTGCGCTGCACCTCGCGGAACACGCCCATCAACTGCTCGCTGGCAAAGCCGTAGTCGCGGCTCATCTGGCCGACGAATTCGGCCACCTCAGGCGAGCCGTCGTAATCGCCGGCATGGGCCTGCTGGACAGCGGCGAACAGGCCCACCGCGCCGACCCACGGCGCAAAACGGGCAGCCCAGTTACGCACTGCTTGCATCAAATTCTTCACCTTTTTCAAACCTGTGCGATCCATTTACGGTGCGTATGGATCGACATCAAAACGCCAAACGCTGACAGCAGCGTCACCAACGAAGTTCCGCCATAGCTGATAAAGGGCAGCGGCACGCCCACCACGGGCAAGAGGCCGCTGACCATACCGATATTGACGAACACATAGACAAAGAAGGTCATGGTCAGGCTGCCTGCCAGCAGCTTGCCGAACAGAGTCTGCGCCTGAGCGGTGATCATCAGCCCACGCCCGATCAGCAAGAGGTAAACGATCAGCAGCAGGCAGATGCCGACCAACCCGAATTCTTCGCCGAGCACGGCGATGATGAAGTCGGTATGGCTCTCTGGAAGGAAGTCCAGGTGCGACTGGGTGCCCAGTAGCCACCCCTTGCCGAACACACCACCTGAGCCGATGGCGGCCTTGGACTGGATGATGTTCCAGCCGGTGCCCAGCGGGTCGCTTTCAGGGTCGAGGAACGTCAGCACGCGCTGTTTCTGGTAGTCGTGCATGACGAAGAACCACATGGCCACCGCCACAGGCACGGTCGCCGCCAGCACGCTCAGGATCCAGCGCCAGCGCAGGCCGCCCATGAACAACACGAAGGCGCCGGAGGCAAGGATCAGCAACGCCGTACCCAAGTCCGGCTGGCGGACGATGAGAATGAACGGTACGCCAATCAGCACCAGGCTGATGGCCACGTGTTTCAGATGAGGCGGCAAGGTGCGTTTGGACAGGTACCAGGCGATGGTCGCGGGCATGATGATCTTCATGAACTCCGAGGGCTGGAAGCGGATTACCCCGGGTATGTTGATCCAGCGTGTGGCCCCCATGGCGTTATGGCCCATGACGTCCACCACGACCAACAGCAGCACGCCTGTGAGATAGGCAAGAGGCACCCAGCGCGCCATGAAGCGTGGTTCAAGCTGGGCGATGACGAACATCGACACCAGCCCGATACCGAATGAAGTGGCCTGCTTGACCAGCAAGTCCCAGTTCTTGCCGCTGGCAGAATAGAGCACGAACAGGCTGCCGGCGGCGAGGGCCAACAGGATGACCAGCAAGGGGCCGTCGATGTGGATGCGCTGCAGGAAGCTGGCGCGTCGACGCATCACGTCCTCGCTGGAGAGCATGCGATCGAAATTGTTCTTCACGGGGCCGTTTCCTGGGCGACAGTGGCAGGAGCGAACTCGGACTTGAGCCGGCCGTTCTCGTCGAGCAGCCAGGCGTCCATGATCTGCCGCACCACGGGTGCGGCGACACCGGAGCCGGACTCGCCGTTCTCGACCATCACCGACACCACGATCTTAGGATCGTCGGCCGGGGCGAAGGCGACGAACAACGCGTGGTCGCGGTGGCGCTCCTGAATTTTGTTGCGGTCGTATTTCTCGCCCTGCCTGATCGCGACCACCTGCGCGGTACCGCTCTTGCCGGCAATGCGGTACTGGGCACCGGCCGCAGCCTTGCGCGCGGTACCGCGGGCGTTGTGCATCACCTGCTCCATGCCGTGGGTGACCTTGGCCCAGTCGGACTTGTCACGCAGGATGATGTTTTCCATCGGGTTCGGGTCCACGGGCGGCTGACCTTCGATGGTCTTGGCCAGGTGCGGACGGTTCCAGACGCCCTTGTTGGCGATCAGCGCGGTGGCCTGGGCCAGTTGCAGCGGTGTTGCCTGCATATAGCCCTGGCCGATGCCCAGAATCAGGGTTTCACCGGGGAACCAGGCTTGGCGGCGGGTGGCGCGTTTCCATTCACGCGACGGCATCAGCCCGGCCGACTCCTCGAACATGTCCAGGGCAACCTTCTGCCCGATGCCGAACTTGTTCATGTAGGTAGACAGCCGATCGATGCCCATCTTGTGGGCAAGATCGTAGAAATAGGTGTCATTGGAGCGCATGATTGCGGTATCCAGGTCGACCCAGCCATCACCACTGCGGTTCCAGTTACGGTACTTGTGATCGTAGTTGGGCAGTTGGTAGTAGCCCGGGTCGAACACCCGACTGCCGGCATTGACCACACCGCTGTCCAGGCCGGCAATGGCAACCGCCGGCTTGATGGTCGAGCCGGGCGGGTACAAGCCGCGCAGCACGCGGTTGAACAGCGGCCGGTCGATCGAGTCGCGCAACTCGGCGTAGGCCTTGAAACTGATGCCGGTGACGAACAGGTTGGGGTCGAAGCTCGGCTGACTGACCATTGCCAACACTTCGCCGCTACGCGGGTCGAGCGCTACCACCGCACCACGGCGCCCACCCAAGGCGGCTTCGGCAGCTTCCTGCAACTTGATGTCCAGGCTCAGCACGATGTCCTTGCCAGGTTTTGGGTCGGTACGCTTGAGCACCCGCAGCACGCGCCCGCGGGCGTTGGTCTCGACTTCCTCGTAACCGACCTGGCCATGCAGCTCGTCTTCGTAAAAGCGCTCGATGCCGGTCTTGCCGATATGGTGGGTGCCGCTGTAGTTCACCGGGTCGAGGCTTTTAAGCTCTTTCTCGTTGATCCGCCCGACATACCCTACCGAATGGGCGAAATGCGCGCCTTGCGGATAATGCCGCACCAACTGGGCGACCACTTCGACGCCAGGCAAGCGGAACTGGTTGACCGCCACGCGGGCAATCTGCTCTTCGTTCAGCTCGAACAGGATCGGCACGGGCTCGAAGGGGCGTCGCCCCTGCCTCATGCGCTTCTCGAACAGCGCACGATCGTCGGCCGTCAGCTCCAGCACTTCGACGATCGTATCCAGCACTTGCTGCCAATTGCCGGCCCGTTCGCGGGTCATCGACAAGCTGAAGCTGGGCCTGTTGTCGGCGATGATCACCCCATTGCGATCGAAAATCAGCCCGCGGGTCGGCGGGATCGGTTGCACGTGCACCCGGTTGTTTTCCGACAGCGTCGAGTGGTAGTCGTACTGGATGATCTGCAGGTAGTACAGGCGTGCGATCAACACGCAGACAAGCAGCATGACCGCGACGGCGCCGACCACGACGCGGTTACGCACCAGGCGGGCGTCTTTCTCGTGGTCCTTGAGGCGGATCGGCTGCGACATCGGACTGCTTAATGGCTCATTTGTGGTAAGGGTGCCCGGACAACACGGTCCAGGCGCGGTAGATCTGCTCGCCGATGAGTATCCTTACCAACGGGTGCGGCAAGGTCAGCGGCGACAGCGACCAGCGTTGCTCGGCGCGCGCACAAACCTCAGGCGCCAGCCCTTCCGGGCCGCCCACCATCAAATTCACCGTACGCGAGTCCAGCCGCCAGCGGTCCAGCTCGGTAGCCAGTTGCTCGGTACTCCAGGGCTTGCCGTGAACCTCGAGGGTGACGATGCGCTCCCCCGGCTGCACCTTGCTCAGCATGGCCTCACCCTCCTGACGAATCAGGCGGGCGACGTCGGCATTCTTGCCTCGGGTATTGAGCGGAATTTCCACCAGCTCCAGCGACAGCTCCTGGGGCAGGCGCTTGGCATATTCATGCCAGCCTTCCTCGACCCACTTGGGCATGCGCGAGCCGACCGCGATCAGGCGCAGACGCACGACGCTTCCTTATTCCCGGTCTTTGAGCTTGTCGGTGAAGTAGTCGCTGGCGTTTTCCGGGCTGTGGTGCTTGGCATCGGCGGCACGGCTCTGCTCGGCACCCAGCCACAGGCGCTCCAGGTCGTAGAACTGGCGGGCAGCGGCGGTCATCATATGCACGATGACGTCGTTCAGGTCCAGCAGTACCCAGTCGCTGTCGCCCTTGCCTTCTTCGCCCAGCGGCTGTGCACCTTCTTTCTTGACCGCTTCACGGACCTTTTCCAGCATCGCGTTGATCTGGCGATTGGAGGTACCCGTGGCAATGATCATGTAGTCGGTCAGGCTGTGCTTGTCGCGAACGTCGATGACCTGGATATCCTGGGCCTTGACGTCTTCCAGCGCGCTGATGGTCAGTTTGACCAGGTCTTCGCCGTTGATTTTCTGCTTGCTCATATAAAACTCGTTCAACTCGTTGGATGAGGCGCCCACAGGGCACCGTCAGTTAGGCGCACGATACAGTTCATGCGCCTCGATGTAGGCCAGTACGGCGTCCGGCACCAGGAACCTCACCGACCTGCCGCTGGCCAGCAGCTGTCGGATCTGTGTAGCCGACACCGCAAGCGGTGTCTGCCAGACGAACGAAATACTACCCGCCGGGCCGGACATGGCGGTGGGATCGCTCTCCGAGCGCGCGGCCAACAGGTTGCGCAGCTCGTCAGGGGGTTCAACGTCGGCATCCGGGCGTTGCAGCACCAGGATGTGACAGTGTTGCAGCAGCTCTTCCCAGCGGTGCCAGCCAGGCAAGCCGCAGAAGGCATCCCAGCCCAGCACCAGAAACAGCTGGTCATCCGCGCCCAGTTCGGCGCGGACCGACTCCAGCGTATCGATGGTGTAGGACGGTTTATCGCGCTCAAGCTCACGGGCATCGACGCTCAGGCGCTCGACACCTTGCACGGCCTCACGCACCATCGCCAAGCGGTCTTCGGCGGCCACTTGCGGGGTGTCGCGGTGCGGCGGCCGCGCATTGGGCAACAGGCGCAGCTCTTCCAGCCCCATGAACTCGGCCACCTCGAGCGCGCTGCGCAGGTGGCCGATGTGCACGGGGTCGAAAGTACCGCCAAGAATGCCGATGCGCCGGACTGCCTGGGCCTTGCTCAACTCAGCAGGACTCCTGGCCGCGCAGCTGGCCATCGCCGATCACTACGTACTTCTCGCACGTCAGGCCTTCCAGGCCGACCGGCCCGCGGGCATGCAGCTTGTCGGTGGAAATGCCGATTTCCGCGCCCAAACCGTACTCGAAGCCGTCGGCAAAGCAGGTCGGGGTGTTGAGCATCACCGAAGCCGAGTCCACCTCGGCCATGAACTGGCGGGCCTGGCCCTGGTGTTCGGTAATGATCGAATCTGTGTGGTGCGAGCCATAGTGGTTGATGTGCTCGATCGCCTGCTCCAGCCCGTCGACCACCCGAATCGACAACACGGCGTCGAGGTACTCGGTGTGCCAGTCGTCTTCGCTGGCCGGCTTGGCCGCGATCAGCTCACAGGTACGCGCGCAGCCGCGCAGTTCGACGCCTTTTTCCTGGAAGCGGCGGGCCATTTCCGGCAAGAAGCCTTGAGCCACACGCTGGTCGACCAGCAGGGTTTCCATCGCACCGCAAATACCGTAACGGTACGTCTTGGCGTTGAAAGCGACACGCCAGCCCTTGTCCAGGTCGGCATGCTCGGCGACGTAGACGTGGCAGATACCGTCCAGGTGCTTGATCACGGGCACGCGGGCATCGCGGCTGATGCGTTCAATCAGGCCGCGGCCACCCCGGGGCACGATGACATCGACGAACTCAGGCATGCTGATCAGCGCGCCAACCGCCTCACGGTCGGTGGTCTCGACCACCTGCACCACGGCGGCCGGCAGGCCGGCCTCTGCCAGGCCACGCTGAATGCAGGTGGCGATGGCGCGGTTGGAGTGAATGGCCTCGGAGCCGCCGCGCAGGATGGTGGCGTTGCCGGACTTCAGGCACAGGCTGGCGGCGTCGATGGTCACATTGGGGCGCGACTCATAGATGATTCCGATCACCCCCAGTGGCACGCGCATCTTGCCGACCTGGATACCCGACGGGCGATAGCTCATGTCGCGGATGGCGCCGACCGGGTCCGGCAGGTTGGCCACCTGGCGCAGGCCGGTGATCATGCCGTCGATACGCGCAGAGGTCAGGGCCAGGCGGTCGAGCAGGGCAGGCTCCAGGCCATTGGCACGGCCGGCGGCCAGGTCCTGTTCGTTGGCTGCGGCAAGCTCGGCACGCGCGGCGTCCAGTGCATCGGCAGCAGCCTGCAGGGCGCGGTTTTTCTGCGCAGTGCTGGCGCGGGCGATCACCCGGGAGGCCTGGCGAGCGGCGCGACCCAAACGGGTCATGTAGTCAAGAACGGACTCAGTCATGGGTTCGGTGTCTTGGCGAAGGGGAAATCGGCTGATTATAACTGCCGCGCAGGTATACGCCCAGCGGCGGGTGGCGGATGGTAGAAAATGGCAGACAAGAATCTGTAGGAAAGATGTAACCGCTCTTATCGAACTGTCTTGGTTCAGCCTCGATTAAGCCAATCATTGCTATCATCCGCGCCTACACCACCACGAATCGCCAGCATGCCAGACACGCCTCCCTGCCCTGCCCGCGCCTTGCCCGACAGCTTCTTCGACCGGGACGCCCAGGTCTTGGCCAAAGCCCTGCTCGGCAAAGTCATCCGCCATCGGCACGGCGACCTGTGGCTGGCCGCTCGGATCATTGAAACCGAGGCCTATTACCTGACCGACAAGGGCAGCCATGCCTCGCTTGGCTACACAGAGAAACGCCGGGCGCTGTTTCTAGATGGCGGGCATATCTACATGTATTACGCCCGCGGAGGCGACTCGCTCAATTTCAGCGCACACGGCCCGGGCAATGCAGTGCTCATCAAGTCGGCCTACCCCTGGGTGGACGCCCTTTCCGATGCCAACAGCCTGGCGCAAATGCAGTTGAACAACCCCGACGCCAGCGGCAAGCTGCGCCCAGCCGAACGCCTGTGTGCCGGCCAGACACTGCTCTGCCGGGCGTTGGGCCTGAAGGTGCCGCAGTGGGATGGCCAGCGCTTCGACCCTGAACGCCTGTACGTGGAGGATTGTGCGATCGCCGTACCCAAAGTGGTCCAGGCCGCGCGCCTGGGTATCCCCCATGGCCGCGATGAGCACCTGCCGTACCGTTTCATCGACGCCGAATACGCCCGCTTCTGCACCCGGAACCCGCTGCGCCGGGGCCAAGTCGAAGGGCAAGACTATTTCATTCTCGAACAAGGAAGCTGAACCATGGGCCAATGGCTCGACAGCCTGACCGGCTGGCTCAGCGCTAACCCGCAGTGGCTTGGCGTGGCAATTTTCCTGGTGGCCTGCATCGAATGCCTGGCCATCGCGGGCATCATCGTGCCGGGTACGGTACTGCTGTTCGCCGTCGCGGTATTGGCCGGCAGCGGGACTTTCAGCCTGGGCGAAACATTGCTGCTGGGGTTCCTCGGTGGCCTGCTCGGTGACGCCCTGTCGTACACGATCGGCAAGTACTTCCACCAGAACATCCGCCGCCTACCCCTGTTACGCCACCACCCGGAATGGATCGGCAGCGCTGAAACGTACTTCCAGCGCTACGGCATCGCCAGCTTGCTGGTTGGCCGTTTCATCGGCCCGCTGCGGCCGATGCTGCCGATGGTCGCGGGCATGTTCGACATGCCGTTGCCGCGTTTCATCGCGGTCAGCGTGCTGGCCGGTGCCGGCTGGTCGGTCGCCTACCTGTTGCCGGGCTGGGCTACCGGGGCGGCCATGCGCCTGCCATTGCCGGAAGGGTTCTGGCTGGATGCAGGCATCATCGCTGGCTCGTTGGCAGTGCTGATCGGGCTGAGCCTGAACAGCAGCGTGCGCGACCAGCGCCACGGGACGCGGCTGATCGCCGGCTTGAGCTTTGTGGCGTTGGCCGGTGTGTTTCTGGGGTGGCCGTATTTTCACGAGTTCGACCAGGGCGTGATGACCCTGGTGCAGGAGCATCGCAGCCAAGCGGTGGACGGCACCATGGTGCTGGTGACCCGCTTGGGCGATTTCCGCACCCAGTTTTTCCTGGGCGGGCTGCTCACCGGCCTGCTGCTGCTCGCCCGGCAGTGGCGGCACGCACTGTTCGCCGGCGGCGCCTTGATGGGTACGGCCATTGCCAATGGCTCGCTGAAATGGCTGTTCGCCCGGGCGCGACCGGAAATACTGACTGACCCCTTGACCAGTTACAGCATGCCCAGCGGGCACAGCTCGGCGTCGTTTGCGTTCTTTCTGGTAATAGCCGTGCTGGCCGGGCGGGGCCAGCCGCCACGCTTGCGCCTGACCTGGATCATGCTGGGGTGCATTCCGGCACTGGCGATTGCCCTGTCGCGCGTGTACCTGGGAGCGCATTGGCCGACCGACATTCTGGCCGGGGCCTTGCTGGCCTGCTGCGTCTGCGCGCTCAGCCTGACGCTGGTGCAACATCGCCAGCCGCTCAATGCATTGCCACAGCGGGTGTGGTGGCTGGTACTACCGGCGTGTATCGCGCTGTTGGCCTTTTTTGCCCTGTACGCGCTGCCGCTGGCCCTGGAGCGTTATCAATACTGAGGTTGGCTGGGCGGCCCCATCGCCGGCAAGCCGGCTCCCACCGGGATCGCGCCAGCTCTTGGAAGTTGAGCAAGCCAGTCGCTGCCACAGGTAAAGCGCAGGCCCGAAGAGCTGCGCGGTCGTGGTGGGAGCCGGCTTGCCGGCGATAGGGCCATGAAAGCAACCCGCCTCGATCAGGCAAACAACTCACCCTGAATCCGCTCCAGCAGCCTCTGGATTTCCGCCAGCCGCTCCGACGGCGAGTCGATCGCCAGCAAGTCCAGCTTGTCCTCCTCCATGAACGGCAGCAGATAAGCCAGCTGGTTGGCCAGTGCCTGGCGCCCCGCGACATCACGAGGCATGTCCAGTGCCTCGACCATCGGGTGCTCACCCAACGCCACCAGCAGGGCCAGCAGGTCATCGTCCTGATCGGTCAGCGGGCTGTCCGCCTGCTCCGCCAGCCAACTCACCTCACCCAGCAGCAACTGGTCTTTCTGCACTTCGGTCTGGCTCAGTTCGAAGCGCCGCACACCTTCGACCCGAATACCCAGCAGACCATTGTCCTGCTGAACAAAATCACGGATCAGCGCCTCGCACCCGATCGATGCCACCACAGGTGGCGCCTTACCGACCTGCTCGCCTTCGACGATGCACACCACACCAAAGCCTGTGCCCTGCTTCATGCAGCGGCCAATCATGTCCAGGTAGCGGGCTTCGAATATCTGCAAATCCAGCAGGCAACCGGGAAACAACACAGTATTGAGGGGAAACAGCGGTAGCGTCATCACAACTCCTCAAGCCACCAGGCTGACCGCCAACGGCAGGAACACCGCCGTGGCCACCCCCATCAGGCTCATCGCCAGTGCGGCAAAAGCGCCACACTCGTCACTTTCCTGCAAGGCCACCGAGGTACCCACCGCATGCGCGGTCACCCCCAGGGACATGCCGCGCGCCTCGGGGCTATGCACGCCAAAACGGCTCAACAACGCCGGGCCGAAGATGGCCCCGATCACCCCGGTGATCAACACGAACACCGCCGCCAGCGCCGCCACACCACCCATTTGCTCGGCCACGAGCATGGCAATCGGTGAGGTCACCGATTTCGGCGCCATGGTCATCAGGATCATATGTTCAGCGCCGAACCACCAGCCCAGCAACAGGCAGCAGAGCGTAGCGAACAGGCCTCCGATTACCAGCGTAGTAAATGTCGGCCAGAACAGCTGACGGATACGCCGCAGGTTCAGGTAGAGCGGCACGGCCAACGCCACCGTGGCCGGCCCCAGCAGGATGTTCATGATCTCGGTGCTCTTGCGGTACTCGCGGTAGTCGATACCACAGACCAGCAATACACCGATCACCAAGATCATCGACACGAGTACCGGCTGCAGGAAAATCCAGCGTGTTTTCTCGTAGGCGGCCAGCACGAGCTGGTAGGCCCCCAGCGTGATACCAATGCCAAACAGCGGATGGTGGACAACCGCATCGAGCGCGCCCTGCCAGTCGAGGATCATGGCTGCTCCCCGCGCTTGCCCTGGCGATGCATGAGTTTCTGCATCAGTACACCAACAAACACTATGGTGGCCAGGCAGGAGATCAGAAGAGCGCCGGCGATCGCCCAGAAGTCTGCAGCGATAGCCTTGGCATACACCATCACACCGACGGCTGGCGGTACCAACAGTAGCGGCAGGTAGCGCAACAGGCTGCTCGCTGCCTCGTTCAAGGGCTTGCCGACCTCACCGCGGGCCATGAGGAACAACAACAAGAGCAACAGACCAATGATCGGCCCGGGCAGTATCGGCACCAACAGATGATTGAGCGCCGTACCCAGCAGCTGGAACAGCACCAGCCAGGTCAAACCACGCAGCAGCATAAGGATCTCCTTTGGGCATGCCGGCCATTATAAGCACGCGCAAGCCTATGGGCAGGCATTCGCCACGATGCTGGCAACTTGACTGTCATTGCGCACCGTGCTGATCTTGCACTCTCGTACCAAATGACAACCTGGAGAGTCGCGATGCCCTATGTACCGGTTACCGAGCTTTCGCAGTACGTTGGAAAGGAACTGGGACGTTCCGACTGGCTGAAGATCGACCAGCAACGCATCAACCTGTTCGCCGAAGCCACGGGCGATTTTCAATTCATCCATGTCGACCCTGACAAAGCGGCCAAGACACCGTTTGGCTGCACCATTGCCCACGGTTTCCTGACCTTGTCGCTGATTCCGAAGCTGATGGAAGACATCCTGGTGCTGCCTGAAGGCCTGAAGATGGTGGTCAACTACGGGCTCGACAGCGTGCGGTTCATTCAGCCGGTGAAAGTCGACAGCAAGGTGCGCCTGAAGGTGGACCTGGGTGAGGTGATCGAGAAGAAACCTGGGCAGTGGTTGCTCAAGGCTACCGCGACACTGGAGATCGAAGGTGAGGACAAGCCGGCCTATATCGCCGAGCCGCTTTCGCTCTGCTTCGTCTGATCGTTTTCGGGGCCGCCACGCGGCCCCTGCCATGGCTGTCTCATCCGCCCCATTGTGCGGCATACTCGGCATAACTTTTGCCCGGATTCGGCCATGCGTGCTCTGTTACCTCTCACCCTTACCCTGATGCTCGCTGCCTGTGGCGATGGCGAATCGCTGTTGCCACCGGACGCGCGCCTGCCCGACGGCGGTCGCTACAGGGGCCAGGTAGTCGACGGCCTGCTGCAAGGCGAAGGGCGCATCGACTACCCCAACGGCAGCTGGTACGCCGGCGGGTTCAAGGATGGCCAGTGGCAGGGTCAGGGCGAGTGGCATGGCAGCAATGGCGAAATCTATCGTGGCCAGTTCGCTGCCGGCCTGTTCCAGGGCATGGGCGATCTGACCACCCCCGGCAGCCATTATGCCGGCACCTTCA
Source organism: Pseudomonas sp. WHRI 8519 (assembly GCF_040224055.2). NCBI lineage: Bacteria > Pseudomonadati > Pseudomonadota > Gammaproteobacteria > Pseudomonadales > Pseudomonadaceae > Pseudomonas > Pseudomonas sp. WHRI 8519. The sequence continues at coordinate 631,155 of NZ_CP167996.1, read as the reverse complement.
GCCACGGCCGACGTGACGGCGAAGGCACGCTCAAGCAGGCCGACCAGACCTACCGCGGCCAATTCAAGGACGATCAGTACCATGGCGCGGGCGAACTCGAACTCGCCGATGGCAGCCGTTACCAGGGCGAGTTCGCCAGAGGCAAGCCCAACGGTGCCGGCGTACGCAGCGATGCCAGCGGCAATCAGTTCAGCGGCCGCTTCGTCGACGGTCTGTTGCAGGGCAGCGGCACCTACGAAAGCGTCGATGGCGAGCAATATATCGGCGAGTTCAAGGACAATCGCCTGGAAGGTCGTGGCCGCTATGAAAACGCCGAAGGCGATGTGTGGATTGGCGAGTTCAAGGACGGTTCGCTGCTTGGCGAAGGGGAAATGCTCGGCAGCGATGGCAGCCACTACAAGGGCAGCTTCGTCGACTGGCGCCTGGCCGGCCAGGGCAGCCTGCAACTGCCCGATGGCAGCCACTATGTCGGCGGCTTCGAAAACGATGCCTACCAGGGCCGGGGCAAACTGACCCTGGCCAGTGGCAAGGTGCAAAGCGGTTACTGGGTCAATGGTGTGCGGGTTCGCGACCACAACGGCAAATTGCTTCCCGACCCGCTGGAACTGGCGCTGCTCAATCAGGGCAAGCTGCTGGAGCAGGCGCTGGCCCGCGTACCGCGCTCCACGCCGCCGATTGAGCTGTATAGCCTGGTGGTCGCGGGTGACGGCCAACAGAGTGTGTTTCTGCGCGAGGCCGACTACGTTAGCAATCTGTTGAAGGTGCGGTTCGGCGCCCATGGCCAGATCACCCTGGTCAACCACCGCGACCAGATGTCCTCAAGGCCCATGGCAACCCGCGAGAACCTTACCCGCGCCGCCCGCACACTGGCCGAGCGCACCGGCCCGCAGGACCTGGTGTTCATCTACCTGACCAGCCATGGCAGCCAGGACCACCAGTTGGTCTTCGACCAGCCACGCCTGCAGCTGGCCGACCTGTCCGCCGACGAACTGGCCGGCGCCCTGGCGCCGCTCAAGGAACGCGACAAGGTAATCGTCATCTCCGCCTGCTATTCCGGGGGCTACATCGCCCCGCTCAAAGATGAGCGGACAATCATCATGACGGCCGCTCGGGCCGACAGGGTGTCATTCGGCTGCTCGGAAGAGGCTGATTTCACCTATTTCGGCGAGGCTCTGTTCGCCCAGGCGCTGAACCAGACCGACGACCTCGAACAAGCGTTTGAACTGGCGCGCAGCAGTGTTGCCGAACGGGAGAAGCGGGAAGGTTTCGAAGCCTCCGAGCCACAGATCTGGGCACCGCCAACCGTACTGGCACATTGGCAACGCCTGCGCCAGCAGCAAGCTGAAAAAGCCTTACGCAATGCCGCACAAGCGACTTCGCAGGGGCAGGAAAAAAGGCCCACCCCGCACTAGACTTGTGTGTAACACAGGAGAGACATCATGTACTTGACGCCTCAGCATGTCCTGCTTGCCGGAGCCACGGGCCTGACGGGTGAACACCTGCTTGACCGCCTGCTCAACGAGCCCACCATCAGCCGCGTTCTGGCACCCACCCGCCGCCCCTTGGCCGAACATCCACACCTGGAAAACCCGGTCGGCGACCCTGCGGTGTTTTTACCGCAGTTGGCCGGGCGCGTGGACATCGCTTACTGCTGCCTGGGGACTACCCTCAAGCAGGCCGGCTCCGAACAGGCGTTTCGCGCCGTCGACCTGGACATGGTGGTGGCCTTCAGCAAGCGGGCCCGGGAGATGGGGGCGCGCCACCTGCTGGTGGTCAGCGCGATCGGCGCCGACCCCAAATCGTCGATCTTCTACAACCGGGTCAAAGGCGAGATGGAAGAGGCACTCAAAGCGCAGGATTGGCCACAACTGACGATTGTCAGGCCTTCGCTGTTGCTGGGCGAGCGTATCGCACCGCGCTTGGGAGAGCGCCTGGCGTCGCCGTTTGCGCGGTTGATGCCGGGCAAGTATCGGGGGATCGAAGCCTGCACATTGGCGCGGGCGCTGTGGCGCCTGGCGCTGGAAGAAGAGGACGGGATTCGGGTTGTCGAGTCGGATGAACTGCGTAGATTGGGCAAGAAATAGCGCCCGCCTGTAAGGCCCTGTCACCGGCAAGCCGGTGCTGGGGCCATTACAGACCGCCAGTGGCCTGGAAACCGATCCCGGCAGCCGTCAGCAACGATAATGGCAGGAGCAGGGTATCGAGCAGCATGCTGCCTGGCAGGTCCAACCGCGGATACGCCGGCGCATGCGCCCCGAAATGGTCCTCTGAGCAACACCCGCCATTGATCACGTACAAGTCCAGCCGGGTGCCGGCATACACCACCGGGGCGCCCGGCTTGTTGGCATCCAGCGTCCGCACCGTGGCACAGCCGTCGAGCAGCAGGACGGCCAGCACGGCAGGCAGAGCCCGCCTCAATCGTCCGCCCCAAGATGATGTTCGCCCCAGCGCGGCAGCATGTCCTGTGGAATGTTCAGCAGGTTGAGAATGCGCGCCACGACGAAGTCGACCAGGTCATCGATGGTTTGTGGCTGGTGATAGAAGCCCGGCGCCGCCGGCAAGATCACTGCCCCCATCTGCGAGAGCTTGAGCATGTTCTCCAGATGGATGGTCGAAAATGGCGCCTCCCGCGGCACCAGGATCAGTTGGCGACGTTCCTTGAGGGTTACGTCGGCGGCACGTTCGATCAGGTTGTTGCAGGCCCCGGTGGCGATGGCCGACAGGGTACCGGTCGAGCACGGCACCACCACCATGGCCGCCGGTGCGCCGGAGCCCGAGGCCACCGGCGACATCCAGTCCTCCTTGCCATACACGCGGATCTGCCCATCGGCAGCGCCGGTGTACTCGGTGAGAAAGGCCTGCATGGCCTGCGGCTTGGGTGGCAGCAGTACGTCAGTCTCGGTGGACATCACCAATTGCGCGGCCTTGGAGATGAGAAAATGCACCTCACGGTCTTCGCGCACCAGGCAATCGAGCAGGCGCAAGCCATACTGCGCACCGGAGGCGCCGGTCATGGCCAGGGTGATGCGTTCCGGCCCGCTCATTTCAGGGCCTCGGCCAGCTTGCCGTGCAGGCCGCCAAAGCCGCCGTTGCTCATGATCACCACATGTGTGCCCGGCCGCGCCTGGCCCTTGACCCGCTCGATGATCGCCTCGAGGCTGTCGGCGACCACGCTTGGCACCTTGCACTGCGCTGCGGTCGCTGCCAAGTCCCAGCCCAGGTTGGCTGGCGCATACCAGACTACCTGGTCGGCATCATTGACGCTTTCTGGCAGGCCGTCACGGTGCGCGCCGAGCTTCATGGAGTTGGAACGAGGCTCGATGATGGCGATTACCGGCGCCTCGCCCACCCGCTTGCGCAGCCCGTCCAGGGTGGTGGCGATGGCCGTCGGATGGTGAGCGAAGTCGTCGTAGATGGTCACGCCCTGCACTTCTGCGACCTTCTCCATGCGCCGCTTGACGCTCTTGAACGCGCTCAGGCCATCAATGCCCATGGCCGGCACGACCCCCACATGACGGGCAGCGGCCAAGGTTGCCAACGCGTTGGCAACGTTGTGCTGGCCAGTCAGGCCCCAGTCCACGATGCCTTGTGCTTGCCCCTCGAACAGCACTTCGAAGCGCGAGCCGTCGGCACTGAGCAGGCGCGCCTGCCATTGGCCACCCTCGCCGGTGGTCTGTACTGGCGTCCAGCAGCCCATGCCGATTACCCGCTCCAGCGCCTGCTCTGTGGTCGGGTGGATCACCAAGCCTTCGCTCGGGATGGTGCGCACCAGATGATGGAACTGCCGCTCGATGGAGGCCAGGTCCGGGAAAATGTCCGCGTGGTCGAACTCTAGGTTGTTGAGAATGGCTGTGCGCGGATGGTAGTGCACGAATTTCGAGCGTTTGTCGAAGAAGGCGCTGTCGTATTCATCGGCTTCCACCACGAAGAACGGCGTATCGCCCAAACGTGCCGAGACCGAGAAGTTCTGCGGCACGCCGCCGATCAGGAAGCCAGGGCTCATGCCGGCATGCTCCAGGACCCAGGCCAGCATGCTGCTGGTAGTGGTCTTGCCGTGAGTACCGGCCACGGCCAGCACCCAACGCCCCTGCAGCACATGGTCGGCCAGCCACTGGGGGCCGGAGACGTAAGGCAGGCCTTTGTTGAGCACGTACTCCACTGCAGGGTTGCCCCGCGACATGGCGTTGCCGATCACTACCAGGTCAGGTGCCGGGTCCAGCTGGGCCGGGTCGTAGCCCTGAGTCAGCTCGATGCCCTGGGCCTGGAGCTGGGTACTCATCGGTGGATAGACGTTGGCGTCCGAACCGGTCACACGGTGGCCAAGCTCCTTGGCCAGCACCGCCAGCGAACCCATGAAAGTGCCGCAAATACCGAGAATATGAATATGCATGGTCGACCTCGCAAAACTTCGAGGCAGGGTAGCCCAGGGCGCGGGAAATCGCACCCGCTGTTTCGCTCAGACGCCCCTGGCGATGCCGTGTTTGCGCAGTTTTCGATACAAGGTATTGCGGCTGATATTCAAATGCTCGGCGACACGGGTGAGGTGCCAGCGGTTTGCCTCCAGTGTGGATAACAGGGCTTGGCGCTCGGCATCCTCCAACCGTGCCGGCCTCATCGCCGGCAAGCCGGCTTCCACAGGGGGAGCGCCAGCTTCTTGGGTGGTGCCAGCCTCTTGGGGGGCGCTGCAGCTTTTGCCTGCCTTTTTGAGGATCACGGCAGGAAGCTCGCCACACTCGATACGCCCGTGCTCACACAATGCCACCAGCGTACGCAGCACATTGCGCATCTGGCGCACATTGCCCGGCCAGGCATAATCCAGCAGCGCCTGGCGGGCGCTTGGGTCGATTTCGATGGCTTGGCCTTGCGCTTCCTGGCGCAACAGGAAATCCAGCAACTGAGCCTTGTCACTGCGTTCACGCACCGCCGGCATTGCCACTTCCAGGCCGTTGAGCCGGTAATACAGATCCTCGCGGAAGGTGCCTTGCTCCACCCGCTCCAGCAAATCTCGGTGGGTAGCACTGACGATGCGCACATCGACCGCTTGCGGCTCACCACCGATCGGCACCACCTGACGTTCTTCCAGCACCCGTAGCAGACGGGTCTGCAGCGCCAGCGGCATGTCACCGATCTCGTCGAGCAACAAGGTGCCGCCATCGGCCTGCAGCAGCTTGCCGCGCATGCCTTCCTTGCGCGCTCCGGTAAAACTGCCGCCGCGGTAACCGAACAGCTCACTCTCTATCAGGCTTTCGGGAATCGATGCGCAGTTGACTGCCACGAACGGTTTGCCGCGCCGTTGGCTAGCCTGGTGCACGGCCTGGGCAAAGGCTTCCTTGCCACAACCGGTCTCGCCCGACACCAGCAGTGGCACATCACGCTCGAACACCCGCAGCGCCCGCTGGAAATCACCCTGCAGCGCCGGGTCCATCAGGCAAATGCCCGGGGCCGCCTCGGGCCGGGCTTCGGGCAAACCAGCCGGCACCGCCCATACCGGCGCCTTAGCCTGCCCGCGCAAGCTGGCAAATACCTGGCGACCATCTCGTGCATACAGCGGCCAGGCCGGGCTGCCAGTGGGCATGGCGCGGCTGAAGAGCTCATCAGGGTTACAGGCAAAGAACATGTCCAGCGGCTTGCCCAGTACCCCGCCCCGGACGGTGCCCAACAGGTTGAGGGCGCTCTGGTTGGCCGCGCAGATACGGCCATCGGCGCCGAACGCCAGCAGCCCTTCGCTGAACAACCCCACCGACTCGGCCTGCAGGTGAAAGCGCAGCAGCCATTGCTGCTCGAAGTGGCGCAGGAAGTAACAACTCTCGATCATCTTTGCCGAAAGGTTGACCAGCGCCATGGTATGGAACTGGCTTTGACGCGAAACATCCGGCCTCGCCGAGGACACATCGAGCACTGCCAGCAGTTCGCCGTGAGGGTCGAATACCGGGCTGGCCGAACAGGTCAGCCCGGTGTGCCGGCCGCGAAAGTGTTCGTTCTGATGGATGGTCAGGGCCTGGCGCTCCACCAGGCAGGTGCCGATGCCGTTGGTGCCCTCGCGGGCTTCGCTCCAGTCAGCGCCCAACCACAACCCCGCACGTTCGAAGATGCGCCGTTCGCTGGGTGCAGTGACACAGTTGAGGATGACACCGCGCGCATCGGTCAGCAGCACCGCATGCCCGGCACCGGATAACTGCTGGTGCAGGCTGTTCATTTCACTGTCGGCGATTTTCAGCACCTGGTTCAGGCGCTCACGGCTTTCGAGCAGGCGGCCGTGCTCCAGCACAACCGGCGCGGCAAGCACCTCGGGATCCAGATGGTAGTCCTCCAGGCATCGCAGCCAGGATCGGGCAATGGACGGATCGCTGCCGGCCCCCCCGGCTTCGCCGTGGGCAACGGTATGCACTTGCTGGGCATGACGACTGAGGTGGTGGCTCTGCATTGGTTTTTGTTCTCCGCAGATAGAGCGTCCTGCCAGCATCCTCCACCCGCCCGGGCTTTGCAATCCACCGCAATCAAGCGTGTCGCAAACGGTACAAAGTGTCACCCAGCACGTGCCGTTCCCGGTACAGCGCCCGCTGCAGGCCCATCAAGAAATCGCGCAAGCCATTAATTCAACTAGCCCTCCCCACGCTGGCCCAACCTTTGCTCTACGCTTTCCAACTCCTCAACAAACACAATTAACCAGGAGACACACCATGCGTTATGCACATCCCGGTACCGAGGGCGCGAAGGTTTCCTTCAAGAGCCGCTACGGCAACTACATCGGTGGTGAATTCGTAGCTCCGGTCAAGGGGCAGTATTTCGACAACACCTCCCCGGTCAATGGCAAGCTGATCGCTGAATTCCCCCGCTCCACTGCCGAAGACATCGACAAGGCCCTGGACGCTGCCCACGCTGCCGCCGATGCCTGGGGCCGTACGTCGGTACAGGACCGCTCCAACGTTTTGCTGAAGATCGCCGACCGCATCGAGCAAAACCTCGAAGTGCTGGCCATCACCGAAACCTGGGACAACGGCAAGCCGGTCCGCGAAACCCTCAACGCCGACATCCCGCTGGCGGTCGATCATTTCCGCTATTTCGCCGGCTGCATACGCGCCCAGGAGGGCGGTGCCGCCGAGATCAACGAAAACACCGTGGCCTATCACATTCATGAGCCACTGGGCGTGGTCGGGCAGATCATCCCGTGGAACTTCCCGATCCTGATGGCCGCCTGGAAACTGGCACCGGCCCTGGCCGCTGGCAACTGCGTGGTGCTCAAACCAGCCGAGCAGACGCCGCTGGGCATCACCGTGCTGGTCGAGCTGATTGGCGACCTGCTGCCGCCCGGCGTGCTCAACGTAGTCCAGGGCTATGGCCGCGAGGCCGGCGAGGCGCTGGCCACCAGCAAGCGCATCGCCAAGATCGCCTTCACCGGCTCTACCCCGGTTGGCTCGCACATCATGAAGTGCGCCGCCGAGAACATCATCCCATCGACTGTCGAGCTGGGCGGCAAATCGCCGAACGTGTACTTCGAAGACATCATGCAGGCTGAGCCGAGCTTCATCGACAAGGCTGCCGAAGGCATGGTGCTGGCGTTCTTCAACCAGGGCGAGGTATGCACCTGCCCGTCACGCGCACTGGTGCAAGAGTCGATTTACCCGCAGTTCATGGAAGTGGTGATGAAGAAGGTGCTGCAGATCAAACGCGGCGACCCGCTCGACACCGACACCATGGTCGGCGCCCAGGCGTCGCAACAGCAGTTCGAGAAAATCCTGTCGTACCTGCAGATTGCCCAGGACGAGGGCGCCGAGCTGCTGACCGGCGGCAAGGTGGAGAAGCTGGAGGGGGCGTTGGCCACGGGTTACTACATCCAGCCGACGCTGCTCAAAGGCACCAACAAGATGCGCGTGTTCCAGGAAGAAATCTTCGGCCCGGTGGTCAGCGTCACCACTTTCAAGGACGAAGCTGAAGCACTGGCCATCGCCAACGACACCGAGTTCGGCCTTGGCGCCGGTGTATGGACCCGCGACATCAACCGCGCCTACCGCATGGGCCGCGGCATCAAGGCGGGCCGCGTATGGACCAATTGCTACCACCTGTACCCGGCACACGCCGCGTTCGGCGGTTACAAGAAGTCCGGCGTAGGCCGTGAAACCCACAAAATGATGCTCGACCACTACCAGCAAACCAAGAACCTGCTGGTGAGCTACGACATCAACCCGCTGGGCTTCTTCTAAGCGGCAAGCTGCAAGCTGCAAGCGGCAAGAAAAAGCGAGTACACCGCCGACCCGCTTTTTCTGAGCCGCAAGCTGCAAGCTGCAAGCTACAAGAAAAAGCGAGTACACCGCCGACCTGCTTTTTCTTGAGGCTTGCAGCTTGAAGCTTGAAGCTGCTTGAAGCCCCATGGCTCGCTTCCTGCAGTACCCATCACCAAGGGCCGGAACCCTTCCGGCCACCAAGAAAAAGAACAGGTGAAACTATGCCAAGCGATCAATCTTCCGGCACACCGGCAGGTGCTTCCGTCGATTTTGAAAAAGTCGGTTCGGACTACTTCCAGCAGCGTGAACTGAAAAAAGGGGCTGCCGGCTGGGTCCTGCTGGTGGGCCTGGGCGTCGCCTACGTGATCTCCGGCGACTATGCCGGCTGGAACTTCGGTCTTGCCCAAGGCGGCTGGGGTGGCATGTTCCTGGCCACCCTGCTGATGGCCACCATGTACTTGTGCATGTGCTTCTCGCTCGCCGAACTGTCCTCGATGATCCCAACCGCCGGAGGCGGCTACGGCTTTGCCCGTAGCGCCTTCGGCCCGTGGGGCGGCTTTCTGACAGGCACGGCGATCCTCATCGAGTACGCCATCGCGCCGGCAGCCATCGCGGTGTTCATCGGCGCCTACTGCCAGTCCCTGTTCGGCATCGGCGGCTGGATGATCTACCTGGCGTTCTACATCGTCTTTATCGGCATCCACATCTTCGGTGTGGGTGAAGCGCTGAAACTGATGTTCATCATCACCGCCATCGCCGCCATCGCCCTGGCTGTCTTCCTTGTGGGCATGGTGCCCCATTTTGATGCAGCGAACCTGTTCGACATCGCCCAGACCGACGCGGTTGGCGCCAGCAGCTTCCTGCCGTTCGGTTATGTCGGCGTGTGGGCGGCAATCCCGTACGCGATCTGGTTCTTCCTGGCGGTAGAAGGCGTGCCGCTGGCAGCCGAGGAAACCAAGAACCCGAAACGTGACCTGCCCCGTGGCCTGATTGGCGCCATGCTGGTGTTGCTGGCCTTTGCCCTGCTGATCCTCGTGGTAGGCCCGGGCGGTGCGGGCTCCGAAGCGCTCAAAGCCTCCGGTAACCCACTGGTAGAAGCGCTGTCCAAGGCGTATGGCGGCTCCACCTGGATGGGCGGCTTCGTCAACCTGGTTGGCCTGGCCGGCCTGATTGCCAGCTTCTTCTCCATCATCTATGCCTATTCGCGGCAGATCTTCGCACTTTCCCGCGCGGGCTACCTGCCGCGCAAACTGTCTGAAACCAACAAGAGCAAGGCACCGGTACTGGCCCTGATCATCCCCGGCATCATTGGCTTCGCCCTGTCACTGACCGGCCAGGGCGACCTGCTGATCCTGGTTGCGGTGTTCGGCGCGACGCTGTCTTATGTACTGATGATGGCCGCGCACATCACCCTGCGCATCCGCCGGCCCAAGATGGAACGCCCCTATCGCACCCCGGGTGGCATCTTCACCTCAGGCGTAGCCCTGGTGCTGGCCTGTATCGCCGTGGTCGCAGGCTTCCTGGTCGACCCACGGGTGGTGATTGGCGCTGCAGTGATCTATGCAGTATTGATTGCCTACTTTGCGTTCTACAGCCGCCACCACCTGGTGGCGGGCACGCCGGAAGAGGAATTCGCCGCGATCCAGAAGGCCGAAGAGGCCCTGCACTGATCGCCGACACCTGCCGCGGGTACGCCCGCGGCACTCTGGAGATTCTGTATGGCAAGTTTCGTACACACGGTAGGCCACCTGGTCTACCGTTTCGACAGCCTCAAGGACGTGATGGCCAAAGCCAGCCCCGCACGCTCCGGGGATTACCTGGCTGGCGTTGCCGCCGCCAACGATGGCGAGCGGGTGGCGGCGCAGATGGCACTGGCCAATATCCCACTCAGCCACTTCCTCAGCGAAGCGCTGATCCCTTACGAGCAGGATGAAGTGACCCGTCTGATCATCGACACTCACGACGCCCAGGCCTTCGCCCCGGTCAGCCACCTCACCGTCGGTGGCCTGCGTGACTGGCTGCTCAGCGACGAAGCCAACGAAGACAGCCTGCGCGCCCTTGCGCCAGGCCTGACCCCGGAAATGGCCGCTGCAGTCTCGAAGATCATGCGCGTACAGGACCTGGTGCTGGTGGCACAGAAGATCCGTGTGGTCACCCGTTTTCGCGGCACCATGGGCTTGCGCGGGCGCCTGTCGACCCGCTTGCAGCCCAACCACCCCACCGACGAGCCGGCCGGGATTGCCGCCAGCATTCTCGATGGTTTGCTGTACGGCAACGGCGACGCCATGATCGGCATCAACCCGGCCACCGACAGCACCGCCTCGATCTGCGCGATGCTGGAAATGCTCGACGCCATCATCCAGCGCTATGACATTCCCACCCAGGCCTGTGTACTGACCCACGTCACCACCTCCATAGAGGCAATCAACCGCGGCGTACCGCTGGACCTGGTGTTCCAGTCGATTGCCGGCACCGAGGCGGCCAACGCCGGCTTTGGCATCAACCTCAACGTGCTTCAGGAAGGTTACGAAGCCGGGCTGTCGCTCAAGCGCGGCACCCTCGGGCAGAACCTCATGTATTTCGAAACCGGCCAGGGCAGCGCCCTGTCGGCCAACGCTCACCACGGCGTCGATCAGCAAACCTGTGAAACCCGCGCTTATGCCGTGGCCCGTCATTTCAAGCCGTTTCTGGTCAACACCGTGGTCGGTTTCATCGGCCCCGAGTACCTGTACAACGGCAAGCAGATCATCCGTGCCGGCCTGGAGGACCACTTCTGCGGCAAACTGCTGGGCGTGCCGATGGGGTGCGACATCTGCTACACCAACCATGCCGAGGCCGATCAGGACGACATGGACACCCTGCTGACCCTGCTGGGAGTGGCCGGGATCAACTTCATCATGGGCATCCCCGGTTCCGACGACATCATGCTCAATTACCAGACCACCTCGTTCCATGACGCGCTGTATGCGCGCCAGACCCTGGGCCTCAAACCTGGGCCTGAGTTCGAGGCATGGTTGCAGCGCACCGGTATCTTCACTCAGGCCGATGGCCGGGTGCGCTTTGGCGACAACCTGCCACCGGCGTTCCGCCAGGCCTTGGCGCAACTGTCATAGAGGTGACCATGGATCAGACACCCACCCCCGAAAACCCTTGGCTGGCCCTGCGCAACCTGACCCCGGCGCGTATCGCCCTGGGCCGCAGCGGCATCAGCCTGCCAACCGGCGCCCAGCTGGACTTCCAGTTCGCCCACGCCCAGGCCCGCGATGCCGTGCACCTGGCGTTCGACCACCGTTCCCTGGCCGAACAATTGAAGCAGCGCGGCCGTGACAGCCTGGTACTGCACAGCGCTGCCAGCGACCGCCACCAGTACCTGCAACGCCCCGACCTGGGGCGGCGCCTGAACGAGCACTCGGTGGAGCACCTGCGCCAGCACGCCCAGGCCAACCCTGGCGGCTGCGACCTTGCCATCGTGGTGGCCGACGGCCTCTCGGCACTGGCCGTGCATCGCCATACCTTGCCGTTCCTGGCCCGTTTCGAGGAGCAGGCCGCCAGCGATGGCTGGACCAGCGCACCGGTGGTGCTGGTGGAGCAAGGCCGGGTGGCCGTGGCCGACGAAGTGGGCCAACTGCTGGGGGCGCGCATGACCGTGGTGCTGATCGGTGAGCGCCCCGGGCTCAGTTCACCCGACAGCCTGGGCTTGTATTTCACCTACGGGCCAAAGGTGGGCCTGACCGACGCTTACCGCAACTGCATCTCCAACGTTCGCCTCGAAGGCCTGAGCTACGGCATGGCCGCCCACCGCCTGCTATACCTGATGCGCGAGGCCTGCCGCAGGCAGCTGTCTGGCGTGAATTTAAAGGACGAAGCGCAGGTCCATACCCTCGACAGTGAAAACACCCCTGGCCAAAAAGGTAATTTCCTACTCGGTGAAGGGTAAAAAACATGTCACGGACGGCGGATTGCGCTTCTAGCCTGCATTGGGCAGCATGCTATTGAAAGCTGCTGGCATTCCGCTGTTTCCCAAATGGACTCTGAGGGCCGCACATGCGCATCATCAAGGCAACCCTGGAACACCTCGACCTGCTCACCCCGCTGTTCGTCCGATACCGTGAGTTCTATGGGCAACTGCCCTACCCGGACAGCTCGCGCAAATTCCTGGAAACGCGCCTCAAACGCGACGAATCGGTCATCTACCTGGCACTGCCGGACGATGACGACGCCAAACTGCTGGGCTTTTGCCAGTTGTACCCGAGCTTCTCGTCGCTGTCGCTCAAGCGCGTGTGGATTCTCAACGACATCTATGTGGCCGAAGACTCACGGCGCATGCTGGTGGCCGACCATCTGATCCGTGAGGCCAAGAAGATGGCCAAGGACACCCAGGCCGTGCGCATGCGGGTTTCGACCAGCGCCAACAACGAGGTAGCGCAGAGGACCTATGAATCCATCGGTTTTCGCAAAGATACCGAGTTCGAAAGCTACATTTTGCCAATCAGCCAAGACTGACCCGTACTGGCCCGAGCGCCGGCTGGCCGGCGATCGGGCCAGCAAAGACACCCTCAGTAACCCCCCGCTACAAACTCTCCGGGCATCCTCGCCACTTGGCCGTATAATGCCCGCTCCTGGCATGTCTGAAAATTTACCCTACCGCTCGTCCGCTCGCCCGTCGCTGCGGGTCAAGAACACAGGTGCTGTACATGGATTTCAACCCGCTGGACCTCATCCTGCATCTCGATGCCTACCTTGATCTGCTGGTCACCAATTACGGCCCCTGGATCTACGCGATCCTGTTCACCGTGATTTTCTGCGAGACCGGGCTGGTGGTGATGCCCTTCCTGCCGGGTGATTCCCTGCTGTTCATCGCCGGCGCCGTGGCCGCCGGTGGCGGCATGGACCCGGTACTGCTGGCCGGCCTGCTGATGGCCGCCGCAATCATGGGTGACAGTACCAACTACGTGATCGGGCGAACGGCAGGTGAACGGCTGTTCAACAAACCCAATTCGAAAATCTTCCGCCGCGACTACCTGCAGCGCACCCATGAGTTCTATGAACGCCATGGTGGCAAAACCGTGACCCTCGCACGCTTCTTGCCAATCCTGCGTACCTTCGCACCGTTCGTCGCTGGCATCGCCCACATGCACTACCCGCGTTTCCTGGCCTTCAGCGTTGCAGGCTCGCTGCTGTGGGTCGGCGGCCTGGTGACCCTCGGCTACTTCTTCGGCAACGTGCCGTTCATCAAGCAGCACCTCTCGCTGATGGTGGTCGGCATCATCTTCCTGTCGCTGGTGCCGATGGTCCTGGGCCTGCTGCGCGGGCGCCTGGGCCGCACCGCCAAGGCACACTGACGAACGCCATGTGGTCCTTCAGCGCCTGGCGGCGCAAGCGAACCCTGGCGCGCTACCCGGTCGACCCACAGCAATGGCAGGCGATCCGTGAACGCCTGCCGATGCTCGATGGCATCAGCGACGACGAAGATCGTCGGCTCCGTGATGCGTGCATCCTGTTCCTGCTCGACAAGCACCTGACCACCCTGCCCGGCGTCGAGCTGGATGATCAGCAACGCCTGTTCCTGGCTGCCCAGGCTCAACTACCGCTGTTGCACCTGGGGGACCTCAACTGGTACCAGGGCTTTCACGAGATCATCCTCTACCCGGACGACTTCAAAAGCCCCCAGCGCCACCGCGACGCCAGTGGCGTGGAGCATGTCTGGGATGGTGAACACAGCGGCGAGGCGTGGCAGCAGGGCCCGGTGATCATGGCCTGGGCCGGGGTGCTGGCCAGCGGCGGCTGGGAAGCCTACAACCTGGTGATCCACGAACTGGCGCACAAGCTCGACATGCTCAATGGCGATGCCAATGGCCTGCCACCGCTGCACAGCGACATGCAGGTCGAAGCCTGGGCCACGGCCATGCAGCAGGCGTATGACGACCTCAACCGCCAGCTGGACGCCGACCCTGAAGCGCAAACGGCCATCGACCCTTATGCGGCCGAAAACCCGGCAGAGTTCTTCGCCGTCACCAGCGAGTACTTCTTCAGCGCACCCGACCTCTTGCAGCAAGCTTATCCGCAGGTGTACCGGCAACTGTCGCTGTTCTACCGCCAGGACCCTCTGGCGCGCCTGACGCGGTTGCAGGACGAACACCCTGACTACCGCCAAAGCCCCACCTGATGCGCCCGCGCATCAGGTGGGGCGTGGCATGCCCTGCTCGAATGTGCCTATAATCGCCGCCACTTTTTTGATCAAACACGGGGGCACTGCCCAATGAGCTACAGCAAGATTCCGGCTGGCAAAGACCTGCCGAACGACATCTACGTCGCCATCGAGATCCCGGCCAACCACGCGCCGATCAAGTACGAAATCGACAAGGACAGCGATACCCTGTTCGTCGATCGCTTCATGGCCACCCCGATGTTCTACCCGGCCAACTACGGCTTCATTCCAAACACCCTGGCCGACGACGGTGATCCGCTGGACGTGCTGGTGGTTACCCCTTACCCGGTCGCCCCAGGTTCGGTCATCCGTGCCCGCCCGGTCGGCGTTCTGAACATGACCGACGACGGCGGCGGCGACGCCAAGGTCATCGCTGTGCCGCACGACAAGCTGTCGCAGCTGTACGTCGACGTCAAGGAATACACCGACCTGCCAGCGCTGCTGATCCAGCAGATCGAGCACTTCTTCGCGAACTACAAAGATCTCGAGAAGGGCAAGTGGGTCAAGATCGAGGGCTGGGAAGGCGCCGACGCCGCCCGCGCCGCGATCACCAAATCGGTTGCTGCCTACAAGGGCTGATACCGTTTGCACCAAGCCCCGCTTCGGCGGGGTTTTTTGTGCCTGCCGCAGTGGCAAAAAATCCTACAAGGTCCTAATCCAGGGTCCTACACCTAGGCGATTTTCGTACACGTCACGTCAACACCTGGTTCGTATCCCTACTGGCACACCGCCGGTACACTCCGGTGCATGAAAACCTCCGGTGACCGCCTCAAGGCCCTCCTCCACGAGTGTGGCTTGACCCCTGCCGATCTCGCCGCCCAGCGTGGTTTGACGGCCCAGCACGTGAACAACTGGTTCAAGCGCGGCATTCCCCTGGCTCGCCTGGACGAACTTGCCGACCTGTTCTGCGTACACCGGCGCTGGCTGCGCTGTGGCGAAGGCCCCAAACACCCCAGTTCGATCCTGCGCAGCCGCGCCCTGCAGCCCACCTCTGATACTGGTAATGTGCTCTCCTTGCTGTCGACCCGGGCGACCCGGCTATTGCAGGTGCCATTTCAACAAGTGCACGACGGCAAGCTCGTCGCGCTGGAGGGCAAGTACCTGCAACTGCCGATTGAAGCGCTGCAGGCCTTGGGCGTTGCAATGGATAATGTCGTTTGCCTGGCCATGCCAAGCCAAAACATGGCGCCGTGGGTTCCATCCGACGCGATAGTGGCCATTGACGTCAGCCAGACCCGGGTCAAGGACGGTGAAACCTATGCCCTGCTGCACAATGGCACCCTCCGGGTGAACAGCCTCAGCCTCGGCCACAACGGCACCTTGTGCCTGCACAGTCACGACAGGCGCAACTACACCGTGGAACGCTTCACCCCGGCCCAGCGCCAGGCACAGCACTTGGAGATACTCGGCTGGGTGTTCCACTGGTCGCATTTTTGCCGGCAACGCCCTGAATGAAACACCCTGTGCCATTTTTTGCTGGGCATCCTGAGCAGGCCCTTGTATGCTACGCGCCACATTCAGCCCCGACCGGCGCAAGCCGCAGGCCAGAGGGCTCGGCAACGTTTCACACGAACGTTCGCCATCTTTTTCAGGCCTTTGATGGCCACCCAGTTAAGGCGGTTGCGGCTTACCATAAATTAGCCGGAAGCGTCCCCGAGAAGCCGGCCACAAGCCGGCTTTTTAATGCCTGCTCTTAATGCTTCATGCCCAGCTCGGCACCATCCATCAGCGCCTTGGCCATGGCACTGAGGTAATGCGAAGCCCAGATCATCATGGGTTTCTCATCCATCAGGCCGTTTATGGTCGAACCTGGTTGTGTCAGTGGTCATTGTTCAATCTCCTTGAAATTTGCGCTGGCCGGCCTGGCCTCTCGCCGGCAAGCCGGCTCCCACAGGGATGGCGCCAGCTTTTAGAAGTTGAGCAAGACTGTTGGGCTCCAGTGCCCGCACCGCCGCTGAAACCTGTGGGAGCCGGCTTGCCGGCGATAGGGCCGGTATAGGCGGCAAATCTTCCAAGCCCTAATGCAAGGTCCGAGGGCCTGTGGGCATCTGCACCTGGATCAGCGCCGACTCGAGCAAAACCCGTAACGCCTCCATTTCATGCAGCGAGGTCATCATCAAAACCGATGCCGGTGACTTGGGATGCAGCAGCAGTGCCTGGTGCACAACGGTCGTGGCGCACAGCGCATAGTCCGTGGCCTGGATCAGGGTGTCTTCAAGGGAATGATTATCATGGGGTGGGTCAGGGACAATTTTAAGCATGGTGTAGCCCTCTGTGGATTCACTAGAGCCGCACACTCATGACTTGCAGTGTGATGGGTGGCGGCCACGTACAGGTCTGCAAGACCGGACAGAGAACGAAAACCGGCAGGTTCGAAAACCTCCCGTACGCAGCCACCGTCAAGCGCGCTCAATGGCAAACCATTGGCTTTCGGTGATAAGCATGCGTTTTCTGTGCGGGCTTGCAGGCCCGGTCGCTGATTTGGCAACGACGGGCCCAGACTAGGCCGCAGAGAAAAGCACCGCAATGCCGAAAAGGCGGGAACAAGCTATTTCAGAAATGGACTACAAGCAACGGTAAAAATCTGACAATTTCCTGGAAAATACGTCAGAAATCATAACGCGCGCCAACCATCATGCTGCGCGAAGGCCCATAGAAGTTGAACGTCGACGTCGACCCCACCCGCGACAGGTAATCACGGTCCAACAGGTTGTTGACGTTAAAGGTGGCCGTCAGCTTCGAGGTAACCGGGTACGACAGCATCGCATCCACCGTGGCGTACCCCGGCGCATCGATGCGCACGCCGCCGTTCTCGGAATGGAAGTTGCTCATCGCCGAGACGCCACCACCAATGGCCAGCCCGGTCAAAGGCCCTTGGCTGATGGTGTACTTGCTCCACAGCGACGCCTGGTGGCGCGGCATGATGAAGAAGGTGGTTTCGGCATCACCGTCGAGGGTTTCGGTTTCCATCCAGGTGTAGCCCGCCAGCACCTCCCAGTTCGGCGTCAGCTTGCCGCTGACTTCCACTTCGGCACCCTTCACGCGCGTCTTGCCCGATGCAACCGAAAACCCGGTGTCTACGCCATCCTCGTCATAGTCGGTGCTGGCGCGGTTCTCGTCGGTCAAACGGAATACCGAGAGGCGGGTATTGAGGTCGCCGCCAAAGTAACTGCTCTTGAGGCCAAACTCATACTGCTCGCCTTCACGCGGCTTGAGCACCCGGCCATTGCTGTCGGTGTCTGACTGCGGCTTGAATACCTGCGAATAGCTGGCATACAGCGCATGGGTATCGGTCAGGTCGTAGACGACGCCACCGTACGGCGTGAAGCGCCCATCCACGCGCTTGTTGTCATCGACAGTCGAACCCGTGCTCAGGGTAGTGGTGTAGAAATCACCGCGATACCAACTGAATCGGCCACCAGCAATCAGCGCCAAACGCTCGACCGGGCGGAAGGTGACCTTGGAGTACAGCCCGTACTCTTCCTCCTGCATGCCGGTTTCGGTGCTGTAGTTCGGCGACGGTTTGGCGAACTGGGTCGGCGAGTAGCTGCCGACGTTGATGCCCCCCAGGTTGGTGGTGCCGTTGAGGTACTCGGTGTCGTAGTTCTTGTAGTCGGTACCCACCACGAATTCGCTGACCTGGCCGAAGGTTTCGAACGGCTGGCTGTAGCTGGCGTCCAGCGAGTAGGTGTCCTGGGTGAAGTCGCGGGCACTGGCACGCTCGGAGTTGGCACCGGTGGTGGCATTGGTGGCGGTAAAGGCATAGAGGTAGTCGGTGTCGCGGTGCGAGCCACGGGCGGCGATACGGCCATAACCACCGTTGTCGAAGCGGTGCGTCAACTCGGCAACCAGGTCGGTGGTCTTGCCGTCGAAGTAGTTCCAGTCAGCGCCGAGGAACTTCGAATGGCTGAAATCCGGCACCTCACCAGACAGGGTTGCCGGGTAGCCGTTGTGCGGGGTGATGTTCTTCACTTCGTGAATCAGGCCGAATGACAGCTGGGTGTCGTCATCAAGGTCGATATCCAGCGCGCCGTAGTAGCTGTTGCTGGTGTTGGCGTTGTAGTCCACCTCCCCATTGGTGTCATCACGCGAGGCCACGAAGCGCCCACGCACCCGGCCTGCATCATCCAGCGGCCCGCCCAGGTCGATTTCTTCGTGGTTGGTGTCCCAGGTGCCGTACCTGGCCTCGACGTGGCCCTGGAATTCGGCGGTCGGGCGCTTGCGCACCATGTTGACGATACCGCCAAGCTCGCTGGTGCTGCTGAACAACCCCGCCGGGCCGCGCATGATCTCCACACGATCGAAGGCCGCCAGCGACGGCACGGTGCCGAAAATACTGGCCATGGGCGCCGGCAGGCCATCGATGTTGAACTCGCTGTACTCGTAGCCACGGGCATAGATCGACGAGCGCCCGCTGTCGTTTGTCAGGGTGCGCAGCCCAGCGGTGTACTTGGCCAGGTCATCGAGGTGCACGAACTGGCGGTCTTTGACGTAGTCCTGGGTGTAGACAGTGACCGACTGCGGTATTTCCTTGAGCGACGCGGGGGTCTTGGTGCCGACGGTGGCAGCGTCGACGCTGTAACCGCCGGTTTCTTCCGAAGGCAGCATGTCGTACAGGCGGTTGCCTTCGATGGTCAATGCCGGCAGGTCGAGCGAGGTGTCCGCAGCGACCTCATTGGCTACCGTTTCGGCCAATGCCGAGAATGAAAACGGCGCCAACAACCCCAGCATCAGCCAGCCCCGCGCCCGTCGCGGGCTCCCCACACCTTTGAAACTGCTCATGGCACACCTTCGCCCAAATGATATTTAATCGCAAACGACATACGTTGCTTTTTGCGAACGATACCGGACGAAAACGGGGGGTGCAGCAGGATTAACCTTCTTAACACATGCACCCGCCACGGGGTGATTGCCCTTAGCCTGCATGCAATGGGATGATCGCCAACTGATACGAATTCTCATTAAAGACCGCCAATGCCAACCTCACTCCTGCTCGTCGAAGATGACCCACGCCTGCGTGAGGACCTCCAGCGCCACTTCCTGAAGCGGGGCTTTCTGGTCAACGCCTGCGCCACCGGCCCGCAGGCGTTGAACGCGGTGCAACACGATGGCTTCGATCTGGTGTTGCTGGACATCATGCTGCCTGGCCTGGACGGCCTTAGCCTGCTCGACGAATTGCGCCGCCAGCAGGCAGTGCCGGTGATGCTGATGTCGGCACTGGGCGCCGAGCAGGACCGCATCAGTGGCTTTACCCGGGGCGCGGACGACTACCTGCCCAAACCCTTCAGCCTGGCGGAGCTGGACGCGC
The DNA here is from genome assembly GCF_040224055.2 of Pseudomonas sp. WHRI 8519. Classification (NCBI taxonomy): domain Bacteria; kingdom Pseudomonadati; phylum Pseudomonadota; class Gammaproteobacteria; order Pseudomonadales; family Pseudomonadaceae; genus Pseudomonas; species Pseudomonas sp. WHRI 8519. The sequence goes on along the minus strand of NZ_CP167996.1, from coordinate 611,417 downwards.
GGGTCGATGCCCTGATGCGCCGGGTGGCCTTTGACCGCAGGCCGGTAGCGGCAACCGACGCCGGCGAGGTGATGCTCGACCATGACCATCAGGATGTCGTTCACCACGGCAAGGCTGCCGGCCTCACGGGCTCTGAGTTTCGCTTGCTGGCCACCTTGAGCGCCCACCCCGGCGAGGCCTTGAGCAAAGCCTTTCTCTACCAGACCGTACTGCACCGCGCCTACACCCGCCTGGACCGCGGGCTGGACGTGCATGTGTGCAACCTGCGCCGCAAGCTGGCAGATATCGGTGCCCAGCATGTACAGATACAGGCCGTACGTGGCCAAGGGTACATCCTGGTCGATACGGAACGCCTGTGATGCGCCGCCACCCCTTGCTGTGGAAGCTGGCCGCGCTGCAAGTCAGCTTCTGCCTGTTACTGACCTGGCTCATCTGGACCTGGGGCCTGTCGGTGGAGCGCAGCAGTTATTTTCTGTCCCAGGCCGACCAGGATTATCTGGCGCGTTATGCGCAGCAGGCTGAACAGGCCTGGCAGCAAGGGGGGGCGAGCGGGGCCGAAGCCTTTCGCCAACACCTGCAGCACGCCGAGAACACCTGGGCGGCACTGATCGGGCCGCACCTGCAAAGCCTCGGCACCACGCCGTTGGATGCCGACGAGGCCAGCCGCCTGACCTTCATGCGCAAGCCTGACTGGCCGATGAGCCGGCGCCTGCAGGATGAGCTGCCCTACGTCAGCATCGAGTTCCCGCTGCATCCAGCGCGCGGCCGCCTGGTAATGCAACTGCCCGAGCGCCTGTTACCCACAGGCCTGACCCCCTGGACCCACGTCATCACTCACGGCGTAGCACCCACACTGCTGGCGCTGTTACTGGGCCTGGCGATCTATCGGCATCTGGTGGCACCGCTCAACCGCTTGCGCGACCGCGCCGACGCCTTGCGCGCAGACGACCTGGACAGCCCCGGCCTGCCCCTGCAGGATCGCCGCGATGAATTGGGCGAACTGGCGCAGGCCTTTGAACACATGGCCGGGCGCCTGCGGCAAAGCCTGGAGCAGCAACGCCTGCTGCTGCGTACCCTGTCCCACGAACTGCGTACGCCCCTGGCGCGGCTGCGCATCGCCCATGACAGTGATCTGTCGCCCGCCCAGTTGCGGGCGCGCCTGGGGCACGAGGTCAACGACATGCAGAAGCTGCTCGAGGACACCCTGGACCTCGCCTGGATGGACACTGAGCAACCACAGTTACGCACCGAACCGGTACTGATGCTTTCCGTGTGGGAAGCCTTATGCCAGGACGCCTGCTTCGAAAGCGGCTGGGACCGTGCTCGGCTACCCTGCTCGCTCGGCGTCGAATGCGTGGTGCAGGCCCATCTGGACAGCCTGGCCCAGGCACTGGAAAACCTCATGCGCAATGCCATCCGCCATTCGCCTGCCGATGGCCGGGTCAGCCTCGATGGCTGGCGTGAGGGCGACTGCTGGCACCTGCGCCTGAGTGACCAAGGCCCCGGCGTGCCTCACGCTGAACTCGAACGCATCTTCAAGCCTTACCAGCGCTTGCCCGACAGCGGCGCAGGTTTCGGCCTGGGGCTTGCCATCGCCCGCCGCGCGGTCGAACTGCAAGGCGGCAGGCTGTGGGCCAGCAATGGTCACCCCGGGCTTTGCCTGCACCTGTTGCTGCCGGCTGCTTCGCAATGTTTAGAAAGTTAATGCGCTTTACGCTCAATCAGGACTGATTATCATCTGAGCTCTTCCGCCTTGCGCTCCTTGCAAAGCATTGATGAGGCGCCTGATGAGCAAGATCACCCTGTCCCTGGCATTGGCGCTGGCCCTTACCGCCCCGGTTGCCCTGGCACAGCCGCAACGCGAGCAGCAGATGGACACTTCACTGCTGCAGCGCCAAGACCTGGCCTACCGCTTCAGCCACCTGGACCTGGACTCGGCCGATGGCCAGCGCCATTACCGCTTATGGATCGGCAAGCCGCAGCGCCCGGCACCCGCCGCAGGTTACCCGGTGTTGTGGATGCTCGACGGCAATGCCGCACTCGGTGCCCTGGACAGTGCGTTACTGGGCAGACTCGCAGCGGGCCAGGCACCGCTACTGGTGGCGGTTGGGTACCAGACCGAGCAGCGCATCGAGCGAACAGGCCGTACCTACGACTACACACCGGCAATCCCCGGGCTTGCAGAACAGCGCGACCCGCTGACCCACCTGCCCAGCGGTGGCGCGGATGCATTCCTGGATTTGCTTACCGAACGCATGCGGCCGATGGTGGCCGGCGTGGCGCCCATCGACCTGCAACGGCAGACCCTGTGGGGGCACTCGTATGGCGGCTTGGCAGTGTTGCATGCAGTGTTCACCCGGCCTGGAGCGTTCAGCCACTATGTGGCAGCCAGCCCATCGTTATGGTGGCACGACGGGGCGATCGTTCGCCAAGCGCAGACATTGCAGGAGCGCATGGGTGATAACCACCCGACGCTCTTGCTGATGCGTGGCAGCGAGGAGCCGGTGAGCCCGCGGGCACCGCTGCAAGGCGATGTGGAGCGGCCGATGCGAGAGCTGGCGGCGGACCTGGCCAAGGTGCCGGGGTTGCAGGTGCGTTTCGAGCGATTGACGGGGATTGGGCATGGGCCGATGCTGCCAGCTTCATTGCAACGCGTAATCGAGGATATGTCGCGCTAAGCCTGCACGGCACCCTCGCCGCATCACTAATGGCGGGCTTGCCGCCGGCAATCTGGGGCATATCCTCGAAGCCGTTGCATGAGCCGATCACCCCTGATACGCCGAAGGTCGCAGATCATCGGCTTGTCAGCAGGGTAGCACTGTGCGGTATGCTTGCCCGGTCTTCAGGGCGGGGTGAAAGTCCCCACCGGCGGTAAATCGAAAGATGAGCCCGCGAGCGCCCCGGCCATGCCGGGGGTCAGCAGATCTGGTGCAACTCCAGAGCCGACGGTCATAGTCCGGATGAAAGAAGGCGTCAGGCAAGGGCCATCAGGGCGCCCTTGCGCGCGCATTTTGTTCGCCCCGAGACGTTCATCGATCATTCACGAGGAGCGTTTCATGTCCCCCAAGCATCACCAGCAATTCCCCAATGTGTCCGCTGCCGTCGCCGCCTTCCAGGCCGGCCGTCCCGTACTGCTGCTCGACGATGACGACCGCGAGGACGAAGCAGACATCGTTGCCGCCGCCGAAAACCTGTCGCTGCAGACCATGGCCATGATGATTCGCGATTGCAGCGGCATCGTCTGCCTGTGCCTGGACGAAGCCACGGTCGATGCCCTGCAACTGGCACCGATGGTGCCGAACAACCAGGCTCGCCACGGTACTGGCTTCACCGTGACCATCGAAGCGGCTGAGGGTGTGAGCACCGGCGTCAGCGCGCAGGACCGTATCACCACCATCGAAGCAGCCTTGCGCTCGACGGCCGAGCAACGGCATATCGTCAGCCCCGGCCACGTATTCCCGCTGCGGGCGCGTGATGGCGGGGTGCTGACCCGTCGCGGCCATACCGAGGGCTCGGTGGACCTGGCTCGCCTGGCGGGCCTGCGCCCGGCAGCGGTGCTGTGCGAGCTGATGAACCCCGATGGCAGCATGGCCCGCGGCGAACAGGTGGCGGTGTATGCCCGCCAGTACAACCTGCCAGTGCTGACCATCGCAGAGCTGGCCCGTTGCCGCGAAGCGATGCTGGAGCGGGAAGCTGTGCCAGCCTGATCGATCGACGGGGCCGCCTTGCGGCCCAATCGCCGGCAAGCCGGCTCCCACCGCGACCGCGCAGCTCTTCAGGCCTGCGCCCTGTCTCTGGGAGCTAGGCTTCGGCAATTCTTGAGGCTTGCGCCATATTTGTGGGCGCCGGCTTGCCGGCGATCGGGCCGGCAAATTCACCCTCAAGTTTGCTCCCCCCGCCCCGCTCTGCTAGTGTCGCGCCGTTCTGTACAGCCTCCGAGACCCGTCGCCATGGCCCGCAAAAAAGCCTCCATCGATTTCGAGCAATCCCTCGCCGACCTGCAAACCCTGGTCGAACGCTTGGAGAACGGCGAGCTGTCGCTGGAAGACTCGCTGGCCGCCTTCGAGCAAGGTATCGCCCTGACCCGCGATTGCCAGGGCGCCCTGGCCCAGGCCGAGCAGAAAGTACAGATACTGCTCGAACGCGACGGCGAGCTCGCCGCTCAGCCCTTCGATGCGGAGCCAGAGGCATGATCGGTGCCTACCAGGCCAGTAGCCAGGCGCGCGTCGATGCGGCCCTCGAACCCCTGTTCATCGCGCCCACCAAGGAGCTTGAGCGGCTATACGCCGCGATGCGCTACAGCGTGATGAACGGCGGCAAGCGCGTGCGCCCGCTGCTCGCCTATGCCGCCTGCCAAGCGCTGGGTGCAGCGGCCGAGCAGGCCAACGGCGCCGCCTGCGCAGTGGAGCTGATCCACGCTTATTCGCTGGTGCATGACGACCTGCCCGCCATGGACGATGACGACCTGCGCCGCGGCCAGCCGACCACCCATAAAGCCTTCGATGAAGCCTGCGCGATCCTCGCCGGCGACGGCCTGCAGAGCCTGGCCTTCAGTGCCCTGCTCGACCCACGGCTGAGCCCGCAGCCCGACGCCATCCGCCTGGCCATGGTCCAGGCCCTGGCCAAGGCTGCAGGCCCTGCCGGCATGGTCGGAGGCCAGGCCATCGACCTTGGCGCCGTAGGCGTGAAGCTGGACCAGCAGGCCCTCGAGTTCATGCATCGGCACAAGACCGGCGCACTGATCGAAGCCAGCGTGCGCCTGGGTGCCTTGGCCAGCGGCCGCGCCGAGCAGGCGCAGCTGGACGCCTTGCAGGTTTATGCTCAGGCCATTGGCCTGGCATTCCAGGTGCAGGACGACATCCTCGACGTGGAAAGCGACACCGCCACCCTCGGCAAACGCCAGGGTGCCGACATCGCCCGTGACAAACCGACCTACCCGGCCCTGCTTGGCCTGGAAGCGGCCAAGGCCTATGCGATCGAACTGCGCGACCAGGCGCTGGTCGCACTTGAAGGGTTTGGTGAAAACGCAGAACCCCTGCGAGCGTTGGCGCGCTACATCGTCGAACGCCGCCATTAAGCACGGATTCGAACCCGCACCCAGGGGGCGCGCCACCTCTGGTTGAATGGGCACTTTACCCACAATGGGGTAAACTGCCGCGTCTTAACATCTATAACGACTCGCCTGATGCCCACGACGTTTCAAGAGATCCCCCGCGAACGCCCGGTCACGCCGTTGCTCGACCGCGCTGACACGCCAGCCGGCCTGCGCCGGCTGGCCGAAGCCGACCTCGAGCACCTGGCCGACGAGTTGCGCCAGGAGCTGCTCTACACCGTGGGTCAGACCGGTGGGCATTTTGGCGCCGGCCTGGGCGTGATCGAACTGACGATCGCCCTGCACTACGTCTTCGACACCCCGGATGACCGGCTGGTGTGGGACGTCGGCCATCAAGCCTACCCGCACAAGATCCTCACCGGCCGGCGTAACCGCATGCTGAGTCTGCGCCAGAAGGACGGTATCGCCGCCTTCCCGCGCCGCAGCGAGAGTGAGTACGACACCTTTGGCGTCGGCCACTCCAGCACCTCGATCAGCGCCGCACTGGGCATGGCCATTGCCGCCCGCCTGCAGAACAGCGCGCGCAAGTCGATTGCCGTGATCGGCGACGGTGCCCTGACGGCCGGCATGGCGTTCGAGGCGTTGAACCATGCCCAGGAAGTCGACGCCGACATGCTGGTCATCCTCAACGACAACGACATGTCGATCTCGCGCAACGTTGGCGGGCTGTCCAACTACCTGGCCAAGATTCTTTCCAGCCGCACCTACGCAAGCATGCGCGAGGGCAGCAAGAAGGTGCTGTCGCGCCTGCCCGGTGCCTGGGAGATTGCCCGTCGCACCGAGGAATACGCCAAAGGCATGCTGGTGCCCGGCACCCTGTTCGAGGAGCTGGGGTGGAACTACATCGGCCCGATCGATGGCCACGACCTGCCGACCATGATCGCCACCCTGCGTAACATGCGTGACCTCAAAGGCCCGCAGTTCCTGCACGTGGTGACCAAAAAAGGCAAAGGCTTCGCGCCGGCCGAGATCGACCCGATCGGCTACCACGCCATCACCAAGCTCGAGCCTGCCGACAAGCCGGCCGCACCGAAGAAGGCCATCGGGCCGAAGTACTCGGCGGTGTTCGGCCAATGGCTATGCGACATGGCCGCTGCCGACAACCGCCTGGTGGGCATCACCCCGGCAATGAAGGAAGGCTCGGACCTGGTGGCCTTCAGTGAACGGTATCCCGAGCGCTACTTCGATGTGGCCATCGCCGAGCAGCATGCCGTCACGCTGGCGGCGGGCATGGCCTGCGAAGGCAGCAAGCCGGTGGTCGCGATCTACTCGACCTTCCTGCAGCGCGCCTACGACCAGTTGATCCACGACGTGGCGGTACAGAACCTCGACGTGCTGTTCGCCATCGACCGCGCCGGCCTGGTCGGCGAAGACGGCCCAACCCACGCAGGCAGCTACGACCTGTCGTACCTGCGCTGCATCCCGGGCATGCTGGTAATGACCCCCAGCGACGAAAACGAACTGCGCAAGATGCTCAGCACCGGCCACCTGTACAACGGTCCGGCCGCCGTGCGCTACCCACGCGGTACCGGCTCCAACGCGCCGATCAGTGGCGACCTGGACCCGCTGGAAATCGGCAAGGGTGTCGTCCGTCGCCAGGGCGAGAAGGTCGCTTTGCTGGTGTTTGGCGTGCAATTGGCCGAGGCCCTGCAGGTCGCCGAGCAAATCAACGCCACCGTGGTCGACATGCGCTTCGTCAAGCCGCTGGACGAAGCGCTGGTGCTGGAGATGGCAGGCAGTCATGACCTGCTGGTAACCCTCGAAGAGAACGCCATCATGGGCGGCGCCGGGGCTGCCGTGGGTGAGTTCCTGGCCAGTCAGGGGGTGGTCAAGCCGCTGCTGCACCTGGGCCTGCCGGATCTCTATGTCGAGCACGCCAAGCCTGCGCAGATGCTGGCTGAATGTGGGCTGGATGCAGCCGGCATCGAGGCGTCTGTGAAGGCGCGCATGGCCAGGCTCGGCCTGTAATTCCCGCGGCCGCCTTGCGGCCCATCGCCGGCAAGCCAGCTCCACAGGTATTGCGCTGAACCGAAGAACAGCGGGGTACGCGTGGCAGCCGGCTTGCCGGCGATTGCTATGGTAATGCCAATGAAATTCCCAACCCTTACCGCTACCCTGCTCTGTCTTCCGGTCCAGCTGCTGGCCGCCGAACGCGACGACGCCCTGAAGCTCCCCGACATGCTGATCAGCGCCAACCGCCAGGCCGAATCACGCACCGCCACCAGCGCAGCCAATACCGTCTTCACCCGCAGCGACATCGACCGCCTGCAACCGGCCAGTGTCACCGACCTGCTCGCCCGCGTGCCCGGCGTGCAAGTCGCGCCCACCGGTGGCCGCGGCAGCCTGCCGGGTATCTTCATCCGCGGCACCAAAACCGCGCAGAGCCTGGTACTGGTCGACGGTGTGCGTATTGCCAATGCCACCTCCGGCGACAGCGGCCTGCAGTTTATCGACGTCGACCAGATCGAACGTGTCGAAGTGCTGCGCGGCTCACGCTCGGCGATCTACGGCAGCGATGCCATTGGCGGCGTGATTCAGATCTTCACCCGGCGCAGCAACGGCCAGGGCCTGCAGCCGCGCCTGCGCATGGCGGCAGGCACCGACCAGACCTGGCAACGCAGCCTGGGCCTGTCCGGCGGCGACGGCGCGACCCGCTTCAACCTGGGCGCCAGCCTGGACGAAACGGCAGGCATCGACTCGACCGGCCCGTCCTTCGCCAGCGACGGCGATCATGACGCCTACCGCAACACGTCGTTCAACCTGAGCCTGAGCCACACGTTTGGTGAACGTTTCGAAGCCGGCTTGAACCTGCTCGACAGCCAAGGCCGCAGCGAGTACGACAATCCATTCGGCGGCTTCGACCCGGTCACCTTCGAAAGCTTCGGGCAAAAGCCCTACACCGAGTTCAGCGTCAGCAGCTTGGGCACGTACTTCGACGCTCAGTTCAATGACCTGTGGCATTCGCGCCTGGAGCTGGGCCATAGCGAAAATCGCGACGACAAGCGCGACAAACTCAGTGATGAGCGCTCGGTGTTCAACACCTATCGCGACCAGGTCACTTGGCAGAACGACCTGGCCCTGAGCGAGCGGCAGAACCTGTTGATCGGTGGCGACTGGTACGAAGACCGCGTGCACGCCAGCACCGATTTCAGTGAAGACAGCCGCTGGAACCGCGCCGCCTTCATCCAGCATCGCTTCCACGGCGAGCACCTGTCTACCGAACTGGGCGTGCGCCGCGACCAGAACCAGCAGTTTGGCGGCCAGACCACGTGGAGCGGTAGCCTTACCGTGCCGCTGAATACCCACAACGATGTGCTGCTGTCCTACAGCGAAGGCTTTCGGGCCCCGACCTTCAACGACCTGTACTACCCACAGTACAGCAACCCGCAGCTGGACCCGGAGCACTCCAGAAGCTACGAGCTGCAATGGCGCAGCCAGCTCAGCCGCGACAGCCGCCTGGAAACGTCGCTGTACCGTACTGACCTGCGTGATGCGATTATCTTTGGCCAGGACTCGATCCCGCGTAATGTCGCCTCGGCGCGCATCAACGGGGTGGAAATGGCGTTGGAGCAACAGTGGGGCGAATGGCGCAGCCAGCTGGGCCTGGCATTGATCGATCCGCGTGATCGCGACAGCGGCCACACCCTCGCCCGCCGCGCACGGCGCACCTTGAGCCTGGACCTGGACCGTCAATTCGAGCGCTTCACGGTAGGGGGCAGCTGGCAGGCTGTCAGCGCCAGTTACGACGATGAGGCCAACCGCAACCGCCTCGGCGGCTATGGCCTACTGGGCCTGCGCGGCAGCTGGGCAGCGACCGACGAGCTAAAGCTGGAAATTAAGCTGGATAACGTGCTGGACAAGGGCTACAGCCGTGCGCTGTACAGCTACGATGGCGCCAGCTACGGCTACCGCGAAGAGGGCCGCACGGCACTGTTCAGCGTCACCTGGACGCCGGCGCTTTAGCTTCGAGCAGCGCACACAAGCGGGCGGTGGCTTCGATCATCTGCCCGCTGGGCCGCTCCAGGCCCTTGTCTGGCACCACCAGCAGACGGCCATCGGCCACAGCGCTCAAACCTGGCCAAGCCTTCCAGCTTGCCAACTGCCCCTGGTCGCCAGCCAGGATCACCTGCGGATCGCGCAGCAGCACTGATTCCACATTCACTTGCGGTGCCGGCTGGCTCAGGTCGGCAAAGATATTGCGCGCCCCACACACCGCCAAAGCATCACTCACCACCTGTCGCCCACCCAAGGTGTAGAGGGGCCGGTCCCAGACCTGATAGAACACCCGTAGCGGCTGCTCACGCCGATAGTGCTGACGCAGGTGCTGCAAGCGTTCACGCAGGCCGCCCACATACTGCCGCCCCTGTTCTGCCCGCCCTACACGCACGGCAATGGCCTCGATCTGTTCGAGCAGTTGCTCAAGGTCGTGAGGTTCAGCACTGAAGGTGGCGATACCCAGGCGCGTGAGCTGGTCGCGCTGGGCCGCTGCCACGCTGCCGGGCCAGAGCAACAGCAGGTCGGGCCTGAGGCTGAGCAGGCGTTCCATGTCCAGTTGCCCCTGGCGCCCCACCGAAGGCAGATTACCCAGCGCCGCCGGGCGCTCGCCGCCGTCGAGTACGCCCACCAGCAGGTCGTCGGCCTGCAGCTCGAGCATGATTTCGCTCATCGATGGGGCAAGGCTGACCACGCGCAGGGGCTCGCCAGCCTGGACAGTGCAGGCCAGCAGCGCCAGCAGGCAGAGCAGGCCGCGCATCACCCCAGCTGACGCGGGATGCGGTAGAGGTAAAGCACCACCACGGTGGATAACGCCAGAAGGATTTGCGGCACTGCTTCGAGCCCTACCAGCACCGACAGTGCGGCGACCCAGGCAGGGAAGCAGGCGAACAGCATGGCCATGCGCCGCACCCGAGCCAGCTCGATCCAGGCGGCCGGCTCTTCAGCCGTGCCAAGTGACTTGGAAGTGGCGATCAAGGCACGCTTGTAGGCGCCAAAACGCGGCAGGCTGAGGAACAGGGTTGCCGCACCGGCGATGAACAGCGGCATGGCCAGCACCGGGATCAGCGCATCGCCACCGCCAAAGGCCCAGGCCATCACCGGCAGCGGCACCAGGCCGACCGCCAGGTATTGCCACCAGGCCAGCGCCAGGCGCCGCTTCACCTCGCTGCGGGTCACGCCTGGGGAACCTCCCCCTGGTGTTCGTTACCCAGCATGTGGCCAAGCTTGTCGGCCTTGGTCGCCAGGTAGTAGCGGTTGTGCGGGTTATGCCCGGTATGCAGTGGCACACGCTCGGCAACCTTGATGCTCATATCGGTCAGCGCCTTGACCTTGCGCGGGTTGTTGGTCATCAGGCGCAGCGACTTCACACCCAGGTGCTCGAGCATCGGCAGGCAGATCGCGTAATCACGCTGGTCGGCAGCGAAGCCCAGGCGCTCGTTGGCCTCTACAGTGTCGGCACCGCCGTCCTGCAGCTCATAGGCGCGGATCTTGTTCAGCAGGCCAATGCCACGGCCCTCCTGACGCAGGTACAGCAGCACGCCACGGCCTTCACGGGCAATGGCCTGCAGGGCCGCTTCCAACTGCGAGCCACAGTCGCAACGCTGGCTGAACAGGGCATCGCCAGTCAGGCACTCGGAATGCAGGCGCCCCAACACCGGCTCACCGTCGGCGATGTCACCCAGGCTGAGCACCACGTGCTCACGGCCGGTGGCTTCGTCGAGGAAACCATGCATGGTGAAAGTCGCGAAGGGAGTCGGGAGTTTAGAGGCGGCAACAAAGACGACGGGCACGTTGTGCTCCTGGATAAGTAGGAAAATTCTCGTGAAGCGATTGTATCAGCAGGTCAGCGCCTGTGCGCTGGCTGAATACCGTGGGTTAAGATCGAAAAGTTCGATATTCGGTTAGCCTGCGACAGCCTTGGGTGCTATTGGGGCTTGCTGTCGGCAGTGAAGGGATACGGCTGCTTCCAGTGCTGGAAGATAGGCTTCAACTCGCCGCTGCGTACCAGTTCAGCCATGCGTCGGTCGAACAGCTCACTCAGGGCCTTGCCGTGTTCGTTGCGGGCAAAGGCCAGGTACAACGGCAGTTCGGCGACATGGGTGCGACGGAACCGCTCTGGCTGGGAGGTTTGGCCAAGGACGTAGTCAACCTCGGTCAGCGCATCGATGTAGAAGTCCACGCGATCATGCTCAAGCATTGGCAGGATGCCTTCGCGCCGCTGGATCTCACGCGCCTCCTTCACGTTCGGCAGGTAGCTGCCGTAGTCGTAGCCACGCACCCAGGCCAGGCGATACTGACCCACGGTGTCCAAGGTCGGCACCGGCTTGCTGGCAAGCCCCAGCGCATAGATGTGGTCCATGTCGAAGTGCCAGCGCGGGTAGAGGTTATCCTCGTTCTCATCCTTGTAGGAACCGACCCAGGCATCGGCCTCGCCGCGTTTGACCAGCCCGACGGCCCGGCTGTAAGGGGCACTTTTTGCCACGACCTTGACGCCAGCAGGCTCGAACACCTTGCGCAAGACATCCCAGGCCACGCCGGTACCATCGGCATTGGTGTAATCCAGCCACTCTTCACTGACCAGATGGACCTGTTTCGGGACGCCTTCGGCTGCCAGCGCCCCATGGGCACAGCAGAGCAGTATTGCCAGCAGCACAGTCCGAATGGCCATAAAAGCGCTCCCTGTCTCAGCCAACCGCCCACACCAGAACCTGCATACCCAACCAGGCGAACGCCCCAGCCAGGACATCATCGAGCATGATGCCGACACCGCCGTGCACATGGCGGTCGATCCAGCGAATCGGCCATGGCTTGAGGATGTCGAAGAAGCGGAACATCAGGAACCCCGCCAGAATCCACTGCCACCCTTCCGGCACCAGCCAGAGGGTAATCCACATGCCGACCATTTCATCCCAGACAATGCCTTCATGGTCGTGCACGCGCAAGTCATTGGCGACTTTACCGCACAGCCAGAAACCGAACAGCATGGTGATGCCCAGCAGCAGCCAGTACCCCCAATCGGGCAGCATCTGCCACAGAGGGATGAACGGAATGGCCACCATCGAGCCCCAGGTACCGGGCGCCTTGGGCAGCGTGCCCGAACCGAAGCCGAACGCGATGAAGTGCCATGGGTTGCGCCAGACCGAGGGCGGAACGAACTCCGCAGGCACCTGGTTGGGGTGGTCGGTCACGGTGTCTCCCTAAAGTGTTGATAGCCCCGCTGTACGGGGGTGATGTCCTGGCCTTGGCGGTCACGCAGGGTGACACCCTGCCCTTGGAGCACCCGGCCGATGACATGTATGCCAGCGTCCGCCAGGGACGAAAGCGCCTCAGGCGGCAGGGTGAACGCCAATACGTAGTCGTCGCCACCGGTGAGCGCCGCCTGCACCGCCGCATCGTGCCCGAGAAAGGCCTCTAGTGCAGGAGACACTGGCACCTGCGCCAGGTTCACCTCGAGGGCGACGCCGGAGGCCTTGGCGATATGCCCACAATCGGCGAGCAGGCCGTCGGAAATATCCAGCGCCGCCGTCGCTCGCCCGCGCAAGCGACGGCCCAGGCCCAATTGAGGCAGCGGCGACCAGTAGTGGGCCAGCAGGGGCTCGCTCTGCTCGGCAGGGGCCTCTCGCTCGCCCAGCACCAACGGTAGCGCACCGGCTGCCTTGCCCAGCACGCCACCCACACACAGCAGGTCACCCGGCCGGGCACCGCTGCGGCACAGGGCCTGCCCAGCCGGGACGCTGCCGAAAACCGTGACGGTGATGCTCAAAGGGCCGCGCGTGGTGTCGCCACCGATCAGGCTCATGCGGCAACGCTGGGCCATGCGGCTGAGCCCGTCGGCAAAGGCGGCAAGCCAGTCGGGGCCGACGTCGGGCAGGGTGAGGGCAAGGGTGAAGCCGATGGCATTGGCGCCCATGGCTGCAAGGTCGCTGGCCGCCACGGCCAGTGAGCGCTGGCCGAGCAGACGCGGGTCACAGACCGTCGGGAAGTGCACCCCGGCAACCAGGGTGTCGGTAGACACCGCCAACTGCTCGCCCGAGGCAAGCTCGAGCAAGGCGCAGTCGTCGCCAATACCCAGTGCCACGCCCTCACCGCCCTGCGCACAGGGCGCGGCGGCGAAGTAATGGTTGATCAGCTCGAACTCACCCATGGCTCGACAGCGCCAGGATCAGCGCTTGTTCGCCTTGACTTCTGCTTCGCGCAGCGAAGGTGCCAGCTTGTCCAGCACGCCGTTGACGAACTTGTGACCGTCAGTGGCGCCGAAGACCTTGGCCAGCTCTACGCCTTCGTTGATCACCACGCGATACGGTACATCGACGCGCTTGATGAACTCCCAGGTGGACAGGCGCAACACGGCCAGTTCGACCGGGTCGAGCTCTTCCAGGGCGATGTCCATGCACGGTTTCAGCGCGCTGTCGATTTCGCTCTTGATTGCCGGGACCCCATGCAGGATCTCGCGGAAATAGGCGCCATCGACATCGGTAAAATCGTTATCGACCCGGAACTGCGCTTCGATCTCGTTCAGCGAATGCTGAGCCATGTGCCATTGGTACAGGGCCTGGGTCGCGAGCTTGCGGGCTTCGCGGCGCTTGGCGCTCTTCGATGGCTTGCCGGCATCCGCAGGTTTGGGATCGCGCGGGTTGAAACGATCGCTTTCGTCGCTAATCACTTGGCCTCCAACTGCGCCAGCAGGCTGACCATTTCCAGAGCGGACAGGGCAGCTTCAGCACCTTTGTTACCGGCCTTGGTGCCGGAACGCTCGATGGCTTGCTCGATGGAGTCGACGGTCAGGACACCGAAGGCCACCGGCACACCGAACTCCATGGACACCTGGGCCAGGCCCTTGGTGCATTCGCCCGCCACGTATTCGAAGTGCGGGGTACCGCCACGGATCACTGCACCCAGGGCGATGATCGCGTCGTATTCACCTTGCTGGGCGACCTTCTGGGCAACCAGCGGGATTTCGAACGCGCCAGGGGCACGAATGATGGTGATGTCGCTTTCGCTGACACCGTGGCGTACCAGGGCATCAACGGCACCGCTTACCAGGCTTTCTACGACGAAGCTGTTGAAGCGGCCAACCACCAAAGCATAGCGACCTTTGGGGGCAATGAAGGTACCTTCGATGGTCTTCAGGGTCATTCCGATGTTCTCATCTTCAAGAGCGAGGCCGCGCACTGGCGGCCTCGGGAGGGTTTGGACTCGAGCGTGAGGGCGCAGGCGCCGCCTCAAGTCACTCGGAGGGCACGTATTCTACAACTTCCAGATCGAATCCGGATATCGCATTGAATTTCATCGGCGAACTCATCAGGCGCATCTTGCGCACGCCAAGGTCACGCAAGATCTGCGAACCGGCACCCACGGTGCTGTAGGTGGTCGGTGCCTTGGTCGGTGCATCGCCTGCGCTTTCGCGGATATGCGCCAGCAGCACGTCGCCATCCAGGGGGTGGCCCAGCAACAGCACCACGCCGCTGCCGGCCTCGGCAACTGCGGCCATGGCGGCGCGAAGGCTCCAGCGGCCAGGCTGCTTGACCAGCAGCAGGTCGCGCAGCGGGTCCATGTTGTGCACACGCACCAGGGTCGGTTCTTCGGCGCAGACCTTGCCCAGGGTCAGGGCCATGTGCACATCGCCTTCCACTGCGTCGCGGTAGGTGACCAGGTTGAACTCACCCAGCTCACTTTCGATCAGCTGCTCGGAAACGCGCTGCACGGTGCGCTCGTGGATCATGCGGTAGTGGATCAGGTCAGCGATGGTGCCGATCTTCAGGCCATGCTCGGCGGCGAACACTTCGAGCTCGGCGCGACGCGACATGGTGCCGTCATCGTTCATTACCTCACAGATCACGCCACTAGGCTCGAAGCCGGCCATGCGTGCCAGGTCGCAGGCGGCCTCGGTGTGGCCGGCCCTTGCCAGGGTACCGCCAGGCTGCGCCATCAGCGGGAAAATGTGGCCCGGGCTGACGATGTCTTCGGCCTTGGCATCCTTGGCGGCTGCGGCCTGCACGGTGCGCGCGCGGTCGGCCGCCGAGATGCCGGTGGTAACGCCTTCGGCCGCTTCGATCGAAACGGTGAACTTGGTACCGAAGCCTGAACCGTTGCGCGGCGCCATCAGCGGCAGCTTGAGCGTTTCGCAACGTTCGCGGGTCATCGGCATGCAGATCAGGCCACGGGCGTGCTTGGCCATGAAGTTGATGTGCTCAGGCAGGCAGCACTCGGCCGCCATGATGATGTCGCCTTCGTTTTCACGGTCTTCGTCATCCATGAGGATGACCATTTTGCCCTGGCGGATGTCTTCGACCAGTTCTTCGATGCTGTTGAGCGCCACGCGGCACCCCCTTCTCAATCAGGATTTCAAGAAGCCGTTGGCGGCCAGGAAGCTTTCGGTAATGCCACTGCCCTTGCTCGGTTCGGCAGCCTTGTCGCCCAGCAGCAAGCGCTCCAGGTAACGGGCCAGCAAATCGACCTCAAGGTTTACCCGACGCCCTGCGCGGTAGTCGGCCATGATGGTTTCGGACAGGGTGTGCGGGACGATGGTCAGCTCGAACTCGGCGCCATTGACCTCGTTGACCGTCAGGCTGGTGCCGTCGACGGTGATCGAACCCTTGTGGGCGATGTACTTGGCCAGTTCCTTGGGTGCACGCACGCGGAACTGGATGGCGCGAGCGCTATCGCTGCGCGAGATGATTTCACCGACACCGTCGACGTGGCCGCTGACCAGGTGGCCGCCCAGGCGGGTGGTCGGGGTCAGGGCCTTCTCCAGGTTGACCTTGCTGCCACTCTTGAGGTCGAGGAAAGCGGTGCGCTTGAGGGTCTCGACGCTGACGTCGGCCCAGAAACCATCACCTGGCAGCTCAACGGCGGTCAGGCACACACCGTTGACGGCGATGCTGTCGCCGAGCTTGACGTCACCCAGGTCGAGCTTGCCGGTCTCGACGTAGACGCGCACGTCACCGCCCTTTGGGGTCAGGCTGCGGATGGTGCCGATGGATTCGATGATGCCGGTGAACATGGGGTCTTCCTCAAAAACGGGTTGCGCGGGGCAAGCCCGGCATTATACGCCGGGGGCCGGCAGAGGGATGGCCGTGACCCGCCAGTCATCGCCCACTGCACGCATTTCGGTGATTTTCAGCCGTGGCGCTTCGCTCATCTTCGACAGGGGCCAGTCCAGCAACGGGCGGGCCTGGGAGCCAAGGAAAGTGCCGGCGACGAACAGCTGGTACTCGTCGATCAGACCACGTTGGGCAAAAGCGCCGACCAGGCCAGGGCCAGCTTCCAGCAGGATGTCGTTGACGCCCCGCGCAGCCAGCGTTTGCATCAAGGCGAGCAGGTCGACCTGGCCATTGCTGCCCGGCAGGCTGAGCAGCTCATGGCCCGCCTGGGCGTAACGCGGGTCGTCACCCAGGGCGGTTACCACCAGCGCAGGGCCGGCCTGGAAGAACGGCGCGTCCAGTGGCAGGCGCAGGCGGCCATCGATCAGTACGCGCAAGGGGGGGCGGCTGAGCGCCAGCGCGGTGGTGTCGGGGTCCAGGCCCAGCTCGGCAGCGCGCACGGTCATCCGTGCGTTGTCGGCCAGCACGCTGGCGGCGCTGGTCAGCACCACACTGGCGCGGGCGCGCAGGCGCTGCACTGCAGAGCGGGCGGCAGGCCCGGTGATCCATTGGCTTTCGCCGCTGGCCATGGCGGTGCGGCCATCCAGGCTCATGGCCAGCTTGGCCCGCACGAACGGCAAGCCGTGCTCCATGCGCTTGAGGAAACCGGGGTTCAGGGCACGGGCCTGGGCTTCGAGCACGCCGCTGGCGACTTCGATGCCTGCGTCGGCCAGGCGGCGCAGGCCCTGCCCGGCGACTTGCGGGTTGGGGTCCTGCATGGCTGCCACCACCCGCGCCACACCTGCCTGTACCAGCGCCTCGGCGCACGGTGGGGTGCGGCCATGGTGGCTGCACGGCTCCAGCGTCACGTATGCACAGGCACCGCGGGCACGCTCACCGGCCTGGCGCAGGGCATGCACTTCGGCATGGGGTTCACCGGCGCGCACATGCCACCCCTCACCCACCACTTCACCGTCACGGACGATCACACAACCCACACGCGGGTTGGGGTGCGTGGTGTAGATGCCCTTGCGGGCAAGCTCCAGGGCACGGGCCATGTAATGGGCGTCGAGGATTGCGGTCTGGCTCGGCATGCTCACTCTTTAGCCGGCTCGCGGGCCAGGCGGTCGATTTCTTCACGGAACTCATCGAGGTCCTGGAAGCGCCGGTACACCGAAGCGAAACGGATGTAGGCCACTTCATCGAGCTTGCGCAATTCGGCCATCACCAGCTCACCCACCACCAGCGACTTGACTTCGCGCTCACCCGTAGCGCGCAGGCGGCTCTTGATATGCGCCAGGGCCGCCTCAAGGCGTTCGACGCTGACCGGGCGCTTCTCCAACGCACGCTGCATGCCGGCACGCAGCTTTTCTTCGTCGAAAGGCTGGCGTGTGCCGTCCTGCTTGATCAGCCGGGGCAATACCAACTCGGCGGTTTCGAAGGTGGTGAAACGCTCGCCGCAGGCCACGCATTCGCGACGGCGGCGCACTTGTTCGCCCTCGGCGACCAGGCGCGAGTCGATGACCTTGGTGTCGTTGGCACCGCAAAAGGGACAGTGCATGGTGGCAGGCAACAAAAAAAGGGAGGGCCATGGTAGCGCATCCCACTGGCAAGACAAGCCAAAGGGGTTAACATCCAAGGTAAATCTGCCCCTGAAGGATTACCCCATGCATTATCGAGCGCTCGTCGTGCTGGGCTGCGCCGCCCTGCTCGCCGCCTGTGGCAGCGACCGGCCGAAGACCGAGACAGCCCCGGCACCTGCGCCCGCCAAGGTGGCGAAAAAGGCCGAACCGCTGGGCCCGCTGCCCGCCTATCAACGCGAATTGAGCGGTACCTTGCTGGAAATCCCCCGCGGTGCCGACGTGGAACTGGCCTTGCTGGTCATCGACGAGCGCGACCGCCCGCAACAGCTTCTGGCCAGCAGTACCCTGACCGGCACCGGCCAGGCGCTGCCCTACCGCCTGCGCTTCAACCCCGAGGTCTTCCCGGCCGGCGGTCGGGTCGAGCTGCGTGGGCGCGCCAGCCAATCGGGCCAACTGATCATGCACCTGCCGCCCGTGCGCATCACCCAGGCCCAGACTCAGGCCACTGGCCCGCTGCGCTTCAAAAAGGCGCCTTAGGTGGCGACGCTTGCCCTGCAACAGGCCCTCAGCGGCCTGATCGGCGAAGCGCGGCTGGTCGTCACTGAGCTGCCCGGGTGCGCGCTCAAACTCTGGTTGATCGACGATCAGAACATGGACCGCGCCTTCAGCAGCGAAGAAACCCGGCGCATTCTCGAAGACCCACCGTACTGGAGCTTTTGCTGGGCCAGCGGCCTGGCCATGGCCCGTTACCTGGCAGCGCACCCGCAGTGGGTGGCCGGCAAGCGCGTGCTGGACTTCGGCGCCGGTTCCGGTATCGCCGGCATTGCCGCGGCGCGCGCCGGCGCATCGGAAGTGGTGGCCTGCGATCTCGACCCGCTGGCACTCGATGCCAGCCGCGCCAATGCCGAGCTGAACGGGGTCGAGCTCAGCTACAGCAACGACTTCTTTGCCGAAGACGACCGTTTCGACCTGATTCTGGTGGCGGATGTGCTTTACGACCGTGCCAATCTGCCGTTGCTGGATGCCTTCCTCGGCCGTGGCCGTCAGGCCCTGGTGGCCGATTCCCGAGTACGCGATTTCAGCCACCCGCTATACCAGCAGCTGGGCGTGCTTGAGGCACTGACCCTCCCGGACCTGGCCGAGCCGCACGAATTCCGCCGGGTCAGCCTGTACCACGCCAGCCGCGAGCCTTTATAGTGGTGCCATTCACGGATTTGCGAGAGTCACGATGAGCCAGGAAACACCGTTTATCTTCGATGCCACCGACGCCAACTTCCAGCAACTGGTGATCGAGAACTCCTTTCACAAGCCGGTCCTCGTGGACTTCTGGGCAGAGTGGTGCGCGCCCTGCAAGGCGCTGATGCCACTGCTGGCGAAGATCGCCGAGGGTTATCAGGGCGAGCTGCTGCTGGCCAAGATCAACTGCGACGTTGAGCAGCAAGTCGTTGCCCAGTTCGGTATTCGCAGCCTGCCCACGGTGGTGCTGTTCAAGGATGGCCAGCCGGTCGACGGCTTTGCCGGGGCACAGCCGGAGTCGGCGATCCGCGCCATGCTTGAGCCGCATGTGCAGATGCCTGCCGCGCCGGCAGCATCCCCCTTGGAACAGGCCAAAGCCTTGTTCGCCGAGAGCCGTTTCGCCGAGGCGGAGGCACTGCTGCAGGCGCTGCTGGGGGAAGACAACAGCAATGCCGAGGCGCTGATCCTGTATGCCCGCTGCCTGGCCGAGCGCGGCGAGCTGGGCGAAGCGCAGGTCGTGCTGGACGCGGTCAAGACCGATGAGCACAAGGCTGCCCTGGCCGGGGCCAAAGCGCAGCTGACCTTCCTGCGCCAGGCCGCCAGCCTGCCGGAAGTCGCCGACCTGAAAAGCCGCCTGGCGCAGAACCCCCAGGATGATGAGGCGGCCTACCAGCTGTGCATCCAGCAGCTGGCACGCCAGCAGTATGAAGCGGCGCTGGATGGGCTGCTGAAACTGTTCCAGCGTAACCGCGCCTATGAAAACGGCTTGCCGCAGAAGGCGATGCTGCAGGTGTTCGACTTGCTCGGTGGCGACCATCCGCTGGTCGCGGTTTACCGCCGCAGACTGTCTTCGGCGATGTTCTGATTCGCCCAGCAGGCGAGGGCTATGCCCTCGCTTGCGCGGCCGCACAGGGCAATCGCCTCAACCGATCCAGTGATACACCGGCGCATCCGCGCCACTTTCCACCTTCACCTCACTGCTGTGGCGCAACCGCACCAACAGCCGCTTACCCGCCGCCGTACTGCCCGCCAGCCCTTCCAAGCGGTCCAGCAATTCAGGCCCGCTCATCTGCCCCTCCTTACGAAGCACCTCGCGCGCGGCCGTCAACTGCCCGTCATCCTGGCGCGGCGCTGCCGCCATGGCCTGCGGTGTGACGTCGGCCGCCACAGGCACCTCAAGCTGCCGCCCCAACTGCGCCCACTCCGCGGGCTCCAGTTCGATGGTCAGGTCCACCGGCCAGTCTCCAATCTGTCCCCGAATTCTCACGATGCATTCCTTCAAGCGCTCCAATGCCCCCATGCTACAACAACATGAAACCTGCAGAACGCAGGCTGGCGGCACAGATAGAAGCTGTTATAACATCACCAATTCATTCCCAGCCCGCTTCTGGAGTCGTCCATGCGTCGCCTGCTGCTCGCCCTGCCCTTCGCCCTGCTGCCCCTGGCCGTGGCTCATGCCCACGACCATGACCATGATCACGCCCACGGCACGCTCGGCGCGCATGAGCACGGGGTGGCCAAGCTCAACGTGGTACTCGACGGCAATGCCCTCGAGCTGGAGCTGGACAGCCCGGCAATGAACCTGGTGGGCTTTGAACACAGCGCCAGCAGCGATGCCGACAAAGCCAAGGTCGCCGCCGTGCGCCAACAGCTCGAGCAACCCCTGAAGCTGTTTGGTCTGCCAGCGGCTGCTGGCTGCACGGAAGATGCTCAGGAACTGGAGAGCCCACTGTTCGGTGATGCGGCAAAAGATGACGACGGTGATGAGCATGAGCATGAGCATGGCCACCAGCACAGCGATATCGATGCGCACTATCAGCTCAAATGCTCCGCCCCGGAGAAGATCGCTGAGCTCGACCTCGCACCGCTGTTCAAGGCCTTCCCTGCTACGCAAAAAATCAATGTGCAGTTGATCGGCCCGAACGGCCAGAAAGGCCTGGAAACCTCGCCTGCCAGTGCCGTGGTTCGGTTCTGAATGAGCCTGCCGCTGATCGCGCTGCAAGACCTGGTGTTTGCCTGGCCGGGGCAGCCGCCATTGCTGGATATCCCCGCGTTTCGCCTGGAAGCAGGCGAAGCCCTGTTCCTCAAGGGCCCCAGCGGCAGTGGCAAGACCACGCTACTGGGGCTGTTGGGCGGGGTGAACGTGCCGGCCCAGGGCCGCATCCAGTTGCTCGGCCAGGATCTCGGCGGCTTGGGCCAGAGCGCTCGCGACCGCTTTCGGGTCGATCACACCGGCTATATCTTCCAGCAGTTCAACCTGCTGCCATTCCTTTCGGTACGGGAAAACGTCGAACTGCCTTGTCGCTTCTCCAGCAGCCGCAAGGCTCGGGCCGAGCAGCGTCATGGCAGTGTCCACCAGGCGGCCAGCGCACTGCTGGCCCACCTCGGCCTGGACGAGCCCGCACTGCTTGCCCGCCGCGCCGACAGCCTATCGATTGGCCAGCAACAACGAGTTGCCGCGGCCCGTGCATTGATCGGCCAACCCGAGCTGGTCATTGCCGACGAACCCACCTCGGCACTGGATGCCGACACCCGGGAAGCGTTCATCCGCCTGCTGTTCGATGAATGCCGTGCTGCCGGCGCCAGCCTGCTGTTCGTCAGCCATGACCAGAGCCTTGCACCGCTGTTCGACCGTCATCTGTCACTGGCCGAGCTGAACCGCGCAGCCAAGCCCCGGGAGGCCTGATGTACCTGCTTCGCCTTGCCCTGGCCAGCCTGGCCAATCGCCGTTTCACCGCGTTCCTCACCGCCTTCGCCATCGCCTTGTCGGTGTGCCTGCTGCTGGCTGTCGAGCGCGTGCGCACCGAAGCCCGTGCCAGTTTCGCCAGCACCATCAGCGGCACCGACCTGATCGTTGGCGCCCGCTCGGGCTCGGTAAACCTGCTGCTGTATTCCGTATTCCGCATTGGCAATGCCACCAACAATATCCGTTGGGACAGTTACCAGCATTACGCCCAGGATCCACGGGTGAAGTGGGCGATCCCTATTTCACTGGGCGACTCGCACCGCGGGTATCGGGTGATGGGCACCACCGGTGAGTACTTCAGCCATTACCAGTATGGTCGCCGGCAGCATCTGGAGCTGAGCCAGGGGCGTGAGTTTGCCAGCGATCCGTTCGAGGTGGTGCTGGGCGCCGAGGTGGCCGAGGCCCTGCACTACAGGCTTGGCGACAAGCTGGTGCTGGCTCACGGTGTGGCGGCGATAAGCCTGGTCAAGCATGACGACAAGCCGTTCACCGTGGTCGGCGTGCTGAAACGCACCGGCACGCCGGTCGACCGCACACTGCACATCAGCCTGGCGGGGATGGAGGCGATCCATATCGACTGGCATAACGGCGTGCCTGCACGTGGCGCCGGGCGCATCAGCGCCGAGCAGGCCCGAACCATGGACTTGCAGCCGGCCGCCATCACCGCGTTCATGCTCGGCCTGAACAGCAAGATCGCCACCTTCAGCCTGCAGCGCGAGATCAATGAATACCGCAGCGAGCCGCTGCTGGCGATCTTGCCCGGGGTAGCGCTGCAGGAGCTGTGGAGCCTGATGGGCACGGCCGAACAAGCGTTGTTCGTGGTTTCGCTGTTTGTCGTACTGACCGGTTTGATCGGCATGCTCACGGCGATTCTCACCAGCCTCAACGAACGTCGCCGGGAGATGGCGATTCTACGCTCGGTGGGCGCCCGGCCTTGGCACATTGCCGGGTTGCTGGTGCTTGAAGCGCTGGCGCTGGCCAGTGCGGGTATCGTTGCCGGGCTTGGCCTGCTGTATGCCGGCATCGCGCTGGCCCAAGGCTACGTTCAGGCCAATTACGGCCTGTACCTGCCGCTGGCCTGGCCCAGCACGCACGAGTGGACGCTGCTTGCTATCATCCTCGGCGCAGCGCTGCTGATGGGCAGCGTGCCGGCCTGGCGCGCCTATCGGCAATCGCTGGCCGATGGCCTGTCGATTCACCTTTGAGAAAACGCCATGCTTCGCGCGCTGTTGTTATCCCTACTGATGCTCGCCACCCCGACCTGGGCGGCCGAGCCCCGCGAACTCGACTGGCCTGCACTGATCCCCGAAGGCGCGCCGATCATCCCGCCGCAGCTGGCCCCACTGCACGACATGTCGCAGCTGAGCAATGCCCTGTCCGCGGAATCAGCCCCAGCGGCGCGCCAGCAAGCGCCCGATGCGCCGGTGGTGCAGGAACTGGACGGCCAGCAGATCAAACTTCCCGGCTATATCGTGCCGCTGGAGGTCAGCGAAGAAGGTCGCACTACCGAGTTTCTGTTGGTGCCCTACTACGGCGCCTGCATCCATGTTCCGCCACCGCCCTCCAACCAGATCGTGCATATTTTCAGCGAAATGGGGGTACGCGTCGAAGACCTGTACCAGCCTTACTGGATTGAAGGAAAGCTGCATGTCAAAGCCTCCAGCAGCGAGCTGGCCGACGCCGGTTACCAGATGGACGCCGAGAAAATATACGCTTATGAGCTGAAGTGAGAACTGTTTCTGATTCATGAATGCAGTTCTTTGAGCTGGGTCAAACATTACGTTTAGACGGCTCCGTACCATTGGACAACTCGATTACTCACGTCCTTTCGGAGCTTCCATGAACAAGTCCTTGCTCGGCGCCTCACTTGTGGCCCTTGCGCTCGCCGCCCCTGCCGCCCACGCCTACCAGGCGGGAGACATGATCCTTCGTGCAGGCGCGATCACCACCGCCCCGAACGAAAGCAGCGGCGACCTGAAGTTCGACGGCAACAAGGTGTCGGGCACCAAGGCGACACTGGACAGCGACACCCAACTGGGCCTGACCTTCGCCTACATGCTCACCGACCACATCGGCCTCGAACTGCTGGCCGCCACGCCGTTCCAGCACACCGTTGGCGTCAAAGGCCTGGGCGGCGGCCTGGACGGCAAGCTGGCCGACATCAAGCAGCTGCCACCAACCCTGTCGCTGCAGTACTACCCGATGGCGCCCAACTCGCGCTTCCAGCCCTACGCTGGCATCGGTATCAACTACACCTTCTTCGACGAAGACCTGAGCAGCGAGCGCAAGCAACAAGGCTTCAGCAACCTCGAGCTGCAGGACTCGGTCGGTATCGCCGGCCAACTGGGCATGGACTACATGCTCACGGACAACCTGCTGGTCAACGCCTCGGTCTGGTACGTCGATATCGACACCAAGGCCAGCGTCGACGGCCCGAGCGCGCTGGGCTACAGCAAGACCAAGGTCAACGTGGAAGTCGACCCATGGGTCTACATGGTCGGCCTTGGCTACAAGTTCTGACCACTGCGGTGCAAGCCGGTCAAGGCTTGATGGCAGTCAGTTAGCGTTATCAGGGCTGCTACGCAGCCCATCGCCGGCAAGCCGGCTCCCACCGGTACGGCGCAGGCCCCAAGAACTGGCGTAGGCCAGCGGCGCAAGCCTCAAGAACTGCCGCAGCCCCCCAGGTCCGGCGCAGTCTCAAGAACTGCCGCAGTCCTGTGGGAGCCGGCTTGCCGGCGATAGGGCCGGCACAGACGCCGGAATTCCAGCGCCGAGCGCGCTAACAAGCCAACCCCCACAGATACGGCGCAAGCCACAAGAACTGCCCCAGCCCTGTGGAAGCCGGCTAGCCGGCGATGGGCCTCACCCCCCCCTGAGTCAGGCCTTGCCGAGCAAACGAGCCAGGCCTTCTTCCATCGATGTCGGCTGCGGGAAGTCGAACCGGGCCAGCAAGCGCTGGTTATCCGCGCGCGAATGGCGGATATCACCCGAGCGCGCGGGGCCATGGCTGATCGCCGGCAGGCTGCCCACCACCGTTTCCAGTGCCTTGAGCAACTGATTGAGCGAGGTTGCCTGGTTCAGGCCGATGTTCACCGCGCCCTCTTCCACCTGCGCCATCTCCAGCGCTTGCACCATCACCTGCACCAGATCGCCGACATAAAGGAAATCGCGGGTCTGCTCGCCGTCGCCAAACACGGTGATCGGCAGCCCCTGGGTCGCTCGCTCGCTGAAGATGCTGATCACCCCGGAGTACGGCGAGGATGGGTCCTGGCGCGGCCCGAAGATGTTGAAGAAGCGGAACACCACCGGCTCCAGCCCATGCTGGCGACGGTAGAAGTCCAGATACTGCTCGCTGGCCAGCTTGTCCACCGCATAGGGGGTCAGCGGCGCCTTGGGCGTCTCCTCGGCAATCGACTGGCCTTCGCCGTTGTTGCCATACACGGCCGCGCTGGAGGCGAACAGCACCCGGCGCACACCCTGCAGGCGCATGGCCTCACAGATATTCAGGGTGCCGATGAAATTGCTCTGGTGGGTCTTTACCGGGTCTTCGACCGAGGCCTGCACCGAAGCCACCGCAGCCAAGTGGACCACTGCGCTGCAACCGGTCGCGGCGCGCTGAACCAGTGCGGCATCGGCAACATCGCCTTCGACCAGCTCGAGGCGCGGGTTGCCCAGTTGCAGGTTGTCGCGCTTGCCAGTGGACAGGTCGTCGAGCACACGCACCGCGTAGCCTTTAGCCAGCAACGCATCGCACAGGTGGGAGCCAATGAAGCCGGCACCGCCGGTGATCAGGATGGGGGCGTCAGCCATGGCGGTAGAATCGGTCCAGTAAAGGCGGCAGGCCGGCGCGCCAGGCACGCGGCTTGATGCCGAAGGTATGAAGGATTTTCTTGCAGGCCAGCACTGCGTTCTGTGGTTCTTCACTGGCATCCGGGCGGGCGGCATGGGCCTGCGCGGTCGGCGCCTGCACGGCCAGCTGGCGGTGCTGCCCGGCCTCTGCAAGGATCGCCTGGCCCAGCGCCAGCGGCGTGGTCGCCTCGTTACCGGCGTAGTGGTAAGTACCCCACAGCGGCGCGGTGCAATCGAGCTGCTTGAGCACCGACAGGATCACCCGTGCAGCATCGTCGACCGGCGTCGGGTTGCCGCGCCGGTCATCGGCCAGCAGCAGTTCCTGTGGCTGCTCGGCGCGGGTCAGGAAGCGGCCCAAGGCACCGTCGATGCTCTCGTCCAGCAGCCAGCCAAAGCGCAGCAACACATGCTGCGGGCACGCCGCACGCACGCTCTGCTCGATGCGCCACAACGCCTGACCACGCAGGCCCAACGGCACCGGCTCATCCTTTTCGCTATAGGCCGTGGCACGCGAGCCATCGAACACCCGGTAGCTGGAAGGCTGCACCAGGGTGATCTGGTGGTGCTGGCACAGCTCCGCCAGCCGCTCCACCGCCCGCTCCTGCTGAGCCAGGCGCTGTTCGCTGACCGACTCGGCCTGGAACCAGTCGAAGTAGTAAGCCAGGTTGACCAAGGCGTCGGGGCGATGATCGTCGAGCAGCTGGGTCAGGCTGGCCGGCGTCCAGCCGTCTTCCGGCGGGCGCGGCGCCAGAAATGCGATGTCCTCCTCGGCCCCGAGACGAATCAGCGCTTGCCCAAGGGCATTGCCACCACCCAACAGCATCAGGCGCATACGCATAGAGTCAGCAGATCCGAACAGGTTGATGAGGGAAAGGGGTCATTTTGCGGTTTCCAGGCGGGGAAGTCCAACCCTGAGGCTGACAGCACTGCCTGCGTAAGACGATTCCTACCATAGCAACGGACATTCCCCACGAATCGCAAGAGCGCGGCCCTACATCCGCGGTAAAAAATATCGAGTTAGATAGTCAGCACCCTAAAAACAAGTTCCACCTTCCCCTACATACAAAGAAATAACAATGACAGGGTTAAACTCAAAGTCCAGATCTCAGATCCTCAATCTCACACTCAACAAACCGCCAGCCAGCATCGACTTCTTACCAAGCTCTTACTCCGCACTATTGATCAACAATAGTCAGGCACCTCATGCTCGCGACATTTTCAAGGGCAACCGAAGACTGCTGGTTCGACTATTCGGGTATTCACCGGATGCAAGGCCAGTGACTTTACAACAAGATCCACTGATCGTACGCGGCTAAGGCGGGGGAGATATAAATGGAGATTGAAGTTTCATTACTCTTACCGCTGGCCTCGATCGCATTGCTCGCCGGTTTTTTTGATGCGATAGCAGGAGGCGGAGGGTTACTCAAGTTGCCGGCCTTTTTCATCGCAGGTGTCGATCCGGTGGCGGCAATGGCTACCAATAAATTTCAGGCCTCTTCAGCCAGTGTTTCAGCCGTATGGGCGTTCGCGCGCAAGCGAATGATCGAGTGGCGAACTGGCTGGCCCATGGCCGCTTTGTCATTCGTCGGTGGCGCTACAGGCGCATTGTCGATCAGCATGCTCGACAAAGCCCTCCTGGAATCAGTTGTACCCATCTTGCTGATTACAGTGGCCCTCTATTTCGCGCTCAGCCCCAAGCTTGATACCAAGGCGCGCAGGCAGAGGGTCTCGTATCTGGTCTTCACGCTGGCAGTTGCTCCAGTCATTGGGTTCTACGACGGTATATTCGGGCCAGGCACGGGGTCATTTTTCATGGTGGCCTTCACGTTACTCTTGGGGCAACACCTGATGCAGGCGATCTGCAGCAGCAAATTGCTCAATGCATCCTGCAACCTCGGCGCCCTTTCGGTGTTTGCTTTCAGCGGCGCAATCATCTGGCCCCTGGCACTGGCCATGGCAGTTTGCGCCATTGTCGGTGCGCAACTCGGCGCACGTTGTGCACTGTACTTCGGGCCACGGCTGATCAAGCCATTGCTGATCACTATTTGCTGCCTGATGTCGTTGAAGCTGCTACTCAGCGAGGGGCATCCGGTTGGGGAGTGGTTGCGACAACTTTAAGCCTTCATTGAACAGGCAATGAGCCGGGAGTCCGCCCCCTTTCCAACCGGTGCGGCCTCGGCAAAGTTGGCCCACCCACTGGCCATGTACTTCTCAGAGGTCACCGGCGGCAATACGTGTACAAGCGCTCATCTATTCGATTTCGAACAACCCGTTACTGAGCGGGCCCACGCTCAACCGCTCACGCACATC
The DNA here is from genome assembly GCF_040224055.2 of Pseudomonas sp. WHRI 8519. Taxonomy (NCBI): domain Bacteria; kingdom Pseudomonadati; phylum Pseudomonadota; class Gammaproteobacteria; order Pseudomonadales; family Pseudomonadaceae; genus Pseudomonas; species Pseudomonas sp. WHRI 8519. The sequence goes on along the minus strand of NZ_CP167996.1, from coordinate 583,502 downwards.
GTCATCGATGCGCGGATCATCCGGCTGATACAGCTTCACCTGCCGGTAGGCATTGATGCGATTGATCTCCTCACCCAGGTACTCCCACACCACGCGGGTACAGGCCGGGTTGCGCCGGTCGCCGCTGGAGACGCCGGTCTTCAGGCCATTCAAGCGGGTGATGCGGCTTTTGAAGCTGGGGATGAGGATGGTCTGGCTCATCTCGTTCAGGGTCAGCGACTCGTAGTCGATGAGAAACATCCGGTCCTGCAGCTGAAACGCCGCGCCCAGGTAGCGGCAACGCACCTCGGCATGCAGGTCGGTAGCGCTCGAGCGCTCCTGGCGCTCCTGGCGTTCGAACAGGAAGCGGCCGCGCTCCTCGCGCAGGTGCACCAGCGACACCAGGATCGTGCCGGGTACCGACATGCAGTTGGAGTACTCGAAGTAGTAGCCGCAATAGCGCGACAGGTTGCCGGCGTGCTCGTGCAGCGGGCGGAACAGCTCGCTGATCGGGTCGCTGGGCTGGTCGGCCAAAGCCGATACCCGGGCGCCGATCAAGCGGGCGAACTGTTCGGGTGGCAAATTCAGCTCGTAATCCTCGACACCGAAGAAATCACCGATGCGTTTGAGGTTGAACGCTGTCGGACGGCTCTGCCCGCTCAGGTACTTGTTGAACTGCGCGCGGTTGATCGACAGCTGGCGGCAAACTTCGGAGATAGAGCGGTAGTGGCTGCAGGCCAATTTGAGGTTGCTAGCGAAATGATCGCTCATTTTAGGCATCCAGGGTGACGCGAATGGCGCAAGTGTAGCATCAAGTCGCATCAACTCAGAGCAACCAGCGAAATTGTAACCACTCTTGTCATGGCCAACCATGCGCCCCAACGATAGCGGTGCGCCTGCCGTCCGCTGGTCTTTCACGCGAAGAATAAGAATCGAGGTCATTTTCCAATGCTCGAAGCACTCAACGATTTCCTTTCGGGGAAGCTTCTCATCGTGCTGATCGTCGGTCTCGGCGGTTACTTCACCATCCGCTCGCGGTTCGTACAGTTCCGCCATTTCGCCCACATGTTCAGTGTGTTCAAGGAATCGCTGCGTGGCCAGGCAGGCCAGTTGAGCTCCTTCCAGGCCCTGATGCTGAGCCTGGCCGGCCGCGTCGGCGCCGGTAACATCGCCGGTGTCGGCATCGCCGTGACCCTGGGTGGCCCGGGCGCCGTGTTCTGGATGTGGGTCACCGCCTTGGTGGGCATGGCCAGCAGCTTCTTCGAATGCACCCTGGCCCAGGTATACAAGCGCGCCGATGGCGATGGCCTGTACCGTGGTGGCCCGGCCTACTACATCCTGCACGGCCTGAAGCTCAGGAGCATGGCCATCGTGTTCTCGATCCTGCTGCTGGTCACCTACGGCTTCGCCTTCATGGGCCTGCAGTCGTACACCGTGACACACTCGCTACAGAACGCTTTCGGCTTTGACCCAAGCCACACCGGTATCGCCCTGGCGGTGCTGCTGGCCATCGTGTTCCTGGGCGGCATCAAGCGTATCGCTGCGGTCTCCGACCTGCTGGTACCGGTCAAGACCCTGGCCTACATCGCCGTAACCCTGTACGTGATCGGCACCCAGATCGAACACGTGCCGGCCATGCTGGAAACCATCTTCAAGAGCGCCTTCGGTCTGGACCCTGCATTCGCCGGCCTGCTCGGCAGCGCCATCGTCATGGGCGTGAAGCGCGGCGTGTTCGCCAACGAAGCAGGCTTGGGCAGTGCGCCCAACGTTGCTGCCGTGGCAGCTGTGAAACACCCGGGCGCACAAGGCGTGGTCCAGGCATTCAGCGTGTTCCTCGACACCTTCCTGATCTGCACCTGCACCGCCCTGCTGATCCTGCTGTCTGGCTTCTATACCCCGGGCTTCGAAGGTGACGGTATCGTCCTGACCCAGAACTCGCTGGCCGCGGTGGTCGGTGACTGGGGCCGCCTGTTCGTCAGCGTCGCGCTGTCGCTGTTCGTCTTCACCTGCATCCTCTACAACTACTACCTGGGTGAAAACAGCCTGCAGTTCCTCAGCCGCAACCGCATGGTATTGCTGGTGTTCCGTGGCCTGGTGCTGGCGCTGGTGGTATGGGGCTCGGTACAGGACCTGACGACCGTGTTCGCATTCGCCGACATCACCATGACCTGCCTGGCCTTCGTCAACCTGGTCGCCCTGGCCCTGCTGTTCAAGGTCGGCTTGCGCGTGATGCGCGATTACGATGACCAGCGCAAAGCCGGCATCAAGCAGCCTGTGTTCGACTCGAGCAAATTCGCCGACCTGGACCTGGACCGCGACGCCTGGCCGGCCAATCCTCAGGCCGAAACTGCCGCTGACACGACCGTCGGCCAAGTTCAGCCGCAGCGCTGATATCCTCGCCTGCCCAGCCGCCCCATTCGCGGGCGGCTGCCTACTCTCCGCTCACCGCTACGGATGCTTTCCATGCGTGCAGTCAAGAATCTTCTCGTCCTCTACACCGGGGGCACCATCGGCATGCTCGAAACCGCCGAAGGGCTGGCACCGGCCGGTGGTTTCGATGCGCGAATGCGCGAACACTTCGCCCAACTGAGCGATGCACCCCAGCTGCAGTGGACGCTGCAGGAAATGAACCCACTGCTCGACAGTGCCAACATGCAGCAGCACAACTGGCTGGCAATGCGTGATGCCATCGTCGATGCAGTGGACAATGACGGCCACGATGGCGTGCTGGTGCTGCATGGCACCGATACCCTCGCCCACAGCGCGGCGGCGTTGTCGTTCCTGCTGCTGGGCCTGCCGGTACCCGTACTGCTGACCGGGTCTATGTTGCCGGCCGGTGCACCGGGCAGTGATGCCTGGGACAACCTGTGCGGTGCCCTGCACCAGTTCGAACAAGGCCTTGAGGATGGCGTACAGCTGTACTTCCATGGCCAGCTGCTGCCGGGCTGCCGCGCCTCGAAGCTTCGCAGCGAAGCGTTCGACGCCTTCGCCGCGTTGCCGCGTCATCGTGAAGGCGAGCGGGCGAGCGACGTACCGGCCAAGTTGGGTTATCGCCAGCAGCGCCAGCCGGTGAACCTCGCGGTGATGCCGGTATTCCCGGGGTTGCAGGCCGAACACCTGCGTGCGCTGCTCGACACCGGGGTGCAAGGGCTGCTGCTGGAGTGTTACGGCAGCGGCACCGGGCCATCGGATGACCAGGCTCTGCTCGACGTGCTGCGCTCTGCGCGCCAACGTGGGGTGATGCTGGTTGCCATCAGCCAGTGCCCAGAGGGTTCGGTGGTGTTCGATACCTATGCGGCGGGCAACCGCCTGCGTGGTGCCGGCCTGGTCAGTGGCGGTGGCATGACCCGTGAGGCGGCGCTGGGCAAGCTGTTTGCGCTGCTGGGCGCGGGGCTGGATGCAGAGGCTGCAGAGCCGTGGTTTGCGCTGGACCTGTGCGGCGAGCGCGCGTGACCAGGAAATTGGCGGAAGGCAGCGGGAGTCGAACCTGCCCGGGAACGGCTGCCGTCCCCAACCGGGTTTGAAGCCCGGCCGCGCCACCGGGCGCGATTGCCTTCCTTGAACTCAGTGCCTGGCCTGCTGCTGGGCCAGGGCGCTGTCGGCGCGGATGTGACGCTGATCGGCAACCCTGCGGGTCAGGCCGATACGGTCGAAGTATTCCAGAATCTGCACACTGCGCTTGCGACCGATGCCCAACATATCGCGAAATGCGGCCACCTGCACTACCGGCGTTTCATTCGCTTGCCCAAGCAGCAGCTCTGCCATGCGCTGTAGCGTCGCCTCGGGGTAGAACAGGTCACGTACCACCTGATGCACGACGCCAAGCCTGGCCAACTTTCGGAGCAACAGGCGCACATCCGCCTCGGCACACTGTTCTTCGCTGGCCAGCGTCCGCACCCATGGCGGATCGAACTGCCCTTCCAGCAACCTTGGCTGCAGCCGCGACCATAGCGCGCTGTCGGCGTCGCTCAACTGCACCTTGTGATCGGGCAGATGCAACCACGGCCCGCTGCTGGCAATGGCGCCTTCGCCGAGCATTTCCTCGAGCAGGCTGACGAAGGCGGGACGCTCGACGGGCAAAGCGGCGAAGCGGCGCAGGCGGTCACGGTCCGGGCCGAGCTGGTCGGGCTCCTGCTCGTGGAACGACACCAGTTGTTCGCGCAGCTGGTGTTTGAGCGCCTGCCACTGGGTCTTGGCGAACAACAACTGGCCCTGCCTTGTGGCGACCACCTGCACATCAGCAGGCAACTGCCAGCCCTCACGCAAGCGGTTGAACTGGCGCTCCAGCCGCTGCGGGTCAAGCCCGCCCGGCGCGTTGTGGAGCAAGGCCATCAGGGCCTGCTCCAGCCCCTCGGCATCACGCAGCACCTTCAACTGGCGCAAGCGCGCCTCGCTGCGACGCTGCCGGCTCGGGGCGAACGGGTCCAGCACCGTACCGCCGCCAAGCGTGCGCTGGGCACGCTGGTCGCGCAGCACCAGGCGGTCGCCGTGCACGGCTTGCAGCGGCGCATTGAGCAACAATTGGGCGAACATACGCTGCCCTGCAGGCAGGCGCTCGCCTTCGAGCAGGGCGACCCGCGCGGTGACGTCCTGGGTGCCCAGATGTACGTGCACGGCACTGAAATGTTCGAAGGGACGGGCTTCCCCGGCGAGCAGTTGCAGTTCGATGTCCACCCGTGTGCTGGGCGCGTGCAGCCACTGCGATACCAGCCAGTCGCCACGGCGCACCTGCTCCATGGCGAGCCGCTCGGCTGCAATGTTCAGTGCCACACGCTGCCCGGCTTCAGCCACCAGCGCGGCCTGGTTCTGCGCATGCAGACCGCGTACGCGCACGGCTTTACCGGCCTTGCCCAGCAACAACGTATCACCCGCGCTCACACGCCCGGCCAGCGCCGTACCGGTGACCACCAGGCCAGCCCCGGTGACCGCGAAGACGCGGTCGATAGCCAGGCGAAAGCCCCCACGCACGCTGCGCCGCTTCAAGCGCTCGCCCGCCGCCAGCAAAGCATCACGCAGCGCTTCGACCCCCTCGCCGGTGACACTCGACAGCGGGAACGGCGCCGCCCCGGCATAAGGCCCGGGCGCCAGCAGTTGCGCAATCTGCGCCTGTACCTCGGCCACGCGCGCCGGCGCGACCCGGTCGCACTTGCTGATTGCCACCAGTGCCTGGGGAATGCCCAGCAACTCGATGATCGCCAGGTGCTCACAGGTCTGTGGCATGACGCCGTCATCGGCAGCCACCACCAGCAACACCAGATCGATACCATGGGCGCCGGCAAGCATGTTGTGGATGAAACGCTCGTGGCCGGGCACATCGATGAAGCCCGTCAGTGGCGCGCCTTCGGCGAGGGCGGCATAGCGATAGCCCAGGTCGATGGTCATGCCGCGCTCGCGTTCTTCCTGGCGGTGATCGCCGGCCTGCCCGGTCAGGGCCTGGAGCAATGCGGTCTTGCCGTGGTCGATGTGGCCGGCAGTCCCAACGATCACTGCACCGGCCCCAGCTGCAGGGAAGGTAACTGCGCCAACCACTGGGCTTCGTCGTCCAGTTGGCGCAGGTCGAGCCACAACGCATCATCGTCGATACGGCCAAGTACCGGCACCGCAAGGTCGCGCAAGGCGCGTTCCAGCACATGCAGGCTGCGCCCGCGCAATTTCTTCGACACCTGTGGGCGCAGGCACAGCGCGGCGCTGGGCAGGCGGGCGACCGGCTGGCTGCCGCTGCCGATCATGCCGAGCGCAGGCTCGACGCTGACCGCCCATTGCGCCCCTAGACGGGCTTTGAGCTCGGGGGCCAGGCGCTCGGCCTGGGCGTGGATCTCAGCCTGGCTGCGGGTCAACAGGCGCAGGCTGGGCAAGCGTTCGGCCAGCCTGTCCGGGTTGCGGTACAACGCCAGCACGGCTTCGAGGGCCGCGAGGGTGATCTTGTCGACGCGCAGGGCACGTTTGAGCGGGTTTTTCTTGATCCTGGCGATCAGGTCCTTGCGCCCGACGATGATCCCGGCCTGCGGGCCGCCCAGCAGCTTGTCACCGCTGAAGGTCACGATATCCGCGCCATCGGCCAGGGCCTGGCGCACAGTCGGTTCGGCGGGCAGGCCCCAGCGGGTCAGGTCGAGCAGACTGCCGCTGCCCAGGTCTTCGAGCAGTGGCAGCTCATGCAGATGGGCGATACGTGCAAGCTCTGCGGTGGGCACCTGGGTGGTGAAGCCCTGGATGCTGTAGTTGCTGCAATGCACCCGCATCAACAAGCCGGTACGCGGGCCGATGGCAGCTTCGTAGTCGCGGGCATGGGTGCGGTTGGTGGTGCCGACCTCGTGCAGGCGTACACCGGCACGGGCCATGATGTCGGGAATGCGAAAGGCGCCACCGATCTCGATCAGCTCCCCGCGGGAGATGATGCCCTCCTTGCGCGCGCCCAGGCTGTTGAGTGCAAGCAGCACGGCGGCAGCATTGTTGTTGACCACGGTGACCGCTTCGGCGCCGGTCAGCTCGCGGATCAGCCCTTCGATGAGATCGTCTCGGTCGCCACGCTTGCCGGTGGCAAGGTCGAACTCCAGGTTGAGCGGATGGCGGGCGGCGGTCTGCATGGCTTCAACGGCTTCCTCCGGCAACAGGGCACGACCCAGGTTGGTGTGCAGTACCGTGCCGGTGAGGTTGAAGACGCGGCGTACCTGGCTGCGCTGCTGGGCCGCCAGGCGCTCGCCGCTGCGGCCCAGGAGGATTTCAGCGCCCAGTTCGGCAGTGCCGAGTTGGCCGTTGCGAACAGGTTCGCGTAGGTCGTCGAGCAGTTGGCGCAGGGTGGCGAGCACCGCGTCGCGGCCATGGCGCTCGATCAGCGGGAGGCAGGCCGGGTGGCGTAGCAGGGTGTCGATGGACGGGAGCCGTGGCGTGTTGCTGGCGAGGCTTGAAGACATCAGGTACTACCTTATCCATTGTCTGTTCGGCCCTCATCGCCGGCAAGCCAGCGCTTGGTGGGAGCCGGCTTGCCGGCGATGAGGGCAACTCAATTGTGCAGTGTAGACACTCACCCACCACCCGGCGCCAGCATCAGGTTGGGTGCCAGCCGATGAAAGCCCTCCTCGTCCAAGCGAATATCCAGTGCCAGGCTGGCCAGATCATCGGCCAACGGCTCGGCAGCAGCGTCGTTCTCAAGATAATTCTGCTTCAGGTAGGTATTGCACCCCGGGCAGCATTCAGCCCGCAGCGGCGCCTTGCCCGGCGCATGGCGGTCATCCTCCAGGCTGGTGTAGCGCAAACCCTTGCTCGCCTCGCAGTACACGCACTTGACCCGCACCACATGCCATTCGCAGGCACACAACGAGCACGCCAGATAACGCAGGCCGTTGTGCTTGCCACGGTTACGTACCACCCCGGCCATGGCCGGCGAACCACAGGCCGGGCACTGGGCCTGGCTGCCCGACGGCTTGAGCTCAGGTGACGGTAGCCCCAGCAACCAGCTGGACCACGCCGCCTGCAGCGCGGCCCCCAGAAACGGCACCAAAGCTACGGGCACAGCGTCGTACTGCCCTGCCAGTAATGCGGCACCCCAGCCTTTGCGCTGGCTGTCGTCACTGCCGCGCAGTGCCTGCAAGGCTGCCGCCAAAGGGCCATCGGCCTCATCGTCGAACCGGTCGAGCAGCGCCTGCAACCACACCAGCCACGCCCCCTCGCGCACCAGGCCATCGGCTGCCAGGGGTGGCAAGCCATGACTTATGCACAGGCGCTGCCGGTCATCGGCCACTGGCAAACCACCAGGCGGGTTATCCACAAGCTGCTGCTGAATGCGGCACAGCCGTGCGACCAGACGCAAATAGTCGCCAAGGGCATGCCCTGCAGCGAGCTGCTCGAGGCGCACGGCGCGCAGTTCGAACAGGTTGGCGGGCGGCAGGTGCAAGAACGGCGGCATCACCGCCGACGCTTCGATCTGCCCCGGTTCGAGTATCGTGCTCAAGCCTTCATCCTTCTTTACGTCCATGATCACTCGGCGTCTTGTCGCCGGTCACTTCGCGATACCACAACTGATGGTGCTTGCGTGCCCAGGCGCGGCTGACCCAGCCATGCAGCATGGCGCCGATCGAGCCCTTGATCCAGATACCGGCGTAGATGTGCACGATGATGCTGAGTATCAGCACGAAGCCCGCCAGCGCATGGGCCAACGACGCCAGGCGGATCGAACCGATGTCGAAGAAATGGCTGAAATACGCGCGCCAGATCACCAGGCCGCTGAGCAGCAACACCAGCATGCACACCAACAGCGTCCAGAACAGCAGCTTCTGGCCAGCGTTGTACTTGCCGATCGGCGGCACGCCCTCCTCTTTGTTGAGCATCACCCGGTCGATGCGGCGCAGCCACAGGCGGTCGTTGGCAGTGATGAAGTTGGCGCGCCAGAAACGCACCACCAGGAACAGAAAGAACACGAACATGGCCACCCCGATGAAGGGGTGCAAGATCCGTGTCCACGGCCCCCCGCCGAACAGATGGCTGAGCCAGAACAGCGCCGGATGGAACAGCGCCAGCCCAGAAAGCCCGGCCAGCACGAACAGGATGGCGACGATCCAGTGGTTGGTACGCTCGTTGGCGTTGTAACGCAATATGGGTTTTTCGTCGTTCATGGCCGCTGCTCCCCTTGCCCACCGGGCTGCTTCGGATCATAGACATGCACCGCGGGGTCCACCTGGTGCACGCTGTCATCAGGTGGCGCGGGGTTGCGGTGTTCGTCCTCCTCGACCCGCTGCGGGCCAACCCGCACATAGTGGAAGAACCCGGCCAGCACCGCCGCGCCCATCGCCAGCAGCGCCAGGGGCTTGGTGATGCCCTTCCACAAGCCTACCAGTGGGCTGATCACCGGCTGGTCGGGCAGGCCGGCATACAGCCTGGGCGTATCGGCATGGTGCAATACATACATGACGTGCGTGCCGCCGACGCCGTCCGGGTCGTAGAGCCCGGCGTTGTCGTAGCCACGCGATTTGAGGTCGACGATGCGTTCGCCAGCATGCACCTTCATTTCGTCCTTGCTGCCGAAGACGATCGCGCCGGTCGGGCAGGTTTTCACGCAGGCAGGCTCCAGGCCCACGCTCACGCGGTCGGAACACAGCGAGCACTTGTAGGCCTTGTGGTCTTTCTGCGAGATGCGCGGAATGTTGAACGGGCAGCCAGTGATGCAATAGCCACAGCCGATGCAGTGGTCCTGGTTGAAATCGACGATGCCGTTGGCGTGCTTGATGATCGCTCCCGGGCTGGGGCAGGCCTTCAGGCAACCTGGCTCTGCGCAGTGCATGCAGCCGTCCTTGCGGATCAGCCACTCCAGGTTGCCATCGTCGCGCTCGTGTTCGGTGAAGCGCATCAGGGTCCAGGTCTCGGCCGTGAGGTCCTGGGGGTTGTCGTAGGTGCCGTGGTTATGGCCCACCTCGTCACGCAGCTCGTTCCACTCCGAACACGCCACCTGGCACGCTTTGCAGCCGATGCATTTGGTGGTGTCGATCAGCTTGGCGACTTCCTCTTGTTGGCGTACCGAAGGGGGTACGGTGGTGGTGGCCGAGCGGGCAATGATGTCTTGGCTGGCCATCAGATTTTCTCCACTTTGACGAGGAACGACTTGGACTCCGGCGTCTGCGTGTTGCCGTCACCGAGGAAGGGCACCAAGGTGTTGGTCAGATAACCGTGCCGCGTCGCGCCGGTGAAGCCCCAGTGCAAGGGGATGCCGATCTGGTGCACGGTCTGGTTGTTGACCTGCAGCGGGCGAATCCGCTTGGTCACCACCGCCACCGCTTCGATATGCCCGCGCTTGCTCGACACCCGCACCCGGTCCCCCGCCTTGATGCCCTTCTCGTTGGCCAGCACCTCACCGATCTCGACGAACTGCTCGGGCTGGGCAATGGCGTTGAGCCGGCAATGCTTGCTCCAGAAGTGGAAGTGCTCGGTCAAACGGTAGGTCGTTGCCGCATAGGGGAATTCGTCGTGCTTGCCGAGGGTGTCCCACACCGAATCGAAGATCCGCCCGGCCGGGTTGCTGGTGGCCTTGTTGTTCTTCGGGTGCAGTGGGTTGATGCCGATCGGCGTCTCGAACGGCTCATAGTGCTCGGGGAATGGCCCTTCGGCCATCTTGTCGATGGCAAAGAACCGTGCGACGCCCTCGGGGTTCATGATGAACGGGTTCATGCCCGCTTCCGGTGGCGAATCGACCTTGAAGTCGGGCACGTCGGTGCCGGTCCAGGCCTTGCCGTTCCACCATACCAGGCGCTTTTTCTCCGGGTCCCAGGGCTTGCCTTGCAGGTCGCTGGAGGCACGGTTGTAGAGGATGCGGCGGTTGGCCGGCCAGGCCCAGGCCCAGTTCTGCACCTGATGCATGCCGTAGGGGTCGCTGTTGTCACGCCGGGCCATCTGGTTGCCCTGCTCGGTCCAGCAGCCGGCGAAGATCCAGCAGCCGGACGCTGTGCTGCCGTCGTCCTTGAGCTGGCCGAAGCCTGCCAACTGTTGCCCGGCCTTGATCAGCGTACCGGTCGGATCGGTCACATCAGTGACCGCCCAGCCGTTCATTTCCTTGGCCAGTTCCTCCGGGGACGGCTCGTCTGCCAGCTTGTAGGGCCAACTGATGTTCATGATCGGGTCAGGGTAAGTGCCGCCCTCGGTCTGGTAGCGCTGGCGCAGGCGCAGGAACAACTCGCTCATGATCTGCACGTCGGTGCGGGTCTCGCCCGGGCCGTCGGCGCCCTTCCAGTGCCACTGCAGCCAGCGGCTGCTGTTGACCAGCGATCCATCTTCCTCGGCGAAACAGGTCGTGGGCAGGCGGATCACTTCGGTCTGGATAGTGGCCGTGTCGACGTCATTGAAGGGCCCGGCATTACGCCAGAACTCCGAGGTCTCGGTGGCCAGCGGGTCCATGACTACCAGCCACTTAAGCTTGCCCAAAGCCGCGGTCACGCGGTTCTTGTCGGGCAATGCGGCGATCGGGTTGAAACCTTGGCAGAGGTAACCGTTGACCTTGCCTTGGCCCATCATTTCGAACATGCGCAGCACGTCATAGGCCGGCACATCGAGCTTGGGCAACCAGTCGTAACCCCAGTTGTTGTCTGCCGTGGCATTGGCGCCATACCAGGCCTTCATCAGGCTGACATGGAACTTGCCGTAGTTCTGCCAGTAGGACAGCTGCCCAGGGCGCAGCGGCTTGGAAGCCCGCTTGTCGATGTAGGCGGCATAGTCCTGCTCGGCATCGCCAGGCAGGCTCAAGTAGCCCGGTAGCGAGTTGGAGAGCAAGCCAAGGTCGGTCAGCCCCTGGATGTTGGAATGCCCGCGCAAGGCATTGACCCCGCCACCCGGCATGCCGACGTTGCCCAGCAGCAACTGGACCATGGCCGCACTGCGGATGATCTGAGCGCCGATCGAATGCTGCGTCCAGCCCAGTGCATAGAGAATCGTCATGGTCTTGCCCGGTACCGAGCAGGTGGCGATTTCTTCCCAGATCTTCATCATGGCGTCCTGCGGCATGCCACAGGTCATGCTCGCCAGTTCCGGGGTATAGCGGCTGTAATGCTGCTTCATCAACTGGAACACGCAACGCGGGTGCTGCAGGGTCGGGTCGACCTTGGCGAAACCGTCTTCGCCCAGTTCGTAACCCCAGCCGGACTTGTCGGCATACACGCGCTTGGCGGCGTCGTAGCCACTGAACAGCCCGTCTTCGAAGCCATAGCTTTCTTTGACGATGAACGACACGTCGGTGTAGTTGCGCACGTACTCGTGCTGGATCTTGTCAGTGCTTAGCAGGTAATTGATCAGCCCGCCCATGAAGGCGATATCGCTGCCGGTGCGAATCGGCGCGTAGTAGTCCGCCACCGAGGCGGTACGGGTAAACCGCGGGTCGACCACGATCAGCCGCGCCTTGTTGTGCGCCTTGGCCTCGGTCACCCACTTGAAGCCGCACGGGTGCGCTTCTGCTGCGTTGCCACCCATCACCAGGACCAGATTCGCGTTGGCGATATCTGACCAGTGGTTGGTCATGGCGCCACGGCCGTACGTCGGGGCAAGACTTGCCACCGTCGGGCCATGTCAGACACGTGCCTGGTTATCGAACCCCAGCATGCCAGTTGCGCGGATGACCTTGTGGGTCAGGTAGCCGGCCTCGCTGGAGGCGGCGGAGGCAGCGAGAAAACCGGTGGTAAGCCAGCGGTTGACGGTTTGCCCTTGGTCGTTCTTTTCGATGAAGTTGGCGTCGCGGTCCTGCTTCATCAGTTCGGCAACGCGGTCGAGTGCCTCGTCCCAGCTCACCCGCACCCACTCCTTGCTACCCGGCTTGCGCACTTCGGGGTACTTGAGGCGGCTCTCGCTGTGGATGAAGTCCAGCAGACCGGCGCCTTTCGGGCACAGGGTGCCGCGGTTGACCGGATGGTCGGCGTCGCCTTCGATGTGGATGATGTTCTGTTTGACGTTCTTGCCCGCATCGCCCTGGCTGTAAAGGATCAGGCCGCAGCCGACCGAGCAGTAGGGGCAGGTGTTGCGGGTTTCCTTGGTGTGCGCCAGCTTGAAGTGGCGCACCTGCTCGGCGAAGGCCGGCGTCGGGGCCATGCCCAACGCCGCCAGGCTCGAGCCTCCAAGGCCGACAGCGGCGACCTTGAAGAACTGCCGACGGTTGAGGTCCATCGTGCACTCCTGATCAGGTTTCGGGCGCTCGGGGCTTTGCCGGCGCCTCGGGTCATCACGGTAGCGGCAAAGTGATGCCGCCAACCGTTAAGACTAGCCAATAATGCCAAAAGTGCGATTGACCCTAATCAGCAAGGCGGCAGATTGCGCGCCACATTCAAGGCCGCACTGCTCTGCGCCACCGGCATGATTTCGAGGGCGTTGATGTTCACGTGTGGCGGCTGCTCAGCGATCCACGCAACCGTGGCAGCAATGTCTTCGGGCAGGATCGCTTGCACGTCGCGGTACAAGGCATCCACCGCATTGAGGTCGCCGTTCAGGCGCACCACGGAAAAATCGGTCCCGGAACACAGCCCTGGCTCGATGTTGCTGACACGCACGCGGGTCCCTGCCAGATCGGCGCGCAGGTTCAGGCTGAACTGCCGCACGAACGCCTTGCTCGCACCATAGACGTTGCCGCCCGGGTAGGGATAGGTGCCGGCAATCGAACCGATGTTGATGATCATGCCGCTGTCGGCCTGCACCATCTGCGGCAGTACCGCATGGGTGACCATGGCCAGGCCGGTGATGTTGGTATCGATCATGCGCTGCCAGTTCTCGGTGCTGCAGGCCTGGGCCCGCTCGATACCCAGCGCCAATCCCGCGTTGTTGACCAGCACATCGATGCCCGGTGCAGCTTCGTTGATCTGCGCCACCGCTGCGCTGATCGACTGCCCATCAGTCACATCAAGCGCCAGTGGAATGAAGTTGTCGCCAAGTTCTTGCTCCAGCGCCTGCAGCTTTTCCATACGGCGGGCGCCCCCGATCACGCGGTAGCCCTTGGCAACCAGGGTGGCGCATATGGCCCGGCCAAAGCCTGAGGAGGCGCCGGTTACGAATGCAGTTTTCATCAGGTTTGTCTCCCAGAAGGTAATGTCAGACCAGGTACTTCACGCCAAGGCTGGTGAACAGGCACAACATCGAAAACACCAGCGCCTTGCGCACCACGTCGTTGCCTTTGCGCAGCGCCAGAGCACTGCCCATGTGATTGCCGAGGATGTTGCAAGCCACCAGGGGCAGCGCCAGCAGGTAGACCACCTTGCCGGCCATGATGAATGCGACCAGCGCACCGATGTTGGAGGCGAAGTTGAACGTCTTGGAGTTGGCCGAACTGGAAACCAGGTCCATACGCAGCAGGTAGTGGAAGGCGATGATGAACATGCTGCCAGTGCCTGGGCCGAAGAAGCCGTCGTAGAAGCCGATGGCCAGGCAGGTCAATGGCACGACGGTGTAGAGTATCCGCGTCGACAGCTCCCGCTCCTCTATCGGGCGGTCCTTGGGGGTGAGGAAGATCAGGATGCCGAAAGGGATCAACGCCAGAATGATCTTGCCCACGGTTTCCTGAGAGATCGACACGATCAGGTGCGCCCCCAGGTAGGCGCCGAGCAGTGAGAAAGGCACGCCGACCAGTGCCACCTGCCAGACCATCTTGCTGTTGGCCAGGAAGTTGCGGATCGCAGCCAGCGTGCCCAGCGTACTGACCAGTTTCTCCTGCCCCAGCGCTACCTGAGGCGGCATGCCCACCAGCAGAAACCCTGGTACCAGAAACAACCCGCCGCCCCCGGCAATGCTGTCCACGAAGCCCGCGACAAAGGCAATGGCGCCCAGCAGCAGGATCGCCAGCAGCCAGTGTTCCGCCCAGTAAGCGCCTAACAGTTCCATAGCAGTAATTCCGTCGATGAATGAAGAGAAATCAGGAGAGCACTTCGTACAGGTGGTCGGCCCGGGCGAAGCGCACCCGGTTCAGGTCGTTGACCGCGAACACCCGCAGCAGCCAACGGTCAGCGCCGTCGTTCTGGGGTTCGAAACCATCGCGGGCATGCAGCACACGCTGGTTTTTGAAGATCATGAAATCGCCTGGCAGCAGCAGGTGTGGCTCATCGAAACGCCGGGTCTCCAACAACCCGCGCAGGGTGGCCAGGGCCTGCTCGGCGCGCAGGTTCAGGCCGTGGGTGTTCTCGCTGTCGAAGCGGCTCAACCACTCGCCTGAATGGCCACGCACCAGCACCGGCAGCTCGGCAGTGCAGCGGCGGTTACCGGTGAACGAGTCAGGGCGGCGGATTTCGAATTGCGCGTCGCAAAGTTCGCGCACGGTCGCCAAGGGTAGCGCTGCGATCACGGCATCAAGGTTGACCAAGGTGGTGCTGATACGTGGGTCGCAGCGCATGCCGAAGAACGACAGGTATTCCGGGCAGCAGGACACGGTCCTCAGCGGCTCGGAAGACAATGGCAGGTCGGGATTGTCGACATGGTAGGAAAACCGCAGCCGCGAGCCATGCGAGCTCTTGTGACTGGAGGAGGTACGGGCCGGGATTACATGGCGAAACAGCCGACCGTCATTTTCACCCTCGTAGACAACCGGGTGAATACCCATCAGGTGCTGCATGGTCAGGCTGACCAGGCAGGCAATTGGCGTGCTGCGTGGGCTGAGCACACCGGAGTAAGGGGTAGGCGGTACATCGCGATCGCGTGGGCAGTTGCGCACGATCATGCTGGTCAGTTGCGGATCTTCAACGAAACCCCGTATCTGCTGGCACAGCGCTTTGCCCAATACCTCTTGCGCCTGCTCCTTGAGTTGCGGGTAAAGCTCTTTGCTGGTTTCGAAGTCGAGCGGGGTGTTGTTGAGCAAGGTTTGCCAGGCGCTGGAGACAACCCCGGGCAGGCGGATTTCCAGTGACGTCTGAGGCTCGGCTGCTTGTTGCAGGTGTGCGCTTTCCATTTCGGGTGCTATTCCATTGACCATTCGGTGTCGTGCCAAGCCGGGCAGAGGCGGCAGTCTTTGTTTTTTTTGAATCCGTTCACAGCTGAGCGATGTGAAAGGGCGATACCGCTCCAGGCATCGCCGCATTGCATCGACTCAATCATTGTAATTACAAAAATAGAATCGATTCAATTTAATTCATTGGCCGATTGCCACCATGATTGATTCCATCCAATCAACTCATTGATTTCAAAAGATTTCTTCGTAGCACCCATTGATCACACTCACGCCAGTGCTCAAGCGGGGCCTGGTGGACCGACCGAGACGACCCTCGAAGTCATATCAATAGAGGCAATTTACAGCGTAAAAACCCGATTACTCCGATCCTGACTTTCGTGCTAGGCTTCCGCGCTCTTGCAGATTCTGGTGCCATTTCCATGTGGGTTCCTCACTACAGCGACCTGGCGCAGCCGGTCTACCTGATGATTGCCGATGCGCTTGAGCAGGACATAGGCAACGGCCGGCTGACGCCGGGCGACCGCCTGCCAACACTCAAGGACCTCGCCGAGGCACTGCACGTGACCCCTGGCACCATTGGCCGAGCCTATGACGAAGCGGCCAAGCGGGGCCTGGTGGTGGGTGAGGTTGGTCGCGGGACTTTCGTCCTGCAGCAACGGCCGGCGCCTGCCCCCACCGCCACCTCGCGGCCCGCACCGTTCAAGCAGGAAAACGGCCAGATCGACCTGTCGATCATCAAGCCCAACGATGCGCACATGGCCGACTGGCTGCGCGGAGCAATCACCGAGCTGGCGGCATCCCCCGACCTGGACCAGGTGCTCGACTACGTTACCGACGGTGGCCATGCAACGCACAAGCAGGCTGGCGCCACATGGATCCAGCGCTGGTTGCCCGAAGCTCGCCCGCAACAGGTGGTGCTGACCTCCGGCGCCCAGCACGGCCTGTTGGTGGCCATCAGCAGCCTGTCAAAAAGCGATGATGTGATCCTGTGCGAGTCGCTTTGCTACCCCGGCATCATTTCCCTGGCCCACAGCATGGGCCGCCGCTTGCGCGGGGTAGCCATGGACGAGCACGGCCTGATTCCCGAGGCTTTGCGGGCTGCCTGCCTGGAGCACCGCCCTTCGCTGCTGGTATGTGTGACCACCCACCAGAACCCTACCAACTCGGTGATGCCGCACGCGCGTCGCGAGGCTATCGCCCAGATTGCCCGCGAATTCGACCTGTTCATCGTGGATGACGATATCTACGGTTTCCTCGAACCGGCACCTGACTACAAACCCTTGGCCGCCTATGCACCTGAGCGCTCGGTGTACCTGACCAGCCTGTCCAAGAGCGTGCTGCCGGCCCTGCGTATCGGCTACCTCTACGCGCCGCCACAAACGCTTTCACGGTTGTCGTCGATGGTGCGCAGCAGCGTCTGGATGCCGTCCCCGCTGATGGCCCAGTTGGCCAGCAACCTGATCAACAGCGGTATGGCTGAACAACTGGTGCGAGTGCAGCAGGAAGAAGCCGCCGCACGCCAGTTGATGGCGCTGGAAATCCTCGGCAGGTACAAGGTGCGCAGCCAGCCGAACAGCTTCCATATCTGGCTGGAGCTGCCTGAGCCATGGACCAGCGATGAGTTCGCCAACCTGGCGCGCAACAATGGGGTAACCGTGGTCAGCGGCAGCCAGTTCCAGCCTGAGCGCAGCCCAGCCAGCAGTGGCGTGCGCATCGCCCTGATGACGCCAAGCCGTGCCGAGTTGAGTTTCGCCTTGACCAAACTCGCAAGCTTACTGGACTCCTCCGAACCGCGGCTTTTCTACTAGAGAAACACCAGGCGCGGTTCAGCGGATCAACCGCCCCAGCCCCTCCAGCAAGCGCTGCAAGGCGCCCTGATTGGCCTGCATCACCGCCCTGCCCGCCTCACCCATGCGCTGGGCCTCCTGCGGCAGCTCGATCAACTGCCGCACGACCACCGCCAACCCTTGGGCATCGTCCACCTGCTGCAGCGCCCCGGCATCGCGCAACATCGCGCTGATTTCGAGGAAGTTGAACACATGCGGCCCCATGATCACTGGCAGCGCCAGCGCTGCCGGCTCCAGTGGGTTGTGGCCGCCAGTGGCGACCAGGCTGCCGCCGACGAAAGCGATGTCGGCCAATGCGTAGAGGAACAGCAGCTCACCCATGGTATCGCCAAGCAACACGCGGGTCTGGGCATCGACCGCAGTCGCGGCAGAACGGCGAACGGTAGCGAACTGCGCGCTGCACAAGGCGTGCACTGCATCGAAACGCTCGGGGTGGCGCGGCACCAGGACCAGCAGCGCGTCGCCATGCACCTGCAGCAACTGTTGATGAGCCTGCAGGATCAGTGCGTCCTCACCCTCATGGGTACTGGCCGCAATCCACACCGGCCGCTCCCCCGCGCCCCACTGCTCACGCAGTGCCCTGGCACGCGGCAAAAGCTGATCATCGACCTTCAGGTCGAACTTGATCGAACCTGTGACCTGCACGCACTCAGGGCGGGCACCCAAGTCGCGAAAGCGTTGCGCCTCGGTTTCGGTCTGCACCGCAATCAGGCTCATCTCGGCGAGCATCGGCCGGGTAAGCCTGGCAAACCGCGCATAGCCACGGGCGGAACGCTCGGACAACCGTGCATTGGCCAACGCGACCGGAATGCCTCGCTTGGCACACTGGTGAATATGGTTGGGCCATAGCTCGGTTTCCATGATGATACCCAGCTGCGGGCGCACATGGTCGAGAAAACGCCCCGCCGCCCACGGCAGGTCATAAGGCAGGTAGCAATGCTGGATGCGTGGCTCATCGGCGAAGAGCGCGCGAATGCGCTCGGAGCCGGTGGGGGTCATGCAGGTGAGGGTGACCGGCAGGTCCGGGTAGGCCTTGAGCAACGCGCGCACCATAGGCGCGGCGGCAATGCTTTCACCGACCGAAACGGCATGAACCCAGATGCCACCCTGGCGCATCGCCGGCAGGTTGCGGGCGAAGCGTTCGCCGATACGCTGGCGGTAGGCCGGAGCCTTGCGTGCACGCAGGTAAAGGCGCAGCGCTACCAGCGGCAGGCCCAGGTGGAACAACAGGGTATAGAGAGTTCTGTTCATGGCGGCGAAGTTTACCCGATCGCGCGCAAGTGCACCGCAAAGCGCTCGGCCAGCCACTGCGCGGCGGGCCCCAGGGGTTCGTCACGGCGCCAGGCCAGTTCGACGACCAAGGCCGGTGGCCGCCATTCGCTGGCGAGCTCGACCATATGCGCCTGGTAGGTCGGGTATTGCACCACATGGCGCGGCAGCCACGCCCAGCCCAGCCCGCGCATCAGCAGCTCGGCCATGGCGTAGAAGCTGTCGGCGCGCCATACCTGCGGGCTGATCGCTTCGCCGCCTGGGTAGCCACTTTGCTGTGGGGTGATCAGCAACTGGCGGTAACGTGCCAACTGCTGGCGTGTCACGCGGCTTTCCCGCGCCAATGGATGGTCCACCGCGCACACCGTGACCATCTCCACGCTGCCCAGTGCACGCCGTTCCAATGAGGCGGGCATGCTTTCATGGTGGAAAAACAAACCCAGGTCTGCACGCCGCTCTACCAGCTTGCGCGCCACATCACCTTGGGCACCGCTGGCCAGTTGAACTTCCAGAAAAGGGTAATGGCTGGCCAGTTCGTCGAGGCTGTCGATCACCGGTTGATACGGCATGGCTTCATCCTGCGCCACCCGCAGCAACGCTTCCTGGCCACGCATCAGGGCCAGCGCGCGGCCATCGAGCCGTTCGCACTGGCGCAGCAGTTCGCGAGCATCCTCCAGCAGCGCAGTGCCGTTTTCGGTCAGCCTGGGCTGGCGGCCGCTGCTGCGCTCGAACAACGTGACGCCCAGGTCCGCTTCGAGCATGGCAATGGCAGTGCTGACGGCGGATTGCACTTTGCCCTGCTCGCGGGCAACGGCAGAGAACGAGCGCAGTTCGACGACACGCGCAAAGGTCCGCAGTTGCTCAAGATTCCACTGCTCGGCCATCAACCTATCTCCTGGGGTGATAGGTAATGACTTTACCGCATCCTGGGACACTCTAGAATGCCGGACCAGAACCGGAGGATCGAACCATGAACGCCTACACCTACCTCGCCATCGCTATCGTTGCCGAAGTCATCGCCACAGCCTCCATGAAGGCTGTGAAAGGCCTGAGCACGCCATTGCCACTGCTGCTGATGGTGGTCGGCTACGCAATCGCCTTCTGGATGCTGACCCTGGTGGTGCGCAGCATTCCGGTAGGCATCGCCTATGCGGTCTGGTCGGGGCTGGGGATCGTGCTGATCAGCGTGGCGGCGCTGGTGATCTATGGCCAGAAACTCGATGTGCCGGCGATGCTGGGGATGGCAATGATCGTCGGCGGCGTGGTGGTGATCCAGTTGTTTTCCAAAACGACGGGGCACTGAACATGCGTCAGCCTGATGCCGATAGTGCACTAACGCCTACCGGCAACAGGCCGAAGCCAGTGAGCAGGGTGGGTTGTTACCTGCTTGCTGAGCCGTCGATGCCCTTTTCATTGACCGAAATATTCAACTGCGAAATATAAAGATCGTTACCCGCGCTTTCGGCCACTGCGTTTTCAATAGCAAGAATTACCCCGTCCTCCTCAACGACAAACTCCCCAACGTGGTCGACAAAATCGGCTGTCAACTGACGTTCGGGCACAACAATCTCCGTCCCGTAACGTACGGACAAACGAGGGGGATTGTTATTACTGCTGTAACTTGCCGTCATCAGGAACTTCACTTTGGTGCCAGGCGCATAACCCGAAATGACTTTATACATGATGATGCCCGGGCGCAGGTCCGCCCCCGAGTTGCTGTTATTGTAGAGTACAAATTTATTGTCATCCTGCGGATGCTTCCGAAAGCTCACGCCCGCGTGCTGATTATAAAGACGCCAGCCATTCAAGCGTTCACGCTCTTTCTGTGCACCCGGCAGAAGCGCGAAATCCGTAAAGTGTACAATTTTGCTCATGGTCATACCCCTTCCGTCGTTGACAGTCTCTTCTGTAGCACCGTGGTGACACCTACAACAGCGACCAGCGTATCGACAGAACAGCCACGTCGAAACTGGCAAAAATAACAGTTGCCCTCTCAAATAAAATCCAACAGGCCGGCAAACTTCAGGCAACCCGAATCAACACTAACGCGCTATTCACGCCTGCATGAAATACGTCCAATACTTTAGGGCGATAGCGACTGCTGCTGGGCTGCACAGGGAATGCGCGTGGCTTGTTGTATAATGCCCAGCTGTCCAACCTCGGAGGTAATCCATGCCATCTGCCATTTCCACTGACGTGCTCATCGTCGGCGCCGGGGTCGCAGGCCTGTGGCTCAACGCCCGCCTGCGCAGCCTGGGCTATTCGACAGTGCTGGTGGAGCGCGCCAGCCTTGGCGGCGAACAGACCATCAAATCCCAGGGCATCATCCATGGTGGCACCAAGTACGCCCTGCACGGTGCGTTGACGGGCGCCTCGGAGGCCATCGCCGACATGCCACGGCGCTGGCGCGAGGCCCTGGCCGGCAGCGGCGAACTGGACTTGAGCCGCACCCGCCTGCTTTCCGATGCCCACTACCTGTGGTCGCCGGGTACCCTGGCCGGCAACCTCACCAGCTTCTTCGCCAGCAAGGCCGTGCGCGGCCGGGTTGACCAGGTCAAGGGCGACCAGTTGCCCCCCGCACTGCAGGACCGCGCCTTCAAAGGCAAGGTGTATCGCCTGGCCGAACTGGTGGTCGACGTTCCCAGCCTGCTGGCCAACCTGGCTGAACTGGCAGGCGACTCCTTGCTCGCCGGTGAGCACATCGAACCCCTGCATGAAGGTGAAACACTGGCCGGCTTGCGCGTGGACGGCCGTGAAATCCGCGCCCAGCGCATCGTGCTCAGCGCTGGTGCAGGCACCGAAGGGCTGCTGCACGCCTTGGGCCTTGAGCAACCGGCCATGCAGACACGGCCGCTGCATATGGTCATGGCCAAAGGCCCCAACCTCAAACCACTGTATGCCCACTGCCTGGGCGGCGGGCCCAAGCCGCGCGTCACCATCACCACCCACCCCGCGGCCGATGGCCAGTGGGTCTGGTACCTCGGCGGCGACCTGGCTGAAGCCGATGGCGTAGCACGCGACACGGCGGCACAGATTGCTGCAGCCCAGAAGGAGGTCAGCCAGCTCTTGCCATGGGTAGATCAAAGCCAGGTGCGCTGGGCCACCCTGCGCGTGGACCGCGCAGAACCTGCGCAATCGGGCCTGGTACGGCCTGACAACGCGTTCCTCGCCGACCAGCAACGGCTGATGGTCGGCTGGCCGACCAAGCTCGCCCTGGCCCCCGACTTCAGTGACCGCGTGCTGGCCAGCCTGCAGCGCGACGGCATCCGCCCCAGCGCCCAGGCCGAGCTCGCCGGGCTGCCACGCCCACCACTGGGCATCCCCGCCTGGGAGCGACTGCTGCCATGACCCTGCCAACCCTGCACGACTTCCACCGGCCGCTGGGCAGCACAGGCTTCAAGGTTTCCCCCCTGGGCCTGGGTACGGTCAAGCTTGGCCGCGACCAAAGCGTGAAGTACCCCACCGGGTTCACGATCCCCGGGGATGACGAAGCGCGCCTGTTGCTGGCCCAGGCCCGCGAGCTGGGTATCAACCTGATCGACACGGCTCCGGCCTATGGCCGCAGCGAAGAGCGCCTGGGGCCGCTGCTGCGCGGCCAGCGCGATGAATGGGTGATCGTCAGCAAGGTGGGCGAAGAGTTCGAAGGCGGCCAATCGCGTTTCGACTTCAGCGCAGCCCACACCCGTATGTCAGTAGAGCGCAGCCTGCGCCGGCTGGAGACCGACCGCATCGAACTGGTACTGGTGCACTCCGATGGCAACGACCTGGAGATTCTCGAGCAGCAAGAGGTCTACCAGACCCTCGCAGCCCTCAAGCAGGAAGGCAAGATCCTCGGCTACGGCCTGTCGGGCAAGACCGTCGCCGGCGGGCTGAAGGCCCTCGAACAAGGCGACTGCGCCATGGTCACCTTCAACCTCAACGAGCAGGCAGAACGACCGGTACTGGACTACGCTGCCGAACACGGCAAAGCCATTCTGGTGAAGAAGGCCTTGGCCAGTGGGCATGTCTGCCTTGCACCCGGTGTCGACCCGGTACACGCCAGCTTCGAACTGTTGTTCGCCCACCCTGGCGTCAGCAGTGCTATCGTCGGCACTATCAACCCGTTGCACCTGGCCCACAACGTGGCCACCGTCGCCCGCATCCTGGGCCAGCATTGAGTTGTCCCCACCCCCGGGCCTGGACACTGACCCGACGCAAGGAGGAGCCTCGTGCCGCGTACGCTGATCCGCAAGAACCCGAGCAACTTCAAAACACTGCCACTGCATGTCGAAGCCACCCCCGAGAGCCTGGTTTACCAGAGCATCGGCATGCCGCTGAACTTCGCCCAGACGCAACAACGGCGTCGGGCCATCGAGCTGCCCGATAACCAGCGCTTCGTCGCAGAGCTTGCCAACCTCGGCGTTTCGGTACGCCTGACCCTGCACTGGCAGCACCGTGACTACTGGGTACTGGTGCGCCAGCGCCGCCAGGACCGGGGTGATGTGGTGCTTAAATTGATTTCAGGGTATGTCCCGGCTCAGGAGCTCAATCTGCCGCTGCACACTGCGGTCCAGGAAGTGGCGGAAGAGTGCCTGCTGGAAACCCCGGAAGGCTGGCTGGGTGGTCGCTTCAACGACACCTGGCTACCTGCACCTTACGCTGCCGCGCTGCACTACCGGGAAGCGCTGCCGTTCGTGCTGACGCCCGAATCAGGTGCCGCCCGGTCGGTGTATTGCGGCAACCTGATGCTGCTGGAGCGCCCTCGGGCGTACGTGCACCTGCCTACGGCATCGCTGCAACTGATCTACGACATGCGCCTGCAAGTGCCCAAGGACGCGAAAAAGCTGAGCCTGTTCCATGTCGATGAACGCTTGGAGGGCGATCAGCTGGTCGCGCGACTCAACCGTAAGCGGCCGGACTTGTACCTGATGCCCGTCCAGGATGGTCAGCCACTGGCCGAGCTGTATACCTTGAAGAACGATGAACTGGTACCGGCCAGTACCCGCGGGCTTTACTTGGCGGAGAGCTTTGCCCGGCAGGACGGGTGGGTGGTCGCGGACGAGCGGATACGCTGGAAGGATTGGGTGAAGCAGCAGGGGCTGGTGGAGCGCAAAGCCGCGAAGGCTTCACACCTGCGCCGCTTTGGCGACAAGGCGCGGGCACTGCTGGAGCGCGCGCGCACCTCGCTGAACAAATGAGCATCCGGGGCCGCCGCGCGGCCCCGGGCACGTCAGTTCTTGCGGATTTTTTCGACGATTGCAGTGGTCGAGCTGTTCTCGACCAACCCCAGCACCTTCACTGTGCCGCCGTAGGCCTTGACGATATCGGCACCCACCACCTGGTCGATACCGTAGTCACCGCCCTTGACCAGCACATCCGGTTTCACCTGGCTCAGCAGATTCTCCGGCGTGCCTTCAGGGAAGCTGATGACCCAGTCCACCGCGCCCAGCCCAGCCAGCACGGCCATACGCCGATCGACACTGTTGATCGGGCGGCCAGGGCCCTTCAGACGGCTTACCGAGGCATCGTCGTTGACCGCGACGATAAGACGATCACCCTGGGCACGCGCCTGCTCAAGGTACGTCACATGCCCTGCATGCAGGATGTCGAAGCAACCATTGGTGAACACGATCTTCTCTTTGTGCGCACGCGCGTCGTCGATGGCCAGCAGCAGTTGCTCCAGGCCCAGCACGCCACGCTCGGAACCTTCCTCGCGCTGGATCGCGCGACGCAGCTCAGGTGCACTGATCGCTGCAGTACCCAGTTTGCCGACCACGATGCCGGCCGCCAGGTTGGCCAGGGCGACCGCGTGGGGCAGGTCCTCACCGGCTGCGATGGCTGCAGCCAGGGTGGAAATCACGGTATCGCCAGCGCCGGTCACATCGAACACTTCGCGGGCACGGGCCGGCAGGTGCAGCGCCGGGTGGCCGGTGCGCAGCAGGGTCATGCCGTGCTCGCCACGGGTAACCAGCAACGCCCCCAGGTCGAGGTCCAGCAGCAGCTGCAGGCCTTTGGCGACCAGCTCGGCCTCATCGGCGCAGCGGCCCACGATGGTCTCGAACTCGCTGAGGTTCGGCGTGATCAGACTGGCACCGCGGTAGATCGAGAAGTCCTTGCCCTTGGGGTCGGCCAGTACCGGTATACCCTTGGCACGGGCGGCCTCGATCAGGCTCTGATGATTTTTCAGCGCGCCTTTGCCGTAGTCGGACAACACCAGCACTTTGACACCGTCGAGCAGGCTTTCGACTTCGGCGCCCAGCGACAGCGGGTCAGTGGCGAACGGCTCTTCGAAATCGATGCGCAGCAACTGCTGGTGCCGGCTCATGACCCGCAGCTTGACGATGGTCGGCTGGTGCGCAATGCGCTGGAAAACCGAACGCACACCCGCCGCCTGCAGGCTGTTGGCCAGGCTGTCGGCGGCCTCATCCTGGCCGGTAACGCCGATCAGTGCCGCCGGAGCGCCGAGGGCGGCAATGTTCAAGGCAACGTTGGCCGCGCCGCCGGGTCGATCCTCGATCTGATCGACCTTCACCACCGGCACTGGCGCTTCTGGCGAGATACGTGAAGTACCGCCATGCCAGTAGCGGTCCAGCATGACATCGCCGACCACCAATACCGGGGCTTGATCGAAACGCGGCAGGGACAACTTCATGGGCAACCCATATGGAAATAATGAACAGGGGCAGGATATTAGCACAGGGTAAGCGACGGCTTTATGGCCAGATCGGGCCCTGGAAAATTCCGGTGACAATCGGGGCCATACGGCCCCGATCAACGACAACTCAGGTGATATCGGCCTTCGCCGGCTCGTCCAAGCCCATGGCATGCAAGCGGGCATAATAGCCATTGGCTGCCAGCAGCTCGGCATGGGTGCCGCGCTCCACCAGACGGCCCTGGTCCATGACCAGAATCTGGTCGGCCTTCTCGATGGTCGACAGGCGGTGCGCGATCACCAGCGTGGTGCGCCCCTGCATGACATGGTCCAGCGCAGCCTGGATATGCCGCTCGGACTCGGTGTCCAGTGCCGAAGTCGCTTCGTCGAGGATCAGCAGCGGTGCGTTCTTCAACAGGGCCCGGGCAATCGCCAGGCGCTGGCGCTGGCCACCGGACAGCAGCACGCCGTTTTCACCCACGTCGGTGTCGAAGCCCTTGGGCAGCTTGTCGACGAACTCCTTGGCATAGGCATCGGCAGCCGCCGCTTCGATGTCCGCACGCGGCGCGCCGGCCAGGTCGCCGTAGGCGATGTTGTTGGCCACGGTGTCGTTGAACAGGGTCACATGTTGGGTCACCTGCGACACGTGCCGGCGCAGGTTGCGCAGGCGGTAGTCTTCGATCTCTACGCCATCGAGCAGGATCTGCCCTTGGTCATGGTGATAGAAGCGCGGAATCAGCGCCGCCAGCGTCGACTTGCCGCTACCAGAGCGCCCGACCAACGCGATCATCTGCCCAGGCTCGGCGGTGAAGTTGATGTCGCTCAGCACTTCGCGATCGGTGCCCGGATAGGTGAAGCTCAGGTTGCGTACTTCGAGGCGACCTGCCACGCGCTCCTTCTCGATCGTACCGCGGTCGATCTCGGGCTGCTCGTCCAGTTGCTCGAAGATGCTTTCAGCACCGGCCAGGCCTTTCTGGATGGTCGAGCTGACTTCTGAAAGCTGGCGGATCGGCTTTGGCAGCAGGCCCGCGGCGGTGATGTAGGCCACCAGATCGCCCGCGGTCGAGTCGCCCCGCAGGAACAGCACCAGGAACATCAACGCGGCCATGGCGCTGTAGATCACCAGCTGCAACATGGGCGTGTACAGGGCGCCAGTCTTGGTCATGCGCAACTGTTTGTCGGTGTTGCTCTGGCTGGCACGGCTGAAGCGCTGCTGCTCGTAAGCCTCGCCGCCGAAGCTGCGCACCACACGGTAGCCCTGGATGGTTTCGGAAGCGACGTGGGTCACATCGCCCATGGCCACCTGGATCTTCTTGCTCTGTTTACGGAATTTCTTGCTGGCGACGCTGACCATCACCGCGATCACCGGCAGGATGGCGACCATCACCAGGGTCAAGTGCCAGTTCATCCAAAGCAGGTAGGCAAACAGGAAGACCACCGTCAGGCCTTCACGGATCACGACCTTGATTGCATCGGTGGCGGCCCCCGTCACCATGGTCACGTTGAAGGTGATGCGTGAGATCAGGTGCCCGGAGTTGTGGTTGTCGAAATAGCGGTTGGGCAGTACCAGCAGCTTGTTGAACAACTCCACGCGCAGGTCATGCACCAGGGAGAGGGAAACCTTGGCCAGGAAATAGTTGCCGAGGAACGAACCCAGGCCCTGCCATGCCGCGATCAGGATGATCAGCAGCGGTACCGCCTGCAGCAATTGCAGGTCGCGCAAGTAGGGGACGTTGGGGAACAACACCGCTTCGGGGTTGCTCAGGCCATCGACAAAGTACTTGAGGATCCCGGCCAGCATTGGCTGGGTAGAGGCAAAGATCACGAAACCGATGATACTCAGCAGGAAAATGCCGATATAGGGTTTCACGTAGCTCAGCAACCGGAAGTAGATCTTCAGGCTGGAGGTGTGCTCCGCCGGTAGCGGTGTTTCGGCCATCATCGAGCTCGCTGTTCAGGTTGAACCGGAAATTTTACCACAGGCGTCATTTTCGGCACGCCTGCGGAGCAACAACATGCCGGGCCGACGGCCCACACGACCTGCGCCCGGTTTTTTTCATACGGCTTAAGCCCCCTGGTCGGTCGAAAAAGACCAACATGGTGCTGGAGGATTATTTTCGGCATTATTGCCGGTCATTTTGCTCGCCAGACGACAAGGCTCAACTCATGCAATGCTCTCGGCTCACCCAGGTCGACTTCGATCAGCTGACACTTGGCGCCCAGATACTGGAGGCAGACAGCCATGGCGCCAAAGTCTACCTGCTTGAGGATGGTAACTTCCTCAAGGTTTTTCGGCGCAAGCGTCTGATTTCATCTGCGCTGCTGCGCCCCTACTCCCAGCGCTTTGTGGACAACGCTGCGCGCCTTGCACAGCTGGGCATCCCTACGCTCGAGGTCATCAGCCAGCACAAGCTGGACCTGCCGGGCAGAACCGCAGTGCTGTACAGGCCGTTGCCGGGGCGCACGCTGCTGCAGATGTCGCGGGACGAAGGCTTCAGCTGGGACATCTACCTGCCCCGCCTGATCACCCTGATCCGCCAGTTGCACCGTAACGGCGTGTACTTCCGCTCCCTGCACCTGGGCAATGTGGTGGTCACGCCTGACCAGCACCTGGGCCTGATCGACGTTGCCGACATGCGCTTTTTGCGCCCACCACTGTCTGCCCGTATGGTTCGACGCAACGTGCAACACATGGTGAGTTACATCGCACGCGAGAAACTGGGCGACCGCTTCCCCCTCGCCGATTTCCAAGCGGCCCTGCTGGCACGCTGAACCTCAGCCCCAGCGCCTGGCAGGGCGTTACACACCCCGGCCAGGCGCTGCGCCGAGCGCGGTATCAGTGCACGAAGATGGATATACCCATGCCTGCCAAGGCACCGATCACCAGCGTCAGTGCCAGCTTGATCCGGTCGCGATTACGCCGTTTGGCCTTGCGGTGAACTTCTTCAGGCACGGTGACGTGGCTGCCAAAGCCCGTGTGCAGGACGGCGTCTCCCTCCAGGGTGACCGCTGTCAGGTTCAATTGCGCGTAACGCCGCGACAGCGCCTTCTCGCCCGCATAGCCGGCAAATGGCGCACAGCGCTGATAATCGCTCAGCCGACGCAACCCCGGATTCAGGGAAAAGGCCTGCCACTCGGCTTTCTCGGAGTGCAGTGGATAGCAGGGCACCCCGGCGATGACCTGCCGATCCCCCAGATGGATATAGGGGCTGTGGATCGACAGGTCATGGGCATGGCTGCGCAACCAGACCTGCAGCACCTGGGGGCTGGCCTCAAGGATCGCCCTGGAGTCTTCCACGAAGGCCTGGCGGTAGAAGCGCCAGTCGTCCTCGCAATGAAAGATGTAAGGCGTCTTGACATGGCTGTACGCCAGGTCGATCGAGGCCAACTGCCCAAGCTTGGGGCGGTTGACGAATACCGTGCAGTGGGGCTTCCAGTGCTCGGGTACGGCACCGTGAACAGCGTCGTCACCGGAGTCCTCGGTAATGAAGACCTCGCGAATGGGCGCTGTGTTGTAGCGATCGAAGCTCTCAAGGGTTTCCTTGAGCAGATCGAACCGACCGCAGCTGGTCACGACAAGCGTGACATCACTATCATTTGAAAAGCGCACCGGACTCCCTCCGCGTTGCGACAACAGACTTTACGCAGCCACTCCCTGGTCACGAAAGCTCTTTTAGTTAAATGCCCAGCGTCAACCGCAGCCTCTGCCAGACGGACAAGGGCGGGTGCGGCCTGAGTGCCGGGCGCATATGGTCGACGATGCTACGGCCAACTTCAGCGAAACTGAAGCGGGAAACCGCCAGATGCCGACCATTTTCTGCAATTTGCTGGGCCAGGCCCGGATCGGCGCGCAGGGTACGCAGCTTCGCCTGGAGCGTCGGGATGCTGTCGTACAACACCACGTTGTGCATATCCTGCAGGCCCAAGGCGCTATTTTCTTCAGCCCCCTGGTCGAACGCCAGCAACACGCAGCCGCAGGCCATGGCCTCGAAGTTCTTGATCATGTACTCGCCCATGCCCACATCGGCACTGACAAAGAAGCGGATCCGGTTGAGCGTGTTGCAATAGTCTTCGCCAGATTTGGTGCGGGTCACCACCAGGTTTTCCACCCGCCCCAATTCATCCAGCAACGCCTTGCGCCCGCTGTAGGCAACACTGTTGGTACTGCCGACGAACGCCAGTTCGATATCGCGCTCAAGCCCTTGGTCCGTGAGCAGGCGCTCGTCATAACCCTTGGGCACGAACACCGCATCGAACCCTTCCTGACGCAAGCGCTCGCTGACCATGTAGCCGGAACTGATCACCCGTGCCCACGGCAGCTTGCGGTAATGCGCGCTGAACTTGCCGGTGTACTTGCAGGGGATGTAGTTCTGGTAGGCATCATGCTCGAGGATCACCAGGTTCGGCACGGTACGGATGAACGCGGCCTGACGTATTTCCTGCTTGAAGCGCAGGAAGAACACGATGCGGTCGTAGCGCTCGACCTGCACTTCGCGCTTGAAATAACGGCGCAGGTTGCGCTGGTCATCGCTGGTCAACCAGCGCAGGTCGCACTCACAGTTGGCCGCGACGCCGTCGTACAGGCGATCGAGGATGGCCCGCTGTTCTTTCTGCACCAGAAATAAGACTTTCATTGCTTTCCTTGGGCGCTCTGCGCCTTCGCGGTCAACCATGGGCATTGTCTACAGCTCACGGCGCCAGAACAGTTCATGCCGGCGCACGGCCTTGCGGAAGAACTCATTCTCACCGTAAGGCGATGGCCGGCGCCCGGCCAGCCAGCGCTGCAACAGCCGACGCAAGCGGCGCTTGAACGGCGCGGCAGGCTGCAGGTCATGCATCATGCCCAGGGCCATCGCCTTGTCGCGCTGCGTTGGCAGGTCCAGCACCAGGCTGCACGGTGCCCACGGCTGGCCGGCACTCAGTTGCGGTGGCAAGGCCACGCCATCGCCGCTATCGCCCATGGGCCAGCGGTCGTTGTCGTGCAGATGGTTGGCATAGCACAGCAGCGTCTGCGGCTGCCACGCCAAGCCCTCAAGCGCCTGCATGACGGCCACATGGGCGCAGATGTGATCAGGGTGCGGGTCCAGTTGCGGGTGCGGCAGGACCAGCACTTCAGGCCGGGCCATCTCCAGCAGCGCACGCACGTCAGCCAGCAGGTTGTGCCAGGTGGGCGCGCCATCGCTGTCAGCCGGCAACGACAACGGGTTGAAGCGACGGAACGGGCGGATATCGGCCATCTCGGCTTCACGGGAAACAGCCGGCACATCGGGCGCTGCCTGCATGGCCGGCAGTTGCAGGCAGAAGTAGCCTAATTGCACGCAACGCGCCTCTGGCACCCCGGCCCAGCGCGGCACGGCAATACTGTCCCAGGCGCGCAGGCGGCCCTTGAGCCGTGCTGCCTCGGCCTTGCCCATGCCCATCTGCTGGTAGTGTTCTGCTTCGATTTCGCCAGCGGTCAAGGTCACCACCCAGGCTTCGTCGGCCTGGCTGTAAAGGCCATAGGCCGCCAGCTCGGCATCATCGGCATGGGGTGCGATCACCATCAGGCGACGGCGCTGCATGTCGACGCCGGGGGTTATCCACAGGCGCGGCTGGCCCTGCAGGCGACAGTGACGGCCGCGCACGCGCAGCGTACCCGCCTGCAGCGGTGCAGCCAGCCCGGTCAGGTTCAGGAAGCGAACGCCGTCGACACCACGCTCGAACGTCTGGCGGTCAGCGCGCTCATCGCCCAGCAGCTCGACACAGGGGTCGAGAAAACGCCCCAGCCAGCTGCTTTTGACCCGAACTTCGACGATCAGCGTTTCATTACCCTGCAGCGCCGTATCGACCTGGAGCACGCCGTCACGCAAGGTGACAGGCGCTTCGCGGGTCTGCTCGCCGAAGTCGTAGGCGTAGTCTTCGTTCGGGGCATAGAAAAGATGATCGGCGAACCAGGCTTCGTGGCCCGCCCAGAGCAGTGGCAGCAGCAACACCGGCAGCCACCACCAGGTGAATATGCCCAGGGCAACCAGCACCGCCAGGCCAGCCAGCAGCCCCAGGCGCTTGTTGCGCCGGTGGCGCTTGAGCAACTGCTGTTTGCGGCTCACGCCTGGAACACCGGCACAGGGTTGCACCAACGGTCTTTGTACTCGCGGTCGGCACGGCCGAACGAGAAGCGCAGAGGCTTGTTGCGTGCGCGAGCCTCTTCCCAGGCAGCCTGGGTGTTGAGGAAGCTCAGTACGCTGCCAGGGCTGAAGGCCTTGGTCTCAGGGTCGACGCCGCCATTGACGTACTCGACACTGATCCACTGCGGCGCTTCCACCCGGTAGACCAGCTGGATGGCGATAGGCTTGTCGTCGAGCAACAGCACCGAGCCGATCAGCAGCTCACGCAGGCGCTCGAGCACATCGGCCATACGCTCGGCACCGGTGGCCGGGAACCCCCAGCGGCGCTGGAACAGGTCGCAGTACATGGCGGCGATCTGCTGGGCACTGAAATCGGCAATCGGGCGCACCACACCACCCGCCTCTTCCAGCAGGCGCAACTCGCGGCGCTGGTTGTAGCGGAATTTCTTCGACAGGTCTTCATGGGCGCGGGCCATCGCCAGCTGCTCTTTCTGAGCCTTCAGGCCGCTGAAGCGCCCCTGGTTCAGCTCGGACAGGTAGCGCGCGGTATGGCGCAAGGGTGCGGCGGCGTCGCCTGCGGCTGGCAGAATGATCTCGGCATTGCCCAGGTCGAACAGGCCTTTCTTGCCGGCACGCTTGAGCACGTCCTTGGACAGCGCCAAATGACGCCCCCAAGTGGCAATGCCAGCCTTCAGCTCGCCTGCCTGATGCCAACCCAGGTAACGCACGGGGATCTGCGCCAGGTCCGCCAATCGTTCGATCACCAGCGGGTGCGTGGCAACGCTACCACCGAACCGCTCCCACGCCTCGGCGTAGGCGGCGGCGTCGATGACCTGCCAACCACGCTCACGCACAGCCTGAATATGATTGAGCATCACTTGCGCACCGCCAGCGCACTGACTTGCGGCAGCTGCCAGAAGGTTTCACGCACGGCCTGATCGGAGAAACGCTCGTGCAGGCGCTGCAGCATGTGCGAGGCGCATGTTTCGCGCTGCTGCTCATCCAGCAACGCCATGTGCTTCAAGCCCTGGGCCAGCTGCGAGGCATCGCCGAGGGGGAACAACACACCCACGCCTTCGACCACTTCACGAGCCCCACCGCAGGCCGTTGCCAGCACCGGTACGCCGGCCACCATGGCTTCGAGCAGGACCATCCCGAACGGCTCATGATCGGAGCTCAGCGCGAACACGTCGAACGCCTGGAAGTAGCGGCGCGCATCCGCGACCTGGCCGAGGAAGTCGACCTGCCCGGCAATGCCCAGCTCGCCAGCCAACGCCTTGAGCTTGCCTTCCAGCCGCCCCGTGCCGAGGATCGCCAGACGAGCGCCGGCCGGCAGCCCTGGCAGGGCTTGGGCAAAACCGCGCAGCAAGGTCGCCTGGTCCTTGTCCGGGTGCAGGCGCCCGACATTGCCGACGACCCACGCCTGGGCATCCAGGCCAAGGGCCTGACGCGCTTGCGCGCGCGGCACCAGCGAGGCCTGCAGGGCCTCGATGTCGATACGGTTGTACAGCGTCTGGATCCGCTCGGCCGGCCACCCAGGCAGGCAGCGGCGCATGTCGTCGCGCACCGCGTCCGACACGCCAAGCAGGCTCAGCCGCTTGCTGAACAGGTTGGCGAACAGGCGCCGCCCCTTGCGTTCATAGTCGCCGAACGCATGGTGCACCCCGATCACCGGCAGGCCGGTCGCCAACAAAGCCACGTAGATCGGCTTGAAGCGGTGGGCGATGCAGAAGCTGAAATTGCGCTCGGCCGCGATACGGCGCAGGGCGCGTATGGCGCCGAGCTTCAGGCCGCGAACGGCCTTGGAGCTGAATTGCAGGAACAGCACTTCGTCCGACGCGCAGCCAGCCGCAACCTGCGGGTCGGCGGCGCCGGTGAGAAAGACCGTGGTGACCTTGTAGCCACTGCCTTGGAACAGGCTGGCGTACTGACGGGCACAGTCCAGGAACGGCCCGTCATAACCATGGCAGAACTGCAGGATGCGCGGCTCAGAGCGGCTGGTCATACGCGGCGGCGCCGTCCTTCACAACGAGGATGTCTTCCATGATCAGGTACTGCAGGTCCGAGCCGAAGAACATGTTCAGCGCATCGGTCGGCGAGCAGATCATCGGCTCGCCGCGGCGGTTGAGCGACGTGTTCAGCGACACGCCATTGCCGGTCAGGTCTTCCAGCGCCTTCATCATGTCGTAGTAACGCGGGTTGTACTCACGCTTGAGCACCTGGGCGCGCGAAGTGCCGTCCTCGTGCACCACTTCCGGCACGCGAGTCTTCCACTCTTCAGCCACTTCGAAGGTGAAGGTCATGAACGGCGCCGGGTGATCGATCTTGATCATTTGCGGGGCGACGGTGTCGAGCATCGACGGGCAGAAAGGCCTCCACCGCTCGCGGAACTTGATCTGGTGGTTGATACGGTCAGCCACCCCTTCGACGCTCGGGCAGCCGATGATCGAACGGCCACCCAACGCGCGCGGGCCGAATTCCATGCGGCCCTGGAACCAGGCCACCGGGTTGCCGTCGACCATGATCCTGGCGATCTGCTGAGGCATGTCGTCGAGCTTGCGCCATTTCGGCTGGTTCGGGTGACGGGCACAGGCGGCGATCACGTCTTCGTTGGAGTACGAAGGGCCGAGGTAGACGTGCTCCATCTTCTCGACCGGTACGCCACGGGCGTGGGACACATAGGCGGCAGCACCGACCGCAGTACCGGCGTCACCGGAAGCCGGCTGGACGAACAGCTCTTTGACGTCCGGGCGGGCGATGATCTTCTGGTTGAGCTTGACGTTCAGCGCGCAGCCGCCGGCAAAGGCCAGCTTGCCGGTTTCACGCAGGGTGTCGCCCAGGTAATGGTCGATCATCTGCAGGGCCAGCTTCTCGAACAACGCCTGCATGCTCGCTGCGTAATGGATATAGGGCTCGTCGGCAATGTCGCCTTCGCGCTTGGGGCCCAGCCATTCGATCAGTTTCGGCGAGAAGTAGAAGCCCTTGCCCTTCTCTTTATAACGGCGCAGGCCGATGACGTTGGCGTACTCGGTGTTGATCACCAGTTCGCCATTCTCGAAGCTGGCCAGGCGGGAGAAGTCGTATTTGCTCGCATCGCCATAGGGCGCCATGCCCATGACCTTGAACTCGCCATCGAGCATTTCGAAGCCGAGGAACTCGGTGATCGCACCGTAGAGGCCGCCCAGCGAATCCGGGTCGAAGAACTCTTTGATCTTGTGGATCTTGCCGTTTTCGCCATAGCCGAAGAACGTGGTGGCGTACTCACCCTTGCCGTCGATACCGAGGATCGCTGTCTTTTCCTTGAAGCCCGAGCAGTGATAGGCACTGGAGGCATGCGCCAGGTGGTGCTCGACCGGCTCGATCTTGACTTTTTTCGGGTCGAAGCCCAGTTGCTCCAGGCACCAGACGATCTTCTTGCGGTAGCGCTTGTAGCGACGGTTGCCCATCAGAATCGCGTCCAGGGCCCGGTCCGGTGCGTACCAGTAGCGCTTGGCATAGTGCCAGCGAGCCTTGCCGAACAGGCTGATCGGGGCGAACGGGATAGCGACCACGTCGACATCGGACGGCTTGATGCCAGCCTGTTCCAGACAGAACTTCGCCGACTCGTAAGGCATGCGGTTCTTCGCATGCTTGTCACGCACGAAGCGCTCTTCTTCGGCGGCGGCAATCAGTTTGCCGTCGATGTACAGGGCCGCGGAAGGGTCATGGCTAAGGGCGCCGGACAGGCCAAGAATCGTCAATGCCAAGGGATCAGCCTCTTCATTCGGTAGAGATGCGCCAGCGGCCTCAGGGGCGGGTGACGGCTAAAAGGCGGGATTATAACGCAAACACTTGCAACTGGCCCTATCGCCGGCAAGGCGGCTCCGACAGGCGCGGCGCGGCATAACGCGCGTGCCGCGCCGGCGACAGGGGCAGACTCGGCAACCGCTCTATTCAGCGATCAACCAGTCCATGCGGTAGCTGCCGGCAGTCTGCGCCAGCTCTCTGGCCAGCCAGGGCAGCAGCGCCTTGAGTTCGTCTTCCAGCCCCCATGGCGGGTTGGCAATGGCCAGGCCCGAACCATTGAGGCCCTGTGGGCTGTCCTGGTGGTGAACATACAGCTCGACCCGCAGCAGCTTGGGCGCGCCAGTGCTGGTCAGGTCCTGATAGAACCGTGTGAGCGAGCGCTGGTCCTTGATCGGGTACCAGATGGCCGCGACGGTCTGGCGCATGCGGCCGATCGCTTCTTTCAGCGACGTGGTGCAGCGCTTGAGCTCATCGGCTTGCTCGAACGGCGGATCGATCAGCATGATCGCGCGTTTTTCCGCCACTGGCAGCAATGCACGCGGCACGTGCCAGCCCTCGCCCAGGTGCACCACCACGCGCGGGTCTTTCTTCATGTTCTCTTTGAGCAGCGGCCCGTCTTCAGGGTGCTTTTCGTTGAGCAGGGCGCGGTCCTGCTGGCGCATCAGCCGGCGGGCAAGCTCCGGCGAACCGGGGTAGTAGCGCAGCTCGCCATCGCTGTTCAGGCGCTTGATGACGCGAAGGTAATCGGCGGTCATGGCCGGCAGATCATCGCGATTCCACAAGCGCGCGACCCCTTCCAGGTACTCCCCGGTACGGGTGGCCTGGTCGCCTTGCAGGTCATAAAGACCCAGGCCGGCGTGGGTATCGATATAGGCGAACGGCTGTTCTTTGCGCGACATCAGGGCGATGAGGCGGGTCAGCACGATGTGCTTGAGGACGTCGGCATGGTTGCCGGCGTGGAAGGCGTGACGATAGTTCATGGCAACTCCTGCGCGGGCAGCAAGTTTACCTTGCCTTGCCGGCGGAGTCAGGCCTGGCTGCCGCTCGACAGCGCCCCGACCGCCAGTTACCGGCGATCAGGGCACCTCGACCCGACAGGTGTCAGGTATTACTTTTCAGCGTGATACGCAGCATCAGCGGTTTCAAAGCGCGAAACCATGCTGTTGGTCGGGCTGCCGAGCTTGCTCACCATGACGATGGCGATGCTGGCGAACAGGAAGCCTGGGATGATTTCGTACAACCCGATAGTGTCGAACTGCTTCCACAGGATTACGGTCAGCGCACCGACCACGATACCGGCCAGCGCACCGTTACGGGTCATGCCTTTCCACAGTACCGAGATCAGCACGACCGGACCGAAGGCGGCACCGAAGCCGGCCCAGGCATAGGCCACCAGACCCAGCACGCGGTTTTCCGGGTTGGCAGCCATGGCGATGGCGATCAGCGCCACGGCCAGCACCATCAGGCGCCCCACCCAGACCAGCTCACGCTGCGAGGCGTTCTTGCGCAGGAAGGCTTTGTAGAAGTCCTCGGTCAAAGCACTGGAGCACACCAGCAACTGGCAGCTCAAGGTGCTCATGACCGCAGCCAGGATGGCCGACAGCAGCACACCGGCCACCCATGGGTTGAACAGGATCTTCGCCAGCTCGATGAACACACGCTCGTGGTTCTCGGTGACCGGGCCGGCCAGGTCAGGGTTGGCCGAGAAATAGGCGATACCGAAGAAGCCCACGGCGCAGGTACCGGCCAGGCACAGGATCATCCAGGTCATGGAGATGCGGCGCGCCTTGGCGATGGATTTCACCGAATCGGCAGCCATGAAGCGCGCCAGGATATGCGGCTGGCCGAAGTAGCCCAGGCCCCAGCCCATCAGCGAAATGATGCCGATGAAGGTCGCACCCTTGAGCATGTCGAAGTTCGCCGGGTTCTGCGCTTCGATTGCCAGGAAGGTCGTGTCGAATCCGCCCGTGGAGATCAGCACGATGATCGGGGTCAGGATCAGCGCGAAGATCATCAGCGAAGCCTGCACGGTGTCAGTCCAGCTGACCGCCAGGAAGCCACCGATGAAGGTGTAGGCGATGGTCGCCGCAGCGCCGGCCCACAGCGCAGTCTCGTAGGACATGCCGAAAGTGCTTTCGAACAGGCGGGCGCCAGCGACGATACCGGAGGCGCAATAGATGGTGAAGAACACCAGGATGACGATGGCGGAGATGATCCGCAGCAGGCCACTGCTGTCTTCGAAGCGGCTGGAGAAGTAGTCCGGCAGGGTCAGCGCATCACCGTTGTGCTCGGTCTGCACCCGCAGACGGCCAGCGACGAACAACCAGTTGAGGTAGGCACCGACGGTCAGGCCGATGGCGATCCAGGCCTCGGACAGGCCTGAGAAGTAGATGGCGCCCGGCAGGCCCATCAGCAGCCAGCCGCTCATGTCGGAAGCACCAGCGGAAAGCGCGGTGACCACGCTACCCAGGCTGCGACCGCCCAGAATGTAGTCGGAAAGGTTGTTGGTGGAGCGATAGGCGGCGAAGCCGATCAGTACCATTACCGCGATATAGATCACGAAAGTGATCGTTAGTGGATTGCCCATGCTTGTGCCCTGGCGTTTGTTTTTATGTCATGTACAACCGAATCGGGACGGTTGCACCCAGGCGGCGAATCCTATGCAACAACGTTAATGGGGTGCAACCACTTTTCATCTGCCAGTTGCACCTTCTCGTGCATTTTAAGGTAATGCCGCTTTTTTGCTCCTTTCTGGAGCAAAACCTGCTTTTTTCAGAACAAAACGCATCAGAAAGATGCACCTTTAGCGCGTAGGATTATTCATCGGACGAGTTGCACCTGTTCCGCCAAAAAATAGGGTTGCACCTGGTTGCACCCGAAATATCCTACGGCTACTCTTGGCGTCAGCTTAGGCCACAACCGTGGCAATAACGAGGATAAGAAATGGCGACGACCACCCTTGGGGTCAAACTCGATGACCCTACCCGTGAACGACTCAAGGCAGCTGCGCAGTCCATCGACCGCACGCCGCACTGGTTGATCAAGCAAGCGATCTTCAACTACCTGGAGAAGCTCGAGGGTGGCGCCACCTTGACCGAACTCAACGGTCAGGCCAGCAACCCGGCCGATGATGCCGGTGAAGTACAGCCCGACCACGCGCACCAGTGTTTCCTGGAGTTCGCTGAGAGCATCCTGCCACAGTCGGTGCTGCGCTCGGCCATTACAGCCGCCTACCGCCGCCCCGAGCAGGAAGTGGTGCCGATGTTGCTGGAACAGGCGCGCCTGAGCGCGCCACTGGCCGAGGCGACCAACAAGATGGCCGCCGGCATCGCCGAGAAGCTGCGCAACCAGAAGAGCGCTGGCGGCCGCGCCGGCATCGTCCAGGGCCTGCTGCAGGAATTCTCCCTGTCGTCCCAGGAAGGCGTGGCGCTGATGTGCCTGGCCGAAGCCCTGCTGCGCATCCCCGACAAAGGCACCCGTGACGCGCTGATCCGCGACAAGATCAGCAGTGGCAACTGGCATCCGCACCTGGGCAACAGCCCGTCGCTGTTCGTCAACGCGGCCACCTGGGGCTTGCTGCTCACCGGCAAGCTGGTCTCCACCCACAACGAAGCCGGCCTCACTACCTCGCTCACCCGCATCATCGGCAAGAGCGGCGAACCGATGATCCGCAAGGGCGTCGACATGGCCATGCGCCTGATGGGCGAACAGTTCGTCACCGGCGAGACCATCGCCGAGGCGCTGGCCAACGCCAGCCGCTTCGAATCCAAAGGCTTCCGCTACTCCTACGACATGCTCGGCGAAGCCGCGCTGACCGAGCATGACGCGCAGAAATACCTGGCGTCCTACGAGCAGGCTATCCACTCGATCGGCAAGGCCTCCCACGGCCGTGGCATCTATGAAGGCCCTGGCATCTCGATCAAGCTCTCGGCACTGCACCCACGCTACAGCCGCGCTCAATACGAGCGGGTGATGGAAGAGTTGTACCCGCGCCTGCTGTCGCTGACCCTGCTGGCCAAGCAGTATGACATCGGCCTGAACATCGACGCTGAAGAGGCCGACCGCCTGGAGCTGTCGCTCGACCTGCTCGAGCGCCTGTGCTTCGAGCCATCGCTGGCAGGCTGGAACGGCATCGGCTTCGTCATCCAGGCCTATCAGAAGCGCTGCCCGTATGTGATCGACTATGTCATCGATCTGGCCAAACGCAGCCGCCACCGTCTGATGATCCGCCTGGTGAAGGGCGCCTACTGGGACAGCGAAATCAAGCGCGCCCAGGTCGAGGGCCTGGAAGGCTATCCGGTCTACACCCGCAAGGTGTACACCGACGTTTCCTACGTCGCTTGCGCCCGCAAGCTGCTGTCAGTACCGGAAGCCATCTACCCGCAGTTCGCCACCCACAACGCCCATACCTTGTCGGCCATCTACCACATCGCCGGCCAGAACTATTACCCGGGGCAGTACGAGTTCCAATGCCTGCACGGCATGGGCGAACCGCTGTACGAGCAGGTTGTCGGTAAAGTCTCGGAAGGCAAGCTGAACCGTCCGTGCCGCGTTTACGCGCCGGTCGGCACCCACGAAACCCTGCTCGCCTACCTGGTGCGCCGCCTGCTGGAAAACGGCGCGAACACCTCGTTTGTCAACCGCATTGCCGACCACTCGATCTCCATCCAGGAACTGGTCGCCGACCCGGTCGCCAGCATCGAGCGCATGGCCACCCAGGAAGGCAGCATCGGCCTGCCGCACCCGCGCATCCCGTTGCCGCGTGACCTTTATGGCAGTGAGCGGGCCAACTCGGCCGGTATCGACATGGCCAACGAACACCGCCTGGCATCGCTGTCCTGCGCCATGCTGGCCACGGCACACAATGACTGGAAAGCCACCCCATTGCTCGCCTGCGCCGCCAGCGAAGGCGCTGCCACCGCGGTATTGAACCCGGCGGACCATCGCGATGTGGTCGGCCACGTGCAGGAAGCCACCGTTGCCGACGTCGACAACGCCATCCAGTGCGCGCTCAATGCGGCACCGATCTGGCAGGCCACGCCGCCCGCCGAGCGTGCAGCGATTCTGGAGCGCACCGCTGACCTGATGGAAGCCGAGATCCAGCCGCTGATGGGCCTGCTCATCCGCGAGGCCGGCAAGACCTTCGCCAACGCCATCGCCGAAGTGCGCGAGGCCGTCGACTTCCTGCGCTACTACGCCGTGCAGGCGCGCAACGATTTCAGCAACGACGCCCACCGCCCGCTGGGCCCGGTGGTGTGCATCAGCCCATGGAACTTCCCGCTGGCCATCTTCACCGGCCAGGTCGCCGCAGCCTTGGCTGCCGGTAACCCAGTGCTGGCAAAACCAGCGGAGCAGACGCCACTGATCGCGGCCCAGGCGGTGCGCCTGCTGCTCGAAGCCGGCATTCCGGAAGGCGTGCTGCAATTGCTGCCAGGGCGCGGCGAAACCGTGGGTGCCGGCCTGGTCGGCGACGAACGCGTCAAGGGCGTGATGTTCACCGGCTCCACCGAAGTGGCGCGCCTGCTGCAGCGCAACGTGGCCGGCCGCCTGGACAACCAGGGCCGCCCGATCCCGCTGATCGCCGAAACCGGTGGCCAGAACGCGATGATCGTCGACTCCTCGGCATTGACCGAGCAAGTGGTGATCGACGTGGTTTCCTCGGCCTTTGACAGTGCCGGCCAGCGCTGCTCGGCCCTGCGCGTGCTGTGCCTGCAGGAAGACTCGGCTGACCGCGTGATCGAGATGCTCAAAGGTGCCATGGCCGAAAGCCGCCTGGGCAACCCGGACCGCCTGGCGGTAGACATTGGCCCGGTGATCGATGCCGAAGCCAAGGCCGGTATCGAGAAACACATCCAGGGCATGCGCGAAAAAGGCCGCCCGGTTTATCAGGTGGCGATCGCAGAGGCTGCTGAAACCAAGCGTGGCACCTTCGTGATGCCGACCCTGATCGAGCTGGAGAGCTTCGATGAGCTCAAGCGCGAGATCTTCGGCCCAGTACTGCATGTGGTGCGTTACAACCGCCGCAACCTCGATCAGTTGATAGAGCAGATCAACAACTCCGGCTACGGCCTGACCCTCGGCGTGCATACCCGCATCGACGAGACCATCGCCAAGGTGGTGGAGAACGCCAACGCCGGCAACATGTACATCAACCGCAACATCGTGGGTGCGGTGGTGGGCGTGCAGCCGTTCGGTGGTGAAGGCCTGTCCGGTACCGGCCCGAAAGCGGGTGGCCCTCTGTACCTGTACCGCCTGCTGTCGACCCGCCCGACCGACGCCATCGGCCGGCACTTCCAGCAACAGGACGGCGAAGGCAAACCGGACCGCACCCTGCACGAACAGCTGATCAAGCCACTGCACAGCCTCAAAGCCTGGGCCCAGAACAACCAGCAAGCGGAGCTGGCCGCGCTGTGCGACCAGTTCGCCAGCCAGTCGCAGAGCGGCATCGCCCGCCTGTTGCCAGGCCCGACCGGCGAGCGCAACACCTACACCATCCTGCCGCGAGAGCACGTGCTGTGCCTGGCAGACAACGA
The DNA here is from genome assembly GCF_040224055.2 of Pseudomonas sp. WHRI 8519. Lineage (NCBI taxonomy): Bacteria > Pseudomonadati > Pseudomonadota > Gammaproteobacteria > Pseudomonadales > Pseudomonadaceae > Pseudomonas > Pseudomonas sp. WHRI 8519. Next base: position 541,965 of record NZ_CP167996.1, on the reverse strand, counting down.
AGCCGACCTGCTGGCACAGTTCGCTGCAGTCCTGGCGGTGGGCAGCTCGGCGGTATGGGTGGATGGCGAGCCAGGCAAAGCCCTGCGCGGTCGCCTGCCAAAAGAGCTGCAGGCCAAGGTCAAGCTGGTGGCGGACTGGAACAAGGATGAGGTGGCGTTCGACGCGGTGATCCATCACGGCGACTCCGACCAACTGCGTGGCGTGTGCCAGCAAGTGGCCAAGCGCGCCGGTGCGATCGTCGGCGTGCACGGCTTGTCCAGCGGCGACCATCAGATTGCCCTGGAGCGGCTGGTGATCGAGCGGGCGGTGAGCGTGAATACCGCTGCAGCGGGGGGTAATGCCAGCTTGATGACCATTGGTTGAACAGGCTGAGGTAACGAAAAGGAGAGCTTCGGCTCTCCTTTTTTTGCCTGTCTCGAAACAGAGGAATGTGGTGGGAAATTTCTCTCGGCGTATAACGTTGAAATGCTCCACACGCACGCCAAACACGCGTCCCATTCCTCGTTTTGAACCCATATCACCCAAACTTATCAATCTCCCCCCTCGCCAGCCGATTCCCTACACTCGCAGCATCCCGCCTCAGGACCGCCGCCATGCCCGAGACCCTGCTCAGCCCCCGCAACCTCGCCTTCGAACTCTTTGAGGTGCTCGACGCAGAAGCCCTGACCCAGCGCCCGCGCTTCGCCGAGCACAGCCGCGAAACGTTCGACGCCGCGCTGACCACCGCCCGCACCATCGCCGAAAAGTACTTCGCCCCGCACAACCGCAAGGCCGATGAAAACGAGCCGCGCTATGTGGATGGCCGCGCCGAACTGATCCCTGAGGTGAAACCGGCGGTCGATGCCTTCCTCGGAGCAGGCTTCCTCAATGCCAACCGCGACTTCGAAGTCGGCGGCATGCAGCTGCCCAGCCTGGTCTCGCAAGCCTGCTTTGCCCACTTCCAGGCCGCCAACGCCGGCACCACGGCCTACCCGTTCCTGACCATGGGCGCGGCCAACCTGATCGAAAGCTTCGGCAGCGATGAGCAGAAACGTCTGTTCCTGCAGCCGATGATCGAGGGGCGCTACTTCGGCACCATGGCGCTGACCGAACCGCACGCCGGCTCGTCGCTGGCCGATATCCGCACCCGTGCCGAACCTGCCGGCGATGGCAGCTACCGGATCAAAGGCAACAAGATCTTCATTTCCGGCGGCGACCACGAACTGTCGGAAAACATCGTGCACATGGTCCTGGCCAAGCTGCCGGATGCACCAGCCGGGGTGAAAGGCATTTCGCTGTTCATCGTCCCGAAATTCCTGGTCAATCAGGACGGCAGCCGTGGCGAACGCAACGACGTGCTGCTGGCCGGGTTGTTCCACAAGATGGGCTGGCGCGGCACCACGTCCACCGCGCTGAACTTCGGCGATAACGGGCAGTGTGTCGGCTATCTGGTGGGCCAGCCGCACCAGGGCCTGGCCTGCATGTTCCAGATGATGAACGAGGCACGTATCGGTGTCGGCATGGGCGCGGTCATGCTCGGTTACGCCGGCTACCTGTACGCGTTGGAATACGCGCGCCAACGGCCCCAGGGTCGGTTGCCGGATAACAAGGATCCTCGAAGCGCTGCGGTTCCAATCATCAGCCACACCGACGTCAAGCGCATGCTGCTGGCGCAGAAGGCTTACGTGGAAGGTGCCTTCGACCTGGGCCTGTACGCCGCGCGGCTGTTCGACGACACCCACACCGCCAGCGACGAAAACGGCCGCGCTCAAGCCCAGCAACTGCTCGACCTGCTGACCCCGATCGTCAAGTCCTGGCCATCGACCTTCTGCCTCAAGGCCAACGAACTGGCGATTCAGATCCTCGGCGGCCACGGCTACACCCGCGAATACCCGGTGGAGCAGTACTACCGCGACAACCGCCTGAACCCGATCCACGAAGGCACCGAGGGCATCCAGTCGCTAGACCTGCTCGGACGCAAGCTGGCGCTAAACAATGGCGCCGGCCTCAAGCAGCTGATTCGGTTGATCGCCAGCACCGCGGAGCGCGCCAGCCACCACCCCGATCTTGATACCTTGCGCCAACCCCTCGAGCAACTGGTCAGTCGCCTGCAAGCCGTGACCCTTGCCCTGCTGGGTGATCTTGCCCAAGGCCAGATTGCCGACGCGCTTGCCAACTCGGCGCTGTACCTCAAGGCCTTTGGCCATTGCGTGATCGGCTGGCGCTGGCTGGAGCAAGCGATCCATGCCGAACTTGGCCTGCTCAAGGGCAATGCCGCAGACCGCGACTTCTACCTGGGCAAACTGCAGGCAGCCCGTTATTTCCTGACTTGGGAAGTACCAGGCTGCCATAATGAGCTGGCATTGCTCGAGGCGCGCGACAACACTTGCCTCGGCATGCAGGACGAGTGGTTCTAAGGGGGAGCCACCGTGTACACGGAGGCTTGCGCATGTTCGATTCCAGCGCCCTGCTGCGCCAGCGCTTTGCTGCGCTGCGCAGTACGGCCGAGTTGTTTTCCCTACGCCATGTAAAACAGTCGCACCAAGCGCTGTCGGTTCGCCGCAATGTCGCCGAACCGCCATGCTTCAGCCTGGACGAAGGCGCCATGCTCACCGTGCGGGTCAATGGCGTGGAGGCCTATGCGGCGACGGCCGACCTGTCCCAGGCTGGGCTGCAGCGCGCCTTGGAGCAAGCCGAGACGCTGGCCCGGCAGATCGCCCGGCACAGCCTGCTGGACCTGCGCGACCAGCCCGTGGCCAGCGCACGCCACGATCATGTCTCGCCCAACTTCGACCAGCCCGTCCCCAGCCTTGCCGATTGCCTGGGCCTGCTCGCCGCCGAATCGGCCAGCGTACCCAAGGACAGCCGCCTGGTGGACTGGCAGGCCAGCCTGGGCTTGAGCCTGGTCGAGCAAACCTACCTCAACTCCGCCGGCGCCGAACTGCGCCATGCCCAACGTTTTCTGTTCCCAGGCCTTGGCGTAACGGCCAGCGATGGCCAGGACAGCCAAAGCCGCAGCCTTGGCCGTGACAACTTCGGCCAGCAGGGTGGTTTCGAAATCATCGAGCGCTGTGGCCTGGTCGGCGCGGCCAGCCGGGTAGCCGACGAGGCACTGCAATTGCTGCTGGCCCCTAACACCCCCAGCGGCCCGCGCGACCTGCTATTGATGCCCGACCAGATGATGCTGCAGATCCACGAATCCATCGGCCATCCTCTGGAGATGGACCGCATCCTCGGTGACGAACGCAACTACGCCGGCACCAGCTTCGTCAACGCCAGCGACTTCGGCCACCTGCAGTACGGTTCCAGCCTGCTCAACGTGACCTTCGACCCAACCATTGGCGAAGAGCTGGCCAGTTACAGCTTCGATGACGACGGCAGTGCCGCCAGCAAGCAGTTCCTGATCCGCGACGGCCTGCTGCTGCGCCCGCTGGGCGGGGCGCTGTCGCAGTTCCGCTCCGGCCTGGACGGCGTGGCCAACAGCCGCGCCTGCGGCTGGAACCGGGCCCCCATCGACCGCATGGCCAATCTCAACATCGAGCCGGGCGACCAGTCTCTCGAGCAACTGATCGGAGGCATCGAGCACGGCATCCTGATGCGTACCAACCGTTCCTGGTCCATCGACGATGCGCGCAACAAGTTCCAGTTCGGCTGCGAATGGGGCCAACTGATCGAGAACGGCCAGCTCAAGGGCATCGTCAAGAACCCGAATTACCGCGGCATCTCTGCGCAGTTCTGGCGCAACCTGTCGGCAGTCGGCGACCGCAGCACCTTCCAGGTGCTGGGCACGCCCAACTGCGGCAAGGGCGAACCTAACCAGGTGGTGCGCGTAGGGCACGCCTCGCCGGCCTGCGTGTTCCGCCAGATCGACGTATTCGGAGGAGACGCGTGATGAAACAGGCTTTCGAAACCCTGGTCGGGGACGTACGCGCCGGCCTGCACGCGGGCGAGCAGTTCACCCTGAGCTACAGCGCCGAGCAGTCGCAATTCGTGCGTTTCAACCACGCCAAGGTCCGCCAGGCCGGCGAAGTGAGCCAGGCCAGCGCGCAACTGCGGCTGATCCGCGATGGCCGCCAGGCCGAACAGCAAGTGACCTTGAGCGGCGATGCGCAGCTGGATCGCCAACGCTTGGCGGATGCGCTGCAGCAGCTGCGCCAGACACTGCCACTGCTGGCCGTCGCCCCTTACCTGCGCCTGGACGAGAGCGCCTGGCACAGCCACAGCCAACAAGCGCAGGCGCTGCCAGACCTGAGCGAAGTGCTGGCGCTGCTGGAGCATGAAGCCGGTGACCTCGACCTGGTCGGTATATACGCCGCGGGCCCGATCTGCCGAGGCTTCGCCAGCTCGTTCGGCGCCTTCGGCTGGCACCAGGCCAACAGCTTCAACTTCGATTGGAGCCTGTTCCACTCAAACGGCGAGGCGGTGAAGGCCAACTATGCCGGCCAGTCGTGGAGCGCCGACGACTTCAGCGCACGCCTGCGCCAGGCGCGGGAGCAGTTGGGCTTTCTCGGGCGCCCGGCGGTCACCCTCAAGCCGGGTAGCTACCGCGCTTTCCTGGCGCCGGCAGCGATGGACGAGATCGCCGGCATGCTGTGTTGGGGCGGCTTTTCCGCGCAGGCCCTGGCGACTGGCAACAGTGCCTTGCAGCGCCTGTACAACGGCGATGCGCGGCTTAGCCCGCTGGTGAGCTTCTCCGAGCAAGTCAGCGGTTCGTTGAGCCCGGCGTTTTCCGATGAAGGCTCACCGCGCCTGGATGTGCCGTTGATTCAGCAAGGACAGGCGCAGCAACGGCTGATCAGTGCCCGCAGCGCCGCTGAGTTCGAGTTGCTGGCCAATGGCGCAGACAGCTACGAATCGCCCTGCGCCCTCAGCCTGGCAGCGGGAAATCTTGCCAACGCAGACATCCTGGCGCGGTTGGGTACTGGCCTGTACATCAGCAACCTGTGGTACCTGAACTACTCGGACCTGCCGGCAGCGCGCATGACCGGGCTCACCCGCTTCGCGACCTTCTGGGTGGAAAACGGCCAGATCCAGGGGCCGGTAAGCACCATGCGTTTCGATGACAGCCTGTACAACTTGCTGGGCAGCCAGCTGGAAGACCTGACCTGTGAGCGGGAAATGATCCTGTCGACCAGCACCTATGGACAGCGCAGCACTGGGTCGAGTCATTTGCCCGGGGCACTGGTCAAAGGCCTGACATTGACACTATAGGAGGGCAATACCAACCTCTTCGCAGGCCTGACCAGACTGTGAAGAGGAGTATAATGCAGAGCATGCTACGGATACCCTGTGCTAGGGAACCATGTCAATGCTACCCAGCCCTATTATCGAACCCCTACGTGCTTCGAATACTGTTGGTTTCATTCCACAAGGCCATGACTTCAACAGACTTCCGGACCGGAATGGGCTGATAATTTCTAACGGGCAGTTTAGGTTGGCTAATACGACTCTCGTACGGCTCAAGAGCCGCTTTTAGCCTGACTGCATGCACCTCCGTCATACCCGTATAACTAATGTTGATTTTTGGAGCACCCCGTGCTGACGGAGGTAAAGTCTGTGAGATGTGAATGTGTTGAGAGTCCAACCCTCTCTCGACGGAGTTAATGACATCTCTCACAGCTGTGGCTGATACCTTATCCGTCATTGGAAGATAGCTCTTCATATACTTGGCAAAACCCTTCGGGTCGTAAGCAGCAGTATCCTGCACCATTCGATTTATTCCAATCCCATCGTCCAGCCCAGCCATCGACTGCGGCGCTAGAACCTCTGCCGCCCGGCTGTAGCTAATTATTCCATTATGCGCGAGCGTCTCCCTACTAAAGAAGTCTACAAGGGACCTGCGCCCCACTTCCCGACCTGCCAAAAATTGAAGAGTAGGAATGCCAGCACGCCCGCTCGGGTCGATAAAGTTGACGGGATCTCCTCGACAATAGGCATAATCATTAATACCCGCCGATGTAAAGGGGCCAGACTTATCAGGAGAGCAGAAGCGCCGGAGTCTGGGACTGTAAAAACGCTCGCCATTGCCCAGCGCATACACCGTCTGCCGCGGAAGGTAAAGTTCACCATTGAAACCCAAACTAAGTTTGGCCCTTCCAGGCACACCGTCGCAGCCGTACGCGTCGTAACAAAGCGCGTGATCGCCTGTGCTGCCAGTGATCGCCCTGAGCACCGATGAAGAGACGTCAGTCGCTATCAATCGCCTACAATCAGCCTGGCCCAGGACCAGCGGTAGCCGACCAGACCGCATCAGGCGTTCAGCCCCTGCGGCATCCATCAGCATGGCCAAACATCCTTTTTCGTAGAAAAACAGCATTTCCTGCTTCCTCGCCCAGGTAAGGCCCACCTCGACCCACAGCAATCGTGAGGCGAGAAACCTGCATGCCGTCACGCCTCCCTCTACAATCACCCTGTATCGTCGAATGCTCAACTGGTAAAAGTGATAGGACCGTCAAATATCTGGCTCTGCATCAAGCGGTTGAATCCGCAGGAACTCGGCAGGTCTCTGAGATAACGCACCGGCTTTCCCCCTCCACATGAAACTGCCCGTGCCTGTCCAGCCCATGATTTGAGGATAAAATGCCCGAACGCACCCCGTTGGACCCCACCACCGCCCGCTGGATCCCTTGGGTGGTGGCCATCGCTTTCTTCATGCAGTCCTTGGACGGCACCATCCTCAACACCGCGCTCCCAGCCATGGCCCGCTCGCTGGCCGAAGACCCGCTGCGCATGCAGGGTGTGATCATCGCCTACATGCTCACCGTGGCCCTGCTGATCCCCGCCTCGGGCTGGATCGCCGACCGCTTCGGCACCAAGCGCATCTTCTTCAGTGCCATCCTGCTGTTCAGCTTCGGCTCGCTGCTGTGTGCCGCCGCTAATAGCCTCGGTTTCCTGATCTTTGCCCGTGTGGTGCAGGGCCTGGGCGGCGCCCTGATGCTGCCGGTCGGGCGGCTGGTGGTGCTGCGCGCCTACCCGCGCACCGAGTTGGTGCGCATCATGAGTTTCATCACCATCCCCGGCCTGCTGGGGCCGCTGCTGGGCCCGACGGTTGGCGGCTGGCTGGTGGAAATTCTCAGCTGGCACTGGATCTTCCTGCTCAACCTGCCGGTCGGCCTGATCGGCTGCTACGCCGTGTGGAAGTTCATCCCCGACCTGCGCGGCGCCGAACGGACCCGTTTCGACACGCCGGGCTTCCTGCTGTTCGGCGCCGCGATGGTGCTGATCACCATCGCCATGGAAGGCCTGGGCGAACTGCACCTTCCGCACCTGCGGGTGATGCTGCTGTTGTTCGCCGGCATGGCATGCCTGGCGGCTTACTGGCTGCGCGCCGGGCGCGATCCCGAACCGCTGTTCTCGCCCAGCCTGTTCCGGGTGCGCACCTTCGCCATCGGTATTCTGGGCAACCTGTTCGCCCGCCTGGGCAGCGGCGCCCTGCCGTTCCTGGTGCCGTTACTGTTGCAGGTGGCGCTGGGCTATTCGCCAGCGCAGGCCGGCATGAGCATGATCCCGCTGGCGGCGGCCGCGATGGTCGCCAAGTCCGTTGCCCGGCCGCTGATCGAGCGGCTCGGCTACCGGATCGTCCTCACCGGCAACACCGTGCTGCTCGGCCTGCTGCTGGCCAGCCTGGGGCTGGTCGACGGGCAAACCCCGTATGCCGTACTGCTGGTGCAACTGGCCCTGCTGGGCGCGGTGAACTCCATGCAGTTCACCGCCATGAACACGGTAACCCTGATCGACCTCGACGATGCCAGCGCCAGCAGCGGCAACAGCCTGCTATCGGTGGTCGCGCAGCTGTCGCTGAGCCTGGGCGTAGCCTGCGCAGGCGCACTGCTTGGCGGTTTCACCGCAGCTGGCAATGCCGATGGCGTGGACACCACCTTGGGCGCCTTCCAGCTGACCTTCGTGACCATCGGTATCATGGCCATGCTGGCGGCGGCGATCTTTCTGCAGCTGTCGCCGACGGACGGAAGGCGTGCCCGTCGTCCGGAACAGCACATGGAGTCTTAGGGCGAATGGCCATGAGGCTGGTAGACTGCGTGGCATTTTTCGCTTCGCAACGCAGGCCCGCCTCGTGACCACCGAAACCACCGCTTTTGCCACCTTGCCGCTGTCCGCCGCCATGCTGGCCAACCTGGACGCCCTCGGCTATGCCGCGATGACACCGATCCAGGCCCAGAGCCTGCCCGTCATCCTCAGAGGCCAGGACCTGATTGCCCAGGCCAAGACCGGCAGCGGCAAGACCGCTGCCTTCGGCATCGGCCTGCTCAACCCGATCAACCCGCGTTACTTCGGTTGCCAGGCACTGGTTCTGTGCCCCACCCGCGAGCTTGCCGATCAGGTTGCCAAAGAGCTGCGCCGCCTGGCCCGCGCTGAAGACAACATCAAGATCCTCACCCTGTGCGGTGGGGTGTCGCTGGGCCCGCAGATCGCTTCGCTGGAGCATGGCGCGCACATCATCGTCGGCACCCCAGGGCGCATCCAGCAGCACCTGGACAAGGGTACCCTGGTGCTCGACGGGCTCAATACCCTGGTGCTGGACGAAGCCGACCGTATGCTCGACATGGGCTTTTTCGACGCCATCGCCAGCATCATCGGCAAGACCCCGTCGCGCCGCCAGACCCTGCTGTTCTCCGCCACTTACCCGGCCGGTATCGAGCAATTGGCCGCCGACTTCATGCGCAAGCCGCAGCAGGTCAAGGTCGAGAGCCTGCACACCGACAACCAGATCGAACAGCGCTTCATCGAGATCGACCCGCAACAGCGTCTGGAGGCCGTCACCCGTGTGCTCGGCCACTACCGCCCGCAGTCTTGCGTGGCATTCTGCTTCACCAAGCAGCAGTGCGAAGACGTGGTCGCCCACCTCACCGCCAAAGGCATCGTGGCCCAGGCCCTGCACGGCGACCTCGAGCAGCGCGACCGTGACCAAGTGCTGACGATGTTCGCCAACCGCAGCACTTCGGTGCTGGTAGCCACCGATGTGGCTGCACGCGGTCTGGATATCGATGGCCTGGACATGGTCATCAACGTGGAGCTGGCGCGCGATGCCGAAATCCACGTGCACCGCGTCGGCCGTACCGGTCGCGCGGGCGAGAAAGGCATTGCCGTGAGCCTGGTGGCACCGGCCGAAGGCCATCGCGCCCAGGCCATCGAGGCACTGCAAAAGAGCCCGCTGCGCTGGGACCAGCTGGACAGCTTGAAGAACAAAGGTGGCGAACCGCTGTTGCCGGTCATGACCACGTTGTGTATCGCCGCAGGCCGCAAGGACAAGCTGCGCCCGGGTGACATCCTGGGTGCGCTGACCGGTGATGCCGGCATCCCGGGCAAGCAGGTGGGCAAGATCGCCATCTTTGACTTCCAGGCCTTCGTGGCCGTGGAGCGGGCCTTGGCCAAGCAGGCGATGCAGCGGCTGAACAGCGGCAAGATCAAGGGCCGCGCCCTGAAAGTCCGCATTCTCTGACATCTTTTGGGGCTGCTTTGCAGCCCATCGCCGGCAAGCCAGTTCCCACAGGACCACCACAGGCCTCAGGCATTGTGCAATATCCGTGGCTGCTGGCTTGCCTGCAATGGCCGCGCAGCGGCCCCGAACCAGCAATGAGGTAACACCGTGCACACCACCGACGTGATCATCCTCGGCGCCGGCGCCGCCGGCCTGATGTGCGCCCAGCTCAGCGCCCGCCGTGGCCGCCGGGTGCTGCTGCTCGACCATGCCAACAAGCCCGGCAAGAAGATCCTCATGTCGGGTGGCGGGCGTTGCAACTTCACCAATATGTACACCGAGCCGGCCAACTTCCTTTCGCAGAACGCACATTTCTGCAAGTCGGCCCTGGCCCGCTACACCCAATGGGACTTCATCGAGCTGGTGGCCAAGCATGGCGTGCCCTACCACGAGAAGAAGCTCGGCCAGCTGTTCTGTGACAACAAGGCCAGCGACATCCTCGACATGTTGCTGGCCGAATGCGACGAAGCCGGTGCCGAGCTGCGCATGAACACCAGCATCGAGCAGATCGAGAAGACCGAAAGCGGCTATCTCCTGCAAACCAGCGCCGGCCAGTTCGCCTGCCAATCGCTGGTGATCGCCACCGGCGGCCTGTCGATTCCAACGCTGGGCGCGACCGGCTTCGGCTATCAGGTAGCCCGCCAGTTCGGCCATACCTTGCTGCCGACCCGCGCAGGCCTGGTGCCGTTCACCATCACCGAGCCTCAACTCAAGGCATTGTGCACCGAACTGTCGGGCACCTCGCTCGATTGCACAGCCAGCTGCAACGGCACCCGCTTCCGCGAGAACCTGTTGTTCACCCACCGCGGCCTCAGCGGCCCGGCGATCCTGCAGATTTCCTCGTTCTGGAAGGCCGGCGACACCGTTGAAATCAACCTGCTGCCCGACCGTGATGCGCTCATCTGGCTGCAACAGCAGCAGGCCGAGCGCGCCAACGCGGAACTCAAGACCGTCTTGGGCGAGGTGTTCACCCGCAAGCTGGCGAACCTACTGGCCGAACAGTGGTTCGAATCAAAACCCATGAAGCAGTACACCCCGGCGGAGCTGGCGCAGATCGCCGACAAACTGGCCGCCTGGCAGCTGGTACCGGCAGGCACCGAAGGCTATCGCACCGCCGAAGTCACCTTGGGCGGCGTCGATACCCGCGAGGTGTCGTCGAAAACCATGGAATCGCTGAAATCCCCCAACCTCTATTTCATTGGCGAGGTGCTGGATGTCACCGGCCATCTGGGCGGTTTCAATTTCCAATGGGCATGGGCATCAGCCAACGCTGCAGCACAGTTCGTGTAGAGTAGAATCCATTCAGCAGCACGGAACGCTTCTTGCTGGTCCGTGCCGTAATGCATTCATTCGATCACTGCCAGCAGGCCATCATGTCATCGAGTTCATTCCGTCAGTCATTGCGTCGCCTGTGGGGTCAAGACAAATTCAGCTACGCCATCCGGGTGACCATCGCCCTCACCGGCAGCATGGCCTGGTGCTGGTACCAGAACGAGATGAGCCTGCTCATCCCGTTGTTCCTCGGCATCATCGCCAGCGCGCTGGCCGAGACCGACGATAGCTGGCAAGGCCGCCTCAGCGCGTTGCTCGTCACCCTGGTGTGTTTCGCCATCGCTGCAATTTCGGTGGAACTGCTGTTCCCCTACCCCTGGATCTTCGCCATCTCCATGGCGTTGGCCGCCTTCTCCCTGACCATGCTTGGCGCACTGGGTGAACGCTACGGAGCGATTGCGTCGGCAACGCTGATTCTATCGGTGTACACCATGATCGGCGTGGACCAGCGCGGCGGCGAAGTCAGCGACTTCTGGCATGAACCGATGCTGCTGGTGGCCGGTGCCGCCTGGTATGGCTTGCTCTCGGTACTGTGGCAGGCACTGTTCTCCAACCAACCGGTACAGCAGAGCCTGGCCAAACTGTTCTTCGAACTGGGCACCTACCTCAAGCTCAAGGCCAGCTTGTTCGAGCCGATTCGCACACTCGATGTCGAAGCCCAGCGCCTGGCATTGGCCCGGCAAAACGGCAAGGTGGTCGCCGCGCTGAACGCCGCCAAGGAGATCATTCTGCACCGGGTCGGCAACAGCCAACCCAACTCCAAGGTCAGCCGCTACCTGAAGCTGTACTTCCTGGCCCAGGACATCCACGAACGGGTGAGCGCCTCGCACTACCCTTACAACGCCCTGACCGAGGCGTTCTTCCACAGCGACGTGATGTTCCGCTGCCAGCGCCTGCTGCGCAAACAAGGGGCGTCCTGCCAGGAACTGGCACGCTCGATCCGGCTGCGCCAGCCGTTCGTTCTGGCCACCGGCTTCGCCGAGGCCCTCGATGACCTCAACGCCTCGCTGGAGCACCTGCGCAACCAGAACAATCCCGCCTGGCGCGGGCTGTTGCGCTCACTACGCGCCCTGGCGGCAAACCTGGCCACGCTGGACCGCCTGCTTGGCGCCGCCAGCAACCCGGACAGCCTGGCCGACGCCAGCGACAGCAGCCTGCTCGACCGTTCGCCACGCAACCTCAAGGATGTGTGGAAGCGATTGCGCACCCAGCTCACACCGACCTCACTGCTGTTCCGCCATGCCCTGCGCCTGTCGTTGGCGCTGTCGGTGGGCTACGGCATGGTGCACTTGATCCACCCGACCCAAGGCTACTGGATCATCCTCACCACCCTGTTCGTCTGCCAGCCCAACTATGGCGCGACCCGGCGCAAGCTCGTGCAGCGGATCTTCGGCACAGCCATCGGCCTGACCGTTGGCTGGGCGCTGTTCGACCTGTTCCCGAATCAGCTGATCCAATCGGCGTTCGCAGTGGTGGCCGGGGTGGTGTTCTTCGTCAACCGGACCACCCGCTACACCCTGGCCACGGCGGCGATCACGCTGATGATCCTGTTCTGCTTCAACCAGATCGGCGATGGCTACGGCCTGTTCCTGCCACGGCTGTTCGATACCTTGGTCGGTAGCCTGATCGCCATCGTCGCGGTGTTCCTGTTCCTCCCCGACTGGCAGGGCCGGCGCCTGAACAAGGCGCTGGCCAACACCCTGGCCTGCGCCAGTGTGTACCTGCGTCAAATCATGCAGCAGTATGCCCACGGCAAGCGCGATGACCTGGCCTACCGTCTGGCCCGGCGCAACGCACACAACGCCGACGCAGCGCTGTCCACCACACTGGCCAACATGCTCATGGAGCCGGGGCACTTCCGTAAGGAGGCCGATGTGGGCTTCCGCTTCCTGGTGCTGTCGCACACCTTGCTCAGCTACCTCTCAGGGCTGGGGGCGCACCGTGATACGGCGCTACCGGCAGAAGTCCATGAGCAGCTGATCGAGGGCGCGGGGCAGGCATTGGCCGCCAGCCTCGACGAAATCGCCAACGGCCTGGCGGCGCGGTTACCCGTGGCGATCCACAGCGATGCAGAGGAAGCCTTGGCCAATACGCTGGAGCAGATGCCCGAAGAACTGGATGAACATCAACGATTGGTGCAAACCCAATTGGCGCTGATCTGCCGGCAGTTGGGGCCGTTGCGCACCTTGGCAGCGCACTTGATCAAAGAGAGCTCACCGGCCTGATCGTTCTTGCCTGCGCCGCAGATCAAAAGCCATGCTGGCGCAGAAGCCGTGCATAGCTGCCGTCTGCCTTCATCGCTTCGATGCTGCGCTCGAATCGCTCGACGATCTGCCGATGCTCCGGGTGCTTGAGGCTGACCAGGATATGCAGGGTGTTCTCGCCCAGCGCGGGTTCGACCAACACCACCACATTGCGCACCGACTCCGGTTCGCGCTGCAGGTTGTAGCGCGCCACGAACTCATCTTCCACCGCCAGGTTTACCCGCCCAGCAGCCAGCATGCGCACGGCGGAGGAAAAGTTGCGTACCGGCACCTTGTGCAAGCGGGTGTCGCTATCGAATGCCGGTGAGTAGGCATAATCACGCACCACGGCAATGCTGTAGGGGTACAGATCGGCCAGGCGGCTGTAACGGAAGCTGTCACCCTTGCGCTTGAGCAAACGGATGCGGTTGGTCAGGTAGGCCTTGGAAAACTGGCCGATGCGGGTGCGCGAATCGTTGTACCAGGCATTGATCAGTACGTCGTAGCGGCCTTCGCTCACCCCGAGCAGCGCCCGCGCCCACGGTACTTCCTCGTACTCGCTGGGGTAACCTGCACGCGCCAGCGCCGTGGTGACGATACTGGTGGCAAGGCCACCACCGGGCATACCGGCATCGGTGAACGGCGGCCAGGTATCGGCCACCAGCCGCAGTTTGGCCTGGCCCAGGGCTGGCGCCGCCAGCATTACGGCCAACACTCCCAGAACGCAAAACAGTGGCCGCATGCTCAAGTCCTTTTGCAATAGGGGGCACAGGCTGTTGATGGCGGTCTTCGATAACGCTGGTAGAGAGACTACACAAAGCCGCCGTACAGGGCAGCGGCCAATAGTGTCAATTAGCCTCTAATTTGGCCGAGGCACATAGACTCACAGACTTACGGGTAGCCGAGCACTTCCCTGATCTGGCGTAGGTGGCGGATGATCCACTGCTTGTCGATCGCTCCCCAGTCACGGATACGATAATGCCCGGCGTGGTTGCGCGCCCCGTCCTGCTGCTCGAACTCGCAGACAATGTCCAGGTCGGCCAGCGCAGCGATGGTGTCCTGCGCGGTGCGGCGCGGCATGCCGGTGGCTTCCATCAAGGCGGGCACGCTGGTAGCGGTCTGGCTGTCGATCAGCCAGGCCACGTACAGGCGGCGATAGAAACTGCTCTTGGTCTTGCTCACATCCATGCTGCGTGATCCTTACAGGTTACCCGGCAGCTCCCGATAGGTCAGGTAGACGCGCAGGTCGAATTCCAGTTGGTGGTAGTCCGGCTCCATATGCTGACAAAGCTGATAGAAGGCTTTGCTGTGGTCACGCTCGCGCAGGTGCGCCAGCTCGTGTACCACGATCATGCGCAGGAACTGCGGCGCGGCCTCCTTGAACAGCGAGGCGATGCGGATTTCCTTCTTCGCCTTGAGCTTGCCCCCCTGCACCCGCGATACCGCAGTATTGAGCCCGAGCGCACGGTGGGTGAGGTCCAGACGGTTGTCGAACAATACCTTGTCCAGGCTGGGCGCACTGCGCAGGTACTGCTGGCGCAATGCCTGGGCGTAGCCGTACAGCGCCTTGTCGCTCTGCACGTCATGGCGACCGGGATAGCGGCGCTGCAGGTAGTCACCCAGGCGGTCGCTGTCGATCATCAGCTGCACCTGCTCCTGCAGGTGCGGCGGGTAAGCTTGCAAATAGCGTAAGACGGTCATGGCATGGCATTCGGCGTAACGAATGACGATTCTAGCCAATCAGGACCCCGGCCAGGGAAAAATTGCCGGGAAGCCGCTGGCATCGGCGGCGGTCATCGGGCGAGCGACAAGAAAGCCCTGCACGTAGGCGCAACCGTTTGCCTTGAGCCAAGTGGCCTGGGCCGCTGTTTCCACGCCCTCGGCGATGACCGTGACGTTGTAATCGGCGCACAGGCCGATGACGCTGCGCACCAGGGCGGCATCCGCCGCCGAATCGGGCAGGCGCGCCACCAGGTGGCGGTCCAACTTCAAGGTGTCGATAGGCAGGTCGCGCAGCATGCGCAGGGAGCAGTCGCCAGCACCAAAGTCGTCCAGCGCCACGCGCACGCCCAACTCGCGCAGGCGGTGGATCTGCTTGATCGCCGCGTCGATGTTGTACATCAGTGAGGTCTCGGCGACTTCCACTTCCAGCTGCGCCGGGTTGAGCTGGTAATCCTCTATCACCCGCTGCAACTCATCGACCAACCCAGGCATGGCGAACTGAGCGCGGCTCAGGCTGATACCCAGCACCAGGTCCGGCGCAAAACGCTCACACCAAGCCTGGCGCTGCGCCGCGCCCTGGCGGTAGATCCAGCTGGCCAGGCGCGTTATCAGTCGCGCCTCCTCCAGCAAGGGGATGAACAAGCCCGGCGGTACATCGCCAACACTGGGGTGCTGCCAGCGCAGCAGGGCTTCGAAACCGCGCAGATGCCCGTCGGCGAAAGCGACCTGGGGTTGGTACACCATGTTGAAACCTTGCGACTCGACCGCGTCGCGCACGCTGTCCTCGAGCATCAACCGTGAACGCGCCCGGCCATTGAGCTCCTGGTCGTAGAAACGGTACTGCCCGCGCCCAGCTTGCTTGGCCGCATACATCGCCGCATCGGCGGCACGCAACAGGCCTTCGACCGTGGCACCGCAGTCCGGGTAGGTGGCAATACCGATGCTGACACCCAGGGATACATCCAGGCCGGCCACCTGCCGCTGAACGGACACACGCTCAAGCAGTTGCTCGGCAAAGCGGCCGGCTTGTTCCGGATACGGCAGGCCATCGAACAGCGCAGTGAACTCGTCTCCGCCCATGCGTGCCAGCAGCGCCTCACTGCCCAGGCAGTCCTTGAGCTGCTCGGCAACCCAACCCAGTACCCGGTCCCCGGCATCGTGGCCGAGCGAATCATTGATCCGTTTGAAGCCATCCAGGTCCATGTACATCAAAGCCTGCGTCTTGTCCGAGCGTTCGTTGCGCAGCAGCACACTTTCAGCTGCCTGATAGAACCCACGGCGGTTGAGCAGGCCGGTGAGCGGGTCGGTGACCGCCTGGTATTCGAGCTGCTGGTGCAAATTACGCACTACCGACATGTCCAGCACCGTCACCACCATCGCCTGCTGATCGGCCGGCAGCGGCGCGCAGGACAAGGCTACCGGCACCAGGTGGCCGCCTGACGTGCGCAGGTGAGCATCGTGTACACGGAAAATCTGCCGCGACTGGTAGGCGTGATGAAAATCCGATTCGCTCCATAAGGTGGCATTGGGCAGTTGCAGCAAGCCAAGCAACTGCGCGCCCTGCAATTGCTCGAAAGGGGCATCGAGCAGGCGCGAGATCGCCGGGTTGGCAAAGCTGATGCTGCCGTGAGCGTCGACCACCAGAATACCTTCGGCGGCATTTTCCAGGATGGACGCATTGAACGCCCTGGCTGCCTCCAGTTCGCGCGTCAAGCGTTGCAGCATGCGCCGGTTGCGCTGCTGGTCCAGCTGCGCCTGCACCTTGGGCTTGAGGATCTGCGGGTCGAACGGCTTGAACAGGTAGTCCACCGCACCGCTGGCATAGCCCTTGAGCACGGCGGCATCGGACTGCTCGTTGGCGGTGAGGAAAATGATCGGAGTCAGCTTGGTCCGGTGGCTGCCACGCATCAGCCGGGCAACCTCGAAACCGTCCATTTCCGGCATCTGCACGTCGAGCAGCACAAGGTCTACTTCGTGCTCCAGCAAGGCGCTCAAGGCTTCCATCCCTGAACCTGCGGTCAGCACCTGCCAATCTGTGCGGGCCAGCAAGGCGCGCATGCTTATGAGGTTCTCAGGGTAATCGTCCACCACCAGGAGAACCGAGTTGCCATCCGGTGGTTGAGGGTAAGCGCCATCCATGCTGCTTTCTCTTGTATGACCGACTTCGACGTGCAATTTGGATCCGATTAATCACTCTAGACGCGAGTGCGTAACGCGCAATGCAATCAGAACGCTATCAACGACTAAATGTAAGGGTAGTCGACTAACGGTTGTTTGCTGGCCATTGGCCCATAAAAAAACCCGCATTTCTGCGGGTTTTTTCGTGGCGGCCTGTGATCAGTTGACCTTGGCGGCCAACTCACCTTTCAGGTAACGCTGGAACATGCCTTCCAGGGAGATCGGCTTGATCTTCGAGGCATTGCCGGCGGTGCCGAAGGCTTCGTAACGAGCGATACAGACATCGCGCATGGCTTTGACGGTTTCGCCGAAGAACTTGCGCGGGTCGAACTCGCTTGGGTTCTGCGCCATCAGGCGGCGCATGGCACCGGTGGAAGCCAGACGCAGGTCGGTATCGATGTTGACCTTGCGCACGCCGTGCTTGATGCCTTCAACGATTTCTTCGACCGGTACGCCGTAGGTTTCTTTGATGTCGCCGCCGTACTGGTTGATGATCGCCAGCCACTCCTGCGGTACCGAGGAAGAACCGTGCATCACCAGGTGAGTGTTGGGGATGCGCTTGTGGATTTCCTTGATGCGGTCGATCGCCAGCACGTCACCGGTCGGCGGCTTGGTGAACTTGTAGGCGCCGTGGCTGGTGCCGATGGCGATGGCCAGGGCATCCACCTGGGTTTTCTTGACGAAATCCGCGGCTTCTTCCGGGTCGGTGAGCATTTGGCTGTGGTCCAGCACGCCTTCGGCGCCGATGCCGTCTTCTTCACCGGCCATGCCGGTTTCCAGCGAACCCAGGCAGCCCAGCTCGCCTTCGACCGAAACACCGCAGGCGTGCGCCATGGCGACAGTCTGCTGCGTGACACGGACGTTGTACTCGTAGTCGGTCGGGGTCTTGCCGTCTTCACCCAGCGAGCCGTCCATCATGACCGAGCTGAAGCCCAGCTGGATCGAACGCTGGCACACGTCAGGGCTGGTGCCGTGGTCCTGGTGCATGCACACAGGGATGTGCGGGAATTCTTCGATGGCGGCCAGGATCAGGTGACGCAGGAATGGCGCGCCAGCGTATTTGCGGGCACCGGCAGAAGCCTGGACGATCACTGGCGAGTCGGTCTTGTCGGCCGCTTCCATGATGGCGCGCATCTGCTCGAGGTTGTTGACGTTGAAAGCTGGAACGCCGTAACCGAACTCGGCGGCGTGGTCCAGCATCTGGCGCATGCTAATGAGTGCCATTGTGTATCTCTCTCCCGACAAGCGTCGTTTTGTTTCGTGCAAGCCTGCCGCAGGGGCGGTTGCTGTTCAAGTAGTGTGGGCCACCCGTGCGGCCCGGCCAGTCACGGTGCCTTGCAGCCCCGCCCAATCAGATCATTGGTTGCCACCCAGTACACCAGGCCTTCCTCGCCCTTGGTATGGAAGGCCAGCACACCATCGCTGTACATCGCACCCGAGGCACTGGGCTCGGCCTTGAGCCGGTAGACCTGGTCGCCGCCGCCGAGGCGCACGTCGACCGAATCCTGTTGTGCATCGGCGAAGCGCCATAGCACTTCGTTCTGGCTGTCACAGACCCAGCGGGTCCAGGTGGCTGCCGGGGCGGGTTGCGCCGGCTGCAGCAGCGAGCATCCTGCCAGTGTCGCCAGGGCCATCAAGGCCATCAGCGCTTTCATTGCATATCCTCTAGATGACCACACAACGGTCACTTGGTTGCCTGCACCGACGAAGCGCATCGGTTCATGGGCAGCCAGGCGCCTTGCGCTGGTGGTCTTCGTCATACTTTTCCAGGCCTTCCGGGCCCACGCGCTTGCTGATTACCGGCACGGTCTCGGCCTGCCACTCAGACTGGTAGCACCCGCCTTTGGGCGGCTGCGCCGGATCGTTGTCCGAGGGCGGGCTGCTGGAGCATGCGCTCAGCAAACCCGCCAGCAAGATCACAGGCAATTGCTTGACCATCAGGTCGCTCCCTTTGCCAGGCGCCGCCATTGTCAGGCTTTTGCCCGCTCTTCCAGAATCGCCACCGCCGGCAGTACCTTGCCTTCGACGAATTCGAGGAATGCACCGCCACCGGTAGAAATGTAGGAGATCTCGGCGCCGACGCCATATTTGTCGATGGCAGCCAGGGTATCGCCACCACCAGCGATGGAGAATGCGGCGCTTTCGGCGATGGCCTTGGCCAGTACCTGGGTGCCGTTGCCGAACTGGTCGAACTCGAACACACCGACCGGGCCGTTCCACAGGATGGTTTTCGACGATTTCAGCAGTTCGGCGAAGTTGGCCGCAGTCTGCGGCCCGATGTCCAGGATCATGTCGTCAGCAGCCACGTCAGCGATGGCCTTGACGGTGGCCTCGGCGCTCTCGGCAAACGCCTTGGCCACCACCACGTCGACTGGCAGCGGTACGCTGACCTTGGCGGCGATGGCCTTGGCGGTTTCCACCAGGTCAGGCTCATACAGCGACTTGCCCACCGGGTGGCCGGCGGCGGCCAGGAAGGTGTTGGCGATGCCGCCACCCACGATCAACTGGTCGCAAACCGAGCTCAGGCTGTTCAGAACGTCCAGTTTGGTGGACACCTTGGAGCCGGCAACGATGGCGGCCATGGGTTTGGCCGGTGCCTTCAGGGCCTTGCCCAGGGCGTCCAGCTCGGCGGCCAGCAGCGGGCCAGCCGCAGCGACCTTGGCGAACTTGGCCACGCCATGGGTGGAGCCTTCGGCACGGTGAGCGGTACCGAAGGCGTCCATGACGAAAACGTCGCACAGGGCCGCGTACTTCTGCGCCAGCTCGTCGGCGTTCTTCTTCTCACCCTTGTTGAAGCGAACGTTCTCGAACAGCACCAGGTCACCAGCCTTGACCTCGATGCCATCGAGGTAGTCGGCGACCAGCGCAACGTCGCGGCCCAGGGCCTTGCTCAGGTAGTCGGCAACTGGTTTGAGGCTGTTTTCGGCCGAGAACTCACCTTCGGTAGGGCGGCCCAGGTGCGAGCAGACCATCACCGCCGCGCCCTTCTCCAAGGCCAGCTTGATGGTCGGCAGCGCAGCCAGGATACGCGCGTCGCTGGTTACCACACCGTCCTTCACAGGCACGTTGAGGTCTTCGCGGATCAGTACGCGTTTACCTTGCAGGTCGAGGTCGGTCATCTTCAACACGGTCATGAATGCAGTCCTTCAGGGCTGTTTGGTGCGGGTTGGGTGGACGACGTGCAGATAATGTTCGGCAACGTCGAGCATACGGTTGGCAAAACCCCATTCGTTGTCGAACCAGGCCAGCAGGTTCACCAGGCGGGGGCCCGAGACGCGTGTCTGGCTGGCATCGACGATCGCCGAATGCGGGTCATGGTTGAAATCACAGCTGGCGTGGGGCAATTCGGTGTAAGCCAGCAAGCCTTTGAGCGGGCCATCCAGCGCCGCCTCGCGCAGCACCCGGTTGACTTCAGCAGCAGTGGTGTCACGGCCGGTCTGCAGGGTAATGTCAAGGCACGACACGTTGACGGTCGGCACGCGTACCGCTTTGGCCTGTATTCGCCCGGCAAGTTCCGGCAGCAAGCGCTCGATACCACGCGCCAGACCGGTGGACACCGGGATCACCGACTGGAAAGCCGAGCGCGTGCGGCGCAGATCCTCATGATGGTAGGCGTCGATCACCGGCTGGTCGTTCATCGCCGAGTGAATGGTGGTGATCTGCACGTACTCGATGCCGAACGCCTGGTCCAGCACCCGCAGCAGCGGCACGCCACAGTTGGTGGTACAGGAGGCGTTGGACACAAGCCGCTCGGCGCCGGTCAGGCAAGCCTGGTTGATGCCGTAGACCACCGTTGCATCCACATCGGCCTCGCTGGCCATGGGCTGCGAAAACAGCACCCGCGGCGCGCCGGCATCGAGAAAGCGCTGACCATCGGCACGGGTGTGATAGGCGCCGGAACACTCCAGCACCAGGTCGATGTCCAGGGCGGCCCAGTCGACGCCCTCGGGGGTGGCGCTGCGCAGGACCTTCACGCAGTCGCCATTGATATGCAGACAGTCGCCGTCGACCTTCACATCGCCGGGGAATCGGCCGTGAGTGGAGTCGAAGCGTGTCAGGTATTCCACGCTGGCCTGGTCGGCCAGGTCGTTCAAAGCAACGATGTCGAAGCCCGCCTTTGCCCCACGCTCAAACAGTGCGCGCAGGACACAGCGGCCGATGCGGCCGTAACCGTTGAGTGCAACTTTGAAGGGACGCGGGTGAGGCATGGGTGGGCTCGCTAACGCAGGGTGGCTGTTGGGGCGGCGTTGCGGCCCATCGCGGCACAAGGCCGCTTCTGCAGTTACCTCGCCAGCATCGAGTCTGCGCGGTAACTGTAGAAGCGGCCTTGCATCGCGATGGAGGGCAAGGCCCTCCCCTACACGACCTGGAGGGCGTCACCGCCCTCCTTGGTTACATCAGTCTTCCAGCAGCTCTTCGGCAGTACCCAGGATATTTTCCAGGGTGAAGCCGAACTCTTCGAACAGTGCGCTGGCCGGAGCCGACTCGCCGTAAGTGGTCATGCCGATGACACGGCCTTCGAGGCCGACGTACTTGTACCAGAAGTCGGCGTGAGCCGCTTCGATGGCGATACGTGCACCCACTTCCAGCGGCAGTACCGACTGCTTGTAGGCCGCATCCTGGGCGTCGAACACGCTGGTGCTCGGCATCGACACGACACGCACCTTGCGGCCCTGCTCGCTCAGCTTGTCGAACGCCTGAACAGCCAGGCCCACTTCCGAGCCAGTGGCGATCAGGATCAGCTCAGGCTCGCCGGCGCAGTCCTTGAGCACGTAACCGCCGCGGGCGATATCGGCGATCTGCTGGGCGTCGCGCGCCTGATGCTGCAGGTTCTGGCGCGAGAAGATCAGCGCCGAAGGGCCGTCCTTGCGCTCCAGGGCGTGCTTCCAGGACACAGCCGACTCGACTGCGTCGGCCGGGCGCCAGGTGTCCAGGTTCGGCGTGCTGCGCAGGCTGGTCAGTTGCTCGATCGGTTGGTGGGTCGGGCCGTCTTCGCCCAGGCCGATGGAGTCGTGGGTGTACACATGGATGACGCGCTGTTTCATCAGGGCGGACATGCGCACAGCGTTACGGGCGTACTCCATGAACATCAGGAACGTCGCGCCGTAAGGCACCAGGCCGCCGTGCAGGGCGACGCCGTTCATGATCGCGGTCATGCCGAATTCGCGCACGCCGTAGAACACGTAGTTGCCGCTGGCGTCGTTGGCGTCCACACCCTTGCAACCCTTCCACAGGGTCAGGTTGGAGCCGGCGAGGTCGGCCGAGCCGCCAAGGAATTCCGGCAGCAGTGGGCCGAAGGCGTTCAGGGTGTTCTGGCTGGCCTTGCGGCTGGCGATGGTCTCGCCCTTGGCAGCGACTTCAGCGATGTAGGCAGCGGCCTTTTCGGAGAAGTCGGCCGGCAGGTCACCGCTCAGACGGCGCTTGAGTTCGCTGGCCAGCTCCGGGAAGGCGGCGGCATAGGCATCGAAACGCTTGTTCCACTCGGCTTCAGCCTTGGCGCCTGCTTCTTTGGCGTCCCATTCGGCGTAGATGTCGGCAGGAACTTCGAACGGCGCGTGGTTCCAGTTCAGTTCCTTGCGGGCCAGGGCGATTTCGTCGTTGCCCAGCGGAGCACCGTGGCAGTCTTCCTTGCCCTGTTTGTTGGGCGAGCCGAAACCGATGATGGTCTTGCAGCAGATCAGGGTCGGACGGTCGCTCTTGCGCGCAGTCTCGATAGCTGTGCGGATCTCGTCGGCGTCGTGGCCGTTGACGTTGCGGATCACCAGCCAGTTGTAGGCCTCGAAGCGCTTGGGCGTGTCGTCGGTGAACCAGCCTTCCACTTCACCGTCGATGGAGATGCCGTTGTCGTCATAGAAGGCGACCAGCTTGTTCAGGCCCAGGGTGCCGGCCAGCGAGGCGACTTCGTGGGAGATGCCTTCCATCATGCAGCCGTCGCCGAGGAACACATAGGTGTTGTGGTCGACGATGTTGTGGCCTTCACGGTTGAACTGGGCACCCAGCACTTTCTCAGCCAAGGCAAAGCCCACGGCATTGGCCAAACCCTGGCCCAGCGGGCCGGTGGTGGTTTCCACACCCGGGGTGTAGCCGAACTCGGGGTGGCCCGGGGTACGGCTATGCAGCTGACGGAACGACTTGAGGTCGTCAATGGTGACGTCGTAGCCGGTCAGGTGCAGCAACGAATAGATCAGCATCGAGCCGTGGCCGTTGGACAGCACGAAGCGGTCACGGTCGGCGAAGCTCGGGTTGCTCGGGTTGTGCTTCAGATAGTCGCGCCAAAGCACTTCGGCGATATCCGCCATGCCCATGGGGGCACCTGGGTGGCCGCTGTTGGCCTTTTGCACGGCATCCATGCTGAGGGCACGAATGGCGTTGGCACGTTCACGACGGCTGGGCATCGCTTATCTCCTGGGGCTTGAATAGGTGGTGTAACGAAAAAGGCGGCCATTTTCCCCCACTGGGGGGCTGGGGGCAAACATTTAAGCGGCCAGCGGCACGCTTTAATCAGCAAGAGAAAGCGGACCCGAGCGCGCAAGGCTCTATTTCCTGCAGCTCATCGCCAATATCAAAACTTTTTGATATTGGCCTTGCTAGGGCAACGATGCCTGTCTAGACTGCCGCGTCATGAACCTGCGTACGCGACCGATCCCTCAGCGAAGCGACACATTGGCAGCCCTGTGCAAAGCTAGTGGCGACGAACTGCGCCTGAATGTCCTGCGCGCCCTGGCCAGCGATTCGTTCGGCGTCCTGGAGCTGGCACAGATCTTCGACATCGGGCAGTCGGGCATGAGCCACCACCTCAAGGTTCTGGCCCAGGCCGAGCTGGTGGCTACACGCCGCGAAGGCAATGCGATTTTCTACCGCAGGGCCCTGCCCGACAGCCAACGGCTGGGCGGCCGCCTGCATACCGCGCTGCTCGAAGAGGTCGACGACCTGACACTGCCGCTGGACGTGCAGGCGCGCATCGCCCAGGTGCAGCAACGCCGCGCCGCCACCAGCCAGGACTTTTTCCTGCGCGTGGAAGAAAAGTTCCGCGCCCAGCAGGACCTGATCGCCGGCCTGCCGCAGTACCGCGAAAGCCTGCTGGCGCTGCTCGACACACTGAATTTCCAGCCGACGGCCAGCGCGCTGGAAGTCGGCCCCGGCGACGGCGGTTTCCTGCCCGACCTGGCCCGGCGCTTTGCCTGCGTCACAGCCATGGACAACAGCCCGACCATGCTCGAGCTGGCGCGCCAGGTCTGCGAACGCGAACGTCTGGATAATGTAAACCTGCAGTTGGCCGATGCACTGGGTGCAACGGATGTGGAAGCCGACTGCGTTGTGCTGAACATGGTCCTGCACCATTTCAGCGACCCGGCCCTGGCCCTGCGCCTTTTGGCCAAACGAGTGAAGGCAGGCGGCAGCCTGCTGGTCACCGAACTGTGCAGCCATGATCAGGGTTGGGCGCGGGAAGCCTGCGGCGATCTCTGGCTTGGTTTTGAACAGGACGACCTGGCCCGTTGGGCCAACGCTGCCGGGCTGGCCCCGGGGGACAGCCTCTATGTGGGCTTGCGTAACGGTTTCCAGATACAGGTCCGCCATTTTCAGCGGACGGCTGGCGACACACACCATCGGTAAATTTTAGGAACCCGTCGAGATGAGCGAATACTCCCTTTTCACCTCCGAGTCCGTGTCCGAAGGGCATCCGGACAAGATCGCCGACCAGATTTCGGATGCGGTCCTGGATGCCATCATCACCCAGGACAAATACGCCCGCGTGGCGTGTGAAACCCTGGTCAAGACCGGTGTCGCCATCATCGCCGGCGAAGTCACCACGTCGGCCTGGGTCGACCTGGAAGAGCTGGTGCGCAAAGTCATCATCGATATCGGCTACAACAGCTCCGACGTCGGCTTCGATGGCGCTACCTGCGCCGTGATGAACATCATCGGCAAACAGTCGGTGGACATCGCCCAGGGCGTGGACCGCTCCAAGCCGGAAGACCAGGGCGCCGGTGACCAGGGCCTGATGTTCGGCTACGCCAGCAACGAAACCGACGTGCTGATGCCGGCACCGATCTGCTTCTCGCACCGCCTGGTCGAGCGCCAGGCCGAAGCGCGCAAATCCGGGCTGCTGCCTTGGCTGCGCCCGGACGCCAAGTCCCAGGTCACCTGCCGCTATGAAAACGGTAAGGTAGTGGGCATCGACGCGGTGGTGCTGTCGACCCAGCACAACCCTGAGGTTTCGCAAAAAGACCTGCAGG
The DNA here is from genome assembly GCF_040224055.2 of Pseudomonas sp. WHRI 8519. Classification (NCBI taxonomy): domain Bacteria; kingdom Pseudomonadati; phylum Pseudomonadota; class Gammaproteobacteria; order Pseudomonadales; family Pseudomonadaceae; genus Pseudomonas; species Pseudomonas sp. WHRI 8519. Next base: position 516,777 of record NZ_CP167996.1, on the reverse strand, counting down.
AAGCCGTGATGGAGCTGATCGTCAAGCACACCCTGCCTGCCGAACTGCTGCACAAGGACACCCAGTACCACATCAACCCGACCGGTAACTTCATCATCGGTGGCCCGGTAGGTGACTGTGGCCTGACCGGCCGCAAGATCATCGTTGACTCCTATGGCGGCATGGCCCGCCACGGTGGTGGCGCGTTCTCCGGCAAGGACCCGTCCAAGGTCGACCGTTCTGCTGCCTACGCCGGTCGTTACGTGGCCAAGAACATCGTCGCCGCCGGCCTGGCCGAACGTTGCGAGATCCAGGTGTCCTACGCCATCGGCGTAGCCCAGCCGACCTCCATCTCGATCAACACCTTCGGTACCGGCAAGGTCTCGGACGACAAGATCATCCAGCTGGTGCGTGAGTGCTTCGACCTGCGCCCGTATGCCATCACCAAGATGCTCGACCTGCTGCATCCGATGTACCAGGAAACCGCTGCCTACGGCCACTTCGGCCGTACCCCGCAGCAGAAGACTGTCGGCGACGACACCTTCACCACCTTCACCTGGGAACGCACCGACCGCGCCCAGTCGCTGCGTGACGCTGCCGGCCTGTAATCAGCCTGCCGCGGTGAATCGAAGCCCTTGCCGAGTGATCGGCAGGGGCTTTTTTGTACCCCATGCCATCACCCCCGCGACACATCACCTGACAACTGAACCCGCCGACCTGCGCCCCGCTTGCCTAGCCTGAACACTCCACTCCGCCACGCAAGGATGCTGGCCATGTCACTGTTCCCGCGCCTCGCAGCCCTGTTGCTGCTGCACACGTCCATCGCTCAAGCCGGCCACTGTCCGGACTGGAGTGCCCAGCAAGCCAGAACCGAAATGGCACAACTTCGCGCAACCCTGGCCAACTGGGACGACAACTACCACCGCCAGGGTAAAGCGCTGGTGGCCGATGAGCTCTACGACCAGGCCCGGCACCACCTGCTGCACCTGCAACAGTGCTTTGGCCAGCCATCCACAGGCCCAAGCCCGCTGGCCAGCGCACGCGGCCCCATTGCCCACCCCGTGGCCCACACCGGCGTCGAAAAGCTCCCCGACGCAGCTGCCGTTGCACGCTGGATGGCCGGCAAGAAGGGCGTGTGGGTGCAGCCGAAGGTCGATGGCGTGGCGGTTACACTGGTCTATCGCCAAGGCCGGCTGGTACAGCTGCTCAGCCGTGGTGATGGCCTGCAAGGGCATGACTGGAGCCGCCACATCAAGGACCTGGGCAATATCACTGGGCAATTGCCTGAGCCACGGGACGTCGTACTGCAAGGCGAGTTGTACCTGCGCCTGCAAGCGCACGTGCAAGCTCAAGCAGGCAGCAGCAACGCGCGTGGGACCGTGGCCGGGATGCTGGCGCGCAAGCAGCTTGGCCCTGAACGGGGTGCGAGCGTCGGCCTGTTCGTCTGGGACTGGCCGCACGGGCCGGACAACCAGGGCGAGCGCCTCACTCAGCTTGCGGCCTGGGGGTTCACCGACAGTCAGCATTTCAGCACCGCTATCGCCACCCCCGAGGAGGCTGGCCACTGGCGCCTGCACTGGTATCGCTCACCGCTGCCCTTCGCCACCGACGGCGTGATTCTGCGGCAGGACTCCCGCCCCCCGGCCGAGCGCTGGCAGGCCAACGCCCCCTATTGGATCGCCGCCTGGAAATACCCCTTCGCCCAAGCGCTGGCAGAGGTACGAGAGGTGCGCTTTCTGATCGGCCGCACGGGCAAAGTCACGCCCTTGCTCAGGCTCAAACCGGTCACATTGGATGATCGCCGGATCAGCCAGGTCAGCCTTGGGTCCCTTGCTCGCTGGCAGGCACTCGACATTCGCCCAGGCGATCAGGTTGCGATCAGCCTCGCCGGCCTGACCATTCCACGCTTCGAGCAAGTGGTCCACCGCGCCGTCGAGCGCCAGGCATTGCCTGTACCTGAAGCGCAGCAGTACGGCCCACACAGTTGCTGGCAAGCCAGCGATGGCTGCCACGAGCAGTTCATCGCCCGCCTCGTCTGGCTCACTGGCAAGCAGGGGCTGGCCATGCCAGGCACCGGCAAGGGCACCTGGACGCGGCTGGTGCAGGCAGGGCTGGTGACATCGCTGACGGACTGGTTGACGCTCGATGCCCAGCAACTGCTCTCGGTGCCGGGCATCAGCGGGAAAACCGCCATGCAGCTTCAACGCAGTTTCGACAGCGGTCGCGACAGGCCTTTCGCTCAGTGGCGCAAAGGGTTGGGCGTACCGGCGCCAGGCCAGGTGCCACAGGACGAGAACTGGCAAACGCTGGCCAGCCGGTCTGCCCGCGATTGGCAAGCCCTGCCGGGCATTGGCGCAACACGGGCCAAACAGCTCGCGAACTTTTTCAATCACGAACAGGTACAACGGATAGCCGCTGTACTGGGGGCACGTAGGATCGATGGTTTTGACGGGGCAGCGGACCTTGTTTCGCAATAGTTCATGGGCAAGGCGTACGGGTAATGTTCGCCAATCCCAGCCTGAAAAACCACCAAGGGTTTAAAAATCGGCAAAACCAAGGCAGGATTTCCCCACTTTTTGCTGCCCCGCCCCGTTCAGGAGGCTTTTTGATGAAGCGTATTTCTACCCTTTTCCTGCTGGTGACGTTCGCCCTGTCGGCTCACGCCGCGCAGCCCACCGAAGAACAAACAGGCCTGACCGGCTGCGCCGCCAAGCGTAAGGCAATCAGCGAACAGATCGAGCAGGCCAAGGCTGACAACAACAGCGAGCAGCAAGCCGGCCTGGAAAAAGCCCTGAGCGAAGTTGACGCGAACTGCACCGAGGCCGGCTTGCGTAAAGAGCGCGAACAGAAAGTGCTCGAGGCCCGGCACGAGGTCAACCAGCGCACCAAGGACCTGGACAAGGCCATGAAAAAGGGCGACCCGGAGCGCATCAACAAGCGCAAGGACAAACTTGCCGAGGCGAAAAAAGAGTTGCAAGAGGCCGTCGACGATTTGGAGCGTTGACAGCTAGTTTCCAGTCAACTTGGCTTGTAGGACTTTTCTGAAGTTACCCACCGAAGGGTTCACTAGGTATTGGGGAATGGGCACCATTGCAGCGCTTACTGCCATATGCCCCTACAAGGAGGCTCCCATGAAAGTCGTTTCTTCCGTAGTCATGCTGGCTGTTCTGGGCTTGAGCGCAGCCGCCGCCCAAGCAGCACAGCCGACGCCTGGCCTGACCGGATGCGCCGCCAAGCGCAGCGCTATCGAAAACCAGCTGCAATATGCCCGGGCGCACAATAACTCGGGTGAGATTCGCGGCCTGGAAAAGGCCCTGCAGGAGAACACCGAGCACTGCACCGATGCTGGCTTGAAAGAAGAGCGTGAACAGAAAGTGCGCAAAGCCGAAGCAGAAGTCCAGGAGCGCGAAGCAGACCTGAAGCAGGCACAGGCGAAAGGCGATCCCAGCAAAATCGCCAAGCGTGAGCAGAAACTGGCCGAATCCAAAGCAGAACTCGAAGACGCCAAAGCCGAATTGGCCAAGTGATCTGAGGCTTCAGTTTCGTGCGTCAGCCAGCAGCCTGCGGCCCCCTGGCTGGCGCATCAATGATTACGGAACTCTGTATGGCAGGCCTTGCAGGCTGCCTCGACCTTGTCCATAGGTGCCTTGAGCATCGCCGCATCCAGCGGCTGCTTGCGTGTCACCGCCAGCAACTCGCCCGTCACCCCTTCCAACGCTTGCGCCAAGTCATGAAAGCGCGCCTGGCGCTCCCAGACCTCGGGCCGCGCACTGCTGTCGCCACCATCCTTCACCTGCGGAAAATGCTGCCATGGCGCATGGGCCAGGCTATCGAGCTTCACCGCACCCGCTGAAAATTTCTCGCCATCGAACGGCAACCGTCCGCGCAGCATGCCCCCCATGTCCTCGCTGGTCTGGAGCATCTGCTTGAAGATCGCCTTGCGCTGCCCCAGGGGTGAGTTAGGATCGACACGGTCGCAGGCTACCAGGGACAGGCTGACCAGCAGGATGGCGGTGAAACATTTGAACATCACGGTCACATTGGCAGAGGAAAGGGCCAACAGTATCCTCGCCTGCCGTGCAAAGACCAATACCCTTACGAACACTATGGGCAGCAACCACCTGTTGCCCTCCAAGGATGCAACCATGAAATCTGCTCTGCGCCATCTCGCCTGGGCGCTGCCGGCCCTGGCCTTGCTGGCCGGCTGCAATGGCGGCGAAACCGCCAAGCCCGAACCCCACGCCGTCGCTACCTACACCCCTGCGGCCTGGGATGACCTGCCCAGCGTCAGCGACAGCGACCTGCTCGCAGGTTTCAACGCCTGGCGCACTGGTTGTGAAAAACTCAAGCGGGACCCGGTATGGGCCGCCACGTGCGAGGCAGCACAGCCCATTGCCCTGGAGGCGACCCCAGTGCGCGCGTTCCTGCAGGCGCAATTGCAGGTCTATGGCCTGCGCTCGGCCGAGAACAATGCCAATGGCTTGATCACCGGTTACTACGAACCGGTCTACCCCGGCAGCCTGACGCGCACCGACGCGGCTCAGGTACCGGTGTACGGCATCCCGGATGACATGATCGTGGTCGACCTGGCCAGCATTTACCCGGAGCTGAAGGGCAAGCGCCTGCGAGGTCGCCTCGATGGCCGCGTGCTCAAGCCCTACGACACCGCTGAAGTGATCTACCGGGACGGCGTCAAGGCACCGGTACTGGCATGGCTGACCGACCCGATGGACCTGCAGTTTCTGCAGATCCAGGGTTCAGGCCGGGTACAGCTGGAAGATGGCAGTCAATTGCGCCTGGGCTACGCCGACCAGAACGGGCACCCGTACCGGCCGATCGGTCGCTGGCTGATCGAGCAAGGTCAATTGAAGAAGGAAGACGTGAGCATGGGCGCCATCCATGCCTGGGCTGAGGCCAATCCGCAGCGGGTGCCTGAATTGCTGGCGAGCAACCCCAGTTATGTGTTCTTCAGCACCCGCCCCGCCAGCAACGAAGGCCCGCGCGGTTCATTGAACGTACCCCTCACCGCGGGCTACAGCGTGGCCATCGATCGCAAGGTCATTCCACTGGGCAGCCTGCTTTGGCTGTCCACCACGCGCCCGGACGGCACACCGGTGGTTCGGCCGGTGGGCGCTCAGGATACGGGTGGCGCGATTACAGGCGAAGTTCGTGCGGATCTATTCTGGGGCACCGGGCCTGAGGCCGGCGAACTGGCAGGGAACATGAAGCAGCAGGGGCAGATATGGATGCTCTGGCCAAAAGGCAAGCCGCTGCCTGACGTGCCTAAAGTCCTTTGACCGATGGCTGCACTGCTCGCGGTTTAGCCGCGAGCAGTGCCGCCGGCTTCAGGCTGAGACAACGAAGAACGACACGATCAGCGCCACCCCGGTGAACCACACCAGCGAGCGCAATGCCGCCCAGTCGGCCAGATAGCAGATGATGTAGAGCAGCCGGCTGGTGATGTACAAGACCCCAAGCACGTCCTGCGTCACCTGCTCGGCATTGCCGACGATATCGGCCACCAGCACCGCCGCGGCAAACGCCGGGAACGCTTCATAGCTGTTCTGCTGCGCGGCATGGGCACGCCGTGGCAGGCCCGACAATGTGTCGAGGAAGGCGCGCGGGTCGTGATTGTCCTTCAAGCCGAAGCGGCCACTGCTCACCTTGGCGATCAAGGCGCAGAGCGGTGGTAGGAACAATGCGATCAGGATGCACCACAGGGCAACGGTCATGGACAGGACTCCTTCAGTCGTCAGGTTAGAGCTTCATCACCAGCATGCCTGCCAGTACCAGCCCGCAAGCTAGGAGTCTCGGGCCGCCAAAAGGTTCTTTCAGGTAGCGCATGCCCAGCAGCACCACCAAGATGACGCTCAGCTCGCGCAAGGCCGCCGCCTCGGCCACCGACCCCAGATGCATGGCCCACAAGACCAGCGCATAGCTGAACAGCACGCAAAAGCCCACGGCCAACCCCAAGCGCCACTGGGTGCGCCAGAACAGCACAAACGGCCCCCGCCGTGCCACACCGGCCAGCAGCGGAAACGGCCAGGCGCTGAGCAGGGTCAGCCATACCAGGTAGTCCCAGGGCTTGCCCCACAACCGCACGGCCTGCCCGTCGAACCAGGTGTAGCAACCGATGCACAGGCCGATCAGCGCCACTACCGGCAGCATCGACCAGGGCAGACGGTCCCCGCCACCTCCCTGCCACAGCAGGCACGCCATGCCACAGGGGATCAGCAATATGCCGATGATCTGCCGTTCGCTGAGCGACTCGCCGGCGAACGCCAGGGTCAGCCCCAGTACCACCAGCGGTGACAAGCCACGCATCAGAGGATAGACCAGCCCCAGATCGCCCACTCGATAAGCCTGAATCAACAGGAATCGGTACAACTGCTCTGCCAATGCCGAAGCGATCAGCCAAGGCCAGACCTGGGCAGGCGGCAGGTCGACGAAGGCCACTGCGAGCACGGCAAAGGCCAGGGCTACCGAGTCCATGCTGGCGATCACCAGCAAGCGCTCGCCACTGAATTTGATCAGGGTGTTCCAGGTCGCGTGCAGTAAGGCCGCGATCAATACCAGGGAAGTTGCCAGCACGCCTTCAGGTCCTTGTGACGTTATCAGCCTGTGAATATATAGCGTTGATGGGACCGTGGGGTGCGAAGCGATTCTGTATCGAAAGTGGAACGAATCCAGCCAATCAGGTCGAAAACTGTGTCCCGAGTCCCTCGCCAGGTCATCAAAGAACTGCCCGAGCCATTCGGGTTACGACTTGGAAGCCACTGTTACAGGATTTGGGATGCTTGAATTAGTCGCTGCGTTTATCTGCCTCACCACACTCCTCACCTACGTCAATTACCGCTTTATCGGCCTGCCACCTGCCATCGGCGTGATGGTCACGGCATTGCTGTTCTCGCTGATACTGCAGGGCCTGAGCCTGATCGGCTTCCCTGGCCTTGAAGAACGCGTCGAAGGGCTGATGAACCAGATCGACTTCAATGACCTGTTGATGCACTGGATGCTGGCGTTTCTGCTGTTCGCCGGTGCACTGCACGTCAACCTCACCGATTTGCGCAGCTACCGCTGGCCGATCGGGCTGCTGGCAACGCTCGGCGTACTGATCGCCACCGTGATGATCGGCTTTCTGGCGCACTGGGTGTTTGCGATGTTCGGCTGGCAGGTGCCACTGATCTACTGCCTGCTGTTCGGTGCACTGATCTCGCCCACCGACCCGATCGCGGTGCTGGGGGCCCTGCGCACCGCCAACGCCTCCAAACCACTGAAGACCACCATCGTCGGCGAATCACTGTTCAACGACGGCACCGCCGTGGTGGTGTTCACCGTGCTGCTGGGCATCATCGAACTGGGTGAAACGCCAGGCATGACGGACACAGCGATCCTGTTCGCCCGCGAGGCCATTGGCGGCGCGGTGTTTGGCGGGCTGCTCGGTTACGCCACCTACCGCATGATCAAGAGCGTCGAGCAGTACCAGGTCGAGGTCATGCTGACCCTGGCGCTGGTCATCGGTGGCTCGGCCATGTGCTACGAGCTGCATGTTTCGGCACCGATCGCGATGGTGGTGGCCGGGCTGATCATCGGCAACCTGGGGCGCAACCTGGCGATGAACGACATGACCCGTCGCTACATGGACGGTTTCTGGGAGTTGATCGACGACATGCTCAACGCCCTGCTCTTCGCCCTGATCGGCCTGGAGCTGTTGCTGCTGCCGTTCAACTGGCTACACCTGGCGGCTGGCGGTGTGCTGGCGCTGGCGGTGCTGCTGTCGCGGCTGCTGACCGTGGCCCCTGCGATCCTGTTGCTGCGCCGCTGGCGTAGTGTGCCCAAGGGCACCATACGGGTCCTGACCTGGGGCGGCTTGCGTGGGGGGGTATCGGTGGCGCTGGCATTGTCGCTGCCGTTGGGCGAGGAGCGTGACCTGCTGCTTTCGATCACCTACATCGTGGTGCTGTCGTCGATCCTGGTACAAGGCTTGAGCATCGGGCGGGTGGTGCGCAAGGTCAGCGCACAACCCTGAAAACCCGGGCTCGCCGTACGGCCCTTTCGCCGGCAAGCCCCACATGGGTTGCGCCGGCTATTAGAGGTTGGGCAAGACAGTTGCGGCCACAGGTAAAGCGCAGATCTGAAGACCTGCGCGGTCGCGGTGGGAGCCGGCTTGCCGGCGATGGGCTGCGCAGCAGCCCTAGCACGTCACTCTACGGCGCTGTCCGGAAACTGGTCCTGAACATACTTGATCTCGGTCCGCCCATGGGCCGCCGGCTGGCCATCCTCGCCCAGGTTGACGAAGACCATCTTGTCGACGGTCAGGATGCTCTTGCGGGTGATCTTGTTGCGTACTTCACACTTGAGGGTGATCGAGGTGCGGCCGAACTCGGTGGCAGTGATGCCCAACTCGATGATGTCGCCCTGGCGCGAGGCACTGACGAAGTTGATCTCCGACATGTACTTGGTCACCACGCGCTGGTTGCCCAATTGGACAATGGCATAGATCGCCGCCTCTTCGTCGATCCAGCGCAACAGGCTGCCGCCGAACAGCGTGCCGTTGGGGTTGAGGTCTTCGGGTTTTACCCATTTGCGGGTGTGAAAGTTCATCTGTACTCCTGACCTGCTTGGCTAACGTGCGGTAATGATGGCAGAGCGGCCCGCGCCGCTCCATTGATCATCGACTATCGTCGCGATTAATCGACAGAAAACCTTGGGCGAAGACTCCCGCCAAGGCTATAATCTGCGCCGAATTCACATGGCCACCCGCCGCGGTGCCATGCCCGCCACCTGTCCGAGGGGCGCTGCAGCAGGGTCATCCTGTCAGGCTCGGATGGGGCGTTGTCCGCTCCCGCGGACGCTGAACGCACAACGGCGCCCATTCGCACACTACGAATGGAGGCTCTCATGAGCGCTGTAAACACGCCTGCAGGTTTTACCGATTTCAAAGTCGCAGACATCTCCCTGGCCGCCTGGGGTCGTCGCGAAACCATCATCGCCGAATCGGAAATGCCTGCCCTGATGGGCCTGCGTCGCAAATACCTCGCTGAGCAGCCGCTCAAAGGTGCGAAGATTCTGGGCTGCATCCACATGACCATTCAGACTGCCGTGCTGATCGAAACCCTGGTTGCCCTGGGTGCCGAAGTGCGCTGGTCGTCGTGCAACATCTTCTCCACCCAGGACCAGGCCGCTGCCTCCATCGCTGCCGCCGGCATCCCGGTGTTCGCCTGGAAAGGTGAAACCGAGGAAGAGTACGAGTGGTGCCTGGAGCAGACCATCCTCAAGGATGGCCAGCCATGGGACGCCAACATGATCCTCGACGACGGTGGCGACCTGACCGAGCTGCTGCACAAGAAGTACCCGGCCGTGCTGGACCGCGTCCACGGTGTCACCGAAGAAACCACCACCGGCGTGCACCGCCTGCTGGACATGCTGGCCAAAGGCGAGCTGAAGGTCCCGGCCATCAACGTCAACGACTCGGTCACCAAGAGCAAGAACGACAACAAGTATGGCTGCCGTCACAGCCTGAACGATGCCATCAAGCGCGGTACCGACCACCTGCTGTCGGGCAAGCAGGCCCTGGTCATCGGCTACGGTGACGTGGGCAAAGGTTCTGCGCAGTCGCTGCGCCAGGAAGGCATGATCGTCAAGGTCACCGAAGTTGACCCGATCTGTGCCATGCAGGCATGCATGGACGGCTTCGAGCTGGTCTCGCCGTTCATCGACGGTATCAACGACGGCACCGAAGCCAGCATCGACAAGGCCCTGCTGGGCAAGATCGACCTGATCGTCACCACCACCGGTAACGTCAACGTCTGCGACGCCAACATGCTCAAGGCCCTGAAGAAGCGCGCCGTAGTCTGCAACATCGGCCACTTCGACAACGAGATCGACACCGCCTTCATGCGCAAGAACTGGGCATGGGAAGAGGTCAAACCGCAGGTCCACAAGATCCACCGCACCGGTGCTGGCGACTTCGACCCGCAGAACGATGACTACCTGATCCTGCTGGCCGAAGGCCGCCTGGTGAACCTGGGCAATGCCACCGGCCACCCAAGCCGCATCATGGACGGTTCGTTCGCCAACCAGGTACTGGCCCAGATCTTCCTGTTCGAGCAGAAGTTCGCTGACCTGTCGGCCGAGAAGAAAGCTGAGCGCCTGACCGTTGAAGTGCTGCCCAAGAAGCTCGACGAAGAAGTGGCCCTGGAAATGGTCCGCGGCTTCGGCGGCGTGGTCACCAAGCTGACCCAGCAGCAGGCCGACTACATCGGCGTGACTGTCGAAGGCCCGTTCAAGCCGCACGCTTACCGCTACTAAGCGGCAAGCTTGAAGCGGCAAGCGGCAAGAAAAGGCAGACAGTGCCATTGCCGCTTGCAGCTCCAGCACCCACGATCTTGAACGATGCCAAGCCAGATCGGCCATCACCGATCTGGCTTTTACTTGCAGCTTGCCGCTAGCAGCTTGCTGCTTGAGGAACGAGTGATGTCACAAGAACGCCGCTACAGTTTCGAATTTTTCCCGACCAAGACCGATGCCGGTCATGAAAAGCTGATGGGCGTGGCCCGCCAACTGGCCACCTACAATCCGGACTTCTTCTCCTGCACCTACGGTGCCGGGGGCTCGACGCGCGACCGCACGCTGAACACCGTGCTGCAGCTGGAGAACGAAGTGAAGGTGCCTGCCGCACCGCATCTGTCGTGCGTCGGCGATACCAAAGACGAGCTGCGCGCCCTGCTGGCCGAATACAAGACGGCAGGCATCAAGCGTATCGTCGCCCTGCGTGGTGACCTGCCCTCTGGCATGGGCATGGCCAGCGGCGAGCTGCGCTACGCCAGCGACCTCGTCGAGTTCATCCGCCAGGAAACCGGTGATCACTTCCACCTGGAAGTGGCTGCCTATCCGGAAATGCACCCGCAGGCACGCAACTTCGAAGCCGACCTTGCCAACTTCGTTCACAAGGTCAAGGCCGGTGCCGACAGCGCCATCACCCAGTACTTCTTCAATGCCGACAGCTATTTCTACTTTGTCGAGCGCGCACAGAAGCTGGGCGTGGATATTCCGGTAGTGCCCGGCATCATGCCGATCACCAACTACAGCAAGCTGGCGCGCTTCTCTGACGCTTGCGGCGCTGAAATCCCGCGCTGGATCCGCAAACAGCTGGAAGCCTATGCCGACGATGCCGCCAGCATTCAGGCCTTCGGTGAAGAAGTCATCAGCCACATGTGCGAACAACTGCTGCAAGGCGGTGCACCGGGCCTGCATTTCTACACCCTGAACCAGGCAGAGCCGAGCCTGGCGATCTGGAACAACCTGAAGCTGCCTCGCTGAAATTTTTTGGCAAGATCTCGTTCAGAAATGCTTAAGGCTCTAGTCATAGACTAAAGCCTTAACTTTTTCTGGTTCAATCGAGTCTTGCCAGCCATGCAACCTCTCACGCCCTCGCGCCCTCAGCTGGTCTATCTGGCCTTCGGCCCTGCCACCTATCACCAGGAAGCCTGCTTCAGCATCGTCAGCGCACTGGCCCACCTGGGCACGTCCGCAGGCCAAGCCATGGACATCCAGGTCTATACCGATAATCCGCAGCCCTATGCCCAGCTGCCGGTCACGGTCCATCTGCTCGATGAGGCAACCCGCAAGGCCTGGAACGAACCTCACGGGTACCATTTCCGCAGCAAGCACGTCGTGTTGCGCCAGGTACTCCAGCAACATCCGCGGGCCGTCCTGATCGACACCGACACATTTTTCCGCAAGTCGCCGCTGACACTGTTCCAGCGGGTCAAACCCGGCAGCTTGCTGTGCAACGCGATCGGCGGGCGCTACGGCGAGAATCGCACGTGCCTGCTCTATCAGAACCTGCAGCCCCTCCTTCAAGCGCGTGGCTTGGCAGACGGCCAGATGCCTATGGTCAACTCCGGCGTGATTGGCCTGACCGCCGAAGATGCGGGGATCCTGGACCACTCGATTGCGATGATGGACGAATTCCACCCCCTGGTTCCCACGGCCTATACGCTGGAAGAGTTCTGCCTGGCGGTTGCTGCCTACCGCACGTTGGCGCTGGCTGAATGCACCGATGTAATCCACCACTACTGGAGCCGCAAAGCCCAGTTCCGGGCCAAGATCCAGGCCTGGCTGCGCAAGCACGGAGCCCAGCCACTGAGCGCTGCCGCCTTGGCCGACGTGCTGTTGGTGAACGACCAGCTGCCGCGCCCGCCAACCTTGCAACGCCTGGGTTACAAGGCCATGAGCTTGACCCTGCCCAGCCGCGAGCGCCAGTTTGCCCGCGAACTGTTGTATGGCAGCTACGCCTACCCCAACGAATTCGACCGCGCCTGTGCGCCTGCCTGGTGGGACAAGGCACTGCAGAATCTCAACGATCGCTATGGGCCGATGGAGCCAGAACAGTTACGCCAATGCCTGCGTCATCCATGCCTGCGCCTCTCGCTCGGAGCCCAGCGCAAGGAAATCGAAGCGTATCTGCTGCAGTCCACAAAGCTTTGAGCGTGCGATTTCCCCTGAGGTGCTGTCTCAGCGCCTGCAACTGGCCTTACCAGAGCCGAGCGCGTAATCTCGCGTTATGCCGTTCATCGTCCGTTTCTACTGCATCCTGCTGCTCGCCTGCCTGAGCCCCATGGCGCAGGCCGAACGCCTGCGCCTGGTTACCGACGACTGGGCACCTTATGTGTATCAGCACAACGGCCAGCCCCAAGGCATAGATTACGAAGTGACCACTGAAGTGTTCCGGCGCCTGGGTATCGAGCTGGAGTGGGAGTTCATGCCCTGGAAGCGATGCCTGAGCATGATCGAACATGGCCAGGCCGATGGGGTCATGGACATCTTCAAAGTGGACTCGCGCCAGGCATACATGGTCTACCCGCTGGAGCCCATGTCGGATGTCGAATTCGTGCTGTATCAATCCAGCCACCGTCGCCATACCGTCAACCAAATGAGCGACCTCACCGACCTGACGGTCGGCACCTCACCGGGCTATGCCTATGGCGCGCAGTTCAATGACGCATCAGGCTTTCGCCGTGAAGCGGCGCCAAGCCACGAAGCCAATTTTGGCAAGCTGGTGCTCGGGCGCATCGATCTGCTGATCACCGATCGCCTGGTCGGGCGCTACCTGCGCCGCCATCTCGGCCTCGAGCAGCAGGTAGAGGAACTGCCACTGGTCATCAGCCGTCAAGCGCAATACCTGGGGCTGGCGCGCAAGCCTGGCCGCGATGCCTTGGCACTGGCGTTTTCCGAAGAGCTGCGGCGTTTCAAGGAGGAGCCCGCCTACCTAGCGATAATCGAACGCTATATCGGCAGCACCGGCCACCTTCCTCACACCGTTGAGCAGCAGGAAAGCAGCACACAGCGATAGCTCTGTTATACTCGGGCCTTCCCGCCCGGCTCACGCCCGGACGCTCGGCCTCGCAACAGGCATCCCGATCGGCACCGACGCAGCTTGCGTCCTCACGCCGTTTTCCGGATGCGCAGTGAAAGCCCAGCTGGACCGGACGCGATCGCATCCCACCGATGCCCGTCGCGCCAGGCAGAATATCCCTACGGGCCCAGCCCCCACAGAACAGGATTGCCCATGTCCTTTGCTTCCCTCGGTCTCTCCGAGGCACTCGTCCGCGCTATCGAGGCTGCGGGCTATACCCAGCCGACTCCGGTGCAACAGCGGGCGATTCCCGCCGTGTTGCAAGGCCGCGACCTGATGGTCGCCGCACAGACAGGTACAGGTAAAACCGGCGGTTTCGCCCTACCGATCCTTGAGCGCCTGTTCCCGGCAGGTCACCCGGACAAATCACAGCGCCATGGCCCGCGCCAACCGCGCGTGCTGGTCCTGACCCCGACCCGCGAACTGGCGGCTCAGGTTCACGACAGCTTCAAGGTTTACGCTCGCGATCTGCCACTGGTCAGTGCCTGCATTTTCGGCGGCGTTGGCATGAACCCTCAGATCCAGGCCATTGCCAAGGGTGTCGATGTGCTGGTGGCCTGCCCGGGCCGCCTGCTGGACCTGGCAGGCCAAGGCCGCGTCGACCTGGCCCACGTGGAAATCCTGGTCCTCGACGAAGCCGACCGCATGCTCGACATGGGCTTCATCCACGACGTCAAGAAGGTCCTTGCCCGCCTGCCGAGCAAGCGGCAGAACCTGCTGTTCTCGGCGACGTTCTCCAAAGACATCACTGACCTGGCCGACAAGCTCCTGCACAACCCGGAGCGCATCGAGGTCACCCCGCCGAACACGACCGTCGAGCGTATCGAACAGCGGGTCTACCGCCTGCCCGCCAGCCACAAGCGCGCGCTGCTGGCCCACCTGATCACGCTCGGCGCCTGGGAGCAGGTGCTGGTGTTCACCCGTACCAAGCACGGCGCCAACCGCCTGGCCGAATACCTGGAAAAGCACGGCCTGAGCGCCGCCGCCATCCACGGCAACAAGAGCCAGAACGCTCGAACCAAGGCCCTGGCCGACTTCAAGGCCAACACCGTACGCGTACTGGTCGCCACCGACATTGCCGCCCGTGGCCTGGACATCGACCAGCTGCCACATGTGGTCAACTTCGAGCTGCCCAATGTCGAGGAAGACTACGTTCACCGTATCGGCCGCACTGGCCGTGCCGGCCGCTCGGGCGAGGCTATCTCCTTGGTCGCGCCGGATGAAGAAAAGCTGCTCAAGAGCATTGAGCGGGTCACCCGGCAAAAAATCGCTGATGGCGACCTGATGGGCTTTGACTCAAGCCAGGTAGAAGCCGAGAAACCTGAGGTGCGTGAACGGCCGCAGAATAACGGTCGCGGCGGCCGTAACCAGCAGGCCCGTGGTGACGGTAGCAAAGACGGCAGCAGCGGTCGCAAGGACAAGGGCAAGGATAAAGGCAAGGCCAAGCAGCCGGCTGCCGACAAGGAGAAGTCCGCCGACAAGCAACAGCCGCGCAAGCCGCGCGACAAGAAGCCGCGCCAACAGCAGGCCAGCCAGAACAGTGTGCCGAAAGTACCGGCCGACCGTGCTCCGGATGAATTCCTGGACGACGAAATCGACAATTTCGGCAACCGTGCCGACTACGTCAGCCCCTACCAGAATGCCAAGAATCAGGGCCGCAACCGTCGCCCTGGTGCTGGTGCCGGAGCGGGTCAGGCCCAGGCCAACCCTGGGCGCAGCAACAGTGGTGGTGGCCAAGGGCGTAACGGCAGCCAGCCGCGCAGCGCCAGTGGTGAGAAACGCCCGCCGCGCAATAACAAGGGTGGCGAGGCGCGCCGCGACAGCAAAGGTGCTGGCCGCAACCGTTCGAGCGGCCGTGACGACGCATCCCGTCAGGAACCTGCCGTACGTAGCTCGCGAGAGCCGCAGAACCAGCCTGTGATCATCCGTAAAGAATCCAAGCTCGACCGTTTCCCAACGCCTGAGCAACTGGACGACCTGCCAAGCCGCCCACGTGGTGAGCGGCCTGCGTTGTTGACCCGCAAAGGCGGCTAACGCTGCTGGCAAATAACAACGCCGCGCCATGGAGCTAATGCTGTTCACTTGAGCATTTGGGTCCAAGCCGGGGTTTCTAGAGAATCCGATACCAGCCCCCTGGTATCGGATTTTTTATGCCCATTGAGCAGCAGTCGCTCGACCTCGGCGATCTCTTCAACTTCTCCGACCTCAGCACTTTCACCCAGAATATCCTGTGAATGGGTTGCCATTGCGCTCAAGCTCTCGGCGCAAGCCACCATCCGGCGGCGGCGCCTGCCAAGCGAGCAGTGGGAGGTGCGGGGGCCACGGAGTGTTTCATGGGGCTATCGCAGCGTCAGACTCAACACCAACAACCTGTTCGACAAGCACTACTACACCCCAATACGGGCATCAATCCATTGGCGATCGCCAGGTCACCGTGCATCGCGACCCGGATATCTGGTTGACAGATATATGGATCCGAGGTATTTTCCACCCAATGTTGGTGCGCCGGGACAACACAATGCGGGTCATAACGAAAGCGGCGGTTACCAAGGCGATTGAAGCCCACGGGCAGTGGAAAGCGCCCCTTAGCCTGTGGCTGACGACCTTTGACAGGGCGACGTTGCGGTTTGAATCTTTTGAACAGTTGAGGCAGACGTGGACCACTGTGTCTGGCTGGAATGTTGATCGCATCCCCTACTCAAGACTCAGGCCCCCCAGCCGCAAAGGGCCGCTTGATATCTACGTGTTCGATATCAAGAAAAACGAATGCCGCCTGATCGCTTGGCTCAATGCGCGAACGGGCACTCTCTACATCAAGGCCATTCTGTCGCACGCCGAGTACGACAAATGGTGCAGGAGCGATATCAGGTAGCAACCTGGGCCGCGCCCTATTTCAATTCGACAGGTGACAACATGAAGCGGGATAAAGTCGAAGCCAATGGACTAGATGCCTTCATCGCTAATATTTCACCCATGCTCGATGGCCTGAACACTCAGATGGCAACCATGGCCCAGCTTCTGGCCGCCTGCCATGACCCCATCAAGGACGATGCCGAGCTTGAGGCACGCATGGCATTGATCGACGAGCTCTACTCCCATGCGGACAGCGAAGGCCACGCTGCGGCACGTTTTGCGGAGATGGTAGCGGACCGCGTCTACGCGTATGAAAGTGACTCTGTATTGGTGCCGTTCGCGAGCCAGGCCGAAGCGTTGGCCTTTCTGCTAGCGGACAGGGGCGTGAAGCAGAAGGACCTGTCGGCGATAGCGACCCAGAGCGCAGTATCCGAGATTCTGAACAACAAGCGAAAGATGACGGTCGCGCAGATAAAGGGCTTTGCTGAGTTTTTCAATGTACCGGTCGAGTTCTTCATGCATGGGGTGGTGTGACAGAGAAGAAAGGGTGGTGCCGCTCAGTAAAAGCCAAACCAAAAAGGCCCACCTTTCGGTGTAATGCTGTTCACTGCTGGCTTACAACATCATCCGCCGGGAGGCCAGCCAGGCCGCAATCGCCTTTGGTCGAACACCGTCGGACCTACGCTTCAAACCTGCCCTCCAGTACATCGCCGTGCAGTTGATTGTCATGGCTGCGGCCAATCCAGCATCGGCCACGGGCAGGAGGTGGGCTGAGTTACGGGGAGGTGTTGCGGGGATGTTTCTGGATCACCGCCCAAGGCCCGGAAGGCCTGGGACGGTGAAGATTTTTCAAAACCCGGTATCCGGTGGAGCGCAAGGCTGCTCCGCTTAAGTGAACAGCATTACGCCCCATGGGGCGGCGTTTTTCATTGCTCAGGCAATGATCACTTCTGCTTCACGCCTTCGACGCTGATGTCCAGGTCGAGGGTCTGCGAGGTTGGGCCTGGGCCCTTGATGCCGAAGTCGTTCAGGTTCAGCGTGGTGGTGGCGTTGAAGCCAGCACGCTCACCGCCCCACGGGTCCTTGCCTTCACCGTTGAAGGTGGCCTTGAAGGTCACCGGCTTGGTCACACCGTGCAGTGTCAGGTCACCGGTCACGTCTGCGGTTTTTTCGCCGGTGGACTTGACGGCGGTGGAAACGAATTTGGCTTCTGGATACTTCTTCACATCCAGGAAGTCAGCGCTGGCGATATGCTTGTCACGCTCGGCGTGATTCGACCACAGGCTGGCGGTTTGCAGGTCGACGCTGATCTTGCTGGCTTCAGGCTTGTCGCTATCCCACGTGAAGTTACCGTCGAAGTCCTTGAAGGTACCGTGAATGAAGCTGTAGCCCAGGTGGCTGATTTTCCAGTCGACGAACGCGTGCTGGCCTTCCTTGTCGATCTTGTACTCGGCGGCCATGGCCTGACCAGCACTGAGCAGAGCGGTACCGAGCGCCAAAGCGGCAAAAGTCTTTTTCAACATCCTTTAAGTTCCTTGCAATTGAGGTTGAGAGTCAAGCTTTGCGGCCCAGCATGCGAACCAGGGTCGCGTCACGGTCAATGTAATGGTGCTTCAGGGCAGCCACGGCATGCAGCGCGGCGAAAATCACCAGGCCCCACGCCAGCCACAGATGAACCACGCCAGCCAGGTCTGCCTGGTCAGGCAGGTCACTGACAAGGGCAGGTACTTCAAACAAGCCAAACACTGGAATACCGACACCATCGGCGGTCGAGATCAGGTAGCCGGCGATCATCACCGCGAACAGGCCCACGTACAGCGCCAAATGCCCCAACTTGGCAGCCAGCCGGGTGAATGCACCGTGGCTGGCAGGCGCCGGCGGCGGTGGGCTGATGAAGCGCCACAGCACACGCACGAGCATGACGGCCATGAGCACCAGGCCGATGCTCTTGTGCAAGTCCGGGCCAGCCTTGCGCCAAGGGCTGTAATAATCGAGACCGACCATCCACAGACCAAGACCGAACAGGCCAAAGACCGCCAGCGCAACCCCCCAGTGCAAGAGGATGCTGACAACGCCGTAGCGAGAAGGTGAATTGCGCAGTTGCATGATGCCGTGTTTCCCCGTGGAAGCTGTGCACAGACTAACGCGTAACGTATCGAATAAAAGCACAAAAAATTGCTTTGGATTATCGATAAATCCGATGGTAATTGTCCGAGTCGGCTATTAAGGAAACATTAACGATAGTGGGTAATGTCAAGTTGTCAGCCCTGGCCCTGACATCCGCTTGGCGGTGACAGGGCCAGGCGATCACCCCTCAGCCGGCCTTGGCCTGGGCCGGTTCTGGAGCTGGAGCTGTAGCTGGAGAAGCCTTGGCTTCAGGCTTGTCGGCGCTGCCGAACAACCGCGAGAAGAAACCAGGCTTGTCCACCTTCGCCTCCTCGGCCTTCACCGGTTCTGCTTTGGCGGGTGCCTTCTCGGCGTCGTCCGCCTTGTCGGATGAACCACCGAACAGGTTGGAGAAGAACCCACCGTTGTCCTTCCTTGCCGCCCCTGTCGCCGCCACAGGGGCAGCCTTGGCGGGGTCGAACGACTTGCCGGCCAGCAGGTCCTGCACTTGGCTGGCGGCACGCTGGCCACTGCGCAGGGCACCTTCAAGGGTGCCTGGGTACAGCGCGTCGGTATGCTCACCGGCAAACGCAATGCGTTGCACCGGGCGCTCCCACAGGCGCCAGTACTTGCTGATCTGCCCTGGGCCATAGGCCAGGTAAGCACCGCCGGTGCCGGCATCGGCGCTGTAGCGCTTGACCTCATAACCGGTGAACGCACCACGGGCCTTTGGATAGAAGGCATGCAGCCGGATCAATACCTGGTCGACCATCTGTTTGTCGCCGAACGCCTGCAGCAGACGGGCGTTGTCACCCGACAGGTTGATCACCACGTTGGCGCCGCCTTTGAGTGCTGGCTCGATCCACAGCATGCCAAGGCCTGCGTTGCTGAAGATTTCGCCAGACATGCGAGCGCGGCTTTCCCAGACTGGCTGCTTGAATTTGAGCAGCAACTGATCGCGCCAACCATAGTTGGTGCCCCTCAGCGCCGCGATGTGCTGGGTGTCCAGAGCTGGAGTGATCTGGATCTTGGCCAGGGCACGCAGCGGCACCGCCATGACCACATAATCGGCCTGATAGCTGGCGCTGCCGACCTTGACGGTGACCCCGCCGCTGTCCTGAACGATGGAGGTGACCGGCGAGCTGGTCTTGATGGTTTTCAGCTGCTTGACGAAAGCCTGGGCCAGCACCGGGCTGCCGCCAGGCAAGCGTGCGGCACGCAGGTCACGGTCGCTGACGCCGCGGTAGACACGGCTCTGCTGGGCGAAGTACAGCAGTGAGAGACGCGATGGTTCGTCATAGCGGGTACGGATCTGCTGGTTGATCAGCTGCCGTGCAGTGCTGGGCAACTGCAGCTTGTCGAGCCAGGTGGAAACGTTCATCTGGTCGAGGGCGAACAGCGTACTGGTGGCCTGCGGTTTGAGCGGGTCATCGATCGAACGGGCCAGGTCATCGAGGGTCTTCTCGTAGCGCTTGAGCGCTTCGGCGGTAGCTGGCTGGCGGGTAGTCAGGTCGCTGGCGCTGAAGTACTCCCCGTCGATCAGATACCCCGGAGTACGGACGAACTCGGGCGCGGGCAGTGTCTCGAGCTTGAAACGCTCAAGGTACTGGTTGAGCACCGGCTGAGCCTTGCTGTTGCCGACCCACTCACTGGTGGCCAGGCCAGAGCGGCCGCCCATGCCGGCCTTGGCTTCCAGCAAGGTCACCTGCCAACCCTTGTCCTGCAGCTCGTAGGCCGCAGTCAGGCCTGCCAGGCCGCCACCCACCACGATTGCCGAAGGTGTCTTGTCCTTGGCCAGCGCGGCGCCGCTGGACACACCGATCAATACCAACGCGCACAGGCGCACCCAAGCAGCAGCCATGATGGCGAACTCCGAGTTGACGTTACAGAAATGGGAAGAGGCAAATGCCCCGAGATGATGCGTTAAGAATACGTCAGGTATGGCGACCCTGCCACCACAGCGCCATCAAGTGCCTTTGGCAACTGGCATTTTTGTCAGTAGACAGGCCTGCTGCCGTTACGCAACGCTGGTCTGGGTAGCCGGAAAACCGACAAAAGGAACTGCGCATGATCTACGAGGAGCACTTTGCCCAGGTCAAAAGGCAGCTCCTGTGGCACAAACAAACCTTACAGACGCCATCGGGCTTGCGTATCCGCAGCAATGGCACTTCCTGGGCCGGTGTTCACGAAGCGTGCAAAGGTGAGGACGGCACCGAACTGGTGATAGGCGAGCAGTGTGAGGTGGAAATCAGCTTCAGCCAGGAGGTCGAGAGCCTTCGCCTGGAATGCTACGTCGTCAGCGACCAGCACTTCGAAGATGTAACGATGCTCCTGGATACAGAGAGCTTGGATTGGGGCGTGTTTGCCCCGCCCCCGCACAACTTCTACTGGCTGACGCTTTCAGGCAGCGGCTATACCGAGTTCATGCCTGGGCATTTCTCCACTCAACCTTGCTATCAGCACCTCCCCGGGCCCTTTCGCTGCCTGACCATCTCCACCTCCAGAGCCGGCACCGTGCATATCCGCAAGTTCGAATGGACCCACACCAGTCGCCATTGACCCGCAGCGGTTGTCCTGCCTCCTGGCATTGCTTAGGCTTACGCGGTCAAACATGCCGTAACGCCAGGAGAAGTGCCAATGGGCCTCAACGATCAATGGATGCAGCGTGACCTGAAGGTCTTGTGGCACCCCTGCACCCAGATGAAAGACCACGAGCAGTTGCCGCTGATCCCGATCAAGCGCGGGGAAGGCGTGTGGCTCGAGGACTTCGAAGGCAAACGCTACCTGGATGCGGTCAGCAGTTGGTGGGTGAATGTGTTTGGCCACGCCAACCCGCGCATCAATCAGCGCATCAAGGACCAGGTCGATCAACTCGAGCATGTGATCCTGGCAGGTTTCAGCCACCAGCCGGTGATCGAGCTGTCCGAGCGTCTGGTGGCGATGACGCCTGCCGGCCTGGACCGGGTGTTCTATGCCGACAATGGCTCGTCGTGCATCGAAGTGGCGCTGAAAATGAGCTTCCATTACTGGCAGAACATCGGCAAACCGGCGAAAAAGCGCTTCGTCACCCTGACCAACAGCTACCACGGCGAGACCATCGCTGCGATGTCGGTGGGCGATGTGCCGCTGTTCACCGAAACCTACAAAGCGCTGCTGCTCGACACCATCAAGGTACCCAGCCCGGATTGCTACCTGCGCCCCGAGGGCATGGGATGGGAAGAGCACTCGCGCAACATGTTCAGCGCCATGGAACAGACGCTGGCCGAACACCACGAAACGATCTCGGCGGTCATCATCGAGCCGTTGATCCAGGGTGCAGGCGGCATGCGCATGTACCACCCGGTCTATCTCAAGCTGCTGCGCGAGGCGTGCGACCGCTATGGCGTGCACTTGATCCACGACGAGATTGCCGTGGGCTTTGGGCGCACCGGCACGATGTTCGCTTGTGAGCAGGCTGGCATCCGCCCGGATTTCCTGTGCCTGTCCAAGGCGCTGACCGGTGGCTACCTGCCGCTGGCCGCGTGCCTGACCACCGACACGGTGTACCAGGCGTTCTACGACGACTACCCGACCCTGCGCGCATTCCTGCATTCGCACAGCTACACCGGCAACCCGCTGGCCTGCGCCGCGGCCCTGGCGACCCTGGACATTTTCGAACAGGACAACGTCATCGAGGCCAACAAGGCGTTGGCCTCACGCATGGCCAGTGCCACTGCGCACCTGGCCGATCATGCCCATGTTGCCGAAATCCGCCAGACCGGCATGGCCCTGGCGATCGAAATGGTCCAGGAGAAGGCGGGCAAGGTCGCCTACCCGTGGCAGGAGCGCCGTGGCCTGAAAGTGTTCGAGCATGCCCTGTCCCGCGGCGCCCTGCTGCGCCCACTGGGCAGCGTGGTGTACTTCCTGCCGCCGTACGTGATCACGCCCGAGCAGATCGACTTCCTTGCCGAGGTGGCCAGTGAAGGCATCGATATCGCCACGCGAGAAAGCGTCAGCGTGGCGGTGCCAGCGAACTTCCACCCCGATTTCCGCGATCCGGGCTAACCGACCAGCAATCGCACTGCCATGCAGGTGGGGCCTTGTGCCGCGCCTGCAAGGTCGATGTCCAACCTTCTTCCTGAGCAAAACCATGAGACTGTCCCGTTTCTTCATCGACGCCCCCCTGAGCCTCGGCGAGCATGACCTGCCCGAAGCCCAGGCCCACTATATCGGCCGCGTACTGCGTATGGCCCCCGGCGACGCCGTGCAATTGTTCGATGGCAGCGGCCAGGAATACCTGGGCCAATTGCTCGAAGTGGGCAAGAAGAGCGTGCGCGTGAGCCTCGACCAGGCCGTCGCCGGCCAGGCCGAGTCGCCCTTGCACATTCACCTGGGCCAGGGGCTTTCCCGCGGCGAGCGCATGGACTGGGCGATCCAGAAGGCCACTGAACTGGGCGCCAATGAAATCACCCCGATCATCAGCGAACGCTGTGAAGTGCGCCTCAAAGACGAGCGCGCCGACAAGCGCCTCGCCCACTGGCGCCAGGTCGCGATCAGCGCCTGCGAACAATGCGGCCGCTCGACCTTGCCGATCATCCATGCGCCCGTGACCTTGGCAGACTGGATCAAGGGCAGCGATGCTGACCTGAAACTGGTCTTGCACCCTGTCGCTGAGCCGTTGACCAGTCATGACAAACCGGCACGCCTGGCGTTTCTGATCGGCCCCGAGGGTGGTTTGAGCGAAGCGGAAGTCGACCAGGCAAAGGGCGCGGGCTTCCACGCTGCCCGCCTCGGCCCCCGGGTGCTGCGCACCGAAACAGCACCGGTGGTGGCCCTGTCGGTGGCGCAACAGCTGTGGGGCGACTTCTAACGCACGTAGAAGGACACTGCCACGAAGTGCATCAGGCTGCCAGCGATCACGAACAGGTGCCAGATGCCATGCCAGTGTCGGAATCGGCTGTCGAAGGCGAAGAAGATGATGCCCACGGTATAAAACACACCGCCCGCCGCCAGCCAGGCAAAGCCGGCGGTGCCCAGGCTTTGCAGCAGCGGGTTGACCGCCACCAGCACGATCCAGCCCATCACTGCATAGATGATGATGGACAGGACCCGAGCCTCTGAGCGTGGCTTGATTTCCTGCAGCATGCCGATCACCGCCAGCCCCCAGACCACCCCGAACAGGCTCCAGCCCCAGGGCCCGCGCAGGCTCACCAGGCAGAACGGTGTGTAGCTGCCGGCGATGAGCAGGTAGATGGACAGGTGATCGAGCTTGCGCATGATCACCTTGGCCCGCCCGCGGGTGCTGTGGTAGAGGGTGGAGATGCTGTAGAGCAGCAGCAGTGTGCCGCCGTAGATCGAGAAGCTGACGATCTTCCAGGGATCGCCCTGCAGCCCTGCACTGACGATCAGCCAAATAGCCCCAATACAAGCCAGGAAGGCACCGACCAAATGGGTCCAAGCGTTGAAGCGTTCACCGTAATACATGCAAAAACAGACCTCCCAAACGTCTGCAAGTTGCGTCGAGCGGCAAGCTACAAGCTACAAGCTACAAGCTACAAGCAAGAGCAAGAGCAAGAGCAAGAGCAAGAGCAAGAGCAAGAGCAAGAGCAAGAGCAAGAGCAAGAGCAAGAGCAAGAGCAAGAGCAAGAGCAAGAGCAAGAGCGATACTCTCCCACTCAACGCGATCAGCTTGAAGCTTGCAGCTTGCAGCTTGAAGCTGCCGTCATGACAGATGCGCGTCACGCACGAGCCTTTCCAGCCCAACCAGGTCGGGCACCCGTGCCACCTGCTCGCCCACCTGCACCGCCGCCAACTCCAGGCTGGCCAACGCCACATCCACATAATTCAGCTGGCTGTCGAGCTTGCACGAGCGTGGGATGTCCTGCAGCAACACCGCCAGATATCGCAGGCCGGTGTCGCCCAAAGCGTTCAGCACCACGATACGCGCCCGCTCGCCACACGGGGTTTCACCACCGCACGCTGCCTCGAAGCCGATCAGCGGCAGGTGCTGCTGGCGCCAGTCGATCCACCCCAGGTGCCAGGACGGTTGGGCACGCTGGCACACCAGGTTGCGCTGGCCGATAAGCTCGGCCACAGCCACATTGGGCAACACCAGGGTTCGGTCGCCCAACGGCAACAACAGGCCGGTCAGGCTGCTGCGCTGGCCTGCGATCAACTCAAGCATGGGTTTGGCTCCAATGGGCGATACTCTGCAGCAGCACCGACTCCTGATACGGCTTGCCCAGGTAGTCGTTGACACCGATGGCCATGGCCCGGTCCCGGTGCTTCTGCCCGGTGCGTGAGGTGATCATGATGATCGGCAGGTCCTTGAGGCGCTCATCGCGACGAATGCGGGTGGCCACTTCAAAGCCATCCATGCGCGGCATCTCGATGTCCAGCAGCAACACATCCGGGCGGTGCTCTTCCAGCAGTGCCATGGCATCCACACCGTCCTTGGCCGTCAGCACGCTCATGCCATGGCGCTCCAGCAGGCGGCTGGTCACCTTGCGCACGGTCACCGAATCGTCCACCACCATCACCAGCAATGCCCGCCGCGGCGCCGGGCCGAACAGCGTGCGCTGCACCCCGCTACCACCCGGCAGCCGCGCCAGGCGGCGCTGCTGGCCGCGCAACTGGCCAAGCAGATCAAGAATCAGCACCACCCGACCATCACCGAGCAAGGTCGCGCCGGACAACCCTGGCACGGCAGCGAACTGCGGGCCCAAGCTCTTCACCACGATCTCGCGGCTCGGCGACAGGCTATCGACCTGGATCGCGAACGACTGTTGCTGGGAGTGCACCAGCAACACCGGCAATGGCACGCTCTGGCCCAGAAGGCTCGGCCGCGGCAGGCCTTGCAGCAGCTCGCCCAGGTAACGCAAATCGTATTCATGGCCAGCATAGGCGTAGCGCGGCACATCCCGCTGGTAACAGATAGCCAGCTCGGCCG
Organism: Pseudomonas sp. WHRI 8519; assembly: GCF_040224055.2. NCBI lineage: Bacteria > Pseudomonadati > Pseudomonadota > Gammaproteobacteria > Pseudomonadales > Pseudomonadaceae > Pseudomonas > Pseudomonas sp. WHRI 8519. Next base: position 491,491 of record NZ_CP167996.1, on the reverse strand, counting down.
GCGGCACGCGCACGATGCCTTCGATGGTATTGAGCGGGATGGCGTACTGCTCCTCACCCAGGTGAACCATCACGGCACGGTTGATCGACACCGTGAACGGCAGGCGAATCAGAAAGCGTGCGCCCTTGCCCTGCGCCGACTCGATACTCATCGAGCCGCCCAGTTGCTTGACCTCTTCGTGCACCACGTCCATGCCCAGGCCACGCCCGGAGATCTGGGTGATCTTCTCTGCGGTGGAAAACCCCGGGCGCAAGATGAACTGCAGGATTTCGTGGTCATTCAGGTGGGCCTGGGGGTCCAGCAGGCCACGCTTGATCGCCTTGCGCCGCACCGCCTCCAGCGGCACGCCGGCACCGTCGTCGGTCATCTCGATGACAATATCGGCCCCCTCATGGAGCAAATTGAGATGGATGGTGCCCTGCTCAGGTTTACCGGCAGCCAGGCGCGCTTCCCGGGTCTCGAGGCCATGATCCACAGCATTGCGCAGCATGTGCTCCAAGGGCGCGACCATACGTTCCAGAACGCTGCGATCAAGCTCGCCTTCGGCGTTGCCGACCACCAGTTCCACCTGCTTGCCCAACTCGCTGGCCACTTGGCGTACCACCCGTTGCAAGCGCGGCACCAGGCGTTCGAACGGCACCATCAACGTGGCGGTGAGGCCTTCCTGCAACTGGCTGTTCACCCTCGCCTGCTGCTGCAACAGGGCCTGCGCCTCCTGCGCGCGCTGGGCCAGCGTCTCTTTCAGGTCAAGCAGGTCAGAGGCCGATTCGAACAATGCCCGTGATAATTGTTGCAGTTGGGAATGGCGGTCCATTTCCAGCGGGTCGAAATCCTCGTAGGCGTCACCTTCGAACGGCTGACGGCTGCTGATCCGACCTTGGGTTTCCATGTCCAGGCGCAGCAACTGGTCGCGCATGCGCTCCAGCGTGGTTTCCATCTCGCTCAAGGCGAATTGGGCGTCATTGACCTGTTGCTCGATACGCCCACGGATCACCGAGTGCTCACCTGCCAGATTGCCCAGGTCATCGAGCAGTTCGGCATCCACCTTGACCAGGTCACCGGGGGGCCGCTCGGGCGAAGCGGCAGGTGCGTCGGCAGGTGCTGCCCCGGCCGGGGCCTGCCCGGCAACGCTGTCGGTCAGGGCGGCGCTGCTGAAGTTGCGGATGTAGTCGATCAACGCAGTCGCCGCATGCAGCGGCTGCCCCAGGCGCACCGCGTCGAGCATGTGCGCCAGGCGGTCATGGCAGTTCTGCAACAGGGCGAACAACGGTGCACCCGGTGGCAGGCGCCCGGCAGCCAGCAGTTCGTACAGGAATTCCAGTTCGTGGGCCAGGTCACCGATAGCGGCGATTTCCACCATGCGCGCCCCGCCCTTGAGCGTGTGCAAATCACGCAGCAGGTTGTCCACCTCGGCGCTGTTGCGCGGGTCGGCCTGCCAACGCGCAAGCGCGGCGGCGGCGCTTTCAACAATGTCGGAGCTTTCTTCGAGGAAGACTTCAAGCAGCTCCTTGTCGCCCGGGTTTTCCGCCTCCTCAGCCGGCGCCGGAGGGCCATCGAGGCGTGTGACCGAGCCTGGTGCCACCAGGCCAGTGGCATCGGGCGCCAGGGCGTCGTCCAGCAAGCTCCGCAAGCCCTCGACGCAGGCTGGGCGGGCGGTCGGCTCCTGACCGGCAGCGACTTCGTCGAGCATGTCGAGCAGCGCCTCGTGCGCCTGCCGTGCCAGGACAAAAAAGCGCCCATCGGCGGCCAGGCTCCCCTCTTCCACCGCGCCGTACAGGTCCAGCAGCGCTTCACAGACATCGTCCATCTGCCACAGATCGGCCAGGTGTGCACCGTGGCAGAGGGTGGTCAGCCCGTCGAGCAAGCTGTCCAGCGACTGGCGTTGGCCGGGCTGCTCCTGCCAGCGCGACAACAGAGCCTCGGCATCCAGCAGGATGTCCATCGACTGGGCGAGGAAGCTGGCGATCAACTGCGGGTCACGCTTGCCCCGGCGTCCATGCGGCGGCTCTTCATGCAAGCTGGCCAAGCGCAGGTCCACAGCTTCACCGACCTGTTCGATCAGTTGCGCCGCGCCGCAAATGGGTGCCAGCGGAGTGCTGGTCAATTGCGCCAGGCCCAGCTGGAACAAGCCGCATGCCTCTTCAAGCCATTGGCGTTCTGCCGCTTGCAAAGGCAAGTGGTGCCCCCGGTACTCGCGCACCAGCCGGTCGAGCGCAGTGGCAAGCTCGGCGATTGGCAATACGCCGGCCATCGCGGCGCTGCCCTTCAAGGTGTGCAAGGCGCGTTGCAAGGTGTCGCTGACCTCGGTGCCCTGACCGTCTGTGCCCTGCAGAAATGCCTCCAGGCTGGCCAGATGGCCCTGGGCTTCATTGCGGAAGATGTCCAGCAGCAGCGGATCGAGGCCATCGATTTCGGCACCCGCGGGCGAATCCCTCTCCGCCAGCGCATGCAGGTGGCTCGCCAACTGCTCGATCTCGGTCACCTGTGGCATCTGACCGGCAGCAAAGTCGGCCAGCAGGTCGGGCAAATGAACCACGACCTGCTGCAGCGCCACCACACCCTCGGGGGCCAGTGTCGTGCGCCCTTCGAGTACTCGGTTGAGCAGGTGCTCACCGCCCCAGGCCAATTCGGCGACCGCCTGAGCATGGACCATGCGGCCACTGCCTTTGAGCGTATGCAAGTCGCGGCGCACCTCCAGCAAGGCATCCCGCAGGCTGTTATCGGCGCGCCAGCGCAACCAATGCCGCTCGATCTGCGGCAGCAGCTCGCCGGCCTCTTCCAGGAAGACCTCGCGCAACTCGTCATCCACCCCGTCGGTACTGCCGTCCTGGGCCATGGCGCCTTCGCCGAGCGTGCACTGCACACCGAGCGCCGCCAGGCTGGCGCGCGCCCTGGCGAGGAAAGGCTGGGCATCGGCCAGAGGGTCGGCTACCCGCCATTGCAGGTAACACTCACTGGCGCTGAGGGCATCGGCCAGGTGGTCAAGCTCAACCGCCGGCGGCTCGACATCCAGGTGCTGCAACCAACCGTGCACATAACCCGCGCAACCAGCCAAGACTTCCGCCGCGTCCGGCAGCATCAGCATCGCCAACGCCCCTCGTACCTGCTGCAGCAACCCCGGCAATGGTTGCAGGCGCTGGCGCGGCCAACCGGATTCCAGACAATCGCCGATCAGGTCCTTGGCCTGCTGCAACACGTTCAGCGATTCGTTCAACACCAGCTGGCGAATCTCGGCCAGGTCGGAACCGGGCAAGCCGCCCTGCCCGCCCTCTTCCAGCGGGCCGACCATGCCATTGAGGCTCGCCTCCACATACAACAAGGCGCCCGCCACATCCATGAGTACCGCGTCATCCGCCGCGCGTTGGCCTTGAGCCAACGCCTGCAGGGCCATTACCTGATCGATGATGACCCGCCGAGGCTGCTGAAAGCCCAGCACCGCCAGGGTATCGGCCACATGACGCAAGGGCGCCAACAGGCTGTCCAGCTGTTCGCTGTGCTGACGGTCCCCGCGGACGAACTGGTCCAGACGTTCCTTGATGCGCATCAGGTCGTCGCACAACGCGCTGATCACCGAACGCAGCGCGTCACGCCCAGGCCCTGCCTGAACCTGCTCCCGCCAATTGCCCAGCGACAGGTCGAGGTTGGCCAGGTCGTCCGAGCCGGCGAAGCGCTGCGCCGCTGCGCTGATCAGGCTGCCCTGGGCCAGCGGTTCGACACCCCGGCAAGCCCGCAACTGGTTGAGCAGCGGCAGCATGACCAGAGGCAGGTCATGGCGCGCGCCGCGCAGCCGCTCCAGGTACGAGGGCAGTTGCTCAAGGCCGCGGAACAGCGGGCCCAGGCAGTCGCCGCGGGGGCTCACCTGGCCCTCGGCAAAGGCCCGAGCCAGCAGCTCCAGCTCTTCGGCCAGGCGCGTGGCACCGCGCAGTTCGAGCATGCGCAGGCAGCCGTGAACCTGGTGCAGGTTATCCACCACGAACGCCAGGATGGACAGATCGCCGGTATCCCCGGCAAAGCGCTCAAGGGCCTGGCGCGCCTGCCCCAGACAATCGAGGATGGACGCCTTGGTCCAGGCCAGAGCGACGGTATCGTGGCGCTCGGGGCTTGTTGCTGCAGCCATCATGACTCCTCAGCGCCGCTCGGCGGGTGCCGGCAGGGTGAAACCGGACACGGAGCGGCGCATCTCGCTGGCCATCCGCGCCAGGTGGCGGATACTGTCGGCGGTGGCGCCGGAGCCCGCAGAGGTCTGCGCGGTAATCTGCTGGATGACCGACATGGTGTGGGAAATTTGCCCGGCCGAAGAGGTCTGCAACTGGGCGGCGTCGGAGATGCTGTGGATAAGTTCGGCCAGGGTCTGCGACACCCCTTCGATTTCGGCCAGCGCCACCCCGGCGTCCTGCGCCAGGCGTGCGCCGCGCACGACCTCGGCGGTGGTCTGCTCCATGGAGATCACGGCCTCGTTGGTGTCGGCCTGAATGGTGCGTACCAGTGCCTCGATCTGCCGCGTTGCCGAGGATGAACGCTCAGCCAGACGCTGGACTTCATCGGCCACCACGGCAAAGCCACGACCGGCCTCTCCCGCCAACGAGGCCTGGATGGCGGCATTGAGCGCGAGAATGTTGGTCTGGTCGGCAATGTCGTCGATCAGGCTGACGATGTCGCCGATTTCCTGGGAAGACTCACCCAGGCGCTTGATCCGCTTGGCGGTGTCCTGGATCTGCTCGCGGATGTTGTCCATGCCATTGATGGTGTTGTGCACCACTTCGTTGCCTTTGTTGGCGATCGCCACCGAACGCTCGGCTACCTTGGCCGACTCGTAGGCATGCGCGGAAACCCGGTCGATCGATTCGACCATGTCGCCCACCGCCTCGGACGCCTCACTGATTTGCTCGGCCTGATGCTCGGAGGCCTTGGCCAACTGGCGGGCGGTGTTCTGCGTGTCTTGTACCGCCGCTGCCACCTGCTCGGCGCTGTGGTTGATGGTGGCTACCAAGTCGCGCAGCTGGTCAACGGAATAGTTGATCGAGTCGGCGATCGCGCCGGTGAAATCTTCGGTCACCGAGACCGTCACCGTCAGGTCGCCGTCGGCGAGTTCTTCTATTTCGTCGAGCAGGCGCATGATCGCCTGCTGGTTGCGCTCGTTCTTCTCGGCGGTTTCTTGCAACTGGCGGTGGGTAGTGCGGACCATCACCAGGCCGATCAGGATGATCGAGGCCAGCGCCAGCAGGCCCAGTACATACCCACCGACAGTATCGAGGGTGCGTCCGGCGGCCAGGTTTTCGAAGCCGTTGGCGAGGTGCGAGGCCTCGTCGAGCAGCGTTTGCGAGAGGCTGAAGATGTTGCCGGCCGCTTCACGCACGCGGAACAGCTCTGGCGACGTTTCGAGGATTTCGTCGACGGATCCGGCGACGAACTGGAACAGCTCGGCGATTTCCGTCAGGCGCGCCCGTGCGTCGGCATCTTCGACGCGGGTCACCTGAATCGCCGGATTGCCCGCCAGCATGCCTTCGAGTACCTGACCAAAGCGGCTGGCATCGCGGCCGAAGGTATCGGCAGCCTGCGCCGCCGTATCGTCGCCTGCCAGCACGGTGTTGACCGAACCCAGAATGCGCTCGGCGAGCAGCAGCTGGCGCTGGGCAACCACCACCTGGCTGGCCGGGGCGCCGCTCTGCAACAGAATTTCCACCACCTTCTCGTATTCGACCTGCAGTTGCGGCACGGTTTCGGCCAGGGTCGCCGCCACCTGGTGCAGCGAGAGCACGGTCTGCTCACTGGCAAGGATGGTATCGGTGTTCTTGCGCAGGTTTTCCCAGTCCTGAAGCACCGCCTCCATTTCATCCTTCACCGTGACCGGCGCGGCTGGCAGGCCGGTGGACGGGTCGCCCTCTCGCAGGTAGCTCCAGCGCCGCTCGAAGTCGTTGCGCGCATCCGACAGCAGCTTGAAGGCCAAAGCCTTGCCCGCTGCTGCCTCGGTGGCATTCTTGGCGATGCGCTGCGACAGCACGCGCAGCTCACCCGCATGGCCGATGTACTGCTTGTCGTGGTTGGACTGGGTGTTGAGGTAGGCGAAATTGGCGAACAGCAGAATGATCGACAGAATCAGCACCACGAACAGCACGGTGATCTGAACGATGCTGCGCGTGCGCGGTGTCATGCTGCTGGGGGCGACATTGGTGGCCGGCTTGTTCACGTTCGAAGTCCTATAGCGCCACGTCGAGAAAGCCCGGCGCCTGGGCCAGGGCGAAGGGGCTGAAGATGGCCCAGTTGCGCTCACGCGGGAAATGCCCCTGAACGAACCGTGCAGCGGCGCGGATCAGCGGCTGGGGGGGCGAAAGCTCCAAGGTATCCAGGGCAAAATGCTGCAGGCCGAGCACTTCGTCCACCAGCAGGCCGACGAACAGGTCTTCATGGTCCAGCACCAGCACCCGACGCTGCTTGCCCGGTGCTGCAGGGCCAAGGCCGAAAAAGCTGCTCAGGTCCATCACCGGCAACAACCTGCCGCGCAGGTTGGCTACCCCGCAAACCCAAGGCTGTACGCCCGGCACCCGACTGCTGCGCGGCTCGCGCGTCACTTCGGCCACCTCGCCCATCGGCGCGACGAACCACTGCCCGGCAATGCGAAAGCCGATACCGCTCCATTGCTGCAGGCGCATGTCCTGGGGCGGCTGGTCGGCCACCAGCAGGCGGCAGCGCCGGTCTATGTCCAGCAACAGCTCGAAGGCGGTCAGCGACGCGCCTTGGGGGCGGGTGGTCAAGCGCCCAGCACTTCGTTGAGCTTGGCGATCAGGGCATGTTCTTCCACCGGCTTGGTGACGAAGCCGCGCGCGCCCTGGCGCTGCGCCCAGATACGGTCGGTTTCCTGGTCCTTGGTGGTAACGATGAGCACGGGAATGGCGCTGGTTTCCGGGTCCTTGGTCAATTGCCGGGTGGCCTGGAAGCCGTTCATGCCAGGCATGACGATGTCCATCAGCACCGCGTCGGGCTTTTCCTGGCGGGCCAGGGCCACAGCGTCAGCGCCGTTGTTGGCCTTGAGCACTTGGTGGCCATGCTTTTCCAGCCACTCGGTCAACCTGTACATCTCTGTCGGCGAATCGTCGACAATCAGAACTCGGGCCATGCTGTTTCCCCATCAGGAAAATAAAGGCCACGCCGCCTCGGGCGTGGTCAGGGTGCGTGTTGTTCGTGCGCGGCGAACCCGGGCACGTGGGCCCTGATCGCGTCGAGCAGTTCTTCCTTGCTGAATGGCTTGGTCAGGAACTGGTCGGAGCCGACCACCCGCCCGCGCGCCTTGTCGAACAGGCCATCGCGCGACGACAGCAGGATCACCGGGATGTCCTTGAAAGCGCTGTTGTGCTTGATCACGGCGCAGGTCTGGTAGCCATCCAGGCGCGGCATGAGCACGTCGACGAAGATGATCTGCGGCTGGTGGTCGATGATCTTGGCCAGGGCATCGAAACCGTCGCTGGCGGTGATCACCTCGCAGCCTGCTTCACCGAGCAACATCTGCGCGGTGCGGCGGATCGTGCGTGAATCGTCGATCACCATCACCTTCAGGGGTTGTTCCATAGATGCCTACCAGAAGAAATTGAGCTGCAAGGTGCAAGCGTCAAGCGGCAAGAAAAGCTGCACCGGCACAAGGCCAGGTTTTTCTTGAGGCTTGTAGCTTAAGGCTTGCAGCTCATTTTTAGCACACTCCGGGTGGCCATTCCATCCACCACACCCCTTGACCCGCGGCGTTGGCGGCGCCACCCTGAGCCACTTTTCTTTCGATTCGTTGCGGCTACCGGCCGCCAAGAGGAACCACCCCCATGAGCGTTCGCCTCGGCATTGTCATGGACCCAATCGCGTCCATCTCCTACAAGAAGGACAGCTCGCTGGCCATGCTGCTGGCCGCCCAGGCCCGTGGCTGGAGCCTGTTCTACATGGAACAGCGCGACCTGTACCAGGCCGATGGCAAGGCCCGCGCGCGGATGCGCCCACTCACCGTGTTCGCCGACCCTGAGCGCTGGTTCGAGCTGGACGAGGAGCAGGACAGCCCGCTGGCCGAACTGGACGTGATCCTGATGCGCAAGGACCCGCCGTTCGACATGGAGTTCGTCTACAGCACCTACCTGCTGGAGCAGGCCGAAGCCGAAGGCGTGCTGGTGGTCAACCGCCCGCAGAGCCTGCGCGACTGTAACGAAAAACTGTTCGCCACCCTGTTCCCGCAGTGCACGCCGCCGACCCTGGTCAGCCGCCGCCCGGACATCATTCGGGCCTTCGCCGCCCAGCATGGCGATGTGATTCTCAAGCCCCTGGACGGCATGGGTGGCACCTCGATCTTCCGCCACCGGGCGGGTGACCCCAACCTGTCGGTCATTCTCGAAACCCTGACCGCGCTCGGCGCCCAGCAAATCATGGCCCAGGCCTACCTGCCGGCTATCAAGGACGGCGACAAGCGGATCCTGATGATCGACGGCGAACCGGTCGACTACTGCCTGGCGCGCATCCCGGCCAGCGGTGAGACGCGCGGTAACCTGGCCGCTGGCGGGCGTGGCGAAGCACGCCCGCTGAGCGAGCGTGACCGCTGGATTGCCGCCCAGGTCGGCCCGACGCTGCGTGCGAAAGGCCTGCTGTTCGTCGGCCTTGACGTGATCGGCGACTACCTCACCGAGATCAACGTCACCAGCCCGACCTGCATCCGCGAGATCGACGCGGCCTACAACACCGACATCGGTGGCAAGCTGATGGATGCCATTGATCGCCAGTTGAAGGCGCGCTGACCGCCGACGCGGAGCAAAAGCGCAGAGTGGGGTATGATGCGCAGCCGCAAGCTTCAAGCTGCAAGCCGCAATGAGACGTTGGCCTGCACCAGTCTGCTGTTACTTGCAGCTTGCGGCTTGTAGCTTGAAGCTGACTGTGGATACCTGATGACGCTGCCCGCCGACATCCCCTCCGACCTGCTTCCACCGCGCGTTCGCCCGGTGGACCGGCTTGGTTTTACCCTGTTCCTGGCTGCCTTGGTGCACCTGGCGCTGATCCTCGGCGTGGGCTTTACCGTGGTCAAGCCCGCTGAAATCCGCCAGACCATGGACATCACCCTGGCCACCTTCAAAAGCGAGAAGCCACCCGAGAAGGCCGATTTCCAGGCCCAGGCCAACCAGCAAGGCAGCGGCACCCTGGAGAAGAAGGCGGTGCCCACCACCACCGAGATCGCGCCGTTCCAGGACAGCAAGATCAACAAGGTCACCCCGCCGCCGGCGGCTAAGCCTGAGGTGAAACCGCCGCCTGCACCGCAAAAGTCCGCGGTGGCCACCCAAGCGCCCAAGGCGCAGAAGGTCGAGCCCAAGCCGAAGGAAAGCAAGCCGCAGCCCAAACCGGCAGCTACGCCGGATTTTGACAGTTCGCAGTTGTCGAGCCAGATCGCCAGCCTTGAGGCGGAGCTGTCCAACGAGCAGCAGATGTACGCCAAGCGCCCGCGCATCCACCGCCTGAACGCTGCCTCGACCATGCGCGACAAGGGTGCCTGGTACAAGGAGGAGTGGCGCAAGAAGGTCGAGCGGGTGGGCAACCTCAATTACCCCGACGAAGCACGCCGCCAGCAGATCTACGGCAACCTGCGGATGATGGTGTCGATCAACCGCGATGGGTCGTTGTATGAAGTGCTGGTATTGGAGTCGTCCGGCCAGCCAGTACTGGACCAGGCCGCGCAGCGCATCGTGCGGCTGGCAGCGCCATTTGCGCCCTTTACCGGAGACCTGGCGGAATACGACAGGCTGGAAATCATCCGCACCTGGCGGTTCGCCCGTGGCGACAGGCTTTCCAGCAATTGAGCGGCAAGCTACAAGCTGCAAGCTGCAAGAAAAGGCCGATCGGTGAGCACCCGGCTTTTTCTTGCAGCTCGTAGCTTGTAGCTTGTAGCTTGTAGCTCGTAGCTCGCAGCTCGTAGCTCGAATGCCTTGTCAGCCTCGCCACCTGGCGCCACACTATCCCTCATGAAAACCCTCGCCCCGAGCTACCTCAAGCATCAGTTCCTGATCGCCATGCCGCACATGGCCGATCCGAACTTCGCCCAGACCCTCACGTACATCGTCGAGCACAACGCCAATGGCGCCATGGGCCTGGTGGTCAATCGACCTCAGGAGCTGAACCTGGCGGACATTCTCGAGCAGTTGCGCCCGGACGAGGAACCGCCGGCCAGCACCCTGCAGGTGCCGATCTACCAAGGTGGCCCGGTGCAGACCGACCGCGGTTTCGTACTGCACAGCAGCGAATGCAGCTACCAGGCCACTGTCGAACTGCAGGGGCTGTCGCTGTCCACCTCGCAGGATGTGCTGTTCGCCATCGCCGAAGGTGTTGGGCCAGAAAAGAGCCTGATCACCCTGGGCTATGCCGGCTGGGAAGCGGGGCAACTGGAGGCGGAGCTCGCCGACAACGCCTGGCTCAACTGCCCGTTCGACCCGGACATCATCTTTGGCCTGGGCAGTGAACAGCGCCTGGCTGCCGCAGCCGCCAGCCTGGGCATCAACCTCAGCTTGCTGACCAGCCAGGCGGGGCACGCCTGATGGCCGAGCTGCGCCTGCTGCTGGGCTTCGACTACGGCAGCAAACAGATTGGCGTGGCCGTCGGCCAGGTAGTGACCGGCCAGGCACGTGAGCTGTGCACGCTCAAGGCGCAAAACGGCGTACCGGACTGGGCCCAGGTGGAAAAACTGATCAATGAGTGGAAGCCCGATGCCATCGTCGTCGGCCTGCCATTGAACATGGACGGCACGCCAAGTGAAATGAGCGCCCGCGCCGAAAAGTTCGCCCGACGCCTCAACGGCCGCTTCAACCTGCCAGTGCACACCCACGATGAACGCCTCACCACCTTCGAGGCCAAGGGTGAGCGCATGGCCCGCGGCGGCCAGCGCGGCAGCTACCGTGACAACCCGGTCGATGCCATCGCCGCGGCCCTGCTGCTGCAAGGCTGGCTGGAGGCCAACACCTAATTTTCCGCTTTGCCGTCGGGCCAACCCGGCGCCCTCCTGGAGACACGCAATGAGCCTACCCAATCCCGCCGACCTGATCCGGCAGATGGCTGTCGACCTTCGCGCCCATCTCGCCCGCCGCAGCATCACCGAGCCGCGCTACATCGGTATCCGCACCGGCGGCGTCTGGGTAGCCCAGGCCCTGCAGCAGGAGCTGGCCGATACCAGCCCACTGGGCACCCTGGACGTGTCCTTCTACCGCGACGACTTCAGCCAGAACGGCCTGCACCCGCAAGTGCGCCCGTCCGAGCTGCCGTTCGAGGTCGAAGGCCAGCACCTGGTGCTGATCGACGACGTGCTGATGAGCGGCCGCACCATCCGCGCCGCGCTCAACGAACTGTTCGATTACGGCCGCCCGGCCAGCGTGACCCTGGTCTGCCTGCTTGACCTGGATGCTGGCGAACTGCCAATCCGCCCCAACGTGCTGGGCGCCACCCTGTCGCTGGCGGCCCATGAACGGGTAAAATTGATCGGCCCCACACCGCTCGCACTCGAGCGCCAGGACCTCGCCACCGCTTCCGCCCTTTAAGAGTCCACCCGCGATGACGCCAATCGACGCCAAGCGCCCGCTGCAGCTCAATGATCAGGGCCAGCTGCGCCACTTCCTCTCGCTCGACGGTTTGCCCCGCGAACTGCTCACCGAGATCCTCGACACCGCTGACTCGTTCCTCGAAGTCGGCGCACGGGCCGTCAAGAAAGTCCCGTTGCTGCGCGGCAAGACCGTGTGCAACGTGTTCTTCGAAAACTCGACCCGCACCCGCACCACCTTCGAACTGGCCGCCCAGCGCCTGTCGGCCGACGTGATCAGCCTGAATGTGTCGACCTCCTCGACCAGCAAGGGCGAAACCCTGTTCGACACCCTGCGCAACCTCGAAGCCATGGCCGCCGACATGTTCGTCGTGCGCCACTCCGACTCCGGCGCCGCGCACTTCATCGCCGAGCATGTATGCCCGGATGTCGCGGTCATCAACGGCGGTGACGGTCGCCATGCGCACCCGACCCAAGGCATGCTCGACATGCTGACCATCCGCCGCCACAAAGGCAGCTTCGAGAACCTGTCCGTGGCGATCGTCGGCGATATCCTGCACTCGCGTGTAGCCCGCTCCGACATGCTCGCGCTCAAGGCCCTGGGTTGCCCGGATATCCGCGTGATCGGCCCGAAAACCCTGATCCCGATCGGTATCGAGCAGTACGGCGTGAAGGTCTACACCGACCTCACCGAAGGCCTGAAGGACGTCGACGTGGTGATCATGCTGCGCCTGCAGCGTGAGCGCATGGCTGGCGGCCTGCTGCCCAGCGAGGGTGAGTTCTACCGCCTGTTCGGCCTGACCACCGCGCGCCTCGCCGGCGCCAAGCCGGATGCCATCGTCATGCACCCGGGGCCGATCAACCGCGGCGTGGAGATCGAGTCGGCAGTGGCTGATGGTAAACACTCGGTGATCCTCAACCAGGTCACCTACGGCATCGCCGTGCGCATGGCGGTGCTGTCCATGGCCATGAGCGGGCAGAACACGCAACGTCAACTCGACCAGGAGAACGCCCAGTGACCCTCAGCATTCTTGGCGCCCGGGTCATCGACCCCAAGAGTGGCCTGGACCACGTCACCGACCTGCACCTGGACGGTGGCCGAATTGCCGCCATCGGCGCGGCCCCGGCCGGCTTCAGTGCCAGCCGTACGATCCAGGCCGACGGCCTGATCGCCGCACCCGGCCTGGTCGACCTCGGCGTATCGCTGCGCGAACCGGGCTACAGCCGCAAGGGCACCATCGCCAGTGAAACCCGCGCCGCCGTAGCCGGTGGCGTCACCAGCCTGTGCTGCCCGCCGCAGACCAAGCCGGTGCTCGATACCTCGGCAGTGGCCGAGCTGATCCTCGACCGCGCCCGTGAAGCCGGCAACAGCAAGGTCTACCCCATCGGCGCCCTGACCAAGGGCCTGGAAGGCGAGCAACTGGCCGAACTGGTCGCCCTGCGTGACACCGGCTGCGTCGCCTTCGGCAACGGCCTGAAAGAAATCCCCAACAACCGTACCCTGGCCCGCGCCCTGGAATACGCCGCCACCTTCGACCTGACCGTGGTCTTCCACTCCCAGGACCGCGACCTGGCGCAAGGCGGCCTGGCCCATGAAGGCGCGATGGCCAGTTTCCTCGGCCTGCCCGGCATCCCGGAAACCGCCGAGACCGTGGCCCTGGCGCGCAATCTGCTGCTGGTGGAACAGGCCGGCGTACGTGCGCACTTCACACAGATCACCAGCGCCCGTGGCGCGCAGCTGATCGCCCAGGCCCAACAACTTGGCCTGCCGGTGACCGCCGATGTGGCGCTGTACCAGCTGATCCTCACCGACGAGTCGCTGCGCGAGTTCTCAAGCCTTTACCACGTGCAACCGCCACTGCGTAGCGCCGCCGACCGCGATGGCCTGCGCGAAGCGGTCAGATCGGGCGTGATCCAAGCCATCGCCAGCCATCATCAGCCCCACGAGCGCGATGCCAAGCTGGCCCCGTTCGGTGCCACAGAGCCAGGTATCAGCAGTGTCGAACTGCTGCTGCCACTGGCCATGACGCTGGTCGACGATGGCCTGCTCGACTTGCCGACCCTGCTCGCCCGTCTGAGCAGCGGCCCCGCGGCCGCCATGCGCCTCCCGGCGGGCGAACTGAAGGTGGGTGGTGCGGCAGACCTGGTGCTGTTCGATGCCAAGGCCTCGACGGTTGCCGGCGAGCAGTGGTACTCGCGCGGCGACAACTGCCCGTTCATCGGCCACTGCCTGCCCGGCGCGGTGCGATACACCGTAGTCGACGGGCATGTCTGCCACGAGGGCTGAGCCCGCGTAGCACGCCGCAAGCTGCAAGCTGCAAGAAAAGCAGGCCCGCTGGTTTTTCTTGCCGCTTGCAGCTTGCAGCTCGTCGCCAATGGTTGAAATCCTTCCCCCCACCCCCATATGAGTCTGCATCAGGCAATTTTGCCCCGCTGCGTGGAGACTCTCCCTTGACCACCATCGTTTCTGTCCGCCGTCACGGCAAAGTCGTCATGGGCGGCGACGGCCAAGTATCCCTCGGCAACACCGTCATGAAAGGCAACGCCAAAAAGGTACGTCGCCTGTACAACGGTGAGGTCATCGCCGGTTTCGCCGGCGCCACCGCCGACGCGTTCACCCTCTTCGAGCGCTTCGAAGCCCAACTGCAGAAACACTCTGGCCATTTGGTACGTGCCGCCGTCGAGCTGGCCAAGGAATGGCGTACCGACCGTTCCCTGAGCCGCCTGGAGGCCATGCTGGCCGTGGCCAACAAGGACGCATCGCTGATCATCACTGGCAACGGTGACGTGGTCGAGCCAGAAGACGGCCTGATCGCCATGGGCTCCGGCGGCGCCTACGCCCAGGCCGCAGCCCGTGCCCTGCTGAACAAGACTGACCTCTCGGCCCGCGAAATCGCCGAGACCGCACTGAACATCGCCGGTGACATTTGCGTGTTCACCAACCACAACCTGACCATCGAGGAGCAGGACCTGGCCGAGTGATCAGCTGTTCTGGCGCCCCGTCCCGGTGACGGGGCTTTTCCACGCTGACTCATTCTGCTCGAGGACCATTTTCATCATGTCCATGACCCCCCGCGAGATCGTCCACGAACTCAACCGCCACATCATCGGCCAGGACGACGCAAAGCGCGCCGTGGCCATCGCCCTGCGCAACCGCTGGCGCCGTATGCAGCTGCCTGCCGAGCTGCGCGCCGAGGTGACGCCCAAGAACATCCTGATGATCGGTCCCACCGGCGTTGGCAAGACCGAAATTGCCCGTCGCCTGGCCAAGCTGGCCAACGCACCGTTCCTCAAGGTCGAAGCGACCAAGTTCACCGAGGTGGGCTATGTTGGCCGCGATGTCGAATCGATCATCCGCGACCTGGCTGACGCGGCCATGAAGATGCTGCGTGAGCAGGAGATCATCCGCGTGCGCCACCGCGCCGAAGATGCCGCTGAAGACCGTATCCTCGACGCCCTGCTGCCGCAGGCCCGGGTCACCAGCTTCAGCGAGGAAGCCGCGCAGACCAGCAGCGACTCCAATACCCGCCAGCTGTTCCGCAAGCGCCTGCGTGAAGGCCAGCTGGACGACAAGGAAATCGAAATCGAGGTGGCCGACGCTGTAGGCGTCGAAATCGCCGCGCCGCCCGGCATGGAAGAGATGACCAACCAGCTGCAGAGCCTGTTCGCCAACATGGGCAAGGGCAAGCGCAAGGCGCGCAAGCTCAAGGTCAAGGAAGCGTTGAAGATGGTTCGCGACGAAGAAGCGAGCCGCCTGGTCAACGATGATGACTTGAAGGCCAAGGCCCTGGAAGCGGTGGAGCAGCACGGCATCGTGTTCATCGACGAAATCGACAAGGTGGCCAAGCGTGGCAACGTCGGTGGCGCTGATGTGTCCCGTGAAGGTGTGCAGCGCGACCTGCTGCCGCTGATCGAAGGCTGCACGGTCAACACCAAGCTGGGCATGGTCAAGACCGACCACATTCTGTTCATCGCCTCTGGCGCGTTCCACCTGAGCAAGCCGAGCGACCTGGTCCCTGAACTGCAAGGCCGCCTGCCGATCCGTGTCGAGCTCAAGGCACTGACCCCAGAGGACTTCGAGCGCATCCTGCAAGAGCCGCACGCTTCGCTGACTGAACAGTACCGCGAGTTGCTCAAGACCGAGGGGCTGAACATCGAGTTCAAGGCCGACGGTATCAAGCGCCTGGCCGAGATCGCCTACCAGGTCAACGAGAAGACCGAAAACATCGGTGCCCGCCGCCTGCACACACTGCTCGAGCGCCTGCTCGAAGAGCTGTCGTTCAGTGCTGGCGACCTGGCCAGCGCCCATGATGAAGCGCCGATCCAGATCGACGCAGCCTATGTGAACGGCCATCTGGGTGAGCTGGCGCAGAACGAAGACCTGTCGCGCTACATTCTCTAAGCGGCAAGCTGTAAGCTGCAAGCGACAAGCTGTTTGGCGTCGCTTGCAGCACTGCGTTCAGATGGTCTTTGTGGGGTGGCTCTACTGTCACTTCTTGCAGCTTCGAGCTGTAAGCTGCAAGCGACAAGCTGTTTGGCGTCGCTTGCAGCACTGCGTATAGATGGTCTTTGTGGGGTGGCTCTACTGTCACTTCTTGCAGCTTCGAGCTGTAAGCTGCAAGCGACAAGCTGTTTGGCGTCGCTTGCAGCACTGCGTTCAGATGGTCCTTGTGGGGTGGCTCTACTATCACTTCTTGCAGCTTGAAGCTTGAAGCTTGAAGCTTGAAGCTTGAAGCTTGAAGCTTGAAGCTTGAAGCTTGCAACTTGTCGCTCAGAAGAGATTCAGACCATGGCCCGCATGCCCACCGCCATCAACCTGCACAAAGCCTCCAGGACACTCAGCCTCACCTACGGTCCCGACGAGGTCTACCACCTGCCCGCCGAATTCCTTCGCGTGCACTCACCCTCCGCCGAGGTCCAGGGCCACGGCAACCCCATCCTGCAATTCGGCAAACTCAATGTCGGCCTCAGCGGCCTCGAGCCCGCTGGCCAATATGCACTGAAATTGACCTTCGACGACGGCCATGACAGCGGGCTGTTCACCTGGGAGTATCTGGAGCAACTGTGCCTGCGCCAGGAACAACTCTGGGCCGAGTACCTCGATGAACTGCACAAGGCCGGCAAATCCCGCGATCCTGCCGAAACAGTGGTCAAATTGATGCTCTAGCTCAAGCCTTCCACGGTTTAGAGCGCATTTTCTAATCTCATCTGCTTGAATGCCCTACAGACAGCTCATTCATGGGCTGTCTTGCGCATTACATGAAAGTCGGGTAACCAATGGAGCTGGCAAGTTCCCTGCATTGCTTTGAAGGCAGTCAGGGCATGGCTGGTATGTAGAGGTCGCGAGCGAAAGCAGGCTGTCTTCACACGCAGACTCCCCCGCAGCTCATCGCCGATAGCATCCGGCCCGCAGCACCGCTGTTCCTTATCACTGGTCACCCGAGTAGCAGTACCGGGCTGTCGACTGTGCATGCGCCACAGCAAACCGGTACTCGTCTCAGGACAACGGAGCGTCGTAGATGAGTAACAAGAACAACGATGAGTTGCAGCGGCAAGCCTCGGACAACACCCTGGGCCTGAACCCGGTTATCGGCATTCGCCGCAAAGACCTGCTCAGCTCTGCGCGTACCGTGCTGCGCCAGGCCGTGCGCCAGCCGCTGCACAGCGCCAAACACGTGGCACATTTCGGCCTGGAGCTGAAAAACGTGCTGCTGGGCAAGTCCAGCCTGGCCCCCGAAGGCGACGACCGCCGCTTCCAGGACCCGGCCTGGAGCAAGAACCCGCTGTACCGCCGCTACCTGCAAACCTATCTGGCCTGGCGCAAGGAGCTGCAGGACTGGATCGGCAGCAGCGACCTGTCGCCCCAGGACATCAGCCGCGGGCAATTCGTCATCAACCTGATGACCGAAGCCATGGCACCGACCAATACTCTGTCCAACCCGGCGGCGGTCAAACGGTTCTTCGAAACCGGCGGCAAGAGCCTGCTCGACGGCCTGTCCAACCTGGCCAAGGACGTGGTCAACAACGGCGGCATGCCCAGCCAGGTCAACATGGACGCCTTTGAAGTGGGCAAGAACCTCGGCACCAGCGAAGGCGCCGTGGTGTACCGCAATGACGTGCTGGAACTGATCCAGTACAGCCCCATCACCGAACAGGTGCACAGCCGCCCTTTGCTAGTGGTGCCGCCCCAGATCAACAAGTTCTACGTCTTCGACCTGAGCCCGGAAAAAAGCCTGGCGCGCTTCTGCCTGCGCTCGCATCAGCAGACCTTCATCATCAGCTGGCGCAACCCGACCAAAGCCCAGCGTGAGTGGGGCCTGTCGACCTACATCGACGCGCTCAAGGAAGCGGTCGACGCGGTCCTGGCGATTACCGGCAGCAAGGACCTGAACATGCTCGGCGCCTGCTCCGGCGGCATCACCTGCACCGCGCTGGTCGGCCACTACGCCGCGCTGGGCGAGAAGAAGGTGAATGCGCTCACCCTGCTGGTCAGCGTGCTGGACACCACCCTGGATACCCAGGTCGCATTGTTCGTCGACGAGCAGACCCTCGAGTCGGCCAAGCGCCACTCCTACCAGGCCGGCGTGCTCGAAGGCAGCGACATGGCCAAGGTGTTCGCCTGGATGCGCCCCAACGACCTGATCTGGAACTACTGGGTCAACAATTACCTGCTCGGCAACGAGCCGCCGGTGTTCGACATCCTGTTCTGGAACAACGACACCACCCGCCTGCCCGCGGCCTTCCACGGCGACCTGATCGAGATGTTCAAGAACAACCCGCTGACCCGCGCCGATGCACTGGAAGTGTGCGGGACCGCCATCGACCTGAAAAAGGTCAAGTGCGACATCTTCAGCGTGGCCGGCACCGCCGACCACATTACCCCGTGGCAGTCGTGCTACCGCTCGGCGCACCTGTTTGGCGGCAAGATCGAATTTGTCCTGTCCAACAGCGGCCACATCCAGAGCATCCTCAACCCGCCAGGCAACCCCAAGGCACGCTTCCTGACCGGTGTGGACCGCCCCGGGGACCCTTTGGCCTGGCAAGAGAACGCAGACAAACATGCCGACTCCTGGTGGCTGTATTGGCAGACATGGCTGAGCGAGCGCGCCGGCGAGTTGAAAAAGGCGCCGACCCGCCTGGGCAACCGTGCCTACGTCGCAGGTGAAGCCGCACCGGGAACTTACGTTCACGAACGTTGAGTTGTAACGCCGTGGCAGCCCACGGGCAGGCCACGGCGCTTCATTCACCACAGAGTCATGCGCATGTCGTCACACTACATATTCCGGACCGTCGAGCTGGACGACCAGTCCATCCGCACTGCCGTGCGCCCAGGCAAGCCGCACCTGACGCCGCTATTGATCTTCAATGGTATCGGCGCCAACCTGGAGCTGGTTTTCCCGTTCATCGAAGCGCTGGACCCGGACCTCGAAGTCATTGCCTTCGACGTGCCGGGCGTGGGTGGCTCTTCCACCCCTCGCCGCCCCTATCGCTTCCCCGGCCTGGCCAAGCTGACCGCGCGCATGCTCGACTACCTGGACTACGGCCAGGTCAACGCGATCGGGGTGTCCTGGGGCGGCGCCCTGGCCCAGCAGTTCGCCCATGACTACCCAGAGCGTTGCAAGAAGCTGGTGCTGGCCGCCACCGCCGCCGGTGCATTCATGGTACCGGGTAAGCCCCGGGTGCTGTGGAACATGGCCAGCCCCCGGCGCTACATCCAGCCCTCGCATGTGATCCGTATCGCGCCGCTGATCTATGGCGGCGCCTTTCGCCGCGACCCTGACCTTGCCATGCACCATGCATCCAAGGTGCGCTCCGGCGGCAAGATGGGCTACTACTGGCAGTTGTTCGCCGGGCTGGGCTGGACCAGCATCCACTGGCTGCACAAGATCCAGCAGCCCACGTTGGTGCTGGCCGGCGACGACGATCCGCTGATCCCACTGATCAACATGCGCTTGCTGGCCTGGCGAATTCCCAATGCCCAGCTACATATTATCGACGACGGTCATTTGTTCCTGATCACCCGGGCCGAAGCCGTCGCCCCGATCATCATGAAGTTCCTCGAGCAAGAACGTCAGCGCGCGGTCATGCACCCCCGCCCGGCCTCCGGCGGCTAGGGTGCTGTTTGCTGTTGTTCTGTCCCGACCGTGGCCTGACGAAGGAGTGCTGCCATGAAAGACAAACCGGCCAAAGGAACGACAACGCTCCCAGCCATCAGCATGAACGCACAGAACGCGATCGTCGGCCTGCGCGGCCGCGACCTGATTTCCACGCTGCGCAATGTTGGCCGGCATGGTTTGCTCAACCCCTTGCACACCGCACGCCACCTGCTTGCCCTGAGCGGCCAGCTGGGTCGCGTCATGCTCGGCGACACACCCTACTCGCCAAGCCCGCGGGATGCGCGCTTCAGCGATCCGACATGGAGCCAGAACCCGTTTTACCGCCGTGGCCTGCAGGCCTACCTGGCCTGGCAGAAGCAGACCCGCCTGTGGATAGATGAAAGCCACCTGGACGACGATGACCGGGCCCGGGCGCATTTCCTGTTCAACCAGATCAACGACGCCCTGGCACCGAGCAACTCGTTGCTCAATCCGTTGGCGGTCAAGGAACTGCTCAATACCGGCGGGCAGAGCCTGGTGCGCGGCGTGGCCCACCTGCTCGACGACCTGCGGCACAACGACGGCCTGCCGCGCCAGGTGGACGAGCGGGCCTTCGAAGTCGGCGGCAACCTGGCGGCAACCCCGGGCGCGGTGGTGTTTCGCAACGAGATGCTGGAACTGATCCAGTACAAGCCGATGAGTGAAAAACAGCACGCTCGGCCTTTGCTGGTGGTGCCACCGCAGATCAACAAGTTCTATATCTTCGACATGCAGGCGAACAACAGTTTCGTCCAGTTCATGCTCAAGAACGGTTTGCAGGTGTTCATGGTCAGCTGGCGCAACCCCGACCCGCGCCACCGCGAATGGGGCCTGTCCAGCTATGTAGAGGCGCTTGAAGAAGCACTCAACGCCTGCCGCAGCATCAGCGGCAACCGCGACCCCAACCTGATGGGCGCCTGCGCCGGCGGCCTGACCATGGCCGCGCTGCAGGGCCACCTGCAAGCCAAGCACCAACTGCGCCGGGTGCGCAGCGCCACCTACCTGGTCAGCTTGCTCGACAGCAAGTTCGACAGCCCCGCCAGCCTGTTCGCCGACGAGCAGACCATCGAAGCGGCCAAGCGCCGCTCCTACCAGCGCGGGGTACTGGATGGCAGCGAAGTGGCGCGGATCTTCGCCTGGATGCGGCCCAACGACCTGATCTGGAACTACTGGGTCAACAATTACCTGCTGGGCAAGACGCCGCCTGCTTTCGACATTCTCTACTGGAATGCCGACAGCACGCGGCTGCCCGCTGCACTGCATGGCGAACTGTTGGACTTCTTTAAGCTCAACCCGCTCACCCACCCCGCCGGGCTGGAGGTCTGCGGCACGCCTATCGACCTCAAGCAGGTCAACCTCGACAGCTTCACCGTGGCCGGCAGCAACGACCACATCACGCCATGGGATGCCGTGTACCGTTCGGCCTTGCTGCTGGGCGGCGAGCGGCGCTTCGTGCTGGCCAACAGCGGGCACATCCAGAGCATCATCAACCCGCCCGGCAACCCCAAGGCCTATTACCTGGACAACCCCAGGCTATCGAGTGACCCGCGTGCCTGGTTCCACGATGCCAAGCGCAACGACGGCAGCTGGTGGCCCCTGTGGCTGGAGTGGATAACCCCCCGTTCCGGCCCGCTCAAGGCGCCGCGGGTAGAGCTGGGCAACGCGACCTATCCACCGCTGGGCCCCGCGCCAGGCACCTATGTCCTGACCCGATGAGTACAACGACTGGATGAAGACCCGCGACCGTATTCTCGAATGCGCCCTGCAGCTGTTCAACCAGCAGGGCGAGCCCAACGTTTCGACGCTTGAGATTGCCAACGAGCTGGGCATCAGCCCAGGCAACCTGTATTACCACTTCCACGGTAAGGAGCCTTTGATAATCGGCCTGTTCGAGCGCTTCGAAGAAGCGCTGATGCCGCTGCTGGACCCGCCCCTGGAAGTGCGCCTGGATGCCGAGGACTACTGGCTTTTTCTTCACTTGATCGTCGAACGCATGGCCCAGTACCGCTTCCTGTTCCAGGACCTGTCGAACCTGACCGGGCGCCTGCCCAAGCTGGCACGGGGCATGCGCAGCCTGATCAATGCACTCAAACGCACACTGGCGGCACTGCTGGCCAGCCTCAAAGGCCAGGGCCAGGTGGTCAGTGAAACGCAGGCGCTGGGCCAACTGGTGGAGCAGATCACCCTGACGCTCATGTTCTCGCTGGATTACCAGCGGGTACTGGGGCGCGAGGGGGATGTAGGGATCGTGGTGTATCAGGTGATGATGCTGGTGGCGCCGCATCTGCAGGCGCCAGCGCGTGAAGCGGCGGAGCAGTTGGCGGTGCGCTACCTGGAGGAGTAGGGGTACAGATTTCCGGGGGCGCGACTGGCCCCATCGCCGGCAAGCCGCCCCCCAAGTACTGCGCGGGTTTCAAAGCTTGCGCAGTACGTGTGGGGGCTGGCTTGCCGGCGATGACGGCGACGCGGTATCAGGCCTCGGTAGCGCTCACCGGTGCCGACGCAGCGCTGCTGGCGGGAGCTGCGCTGGGTGCTGGCGCTGCAGTAGCGGCCGGTGCGGCGCTGGCTGCGGGTGCTGCCGGCTTGGCAGCGGCCGGCTTGGCCTGTGCCTTTTTCACCGCAGGTTTTTTCGCAGCAGCAGGCTTTGCTGCAGGCTTGGCAGCAACGGGTTTGGCTGCAGGTTTCGCCGCGGGTTTGGCCGCCGCAGTCTTGGCCGCTGGTTTGCTCGCAGGCTTGGCCGCCGACGTTTTTGCTGCAGGCTTGGCAGCTGCCTTGGCCAGCGGTTTGGCTGCAGTCTTGCTGGCTGCAGGCTTGGCTGCAGCGGCGCGCGACGAGATCGGCGTGACCGAAGCCCCGGTCAGTTTCTCGATCTGCTTGGTCAGGCTATCGACCTGCTGGTGCAGGGCCTTGATCTCGTTCCTGCTTGGCACGCCAAGGCGCGAGATAGCGCTGTTCAGGCGCTTGTCGAAGGCTTCTTCGAGCTCGCTCCACTTGCCCAGTGCACGGTCCTTCACGCCAGAAACACGCGAAGTGGTCGAGGCCTTGGCGTTATCGGCCACATCCTCAGCGGTTTTCTTCGCCTGCTTCTCGGCCTTCTCGCCATCTTTGACCAACGAGTCGAACAGCTTCGGGCCGTCCTGGTCGATCTTCGAATAGATACCCAGCCCTGCCAGCCAGATCTTGCGGGAGTACTTCTCGATCCCGCCGACCCAGGAGCTGCCGTCTTTGTCGGAATTCTTCTTGCCAGCCATCCTGCTCTCCTTATGGTTTGTGCGCGACGCGCTCGAGCAGCTCATGCAGCTGTTCAAGCTTGATGGACAACGCCTCAACGTCATGTTTAGACGGAATGCCGAGGCGATTCAAGGCGCGACCGACCCGCGCGTCGAAAGCCTTCTCGATCTTGTCGAGTTGTACTTCGACCTTGCCACGTACGCGGCTGACTTCTTCGGCCGCTTCGTCGATCTGGTTGTTGGCGGCATCGAGTTCTTTGTCGATGCGCTTCTTGCCACGCTTCTCGACCCCTTCACCGGCCTTTACCAGCTCCTGAAAGTAGTCCGAACCCTCCTGGCCAACCCGGGCATAAGCGCCGATGCCTGCCAGCCAGATCTTGCGCGCATAGCCGCGCACTTCGCCCAGCGTGCTTTGGACGTCTTCCTTTTTCTTCACGGTTACTTTAGCCATGTTCTGTACCTCATGCTCACGAGTGGAGAGGAACCGCCCATGGAGGTGGGCTTGAGCATAAGGTAGAGACAGAAATTAGAATCTTCACCCTAAGCAGAGGCAGTACATGACTGCCCGTTGCAACCGCTCTCTGTGTTCTGCGCGCTTCGTCCAATGTACCCGGGCGTGCGACGTATTTACCTCACCCGGCAACCTCGCCGCCTCTAGTGTTCGCGCTCATTTGCAAACTGGAGCTCGACTTGCATGGCGGTATCGCCCTTGAACATCACCTATCGGCAGCTGGTGGCCAGCCGCTTCGCCGAACGCCCCACACTACGCCGCGTGCTGGCTGACGAAGGCTTCAGCGTGCTTGCCGACCGCTACCCGTGGATCGTTCGCAACTATCCGCACCTTGAAAGCCTGGAGCGATTCACCGTACTCAGAGCAGAACCATCCTTGCCGCCAGAGCAGCCGCTGGTGCCACTGCTGCTGGAGCACTACCTGAGCGGCCGCCCCATGGACCTGGGCGCAGCGGATCAACTCAGCATCGCCCCACCGCAGCCCTTCTACCCCCAGGAGCAAGGCGCCAACCCTGCCGACCAGCCCAGAATCACGCTTGATATGGCGATGCTCAACCGCGATTTCGACACAGTGCTCGGCGCCCTGGGCGATGCCTTCGAGCAGGCCCAGATCAGCTTCTGGGCTGGCACCGCCGGCGCTTACGAGCGCTCCAACCTGCGCTGGCTGGCGCATGTGCTGAAAGCTTCACTGCTGAACAACGTGGAACGCCAGGGGCTCAATGCCACCGCCAGAGCCAGGCTCTATCGCCTGCTGTCGAACGGCACCAACACACCGGTCGTCAGCGCCCTGCAGATATCGCTGGGCCTGCCGGGCAACATCCTGTCGTTCACGCTGGCGGACTTTGTACTGGTCTGGCCCGACCTGGTGCTGTGGTGCAGCCCTTCGGGCAGAGTACGCAGCTATAGGGATGCAACCACTTTCGCCAATGCCCTGCGCGATCAATTGGCCCAAACGTATCGCTTCGACACCTTGCGCTGGGCGCAGCGTCCCTTGCCCGGCGACCCGTTCGAACACCAGGCTACGGCCATGCTCAATGGCATCGTCGAGCGCCTCGGCCACCTGAGGGTGGCGCCCATCAGCTCTGTAGAGGCGCTGGAACAGACGCTCGACACCGTTACCAACCCCGCCTTTGGCATTTCCGGCCAGCCAGTGGTGGATCAAGAGCAACCGGCAATCGCCTTACCAGGCTGGCTGGCTTCGGCAGACGCCAGCGACCGCCTGCTGTACAGCGCCGCCTTGCTGCAGTTGGGCGCCCGCCAGGCGCAGGCAGGCAGCAAAGGGTCACTGGACGATGTCGAAACGCTTCACGCTTATGCCAGGCGGCGCCTGCGCGAACAAATGCAACTCGACCACCCCGACCAGCCACTGCCCGACCCCAACGCGCTGATGATAGCGATCTCCGTTGTCGTGCCTGTGTCATCGACAGGGCCAGCCCAGCTGCCTTACCTCAAAAGCATGTCCCTCACCGAACTGGCCATAGAACGCCTGCACACCGCGTCGAACGAAGTGGCATCGGGCCTGACCTACCAGGGGCGCCTACCGGAGCAAGCCTGGATCACCCTCGATTACGTTCAGGCCCTGATCGTTGCGGTCGACATCGGCGGCCAGTATCCGCTGCACGTGGCCGCTCAGCTTCAGGCATTCGAGCATGACCCCGGGCAAGTCCAACGCTTTGCCCAGGAATGGCGCAGTAATCTGGCGTTTTCGGCCCTCAAGGCGAAAATTGCCGGCCAGCTTGGCGAGACGGCCTACCGGGCGATTGCCGAATTTTGCCTGGGCAAAGCACTGCCCTCGACGCCATTGACGGTCTCGGCACTGCTGCTGCGACCGTTCGCAGGCGCCCGCAAGGGCGACACCGTGCATGGCATGTTCCTGCTGCATGTCCAGGCCAGCGCCAGCTATGTACTCTACCGCCCGTTTTTTGCCCAACGCCCTTTGATGGAACATGCCAGCCTGGATGCGCTGATGGCGCTTATCCGCACGGATGCGCAGTTGCAGCAGGACGTGCTCGACTGGATAGACGATGAAAACCGGCCCGTGTATCAGCACGGTGGCTTCATCCGCCCTCACCTGCACCCGGGCCTGTCCAGCCTGGCGCACTGGCTGGGCGGTGGCACCGCGTGGACCGATGACGCGCTGGAGTCGCTGCGTACCCCGGTAACGCTGATGCATGAGCCTTGGCGGGGCGATCTGGACATCAAGGTGCACAACGCCAGGGTGCAGGCACTGTTACTGCTTGCCTCGCGTCAGGCGGTCTCGAACTCGCAACAGCGCTGGGCGCTGGCCAGGCAGCTTGGCTGGATGCTGTTCAACGCCACCACGCCATTACTGCGCGGCCCGGCAGCGGTCGTGGCCTGGGTGGTGGCTGCAGTGGCTGCATTGAAAGACGATCTGTCGGCACTCACTCAAGGCACACCCGAGGAAAAGGCCCTGGCAGTCACCGACCTGCTGGCCAATGTCGCCATGTTGCTGATCCATGATGTCGGCAGTGTCACCCCAGAACCTCCTTCGGCCCGGCTGCAAGGCCCGCTGCCACGGCTTGAAGGCCTGGAAGCCCGGCCGGCTGCCGCTGCGCCCTGGCGGGAGGCGCCAGACGAAGGCGCCTGGCAATCGCCGGTTCAGCCCCAAAGCCACGTCGCGCTGCTGAACTGGGGCGACAACCAACGCCTGGGCAACCTCCCAGCGCCCACCCGACACGCGCTGGGGCAACTGCAGGCCAACATTTCCCTGGACGGGCTCAAGGTGCAGCGCCAAGGCCGGCTTCGCGGGTTGTATACCCTCGATGACCGCTACTTCGTCAACTTGCACGGGGCTGCCTACGAGGTGCAGGAAAGCGAAACAGGCCTGCGAATCATCGGCCCGCCGCAAAACATGGATGAATGGCAAAGCCGGTGGGGTGGCAACCCGGACGGCTACCATATCGTTGGCCGCCAACGCCGTTACGGTCCCTGGCTGACACGCTGGAACGATACCTGGGTACTGGACCTCGCCCTGGCTGGCGGCATGCCCAGAACCCGGCAGCAAGTCGTCGCGCAGAATCAGCAGCAGTTCGACAGCCTGAACCAGGCGGTGGCTACCCACCACGCCGCGCTGAAGAAGATCAAACCGCTGCTGGAGTCGAACCAGCGATTGATGGCCGACTACGATGCCGATGCCAATGCCTTCGGGCACGCCTTGGCCAGGGCAGGGGGCCCGGCAGCCATGGACGAACAGCTGCAGCAACGAAACCAGGCCCTGACTGCCCAGCGCCAGGCGCTTATGCCGCAGATCCGCACGATATCGCTGTGCCTGGAAAAACAGGCGTCATTGCTGCAAACCAGTGCCTCCCTCCTGCGCCAACTGATCGAGCCGCGGTTCGCCAGGCTGGACCGGCACGGCAGCGCCAGGCGCAGCCTGGGTGTACTTTGCGAAACATTCGTCGAGAACGACATACTGTTGCTTCGCCGTCTGCTGGAACAAACGGACCACAACAGCATCGAGCAACGCTCCGTCGGCCTGAGCAAACTGCCCGTGACCGACGAACAAATACAACGCCATGTTTCACTTCGCCAGGCCATGCAGGACACGCTGGGCATCGTCAACCGCCTGCTCACGGTCAGTGAGCGGCTAGACAACCTCTTGCCGCAGATACTGGATGACCCGCTGATCACCTTCCAGAACAAGGACAAGAAAGCCAGGATCGAAGAGGCCGTGGCGCTGCGCTCCTATTCAACCTTGATCATTCGCGCGCAGAAGCTGAGCGACATGGCGAACCTGTTGCTGGACAAGACGCGCCTGACCGAGCAAGCGGCCGTCGATCTTCTGCCCTTGCAGCAAGCGCTGGACAGCAAGCAGTTCTCACAGACCATCTGGACACATGATGGCATCGCCACGGCAAACCTGCCCCAGGAAGAGCAGGCAGGCTTGCTCGGCGATGCACTACGCGAGTATCAGACCACGCTCGGCAAGGCCCAGTACCTGCAGTCGTTCGATCACCCGGCCATCGACCAGGCCATGCTGCAAGGGTACATCGAGGAATTGTCGACACTGGTGCACATCACTGAAGCGCAGCTTGCCAGTGCCCTGGTGAACGTGGACAGCGGCGCAAGCCCCGCCCCCGCTCCAGTGATGCACCGTGTACACCCTCGCAAGAACACGGTCATCAGGACGGCGCAAGGTCGCCGGCTGCTGGTCGACCGTGCACAAGGCAGCAACCGAGCGGTGCAACACGACCCCGTCACTCAGCAACCTGCCAGCACGTTCGAACAGCGCGACGGCGAGTGGTATGAGCTGCCGCCGGAGCAGCCTTCGGTGGCCCTCAACACCTCCGAACTGCGCCAACGCGCCACCAGCCTGCTCGCCAGCCGTGACGAGCGCATCGCCAAGGCCGCGCGTCACATCAACGAGCCGAATGCCCTGTCCAACCTCATGGACTGGCATATCGAAGACATGCTTGAGATCGCCGTCAAACTCAAGGCCATCAAAGGCGATCCCCGGCTGGCCGCATTGAGCAGCGAACTGCAGGAAGCGATAACCTACGTGCGGGCAGAGAAACAACGGCTGCTGACCCAGTCCTACCTCACCACGCAACACCCCGATGCCGCTGCATTGCGCTACCTGCATGAACGGCAGCGCCTGCAGATCACGCCAACGGTGGCGAGAAAACCGACGCGCCGTGCAAGTGACTTTCTGGACGTGTATGAAATCCGAGACACCCATGCCCCCGCCAAAGTGCTGTGGGAGGCGCACTTTCATTACCGCAGCCAGCAGGCCAGCGCCCGCGACTTCGCCAAGGGCCACTTGAAATTCTGGGAGCCCCGGAGCCTGGAGCGAGAGGAACAACTCAAGCACGCCACCACCGCCGAACGGATCAAGATCTACCGGGGCGATCTGAAGCTCGAAGATGTCGACGGCATCGTACCGTTTCCGGCCGATTGAGCGTGTCACGGGCCGACCTCGGTCGGCCCGTCATCCTCAGGCCAGCGCCTTGTCCAGCGCCCGCTCGATTTCACCCTTGATGGTGCCGCTCATCATCGACAGCATCATGCCCAGTTTCAGGTCCACACGGATGCTGTCTTCGCCAATGTGCACACTGCCGTTGGCGCCGCTGCGGGCGACGTCCACCCGGTCACCGTTCCAGGTGGCCTTGAGGTCGTATTCACGGCTCAGTTTTTCCACCAGCGTTTGAGCCTTGGCACGGGCCGCCTCGCGACCGAGGGTGTGTTTGCGTTCGACGCTGATCTGAGTCATACGGGTGTTCCTGGATATGAAGACATAATTGGCATTATGCCCGCCCCCGCCGCACGGTACACCCTGCCAAGACAAATGCGCCCATTCGCCCTAGAATGGCGATAATTTTTTCCGGTGAAGCGATATGAACGACCAGCGCAAAGGCGAACACGCCGAACCCACCACCCATTTCGGTTACCAGGATGTGCCCGAGAGCCAGAAGGCGAAGAAAGTCGCCGAAGTGTTCCACTCGGTGGCTGCCAAGTACGACCTGATGAACGATGTGCTTTCCGGCGGCATGCACCGCCTGTGGAAGCGCTTCACCATCGAGCTGTCAGGTGTGCGTAGCGGCAATCGGGTGCTGGACATCGCCGGCGGCACGGGTGATCTGGCTGCCAAGTTTTCGCGCCTGGTCGGCCCTACCGGCCAGGTGGTACTCGCCGACATCAACGACTCGATGCTCAAGGTCGGCCGCGACCGCCTGCTCGACCGCGGTGTTGCCGGCAACATCGAGTTCGTCCAGGCCGACGCCGAGAAGCTGCCATTCCCGGACAACCACTTCGACTGTGTGACCATCGCCTTCGGCCTGCGCAACGTCACCCACAAGGACGAGGCCATCCGCTCGATGCTGCGTGTGCTCAAGCCGGGCGGGCGCCTGTTGATCCTGGAGTTCTCCAAGCCGACCAACAAACTGATGTCCAAGGCCTACGACGCCTACTCGTTCGCCTTCATGCCCCTGGCCGGCAAGCTGATCACCAATGACTCCGAGAGCTATCGTTACCTCGCCGAGTCGATCCGCATGCACCCCGACCAGGAAACCCTCAAGGCCATGATGGTCGATGCCGGTTTCGACCGGGTCACCTACCACAACATGACCAGCGGCATCGTCGCCGTGCACCGGGGAATCAAGCCCTGATGTTGCTGGCAGGGCTGCTCGCCAGCGTCGAACATGGCCTGAACCGCGTCCTGCGCCTGGACAGCACGGCATTGCCGCGGCTGGGTGCGCTGGAAGGCAAGGTCATCGAAATCGATTGTCGCCAGCCGGCCCTGCAAGTGTTCATCCTGCCCGATGAACAGGGCCTGATGCTCGCCGCACACTGGCAAGGCGAGGTCGACTGCAGCCTGCGCGCGCCGGCCGGTAGCCTGCTGCAACTGGCCGTGGCCAAGGACAAGACCGCTGTGCTGCATAGCCCTCAGGTCGAACTGCATGGCGACACTGCCGTGCTGCTCGACCTGTTCGGCATACTGCAGGACCTGGAACTGGACTGGGAGCACGAACTGCAGCGCTGGCTCGGCCCGGTCGCCACTGCGCTGCTCGCCGGCCACGTGCGCCTGCGTGCACGCTGGACCCGCCAAGGCCTGGCACGCTTCAGCCAGAACCTGTCCGAGTACCTGGCCGAAGAGTCGCGCACCCTGGTAGGCAAGCGCGAAGCTGAAGCTGCCTTCATCGAGCTAGACACCCTGAAGGTCGATACAGAACGCCTCGAGGCGCGCCTGCAGCGCCTCTCCCGATCCCTTGATACCAGCGATAACGCATGAAGCTGCTCGCCGTCCGTCGTCTCTTTCGCATCCAGCGCGTGGTGATCCGCTACCGCCTCGATGACCTGCTCTTCGACCTACCGCTGCCGTGGTGGCTGCGCAGCCTGCGCCTGCTGATGCCGTGGCGCTGGTTGCCTCGCGGGCACTCCGAACTCAGCCGGGGGGCCCGTCTGCGCCTGGCGCTCCAGGACCTGGGGCCGATATTCATCAAATTCGGCCAGTTGCTGTCCACCCGCCGCGACCTGCTGCCCACCGACATCGCCGATGAGCTGATGCTGCTGCAGGACCGTGTACCCCCGTTCGACCCAAAACAAGCCGTGGCGCTTATCGAAAGCCAGCTTGGCGCCAAGGTGGGTGAAGTGTTCAGCCGCTTCGACGTCGAACCGCTGGCCTCCGCCTCGGTGGCCCAGGTGCATGCCGCGCGCCTGAAGACCGGCGAGGAAGTGGTGGTCAAGGTCGTGCGCCCGGGCCTCAAGCCGGTGATCGCCCAGGACCTTGCCTGGCTGTTCCTGATCGCCAAGGGCGCCGAGCGGGCTTCGGCCGATGCCCGTCGCCTGCACCCGGTGGAGATCGTCGGCGACTACGAAAAAACCATCTACGACGAGCTCGACCTGCTCCGCGAGGCGGCCAACGCCAGCCAGCTGCGGCGCAACTTCGAAGGCTCGGAGCTGATGTACGTGCCCCAGGTCTACTGGGACCTGTGCCGCCCCAAGGTGCTGGTGATGGAGCGCATCTACGGCGTGCCAGTGACCGACATGGCCACCCTGGCAGACCAGCGCACCGACATGAAACTGCTGGCCGAGCGCGGTGTGGAGGTGTTTTTCACCCAGGTGTTCCGCCACAGTTTCTTCCATGCCGACATGCACCCCGGCAATATCTTCGTCAGCACCGTCAAACCGTGGAGCCCTCAGTACATCGCCATCGACTGCGGGATCGTCGGCAGCCTCACCGCCGAAGACCAGGACTACCTGGCGCGCAACCTGATCGCCTTCTTCAAGCGCGACTACCGCCGCGTCGCCGAGCTGCACATCGACTCGGGCTGGGTACCGGCGCATACCAAGGCCAATGAATTCGAAGCGGCCATCCGTACCGTGTGCGAGCCGATCTTCGAAAAACCGCTCAAGGACATTTCCTTCGGCCAAGTGCTGATGCGCCTGTTCCAGACAGCCCGGCGCTTCAACATGGAAGTCCAGCCGCAGTTGGTGCTGCTGCAGAAGACGCTGCTCAACATCGAGGGCCTGGGCCGCCAGCTGTACCCTGACCTTGACCTGTGGAGCACCGCCAAACCGTTCCTGGAACGCTGGATGCGCGAGCGCTACAGCCCCAAGGCCATGTTCGGCAACCTGTACAGCCAGGCCGAACAGCTGCCGCACCTGGCCGGCATGACCCGCGACCTGCTCGAACGTCTTTCCCAGCCGCATCTGCACGACCCGCAGCTGCCCGAGCGGCGTCGCCAGGGCGACCGCTGGGCGCTGCGCCTGCTCGGTGCCGGCCTGCTGGGCGGCGGTGCGGTGCTGGCCGCAGGCGCCGCCGAGGCCGCCAGCCTGGCCGCCCCGGCCGCCTGGCCGGCGTGGCTGATGCTGGCAGCCGGCCTTTACCTGATCGTGCGCCAATAGCCAGCCGCGCTGCTGGCTGGCACACTAGCGCAAAGGGCCCGGCACAGAAGCGGGCCCGGTTTTGGAGTCGACGATGAAAGAGTGGCTGGACGAGATCAAGTGGAACAGCGATGGCCTGGTACCGGCGATCGCTCAGGACCACAAGACCGGACGCGTACTGATGATGGCCTGGATGAACCGCGAATCGCTGGCACTCACTGCCGCCGAGCAACGCGCCATCTACTGGTCGCGCTCGCGTGGCAAGCTGTGGCGCAAGGGCGAGGAATCGGGGCATGTGCAGAAGCTGCACGAAATGCGCCTGGACTGTGATGCCGACGTGATCATCCTGATGGTCGAGCAACTGGGCCATATCGCCTGCCATACCGGCCGTGAAAGCTGCTTCTACCGCGTCTTCGAAGACGGCCAGTGGAAAACCGTCGATCCGGTGCTGAAAGACCCGGATGCCATCTACAACGCAGGACACTGACATGAGCGACACCCTCAACCGCCTGGCCGAAGTGCTCGAAGAACGCAAGCAAGCGGCCCCCGACAGCTCCTACGTCGCCAGCCTGTACCACAAGGGCCTGAACAAGATTCTCGAAAAGCTCGGCGAAGAGTCCGTCGAGACCATCATTGCTGCCAAGGACGCTGCGGTCAGCAAGGATTACAGTGATGTCATCTATGAAACCGCCGACCTGTGGTTTCATAGCCTGGTCATGCTCAGTGCATTGGGCCAGCATCCACAAGCCGTGCTCGATGAGCTGGAGCGCCGCTTCGGCCTGTCCGGGCACGATGAAAAGGCCGCTCGCGGGCCTTCGGCCTGACTCAATAGCATTCTAGGAGAGCACCATGGGTATTTTTGACTGGAAACACTGGATCGTCCTGCTGGTCGTCGTCGTCCTGGTGTTCGGCACCAAGAAGCTGAAGAACTTCGGCAGTGACCTCGGCGAATCGATCAAGGGCTTCCGCAAAGCCATGAACGAAGAAGAAAGCAAACCCGCCGAGCAGACCCCACCGCCTGCCCAGCCGGTACCGCCCGTGCAGAACACCGCACAACAACCACAGGGCCAGACCATCGAGGGCCAGGCCCAGCCGGTCCAAGAGCCGCAGCGGAAAGACTGAGCCATGTTCGGCATGAGTTTCAGCGAGTTACTGCTCGTCGGCCTGGTAGCGCTGCTGGTGCTCGGCCCCGAGCGCCTGCCCGGTGCCGCGCGTACTGCAGGGCTGTGGATCGGCCGGCTCAAACGAAGCTTCAATTCGATCAAGATGGAAGTCGAGCGCGAAATTGGCGCCGATGACATCCGCCGCCAGTTGCACAACGAGCACATCATGCAGATGGAACAGGAAGCCAAGCGCATCCTCAACCCGCTGACGCCGCCTGCCCCGCCACCCGCTGCAGGGGCCACCGAGCAGCCCGTTGCCACGCCAACGTCGGCACCGGTAGCGCCTGCCCCTGCACCTGGGCAGCCCGAACAGTCTCAACCGCCGCGAGCCCCATGAGCGAAAAACCGCAAGACGACCAGCCCATGCCGCTGGTCTCGCACCTGACCGAACTGCGCACCCGCCTGCTGCGCTGCGTGGCTGCCATCTTCCTGATCTTTGCCGGGTTGTTCTCCTTTGCCCAGCAGATCTACACCTTGGTCTCGGCACCACTGCGCGAACACCTGCCGGCCCACGCCACGATGATCGCCACCGACGTGGCCTCGCCGTTCTTGACGCCGTTCAAGCTGACCATGATCGTTTCGCTGTTCCTGGCGATCCCGTTCATCCTGCAGCAGATCTGGGGTTTCATCGCCCCGGGCCTGTATCGCCACGAGAAGCGCATCGCCATCCCCCTGCTGGTGTCGAGCATCTTCCTGTTCTACGCCGGCATGGCCTTCGCCTACTTCCTGGTGTTCCCGTTGATCTTCGGCTTCTTCGCCAGCGCCACGCCGGAAGGCGTGTCGATGATGACCGACATTTCCAGTTACCTGGACTTCGTCATGACGTTGTTCTTCGCCTTCGGCGTTGCCTTCGAGATCCCGGTCGCGGTGGTGCTGCTGGTGTGGATCGGCGTGGTCGACGTGCAATACCTGAAGAAAATCCGCCCCTACGTGATCATCGGCTGTTTCGTGGTCGGCATGATCCTGACCCCGCCCGACATCTTCTCGCAGACCTTGCTCGCCGTGCCGATGTGGCTGCTGTTCGAGATCGGCGTGTTGTGCGGCAGCCTGATCCGCAAGCGCAGCCATGCCGAAGACGAAGCGGCAAACGACCATAACGACCAGCCGCCAGCGACCCAGCCGTGAATCTTTTGCTTCTTGAAGAGGCCGACTTCGTGTCGGCCGACCGCGTCGTCCTTGCCGATCGGCGCTTCACCCATATGCAGGAAATTCACCGCGTAGTGGTCGGCGACAGCCTGCGCGTAGGCCGCATCAATGGCCTGATGGGCACCGCTACCGTGGTACGCCTGGCACAGCACGAAGCCGAGCTTGAAGTCGGCTTCGACCAGCCGCCGCCGGCCAAGCTGCCGCTGACGCTGGTGCTTGCCGTGCCACGGCCGAAAATGCTGCGCCGGCTGTTCCAGACCGTCGCCACGCTGGGGGTACAGCGGTTGATCCTGGTCAACAGTTACAAGGTCGAGAAAAGCTTCTGGCAGACGCCGTTCCTCAGCCCCGAGAGCATCCGCGACAACCTGATACTGGGCCTGGAACAGGCCCGCGACACGGTGCTGCCCGAGGTGCTCATCGAAAAACGCTTCAAACCGTTCGTCGAAGACCGCCTGCCCGCGATCGCCGAAGGCACCTTAGGCCTGGTCGGCCACCCCGGCCCCTACCCCGCCTGCCCGCGCGCCGTCGAAGGCCCGGTAACACTGGCCATTGGCCCCGAAGGTGGCTGGATTCCGTACGAAGTCGAACTGCTGGGCAAGGCAGGGCTCGCGCCAGTACAGCTCGGTGACCGCATCCTGCGTGTGGAAACCGCCGTAACAGCCTTGCTCTCAAGGATTTTCTGACAAACGGGTCAGGTTTTTCCCATCAAGTTTCCACGGCGCAGGCCGATGCCTAGGCAACACAACAATAATCCGTGCTGCCAAGTTTACCGGGGAGTCGAACATGTTCCGATGGGTTACCGAAACGCTGGGAAATGTGAGCGTCAATCGCAAATTGGGGCTGGGCTTTGGCCTGGTACTGTTACTGACCCTGGCCATCACCTTCACGGGCTGGCAAGGCATGGACAGCATCATCGACCGTGGTGACAAGCTGGGCAATATCTCGGTCATCAGCCAAGGCACCCAGGAACTGCGCATCGCGCGGCAGCACTACCAGCGCGAACGCAGCGAAGCGGCGATCGGCGAACTGGAGAAGGCCCTCGCTAGCCTCGACCGCCAGATCAGCCTGATGCTTGGCCAGATCGAACAGCCCGTCGATCATCAGCGCCTGCAGCAACAGCAGGAGGCGGTGCGCAAATACCAGCAAGCTTTCGCCGACCTCAAGCAGGCCGGGCAACGCCGCGAAGCCAGCCGAAGCGTATTGGGTGACAGCGCCGACAAGGCAGCCGCACTTATCAGCAAGGTGCAGGAACGCCTGCTGCAAGCCGGCGACATCACGCCCTATCACAGCACGGTAGAGGTCAGTGCCCTGCTCCAGCAAGCACGCTTCCAGGTGCGCGGCTACACCTACAGTGGCGATGCGAACTACCAGCAGACTGCGCTCAACGCCATCGACCAGGCCATGACCAACCTCAAGGCGCTACCCGCCAAGCTGCCCGCCGAATATGCCGCCAGCCTCGACGACGCGTTGTCGGCCCTCGCCGCCTACCGCGATGCGGTCAACCAGTTCGGTAGCGCGCAATTGGCCAGTGATCAGGCCCTGCAGGTGATGACTGATCAAGGCACCGTGCTGATGGATAACAGCCAGAAGATGACGGTTTCGCAGACCGAAGTCCGCGATGCAGGCTCGCGCCAGGCGAAGGCCCTGCTTGCCTGCGCCACGGCACTGGCATTGGTGCTGGGCCTGATCGCGGCCTGGGCCATCACTCGGCAGATCATCGTGCCACTGCGCCAGACACTGGCCGCCGCCGAGCGCGTGGCCAACGGCGACCTGCGCCAGGACCTTCTGGCAACCCGTCGTGACGAGCTGGGGCAGTTGCAGGCCAGCATGCAGCGCATGACCCAAGGCCTGCGTGAACTGATAGGGGGTATCGGTGACGGTGTCACGCAGATCGCCAGCGCCGCCGAAGAGCTTTCGGCGGTAACCGAACAGACCAGCGCCGGGGTCAGCAACCAGAAGGTCGAAACCGACCAGGTGGCCACCGCCATGAACGAAATGGCGGCCACCGTGCATGAGGTGGCACGCAACGCTGAGCAAGCCTCGGAAGCGGCCCTGATGGCCGACCAACAGGCGCGTGAAGGTGATCGGGTGGTCAGTGAAGCCGTGGCGCAAATCGAGCGCCTGGCCGGTGAAGTGGTCAACTCCAGCGAGGCGATGAACCAGCTCAAGGCCGAAAGCGACAAGATCGGCAGCGTGCTGGATGTGATCAAGTCGGTGGCCCAGCAGACCAACCTGCTGGCGCTGAATGCGGCCATCGAAGCGGCGCGGGCCGGTGAGGCCGGACGCGGCTTTGCCGTGGTCGCCGACGAAGTGCGCAGCCTGGCGCAGCGTACCCAGCAGTCCACCGAAGAGATCGAAGAGCTGATTGCCGGCTTGCAAAGCGGGACCCAGCGAGTGGCCAGCGTGATGGACGCCAGCCGCCAGCTCACCGACAGCAGCGTCGAGCTGACCCGCCGCGCGGGCACTTCGCTGGAGACCATCACCCGGACCGTATCGTCGATCCAGGCGATGAACCAGCAGATTGCCACCGCCGCTGAACAGCAAAGTGCAACCGCTGAGGAGATCAACCGCAGCGTGATCAATGTGCGGGATATCTCCGACCAGACCTCGGCGGCGAGCGAGGAGACGGCCAGCTCCAGTGTCGAGCTCGCGCGGCTGGGCACCCACCTGCAAGACCTGGTAAGGCGCTTCAGGCTGTAAACCCGTACTGGCCCCATCGCCGGCGAGTCGGCCGTGGGGCCAGTGTGAATTCCCAAGCGCGCTGCTGAAATTTCCTACCCAATTCTCAGGTCAAGTCCTACAAGCCTTCCGCCGATGGGCAGGGGTGTCATGCCAGTAAAACGCCGGCATGGCTCCCCTACTCAACTGGATGGAGACTTGCCATGTTCGGCTACCTCAACCGCAGGATTGGCAACATCAGCGTCGGCGCCAAACTCGCTCTGGGTTTTGCCGTGGTACTGCTGCTCACCGTGGCCACTGCCGTCAGCGGCTGGCGCGCCCTGGACGGCGCAATTACGCGCTCCGAGCAGCTCAGCGAAATTGGCCAGATCAATGATCTGGTCAAGGACCTGCGCGCCGAGCGCATCACCTACAGGGTGTTGGCCGATGATGCCAGCAAGGCGCAGATCAGCCGCATCCTGCAACAGCTCGACGCCGGGCTGAGCGCGCTGCAGCAACGCAGCAGCGTCGATGAATCACGCCAGATGCTGACTCAGAAGCTGCAATTGCTGCAGCGCCTTCAGGACAATTTCGCCACTTTGCAACGCACCGTTGAAAGCCGGCGTGGCTTGCGCGAGGCCATGCAGGCGCAAGAGCAGAAGCTCAACGCTGTGATCGACGAACTGGAAACCCAGGCCTTGCTGAAGATGCCTGCCGACAGCCAGCAAAGTGGCCTGCTGGGCCTGATGGACAGCCTCACCCGGCACGTGGACGGCGCCAACCAGCAAAGCCTGGTGCCGGCGTACACCTTCTCGCCGCTGGAGGACTTCAGCAAGGTCGGCCAGGCGGCGCTGGATGCTGCTGACAAAAGCCTCGCTCAACTGATCCAAGCCCTCGCCCCCTTGGGCCTTGCGCGGGCAGTCATGGACCAGCCCGGCGTGGAGCTGGGGAAATACCGCACCAGCCTGGAGCAGTACCGCCGCGCCGCCTTGCGTGTCGAGCAATTGCAAAACGACATGGAGCAGATGGGTAACGAACTGCGTGCCGTGAGCCTGGAGCTGGGTCAGAGGAAGGTCGAGCAGCGCGACAGCGAAGCACTGGCCGCCCGTTCGCTGCTGACCAGCGTTGCGCTGCTGGCGCTGCTGGTGGGTGTAGCGGCCGGCTGGCTGATCACCTTGCAGATCACCCAGCCGCTACGCCAGACCCTGGCGTTGGCAGCGCGCATTGCCCGGGGTGACCTGAGCCAGGTGGAGTCTGTAGATCGTCGTGACGAAATGGGCCAGTTGCAGGCCAGCATGCAGAGAATGACCTTGAGCCTGCGCGAGCTGATCGGCGGTATCGATCAGGGTGTCGGCCATCTGTCACAGGCCGCCACGCAACTGGCCGCCAGCAGCGAGGACACCAAACTGCGCATCAGCCAGCAACGCGAGGAAACCGATCAGGTTGCCACGGCCATGAACCAGATGAGCGCCACGGTGCAGGAAGTGGCACAGAACGCCGAACAAGCCTCGCTGGCGGCAACCAACGCCGACCAGCAGGCCCAGCAGGGTGATCAGGTGGTGACTGAAGCCATAGGCCGTATCGAGCAGCTGGCCAGGCAGATGGACGATTGCCTGGCAGCGATGCAACATCTGGCGGGCGAAAGCCAGCGCATCGGCAGCATTCTCGACGTGATCAAGTCGGTCTCCGAGCAAACCAACCTGTTGGCGCTGAACGCCGCCATCGAGGCGGCGCGAGCAGGTGAGGCCGGGCGTGGCTTTGCCGTGGTGGCTGACGAAGTGCGCGGCTTGGCCCAGCGTACGCAGCAGTCGACGGAGGAGATCGAGCAGTTGATCGAAAGCTTGCACAACGGCACCGACGAGGTGACCAGCCTGCTCGACAACAGCAAGCGCCTGACCGAGCAGAGTGTCGAGCTGAGCCGCAAGGCGGGGGATGCGTTGAGCCAGATCACCGATACGGTGTCGAGCATCCAAGGCATGAACCAGCAGATTGCCACGGCCAGCGAGGAGCAGAGTGTGGTGGCCGAGCAAATAAACCGCAGCGTCATCAGCGTGCGCGACGCGTCGGACCAGACCAGTGCAGCCAGTGAACAAACGGCAGCCTCAAGCGGCGAGCTCGAGCAGCTAGGACAGCAGCTGCGAGGCATGGTCGGCCGTTTCAGCCTTTGAGAGCTGCAAGCTGCAAGCTGCAAGCTGCAAGCTGCAAGCTGCAAGCTGCAAGCTGCAAGCTGCAAGCTGCAAGCTGCAAGCTGCAAGCTAAAGCCGAACGCGGTGGACCGGCCATCACCGCTCGGCTTGTAGCTTGTAGCTTGTAGCTTGTAGCTTGTAGCTTGTAGCTTCACGCTAAGGCCGAACGCGGTGAACCGGCCATCACAGCTCAGCTTGTAGCCTGTAGCTTGCAGCTTGTGGCTTATAGCTCGCAGCTTGCAGCTGCTCTCAGAGCACTTGGCGCAGGAAGGTCTGGGCGCGGGGATCCTTAGGTGAGGCAAAGAACGCCGCGGGCGGCGAGTCTTCCAGCAGTTTGCCGTGATCGAAGAACAGTACGCGGTCAGCCACTTCCCTGGCAAAGCCCATCTCATGCGTCACGCAGACCATGGTCATGCCTTCCTGGGCCAAAGTCTTCATCACGTCCAGCACCTCACCGACCATCTCCGGGTCCAGCGCCGAGGTTGGCTCGTCGAACAGCATCACCTTCGGCTCCATCGCCAGCGCACGGGCAATCGCCACCCGTTGCTGCTGACCACCGGAAAGCCGCGAAGGGAACTCATTGGCCTTCTCCGAGATGCCCACCTTTTCCAGCAACGCCCGCGCCTTGGCCTCACGCTCGGCCTTGCCACGCTTGCGCACGACCTTCTGCGCCAGGCACAGGTTTTCCAGCACCGTCATGTGCGGGAACAGGTTGAAATGCTGAAACACCATGCCGACTTCCCGGCGGTAGGCGTTGATGTCGGTCTTCGGGTCTTCCAAGCGCAACCCGTTGATGGCCACATGGCCCTCGTCGAAATGCTCCAGCCCGTTGAGGCAGCGCAGGAAGGTCGACTTGCCGGACCCCGACGGGCCCAGCACCACCACCACTTCACCCTTCGCCACCTGGGTGGTGACGTTGTCCACCGCACGCACCACCTGGCCTCGGGTGTCGAATACCTTCAAAAGGTCACGGACTTCAATCACTTTGCGCAAGCCTCCGCTCGAGCCGGCTGGCCAAATGCGACAGCGGCAGGTTGATCAGCAGGTACAGGCCTGCCACGCAGAACCAGATCTCGAATGTCGAGAACGAAGTGGTGATGGCCTCACGGCCGCTCTTGGTCAGTTCGGTGATAGCGATCACCGAGACCAGCGAGGTGTCCTTGACCAGGCTGATGAACTGCCCGGCCAGGGGAGGCAGCACGCGCTTGAAGGCCTGCGGCAGGATCACATGGCGCATCGACTGGCTGGCGTTCAGGCCCAGCGAGCGGGCGGCCTCGTTCTGCCCTTTGGCGATCGACTGCACGCCGGCACGCACGATCTCGGCCACGTAAGCACCGGTGAACAGCGCCAGCGCCGCCACCCCGGCGAACTCCCGGGACAGGTTGAGCACGGTACCGATGAAGAAGTAGAAGATGAAAATCTGCACCAGCAGCGGCGTGCCGCGCACCAGTTCGACATACACGGTCGACAGGTCACGCAGGGTCGGGTTGTTCGACAACCGGCACAACCCGGCGAACAGGCCGATCACCAGGCCGAGCGCACCGGACACCACCGAGATCCACAAGGTGGTCCACAGGCCCCAGGCCAGTGGGCCTGCAGCCCAGTGACGGGTGACGCCGACCTGATCACCTTCGGCCACATCGTCACCGCGGCTCAGTTGCAGGCTGTCCTTGGCCACCTCGAGCACCTGCTCACCACCGCGCTCATCCTTGAGGGTAACGCGGGCGCTATCGCCGGAGACGACAATGTCCTGCACCGTGCCGTAATCGCTGGCACGCTGCACGTCCTCGGCCTGGTAGGCAAAGTATTGGGGTACGCGGTTCCAGCGCCACTCGTAGGAAATCATCGAGGTGGCCAGGTACAGGCTGATCGCCAAGCCCCCAAGGACCAGCGCAGTCAGCGCATGCCAGGGCCATTGGGCTTTCTTGTGTTTGATCACGTGGTTACTCCAGAAAGCGGCAAGCCGCAAGCCACAAGCTGCAAGAGCAAGCAGACCGCGTATGGGCCGACCTCCTCCTGCAGCTTGCAGCTTGCGGCTTGAAGCTGCTTCTTATTCCATTTCCTTCAGCCAGTCCTTGTTCTTGAACCACTTGTCGTGGATACGATCGTAGGTCCCGTCATGCTTGATCTGGTGCAGGAAGTTATTGATGAAGTTGATGCTGTCGTAGTCGCCTTTCTTCAAGCCGAAAGCCAGGGGCTCGTAGGTGAAGGGCTCGTCGAGGAACAGCAGCTTGCCGGCACCGGCCTTGTCGACCGCCACTACGTTGTACGGCGCATCGTAGACGAAGGCATCGGCCTTGCCGCTGACTACGTCCATCACCGCTTCCTGCTCGTTGTCGTAGCCGTGGTACTTGGCCTTGGCGATCAGTTTCTTGGCGACCATCTCGCCGGTGGTGCCGAGCTTGGAAGTGATGCGGTACTTCTCGTTGTTCAGGTCTTTGTACGACTTGATCTCGCCAGCCAGCTCCTTGCGGATCAGCAGGGTCTGGCCAACCACGATGAAGGGTTCGCTGAAGTTCAGGCGCAGGTTGCGTTCCTGGGTCAGGGTCATGCCGCTGCCGATCATGTCGAACTTGTCGGTCAGCAGGGCCGGGATGATGCCGTCATAGGCGGTGGAGACGGTCTCCAGCTTCACGCCCATGGATTTGGCCATGGCCTTGAGCAGATCCACTTCGAAGCCAATGATTTCGCCGCGCTTGTTGGTCATCTGGAACGGCATGTAGGTCGGGTCCATGCCCACCCGCAAGGTACCGCGCTTGACGGCATCGTCGATGGCACCGGCCTGGGCCGAGGCCACCGCGACCAGCGCCGTGACGCCGACCAGCAGCCGCGAAAGGTATTTCTTCATCATCACCAAGTCCCCTAGCAAGAAAAGTAGCGAATCTTATTGTTGGCACGGCCGTACCGGCCGGCATGGCTTTTCGGAGAGGGATGCTAACGCATGGCGGCCCTGGGACCTAGAGCCGGCGGGGACTTTGTTGGCCAAAATCCGAAGGGTGTGAGGAAGATAGGAAAACCCTTCCGCCGGCAAGCCGGCGAAAGGGCCGCATGGCGGCCCAGGGTCGGTCAGGCGCCAACCAGGCTAGGTTGAGCCTCGTTCGCCGGGTGCAAGGGCAGCAACGGCGAATGCGGGTCGTTGTTGATCGATGCACGCCACGCGTCGATCCAGGCCGCATTGTGCTCTGCCCACACCTGAGCATGCAGGCGTGCCAAGGCGACCGGGTCGCTCAGCACGGCGAGGCGAGTACCCAGGTCCAGGCCTTTGGGCCCAGCCTCTATCGCCTTGGCAAGGCGCTCGGCACGCATCGCCTCGATCGCTGCCGACTGGCCATGACGGGCAGTGGCCATGGCACAGGCCAGGGCGTTCTGCCGCGGGTCGACCACAGCGCGGACGAAGCCGTCGTGCAGGGCATGCCAGCGATTCTCGTGGGTGTACTGGTCGGTGGCGAGCAGCTCCTGGGGCGTTGCGTACTCCTCAGGGATCAGGAACAGCTTCTCGTCCTTGGCTGCCAGGCCCAGGCGTGTACGGCTGGAGATCACCGAAACGGGGATCGACAGCACCAGCGAACCGACGATCGGTGCCAGCCACCACAGGAAGCTTGGGTTCAGCCACGCCACCAACGCCGCCCAGGCGATACCCAGCAGGGTTTGCGGGCCATGGCGACGTACCGCCTCGCTCCACGGGGTCGAATCGTCGTCGCGCTGCGGCGAGTTCCAGGTAGCAGCCCAGCCAAGGAATGCGGCCAACACGAACCGGGTGTGGAAGATCATCCGCACTGGCGCCAGCAGCATGGAGAACAGCATCTCCATCAGCATCGACAAGGTGACCTTGACCCGCCCACCGAACTCGACCGCGCCCTTGGCCCAGATCAGGATGATACTGAGCAGCTTGGGCAGGAACAGCAGCACGATGGTGGTGGAGAACAGCGCCACGGCCTTCTCCGGGTGCCACTGCGGCCACAGCGGATAAAGCTGGTACGGCTCGATGAAGTATTGCGGCTCCATCAGCGTGTTGGTGGCCAGCAGCGCGGTCGACAACACCAGGAAGAAGAACCACAGCGGCGCCGACAGGTAAGACATCACGCCGGTGAGGAACACCGCACGGTGCACCGGGTGCATGCCCTTGACCAGGAACAGGCGGAAGTTCATCAGGTTGCCATGGCACCAGCGGCGGTCCCGCTTGAGCTCGTCAAG
The DNA here is from genome assembly GCF_040224055.2 of Pseudomonas sp. WHRI 8519. Lineage (NCBI taxonomy): Bacteria > Pseudomonadati > Pseudomonadota > Gammaproteobacteria > Pseudomonadales > Pseudomonadaceae > Pseudomonas > Pseudomonas sp. WHRI 8519. Next base: position 448,393 of record NZ_CP167996.1, on the reverse strand, counting down.
CAGGTTCGGCGGCAGCTCTTCATAGCTGCCCGGCAGATCATAGGCAATCCACACGCCCCAGCCCGCACGGCGCATCAGCGCCGCTTCGACGAAGTCGTGGGAGAGGATCGCGCCGGCGAAGGCGCCCTTGCCGGGCAACGGCGCCAAGGCGCAGTGCTCGATGAACGGCTTCATGCGGATGATCGCGTTATGGCCCCAATAGTGTGACTCGCCCAGCTGCCAGAAGTGCAGGCCGGCGGTGAACAGCGGGCCGTACACTCGGGTGGCGAACTGCTGCATGCGCGCGTACAGCGTGTCCATGCCCGACGCCTTGGGCGCGGTCTGGATGATGCCGGCGTCCGGATTGGCCTCCATCAGGCGTACCAGGCTGCTCAGGCACTCGCCACTCATGACGCTGTCGGCGTCGAGCACGACCATGTACTTGTATTCGCCCCCCCAGCGACGGCAGAAGTCGTCGAGGTTACCGCTCTTGCGCTTCACACGGCGGCGGCGGCGGCGGTAGAAGATGCGGCCGAAACCTTTGGTCTCGCGGCAAACGTCCAGCCAGGCCTGTTGCTCTGCCACGGCGATGTCCGTGTCGTTGGTATCGCTGAGCACGAAGAAATCGAAACGGTCGAGGTTGCCGCTGGCTGCGACCGATTCAAAGGTCGCCCGCAGCCCTGCGAACACGCGCGGCACGTCTTCGTTGCAAATAGGCATCACCAACGCCGTACGTGCTTCAGGAGCGATCGGCTCACTGCCGGCACTGCTGCCGGAGATACGGTATTTGTCACGCCCGGTGAGCAGCTCGAGGAAGCCCATCAGCGCGGTCCAGAAGCCCGCCGACACCCAGCAGAAGAGGATGCCGAAGAGGATCAGGATGGAGGTCTGCAAGGCATAAGGCCAGACCTGCACGACGGTGTCCCACAGCGGCTGGTTGACCACTTCGTCGAGGTCGACGAACGACCAGCCCTGGTACGGCAGGATGCCCTTCATGTACCAGCCGGCGACGAGGGTCTGGCCGATCATGAGGGTCAGCAGGATATAGCGGCGGATCGAGCCGACCGTGCGCCAGCGCGCCGGAGGCAGCTCGCGCTTGGGCGGCTGCGGCGCATTGGTGCGGCCGGTCATGCGCCGCCACACGCGGATCAGCACATTGGTACGCCAGGGCTCGGGCACAACCCGGGTGCGCTTGATCGGCGGTGCGATCTTCAGGCAGAGCCGGCCGCTGCCGTCGACGCCGAGCATCTCGGCGTCTTCCAGTTCGGCGGCGCTGCCCACCGTCAGGCGCGGGCCCACCGAGGCCTGCACGGCCTCGTGGGTGGTGGCGGGCGCATTGCCCGCCAGGCGTTGGTGCAGCTCACTGAACGAGGTACAGCTGGCGAGTTCCGCGCGCTGCTCATCGCTCAGTGGGAGGTGGGCCAGGTACTCGCCAAGCGATTCCGGCCTTGCGCTTGAGTTACTCATCGGCAGGCAACTGATAGCTCCAGGTCTCGGTCAGCACTTGTTCAGTGGTGGCCGGGGCCCCGTTGGTGGATGCCGCGTCGGCGGCAGGTTGTTCAGCCTTGGCAGGTTGCTCGGCCTTGGCAGTTTTTTCAGCCTTGCCATGCTTGGTCGCGGCCTTGTCCTGCTTGGCTTCTTCGGCAGGCTTGGCCGCCTCGACCGGAACGTCACGAACCAGTGCGGCACGCATCTCGGTAGCCTTGTTGGCCTCCTTGATCTTCATCCGCAGGGTCAGGCGCCAGCCCTTGGTCTCTGGGTTATAGCGCAGATTGTTCTCGACCACCTCAGCGTTGTCGCCGACGCTGATCTGGCTGCGTACCGCCGCGTCTTCCGGCAGGGCGGCCAAGGCCGGGCCGGCGAAGTCGACCAAGAACGCCACGCTGCCGTCTGGTTGACGGATCAGGTTGGACTGCTTGACGTCACCGGTGGAACGCATGGTCTGGGTCACCGAACCCAGCTCCTGGGCCTGGAAACGCGCCTCGTCGATGGTCCAGTGCAGGCGGTAGGCGTACTCGAACGGCTTGCCTGGTTCTGGCAAGGTTTCCGGGCTCCAGAAGGCAACTATATTGTCGTTGGTTTCGTCGGCGGTCGGGATCTCGACCAGATCGACGGTGCCCTTGCCCCAATCGCCCTTAGGCTCGATCCAGGCGCTCGGACGCTTCTGGTAGTTGTCGTCGAGGTCTTCGTAATCCTTGAACTCGCGATGACGCTGCATCAGGCCGAAACCGCGCGGGTTCTCGACGCTGAAGTTGCTTACCGACAGGTGTTTGGGGTTGTTCAGCGGGCGCCACAGCCACTCGCCGTTACCGGCGTGGATCGACAGGCCTTCGGAGTCATGCAGGGCCGGGCGATAGTTCATGACCTTGGACGGCTGGTTAGGACCGAACAGGAACATGCTGGTCAGCGGCGCGATGCCCAGACGGCTGACGTGGTCACGCAGGAACACGCGGGACTGCACATCGACCACGGTATCGTTGCCCGGGCGCAGGATCAGCTTGTAGGCACCGGTCGAGCGCGGCGAATCCAGCAAGGCGTAGATCACCAGGTGCTTGTCGGCCGGCTTGGGTTTTTCGACCCAGAATTCGGTGAAACGCGGGAACTCTTCGCCCGAAGGCAGCGCGGTGTCGATGGCCAGGCCACGGGCCGACAGGCCGTACACATGCCCTTTGCCGACCACGCGGAAATAACTGGCCCCCAGCAGGGTCATGATTTCGTCCTGCTTGTCGGCCTTGTTGATCGGGTAAAGCACGCGGAAACCGGCGTAGCCGAGGTTCTTGGTGGTTTCAGGGTCGTGCGGCACGTCACCGAACTCGAAACGGCTCGGGTCGTACTTGATTTCCTCGACGGAGGTGGCGGTGACTTCGTTGATTTTCACCGGTGTGTCGAAGTGCATGCCCTGGTGGTAGAAGGACAGCTTGAACGGCGTCTTGTCCTTGGCCCACTCGGCCTTTTCCTGCAGGAAGTGAATCTTCTGGTAATCCGCGAATTTCATGTCGCGGAACACTGCCGGCAGATTGCTTTTCGGTGCTTCGTACTTCTGGCCGGCGAGATCCTTTGCCTTGGCTGCAACATCGTCAAGATTGAATGCCCACAGGTGGCCCGCGCTCATCAGGCCGACCAGTGCCGCACTGGCCATCAGGGCCTTGCGCAGCCGATTGCCGGGGATTCTAGATGCTTTATGGGGACTAACAATCACGAGCAACCCTCGCCGAAAACAGATCATGAAACCAACGGCCAGCGACAAATGCCGGGTTGGCGAGCACTGTTCGGACCCCGTGAGGGCGTAATGATTCCCCAAACGGTTCCAGACAATGCTCGAGTCAGAGTAAAACGAACCTGCGAACGCAGGCCTTAACAGCGCGCGATTATCCAGCAGGATGCGTTACAACGCATCAGGCTGGATCAACTATTTATCGTACAAAACCCCTTGTTTCGCACAACCAAGGCCGTTTTTTCATTCATATTTGTAACAGAAAAGTCACAGGGCCATCATTGACCAGGTGAACCTGCATGTCGGCACCGAATCGGCCGCTCGCCACATCGGCATGCTGGCCCTGGGCTTGCTGCAAAAGATAGTCGAACAGTTCGGCACCGAGCGCTGGCGGTGCAGCCGTCGAGAAGCTCGGACGCATGCCGCTGCGGGTGTCCGCCGCCAACGTGAACTGCGACACCAGCAGCAAACCGCCGCCCACATCCTTGAGGGACAGGTTCATCTTGCCCTGCTCATCGCTGAACACGCGGTAGTTGAGCAACTTGTGCAACAGTTTATCGGCCTGTTCACGGGTATCTTCAGGCTCTACCGCCACCAGCACCAGCAAGCCCTGGTCGATGGCGCCGACAATTTCACCCGCCACCTCTACCCGCGCGCCGCGCACACGCTGCAGCAGCCCCTTCATGCTTCTTCCAGGGGCAGGTCGAGCAGGCGACGTGCCATCTGATCGGCGGCCCGCACCAGCGCATCGGTGATCCCCGGCTCGGACGCCGCATGGCCGGCGTCGCGGATCACCTTCAGCTCGCTGTTGGGCCATGCCTGGTGCAATGCCCAGGCGTTGTCCAGCGGGCAAATCACATCATAGCGGCCATGCACGATCACGGCGGGCAGGTGGGCGATCTTGGGCATGTCCCGGATCAACTGGTCGGGTGCGAGGAACGCGTTGTTCATGAAGTAGTGGCATTCGATCCGGGCGATCGACAAGGCGCGCTGCGGCTCGGAGAAGCGGTCGATCACCAGCGGGTTGGGGCGCAGGGTGGCAGTGCGGCCCTCCCAGGTGGACCACGCCTTGGCGGCATGCATCTGGGCGATCTGGTCGTTGCCGGTCAGGCGCTTGTGGAATGCCTTGACCAGGTCATTACGCTCATCCGGCGGAATCGGCGCGATGTAGTCCTGCCAGTAATCGGGGAACAGGCGGCTGGCGCCCTCCTGATAGAACCACTCGATCTCTTGCGGGCGGCACAGGAAGATACCGCGCAGGATCAGGCCGTGAACCCGCTCGGGGTGGGTCTGGGCATAGGCCAGGGCCAGGGTAGAGCCCCAGGAGCCGCCGAACAGTACCCACTTGTCGATGCCCAGATGCTCGCGAATGCGCTCCAGGTCTTCGACCAGGTGCCAGGTGGTGTTGTTCTCCAGGCTTGCATGCGGGGTGGAACGGCCACAGCCGCGCTGGTCGAACGTGATGATGCGGTACAGGTTGGGGTCGAAGTAGCAACGGCTCTGGGCATCGCAACCCGCGCCCGGGCCACCGTGGATGAACACCACCGGCAGACCTTCAGGCGAGCCGCTTTCATCGACATAAAGCACATGCGGCGCTTCCACGGCCAGATCGTGCCGGGCGTAGGGTTTGATCTGCGGGTAGAGGGTCTGCATTGCGCACTCCGTGTGAGGATTTAGTCTGCCGTTGGGCATCATAAACCTGAATTGCGCTTTGAGCATGTATCTGAAGACAACTCCCCCGCACAAGCCTGCCATGCCTCTGCCACTGCGCTGACACCCCACCAGATTTATCTACCCCATCGAGGCTTTTCCACTCGCCATAGTCCCTTGTCCCGTTTCCTGCAATGGACCTCACGATGCCTAGCCCAACCGGCAAGACCACCCCCCCACCGGGTACCCCATACGCCACCATCGAGCAGAAAATCCCCGCGTGGCTGAAGTCAGCCTCCCCCGACACCCTGCGCGCAATGCGCGACGGGGAGCAGGCCCCCACCTGGCTGGCCACGGCGATCCTGCAAATGCCGGACATCGGCAACGCCTGGCGTGACGAACATGCGCGCCACCGCGACCACGCGGCACAGGTGCGCAGGCTGTTTGAAGCGCTTCCCGAGCTGCAGTCCTACGCCAGCCAGCAACTGTCAGAGGCGATCAGCGAACGGTTTGGCCTGACCGTCGATGTGCAGAACTGCTACCTGGTGGATGCACGCCTTATCGACATCGCCAACGCCATCGACAGCCGTCAGGCCATCGACCGCGCCACCCGCTCGCTGCTGCACTGCGCCCTGCACAACTTCGATGCTGCCGCCGCCGTCAAGCATGGGATGGATGCAGAGGGCGGGCCACTGAAGAAGTCCGTCATCGTCGATCACCGGCGCTTCATGGGCACAGTGCCCATCACCAATACCCTGAACATCGAGGCAGAGGCGTTTGCCGAGCTGTGCCGTGACCTGGACCTGGGCCGCAAATACCACGACAAGGTTCACGCCATCTACTATCCCCACGCCACAGCACAGCTGAGCGCCGACGAAGCTGCGCTGAACGTGTATCGAACCCTGGGCCGCGCCGAGGTATCGGCATTCAGGCAATCCCTGCATTTCGCCCGCCTCAAGGGCGATATCAGCGAGGTGCTGTACACCACCGCCCTTGCCACCCCCCTCGACAGGCTCCCAGCCGAATCTGCAGGACCGGCGATCGCTTTCAGCCTGCTCACACTGTGGGAAGCCGAACTCACCGGCGTCGCGCTCATCACCTTGCGAACGTCGGCCCAAGACACCGTGGCGCTGTACATCCCTGATGACAACGAAACGCCGCTCAAGGAATTCGCCTCCCTGGAAGCCTTGAAGGCCGACCTGAGCGGTCGACTGAGGGCGAACATCGCTTACCTGGACAGGCATATAGCCGACCGCGACAAAGGCCCGGTGATCGCGCGCCTCAAGGACCGCCTGGCCCCCATCGGCTGGAGTGTCCGCGGCCTGCATGAGCGAGTGCCGGACCCGCATGCAACGCTGTACCCGGTCGCGCAACCGTTTCGTCATGCATTCGAGGGTGTGATGGCCTTCCAGAAAGCCGAGCGCCACGAAAAGGATGTGCTTTTCCACGCGATACCAACAGCGATCGTCGATCGACGTACCGCTCTCGCCCACCGGCAGTTGATTGCCGGGCGCGTACTGACGGGCTTGAACATCGCAGGCTTTTTCGTCCCGGGCCTGGGCGAGGCGATGCTGGCCGTATGCCTGACACAGCTGGCCTGCGAGGTGTACGAAGGCATCGATGCGTGGAAAAACGATGAACGTGATGCGGCCTACGGGTATCTGGTCGATGTTGTCGAGAACGTGGCGCTCATGGCGGCGCTCTCTGCCGCAGCCAAGGCACTGAAGAACCCAGGGGAAGGTGCTGCAGGCGGGCCGGGAGAGGAACCGGAGGTGGAACGGATCCCCGTGGAAACGCCCTCCTTCATCGAAGCGCTGGAAACTGTCGAATTACCCAATGGTGAGGCCCGCCTGTGGAAGCCCGACCTGACGCCGTACCGCAGCCCCCAGGTGCTGCCCGCAAACCTGGAACCCGACGAACATGGCTTGCTTCACTATCAAGGCAAGCGCTGGCTTGTCGTGCAGGGTAACCAGTACATCGTCAGGCCCACTGCGGCCACTGACCAATACCGCCTGGTGCACCCGGCCAGGCCTGTTGCGCACGAGCCTGCGCTTCGCCATAACGGCGCCGGCGCCTGGTTGTTGCCCCTGGAGCACCCTCTGCAATGGCCAATGACGACCCTGGTGCAACGCATGGGCCTTGCGAGCGAGCAATTCTCAGAAGAAACAGCCTTGCAGATACTGCGTGTCTGCGATGTACATGAAAACGTGCTGCGCCATGTCCTGACCGAAAACCAGCGGTTGCCTGCCCTGCTTGAGGACACCCTGACCCGCTTCAGGCTGGACCAGGCTGTCCGTCAGTTGCCTGACAGGAGCCGATGGCCCACCGAGCTCGAACGTGCCTACGCGCGGCTCCCCGCCAGCCAGGCTAGCGGCGCGGCAGTCATTCAGAGGGTCTATCCGAACGTGCCCGCAGCAATCACCGATGAGGTGTTGCGAAACGCCACCAGCGGCGAACTGGCAGCACTCGGCTCGGGCAAGCTGCCTCTGCGCCTGGCTGAAGAAATACGCGTCTTCCAGCAGCAGGTACGCCTTGCCCGGGCCTACGAAGGGCTGTTCCTCGCCAGCGTTCGCAACGGCGACACCGACCGGCTGATCATGCATTCACTCGAACGGCTGCCTGGCTGGCCCGCTGACATCAACCTCGAACTTCGCCAGCACCGCTTCTGGCCTGCTCATCGCGAAAGGGTGGGGCCAACGGATGCACGGTCTTTCACGGTGATTACCAGCGCCGAGGCAGGTTACATCGTCCACGCTGAGGCAGGGGCGCAAACGCCGGTCGCCGTTTATGGCGATCTGTGTACGGCGTTATATGCCGCGCTGCCCCAGGCGATGGCCCAAGTGGGCATTGTGGACGGGGCTGATTTACGCCTGCGGTTGCAGGAAGGCCCCCTGTTGTCACGTACCTCGCTCAGGCAGGTGCTGGGCATGCAACCTGTACGGCCAGGTTACCGCTCCCCCATGCGGCTCGCCAACGGACGTATTGGCTACCCGTTGAGTGGTGGCCTGCCGACAGCCCCCATTGTCAGCCGCCAGGCCCTGCTTGAGGCGGTCAACGCCACAGGGCTCGCCGAACACACCCCCAGATCGGCGGATCAGATTCTGATGATCATCGCCGGCGGTGGCCGTAACCCACAGCAAGTGCTTGGACGGCTGCAGCAACTGGTGGATCAACGCATAGAGATGCAAAGCCGGCTGGACGACTGGAACGAGGGGATTTCAACTGCGTCCGATCAGGCCGCGCAGCAATACAGTGCCCTGCGGCAAGCCATCATGCAGCACTGGTACGACACGGCGTTGGTCGAGGGGGACAGCCACACCAGCGAGCTGAGCCTGGAGCAGGTGCCCCTGGCCGATATCCCCATGACCCTGCCGGCATTCTTCACCTCGAATATTCGCAGGTTGCGGCTTTACGACCTGCCATCAGGCACCCTCGCCGGTTGGGCGCAGAACGAACGCTTGCTGCAACGCCTGCTCAGGCAGGTTCCGCAACTTGAATCGCTGGAGATCAGCCGGGCCTACGACCCCAGCATTACACCGTCCTCTTTCATTTTCAGTATCCCCACCATCACCGAGCACTTGCCTGGCCTGCGGGCGCTGAGGTTCATCAACCAGAACGTCGCACTCACCTCCAACGACATGAACCAACTGGCCCAGTTGCCACTGCTCAGGTACCTGGACCTGAGCGGCAATCGTTTCGCGCAGCGCGACAGCCCCAGCTTCCATGAGTTTTCGCTGGACTACCTCGGCCTGAACGCCATGCAACTGCATCAATGGCCGATCGGGCTGGGCAGTGACGCCCTGGAGCGAATCGCTCACGTTTCGCTGCGTGACAACAACCTCCGGTCGCTGCCCTCGTTCCTGCTCAATGAGGCAGAAGCGATCCAGCGCCCATCGAGCCTTTCGCTGGAGGGTAACGAGATCAACGAAACCCACCTGCAGCGCCTGCTACTGAGCGAGAACCGGATGAATGTGCAGGTCAATGTGGATCACTCCCCCGAGCTGACCCAACGGCTCGAACGCATCCAGAATGAGCGCCAGCAACTGCGCGAGGCGATCGAAGGCTGGGCGCAAGCTTCCAGTTCCAACGCCCCGCTGACCCAAGCGGTGCTCGAAGACCGGCAACGCATCGAAGTGGCGATCACCGAATTCTGGTCCCGGCAGGAGCAGGGTTTGCAGTACCTTCGGCTGCAGCTTGAAAATGTGGCACTGGAGCACTTCCCGAGACGGCTGCCGGCCTTCTTCGGTGAACGCGTGACTGCCTTGACGCTGACCCGCGTCAGTGGCTCAACCGCCCAGCTCAACGAACTGCTGGGGCGCTTCCCCAATATCACCCGGCTGACCGTCGAAGCGCACGTAGCGCCAATGCCCTCGCTGCCGTCGGCCCTGGTACGGTTGCAGCGACTCGCGCACTTGGAATTTCGCAACATGGGCCTGGAAATCGACCAGGCCATGATCGAAGCCTTCGCCCGTTTGCCGCAACTTTCGTCGCTGGACCTGTCGGGTAACCAGATCGGTGCCATTACCCAGATACCCGCCAACCTCTCAGCGAACCTGACATCCCTGAGCCTGACCAACATGAACCTGCAGGCCTGGCCAGCCTGGTGCGACGCCCTGCTGCCATTGGAGCTGCTGGATTTGAGCTCCAACCATATCTCGGAGCTGCCCAACCATATTCTGGAAAACATCCACAACCCGATGCCGATCTCGTCGATTTCGATGTTCGACAACCCGTTGTCAGAAGATACGATCCAACGGGTGCGCACGTTCTCCGACAGCCAGCACAGCCTGTCCTTCGCCCTCGACATTCCCGACAACCTGATCCTGATTGAATCGTCCGATGAGGGCTCACTCCTCGATCATCCTCACTTCCCAGTGCCCTTCGCTGGCGATGACTCACCAAGGCTGGAGGATTGGGCGCTTGGCAACCAAGCGCAGAACGAAGCCCTGAGCGACTGCTGGCAAAGGCTGCAGACACTCGAAAATGGCCAGAACCTGTTGGCCCTCGCGGGCCGCTTGCGCAATGCGGCGCCGTACCTCGACCCTACCTCGCAAGCCGCGTTCTGCGAGCGCGTGCGCATCATGCTGGTGATTGCGGCAACCCATGAGCATGAGCTGCCCACCATGAGCAGCATCGCTGCGGCGGCCTTGCCCGACCCGGTAACCGGCTCGCAGACCTGCCATGACGGCGCACTTCAGGAATTCAACAATATCGAGCTGTACCTGATGTCCAACCGCATCCTCACCGACGCGGGCGACTCCTTGCCGGCCTTGTATCGGCGCCTGCTTCAACTGTACCGGATCGGCCAGCTGGAACTGCTGGCCAACAGCCGGACCGGGCAAGGTGACCGGGTCTCGGTACGCCTGGCCTACCGCCGGGAGCTGGCCCGGGAGCTGGACCTGCCGATTGCTGACAGTATGCGTTTTCGCGGCGCGGCCATGCTGGCACCGGGCGAGATCTCCAGTGTCCTGGAGCGCGTCAGGCAAAAGGAAAACAGTGATGCGTTCATCCAGTACATGCTGGCGAACGATGACTGGACCCGCCGATTGCGCGCTGAATACCCCGGCCGTTTTGCCGAAATAGAGCAACGCTATGGCGAGCAGGTGCTCGAACTGGCTGCACTCGACCTGCCGCTGACGGAGGAGCTGGCACTGCAGCAAAACCTGCAAGACGCTAAAGAACATCAGGAGCTGGAGCTGCTTCAGGAACTGACCCGGATGCAGGGCCGGCCCGAATGATCACCCCCTGAAACGAACTGCGAGGGCCTTCACCCGGCCAGGCCCTCGTCGCTCACTGCGCGTAGTGCCCCTGCCCCCACGCCAACATGGCCGTCAACAGCTGGTGCAGAACCACTTGCGTCGGTTGAGCCAGGTCTTCGCGATAGTCGAACGGTAGGCTCTCTTCCATGTAGGTACTCTGCGCCAGCTCCAGCTGCACGGCATGGATATGGCCGCCAGGGTCACCATAATGCCGAGTGATGTGCCCCCCCTTGAAGCGGCCATTGAGCACATGGCTGTAGCCCTGCGCTTGGGCACATACGCTTTGCAACCGTTCGACCAGCCCTGGGGCACAACTGGCACCGTTGAAGGTGCCCAGGTTGAAGTCTGGCAACCTGCCTTCGAACAGGTGGGGGATAAAAGAGCGGATCGAGTGGGCATCCCAGAGGAGTGCGTAGCCGAACTCGCTGCGCAAGCGTGCCAGTTCCTGCTCGATGACCTGGTGATACGGCCGCCAGATTTGCTCGAGATAAACCTTGCGCTCCTCGGCAGAAGGCTCGCAGCCTTCCTTGAACAGCGGCTGGCCCTCGAACAATGCAGCCGGAAACAGGCCTGTGGTAGCCCCTGCATACAACGGTTTGTCGTCATCCGGGCGGTTGAGGTCGATGACGAAGCGCGAATACTCTGCCGCCACCACACTGGCCCCAAGCTCACGGGCGAAATCGTACAGGCGCGGGATATGCCAGTCAGTGTCGGGCAGGCTGCGCGCCTGGTCGACCAACCCGTCGCGCACGGCCGGGGTCAGGCGGAGCCCCGCGTGGGGCATGCTGATCAGCAGGGGCACACGGCCCTGGTGGAAACTCAGTACCTTGTCCATTTCGCCTCGCTCAGTGGGCTATTTCATGGCCTTTGCGCACCACGCGCTTGGGCAGGTCGCCACCCAGCCAGTAAGCCAGGTCGGCGGGGCGTTCGATCTGCCAGGCGACAAAGTCCGCCACCTTGCCGACTTCCAGCGTGCCATGGGTGTCGCCCATGCCCAGTGCCGTGGCGGCATGGAGGGTAACGCCCGCCAGGGCTTCTTCCGGGGTCATGCGAAACAGCGTGCACCCCATGTTCAGCATCAGCCGCAGCGACAGGCCTGGCGCTGTGCCGGGGTTGAGGTCGCTGGCAAGGGCAATCTTCACGCCGTGACGACGCAGGGCGTCCATGGGAGGCAGCCGGGTTTCGCGCAGGAAGTAGAACGCGCCCGGTAGCAGCACCGCGACGGTGCCCGCCTCGGCCATCGCCACGGCGTCTTCCTCGGTCATGAATTCCAGGTGGTCGGCCGACAGCGCCTGGTAGCGCGCGGCCAGGCTGGAGCCGTGCAACGACGATAGCTGCTCGGCGTGCAGCTTGACCGGCAAACCCAGTTCGCGTGCCCTGATGAACACCTGCTCGACCTGGGCCGGGGAAAACGCCAGGTGCTCGCAGAACGCGTCCACGGCGTCCACCAACCCCTCGGCGGCGAGTGCAGGCAGCATCTGGTCGCAGATGTGCGCAATGTAGTCGTCGGGGCGCCCGGCGTATTCCGGCGGCAAGGCGTGGGCGGCCAGGCAGGTAGCGCGCACGGCAACCGGCAATTCGTCGGCCAGACGCCGCGCCACACGCAGCATCTTGCGTTCGTTGGCCAGGTCCAGGCCGTAGCCGGACTTGATCTCCAGGGTAGTCACACCGTCACGCATCAGCGCCTGGACCCGCTGGCGGGCACTGGCGAACAGCTCATCCTCGCTGGCCGCACGGGTGGCCCGCACGGTACTGGCGATGCCGCCGCCTTGCGCGGCGATGTCGGCATAACTCACGCCCTGCAGGCGCCGCTCGAACTCGTCGCTACGGTTGCCACCGAATACGGCGTGGGTGTGGCAGTCGATCAGCCCGGGGGTGACCCAGACGCCGTCAAGGCTCACTGTGCGAGCGATGCCCTGCACCGGCGCTTCAGTCCGTGGCCCGATCCACTCGATCAAGCCCGCGTTGCTGACGATGGCCGCGTCCTCGATGATCGAGTAGCTGCCCTGGGCCATGGTTGCCACCTGGCAGTTCTGCCAGAGAGTTCTCATATTCAGTCTCCGTTACTAGCGATAGTGCGCGAGGCAACTGACCGGTTGTCACAAGCTCGGCAACACGCCACGCGGCAACAGCCCCGTCAGTTTGCCTTCTGCCAGCAGCGCGCTGGCGGCCTCGATATCCGGCGAAAAGAAGCGATCACGGTCATAGTGCGGCACTTCACGGCGCAGCACCTGGCGGGCCTGCTCCAGTTTCACCGAGGTCTTGAGCCCCTCGCGCAGATCGAGCCCCTGGCATGCGCCCAGCCACTCGATGGCCAGCACACCACGGGTATTTTCGGCCATTTCCCACAGCCGTTTGCCAGCCGCCGGGGCCATGGACACGTGGTCCTCCTGGTTGGCCGAGGTCGGCAGGCTGTCGACGCTGTGCGGGTGTGACAGCGCCTTGTTCTCACTGGCCAGGGCCGCCGCAGTCACCTGGGCGATCATGAAGCCGGAGTTGACCCCGCCGTTTTCCACCAGGAACGGCGGCAACTGCGACATGTGCTTGTCCATCATCAACGAGATACGGCGCTCGCTCAGTGCGCCGATTTCAGCGATGGCCAGCGCCAGGTTGTCGGCGGCCATGGCCACCGGCTCGGCGTGGAAGTTACCGCCCGAGACCACATCGCCTTCGACGGCGAACACCAATGGGTTGTCCGACACCGCGTTGGATTCGATCGCCAGTACCTCCGCCGCCTGGCGCAGCTGGGTGAGGCACGCGCCCATGACCTGGGGTTGGCAGCGCAGCGAGTACGGATCCTGGACCTTGCCACAGTGTTTGTGCGACAGCGAAACCTCGCTGGACTCGCCCAGCAGGTCCCGGAAACAGGCGGCTGTATCGATCTGCCCGGGCTGGCCGCGCGCGTCGTGGATGCGCGGGTCGAACGGCGAACGCGAACCGAGCACCGCCTCGACCGTGAGGCCGCCGCAAGCGATGGCTGCAGCGAACAGGTCTTCGGCCTGGAACAGGCCGCGCAAGGCATAGGCAGTGGACGCTTGGGTGCCGTTGAGCAACGCCAGGCCTTCCTTGGCGGCCAGGGTCAGCGGTTGCAACCCGGCAACGGCAAGCGCCTCGACAGCAGGCAGCCATTGGCCTTGGTAACGCGCCTTGCCTTCGCCCAACAGCACCAGGGACATGTGCGCCAGCGGCGCCAGGTCACCGGAAGCCCCCACCGACCCCTTGAGCGGAATGTGCGGGTAGACTTCGGCGTTCACCAGTGCGATCAAGGCATCGATGACCTTGCGGCGAATGCCGGAAAAACCACGGCTGAGGCTGTTGATCTTCAGCACCATGATCAGCCGGACCATCGCATCGTCCAGCGGCGCGCCAATGCCCGCGGCATGCGATAGCACCAGCGAGCGCTGCAGGTTTTCCAGATCGTGGCTGGCAATACGGGTCGAGGCCAAAAGGCCGAACCCGGTGTTGATGCCGTAAGCGGTGCGATCTTCAGCGATGATCTGCTCGACAACGGCAACGCTGGCATCGATGGCCGCAGCTGCGCTGGCATCCAGGCTCAGGCGCAGTGGCGCCAGGTGGATCTGGCGCAGTTGGGCCAGCGTCAGCCGGCCAGGGATGAGGTTCAGGGCTTCCATGTACAGGCTCCTTTGTTATTGTTCAGTGCAGTGCCGCGAGAACAGGCAGCGGCCCTGGCGAAGCTTTGAGCAGCGCGGCGGTGCAGGCGATGTCCGGCGCCAGCCAACGGTCTTCCAGGTAAGCCGGAACCTGCTCACGGAGCAGGCGCCAGGCGGCATCGGTACCTGCGCCAAAACGCTGATACTTGAGAAATTCGAACGCCTGGCTCGCCAACAGATACTCGATGGCCAGTACCTGGGTGCAGTTCTCCAGCACCTGGTGCAGTTTCAGCGCGGCGTTGGTTCCAAGGCTCAGGTGGTCTTCCTGCAGACCGGAAGTGACGTAATTGTCGAGCACTGCCGGTTGCGCCAGCTGGCGGTTCTGCGCGCACAGCGAGGCGGCCACGTACTGGGCGATCATCATCCCCGAGTTGACCCCAGGGTTGCTGACCAGAAATGCCGGCAGCCCACTGACGTGGGGGTTGACCAGGCGATCCAGGCGGCGCTCGGCAATCGAACCGATCTCGGCCATGGCAATCGCCAGCAGGTCGGCGGCCATTGCCACCGACTGGCCGTGTGGGTTGGCTTGGGACACCACACGGAAGTCATCCGGGGTGCCCAGCAGCAACGGGTTGTCGTTGGCGCCGTTGAGTTCGGCCTCGATCTGCCGCACAGCATGGGCGAACTGATCACGGGCCGCGCCGTGCACCTGCGGGATCGAGCGGATGCTCAGCGCATCCTGGGTGCGGATACCCTTGCTGGCAGCGATCACTTCGCTCCCCGCGAGCAACGCGCGCAGGTTCTCGCCCACCACTTGCATGCCTGGGTGCGGCTTGAGGGCGATGATCTCGGGGTCGAACGCAGTGATCTGCCCGCGCAGTGCCTCGAAGCTCATGGCACCGGTCACGTCGGCCCATTGCAACAGCCGGCTGGCGTCGTCCAGGGCGAGGCTGGCCAGGCCGGTCATGCACGGCGTGCCGTTGACCAGGCACAGCCCATCCTTGGCCCCCAGCAGCACCGGCTGCAGGCCCTCCTCGGCCAGGGCCTGGGCGGCGTCGACGACGTGCCCACGGTAGCTGACCTTGCCGATCCCCAGCAGGCACACGCCAACGTGCGCCATGTGCGTCAGGTAACCGACCGACCCCTGCGAAGGTACCTGCGGCGTGATGCCATGGTTGAGCAGCGCCAGCAACGCTTCGACCACACATCGGGCGATACCCGATTTGCCGTGGCTGTAGTTGGCGATTGCAGCGCAGATGATCGCCCGGGTCTGTTCCTCAGCGAGCGCTGGCCCCACGCCACAGGCGTGGCTGAGCAAGGTATTGCGTGATAGCTGGCTGAGCTGTTCGCCTTGCAGCGACACGTTGCATAGTGCGCCCAGGCCCGTGTTCACGCCATAGGCCCGCTCACCGCTCTCGACGATATGGCGGACGATGGCTTGGGCATTGTCGATACGCGCCCATACCTGCGGTGCCAGTTCCAATGGCGCGCCATGGCGGGCAACGGCGGCTATGTCCTGCCAACGCAGTGGGGCATCTTCGAAGACAACGGTCTGAACGTGCGACATGGTGCCCCTCATACCGCGACCGCGCGGCGCTGGACGAAGCGGTCGACATACTCATCGGCCGGGTTGTGGAGGATCTGGTGCGGCGTTCCCACCTGGATCAGGCGGCCGTCCTTGAGGATGGCGATGCGGTTGCCGATGCGTACCGCTTCGTCCAGGTCATGGGTGATGAACACGATGGTCTTGTGCAGGGTCTTCTGCAGTTCGAGCAATTGGTCCTGCATCTCGGCGCGGATCAAGGGGTCGAGCGCACTGAAGGCCTCGTCCATGAGGATGATATCGGTGTCCGCTGCCAGTGCCCGGGCCAGGCCGACACGCTGGCGCATGCCACCGGACAGCTGGTGCGGGTATTTCTTCTCGTAGCCCTTCAGGCCTACGGTCTCGATCCATTGCTGGGCGCGCTCGGCGCACAGCTGCTTGCTTTCGCCCCGCACCTTCAGGCCATAGGCGACGTTTTCCATCACATTGCGGTGCGGCAGCAGGCCGAAGCTCTGGAACACCATGCTGATCTTGCGTCGGCGAAAATCGCGCAAAGCCTCCATGTCGTACTGCAGGATGTCTTCGCCATCGACCAGGATCTGCCCGCTGGTAGGGTCTATCAGGCGGTTGAAATGGCGTACCAAGGTCGATTTCCCTGAGCCCGACAAGCCCATGATCACGAAAATCTCGCCGCTGGCGATGGACAACGACAGGTCGTTGACCCCGACCACGCAGCCGGTCTGCGCCAGCACTTGCTCTTTGCCCTGGGCGCTGCGGATCAGGCGCATGGCTTCGTCGGCCCGGTCGCCGAAGATCTTGAAGACGTTCTTCACCTCGATCTTGCTGATCGGCTGCGTGCTCATTTGCTCACCTCGTGGCGTGGCCGGCCATAGGCCTGGGTAATGCGGTCGATGACCACCGCGAGAATGACGATGGCCAGGCCCGCTTCCAGGCCGCGGCCAACGTTGAGGGTCTGGATGCCGACCAGCACGTCTTCACCAAGGCCACGCGCCCCGATCATCGAAGCGATCACGACCATCGACAGGGCCATCATGGTGGTCTGGTTGATACCGGCCATGATGCTCGGCAGCGCCAGCGGCAACTGCACACCGAACAGCTGCTGCCAGCGGTTGGCACCGAAGGCGTTGATCGCCTCCATCACCTCCCCATCGACCTGGCGGATACCCAGGTCAGTCAGGCGGATCAGCGGCGGCGCGGCATAGATCACCGTAGCGAAGATGGCCGGCACCTTGCCCAGGCCGAACAGCATCAGCACCGGAATCAGGTACACGAAGCTGGGCATGGTCTGCATGATGTCGAGCAGTGGCATCAGTACTGCCCGCAGACGGTTGCTGCGCGCCGACAGGATGCCAAGCGGGATGCCCACCAGCACCGAGATCAGCGTAGCTACCAGCATCAGTGCCAAGGTCTGCATCAGCTTGTCCCACAGGCCAACGGCACCGACCAGGAACAGCAGGCCGGTGATCAGCAGGGCCGGCAGGATGCGCCGGGTCGCGTGCCAGGCGACCACTGCCACCACACCGAGCATCAGCCACCAAGGGGTAGCGCGCAACAAGCCCTCAAGGCCGACGATGGCCCATAGCAGCGTATCGGAGATGTGCCGGAACACATCGCCGTAGTTGGTCACCAGGGCGTCGACCCAGCCGTTGACCCAGTCGGCGATGGAAAATGTCAGGTTGTCAGGAAACATAAATTCCACTCATCGGCAGAGGACGCTCAAAGCGCCGCGTTGATCTTCTTGGCAGCCTCTTCGCTGACCCATGCCTGCCAGACTTCAGGATGTTCCTTGAGGAATGCCTTGGCCAGTGCCGGCGACTCGATCCGCTCCTTGGTCATGCGCGCCAGGTTCTGGTTCAGCAGGTCGATCGGGATGTTGACCTTCTCCAGCACAGCGACCAGCTCGGGCGCTTGTTCGTGGAAAACCTTGGACAGCCCGACCTTGATCGAGACGGTCTTGTCCACACCCTGTTTTTCCTGCAGCTTGACCAGATCGATCTGGCCCATCAGCGGCGTGGGGGTCCAGTAATAGAAGAGAATGGGTTCCCCGCGCTTGTAGCTGGACAACACCGCAGCATCCAATGCCGGGCCGGTGCCGGGGCGGAAGTTGGTATAGCTGCTTTCCAGGCCGTACTCCTTGAGCATCTTGCTGTTGTCCAGCTCGCAGGTCCAACCGGCCGGGCAATTGTAGAAGCGGCCCTTGGCGGGCTCTTCCTGGTCTTTGAAGACACTGGCATATCTGGCCAGATCGGCCACGTTTTCGAGGTCTGGCGCCTTGGCCTGGAGCTTGCGTTTGGCGTCACCCTCGATCACATAGCGCGGCACGTACCAACCCTCTTGCGCGCCCACCACCGGGGCGCCGACGCCCACCACCTTGCCGGCTGCCTCGGCCTTCTTCCACACCTCGCTACGGCCGACCCACTCCTCGGCGAACACCTGGATGTCATTGGTGCCCAGCGCGTTCTCCATGGTGATGGAGTTGCCGGGCAGACTGTCGGTTGCACAGCCGTAGCCGTTCTTCAGCACGAACTGCATCACGTCAGTCAGCAGCATGCCGCTTTCCCAGTTCAGGCCGGCGAATTTGACCGGCTTGCCGGACTCACACCAACCAGCAGCCTGGCTGCTGCCGGTGACGCCGAGCAGGCCGAGGGTGAACAGCGAGGCAAGCAAGGTCTTGTTGGTTTTCATTGCATGACGCTCCAAACTTGAAAGTGGAAATCGGCAGTCCTTACAACAAAAATCACCGATTGGGGGCCGCCGTGCGGCCCACCGGGGCTGTCAGCCAGTGATCATCGGCAGGTTCAGACCCTGCTCTTTGGCGCAATCGATCGCAATCTGATAGCCGGCATCGGCGTGGCGCATCACACCGGTGGCCGGGTCGTTGGTCAGCACGCGAGCGATACGCTCAGCCGCGTCGTCGCTACCGTCGCACACAATCACCATGCCAGAGTGCTGGGAGAAGCCCATGCCCACGCCACCACCATGGTGCAGCGAGACCCAGGTGGCACCGCTGGCGGTGTTCAACAGTGCATTGAGCAGTGGCCAGTCGGACACCGCATCCGAGCCATCCTGCATGGCCTCGGTCTCGCGATTGGGGCTGGACACCGAGCCCGAGTCCAGGTGGTCACGGCCGATGACGATCGGCGCCGACAGTTCACCGCTGCGCACCATCTCGTTGAACGCCAGGCCCAACTTGGCGCGCAAGCCCAGGCCGACCCAACAGATGCGGGCTGGCAGCCCCTGGAAGCTGATGCGTTCGCGGGCCATGTCCAGCCAGCGGTGCAGGTGGGCGTCGTCCGGGATCAGCGCCTTGACCTTGGCGTCGGTCTTGTAGATGTCCTCGGCATCACCCGAGAGCGCCGCCCAGCGGAACGGGCCGATACCGCGGCAGAACAGCGGGCGGATATAGGCAGGGACGAAGCCTGGGAAGTCAAAAGCGTTGGCGACCCCTTCTTCCTTGGCCATCTGGCGGATGTTGTTGCCGTAATCGAAGGTCGGAATACCCTGGCTCTGGAAGTCGAGCATGGCTTGCACATGCACGGCCATGGACTGCTTGGCGGCCTTGACCACAGCCGCCGGTTCAGTCTGGGCGCGGTCACGATATTGTTCCCAGGTCCAACCCGCTGGCAGGTAGCCATTGAGCGGGTCATGGGCACTGGTCTGGTCAGTGACCATGTCCGGGCGCACGCCACGCTTGACCAGCTCAGGCAGGATTTCGGCAGCGTTGCCATGCAGGGCGATGGAGATGGCCTTGCCTTCGCCGGTGTACTGGGCGATGCGCGCCAAGGCGTCATCGAGATCGCTAGCCTGCTCGTCGACGTACCGCGTCTGCAGGCGGAAGTCGATGCGGCTCTGTTGGCACTCGATGTTCAGCGAGCAGGCACCCGCCAAGGTTGCAGCCAGTGGCTGGGCGCCGCCCATGCCGCCCAGGCCTGCCGTCAGTACCCACTTGCCCTTGAGGCTGCCGCCGTAGTGCTGGCGACCGGCTTCGACGAAGGTTTCGTAGGTGCCCTGCACGATGCCCTGGCTGCCGATGTAGATCCAGCTGCCGGCGGTCATCTGCCCGTACATGGCAAGGCCCTTGGCATCCAGTTCGTTGAAGTGCTCCCAGTTGGCCCAGTGCGGTACCAGGTTGGAGTTGGCGATCAGCACGCGCGGGGCGTTAGCGTGGGTCTTGAATACGCCGACCGGCTTGCCCGACTGAACCAGCAGGGTTTCATCGTCGTTCAGGTTGGTCAGGCTCTCGACGATCTTGTCGTAGCAGGCCCAGTTGCGCGCGGCGCGGCCAATGCCGCCATACACCACCAGCTCTTTCGGGTTTTCGGCAACCTGTGGATCGAGGTTGTTCATCAACATGCGCAGCGGCGCTTCGGTCAGCCAGCTTTTGGCCGTCAGCTTGTTGCCGCGCGGGGCGCGGATTTCGACATCACGAAATTTGTTCAGCTTGTTGTCAGTCACGAAAGTGCTCCTCGGATGCTTGCAGCGCGAATGGGACGGCCTATCCACGATCGCGCACTTGGCTTTACTTGTACATACAAGCATATGCAATTGAATTGCCAAGTTGCCTGACAGCGCCTCGACGAGGACGTTGAAAACAGGTTGCAGCCCATGCACGTCAAGGGCTCAGAGCAAGAAGAAAAGCTTTGGTGGGGTAAAAACCAGACGTTTTTCACACTGGACGGCATTGCGCCATCCTGGGGCGTTCGGTAACAGACTGCTCCGTTTGGAAGCGTTACCAGGTTACTCTCGGCCGATTGCAATGGCCCTGTCGCCTGCAAGCCGGCGGATCAGGGCCACTAGATCCACTTATAGAGGGGACAGCTCGATCACGCAGCAGCGCCCGAGCACATCAATCTCCTGCAGGCGGGTGTTTTCGCTCACCTGCAAGCAGTCGTACAACCCCAGTGGCGGCTGCAGTTGCCCATCGATGCTCGCCTGCAATTGCGCCTGGCCGCTGAACACGAGCACGGTGCTGGCCGCACTGAGCAGCCGGCTGCCACCGTTGAACCATTGCAGCCGGGCGCGGTAACGCCCAGGCGCATAGATCAGATTGAAATCGCGAATCGGCCCGCCCAGCAGACTACAGTTCACCTGGCTTTCACCACTGAAGGCATAGGCATCGAAGGGCAACAGCGGCCGGCTGGATTCGCCGTCCACCGTCAAACGCATGCCATCGCCCTGCAGCACGGTGATGATGCGTTGGTAGCCGGCAAAGCTCGAAAAACCGCCGGACGCCTCAATGTCGGCAATCGACAGCCGCCAACCGAAGCCATCAAGCCCATCACCGGTATCGCGGGTGATTTCTTCGGTAAACCCGCCACCGTTCTTCCACGGCATGCGCGGGTACTCTTCGGCGTGCAACCAGTGTATCTGCCTCATTTGCTGAAACGCCCTTCCAGACGATGACGAGACCCCGGATGGATCAGGCGCGCTGCGGTCACCGGCTGACGCCCGGACCAGGTACGGCGACGGATCAGCAGGCAAGGCTCGCCACGCTCGATCGTCAACAGTTGGCATTCGTCAGGCTCGGCAAGGATGGCCTCGACCACGTGCTCGCCCTCCGTCAGCGGCGCCACCTGCGACAGGTAGGCGTAGGGCGTCTGCAGGGTAAAGTCCTGCTTGAGGTAGTCTGGAGCGATCTGCGCGTTGACGTAGCGATCTTCGATCTGCACTGGCACGCCGTTTTCGTAATGCACGATCAGCGAATGGAACACTCGCTGACCTTCACGCATGTCCAGGGCCAGCGCGCGCTCGGAACCGGCCGTCTCCTCGGCCAAGGTGATCACCTGGCAGCTATGCTGGTGGCCACGCGCGGCGATTTCGTCGGCAATGTTGTGAACTTCGAACAGCGCTGACTGGGTCTTGGGCTCGGCAACGAAAGTGCCGACGCCCTGCATCCGCACCAGCAGCCCATCAGCTGTCAGCTCGCGCAATGCACGGTTGATGGTCATGCGGCTGAAGCCAAGCTGGCTGACCAGTTCGCTCTCGGACGGCACCCGGTGATGCGGGGGCCAGCTGCCACTTTCGATCTGCTGGATGATCATCTGCTTGACCCGGGCGTACAACGGCGCCGGGCCCTCGCCCATCGGGGCGACCAGCGCGGGGACAGGAGGTGTCGGCACGGCGTGGATCCTTGTGCGGAATGAATGAACGGTAGCTTGCCGCAGTTTACCCGGCAGGCAAACGGCTGTATATGTATATACAAGCTGAACACTCACAGGATAGCGCAATGCCCGCCTACTACGCCGAACGTGCCCTGCTGCCCACCGGTTGGGCCCACAATGTCCGCCTGGAGGTGGCCGCCGAGGGTCATCTGGTGGGGGTCCAGGCCGATGCTACGGCCGAGGGCGCCGAACGCCTCAAAGGGCCGGTGCTGCCCGGCATGCCCAACCTGCACTCGCACGCGTTCCAGCGCGCGATGGCCGGCCTGGCAGAAGTGGCAGGCAATCCCAACGACAGCTTCTGGACCTGGCGCGAACTGATGTATCGCCTGGTCGGCAAAATCACCCCCGAGCAACTGCAGGTCATCGCCCGTCAGCTCTACATCGAGATGCTCAAGGCCGGCTACACCTCGGTGGCCGAGTTTCACTACGTGCACCATGACCCGGCGGGCAAGGCCTATGCCGACCCAACCGAGCTGTCCCGGCGCATCAGCGCGGCGGCGGCCAGCAGCGGTATCGGCCTGACCCTGCTGCCGGTGCTGTACAGCCATGCCGGCTTCGGTGGCCAGCCACCCAACCAGGGGCAGCGGCGCTTCATCAATTCCACCGAGCAGTACCTGCAACTGCACGCGCAACTCGCAGCGACGATCGCCGCACAACCCGCGCAGCAGCTGGGCTTGTGCTTCCACTCACTGCGGGCGGTGACGCCAGGGCAGATCGCCCAGGTGTTGGCAGCAGGCGATCAGCAATGTCCAATCCACATTCATATCGCCGAGCAACAGAAGGAAGTCGACGACTGCCTGGCCTGGAGCGGCCTGCGCCCATTGCAGTGGCTGTATGAGCATGTGCAGGTCGATGCGCGCTGGTGCCTGGTGCACGCCACCCACGCGCAGGCTGACGAAGTGGCAGCCATGGCCAGCAGTGGCGCGGTGGCCGGGTTGTGCCTGACCACCGAAGCCAACCTGGGTGATGGGATTTTCCCGGCGGTGGACTACCTGAGCCAGGGTGGGCGGATGGGGATCGGCTCTGACAGCCATGTCTCACTGAGCGTGGTCGAAGAGCTGCGCTGGCTGGAATATGGCCAGCGCCTTCGTGACCAACGGCGCAACCGGCTTTATCGCGACGATCAGCCGAGGGTCGGCTGTACGCTGTATGGCGCGGCGCTGATGGGTGGGGCTCAGGCAGTCGGGCAGCCTGTGGGGGCGCTGGCCGTGGGCAAACGTGCCGACTGGCTGGTGCTCGATGGGCAAGACCCGTATATCGCCACGGCCGACGAAGATGCAATTCTCAACCGCTGGCTGTTTGCCGGTGGCGACCGCCAGGTGCGCGATGTGATGGTCAACGGGCAGTGGGTGGTGCGCCAGGGGCGGCACGGGCAGGAGGAAGAAAGCGCCCGGGCGTTCGTCGAGGTGTTGCGACAGCTGTTGGGCTGACGACAGAGGGCCGCAACGCGGCCTCTATGCCCTCAATGCATCTGCACGATCTGCTTGTCCGCCATTCGCCAGATCAGCCGGCTGGTGTCGTAGCCCTGCTGACGGGCTTTGGCCAGCAGGCTCTCGCGCTCCCATGCCGGCAGGGTCGGTGTACGCGACAGGATCCACAGGTACTTGCGGTCGGGGCTGCCGACGATCGCCGAGCGGTAGTGGTCGTCCACGTACAGGATCCAGTACTCCCCCTTGGTCAGGCCAGGGACCAGGCGGGTGAACCAGTTGTCGAACTCCACCCACAACCTGTCGGTATGCCCCGGCTGCTGGATGTTGGCATGCCCCTCGGCGCGCAGCCACTCGTCACCCATCGTGCGGCAGCGGTTCAGCACGCCGTACGAGCCATCAGGCTTGAGGTTGTAATGCGCTTCGGACTGGGCGCATTCGCTCTGGTACGGCATCGGCAAGCGCGCCAGCTCGTACCATTTGCCTTGATAGCGTTTGAGGTCGACATTGCCGGCGGTCTTGGGCGCCAGCGGGTCATTGGCCGACGTGGCGCAGCCACCCAACAGCATCACCAGGCACAACCCCAGCAGCAGGTGCAGACGCGTCATTTGAGGCCCTGCCCTGAATACATCAGTACTTTGTCGGCCGCGTATTGCACGCTGATGAAGCTCTTTTCGTCCCCCCAGGTACAGCTGCTCATGCCCAGTGCGCCAGAGCACTCGGTGGGCGTGCCGAGCAGTTGCTCGACCTCGGCCTTGTTCATGCCGGCCTTGAGCTTGGAATAGTTTTCCTGGTTGATCTTGCTGCACGCAGTCAGGATGACGCACAGGGACAACAGGGCGAGGGAACGCAACGACATGAAGGAACACTCCTGAATGGTGGGCGCAGGCGAGAGGCCTGCAGGGACCTTCGACGGGAAAAACGGTCCCTGGTTCCCTGCCATGCCCTTTTCGTTCCACACCATTGGTCGGCGGGCGCTGCGCAAACGATTAATGTTTTGCCATGACGAGTCGACACAGCGAGCACGCTGTGACGCGTGATCGCAGCACTCCTTTGCCTTGCCTTGTGCAGACCCCAAAAAAATGACCAAGAATCTCAAGTTCAGCCACAAGATCCTGCTGGCCGCCGCCCTGGTGGTGGCCGTCGCCTTTACCTGTTTCGTGCTGTTCAACGACTACCGCCAACGCCAGTCCCTGCGCAGCGATACCCAGGCCAACCTGCAGGACCTCGGCCGCCTCACCGCAGGCAACATCCGCACCTGGCTCGACAGCCGCGTTCAGCTGCTGGCCTCGCTGGCACAGCAGATTGCCGTCGATGGCCCGGGCAAGACCAGCCTCGACAGAAGCCTGGCGCTGCCGGTATACGCCAGCAATTTCCAGCTCACCTATTTCGGTGGCCAGGACGGCAGCATGCTGTCGGTGCCGGCCGGCAACCGCGCCGCCGACTACGACCCTCGTGCGCGCGGCTGGTACAAGGCAGCCAGTGCAGGCAGCCAGACCATCGTGACCGAGCCGTACATTTCGGCTTCCGCCGGCAAGCTGGTCATCACCCTGGCCGCTCCCGTGCAGCAAGGGGGCCGGCTGATAGGCGTCAGCGGCGTGGACACCGACCTGCAAACCATCAGCAACCTGATCAATACCCTCGACTTCGATGGCCACGGCCACGCCTTCATCGTCAACGGCGAGGGCAAGATTCTGATCCACCCCAAGGCCGACCTGGCGCTCAAGACCTTGGCGGATGTCTACCCGGACAACACGCCGCACATCAGCAGCGGCCTTGAAGAAGTGGTGCTCGATGGACGCAAGCAGTTCATCAGCTTCACCCACGTCGACGGCGTGCCCTCGGCGGACTGGTATGTGGCGCTGGTGGTCGATCAGGACGCGGCCTTCGCCATGCTCGGCGAGCTGCGAACCTCGGCCATCGTCGCTACGATGATCGCGATACTGGTCATCATCGCCCTGCTCGGCCTGCTGATCCGCGTGCTGATGGAGCCGTTGCACCTGATGGGCCGGGCCATGCATGACATTGCCGAAGGCGAAGGCGACCTGACCCGGCGCCTGGCCATCCACGCGCAGGACGAGTTCGGCAGCCTTGCCCAGTCATTCAACCGTTTCGTCGAGCGCATTCATGAGTCGATCCGCGAAGTGGCCTCGGCCACTGGCCAGGTCAATGCGGTAGCCACGCAGGTAGTGAGCGCCTCGAATGCCTCGATCTGCAACGCCGACCAGCAGTCCAGCCGCACCAACAGCGTGGCCGCGGCCATCAACCAGCTGGGTGCCGCAGCCCAGGAGATCGCCCAGAACGCAGCGCTGGCCTCGCAACATTCCAGTGAGGCACGCGGCCTGGCCGAGGACGGCCAGCAGGTGGTCGGGCGCACCATCGACGTGATGAACCAGCTGTCGGCGCGCATCAGCGATTCATGCGGCAACATTGAAACGCTCAATGCCCACACCGCCAACATCGGGCAGATTCTCGATGTAATCAGCGGCATTTCCCAACAGACCAACCTGCTGGCACTCAATGCCGCGATCGAGGCAGCCCGTGCCGGTGAAGCCGGGCGAGGTTTTGCCGTGGTCGCCGACGAGGTCCGCAACCTGGCGCACCGCACCCAAGAGTCGGCGCAGCAGGTTCAGCGCCTGATCGAAGAATTGCAGGCCGGTGCACAGATGGCCGTCAGCACCATGAACCAGAGCCGTGAACACAGCGACCAGAGCGTCGGGATCGCCAACCAGGCGGGTGCGCGCCTGGGCAGCGTGACCCAGCGCATTGGCGAAATCGATGGCATGAACCAGTCAGTGGCTACTGCTACCGAGGAGCAGACGGCGGTGGTCGAGTCGATCAATGTCGACATCACCGAGATCAATACGCTGAATCAGGAAGGGGTGCAGAACCTCCAGAGCACGTTGCGTGCCTGCACCGACCTTGAACACCAGGTCGAGCGGTTGAAGCATCTGGTGGGGAGTTTCCGGATCTGAAACGAATGGGGGCCGCGTTGCGGCCCCATTCGTTACTCAAAACCTGGAGCCTGGCTCCAGCAAAAAGTCCATCTCTTCACTGGTGCTTGGCCGCTCCAGCAGCAGATTGCGATGCGGGAAGCGCCCGAACCGGGCAATCACCCGCTGGTGCTGCTCGGCATAATCAAGGAACCCTTCGAACAACCGCCGGTTGGCCTCGGGCTGCTCATCCAGCAGCATCTGGTAACGTTCAACGCACAGGTTCTGCCAGTCCAGCACCTCGGCATGCTCGAGCACCAGCAGCACGAATACCCGCTGAATCGGCAACAGCTGGTAATCCCAGCCCTTCTGCAACCCCTGCAGGGCCACAACTTGGGCACGCCGGTCGCCCTCGAAGGCACGCGGCGTGTCGCGGTAGATCATGCGCGGCAGCTGGTCCAGCAGTAGCAGCAGGCCGAGCCACCCCTGCGGGCTTTGCTGCCACTCCTCGAGCCCGCCCGCCAGGGCATGCTCGACAAGCTCGCCAAACAGCGCATGCGCTTCGGCATCGTGATGCTTGCCGAACCACAGCGTGCTCTTCTCGTCAGCCACGGCCTGGGGACTGGAGCCCCAACCGAACCACCACTCCAGCAACGGCTGCCAAGGTGCGAGCATGATTTACTCCTTGTGATAGGCGGTGACGCGCTCGACCTCTTCCTTCGAGCCGAGAATCACCGATACACGCTGGTGCAGGCTCTCTGGCTTGATGTCGAGGATGCGTTCGTAACCGTTGGTGGAGGCGCCGCCGGCCTGCTCGATGATGAACGACATCGGGTTGGCTTCGTACATCAGGCGCAGCTTGCCCGGCTTGCTCGGCTCGCGGGCGTCGCGCGGGTACATGAACAGACCGCCACGGGTCAGGATACGGTGCACGTCGGCCACCATCGAGGCGATCCAGCGCATGTTGTAGTTCTTTTTCAGCGGCCCGGTCTCACCGGCCAGCAGTTCGCCCACGTAGCGCTGAACCGGGGCTTCCCAGTGGCGCTGGTTGGACATGTTGATGGCGAACTCGGCGGTGGTTGCCGGGACCTGGATGTTTTCGTGGGTCAGGACGAAGCTGCCCAGCTCACGGTCCAGGGTGAAGCCCTTGACGCCGTTGCCCAGGGTCAGGATCAGCATGGTCTGCGGGCCATAGATGGCATAACCGGCGGCGACCTGCTCGGTACCTGGCTGCAGGAAGGCGTTTTCGTTCAGGGTTTCGTTCTGGCTCAGGTATTCATTAGGGCAACGCAGTACCGAGAAGATGGTACCGACCGAAACGTTGACGTCGATGTTCGACGAGCCGTCCAGCGGGTCGAAGACCAGCAGGTAGGCACCTTTGGGGTATCTGCCCGGGATCTGGTAGGCGTTGTCCATTTCCTCGGACGCCATGCCGGCCAGGTGGCCGCCCCACTCGTTGGCCTCGAGCAGGATATCGTTGGAAATAACGTCGAGCTTCTTCTGCACTTCGCCCTGTACGTTTTCAGTGCCCATGCTGCCCAGCACGCCGCCGAGGGCGCCCTTGGACACGTGATGGCTGATTTCCTTGCACGCACGCGCCACCACTTCGATCAGGAAGCGCAGATCGGCAGGGGTATTGTTGCTGCGGGTCTGCTCAATCAGATAGCGACTCAAGGTAACGCGGGACATGTATGGCTCCGAAAGGATGGGGGAGAAAAACCCTCGCAGTTTACAGGGAGAGTTCAATGCTAGCGAGTAAAGAGACACGCCTGGGCAGTCAGACGGCACATCGGGTCGGTAGTTCAGCGCTCGCCAGGCCAGTGGTCAGGTGGGGCCGCTGTGCGGCCCCCAGGCTCAATCCAGCACCTTCCAGATCTCGGTCGCATACTCGCGAATGGTCCGGTCCGAAGAGAACCACCCCATCCGTGCGGTATTGAGCACCGCCATCCGCCACCACTCCTGGGGCGTATGCCACAACGCCTCAACCCGCTGCTGGGCATCCCAGTAGGCATCGAAGTCGGCACAGACCAGGAAGCGGTCGTAAGCCACCAGCCCGTCGATCAGCCCGGTATAGCGTGACGGGTCATCGGGAGAGAACACGCCACTGCGAACCGCCTGCAGCACATCGTTTAGGCGGTTGGAGGCGGCGATCGCGGCCACGGCGCCAAAATCGCCGGCACGCTTGCGCGCCTCCACCTGCTGCGCGGTCAGGCCGAAAATGAACATGTTGTCGGCACCCACCTGTTCGCACATCTCCACGTTGGCGCCATCGAGGGTCCCGATGGTGAGTGCACCGTTGAGGCCGAACTTCATGTTGCTGGTGCCCGACGCTTCGTAGCCGGCCGTGGAAATCTGTTCCGACAGGTCCGCCGCCGGGATGATGCTCTCGGCCAGGCTGACGTTGTAGTTGGGCAGGAACACCACCTTGAGCAGGCCGCGCACGGTGGGGTCGTTGTTGACCACCCGGGCGATGTCATTGGCCAGCTTGATGATCAGCTTGGCCTGGTGGTAGCTGGCCGCAGCCTTGCCGGCAAAGATCTTCACCCGCGGCACCCAGTTGGTGCCCGGGTCGTTACGAATGGCCTGGTACAGCGCTACGGTATGCAGCAGGTTGAGCAGCTGGCGCTTGTACTCGTGGATGCGCTTGACCTGCACGTCGAACAGCGCCTCTGGGTTGACCGTGACGCCCACGCGGTCCTGGATGATGCTGGCCAACGCGCGCTTGCTGTGCAGGCGCTGCTCGGCGAACTGCTTGAGGAAGACGCCCTTGTCGGCGAACGGTACCAGGTTGGCCAGGCGCCCCTGTGGGTCGTCGAGCAACTCTGGCCCCAGGGCCCCCACCAGCATCGACGTCAACTTCGGGTTGGACTGGTACAGCCAGCGGCGGAAGGTAATGCCGTTGGTCTTGTTGTTGATCCGCTGGGGGTACAGCTTGTGCAACTCGGCGAACACCGTGCTTTTCATCAGCTTGCTGTGCAGCGCCGATACCCCGTTGACGCTGTGCGAGCCCAGAAACGCAAGGTTGCCCATGCGCACCCGGCGGCCGTTGTCTTCCTCGATCAGCGACACCGCCCGCAGCACGTCGAAGTCATGCAGGCCCTTCGCGCGCAGGGCATCGATATGGTAGGCATTGATCAGGTAGATGATCTGCATGTGCCGCGGCAGCATGCGCTCCATCAAGGCCACCGGCCACGTCTCCAGCGCCTCGGGCAGCAGGGTGTGGTTTGTGTAGGCCAGGGTGCCGACGGTCAGCTCCCAGGCTTTCTCCCACGGGATTTCATGTTGGTCCACCAACAGCCGCATCAATTCGGCGACGGCGATCGACGGGTGCGTGTCGTTGAGCTGGATGGCCGCAGCATCCGGCAGGTTGAGCAAGTCCTTGTGCATGTTCAGATGGCGTCGCAGCAGGTCCTGCAGCGATGCCGACACGAAGAAGTATTCCTGGCGCAGGCGCAATTCCTGCCCCGCTTCGGTGCTGTCGGCCGGGTACAGCACGCGGGAGATGCTCTCGGCGCGAGCCACTTCGGCCACCGCGCCAAGGTGGTCACCGGCATTGAAGCGCTCCAGGTGCAGCTCTTCCAGCGCCCGTGCGCGCCAGAGGCGCAAGGTGTTGACGCTGGAGCCGCGCCAGCCGACCACCGGCGTGTCGTAGGCGACCGCCCGCACCGTCTCGCCCGGCCACCACACCTGACGCTGCTGGCCATGGGTATCGTGCACCGTTTCGACGCTGCCGCCGAAGCTGATCGGGTAGATCACCTCGGCGCGCTCGAACTCCCAAGGGTTACCGAAATCCAGCCAGTTTTCGGTCTGTTCCTGCTGCCATCCGTCGACCATGGCCTGGCGGAACAGCCCGTGCTCATAGCGGATGCCGTAACCGTGGGCGGCGATACCCAGCGTCGACATGCTCTCCATGAAACAGGCAGCCAGACGGCCCAGGCCACCGTTGCCCAACGCGGCGTCCGGCTCCAGCAGGCGGATGCGCTCCAGGTCCACGTCCAGCCCCTCCAGCGCATCACGGGCGATGTCCAGCAGGCCTAGGTTGCTCAGGCTGTCGTAGAGCAGGCGCCCGATGAGAAATTCCAGAGAGAGGTAATAGACCCGCTTCTGGCTGCGCCGGTAGGCCTGACGGGTGTGATCCATCCAGTGATCGACCATGTGATCACGGGCAGCCAGGGCTATGGCCTCGAACCAGTCGTGGTCAAAGGCGTGCTCCGGGTCCTTGCCGACCGCGTAGGTCAGTTTGTCCAGTACAGCGGCGCGAAAGTCGGCCACCTCGGCGTCACGTGCTTTGGGTTCCTGGGACATGTGGCATCCTCGGGCAAATTGGCGAAAGTGGCGGGAGAGTGTTGAGACTAGACCCTTCGACAGGGAGTGACAGTCTCCGTTCGCAGTTTTCATGCCGGCTTGGCCAATCCGGCAAAAGGTTGTTCACAAATTGAACAACTCCGGTATCATCGCGCGCCCCAAGACCGTGATCCACCCCTTATAACGATGAAAACGACCCTGATTGCCGCAGCCGAAGTCGACCGCCTGGAAACCTGGCAACGCTATGCCAGCCACATGTGCGGGGGCTGTCATTCGACCTGCTGCACCCTGCCTGTGGAAGTGAAGATCAAAGACCTGATCCGCATCGGCGTGGTGGACGAGTTCGAAAAGGACGAACCGCCGAAGAACGTGGCCAAGCGCCTGCAAAAGGAAGGCATCATCGAGCGATTCAACCAGAAGTCGGGGATCTTCACCCTGACCCGGATGAGCAACGATGATTGCATGTACCTGGACCGTAAGAGCCGGCTGTGCACCATTTATGACAAGCGCCCGGATACCTGCCGGAACCACCCGAAGGTCGGGCCGCGGCCGGGGTATTGTGCTTACAAGCCGAAAGCACCCGGACGTTGACGAGCCATCTGAGACCCAATAGACTTTTAACCGTCTTGATGTACACGGAGCTTCCTTCGGGAAGTGTCTAGACGCCGCCATCTGGTTCCGGCCGTGCCGGTTGATGGGATTAGTCCCTAAGGGCATCCGCGATACGACCCCCTTCATTGGGGGTTTCGTATTTTTACAGGTTGCTATCGCCTTACAGGCCGTCGAATCGGCTCATTTCTCAGTTTCTTCAGCATCAGCAACCAGCCTTTAATCTTCTCGTGCCGCTTCAGCGCCGTAGGCCGATTCGAAGGATGGCCAGGGTCACGCACATAAGCACTTTCCACATGGAGTTTCAGGCTACGGGGCGAGTCTCGACGCAAGTTGAAATACACCTCATATCGACTGCCCTCCGGATACCCGAACTGATTACCCTCGATGGTCAACCAGTTGCTATGCCCAGTAAATAGGCACTGTCGCTCAGGCAACGAAGCAATAATCGAAGGCAATTGAACTGACAGCTTGTGACGACCAGGGCAGAAGGCACGGCGAATTCCCCGATGATCGATCAAGAGGTGATCGTGCCCCATATGTTCGAAGTCCAGTTCAGTACCTTGCTTGGGACCCTAGCTGACGCAGTGACTTGAGTACTCGACCGCCAGTGCTACTTCCCCCATTCCCCGATCAGCCAGGCCCGGGATCTTCAACTGATGTGAGATTGGACGCAAATGAAGCAGACTCCATGAACTGCCTGCGACCTCGATCTGGCCACGAGCCAAGTGTTCCTTCCACCCCTTGCCCTTCATTTTCAGCCTCAATCAATTGCCAATAGGCAGCGTACTGAGGCCATCGGCTATTGCCAAAGACAGCTTGGTAAGTAACTGAGTAGAAAGAAACATGCTGTAACCGACACTGGAAATATCGGTTTCCAGTTTGCCCAAAATCAAGTCTTCACACCTCCGACCCAAGGCAACTCAACACTGTACATCCATTCCACTAAGAAAATTTCCCACTATTGATACAGATAGTTCCTACAGGTTTGGGCTGGCGACATCAGCCCTCGCGAAATACCCTACAAACCCTGTCGACTCGCGTCTGATTGTTACTGGAAAGCTGTCCCCCTAGGCTTTCCAGGTCGCTGGGCTGTGCACCATTTATGACAAGCGCCCGGATACCTGCAGGAACCACCCGAAGGTCGGGCCGCGGCCGGGGTATTGTGCTTACAAGCCAAAAACAGCCGGGCGCTGACGAACCTATCAGAGCGCCTATGAAGTTTTAGGCGCCTCGATATACACATGGCTTTCGTCGGCGGGGTGTCTAGACGCCACCACATGACACCGGATGGGCCGTGATGCATGGCGCATCCAAAAGCTCACCTTGGTATCGGAGGCTTTCAGGAAAAATAGCGGATTATCAACATCAGGCCGGAAGCAAGCACGGCTACATTCACGAGTTTGATAAACCGCTCTCTGGACATATTCAGCGTCAGCCGACGCCCTACTGCGATACCTATCAACATGCCTGGAGCCAGGACCAGAGCGAGCAAAAGCAGACTTGGATCCAGGTAAACCCCAGCAATCACAAAGAATCCGACGCGAGTCAATGTACTTAAACCGATCAACGTCGTCTGTGTGATGCGCAACGCATCTGGATCCCGGAGTCGACCGCCGAGGTAGATGGCATAGATAAAACCACCGCTACCGAACAGTGCACTAAAGACTCCGCCAACCGCTCCGAATGGGATTGATAACATAGGGGAGAACTGGCGGTTAGTCTGCCGTCTCCGGAGCGAATAAATACAGTATCCGACCACAAAGACGCCCAACGCCAGTAGCAGAATATCGGGTTTTGCATTGAGAAGTAGGGTAGCGCCTATCAGACTACCGACCACCATGAGTGGCACCAGGCGCTTAAGTTCGCTCCAATCAGCCTTGCTGCTATCGCGACTGACATTGATCACTGCTGCACACAGGTCCATCAATGCCAGCAGCGGAACAATCTTCGAGACAGGTATGAAGATTGCCAATATTGGGCTGGCTATCAATGCAGTACCGAATCCTGCAATACCAAATACGACATAGGCCAATAGAATCACTGCAAACATTGAGGCCAAGCCAGGCAGACTAACTTCTAAAATGTCGATCATATCAAGGTCCTTTTTTCTTTTTTGTCTGGCGGTTCCTGCCAATCAGGAAAAGGTTCCTGCGCATCGAATGATGCATCAATACGACCAAAGAATTAATAGCTCGCAGACACTACCAATAGGAATTTTTAGCACGTACATGTTACATGTAGGACACTTCATACGTCACATGACGAAAGTGCTTACTTTGACACTGAAAGATCCCCACGGAAATTTCGGATCATAGATATAAATCTTGTTCAGAAAGGGACAAGATGCGCTCAAACCCCAAAAAAAACGCCCCCGGCCTTTCGACCGGGGGCGTTTTCATTCAGCCTGAGCTAACTCAGTTCTTGGCTTTCTTGGCAGCGCGGGTACGCTCGCCTTCGTCCAGGATCTTCTTGCGCAGACGGATCGACTTCGGCGTGACTTCGCACAGCTCGTCGTCCTGGATGAATTCCAGGGCCTGTTCGAGGGTGTGGCGAACTGGCGGAACCAGGGCGATGACTTCGTCTTTGCCCGAAGCACGCATGTTGTCGAGCTTCTTGCCTTTGGTCGGGTTCACGCCCAGATCGTTGTCACGGCTGTTCAGACCGATGATCTGACCGTTGTAGATCTCCTGGCCGTGCTCGACGAACAGCTTGCCGCGCGCCTGCAGGGTTTCCAGGGAGTAGGTCAGCGCCTTGCCGGTCTCGACCGATACCAGTACACCGTTGAGGCGGCCGGACATCTGGCCCGACTTCATGGTGTCGTAGCGATCGAAGATCGAGGTCAGGATGCCTGCACCGTTGGTCAGGGTCAGGAACTGGTTACGGAAGCCGATCAGGCCACGGGCTGGAATGTTGTACTCCAGGCGAACACGGCCCTTGCCATCCGGAACCATGTTGGTCAGGTCGCCTTTACGCAGACCCATCTCTTCCATCACCTTGCCCTGGGATTCCTCAGGGATGTCGATGGTGACGTTCTCGAACGGTTCCTGCTTGACGCCATCCACTTCGCGGATGATCACTTCAGGACGGCCCACGGCCATCTCGAAGCCTTCACGGCGCATGGTTTCGATCAGTACCGACAGGTGCAGTTCACCACGGCCCGATACCTTGAACTTGTCAGGGGAATCGGTTTCCTGAACACGCAGAGCAACGTTGTACAGCAGCTCTTTGTCCAGACGGTCCTTGATGTTACGGCTGGTGACGAACTTGCCTTCCTTGCCGCAGAACGGCGAGTCGTTGACCTGGAAGGTCATCGAAACGGTTGGCTCGTCAACGGTCAGCGGCTTCATCGCTTCGACGGCAGTCGGGTCGCACAGGGTGTCGGAGATGAACAGCTCGTCGAAACCGCTGATGCAGACGATGTCGCCAGCCTGGGCTTCTTCGACGTCGACGCGGTGCAGGCCGTGGTGGCCCATCAGCTTGAGGATACGGCCGTTACGCTTCTTGCCGTTGGTGTCGATGGCGACGACCGGGGTGTTCGGCTTCACGCGGCCACGGGCGATACGGCCAACGCCGATGACACCCAGGAAGCTGTTGTAGTCCAGTGCCGAGATCTGCATCTGGAACGGGCCTTCACGGTCAACGTCCGGCGCGGGTACGTTGTCGACGATCGACTGGTACAGCGGGGTCATGTCTTCGGCCATGGCGGTGTGGTCCAGGCCGGCAATGCCGTTCAGGGCCGAGGCGTAGACCACTTTGAAGTCCAGCTGCTCGTCGGTTGCACCGAGGTTGTCGAACAGGTCGAAGATCTGGTCCAGAACCCAGTCAGGACGTGCGCCCGGACGGTCGACCTTGTTGATCACGACGATCGGCTTGAGGCCGGCTTCGAAGGCCTTCTTGGTCACGAAGCGGGTTTGCGGCATAGGGCCGTCCTGGGCGTCGACCAGCAGCAGCACGGAGTCGACCATGGACATTACACGCTCAACCTCGCCACCGAAGTCGGCGTGGCCGGGGGTGTCGACGATGTTGATGTGGTAGCCGTTCCAGTTGATGGCGGTGTTTTTCGCCAGAATGGTAATGCCACGCTCTTTTTCCTGGTCGTTGGAGTCCATCACGCGCTCGTCGTTGAGCTCGTTACGTTCCAGGGTGCCGGACTGACGCAGGAGTTTGTCGACCAGGGTGGTTTTACCATGGTCAACGTGGGCGATGATGGCGATGTTACGCAGATTTTCGATCACAACTGTATCTCGATCAGAGGATTCGGTTGCCGCCAGTCTAGGCGGCCAATATGAAGGTAAAAGGCTCAGCGGGCCCGGCGGTCGGGAGGGCGATGGCGGATGCTGCCGCCATACAGCCCTGGGGTCTTATGCCGGACGATAAACACGCACATTGGCATGTCCCTCACTGAGCAGGTGGTGTGCGTGCAATCGGCTCATCACACCTTTGTCGCAATACAGCAAGTACTGGCGGGTTTCATCCAGCTGCTTGAACTTGCTGTTGATCGCGTAGAACGGCATCACCTGAACTTCGATACCCTCGAGCACCAAAGGCTCGTCTTCCTGGGCGTCAGGGTGGCGGATGTCGATCACGATCTGGCCTGGCAATGCTTCGCTGACTTCCTCGATTTCCACGTCCTTGCCCAGCTCGTCGATCACGTGGTCGATCGAGATGAACTTGGCACGTTCGAGGGCGCGCTCCAGCACGGCCATGTCGAACTGCTTCTCTTCATGCTCCATGCGGTGACGCTTGGCATGGGTGGTGGGGTTCACCGAGATCACGCCGCAATATTCAGGCATGTGCTTGGCGAAGTCGGCGGTGCCGATTTCGTTGGCCAGGTCGATGATGTCCTGCTTGTGGCTGGCCAGCAACGGGCGCAGCACCAGCTTGTCGGTGGCCGAGTCGATGATCGACAGGTTTGGCAGCGTCTGGCTGGACACCTGGGAGATCGCCTCGCCGGTGACCAGCGCATCGATTTCCAGACGATCGGCCATGCGCGCAGCGCCGCGCAGCATCATGCGCTTGAGGGTCACGCCCATGTAGCTGTTGTCGACCTTGTTGAGGATCTCGCCGACCACTTCTTCGAACGGCACGCTGATGAACAGTACGCGCTGGCTGCTGCCGTACTTTTTCCACAGGTAGTGGGCCACTTCCATCACGCCCAGTTCGTGGGCCCGGCCGCCGAGGTTGAAGAAGCAGAAATGGGTCATCAGGCCGCGGCGCATCATCTGGTAGGCCGCCACGGTGGAGTCGAAACCGCCGGACATCAGGACCAGGGTCTGCTCCAGGGCCCCCAGCGGGTAGCCGCCGATGCCTTGATGCTGATTGTGGATCACGTACAGGCGCTGGTTGCGGATTTCGATGCGCACCGTCACTTCAGGCTGCTTGAGCTCGATGCCGGCGGCGCCGCACTGCTGGCGCAGCTGGCTACCCACGTAACGGTCGACGTCCATCGAGGTGAAGTCATGGTGGCCGCCCCGCTTGCAGCGCACGGCGAAATACTTGCCGGCCAGCAAGTGACCGAAGTGCTGCTTGCACTTGGCGACGATATCGTCGAAGTCACCGAGCGGGTATTCCTCTACCTGCAGGAAGTGGGTGATCCCCGGGGTGCAGGTGAGGCGCTCGATCATCTCGCGCTGGACTTTTTCGTCTTCGACGCGGGTGACCACTTCGAGGTTGTCCCAGACACCATCGACCGCGAGCTCAGGGTCGAGGTCCTTGAGCACGTTGCGGATGTTCTTGCCGAGCTGGCGGATGAAGCGCTTGCGCACCGGCCGGCTCTTGATGGTGATTTCTGGGAAGACTTTGACGATAAGTTTCATTGGTTAACAGCGCGCGCAGGGCCTGCCGAAAAATGAGGGGCGCGAATTATATCGGAAATTGCTCAGGATTTGACCAACTTTTGTACAGAAGGTCGGATTTATATTGCCGGTACTGGCCTCATCGCCGGCAAGCCAGCGCCTGGGGGACATCGGCAGGCCTCACGACCGGCGCCTTATCTGTGCGAGCAGGCGCGCCGGCGATGAAGCCCCTAAAGGAAGCACACGGCCCCAACCGTGCACGCAATTGGTGCGCCAGTAACAAAAACCGCATCGTAAGGGTGCGCTTTTCCCCGACAACCCGGCCTCAAATGCCCGTAAACGCCCCTTTTTATCCCGGCCTCGCCATTTTCGGGCACTGGCATGCAATTTGCTCCCTTGTGAGGCAGGTAAGCTTGGCCGACTATCCGCGCCCGGCAACACCCTTTTTTCCAGGGCAGCGGCCCACCGCGCTCTAGACCATCCGGAGGACAACATGTCGAAGTCGGTTCAACTCATCAAAGATCATGACGTCAAGTGGATTGATCTGCGTTTCACGGACACCAAAGGCACTCAGCATCACGTGACCATGCCAGCGCGTGATGGCCTGGACGAAGACTTCTTCGAAGTCGGCAAGATGTTCGACGGTTCCTCCATTGCTGGCTGGAAAGGCATCGAAGCCTCCGACATGATCCTGATGCCGGTTGACGAGACCGCCGTCCTGGACCCGTTCACCGAAGAGCCGACCCTGATCATCACCTGCGACATCGTCGACCCTTCGAGCATGCAGGGCTACGATCGCGACCCACGCGCAATCGCCAAACGCGCTGAAGAGTACCTCAAGAGCACCGGCATTGGTGACACCGTCTTCGCCGGCCCAGAGCCTGAGTTCTTCATCTTCGACGAAGTGAAGTTCCAGTCGGACATCTCCGGCTCGATGTTCAAGATCTTCTCCGAGCAAGGCTCGTGGATGACTGGCGCTGACGTGGAAGGCGGCAACAAAGGCCACCGTCCAGGCGTCAAAGGTGGCTACTTCCCAGTTCCGCCGTTCGACCACGACCACGAAATCCGTACTGCCATGTGCAACGCACTGGAAGAAATGGGCCAGACCGTTGAAGTTCACCACCATGAAGTGGCGACTGCCGGCCAGAACGAAATCGGCGTCAAGTTCAACACCCTGGTGAAGAAAGCTGACGAAGTACAGGCCCTGAAGTATGTCGTGCACAACGTTGCCGACGCATACGGCCGTACCGCCACCTTCATGCCGAAGCCACTGTACGGCGACAACGGCTCGGGCATGCACGTGCACATGTCGATCTGGAAAGAAGGCAAGAACACCTTCGCCGGTGAAGGCTATGCCGGTCTGTCCGAAACTGCCCTGTACTTCATCGGCGGTATCATCAAGCACGGTAAGGCACTGAACGGCTTCACCAACCCGTCGACCAACTCCTACAAGCGTCTGGTTCCAGGCTTCGAAGCCCCGGTAATGCTGGCCTACTCGGCACGCAACCGTTCGGCCTCGATCCGCATTCCTTACGTCGGCAGCCCTAAAGCCCGCCGTATCGAAGCGCGCTTCCCGGACCCATCGGCCAACCCGTACCTGGCTTTCGCCGCCCTGCTGATGGCTGGCCTGGACGGTATCCAGAACAAGATTCACCCAGGCGATGCTGCCGACAAGAACCTGTACGACCTGCCGCCTGAAGAGGCGAAAGATATCCCGCAAGTTTGCGGCAGCCTGAAAGAAGCGCTGGAAGAGCTGGATAAAGGCCGTGCGTTCCTGACCAAGGGCGGCGTGTTCTCCGACGACTTCATCGATGCCTTCATCGAGCTGAAGTCCGAAGAAGAGATCAAAGTCCGTACCTTCGTGCACCCGCTGGAATACGAGCTGTACTACAGCTGCTGATCTGATCGGCGCCTGGCGTCGATGAAATCACCGAAAACGGCCTTCTTCTGAAGGCCGTTTTTGTTTTTCGACTGCCCGAATCGGACGCATCCTACAAGCAGAACTCGCCATCCAAATCCACAATCAGGT
This sequence comes from Pseudomonas sp. WHRI 8519, assembly GCF_040224055.2. Taxonomy (NCBI): domain Bacteria; kingdom Pseudomonadati; phylum Pseudomonadota; class Gammaproteobacteria; order Pseudomonadales; family Pseudomonadaceae; genus Pseudomonas; species Pseudomonas sp. WHRI 8519. The sequence goes on along the minus strand of NZ_CP167996.1, from coordinate 409,354 downwards.
CTCCATCCACAGGAGATCACCATGCAACGCGCCACCTTTGTGCTCGCCATCACCTTCGGCCTTCTCGGCTGCCAGGCATCATCACCTTCTGAGCCAGAATTCCAGCCCTTGCTTTCCAGTATCGAGCAGCGCCTGGACCTGGCCACCTCGGTAGCGGTACACAAATGGGACCACCACCTGCCCGTGGAGGCCCCCGAACGCGAGCGGCAGGTGCTGTCAGGTGTCCAACAGATGGCACCGGACTACGACCTGAGCCCTGAGCGCGCCGCTGCGTTCTTCGCTGACCAGATCGAAGCCAACAAGCTGATCCAGTACACCCTGCGCGATCGCTGGGCAATGCTAGGGCAACGCCCGCCGGCTAAACCGCTCGACCTTGCCAACCAGATTCGCCCCCGCCTGGACCAACTCCAGGCGACGCTCCTGTTCGAACTGGCCCGGTTTGACCAGCAACGCTACCCAGACTGCAGGCATGAACTCGCCCGCGCCTTGGCGCGACGCACCAACGACCCTTTACGCCACCAGGCGCTGGTGCGCGCCACCTCACAGCTGTGTGTCGAACACTAGCCACGGCTATGCTCTATATTGGTGCGCAATGACACGCATTGCGCCGCCGATCACACCAAAACAGGTCACGTGAAACGGTAAATCAGAGTCTTCTGTTCCGAATAAGCGCAATTACAGGTCTTTATCAGAGAATTCCGCTTCTTTTCGGAGCCTTGGTTTGTTTCTTGCATTTTCCAGGCATCAGCGGATCCATAGCGCGCTCGTCCTTGGCCCGACCAAGGACCCGCCAGCGCCAAAAGAGGTCAACGACGCCTTATGACCATCAGCGATGCACAGCACCGTCTGCTACTGGACAACCTGACCACAGCTACGCTCCTGCTCAACGCCGAGCTGCGCCTGGAGTACATGAACCCGGCTGCGGAAATGCTCCTGGCCGTGAGTGGCCAGCGCAGCCATGGGCAGTTCATCAGTGAACTGTTCACCGAATCGTCCGAGGCGCTCAACTCGCTGCGCCAGGCGGTCGAACAGGCGCACCCGTTCACCAAGCGCGAAGCCCAACTGACCTCGCTGACCGGGCAGACCATCACGGTCGACTATGCCGTGACGCCCATCTTGCACCAGGGCAACACCCTGCTGCTGCTGGAGGTACACCCGCGTGACCGCCTGCTGCGCATCACCAAGGAAGAAGCCCAGCTGAGCAAGCAGGAAACCACCAAGATGCTGGTCCGCGGCCTCGCCCACGAGATCAAGAACCCGCTGGGCGGCATCCGTGGCGCGGCGCAACTGCTGGCCCGGGAATTGCCCGAAGATGGCCTGCGCGACTACACCAACGTGATCATCGAAGAGGCCGATCGCCTGCGCAACCTGGTCGACCGCATGCTCGGTTCGAACAAGCTGCCATCGCTGGCCATGACCAACATTCACGAAGTCCTTGAGCGGGTCTGCAGCCTGGTCGACGCAGAAAGCCAAGGATGCATCACTTTGGTGCGTGACTATGACCCGAGCCTGCCGGACGTACTGATCGACCGCGAGCAAATGATCCAGGCGGTGCTGAATATCGTGCGCAACGCGATGCAGGCGATCAGCTCGCAGAACGAGTTGCGCCTGGGCCGCATCACCCTGCGCAGCCGCGCGATGCGCCAGTTCACCATCGGCCATGTGCGCCACCGCCTGGTGGCCCGCGTCGAGATCATCGATAACGGCCCCGGCATCCCCAGTGAACTGCAAGACACGCTCTTCTATCCCATGGTCAGTGGCCGCCCGGACGGTACCGGGTTGGGCTTGGCCATTACCCAGAACATCATCAGCCAGCACCAGGGCCTGATCGAGTGTGAAAGCCACGCCGGCCACACGGCCTTTTCGATCTTCCTGCCACTGGAACAAGGAGCCACCGCCTCATGAGCCGAAGTGAAACCGTATGGATCGTCGACGATGATCGCTCCATCCGCTGGGTCCTGGAAAAAGCCCTGCAACAGGAGGGTATGACCACCCAGAGCTTCGACAGCGCCGATGGGGTGATGGGCCGCCTGGCCCGGCAACAGCCGGACGTGATCATTTCCGACATTCGCATGCCGGGCGCCAGCGGCCTCGACCTGCTGGCACAGATTCGCGACCAACACCCGCGTCTGCCGGTCATCATCATGACCGCCCATTCCGACTTGGACAGCGCAGTCGCGTCGTACCAGGGCGGTGCTTTCGAGTACCTGCCCAAACCGTTCGACGTCGATGAGGCGGTCTCGCTGGTCAAGCGCGCCAACCAGCATGCGCAGGAACAGCAAGGCCTCGATGTGCCCCAGGCCCTGGCTCGTACCCCGGAAATCATCGGTGAAGCTCCGGCGATGCAGGAGGTGTTCCGTGCCATTGGTCGGCTGAGCCACTCCAACATCACCGTACTGATCAACGGCGAGTCCGGTACCGGCAAGGAGCTGGTGGCGCACGCCCTGCACCGCCACAGTCCGCGGGCTGCCTCACCGTTCATTGCCTTGAACATGGCCGCCATTCCCAAGGACCTGATGGAGTCGGAGCTGTTCGGCCACGAAAAAGGCGCCTTCACCGGCGCGGCCAACTTGCGACGCGGCCGCTTCGAGCAAGCGGACGGCGGCACCTTGTTCCTCGACGAAATCGGAGACATGCCTGCCGATACCCAGACACGCCTGCTGCGCGTGCTGGCCGATGGCGAGTTCTACCGTGTGGGCGGCCATGTGCCCGTGAAGGTCGATGTGCGAATCATCGCTGCGACCCATCAAAATCTCGAGTCACTGGTACAGGCTGGCAAGTTCCGTGAAGACTTGTTCCATCGCCTGAACGTAATCCGTATTCATATCCCGCGCCTGGCCGACCGCCGCGAGGACATCCCAGCACTGGCCCGCCACTTCCTGGGCCGCGCGGCTCAGGAGCTGGCCGTCGAGCCGAAGCTGCTCAAGCCGGAAACCGAAGAATTCATCCGCAACCTGCCATGGCCTGGCAACGTCCGCCAGCTGGAAAACACCTGCCGCTGGATCACCGTCATGGCGTCCAGCCGTGAAGTGCTGGTCGGCGACCTGCCACCCGAGCTGCTCAACCTCCCGCAGGACGCGGCACCGGTGACCAACTGGGAGCAGGCGCTGCGCCAATGGGCCGACCAGGCCTTGGCCCGAGGGCAATCCAACCTGCTCGACAGCGCCGTGCCCAGCTTCGAACGGATCATGATCGAGACAGCGCTCAAGCACACTGCCGGGCGTCGCCGGGATGCCGCAGTGCTGCTGGGGTGGGGGCGCAATACCCTGACCCGCAAGATCAAGGAGCTGGGGATGAACGTCGATGGCGGGGATGACGATGAGGGCGATGATCACTGACTTCCCGCTGAATCAGTAACACCGTTGGGGCCGCTTTGCGGCCCCAGCCATTTCTGGCCCATGCACCGAAGCTGTGCCAACTGCACCGCGCCAAGGCACAAATCCCCTCAAAACCCGGCCAGATCGCCCTGAAACCCAATGTTTCCGGACTTTCAAAACTGGCACGCCACCTGCAATAGGTACTACATCTCCAGTTTCGGGGGCCTCGGTACAGGCAGGCCGGGTGAACCCCTCTTTTATACGCAGTAACGCAAGCTTTGGGGATCTCGGTACAGGCAGGCCGGGAATCCCCTCTTTTACACGCAGTAACGCAAGCTTTGGGGACCTCGGTACAGGCAGGCCGGGAATCCCCTCTTTTACACGCAGTAGCGCAAGCTTTGGGGACCTCGGTACAGGCAGGCCGGGAATCCCCTCTTTTACACGCAGTAACGCAAGCTTTGGGGACCCTGGTACAGGCAGGCCGGGACATCCCCTCTTTTATTCGTGCAGCCGCACCCGCACCCGCCAGCGCCCCGCGTCCTCTGCACCGGCCCATTCGCCCCGCAGAGGGCGCGCGGCAATCACGCTCAGCAGCAACCCTTCGTCAGTTTTCTGCAAACGCCAGCTCACCGGCTTGCCCTGCAGGGTCAGTTGCCCGCGCTGGGCCTTGCCCTGGGCCTGGAACAGTACAGCGACAGCCCCCTCGACATTCTCGCCATGCAGCTTCGGCTCGTCGCTGAACCACAGGTCCAACCCATCCTGCACCACCTCCACCTGCTCGAGCACGCGCTCTTCTGGGGTGGTGAGGCGGCCGATCATCAGGCCGACCATCACGCCGACGATCGCCAGCGAAAGCATCACACGCGGCAAGGCCTTCGAACGCGACTCGGGTTCGGGGGTAGAATGTGCACCATCTTCATGCTTGGAGCCGTGCATGTTTCACGTCATCCTTTTTCAACCTGAAATTCCGCCGAATACCGGCAACATCATTCGCCTCTGCGCCAACAGCGGTTGCGACCTGCACCTGATCGAACCGATCAGCTTCGAGCTGGACGACAAACGGCTGCGCCGCGCAGGGCTGGACTACCACGAGTATGCCACGCTCAAGCGCCACGAAAGCCTGGCCGGATGCCTGGAAAGCCTTGGCAACCCACGGCTGTTCGCCTTCACCACCAAGGGCTCGCACCCCTTTCATGAAGTCGCCTACCAGCCCGGCGATGCCTTCCTGTTCGGGCCCGAGAGCCGCGGCCTGCCCGCCGAGGTGCTGGACAGCCTGCCGGCCGAACAGCGCCTGCGCCTGCCGATGAGGCCTGGATGCCGCAGCCTGAACCTGTCCAACACTGTCGCGGTGACGGTGTATGAGGCGTGGCGCCAGCAAGGGTTTGCCGGGAGCTGATGCAGTGCCTGTACCGGACCTGGCGCCGGCCTTGTTCAACACCTGACGCCACACCTGAGCGGGCTTGCCCGCGATGAAGGCCCGAACAGGCAACAAAAAAGCGCCCCGAGAGGCGCTTTTCGATACCGGCCGCGCTTACTGCACGGTCGGCGCTTCGCCGGCTTCCTGCATGCGCTGCATCTCTTGCGCGTACAGGGCGTCGAAGTTGACCGGCGACAGCATCAGGGCCGGGAACGAACCACGGGTCACCAGGCTATCCAGGGTCTCGCGGGCGTACGGGAACAGGATGTTCGGGCAGAACGCACCCAGGGTGTGGCTCATGGAAGAGGCGTCGAGGTTCTTGATCAGGAAGATACCGGCCTGCTGAACTTCGGCGATGAACGCCACTTCGTCACCATTCTTGACGGTTACCGACAGGGTCAGCACCACCTCGTGGAAGTCGCCTTCCAGGGCTTTCTGCTTGGTGTTCAGGTCCAGGGCAACGCTCGGCTCCCAGGTCTGACGGAAGATCTGCGGGCTTTTCGGGGCCTCGAACGACAGGTCGCGCACGTAGATACGCTGCATGGAGAACTGAGGGCTGTTGTCTTCGGCTGCTGCGCCGTTGGTCTGTTGGTCAGTCATGGCAGATCCTTATCCTAATGTTTTTGAATGCAGTGCAAATCAGGCCTTGAGCAGCGCGTCGAGCTTGCCGGCGCGCTCCAGGGCGTAGAGGTCATCGCAACCACCGACATGGGTACTGCCGATCCAGATCTGCGGCACCGAAGTCCGGCCGGCCTTCTGGCTCATCTCGGCGCGCACCTGCGGCTGGCCGTCGACCTTGATTTCCTCGAAGGCCACGCCCTTGCTCTGGAGCAGGTACTTGGCGCGCATGCAGTAGGGGCAGTAGTCGCTGGAGTAGACGATGACGTCGTTCATATCACTTCACCAGGGGCAGGTTATCGGCTTTCCAACTGGAAACGCCACCGCTCAGCTTGGCGGCGTTGTAACCAGCCTTGAGCAGTTCGCGGCAGATGGTGCCGGACTGCTGGCCCATCGCGTCGACGACGATCAGGGTTTTCTCTTTGTGCTTGTCCAGTTCGCTCATGCGAGTGGCGACCTTGTCCTGCGGGATGTTCACAGCACCGACGATGTGGCCGGCGGAGTATTCCTTGGCAGGGCGGATATCGATGACAAGGCCTTTCTCGGCGTTGACCAGAGCGGTCAGTTGGCCATTGCTCAGGCTCTGGCCGCCGCGGCGGATTTCATTGAGCAGCAGCAGGACCAGCAGAACAACGAAGATCGCAACCAGGATGTAGTGATCTGTCGCGAATTGAATCAGGTGAGCAACCATCAGCGGTGTTCCAGGCGATTGAAAATGCCGGCCAGTATACACAGCCCCCCAACACCGCCAAAGCCCGACAGGCCGGCGGCGAAGCTACCTTCATGTTGCTGCGGGCGCCACGCTGGTCAGGGAACAGGACGAATATTCGCCGCAGGTGGCGCATTTGCCCTAAAATGCGTGTCTTTATCATCTTTGAACAACCGTGAGTTTGATTGATGACGAGTACGCCCAAACCCCTGGTCCTGATCATCCTGGATGGCTTCGGCCACAGCGAAAGCCCCGAATACAACGCCATCTACGCCGCCAACACGCCGGTCTATGATCGCCTGCGCGCCACAGCGCCGCATGGCCTGATTTCCGGTTCGGGGATGGATGTCGGCCTGCCGGACGGGCAGATGGGCAACTCCGAAGTCGGTCACATGAACCTGGGCGCCGGCCGTGTCGTCTACCAGGATTTCACCCGCGTGACCAAAGCCATCCGCGACGGCGAGTTCTTCGAAAACCCGGTGCTGACAGGCGCGGTGGACCAGGCTGCAGGTGCCGACAAGGCCGTGCACATTCTCGGCCTGCTCTCCGACGGCGGCGTCCACAGCCACCAGGACCACCTGATTGCCATGGCCGAACTGGCCGCGCAGCGTGGTGCCGAAAAGATCTACCTGCACGCATTCCTCGACGGTCGTGACACCCCGCCACGCAGCGCGCAGTCGTCCATCGAGCTGCTAGATTCGACCTTTGCCAAGCTCGGCAAAGGCCGTATCGCCAGCCTGATCGGCCGTTACTACGCGATGGACCGCGACAACCGCTGGGACCGCGTCAGTGCTGCCTACAACCTGATCGTCGACAGCGTTGCCGAACACACCGCAGACAGCGCCACTGCCGGGCTCGAAGCGGCCTATATGCGTGGCGAAAGCGACGAGTTCGTCAAGGCCACGCGTATCGGCGAAGCGGTAAAGGTCGAAGATGGCGATGCCGTGATTTTCATGAACTTCCGCGCCGACCGCGCCCGTGAGCTGTCGCGCGTGTTCGTCGAAGCCGATTTCAACGAGTTCCCACGGGCCCGCCTGCCCAAACTGGCTGCCTACATCGGCCTGACCCAGTACTCGGCGAAAATCCCCGCCCCTGCGGCGTTTGCCCCGGCCAGCCTGAACAACGTGCTGGGTGAGTACCTGGCCAAGCACGGCAAGACCCAACTGCGCATCGCCGAGACCGAGAAGTATGCACACGTCACGTTCTTCTTCTCCGGGGGGCGCGAAGAGCCGTTCGAAGGCGAAGAGCGCATTCTGATCCCATCGCCGAAAGTCGCCACTTACGACCTGCAGCCGGAGATGAGCGCCCCAGAGGTCACCGACCGCATCGTCGAGGCCATCGAGCAGCAGCGCTATGACGTGATCGTGGTCAATTACGCCAACGGTGACATGGTCGGCCATACCGGCGTGTTCGAAGCCGCGGTCAAGGCCGTCGAAGCCCTGGATGGCTGTGTCGGTCGCATCGTCGAGGCCTTGGACAAGGTGGGCGGCGAAGCGCTGATCACCGCAGACCACGGCAATGTCGAGCAGATGGAAGACGAGTGCACCGGCCAGGCGCACACGGCCCACACCACCGAGCCGGTGCCTTTCATCTATGTCGGCAAACGCCAGGTCAAGGTTCGCGAGGGCGGCGTGCTGGCCGACGTGGCGCCGACCATGCTCAAGCTGCTGGGGCTGGAAAAGCCTGCGGAGATGACGGGTAGCTCGATTTTGGTCGACGGGTAAGCTGCAAGCTGCAAGCTGCAAGCTGCAAGAGAAAGCCTGGAGTCTTGTGCCAGGCAGTTAGCTATTTGGGGCTGCTACGCAGCCCATCGCCGGCAAGCCGGCTCCCACAGGGACTGCGCAGCTCTTGAGGCTTGCGCTGTACCGGTGGGAGATTCTATGGTTATCAGCAAGCCATTTTCCCGCCTTTGGTAACGTATTCGTCCTGATTTCTCATCAGGGCGAATGCCACTCGTGCGAGCTTCCTGGCCAGAATTACCAACGCCTGGGTCGTTGCCTTACCGCTGTTTCTGTACTGCTCATATACCCCTTTCCAAGCGGCCGACCTGCTGGCCGCCATTGCTGCGTTATGCAGCAAACGACGGATTTCCGAGCAGCCGCGCTTGGTGAGCCGACGACGTCCATTCTTCTCTCCAGAATCATTAACCCGTAGGTCCATTCCCAGGAATGCGATGTACGAATCACTGCTCTTGAACTCGCCCCTTACAAAAGCCATTACCAGGGCTGTAGCGGTAAGAAACCCAATTCCCTCTACCGCCTGACAGCGGGCAACTTGCTCGTGCAGCCCAGCCTCTCGTAGCACTTCCTTAATCTTTTTTTGTATCAGCTGATCCAGCCGATCTATCGATGTTACGAAGGTTTTGAAGGCGGCCTTCAGCAGGCTTTCGTTTGTCCAGCTCTGAGCTAATGCAGTGCGAGCAGTCACCAAGACAGCTCTGCGTCGAAGGAGGCTCTGAAGCTTGCCGTAGACAGCAGGAGGCGGGGTCCAAGGACGAAGATCGTCGCCCTCGTTTTTCAAAAATCGGGACAGCAACCGAGCATCAGAGGGGTCAGTTTTAACCCGCCCTCCAACACTTTTCCTGTAGTTGCTCAGTTGGAAACCATCGATGACATAAACGTCGAAACCGAAGCCATGGGCTAGCTCAACCAGGTCCAGATGGTAGACATTGGTCGCCTCAACAGCGATTGCAGTGCCGAGGGGCTGTTGCTTTAGCCAGCTTTTGATTTCGGGCTTGGTATTTTTCAGCCTGATAATTTCATCACGATCATCGTGATGAATCACTAATTCGGCTTTTGCGACATCCGCACCCACGATCAGTTTGTTTACCTGCATTGCCATGGGCGGCTCCTCGCGTTATGGTTTTTGAGCTTGAAGGGTTTTCACCAAGAGGCGCTGGCTTGCTTCTATCGTCGTTTGCAAACGATGCATTCTTTATCGGCGCTTTGGTGGAAGGGGTGGGGCGATGTCTCCCACAGTCTGTACTGCGTCAACAGTCAGAATCCGGCATTTAGTCCCACCACCCCTTCAAGTCTAACCATACAAGCCGGCTTGCCGGCGATGGGGCGCAAAGCGGCCCCAAAGCGCTTGACTACCGGTATTGACCCAACACCCGCTTTTTCTTGCGGCTTGTAGCTTGAAACTTACCGCTGACGCCGTGAGGCGTTTTTTTTGCAGGCCCGGGCGGGCATACTAGGCCAGTCTCCATCCTTGGTACGCCCAACCTCATGCTTCGCGCCCTGATCTTCCTAGCCCTGTCTTGCCTGCTCAGCCCGGCCTTCGCCGACGAGCGCGCTCAGACCCAGCAACAACTGGACGCCACCCGCCAGGACATCGCCGAGCTCAAGAAGACGCTGGGCAAGCTCCAGGAAGAAAAATCCGGCGTGCAGAAAGACCTCAAAGCCACCGAAACCGACATCGGCAACCTCGAAAAGCAGGTGGAGGCTCTGCAGCAACAACTAAAAAAGACCGAGGGCGAGCTGGAGCGCCTTGATACCGAGAAAAAAAAACTCCAGAGCTCGCGCATTGAACAACAACGACTGATCGCCATTCAGGCGCGCTCCGCCTACCAGAACAATGGCCGCGAGGAATACCTCAAGCTGCTGCTCAACCAGCAGAACCCAGAGAAGTTCGCCCGCACCCTCAGCTACTACGACTACCTGAGCAAGGCGCGCACGGAGCAACTGCGTGCCTTCAACGAAACCCTGCGCCAGCTGGCCAATGTCGAACAGGACATTTCCCGCCAGCAAGAGCAGTTGCTGGCCCAGCGCGCCGACCTCGACAGCCGCCGCCAGGCCCTGGAAGCCGAGCGTGGCAAGCGTCAGCAGGTACTGGCCAAGCTCAACAGTGACATGAAAGACCGCGACAAGAAGCTGCAGGCCCGTGAACAGGACCAGGCGGACCTTGCCAAGGTGCTCAAGACCATCGAGGAAACCTTGGCTCGCCAGGCCCGTGAGGCCGAGGAGGCGCGCAAGAAGGCCCTGCTGGCCGAGCAGGAGGCCCAGAAGCGCCGACAGCAGCAAGCGTTGACCGCACAGCAGGACAGCGAACCACCAAAAAAGGCGCGCACCACCCTCGGCCCCTTGGTGTCCAGCGACAGCACAACCTACGGCGGTGCTTTTTCTGCCGCACGGGGCAAACTTCCGTGGCCGGTCAATGGTCGATTGCTGGCACGTTTCGGTGAAGCCCGTGGCAGCGATGCCCGAGCCAAGTGGGACGGTGTGATGATCAGCGCCAACCCCGGCACCCAGGTACGCGCCGTGCACGGCGGGCGCGTGGTGTTCGCCGACTGGTTGCGCGGCGCTGGACTTCTGGTCATTCTCGACCATGGTAATGGTTACCTGAGCCTGTACGGCCACAACCAGAGCCTGCTCAAGAGCGCCGGAGACATCGTCAAGGCCGGCGAGGCCATTTCCACCGTTGGCGACAGCGGCGGCCAGGATGCCGCCGGCTTGTACTTCGCCATCCGCCAGCAGGGCCGGCCCACCGACCCTTCCCAGTGGTGCAGAGGTTAAGCTTCAACCCTAGTCACTTTTTTACGGCCTGGCGCCCCACGCTGGGCCGATGCTCCCCAAGGAGCGCCTACAGGATCAGGAGTTCGTTCGACATGCTGCACTCGCCTCGTCTCACCCAGCTGGCCCTGACCATCGCCCTGGCGACTGGTATGCCTTTGGCCATCGCTGCCGAGCCGGCGCCGGCCAAGCCTGCCGCGGTGCCAGCCACCGAGGTGACCGCCAGGGCGCCGCTGCCACTGGAAGAGCTGCGCACCTTCGCCGAGGTCATGGACCGCATCAAAGCGGCCTATGTCGAGCCGGTAGACGACAAGACGCTGCTGGAGAACGCCATCAAAGGCATGCTCAGCAACCTCGATCCACATTCGGCCTACCTTGGCCCAGAGGACTTCCAGGAGCTGCAGGAAAGCACCAGTGGCGAGTTCGGTGGCCTGGGTATCGAAGTTGGCCAGGAAGACGGCTTCGTCAAGGTGGTCTCGCCCATCGATGACACCCCCGCCTCGCGCGCTGGCGTGCAGGCTGGCGACCTGATCGTCAAGATCAACGGTGCGCCAACCCGTGGCCAGAGCATGACCGAAGCGGTCGACAAGATGCGCGGCAAAGTCGGCGAGAAGATCACCCTGACCCTGGTACGTGACGGCGGCACCCCGTTCGATGTGAACCTGGTCCGTGCCGTGATCCAGGTCAAGAGCGTGAAAAGCCAGTTGCTGGAAAACGACTACGGCTACATCCGCATCACCCAGTTCCAGGTCAAGACCGGGGACGAAGTGGGCAAAGCATTGGCCAAGTTGCGCAAGGACAATGGCAAGAAACTGCGCGGCGTTGTGCTGGACCTGCGCAACAACCCCGGTGGCGTGCTCCAGTCGGCGGTGGAAGTGGCCGACCACTTCCTGACCAAGGGCCTGATCGTGTACACCAAAGGCCGTATCGCCAACTCCGAACTGCGCTTCTCCGCTGATCCGGCCGATGCCAGTGAGGCCGTGCCATTGGTAGTGCTGATCAACGGCGGCAGCGCCTCGGCCTCGGAAATCGTCGCCGGCGCCCTGCAAGACCAGAAACGCGCCGTGCTGATGGGCACCGACAGCTTCGGAAAAGGCTCGGTCCAGACCGTGCTGCCGCTGGCCAACGACCGAGCCCTGAAGCTCACCACCGCGCTTTACTTCACCCCCAATGGCCGTTCGATCCAGGCACAGGGCATCGTCCCGGACATCGAGGTGCGCCCGGCCAAGCTCACCGCAGAGGTGGATACCGAGAACTTCAAGGAAGCCGACCTGCAGGGCCACCTGGGCAACGGCAACGGGGGTGCTGACCGCCCGACCGGCAGCAGCAAGCGCAAGGAGCGCCCGCAGGACGATGACTTCCAGCTGAGCCAGGCGCTCAGCCTGCTCAAGGGGCTGAACATCACCTCCGGCAAATGATTCATCCGCTGCGGTATCTGCTGCCCGTGCTGTTGTGCCTGGCAGCCGCATGTGCCCACGCGGCCCCGGCCAGCAAGGCCTACATGAGCATCATCATCGACGACCTGGGCCAGAGCACCGAGCGCGACAGCAGGACGCTCGCGCTGCCTGGCCCTGTGACGATGGCGATCATGCCGGATACCCCACACGCCACCGAGTTCGCCCGCCAGGCGCACCAGGCAGGCAAGACGGTAATCCTGCACATGCCCATGGACCCCGCCACCGGGCCCTATGCCTGGCACCCGGAGATCGCCCTACCAGAGCTCGCCAGGCGATTGGACGCGGCCTTGGCCAAGGTGCCCTACGCCGCCGGCATCAACAACCACATGGGCAGCCGCATGACCGCCCAGCGTAGCGCCATGACCTGGCTGATGGGTGAACTTCAGCGGCGGCATCTGTTTTTCGTGGACAGCCGCACCAGTGCTGCCACCGTCGCTGCCGCCGAGGCCCAGGCACAGGCCCTTGGGCACGTCTCGCGTGACGTGTTTCTGGACGACGTCCGTACCACAGAGGCCATCACCGCACAGCTGCAGCAAGGCGTGGCACTGGCACGTCGGCAAGGCTCGGCGGTGCTGATCGGGCACCCTTACCCGCAAACCCTGCAGGTGCTGGAACAGGAAATGCCCCGGCTGCGCAGCCAGGGCATCGAGCTGGTATCACTGGCACAGATGATTGCAGAACGCGGCAATCAGGCCATGCCTGCCCATGGCAAGCACGGCCGCTACAGCAATCGCTGAGCCATTCAGTCGAAGGGGATCAGCCCCTCCACCTGGGTCAGGCGTAAATCTCCCCGGTAAATAGCGACCAGGTCTTCGCCGCTGGTCGCAGCCCGCAGTTGCGCCAGGCGTCCCAGTTTGCGCTGCGCCCACAGTTTCAGGTGCCCTTTGCTGAACTGCCGCCCCGGGGTGCCGATGTCCGGGTAGTGGAAGTGTGCCTCCCACAGCCCATCACCCTGAACCTGGCCGGCCCGCGGCTGGCGCCTGACCTCGTAGACATCCAGGTAATCACCTGCTGCCAATGCCTTGCGTGGCCCGGCGCGCTGGACAGTGACCTGGTGGTTGTCGAGCAGAAATTGCAGGCTGCGGGCGTCGGGGTGATCGGTGGACAGATAGATACCGGTCAACAGGTCGCGGCGGGTAGCCTGCAAGCGCTCGATACCCTCACCCAGACTTTCGAACAAGGCATCTTCGGGGCTCATCCTTGGCAACGTGCTCAGGGCATTGCGCATTTTGTCCAGGTGCCCGTCGATGACCGTGGCCAGACTGTTAGGCTGCTCTGCCTGAAAGAAGCTTCTGGCCAGCTTGGTGATCCGCTCGACCTCTGCAAGCAGGGCCTGTGCACGCTTGCGCGCCAGGCGAGGTTCCAGTGGGGAGAATGGCGGCTCTGACGCTGTAGGTTGCGGCGCATCCTCGACCCACTCGCCACCACGCTGGTGGAAGGTCTTGAGTACATGCTGGGTACGCTCATCGCGTTGCTGGACGAGGGCGACACCATCCACCTCGACTTCCTGAGCGAGCACCTTGCGCCCGCGGTGAGTCCTGACCAGCTGGCGCCGCCCACCGCGCGGGGCATAGACCGTCGGACGCGGTGGGGCAGGCTCGCTGAGTTCGTGCTCGCGCACTGCCTGGGCGAGGTCGCCTTGGGCAGCGCGCTGCAATCCGTGCAAGGTTTTCTTGTACAGTTGCAGCGACTCCTGCCTGATCGCCGCGCCGCCCACACTGCCCAGGTAGTCGGCCATTGCCGCAGCCTCCTCGTAGCCCTCCAGGATGCCGGTCAACACCTCGATCCGCTCGGCCAGCGACAGCTCGCTTCCCGCCAGGTCGCCATGCGCGTTGCCCGCGCTCTTCAGGCTGTCGCCGGCCAGGTAGTCGAGGTATTGCGATAACACCCGCTCCTCGACATCGGCCCGTCTTTCCAGGCTGGCTTCGGCCAGGTCTTGAAGCAGACGGAAATCAAGGTCGATGGCCGACAACCGCCGCGCCTCGATGGTGCTCTTGAGCTCGTGGCCTTTGTTGATGCGCGCTTGCGTGTCTTCGTTCCTGAACACGAACGTGTCGTCTTTGAGGGTTTCTTCGAGCAGCGTGTCCAGCAACCGGGACATGTCGACCAGATCCACCTCCCATTTGATGACCTGCTCCAAGGCAGAGCGAAATTGCAGGTACTGGCTGATCTCGGCCTCACTCTCTGGGTGGATGACAAGCTGCTGGGCGAGGTTTTCCAGGTCCTCTGCGTTGATGATCATGGCCATCTCGTTGTAGAAGATGGACATATTCTCGATCAGGCTCTGGCGGATCAGGCTGCGCTGCGCGGTGAGGGCGATGCTGTAGGCTGCATCGTCATGGCGCATGTTGTACAGGCTGTTGACCACTTGCTCATGCTTGAGTGAAGCCTCGACCACGCCTTTGACTTCGTAGATGACTTTCAGATTGATCTGCTTGCGCAGGCGCCGGGTCAATTCAAGCTCGCGCAGCGTCAACTCGTCCGGTTCAGTCACCGCTTCCAGCACCGCGATGCGCTCGTCCTTCTCATTGAGCAGGTCGCGATGCCTGTTCAGGGTTTCGGCCAGCGCATTGTGATGGCGGGCCAATTCAGCTTCTTCGTTCTTGAGTTGTTCGGCTTTCTTGCGGTTCTCCTCTTTCAAGGCTTCAAGGCGGCTGCGTGGCATGCCGCCACGCAAGCGCAAACCACGATCTACACGCCATTGGCCGTGCTCGAACGCCAACCAGGGCCCCATGGCACCGTCGGCACCGACCATACGCAGGCCTTGCTCCTCAAAGGTGGCCCGGTATACCCCATCACCCAGCGTGAGGTAGTAGTGCTCACCCACGCGGTACAACCCGCGGCCAGGCCCCTCTGCAAGCGGTTCCAGGCCTTCCAGCGATTGCTCGACGCGCAGGCCGAACACCACGGTGCGCTGCTGCGGCGACAGCACATTGAACCCCTGAGTGCCGCGCCAGGAAAAATCCAGCCGGGTCGAGCCATGTTGCGCCAGCACTCCCGGCGCAGCGACCTTGCCTTGTACGGGCGCCACCAGTGCTTCTGCATCACCCAATGCGGGCATTGCGCTCCGGCGGGGAAGGTTGCGTACAGGCTCGCCCAGGGGGAACTGCGGTAAACGCAAATGCATCAAGGCCATGCAAGCATTGAGCAACACGTCGACCACAGCGGTACTGCGCTCGAACGCACTGCCATCGCGCAAGGCCGACAGGTCGTTGTGCAACCCGGCAATGGCCTGGACCAGCCAGGCAACGCTGGCAACAGGCCCACGCAAGATCAACGTCACCACATCGAACAACAGCCAGGCCCCCTGAACGAGAATCGCCCAGCGACTCTCGGCGTTGGAAACCGACTCGCGGTCAGCCAACTCAACCAACAGGTCGCGATTGGCCTTGTACAGTCTTGCATCGACCTCATCACGCCAGAACTGCGCTGCAAATGTTGGCGGGTACCCTCGCGCAGGCAGTAGCTGGCTGTCCAGGATAGGCCCTGACCAATGCGGCTCGTAGAAGCCGCCATAGGCGTAGACGGCACGCGAGGCCGACGGCATCCACGCAAGGATGCTGTCCTGCAATGGCCCGGGCCTGCGGATTGCGTCCATCATCAGGTCCAGGCTGGCAAACTCCAGCAGAGGCTTTGCGCTGTACAGCGGCCGATACAGCAAAACCCGTGCAGGCTCCGTGGCGAACAGGACATACATGCCACTGACGGAATCGGGCTCGACCTCGCCCGCCCCGCGCTTGAAGGCCAGCGGCATCAACATCAGCGCTGGCAATTGCGGGTCAAGGTAGCCATGGCAAAAGTCTGTAACGCACTGCAAGCCGGCGTCGCTCAGCTCGCCCTGCATGCGGGCATAGAGCGCGCTGAACAGCAGTGAACACCGCCATTCACGGCCAAAGCGTTTGATCCGCTCGGGTTGTGTAGCGGGGTCGTCCAGCTTCTGCGCGACGTAAACGGGGTAGTGCTTGCCGATGTCGACCCGCTGCACCAGCGACTTGACGTAGTCGACGTTCATCCAGTCCATGATCAACTGGTTTTCACAATGGGTGATGCCGGTAAGCTGCGCGTTATGAAGCGACCAGAGATTACCGATGGCGAACTCGGTCAAGCTCATGCTGTGGGGTTCAGTCGTCCAACCACCCGGCCCGACGCCAGCACCACCGGGCGAGCCGACATGGGTGGGCAGGTGCAGGAGCAGATCATCCGGGAAATAATTGGCTTCGAGCGGAAAATCGGCAAGCATCAGCGTGCGCAACTCCCGCCGGGTGAAACTGCGCAAATCGAGCACATCATCGAGCGCCCCAACGCCTTCGGACTGAGCCTGCGCCAACGCCAGTTCGAACACGCCCCGCTGATAGGCAAAACCATTCGCCGCACTGCCATGGCGCAGGCCTGGTGGCAGCGGGATCTGTGCATCACTGGCCTGGCCGTAACCTTCGATGAACCAGCGCGCGGGGTCACTCAGGGCAGCAAAGCCCCTTTCAAGCAACGAACCCTCTGGCAACGCGGCATAACGCAAACGTGCGATGTCATCGAGCATGATCTCCAGCAACAGGCTGCTTTGCTGGGCAAAAACGTCGCCTTCGAGCTCATAGCGGTGCCATACCATGGCCTTGAAGCGCTGATGCTCAGCAAGCTCGGCCCTTAACGCTTCAGCAAACAGATCGAGCGAGTCAAATGCCTTCACCAGGCTGGAGGGGGCGCACCACAAAAACACTTTGCGCTCGTCCCACTCGCCACTGACCAGCAGGTTGGGCAGCCACTGAACATAGTTATCGAGTTGCACCTGGACCAGAAATACCGCAGGTGTGGCGCCGTGACTCTTCAGCAGGCTCAGCAAGCACTGACGTTGCTGTTGGTCCAGCCCCTGCAGTGGCAAATTGTGCAACAACGCCCTCTTGAGCAGGTGCTGCAGCCACAGGTCACGGCTTACGCCCTGACTGCCTGGCGCCTTCCAGAAATCGACCTGCGCTTGGCAGAAGCGGTCCGCGAGCATGAGCAGCAGGTCATCCAGCGCAGCCATTTGGGCGCCGATTGAGATCGTCCCGAACGGCAACGGGTTACCCGCCTGGTCACGCAGGAACCATGGCTCCCGGACCGCCAGCAGGAAATCCCCACCATTAGCCCCCAACGACGCCAGTGGCTGACGGGCGTGCAATGCTTCAAGCATGACCTCCAACAGTGGCCGGGGTGTCCAGGCATCGTAGGTCTGTGGGCCGGACGCAATTTGGGCAGGAATGTTGAGTATGAGCGCTTCGGCATCGGGCAGCCCGGCACCCGCCAGCGCGGCATGCCAGGGGACCAGCAATTCGAGAACCTGCTGGCTCAGAACGCTACGCAAGGTGGGACGATCGAGAAACTCGGCAGCGACTGACCGACGAAAATCAGGAACAGCACTTGGCTGGATGGGCATGGGCGGCTTCCTCGCGGCAAATGGAGCGCAAGGATGTGCCAAGGGGCTGGGTACGCTGCGTTACATAAAGCTGTAGCCCTTGCGCGGCCAGGCATCCGGCCGCGCAAGGGCTAGCCGCGTCAGCTGTACACGCGGCCCAGCAACTGTCGATGGCTCTCGAACTGGTCCAGTACATCACGCACGATCTGCTCGGGCGCGAAGCCCATCAGGTCGTACTCCTGGCTGCCATCGTGCAGGTACACTTCGGCGCGATAGAAGCGCTGGCGCACCTCGGGCTCGCCTTCGACCGGCGCCTCGCTCGGTGCGGCCATGTAACCGTCCAGGCTCACTTCGTAAACGAAAGGGTTGCCCTCTTCCATCATCACCCGCACGCCCATCATGTTGCGCGATTGGCCAACACGGCTCTCGACATCGAAGCCCAGGGTGCGCAGCTGTTCGGCCGCCTCTTTGAGGGCCGGGCTGACTTGCTTGTCCATGAAGCGCTGCACCACAGCCTGGGTCGGTTGCAGCTCAAGCTGGCTCAAGCGCTCGCTGAAACCGCGGCGGCCGCGGGCAGCCAGCTCGGCACGCTCCTGCTCCACGGCAACGTCCTGCTTCATGGCCTTGTACAGGCCGAACATGAACAGCACCAGCACCACCGAGAACGGCAGGCCCGCCAGCACCACCATGGTCTGCATGGCTTCGAAGTTACCGGCGAACAGCAGGCCGATGGTGACCAGGGTGATGATCACCGACCAGAACACCACCATCCAGTGCGGGGCATCTTCGTCGACCTTGCCACCTTTGCATGACAGGTTGGCCATCATCACCGCGCCGGAGTCGGCCGGGGTAAGGAACAGCACGAAGCCGACGAACACCGCCACACCGATCACGATCTTGGCGGCTGGGAAATATTCCAGCAGCTGGTAGATCGACATCGACGGCTGCTCCAGCGCGGTCTTGCCCAGCTCCACAGCGCCCTGGTTGATCACCAGGTCAAGCGCGGTATTACCGAAGATCGACAACCAGGCCAGGGTGAAGCCCAACGGAATCAGCAGTACGCCGCAGACCAGTTGGCGCACGGTACGGCCCTTGGAGATCCGGGCAATGAACATGCCCACGAACGGGCCCCAGGAGATCCACCACGCCCAGTAGAACACGGTCCACAGGCCCAACCAACGCTCAGATTTGCCGGCCTCGCCTTCGTAGACATAAAGGTCGAAGGTCTTCAGCACGATGCCGTTGAGGTAGTCGCCGACGTTCTGCACTAGGCCGTTGAGCAGGTGCAGGGTCTCGCCGCCCAGCAGCACGAAGATCAGCAAGCCACTGAACAGCATGATGTTCAGGTTGGACAGGCGGCGAATGCCGTTTTCCACACCCGACACCGCGGCCACCGTGGCCACCCCGGCCATGACCAGAATCACCACCAGCAGGTTGGTCTGGCTATGGTCCATGCCGAACAGGTATTCAAGGCCCGAAGACACCTGCATCGCGCCGATCCCGAGGTTGGTCACCAGGCCCAGCAAGGTGACGAACATGCCGAAGATGTCCACGGCATTACCGGCGGCCCCTCTGACCCAACGCTCACCGACCAGCGGATACAGGGCCGAGCGCAGTGCCAGCGGCTGGTTGTGGCGGTAGGCGAAGTAGCCTACGGCCAGCCCGACCAGGGCGTAGATCGCCCAGCCATGCAGCCCCCAGTGCAGGAAGGTCAGTTGCAGGCCCTGGCGCGCGGCCTCGAGGCTGGCAGGGGTGCCTTCCGGCGGATTGAAGTAGTGGTCCAGCGGCTCAGAGGCGCCGAAGTACAGCAGCGAGATACCGATACCGGAGGAGAACAGCATGCCGGCCCAGGCCCCGTAGCTGAAGTCGGGCTGGTCATCCTTGCCGCCAAGCTTGAGCTTGCCGTAGTCGGAGAACGCCAGGTAAACGACGAACAGCAGGTAACCGCAGATCACCAGCATGTAGTACCAGCCGAAGGTGCGTGTCAGCCACTTCTGGGCCACGCCCAGTACCTGACCGGCGGTTTCGGGAACAGCGATAAGCAAGGCAGTCAGAACGAGGATCATCAGCGCGGAGGTGTAAAACACCACGCGATTGACCCGTACCCTCTCGGCGGGGGGTTTGGTAAGGGAGGCAGAACTCATTGCACGAATGCTCCGGGCAGTGCGGCTGTGGAGGCTAATCAGTCTTTTCCCGAGCAATTGGTGGAATACCCCCACTGCATCAGGTGTTATAAAAGCATCTTGGAAACCGTGATCCCGAATAGAAACGTTGCAAAACCAGACAGGTGGTCTGCGCAAATGCCTCGCCAAATCAGTTGGCTGCGCGCATTCGTCACAGAGCACCCCGCCCGCTCCAAGGGCCTGCCGCAGGCGCATGGCCGTTGAGCAGAATCTGCATTTCGCATCGCTAATACCCGTCAACACCTTGTAATACGGGGGTTACGCGATTTCCTGGGGTGTCAATCCGTGCCACCGAAACAGCCTTGGAAGCTGTCAATGGCACAAATTGTCGCAGAGCTTATTCTTTATTGATTGAACGTTCAATCAAAACAAAATAGACTGGTCCTCGCCGAGTCAGCCGCACGTTGTCTGCTCGTCAGGCCTGAGGAGATAGCAAGATGCCCAAGGTCGGTATGCAACCCATCCGCCGCCAGCAATTGATCGAAGCGACGCTGCAAGCAGTCGATCAGGTCGGCCTGGGAGATGCCAGCATTGCGCTGATTGCCCGTTTGGCCGGTGTGTCGAACGGCATCATCAGTCACTACTTTCAGGACAAGAACGGCCTGATCGCGGCGACGATGCGCCACATCATGAACATGCTCAACGAGGGCGTGATCGCCCGTCGCCAGGCACTGACCGACGACAGCCCGCGAGCCCACCTGAGGGTGATCATCGATGGCAACTTCGATGCCAGCCAGGTGAATGGCCCGGCAATGAAAACCTGGTTGGCCTTCTGGGCCTCCAGCATGCACCAGCCGTCCTTGCACAGGTTGCAGCGGATCAACGATCACCGCCTGTATTCCAACCTGTGCTGCCAGTTCCGCCGCGCCATGCCGCTCGATGAAGCGCGCACCGCCGCCCGCGGCCTGGCTGCCTTGATCGACGGGCTGTGGCTGCGTGGAGCGCTGTCGGGCGATGCCTTCGACACCAGCCAGGCGATACAGATCGCTTACGAATACCTGGAACTACAACTGGCTAAACAGAAGCGCCCGGACATGCAACCACCGGCCTCTGAAAAAATGCGCACAGCCCTTGCCCAGCCGGCCGGAGCGTGACGCGAAAGCCACTCACACACTGCACTTGCGAGGACACTATGGCCCGTTTCGGAACGCAAAAACTCTACATCGACGGCGGTTATGTCGACGCTGGCAGCGATGCCACCTTCGAAGCCATCAACCCGGCGACCGGCGAAGTTCTGGCCCACGTCCAGCGCGCCACTGAGGCCGACGTCGAGAAAGCCGTCGAAAGCGCCGAGCGCGGTCAGAAAGTCTGGGCCGCGATGACTGCCATGCAGCGTTCGCGCATCCTGCGCCGTGCCGTCGACATCCTGCGTGAGCGCAACGACGAGCTGGCCATGCTGGAAACCCTGGACACCGGCAAGTCGTACTCCGAAACCCGCTATGTCGACATCGTCACCGGCGCCGACGTACTGGAATACTACGCAGGCCTGGTACCGGCCATCGAAGGCGAGCAGATTCCGCTGCGTGAAAGCTCGTTCGTCTACACCCGCCGCGAGCCGCTGGGCGTGACCGTCGGTATCGGCGCCTGGAACTACCCGATCCAGATCGCCCTGTGGAAGTCCGCCCCGGCCCTGGCCGCCGGCAACGCGATGATCTTCAAGCCTTCGGAAGTCACCTCGCTGACCACCCTGAAGCTGGCCGAGATCTACACCGAAGCCGGCCTGCCGGACGGCGTGTTCAACGTCCTGACCGGCAGCGGCCGCGAAGTCGGCACCTGGCTGACCGAACACCCGCGCATCGAGAAAGTCTCTTTCACCGGCGGCACCACCACCGGCAAGAAGGTCATGGCCAGCGCTTCGAGCTCCTCGCTCAAGGAAGTCACCATGGAGCTGGGCGGCAAGTCGCCGCTGATCATCTGCGCCGATGCCGACCTGGACAAGGCCGCCGACATCGCCATGATGGCCAACTTCTACAGCTCCGGCCAGGTCTGCACCAACGGCACCCGCGTGTTCATTCCAGCCCAGATGAAAGCGGCCTTCGAAGCCAAGATCGCCGAGCGCGTTGCCCGCATTCGCGCCGGCAACCCGGAAGACGAAAACACCAACTTCGGCCCGCTGGTCAGCTTCCAGCACATGGAAAGCGTGCTGGGCTACATCGCCAAGGGCAAGCAGGAAGGTGCCCGCGTGCTGTGTGGCGGCGAGCGCCTGACCGAAGGTGATTTCGCCAAGGGCGCCTTCGTGGCCCCGACCGTGTTCACCGATTGCACCGACGACATGACCATCGTCAAGGAAGAAATCTTTGGCCCGGTGATGAGCATCCTCACCTACGAAACCGAAGAAGAAGTCATCCGCCGCGCCAATGACACCGAATACGGCCTGGCCGCAGGCGTGTGCACCAACGACATCACCCGCGCCCACCGCATCATCCACAAGCTCGAAGCCGGCATCTGCTGGATCAACGCCTGGGGTGAATCGCCGGCCGAAATGCCGGTCGGTGGCTACAAGCAGTCGGGCGTCGGCCGTGAAAACGGCGTCAGCTCGCTGGCTCAGTACACGCGCATCAAGTCGGTTCAGGTCGAACTGGGCGGCTACGCGTCGGTCTTCTGACAAACAGCGGCAAGCTGCAAGCTGCAAGAAAGAGCCGGTCGGCGTAACGCCACCGGCCCTTGCAGGCTCATCCATCCGCGAGTTTCCCACGGCTGCTTTTACTTACAGTTTGCCGTTTGAAGCTCGCAGCTGCTTCCGGAGGAAGCCCCATGGAATACGATTACATCATCGTTGGTGCCGGCTCGGCCGGTAACACCCTGGCCACTCGCCTGACCGAAGACGCCGCCGTCACCGTACTGCTGCTGGAAGCCGGTGGCCCCGACTACCGCCTGGATTTCCGCACCCAGATGCCGGCTGCCCTGGCATTCCCGCTGCAGGGCCGCCGCTACAACTGGGCCTACGAGACCGACCCGGAGCCGCACATGGACGGCCGCCGCATGGAATGTGGCCGCGGCAAGGGCCTGGGTGGTTCCTCGCTGATCAACGGCATGTGCTACATCCGCGGTAACGCCATGGACTTCGACGGCTGGGCCAAGCTGCCAGGCCTGGAAGACTGGGCTTACCTGGACTGCCTGCCGTACTTCCGCAAGGCAGAAACCCGTGACATCGGCCCCAACGACTACCACGGCGGCGAAGGCCCGCTCAGCGTTGCCACCCCCAAAGCGGGCAACAACCCGCTGTTCAACGCCATGGTCGAGGCCGGCGTACAGGCCGGTTACCCACGCACGGAAGACCTGAACGGCTACCAGCAGGAAGGCTTCGGCCCGATGGACCGTTCGGTGACCAAGAACGGCCGCCGCTCCAGCACCGCCCGCGGCTACCTGGACCAGGCCAAGAAGCGCCCGAACCTGACCATCGTCACCCACGCCCTGAGCGATCGCGTGCTGTTCGAAGGCAAGCGCGCCGTTGGCGTGACCTACCTGGTCGGCGACAGCGAAGAGCGCGTCGAAGCCCGTGCGCGCAAGGAAGTCATCGTCAGCTCCGGCGCCATCGCCTCGCCGCAGCTGCTGCAGCGCTCCGGCGTCGGCCCGCGGGCCCTGCTGGAAAGCCTCGACATCCCGGTCGTGCACGACCTGCCGGGCGTCGGCGAAAACCTGCAGGATCACCTTGAGTTGTACTTGCAGTACGCCTGCACCCAGCCGGTGTCGCTGTACCCGTCGTTGCTGTGGTGGAACCAGCCGGCCATCGGTGCCGAGTGGCTGTTCAAGGGCACCGGCATCGGCGCCAGCAACCAGTTCGAGGCAGGCGGCTTTATCCGTACTCGCCCTGAATTCGAATGGCCGAACATCCAGTACCACTTCCTGCCGGTCGCGATTAACTACAACGGCTCCAATGGCGTGAAGGAACACGGTTTCCAGGCGCACATGGGCTCGATGCGCTCGCCTAGCCGTGGCCGCGTCCAGGCCAAGTCCAAGGACCCGCGCCAGCACCCGAGCATCCTGTTCAACTACATGGCCACCGAGCAGGACTGGCAGGAGTTCCGTGACGGTATCCGGCTGACGCGCGAAATCATGGCCCAGCCAGCGCTGGACCCCTACCGTGGCCGTGAAATCAGCCCTGGCGCGCACGTGCAGACGGACGAAGAACTGGACAAGTTCATCCGCGAGCACGCCGAAACCGCCTTCCACCCGTCCTGCTCGTGCAAGATGGGGACCGACGAGATGGCGGTGGTCGATGGCGAAGGCCGCGTGCACGGTATGCAGGGCCTGCGTGTGGTGGATGCGTCGATCATGCCGATCATCATCACCGGCAACCTCAACGCCACCACCATCATGATCGCCGAGAAAATCTCGGACAAGATACGCAACCGCAAGCCGCTGCCGCGCAGCACTGCCAAGTACTACGTGGCCAACGGTGCGCCGGTCAAGGGCAAGCCGATGCGTGAAGTGAAGCAGGCCTGACCTGCCCCCACTTGCGCCTTCAGCGGCAATACCGCCGCCCCCTGCGGAAGCCGGCTTGCCGGCGCTGAGGCGCGCAGGCGCAACGCAAGAAAAGGCACTCTTCGGGGTGCCTTTTCTACATCTGCAGAAACGCTTTACATGCTGCCAATTCATCAGGTTAGAATCGATTGGCACGCGACCTGCTAGTTCTTCAAAGCTATCGAGTCCTCTTCCCCGCGTTATCCCGGAGTACCTGCCTTTGGATGCAAGCACCATCAACAGCCTGTTCTTGATCGGCGCATTGCTGGTGGGCGCAAGTATCCTGGTCAGCTCGCTGTCGTCGCGCCTTGGCATTCCAATCCTGGTCATCATCCTCGCGGTCGGCATGCTCGCCGGCGTGGACGGGGGCGGCATCATCTTCAACAACTACCCGACCGCCTACCTGGTGGGCAACCTGGCGCTGGCGGTGATCCTGCTCGACGGCGGCCTGCGCACGCGGGTAGCGAGCTTCCGCGTGGCCCTGTGGCCGGCATTGTCGCTGGCCACCATCGGCGTGATGATCACCACTGCCCTCACCGGCCTGGTCGCGGCCTGGCTGTTTGACCTGAGCCTCATCCAGGGCCTGCTGATCGGTGCCATCGTCGGCTCCACCGACGCCGCAGCAGTGTTCTCACTGCTTGGCGGCAAAGGCCTGAACGAACGGGTCACGGCGACGCTGGAAATCGAATCGGGCAGCAACGATCCCATGGCCGTGTTCCTCACCGTCACCCTGATCGAGATGATCGCCAGCAGCCAGACCGGCCTGCACTGGAGCCTGCTGGGGCACTTGCTGCGCGAATTCGGCATCGGTGGCCTGTTGGGCCTGGGCGGTGGCTGGCTGATGCTGCAACTGGTCAACCGGATCAACCTGGCCGGCGGCCTCTACCCGATTCTGGTCATCGCTGGCGGTTTGGCGGTGTTCTCGCTGACCAACGCCCTGCACGGCAGCGGCTTCCTTGCCGTTTACCTGTGCGGCCTGGTGCTGGGCAACAAACCCATCCGCAGCCGCCACGGCATCCTGCACATGCTCGACGGCATGGCCTGGCTCGCTCAGATCGGCATGTTCCTGGTGCTGGGGCTGCTGGTCACACCCCATGACCTGCTGCCGATCGCCCTGCCCGCACTGGGCCTGGCGCTGTGGATGATCCTGATCGCGCGGCCGCTGTCGGTGGTGGCCGCACTGCTGCCGTTCAAGGCCTTCCATGGCCGCGAGAAAGCCTTCATTTCCTGGGTCGGCCTGCGTGGCGCGGTACCCATCATCCTGGCGGTGTTCCCGCTGATGGCGGGGCTACCTGACGCGCAACTGTTCTTCAACCTGGCATTCTTCATCGTGCTGGTATCGCTGCTGGTGCAGGGCACCAGCCTGCCGTGGATGGCCAAGCTGTTGAAAGTCACGGTACCACCGGACCCGGCACCGATCTCGCGGTCCGCCCTCGAAGTGCACGTTACCAGCGAGTGGGAGTTGTTCGTCTATCGCCTGGGCGCGGAGAAGTGGTGCATCGGTGCCGCCCTGCGCGAATTGAAGATGCCCGAGGGCACCCGTATTGCCGCACTGTTCCGTGGCGAACAGTTATTGCACCCCTCCGGCAGTACCGTGCTCGAAGTCGGCGACATGCTGTGCGTGATCGGCCACGAACACAACCTGCCAGCATTGGGCAAGCTGTTCAGCCAGGCCCCGCAACGCGGCCTGGACCTGCGCTTTTTCGGCGATTTCGTGCTCGAAGGCGATGCCGAACTGGGCGCGGTGGCAGCCCTTTACGGCCTGAAACTCGACGGCCTGGACGCGAAAATGCCACTGGCGCAGTTCATCCGACAGAAGGTCGGGGGCGCTCCAGTAGTGGGCGATCAGGTGGAATGGCACGGCACGATCTGGACCGTGGCGACCATGGACGGGAACAAGATCCAGAAAGTGGGCGTCAGATTCCCCGAAGGAACGCGACCCGGACCAGGATTGTTCCTCTAAACTTCGTTTCTGCATGATCCATAAGTAGTCTGCCTATGTCCCTGCGCGTGTACCTTCGCACAGCCCTGCTCGGGCTGTGCCTGTCCCTGCCGTTCGCCGCTGCTGCAGCCGAAGCTCCGAGCGCTGCCAGCATCCAGAACAGCCTCGACAAGATCGCCGAACGCAAACTGCCGGAGGCCGATCAGAAGGCCTTGCAGCAGGTGCTCGAACAAACCCTGAGCCTGCTTGCCAACAAGGAAGATAGCGAGAAGAAGCTTGCCGAGCTCAAGCAACAGCTGGCTGGCGCGCCCAAAGAGACCAGCGACAGCCAGAAAGAACTGGCCAAGCTCAAAGCCAGCAAGCCACAACCGGTGGCTCAACGCTACGCCAGCCTGAGCGTGCCGCAGCTCGAGCAGATGCTCAGCGAACGCAACACGCTGCAGGGTGAGCTGCAAAAAGCGCTGTCCGATGCCAACAGCCTGATCATCAATTCCCAGACCCGCCCCGAGCGCGCCCAGGCCGAGATCAGCAACAACCAGACACGCAGCCAGCAAATCAACACCATCCTCAAGAGCGGCAAGGATGGCGGCAAATCGATCAATGCCGACCAGCGCAACCAACTGAGTGCCGAACTGGCCTCGCTCAATGCCCTGACCCTGCTGCGCCGCCAGGAACTGGCCGGCAACGGCCTGCTGCAAGACCTGGGCAACGCCCGCCACGACCTGCTGATCGAACGCACCGCACGTCTGGAACAGGAAATCCAGGACCTGCAGACGCTGATCAACGAGAAGCGTCTGGCCCAGTCCCAGCAAACCGTAACCCAACAGTCGATCGAAGCGCAGAAGGCTGGCGGCAGCAGCCTGCTGGCCAGCGAAAGCGCAGCCAACCTCAAGCTTTCCGACTACCTGCTCAAAAGCACCGACCGCCTCAACGAATTGACCCAGCAGAACCTGCGCACCAAACAGCAGCTCGACAGCCTGACCCAGGCCGATCAAGCCCTGGACGAGCAGATCAGCGTGCTCAAGGGCAGCCTGTTGCTGTCGAAGATCCTCTACAAGCAGAAGCAGGCCCTGCCGCACCTGAAGCTTGACCGTGACCTGGCGGACCAGATCGCTGACATCCGTCTGTACCAGTTCGAGATCAACCAGCAGCGCGAGCAGATGAGCAGCCCGGTGACCTATGTCGACAAACTGCTGGCCAACCAGCCGCAGCAAGACGTCACCCCAGCCTTGCGCAAGGCCCTGCTGGAGGTAGCGATCACCCGCAGCGACCTGCTTGAACGCCTTAACCGCGAGCTGTCGGCGCTGCTCAACGAATCGATCACCCTGCAGCTCAACCAGAAGCAGTTGCTCAGCACCGCGCAAGGCCTGCGCACCACGCTCGACGAGCAGATGTTCTGGATCCCGAGCAACAAGCCGCTGGACTGGGACTGGTTGAAGACGGTGCCGGAGCGCTTTGCCAAACAGGTCTCAGACCTGCCCTGGGGCTCTGGCCTGAAGGAGCTGGGCGACGGGCTGAGTCAGCGCCCATTGCTTTTCCTGCCATTGCTGCTGGTGATCGGTGCCCTGCTGTGGCGCCGCAAATACCTCTACCAACGGCTGAACAAGGTGCACCAGGATATCGGCCATTTCCGCCGTGACAGCCAGTGGCACACGCCCCAGGCGATCCTGATCAACATTCTCCTGGCGATGCCAGTGAGCCTGGGCCTTGCCCTGTGCAGCTATGCCCTGCAGATCGACGCCCGTGGGCAAAACGCCAACCTTGGCTCCGCGCTCTGGCAACTGGCCCAGGCCTGGCTCGTGTTCTACACCGCCTACCGCATTCTCGCCCCAGGGGGGGTGGCGGAAATCCACTTCCGCTGGCACAAACCGCAAGTCGAGTTCCTGCGCGGCTGGGTGCGCCGGCTGGGTACCGTCGTGCTGGCGCTGGTCGGCGTGGTGGCAGTGGCCGAGCACCAGCCGTCGGCACTGGCCGACGATGTGCTGGGCATCGGCGTTGTACTGACCTGTTACGCACTCATGGCCTGGCTGCTCAGCCGCCTGCTGCTGAGCAGCCCCGCGCACCGCGACGCTTCGCTGTTCCGCCGGGCCGTCGGGCTGGCCTTCACGGCGTTGCCCATCGCCTTGTTCGTTGCGGTCTGCTTTGGCTATTACTACACCGCACTGAAGCTCACCGACCGGCTGATCTACACCCTTTACCTGCTGATGTTCTGGTTGGTGATCGAGGCCGCATTCGTACGTGGCCTATCGGTCGCCGCGCGGCGCCTGGCCTACCAGCGTGCGCTGAGCAAGCGCGCGGCCGCCAAGGAAGGCCTGGACGGCGAAGTCATCACCGAAGAGCCGACGCTGGACATCGAGCAGGTCAACCAGCAGTCGTTGCGCCTGATCCGCCTGGCCTTGCTCGGTGGCTTCATTGCCGGCCTGTACTGGGTGTGGGCGGACTTGATCACGGTGTTCGCCTACCTCAACAACTTCACCCTGTACGAATACACCAGCGGCACCGGCACGGCCGCCAGCATGGTACCGATCAGCCTCGGCGACCTGCTCGGTGCGCTGGTGATCGTCGGGATCACCTTCGCCCTGGCCGGCAACTTGCCGGGCTTGCTGGAGGTGCTGGTGCTGTCGCGGCTGAACCTGGCCCAAGGCAGCGCCTACGCCACCACCACGCTGCTGTCGTACACCATCGTCGGTATAGGTATCGTCAGTACCCTGTCGACCCTCGGCGTGAGCTGGGACAAGCTGCAGTGGCTGGTGGCAGCGCTGTCGGTCGGGCTGGGTTTCGGCATGCAGGAGATCTTCGCCAACTTCATCTCCGGCATCATGATCCTGTTCGAACGCCCGGTGCGCATCGGCGACACCATCACCATCGGCAACCTGTCCGGCACCGTGAGCAAGATCCGCATCCGCGCCACTACCATTACCGACTTCGACCGCAAGGACATCATCGTCCCCAACAAGACCTTCATCACCGGCCAACTGATCAACTGGTCGCTGACCGACACGGTGACCCGCGTCACGCTGAAACTGGGCATCGACTACGGCTCCGACCTGGACCTGGTGCGCGACCTGCTGCTCAAGGGCGCCCACGACAATCCACGGGTGCTCAAAGACCCGGAACCGCTGGTGTATTTCCTCAACTTCGGCGAGAGCTCGCTGGACCACGAACTGCGCATGCACGTACGCGACCTGGGCGACCGCAACCCGACGCTGGACGAGATCAACCGCTACATCAACCGTGAGTTCAAGGCGCACAACATCAAGATCTCCGTACGCCAGGTCGAGGTATTCCTGATGGACACCCAGGGCGGCAAGCAGCAGCTGATTCCCGTGGAACAACCAAAACCCGATGGCACTGCGCCGGCCTGATACGGCTCGAATGCTTTATTCTGTGCTGAACCCTAGGAGCAGCCCGTGAAAGCCCTCGACCAACTCACCTTCGACAACCGCTTCGCCCGCCTGGGCGATGCGTTTTCCACCCAGGTCCTGCCCGAGCCCATCGCAGAGCCGCGCCTGGTCGTGGCAAGCGAGTCGGCCATGGGCTTGCTCGACCTCGACCCGGCCCAGGCCGACCTGCCGGTGTTCGCCGAGCTGTTCAGCGGCCATAAACTCTGGGAAGAGGCCGACCCACGGGCGATGGTCTATTCAGGCCATCAATTCGGCTCGTACAACCCGCGCCTGGGTGATGGCCGCGGGCTGCTACTGGCCGAAGTGCTCAACGAGGCGGGCGAGCACTGGGACCTGCACCTCAAGGGTGCCGGCCAGACCCCTTACTCGCGCATGGGCGATGGCCGGGCGGTGCTGCGTTCGTCGATTCGCGAGTTTCTCGCCTCCGAAGCCCTGCACGCCCTGGGCATCCCCAGCAGCCGCGCGCTGTGCGTGATCGGTTCCAGTACCCCGGTATGGCGTGAAACCCGCGAGAGCGCCGCCATGCTCACACGGCTGGCACAGAGCCACGTGCGCTTTGGCCATTTCGAGTACTTCTACTACACCAAGCAGCCTGAGCAACAGCGGGTGTTGATCGACCACGTACTGACGCAGCATTACCCCGAATGCCGCGAGGCCGAGCAACCGTACCTGGCCATGTTCCGCACCATCGTCGAGCGCAACGCCGAGCTGATTGCACGCTGGCAGGCCTATGGCTTCTGCCATGGGGTGATGAACACCGACAACATGTCGATCCTGGGCATCACCTTCGATTTCGGCCCCTTCGCCTTCCTCGACGACTTCGACGCCAACTTCATCTGCAACCATTCCGATGATCGCGGCCGCTACAGCTACGCCAACCAGGTGCCGATCGCCCACTGGAACCTCAGCGCGCTGGCCCAGGCCCTGACCACGGTGATTGAGGTCGAGCCCCTCAAGCAAGCGCTGGCGTTGTTCCTGCCGCTGTACCAGGCGCACTACCTGGACCTGATGCGCCGGCGCCTGGGCCTGACCACGGCTGAGGACGAGGACATGGCGCTGGTCGAGCGCCTGCTGCAGCGCATGCAGAGCGGGGGAGTGGACTACAACCTGTTCTTCCGCAGGCTGGGCGAGCAGCCGGTGGCCGAGGCACTCAAGGACGTACGCGACGACTTCATCGACCTGGCAGGCTTCGATGCCTGGGGCGCAGCCTATCTGGCCCGTTGTGAGCGTGAAGCCGGTAATGGCGATGGGCGCCGCGAGCGCATGCACGCGGTGAACCCGCTGTACGTGCTGCGCAACTACCTGGCGCAAAAAGCCATCGAAGCCGCCGAGGCCGGTGACTACAGTGAAGTGCGGCGGCTGCATCAGGTGCTGAGCACGCCGTTCGAGGAACAAGCCGGAATGCAGGCCTACGCCGAACGGCCGCCAGCGTGGGGCAAACTCCTGGAAATCAGCTGCTCCTCCTGATGGCTGGCCGCAGTCCCCCATCGCCAGCAAGCCGGCAGTCCAACGACTGTCGCCGCTCCCGTGGGAGCCGGCTTGCCGGCGATCACCGGCGAAGCCGGTGCCATGCACCGCTGAGCCTGCAAGCCAGTTGCTTCACAGCCCCCTGGCCTCAGGTCCTGGGCGAAACCGGTGGCCGGCGACAGGGCCTGACCAAACACCACAAGGAAACCACATGTCCGACTCGTTGCTAATCCCCTGCCCCCACTGCGACGGCCTCAACCGCCTGCCTGCCACCCGCCTGGGCGATGCGCCTAAATGCGGCCGCTGCAAACAGCAGGTGCTGTTGGGCCAGTCGTTCGAACTCAACGAACGCAACTACGCCAGCCAGATCAAAGGCGACCTGCCGCTGCTGATCGACGTCTGGGCCGACTGGTGCGGCCCCTGCAAGTCCTTCGCCCCCACCTTCGAACAGGCCGCCCGCCAACTCGAGGGGCGCTGCCGCCTGGCCAAGCTCGACAGCGAAGCCAACCGTACCTGCTGGCCAGTTGGGTATCCGTTCGATTCCCAGCCTGATCCTGTTCAAGAACGGCCGCGAAGTCAGCCGCCAGGCGGGCGCGTTTCCACTGCAGTCGCTGCTGGAGTGGCTACGCAGCCAAGGGATTTAAGCGTTTTCTTCGAGCAGCGAGTGCAGCTCGACAAACTGTTGGGTCAGCTTGTGCCGTGGCTCCAGGTGAATCAGCGGTAAGCTGGCGTGGTGCGACTCGCGCATCTTCACCGAACTGCTCAGGTATATCGGCAATACCGGCAGCCCTTCGGCCAGCAGTTCGTCGAGCATTTGCTGGGGCAGGCTGGCGCGGGACTGGAACTGGTTGACGACAATGCCTTCGACCACCAGCTCTTCGTTATGGTCATCCTTCAACTCTTCGATCTCAGCCAGCAGCCCGTACAGCGCCTGGCGCGAAAAACTGTCGCAGACGAAGGGGATCAGCACGCGATCTGCCGCAATCAGCGCAGATACCGCATAGAAGTTGAGTGCAGGCGGGGTATCGATGTAGATCCGCTCGTAATCCTCGTCGAGCTCGTCGAGCAACTTACGCAGCTTGTTGATCTTGTGCTTGGCCTCGAGCTTGGGCTGCAAATCGGCCAGCTCCGCGGTGGCGGTGACCACATGCAGGTTGTCGAACGGGGTTTCGTAGATATCGACCTTGTTCTTCTTGCTGAACGGCCCGCTGGAGAGGCTTTGCTTGAAGAAGTCGGCGATACCCATGGGGATGTCTTCGCCGGTGAGGCCGGTCAGGTACTGAGTCGAGTTGGCCTGGGCATCCAGGTCGATCAGCAGGGTCCGATAGCCGTCGCTGGCGCTGACCGCAGCCAGGTTGCAAGCGATGCTCGACTTGCCCACGCCACCTTTCTGATTGAACACCACGCGCCGCATGAGAGACCTCCGTGTATCAACGAATGCCCGAGTATGTGGCGCTCGCTCGGCGTTGACCAGCATTCTTCATTCAAGTTGTGCACCTCCCGACCGACAACCTTGCCCTGACCGATTGTCGGAAACCGCGTACATGGCGATCAGCGTATGTCATGTCCAGACGAAGGCAATGTCTGATTGAACCACTATGCATTGATACATGACCCCGGCACCGGGATAATGCGCGCCACTCGATGAATGCGCCAACCCTGGCAGGTCGTTACGCCGAGTCATTCCCTCGGCATGGAAGTCCCTCAGGGCGGGAAACAAAGCACCGTGATCACCTTCGACATCAGCCAATGGCGCGCGTGGGCCCCTGGCCTCTCGACACACGCCGACTGGCAATTATGGGCAAATGGCCATCAGCCGCCACGCAGCGATGCGCAGGCGCCTGACGTGAGCTTCCTGCCCGCCATGCAACGCCGTCGCCTCAGCCACCTGGCGCGCATGGCCTTTGCCGTGGGTTGGCCATTGGCCGAGGGCCACGAGCAGTTGCCACTGGTGTTCGTATCGCGCCACGGTGAAACGCCCCGCACCTTTTCGATTCTCAGCGAGCTGGCCGCACGCCAGCCGCTGTCGCCCACCCAGTTCAGCCTGTCGGTGCACAACGCGGTCATCGGCCTGTGGTCGATCCTGCGCGGCTCGACCAGCGAAATGACCGCCCTGGCGGCCGCGGGCGACGGCTTCGAGCAAGGCGTGCTGGAGGCGGCGGCACTGCTGGCAGAGGGTGCACCCGCCGTGCTGTTGATCGTCACCGAGGAACTGCCCCCCGAGGCCTACAGCCCTTGGATCGACGACGTGCCCTTCGCCTACGCCCTGGGCCTGCTGCTGACCCCTGGCCAGCAATGGCAACTCGCGCCCGGGCAGGCGTTGGCAACACCTCCCGTGGAATTGCCTCACGGCCTCAGCTGGCTCAAAGCCATGCTGACTGGCTGCACTTCCTTCACTCACACCTGGAATCGTCGTACATGGAACTGGCAACGACAGCCGTGAGCCGGCCACGCGACGCTTACTATTGGCGTCTGCTGGCCACCGCCGCGAGCTTCTTTCTGTTCGGCCTGGGCGGTTTGTGCCTGCGCCTGCTGGTCTTTCCGCTGCTGGCCTGCCTGCCAGGCGGTGCCGAACGCCATCGCCGGCGCGCGCGGCGCACCATCAGTTGGCTGTTCTGGCGTTTCGTGCGGTTCATGCACGCCACCGGCGTGCTGACTTACCAGATCGACGGCGCCGAGCGCCTCGGCCGTCCGGGGCAGATGATCATCGCCAACCACCCGTCGCTGATCGACGTGGTGTTCCTCATTGGCCTGGTGCGTCAGGCCAACTGCGTGGTCAAGCAGAGCCTGTTCGACAACCCATTCACCCGCGGTCCGGTCAGCGAAGCCCAGTACATCGGCAACGACGGCAGCCTGGACATGCTCGACACCGCCGTGGAGTCGCTGCGCCAGGGCCAGCCACTGGTGATCTTCCCCGAAGGCACGCGCACCTCCCCCGGCCAGGCGCCGGCCTTTCATCGTGGCGCCGCCGCAATCGCCCTGCGCGGTGCGAAGATCATCACCCCGGTGACCATCCAGGTCAGCCCCACCACGCTGACCAAGAATGAACCCTGGTACCGCATTCCCAGCCGCCGCGTGCACTTTACCCTCAAGGTCGGCGCCGATATCGATCCTCAGGCCTTCGCCGCCCTGGGCCCCGCCCCCAAGGCATCGCGGCTGCTCAACGACCATCTGCACCACTACTTCATCAAGGAGCTCGCCGCCAATGAGCGTGCCACAGCAAGACCTGAACCGTGACCTCAAACAGCTGATCATCGACGCCCTGGGCCTGGAAGACATCAGCGTTCAGGACATCGACGATGAACAACCCCTGTTCGGCGAAGGCCTGGGCCTGGACTCGGTAGACGCACTGGAACTCGGCCTGGCGATCCAGAAGCGCTACGGCTTCAAGATCGACGCCGATGCCAAGGACACCCGCAACCACTTCAGCAACGTCGCCACGCTGGCGGCATTCGTCACCGCCCGTCAGGCCGCCTGAGAACGTACCATGCAAACCCGCGAAGACATCTTCAACATCCTGCGCGACGCTCTGGTCGAACTGTTCGAACTGGAGCCGGCCAGCATCTCTCTGCAATCCAACCTGTACCAGGACCTGGAAATCGACAGCATCGACGCCGTCGACCTGATCGACCACATCAAGCGCCAGACCGGCAAGAAGATCGCCGCTGACGATTTCAAGTCGGTACGTACCGTCAATGACGTGGTCGAGGCCGTGTTCCGCCTGGTAAACCCGGCGGCATGAAACGCCTGATCGGCCTCGGTCTGCTGTTGGCCGGCCTGCTGTATCCGTTTGCCGTGCATTTCGGCATGGCCCATTTCGCCCCCTGGCAATTCGGCCTGCTGCTTGGCGCCCTCTGGCTGGCCCGCGCCCTGAGCGCGCCGCGCCGCCCGGGCAGCCTGTGGATGGCGCTGG
This sequence comes from Pseudomonas sp. WHRI 8519, assembly GCF_040224055.2. Lineage (NCBI taxonomy): Bacteria > Pseudomonadati > Pseudomonadota > Gammaproteobacteria > Pseudomonadales > Pseudomonadaceae > Pseudomonas > Pseudomonas sp. WHRI 8519. The sequence continues at coordinate 374,563 of NZ_CP167996.1, read as the reverse complement.
CGGCGCTGGCATTCTGTGGCGTGCTGGGGCTGTCCGACAGCCAGCAACTGCTGCGCTGGTACCCGGTGCTGATCAGCGCCTTCATGCTCGCCCTGTTCGGCAGCACCCTGCTGCACGGCATGCCCATGGCCGAGCGCCTGGCGCGCCTGCGTGACCCTGAACTGCCACCCCGGGCCGTGCGCTACACGCGCCGGGTGACCGAGGCGTGGAGCCTGTTCTTTCTGTGCAACGGCCTGATCGCCGCCAGCCTCACGCTGTGGGCGCCACTGCGCTGGTGGACCCTGTACAACGGCGTGATCGCCTATGCCGCGATGGGCCTGCTGTTCGCCATCGAATGGCTGATAAGACAACGTGTGCGAGGACGCTCATGAACTGGATCAACCTCGAACACCTGCTGCGCCCGCTGGAAGCGCCGCGCCAGGTGACCCAGGCGCCGGCCCTGGACCACGCCGCACTGTGCCGGCAGGCCCTGCAGTTGGCCGGTGGCCTGCGCCAGCGTGGGGTCAAACGCCTGGCAGTGCATCTGGAAGACGCAGCGCAACTGGCGGCCGCACTGCTGGGCGCCTGGCGTGCCGGGGTCGAGGTGCTGCTGCCCGCCGACCTGCAACCGGCAACCCGCGAGCGCTGGAATGCCCAGGTCGACTTGTGGCTCAGCGATCAGCCAGGCGATGCCACGCTGGAGGCCTTGCTGGGCAACGCCCTGGAACCTGCCGACCTGGATCTGGCGCAGTGCCGGATCAGCCTCTGCACCTCCGGCTCCAGCGGCGAGCCCAAGCGCATCGACAAGCAGCTGCGCCAACTGGCCAACGAAGTGACCGCCCTGGAACGACTCTGGGGCAGCACCTTGGGCGATGCGTGGATCATCGGCAGCGTCGCCACCCAGCACATCTATGGGCTGCTGTTCCGCGTGCTCTGGCCCCTGTGCGCCGGGCGTGGCTTCGAGCGCCGCCCGCTACCCTTCCCCGAAGACCTGCAACGTGCCAGCCGCGAACACCCGGCGTTTGCCTGGGTGGCCAGCCCGGCGCTCCTCAAGCGCATGGGCGACAACCTCGACTGGCCGGCCCTGCGCCCGGTGCGCCAGGTGTTTTCGTCCGGCGGCGAACTGCCGGCGGAGGCTGGCGAGCGCCTGCACCAGCGCCTGGGCCAGTGGCCGGCGGAAATCCTCGGCAGCTCGGAAACCGGCGGCATCGCCTGGCGCCAGGGCGAAGAGCTGTGGAGCCCGTTCGCCGATGTGCAACTGAGCCAGGATGAGCAAGGAGCCTTGCGCATCGCCTCCAGCTACTTGCCGGCCGGCCATGTCGAGCAGAGCGCCGATGCCGTCGAGTTCGTCGAAGGCGGGCGCTTCCGCCTGCTCGGGCGCCTGGACCGTATCGTCAAGCTAGAAGAAAAGCGTATCTCCCTGCCGATGCTCGAACAGGCCCTGTGCAGCCACCCGTGGGTCGCCGAAGCGCGCCTGGGCATGATCGAGGAAGGCCGCGCCTTCCTTGGCGCGCTGCTGGTGCCAAGCCCGGCCGGCCTGCACACATTGCGCAACCTTGGCCGTCGGGCGCTGGTCGACGGCCTGCGCACGCACCTGGCCAGCCACTGCGAAGCGCTGGCCCTGCCACGCCGTTGGCGGTTGCTGCGCCGCCTGCCGCTGAACAGCCAGGGCAAGCTGCCCCAGGCCAACTTGCAGGCCCTGCTGCTGGCCCAGCGCAGCCTGGCGCCCGAGGTGCTGGAACAGCGCCGCGAGGGCGACGAACTGCACCTGCGCCTGGCCGTGCCGCTGGACCTGGCGTGTTTCCCCGGGCACTTCCCGCAGACCCCGGTATTGCCGGGCGTGGTCCAGATCGACTGGGCCATCGACCTTGGCGGCGAACTGCTCGATTGCGAGCGGCGCTTCAGCGGCATGGAAGTGCTCAAGTTCCAGCAGTTGGTGCGCCCAGGCGATGAACTGGCGCTGACCCTGCGCTGGGACAGCGCGCGCGGCAAGCTGTACTTCACCTTCACCTGCGCTGGGTTGCCCTGCTCCAGTGGCCGTATTCTGCTGGAGGCCGTCTGTGCATAAGCCCTGTGCGGTGATCCCGGTGTACAACCACGAGCAGGCAGTGCCGGCCGTGGTCGCCGACCTGCTGCGCGCAGGCCTTCCCTGCGTGCTGGTAGATGACGCCAGCTACGCGCCCTGCGCCCAGGTGCTGGGGCGCCTGGCTGGCCAGCCTGACGTGCACCTGGTGACCCTGGCGGTCAACCAGGGCAAGGGCGGCGCAGTCATGGCCGGCCTGCGCGAAGCCGCACGGCTCGGTTTCAGCCATGCCCTGCAAGTGGACGCCGACGGTCAGCACGATCTCGCCGATGTCGGCCGCTTCGTCGAGCAGTCGCAAGCTTATCCACAGGCGCTGGTGTGCGGTTATCCACAGTACGATGCCAGCGTGCCCAAGGGCCGCCTGTACGCCCGCTACCTGACCCACGTGTGGGTGTGGATCAACAGCCTGTCGCTGCAGATACCTGACTCCATGTGCGGCTTTCGGGTATACCCGCTGCCGGCGACCCTGGCGATGATCGACAGCGTCAAGTTGGGCAAACGCATGGATTTCGACCCGGAGATTCTGGTGCGCCTGGCCTGGCGCAACCAGCCCATGAAGTGGCTGCCGACCCGCGTGCACTACCCACAGGACGGTCTCTCGCACTTTCGCCTGTTCCACGACAATGCGCTGATCTCGAAGATGCACGCCAAGCTGTTCTTCGGCATGTTGCTGCGCGCACCGCTGATACTCTGGCGCAGGTGGCGCGCATGAGCGAACAGCCACAACACTGGGCCGAGCACCAGGAACGGGGCAGCTTCTGGTTGATGAAGCTGACCGCGACCCTGGTGCGCCTGCTCGGGCGCCGCGTACTCAGCCCGCTGATCCACCTCATCGTCGCCTACTTCTTCCTGTTTGGCCGCCGCGCCCGGCGCAGCGCCCGCCAGTACCAACAGCGGCTGCATCAATGGAACGCCGGGCAAACCGCTGCGCCCAACCATTGGCAGGTGTTTCGCCAGTTCATGGCGTTTGCCGAGGCACTGTTGGACAAGCTCGATGTGTGGAACGGCAAGCTGCGCATCGAGGACATCGAGATCCACGACCCCGCCAACCTGCGCCAGCAACTGCGCGGTGCACGCGGGCAGATGCTGGTCGGTGCGCATTTGGGCAACCTCGAAGTGTGCCGGGCCCTGGCCGAGATTGGCGAACAGGTGACCATGAACGTGCTGGTGCACACCCGCCATGCCGAGCGCTTCAACCGCCTGCTCGGCGAGGCGGGTGCCACCAACCTGCGGCTGATTCAGGTCAGCGAGCTGGACCCGGCGGTGATGCTGCAGCTGTCCGAGCGACTGGAGCGCGGCGAGTGGCTGGCGATCGCCGGCGACCGCGTGCCCTTGCACGGCGCACGCACCGTCGAGGTGGATTTTCTCGGCCACCCGGCGGCCTTCCCGCAAGGCCCCTGGCTACTCGCCGGCATGCTCGAATGCCCGCTCAACCTGCTGTTCTGCCTCAAGCACCAGGGCCGCTACCACATCACCCTCGAACCCTTCGCCGAACGCCTGCAATGGCGGCGCGGCCAGCGTGACCAAGTGATCGCCGAGTGGGCCACGCGCTATGCCGCACGCCTGGGGCACTACTGCGTCCAGGCGCCATTGCAGTGGTTCAATTTCTACCCTTTCTGGAAGACCGATGACGATGCATCCGCATGAGCCTGTCACCTTCGGCGAATCGCCGCTGGCAATCGAAGATGTCCTGGCCCTGGCCGAGCACCGCGCGCAGGTAGCGCTGCAGAACGACGCTGCCTACCGTGAACGCATCGCCCGCGGTGCGCGCTTTCTCGACACCCTGCTCGACAAGGAAGGGGTGATCTACGGCGTCACCACCGGCTACGGCGACTCCTGCGTGGTGGCCGTGCCGCTGGAACACGTGGAGGCCCTGCCACAGCATCTGTACACGTTCCATGGCTGCGGGCTGGGCAAGCTGCTCGACGCCCCCGCCACCCGCGCGGTGCTGGCCGCCCGCCTGCGTTCGCTGAGCCACGGCGTTTCCGGTGTTCGCCTGGAACTGCTCGAGCGCCTGCGCGACTTTCTCGCCCACGACATCCTGCCGCTGATCCCCGAGGAAGGCTCGGTGGGCGCCAGCGGGGACCTGACACCCTTGTCGTACGTGGCAGCGACCCTGTCCGGCGAGCGTGAGGTGATGTACCAGGGCCAGCGCCGCAGCAGTGCCGATGTGCACCGCGAGCTGGGCTGGCAACCGCTGGTACTGCGCCCCAAGGAAGCCTTGGCGCTGATGAACGGCACCGCGGTCATGACCGGCCTGGCCTGCCTGGCCTATGCCCGTGCCGATTACTTGCTGCAGTTGGCCACGCGCATCACCGCGCTCAATGTGATCGGCCTGCAGGGCAACCCGGAGCACTTCGACGAACGCCTGTTCGCCGCCAAGCCGCACCCCGGCCAGACCCAGGTCGCCGCCTGGCTGCGCCAGGACCTGGCCATCGACGCGCCGCTGCCACCACTGCACCGCCTGCAGGACCGCTACTCGCTGCGCTGCGCCCCGCATGTGCTCGGCGTGCTGGCCGACAGCCTGGGGTGGTTGCGCGGGTTCATCGAAACCGAACTGAACAGCGCCAACGACAACCCGATCATCGATGGCGACGCTGAGCGTGTGCTGCACGGCGGGCACTTCTATGGCGGGCATATCGCGTTTGCCATGGACAGCCTGAAAACCCTGGTGGCCAACGTCGCCGACCTGCTCGACCGCCAGCTGGCGCTGCTGGTGGACGTGCGCTACAACCACGGCCTGCCGAGCAACCTTTCCGGCGCCGACGCCGAGCGAGCGATGATCAACCACGGTTTCAAGGCCGTGCAGATCGGCGCCAGCGCCTGGACTGCAGAGGCCCTGAAGCAGACCATGCCGGCCAGCGTGTTCTCGCGCTCCACCGAGTGCCACAACCAGGACAAAGTGAGCATGGGCACCATCGCCGCACGCGATGCCCTGCGGGTGCTGGAGCTGACCGAACAGGTTGCCGCCGCCTCGCTGCTGGCCGCCAACCAAGGTGTCTGGCTGCGCAGCCGCCAGGCCGACGCACGGCCACTGCCGCCAGCCCTGGCGCACATGCACGAAGCACTGCTGGCGGACTTCGCTCCAGTCATCGAAGACCGCGCCCTGGAAAGCGACCTGCGCCACTGTCTGCAGCGTATCGCCCAGCGCCACTGGAGGTTGCATGCGTAACCCCGGGGTCTTCCATGTCGACAGCGAGATCGTCGTTCCCTTCTTCGACGTCGATATCATGCACATCGTCTGGCACGGCCATTACGTGAAGTACCTGGAGGTGGCCCGCTGCGCCCTGCTCGACCGCCTGGCCCACAACTACCTGCAGATGCAGGCCAGCGGCTACGCGTGGCCGGTGATCGACCTGCAACTGCGCTACATCCGCGGCGCCACCTTCGGCCAGCGCCTTACCGTGCGCGCCAGCCTGGTGGAGTGGGAAAACCGCCTGAAGATCCACTACCTGATCAGCGACGCCATGACCGGCGAACGCATGACCCGGGCCAGCACCGTGCAGGTCGCGGTGCATATCGACAGCGGCGAGATGCAGTTGGCCTCGCCGCAGGTGATGCTCGACGCCGTGCAGCAGGTGCTGGCATGAAACACAGCCTGTACCGGTCATTCTCGGCACTGCGCCCTGGCTCGAACTCGGGCAGATCAGCGCGATCACAAGCCCGCTCCCGCAAGATCCTCGCTGCAATCGTGATGTCGCTCATCAGCCCTCTGGCCTTCGCCTTCGGCCTCGACGACCTGCAAAAGCAACTGAGCGCGCCGGCGGTGATCAAGGGTTCGTTCATCCAGGAAAAGCATCTGCGTGCCCTGCCCCAGCCCTTGTTGAGCAAGGGCCGCTTCGTGCTGGCCCGCGACCTTGGCCTGCTGTGGCTGCTGCAAACGCCACTGCGCCAGGATTACCGCATCGACGCCCAAGGCATTGCCCGGCGCGACCCGAGTGGCTGGCAAACCCTGCCCAGCCGCAGCGCCGGGGCCGAGCAGAACCGCCTGTTCTTCGCTGTGCTGCAAGGCGACAGCAGCGGCCTGCAACGGGACTTCGAGTTGAGCCTGAGCGGCGAGGCCGAGCAGTGGCAATTGCGCCTGACGCCCCGTTCGTTGCTGCTCAAGCAGGTCTTCACCCACATCGACATCAGCGGGGGGCGCTATGTCGAGCGCATCGTGCTGAGCGAAACCCAGGGTGACAGCACCGTGCTGCGCATGCCCGACAGCAGTGGCAGCGCTGCCCTGAGCGACGCGGAGCGCCGTGATTTTGCCAACTGAACGCCTGTTGCCGCGCCTGTTCGTCTGCCTGCTGCTGGCCATGCTGGCGATTGCCGCTTGGCAGTGGCATCGCGGCGCGCCGCTGTCCGCCGACCTGATGACCCTGGTGCCCGGGGCCACCGAGGACCCACTGGTCAAGCACGCCGAACAACGCATGCAGGAGCCGCTCAACCGCGAGCTGCTGGTGCTGGTCGGCCATGCCGACCGCCAGCAGGCGCTGGCCATGGCGCAGAAACTGGCCGGGCAATGGCAGGCCAGCGGCCTGTTCGAAAAGGTCCAGTGGAGCCTGCAGACCGACCTGCAGGCGGTGCGTGAACAACTGCTGCAAGGCCGCCTGGCGATGCTGGCGGCCGAGGACCGGAAACAGCTGGTCGAGCACCCGGACGCCTTTATCGAGCAACGCGTGCAAAGCCTGTTCGACCCCTTCACCGGTTTCAGCCTGGTGCCCAACCAGGACGACTGGCTGGGCCTTACCGGGCGTATCCAGAACAGCCAGCCGAAGCCGGCCAATGTCGAACTGGATACCACCAGCGGCGCACTGGTCGCCCAGGCCAACGGCCAGGCCTGGGTGCTGCTGCGCGCGCGCACCGTGGGCAACGCCTTCGACCTGCACCTGCCCTTGCAGGTAGCCGAACTGCTCAGGCAGAGCCGCGCCCAGGCCGGCCAGGCCGGTGCCCACCTGCTGGCAGCCAGCGGCCTGCTGCACGCCGCTGCCGGCCAGCAACAGGCCAGCCGGGAAATCACCTGGGTCGGGGGTGGCGCCACACTGGGCATCCTGTTGCTGTTGCTGCTGACCTTCCGCCGTTGGCGTGCGTGGCTGGCGTTCGTCCCGGTACTGGTGGGCATGCTGTTCGGCTCGGTGGTGTGCGTAGCGCTGTTCGGCCAGATGCACGTAATGACCCTGGTACTCGGTTCCAGCCTGATCGGCGTGGCGGTCGACTACCCGCTGCACTACCTGTCCAAGGGCTGGAGCCTCAAGCCCTGGCGCAGCTGGCCAGCTATGCGCCTGACCTTGCCGGGCATGAGCCTGAGCCTGGCCACCAGTTGCATCGGCTACCTGGCCCTGGCCTTCACGCCGTTCCCGGCACTGACCCAGATCGCCGCGTTCTCGGCAGCCGGCCTGGTCGGCGCCTACCTGAGCGCGGTGTGCCTGCTGCCGGCGCTGCTGGCCACGGTCGACCTGCAACCGGCGCAATGGCCGCTGCGCATCGCCGAAACCCTCACCACCTGGCGTGAGCAATTGCTGCGCAAGGTGCCCAGCGGCGCCTTGCTGGCTCTGGCGCTGTCGTTCTGCGCCGCTGGCCTGTGGCAGCTGCAAACCCACAACGACATCCGCCAGTGGGTTGGCACCCCGCCGCCACTGATGGAAGAAGCCCAGGCGGTGGCGCGCATCACCGGCTACCAGCCCACCAGCCAGTTCTACCTGGTACGCGGGGCCGATCAACAACAACTGCTGGGCCGCCTCGAGGCGCTGTCCGGCAAGCTTCAAGAGCTGGTCGAGCTGGGCAAGCTCAAGGGTTTCATGAGCCTCAGCCAGTTGGTTGCCAGCCCGGCCGCTCAAGGCCAGGTACGCCAGGCACTGGCCGTACTGCCGCAACACTGGCAGCCACTGCTGGCCCTGGGCGTTCCGCAGGCCGCGCTGGCCGCGCAGGCTGATCAGCTGCGCCAACTGCCGGACCAGGCCATCGAGCACGTCCTGGCCGGCCCGCTCGGCGAAGCCTGGCGGCCGTTGTGGCTGGGCCAGCAAGACAGCGGGGTAGCCGCCATCGTCAGCCTGCAAGGCTTGAGCGACACCACGCGGCTGCACCTGCAGACCGATGGCCTCGATGGCGTACAACTGATCGACCGCCTCGGTGAACTGAACCAGCTGTTCGCCGCTACCCAGGTCAGTGCGGCGGAGCTCAAGTTGCTGTCCTGCGCGCTGATCCTGCTGCTGCTGGTGCCGCCGTTCGGCTTGCGTGGTTCACTGCGTATCGTCGCCCTGCCGCTCTTGGCGGCGCTGTGCAGCCTGGCCAGCCTCGGCTGGCTCGGGCAACCGCTGACCCTGTTCAGCCTGTTCGGCCTGCTGCTGGTGACCGCCATCAGCGTCGACTACGCGATCCTCATGCACGAGCGCATCGGCGGCGCGGCGGTTAGCCTGCTCGGCACCTTGCTGGCGGCGCTGACCACCTGGCTGTCGTTCGGCCTGCTGGCGCTGTCGAGCACACCGGCAGTGAGCAGTTTCGGCCTGGCCGTGAGCCTGGGCCTGGCGTTCAGTTTCCTCCTGGCCCCCTGGGCGGCCCCCCGTGATGGAGCGCAACCGCACCCATGACCCCGCTCTCGCTCTGGGCCATGGCCCTGTGTCTGTTCGCCCTGTGGGTGCTCGGCCTGCGCCGTGTCGCCGCACTGGCCCAACACATCCTTTCGAATTCCGTTTCCATGGCAAGGAGCCCTCATGCCGAACATTGAACTGCAACAACGCCAGGTGCTGGTGATCGGTGCCGGCCCGTCCGGCGCCATCGCCGCCGCGCTGCTCAAGCGCCAGGGCCACGACGTGCTGGTGATCGAACGCCAGCGTTTCCCACGTTTCTCCATCGGCGAAAGCCTGCTGTCCCACTGCCTCGACTTCGTCGAGGAAGCGGGCATGCTCGATGCCCTGCAAGCAGCCGGCTTCCAGCACAAGAACGGCGCAGCCTTCGCCTGGGGCGAGGAATACACCGCCTTCGATTTCGGCCAGACCTTCAGCCAAGGCAAGCCGAGCACCTTTCAGGTGCAGCGCGGGCGCTTCGACAAGCTGCTGGCCGACCAGGCCGAGGCTCAGGGCGTCGAAATCCGCTACGAGCACGAGATCGTCAGCGCCGACATGAGCGGTGAACGGCCGCAGGTGCGCGCCCGTCGCCCGGATGGCAGCGAATACGACGTGCAGGCGCAGTTCGTGCTCGACGCCAGCGGCTATGGCCGCGTACTGCCGCGCCTGCTCGACCTCGAGGCACCGTCGAACTTCCCTGTGCGCCAGGCAGTGTTCACCCACATCGAGGACCGCATCGACCACCCAGGCTTCGACCGCGACAAGATCCTCATCACCACTCACCCCCAGCACCGCGACATCTGGTTCTGGACCATCCCCTTCAGCGATGGCCGCACGTCGCTGGGCGTGGTCGCCGCCGCCGAGCGCTTCGCCGCCGCGCCCAAGGACCTGGATGCCTGCCTCAAGCACTTCGTGGCGCAGACCCCAAGCTTGGCCAAGGTCTTGGCCAACGCGGTGTGGGACACCCCAGCGCGCACCATCGGTGGCTACTCGGCCAACGTCAAGGCCCTGCACGGCAAGGGCTACGCCTTGCTCGGCAACGCCGCCGAATTCCTCGACCCGGTGTTCTCCTCGGGCGTGACCATCGCCATGCGTTCGGCGAGCATGGCCGCCGGCCTGCTGCACCGCCAACTGCAAGGCGAGGCGGTGGACTGGCAGGGCGAGTTCGCCGAACCGCTCAAGCGTGGCGTCGATACCTTCCGCGTGTACGTGGAAGGCTGGTACGACGGCAGCTTCCAGGACGTCATCTACCACCCCGGCAGCTCGCCGGAGATCCGCGCCATGATCAGCTCGATCCTCGCCGGCTACGCCTGGGACGCCCGCAACCCCTTCGTCGCCGAGCCGAGGCGGCGCCTGCGCACGCTGGCCGAGCTGTGCGCGAGAGCCCCTGCATGAACCAGCGCCCGTTCCTCAGCGACACCTACGTCGAAGAAACCCGAATCGGTTTCCGCTTCCTTGCCAGCCACGTCTGGCAGCACCATGTGCTGCGCGTGGCGATCAATGACCTGCGCCAACTGTTCGACGGTGAGCCGCCGCAGGCGCCGGTGCTGCTCGACGCCGGCTGCGGCCAGGGCAAGTCGTTCAAGCACCTGCAACAGGTGTTCGCCCCGGCAAAGCTGATGGGCACCGATGCCGACCCGCACAGCCTTGAGCTGAGCGCCGCCGAGGCCCGCCGCCTGGGCCTTGAGGTGGAGCTGCGCGGCAGCGACTGCGCCCGCCTGCAGTACCCGGATGCCAGCGTCGATATCCTGTTCTGCCACCAGACCTTCCACCATCTGGTGGAGCAGGAAAAGGCCCTGGCCGAGTTCTACCGGGTGCTCAAGCCTGGCGGCTACCTGCTGTTCGCCGAGTCCACCGAAGCCTACATCGATACCTGGGTGATCCGCTGGTTCTTCCGCCACCCCATGCACGTGCAAAAGAGCGCCGAGGGGTACTTGCAGATGCTGCGCCAGCAAGGCTTCCAGTTCGGCCCGCGCAACGTCTCGTATCCCTACCTGTGGTGGAGTCGCGCCACGGACTTCGGCCTGCTCGAACGCCTGGGCCTGCGCACGCCACCTGCGGTCGGCCAGCGCGAAGAGACGCTGGTCAACGTGGTGGCGCGCAAGCCCCTGGAGCAGCCATGAAGCACCTGCTGGCCCTGGCCCTGTGCCTGCTGCTCGGCGCCTGCGCCGCACGCCCGCCGCTGCCGGCGCACATGCCTGCGCTGCAACTGCCGCAGCAGCTGCATGTCGAACGTGAACAGGCTGGCCAGCGCCAGGACTGGCTGCTGGTGATCCAGGGCGAGCACGGCTACCTGCGCTGGTCGCTGCTCGACCTGCTGGGCATTCCCCAGGCGCGTCAGCTGCTCGATGGCCAGCAGTGGCATGCCGATGGCCTGCTGCCGCCGAACCCGGCCGCGCGCGAGCTGTTCGCCGCCGTGCTGTTTGCCCTGACCCCGGCCGAGCAACTGCCGCAGCTTTACCCGCAGGCGCGCCAGCAGAATGAGCGGCGCTGGCTGGGCGATCGCTGGCAGGTCCGCTATCGCGCCGCCGACGCTTTCGACTTGAACCTCGGTGATGGCCTGCGTTATTCAGTCGACCCTCTGCCCCGCGAGGACACCCCATGACCGCCTACCTCAATGCCCTCGGCCTGGTCTGCGCCCTTGGCCAAGGGCAGGCCGAAGTGGCCGCGCGCCTGTTCGCCGGCGACTGCTCCGGCATGCAGCCGGCAGCGGGCTGGATCCCCGAGCGCCAGCCACCGGTCGGGGCGGTCATCGGCGCCCTGCCCGCCGTGCCGCTGCCCGAGCAGCACAGCCGCAACAACCAGTTGCTGTACACCGCAGCCCTGCAGATCGAGCCGGCCATCCGCCAGGCCATCGCCCGGTATGGCGCGCACCGCGTCGCGGTGATCCTTGGCACCAGCACCTCTGGCATCGCCGAAGCCAGCGCAGGCTTTTCGCAGTACCTGCAAAGCGGGCAGTTCCCTGCCAATTACCGCTACGCCGAGCAAGAGCTGAGCGCACCGGCCAACTTCCTCGCCGACTGGTTGCAGCTGAGCGGCCCGGCCTACGTGATTTCCACCGCCTGCACCTCCAGTGGCCGTGCCCTGCTCAGCGCCCGGCGCCTGCTCGACCTGGGCCTGTGCGACGCGGTGCTGTGCGGCGGCGTCGACAGCCTGTGCGGCCTGACCCTCAATGGCTTCAGCGCCCTGGAGGCGATCAGCGAGCAGCGCTGCAACCCGTTCTCGGTCAACCGCAACGGCATCAACATCGGCGAGGCCGCGGCATTGTTCCTGATGACCCGCGAGGGCAACGCCGCAGGCAGTCACATCGCATTGCTGGGTGCCGGGGCCAGCTCCGACGCCCACCACATCTCTGCCCCCGACCCGACCGGCACTGGCGCCTTGCAGTGCATGGGCAAAGCACTGGACAATGCCGGCCTTGCACCCGCGCAGATCGATTACCTGAACTTGCACGGCACCGCCACGGCGCATAACGACGCCATGGAAAGCCTGGCCGTGCATACGCTGTTCGGCGCCACGCTGCCCTGCTCGTCGAGCAAACCGATGACCGGCCACACGCTTGGCGCCGCCGGCGCGCTGGAAGCGGCGTTCTGCTGGTTGAGCCTGAGCGGGCACAACCCCGAGGGGTTGCTGCCGCCGCATGTATGGGACCGCCAACAGGACCCGGCACTGCCGGCCCTGACCTTGGTCGACGGCAGCCAGCGCATGGGCACACAACGCCCACGCCGTTTGATGAGCAACTCGTTCGCCTTCGGCGGCAACAACGTCAGCCTGATTCTCGGAGACACCCCATGATCCCCTGGCCACTGGCCGAGCTGCTGCCCCACGCCGGCGACATGATTCTGATCGACCAGGTCGACAGCTGCGACGACGAGCAGATCCACACCCGCGCTACCGTGCGCCCCGGCGGCCTGTTCAACCGCGCCGATGGCAGCCTGCCGGCCTGGCTCGGCGTCGAGCTGATGGCCCAGAGCGTGGCGGCCTATGCCGGTTGCCGGGCGCGGCGCAAGGGTCAGCCGGTGGAACTGGGCTTTCTGCTCGGCACGCGCAAGTTCGAATGTGATGTCGAGCACTTCCCGGCCGGCGCCGAACTGCACATCCACGCCCTGCGTTCGCTCGAAGACGAGAACGGCATGGGCGTGTTCGAATGCCACCTGCGCGGCCCCGGTATCCATGCCAGTGCCCGCCTGAACGTCTACCGCCCGCCCCAAGCGGCCAGCTACCTGGCCGAAGCACGCCCAGAGGAACCTTCCCATGACTGATACCATTCTGGTCACCGGCTCGAGCCGGGGCATCGGCCGCGCCATCGCCCTGCGCCTGGCCCGGGCCGGCTACGACCTGGTGCTGCACTGCCGCAGCGGCCTGGCCGAGGCCCATGCAGTGGCCGAGGAAATCCGCGCGCTGGGCCAGCAGGTACGGGTGCTGCAGTTCGACATCAGCGATCGCGCTGCCTGCCGGGCCATTCTCGAAAGCGACGTGGAACGCTTCGGTGCCTACTACGGCGTGGTCTGCAACGCCGGCCTGACCCGCGACGGCGCCTTCCCGGCGCTCACAGACGAAGACTGGGACCAGGTGTTGCGCACCAACCTCGACGGCTTCTACAACGTCCTGCAGCCACTGACCATGCCGATGATCCGCCGCCGCGCGCCGGGGCGCATCGTCTGTATCACCTCGGTGTCGGGGCTGATCGGCAACCGAGGCCAAGTCAACTACAGCGCCTCCAAAGCGGGCCTGATCGGCGCCGCCAAGGCCCTGGCAATAGAACTGGGCAAACGACGCATCACCGTCAATTGCGTGGCCCCCGGGCTGATCGACACGGCCATGCTCGACGAACACGTGCCGGTGGACGAGCTGCTGAAGATGATCCCCGCCGGGCGCATGGGCACACCGGACGAGGTGGCCGGCGCGGTGAATTTCCTGATGTCGCCCGAGGCGGCGTACATCACCCGCCAGGTCCTGGCGGTGAACGGGGGGCTATGCTGATGCGCCGCGTCGTCGTCACCGGCATGGCCGGGATCACCGCCCTGGGCAGCGACTGGGCGAGCATCAGCGGGCATTTCGCCAACCAGCGCAGCGGCATCCGCCGCATGGACGAATGGGACCGTTTCGAGGAGTTGAACACACGCCTGGCGGGCCCCATCGATGATTTCAAGGTGCCAAGCCACTGGACCCGCAAACAACTGCGCAGCATGGGCCGGGTTTCGCGCCTCGCAGTGGCTGCCGCCGAGCGTGCCCTGGAGGATGCCGGGCTGCTCGGCGACCCGAGCATCCGCGATGGGCGCATGGGCGTGGCCTGCGGTTCGTCCACCGGCAGCACCAACGAAATCAAGGCGTTCGGCAACATGCTGCTGAACTCGGTGGCTGATGGCCTGAACGCCAACTCCTATGTGCGCATGATGCCGCACACCACCGCCGCCAACATCAGCATCTTCTTCGGCCTCACTGGGCGCCTGATCCCCACCTCCAGCGCCTGCACCAGCGGCAGTCAGGGCATTGGCTACGCCTACGAGGCGATCAAGTTCGGCCGCCTGCCGCTGATGCTCGCGGGCGGCGCCGAGGAGCTGTGCCCGACCGAGGCGATGGTGTTCGACGCGCTGTACGCCACCAGCCTGAAGAACGACACACCCCACCTGAGCCCGCGCCCCTACGACAGCGGCCGCGACGGCCTGGTGATCGGCGAGGGCGGCGGCATGCTGGTGCTGGAGGAACTGGAACATGCCCTGGCCCGTGGGGCGAAGATCCACGCCGAAATCGTCGGTTTCGGCAGCAATGCCGACGGCCAGCACACCACCCGCCCTGAGCAGCTGACCATGCGCCGCGCGATGGAGCTGGCGTTGGAGGACGCAAACTTGCCGCCCGAGGCCATCGGCTACGTCAACGGCCACGGCACCGCTACAGAGCAGGGCGATATCGCCGAGACGCTGGCCACCAGCAGCCTGTTCGGCCCGCGTATGCCGATCAGCTCGCAAAAGAGTTTCCTCGGCCACACCCTCGGTGCCTGCGGTGCATTGGAGTCCTGGTTCAGCATCGAGATGCTCAACAGCGACCGCTACGTACACACGCTCAACCTCGATAATGTCGACCCGCGCTGCGGTGAACTGGACTACCTGCGCGGCGAGTTCCGCGCCATGAACCATCAATATGTGATGAACAACAACTTCGCCTTCGGCGGGGTCAACACCTCGTTGATCTTCCGTCGCTGGCACTGACGCAACCCAACCCCACTGAAACCAAGGAAGACCCGATGCGCCTGAAAACCTGGACCGCTGCCACCGCCCTGCTGCTCTGCGCCCTGCCGGGCGTCAGCCAGGCCCGTGACACCGCCCTGTACCTACCCTTCGAGAAAGTTGTGCAGCAGATGCTCAACGAGAAGAAGCTCGATGGCTCGGTGAAGTTCTACCTGGCTGGCGTACAGCCACGCGGCAAGGTCAATGTGATCAGCGCCAACGCGGTCACCAACAAGAAGACCAATGCCTTCAACAAAAGCGACGAAGCGGCCTGCGAATGGGCGTTGCAATCGGCCCTGCTGACCCTGCAGGACGCCGCGCGCAAGGTGAACGCCAACGCGGTGACCAATATCGCCAGCTACTACAAGAAGAACGAGCGCAAGGATGCTGCGACCTACGAGTGCCATGCTGGCGCGGTGATCGCGGGTGTGGCGCTCAAGGGTGACCTGGCGCGCGTGAACTGATCTGTTCTGCAAACCTGAAAAAATGTGTGAGCCGGCTTGCCGGCGATGGGCCGCAAAGCGGCCCTGAATCGCTAAAAGACCGGCATCAGCCTTCAGGTTTGGCACTTTTAGCAGTGCCATCTCCAGGTCAATTCCAGTGAGTCAGCTCCATTAGGGCTGCTATGCAGCCCATCGCTGGCAAGCCAGCTCTCGCCGGTGCGCGCAGGCCAGTCCAATCGTGCCCGCTTTTGCCCGCCTAGCCGTATACCTGCCCGGTCACCAACTCGGCAAACGCTCTGGCCATCGCCGACCCGCCTCGTTCGCGCTGCACCAGCCACACCGCTGACGTCGCCTCTTCATCCAGCAAGGTGCGGTACACCACGCCCTCGATGCGCATGCGTTGGAATGACGCCGGCAGGACCGAAACCCCCAAACCCGCCGACACCAGCCCAATGATGGTCATGGCCTCCCCCGCTTCTTGAGCAAAATGCGGATTGAACCCCGCCTGCCGCGCCAGGCTGAGCAACTGGGCGTGCAAACCACTGCCGTAACTGCGCGGGAAGAACACGAACGGTTCGTGGGCCAGCGCCGCCATGTGCACACCGTGCTCGGTCCCTTCGGCCAGCGCATGCGAGGCATTGATCACCGCCACCAATGGTTCGCGAAACAACTCCGTGGCCACCAGCCCTTCCGGCAAGGGCATGGGCCGCATCAGCCCGACCTCGATGGACTCATCGAACACCCCCTCGGCGACATCGCGGCTGCTCATTTCCTTGAGGTTCAGGTGCACTGCCGGGAAACGCTGGCGGAAGGCATGAATAGCCTTGGGAATTTTCGAGGTGAAGGGGGCAGACGACGTAAAGCCGATCTTCATTTCGCCCAGTTCACCCAACTGCGCACGGCGCGCGACATCAGCCGCCTTCTCAACCTGCGCGAGTACCTGACGCGCTTCCTCGAGGAACAGCCGGCCGGCCTCACTCAGCTCGACCCGACGATTGGTACGTTCGAACAGGCGCGCGCCCAACTCCTGTTCCAAGGCCTGGATCTGTTGGCTCAGGGGTGGCTGAGAAATGCCTAATTGCTGGGCCGCCCGCCCAAAGTGCAGCTCTTCGGCAACTGCAATGAAGTAACGCAGGTGGCGCAGTTCCATGGGCCCTCCAGAACAAGTCGTCAAACATCTTAAATAGGTCGAACAATATATTGGATCTAATCATTAGGCAGCTATATGATTTTTTCATTGCATCTGAGGTACCCACCCGTGAAGACTGCTGTAGCCCCCCTTCCTGCTGAGCCCGAGCCTGCCCCGCTGAACGACATCTGGATCGAGAAAGGCACCCCTGCCTTCATGAAGACCGTACTGGCCCTGTTCAGCGGTGGCTTCGCGACCTTCGCCCTGCTGTATTGCGTGCAGCCGATGATGCCGCTGCTGTCGCAGGAGTTTTCGATCAATGCCGCGCAGAGCAGCCTGGTACTGTCGGTGTCGACCGGCATGCTGGCGTTCGGCCTGCTGATCACCGGGCCGATTTC
Organism: Pseudomonas sp. WHRI 8519; assembly: GCF_040224055.2. Classification (NCBI taxonomy): domain Bacteria; kingdom Pseudomonadati; phylum Pseudomonadota; class Gammaproteobacteria; order Pseudomonadales; family Pseudomonadaceae; genus Pseudomonas; species Pseudomonas sp. WHRI 8519. The sequence goes on along the minus strand of NZ_CP167996.1, from coordinate 357,756 downwards.
CGACCGCATCGGGCGCAAGCCGGTGATGGTGTTTGCCCTGCTCTGCGCCGCGTTATCGACCATCGTCAGCGCGGTGATGCCGACCTGGGAAGGCGTACTCGCCACGCGGGCGCTGGTCGGCCTGTCGCTGAGCGGCCTGGCAGCTGTGGCGATGACCTACCTGAGCGAAGAAATCCACCCCCAGCACATCGGCCTGGCCATGGGCTTGTATATCGGTGGCAACGCCATCGGCGGCATGAGCGGTCGCCTGATCACCGGCGTGCTGATCGACTTCGTCAGCTGGCACACGGCAATGCTGACCATCGGTGGCCTGGCCCTGATCGCAGCGCTGGTGTTCTGGAAGGTGCTACCCGAATCGCGCAATTTCAGGGCGCAGACGCTGAAACCGCGCAGCCTGCTGGACGGCTTCGCCATGCACTTCAAGGACGCGGGCCTGCCCTGGTTGTTCCTCGAAGCGTTCCTGCTGATGGGCGCGTTCGTCACCCTGTTCAACTACATCGGCTATCGGCTGCTGGCCGAGCCCTATCACATGAACCAAGCGCTGGTCGGCCTGCTATCGGTGGTTTACCTGTCGGGTATCTACAGCTCGGCGCAAGTGGGGGCGCTGGCAGATAAACTGGGACGCCGGCGGGTGTTCTGGGCGAGCATTCTGGTCATGGCGGGCGGGCTGTTGCTGACATTGGCCAGCCCCTTGGTGATGATTATCGTGGGGATGCTGATCTTTACCTTCGGCTTTTTCGGAGCGCATTCGGTGGCCAGCAGCTGGATCGGCCGGCGAGCGCTGAAGGCCAAGGGCCAGGCTTCTTCGTTGTACCTGTTCTGCTATTACGCGGGGTCGAGTGTGGCGGGCACCGCAGGTGGGGTGTTCTGGCATCAGTGGGGCTGGAGTGGTATCGGGCTGTTCATCGGCAGCCTGCTGACGGTGGCGTTGCTGGTGGCATTGCACCTCAGCAAGCTGGCGCCCAAGGCTGCCTGAACAGGGTTGCGCTGCAGCCCAATCGCCGGTTTGCCGACGATTGGGCCCTCAGGTCAGTTCACGATCTCGACGATGTCCACATCCACTTCACGGCTCATCAGGTGCTTTTCCACCTCACCGGTCAGCTTGACCTTGGTCTTGTCGTTGAACGGCGTCGGCGGCAGGTCTTCATCGTCGATCTCGACGGAGATGGTGCCGGTGTTGTCCTTGAATTCGTACTTGTCGTCATTGTTGACCTTCTTGGTGACATACCCCTGCAGCACTACGGGGGTGTCATCGGCTGCGTCATTGGCCGCGGCGACGGTAGTCACCGCCTGAGCGCCTGGGCCGGTGTAACCGGCGGCCAAGGCAGCGGTACTGAACAAGGGGGCGAGAATCAGAGCGAAGTAGCGAGCTTTCATGAGGTTCGGGTCCTGTTTCGGTTTCGATGGGACCAGATTAGCGACGATCGCTGAATTAAAACTTAATGCAACAAAACCAGGGCATGGCACCGGCTTTGCCAGTGATCGCCGGCAAGCCAGCCACAGTTGACCGCACCTCGTGGGAGTAACTGTCTTGCGCAACTGCTAAAAGCTGGCGCGGCCCCTGTGGGAGCTGGCTTGCCGGCGATGGGCCGCAAAGCGGCCCCGATTCGCTTGACTGGCCAGCACTCAGATCACTGGTGGTACTGCGCGGACAGTTCATGCACGGCGTTGATGAACACGCCCGCATGCTCCGGGTCGACCTCCGGCGTAATGCCGTGACCCAGGTTGAACACATGGCCGGTACCCTTGCCATAGCTCGCCAGGATCCGTGCCACTTCGTTGCGGATGGCCTCGGGCTTGGCGTACAGCACGGTCGGGTCCATGTTGCCTTGCAGGGCAACCTTGTCACCCACGCGGCGGCGGGCGTCGCCGATCTCGCAGGTCCAGTCCAGGCCCAGTGCATCAGCGCCGGCTTCAGCGATGCTCTCCAGCCACAGGCCGCCATTCTTGGTGAACAGGATTACCGGCACCTTGCGCCCATCGTGCTCACGGATCAGGCCACTGACGATCTTGCGCATGTAGGCCAGGGAGAACTCCTGATACGCCGCCGCCGACAGGTTGCCGCCCCAGGTGTCGAAGATCTGCACGGCCTGGGCACCGGCCAGGATCTGCCCGTTGAGGTAGCTGGTGACCGACTGTGCCAGCTTGTCCAGCAGCATGTGCAGGGCTTGCGGGTTGTCGTAGGCCATCGCCTTGGTCTTGCGGAAGTCTTTGGACGAGCCACCTTCGACCATGTAGGTGGCCAGGGTCCATGGGCTGCCGGAGAAACCGATCAGCGGCACACGGCCGTTGAGCTCGCGCCGAATGGTGCTGACGGCATCCATCACGTAGCCGAGGTCTTTCTGCGGATCAGGGATGGCCAACGCTTCGATGTCGGCCGGGGTGCTGATGACCTTCTTGAAACGCGGGCCTTCGCCGGTCTCGAAGTAAAGGCCAAGGCCCATGGCATCGGGAATGGTGAGGATGTCCGAGAACAGGATCGCTGCGTCAAGCGGGTAGCGTTCCAGCGGCTGCAAGGTGACCTCACAGGCGAACTGGGGGTTCATGCACAGGCTCATGAAGTCACCGGCCTTGGCGCGGCTGGCGCGGTATTCCGGCAGGTAACGGCCGGCCTGGCGCATCATCCATACAGGGGTGACGTCTACGGGTTGCTTGAGCAGTGCACGCAGGAAACGATCGTTCTTCAGGGCAGTCATGTCGGCATCCGGCAAAAAAGTGCGGGCATTTTCTCAGACGCCAGCGCAAAAGGCACGGTTGAGACCATGCGTTTTGTCTATTGGGTGCCGTGGATCAAGCAATTTTGTATACAAAAACCGATGAGGCCGCTGTGCGGCCCCATCGGGCCGATCAGACTTCGAGGTAATCCAGGATACCTTCGGCAGCGTTGCGGCCTTCGAAGATGGCGGTCACCACCAGGTCCGAACCGCGCACCATATCGCCACCGGCAAATATTTTCGGGTTGCTGGTCTGGTGCTTGAACGTGCCTTTCTCCGGGGCCACCACACGGCCTTGGCTGTCCATCTGGATGCCATGCTGCTCGAACCAGGGGGCCGGGCTTGGGCGGAAGCCGAACGCGATCACCACGGCGTCCGCCGGGAGGATTTCTTCGGAACCCGGGATTGGCTCAGGGCTGCGACGGCCACGGGCATCCGGCTCGCCAAGACGGGTCTCGACCACCTTCACGCCTTCGACCTTGTCTTCACCGACAATGGCGATCGGCTGACGGTTGTAGAGGAACTTCACACCCTCTTCCTTGGCGTTCTTCACCTCTTTGCGCGAGCCTGGCATGTTGGCTTCGTCACGGCGGTAGGCACAGGTCACCGACTTGGCTCCCTGGCGGATCGAGGTGCGGTTGCAGTCCATCGCGGTGTCGCCACCGCCCAGCACCACGACCCTCTTGCCCTGCATATCGACAAAGTCTTGCGGCGACTTCTCGAAGCCCAGGTTGCGGTTGACGTTGGCGATCAGGAAGTCCAGCGCGTCATGCACGCCCGGCAGGTCCTCGCCCGGGAAGCCGCCTTTCATGTAGGTATAGGTACCCATGCCCATGAACACGGCGTCGTACTCGGCGAGCAGCTGTTCCATGGTGATGTCGGTGCCCACCTCGGTGTTCAGGCGGAACTCGATACCCATGCCAGTAAAGACTTCGCGACGATGGCTCAGCACGGTCTTTTCCAGCTTGAACTCAGGGATGCCGAAGGTCAGCAAGCCGCCGATTTCAGGGTTCTTGTCGAACACCACCGGGGTAACCCCGGCACGCACCAGCACGTCGGCACAGCCCAGGCCCGCCGGGCCAGCACCGATGATGGCAACGCGCTTGCCAGTCGGTTTGACCTTGGACATGTCCGGGCGCCAACCCATGGCGAAGGCGGTGTCGGTGATGTACTTCTCAACCGAACCGATGGTCACCGCGCCGAAGCCGTCGTTCAACGTGCAGGCACCCTCGCACAGGCGGTCTTGCGGGCACACACGGCCACAGACTTCCGGCAGGGTGTTGGTCTGATGCGACAGTTCGGCCGCGGCCAGGATGTTGCCTTCGGCGACCAGCTTCAACCAGTTCGGGATGAAGTTGTGCACCGGGCACTTCCACTCACAATACGGGTTACCGCAGCCCAGACAGCGATGCGCCTGTTCTACGGACTGCTGGGGCTTGAAGGGCTCGTAGATTTCCACGAACTCCTTCTTGCGCTGGCGCAGCAGCTTTTTCTTCGGGTCCTTGCGGCCCACTTCGATGAACTGGAAGTCGTTACTCAGACGTTCAGCCATTTTTCAAAACCTCTTAACAGCAGCTGCAAGCTACAAGCTGCAAGCCGCAAGACGATCACTTAAGCCGGGCAAACCTCGAGCTGCTCTTACTTGCAGCTTGAGGCTTGCCACTTGCAGCTGTTTTTACTGCGGGTTGGCACGGGTACTGGACAGCAGTTGCTTGAGATTGGCCGCCTTCGGCTTGACCAACCAGAAGCGTCGCACGTAATCGTCCAGGTTCTCCGAGAGCTCACGCCCCCACTCGCTGCCGGTTTCTTCCACGTATTCGCCAAGGACCCGCGCCAGGTGGCTACGGTAGGCTTCCATCGCTTCACCACTGATACGCTGGATTTCCACCAGTTCGTGGTTGAGCTTGTCGACGAAGCTGTTGTCCATGTCGAGCACGTAGGCGAAGCCGCCAGTCATGCCAGAGCCGAAGTTGTAACCGGTCTTGCCCAGGACGCAGACAAAGCCGCCGGTCATGTATTCACAGCAGTGATCGCCAGTACCCTCGACAACAGCGTGGGCGCCGGAGTTACGCACAGCGAAGCGCTCGCCCGCGGTGCCGGCGGCGAACAGCTTGCCGCCCGTGGCGCCATAGAGGCAGGTGTTGCCGACAATGGCGCTGTGCTGGGTTTCGAACGGGCTGCCGGCTGGCGGCACGATGGTGACCTTGCCACCGGTCATGCCTTTGCCGACGTAGTCGTTGGCGTCACCTTCCAGGTACAGGTTCAGGCCACCGGCGTTCCACACGCCGAAGCTCTGGCCTGCAGTGCCCTTGAAGCGGAAGGTGATCGGCGCTGCGGCCATGCCCTGGTTGCCGTGCAACTTGGCGATTTCGCCGGAGATGCGCGCACCGATGGAGCGGTCACAGTTGCAGATGTCGAGCGCGAACTCGCCACCGGCCTGATCGCGGATGGCCGGCAGGGCCATTTCGACCATCTTCTCGGCCAGTTCGCCCTTGTCGAACGGCGGGTTCTTGTCGACTTCGCAGAACTGCGGCTTGTCGGCCGGAATGTGCGAGCTGCCCAGCAGCGGCGACAGGTCAAGGTGGTGCTGGCGCTCGGTATCGCCTGGCAGCACGTCGAGCAGGTCGGTCCGGCCGATCAGCTCGCCCAGGCTACGCACACCCAGCTTGGCCAGCCACTCGCGGGTTTCTTCGGCAACGAAGGTGAAGAAGTTGATCACCATGTCGACGGTGCCGATGTAATGGTCCTTGCGCAGCTTGTCGTTCTGCGTGGCCACGCCGGTGGCGCAGTTGTTCAGGTGGCAGATGCGCAGGTACTTGCAGCCCAGGGCGATCATCGGTGCGGTACCGAAGCCAAAGCTCTCGGCACCCAGGATGGCAGCCTTGATCACGTCCAGGCCGGTTTTCAGGCCACCGTCGGTCTGTACCCGTACCTTGCCGCGCAGGTCGTTGCCGCGCAGGGTCTGGTGGGTTTCGGCCAGGCCCAGTTCCCACGGGGCGCCGGCGTACTTGATCGAGGTCAGCGGCGAAGCACCGGTACCACCGTCGTAACCGGAGATGGTGATCAGGTCGGCATAGGCCTTGGCCACGCCAGCGGCGATGGTACCCACGCCTGCTTCTGCCACCAGCTTGACCGACACCAGGGCCTGAGGGTTGACCTGCTTGAGGTCATAAATCAGCTGGGCCAGGTCTTCGATCGAGTAGATATCGTGGTGTGGCGGCGGCGAAATCAGGGTCACGCCCGGTACCGCATAGCGCAGCTTGGCGATCAGGCCGTTGACCTTGCCGCCTGGCAACTGCCCACCCTCGCCCGGTTTGGCGCCTTGGGCAACCTTGATCTGCAGCACTTCGGCATTGACCAGGTATTCCGGAGTCACACCGAAGCGGCCGGTGGCCACCTGCTTGATCTTGGAGCTACGGATGGTGCCATAGCGCGACGGGTCTTCACCGCCCTCACCGGAGTTGGAGCGCGCGCCCAGGCGGTTCATCGCCTCGGCCAGCGCTTCGTGAGCCTCTGGCGACAGCGCGCCCAGCGAGATACCAGCAGAGTCGAAGCGCTTGAGGATCGCCTCCAGCGGCTCGATCTGATCCAGCGGCAGGGCCTGATCGGCCACCTTCACCTTCAGCAGGTCGCGGATCATCGATACCGGGCGCTGGTCGACCAGCGTGGTGTATTCCTTGAACTTGGCGTAGTCGCCCTGCTGCACGGCAGCCTGCAGCGTATTGACCACATCCGGGTTGTAGGCGTGGTACTCGCCGCCGTGGACGAACTTGAGCAGACCGCCCTGCTGGATCGGCTTGCGCGCGCTCCAGGCCTCAGCGGCGAGCAGCTTCTGGTCGCCCTCAAGGTCGACGAAACGCGCGCCCTTGATGCGGCTGGACACGCCTTTGAAGCTCAAGCCGACCACTTCTTCGGCCAGGCCCACCGCTTCGAACAGCTGGGCGCCACGGTAAGAGGCGATGGTGGAGATGCCCATCTTCGACAGGATCTTCAGCAGGCCCTTGGAGATGCCTTTGCGGTAGTACTTGAACACTTCGTCCAGATCGCCCAGCACTTCGCCGGTGCGGATCAGGTCGGCCAGCACTTCATACGCCAGGTACGGGTATACCGCAGAGGCGCCGAAGCCCAGCAGTACCGCGAAGTGGTGCGGATCACGGGCAGTGGCGGTTTCGACCAGGATGTTGCTGTCGCAACGCAGGCCTTTTTCCGTCAGGCGGTGATGGACCGCGCCAACGGCGAACGAAGCATGCACCGGCAGCTTGCCCGGGGCGATATAGCGGTCGCTGAGCACCAGCTGGGTCTTGCCTGCGCGAACCGCTTCTTCTGCCTGATCGGCAATATTGCGGATGGCCGCTTCCAGGCCGATGCTTTCCTCATAGTTGAGGTCGATCAGCTGACGGTCGAAGCCTTCGCGCTCCAGGTTCATCAACGAACGCCATTTGGCGGGCGAGATGACCGGGGAGCTGAGGATTACCCGCGAGGCATGCTCGGGAGATTCCTGGAAGATGTTGCGCTCGGCACCCAGGCAGATCTCCAGCGACATGACGATCGCTTCGCGCAGCGGGTCGATCGGCGGGTTGGTAACCTGGGCGAACTGCTGGCGGAAGAAGTCGTAAGGCGAACGCACGCGCTGCGACAGGACAGCCATTGGCGTGTCGTCACCCATCGAACCGACCGCTTCCTGGCCTTGCTCGCCGAGTGGGCGCAGTACCTGGTCACGCTCTTCGAACGTGACCTGGAACATCTTCATGTACTGCTTCAGCTGGTCAGCGTCGTAGCTGGCCGCGCCCTGGTCGTCGGTGAGGGTCGCCTGGATGCGCAAGGCGTGCTGACGCAGCCAGCGCTTGTACGGGTGGCGCGACTTCAGCCGGTTGTCGATGGCATCGGTGTCGAGGATGTGACCGGTCTCGGTGTCCACGGCGAAGATCTGGCCTGGGCCGACACGCCCCTTGGCGATGACATCTTCAGGCTTGTAGTCCCAGACGCCGATTTCCGACGCCAGGGTGATATAGCCATTCTTGGTGGTCACCCAGCGCGCCGGGCGCAGGCCGTTGCGGTCAAGCAGGCACACCGCATGGCGGCCTTCGGTCATGACGATGCCGGCCGGGCCATCCCACGGCTCCATGTGCATGGAGTTGTATTCATAGAACGCGCGCAGGTCGGCGTCCATGGTCTCGACGTTCTGCCAGGCTGGCGGTACCAGCATGCGCACGCCGCGGAACAGGTCGATGCCGCCGGTGACCATCAGCTCCAGCATGTTGTCCATGCTCGAGGAGTCGGAACCAACGCGGTTGACCAGCGGGCCGAGCTCTTCGAGGTCGGGGATCTGGTCGTTGGCGAACTTGGTGCGACGGGCCATGGCCCAGTTGCGGTTACCGGTGATGGTATTGATCTCGCCATTGTGGGCGAGGAAGCGGAACGGCTGCGCCAGCGGCCATTTCGGCAGGGTGTTGGTGGAGAAGCGCTGGTGGAACACGCAGATCGCGGTTTGCAGGCGCTCGTCGTCCAGGTCCGGATAGAAGGCCGCGAGATCGCGCGGCATCATCAGGCCTTTGTAGATGATGGTCTTGTGCGAGAAGCTGCAGATGTAGTGGTCGGCGTCGTGGGCGTTGGCCACGGACGAACGGCGACGGGCACTGAACAGCTTGATGGCGAATTCCTGATCGCTCAGGCCTTCACCGCCGATGAACACCTGTTCGATCTGCGGCAGGCGCTCCAGCGCCAGGCGGCCGAGCACGCTGGTGTCGATCGGGACTTTGCGCCAGCCAACCAGGGTCAGGCCGGCAGCGATGATTTCGCGGTCCATGTTGGCGCGAGCAGCTTCGGCTTTTACCGGGTCCTGGTTGAAGAACACCATGCCAACGGCGTACTGCTTTGGCAGCTCGACGGCAAAATGTTCCTCGGCTACGGCACGCAGGAATTGATCGGGTTTCTGCATGAGCAGACCGCAACCGTCACCGGTCTTGCCGTCGGCGTTGATACCGCCGCGGTGGGTCATGCAAGTCAGGGCCTGCATGGCAGTTTGCAGAAGGTGGTGGCTCGGTTCGCCCGTCATATGGGCGATCAGGCCAAAACCACAGTTGTCCTTGAATTCTTCGGGATGGTACAGACCTGTTTTCATAGACACTTTCTCACCAGGTTCACCTCTCAACCGGAGGCAAATCTCTTTTTTAACAACCACTTACCATCCACGCCGATCAAATGCCAGCTTTTTTGCGGTGGCCATGGAAAACCATTGTTGCACAGCGACAGCGATGCCCACAAATTTTCATGTCTCACCATTGAAAATTTATGTCGCAATATTGAATGTTTTACGCCATGCGCCGTGATAGCGCCTTGGCTTGAGTCTGAAGCGTTTCAGCCCTGACTGCAAGATTGGCTTGTGGCCGGCAGCCTGGGACAGAAAAGCCTGCCGCGCTCGGGCGCAGCAGGCTAGACGAAAGTCAGTTATCGCTCAGCAACTGGGCGGCGGGGTGGTGCCGCCCGGAAGGTATCAGCGGGCCGTGGCCAGCTCTTGTTGGACGCTGGCTACAGTACGTGGCCAAGGTTTACCAGCCTGAACCTTCGCTGGCAAGTTCTTGATTGCCGCAACCGCTGCATCGCGGTTGGCGAAGCTACCATAAGTGACCACGTAAAGCGGCTTGCCCTGCAGGGTTTTCTTGAAGTAGCGATAGTCGCCACCCTGCGCCTTGACGAAGGCCTGCGCCGACGCTTCGGAGCTGGTACCAAGGATCTGCACGACATAGTTGCCAGGCTTCTGCCCGGTATACCAGCCGCTGTTACCGCTCCCGCCAGCCGGTTTGGCGGCGGGCTTGGCGGTGGCAACCTGGGTCGGTGCCGGAGCAGGCTTGGCAGGTGCAACCGGCTTGGCCGGCTGGGTTGCTACCGGCTTCTGCGCAGGAGCAACCGGCTGAGCCGGCGGCGCGCTGGTAGCGGCCTGGGCCATGGTGGGTGCAGGGCCGGCAGCCTCACCCTGCGGTGGTGCGATGGTCGTGACCGTCGGCGGATTGCCCGGCTGCAGCGCAGTGCTGTCCGCCGGGCCACCTTCTTCACCATCCCCCATGCCGGCGGCCTGCGCCAGAGGCTCGCGCATCACCGGCTGCGACTGGCCAACCAGCGGCAGTGGCATCGGCTGCGACGACCCTGAGAACTCGATCGCCGGGTCAGCAGGCTTTCCTTCCCCCAGCGGCAATTGGGCTTGGGCCGTCGGCGCATCCGTGGCCGCCTTGTCGCTTTTCTTGGGCATGAGAACCGCAGCAGCAACGGCGACCACAACGACAGCGGACAGCGCGAGCACGTGTTTCTTAGGCATTTTGAACCCCATGGTTGGTCGCTTCGCCGAACTACGGCTGGCGATCATGGCTTCGATCAAAGTATCGCGGGCAACCTGGTTGATATTGCCGGGCCACCCGTCGGAGTGTTCGTGAATATCGACGATCTGCTCATGGGTGAACACCTCGATGCCCCGGCCTGCCCCTTCCAGGCGCTGCTCCAGGTACTCGCGGGTCTCTTCCTCGCTGTAGGGCGCGAGTTCAATGACGTGGAAACGCTCTTCCTCGACAGGGATCTCGTCCAACCCGGCGATCAGCGACGCTTCGCCGAACAGGAACACGTGCGGGCGCCCCTCCGGGACACCTGCAGCCAGCTCCAGCAACGCTTGGAGTGCCGACTCGTCGAGTTGTTCCGCATCGTCCACCAGTAAATAGACTTCCTGCCCGGTGAGGGCAAGCTGGACTACCTTGGAGAGGATCGCCTGAACGTCCGCCGTGGCCAGCTCAAGCGCCTGGGCCACCTGGCCCAGCACACTGGCGGCATCGCTGGCGCTACGGGCCGAGACCACTACGCTCTGCACCGACTGCTTGTTGGTGCTGGCCACCAAGGCCTGGCGCAGCAAGGTTTTACCACTGCCTACAGGCCCTGTAACCACCAGCATCAGCTGGCTGTAACGGGCCAGGTGGTGCAGTTGGCCGAGCACAGGCTTGCGCTGGGCAGGGAAAAACTTGAAGCCGGGCACACGCGGCGCGAACGGATCGTGGCTCAACTGGTAATGGTCGAGAAACGCCTCATCGGCATGCAAACTGGTCATTGCGCTGTCACAACCTCAAAGCTGGGCCACGATCGCGCGGTAATCCGCCGACAGCGTGGCCTGAAGAACCTCTTTCGGATAGTCGTCGGTCACCACGGCTTCGCCCATCTGGCGCAGGAGCACCAGACGCAAACGCCCATCGATCACCTTCTTGTCGACCGCCATATGCTCCATGAAATGCGCCGGGGTCATTTCCTGTGGTGGCACCACCGGCAAACCTGCATCCTGCAGCAGGCGGATTGCGCGATCGCGCTCGGACTGGTCGATCCAGCCCAGGCGCATCGACATCTCCAGAGCCATCACCGTGCCCGCTGCCACGGCTTCGCCGTGCAACCAGACACCGTAGCCCATGTGCGTTTCGATGGCATGCCCGAAGGTATGCCCCAGGTTGAGCGTCGCGCGCACACCGGACTCACGTTCATCAGCCCCGACCACGGCGGCCTTGGCTGCACATGAGCGCTGGATCGCTTCGGTCAGCGCCGCAGGTTCAAGGGCGCGCAAGGCCTTGATATTGTCTTCGAGCCAACCGAGGAAGGGCTTGTCGCAGATCAGCCCGTACTTGATCACTTCGGCAAGGCCCGCCGACAGCTCGCGCTCGGGCAGGGTCTTGAGGGTGGCGGTGTCGATCAGCACGGCATTGGGCTGATAGAACGCACCTACCATGTTCTTGCCCAGCGGGTGGTTGATGCCGGTCTTGCCTCCAACAGAGGAGTCGACCTGGGAAAGCAGGGTGGTGGGGACCTGGATGAAATCGACGCCACGCTGATAGCACGCGGCAGCGAAGCCGGCCATGTCGCCGATAACGCCACCACCGAGCGCCACCACCGTGGTGCGGCGGTCGTGCCGGGCGCGCAGCAGGCCGTCGAAGATCAACTGCAGGGTTTCCCAGTTCTTGTGGGCTTCGCCATCCGGAAGAATCACTGGCAGCACCGAATAGGCACCCAGCGTCTTGCTCAGACGTTCGAGATACAGGGGCGCGACGGTCTCGTTGGAAACGATGGCAACCTGCCGGCCGGCAATATGCGGCGCCAGCAGTTCTGGCTGGTCAAGCAGGCCTTCGCCAATGTAGATCGGGTAGCTACGCTCGCCCAGGTCGACCTTAAGTGTCTGCATGTATCCCCACAATGTACTTGGGCGCGGCGCCGGCTGAGCGACCCACGCGGTAACGTTGAACCTCGCCTCGGCCCTGGCCGAGAATAGTCCCGGCCTACCGGGGCGGCAATTGCTGCAAGCGTTCGAGAATATCCAGTACGACCATGCGCGGCGGCCGTTCGTCGGTTTCCACCACGATGTCGGCGATCTCACGGTACAGCGGGTCGCGCGCCTCGAGCAGGTTACGCAAGGTCGCCTCCGGATTGGCGGTACGCAGCAATGGCCGATTGCGATCGCGCGCAGTACGCCCCACTTGCTGCTCCACCGAGGCATGCAGGTAGATCACCCGGCCGCCATGGTGCAGCGCGTGGCGGTTGGCCTCGCGCATGACCGCACCGCCGCCGGTCGCCACGACCACGCCATCGAGCGCGCAGAGCTCGGCGATCATCGCCTGCTCACGGTCACGGAAACCCGGCTCGCCTTCTTTGTCGAAGATCCACGGGATATTGGCGCCGGTTCGCAGTTCGATTTCCTTGTCGGAATCTTTGAACAGCAGGCGCAGCTCTTTGGCCAACAGGCGCCCGATGGTGCTTTTTCCAGCGCCCATGGGCCCTACAAGTATCAAATTTCGCACAGAATCAACGACTCACAGCAATCGCCTGGTCACTCATGATACGCGGAGTCAGGAAGACCAGCAGCTCGGATTTTTTCTCTTGTAATACATCGCGTCGAAACAGCCGCCCAACATACGGCAGATCGCCGAAAAATGGCACCTTGTCGACCACATTGTTTTGCGTGGTCGAGTACACACCGCCAATGACGATGGTTTCCCCATCCGCTACCCGGACCTTGGCATTGACCTCGTTCTTGCGGATCGGCGGCACATCGTTCAAGGCATTGACGAAATCAGGCTCGTCCTTGGTCACCTTGACCGTCATGATCACCTTGCCGTCCGGCGTAATCTGCGGCGTGACCTCCAGCGACAGCGACGCCTCGCGGAATGCAACCGACGTAGCGCCACTCTTAGAGGTCTCCTGGTAAGGGACTTCTGTGCCTTTGAGGATACGGGCAGTCTCGTTATTGGCCGTTACCACCTTGGGCTGGGAGATGATTTCGCCATTACCGGTCTTCTCCATGGCGCTGAGTTCAAGGTCCAGCAGCACGCCCCCGCGCAATACGCCCAAGCCGATGCTGGAACCGGCCCGCTCCACCCCAAGATCGACAAATACGTCCGCGCCCAACGCAGGGGCTTCGCCATAGAGACGCGGGCCCCAGCGCACCCCAAGGCTGTGCTCGTAATCGACATTGGCCTCCACGATGCGGGCCTCGATCTCGACCTGCCGTACAGGCACATCCAGCTGCGCAACCAACTGGCGCAACTCGGCAAGCCGGCCCTCAGGCTGGTGAGCGACCAGCGTATTGGTGCGCACATCCACATGCAAACTACCGCGCCCAGTCAGAATGCCGTCATCGGCCAACGTAGCCAGCAGCAACTCGGCAAGTTCTGGGGCCGCGGCGTGTTGTATCGGCAGCAACTCCCGGCGCAACGGCTGCGACTGGGCCTCCAACTCCAACCCCATACGCGCCCCCAGCGCCTGTTCGGCCAGCTCAGCCGCTGGCGCCACCACCAGTACCTTGCCTTCTTCCCGCCGGGCCAGCCCCTTGCTGCGCAGCACCAATTCCAGCGCCTGATCCCACGGAACATCCTGCAGACGCAAGGTGATACTGCCCTGCACCGTGTCGCTGGCGACCAGGTTGATGCCGGCATAATCGGCCAGCACCTGCAACACAAGGCGCACTTCCACGTCCTGGAAGTTCAGCGAAACCGGTTCACCCTGATAAGGCGTCGCTGCCAGCGAAGGCATCGGCAGCAAGGCCGCCACCAGCCACTTCATCATCCCGTTCATTGTCCCGCGTGATCTCCCTGTCCACGCCCTTCCTGAGTGTCAGCACTGTGGTGCGCTCGCGCCAAATGCCCCCCACGAACAACCGTTCGCACACCTCGACCTGTTGCGCGTCCACGCGCACCACCACCCCCTCATCGCGCCCCAGCCGGTCACCGGAACGCACGCGATAGAGCCGCCCTGCAGACAACAGCAGAGCCTCGTGCTGCATGCCTCGGGACAAGCTGCCGACCATTTCCAGCTGAGCGAGCGGTATGTTGGCGAGCCCTTGCCTGACAGCGCGGCCCGACCAGCTTGAAAAGGGGTCGGCCACAGCTGGCCTGACCTGATCACGCGCAGGCAGCCAAGCCAGTGATTCCGGCTCTGCCACCGCCCCATCGGCGTGGAAGGCGTCGACACGCAGCCTTAACCTCAACACGCCCGGCCTGCCATGAGCACTGGCCAGATGCATATCACCGGCACGCAGCAGGCGAACCTGCCCAAGCCAATCATCGAGCCACATTCGCAGTGCCGCGTAACGCCCCACGACCTGCACATCCAGCGGTGTTCGGCCAAAACCTGGCTGATTCTGCTCATCCAGTACCTCAAGCCGCTCGAAATGCAGCCCATGCACATGCCCCGATGCGGCCAATTGGTCGAGCAGATCGCTGATTTCGCCGCCGGCCGCCAGCCGCCATCGCATATCGTCCAAGTGCCGCTGGGCGTCGCTCAGCGCTTGCGGAGCATGCACACGAGCCGATACCTGGGCGGCCTTGGCCTGGTGCTTGTCATCAAGGGCCTTTTGGTTTGCCTGCGCTGTGTGCTGCAGTTGCCGCCATTCCGGCCAACGCATCAGGCAGCCTGCCGCAACGACCAGGCACCCCGCAGCTATCGGCAGGGCACACCGGAACAGGCGCGAGCGCGCCACGAGCGCCTGCCAGTCCAGACGGGTGCGCAGTTTCACGACCAAGAGGCCGACATCCGCGCCTGCAGCAAAAACTTCTCGCCAGCAGGCAAGCTCTCGATCCGCTTCAGCTCCAGGTCGAGCAATACCCCGGAGCGCCCGAGATCGCGCATCAATTGCGCTATCACAGCACTGGACGCAGCCAGCCCGACCACGTGCAACCGCTCACCCTCGACCTTCAGTTCGACCACCTGAACGCCCTCGGGTAATGCCCGCTCCAGCGCGCTGAACAGCGCCGTCAGATACCCTCGATCAGCGAACAGAGCGTCCAGCAGAGCGGTTTGGGCCTGTGCTGCGTCGAGGGCCTGGTGAATGACGTCAAGCTGCTGCAACTGCGTATCGAGACCAGCGATGGCGGCCTGCCGGCCCAGGTTGGCAGCCAACTGATGCTGCGCGCGCTGGCGTGCCAGCTGGTCCATCAACAACACCACACAAAGCGCCAGCACCACGCCGCCAATCAGCCTGAATTGAAAGCGGCGAAGTGCTGCCTGGCGCTGCTGCTCGCGCCAGGGCAGAAGATTGATACGCAGCATCAGCGCAAAGCCCCCAGCGCCAGGGCAGTCGCCAGTGCCATGTCGCCGTCGTGGCATGCAAGGCCAGCCACCTGCGGCAATGGCCGGCAAGGCCTATTCAACTGGCTGCACAACTGATCGAGCCGACCTTGCTCAAGCAGCAGGCTTCCAGTCAGAAGCAGGTCCTGCACCTGCGGGTTATCGACAAACAGTTCATCCAGCCGGGCCAAGGGCACTTCGCGCCGCTGCGGCAACACACCTTCAGACCAGCCATGCAGCGTAGCGCTACCAGGTTCGAGGCGCAGCAGCGCGGAGCCGTCTGCACGCGGTTGCGGCATCATTCGCCACAAGGCGATGCTGTCGACCTCCACGACCTCCAGCAGCAGGCCGGCCTCGTCGAACAGCGCTTCCAACGGCTGCAGCACGGTCTGCCGGCAAGCCACCACCAGAACATCACGCGCGTCAGCCTGACCACAGGAAGGCCCCAAAACCTGGAAGTCCATCACCAACTCTTCCAGCGGAAAAGGAAACAACCTGTCCGCATCAGCCAAGAGTTGCGCCTCCATCTCGGCCACCGGCTGGTCGGCCGGTAGCTGGCACAACTTGCAGATCACCTGCGAGGCAGGCAGCGCCACTGCGGCCCGCCGCTGGCGGCTGCCACTGCGCCGGCAAGCGCGATGCAGCGCCGCCACTACGCGATCGGGCACCTGCCACCACTCACCAGCACCTGCGGGCTCGAACGGCTCGGCCTCCCAGGCAAGACGCTCGCAGCGCCCTTTTCTGCGTTGCAGTTGTACAAGCCGAACCGAATCGGCGGCGATTTCAACCCCCAACAGTGAACCGGCATCCTTGCCCATGCGTCCAAGCATCGCTGCTCCTCTGTGTCAGCCCTGAAACCCGCACCAGCACCCAGGCTCGATGGCCAGACGGTGCAGCGGGCTGCCCGGCCGGTCACCCGGCGAGGCGAAAAATGCTTATAATGCCCAGCGTTTTTTCGTCCGCCGGCTCCGTGCGCAACTCACCCCTCAACCTGGACACCCAAAAGCCTTGATACGCCTGCTGAAGTTCTTCTGGTGGTCTTTCGTCGCAGTCATCTGCGCGCTCGTACTCGGTGTGAGCGGTGCGTTTCTGTATCTTAGCCCCAACCTGCCGTCGGTCGATTCGCTCAGAAGCATCCAGTTGCAGATACCCCTGAGGGTGTACAGCAGCGATGGCAAGCTGATCGCTGAATTTGGCGAAATGCGCCGCTCGCCCATCCGCTTCGCGGACATTCCCCCGCAATTCATACAGGCGCTTCTGTCAGCCGAGGACGACAATTTCCTCAATCACTACGGCGTCGACCCGGGCAGCCTGATGCGCGCCGCGACCCAACTGGTGAAAACCGGTCACATACAGACCGGCGGCAGCACAATTACCATGCAGGTGGCGAAGAACTACTTCCTCACCAGCGAGCGCAGCTTCTCGCGCAAGACCAACGAGATTCTGCTGGCCCTGCAGATCGAGCGCGAACTGACCAAGGACGAGATCCTTGAGCTGTACGTGAACAAGATCTACCTGGGCAACCGCGCCTACGGCATCGACGCTGCCGCACAGGTTTACTATGGCAAGTCGATCCGTGACGTGAGCCTGGCGCAGATGGCGATGATCGCTGGCCTGCCCAAGGCGCCGTCGCGCTTCAACCCTCTGGCCAACCCGGCGCGCGCAAAAGAGCGCCGCGACTGGATCCTGGGCCGCATGTACAAGCTCGGCAAGATCGACGAGGCGAGCTACCAGGCCGCCCTGGCCGAACCGCTCAACGCCAGCTACCACGTATCGGCACCAGAGGTGAATGCGCCCTACATCGCCGAGATGGCCCGGGCTGAAATGGTCGGCCGCTATGGCAGCGAGGCGTATACCGAGGGCTTCCGCGTCACCACCACCGTGCCGAGCGACATGCAGGAAATGGCCAACAAGGCCGTTCACGGTGGCCTGTCCGATTATGATGAGCGCCACGGCTACCGCGGCCCTGAATCGCGCTTCCCGGGCAAAGGCCAGGCTGCCTGGCTGCAGGAATTGAACAAGCAGCGCACCTTGGGCGGGCTGGAACCGGCCATCGTCACCCAGGTCGAGAAGAGTGGCCTGAAGGTGCTGACCCGTGGCGGCAAGGAAGAAGACATCGCCTGGGACACCATGAAGTGGGCGCGGCCGTTCATCAATAGCAATGCTCAGGGCCGGGCGCCACAATCGCCGGCGGATGTGGCCCAGGTCGGCGACCTGATACGCGTGCAGCGCCTGGACGACGGCACACTCAAATTCAGCCAGGTGCCGGCAGCGCAGAGCGCGCTGATCACGCTGGACCCTTACAACGGCGCCATTCGTGCACTGGTTGGCGGCTTCTCGTTCGAGCAGAGCAACTACAACCGCGCCATGCAGGCCAAGCGCCAGCCCGGTTCGAGCTTCAAGCCCTTCATCTATAGTGCGGCACTGGACAGCGGGTATACCGCCTCCAGCTTGGTCAACGACGCGCCGATCGTGTTCGTCGACGAATCCCTGGACAAGGAATGGCGGCCCAAGAATGACACCAACACCTTCCTCGGCCCGATTCGTATGCGCGAAGCGCTGTACAAGTCGCGCAACCTGGTATCGATCCGCCTGCTGCAGGCCATGGGCGTAGGCCGCACCATCGACTACATCACCAAGTTCGGCTTCAACAAGCAGGACTTGCCGCCCAACCTTTCGCTGGCATTGGGCACCGCGACCCTGACGCCGATGGAAATCGCCACCGGCTGGAGCACCTTCGCCAACGGTGGTTACAAGATCAACCCGTACCTGATCGAGCGCATCGAGAGCCGCAACGGTGAGACGCTGTTCACCGCCAACCCTGCGCGCGTGCCGCAGGGCGCCGAGGACGATGCGGGCCTCGCTGCACCAGAGCAACCGATCAGCACGGCGTCGCTGCCAGGTGAGGGGCAGTCGGCTGCGAACCAGCCGGCCCCTGCTCCACAAGTGCCGGTAACCGCCGAGCAGATCATCGATGGCCGTACCACCTATATCCTGACCAGCATGCTGCAGGACGTAATCAAACGCGGCACCGGGCGCCGTGCCCTGGCCTTGGGCCGTACGGACCTGGCGGGCAAGACCGGCACCACCAACGAGTCCAAGGATGCCTGGTTCTCTGGCTACAATGCCGATTACGTCACTACCGTGTGGGTAGGTTTCGACCAGCCGGAAACCCTGGGCCGCCGCGAATATGGCGGGACGGCTGCACTGCCGATCTGGATGAGCTTCATGGGCGCGGCGCTCAAGGACAAACCCAACCATCCGCCTGCAGAACCGGAAGGCATCCTCAGCCTGCGGGTCGACCCGGTGAGCGGCCGCGCCGCCTCCCCGAGCACGCCTAACGCCTATTTCGAGCTGTTCAAAGCTGAAGATTCGCCCCCCTCGGTTGACGAACTCGGCAACGGAGCAGCCCCGGGCAGCCCCCTCCCAGCCGACGAAGCGGCGCCCATGGATCTGTTTTAAGCGGCAAGCCTCAAGCGGCAAGCGGCAAGCTGTTCTCGGCTGACTGACCCACCGCGCCAGTCAATGCTGACGCGGTCAGGCTTGTAGCTTGTATCTTGAGCTGCAAGCTGCAAGCGGCAAGCGGCAAGCTGTTCTCGGCTGACTGACCCACCGCGCCAGTCAATGCTGACGCGGTCAGGCTTGTAGCTTGCAGCTTGAAGCTTGCAGCTTGCAGCTTGCAGCTCGAAGCAAAAAAAAACCGGCTCATTTGAGCCGGTTCTTTTTTGCGCCTTGCTTCAGCCGTTGAACACTTCGTCCACGCTGTTGAGCGGGTAGTGCTTCGGATATGGCAGGGTAGCTACGCCGGATTCGATGGCAGCCTTGGCTACGGCATCGGAAACGACGGTGATCAGGCGGGCGTCCAGTGGCTTCGGAATGATGTACTCACGACCGAACTCCAGGCCTTCCACGCCATAGGCTTCGCAAACTTCCTTAGGCACCGGCAGCTTGGCCAGGTCCTTCAGTGCGATGGCTGCGGCGATCTTCATTTCTTCGTTGATACGCTTGGCGCGAACGTCCAGGGCACCACGGAAGATGAACGGGAAGCCCAGCACGTTGTTGACTTGGTTCGGGTAGTCGGAACGACCGGTCGCCATGATCACGTCGCTGCGGGTGGCATGAGCCAGCTCTGGCGAGATCTCCGGGTCCGGGTTCGAGCAGGCGAACACGATCGGGTTGGCAGCCATCGACTTCAGGCCTTCCGCGCTCAGCAGGTTCGGGCCGGACAGGCCAACGAATACATCGGCGCCGTCCAGTGCATCAGCCAGGGTGCGCTTGTCGGTAGCGTGAGCGAACTGGGCCTTGTACTGGTTCAGATCGTCACGGCCAGCGTGGATAACGCCGCTGCGGTCGATCATGAAGATGTTTTCGACCTTGGCACCCATGCTGAC
Source organism: Pseudomonas sp. WHRI 8519 (assembly GCF_040224055.2). Taxonomy (NCBI): domain Bacteria; kingdom Pseudomonadati; phylum Pseudomonadota; class Gammaproteobacteria; order Pseudomonadales; family Pseudomonadaceae; genus Pseudomonas; species Pseudomonas sp. WHRI 8519. The sequence goes on along the minus strand of NZ_CP167996.1, from coordinate 338,075 downwards.
CAGCAGCTTCATGCAAGAGATGGCGGCAGCGCCAGCCCCCAGGCAGACGATCTTGGCGTCTTCAAGCTTCTTGCCCGCGATTTCCAGGGCGTTGATCATGCCGGCCGCGGTAACGATAGCGGTGCCGTGCTGGTCATCGTGGAACACAGGGATGTCGCACTGCTCGATCAGGGTGCGCTCGATCTCGAAGCACTCTGGCGCCTTGATGTCTTCGAGGTTGATGCCACCGAAGGTGATCGAGATGCGGCGAACGGTGTCGATGAACGCTTGCGGGCTTTCCGACTCGACTTCGATATCGAATACGTCGATACCGGCGAAACGCTTGAACAGAACGCCCTTGCCTTCCATGACCGGCTTGGAAGCCAGTGGGCCAAGGTCACCCAGACCGAGGATGGCGGTGCCATCAGAAATAACTGCAACAAGGTTGCCCTTGCCAGTGTATTTGTAGGCCAGCTCAGGATCACGGCCAATTTCACGCACCGGTTCTGCAACGCCTGGGCTGTAGGCCAGGGCGAGATCACGGGCGGTGGCAGTGGGCTTGGAGAGCTCGACGCTCAGTTTCCCCGGACGAGGTTGAGCGTGGTATTCGAGAGCGGCGGTTTTCAGGTCTGACATGGTGGGCATTCCGCTATTTACTGTTCTGACGGACCGCCGAGGATACGCAAAGAGCCGGGGAGCCACAAGACTGGCCGGTCACTTGTGTCAAGGCCTTTAGCCTAAGACTTTACGCTATAACACACGGGGGCATTCGAACTACAGTGTGTACAATCTAACAGCGAAATGTCTACATCTTTTCAGCTCGAAATACGTTCAAGCATGCTCGGATCGGTGATTGGTAACACCCAGCGTCGCTGCCCCGGCTTGAGCCCACCCTTGCGGGAACGATCCAGCACCCAGCCACGCGCCTCGACCTGGCGTCCTTTGAGGTTATCGAAGAAGCCGGCGGGGAAGTTGCGTTGCAGACGAGCGGGAACCTGCAACACCACGTCGGTTTCCAGCTCCAGCCAGATGCCACCACGATTGCGCGCAATATTGCGAATACTGCCGCCGATCACCGCAAAGCCCGACTGGCGGACCTGGCTGGCGCGCAGCACCGGTGAACTGCGCCAAAGGCCAGCGCCTGCCTTGCGCGCTGATTGCTCGGCCAGCTGTTGGCAGGCCACCAGGCGCACATTGGGCGCAACCGCGACGCGGTAACCAAGCCCCTCGCTAAGCAACCGCGCTTCAAGATTGTCGCCATTGCGGGCGTAAACGTGCGCCAGGGTCCGCCCATACTTGTCCTTGGGCTCGACGCCGGGCACCAACCAGACACGGCCGTCGCTGGCCTTGACCAGCGCTTGCAAACGCTGCTTGGCAGTCACTGCAAAAGGCTCGCTGGCGCGCCCCTTACGCCCGACCTCCGGGGCGTTGATGCCAATCATGCGCACACTGCGACCGTCGGTAAGGCGCAGCGTGTCGCCATCGACCACCTGGCGCACCGCCGCGCTCTGCGGCCCGTCCGGCAACGGGCAAAACGCCAGGGCCGACATCTGCCAAAGAGCGCCCACAAAAAAGGCGCCCACAAGGGGCGCCTTTTTCAGCAACAACGCGAAACCCGAAGGGTTCGCCATGCGCATGATTACTTCTTGGTACCGAACATACCGAAGCGATCGGCGAAGCGCTGAACGCGGCCACCGGTGTCCAGCACTTTCTGCTTACCGGTGTAGAACGGGTGGCACAGGTTGCAAACGTCGATCGCCAGGGTGTTGCCCAGGGTCGAACGGGTTTCGAATTTGTTGCCGCAGCTGCAGGTCACAGCAACTGCTTCGTAGTTCGGATGAATATCAGCTTTCATGGTCACTTCCTCGAGCTGCGTGCCGCCACCCAACACCAATTGTTGAATACCGCACGTAATTAGGCGGGGAATAATACCAGAGCGCCGCCTCGACGCAAGTTGTCGCTTGCACCGACTGTCGTCTGCTAGGCTCGCCAGTCTTTGAAACGCCCTGCGAGACCTTACGCGTGTCCGACGTCATTCTACGCCTTGCCCTGCCTTCCCCCCTGCGTCGCCTGTTCGATTACAGGGCGCCGGCGAGCATGGCGCGCCAGGCACTGACCCCCGGAATGCGCATCCGCGTGCCGTTCGGCCGCCGCGAGATGATCGGCGTGCTGGTGGAGGTCTGCGACCACAGCGAGGTCCCTGCCGACAAGCTGAAGCCGGCCAGCGCCCTGCTCGACCCGGTTTCACCGGTCCCTGCACCGCTGTTCAAGCTGTGCCTGTGGACAGCCCAATACTACCAGCACAGCCTCGGCGACACCCTGAGCTGGGCTTTGCCGACCTTGCTGCGCCAAGGCGAGCCGGCCGAGATGCGCCAGGAGCGCTTCTGGCACGTGGCCCCAGGCGCCCGCCTGGAAGACCCGCGCATCGCCCGCGCACCGCGCCAGCGGGACGCTCTCAGAACGCTGGCGCAGCACCCGCACGGCGTCGCGCACAGCCTGCTGAGCAAGCTCAACCTCAACAAGGACAGCCTTGACCTGTTACTGGCCAAGGACCTGGTTCAGCTCGAAACACGCCGTCACCTGCCGGAACAGCGCCATGAGCACTGGCTGGCCCAGCCGGAACTGCCGCTAAACGAAGAGCAGCGAGTGGCCTTCGAGGCCGTGCGCGATGGCTTTGACGGCTTCAATGCGTTTCTGCTGGCTGGCGTTACCGGCAGCGGCAAGACCGAGGTCTACCTGCAACTGATCCGCGAAACCCTGGAGGCTGGAAAGCAGGCGCTGGTGCTGATCCCGGAAATCAACCTCGGCCCGCAAACCCTGGCGCGTTTCGAACAGCGTTTCAACGCACGCATCGCCCTGGTGCATTCGGCCGTCAATGACCGCGAACGCCTCGACGCCTGGCTGGCGGCGCGAGATGGCGAGGCCGATATCATCATCGGCACGCGTTCGGCGCTGTTCACGCCGATGAAGAACCCGGGCCTGATCATCATCGACGAGGAGCATGACGGCTCCTATAAACAGCAGGAAGGCCTGCGCTACCACGCCCGCGACCTGGCGATGGTGCGCGCGCACCAGGAAAACATCCCGATCCTGCTCGGCTCGGCCACCCCGTCGCTGGAAACCCTGCACAATGCCCTGACCGGTCGCTACCGCCTGCTGCGCATGAACCAGCGCGCCGGAGGCGCGCGCCCACCACGCATGCTACGCCTGGATGTGAAAAGCCTGCCGCTGGACAGCGGCATCAGCGGCCCGCTGCAACAGGCCATCCGCCAGACACTGGAAGCAGGCCAGCAAGTGCTGGTTTTCCTCAACCGCCGTGGCTTCGCCCCGACGCTGCTGTGCCACGACTGCGGCTGGCTCAGCGAATGCCCGCGCTGCGATGCGCGCATGACCGTGCATCAGCGCGCCGGCGTACTGCGCTGCCACCATTGCGGCTACGACGAACGCCTGCCGCACCAGTGCCCCAAGTGCAACCATGTCGACTTGCGCCCGGTAGGTGCAGGTACCGAGCGCGCCGAGGAACGCCTGAAGGTCTTGTTCCCCGATTACCCGATCCTGCGGGTCGACCGCGACAGCACGGCCCGCAAGGACGCCATGCACAATTTGTTCAGCACCATCCAGCGCGGCCAGCCGAGCATCCTGGTCGGGACGCAGATGCTGGCCAAGGGGCATCACTTCCCCCGGGTTACCTTGGTCGCGATTCTCGATGCCGATGGCGGGCTGTTCTCTGGTGACTTCCGCGCCACCGAGCGCATGGCACAACTGATCGTGCAGGTGGCCGGGCGCGCCGGGCGTGCCGAGGAGCCCGGCAAGGTGGTCATCCAGACGCACCTGGCCGACCACCCGCTGTTGGTGCAGTTGACCGAGCAAGGCTATTTCGCCTTTGCCGAACAGGCCCTGGACGAACGCCGCGCCGCCGGCCTGCCACCGTATTCCCACCTTGCCCTGCTGCGCGCCGAAGCGCACAAGCCCGGGCAGGCCGAAGGCTTCTTGGACGAAGCCTGCAGCGCAGCGCAGCGCCTGGTGACGGAGCAACACTTGCCTGGCATTGAACTGTTGGGCCCGGTGCCTGCTCCGATGGAGCGCAAAGCCGGGCGCTTCCGTGCGCAGCTATTGATACAGGCCGAAACCCGGGCACCACTGCATCGTCTGATCAGTGCCTGGCTACTGGTGCTGGAGCAGCTTCCAGGCGGCCGGCAAGTACGCTGGTCGCTGGATGTCGACCCGGTTGACCTCTATTGAGCGGCAAGCGGCAAGCTGCAAGCGGCAAGCAAGAGCAGGCCGGTGGCGATCGCGCTTTTTCTTGCAGCTTGCAGCTTGAGGCTTGCGGCTTGCGGCTTGCGGCTTGCGGCTTGCGGCTTGAAGCTTGAAGCTTGGCAACCCGAGCCCAGCAACGGATAATGCCCAGTTTTTCCACCTGCGCACCCAGGCGCTCCTCCGCGCTAGCGGTCGAAAAGAGATCCCAATGAAAGACACCATTCGCCAGCTGATCCAGCAAGCCCTCACCCAACTCGTCACCGACGGTGTGCTGCCTGAAGGGCTGTCGCCGGCGATCCAGGTGGAAAACGCCCGGGACAAGACCCACGGCGACTTCGCCAGCAACATCGCGATGATGCTGGCCAAGCCGGCCGGCATGAAACCACGCGACCTGGCCGAAAAGCTGATTGCAGCCCTGCCGGCCAGTAGCGACATCAGCAAGGTCGAGATCGCCGGCCCAGGTTTCCTCAACTTCTTCCAGAACACCGACGCCCTGGCCAACCGCCTGGATGCCGCCCTGGCCGATGCACACCTGGGTGCGCGCAAGGCTGGCCCTACGCAGAAGGTCGTGATCGACCTATCGGCGCCGAACCTGGCCAAGGAGATGCACGTCGGGCACCTGCGCTCGACCATCATCGGTGACAGCGTCGCCCGCGTCCTGGAGTTCCTGGGTGATGAGGTCATCCGCCAGAACCACGTGGGCGACTGGGGTACTCAGTTCGGCATGCTGCTGGCCTATCTGGAAGAAAACCCGATCACCAGCGACGAGCTGTCTGATCTGGAAAACTTCTACCGCGCGGCCAAGAAGCGCTTCGACGAGTCCGAGGATTTCGCCACTCGCGCCCGAGGCCTGGTGGTCAAGCTGCAGGCCGGCGACCCCGAGTGCATGGCGCTGTGGACGCGCTTCAAGGACATTTCACTGTCGCACTGCCAGAAAACCTACGAGCTGCTCAACGTCAAACTGACCATGGCCGACGTGATGGGCGAAAGCGCCTACAACGCCGACCTCGCCAACGTGGTGGCCGACCTCAAGGCCAAAGGCCTGCTGGTCGAGGACCAAGGCGCCCAGTGCGTGTTCCTCGAAGAGTTCAAGAACAGCGAAGGCGAGCCGTTGCCCGTGATCGTCCAGAAGGCCGACGGCGGCTACCTGTACGCCACCACCGACCTGGCAGCCGTGCGCTATCGCAGCAATGTGCTCAAGGCCGACCGCGCGCTGTACTTCGTCGATCAACGCCAGGCCCTGCATTTCAACCAGGTGTTCGAAGTGGCGCGCCGCGCCGGTTTCGTCGGCCACCCGATGCAGATGGAACACATGGGCTTCGGCACCATGAACGGCGCCGATGGCCGCCCATTCAAGACCCGCGATGGCGGCACCGTGAAGCTGATCGACCTGCTCACCGAGGCCAAGGACCGTGCCTACGCCCTGGTCAAGGAGAAAAACCCGAGCCTGGCCGAGGACGAACTGCGCCGCATCGGTGAAGTGGTCGGTATCGGCGCGGTGAAATACGCAGACCTGTCGAAGCACCGTACCAGCGACTACAGCTTCAACTTCGAGCTGATGCTCAACTTCGAAGGCAATACCGCGCCTTACCTGCTGTACGCCTACACCCGCGTGGCCGGCGTGTTCCGCAAGCTGGGCAAGGGCTTTGACGAGGTGGATGGCCACATCGTGCTGCAGGCTGCCCACGAGCAGGACCTGGCTGCACGCCTGGCGCAGTTCGGTGAAGTCCTCAACAACGTTGCCGAGAAAGGCACCCCGCACGTGTTGTGCACCTACCTGTACGACCTGGCCGGCCTGTTCTCCAGCTTCTACGAGAATTGCCCGATCCTCGCCGCCGAAACCCCCGAGCAACAGCAGAGCCGTCTGCGCCTGGCGGCCCTGACGGGGCGCACCCTGAAGCAAGGTCTGGAGCTGCTCGGCCTGGAAACCCTGGAGCGCATGTAAGTTGGCTGCCAAGAAAAAACCAGCTCCCAAGCGCGGCGCAAGCCGCACCCAGGCACCGGCCAAACAGCCGATTCCCGGCTGGATATGGCTGGCAGTCGGCCTGACGGTCGGCGCCTTCATCGTCTTCCTGATGAAGCTCGAGCCTGGGGGCGGCGACATCAAGCGCGCCCAGCCCGATCAGCAGAAGCCCGCGAAAGTGGCCGAAGCGGGCAAGACCGCGACGGCCACGACGCAGCAGCCGGTAAAGCCCAAGTATGACTTCTACACCCTGCTGCCCGAGTCGGAAGTGATCGTGCCGCCAGAAGCCGTGCCTGAGAAGACGCCGCCTGTCCCAGCCCAGCCGGTGACCCCGGTCACACCTGCCGAAGCGGCGAAAATCGACACTGCGCGCGCCCAGGCCGCACTGCTGGGCCAGACGCCACCGCCGGCGCCACCAGTGATCAAACCTGCAGCCACCACGCAGTACTTCCTTCAGGCGGGCTCGTTCCGCAAGCAGGCTGACGCCGACAGGGTGCGGGCGCAGATCATCCTGCTGGGCCAGACGGTGAAGGTGGAATCAGGCACGGTCAAGGATGAAACCTGGTACCGCGTGCTGGTCGGCCCCTACAGCAACCGCGAGCAGTTGACCGGTGCGCAGAAGCAACTGGCCGGCGCAGGGTTCAGCAACCTGCTACTGCAGCAGCGGCAGACCCGCCAGTAACGAAAAAGGCCTTGTCGCTCAGCGTGACAAGGCCTTTTTTGTGCTCAACGGCGCTCGGCGTTGGCCTGGGAAATCTGGCCGTTCAGCGTCCAGAAGTCATACAGCACACCCACCAGGAACAGGCCACCGGTAAAGAAGTAGATGATCGCGGTGATCCACTTGCCCTGGTACAGGCGATGCACGCCAAAAATGCCGAGGAAGGTCAGCAGTACCCAGGCAATGTTGTAGTCGATGCGCCCAGACTGGAAGCGTAAGTCGGCCTCCCGGTCCATCGACGGGATCAGGAACAGGTCGATCAGCCAGCCTATGCCCAGCAAGCCCAGCGTGAAGAACCAAATGGTCCCGGTGATCGGCTTGCCGTAGTAGAAGCGGTGCGAGCCGGTGAAGCCGAAAATCCACAACAGGTAGCCAATGACCTTGCTGTGGGTGTCGTGAAACGGCGCCCCGTGTTCATAACTGTTCATTCATAGCCCCCATGGGTTAGCCGAAAATTTTCTAAAAAAAAATGTGACTTTTTCGCGGCAGGCCGACGTACGGCAACATGACAATCGACCAACGGATCAAAAATTGATCGAAAAGCTGTTATAAAGTTGCGCGCCAACACCAAAACCACTATTAAAACTTCACAAGAGCTTCATCTATGCCGCCTTTGTTAAAGACATGGCTGACCCTCTGCCTATTATTGCCCCTGGCCGCCCACGCCACCAACCGTGAGCAACGTCTTCCAAATGGTTTCACCGGCTATACCACCAATGCCACGGTGAAACGCGCACCGAGCAAGCACATCGCGATGCGTGCACGCGCCACTAACGCTGGCCAGGTGCACAACCTGCCGGTCGCCGCCATGTCGCCGAAACAGAGCAGCGACGTGCTCAGCCGCGCCGTGAATGTGCTCGGCACCCCTTATGTTTGGGGCGGCAGCAGCCCTAAAAAAGGGTTCGATTGCAGCGGGCTGGTCAAGTATGCCTTCAACGAGGTGGCTGACGTCGACCTGCCGCGCACCTCCAATGCCATGGCCAAGGGCCACGGCGTGAAGGTGGCCAAAAGTGACCTGAAGCCTGGCGACCTGATCTTTTTCAACATCAAGAGCCGCCGCGTCAACCACGTCGCCATCTACCTGGGCAACGATCGCTTCATCCACGCACCGCGCCGCGGCAAGCGGGTGAGCATCGACAACCTGAGCAAGCCTTACTGGCAGAAGCATTACGTCGTGGCCAAGCGGGTGCTGCCGAAGCAGCCGCAGCAGTTGGCTCTGGCCAAGCGCTGACCTGCCAGGCGACCCATCGATTGCTGGGGCCACCGCTACACGGCCCCGATCAATCCCTGGGCCTTCAATCGCTGCAATGCCCCCTCCATCGTGCGCATACCCTGCGCAGCACCCGCCTGCATCACCGAATTCAATTGCGCCATGCGCCCCTCGCGGATGAGGTTGCGCACCGCGGGCGTACCCACCAGCACCTCCCGGGCTGCCACCCGCCCGCCCCCCGCACGCTTGACCAGCACCTGCGCAACCACCATGCGCAATGACTCCGCCAACATCGCCCGCACCAGCGGTTTCTCCTCGGCGGCAAACACGTCCACCAGCCGGTCGACACTACCGGCAGCCGAGCGCGTATGTACGGTTGCCAGCACCAGGTGCCCGGTCTCCGCAGCCCGCAACGCCAGGCGAATCGTCTCCAGGTCGCGCAATTCGCCAATGACAATCACGTCCGGGTCCTGACGCAAGGCGCTGCGCAACCCTTGGGAAAAATCGCGGCAGTGTCGACCTATCTCACGCTGATTGACCAGGCTTCGCTGGCTGCTGTGGATAACTTCGACAGGGTCTTCGAGGGTGATGATGTGCAAGGGCCGCTGCCGGTTCAGCTGATCGACCAGCGCCGCCAACGTGCTGGACTTACCACTGCCGGTAGTCCCACCGAGCAGAATCAGGCCGTCAGTCCACTGCGCAACAGAACGAAACACATCTTCAAGGTCGAGCTCGTCAAGTGTCGCGATCCGCTTCGGGATCAAGCGAAAGGTGGCCGCCGGGCCATTCAACTGGCGAAACAGGTTCAGGCGAAAGCGCCCAAGCGGGGGCAGTTCCAGTGCCAGGTCCTGCTCGTCACCTTGCGCCCACTGCTGGCGCCGGCGCTCATCGAGCAGCGGCGCCAGGGCATCGGTCAACGCCACAGGCGTCATGCTCGGTAGCGCCATGCGCCGCAGTTCACCCTCCACGCGCAGCATCGGTATCTCGCCCGCGGCCAGGTGCAGGTCGCTCGCCCCTGCATCGCCAGCCCGAGCCAACAGGTCAGTCACGTCCATGAGACTCCCCAACGGCCATCAAGCAGGTAGAATGCCGCTGACTCCTGAGCCAACGGCATCGATCCATGTCCACCATAGCAGACAACCTTCGCGCCCTTGCCGCCCGTATCGATAGTGCAGCCAAGGCGGCTGGACGCGACCCGGCCAGCCTCAAGTTGCTGGCAGTCAGCAAGACCAAACCGGCCAGTGCCATCCGCGAGCTGCATGCCGCAGGGGTATGCGATTTCGGTGAGAATTACCTGCAGGAAGCCCTGGCCAAGCAGCAGGACCTGCAGGACTTGCCCTTGATCTGGCACTTCATCGGCCCCATTCAGTCGAACAAGACCAAAGCCATTGCCGAGCATTTCGACTGGGTACACTCCGTGGACCGCCTGAAGATCGCCCAACGCCTGTCTGAACAGCGCCCACCCAGCCTGCCGCCACTGAACATCTGCCTGCAAGTGAATGTCAGCGGCGAGGCCAGCAAATCGGGCTGTGCGCCCGAGGACTTGCCGGGCCTGGCCAATGCCGTGGCCACACTGCCCAACCTGCGCCTGCGCGGGCTGATGGCCATCCCCGAACCCAGCGAAGACCGCGCCGAGCAAGAAGCCGCCTTTGCCAGCCTGCGCCAGCTGCAGGAGGGCCTGAATCTTGGCCTTGATACCCTGTCCATGGGCATGAGCCATGACTTGGAAGCCGCCATCGCGCAGGGTGCGACCTGGGTGCGTATCGGCACCGCCCTGTTCGGGGCCCGCAGCTACGGCCCCGTCTGATTCCATGCTTTACTCACTCTTTCCCTCAAGGACCTGACATGAGCAAGACACGTATTGCTTTCATCGGCGCCGGCAACATGGCTGCCAGCCTGATCGGCGGCCTGCGCGCCCAAGGCCTGGACGCCACGCAGATCCGCGCCAGCGATCCAGGCGCCGAAACCCGCACCCGGGTCCAGGCCGAGCACGGTATCGAGGTATTCGAAGACAACGCACAAGCCATCGCCGGGGCCGACGTGATCGTCCTGGCAGTCAAACCGCAGGTGATGAAAACCGTCTGCGAGGCCCTGCAGCCGAACCTGCAGGATGGCCAGCTGATCGTTTCGATTGCCGCCGGCATCACCTGCGCCAGCCTTCAGGCCTGGCTAGGCGCCCGCCCGGTGGTACGTTGCATGCCCAACACGCCGGCCCTGCTGCGCCAAGGCGTCAGCGGGCTGTATGCCACCGCCGAAGTCACCAGCACACAGCACCAGCAGGCCGAGCAGCTGCTATCGGCCGTGGGCACCGCCTTGTGGCTTGAGCACGAACACCAGCTCGATGCCGTGACAGCGGTTTCGGGCAGCGGTCCGGCCTATTTCTTCCTGCTGATCGAAGCCATGACTGCCGCCGGCGAGAAGCTTGGTCTGCCACGCGAAACCGCTACCCAGCTGACCCTGCAGACCGCACTGGGTGCCGCGCACATGGCGGTGGCCAGCGACGTTGACGCCGCCGAGCTGCGCCGCCGGGTCACTTCGCCAGCCGGCACCACAGAGGCCGCGATCAAGTCGTTCCAGAGCAACGGTTTCGAAGCCATTGTCGAGCAGGCACTGGCCGCCGCAGCGAAGCGTTCTGCCGAGCTGGCCGAGCAATTGGGCAAATAAGGAGTCTTAGATGAATGCATTGTCCGGCGCCGCGATCTTCGTGGTGCAAACCCTGGTCAGCCTGTACCTGGTGATCGTCCTGCTGCGTTTCGTGCTACAGCTGGTAAAGGCCAACTTCTACAACCCGCTGTGCCAATTCGCGGTGCGCGCCACGCAACCGCTGCTCAAGCCGATCCGTCGCATCATCCCAAGCGTCGGCGGCCTGGATACCTCGTCGCTGCTGCTGGCAGTGGTGATCCAGGCTCTGCTGATGGGCTTCGTGCTGATGGTGACCTACGGCACCTTCGGTGATGTGCTGCACCTGCTGATGTGGGCGATCATCGGCATCACCTCGCTGTTCCTGAAGATTTTCTGGGTCGCGATGATCGTCATGGTGATCGTGTCCTGGGTGGCGCCGAACAGCCACAACCCAGCGGCCGAGCTGGCCTACCAGATCAGCGAACCCGTGCTGGCGCCGTTCCGCCGCATCGTACCCAACCTGGGCGGCATGGACATTTCGCCGATCTTCGCCTTCATCGCGATCCAGGTGCTGCAATCGTTCGTCATGCCCCCGCTGGCAGCCTATGCCGGCATGCCGCAGGAACTGTGGCGGATGATCTGACCCCTGTTGTTCTCAGCGGCAAGCCTTTGCTTGCCGCTGGGGGTAGCGCTCTTTAGACTTACGCCTCCGTCAAGCGTGAGCAGGGTCGATGTCCACTGTCCTTCCCGAAGATTCCGTCGGTCTGGTTACACCGCAAATAGCCCGGTTCGATGAACCGCTGGCCCTGGCCTGTGGCCGCTCCCTGGCCAGCTACGAGCTGGTCTACGAAACCTATGGCACCCTCAATACCAACGCCAGCAATGCTGTGCTGATCTGCCATGCGCTGTCTGGCCACCATCACGCGGCCGGCTACCACGCTGCCACCGACCGCAAGCCCGGCTGGTGGGACAGCTGCATCGGCCCCGGCAAGCCGATCGACACCAACCGTTTCTTCGTGGTCAGCCTGAACAACCTCGGTGGCTGCAACGGCAGCACTGGCCCCAGCAGCGTCAACCCCGCCACCGGCAAGCCGTATGGCGCCGATTTCCCGGTATTGACCGTCGAAGACTGGGTACACAGCCAGGCACGCCTGGCCGATCGCCTGGGCATCCAGCAGTGGGCGGCCATCGTCGGCGGAAGCCTCGGCGGCATGCAGGCTTTGCAGTGGACCATGACCTACCCCGAACGCGTGCGCCATTGCGTCGACATTGCCTCGGCACCTAAGTTGTCGGCGCAGAACATCGCCTTCAACGAAGTGGCGCGCCAGGCCATCCTCACCGACCCTGAATTCCACGGCGGCTCGTTCCAGGACCAGGGCGTGATCCCCAAGCGTGGTCTGATGCTGGCGCGCATGGTCGGGCATATCACCTACCTGTCCGACGACTCGATGGGTGAAAAGTTTGGCCGGGAGCTCAAGAGTGACAAGCTCAATTACGACTTCCACAGCGTGGAATTCCAGGTAGAGAGCTACCTGCGCTATCAGGGCGAAGAGTTCTCCGGGCGCTTCGACGCCAACACCTACCTGCTGATGACCAAGGCGCTGGACTACTTCGACCCGGCGGCAGCCAATGGCGGCGACCTGGCCGCGACCCTGGCCCACGTCACAGCCGACTACTGCATCATGTCGTTCACCACCGACTGGCGGTTCTCGCCGGCTCGCTCGCGTGAGATCGTCAATGCCCTGATGGCGGCACGCAAGAACGTCTGTTACCTGGAGATCGATTCCCCTTACGGGCACGATGCCTTCCTGATTCCCACGCCTCGCTACATGCAGGGTTTCGCGAACTACATGAACCGCATCGCCATCTGAGGACAGCATGAGAGCCGATCTGGAAATCATCCACGACTGGATTCCCGCCGGCAGCCGGGTACTCGACCTGGGCTGCGGCAGTGGCGAGCTGCTGGCTTCGCTGCGTGACCGCAAGCAGGTTACAGGCTACGGGCTGGAAATCGACCCCGACAACATCGCCGCGTGCGTGGCCAAAGGCGTCAACGTCATCGAACAGGACCTGGACAAAGGCCTGGGCAACTTCGCCAGCAACAGCTTCGACGTTGTGATCATGACCCAGGCCCTGCAGGCCGTGGAGTACCCCGACCGCATTCTCGACGAGATGCTTCGGGTGGGCCGCCAGTGCATCATCACCTTCCCGAACTTCGGCCACTGGCGTTGCCGCTGGTACCTGGCAACCAAAGGCCGCATGCCGGTTTCGGACTTCATGCCGTACACCTGGTACAACACGCCGAACATCCACTTCTGCACATTCGCCGACTTCGAACAGCTGTGCCATGAGCGCCGCGCCAAAGTCCTGGACCGCCTGGCCGTCGACCACTTGCACCGCAACGGGTGGGGCGGCCGGCTTTGGCCTAATCTGTTAGGGGAAATCGGCATCTACCGCGTCAGTAGCCCAGGCCTGCAGGAGCACCCGCTCGCGGTCTGACGCCCAGCAGAGGAATCGCCCCATGCGTCGCCTAGCCCTGTTCCTGATCAGCCTGTGCCTGGCGCTGCCGGCACTGGCGGCCGATGCCGCCAAAGCCGAGCGCAAGGAGGTGTTCGGCGACGTGACGGTGCACTACAGCGCCTTCACCTCCAGCATGCTGCAGCCGGACATTGCCGCCGCCACTGGGCTTGTACGCAGCAAGAATCAGGGGGTGCTCAACATTGCCGTGCTCAAGGCCAGCAAACCCGCCATGGCGGTGGTCAGCGGCACGGTGAAAGACCTCACCGGGCGCAGCAACCCGTTATCGTTCAAGCAAATCACCGATCGCGGCGCGATCTACTATATCGCCCAGTTCAAGATCGACCAGGCCGAGACGCTGACCTTCGACCTGAATGTCGAAACCGGCGGGATCAGTCATAAACTCAGCTTCAACCAGGAAGTGTTCCCAGGCGAATGATGAATCTCCAGCAACTCGTATTGGCCAGCCACAATGCCGGCAAACTCAAGGAACTTCAGGCCATGCTCGGCCAGACTGTACAACTGCGCTCGATCGGTGAGTTCAGCCAGGTAGAGCCGGAAGAAACCGGCCTGTCGTTCGTCGAAAACGCCATCCTCAAGGCGCGTAATGCCGCACGCATTTCCGGGTTGCCGGCGCTGGCCGACGACTCCGGGCTGGCGGTCGACTTTCTCGGCGGCGCGCCAGGCATCTACTCGGCGCGTTATGCCGACGGTAAGGGCGATGCAGCAAACAACGCCAAACTGCTCGAAGCACTCAAGGATGTCCCGCAAGATCAGCGCGGCGCCCAGTTCGTCTGTGTGCTGGCGCTGGTACGCCATGCCGACGACCCACTGCCCATCCTCTGCGAAGGCCTGTGGCATGGGCGCATCATGTTCGAAGCCAGCGGCGATCAAGGGTTTGGCTATGACCCGCTGTTCTGGGTGCCTGAGCGCAACTGCTCGAGCGCCGATCTCGCGCCTGCCGACAAGAACCAGCTCAGCCACCGCGCGCGGGCCATGGTCCTGCTGCGCCAACGTCTGGGCCTGGCATGATCGAAGTGCTGCCCACCCAGCCGCGCCAGCCTGGCGTGGCGGGTTTCGCCACGCTGCCGCCTTTGGCGCTGTACATCCACATTCCGTGGTGCGTACGCAAATGCCCGTACTGCGACTTCAACTCCCACGCGGCTGGGCCTGACCTTCCGGAAGAGGCCTATGTCGATGCCCTGCTGACCGACCTCGACCAAGAGCTGCCAGCGGTTCAGGGGAGGCCGATTTCGTCGATCTTCTTCGGCGGCGGTACTCCGAGCCTGTTCAGCGCCCATGCCCTCGGCAGGCTGCTGCGCGGCGTGGAGCAACGCATCCCCTTCGCCCCAGACATTGAAATCACGCTGGAGGCCAACCCAGGGACGTTCGAGCAGGAGAAGTTCAAGGCGTACCGGCAAACGGGCATCAATCGCCTGTCGATTGGCGTGCAGAGCTTCCAGCCGGCCAAGCTGCAAGCGCTCGGGCGCATCCACAATGGCGACGAAGCGATCCGCGCAGCGGGCATGGCCCGGGCAGCCGGCTTCGACAACTTCAACATGGACCTGATGCACGGCCTGCCCGATCAGTCGCTGGACGATGCGCTGGGCGACCTGCGCCAGGCCATCGACCTGGGGCCGACGCACCTGTCCTGGTACCAACTGACCGTGGAGCCAAACACGGTGTTCTGGAACCAGCCACCGGAACTGCCCGAGGACGACATCCTTTGGGACATCCAGGAGGCTGGCCAAGCCCTGATGGCGGCCCACGGCTACAAGCAGTACGAGGTTTCGGCCTATGCCCAGGCTGGGCGTGCCGCCAAGCACAACCTCAACTACTGGCGCTTTGGCGATTTCATCGGCATCGGCGCCGGCGCCCACGGCAAGCTGACCTTTGCCGATGGGCGCATCCTGCGCACCTGGAAGACCCGCCTGCCCAAGGACTACCTGAACCTGGCCAAGCCGTTCAAGGCTGGCGAGAAGCTGCTGCCGGTGGATGAACTGCCGTTCGAGTTCCTGATGAACGCCCTGCGCCTGACCGATGGCGTGGAAGCCGAGCTGTTCAGCCAGCGTACCGGCCTGCCACTGGCACAGCTGGCTGAGGCCCGCCGCGCCGCCGAACAAAAAGGCCTTTTGCAGGTCGAACCGGATCGGTTGGTGGCCACGCCACGCGGCCAGTTGTTCCTCAATGACCTGCTGCAGTATTTCTTGACCTAAGGATGACCCATGGATCTGGTACTTGACCTGCTGGCAACGGTTTCCCGCTGGAGCCGTAGCAACCTGTCTGAGATTTCGCTGGCCCTGGTAGGCTGCCTGCTGGTGCTGTTTGGTACCGACATCAAGGGCTGGGTGGAACAACGGCTGGGCGGCCTGGCAGGAGCCCTGCGGGTGCCATTCATGGCGCTGCTGGTGATGATCGGCAGCGGCGCGGCGTTGATCTATGCCACGCCATGGGTGGTGAGGGGCCTGAGCCAGTTCAACAACTACGCGTTGGCGCCGGTGCTGTTGGTGGTGCTGGTGTTGATTGGCGTGGTCGCTGATCGGCGGGGATAAAACTCACTGGAAGCTGCCCCGGCATCAGGGCAGCCCTACCACTGGGCTGCCCATACAGGGTGCGCCGAACTGATCCGCATGAAATCACCCCGGGCCTTGAATGCAAACAAGCCCCGAAGGGCTTGCACAGGCAGATCAGCGCACAATCGAAAGGCTCAAACGGCCAATCAATCCACCTTCTCGAACTTCAAATCCCAAACCCCATGGCCCAAGCGCTCACCACGGCGCTCGAACTTGGTGATGGGACGCTCTTCGGGACGCGGTACATAAGCCCCGTCCGCTGCCAGGTTGCGGTACCCCGGAGCCGCGCTCATCACTTCCAGCATGTATTCGGCATACGGTTCCCAGTCGGTGGCCATATGGAATACGCCACCCGGCTTGAGCTTGCGACGCACCAGCTCGGCGAACTCCAGCTGCACGATACGGCGCTTGTGGTGGCGCGCCTTGTGCCATGGGTCGGGGAAGAACAGCATCAAGCGGTCGAGGCTGTTATCGGCCACACAGCGGTTGAGCACTTCGATGGCGTCGCAATCGTAGACCCGCAGGTTCTTCAGGCCTTCGGTCAGCACGCCGTTCAGCAGTGCACCCACACCTGGGCGGTGCACTTCAACACCGATGAAGTCTTGTTCAGGTGCGGCGGCGGCCATTTCCAACAGGGAATGGCCCATGCCGAAGCCGATCTCCAGGGTGCGCGGCGCCGAGCGGCCAAACACCTGGTCGTAGTCCACCGGGCTGTCGGCCAGCGGCAGGATATAAAGCGGGCCGCCCTGGTCCAGGCCACGTTGCTGGCCTTCGGTCATGCGCCCGGCGCGCATCACGAAACTCTTGATGCGGCGGTGTGGGCGCGCTTCGCCGTCGGTGGTGATCGGCGTATCTTGCGATTCAGTCATCAGTAGCTCTTACTTGATCAGACCATCCAGCGGCGAAGACGCGCTGGCATAGAGTTTCTTCGGCATGCGCCCGGCCAGGTAGGCCATGCGCCCGGCGACGATTGCGTGTTTCATGGCCTCGGCCATCAGCACCGGCTGCTGGGCGTGGGCGATGGCCGAGTTCATCAGCACCGCTTCACAGCCCATTTCCATGGCGATGGTGGCATCGGAGGCAGTACCCACGCCTGCATCGACCAGCACCGGCACCTTGGATTCTTCCAGGATGATCTGCAGGTTGTACGGGTTGCAGATGCCCAGGCCAGTGCCGATAAGGCCGGCCAGCGGCATCACCGCGATGCAGCCTGCTTCGGCCAGTTGACGAGCGATGATCGGGTCATCGCTGGTGTAGACCATCACGTCGAAGCCGTCCTTGACCAGCACTTCGGCGGCCTTGAGGGTTTCGATCACGTTGGGGAACAAGGTCTTCTGGTCTGCCAGGACTTCCAGCTTGACCAGGTTATGGCCATCGAGCAATTCACGGGCCAGACGGCAGGTGCGCACCGCTTCAACGGCGTCATAGCAGCCGGCGGTGTTCGGCAAAATGGTGTAGCGGTCCGGCGGCAACACGTCGAGCAGGTTCGGCTCGCCCGGGTTCTGGCCGAGGTTGGTGCGGCGCACGGCGACAGTGACGATTTCAGCGCCCGAGGCCTCGATGGCCAGGCGGGTTTCTTCCATGTCACGGTACTTGCCGGTGCCAACCAGCAGGCGCGACTGGAAAGTGCGCCCGGCCAGGGTAAAGGGCTTGTCGCTACGAACGTTGCTCATCAGAGATCCTCTGGAATAGATTGCTGGGCTTGCAGGTGAATCACCAGGCCGGAATCAGCCGCCACCAATGGCGTGCACCACTTCGACCTGGTCGCCGTCGTTGAGCTGCGTGCTGTCGTGCTGACTGCGCGGCACGATATCCAGGTTCAATTCCACTGCCACCCGGCGCCCGGTAAGTTCCAGGCGGGTCAGCAGCGCCGCGACGCTTTCGCCAGCGGGCAATTCGTAGGGTTCACCGTTCAATTGAATGCGCATGCGCACGGCCACCATTGTGCGTTGGGGGCCAGCATTCTAGCGCCGATCAACGCGTTAACCCAAGGGCAGTGCACGCCATTAGTCGTGATTGTGGACCGCTTGGTCAGCCTAAGCGCCATGCCGCCATGCCCAGGCAGAGCCAGCCGGCCAGGAAGCACAAGCCACCGATAGGGGTGATGATGCCAAGCTTGCCCAGCCCGCTCAGGGTCAGCAGGTACAGGCTACCGGAGAACAGCACGATGCCCAGGGCGAACAGACCACCGGCCCAGCCAACCAGGCGCCCCGGCAAGTGCGCGGCGAGCAGCGCGACACCGAAGATTGCCAAGGCATGCACCAGTTGATAGGTCACCCCGGTTTGGAAGATGGCCAGGTAATCTGCGCTCAGACGGTTTTTCAGCCCGTGGGCGGCGAATGCGCCCAGGCCGACGCCGGTAAAGCCAAAAAAGGCGGCGAGCATGAGGAAGGTGCGAAGCATGGGACGACTCCTGGGATCGGGTCTGTATAATGGCCCGTTCCACCGGTCCGGCCAAGCCATCGCCATGCTGTCATCCCTACTCCGCCGCCTCGCCCGCGCCCTGCTCTGGTTCGCTGCCGGCAGCATCGTACTGGTGCTGGTGTTCCGCTGGGTGCCGCCTCCCGGCACGGCATTGATGGTCGAGCGCAAGGTGCAGTCGTGGGTCAGTGGCGAGCCGATCGACCTGCAGCGCGACTGGCAGCCGTGGGAGAATATTTCCGACGACCTCAAAGTCGCGGTCATCGCCGGTGAGGACCAGAAGTTCGCCAACCATTGGGGGTTCGACATCCCTGCCATCCAGGCGGCACTGGCCTATAACGAGCGCGGCGGCAGCGTCCGGGGTGCCAGCACATTGACCCAGCAAGTGGCCAAAAACTTGTTCCTGTGGCCGGGCCGCAGTTGGCTGCGCAAGGGCCTGGAAGCCTGGTTCACGGCGCTGATCGAGCTGTTCTGGTCGAAAGAGCGGATCCTTGAGGTCTACCTGAACAGTGCCGAATGGGGCAAAGGGGTGTTCGGTGCGCAAGCTGCGGCGCGCTACCACTTTGGTATTGATGCAAGTCGGCTGAGCCGCCAGCAGGCGGCTCAATTGGCTGCAGTGCTGCCCAGCCCCATCAAGTGGAGCGCCAGCCGGCCGAGCGCCTACGTGGCGAGCCGGGCAGGCTGGATTCGCCGGCAGATGAGCCAGCTGGGTGGGCCGAGCTACCTGATGCAACTGGATGCTTCGCGCAAGCCCTGAATGGATACGCGGGCTCTAACTGCCCCTTCCACAAGCCGGTAAAACCTGCACGAACAAAAAAGCCGCCCACCCTGCTATGGGTCAGCGGCTTTATCAGGCATCAAGCGCCAATCAGGCTGCGATCAACGCTTTTACCTTGTTCATTGCATTCTTTTCCAACTGGCGAATACGCTCAGCCGAAACGCTGTACTTGTCCGCCAGCTCATGCAATGTGGCTTTCTCTTCAGCCAACCAACGCTGGTAGAGAATGTCGCGGCTACGCTCGTCCAGGCCCTGCAAGGCTTCATGCAGGTTGCTGGTGGAATTGTCGCTCCAGTCAGCATCTTCGAGCTGCACAGCCGGGTCGTAGCGATGGTCTTCCAGGTAATGTGCAGGCGACTGGAAGGCGCTGTCGTCATCCGCCTCTGCTGCCGGGTCGAAGGCCATGTCCTGGCCACTCAGGCGGCTTTCCATCTCACGCACTTCACGCGGTTCGACGCCGAGGCTTTCGGCCACGCGGTGAACTTCATCGTTGTTCAACCAGGCCAGGCGTTTCTTCTGGCTGCGCAGGTTGAAGAACAGCTTGCGCTGGGCCTTGGTGGTAGCCACTTTGACGATGCGCCAGTTGCGCAGGATGAATTCGTGGATTTCAGCCTTGATCCAGTGCACGGCGAACGACACCAGGCGCACACCCATTTCCGGGTTGAAGCGCTTGACCGCTTTCATCAGGCCGACGTTGCCTTCCTGAATGAGGTCGGCCTGGGCCAAGCCGTAGCCAGCATAGCTACGGGCGATATGTACGACGAAGCGCAGGTGGGCCATCACCATTTGCCGAGCGGCCTCAAGATCCTGCTCATAATAGAGACGCTCGGCCAGATCACGCTCCTGCTCGACAGTCAGCAGCGGGATGCTGTTGACCGTGTGCACATAGGCTTCCAGGTTTGCACCGGGAACCAGGGCATAGGCAGGTTGCAACGATGTGGTCATTCAAGAACCTCCGACTTACCAGACTCGTGCCTTGTGAGCACTGCCAACATAGACCTGGAACCAAGGTGCAAGTTCCAAAAATGAAAAATTGTCAATGCTGGCTCAGAAAAACTATCGCGGGGCCAGCTCGTTCAAATGGCGAGCCACCGCAATCCATGCACCGATATACCCCAACAGCACCGCTCCGATCAAGAGCGACAGACCATCGGATGCTGGCACCCCGCCCAGGGAGAAGTCGCTGCCGTAGAGCCCGGACAGCCCTACCACGGCCTCGTTCAGCCAGTTCAGGCCGAAGGCCAGGATACCCCAGGCCAGCAGGCCCGCACCCAGGCCATACAACGCGCCCATGTACAGGAAAGGCCGCCGTACGTAGCTGTCGGTGCCGCCTACCAGCTTGATGACTTCGATCTCGGTACGGCGGTTTTCGATATGTAGACGAATTGTGTTACCGATTACTAACAGCAAGGCAGAAATCAGCATCACCGCTAGGCCGAAGACGAACCGGTCGCCCAGTTTCAGGATCGCCGCCAGGCGCTCCACCCACACCAGGTCAAGTTGTGCGTTTTCAACCCGAGGCAGCTCGGCCAGACGCTGACGCAGCGCTTCCAGGGCGGGCTTATCGACTTCGGTCGGGGTTACCACCACGACACCAGGCAGCGGGTTGTCGGGCAATTCACGCAAGGCTTCGCCCAGCCCCGACTGCTGCTGGAACTCTTCCAGCGCCTGCCCTGGGCTGATGTACAAGGCATCGGCCACCCCAGGCATGCTTTTGATCTCTTCGCGCAGGGCCTCGCCTTCCTTGCTGCCCGCGTCGAGCTTCAGGTACAGGGAAATCTGCGCGGCGCGCTGCCAGGAGCCCCCCAGCTTCTCGACGTTCTTCAACAGCAGCGACAAGCCCATGGGCATGCTCAGCGCCACGGCCATCACCAGGCAGGTGAAGAAGCTGCCGATTGGCTGCTTGCCCAGACGGCGCAGGCTGTCGGCCAGGCTGGCACGGTGGCTGTCCAGCCAGGCATGCAACAGCGTGCGGAAGTCCGGGCCGTCATCATCATGCTCGCCGCGCTTTTTCCGGGTATCCGCGTCGGCCGCCTTGGGCGCGACACGCTCGGAAACCTTGGGTGTACGTGTAGTGCTCATTGCCCGGCCTCCCCATCGCCGATCAGACGGCCGCGCTGCAAGGTCAGCATGCGGTGGCGCATGCGCGCAATCAGTGCCAGGTCATGGCTGGCGATCAACACCGTGGTGCCCAGGCGGTTGATGTCCTCGAACACCCCCATGATCTCTGCGGCAAGGCGCGGGTCAAGGTTACCGGTGGGTTCGTCGGCCAGCAGCAAGGCGGGCTGGTGGACGATCGCACGGGCGATACCGACCCGCTGCTGCTGGCCAGTGGACAGGTCGGCCGGGTACAGCTCCCCCTTGTCGACCAGCGACACACGCTCCAGCGCCGAATCCACGCGCTTGGCGATCTCTGCCTTGGACAGGCCGAGAATCTGCAGCGGCAGGGCGATATTGTTGAAAACGGTGCGGTCGAACAGCAACTGGTGATTCTGGAACACCACCCCGATCTGCCGACGCAGGAACGGGATCTGCGCATTGCTGATCTGGCCCAGGTCCTGCCCGGCCAGCATCAACTTGCCGCTGGTCGGGCGCTCCATGGCCAGCAACAGGCGCAGCAAGGTGCTCTTGCCGGCCCCGGAATGGCCGGTGACGAACAGGAATTCGCCCCGGCGCGCCCGGAAACTCAGCTCATGCAAGCCAACATGGCCGTTGGGATAGCGCTTGGCAACCTGTTCGAATCGGATCATGGGTGCTCTCGCTCGGCAAACAGAGCCTTGACGAACGGCTCGGCTTCGAAGGTGCGCAGATCGTCGATGCCTTCACCCACGCCAATGAAGCGGATCGGGATGTTGAACTGCTTGGCAAGAGCGAAGATCACCCCGCCCTTGGCGGTGCCATCCAGCTTGGTCAGGGCCAGGCCGGTCAGCTCGACGCTCTGATTGAAGTACTTGGCCTGGCTGATGGCGTTCTGGCCAGTACCGGCATCGAGCACCAGCAGCACCTCGTGGGGCGCCTCGGCGTCAAGCTTGCCAATGACCCGGCGAACCTTTTTCAGCTCTTCCATCAAGTTGTCTTTGGTGTGCAGCCGGCCGGCGGTATCGGCGATCAGCACATCGACGCCACGGGCCTTGGCGGCCTGCACGGCATCGAAGATCACCGACGCGGAATCGGCACCGGTGTGCTGAGCGATCACCGGAATCTGGTTGCGCTCGCCCCAGACCTGCAACTGCTCGACTGCGGCAGCACGGAATGTGTCACCCGCCGCCAGCATGACCTTCTTGCCCTCGAGCTGCAGCTTCTTGGCCAGCTTGCCGATCGTGGTGGTCTTGCCGGCGCCGTTGACGCCGACGACGAGGATCACATAGGGCTTGTTCTGCGCCTGGATCTTCAGCGGCTGCTCGACCGGGCGAAGCAGCGCGGCCAGTTCTTCCTGCAGCGACTTGTACAGGGCATCGGCATCGGCCAGCTGTTTACGCGCAACCTTCTGGGTCAGGTTCTGAACGATGATCGAGGTCGCCTCGACGCCGACGTCGGCGGTCAGCAAGCGTGTTTCGATCTCGTCCAACAGGTCGTCATCGATGACTTTCTTGCCCAGGAACAGGCTGGCCATGCCTTCGCCAATGCTGGCACTGGTCTTCGACAGGCCCTGCTTGAGGCGAGCGAAGAAGCCGGGCTTGGCAGGTTCGGCATCGGCTGGGGTGATGGCCGCGACGGCCTGTTCGGGGGCCGGGCGCTCGGGAATCGCTGGCGGGGCCTTTGGCTCCAGGTCTGGAACCAGGGCGACCGGCTCTTCGGCAACGGGCAGGACCAGGTTGCTGACCGGGGCTTCGGGGGCGGCGGCCACTGGAGCAGGGCTTTCGAGCGGAGCGGCAGCAGGCTCGGAACGTGCCGGCAGGTCCACCCGCACAGGGGCCGCAGCAGGCTCGGGAACCGGCACTGGCTCAGGGAGCGGAGCAGGCGCTGGGAGCGGGGCCACTTCAGGAGCCGGAGCCGGGGCCGGCTCAGGCGCAGGCTGCGGGGCCAGCACCGGCTCGGCGGGCCTTACCGGCTCAACGGCAGGCGTGGGCGCTTCGCCAACCACCGGCTCGGCCGCAACCGGCTCAGGCTGCTCGGCGGCAGGCTGCGGCGATACCGGCTCTACTGCCTGCGCATCAGGGGCTTGTGGCTGTTCGGCGACAGGTTGCTGCGGCTTCTTGCGAAACCAGCTGAACAGGCCTTTTTTCTCGCCAGCCTCGGCCGGCGCTTTTTTGTCGTCGTTTGAACCAAACATGGAAGACGGCTATCTCAGGGTAGCGATGGGCCAGCAGCGGCTCATCTGGAATTCTCTAAACGCAGAACAGACTATTTTGAAGCCGGCTGGTTCATGCGCAATGTTTTGTCTTAATGGACCTGCAGGCCAGAACGGCGACAGGCATGGTCGCCAGGCAACCGGATCAGTATCCTAGCACCTCCTGGCCCGCCGACGCTAAACCCTGCAGGCCGCCGAACAGGTTAAACACCTTATGAATGCTCTAGCCCGCCGCGCCGCTGGCGTGTTGCTCGGCACGCTCTGCCTGCCGCTCGCAGCCTTTGCCGCCGATGTGCAACCCACCCACGAATTCATCCTCGACAACGGCCTGAAAGTGGTCGTGCGCGAGGACCACCGCGCGCCAGTGGTGGTTTCGCAGATTTGGTACAAGGTCGGCTCCAGCTACGAGACCCCCGGCCAGACCGGGCTGTCTCACGCCCTGGAGCACATGATGTTCAAGGGCAGCTCCAAGGTCGGCCCCGGCGAAGCTTCGCGCATCCTGCGCGACCTGGGCGCGGAAGAGAACGCCTTCACCAGCGACGACTACACCGCCTACTACCAGGTTCTGGCCCGCGACCGTCTGCCGGTGGCGCTGGAGTTGGAAGCCGACCGGCTGGCCAGCCTGCGCCTGCCGGCCGATGAGTTCAGCCGCGAAATCGAGGTGATCAAGGAAGAGCGCCGCTTGCGTACCGACGATCAGCCAAGCGCCAAAGCGTTCGAATTGTTCCGCGCCATGGCCTACCCGGCCAGCGGCTACCACACCCCGACCATCGGCTGGATGGCCGACCTCGAACGCATGAAAGTCGAGGAGCTGCGCCACTGGTACGAGTCCTGGTACGCGCCGAACAACGCCACCCTGGTGGTGGTCGGCGATGTTACCGCCGCCGAGGTCAAAGGCCTGGCGCAGAAATACTTCGGCAGTATCCCCAAGCGCGCTGTTCCGCCGGCCAAGCTGCCGCTGGAGCTGACCGAGCCAGGCCGGCGTCAGCTGACCCTGCACGTGCGCACCCAACTGCCCAGCCTGATCTACGGCTTCAACGTACCGGGCCTTGCGACCGCCAAAGACCCACGCACCGCGCACGCCCTGCGGCTGATCTCGGCCCTGCTCGACGGCGGCTACAGCGCCCGCCTCCCAGCGCGCCTGGAGCGCGGTCAGGAACTGGTGGCCGGCGCCTCGTCCAGCTACAACGCCTTCACCCGCGGCGACAGCCTGTTCCTGATTTCGGCTACCCCTAACGTGCAGAAGCAAAAGACCCTCGCCGATGTCGAGAAAGGCGTCTGGCAGTTGCTCGATGAGCTCAAGACGACCCCACCGAGCGCCGAGGAACTGGAACGTGTACGTGCCCAAGTGATCGCTGGCCTGGTCTACGACCGCGACTCCATCAGCAGCCAGGCCACCACCATTGGCCAGCTGGAAACGGTCGGCCTGTCCTGGAAACTGATCGACAGCGAACTGGACGAACTCAAGCGTGTGACCCCAGAGGACATCCAGGCCGCCGCACGCACCTATTTCACCCGCGAACGCCTGAGCGTTGCCCATGTACTGCCTGAGGAGTCCGCTCATGAGTGATCGCAGCGCACCACGCTACACCCTGATCGGCACAGGCATCATCGCACTGGTGGTGGCGCTTGCCGCCGTGCTGGCGCGCCCCGCGCATTCCGAAGCCGACAGCACCGCAGCCCGCCCCGCCAATACCTTGCAATCGCTGGCCGAACTGGACGGCAAAGCCCCCAGCCGGCGCCAGCTGAACATCCAGAACTGGACCACCGCCGAAGGTGCACGCGTGCTGTTCGTCGAAGCCCGCGAGCTACCGATGTTCGACCTGCGCCTGACCTTCGCCGCCGGCAGCAGCCAGGACGGCAACACGCCAGGCCTGGCCACCCTGACCAACGCCATGCTCAACGAGGGCGTTGCCGGCAAGGATGTGACCGCCATCGCCGAAGGCTTCGAAGGGCTCGGCGCAGACTTCGGCAATGGCTCCTACCGCGACATGGCAGTGGCCTCGTTGCGTAGCCTCAGTGCCAAGGACAAGCGCGAGCCGGCCCTGAAGCTGTTCGCTGAAGTGACCGGCAAGCCGACCTTCCCAGAGGACGCACTCAAGCGCATCAAGAACCAGCTGCTGGCAGGTTTCGAATACGAGAAGCAGAACCCCAGCAAGATCGCCGGCAAAGCGTTGTTGAGCAACCTTTATGGCGAACACCCGTACGGCCATCCAAGCGACGGCACCGCTGAAAGCATCCCGGGCATCACCCTGGAGCAGCTGCGCGCATTCCACGCCAAAGCCTATGCAGCGGGCAACGCGGTAATCGCCCTGGTCGGCGACCTCAGCCGTGAAGAGGCCGAGGCGATTGCCGCCCAGGTCTCCGCCGCCCTGCCCAAAGGCCCGGCACTGGCCAAGCCTGCGCAACCCGTCGAGCCCAAGGCTGGCGCGACCCACATAGACTTCCCATCCAAGCAGACCCACCTGATGCTGGCCGAGCTGGGCATCGACCGCCAGGACCCGGACTGGCCAGCCCTGTCGCTGGGCAACCAGATTCTCGGCGGTGGCGCCTTCGGTACGCGCCTGATGAGCGAAGTGCGGGAAAAACGCGGCCTGACCTACGGCGTATACTCGGTATTCAGCCCGATGCAGGTGCGCGGCCCCTTCATGATCAACCTGCAGACCCGTGCCGAACTCAGCGAGGGCACCCTCAAGCTGGTGCAAGGCATTCTTGCCGACTACCTCAAGAGCGGCCCGACCCAGCAGGAACTGGACGACGCCAAGCGCGAACTGGCCGGTAGCTTCCCGCTGTCGAACGCCAGCAATGCGAGCATCGTCGGCCAATTGGGCGCCATCGGCTTCTACAACCTGCCCTTGACCTGGCTGGAAGACTTCATGCAGCAGTCCCAGGCACTGACCGTCGAGCAGGTCAAGGCAGCCATGAACAAGCACTTGGCCGCCGATAAACTGGTGATCGTTACCGTCGGCCCGAGCGTGCCGCAAAAACCGCTGCCAGCCCCTACTGACAAACCCGCCGAGCAGCCCCTCGGCGTACCGGAGCACTAATGCCTAGATCCACCCCTCCCGCCCGCCCTCAGCAGAGCCAAAGCAAGGGCCAGGGCCACCTGCGCATCATCGCCGGCGAGTGGCGCAGCCGCCGCCTGGCGGTGCCTGAAGGCGACGGACTGCGGCCGACCACCGACCGCGTGCGGGAAACCCTGTTCAACTGGCTGGCACCCTACATCGAAGGCGCCCGAGTGCTGGATGCCTTCACCGGCAGTGGCGCCCTGGTGCTCGAAGCGTTGTCCCGCGGTGCTGCAGATGCCGTTGCGCTGGACAGCAACCCAGCGGCTATCAGCAACCTGAAGAACAACCTGGAGATCCTGCGCTGCCCACGCGGGCAAATCCTCCAGACCGACGCCCAGCGCTACTTGCAAGCACCGGCCAAGCAACAGTTCGACGTCGTGTTTCTCGACCCGCCGTTCCATCAGGACCTGCTGGCCAACACCTGCAACCTGCTGGAGCAGAACCAGTGGCTGCGCGAGCAGGCGTGGATCTACACCGAGAGCGAAGCGGCACCCTCTACCCTGCAAATGCCAGGCAACTGGCGCCTGCACCGCGAAAAAAAGACCGGCCAGGTGCATTACGCGCTGTGGCAGCGCGCCTGACGGCAAGCCGTAATTATGTAACGCAGGCAAGCGCAGAATCTCACCGAAGCTGCTCCTGGTCACCCAACCAGGAGCACTTGAGCAATGCCATCGACTCCACCGTTCACCCTCGACGACACAACCCTGTCAGCCGGCATCGAGTCCATCGCCGATGCCACCCAGCCCCCGTTGCAGCACTTCACACTGGACAACGGCCTGGCTGTCTACCTGCGTGAAGACCACAGCACCCCGCTCGCCGCAATTCAGCTCCGGTACCACGTGGGCACCAGCCATGAGTCAGCCGGCCATACCAACATCTCGCACCTGCTGGAACACCTGATATTCGAAGGCAGCCGCAAACTTGAGGCGGGCCGATACAGCCAGGTGATAGCACGGCTCGGCGGAGAGGCCAATGCCTTTACCATCGATGATGCAACGGTCTACGAAATGCTGTTACCTGCGGCACGGCTACCGGTTGCCCTGGAAATAATGGCCGATGCCATGGAGGGCGCGACCTTTGGCCAGGCAGCCTTGGAACGGGCAGCCAAAGCCATCGAAGACGAGCGCCGGCTCAAAGTTGACAACGTCCCTGCACAGCAGGCAGCTGAACGACACAATGCACTTGCACACGGCAGCAGCCCGTATGCAACGGCGACGTTCGGCAACCCGGCAGATTTGCGCAACTTGAGCGTGGAGACCGTGCGCGCCTGGTATCAAAAGTGGTATCGGCCCAATAACGCCACCCTGGTGGTGGTGGGTGCCGTCGATCTTGCCACGCTTGGCCAGCACGTGAGCCGGTATTTCGCCAGCATTGCCAGGGCTGCGCTTGACGCAGTACCAGTCCCCCGGCATGACGCGCACCTGCAGGCGCGAAGCCAGACGCTGACACTGCCAGGCCGTGATGGTTTGTTCATGTCCTTCAATGTACCCAGCCACGCCACGGCCACCGACGCAACTACAGTGCCTGCCCTGGGCCTGCTCTGCGATGTGCTTGGCAAAGGGTTCAGCGCAAGGCTCTACAGCGAGTTGGTGCGAGACCGACGGCTGCTCAAGGGCCTCACCCTGGCATATGAGCCAATGGCGCGTGGTGACACGCTGTTGACCCTTTCAACCTACATCAACAGTCAAAAGTCTACGCACGAGCAGGCCGAGGAGGCGATCTATACCGCGATCGATGCCCTGCGCCATACGCCGCTTTCCACCCAGGAGCTCAAGCGCGCGAAACTGCGCATGCTCACCCGTCGCCTGTTCAGCCACGACAGCATCAGCCTGCAAGCTGACCGCATCGGCGCAGCAGCGGCCGCTGGCCTGCCCCCCTCGCTGATCGATCAAGAAGCCGACAGTATCCGCCACCTCGATAGCGCGACATTACAGCAGGTAGCGTTCGACTACCTGAGCCGCGAAAGGCTGACCATCACTCACCTGCAGGCAGGAGCACCGGCATGAACACATCGCTTACCACCAGCAACATGCCTCTGATTTGCAAAGGCCCCGTGAGCGATACCGCTGTGGCGGCAATGGCCAGGCTGGAGTCCGCGCAAGGCCTTGACCTGGAGCAACTCCAGCAGTTGCCGGCCCAGATACAGCAATGGCAGACCGACGAAGGCGCCAGGGTCAGCTTCAGCCCGTCCCATGGCCGCCCGATATTCGACCTGGCGCTGCGCTTTCGCGCTGGTAGTGCACTCGATGGCGACAGCCCGGGCCTCGCCGCCCTTGTCCTTTACAGCCTCGATCAGGGTAGCGAGCTTCTGGACGCCGCCCAGTTCGCTCAGGCTATGGAGGGGCTCGGTGCGATCATGGCAAGGCGGGTGAACCAGGACGAGGCGGTGATCACGCTGCGCTGCCTGAGCCTGCCGGCGCTTCGTACAAGCGCCCTGCAACTGCTCACCCAAATGCTGGCACGCCCTGCCTTTCGCGAGGAAGCCGTCGCAGGCATCCGCGAACGACTGCTCAATCACGCTCGTACAATTGCGTTGAGCCCGGTCTATGGGGTGTCCCCGGCGATCATGAGCCATGTGTTCGATGGCCATCCCTACGCCACCCACTGGGCTGGCACGCCTGAAAGCCTCGAGCGGATCGACGAGCAGCAAATGCGGGCTTTCCACCGACGCGCCTACTCTGCCAACAACCTCGATATCGGCCTGGTGGGCGACCTGTCGCGTGACGAGGCGCAAACCCTCATCACTGAACTTCTTCAGGCGCTACCGCAACACTGGGCGGGACAGGCCCCGCCACCGGCGCCTTTGCCAGAGGCCCTCACCCGGCATCAACCACACACCGCAAGTACCACACTGGCCACGCTGGCGCTGCTGTTGCCCACATCCCCCGACAAGCCAGGGTATGCAGCGCTGACCATGCTCGATGAAATCCTCGGCAGCGGCTACGAGTCGCGCCTCACACAAGAGCTGCGAAGCCGACGTGCCTTGACCTACAGCATCCACTCATCGCTCACCCCCTTCGATGCGGCGAGCCTGCTGCAGATTCAATGGGACATCGCACCCGAATACCGAGATGCCTCACGTGAACTGGTTTCAGGGATGCTGGCTTGCCTGCGCGAGCATGGCCCAAGCCAGGCGGAGTGCGACATGGCGCGCAACCAGATAGCAGGCAGGTTGCATCGCACCCTGGTGAGCAACGCAGAGCTGGCCAAGAGCTTGGCAACCTCAAGCCACCTGGGGCAACCCGCCGATCACTTTGCGACCTATGTCCAGCGCCTGGCAGCGCTGACACCCATGGACATTCGCGAAGCAGCCCGGATATGGCTGACCCCTGCGCAGGAAGTATTCATCACTGTCGGCCCGGCCCCTGCGCAACAACCTTTGCCCGAACCGACCTGACCGACCAATAGCGCGGGTACAACAGCGGTATTTCATGGCAATCTAGGACGGCACAACACGAGTCGCCCAGCATGCCCAGCCTTACCGCCACGTTCCGCCCGGCCACCGGGTTATCCAACCCTCACCTGCAAACCCTTTGGGGCCCGCTGTGGCGCAAGCTGCCTGCGCTTGAGCGCAAACGCGAGCGCCTGTGGCTGGCCGATGGTGACTTCATCGACCTCGACTGGCACGGGCCGCACCAGCCAGATACACCGCTGGTGCTGGTACTGCACGGCCTGACGGGCTCGTCCCATTCGCCCTATGTCAAAGGCCTTCAGCAGGCGCTCGATGCCCGCGGCTGGGCCAGCGTTGCGGTGAACTGGCGCGGCTGCTCGGGCGAGCCGAACCTGCTGCCACGCAGTTACCATTCCGGGGCCAGCGGGGACCTGGCCGAGGTGGTCGCCCATCTGCGTGCCCAACGCCCGCTGGCCCCTTTGTATGCCGTCGGCTATTCGCTGGGCGGCAATGTACTGCTCAAGTACCTGGGTGAAAGTGGCAGCGCCAGCCAACTGCAGGCGGCCGTGGCGGTTTCGGTACCGTTTCGCCTGGATCAGTGCGCCGACCGCATCGGCCAAGGCTTTTCGAAGGTCTATCAGGCACATTTCATGCGCGAAATGATGGCCTATGTGCAAGTGAAGCAGCGGCATTTTCGTGCTCAGGGCCATCATGAAGGGCTTGCCGCACTCGACCGCCTCGGATCGTTGCGCAAACTGCGGACCTTCTGGGATTTTGACGGCAAAGTGACCGCGCCACTCAACGGCTTTGACGATGTACACGACTACTACCGTCGCTCATCGAGCCGCTACTACCTCGGGGAGAACCGCACGCCGACGCTGATCATCCACGCAAACGATGATCCGTTCGTATCCCGCCACAGCCAGCCCACGCCGAGCGAGCTGGCACCGCAGACTCAGTTCGAGCTGCATGAGCGGGGTGGGCATGTGGGCTTTGTCGAGGGCAGCCTGCGAAACCCAGGGTATTACCTTGAGCGGCGGATTCCGCAGTGGCTGGTGGATGGGCGATGAACCCACGGCTCAGTCGCCCGTGGCAACCTGATGCGCGGGATCATTGATCCACTCACTCCACGATCCGGCATACAGCCTGCCCAGCGGATACCCCGCCAACGCCAGGGCAAACAGGTTATGGCAAGCCGTCACGCCCGAGCCGCAATAGGCCACCAAACGTTCCGCTGGACGCCCCGCCAGCTTCTCGGCAAAGCGCTGCCTGAGCTGCTCTGGCGCCAGGAAGCGCCCCTCTTCGTTCAGATTGTCGGTGAAAGCTGCGCACTGAGCGCCAGGTATATGCCCGGCCACCGGGTCGATCGGCTCCACATCCCCACGAAAACGCGGCAAGGCACGCGCATCGATCAACGTCAGCTCGGGGCTTGCAAGCTCGGTGACCACGTGCTCGGCGTCAATCAGCAGCTTGGTATCCGGTTTGCCGCTGAACGTCCCCTCATACCGTGCCGGCGCGTCCAGGCTCAATGGCTGGCCCGCGGCGTGCCAGGCCTTGAGGCCTCCGTCGAGAATGGCCACACCGGTGCGCTTGCCCAACCAGGCCAGCAGCCACCAGGCACGGGCGGCAAAGGCACCAGGCCCGTCGTCGTACAGCACCACCTCGCTGTCATTGTCCAGCCCCCACTCACGCAAGCGCTCGACCAGCCGCTGCGGATCAGGCAAGGGATGGCGGCCGGTCTGGCCCTTGATTACCGGGCCACTCAGGTCGCGCTCCAGGTCGGCGAAGTGGGCCCCGGCTATATGCCCCTCGGCATAGCTGCGTTGGCCATAATCCGCGTCGTCCAAGGCAAACCGACAATCGAGGATCACCAGCTTGGGCGAGCCCAGACGCTCGGCCAGTTGCTGCGGGGTGATCAATTGCGCAAGAGGCATGACAATCTCCTGATCGATGGCACGAAGGCTCTGGGCTAACGCTCCAGGGCCTGGTTGAACGGAACATGGAATTCATGGCACAGGGCATCCACGGCACTGCGGGCGTTGGCGGTGACGAAGCCGAGTTCCAGTACCAGCACCTGATACACGCCACGCTTGAAGGCTTCTTCACCCAGATGAGCGGAGTGCTCCCGCGTGGTGCTGAGAAAGCGGACCCAAGAGGTCAGTACGATCCAGGCGTTGATGGTCAGCGATTCGATCTGGGCAGGGGCCATGACCAGAATGCCGGCCTCGACGAAGCCCCGGTAGATCGCCTGGCCCTGGCGCAGGCAACGTTCGGAAAAGCGTCGGTAACGGGCAGCCAGCTCAGGGTCGCTGTCGAGCAGGTGCTCGAGATCACGGTGCAGGAACCGGTAGTTCCACATCGCTGCGAGCAATGCCTTGAGGTAGAAGCGCTTGTCTTCGACGGTAGCGGCGCGGCCCTGCGGGGGGCGCAGGAAGCTGTCCACCAATTCTTCATACTGGCTGAACAACAGTGCGATGATCGCCTGCTTGTTGGGGAAGTGGTAGTAGAGGTTGCCGGGCGAAATCTCCATGTGCGCGGCAATATGGTTGGTGCTCACGCTACGCTCGCCTTGTTGATTGAACAGTTCAAGGCTGTTCTGCACGATGCGCTCTCGGGTCTTGATGCGCGGGGCCATGCTCAGCTCCCAGTCTGCAGGCTTTCGGTAAGGGGTTCATCTTACGGTGTAACAGGGCCCGGATGCACCGTGCGCTGGCGCGAAAAAATCCGCACCATCGTACCGATTAGAGTATAGGCTCTAGAGATTCTCAGCCCCTATGGGAGCCGCCGTGACTTCTCCTATCGCCTTGCCCCCTCTGCAGTTCGACACTGAATTGACAAGCACATTCACCGCCCAGCGCAAGGCATTTGCCGGCAACCCCATGCCGCCGCTGGCCCAACGCCGGCAATGGCTGAAAAGCCTGCGCGAAGCATTGCTGGCGGATCGACAACGGCTGATAGAGGCGATCGATGCGGATTTTTCCGGGCGCAGCGCCGACGAAACCCTGTTGGCCGAGCTACTGCCCTCCGTACAGGGGATTCGCCATGCCGAACGCCACCTCAAGGGCTGGATGCGACCCGCCAGGCGAGCCGTCGGCCTGGCCTTCCAGCCGGCCAGCGCCCGCGTGCTGTACCAGCCGCTGGGGGTGGTTGGCATCATCGTGCCGTGGAACTACCCGCTGTTTCTCGCCATCGGCCCGCTGACGTGCGCCCTGGCCGCCGGCAACCGCGTGATGCTCAAGCTCAGTGAGGCCACCCCTGCCAGCGCCCTGGCGCTCAAAGCCTTGCTTGAGCAGGTATTCCCCAACGACCTGGTCAGCGTGGTGCTGGGTGAGGTGGAAGTCGGCCAGGCATTTGCCCGGCTGCCCTTCGACCATCTGCTGTTCACCGGCGCTACCAGCGTCGGCCGCCAGGTCATGCTGGCGGCTGCACAGAACCTGACCCCGGTCACACTGGAACTCGGCGGCAAGTCACCGGCCATCATTTCGTCCAGCGTGCCGCTCGATAGCGCCGCCGAGCGTATCGCATTCGGCAAGACCCTCAATGCCGGCCAGACCTGCGTCGCCCCAGACTACGTCCTGGTGCCACGCGAGCGCCTGAACGCCTTCAGCGAGGCCTACCGCAGGGCGGTCCACCGGCTGTACCCGCGCATCGCCGACAACCCCGACTACAGCGCCATCATCAACCCGAGGCAATTGCAGCGCCTGCAACACTTGGTGGACGACGCCAGCAGCAAGGGCGCGCAGGTCATCGACCTGTACCCTGACGAGCCCCGCCAGGGCAGGCGCCTGCCGCCGCACGTGCTGCTGGAGGTGAATGACAGCATGCAGGTGATGCAGGACGAAATCTTTGGCCCGCTGCTGCCGGTAGTGCCTTATGACAGCCTCGACGGTGCACTGGCCTACATCAATGAACGGCCACGCCCACTGGCGCTGTACTACTTCGGCTACGACCATGCCGAGCAAGAGCATGTGCTTCAGCGCAGCCACTCCGGTGGCGTCTGTATCAACGACACACTACTGCATGTCGCCCAGGACGACCTGCCGTTCGGCGGCATCGGCCCTTCGGGCATGGGCCACTACCACGGCCGTGACGGCTTCCTGACCTTCAGCAAGGCCAAGGCGGTGCTGGCCAAGCAGCGCCTGAACGCCGCGCGCCTGATTTACCCGCCGTATGGCAAGGCGCTGCAGCGCCTGGTCTACACACTGTTCATCCGCTGAGG
This sequence comes from Pseudomonas sp. WHRI 8519, assembly GCF_040224055.2. NCBI lineage: Bacteria > Pseudomonadati > Pseudomonadota > Gammaproteobacteria > Pseudomonadales > Pseudomonadaceae > Pseudomonas > Pseudomonas sp. WHRI 8519. Next base: position 304,068 of record NZ_CP167996.1, on the reverse strand, counting down.
TCTGGGCCATGCAACGTCGTGACCTTCTGCGCTTCAGCCTGGGCGCCAGCGTGTTTCTGGCCAGTGCCAGCCTGGTCGGCTGCAGCCCGCAGGGGCGTGCTACCGGGTACCAGGTACTGCGCGATGACGACCTGCCATTGCTACGGGCACTGATCCCGGTGGTGCTTGCCGGTACGTCGGCAAGCGCAACACTCGTGCTGCCCAGGCTGGACGACAAACTGGCGGCCCTGTCCCCGCCAATGCTCAAGCTCACCCGGCAACTGTTCGATGTGCTCAGCCTGCCGCTGACCCGCGGCCCACTGACTGGGGTCTGGGGCGCCTGGGACCAGGCGGGTGAACAGCAGATAGCGGCGTTTCTGCAACGCTGGCAGAGCAGTTCCCTGAACCTGCTGCGCATGGGGCACGCGTCGATCGTGCAACTGCTGACGATGGCCTGGTATGAATGCCCGGAAAGCTGGGCTGCCTGTGGCTACCCGGGGCCACCGAAAATCTGAACAACAACAACAACAACAACAACAACAACAAGAACAACAACAACAACAACAACAACAACAAGAGCACTTTCAATGCCTGTCATCGACCCGTTTCGCCAAGGCCTGGAACGCGGCTGGATCACCCATGACGCCTCGCGCCTGGGGCAGGACCTCAGCGTGCAAGCCGACATCGCCGTGATAGGCAGCGGCGCCGGCGGCGCCACCAGCGCGCAGATGCTCAGCGCCGCAGGCTTCAAGGTACTGCTGATCGAGGAAGGCCCGCTCAAGACCAGCAGTGACTTCCGCCTGCTAGAGAATGAGGCCTACGCCAGTCTCTACCAGGAAGGCCTGGGCAGGATGAGCAAGGACGGCGCCATCACCATTCTGCAGGGCCGCGCAGTGGGCGGCACCACGCTGGTCAACTGGACCTCCAGCTTTCGCACACCCGCGCCGACCTTGGCCCACTGGGCCACGGCCCACAACGTCAAAGGGCTGGGCGACGACGCACTGCGCCCCTGGTTCGAACGCATCGAGCAAGACCTCGGCATCACCCCTTGGGCGATGCCGGCAAACGCCAACAACGAGGTACTGCGCCGTGGGTGTGAACAGCTCGGCTACCGATGGGCGGTGATCCCACGCAATGTCAGGGGATGCTGGAATCTTGGCTATTGCGGCATGGGTTGCCCGGTCAACGCCAAGCAATCGATGCTGGTGACGCGCATTCCAGCCCTGCTCGACAAGGGCGGCGAGCTGCTGTACCTGGCCCGGGCCGAACGCTTCGAGCATGACGGCGAACGCATTGCGCAGCTGCGCTGCCAAGGCCTGGACGCGCAAGGCATCCACCCCAACGGGCGCAGCATCACGGTGCGCGCCCGCCACTACATCCTCGCGGGCGGCGGCATCAACAGCCCCGCCCTGCTGCTGCGTTCCAAGGCTCCTGACCCCCACGAGTGCCTGGGCAAACGGACCTTCCTGCACCTGGTCAACTTCAGCGCGGCCCGCTTCGACGCACGCATCGACCCCTATTACGGCGCCCCGCAGTCCATCTACAGTGACCACTTCCAATGGCAGGACGGCGTCGATGGCGCGGTCGGCTACAAACTTGAAGTGCCGCCCCTGCACCCGGCGCTGGCCAGCACCCTGCTCGGTGGCGAGGGTGTCGAAAATGCCCAGCGCATGGCCGAGCTGCCGCACACCCACGTCATGCTTGCGCTGTTGCGCGACGGGTTCCATCCCGAAAGCCCAGGCGGCACGGTGGAGCTGCGTGGCGATGGCTCACCGGTGCTCGATTACCCGGTCACCGACTACTTGCGAGACGGCCTGCGCCGCGCCTTTCACAGCATGGCGCAGATCCAGTTCGCCGCGGGCGCCACGCAGGTGACACCCGCGCACAGCGATGCCCGCGCAGCTACTCGCCTGGCGCAGGCCCAACGCATGATCGACGGTTTGCGCCTGGAGCCGTTCCATACGCGGTTGGGCAGCGCCCACGTGATGGGCGGCTGCGCAATGGGCGAAGATCCACAGCATGCGGTGTGCGACAGCCTAGGCCGTCACCATCAGCTGGAAAACCTGTCGATTCACGACGGCTCGTTGTTCCCGACCAGCATCGGTGCCAACCCACAGCTGTCGGTCTACGCCATCAGCGCGAAGCTCACCGACGCCCTGATAACCCGCCTGGCACACAGTGCATGACAACAAATGCCCCTGCTGTCTATAGTGCCATCAGCCGGCCGCATGACTTGGCCGGGCGCAATCGCTGCGCTACCATCCGACTCCCCAACGCACTCCAGCCAGGATGACGCGATGAACCGAGTGTTGTACCCGGGTACTTTCGACCCTATTACCAAGGGCCATGGCGACCTGGTCGAGCGCGCCTCGCGGCTGTTCGACCACGTGATCATCGCTGTGGCAGCCAGCCCGAAGAAGAACCCGCTGTTCCCGCTGGAGCAACGTGTAGCGCTGGCCCGTGAGGTCACCAGGCACTTGCCCAATGTCGAAGTCATCGGCTTCTCCACCCTGCTTGCGCATTTTGCCAAGGAACAGGGCGCCAACGTCTTCTTGCGGGGGCTGCGGGCGGTGTCCGACTTCGAATACGAGTTCCAGTTGGCGAACATGAATCGGCAACTCGCGCCTGAGGTCGAAAGCCTGTTCCTCACGCCGTCGGAGCGTTATTCGTTCATTTCTTCGACCTTGGTCCGGGAAATCGCTGCGCTGGGAGGCGACATCACCAAGTTCGTGCACCCAGTGGTGGCCGAAGCGCTGACTGAACGCTTCAAGAAGTAAGCCTGAGCGCTGATTATCGCGCCCGCGTGCACTGCGGGCGCGAATGCGGCACAATTGTGCCCATTGCGTTGAACATGCCCGGGCGGTGAGCCCCGGCCGGAGTCCCCATGTCCCTGATTATCACCGACGATTGCATCAACTGCGACGTCTGCGAACCCGAGTGCCCGAACGAGGCCATCTCCCAAGGCGAAGAGATCTACGTGATCGATCCCAACCTGTGCACCCAGTGCGTGGGTCATTATGACGAGCCGCAGTGCCAGCAGGTCTGCCCGGTCGACTGCATCCCGCTGGATGAGGCGCACCCGGAAACCGAAGAGCAGTTGATGGCCAAGTACCGCCGGATCACCGGCAAGGCGTGATCGATGCGCTGCTGCGTATGGCCCACTCGCTGCTAAACCGGCGATTGGGCCATACCATTCAACGCTGGCAACGAGGGCAGTAAACGCTGGCCCGTTGCCCGAGCTTGGCCTCACGCAAGGTAGTGCCGCACAGCTTGCACGGCAGCCCGCCTCGGCCGTAGACAAACAGTTCCTGCTGGAAGTAACCCGGCTGCCCGTCGCCGCCAATGAAGTCGCGCAACGTCGTGCCCCCTTGCTCGATGGCAGCCGCCAGCACGCGCTTGATCTCGATGGCCAGCTTCAGGTAGCGGCTACGGGATATCCCACCCGCCTCACGGCGTGGGTCGATACCGGCGGCGAACAACGCCTCGGTCGCGTAGATATTGCCCACACCCACCACCACCGCGTTATCCATGATGAACGGTTTGACTGCCATCGTCCGCCCGCGGGACAGCTGGAACAGGCGCTCGCCATCGAACAGGTCGGTCAACGGCTCTGGGCCCAGGCGCAGCAGCAACTCATGATTGAGCGGGTCGAGGCTCCAGAGCATGGCGCCGAAACGACGCGGATCGGTGTAGCGCAGCACCAGCCCTGACTCCAGCTCGATGTCGACGTGCTCATGCTTGGCCGCCGGTAGCCCCATCTGCACCAGGCGCAGGTTGCCCGACATGCCCAGATGGCTGATCAAGGTGCCCACCTCGGCGTTGATCAGCAGGTATTTGGCGCGCCGCTCAACGCTGAGAATACGCTGCCCGGACAAACGCACGTCCAGGTCCTCCGGGATTGGCCAGCGCAAACGCCGGTCTCGCACCACCACGCGGCTGACCCGCTGGCCTTCCAGATGCGGCGCGATACCGCGCCGCGTGGTTTCGACTTCGGGTAATTCCGGCATGAATCAGTGCCCGCCCAGCTCGCGAATGGTCTGTTTGAGGTTCTCGAAGTCGTACTCCGACAAACCGATATAGTCCAGTACCAGCGGGCCGACCGCATGCCACTCGTGGTCGACAGGCTGGTTGCCCAACACACGGTAGGACGCGCAGATGTGTTCGGCCATCTTGAGCACCGCCAGCAGGTTCTTCAGCTGGCTCTGGGTGTTGCGCAGCGACTCCTCGCGGAACACGGCCAAGGCATTGTGGTGGTTGGCGATGGCCGCGCTGATGTGCTCCGGCAGCCGCCAGGACTTGGCGGTGAAATAGCCGACCACCGAATGGTTGGTATTGAATGCACGGTTCTCGGTGTCGACCACCCGGGTTTGCACATCAGCCTTGGCGTAGGCCTCCTCCAGGACATCCATGTAGCTGGGGAAGCGCTTGAGCATCAGCGGGATGCCGCAATCATGGAACAGCCCCAGGGTGTAGGCCTCGTCCGCCGCCTGGATGCCGGTGCGCTTGGCCAGTGTCAGGCAGGTCATGGCCACATCCTGGGCAGTGTCCCAGAAGCGGTTGAGGGTGACGATGGTCTCGTCGCTCATCTCGCCCTTGATCGACTGGGCGTTGATCAGGTTGATGATCGAACGGCTACCCAGCAGGTTCACCGCACGCTGGATCGAACCGATCTTGTTGGACAGCCCGAAGTGCGGCGAGTTGACCAGCTTGAGCAAGGCACCGGACAGGCCCGGATCCTGGGAAATCAGCTTGGCGATGGTTTCCAGGTCCGGGTCGGGCATGTACTGCTCGAACTGCAGGTCGACCATGATCTGCGGTTGCGGCGGGATGGTAATGCCTTGCAAGGCTTGCTGGATCTGTTCGGCGCTGAGTTCTTGGGACATACGTACATACTCTTTGAGGACGAGCGATTCTAACCCTGTAGCTCGCTCGACTTGTAGCGCTTGTGCTGGCGAACAGGCAGGGCACTTTGTCGTGCCCTGCACCGAACCAAGGGCCAACCGGTTATACTCCCGCTCTTTTTTCCCGGAGCGACGTCATGTCCCTGCCCAGCCTTCGCCTCAAAGCCAATGCCGACCGCCGCCTGCGCGCCGGCCACCTGTGGGTCTACAGCAACGAAGTCGATGTCACCGCGACGCCGCTGCAAGGCTTTCAGGCCGGCCAACAGGCAATTCTCGAGGCTGCCAACGGCAAGCCGCTGGGCATCGTGGCGCTGAGCCCGAACAACCTGATCTGCGCCCGCCTGCTGTCGCGCGATGCCAAGCTGCCGCTGGACAAGTCGCTGCTGGTACACCGCCTCAACGTCGCCCTGTCCCTGCGCCAGCGCCTGTTCGACCAGCCGTGCTACCGCCTGGTCTACGGTGATTCTGACTTGCTGCCGGGCCTGGTGGTCGACCGCTTCTTCGACATTCTCGTGGTACAGCTGGCCTCCGCCACCATGGAGCTGCACAAGGACGACGTGATCGCCGCCCTGGTCCAGGTGCTCAAGCCCAGCGGCATCTTGTTCAAGAACGACTCCGCCGCCCGTGACGCCGAAGGCTTGCAGCGTTATGTCGAAACCGTCTACGGCGAAGTGCCGGACTGGGTCCCGCTGGAAGAAAACGGCGTGAAGTTCGAAGCGCCGGTACGCGAAGGCCAGAAAACCGGCTGGTTCTATGACCACCGCATGAACCGCGCACGCCTGGCGCCCTACGTCAAAGGCAAGCGTGTGCTCGACCTGTTCAGCTACATCGGTGGCTGGGGCGTGCAGGCCGGCGCATTCGGCGCCAGCGAAGTGTTTTGTGTGGATGCCTCAGGCTTTGCCCTGGATGGCGTGGAACGTAATGCCGCGCTCAATGGCATCAGCGAAAAACTGACCTGCATCGAAGGCGATGTATTCGAGGCACTGCGCGAGCTGAAGGCCGCTGAAGAGCGCTTCGACGTGATCATTGCCGACCCACCCGCGTTCATCAAGCGCAAGAAAGACCTGAAAAACGGCGAGGCCGCTTACCGCCGCCTCAACGAACAGGCCATGCGCATGCTGACCAAGGATGGCATCCTGGTCAGCGCCTCGTGCTCGATGCACTTGCCCGAGGACGACCTGAACAACATCCTGCTGACCAGCGCCCGCCACTTGGACCGCAACCTGCAAATGCTCGAGCGCGGCGGCCAAGGCCCGGACCACCCGGTTCACCCGGCCATCGCTGAAACCCGCTACATCAAGAGCATTACCTGCCGGCTGCTGCCCAACAGCTGATTCACGCCCAGGGGCCGCGTTGCGGCCCCCTGGGTGCCTCAGATGCCGAGCACGTAAGAAGCGATACCGAAGTACACCAGTACCCCGGCCGCATCGGCGATCGAAGTCACCAGCGGCCCGCTGGCAGTGGCCGGGTCAAGCTTGAGCCTGGTGAACATGAAGGGCAGGCTCATGCCAATCAGGCTGCCTAGCAGGACGATCACCAGCATGCTGCTGGCAACGATCAAGGCGACCTCCGTCCCACCGCGCAGCGCCCCCAGCGATGCCACCGCCACCGCCATGGTGCCGCCCAGCGCCAGCGCCACCGCGCATTCACGTGCCAGCATGCGCAACCAGTCGCGCATCACCACCTCGCCCGTTGCCAGGCCACGCACCATCAATGTCGCCGATTGCGCGCCCGCGTTGCCACCGCTGTCCACCAACAGGGGCAGGAAGAACACCAGGACGATATGCGCGGCGATGGTTTCCTCGAATGCCGCGATCCCCGCCCCCGAAAACAGATTGCCAAACACCAGCAGCACCAGCCACAGCACCCGCTTGCGGTACAGCAGGCTGACAGTGGCGTCCCTGAGGTTGCCCACGTGGTTGGTGATGGATGCGCCCTTGTGGAAGTCTTCGGTAGCCTCTTCGACAACCACATCGAGTGCGTCATCGCAGGTCACCAGGCCCACCAGCCGGCCGGCCTCATCCAGCACCGGCAGCGCCAGCAGGTCGTGCTCGCGGATCAACCGCGCCACTTCCTCCTGGCGGGTCGAGGTAAAGACGTGGATGACCTTGCGCACCATGAGCTGCTCGATCGGCTGTTCAGGCGCGGCAAGGATCAGCTCGCGCAGGGAAAGCGTACCCAACAGGTTGCGACTCTCGTCGAGCACATAGGACTGATAGATGGTTTCGGCATCTGCAGCCTCACGGCGCAGCATGTCGATCGCCTGGCTGGCAGTGAGGCCGGCATCCAGGCACGAATACTCGCTGGTCATCAGGTAGCCGGCAGTGCCTTCGACGTAGCCTTCAGGATGAAGCAGGCCATCACGCCGCGCCTGGGCAGCCTGACGCAGGTCGAGTGGGGAAACGACGAAATCGGACGTGTGTTGCATGAGATTCTCCAGGCGCCGACACAGGCACCCGCGAACCTCAGCCTGATCGACTCAAGCCTTCGCAAGCCCTGACGACGGCGCGCTCAGCGCCAATTTGCAGGTTCTGTAAGAACTGAAACTGGGAAGGTCCATTGAGGTAGTGTCTCGTGAAGCCGCACATGCGGCGCGGCGGATCATAAGCAGCCAGGACGCACCTGTCAGCAGCGCATCGGGCTTTTCGGATGGGTCCTACAAAGTGCCGGTCACACTTCCCAAACCACCGCCCAGACACATCGCCATTCCCTCACCGCCCCAGCGGTGTAGAATCGGGCTATTCATCGCCAGTCATCCCCGGCGGGTTTATGAGCTCTGGTCGAGCACGCGGCGATCCCGTAGTGTCTTCGGCCCCATCCGTGCCAGTGGCAACCGGCCTGAGGCGCATAGGAAAAGAGAAGCTCACTCCCCTTTTTGTGACCTGATTAAGCCGCCAGGAGTGCTTCATGCCTGATTATCGTTCCAAGACTTCCACCCAAGGCCGCAACATGGCCGGCGCCCGTGCCCTGTGGCGCGCCACCGGGATGAAGGACGAAGACTTCAAGAAACCGATCATCGCCATCGCCAACTCGTTCACCCAGTTCGTCCCGGGCCACGTGCACCTGAAGGACCTGGGCCAGCTGGTCGCCCGCGAAATCGAACGCGCCGGTGGCGTGGCCAAGGAATTCAACACGATCGCGGTCGATGACGGCATCGCCATGGGCCACGACGGCATGCTGTACTCGCTGCCAAGCCGCGAGATCATTGCCGACGCCGTGGAATACATGGTCAACGCCCACTGCGCCGACGCCATCGTGTGCATCTCCAACTGCGACAAGATCACCCCCGGCATGCTGATGGCTGCCCTGCGCCTGAACATCCCGGTGATCTTCGTTTCCGGTGGCCCGATGGAAGCCGGCAAGACCAAACTGGCCAGCCACGGCCTGGACCTGGTCGACGCCATGGTAATCGCCGCCGACTCCACGGCGTCCGACGAAAAAGTCGCCGAATACGAGCGCAGCGCCTGCCCGACCTGCGGTTCGTGCTCCGGCATGTTCACCGCCAACTCGATGAACTGCCTGACCGAGGCCCTGGGCCTGGCCCTGCCGGGCAACGGCTCGACCCTGGCCACCCACGCCGACCGCGAGCAGTTGTTCCTCACTGCCGGGCGCACCATCGTCGAGCTGTGCAAGCGCTACTACGGCGAGAACGATGAGTCGGTCCTGCCGCGCAGCATCGCCAACTTCAAGGCGTTCGAAAACGCCATGATGCTCGACATCGCCATGGGCGGCTCGACCAACACCATCCTGCACCTGCTGGCCGCAGCCCAGGAAGGCGAAGTGGCGTTCGACCTGCGCGATATCGACCGCCTGTCGCGCAAAGTGCCGCAGCTGTGCAAAGTGGCGCCGAACATCCAGAAGTACCACATGGAAGACGTGCACCGCGCCGGCGGCATCTTCAGCATCCTCGGTTCGCTGGCCCGTGGCGGCCTGCTGCACACCGACCTGCCGACGGTTCACAGCCGCAGCATGGAAGAAGCCATCGCCAAGTGGGATATCACCCAAACCGACGATGAAGCGGTGCACACCTTCTTCAAAGCCGGCCCGGCGGGTATCCCGACCCAGACGGCCTTCAGCCAGTCGACCCGTTGGGAAACCCTGGACGACGACCGTGAAAACGGCTGCATTCGCAGCTTCGAACACGCTTACTCACAGGAAGGCGGCCTGGCCGTGCTGTACGGCAACATCGCCCTGGACGGCTGCGTGGTGAAAACCGCAGGTGTCGATGAGTCGATCCATGTGTTCGAAGGCAACGCCAAGATCTTCGAAAGCCAGGACAGCGCCGTGCGCGGCATCCTCGCCGACGAAGTCAAGGCCGGTGACATCGTCATCATCCGCTATGAAGGCCCGAAAGGCGGCCCGGGCATGCAAGAAATGCTCTACCCGACTTCGTACCTGAAATCCAAAGGCCTGGGTAAAGCCTGTGCGTTGCTCACCGATGGCCGGTTCTCGGGTGGTACCTCGGGCCTGTCGATCGGCCACGCCTCGCCCGAGGCCGCTGCTGGCGGCGCGATCGGCCTGGTACGTGACGGCGACAAGGTATTGATCGACATCCCCAACCGTTCGATCAACCTGCAGGTCAGCGATGAAGAGCTGGCTGCGCGCCGCGTGGAGCAGGACAAGAAAGGCTGGAAACCGGCCGAAGTGCGCCCACGCAAGGTGACCACCGCGCTGAAGGCCTACGCCCTGCTGGCGACCAGTGCCGACAAGGGTGCGGTGCGCAACAAGGCGATGCTGGAAGGGCTGTGAGGCCCTGAGCGCTGATACGAGTCAGTCAAGCGATTTGGGGCCGCTCTGCGGCCCATCGCTGGCAAGCCAGCGCCCACAGGTATGGGGCGCTGGCCTGCCGGCGAGGCGTTGCACAGCCCCAATGGCCTACTGAATCTGCTCCGGTGTGACCACCACCCAATTCTTGTCTGCTGTCACCGGCAACCCCGCCTTGGCCTGGGCCGCCGCGTTTTTGGCGATCATCCCGTTCAACTGGTCCATGTACTTGGCCTTGCGGTTTATCCACAGGTGGATGCCGCCCTTGCCAACGTCCACTCCATGAAATTGCATGTAGCCATCACTGGTCGGGGTATCCCCCCCCACCAGCACCGGCTTCTTCCACTCATCGATGTAGGTGAGGATCGCCGCTTGCTTGCCCGCCATCCATGTCGCCGGCGTCCATAGGTAGGGGGTCAGTTCCAGGCCAGCGTTGGCCGTCGCATCGTATTTGCCTTCACTGATCTGCTTGCGTGCGGTGGTCAAGTGGCCGTTGGTACGGTCCTTGAGCAGCAGGCTGACGCCTATGACGTTCTGCGGTTTCACGTTGTAGCCATACTTGGAGTCGGACGCCACCATGCGTACCAGCTCTTCGGAGGCGGCCGAAATGACATACACCTCGATGCCATTTTCCATCAGTTTGTTGTAAAGCTCGGCCTGGCCGGTGAAGACCTTGGGTGGTTGCACCTCGATGGCTTTTACCTGGTCCCCGTCAAAGTAGGTGCTGGGGATAGGTTTGGCAGACGCCATCAACTCATCGACCTGCACTTTCAGCTCTTTCAGTGTGAAGCCCGAGAACACCTGAGCCACCCACGGGTAGCAGACCATGTCGTCGATTTCGCACAGGCGATAGTAATAACTGAACAGGCTTTCCTTGTGCTGTGCGGTGTCTTTGAACGGGATCAGCTTGAGTGAAGGGTCGAGCTTTTCACGGCTCAGCAGGCCCTTGTTCTCCATGAACGGCAGCAAGGCTTCTTCAAGGTCGTAGCGGTAGCTGGTGTTGTCCATGTCGAACACCGCGTAGTTACCCTTGTTGGCATTGGCGGCGATCATCGCGTCGAGCTGCTTGGCCGCCTCGGCTGGCCAATGCTTGAGCTCGGTGGCTCCGCTTTCGATACTGAACAGCAGGGACAAACCGATGGCCCAGGCTTTCGGAGCAAACTTCATATATCAATCTCCTGAAGTGACCGGGAAAAACTAGACCAACAATCCACCCGTGCCCCCTTTCACTACGACGTTCACACAATGGTAAACGTCGTGTTCATTGCTATTAGCGACAGCCTGTTATTCCATAAACGACTAATCCAATTACTTTTGGGTATAAATTCGTTTGTTTTCAGGCTGTTAGCATTTCCGTTCGCAATCGCTCACAGAGGCGATGCCTCTTCTGCTTTTTCCTGGAGCTTCAATGAACCTGCCGCTGTCTCTCAACCTGCTGGTGTTCCTGGCCTTGCTGCTGGGCCTGGCGCAAACTCGCCATACTGACTGGAGCCTGGCCAAGAAAGTCCTGCTGGGCCTGGCACTGGGCGTAGGTTTCGGCTTGGTGCTGCACACGATCTACGGTGCAGGCCACCCGGTCCTCAAAGCCACCATCGGCTGGCTCGACCTGGTCGGTAACGGCTACGTCGGCTTGCTGCAGATGATCGTCATGCCGCTGATCTTCGCCTCGATCCTCAGCGCCGTGGCCCGCCTGCACAATGCCTCTTCACTGGGCCGCATCAGCGTGCTGAGCATCGGCACCCTGCTGCTGACCACCGCCATCGCTGCGCTGATCGGCATCGTCCTGACCAACCTGTTCGGCCTGAGCGCCGAAGGCCTGGTCGCCGGTGCCCAGGAAAGTGCACGCATGCACGTTATCCACAGCGATTACGCGGGCAAGGTCGCCGACCTCAACATCCCGCAATTGCTGCTGTCGTTCATCCCCAGCAACCCGGTAGGCGACCTGGCGCGGGCCAAACCGACCTCGATCATCAGCGTGGTGATCTTCGCCGTGTTCGTCGGGCTGGCCGCGTTGCAGCTGATCAAGGATGATGCCGATAAGGGTCAGCGGGCCTTGTCGGCCATCGACACCCTGCAAGCCTGGGTGATGCGCCTGGTGCGCGTGGTGATGAAGCTCACCCCCTATGGCGTGCTGGCGCTGATGACCAAGGTCGTGGCCAGCTCCAACCTGGATGACATCCTCAAACTGGGCAGCTTCGTGGTGGTGTCGTACATCGGCCTGGGCCTGATGTTCGTGGTGCACGGCATCATCCTCGCCGCCACCGGCGTCAGCCCGCTGCGCTTCTTCCGCAAGGTCTGGCCAGTGCTGACCTTCGCCTTCACCAGCCGCTCCAGCGCCGCCAGCATCCCGCTGAACATCGAAGCGCAAACCCGCCGCCTGGGCGTGCCGCAGTCGATCGCCAGCTTCAGCGCATCGTTCGGCACCACCATCGGCCAGAACGGCTGCGCCGGCCTGTACCCGGCAATGTTGGCGGTAATGGTAGCCCCGGCCGTAGGCATCGATACGTTCGACCCGCTGTGGGTCGCGACCCTGGTGGCGATCGTCACCCTGAGCTCAGCGGGCGTTGCCGGTGTGGGCGGTGGTGCGACCTTCGCGGCGCTGATCGTACTGCCGGCCATGGGCCTGCCAGTGGAACTGGTGGCGCTGCTGATTTCAGTCGAGCCGCTGATCGACATGGGCCGCACGGCGCTGAACGTGAACGGGTCGATGACGGCGGGCGTGGTGACCAGCCAACTGCTCAAAGAAACCGACAAGGATGTGCTGGCCGGCGATGAGCACGCCGAGCTGAGCCACTCCTGAAATGAAGGCGGGCCGCTGCTGCAGCCCCCCTTTCAACCACGCTTGTTCCACACCTCGAAGTGATAAGCAGGCGTGTCCGGTTCGGCCTGCGGCTCACTCGAAGCCAGCCGCCATTGCCCCTTGTCGAACTCGGGGAACCAGGCATCGCCTTGCGGCTCCAGTTCCACCCGGGTCAGGTACATGCGGCTGACCAGGCCTTTGTCCAACGCCTGGGTATACAACTGCGCGCCGCCGATCAGCATCAGCTCATCGACGCCTTGCTCACGCGCCCACTGTTCAGCGCGCAACAGCGCATCTTCCAGCGAGGCGAACACTTCGGCGCCGGCCAGCACCAGGCCCGGCTGGCGGCTGACCACCAGGTTCAGGCGCCCTGGCAATGGCCGGCCGAGCGAATCCCAGGTCTTGCGGCCCATGATGATCGGCTTGCCCAAGGTGGTGGCCTTGAAGTACTTGAAGTCCCCCGGCAAGTGCCAGGGCATGGAGTTGTCGATGCCGATCACGCGGTTCTCGGCGAGCGCCGCAATCAGGCTGAGAGGGAGTGAGGTAGTCATGCCGGCGAGGATAGCAAACCCGCAGTGGGTTATGCTTGCGCCCTGAACCGTGCAATGGAAGACCTTGTGACTGGACCGACTCCACTGGACAAGCGCTGGCTCACCGAAGCGATACGCCTGCGCGAGGAACACGCCGGCCCCCTGGAAGACCAGGAAGCCAACCGCCACGCCCGCCAGCACGGGGGCGACCTGGCCGCGCGCATCGAAGCACGCGCAATGTTCCTGGCGGAACGCGATGGCATCAGCACCGCCTTGCAGCGCTGGAAGCAAGGCGCACGCCTGGCGCTGCTGGCGTTGACGCTGCTGGCCGTCGTCAGTGGCGCCGGCATGGCCTTTGCCGCCTTGGGCGACGGGCAACGCCCGGTCAACGTCTTCTGGGCGCTGGGCAGCCTGCTCGGGCTGAACCTGCTGATGCTGCTGGGATGGGCCGCAGGCCTGGTGCTGAGCGGCGAACACGGCGCCAACCTCGGGCGGCTGTGGTTGTGGCTGAGCGAACGCTTCGCCCGCGATGCCAAGGCCGCGCACCTGGCCCCGGCGCTGCTGGTGCTGCTGCAACGCCAGCGCCTGAACCGCTGGCTGCTTGGCCTGCTGGTCCACAGCTTGTGGGCGCTGGCCATGCTCAGCGCGCTGGCGCTGTTGCTGGCACTGCTCGCCACCCGGCGCTATGGCTTCGTCTGGGAGACCACGCTGCTCGCTGCCGACCCCTTCGTCAACCTGACCCAGGCCCTCGGCGCCCTGCCCTCGCTGCTCGGCTTCGCCGTGCCGGACGAGAGCATGATCCGCCTCAGCGGCGATACCCTGCCCGCCCTGGACATCGCCCGCCAGGCGTGGGCCAGCTGGCTGCTCGGCGTGGTGCTGGTGTATGGCTTGCTGCCCCGTGTGCTGTTGGCCGGGCTGTGCCTGTGGCGCTGGCGCCAGGGCCGCCAACGCCTGGCCCTGGACCTCAGCCTGCCAGGCTATGCGCAACTGCGTGAAGCGTTGATGCCGCGCAGCGAACGTATCGGCGTGCAAGATACGGCGCCCCACTCCCTGCCCCAATTCCAGGCTGGCCAATTGGATTCCGGCAGCAGCGGCGCCCTGTTGGTCGGGCTGGAACTGGACGACCAGCGCCCGTGGCCCCCTGCCCTGAGCAAGGGCGTGACCGACGCGGGTGTGCTCGACAGCCGCGAGTCGCGCAAGCGCCTGCTCGAACAGCTCAGCCGCTTCCCCCCGGCGCGCCTGGCGATCGCCTGCGACCCGCGCCGCTCGCCAGACCGTGGCAGCCTCGCGCTGCTGGCCGAACTGGCACGCAATGCCGGCGCCACGCGCATCTGGTTGCTGCAGGCGGCACCCGGCCAGGCCCTGGACGCCGAACGCCTGGGCGACTGGCACGAAGCACTGGAGCGCCTCGGCCTGCCTCACGCTGACACCTCACCGCTGACCTGGCTGGAGCATGGCCATGACTGAGCCGCTGAAACTGGCCGTGGTCGGCCACACCAATGTCGGCAAGACCTCGTTGCTGCGCACGCTTACCCGCGATGTAGGCTTCGGCGAGGTGTCCCATCGCCCAAGCACTACCCGCCACGTCGAAGGCGCACGCCTGTCGGTGGACGGCCAAGCGCTGCTCGAACTCTACGACACCCCGGGCCTGGAAGATGCCATCGCCCTGCTCGATTACCTGGAGCGCCTGGAGCGCCCGGGCGAGCGCCTCGACGGCCCGGCACGCCTGGAGCGCTTTCTGCAAGGCAGCGAGGCGCGCCAGCGCTTCGAGCAGGAGGCCAAGGTGCTGCGCCAGTTGCTGGCCAGCAACGCCGGCCTGTATGTGATCGACGCCCGCGAGCCGGTGCTGGCCAAATACCGCGATGAACTGGAAGTACTGGCCAGTTGCGGCAAACCGCTGTTGCCGGTGCTCAACTTCGTCGCCAGCAGCCAGCATCGCGAACCCGAATGGCGGGATGCCCTGGCCCGCCTGGGCCTGCATGCGCTGGTGCGGTTCGACAGCGTGGCGCCCCCGGAAGACGGCGAACGTCGCCTTTACGAAAGCCTGGCCTTGCTGCTGGAGGACGCCCGCCCGGCGCTGCAGCGGTTGATCGACGACCAACAGGCGCAGCGCCTCGCTCGCCAGCAAAGCGGCAAGCGGCTGATCGCCGAGTTGCTGCTGGACTGCGCCGCTTGCCGGCGCAGCGTTGCAGCCGAACCGGCAGCCGAGGCCAAGGCTATCGAAGCGCTGCGCCAGGATGTACGCCAACGTGAGCAGCGTTGTGTAGAGGCGTTGCTCAAGCTCTATGCGTTTCGCCGCGAGGATGCCAATGCCGGGGACCTGCCGTTGCTGGATGGGCGCTGGGGCGATGACTTGTTCAACCCCGAAACCCTGAAGTTGCTCGGCGTGCGCCTGGGCAGCGGCGTGGCGGCGGGTGCCGCGGCCGGTGCAGGCGTCGATTTGCTGGTCGGTGGTATCACGCTAGGTGCTGCAGCCCTGGCCGGCGCCATTGCCGGAGGCGCGCTGCAGACTGCGCGCAATTATGGCGCTAGATTGCTGGGGAAATTGAAGGGCCAGCGCGAACTGACCGTGGACGATACCGTGCTGCGCTTGCTGGCGTTGCGTCAGCAGCAGCTGATGGTTGCGCTGGACAGCCGCGGGCATGCGGCGCAGAACAGCATTCGCCTCGGTGAGCTGGATGAAAAGGCCTGGCGCGAAGGCAAGCTGCCCGAGGCCTTGAGCAAGGCCAGGGCACATCCGCAGTGGTCCACGCTCAACCCTGGGGCGCGGGTGAATCAGCCTGAGCGGCAGGAGCAGCTGGAGGCGCTGGTTTTGCAGATTTGAGGGTGCCTGGCAGGCCCTATTCGCAGGCTTGCCCCGCAAAGAGGCCCGCTCAGGCAGCATCCATTTGAAGCAACGCCAACGCCTTGCGTTTCAATGCCGCCAGATCAATCACTGGCACGCCAACCTCCTTGGCCCGCTCATCCCATTCCCGCATGCGCAAACTCACGCTGAACAGCGGATCCCGCTCAAAGGCATCCGCCTGCGCTTCAGTCATCACGCCCCCCTGATATTCAAGCGTCCGACGACTGGCCTCGCTCAGCAGTGTGTAATAACCTGGATTGCGCAGCGTCAGATAACGCTTGGCCTCGACGTGATACTCCACCAGCCGCGCCATGCGCTCGCCAAAACCGCAACGGCGCAGGTACTCAGCGCCGATGCGCTCGTGGCTGACCACGCCATAACCGCCCATGTCGCCTTCACCGCCACACAGGTGGCCAATATCGTGGAAGAACGCGGCCAGCACCACGTCGTCCTCGAAGCCTTCGGCCATGGCCAATTGCGCAGCCTGGGACATGTGCTCCAGCTGGGTGATGGCTTCGCCGATGTAGTCGTCGCTGCCGTGGCGGTCATACAGGGCAAACGTGTGGTCGATAATCTGGACTGGCGTGGTCATCCAAAGGCTTCCCCGGGTTACTGCTGCGCTACTTTCTCCGACTTGCCATCATAGCGCTTGCGCCACTCGGCCAGGATCTGGTCACGGTTCTTCGAGGCCCAGGCAAAGTCGTTCTTGATCAGGCGCTGCTCATAGTCGGCCGGGAGTTCAGTCTGCGGTTTGGCAATGCCTGGTGCGGCGAGCACGGCGAAGTTCTCCTTGTACAGCTCCATCGCCGCCGGGCTTGCCGAGAAGTCGGCCAGACGCTTGGCGGCTTCAACCTTTGGCGAGCCCTTGATCAGCGCGGTCGCCTCGATTTCCCAGCCTAGCCCTTCTTTCGGCAGGACGATGTCCAGAGGTGCGCCCTGGCGCTTGAGCTGCACGGCCGGGTACTCGAACGATATACCGATCGGGAACTCGCCCGCCGCTGCCAGCTTGCACGGCTTGGAGCCGGAATGGACGTACTGGCCGATGTTCTGGTGCAGCGCGTCCATGTAAGCCCAGCCTTGCGGCTCGCCAAAGGTCTGCAGCCACGCGCTCACATCCAGGAAGCCGGTACCGGACGACGCCGGGTTCGGCATCACGATCTTGCCCTTGTACTCCGGCTTGGTCAGGTCCTGCCAGCTCACCGGCTTGCTCAGGCCCTGCTTCTGAGCCTCGATGGTGTTGAAGCAGATCGTCGCGGCCCAAACGTCCATGCCGACCCAGGCTGGCGGGTTGGCCGCGTCACGGTAGTTCGCGGAGATCTTGCCCAGATCTTTCGGTGCATAGGCTTCGAGCATGCCGTTCTGGTCGAGGATGGCCAGGCTGGAAGCCGCCAGCCCCCACACTGCATCGGCCTGCGGGCGGTCTTTCTCGGCCAGCAGCTTGGCGGTGATGATGCCGGTGGAGTCACGCACCCACTTGATCTCGATGTCCGGGTTGGCCTTTTCGAAGGCCTGCTTGTAGCTCCTGAGCTGCTCGGCTTCCAGGGCGGTGTAGACGGTCAGCTGCGTGCTGGCGGCCGAGGCCTGCAGGCTGAATACAGCGGATACGGCAGCGGCAAGTGCAAGGGGCTTGAACATGATGCGGTTCCTATCAGAGTGGGCAGTCGGTCAATGGCCAGGCGCGCGCTGGCGCCAGGCCTGGGAGCGGCGCAGCAGGCCGCGGGAAGCACCGGCCAGCAGCAGGGATGCAGCGGCGCTGGTCAGCAGGATCAAGGTCGACATGGCGGCAGCGCCACCCACGTTGCCGGCATCGTCCATGTTCAGCACGGCGACGGCGGCGAGGATGGTGTCCGGGCTATACAGGAAAATCGCCGCCGAAACGGTGGTCATCGCCGAGACGAACAGGTAGCGGATGATGTCCAGCAGCGCAGGCAGGCAGATCGGCACGGTGACCCGCACGAAGTGCTTGTACAGCGGTGCCTTGAGCGACAGCGCGGCGGCCTCGAACTCGCCATCGAGCTGGCGCAGCGCGGTGGTGGCGGTCATCTGCGCGGTGGTCAGGTAATGGGCGATGGTGCATACCACCAACAGCCCCATGCCGCCGTAGAACACATGCAGTGGGTTGCCATTGAGGTTGAAGAAGAAGACGTAACCCAGGCCCAGCACCAGCCCGGGCACCGCCATGGGGATGAAGCTGAGCAGGCGCAGTGCCTGATTGAGCAGGCGCTGCCCCGGGGTTTTCTCCATCAGGTAGGCACCGGCGAAGATCACGATGCTGCCGATCAGGGCGGTGCCGAGGGCCATGGTCACGCTGTTGCGATACGCCAGCCAGCCGCCCCCTGCGGTGTCCTCGAACATGTAATGCTTGAACGACAGGGTCATGTTGTAGGGCCAGAAGGTCACCAGCGACGAGTACACCGCCATGCCGATCACCCCCACCAGCGCCACACACACCAGCACGACGATGGTCAGGTAGCAGGCATCGCGGCCGCGCGACGGTTTGGGCTCGAACACCTGGGCGCGGCCGTTCATGGACTCGCCCTGGCGACGACGCAGCCAGGCGTCCACCGCGAAGCTGAGCAATGCCGGCACCAGCAGCACCATGCCGATCAATGCACCGCGGCCAAATTGCTGCTGGCCCACGACCGCTTTGTAAGCCTCCAGAGCCAGCACCTGGTAGTCGCCACCGACAACCACCGGCACACCGAAATCGGTGATGGTCAGGGTGAACACCAGGCAGAAGGCCGCGAACACGGCCTGGCGCGTGGCCGGCCAGGTGATGCTGCAAAACGCCCGCCACGACCCGGCGCCCATGCTGGAAGCAGCGTCGAACAGCCGCGCATCGGCCAGCGACAAGGCCGACAGCAGGATCATCAGCGCATGCGGGAAGGTGTAGATGGCCTCACCGAGGACGATGCCCCAGAAGCCATAGATATTGTCGCTGAGCAGCCCACGCAGCAGGCCCTGGTTGCCGAACAGATACACCAGGGCAATGGCTGGCAGCATGGAAGGCGCCAGTAACGGCAACAGCGAAATCCCCCGCCACAGGCCCTTGGCCGGAATCAGCGTGCGTTGCAGGGCGTAGGCGAACAGGTAGGCCAGCGGGATCACGATCGCGGCAACGGTCAGGGCCACCGACAGGCTGTTACCGAGCAGCCAGTGGAAATTCGCGCTGGCGAACAGCTCACGGGCCGCGTGCAGGCCACCACCCTGGCCGGCATCGCCACTGAAGCCACGCCAGAAGATCGCCAGCAATGGCATCAGCACCGCAAGCAGCAGCATGAACAGCAGCAGGCTTTTGCCGCCGACGACGAACAGGCGGTCCCCCAAGGCGACATCACCGCGCCTGGCCCGGGTGAGCGGCAGCGACATTGACGCGCCCATCTCAGGCAAACACCTGCAGGCTCTGCGGCGGCAGCGCCACCCAGATGTCCTGCGAGCCCAGACGCGGCATGGCTTCTGGCGCCAGCTCGGCGAGCAGGGCGTGGCCCGGCAAGGCCTGGAGCTCGAAGCTCATGCGGCAGCGGTTGCCGAGGAAGGTGATCTCGCGGACCTTGGCCGGGAACAGGTTTTCCTCATGCACCACCGGGTTGACGGTGATCGCCTCCGGGCGGCAGAACAACCGGCCACTGCTGGCTCGCGGCGCCCCCGATGCCAGACGCATGCTGATGCCGCCGACCTGGGCGGAGCTGTCGCCCGTGCGTTGGAACGGCAGCCAGTTGCCCTGCCCGACGAATTCGGCGACGAAGGGTGTGGCGGGCTGATCGTAGATTTCCTGCGGCGTGGCGTACTGCTCGACCTGGCCGTTGTTCATCACCGCAATGTGGTCAGCCATGAGCATGGCTTCGTCCTGGTTGTGGGTGACCATCAGGGTGGTGATGCCCAATTGGCGCTGCAGTTGGCGCAATTCGGTGCACAGGTGCTCACGCACTCGCGCGTCCAGAGCCGACATCGGCTCATCGAGCAACAACAGCGAAGGCGACGGCGCCAACGCACGGGCCAGGGCCACGCGCTGCTGCTGGCCGCCGGATAGCTGGCCGGGGTATTTTTTTTCGCTGCCGGTCAGGCCGACCAGTTCAAGCATCTGGCCCACACGCTGGCGGCTTGCATCCCGGCCGCTGCCGGTCAGCCCGTAGGCGATGTTGGCTTCGACGGTGAGGTTGGGGAACAGCGCGTAGGACTGGAACAGGATGCCGTAATCACGCGCCTGTGGCGGCAGTTCGGAGATGTCACGCTCGCCAATGAACAGCTCACCACGGTCCTGGCGCTCGAGGCCGGCGATGCAGCGCAGCAGCGTGGTCTTGCCACAGCCCGAGGGGCCGAGCAGGCAGACCAGTTCGCCCGCAGCGACGTCCAGGGAGACATCGTTCAGCGCCGTGAAGGCGCCGAAGCGCTTGTGAATACCGCGCACTTTCATGTGTGCGCCCGGGGTGGCGTGGTTCATGGCAAAGCCTCATCGAGCAGATGTGGCCATGCTAGGAAGGCTGTGCGAAGGTTCTGTGGCGGTGAGGCAAAAGCGGGCGATAGTGGTATAGGCAGATTTTGTAGTGGCGTTGCTGGCTAGAACTGCGACCCCACCACTTCCTGCGCTACCCCGAGGAAGGCTGCCGGCAAGCGGGCCTGGCGTCTTTCTTTCAGGCAATACAGGTACTCGTGCATCACCGGCGCGTCTTCCAGGGTCAGCACCCGCAGCTCCGGATTGTGCGGCACCTCGTGCCGGGCAATCACGCTGATGCCGATATTACGCAGCACCGCCTCACGGATCGACTCGCGGCTGCCGATTTCCAGCATCGCTTCAGCCTTCACCCCAGCGCCTTGCATCATTTCTTCGGTGAGCTTGCGCGTGGTCGAGCCCTTTTCGCGCATCAGCAGGCATTGCCCTGCCACCACCTCGATCGAGACCACCTGACGGTGCGCCAGCGGGTGATTGCGGTGCACCGCCACTACCAGCGGATCCGTACCCAGCACCCGCCTGACCAGGCGCGCATCTTCCAGCAACTGTGAGGAGGCGGCGAGATCGACGCGGTAGTCTTCCAGCATCTCCAGCACTTGCTGCGAATTGCCGATCTCCACGGCCACGCCCACCTGTGGCAAGCGCTCACGGAAAATCTTCACCAGATCGAGGATGTAATACGGCGCGGTGGCAGCGATGCGCAGGTTGCCTTGGGCATGGCCGCTGTTGCGCAGTTCGAACTCGATGTCGGCTTCCTGTTGCAGCAGCGCCTTGACCATCGGCAGCAGGCGCACGCCCTCTTCGCTCAGCACCAGGCGCCGCCCGCCGCGGTAGAACAGCTCCACGGCGTACTGGCTTTCGAGGTTGCGGATCTGGGTGGTCACCGTCGGCTGGCTCAGGCCAAGCTTCTTCGCCGCCAGGGTGATGCTGCCCAGGCGGGCCACCATGTAGAAGGCTTTGAGCTCGGCACTCAGCATTGCGGGGCTCCGCAGCGGCAAGCGCCAAGCTGCAAGCCGCAAGCTAAGGCAGTACTGTGTAGTTTCATAGATCTCGATTCCACCTCGATCAGCTTGCCGCTTGCCGCTTGCAGCTTGCCGCTTGCCGCTTGCCGCTGCTACTTGCGCAACAGGCGCAGACCGTTGAACACCACCAGCAGGCTTACGCCCATGTCGGCGAACACTGCCATCCACAACGTGGCCATGCCGGCAAAGGTGAACGCCAGGAAGACGGCCTTGATACCCAACGCCAGAACGATGTTCTGCTTCAGGATCGCCGCACTTTGCCGCGACAGCCTGACGAAGGCCGGGATTTTGCGCAAGTCGTCATCCATCAGTGCCACATCGGCGGTCTCGATGGCGGTGTCGGTACCGGCAGCCGCCATGGCAAAACCAATCTCGGCGCGGGCCAGCGCCGGCGCATCGTTGATGCCATCACCGACCATGCCAACCCGGTGCCCCTGGGCGTAGAGCTGCTCGATCGTGCTCAGTTTGTCGGCAGGGAGCAGGTTGCCTTCGGCGCGGTCGATACCGACCTGGGCAGCGATGGCCTGGGCAGTGTGAGGATTGTCGCCGGTCAGCATGACTGTCTTGATGCCAAGCGCATGCAAGTCGGCGATGGCCTCGCGGCTGCTGTGCTTGACCGTGTCGGCAACGGCGAACAGCGCCAACGGGCCAGAGCGGTCGAGCAACAGCACCACCGTCTTGCCTTGACGCTCGAGTTGGTCCAGCTGCGCTTCGAGCTGCGGTGAGCACAAGCCCAGCTCTTCCACCAGGCGATGGTTGCCCAGGTGATAGGTTTCGCCATCGATATCACCGCGCACACCCCGCCCGGCCAAGGCAGCGAACCCGCTGACCTCACTCAGCTCAAGCCCCTGCGCCCTGGCGAACTGAGCGATGGCAGCCGATACCGGGTGGTCTGAGCGCTCGGCCAGGCTTGCCGCCAGTGCCTGGGCGCGGCCTTCGAACAAGGGGTCGAGCACCTTGGTATCGGTCTGCACTGGTTTGCCGTGGGTAAGGGTGCCGGTTTTGTCCAGGGCCAGGAAATCCAGCTTGCGGCCCCCCTCCAGGTACACGCCACCTTTGATCAGGATCCCCTTGCGCGCCGCAGCCGCCAGGCCACTTACAATGGTCACCGGCGTGGAAATCACCAAGGCACAGGGGCAGGCCACCACCAGCAGCACCAAAGCGCGGTAGACCCAGTCGAACCAGGCGCCGGCCATCAGCAGCGGCGGGATGAGCGCTACGGCCAAAGCCAGGGCGAAAACCACAGGTGTGTAGATGCGCGAGAAGGTATCGACGAAACGTTGAGTAGGCGCGCGGGCGCCCTGCGCCTCCTCCACGGCCTTGACGATACGGGCCAATGTGGAATGCCCCGCCACGGCCGTTACCCGGTACTCGAGCGCGCCGGCCTGGTTGATGGTACCGGCGAACAACTTGTCGCCAGGGGCCTTTTCCACGGGCAGGCTCTCGCCGGTGATCGGCGCCTGATCGACGCTGGATTGCCCACTGACCACCTCCCCGTCCAGGCCGATACGCTCACCGGGGCGCACGCGCACGAGGGCACCGATCGCCACATCGCGCACCGGGGCCTCCCGCCATTGGCCGTCAGCCTGCTGCACCGTGGCCATGTCCGGCGTAAGCTGCATCAGGCCACTGATGGCATGGCGTGCACGGTCAAGTGAACGCGCCTCGATCAGTTCGGCGAGGGTGAACAGCACCATGACCATGGCCGCCTCAGGCCATTGGCCGACCAGCACGGCACCGGTCACGGCAATGCTCATCAGCGCGTTGATGTTCAGGTTGCGGTTCTTCAGGGCAATCCAGCCCTTCTTGTAGGTGCCCAGGCCACAGCCAAGGATCGCGGCCAGCGCCAGCGCGGCTACCACCCACTCAGGCGCCAAGGCGCTGAAATGGATTA
Organism: Pseudomonas sp. WHRI 8519; assembly: GCF_040224055.2. Lineage (NCBI taxonomy): Bacteria > Pseudomonadati > Pseudomonadota > Gammaproteobacteria > Pseudomonadales > Pseudomonadaceae > Pseudomonas > Pseudomonas sp. WHRI 8519. The sequence goes on along the minus strand of NZ_CP167996.1, from coordinate 280,883 downwards.
TTTCGGCGGCGATCGCCGCGACGCCGGACAATGCCAATGGCCACCAGCGAGTCTTGGCTGGCGCAAAGGCGCCACCCTCATCCTCTGCAGCCAGCGGTTCTGCCTTCATACCCAGGCTTTCGATGGCCCGCTCGATCTCAGTAGTGCCCTCCAGGGTGTGGCGCACGCCCAGTACGCGGTTGATCAGGTTGAACTCCAGCTGCTCGATGCCGGCCAGCTTGCCGAGCTTGTCCTGGATCAGGGTCTGTTCTGTCGGGCAGTCCATGGCTTGTATGCGAAAGCGGCTGAGACGGGCCTGACCACTGGCCTTTTCGCTCAGTTGCACAAACGCAGGTGCCGCACGGGACCCGCAGCAACTGTGTGCATGGGCGTCGTGGCAATGGCGTTTACTGGCGTTGACGTGGTCATGGTCATGCACGTGTTCGTGGCTGACAGGCTGGTTCATGGGGTCATCCTTAGTGAGCACCTGTTGCCAAGTGAACACCCTGTAGCCACTATAGGGTCAAGCCACCTGTTGGAGATTCGCCATGAAAATCGGAGAACTGGCCAAAGCCACCGACTGTGCAGTGGAGACCATCCGTTATTACGAGCGTGAACAGCTGCTGCCGGAGCCTGCACGTACCGACGGTAATTACCGGTTGTATACCCAAGCCCATGTCGAGCGGCTGACCTTCATCCGCAACTGCCGCACCTTGGACATGACCCTGGACGAGATCCGCAGCCTTTTGCGCCTGCGTGACAGCCCGACGGGTTCATGTGGCAGCGTGAATGCGTTGATCGACGAACATATCGAACACGTGCAGGCGCGGATCGATGGACTGGTGGCATTGCAGGAGCAACTGGTGGAATTACGCCGGCGGTGCAGTGAGCAGGGAGAGGAATGCGCGATCTTGCAGCGTTTGGAAGTGAACGGGGCTGTATCCGTGCCGGATTCAGAGCATTCGCACGTGGGGCGCAGCCACGGCCATTGAAGCCGTGGGGGCTGCTGTGCAGCCCTCGGCATTCGCGTGAATCAGACCGCCATTGGCGCCGTCATCGGTGCATGGTGCTCATAGCCTTCCAGGCTGAAATCGCTCGGTTCGATCTTCTCCAGCCACTCAGGCTCATACTTGCCCGTCTCGGCAAAGGCAGGCACGCGGTTGCTGATCACCAGCTTCGGCGCTTGCAGCGGTTCACGCTTGAGTTGCTCATTGAGCATGTCCAGATGGTTTTCGTACACATGGGCATCGCCAATGAAGTACGTGAACCAGCGCGGCGTGTAACCGGTCAGGCGGCCGAACAGCGACAGCAGCGCCGCACCTTCGGTGAGGTTGAACGGCGTGCCCAGGCCCAAGTCGTTGGAGCGGATGTACAGCGTCAGTGAGATTTCCCTGGTCTGCACGTTCGGGTGGAACTGGTACAGCAGATGGCAGGGCGGCAGCGCCATTTCGTCCAGCTGCGCGCAGTTCCAGCCGTGGAACAGGATGCGGCGGCTGCCCGGGTCGTTGGCGATGGTGTCCAGGCACTGACGCACCTGGTCGATGGCCTTGTACAGGACGACGAACGCCTGGCCATCTTCCTCGTCCTGGGCAATCCTGCGAAAGCCCGCTTTCTCGGCCATTTCGATCGCAGCCGGATTGCTCAGCGGGATGCGCTTGTAACCCGGCCACTGGCGCCACTGCACACCGTAGATCTCGCCGAGGTCGTCATGGCCCTGGCGGAACGGGTTGGCCAACCACTGGGCGTTCTCGTTGGCGTTCTGATCCCACACCTTGCAGCCCAGCTCACGGAATTCACCCGCGTTCTTCACGCCACGCAGGAAGCCGACCATCTCGCCGATGGCGGACTTGAATGCCAGCTTGCGCGTGGTGATGGCCGGGAAGCCCTTCTGCAGGTCGAAACGCAGCATGGCGCCTGGCAGGCTAATGGTGCGGATGCCCGTGCGGTTTTCCTGCAGAGTGCCGTTTTCGATGACGTCACGGACCAGGTCCAGATACTGTTTCATGGCTTACCTGTAGCAATAACGGCAGGGGGATCGCCCCTGCCGTTGGGAATCAGATGGCGGGTTTCGCCGTGGGTTTGCGATTATAAGCCCACCAGATCAATCCGAGGCCGGCCAGAATCATCGGGATGCAGAGTATCTGACCCATGGTCAGCCAGCCCCAGGCAATGTAGCCCAGCTGGGCATCCGGCACGCGGACGAATTCGACGACGAAGCGGAAGATGCCGTAGAACAGCGCGAACATCCCAGACACCGCCATGGTTGGGCGTGGCTTGCGTGAGAACAGCCAGAGGATGGCGAACAACGCCACGCCTTCCAGGGCGAACTGGTACAGCTGCGATGGGTGGCGCGGCAGCTGGGCCGGGTCGCTGAACGGCGGGAAGATCATCGCCCACGGCACATCGGTCGGTTTGCCCCACAGTTCGGCGTTGATGAAGTTGCCGATACGCCCTGCGCCCAGGCCAATCGGCACCAGCGGTGCGACGAAGTCCATCAGCTCGAAGAACGACTTGTTGTTGCGCTTGCCGAACCACAAGGCGGCCAGCATCACACCGATGAAGCCGCCGTGGAACGACATGCCACCCTTCCATACCTCGAAGATCAACGTCGGGTTGGCCAGGTAGGCGTGCAGGTCGTAGAACAGCACATAACCCAAGCGCCCGCCGACGATGACCCCCATCGACAACCAGAACACCAGGTCCGAGAGCTTTTCACGCGACCAGGTGGGGTCGAAACGGTTGAGCCGGCGCGAGGCGAGCAGCCAGGCGCCACCAATGCCAATCAGGTACATCAGGCCGTACCAATGGATTTTCAGCGGCCCGAGCGCAACGGCCACGGGGTCTATCTGCGGGTAAGGCAGCATGGATATTCCTCTGGTTTCAAATCAAAAAGCTCAGACCTACGCAAAACAGCAGCGCGGCGAACAAACGCTTGAGCAGACGGGGCGACAACTTGTGCGCCAGCCGCGCGCCGAAGCGGGCGAAAAACATGCTGGTCACGGCAATGCCGACCAGCGCTGGCAGGTACACGAAGCCCACGCTATGGGCGGGCAGATGCTCATCGTGCCAACCCAGCCACATGAAACTCAGGGCGCTGGCCACGGCAATCGGCAGGCCGCAGGCCGAAGACGTGGCGACCGCCTGCTGCATCGGCAGGCTGCGCCAGGTCAGGAATGGCACGGTCAACGAACCACCGCCGATCCCGAAGATTGCCGAGGCCCAACCGATCACGCCACCGGCGCCGATGAGTGCGGGCTTGCCGGGAATGCCGCGGCTGGCCTTGGGCTTGAGCTCCAGTGCCATCTGCGCGGCAATGATCAGGGCGAACACGCCGATGATCTTCTGCAACAGCGGGCCCTGGATAAGCGAAGCCGTCTTGGCGCCCACCCCGGCGCCCAGCAAGATACCCACGGTCATCCAGGCGAAGACCGGCCACTGCACCGCACCCCGGCGATGGTGCTCGAGCACGGCGTTGATCGAAGTGAAGACGATGGTGGCCAGCGAGGTACCGACTGCCAGGTGAGTGAGCACCGAAGCGTCGAAGCCCTGCAAGGTGAAGCTGAACACGAGCACCGGCACGATGATGATGCCACCGCCCACGCCGAACAGCCCGGCCAGCACACCGGCACAGGCGCCCAGAAGCAGATAGAGTGCGAACTCCATTCGTCGTCCCCGACAAAACAATCCGGCATGGTAACGGAAGGCGGGCTCGGGGCTCTAGTGAACTCTGTGACAGGATGGATCGGCACCGCCGCTGTGGGTACAGTGGCAAAAAACACAGAGGCCCAACCTATGTGCCTGATCGTATTCGCCTGGCGGCCAGGGCATGCCTTGCCGCTGATCGTGGCGGCCAACCGCGACGAGTTCTATGCCCGGCCCACTCAGGCGCTGGCACCCTGGGAAGATGCGCCCGGCGTATATGCCGGGCGTGACCTGGAGGCCGGTGGTACCTGGCTGGGCGTGGGGCCGCAGGGGCGGTTCGCTGCGCTGACCAATATCCGCGACCCCGGGCAGCCATTGGGCCCCCGCTCGCGCGGCGAGCTGGTGGCGGCCTACCTGCAAGGTGAACTTGGGGTCGAGGCATACCTGGACCAGGTCGCCAGCCGCAGCCAACAGTACTCGGGGTTCAACCTGCTGGTAGGCGATGGGGCGCGCCTGGGGTTTCTGCACGCCCGAGACGCGGCGCCGCGCTTGCTGGCGGCTGGGGTCTATGGGCTTTGCAATGCCGGGCTGGACACGCCATGGCCAAAGCTGATCAAGGCGCGCGAGGGGCTGGCACGGGTACTGGATTCAGCGGCCCCGCAGGGTTTGATGGCGTTGCTGGCCGATGGTGAAACGGCGCCTGAAGCAGAGCTGCCGGAAACTGGCGTGGGCGTGGCGACCGAGAAGCTGCTGTCGAGTGTGTTCATTGCCAGCCAGAACTATGGGACACGCGCCAGTACGGTGCTGATCGTGGATGATCAGGGTAATAGACGGCTGATAGAACGCAGCTTCGGCCCGTTTGGTGGGCACCTGGGGGAGGTTGAGCTTTCGGTCTGAGACCCTGGGGCCGCACAGCGGCCCTGGAATTCAGAGGGTCTTGTTGGCCTCTGGCCCGATCATCCGCGCCAGCCCCAGGTTTTTCAGGGCCAATTGCAACGAGCTGTGGATAACCTGCGGGTTGTCATGGCTCAGGGCATCGGCCAGCAGCTCCTTGGCCTTGCTCATGTTGATCTGACGCAGCATCCACTTGACCTTGGGCAGGTTGGTAGCGTTCATCGACAAGCTGTCGAAGCCCATGGCCATCAACAGCACCGCTGCTGCCGGATCACCGGCCATCTCGCCGCAGATACTGACGGGCTTGCCCTCGCCGTGAGCATCACGCACCACGGTGTTCAAGGCTTGCAGCACTGCCGGGTGCAAGTAGTCGTACAGGTCGGCAACCCGCGGGTTGTTGCGGTCCACCGCCAGCAGGTACTGGGTCAGGTCGTTGGAGCCTACGGAAAGGAAATCCACCTGACGCGCCAGCTCCTTGGTCTGGTAAACCGCAGCCGGGATCTCGACCATCACGCCAACAGGTGGCATGGGCACGTCCGTGCCTTCGTCACGTACCTCGCCCCAGGCGCGGTGAATCAAGTGCAGCGCTTCTTCGAGTTCGTGAATGCCGGAAATCATCGGCAGCAGAATGCGCAGGTTGTTCAGGCCTTCGCTGGCCTTGAGCATGGCGCGGGTCTGGACCAGGAAGATTTCCGGGTGGTCGAGCGTCACGCGTATGCCGCGCCAGCCCAGGAATGGGTTTTCTTCCTTGATCGGGAAGTACGACAGCGCCTTGTCCCCGCCGATGTCGAGGGTACGCATGGTCACCGGCAGCGGGTGAAACGCCGCCAACTGTTCGCGATAGATGGCCAGCTGCTCTTTTTCGCTGGGGAAGCGCTGGTTGATCATGAACGGCACTTCTGTGCGGTACAGCCCCACCCCTTCGGCGCCCCGCTGCTGGGCACGGGCCACGTCGGCAAGCAGGCCGGTGTTGACCCACAGCGGCATGCGATGACCGTCCGGGGTGACGCAAGGCAGTTCGCGCAGCGCATCCAGGCCCTGGGCCAGCTGACGCTCTTCTTCGACCACCTCGCTGTATTGCTTGCGCAGCACATCGCTGGGGTTGGTGAACACCTCGCCCTTGTAGCCATCGACGATCAGCTCGATACCGTCGACCTTGGAATACGGCAGGTCGACCAGGCCCATCACCGTCGGGATACCCATGGCACGGGCCAGGATGGCGACGTGGGAGTTGCCCGAGCCCAGCACCGAGACCAGGCCCACCAGCTTGCCTTCGGGCACCTCACCCAGCATCGCCGGGGTCAGCTCCTCGCTGACCAGAATGGTGTTGTCGGCATACACCAGCGATTGCGAACGGGCTTGCTGGAGGTAGGCCAGCAGACGGCGGCCGAGGTCTTTGACGTCCGAGGCGCGCTCGCGCAGGTAGTCGTCGTCCATCAGTTCGAAGCGGTTGACGTGCTCGCCTACCACCTGGCGCAAGGCGCCCTGGGCCCACTGGCCGGTCTTGATGACGTCCGTCACCTCACCGCCAAGGGCTGCATCCTCCAGCATCATCAGGTACACGTCGAACAGCGCGCGTTCTTCAGGGCGCAGCTGGGTGGCCAGCTTCGCCGACAGCTTGCGCATATCGGCACGCACGCCTTCGAGGGCGTTGTTGAACAGCTTGAGTTCAGCGTCGATGTCTTCGACCGTCTTGTCCGGCACCACCTCAAGGTCGGCCGGCGGCAGCATGACCACGGCACGCCCGACGGCAGCACCCGGCGAGCCTGGCACGCCGACGAAGCGCGCTTCCTGGATGCCCTTGCCCTGGCGGCCCAAGCCGCGAATCGAGCCGGTGGCCTCGGCGTGGGCGATGACCCCGGCGAGCTGGGCACTCATGGTGACCAGGAACGCTTCTTCACCCTCATCGAACTGGCGGCGTTCTTTCTGCTGAATGACCAGTACGCCGACCACACGACGGTGATGGATGATCGGTGCACCGAGGAAGGACGCGAAACGCTCCTCGCCCGTTTCAGCGAAGTAGCGGTAACGCGGGTGATCGGCAGCGTTTTCCAGGTTCAGCGGCTCTTCCCGGGTACCGACCAGACCCACCAGGCCTTCGTTGGGGGCCATGCTGACCTTGCCGATGGAACGCTTGTTGAGGCCTTCGCTGGCCATCAGCACGAAGCGGTTGGTTTCCGGGTCGAGCAGGTAGACCGAGCAGACCTGGCTGCCCATGGCCTCCTTGACGCGCAAGACAATGATACCCAACGCCGTCTTGAGATCTTTGGCGGAGTTCACTTCCTGGACGATCTTGCGCAGCGTATTGAGCATGGCTCGGGGTCGAACTCCGTCGTCAGTCGCGCGTCAAAAGACGCGGTGCTAGCTCTTTCAGGGCGCGGCGATACACTTCACGCTTGAAGGTCACCACCTGGCCCAGCGGGTACCAATAGCTGACCCAGCGCCAGCCATCGAATTCGGGCTTGCCGGTCAGGTCCATCCGCACCCGTTGCTCATTGCTCAGCAGGCGCAGTAAAAACCATTTCTGCTTCTGGCCGATACACAGCGGTTGGCTGTGGGTACGTACCAGACGCTGGGGTAAACGATAACGCAACCAGCCGCGGGTGCAGGCAAGAATTTCCACATCATCGCGTTCAAGGCCAACTTCTTCGTTCAGCTCGCGGTACAGGGCATCTTCCGGCGTCTCGTCAGGGTTGATACCACCCTGAGGGAATTGCCAGGCATCCTGGTTGATCCGCCGAGCCCATAGCACCTGCCCGGCATCATTCGTGAGAATGATCCCGACATTTGGGCGAAAACCATCCGGGTCGATCACGGCAGCAACCTCGCAAACGCATGTCACCGCATTGTTCCACAAAGCTTGCGAGGGCAGCAACGCGCCCGCCACGCTTATGTGCAGCGAGGTGAAAACTCCGTATTCTGCGGGCCTTCCCTATGGCTGACGCGAGTAACCGCAATGCGCCTGGCTTTATTCGACCTGGACAATACCCTCCTTGGTGGCGACAGTGACCACGCCTGGGGTGATTATTTGTGCGAACGGGGCATTCTGGACCCCATCGCCTATAAACGCCGCAACGACGCCTTCTACCAGGATTACCTGAACGGCACCCTGGACCTGCAGGCCTACCTGGCCTTCTCCATGGAAATCCTTGCGGCGACCGAGCCGGCGCAGCTTGACCAATGGCACCGCGACTTCATGCGCGACTGCATCGAGCCGATCATCCTGCCCAAGGCATTGGCCTTGCTGCAGCAGCACCGCGATGCCGGCGACCAGCTGGTGATCATCACGGCCACCAACCGCTTCGTCACCGCACCGATTGCCCGCCGCCTGGGCGTGCGGGTGCTGCTGGCGACCGAATGTGAAATGCAGGATGGCCGCTACACAGGGCGCAGTACCGATATACCGTGTTTCCGTGAAGGCAAGGTGACGCGGCTGGAGCGCTGGATGCTGGAGAACGGCTTCGACCTGGAAGACAGCTATTTCTACAGCGACTCGATGAATGACCTGCCTTTGCTGGAGCGGGTAACGCACGCGGTGGCGGTGGACCCGGACCCTAACCTGCAGGGCGAGGCAGAACGACGCGGCTGGCCGGTGATTTCCCTGCGGGATTGAAAGGGTTGGGGCTGCCGAGCAGCCCCATCGGCTCAGACCGGTTTGGCGCCCATCAGGCCGGCAATGGACAATAAGCAGACCCCGCTGAACACCGCCAGGGCCAGGGTAAACCGCAACCCCACCACCTCAGCCTTGCGCAGCCGATTCAGGCGCACCAGCAGCCACCATGCGGAAAACGCACCTACCGTATAGAGGACGCTGGAAGCCAGCACCCAGGTCTGCCCCAACGGCCAGCCCACCAGGTGCACCAGCCACCAGCCGGTGAATGGCATGCTCAACAGGCACACGCCCATCAACACCCAGACGAACACCAGCGGCCGGCGCAGCAACTTGCCGTAGGCATCGGCATCGCCCTGGCGCCTGGCGCGTACAGTCCAGATCGCCAAGCCCAGCGCCCCCAGAAGCAGCAGCGCGGTGGCGACGATGTGCAGGGCCTTGAGGGTGGTCAGGTGTTCCATGTCGTCACGTCCTTGGGTGGTTAGCCAAGCTTAGCCGCTCAACCCAGGAATAGCCGGTAGGCCGGGTTTTCGGTTTCATCCCAATACGGGTAACCGATCTTGGCCAGCGCTGCCGGCACCAGGTGGCGCTCGTCTTCCGGCACCTGTAGCCCAGCGACGACACGGCCGTCAGCCGCGCCGTGGTTACGGTAGTGGAACATCGAGATATTCCAGCGCCCGCCCAGCTTGTTGAGGAAGTTGAACAATGCCCCCGGCCGCTCAGGGAATTCGAAGCGCAGCACGATCTCGTCACTGGCACCGGCCGAATGGCCGCCGACCATGTGGCGGATGTGTAGCTTGGCGAGTTCGTTGTCGGTCAGGTCGGTGACCGGGAAACCCTGGTCGGTCAGCTGTTGCACCAGCGCAGCGCGCGGGTCGTTCTCTGGGTGGGTCTGCACACCAACGAAGATGTGGGCCTCGTCGGAGGTATGCTTGCGGTAGTTGAATTCGGTGATCTGGCGCTTGCCGATGGCCTCGCAGAAGGCCTTGAAGCTACCGGGGCGCTCGGGGATGGTCACCGCGATGATCGCTTCGCGCTTCTCGCCCAGCTCGGCGCGCTCGGCGACATGGCGCAGGCGGTCGAAGTTGACGTTGGCGCCGGAATCGATAGCGACCAGGGTCTGCCCGCTGACACCGGTGAGCTCCACGTACTTCTTGATACCGGCAACACCCAACGCGCCAGCAGGTTCGGTGATCGAGCGGGTATCGTCGTAGATATCCTTGATCGCCGCACAGATCTCGTCAGTGCTGACGGTAATCACGTCATCCACGTACAGCCGGCAGATATCGAAGGTATGCTGGCCAATCTGCGCCACCGCCACACCATCGGCAAACAGCCCGACCTGCGGCAGGACCACGCGCTCGCCAGCGGCCATGGCCGCCTGCAGGCAGTTGGAGTCTTCAGGTTCGACGCCGATGACCTTGATTTCCGGGCGCAGGTATTTCACGTAGGCCGCGATACCGGCGATCAGGCCGCCACCACCCACCGGCACGAAGATCGCGTCCAACTGGCCAGGGTGCTGGCGCAGGATCTCCATGGCCACGGTGCCTTGGCCGGCGATGGTGTGCGGGTCGTCGTAAGGGTGGACATAGACCAAGCCCTTCTCATCGACCAGCTTCAGCGAGTAGGCCAGCGCCTCTGGGAACGAGTCGCCATGCAAGACAACCTTGCCGCCCCGCGAACGCACGCCTTCGACCTTGATCTCCGGCGTGGTCTTGGGCATCACGATGGTGGCCTTGATGCCCATCTCACGCGCGGCCAACGCCAGGCCCTGGGCATGGTTGCCGGCCGACGCGGTAACCACGCCGCGTGCCAGTTCTTCCGGGCTCAGTTGCGCCAGCTTGTTGTACGCCCCACGGATCTTGAAGGAGAACACCGGCTGCAGGTCTTCACGCTTGAGCCAGATCTGGTTGCCCAGGCGCTTGCTCAGTTGCCCGGCGCTGTGCAGCGGGGTTTCGACAGCGACGTCGTAGACGCGCGAGGTGAGGATCTTCTTGACGTACTGTTCAAGCATCGGGAAAGCATCACTGGCCGCGGGACAAGGGCTGCGAGTCTACCCCAGCGCCACGTCGGGCGACCACAGCAAAGCCGTCCGAGCCGTTATACTAGCCTCCTTTCATTACCGCCCTGCCCCTTTCCGGAGCCCGCATGACCCAGGACCAACTCAAACAGGCCGTCGCCCAGGCCGCTGTCGACTTCATTCTGCCCAAGCTGGATGAAAAGAGCGTCATCGGCGTCGGCACCGGTTCGACTGCCAATTTCTTCATTGACGCCCTGGCCCAGCACAAGACCGCGTTCGACGGCGCGGTCGCCAGCTCCGAGGCCACGGCCCAGCGCCTGAAGGGCCACGGCATCCCGGTGTATGAGCTCAACAGCGTCAGCGATCTGGAGTTCTACGTCGACGGCGCCGACGAAAGCGACGCCCACCTGAACCTGATCAAAGGGGGTGGCGCGGCACTGACGCGCGAAAAAATCGTCGCGGCCGTGGCCAAGACCTTCATTTGCATCGCCGATGGCAGCAAGCTGGTGCCGGTGCTGGGCGCCTTCCCGCTGCCGGTCGAGGTCATCCCGATGGCCCGCAGCCACGTGGCGCGTCAACTGGTCAAGCTGGGTGGCGATCCGGTGTACCGTGAGGGGGTGGTCACCGATAACGGCAACGTCATCCTGGACGTTCACAACCTGCAGATCACCAACCCGGTGGAGCTGGAAGCGCAGATCAATGCGATCGTCGGCGTGGTCACCAACGGCCTGTTCGCCGCGCGCCCGGCCGACCTGCTGCTGCTGGGCACCGCTGAAGGCGTCAAGCGCCTCACTGCCGAGTAACCCCTCGGCGGCAAGCCGGCGATTGGGGCAAAAACACGCTCAATCGACCGGCTGCTTGAACACGTAGAACAGGTTCGGCTCACTGACCAGATAAATGGTCCCCGCCTCATCCATGGCAATCCCTTCCGCCTGCGGCACCGTCTGCTTCAGCCCCTGGTAACCCTTGCGCAGCGACAGTGTGCTCAACGGTTTGCCCTTCACGTCCAGCTCCAGCACCAGCCGTGATTCATCCGACAACGCCAGCAGATGCCCGCTGCGCTCGTCGAATTGCAGGCTCGACAGATCCCTCACGAACAGCCCCTCATCGCGCTTGCGGTCCTGCGCTACATGCACTGCATAGGGCTGCTCCGGATTTTCATGGGGGAACCCGTGAATTTCATAGATCACCATCGGGTCCCGCTCCTTGGCCACGAACAGGCGTTTGCCCGCCGAGTCGTAGGCCAGGCCCTCGAAGCCCTTGTTACCGTTCAGGCCGATACCCAGGCTCAATTGCTCGGCATCGTTGGCATCCAGGAACAGCGTGTCATCCTCCAGGCGCACGCGAATCAGCCGTTGCTGGCGCTCATCGGTGATCACGTAACTGTTGGGCCCAACGTATTCCACCGCCTCGGGGTCGCCGAAACCGGTCAATGGCACCCGCCGCAGGATACGGCCGTCGAGGGATAATTCGATCAGTTCGGACCGCTTGTTGGTCACGGTGAACAGCGTCTTGCGGTCGGGGTCGTACGTCAGCGCCGAAACATCATCGTCCAGCCCGTCGATAGCCTGCGCCTCGATCACCACCTGATAGCGATCCAGGCCCATGCTTCGTTCAGCGGGCTGCCACCAGGACTTGACGTTGAACCAGCCACGCTCGAGCAAACGGAACTGCTGCTGCGCCACGCCCAGCAAGAGCACAGCGAGCAGACCAGTGACAGCCAGGATCAGGGGCAGACGAACATAACGACGCATAGGGCAGACTCGGTTTGAGGACGACGAATCTAACCACGAACAACTGAAGTAAAGCTTAATGCCAGCATCCGAAATATCTGATTTTGCAGTCAGTTTTTCTTGAATCGATAGAACAGCGCCGGCTCACTGACCATGTACAGGTTGCCTTGGTCATCCATCGCCACCCCTTCAGCGCGCGGAATGGTGTCCTTGAGGCCGTTGAAACCGCCCAGCAAGGTCATGAAGCTGACCTGCTGACCTTGCTCGTCGAGCTCCAGCAGCATGTTGGAGTCCGACGACAGCACCAGAAGGTGGCCCGTACGCGGGTCGACGCCCAGGGCGGAGAGGTTGCGCAGGTCGAGTTCGTCGCTGGCCAGCGGCTGCTTGTCACCCTGCAGCGGGCTACGCCCATCGGTGCTCCAGGTATACAGCTTTGGCGGCCGCTCCTCGCCGATCACCAGGCGCTGGCGCATCGGGTCCCATGCCACGGCTTCGAAGCCCTTGTTGCTTTTCACCGATTCGCCCAGGTCGTGGCTCTGAAAATCTGCATGGTTCAGCGACTTGGTTTGCGCATCCACCTTGACCACGGTGAGGTCGTGCAGACGCTCATCGGTAATGGCCAAGCGGCCATCCTCCAGCACGGCAACCCCTTCAGGGTTGTTCCAGCCCTGCAATGGGATCTGCCTCAGCACATCACCCTCGAGGCTCAACTCGACCAGGAACGGGTTCTTGCCCATGACCACAAATAACGTACGCGTATGCGGATTGAACGCCACGTCCGACGCTTCATCGTCGTCCATGCCCGGCAGGGGCTTGGCATCGATATCGACCTGGTAGTCCGGCAACCAGACGCTTTCGCCGCGCTCTGCGCTGCTCTCGAAGCCTTCCTGCAACCACAGCCGGCCCCGGTCATCCCAGTGCATTGCCACGGCCACGCCATAGCCAATCACCGCAGCCACGACCAGGCCGAATGGCCAGCGCAGGTAGAAGCGACGCTTGGGGGATACGGAAGCGCTGGAAGACGGGGCCATACAGAGTGTTCCTGGGTAAATAGGCGGAGATTCGCGCATTATCCAGATGGGTTGTGAAAAAAACGGTAAATCGCGTCGCCCGCTTCGCGGGCGGCGCAGTCTCGGCTCAGAGCACCCGGCTTTCGAAGCGGCTCACGCCCGGCAACTCCAGCACCAGTTCATCACCCACCTCGAAGGGCCCGACGCCTGCCGGGGTCCCGGTCAGCACCACATCCCCCGGCAACAGCGAAAAGTGCGAGGCCATGTGCTGGATGATCGGCACGATCGGGTTGAGCATCATCGCGCTGTTGCCGTCCTGGCGAACCTCACCATTGATGGTCAGGCGCACGGGAATGTCGGCCAGGTCTTCGAAGGTGCCGGCAGCAACGAAAGGCGGCAGTACACAGGCACCGTCGAAACTCTTGGCGGTCTCCCACGGCATGCCCTTCTCTTTGAGCTTGGCTTGCACGTCACGCAGGGTCAGGTCCAGCGCTGGGGCAAAGCCTGAGATGGCATCCAGCACTTCTTCTTCGGACGGGTGCGCCGACAGCGGCTTGCCCAGCAACACCGCGATTTCGGCTTCGTAGTGCACCGACCCACGGTCGGTAGGAATCTTGAAGCCACCCTCCAGCGGCACCACGCAACTGCCCGGCTTGATGAACAGCAACGGCTCGCTCGGGATGGGGTTGCCCAATTCCTTGGCGTGCTCGGCATAGTTGCGGCCAACGCACACCACCTTGCCCAACGGGAAGTGGATACGGGTGCCGTCTACGTACTGGTGCTGGTAACTCATGGCCGACTCCTTTGATTACTGCTTTTATTCAGGAGCGAAGATCTTACCCGGATTCATGATGCCGTTAGGGTCGAAGACGGCCTTTATCGCCTTCATGCAGGCGATTTCCTGCGGTGAGCGGCTGTAGCCAAGGTAATCGCGCTTTGTCATGCCCACACCGTGCTCGGCGGAGATCGAGCCGTTATAGCGCTGGACGATGTCGAACACCCACTTGTTGACCTTGGCGCATGAAGCGAAGAAATCGTCTTTGCTCATGGTCTCGGGCTTGAGGATGTTCAGGTGCAGGTTGCCGTCACCGATGTGCCCGTACCACACCACCTCATAGTCGGGATAGTGCTCGCTGACGATGGCATCGATGTCGCGCAGGAAGGCCGGCACCTTGGAAACCGTGACCGAAATGTCGTTCTTGTACGGCGTCCAGTGGGAGATGGTTTCGGACAGGTACTCGCGCAGCTTCCAGAGGTTTCGCAACTGGGCTTCGCTCTGGCTCATCACCCCGTCCAGCACCCAGCCTTGCTCGACGCAGTGCTCGAAGGTGGCCAGCGCTTCGTTGGCCACCTCCTCGGTACTGGCCTCGAACTCCAGCAAGGCATAGAACGGGCAGTCGGTGGCGAACGGCGCAGGAACGTCGCCACGGGCCAAGATCTTGGCCAGGCCCTTGTCGGAAAAGAACTCGAATGCCGTGAGGTCAAGCTTGCCCTGGAAGGCATGCAACACCGGCATGATCGAATCGAAGTCCGGCGTGCCCAGCACCATCGCGGTGAGGTTGCGTGGGGCGCGGTCCAGGCGCATGGTCGCCTCGACCACGAACCCCAGGGTGCCTTCGGCGCCGATGAACAACTGGCGCAGGTCATAGCCCGTGGCGTTCTTGATGAGGTCCTTGTTCAGCTCGAGCAGTTCGCCCTTGCCCGTGACAACTTTGAGGCCAGCGACCCAGTTACGGGTCATGCCATAGCGAATGACCTTGATACCACCGGCGTTTGTGCCGATGTTACCGCCAATCTGGCTGGAGCCGCTCGAGGCGAAATCCACCGGGTAATAAAGCCCCTGTTCTTCGGCGAATGCCTGCAGCTGGCGGGTGATGACCCCAGGCTGGCAGACCACCGTGCGATCGAAGGCATTGAAATCGAGAATCTGGTTCATGTAGTCGAAGGCGACCACCACTTCACCATTGGCTGCCACGGCACCGGCGGAGAGCCCGGTCCGACCGCCGGAAGGCACCAGGGCAACCTGATGGCGATTGGCCCAGCCAACGATGGCCTGAACCTGTTCCACGCTTTTGGGGAACACGATGGCAGTCGGCGCGGGCGGGAAATGCTTGGTCCAGTCCTTGCCGTACGTTTCCAGGGAAACGGCATCGGTCAGGACCTTGCCAGGGTCTACCAAGGTCATCAGTTCATCAATTACCGCGGGCTGCGTCATCGCCGGAACTCTCGACTTATTCATAGTCACCCTGAGTACTCTTCACCTGTCGGGATAAGCTCAGATTGTGTCGCGTATGCTAGCATAGCGCTCCCGCTGTTCATGCTAAGGCCGACGCCGCGCCTAGCATCACTTCTCGCCATTTTTTCTCCGGGATACAGGTTTACGCAGATGAGCAAGACTTCTCTCGACAAGAGCAAGATCAGGTTCCTTCTCCTTGAAGGTGTGCACCAGAACGCGGTGGATACCCTCAAGGCCGCCGGGTACACCAACATCGAGTACCTCACTGGCTCGCTGCCGGAAGCGGAACTCAAGGAAAAGATCGCCGATGCCCACTTCATCGGCATCCGTTCGCGTACCCAGCTGACCGAAGAGATCTTCGACTGCGCCAAGAAACTGGTCGCCGTCGGTTGCTTCTGCATCGGCACCAACCAGGTCGATCTGGACGCTGCCCGCGAACGCGGTATTGCCGTGTTCAACGCGCCATACTCCAACACCCGCTCGGTGGCCGAGCTGGTGCTGGCCGAAGCCATCCTGCTGCTGCGCGGCATCCCCGAGAAAAACGCCTCCTGCCACCGTGGCGGCTGGATCAAGAGCGCTGCCAACTCGTTCGAAATCCGCGGCAAGAAGCTGGGCATCGTCGGCTACGGCTCAATCGGTACCCAACTGTCGGTACTGGCCGAGAGCCTGGGCATGCAGGTCTACTTCTACGACCCGCTGACCAAGCTGCCGCTGGGCAACGCCGTACAGGTCACCAGCCTGCACGAACTGCTGGGCCTGGCCGACATCGTCTCGCTGCATGTGCCTGAGCTGCCATCCACCCAGTGGATGATCGGTGAGAAAGAAATCCGCGCGATGAAGAAGGGCTCGATCCTGATCAACGCCGCCCGTGGCACCGTGGTAGAGCTGGACCACCTGGCCGCGGCCATCAAGGACAAGCACCTGATCGGCGCCGCCATCGACGTGTTCCCGGTCGAGCCGCGCTCCAACGATGAAGAGTTCGAAAGCCCGCTGCGCGGCCTGGACAACGTGATCCTGACCCCGCACATCGGTGGATCCACCGCCGAGGCCCAGGCCAACATCGGCCTGGAAGTGGCCGAGAAACTGGTCAAGTACAGCGACAACGGTACCTCTGTATCGTCGGTCAACTTCCCGGAAGTCGCCCTGCCGGCGCACCCGGGCAAGCACCGCCTGCTGCACATCCACGAAAACATCCCGGGCGTGCTCAGCGAGATCAACAAAGTCTTCGCCGAGAACGGTATCAACATCTCCGGTCAGTTCCTGCAGACCAACGAGAAAGTGGGTTACGTGGTCATCGACGTTGACGCCGAGTACTCCGACCTGGCGCAAGAGAAGCTGCAGCACGTCAAGGGCACCATCCGCTCGCGCGTACTGTTCTGAGCTTGATTACCAAGCCCTGGTAGCGACTGCCAGTCAGACAGCATTATCAGGGCTGCTACGCAGCCCATCGCCGGCAAGCCGGCTCCCACAGGCTGCGCGCAGGCCTCAAGCACTGCGCGGTCTCTGAACTACCCCAAGCAAGCTGGACACCCATCCAAAGTCCTGGGGTAGCCCTTTCTGGACACCACTCCAAAGTCCTGGGGTAGCCCATTCTGTGGGAGCCGGCTTGCCGGCGATGGGCCGCAAAGCGGCCCCAAACCGCTTAGCCGAGGGCCCTCGAACTTGATGGCCACCTTTATAGTTTGGCCAACAAGCCCGCCCCCTTAGCGATGCCTGCGGCGTCGGCTTACTTCACTTCGACCGTGATCTTCTTCGACTCAACGCTTGGCTTGAACGGTACGTGATACCGGTCACCCAGCACCAACTGCAGGGTGTGCTTGCCCGGCGTCAGGGTAAGGGTGGTCTCGGTCTGGGCCTTGCCGAAGTGCAGCACCTGTGGGCCGGCTGGCAGCGCTGCCCCGCCTTCAGGCATCAAGCTGGTCGGCAGTGGCTGATCGGCTGCAGGCTCCTTGTCCACATCCACCAGCAGGTGGTGGTGGCCGGTGTGCGGGGTCTGGTCACCCGCAGGTTTGAGCCCCATGCCTTCGATGCCAAACTTGACGGTGAAGGTCTTGTCGACCGTTGCACCATCAGCGGGGGAAACGATGAAGACCTTGGCATCCTTGGGCGGCTCCTGGCTCTTCAGCGCATCCGCAGCGCTGGCCAGTACCGAGGCCCCCATCAGCAGACCGGCTACGGCAGCACGCGAAAATAGGCTGTTCATTCACTTCTCCTGTGATTCACTCATTGACCGCCACCTGCAAACGAACGGCGGCGGAAGTCCACCATAGCCCACAAAGAGAAAAATTTCAGTTAGGGTTAAACATCGCCAAGGCTTCAAGGTCATAGGCTGCGCTCGACCACGACGAGGAAGAAAGTCGTGGCGAAAGTTATTCATTTGCCAAAGAAAAGGGGCATTAGATGCGTTCGACGCTGGGTGTACTGCTGGCAGTACTGATCACGCCATTGGCTCAAGCCGAGCTGATAGACGAAATCGCCGACCGGGGCGAACTGCGCATTGCCGTACAGGCCGACAACTCGCCGTATGCCTTCAAGGAAAACGAGCACCTGACCGGCTTTGAGATCGAGTTCGGCCAAGAGCTGGCCCAACAACTGGACCTGCGTGTCGAGTTCATTGAAACACCTGAGGCCGAGATACTCCCCGGTGTTGAAACGGGCAAATACGACATCACCCTGACCCCAGCGGAAAATGCCCCCAAGGCCGACACACCGTTCGACCTGAGCCAGCCTTTTGGCGAGAGGAAACTGGTCATCCCGTTCCAGAAAGACAACCCGGCGTTCGAGAGCGCGGTGAACAACGCGCTGCAGCGCCTCAAGGACAGCGGCCGAACAGCGGAGCTTGAGCAGAAGTGGTTCAAGGGTGTGCAGCAGACGGCTACCGGAGAGTAAGTCCGTTATTGCCTGCACAGCCATTCGCGGGTAACCCTCGCGAACGGGCCAGTACCCAACTACGCTGACAGCCCAGCCAGCGCTCGCTGGGCCTCTTCCAACTCCAGTTCACTGAACACCAGCACGCCCTCCCGCCGCAGCAGTGCGGTGGTCACCCCCTGCCCTGGCACTTTCACCCCAGCGAACGTGCCATCGTAGGTCAAGCGGTTGCCACACGAAGGGCTGCCCGCCTTGAGCACCGCCACCCGGATGCCATGCCGACGCACCAGCGCCAGCGCCTGCCGGGCACCGGCAAGAAAGGCCGCGCTTACGTCCTCGCCATCGATCGTCAGCACCTGCGTGGCGCCATCGAGCACCTCGCCGCCCTGCCCGCCCGGTATCTCCGCGGGCGGGCGCGGTGTGGGCAGGCCACCCGCCACCTCCGGGCACAACGGCACCACACGCCCTTCAGCCTGCCAGCGCTGCAACAGATCAGGATGGCCGCTGGCGCGCCCGTCATACCGCACCGGTTGCCCCAGCAGGCAGGCGCTGACCAGCACCTTGGGCAGGTCAGAACGGGTCATTGCCACGGCGCCGGAACCACCCCGTCAACGAAAGCCGCTCACGCCCCGCAGGCAAGACTTCATGAGGCACTTCACCCGATAGAAACACCACCAGGCAACCGGCCACGGGCAGCACATCATGCTCGACAGCGTCAGCCAGGAACATGCGCAACTGGCCACCATCCTGCGGCTGCCAGTTTTCATTGAGGTAAAGCACGGCCGAAACCATGCGCCGGTCGTCGTCGCGGAAACGGTCAAGGTGGCGACGGTAGAACGCACCTGCCGGGTACAGGGCGAAGTGACACTCGAAGTCTTCAAGGCCCAGGAACAGCCCCTGGTTGATGGCCAGACGCAGCTGGTCCATCGCTTCAAGGTACTGATCGCAGGCCTGGGCCTGACCCGGGTCGATCCACTGGATCTGGTCCCCGCGGATCGCCTCGCGCACCTCCTGGGCCACACCGCGCCCCACCCCAGCGGGGTTGAGCTGGCCTTCGGCATCACGCCGACGACACTCGGCCGCAAGCGCGCCGACCAGCTCAGCAGGCAGGAAAAGGGCCTGCTGCGACCAGCCACGGGTGGCCAGATCGTCAACGACGGCTGCAAGCATCGGGTTTTCAGGGGAGATAGGCATGGCGCGCATCATATCCATTAGCCATGCCCTCGCACAGCGCCACTTGGCCGAGAAACACGCCCCTATCTCGACAAACCGGCGCCGAGCCAAGGACAATAGCCATCTGCCGACAGGAGTCCTGAATGCGCCGTCTGTTTTCCCTGATTTTGCTGATGATCTGCACCGTGCCTGTCTGGGCAGACAGCCTCGATCAGCTCTACAAGGCCGCCGGCTGGCCCGACCAGCGCGCCCATTTCAATGATGCCGTGAGCGCCGCCCAGCAGCGCTACCGCAACAGCCTGCCGCCTGCGGTTTACCAGGCGCTGGTCAGCAACAGCAATCAGCGCTTCCAAGCTGAGGCCATGGACCGCCGTGCCCAGGCACAATTGCGCAGCGCGCTGCCCGACCCTGCGCCGGCGCTGGCCTTTTTCCAGTCACCGCTGGGGCGCAAGATCGTAGCTGCCGAACTGCTGGCCACTCGCAAGGACCAACTGGCCAAGCACGCCAAGGGCTTGCCGAAAATCCAGGCCAGCGATGACCGTCTGCTGATCATCGGGCACCTGGCTCAGGCCCTCCCGGCCCGCGAAGCCGGTGCCGAGGTTAGCCTGGCGATCGCCGGCGTAGCGGCGGACAGCCTCAGTTCGATGATCCCCGGCCTGTTCGGCGGTGGCCAGGCCCAAGGCCTGCTCGATGGCCAGCGCCAGCGGCTGATGAACCAGATTGGCGAAGACCTCAACAACACGTTGCTATACGTGTACCGCGACCTGTCCGACGCCGAGCTGGAAGAGTTCGCCACCTTCGCCGAGTCACCCGAAGGCAAAGCGTACTACCAAGCCGCCGTGGCAGCTGTGCGCGCCGGCCTGGCTGTCGGCCAGAGCGGCGCGAACCTCAAGTGATCAGCCCAAGCGCTGGTCGATGAAGTCGAAATAGCGCTGGCGGATGGCCGGCAGTTCGTTGGCCAGGTGGTGACGGGCTTCGGGCAGCAGCAGTATCTGGGGCTCGGCGAACTTGGCCTTGAGCACTTCGAGGTTGTAGGGCCAGTCCACTGTGCCGTCAGCCTGCCCCTGCACGATCAATGGTCGCCGCGCACTGCAGGGCGCAGCCTCGATCCGCTTGACCCAGGCCATCAGCGCGCCGACCCAGGCTGTCGGCAGGCGCCGAGGCTGAAGCGGGTCGGCCTCCAGGAACGGCAGGAACGTCGGGTCATTGCTGTTCTCGCTGAAGCGCCGCTCAATGCCATTGACGAAGTGGCGCAACACTCGATAACTGAGTTTCGACCACAGCCACGCGCGTGGGCGCACGAGCGGGGCAAGCAGAATGATCTGGCCATCAACAGGGCTCTGTAGCCCCTGATGCAACAGGTGATCGACGGCGATGGCGCCGCCCGTGCTCTGCCCGCACAGGTGCCAGGGGTGCGGCAGCTGCAGCAGGCGCGCCTGTTCGAACAGGGCGTCCAGTACCTGCTGGTACACTGCGAAATCACTGATGCTGGCCCGCTCACCACTGGACAGGCCGTGGCCGGGCAGATCGCAGCTGATCACGGCGAAACCCTGCTGGAGTGCCCACTCGATCACATGCCGGTAGAGACCCATGTGGTCGTAGTAGCCGTGCAGCAAGAACAGCGTGGCGATGGGCTGTTCGGGCAACCAGGCCTGCCCGACCAGGTCGAAGCCCGCCGCCTGGAACCCGCCCAGCCAGCTGTGTGCCGGCAAGTTCAGGCCGTAGAAGCGCTGGTAGTCCTGCGCCTGGTTCGTCAACGGCTGACGAGCGGCCAGCGGCGCCAGGTGGGTGCGCAGGAGGTCGGGGTGAAAAGCAGCGGGCATCGAGCACATCCACATTGATGCAAGTATTGATCTGGAATCTTCAGCTCTGGGCGGCGTCGTGGCAAGCTTGCTCACCTTTGAGCAGCCCCTGTCCTGCACAAAGCCTGAATGCTGGCCCGCTCCCACAAAGGTCCACCGACTGGTCATGAATAGCCGAATCATCAAACCGCTGAGCGCGGTAATTGCCTTGCTGGTTGGCGCCGTCATCCTCTGGCAGGCCTACACCACCTTCCAGGCCCGCTACCTGCGCCCGTTCGGCAACCAGGTCACGCTGTTCAATGGCAGCCAGCTGCAGCTCCCCGCCGAGCTGGCCGGCCCCGGCCCGATCCGCGTGGTGCATTTCTGGGACCCTGCCTGCCCGTGCAACGTCAGCAACCAGCAGCACCTGGGCGACCTGGTCAGCCAGTTCGCCAGCCAGGACGTGGCCTTCCACGTGCTGCAAAAGCCCGGCAGCCACGGCCTGTTGCCCGCCAACCTGAACAGCCTGCAGCCCATCGCCAACGTGCCAGGCAGCGAACACCTGCCCGCCTCCCCCGCCGTGGCCATCTGGGACCACCAGGGCAACCTCGCCTATTTCGGCCCTTACAGCGAAGGCGCAGTGTGCAATGCCAGCAACAGCTTCATCGAACCGATCATCAAGGCGTTGCTCGCATCACGACCCGTGCAGGCCACCGATACCTTGGCCGTAGGGTGCTATTGCCCCTGGTAGATAGCGGGTGTCCGATAGATATCCATTCGCACCCGAGAGCCATGGGGTTGCAAGACGGACAAAAATAGAACCCCATCACAAGCATGAAATCGCAAACGGTGGCGCTGTGTATGATTTGGACAATCTATTGCTCATGACGCCTCGAGTTCATATTGATCACCACAAGGAGAGCAATCAATGACCCTCAAGGAAAAATTGGAGGATTACACAGAAGATGAGTTCCTCACACTCATAACAGAGCTATACGAGAATCGCGCAGGCCGTCGCGGCGCTGAGTTGGAAAGTTTTCGAGACATGATTGTTTTCAACTTTAGAACAATCACAGAGCACCCAGATGGAGCAGACGTCCTTACTAGGCCTCCAGCAAACTCGGACAAGAGCTCTCGAGGCATCGTAAACCGTATAAAAGAATGGCGCGCCGCCAACGGCAAACCCGGCTTCAAACCTGCCTGACACCGAGCCCCGCGGCAACACCGCAGGGCTTTTCATATCACCCTCGCACCCGCGCCGGGTTCCCCACCACCGTCACACCCGCCGGCACATCGCGGGTCACCACGCTACCTGCACCGACCACGGCATTGTCGCCAATGCTCACCCCCGGCAGGATGACCGCCGCGCCACCAATCCACACATTGTTGCCGATGGTCACTGGCCTTCCGCTCTCCAGCCCGGTACGCCGAATTTCAGGGTCTAGCGGGTGATCGGCAGTGTAGATCTGCACCGCCGGGCCGATCTGGCAATCATCGCCGATACGTACCGGCAGCACGTCCAGGATCACACAGTTGAAATTCATGAAGGTATTGCGGCCGACGCTGATGTTGTAGCCGTAGTCGCAATAGAACGGTGGGCGATTGACCGTGCCTTCGCCCACATGGCCGAAGTGCTCGGCAAGCAAGCCGTTGCGGGCTTCGTTAAGCAGGTCGACGCTGGCGTTGTAGCGCTGCATCCAGTGCTTGGTGGCGATTTGCTCGGCCTGCAGTTCGGGGCAGCCGGCATGGTAGAGCTGACCACTAAGCATTTTCTGTTTTTCGCTGAGAAACATGGAACTCCTGTAGAGGGCTATGCTCTTTGCGCAAATCCGCCGAAGATCGGACCACAATTTCCGCTCGAATGCACAAGGAGCCTCGATGAAGCGCAGCCTGACCCTGTTAGCCGTGGTAGTGGCCATGGCCACCGGTGCCGGTTACTGGTACGTGCACGGCAAACTGCCGCAGCGTGACGGCGAGGTAGCGATCGCCGGCCTGCAGGCCCCGGTCAGTGTGCGCTATGACACCCGCGGCGTGCCGCACCTGCAGGCGCAGAACGAAGCAGACCTGTACCGCGC
The DNA here is from genome assembly GCF_040224055.2 of Pseudomonas sp. WHRI 8519. Lineage (NCBI taxonomy): Bacteria > Pseudomonadati > Pseudomonadota > Gammaproteobacteria > Pseudomonadales > Pseudomonadaceae > Pseudomonas > Pseudomonas sp. WHRI 8519. The sequence goes on along the minus strand of NZ_CP167996.1, from coordinate 257,862 downwards.
CCTTGGCTACGTGCATGCCCAGGACCGATTGTTCCAGATGGAAATCATGCGCCGCCTGGCCCGCGGAGAGCTGGCCGAGGTGTTGGGCGAAAAGCTGCTGCCCACCGATACCCTGTTCCGCAGCCTGCGCATCCGTGATCAAGCGGCGCTGATGGTGCAGCGGCTGGACCGCCAGTCGCCCGCGTACAAGGCCCTGCAAGCCTACCTCGATGGCATCAACGCCTGGCAAGCGAGCCACCCCAAGCCCATGGAGTTCGACCTGATCGGCATCACGCCCAGGCCGTTCACTGCTGAGGATACCCTGAGCATCGCCGGCTACCTGGCCTACAGTTTTGCCGCCGCGTTCCGCACCGAGCCTGCCTTGACCTATATCCGCGACCAGCTCGGGCCGCAGTACCTGAAGATGTTCGACCTCGACTGGCAACCTGACGGCGCGTTGGGTACCCCGCTGGCGACGGCCGATTGGCAGGGCCTTGAAGCCCTCGCCCGCCTCAGCCACGAAGCCCTTGGCGATGCCGGCATTCCCCAATTCGAAGGCAGCAATGCCTGGGCAGTGGCCGGCAGCCGTACCCGCAGCGGCAAGCCGCTGCTGGCCGGCGATCCGCACATCAGCTTCGCGGTGCCGGCCGTCTGGTACGAGGCCGAGCTGTCGGCGCCAGGGTTCAACCTGTACGGCTACTTCCAGGCGTTGAACCCGTTCGCGCTGCTCGGTCACAATCGCGACTTCGGCTGGAGCCTGACCATGTTCCAGAACGACGACGTCGACCTGATTGCGGAAAAGACCAACCCGGCAAACAGCGATCAGGTCATGGTCAACGGCCAATGGCGAACACTGGAAAAGACTGAGGAGAAAATCGCCGTCAAAGGCGAGCAGCCGGTCGTCATCAGCCTGCGCCGCTCACCCCACGGGCCGATCGTCAACGACGTGCTGGGCGCGACCGCCGGCACGACGCCAATTGCCATGTGGTGGGCGTTTCTGGAAACCGACAATCCGATCCTCGAAGGCTTCTATCAGCTCAACCGTGCCGACTCCCTTGCCAAGATGCGCGAGGCGGCGGCCATGGTTCAGGCGCCTGGGCTCAACTTCGTCTGGGCCAGTGCAGGTGGCGACATTGGTTGGTGGGCGGCGGCGCAACTGCCGATCCGCCCGGATGGCGTCAACCCGTCGTTCATCCTCGATGGCGCGAGCGCCCAGGCCGACAAGCTGGGTTTCTATCCATTCAGCGTCAACCCACAGCAGGAAAACCCGGCCAGCGGTTACATCGTTTCAGCCAATTACCAGCCGCCAGCGGCGGTACCGATACCGGGCTATTACAACTTGCCGGACCGGGGCCGTCAGCTGGAGCGCCACCTGGCCAACCCGCAGGTGAAGTGGGATACCCAGAGCAGCCAGGCGCTGCAACTGGACACCGCCAACGACTATGGCCCACGCACCCTGGCGCCCCTGCTCGCGACCCTGCGCGACATCGCCCAGGGCGATGAGGAAAAAGAGCTGGTCGAGCAACTGGCCGCTTGGCGCGGAGATCACCCGCTGGACTCGACCAGCGCCACGCTGTTCAACCAGTTTCTCTACCAGTTGGCCCATGCCGCGCTGCATGACGAGCTGGGCGACACCTGGTTCCCGGTGCTCATCAGTACCCGGACCATCGACTCTGCCCTGCCACGCTTGGCAGCGGACGCGCAATCACCGTGGTGGGACACGCGCGGTGCCGACCAGCGTACCGACCGCACCGCCATCGTGCGCATCGCTTGGCAGCAAACCCTCGCGCACCTGCGTGAAACCTTTGGCAAAGACCCAGCCAGCTGGCAATGGGGCAAGGCGCATACCCTGACGCACAACCATCCACTGGGTGTTAAAAAACCGTTGAACCTGCTGTTCAAAGTCGGCCCGTTTGCCGCACCGGGCACCCATGAAGTGCCCAATAACCTGTCAGCGAAAATCGGGCCGGCGCCGTGGCCGGTGACGTATGGGCCTTCGACCCGGCGGCTGATCGACTTCGCCGACGTTGGCCAGGCCTTGACCAGCAACCCGGTCGGGCAAAGTGGCGTGCCGTTTGACCGCCACTATTCGGACCAGGCTGAAGGCTATATCGAGGGGCAATATCAGCGCGCCCAGATGGGGGTGATACCGGCTCACACTACCTTGCGTCTGGTGCCGACAGAGTGATGGAAACTTTTCTTCGGGTCGGCTTCTCCAAGAGCTTCAGGTTGCGATCCGCACGGCCATCACACTACAAGGACGATAACGATGAAAAGCCCCTGCCCGACTGACGCCAACGAACAACTGCTGTGGCTGCTTGCATTGAGCCGGGCACTGGGTAGCCAACGCTGAGCGTTGGGCCACCGCAAAAAAAAACGCCGACGCAAATGCGTCGGCGTTTTTCGTACAAGGGGGAAGCAGGCGTATCAGAACGCCGGCAGCACCGCACCGCTGTACTTCTTGGCGATGAATGCCTTGACCTCAGGGCTGGTCAGGGCCTTGGCCAGCTTCTGCATAGCCTCGCTGTTCTTGTTGTCCGGGCGGGCCACCAGGAAGTTCACGTACGGCGAATCGCTACCCTCGATCACCAACGCATCTTTGGCCGGGTTCAGGCCAGCTTCCAGGGCGTAGTTGGTGTTGATCATGTCCAGGTCCACCTGGTCCAGCACACGCGCCAGCATGGCCGACTCAAGTTCCTTGAACTTCAGGTTCTTCGGGTTCTCGGCAATGTCTTTCGGAGTGGCCAGGGCGTTTTTAGGATCTTTCAGGGTGATCAGGCCAGCCTTCTGCAGCAGGATCAGGGCGCGGCCACTGTTGCTGCCTTCGTTAGGAATGGCAACGGTAGCGCCATCCTTGAGTTCGGACAGGTTCTTGATCTTCTTCGAGTAGCCACCGAACGGCTCGACGTGCACGCCGATCACGGTTTCCAGATGGGTACCTTTACCTTCGTTGAAGCTCTTCAGGTAAGGCAGGGTCTGGAAGTAGTTAGCGTCCAGACGCTTCTGATCTACCTGTACGTTGGGTTGTACGTAGTCAGTGAAGACCTTGATCTGCAGGTCCACGCCTTCCTTGGCCAAGGTCGGCTTGATCAGCTCCAGAATTTCGGCGTGGGGCACAGGGGTAGCGGCAACCACCAGTTTTTCGGCGGCGGCAGCCAGGCCGGAGAACGACAGGGCAGCGGCCAGGGCGGTGGTCAGCAGGGTCTTCTTCATGGTGGTCCTTGTTTTGTTTCTGGGCCATCGGTGATGGCGAAGTCAGATGCCCAACCGTTTCATCAGCGGGCGTGGGGCGCAAGATACCGAGAATTTTTATTCCGCAACAATACCTTTTAATTAGCTGCTTATTCCAAAAGCAAATTGCCATTAGCCCATTTGCTTATGAGCCACGTCTAGCGTGCGGTGTTCGGCAGGTCGAGGTCCTCTGGCTGGATCTGTTCACTGTCATTGACCAGCAGGGCGAAGTGGATGATGTTCTCCAGTTCGCGGGTATTGCCAGGCCATGCGTGGGCTTCGAGCACCTGCTGGGCCGCTTCGCTGATCAACGGCACCGGGCGCTGCAGGCGTGCACAGTAGATGCCCACGAAATACTCAGCCAACGGCAGGATATCGCCGCAGCGCTCACGCAACGGAGGAAGCTCCAGCGCGCCCTCGCGCAGGTACTGGTACAAGCGTTCGTTGAATCTGCCCGCTTTTACAACCCGCGCCAGGTCAATGCTGGTCGCAGCCACCAATCGCACGTCCACCGGCTGCGGCTGATGCGCACCGACGCGGGTGACCTCGCGGTTTTCCAGAGCGGCCAGCAGCTTGCCTTGGATCGCCAACGGCAAGTCGGCGATTTCGTCCAGGTACAGCGTGCCGCCGTTGGCCGAGCCGAACCAGCCCGCCCGGCTGCTGGCGGTGCCACCATGGGTGCCGGCACTGTAGCCGAACAGCTCGGCATCGGCGTAGGTAGGGCTGATGGCCGCGCAGTTTACCGAGACGAAGAGCCCGGCACGATCACTGGCCCGGTGAATTTGCCGTGCCAGCAACTCCTTGCCGGTCCCCGTCTCACCGCGGATCAGCACCGGCAGGGCTTGCGGTGCCAGGTATTCCAGCGCCTGACGCAACTGCTGCGAGCGTGGGTCGATGAACACCAGCGCCTTGGCACGAATGCTGAGCGGGCTCTTGTCCAGTTCAGGGAAGGTCAGCAGCGGCTGGCCAAACGGGTTTTGAAAAGTCATGACTAACTCCCGCCCAGGCCTCAGCGGGCAGGGCGTCAGGCAAACGATAGACAGGGGTGCCGGTCAGGCGCGGCGCAGCGCGCGCTGTTCCACACGGCTTTGCAAGCGATACAGGTAGGCAAAACCCTGCTCCCAGCGCTCATGCCCGGATTTGACGTTGATATGCCCTGCATTGCTCAGCAACCCCGCTTCTGCGCCCCAAGCCTGCGCCAGGTACAGGGCGCGCGGCACGCTCACGGCCGGGTCGTTGTCCGAGCTGATCACCTGGCTTGGAAACGGCAGGGCCTGCAGCGGGATCGGCGCGAAGTTGCGCAGGGCGGGCGAGCAGGTCGGCCGCTCGACATCCGCCGGGGCAACCAACAGCGCGCCGCGCACGCGCCGCAGCAAGGCCGGCTTGGCCTGGGCAGCCCAATGGACGACAGTGATGCAGCCCAGGCTATGGGCAACGAGTATCACTGGCGAGGGTTCAGCAGCGATTGCCTGCTCCAACGCCTGCACCCAGTCCTGGCGCTGTGGGGTGAGCCAGTCCTGCTGCTCGACCCGCGCGCTGTTGGGCAAGGTGCGTTGCCAGTGACTCTGCCAATGATTGTCTGGCGAGCCTTGCCAACCCGGCACAATCAGGTAGCGGATGGACTCATTGCGCATGGGGACGCCTCCAGTATGTTTGCGTGCTTGGAGACCAGTATAGGGATGGAGCTATGTTCGTAAAGGAATAAGAAGCTATTTATTAATAACCAAATCCAAGATCATAAGCGATCACTCAAGGTGTCGCCCATCGTGACACCAAGTCGCTCCCATGAAGAAAATGCCAATGGCCAGTGCGAAAAAAAAGGGCCAACCCCTGCCAAGAGATATGGCCCCAACGCACTCGCGAAAGTCACTTGCCTGAAGAGGTGTTACAGGTATCAGCGTGCGGTTATCACCGCCAGCTTGGTGATCCCCGCACGTTCGATGGCGGCCATGGCGCGCGCCACTTCGCCGTAGTTGACGCCGTCGTCAGCCTGCAGGTGCACACGGACCTGCGCGTCTTTGTCCTTGGCTGCCTTGAGGTTGGTCTCCAGCAAGTCCGGCTGTATCTCGTCCTTGTTGATGAACAGCTTGCCGGCACCATCGATGCTCACCACCAATGGGTCCTTCTGCTCAACCGGGGCCACGGACTCGGTCTTGGGCAGGTTGATGGGAATGGCATTGGTCAGCAGCGGCGCGGTGACGATGAATACCACCAGCAGCACCAGCATGACGTCCACCAGGGGCGTAACGTTGATTTCACTTAGAACTTCGTCGCTGTCCTGCGTCGAAAAGGCCATGTCAGGACGCCTCCTTCACAGGCTGGGTAAAGCCGGCTTGCACCTTCTGCACGCCAGGATGCACCAGCACACGGAAGGCACTCTTCTGCGCCAGGCTGTAGAAGTCGTGGGCAAAGTCATCCAGATCAGCGGCAGTCAACTTGAGGCGGCGAAGGAAGTAGTTGTAGACCAGTACCGCCGGTACCGCGACGGCGATACCTACTCCGGTAGCTACGAGTGCAGCGCCAATAGGACCAGCCACGGTTTCCAGGCTGGCCGAACCCGCCGCGCTGATGCCTTTGAGTGCTTCCATGATGCCCCATACGGTACCGAACAAGCCGATGAAGGGCGAAGTGCTGCCGATACTGGCCACCACTGCCAAGCCGGATTCAAGCGAGCGCCGCTCCCGCACGATCTGCTGGCGCAGGGCGCGTTCGAGGCGGTCCTGATGATTGATCGCATGGCTCAGGTCATTGGCCTGTGCCTCGCCGACGGCAATGGCGGCATACCCGGACTGGGCGACGCGGGCCGCCGGGCCAGGCAGTTCGTGGCTGATCTGGGCCGCCGCGTCCAGGCTTGAGGCGGCCCAGAACTGCGCGTGGAAGCGTTTGTCCTGGTTTTTCAGCCGCACGAATTGCACGATCTTGACCAGGGCCAGGCTCCAAGTGACGACGGAAAAACCGACCAACAGCCAGATGACTGTACTTTCAACGGATTCGAGGGGGGATGCCAGCAGGCTCATGAGAATGTCTTCCTGTGTTCTGCGAAAAAGTTAACGAAGCTTGAAATCGATCGGCACGCTGACCCAGCCGGCCTGCGCCACGGCGCCCTGCTTGGCGGGGACGAAACTCCAGCGCCTGACCGCCGCCAGGGCGGCAGCGTCGAGGGCATCGCGACCACTGCTTTTCTGGATCTGGATCTGCCCGGGTTTGCCGCTGGCCAAAACCTCCACCCTCAGCAACACGGTGCCTTCCCAGCCGCGGCGCTGAGCCATCTGTGGATACTCTGGCGCCGGGTTCCTCAGGTAAGCGGCGTTGGCCGAGGGCGGCGTGACCGGGGCCGGTGCGGGCGGCGCAGCCGGTGAGGGAGCGGCGACCGGTGCGGGTGCAGGCGGTGGTGCCTCGACAGGCTTGGGCTGCGGTTTAGGCGGTTGCCTGGCCACTGGCTTGGGAGCGGGTTTTGGCTTGGGCTTGGGTTTGGCAGCCAATTCGTCCACTACAGGTGGAGGTGGCGCGACAACCGGTGGCGCCGGGGCTGGCGGTGGCGGTTCGACTGCCGCAGGGGCCGGGGCGGCAAATTCGATGGTCATGGGAGGAATCTTTGGTGGTACCACGGGCAACTCACGCGTCGGGGCCTGGCTCACCCAAAAGGCGCCAGCGCCGTGCACGGCCAGTACCAGCAAAGCCAGCACCAGCTTGTCGCGGCGCTTGAGGCCACTGGCCGGGGTACGTTGCAGCCGGAGCCGGCCCAACGGCAGGCGAAGTGTCCGTCCAAGCTCGACCAGGTCACCCGGTGCAAGGTGGCGTGGCTGGTCGTAGGCCCTGATGGCCGTATGGACATTACCCATTGATCGAACTCCTGGGGTTTCTTGATTCAGGTGTGTGGCTGAATCATCAAGGCAGGAGTCTTATTTCTTAAAGTAATGTTTAAAACTAAAAATAGATCTTTTCCATATATAGGCTGATGTCGGTTTCTTGAAGCCCGCGTAATCCGCGGCCTTCGCACCAGCCCTACATGAGCGATGCAATCCATGCATACAAAACATTCAAAAAAGGCATCGAATTAGCGCAAGGGCCACACAACCGCACCTCATAATCCGCCAGGCAAAAAAAACCCGGGACCATGCCCGGGTTTTCATCCTCTGACGCGGCTCAGATATCCGCCACCTTCTGCCAGACCTTCGGCCTGAAGAACAGTGTTTCACCTCGCGCCAGGCCGGTCAGGCTGTCGTGATCCTTGACCACCTCGGCCTCGATCAGCTCGCTTTGCCCTTCCACCTTCAAGGTCACCCGGGTAGTCGCGCCCAATGGCCGGATATCACGTACCTCGGCGGCGTGGTGCCCTTCTGTTTCATGGCGCGACAGCGACACCTCGTGTGGCCGGAACAGCACATGATGCCCCTCGCTCAACGCCAGGCGGTTGGAGTCGCCGAGGAAGTGGTAGACGAAGTCGTTGGCCGGCGTTTCATACACTTCCCCTGGGGAGCCGATCTGCTCGATCACCCCCTTGTTCATCACCACGATGCGATCGGCCACTTCCATGGCCTCTTCCTGGTCGTGGGTCACGAATACCGAAGTCAGATTGATGTCCTCGTGCAAACGCGCCAGCCAGCGGCGCAATTCCTTGCGCACCTTGGCATCGAGGGCACCGAACGGCTCATCGAGCAGCAGCACCTTGGGCTCCACCGCCAATGCGCGGGCCAGGGCGATACGCTGGCGCTGGCCACCGGACAGCTGTTCGGGGTAGCGGTCCGCCAGCCAGTCCAGCTGCACCATGTTCAGCAGTTCATGCACCTTCTCGGCAATCTTGCTCTCGCTCGGGCGCTCGCCCTTGGGCTTCATGCGCAGGCCGAAGGCAACGTTGTCGAACACGCTCATGTGGCGGAACAGCGCGTAGTGCTGGAACACGAAACCGACGTTGCGATCGCGTACATCGTGGCCGGATACGTCTTCGCCATGGAACACGATGTTGCCGTCGTCTGGCGTTTCCAGGCCGGCGATGATGCGCAGCAGGGTGGTCTTGCCACAGCCTGAGGGGCCGAGCAGGGCCACCAACTCACCGCTGTGGATATCCAGGTTGATGTTGTCCAGGGCCTGGAAGCTGTTGAAGCGCTTGCTGACGTTACGAACTTCGATCGACATGACTTATTCCTCCGCTGCGCTATGGCGCAGGCGGTTAATACGGTTCTCGCTCCACTGCTTGAGCAGCAGGATGAAGAGCGCCAGGATCAGCAACAGGCTGGCCACACTGAAGGCCGCGACGTGGTTGTACTCGTTGTAGAGGATCTCCACGTGCAGCGGCAAGGTATTGGTGACGCCACGGATATGGCCCGAGACCACAGATACCGCACCGAACTCGCCCATGGCCCGCGCGGTACAAAGCACCACACCGTAGATCAGGCCCCACTTGATGTTCGGCAGGGTCACGTGCCAGAACATCTGCCAGCCGTTGGCGCCGAGCAGGCGCGCAGCCTCCTCTTCCTGGGTGCCTTGCTCCTGCATCAGCGGGATCAGCTCACGGGCAACGAAGGGCACGGTGACGAAGATGGTCGCCAACACGATGCCCGGCAAAGCGAAGACGATCTGAATGTCGTGATCCTGCAGCCAAGGCCCGAACAAGCCTTGGGCGCCGAACATCAACACGTAGACCAGGCCGGCGATGACCGGGGATACCGAGAACGGCAGGTCGATCAGGGTGACCAGGATGCTCTTGCCACGGAAGGTGTACTTGCTCACGCACCAGGCGGCGCTGACGCCGAAGACCAGGTTCAGCGGCACCGAGATGACGACCGCGAGCAGCGTCAACTTCAGCGCCGACAAGGCATCAGGCTCGAAGATCGCCTCGAAGAAGGTGCCGAAACCGTTCTTCAGCGCCTGCGACACCACGATCACCAGCGGCAGCAGCAGAAACAGTGCGAACACCAGCCAGCCGAGGCCGATCAGGATGCGCCGCGAGGTGGCGCTGCCACGCCGTGCGGCATTGGCGTCGGCGGTAGTCAGGGATGAACTGGACATGCCGGCCTCCTTCAAGGGGTTTCAATGCGGCGCTGCAGCAGGTTGATCAGCAGCAGCAGGATGAAGGAAACCACCAGCATCAGCACGCCGATGGCAGTCGCGCCGGTGTAGTCGTATTGGTCGAGCTTGACCATGATCAGCAGCGGCAGAATCTCGGTCTTCATCGGCATGTTGCCGGCAATGAAGATCACCGAACCGTACTCGCCCACACCACGGGCAAAGGCCAGGGCAAACCCGGTGAGCCAGGCCGGCAGCAGGGCCGGTGCCAGTACGTGGCGGAACACCTGCAGTGGTTTGGCGCCCAGGCAGGCAGCAGCCTCTTCGACTTCCCGCGGGATGTCCGCCAGCACCGGTTGCACGGTACGCACCACGAACGGCAGGGTGACGAAGGTCAGCGCCAAGGTGATGCCCAGAGGGGTGTAGGCGATCTTGAAGCCCAGGTCGGTGGCGAACTGACCGACCCAGCCTGCCGGGGCATAAAGCGCGGTCAGGGCGATACCAGCAACGGCAGTGGGCAGAGCGAACGGCAGGTCGATCATCGCATCGATGATCTTGCGCCCAGGAAAGGTATAGCGCACCAGCACCCAAGCCAGCAGGGTACCGATGACACCATTGATGATGGCCGCGAACAGGGCGGTGCCGAAACTCAGCTTGAGCGCGGCGATCACACGCGGCGCACTGATGATGTTCCAGAACTGCTCCCAGGTAAGCTGCGCGGCATGCACGAACATGGCGGCCAGCGGTATCAGCACAATCAGGCTGAGATACACCAAGGTGTAGCCCAGTGTCAGCCCGAAGCCGGGTATGACAGGGGAAATGCGACGTGACATAAAGATCCCTGGTTGAACGCACCAAGCCCGGCAGTCATGCCAGGCTGGTGCAAGCTTGTGAATCCTGGGCCGCAAGGCGGCCCCGCTGTTCCATGGCCGTTTATTGCGCCTGATAGATCTGGTCGAACACACCGCCATCATTGAAGAATTTGGGCTGTGCCGTCTTCCAGCCACCGAAGTCCTTGTCGATGGTTACCAGATCCAGTTTCGGGAATTGCTTGCCGAATTCGGCTGCGACCTTCGCGTCACGTGGGCGGTAGAAGTTTTCGGCAGCGATTTTCTGGCCAGCCGGGCTGTACAGGTGCTTGAGGTACGCCTCGGCGATCTGTTCATTACCCTTCTTCTGAGCGTTCTTGTCGACCACCGCCACAGGGGGTTCTGCCAGGATCGACAGCGAAGGCACGACGATTTCGAACTTGTCGGCCCCGCCGTCCTCCTTCAGCGCCAGGAAAGCTTCGTTTTCCCAGGCCAGCAGCACATCACCCTGGCCGTTGTTGACGAACGTGATGGTCGAGCCACGGGCACCGGTATCCAGAATCGGCACGTGCTTGAACAGCTCCTGCACGTACTCCTTGGCTTTGGCTTCGCTGCCGCCTTGCTTCAGGCCGTAGGCCCAGGCAGCGAGGAAGTTCCAGCGCGCGCCACCGGAGGTTTTAGGGTTGGGGGTAATGACCGAAACGTCCTTCTTGATCAGGTCACCCCAGTCCTTGATGCCTTTCGGGTTGCCCTTGCGCACCAGGAACACGATGGTCGAGGTGTACGGGGTGCTGGCGTCCGGCAGGCGCTTCTGCCAGTCCTCCGGCAAGGCCTTGCCCAGCTTGGCGATCTCGTCGATGTCACCCGCCAGGGCCAGGGTCACCACGTCGGCGCGCAGGCCGTCGATTACCGCGCGGGCCTGTTTGCCCGAGCCGCCATGGGACTGCTGGATCTTCACTTTGTCGTCCGGGTGCGACTGCTGCCAATGCTTGATGAATTCAGCATTGTATTGCTGATACAGCTCACGGGTCGGGTCGTAGGACACGTTCAGCAGTTCGTAGTCCTTGGCGATGGCGGAACCGGCAAAAACAGCACTGGCCAAAGCGGCGAGTGCATAACGGCGGATGGACATGGTGAAGCTCCCGATTGGCATTTTTCTAATTTTGTGTGTGGTGCGTGATCAGCTGGGTTTGTTGCCGGGCTGTTGCAGGCGGAACTTCTCCTTGCGCTCGATCTGCACGACCTGAGCGTTGTGCACGGTAATTTCCACCGCACCGAAACGCAGATCGCGCAGGGCGCTCTGGATCTCACGCAAAATGGTGGCTTCGTCCTGACCGTCGATGCTGCGCACTGATGCACTCATGCTCGCTCTCCTGTGAGTGAGGTGCCGGGCAGAAGTATTGGAAGGGGATTGCGCCTGGCTTGGGAGCGATCATAGACAGGCGCGGTTATTCTTAAAAATACTCTTTAAGAATTTTTATATAACCATTTTCAAGTAATGGTTCGGAGCATTCATGGGGGCTGTCGTGCCCAACCCCCACAAACCTCATGCCGCAGGTTCTTCGCTGTGCTCTGGCTCGCGGATCTTGTACCAGGCCACGTAAAGCGCCGGCAGGAACAGCAGCGTCAGCAGCGTTGCGCTGATGATGCCGCCAATCATGGCGTAGGCCATCGGCCCCCAGAACACCTCACGAGCGATCGGGATCATGCCCAGGCTCGCCGCTGCGGCAGTCAGCAAGATCGGCCTGCGACGGTGGTTGGTGGCTTCGAGCACCGCATCCCAGGGTGAATAGCCCTGCGCTTCGAACTCATCGATCTGGGTCACCAGAATGACCGAGTTACGAATGATGATCCCCGCCAGCGCGAGTATCCCGAGAATCGCCACGAAGCCCATGGGCGTGCCCGTCGGCACCAGTGCCACGACCACACCGATCAACCCCAGCGGCGCCACGCTGACCACCAGGAACAGCTTCTGCACACTGTGCAGCTGGATCATCAGGAACGTCGCCATGAGGAACAGCATCAGCGGGATGACCTTGGCAATCGGCCCTTGTGCCTTGCTGCTCTCCTCCACCGTACCACCTGTGGCCACCTCGTAACCGACAGGCAACTGGCTGGCGAACTCGTCGATCTTCGGCTTGAGCTGCGCGACCAGGTCGGTAGGCTGGATGTCGCCGTTGACCGATGCCTTGATGGTGATGGTAGGTTTGCGGTCGCGGCGCCATACCAGCGGCTGCTCCAGCTCGTAGCGCACCGTGGCGAACGCCAGCAAGGGTATCGACGTGCCGCTGGGCGTGACGATCTGCAGGTTCTGCAGGGTGTCTGGTGAGCCCCTCTCGCTGTCCACCGCACGGGCGATCACGTCCACCAGGTAGATGTTGTCGTTGACCTCGGTGACCGGCGCGCCGCTGACGATGCTGTTCATCACATTGGCCACGTCCTCGGACGACAGCCCGAGCTGGCGCGCCTTGTCTTGTGCGATTTCTATGCGCAGTACCTTACCCGGCTCGTTCCAGTCGTAGATCATCTCGCCGATGTGTTCATTGGTATTGAGCAGGGTGGCGAGATCGATCGCATGCTTGCGCACCTGGTCGATGTCCTTGCCGCTGACCCGGTACTGGATCGGCCGCCCTACCGGCGGGCCCATTTCCAGCGACTGCACGTTGGTGCCGATGCCGACGAACTCTTCGTGCAACAGCTTCTGCAGGCGCGCCATCATGCCTGCACGCTCCTCCAAGCCTTTGCTGACGATGACCAGCTGGGCGTAGTACGGGTTCTGCAGTTGCTGATCCAGCGGCAGATAGAAACGGATGGCGCCCTGGCCGATGTAGGTGCTCCAGCTCACCATGTCAGGGTCATCCTTGATCTTCGCCTCCAGGCGATCGACCACCTTGCGCGTCTCCTCTATCGAGGCATTCTGCGGCAGGTTGAGGTCGACGAGGATTTCCGGACGGTCCGAGGACGGGAAGAACTGGTTCTGCACAAAGCGCATGCTGAACAGGGCCAGGGCGAACAACAGGATGGTGCCGACGATGGTCAGCCAGCGGTGACGCATGCACCACAGCAACCCACCTTCGAACGCTCGCCCGACGCGGCCAGGTTCCGCGTCATGGCCCTTGAGCTTGTCGCTCTTGAGAATATGCACGCCAAGCACGGGCGCGAAGAACACCGCCACCACCCAGGACACGATAAGCGCCACGGCAATCACCGCGAACAGGGTATAGGTGTACTCGCCTGCAGAACTGGCATTGAGGCCGATCGGCACGAAGCCGGCGACGGTCACAAGGGTACCGGTGAGCATCGGGAACGCGGTCGAGGTATAGGCGAAGGTCGCAGCCTGTTCCTTGCTCTCGCCCATCTCAAGGCGTGTGACCATGACCTCGACGGTGATCATCGCATCATCCACCAGCAGCCCCAGCGCGATGATCAGCGCGCCGAGCGAGATCCGCTGCATGGTGATGCCGCTGTACTCCATGAACACGAAGACCATGGCCAGCACCAGCGGGATCGAGCAGGCCACCACCAGCCCTGCTCGCACGCCAAGGCTGACGAAACTCACTGCCAGTACAATTATCACGGCCTCGAACAGCGCGCTGGTGAAGCCCCCAACCGCCTCTTTCACCACCACCGCCTGGTCGGACACGGTATGAACGCCTACGCCAACGGGCAGGTCGTTGACGATGCTGTCCATCTTCTTCTTGAGTGCGGCGCCGAATACCTGGATGTTGCCGCCGGCCTTCATGCCGATGGCCAGGCCAATCGCGGTCTGGCCGTTGTAACGGAACATCGGTGACGGCGGGTCGACATAGCCGCGCTGGATATCGGCGATATCGGCCAGGCGGAAGAAGCGGTCATTGATGCGCAGGTTGACGGTTTGCAGGTCTTTCTCTGAGGCGAATTGCCCGGTGGTGCGCACCGAGATCCGCTCTGGGCCTGCTTCGATCACCCCGGCCGGCGTTACCGCGTTCTGTTGCTGCAGGGCCTGCATGACCTGGCGCTGGTCAATGCCCAGCGCGGCCAGTTTGCGCGTGGAAAAGTTCAGGTAGAGCACCTCATCCTGGGTGCCGACCAGCTCGATCTTGCCGATATTAGGGACCTCGCGCACCTCGGCGCGGGCCTGCTCCACGTAATCGCGCAATTGGCGCAAGGTCAAGCCATCTGCGGTGAATGCGTAGATCGAGCCGAAGACATCGCCGAACTCGTCGTTGAACCCTGGGCCCTGGATACCTTGGGGGAATTCGCCGCGAATATCCTGGATCTTCTTGCGCACCTGGTACCAGATTTGCGGGATGTCGGCGGCTTTGGTGGTGTCTCGCAGGTAGACGTAGACGGTCGACTCACCCGGGCGGGTATAGCTCTTGGTGTAGTCGAGGGAGTCCAGCTCCTCGAGCTTTTTCTCGATGCGGTCGGTGACCTGGTACAGGGTTTCATCCTGGGTCGCGCCCGGCCAGCGGGTCTGGATCACCATGGTTTTGATGGTGAACGACGGGTCTTCTTCGCGGCCAAGGTTGAAGTAGGAAAAAATCCCCATCAGCAGGCCGACGAACATCAGGTACCAGACGAAAGATTGATGGCGCAACGCCCAGTCGGACAGGTTGAAGCTTCCTTTCATTGCGCTTCCTCGTCGAAGGTGACCTTCTGGCCAGGCTTGAGGCTGTTGACACCGGCAGTGACCACCCGCTCACCAGGCTGCACTCCAGAGGCCAGCACGATACTGTCGGCGGAGCGTTCCAGCAGGGCGACGTCACGGGTAGCGACGGTTTTTTGCTGCGGATCGATGACCCATACCTGGGTCTTGCCATCACGCTCGAGCAGCGCGCTCAGCGGCAGCTCGCTGCGCGGGGTGATCGCCGAGGTCAAGGTGACACTGATCGCGGTGCCCAGGTGGAAGGCATCGGGAGTGCTGGCAAGGGTCAGGCGGGCACGCCGGGTGCGCGTCGCGGCATCGGCCTGGGGTTCCAGTTCACGCAGCGTGGCGGTGGTATTGATGCTGTTGTCCAGTTGCGAGGCGACCGTGAACGTCAGGTCCTTGGTCAGCTGCTCGGCAATGCCGATGGGCAGGTCGATCACCGCTTCCTTGATGTCTGGTCGCGCCAGCGTGACCACCGCCTGGCCGGCGGTGACCGTCTGCCCGGCCTCTGCCTGCCACGCCGTGATCACCGCCGAATGGTCGCTGCGCAGGGTGCTGTAATCGAGCTGGTCACGCGCCTGGCTGACCGCCGAGCGCGCTTGCTCCAGGCTCGCACCGGTGGTTTTCAGGTCGGTCTGGGCAATGTCCAACTGGGCCTGGGCGCCGACGCCGCGGTCATACAGCTGCTGTTGCCGGCGGGCATTGGCCTGGGCGTTGATCCATTGCGCCTGGACCCTGGCCAGGTCGCCTTCGGCAGCGCGCAGCTGGTTCTGCTGGTCGGTGGGGTCAAGGGTGGCAAGCGTGTCGCCCGGCTTTACCTGGGCCCCCACATCCAGCCAGCGCCGGGCAATGCGCCCGGCCACCCGGAAGCCCAGGGTGCTTTCATAGCGTGCCTGGATGGTGCCGGCAAAGCGGCCAAGCTGCGACTGCGCCTGGGCCTCGACCACGGTCGACAGCACAGGGCGCACGGCTTCAGGTTGTTCTTCCTCACTGCCACAGGCCGTCAACAGCAAGCCTGCCGCACACAGCAACAGTACTTTGTTCATGGCGCGGCGCCTCCGTCCTGGGCATCGATTTTCTCGACCTGCATACCGGGATGCAGCAACTGGCCACCGCTGACGACTACCGTCTCCCCGCCTTGTATGCCTTGGGCGATGACAACCTTGCCGGTGAGGTAGCGGGCTACCTGGACTTTGCGCAGCTCAACCTTGTCGCCTTCGCCAACCACCCACACCGCAGGCTCATGCAACGCCTTGGTCAGTGCCGACCAGGGCAATTCGATGCTCGGCCGCCCTTGCGTGTTGGCCGTGGCGGTAACCGGTGAACCCAGGAGCATGGCCGCAGGCACATCACGCAGGCCCACCTTGACCTGGACCGTGCCGCTCTGCGCCGATACGGTCGGGGTAATTTCCCGGACAAAGCCTTGTGCCTGGACCTTGGGGTCGTCGAGCAGGCTGACCATTACACCGGCGTCGCTCGGCGGCGCCACCAGCAGGGACTCGTAGACATTGAAGACAGCATCGCGGTCGCCATCACGCGCAAGGCTGAATATCGGCATGGTCGCCTGGACCACCTGACCGACCTCGGCCTGGCGCTCGGTGATCACCCCATCGGCCTCTGACACCAAGGCGGTATAGCTCAGTTGCTCCTGGGCATTGGCCAGTTGCGCCTGGGCCGCCTTGAGCGCGCTCTGGTTGCTGCGCAGCGACGCTTCGGCGGCGTCATATTCGCTCTGGCTGGTGTAGCCCTTGGGCAAGAGCTTTTGCTGGCGGACGAAGGCCGCGCTGGTTTGGGTGACGCGCGCCTGAGCGGCGAACACCTCGGCCTTGGCCGAATCGACATTGTTCTGCAGGTCTTTGGGGTCCAGCCGGGCCAGCACCTGGTTGGCCTTCACGTGATCGCCCACGTCAACGCTGCGCGAGATGATCTTGCCACCCACGCGAAACGAAAGATCGGTCTGCACACGCGCCTGCACATCACCGGTCAAGGTGACCCTGGCGGCGAAGTCAGTGGGTTGGACCTGCAGTACCCCCACCCGTGGCAAAACCTCGGGCGCCTCTTCCTTGCTGCAACCTGTCAGCAGGCCTAGCAGCCCCAAGCCTACAACCAACAGTGAACGCGTCACCCTCATGCAGGCTCCTAGCTTGCGCGCAAATGATTCGTGGGATGCGACTGTTAGCGTAGATCAGGGTTCAGAAAAAACACTGACCAGGGTCAGTTGGGCGGCCATGGCGCGGAGGCGGGCCCTGAAGCAAGCCCGCTCCCACTGGACTGATGCAGCCCTTGCGGCGTGCACCGTTCCTCTGGAAGCGGGCCCGGCCGGAGCTAGCGCACTCAGGCCGACGCAGCGGTGGCCGTCGGGCGCTTGATCTGCGGCTGCGAAACGTTGGCAGCAGCCCCCTCTTCGATCGCCTGCTGAATCGCCTTGCGGCGGTGCTCTTCGGCGCGGCGGCTGAAGTACCAGACCATGAAGGTCACCAACGACACCGACAGCAGGATCAGGCTGGCCACAGCGTTGATCTCCGGCTTCACGCCCAGGCGTACAGCGGAGAATACTTCCATCGGCAAGGTGGTCGAACCAGGCCCGGAAACGAAGCTCGCCAGTACCAGGTCATCCAGCGACAGGGCGAACGACATCATGCCACCCGCCGCCAGCGACGGCGCAATCATCGGGATGGTGATCAGGAAGAACACCTTCCACGGCTTGGCGCCCAGGTCCATGGCCGCTTCTTCGATCGACAGGTCCAGCTCTCGCAGGCGCGCCGACACCACCACTGCCACATAGGCCGCACAGAACGTGGTGTGGGCGATCCAGATGGTGACCACGCCACGCTCCTGCGGCCAGCCGATCGTCTGCGCCATGGCCACGAACAGCAGCAACAGCGACAGGCCTGTGATTACTTCAGGCATCACCAGCGGTGCAGTGACCAGGCCACCGAACAGCGTGCGGCCCTTGAAGCGGGTGACCCGGGTCAGCACGAAGGCTGCCAGGGTCCCCAAAGCCACCGCCGCCACCGCCGTATAGCAGGCGATCTCCAGTGAGCGCATCACCGAGCCCATGAGCTGGGTGTTGTCGAGCAGGCCGACGTACCACTTGACCGACCAGCCGCCCCACACCGTTACCAGCTTGGAGGCGTTGAACGAATAGATCACCAGGATCAGCATCGGCAGGTAGATGAACAGCAAGCCGAGCACCAGCATCAGCTTGGAGAAACTGAAGCGCTTCATGCCCTGCCCTCCATCTCTTTGGCCTGGCTGCGGTTGAACAGCAGGATCGGTACGATCAGGATCGCCAGCATCACCACCGCCAGGGCAGATGCCACCGGCCAGTCACGGTTGTTGAAGAACTCTTGCCACAGCACCTTACCGATCATCAGGGTTTCCGGGCCGCCCAGCAGTTCAGGAATGACGAACTCGCCCACCACCGGGATGAACACCAGCATGCAGCCGGCGATGATGCCGTTTTTCGACAGCGGCACGGTGATCTTCCAGAAGCTGTTGAAGGTGCTCGAACCCAGGTCCGATGCGGCTTCGAGCAGGCTCTGATCGTGCTTCACCAGGTTGGCGAACAGCGGCAGGATCATGAACGGCAGGTACGAATAGACCACGCCGATATACACCGCCAGGTTGGTGTTGAGGATCTGCAGCGGCTGGTCGATCAGCCCGGTCCACATCAGGAACCCGTTGAGCAGGCCGTTGTTGCTGAGGATGCCCATCCAGGCATAGACGCGGATCAGGATCGCGGTCCAGGTCGGCATCATGATCAGCAGCAGCAGCACGGTCTGGGTTTCCTTGCGTGCGTTGGCGATCGCGTAGGCCATCGGATAGCCGATCAGCAGGCACAGCACGGTGCTGATGAAGGCCATCTTCAACGAGCCCAGATAGGCCGAGATGTACAGCTCATCGTCGGTCAACAGGCCATAGTTGGCCAGGTTGATTACCAGCTGCACCTTGTCTTCGACGTAGCTGTAGATCTCGGTATACGGCGGGATCGCCACGTCGGCTTCGGCGAAGCTGATCTTCAGCACGATGAAGAACGGCAGCATGAAGAACAGGAACAGCCAGATGAACGGCACGCCGATCACCAGGTGCCGCCCCTCGGGGATAAGGCGCTGGAAGGCTCGCTTGAGCTTGCGCAGTTTCATGACCGCAGTACCACGCCGCTGTCGTCTTCCCACCACACGTACACTTCATCGCCCCAGGTCGGGCGGGTGCCCTGGCGCTCGGCGTTGGCGACGAAAGACTGGACCACCTTGCCGCTGGGCAGCTCGACGTAGAACACCGAGTGGCCGCCCAGGTAGGCGATGTCATGGACCTTGCCGCGCGACCAGTTGTGCTCGAAATCCGGCTGCGTGGTCGTGACCAGCATTTTTTCCGGGCGCAGGGCGTAGGTAATGTGCTTGTCTTCGACCGAAGTGGACACACCGTGGCCAACGTAGATCTTGCGCTCGAGTTCCGGCGAGGCGATCAGCGCATGGCCTTCGGCATCGTCGATCACTTCACCCTCGAACAAGTTGACGTTACCGATGAACTCGCACACCAGGCGGCTGGTAGGCGTTTCATAGATATCCACAGGCGAACCGATCTGGGCAATCCAGCCCAGGTGCATGATGGCGATGCGCTGGGCCATGGTCATGGCCTCTTCCTGATCGTGGGTCACCATCACGCAGGTCACGCCCACGCGCTCGATGATCTCGACCAGTTCCAACTGCATCTGCGAGCGCAGTTTCTTGTCCAGTGCACCCATGGGCTCATCGAGCAGCAACAGCTTGGGGCGCTTGGCCAGCGAGCGGGCCAAGGCCACACGCTGACGCTGACCACCGGAGAGCTGGTGCGGCTTGCGCTTGGCGTACTGGGTCATGTGCACCAGCTTGAGCATCTCGGCCACGCGGGCGTCGATCTCGGCCTTGGGCATCCGGTCCTGCTGCAAGCCGAAGGCGATGTTCTGCGCCACGGTCATGTGCGGGAACAGCGCGTAGGACTGGAACATCATGTTGATCGGCCGCTCGTAGGGCGGCATGTCGGTGATGTCTACGCCATCGAGAAAGATCCGCCCTTCGGTCGGGCGCTCGAAGCCGGCCAGCATGCGCAGCAAGGTCGATTTGCCAGAACCGGAGCCACCCAGCAGGGCGAAGATTTCGCCTTTGCGGATTTCCAGCGACACATCGTCTACGGCGATGGTTTCGTCGAATTTTTTCGTGACCCGGTCGATCTTGACCAACACCTGCTTGGGTTGCTGGCCACCCTCGAGGGCTTTCTTATAGGCACCGGAGGCAACTGCCATGAGTGAAACTCCCAACAAGATTTGTGTGCCCGCCCCTGCTTTGGCGGCGGGCCTGAATTGTTACTTGCCCGACTTGACCTTGGTCCAGCTGCGGGTCATCAAACGTTGCACCTTGGGTGGCAACTCACTGTTGACGAACATCTTGTCCAGCACTTCCTGCGGTGGGTAAACCGCGGCGTCAGTCCTCACGGCCTGGTCCATCAGGGCGCCAGCCTTGGGGTTCGGGTTGGCGTAACCGACGTAATCACTGACCTGGGCGATAACCTCAGGTTTCAGCAAATAGTTGATGAAGGCGTGGGCCTCTTTGACGTTCCTGGCGTCCTTGGGGATCGCCAGCACATCGAACCAGAGGTTGCCGCCTTCCTTGGGAATCGAGTAGGCCAGGTTCACGCCCTTCTTCGCTTCTTCAGCGCGGGCCTTGGCCTGGAACACATCACCGGAGAAGCCTGCCGCGACGCAGATGTTGCCGTTGGCGAGGTCCGTGATGTACTTGGAGGAGTGGAAGTAGGTCACGTACGGGCGCACGGCCAGCAGCTTCTGCTCGGCCTTGGCGTAGTCCTTGGGGTTGGTGCTGTTGGGGTCCAGCCCCATGTAGTTGAGCACCGCTGGCAGCATTTCATCCGCCGAGTCGAGGAAGGCCACGCCGCACTTGGACAGCTTCTTCATGTTTTCGGGCTCGAACAGCACGGCCCAGGAATCGATGGTGTCCACGCCCAGGGCCGCCTTGACCTTGTCGACGTTGTAGCCGATGCCATTGGTACCCCACAGGTAAGGCACGGCGTACTGGTTACCTGGGTCGTTCTTTTCCAGGCGCTTCATCAACGCCGGGTCCAGGTTGGAATAATTGGGCAGCAGTTTCTTGTCGAGCTTCTGGAACGCGCCCGCCTTGATCTGCTTGCCGAGGAAATGGTTGGACGGCACTACCACGTCATAACCGGTGTTGCCGGCCAGTAGCTTGCCTTCCAGGGTTTCGTTGGAGTCGAACACGTCCTGCACAGGTTTGATACCCGTGGCTTTCTCGAAGTCTTCGAGCGTGGTCGGGCCGATGTAGTCGGACCAGTTGTAGAAGTGCACCGTAGGCGCCGCTTGGACGCTGCATGCCAGCGTCAGGCCCGCTCCAGCCATCAAGGCTTTGCGTAATACAGAAATAGACAAGTGGGTGGTCCTCACAATCAGTGCCTTGGTAACGGCGCAGCGCTGCCACGCACGCAAAACCGGCGCGCAACTTACCTTCGCAGCCACGATGCCGCAATCATCAATTGCCATTCACCGGCTCTGGGCCGGAAAACCCCGGCCCAGAGCTGTTGCAGTCAGGCTTATTTGCCCGACTTGATCTTGGTCCAGCTGCGAGTGATCAGGCGCTGGGCAGCAGCTTCTGGCGCGGCGATCGCGTACAGGTGCTTTTTCACGTCGGCAGGCGGATAGATGCTCGGGTCGCTGGTGATGTCCTTGTCCACCAACGGGGTCGCAGCAGCGTTGCCGTTCGGGAAGCGTACGGCGTTGGTGATCTCGGCCATGATTTCCGGTTGCATCAGGAAGTCCATGAACTTGTAGGCGGCTTCCTTGTGCTCGGCATCCTTGGGCATGGCGACCATGTCGTAGAAGGTACCGGCGCCTTCTTTCGGAATGATGTAGTCGACCTTGACCTTGTCGCCGGCTTCATGGGCGCGCGCCTTGGATTGCTCCAGGTCACCCGAGTAACCCACGGCCACGCAGATGTTGCCGTTGGCCATGTCGCCGATGTATTTGGACGAGTGGAAGTAGGTGATCGAAGGACGGATCTTCAGGAACAGGTCCTCGGCCTTCTTCAGGTCTTCTTTCTTGGTGCTGTCGCTAGGCAGCCCCAGGTAGTGCAGCGCGGCCGGCAGCATCTCGGTCGGTGCGTCGAGGAAGCTCACGCCGCAGCTCTTGAGCTTGGCGATGTTCTCCGGCTTGAATACCACGTCCCACGAATCGATCTTGTCGACGCCCAAAGCAGCCTTGACCTTCTCCGGGTTGTAGCCGATGCCGATCGAGCCCCACATGTAGGGGAATGCGTGCTCGTTGCCTTTGTCGCTGGCGTCACCCACGGCCTTGAGCAGGTCTTCGTCGAGGTTCTTCCAGTTCGGCAGCTTGGAGCGGTCGAGCTTTTCGTAGACCCCTGCCTTGATCTGCTTGGCCAGGAAGTTGTTGGACGGTACGACCACGTCATAGCCCGACTTGCCCGCCAGCAGCTTGGCTTCCAGGGTTTCGTTGCTGTCGAAGACGTCGTACTTGACCTTGATGCCTGTCTGTTTCTCGAACTTCGCGATGGTGTCCGGAGCGATGTAGTCCGACCAGTTGTAGACGTTCAGCACCTTGTCTTCAGCCTGTACAGCGGTGGCCATGGCTCCCATCAGGGCGGCGGCCAGCAACGTCTTGCCCATTTTCTTCATGCGTCATGCTCCAGAATTTTTATTTAGCCATCTGTTCAGCAGCCAGAACCTACCGTGCAGAGCGCCGGACGACTGAAACAGCCGCTAGTCTGGCAAGTTACAAGGCGCTGTTTCAAGGAAACCAGCCCCTTGTAACGACTTAATGTCACATCGCTAGCCTAGCAGGCGCTCAACGGATCGCTTCGAGGGTCAGGTCCAGGCATTTGCGTGCCTTTTCCACCAGCTCGTCCACCTCTGCATGGCTGATCACCAGCGGTGGTGCGATGATCATGGTGTCACCCACCGCGCGCATGATCAGGCCGTTGTCGAAGCAGAAGTTGCGGCAGATCATGCCCACGCCCTTGCCTTCGTAACGGCTGCGGGAGGCCTTGTCCTTGACCAGCTCGATCGCGCCGAGCAGGCCCAGGCCGCGTACCTCGCCCACCAGCGGGTGGTCCTGCAGCTCACGCAGACGTTTTTGCAAGTAGGGTGCCACTTCCGTACGGACCTTCTCGACGACCTTCTCGTCGCGCAGGATGCGCAGGTTTTCCAGGCCTACCGCAGCGGCCACCGGGTGGCCGGAATAGGTGAACCCGTGGTTGAAGTCGCCGCCTTCGCTGAGCACCTTGGCCACCTTGTCACGCACGATCACACCGCCCATGGGGATGTAACCGGAAGTAAGGCCTTTGGCGATGGTCATCAGGTCGGGCTTGAGGCCGTAGTAGTCAGAGCCGAACCACTCGCCGGTACGGCCAAAACCGCAGATCACTTCGTCAGCGACGAACAGGATGTCGTACTTGGCGAGGATCTGTTTGACCTTGGGCCAGTAGGTGTCTGGCGGGATGATCACGCCGCCGGCGCCCTGGATAGGCTCGGCGATGAAGGCCGCGACGTTGTCCTCACCCACTTCGAGAATCTTCTTCTCCAGTTGCTCGGCCGCCCACACCCCGAACTCGTCCGGGCTCATGTCGCCGCCTTCACCGAACCAGTACGGTTGCGGGATATGCACGACGCCCGGGATCGGCAGGCCGCCCTGTTCGTGCATGCCGCTCATGCCGCCCAGGCTTGCACCGGCGACCGTCGAGCCGTGGTAGCCGTTGATACGGCCGATGATGGTCTGCTTCTGCGGCTTGCCCTTGAGCGCCCAGTAGTGGCGGACCATGCGCAGCACCGTGTCATTGCCTTCGGAGCCAGAGCCTGTGAAGAACACATGGGTCATGCCCTCGGGCGCTACGTCGGTAATGGCCTTGGCCAGCTCCAGCGCAGGCGGGTGGGCCGTCTGGAAGAACAGGTTGTAGTACGGCAGTTCGCGCATCTGCTTTTCGGCAGCCTGGACCAGCTCTTCACGACCATACCCCACCGCGACGCACCACAAGCCGGCCATGCCGTCGAGGATCTTGTGCCCCTCGCTGTCCCACAAATGCACACCCTGCGCCTTGGTAATGATGCGCGGCCCCTTTTCCTTCAGCTGCTTGTAGTCACTGAAAGGTGCAAGGTGGTGCTCGCCGCTCAGGGTTTGCCAGTGACGGGTTTGCGGGTTTTTGACGCTCATGTGCTTCTCCAGGGTCCACAGGCCGCCGGCGGGCGGCCTCAGGGGTTGATCACACAGCAAACAGCAGGAACTCACGCTCCCAGGAGCTGATGACACGCTTGAAGTTCTCATGCTCGGCGCGTTTGGTGGCGACGTAACCGGTGATGAATTTCTTGCCCAGGTACTGGGTCAGCGCGCGGCTGACTTCCATGCGTTCCAAGGCGTCCTCGATGGTCAACGGCAAGCGCAGGTTGCGCCGCTCATAGCCGCGCCCCTGCACCGGGGCGCTGGCGGCAATGCCTTCGACCATGCCGATGTAGCCGCACAGCAGGCTGGCAGCGATGGCCAGGTAAGGGTTGGCATCGGCGCCCGGCAGGCGGTTCTCGACCCGACGGTTCTGCGGGCCGGCATCCGGTACGCGCAGGCCGACGGTGCGGTTTTCCTCACCCCACTCGACGTTGACCGGGGCCGACGTGTCGGGCAGGAAGCGGCGGAACGAGTTGACGTTCGGGGCAAACAGCGGCAACGCCTCGGGGATGAACTTCTGCAGGCCCCCGATGTGGTGCAGGAACAGCTCGCTCATGCTGCCGTCTTCATTGCTGAAGATGTTCTTGCCAGTGACCGAATCGACCACGCTCTGGTGCAGGTGCATGGCACTGCCCGGCTCGCCGGTCATGGGCTTGGCCATGAAAGTGGCGGCCACATTGTGCTTGAGCGCCGCTTCGCGCATGGTGCGCTTGAACACCAGGATCTGGTCGGCCAGGTGCAGGGCGTTGCCGTGACGGAAGTTGATCTCCATCTGCGCCGTGCCGTCTTCGTGAATCAGGGTATCGAGGTCCAGCTGCTGCAGCTCGCACCAGTCGTAGACGTCCTCGAACAGCGGGTCGAATTCGTTGGCAGCTTCGATGGAGAACGACTGGCGGCCGGTTTCGGGGCGGCCGGAACGACCTACCGGGGGCTGCAGCGGGAAGTCTGGGTCCTCGCTGCGCTTGGTCAGGTAGAACTCCATCTCTGGCGCGACGATCGGTTGCCAGCCCTTGTCGGCGTAAAGCTGCAGGACTTTCTTCAGGACGTTGCGCGGCGACAGCTCGACCGGGTTGCCCTTCTTGTCGTAGGTGTCGTGGATGACCTGGGCGGTAGGCTCGATGGCCCACGGCACGAGGAACACAGCGTTTTCGTCGGGCCGGCAGATCATGTCGATGTCGGCCGGGTCGAGCAGTTCGTAATAGATGTCGTCATCGACGTAATCGCCGGTCACGGTCTGCAGCAACACGCTCTCGGGCAGACGCATGCCTTTTTCGGCGATGAACTTGTTGGTCGGCGAGATCTTGCCGCGGGTGATGCCGGTCAGGTCACTGATCAGGCATTCGACTTCGGTGATCTTGTGCTCTTTCAACCAATCGGTGAGCTGGTCGAGGTTGTTACTCATAGATACCTCAGGAGGTAATGTGGTCCGCGCATTGATTCTGGATGGAGTGGGTTGCTAAAGCAAAAACCCCCACGCAGGACCACTGTGGATACACTGCAAACAAGCGTGTCCGTAATGAGTTCGAAGGGCAGGAATACAAGAAAGGAAGCGAAACGGCGCTACGAGGGGTAGTCCAGAAGCGCAAAGCGTCAATTATTGCGGCCAGTACGGCCACAGCGCGATCGATGCGTGCCGGAACGGCAGGGATACCCGAGCGCACTGCACAGGCAGCGCTTTCAGGTCGCGACAAGCGGACCATGTGACCCTCGTATTATTGTGTTTTGGGTTGAGACCGAGCTTAGCCTTGTTCATTTTTTTACACAACACCTCCGTAAAAAATAAAACACGGCATGTCGGAGATAGCCCATTGGCAGGGAAATAGCGGATAATGGCACGCCCCGATATGCAGCAAATCTGCCGTCGATGTGCCATTTCAGGGCATCATGGGGTTGGCTTGACATCAGTATGGCTTTTCGATTGACTGGTCCTGCAAGCCCCCCTTGATTGATATTTTTAACAACAAAGGTGTTGCATCATGTCGGTACCCCCGCGTGCCGTTCAGCTTAACGAAGCGAACGCGTTCCTTAAGGAACATCCTGAGGTTCTCTACGTTGACCTTCTGATTGCAGATATGAATGGTGTGGTGCGTGGCAAGCGCATAGAGCGCACCAGCCTCCACAAGGTTTACGAGAAAGGCATCAACCTGCCGGCCTCCCTTTTCGCCCTCGATATCAACGGTTCCACCGTCGAAAGCACCGGGCTTGGCCTGGACATCGGCGATGCTGACCGCATCTGCTATCCGATCCCGGGTACGCTCAGTAACGAGCCCTGGCAGAAACGCCCCACCGCACAGCTGCTGATGACCATGCACGAGCTTGAAGGCGAGCCTTTCTTCGCCGACCCTCGTGAAGTGCTGCGTCAGGTAGTGAGCAAGTTCGACGACATGGGCCTGACCATCTGCGCCGCGTTCGAACTGGAGTTCTACCTGATCGACCAGGAGAACGTGAACGGCCGCCCGCAGCCACCGCGCTCGCCGATCTCGGGCAAGCGCCCGCAGTCGACCCAGGTGTACCTGATCGACGACCTGGACGAATACGCCGATTGCCTGCAGGACATCCTCGAAGGCGCCAAGGAACAAGGCATTCCGGCCGACGCCATCGTCAAGGAAAGCGCCCCGGCACAGTTCGAAGTCAACCTGCACCACGTCCCTGACCCGCTCAAGGCCTGTGACTATGCCGTGCTGCTCAAGCGCTTGATCAAGAACATCGCCTACGACCATGAAATGGACACCACATTCATGGCCAAGCCCTACCCGGGCCAGGCAGGCAACGGCCTGCATGTACACATTTCCGTGCTGGACAAGGATGGCAACAACATCTTCACCAGCGAGGATCCCGAGCAGAACGCCGCGCTACGTCACGCTGTCGGCGGTGTGCTCGAGACCCTGCCTGCGTCGATGGCGTTCCTTTGCCCGAACGTCAACTCGTATCGTCGTTTTGGCGCTCAGTTCTACGTGCCGAACGCGCCGAGCTGGGGCCTGGACAACCGCACCGTGGCCCTGCGCGTACCGACCGGCTCGCCCGACGCCGTACGCCTTGAGCACCGCGTGGCCGGCGCCGACGCCAACCCGTACCTGATGATGGCCGCCGTGCTGGCTGGTGTGCACCATGGCCTGACCAACAAGGTCGAGCCAGGTGAGCCGATCGAAGGCAACTCGTACGAACAGCTGGAGCAGAGCCTGCCGAACAACCTGCGCGATGCCCTGCGCGAGCTGGACGACAGCGAGATCCTGAACAAGTACATCGATCCGAAGTACATCGACATCTTCGTCGCGTGCAAGGAGAGCGAGCTGGAGGAGTTCGAGCATTCGATCTCCGACCTCGAGTACAACTGGTATCTGCATACCGTGTAAATGAAAACGCCGCCCTCTGGGGCGGCGTTTTGCATGGGTTGGCAGGGCAATCGATCGCCTGGTTTACAGAGACTTTTCGAAAATCTTCGAATTGCGCTGGTAGTTGTACAGCGATGCTCGTGCCGACGGCAGCCGCTCTACCCCGCTAGGGGCAAAGCCACGCTCGCGGAACCAGTGCGCGGTCCGGGTGGTAAGCACGAACAAGGTGTTCAACCCCAACGCCCGCGCCCGGCTCTCGATCCGCTCCAGCAGCTCGTCACCGCGCCCGCCATGGCGGTACTCCGGGTTCACCGCCAGGCACGCCAGCTCACCGGCTTGGGAATCGGCAATCGGATACAACGCCGCGCAGGCGATGATCATGCCCTCGCGCTCGACCACGCTGAACTGCTCGATCTCACGTTCCAGCACTTCACGCGAGCGTCGCACCAGAATGCCCTGCTCCTCCAGCGGGCTGATCAGCTCCAGCAACCCACCCACGTCCTCGATGGTCGCCTCGCGCACCACTTCGAACTGCTCCTGCGACACCAGCGTGCCGCCGCCGCCGCGGGTGAACAGCTCGGTGAGCAGTGCGCCGTCCTCGGCATAGCTGACGATGTGGCTACGTGCCACGCCGCCCTTGCAGGCCTCGGCGGCGGCATCGAGCAACTCGCCCTGATAATCACTGCCCAGCCGCGCCAGGTGCGGTGCGACCTGCTGCGGGCGCAACTCACGCACCAGCTTGCCGCTCTCATCCAGCAGCCCGGGCTCAGCGCCGAACAGCAACAGCTTGTCGGCACCCAATTCGATGGCGGCGCGGGTGGCCACGTCTTCGCAAGCCAGGTTGAAGATTTCACCCGTCGGCGAATAGCCCAGCGGCGACAGCAGCACAATCGAGCGCTCGTCGAGCAGGCGGCTGATGCCTTTGCGGTCGATGCGCCGTACTTCACCGGTGTGGTGGTAGTCCACACCTTCGAGCACGCCGATAGGCCGGGCCGTCACCAGGTTGCCGCAAGCCACGCGCAGGCGCGAGCCCTGCATCGGCGAGGCGGCGATGTCCATCGAAAGGCGCGCTTCGATGGCCAGGCGCAAGGCACCCACGGCGTCGATCACGCAGTCCAGGGTTGCGGCATCGGTGATGCGCAGGCCGTGGTGGTAGTGCGGGGTCAGGCCACGGGCGGCCAGGCGGCTTTCGATCTGCGGGCGCGAACCATGCACCAGCACCAGGCGCACGCCCAGGCTGTGCAGCAACACCAGGTCATGGACGATATTGCCGAAATTGGGGTGATCTACCCCATCGCCGGGAAGCATGACGACAAAGGTGCAGTCGCGATGGGCATTGATGTACGGGGAGGCATGACGCAGCCAGTTGACGTAATCGGGCATGACAGGGCCTGTGGATAAAGTGGACGGAGAACGTTGGATCACACGGCGTTCAGGATCATCGTCGGAACAGGCTTGCGGTCACGCGCGGTCTCCTCTAGGCAAAGACGAATCAGCAGGGTGGACGTTTAATTCAGGCAATAGTGCCGGATCAGGTCACGCAATAGACGCACGGTAGGCTCGATTCGTGACATTTCCAGGTATTCGCCCGGCTGGTGGGCGCAGGCAATGTCGCCAGGGCCCAGCACGATCGTCTGGCACCCCAGTTGCTGAAGATAAGGCGCTTCGGTACCGAACGCCACCGCTTCGGCGCGATGGCCGGTCAAGCGCTCGGCCACCTGCACCAGTTCGGCATCGGCCGCCTGCTCGAACGGCGGCACCTCGGGGAACAGCGGCGCGTAGTCGATACGCACCTCATGGCGCTCGGCCACCGGCCGCAGCTTCTCACGGATGGCCGCACGAAGCTGCTCTACATCCATGCCAGGCAGGGGGCGCAGGTCGAACTCCAGGGCGCACTGCCCGCAGATCCGATTGGGGTTGTCGCCACCGTGGATGCAGCCAAAGTTCATGGTCGGCGTGGGCACGGTGAATTGCGGGTTGCGGTAGGTATCCTGCCATTGCCGGCGCAAGCCCATCAGCTCACCCATCACCGCGTGCATGGCCTCCAGCGCGCTGTGGCCAAGGCTTGGGTCCGAGGAATGGCCGCTGCGCCCGAGGATGTCGATGCGGTCCATGAGGATACCTTTGTGCATGCGGATCGGGCGCAGGCCGGTCGGCTCACCGATGACCGCCGCACGGCCGAGTGGCTGACCCGCCTCAGCCAAGGCTCGGGCACCGGACATCGAGCTTTCTTCGTCGCAGGTGGCGAGGATCAGCAGCGGCTGCTTGAAGTCGTGGTCCAGCAATGGAATCACCGCCTCGATGATCAGGGCGAAGAAGCCTTTCATGTCGCAGCTGCCCAGGCCCACCCAGCGGCCATCGACCTCGGTCAGCTTGAGCGGGTCGCTGCTCCACAACTGCTCGTCATACGGCACGGTGTCACTGTGGCCAGCCAGCACAAGCCCGCCCGGGCCACTGCCACGGCTGGCCAACAGGTTGAACTTGCCTGGGCCGACCTGCTGGATGTCGCAGCTGAACCCCAGGTCACCCAACCAGCCGGCCAGCAGGTCGATGACCTGGCGGTTCGACTGGTCCAGGGCCGGCTGGGTGCAGCTGACCGAGGGCGCGGCGATCAAAGCGGCAAACTGGTCTTTCAGCGTTGGCAACGGCATGCGCGAACTCCTCGGAAGCATTGCCCATCATAGGGCCATCCGCCGTAAGGAATAAACCGTTGCCGGCACACTGCTGTAGACTGCACGGCAATCACGCCCCTCTTCGAGCCTGCGATGCACAAAGAAACCGAACTCAAGCTCCGCGCCAGCCGCGACACTCTGGCCGCACTGCGCGAGCACCCTCTGCTGAAAAAGCGCAACAAGTCCGGCTGGCAGACCCGCGAGCTGCTCAACCAGTACTTCGACACCCCTGAGCGCGAACTTTCTGCTGCCCGAGTCGCGCTGCGCCTGCGCCGCGACGGCGAGGTGATCATCCAGACCTTGAAGTGCCGTGGCCAAAGCGTCGCCGGCCTGTCCGAACGCAACGAATACGAGTGGCACCTGGACAAAGTCAAACTCGACCTGAAAAAGCTCGACGCCACCTGCTGGCCTGAGCAACTGGCCGAGCTTGACAAAAAATCCATCAAACCGCTGTTCACCACCGACTTCACCCGCGAATTCGCCGAGATCGCCTGGGGCCGCGGCAAGAGCAAGGTGGTGATCGAGGCAGCGCTGGACCAAGGCTTCGTGATTGCCGGCAAACGCAAGGAAGCGATCTGCGAGCTGGAACTGGAACTGCGCGAAGGTGCCCCCGAGGCGCTGCTGGAACTGGCCGCTGAGCTGGCCGCCAGCCTGCCCCTGATGCCGTGCGACATCAGCAAGGCAGAGCGCGGTTACCGCCTGCTGGAGCCCGACAGCTACGAGCTGGGTTTGCCAAGCACCGAACTGGACGCCGAAATGCCGGTCGACGATGCCTTCGCTGCCCTCGCCTGGCAACTGCTGGGCAGCAGCCAGCGCCTGGCAGAGCAATACCGCCACAATGGCCACTGGCGCCTGCTGCAGGACTGGGTGCAGTGCCTGGCAGAACTGCGTGCACTGGTCGCCAGCCTTGGCCAGGCCGCCCCGCGTGCCAGCACCCGTGACCTGCGCGCCAGCCTGGACGCGCTGCTGGAAGACTGGCGCCCGCTGGTTCAGGCCGGCAATGACGACGAGGACATCCGTCGCGCCGCGCCAGAGCAGTTCCTCGAAGAACTCGAGGACGTTCGCTGGGGCCAATTCTCTCTGGAAACATCACGCTGGCTGCTGGCCCGTGCCTGGACCGCAGAGCGCAAGGGCCGTGGCGAACGCCAGGGCAAGGCGCAACTGGCCAGCTGGCTGGCACATCTGCTGGGCGAGGAAGGCCGTGCGTTGAAGCTACCGCTTTACACCCAACGCCCGGAAGACCTGGCTGAACAACTGCCGCGTATCGAGCAGTTGCTGGCCTGGCTGCACCATGCGCGCCAGGTGCTCGAGGCGCCGCAGATGGACCGCCTGTATGGCGACCTGAAAAAGCTGCATGAGCTGGCGGAACTGCCATTGGCCGAAGCGCCTGACGAGCTGCTGGAAGCCCGCGTGGAGCAGGCCCGCGCGATTGATCAGAGCCGCGGCTGGAAGCACCTGCTCAAGGCCTGACATCCGCTTGTGCATCATCGCCGGTAAGCCGGCTCCCCTGTCACCACGGCCTCGCAGGCCGCGGTTGACGTTTAGGGGCCGGCTTGCAGGCGACAGCGTCAGCGGGTCAGCGGCAGGCAGGTGGTGGACTTGATCTCTGAAAGCGCCACGATGGAGTTCACCTCCTGAATCCCCGGGACATTCGAGAGCTTTTCGAAGAAGAACCGCTCATAAGCCTCGATATCCTGCGTGACGATACGCAACATGAAGTCTACTGACCCCATCAGCACATAACACTCCAGCACCTCTGGAAAGCCCCGGATCGCCTCGGTGAACTCGGTGAAGTTGGAGCGCCCATGGGCGTTCAGTTTCACCTCGGCAAAGATCTGCGTGTTCAGCCCGACCTTCTTGCGATCGAGCAGCGTGACCTGCCCACGAATCACCCCCTCGTCCTTGAGCCGCTGAATACGGCGCCAGCACGGTGACTGCGACAGCCCTACGCGCTCGGCAATCTGCGCGCTGGACAGTGACGCATCCTCCTGAAGAAGCTCGAGAATCCGCCGGTCATACGCATCCAGTTCGCTTTGCATTAACAATTCCCTGATCTCGCATTCTTCAAATTGATCAATTCGCCGCACTGGCCCATTCATCAAATAATAGCGAAAAAATACCCGCATCAACCTGCCAGAATTTCTCCCACCTTTGCGGAGACCAGCATGAACCCATTCGAACGCGCCCTGCCCCGAACCGATGTCTGGGCCGCCAGCAGTAGCCACAGCAACGTGTGCTATCGCCTGCAAGCCGAAGCCGAGCCGGACACCTTGTGCCGGGTACTGAACCTGTTCGCCCTGCAGTTTCTGACGCCGCACAGCGTGCAGGTCAGCCAGCAAGATGATTTGCTGGACATCGAAGTGGGTATCGGCGGGCTGAGCTGGCATCGGGCGGAGGTGATTGCGCAAAAATTGCGCAATCTGGTATGCGTCGCGCAAGTGAGCCTGGATCAGGAAAAATGGACGAAGATCAAGGCGATGGACGCGACCGAATCAGAGGGGTATCATGCGTGCGCGTTGCACTCGTAGCTCAGCTGGATAGAGTACTGCCCTCCGAAGGCAGGGGTCGTGGGTTCGAATCCCGCCGAGTGCGCCATATCAAAAAGCCCTGGGCCTGCGCCCGGGGCTTTTTCGTTGGTGGGTTGGGGCAGGTTGCAGCCCCGCCCCGTTCAGCGAAGGTCAGTACTCAGGCTGGGCGTGCCGAAGCCTTCCAGGGTTGCATTGGACGCATTCAGGTATTGCGCCCAGAAATCGTTCAGCGCATCCATTGTCTTGCCCGATCGGTAGGCATGCTTCACCGCATCGGTCACCAGGCCTGCACCGGAAACATACACCCTGGCACCCTGCAGGTCCGCATACAGCCCTTTGCTCTGTGCCAGCTTGAGTTCATTGCTGACATTGAGCTGCTTGATCTGGTTGGCCGCATAGAAACTGGTGTAGTCAGAATGCTCGAGCATGTCCGAAATCAGATACACCACCCGCTCCTGGACACCCTGCTCTTTGCTCATGTCCTCACCTACCCGGCGCAAGGTGTTCATGATTTCGCTCTTGGGAATGTCCTGGCGCGCATCACGCAGCCCTTTGACGAACAGCCCGCCAAAGCCCGCCTGGAACGCTTTCTTCTGGGTCGCCAGGCACAGGTCCAGGGCCCTCAGCTTGCGCATGTTGACGTCGTCGCGAACATCGCCCTGCAACGGCATGTCCAGCTCGCCGGCGTACACCAGGCGCTGATATTCCCCCGGCAAGAACGCTGAAAACGTATAGAGCCTGACGCGATCACCCGGCTGAACGAACCGGTCGATATGGCCCCAGCTGCTGCGCTGCAGGTCTTCAGGCATCGGGATGGTCTGATCGATGATCACCACCAGCTCGCGCCCCGAGGCTGCAGGTTTGATGTCAGCCAGACCGTTGCGCGTGTAGCAGCTCTGCAGGTCATTGCGCTCAGCGGCCAGCGCTGCACAAGGCAACGCCAGCGCAAGGATCAGGGCCTTGGCCAGCCTCATGACAGCATGCCCTCCTTTTTCGCTGGGAACAGGCCAAGCGCCTTGAGCGCCTGCTGTTGCTCGCGGATGTCACGCAGTGTTGCCTCGCTGACGTTCAACGCCCGGCTGGCGGCAGCCAGGTTCTCTTCCGGCAGGCCAGTCATGTCGTGGAAGTCCGAAGCCTTGATTTCAACCGGCGCGGCAGGCTGGGCAACGGCCGCGGCGACAGGCTCGGCCACGGCAGGCTGCGGCGCAACCGGAGCCGGGGCTACAGGTTGCGCCGAAGGCGCGGGTGCAGCCGCCTCAACGCTAGGCTTTGGCTTGACTGGCTGGGGCGAAACCTTACCGGCCTTGTACTCGACGTAGGCGAGGAAGTTGCGATGTGCGGTGTTTTCACCTTCCAGCGCGTGCAGCACAGCGGCGTCGGTATGGTCGCGGCCGGACAGCGATGTCTGCAGGCGGCGCAGCTTGTCGTCGGCGTGACTGGCAATGGCATGGCGTTTCTGGTCCATCGCGTCGAGCATTTCCTCGGCGGTGGCGTACTCGTGGGTCAGGCGCCAGGCGGTTGGCGAGTGGGTGCCGGCAAAGTAGTAACGGCTGGCCAGCCAGATGCTGATGCCCTGAATGGCGATGTAGATCAGTGACAGCATGATGTAGGTGGTCAGGCTGGCCTGGCGGATCGCGTGCATCTTGTCATCGATGGTGGCGTTGTCGGCCTCATCATTGATGGCTTGGGATTCTGCTGGCAGGTCAAACGGGGAACCGGCAAGGGAGCTTTGCGCCGCGGACTCTGCGCGCATACCGTTGACCATCTCGGTCTCGATGCTGTCCAGGGTCGCCGAGCGCACCACGAACGCACCCACAGCCATGGCCGCCACGAACACACCGCAGACCACCAGCCAGACGTACTTGCGCGAGACGGTGGAGTTGACGTCCTTTACCCGGACCAGCAGTTGCTCGTAGTCCGGCTTGTCCGAGTCGGTGAAGGAATCCTCCAGGTTGATCGCCTTGCCGGCCTTCAGCGAACGCGAGCGCTTGGTAGGCTCTTCACCTTGCCACCAGTGGCGGGCACGGGCGATCAGGCTGTTGTGGTGCAGCGTATGGCCGGCGGCTTCGGCGAAAAACGCCGAGGCGACGGCGAGCAGGATCGCAGTGCCCGCGGTCAGCCAATGGCGGTCATTGGTCGAGGCATCCATGTTCATCCAGCCGGCCAGGACGTAGGCAAAACCCATGGCCTCGATCAGTACCAGCATCAGCACCAGTACCAGCACCCAACCCGGGCGCGGCGAGCGCCCGGCCTCACCGGCCTTGGCGAGGTAGTCCAGGGAGGCATTGTAGGCGTTCACGCCTTTCATGTACTTCTTGTACTGGCCGTAGTACGGCTTGGACAAGGTCACTTCGTGGTTGATCCAGCCATCGCTGTCGACCGAAGACCGCTTGCGCGACAGCCGGGCCACCGTACCGATCAGGGGGAAGCTGTGCCAGACACGGATGAGGAAATAGGAAACCTCCTCCCAGTATTTATGCACGATCAGCGCAGTCACCAGCAGCGAAAGCAGGCCGGCGGTGAATAACTGGTTGGCGAGAATCAATGATTTGAGTGCAGCTAGCGAAAAGTCTTCCATTCAGGACGTCCTTGACTTGGGTTATTTGGTGGCCGGGATCGGCGTGTAAGCAGCGACGAAAGCATCACCGCCGGCGGCATAGAACAAGGCACCTTGGCTGGCCTGGGCATTGCCCTTGCTGAAGACGATATCCATGCAGGAAATCGAGGCCTTGGCATCACTGGCGAAGACCCGGTACAGCACTTCGCTTTCGCCTTCATAGGTGTTGGCCACGGCTTTCATCGTCCGTGGCTTGTGCTGGGTGGGCAGCTTGTAATCTTCCACCAGTTGAAGGATCGGCTGGCGATCGACCTTGGCGTTCTCGCGCAGGATCGATACCGGCGACACCGTCACCAGGTGCCCATTGACCAAGTTGGCCCAGACACGGTTGTTATAACCAGGCAGGTAGTCTTTGGTCGCGTGCCTTGGCAGCGGCTGGTCGTTGGCCATGCTCAAGACCTCGCCGGCGGTGCGCGGCCTGTCGGCCTCACAGCTCGACATCGGCATCTGCGCGGCATAAGCGCTGCTGATCAAGGTAAAGCCACTCTGTTTTGGCTTGATGCTCTGGGCCATGGTCCAGTTGTAGCTGGCCACCGGCGTGCCGGCGAAATCGACTTGCGGCCGGGCAGCGGCTGCGGCCTTCGTGGGCGGGGTGCTGCCAGGGGTTTTGGCAACGCCCGTACCGGACATTGCGGTCGCCCGCCGGGTCGGCGTGCTGCTGGCCTTAGCGCTGCCGGCAGCCTTGGACCTGGCTGCGGTCGAGGTGCCATAGTGCAGGTAGCGGGTGT
Source organism: Pseudomonas sp. WHRI 8519 (assembly GCF_040224055.2). Classification (NCBI taxonomy): domain Bacteria; kingdom Pseudomonadati; phylum Pseudomonadota; class Gammaproteobacteria; order Pseudomonadales; family Pseudomonadaceae; genus Pseudomonas; species Pseudomonas sp. WHRI 8519. The sequence goes on along the minus strand of NZ_CP167996.1, from coordinate 222,095 downwards.
TGCCCGCCTCTGCCTGGGCCCGCATCACCAAGGCCTGTTCGTTGGCCAGCTCGACGATTTCCACACGACGGTTCTGGCCACGCAACAGCGGGTCACTGTTGTCGGCAATCGGTCGCGAGGCTCCTGCCCCCTGGTAGTAGATCGCATGGGCAGGTATGCCCGCCTGCAGCATGACCTTGCCGACCGTCTTGGCGCGACGCTCGGACAGCTTCTGGTTGAATTCGGCGTTACCCACAGCATCACTGTGGCCGACGATCAGCAGGCGACGATCCAGCGACTCCTTGGCAGCGGCCTGCTTATCGGTGGCGGCAGGCTTGGCATACATCTGTGCCAGCTTGGCCACGGCGCGCTTCCCGCTTGGGGTCAACTGGTCAGAGCCGGTGGCGAACATGCCGCTGTCTTCGATCTGGGTCACCAAACCTGCCTGCTCCGGCACAGCGGTTACCACCGCGGCCGAGGCCACTGTCAGCTTCTCTGTGGTGATCTTCAGGTTTTCTTCTTTGGCGATGCGGTCCAGCTCCTGCAGGCGGGACTGCCAGGCATAACCCACGACGCAACCCACCGCGCCACCGACGGCAGCACCCGGCAAGATGCCGTCCTTGCCTTTGAGGGCGTAACCGGCAGCTCCCCCGGCCACCACACCGACGCCACAGAGCACCGGCATGCCGTAGTCCCTGCCGATGTCTTTGACTTTCTTGGAAAGGGTGTCCATCTGCTGAGTGCTGCACCCGGCAGCGGTAATGAAGGCACAGCTTAGCGCTGTGAGGCGAAACGCACGGTGCATTGCGGCTCCTTGCCGAAAGAGGACTGAATGATGGCAACTTGACATGTATTGTCACAGATTATCGGGCATATTACCCCATCCGATTTGGCATCCCCCCTGCGCCCTCAAGCCTGTCTATTACTTCACCCCGTAACGACTTCAGCCATGACGTTTTTCAATCGACTCGATGCCGCTTCCTGCATTGCCGTGCAGCCCCGCGTGCCGGATGCTTTAGTTACTCCAAGAGCCCGTTTTTTCTATCCGCAGAGGCCTGTATGAAGAACGTCGAACAAATCCTCAAGACCAAGTCCCAGCACCAGGCCGTCTATACCATCGGCCCTGACGACTCGGTGCTCGAAGCCCTGAAAATGCTGGCGGAGAAAAATGTCGGTGCGCTGCCGGTCGTGGAGAACAACCAGGTGATCGGAATCGTCAGCGAGCGTGACTATGCCCGTAAGCTGGTGCTCAAGGGCCGGTCTTCGGCGGCTACGCCGGTGCGGGAAATCATGAGTGCACCCGTGGTCACGGTGGAGCCCAAGCAGAATCTGGAGTACTGCATGAACCTCATGACCAACCGCCACCTGCGCCACCTGCCGGTGGTCAGCAATGGCGAGTTGCTCGGGCTGCTGTCGATCGGCGACCTGGTCAAGGAAACCATCGCCGAACAGGCCAGCCTGATCGTGCAACTGGAGCAGTACATCCGCGGTGAATGACCCACTTCAGTGGTAGGCGCGCTCCAGTTCGTCCAACTGATGGTCGAAGCTGCGCAGGCGCGCCGACCATGTGTAGACCAGCACTTCAAGGTCACGATTGAGCACTGCGGTATTGCCATGGCCACTGCTCGAGGGCTCGAGCAGGTCGAGTTGATAACGTTCGCGTGCCATGGCTGTGGCGACGCTGGACAGATCCCGGGCGTTGGCCAACCAGTGATGGTGATGGTCGTGGACCTCGCGGTCCAGCGCTCGGCACTGGCGCTTGAGCGCATCCAGGCTTTGTTCCAGGGGTGTACCTCTGAGCTCGCCCATCACTTCCTCGAAGGTGCGCCCCGAATGCCAATAGCTGCCCCAGAAATACCGGTCGAATACCGTTTCTACCCGGCGTAGCGCCACCTTGGTGTTCCAGATGGTGAGCAATGTTCGCCCTTGGATCACCTCGCGCTTGTTCAGGTGCAGTTGCTGCCATGCGATCCACGTCAGGCCCAGCAGCGCGACCGCTGCAGCCACTGCCGCAGCAGCGTACAGAAACTGCACAGCCTGGTTCATGTGGTGTGTGTGGCGGATACCGTAGAAGTAGCCGGCCGTCAGGGTGCCCAGGATGGTCACGGTGCACCAGAAACCTGGTGCGTAGGGATCTTTCATCGCGCATATCCCCTTATTGTTTTCCTGAGCATAGCAACGGCCGATCACTCGTCAGGTGCCGCTCGGCGCTTTATTTTCGGGGGCGGCGCAACGCTTCGTTGAGTTGATCGAAGGGCACTGCCCAATCGGAATCGTCAATGATGCTTTCTTTGAGAAAAGCGCGCTGGGAGTCGGTCCAGAACGGCGCGTCCACCAGCTTGATCTCGTTTTTCAGCGGCGAATGGCTGGAGATGAACTGATCGATGCTCTGAGGATCATCGGGCAAGCCCAACTGCTTGAACAGCTCGGAAAAGTGATGGGTAGGCGCTTCCATGTTTCCTCCTGGGTACCGGGCGGGCCGTCCACGACGCCAGCCCGGCATTGGTTTGAGAACATCAGCACAGCTCGCGTACTTCCGCTTGCGGCACAAGTTTCAGGTACTGCTCCATGCTCATGTGGATCAGGTGATCGTGGTCACCCGCCTCCAGGTAGACATCGCCTTGGCGGGTAAGACTCGAATCGAGCAGCATCTTTATCTGATAAGCGTCACCCATTGCCGGGATGGCGCCACGCTCGCAGTCACCGAACAGGCTCGGCAGACCGCTTTCGCGGGTCAGTTGCCAGGCGCCAGACATGCGCACCTTGCTCATGTCCAGGTGCCGGTTGGCAGGCAGCACCGCCATGATGTAGTTGCCATGGCGATCGTCGAGCATGACCGACTTGGCGACCCGCTCGGCCGGCACGCCAGCCGTACGCGCCGATTCCAGGCTGGTCGCCGAGTGGGGATGGGGAATGATGTCGTAGTCGCAGTTAGCCTGGTCCAGGCGCTGCTGCAGGGTCTTGGCCATTCGCATGATGCACCTCCGGTTTCGCCCCCATCTCCAATTTTAGGCCCTGCCGGGGTGGGCAGGGCTAAACTTGGAGAACGTAAGCGAACAAGGTGACGACAGGTGATCGCTCGCTGCTGGCGCGGGTGGCTATTGGTGCTGATGCTTGGCCTCGCCCCAGGCAGCCAGGCCGCGCCCGGAGCAATCTGGGTGCTGAGCATCGATGATGCCATTGGGCCGGCCACTGCCGACTATGTGCTGCGCGGCCTGGACCAGGCCAGGGAACAGGGCGCGCAACTGGTGGTGATCCGCATGGATACCCCCGGCGGCCTGGACAGCGCCATGCGTCAGATCATCAAGGTCATCCTCGCCAGTCCCGTGCCGGTTGCGACCTTCGTTGCACCAAGCGGTGCCCGTGCTGCCAGCGCTGGCACCTACATCCTTTATGCCAGCCACGTAGCGGCCATGGCGCCCGGGACCAACCTCGGCGCCGCCACACCCGTGCAGATTGGCGGCCCACCGGGTGCACCAAAGGATGACAAGGCCAAACCCGACAGCAATGAACAAGCCCTTGCGCGCAAGCAGGTGAACGATGCCGCCGCCTATATCCGCGGCCTGGCGCAGCTGCGCGGGCGCAACGCCGACTGGGCAGAACAGGCTGTACGCGAAGCAGTCAGCCTGTCGGCCAGCGAAGCGCTCAAACAGAACGTGGTCGACTACGTGGCCAACGACCTGCTTGACCTGCTGCGCCAGCTCCACGGCAAGACCCTCATCGCCGCTGACCAGCCGCACCCGTTGCACACCCGTGACGCCAACCTGGTCGAGCATCTGCCGGACTGGCGCACACGCCTGCTGGCCGTGATCACCAACCCTGGCGTGGCACTGATTCTGATCATGATCGGCGTGTATGGCCTGCTGTTCGAGTTCATCAACCCAGGCTCCGGCGTGGGCGGCGTGGTCGGTGGCATCTGCCTGTTGCTGGCGCTGTATGCCCTGCAGTTGCTACCGGTGAGCTTTGCCGGTGTCGCGCTGGTGATGCTCGGTATCGCCTTCATGATCGCCGAGGCGTTCCTGCCCAGTTTCGGTGTGGTCGGTTTTGGCGGCATCGTGGCGTTCGTGGTGGGCGCGGTCATCCTGATAGACACCGACGCCCCCGGGTTCGGCATTCCGCTGGCGTTGATCGCGAGCCTGGCGGTGCTCTCGGCATTGCTGATAGGGGGTGTGCTGGGCATGGCCCTCAAAGCTCGCAAGCGGGCCTTGGTCAGCGGTGACGCCGGCTTGGTGGGCAGCTTGGTGAGCGTCACTCAGGTGGTGGCAGACAACCCGTTCTGTGGCGCAGTACAGGCCCAGGGCGAACAATGGCAGGTCCAGTGCACTACGCCCTTGCAGCTCGGCCAGCAGGTGCGGGTCACCGCGCGTCATGGCGTGATGCTCGAAGTGAGCGCTGCTGCTCCTACAGCGCAAGGAGAATGACGATGTTCATGCAATTGGGTTTCGGGGCCCTGCTGATGCTGCTGGGCGTGCTGTTGCTGTCGGCATTTCGCATCTTGCGCGAATACGAGCGTGGGGTGGTGTTTCAATTGGGGCGTTTCTGGCAGGTGAAGGGGCCGGGGCTGATTCTGCTCATCCCCGTGATCCAGCAGATGGTGCGGGTGGACCTGCGTACCGTGGTGCTGGATGTGCCGCCGCAGGATGTGATCACCCGCGACAACGTGTCAGTGAAGGTCAATGCGGTGCTGTACTTCCGTGTGCTCGACCCTCAGAAGGCGATCATCCAGGTCGAAGACTTCCTGGTCGCCACAAGCCAGCTGGCACAGACAACCCTTCGAGCGGTATTGGGTAAGCACGAGCTCGACGAGCTGCTGGCCGAGCGGGAACAGTTGAACCTGGATATCCGCCAGGTGCTGGACGCGCAAACCGACGCCTGGGGCATCAAGGTGGCCAACGTCGAGATCAAGCACGTCGACCTCAACGAATCGATGGTGCGCGCCATTGCCCGTCAGGCCGAGGCCGAACGTGAGCGGCGGGCCAAGGTCATCCACGCCGAAGGGGAACTGCAAGCGTCGGAAAAACTGATGCAGGCCGCGCAGATGCTCAGCAAGGAGCCAGGAGCCATGCAGTTGCGCTACATGCAGACGCTGGGGTCGATTGCCGGAGACAAGAGCTCGACCATCGTCTTCCCAATGCCCTTGGACTTGCTCAAGGGGATGATGGACCGGGAGAAATGAGGGGCCTGCACGAGGCCCCCCGCAAAACGGTCAGACAGGCGCGCGGCGCAGGGTCGCGAGGAACGTGGCAGCCCCGATGAACAGGCCGGCGAACGTCCGGTTCAGGCGTTTCTGTTGCTTGGGGGTGCGCAACAGGCGCAGCACCCGTGAAGCCAACCCGGTATAACCCGCCATCACCAGCATATCGACGGTGACCATGGTCACCGTGATCGCCACGTATTGCGGCAACAGCGGTGCATGCGGGTTGATGAACTGTGGCAGCACAGCAAGCATGAACACCAGGGCCTTGGGGTTGCTGACGTTGACCAGGAAACCACGGAACACCAGGCTCAAAGGCTTGCCGATCGGACGCACGGTGGATTCATCAGTCATGTCCATCGGCAAGGCGCGCCATTGCTTGTAGGCCAGGTAGACCAGGTAAGCGACGCCAAACCACTTGATGAGGGTGAAGGCCGTGGCGGAGGCCGCAAGAATGGCGCCGACACCCGCTGCGATGATGGCGATCTGCACGACCAGGCCAATCTGCAGGCCCAGGGCGTTCCAGTAACCGCGCCAGAAACCATATTGCAGGCCGCTGGACATCGAGGCGATCGCCCCGGCCCCGGGCGAAAGGCTGATCACCCAACAAGCGGCAAAGAAGCCCAACCACACTTCCATCGACATCACACACCTCGTTCGAACATATGTTGCAAAACGTTAAGCTAAGATGTTGGCGAAAAAATAACCAGCAAATTTTGCAGGGCGCGAAGGGAAAGCGTGGTTTGTCGGATGTGTTGTGCATCGAGCGCCGCCCGCGCGGGCGGCGCTCGATCATGCGCTCGTTGCAAACGCTCAGCCTGACAGCCGCACACCCTGCGTGGGTCTAGCTCTACCTCGCTGTCAGGACAGCGCCTCAAGCTCGGCCTGCATGCTTTCCAGCGTTTCCAGGGCCTGCATCCAGTCTTCCTCGAGTTCGCCTTCACGCTGCTTCAGCTTGCTCTGGCGGGCCAGCAGGTCGCGCAGCTCGTCCTTGCGCGCCCCCTCATAGAGGCCGCTGTCGCCCAAGGCGGTTTCGACCTCGGCCAGCTGCGCATGCACCTGGTTCAGTTCGGCCTCCAGCTTGTCGGCAGCCTTCTTGTGCGGTGCCAGCTGCTGGCGCAAGGCAGCGGCGGCCTGGCGCTGGGCCTTCTTGTCGGTCTTGTCCGGGTTGACCGGCGCGTTGCTCGCCGGCGCGCTGCGCTGCCGGTACTCGACCAGCCAGCGGCTGTAGTCGTCCAGGTCGCCATCGAAGGTATCGACCTTGCCATCGGCCACCAGCAGGAAATCGTCGGTGGTGCTCTTGAGCAAGTGACGGTCGTGGGAAACGACTACCACAGCACCCGCGAACTCCTGCAACGCCATGGTCAGTGCCAGGCGCATTTCCAGGTCCAGGTGGTTGGTCGGCTCGTCGAGCAGCAGCAGGTTAGGCCGCTCCCAGGCGATCAGGGCAAGCGCCAGGCGGGCTTTTTCGCCCCCGGAGAAATTCACCACCGGCTCGTCCACGCGGTCGCCATGGAAGTCGAAACCGCCAAGGAAATCACGCAGGGTCTGCTCGCGCTCGGCCGGCGCAATACGCTGCAAGTGCAACAGCGGGCTGGCCTTGTCGTCCAGCGAGTCCAACTGATGCTGGGCGAAGTAACCGACGGCCAGGTTCTCCCCCAGCACCAGGCGGCCCGACAGCGGCGACAGTTCGCCGGCAAGGTTCTTGATCAGGGTCGACTTGCCAGCGCCGTTGGGGCCCAGCAGGCCGATGCGCGCACCGGGCACCAGCTGCAGCTTGACCTTGTCGAGGACCGCCTTGTCGCCGTAGCCCAGACGGCCTTCGGAAAGGCTCAGCAGCGGGCTGGAAATCTTGTGCGATTCACGGAAAACGAAGTCGAACGGCGAATCCACGTGCGCCGCCGACAGCTCCTCCATGCGCTCCAGGGCCTTGATCCGGCTCTGCGCCTGACGGGCCTTGGTGGCTTGGGCCTTGAAGCGGGCAATGTACTTTTCCATGTGCGCACGCTGGGCCTGTTGCTTCTCGTAGGCTTGCTGCTGCTGCGCCAGGCGCTCGGCACGGGTGCGCTCGAAGGCGGTATAGCCACCCTTGTACAGGTTCAGCTTGCGCTGCTCGACATGCAACACATGGTCGACCACGGCGTCGAGGAAGTCGCGGTCGTGGGAAATCAGCAACAGCGTGCCCGGGTAGCCCTTGAGCCAGTCTTCGAGCCACAGGATCGCATCGAGGTCCAGGTGGTTGGTCGGTTCGTCGAGCAGCAGCAGGTCGGATGGGCACATCAGGGCCTGGGCCAGGTTCAGGCGCATCCGCCAGCCACCGGAGAAGTCGCCGACGCGGCGGTCCATCTGCTCGTTGGTAAAACCAAGACCGGCCAGCAATTTGCGCGCACGGGCATCGGCGGTATAGCCGTCGGCGCTTTCCAGCTCACTGTGCAGGCGTGCCAGGGCAGTGCCGTCGTGGGCGGTTTCGGCTACAGCGAGCTCGGCCTGGACCTTGCGCAGGCGCGCGTCGCCGTCGAGCACATAGTCCACGGCCAGCCGATCGAGGGTATCGACCTCCTGACGCATGTGGGCGATGCGCCAGTCACCCGGCAGTTGGCAGTCGCCGGCATCAGGCGACAGCTCACCGCGCAGCAAGGCGAACAGGCTGGATTTTCCGGCGCCGTTGGCGCCGATCAGGCCGGCCTTGTGACCGGCGTGCAGGGTCATCTCGGCGCCTTCTAGCAAGCGCTGCGGACCACGCTGTAAAGTGAGGTTGGATAGTCTGATCATGATGGTCGCGGAGTCTACCAGCTTCCTCGACCCGGAGCGTAAGTGGAATCATGTACACCGACCTGTGGAATTACGCCCTGGCCCTGTATGGCCGGCCGGGCGTCGAAGCGGCTTGCCTGAGCGTGCAGGCCGAGGGGGGCGATGTGTGCCTTCTGTTGTGCGCGAGCTGGCTGCAAACCCGAGGTGTCGCCGTAGAAGCCGGGCGAATCGACGCTTTACGCGCAATTGCCGAGCCTTGGCAAACTGAAGTGGTGACGCCGCTACGCCATTTGCGCCAGCAATGGCGGGCGGCCGCGCAGCATGACCCGCACCTGCAGGCATTACGTGAGCACGTAAAGGGCTTGGAATTACAGGCAGAGAAGCGCTTGCTGCAACGCCTGGAGGCACGTGCAAGGCAATGGCCCACGGGCTCGCCTGAACCCGCGGACGATTGGCTGGCCAGGCTGGCGCCCGACCAGGTCCATGGCCACGACTCGCTGACTCAGCTGCGTGTCGCGGCCACCGGGCTTCAGGAGGCCGAAGACGGCGCCTGAGGCGAGGTGCTTGCCGGTGCGGCGGAGGACGTCGCCGGGGCGGCAGTGCCTGTCGAGTTGGTCACCACAGGCGCCGCTGGCTTGGCTTCAGCTGGTTTGCTGGTGGCCGGCTTTGCAGCGGCGGGCTTGGCCGCAGGTTTGGCTGCGGGCTTGGCGGGCGCCTTGGCAGCTGGCTTGACTGCAGCCTTGGCCGGGGCCTTCGCGGCAGGCTTGGCTGCGGGCTTGGCGGCAGCAGTTTTCGCAGCAGGCTTGGCTGCAGTGGTTTTAGCCGGCGCCTTGGCCGCGGCCGGTTTGGCTGCAGTGCCTCTGGACGTGGCGGGTTTGGCGGCAGGCTTGTCAGCAGCGGCTTTGGCGGGGGCCTTGGTGGCAGCAGGCTTGGCCGCAGCAGTGCGCGATGGCGCCTTGGCTGCAGCCGCTTTGGCAGTGACTGGCTTGGCTGCAGCTTTAGCTGCAGGTTTAGCCGCAGCCTTGGCCGGGGTTTTTACGGCAGCAGGCTTGGCGGCAGCAGCGCGCGACGGCGCCTTGGCAGCAGCGGCCTTGGCAGGCGCTTTGGCCGCAGCGCTGGTGGAAGACCTTGCTGCAGGTTTGGCCGCAGCTTTGGCAGGCGCTTTGGCAGCGGCTGGTTTAGCCGACTTGGCTGCAACTGCCCGTTGGTCCAGGGCCTTGCCAGCAGCCTCACGCACCTTGCCGACACCCTGGGCCAGCTTCAGGCTTTCCTGGGCATCGCGTTTGAGTTGCTGGATATAAGTACGGGTTTGCGTCTGGCGCTCTTTGAGCGAGTCGAGCAACGACTCGAGTTCACCAATGCCTTTCTGGGCTTTGCCTTGCGCCTTGGTTTTACCTGCCTTGGCCGCGTCCTGTAATTTCAGGCGACCGTTGTGCAGTTTTTCCTGAGCCTTGCCACGCTGCTTCTCCAACTTCGCCAGCAGTTTTTCCGCATCGGCCAGCGCTTGCGAGCAAGCATCTTCCAAGTGTTCGAGCAAGCTGCCCGAAAGTTGCTGGAGCAGGTGTAACGGCGTACTTACTGGCTTCTTCTTGGCCGACATGGTTTACCTCCTGGCTGACGAGATTGCGGCTAATACTATGCTTGTGCTGCTACCGCCGCTAGGGCATGTGGACAGTATCGTTGGCGCCGCGTTGCATGCCTGGGCAAAGTTGTTGTCTTGCAGCTGCGTGAAAGTGTAGTTGCTCAACAAATGGTTGCCGAGATTTACGCAAATCGATGCAACAAGGCTGGCATACTTCTCGGCTCTTGAGCTCGGAGTTGACCATGCCTCGTTATCTTTTTATCGGCCTGTGCCTGGCGGCTCCCATCGCACTCGCCGCCCCTGAAACGGTGCCCCCCAGTGATCACGACGTGGCCTACAGCCTGGGCGCCAGCCTGGGGGAGCGGCTGCGCGAGGAAGTGCCTGGATTGCAACTGGAGGCTTTGGTTGAAGGACTTCGCCAGTCCTACCAGAACCAGCCGCTGAAACTCGACAAGGCGCGCATGCAAGCCATTCTTCAGCAGCATGAAGAACAGGCGAACAATACCGCCGTGCAAGCCGAAGTGGAAAAACTGCAAGGCATCGAGGCGCGCTTCATGGCCAACGAGCGCGCACGAGCCGGCGTGCATGAGCTGCCTGAGGGCGTGCTCTACAGTGAACTGAAAAGTGGTAATGGCGCGCAGCCCAACCCCAAGAGCAAGGTGCAGGTACGCTATGTAGGCAAGTTGCCTGACGGCACGGTATTCGATCAGAACCAACAGCCACAGTGGTTCAGCCTGGACTCGGTCATCGAAGGCTGGCAAGTGGCGTTGCCACATATGAAAACGGGGGCGAAATGGCGCCTGGTGATCCCATCGGCACAAGCCTACGGTGCCGAGGGCGCGGGTGACCTGATCGCGCCCTATACGCCACTGGTGTTCGAGATAGAACTGCTGGCGGTCGGCGACTGACGCCGACCCTCAAGCCTCGACCGCGCCCTCTTCCTTGTGCGCGGTATGCAGCACTTCGATCAGGCAGTCTTCGAGCTCGAAGCGTTCATGCAGCAGACTACCAAGCTCGCCGAGCTTCTTGGCGAAACGGTCCGGGTCCTTGCAATCGCCCTTTTCGCAATGGTCATTGAAGGCCGATGCGATTTCGGTGATGGCATCGATGCGCGGAGTGATTTGCTTGGCCAGCTCCAGGCCACGCGTGTCACCGAAAGCTTTGGCTTCACTGACCAATTGCTCGCTGACTTCAAAATGCCAAGCCGACACATAATCGACCAGCACCGCGCAGAAATCTCGGTTTTTTTCCTTGTCCGCAAATGCCGGCTTGGCATCGCGCAAGGCACGAAAAGCCTGAACCAGCTCCTCTCGCTCCTTGAGCCAGCGGTCGATCAGCTTGTGAACCCCACCCCAGCGTTCCTGGGCGTTCTGACAACTATCGAGCATGGCGATCTCATCCCTTCTGGGTAGATGCCGCTGCACCTCGCACCCCGATCGTGCGGCACAAAGGTGACATCAGCAGGACGGCATCGAGCAGTTGTGTTTTTGATAGGCGTGCAGGGAGATTATTCCCGTGCGTGCTGCCCTTCAAGGTACGCAGCAGACAAAGTTCATACAAGTGTTTAATACCCTGGGGCAGCACCACTGGTCGTGCCGGCTAGCGCAGCCGCACCCAATCAAGCGTTGGCCAGCGTGCGGAAACGATACGCCATCAGGCGAGTCAAGGGCAGCACTGCCAGCAGCAAGAAGGACAACAGGCTCCATTCGGGCAAGGTCAGGTCCAGAAAGCTCCAGGTCAGCGAGCTGCAATCGGGGCCGCCAAGCAAGAGTTGACGGGCCGCTTCACCCCAGGAGCGCTCCAGTACATGCCAGAAAGGCACCGGGCACTCCTGGCTCGTAGCGATCTCCCCTTGTATCCAGACATGCCTGGCCGCCAGCAGGGCCCCGCCCGCGGAACAGCCCAGGGCAGCGCGCGCGTACTGGCGCATAGCGGCAACGCCCGACGCATGCACGGCCGCACACAGGCAGATCATGGCATACACGCCCAGCAGGAACCGCTGGCTGAAGCACAGCGGGCAAGGCACCAGACCGAGGGTGATCTCCAGGTAAAAGGACGCGACCAGCACCGCCAACGAGGCAAGGCAGGCCGGTAGAAAAAACGTGCGCAAGCGGGCCGGCAACATGAAAGGTGGTGGTCCCGGGGCAAATTGAGTGGCTTGGAACGGTAGAGGAAAGGTGTGCTTTGTTTCAAGGCACTACAGGGGAGATAAGTCACTGAGGGGTAGCAGAAATTTCCAATCGCAATGTGGGAAAAATCTTGCGAAGGGTATTACAGAATAACGCAGGGATCGCGAGACGCCTCAAACACCCCATAAGCCCGCCCTCAGCGCGGGCTCATGGGATCTCTCAGGCGCGCACGCCCTGCGGCAATGGCAAGGCCAACAAACGCTCATCGAGCAGGCCCAGGCCTTCCTGGAACAGTTGGTTGCTGCGCTCGGTCTCCCCCAGGCTAGCCAGCAGCCGGGCCAGTTCAGCGCAGGTCTCTGGGTTGCGTTCCATGCGCAAGCTGCTTTCCAGGTAATCGCGCGCCTTGCCCCAAAGGCGGTTTTGCAAGCTCAGACGCCCAAGCGTCAGCAACAGGCTCGGGTCCTGTGGGTGCGCCTTGAGCCAGCCCTCGGCTGTTTGCAGTTGGCGCGCCGGATCATCGCCGCGCACCAGGCCATAGAGCCGCGCCAGGTGACTTTCGTAATCACGCTTGAGCGCGGCACGTAGCACCTGTTCGGCCTCGCCTTGAGCGCCAACCTGGCGCAGTTGTTCGGCATAAGCCAGCACCAACCGGGGCTCTTGACGCTGGGCCGCAGTCAGCTGTTGCCAGGCCCGCTCCAACGACTGACGGGCGCTTTGCTCATCGTCGCCACGGGTCGCCGCAAGCCCCAGGTTCTGACCCCAGGCACGCTGCTCCAGTGCAGCGAGCTCCTCGGCCGGCAGCACTTTGCCCTTGCGCAAATCAGGCAACAGGCGGATCAGCGCCGACCAGTCGCCGCGCTCCAGATACAGGCACTGCAACAGGCGCAAGACCTGGTTGTTGTGCGGGTGCCGCTCCTGCATGGCCAACAGGGCGTCCAGGGCGCCGTCGCTTTCGCCACGGTCCATCTGCAATTGCGCATGGGCCAGGGCGACCGCCAATTCCGCCTGGGGCTGACGCTCCAGTGCACGCTCGAGCAGGTTGTCCCTGTCTTCGGTACGCCCCTGTTCATTGGCCGCCCGTGCGGCACCGAGGTAATACAGCAATGGCTGGCGTTCGGCCTCGGCTGCGCGGTGCAAGTGGCGCTGGGCGCTGGCCCAACGCCCCTCTGCGAGGTCCAGTTGGCCCTGCTCGATCGCGATGCGAATGCGACGGCTGCGGTTACGTCGCGACCACGGGTTGACCACGCCACTGGACGTCAGCACCAGCCCGACCAAGTAGCGCAGCAGCCACAACAGTGCAAATACGGCAACCAGGGCCGCGAGCGCCGCCCACAGCCCGGACTGGTAACGGAAGCCACCGTAGGAGACCAGCACGTAGCCGCTGTGTTTGGCCACCGCGATGCCCAGTGCCGCGGCGATCACGATCGCCAGCACGGCCAGCAGGTACACACGCTTCATGGCTTGCCCCCCTCACCCTCGGCAGGCAGGTGGCGGCGCTGGATATACGCCTGCACCGCAGCCAGGCTTTCACTGAGGTCCGGGGTAACCACCGACACCGGTTGCTCGGCCAGCGCATTGAGGCTTTCGAGCATGGCCTTGCTCTGCGGATTGTCAGCGTCGAAATTGGCCACCAGCACACTGCGCGCGTCATCCAGCGCCTGGGTGTAGACCTTGGCGTCGCCATTGAGCGCAGCCCACTGGGCTTGCTCGATGGTCAGGCTCAAGGCCAGGCGCAACTGGTTGAGCGACTGCCCGGCCAGCAACGGCCGTACATTGTCGTCGGCGTTGAAATCGATCTGGAAGTACTTGGAAATCTCCGCCCACCACTGCGCCAGGCGGCTGGCGACATCGCCATCGGCGGTCAAGGCACCGAGGGCATCGGCATCGCTGTCGAACTCCGGCGACTGGGCGTTGAGGTGCTGCACCAACTCTCGCTGGGCTGCCAGTTTCAGATACAACCCGGTACGGTCCGGTTGCTGGGTGCTGTTGAGCGTTGCCAGGCTACGCGTCAACTGCTCGCGGGCGGCAAAGGAACCAGGGTCGCTTTGCTCGCGCAGAATTTCGTCTGCGCCTTCGACCAGGGCCTTGGCGCTGGTGATGTCCTGCAGGGCCGAAAGCCGCAAAGTGGCCAGGCGCAACAAGTGCTCGGCCTCGGCCAGGCGCCATTCCTTGCGGCTTTCGCCAAGCACGGTTTCCAGGCGCTGGCTCAGGCGCTGCTGGTCACCCTGCAACTGCGCCACCAGGCGGCGGCGGTCTTCCAGTTCGCTGGCTGCCGGCAGGCTGGCCAACTGGGCACTGATCTGTTGCTCGCGCTGCTGCAGAGCAGCGGCACGCTGGCTCAGCGTCTCAAGGTGCTGACGTTGGCTCAGCTCATTGCCTTGCAGATGCCGCACCTGCCAAACACCCCACCCGCCCACTGCGACCCCGGCAGCACCCACTAACAGTGCCAGCAAGGCCAGGCCTGTGCCGGAACGTTTGGCAGGTGGCGGGGTGACGGGTTGCGTCGGCTCCTGCGCCGACGGCTGATCATTGTGGGACAAGACAGTTTCGCTCACGTATCCATCCTTTGCATGGGGGCGCGTCGCTCTGAGCTTAGCGCCTTAAGAGGCAGGTGCAGCGCTGCGCTGCACGGCTGCCAGCAAGGCCGTGGCACTCGCGCCACGACAATCCACAATCTGTTGTGCCCCTGCGGCCCTGGCCTGCTCGGCGACCCTGGGGCTCGGCACGAACAAGGGCAAGCGCGCCACACGCGGCCAATCGGCAGCGGCCAACTGTTGCAGGTGTTCAAGACCCTGCCCACTGCTGACCACCACGCCGTTCAGGCGTTCCGCTTCGATGCGAGCCACCAGCGTGCCCGCCGGGTATACCGGCAGGCAACGACGATACAGTTCCAGATAATCGACACTAGCACCTTGCTCTGCAAGACGCTCGGCCAGCAGTTCGCGACCTCCTACCCCACGGGCGATCAGGACACGGGGTGCGGGACCCTTGATAGCCTGGTGCAAGGCCGGGAGCGTGAGCAAGGCTTCGCTGTCGTCACCCTGTGCAGGGAAAGCCACCGACAGCCCCGCAGACTGCAACACCGCCGCCGTGGCTTGACCTACGGTGAACCAACCAGCTGGGGGCGGCTGCAACCCTGCTTGAGCGAGCTGCGCAAGGAGCGACCTCGCTGCCGGCTTACTGACCACGATCATCGCCTGGTACTGCCCTAGGCCGGCAAGCTGCTGACGCTGCAGAGCATCCATCTGCACCGGCTCGATCGCCAGCAACGGCAGGCACTCGCTGGCAATGCCGGCCGCGGCCAGCGTCTGGGCCAGCGCCGCGCAGTCCTCTTCAGGACGGGTCAGCAACAGGCGCCACGAACTCACGGGTGCCCGGCCTCACCATAGACTTCCTTGAGAATGGCGGCGGCACCTTGGCCCAGGAGGTCTTCGGCCACCTGCACCCCCAAGGTTTCAGCGGATGCCCGCGGTGCACGCGCCTCAGCCATCAGCAGGGTCCCACCGCTGGGCTGGCCGACCAGGCCGCGCAGCCATAGCTGCTCGCCTTCGAGCACGGCATAGCAGGCAATCGGTACCTGGCAGCCACCGTTCAAGTGCTTGTTCAACGCGCGTTCGGCCACCACACGGTCAGCGGTATCGATGTGGTGCAAAGGCGCCAACAGCGCATGGATCTCGCTGTCTGCGCTACGGCACTCGATACCCACCGCGCCCTGGCCACCGGCCGGCAGGCTGTCGTCGACACTGATGCTGGCGGTGATGCGGTCTTCGAAGCCCAGACGGATCAGGCCCGCCGCGGCAAGGATGATGGCGTCGTACTCACCGGCATCGAGCTTGGCCAGGCGAGTGTTGACGTTGCCGCGCAGGAAGCGGATTTGCAGGTCAGGGCGGCGGGCCAGCAACTGGGCCTGACGGCGCAGGCTGGAGGTGCCGACGATGCTGCCGGCAGGCAGCGCTTCGAGGCTGGGGAAACGGTTGGAAACGAAGGCATCGCGGGGGTCTTCACGTTCGCAGATGCAGTACAGGCCCAGGCCTTCGGGGAAGTCCATGGGTACATCCTTCATCGAATGCACGGCGATGTCGGCCTCATTGTCCAGCAGGGCCGTTTCCAGCTCCTTGACGAACAGGCCTTTGCCGCCAATCTTCGCCAGCGGCGCGTCGAGCAGTTTGTCGCCGCGGCTGACCATGGGCACCAGCGTCACCAGAAGGCCAGGGTGCGCCTGTTCGAGGCGGGCTTTGACATATTCGGCCTGCCACAGGGCCAAGGCACTTTTACGGGTGGCAATGCGGATTTCGCGAGTGGACATGGAACGCCCCGATGCTTAGGAATGCCGCCGATGATAACAGCTCCGTCGGTATCGCTAGCAGATGTGGGTCATGAACCAGGCTGGCCATGCGCGCCCTCATCGCCAGGTCGCCGGCGATGGGGCACCTGCAGCGCTCAGAGCGTCTGCATCATCTTGCGTACGCCAGCCACATGCCGGCGGCTGACAGTCAAGGCATCACCATTGAGGCCTTTGAGGAACAGTTGAAAATGCCCAAGCGGCGTGCGTTGCAGGCGTTCGATGCGCTCGCGGGCTACCAGGGCGTTGCGGTGGATACGCACGAAGCGTTCGCCGAATTCATCTTCCAAGGCCTTGAGTGGCTCATCGAGCAGCACTTCGCCTGCTTCGTGGCGCAGCGTCACATATTTGTGGTCGGCGATGAAATAGATCACCTGGGGCAAAGGGATCAGCTCGATGCCCTTGCGCGTACGCGCGCTGATATGGCTGCGCGGGCCACCCCCTTCACTTCCTGGCCGGGTCAGCGCCGCCAACTGCGTGCGACTGGGTTTCTCAGCTTTGCGCAAAGCATCACGCAGAGCATGGGGATGGATCGGTTTGGATACATGACTGAGGGTGCTGTCGGTGAAAGCCTCTGCGCCGTATTCATCGTCATCGGCGTCGCTGCAGAACACTACCGATGGCGGTGATTCGCGCTCGCACAAGCGGGCCGCGACCTGCAGGCCGTCAAGGCCCGGCATGCGAATATCCAGCAGGACCACATCAGGCTTGAGGCTTTCAATCAGGGCCAGGGCCTCCTCGCCGCTGGTGGCGCTGGGCTCCAGCACGGTGTACCCCTCCAGCTCCCCGAATAGCCGCGCCAAGCGTTCACGGGGTAGGGCTTCGTCATCAACGATCAGGACATTCATAATTGCTCTGGATTCCTGAGTGAGTCTCGCACAGGTATAGCGTAGACAGTTGCAGGTCGAGCGACACTGCGGTCACGCTCTAGACCAATACGATGGCCAAAGATTCACTGCGCTGGCAGATTCGCTGCCAGTCCTTTGTCCAACTGTAGACGGTCCGTGGAACACTGCCGTTCAATCGTTGAATATCGTCTTTACCTCAATCGAGCGGGGTTTTATGCCGATTTCTGTCGACCGGCGTCCTTCGGCCACACGCCCAACCCTGCTATTATCGCCGCCACTTTTTCGTTCACGCCTTCAACGAGTGAATCCATGAGCACCGACAAGACCAATCAGTCCTGGGGCGGCCGCTTCAGTGAACCCGTCGACGCCTTCGTCGCCCGCTTCACCGCCTCGGTCGATTTCGACAAGCGCCTGTACCGCCACGACATCATGGGTTCGATCGCCCACGCCACCATGCTGGCGCAGGTCGGTGTACTCAGCGATGCCGAGCGCGACACCATCATCGACGGCCTGAACACCATCCAGGCGGAAATCGAGGCCGGCAATTTCGACTGGCGCGTCGACCTCGAAGACGTGCACATGAACATCGAAGCACGCCTGACCGACCGCATCGGCATCACCGGCAAGAAGCTGCACACCGGCCGTAGCCGCAACGACCAGGTCGCCACCGACATCCGCCTGTGGCTGCGCGACGAGATCGACCTGATTCTGGCCGAAATCACCCGCCTGCAGCAGGGCCTGCTGGAACAGGCCGAGCGCGAAGCCGAAACCATCATGCCGGGCTTCACCCACCTGCAGACCGCCCAGCCGGTCACTTTCGGCCACCACCTGCTGGCCTGGTTCGAAATGCTCAGCCGCGACTACGAGCGCCTGGTCGACTGCCGCAAACGCACCAATCGCATGCCCCTGGGCAGCGCTGCGCTGGCCGGTACCACCTACCCGATCGACCGCGAGCTGACCTGCAAACTGCTCGGTTTCGAAGCCGTGGCCGGCAACTCGCTGGATGGCGTGTCGGACCGTGATTTCGCCATCGAATTCTGCGCTGCCGCCAGCGTGGCGATGATGCACCTGTCGCGCTTCTCTGAAGAGCTGGTGCTGTGGACCAGCGCCCAGTTCCAGTTCGTCGATCTGCCCGACCGTTTCTGCACTGGCAGCTCGATCATGCCGCAGAAGAAGAACCCCGACGTACCTGAGCTGGTGCGCGGCAAGAGCGGCCGCGTGTTCGGCGCCCTGACCGGCCTGCTGACCCTGATGAAAGGCCAGCCGCTGGCCTACAACAAGGACAACCAGGAAGACAAGGAGCCGCTGTTCGACGCCGCCGACACCCTGCGCGACTCGCTGCGTGCCTTCGCCGACATGATCCCGGCCATCAAGCCCAAGCACGCGATCATGCGCGAAGCGGCGCTGCGCGGCTTCTCCACTGCCACCGACCTGGCCGACTACCTGGTGCGCCGCGGCCTGCCGTTCCGTGACTGCCACGAGATCGTCGGCCACGCCGTGAAGTACGGCGTCGACAGCGGCAAGGACCTGGCCGAGATGAGCCTGGAGGAACTGCGCCAGTTCAGCGACCAGATCGAGCAGGACGTATTCGCCGTGTTGACGCTGGAAGGCTCGGTGAATGCCCGTAACCACATTGGTGGTACTGCGCCTGCCCAGGTGCGCGCTGCCGTTGTGCGCGGCAAGGCATTGCTGGCTTCGCGCTAAGCGCCATTGCGAGGGCTTTGCCCTCGTTCGCCGGCAAGCCGGCTCCCACAATGACCGCGCCGCTCTCAAGCGGTGCGCAATCCCTGTAGGAGCCGGCTTGCCGGCGATTGGGCTGCACAGCAGCCCCTCTTCAGATCAGCGCTTGCCGCTGCGGATCATCTCCATGAAGGCCGGCATTGCCGCCTCCTTGTCCGCCAGAATCTTCGCCATGTGCGGGTTCTCGCGCATTTTCTCCAGCAACGCCTTCGCCTGCGGGAAGTCTGCGAGGAAGTCGATGCCCAGCACCTTCTTGCCTACCGCACACGCCAGATCGACCGAGAAGCAGAACATCAGGTCGGCAATGGTCAGTTGCTCACCGGCCACATAGGGTGCAAAACGGCCATTGCGCTTCAAGGTGGCGAAGCCCGCCAGCAGATCCGCACGCGCCCGCTCCTTGATCACTGAATCGACCTCCATCCCAAAGAACGACTCGGCATAGCAGGTACGCGCCGGCAGTTCGATATACAGCTCGATCTCCTTGAGCAGCTCACGCACTTTCGCCTGTTCGAATGGATCGGCCGGCAACAGCGCCTTGCCGCCCTGCGTCTGCTCGATATAGTCGAGAATCACGCTGGTCTCGCTGATGAAGCCGTGTTCGGTTTCCAGCACTGGCACCTTGCCGCGCGGGCTGACTTCCAGCGCTTGCGGTGCCTGGCCGCCATAAAAGGTGACCTCTTCGAACGGCAAGCCTTTTTCCAGCAGGGCCAGCTTGACCATGTTGTAGTAGTTGCTGACCGAGAATCCGTGAAGCTTGAGCATGGGGTAACAGCCTCCAGGCCGTAAGGGGTTGGCTGGGCTGTTATAGCCCCTGGGGCTGCGCCTGACCAGCATCATGCTCCCGGTCGATGACCGGGCATTGCCGGCGCGGGCGTGGCAAACTGTGCGCCCCACCACAGGAGTACCGCCATGAGCGAGCACGACGAAATCGACAATGACGACGAAGCCTTCGCCGAGGCGACGCTGACCCAGGCCATCGAAAACCAGATCGAAAGCGGCGAACCGCCGGCCGCCAAGGCGACGTTCAACAAGCTGAGCCTGGTCGGCTACGAGCGCGAAGACATCCTCAACCTCATGGCCCACGTGCTGGCCATCGAGATCGACAACATGCTCGACGAGGACCGCCCGTTCGACACCCAATGGTACGAAACCGCCCTGCGCGCGTTGCCCGAGCTGCCACCTGAGGCAGATCAAGGCGAGGACGAATAACCCGACTACACTCCAGGGTCAGGCACCGTTGGCGGTGCCGCCATCCTCGTCTGGAAGTCAGGAGTCGCCATGTCCTTCACCCCCGAACTGATTGCTGAACTGGAAGTCCTTGCCCTGTTCAATCTGGACAGCAGCCAGGAAGGCATCAAGATTCACGCCAATGCCTCACCCGCGCTGGTCGCAGCGGCTCGACGCCTGCATGAAAAGCAATTGACCGATCAGCCTGATGGCGGTTACCTCACCAGCCTTGGGCATGACGCGGTCGAAAGCGTGCAACTGCTGCTGAACATCCTCAAGTCGCCCCAGCCGGCGTAACCCGCCCGGCCCCATCGCCGGCAAGCCGGGGATGGGGCACACAAAGGCGCGAGAAAAATGGCGTCAAAACTCCAACTGCCGCTTATCCGAGTGCATTACTCAGGCTAAACTCGCCAAAGTTCCCCCGGCCTGCCCTGAGTTCGCAATGACCCATCCCCACGAGATTCGCCCTGATATCGAAGACGGCATCGACCGCAAGGTGCTGGCGAAATTGCGTGCGCGGTTCCTGCAGTTGAACACCGGCCGGCTACAGCGCGCCATGGATGGGCTTTCGACCCGCCAGCAACAGGTTTTGACCCTGCTACCGCTGCTGTTTCACGTTAACCACCCCCTGTTGCCTGGGTATGTTTCGGGAAGCACACCGGCCGGCGTGTCGGGCTTCGAGCCCGACGCCAACCTGGTCGCCGAGGGCCAACGGCTGGCGCGGTCATTCACTTACAAGACACGCCTGGGCAACCCCAACCGTCCGATACACGGCCTGTACCTGATGGGCAGCCTTGGCACGCTGGCCCAGGCCGAGCAAAGCGACATCGACCTGTGGGTCTGTCATGCCCCCGGCCTGGGTGACAGCCAGCTCGAAGAGCTGCGGCGCAAATGCCAGTTGCTCGAAACCTGGGCTGCCAGCCTCGGCGCCGAAGCACATTGCTTCCTGATCGACCCGCAAAGCTTCGCCCGAGGCCAGCGCGACAGCCAGCTCAGCTCCGACGACTGTGGTACCACCCAGCACTACCTGCTGCTCGACGAGTTCTACCGCACGGCCATCTGGCTGGCCGGGCGCACACCGCTCTGGTGGCTGGTGCCGGTGTATGAAGAGCGCAATTACAGCAGCTATACCGAAACCTTGCTGTCCAAGCGTTTCATCCGCAGCACCGATGCCCTCGACCTGGGCAACCTGGCCCACATCCCGGCCGGCGAGTTCGTCGGTGCTGGCCTGTGGCAGCTGTTCAAAGGTATCGACTCACCTTACAAGTCACTGCTCAAGCTGTTGCTGACCGAGGTCTACGCCAGCGAACACCCAGCCGTGCGCTGCCTGAGCCTGGACTACAAACAGGCGGTCTTCGCCAACCACCTCGACCTCGACGCGCTTGACCCCTATGTCATGGTTTACCGGCGCATCGAACGCTACTTGCTAGCGCGCGGTGAAACCAGGCGGCTGGAGCTGGCAAGGCGCAGCCTTTACCTGAAGGTCAACAAGAAGCTCAGCGGCCTGGACCGCGCACGCAGCAACGGCTGGCAGCGTCGGTTGCTCAAGCGCCTGGCCGATGAGTGGGGCTGGGACGAGCGCCAGCTGGCCTTACTCGACAGCCGTAGTCAGTGGAAGGTACGCCAGGTGGCAGTCGAGCGCCGCGAGCTGGTCGCCGAGCTCAACCACAGCTACCGCTTTCTCAGCCAGTTCGCGCAAAACCAGAACGCCAACAGCCGCGCCGACCAACGCGACCTCAACGTACTGGGCCGGCGCCTGTACGCAGCCTTCGAGCGGCGCGCCGGCAAGATAGAGGTGATCAACCCAGGCATCGCACCGGACCTCGCCGAGGACACCCTGACACTGGTTCAGTCACCCAACCGCAAGGAACCCGGCAGCCACCACTGGGGCCTGTACAACGGCAACCTGGGCGTCCACGAGTGGGAGCATTTCAGCCCGATCAAGCGTTGCCGGGAGCTGCTCGAACTGCTGACCTGGGCCCACCGCAACGGCGTTATCGACAGCACTACGCGCTTTGCGCTGCACCCAGGCGTCAGCGACTTGAGCGAATTCGAGCTGTTCAACCTGCTTGGCAGCCTGCAGCAAAGCATTCCCTTGCCGCTTGAGGCCGTCAGCGAAGTGCGATTGCTGCAGCCCAGCGTGGCCGAAGAGATCCTGCTGCTGGTCAACGTTGGCGTCGACCCGCTGCGCCACCACCGCGACCTGAACATCCTGATGACCACCGAGCGCACCGACTCGCTGAGCTATGCAGGCGTGCGCGAAAACCTGGTGCTGACCCTCGATCAGGTCACCCTCAACAGCTGGAACGAGGTGCTGGTGCAGCGCTACGACGGCGAGCACGCCCTGCTGCGCTGCATGCGGGACTTCCTCAACAGCCTCGGCCAGCGCAGCCACCGGCCGCGCGTGCGGGTGCGTTGCTTCTGCCACAACCGCGCGCAAGCCATCAGCCAGCGGGTCGAGGAGATTTTCGACACGGTGCAATTACTGCTCGACCAGCGCCGCAACCACCGCTACCTGCTGCAGGTGGCGCAGTACACCCACGCACTGGAACTGGTGCCCGGCCAGGTCAGCCTCGCCACCCTGACCGATCACGATGCCGTGCTCGATTACCTAAGCGAAGAACGCAGCGCCTACAGCCCACTTTATCTGGATGCCAACGCACTGCAGGACCACGACCTTTCGCTGCTGCTGGAACAAGGCCGCCCCGGCTGCATTCAGGTGTTCTACCGCCTGCTCGAGGGCTGGGCCGACCTGTATGTGCTGGATGAGTACAACGCGTTATGGCAGCAACGCCTGCCATTGCACGACGAGAATCACCTGCTATTGCCCCTGCAGCGCTTTCTGCGCTCGGTGGTAATGCGCCACGACGCCCGCGTGCCGCTCGATAACCTGCACCAGGCATCTTTGTACATCGATTATGCTCAGCTACTGCCCTCGGGGACGGGGAAGGCACGCAGCATCGAGCCCCGACCGACGCCAGACATCGTCAACGATCAGCCCTACTATGAAGTTCAGGCCATCCTCCAGGCCGGCACCGGCGATGACGTGCACGTCACGCTCTACTGCGACCAACTGGAATTCTCCGAACTGGACCACGGCGATGAACTGTACACCGTGGTAGCCAGGCAGATTCTGAGCCAGCGCCGCGATGCCGGGCATTATCGTTGCTACATCACTGACCTGGACCTGTCCGAACTGCTCGATGACGAACAGGGTTCGACCCTCCTCTACCTGCGCTACAAGCGGGAGCTGGAAAAAGCCCTGAACGACGGGTTGGAGCAGTTGCAGGCGTCGCTCGCACCTTGACCCCGGTGCGCTTTCCCTCTGCACGGCCGCACACGGCGGCAACATCCTTGGGCACTCAATCAATGACTGGAGTGCGTCATGGACAAGCAGAACTGGATGGGCGCCCTGCCCGAATTAGGCCGCCTGCGTATCGATCAGCTGATTCTCCCCGGCAGCCATGACTCTGGGATGGACAAGCAGGCGGACAACATCGTCCCGCCCCAGGAAGTGACCCAGGACGTTTCCTGCATCGAACAGGTTCGCGGCGGCATCCGCGTGCTTGATCTGCGAGTGCGCGCCAACCGCGAGTACACGCCCGATTCGCCTTATCGCTACAAGCTGTTCCACCTGAGTACATCGGGGCGCACCGTACAGGGCGACATCGTCCTGGAACTGAACCGCTTTTACGAAGACCCGGCAAACGTTCGTGAAATCGTCATTCTCGACTTCCATGGGTTCGACAACTTCAGCGACCAGGAACATGCCTGGTTGCAGGAGACGCTGGAGAAGCACCTGGGCCAGCGCATCATCCCCTGGGCGTTGCACCCCCTGACGCTGGATCAACTCTGGATTGAACACCCAGGCAAGACCGTGGTGATTGCGTACAACAACTCCGCCCGCGGGCAGCACTGGCCAGGCGTGGAACATGGCTGGATGGGTGAGAACACACCGTCCACCGAAGAGCTGAAAGCCTTCATGGACGAGCGGGCGCAACGCTATAAACCTGATTACACCCTGCGTTCCATCCAGTGCGCCAAATACAACAAAGGGTGGTTTTCGCCGGACGACTTCAGCGACAAGGTCGATGAATGGTTCGAATCAACAGGTATCGACAGTTACATCCAGAACTTCCACATCATCAACACGGACTGGTCGCTGCGCAGCAGGATCGTCGACAACTGCATCCATGCCTGCTCTATCAGGGCGCGGAATACGCCCTGAAAGCCATGGGGGATCAGAGGTCGAAATCGCCTGCCGCTTCCGGCTGGTATTCCACCTCCAGCAGCTTGAGCTTGAGGGTCTTGCCGCCCGGCGCCGGCCAATCGATCTGTTCACCCACCGACAAGCCAAGCAGCGCGCATCCGATCGGCGCCAGGACCGAGACCTTGCCTTCGCCGCCGGCATCCTTCGGGTACACCAGGGTCAGGTGGTAGTCCTTGCCACTGGCCTCTTCACGGCAGTGCACGCGCGAGTTCATGGTCACCACGCCGGCCGGCACGTCCTCGTGACCGACCACCTGCTCGGCGCGGTCCAGCTCCTCCTGCAGGGCGAGCACACCTGGGGTGCTTTCGTCGAGGCTGTCGATCAGGCGCTCGAGACGCTGCACGTCCAATCGGGTAAGGATGAGGGAGGGCTTGGTGCTCATGATCCAGTCAGACTCCATTGAACAGGTGGTTTTCTAAGGGCAGATAAAGCAAAACCCCGCCCAGAGGGCGGGGTTTGATGAGTGCTTTGGCGTCACCGACGCATAACCCGACACTACCACAGCCGGGCAAATACTCAACCCTGCGTGCGCAAGGCCTCGGCTTCGCGGCAAATCTGCCGGCGCCGTTCGTCGTCGGCCGAGCGCCACTCGCGAATGTGCTCGACATGGCGATGGCAACCGGTGCAAACGCGCTGTTCATTCAGCCGGCACACGCTGATGCACGGCGACGGCACCGCTGGGCTGACGTTACTGTAAAGCGGCTTGGCCGGCCGCGCCTGGGCGCTCATTTCAGATCTCGTCGAAGTCCAGCTTTTCGCCGGCCCGCTCCCAGACAATCCGCTCGAGCATCTCGCCCAGCAGCTCTTCGCTCTTCTCGCAGACCCACTTGCCGCTCTCTTCGTCGTAGTCGAAGTGGAAGCCCCCGGAGCGGTCGGCCAGCCAAAGCTGACGCAGCGGCTCCTGGCGGCTGAAGATCAGCTGGCTGCCATTGTCGAACTTGATGGTAAGGACGCCGGCGGAATTCTCCATGTCCAGGTCAAGGCCGCTCTCGTCGAACAGGTCTTCCAGGGCCTGTTGGGTGGCGTCGACCAGATCATGGAAACGCGCTTCGCTCAAACTCATTGCAGGAACCTCGAAATTGGCTGCGTTACAGGCAGGCCGGGCACGATACGGGCGCTTGGCGCCAGCCGCAAGCGGGGAGCTTCAAGCGGCAGGAAAAAGCTCAGCCTACACCTGAACGTTTTTTCTTGCCGCTTGCCGCTCGCCGCTGGTGGCCAATTTCTGCCCGCCCGGCGGACCGGCTCTTGCATAGGCAATCCGGCAGTCGCTCGGTATACTCGGGCGCAATACTGCATATTTCAAAGGATTTCACCCATGAAGCGCCTGATTTCCTCGCTCGCGGCGCTGGTCGCGGTTGCCTGCCTCGTTTCGGCCTGCGGTCAGAAAGGCCCCCTCTACCTGCCAGAAGACGGCAAGGACGGCAAGGGCAGCCAGAAGTCGCATCAGCACCAGCACGCTCAGCCTGTCCAGCCACAGGATGAACAGCCAATCGAGCCCGAGCAAACGCCAGAGCAGTAAGGAAATCAGATGAACGCTTTCAATTACCGCGACGGTGAACTGTTCGCGGAGGGCGTGGCCCTGTCGGCCATCGCCGAACGCTTCGGCACCCCCACCTACGTGTACTCGCGCGCCCACATCGAGGCCCAGTACCGCAGCTATACCGATGCCCTGCAAGGTGTCGAGCACCTGGTGTGCTTCGCGGTCAAGGCTAACTCCAACCTTGGCGTGCTGAACGTGCTGGCCCGCATGGGCGCAGGCTTCGACATCGTGTCCGGCGGTGAACTGGAGCGGGTACTGGCCGCCGGTGGGCGGGCTGACCGCGTGGTGTTCTCCGGCGTCGGCAAGACCCGCGAAGACATGCGCCGGGCCCTGGAAGTCGGCGTGCATTGCTTCAACGTCGAATCCACCGACGAACTGGAGCGCCTGCAGGTGGTAGCCGCCGAGATGGGCAAGGTGGCCCCGGTCTCGCTGCGGGTCAACCCGGACGTCGATGCCGGTACCCACCCGTACATCTCCACCGGCCTCAAAGAGAACAAGTTCGGCATCGCCATCGCCGACGCCGAAGCCATCTATGTGCGTGCCGCGCAGTTGCCAAACCTGGAAGTGGTCGGTGTCGACTGCCATATCGGCTCGCAGCTGACCAGCGTAGACCCATTCCTCGACGCCCTCGACCGTCTGCTGGACCTGGTCGACCGCCTGGCCGACTGTGGCATCCACCTGCGCCACCTGGACCTGGGCGGCGGTGTTGGCGTGCGCTACCGCGACGAAGAGCCGCCGCTGGTAGCCGATTACATCAAGGCCATCCGCGAGCGCGTCGGTGATCGTGACCTGGCCCTGGTGTTCGAGCCTGGCCGCTACATCGTGGCCAACGCCGGTGCCCTGCTGACCCGCGTTGAATACCTCAAGCACACCGAACACAAAGACTTCGCCATCATCGATGCGGCGATGAACGACCTGATCCGTCCGGCCCTCTACCAGGCCTGGATGGGCGTCAGCGCGGTCATCCCACGCGAAGGCGAAGGCCGTGCCTACGACCTGGTCGGGCCAATCTGCGAAACCGGCGATTTCCTCGCCAAGGACCGTCAGCTGAACCTGGCCGAAGGTGACCTGCTGGCTGTGCAGTCCGCGGGCGCCTATGGTTTCGTCATGAGCTCGAACTACAACACCCGTGGCCGTTGTGCGGAAATCCTGGTCGACGGCGATCAGGCTTTCGAAGTCCGCCGTCGCGAGACCATTGCCGAACTGTACGCTGGCGAAAGCCTGCTGCCGGAGTGACCCCATGCTTCTGCGTTTTACCAAGATGCATGGGCTGGGCAATGACTTCATGGTCCTGGACCTGGTCAGCCAACACGCACACATCCAGCCCAAGCACGCCAAGCAATGGGGCGACCGCCACACCGGGATCGGCTTCGACCAGCTGCTGATCGTCGAGGCTCCGAACAATCCGGAAGTGGATTTCCGCTACCGGATCTTCAATGCCGACGGTTCGGAAGTGGAGCAATGCGGCAACGGCGCACGCTGCTTCGCACGCTTCGTGCTGGACAAACGCTTGACCGCGAAAAAGCGTATCCGTGTGGAAACCAAGGGCGGCATCATCGAACTGGACGTGCAGAACGACGGCCAGGTGTGTGTCGACATGGGGCCGCCGCGCTTCAATCCCGCCGAAATCCCATTCGACGCTGAAGAGCAGGCGCTCAGTTACCCGCTGGAGGTGGACGGCGAAGTGCACGCTATCGCTGCCTTGTCCATGGGTAACCCGCATGCCGTGCTGCGCGTCGATGACGTACATACTGCGCCGGTCCATGACCTGGGCCCGAAAATCGAAAACCACCCACGCTTTGCGCAGCGGGTGAACGCCGGTTTCCTTCAGGTCATTGACCGCCACCGCGCCAACCTGCGGGTATGGGAACGTGGTGCCGGCGAGACCCAGGCCTGCGGCACCGGTGCTTGTGCAGCCGCCGTGGCAGCCATCAGCCAGGGCTGGATGGACTCTCCGGTGACCCTGGACCTGCCTGGTGGGCGCCTGCACATCGAGTGGGCCGGCCCCGGCACGTCCGTGTTGATGACTGGCCCAGCCGTACGTGTCTACGAAGGACAGGTTCGTCTCTAAGCGAGTAACTGCCATGACCGATCAGCCCAAGGTTGTACCCCAGCAGTCCAGTGAGCTCGATGCCGAAGCGGTGGTCGCCTACCTGCGCGCCCACCCGACCTTCTTCGCCGAACACGATGAACTGTTGGTCGAGCAGCGTATCCCTCACCAGCGTGGCGACAGCGTGTCGCTGGTGGAGCGCCAGCTCAAACTGCTGCGCGATCGCAACATCGAGATGCGCCATCGCCTGTCGCAACTGATGGACGTGGCCAGGGACAACGACCGGTTGTTCGACAAGACGCGCCGGCTGATCCTTGACCTGCTCGATGCCGGCAGCCTGGAAGAAGTGGTCATGGCGGTCGAAGACAGCCTGCGCCAGGAGTTCCAGGTACCGTTCGTCAGCCTGATCCTGTTCGGTGACCATGCAGCGCCGGTCGGCCGTTGGGCCAGCAATGCCGAGGCCCAACAGGCCATCGGCGGCCTGCTGGGCGGTGGCAAGACAGTCAGTGGCAACCTGCGTGAGCACGAACTGGTGTTCCTGTTCGGTGAGCAGCAGCACCAGGAAGTAGGCTCCAGCGCCGTTGCTGCCCTGGAGTACCAAGGGTTGCACGGCGTGCTGGCGATCGGCAGCCGCGACCCGCAACACTACAAAAGCAGCGTCGGCACCCTGTTCCTTGGCTACATCGCCGAAGTGCTCGCCCGCGTGGTCCCGCGCGTTACCCAGCCCCTGCGCCCGGTGCGCTGATGGAACGCCAGCTGGAGGCTTATTGCGCTCACCTGCGCAACGAGCGCCAAGTGTCCGAACACACGCTGCTGGCCTACCGTCGCGACCTCCAGAAGGTCATCGACTACTGCAACACCCAAGGCATCGCTGGCTGGGGCGCATTACAGATCCAGCAACTGCGCCAACTGATCGCCCGCCAGCATCATCATGGGCAGTCCTCGCGCAGCCTGGCGCGGCTGCTGTCGGCGGTACGCGGGCTGTATCGCTACCTGAACCGTGAAGGCCTTTGCCAGCACGACCCTGCCAGCGGCCTGAGCGCGCCCAAAGGCGAGCGCCGGCTGCCCAAGGTGCTGGACACCGACCGCGCCCTGCAACTGCTCGACGGCGGCGTGGACGACGACTTCATCGCCCGCCGCGACCAGGCGATCCTCGAACTGTTCTATTCCTCTGGCCTGCGCCTGTCCGAGCTGACCAACCTCGACCTCGAACACCTGGACCTTGCCGCCGGCCTGGTGCAAGTGCTCGGCAAGGGTGGCAAGGCGCGCGTGCTGCCTGTGGGCCGCAAGGCGCGCGAGGCCATGCAGCAATGGTTGCGACTGCGCGGTATCGGCGGCCCGCGTGACGGCGCCGTGTTCATCAGCCGCCAAGGCAACCGCCTTGGGCCACGGGCTATCCAGATGCGGGTCAAGGCAGCCGGTGAGCGCGAACTGGGCCAGCACCTGCACCCGCACATGCTTCGCCATTCATTCGCCAGCCATGTGCTGGAATCGTCCCAGGACCTGCGGGCGGTGCAGGAAATGCTCGGCCATGCCGACATCAGCACCACACAGATCTACACCCACCTGGACTTCCAGCACCTGGCCGCGGTGTACGACAGCGCCCACCCACGGGCCAAACGCAGCAAAGGCACAGACTCATGACCATCAAGCTGATCACGTTCGACCTTGACGACACCCTGTGGGATACCGCGCCAGTGATTGCCAGCGCGGAAGTCGTGCTGCGCGACTGGCTGCAGGCCAACGCCCCGATACTTGGCGGCGTGCCGGTGGAACACCTGTTCGCCATTCGCGAACGCCTGGTACAGGCCGAGCCAGGCCTCAAGCACCGCATCAGTACCCTGCGCCGGCGTGTGCTGTTCCACGCCCTGGAAGAAGTCGGCTACAGCGAGAAGCAGGCACAAGAACTGGCCAACGAGGGCTTTGAAGTGTTCCTGCATGCACGCCATCAGGTCGAAGTATTCCCTGAAGTGCAGCCGGTGCTGGAGATTCTGCGCCATCACTACACCTTGGGCGTGGTCACCAACGGCAACGCCGATGTAAGCCGTCTGGGGCTGGCGGATTACTTCCGCTTTGCCCTGTGTGCAGAGGACCTGGGCATCGGCAAGCCAGACCCGGCGCCGTTCATGGAAGCACTCAAGCGTGGCGAGGCTGAAGCCAGTGCGGCGGTGCATATTGGTGATCACCCAGGCGACGACATCGCCGGGGCCCAGCGTGCCGGTTTGCGCGCCGTCTGGTTCAACCCGCAGGGTAAGGCCTGGGCGGGCGAGCGGGCGCCGGATGCCGAGATCCAGCGCTTGTCCCAGCTGCCCGACGTGCTCGCGCGCTGGCGCTGACAGGGGCCGCTTCGCGCCCCATTCGCGGGGCAAGCCCGCTCCCACAGTAATACCACCGCCCTTAGGCATTGTGCGGTTCCTGTGGGAGCGGGCGTGTCGGGGCGCCGAACCGCCGCAAAGAGGCCGGCACAGGCCATACAAATCTCACAGGCACAACAAAGACTGTTCAATTGCTGGCTAACCGGTGATGCGATCGTTGGCGATGCAGCCACCACCAGGAGGTGCCGCCCTTGATCAGCTCTGAAAGCCCTATGAAACCAAGCATCAGCCACGGATCGTAATCGGGTACGAAGCTAGCCCAGATCAACAATATCGAGAGCGAAGGTGCAGCGAAAAGCAGCCTAAAGGGTATCTGCGCGAGCCCTAAATACACACCAGACTTTCTGCCACTGAGGAGAAGCACAGTGCTGAGAATGATCGAAACGTGCAGAACCAGATTCATCAAAATGAGCATAACGGTTAGCAGACCTTGCTCTCGCCATAAGCTCAACATGCTCTGCAAGTCAGTAAAGAAAGGTAGATGGCTACGCCGCACGCTGGCTACGATGTAGAGCAGCAAAGAAAGGGCATCCAGAATGCCCCACAATTGCAATACCCAACGCTCTTCTTTTCGTCCTCCGGGCATCATTTTTTTCTCGGTGTTCGTAGGTTTCAAAAGGAAGAACTGGCTGCCAGTGCCAAGATTTTCCACTGACCTGCCACTTATCATCTCCTTCAGAATACCGCTGCGTTATAGCTCGCTATTCCCCATAGCGACGAATAACAGATCGTGATGCCAGATGATCATCATTACCATCGAGGGGAACCCATTGCTGGGTTACGACACGGGTGGTGTTGTCATAATCCTTGCCTTCCGAGCCGAAGAGACGCCCCTCGTCACCCAGCGAGCCTAGGCGGTTTTGCAGCATCGCGAATGTATTTTTCAACCCGTCATAATCGATGTCGATCGTGCGCCACTTACCAGGCCCTCTCTCATCATCGGCCTGCTGCTTGAACGGCCCTGGCAGAGGAAAGCACTGAGTTGCACCTTGGTAACCATCTATCCTCATGGGCTTGAATGGTTCGTTGGTCAAAAATAGCCACCTGCCGCTTCTGATTTCTTCGACTGCTACCTCGATATCTTTGGCGGAAAGGTCTCGCTGAAGGGTGATGCCGCAACTCCTGAGAAACTCATCCTTACCGTCAAGGCGACTGTTCCCTTTAAGAGCACGCTCTACGTTTCCCTTAGCAAAAAAAGGGTCCTCTACTCTAGAAAAGTCTTCCTTGCGTAGCTTGCAACGACGAACCAGTTTGTCCATAAACACCTCCAGAATCAGTGAGCAATGCTTGCCTGGAAGCGACAAAATGGCCTAGCTTAAAACACCTACTTTTTGTGTAAGAAATAACTGCAATTTTCGTCAGGCACAAAAAAGCCCGCAGCGACGGCGGGCTCTTTTGTATTCAGCCACTCAGATAGGGCGGCTGCCGTACTTGTTGTCCGGCTTCTTGGGCGGGTCGGCGACTACGTTGGCCTCGACTTCCTGCACCTTGCCACCGCGCGAAAGGAATTCTTCCATCGCCTTGGCCAGGGCATCACGCTCCTTTTGCTTGGCTTCCATGCTCGGCATCTCGTCTACCGAAACAGCCGCCTTGGATTTACCCTTGGCGACCGGTGCCGGGCTGCTGTCGTCATCGCCAGCGTCCTCGGCAACATCGTCAGCCGCAGCTTCGAGGCCATCATCTGCCTCGTCTTCGTCGCCTACTTCGAGGTCATCATTTTCCAGATCGTCGTCGCTCATGTTCTACCTCATGACTTGCGAAAAGCAGGTTAGTTATAGACCAGTGCAGCCGTAGACCGGCAGCCACCAGTGAAAATTCAACTGGCCGTGGGTTGGCCACTGCCCTTGAGACGGCACTCCTGATGGGACGCCCCGCCCAGCAGGCCCTGCTCCTGGCAGGACCCGACAAAACCTTGCAGCCCTTGCTGGCCACACGCTATTGGCAAGCCTAGCAAAGGCTGAAGAAGCGTGCGGACAACTCGTGCAACACCTCTCGGCGCGCATTCTAGCGCGCCCGTGGAAAAAGCAAAGCTCCATGAACGCCCTGCGAGTTGTAAGTTTTTTGCCTACGTCGCGAACGTGACTGATAAACCGTTTGCTCTGCTGAAAATGGCGAAAAACAGGCAAAAAAATGCCCGGCAAGCCGGGCAAGTTTTTCCAGCGTCGCAGTTACAGGTTGTAACCACGTTCGTTGTGTTGAGCCAGGTCGAGGCCGACCGACTCTTCTTCTTCGTTGACCCGCAGGCCCATCACTACGTCCAGCACCTTGAGGATCACGTAGGTGACGATGGCGGTGTAGACCACGGTGAAAATCACGCCCTTGGCCTGGATCCAGACCTGCGCACCGATGTCGGTGACCGCGCCGAAGCCGCCCAGGGCCGGTGCCGCGAACACACCGGTGAGGATGGCGCCGATGATGCCGCCGATGCCATGCACGCCGAAGGCATCCAGGGAGTCGTCATAACCCAGCTTGCGCTTGAGGCTGGTAGCGCAGAAGTAGCAGAGCACGCCAGACACCAGGCCAATCACCAGGGCGCCCATCGGGCCCACGGTGCCGGCAGCCGGGGTGATGGCAACCAGGCCGGCGACCACACCAGAGGCGATGCCCAGGGCGCTCGGTTTGCCGTGGCCGATCCACTCGGCGAACATCCAGCCCAGCGCTGCAGCAGCGGTAGCGATCTGGGTCACCAGCATGGCCATGCCGGCAGTACCGTTGGCGGCCGCGGCGGAGCCGGCGTTGAAGCCGAACCAACCGATCCACAGCATGGCTGCGCCCATCAGGGTGTAGCCCAGGTTGTGCGGGGCCATCGGGGTGGTCGGGTAGCCTTTGCGCTTGCCCAGTACCAGGCAGCAGACCAGGCCAGCGATACCTGCGTTGATGTGCACCACGGTGCCGCCAGCGAAGTCGAGCACGCCCCAGTCCCACATCAGCGCGCCATCACCGCTCCAGACCATATGCGCGATCGGTGCGTAGACCAGGGTGAACCAGATGCCCATGAACACCAGCATCGCCGAGAACTTCATGCGTTCGGCGAAGGCACCCACGATCAGCGCCGGGGTGATGATGGCGAAGGTCATCTGGAAGGTAATGAAGACCGCTTCAGGGAACAGTGCCGCAGCCGACGTCAGCCCGTCCGGCGTTACGCCGCTGAGGAACGCCTTGGAGAAGCCGCCGACGAAGGAATTGAAGTTGAGCACGCCCTTTTCCATACCCGTGGTATCGAAGGCCATGCTGTAACCGTAAACGACCCAGAGGATGCTCATCAGGCCGGTGATGGCGAAGCATTGCATCATCACCGAGAGTACGTTCTTCGAACGCACCATGCCGCCGTAGAACAGGGCCAGGCCCGGGATGGTCATGAACAGCACCAGCGCCGTGGCAGTCAGCATCCAGGCGGTGTCACCGGAGTTCAGTACAGGGGCGGCAGCCTCCTCTGCCAGGGCGATGCCCGGCATTACGAGGGACAATAGGGCTCCTAGCCCTGCGATCTTACGCAGAGTCATGTTGTTTTCTCCTGGGGCGTTGGGTTTGGTGAGGCTTTTTTTGGGCGCTTAGATCGCGTCGGTATCGGTTTCGCCGGTACGGATGCGGATTGCCTGCTCCAGATTCACCACGAAGATCTTGCCGTCACCGATCTTGCCGGTGTTGGCAGCCTTGGTGATGGCTTCGATCACGCGATCGAGGTCCTTGTCGTCGATGGCGACGTCGATCTTCACCTTGGGCAGGAAGTCGACCACGTATTCCGCACCGCGATACAGCTCGGTGTGACCCTTCTGCCGACCGAAGCCTTTGACTTCGGTGACGGTGATGCCCTGCACGCCGATTTCCGACAGTGACTCGCGCACGTCGTCCAGCTTGAACGGCTTGATGATGGCTGTGACTAGCTTCATGAAACTCTCTCCCGATTTGGTGGACTTGCCCCAGGAAAACAAACCCGTCTCAAGTCTAAGCGCAGCGGTTGGCTTTGTAACGCGTCGTCGGCATCCGGCTCCGCGTGCGCACTGCCTGGTCACAAGGAACTGCATCAGTGCATGGCTCGTACAGGTCTTTGCAGAAACCTTGCCAGTTCTGTTAAAGCGCTGAAAAACAAGCAGTTGAGTGAAAGATTCAGGATTGGCCAGTCGCCAGCATTGAAAAGATGCACAACTTTGGTGCGCAGCAGTGCACGGGGCTGCTCGAAAAATGTGCAACAGAGCGGCAAACCGGCCCCGTGTTACACTGCCGGCCATTACCCATCTGCAGTGGACAGCCGATCATGCTCGCGCCCAAAGCCCTTCTCGATGCCCTCAGCGACCAGGCCTCGCGCCTGTTCAGCGGCGACACCGCCCAGCCCCGCGCTGAACTGGAAAGCCAGTTCAAGGTGCTGATGCAAGGAGCCTTCAGCAAGCTGGACCTGGTCAGCCGCGAAGAATTCGACAGCCAGATGGTCGTATTGGCCCGCACCCGTGCGCGCCTGGAGGCCCTGGAGAAACAGGTCGCCGAGCTGGAAGCGCGCATGGCACCTGCGTCACAGGAGTAAGCTCCGCGCCCTGCCCTCACGCGGGAGCCCGCACCCGGCCGGGCGCCGGGCTGCTTGGCTTGGGCGGCAGCTCACTGGCGTGCAGGTCCCCTCGAAACAGCGTTGCGCCGCACACCGTGAACAGCGTCCTGAACAGGTTGTGCGCGTTGCGAATCTGCGCCTGAATGCCCTCGATGGCCGCATCCCCCGGGTGCAGCGCGACAGCACGGTTGGCCCACTCGATGGCCGCAAAGCGGCTCGGCTTGCGCGTACCATGCCCGTGCATCCAGGCCAGGCCAAGCTCCGCGCTGGCTCGCCCGGCTATCGCGCAATCGGGGTAGTGCACCAGATCCAGCAAATAGGCGACCGCCTCCGCACGTTCCCGAGGGTCGCCGAACTGGCGCTGCAGCATGGCCACTTGCAAGCGGGCATGGGCATCGAGCGCTTCGTTGCCCAGGCAATCGAGCAGCAAGCGCCTGACCGCCAGCATCGCGCTACGCTCGCTCAAACGCTGTTCATCACGCATGCGCTGGCAGGCCAGTTCGTACTTGGCTACCTGGCTGCCTGACTGCGCGGCACACAGCAGCCAATGCGCAGCAGCCCCAGTATCGATGTAGTGTTCCGGCGTATTCTCGAGCCGACCGCAATGCAGCGCATAAAGCGCGGCGGCGGCATCGGG
Source organism: Pseudomonas sp. WHRI 8519 (assembly GCF_040224055.2). NCBI lineage: Bacteria > Pseudomonadati > Pseudomonadota > Gammaproteobacteria > Pseudomonadales > Pseudomonadaceae > Pseudomonas > Pseudomonas sp. WHRI 8519. The sequence continues at coordinate 186,891 of NZ_CP167996.1, read as the reverse complement.
CAGCTTGCACTCGGCACACTGCCTGTAGAGAAAATACGCGGCCTCGTGGTAATTGGCGGCCCAAAGCAGGCGCGCCACCTCGAGTACATCAAAGCCCAGCCCCTCGCGCCCGCACTGGCGTTTCACCGCAGCGTGCAGCCAGGTACGCGCCTGCTCGACGCACTGCCTGAAACCCCACACGCCGAACTGGTGCCCAACCGAGCGCAGCGCACAGGCCGCCGCTTGCCTGCGGTTTTCGCTTAACCGCTCGATGGCGATACGCAGGCTCTGCGCATCGTCTGGCACACCATGGCTCACGACCAGGCAGACAACGCTGTAGAACGGCTCGCCAATGGCCGGTACGAAGCCCTGGTCGGGGTATAGCGCGACAGAGGCGACGAAGTCGCACATCGCACCGGGGTAATCTTGCAGCGAATAGCGGCGAAAGGCCCCTCGCCACGCCATGAGCGTGGCGCGTTCCTTTGGCCTGAGCTCGCGTTGCATCCACCGCTCGAAGACGCGCTGCCATGCCGCGACCTGCTGGGCCTGATCGGCAGGCGGCAGCCGGAACTGATCCTCAAGCGCCAGCCAGCGGATCGCATTGCGCAAGGTTTCAGGCCAGTCCCGACACAAAGGGCCGCTGGCCACGGCATCGATGGCCTCATAGCTACCGCCCCAACGGGGTGTCAGGTAGCTGGCATAGGCCTCGACCGCCTCGAAACAGCCAGGGAACCCGTTCAAGGCATGCCGCAGCCAGTAGTCCCGGGCAGACCCCTGCTCGGCGAGCGGGCGCAGACTCAGGCACGAAGGCAACACTTGCGGCAGCTCGACCAGCGGTGCCAGTGCATATTTGACCAGCAGCGGTGCAGCGGCCTCCTGCACTTCGACATCGGCATGGGCACTGGGCCGAAAGCGCGCCGGCCGGCCATGAAACAGCTCCACCAGCCAGCCTGGCTCACGAAAGTGCGCACTGATCTGCAACATACCGATCGCCGCCGCTACAGGCTGCGCGCATCGCTCGATGGCCCTCAGAAAGTGCGCCGCAGCCATTTCGCAGGCTTGCTCGGCGGCCAGCCAGCGCGCTGCAGACACCTCATGGGCGGGAGCCGTACCGCGAATATGGCAAGCACGATTGAAACAGTGAAAGCCCATGGCCACCTGGGGGTGATAGGCCTTGGGGCAGGCTTCGATCCAAGCGTTGAGGCGCTGGGTCAGGGCCTTGCTGCCTTCGACATCCCAGTCGACCAGCATGTGCCCCTGAACGGCCTCAAGGTAGGCCGGGCACTCCCCAGGGCGCGCTTGCCGCCACTGCGCCTGAAGGGTATCGAAGAAACGGTTGAGTTCAGTGAACTCATTGGCCTTGACCCGTTCCAGGATCTGCTGGCGGGTGCGAGTGAGTGATTGCACGGGCAGTACCTCAAGTCCATTTGCAGGCGATGCATTGCCATCCGATGGCAGGAAAGTAACGTTTAAACACTAAGCCATAGATTTGCCGGGCGCAAAGTTATTGGATCCATTTTTGTACTGAAGTGAAAAACGAAGATGCACTCTTCTTGCTCCTGGCCTCCTGAGCCTCGCTATGCTTGGCAATACCGCAGGAAGCGGCCCCCTCTTCGCGACAACGGAGCGTCCATGTCCCTTGCCCTCGTCCACAGCCGCGCCCAGGTTGGCGTGCAGGCACCGGCGGTCAGCGTCGAAACTCACCTGGCCAACGGGCTGCCCACTCTCACGCTGGTCGGCCTGCCCGAAACCACGGTCAAGGAAAGCAAGGACCGGGTGCGCAGCGCCATCGTCAACTCCGGGCTGAACTACCCGCAAAGGCGCATCACTCAGAACCTGGCACCGGCAGACCTGCCCAAGGATGGCGGGCGCTACGACCTGGCCATCGCCCTGGGCATCCTTGCCGCTGACGGTCAGGTGCCGGTGGCCACATTGACCGATATCGAATGCCTGGGCGAACTGGCGCTGTCTGGCAAGCTGCGCCCGGTTCAGGGCGTGCTGCCTGCGGCACTGGCGGCGCGCGAGGCTGGCCGGGCATTGGTAGTGCCGCGGGAAAACGCCGAAGAGGCGAGCCTGGCGGGTGGGCTGGTGGTGTACGCGGTGGGGCACCTGCTGGAACTGGTGGCGCACCTCAACGGCCAGGTACCTCTGCCTCCCTTTGCCGCTAACGGTCTATTGCTGCACAGCCGCCCCTACCCCGACCTCAGCGAGGTGCAGGGCCAGGTAGCCGCCAAGCGTGCGTTACTGCTGGCCGCTTCAGGTGCTCATAACCTGCTGTTCACCGGCCCGCCCGGCACGGGCAAGACACTGCTCGCCAGCCGCCTGCCCGGCCTGCTGCCGCCGCTGGATGAACATGAAGCGCTGGAAGTGGCAGCCATCCAGTCGGTAAGCGGGCACAAACCCCTCGATAGCTGGCCGCAACGGCCGTTTCGCCATCCGCACCACTCAGCGTCCGGGCCCGCGCTGGTCGGCGGAGGCAGCCGGCCGCAACCAGGTGAAATCACCTTGGCGCACCATGGGGTACTGTTTCTCGATGAATTGCCGGAGTTCGAGCGCCGTGTACTTGAGGTGCTTCGCGAGCCGCTGGAGTCTGGCGAGATCGTGATTGCCCGGGCACGGGACAAAGTACGCTTTCCGGCGCGCTTCCAACTGGTGGCGGCCATGAACCCCTGCCCTTGCGGCTACCTGGGCGACCCCACCGGCCGCTGCCGCTGCAGCACCGAACAGATCCAGCGCTACCGCAACAAGCTTTCCGGCCCGCTACTGGACCGCATCGATCTGCACCTTACCGTGGCGCGTGAAACCACCACGCTCAACAACCAACCTTGCGGCGAGACAAGCGCCGATGTGGCCGCCCAGGTGGCCGAGGCACGCGAGGTGCAGTACCGGCGGCAAGGCTGTGCCAATGCGTTTCTGGACCTCGAGGGGCTGCGCCAGCACTGCGAATTGTGCGCTGCCGACCAGGCCTGGCTGGAGAGTGCCTGCGAGCGCCTGACACTTTCCCTGCGCGCCGCCCACAGGCTGTTGAAGGTGGCCCGCACGCTGGCTGACCTGGAGGGGGCCAGTACGATCGCCAAGGCGCACCTGGCCGAAGCCCTGCAGTACCGGCCCGGAAGTCACTAGCACTGCGGCGGGTCCTTCATATGCGCACTCAATACTACCCATAGTGGTAATATATTTTGCACGCAAAATAATCGCGCGCAATATTGGCTCCAGACAGAAAGCAATCGTCGCCACCCCTTACTGAATCTGGAGAACGACCATGACCCTTCGCACCGTATTCGCACTCACCCTCGCCACCCTTGCACTGGGCACCAGTGCCAGTACCTTTGCTCAGTCCACCGAAGCGACGCCCTACCACTACGGCATGAACCTGGACATCGCGCAAGTGATCAGCCTGGCCCCCTCGGCCACGATCCAGGGCCAGCCAAGCACCGCTACCATGACCTACCGAGACAGCACTGGCCAAGTCCGGAGCATTCGCTACTACCAGCCCGATAACGCTCAAGGCAACCAGAACTGAATGCCCATGCAAGATCGAACAAGGCCGTGCAAGCGGCCTTTTGCATTTGCAGGATACTGGCATATTCAAAACAACTGCTCGCGACACCTGTAGCGACAAGGCGTTACCCAAAACCTGTAATACTTAGACACATTTGAAAACAAAATGTAGTTGTACGACATCCTATCTACTGTGTTCGACTGCGCTCGTTTAAACAAGAACAATAACGGAGACATCCCCATGTCGAGCATTCATTCGGCCGAGGGCAGTGCTGCCGCACCCTCTCAAAGCCGCGTAACACGGCTGATTAAACTGCTGGGCCCAGGCATCATCGCGGTGTTGTCCTGGCTTGGCGCAGGTGATCTGATAACCTCATCCGTGGCAGGCGCCAACTACGGTTACGCCATGATGTGGGTACTGGCCGTTTCGTTGCTGCTCAGGTACCTCATCGTCAACATCATCGCCCGCTTCCAGCTGTGCAATAACCAAGGCATGACCATCCTCCAGGGGTACGCGCAACTGCACCCCGTATTTGCCTGGTTCATGCTGGCCTACGCGCTGCTGATGGGCCACCTGATGAACGCCTACATGATCAAGGGCGCAGGCGAAGCGCTGGCGATGCTGTTGCGCATCGACTACCCGCTGCTGTGCTCGATGGCTGTGGTGCTGGCGGTGTGGATGCTGGTCGGGCGCAACATCTACGCCATGATCGAAGGCGTGATGAAGCTGCTGCTGGCGGTGATGACGCTGGCGTTTCTGGCACTGGCCGTAATGTCTGGCCCGGATGTGGCCGGTATCGTCAAAGGCACCATCGGCTTCAGCATCCCCGCCGACGAAGGCGTGCACGGTGCACTGCTGGTGGCGGTGTCGGTGATCGGCGCGGTGGCAGGCTCGGTGGCCAACTTCGTGCACCCCTATGTGATGCGCCAGAAGGGCTGGGTAGGCCCGCAACACAAACGCATCCAGCGCAATGACCTGCTGTTCGCCGTGTTCATCGGTATCGTCATCAACCTGGCCATCTGGATCGTCGGCGCGGAAATACTGCGGCCAAACGGCATCGAAGTGAAAACCCTCGGCGACCTGGGCAAGGCACTGGAAATATTCTTCGGCCCGATCGGCTGGTACATCTTCTTCATCGGTGTGTTCGCCACACTGTTCGCCAGCATTTCCGGCAAGACCACGGCCTTCCCGATGCTGATTACCGATGCCTTCCAGCATGTCCGCCCGCAGCGGCGTGAGCGTTACGGCAAAGAGTTCCACAAGGACCCGATGCACAAGTGGTTCATGCTGTTCATTCTGGTGACGCCGCTGATCTGGTCGATCCCGGGCATGCCCGACTTCGTGACCCTGACCATTGGCGTCAGTGCGTTGAACATCATTGGCTTGCCTGTCATTTCCCTGGGCCTGCTGATCATGTCGAACCAAAAATCGCTGCTCAGCAAGCAATACCGCAACAACCTGTTCGAAAACATCGCGCTGGCATTCGCAACCGGGCTGGCGTTGTGGGTGGCCTTCCAGTTGGGTGTGGATCTGCTCGGCCTGGGCTGAGCCCCTTGCCCCATCGCCGGCCTGCCGGCGATGGGGCACCGAAGGTTAACGCTGGCGGTTCTTGGCGAACGCGTTATCCCTGAGGCCTTCCCCGACAACCGCCTAATCGATACCTCGAAATGCACTCCAAATTCAGCTTCAGGCCGCACAAGCGGCCAGCATCCACGACCTGAAAGGTTTCAGCGTGAGGTGGGCATCACGCCGTTGCAGTACCTGCAGAACGCGCGGATCGACCAGGCACGCAAACTGCTCGAAGGCAGCGACTGTCCTTTGAAGGTGGTGGCGGCGCAATGTGGTTTTGGCAGTGACCGGCATATGCGCAACGTGTTCTGCGAGCGGCTAGGCATGACGCCGGCGCAGTACCGGGCCCAGTTCGGCGACAGTTGAGCTGAGCGTTCCGCGTTGCCCGGGAAGTGCCAGGTAAAACTGTCACACTTGGTGGGACAATGTTTCTCTCCTGCGGCAGATTGTCTTAGGCAGCCGCAATCCCCAGAATTGCCCGCCACACTGTTCTAACGCTGCCCCGGCAGCTCATGGAGTTCGAGCCAATGCCACACGAAGGCAGCCTTCTGCAAACCGCGGTGATCTTCTTGTTCGCCGCCGTCCTTGCCGTACCCTTGGCCAAACGCCTGCAACTGGGCGCCGTGATCGGCTACCTGCTGGCGGGCGTGGCCATCGGCCCACAGGCCTTGGGCCTGATCCGCGACACCGAAAGCGTGGCGCACATTTCCGAACTGGGCGTGGTCCTGTTGCTGTTCATCATCGGCCTGGAACTGTCGCCCAAGCGCCTGTGGCTGATGCGCAAGTCAGTCTTCGGCGTCGGTACTGCACAGGTGCTGCTGACCGGTGCACTGATCGGCGCCATTGCCCTGTTCGGTTTCGGCCAGTCACTCTCGGCCGCCCTCGTGGTCGGTCTTGGCCTGGCCCTGTCTTCCACCGCCCTGGGCCTGCAGAGCCTGGCCGAGAGCAAGCAGCTCAACGCCCCGCATGGCCGCCTGGCGTTCGCCATCCTGCTGTTCCAGGACATTGCCGCGATCCCGCTGATAGCCTTGGTGCCACTGCTGGCTGCCAGCGGCCCGGACACCAGCCACGGTGACAGCCTGCAGCATGGCCTGAATGTCTTCGCCAGTATCGCGGTGGTGATCGTCGGCGGGCGCTACCTGCTGCGCCCGGTGTTCCGCATCGTGGCCCGCACCGGCCTGCCTGAAGTGTCCTCCGCCACCGCGTTGCTGGTGGTGATCGGCACCGCCTGGCTGATGGAGGAAGCCGGTATTTCCATGGCCCTGGGCGCCTTCCTCGCGGGCTTGCTGCTGGCCGACTCGGAATACCGGCATGAGCTGGAATCACAGATCGAACCGTTCAAAGGCCTGCTGCTGGGGCTATTTTTCATGAGTGTGGGTATGGGTGCAAACCTGCGCCTGCTGCTGGAAATGCCACTCGTTCTGCTGGGCCTGACCCTGCTGTTGGTGACGGTCAAACTGGTGCTGCTGATGGGTGTCGGCCGCTTGGCCGGTGGCCTGAACAGCGCCAGCGCACTGCGCCTGGGGATGGTACTGGCCGCCGGTGGTGAGTTTGCCTTCGTGGTGTTCAAGCTGGGTAAGGACCAGGGCCTGTTCGACACCCAGACCTACGACCTGCTGCTGATGACCATCACCCTGTCGATGGCCATCACCCCGCTGCTGATGCTTGGCTGCGCCCGTGCCCTCAAGCGCACGCAGCCTGCGCGTGAAGTACCTGAGCAATACAAAGCCATCGATGCCGGTACCCCGCGTGTGGTGATCGTCGGCATGGGCCGCATGGGGCAGATCGTCTCACGCATCCTGCGTGCGCAGAAAATCCCTTTCGTGGCCCTGGAAACCTCGGTGGACGCCATCGAGATGACCCGTATGTTCGAACAGGCGCCGGTGTTTTACGGCGACCCACAGCGCCCCGAAGTGCTGCATGCAGCCAAGGTCGGCGAAGCGGAATACTTCATCATTACCACCGACGATCCGGAGGTGACCATACGCACGGCAGAGCGAGTGAAGCGCCTGTACCCTCACCTCAAAGTGCTGGCACGCGCGCGTAACCGGCAGCATGTGCACAAGCTGGTGGACGTTGGTGCAGAGCCTATTCGCGAGACGTTCTATTCGAGCCTGGAAATGACCCGCCGGGCGCTGGTCGGGTTGGGGCTGAGCAGTGAACAGGCGGCGGACCGCATCGATCGGTTTGCCCAGCATGACGAGGAAGTGCTGGAGGCACAGGGGCAGGTGCGTGATGACCGGGCCAAGGTGATGCAGACGGCCAAGGAAGCGCGGATGGAGTTGGAGCGATTGTTCGATTCGGATGCGGATTGAGGCTTGTACGTCGAAGACAAAGAGGGCTCAGGCGTAATGCCAGCCCGTTAAGTGATCCGGGGCCGCTTTGCGGCCCATCGCCGGCAAGCCGGCTTGTATGGTTAGACTTGAAGGGGTGGTGGGACTAAATGCCGGATTCTGACTGTTGACGCAGTACAGACTGTGGGAGACATCGCCCCACCCCTTCCACCAAAGCGCCGATAAAGAATGCATCGTTTGCAAACGACGATAGAAGCAAGCCAGCGCCTCTTGGTGAAAACCCTTCAAGCTCAAAAACCATAACGCGAGGAGCCGCCCATGGCAATGCAGGTAAACAAACTGATCGTGGGTGCGGATGTCGCAAAAGCCGAATTAGTGATTCATCACGATGATCGTGATGAAATTATCAGGCTGAAAAATACCAAGCCCGAAATCAAAAGCTGGCTAAAGCAACAGCCCCTCGGCACTGCAATCGCTGTTGAGGCGACCAATGTCTACCATCTGGACCTGGTTGAGCTAGCCCATGGCTTCGGTTTCGACGTTTATGTCATCGATGGTTTCCAACTGAGCAACTACAGGAAAAGTGTTGGAGGGCGGGTTAAAACTGACCCCTCTGATGCTCGGTTGCTGTCCCGATTTTTGAAAAACGAGGGCGACGATCTTCGTCCTTGGACCCCGCCTCCTGCTGTCTACGGCAAGCTTCAGAGCCTCCTTCGACGCAGAGCTGTCTTGGTGACTGCTCGCACTGCATTAGCTCAGAGCTGGACAAACGAAAGCCTGCTGAAGGCCGCCTTCAAAACCTTCGTAACATCGATAGATCGGCTGGATCAGCTGATACAAAAAAAGATTAAGGAAGTGCTACGAGAGGCTGGGCTGCACGAGCAAGTTGCCCGCTGTCAGGCGGTAGAGGGAATTGGGTTTCTTACCGCTACAGCCCTGGTAATGGCTTTTGTAAGGGGCGAGTTCAAGAGCAGTGATTCGTACATCGCATTCCTGGGAATGGACCTACGGGTTAATGATTCTGGAGAGAAGAATGGACGTCGTCGGCTCACCAAGCGCGGCTGCTCGGAAATCCGTCGTTTGCTGCATAACGCAGCAATGGCGGCCAGCAGGTCGGCCGCTTGGAAAGGGGTATATGAGCAGTACAGAAACAGCGGTAAGGCAACGACCCAGGCGTTGGTAATTCTGGCCAGGAAGCTCGCACGAGTGGCATTCGCCCTGATGAGAAATCAGGACGAATACGTTACCAAAGGCGGGAAAATGGCTTGCTGATAACCATAGAATCTCCCACCCCAACCGCGCTGTTCTTCAGGTCTGCGCTTTACCTGAGGAAGCAAGCGTCTTGCCCAATCTCTAAAAGCTGACGCAATCCATGTGGGAGCCGGGCTTGTCGGCGATGGGCCGCAAAGCGGCCCCGAGTACTCGCTGGCCCCATCGAGCGCTCGGGCTATTACAGCCCTGATAACGCTAACTGTCTGGCATTAGTCTCAGGCCATCTTTTTTGGCTGGGCGTCATTCGGATTTTGCGCAGCTGTGTCCGTCACGTTTTCCAGAAACGACAAGACGCTACTTAGCGATATGGGAAAGTAGCGCTGGGTACATCAACCGGGCCGTTCGAGGCGTGGGGGGTCGCTTACACCCATGGCACCAATAGGCTCGCCTTCATCATGCAGTGCGGTGCAAAGGCACTGAACAAACATCGTCATGGGAAGCTGCTCTACAAGCGATACGGTGTACTGTCGAACAAAGAAAAGGGCCACTGTCACCAGTGGCCCTGTAATCATGCTTGATATTCATACACCCTCAAGCCAGGGTGTGGAGGTCTCACCCGACGTTGATGATCCAGCCATCGACAGGGTTCCTCCACCAGCGAGTGCCGCTGGATGGCAGGTGGTTTCGCGCTCCAGTAAACCGCTGACAATACTTCTGAATCAAGTAACGATGGCCCCTTTTGCAGGAGCCATCCGTCAAGTTGCTGTGTATTACTTCCCAGCAGTCAACGCGTTATAGCTGGTCATCAAATTCCGATAATCCGGAATGTGGTTGGAGCACAGCGCCGCCAGCCCTTCAACATCGTTGCGCCAGTCGCGATGCAGCTCACACGCTACACCAAACCAGGTCATCAGTTGTGCGCCAGCCTGGCTCATGCGGTCGTGGGCGGCGTCGCGGGTCATGGCGTTGAAGGTGCCGGAGGCATCGGTCACCACGAACACCTCGAACTCTTCTTCCAGTGCCGACAGCGCGGGGAAGGCTACACACACCTCGGTCACTACACCGGCGATGATCAGTTGCTTCTTGCCGGTGGCCTTCACCGCCTTGACGAAGTCTTCATTGTCCCAGGCGTTGATCTGGCCAGGGCGGGCGATATAAGGGGCGTCCGGGAACAGTGCTTTGAGCTCCGGTACCAGCGGGCCGTTGGGGCCTTGTTCGAAGCTGGTGGTGAGGATGGTCGGCAGATTGAAGAACTTGGCGAGGTCCGCCAGGGCCAGCACGTTGTTCTTGAACTTGTCCGGCTCGATGTCACGCACCAGCGACAGCAGCCCCGCCTGGTGGTCCACCAGTAGCACGGCGGCGTCGTCTTTGTTGAGGCGGTTGTAGGTGAATTTGCTCATGCTCTGTGCTCCTGAGGTTTATGAATTTTTCAGCAATCTGGGGTGTTTCGCGTTGATGGGCACAGATTAAAATCATCACCTTTAGAGCGGTAGACTGCGAAAATTGCCCTTAGCGTTCCACCTGGAGAACGATCATTGGAAGACCTGAACTCCCTCTACTATTTCACCCAGGTGGTCGAGCACGGCGGCTTCGCCCCGGCCGGGCGGGCGCTGGACATGCCCAAGTCGAAACTCAGCCGCCGCATCGCCGACCTTGAGGACCGCCTGGGCGTGCGCCTGCTGCACCGCACCAGCCGGCACTGCTCGCTCACCGAGATCGGCCAGGCCTACTACAACCGTTGCCTGGCCATGCGTGTAGAGGCCGAAGGTGCAGCGGAAATCATCGAGCGCAACCGCAGCGAGCCGCGCGGCTTGGTGCGCATCAGCTGCCCGACCACACTGCTCAACTCCTGGGTCGGGCCAATGCTCACCCGCTACATGCTCAAGTACCCACAGGTAGAGCTGTTCATCGAGAGCACCAACCGCCGCGTCGACCTGCTGCACGAGGGCTTCGACGTGGCGCTGCGCGTGCGCTTCCCGCCGCTGGAAAACACCGACATGGTGATGAAGGTGCTGAGCAACAGCACCCAGTGCCTGGTGGGGCACCCGCAGTATCTGCAGCAGTTGCCCAAGGGCTTCGACCCGCAGCTGCTCGGCACGCTGCCCAGCGTGCACTGGGGTAGCGCCCAGCGCGATTACCAGTGGGAGCTGTTCCAGGGCGAGGACATGAGCCGCAGCATCGTGATCCCGCACACACCGCGCATGGTCACCGATGACCTGTTTGCCCTGCGCCATTTCGTGGTGGCGGGGGTGGGTATCGCGCACTTGCCACGGGTGGCAGTGCGCGAAGATCTGGCCGAAGGCCGTTTGGTGGAGCTGTTGCCGCAGTGGCACCCACGTTGCGGCATCGTGCATGCCATTTTCCCTTCGCGGCGTGGGTTGTTGCCGTCGGTGCGGTCGCTGATCGACCACCTGGCGGAGGAATTCGCGATCAGCGACATGGCCTGAACCAGCACACGCTTACAAAACCTTGTTCTACGCTTGCCCCACAGTCCCGGATCATTCAACCAGAGGTGACGCCTGAAGAACTGCGCGGTCGCGGTGGGAGCCGGCTTGCCGGCGATGGGCTGCGTAGCAGCCCTGATAACACTAACTGGCTGGCATAACCGCAGGGGGCCCACTCTTCACATCAGCTCAAAACGCAAAGCACGAACAGCCCAAGGCCCCCCAGAAGCCCTGGTAGTCATTCACCGGCACACTCGAATGCCGGGCTTTTTCATGGCTGTGCGCATGCACCCCGCAAGGCCCGCTGCACTGGTGCACCGCTGCAGCCAATGAGGGCGTACCCACGCGCCAGTGCCCCGGCACCTTGACCACTGGCGACCACTCCGGCAATACCGGTACCTGTGGCGGGCCGAGCTTGTCGAATTCGCCAGCGCCGTACACGACCTTGCCGTCGACGATAGTCAGTACCGACTCGATGCCCTTGATCGCCTCTTCATCAACGCTGAAGAAATCCAGCGACAGCGCCGCCAGGTCCGCCAGCTGGCCAACCTTGATCTGGCCTTTCTTGCCCTGCTCGCTGGAGAACCACGCGCTGCCCTGGGTGAACAGTTGCAGCGCGGTATCGCGGCTCAGGCCCTCCGGGTACAGCTCCATGCCGCCCACCGTCTTGCCGCTGACCAACCAGTACAGCGACGTCCAAGGGTTGTAACTGGAGACCCGGGTGGCGTCGGTACCGGCGCCCACAGGCACACCCATTTCGAGCATGCGCTTGATCGGCGGGGTCTGCTCGGCGGCCTTCGCACCGTAGCGATCGACGAAGTACTCACCCTGGAACGCCATGCGGTCCTGGATGGCAATACCGCCGCCCAACGCACGCACGCGCTCGATGTTCTGAGGCGTGATGGTCTCGGCATGGTCGAAGAACCAGGGCAACCCGTTGAACGGGATATCGCGGTTGACCTTCTCGAACACGTCGAGCATGCGCGTGATCGATTCGTTGTAGGTGGCGTGCAGGCGGAACGGCCAGCGCTGCTCGACCAGGTGGCGCACCACCGGTTCCAGCTCCTCTTCCATGGTTTGCGGCAGGTCCGGGCGCGGTTCGAGGAAGTCCTCGAAGTCGGCGGCTGAGAACACCAGCATCTCACCGGCGCCGTTATGGCGCAGGAAGTCGGTGCCGCTGTGCAGCTTGACACTGGAAGTCCACTTCCTGAAGTCGTCCAGCTCTTCCTTGGGCTTTTGGGTGAACAGGTTGTAGGCGATGCGCACCGTCAGCTGGTCGTTGTCGGCCAGTTCCTGAATCACCGCGTAGTCGTCGGGGAAGTTCTGGTAGCCGCCCCCTGCGTCGATGGCGCTGGTCAGGCCCAGGCGGTTGAGCTCACGCATGAACTGGCGGGTCGAGTTGACCTGGTATTCCAGCGGCAGCTTAGGTCCTTTGGCCAAGGTTGCGTAAAGGATCATCGCGTTGGGGCGGGCGATGAGCATGCCAGTCGGGTTGCCGAACTTGTCGCGCTGAATTTCACCGCCCGGTGGGTTCGGCGTGTCCTTGCTGTAGCCCACGGCCTTGAGCGCGGCGCGGTTGAGCAGTGCGCGGTCGTACAGGTGCAGCAGAAACACCGGGGTATCGGGCGCAGCCTGGTTGATTTCTTCCAGGGTGGGCATGCGTTTTTCAGCGAACTGGAATTCGTTCCAGCCACCGACCACGCGCACCCATTGCGGCGTTGGGGTGCGCGCCGCCTGGTCCTTGAGTATGCGCAGGGCATCGGCTACCGACGGTACACCTTCCCAACGCAGTTCAAGGTTGTAGTTCAGACCGCCGCGGATCAGGTGCAGGTGCGAGTCGTTCAGGCCCGGGATCACCGTGCGCTGCTTCAGGTCGATGATCTGCGTGGCAGCACCCTTGTGGGCCATGGCCTCGGCGTCGTTGCCCACGGCAATGAAGCGGCCGTCTTTGATTGCGACGGCAGTGGCGGTGGGCTTTTCACGGTCGACTGTATGCAGTTTGCCGTTGAACAGGATCAGGTCGGCGGTCATGGAACCTCCTTGGATGGATGCGTGGGCGGAGCCGGCGGCGCCGGTGAAGGGCAATGCGGACCAGAGCGCGCCGGCGGCACCGAGCACGGTACTGGTGGCAAGGAACTGGCGACGGGTCTTGTCGTTGGGGTCCTGGGACATGGTCTTCTCCGTCTGGGTGCGGCGGCGGCAGCGGCAGCGGCAACTGCGGAGCATGCCGCTTCAAGCCTGGCTAGGGATTGCATGGATGTGCGGTGGGTTGAAGAAGGTTAGCCCTGTTCACGTTTTGTGCTGGCAGGGCCGGCCTCTTCGCCGGCAAGCCGGCTTCCACAGGCACCGCACAGGGCTTGAAGCGGATGCGGCCGAGGTAGGAGCCGGCTTGCCGGCGATGGGCGGCAACGCGGCCCTAGCCTGCTCAGCGGCTCAGGAACGCCAGCAGATCCTCATTCAGCTGCTGCGCATGGGTCACTGCGAACCCGTGCGGCGCCCCGCTGTACACCTTCAGCTCAGCCCCCCGAATCAACTCCGCAGCCCGCTTGCCGGTAGTCTCGAACGGTACGATCTGATCGTCGTCACCGTGGATCACCAAGGTCGGTACATCGATCTTGGCCATGTCCGGGCGGAAGTCGGTTTCAGAGAACGCACTGACGCAATCCAGCGTGGCCTTGATCGAAGCCATCAGCGCAATGTTCAGGGTCTGCGTCTGCACCCCCTGAGACACCTGCTGCCCATGGTTCAGCCCATAGAACGGCGTGGCGAAATCAGCGATGAACTGCGCCCGGTCAGCCCGCAGGCCGGCCTTGATGCCATCGAATACCGAGGTGTCGACACCGTCCGGGTTGTCGTCACGCTTGCCGAACACCGGGGTCACCGCGCCCAGCAACACCAGCCCGGCAACCCGTGCGCTGCCGTGGCGAGCGATGTAGCGGCTGACGTCGCCGCCACCCATGGAGAAGCCCACCAGGGTCACGTCGCGCAGGTCGAGGTGCTCGATCAGCTGGGCGATGTCGTCAGCGAAGGTGTCGTAGTCATAACCGTTCCACGGCTGGCCCGAGCGGCCGAAACCACGGCGGTCGAAGGCGATTGCGCGGTAGCCGCGGCTGGCCAGGTACTCCATCTGCGAGTCCCACATGTCGGCATCCAGCGGCCAGCCATGGCTGAACAGCACGGGCTTGCCGCTGCCCCAGTCCTTGTAATAGATCGAAGTGCCATCGCGGGTAACGAGCGTAGTCATGTCTGTATCTCCTTGAAGTGTCTTGGTCGAGAGATGAATCAGCTGCGCAGCCAGTTGGCGCAACGACGGGTTACCCAGGGCATGATGAAAAACACCACGGGCAGGATCACGAACAGGTTGACGATCAGGTTGCCTGTGACCATCCCGCCAAACTGCGGGAAGCGGGTGAAGAACGGCGCCAGCAATTGCGGAATGATCATGGTCATCGGGCAGATCACCAGGTAGGTCAGCAGGGCCTGCTTCCAGCGCGGCGGTTGCGCGGACGTCATGCTGGGCGGTGTGAACCAGAACTCCGGGTCTTCATGCACCTGGGTGTGGTCGCCGCCGTCGAGCAGCGGTAGCACCTCGTTGACCAGCGTCTGGCGCTCGCTGGAGTTGACCCAGGCCTGCAAGAGGCTGGCATCTGCGAAGCGCACCACGGTGGTGAAGTGCAGCCCGCCGTCGTCCGGGCGGATCACGTTGACGTCGAGGTGCCCCGGCTGGCGCCGTGCGGTGCTGACCGTACGCTTGAGCCAAGCCTCGTAGCTGGCCAGTGCCTGGGCGCGGACCTTGTGCTGGATGACCAGCGTCACTACTTTGCGGTTGTCTTGGAATGCGGTGTTCATCGGCGTTCCTTGGGATGAGCTTGCCCGCATCCACTGTGCAACGGCGGACGGGCGGATGATTGGATGAGTGTGCTGCCCTGGGCGGGCACCGCTGCCGGTGCCCGAGGCGGTCGGCTTACTTGCCGGCGTTGAAGGCGTTGTAGCTGGTCATCAGGTTGCGGTAATCCGGGATGTGGTTGGAGCACAGCGCCGCCAGCCCTTCGACGTCGTTGCGCCAGTCGCGATGCAGCTCACACGCCACGCCGAACCAGGTCATCAGTTGTGCGCCAGCCTGGCTCATGCGGTCGTGGGCAGCGTCGCGGGTCATGGCATTGAAGGTGCCGGAAGCGTCAGTCACCACGAACACCTCGAACTCTTCTTCCAGTGCCGACAGCGCCGGGAAGGCTACACACACCTCGGTCACCACACCGGCGATGATCAGCTGCTTCTTGCCGGTGGCCTTCACCGCCTTGACGAAGTCTTCGTTGTCCCAGGCGTTGATCTGGCCAGGGCGGGCGATGTACGGGGCGTCCGGGAACAGTGCTTTGAGCTCCGGTACCAACGGGCCGTTGGGGCCTTGTTCGAAGCTGGTGGTGAGGATGGTCGGCAGGTTGAAGAACTTGGCGAGGTCCGCCAGGGCCAGCACGTTGTTCTTGAACGCATCCGGTTCGATGTCACGGACCAGGGACAGCAGGCCAGCCTGGTGGTCGACCAGCAGAACGGCGGCGTCGTCTTTGTTCAGGCGGTTGTATTTGAAGTAGGTCATGGTCGTGCTCCTAAGGGTTTGGATGTGCAGTAAGTTGGGTGTTTCGCGTTGATGGGAGAAGCTTAAAACCACCACCTTTGGAGCGGTAGATAGTGATTTTTGGCTTTAGCGTTCTGTTTTGTGAACGATGATTGTTGGTCCTGGGCCGGCTCGCCAAAACCACCTTCGCCCGCATTGCGGGGTTCCAGGCGCCGTCATCGAAGGCGAGCCACGCTGGAGGCTGGACGGCACTCCCACAGCCGTCGATGCCGCGCGGGTGAAATGCGCCTGTAAGGTTCACTCGCCCCCATTGCCGGCCACCTCAACCTGCTCTATTACTACACACAGCCCTCCCCTCACGCCCGAGACCACCATGCTGGCTTTCATCCAGTCGTCCCCTTTGTTGCTCGGTTGTGCCCTGATCCTGCTCGACCTCGTGCTTTGGCAACTGATCCCTGTTCAGCGCAGGGCATGGCGTATCGGCGCACGGTTGGCGATTTTCCTGCTGTTCAGCTGGGTGCTGGTGACTGCCGGGATGAGCCCGCTGCAACCGCCGCCCTGGGTCGACGACGTGTCGCGCAACCTGATGGCCACGGTGCTGGCGATCGGCTGGTGGCTGTTCGGCGCACGCACGGTGACGGTGGTGTTCGGCCTGCTGCTGGGGGCGCGCGGCAGCCATGGCGGGCGGTTGCTGCAGGATGTGCTGGGGGCGCTGATCTTCCTGGCGGCGGTGGTCGCCGCTGCAGGCTATGTGATGCAGCTGCCGGTAAAGGGCTTGCTGGCCACCTCCGGGGTGATGGCCATCGTCATTGGCCTGGCGTTGCAAAGCACCTTGGCCGACGTGTTCAGCGGGATCGTGCTGAACACCACGCGGCCTTATCAGATCGGCGATGCGATCTCGATCGACGGCACTGAAGGCAAGGTGCTGGACATCGACTGGCGGGCCACCCGCCTGCTCACCGGCTCCGGCAGCCTGGCGGTGATCCCCAACTCGGTGGCGGCCAAGGCCAAGTTGCTCAACCACAGTCGCCCGGCCGATGTGCATGGGGTGTCGATCAGTGTGGTGGTACCCGCCAAGGTAAGGCCGAAGCGGGTCTTCGATGCGCTGGAAAAGGCCTTGCAAGGCACCCGCGCGATACTCGCATCACCCAAGCCGAAAGTGACGGTGAAGGCCTCGACGCTGGAATCGGTGGAGTACGAAGCCAGCGGCTTCGTCGCTGACATGGGCGGCAAGACCGAGGCGCGCAACCAGCTGTTCGACCTTGCACATCGGCACCTGGAGGCCAGTGGCGTGATGTGGAACGTCGACCTGGCCATGCCGCCGCGCAGCCGTCAGCGTGAAGTGCTGGACGAGGTACGGGTGTTCCGTTCGTTGACTGACGAGGAGCGCGATGCCTTGAGCCAGCGCATGACTGCCGTCGAGTACCTGGCAGACCAAGTGATTCTGGGCGTGGGCGAGCATTCCGATCACTTGCTGGTGATCGGTAGCGGCGTGGTTTCGGCGGCGATTCGCGATGGCGAGACGTTAGTGGAAGCCGGGCGCATGGGGCCGGGGGTAGTGCTGGGGATCGAGGGCCTCATCGATGAGGATGACTCGTTTGCCGAATTCCGTACCTTGACCAGCTGCGTGCTGTATCGCATCGAGAAGGAGCAGGTGCGCAGCTGCCTGGTACAGCGCGGCGAGGTGCAGACGGCGTTGACCAAGTTGCAGCGGTTCCGGCGCCAGAGCCGGGAGTCATTGCTGCTGCAAAAGCCGACAGCGATCAAGAAAGGTGGCTTTCTCAGCTGGTTGCACAGGTAATGCTGACGCCTGCACCGGCCCTATCGCCGGCAAGCGGCGCCCAAAATGAGTCTGTGCCACCTGCGCCATCCGCAGCGCCGCAGAACCCTGCGGGAGCCGGCTTGCCGGCGATAGGGCCGGTACAAACACCTACAGCACTACCCGCAAACACTGCCCCGCGTGGTACAGCGAGAACCCGGACTCGTAGAACGCGGTGCGCAACGATGGCGCACTCACCCCGGTCATCGGCGAGAACGGGATCGGCAGGCTGTCCGCCTCACCCTTGAGCAGAAACTCGGCGAACGCCCGGCCAATCACCGTGCCGGTGGTATTGCCGCGCCCGTTGTAGCCCGTCACCGCAACCAACCCCGGCGCCGGCTCGAACAGGCGCATCAGGTGGTCAGGGGTGAAGTCGATGCAGCCGGTCCAGTGCATCTCCCACTCGACCTTGCCCAGCTCAGGGTAGTAATGGCTCTGGATGCGGTCAGCCCAACTGCGCACGAACCATGCAGGTTTGTTATCTACCCGTCCAAGGCTGCCAAGCAGCAGGCGGCCCTGGTCGTCGCGGCGGATGCTGCTGAGCACCGTGCGGGTGTCCCACGAGCCTTGGCCATGTGGCAGAACCTTGTCGGCAGCAGCACCGTGCAGCGGCTTGGAAGCGACCTGGTAGTAGTAGCCACGGAAGAACTGCTTCTGCAGGTTGCTCCAATCACCCTCGGTGTAGGCGCCGGTCGAGATCACCACCTTCTCGGCGCGCACCGAACCGCGGGCAGTCTTGACCCGCCAGGCATCGCCTTCGCGCTCCAGGCCTTCCACGGCCGATTGCTGGAACAACTTGCCGCCCAGGCGCGCAACCGCCGCGGCCAGGCCTTGGGTATACCCCATGGGGTTGATGGTGCCGGCGCGGCGGTCGAGCAGCGCAGCGGAAATCTTGTCGGTGCCGCAGTACTCCTGGCACTGGGCGCCGGTCAGCAGCTGCACATCGGCGCCGCGTCGGCGCCATTGCTCATGGCGCGCTTCGAGGTCGGCGATGCCGGTGGCGTTGTGCGCCATGTGCAGGGTGCCTTTGTGCTGCGCCTGGCAATCGATGCCGAGGCGTTCGATCATGGCGAAAACCTCGCCTGGCGCCTCGCCGAGCACTTTGTTCAAGCGGCTGCCCTGCTTCTGGCCCAACGTTGCCTCGACATCGTCAGGGCGGATCCAGGTGCCAGCGTTGACCAGGCCTACGTTACGTCCGGAGCCGCCGTGGCCGATCTTCCAGGCCTCCAGCAGGATCACCGACTTGCCCTGTTCGAGCAGGTGGATGGCCGCCGACAGGCCGGTGATGCCGGCGCCGATGACGCAGACGTCGGCCTTGTGTTCACCGGCCAGGGCCTGAGCGGCGACGGTAGGTTGGCTGACGTGTTCCCACAAGCATTGTTGACGCAGTTCGGACATGGCCGGCTCCAGCACTATTGTTCTTGTTGGGGCCGCTGCGCGACCCATCGCTGGCAAGCCGGCGTCCACAAGGATCGCATCGCCCGCACGATCACTGGGAGCCGGCTTGCCGGCGAACCGGGGGCAAAGCCCCCGGCCATGCAGCATCAGTCGAACACGATACCCTGCGCCAGCGGCAGCTCACGCGAGTAGTTCACGGTGTTGGTCTGGCGACGCATGTAGCCTTTCCAGGCGTCGGAACCCGACTCACGACCGCCGCCGGTTTCCTTCTCGCCACCGAAGGCGCCGCCAATTTCGGCGCCGCTGGTGCCGATGTTGACGTTGGCGATACCGCAGTCGCTGCCCGAGGCGCTCTGGAAGCGCTCGGCCTCACGGATGTCGGTGGTGAAGATGCACGACGACAGGCCTTGCGGTACTTCGTTGTTCAGGCGCAGGGCCTCTTCGAAGTCATCGTAGGCCAGTACGTAGAGGATCGGTGCGAAGGTTTCGTGGCGCACCACGTCGCTCTGCGCGGGCATCTCGGCGATGGCTGGCGACACGTAGTAGGCGTTAGGGAACTGGTCGGCCAGCTGGCGCTCGCCACCGAATACCTGGCCACCCTCGTCGCGGGCCTTGGCCAGCGCGCCCTGCATGGCGTCGAACGACAATTTGTCGATCAGTGGGCCCACCAGGTTGTCCTTGCGCGGGTCGCCGATACGCACCTTGGCATAGGCGGCTTTCACACGGGCAACCACTTCGTCCTTGATAGAGCGGTGCACGATCAGGCGGCGCAGGGTGGTGCAGCGCTGGCCGGCGGTGCCCACAGCGGAGAACAGAATGCCACGCACGGCCAGATCCAGATCGGCGCTCGGTGCCAGGATCATGGCATTGTTACCGCCCAGCTCCAGGATGCTGCGGCCGAAACGGGCAGCAACGCGCGGGCCGACTTCACGGCCCATGCGGGTGCTGCCGGTGGCGCTGACCAGCGGCACGCGTGGGTCGTCGACCAAGGCTTCGCCCGCTTCGCGGCCACCGATGACCAGTTGTGCCAGGCCAGCCGGGGCATCGCCAAAAGCTTTCAGGGCTTTTTCGAACAGTGCCTGGCAGGCCAGTGCGGTCAGCGGGGTCTTCTCCGAAGGCTTCCACACCACCGCGTTACCGGCCACCAGGGCCAGCGCGGTGTTCCAGGCCCACACGGCCACCGGGAAGTTGAAGGCGCTGATCACGCCGACCACGCCCAGCGGGTGCCAGCTCTCACGCATGTGGTGGCCAGGGCGCTCCGATGCGATGGTCAGGCCGTACAGCTGACGCGACAGGCCAACGGCGAAATCGCAGATGTCGATCATTTCCTGGACTTCACCCAGGCCTTCCTGAGTGATCTTGCCGGCTTCGATCGACACCAGTTCGCCCAGGTCGGCCTTGTGTTCACGCAGCACTTCACCGAACAGGCGCACCAGTTCGCCACGGCGCGGGGCCGGCACGCTGCGCCAGGCTTGGAAGGCACTCTGCGCCTGGTCGATGCGGGCGGTGGTCTCGGCCTTGCCAAGCAGTTTCACCGAGGCGATCTGGCTACCGTCGATCGGGGTGTGAACAGGGTAGTCGCCCTGGGTGTAAGCCGTGGCGGCAACGCCAAGGCGCTCGAGCAATCCAGCAACCATTGTGCTTCTCCTACATCGGGTGATGGGGTGGAAAAATGATGTGGATCAGTATTAATCCGATCACACCAGTGCAACAAACGACCTTTATTCCGCATATCATTCCGTCAGGTAATGATTTGAGCTGCAGAGACCGCTATGTCCAAACGCCTCGTGCCTTCCATGACCGCCCTGCAGTGCTTCGAAGCTGCAGCCCGCCACTTGAGCTTTACCCGTGCCGCCGAAGAGCTGCACCTGACCCAGAGCGCGGTCAGCAAGCAGGTCGCACAGCTCGAAGAGATGCTGCGCCACCACCTGTTCCTGCGTATCCGCCGGCGCCTGCAACTAACCCCCGCTGGCAGTCTGTACCTGGCCGAGGTCAACAAGATCCTCACCCAGGTGGACATGTCCAGCCGCTACGTGCTGACCTATGGCGAGCAGACCGAGATATTGAAGGTAGCCACTCAACCGAGTTTTGGCGTGCGTTGGTTGATCCCGCACCTCAAAGGCTTCGGCAAGCGCCACAGCAACATCCATCTGGACATCCGTAACGAGATGGAGCCTTTCGCCTTGCTGCAGGGCTCGGCGGATGTGGTGTTTTTCTATGGCCAAGGCACCTGGCCGGGGGCGACCTGCATCGAATTGTTCCGCGAGCAAGTGGTGCCGGTGTGCGCTCCGGAGCTGCTGGCCGGGCGTGAACTGGGGGATGCGGCCGAGCTGGCGGAGCTGGTGCTGCTGCAAAGCACGTCGCGGCCCGAAGCCTGGCACGAGTGGTTCCTGGAGCTGGGGCTGCACAGCGTCAGCGCCTACCACGGGCCACGGTTCGATACCTTCTACATGGCGCTGAGTGCGGCCCAGGCGGGCTGCGGGGTAGCGCTGGTACCGCGCTACCTGGTGGCCAAGGAGTTGAGCGAAGGCAGCCTGGTGATTGCTTGGAACCATGCGATGAACAGTACCGGGGCGCATTACCTGGCTTATGCCGAGCATGCGGCAGAGGTGCCGAAGGTGCGGGCGTTGGCGCAATGGGTTCTGGAGCAGTTGCAGGCTTGAGAATCGCCATTGCGGCGAAAGGCCTCGAAGGTCGATCAAAAAAGGAATGACACAGCCACTTTTTTTCGCTTGTGGCCATAGTGCATTCCCAGCTTTCATGTAAGCGTCCGAACCCAACCAGGAAGCTAGCGATGCCCGCCCACGATTTCGTCAGCCCCGACAGCATCCGCGCGCAGTTCTCTGCCGCCATGTCGCTCATGTACAAACAGGAAGTGCCGCTGTACGGCACGCTGCTGGCGCTGGTGAGCGAAATCAACCAGCAGGTCATGGCCCAGCAGCCTGAGGTGGCCCAGGCGCTGCGCTGGACCGGCGAGGTGGAGCGCCTGGACCAGGAGCGCCACGGCGCCATCCGGGTCGGCACAGCACAAGAGCTGGCCACCATCGCCCGGTTGTTCGCGGTGATGGGCATGCAGCCGGTTGGGTACTACGACCTCAGCAGCGCAGGCGTGCCCGTGCACTCCACCGCGTTTCGCGCCGTGCACGAACAGGCACTGCACATCAGCCCGTTCCGCGTCTTCACCTCGCTGCTGCGCCTGGAACTGATCGACGATCCCGCACTGCGTGAGTTGGCACAGAGCCTCCTGGCCAAACGCAAGATCTTCACCGCCCGCGCCCTTGAGCTGATCACCCAGTGCGAGCGCGATGGCGGCCTGAACGCGACCGACGCCGAGGCGTTCGTGCAGGAGGCCCTGCACACCTTCCGCTGGCACCAGGAGGCTACGGTTACCGCCGAGCAGTACCAGCAGTTACACGACCAGCACCGCCTGATCGCTGACGTGGTGGCGTTCAAGGGCCCGCACATCAATCACCTGACCCCGCGCACCCTGGACATCGATGCGATCCAGTTGGGCATGCCGGCCAAAGGTATCCCGCCCAAAGCCGTTGTCGAAGGCCCGCCCACTCGCCGCCACCCAATCCTGCTGCGCCAGACCAGCTTCAAGGCTCTGCAGGAGAAGGTTGCGTTCAGGGACCAGCACGGTAGCGAAGGCAGCCACACCGCACGTTTCGGCGAGATCGAGCAGCGCGGCGCGGCACTCACGCCCAAAGGCCGGCAGCTGTATGACACGCTGCTCGACGCTACCCGTGCAGCCTTGGGCGGCGCACCGGCAGAGGCCAATGCCGAGCGCTACATGGCACTGCTGAAAGAGCACTTTGCCGCGTTTCCGGATGACCTGGCACAGATGCGTGAGCAAGGGCTGGCGTACTTCCGCTATTTCGCGACCGAGAAGGGCATGGCCGCACGCGAGCAGGCTGAGCGCCCGACCACTCTGCAGGGCTTGATCGAGGCCGGCCATGTGCACTTCGAGGCGCTGGTCTACGAAGACTTCCTGCCAGTGAGCGCGGCGGGGATCTTCCAGTCCAACCTGGGTGACGATGCCCAGGCCGAGTATGGCAGCAACGCCAACCGCGAGGCCTTCGAAGCGGCATTGGGGCTGCAGGTACTGGATGAGCTGGCGCTGTACGCGCAGACTGAGCAGCGCTCGGTGCAGGCTTGTGCGCAGGCATTGAACCTGGAGTTGGTGTAAGCCTCAGGATTGCTGGGGGCGCGGTGCGCCCTTTGGCGACCAAGGCCGCGCCTACGAAGATCCGCAGGCGCGGCCCCGGTTTACTCAACGAAACCGGTCGACTTCCTGGCGCAACTGCGCCGCCAACCCTTCCAGCTCCTTGGCGGTAAAGGCCAGCTCATTGGCCACGTCACGCTGTTCGCTGTTGGCTTGGGCAATGCTCTGCAGGTTGCGGCTCAGCACCGTTGCGGTGCTGCTTTGCTCCTGGGTGGCAGTGCTGATCACCGTGAACTGCTCACCCGCGACACGGCTTTGCTCGTCAATGCGCGCCAGCGCTTCAGCCACCTTGTCGTTGCGTGCCAGGCCTTCCTGCATCAACTGGTTGCCCTGCTCCAGGGTGCTGATGGCATGGCCAGTCTGCTGCTGGATACTGGCGATCATCCCGGAGATTTCATCCGTCGCTTGACGCGTACGCGCCGCCAGGCCACGAACCTCGTCAGCCACCACGGCAAATCCACGGCCCTGCTCGCCCGCCCGCGCCGCTTCGATGGCCGCGTTGAGCGCCAACAGGTTGGTCTGTTCGGCAATGGCGGTAATCACCCCGACAATGCCCCCGATTTCCTGGGAGCGTGCACCCAGTGTGTCCATCACCGTTGCAGTGCCACCCAGGGCCTCGGCGATCTGGCGCAACGAACTCGACGCTTCATCCATCGCGCTACGGCCGATGCGGGTCTGCTGGGCATTGTCACGGGCCATGCGCTCGGTGCCCGCCATGTTGTCAGCGATGTTCATCGAGGTAGCGCTGAACTCCTCTACCGCACCGGCCATGCTGGTGATTTCGCCGGACTGCTGGTCCATGCCTTCGCAGGCACCGGCCGACAGGCCAGACAGCGAGCGGGCACGGCTGCTGACTTGCTCGGAAGCCCCGCGAATGTGTTCGACCATGGTCGCCAACGCTTCGCCCATCTTGTTGAAGCTGCGTGCCAGTTGGCCGATTTCGTCATGGCTGGTCACGGCCAGGCGGGCGCTCAGATCGCCTGCGCCCAGTGCCTCGGCCTGGCGCACCAGGTCATCCAGCGGGCGCAACTTGCGGCGTAACAGCCACAGCGTGGCGGCCACTGCCAGCAGCATCGCCAGCAAACTGCCGATGGCCAGGCGCAAGCCAACGCTCCAGGTCACCGCACGGATCTCCTCCAGGGGCATGCTGGCGACTACCGTCCAGGGGCCTTCGGCAAAGGGTGCAGAGGCGCTGTACAGAGGCTGGTCGGCATTGGCTGGGGGCACCAGCCACTTGCCTTGCTCGTCGCGCAAGGCCAGCGAGCCGGTATCGCCAATCCGGAAGCGCTTGAGGTTGGCGAACTGCGCGTTTTGCGCGTCGGTATAGTCAAAGCCAACGAACAGCACCGCGATCACCCGCCCATTGCCATCGGTCACTGGCACATAACGGGTCATGTAGTTGCGCTCGAACAGCAGGGCACGGCCGACATAAGTCTGCCCTGCCATCAGTTTTGCGTAGGCCGGGTGCTGGCGGTCGAGCTGGGTGCCGATGGCCCGGCTGCCATCCTGTTTCTTCAGGTTGGTGCTGATGCGTACGAAGTCGTCGCCACTGCGCACGAACAGGGTCGCTACACCTGCGGTCAGCTGCTGAAATTCATCGACCTGGTGGAAGTCGTTGTTGAGCAGTTGATCACCCAGGTACAGCGCCGGCGTGGGCTGGCCGGCCACCTGCACGGTTTCACCGGCATGCAGCGACAGCCCCGAAGCGAAGCGGCGCTCGAACAGGCCGCTCAGGCGCTGGGTGTTGTCCTTGAGCGAACCATGGAAGGTGTCGAGCTGGTCGGCCAACAGCCGCGCTTCACTGGCCAGGTGTTCCTGGCGAGTGGTGAGGTTGGCGTCGTCCAGGGAACGCAGGGCGAACAAGGTACTGCCGGTAATCACCAGCGCCAGCACGATGGCGAGAGCGATACCAAGCTGCGAGGCGATTCGGGCACGCGGTTGAGACATGGGGAGCTCCTGGCAGGCGGCCCGGATCATCCTGATCACCCCGACCACCTGCTGTTATCAACGGAGAGTCGCGCCCTCTTCCGGGACGCTGGTGCAACTAGATCGGCGTCGCTGGCGAATACTTGAGTGTCGGGCCGGGATATTCGCAAACGTTTTCCACTGCTGTACCGGCGCTAATCACTGGCAAGCTGGCCCCCACCGGCTGGACTGCCGGAAATGGAGCCGGCGCAGGCAATCAGACGGCCGGCAGTATTTGCACAGCCGGCAGGCTCACCGCCGCGGCCTCTTCCTGCAGAAATACACTCAACCGCCGCAACCGCTCCCCGCCCGGCCGGGTTCTCGGCCAGACCAGGTAGTAATCCATGCCACTGGGCACCGCCGTCGGCCATGGCAGGCTCAAACGACCCTGCGCAACATCCTCGGCGACCATCAGCAGGTCACCCATGGATATCCCGTAGCCACGGGCCGCCGCAATCATCCCCAGCTCCAAGGTGTCGAACACCTGCCCACCCTTGAGTGAAACGCTATCAGCCAGCCCCATGCGCTCCAGCCATTCTCGCCAGTCACGCTTGTCGGGGGTCGGGTGCAGCAGCTCGATGCCGGCCAGCCTGCGCTCGTCCAAAGGGCCTTCCTTGAGCAGGTCGGGTGCGCCCACCGGGATCAGTAGCTCGGAAAACAGCCGGCGTACCTCCCAGTCCGGCGGAAAAGCGCCATCACTGAGCAATACCGCGCAGTCGAAAGGTTCCTGGTTGAAGTCCACGTGGTCGACATCCATCCAGGCGCTGGTCAACTGCACTTCATTGCCCGGCTGCAAGTGCCGGAACTGGCTCAGGCGCGCCAGCAGCCAGCGCATGGTCAGCGTCGACGGCGCCTTCATGCGCAGTATGTCGTCCTCACCGCGCAAGGTGTCGCACGCGCGCTCCAGCGCGGCAAAGCCCTCACGCACGCCGGGCAGCAGCACCCGGGCGGCCTCGGTCAATTGCAGGCTGCGGCCGCTGCGGATGAACAGGCGACAGGCAAAGTGCTCCTCCAAGGTACGGATGTGGCGGCTGACCGCACTCTGGGTGATCGACAGCTCCTGGCCGGCACGGGTGAACGAGCTGAGCCGGGCGGCGGCTTCGAATGCGCGCAGCGCATACAGCGCAGGCAGCTGACGGGACATATGGCACCTGCTTACGGGGGCACAAAGGGGATGCATGGAATCATATATGCATGAGTTCAACTCATGCCAATCATCGTTTTTATCCTTTTGTGCAAAGTTGACCGAAGCCTCAGAATCGTCCCTCGCTCACAGAGTCAGAAGGACCACCCCCATGCACGTCGCGCCCACTAAAGAACTCAAGGCTTTGCTGCGCCTGGCCGGGCCGCTGGTTGCCTCGCAGTTGGCGCACATGCTGATGGTGTTGACCGACACCCTGATGATGGCCCGCATCAGCCCCCAGGCCTTGGCCGGCGGTGGGCTGGGGGCTGCGAGCTATTCGTTCGTGTCGATCTTCTGCCTGGGGGTGATCGCTGCAGTCGGCACGCTGGTGGCGATCCGCAAGGGCGCCAATGACATCGAAGGCGCCACCCGGCTGGCGCAAAACGGTTTGTGGCTGGCCTGGGGGCTGGCGCTGGTGGCCGCGCTGGCGTTGTGGAACCTCAAACCGGTGTTGCTGCTGTTCGGCCAACAGCCTGAAAACGTCGCCTCGGCCACCGAATTCCTCACCCTCTTGCCACTGGCGCTGCCGGGCTACCTGACCTTCATGGCCCTGCGTGGCTTCACCAGCGCCCTGGGCCGCTCGACCCCGGTGATGGTCATCAGCCTGATCGGTACGGTGCTCAACTACCTGTTCAACGTCGCGCTGATCGAAGGCATGTTCGGCCTGCCCAAGCTTGGGCTGATGGGCATCGGCCTGGTCACCGCCTTGGTGTCGATGGGCATGGCCATCGCGCTGGCCTTGTACATCCGCTGGCACCCGGCCTATGCCGCCTACCCGCTGCGCAAGGGCCTGTCGCGCCCTTCGCTGCCGGCCTTGCGCGAGCTGTGGCGCCTGGGCTTGCCGATCGGGGGCACCTACATGGTGGAGGTCGGCCTGTTCGCTTTTGCCGCCCTGTGCATGGGTGTACTTGGCAGCACCGAGCTTGCGGCCCACCAGATTGCCCTGCAGATCGTTTCTACCGCATTCATGGTGCCGACCGGGCTTTCGTATGCGGTGACCATGCGCGTAGGGCTGTATTACGGTGCCGGCAACCTGCCGGCGGCGCGCAGTGCCGGGCGGGTAGGCATCAGCTTTGGCGCGCTGATCATGTTCGCCTTCGCGGCACTGTTCTGGCTGCGCCCGGAGATGCTGGTGAGCCTGTTCATCGATGGTAATGATCCAGCGTTTGCGCCGATCTACCAGCTGGCAGTGAGCTTGCTGATGGTGGCGGCCTGGTTCGAGCTGTTCGATGGTGTGCAGACCATCGCCATGGGTTCGATCCGCGGGTTGAAGGATGCCAAGACCACCTTCCTGATCGGCCTTTGCTGCTACTGGCTGGTCGGAGCGCCAAGTGCGTGGTTGCTGACCTTCAACCTGGGTGGCGGTGCAGTCGGTGTGTGGTGGGGGCTGGCATTGGGGCTGGCGTGTGCTTCGGTGGCGCTGACCCTGGCCTTTGAGTGGCGGATGAAGCGGATGCTGGGCAAGGCGGGAGCGGGTGCACAGGCCGCTGCTTCCGCCTGACGCTGGGCCACATCGCCGGCAGGCCGGCTCCCAAAGGTGAAGCGCAGACCTGAAGAACCAGGCAGTCGCGGGAGCTGGCTTGCCAGCGATACGGCGCTAGAGCACTTGCGTCAGCTTGCGCTCACACGCCTGCCGCAGGTACGCCACCAGCTCATCCACCGGCAGTGGCTTGCTGACCAGAAACCCCTGCACCTGGTCACAGCCGAACTCGCGTAGCAAGGCCATCTGCTCAGGGCTTTCAACGCCCTCGGCCACTACCTCGAGGTTGAGATTGTGCGCCAGGTTGATCATCGCGTGCACCAGCTTGCGGTTTTCCTCGCGCATCTCCATTTCGGCGACAAAGCTGCGATCGACCTTGAGCAAGGTGATCGGCAGGCTGTTCAGGTGCACGAAGGATGAGAAACCGGTGCCGAAATCGTCGAGCGAGAAGCGCACGCCAAGGCGCCCCAGAGCATCCATGGTCTGGCGGACCAGCTCATTGCGGCGCATCACCGCCGTTTCGGTCAGTTCGAACTCCAGCCAGCGGGCGTCGACGCCATGTTCGATGATCAGCCGGCTCAGGGTCGCCAGCAGCTGGCTGTCCTGGAACTGGCGAAAACTCAGGTTGACCGCCATGTGCAGGGGGGCCAGGCCGCTCTCGCGCAAGGCCTGCATGTCACGCAGGGCACGGGAGATAACCCAG
This sequence comes from Pseudomonas sp. WHRI 8519, assembly GCF_040224055.2. Taxonomy (NCBI): domain Bacteria; kingdom Pseudomonadati; phylum Pseudomonadota; class Gammaproteobacteria; order Pseudomonadales; family Pseudomonadaceae; genus Pseudomonas; species Pseudomonas sp. WHRI 8519. Next base: position 158,545 of record NZ_CP167996.1, on the reverse strand, counting down.
TAGCCCAACGGCACGATCAACCCGCTCTGCTCGGCCAACGGCACGAACTCGCTCGGCGGCAACAGGCCGCGCTCGGCATGACGCCAGCGCACCAGCGCCTCAAGGCCGACGATGCTGCCATCGCCCAGGTTCAGCCGTGGCTGGTAGTGCAGCTCCAGCTCATCACGACGCAGGGCCCTGCGCAGTTCGCCTTCCAGGTCGGCGAGGCTGCGGGCGTTGCGGTTGATTCGCTCATTGAACACATGGAAGGTACAGCCCTGGCTGCTTTTGGCCTGGCGCATGGCGATATGTGCATGCCACATCAATGGGTCGGCGCCGCTTTGCGCGCGGGCATGGGCAAGGCCCAGGCTGCAGCCAAGCAACAGGCTTTCGCCGTCGATCCAGTAAGGCTCGGCCAGGGCTTCGACGATGCATTCGGCGATGCGTTCGGCGCGGCCGTTGTCGCGGCGGGTGTCGATCAGCAGGGCAAATTCATCACTGCCCAGGCGCGCCAGCTGGTCGCCGGCCGCCAGTTGCTGCTTCAGGCGTGACACCACCTGCAGGATCAGCCGGTCGCCACCCTGGTGGCCGAGGGCATCGTTGACATGACGAAAGTTGTCCAGGTCCAGGTGCCCAAGGGCTACTCCGCGCCCGTCGTTCTCAGCCAGCCGGGCGGTCAGCAGGGCCTGGAAACCCTGGCGGTTGGCGATGCCCGTCAGCGGGTCCTGCTCGGCCAGGCGCTGCAAGGTGGCCACCAGCACGCCACGTTCGCGTACGTGGCGCAAGGAACGGCGAAGCGCATCGGTATTCAACTGGCTGCGCACCAGCCAGTCGCTGACGCCTGTGGGTGGGGTCAGCGGCTCCTCGTCCAGCAACAAGATGGTCGGCAGCTCGCAACGCCCCGGCGCAGGTTGCAGGGCCTGGGTGGCCAGGATCACGGCCTGGCGGTCTTGGCTGAACAGGCTGTCCACTGCAGCCCAGTTGGGCGCAGTCAGCAGTACCGCTGTACCGTTCAGCGGCAGCAGGCATTCGCGCAACAAGGCGGCCCATTCCGGCTCATCAGCCAACAACAGCAAACGCAAAGGTTCGACAGGCGTGGACAAGCGGGCTCCTTAAAGCGAGGACGGTGGCAAAAGGGTGGCCGGGTATGCTACTGGATAAATGAAAATGATTTTCACTTTTAGACACATCCTTGCCCACAGTGCGTCCCGACACATTTTGACGTGCATCCTGCTCGAAAGCGGTTAAACCAGCAAATACGATTTTTTCCATGAATAGCATGAGCCTGACTAATGCTATACGCGACACAAAGTCTGACTCAGACGTCAGACGGTCGCGCCACAATGGCCCCATGCCTGTTAGAATGCGCGGCTATTTTCTGGCGACCCCCGGTTTCTAGCATGTCCCGACTCAATCCCAGGCAACAGGAAGCCCGTGACTACGTCGGCGGCCCTCTTTTGGTGCTCGCCGGTGCAGGCTCCGGCAAGACCAGCGTGATCACGCGCAAGATTGCCCACCTGATCCAGAACTGCGGCATCCGTGCCCAGTACATCGTCGCGATGACCTTCACCAACAAAGCTGCGCGCGAGATGAAGGAGCGGGTCGCCACCCTGCTGCGCCCGGGGGAAGGCCGAGGCCTGACGGTGTGTACCTTCCACAACCTGGGCCTGAACATCATCCGCAAGGAGCACGACAAGCTGGGCTACAAGCCGGGCTTTTCGATCTTCGACGAGTCCGATATCAAGGCGCTGCTGTCGGACATCATGCAGAAGGAGTATTCCGGCGACGACGGCATCGACGAGATCAAGAACATGATCGGTGCCTGGAAGAACGACCTGATCCTGCCCGCCGAAGCCCTGGAAAAAGCGCGAAACCCACGCGAGCAGACCGCCGCCATCGTCTACACCCATTACCAGCGCACGCTCAAGGCGTTCAACGCGGTGGACTTCGACGACCTGATCCTGCAGCCGGTCAAGCTGTTCCAGGAGCACCCCGAAGTGCTGGAGCGCTGGCAGAACCGCGTGCGCTACCTGCTGGTGGACGAATACCAGGACACCAACGCCAGCCAGTATCTGCTGGTGAAGATGCTGATCGGCATGCGCAACCAGTTCACCGTGGTGGGTGACGATGACCAGTCGATCTACGCCTGGCGTGGTGCGCGCCCCGAGAACCTGATGCTGCTCAAGGAAGACTACCCTTCCCTGAAAATCGTCATGCTCGAACAGAACTACCGCTCCACCAGCCGCATCCTGCGCTGCGCCAACGTGCTGATCGCCAACAACCCGCATGCCTTCGAGAAGCAGCTGTGGAGCGAGATGGGCGTGGGCGACGAGATCCGTGTGATCCGCTGCAAGAATGAGGACGCCGAGGCCGAGCGTGTGGCCATGGAAATCCTCACCCTGCACCTGCGCACCAACCGCCCTTACAGTGACTTCGCCATCCTGTACCGCGGTAACTACCAGGCCAAGCTGATCGAGCTGAAACTGCAGCACCATCAGGTGCCGTATCGCCTGTCGGGCGGCAACAGCTTCTTCGGCCGCCAGGAAGTCAAGGACCTGATGGCCTACCTGCGCTTGCTGGTGAACCCGGATGACGACAACGCCTACCTGCGGGTGATCAACGTACCGCGCCGCGAGATCGGCTCGACCACCCTGGAAAAGCTCGGCAACTACGCGACCGAACGGGGCGTCTCGATGTATGCCGCCAGCGAGGAACTGGGCTTGGGCGAGCACTTGGACGCGCGTTATACCGAGCGTCTGCAGCGTTTCAAGCATTGGCTCGACGGCGTGCGCCACAAAGTCGCCCTGGAAGACCCGATCGCCGCGCTGCACGAGATGATCCGCGACATCGACTATGAAAACTGGATTCGCCAGCAAACGGCCAGCGACAAAGCCGCTGAGTTCCGCATCAGCAACGTCTGGTTCCTGGTAGAAGCACTGAAGAACACCCTCGAGAAGGACGAAGAGGGTGACATGACCATCGAGGACGCCATCGGCAAGCTGGTGCTGCGCGACATGCTCGAGCGCCAGCAGGAAGAGGAAGAAAACGCCGAGGGGGTGCAGATGATGACCCTGCACGCGTCCAAAGGCCTGGAATTCCCGTACGTGTTCATCATGGGCATGGAGGAGGAAATCCTCCCCCACCGCTCGAGCATCGAAGCCGACACCATCGAAGAGGAACGCCGCCTGGCCTACGTGGGCATTACCCGCGCCCGCCAGACCCTGGCCTTCACCTTCGCTGCCAAACGCAAGCAGTATGGCGAAATCATCGACTGCACGCCCAGCCGGTTTCTCGACGAACTGCCGCCGGACGACCTGGCCTGGGAAGGCCTGGACGATGCGCCAGTGGAAGTCAAAGCCGCGCGTGGCAACAACGCACTGGCCGATATCCGGGCAATGCTCAAACGCTGATCAACCATTACTCTTTAACTCTGCCGCTCTTTGCGGCCACCTTTGCTACATCGGAGATACACAGTGGAAGCACTGCAGCAGAAGATTCGCGACGAAGGCATCGTGCTTTCCGATCAGGTTCTCAAAGTCGATGCGTTTCTCAACCACCAGATCGACCCTGCGCTGATGCAGCTGATCGGTGACGAATTCGCTCGCCTTTACGCCGATGCCGGTGTGACCAAGATCGTCACCATCGAAGCCTCGGGCATTGCGCCGGCGGTGATGACTGGCCTGAAGCTGGGCGTTCCGGTGATCTTCGCGCGCAAGCATCAGTCCCTGACCCTGACCGAAAACCTGCTGACGGCCTCGGTGTATTCCTTCACCAAGCAGACCGAAAACACCGTGGCTATCTCCCCGCGCCACCTCAACAGCAGCGACCGCGTGCTGGTGATCGATGACTTCCTGGCCAACGGCAAAGCCTCCCAGGCGCTGATCTCGATCATCAAGCAAGCCGGTGCTACCGTTGCCGGCCTGGGTATCGTCATCGAGAAATCGTTCCAGGGTGGCCGTGCCGAGCTGGATAGCCAAGGTTACCGCGTTGAATCCCTGGCCCGGGTGAAGTCGCTGGAAGGTGGCGTGGTCAGCTTCATCGATTGAGCCTGTACCGGCCTCATCGTCGCCAAGCCGGCTCCCAAAGGAGCTGGCTTGCCGGCAGTCCGCTGCAAAGCAGGCCCGTAATTATCGCGTAGCCGCCAACCCTGCCAAAACCAACCGCTGATACAGCTCTTCCTTCAGCCCTCGCGGCTCATCGAGCTGCATGCGCGCCAACTGCGCCGCATACCCCTCCGGCCCCGGCGCATCCAGCGCTGCCTTGCCCAGCTCCAGCACCTCGCTCAACCTGAACTTGCTTTTGAGCCAGCCCAGCGCCCGCAGCAAGTCCCGTTCCTCGGCAGTGAAATCAGTCCCCAACGGGTACTCAGGGAACAGCCGTGCATGCCGCGCCCTGATCTGCTCAAGTCGCTCAGGCGTGTTGTCGGTAAACCGCGCATCGAGTTGAAAGTCTTTTGCGAGCTTGCCTGCCTGCTTGGCCTGTTCGATCAGCTCGCCCTGGAATCTGGAGTCGGTGATTGCCAGTAGCCGGGCGATCACTTCGCTGTCGGTCTGCCCCCGCAAGTCGGCAATGCCGTACTCGGTCACCACGATGTCACGCAAGTGCCGGGGGATGGTGCAGTGGCCGTAGGCCCAGAGCAGGTTGGAGCTGACCTCGCCCCCCGCCTCACGCCAACTGCGCAGCAACAGGATGGATCGCCCGCCCTCCAGCGCGTGGCCCTGTGCGACGAAGTTGTACTGCCCGCCCACGCCGCTGAGCACGCGGCCACTTTCCAGCTGGTCGGCTACCCCCGCGCCGAGCAGGGTCATGGTGAACACTGTGTTGATGAAGCGGGCATCACGCCGCTGGCGACGCTTCAGTTCTTCCTGGCCATACAGCTCGTTGATGAAGCTGATACGCGTCATGGCAAACTGCGCGCGCTGCTCCAGTGGCATCTCCCGCAAGCGTTGATAGAACGCCTGCGGGCCAAGGAAGAAGCCGCCATGTACCAGCACGCCTTGCTCGTCAGCCGGGCGCCGCACCACCCCGGCTTCGGCCAGCGCCAGCAGGCCGTTGACGAACATCTCACTGCACCCATAGAGGCCTTGGGCGAACGCATCCAGCCCGCCCTCACGCTCGATCAGGGTGTGCCAGGGCCCTACATCCAGCTCACCCATCAATGCCCGATACCCAGGGTTGTCGCCTTGGCGCGCCAGCAACGCAGCGGTCACGGCATCACCCATGGCGCCAATGCCGATCTGCAGGGTGCCGCCATCGCGCACCAGGGTGCTGGCATGCAGGCCGATGCAATGGTCCTGGGTGGTTACCGGCATGTTCGGTGTGGAAAACAGCCGACGCTGTTCCACCTGATCGATCAGCAGGTCGAACGCCTCCATGCCCAACTCCGAATCGCCTGGCATGTAGGGCAGCTCGGCATGCACCTGGCCGAGCATGAGGATGGTTTCGCCGGCCTCGCGGCGCTTGGCGATCATCGGCAGCAGGTCGAGGGTGATGTCGGGGTTGCAGGCCAGGCTCAAGTGCACCGGCCTTTCTGGCGTGGCGGCGACCAATTGCGCGATCAGGTTCAGGCCCTTGGCGTTGATGTCGCGGGCTGCGTGGCTGTAGTTGCTGCTAACGTAGTCTTGCTGCGCGCAATCACTGTGCAGCAGGCCGCCGGGCTGCATGAAGAACTGCTCGACGCGGATGTTCGGCGGCAGCTGGTCGTTGCGCAGGTCGGCCAGATAGGTGAGCTCCTGGTAATCGGCGAACACACGCCCGACGAAGGGCTCGAGGAAACGTCGTTGCAGGCCGTCGCCCAAGGGTGGGCGGCCAAGCGACAAAGCCGTGTAGATCGTCAAGCGGCGCTCTGGCAGGTCACGCACCCGGGCGTACAACGCATTGACGAAGGCATTGGGTTTGCCAAGCCCCAGCGGCAGGCCCATGTGAATGTGGGCGGGCAAGCGTGACAAGACCTGCTCGACTGCCTGGTCGATGGAGCAGAGGTGCATCTTGGCCTCCTGAGTCTTCCGTAGGTTCAGGGGTTGGACAGGTATCGACAGCGGTTCGTTGCCTGCGCAAAGACAAAGCCCGCCATGGAAGGCGGGCTATCGGCAATTCAACGCTGGCTCAAAGCCCGGACATCTTCTGGATGGCGGCCTTGAGGTCTTCATCCGAGCAATCGGCGCAGGTGCCCTTGGGGGGCATGGCATTGATGCCGGTTATGGCCTTGGCAAGGATCCCATCGAGGCCGCCCTGGTGGTCGGCACGTTCTTTCCACGCGGCGGTGTCGCCAATTTTCGGCGCGCCGAGCAGGCCGCTGCCATGGCAGGCGTTGCAATGCTTGGCGATGACTTCATCCGGTGTCTTGGCACCGCCACCGCCAGCCGAAGCGGCCACCTCCATGCCCTTGCATTCCTGGCCCTGGACGCACACCTGACCCACCGGCTCGAGGCGTTTGGCAATGTCATCATTGGTCGCAGCGGTTGCGCTCATTGCCCAAAGGGCGAATACGGCTGCTGGTACGGCCAGCATCTTCTTGATTTGGTTCACGCGAACACCCTCATGGTGGCTAATCACGCCCGCGGCCACGGTAATGCGAGCGTTGAAAAGTATAGCGGGAACCCACAAGCCGTGAAACGACCCTACTCAGGAAAGGGGTATTGCCGAATCAATGCACTGCGCTGGATCAAAAGTTCGAGGGCGTTGCCGCGCTGATCAGTCGGGCCGGCTCATCGAACGGGTTGCGAAAACGGTGCGGGCGGGTGCTCTCGAAGTAGTAGCTGTCACCTTCTTCGAGGATGAAGGTCTCGGTGCCTACCACCAGTTCCAGCCGGCCCTCCAGGAGGATGCCGGTCTCTTCGCCATCGTGGGTGAGCATCTCCGCTCCGGTGTCGGCACCCGGCGGGTAGACCTCGGTAAGGAAGGCGATCGCGCGGTTGGGATGCGACTTGCCTACCAGCTTCATGGTCACCGCGCCGTCGGAAATGTCGATCAGCTCGTGGGCCTTGTAGACAATCTGGGCCTGGCTTTGCGCTTCCAGTTCCACGGAGAAAAACTCGACCATGGACATGGGGATGCCGCTAAGCACCTTGCGCAGCGAACTGATCGAGGGGCTCACACTGTTCTTCTCGATCATCGAGATGGTGCTGTTGGTCACGCCCGCACGCTTGGCGAGTTCACGCTGGGACAGGCCCTTGAGCTTGCGGATGGCTTGCAGTCGTTCGCCGACGTCCAAAGCTGGAGCCTCCTGAAACGGTGAGATGGCGGGGTGAATGTGAACGATATCATGGCAATGCCGTTCAGTATTTACAACACACCGCCCCTCAGGCTGTCCGCTTCAGCGTGTCATTCGCCGACGTAGTCCAGTGGCACGCGTTTGAGGTTGCAGAAGATCTGGTAGGGGATGGTCCCTGCGTGCATGGCGACGTCACTGGCCAACACGTGCTTGCCCCACAGCTCGACCGGGCTGCCGATGGTCGCTTCGGGCACGTCGGTCAGGTCGATGCACAGCATGTCCATGGAAACCCGGCCAATCAGCTGGCTGCGCTTGCCGGCGACCATCACCGGGGTACCGGTCGGGGCCTGGCGGGGGTAGCCATCGGCATAGCCCATGGCAACGACACCCACCCGGCTGGGGCGTTGGCTGATGAACTTGGCGCCATAGCCTACGGGCTCGCCAGCGGGCAGTTCCCGCACACTGATCACCTGCGATTGCAGGGTCATTACCGGCTGCAGGCGCTCGGCCTGGGCTTGCGCCACGTCGAACGGGGTTGCGCCATACAGCATGATGCCAGGGCGCACCCAGTCGCTGGGGGCATGAGGCCAGGCGAGCACGCCGGGCGAGTTGCGCAGGCTGCATTCGGCAGCCAGCCCCTGCCGGGCGGCCTCGAACACGGCGATCTGTTGCTCAGTGGCATCGGCATCCAGTTCATCGGCACGGGCGAAATGGCTCATCAGCACGATGCGCGCAACCTTGCCGCTGGCCAGCAGGCGCTGGTAAGCGTCGTGATAGTCCTTGGGGTGCAAGCCGACACGGTGCATGCCGCTGTCGAGCTTGAGCCAAACGGTCAATGGCTTGTGCACGGGGGTATTTTCGATGGCCTCCAGCTGCCACAGCGAATGCACCACGCACCACAGGTCATGCTCGGCGATCAGGGAAAGCTCGCTGGCTTGGAAAAAGCCTTCGAGCAGCAGCATCGGCGCCTTGATGCCTGCCGCACGCAACTCCAGCGCCTCTTCGATGCACGCCACGGCAAAGCCATCGGCTTCGGCCTCCAGTGCAAGGGCGCAACGCACGGCACCGTGGCCATAGGCGTCGGCCTTGATCACGGCGAGGGCTTTGGCGCCGGTCAGTTCACGGGCAAGGCGGTAGTTGTGACGCAGGGCTTGGAGGTCGATCAGGGCGCGGGCGGGACGCATGGCGGCAGCCTTATGGTGGTTCAGGTTGAAAACAGTGTTGAACCCATCGCCGGCAGGCCAGCGATGGGCCGGTGACGCCAGGCGATTACTGGTGCACTGGCGCCGTATGGCCTTGCTTGGCGGCTTCCCGGGTGTTGCCATAGCGTGAAATATCCAGCCCTTCAGCGCTGATTTGCGGCTTTTTGCGCGCAATCAGGTCAGCCAGCAGACGCCCGGAACCACAGGCCATGGTCCAACCCAGCGTACCGTGGCCGGTATTGAGGAACAGGTTTCGGAACGCGGTAGCCCCCACGATCGGGGTGCCGTCCGGGGTCGCCGGGCGCAGGCCGGTCCAGAAACTGGCCTGGCTCAGGTCACCGCCGCGAGGATAAAGGTCGTTGACGATCATCTCCAGTGTTTCGCGCCGGCGCGGGTTCAGCGACAGGTCAAAACCGGCGATCTCAGCCATGCCACCGACACGGATACGGTTGTCGAAGCGGGTGATGGCGACCTTGTAGGTCTCATCGAGAATGGTCGAAGTAGGCGCCATGTCGGCGTTGGTGATCGGCACGGTCAGCGAATACCCCTTGAGCGGGTAGACCGGTGCTTTGATGCCCAGCGGTTTGAGCATCTGCGGCGAGTAGCTGCCCAGCGCCAGCACGTAGCGGTCGGCGGTTTCAAGCTTGCCGTCGACCCATACGCCATTGATTCGGTCACCGGCGAAGTCGAGGCGCTGGATGTCCTGACCGAAGCGGAATTCGACACCCAGCTTGAGGGCCATGTCAGCAAGCCTGGTGGTGAACAGCTGGCAGTCGCCGGTCTGGTCGTTGGGCAGGCGCAGGGCACCGGCGAGAATGTCCTTGACCCCTGCCAGGGCGGGCTCGACACGGGCAATGCCATCACGGTCCAGCAGCTCATAGGGCACGCCCGACTGCTCGAGCACAGCGATGTCCTTGGCAGCAGCATCGACCTGAGCCTGGGTGCGGAACAGCTGGGTGGTGCCCAAGGTGCGGCTTTCGTAAGCGATACCGGTTTCGGCGCGCAGTTCGTCGAGGCAATCGCGGCTGTACTCAGACAGGCGCACCATGCGCTCCTTGTTCACTGCATACCGGCTGGCGGTGCAGTTACGCAGCATCTGCGCCATCCACAGGTACTGGTCGACGTCGCCGGTCAGCTTGATGGCCAGTGGCGCGTGGCGCTCCAGCAGCCACTTGATGGCTTTGAGCGGCACGCCTGGGGCGGCCCAGGGCGAGGCGTAGCCGGGCGAGATCTGGCCTGCGTTGGCGAAGCTGGTTTCCATCGCCACCGCCGGTTGGCGATCGACCACAGTCACTTCAAAACCTTGCCGGGCCAGGTAATAGGCACTGGCGGTTCCGATTACACCGCTACCAAGTACCAGAACTCGCATCGTTGATCCCTCGCACGCGGCGCACCGCATTTTTGTTGATATGGCATGGATGCGCGCAGTATAAAAATTACAGGCCAGTGCAATTCACTATATAAAAGCCTATATTTGGCGAGAATTCTCGGCAAAAACGCCTTTCACGGAGGGGCATCCCCTATGAGAACCCAGCACCAGAGCAAGCGTGAACTGGACAAGATCGACCGCAACATCCTGCGGATCCTGCAGAATGACGGGCGCATTTCCTTCACCGAACTGGGCGAGAAAGTCGGGCTTTCCACCACCCCTTGCACCGAGCGCGTGCGCCGCCTGGAGCGGGAGGGCATCATCATGGGCTACAACGCCCGGCTCAACCCTCAGCACCTGAAGGGCAGCCTGCTGGTATTCGTGGAGATCAGCCTGGACTACAAGTCGGGCGACACCTTCGAGGAGTTCCGCCGCGCGGTACTCAAGCTGCCCCACGTACTGGAATGCCACTTGGTGTCGGGCGATTTCGATTACCTGGTCAAGGCACGTATTTCGGAGATGGCTTCATACCGCAAGCTGCTTGGCGACATCCTGCTCAAGCTGCCGCATGTGCGTGAATCCAAGAGCTACATCGTGATGGAGGAGGTGAAGGAAAGCCTCTGCCTGCCGATCCCGGATTGACGCTAGACCAGCACCTGCCGGGTGGTGGCGATGAACCGGTGGACGAGCTCCTCGGCCTGCGGCTCGATCATCTGTTCCGGGCCACGGCCGCGTGGGCAGGCCATGCGCGCGGTGGTGCCGAACAGGCGGCAGATCATCGGCCGCTCTTCGTAGACGGTGCAGCCATTGGGCCCCAAGTGCACACAGTCCAGGCGCTCCAGTGCCGCATCCTGCTCAGCCTGTGACTTGCGCGGCAGGCGGGCCATCTCCTCGGCAGACGTGGTTACCGGGCCGCAACAGTCGTGACAACCGGGCTCGCATTCGAAGGAAGGGATGAGTTCACGCAGGAACTGGATCTTGTGGCGGTTGCAGGACATGGTGACAAACACATTGAAGATTGAGGCTCGATTATAGGCCTCATCGCCGGCTTGCCCAGAATGAGGCCGGTTGCCCGACCCCGAAAACCCGGCTTATCCTCCCTCCTCTGTCTCGACACCCAGGACCCGCCAATGATCCACAGCGCGCAGCACGCCGCCTCCTACTACGCCGCCAGCAGCGCGCCACACCCCGATCATCCGTACCTGCAAGGCGAGCACAGCGCCGACGTGTGCATCGTTGGCGGCGGCTACTCGGGCCTCAATACCGCCATCGAGCTGGCCGAACGCGGCCTGTCGGTGATCCTGCTCGAAGCGCGCAAGCTCGGCTGGGGTGCCAGCGGTCGCAATGGCGGCCAACTTATCCGGGGCGTGGGCCACGGCCTGGAGCAGTTCCGTGCGGTGATCGGTGACGAAGGCGTGCGCAGCATGAAGCTGATGGGCCTGGAAGCCGTGGACATCGTCCGTGAGCGGGTCGAGCGCCACGCCATCGCCTGCGACCTGACCTGGGGCTACTGCGACCTGGCCAACAAGCCCGGCGAGCTGCAAGGCTTCGCCGAAGATGCCGAAGAATTGCGCAGCCTGGGCTACCGTCACGAACTGCGTCTGGTGCACAAAGACGCTATCCACAGCGTGGTCGGCTCCGAGCGTTATGTGGGCGGCCTGATCGACATGGGCTCAGGGCACCTGCACCCGCTCAACCTGGCGCTGGGCGAAGCAGCCGTGGCCAGCCGCCTCGGTGTGCAGCTATTCGAGCAATCGCACGTCAGCCGCATCGAGTACGGCCCTGAAGTGAAAGTGCACACCGCCCAAGGCAGGGTGCGCGCCAAAACCCTGGTGCTGTGCTGCAATGCCTACCACAACGGCCTGAACCCCGAACTGGGCGGCAAGGTGCTGCCAGCAGGCAGCTACATCATCGCCACCGAACCGCTGGGTGAGGAACGCGCGCGCCAGCTGCTGCCGCAGAACATGGCGGTGTGCGACCAGCGCGTGGCACTGGACTACTACCGCCTGTCCGCCGACCACCGCCTGTTGTTCGGCGGTGCCTGCCATTACTCCGGCCGCGACCCACAGGACATTGCCGCCTACATGCAGCCGAAGATGCTCAAGGTGTTCCCGCAACTGGCCGATGTGCGCATCGATTACCAGTGGGGTGGGATGATCGGCATCGGCGCCAACCGCCTGCCACAGATCGGCCGCCTGGCCAGCCAGCCGAACGTCTATTACGCCCAGGCCTACTCTGGCCATGGGCTCAACGCCACTCACCTGGCAGCGCGCCTGCTGGGTGAAGCCATCAGCGGCCAGCAAAGCGGGCGCTTCGACCTGTTCGCCAGGGTGCCACACATCACCTTCCCTGGCGGCAAATACCTGCGCTCGCCGCTGCTGGCGTTGGGGATGCTCTGGCACAGGCTCAAAGAATTGGCCTGAAACCTGAGCGGTCCAGCAAGGACCGCGCAGGGTCATGCAGGTCAGTCTTTCCAGAAGGGTTTACGCCCTTCGCTCAGGGCCTGCTCCCAGCTCAGCCCAACATCGCGCAGCTCGGCATCAGTCAACTGCAGCAACGCCCTGCGGGTGTGCCAGCGATGCAGCATCAGGCCCCAGCGCCCCATCCCTTGCGGGGCGTTGAACACCTTGGCCTGCTGCCCGGCTTCCAGCTCCCTGGCCAACAATTGCAAGCGCACATCGCTCATCCCGCCCATCGCTGCGTTCTCCCGTTCAGTGGTTACGTGGAGAAAGCATGCGCGTTGCCAGCACCAGCAATACAGATTCAATACACTCTTATTATTCCCATACAGAATTGGCCAATTTCTGCCTGAATGCTGTATTTTCAGCGCAACTGTACTGGTCGGGCGGGCAATCGCCCACAGGAGTATGCCGTGACGCTCTACCTGAACCTCGCCGAGCTGCTCGGCACCCGTATCGAGCAGGGCCTCTACCGCCCCGGCCAGCGCCTGCCATCGGTGCGCGCCCTGAGCGTGGAGCACGGGGTCAGCCTGAGTACGGTGCAGCAGGCCTACCGCCTGTTGGAAGACAACGGCATGGTTTCGCCACGTCCCAAATCCGGCTACTTCGTCAACGACCATCGCCGCCTCGCCGCACTGCCCGCCGTCAGCCGCCCGGCCCAGCGGCCAGTGGACATCTCGCAGTGGGAACAGGTCCTGGAGCTGGTACGCAGCACGCCTCGTCAAGACGTCATACAGCTCGGCCGCGGCATGCCCGACATCGACAGCCCGAGCCTGAAGCCCCTGCTGCGCAGCCTGGCCCAGCTCAGCCGGCGCCAGGACATGCCGGGGCTGTACTACGACAACATCCACGGCAACCTCGCCTTGCGCGAGCAGGTTGCCCGCCTGGTGCTGGACTCGGGCTGCCGCCTTGGCCCGGCGGACCTGGTGGTGACGACCGGCTGCCACGAGGCGTTGTCGTGCAGTATCCGCGCAGTCTGCGAGCCGGGCGACATTGTCGCGGTAGATTCGCCGAGCTTCCACGGCGCCATGCAAACCCTCAAAGGCTTGGGCATGAAGGCGTTGGAAATCCCTACCGACCCTATCACCGGCATCAGCCTGGAAGCGCTGGAACTGGCACTTGAACAGTGGCCGATCAAGCTCATCCAGATCACGCCAAGCTGTAACAATCCGCTTGGCTACATCATGCCCGAAGCGCGCAAGAAGGCCCTGCTGAACCTGGCCCAGCGCTACGATGTCGCCATCCTCGAAGACGATGTGTATGGCGACCTGGCCTACACCTACCCTCGCCCGCGCACCCTCAAGTCGTTCGACGACGACGGTCGCGTGCTGCTGTGCAGTTCGTTCTCCAAGACGCTCGCCCCGGGCCTGCGCATCGGCTGGGTGGCGCCAGGGCGCTATCTGGAGCGGGTGTTGCACATGAAGTACATCAGCACCGGCAGCACGGCCACCCAGCCGCAGCTGGCGATCGCCGATTTCATCGCCAGCGGCCACTACCACCCCCATGTACGGCGCATGCGTAGCCAGTACCAGCGCGGCCGCGACCTGATGAGCGACTGGGTAAACCGCTACTTCCCGCCTGGCACACGCGTCAGCCGGCCTCAGGGCGGCTTCATGCTGTGGGTGGAGCTGCCAGAACATTTCGACACGCTGCGGCTGAACCGCGCTTTACTGGAACAGGGCGTGCAGGTTGCCGTGGGCAGCATCTTTTCGGCCTCTGGCAAGTTCCGCCACTGCCTGCGGATGAATTTTGCCGCGCGGCCAACCCCGCAAATCGAGGACGCGGTGCGCAAAGTGGGGGAAACCGCCCTTCGTCTACTGGATGAAAGTCACACCGACGGGTAACTTTGCGCCGCCCTTGACGGTCCTACCTCTCAAGCCCTTGCCGCACAGGACGATCCACCTTTGAGACTCCAGCGAGCTCTGCCCCTGCTGCTGGCGCTGCTAGGCCTTGCAGGCTGCGCCAGCGTCGGTACACCCCGCGAGACCAGCCAGGCATTGCCGGCCAAAGATTCAGCTTTCGGCCGCTCGGTATTGCGCCAGGCCGCACCCTATGAGGGACGGTCCGGTTTCCGTCTGCTGCCCAACAGCAACGAGGCCTTCCGTGCCCGCGCCGAGCTGATCAGCAACGCCCAGGCCAGCATCGACTTGCAGTACTACATCGTCCACGACGGCCTGAGCACCCGCGCCCTGGTCCATGAACTGCTGCGCGCGGCCGATCGGGGCGTACGCGTGCGCATTCTGCTCGACGACACCACCAGCGATGGCCTGGACACCATCATGGGCACCCTGGATGCCCATCCGAACATCCAGATCCGTGTATTCAACCCCCTGCACCTGGGCCGCAGCACAGGGGTGACGCGGGCGTTCGGGCGCCTGTTCAACCTGTCGCGCCAGCACCGGCGCATGCACAACAAGCTGTTCCTGGTGGACAACAGCATGGCCATCGTCGGCGGGCGCAACCTGGGCGATGAATATTTCGATGCCGAGCCCAACCTGAATTTCACTGACATCGACATGCTCGGCGTGGGCCCGGTGGCCGAGCAGCTCGGGCACAGCTTCGACCAATACTGGAACAGTGCCCTGAGCAGGCCTGTCACTGACTTCCTCTGGCAACTGCCGGATGCCGCCGACCTTGCCGCCAGCCGCCACCGCCTGGAAGTGTCCCTGGCCGAGGCGCGGGTCCAACGCAAGGCGCTGTATGACCGCCTGATGGCCTACCAGTCAGAGCCACGCCTGGATGTTTGGCGTAATGAGCTGATCTGGGCCCACAGTCAGGCCTTGTGGGACGCACCGAGCAAGGTGCTGGCAGACGACGAGCCGGATCCGCAGCTGCTGATGAGCCAGCAGTTGGCCCCTGACCTGGCCAACGTGCATCACGAGTTGATCCTGGTTTCGGCCTATTTCGTCCCTGGCGAGCCGGGGCTGCTGTACCTGACCGGCCGTGCGGACGCCGGTACGTCGGTCAAGCTGTTGACCAACTCACTGGAGGCCACCGATGTACCGGCGGTGCATGGCGGGTATGCACCCTACCGCCGGGCGCTGCTCGAACACGGCGTGCAGCTGTTCGAGTTACGCCGCCAGCCGGGCGACCCCAGTGCCGGACGCCTGAGTTACCAAGGCGGTTCGGATTCCAGCCTGCACAGCAAGGCGATCGTGTTCGACCGGCGCAAGACCTTCATCGGCTCGTTCAATTTCGACCCGCGTTCGGTGCTGTGGAATACCGAGGTCGGGGTGCTGGTGGACAGCCCGGAGCTGGCCGAATACACCCGCGAGCTGGCCGTTCAGGGTATGGCGCCAGCGCTCAGTTATCAGGTCAGGCTCGAAAATGACAAGCTGGCCTGGGTGACCGAGGACAACGGCCAACTGCACACCCTGACGGCAGAGCCCGGCGGGCTCTGGCGGCGGTTCAATGCGTGGATCAGCAAGGCCGTCGGGCTGGAGAAAATGCTCTAGCCCAAGGCTTCAGGCGGCGGCGGGCTCGAAGGCACCGCGCCGCTGGGTCAACACCACCAATCCGGCCGCCCCAATTGCCATCAGCAGCGGCAAGGCATGGCCACTGAGCCACTGGCTACCAGCACCTGCCAGCAACGGCCCCAGCAGGCAGCCGATACCCCACAGCTGCGCCACATGGGCATTGGCCCGCACGAGGGCATCATCCCGGTACCGCTCGCCGATCAGTATCAGCGACAAGGTGAACAGGCCACCGGCACTGGCACCGAACAGCACCCACAACGGCCAGATCGCCGGCGTGTGCAAAAGCAACGGAATCGCCAGGCTGGAACACAGCAAGGTCACCGCACAAGCGGTGAACAGTGCGCGCCGCGACATGTGGTCGGCCAAGGCGCCAATCGGCAATTGCAGCACCGCGTCACCCACCACCACGGTACTGACCATGAACAGCGCCAGCTCGGTGGTGAAACCCTGCTGCAGGCAATACACCGGCAACAGGGTGAGGATCATCGCCTCGAAGGAAGCGAACAGCGCGATGGCCCAGGCGATCACCGGCAGTCGGCGACAGAAGGCGAACAGGTCGCGGAAGGTAACGCTGCAGGCCTCGGTACTCGGTGCGCCGCCACGGCCCAACAGCAGCAAGGGCGATAGCAGTAACAGGCCAGTCGCAGCCCAGAAGCCAAAGTCATCGTCGGAGCCGAGAAAGCCCAGTACCAGTGGCCCGGCCAGCTGGCTCAAGGCGTAGCTGCTGCCATACAGCGCCACCAGGCGCCCACGCCACTGCTCCACCACCAACTGGTTGATCCAGCTCTCGCCAAGGATGAACACCACGGTCAGCGACATACCGATCAGCAAGCGTAGCGCCAACCACAGCGGATAGCTCGGCAACACCGCCAGCAGGCCAATCGATAACGCCCCGCCCCACAGGCACAAGCGCATGGCCGCAGGCACGCCGACCCACCCGGCCAGGCGGCTGGCCAGGCTCGCACCGAGCAGCACACCCAGCGCCGGCATAGCCGCCATGACGCCGATGGCGAAGCTGCCGTAGCCCCAGGCCTCCAGCCGCAGGGACACCAGCGGCATGCTCACGCCGAGCGCGAGCCCGACGCTCAGCACCGATGCCAGCACGGCAAAGTAGGTTCCCCAGCGCATAGCAGCCTCCCAGGCAGAATTCTTGAATAGCAGAAACGACACAGCCGGGACGGCGTGAACCGGCCCGGCTGTCGTTGGGGCTGTGGCGCAGCCCCTGTGGATTTACAGCTTGATCCAGGTCGCCTTCAGCTCGGTGTACTTCTCCAGCGCATGCAGCGACTTGTCACGGCCGTTGCCCGACTGCTTGAAGCCGCCGAACGGCGCGGTCATGTCGCCGCCATCGTACTGGTTGACCCAGACACTGCCCGCGCGCACGGCACGGGCGGTCTTGTGGGCCTTGGAAATATCCGAGGTCCAGATACCAGCGGCCAGGCCATAGGGCGTGTCGTTGGCAATGGCGATGGCTTCTTCGGCGGTATCGAAGGCGATGACCGACAGCACCGGGCCGAAAATTTCTTCCTGGGCGATCTTCATGGCGTTGGTCACGCCGTCGAAGATGGTCGGCTCGACATAAGTGCCGCCCGTTTCTTCCAGGGTGCGCTTGCCACCGGCCAGCAACTTGGCGCCGTCCTTGTGGCCGGCGTCGATGTACGACAGCACGGTATTCATCTGCTGGGTGTCGACCAGCGCACCGACGGTGGTCTGCGGGTCCAGCGGGTTGCCTGGCTTCCAGCCCTTGAGCGCTTCAACCACCATGGGCAGGAACTTGTCCTTGATCGAACGTTCGACCAGCAGGCGGGAACCGGCAGTGCAGACTTCGCCCTGGTTGAAGGCGATGGCACTGGCGGCAGCTTCGGCAGCGGCCTGCAGGTCCGGGGCGTCGGCGAAGACGATGTTCGGGCTCTTGCCGCCGGCCTCCAGCCAGACGCGCTTCATGTTCGACTCGCCGGCGTACACCATCAGCTGCTTGGCGATCTTGGTCGAGCCGGTGAACACCAGGGTATCGACGTCCATGTGCAGGGCCAGGGCCTTGCCGACGGTGTGGCCGTAGCCTGGGAGCACGTTCAGCACACCGGCCGGGATGCCGGCTTCGATGGCCAGCTGGGCGATGCGGATAGCGGTCAGCGGCGACTTCTCGGATGGCTTGAGTACCAGCGAGTTACCGGTGGCCAGGGCTGGAGCGATCTTCCAGCAGGCCATCAGCAGCGGGAAGTTCCACGGTACGATGGCACCGACCACACCCACTGGCTCGCGGGTGACCAGGCCTAGCTGGTCATGCGGGGTGGGGGCAACTTCGTCGTAGACCTTGTCGATGGCTTCGGCGGTCCAGTGGATGGCATTGGCCGCACCTGGCACGTCGATGCTGGAGGAGTCGCCGATCGGCTTGCCCATGTCCAGGGTTTCCAGCAGCGCCAGCTCTTCGACGTGCTTGCGCAGCAGGTCGGCGAAGCGGATCAGCTTGGCTTTGCGCTTGGCCGGAGCCAGCTGCGACCAGACGCCGGAATCGAAGGTTGCACGGGCGTTTTCCACCGCGCGGTTGGCATCGGCCAGGTCGCAGCTGGCAACCTTGGCCAGGAAGCGTCCGTCGACCGGGCTCAGGCAGTCGAAGGTTTCACCGGATGCGGCGTCGGTGTATTCGCCGTTGATGAAGGCACGCCCTTCGATCTTCAATTGCTGGGCACGTTGCTCCCAGTCTGCACGAGTCAGGGTGGTCATACGAAACTCCTCCTCTTGTTTAGGTGCAACGCCGCACTGAGGACTCACAGGCGTTGTCAGAATTCTGGCCGGGCGACAAGCGCACACTGGCAAGCGATACCCTAAACCAGCCAGTGCAAACTATCAATATATTTGACACATGAGGCTCAAAAGCCTACTGATGTGCATTTTATTAAACAAAAATAGGAGCCGCACCATGAACATCGCCAACATCATCGACTTCGCCCAGGTCCTCACCGAGGCTGAACGCTACCGTCCCGCGGCAGAAAAAATCCTCAAGGGCGAGCCAGACCAGGCTGTCTACAACCACTATTCCAGCCCGTGCGGGCAGTTCGCCGCAGGTGTCTGGGAAGGTGAAGTGGGGCAGTGGACGGTGAACTACACCGAGCATGAATACTGCGAGATCGTGCAGGGCGTTTCAGTATTGCGCGACCCGGATGGCGGCGCCAAGACCCTGCGTGCCGGTGATCGGTTCGTCATCCCGGCTGGCTTCCAGGGCACCTGGGAAGTGCTGGAGCCGTGCCGCAAGATTTATGTGATGTTCGAGCAGAAATGATTGCGACGCCGGCGTGGTGATTAACTACCACAGCCCGGCAAGCCAATGGCGTGATCCTTGATGCGTCCAATTCGGGACAATTCAAGGAGAACACCATGACTAGCGATATCCTCGACCGTGCTCGTCACGTGATTGGCTCGCAGTATGTAGAAAGCGTCAAACCCTACATTCTCGAACTTACTGGCCTGCTGAGCGCCGCCGGCCCACGCGACGTCACCACCTTGGACATACGCTCCGACCGGGTGATGATCAGCGTCGATGCCAACGGCACCATCGACGGCCTGCGCATCAGCTGATATCCACTGCTGTTGGCATCCACGTAAAAAAAAACCCGCGTCCTTTCGGATGCGGGTTTTTTTCAGGTCGCCGATCAATTACTTGATCTTGGCTTCCTTGTACACCACGTGCTTGCGAACAACGGGATCGTATTTCTTGATCTCGATTTTGTCCGGGGTGGTGCGCTTGTTCTTGTCGGTGGTGTAGAAGTGGCCAGTGCCAGCACTCGAAACCAGACGGATCAATTCACGCATGACGTTCTCCTTAGAACTTTTCGCCGCGAGCACGCAGCTCGGCCAGCACTACGTCGATACCACGCTTGTCAATGACGCGCATGCCTTTGGCAGAGACGCGCAGACGCACGAAACGGTTCTCGGATTCAACCCAGAAACGGTGGTGCTGCAGGTTCGGCAGGAAACGACGACGGGTTTTGTTGTTTGCGTGGGAAATGTTGTTCCCGGTTACTGGACCCTTACCAGTAACTTGACAGACTCTCGACATGACTCAGCCCTCTAAAACCACATGCCCAACCCGGCATGGGTTGGCCGCTTAATCTCTCAGTCTTTGGCGCCAGGCGCCGTGATTCTGGAGGTCTTACCGACCGGATCCGCTGATGCGACAGGCCGAGCCCCTAGAAAAGAGCGCTGCTTTATACCAGAAAGACTGCATTGCAACAACTGCTGATGAGCATCTGCCGGAGACAAATCGTGCGCGAGCAGCATAGCGGCTAGCCCGGCGAACTGTCGACCACTCGTCGCCAACCCGCATAAAAAGAGGGTGGTCATTTGCTGATGCGCACACTAGGGTAGGACGTTTCCAGACTGCTCTGGCAGATGGGCCACTGACAGCCAAGGAGCCACGATGCGTGCCGCCGCCCTTTCCTTAATGCTCACCACCCTGCTTGCTGCCGGCATCGCCCAGGCCGCGCCACTGAGTATCTGCAGCGAAGCCAGCCCCGAGGGCTTCGACGTGGTCCAGTACAACTCGCTGACCACCACCAACGCCTCGGCCGACGTTCTGATGAACCGCCTAGTCGAGTTCGACGCAAGCCAAGGCAAGGTCGTCCCAAGCCTGGCGCAGAGCTGGACAGTGTCGACTGACGGCCTGGTGTACGACTTCAAGCTGCGTGACGGGGTCAAATTCCATTCCACGCCTTATTTCAAGCCAACCCGCGCGCTTGATGCCGACGATGTGCTGTTCAGCTTCCAGCGCATGCTCTACCCCGCTCACGCTTGGCACAAGACCGCACCGGGTGGCTACCCGCACGCCCAATCACTGCAACTGGGCAGCCTGATCAAATCGATCGAGGCCCCGGAGCCGAACAGCGTACGCTTCACCCTGACCCACGCCGACGCCACGTTCCTGGCCACCTTGAGCATGGGCTTCGCTTCGATCTACTCCGCCGAGTACGCCGACAAACTGCTCAAGGCAGGCACCCCGGAAAAGCTCAATAGCCAGCCGATCGGCACCGGCCCGTTCGTCTTCCAGCGTTACCAGAAGGACGCCGTGGTGCGCTACCGCGCCAACCCTGACTACTTCGATGGCAAGCCTGCGGTCGATCCACTGATCTTCGCCATCACCACCGACGCCAACGTACGCCTGCAGAAACTCAAGCGCGGGGAATGCCAGATCGCGCTGTCGCCCAAGCCCCTGGACGTTGCCGAAGCCAGCAAGGACGGTAACCTGAAGGTCGCCACGACGCCGGCCTTCATGACAGCCTTCGTGGCCATCAACAGCGAGCACCCGCCGCTGGACAAACCTGAAGTGCGCCAGGCAATCAACCTGGCCTTCGACAAGCAGGCCTACCTCAAGGCCGTTTTCGAAGGCACCGCCACCGCCGCCAACGGCCCCTACCCGCCGAACACCTGGAGCTATGCCAAGGACCTGCCCGGCTACCCGCTGGATCTCAAGCGAGCCAAGGCGCTGCTGAGCAAAGCCGGTTACGCAGAGGGGTTCAGCACCACGATCTGGACCCGCCCGTCGGGCAGCCTGCTCAACCCCAACCCAAGCCTGGGCGCGCAGATGCTCCAGGCAGACCTGGCCAAGATCGGCATCAAGGCTGAAATCCGCGTGATCGAATGGGGTGAGCTGATCCGTCGGGCCAAGGCCGGCGAGCATGACCTGCTGTTCATGGGCTGGGCCGGTGACAATGGCGACCCGGACAACTTCCTCAGCCCGCAGTTTTCCTGTGCGGCGGTCAAGTCGGGGACCAACTTCGCGCGGTTCTGTGACAGCCGGCTGGACCAGTTGATCAGTGCAGGGCGCACCACCAACGACCAGAGCGTGCGCAGCCGGTTGTACCAGCAGGCGCAGACGCTGATTCAGCAACAGGCGCTCTGGGTGCCGCTGGCGCACCCGACGGCGGCAGCGCTGTTGCGCGACGGGGTCGAGGGGTATCAGGTAAGCCCGTTCGGGCGGTTGGACCTGAGCAAGGTTTCGGTGAAACGCTGACCCTTGGCTTTGCAGGCTCGACCCACCGCTGGCTTGCCGGCGGCTGGTCGAGCCTGCAGACAGGCAGCAACTAAGCGATAATCCACCCCTGCTCCACCATCGACAGTGGCTCCCCATCACCGACGATGATGTGATCGAGCACCCGCACGTCGATCAGCGCCAACCCCTGCTTCAATGCAAGCGTCATGTGCACATCGTCCTGGCTCGGCTCACTGTTCCCCGAAGGATGGTTGTGAAGAATCAATGCCGCAGCGTTATGCATCAACGAACGGCGCACCACCTCCCGCGGATAGATGCTGGCCCGGTCGATCGTCCCTCTGAACAGGATTTCGAACGCCAGCGGCCGGTGTTTGCTATCCAGGAACAGGCAGCCAAATACTTCGCTGGGCTCATGGCGCAGCATGGCTTTCAGGTACCTGCGCACCGCCGACGGGCTCTCCAGGGCGCAGTCGCGCTCGATCGCAGTGGCAAGGTTGCGCCGGCCGATCTCCAGCAGTGCCTGCAGCTGCCCGTACCGCACCGGCCCAAGCCCGAGCTCCCCCACGAATGCTTCCCTGTCAGCTTCGAGCAACTGGCGCAAGCCGCCGAACCTGGCGAGCAACCCTCGCGCCAGCTCCACCACGTTGCGGCCTCTCACGCCAGAGCCGAGAAACACAGCCAGCAATTCGGCATCCGAAAGGCTGCCCACCCCTCGCTGCATCAGCTTTTCCCTGGGCCGCTCCTCGGCTGGCCACTCCCTTATCTTCATTGCATCTCCTCTGCGCCCTGCTGCGACACGTTTAGGCCCTGTGTTAATCTATTTCGCCTCGTACATGCGACGTTCTGCCGCAGGCAATCCTGTTCGTCGCTGCCCGCTCTCTCTGGAAAAAGGCAAGCCTATGCAGCGGCTGTATCGCAAGCGCATCGTTCTCGGCGTGGGGGGCGGCATTGCCGCCTACAAGAGCGCCGAGCTGATTCGCCGACTCCTGGAGCACGGCGCGCAAGTGCGCGTCGTCATGACCCGTGGTGGTGCTGAATTCATCACCCCGCTGACCCTGCAGGCGCTGTCCGGCCACCCGGTACACATGGATCTGCTCGACCCTGCCGCCGAAGCGGCCATGGGCCATATCGAGCTGGCCAAATGGGCCGACCTCGTACTGATCGCCCCCGCCACCGCCGACCTCATGGCGCGCATGGCACAAGGCATGGCCGACGACTTGCTGACCACCCTGGTACTGGCCACCGACGCCACCGTGGCCGTGGCGCCGGCCATGAACCAGGCCATGTGGCGCGACCCGGCGACCCAGGCCAACCTGGACCTGCTCAAGACCCGTGGCATCCAGGTGTTCGGCCCGGCCTCCGGCAGCCAGGCCTGCGGCGACGTAGGCCTGGGTCGCATGCTTGAAGCCACCGACCTGGCCTGGTGCGCCGCCGAGAGCTTCAAGCGCCAGGCGCTCACCGGCAAACATGTGCTGATCACCGCCGGGCCCACCCAGGAAAACATCGACCCGGTGCGTTACATCACCAATCATAGCTCCGGGAAGATGGGTTTCGCGTTGGCCGAGGCGGCCGCAGAAGCCGGTGCTCGGGTGACCCTCGTCACCGGCCCTGTGCATCTGCAGACCCCGGACCGGGTCAACCGGATCGACGTGGTCAGCGCGCGGGACATGCTTGCAGCCTGCGAGGCGGCCATGCCGTGCGACCTGTTCATCGCCTCGGCAGCGGTCGCGGACTACCGCCCGGAGGTCGTTGCCACACAAAAGCTCAAGAAAGATCCCACGACAGGCGACGGCATGCTGCTGCAGATGGTGCGCAATCCCGATATCCTTGCCACCATCGCTGGACGCGACGACCGCCCGTTCAGTGTCGGCTTCGCTGCCGAGACCGAACATCTGCTCGATTACGCCACGCGCAAGCTCAAGGACAAGAACCTCGACCTGATCGTCGCCAATGATGTGGCCAACCCCAGCATCGGCTTCAACAGCGAGGAAAATGCCCTGACCGTGATCGACCGCCAGCAGCATCAAACCCTCTTCGCGCAGACCAGCAAAGGCAAGATTGCCCGGCAACTGGTCGCCTTCATCGCCGAACGGCTCAACCAGGTTCAATAAGTTACATGCACGCTCTTCAAGCCAAGATCCTCGACCCACGCCTGGGCAGTGAATTTCCGCTGCCGCAATATGCCACCCCTGGCTCCGCCGGCCTGGACCTGCGCGCCCTGCTCAAGGAAGACACCGTCCTGGAGCCGGGCCAGACCCTGCTGATTCCTACCGGCCTGTCGATCTATATCGGCGACCCGGGCCTGGCCGCGATGATCCTGCCCCGCTCGGGCCTGGGCCATAAGCATGGCATCGTGCTGGGTAACCTGGTCGGCCTGATCGACTCGGACTACCAGGGTGAGCTGATGGTGTCGTGCTGGAACCGTGGCAACACGCCTTTCACCATCGCCGTTGGCGAGCGCATCGCCCAGCTGGTGCTGGTACCGGTGGTACAAGCGCACTTTGAAGTCGTCGAGGCCTTCGACGAAAGCCAGCGCGGCACCGGCGGTTTCGGCCATTCCGGCAGCCACTGAGCCGACCGGCGACCGGCGACCGTTCAGGCCATGGATGGCGAACTCTCTGATGAAACCACCGTCCAAGCGTTCAGTTTGCGCCTGCCCAGACAGCCTTTGACTAATGGAGCTTCCAGAGATGAACGACATGGCCCAACGGGTCCCCGCACTGCCCGACAGTATTTTCCGCGCCTATGACATCCGTGGCGTGGTCGGCAAGACCCTGCACGCCGACACCGCTTACTGGATCGGCCGCGCCATTGGCGCGCAGACGCTCGCCCAAGGCGAGCCACAGATTTCCGTTGGCCGCGATGGCCGCCTGTCCGGCCCGCTGCTGGTCGAACAGCTGATCAAAGGCCTGGCCGATGCCGGTTGCCAGGTCAGCGATGTTGGCCTGGTGCCGACCCCGGCACTGTATTTTGCTGCCAACGTCCTGGCCGGCAAGTCCGGCGTGATGCTGACCGGCAGCCACAACCCTTCGGATTACAACGGTTTCAAGATCGTCATCGCCGGCGATACCTTGGCCAACGAACAGATCCAGGCCCTGCTGACCCGCCTGAAAACCAATGACCTGACCCGTGGCGAAGGCAGCGTGGAGAAGGTCGAGATCCTCGAGCGCTACTTCCAGCAGATCGTCGCTGACGTGAAGCTGGCGAAAAAGCTCAAGGTGGTGGTGGACTGCGGCAACGGCGCTGCCGGCGTCATCGCGCCGCAGCTGATCGAAGCGTTGGGCTGCGAAGTCATCCCACTGTTCTGCGAGGTGGATGGCAACTTCCCCAACCACCACCCGGACCCGGGCAAGCCTGAAAACCTTGAAGACCTGATTGCCAAGGTCAAGCAAACCGGTGCCGATATCGGCCTGGCCTTCGACGGCGACGGTGACCGCGTTGGGGTAGTGACCAACACCGGCAGCATCGTTTACCCCGACCGCCTGCTGATGCTGTTCGCTCAGGACGTGCTGGCGCGCAACCCGGGGGCCGAGATCATCTTCGACGTCAAGTGCACCCGCCGCCTGACACCGCTGATCGAGCAACACGGCGGCCGCGCCTTGATGTGGAAGACTGGTCACTCTTTGATCAAGAAGAAGATGAAGCAGAGTGGTTCGTTGCTGGCCGGCGAGATGAGCGGGCACATCTTCATCAAGGAGCGCTGGTACGGTTTCGACGACGGCATCTACAGCGCCGTACGCCTGTTGGAGATCCTCAGTAAGGCCGAGCAGGACGCCGAAAGCCTGTTTGCCGCATTCCCGAACGATATTTCGACGCCGGAAATCAATATTGATGTGACCGACGAGGGTAAATTCAGCATCATTGATGCACTGCAACGCGACGCCGACTGGGGCCAAGCCAGCCTGACCACCATCGACGGTGTGCGGGTCGACTATGCCCAGGGCTGGGGCCTGGTTCGCGCCTCCAACACCACACCGGTGCTGGTGCTGCGTTTCGAGGCCGAAACCGACGCCGAGTTGCAACGTATCAAGGATGTTTTCCGCGCCCAGTTGCTGCGGGTTGCCCCTGAGCTGCAACTGCCGTTCTGACCGACTATCTGTTCCTTACAGGAGCCCTGCATGACCCTCGATCGCGATGCCGCTTCCCATGTAGCCGAGGTTTTGTCCGAAGCGCTGCCTTACATCCGCCGTTTTGTCGGCAAGACCCTGGTGATCAAGTACGGCGGCAACGCGATGGAGAGCGAAGAGCTCAAGACCGGGTTCGCCCGTGACATCGTGCTGATGAAGGCCGTGGGCATCAACCCGGTGGTCGTGCACGGTGGCGGCCCTCAGATCGGCGACCTGCTCAAGCGCCTGTCGATCGAAAGCCACTTCATCGACGGCATGCGTGTCACCGATGCGGCAACCATGGATGTGGTTGAAATGGTGCTGGGGGGCCAGGTCAACAAGGACATCGTCAACCTGATCAACCGTCACGGTGGCAGCGCCATCGGCCTGACCGGCAAGGACGCGGAGCTGATCCGCGCCAAGAAGCTCACCGTGAGCCGCCAGACGCCGGAGATGACCCAGCCGGAAATCATCGACATCGGCCACGTCGGCGAAGTGGTCAGCGTCAACACCGACCTGCTGAACATGCTGGTCAAAGGCGACTTCATCCCGGTGATCGCGCCTATCGGCGTGGGCGCCAACGGTGAGTCGTACAACATCAACGCCGACCTGGTGGCAGGCAAGGTGGCCGAAGCACTGAAGGCCGAGAAGCTGATGCTGCTGACCAACATCGCCGGCCTGATGGACAAGCAAGGCCAGGTCCTGACCGGCCTGACCACCGAGCAGGTGAACGAACTGATCGCCGACGGCACCATCTACGGCGGCATGCTGCCAAAGATCAAGTGCGCGCTGGATGCGGTTCAGGGCGGCGTGACGACCTCGCACATCATCGACGGCCGCGTACCGAATGCGGTGCTGTTGGAGATTTTCACAGACAGTGGCGTGGGCACCCTGATCAGCAACCGCAAGCGTCACTGATCGCCGAAAGTGGCTCCAGCTGCTCGCTGGCCCGATCGATCGCGCTCGGGCTATTGCAGCTCCGCTATGGGGGCTGCTGCGCAGCCCATCGCCGGCAAGCCGGCTTCCACCACGACCGCGTAGCTCTTCAGGCCGGCGCTTTACCTTTGGAAGCAACCGGCTTGCCCAACTTCCAAAAGCCGGCGCAATCCATGTGGGAGCCGGCTTGCCGGCGATAGCGCCCGTATAGGCAGCGCATAAAAAAAGGCGACCCGCTAAGGTCGCCTTTTTCATTTCCGAGCCGCAGTCAGATCCCGTACTGCGCCCGATAGGCCTCGACCGCCGGCAGATGCTGCTTGAGCTGCGGATCATCGGCCAGAAACTCCAGCACCTGGGTCAGCGAAACGATGCTGACTACCGGGATACCGAAGTCGCGCTCCACTTCCTGGATCGCCGACAATTCGCCATTGCCGCGCTCTTCGCGGTTGAGCGCGATCAGCACGCCAGCGGCCTTGGCCTGCTGGGCATTGATGATCTGCATGACCTCGCGGATGGCGGTACCGGCGGTGATCACGTCGTCGATGATCAGCACATCACCGGCCAATGGCGCGCCGACCAGGCTGCCGCCTTCGCCGTGATCCTTGGCTTCCTTGCGGTTGAAGCACCACGGTACGTCCAGTTGATGTTGCTCGGCCAGGGCCACGGCGGTGGCCGCAGCCAGCGGGATACCCTTGTAGGCCGGGCCGAACAGTACGTCGAACGGGATCTTGCTGTCGACGATGGCCGCCGCATAGCAACGCCCCAACTGAGCCAGGGCAGAACCTGTGTTGAACAGGCCGGCATTGAAGAAATACGGGCTGGTACGCCCCGATTTCAGGGTGAATTCACCGAAGCGCAGAACGCCGCGATCGATGGCAAAACGGATGAAGTCGCGCTGATACGGCTGCATGGAAAGTCCCGGACACCACGGATTTAGCTAAATGGGTTGAGCTCGGGTATCATACACGCACGAGATTTTTGGGGCCATTTATGCGGATCATCAGTGTGAACGTAAATGGCATTCAGGCTGCAGCCGAGCGTGGATTGCTCAGTTGGCTGCAAGCCCAGAATGCCGACGTCATCTGCCTTCAGGATACCCGCGCCTCGGCCTTTGAACTCGACGACCCAGCTTTCCAGCTCGATGGCTATTTCCTTTATGCCTGCGACGCGGAGGTACCCGCCCAAGGTGGCGTGGCACTTTACTCGCGCATGCAGCCCAAGGCAGTCATCACCGGCCTGGGCTTCGAGACAGCCGATCGCTACGGGCGTTATCTGCAAGCAGATTTCGATAAAGTCAGTATTGCCAGCCTGCTATTGCCTTCGGGCATGAACGGCGACGACGACTTGAACCAGAAGTTCAAGTTGATGGACGACTTCGCCAAGTACCTGGACAAGCAGCGGCGCAAGCGTCGTGAGTACATCTATTGCGGCTCGTTCTACGTGGCGCAGCAGAAGCTCGACATCAAGAACTGGCGTGACAGCCAGCAATCGCCCGGCTTCCTGCCGCCTGAACGTGCCTGGATGGATGCGATCACTGGCGACATGGGCTACGTGGATGCCCTGCGCGAAGTCAGCCGTGAGGGTGACCAGTACAGCTGGTGGCCAGACAACGAGCAGGCCGAGATGCTCAACCTGGGCTACCGGTTCGACTACCAGATCCTCACCCCAGGCCTGCGGCGCTTTGTGCGCAATGCGCGCCTGCCGCGACAGCCGCGCTTCTCGCAGCACGCGCCGCTGATCGTCGACTATGACTGGACGTTGACCATCTGAGCACTGCTCAGGCACGAAAAAGCCGACATCGATGTCGGCTTTTTTGTACCTGCAGGCTCAATCAGTCGGCCAGAGCGACCTGCTGCAGTTCGAAGATCTCGTTCATGCCCTTTTGCGCCAGCGCCAGCATGGCGTTGAAGTCTTCGGGCTGGAACGGCGCACCCTCTGCAGTACCCTGCACTTCGATGAAACCACCGGCACTGGTCATGACCACGTTCAGGTCGGTCTCGGCAGCGGAGTCTTCCAGATAGTCCAGGTCGAGTACCGCTTCACCCTGATACATACCCACCGATACGGCGGCGATCATGTGCTTGAGCGGGTTGCCGGCCTTCAGGCCACCACGCTTCTTGATCACTGCCAGGGCATCGACCAAGGCGACCATTGCGCCGGTGATCGAGGCCGTGCGGGTGCCGCCATCGGCCTGGATCACATCGCAGTCGACGTACAAGGTGATGTCACCCAGTTTGCTCATGTCCAGCGCGGCGCGCAGCGAGCGGCCGATCAGGCGCTGGATTTCCAGGGTGCGACCACCCTGCTTGCCACGGCTGGCTTCGCGCTGGTTACGCTCACCGGTGGAGCGCGGCAGCATGCCGTACTCGGCGGTCAGCCAGCCTTGGCCCTGGCCTTTGAGGAAGCGCGGCACACCGTTTTCAACGCTGACCGTGCAGATGACCTTGGTGTCACCGAACTCGACCAGTACCGACCCTTCGGCGTGCTTGGTGTAGTTGCGGGTGATGCGGATCGAGCGGAGCTGATCGGCGGCGCGACCACTTGGACGTTTCATCTGGGATACCTGTACTGGGACTTTGAATCTGCCGGGCATTATAAAGCCCGTAGCCCGGTGAGGACATGCTTATCGTCGCGCCGCGCACAGCCTGTCGCCTTTTCCCACCGGCAGACGAGGGCTCTGTAACATGGGCGGATTGGGCGCCAAGGGCACACTGCGCTACAATCCTGCGCCTTGCAGCCGAAAGGCTTTCCCGTTCACATCATCTACGCGAGGTACTCACCATGGTGCACAGCATGACCGCTTTTGCTCGTGTCGAGCGCGCAGGCAGCCAAGGCACCCTGGTCTGGGAACTGCGCTCGGTCAACCACCGCTATCTTGAACCTCATCTGCGCCTGCCCGACGCCCTGCGCGACCTGGAAGGGGCGGTGCGTGAGGGGCTGCGCCAAGGCCTGTCCCGCGGCAAGGTTGAATGCACCTTGCGCCTGCACGAAGACAGCAACGGCAAACCCCTGAAGGTCGACCACGCGCGTGCCGCGCAACTGGTTGCCGCCGCCGAAGAAGTGGCCGGCCTGATCAAGCAGCCGGCACCGCTCAACCCGCTGGAGGTATTGTCCTGGCCGGGCGTGCTGGTGGCCGACGCCAGCGACCCGCAGGCGCTCAATGCCGAAGCGGTGGCACTGTTCGACGAGGCCCTGGCCGAATTGAAAGCCGGGCGCCTGCGCGAAGGCCAAGAGCTGGCCCGCCTGATCAACGAGCGGCTGGACAGCATGGCTAGCGAGGTCACCACACTGCGTGCCCTGGTACCGCAGATGCTGGCCGCACAACGGCAGAAGATCATCGACCGCTTCGGCGACCTCAAGGCCGAGCTCGACCCGCAAAGGCTCGAGCAGGAGATGGTGCTGCTGGCACAAAAGAGCGACGTCGCAGAGGAACTGGACCGCCTCAGTACCCATGTCAATGAAGTACGTCGGGTGCTCAAGTCCGGAGGGGCCGCTGGCCGGCGCCTGGACTTCCTCATGCAGGAGCTCAACCGCGAGGCCAATACCCTGGGCTCCAAGGCCTTCGACCCGCGTAGCACGCAAGCGGCGGTCAACTTGAAGGTACTGATCGAACAAATGCGTGAACAAGTACAGAACATCGAGTAAGGCCACCCCTACCATGAACCACAGCAGCGGCACCCTCTATATCGTCTCGGCCCCGTCAGGTGCCGGCAAGACCAGCCTGGTCAACGCCCTGATCAAGGAAGACGAACGCATCAGCGTTTCCGTCTCGCACACCACACGCGGCAAGCGCCCGGGCGAGGAGCATGGCGTCAACTACCACTTCGTCAGTCATGACGAATTCAAGGCGCTGATCGACAAGAACGATTTCCTTGAACACGCCGAAGTGTTCGGCAACTTCTACGGCACCTCGCGTAGCACGCTGCAGCAAGTGCTGGACCGGGGCGACGACCTGATTCTGGAAATCGACTGGCAAGGTGCCCGCCAGGTGCGTGAGCTGATGCCTGAAGCCCGCTCGATCTTCATCCTGCCGCCGAACCTTGAGGCGCTGCGCCAGCGCCTGGACGGGCGCGGACAGGACAGCGATGAGATCATTGCCGGCCGCATGAAAGAGGCCGTCAGCGAGATGCAGCACTACGACGAGTACGAGTACGTCATCATCAACGATGACTTCGATGCCGCGCTGGAGGAATTGAAGGCGGTGTTCCGCTCCAACCGCCTGCTGCTGAACAAGCAGCAGGAGCGGCACGGGGCATTGCTCAAGCAGTTGATCGGCTGAAGAGAGCTGGGGCGCACAGCGCGCCCCAAGCATCAGTCCTGCAGCTGCAGGGTCGCCTGCTGTCGCAGGGTAGCGCCCAGGAAGTAAGCCGGCGCACGCATCCGCGACAGCATCATCAGCACTATCCCCAGTGCCGAGATGATCGCCGCAATCACGAACACCAGCCCAACGCCAGCCACATGCGAGCCACTGCCAAAGTCCGGCGACGCGCTGTCGATGGCGGTGCGCACGAAGATCACCGAAAGGATCACCCCACCCAACAACGGGCACAGGCCGCGCATGCAGAAGTGGCGCAGGCTGTCGAACAGGCTGTGGCGGAAATACCACACGCAGGCGAACGCGGTCAGCGAATAGTAGAAGCAGATCATCATGCCCAGGGCGGTGATGGTGTCCGCCAGCACGTTTTCGCTCAGGGTACGCATGGTCACGTAGAACAGGCCTGCGGCGACGCCGGCACAGATGGTTGCGTAACGTGGCGTCTGCGAACGCGGGCAAACCTTGGCAAAACGCTCAGGCACCGCACCGTAGTAACCCATGGCGAGCAGCGTGCGCGCTGGCGAGACGAAGGTCGATTGCAGCGAAGCGGCGGTGCTCGCCAGCACGGCGATGGACATCAGGATCGCCAGCGGCCCCATGACGGGCCCGGCCAGGTGGGCAAAGACGTTCTCCTGGATACGCGGATTGTTCAAGCCCAGCCCATGCTCGCTGATCCCGGCGAATTGCAGGGTAGCGATGGCAGTGAGCAGATACAGACCCAGAATCAGCAGCACGGTCCAGGTCGCCGCCTTGCCCGGTACCTCGTCGCTGCCGATCGATTCTTCACTGACGGTCAGGCACACGTCCCACCCCCAGAAGATGAAGATCGACAAGGACAGGCCGGCGGCAAAGGCCGAGAACGACTCCACACCGAAGGGGTTGAACCAGGCCAGGTCGAACTCCAGCGGGGCAGGCGCGGTGGTCTCACCGAACGCGGCGAAGGCGAAGCCGATCAGCACCAGCAGCTGCAAGGCCACCAATCCATATTGCACGGTCATGGTGGTGGCCATGCCGCGACAACAGATCCACACGGCCATGGCGATGAACACGCAACAGGTGGTGATGTTGATCAGCAGGTTATCCGCCAAGGCAGCCAACCCCTGGTGACCGGTGATCTGCCCCAGGAATAGATAGAAGAAATCAACGGCCACGCCGGCCAGGTTGGACAACACAATGGTGGTGGCAACGACCAGCCCCCAACCACCGATCCAGCCGATCATCGGGCCGAAGGCACGGGCCGACCAGGTAAAGGAAGTACCGCTGTCCGGCTCCGCCGCGTTCAGCTCACGGTAGCCAAGGGCAACCAGCAGCATAGGCAGGAAGCCAACGATGAAGACGGCCGGAAGGTGCTGGCCGACCTCCCGCACGGTGGGGCCAAGGGCCCCAGTCAGGGTGTAGACCGGGGCGATTGTGGAGATGCCCAGCACCACGCTGGCCAACAGGCCAAGACGCCCTTTTGCCAGGCCTTTGCTGCGCTGAGTGCTGCCTGAATCGGCCACATCGGGTGGGCGGCCAGCTTCTGTGTAATTGCTCATGAGTATTTGCCGTAACTATTGGAATTGTTGTCACAGGCCCTGCGAACAAGGCGCTTTCACTCATTGAAAGCTTGCGTATCGGTATCAGTCATCCAAGACCTTCGGGTAACGACCCTACCGTGCAGCATGGGCAATGCAGGCCTCGCGAAACGCCTGGAACAGGCGCTTGGAGACCGGGTTTTCGGCAAAACGCCACTCCGGGTGCCACTGCACGCCGAGCACAAAGCCAGGCGCATCAGGCATCGACACCGCTTCGATCAGGCCATCCGGGGCCCGCGCCTCGACACGCAGGCCCGGGGCCAAGCGGTCGATACCCTGGCTGTGCAGCGAGTTGACCTCGAACTGCGCAGCCAGGCCCAGGCGCTCGAACACCCCGCCAGGCACAATGCCGACAGGATGACGAGGGCCGTATTGCACCTCCAGGGGTGCGTCCTCAGGTTCACGGTGGTCCAGGTAACCCGGCAGCTCGTGCACGCGCTGGTACAAGCTGCCGCCGAGGGCCACGTTCAATTCCTGGAAACCACGACAGATACAGAACACCGGCACGCCGGCGGCGATGGCCGCCTGCAGCAGCGGCAAGGTCAGGCGGTCACGTGCAAGATCGTGCCGGGTACCTTCCGCGCTGGGGGCGCCATTGTAATGATGCGGCTCGACATTTGAAGGCGAGCCGGTAAAAAGAATGCCATCGAGCCGTGCCAGCAAAGCCTGCGTGTCGCTGCCGCCGTCGCGGGCCGGCAGGATCAGCGGGAGCCCGGCAAAGCCGGCCGCCTCGACATACTTGTCACCCACCGTGTGCGACGAGTTTTTTCCTACCTGCTGACGGCAGGCGCTGACACCGATCAAGGGGACCGCAAATGCGCTCATGGGCTTACACCGTGTGCAGGTACCAGTTGTACTCGAGGTCGGAGATCGATACTTCGAACTCGGCCAGCTCACTTTCCTTGCAGGCCACGAAGATATCGATGTAGTCCGGGCTTATGTATTGGTTGAGGACTTCGCTGTCATCCAGCGCGCGCAGCGCATCGCGCAGGTTGTTCGGCAGGCTTTGCTCCAGCTGCTCGTACGAATTGCCCTCGATCGGCGCACCAGGTTCGACCTTGCTGGTCAAGCCGTGGTGGATACCGGCGAGAACCGCGGCGAGCATCAGGTAAGGGTTGGCATCGGCCCCCGCCACGCGGTGTTCGATGCGCACGTTTTCGCTGCTGTCAGTCGGTACGCGGACAGCCACGGTACGGTTGTCCAGGCCCCAGCTCGGCGCGTTCGGCACGTAGAACTGTGCGCCGAACCGGCGGTAGGAATTGACGTTCGGGCACAGGAACGCCATCGACGCCGGCATGGTCTCCAGCACGCCACCAATGGCATGGCGCAGCGCGTCGCTCTGCAGCGGGTCTTCATGGGCAAAGATGTTCTTGCCGGTCTTCTTGTCGAGCAGCGAAATGTGCACGTGCAGGCCGTTGCCCGCCTGCCCCGGGTACGGCTTGGCCATGAACGTGGTGTCCATTTCATGGTCGTAGGCGACGTTCTTGACCAGGCGCTTGAGCAGGATCGCGTAGTCGCACGCCTTCAGCGGGTCGGCAACGTGATGCAGGTTGACTTCGAACTGCGCGGGGGCGCTTTCCTTGACGATGGCATCGGCCGGCAGGCCCTGCTCCTTGGCGGCTTCCAGCATGTCCTGCAGGCAGTCGACATATTCGTCGAGGTCGTCGATGAGGTAGACCTGGGTCGACTGCGGACGCTTGCCTGAAGTGGGTGAGCGCGGCGGCTGCGGGCGACCGTTGAGGTTGTCCTGGTCGATCAGGTAGAACTCCAGCTCGAACGCGGCGCAGATGTCCAGGCCCAGGTCATCGAACTTGCTCACCACCTGGCGCAACACTTCGCGTGGGTCAGCGAAGAACGGCTCGCCCTCCAACTCGTGCATGGTCATCAGCAACTGGGCGGTCGGGCGCTTTTGCCAGGGCTCGTTGCACAGCGTCCCGGGGATCGGGTAGCAGATCCGGTCGGCATCGCCGATGTCCAACCCAAGCCCTGTGCTTTCAACGGTCGAGCCATTGATATCGAGGGCGAACAGCGATGCCGGCAGGTTGATCCCCTTTTCGTACACCTTGTGCAGGCTGGCCCGCTCGATGCGCTTGCCACGTACCACGCCATTCATGTCGGAGATCAGCAGATCGACGTACTGGGTTTCCGGATGGGCCTGGAGGAAGTCTTTCATCTCGCTGGAAGAACTGGCGCACGGGGTGACCGACGTCATGGTGTACATCCTTTGAAGGGCTGCGGCGATAGGGGGATACGGCTGGCGCCTCACGGGCGACGATGGTTGCAGCTGTTGTTTTTTTAACTTTCCCATCGTGGGGATTGGTTGCCCGACCGAGCGCATTGATTCCCGGGGGCAGTTCCACTATAAAATGGCCTCAACGCAACAGACATTGGCATTTCGGCAAGTAGAGCGTGCACCAATGCAATATCAGATCACCCACGCCGACCTCTCCCTGGTCCTGGCCCTGGAGCGCGGGCGCTCACTGGCCAAGGCCGCCGAACTGCTCAAGGTCGATGTATCGACCGTGTTCCGTTCGATTCGCCGGCTCGAGTCGGCACTGGGCACCGCACTGTTCGTCAAGAGCCGCAAGGGATACCTGCCGACCGACACGGCCCAGGCCCTGGCCGAGCAGGCCGAACGCGCCGAGCAGGCACTGGATGCCGCGCGCATCGCCATGACCAGTGGCGAGCAGGTGGTCAGCGGTACCGTGCGCCTGACGTGCACCGAGGCGGTCATGCACAGCTTGCTGCTGCCGGCCCTGGCCGAGTTCATGCCCAATTACCCGGCACTGTCGCTGGAGATGGGCACGTCCAATACCTTCGCCAACCTCAGCAGGCGCGATGCCGACATTGCCTTGCGCCTGACCAATACGCCGCCTGAGCACCTGGTCGGCCGTTGCCTGGGTTCGACGTCCTATGTGATCTGTGGCCAGGCGCAATGGCGCGAACGCCTGAGCGAGTCTCACCACAACGTGCCATGGATTGCCCCGGACGACTCCATGCAGGACCACCCCACCGTGGTCTGGCGCAACCAGCAGTACCCCGGGCTGAGCCCGCGCTACCAGTGCAGCAGCATGTCGACCATTGCACAGCTGGTGAGCACGGGGCTGGGCGTTGCGGCGCTGCCCGACTACATGGTCCACGCGCTGCCTGGCGTCGAGGCGCTGAGCGGACCGCTGGCCGGTTGCGACACCCAACTGTGGTTGCTGACCCGGCCCGATTGCCGGGCTTTGCGCTCGGTGCAGACATTGTTCGAAGAGCTGACCCCGAGGTTGCGCGGCGCGATGTTGTGAGATACAAGATGAGTGTGTCTGTTACGGCCCTTTCGCGGTGGTTCGGCGCCTCGACAAGGCCGCGTGCGCAGGGTGAAGGATGCAGGCCTGATTGGGTAGCCGGCAAAACAGCGCTTCCCTATTGGCTGGTGATTTTTTAAACTATCGAGTCCGCCTGCCCATATTGGGCTGCACGCCCATCGCATTTGCTACTGAGGAAGACCATGGCCCGCGTAACTGTTGAAGACTGCCTGGAACACGTGGATAACCGTTTTGAGCTGGTCATGCTCTCGACCAAGCGCGCCCGTCAGCTGGCTACCGGCGGCAAAGAGCCGCGCGTAGCGTGGGAAAACGACAAGCCAACCGTCGTTGCCCTGCGTGAAATCGCAGAAGGCATCGTCACCAACGAATTCATTGCTGCTGAAGAGATCGTTACCGAGGATCCGGTCTTCGCCGCCTTCGAGGACGAGTCCAACGAGGCTGTCTGATCCATGCCTGGTCGACGTCGCGCGGCACAAGGCCCTCTTCCTCGGCAAGAGGTGAAATCATGCCGGGCATAGAAGCCTTAGCCGAACGGCTGTCGACCTACCTGGGCCCCGAACAGGTCAACCTGGTTCGGCGCGCCTATTTCTACGCCGAACAGGCACACGATGGGCAACGCCGCCGCAGCGGCGAGCCCTACGTGACCCATCCGCTGGCGGTAGCCAGCATCCTCGCCGACATGCACATGGACCATCAGAGCCTGATGGCGGCCATGTTGCACGACGTGATCGAAGACACCGGCATCGCCAAGGAAGCGCTCAGCCAGCAGTTTGGCGAAACGGTTGCCGAGCTGGTCGATGGGGTCAGCAAACTGACCCAGATGAACTTCGAGACCAAGGCCGAAGCGCAGGCTGAAAACTTCCAGAAGATGGCCATGGCCATGGCCCGCGATATCCGCGTGATCCTGGTCAAGCTTGCCGACCGCCTGCACAACATGCGCACCCTGGAAGTGCTGTCTGGCGAAAAACGCCGACGCATCGCCAAGGAAACCCTGGAAATCTACGCCCCCATCGCCAACCGGCTGGGCATGCACACCGTGCGCGTAGAGTTCGAAGACCTTGGCTTCAAGGCCATGCACCCCATGCGGTCGTCACTGATCCATCGGGCGGTCAAGAGCGCACGCGGCAACCGCAAAGAGATCGTCGCCAAGATCGAGCACTCGCTGGCCAACTGCCTGGCTGCCGACGGTATTCAAGGCGAGGTCAGCGGCCGGCAGAAACACCTCTATGGCATCTACAAGAAGATGCGCGGCAAGCGCCGCGCCTTCACTGAGATCATGGACGTGTACGCCTTCCGCATCATCGTCGACAAGGTCGACACCTGCTACCGCGTGCTCGGTGCCGTGCACAACCTGTACAAGCCGCTGCCCGGGCGCTTCAAGGACTACATCGCGATCCCCAAGGCCAACGGCTATCAGTCGTTGCACACCACGCTGTTCGGCATGCACGGCGTGCCCATCGAAATCCAGATCCGTACCCGCGAAATGGAAGAGATGGCCAACAACGGCATCGCCGCGCACTGGCTGTACAAGTCCAACGACGAGCAGCCCAAAGGCAACCATGCGCGCGCCCGCCAGTGGGTCAAGGGCATCCTCGAGCTGCAGCAGCGTGCCGGCAACTCGCTGGAATTCATCGAGAGCGTGAAGATCGACCTGTTCCCTGACGAGGTCTATGTCTTCACGCCCAAAGGCAGGATCATGGAGCTGCCCAAAGGCTCCACCGCCGTGGATTTCGCCTATGCGGTGCATACCGATGTGGGCAACAGCTGCATCGCCTGCCGCATCAACCGGCGCCTGGCGCCACTGTCCGAGCCGCTGCAGAGCGGTTCGACGGTTGAGATCGTCAGCGCCCCGGGCGCGCGGCCCAACCCGGCCTGGCTCAATTTCGTGGTCACTGGCAAGGCCCGTACGCACATCCGCCACGCACTCAAGCAGCAGCGACGTTCCGAGTCGATCAACCTGGGCGAGCGCCTGCTGAACAAGGTGCTGACCGGTTTCGACAGCAGCCTCGAGCAAATCCCTCAGGAGCGTATCAACGCGATTCTCGCCGAGTACCGCCTGGAACTGATCGAGGACCTGCTCGAAGACATCGGCCTGGGCAACCGCATGGCCTATGTGGTGGCCCGCCGCCTGCTGTCAGCCGAAGGCGAGCAGCTGCCGGCGCCGGAAGGCCCGTTGGCGATCCGCGGCACCGAAGGCCTGGTATTGAGCTACGCCAAGTGCTGTACGCCCATCCCGGGCGACCCGATCGTCGGCCACCTGTCGGCAGGCAAGGGCATGGTCGTGCACCTGGAGAACTGCCGCAACATCAGTGAAATCCGCCATAACCCGGAGAAGTGCGTACAGCTTTCCTGGGCCAAGGACATCACCGGCGAATTCAATGTCGAGTTGCGTGTCGAGCTGGAGCACCAGCGCGGCCTGATCGCCCTGCTGGCCAGCAGCGTCAATGCCGCCGACGGCAACATCGAGAAGATCAGCATGGACGAACGCGACGGCCGCATCAGCGTTGTCCAACTGGTGGTCAGCGTGCACGACCGCGTGCACCTGGCTCGTGTGATCAAGAAGCTGCGTACGCTGACCGGCGTGGTCCGCATCACCCGCATGCGTGCGTAGTCCGCCAACCGCAAGGAGTCATCATGAGCAAGACCGTCATCAACAGCGACAAGGCCCCTGCCGCCATCGGTACCTACTCGCAAGCGATCAAAGCCGGCAACACCGTTTACATGTCGGGCCAGATCCCGCTGGACCCGAACACCATGGAACTGGTTGAGGGCTTCGAGGCCCAGACCGTACAGGTCTTCGAGAACCTCAAGGCCGTCGCTGAAGCTGCCGGCGGTTCGTTCAAGGACATCGTCAAGCTGAACATCTTCCTCACCGACCTGAGCCACTTCGCCAAGGTCAACGAAGTCATGGGCCGCTATTTCGAGCAGCCATATCCAGCCCGTGCTGCCATTGGTGTTGCCGCGCTGCCAAAAGGCGCCCAGGTAGAAATGGACGCCATCCTGGTCATCGATTGATGCCGCAGGTGACGGGCACCCTGCCCGTCACCTTTCAGTTCAAGGTCAACCTACCATGCGTCAAGCACTGCCCTTCGCGCTGGCAGCCCTGCTTCTGAGCGGCTGCGCCAGCCACAAACCCGAAGACTTCAACGGCACCTGGATCAACCAGGACGCCATCGACGCCGCCGTCAAAGGTGGCAGCCTGCGTCAGGCCCTCGATGAGCACGGCCCCATCTTCGAGTGGAAACTCGATGTGGCCAGCCAGCGGGCCAGCTACAGCAATGGTTTCGAGGCCGCTGACGGCCAATTGAGTGCCACTGACAAGCAGTGGCAGGCCAGCTTCCCGGGCGGCCAGACCGAACAGCTGGCGCTCGATGGCGACGAACTGAAGGCCACAGACACAACCGGCGCCGAACGCAGCTTCGTCCGCGCCAAACAACCCGGCAATGTGAGCCTGGGTAGCAGCTTCGAAAAAGCACTGTACCAGGCGTACCTGGGTGGGGACTGGAAGATCGTCGAAGGCCAGGGCAAAGGTAGCGTCGTCCACTTCGCCGACAACGGCGGCGTAACCGGCCTGCCCGGCCCGGACCGCTACGCTCTGTGCCTGGCCGGCGATTGCGCCAGCATGGGGGGCAGCAACGACAGCCTGTGGCTGGAGCGTAACCAGCGTGGCGCGCCATTCATCTTCAAGCGCGATGGCGACAAGCTGGAGATCTTCCAGGCGCTCAACCGTGCACAGCCCGATGAAATCCCGCAACTGGCCGCCGGTAATCGCCAGTGGGTGCTGGAGAAGGACTGACTCAAGCCCCGCCTGGCTTCACTGGCCTGATCGCCGGCAAGTCGGGCCCCACAGTTACGGTGCAGGCCTGCGGCCTGACACTGCCCAGCGTGGGGCCGGCTTGCCGGCGATAGGGCCAGCAGGCCTCAGCCTTGGCCTTTCAGGATCGCCGCGTACCCTTCCTTGTAACTCGGATACTGCGGTACCCAGCCCAATGCCCGCACCCGGGCATTGCTGCAGCGCTTGC
Organism: Pseudomonas sp. WHRI 8519; assembly: GCF_040224055.2. Taxonomy (NCBI): domain Bacteria; kingdom Pseudomonadati; phylum Pseudomonadota; class Gammaproteobacteria; order Pseudomonadales; family Pseudomonadaceae; genus Pseudomonas; species Pseudomonas sp. WHRI 8519. The sequence continues at coordinate 118,597 of NZ_CP167996.1, read as the reverse complement.
TGCCAGTGCGGCGCACCCGCTGCTCATCGGACCATTCGGTAACGCCCATGTACGCTCGCAACCAGCCGACCACATCGGCCAGTGGCGCAGGGTCGTCATCAACGCCTATGTAGCAATCATCCAACGCCACACCCTCGGCATCGGCCTGCAGCAGGAACGCCAGCAGGCTTGCGGCATCCTCGGCATGAATACGGTTGCCATACAGCGGCGGCTCGGTGGCCACCCGATAGCCCTGACGCACCTGGCTCAGGAGCCACTCACGCCCAGGGCCATAGATCCCGGTCAGGCGCACGATGCTTGCCGGCAGGCCGCTGCTCAGCGCCAGCCGCTCCGCCTCCAGCATCACGCGCCCCGAATAGCCTTGCGGTTCGGTAGGTGCGGTCTCATCGATCCACTCCCCATCCTTTTGTGCAAACACGCTGCTGCTGGAGACGAACAGCAGGCGGCGCGGACGTTGCCCACGCTCGGCCAACCAACTCAGCACGTGACGCAAGCCTTCGACGTAGGCGCTTTGGTAACCCGCTTCATCGTGCTGGCTGGCGGCTACGCAGTACACCAGATAATCCGGGGAGTGCTGCGGCCAAGCCTGGGGCATGCCCGGATCGGACAGGTCGGCCGCGATCGGTACAACACCCTGTGGCAGGTGTTCGACCGAGCGACGCAGGCCGCTTACCTGCCAGCCACGGGCGAGTAATTGCCGAGCCAGCCGGCCGCCTACGTCACCACAACCCACGATCAATACGGAACGGTCTGACATCACTTAACTCCCTAGACCAAAGGTTCAGGCTAGCCGTATTACACGATGGGCGGCTAGACCATGGGCGAAAAAAGCTACAATATTACTTTTGTTAACAAGAATTACTTGCAATAATAGCGCCCCTATCTGTTCTCGGCCTGTATCGAGGCCTTGGAGAACGCACACTTTTTCTTCATCAGGTCCGGCCAGCATGACACGTACTCAACCTTCCGCTTCGCCAACCCCGTCGCGCGCCTGGCGCGCCATCGCCGCGCTGATGTTCAGCCTGGTCCTGGCCCCAGTGGCTATGGCCGATGAGCCCAAGACCAACGTCAGCACCCCTGCAGCTGCAAGCGCGCCAGCCACCCCTGCCAGCGAAGGCCAGGCCCCTGCTGGCGACGCTCAGGTCGCTACACCGGTCGATGCGCCGGCAGCGGCAGCCCCGAGCACCGAAGCGGTGGTTGAGGACACTTCACTGGGCATGGCCCATGACCTGTCGCCGTGGGGCATGTACAAGAACGCCGACGTGGTGGTGAAAGCGGTCATGATCGGCCTGGCCATCGCCTCGATCATCACCTGGACCATCTGGATCGCCAAGGGCTTCGAGCTGATGGGCGCCAAGCGTCGTCTGCGCGGCGAAATCGCCCAGCTGAAGAAGTCTGCCAGCCTCAAGGAAGCCAGCGAAGTCTCCAACAAGGAAGGTACTCTGGCCCACACGCTGGTCCACGATGCCCTGGAAGAAATGCGCCTGTCGGCCAACGCCCGCGAAAAAGAGGGCATCAAGGAACGCGTCAGCTTCCGCCTGGAGCGCCTGGTGCATGCCAGCGGCCGCAACATGAGCAGCGGCACCGGCGTGCTCGCCACCATCGGTTCCACTGCGCCGTTCGTCGGCCTGTTCGGTACCGTGTGGGGCATCATGAACAGCTTCATCGGTATCGCCAAAACCCAGACCACCAACCTGGCCGTGGTTGCCCCCGGTATCGCCGAAGCCCTGCTGGCCACCGCCCTGGGCCTGGTCGCCGCGATCCCGGCCGTAGTCATCTACAACGTCTTCGCCCGCTCCATCGCCGGCTACAAAGCCCAGGTTTCCGATGCTTCGGCGCAGGTCCTGCTGCTGGTCAGCCGTGACCTGGACCACCAGGGTGGCGAGCGCGTCGCCCCGCACATGGTGAAAGTGGGGTAAGCCATGGGCCTGCATCTCAACGAAGGTGGCGACGACCTCGCCGAAAACCACGAAATCAACGTCACGCCGTTCATCGACGTGATGCTGGTACTGCTGATCATCTTCATGGTGGCCGCGCCGCTGGCCACGGTCGACATCAAGGTCGACCTGCCGGCCTCGACCGCCAAGCCGGCACCGAGGCCGGAAAAACCCGTGTTCGTGAGCGTCAAGGCCGACCAGAAGCTGTATGTCGGTGACGATCAGGTGCCTGCACCCAACCAGCTTGGCCCGATGCTCGACGCCAAGACCAAGGGCGACAAGGAAACCACCATCTTCTTCCAGGCCGACAAAGGTGTGGATTACGGTGACCTGATGGAAGTGATGAACAACATGCGCGCGGCCGGCTACCTCAAAGTCGGTCTGGTAGGTCTCGAGACGGCAGCCAAGAAATGACGAAGACGCGGCACAATCTGGCGCGTTACAGCGGCAGCCTGGTACTTGTGCTGGGTGTCCATGCCGTCGCTGTGCTGCTCACGCTCAACTGGTCGGTGCCCCAGGCCGTCGAGCTGCCCCCGGCAGCCATGATGGTCGAGCTGGCACCGCTGCCCGAGCCGGCACCGCCACCACCACCGAAGGCCGCTCCACAGCCGCCGGCACCGGTTGAAGAACCACCGTTGCCCAAGGTGGCTGAAGCGCCCAAACCAAAGATCGCCATCGCCAAGCCGCCCAAGCCCAAACCCAAGCCTCAACCTCCGAAGCCTGTGAAAAAGCCTGAGCCGCCGAAGGATGAGCCACCGACCAAAGAACAGGTCGTGGACACGCCGCCAACCAATACGCCACCGCAGAAGTCGGCGGCACCGGCACCAAGCATTGCCGCGAACAGCAAAGCGCTGCCGACGTGGCAGAGCGACCTGCTGCGCCACCTGGCGAAGTACAAGCGCTACCCGGAAGACGCTCGCCGCCGGGGCCTTCAGGGCATCAACCGCCTGCGCTTCGTGGTCGATGCTGACGGCAAGGTGCTCTCGTACTCGATGGCAGGGGGTTCGGGCAGCGCAGCGCTGGACCGGGCAACCATGGAAATGATCCGCAGGGCCGGCAAGGTGCCCAAGCCGCCAGCGGAATTGCTGAACAATGGCACGATTGAAGTCGTAGCACCGTTCGTCTACTCGCTGGACCGTCGCTGAGACTTTTGTTTCTGTCACACATCGGCAAGTCTGATAACGTGCGTCTATCGATTGCAGCCGCTATGCTGGGCTCGCAACTTCATGGACGCACGTTATGACCCTCACAGAATTACGCTACATCGTCACGCTCGCCCAGGAGCAGCACTTCGGCCACGCCGCCGAGCGTTGCCATGTCAGCCAGCCCACCCTGTCCGTCGGTGTTAAAAAACTTGAGGACGAGCTTGGCGTGCTGATCTTCGAGCGCAGCAAGAGCGCGGTGCGCCTGACGCCAGTCGGTGAAAGCATCGTCGCCCAGGCGCAGAAGGTACTGGAGCAGGCGCAGGGCATCCGCGAGCTGGCTCAGGCCGGCAAGAACCAGCTCACCGCCCCGCTGAAGGTCGGTGCGATCTATACCGTCGGCCCTTACCTCTTCCCGCACCTGATCCCGCAGCTGCATCGCGTGGCCCCGCAGATGCCGCTGTACATCGAAGAGAACTTCACCCACGTGCTGCGCGAAAAACTGCGCAACGGTGAACTCGACGCGGTGATCATCGCCCTGCCGTTCAACGAAGCCGACGTGCTGACCCTGCCACTGTACGATGAGCCGTTCTGCGCCCTGATGCCCGCCGACCATCCCTGGACCGCGAAAAAGACCATCGACACCGCCATGCTCAACGACAAGAGCCTGCTGCTGCTCGGCGAGGGCCACTGCTTCCGCGACCAGGTTCTGGAAGCCTGCCCGACGCTGAACAAAGGCGGTGAAGGCGCCAAGCACACCACGGTGGAGTCCAGCTCGCTGGAAACCATCCGCCACATGGTCGCTTCAGGCCTGGGCGTGTCGATCCTGCCGCTTTCGGCGGTGCACAGCCATCACTACGCACCGGGGGTCATCGAAGTGCGCCCGCTTACCGCGCCGGCTCCCTTCCGCACCGTAGCCATCGCCTGGCGCGCAAGCTTCCCGCGGCCCAAGGCCATCGAGATCCTTGCCGACTCGATTCGCCTCTGCTCGGTAGCCAAGCCCGCTGTGGAACAACCGGCCTGAGTCATGACTGAGTTGTCGAAGGTCTCGGTCACCGCGCTCAAGGGCGTAGGCGAAGCCATGGCGCAGAAGCTCGCCAAGGTCGGCCTGGAAAACCTGCAAGACGTGTTGTTCCACCTGCCGCTGCGCTATCAGGACCGCACCCGTGTGGTGCCTATCGGCGCCTTGCGCCCCGGCCAGGACGCAGTGATCGAAGGCGTGGTCAGTGGCGCCGATGTGACCATGGGCAAGCGCCGCAGCCTGGTCGTGCGCCTGGGTGATGGCAGCGGCGTGCTCAGCCTGCGCTTCTATCACTTCAGCAATGCGCAGAAGGAAGGCCTCAAGCGCGGTACGCACCTGCGCTGCTATGGCGAGGCCCGCCCCGGCGCCTCGGGCCTGGAGATCTACCACCCGGAGTACCGCGCACTCAATGGCGACGAGCCGCCACCGCCGGTCGAGCAGACCCTGACGCCGATCTACCCGTCCACCGAAGGCCTCACCCAGCAGCGCCTGCGCCTGCTCTGCCAGCAAAGCCTGGGTATGCTCGGCCCGCGCAGCCTACCGGACTGGCTACCGGACGAACTGGCCCGGGACTACCACCTGGCACCGCTGGATGATGCCATCCGCTACCTGCACAACCCGCCGGCTGATGCCGACCTTGATGAACTCGCCGAAGGCCAGCACTGGGCCCAGCACCGCCTCGCCTTCGAAGAGCTGCTTACCCACCAACTGTCGCAACAACGGCTGCGGGAAAGCCTGCGCAGCTTGCGCGCCCCCGTTCTGCCCAAGGCCAAGCGCCTGCAGGTGCAATACCTGGCCAACCTGGGCTTCACGCCGACCGGCGCACAGCAGCGGGTAGCCGATGAAATCGCCTACGACCTGAGCCAGGCCGAGCCGATGATGCGCCTGGTACAGGGCGATGTCGGCGCCGGCAAGACCGTGGTTGCCGCACTGGCGGCGCTGCAAGCACTGGAGGCGGGCTACCAGGTGGCGCTGATGGCGCCTACCGAGATTCTCGCCGAGCAGCACTACATCACCTTCAAGCGCTGGCTGGAGCCGCTGGGCCTGGAAGTCGCCTGGCTGGCCGGCAAGCTCAAGGGCAAAGCCCGCGCCAGCGCCCTGGAACAGATCGCCAACGGTGCACCGATGGTGGTGGGAACCCACGCGTTGTTCCAGGAAGAAGTGCAATTCAAGCACCTGGCCCTGGCGATCATCGACGAACAACACCGTTTTGGGGTGCAACAACGCCTGGCCCTGCGCAAGAAGGGTGTTGCAGGCGAACTGTGCCCGCACCAGCTGATCATGACCGCCACCCCGATCCCACGCACGCTGGCGATGAGCGCCTACGCCGACCTCGACACCTCGGTGCTCGACGAACTGCCGCCAGGGCGCACACCGGTGAACACCGTGCTGGTCGCCGATAGCCGGCGTTTCGAAGTGGTGGAGCGGGTACGCGCCGCTTGTGCCGAAGGGCGCCAGGCCTATTGGGTCTGCACGCTGATCGAAGAATCCGAAGAACTGACCTGCCAGGCTGCCGAGAGCACCTACGAGGAACTGGGCAGCGCCTTGGGCGAACTGCGCGTAGGGCTGATCCACGGGCGCATGAAGCCTGCGGAAAAAGCCGCGGTGATGGCCGAATTCAAGCAAGGCGACCTGCAACTGCTGGTCGCGACCACGGTGATCGAGGTGGGTGTGGACGTGCCCAACGCCAGCCTGATGATCATCGAGAACCCTGAACGCCTGGGCCTTGCTCAATTGCACCAATTGCGCGGCCGGGTGGGCCGGGGCAGCGCGGTGAGCCACTGCGTGCTGCTGTATCACCCGCCGCTGTCGCAGATTGGCCGCGAACGCCTGGGGATCATGCGCGAAACCAACGATGGCTTCGTGATTGCCGAGAAGGACCTGGAACTGCGCGGCCCGGGCGAGATGCTCGGGACGCGTCAGACCGGCTTGTTACAATTCAAGGTCGCCGACCTGATGCGTGATGCCGACCTGTTACCCGCCGTGCGCGATGCCGCACAGGCCCTCATCGCACGCTGGCCCGAGCACGTGAGTCCCCTGCTCGACCGCTGGCTGCGCCACGGCCAGCAATATGGCCAAGTGTGACGCCAGTACCAGAATGGATCCAGCTTTGCGACCAGACTGGTTATACTTCGCGTTTAAAAGAATCAGTGGATACGGACCATGACTGAAGCTGCCCTGGACACCGCAACCCCACACGCACCCTCTGTCATCCGGCTGTTGCTCGAAAAACTGGGCATTGCCTATCGCGAGGTGCCTGAGCATACGCAACTGCCGGCTGCTTCACGGGTACAGGCGATCCTGCTCGATGACGAGATCGGCGCATTGATGGTGCTGTTCCCGCATAGCAAGCTGCTGGACCTCAATCGTCTGGAAGAGCTGACGGGGCGCAAGCTCAAGGCCGTGCCGTTACAGCGCCTGAAGCAGATGCTCGACAAGCATCATCTGAAGGCCTTGCCTGCGATTCCGGCCTTGACCAGTTCGCCCTGCCTCTATGAAGGCAAGTTGCTCGATGCCGAACGCCTGCTGATCCAGTCTGGCGAAGCCGGGCTGCTGCTGGAAATCCAGCGTGATGACTTCAAGCGCATGATGCACAAGGCCAGCGCTGGCACTTTCGGCCAGCCCGTCAGGGAAATCCGCCCCAATCTCGACCGCCCGGATGATGACTCCAGGGAGATTACCCTGGCAGTGCAGGCCTTCACCGCCCGCCGCATCCAGAAGCGCCTGGAAGAAACCATCGAGATTCCGCCACTGGCCGATACGGCGCAGAAAATCATCAAGCTGCGGGTCGACCCCAACGCCAGCATCGATGACATCACCGGCGTGGTCGAAACCGACCCGGCCCTGGCCGCCCAAGTCGTCAGCTGGGCAGCCTCGCCCTATTACGCCTCTCCAGGCAAGATTCGCTCGGTGGAAGATGCCATCGTCCGCGTCCTGGGCTTCGATCTGGTGATCAACCTGGCCCTGGGCCTGGCATTGGGCAAGACTTTGAGCCTGCCCAAGGACCACCCGCAACAGGCGACGCCGTACTGGCAGCAGTCGATCTACACCGCGGCGATCATCGAAGGCCTGACCCGCGCCATGCCCCGGGCCGAACGTCCTGAGGCCGGCCTGACTTACCTGGCCGGGCTGCTGCACAACTTCGGCTACTTACTGCTGGCCCATGTGTTCCCACCGCACTTCTCGCTGATCTGCCGTCATCTGGAGGTCAACCCGCACCTCTGCCACACCTATGTGGAGCAGCACCTGCTGGGTATCAGCCGGGAGCAGATCGGCGCCTGGCTGATGAAGCTGTGGGACATGCCCGAAGAGCTGTCGACCGCGCTGCGATTCCAGCACGATCCTGCCTATGACGGCGAATACTCGGCGTACCCCAACCTGGTGTGCCTGGCGACCCGCCTGCTGCGCTGCCGCGGCATCGGCTCGGGGCCGCAGGAGGCGATCCCTGACGAGTTGCTGGAGCGCCTGGGCGTCAGCCGGGAGAAGGCGGAAGACGTGGTGAACAAGGTGCTCGAGGCCGAGAGCTTGCTGCGCGAACTGGCGTCGCAGTTCAACGCACCGCACTGAATACGTTGGGGCTGTTCGGCAGCCCCAACCATTCAGCCTTTTTTCTTCTTCGGTTTCAGGTATTTCATCAAACCCTGGAACCACATCACCAGCGCCGGATTGCCCTTGATCTGGATGCTTTTGTCCTGGATGCCCTGCATGAACGCCAACTGCTTGTTGCTCGCCTGCATCGTGGCGAAGCCGTAGGCGGCGTCCTTGAACGCAATGGCAAAGGCTGGCTGTGCATGAGCGCCACCTTTGCTGCTGATGCGTTCGCCACTGACGATGAAGTGCCGGGCAACCTTGCCATCGAGCGTCTGCATCTGGAACACCAGGTCCTTGCCTACGAGTTGCTGCTGAAATGCCGGGTTGTTACGGCTGGCCCTGGCCATCAACAGCCCCATGGCCCAGAGAAGAAAGCGGAACTTCATCAACGCGCCTCGAATATAATGTGACCGAAGCTCGCAGTTTATCCGTTTCCTGAACAATTTACGCAAATTCGCAGCGTCATGCGTTCAGAAAGCGCAACGGGCGCACTGAGGCGCCCGTTTGAACAGAGGCTGCACGTCAAACGTCGATCATTTGGCTTTCTTGCCTGGCTTGGCAGACACATTGACGCTGTCACGCAGGTTTTTACCAGGCTTGAAGGCCACTGTATTGCTGGCCTTGATTTTCACCGGCTCACCCGTCTGAGGGTTCTTGCCGGTGCGGGCGCCACGATGGCGTTTTTCAAACGTACCGAAGCCCACGAGCGTCACGGTGTCTTTGTCCAGCGCACCGGTGATGCTGTCGAGAATAGCGTTGAGCACCTGGTTGGCCTTTTCCTTGGTCAGATCGGCCTTTTCGGCGATGACGGCGGCGAGTTCTGGTTTACGCATAATGAAGCCTCTTTGACGGGAATTCTTGTTGTTATTGCCGTGCTGCCCGTGAAGCAGCGTTCAAGGCACCGCAGGCTCTAATCTGCGGCAGACGGAAGTGAGAATGGCACGCCGACCGGGGCCGCGCCAGTATCTGGGCGGCCATTGTGCGGTCAACTACAGGATAAATCCGACAGAACGCCCGCTGTTTATGCCATCAGCGCGGGCAGCTGCCGGTTCAACGCCAGTTTTTCCGTCACAGCGCTGCCCGTCAGGGCATAGCCGAGCAACTGGCCGTCAGCGGCGTGACAGAGCACTTTCAGGTCACTGCCCTGCCCTTGCACCTGCCAGCTTCCCTCACAACCAGGCGGCGGCGGGGAAACCACCAATGGGCAGGCCGGTGTTTTCACGGTGATGGGCATCGGCCCGTAACTGACCTGCGCCGGGTTGCCTGTCAACGTCTGGGCCAAGGCTCGCGCACAGGCCATCAAGGGCATCACATAGAGCAGGTTGATACCGTCGACTTCAGCACAGTCGCCCAGCGCGAAAATGTTGCCGTGGGAGGTGCGCAGCTGGCGGTCCACGACTACACCGCGGTTGGTCTGCAGGCCGGCTGCCGCAGCCAGGTCGGTGCGCGGGCGCAGGCCGATGGCCGACACCACCAGGTCGCAGGCGATCACGCTGCCATCGGACAGATACGCCTCAAGGCCTTCGCTCACCTGCTGCAGACGAGTGAGTACGGGGCCCAGGTGAAAGCGCACGCCCAGCCCTTGCAAGCCACCTTGAACAGCAGCGGCAGCGGCAGGATGCAACAGGGTCGGCATGACCTGCTCGCAGGGCGCCACCACATCGACCTCAAAACCACCCAGGCGCATGTCATTGGCGAACTCACAGCCAATCAGGCCGGCGCCGAGGATCAAGACACGCTGCTTGCCAGCCGCAGCAGCACGAAAACGTGCGTAGTCTTCCAGATCATTGATCGGGAACACATGATCAGCCCCGTCACCCTCGACCGGCACCTGCACCGTCTGCGCGCCCCAAGCCAGCACCAGGTCGCGGTACTCCACCGCTTCTTCGCCAATCCACAGGCGCTTGTGGCCAGGGTCGATACCGCTGATGCGCGTGTGGGTGCGGATCACCGCCTTGAGTTGCTCGGCCATGGCCCCCGGCTCGGCCATGCACAGGCCATCGGCGTCCTTTTGCTTGGCGAAGCCGGTGGAAAGCATGGGCTTGGAATAGGAGCGACCGTCGTCGGCCGTAATCAGCAGCAGCGGCGTCTCGCCATCGAGCTTGCGAAACTCACGGGCCAGGTTGTAACCGGCCAGGCCGGTTCCGATGATGACCACGGGGGACGTCATGTCGTGCTTTCCTCTTGGTTGAACAGCATTGCGATCAGCCGATGGCGATCATTTCAAAATCGCTTTTGCCAACGCCGCAATCGGGGCACAGCCAATCTTGTGGCACATCCTCCCAGCGCGTACCCGGCGCGATGCCGTCATCCGGCCACCCTTGGGCCTCGTCGTAGATCAGGCCACAGACAATACACTGCCACTTCTTCATGATTTGTCGTTCCTCGCTGCAGGCTCAGGCTTTGTCATTCGGGCTCAGGGCCCTTACGCGGGCATTATGCAAGCAGTTGGGGCAATCATGCTAAGCTCGCCGCCTCTCTGGCTGTAATCAAGCATACCGACGTGTCGTACGAATCCCCGCAAGCAGCCGCTGTCGCGTGGCTGGCGTATTCACAGCTGGCGACCAATATCGACCAGCACACCCACGACTGGCTGTTCGATGAAGGTTCTCTGACTCGCCGCCTGACCCGCCTGTCCGGCGGCCAATTCAGCGTTACCCCCCTGTTCGAAGGCTGGCAGCCACTGCGCGATGACGAGTGCCTGGCACTGGGCATCGCCCCAGGCGCCGAAGGCTGGGTACGCGAGGTGTACCTGCGCGGCCATGGCCTGCCTTGGGTGTTCGCCCGCAGCGTGGCCAGCCGCCAGGCGCTAGAGCGCGGCGGCCTGGACCTGGAAACCCTCGGCAGCCGGTCGCTGGGGGAATTGCTGTTCTGCGACCAGGCGTTCATCCGCCATCCTATCGAAGTGAGAAGTTATCCACAGGCCTGGCTGCCCGCCGAGGTTGCCCATGACGGCCTGTGGGGACGACGTTCGCGCTTTGAACGCGACGGCCTCGACCTGCTGGTGGCCGAAGTATTCCTGCCGGCACTGTGGCAAGCAGCCAAGGAGGAAAACCGCTGATGTACCTGCAACTGCTCAAGTCGCTCAACCGCGTGCACCCGCGCGCGTGGGACTTCATCCAGCTCAGCCGCATGGACCGGCCGATCGGCATCTACCTGCTGCTGTGGCCTACCCTGACGGCGGTGTGGATCGCAGGGCTTGGTTCGCCAACCTTGGCCAACGTGCTTATCTTCGGCCTGGGCGTCGTACTGATGCGTGCCGCTGGCTGCTGCATCAATGACTTCGCTGACCGCAAGGTCGATGGCCACGTCAAACGTACCGCCGACAGGCCACTGGCCAGTGGCCGGGTCACGCCACGCGAAGCCCTGGCGCTGTTTGCGATCCTGGTGGCAGTGAGCTTCCTGCTGGTGCTTTGCACCAACAGCAGGACCGTGTGGCTGTCATTCGGTGCAGTGGCGTTGGCGTCCTGTTACCCGTTCATGAAGCGCTACACCTATTACCCGCAGGTGGTGCTGGGGGCCGCGTATTCCTGGGGCATCCCCATGGCCTTCACCGCCGCCGGCGGCGAGTTGCCGGCCAGCGCCTGGCTGCTGTACATCGCCAACCTGCTGTGGACGGTGGGCTACGATACCTACTACGCCATGGTCGACCGGGACGATGACCTGAAAATCGGGGTGAAATCGACCGCGATCCTGTTCGGCGAATCCGACCGGGTGATCATTCTGACCCTGCAGATGCTGTCGCTGGGCTGCCTGTTACTGGCGGGGAGCCGCTTCGAACTGGGTGGCTGGTTCCACCTCGGGCTGCTGGGGGCCGCACTGTGCTTTGCCTGGGAATACTGGTCGACGCGCAAGCTGGACAGGGAGTCGTGCTTCAAGGCGTTTCTGCACAACCACTGGGCGGGGCTGCTGGTGTTCATGGGTGTGGTGCTCGATTACGCCCTGCGCTGACCACAACCCCGGCAAGCCACCCTGTGCGAGCCGGCTTGCCGACGATTGGGCCGCAACGCGGCCCTGGCGGTCTCAAGGCTTGGCGACGTGCCAGACGTCTTTCAAACCATCACCGGTCATGTCTCCAGCCTTCTTGTCCTTGACGAAGGTATACAGGGGCTTGCCGTCATACGCCCACTGCTTCTTGCCATCGTCGCGCATCACCACCGACCACTTGCCCTTGGCAGGCTCGTCGTCGGCCTTGACCAGCAGCGGCGGCCAGTTGCTAGCGCACTCGCCATTGCACATCGACTTGCCGCCAGCATCCTTGTCGAAGGTGTACAGCGTCATGCCCGCGTGATCGACCCACATGCCGTCCTTTTCCATGGCATGGTGGGCCGACGCTACTCCGGGCAGTGCCAGCGCAGCGCAGAGGGCCATCCAGCTCAGCGTGTGTCGTGTCATTGGAATCACCTTGTATTCGGGGGGTGGAATGAGTTCGCACAGCCGCCGCAGCGGCCTCTGCAAGCCTAGTCCAGTCATGCGAAGTCGCCAGAATGGCCAACGCCCTGTCACACAGCTGCAATAATTCCGTTATCTAATGCGGGCCAGCCCCGAAATTCCAGGAGAGGTTCAAAGCATGGTTGGCAGAAACATTCTGATCGTCGACGACGAAGCGCCCATTCGCGAGATGATCGCCGTTGCATTGGAAATGGCCGGCTATGACTGCCTGGAAGCCGAGAACTCGCAACAGGCCCACGCAATCATCGTCGACCGTAAACCGGACCTGATCCTGCTCGACTGGATGCTCCCGGGCACTTCCGGCATCGAGTTGGCGCGCCGCCTCAAGCGCGATGAACTCACCGGCGATATTCCGATCATCATGCTCACCGCCAAAGGCGAAGAGGACAACAAGATCCAGGGCCTGGAAGTCGGCGCCGACGACTACATCACCAAACCTTTTTCGCCTCGCGAGCTGGTAGCACGCCTGAAAGCCGTGCTGCGTCGTGCCGGCCCGAGCGACAGCGAGGCCCCTATCGAAGTCGGCGGCCTGCTGCTGGACCCGATCAGCCACCGCGTGACCATCGACGGCAAGCCGGCCGAGATGGGCCCCACCGAATACCGCCTGCTGCAGTTCTTCATGACCCACCAGGAACGCGCCTACACCCGAGGCCAGTTGCTCGACCAGGTCTGGGGCGGCAACGTCTATGTCGAGGAACGCACCGTGGATGTGCACATCCGCCGCCTGCGCAAGGCACTGGGTGAAGCCTACGAAAATCTGGTACAAACCGTCCGGGGCACTGGCTACCGCTTCTCGACCAAGAGCTAGCTGCAAGCTGCAAGCTGCAAGCAAAAACGAGCAGCTTCCAGGCTAGAAAAGGACTATCAGCATCACCGATCCGCTTCTTCTTGCAGCTTGTAGCTTGCAGCTTGCAGCTGGATCCGAAGGATCTGTCAATTGAACCAGAACTGGCACGCAACCCTCATTCGCCACCTGCTGCTGCTGATCACTGTCTGCCTGATAGGCGGCCTGGTCAGCGGTTATTACGGCTGGAGCCTGGCCATCGGCCTGGGCCTTTACCTGGGCTGGACCCTCAAACAGTTGCTGCGCCTGCACGACTGGCTGCGCAACCATCAGCCCGACGAAGCGCCCCCCGACGGCTACGGCCTGTGGGGCGAAGTGTTCGACAGCATCTATCACCTGCAACGCCGCGACCAGCGCGTACGCGGCCGCTTGCAGGCAGTGATCGACCGGGTGCAGGAGTCAACGGCCGCCCTGCGCGACGCGGTGATCATGCTCGACAGCGACGGCAACCTGGAATGGTGGAACCGCGCCGCAGAAACCCTGCTGGGCTTCAAGACCCCGCAAGATGGCGGCCAACCGGTCACCAACCTCGTACGCCACCCACGCTTCAAGGAATACTTCGAGTCGCATAACTTCGCCGAACCGCTGGAAATTCCCTCCCCCATCAATGACCGCATGCGCGTGCAGCTGCACCTCACACGCTACGGCAACAATGAGCACCTGATGCTGGTGCGCGACGTGACCCGCATCCATCAACTCGAACAGATGCGCAAAGATTTCGTGGCCAACGTATCGCACGAGTTGCGTACCCCCCTGACGGTGATTGCCGGGTACCTGGAAACCCTGCTGGATAACGTCGAAGACGTGAACCCGCGCTGGAACCGGGCACTGCAGCAGATGAGCCAGCAAGGCTCGCGCATGCAGGCCCTGCTCAACGACCTGCTGCTGCTGGCCAAGCTGGAAGCCACCGATTACCCATCGGACAACCAGCCGGTGGCAGTCGACGCACTGCTCGGTGCGATCATGAGCGACGCCCAGGCGCTGTCCGGGCCGCGCAACCAGCACATTACCCTGGAGGCCACGCCGGGCCTGCGCCTCAAAGGCAGCGAGTCGGAGTTGCGCAGCGCTTTCTCCAACCTGGTGTTCAACGCGGTGAAGTACACCCAGGACGAAGGCAAGATTCGTATCCGCTGGTGGGCCGACGCCGAGGGCGCTCACCTGACAGTGCAGGACTCGGGTGTCGGAATAGACGCCAAGCACCTGCCGCGCCTGACCGAACGTTTTTATCGCGTCGACTCCAGCCGCGCCTCCACCACAGGAGGTACGGGCCTGGGGCTGGCGATCGTCAAGCATGTGCTCATGCGCCATCGCGGGCGCCTTGAGATCAGCAGCGTACCGGGCCATGGCAGCACCTTCACCTGCCACTTCGCCCCCGCACAGCTGGCTGACGCTCACGCGTGATTCCAAGGGCCACTTTGCTTTTGCTGCCCCAGCCGCTACATTGAGCCCCCTGTGCCAGCAAAAGCTGGCACTTTTTTTCTAACCTTTCCCAAAGACGGACCCCGTAAAAAATCCATCATGGACCCTTCCCCTGGTATCAGCCTCACCTCGTTATTCGCCGATTTCGGCATGATTCTCTTCGCCCTGTTCCTGGTGCTGCTCAACGGCTTCTTCGTAGCCGCCGAGTTCGCCATGGTCAAGCTGCGCTCCACCCGTGTCGAATCCATTGCCGAGCAGCACGGCTGGCGTGGCAGCATCCTGCGCAAGGTACACAACCAGCTCGACGCCTACCTATCGGCCTGCCAGCTGGGTATCACCCTCGCCTCCCTGGGCCTTGGCTGGGTCGGTGAGCCGGCATTCGCCCACCTGCTCGAACCGTTGCTGGCCTACCTGGGCGTGGACACGCCCGAGTTGATCAAGGGTGTTTCGTTCTTCGTCGCCTTCTTCGTCATTTCGTACCTGCACATCGTGGTCGGTGAGCTTGCGCCCAAATCCTGGGCGATCCGCAAGCCCGAACTGCTGTCGCTGTGGACTGCGGTACCGCTTTACCTGTTCTACTGGTTGATGTACCCGGCCATCTACCTGCTCAACGCCAGTGCCAACACCATCCTGCGCTTTGCCGGCCAGGGCGAGCCTGGCCCGCACCACGAGCACCATTACAGCCGTGAAGAACTCAAGCTGATCCTGCACTCCAGCCGTGGCCAGGACCCGAGCGACCAAGGCATGCGTGTGCTGGCCTCGGCCGTGGAGATGGGCGAGCTGGAAGTGGTCGACTGGGCCAACTCGCGCGAAGACATGATCAGCATCGACGCCCATGCGCCACTCAAGGAAATCCTGGCCCTGGTGCGCCGCCACAAGTTCAGCCGTTATCCACTGTACGATGCCGAGCGTGAGGAGTTCACCGGGCTTTTGCACATCAAGGACCTGCTGCTGGAACTGGCCGAACTCGAGCACCTGCCCGAAACCGTGGACCTCGAAGACTTGGCGCGCCCGCTGGAGCGTGTATCGCGGCACATGCCGTTGTCTCAGCTGCTGGAGCAGTTCCGCAAGGGTGGCGCGCACTTCGTGCTGGTCGAGGAAGCCGATGGCAAGGTGATCGGTTACCTGACCATGGAGGACGTGCTGGAAGTGCTGGTGGGCGACATTCAGGACGAACACCGCAAGACCGAGCGCGGCATCCTGGCCTACCAGCCAGGCAAGCTGCTGGTGCGTGGCGACACGCCGCTGTTCAAGGTGGAGCGTCTGCTGGGTATCGACCTTGACCACATCGAAGCGGAAACCCTGGCCGGGCTTGTCTATGAAACGCTCAAGCGTGTGCCTGAGGAAGAGGAAGTGCTGGAAGTCGAAGGCCTGCGCATCATCATCAAGAAGATGAAAGGGCCCAAGATCGTGCTGGCCAAGGTGATCAAGCTCGATTGAGCTGTCGGGGCCGCTTTGCGGCCCCGACACTATTAGGGGTTGCCTGCAGTAAAGTTCGGCAAACCGCCAATCGGCCGGTCGAACTGAAAAGGGATCGACTCCAGCGCCAAGCCGACGTTGCGCTGTACCACGAAATGCAGGTGCGGGCCCGTGCTGTTGCCGGTATTGCCCGACTTGGCCAATGCCTGCCCCAACGCCACCTGCTGCCCCTCAGCCACTACCACTGAACCGCGCATCAGGTGCAGATACACTCCCATCGTGCCGTCCGGGTGAAGAATACGCACGAAATTGCCCGAGGGGTTGGGCCCCCGCCCGCTCTGGCGGTTCTCGATCTTCACTACCATCCCACCCCTGGCCGCGATGATCGGGGTGCCCTCCGGCATAGCGATGTCCATGGCAAAACGGCCCTTGGGGCCGTAATGGCTGAAGCGCCCATTGGGGCCTTGAGTCAGGCGGAAAGGGCCGCCTTTCCACGGGAACGGGTAGCGGTAAGCCTGCGTGCGCTGGCCGGGGTCACCCATGGCGTACAGGAATTTGCTGGCGTACCTCAGCGCCCCGCCGGGTGCCGCCAATACAGAACTGAGCACCTTGGTCGAGCGTGGCCCGACTACGGCCCGCACGATCCGCGGACCGTTACCGCCGAAGGCGTTAGCCAACTGATCGATACGCAATTCAACCTGCATGGGCACATACAGCTCATTACGCACCAGGAAGCGTACGCCGCCGGGGAATGGCTCGGTTTGCAGGCGTACCCGACCCTCCACCTGCTCGAACATCGGCTCGCCCAGCTCCAGCGCTTTGGCACCTGGGCTGGGCCGCTCGGAGTAGGACGCCACGCCGTAATTGTCGGTGGTCTTGTAGATGGTCATGCCCAGGCTCGACGCCGAGGCCGTGAGCAAGGTACAGAGCAGCAGCAAGCGGGCAGCAGGCATGATAGTGGCTTTTTGACAGTTACCGTCTGTCGAAGCCTAGCAGTCGGATCTGGGAGCGGTATGACAGTTGGTCGGATGACCGCCGCAGTTCTGTAGTGACGGCCATGCGCCGCGAAAGGGCCGCACAGCGGCCCAGGGCGTTGTACGAGGCACTAGGCGCCGGGAGTGAAGTGCTTCTGCGCGGTGCCGCGGGCAATCAGCCGCGACAGGTAGTCGAGCTTCTGCGCATCCTGGTCGACGAACTTGAAGGTCAGTTGCAGCCAGTCGCTCTCAGGTTTCGGCTCCAATGCTGCGATGGCATGCAGGTAACCGTTCAGGCGAGCGACTTCAGCGCTCTCGCCCTGCTCCAGGTCCAGCACAGCGCCTTCGAGCACCTGTGGCAGCACGGCACTGCGACGCACCACCAGCAGCGCCTCTTTGAGGCTCAACGCCTTGATCACACAAGGCTGAGTACCACTGGAAAGGCGCAGCTGGCCTTGACCACGCCCGGTCTGCGCGGCGGCCGCAGCAGCCGTCTGCGGTTTCGGTGCATTGATCAATGGCTTGGCCGGCGCAGCGGCAGCAGCGGCAGCAGGCGTGGCCTTGATCGCTTCAGGTTTGCCCCCGGTCAGCGCGCTCAACGAATCGTTGGCGAACGCCGAATTCACCCGCGCCTGACCACCGGCTACCAAGCCTTCAAGCTTGCCGATCTTGGTCAGGGCCTTCTTCACTTTGGTCAGCAGCTGTTCGTTGGTGAACGGCTTACCGACAAAATCGGAGACGCCCGCCTGGATGGCCTGGATGACGTTTTCCTTGTCGCCGCGGCTGGTCACCATGATGAACTGCAGGCTCTTCATCTCTGGCTGCTGGCGGCACCAGGTCAGCAGCTCAAGGCCGGACATCTCGGGCATTTCCCAGTCGCACAGCACCAGGTCGAAGGTTTCCTTGGCCAGCATGGCCATGGCCTTGCGGCCGTTCACCGCATCTTCGATGACCATGCCCGGGAAGGCATTACGCAGGCACTTCCTCACCAGATCGCGGATGAACGGGGCGTCATCCACGACCAGCACATTGACTTTACTCATCGATACTCCTCTTGAATCCCGACTAGCCTACCGCCGATTGGTGGCCATTTGCCAACACCTGGATCACGCCGGGACTTCTTTGCATCGTTCGCGGGTGCCTGCTGACTGCTCAAGCGCAAACGAAAACGCCCGGCGAAAGCCGGGCGTCGATGCTCGGGAGCAATCTTATTTATCGTCAGGTTGAGCCGGAACATTAGCGATTTCGGCCTCATCACCCGCCGTTCCCTGAACTTCGGCTTTCATGCGCTTGAGGCCCATGTGGCGTACATCGGTACCGCGCACCAGGTAGATCACCAGTTCCGAGATGTTGCGCGCGTGGTCGCCGATGCGCTCCAGCGAACGCAGGGCCCAGATGACGCTCAATACCCGCGAGATCGAGCGCGGGTCTTCCATCATGTAGGTCACCAGTTCACGCAGGGCGGTCTTGTACTCGCGGTCGATGGTCTTGTCGTACTGGGCCACCGACAGGGCCAGGTCGGCATCGAAGCGGGCGAAGGCATCCAGTGCGTCGCGCACCATGTTGCGTACCTGGTCGCCAATGTGGCGCACTTCGACGTAGCCACGCGGCGACTCGCCTTCTTCGCACAACTGGATGGCGCGGCGGGCGATCTTGGTCGATTCGTCGCCAATGCGCTCCAGGTCGATCACCGACTTGGAAATGCTGATGATCAGGCGCAGGTCAGAGGCCGCGGGCTGGCGACGGGCGAGGATGCGCACGCATTCCTCGTCGATGTTGCGTTCCATCTGGTTGATCTGCTCGTCGACTTCACGCACCTGCTGGGCAAGGCCGGAGTCGGCCTCGATCAGCGCGGTAACCGCGTCATTGACCTGTTTCTCGACCAGCCCGCCCATGGCCAGGAGGTGGCTGCGCACCTCTTCGAGTTCGGCGTTGAACTGCTGGGAAATGTGATGCGTCAGGCTTTCTTTGTTGATCATCGTTTCGCTCCGGGAAGCTGCGGCAGCTGCAAGCTGCAAGCTGCAAGCTTCAAGTAGTTCGTATCGTTCCTGGCCCCGCGCTAACTGCTTTTGCTTCTGCTTGAAGCTTGAAGCTTGAAGCTTGCAGCTTGAAGCTCGCAGCTCGCAGCTCGCCGCTCAAGGCACCGTTAGCCGTAGCGACCGGTGATGTAGTCTTCGGTCTGCTTCTTCGCCGGGTTGGTGAACAGGGTGTCGGTATCACCGAATTCGACCAGTTTGCCCATGTACATGAACGCGGTGTAGTCCGAAACACGGGCCGCCTGTTGCATGTTGTGGGTCACGATAACGATGGTGTACTTGGATTTCAGTTCGTAGATCAGCTCTTCGACCTTCAGCGTCGAGATCGGGTCCAGTGCCGAGCAAGGCTCATCGAGCAGCAGTACTTCAGGCTCGACGGCGATGGTACGGGCGATCACCAGACGCTGCTGCTGGCCGCCGGACAAGCCCAGCGCCGAGTCGTGCAAACGGTCTTTCACCTCATCCCACAGTGCAGCGCCCTTGAGCGCCCACTCGACCGCCTCGTCCAGCACACGCTTCTTGTTGATGCCCTGGATACGCAGGCCATACACCACGTTCTCGTAGATGGTCTTGGGGAACGGGTTTGGCTTCTGGAACACCATGCCCACACGACGGCGCAGCTCGGCCACGTCCTCGCCCTTGCGGTAGATGTTGTTGCCGTACAGGTTGATGGCGCCTTCGACACGGCAACCGTCAACCAGGTCGTTCATGCGGTTGAAGGTGCGCAGCAGGGTCGACTTGCCGCAGCCCGAAGGGCCGATGAAAGCCGTCACGCGTTGCTTGGGGATGTTCATGCTGACGTCGAACAACGCCTGCTTGTCGCCGTAGTACAGGCTCAAACCGGGTACTTCGATGGCCACGGTCTCTTCGGCCAGGCGCAGGCTCTGCTTGTCGCGGCCCAGGGCAGCCATGTCGATGCCGTGGGTGTGGGATTCTTGCTGCATGGTCTCACTCCGTTTGTAGCTGCATGCGTTGAGCTGCAAGCTGCAAGTTAGGGCAGAGCGGCAATCCTCTTGGGGCTTGCCGCTTGTGGCTTAAAGCTTCAATCAGTGGTCGAGGGCCTTGTACTTCTCGCGCAGGTGGTTACGGATCCACACCGCCGAGAGGTTGAGGGTGGCGATCACCATCACCAGCAGCAGCGCAGTGGCGTACACCAGCGGCCGCGCCGCCTCGACGTTGGGGCTCTGGAAGCCGACGTCGTAGATGTGGAAGCCCAGGTGCATGATCTTCTGGTCCAGGTGCAGGTACGGATAGTTGCCGTCCAGCGGCAACGACGGCGCCAGCTTGACCACACCCACCAACATCAGCGGCGCGACTTCACCCGCGGCTCGGGCCACGGCGAGGATCATGCCGGTCATCATTGCCGGGCTGGCCATTGGCAGCACGATTTTCCACAAGGTCTCGGCCTTGGTCGCACCAAGCGCCAGCGAGCCTTCACGCACGGTGCGTGGAATACGCGCCAGGCCTTCCTCGGTAGCCACGATCACCACCGGCACGGCCAGCAGCGCCAGGGTCAGCGATGCCCACAGCAGGCCTGGCGTGCCCAGGGTCGGTGCCGGCAGCGATTCGGGGAAGAACAGACGGTCGATCGAACCACCCAGCACGTAGACGAAGAAGCCCAGGCCGAACACGCCGTAGACGATGGCCGGAACGCCCGCCAGGTTGTTCACGGCGATGCGGATCAGGCGCGTCACCGGGCCTTGCTTGGCGTATTCGCGCAGGTAGACCGCCGCCAGCACGCCGAACGGGGTGACGATCACGGCCATGATCAGGGTCATCATGACGGTACCGAAAATGGCCGGGAAGATACCGCCTTCGGTGTTGGCTTCACGAGGATCGTCGCTGAGGAACTCCCAGACCTTGGCGAAATAAGTGCCCATCTTGGTAAAGCCGGACATGGCGTTGGGCTGGATGGCGTGCACCACCTTGCTCAGGTTGATCTCCACTTCCCGGCCGTTGCCGTCGCGAGCGACCAGGCTGTCGCGGGCGAAGGCCTGATGCAGGCTGCTGAGGCGGTCTTCGATGGCCTTGTAGCGGCTGTTCAACTCGGCACGTTCGGCATCCATGTCGGCCTGGGCGGTAGCGTCCAGCTTGCCTTCCAGCTCCAGCTTGCGGCCTTGCAGGCGCAGCCGCTCCAAGCCATGGTTGATGGCACCGATGTCTTTTTTCTCAAGCTGCTGCAGCTCGCTGTTGAGCTGGTTGGCGCGTTTGAGACGTGCCTGCAGCTCATTCCAGGCGCCAGCGCCTTCGGCGACCACGCGGCCTTGTTCCTTGACGCTCACCAGATAGCCGTAGAAGTTGCCCCATTCGCGGCGCTCCAGGGCGATCAGGTCGACCGGACGCTGCTCGTCGACCAACCATTCACCGACCACCCAGGTGAAGTCACTGCCGTTGAGGTCACGGTTACCCACCTTGATCAGCTCGCGGGTCATGAACTCGGGACCTTCGTCAGGCACCGGCAAGCCGGCACCCTTGAGGCGGGCGCGAGGTACTTCTTCTTTCTGAACCACTTCACCGACGATGACGTGGTCACCCTGGCCCGGCACCTTGTAGGTGGCCTGGACCAGGTCGGCGGGCCAGAAGTGGCCCAGGCCGCGTACGGCGATCACGGCCAGCAGGCCGACGGTCATGATGACCGCCATGGCAACCGCGCCACCGCTGATCCAGACGCCTGGGGCGCCGCTCTTGAACCAGCCTTTGAGGGAATCCTTTTTCACGGATCTCTACCTTTCTATCAAAGCGACGAGTATTTCTTGCGCAGACGCTGGCGAATCAGCTCGGCCAAGGTGTTCATGATGAAGGTGAACATCAGCAGCACGAGAGCGGCGAGGAACAGCACACGGTAATGGCTGCCACCGACTTCGGATTCGGGCATCTCCACCGCCACGTTGGCGGCCAAGGTACGCATGCCTTCGAACAGGTTCATCTCCATCACCGGGGTGTTGCCGGTGGCCATGAGCACGATCATGGTCTCGCCCACCGCTCGGCCCATGCCGATCATCAGCGCCGAGAAGATACCCGGGCTGGCAGTGAGGATGACCACGCGAGTCAAGGTCTGCCACGGCGTCGCACCCAGGGCCAGGGAGCCCAGGGTCAGGCTGCGCGGCACGCTGAACACGGCGTCTTCGGCGATCGAGTAGATGTTCGGGATGACCGCAAAGCCCATGGCGATACCGACTACCAAGGCGTTGCGCTGGTCATAGGTGATACCCAGATCATTGGTTATCCACAGGCGCATGTCGCCGCCGAAGAACCAGGTTTCCAGGTACGGGCTCATGGTCAGGGCGAACCAGCCGGTGAACAGGATCACCGGGATCAGGATCGCGGCCTCCCAACCATCCGGAACGCGCAGGCGAACCGACTCAGGCAGGCGGCTCCAGGTGAAACCTGCCAGCAGAATGCCGAACGGCATCAGCAGGAACAGGCTGAACACACCTGGCAGGTGCCCTTCCAGGTACGGCGCGAGGAACAGGCCAGCGAAGAAGCCGAGGATCACCGTCGGCATCGCCTCCATCAGTTCGATCACCGGCTTGACCTTGCGGCGCATACCCGGGGCCATGAAGTAAGCAGTGTAGATAGCTGCGGCGATGGCCAGCGGAGCCGCCAGGATCATCGCGTAGAACGCGGCCTTGAGGGTACCGAAGGTCAGCGGCGACAGGCTCAGCTTAGGCTCGAAGTCGGTGTTCGACGCCGTCGACTGCCAGACGTACTTGGGCTCGTCGTAGTTTTCGTACCAGACCTTGCCCCACAGCGCGCTGAAGGAAATTTCCGGGTGCGGGTTCTTCAGGCTCAGTGGCAGCAGCTTGCCGCCCTCTTCGATGAAGATACGGTTGGCACGCGGTGACAGGGCCAGAATGCCCGGGCCTTCGGCAGCAGGCTCGATCAGCAGGGTGCGGTGCGCGGTGCTGTGGAAGACGCCCAGCTTGCCCTCGGCGTCCAGGGCGACGAAGCCCTTGCGGCGCTCTTCGGCATCGATCTGGACGATCGGCGCCTTGCCCATCTGGAAGGTACGGATCTGCTTGAAGCGCGATTCGCCATCCGCGTCACGGGCCATGAACCATTGCGCCAGGCCGCCTTTGGAGTCACCGATGATCAGCGAAATGCCGCCGACCAGTTGCGCAGTAGCGGTAATCTCGGTGTCGGCGCTTTCAGACAGCTTGTAGCGGCCATTGAGGCTCTTGTCGCGCAGGCTGAAGACATCTGCGGTGGCTCGGCCGTTGATCACGTACAGCCACTGCTGGCGCGGGTCGATGAAGATGTTCTTCACCGCCTCGGTCATTTGCGGCAGCTCGATGCGGTTCTGCTCGGTGGTGACCTCTTCGGTCATCAGGTTTTCGGTGCGCGTCAGCTCGATCACCTGCAGGTGCGCGCCAGTGGAACCGGCAAGCATCAGGGTGTCGCCGTTGACGTTGACGCTGACGTGCTCCAGCGCGCGGCCCTGGTCATCCAGCACGTACGGCTCTTGGCCATACGGATAGTCGATGCCGGGGGTAATGGTCTTTTTGTTGTCTGGGTAGGTGATCTTGTAGGTGTGGTGGAACACCAGCGCCTGCCCATTGGACAAGCCCAGCACCACCAGTGGGCTACCCGGCTGGTCGGTGCTGATCGAGCTGACCTGGGTGCCTGCCGGCAGCGGCAGGTCGACGCGGTTGAGCTCGTTACCGGTCTTGGTATCGAAGAACAGTGCCTGCCCCTTGTCCGAAACACGCATGCCGACCAGGTTCTGCTCTTCGAGCGCGATCATCAGCGGCTTGCCGGCATCCTGCTGCAGCCAGGTCGGCTCCAGGGCCTTCTTGCTGGTCAGCTCGGCGCCCTGGAACAGCGGCAGCACCACATAGGCCAGATAGAAGAAGATCAGCGTGATGGCTGCCAGCACAGCAAGCCCGCCTACCAGTACATACCAGCGGGTCAGGCGGTCCTTGAGCGCGCGCATGCGGCGCTTGCGTTGCAACTCGGGCGTATTGAAATCAATCCGCTCGGGAGGGGATTTTTGGGTCATGGTGGAGTTGGCCAGATCATTCATGCGCACACCCTAGCGGTCCCGTATGACAAAAACATGACAGTGCGTTGACGCAAAAAAGCCCGCCGCTCAGGAGCCCTGGCTTCGGACCGAGAATTCGTGGAAAAGGCCGGCTCAATTGCCGGCCTTTTCCTCAGTTACTTACTTTTTTGCAACGTTACCGGCGTGGGACAGGCCCAGGTCAGCGAGGGTCTTGTCGACCACTTTCGATGGCAACGGAATGTAGCCGTCCTTCACCACGACCTGCTGCCCGGCCTGCGACAGCACCAGTTTGACGAACTCAGCTTCCAGCGGGGCCAGAGGCTTGTTGGGGGCCTTGTTGACGTAGACGTACAGGAAGCGCGACAGCGGGTAGGTGCCGTTCAGGGCATTGGCCTCGTTGTCTTCGATGAACTCGCCGCCTTCTTTCTTGGCCAGGGCCACGGTCTTGACGCTGGCAGTCTTGTAGCCGATGCCCGAGTAACCGATGCCGTTCAACGAGGAGCTGATCGACTGCACGACCGACGCCGAGCCTGGCTGTTCGTTGACGTTAGGCTTGAAGTCACCTTTGCACAGGGCCTCTTCCTTGAAGTAGCCGTAGGTACCCGATACCGAGTTACGACCGAACAGCTGCACTGGCTTGTTGGCCAGGTCGCCAGTCACGCCCAGGTCGCCCCAGGTCTTGACGTCGGCCTTGGCACCGCACAGGCGAGTGGAA
The DNA here is from genome assembly GCF_040224055.2 of Pseudomonas sp. WHRI 8519. Taxonomy (NCBI): domain Bacteria; kingdom Pseudomonadati; phylum Pseudomonadota; class Gammaproteobacteria; order Pseudomonadales; family Pseudomonadaceae; genus Pseudomonas; species Pseudomonas sp. WHRI 8519. The sequence continues at coordinate 94,045 of NZ_CP167996.1, read as the reverse complement.
GAGAAGATCGCGTCGACCTGAGCCATGGTCAGGCCCTTGATCGGGTTGTCCTTGTGTACGAATACGGCCAGGGCGTCGACAGCGACCGGAATGGCGGTCGGCTTGTAGCCGTACTTCTGCTCGAAGGCCTGCAGCTCGACGTCCTTCATCTTGCGGCTCATCGGGCCAAGGTTGGCGGTGCCTTCGGTCAGCGCGGGTGGCGCGGTGGAGGAGCCGGCAGCCTGGATCTGGATGTTGACGTTCGGATATTCCTTCTTGTAGGCCTCGGCCCACAGGGTCATGAGGTTCGCGAGGGTGTCGGAACCGACGCTGGAGAGGTTGCCCGAAACACCGGTGGTCTTGGTGTAGGTCGGGATCGCAGGGTCGACGGCGGCTACCGCGTTGGCGGTTGCAACGCCAGCGGCGGCAAAGGTGAGGGCCGCCATCAAACGCTTCAGTTTCATGCCTTGCTCCTAGCAGGAATATTTGGGGTGTTGGATGGATCGGGCCCAAGTATCTGCAGGCCGCATGAAGACGATATGACTTCAATATGACAATTGGATGAAAGGCCATCACCGGTTATCGGGGATGGCCTTTGCAAGATGTTGCAGGAAAGTAGGGGCTACCCTAAAGCTGCCCAGTCCATCCGCTCGCTGTCGAGCATTTCAACCAGCGGCACCGTTACGGCAAAGCGCGGATCGTCGCTGGGGGTACTTAACACGAACTCGACAACATCCGCATACGTACCGGGGTGATCGCCCTGCAGCGACGTTGCCTGCCAATCCAGTTCCGCTACAGCGTAACGAAAGGTCTTGATCAGATGATGCTGCTGTTGGGCTACTTCACGGCTCAAGCCTTGCGCTGTCAGCAATGCAGGATGCAGGCTTGCTGCATGGGCCGCGGTCTTTAACGTCAAAGGCCCATGGCCCGGGCTGGTCGCCGTGGCCTTGGCCAACTGGGCGATACGTGCTTCCAGGCTTTCGATCAGCTTCACGCCACGGCCGTATAAGGCGGGATGACGCGCCTGGGCCGTAGCCGAGGCCGCGGCATGACGCTGGCTACCTGCGGTGATTTCACGCAGCACGACGGCCTGGATTGCAGCGTTTAGAAACGGGCTGGTGGCGTCGCGCTTTGCGCCGTCGAGTGCAAACTTGACTGACATCTGCAAGCGCTTGAGCTGGTCGACGGCGGCCTTGGCTTGATGCTGGGCCAGTTCCAGGGCACGCAGCGCGGCGAGGCTGGCAGCCAGTTGCTGCGCAGGCGTGCCGACGCCTGGGCTGCGAGCCAATTGCTGTTCCAACGCGGTCAGCTTCAGTTTGCCCTGCTGCTCGGCTGCCTGGATCTCAGCTACCAGTTTGCGCACTTTTTCCAGGTTGCGGGTGGAAGACTGGCTGGCTCGCTGCGCGGGGGTCAGCGTTTGGCGAACCGGTGGTGGTTGCAAGGTCTGGCCTTTGAAGGCTGCGCGGCCTTTTTGCTGATGCCAGGATTTTATCGTTGCAACAATGTGGTCAGGGGAGTTGATGCTGCCGGTTTCGTCAGCGGTTGAGTAGAACAGGAGGTCGCTGCCGGCGGGGTGGCCGATTATCTGATCGAAATGGGCGATGAATGAGTTATGTTCAGACCTCTTGCCTTCGACATCCCAGATATTTTTGACGAGCAATAAGAACGAATGCTCATCGTAGTCTTGCAATCGTTTCTCAAGCTTCATCTTCCTTAGCCCTCAAGACAACCCCGGAAACTTGAAAATCCGTAGCATAATTATATGTTAATTCGACATTCGCAAACCCCTGGGAGGAAAGCTCATAAATATCCCATCCACCCGTTTTGCCTATGGGTTGCGGCATCGCCATAGGACCTCGTGAACTAATGGGATTTCCCCATGTCGCCCGAACAGCATCCTTATCCCGACAACCATAGGGTTGCGAAAGAAGATCCTTAAACTCTGGCTCACGCTCAACGCGCCTGATAATTGTCACAATCACCGCTTGCAATACTTTAGTTTCCGTATCAAGTCTATAGCTAACCCCAGGCGCTGGCTCAAGGTACAGCTCTGTTGCACCAGAATAGAGTTTTATGAAAGGGAGATCTGGATCAAGTCCAAGACCAAGCAACGTGGCATGAGTTTCACCTAGGGACTTCAACCAATGCTCGACTTCTACAATTCTTGTCATGATCACACCATTTCAATAAATTTTTTAAGCAAATAAGTAAGCTCCGCCTTGATTCCTTCAACTCGCTCAGTCGGAAGACCTGGCCTTAGCGCCTCGACGTTGCTACGCACAGCCTCAAACAGGTCAGCAGCGTCTAGCTTTTGCTTCGCTTTGGTGTTCCGTCCACCCTATGTCTCACTGTACCGCCTATGCACATGTGTAGGTATAACGACAGCAGGGGCTCGCCTGGTAAGCGCTCTGACTTGATAGGGTGACAAATACGGAACATTATTCTCAAGCCAAAGTTTTATCGCGCCTTGAGCAGGTATATGATCAACATCCATATCGTCTCTTATACTTCTGCGCTCCAAATCACCATACGCTCCAGTTTCAGTCTCTTCTGCTGGCTCGTTATTAACCAGGCCCGGCGCTGGTAGATCGTCCTCTCGACCGAACCCAGGAATTATGGCCCCTGTCTCTCCAGGATTCTCGCCTGGAAGTATTTCAAGACTTGGCCCCACTGGATCAGTCGACGCCCCCCGGAAGAATGCCCGGCAGTAACGGAGCCTCGGGCAAAGGCGTCGGTCCCAGTAACTCCGATCCAGGTGCCACCAGTGGCGTCCAGGTGCGCGGGGGCTGGCCTTCCACAATCGCGGCGTCGAACGCCAAGGCCACACGAGCTCATCCTGAAGCGCCTGTGCCAGGCCTTTCGACTGTTTTGCGAAGTGAGCATCAAGCTGCGCACGTCGACCTTCATGTGCCTGGCTGTACGTACCAACCCGCTGGTGATGCGCAAGCGCCAATGCCTCGGCACGAGCCGGGAGTGATGACAACATCACCCGTTGAATTATCGTTGAGTGTGTTTTGAGCCATACAGAGTCTCCTTATCTGCACGGCTCAAGTTGCCCATTTGATGTCGGGAAACTGCACTACATATCTCTCTACGTTAAACTGTTTATTTCAACTAATTTCGGAATACATTTTTACTTTTCCGCCGGCATTTAGATGCCGTCGATACATGAGAAAATTCTCTCTACGGGCAGAAGTTTCCAATTTGCAGAATGGTACAAAGACGCCTTGGCTTAAATTTTTGCCGATAGGAAACATCCCGCATAATTTGAAGGGAGCAATATACAAGAGGCCTATTTACAGGGCGCGCTGAACGCCCTGGCAAGGGCAAGCGCCACTGAGGCCTGCATGTGCGGGCTGGGTAAAGCTTTTAGATTTTGAATAAGGCTGTGACGCCCACATGTACAGCACCCTTACTGAAACTGTGCTGTACATGTGGGCGTCACCTTGCCGACGATAAAGCCGGTGAGGGCCAGCCGATCAGCGCCTGTTAGCGACCAGGTAAATGCCCACGATCAGACCAACTGCACACAGACCCGCTACATAATAGGCAGGCGCCATTGGGCTCACCTTGAGCAGCGCGGTCACCACCATCGGCGTCAAGCCGCCAAAGATGGCGTAGGCCACGTTGTAGGAGAACGAGAGGCCACTGAAGCGCACCGCCGCCGGGAACGCCTTGACCATCACATAGGGCACCGCGCCGATCACCCCCACGCACAGGCCGGTGATGGCATACAGGGGGAACAGCAGCTGCGGGTGGGTCGGCAGGCTGTGGTAGAAGGTCCAGGACGTCACCAGCAGCAGCAGGCTGCCAATGACGAACACGCGGCCTGCACCAAAGCGGTCGGCCAGGCTGCCGGAGCCAATGCAGCCAAGGCTGAGCAGCACGATCGCCAGGCTGTTGGCCTTGAGCGAGTCGGTGGGGCTGATGTGGTAGATGCTCTGCAACAGCGCCGGTGTCATCAGGATGACCACTACGATGCCGGCAGAAAGCATCCAGGTCAGCAGCATCGACAGGATGATCGGGCCACGGTGATCACGCAGCACCGCGCGCAGGGGCAGCTCTTCGGCCAGTGCCTTGCGTTGCTGCATCTCAGCGAATACCGGGGTTTCATGCAGCCAGCGGCGCAGGTACACCGAGAACAGGCCGAACACGCCGCCTAGCAGGAAAGGGATACGCCAGGCGTAGTCGGCGACTTCTTCAACGCTGTAGACCGTGTTGATCAGCGTTGCCACCAGCGAGCCAAGCAGAATGCCAGCGGTCAGGCCGGCGGTCAGGGTGCCGCAGGCATAGCCGGTGTTGCGCGCAGGCACATGCTCGGACACGAACACCCAAGCGCCAGGCACCTCACCCCCGATCGCTGCCCCCTGGATCACGCGCATCAGCAGCAGCAGGATCGGTGCCCACAGGCCAATCTGGGCATAGGTGGGCAGCAGGCCCATGATCAGCGTGGGCAGGGCCATCATGAAGATGCTCAGGGTGAACATCTTCTTGCGCCCAAGCAGGTCGCCGAAGTGGGCCATGATGATGCCGCCCAGGGGCCTGGCCAGGTAGCCGGCGGCGAAAATGCCGAAGGTCTGCATCAGGCGCAGCCACTCGGGCATGTCGGCCGGGAAGAACAGCTTGCCGACCACAGTGGCGAAAAACACGAAAATGATGAAGTCGTAGAACTCAAGGGCTCCGCCTAGCGCGGACAGTGAGAGAGTCTTGTAGTCACTGCGGGTCAGCGGCCGCGAGGGCTGCTCGATACTGCTGGGCACGGAGGTCATTGCTTGTTCATCTCTTGTAGGGCATGCAGGCCGCTTGGCACGCGGCTTCTGGCGGTGACAGGCGAAGATAGCAAATTGCCGGGGCCTGCTGAAAGCGATACAAAATCCATACAGATATTCATGACTGCACGGTCGTCGCTGAGCGTTTGGCTATATATACTGCCCGTTCGTAGGAAAACGTTGCCGCCACGATGGGATGTTGTGCGAAAACGCCGGTCTTTATGTCAGGCGGTTTCGCAGAGTTTCCCTACGGCCGTCCAGCGAAACGAAATCGGCGTAGTATGTTTCAAGCTGAATCGTTTACTCGGCCTTTGCGCCACACCAACGAAAGCGTCACGGGTCAGAGGCCCCACCGCATGATTGAGCTCGAACAAGAAGATCCTATCCCGCAAGGCGACCTGGCCCTGCAAATCACTGCGTTGCCCCGCGAAACCAACGGTTTTGGCGATATCTTTGGCGGCTGGCTGGTCGCCCAGATGGACCTGGCAGGCACTGCCATGGCGAGCCGCGTCGCGGGTGGCCGGGTGGCAACGGTCGCCATTGACCGTATGGCCTTCCTGGTGCCAGTGGCCGTGGGCGCACAACTGTCGTTCTATACCCAGACGCTGGAAATCGGCCGCAGCTCGATCCAGATGATGGTCGAAGTGTGGAGCGACGACCCGCTGTCGAGCGAATGGCGCAAAGTCACGGAAGCGGTGTTCGTCTTCGTCGCCATCGATGGCAGCGGCCGCACCCGTTCAGTGCCTCGTCGCTAAGCCACGCGAGCGGTAAACTCATTGCAAGGCAGCGGGTCGAAGGCCCACAGGCAATCAATGAGACAAGCGCAATGGCTACCTACCAGGTCGTAAACGAGCAACACGGCGAACTCAATTGCTGGCGTATCACCAGCGACCGTGCCGAACTACTGATCGCCCAACAGGGTGCGCAGATCCTCAGCTACCAGCACGTTGGCGAGCCGCCGCTGCTGTGGCTGAGTGACCAGGCCATATTCCGCCAGGGCAAGTCGGTGCGCGCAGGTGTGCCGGTGTGCTGGCCGTGGTTCGGCAACCTGCAGCGCAACCCCGAAGCTGTTCAAGGCATGTTCCATGGCACGCAGGCGCCGGCCCATGGCCTGGCCCGCACGCGTGACTGGAAACTGTTGGGCATCGAAGAAGCGGCCAGCGCGCTGCGCATCGAATTCGAACTGCCAGAAGCCCAGGGCGATCTGCCGCACTGGCCGCATGACGTCGAGCTGAAACTGCTGATCGTCATGGGTGATGCGCTTGAGCTGACCCTGACCAGCCGTAACAGGGGCAACAGCTCAGTCACCATCAGCCAGGCCCTGCACAGCTACTTTGCCGTCAGCGATGTGCGTGAGGCGCGGGTCGAGGGTGTCGAAGGGCTGGACTACATCGAGACCCTGGCTGACTGGGAGCAGCGCCAGCAACAGGGTGCGCTGACGTTTGCCGGTGAGACCGATCGCATCTACCTGAATACGCCTGGGCAACTGAGCATTGTCGATCCGCACTGGAATCGGCGCATTACCCTGAACAGCCGTGGTTCACGTTCAGCGGTGATCTGGAACCCTTGGACCGACAGGGCCCAGGAATTGCCTGACATGGCCGATGATGGCTGGCAGCGAATGCTGTGCATCGAGACGGCGAATGTCTGGGACGATGTGGTGGAGTTGAAGCCTGGGGCCGTTCATTCCCTGCACGTGGCGATTGGCAGCGAAGGGCTTTGATTCCACTGCTGGGACCGCTTTGCGGTCCTTTCGCGACACAAGCCCCCTGCTACGCAGGCCGCCCACACCTGAGCGGCCTTGTTTCACGATGGGCTGCGAAGCAGCCCCTTCACAGGTCAGCGTCCTGCACCACCCTCACCTTCGCGGCGTCCAGCGCATACGCCGCATCAGCCATGTCGTTGCTGACCTTTTCAACCTTCAACGTCCCGCTCACCCACAACGGCGTGTAGATGTCATCGATCTTCAAACCCTTCGGATAGCGCACCAGCACCAGCTGGTTGGGCGGCGGCGGCGGTACATGGATGCAGGCGCCCGGGTAAGGCACCAGGAAGAACAGCGTGTTATTACCCTTGGCATCGCTTTCAAGCGGCACCGGGTAACCGCCGAGACGAATTTCCTTGCCGTTCATCGCGGCCACGGTCTTGGTCGAATACATTACCGCTGGCAGGCCCTTGCTTTGCTTGAGGCCGCCCTTGTCGGTGAAGGTACCCATCGCCTCCGGCGAGTTATGGTCAATCTCTGGCATTTGCTCGAGGGCTTTCTGGTCCGACCTGGGCATCAGTTCGAGCCAGTCGGTTTCAGGCAGCTCGGCATGGGCCAGGGCGCTGGCCAGAAGCATGGGGATGAGAAAAAAGGCACGCATGAATATGCTCGGCAAATCGGATGAATTGCCGAGCATTCTAACCAGTATTCAGCGCTTCTTGATGAAGCCGAAGATAACCAGAAGGATGACGGCACCGACCAGCGCGCCGAAGAAGCCCGCTGCCTGGCCAGCCTGATAAATCCCCAGGGCCTGGCCGCCATAGGTGGCGATCAAGGAGCCGGCAATACCCAGCAGGATGGTCATGATCCAGCCCATACTGTCGTCGCCGGGCTTGATGAAGCGCGCCAGCAGGCCAACGATCAGGCCGATGAAGATAGTTCCAATGATGCCCATGGCAATCCCTCTGCAGTGAAGATGGAGCAAGCCAAAGCCTAGACAGCGCTTTGGCTTGTTGCCATTTCAGAGGGCGAACCGCTTGCAGAAGTTCGATCAGATGCCCTGTCAGTTGCTGATCAAGGCCTCTACCTCGGCAATCTTGCGCTCGAGGGTGGCCATATCCTGGCAACGCAGGGTGGCGTGGCCGACCTTGCGCCCGGCCTTGAAGGCCTTGCCATAGTGATGCAGGTGGCAGTCATCGATGGCGATGACCTTGTCCACTGCCGGCACCTCACCGATGAAGTTGAGCATGGCGCTCTCGCCTACCTTGGCAGTCGAACCCAGCGGCAGGCCGGCGACGGCGCGCAGGTGGTTTTCGAACTGGCTGCACTCGGCCCCTTCGATGGTCCAGTGCCCGGAGTTGTGCACACGCGGGGCGATCTCGTTGGCCTTGAGGCCACCGTCGACTTCGAAGAACTCGAAGGCCATCACACCCACATAGTCCAGCTGCTTGAGCACACGGCCGACGTAGTCTTCGGCCAGCGCCTGCAGCGGGTGTGCCTGGCTTGCTACGGACAGGCGCAGGATGCCGCTCTCGTGGGTGTTATGCACCAACGGGTAGAAGCGGGTTTCGCCATCGCGTGCTCGCACGGCCACCAGGGACACTTCGCCAGTGAACGGCACGAAGCCTTCCAGCAGGCACGGCACGCTGCCCAGCTCGGCAAAGGTACCTAGCACATCCTCAGGGGTGCGCAGAACCTTCTGGCCCTTGCCGTCGTAGCCCAGGGTCCGGGTCTTGAGCACGGCCGGCAGGCCGATGCTGGCCACCGCTGCATCAAGGTCGGCCTGGGAAAGAATATCGGCGAAGGCCGGGGTGGGAATGCCCAAGTCGCGGAACATGCTCTTTTCGAACAGGCGGTCGCGGGCAATGCGCAGCGCTTCGGCGCTCGGGTACACCGGCACGAACTGCGAGAGGAAGGCGACGGTCTCGGCCGGGACACTTTCGAACTCGAAGGTCACCAGGTCGACTTCGTCCGCCAGCTGGCGCAGGTGGTCCTGGTCGCCGTAGTCGGCACGCAGATGCTCGCCAAGAGCCGCAGCGCAGGCGTCCGGCGCCGGGTCGAGGAAGGCGAAGTTCATGCCCAGCGGGGTGCCCGCCAGAGCCAGCATGCGGCCCAGCTGGCCGCCACCGATAACACCGATCTTCATGGGTTCAGCCTCAAGCCTGACGTGGGTCTGGATTGTCCAGCACAGTGTCGGTCTGCTCGGTGCGGAACTGCTTGAGCGCCGCGTGATAGTGCGGGTATTTGGCGCCGAGGATGCTCGCCGACAGCAGCGCGGCGTTGACCGCACCGGCACGGCCGATGGCCAGGGTGGCAACGGGTACACCGGCAGGCATCTGGACGATCGACAGCAGCGAGTCGACACCCGACAGCATCGACGACTGTACCGGCACACCCAGCACCGGCAGGTGGGTCTTGGCGGCGCACATGCCTGGCAGGTGCGCTGCGCCACCCGCGCCAGCGATGATCACCTCGATGCCACGCCCTTCGGCCTCTTCGGCGTACTGGAACAGCAGATCCGGGGTGCGGTGGGCGGAGACCACCTTCACTTCGTAGGGAATGCCGAGTTTTTCCAGCATATCGGCGGTGTGGCTAAGGGTGGACCAATCGGACTTGGAGCCCATGATCACGCCAACCAGTGCACTCATCGTCGAGCCTCTCCTGCAAGCGCCTTCTGGCGCGCTAAAAGCAACAAGCCACGCAGGTGGACCGGCGTGGCTTGTCATACGGATTCTGAATCGACCAGGCTGGCCGAAGGCGCGGGATTGTAGCGTATTTCAAGTCGGCCCGCCCACCCCCACAAGCACATGTCGGATCAAAGGGCAAGCTGTCTCGTGGGACAACTTTTTCCGACTGCCGAGAGGCCTGCCAGGTAGTGACGATCGCGGCCACCCACTCGATCTACCTGGAGAACCGTAATGCCCAAGACCCTCACGCTCCTTTTCAGCCTCCTGCTGTCCCTGCAGTTGCCTTGCGCCGTAGCGGCCAAGTCGCTGGTCGTGACCGTTTATCTTCACGACGAGCTGGCCAGCATCAGCGACGAGCAAGTGCACAAGGATTACTTTCAGCACTGGATCGATGAGATGCGCAGTTTCACCGCCCACCCCACGGAACTGATCCTGCGACGCAACGTTCCGGGCATCACCGATATGGACTATCAAGGCAAGCCATCCAACGAGATTCTTGAAGCATTCACCCAAGGCGTGCATGAACTGACCTTGGACCAACGCTTCTCTTTCATGCACAAGCACCTGCTGATGACGCAGAACAGCTATGACCACAGCGGGCTGAACTACAATGCGGGCCTGGCCTACTTCAAACAGAACACCGCTATCGCCTCGATGGCAGCGTACAGCAGCGCCGCCCATGAAATCGGCCATCTGCTTTCCGCCACGCATGAAGACGCCGAACTGAAGTTCAACGGCTGGGTCTGCGAAACCTATACGCATCGGCGAATCCCGGCGCGATCGAACTGCTACCGGTATAGCGACAAGAACCGGGCGAATATCGCCGACTACCTCAAGTACAACTCACACTGAACCTTCGCCTTGCGCACCCGCGGACTCGAGCTTGCGCCATAGCAGGCGCACGTTGGCCTTGCGCACCAGAGCACAGCGATACAAGCGGATTTCCAGTGGCACATGCCACTGGGCCCCTGCGCAGATGACCAGCTCCCCTCGCTCCAGCTCGCCACGCATCGAAAGCCGGGGCACCCAGGCAACGCCCATGCCTTCCAAGGCCATGCTCTTCAAACTGTCGGCCATGGCTGTCTCGTACACGGTGGTATAGCGCAAATTGCGCTGGCGCAGCAGCAGGCTCACGGAACGGCCAAGGAAGGCGCCCGCACTGTATGCAAGCAACGGCACGCTGGCGTCGCCCTCAAGGTCGAACATGGGCTTTCCATCTGCCCCTACGGCGCACACCGGAAGCATTTCGGTGGTGCCCATGTGCAGCGAGGGAAAGATTTCGGCGTCCATCTGCAGCGCTGCATCCGGGTCATAGAAAGCCAGCATCAGATCGCAGCCACCTTCGCGCAACGCATGCACAGCATCACCGACGTTGGTGGCCACCAGCCGCGTGGCGATGTTCAAACCATCGTTACGCAGTTGCGCAACCCAGCGCGGGAAAAAGCCAGACGCCAGCGAGTGCGCCGCCGCCACCTGGATCACCTCGCCCTGGCCACCTTCAAGATGATGCAAATGGCGTAGAACTTCACTCAACTGGTCGACAACGGTACGCGCCGTTACGAGAAATAGCTGACCCGCCGCCGTCAGCTCGATGGGCGTGCGGGAACGATTCACCAACGTCAGGCCGAGCGCCGCCTCCAGGCTGCGAATACGTCGGCTGAACGCTGGTTGGGTGACGAAACGGCGCTCCGCTGCCTGGGAAAAACTGCGGGTGGCGGCCAGCGCACTGAAGTCTTCCAGCCATTTGCTTTCTAGGTTCACTAAACGAATCTCCCGGCATGCACCAAAATGGAACACGCTCGAATGTCAATTGGCGTCACATCAAACACTATGCCGTTTGTGCATAGGTTAGCGTGCAACAGCATTGGCCGCAAAAACCCCTTAAGGCCTAGCATTAGCGCCATTCCGGCAGGTGCCGGGTCAAAATCGAGATGATATCCATCATGTCCTCCGCTGCATCGTTCCGCGTCGAAAAAGATCTGCTTGGTACCCTTGAAGTCCCTGCCGATGCCTACTACGGCATCCAGACTCTGCGCGCTGCCAACAACTTCCATCTCTCCGGTGTTCCGCTGTCGCACTATCCGAAGCTGGTCGTGGCACTTGCCATGGTCAAGCAGGCTGCTGCCGATGCCAACCGTGAGCTGGGGCACCTGAGCGATGCCAAGCACGCCGCCATCAGCGAGGCCTGCGCCCGCCTGATCCGCGGTGACTTCCACGACCAGTTCGTGGTGGACATGATTCAGGGTGGCGCTGGTACTTCCACCAACATGAACGCCAACGAGGTCATCGCCAACGTCGCGCTTGAGGCCATGGGCCACCAGAAGGGTGAGTACCAGTACCTGCACCCGAACAACGATGTGAACATGGCGCAGTCGACCAACGACGCTTACCCGACCGCCATCCGTCTGGGCCTGCTGCTGGGCCACGACGCGCTGCTGGCCAGCCTCGACAGCCTGATCCAGGCCTTCGCTGCCAAAGGTGAAGAGTTCGACCACGTACTGAAGATGGGCCGCACCCAGCTGCAGGACGCCGTGCCGATGACCCTGGGCCAGGAGTTCCGCGCCTTCGCCACCACCATGACCGAAGACCTGCAGCGTCTGCGCTCGCTGGCCCCGGAACTGCTGACCGAAATCAACCTGGGCGGTACCGCCATCGGCACCGGCATCAACGCCGACCCTGGCTACCAGGCCCTGGCCGTACAGCGTTTGGCGACCATCAGCGGCCAGCCGCTGGTACCGGCTGCCGACCTGATCGAAGCCACCTCGGACATGGGCGCCTTCGTGCTGTTCTCCGGCATGCTCAAGCGCACTGCAGTCAAGCTGTCGAAGATCTGCAACGACCTGCGCCTGCTGTCCAGCGGCCCACGCACCGGCATCAACGAAATCAACCTGCCAGCGCGCCAGCCAGGCAGCTCGATCATGCCAGGCAAGGTCAACCCGGTCATCCCGGAGGCCGTCAACCAGGTTGCCTTCGCCATCATGGGCAACGACCTGGCCCTGACCGTCGCCGCTGAAGGTGGCCAGCTGCAGCTGAACGTGATGGAGCCGCTGATCGCCTACAAGATCTTCGACTCGATCCGCCTGCTCCAGCGTGCCATGGACATGCTGCGCGAGCACTGCATCGTCGGCATCACCGCCAACGAACAGCGCTGCCGTGAACTGGTGGAGCACTCGATCGGCCTGGTCACCGCCCTGAACCCTTACATCGGCTACGAAAACGCCACCCGTATTGCCCGCGTAGCCCTGGAAACCGGCCGTGGCGTGCTGGAACTGGTACGCGAAGAACAGCTGCTGGACGAAGCGATGCTCAACGACATCCTGCGCCCGGAAAACATGATCGCTCCACGTCTGGTTCCGCTGAAGGCGTAACCCGGCTGCTGCAAACAGTCTCACCAGGTTTGAGGGACTAGACACCTCTCGACCTTTCAAGGGCCCGAGCGCACGCTACGGGCCCTTTTTTTCGCCTGCGCGATCCCGGCACACAACTTGCTCTGTAATGTTTCCCGGCCCCACGGAAATACCGAGCATGCTGCACAGCCACATGACCACCCTCAACGCGGTTTCGCTGATCCTCAACCTGTTCCAGGAGCAAGGGTGCGAGGCTACGGCGCTGCTGGCTGGCAGCGGTATAGGCCTGGCAGACCTTGGCCATGCCGATGCGCGCATCACCACCCAGCAAGAGCTGCAGGTATGCGCCAATGCCGTGGCGCGGCGGGAGGACATTGGCCTGGAACTGGGCCAGCGCATGCATGTGTCGTGCTACGGCATGCTGGGTTACGCGCTGCTCTCCAGTGCCACTTTGGGTGACGCCTTGCGCCTGGCTTTGCAGTATCCGGCACTGCTGGGAACAGTCTTTCGCTTACGCCTGATAGACGACGGCCAGCGCATCTGGCTTAGCGCCGACGAATATCGCGACCTCCCGGCGCTGGCCGCTTTCAATGCCGAGTTCTGCCTGGTGTCGCTCAAAGTCATCTGTGACGACCTGCTGGGCCGGCCACTGCCCCTGCTCGGCGCCCGTTTCGCGCATGCCCAGCCTGCCTACCATCAGCGCTATAACGGTGTCTTTTCCTGCCCTCTGGGCTTCGACGCGAAGGACAACGCCTTTGCGTTCGATCGACACTGGTTGGACACGCCGCTGCCGCTTGCCGACCCGATCACGCACAAAGCCATGAGCGAACGCTGCCGGCGCCTGAACCTTGAATTCACAGGGCGCCAGGCCTGGCTGGGGCGGATTCGCCAGTTGCTGCTGCAGCAACTGGACGCTGCCCCCGGCCTTGAGGGCTTGGCGCGGCAGATGAACTGTTCGTCTCGCACCTTGCGCCGGCACTTGCAGGCGCTCGGCAGCAGTTATCAACAGCTGCTCGATGAGCTTCGGTTCGAGCGCGCCAAGCAATTGCTCGCCGATGACAAGATGCCGATCTACCGGATTGCCGAGCGCCTGGGGTTCAGTGAGACGGCGAGCTTCCGGCATGCGTTCCAGCGGTGGAGCGGTGTTGCGCCCAGCCATTTCCGAGGTTGAGCGGGGCCTGCGAGCTTGGCCACATCGATCCCCTTTTGGCCGTTTGCGTCGTTCTCCCGCACCCGGCAGCCCGTGAAAATGGGCCAACGCCAGTACCACCGGAGAACAACAATGCTGACGATCTATTCCGATGACCACCGCCTGCACCACGGCCGCTGCGAGCTGATCGACGGCAAACTGATGCCCTGCTTCGAAATGCCGTCGCGCGCTGACCATGTGCTCGAGCAAGTGAAAAAGCGCAACCTCGGTGCTGTCCAGGCCCCGACCGATTTCGGCCGTGCACCGCTGCAGCGCATCCACAGCGCCGACTATCTCGACTTCTTCGAAGGTGCCTGGGCGCGTTGGGCCGCGTTGGGTCAGGAAGGCGACCTGCTGCCCTTCACCTGGCCAGCTCGCACCTTGCGCCAGGTCAAACCCACCGGCCTGCATGGCGAACTGGGTTACTACAGTTTCGATGCCGGCGCGCCCATCACAGCGGGTACCTGGCAAGCCGCCTACAGCGCAGCACAGGTTGCCCTCACCGGCCAGGCTGCAATCGAGCAAGGCGCCCATGCGGCCTTCGCCCTGTGCCGCCCACCAGGGCATCACGCCGCCGCCGAGGTGATGGGAGGTTACTGCTACCTGAACAACGCCGCGATCGCAGCCCAAGCCTTCCTCGACCAGGGCAGGGCCAAGGTGGCTATCCTCGACGTCGACTACCACCATGGCAATGGCACCCAGGACATCTTCTACCACCGCGATGACGTGTTCTTCGCCTCGATCCACGGCGACCCGCAAGACGAGTTCCCGTTCTTTTTGGGCTACGCGGACGAAACCGGCGCAGGTGCGGGCGCAGGCTGCAACATCAACTATCCGCTGCCAGCGGGCAGTGACTGGGCCGCCTGGAGCGCCGCGCTGGAGGACGCCTGCGCGCGCATCGCCGGCTACGACGCTGACGTGCTTGTCATCTCGCTGGGGGTGGATACCTTCAAGGATGACCCTATCTCTCAGTTCAAGCTGGACAGCCCGGACTACCTGGAAATGGGCAAGCGTATCGCCCAGCTCGGCAAGCCGACCTTGTTCGTGATGGAAGGCGGCTACGCAGTGGAAGAAATCGGTATCAACGCAGTCAATGTGCTGGAAGGTTTCCAGCTCGCCCAGCCAGGAGCCCGATAATGGCCAGACTCAAGCGCCTGCTCGCCCCACTCATCGCGGCCACCCTGTGCGCCGGCGCCCTTCAGGCGCAAGCCGAACAGCGCACCTTGCGCGTGTACAACTGGTTCGATTACATCACCCCGCAAACCTTGACCAGCTTCCAGAAGGACAGCGGCGTGAAGCTGGTCTACGACATTTTCGACACCAACGAAGCCCTGGAGGCGAAGCTGTTAACGGGTAACTCCGGCTACGACGTGGTAGTGCCGTCCAACGTGTTCCTCGCCAAGCAGATAGAGGCGGGGGTGTTCCAGCCACTGGACCGCAGCAAGCTGCCGAACTGGCAACACCTGGACCCGGCATTGATGAAGCTGATCGAGGCCAACGACCCGGGCAACAAGTTCGCCGTGCCTTACATGTACGGCACGGTGCTGATCGGTTTCAACCCGGACAAGGTCAAGGCAGTACTGGGCGACAAGGCTCCGGTGGACAGCTGGGACCTGCTCTTCAAGGAAGAGAACATCGCCAAGCTCAAGCAGTGCGGTGTAGCGCTGCTCGACTCGCCATCAGAGATCCTGCCTCTGGCGTTGCACTACCTCGGGCTGGACCCCAACAGCAGCAAGCCGGGTGACTACAAGCAAGCCCAAGCCCTGCTGCTGAAGATCCGCCCCTATATCACCTACTTCCACTCTTCCAAGTACATGGCGGACATCGCCAACGGCGATATCTGCGTTGCCGTTGGTTATTCCGGCAGCTTCTCCCAGGCCGCAAACCGCGCCCGGGATGCGAAGAACGGTGTGGTGGTGGACATGCGCCTGCCCAAGGAGGGCGCGCCGATCTGGTTCGACATGCTGGCGATTCCGAAAGGCGCCGCCAACCCTGAGGACGCGCATACGTTCATCAACTACCTGCTGCGCCCAGAGGTGATTGCGCCGATCAGCGACTTTGTCGGCTACCCGAACCCGAACAAGGATGCGACGGATCAGGTCAGCCCAGCGATTCGCAATAATCCCAACCTGTATCCGACCCCTGAGGCGATGGCCAAGCTGTATACGCTCAAGCCTTTGACGCGTGAGGCAGAGCGGGCGCGGACGCGGGCCTGGACCAGGATCAAGTCCGGGACTTGATACCGCCTTGTGTTAGCAAGACCGCGCGCGCCTGAAGGCGCGTGCGGTGCCTTGTCGAGCGGCCTTGTGCCGCGCTGGCCTAAGCAGGCCGGGAGTTTCAATCGCGCTTCACAAGCCCCGGCAACTGCGCCACCAGCTTCTGGTTGTTGAACGGCGCCCGGATGAACCCACGCTGACGACCGTCCGGCCCGACAATCGCCAGGTTTCCGCTGTGATCCACGGTATAACCGGGCTTGCTGGTATCGGCCGGGATGAACGGAATGCTCAAGGCATTGGCCAGCTTCAGGGTATCTTCGATCGACCCCGCCACGCCGACGAAATCCTTGTCGAAATAGCCCAGGTACTGCTTGAGCTGGTTCGGCGTGTCCCGGTTTGGATCGACACTCACCAGTACCACCTGCAGGCGGTCGACCGCGTCCTTGGGCAGCTCGCTCTTCACCTGCCGCAACTGCGCCAGGGTAGTAGGGCAGATATCCGGGCAATAGGTGTAGCCAAAGAACAGCAGCGACCATTTGCCCTTGAGCGCGTCCAGCTGCACCGGCTGGCCGTCCTGGTTGGTCATGGTCACGTCGGCGACCGTGCGGCTCTGCGGCAGGAGGATGATGCCGGCATCGATCAACTGCGTGGGGTTTGGCTGGTCACTGCCATTGAGCACCTTGTTGACGGTCAGGCCCATGATCAACGCGACCAGGGCAACGAGGATGAAGACGGTTTTCTGGATTCGGGTCATAGGTTCAGCAACAGGTAGTGGTCAACAAGCAACGCGATGAACAGCGCGAACAGGTACCCGATAGAGTACTTGAAGGTGCCGATCGCCGCGTGCGGCCGGCTGCCACGGTACAACACCCAGGCCCATTGCAGGAAGCGCAGACCAAGGGCGATGGCGCAGGCCAGATACAACGGGCCGCTCATGTGGATGGCGTAGGGCAGCAGGGTCACCGCCAGCAGGATCAGGGTGTAGAGCAAGATGTGCAGCTTGGTGTAGCGCTCGCCGTGGGTCACCGGCAGCATCGGGATATCGGCCTTGGCGTACTCCTGCTTGCGGTGAATGGCCAGCGCCCAGAAGTGTGGTGGCGTCCAGGCGAAGATGATCAGCACCAGCAACAAGGGCTCGGCACTGACATGGCCACTCACTGCCACCCAGCCAAGCAGCGGCGGGGCCGCGCCTGCCAGGCCTCCGATAACGATGTTCTGCGGGGTCGCGCGCTTGAGAAAGCCGGTGTAGAGCACCGCATAGCCGAGTAGAGAGGCAAGCGTCAGCCAGGCAGCGAGGGCGTTGGTGAACACCAGCAACAGGGCCATACCCAGCAGCGCCAGGGCGAGGGCGAATAACAGTGCCGGCACCGGCGCGACCCGCCCCTCGGCCAGCGGCCGCTTGTGGGTGCGGGCCATCAGCGCATCGATGCGCCGGTCCAACACATGGTTGACCGTCGCCGCGGCCCCCGCGCACAGGGCAATCCCCAGATTGCCGAACAGCAGCACACGCCAAGGCACCCCGGCACGGGTCGCCAGGAACATGCCTACCAGCGAAGTGATCAGCATCAGCACCACCACCTTGGGCTTGGTCAGCTCCAGATAGTCGCGCCAGCCCGCACGTTGGGCACTTAAAAGCGTCGCCACGAAGCGTTCCTCAAGTGATGGGGCGCGCCCACGCCTGTCACCGGCGTGAGGCGCCAGCCTTGGCCCACACGCACCTTGTCGACGACACGGATACGGTAGTTGACCAGCACCATGCTCAGCAGCAACAGTGCGCCGCCTGCGTTATGCGCCACCGCCACCGCCAGCGGCAGGTGCAACATCACGTTGCTGATGCCCAGGCCTACCTGCAGCGCCAGCACCAGCAGTACCAGGCGCCCCAACCCAGACAAGCCACAGCGGTGCAGCTTCCAGCTGAGCATCAGCAACACACCAGTGACCAGAAGAGCGCCCAGCCGATGGCTGATATGGATGGCCGTGCGCGCATCGCTGTCCAGTTGCCCGCCCAAGTAATTGGGGCCCACGTGCTGGGTCAGGTGGAAGCCGTTGCTGAAGTCCGCTGCCGGCCACCACTGGCCATGGCAGGTCGGCAGGTCAATGCAGGCAACGGCCGCATAGTTGGAACTGACCCAGCCGCCCAGGGCAATCTGCCCGATCACTACCAGCAGCGCCAAGGCAGCGATCCGTCGCAAGCTCAGCGGTAGTTTCGGTAATGGCGCAAAGGCCCGAGATAGACGCAGCGATAGCAGGAACAGCAAGGCCAGGGTAGTGAAGCCACCCAGCAGATGTGCGGTGACGACCTGCGGCCACAGCTTGAGGGTTACTGTCCACATGCCGAATGCCGCCTGGGCCAGCACTACGCCCAGCAGCAGCACCGGCAGGCGGTAGGGCTGGCCGTCGCGTGAATGCCGGCGCACGGCTTGGAAGGCGAGCAGGGCGATCACTACGGCAAGCGTGCCGGCAAAGTAACGATGGACCATCTCGGCCCAGCCCTTGGCGACCTCCACCGGGTGCTCGGGGAAGTGCAGTTCGGCATGGGCCAGCTGCGCGTCGGTTTTCGGCACGCTGATGAAGCCATAGCAGCCAGGCCAGTCGGGGCAGCCGAGGCCAGCATGAGTCAGGCGGGTATACGCACCGAGCAGTACGACCAGCAGTGCCAGCAGGGTGGCGAACACAGCGAGGCGGAATCCAGGTCTGGCCATGGCAAGGCTCCTAGCCGATGTTGGACAGCTTGAGCAGGTGGCGCAGGTCATCCAGTACACGCTTGCCGCTGACCTTGCCGTCATAGCGCAGCACCAGATTGCCGTGCGGGTCGACGATCCACAGATGCGGCGCGGGGTCTCCTACCTTCTGAAGGTAGCGCTGGGGATCGAGTGGATAACGCTGCAACTGTGGGTACTCGCGCGCCAGCAAGGCCTGGTAGCCGGCGCTCAACGGTTGGGCAGCGGCCAAGGCATGGCTGGCACGGCTGGCGTCCCGGCCAAGGCCAATCTGGATCTGCCGCGCCAGGTAAACCAGACGCTGGCAGTCTTCAGCACAGTTTTCCGGGGCGCTGACCAGCAGTTGCCAACGGGCGTCCTCGCCAGCGATGCCGATATCGCCGCGGCTCTGGCCATTGCCGATCATCGTGCCGTGATAGCTTCGGCCTTCCGGCACCCAGAACTTGAGCTTGTACATGCTGGTGGCCAGGATCATCGGGCCGAGCACCACCAGCAGAATCAGGATCAGCTGCAAACGCCCGCGGGCTCTGGGTTTGCGACGTTCAGGCATGTCCAGTGGAGTGGTGGTGGCGGCCATGGCGGTTCTCCTTTTTGTTGTGCCAGCCAAAGTAGAGGTAGAGCAACACCAGCGCGGTCGCCAGGGCGAACCATTGCACGGCATAGCCCAGGTGTTTTTCCGGCCCCATGGCCACCACTGGCCAGTCCAGGCGGTACGCCGCCGGGCCAGGCTGCAGGCGCAGTTCATGGGCGAAGCCTGCGCGCCGCAGCTGTTGCCACAGTTGCACGGGGTTCACCGCCGTCAGCAGGTGCGGCCACTGGCCGCCAACGGGGTCGGGGTGCAATTGAAAGGTGCTGCCCGGCGCTACGTATACCGAGGCATCCAGGGCCAGAGCCTGCGCAGGGGTGTCGAAGGGCACCGGCACGCGGCGGTCGGGCCAGGGCAGCCACCCGCGGTTGACCCACAGCCACAGGCCGCTGGGCTGGTCGAGAAACGGCTGCAGCAACTCGACGCCGGCCTGGCCGTCGCGCATGCGGTTGTCCAGCAGCACGCTGTGCTCGGCATCGAAGCGGCCGTAGAGGTGCACACGGCGGAAGGCGGGGTCGTCGCTCAGCTGCAACTGGGCGGCGGAAAGCGGCGCGTCGACGCTACGCTCGGCATGGCTGGCCAGCAATGCGCGCTTTTCGGCGGCTCGGCCCAATTGCCAGCAGCCAAGGGCGATCAAGCCCGGCAGTAGCGCAAGCACTACCAGGGTGGGTACCCAGCCCGGGCGAAACAGCCTCACGGGCGCCTCGCTATACTTATCCACATCACCGCATCCCCCTGGAGAAACGCCATGCTCAAGGCCGCGATTGTCATGATGCTGTTGGCCACCATCGCCAGCCTGTTCAGCGGCCTGGTGTTTCTGGTCAAGGACGATGAGAACTCCACCCGCCTGCTCAAGGCACTGACCGTGCGTGTCACCTTGGCCTGCGTGACCATCGCCCTGGTGGCATATGGCTTCATCTCTGGCCAGCTCGTCTCCCACGCTCCCTTCTAGGCCGTCAGCCGCCACCTGTAGGGGCGGCCTTGTGGCGCGAAAGGGCTGTGTCGCTCTTCACAGCACATACACAAAGATGAACAGCCCAACCCACACCACATCGACGAAGTGCCAGTACCAGCTTGCCGCCTCGAAGCCGAAGTGTTTGTCCGGGTTGAAGTGGCCCCGCAGGATGCGCACGAACATGACGATCAAAATGATCGTGCCCAAGGTCACGTGGGCACCGTGGAAGCCTGTGAGCATGAAGAAGGTCGCGCCGTAGATCCCCGAGCCCAGCGTCAGGCCCAAGTGGGTGTAGGCCTCGAAGTATTCGTAGGCCTGCAGTGCGATAAAGCTCAGCCCCAGCAAGATGGTGATGGCCATCCACAGCTTCAGCGCCCCACGGTGGCCACGCCGCAGCGCATGGTGGGCGATGGTGATGGTCACGCTCGAACTGACCAGCAGAATGGTGTTGATCAAAGGCAGGTGCCAAGGGTCGATGACGTCCTTGGGCGGCGGGAACAACTTGGGGTCCGGGGTATTGAGCAGGGGCCAGGCGAACTCGAAACTGGGCCACAGCATGTGTGCGACACCTTTGGCGCCTTCTCCGCCGAGCCAGGGTCCGGCCAGTACCCGTACATAGAAAAGTGCGCCAAAAAACGCCAGGAAGAACATCACCTCGGAGAAGATGAACCAGCTCATGCCCCAGCGGAACGAGCGGTCCAGCTGCGCGCTGTACAGCCCGGCGCGGCTTTCCTTCACCACCGCACCGAACCAGCCGAACAGCATGTAGGCCAGCAACAGCGCACCGACGAAGAAAATCAGCGGCCCGTGGGAATCGGGGTGGCCAGCCTTGAGGTCGTTGAACCACGTGCCAAGGCCGAACACCGTGATGAACATTCCGATGGTGGCAATGATCGGCCACTTGCTCTGCGCAGGGACGTAGTAGTGTTCATGACTTGCCATTGCTGTTCTCCTTCCCTTAACGGGCGCCCTGAACGTCCTGGGGCGCGACATGCGCGACCGGCGGGTGGCGAGCGGTGATGTCGAACAAGGTGTAGGCCAGTGTCAGGTGCTTCACAGTGGCCGGCAGGTCCCGGTCGACGATGAAGCGCACGGGCATCTCGATACGTTCGCCGGGCTGCAGCACCTGCTGGGTAAAGCAGAAGCACTCGGTCTTGTGGAAGTACGCCGCGGCCTCGGCCGGAGTGATGCTGGGTACGGCCTGGGCGGTCATCGGCCGGTCAGTGGTGTTGTGAGCCACGAAGATCATCTGGTTGACGGCCCCCGGGTTGACCGCGAGCTGGTCGGCAGTGGCGTAGAAATCCCAGACCATGTCACCGGCATTGGTCGACATGAACTGCACCCGCACCGAACGCGTCGGATCGCTGACCTGGCTCGCTTCATACTGCCCGCCCGTCTTGCCATTGATGCCGAAGGCCCTGCACATGACGTCGTAGATCGGCACCAGGGCAAAGCCGAAGGCGAACATCACCACCGTCAGCATCAACAGGCGCAGCACCAGGCGTTTGAGCGGTTGGCCGGTCATGGGCGGTTACCTATTTCACATCCGGTGGCGTCTGGAAGGTGTGATACGGCGCCGGCGAAGGCACCGACCACTCAAGCCCCTCGGCCCCGTCCCAGGGTTTGGCCGGGGCCGGCGCGCCGCCGCGAATGCACTTGATGACGATGAACAGGAAGAAGATCTGCGTGGCACCGAACATGAATGCCCCGACCGATGACACCATGTTGAAGTCGGCGAACTGCAGGTTGTAGTCAGGAATGCGCCGCGGCATGCCTGCCAGGCCAACGAAGTGCATGGGGAAGAAGGCCAGGTTCATACCGATGAACGACAGCCAGAAATGCAGCTTGCCGAGGGTTTCGTCGTACATGTGGCCGGTCCACTTCGGCAGCCAGTAATAGGCCGAGGCGAAGATGCCGAAGATCGCCCCGGGCACCAGCACGTAGTGGAAGTGCGCCACCACGAAGTAGGTGTCGTGGTACTGGAAGTCCGCCGGCGCGATGGCCAGCATCAACCCCGAGAACCCACCGATGGTGAACAGGATGACGAAGGCGATGGCGAACAGCATCGGCGTCTCGAAGGTCAGTGAGCCTTCCCACATGGTGCTGACCCAGTTGAACACCTTCACCCCGGTGGGCACGGCAATGAGCATGGTCGCGTACATGAAGAACAACTCGCCCACCACCGGGATGCCGACCACGAACATGTGATGCGCCCAGACGATGAACGACAAAAAGGCGATGGCACCCGTGGCGTAGACCATCGAGGTGTAGCCGAACAGTGGCTTGCGCGAGAACGCCGGGATGATCGAGCTGACCGCGCCGAAGGCCGGCAGGATCATGATGTACACCTCGGGATGGCCGAAGAACCAGAACACATGCTGGAACAGCACCGGGTCACCGCCACCGGCGGCACTGAAGAAGCTGGTGCCAAAGTGGATATCCATCAGCATCATGGTGACCACGCCGGCCAGCACCGGCATCACCGCGATCAGCAGGAAGGCCGTGATCAGCCAGGTCCAGACGAACAGCGGCATTTTCATCAGGGTCATGCCCGGTGCGCGCAGGTTGAGAATGGTGGCTATGACGTTGATGGCCCCCATGATTGAGCTGATACCCATCAAGTGGATGGCGAATATGAAGAACGTCACGCTGGCGGGGGCATAGGTGGTGGAAAGCGGAGCGTAGAACGTCCAGCCGAAATTCGGCCCACCACCGGGGCTGAACAGGGTCGATACCAGCATCAGGAACGCTGCCGGCAGCAGCCAGAAACTGAAGTTGTTCATCCGCGGCAGGGCCATGTCCGGCGCGCCGATCATCAGTGGGATCATCCAGTTGGCCAAACCGACGAAGGCCGGCATCACCGCGCCGAACACCATGATCAGGCCGTGCATGGTGGTCATCTGGTTGAAAAATGCCGGCTCGACGATCTGCAGCCCGGGCTGGAACAGCTCGGCGCGTATCACCATGGCGAACGAACCGCCAAGCAGGAACATGATGAAGCTGAACCACAGGTACATCGTGCCGATGTCCTTGTGGTTGGTGGTCAGCACCCAGCGCATCAGGCCCTTGGCCGGGCCGTGGGCATGCTCATGGCCGTGGGCGTGGTCGTCGATCACTGCACTCATGTCCTGTCTCCTGCAGCCCACTGACTGCCGCGAGTAACCCGGTTCATTGCGCTTGTGCCTGCTTGAGCGCCAGCACGTCCTTCGGTGTCACCATGTCGCCTGTGTCATTGCCCCAGGCGTTGCGCTCGTAAGTGACCACGGCGGCGATATCGACTTCAGACAGCTGCTTGCCGAAGGCCGCCATGGCGGTGCCGGGCTTGCCGTGGAAGACGATGTCCAGGTGGGCATCCTTGGGGCCGGTGGCGATCTTCGAGCCCTTGAGTGCCGGGAACATCGGCGGCAAGCCCTGGCCCTCGGCCTGGTGACAGGCCACGCAGGTGGTGTGGTAAACCTTGTCGCCACGGGCGACCAACTCTTCAAGGGTCCATTCCTTGCTGGTCAGCTCTTTGAGTTTGGCCGCCTCGGCCTTGCGCTCGCCGAGCCAGGTGTCGTAGTCGGCCTTGGACTTGACCTCCACCACCACCGGCATGAAACCGTGGTCCTTGCCACACAGCTCGGTGCATTGGCCGCGGTAGATGCCGGGCTTCTCGACCCGGGTCCAGGCTTCATTGACGAAGCCAGGGATGGCGTCGCGCTTGACCGCGAAAGCCGGAACCCACCAGGAATGGATCACGTCGGCGGCGGTCACCAGAAAGCGCACTTTCGCGCCCACCGGCAGCACGAGCGGCTGGTCGACCTCAAGCAGGTAGTGCTCGTCCTTGGGCGCCTTGTTCTGGATCTGGTCGGCAGGGGTGGCCAGGTTGCTGAAGAACTCCACATCCTGGCCCAGGTATTTGTAGTGCCATTTCCACTGATAGCCCGTAACCTGGATATCAATGTCCGATTCGCTGGCGTCGTAGATGTCGATCAGGGTCTTGGTGGCGGGGATGGCCATGGCCACCAGGATCAGCAAGGGGACCACGGTCCACAGGATTTCCACCCAGGTGTGCTCGTGGAAATGCGCAGCTTGCTGGCCGGTGGAACGGCGGTGGATGACCATGGACCAGAACATCGCGCCGAACACCACGACGCCGATGATCACGCATATCCAGAAGATGGTCATGTGCAGGTCGAACACGGCGTTGGAGACTTCCGTCGCCCCCGGCGCCATGTTTACGGTCCAGGCGGCGTTCGCCTGACCGAAAACCGTCCACAACAGGAGGCCCATCCAGACGGGTGGATGTCGCATCATTGCGGGTTCCCCTTCTAATTCTTGTTGTCCCGGAGGCATGGCCTGCGGCAAGAGGGAACGGCGGTCAAGACTGCCTGGCTTCGACGACCGAGCCCCTGCGATAAGCAGTCGGGCCTCATCAGCGAATCACGTTCAACCCGAGTATAGACAGCGACCAATGGCACGCAACGGCGCGGGTGAAATGATCTTCACGAAATCGTGAAAACGCCTGTAAAGCCTGCCCTAGACGCTAAATGGCATAATGATGGCGCCTGCATATGCCCAACAGCGCACACGTTTGCGTGGTTTATAACAAATGCGTCTTAGGTATTCTGTATACCGAGCTAATTTAGTGTCTTCCGTTTGAAACGTATTGTCCCTGGAGTTGTCATGAACATCGCTGCTGTACGCGAGCAAATAAGCCAAGCCCACGATCACGAACGCCAGACCGGCCAACTGAAAGAGCGTCTCGAGCTGCAACTGCCCCATCTGCACCCCTCGATCCAGCTGCCTGAGCAGGACGCCCAGGGTACATTGGCGCGCTTCGTCAGCGCCTATATCGACCAAGTGCCCGAGTTGCTCGAAGCTGCCCACGCGGTGGCGCTGGAGGCCGGTATCGAATCGCAGATCAAACCCGTGCTGAAGATCGCTGAGGCCTATTTCCTGCAGCCGCCGAGCGTTATGCAGGGGCACGTGGGCCTGGACTGCCTGCTGGATGAAGCCTACCTGGCGCACCGTTTGGTGGAGGAGGTGAACGATCTTTATATCCGCCACTTCCAGCAACCACTGATCCCCTTCGATACCACCATGGCCAACCTGATTGCCCATCAACTGATCGGAGAGACCTTCGCCAACCAGCTCGATGAGGTGGTGCACCACTCGGTGGATGAAATGCTGGACGAGGAAAGCTTCGCTACCGAATCCGTGGAAGCCTACCGGGAAACCTTGAGCAGCCCGAAGACTGGTGAGGCCTGGAAACGCTGGCCATGCCTGTCGCGCCAGCTGGGGGTCGAACTGGGCCAACCCGCCTGACCGCTGCCTGCAGCCCAATGGGAACAGGCTCCAACTGATCGGCTGTACCGCGCACGGATAGATTCTTCCCGCCTCCTTACGGGGTAGGCACTGACCTAACAAGGCGAGGAAGAAACCATGAGCATCAAATGGAACAGGCTTTACACGGACCTGTTACGCGGCAGCCGCTCCACCCTTTGGGGCAACTGGGCCCTCAACCCAGTCATCAAACCCGGAGCGGTGGGTATCATCGACCCGGCGTCCGGCGATTTCACCCTGGTCAACGAAGCGTTGCCCTCCGTACAGATTTCCAATGTCGAGCAAGGGCGCCGCTGGGCCATCAGCTCCAAGGACGTCTCCCGCAGGGAGACCAAGGCCAATGTTTCAGGGACCGTGATCGACCCTGCCACCGGGGCTCAGGTCAAGCCAGACCTGACGCTGGAGTGGAACTTCGGTAAAGAGGAGTCGATCGCTTCGGAGTTTGCCCTCCATGGAGAGCAACGTCTGAATGACCTGGCCCTGATCCACGACCAATACGATTGGCTGTACGCGCAGGCACAGAAAGTCGGCATGGCCAGCGATGGCCGGATTGCAGAGGGCTTTGGCGTGGTAACGAGCGTCATTCTGGCCGATAGCGGCGTGAATGCCGGCGCCAAGAGCAAGAATGCCAAATTCTCCCTTTCGGGTTCAGCCAGCGGCCTGAACACCTTGCTGGGCGAAAACGGTATTTCAGGCAAAGGCGGAGCAACGTTCATTTCCACCCGCGATACCGCGTCGGTGGAATCGCATACTCTACCTGCGCAAGATGGCCAGGTTGCCACCATCCCACTGCCGGTAGCTTACAGCTTTGCCTCCTTTGGCCCGGACAGGATGATCATTCCGATCTGGGTGCGCAAAATTGGCAGCTTGCAACTGCATGTCGACAGCAAGGCCACCTCGGCCACCACCTACATCACCAAGGTATCGATTGCCTATGATCTTCCAGGCGAGCGCCGCACCACGGTTGGCCCGATGACCATTTCCGGTGGCCTGTCGCATAACTTCACCCTTCCGCTGGGCGCCAGAAATCTCGACTTCAGCGCCGAATTCGTCAACGTAGGCGCCAATCAAACGTTGACCCGGCACTGGACAACGCCCCTCAGCCAGTGGGTTGGCGGCAGCCGGACCATCAACCTGTATGGTACGTGGCCCGGCTCGCCCTCCGTGCGTGTCGTCGAGGAAGACTGAGCTCAACACTCTGCCGCAGTGCGCAAGCCCCCCTCGATACGCCGCTTGAGCCCACGCGGCTCGATGAGCAGGCGTGAACCGGCGCTGCGCTGCGTACGCCCCCAGTCTTCCAATAACTCCAGCACTGAGTGGTCGATGTAACTCAGGTTGGCCAGCGGGACGTGCAACTGGGTGCCAGCTGGCACCGTTTCCAGCACCTGGGTCAGTGCCGGCACCTTGAGGAAGGTGGCGGCGCCGGTGAGCCTCAGCTCCATGTGCCCCGGCCGGTCCAGGCTGAGCAGGTTGATCTTCAGGCGGGCCGCTTTGAGTGCCAACTTCAGCAGCGTCAGGGCAAAGCCCAGCAGCACACCGGTCAGCAGGTCAGTGAAGATGATCGCCAGCGCTGTTGCTGCGTAGGTGAACATCGGCATGCGACCGTAGCGGCCAAGCCCGCGAAAGGCCTTGAAGTCCACCAACTTGATACCGGTGTACACCAGCACCCCCGCCAGGCTCGCCACCGGGATCTGCTGCAGCACACTGCTCAAGGCCACCACGAACGCCAACAACCACAAGCCATGGAGGATCGCCGATGCGCGGGTTTGCGCGCCGGCCTGCACATTGGCCGAACTGCGCACGATCACGCCGGTCATGGGCAGGGCGCCCAATACACCGCAGAGCATGTTGCCGATACCCTGCGCGGAGAGTTCCCGGTCGAAGTCCGAGCGCTGGCCGCTGTGCATGCGGTCCACCGCTGCGGCAGACAACAGGGTTTCGGCACTGGCGATGAACGCCAGCGCGAAGGCGGCCACCAGCAAGGTCGGATCAGCCAATTGCAGCAGATCTTCGGGGCGCAGCCAGTCGATGGCCTCGGACAAGTCGGCCGGCACCTGCACACGATTGACTGGCAGTGCCAGCCACATGCTGAGCAGCGTCATCCCCCCCACACCGAGCAAGGCGCCAGGTAAAAACCGCAGCCGCTGTGGCCGAAAACGCTCCCAGCCCCACATCACGGCGATGGTGCCCAAACCGAGCAGGCCGGCCTGCCAGCCGCTGCCGGCACTTTCAAAGGGCAGGGCGCTAGCCACCGTGGCGGGGAAGCCGATCAGGTTCTGCAAGCCCGAAGGCTGCGGCGCCGTGTCGAACATCACATGCACCTGTGACAGCACGATCAGTACACCGATACCAGCCAGCATGCCATACACCACCGCCGGGGCAGTGACGCGGAACCAGCAGCCCAGGCGCAAGCGCCCGGCCAGCAATTGCAGCAACCCCGCCAGCAGCAGGATCGGCCCGAGCATCGCCACGCCGTGCTGGCGCACCAACTCGAACACCAGTACGGCCAAGCCCGCGGCAGGGCCACTGACCTGCAGTGGCGAACCGGCCAGAAAGCCCACCACGATACCGCCGATGATGCCGGTTATAAGGCCTTTGGCCGGTGGCATGCCCGAAGCGATCGCAATGCCCATGCACAAGGGCAGGGCTACCAGGAAGACCACAACCGACGCCAGCAACTCTCGCGGCAAGGCCGCTTTCAACTGTGTAATGTTCACCGTGTTTCTCCTTTCTCTGTCACATGGCCTTTCCTCTGGCCATGGGCACGTTTGGCCCCTGACAGACGCGCAGGCGCGGGCCGCCAGCGAGCATGCCGGCAGGGCAGTCAGGGAATTCAAGGCAGCCGAAGGCCGCGCCACACCCCTGCGGGGTGCAGCTGGCTATCAAGGTTCTAGCGTTGGATGGGTCGCTTAGTAGCGGCCTCTCGGAGTCGCGCAGGGCACCGGCTCACCGGCGGCCAGGGGCATGAAGCTGTCGCTGGCGGCATCGTAGGCTTCGATCCGGCTGGTCTCGATGTCATAGACCCAACCATGGATGTACAGCTCGCCAGCCGCAAGGCGCGAGGCCACCGACGGGTGGGTGCGCAGGTGGTGCAACTGGGCGATGACGTTTTCCCGCGTCAGCACCTGCATGGTTTCGTGCTCGCTGCCGCAGGCGCAGTTGTTCTCGACCACGGTACGTGCCACTTCGGCATGCCGCAGCCAGGCGGAAACGGTCGGCATCTTGGTCAGCGATTGCGGGTTGAGTACCGCTCGCATCGCGCCGCAGTCGGAGTGGCCACAGATGATGATGTGGTGCACGCCCAGCGCCGACACGGCGTACTCGATGGCGCTGGAAACGCCACCGTTCATCTGGCCATACGGCGGAACCACGTTGCCGACGTTACGGGTAACGAACAGGTCGCCTGGCGAGCTCTGGGTGATCAGCTCGGGGACGATGCGCGAGTCGGCACAGGTGATGAACATGGCGCGCGGCGTTTGCGCGGTGGCGAGCTTCTTGAACAGCTCTTGCTGCTCAGGGAAGACGTCATGGTGAAAACGCAGGAAGCCGTCGACGATGTGCTTGAGGGCGGCATCGGCGCTCTCCGCGGGGGCCTGCGGAACGACCTTGGATGGGTCCTTGACGGGCATGATTCATCCTCTTGACGGTGAGTTGGTAAATCCATTTTACCGGTGAAAGATTCTGGCTATGCGAGGAATTAGATGACACGCACAGGCCATAGATCACAGTCTTCGTGGACTGGTTTCCTACGCTAGCGGGGAAAACTTAACTGAAACTTAATTCGGAGGCTCTAGAACGGGTGTTCCAGATAGATAAGGCGGGAATTGGATAATAGCAAAAACACATCAAATGCCAAGACCTCCGAATAAGATTATGTGCTTGGATTAGTCCCATTAAGGATCAAAACAATGCCATTTGCCCACCGGGCGGACAGAACGCCGAGCAATCCAGCATTTGCCCCTGCCGCCCCTCCAAATCCAACTTGCGCATGGCCTTGGCAAAGCGTTGTGCCAGCAGCTCTGCGAAAACGCCCTCACCACGCATGCGCGCGCCAAAGCGGCTGTCATACAGCTCGCCGCCCCGGCTCTGACGAATCAGGCTCAACACATGGCTGGCGCGCTGCGGGTAGTGGTCCTGCAGCCATTGCTCGAACAGCGGTGCCACTTCCAGGGGCAGGCGCAGCATCATGTAGGCTGCGCTCTGCGCACCAGCCTCCTTGGCGGCTGGCAAAAGGTGCTCCAGTTCGCTGTCGTTGATCATGGGAATCATCGGCGAACACAACACGCCCACCGGTACACCCGCCTCGCGCAGCACCCGGATTGCCCGCAGCCTGGCCTTGGGCGAGGCCGCACGCGGTTCGAGCACCCGCTTGAGGCCATCGTCCAGTGTGGTCAGGCTGATCATCACCCGCACCAACCGCTGGCTGGCCATTTCGGCCAGCAAATCGAGGTCACGCAATATCAGCGAACCTTTGGTGACGATGGTCACCGGGTGGCGAAAACGTAACAGCACTTCCAGCAAGCGCCGGGTCAATTGGTGCTCACGTTCGATCGGCTGGTAGGGGTCTGTGTTGGCACCCAGGTTGATGGGGGCGCACACATAGCCAGGCTTGCTCAGTTGCTCGGCAAGAACCTCGGCAGCGTTGGTCTTGGCGATCAGTTTGGTTTCGAAATCCAACCCTGGGGACAAGTCCCAATAGGCGTGCGAGGGCCTGGCATAGCAGTAGATGCAACCATGCTCGCAGCCTCGATAGGGATTGATGGAGCGATCGAAGGGCAGGTCGGCTGACGTGTTGCGGCTGATGATCGTCTTGGCCGTCTCAACCCGCACCTCGGTGCCTTGGGTGAGTGGAACCTCAAGGTACCAGCCGTCATCCTCCGCCACCGAATGGCTCGGAGCGAAGCGGTTGTGCGGATTGTGAGCCGTCCCACGGCCTTTGGGTGGTGCTGGAAGATTCATCGCCAAGCCCTATACTGTATGGATGAACAGTATAGGGGCAGGGCTCAACTTGCCAGCACCTCTGGTCAGGCCAGCCCGTGCCAACTCAGGTAGATGGCATGGCTTGGGGTGCGGCCAATATTGCCTGCCTCATGGGCGAGCATGCCTGCCTGGCGGAGCGGTAGAGCCATGATCTTCTACCACCCCGACACAGGCGGGCGGGCCTTAGTCAGCCGGTTTCTTCAGCTTGGGATTGGGGAAGAACTGCACCGTCTGTACCTTGGCCGGCGCCGCCTTGGGCGCCAAGTGGTTGACCCGCGTCCCCAGCTCCTTGGGTACCGACAGCCCCTGTTCATTCAAGGTGTCGGTGAAGCCGCAGGCCACGCACTCTCGGTGCGGCACGTCGTCTTCGCTCCACATCATCAACTTGTCCGGCTCGCTGCACGCCGGGCAGACCGCCCCGGCGATGAAGCGCTTCTTGGTCTTGTTCACAGCTACCTCGCTCATGCCGCCGCGTCCTCGCTCAGCCCGCAGTGGCGCAGCAATGCATCAATGGAAGGCTCACGGCCACGGAAGTCGACGAACAGCACCATCGGCTCGCGCGAGCCGCCTCGGGCCAGAATGGCCTCGCGGAAGGCGCGGCCTGTCTCGGCGTTGAGCACGCCTTCTTCCTCGAACCGTGAGAAGGCATCAGCCGACAGTACTTCGGCCCATTTGTAGCTGTAGTAGCCCGCCGCGTAACCGCCAGCGAAGATGTGCGCAAAGCTGTTCGGGAAGCGGTTGTACGCCGGTGGGCGCATGACCGTCACCTCGTCGCGCACGCCTTCAAGCACCTGCAGCACACTGCGGCCATCGCCGTGGCTGGCGTGCAGCTCGAAGTCGAACAACGAGAACTCCAGCTGGCGCACCATCATCATGCCGGACTGGAAGTTCTTCGCCGCCAGCATCTTGTCCAGCAGGTCCTGGGGCAGGGCAGCCCCCGTTTCGTAATGGCCGGAGATCAGTGCAAGGCCTTCCGGCTCCCAGCACCAGTTTTCCATGAACTGGCTCGGCAACTCGACTGCATCCCAAGCCACGCCATTGATGCCCGACACGCCAGCATGCTCGATACGGGTCAGCAGGTGGTGCAGGCCGTGGCCAAACTCGTGGAAAAGGGTTGTCACTTCATCGTGGGTCAGCAACGCAGGCTTGCCCGGCGCAGCGGGCGTGAAGTTGCACACCAGGTTGGCCACCGGGCTTTGCAGCTCACCACCCGCGGTACGGCGGCGGTCGCGGGCACCATCCATCCAGGCACCGCCACGCTTGTTGGCGCGGGCATAGAGGTCGAAGAAGAAGCGGCCAACGTGCTGGCCGTTTTCCTTGATCTCGAACAGGCGTACGTCCGGGTGCCAGGTATCAAAGCCTTTGAGCTCGGCGATTTCGATGCCGTACAGGCGCTGGACGATGCTGAACAGGCCGGACAGTACCTTGTCGATCGGGAAGTAGGCGCGCAAGGTTTCCTGGGACACGCTGTAGCGCTGCTCGCGCAGCTTTTCACCGAAGTAGCCGGCGTCCCAGCTAGCCAGCTCGGGGCAACCTTGCTCGGCGGCATAGGCCTTGAGTTGCTCCAGATCCTGCACGGCGAACGGCTTGGAACGCTTGGCCAGGTCGCGCAGGAAGCTCAGCACCTGGTCGCTGGACTCAGCCATCTTGGTGGCCAGGCTCAGCTCGGCGTAGTTCTTGTAGCCCAGCAGCCCGGCCAGTTCCTGGCGCAGGTCGAGGATCTCGCGCATCACCGGGCCGTTGTCGAACTGGCCGGCATTCGGGCCCTGGTCAGAGGCGCGCGTGCAGTAGGCGGCGTACAGCTCTTCACGCAGGGCGCGGTCACTGGCGTAGGTCATCACCGCATAGTAGCTGGGGAATTCCAGGGTGATCAGCCAGCCATCGAGGCCTTTGGCCTGGGCGGCTGCCGCCATCTGCGCCTTGGCCGAATCGGTCAGGCCGGCAAGCGCGGCTTCGTCGGTAACGTGCTTGGTCCAGGCCTGGGTGGCGTCGAGCAGTTGGTTGGAGAAGCGGCTGCCCAATTCGCTGAGCTTGCTCTGCACTTCGGCGTAACGCTGCTGCTGGGCAGGTGGAAGGTCGATGCCCGACAGACGGAAGTCGCGCAGTGCATGCTCGAGGATGGTTTTTTGCGCCACATCGAAACCGGCGGCCTCAGGGCTGTTGACCAGAGCCTCATAGGCCTCGAACAGCGCGCGGTTCTGGCCCAGTTCGGTAGAGTAGGCACTGAGCGCCGGCAGGCAGGACTCGTAGGCCTCACGCAGCTCTTTGCTGTTGCACACCGCATTGAGGTGGCTGACCGGGCTCCAGGCAGCGCCCAGGCGGTCGTTGAGCTCGTCCATGGCCAGCACCAGGCCGGCCCAGGTGGGGTTCTTGCCTTGCTTTTCGAGGATCTGGGCAATGGCTTTACGGTTATCGGCCAGGATCTCTTCGATCGCCGGCAGCACGTGTTCGGCACGGATCGCCGAGAAGGGCGGCAGATCATAAGACTGCAGAAGCGGGTTGTTCGCACTCACGGTTTGGCTACCTTGGCAGAAGAAACACTGCCCCATCTTAATTACAATCGACGCCGACCGCAGCAGGCAGCCTGCCTATCGGCACAGATGAGAGACCCTATCATGGCCATTCGTAGCTTCCAGCAACACACTCCGAAAGTTGGGCCACGGGCCTTCGTCGACCGCTCGGCGGTAGTGCTGGGCGATGTGGAAATCGGTGAAGACAGCTCTGTTTGGCCGTTGACGGTGATTCGCGGCGACATGCACCGCATCCGCATCGGTGCAAGGACCAGCGTGCAGGACGCCAGTGTGCTGCACATTACCCACGCCGGCCCGTTCAACCCGGACGGCTTCCCGCTGATCATCGGCGACGAAGTGACCATCGGCCACAAAGTCATGCTGCATGGCTGTACCCTGGGCAACCGCATTCTGGTCGGCATGGGCAGCACGATCATGGATGGCGCCATCGTCGAAGACGAGGTGATCATCGGCGCCGGTAGCCTGGTGCCGCCGGGCAAGCGCCTGGAGAGCGGCTACCTGTACGTGGGCAGCCCGGTAAAGCAGGCACGGCCACTGACCGATAAGGAACGTGCCTTTTTCCCTTATAGCGCCGGTAACTACATGAAGCTCAAGGACCAGCACCTGGCCGAAGGCTACGACCGCCCGGAATGAACCTGACCACCGAGACCACCATGCACCAGCAGAATATCCTTTTCGACCTTGACGGCACCCTGACCGACCCGCGCCTGGGCATTACCCGTTCGATCCAGTACGCCCTGGCCAAACTGGGCATCGACGAGCCAGACCTGGCGCGGCTCGAGCACTTCATCGGCCCACCCCTGCTGCAGGCCTTCATGCAGTTCTACAGCTTCGATGAAGCCAAGGCGTGGGAGGCGGTGAATTTTTACCGGGAGCGCTTCCGGGTCACCGGCCTCTACGAAAACCTGGTCTTCGAAGGCGTGCCGGAACTGCTCCAGGACCTGAACCGTCAGGGCCGTACGCTGTACATCGCAACGTCCAAGCCTTGGGAGTTCGCCCGTGAGATCGCCAGGCACTTTGCCTTCGATCATCACTTCAAGGTGATTTACGGCAGTGAACTGGACGGCACGCGCACCAACAAGGTCGAGCTGATTCGCCACCTGCTGGACGAGGAAGGACTGGACCCGGCGCAGACCCTGATGATCGGCGATCGCAAGCACGACCTGATCGGGGCGCGCAGCAATGGGTTGCAGGCAGTGGCAGTGGGGTACGGGTTCGGCAGCGACGAAGAATTGAAGGCCCACACGCCTGAGTTCCACTACGCCACCTTGGCTGAGATGCATCAGGCGTTCATCAAGGCCTGAGCGCGCGTGTAGCTAGCCGGCTTGCCGGCGATGGGCCGCATAGCGGCCCCCAGCGTTCACTGACCCGCCACCAATCGAGCCAACATCGCCTTGCGCTGTTCGCCCGGCAACCGTCCCAGCGCTTCTACCTTCTCGTAAAACCGGGCCCAATCCCCCCCAACCTCACGGAACACCGCCGCAAACGCCGGCACCCATTGGTCATACAGCCCGAACGGCAACAGCTTGGCATTGCTCATCGGCCCATACATCCAGGCGTCATAGCGCTTGTCCCCAGCCCACTGGCTATCTCGTACCTGGCGATACTCCCGCCTCAAGCGCTCGAACTCTGCCTGCTTGGCCGCACGTTTGTGGGTGTCATCCAACGGCCCGGCATAGATCGCCTGCAGCCGCTCGCGACTGGCCAGAATCAGCCGTATGAACTGGTCACGCTGCAGGCTCTGCTCACCCTGATTCGCTTCAAGCCCACGGGCGGCGCGCCATTGCCGCGATCCTTCGTGCTCGACGAACGTGGCGAAGGACTCGTTGAACGCCGTGTCGTCCTGCACGTACACGCGCTGATGCGCCAGTTCGTGGAAGATCAACGCGGCCAGGCGCTCATCGCCCCAGCCGACCATCGACGACAGGATCGGGTCGTCGAACCAGCCAAGCGTCGAATAAGCTTCGACACCGGCCACATAGACATCCATGCCCGCCTGGCGCATCACCGCCGCCGCGCCGCGGGCTGCACCCTGTTGGTAATAACCGCGGTAGGCGACGCAACCGGCCACAGGGAAACAGTGCGTCACCGGCTGCAGCGAGAGCTCAGGCGTAGCGAACACATTCCACACCACATAGGGCCGCCCGAGGTCGGCATACACCCGGTAGCTACCGTTGTCCGGCAGGCCCAGTTGCTTGCTGGCGAACAGCCGCGCCTGCTCGGCGTGTTGCAGGCGGGCCCGCAACTGCGGGCTGCTGGCCGGATCGGCGAGTACCTGCTCCACCGGCTGACGTGCACGCAACAGCTGCCATTGACCATCGGCCAACTGCCCGTAATAGGCAAGGCTGCTGCAACCACTCAGCAGAAAGGCGCCCAGCACTGGAACCAAAGTGCTGAAAACGCGGTCGAGTGGCCCAGGGCCTGAGCGCTTCAAAAGAAAAAACCAGACCATCTTGGACTATCCATTCGCTCACGGCCGATGCACTCCAAGACTATCTCGCCAAGGGGGAGTTTCGCCATGCGTGCACTGTTCGTCGCCGGCTCATTGTTGCTGACGTCTGCCTGTTCGACCCTGCCAGACCCGGACCCGAACCAAGCGTGGATCGACCTCACCCCACATGACGAGAGTTCGCTGCACGCGGTGCAGGTGGATGAGCGCGATTGGGCTGACACCCGCTATTTCGAGGTCCAGCCCGGTAGCCACGAGCTGACCGTGCGCTACCAGTTCCCGGTCACACCCAGCAATATCGGCCCCGTTGAGGCACCGTTGTGGCGCGACTGCCAGCTCAACTTGACCTTCAAGGACTTCAGCGCCGGCCAGCGTTATAGCCTGCAGGCAGGCAGCATAGGCTTCCGGCCCTGGATCAAGCTCTATGACCACCAGCAAAAACTGGTCGGCCAAGGCCTGCCGGCGGGCTGCCAACGCACCTGAAGCCTGCAAACGGCGCTATGCTTGTAACTTGTGAATCGCAAGTGGGAGTTTCACCATGCGCCAGCCCATGATGCTGATGGCCCTCAGTGCATTGGGGGCATGCGCCAGCCCCTTGCCCCCCGTAGACCCTAAGCAAGCCTGGGTCGACCTCTACACCATCACGCCCGGCCGAGTCATCATGGCGGATAAGCTCGATGGCAAGCGCCTTGAGGACGGCCGTTACTTCCAGGTCACACCTGGCAAGCACGAACTGGTGGTGCGCTTCGATTATGAAATTTACGGGGGCGGCATGATGAGCCAGCCCAGGGATCGGACGTGTTACCTGACCGTGCGCTTCGACGATTTCAAGGCAGGCGAACGTTACCGTCTGGAGGCGCGGGCACCGGTGATGGAACCGCAAGTGCTCTTGTATGACGCCAGCCGCACCGTGGTGGTCGACGAGCCCAGCAATGTGTTCTGCATTCCCTGAAACCCGGGGCTGCTGTCCAGCCCCGGTTTCCATCGGTGATCATCCGTTCTTCTGATAAATGATCTTTTTGGTCCCGCCGTCACAGCTGCCGACGATCATATTCTGATCCTTGACCTCAGCATTGGGCACGATCTCCAGCGTGTACGACGGCACACCCTGAGCCTGGATCTTGGCTTCGATCTCGGCCTTCAGTTCCTCGCACGGCTTGACCGCCGCCGAGGCAGAAGTGGCTAGCAGAGACGCCAACACGGCGCTTACGACGCGTTTCATGGCACTGCTCCTGGTTAGACAGCTGGGCTGCCGGTGCCGTTTAGACTACAGCAAACCGAAGCGGTTGCGCCGCTTAGCCCACCAAGCTGGCGTCCAGGCTGATCTTCGCGTTCAACACCTTGGACACCGGGCAGCCAGCTTTGGCCTTGTTGGCAATCTCAAGGAACTGGGCTTCGCTCGCACCAGGCACCTTGGCCTTGAGGACCAGGTGCACAGCAGTGATGGCAAAGCCGTCGGGCTGTTTGTCCAAGGTCACCTCAGCGATCGTATCGATACGGTCTGGGGTCAGGCCCGCCTCGCCAAGCATCATCGACAGCGCCATCGAGAAGCAGCCAGCATGAGCCGCGCCGATCAACTCCTCTGGGTTGGTGCCGGGCGAGCCCTCGAAGCGGGTGTTGAAACCATAAGGGTTCTGCTTCAAGGCGCCGCTTTCAGTCGAAATAACGCCTTTGCCGTCCTTCAGGCCACCTTGCCAGATCGCCGATGCAGTCTTTTTCATGATGCCTCCTGGTCACTCGGTTACGTATCTATGGGTTCAGAGGCCACCCACCTTCGGCAAGTTCAGATCAATCGCACCGCAAGCATTGAATCTTCCGAATGTGCCCATACAGAGTTAGAAAGGCCTTCGGCCAATCACTTTTGCGGAGGCTCGAATGACGCAGCTGCGTGACCTGAAAATTTCCACCCTCGATCTGGTGCCTGTGCGGGCCGACGCGGGCCCTGCGCAAGCGTTGCGCAATTCGCTGGACCTGGCGCAGCACGTCGAGCGGTTCGGCTACAACCGTTTCTGGGTCGCTGAACACCACAACATGGACGGCATCGCCAGCTCCGCGACCTCCGTACTGATCGGCTACCTGGCGGGGGGCACTTCAACCATCCGTGTCGGCTCCGGTGGCGTCATGCTGCCCAACCATGCCCCCTTGGTCATCGCCGAACAGTTCGGCACGTTGGCCAGCCTTTATCCAGGGCGTATCGACCTTGGGCTGGGCCGTGCGCCGGGCTCCGACCAGATGACCGCACGCGCCCTGCGTCGCGAGCGTTCGGGCAGCGCCGATGATTTCCCGGACGATGTCGAAGAATTGTCGCGCTACCTTGGCCCGCGCACAGATGATCAAAAAGTGATCGCCGTCCCTGGGCACGACACCGAGGTGCCGATGTGGCTGCTCGGCTCCAGCCTGTTCAGCGCACAGCTGGCCGGCATGCGCGGCATGCCCTACGCCTTCGCCTCGCACTTCGCGCCGCGCTACATGCATGAGGCGATCCGTATCTACCGCGACCATTTCAAGCCGTCTACCACGCTGGACAAGCCCTACGTCATGTTGGGCATTCCGATGGTGGTGGCCGAAACCGACGACAAGGCCGAATTCCTGGCCACCTCGGTGTACCAGCGTATTCTTGCCTTGATACGCGGCCAGAGCCTGATGCAGCGCAAGCCAGTGCCGAGCATGGATGGCTTGTGGTTACCGCACGAGCGGGATGCGGTGGGTAGCTTCCTGGGCTTGGCGATGATCGGCAGCCCGCAGAAGGTAAGGGCCAAGGTCGAGGTGCTACTGGAGCAGACCGGGGCGGATGAGCTGATCTTTACCTGCGACCTGTACGAGCATGAGGACCGGATCAGGTCGTATGAATTGTTGGCGCAAGCCTTGAGGTCTGAGTAATCCCAAATCGCCGGCTAACCGGCGCCCACAGCACACGCCAAAGCCGCGAGGTGTTGGCAACGCTGTGGGGCCGGCTTGCTGGCGGCTAGGCCAGCGTTCAACCACGCCGGTAGACAATTTCCTTGGTGCTACCCTCACAGCTCCCCACCACCTTGCCCGCAGGGTCGCCCTTGCTGACGATCTCCAGTGTGTAACCTTCCACACCCTTGGCATCCAGCTTCGCGGCAATCTCCGCCTTGAGCTCCTCGCAAGGCTTGCCCGCCGCCAGCGCGCCACCCGCCAGCGTCATCAGGCCCACCGCCAGAATCAGTTTCTTCATCACTCGCTTTCCTTGTGCAGATGAAAATGGCAAAGGGCGCCGGCAAAGGCGCCCTTGTCTGTATAACGCTATCACGCCGGCCTTAGCCAGCCCGCCACTGTTTCAACTATTGGCGATGCGGAAGCCCACTTTGAGCGTGACCTGAAAGTGCGCCACCTTGTTGCCTTCGATGTGGCCGCGGGTGTCGATCACTTCGAACCATTCCAGATGCTTGATGCTCTTGGCCGCTTCGGCCAACGCATTGTTGATTGCGTCTTCGATGCTGGTGGTCGATGAACCTACCAGCTCGATCTTCTTGTAAGTGTGATGATCGGTCATGAGCGCTCTCCGTGGGTGACAGTGAATTGAGCCTAGCAGCGCAGGCCTGGTTTACCTGCGAGCCGTCAGCCTTGGCGAAAGTTCGATCGCACTTTCGCTGCGGGGCGCAGTCGCAATCCATACAGTCCATACTGCAAAGGAGAGTCACCATGCACCGCAATTCGCTGCGTAAAACATCCCTGGAAAGCATGGAAGCGGAGATCGAAAGCCTCCTGAAGAGTCTGGAGAGCCTCAAACACGATGCCTCGGAGGAGTCACAGAAGTCCGTGAAGGCAATCCGCAGCAACGCCGAAAGCGCATTGAAGCACTCGCGCAGCCTGCTTAGCGATGCTTACGAGGAAGTGAAGACCCGCACCCGCCAGACCGGTATCGCCACCCGTGACTACGCTCAGGAGCACCCGGTGACCACTGCTGGTGTAGCCATCGGCGCGCTCGGCCTGCTCGCGGCCTACCTGCTGTACCGCCGCAACTAACCTGCCTGCCGCTCCAGTTCACGGCGCAGCCACTGCGCCAGTTGCTCGGCGCGCCCGTCTGCGGCGCGCCGCGGCACCAACAGCGCCAGTGCCGCTGCTGTAGGGGAAAAGCCCCACGGTGCACTGAGCCGCCCTGCACGCAAGTCATCCGCCACTAACGGCTGCGGTGCGATAGCCACGCCAAGCCCTGCCACAGCCGCTTCCAGCAGGTAATACAAGTGCTCGAAGGCCTGCCCATACTGCAACGCAGCCCGATCCAACCCCTGTTGTTCGGCCCAGGTCGGCCACGCCTGCGGGCGTGAGGTGGTATGCAACAAGGCTTCGTCCAGCAGCGCTACAGCGGGTGCACTGCGTAACCGCTCGAAACCGGTAAAGAGTGGGCTCAGCACCGGCCCGATACGCTCCTCGGCCAGGACATGTACCTGCATATCCACAGGCCAAGGGGGTTCGGCATACACCAGCAGCGCATCGAGCCCCGGCCGGCGCGGGTCAAGGTCGCCTTCGCCCGCTGACAGGTGCAGGCGCAACTCTGGCAGGTCCGCCTTCAGGCGCCCAAGCCGGGGAATGAACCATCGCGCCAGCAGGCTTCCCGAGCACCCCAGCACGAACGGTGCCTCGCTGACATCCCGGCTGAGTTCGCCGCATACGCTGCGCAGCCTGTCGAACGCTTCGCCACTGGCATCACGTAGCCTGACCCCGGCATCTGTGAGTTTGATGCCGCGGCCGTCCTTGACGAACAAGGCCACGCCCAAGTGCTCCTCCAGCACCTTGATCTGCCGGCTCACAGCACCATGAGTGACATGCAGTGCCTCGGCAGCCTGGCTGACGCTATTGAGCCTGGCGGTGCATTCGAAGGCCCGCAGGGCGTTGAGGGGAGGGAGGTCGTGGGCCATTTGACGTGTGAGTTTTCCTGACAGGTTTACGCAATCTTATCGGTTTTCAGCCGGGCTTGCCGTGGTTAGAGTAAAGCCCATCACTCATTCATTACGCCCTGGAGCGCCCCATGACCCAGTCCCAATACCGCCCCGGCCCCGACGCCAACGGCCTGTTCGGCTCGTTCGGTGGCCGCTACGTGGCCGAAACCCTGATGCCGCTGGTGCTGGATCTGGCCCGCGAGTATGAAGCCGCCAAGGCCGACCCGAAGTTCCTCGAAGAACTGGCCTACTTCCAGCGCGACTACATCGGCCGCCCCAACCCGCTGTATTTCGCCGAGCGCCTGACCGAGCATTGCGGCGGCGCAAAGATTTTCTTCAAACGTGAAGAGCTCAACCACACCGGCGCGCACAAGGTAAACAACTGCATCGGCCAAGTGCTGCTGGCCAAGCGCATGGGCAAAAAACGCCTGATCGCTGAAACCGGCGCCGGCATGCACGGCGTGGCCACTGCCACCGTCGCTGCACGCTTCGGGCTGCCCTGCGTAATCTACATGGGCGCCACCGACATCGAGCGCCAGCAGGCCAACGTGTTCCGCATGAAGCTGCTGGGCGCCGAGATCGTCCCGGTTACAGCGGGCACTGGCACACTCAAAGACGCCATGAACGAAGCCCTGCGCGACTGGGTCACCAACGTCGACGACACCTTCTACCTGATCGGTACCGTGGCCGGCCCACACCCGTACCCGGCAATGGTCCGCGACTTCCAGTCGATCATCGGCAAAGAGACCCGCGCCCAGTTGCAAGAGAAGGAAGGCCGCCTGCCCGACAGCCTGATTGCCTGTGTTGGCGGTGGCTCCAATGCCATGGGCCTGTTCCACGAATTCCTCGAAGAACAGAGCGTCAAGATCATTGGCGTGGAAGCCGGCGGCCATGGCGTGGATACCGACAAGCATGCGGCCAGCCTCAACGGCGGCGTACCCGGCGTGCTGCACGGCAACCGTACCTACCTGCTGCAGGACGATGACGGCCAGATCACTGACGCGCACTCGATCTCGGCCGGCCTCGACTACCCAGGCATCGGCCCGGAACATGCCTACCTGCATGAAGTGAAGCGTGTGGAGTACGTCAGCATCACTGACGATGAGGCCCTCGACGCGTTCCACGCTACCTGCCGCCTGGAAGGCATCATCCCGGCCCTGGAAAGCTCGCACGCCCTGGCCGAAGCGATCAAGCGCGCGCCGAGCCTGCCCAAGGATCACCTGATGGTCATCTGCCTGTCAGGCCGTGGCGACAAAGACATGCAAACCGTGATGAACCACATGGCCGCCCAGGAGAAACAGGCATGAGCCGTCTTGAACAACGCTTTGCCGAGCTGAAAGCCGAAGGCCGCTCTGCACTGGTCACCTTCGTCACCGCCGGCGACCCTGGCTACGATGCCTCGCTGCAGATCCTCAAGGGCCTGCCGGCGGCCGGCGCCGATGTGATCGAACTGGGCATGCCGTTCACCGACCCGATGGCCGATGGCGTCGCCATTCAGCTGGCCACGCTGCGTGCGCTGGAAGCAGGCCAGAACCTGGCCAAGACGCTGAAGATGGTGCGTGAATTCCGCGTCGACAACCAGGCCACACCGATCGTGCTGATGGGGTACTACAACCCGATCCACCGCTTTGGTGTAGAACAGTTCGTTGCACAAGCCAAAGAAGCAGGCGTCGATGGCCTGATCATCGTCGACCTGCCGCCGGAGCACGATGCCGAGCTCGCGACGCCGGCCCAGGCCGCTGGCATCGACTTCATTCGCCTGACCACCCCGACCACCGACGATGCGCGCCTGCCACGAGTGCTGGAGCGCAGCTCCGGGTTCGTCTATTACGTATCAGTGGCCGGTGTGACCGGCGCCGGCTCGGCAACCACCGAGCACGTCACCGAAGCCATCGCCCGTCTGCGTCGGCACACTGACCTGCCGATCAGCGTTGGCTTCGGCATTCGTACACCAGAGCAGGCCGCAGCGATCGCGCGCCTGGCTGATGGTGTGGTGGTAGGGTCGGCGCTGGTCGACAAGATCGCGCAGGCCAAAGATGCCGATCAGGCTGTTGCCGATGTGCTGAGCCTGTGCTCTGCGCTGGCTGAAGGTGTGCGCGGCGCCCGACACTGATCCCAGTGGCTTCTTCGCGGGTCTGTCCGCGAAGAAGCCGACACATCGCTAACCGCCAAAAACCGATAACTTCAAAGGTCGCAAAGCCCCCATCCAGATCGCATGATCACGGTGATCTGCCAGCTCATCCCCGGTCAGCGGATGCAGAAACACCACCAACCCCTTGCGATACAGCGCCAACCACGGCAACACCACCGCCAACACCTGCGGCTCGAACGCCAGCTGGCAGCTCCAGTCCGGGTGCGGCCCTACCGGCTTCTCGTGCATGCGCCCCATGGTCACGGGAAACAGCCGCGCCGCCTCCTCGCACAGCGCACGAGCCTGCTCGATAGTCGATGCGTCGTAATAAACGTGGGCGTGATAGCCCTTGATCCTTTGCACGATGTCTCCTGATTGCGGTCAAACCATCACCCACCTGCGAAGGGAGCGATGCAGTGAAAAATGCCGAAACCCCAGTGTTCAAGCTGGTGCTGTTCGGGGCTGAAAGCCGCCTGGGCAGTGCCCTGATGGTCGAGTTGCTGTCACGTCAGCATGAAGTCACTGCCGTGGTCGATGACCTCAACCGCCATGCTCCGCGCCCGGGCCTGCATTTCAAGATAGGCGGGCTGGGTGATGCCGACCAGGCGGAGCAGGGCGCAGCGGGGGGCTCGGCGGTGATTGCCCTGCTGTCGGCGCTGGCATCCGGTGACCTTGCCGCGCAAGGGCGGATGAGCGAAGCGTTGGTCGCCGGCCTTTCTCGCACGACTATACGCCGGGTGCTGCTGGTGGGCGATTTCGATGTGCTGGACGCGCCGGGCAAGTACACCGAAGAAGAACGTGAGTGTGTGGACCAGGTTGTAGATGCACTGCAACGCAGCCCTTTGCACTGGACGTTGATCAATGCGCCACAGCCACTGATGGACCTGGAGCGAATGGCGGCGGGGATGGCCGACATGCTCGAGCTGGACCTGCATCGGGGCGAGCATCTGAACTTCGTGACGTAAGCCGCCAGGGGCCTACAGGTAACGCACTAGCTCAAGCCACGCCATGGGCCTGTAGGCGTTGGCTTGCCGGCGGTGGGCTGCGCAGCAGCCCCATTCATTCACCGAGTCCGCTCACTTTCCAGCCAATCCACAAACCGCTCGATCAGCGCCCCACGCCGCTTGCGCGGCGGCAGCACCACGTAATACCCCCGCGCCGAACGCAAGCTACCCTCCAGCGGCCGGCACAACAACCCTTGCTCGACCAGCCCATCGACCAGATGCCGCCAGCCGATAGCCACGCCTTGTCCGGCAATTGCCGCCTGGACCAACAGCGTGTAGTTATCGAACCGTAACTGCCCTGGAGGCGGCGGGCTTTGAACGCCAAAGCCACGAAACACACCGGCCCAGTCGAACCAGCGGCTGGCCTGCTCGCCACGCAGATGAAGCAGTGGCAATCGTTGCAAAGCCACAGCTGACAAGGGTTTGCCATGAGTCAGCCGAGGGCTGCAGACCGGGAATACTTCTTCATCGAACAGCCATCGGCTTTCGCCCTGGTGGAACCGCCCATCACCAAATAACACCGCCACATCGATGTCCGGCCGTAACATCCCCTGGCTGCGCTCACCGGTCACCAGGCTCACGTCCACCTGTGGATAAGCTTCGTGGAACCGCTGCAATCGAGGCATCAGCCAGAACGCTGCGAAGGCGAAGTCAGTGGCCACCTGCAACACTTCGCGCTGGTCCCGTCCGCTGGCTTGGGCAACGCCGTCATCCATGGCCTGCAGGGCTTGATGCACCTGCTCGAACAATACCTGCCCGGCGTCAGTCAGCGCGATGCCGCGGTAGATACGGTCAAACAGGCGCGTGCCCAGCTGAGCCTCCAGTCGTTTGACCTGCTGGCTTACCGCCGGTTGGGTAGTGCCCAGCTCCAAAGCCGCCGCCGTGAAACCCCGCAAGCGGGCAGCGGCCTCGAACACGCGCAGCGCGTCGAGTGACAGGTCAGCGAGGTGGTCAAACATAAGCGCAGCTAATCCCAGTCATTGCCCGTCATGGGCTTTACCCATGTTATCCACAGTCGCATCTTGATAGGCAAGCAGTTCGCATAACCTTCAACGATGGAATCGAACCATGACGCGACCGAATATCCTGTTCATCATGGCCGACCAGATGGCCGCCCCCATCTTGCCGATATATGGCCCCTCACCGATCCAGATGCCCCACCTGAGCCGGCTCGCCGATCAGGCGGTGGTGTTCGATTCGGCCTACTGCAACAGCCCGCTGTGCGCCCCCTCGCGCTTCACCCTGGTCAGTGGCCAACTGCCCAGCCGCATTGGCGCCTACGACAACGCCGCCGACTTCCCGGCCGATATCCCGACC
Source organism: Pseudomonas sp. WHRI 8519 (assembly GCF_040224055.2). NCBI lineage: Bacteria > Pseudomonadati > Pseudomonadota > Gammaproteobacteria > Pseudomonadales > Pseudomonadaceae > Pseudomonas > Pseudomonas sp. WHRI 8519. Next base: position 49,251 of record NZ_CP167996.1, on the reverse strand, counting down.
TACGCCCACTACCTGCGCCGGCTTGGCTACCGCACCGCACTGTCGGGCAAGATGCATTTCTGCGGCCCGGACCAGTTGCACGGCTACGAAGAGCGCTTGACCAGCGACATCTACCCTGCCGACTACGGCTGGGCAGTGAATTGGGACGCGCCGGACGAGCGGCCAAGCTGGTATCACAACATGTCTTCGGTATTGCAGGCCGGCCCCTGCGTGCGTACCAACCAGTTGGATTTCGATGAAGAGGTGGTGTTCAAGGCCCGTCAGTACCTTTACGACCATGTGCGCGAGAGCGATGGTCGGCCGTTCTGCCTGACTGTGTCCATGACTCACCCCCACGACCCGTACACCATCCCCAAGCGCTACTGGGATCGCTACGAGGGTGTGGAGATCCCCATGCCACGCGCCGAATTAGGCCAAAGCGAGCTCGATCCCCACTCACAGCGCCTGCTCAAGGTCTATGACCTGTGGAACAAGCCCCTGCCTGTGGAAAAGATCCGCGATGCACGTCGCGCCTACTTCGGCGCCTGCAGCTACATCGACGACAACATCGGCCTGCTTCTGCAGACACTGGAGGAGTGCAACCTGGCGGACGACACCTTGGTCGTTTTCTCCGGCGATCACGGCGACATGCTCGGCGAGCGCGGGCTCTGGTACAAGATGCACTGGTTCGAGATGTCGGCGCGGGTGCCGCTGCTGGTCTACGCACCCAAGCGCTTCGCCCCTGCCCGGGTCAGTGCCTCGGTATCGACCTGCGACCTGCTGCCGACGCTGGTCGAGCTTGCCGGCGGTACTGTGGATAAAAGCCTGCATCTGGATGGGCAGTCACTGCTCGGCCACTTGCAAGGGCAGGGTGGCCACGACCAGGTGATCGGCGAATACATGGCCGAGGGTACCGTCGGCCCCCTGATGATGATCCGCCGCGGCCCGTACAAGTTCGTGTACAGCGAAGACGACCCGTGTTTACTCTATGACCTGAGCCGCGACCCGCACGAGCGGGAGAACCTCTCCGGCAGCCCGGACCATCAGGCGCTGCTGCAGGCATTTGTCGATGAAGCACACCAGCGCTGGGATATCCCCAGCCTGCGCCAGCAAGTGCTGGCCAGCCAGCGGCGCCGCCGCCTGGTGGCCGAAGCGCTGGCAATCGGCACACTGAAAAGCTGGGACCACCAACCACGGGTGGACGCCAGCCAACAGTACATGCGCAACCACATCGATCTCGACGACCTCGAGCGCAAGGCACGTTATCCACAGCCCGCACCCCTGGATTGAGAAGAGAAGCCGCCATGCAGAAGTTTTCCACCATCGTGTTTGCCCTGGCCCTGAGCCTGGGCACCGCTACGGCTCACGCCGAAGATGCACAATGCAGCACCGTGAGGTTGGCCGACCCCGGCTGGAGCGACATCGCCTCCACCAATGCCATCGCCCGCTTGCTTCTGCAAAGCCTGGGTTACCAGGTGAAGATCGACAGCCTGGCGGTGCCGATCATCTACGGCGGCCTCAAGGACGGTAAGGTCGATGCTTTTCTGGGCAATTGGATGCCGGCCCAGCAGGGCTTTCATGACAAGTTCATCGCCAATGGCGACGTGCAGCAGCTGTCGCGCAACCTCGAAGGCACCGAGTTCACCCTGGCAGTGCCCGATTACGTGTGGAATGCCGGCGTGAAAAACTTCGCCGACCTGCAAAAGCATGCCGATAAGTTCGACAAGAAGCTGTACGGAATCGGCTCGGGCGCGCCAGCCAATCTGTCGCTGAAGGAGATCATCGACAAGAATGAATTCAACCTCGGCCAATGGAAGCTGGTTGAATCGAGTGAACAAGCGATGCTGGCGCAGGTGGACCGCGCCGTTAAGAAAAACCAGTACATCACTTTCCTGGGCTGGACCCCGCACCCGATGAACGTAAAACTGAAGATGCATTACCTGACGGGCGGGGAAAAGTGGTTTGGCAGCAAGGGGGAGGTCTACACCTTGACCCGCAAAGGTTATCCACAGGCCTGCCCCAACCCTGCAAAATTGTTGGGTAACCTGAAATTCACCCTGGACATGGAAAACAGCATCATGGCTGAGGTTGTGGATAAGAAGATGAGTTTCGATGACGCGGCCAAGGCGTGGGTCAAAGCGCATCCGCAATGGCTGGAAGGCTGGTTGGCGGGCGTCACGACCAAAGACGGCGGCGATGCCAAAGAGGCTGTAAAAGCTGAGTTGTAGAGGCTGGACCGACCTCATCGCCGGCGCGCCGGCTCAGCTAGAGCCGTAGGCTCGCCCTCTGTGATCCCCCTGCGGGGGCCGGCTTGCCGGCGATGAGGCCAGCCAAACCAACCCAAGATCCGAATACGAGAGGGATGATGATTCAGTTGACCCACCTGCTGCCCTTCTTGACCTGGCTGCCCCGTCAATCGGGCCGTAGCCTGCGCGAGGACCTGCTGGTCGGGCTCAGCGGCGCCATCCTTGCCCTGCCGCAATCCATCGCCTATGCCCTGATCGCCGGCTTGCCTGCCGAATATGGTCTTTATGCGGCCATCGTGCCAGTGCTGGTCGCCTGCCTGTGGGGTTCGTCCTGGTACCTGATTTGCGGACCGACCGCCGCCATCTCCATCGTCCTTTACGCCAGCATCAGCCCCTTGGCAGTGGCCGGTAGCGCCGATTACGTGACGCTCGTGCTGCTGCTGACCTTCCTCGCTGGCATCTTCCAACTGCTGCTCGGGCTGCTACGCTTCGGCGCAGTGGTCAACTTCGTCTCCCATTCGGTGGTGCTTGGCTTCACTCTGGGCGCCGCCATCGTCATTGCCCTCGGCCAATTGCCCAACCTGCTGGGGATGGATTTGCCGAGCCAGGCCACGGCATTGAAAACGGTACAAGACCTGGCAAGCCATGCTGGCGAGGTCGACTTGCCGTCCCTGATCCTGGGCTTGAGTACCGTGCTTGTCGGTGCGGCCTTCAAACTCTGGCGGCCACGCTGGCCGAGCCTGTTGATAAGCCTGATCGTGATCAGCCTGGTGGCCTGGTCGCTGCCCGGTTTCTTTGGCCATGTACCGCGCGTGCCAGCATTCTCCGGCCAGCTGCCCCCACTCAGCCCACTGCCGTTAGTGGATGTGGAGCTGATGCTGCGCCTGCTGCCCAGTGCCGTGGCGGTGGGCATGCTGGGCCTGGTGACCAGCCTGTCGATCGCCCGTTCGCTGTCGGCACGCTCCGAGCAGCTGATCGACGCCGACCAGGAAATCCGCGCCCAAGGCATGTCGAACATCGTCGGGTCATTCTTTTCCGGCTACCTGTCTTCTGGATCCTTCACCCGCTCTGGGCTCAGCTACGACGCTGGCGCCCGTTCCCCCATGGCCGGGGTGTTCTCGGCGCTGTGGGTAGCGCTGTTCGCCGTCACGGGTGCAGGGTTGATCGCACACCTGCCGATACCGGCCATGGCCGGTAGTATCCTGCTGATCTGCTGGGGCCTGGTGGACCACCGCGCAATACGCGCGCTGTTCCGGGTCAGCCGCTCCGAGTTCCTGGTCATGGCCCTGACCGCTGCCGCAACCTTGCTGCTGGAGTTGCAGACAGCGATTTACGCCGGTGTGCTGGCTTCGCTGTTCTTCTACCTCAAACGCACTTCACGGCCTCGGATTCAGCAGAGCCGCGAAGGTCAGGCCGATGTACTGCGAGTAGGCGGATCGATCTTCTTCGGTGCAGCGCACTACCTGCAGGTGCGCCTGCAGCGTTGCCAGGGGCCGCATGTGGTGATCGATGCACGGCAGGTGAATTTCATCGATTACTCGGGTGTGGATATGTTGCACCGCGAGGCGCGGCGGTTGCGCCGGGCAGGCGGGAGTTTGACCTTGCTGCGCGCCAGGCCGCAGGTGGTCGAGGAATTGCAGAAGCTGGAAGGGGAGGAGCTTTGCCCAATTCAATTTGCGGAATGATCATTGGGGCTGCTTTGCAGCCCATCGCCGGCAAGCCGGCTCCCCCAGGGGTATCACAAGGCCTGTGGTCGGCGCTGTAGGTGTAGGAGCTGGCTTGCCGGCGATGGGCCGCAGAGCGGCCCCAGCAATCTCAGCCCCGCGCCAGCTGCCGGCGCAACTCTGCCAATACCGGCGCCGTATCCGGCCGCACCCCACGCCAGATGAAGAACGCCTCAGCCGCCTGCTCAGCCAGCATGCCCAGCCCATCCAGCACCTTTGCTGCACCTAGCTTGCTGGCCCACTGGCAGAACGGCGTGGGCTCCTTGCCATACATCATGTCGTAGCACACGGTCCGCCCGGCCTCGACCAGGCTGTCGGCAATCGGCGGCAGCTCGCCGGACAGGCTCGCCGACGTGGCGTTGATGATCACGTCCACCGGCTCCTGCAGCCAGGCGAAACCGCTGGCCATCACCGGCCCAACCTCATCGAACTCGCGCGCCAGCTGCTCGGCCTTTTCCAGTGTGCGGTTGGCAATTACCAAGGATTGGGGCTCATGCGCCAGGATCGGCTCAAGCACGCCACGCACCGCGCCCCCGGCGCCAAGGATCAGAATACGTTTGCCAGCCAGTTCAACCCCGGCATTCACGGTGAGGTCACGCACCAGGCCGGCGCCATCAGTGTTATCACCCCGCAGCGAGCCATCGGCCAGCTTGCTCAAGGTGTTCACCGCGCCGGCCCGTTGGGCACGCGGGGTGAGGCTGTCACACAGGCGATAGGCCTCTTCCTTGAAGGGCACGGTCACGTTGGCGCCGCTGCCTTGCTTGAAGAAGCCGCGGGCGCAGTCGCTGAATTCGTCCAGCGGCGCAAGCAGCGTGCTGTATTCCAGGTCCTGTCCGGTCTGTTCGGCGAACAGCCGGTGAATCAACGGCGACTTGCTGTGGCCGATGGGGTTGCCAAACACGACGTACTGGTCCATGGGGGTTCCTCGGTTATCCACAGGCTTACTGGCCGAGCCAGTCGCGGTCCTGCAAGTAGTACTCGGTCAGGCGGGCTTCTTCGCTGCCGGGCGCTGCCTTCCAATCGTAACCCCAGCGCACTTGCGGTGGCAGCGACATCAGGATCGACTCGGTGCGGCCGCCGGACTGCAGCCCGAACAGGGTGCCGCGGTCGTAGACCAGGTTGAACTCCACGTAGCGGCCGCGGCGGAACTCCTGGAATTCGCGCTGCTCGGCGGTGTAAGGCGTGGCCTTGCGACGCTGGACGATCGGCAGGTAGGCGTCGACGAAAGCATCGCCGATGGCGCGAATGAACGCGAAGCAGGTATCGAAATCCCACTCGTTCAAATCATCGAAGAACAGCCCGCCAATGCCTCGTGGCTCGCCACGGTGCTTGATGTGGAAATAGCGGTCGCACCAGGCTTTGTAGCGGGGGTATACGTCTGCGCCGAAGGGCGCACAGGCCTGCTCGGCCACGCGGTGCCAGTGAATGCAGTCTTCTTCGTTGCCGTAGTACGGGGTCAGGTCGAAGCCACCGCCGAACCACCACACCGCCTCTTCGCCTTCTTTCTCGGCAATGAAGAAGCGCACGTTGGCGTGGGACGTCGGCACGTGCGGGTTGTGCGGGTGGATCACCAGCGATACGCCCAAAGCCTCGAAACCTCGGCCCGCCAGCTCGGGCCGGTGTGCACTGGCCGAAGGTGGCAGGCCAGAGCCGAACACATGGGAGAAGTTGACCCCGCCTTTTTCGATCACCTTGCCGTCGCCAATCACGCGCGTACGGCCCCCGCCACCGGCTTCGCGCACCCAGGCATCCTCGACGAAGCGGGCGCCGCCGTCCTCGGTTTCGAGGGCAGAGCAGATGCGGTCTTGCAGGTCGAGCAGGTAGGCTTTCACGGCCTCGGTGCGGCTAGTCATCGGGTCACCAGAAACGGGCAGGGAAGAATTCGCCGCGTAGCATACCACCGCAAACCTGAGCGCCGCAGTTGACGGCGATCAAGCAAAGGCGTCCGATAGAAGGCCTTTTCCGATCCCGACAACAGGAGTGCGAGATGGCCAAGCGTATCCAGTTCAGCCAGCATGGCGGCCCCGAAGTGCTGCAACTTGTAGAGTTCGATCCGGCACCGCCGGGGCCGCAGCAAGTGCGCGTACGTAACCACGCGATCGGCTTGAACTTCATCGACACCTATTTCCGCAACGGGTTGTATGCGCCGCCTGCGCTGCCATCCGGCCTGGGCACAGAGGGCGCCGGCGTGGTCGATGCAGTGGGCGAGGGCGTCACCCGCCTGAGAGTGGGTGACCGCGTGGCCTATGGCGGCGGCCCGCTGGGTGCCTACAGCGAGGTGCACACACTGCCGGAAGCCAACCTGGTCAAGCTGCCCGACGACATCAGCTTCGAGCAGGCGGCGGCGGTAATGCTCAAGGGCCTGACCGTGCAGTACCTGCTCAAGCAGACCTACGCCGTGCAGCCCGGCGATGTGATCCTGTTCCACGCTGCCGCCGGTGGCGTGGGCTCGCTGGCCTGCCAGTGGGCCAAGGCGCTGGGCGCCAAGCTCATCGGCACCGTGAGCTCTGCCGAGAAGGCCGAACGGGCCAAGGCGCTGGGCGCTTGGGAAACCATCGATTACAGCCACGAAGACGTGGCCAAGCGGGTGCTGGAGCTGACCGATGGCAAGAAGTGCCCGGTGGTGTATGACGGCGTGGGCGCCGACACCTGGCTTACCTCGCTGGACTGCCTGCAACCGCGCGGCTTGATGGTGAGCTTTGGCAATGCCTCGGGGGCCGTGAGCGGGGTGAACCTTGGGATCCTGTCGCAGAAAGGATCGCTGTACGTCACTCGCCCGACCTTGGCGACCTATGCCAATAATGCCGAGAACACCCAGGCCATGGCCGACGACCTGTTTGCGATGATTGGCAGTGGCAAACTGGTTGTGGATATCCAGCAAAGGTATCCGCTGAGTGAGGCAGCCAAGGCGCAAGCTGAGCTGTCGGCGCGCAGGACTGTTGGGTCTACTGTTTTGTTGCCTTGAGAAGGACAGGGGATTGCACCAGGGCGACCAGGTGCTTGCCTAAAGGTGTTCAGTGCCTGTGAGATCGAGAGTCGCCCGCGTGACGCTCGACCTCATAGGCACTGAACACCCTCAGGCACCTGTCAGCGCTCACACCTTCTTCTGAGGCTGCTGACTCGACCGTTGCCATCTAAAATTAAACGCATGGGTAGCAGCTTTACCCGACCGCAGCTGATCAATGGATGCGCGCAAGCGCTTGGCATTGGCTGATGAGCCCAACAGGTACATGGTCTCCTGCATGCCGTTGTAATCCTCAAGTGAAATCATGACCACCGGCTCGCCGGGCTGGCGCGTAACGATCGCAGGTTCGTGATCCCGACATACATCATCCATCGTCTGCTTCAGGTCGGCGCGAGCTTGGCTAAAAGTCAGTACATGCACTTCGTCAGATCCTTCCCAGGTAGGCCTGGATCAGGTTTTTCTCGGCCCGGGCAATGCCGCTGAATAGGCAATAGGCTTGATGGCTTCTGCTAATGGATCTGGCAGAGACCTGCTCAAAAAAAGTACAAACCTAGGCACACACCTCAATATCCCATGGTCGGGAAACTTGAGAATGCAAAGCATAAATTGGATGTCTTCTGATGGGCAGGTGATTGCTTTCGACAGAAACCGTAGGAAATGGTGCTTGCCCTGGTTTTTTTGGTGTTACGTAGATCGAGCGTCCTCGGCGGAAATGTTTGGGTTGACGCTGAAGAGCGGGTGGTGGTGCAGGGTAGGGGTGGCGACTGTACGCGAGGTGGTAGACCCGGGCATTTTCCAATCCAGGCAGGCTCGAAAGCCTCCCACGCACAGCCGCCATGGACTGTCATGGAAAAAATGCATACGGGCTACCACACCCGATCGCCAAGTTATTTGGCGACGGGTAGAGCCTAGAGACACTGGTTCCTACTGAACAGGTGATGGCAGGGGACGCGGCTCGAAGGATATTTCCCAATCCTCAAACCGGACAACCCTTCAAGACAAAATCAGAAAAATCTGCAGGGGTTTGCGGCCCCATCGCCGGCAAGCCAGCTCCCCCACCGACCACACCGGCTTCAAGCCTTGTGCAGAACCTGTAGGCGCTGGCGTGCCGGCGATCGTGGGCGAAGCCCTCGGCAGCGGTATCAGCCTGGGCGTACAACCTCGCCGGTTGCCAGATTGCGAATCACACTCGGGTTCTTCCGCCCCCCCAGCGCCCCGCCAAGCACCAGGTCCAGCTGGCCGTGGAAGTATTGCTCCACCCGCAACCGGGTCTTCGCCGCCGGGCGCCCGCCGGGGTTGCACGAGGTGGAAATCAGCGGCCCTACCAGTGAACACAGATCACGCACCACTGGGTGATCGCTGACCCGCAGCGCCACCGTGTCATGCTGCCCGGTCACCCACTCGGGCAACAGGTCCTGGTGCGGCACCAGCCAGGTGTTGGGCCCAGGCCAGGTGCTGCCCATGCGGTCGATCCAGTCTTCCGGGAAGTCCTCGAACAAAAAGTCGAACTGCCGGATGTTGTCGGCGACCAGGATCAGCCCTTTATCCACAGGCCGCGACTTGAGCGCCAGCAAGCGATACACCGCGTCCTCGTTCCAGGGGTCGCAGCCCAGGCCCCAGACCGCTTCTGTCGGGTAGGCGATCACCGCACCGGCCCGAATCTCACGCGCGGCTTGTTGCACACGCCAACTGCTCACCATTTGTGTCTCTCCGCATTTAAGCCATGCCGCAGTTTACTTAGCCAGCGCGGGCAAACCAACGCCCGGCTTCATTGGTCACCCGGCCATCGAGCTCCAGCTCGGTCAATTGCGCCAGTACTTGCGCCAAAGGCAGCTCACTGCAAGCCGCGAGTGCTTCGCTGGTCTGCGGCGCAGCATGCAGCAAGGCGAGTAGGGGATGCGACGGTTTATCCACAACGGCTGGCGGCAGGTTCTTCCAGCCCTGCAAGCTTTCCAGGATCTGACCCACGCTTTCAACCAGCAGTGCGCCGTCGCGAATCAACTGGTGGCAGCCCTTGGCGCCGGGGTGGTGGATCGAGCCGGGAACGGCATAAACCTCACGGCCTTGCTCGGCAGCCAGACGTGCGGTGATCAACGAACCGCTGGCCAGGCTCGCCTCTACCACCAGCACGCCGAGCGACAGGCCACTGATGATGCGATTGCGTCGTGGGAAGTTGCCTGGCAGCGGCCCGGCATCGAGCGGGTACTCGGAAACCAGCGCGCTACCGCTGTCGATCATCGCTTTGGCCAGGTCGCGGTGGCGCTGTGGATAAAGTTTTTGCAGCCCGGTGCCCAACACACCGATCGTGGCGCCCCCAGCCTGCAACGCGGCCCGATGAGCGGCACCGTCGATCCCCAAAGCAAGCCCACTGGTGATGGTGAACCCGGCCTGCGAGAGGCAACGGGAAAATGCCTTGGCGGTGTCGAGCGCCGGGGGTGAAGCACGCCTGCTGCCCACTATCGCCAGCTGTGGCTGTTCGAGCAAAGCCGGGTCGCCTGCGACGAAAAGCAGCGGCGGGGCATCATCGATTTCACCCAGCAGCGCGGGGTAGCCAGGGCTGTCCCACATCAGCAAATGCTGGCCCGGATGCTCTATCCAGGCCATTGCAGCCAATGCCCCATCGCGTACTTCGGCACTGCGCCGGGCGTCGATGGTGGCCTGGGCGACCCCCAGGGCACGCCAGGCGCCAGCCGGTGCACTGAGTGCAGAAGAAGCGCTGCCAAAGGCTTGCAACAAGGTGTGAAAACGACGCAATCCCGTCTCGGGGAGGCGGTGTAGACGTAGCCGCGCTTCCAGTTCGGCAGGCGGGCAAAGCGACGAATGGTGGAACGGCATGGAGATCATCCTTGATCGAAACAGGGCCATTTACGTGGCACAACCTGTGGATAAGTTTGTGGGTAACACTTTGAAAAGCTGTCTATTAAATGGACGCTATCAAGCCCATAGACACCCTAGACGAGCTTGCCAGGTGCCGAAATCTTCGATTCCCTTTATTATGTGTGCTCAGTTTTCAACCGAACGCACAGTGATTGCCTGACCCTATGGCCATTTTGAACATTCTCGAATTCCCAGACCCGCGCCTGCGCACCATCGCCAAACCGGTGACGGAGTTCGACGACGCCCTGCGCCAGCTGATCGACGACATGTTTGAAACCATGTACGAAGCGCCTGGCATCGGCCTGGCTGCCACACAGGTCAACGTCCACAAACAGGTTGTGGTCATGGACCTGAGCGAAGACCGCAGCGAGCCACGGGTTTTCATCAACCCGTCGGTCGAAGAGCTGACCCACGACATGGGCCAGTACCAGGAAGGCTGCCTGTCGGTGCCGGGCTTCTACGAAAACGTCGACCGCCCGCTGCGTGTGCGCGTCAAGGCGCAGGACCGTGACGGCAAGCCGTTCGAGCTTGAAGCCGAAGGCCTGCTGGCTGTCTGCGTGCAGCACGAGTTCGATCACCTTAACGGCAAGCTCTTCGTCGACTACCTGTCCCAGCTCAAGCGCGACCGGATCAAGAAGAAGCTGGAAAAGCAGCACCGCCAGCAAGCCTGATCCCCACCTTCCAGAAGGCTTGCTCCGGCAAGCCTTTTTCTTTTTTGAAGCGAGAACTCCATGCGCATCGTCTTTGCAGGCACTCCAGAGTTTGCCGCCGAACACCTCAAGGCCCTGCTCGACAGCCCCTACGAGATCGTGGCCGTCTACACCCAGCCCGACCGCCCGGCCGGCCGCGGCCAGAAGCTGATGCCAAGCGCGGTCAAAGCGTTGGCGGTGGCCCATGGCATCCCTGTGTTCCAGCCGCCAACCCTGCGCAATGAGGATGCCCAGGCAGAACTCGCGGCGCTCAAGCCGGATTTGATGGTAGTGGTCGCCTATGGCTTGATCCTGCCCCAGGTGGTGCTGGATATCCCGCGCCTGGGCTGCATCAACAGCCATGCTTCCCTGCTGCCACGCTGGCGCGGCGCGGCGCCGATCCAGCGCGCCGTGGAAGCGGGCGACGCCGAGAGTGGCGTTACCGTGATGCGCATGGAAGCAGGCCTGGACACTGGCCCGATGCTGCTCAAGGTGGTCACGCCAATCAGTGCAGAAGATACCGGTGGCAGCCTGCACGATCGCCTCGCCACAATGGGCCCGCCAGCCGTCGTGCAAGCCATTGCCGGCCTGGCTGATGGCAGCCTGCACGGCGAGGTGCAGGACGACGCCCTGGCCACGTACGCGCACAAGCTGAACAAAGACGAGGCGCGCATCGACTGGAGCCGCCCGGCCGTGGAGCTCGAGCGCCTGATCCGCGCCTTCAACCCCTGGCCGGTGTGCCACAGCACCCTGGATGGCGAAAGCGTGAAAGTGCTGGCCGCCAGATTGTGCACAGGGGAAGGCACCCCTGGCGAGATCCTGTCCGCCAGCAAAGACGGCCTCGTGGTCGCCTGCGGTGACCAGGCCTTGAGCCTTACCCGCCTGCAATTGCCTGGCGGCAAGGCCCTGGCCTTCAGCGACCTGTTCAACAGCCGCCGCGAGAAGTTCACCGCCGGCAAGGTGCTTGGCCAATGAACCCACGCCTCGCCGCCGCCCGTGCCTTGGCCGCAGTGCTCAGTGGCAAGGCCTCGCTGAACAGCTCGCTGCCTGCGCAACTGGACAAGGTCGAGGAACGCGACCGCGGCCTGACCCAGGACCTGGCGTTCGGTACCGCCCGCTGGCAGCCGCGCCTGGACCTGCTCGCCGCGCAACTGCTGCAGAAGCCGTTCAAGACCGCTGATGCCGATGTGCAGGCACTGCTGCTGGTAGGCCTGTACCAGTTGTTCTACACGCGCATCCCGGCCCACGCCGCCATTGGCGAGACGGTCGGTTGCGCCGACAAATTGAAAAAACCGTGGGCCAAGGGCCTGCTCAACGCCGTGCTGCGCCGCGCCCAGCGTGAAGGCGAGGCGCTGCTCGCTGGCATGGAACGCGACCCGGTCGTACGTACCGCCCACCCACGCTGGCTGCAGAAGGCGCTCAAGGCGTTCTGGCCCGAGCAGTGGGAAGCCATTTGCGCGGCCAACAACGCTCACCCGCCCATGATCCTGCGGGTCAACCGCCGCTACCACAGCCGCGATGACTACCTGGCCCTGCTGAGCGAAGCCGACGTTGGCGCCAGCGCCTGTCGCTTCAGCCGTGACGGCATTGTGCTGACCGAAGCCTGCGATGTGCGCAGCCTGCCGGGCTTTGCCGACGGCTGGGTGAGCGTGCAGGACGAGGCCGCGCAGCTGTCGGCCGACCTGCTTGAACTGGCTCCCGGCCAGCGCGTGCTCGATGCCTGCTGCGCCCCGGGTGGCAAGACGTGCCACCTGCTCGAGGCAGAAGCGGGCCTGGCTCATCTGGTGGCCATCGACCTGGAAGCCAAGCGCCTGGCGCGGGTGCGCGAGAACCTCGACCGCCTGCAGCTGGACGCCGAGCTGATCGCCTGCGACGCCCGTGACACCACCAGTTGGTGGGACGGCAAGCCGTTCCAGCGCATCCTGCTCGATGCGCCCTGCTCAGCTACCGGGGTCATTCGCCGCCACCCGGACATCAAGCTGACCCGTCAGGCTGATGACATTCCGGCGCTGGCCGCGCTGCAGGGGGAATTGCTCGATGCCCTGTGGCCGACCCTGGAGGTGGGGGGCATGTTGCTGTACGCCACCTGCTCCAGCCTGCAGACCGAGAACACCGAAGTGATCGAGGCCTTCCTTGCCCGCACTCCGGGCGCCCGTGAGCTGGACCTGGCCACCGACGCTGGTATCCGCCAGCCCCATGGCCGCCAGCTGCTGGCCCAGGAAGGCGGCCATGACGGCTTCTACTATGCCAAGCTGATCAAGATCGCCGCCTCGCGCGGTTAAGAAAAAGGGTTAGGGAGTAGCGGATGAAGATCATCATCCTTGGCGCAGGCCAGGTAGGCGGTACGCTGGCAGAGCATCTGGCCAGCGAAGCCAACGACATAACTGTGGTCGATACCGACGGCGACCGCCTGCGTGACCTGGGCGACCGCCTGGATATCCGTACCGTGCAAGGCCGCGGCTCGCTCCCGACGGTCCTGCGCCAGGCCGGCGCCGATGACGCAGACATGCTGGTTGCGGTGACCAACAGCGATGAAACCAACATGGTCGCCTGCCAGGTCGCCTATTCGCTGTTCCACACGCCCACCAAGATCGCCCGCGTGCGTGAATCGGCCTACCTGACCCGCGAAGAACTGTTCGACAACGACCATATCCCGGTGGACGTGCTGATCAGCCCCGAGCAGGTCGTGACCAACTACATCAAGCGGCTGATAGAACATCCAGGTTCGCTGCAGGTGATCGACTTTGCCGAGGGCAAGGCGCAGCTGGTGGCGGTCAAGGCCTATTACGGCGGCCCATTGGTGGGCCAGCAACTGCGCCAGATCCGCGCGCATATGCCTAACGTCGATACCCGTGTGGCAGCGATCTTCCGCCGTGACCGGCCGATCACCCCACGGGGCGACACGGTGATCGAGGCCGATGACGAGGTGTTCTTCATCGCCGCGAAGAAAGATATCCGCGCCGTGATGGGCGAGCTACGCCGCATCGACGAGACCAACAAACGTGTGGTCATCGCCGGGGGCGGGCAGATCGGTGAGCGCTTGGCCGAGGCCATCGAAAGCCGCTATCAGGTGAAGATCATCGAGATGAGCGCAGCCCGTTGCCGGCACCTCTCCGACACCCTGGAAAGCACCGTGGTGCTGCAGGGCAGCGCCTCGGACAAGGACCTGATGCTCGAAGAGAACATTGCCGATGCCGACATCTTCCTGGCCCTGACCAACGATGACGAGGCGAACATCATGTCGTCACTGCTGGCCAAGCGCCTGGGCGCGGGCAAGGTGATGACGATCATCAACAACCCGGCCTATGTAGACCTCGTACAAGGCGGCGAAATCGATATCGCCATCAGCCCCCAGCTGGCTACCATCGGTACCTTGCTGGCGCACGTGCGCCGTGGCGATATCGTCAGCGTGCACTCCCTGCGCCGGGGTGCGGCCGAGGCCATCGAGGCGGTGGCACACGGCGACTCGAAGTCGAGCAAGGTGATCGGCAAGGCCATCGAAGACATCACCCTGCCGCCGGGTACCACGATCGGCGCCATCATCCGCGACGAGCAGGTGCTGATCGCCCACGACGATACAGTGATCGAGTCGGGTGACCACGTGATCCTGTTCGTTGTGGATAAAAAGCACATTCGCGACGTGGAGAAGCTTTTCCATGTCGGCTTGAGTTTCTTCTAGAGGAGGCGGGCATGCGCGAATCGCTGGAGAAGATGCTGGCCAAGGGTGTGGATAACCCGCTGCTGCGGTTTGGCCTGGGCAAGGCCTGGCTGGACGAGGGCAATGGCGCCGAAGCGGCGGTGCATCTGGCCCGTTGCGTGGAACAGGACCCAACGTATTCGGCAGCGTGGAAGCTGCTTGGCAAGGCGTACCAATTGCAGGGTGACCTGACGGCGGCGCGCAGGGCCTGGGAGGACGGGGTCTTGGCGGCGCAGGCCCATGGGGACAAGCAGGCCGAGAAGGAAATGGCGGTGTTTCTCAAGAAGCTGAACAAGGTCTGAAGTGCCGGGGCTGCTGTGCAGCCCATCGCCGGCAAGCCGGCTCCCACCGGGTTTGCGCTGTGCTTGAGAACAGCGCAGTACCTGTGGGAGAGCAGGGTATCTGTGGAACCAGCGAGGTACCTTTGGAAGCAGCGGTTTTTTTGTGGGAGCCGGCTTGCCGGCGATAGGGCCGGTAAATTCGGTGCAAGACTCAAGCCCCCGCAAAGCTAATCCTCGCAAGCGTGCCATCCGCCCTGATTGAAAACCCAGGACGAAGGCGCCCCCAACAACCTCAATACCAGCGCGGCTCGCCCGCCGGGCGCTTCTTGAAGCGCTTCATGCTCCACATGTACTGGCTCGGGTATTGGCGCACATAGCGCTCGACCACCTTGCTCATGGCCGCCGCCGACACGTTCACATCCGTGCTGTACATCTCTTCTGGCGCAGCTTCCAGAAACACCTTGAAGCCCGAGCCATCCGGCAAGCGCAGGGCATGCAGGAACACCCCCACCGCCTTGCCACCGGCCAGCATGTTCGGCACGAACTTGCTGGTCAGCGCCTGGGTGCCCAGGAATGGCACGAACACGCCGGCCGATTCCGCAGGCTCCGGGTCGGCGGGAATCCCCACCTGCCCACCGCGGCGCACCTCCTTGATCACGCTGAGGATGCCTTCCTTGGTCGAAGGCGCGACACGGTTGCCCATCTGTACCCGCTGTTCACGTAGCAGGTCATCCACAGCCTTGAGCTTCGGCGGGCGGTAGAAGATGATCGGTTTGCACTGGTTGCAGTAGAAGTGGTTGAGCACTTCCCAGTTACCCAGGTGGCTGGTGATGCCGACCACACCCTTGCCTGAGGCCAACGCCTGCTCCAGCACTTCCAGGCCGTGCACTTCCTTGACCAGATCAAGCGAACGCTGGGGCGGCCAGATCCAGGCACAGGCACTTTCGACAAAGGATTTGCCGATGTCTCTCAGGGCACGGCCGACCAGTTGCTCGCGCTCGACCGGGTCCATCTCAGGGAAACACTTGGCGAGGTTGATGCGCACGACATTGCGCGAACCGTTGGGGACTTTCCACATCAGCCAGCCGATCCCGGCGCCGACGCGTTGCACTGCGCCCCAGGGCAGCTTGGCAAACAGACGCAGCACCCCGACCATCAGGGCGCCTTTGAACTTTTCCACAGGCCAGTTCCTTATTTCAGCAAGGCGCGCATTGTAACCCTTCAGCGCAGCAAGGCGGCGTAACGATCACAATCGGTGGTGTGATCCATGACCATGCCGGTAGCCTGCATGAAGGCGTAGCAGATGGTCGGGCCGACGAAGGTAAAGCCGGCTTTGAGCAGCGCCTTGCTCATCGCCTTGGCCTCGTCGGTGACCGCCGGCACTTCGCTACGGGCAGTGAAATGGTTGATCTTCGGCTCGCCGCCGACGAACGACCACAGCCATTCGGCCGGGTTATCCACAGCCAGCCAGGCCTGGGCGTTGCGCCGCACAGCCTTGAGCTTGAGGCGGTTGCGGATGATGCCGGCATCGAGCATCAGCTCTTCGATGCGCTCATCGCTCATCTGCGAAAGCTTCACCGGGTCGAAGCCGTGCAGCACCTCACGATAGCGCTCGCGTTTACGCAAGACGGTGATCCATGAAAGCCCCGCCTGGAACCCTTCGAGCAAAAGCATCTCGAACAGCAACGCCGGATCACGCTGCGGTGTTCCCCATTCCTGGTCGTGGTAGGCCTGGTACAACGGATCGTCGGTACACCAAAAGCAGCGTGGCATAAGGCTCCAATGAGTAGAGGGCGAGGCGAATCAGGTTATACTCCCGCTCTTTACATCCGCATCCCCAGATACAGGTGAATTTCGTGAGCCAGCCTACGCCAGCCGTGCGTACCTTCCAAGACCTGATCCTCGCCCTGCAAAACTACTGGGCAGCTCAAGGTTGTGTGGTGCTTCAGCCCTACGATATGGAAGTAGGCGCCGGCACTTTCCATACCGCTACATTCCTGCGCGCCGTCGGCCCAGAAACCTGGAACGCCGCCTACGTGCAGCCCAGCCGTCGCCCTGCCGACGGGCGGTATGGCGAAAACCCCAACCGCCTGCAGCACTACTACCAGTTCCAGGTGGTGCTCAAGCCCAACCCGGCCAACTTCCAGGAGCTGTACCTCGGCTCGCTGAAAGCCATCGGCCTGGATCCGCTGGTCCACGATATCCGTTTCGTCGAAGACAACTGGGAATCGCCGACCCTGGGCGCCTGGGGCCTGGGCTGGGAAATCTGGCTCAACGGCATGGAAGTGACCCAGTTCACCTACTTCCAGCAAGTAGGCGGCATCGAGTGCTACCCGGTCACCGGTGAAATCACCTACGGCCTGGAGCGCCTGGCCATGTACATCCAGGGTGTCGACTCGGTGTACGACCTGGTATGGGCCGACGGCCCGTTCGGCAAGGTCACCTATGGCGACGTGTTCCACCAGAACGAAGTGGAGCAGTCGACCTACAACTTCGAGCACGCCAACGTCGAGAAACTGTTCGAGCTGTTCGACTTCTACGAAAGCGAAGCCAACCGCCTGATCAAGCTGGACCTGCCGCTGCCGACCTATGAAATGGTGCTCAAGGCCTCGCACACCTTCAACCTGCTCGACGCCCGTCGCGCCATCTCGGTGACCGAACGCCAGCGTTACATCCTGCGTGTGCGTACCCTGGCCCGGGACGTGGCGCAAAGCTATCTGCAAGCCCGCGCACGCCTGGGCTTCCCGATGGCCACCCCTGAACTGCGTGACGAAGTGTTGGCGAAGCTGGAGGCTGCACAATGAGTGCTCAAGATTTCCTGGTAGAACTGGGCACCGAAGAGCTGCCTCCCAAAGCCCTGGCCACCCTCGGTGACGCTTTCCTGGCCGGCATCGAAAAAGGCCTGCAGGCCGCTGGCCTGAACTACACCGGCAAGCAGGTGTACGCCGCGCCGCGTCGTCTGGCCGTGCTGATTCGCCAGCTGGATGTACAGCAGCCTGACCGTAGCATCAATATCGACGGCCCGCCCCTGCAGGCTGCCTTCAAAGACGGCGAGCCGACCCAGGCTGCCTTGGGCTTTGCCAAGAAGTGCGGGGTAGAGCTGTCGGAAATCGACCAGAGCGGCGCCAAGCTGCGCTTCTCCCAACACATCCCGGGCAAAGCCACCGCCAGCCTGCTGCCGACCATCGTCGAAGATTCGCTAAACGACCTGCCGATCCCCAAGCGCATGCGCTGGGCCGCTAGCCGTGAAGAGTTCGTGCGCCCGACCCAATGGCTGGTGATGCTGCTGGGCGATCAGGTGGTTGACTGCACCATCCTTTCGCAGCAAGCCGGCCGTGAGTCCCGTGGCCACCGCTTCCACCATCCGCAGAACGTGGTCATCACCACCCCGGCCAACTACGTCGAAGACCTGCGCAAAGCCTACGTGCTGGCCGACTTCGCCGAACGCCGCGAGCTGATCGCCAAGCGCACCAGCGAACTGGCCATGCAGCAGGAAGGCACTGCCATCGTGCCGCCGGCACTGCTGGATGAGGTAACTGCGCTGGTGGAGTGGCCGGTACCGCTGGTGTGCTCGTTCGAGGAGCGCTTCCTCGAGGTGCCGCAGGAAGCCTTGATCACCACCATGCAGGACAACCAGAAGTACTTCTGCCTGCTGGACAGCGAAGGCAAACTGCTGCCGCGCTTCATCACCGTGGCCAACGTCGAAAGCCGTGACCCCAAGCAGATCGTCTCGGGTAACGAGAAGGTAGTGCGCCCGCGCCTGACCGACGCCGAGTTCTTCTTCAAGCAGGACAAGAAGCAGCCGCTCGAAACCTTCAACGAGCGCCTGAAGAACGTCGTCTTCCAGGCGCAGTTGGGCACCGTCTACGACAAGGCCGAGCGTGTATCCCGGCTTGCCGCGTACATTGCCCCGCTGATCGGCGGTGACGCCCAGCGCGCTGGCCGCGCCGGGCTGCTGTCCAAGTGCGACCTGGCCACCGAGATGGTCGGCGAATTCCCAGAAATGCAGGGCGTTGCCGGTTACTACTACGCGCTCAACGACGGTGAACCGCAAGACGTCGCCCTGGCGCTGAACGAGCAGTACATGCCGCGTGGTGCTGGCGCCGAGCTGCCGCAGACCCTGACCGGTGCTGCGGTGGCCATCGCCGACAAGCTCGACACTCTGGTCGGCATCTTCGGCATCGGCATGCTGCCCACCGGCAGCAAAGACCCGTATGCCTTGCGCCGCGCCGCCCTGGGCGTGCTGCGTATCCTGATCGAGAAGCAACTGGACCTGGACCTGACCCCTGCGGTCGAATTCGCGGTCAAGCAGTTCGGTGCCCAGGTCAAGGCCGCCGGCCTGGCCGAGCAGGTGCTGGAGTTCATCTTCGACCGCCTGCGTGCGCGTTACGAAGACGAAGGCATCGACGTTGCCACCTACCTGTCGGTTCGTGCCCTGAAGCCGGGTTCGGCTTTGGACTTCGACCAGCGTGTGCAGGCCGTGCAGGCCTTCCGCAAGCTGCCCGAAGCCGAGGCGCTGGCCGCGGTGAACAAGCGCGTGTCGAACCTGCTGGGCAAAGCCGAAGGCGCCATTGCCGAACAGGTCGAGCCGAAGTACTTCGACAACGCCAACGAGTTCTCGCTGTACTCGGCGATCCAGCAAGCCGACCAGGCTGTGCAACCGATGGCCGCTGCACGTCAGTACAGCGAATCGCTGGCCCGCCTTGCGGCCCTGCGTGATCCGGTCGACGCCTTCTTCGAGGCCGTGATGGTCAACGCCGAGGACGCCAAAGTTCGCGCCAACCGTTATGCCCTGCTCAGCCGCCTGCGCGGCCTGTTCCTGGGCGTTGCCGATATTTCGCTGCTGGGGTAAGCCTTGAAACTGCTGATTCTCGATCGTGACGGGGTGATCAACCAGGACTCCGACGCCTACATCAAGTCGCTGGAGGAGTGGATACCGATCCCCGGCTCGATCGAGGCCATTGCGCAGTTGAGCAAAGCGGGCTGGACGGTGGCCGTGGCCACCAACCAGTCCGGCATTGCCCGTGGCTACTATTCGCTGGCAACACTCGAAGCCATGCATGCGCGTCTGCGCACGCTGGTGGCAGAGCAAGGCGGCGAAATCGGCCACATCGTGTATTGCCCACATGGGCCGGACGAGGGTTGTGAATGCCGCAAGCCCAAGCCCGGCATGTTGCGGGCTATCGCCGAACATTATCAGGCCGACCTGCGCGGCGTATGGTTCGTCGGCGACAGTAAAGGTGACCTGGAGGCCGCCCTGGCCGTCGGTGCACAACCGGTGCTGGTGAAAACCGGCAAAGGCGAGCGCACGCTAGAAAAGGGCGTCGCGCAAACCACACTGATTTTCGACGATCTGGCAGCTATCGCCAGAGAACTAATCTAAACAATGCGCCTGAGGGCGCATTTTTATCAGGCGGGCAAGCCCGCAACGGTACATGCCACTATGTCGATCCTGCAGGCGATCAGAATCTTTCTTTTTTACCTGCTGCTGGGCACCAGCTCGCTGCTGTGGTGCTCGCTGAGCTTTTTTATCGCGCCATTTTTGCCGTTTCATAAGCGCTACCGCTTCATCAACGTCTACTGGTGCCGTTTTGCCGTGCTGCTGGCGCGGGTGATCCTGGGTATCCACTACAAGGTCACGGGTGCCGAGAATGTGCCCAAGGAACCCTGTGTGATCCTGTCCAACCACCAGAGCACCTGGGAGACATTCTTCCTGTCAGCCTATTTCTCGCCATTGAGCCAGGTGCTCAAGCGTGAACTGCTGTACGTGCCGTTCTTTGGCTGGGCCATGGCCATGCTGCGGCCGATCGCGATCAACCGCGACAACCCCAAGGAAGCGTTGCGCCAGGTGGCGAGCAAGGGTGACGAGTTGCTCAAGCAGAAGGTTTGGGTGCTGATCTTCCCGGAAGGTACTCGGGTACCCTTTGGCACCGTGGGCAAGTTTTCCCGTGGCGGTACCGCGCTGGCGGTCAATGCCGGGCTGCCAGTGCTGCCGATCGCGCATAACGCCGGCAAGTACTGGCCCAAGTCAGGGTGGGGCAAGCGCTCCGGCACCATCGAGGTGGTGATCGGGGAGCCGATGTATGCCAATGGCACCGGCCCGCGTGCCATTGCAGAGCTCAATGACCGTGCCGCAGCCTGGAACGAAGCGACTCAGCGGCGCTTGGGTTCGTTGCCACCGGTGGATGAAAAACCGCACGAGCAGATAGCCTGACGATCTGTGGATAACTTGTTAGCAATTTTTCGACGAAATACCTCACTCGATAGCTAAGCCTATGAATTAGCTATATATTTTTGTGTATGACATTTTCCTGAAAATCGTGCATAAGTTTTTTTGAGGCATAAGAAAACCGGCTTTTACAGCCGGTTTTTTTATGGCTTCAAGACATCATCAGACCTTGTCGATATCCACGTCTCTGGTTTCTTTCAGGCAGAAGATGCCCACCACCAAGCTGATCCCGGTGACCAGCACCGGGTACCACAAGCCGTAGAAGATATCCCCGGTATACACCACCAGCGCGAACGAAACCGTGGGCAAGAAACCGCCGAACCAGCCATTGCCAATGTGATAGGGCAGCGACATCGAGGTATAGCGGATGCGCGTCGGGAACAGCTCCACCATGACTGCCGCCAGCGGCCCGTAGGTCATGGTTGCGATCAGGATCATCGCAACGATCAGCACCACTACCATCACCTGGTTGACCTGCGAGGGGTCTGCCTTGGCTGGGTAACCTGCTTGCTCGATGGCGTTGCGCATGGCTGATTCGTCAAAACCGTTAATGGTCTTGTCGCCAATGTTCACGACCACTTGGCTGCCCGCGACATTCACCGAGCTGTAAGGCAGGCCCTGTTTGACCAGGAAGGTCTTGACCTTGTCACACGGGCTGTCGAAACGCGCCTTGCCGACTGGGTCGAACTGGAAGGTACAACCTTGCGGGTCAGCGGTGACCACGATCGGCGCCTGACGGCTCGCGGCGTCGATCTGCGGGTTGGCGTAGTGGCTCAGCGCCTTGAACAGCGGGAAGTACAACACCGTGGCCAGCAACAGGCCGAGCATCAAGATAGGCTTGCGGCCGATGCGGTCGGACAGCCAGCCAAAGAACACAAAGAACGGCGCACCGATTACCACACTGATGATGAGCAAGGTGTTGGCCTGGGAAGGATCCATCTTGAGCATCTGGGTCATGAAGAACAGCACATAGAACTGCGCCGTATAGAACGTCACGGCCTGGCCGGCGTTGATGCTGAACAGTGCGGTAAGCACCACTTTGAGGTTTGGCCAGGAAGTGAACGACTCGCGGATTGGCGACTTGCTGACCTTGCCCTGGGCCTTCATTTTCACGAAGGCCGGCGACTCGTGCATGCTCATGCGGATCCAGGTGGAAATGCCCAGCAGCACGATCGACAGCAGGAACGGCAAGCGCCAGCCCCAGGTCTCGAACTGATCGCCGCTGATGTAGCGGCTGCCCAGCACCACCAGCAATGACAACAGCAGCCCGAGGGTGGCAGTGGACTGGATGAAGCCCGTGTGCAAGCCACGCTTGCCGGGCGGTGCGTGTTCGGCCACATAGGTCGCCGCGCCACCATACTCGCCCCCCAGCGCCAGCCCCTGCAGCATGCGCAACACCACCAGAATGATCGGCGCGGCAATGCCGATGCTTGCATAGGTGGGCAGCAAGCCAACGGCAAACGTGGATAGCCCCATCAGCACGATGGTGATCAGGAAGGTGTATTTTCGCCCGATCATGTCACCCAGCCGGCCGAACACCAGCGCGCCAAAGGGCCGTACCAGGAAACCAGCGGCGAATGCCATCAGGGCAAAGATGAAAGCGGTGGTGTCGTTGACGCCAGCGAAGAACTGCTTGCTGATCACCGCCGCCAGCGCACCGTAGAGAAAAAAGTCATACCACTCGAAAACCGTCCCGAGGGATGACGCGAAAATGATCTTGCGTTCTTCACGACGGCTTGGGCTGCTCGCCGTCGCCCCCTGTTCTTGGATGTAATCCGACATCGTTGCTGTCCTCGGCCCGCAGGCCACAGTGATTATTCTTGTTGTTCCACTGTCGGCAGCTTCTGACCGCAAGCTGCCGGTACTGCACGCACCCGGGTCAGGGCGTCGGTAACGCGTCTTCGTTCAGGCAGGTTTGCGTCGCTGCTCCCTTGAGAATGAGTTGGGCCGCCTTTTCGGCGATCATCAGGGTGGGTGAACAAGTATTGCCAGAGGTGATCTGCGGCATGATGGAAGCATCCGCGACCCGCAGGCCGGGGATGCCGTGCACCCGCAGCTGGTTATCCACAACGTCCAGGGGGCCGTTGCCCATACGGCAGCTCCCGACTGGGTGGAAGATGGTGGTGCCGATCTTGCCGGCCGCTTCGAACAGCTGCTCCTCGGTCTGCAGGGCAGGGCCTGGCAGGTATTCCTTCGGCTCGAAAGCGGCGAGGGCAGGGGCCTGGACGATGCGGCGTGTGATACGGATGGCCTCGGCGGCAACGCGCAGGTCTTGAGGGTCGCTGAGGTAGTTGGGGTCGATCAGTGGCGCGCTGTTCATGTCCGAGCTACGGATGTCGATGCGCCCACGGCTAACCGGGCGCAGGTTGCAAACCGAAGCGGTGAAGGCAGGGAAGCGGTGCAGCGGCTCGCCGAAGCGTTCCAGCGACAGCGGTTGTATGTGGTATTGCAGGTTGGCGGTGCGCTGCTCGGGGCTGGAGCGTACGAACGCCCCGAGCTGGCTCGGGGCCATGGCCAGCGGGCCACTGCGGTCGTAGAGATAGCGCAGGCCCATGCCCATCTTGCCCCACAGGCTGTTGGCCATCTGGTTGAGCGTTCTGGTATTGCCGATCTGATAGATCAGGCGCAATTGCAGGTGGTCCTGCAGGTTGCCACCGACACCGGGCATGTCGTGCCGTACACCGATGCCGAGCGTTTCCAGCAACCTGCGCGGGCCAATGCCGGAGCGCTGCAGAATGCCGGGCGAACCCACCGCCCCTGCACACAGGATGATCTCGCGGCGCGCCGCGAACTCGTGCCAGGCGCCGCGCCAAAATGCTTTCACTGCGCGGGCGCGGGTATTGTTCAGCAGCACCTGATCAACCTGGACGCTGGTCAACACGGTTAGGTTGGAACGGTTATGCACAGGCCGTAAGAACGCCTTCGATGCGTTCCAGCGCACACCGCTGCGCTGGTTGACCTGAAAGTATCCACAGCCTTGGTTGTCGCCGGTATTGAAATCATCAACCTTGGCGATACCGCTCTGTTCGGCAGCGTCTCGGAATGCATCGAGGATCGGCCAGCTGTAGCGCTGGCGCTCCACCCGCCATTCGCCCGTGGCGCCATGGTGATCACTGCTGCCTGCAAAATGATTCTCACTGGCCTTGAACAGCGGCAGCACGTCCTTCCAGGCCCAGCCGTCGTTGCCCTGTTCGGCCCAATGATCATAGTCCGCAGCCTGGCCACGCATGTAGATCATGCCGTTGATCGATGAGCATCCCCCCAGCACCTTGCCCCGGGGATAACCCAGGCTGCGACCATCCAGGCCGGTCTGCGCTTCGGTCTTGAAGCACCAGTCAGTGCGGGGGTTGCCGATGCAGTAAAGATAACCGACGGGGATGTGAATCCAGGGGTAATTATCGCGGCCCCCAGCCTCCAGCAGCAAGACGCGGCAGGACGGGTCGGCGGACAAACGATTGGCCAGCAGGCAACCGGCAGGGCCAGCGCCTACGATGACGTAGTCGAAGACAGAATCGGCTGATGGCATGTGCAACCTCGCGCCTGATTTTTATTCTTGTCGTCGTACATCTTATTGATTAATTTCGCTGAGGAAACACGAGATTTCGCGCAGCCGTTGTGCGTTTTAGCACAGCGACAAACAGGGAAAGGATGCATGTTCGACTGGAATGATCTGCGGTTTTTCCTCGAGTTGCAGCGCAGTGGCCGCCTGCTCAGCGCTGCCAAGCGTCTCAACACGACCCATAGCACGGTTGCTCGGCATATCGAAAGCATCGAGAAATGCCTGGGCACGCCGCTGTTCGTGCAACACGCGCAGGGGTACGAATTGACCCCCTCCGGCCAGGCGTTGCTCAAGCACGCAGAAGCCATGGAGAATGTCGCGTTGCTGGCGCAGGAAGAAATCACCCAGGCGATCACGCCGCTGGGCAAGATTCGCCTTGGGGTCACCGAAGGCATCGGCATCATGTTCTTCACCCCACGCATGAACGCGCTGTTCGAACGGTATCCGGGCCTGGAAGTGGAGCTTGTGGCCGTGCCTCGCTTCGTCAGTATCCTCAACCGCGAAGCGGAAATCAGCATTCACCTGGAGCGCCCCAGTGCCGACCTGCTGATCACCCGCAAACTCACAGACTACCGCCTAGCCTTGTATGCCAGCCAGGCTTACTTGGACCGCGCCCCGCCTTTACGCAACCGTGAAGACCTGGCCCGGCACAGCTGGATCGGCTATGTCGACGACCTGTTGTTCAGCCAGGAGCTGCTGTTTCTCAACAGCTTCTGCCGGATGCCCAATGTGGCCTTTCGCAGCACCAGCGTGATCGCCCAGCAAGCCGCTGCGCGCGCCGGCCTGGGCATCGCAGTGCTGCCCAATTACATGGCTCGCCAAGACCCGACACTGGTACGGGTACTACCCAGCGAAACCATCCAGCGCAGCTACTGGATATGCACCCGGCGTGAGTTGCACAAGTCGGTACGCCTGCGGGTGGTCTGGGATTACCTGCTGGCGCTGTGCGCGCAGGAGCAGGCCGAGCTGCTAGCCGAGTAGCGCCTTACCGGCCAGCAGCAGGGCAGCCCCAAAGCCCACCACCGAGAACAGCTGCTGCAGGCGAGGCCCGGCCAGCCGGGTTGCCAGTGGCCGGGCCAGCAGCAGGCCAAGCACCGCCCCCACGGCAAAAGGTGCGCCGACCTGCCAGTGCATCACCCCGGCCAGGCTGGCGCTGACCACGCTACCTGTGGACACCAGGGCGATCACCGCCAGCGAGGTCGAAACGATGCTCTTCATGCGCAGGTTGGTGTAGCGGTTCAAGGCAGGGATGATCACGAAGCCACCCCCCACCCCCAACAAGCCGGACAACAATCCAGAGAGTGCTCCGGTGATGGCCAGCGCCCGCGCGCAGGGCAGTGTCCAGCGCAAACGGCCCTGCAGCGGGTTGAGCACGCACGGCTCGATGAAACGGTGCGCGCCGTTGGTCTCGCCACGCAGCTCACTGGCAGCCTTGCGCCAGATGCGCAGGCACGCGTAAACCAGCACGCCGGCGAACACCAGGGCCAAGGGGGTATCGGGCAGACGATGAGCGAGCATCAGCCCGAGCGGTGCAGCGACGATGCCGATCAGGGCGATGAACAGCGCGGCGCGGTAACGCACCAGCCCTTGGCGCAAGCCGAGGATCGCCCCTACGCCAGCGGCAAGACCTACAGCAAGAAGGCCAATCGGCGCAGCTTCGGCCATAGACAGGCCAAGACCGAACACCAGCAGCGGCACGGCCAGGATGCCGCCCCCCGCCCCAGTCAACGCCAGCACTGCGCCAATGATGGCGCCCAGCCCGGCACCGAACAGTTGATGCTCGATCACTGGGCTGCCTCGGCAGCCAGCGGCTTGGGCCGCGCCAACCACTCCCGCCCCTTGAGCATGCCTTGCCAGTACAGCGGCGGCAGCACTCGCGCCTTGAGCAGCCAAGCCAGACGCGTTGGCTGGCATCCATCCAGCAGCCAGCGCGGAAAGCTCGGCGCGACCTTGCCGCCATAGGTGAACTCGGCAAGCACAATCTTGCCGCGCTCGACCGTCAACGGGCAGGAGCCATAGCCATCGTACTGAGCAAGGTCAGCCAGCCTGCCTAACCCCACCAGCACGTTGTTGGCAACCACCGGCGCCTGCTTGCGCGCAGCGGCTGCGGTCTTGGCGTTGCTGGTGCCGGCCACATCGCCCAGTGCATGGACGTTGGCAAACTGGCGATGACGCAGGGTATGCGGGTCCACATCGACCCAGCCAGCGGCATCGGCCAATGGGCTTTGACGAATGAAGTCCGGGGCAACCTGCGGCGGCACCACATGCAGCATATCGAAGGCTTCAGTGCGGGTTTCAGTGCTGCCATCGGCCAAGGTGCGGACAAAGGTGGCGCACTTGTTGGGGCCATCCACTGCCACCAGACGGTGGCTGTAATTGAGGTCTACACCGTACTTGTCGATGTAGGCCATCAGGGCCGGTACGTAATCGGGCACACCGAACAGCACAGCACCGGCATTGAAGAAGCAGGCTTTGACATCGCCCAGCCGCCCCTGGCGCAGCCAGTGGTCGCAGGACAGGTACAGCGCTTTTTGCGGCGCACCGGCGCACTTGATCGGCATCGGTGGCTGAGTGAAGAGGGCGCGGCCTTGCTTCAGGTTCTGCACAAGCTCCCAGGTGTAGGGTGCCAGGTCGTAGCGGTAGTTGGAGGTAACGCCGTTGCGCCCCAGGGTCTCACTGAGCCCGTCAATGGCAGCCCAATCGAGCTTGAGGCCAGGGCAGACCACCAACTGTTCATAGCTGATGGTGCGACCCTCTTCGAGCATGACCAGCTGGGCCTGCGGGTCGAACCCCTGCACGCGCGCCCTGATCCAGCGCACGCCACGGGGAATGGTCGAGGCCATGGTACGTGCGGTGCTCGGCGCCTTGAACACACCGGCACCGACCATGGTCCAGCCGGGCTGGTAGTAATGAATGTCGGCTGGGTCGACCACCGCGATATCCAGTGACGGGTCGCGGCTGATGAGGCTGGCAGCAGTGGCGATTCCGGCAGCGCCGGCACCGACGATGACCACCTTGTGGTGGTAAGAATCAGTAGGGGACAACAAGGCAGGCATGGCGTAAATCCTGGAAAATCCAACGATGGGGTGGGGCTGTCAGAGCTTGTTCAACGGGATCTTCAGGTAGCTCACGCCGTTGGATTCCGGTTGTGGGAAATGGCCACTGCGCATGTTGACCTGCACTGACGGCAGGATCAGCACGGGCATTTCGAGGGTCTTGTCACGCGCCTCACGCATGGCGACAAAGCTGTCCTCATCAATGCCCTGGTGGACATGAATGTTGCTGGCGCGCTGCTCAGCCACGGTGGTGACATAGCGCATGTCGCGCCCCCCCGGCAGGTAGTCATGGCACATGAACAGCAGGGTCTGGTCAGGGAAAGCCAACAGGCGGCGGATGGATTGGTACAGGGTGCGAGCGTCAGCGCCCGGGAAGTCACAGCGCGCGGTACCGTAGTCAGGCATGAACAGAGTGTCGCCCACGAACAGCGCTTTTTCGCCCGCATCCTCTACCAGGTAACTCATGCAAGCGGGGGTATGCCCAGGCGTGTGCAGCGAGCGGGCGTGCAGGTTGCCTATGCGAAAGCCTTCCTCGTCCATGAGCAACACATCGAACTGGCTGCCATCACGGGCAAAGCCGGGCTCGGCGTTGAACAAGTCACCGAAGACTTTCTGTACCTTGGTGATCTGCGCGCCAATGGCGGTGTGGCCGCCGAGCTTTTCCTTGAGATACGCCGCGGCTGAAAGGTGGTCGGCGTGTACATGGGTTTCCAGAATCCACTGCACCTTGGCACCAAGGCTGTGAACCCGATCAATCAGGCGGTCAGCAGAGGCGGTGCAGGTGCGGCCTGACTTGGGGTCATAGTCCAGTACGCTGTCAATCACCGCACACTGGTTGGTCTCACGGTCCAGCACCAGGTAGCTGATGGTCGAGGTGGCGTCGTCGAAAAAAGCGTCCACCTGAAGGTTATTGCCGATGATCATCACGGTCTCCAAATAATCCACCCCGCCATTTAGAGGCGTAGGCAGTTACGGGTGGTTTATCAAGATGCATGCCAGGGGTTCAGGCCATGCCAACGCCCGTAAAATCGAACCCTGATGGCGCGAGGCAGGCCGGTCTGTCAGCTGCGCTGGCAGTCGACTGTCAGCCAATGGCAGTGTTTGGCAGTCCTTGTTACCCTCAACGGCTTAGCCCATCGGTGCCGTCATGCCTGAATCCCATCCCCTCATCCTAGCTCTGGTTTCCTACCTCGAACACGATGCGTTGCCTACCATCGTGCTGGACACCGACTACAACATCCTCGCAGCCAATGCCGCCTATCGCCGCCAGTTCGGCCGTGACGACCGTGCGCCACTGGGTGAGAAGTGCCACCGGGTTTCCCATCACTATGCCGTGCCTTGCGACCAGGCCGGTGAGCATTGCCCCATGCGCAAGGCCTGGGACAGCAAGCTGCCGGAACGGGTACTGCACATTCATCACACCCCGCGCGGGCCTGAACATGTGGATGTGGAACTGCGGCCGATCCTCGATGAGCAGGACAGGGTGGTCGCCTTCGTGGAACGGCTGACCACGGTCACGCTGGCCTCGGCGCAACCTCAACAACAGGGCTTGGTCGGGCGGGCGCCAGCGTTCAAAACGGCGCTGGCCAGCCTGCAACGTGCGGCACCCGCGCAGATCCCGGTGTTGCTGCAGGGTGAATCCGGAACAGGCAAAGAGCTTTTCGCCCGGGCGATCCATATGGGCAGCCCACGGGCCAATGGCCCATTGGTGGTGGTCGACTGCACCGGTTTGACCGAGTCACTGTTCGAAAGCGAGCTGTTCGGCTATGAGAAGGGAGCCTTTACCGGTGCCAACCAGCGCAAGATCGGCCTGGCTGAAGCGGCCCATGGCGGCACGCTGTTCCTTGATGAGATTGGTGAGGTGCCACTGGCGATGCAGGTCAAATTGCTGCGCCTGATCGAATCCGGCAGTTTCCGCCCAGTCGGCAGCCTGCGTACCGTGCACGCAGATTTCCGCCTGGTGTCTGCAACACACAAACCGCTCAAGCAGATGGTTGCAGAGGGTACGTTCCGCGAAGACCTGTATTACCGCATCAGTGGCTTTCCGATCCGCCTGCCCGCCTTGCGCGAACGCGTAGAGGATCTGCCCCTGCTTGCGCAGAGCCTGCTGCAACGCATGGCAGGCCAACCTGCCGCCAGTCTTAGCGACGCTGCGCTTCAGCAATTGGCCCTGCATAGGTTCCCAGGCAATATCCGCGAGCTGCGCAATATCCTGGAAAGGGCGCGCCTGTTTGCCGATGACGGGCTGATACGGCCTGAACATCTGCCGGAAGATGTGGGCCCGCCAATCGCATCCGGTGAGAAAAAGAGGCGCGCTCGCAGCGACCTGGGTGATCTGGCGCAGGCGCTGGAACAGTTTCCGGGCCCGCGCAGCGAGCTGGCGCGCCACCTGGGCATGAGTGAACGTACGCTGTATCGGCGCTTGAAAGCGCTGGGGCTGAACCCGGCTTAGGGCCCAGCGATACTTTACCGGACCTTTACCTCTGGCCAGGGATTACTCATCTCGAACGACGGTCTGAAGCATTAACCGTAATCGGCGTCTCGTTGAAGCACGCCGGACGTCTACATGCAAAGGATCGAGATACGATGAAAAAAACCCTATCCGTGCTCTGCGCTGCCTTGATGTTCAGCGCACCACTGGCCAGCTTCGCCCAACCCGGCCCGCCACAGGGGCACGATGGCGACCGCTCGCATCAGGGCCACCCGCAACAACATGGCAAACCCGGCAACGGCCAGGCTCACTCCTACCGTAATCCAGACTTCCATCCACAACCGGGGATGCCGATACCTCACCAGCAATGGCAGCGTGGCCATGTGGTAGACCCGCACTATCGCAACGACCGCTACTGGGTGACCGACTGGCGAGCCCGGCATCTATCCCCACCGCCACGCGATCACCGTTGGCTGTACGTCAACGGCGACTACGTATTGGTGGCCATTGCTTCCGGGGTGATCGTTAGCATCCTCAGCGGCTACTAAGGCGTAGAAACCTACAGCCCACCATAAAAACCCGCTTGCGCGGGTTTTTTGCCGGATTCTGGATTGAAACCTCTAGTCTGATAACTATTCGACCAGTCTTTTGAAGGTACTGCACATGATTGCGCGTTGGCGTTGGGTAGCGGGACAACTTACCAAGCGACTCTGGTTCAGAGCCACGCTGTTCTCCCTTCTGGGTGTAGCGACTGCGTTGCTTGCCATCGTGTTCAGAGATTTCATCCCGCACACCTTGCCAACACGCATCGGCGCAGATGCTGTGGACAAGATTCTCGGGATCATTGCCTCCAGCATGCTGGCTGTCACCACCTTCTCATTGAGCACGATGGTCACCGCTTACGGGGCCGCCAGTAGCGGAGTGACACCCCGGGCCACGACCCTCGTCATGGAGGACACCACTACCCAGAACGCCCTGGCCACATTCATCGGATCGTTTCTCTTCAGCCTGGTTGGCATCATCGCACTGAGTACCGGCCTCTACGGCAGCCAGGGGCGTGTCGTGCTTTTTGCGGTGACGCTAGCTGTCGTGGCGCTGATCATTTACACACTGCTGCGCTGGATCGATCACCTTTCCAAACTGGGACGGGTCGGAGAAACCATTGACCGTGTGGAAAAAGCAGCGATGGATGCCATAGCACATCGCGCTCGCTGGCCCTATCTGGGTGGCTCAGCGTACCCGATGGATCTTGTACTTCCGCTGTCCGCGCAAACAGTTGCCAGCAACCAGACGGGCTACATCCAACATATCGATGTGCAAGCCTTGAGTGCCATTTCCAAAGCGCTACAGATGCGGATTTATATGGAAGTCCTCCCAGGGAGTTTTGTGCACGTCGGTATGCCGGTGGCTCGCGTTGTACCATTGAGTGGCGAACACCCTGATGAGCAAAGCCTCAACGACCTGCTGGCGACGTTGACCATAGGCACCCGAAGGACCTTTGAGCATGACCCGAGGTTCGGGCTATGCGTGCTATCGGAGATCGCGTCCCGCGCGCTGTCGCCGGCGGTCAATGATCCGGGCACCGCTATCGATGTGATTGGCCGGGGCCTCAGGACACTGACGCACTGGGGCAAGGCCCACGTTTACGAGCCGGAACAGGGAACAAGCTGCGAGTGGGTTCACCTGCGAGCATTGACGGTGGATGATCTGTTCGACGATTTCTTTGCCCCTATCAGCAGAGACGGCGCCGCCCTTCTAGAAGTCGACCTTCGATTGCTCAAGGCCCTGGTCAGCCTGGCCCAGATAAACCCCGCGCTTTTCGGGCAGAGTTGCATCAGGCATGGCGACCAGCTTGTGATGCGTGCAGATGCTTCACTCACACTCGCGCATGAAAAAGATCAGCTGAGGGCGGTTCACCTGAAACTCAGGAAGCTTGATTGAACACGCCCAAAGCAAAAAGCCCGCTTACGCGGGCTTTTTGTTGAGAACAACCTGATGTCGATGGGCACATAAATTGTCATGGCTCCCCCCGAGAAAATGGGGGTTCCACGTGGAACATGGGCGCCATAAATGTCGCGTGCGGAACCGAATTCGTGTCGTATGGCGGCTTCCTGGCCCTATTAAATGTCGTTTCAAAACCGGCCTCTTCACGCTAGTAGAATACGTACAGACGACAGAAGCATGTTTCGCTACAAGCCACCATTTAGCCACAGGCCTCCAAGCATGCGGAAACATACGCCCACACCAACGAGGGCGGATCAGGTACCCCATCCTAGAGCAGTTTCATAGTAGCTAGGGTATCCATCATCCGGTACCCCATCGTCCTGTAGCCCATTTTGCGCTTTTCCCACATCCGCATTAATGCGACGTTGCCCTCATCCACAAAATCGATGACTTGTACGTCAGTCTTGGCAGTGTGCGCTCGATGCAACCGACCGGTGTACTGCTGGAGAATTCCTCGCCAGGAAATGGGCATAGCCAACACGAGAGTATCCAATGCAGGATGGTCAAATCCCTCACCAATCAATTTTCCGGTAGCAAGAAGCACACGAGGTGCGTCTTGAGATAAGGACTCAAGCTCTGAAAGCCGAGCTAACCGCTGCTTCTTAGGCATTCGCCCATGGAGGGTGTAGAGGTTTTCGACATGTCCCTTCAGTGCATGCTCTAGAACATCTACATGCTCGGTGCGCTGTGTCAACACGAGTACTTTTCTACCTTGGTCATACGCGGAACAAACGTCCGAAACAATCAGCGCGGTACGCCCCGTATCATCAGCAAGAGTTTTGAAGACGTCCTGTATCCCCGCACCGTCAGGTAATGGGATCGGACCTGAGAGCATTCGAGGAATGACTGACAAATCATGGGGAGCGCTTTCTGGTCGAGCGGCAGTATGCCGAATGGGACCGCACTGCATGAAAATGATTGGCTGCTGCCCATCTCGACGGATGGGTGTAGCGGTCAGCCCAAGCACATAGCGCGCGGGGGCGCTCCTCAGCAATGCTTCAAAAGACACCGCCGAGAGGTGATGGCACTCATCGACAATGACCTGACCGTAATTTTTGATCAGATCGCTGATTTCACCTTTCCGCGAAAGTGACTGCATCACAGCAATGTCGATCTGCCCAGTTGTCTTGGGCTTCCCACCGCCAATCGTACCGACGACCTCTTTGCCTACGCCCAAGAATGTTTGTAACCGAGCTTGCCACTGTCGAAGCAGTTCTGTGCGGTGCACCAGCACCAGCGTGTTGACTCTACGCCTGGCGATGAGTGCGGCAGCAGTTACTGTTTTGCCAAACGCGGTAGGGGCGCAGAGTATCCCGGTGTCGTATGGCATCAAAGCGTGGATCGCCGCGTCTTGATCTGGCCGTAAACTACCTAAGAAATCAACGTCGAGACTGACGCCAGCAAAGCGTTCATCCTGTAGCTGCGGGGTGATTTTGTACTCATTTAACAGGTCCAGTACCGAATCCCAGCAACCCCGGGGAATCCCAATATGCTGAGGAAAATTTTGTGCACAGCCGATGACCCTGGGCTTGTTCCAGACTGATAGGCGCATGGCCTGTGCCTTGTAAAAGTCAGGATTTTGAAAAGCAGCGAGTCGGATTAGCCTGTTAGCCAAGGGTTGAGGCAGCTGCGATTTTTCAAAGTAAATCAGGTTTGCCAGCGTGACCTTAAGGGTAGCTGGCAGAGAGCAGGTCAACGACTGGGATGTTTGCTCACGTTGTTTCCATGGCTCGGCTTCGTTCTGCTCGTCGACAAAAGCAACACCCAGTGGATCGCGATTGCCCATAGCTTGATTGACAGCGGGCTGGATACCTTCAGGGCTCATCCGTCGAACCGTGGCGAGGAACCGCCATTGGTCAGAATATGGCTCCAAGGAATCATCGACAAAGACACTGTGATTGTTACCCCTGGCTCGCTTTTGCAGTGGCAAAGCAATCAGGTTACCGAACCCACCCTTGGGCATGAAATCCTGATTCGGGAAAAGTCTGTCGTACGAACTGAGTGACAGTTGCCGGGTGCGCTCGCAAGCATGGCTAATGATCGCGGCCCCCAAACGGCGGGCATCAATCGCAGGCACTTTGTCTTGGAAGAAAATCCACGCGTGAGCCCCATTTCCAGAACGCGAGACTTCCAGTGCTACGGGGACATCGAGAGAGCGAGCAGCTTGCACAAAGGCCAGTGCATCTTCTCGCCAATCAGCCTCATCGAAATCGACAGCTAGGAAATGACACGTATCATCCGAAAGCAACGGGTAGACGCCGACCACAATGGCTCCGGCTAAGTGACGATAAATGACATCATCGCTCACCGGCAGTAGCTGACGCTGCCCACAATCACTGCACTTGATGCGTGGTTTTTCGCAGATTCCCGGTCGCCATTCATTGGCGCAGGCGGGTGCATAGCCAGACTTGCCGCCTCTGCTTTCCCAGCGCAACGGGTAAGTATCAATACGGCCCTTGAACAAGCTGCGGAAAAGGGCGAGTTTGCTACCAGTATCAAGACTGGTGAACGACTGATTACCCTCCACCGGTACACATACAGGCTCAGCTGGAAGCTGCCACTCAATGCGATGTGCTTCAAGCAAAGCTATCAGTCGAGCATTTTCAGCACGTAATTTCGCCACCAGCGTGGAATCGGTCACCGCTTCGGAGCCTCAGCCATTGATAGATCGCTTTAGTCTCGTTCAGGCTATCAGCAGGGGAAGGGCGGATCAAACAACCACGGCATAGCAGTCGGAGCAGAGTGCAACTCATGCCCAGGCAAGCATCAATCTGCCTAGGCGCTAGAAAGAAGAATACCTAAGGCGCGGCAGGCACGGCGAGCAGGCTTCATTTCTTGAATATGGACGAAATGTAAGAGCTGACTCCCCCTATGGCGATCCCAGAAAGCGCTCCTAATCCAATCAATGAGAGCTTTGATATCTGGCTGCTGCCTGTCACCCATTGATCCAGGTTTGCCTTGATCTCCTCCTCTGAAGGTAGTTCACACACAACCTGGATACCTTGCTTCTCCAAACCAGCGACTCTGTCATCGACAACCTTCATCAGCTCCCAAAGCTTGATATTAAGTGCCACAGAAGCCCTACCCAAATTTTCTAAGGTGCATGCTCTGCCGAGTTCCATTCTTCCCCACGTTGATTGGGTCAGACCGGCAATAGCGGCAACCGACGCTTGGGTCATTACGCGTCGTTCGCGCTCTTCGCTCAGTACTGCCCCGATGACCGACGCATACGTCGCGCTCTTAATTGGAAGGCTCATGACCGTCTCCTAGCCATTCAGTCGCGGCAGCATAGCACGCAATAGTTGGAACTCAAATAAACACTACCAACCACAAAAATACATTACAACCCACTTGACGGGTTACAGCTCTTTGATCAATTATTTTCTCACCATGAGCAGATCCTGCTGCCATGGCTTACCAAAGCTCATAGGAGCCGCAAAAATGACCACAGCCGAATTTAGCTCGGATGACTTCAGTCAAGACAGCTTCTGGAAGAAAGTGACCAAGTATGCAAAGAAAGCTGGGCGTGAGGTTGTTCAGAAAGCGCTTGAGATCTACTACATCACGATTGATGAGAAGACCCCGATGAAAGTCAAAGCGATTGGCGCCAGTGCGCTGACATATTTTGTATGCCCGATTGATCTCATTCCTGACGTCGCCCCGGTCGTTGGCTATAGCGATGATTTGGGGGTGCTAGTGGCTGCGGCAGTGGCCTTAACTCCCTATTTCACGGATGAAATTCGCCAGAAAGCCAACCAAACATTTGAGGCTTTCTTTGATTGATCCATGCATGTGCTACGTGCCAGTCCCAGACTGGCCGTAGCGATACCCCAGCCAAAAAGTATCGGTTCAGAGGCCGTCAAACGACAGACTGAATTCGGATGAACCAATCGTGTGAACTCTGATTGATTGGAAACTCCAGCCTAAAAGCGCACTCCATTCAGAAAAGCTTTTTCTGGCAAACCTCAAGCCTTCGGAACGATCCTGGAGAACCCGAGCCAGCTAGCCAGGAACTGCTCGACAAAATCCTGGGACAACCTCTCCTGCTCCAGTCGGCCAACCCCAAATTGACTAGAGCGAAGCTCATCAAACAGGGTCTGCTCGGCAGGGGTCAAACCGTACTCCGGTAGCTCAGCTGGTAGCTCTTCGCATACCCCTCGCTCAACGTGGGCGATCAGCGTCTCGCGATCCATCATCACGGCTTCAACATGGGGCTGCCTCAGCCGGGCATCGGATAGGAATTTCAACCCCCACGTATCGAGATCTCCCCAGTAACCTATGCGCTTGCTCTTCAACCAGTCGGCTTGTAACCAGGCGGTGTTTGCACCTCCGCCGAACACCGCAATAGTGTCCGGTAACTCAGAAAGTCCATAACCAGCCTGTAGATTCTCAACCACCAGTACGTTCTGAGCAGGCAACGGATGGGTCATCAGTTGCTCAAAGGACAGCCGAACGAGATCAAGCCCAGCAAGGCGACCTTTCACGTCAGGGCAAAGTGGTTTCACGTGAAGCCAGTTGGATGGCGTGGCGCGGCAGCCTAGCCAAGCCTCTAACCCGCCATGAGCGGAAACCTCCTGGTCGAGCATCGTATCCAACAGAGCGGCAATTAGGCTCTGGTTCAGCTCCACGAACTTGGTATCCACCTTCTGGAGTGGCAGGGCCCGCAAGTATCGACGCTGGCCCATTCCACGCTGGAGTTGTGGCAGCAGGCAGGCCAGCAAATGGATGTCCGTCATGGAGAGCTTCTCCAGCTCTCCAAGCTGCTTGATGAGGGTAGTGAACAGAGCCTTATCCAACGAGAGCAACGGCTCCATTCGCTCCGCCCAGCCCCTGCTTCGTTCAACAGCCTCAGCCCCCAGCGCAGCGATGAGGGCTTGCGTTGATTCGATCTCCAACCTGACCGGGACTTCGCACTCACCCAGTTGCCGAAATCGCTTCGTCACCCATGCAACTTGATGCGGCCACGGCCATTTCCGCCAGGCCGCGATATAGCCATGGAAATGGTCAAGATCCTCAAGCGCCTGGCTACCGGTTGGCGGCTTCAGCAAGCAAGGAATTGGGAAAGGTCGCGCCCCTAAGAGCCGCTCCCGCAGCCGGCCTGTATGTTCCCACTCCAGTCGGCGCAGCTCCTCAACAACGTCATCTGGAAGTCGTCCCCAATCCCTCACAGAGCTGGCTCCACTTCGATCCCCAGTGAACTGGCCACCTTTTGCAGACCCTGCTGTTCATGACGCGCCAGCTGCTCGTCAATTTCCTCCCAGGTGACCTCGCAGAGCCGACTCTCATGCTTGTCCTGGTCACGCTCCGCGATCAACAGCGAGCGCGCCGATTCACGTGCAAGGTTGAGGTTCTTGTATGGAGTAATCAGATTCACGTGGATCTTCAGTTCTCGGAAGACCTTGAGCACCCGACGACTCACCGCCTCGGCGGTATTGGAGAAGGCCTCATCCAGGAACACGGTGCAGTAGAGCGGACGGTCGCTGCCATCGGGCGTCAGTACGTAAGCCAAGCTTGCGGCTACGATGGTGCCGGCAAACGACTCCTTTTCCCCGCCTGATTTTCCGCTGGAAGACTCCAGCACATCGCGTACCTTTTTGCTGCCTTTCTCAACCTCCTCGGCGTAGAAGGACAGCTGGTAGCGCGAGTCCAACAATCGCAGGCTCTCTAGGTTGCCCGAGGTCGCAGGATTGGTGGCCTTCTCCAGTTTCTCGATCAACTCCTTCAGCTCAACAAAGCGAGCCTCATGATCGTCACTTCCGGCTCGTGCCAGCACGCGCATTAACTGGCCATTGAACGCTTTCACGTGTTCGAAGAGTTCTGCCCGGCTTCCCAGACGAAGGTAGGTTCCCTGCCTAAACTCTGTGCGCTTCAGGACATCGTTGATCGTTTCGATTCGATCCTGGATGTCCTCACGTTCGGCCTGAATCGTTTGACTGATTCGCGCCAGTGACTGGGTTGCGTTGCGGTTCAAGCGCTCTCGGAAACGCTCCACCAGGTCTGGTAAGCCCTCCTGTACCAAGTGGGTCAGGTGATCGAGATACTCCTCCAGACCATCGACGCCTGCGAGCCAATCATTGGCGATGAGCGGCCATTTCGCCTTGAAATCGGAGACAATTCCGCTCGCTTTAGTAGAAGCCCTAACCTCACGGGTTTGGGTTCGCTTTCGCGCGTCTTCCGCCTCTGAACGATGGCGACCTTCAAGCTCTGCAACACCATCCAAGTCCTCAAGATGTAGCTGCCCAACACGTAGGATGAGCAACTCACGTACTTCATTCGTCAACCCAGCCTTAGCCTGCTCGAAAGCTTGGTCCAGCTGCTGGTTCGCCTGAGTCACATTGCTATCCAGCCCACCAATCCTTTTGCTGACAGCACCCTTCTGCTCTTGGATCTCTTTAAGTTCAGCTCCAGCCTGCTCCCACCGTGCCTTTGCCACCCCCAGCTCGCTATCAGGCTGCTCAAGCGCCCCTAGATCCGTCTTCAGCGACTGCATCCGATCTTGAGCTGACTGGACATCAATTGCCGCCCACGTGAGCTGGGCGATGCGCTCCCACACGCGTGTGTGCTTGTCGAGGTCGTCCATGGCCGTGCGCGCATCCGCTGTCAGCTGGGCCAACTTTTTGACCTCTGCCTCCAACTCGACACGATCCTTCCTTAACGCCGCTAGACGCCCCTTGTTACTGAATCCCAAACACCAGAA
Source organism: Pseudomonas sp. WHRI 8519 (assembly GCF_040224055.2). Taxonomy (NCBI): domain Bacteria; kingdom Pseudomonadati; phylum Pseudomonadota; class Gammaproteobacteria; order Pseudomonadales; family Pseudomonadaceae; genus Pseudomonas; species Pseudomonas sp. WHRI 8519. Next base: position 10,817 of record NZ_CP167996.1, on the reverse strand, counting down.
ACGCGGGTTATCAATGCGCTGCTGGTCCTTCTTCTCAAATCGCCCTTTATCCAGATGCACCAGGCCCTGGATGGTCATCGAGAAGTCGGTCTGGTCCAATATTTCGGTCGATGCCACACAGTGCAGGTCGAAACGCGAGAGGTGCTTTTTCAGCCAATCACGATAGGGGTGCGGCTTCCAATCCAGCATTTTTAGAAAGCCATCTGGCAGAAACTCAGCAACCTGCGGCTGCTGGTTCAGCCGAACAACCTGCACCCTGACATGGAGCCCCGTGTGGCGAGTGTTCAGCCACTTGGTCACCAAGCGATATCGCTCATCAGGCACCAGCAGCGTGGTGCGAAGCCCTCCCAGCGCCCGTTCAATAGCGCCTTGCCAAGGTCGATGCGCCTCCAGGACAGCGATCAACTCGCCAACGAAAACAACCTCCGCAGGATCAAGCGACAAGCTCTCTACCAGTTGGTCGCGAAGCTTCTGATAGGAAGGTTCAATGTTGGAGTCAGGTCGCGACTCCATGTCTTCGATCTCGCCTGCCAGTTCCTTGAGCTGCGTTTGCTCACGGGACAGGTTCGCTGCCGACGAGGCGAACTGATCCTGGCGCGCCTGACGTAATGCCGGCATATCCGCCAACTCCGTTTGCGCTGTCACCTGGTTTTGCTTGAACACGTCGAGCGACAGCGTGTCGGGCAAACCAAGGACTCGTGCGTCCATCTGATACCGGCGCGCATCGCGCACGCTGTCGTCATGCACCTGCGTCGCCGCTTTCAGGTCTTTCCGCAGTCCCTCCAGTCGCTCACCACCTTGCGACTGGTAGGCATGGAACAGTGCCTGTACCCGCCCCGTCGCTTGCTCCTCCAAAGTGCCAAGGCGGGTCATCTCCTCTGCCAACTGAAACAGTTCCGCCTCGTATTGCTTCAGGCGCAGCCCCCACAGTCGAGAACACTGTTCGCCAAAGTAGACCGGCAGGCCGGCTAGCTCAGCTAAGATCCGCCGCATCTCCTCCCTGGCCTGATTCAGCGCTTGGCTGGTCTCTGGCAACTCAATCAGAGCATCCCGCTGGCGCCGAGCATCATCGAGTTCGCCATGGACGCTGACCAAGTCATCGAATTCACTGACCGCAAGCCGGGCATGCTCCTTGACCTGACTGGGCTCTAGGACCAGATCTCGAATCAAGCTGGTGAGGTCATCAATCTTCTTCAAACCCAGCGCCCGGGAGAGCAGGGCAGGAGCGTTACGGTTCTCCATGCGCAGGAGCCGCACATAGGTCTCTTGATACTCGGTAAACGAATCGAATGCCTCGACCAGCGGGTCCTCTTTGAGGTGTTGCTTCAGCACACGGGCATTGCCCTCACCGAAGAGATGCAACAGCTCATCCAAGCGCACATCGCGCTTACCCACCACAAAAAGGCGTTTGAGGTCGTTGAGCGAGTTGCTGGCCTGGGTAATCCAGAACAGGGCCGCCAAGGTGACCTTCGAACCATCGTCCGCTTGGTACAGCGCCCGAAGCCCCGTTGCGGTCGCCCCTGAGCGTTTCAGCAGGGTAGCCGTCTCGTTGCCATCATGGGCCTTGCCATAGTTTCCTCGCACATAGGACATCAAGGTGCGATCCGTACGGTCCCCTTGAGCAGCCGCGATGTTGAACGACGCCTTGCTGGAGGGCAGCAACAGCGCCATCAACCCATCAATGAGTGTCGACTTACCGGCACCGTTGTCACCGGTAATGAGGGTTCCCTCGGGGTCTATCTTCGCGGAATGCAGGCCATGGAAGGAGCCCCAGTTGTATACCGACAGCTCGGCTAGACGGATCTGACCAGTGCTGAACAACTCACTCAGACTTACCTCGCTTGCCTCAAGCATCCTGCACCTCTTCGCCCGTTTTGACGCCCGCATCACCAGCTAGGCGTTCGTACTCTTTCAATAGACGTTCAAGAAAATCGGCATTGACGACATAGCGGATCACCGAGGTGATCTCAAACCGCTCGTCATCCCCACGAACCGCAGTGATGAGACGCTTATCTTTCAACAAGGCGAGCGATCCGTTGAGTGTCCTCCGCTCGGAACGGGAGCTGTAGGTCAGCGGCAAAAAGGGTGTCATCAATGCTTCGATCCGCTCGATATCGATGATGATCTTCTGTTCGCCCGCTGTTTCTCGCTCCTGGTAGTACTTGCGCAGCACCAGCAACAGCAGCGTGTCATAGAGGCTGAGCGTGCGTTTGTTGATTAGGCGTGACGCTTCGTCAGCCTCCTCGTCCTGCTCTGCCACCTCCTGCTGGAGCAGGATGGCAATGCCGGCCTTCATGTCCAGCAACATGCGCATGAACATGTTGCCCAAGTGCTCTGCAATAAGGCCCTCGTGCCGGCACAGCGCTTCGAACGCCAGACGTTTGCTATCGGCCATCACCACCCCTTGGCGGAGTAACAGCACCAGGGCGCGCCGGGCTTCTAGTGGCATGCCGACTTCAGCCCCCCCAACGACGGGCGGCTCAACCGGGGCATCCTCAAACGTCTTCACCTCACCGCTGACTGACGGCGTTTCAGGGCGAATCGTTCGATACTGGTCAAACAGGGCAGGGGCCTGTTGGGAATGCTGCTCTTCCTCGTTCATAAGGCGAGTTCCTCCAAATCCGTTGGAAACTGCTCGGCGGACATAAGCAAAGAGGGAATGTTGGCCCGAATCCCATTGCCGGTCCGATCCACTACCACCAGACTTTCTGGGTGTTCCAACACTACAGCGCTGACTGCTTTGGCGATCCGCACGTGCGCCACCAGCTCTTCCAACCCTCCGGTGATAGGGCGGTGACTGACGATGCTCGCCACCGTCATCGGGCCGTGCTCAGTGAGCAACTGCTTCACATCCTGGGCCACTTCCAGCACCTTGACCGTGTTGAGGTGATCCAGCATGCCGAGACTGGCAACGTGACTATTGGTATTTGCGGCCACCTGCCGGGTATCTAGGCGCTCTTCAGGTAGTCGTAGGTGAATACTGGACGGAGAACGCACACGCAGACTGCCCGTGGGGAGATCCACAGCCACCGGCTCGCGCAGGCTCAGCTCCTGTTCCTTGAAATTCACCGCCAGCCGCTCCAGTTGGCGAAGCAGTCGTTCGACCGCACGGCGCTCTTGCTGAACGCCGCTTTCCACAAAAGCCCGCAGGCTCTCCTCGGTCCGGCGCCGGACCTGGAATACCCGCTCACTTTCCTTGCCCAACTCGCGGACCAGATGGGATAGGTAACGAAGTTCGTCTGATTTCAGATACTGGGATGCCGGGCGTGCCAAGATCGAACGGATTTGCTCACGGAATTCAGTGATTCGATTCTGATCACAGAGCAACTGATAGAAGCCGTCGAAGGCCTGCCCGGCATCGGTCTGGAGCAGTTCACCTTCATGCTCTATCAACGCCTTCACCACTTCACCGCGCCCAGACTCCGACTCGATCATGCGGATACGCATGCGCTGATCGAGTTGGCGAATTTCGTCCTCCAGCCGACGAAAGTCGCCCGTGAGCACTGACGTCAGGTGATACAGTCCCCGGATGCGCTCACGCTGTTCCGGCGCGCTCAGCTCTGGCACCTCGCCCATCTGCAAACGCTCAATTTCCAGATCGAGTTCCTGCCGGCGGGCAGTGAGCAGAGTGATTCGCTCTTCCGGGTTTGGGCTCAGGGCGACAGCCAAATCTCGTACGGCGTCTTGCACAATGCGCAGGTGCGAGGCCGTGGCGTTACTGTCTCGCTGATCCAGGCTCTGGACAAAGCGTAGTGCCAGCTCGAAGGCATCGGTTCGGGCGAGCTTGTCATCAAGCTCACGCAGCCAGCCCGCCTGGATCCATTGGCGCAGATAGGTTCCCGAGTTGTCGTGCAGGCCGTAAGCCTCCTGCCAGAGGGGCAGCTCAGCCTCCAACGCAGCCCGTGCTTTCCCGAATGGGACCTCGCTGTCTTGAGCAAAAAGATCACTGATGAACGCAAGAACGATGGGCGCATTCTCTGCATGCAGTAAACGCCACGCTTGGTGCTCCGCGAGCAACCGCCTGAACCGCGCCTGCTGCTCGTGTAAGCTCATCGACACCTCCTTGTGCTTCAAGCCAGATTGGGTGCTGGCGCAGACGATCCAATCCCACTATGCGTACCATGACAGGAAATCAGGGTTCGCTTGCTCAGATAATCACAGCATGGCTGATGCGCCCAATTAGATCTAGCACCATGCGTGTCTCGACTTCGGTACGCAACCAATCAACCGGGCGCTCTCCCGCTTAACTTTGACCGAAGTGGAAATTAACTTTCCCACCTACAGCAGCCAAGCAGCCAAGCAGCCAAGCAGCCAAGCAGCCAAGCAGCCAAGCAGCCAAGCAGCCAAGCAGCCAAGCAGCCAAGCAGCCAAGCAGCCAAGCAGCCAAGCAAGGATGCGGTTTGTTTCGATGAAGCCGCAACGATGTTCCATCACATCACCCATAAAACCCACACTAGGGCTTGGAGCCTGGTGTGTATCGCTATGACTAGGCTACGCCACAAAGAAAAACCCCGACACTAAGGCCGGGGTTTTCCCTAGAAAGCGACAGTAACTCGCCCACTTGCGACACTTAATGTGCCCATCGACACCTGATCAGAAGTCCAGGTTCGAAACCGACAGCGCGTTGCTTTCGATGAAGTCACGGCGAGGCTCAACCGCATCGCCCATCAAGGTATTGAAGATCTGATCGGCGGCAATCGCGTCTTCGATGGTGACCTTGAGCATGCGCCGTACAGTTGGGTCCATAGTGGTTTCCCACAACTGATCCGGGTTCATCTCACCCAGCCCTTTGTATCGCTGGATGGTGTGTCGCTTGGTGGTCTCGTTCATCAGCCAATCCAGGCCTTCCTTGAACTCGACGATCGCCTTGCGACGCTCACCACGCTGTACATAAGCACCTTCACCCAGCAGGCTCGACAACTTGGAACCGATGTTGACCACCGTGCGGTAGTCGTTGCTGCCGAAGAAATCGCGGTTGAAGGTGATGTAGCTGGCCAGGCCGTGCGAGGTGATTTCCACTTCTGGCAGCCACACATTGCGCTCCTTGTCCTCGCGCAGGGTGGCCTTGTACACCAGGCCAGACTTCTGGCTATTGCTCAAGCGCTCCTGCAGTTTGGCCAACCAGTTCTCCATGACGGCATGGTCGCCCAATTGCTCAAGGGTAACTTCCGGCAGGTAGATGAAGTGCTCGGTCAACTCTTCCGGGTACAAGCGAGACAAACGCTTGAGGGTCTTCATTACACTGCGGAACTCGTTGACCAAAACCTCTAGCTGAACACCGGAAACGGCTGGCGCAGATTCATCCAGGTGCAGGCTGGCATCTTCGAGGGCCGACTGGGTCATGTATTCTTCCATGGCCTCGTCGTCCTTGATGTACTGCTCCTGCTTACCTTTCTTCACTTTGTACAGCGGTGGCTGGGCAATATAGATGTAGCCACGCTCGACCAGCTCTGGCAGCTGACGGAAGAAGAAGGTCAGCAGCAGGGTACGGATGTGCGAACCGTCAACGTCAGCATCGGTCATGATGATGATGTTGTGATAGCGCAGCTTGTCGATGTTGTACTCTTCGCGGCCGATGCCACAGCCCAGCGCGGTGATCAGTGTGCCCACTTCCTGGGAGGAGATCATCTTGTCGAAACGTGCTTTCTCGACGTTGAGAATCTTGCCCTTGAGCGGCAGGATCGCCTGGGTACGACGGTTACGACCTTGTTTGGCCGAGCCACCTGCGGAGTCACCCTCCACCAGGTACAGTTCGGAAAGGGCAGGGTCCTTCTCTTGGCAGTCCGCCAGTTTGCCCGGCAAGCCGGCGATATCCAGCGCGCCCTTACGGCGAGTCATTTCACGTGCTTTGCGCGCCGCTTCACGGGCACGGGCAGCATCGATCATCTTGCCGACGACCGCTTTGGCTTCGTTGGGGTTCTCCAACAGGAAGTCGGCGAAGTACTTGTTCATTTCCTGTTCCACGGCGGTTTTCACCTCCGAGGAGACCAGCTTGTCCTTGGTCTGGGAGCTGAACTTCGGATCCGGCACCTTGACCGAAATGATCGCAGTCAGGCCTTCCCGAGCGTCGTCACCGGTGGTGGAAACCTTGTTCTTCTTGGCCAGGCCTTCCTGCTCGATGTAGTTGTTAAGGCTACGGGTCAGGGAGGAGCGGAAACCAACCAGGTGGGTACCGCCATCGCGCTGTGGAATGTTGTTGGTGAAGCACAGCAGGTTTTCGTTGAAACTGTCGTTCCACTGCAGGGCGACTTCAACACCTACGCCATCGTCACGTTGGACGTTGAAATGGAACACCTGGGAGTTGACCGGCGTCTTGTTGGTGTTCAGGTATTCAACGAATGCACGCAGGCCGCCTTCATATTTGAAGAACTCTTCTTTGCCCGAGCGCTCGTCTTTCAACAGGATGCCAACACCCGAGTTCAGGAACGACAACTCACGAATACGCTTGGCCAGGATATCCCAGCTGAAGTGAATGTTCTTGAAGGTCTCAGCCGAAGGCTTGAAGTGAATGTGGGTACCGGTAGTTTCGCTTTCGCCCACAACGGCCATCGGCGCCTGTGGAACGCCATGAACGTAGGTCTGTTCCCAGATCTTGCCGCTACGGCGAACGGTTAGCACCAGTTTTTCAGACAGGGCGTTTACGACCGAAACACCTACACCGTGCAGACCGCCGGAAACCTTGTAGGAGTTATCATCAAATTTACCGCCGGCGTGCAGCACGGTCATGATGACCTCGGCTGCGGAGACGCCTTCTTCTTTATGCACGTCGACCGGAATGCCGCGACCGTTGTCGCGCACACTAATCGATTCGTCCGGGTGGATAATGACGGTAATGTCATCGCAGTGCCCGGCGAGGGCTTCGTCGATCGAGTTGTCGACCACTTCGAAGACCATGTGGTGCAGGCCGCTACCGTCATCGGTGTCGCCAATGTACATGCCGGGACGCTTGCGCACGGCATCCAAACCTTTCAGCACCTTGATGCTTGAGGAGTCGTACGTTTGATTTTCGCTCATGCCTTCACTCCCGATGGTCGTGGGTCTGGGTGATACGGCCTTGTTCCACGTGGAACAAAGCGACTGGCGTTTCCGTCTGCCAGCCTTCCCTCAGTAATTCTTGATCTACACAGGTGATGAACACCTGGCAGCGTAATTCTTCTAGCAAGCGGCACAGTGCACGGCGATGCTGGTCGTCCAACTCGGACGGCAAGTCATCCACGAGATAAATACAGTGGCCGCGGCGAGCCTGGCTAACGAGATGGCCTTGAGCAATGCGCAGAGCACAAACCACCAACTTTTGCTGACCACGCGACAGGATGTCGGCTGCATTATTGGCAGCCAGACGAAGGCGCAGATCAGCACGCTGCGGGCCGGCCTGGGTATGGCCCATCTGCTGATCGCGAAGGAGAGAAGAGGCGAGTACTTCGTTGAGTTCCCGGTCCTTGTCCCAGCCTCGGTAGTAGCTAAGGGTCAACCCGTCCAGCTCGACCAGTTCGCTCAGGGTTTGCTCGAAGACGGGCTTCAAGGCCTTGATATAGTTGCGACGGTATTCATCTATTTCCGCACTGGCCAGGCACAATTCCCGGTCCCAGGCGGCTTGCGAAGCTGGGTCAAGTGTACCATGCCGCAACCATGAGTTCCGCTGCCGCAACGCCTTCTGCAGACGCTGCCACGCGGGCATGAAGCGAGGTTCCACGTGGAACACTCCCCAATCGAGAAACTGGCGGCGGATCTTCGGTGCGCCTTCAAGCAACCTGAAACTGTCTGGGTTGATGAGCTGCAGGGGCAGCAATTCTGCGAGCTGCGCAGCGCTCTTGGCATTCTGCCCATCAATACGGATAGTGAAATCGCCCCCGCGCTCGCGCGACACACCCAGGTTGCTGATGCCGCCTTGGCCTGACTGCACTTCGCCAAAAACCGTACACGCTGCCTGCTCGTACTGAATGACCGGGTTCAGTCGGGTACTGCGGAACGACCTGGCCAAGCCGAGCAAATGCACCGCTTCAAGCACACTGGTCTTGCCGCTGCCGTTTGCGCCGTAGAGGATATTGATGCGGGGGGAGGGTGAGAGGGTCACCGGGTGCAGGTTGCGCACCGCGGTGACCATGATACGTCGAAGGGACATCTGGCCTGCTACAGGTTACAGGCGCATTGGCATGACAACATAAGACGAGTCGTCATTGCCTGCTTCTTGCAGCAGAGCACTGCTATTGGAATCGGAGAGAATCAGGCGAACCTGTTCGGTTGTCATCACACCCAAGACGTCCAGCAGGTAACTGACGTTGAAGCCGATCTCCAGCGATGCACCGTCATAGTCGACGCTGATCTCTTCTTCCGCCTCTTCCTGTTCCGGGTTGTTCGCCTGGATTTTCAACTGGCCGGCTGCCAACTGCAGACGAATACCACGGTACTTCTCGTTGGAAAGAATCGCCGTACGGCTGAACGCTTCGCGCAAGGCCTGACGATCGCCAATGACCAGCTTGTCACCGCCCTTGGGCAGTACACGCTCATAGTCCGGGAACTTGCCATCGACCAGCTTGGAAGTGAAGGTGAACTCGCCTGTGTTCGCACGGATGTGGTGCTGGCCCAGGACAATGCTGACCATGCCTTCGGGGTCGGTGAGCAGGCGCGCCAGTTCGAGGATACCTTTACGTGGCACGATGACCTGATGCCGCTCATCCTGCTCGATGGCTGCGCTCATGGAGCACAGTGCAAGGCGGTGGCCATCGGTAGACACGGCACGCAGGGTATTGCGCGACACTTCAAGCAGCATACCGTTGAGGTAGTAACGTACATCCTGCTGAGCCATGGCAAAGCTGGTGCGCTCGATCAAGCGACGCAGTTTGCTCTGTTCAAGGTTGCAGGTCAGCGAACCTGGGCCTTCTTCCACGGTGGGGAAGTCGTTGGCAGGCAGGGTCGACAGGGTGAAACGGCTACGGCCGGCCTTGACCAACAACTTCTGTTCATCGACCTTGATATCGATCAGCACGTCGTTCGGCAGGCTTTTGCAGATGTCCATCAGCTTGCGCGCCGGGACAGTGATTTCGCCTGGCTCAGCCGGCTCTTCCAGTTGTACGCGGCCTACCAGTTCGACTTCCAGATCGGTACCCGTCAACGACAGTTGCTGGCCTTGCACGACCAGCAGTACGTTGGACAGGACCGGCAAGGTCTGACGGCGCTCGACGACACCGGCGACCAGTTGCAGGGGTTTCAACAGGGCTTCGCGTTGAATGGTGAAATGCATGGTCTAGTCCCTTGCCTTCAATTAGCTGCGCTGGCGGCCATCAGGTGGTGAGCGTGCGCAGGAGGTTCTTGTAGTCCTCGCGGATGTCCGCGTCGGATTCCTTGAGTTCGTTGATCTTGCGGCAAGCGTGCAGCACCGTGGTGTGGTCACGACCGCCAAACATGTCGCCGATCTCTGGCAGACTGTGGTTGGTCAGCTCTTTGGACAACGCCATGGCCACCTGACGCGGGCGCGCTACCGAGCGCGAACGGCGCTTGGACAACAGATCGGAGATCTTGATCTTGTAGTACTCGGCCACGGTGCGCTGAATGTTATCCACACTCACCAGTTTGTCTTGCAGCGCCAGCAGGTCCTTCAGCGACTCGCGAATCAGCTCGATGGTGATGTCGCGGCCCATGAAGTGCGAGTGAGCGATGACACGCTTCAGTGCCCCCTCAAGCTCACGCACGTTGGAGCGAATACGCTGAGCGATGAAGAACGCGGCATCGTGCGGCAGCTCGACTTTGGCCTGGTCGGCCTTTTTCATCAGGATCGCCACGCGGGTCTCGAGCTCCGGCGGCTCGACAGCCACTGTGAGGCCCCAGCCGAAACGCGACTTCAACCGCTCCTCCAGACCTTCGATTTCCTTCGGATAGCGGTCGCTGGTGAGAATCACCTGCTGACCACCCTCCAGCAAGGCGTTGAAGGTGTGGAAAAACTCTTCCTGAGAACGCTCCTTACGGGCAAAGAACTGGATATCGTCGATCAGCAACGCATCGACCGAACGGTAGAAGCGCTTGAATTCGTTGATCGCGTTGAGCTGCAAGGCCTTGACCATGTCCGCGACGAAGCGCTCGGAATGCAGGTACACCACCTTGGCATTCGGGTTCTTTTTCAGCAGGTGGTTACCCACAGCATGCATCAAGTGGGTTTTACCCAAGCCCACACCACCGTAAAGGAACAGTGGGTTGTAGCCATGCTTCGGGTTGTCGGCAACCTGCCAGGCGGCGGCCCGGGCCAATTGGTTGGACTTACCCTCTACAAAGGTTTCGAAGGTGAACGTACGGTTCAGATAGCTGGTGTGCTTGAGCGCACCCTCCACCTGAACGTTGCGCTGTTCGGTACGACCTGGTGCGACAGGTGCCGGAGCGCTGTCGGCCATCGAATCATAGCTGTCTCGCGACGGCGCCTCAGCCATATCCGAGGCCTGCGCAGGCTCCGCCGAAGGCACCGAGACCGGGTCAGCAACAGCCATGACTGGCGCGGCTGCTGGTTGCGCGTGGGTCTGCGCAAGGGATGCAGCCACTGCAGCGCTGACCGGGGCGTTAGGCGCGGCCCGCGGTGCGGAGCTGCGACGGCTGCCTATTAATAAGGAAAGGGCAGGCGCGATGCCGCTACCGTTTTCACCCAACAGTTCGAGCAGACGGCCGAGGTACTTTTCATTCACCCAATCGAGAACGAAACGGTTAGGCGCATACACGCGCAACTCGTCGCCTTCGGCTTCGACCTGTAGCGGACGGATCCAGGTGTTGAATTGCTGGGCAGGCAGTTCATCGCGCAGAAGCTCCACGCACTGCTGCCAAAGTTCCACTGACAC